>NZ_NKYF01000009.1 GCF_002262885.1 Pseudonocardia sp. MH-G8 | reverse complement strand
TACCTCTCCACCGCCGCCAAACACGGCAGGCACTTCTTCGACACCCTCGTCATGCTCGCCGAGGGACGGCCCTGGCTGCCCGCACCCCAATGACCTGACTAGTTACCCGGGCTCCAGCAGGCGTGCAGCGTCACCGAGTGCGCGTCGGCAGCGGCGAGTTCCCGGTAATGAACGCCGTCCACGCCCATCGCTGTGATCGAACGGGGCACGAGCGCGCAGCCGAGGCCGGCCCGGACCAGCGCGAGCATCGTCGGCACCTGCGATACGAGTCGGCTCACGCGATAGGTGTCCATGCCGATCATCGCCGCGCAGATGTCGTGCAGGTAGCGCGAGCCCTCAGGGCTGTACCCGATGTACTCGGTGGTGACCTCGGTCAGCGCCACGGGCCCCTCGGCGCGGGCGTGGGGATGCGCCTCGGGCACGGCGAGCACGAGGTCCTCGGAGTGCACCAACACCGACGCGAACTGGTCCGGGATCGGCGGCCGCACGAGGCCGATGTCGAGCTCCATCCCGGCGAGTGCGTCGAACTGGGCGGGGCTGGCCAGTTCCGTCAGCGCGACGCTGACCGCCGGCAGGCGCTCGTGCACGACGCCCAGGAAGTCCGCCAGCACCGCATACGCCCCGATCGCGGTGAACCCGATCCGCAGCGTGCCCGTCTCCCCCTCGGCCGCGCGGCGGGTGGCGTCCGGCGCCACGTCGATCAGGGCGAGCACCCGCCGGCAGTGGGCCAGGAAGACCTCGCCGGCCGCGTTGAGCCGCACACCGCGGCCGACGCGGTCGAACAGGTCCACCCCGAGCGTGGACTCGAGCCCCTGCACCTGGCGTGACAGCGGCGGCTGGGTGACGTTCAGACGCGCTGCCGCCCGGCCGAAGTGCTGTTCCTCGGCGACGGCCACGAATCCGCGGAGCTGGTGCAGGGACACATCCATGCCGCGGACGGTATCGGTTCATACGGAATCGGGCTTGGACGCGCATGGACTCCCGGACTTAGCGTCCTCGCGTTCCCACCGCACGTCCCCGAGGAGCCAGCTTGCCCCGCATCGCCGTCGCCATGACCCCGCACCGTGTCGCCGACGTGTGCGATGCCGCCACCCGCGCCCTCCTCGAGGAGCGCTTCGACGTGGTGTGGGCCGGCCCCGAGCTGGACGCCGCAGAGCTGACCCGGCTCGTCGCCGGGTCCGACGTCGTACTCACCAGCTGGGGCACCCCGCACCTGGACACCGCGCTGTGGGCCGACGGCTCCGGTCCGGCGATCGTCGCCCACGCGGCCGGCTCGGTGAAGAAGCTGATCGACCCGGCCGTACTGGACCGCGTGACCGTGTTCTCCGCGGCCGGGCGGATCGCGTGGTCGGTGGGCGAGTACTGCCTCGCGGCGATCCTGACCCTGACGCGGCAGCTCCCCCGCTTCGACACCGCGATGCGGGCGGGCGAGTGGAAGCCCGGGTACCTGCGCGGCCACGAGATCCGCGGCCGGTCGGTCGGGATCCTGGGCGCGAGCTCCACGGCCCGCGCGCTGATCACGCTGCTGCGCCCGTTCGGCTGCGACGTACGCGTCTACGACCCGTACCTGGACGCCGAACGGGCCGCGGCGCTCGGCGTGCGCACCGTCGCCCTGGAGGAGGCACTGGCCTGCCCGATCATCTCGGTGCACGTGCCGAACGTGCCCGAGACGGCCGGCATGGTCAGCCGCGGGTTGATCGACGCGCTCCCGGACGGCGCGGTCGTCGTCAACTCCTCCCGCGGCCCGGCGATCGACCAGGACGCGCTGCTCGAGCACGTGCTCGCCGGGCGGATCTCGGCCACCCTCGACGTCTACGACACCGAGCCACCGACGCTGGCACCCGAGGTGCTGGCCGCGCCGAACCTGCTGCTCAGCCCGCACGTCGCGGGCGACACCACCGAGGGGCACCTGGCGCTCGCCGGACACGTCGTCGCCGACGTGGTCGCGTTCCTCGACCGCGGCGAGCGCGGGCCGAGCCTCGTCGACCCCGCCACCTGGGCGATCGCGGCATGACGGGGCGCATCAGGACGGTGGAGGTCTTCCCCGTCGCGGTGCCCTTCGCCAAGGGCTTCGTGCTCGGCAGCGGCGCCGTCGGTACGCCGGACAGCGCGGGGGACGTGCTGTTCGTCAAGATCACAACCGAGGATGGGGTCGTCGGGTGGGGCGAGCAGCGTGCGCTGCCCAGCTGGAGCTACGAGACGGCCGAGACGATCGCGGTGGTGATCAAGCGCTACCTCCAGCCGTTGCTGCTCGAGCTCACCCCGTTCGACGTGGAGCTGTTCCACAGGCGCGCCAACCGGGTATTGAGCCCCTCGGTGTCCAACGGCTTCCCGTTCGCCCGCGCCGCCGTGGATCTCGCGATGCACGACGCCGCAGGCCGCGCGGCCGGCCTGCCGGTGCACGCCCTGCTGGGCGGCGCCGTGCACGCGGAGATCCCGCTCTGCTCGGCGATCGGGGTGGACGCCCCGGCCGCGGTGCGGGAGCGGGTGCAGCAGTCCGCGGACTACGCCGCGTACAAGGTGAAGATCGCGGGCGACCCGGACGCCGACGCCGCAGCGGTCGTCGCGGCGGCCGAGGTGGCCGGCGGGAAGCCGCTCTGGCTCGACGCGAACCAGTCGTACCGGCCCGCCGCGCTGCGGCAGCTGCTCGGCGCGATCGGCGGCGTGCCCGGCCTGCACTGCGTCGAGCAGCCCGTACCCAGCACCGACCTGCTCGGCCTGCGGCGGCTGCGCGCGATGATCGACCTGCCGGTCGCGATCGACGAGGGCAGCTTCACCGCCGCCGACCTCGCGCGCACCGTCGCACTGGACGCGGCCGACCTCGTCGTCGTCAAGATCGGAAAGTCCGGCGGCATCCGCAACGCGCTCAAGACCGCGCAGGTGGCGCAGGCCAACGGCGTCGAGCTGCTCGCGAGCGGTCTGACCGACTGCGGGATCGGGTTCGCCGCCGCGCTGCACGTGTTCAGCCAGCTCGACCTCGCGCTCCCGGCCGAGCTGAACGGCCCGGAACTGCTGGCCGACCTCTACGTCGGCGGCCTGCGGATCACCAAGGCCGTCGCCACCGTGCCCGACGCTCCCGGCCTCGGTGTGGAGGTCGACGAGGAGCGCATCCGCGCCGAGGCCCGCGACCTGACCTTCACCTGAGACCCCGGGAGACGACGATGCCTCACCGACTCGCCCGCCGCGACCTGCTGAAGCTGGCCGGGATCACCGGCCTCGGCCTGGGCGCGAGCGGACTGCTCAGCGGGTGCGGGGGCCGCCCCGAGGGCGCCGCCACCTGGTCGATGTGGTCGAGCAGCGCTGCGGAGACGCAGGTCTGGAGCGACTTCAGCGACTACGTCGAGCAGCAGATGGGCGTCGCATCCATCCCGACGCTGACCCCGTCGGGCGGTTACCCGACCAAGCTCGACCTGCAGCTGGTGAGCGGCACGGCCGGCCTCGTCACCGCCGTCAACGGCTGGCTGCTGCCCACCTACGCCGCCCGCGGTGCGCACCGCCCGCTCGACGACCTCATCGCGGCGGACCCGGAGTTCGACCTCGACGACTTCTACCCCGACATCCGCGCCATCTCCTCTTTCGGCGGGCGCACCTACGCCGTCGGGTTCGATGTGGCGCCGAACGTGCTGTACGTCAACAAGACGCTGCTCGCCGAGCAGGGGATCGACCTGCCCTCGCCCACGGAGCCGATGCCGTGGGCGCGGTTCCGGGAGCTGGCGATCGCGCTCAGCGCGCCGCCGGACCGGTACGGGTTCACCTGCGCACCGAGCATCGACGACCTCGTCTCCTGGATCTACAGCGCGGGCGGCGACGTCATGAACGCCGACGCCACGGCCAGCGCGCTCGGCACCCCGGAGGCGATGGAGGCCCTCGACTTCGTGATCGGGCTGTTCGTCCGCGACCGGGTCACGCCGCCGATCACGAACCTCGTCACCGTGAGCGCGCTGTCGAACTTCCTCGAGGGCAACGTCGCGTTCATGCAGAACGGGCCGTGGCAGGTGGTGAACGTCCGCAAGGCGGAGTTCGACTGGGACATCGTGCCGTTCCCCGCCGGACCCGCCGGGAGCAAACCCCGGGTGTCGGGCTCGAGCTTCGCGATCCCCGCCGGTCTCGAGGGAGCCGACCTCGAGCTGGCCTGGACCTTGCTCAAGACCCTCACCAGCACCGGAGCGCTCGACATCTACGCCCGCGCCGGGCGCAACAACCCCGCCCGCTTCTCCGCCGGTTCGGCGTTCCGGCCGCCACCGGACAACCTCGGCATCGTCCAGCAGATCCTCGCCGGCGAGCTGGCGGGCGGCCACCCGTTCGAGGTGACCACGAACTGGAACCAGGTCCGCCAGCTGCTGGGCCAGGACCTGCCACGCAGCTTCCTCGGGCAGCTCACCGTGGCCGAGGCCGTCGCCGGCCTCACGCCGCGGCTGGACGTGCTGATGACCCAGCACCAGGAGAACGTCCGCCAGGCCGCCCAGCGGCGCCAGTGATCACCCCATCAGCGGAGGAGGGCACCGTGGCCGTCCAGACCATCGCCGGATCGACGGGCACGTCCGGCAGTTCACCCCCGAACGGGCCGCCCCGGCGCCGCATGCGTGACGGGCAGACCCGCGCCGCCTGGCTGTTCCTGCTACCGAGCTTCGCCGGGTTCGTGGTGTTCACCGCCGGTCCGGTGGTCGCGGCCGGCGTGATCTCGCTGCTGGACTGGAACCTGTTCAGCCCGCCCACCTTCGCCGGGTTGCGCAACTTCTGGCGGCTCGGCGAGGACCCCACGTTCTGGTCGGCGCTGGGCAACACCGCGTACTTCACGTTCGTCAGCGTGCCGCTCACGATCGTCGTGAGCCTGGCGCTCGCGCTGCTGCTCAACCAGGGGTTGCGCCGCGTCGCGGCGTTCCGCTCGCTCCTGCTGCTGCCCTACGCGACGATCACCGTGGCCGTCGCGTTCGTGTGGATCTGGCTCTACATCCCCACCGGCGGGCTCGTGAACACCGTGCTCGCACTCGTCGGGATCGACGGGCCTGCGTGGCTGATCTCCGACACCTGGGCCATGCCCGCGCTGATCGTGATGAGCGTGTGGAAGGGCTTCGGCTTCGGGATGGTCGTGTTCCTCGCCGGTCTGCAGGCGATCCCGCAACAGCTCTACGAGGCCGCGAAGGTCGACGGCAGCAGCCCGTGGCAGAGCTTCCGCAACATCACGCTTCCGATGCTCTCGCCGTCGTTCTTCTTCGTGGTCGTCACCTCGATCATCGGGTCGTTCCAGGTGTTCGACCAGGCGTTGATCATGACCAACGGCGGTCCGGGCACCGGCACCACCACGCTCGTCATGTACATCTACCGGACCGGCTTCGAGAACTACGACCAGGGCTACGCAGCCGCGCAGTCGCTGGTGCTGTTCGCGTTCATCGCCGTGATCACCGGAATCCAGTTCGTCCTGCAGCGGAGGCTGGTCCACTATGACAACTGACGCCCTCCTGTGGCGCCGGAAGCTGGTCGTCTTCACCTGCTTCCTCGTCACCGCCGTCACGCTCGTCCCGGTCGTGATGATGGTGCTGGTGGCGTTCCAGTCCGACACCGAGTCGATGGCGGCGAGCCCGTCGTTCTGGCCGAGCAGCTGGCACCCGGAGAACCTGGTCCGCGCCTTCGAGCTCGTGCCACTCGGGCGCTACCTGCTCAACACCGTGATCTTCGCGGCCGGCACCACCCTGCTGGAGACGATCACCGCGGCGCTCGCGGCGTACGCGTTCGCGCGGCTCGAGTTCCGCGGTCGTGGCGTGCTGTTCGGGATCTACCTCGCCACGCTCATGATCCCGTCGCAGGTGACGCTGATCCCGCAGTTTGTGCTGGTGGCGCGGCTGCAGGGCATCGACACCTGGCCCGGGATGATCCTGCCGCACGCGTTCACCGCGCTCGGGGTGTTCCTGCTGCGCCAGTTCTTCCTCGGCATCCCGCGCGACTACGAGGAGGCGGCGCGCCTGGACGGGGCCAACCGCTGGCAGGCGTTCACCCGCGTGATCCTGCCGCTGGCCGTGCCCGCCATCGCGACGCTCGCGGTGTTCAAGTTCATCGGGCAGTGGAACAACCTGCTCTGGCCGCTGGTGATCTCCAACAGCGACGCGACGCGCACCGTCGCCGTCGGGCTGCAGGTCTTCCAGGACACCAACGGCACGCAGTGGAACCTGCTGCTGATGGCGGCGACGGTCACGACCGTCCCGCTGATCGTCATCTTCTTCCTGACCCAACGGTGGTTCGTCCGCGGGATCACCATGAGCGGGCTCGGAGGCCGCTGACAGCCATGACCCTTCTCTGGTCCGTCTTCACCAAGCCCTGGTCCGCGCTCCCCGCCGACGAGCTGGGTCCGCTGGTCGCCGGCCTCGGCTTCACCGGTGCCGAGGTCCCGGTCCGCGAGAGCGCGCACGTCACCCCCGCGAACGCCGAGGAGCGCCTGCCCGCCTTCGTCGAGCGGCTGCGCGCCGACGGGGTCGAAGTGATCAGCATCGCCGCCGGCCTCGACGAGCCGGTGTTCGCCGCCTGCCGCGCCGCGGGCGTGCCGCTCATCAGGACCATGGCCGAACTGGGGCCGGACGGGTACGCGGCGTCGGTGTGCCGCGTCCGGGCGCAGCTGGAGGCAGCCGCGCCGCTCGCCGAGCGCTACGGCGTGCAGGTAGGGGTGCAGCCGCACCACGGGCGCTACGTCTCCTCGGCCCTGGGCGTCCTGCAGCTTCTCGACGGGCTCCCCGTCGAGCACTTCCGCGTGGTCTGGGACGCCGCACACGACGCGCTCGCCGGCGACGACCCCGCCGTCACCCTGGAGCTGGTCGCCCATCGGCTCGCGATCGTGAACCTCAAGAACGTCGTGCACGTCCGGACCGATCCACCGGCAGGCACCGTGGGTGGTGGCTGGAAGCCGTGGTTCGTGCCGGGCCCGCAGGGGCGCGCCGACTGGTCGGCAGCCTTCGCGCAGCTGGAGCGCATGGGCTGGAGCGGCCCGGTCTGTCTGTCCGGTCAGTACTCGGACACGGCCGTCGACGTGGCGGAGCAGGTGCGGCGCGACCTCGACGCTGCGCGCGTGGCCGCAGCGCTCAGCCCAGACCCAGCATCCGCACCGCGTTCTCCTTCAGGATCAGCGGGCGCACCTCGTCCTTGATCTCCAGCTTCTCGAAGTCCGCGCGCCAGCGGTCCGGGGTGATCACCGGGAAGTCGGAGCCGAACAGCACCTTGTGCTTCAGCAGGCTGTTCGCCGCACGCACGAGCTGCGGCGGGAAGTACTTCGGCGACCAGCCGGACAGGTCGATGTAGACGTTCGCCTTGTGCGTGGCGATGGAGATCGCCTCGTCCTGCCACGGCACCGACGGGTGCGCCATCACGATCGTCAGCTCCGGGAAGTCGGCGGCCACGTCGTCGAGCAGCATCGGTGCCGAGTAGCGCAGCTTGATGCCGTGACCGCCGGGCAGGCCCGCGCCGATACCGGTCTGGCCGGTGTGGAACAGCGCCGGGACGCCCAGCTCGGCGATCGCCGCGTAGAGCGGGTAGAAGCGCTGGTCGTTCGGCTCGAACGCCTGCATGCTCGGGTGGAACTTGAACCCGCGCACCCCGTGCTCGGTGACCAGCCGCCGGGCCCGCGCCACCGCCGCCTTCCCGGCGTGCGGGTCCACCGAGCCGAACGGGATCAGCACGTCGGGGTGTGCAGCGGCGAGGTCGGCGATCTCCTCGCTGGACAGCGCCGGGTGCCCGGACGCGGCGGACGCGTCCACGGTGAACACGACCGCCGCCGTGTTCCGCTCGCGGTAGTGCTCGGCGATCGCCGCGACCGTCGGGGTGCGGTCCTGACCGGAGCGGAAGTACGCCGCGGAGGCGTCCATCAGCTCCTGGTCGAGGGCGAAGCAGCCGTGGCTGTCCTGCTCGACGTGCACGTGCACGTCGATGGCGTCCAAGGAGGGGATGTCGAGGGTCGTGAGGTCCAACGCGGGCTCCTAGGGAAGATCGGTCTTGGCGGCGAGCACGGCGCGCAGCGCGGCGTCGCGGCGGGCGGTGAGCGCGACCGGGTCGGCGCCGTCGAGCTCCTCCTCGACACCCGCCACCAGGTCGGCGACGAACTCGGGCGTCATGTCCGGCTCGCCGAGGTCGCGCCAGATCGCCTCCGTGGGCGGGCCCAGGTGGGCGAGCACGTGCCCGAGACCGCCCGCACCTCCGGACAGGTGCTGGGTGGCGAGCGGCCCGAGCAGCGCCCAGCGCAGACCCGGGCCGTACGCGATGGCCGTGTCGACGTCCGCGACGCTCGCCGCGCCGCTCTGCACCAGCGCGTACGCCTCCCGCCACAAGGCCGCCTGGAGGCGGTTGGCCAGGTGGCCGGGCAGCTCCCGGCGCAACCGGACCGGCTTCTTGCCGACGGCCGTGTAGAACGCCATCGCGGCCTCCATGGCGGCCTCGGCCGTGGCCTCGCCCGGCACGACCTCCACGAGCGGCACCAGGTGCGGCGGGTGGAACGGGTGCCCGACGACCACCCGCTCCGGGTGACGCGTGCAGGCGCGGGCGATCGCGCTCGGCAGGAGGGTGGAGGAACTGCTGGCCAGCACGACCTCCGGGCGGGCCGCGGCGTCGAGCGTCGCGAACAGCGCGTTCTTGACCTCGGGGCGCTCGGGGGCGTTCTCCTGCACGAAGTCGGCCGCGGCCGCCGCCTCCCCCGGGTCGGCGGTGAACGTCAACCGCTCGTGGGCGCCGACCGCCTCGCGCAGCCGCTCCTCGGCGTCCGGTGCCGGGTCGCTGGCCACCACGTCCAGGCCCTGGGCGAGGAAGTGCACCGTCCAGCTCGCCCCGATCACCCCGGTGCCGATCACGGCCACGCGCGTCATGCCGTCCTCCCCGCCGCCAGGGCGACGAACGCGTCGAGCGCGGTGGGCTCGGCGAGCACGTCGCGGCCGGCGACGTCGTCGACGGCCGCCCCTCGCAGGATCTTCTTCACCGGCAGCTCCAGCTTCTTCCCGGTCCGGTTGCGGGGCACGACCGGCACGGCGAGCACCCGGTCCGGCACGTGCCGCGGCGACAGCGCCGCCCGCAGCTCGCCCGCGATCCGGGCGCGCAGGGCGTCGTCCAGGACGACGCCGTCGGCCGGTGTCACGAACAGCAACAGCTCCCCCGGCCCGCCTGCCGCGTCCTCCAGGTGCACCACGAGGCTGTCGGCCACCTCCGGCAGCTCCTCCACCACGCGGTAGAACTCGGCGGTGCCCAGCCGCACGCCACCCCGGTTGAGCGTGGCGTCGGAGCGTCCGGTGACCACGCAGCTGCCGTGCGCGGAGAAGCGCACCCAGTCACCGTGGCGCCACACGCCCGGGTAGGTGGCGAAGTAGGCGTCGCGGTAGCGGCGCCCGTCCGGGTCGCCCCAGAAGCCGACGGGCATCGACGGCATCGGCTGGGTGATCACCAGCTCGCCCAGCTCTCCGACCACCGGCCGGCCGCGTTCGTCGAAGGCCTCGGCCGCCACGCCCAGCGCCGGCCCGGAGATCTCCCCGGGCCACACCGGCTGCCACGGCCCGCCCTGCACGATCCCGGAGCAGACGTCGGTACCGCCGCTGCCGACGTTGAGCAGGACGCCGGGGAGCTGCTCGGCCACCCAGCGGTAGCCCTCGGCGGGCAACGGGCTGCCGGCGGCGCCGAGCTGGCGCAGCCGCGACAGGTCGTGGTCGCGCCCCGGGGTGAGGCCTGCGGCCCGGCAGGCCATCAGGAAACCGGGGCTCGCGCCCATCAGCGTCGCGCCGGTCTCGCCGGCCAGCCGCCACTGCATGCCGAGGTCGGGATGCTGCGGGTTGCCGTCCACCAGCACCACCGACGCGCCGACCAGCAATCCGGACACCAATGCGTTCCACATCATCCACGCGGTGGTGGAGAACCAGAGGATCCGGTCGCCGGGCCCGAGGTCCCAGCTCAGGGCGTGGTTCTTCAGGTGCTCGAGCAGGATCCCGCCGTGGCCGTGCACGATCGCCTTCGGGCGCCCGGTCGTGCCCGAGGAGAACAGCACGTACAGCGGGTGGTCGAAGGGGACGGGGTCGGCACCGGGTTCGCCCGGCCCGGCGAGCAGTTCCGCCCACGGCAGCGTGCCGGGGAGCTCACCTGCGCCGTAGGGCACCGCCACCACGTGCTCGACGGTGGGCAGGCCCGCGCGGATCGCGGCCACCTCGCCCGTTCGGTCGACGTCGCGGTCGCCGTAGCGGTAGCCCGGCGCGGCCAGGAGCACCCGCGGCTCGACCTGCCCGAACCGGTCGACCACGCTGCGGGCGCCGAACTCCGGGGCGCAGCTCGCCCACACCGCCCCGAGGCTCGCCGTCGCGAGGAAGGCCACCAACGTCTCGGGGATGTTGGGCAGGTAGGCCACCACCCGGTCGCCGCGGCGCACGCCCAGCCGGACGAGCCCGGCCCGCGCCCTGGCCACCTGGTCGCGCAGCGCGTCCCAGGTCAACCGGACGGGGTCGCGGGTCTGCGAGTGGGCGATCACCGCGATGTCCTCGCCCGGGCCGCGCAGGGCGTGCTCGGCGTAGTTGAGGGTGGCCCCCGGGAACCACTCGGCGCCCGGCATCTCGCGGCGGCCGAGCACGGCGCGCGGCGGCGTCGCGAACCGGACCTCCGCGAACTGCGCGATCGAGGACCAGAACCCGTCGAGGTCGGTGACCGACCAGCGGTGCAGGTCGGTGTAGGAGCCGAACGAGCGCCCGTGCTCGCGCTCCAGGAAGGTCAGGTACTCCCCGATGCGGGCATCCGGGGTCGTCATCCGCGACTCACCTTCGCGCCGCGGCCCTCCAGGAACGCCCGCATCCGGTCCTGGGCCTCGGCGTCCGCGCCGGAGACGGCCGCCATCAGCGCCTCCATCAGGTACCCCTGGTCGGGGGCGGCCTCGGCGATGCGCGGCAGCGCCTGCAACACGGCGAAGTTCGTGACCGGCGAGTTGGCGGCCACCTTCGCGGCCAGTTCCAGCGCGAGGGTGAGCCCCTCACCCCGGTCGGCGAGGTACTGCGTGATGCCCAGCGCCTGACCCTCCTCGGCGTCGAGCACCCGGCCGGTGAGCATCATGTCCGCCATCCGGTGGGTGCCGATCAGCCGCGGCAGCCGCACCGACGCCCCGCCGCCGACGAAGAGCCCACGCTGCCCCTCCGGCAGAGCGTAGAAGGCGCTCGGCTCGGCCACCCGCACGTGCGCGGCGCAGGCCAGCTCCAGGCCGCCGCCGATCACCGCACCGGTCAGCACCGCGATCACCGGCACCCGCCCGCGTTCCATCCGCTCGAACACGCGGTGCCACATCATCGAGTGCGCGATCCCGGAGAACGCGTCGCGCTCGACGAGCTCGGAGAGGTCCAGCCCGGCGGAGAAGTGCGGCCCGTCCGCGGCGAGCACGACCACGCGCACCTCCGAGGGCAGGGTCGTGAAGAACGACTCGATGCCCAGCACGGTGGCGTCGTCCAGGGCGTTGCGCTTGGCCGCGCGGGCCAGGCGCAACACGGCGATCTCCCGGTCCGCGCCGTGCCGCTGCACCTGAAGGGTGGGTGGGAGCAACGGGCGGACGTGCTCGTCGGTCATGCGGGTCCTTCCGGGAGAACGGTCGTCGCCGCCCGCTCCCGCAGCTCCACGCGGCGGACCTTGCCGGTGGCGTTGCGGGGCAGCGCGTCGACGAGCTCGACGTACTTCGGGATCTTGAAACGGGCGAGGTGGGCCTCCAGGTGGGCGCGCAGCTGCGCCTCGGGCGGCACGGCGCCGGGGCGCGGCTGCACGTAGGCGACGCCGACCTCGCCCCACCGGGCGTCCGGAACGCCGACCACCGCGGCGTCCGCGACGTCGTCGAGCTGCACGAGCACCGCCTCGACCTCGGCCGGGTAGATGTTCTCGCCGCCGGAGATGATCACGTCCTTGACGCGGTCGACGACCTCGGCCCGGCCGCCGTCGCGCACGCGCAGCACGTCACCGGAGCGGAACCAGCCGTCGACGAACACGTCGTCGGTCTCCTGCGGCCGCTGCCAGTAGCCGGCGAACACGTGCGGCCCGCGGACCAGCAGCTCGGCCGGTTCGCCCGCGAGCGGCCCCACCTCGCCGTCGCGCAGCATCGCGACGTCGGTGTAGAAGTGCGGGACGCCGACGGACACCGGGTGCTCCGCGCCGCCGTCGCGGGGCTCCATGTAGACGCCGGGGGACGCCTCGGTCATGCCGTAGCCCTGACGCACCCGCACCCCGCGCTCGAGCCAGGCCCGTGCCACGCGTTCCTGCACGGGCGAGCCGCCGTAGAGCACCGTGTGCAGCGAGCCGAGGTCCACCGCGTCCCACGACGGGTGCTCGACCATCATCTGCAGCATCGTCGGCACCGCCGAGAAGCTGGTGATCCGCGCTTGCGCGATCCGGGCGAGCACGGCGCCCGGGTCGAAGGCGGGCAGCGGTTCCACGCTGCCGCCCTTGAACAGCGTCGGCAGCGTGACCTGCCCGAGCCCGACGCAGTGGAACAGCGGCGCGATGCACAGTGCCCGGTCGGTGGACAGCACGTCGACGTGGGCCAGCTGGTTGATCGTGTTCCAGGTCAGGTTCCCGTGGGTGAGCACGGCGGCCTTGGGTCTGCCGGTGGTGCCGGAGGTGTAGAGCAGGATCGCGGGCGCGTCCAGGTCCACGGCGGGCGGCTGCGCGAGCGGCTCCGCGCCCGCGAGCGCGGCCTCGTACTCCCCGGGCACGGCGAGCACGTGCCGCACGCCTTCGGGCAACGGCTGCGCGGACCCGAGCAACCGGTCGGCGTCGGCGCTGTGGACCAGCACGGAGGCGCCGGCGTCGGCGAGCATGTAGCGGATCTCGGCGCCGGCGAGCCGGTGGTTCAAAGGCACCGCGATGGCGCCCAGCAACCAGGTCGCGAAGAAGGTCTCGAACACGCTGACGGCGTTGACACCGAGGTAGGCGACGCGGTCCCCCCGGCGCACGCCCAACCCGGCGAGCGCGCCGGCGAGCCGGGCGGTGCGCTGCGCCAGCGCCGCGTAGGTCAGGGTGCGCTCGCCCTCGACGAGTGCGGGGCGGTCCGGGTCGATCCGGGCACGCCGGGCCGGCCAACTGCCGAGCCCGGCGGCTGCGTCCACCGTCCTCACGTGTCCCCCCTCCAATGACAGGTTTCCTTACTCATACTCTGTTGTAGCCGGGCCGACAAGATGGGGGTGCGCCGTGGATCGTGCGGCGCCGTCGCTGCTCTACGCCGTCAAGCAGGTGGAACTCGCGGTGCGGGCCCACCTGGACGACCTGCTGCGCCCATCGGGCACCACCGCGCTGCAGTACACCGCGCTCACCGTCCTGGCCCGCCGCGCCGACCTCACCAGCGCCGAGCTGGCCCGCAACGCCTTCGTCACCCCGCAGTCCATGGGCGACCTCGTCACCGCACTGGAACGCCGTGAGCTCATCACCCGCCACCGCGACCCCCGCCACGCCCGCCGCCTGCTGATCAGCCTGACCCCCACCGGCCAAGCCCTGCTCGAGCGGGTGGAGCCCCAGGTTCGCGCACTCGAGGAACAGATGCTCGCCGACCTGGCCGCTCCCGAACGCACCGCCCTGCGCGACTACCTCAACCGCTGCCGCACCGCGCTGGCGAACGGCCCCGCCCAGTAGCAGCCGGATCCACATCATCCGTCGCGTTGACGGCAGTGACAGGTTTCCCTACATTCGCCGCAGCGGATCGCGGGCACACCCCCGCCTTGGCAGAGAGGCCACCCGCATGAGCGGACCACGTCCCCAGACCCAGCTGCGCCGGGCGGTGCTCTCCAGCTACCTCGGCAGCGTCATCGAGTACTACGACTTCCTGCTCTACGCCACCGCGTCGGCGGTGGTGTTCAACCGGGTGTTCTTCTCCGACCTCGATCCCCTGGTCGGCACGATCGCCAGCTTCGGCACGCTGGCCACCGGCTACCTCGCCCGCCCGCTGGGCGGGATCCTGTTCGGCCACTTCGGCGACCGGCTCGGCCGCAAGCGGATGCTGGTCCTGACCATGACGCTGATGGGCGTGGCCAGCGTGCTCATCGGCTTGCTGCCGACCTACGCGCAGGTCGGAGCGCTCGCCCCGATCCTGCTCATCGTGCTGCGCGTCGCGCAGGGCATCGCCGTCGGCGGCGAGTGGGGCGGCGCGGTGCTGATGTCGGCCGAGCACGCCACCAGCCGCAGGGGTTTCTGGTCGAGCTTCGCCAACTCGGGTGGCCCGAGCGGGATGGTGCTCTCGACGCTGGTGCTGGCGCTCGCCGCGGCCGTCAGCGGCGAGGAGCAGTTCCTGACGTGGGGCTGGCGGATCCCGTTCCTGCTGAGCGCGGTGCTGCTGGGGATCGGCCTGTTCGTGCGGGCGAAGGTGGAGGAGTCACCGGTGTTCGCCGCCGCGACGGTCCGGCCGAAGCGCTCGCCCCTGATGGAGATCCTCCGCAACCACCCGCGCACGCTCGCCCTCTCGGTGGGCGTCGGGTTCGGCTCGTTCGTCGCGCAGGGCACGCTGACCACGTTCCTGATCTCCTACGCCGTGCAGGCCGGCTTCTCGCGCCAGACGGTCCTGAACGCGCTGACGATCTCCTCGGTCGTCGCGATCCTCGGGGTCATCGGGTACTCGGCGCTGTCGGACCAGGTGGGCCGCCGCCCGGTCATGATCACCGGCGCGGTGTTGATGGCCTGCTGGAGCTTCCTGATGTTCCCGATGATCGACAGCGGATCGACGGCGCTGCTGGTGCTGGCCGTCGTGGTCGGCCAGGGCGTGGTGCACGCCGCGTTGCACGGGCCGCTGGGCGCCCTCTACAGCGAGCTGTTCCCCACCGGGTCCCGCTACACGGGCGCGTCCCTGGGCTACCAGATCGCGGGCATCGGCGCGGGCCTCGCGCCCGTCGTGTTCGCCTCCGTGCTCAGCGGCACGTCGGGCACGGGCCTGGTCTCGGCGATCATCGCGGCGTGCTGCCTGGTCAGCGCAGGCTGCATCATCGCGCTGGGCGAGACCTCCCACCGGGACCTGTCGGACGAGCGGATCGAGCGGGAACCGGCGGCCTGAGCGGCGGCTGACCGACGAGTGCGCCGTCCGTCGAGCGGCGGACGACGCGCAACTGCGACTCCTCCACCACCACCGCGGCGGCGACCCCGGGCGCGAGGTCGCCGTCGCCGGGGGCGAGGCAGGCGAGGGTGCCGGCTGCGGTGTCCACGTCCACGCGCGTGGGGCCGCCGAGCGGCACGACCCGGCGCACGATGCCGGGGATCCGCAGCTCGACACACCCCCCGCGCACGGCGCGGCAGTGCTCCGGACGCGCGACGAGCAGTTCGGCCCGGCCGCTGACGGCCGGCGGGAGCACGTTGGTGAGCCCCACCAGCCGGGCGCAGTCCACGTCGGCCGGCTCGTCGAGCACCCGCGCGGTGGGGCCCAGCTGGCGGATCCGCCCGTCGACGAGCAGCGCGGTCGTGCCGGCCAGCGCGGCCGCCTCGTACCGGTCGTGGGTGACGAGCAACGCCGCGGTGTCGAGCCCGTCGAGCACGGAGCGCAGGTCCGCGAGCAGGTCGACCCTCGTGGTGGCGTCCAGCCCGGCGAACGGCTCGTCGAGCAGCAGCACCCGCGGCTCGGGGGCGAGCGCGCGAGCCAGCGCCACCCGCTGCGCCTCCCCTCCGGACAGCGTGCGCGCACTGCGGGCCGCGAGGTGCTGCACGCCGAACGCGTCGAGCCACGGCGCCGAACGCTCCCGGGCCTCCCGCCGCCCGACGCCCCGCATCCGCAGGCCCGCGGCGGCGTTGGCGGCCACGCTGCCCCGCTGCAGGATCGGCCGCTGCAGCACGGCCGCGACGGCGGGACGCAGCTCCCGGCGCCCGGCGCGGCGCCCGTCGAGCAGCACGTCGCCGGTGCTCCGGAGGCCGCCGAGGTGCCCGAGCGCGCGCAGCAGCGTCGACTTCCCCGCGCCGTTGGGACCGAGCACGGCGAGCACCTCGCCCGCGGCGACGTCGAGGGCCGGGACGTGCAACAGCTCCCGTCCCCGCGCGAGGACCCGCAGGTCGCGGCAACCGATCCGGGGCACCGGTACCGACAGCCCGTTCATCGCACGCGCTCGCGCTGGCCCGCCAGCGTCGCCACCAGGTTCACGACGAACGCGATCAGCAGCAGGACCAACCCGAACGCGATCGCCAGTGCGAACTCGCCGCGGCTGGTGGCGAGCACGGCCGCCGTGGTGAGCACGCGCGTCTCCCCCGCGAGGTTGCCGCCCACCATCTGCGCCGCCCCCACCTCGCTCACGACGGCCCCGAACGCCGCCATACCCGCCGCGAACAGTGGAAGCCGCGCCTCGGCGAACAATGCCAGCAGCGCTCGCGCGCGCGACGCACCCAGCCCCTGCATCTGCACCAGGAACTCCGGGTCCACCTGCTGCAACGCCGCGGCGACCAGCGCCACGACCACGGGGGTGGCGATGGCGGCCTGCGCCACGACCATCGCGGCCGGCGTGTAGAGCAGCCCGAAGGCGCCGAGCGGCCCGCTGCGCCACAGCAACACCGTGACGAACAGCCCGACGACCACCGGTGGCAGGCCCATCCCGGTGTTCGCGGCGGAGAGCAGCAGCCGGCGGCCGGGGAACGACCCGAGCGCGATCGCCGCCCCCAGCGGGACGCCGAGCAGGGCCGCCACGGCCGTGGCGGTGAGCGACACCTGCAGCGTCAACGCGGTGATCGCCCAGGTCTCCGCATCGCCGCCGAAGAGCAGCCGCAGCGCCTCCAGCAGCCCGTCGCGCAGGACGTCCACGACGGCTCAGCCGGTGGGGTCGGGCTTGCCCGCGTCCGGCACGAACAGCGGCCGCCCGAACTCCGCGCGCCCGAACTCGCCGATGCGCTGCTGGGCGTCGGCCCCGGTGATCCAGTCGGCGAACGCCGTGCCCGCCTCGGGCTGCACGCGCTCGCCTGCGCGGGTGGTCATCTCGATCACGTGGTAGACGTTCAGCAGGCCGGGATCGCCCTCGACGAGCACGGCGAGGCCGTCGGGCTGCGCGAGGTGGGTCGCCCGGTCGGCGAGCGTGTAGCCGGCCTTCTCCGCGGCGACCCGCAAGGTGGCCCCCATGCCCTGACCCGTCTCCTGGTACCACGCGCCGCCCGGGGCCACGCCGGACTGCTCCCAGAGGGCCTTCTCCCGCGCGTGGGTGCCGGACTCGTCCCCACGTGAGACGAACACCGCGCCCGCGCCCGCGATCCGTCCCAGCGCCTCGCCGACCGGCAGCCCGCGCACGCCCGCCGGATCGTCCTGCGGGCCGAGCAGCACGAAGTCGTTGTGCATCACGAGCAGCCGCCGCCCGGCGGTGCCCTCGGCGACGAACTCCTCCTCGGCGGCGGGCGAGTGCACCAGCAGCACGTCGGCCTCGCCGCGGCGGCCCATCTCGATGGCCGCGCCGCTCCCCACGGCGATCGGCTTCACCGCCCACCCCGTCTCGGCGGTGAAGGCCGGGAGCAGGTCGTCGAGCAGGCCCGAGTCCTGCGTGCTCGTGGTGGTGGCGAGGATCATCGACCGCTCCGCGGACGGCCCGGCCGCGGATCCCTCCGCGGGCGTACCGCACGCCGTCAACACGAGCAGGACGAGACCGACCACCGCTGCGCGGAACTGTGCTGGCACAGAGCGGGACTATAGAGTCCTCAGACGTGACGCGGTACCGGGAGATCTGCGCCGACCTGGCGAGCCGGATCGGCGCGGGCGACCTCGCCGAAGGCGCCGAGCTGCCCGGTGTGCGGGAGCTCGCGCAGCGGTTCGGCACCACGGCGTCGACGATCGGGCGCTCGGTCCGCACGCTGGCCGACGCCGGCGTGATCGTCACCGCCGACCGGCGCCGTACCCGTGTGGCCCCCGACGGCGTGGTGGCCGCGCGCCGGTTCCTGCACGCCGAGCGGGTGTTCCGGCTCGCGGGCAGCGACGACCCCGCGCTCGACGTCGTCGGCCGCCGGCTGGGTCGCGGGCTGCGGTCGGTGGGCACCGAGGGCAGCTTCGGCGGGCTGCGCGCCGTGCGCCAGGGGCACGCCGACGGCGCCGCGGTGCACCTGCTGCACCACACCGGCACCTACAACGCCCCGTTCGCGCGCGGGCTGTTGCGCGGCCTGCGGCCACACCTGATCCACCTGTGGCGTCGCGAACAGGGCCTGCTGGTCCCGCCGGGCAACCCGCGCGGCCTCGCGTCGGCCGCCGACCTGGCCGGGCTCCGCGTCGCCAAGCGCCGCCACGGCACCGGCACGCGCGTGCTGCTCGACCGGCTGCTCCTCGAGGCCGGCCACGACCCCGACGCGCTACGCGGGCCGGAGACCGGCTCGCACCTGGAGACGGCCCTCTCGGTGGCCTCGGGCGTGGTCGCCGCCGGACTCGGCGTCCGTTCGGTGGCCCGCGACCTCGACCTCGACTTCGTGCCGCTGGTCTCCGAGGACTACGACGTCGTGCTCACCGGCGAGGCGGTCGACGCCGCGGCACCGCTGGTGGCCGCCCTGCACGAACCGGACATCCGCGCCGCCGTCACCGCGCTCTCCGGCTACGACGCGCGCGATGCGGGGCGGGTGGAGGAACTGGGCGACTAGCGCGCGTCAGCGCGCGGCCCAGGCCGCGAGCCGCGTGGCGAGCGCCGTGTAGAGCTGCGGGTCGGTGCCCATCCCCGTGTGGCTGCTGGTGACCTCCACCCACTCCGCCTCGGGGTCCTGACACGACCGCCAGCCCACGACGCCGTCCTCACGCGAGTAGATCGCGACGGCGGGGACCCGCAGCGGCGCCGCGAGGCCGTCCGCCGTCGTGTCACCGCACACACCGGCCAGGCAGTCGCCGTTCAGCAGCCCGGGCACGCCGCGCGCCGACAGCCCGACGAGCGCGGGCAGCAGCAGCCGCGCGAGACCGCGTGCGTCGAGCGGGTCGAGCACGGGGCTGCCGAGCATGGCGAGCCCCCGGACCAGGTCGGGCCGCCGGGCCGCGATCACCCGGGCGAGCATCCCGCCTCGGCTGTGGCCGAGGAGCACGACCGGGCCGCCGGTGGCCGTGGCGTGCTCCTCCACGCGGCGCTCCAGGCGCGTGACCAGGTGCTGCGTGCAGCCGATGTTGCCTGCGAGCGCCGCGCCGACGGCCACGTAGCCGCGCCGCTGCAGCCAGCGGCGCAGTACGGCCATGCTGGCGTCGAGGCCACCGAACCCCGGGACGACCACCACACCCGCCCCGCCGCCTTCCGCGGCGCTGCTGCGCCACACCGGGTGGCGCAGCAGCGCGGGTGTGGTCAGCCCCACGGCCGGGCCGAGCGAACGCGCGAGGTGCCGCGCGGTGCGCCGCACGTGGTCCCACGGCGCTGTGGGGGTGAGCTCGCCGATGTGCACGGCTACACCCCTCGCTCGACGGGCAGCAACCCGCGGTCGACGGCCCTGATCAGGGCGGCGTGGTCGGCCTCGGTCTGGTCGGCGTAGGCGCGCGCGAACCGGCACAGGGCGTTGTCGACGCGGTCCGAGCGCCCCGTGTAGCCGGCGATCATCGACGCCCCGCTGGTGCGGGCGTGGCCCTTCGCGAGCAGGTGTCCGAGCACGCCCGCGTAGTCGGCGAGCGCCTCGGCATCGATGGCGTCCAGCGCCACGGCGCCCTTCATGTCCCGGAACTGCCGCACGTAGTACTGGTGCTCCCCCACGGTCGTCCAGCCCAGCAGCGGGTCGCTGACCGTCTGCAGCGCCTGCTGGTACTCCACGACGCGCTGCCCCTGGTGGGCGTGCAGCGCGGAATCGCCGTGCACGTACTGCGCGAGCACCGAGCGCCGGGCCTGCTTGAGCTGCAGGAACACCACGTCGTCGGGCGAGGAGCCCTCGAGCAGCGCCACGTAGGCGCGCAACCCGACGCTCCCCACGCCCACCACCTTGTGCGCGACGTCCACGAGCGTGTACCCGCCCAGGACCCGCTGCCAGTGCGGGGCGAGGGTGCGCAGGTAGTCGTCCAGCGCTGCCGCCACCCGCTCGGCGTCGGCGCCGGGGACGCGGGTGATCAGCGGCGGCTCCTCCACGATGCGCCGCCTTCCCTCGACCTGCCGGGTGAAGCGCGGCACCGCACGGTCACTGGTGCGGTGCCGGGCCCGCTTGGCGGCGCGCACGACCTCGGCCCGCAGCGGCTTGGGGCTGCTCTCGGCGAGCCGGTCGACGTCGAGCCGCTGGTAGGAGCGTGAGAGCAAGGGCTGGTCGGCGAGGTAGCGCACCTCCTGCCGGTACGCGGCGACGCACTCGGCGACCGCCGCGCCGCACGCGTCCTCGCGCGCGCCGTTCTGCCTCCCGGCCACCCAGATGCTCGCCACCAACCGGCGCAGGTCCCATTCCCAGCTGCCGGGGTGGGCCTCGTCGAAGTCGTTGAGGTCGATCACCAGGTCACGCTCGGGCGAGGCGTAGAAGCCGAAGTTGCCCAGGTGGGCGTCGCCGCAGACGACGGGGGTGATCCCGGTGGCCGGCAGCCGCGCCACGTCGTGGGCCATGACGACCGCCGTGCCGCGCAGGAACCCGTAGGGCGAGGCGACCATCCGCCCCACCCGCACCGGCACCAGCCGACCCACCCGGCCCTCGTGACTCTCCATGATCATCTGAACCGGGTCGGGGCGGTCGGCGGGAGGCGCCCACTCGGCCAGCGACGAGCGCGGCACCCGCTTGCGCAGCGCCTTGCCCAGCGCGTACCGCTCGGCGCGCTCGGCGGGCCGCCGCAGCAGCGAGGAGTACGGCGCACCGTCGGCGTCGGCGAGCACGGTGTGCGCGTGCACCGGCCCGGCGGGGACGGGCAAACCGGTGACCGGGCGCAGCTCGGAAGGGCCGGTCACGCCCCGATGTTACGCGTGCTCACCCGCGGGCCACGGCGGCCGTGATCGCCCGACGGTCAGGACGTCGCGATCAGCACGCACCCCGCGAGCGCGCCGGCCAGGCCGAGCGCCTGCGCGCGTCCGAGCCGTTCCCGCAGTGCGGTGACGCCGAGCAGCACGGGCACGACCGGGTAGAGCGAGGACAGCACGACCGCCACCGCGACGAGCTCCGTCCGCGTCGCGAACAGGTAGCAGACCAGCGCCAGCGCGGCGAGGACACCGGCACCCGCCGCCGCAGCCCGGACGCCGCAGGCGGACGCCCGCACCGTCCGGTCGGGTTCGCGGCGGCCGAGGGCGATGGCAAGGACGCCGACCGCAGCGGTCGCCGTCACCCGGCCGGCGGCGACGGGCCAGATCCCGGCCGCCGGCGCCGCCTGGGCGAGGGCGAGGTACTGCAGGGCGATGCCGCCCCCGGCAACGAGTCCGTCAGCCACGCCGCCGGTTCCCCGTGCCGAGGCCGGTTCCCGCGACACCCACCACAGCGCCGGCACCGCCAGCACCGTTCCGGCCCACGCGAGCGGTGCCGGGCGGTCTCCCAGCACGACCGCCGCGACGAGCACGGGCAGCACGACACCGCCGACCGCACTCACCGGCACGACCACGGATATCGCACCGCGGCTCATCCCGCGGAAGAGGAAGGTCATCCCGAGCCCGGTGCCGACCCCGGAGAGCCCACCCCAGACCAGATCGGCAGGCCCCGGAAGGGCCCCGGCCGACAGCGGCGCAGCCAGCACCGTCGCGCCGAGGCCGCCGACCTGGCCGAGGAGCGCGACGCGCACGAACGGGGCGCGCCGGGACAGCACGCCGCCCAGGAAGTCCGACAACCCGTAGCTGATCGCCGAGACGAGGGCGAGCATCACACCCATCGACACCGCCCCCGGCTGTGCCGAGCCGTGCCTATGTCATGCATGACTCATGCATACCCAGCGGATGCGCACGCCACTCATGTCTGACCACGGCGTACGTCCCGACGGCGGCGTTGCATCCGCCTCGTCGGGAGCGGCGTCGCCCGGTTCAACCCCGCGCGACGGTGAGCGCCACGGCCAGCAGCGCACCGCCGGTCGCGCCGTCGACCCCGCGGCGCACCCGCGAGCAGGCGAGCGCGGCCCTGCCCCGCGCGGCCACGAGGATCACCGTCGCCCACCACAGCACCGACCCGACCACCGTGGTGGCGGCCAGGAGGAGCAACTGCGCGGTCATGGCCGGACCCGGGACGACGAACTGCGGGATCAACCCGAGGAAGAAGAGCAGGGCTTTGGGGTTGAGCAGGTTCGTGGCGAGCCCGTCGCGGTACGGGTGCGGGATGCGGGCCCGCTGCGCGGCCGCCGCGGGTGCGCGCCGGAACGCGGCACGCAACGCCTGCACGCCGAGCCACGCGAGGTAGGCGGCGCCCGCCAGGCGGATCGCGGTGAGCACGTCGGGCCGGGCCGCCAGCACCGCGGAGAGGCCGAGGGCCGCGGCCGCCGTGTGCCCGGCCAGCCCCGTGACGATCCCCGCCGCGGCACGGGCCCCGCGCCGCGGATGCTCCAGGGAGTGGCGCAGCACGACCGCGAAGTCCGGGCCGGGCGTGCAGAGGATCACCAGCAGCACGCCGACGAACGCCGTCCAGCGCTCGATGCTCACGGGACCGGCACCGGGTCGGCCAGGGCGGACAGGTGCCGGGTGAGCCTGCGGACGGCGTTGCCCGGCCCGAGCAGCGCCACCGCGTGCAGCCCGATCCCGTCGGTCGGCGTGCGGGTCACCGCCTCGGCGAACGCCGCGTAGGTTGGCGAGGCCTGCGCGAGGTCCGGGAAGGCCAGCGCGGTGACGCCGGCCTCCGCAGCGGCCGTCCGGAGCGCAGCGAGCTCGGCCGGCGCCGCGGCCAGCACGGGCACGACGATCTCGGCGATGCCCGCCCACCTGGTGCCCGAGGCGTCGGTCAGGTCGGGTCCGAGCGCGGCGGCACCGGCGGCGCCCGCGGAGGCGCCGAGGACGGCGGAGGCGTTGGCGATCAGCCAGCGGGGAGCGGCGGGGTCGAGGACGAGGACGCAGCGGGGAGGCACCCCACGAATCTCGGGGATCGTCCGCCTCCTCGCAACCGACTCCGGATATCGTCCGGAACATGCCTCGTGACGTGCAACTCGATCCGGCGGACTGGCGGATCCTGCAGCAGTTGCAGGACGACGCGTCCGTCACCAACAAGGAGCTCGCGGCCCGGGTCGGGCTGCCGACGTCCTCCTGCCACGAGAGGGTGCGCCGGCTGCGTGCGCTCGGCGTGATCACCGCCGTCCGCGCGGTGGTGGACCCCGCAGCCGTCGGCCGCGGCCTGCACGCCTTCATCGCGATCCAGCTGCGGCCCCACCGCCGGGAACTGGTGGAGTCGCTCACCGCGGCCGTGCTGGCACTGCCGGAGACCCTCGCCTTCTACACGGTCTCCGGGCCGGACGACTTCTTCCTGCACGTCGCGGTCACCGACAGCGCGCACCTGCACCGACTGATCGTCGACCACCTCACCACCCGCCCGGAGATCGGCCACGCCCAGACGCACCTGATCTTCGACCGGCCGTTGGTGTCACCGGTCCGACCGCTCCCGTAATTTGAATACAGAGCTGTGCTGTATCGTATTGACGTGCCCACCCCCGGTCGCCCCCGCAGCCAGGAGGCCGACGCCGCCATCCTGGCCGCCGGCCTGGAGCTGCTGATCGAGCGCGGCGTCGAGGCCACGACCATCGAGCAGGTGGCCCGGCGCGCCGGCGTCACCCGGGCCACCGTCTACCGGCGCTACCCGGACAAGACACGCCTGCTGACCGCCACGATCGAGGCCGCGTACGGAGATCCCCCGGCCGCGCCGCACATCCGCGACATCGAGCACTTGCTGGCCGGCTGGGCGCACGCGCTGTCCGACACGCGCCAGCGCCGCCTGCTGCGTCGCCTCTACGCCGCGGTCGACCACGAGCCCGAGCTCGCGCGGACCCACCAGGACCGCTTCGGGCAGCACCGCGACCGGGCTCGCCGCGACGTCCTGGAACGCGCCCGCGAGCGCGGCGAGCTGCCCCCCGATACCGACGCGGGCGTCCTCCTGGACCTGCTCACCGGCGCGGTCTGGCAGCACCTCGTCAGCCGCCCCGACACCTGCACACCCGCCGACGTCGAGCAGTACCTGCGCGCCGTGCTGGCCCAGGCCGGTTACCGGCCGGAAGGAGAACGAGGAGATGCGAGCCGCTAGCGTCGACGCGCAGCTGCGCACCAGGGCGTTCGCCCGCGTCCTGGGGCCCTACGTCGCCGTCTTCACCACCGTCTACGCGATCCGTCTGCCCGAGCTGAACGGCCTGGTCACCGACCTGTTCTCCGAGCCGACCCTGACCCTGATGCTGGGTGCCCTGATGCTCGGCGGCGGACTCGTCATCATCGGGGGTCACCGCAGCTGGCGCGGCCCGCTCGCGGTCACGGTCTCGCTCTTCGGCTGGTTCGTCGCGCTGCGCGGGTTCCTGCTGATCGCCGCCCCGACCACCGTCCAGGCGGGTGTCGACGCCACGATGCTCTCGCCGTCCGCCACGACCGCGGCGCGCGTGTTCTTCGCCGCGCTGGCCGTCGTCGGCCTGGTGCTGACCTACGCGGGCTGGTTCACCTCGCCCCGCTCCCCCACGCCGGCGCACACCGGCTGATCCGCCCCAGCGGGGGCGCCGGCACCGCGCCGGGGTGCAGCGCCCACGCGATCGCCTCGATCCCGTCGACGAGCCGCGGCCCCGCGCGCACGACGTAGGAGTCGGCGTCGACGGCGAACACCGCGACGCCGGGGAAGCGCTCGCGCACGGCGGCGGCCTGCGCCACGGCGTCGTCGAGGCCGTATCCGCAGGGCGCCACGAGGACCGCGTCCACCGGCAGCGCCGTCAGCTGTGCCCATTCCGCCGACGTGCTGCGCCCGCCGTCCACCCCGCCGATCGGCTCCCCGCCCGCGCGGCGCACCAGCTCTGGCACCCAGTGCCCGGCGAGGAACGGCGGGTCGACCCACTCCAACACCAGCACACGCGGACGCGGGCGGCCCGCCACCGCACCCGCCACCGCCGCCAGCCGGGCGCGCAGCCGCGCCACCAGCGCCTCGGCCTCCCCCGACGCACCCGCCCGCTCCCCGATCGCGACGATCGCGGCGAGCACCTCGTCCACGGTGTGCGGGTCCACCGAGAGCACGTCGGCCGCGCAACCGATCGCGTCGAGCGCGTCGGTGACGCTGCCCGCGGGCAGCGCGCAGACGCGGCACAGGTCCTGGGTGAGGATCAGCTCGGGCGCCAGGCCGGCGAGGGCGGCCCGGTCCAACTCGTACATCGGCAGGCCCCGCGCCACGCGCTCACGGACGGCCGCATCGATCGCGGCGGGCTCCAACCCTGCCGGCAACGCGGTGTCCACGACCACGGCCGCGCGCAGGCGGGCGTCGGCGTCGCACTCGTAGGTCACGGCCACCAGGTCGTCGGCGCGGCCGAGGGCGGTGACGATCTCGGTGGCCGCCGGGAGCAGGGAGGCGATCCGCACGGGCCGAGCGTAGGCGCGTCAGCCCGGGCGCACAGACTCGCCGCACCTGCCGGCGAGGATCACAGCCTCTGAGACGTCATGATCAGCGGACCGGCGCAATACCGGCAGAATGTCGCCGCCGGTGCACCAAACCGATGATCACGCCCGCGACGCGGGCTCACACCGGAGATGCGCGCCCTCCGACGTGTGGCATCCCGAAGGCCGGGAACAGGTCTCCCATGGACGCCCACGTCACCCTGCACGTCGACGGCGCACCGCGACAGGTCACCGTCGACACCCGCACCACCCTGCTCGACGCGCTGCGCGAGCGGCTGGGGGTGATCAGCCCGAAGAAGGGCTGCGACCACGGCCAGTGCGGGGCGTGCACGGTGCTGCTCGACGGCAGGCGCGTGCTGTCCTGCCTCACGCTGGCGGTCGCCCGGGACGGCCACGAGATCACCACGGCCGACGGGCTCGCGCCCGACGGTGCGCTGCACCCGACGTGCCCGTGCCGTCCTGGATGCGCGCGCCGGGCGAGTGCCCGGGGATGTTCGCGCCCGAGGTCGCGATGGACGAGCTGGCCTGCCAGCTGGGCATCGACCCCGTCGAGCTGCGGATCCGCAACGAGCCCGACGTCGACCCGGAGTCGGGCAACCCGTTCTCCTCGCGGCGCCTGGTCGAGTGCCTGCGCGAGGGCGCCGAACGATTCGGGTGGGCCGGCCGCGACCCGCGCCCGGGCGGGCACCGGAAGGGCGACTGGCTCGTCGGCACCGGCGTCGCGTCCTCGATCTACCCGGCGATGCGGCAGCCCTCCAGCGCGGTGATCCGGTTCGAGCGGGGGCGCTACGTCGCCCGGATCGGCGCCGCCGACCTGGGCACCGGCGCCTGGACCGTGCTGCCCCAGATCATCGCCGACGCCCTCGGCGTGCCGAGCGAGGACGTCGACGTGCTGATCGGCGACACCGACCACCCCACGGCCTCGGTGGCGGGAGGGTCGTCGGGGACGTCGAGCTGGGGCTCGGCCCTCGTCGCGGCCGCGCGGGCGTTCCGCGAGAAGTTCGGCGCCGAGCCCGACGACGGCGACGAGATCGACGCCTCCTCGGGGCCGAACCCCGAGGCCGAGCAGTGGGCGATGTTCGCCTTCGGCGCCCAGTTCGTCGAGGCGCGGGTGCACGTCGACACCGGCGAGATCCGCGCGCCGCGGGTACTCGGCGTGTTCGACGCCGGGCGCGTCGTCAACCCGCGCACCGCCCGCTCGCAGTTCCTCGGCGGCATGACGATGGGCCTGTCGATGGCGTTGGAGGAGGAGAGCGTGCTCGACCCCCGGTTCGGGCACGTCGTCAACCACGACCTCGCCGAGTACCACGTGGTCGTCGACGCCGATGTCGGCGACGTGCAGGCCCACGGGATCGTCGGCACCGCGGCCGCGGTGTCGAACGCCGTGCACCACGCCACCGGAGTGCGCGTCCGGGATCTGCCGATCACGCTGGACAAGCTGCTGGACGCCCTGCCCGCCCGATGATCAGGGCGTCGCGCGCTGGTCCGGGTGCTGCAACGCCCGCCCGGTGACCGGGTCGAACACGTGGGCGCGGCGAGCGTCGAGCAGCAGCTCGGCCCGCGCCCCGGCCCTCAGGCGGGTGCTGCCGGCGCGCGACCACGTGGGCACCGTCTGCCTCCCCCGGCAGGGCGACCTCGGCGCTCACCACGGCGTCATGGCCCGGCCGCTCCACGCGGCGCACCACCACCGGCAGCGCCACCGAGGCCGGGTCGGCGTCCGGGCCGGCCTCGGCCACGTCCTCGCCGCGCAGGCCGAGCAACACCGGCTCGCCGACGTGACCGGCGAGCCCGGCCGGCACCGGGCCCCACAGCGGGATCGTGCGCTCGCCCACCTGGAACGCCGCGGTGCCGCCGGACGCGACCAGCCGCGCCGGCAGCAGTCCCAGGCCCGGCCCGCCGACGAACTCGGCGACGAACACGTCGGCCGGAGCCCGGTACACCTGGCGGGGCCGGTCGAGCTGGTGGATGCGGCCGTCGTGCAGCACCGCGAGGCGGTCGCCGACGGCCATCGCCTCGGCCTGGTCGTGCGTGACGTAGAGCGCGCCGACGCCCGTGGTGCGCACGGCGTCGACGATCCTGCGCCGGATGCGCGAGCGCTCGGCGGCGTCGAGGTGCGCGAGCGGCTCGTCGAACAGGAACGCCCGCGGTGTGCGCACCAGCGTGCGGCCGATCCCGGCCATCCCGTTCTCGCCCGCCGACAGGGTGCGGGGCAGCCGCGGCAACAGCCGGACCAGCCCGAGCAACCGGCTGCGGGCGGCCACCCGCTGGGCGGCCTGCGGTGGAGCCACCCCGAACGCGCCGGCCGAGCGGGTGAGGTTCGCGGCCACGTCGAGGAACGGCACCAGCGTGCCCTCGCGGAAGACCATCGCGACGTCGCGCTGCGCCACGGCGACGCCCGTGACGTCCCGCCCGGCGACCAGCACCCGCCCGCACCGCACCGCCTGCAACCCGGCGACGGCCCGCAGCGCGGTGGTCTTGCCGCTGCCCGACGGCCCGACGACCGCCAGCACCTCGCCGGGACGGGTCAGCAGCGTGACGCCGCGCAGCGCGGGCTCGCCACCGTAGGTCACGGTGACGTCCTCGAGCCCCGTGCGCTGCTCCCCGGCGTCCACGAGGGGAAACGCTAGCCACCGGCCCTGGCCGTGTCATCCGCTTTGGAAGGCAAGATCGCAGGTCAGAGGCCTGATAACCGCTTGACGGCCTCCGCTCCGCAAGCTCAGCCGCTCGCCACCACAGGCGATCCCGTTGCCACCGCCCCGTCGAGCACCCGCGCGGCGATCCGCTCGCGGTGCGCCGCAGCGCTGCCGAGCAGGGCGGCGTCGCTCACGGCGCGCTTGAAGTACAGGTGCGCCGGGTGCTCCCAGGTGAACCCGATACCGCCGTGCAGCTGCACGGCGTCGGACGTGACCCGCTGGTAGGCCTCCGAGCAGGTGGCTTGCGCGATCGCGACGGCGAGCTCGGCCTCGTCGCTCCCGTCCTGCAGCGCCCACGCCGCGTGCTGGGCGGTGGAGCGGGCGTGCTCGACGAGCACGAGCAGGTCCGCACACCGGTGCTTGACCGCCTGGAAGGAACCGATCGGGCGGCCGAACTGCAGCCGGGTGCCCGCGTAGGCGACGGTGAGGTCGAGCATCCGCTGCGCCCCGCCCACCTGCTCGGCTGCGAGCAACGCGCCCCCGACGTGCAGCGCGACCGTGACGGCGCGCTCCGCATCGGCGCCGGTGGCGAGCAGGCGCGCCGGTGTGGCGTCGAAGCGGACCCGGGCCTGGCGCCGGGTGCGGTCCAGGGTGGACAGCGGGGTGCGCTCGCCGCCGTCGGTGGCGTAGAGCGCGAGGCCGTCCGGGGTGCGCGCGGGCACCAGCAGCACATCGGCCCCGCCGTCGACCACCTGGGCGACCTCGCCGGTGAGCCGGTGGCCGTCGGCGGTGACGGTGGGATCCGCGGCGGTCAGGGCGTCGGCGGGCACGGCGAGCGCCCCCGTGCGCTCCCCCGCCACGAGTGCGGGGAGCAGCTCCTCGCCCCCGGCCGCGACGAGCGCGGGGATCGCGAGGCCGACCGTGCCCAGCACCGGGCCGGGCACGAGCGCCGCACCGAACTCCTCCGCGACGATCGCCTGGTCGACGATCCCGCCGCCCGCGCCGCCGCGGTCCTCGGGCACCGCCAGCCCGAGCACGCCCAGCTCGCCGCCCAGCCGCGCCCACAGCGCGGGGTCGTGCCCCGTGTCGCTGTCCATCAGCCGCCGCACGGAGGCCTCGTCGAACCGGTCGGCGCAGAACTGCCGGACGGCGTTTCGCAGGTCGTGCTGCTCCTCCGAGAACAGGTACTCAGCCACGGGGGATCTCCTTCCACGGCTTGCCGGCGTCGGCACGCAGGTCGCCGGGCAGGCCGAGGATCCGTTCGCCGAGGATGTTGCGCAGCACCTCCGAGGTGCCCCCTTCGATCGTGTTGGCGCGGGCGCGCAGGAACCGCTGCTGCACCGGCCCGCGGTAGTCCTCCATCCGCGTGATCTCGCGCTGGGTGTAGTCGCCGTAGAGCGTGGCCTCGGGCCCGATCAGCTCCATGCAGAACTCGTAGACCTGCTGGTTGAGCTCGGCGTTGACGAGCTTCGCGATGGAGCCCTCCGGACCCGGCGAACCCGTGGTGGCCGAGCGCCGCGCGCGCTCGTCGGTGAGCCGCTGCGCCTCCGCGCGCGTCCACAGCACGGCGAGGCGGTCGCGCAGCACCGGGGTGTGCCGCTGCGGGTAGCGGGCCCACAGCTCCACCGCCTCGGCGATCGTGCCCGCGCCGCGCACGGACGACGACCCGCCGATCGCGGAGCGCTCGTTCATCAGGGTGGTCATCGCGACCCGCCACCCGTTGCCGACCTCGCCGAGGCGGTGGGAGTCGGGGATGCGGGCGTCGGAGAGGTAGACCTCGTTGAACTCGGCCTGCCCGGTCATCTGCCGCAGCGGCCGGGTCTCGACGCCCGGGGCCTGCATGTCGAGCACGAAGTAGGTGAGCCCCTTGTGCTTGGGCTGGTCGGGGTCGCTGCGCGCGAGCAGCAGGGCGTAGCGGGCGCGGTGCGCGAGGCTCGTCCACACCTTCTGCCCGTTGACGACCCACTCGTCGCCGTCCCGGACCGCGGAGGTCGCGAGCCCGGCGAGGTCGGACCCGGCCCCGGGTTCGGAGAACAGCTGGCACCAGATGTGCTCGGTGGTCGCGAGCGGCCGGAGCAGGTCGCGTGCCAGCTCCGGGGAGCCGTGCTCGAGCACGGTGGCCGCGGCCATCCCGTGACCGATCGGGTTGAGCGAGAACGGGTTCGGCCCGCCCGCCTCCTGCAGGATCGCGTCGGCGCCGGCCTGCAGCCCCCGCGACACCCCGAGGCCGCCGAGGCCCTCCGGGAAGTGCACCCAGGACAGGCCGGCATCGAAGCATGCGCCCAGGAACTCGCTCGTGGGCAGCGAACGGGGGTCGTGGGACTCCACGACCTTCCGGGCGGCCTCCTCGACCCTGGCGCGGTCGTCGTCCATGACACCTCCGTGCCGGCACTCCACTGGCGGTCAACGCTGACCGTAACCGATCGCGCGGTGCCGGTCACCGGTCTCGGTGCACAGGCGGACACATGGGACGATCCGGCGATGCCGATCTGCGACGAGATCGGGGCCGACGACGTGCGGGCCCGCAAGGAGCGCGCCGTCACCGCCGCCGCGGAGGCCGGCCGCGCCCTCGGGCTCACCGTGACCGAGCCGCACGCCCTGTACGACGTGTTCTCGGTGGTCGTGCACCTGCGCCCGGCCCCGGTCGTGGTGCGCGTGCCGACCGTGCTGCCCCGCACGGTGGCCGCCGACCCCGTCACGCAGGCCGACCAGCAACGCCGTGAGCTCGCCGCCGCGGGCTGGCTGGCCGCACAGGGGCACCCGGTCGTCCCGCCGAGCCCGCTGGTGCCCGCGGAGCCGGTGCGCCACGACGGGTACTCGATGACGTTCTGGCAGTACGTGGAGCAGGTCCCGGGCGAGTCCACCACCGGTCTGGACGAACCGGAGCGCCTCCGGCTCGCCGCGCAGCTGCACGCGGCGCTGCGCGACCACCCCGGCGAGCTGCGCTTCCTCATGCCGCTGGACGCCTCGGTGCCCGACGGCCTCGCCCAGCTGGAGTCCCGGCCGGACCTGCTCGCCCCCGCCGACCTGGACCGGGCACGGGCCGAGTGGACGCTGATCGAGCCGCTGACCGATCCCGGCGTCTTCGCCGCGACCTTCCCCGGCCGCTCCGTGCAGCCCGTGCACGGTGACGCCCCGACCTACAACCTCATCGTCACGCCGGACGGGCCGCTCGCCTCCGACTTCGAGCACGTCACGCGCGGCCCCGTCGAGTGGGACATGGTCTACGCCGACGACGCGGCCCGGGCGGTCTACGACGCGGCGGCCACGGAGCGGGGCCTGCGCCCCCTGGACGAGCGGTTGCTGCAGGTCATGGAGACGGCGCGGATGCTCCAGCTGATCGCCTGCCTGCCGATGGCCCGTGAGCTGCCCGGGCTGCGGGACGGCGTGACGCCGGCGATCGACCACTGGCGCGCGGGCCCGCCGCTCGAGCTCTGATCCACCTGGCGAACGGCACGCCCCCGACCGTATGGCCGCACTTCCCCAGCAGCTGACACACCGATTTCAGTGCTCGCACACCGACTGCAGTCGGTGCGTGAGGCACAAAGTCGGTGTGCGAGCGAGATCGGTCCGAGCAGCACACCGCGGCCGGTCCGCCGACGCCTCCGTGCGCCTCGCATCGATCACGGCGGTCGCACACCGACATCTGCGCTCCCACACCGACTGCAGTCGGTGCGTGAGGCACGAAGTCGGTGTGCGAGCGCGCTCAGGCGGGGGCCGGCTGCCCCAGCCGCTGCTCCGCCGCCGCCCAGGCGCGGTCGTCACCCCGCGGCTCGTAGCGCGTCAGTGACTGGGTGGCGCGCAGCAGGGCGCGCATCTCGGGCAGGCCGCCGTCGACCGCGCCGAGGGCGCGGGCCTGCACCAGGACGTTGCCCAGCGCCGTGGCCTCCACCGGCCCCGCCACGACCGGCAGGCCGCAGGCGTCGGCCGTGAGCCGGCAGAGCAGGGCGTTGCGCGCGCCGCCGCCGACGACGTGGACGACGTCGACGTCGCGGCCCGACAACGCGACGGCCTCGCGGATCGTGCGGCGGTGGGCGAGGGCGAGGCTGTCGAGCACGCACCGCACCGTGGCGCCGCGGTCGCGCGGGGGCTCCTGGCCGGTGCGGCGGCACGCGGCCGCGATCCGCTCGGGCATGTCGCCCGGCGCGAGGAACGCCGGGTCGCCCGCGTCGACCACCGCGGCGAACGCGGGAGAGCGCGCAGCCTCGTCGAGCAGCGGGAGCAGGTCGGCGCCGGACCAGGCGCGCAGGCACTCCTGCAGCAGCCACAGGCCCATCACGTTGCGCAGGTAGCGAACCGTGGCGTCGACGCCGAGCTCGTTGGAGAAGTTCGCCGCCCGGCTCGCCTCGGTGAGCACCGGCGCGTCCAGCTCCACGCCGACGAGCGACCAGGTGCCGCAGGATATGAACGCGAACCGCTCCCCCTCCGCGGGCACCCCGACCACCGCCGACGCCGTGTCGTGCGACCCGACCGCAATCACCGGGACGGGCCCGGACAGCCCGGTGTCGGCCAGGACGTGCGCCGCGAGCTCCCCGGTCCGCTCCCCCGGTTCGACGAGCGGCGCGAACAGCCCCGGCTCGATGCCGGCGCGGCGCATGACCTCGACCGCCCAGCCCCGCTCGCGGACGTCGAGCAGGCCCGTGGTGGATGCGTTGGTCACCTCCGCCCGCCGGTTGCCGGTGAGCCAGTAGCCGAGCAGGTCGGGGAGCAGGAGCAGGTCGGTGGCCGCGGCCAGCTGCGGGGTGCCGGCCGCCGCCACCAGCTGGTAGATCGTGTTGATCGGCATCACCTGCACGCCGGTGGCCCCGTACAGCTGCGCCGGCGGGAACGTCTCGCCCAGCCGCTGCGCCACACCGTCGGTGCGGGCGTCGCGGTGGTGCACGACGTTGCCGAGCAGGGCGCCTGTGCGGTCGAGCAGACCGAAGTCGACGCCCCACGAGTCGATGCCCACCGCGTCGAGCGCGGGACCGGCGGCGCGCAGCCCGTCCAGCAGGCCGCGGTAGAGCGCGAGGACGTCCCAGTGCAGGGTGTCGCGCAGCCGGACCGGTCCGTTGGGGAACCGCGCGGCCTCGGTGAGCTCCAGCCGGTCGGGGCCGATTTCGGCGGCCATCACCCGGCCGCTGGACGCCCCGAGGTCCACCGCCGCAACCCGAACACCCGCGGTCATCCGATCCTCCTTCGTCGGCCGTGGGTCAGCGCAGGAAGGCGGCCGCCACGCCGGCGTCGACCGGGACGTGCAGGCCGGTGGTGTGGGTGAGGTCGCCGCCGGTGATCGCGAAGACCGCGGCGGCCACGTGCTCGGGCAGCACCTCCCGCTTGAGCAGGGTGCGCTGGGCGTAGAACGCGCCCAGCTCCTCCTCCGGCACGCCGTAGACGGCGGCCCGCTTGGCGCCCCAGCCGCCCGCGAAGATCCCGGAGCCGCGCACCACGCCGTCCGGGTTGACGCCGTTGACGCGGATGCCGTGCTCGCCCAGCTCCGCGGCCAGCAGCCGCACCTGGTGGGCCTGGTCGGCCTTCGCCGCGCCGTAGGCCACATTGTTGGGGCCCGCGAACACGCCGTTCTTGCTGGCGATGTAGACGATGTCGCCGCCCATGCCCTGCGCCACCATCGCCTTCGCGGCGGCGCGAGAGACCAGGAACGACCCCTTCGCCATGACGTCGTGCTGGAGGTCCCAGTCGGCGTCGGTGGTCTCCAGCAGCGGCTTCGAGATCGAGAGCCCCGCGTTGTTGACGACGAGGTCGACGCCGCCGAACGCGAGCGCCGCGGCGTCCACGGCGGCGGCCACGGCGGCGGAGTCGGTGACGTCCACGGTGACCGGCACGGCCACGTCGGTCGACCCGAGCTCGGCGGCGACGGCGGCCGCGGCGTCGGCGTCCCGGTCGGCCACGGCGACGCACGCGCCCTCGGCCGCGAGGCGCTGCGCGATGGCCTTGCCGATGCCCGACCCGCCGCCGGTGACGAGCGCGATCCGCCCGGCCAGCGGCTTGGGCTTCGGCATCCGCGCGAGCTTGGCCTCCTCGAGGGCCCAGTACTCGATGCGGAACTTCTCCGACTCCGGGATCGGCGCGTAGGTCGACACGGCCTCGGCACCGCGCATCACGTTGATCGCGTTGACGTAGAACTCGCCGGCCACGCGCGCCGTCTGCTTGTTCGCGCCGAAGCTGAACATGCCGACGCCGGGCACGAGCACGATCGCCGGGTCGGCGCCGCGCATCGCCGGGGAGTCCGGCATGGCGTGGCGCTCGTAGTAGGCGCGGTAGTCCTCGCGGTAGGCGGCGTGCAGCTCGCGCAGCCGCGCGACGACGTCCTCCAGCGGGGCCGTGGCCGGCAGGTCGAGCACGAGGGGTGCGACCTTGGTGCGCAGGAAGTGGTCCGGGCAGCTCGTGCCGAGCGCGGCGAGCGGCTCCAGCTTCTCGCGGGCCAGGAAGTCCAGCACGACGTCCGCGTCGGTGAAGTGCCCGACCTGGCGGCGGTCGGTGGAGGCGAGCCCCCGGACGACGGGGGCGAGCGCGGCGGCGCGGGCCCGGCGCTCGTCCTCGGGCAGGGGTTCGTAGCCGGGGCGCAGCGGGCCGAACGGCTCCGCCGCGCCCCGGGAGTCGAGGTAGGCCTGTGCGGCGCGGATGATCTCCATCGAGTTCCGCTCGCACTCCTCGCTGGTGGCACCCCACGCGGTGATGCCGTGCCCGCCGAGGATCACGCCGACGGCCTGCGGGTTGGCCGCCTTCACCGCCGCGATGTCCAGCCCGAGCTGGAAGCCGGGGCGCCGCCAGGGCACCCACACCACGCGGTCGCCGAAGACCTCCTTGGTGAGCGCCTCGCCGTCGGCCGCCGTGGCGATCGCGATGCCGGCGTCGGGGTGCAGGTGGTCGACGTGGTCGGCGTCCACCAGCCCGTGCATGGCCGTGTCGATCGACGGCGCCGCGCCGCCCTTGCCGTGCAGGCAGTAGTCGAAGGCGGCGACCATCTCGTCTTCGCGCTCGACGCCCGGGTAGACGTCCACCAGCGCCCGCATCCGGTCCAGCCGCAGCACGGCCAGGCCCTTCCCGGTGAGCGTGCCGAGGTCGCCACCGGAGCCCTTGACCCACAACAGCTCGACCGGCGCCCCGGTGACCGGGTCGGTCTCGGAGCCCTTCGCCGACGTGTTGCCGCCCGCGTAGTTGGTGGTGGTCGGGTCGGCGCCGAGCCGGTTGCTCCGGGCGATGAGCTCGGAGACGGTGGGGTGGGTCATGATCCCTTCCGGGGGTCGGTGTGGTTCAGGAAAGCCACTTTCCTGCCCTGCACGTTCAGGAATGTGGCTTTCCTGAACGTCCGGGGCCGCAGGCCTACGCGCCCCAGCCGGCCTGTTCGCCGCCGACGCGCTCCGCCACGATGCGCTCCTGGTAGCCGGAGCGCTTGTACGCGGCGATCGGGTCCGGGTCCAGGCCCATCTCCTCGCGCAGCTCGCGCAGCAGGGGGCGGACGTCGGTGTTGTAGGCGTCCATCAGGACCGCGTTGGCGTCGAGCACGTCACCGGCCCGCTGCGCGGCAGCCAGGGCGTCCGTGTCGATGAGCAGCGCCTTCGCCGTGGCCTCCTGCACGTTCATCACCGAACGCACGATCGCGGGGATCTTCGCCTCGATGTTGTGGCACTGGTCGAGCATGAAGGCGATGCCCGCCTCGGGCGCGAGCGCGTCGGCGGACACGATCTCGTGCATGATCCGGAACAGCTGGAACGGGTCGGCGGCGCCGACCATGAGGTCGTCGTCGGCGTAGAAGCGCGAGTTGAAGTCGAACGCGCCGAGCTTCCCGGCCCGCAGCAGGAACGCCACGATGAACTCGATGTTGGTGCCCGGGGCGTGGTGGCCGGTGTCGATGCACACTCCTGCCTTCGGGCCCAGCTCGACGCAGTGGGCGAACGACGTGCCCCAGTCGGGCACGTCGGTGGTGTAGAACGCCGGCTCGAAGAGCTTGTACTCGAGCAGCATCCGCTGGTCGTCCCCGAGCCGGTCGTACACCTCGCGCAGCGCCTCGGCCAGCCGGTCCTGCCGGGCCCGGATCGAGTCCTGGCCGGGGTAGTTGGTGCCGTCGGAGAACCACAGCTTGAGATCCCGCGAGCCGGTGGCGTCCATGATGTCGACGCACTCGAGCAGGTGGTCGGTGGCCTTGCGGCGCACGCCCGCGTCCGGGTTGGTCACCGAGCCGAGCTTGTAGTCGTCGTCCTGGAAGACGTTGGAGTTGATCGCGCCGACGTCGACGCCCTGGTCGGCGGCGTACTTCGCGAGCGCGCCGTAGTCCTCGACCCGGTCCCACGGGATGTGCAGGGCCACCGCGGGCGCAACCCCGGTGAGCCGGTGCACCACCGCGGCGTCGGCGATCTTCTCCTCCGGGGTGCGGGGCACGCCGGCCTGCGCGAACACCTTGAACCGGGTGCCCGAGTTGGCGTAGGCCCACGACGGGGTCTCGATCCGTTGCTGCCGCAGCGCGGCCCGGACGTCAGTCACGTGTGGCTCTCCGATCGGGACAGCTGGTCCTCCAGGTGGAAGACCTCTTCGAGGACCGCGAAGCCCTCATCCGGGCGCCGACCGTCGAGGTCGACGAAGAACGGGGCCATCTCGGCCTGCCACCGCGCGTTGACCTCGGTGGCGGCCATCGCGCGCTGGGCGGCGTCGAGGTCGTCGCTCTCGACGTACCCCACCAGCAGGCCGTCCGCACGAAGGTGCAGCGAGTAGTTCCGCCACCCGGCGTCCCGCAGGGCGGCGAGCATGTCCGGCCACACCGCGGCGTGGCGACGGCGGTACTCGTCGATCCGGTCGGGGCGGACCTGGAGCAGGAAGCAGTAGCGCACGGACGTCGATCCCCCGTCGGCGAAGCGGTGGCGGCCGGGAATGAAACCTTTCAATCCACCCTAGGGGGCAGCGCCGGGAGCGTCAACGGGCCGCAACCACCCGGCCGCACACCGACTTCTGCGTCGGCGCACCGACTGCAGTCGGTGCGTGAGCGCGGCAGTCGGTGCCTGAGTGCGGAAGTCGGTGCGCGAGCGGCTTCAGGCGTCGCGGGCGATGCGGAAGCCCTGGTTGCCCGAGGAGCTGTCGGGCGAGTTGCTGGTTCGCGCGGCCACGCGGTAGCGGTTGCAGTACGAGTCGTGGCACAGGTACGAGCCGCCGCGCATCAGCTTCGCCGTGCCGCGGTCCGGGCCACGGGGGTCCGTGACCGGCTCACCGCCCGGAGCACGGGCGTGGTCGGTGGTCCACCAGTCCGCGCACCACTCCCAGACGTTGCCCGAGACGTTGTAGAGGCCGTACCCGTTCGGGGCGAACGCGTCGACCGGCGCGGTGCCGGCGAAACCGTCCTCGGCGGTGTTGCGCGTGGGGAACCGGCCCTGCCAGATGTTGCAGCGGTGCTCGCCGCCGGGCGTCAGCTCGTCGCCCCAGGGGAACCGCGCCCCGGACAGGCCACCGCGCGCGGCGTACTCCCACTCCGCCTCGGTCGGCAGGCGGCCGCCCGCCCACCGCGCGTAGGCGTCGGCGTCGTGCCAGGAGACGTGGACGACCGGGTGGTCGCCGCGCCCGTCGAGGTCCGAGCCAGGCCCCTCCGGGTGCTTCCACCAGGCCCCCTGCACGCCGCACCACCAGGGGGTTCCCTCCGGCCGCGGCGACGCCCCGCGCAGCGCTCCGGGCAGGAAGCCTGCGAAGACGAACGACCAGCCGAACCGCTCGGCCTCGGTGACGTAGCCGGTGTCGTCCACGAACGCCGCGAACTCGTCGGTGGACACCGCACGGGTCGCGATCGCGAACGGTGAAACCTGCACCGGGGCCACCGGACCCTCGCCGTCACCCGCCACCGCGTCGCGGTCCTCGCTGCCCATCGCGAACACGCCGCCGGGCAGGACGACGAAGCCGTCCGCCGGGACGCCCGCACCGGGGCCGGGCACCGCAGGCCGCTCGGTGACGGACGGGCCGACGCTGCCGCGCGACGGCGGGCAGCACGAGGACGATGACACGGACTCCACGCCCCCACGGTAGTTCCGGGCCCGGGACGCCGTACGGCCGTGCCTGCGCTACCCGAGGTCGGAGATCTCGCGGTACCGCTCGACCGTCAGTGAGGTGCCCTCGATCTCCGACGTCGCCGCGGCCTCGAGGACACCGAGTTCGGGAGCCGGCCTTCGGGCCGAGCGGCAGGGCGATCGCCGGCGGGCCACGTCGTGAACGGCAGGCGCCGGTCCGCCCGCGATGAGCGGGCGGGTGTTCGCGGCCACGACCGCCGCGTGCTTGCCGGCCGTCGCGGCCTCCCCGACCGCGCCGATGTCCCCGACGGCGAAGACGCGGTCCTGCCCGCGCACGCGCAGCTGCGGGGTCACCTCCAGGTGCCCGTTCGCCAGGCGAGCGCCCGCGAGGTACCCGGTGGCGGGCACCCCCCCGAAGCAGCGGAACCAGATGTCGGCGACGACGGCGTGGTGGTGGTTCGGAACCGGGACCGCTCACCGGCGGCGGTCGCCGGCGGCTCGGACAGGCCCGTTCCCAGCAGCAGCTCGACGCCCAGCTCGTCCAGCTGGTGGTGCACCCCGGCCCGGAACTCGTCGGGAAAGCGCGGGAGCAGCTCCTGCGCGGGGTCGAGGACGGTCACGTGCTCGTCCGGCCACCTCGCAGCGATCTGCCCGGCGAACTCGAGCCCCGTGGGACCGGCACCGAGCAGGAGGACGCGCTCCGCGCCCGGCGAGCCCCGCGTGGAACCGCGCCTTCGCCGCCGCGCTGTCGTCGGTGTCGGTCTCGGCCGGGAAGGGGTGGGCCCGGCGACCCCGCGAAAGTGGTTTGATACGTTTCAAGGCCGCCGAGGAGGGCGCCGAGGCTGCAGCGAGCGGGGAGAGCGTGTCGTGATCAGCGCCCGATCCGCGGCGCCGATATCCTCCGGCAGGTCGTGCGGCCCGTTGAGGAGGATCTCGTGACGGCGGGAACCACACCTCGGGGCACCCCGAGCATGAAGGACGTCGCGCTGCAGGCCGGCGTCTCGCTCGGCACGGTCTCCAACGTCCTCAACCGGCCGGAGCTGGTGAGCGAACGTACGCGGCAACGGGTGCTGGCCACGATCGAAGCGATGGGCTTCGTCCGCAACGAGTCGGCCCGGCAACTGCGCGGCGGCGGCAGCCGCACACTGGCCTACGTCGTGCTCGACACGTCCAACCCCTTCTTCACCGACGTGGCCGAGGGGGTGCAGGAGGCCGCCGACGCCGTGGGCCTCGCGCTGTTCCTGTGCAACAGCGCCGAGGACCCCACCCGCCAGGCCGGCTTCCTCGACCTGCTGGAGCAGCAGCGGGTCGAGGGGGTGCTGATCACGCCCGTCGACGCGGGCGATCCGCGGATCGCCGCCCTCTCCCGCCGCGGCACCCCGGTCGTCGTCGTGGACCGCGGCGCCGGTCCGGGCCACTGCTCGGTCGCCGTCGACGACGTGCTCGGCGGCGACCTCGCCGTCACCCACCTGCTCGAGACGGGGCACCGTCGCATCGCCTTCGTCGGCGGGCCCCGCGCGATCGGGCAGGTCACCGACCGGATCAGCGGCGCGGAGACGGCCGCCGCGCGCACGCCCGGCGCCGAGCTCGTGGTGGTCGAGACTGCGGCGCTGAACGTCGCGGAGGGCCGGCGGGCGGGCGAGCGGATCGCCGGCATGCCGGCCGCCCGACGCCCCACGGCCGCCTTCTGCGCCAACGACCTGCTCGCCCTCGGGCTGCTGCAGCAGATGGTGCGGCTCGGCCTCCGCGTCCCGGACGACCTCGCGATCGTGGGCTACGACGACATCGAGTTCGCCGAGGCCGCGGCCGTGCCGCTGACATCGGTGAGCCAGCCCCGCCAGCTGCTCGGACGCACCGCGGCAGAACTGCTGCTCGACGAGGCCCGCGGCACCGGGAACCACGACCACCAGCAGGTGGTGTTCGCGCCGGAGCTGGTGGTGCGGGCATCGACCCGCCTGCGCCCAAACACCCCCGCTAACCGGTGAGGTAGCGGTAGTTCGACGGGCTCAGCCGCATCGCGTGCAGGACGATCACCGGGTTGCCGGGTGCGACCACGACCTCGAGCAGGTCGCGTTCCGGCGTGAGCCCGATGTGCAGCTCGACCGTGCCGCGCTCGCCACCCTGCACCACGGTGCGCAGCGGCGCGGTCAGCACCCGGCTGATGTCCTCGGCCGCGATGCCGTGCTTGCGGGCGCTGCGGGTCACACGCACGTTGCGCATCGTACGGACCACCGCTTGTCATCGTCCACGCACCGGCCGTGACAATTTCCGGATCGAATGGGAAATGCGCGCGGATCTGCGTCACAAAGCGCCGTTGCCGCCGTGATCGAGATCGACGTGCTCGACGGGGCTCACGTAGCGTCGATGGCGATTTCGACGGAGGTGATGACGGTGGTGTGGTGGTCGCGCGAGACCCGCGCCCGCGGTGTGGTCGCGCCGCGTCGCGAGGACGTCGCCGCGCTCGCCGAGGACAACGCCGCCGGTGCGTCCCACTGCGCCGCGGGGCGTCCCGCCGAGGCCGTCCGCCACTTCGAGGACGCGCTCGCGGGCTGCATCGGCACGCTCGGGCCCGACCACCCGGCCACGTTGACGGTGGCCGGCAACCTCGGCGCGACCTGCGTGAGCGCGGGCCAGTGGCGGCGCGGGCTGGAGCTGATGATCGCCAACCTGTCGGACCGCGTGCGGGTGCTCGGCGAGGACGACCCGCGCACGCTCACCGCCGCCGATGCGTTGGCTACGGCGTACCGCCTGGTCGACGACGTCGACGAGGCCCTGTCGCTGTCCGGGCGGGTCACCGCCGAGCGTCGCCGCGTGCTCGGTCCGACGCACCCCGACACCCTCGTCTCGCGGATGGGGATGGCGCTCGCCCGCGCTGCGGCGGGGGATGTCGAGTCGGCCCTCACCCTGCTGGGCGCGGCCCTGCACGACGCGGAACGGGCACTGGGCGCGCAGCACGAGCACACCATCGCGCTGCGCGCCAACGCGGCCGGATGCCTCGCGTCCCTCGGGCGCACGGCGGAGGCCGTCGCGGCGTTCCAGCGGGCCACCGACGATGCGGCCGCGCTGCTCGGGCACGAGCACCCGGAGACCGTCGCGCTGCGCGAGGACATGGCGGATGCCTACCGGTCGTCCCGTTCCTCAGTTGCCGAGCCGCTTTCCGCCTGATCCGCGGAACCACGTTCTCGCGGCGCGTCCACGGACCCCGTAGAAATCGACTCGGATTCGCCGCGCAATGCGGCGAGCAATGCGGCCTCCAGTTCCGCGAAACGCACCGAGGTGATCAGCTCGACGCCGCGGGGACGAGGCAGGTCCACCGCCACCTCCCGGCGCACCCGGGTCGGGCGCGGGCCCAGCACCAGGACCCGGTCGGAGAGGAAGACGGCCTCGCGGATGTCGTGGGTGATCAGCAGGACGGTCCACCCGAACCGGGCACGCACCTCCTCGAGCCAGGTCTGCATGTCGGTGCGGGTGAGCGAGTCCAAGGCGCCGAACGGCTCGTCCAGCAGCAGCACGGCCCGATCCTGCACGACGGTGCGCAGCAGGGCGGCCCGCTGCCGCATGCCGCCCGACAGCTCGTGCGGCCGGGACGACTCGAACCCGGCGAGACCGAACGGGGCGAACAGCGCACGGGCCCGGCTCCGGGCGTCACGGCGCGACATCCCGGCCACCTCCAGGCCGAGCGTCGTGTTGTCCAGGACGGTGCGCCACGGGAACAGCAGGTCGCGCTGGGGCATGTAGGCGAAGGGGTCGACGCGGCCGGTGGCGTCCTCCCCGTCGACCACCACCCGGCCCGCGTCCGGCCGCTCCAGGCCGGCGATCACGTTGAACAACGTGGACTTCCCGCACCCGCTCGGCCCGATCACCGAGACGAACTCCCCCGGCGCCACGTCGAACGCCACGCCGTCGAGCACCGGGAGCGGGCCGGGGAAGGCCTTGTGCAGGTCGTCGAGCTGCAGCTTGCTCTCGTGCATCCCGCTCCTACCCATCGGCGCGCTCCGCCCGGTACCAGGGGATCACGAGCCGCTGCACGGCGTAGGTCAGCAGGAACAGCGTCACCGACAGCAATGCGGTGACCAGCACGGCGGCGAGTACGAGGTCGGTGCGGAAGGAGTTCTTCTGCAGGCTCATGAAGATCCCGAGCCCGGCCGTCGCGCCGACGTACTCGGCGAAGATCGCCCCCGTGACGGCGTAGGTGATGCCGATGCGCAGCGCGGTGAAGAACTGCGGCAGCGCACCCGGCAGGCGCACGTAGCGGAACTGTTCCCAGCGGGAGGCGCCCATGCTGCGCAGCAGGTCGGTGGCCTGGCGGTCGGTGGCGGCGAAGCCCTCGATCAGGCCCACCGCGATCGGGAAGAACGTCACCAGCGCGATCACCACGACCTTCGGCAGCAGGCCGAAGCCGAACCAGATGATCAGTAGCGGGGCGATCGCGATGATCGGCAGCGTCTGCGAGGCGACGAGGAGCGGGGTGAGCGCGCGGCGCAGCCACGGCGAGAAGTCCACGGCGATCGCGAGCGTCCAGCCCAGTGCCAGCGAGACACCGAAGCCGACCGCGGTGACCTGCAGCGTCGGCACCGTGTTCGCCCAGATCTGCTCGCGGTAGGCCCAACCCTGCTCCAGGACGCGCAGCGGCGAGGGCAGCACCTGCGGGCGCACGCCCGCCGCCGTCACGTACCACTGCCAGCCGAGGAGGCCGAGCGTCACGAGCACCAGCGGCGGCAGTACCCGCCCCCACACCCGCGGGTCGCGGCCCCCTCCCCCGCGGGTCGAGGTCCGGGCAGGCGCGAGGCGCGCCCTCGGAGCACGCGTGCCGCGGACCACGTCGGTCCCGGCGTTCAGGACGCCGCCCCGGCGCCGGCGAGGTGGTCGTTGGTGAACCACGTCGAGAAGTCCGGCCGCTGCGCGAGCGGCGCCCCGTCCGGCCCGGTCAGCACGCCGGAGTCGAACACCCAGCCGGAGTAGCCCGACCACATGTCCACGGTCTGCGTGCCGACGACGCCGCGCTCGTCGCGCAGGTACTCCGCGGCGAGCATCTCCTGGCTGCGGTGGACGAGCTCGGGCTCGGAGAACGCGCCGGGGTTGGCGTCCATGAGCAGCTGGGCGCCCTGCGCGGGGTCGTCGGCGGCGAGCTGGTAGCCGCGCTGGGCGGCCTGCACGAACCGGCTCGCGACCTCCGGGTTGGCCTGCATCCAGGGGGTGTTGGCGATCAGCAGGACGTTGTAGGCGTCCGGGAATCCGTAGTCGGCGTAGGAGAAGGTCTTCAACGGCTGCCCGCGCAGCTCCGCCTCGATGCCCTCCCACGCGATGAACGGCTCGGTGAAGTCGACCTCGCCCGCGTACAGCGCCTCGTAGGCCGCGGTGCCGAGCACCACCGTGTCGAAGGTGCCCGTTCCGCCCGCGTCCTGGATCACGGCGCGCATCTTCGGCTCCTCGTAGGCGGTGCCGAACCCGCCGTAGGTCATGCCGTCGAGGTCGCGCGGGGAGGTGATGTCGGCCCGGTCGGCCCGCACCGCGATCTGCGTGGCCCAGTGCTGCAGCACCGCCATCACGGAGGTGATGTCGGCGCCCGCCGCCTTCGAGAACGTGAACGAGTCCTGGAAGCTGATGCCGAACTCGGCGGCGCCGGAGGACACGAGGGTGTCCGGCGAGGTGTTGTTGTAGGGCAGGAACTGCACGTCCAGCCCCGCTTCGCGGAACCAGCCCTGCTGCTGGGCCACGTAGAGGCCCGTGTGGTTCGTGTTGGGCGTCCAGTCCAGGGCGATGCGGATCGTCTCGCCCCCGCCGGAGCCGCCCTGGCCTGCGCCGCAGCCGGTGAGCAGGAGCGCCACCACCGCCCCGAGAGCGGCCAGGATCCGGGATGCGCGTACGGGTGCCACCGAGTTCCTCCCTACGCCGGTACTAACCGGGTCAGGTGCGAACGGTCGGCGGCCGGTCCTGCCGCCCTCTCAGCTCCGGAACGCGGAGCTCCCGTGGGTCGGGTCCGAGGATACGTGCCGCCGCCGGGGCCACGGCACGCGCGCTCACCCGTCCCGGCCCGGCGCGCGGTGCAGCGCCTGCGCCTGCGCGCCGCGGCCCCGTCGGGAGCCGGCGTACGCCCAGGCGCGCAGCCGCCGCAGTGGCGGCGCGGGCTGCAGGTCCGGGTGGGTGTTGCGGGTGGGATCGAACGCGACGGGGTCGCCGCGGTGCACCGACTCCAGCACGAGCCGGCCGATCGGGCTCGGTGGGCGGCCGCGCCGGTGCTCGGTGAGGGTGAACGCCAGCGGCAGCGCCCCCCGCACGGCGTCCGGATCGGCACCTCCGGACCGCTGCGGCTCCTCCGGCTCGAGCCCGAGCACCACCCGGTTGCCGGCAGCGGCGTAGGGCAGCAGCGTCGTGTACGGCCGCCTGCCCCAGCCGGTGGACGGGCCGAGCAGCCGACGGCCGCTGGTGAACAGCACGTCGAGCACGTGGCCGCCCAGCTCGACGCGGACGGCGACGCCGAGCAGGTCCGGAAGCCTGCCGGGGGTACCCGCCCCCTTGGACAGCCGCACGAGCGCGCGGCGCTCCCCGGTGCCGCCGAGCGCGGTGGCGACGGCGGACGCACGGTCGGCGAGCTCGATGTTCGCGTCGAAGAGCTCCCCACGTGGGTGGAAGGCACGAGCGGCACGCCGCCGCGCGATCGCGGCGAACGTGGCGGAGACGAGCTGTCGCGGCATGGTGGTGGCGTTCCCGCTGCCGGGCCGGGGGAAGCGCTCCCGCAGGGCTCCTCGGGTGCGCTGGTCGTTCCCGCGCCCGCTGGGACGGATCAGTGGCTCGGGTCACAGGCGAATGCGAGACCCCGGCCACAGCAGCGCACGGACCCTTCGACATATGCGCTCTTCACAGCCCTGGGAATAATACGGCATCAACGCGAAGACGCCCGAAGTGGCGACCGGTGACCCCCGATCGACGCAGCGTGACCGGAATCTGAGACGATCTCAGGGAGCGTTGAGATAGTGTTTCTGCTGTGGGGTTTCACCGGCGAACAGTCGGCCCGCGGTACTGATTCGACCGATCTCGACTCCCGGTGACGGGGGGCCCGTCCGGCGGGGGCGCTACACCGGACGACTTCCCCGGGAGCTGTCTCCGGCCGCATCGACGATCGACCTGACCTGCACGAACGCGAAACGAGCACCTCGCCCAGTGGGTGCCCTGCGCGGCCGGCCAGGGTCGACACCGACAAGGAGACCCCTGTTGACGGACGACGGAGTCCGTCCACCCGCAATACCTGGTGCGGTGGCGATCCACCGTGCCTGCCGGGATCCGAGTCGGAGCTTGCCGGGAATCGGATCAATCGTCAAGAGGGGGAACGTTCGTGAAGACCAGGATTTTCATCATCGGTTCCGGTGTCGTCGGTGCGGCAACCGGTGAGGGGTTCCTGAAGGCCGGGCACGAGGTGACGTTCATCGACGTCGCCCCCGCCCGCATCGCCGAGCTCGCCGCCCGCGGGTTCGACGTCCGCAGCAAGATCGACCTGTCCGGTGAACCGGAGTCGCTGCTGTTCCTCACCCTGCCCACCCCGAACGACGGGCACCGCTACGACCTGTCCGCGTTCGAGGCCGGCACCACCGCAGTGGGCAAGGCACTCGCCGGCTCCGCCACCCGCCACACCGTCGTCGTGCGCTCCACCGTGCCCCCGGGCACCACCGAGGGCCTGGTCAAGAACACCCTCGAGCGCCACTCCGGCATGACCGCGAACGAAGGCTTCGGCCTCGCATCCAACCCCGAGTTCCTCCGCGCCGTCTCCGCCGCCGAGGACTTCGCGCACCCGTGGATGACCGTGATCGCCGGCCGCGACCCCCAGACCGTCGAGCGCCTGCGCGACCTGCTCTCCCCCTTCGGCGGCGAGCTGCGCACCTTCGACGACCCGGCCCAGGCCGAGTTCATCAAGGCCGCGCACAACATCTTCAACGCCACCAAGATCAGCTTCTGGAACGAGATGTGGCTCGTCGCCCAGAAGATGGGCGTGGACCTCGACCCCATCGCCGCCACCGTCGCCCGCTCCGCCGAAGGCTCCATCAACCCCGAGTACGGCATCCGCGGCGGCGCCCCCTACGGCGGGGTCTGCCTGCCCAAGGACACCCAGGGCTTCCTCGGCTTCGCCGACACCATCGACGTCGACATGCCCCTGCTCACCGCGGTCGTCGAAACCAACGACCGCCTCGCCGCCATCGTCAACCACGAGGTGGAGGCAGCGGCCCACGCCGCGGCCGACCAGCTGCGCGGACCCGCCGGTGAGGCCCGCGTCGTCGTCCCCGCCGGCGGAGCCGGCGCCGTCGACGACCGCTCGCAGGAGCACGAGTCGGCATGAACCTGCCGCTGTACTACTACGTGCTGGGCACACCATTGGGTGTGCTCGGCCTGATCCGCTGGGGAGCATGGCTGATCCGCCGCGTCCCCGCAGTGCTCTACAAGCCGATCGTCAACAACTACCGGCTGCCGATGAGCATCGTGGTCCCCACCTACCAGGAAGACCCCGAGATCTTCGCGGCGGCGATCGAGTCCTGGCTGGCCAACAACGTCGAAGAAGTCATCCTCGTGATCGACTCCTCCGACAAGACCTGCCTGGAGATCGCTCGGCGCTACCCGGTCACCGTCGTCATCACCGACGTGCCCGGCAAGCGCGACGCGCTGCGCAAGGGCTGGCGCGCCGCCCGCACCGAGCTGGTCGCACTGGTGGACTCGGACACGATCTGGGCTCCCACCGTGGCCGCCGAGGTGAGCAAGCCGTTCGCCGACCCCCGCATCGGCGGCGTCGGCACCCGGCAGTCGGTCTACGGCTCGAAGGGGTTCCTCGCCCGCATCACCGACATGTTCCTCGACCACCGCTACTTCGACGAGAACGCCAGCCAGAGCCTGCTCGGCCAGGCTGTCTCGTGCCTGTCCGGGCGCACCGCGGTCTACCGGCGCGAACTGCTGCTGGAGATCGAGGACGACTTCATGGACGAGACGTTCTGGGGTGTCCGGTCGCTCTCGGGTGACGACAAGCGACTCACCACGCTGATCCTGGAACGCGGCTACCTCACCTACATGCAGCGCACCGCCGAGGTCTGGTCGACCTTCCCGGACCGCTGGCGGATCTTCTTCCGCCAGCGGCTGCGCTGGGCGCGCAACACCTGGCGCTCGGACCTGCGCGCACTGTCCAAGCCGTGGGTGTGGCGCCACCCGTTCCTGGCGTACACCATGATCGACAAGGGCGTCTCGAGCTTCACGCTGCTGGTCGGACCGATCGTGATGGGCATCGCCCTGGCCACCGGCAACTGGATGTTCGCCGGGGTCCTGCTCCTGTGGTGGCAGATCAGCCGCTCGGCGAAGCTGCTGCCCCACATCCGGCGCCGGCCCACGTCGTTCTTCTTCATCCTCCCCTACGTCGTCGTCTCCTGGTTCATGGCGCTGATCAAGATCCAGGCGCTGCTCACCATCCGCACGCAGGCCTGGCTCACCCGCCAGGTCGCCGTGGAGGACGGCGAGGTCGTCCGCACCACCCACGACGACCACGGGGACCACCACGACGACCACCACCACCACCACGACAACGTCATCCCGCTGCGGAGGGCCGCCGCATGAGCACCGCCTCCACGAGCCGGCGATGGGTCGGACGGATCGTCGCGACGAGCGCCGCCGCAGCCATCGGCGTCGGGCTCGCTCCCGGCACCGCACTGGCCGCCTCGGATGCACCGGCCGCCCCCGCGGCGACGTCCACCACGCTCGCACCGGCGCAGATCATCGACCCGGACCGGTCCGCTTCGGCGCGGCGGTCCTGGGAGAGCCGGGGCCGCCCGCACCACATGACCATCGTGCGGCCGGACCGGATCGACGTGGTCAGCGAAGGTCGCCTCACGCGCACCGTCTGGCACGGCGGGGGGCCGGTGACGGTCAGCGACCTGGAGCGGACGCTGCCCGACAGCTGGCTGGCCATCACCGACGGCACAGCGGTCCTCGACGCCGCCGTCGTGCTGGTGCGCGGCACGGAACTGCGGGTCGGCGGACCGGGCGACAGCCTGCAAACGCTGCAGCTGGTCGGTGGGTCCACGCCGCAGCAGGCGGCGTCCCTGCACACCGGCGGCGGCGAGATCACCTTCGCCGGCGTCACCGTCACCTCCCTCGACCCGGCCACCGGGGCGCCGGTGCCCGGCACCTCGGCCGGTCGCCCGCTGATCGTCGCTTCCAGCGGCGGTCACCTGGAAGCCACCGACACCACGTTCAGCGACCTGGGCACCCCGCGCGACGGCACCGAGAGCGGCGAGGCCGGCGTGGAGTTCCACACCGGCGCCACCGGCTCGCTCACGCGCACCACCCTCCTTCGCAACACCGTCGGTCTGCAGCTGGCCAAGTCCGAGGACGTGGCGCTGCAGGAGGTCACGCTCCAGGAGTCCATCGACGACGGGCTGGTGCTCTCCGGCGACACCGGCACGACCATGAGCGGCGTCCGCGCGGTCGGCAACGGCGACAACGGGGTGCTGGTCACCGGCGACAGCACGGACCGGCCGGTGAGCGGCATCTCCACGACCGGCAACGCCGCGTTCGGCGTCGCCGTGGTCGGCCAGACCGGCACCCAGATCACCGGCGTCGCCACCGAGGCCGACGAAGGCGGCGGGCTGCGCCTGTCCCGCTCGGCCGACGTCACGGTCACCGACTTCCACGCCACCGAGCAGCGCATGGGCGTGTTCACCCACGTCGGCAGCACGGGGATCGTCCTCGACGGTGTCCACACCACCGGGGGCAGCCGCGGGCTCGTCGTCGAGAAGAGCACCACCGGGCTCGAGGCGCGCAACTCCACGTTCGCGAGCGCGCGCGTGGACGGTGCGGCCCTCGGCGGCAAGGACGTCACGCTCCGGAACGTGCAGGTGAGCGACGCCCGTTCGGGCGTCCGGGTCGAGCGCGGTGCGAGCGACATCCACCTCGCCGACCTCACCGTCACCGGTGGGCGCGACGGGGTCGTCACCGCCCCCGCCACCACCGGCGTCGTCATGAGCGGCCTGAGCGTCACCGGCGTCGAGTCCGACGCCGTGCGCACGTTCAGCCCGGACGGCCGGATCACCGGCCTGCACGTCGACGGCGCCAGCACCGGGATCGACGTGGCGGCGGCCACCACGATCACGAACTCCGAGATCAGCGGCACCCAGGAGGGGATCCACTCCCGCTCGCCGGAGCCGGTCTACGCGGAGCAGGTGACGGTCGACGCGGTCCAGCTCGGCGTCGAGACCGCGCCGGGCAGCCCGTTCCTGCTCGCCGACTCCAGCGTGCACGCGCTCGAGTCGGTGCGCGGTGAGGTCGAGACGCGGGGCGTCAACGACCTGAGCCTGCCCCCGCTGAACCTGCTCAGCGCGGTCGGGGTGCCGCTGATCCTGCTCGCCGTCGTGCTCGAGGAGATCCACTCCGCGCGGCAGCGGCGCGCCGGCGCCACCACGCGCAAGCGCTGGCGTCCGGGTATGCCGATGGGTGCGACATGAGCGGGCGCCGCGGGCTCCGCGCCGCGGCGCTCGCGCTCCTCACGGTCATCGTGGCGAGCGCGTGCTCGGCGGCGCCGCCGGAACCGCTCCCCCGCCGGGAGGTCGCCGCGCCGGCGGCGTCCGACCCGGCCCAGCCGTGCGTCCGCGAGGCCGCGGCGGCCCCGGCCACCCCGGCGCCCGCGCCGACCGGCCTCGACGCGAGCTACGACCCGGCGGCGAACCGGCTCGTGCTCGCCGCCGGCACGGGCGTCACCCTGCCGGCCCTCGCCGCTGCCGTGGGCGAGCCGGACGCGCTGCGCGAGGTCGCCCCGGGCGAGTGGTTCCTCGGCGCCGACCTCGTCGTGCAGGGCGGCGCGGAGCTGCAGATCGCCGCGCCCGACGTCCGTTGGCTGCAGCTGGAGAGCGAGGCGGGCCGGTTCGTGTCCGTCAACGCGCTCGGCGGCCGGGTCGACATCACCGGCACCTGCGTCACCTCGTGGGACACCGCGCAGGGTCGAGCGGACACCGAGCCCGCCGACGGGCGCAGCTTCCTGCTCGCCCGCGACGGCGCGCAGATGACGATCGAGCACGCCGAGCTGCACCACCTCGGCCACGGCGACGTGGAGTCCTACGGCCTGTCCTGGCGCACCGCCGGCACCGGCGGCGGGATCACCGACAGCATCGTGTCCCACCTCTACTACGGCCTCTACACCTACGAGGTGAGCGACCTCCAGGTGATCGGCAACGAGTTCCGCGACAACGTCCTGTACGGCATCGACCCGCACACCGGGTCGACCGCCCTGCGCATCGAGGGCAACACCGTGCACGACAACGGCAAGCACGGGATCATCCTCGCCGAGGACGTCAGCGACAGCGTGATCCGCGACAACGTCGTCTACCGCAACCACCACCACGGGATCGTGATGTACCAGGGGTCCGACCGGAACCTGGTGGAGGGCAACGAGACCTTCGGCAACGTCGCGCAGGGCATCAACATCAACGAGTCCGCCGCCACGACGGTCCGGGGCAACCAGGTCTACGACAACGGCGAGGCCGGGATCGGCGTCACCCAGACCGCGCAGGACACCGTCGTGGAGGGCAACCAGATCCGCGGCAACGGCAACGACGGCGTGCGCATCGTCAGCGAGGCCACCGCCACCACGGTGCGCGACAACATTCTCGTGGACAACACCCGCTACGGCGTCTACCTCGACAGCGGCGGCACGGTCGACGTCAACGGCAACACGATCGTCGGCAACCGCGCAGGCATCGTGTCGCGCGGCACGCCCGTCGGGGAGTCCGAGGAGGCCAACACGGTGCACGACAACCGTGAGGGCGGCGTCCTGGTGGACTAGTGCTCCATGATCGCTAGGAGTGGTGTGAGGGCGACAGACCTGTCGCCCTCACACCACTTTCGCTGATCACGGCCGCCCGAACGACCACGATTTTCGTGGCCCGGTGAACATCCACGGCCGGTCGAGGCTCTAGACGCCGCCCAGCACCGGCTCGAAGGCCAGCTCGGCCGCGCCGACCAGCTTCGCGTCACGGCCGAGCGGGCTCGTCGCGATCCGCGTGCCGCCGACCGCCCTGCTGACGAGGCTGCGTTCGTGCACCTGCGTGCGGATCCGTTCCACGACCGCGGCCGGGAGTGCGGTGAACAGGTCTCCGAGCACCACGAGGTCCGGGGCCACCACGTTGACGACCGTCACGAGGCCGGTGGCGAGCCACTCCGCGAACTCGTCGAGCGGCCCGGGCAGCGGGGCCGTGGCGAGCGAGCGCAGTTCGGCCACCACCACACCCCGCGGAGTGTCCTCGGGCAACCCGAGCGCCCGGCACAGGGCCGCCTCCCCGACCTCGGTCTCCCAGCACCCCCGCGAGCCGCAGTAGCACGGCCGACCGCCGGGGCGGACCACGAGGTGGCCGATCTCGCCGACGTAGCCACGCGTGCCGCGCAGCGGGCGTCCCCCGGCGATCACCCCACCGCCCACGCCGCGGTCGGCGGAGACGTACACGAGGTCGTCCACACCGCGGGCCTCGCCCCGCACGTGCTCGGCGAGCGCGCCCAGCTCGGCGTCGTTGCCCACCTGCGCCGGGATCTTGAGGACCGCAGCCAGCCGCGTGCCCAGCGCCACGTCGCGCCAGCCGAGGTTCGGCGCCTCGTGCACGAAGCCGTCCTCGCGGCGCACGACACCGGGCACCGAGATCCCGGCACCGCGGGCGGCGACCGCCAGCTCGTCGGCGAGCAGCTGGGCCGACTCGGCGATGTGGGTGATCACCTCACCCGGAGTGCGGGTGCGGGGGTGCAGGTTCCAGCTGTGCCGCCCGAGCACCTGGCCCCCGATGCCGACCATCGCCATCGCGACCTGCTCCACGCGGATGTCGATGGCGAGCACGACCGCCGCCTCGGGCTCCGGCAGGACCATCAGCGACGGCCGCCCGGCCCCGTTGCGCTGCGCCGGCACGGCCTCGGTGACGACGCCGGCCTCGGCGAGCCCGTCGACCACCGATTTGATCGTGCTGCGGTTCAGCCCGAGCTCGGCTGCGAGCGTGGCCCGCGTGCAGGGCCCTTCCACGTGCAGGCGGCGCAGCAGGGCTGCCCGGTTGTGCCGGCGTGCCTCGTCCGGCCGGGCACCTGCGGTGGCGGCGGACGGCCCACCGCCACCGTCACCGCCCCACGTGCGGCTCACGTGCCGGCGACCGCCGATCGCCGCCGAGAGAGCACGTCGACGCCCGCGGCGAGCAGGAGCACGACACCGTTCACCAGGAAGACCACCGATGCGGGCTGACCGAGCAGCCCGAGGCCGTTGTTCACGGTGGCGAGCACCGCACCACCGATCACGGCGTTGCTGACCCGGCCGCGCCCGCCGAACAGCGAGGTGCCGCCGATGACCGCGGCACCCACGGCGAACAGCAGCGTGTTGCCACCGCCCGCGGCGGGCGAGACCGACCCGACCTTCGACGAGTAGACGATCGCGCCGATGGCCGCACAGGCCGAGGCGATCACGAACACCGTGGCCTTCACCCGGACCACGTCGATGCCTGCTCGGCGCGCGGCCTCCCGGTTGCCGCCGACGGCGTACACGTGCCGGCCGAAGCGGGTGCGGTCGAGCAGGTAGGTACCGGCCACGAGCAGGACCAGCACGACCGGCACCACGTAGGGCACGCCCGCGATCGGCGTGAGGCCCGGCGAGCGGTCGAGCGTGAGCAGGAACGTCGCCACCGCGGCCAGTACCACCACCGCGCCGACCTTCATCAGCACGAGCCCCGTCGGCTGCGCCACCAGCCCCAGCCGGCGCCGCGACGCCTGCCGGTACAGCAACACCGCGGCGTAGCCGCCCGCACCGACCACGAACAGGACCCAGCTGCCGAGCGTCGAGAGGTTCCCGTTGGCGACGGCGATGATCACGTCGTTGCGCAGGCCGAGCGTGCCGCCGTCGCCGATGAGCTGCAGGATCACACCCTGCCAGGCGATGAACAGCGCGAGCGTGACCACGAACGAGGGCATGCCGAGCTTCGCGACCGCGAAGCCGGTGAGGCAGCCGATCACGACGCCGACGCACACCGCGAGCAGCATCTCCAGCCACGGGTTCGGCGGGAACCCGATCAGCATCAGCACCAGCGCCACCGCCGAGAACGCGGCGCCGAACCAGATCCGCAGCATCACCGCGATCACGATCGCGACGACCACCACCGCCAGGAACATCACGAACACCGTGGTGCCCATGCCGCCCAGCAGGTTGCCCTCGCTGACCAGGTGCAGCGCCATCACGGCGGCCGCAAGCCCGGAGGCGGTACCGGCCGCGAGATCGATCTCGCCGGTCAGGAGCACGAACACCAGGCCGATCGCGATGATCGTCTGGCCCGCGCCCTGCTGCAGCAGGTTCGCCAGGTTCAGCAGGCTGGGGAACGTACCGCCGGAGTCGAGCACGGTGAACAGCACGAACAGCGCCGCGAGCCCGAGCAGGGCGGGCAGCGCGCCCAGGTCGCCGTTGCGCAGGTTGCGCACGTAACCGCGGACCGCTTCGCCCGTGGTGCGCGCGGTCGTGTCGATGCCGAAGTCGGCCGCGCGCGCCGACGCCGGCGCGGCGCGCTCGGCCGCGTTGGTCGGTCCCGCCGGGTCCGCGGTGCTCGTGGTGGCGCTCGCCTTCTCCATCCCGGCCTCCTCGGTCCCGATCTTCTCAAGCGCCATCAGACGACCACGTTCTCGGGGCGCTGCAGGCCGAGGTCGCCGGAGCGGCCCGCGGTGATCAGCTCCACGACCTGGCCGTGGGTGACCTCCTTGGTGGGCACCTGGGCGACCATCCGCCCCAGGTAGAGGGTGGCGATCCGGTCCGCCACCTCGAACACGTCTGCCATGTTGTGGCTGATCAGCACCACGGCGAGGCCCTGCTCGGCCAGCCGGCGCACCAGGTCGAGGACCTGGCGGGTCTGGGCGACGCCGAGCGCGGCCGTGGGCTCGTCCAGCAGCACGACCTTGGAGTCCCACAGCACCGCCTTGGCGATGGCGACGGTCTGGCGCTGGCCGCCCGACAGCGCGGCCACCGGCATCCGGACCGACGTCACCGTGCGCACCGACAGCGACGCCAGGGTGCGCCGGGCCGCCTGCTCCATGTCGGCCTCGTCGAGCAGCCAGGGCTTGCCCCGCTCGCGGCCGAGGAACATGTTCTGCACGATGTCGAGGTTGTCGGCCAACGCGAGGTCCTGGTACACGACCTCGATCCCGAGCCGCGCGGCGTCGGTCGGGCCGTGGATCGCCACCGGGGCGCCGTCGAAGGCCACCTCGCCGCTGTCGATCGGGTAGATGCCGGCCACGCACTTGACCAGCGTCGACTTGCCAGCGCCGTTGTCCCCGACGAGCGCGGTGACCTCACCGGCTCGCACGTCGAGATCCACCTCGTGCAGCACCTGCACGGCGCCGAAGCTCTTGTTCACCCCGCGCAGCCGCAGGATGGGTTCACTCATGATCTACCTCCGGTACGCGTGCCGGAGGACGCCGCTCGTGACGGCGCCCTCCGCACACGCGGGTCGACGAGCTAGCTGGTGGCGATGCCCAGCTCCTGGCAGGCCGCGGCGGTATCCGCGACACAGATGTCCGACGCCGGGACGGCGCCCTCGTCGACCACGGTCTTGACGTTCTCGCGGGTGATCAGCTGCGGCTCGAGCAGCACCGACTTCACCTCGCGGTTGCCCTGCGGGTCCTGCACCGAGTCGGTGGCGATCGCGTCGGCTGCGGCCGTGTCGCCGTTCGCGAGCGCGGCGGCGAGCTTGGCGGCCGCCTCCGCCTCCTCGACGATCGGCTTGTAGACGGTCATGAACTGGTCGCCGCGCAGGATGGCCTGCAGGCCGGCCGGGGTGGCGTCCTGGCCGGTCACCGGCACCTGGCCGTTGAGGCCGTACTTCGCGAGGACGGTGATGATCGCGCCCGCGAGCCCGTCGTTCGCGGCCACGACGCCGTCGACCTGGCCGCCGTTGCCGGTGAGGATCTGCTCGAACGTGGTGCCGCCGATCTGGTTGTCCCAGTCCTCGATCTGCTGGCTCTGCACGAGCCGGTACTCGCCGGACTGGTACTTCGGACCGAGCACCCGCTGCTGGCCGTTGTAGAACAGGGTGGCGTTGTTGTCGGTCGGGGCGCCCTCGATCTCGATGATCGCCGGGTTCGGCGTGCCCTTCGCGTCGAGCGCCTGCGCGAGGCCCTGCCCCTGCAGCTCGCCGACCTTCTCGTTGTCGAAGGAGACGTAGTAGTCGCTGGAGCCGCCCAGGTTGAGGCGGTCGTAGTCGATCGTCGGGATGCCCTGGGCCTTCGCCTTCGCCGCGACGGCCGAGCCGGACTCGCTGCTGATCGACGCGATCACCAGCACCTGGACGCCGCTGGCGATCATGCTGTCGGCCAGCGTCGAGAACTTCTGCTCGTCGCCGAGCGCGTTCTGGATGTCGGCGTCGAGGCCCTCGGCCCGCATCGCCTCCTCCAGCAGCGGCTTGTCGAAGCCCTCCCAGCGGGCCGAGCTCTCGGTCTCGGGGAGGATCACCCCGACCTTGGCCCCTCCGGTCGGCGGAGCGCTCTCCTGCGCAGGCGCAGAGGGCGCGGCGGCGTTCTGACCGCAGGCGGCGAGCACGAGGGCGAGCCCCAGCCCTGCGGCCGCGAGCGCGGTTCTCCTGATGCGCATGATCGTCCTTCCACAGCGTCGGGGGCCCCCGGGCCGGAGCGCGGGAGAGGTAGAACGGAAATGTTGTGGCGGACAACGTATGTCCCCGATCCGGGTGGCGCCAAGCACACTGGATCGTTAAAGCTGTGGCGATACGGTCACGATTGGGTCACGCAAGGAGGGGTTTGTTGCGGCAGGGCCGAACCGAACGGCTCGAACGGGCCGGCGCGGGACCGGTCCGTGGGGACCTCCCCGGGCACCGGCCGCGCCGGCCAGGGGAGGTTTCACCCTGGCGCCGCAGCCTCACTCGATCAGGCGGAAAGTCGTGACGCATCGTGAAAGCCGGACGCGTCACTCTGCGTGGTCAACTTCCCGTTCGGCCCACGGCTGCCGGGACGTCCCCGTCGCGGGAGCGGAGGGCCACGGCGGCCACGACGGCGCCGATGCCGAGGAGCTCCAGCACCGTCGGGACCTGCGCGAGCCCCACCAGACCGACCACCGTGGCGGTGGCCGGGAGCAGCGCCAACAGCACCGCGAACCGGGCTTGCCCGACACGCCGCAGCACCACCTGGTCCAGCACGTAGGGCACCACGCTCGACAGCACACCGACCCCCACAGCCAGCACCAGCACCAGCGGATCGGCCAGCGCGGCGAACCCTCCCGGGCCCGCGGTCAGCAGCAGCGGCGAGAGCAGGACGGCGGCCACGACGAAGCCCACGGCCATGTCGTCCAGGCCGTTGCCACCGCTCGCCACACGCTTCCCGAGCACGATGTAGGCCGCCCACATGCTCGCCGCCCCCAACGCCCACAGCACCCCCGAAGGGCTTCCTGACCAGCGCACATCCGCGATGAGCAGCACACCGACGGCGGCGAACAGCACCGCTGCCACGTCCCGCGGCCGCCGCGACGCCGCCGCCGCCACGGCCACCGGACCGCAGAACTCGATCGCGACCGTGGTGCCCAGCGGGAGCCGCGCGATCGCCTCGTAGAACGCGATGTTCATCAGCGCCGTCGCGAGCCCGAAGGCCACGGCCCGCGCAAGCCGCACACCGCGCCAGGCCTCCCGGCCCGGCCGCCGCCAGGCGATCAGCACCGCGGCCGCGCCGAACAGGCGCAAGACCGCGACGGCCGTGGGCGACAACCGGTCGAACAACCCGACGGCCAGCGCCGCGCCGATGTACATCGACACGCCGCCGAAGACGAACAGGACGGGCGCCGGGACCCGCGTCGCCACTCCACTCAGCACGTGTGCCCAGCGTAGTCGCTCGATCTGCAGTGTTTACACCGGTCGCCTTGCGGTGTCACCCGCGGCACCGCATCATTCACTCGTAGTCAACTGGATCTGCAGGAGTCACCGGATGCTCACCGCGGGGTCGAACGTGACGACCGTCGCGACGCGCCCCGGGAACACGTGCAGGGGTGCTGTACGTCATGGGAGAGTGGGGCGCACCGCGCAAGCGGTCGTCACAGCAAGCGATTCCGGGTCTGACCCGGAGTCGAGACGGAGGGAGACCGCTATGCAGCCAGGAACCCTGACCCGGCCCGAGTTGACCGCCGCTGACCGCTGTGACCGTTGCGGAGCAGCTGCGAAGGTCCGGGCCGTGATGCCGAAGGGCGGCGAACTGCTGTTCTGCGGTCACCACGCGCGGGCCCACGCCGACAAGCTCCGAGAGCTGGAGATCGACGTGCAGTCCGGCAGTTGACCGGGGCCGGCACCAGCCGGCCCGATCAGACGCCATGACGGGGCGGGGACCACACGGTCCCCGCCCCGTCGCCGTCTCCACCCGCGAGTCGCGCCCTCTCAAGCGCGAGTCGCGCCCCCACACGCCGCGAGTCGCGGCCCCACACCCGCGAGTCGCGGCCCACACCCACACCCCGCGAGTCGGGGCCTCACCGGCGCGAGTTGCGTTCCTGAGGTGCGCGCAGCGACACGCGGCCTGCATCGACACCGCACGCTCGCGCGACCACGGCCAACCCGTGCCAGGGCGGCCGCCGGACCGCGACACGTGCGTACCTGTAGCCCGGGCTCGCGCGGGGTCTTGCGCGACACCCATGCACCCGCAGCCCGCCTCGCGAGGTACGGGGGGCGCGACACGAAGCCGCTACGCCGCGACTCGCGGACGAGCGGAGCACGACACGCGCGCCCTCAAACCCCGACTCGCGGGGGTATGAGACCGCGACAGGAGTGCCGCTACGCCCCGACTCGCGGAGCGCGACACGGGGGCGCTCAGGCCCCGACTCGCGGGGTGGGGGCGCGCGGGGTGGGGTGGCCGGCGCGGGGGCGGGTCAGCGCCAGGAGCGGATCGTGGCGATGCGCTCCTCCAGCTGCTCCATGTTCGCCATCGCCGTGGGCGGGCCGCCGCAGGACTTGCGCAGCTCGTTGTGGATCACGCCGTGCGGCTTGTTGGTGCGGTGGTGGTGCAGGGCCACCAGGGTGTTCAGCTCTTTGCGCAGCTTGTTCAGCTGCTCGCGGACGGTCAGCTGAGGGCGTTCGGCGGGCGGCGGCGGGGCCGTGGTGGCCTCCTGCTGACGCTGCTGCGAACGCGTCATCCACTCCTTCTGCCGCTGGTTTAGCAACGTGCGCACCTGGTCGGGCTCGAGCAGGCCGGGCAACCCGAGGTAGTCCTCCTCGTCGGCGGAGAACGAGGTGCCCTCGTAGATCAACTGGTCCAGCTCGGCCTGGGCGCCGAGCGCGGTGAACGACTTCTCGTCCTCCCCCGGCTCGTCCTGCTGGCGTTGGGCCTGGGCGAGCAGCTCGTCGTCCCACTCCTCGTTGGGCCGGTGCGGCTCACCGAGGACGTGGTCGCGCTGCGCCTCCAGCTCGCTGGCCAGCCCGAGCAGCACCGGCACGCTCGGCACGAACACCGACGCCGTCTCCCCCTGCCGCCGGGAACGCACGAAACGCCCGATGGCCTGGGCGAAGTACAGCGGTGTGGACGCGCTCGTGGCGTAGACACCCACGGCCAGGCGTGGCACGTCGACGCCCTCGGACACCATCCGGACCGCGACCATCCAGCGGTCCTCGGACTCGGTGAACCGGGCGATGCGGTCGGAGGAACCCGGTTCATCGGACAGCACGACGACCGGCGGGGTACCCGTCACTTCGGTCAGGATCGCCGCGTAGGCCCGGGCCGTGGTCTGGTCGGATGCGATGACGAGCCCGCCGGCGTCGGGCATACCGCCCGCGCGGTGCCCCTCGAGGCGCCGGTCAGCGGCTTTGAGGACGGCGGGGATCCACTCGCCGCCGGGGTCGAGCGCGGTGCGCCACGCCCGCGCCGTCTGCTCGGCGGTCATCGGCTCGCCGAGCCGGGCGGTGATCTCCTCGCCCGCGCTGGTGCGCCAGCTCGACATGCCCGAGTAGGCGAGGAACACCACCGGCCGGACGACGCCGTCGGCGAGCGCCTCCGCGTAGCCGTAGGCGTGGTCGGCGCGGCTGCGCAGGGCGCCGTCGGCGTCGGGCAGGTAGTCGACGAACGGGATCGGGTTGTCGTCGCTGCGGAACGGCGTTCCGGTGAGCGTGAGGCGCCGGGCGGCGCCGTCGAAGGCCTCCTTCACGCCGTCGCCCCAGGACCGCGCGTCGCCTGCGTGGTGCACCTCGTCGAGGATCACCAGCGTCCGCCGGTTCTCGGTGCGCGCCCGGTGCAGCAGCGGGTGGGCGGCGATCCCGGCGTAGGTGACGGCGATCCCCCGGTAGTCCGACGAGGTGGCGCCCGTCGAGTTGCGGAACTCCGGGTCTAGCGCGATGCCCACCTGTGCGGCGGATGCGGCCCACTGGTACTTGAGGTGCTCGGTGGGCGCGACGACGGTGATCGCCTCGATCACGCGGTCGGCCAGCAGCTCGGAGGCGACGCGCAGCGCGAACGCCGTCTTGCCCGCGCCGGGCGTGGCGACCGCGAGGAAATCGCGGGGCGCGGCGGCGAGGTAGCGGGCCAGCGCGCTGCGCTGCCAGGCGCGCAGCGGGCGCGAGGAGGGAGCGATCTGCTGGGCCTGAGGGGTCGGCGCGGACACACATCTCCCTGACGTCTCGACTGCTCGGGGGAACGGCCCGGCACGGGCACCCGCGTCATCGCGGGGCGCTCGCGGCGCTGCGGGGCGTCGATCAGGGTAACCGGGGCCCGCGGCCGGGGGTGCCTGGACCCGCCGGGGTGTCGCCGCGGGTGTCGAAGGCCATCCTGGAGCGGGAGCCGCCCGACCGGGTGCCGTACTTGCCCGCGGACCCGCCACCCGCCCATGCTGCCGACGCCGATCCACCGGCACGACAGGAGCCGCCATGACCGATCAGCGCCTGTTCCCGCCCGCCACGGCAGAGGCGGCGGCCACCGGCCTGGACGCGCTCCTCGCCGGCGGCCGGACCGGTCCGCTGCGCCTGCTGCCCGGCACGGCAGGGCTCCGCGCGACGGCTGCGCTGGCCGGCCGCCCGCAGGCTGTGGCGCGCCAGGGCGCCGGGCTGGTGGCCGAGCTCGCGCGGATCGGTCTGGGCCGCTCCCGGGTGGCCCCTGCCCCTGACGACGCGCGCTACCTCGACCCGGCGTGGGGGACGAACCCGATCCTGCGCCGCCTCGCGCAGGCCCACCTCGCAACGAGCAGCACCGCGGAGGCGCTCGTCACCGACGCTGCGCTCCCTCCCGACGACGACGCCCGCGTGCGCACCGCGGTCGCCGGACTCGCCGGCGCGCTCGCCCCGAGCAACACGCCGCTGCACCCGCAGGTCTGGCGCACGGCGGTCGGGACCGGCGGGGCCAGCGTCGTGCGCGGGGCGCGCCGGCTGCTCGCCGACGTCGCGGCGTCCTCGGGGCCCGCCTCCGACCGTGGGGCGTTCGAGGTCGGCACCGACGTCGCGGCCACGCCGGGCGCGGTGGTGCTGCGCACACCCGTCGCCGAGCTGGTCCAGTACCTGCCGCAGACCGAGCTGGTGCACGACGTGCCACTGCTCGTCGTGCCACCGGTGCTCAACCGCTACTACGTGGCCGACCTCGCGCCCGGCCGCAGCGTCGTCGAGCACCTCGTCCGGGGCGGTGTGCAGGTGTTCACGCTCTCGTGGCGCAACCCGCTGGCCGACCACGCGCACTGGGACCTCGACACCTACGCCCGCGCCGTCCTGGACGCCATGGACGCGGCCGAGCACATCGCCCGCACCCCGCGCACGTCGCTGATGGCGTTCGGCGCAGGTACCACGATCACCGCGATGCTGCTCGCGCACCTGGCCACGATCGGGGCGCAGGACCGGGTGGCGGCCGTCGCGCTGGCCGGCGCGCTGCTGGGCGTCCGGCCGGCTCCGCCTGTCACTGCCGCGGCCGTGGCGCAGTCCGAGCGGGCGGGCCATCTGGACGGGCGCCTGCTGCTCGCGGAGCTGGCCTGGCGCGCGCCCGACGCCCTGCTGTGGCCGCGAGCCGTGCACGCCTACCTGTGCGGCGCACAGCCGGAGACGTCCGAGGCGCTGTTCTGGCTCGGAGACACGACCCGGATGCCGGCCGGCCTGCACCGCGACCTGGTGGACGTCGCGGTGCGGACGCCGCTCGCGGTACCCGGTGCGGCCGGCCTCCTGGGAACGCCGCTGGACCTCGCGAAGGTCGACCGCGACTGCTACCTGGTCACCGGCGCCGACGACCCCGTCACCCCGTGGCGCGACGTCTGGGCCACGGCGGGCCTGCTCGGGGGCGCGTGCCGGTTCGTGGTGGCCTCGGGCGGGCAGGTGGCGTCGCTGGTGAGCCCGCCCGGCGATGCGGGCACGCGGTTCCGGGCCGTGGAGGCGGCGTGCGGCGATCCCGGGCGGCAGCTCGCGGCGGCGGACGAGCACCCCGGCTCCTGGTGGGACGACCACCTCGCCTGGCTCTCCGCCCGCAGCGGCCCGCTGCACGACGCGCCCCCGGAGCTGGGCGGGCGCGGCCTGCACGCGCTGGCACCGACACCCGGGGCCTACGTGCAACAGCACTGAGCCCCCCGCCCCCACCCGCACCTCGCTCGGAGCCTCACTGCTGATCTGAGGGCCGCAGAACAGCAGTAGGGCTCCAGTGTGGCGAGTGGGTGGCTACGCGGCTCGCGTGACCGCCAGGCGGTAGGACGAGCGGCGCGTGCTGCGCATCGTCACGAGCTCCTCGATCTCGACCCCTGCGTCGGCGAAGGCCTTGCGGAACTCGTGCTCGTAGGTGACCCGCCCGAAGTGGATCGTGGTGACGTGCTGGGCCAGCGGCTTGGCGCGTTCGAGCAACGGGGAGCGCCGGTGGTGGAACGTCTGCGTGCTGAACAGGCGCCCGCCGGGCGCGAGCAGGGACGCGACGTGCGCGATGGCGGCGACCGGGTCGGGCAGCAGCATGAGGCTGGCGCTGAAGTAGACGGCGTCGTACGGGCCCCCGCGGTGGTCGTACACGGAGCCGAGGACCGGGGAGACCTGCCCGTTGAGCCCGGCGCGGCCCAGGGCCTCGCGGCAGCGGGCGAGGTAGTCACGGTCGATGTCGAGGCCGACGACGGCGAGGTGCTTGGCGCGCACCACGTCGGCGCACCGCGCGAGCGCCGCGCCGGTGCCGATGCCGACGTCCAGCAGGCGCGCGCCGTCGGGCAGGCGCCCGAGCACCTGCCGGTACCAGCCGGCGGTCATGCCGGCGATGATCCGGTCGTAGACCCAGGCACGCGCGGCGCTGCGCGCGGGCATCCGGGATTCGGGTGGCACGGCTTCGGCTGGGTTGTCACTCACCACGAGGGGCCGATCAGTCCTCGCCTCCGGACTGCAGCGACTCGTAGATCTCCTTGCACTCCGGGCACACCGGCGAGCCGGGCTTCGGGGAGCGGGTGACCGGGAACGTCTCCCCGCAGAGCGCCACCACGACGTTGCCGAGCACCGCGCTCTCCGCGATCTTGTTCTTCTTGACGTAGTGGAACATCTTCGGCGTGTCGTCGCCGGTCGTGTCGGTGCCCTCGGGACGGGTGTCGACGTCGGGCAGCACCTGCGTGGCCATGTCGTCCATGATGCCCCACGTGCGCTCCCCCGTCTCCCCGCCGGTTCCCCTCCATCCCTCCCCCGAGGTCGCCGAGGCCGTCGTCGCAGGACGTCCCATCGTCGCGCTGGAGAGCACCCTGCTCGCCCACGGGCTGCCGGCCCCGCAGAACCGGGCCGCCGCGGACCAGCTCGAGGCCGCCGTCCGCGCGCACGGAGCCGTGCCGGCCACGGTGGCCGTCCTCGACGGCGTCGCCCGCGTCGGTCTCTCGGCGCCCGAGCTGGACCGGGTGTGCGGGGGCGGGCTCGCGAAGCTCTCGGCGCGCGATCTCGGCGCCGCTGTCGGGCTGGGCCGGGACGGCGCGACGACCGTGGCGGCCACCGCGGCGCTGGCGCAGGCCGCGGGCGTGCAGGTGTTCGCCACCGGAGGGCTGGGCGGGGTGCACCGCGGGGCCCGCGAGAGCTGGGACGTCTCCGCGGACCTGGCCGCGCTCGCCGGTACCGGCGTGCTCGTCGTCTGCTCCGGGGTGAAGTCGATCCTCGACGTGCCCGCCACGCTGGAGGTGCTCGAGACCGAGTCCGTGCCCGTGCTCGGCTACCGCACCGACTCCTTCCCCGGCTTCTACCGGCGCGACTCCGGCCACCCCGTCCCGTGGCGGGTGGACTCGCCGACGGAGGCGGCGGCGGTGTGGCGCGCGCACCGCGCGCTCGGGCAGCGGGCGGGCGTGGTGCTGGCCCAGCCGGTGCCGGCCGACGCCGAGCTCGACGCCGTGCTGCACGACCGGCTGCTCGACGAGGGGCTCGCACTGCTGGCGTCGCGCGGCGTCACGGGCAAGGACGTCACGCCGGTGCTGCTGGAGCACTTCCACGAGGGCAGCGGGGGCGCCAGCCTGCGCACCAACCTCGCGCTCGTGCGGGCCAATGCCGAACTGGCCGCCCAGGTGGCCACCGCACTGGTCGCAGCCGGCGGGTGAGCGCCCGGGTCGTGGTGGTCGGCGACGTCGCGGTCGACGTGCTCGTCGAGCCCCGGGCGGCCGCCGTGCCGGGCGCGGACGTGCCGGCCCGGATCCGCTCCCGCGCCGGCGGGGCCGGCGCCAACACCGCCGCCTGGCTCGCGCACCTGGGCTCCGACGTCACGCTCGTCGGGCGGGTCGGCGACGATCCGGCGGGCGCTGCGGCGGGCGCGGAGCTGCGCGCGGCCGGGGTCGCCACGGCGCTGGCCGTGGACGCGTGGCGCCCGACCTGCACGGTGGTCGTGCTGCTGGGCGACGGCGAGCGCACGATGCTCTCCGACCGCGGAGCCGCCGCGCACCTCGCCGCGGCCGACCTCCCGCCGCTCGACGACGCCGACCACCTGCACGTTTCGGGCTACGTGCTGCTGGACCCGACGTCGCGTCCTGCGGGCATGGCCGCACTGGCCGCAGCCCGCGCCGCCGGGCTCAGCACCTCGGTCGACCCGCAGGCGGCGCCCGCCCTCGGCCCGGCGTTCACGGCCGACGTGCGCGGCGTCGACCTGCTGCTGCCCAACACCGCCGAACTGCACGCCCTCGGCGGTGCGGCCGAGGATCTGCTGGACGTCGCCGCAGCCGTGGCCGTGACCGACGGTCCGCGCGGAGCCCGCTGGGTGGACCGGCGCGGCACGTGGACGGCCGAGGCGCCACCGGCGGAGGTCGTCGACCCCACCGGCGCGGGCGACGCGTTCGACGCGGGCCTGCTGGTCGCCTGGCTCGAGGGCGCGGGGCCGGCGGCGGCCTTGCGAGCCGGGTGCGCGGCAGGTGCCGCGGCCGTTGCGCAGCTGGGCGCCCGGCCCGGCGCCGACGTCAGGCGGTGACGAGCCCGGGGCCCGGGGTGTGAGGCAGTGGCGCCCACAGGAGGATTCCCCGACGAGCGAGACGTGGGCGGGGTTGGATCTCCAGCGAACCCCGCTCACGTCTCATCGATCATGCAAGGGACCCGCGCGGCAGGCGGGACGGCCGTGATCAGCCGTCGATGACCGGGTGTTCGCGGCGCTCGATCTGGCGCCGTTCGGCCTGGTAGCGGCTGACGTCCTCGGCCTTGCGCGGGAGCCGGTCGTTGGCGATGAGCACGGCCATCCAGGGCAGCGGGATCGAGATCACCAGCAGCGAGACCGCCAGCCACGGGATCTGGTAGAAGACCGCGGCGAGGACCATGCAGGGGATGCGCATCCCCATCATGATCTTGTAGCGTCGCTTCCGCACCGCCAGCTCCTCCTCGTAGGAGCGGGCCGCATCGGTGATGAGCACCGGATCGGCTGCGCGCTGCGGTTCTGCCACGGCGAACTCCCTCGCTGGCGCCGGTGGGCGCCGTCCCGGCGGGGGCTGCCTGCGCATCCCCGCCTCGCGGCTCCATCGTGCCACTCGGGGGCAGGGCGTGCCTGGCGGCCCCGCGAGGTGCGGCCGGTGCGTCAGCGGTGCTCGTGGGCGTGCAGCACGACGTCGCCGACGACGCCGTCGGACACCACGTCGAGCAGGCGGGTGGTGAGCTCGCCGGTGACGCGGTAGCGCACCAGCCTGCCCTCCCGGTGGGCGCTGACCATCCCGTGCGCGCGCAGCAGCCGCAGCGCGTGCGACACCGCGCTGTCGCTCATCCCCACGGCGAAGGCCAGGTCGGAGACGCACAGGTGGCCCGCGTGGTGCAGGGCCAGCAGGATGCTGAGGCGGTTGGCGTCACCCAGCGCGTCGAGCACGGCGGCGGAGTGTCGCACCCGCTCGGCGTCGGCGAGGACCGCGGCGGCATCGCACACCTGGTCGGGGTCGACGACGCGCGCGTCCCGGCGGGCCGCGGGCACTCGGTGCACGCGCTCAGCCCCCGGCCTTCGCGGCCTTCGCTGCGGCCTTCTTCGCCTGCTTGTACTCGCGGACCCGCACCAGCGAGCCGGCGTCGACGACGTCGGCCACGGAGCGGTGCACGCCGTCCTCGCCGTAGCCGCCCGCGGCCTCCCTCCAGCCCGACGGGGTGACGCCGCGCTGCTTGCCCAGCAGCGCGGTGAAGATCTGCGCCTTCTGCGTGCCGAACCCGGGCAGCGCGGCGAGGCGGCGGAAGAGCTCACGGCCCTCGTCGACGTCGCGCCAGATCGCCGAGGCGTCCCCGTCGTACTGCTCGACCACGGCGGCGGCCAGCGCCTGCACCCGCGCAGCCATCGATCCCGGGTAGCGGTGCACGGCGGGCGGGCCGCGGAAGACCTCGACGAGCGCCTCCGGGTCGTGGGCGGCGAGCGCGTGGGCGTCCAGCTCGGTGACGCCCAGTCGCTGCGCGATCAGGCCCGGGCCGGCGAACGCGCGCTCCATCGGGAACTGCTGGTCCAGCAGCATGCCGATCAGCAGGGCCAGCGGGTCGCGGTCGAGCAGCGCGTCGGCTTCGGCGTCCTGGGCGAGACAGAGGGCCACGGCAGGAGCGTAGCGCCGCAGCCTTCCGCCGCGGAGCCGAACGCGCCCCCGGTCGCGCCTGCGCTCGACGGCCGCCGCCGCTCGCACACCGACTGCTGCTCTCCCACACCGACTGCAGTCGGTGTGGCGGTGACGCGATCGGTGTGCGAGCCGCGCCCGGGTCGCGGATTCCCGCTCGCGCGTCCGGGCGACACTGTGCGCGTGCTTCCCCACCTCTCCCCCGCCTGCGCCGAGTCGCTGCGCGCCGCGCTGCTGCGCGCCCGCTTCACCACCGACGGCGTCCGCGAGCTGCTCGGCCCGTCGGCCCACGCGGCGCTCGGCCGCGGCGAGGTCGAGCCCGCGTTCCGCGCCGGCCGGGAAGCCGGTGAGCTGGGCGTGCTCGTGCGGCTGCTGCTGCTCGGCGCGACGGAGCCCGACGCCGCCGTGCGCGCCGCACTCGCCCCGCTCACCCCGTCCGACGCGCGCGACGCCGGCCTGCTCGTCCCCGACGGCGACGGGTGGCGCGCCGCGCTGGACCTGCGCCCCTACGCCGATGACGACGGCGAGTGGTGGGTGCTGTCCGACCTCGACGCCCGCCGCCAGGACCGCGACCACGTCACCGGGGTGGGCGGCGCGTCGCTGACGCTGGCCGCCGCCACGGTGCGCCGCCCGGTGGGGTCGCTGCTCGACCTGGGCACCGGGTGCGGCGTGCAGGCCCTGCACGCGGGTCGGCACGCGCGCACCGTGACGGCCACCGACGTGGCACCGCGGGCGCTCGCGATGGCGCGCGCGACGTTCGCGCTCAACGCGCTCGACGTCGAGCTGCTGGAGGGTGCCTGGCTGGAGCCGGTCGCGGACCGGCGGTTCGACCAGATCGTGTCGAACCCGCCGTTCGTGCCCGGCCCGGCGCGCGTGGACTACGTCTACCGCGACTCCGGCCAGGACGGGGACGCCGCGCTCGCCGCGCTGCTGCGGGCGCTTCCCGGCCACCTGGAGCCGGGCGGGGTGGCGCAGCTGCTCGGCTCCTGGCTGCACGTGCGGGGCGAGGACTGGCCCGACCGCGTGCGGTCCTGGCTCCCGCCGGGCGTCGACGCGTGGATCGTGCAGCGGGAGGTGTCCGACCCGGCGCTGCACGTCGGCACCTGGCAGCGCGACGCGGGCCTGGACCTCGCCTCCCCCGCGGCGCGGGCCCAGGCGGGCGAGTGGCTGGACTGGATGGAGCGCGAGCACGTCGAGGCGGTCGGGTTCGGGTTCCTGACGCTGCGCAGGCTCGACGGGGCCAGCACCGACGCGGAGCCGACCGTGGTGTTCGAGGACGTCCTCGGCGAGGTCAGCGACCCGCTCGGCCCGGAGACCGCCGGTTGGCTGGACCGGATCGACTGGCTGCGCGCCCACACCTCCGACGAGGCGCTGCTCGCCGCGCCGCTCGCGGTGGCGTCCTCGGTGGTGCTGGAGACCTACGCCGAGCCGGGGACGGAGGGCTGGGCCGAGGTCGGTGCCGCCGTCGCGCGGATGGACGGGCCCCGCTGGCGCCACGAGGTGGACGGCCCGGCCGCGGCACTGCTGGCCGGCTGCCAGGGGGCGCTGGCGCTGGGTGAGCTCGTGAAGCTGCTCGCCGTGGCCCACGACCGGCCCGCAGGCGAGCTCGTGGCGGCGACCCTGCCGGCCGTGCGCGAGTTCCTGCGGCACGGCATCCTGGTGCCGGTGTGAGGGCCGTCACCGCCCGGGTGACGCGCGCCGCCGTACGCGTGGACGGCGAGGTCGTCGGCGAGATCGACGGCCCCGGCCTGCTGGTGCTGCTCGGCGTGCACCGCGACGACACGGCCGCGGCGGTGCCGGTGATGGCGCGCAAACTGCACGAGCTGCGGATCCTCGACGGGGAGCGCTCCTGCGCCGACACCGGCGCACCGCTGCTGGTGGTGAGCCAGTTCACGCTGTACGGCCAGACGGGCAAGGGACGCCGCCCCTCGTGGTCGGCGGCCGCGCCGCCCGAGCAGGCTCGACCGCTGGTCGAGGCGGTGGTGGCGGCGCTGCGCGAGCGCGGCGCGCCGGTGTCCACGGGGGTGTTCGGCGCCGCGATGGCCGTGGAATCGGTGAACGACGGCCCGTTCACGGTGCTCGTGGAGGTGTGACCCCGCGCCGTTCGGGCACACGTTCTGAGGGCTCGCTGAGAGTGCACGAGCACACAGTCGCGAGTTGGGAACGATGTGCGGCATGGGCGCGTTGACGCCCATGAGAGCCCCGGCGGCAGCTGACGCAGACGCCCCGCCCGGGTCGCGCAAGGGGAGGACCACATGACAGCGCCCACGATCAACAGGCCCGCGAAGACCCGCCGGCCCGCCATCCCGGGCCAGCGTACCGACTCCGATGCCCTGGACACCACTGCTGGCAACCGGATCGAGACCCCGGAGCTGACTTCGGAGGATCTGGACGCCCAGAGCCCCGCGGCCGACCTCGTCCGGGTGTACCTCAACGGCATCGGGAAGACCGCGCTCCTGACGGCCGCGCAGGAGGTCGATCTGGCCCGGCGCATCGAGGCCGGCGTGTTCGCACAGCACGTGCTCGACCAGGCCGCGCCCGACGAACTCGAGAAGCAGTACGCCTCCGACCTGCGGGCGATCGTCCGCGACGGCCGGCGGGCCCGCAACCACCTGCTCGAGGCCAACCTCCGGCTCGTGGTGTCGCTGGCCAAGCGCTACACCGGTCGCGGCATGCCGCTCCTGGACCTGATCCAGGAGGGCAACCTCGGCCTGATCCGCGCGGTGGAGAAGTTCGACTACTCCAAGGGCTTCAAGTTCTCGACCTACGCCACGTGGTGGATCCGCCAGGCCATCACCCGCGGCATGGCCGACCAGGCCCGCACGATCCGTCTGCCCGTCCACCTCGTCGAGCAGGTCAACAAGCTGGCCCGGATCAAGCGGGACCTGCACCAGAAGCTCGGTCGCGACGCCACCCACGAGGAGCTCGCCACCGAGTCGGGAATCGCCGAGGAGAAGATCGCCGATCTGCTCGACCACGCCCGCGACCCGGTGAGCCTCGACATGCCGGTCGGGTCCGAGGAGGAGGCACCGCTGGGTGACTTTATCGAGGACGGCGAGGCCACCGACGCCGAGACCACGGTGATCTCGCACCTGCTGCACGACGACCTGCGTCGCGTGCTCGCCACGCTGGAGGAGCGCGAGCAGTCGGTCATCCGGATGCGCTACGGCCTCGACGACGGCCAGCCGCGCACGCTGGACCAGATCGGCCGCCGCTTCGGGCTCTCCCGCGAGCGGGTGCGCCAGATCGAGCGCGAGGTCATGGCGAAGCTGCGGATCGGCGAGCGCGCCGATCGGCTGCGCGCCTACGCCAGCTGACCTCCGGCAGGCACGAACCGGACCGGCGCCACCCGAACGGGCTCCCCGCGAGCCGGGTGGCGCCGGTCGCGGTGTGTGTACCGAACCGCGGGGCCCGCGGTGGTGGCGCCGCACCGGGAGATCGGGGAGTTCACTCCAACGAGTGGTGGCGTTCCCGGCGTTAGGGTCGGGGCATGGGGGCATCCGTCGGACCTGTCTCACCCGCGGTGATGCGCGAGGTGCTGGGCCACTTCGTGTCGGGCATCGTCGTGGTCACGGCCGCCGGCCCGGACGGGCCGTGCGGGTTCACCTGCCAGTCGTTCGCGTCGCTGTCACTCGACCCGCCGCTGGTCAGCTTCGCGCCCGCCCGCACCTCGTCCACGTGGCCGCGCATCCGCGCTGCCGGCACGTTCTGCGTCAACGTGCTGGCCGCCGACCACCAGGAGCTCAGCGCCGGATTCGCCCGTTCCGGGGTGGACAAGTTCGACGGCGTGTCCTGGCGACGCGGCCCGTCCGGGGCGCCGGTGCTGGACGGCGTGAGCGCCTGGATCGACTGCACGCTCTGGAACGAGTACGACGGCGGCGACCACACGATCGCCGTCGGCCACGTGCTCGACCTCGGCGCCGATCCGGCGCGGCTCCCCCTGCTGTTCTACCGCGGTCGCTACGGCGTCACGTCCGGGCCACCGCAGGTCTGAGGCGGCGCCTCGATCAGCGCCGCGAAGCCGTCGAGCAGGCGCTGGAGGCCGAACTCGAACAACGTGTCCAGGTCGAAGTCGTAGGGCCTCGAGAGCATCCGCTCGAACACCGGGAACGCGCCGTCGGCGACGATCGCGCGCAGCGTCGGCACCTGGGTGTCCATCCACGCGTCGGGGTCCAACCCGCTCGCCGCCTCGGCCTCGACCTCGGGTTCGAGGTTGACCGCCGTGCCGCGCACGTAGTTGAAGAGCGTGAGGTAGGCGGTGAAGGCCGTGGTCCGATCGGCGCCGCTGTCCTCCAGCGCGGCCAGCGTCCACTCCGAGTAGGCGAGCCCCTGGGCGAGCGGCTGCGGGCGCGTCATGGACATCGCCGGGGCGACCCAGGGGTGGCGGCGGAACAGCGCCCACAGCTGCCGGGCCGCCGCCTCCAACCGCGCCCGCCAGCCCGCCGGTGCATGCGCCGGGGGCCGCCACTCCCCGATCGCCGCGTCGAGCATCCGCAGCACCAGGTCGTCCTTGTCCGCCACGTGCCGGTACAGCGCCATCGTGGCCGCCCCGAGATCGGCGGCCACCCGCCGCATCGACAGCCCGGCGAGCCCTTCCCGGTCGGCGATCGCGATCGCGACGCCGACGATGCGCTCGGGAGCCAGCGCCCCGTCGTCCGGCGACGGGCGCCGCGGGCGTCCTGCGCCGGGCGGCGGGCCCGGGCGCGCCTCCACGACGGTGCCGGACCCCCGTTCCGCACGTACGAGCCCGTCCCGGCGCAGCACACCCAGTGCCTTGCTGGCCGTGGCCATGGCGACGCCCCAGCGCCGGGTGATCTCCCGGGTCGAGGGCACCCGGTCACCGGGCGCGAGGTCGCCGGACTCGATCCGCTCCCGGATGTCGGCCACGATCCGCGCGTAGGGCGGACTCTCCTCCACGTCGCCTCCGTACTAGTGCACCTCAGGATCGGACCGAGGATAGCCCTGGTTGCCACAGCATTAGTGCACTAGCGCACCTCGGATCCTACTTCTCTGCAGGTGAAGAGGTTGCAGCAGGTGTATGTACGTCGTACGCTACCGCTCGTGAAGAACACCGAAATCCTCGTCTCCGGCGCCGGGATCGCGGGACCCGCGCTGGCGTACTGGCTACGCGAACACGGCTTCCGACCGACGGTCGTGGAGCGGGCGCCCGCGCTACGGCCGGGTGGCCAGGCCGTCGACCTGCGGGGCGCGGGGCGCACCGTCGTCGAACGCATGGGGCTGATGGACGAGGCGCGTGCCGTGGCCCTCGACCAGCGCGGCATCGCCTACGTCGACGCCGCCGGCCGGATCGGCGCCCGGATGGGAGCGGACGCCTTCGGTGGTGAGGGCATCGTCTCCGAGATCGAGATCCTCAGGGGCGACCTCGCGGAGGTACTGCACCGCGCGACGGTCCCCGGCACCGAGTACCTGTTCGACGACACGATCACCCGCATCGACCAGGACGACGAGGGCGTCACGGTCACGTTCGAGAAGGCCGCGCCGCGCCGTTTCGGGCTGGTGATCGGCGCAGACGGGCTGCACTCGGCGGTCCGGACGCTCGCCTTCGACCCGCAGGCGCGCAGCGTTCGCCCGCTCGGCTGCTACATCGCCTGGTTCACCGCACCGGCCGGCATCGACCTCGACGGCTGGTACCTCATGCACAACGCCCCCGGCGGGCTCGTGGCGTCGGCGCGGCCGGGCCGGCTGCCCGGCGAGATCAAGGCCGGGTTCGGCTTCCGCTCCGACCCGATCTCCTACGACCGCCGCGACGTGGCCCGCCAGCGCGAGATCGTGGCCGAGCGCTTCGCCGGCGTCGGGTGGGAGGCTCCGTCGCTCGTCGCGGCGATGCACGACGCGCCCGACTTCGCCTTCGACCCGATGAGCCAGGTGCACCTGGACCGCTGGTCCGCGGGGCGCGTCGCGCTCCTCGGCGACGCGGGCTACTGCCCAACGCCGCTCACCGGGCTCGGCACGAGCCTCGCTCTCGTCGGCGCCTACGTGCTCGCGGGCGAGCTGGCCACCGCCGGCGGCGACCACCGCGCGGCGTTCGGCCGGTACGAGGAGGTGATGCGGCCCTACGTCGCGCAGGCCCAGAAGCTGCCGCCGGGGGGTGTCGGCGGGTACGCGCCGCTGTCCCGGTTCCAGATCGGATTGCGGACGGCCTCGATGCGCTGGATGACCCGCTGGCCGCTGCGACCCCTGATCGCCGCGCAGTTCGCCAAGGCAGGCAGCATCGCACTGCCCGACTACGGCAGGGCGGCGTCGCTCTCCTCCTGACGACCGTCCAGCTCGCGCACGGCCTGCTTGACCGCAGGCACGGCGGCGGGCGCCACGCTCAGCTCCCGCACGCCGAGCCCGACGAACTCCCCCGCCGCCCGCGGGTCTGCGGCCGCCTCACCGCAGACCGCCACGAGCGTGCGCTCCCCCGCCGCCCGGCACACCGCGTCGACGAGCCGCAGCACGCCGGGGTCCAGCGGGTCGGCGAGACCCGCGACGGCCGGGTTGCCCCGCTCGGCGGCGAGCGCGTACTGGGTGAGGTCGTTGGTGCCGATCGAGAAGAAGTCGACGTGCGGGACGAACTCCGCCGCCTTCAACGCGGCGGCCGGCACCTCGACCATGATCCCGATCTGCAGTCCCGGCGGCGAGCCGCGGCCCTCCCGCGCGATCGCCTCGTCGAGGACGCGGCGGGCGGAGACCAGCTCGTCCACGACGCTGACCATCGGGAACATGATGCTGACCGGGGCGTCGTGGGCCACCCGCACCACGGCCAGCAGCTGATCGGCCAGCAGCTGCGGGTGGGCCGTGGCCAGCCGGATGCCGCGCAGCCCGAGGAACGGGTTCGCCTCCGCGGGCAGCGGCAGGTAGGGCAGCGGCTTGTCGCCGCCGACGTCGAGCGTCCGCAGGGTGATGCGCTTGCCGCCGAGGGCCTCGGCGATCGCGCGGTAGGCCGCTTCCTGCTCGTCGACGTCGGGGGCGGCCGGGCGGTCGAGGAACAGGAACTCGGTGCGGACCAACCCGACGAGGTCGGCGCCGGCCGCGGCGGCGGCCACCGCGTCGGCCGTGGATCCGACGTTCGCACCGACCAGCACCGGGACACCGGTGCGCGTCACCGCCGGGGCGCCGGCGCGGGCGCGCGCCTCCCGGTCGCGCTCGGCCTGGGCCGCGGCCCTGTTCTCGAACGCCGCCGCCACCTGCGCGGTCGGATCGATCACGACCTCGCCGGTGGCGCCGTCGAGGGCGATCGGGACCCCGTCCGCGGCCTCCAGGACCGCCGGACCCGCCCCGACGACCGCGGGCACGCCCCGGGCGCGCAGCAGGATTGCGCTGTGGGCGGTGGGGCTCCCGCCGGCCAGGACGACGCCGGCGACCTGAGCCGGGTCGAGGGCGGCGGCCTGCGCCGGGGTGAGGTCGACGGCGACCAGCACAGGCGGCGGGCCGGCCACGGCCCCGACCGGGGCGGTGTGAGCACCCACGATCGCCCGCAGCACCTGGTCGCCGACGGCGTGGACGTCCGCCGCCCGGGCCGCCAGGTACTCGTCGCCCGCGGCCTCCAGGGCCGCGGCCGCCCGCTCCACCCCCTCCGACCACGCCTGTGGGGCCGATGCCCCGGCGCCGATCCGGTCCTGCACACCGGACAGCAGGTCGGGGTCGTCGAGCAGGAGCAGGTGCGCGTCGAAGATCGCCGCCTCCGCGGGCCCGAGCTCGCGGGCGGCCGTCTCGCGCGCGGCCCGGATCTCGGCCGCCGCGGTGGTGAGAGCGCGGTCGAGGCGGGTGCGCTCGGCCGCGGGGGCGGCCGCGGGCTCGTCCGGCACCACGACCGGCGCCGGGGCCACACCGCGCTTCGGACCGATGCCGATGCCGGGCGCGGCCGGCAGCGGGCCGCGGGCGCCGACGGCGTCCGACGGCACCCGGGCGGGGGCCGGGGGCGCGCCGCCCTCGTCGAAGCTGCGGGCCGCGAGCGCGAGCACCGCGTCCACGGCCGCGCGGGCACCGGGCCCCGACGCGGTGACCTCGACGCGGTGGCCCCGCAGCGCGGCCAGCGCCGCCACGCGCGCGAGGCTCGCTGCCGGCGCCCACGGCGAGCCCGTGGTGGCGTTGCGGATCCGCACCTCCGCGTCGTCCAGGCCGCGGACCAGCCCGACGAGCCGAGCGGCGGGGCGGGCGTGCAGACCGTGCGGGTTGGCGACGGTGAACCCGGCGATGTCCCCGGCGTCCTCGGCGGGCTCCACCGGCTGCGGCGGCGCCGCCACACCCAGCTGCTCCTGCTTGCCCCCGAGCGCGGCAGCGGCCTCCGCGGTGACCTCCGCACGGTCCGCGCCGCCCGCCGCGGTGACCGCCGCGACGACGAGGCCCTCCACCAGCGGTGCGGGGCAGAGCAGCACCCGCTCGCGCGCGTCGGGGTCGTCGAGCAGGTCGAGCGCCAGCTCGGCGGAGAGCACCGCGCTGCCCAGGTCCATCAGCACCACGACGCCGGCGCCGGAATCTGCCGCCCCGACCGCCGCCGCGATGGCGACGGCGTCGGTGCCGAATGTGGTCTCGTCGAGCCCGGCGGCCACCTCGATCGCCAGCTCGCCCGGCGCCATCTCCCGGGCCAGCGCCACCGCCGCGTCGGCCAGCGCACGGCTGTGCGAGACGACGACGAGGCCGACGAGCGGGCTCACCCCAGTGTGTCGGCCGCGGCCTGCACCAGCAGGGCGGCCGAGGTCGCGCCGGGATCCTGGTGGCCGACACTGCGCTCGCCGAGGTAGCTGGCGCGGCCCTTGCGGGCCTGCAGCGGGGTGGTCGCGTCGCGACCCCGAGCGGCCGCGTCCGCCGCCGCGTGCAGCGCCCCGGTGGTGTCCTCGCCGCCCAGCGCCGCGTCGAGCGCGTCGAGCGCGGGTGCGAGCGCGTCGTACATCGTCTTGTCACCCGCCTCGGCCTTGCCGCGCGCCACCACACCCTCGGCGCCCGCCCGCAGCGCCGCGGCGAAGCCGGCCTGGTCGAGCGCGTCGACGTCGCCCGCCGCGCTCGCCATCCGCAGGAAGAACGTGCCGTAGAGCGGGCCGCTCGCCCCGCCGACGGTGCTGACCAGGGTCATCCCGACCTGCTTCAGCAGGGCGGCGGGTGCGTCGGGGGCCGCGTCGTCGAGCTTCGCGACCACGGCCTTCATCCCGCGAGCCATGTTGGCGCCGTGGTCGGCGTCCCCGATCGGGGAATCGAGCCGGGTGAGCTCTTCCTCGTGCGCGGTGACGGCGTCGGCGAACGCGCGGACCCAGCGACCGAGGGCGGCGGCGTCGACCGTGACCTGCTGGTCGGCCATCACGCACCCCACCGCAGGCCGGGCGTGCGGACGGGGGCGTCCCACAGGCGCAGCAGCTCGTCGTCCAGCTGCAGCAGGGTGAGCGAGCAGCCGGCCATCTCCAGGCTCGTGATGTAGGGGCCCACCAGCGACCGGGCCACGCGCACCCCCGACCTCGCGAGGATCCGCGCCACCTCGTTGTACATCACGTACAGCTCCAGCAACGGGGTGCCGCCCATGCCGTTGACGAACGCGAGCACGCCGCCCTCGCCGTGGAAGTCCCGATCGGCGAGGACCGGTTCCACCAGCATCTCGGCCACCTCGCGGGCCGGGGCGAGCGGCACCCGGCGCCTGCCCGGCTCGCCGTGGATGCCGATGCCGATCTCCATCTCGTCCTCGGGCAGGTCGAACGTGGGCCGGCCGGCGGCGGGCACCGTGCACGAGGTGAGCGCCACGCCCATGCTGCGGCCCGCCTCGTTCACCCGGCGGGCCACCGCGGCCACGCCGGCGAGGTCGCGGCCCTCGTCGGCGGCCGCGCCGGCGAGCTTCTCGACCAGCACCGTCACCCCCACCCCGCGCCGGCCCGCGGTGTAGAGGCTGTCCTGCACCGCGACGTCGTCGTCGGTGACCACCGAGACGACCTCCACGCCGGTCTCGGCCGCGGCGAGCTCGGCCGCCATGTCGAAGTTCATGACGTCGCCCGTGTAGTTCTTGACGATGTGCAGCACTCCGGCGCCGCCGTCGACACCGCGGGTGGCCTCGAGCATCTGGTCGGGCACCGGTGAGGTGAACACCTCGCCCGCGCAGGCGGCGTCGAGCATCCCGGGCCCGACGAAGCCACCGTGCAGCGGCTCGTGCCCGGACCCGCCGCCCGAGAGCAACCCGACCTTGCCCTGCACGGGCGCGTCCGCCCGAAAAACGATCTTGTGAGCGAGGTCGACCCTCAGGTCCGGGTGGGCCGCGGCGACACCGCTCAGCGCCTCGGCGACCACGTCGGCAGGATCGTTGATCAGCTTCTTCACGCCGGCCCTCCGCAACGATGGGACGATCTCGCGGACCCTACGGCTCCCCCGCTACCGCGCGCTACGCCCGATCGACGCCGGGTTCGGCCGCCGCCACGCGCTCGGTGCCGCGGTGCGTGCCTCCTGCCGACGCCCACCTGGGCCAGGGCTGACCCCGACACACGTACACGCCGGGCGCGACTCGCGGGTGTGGAAGCCCCCTTCCCGCGAGTCGGGCGCCCATTCCCGCGAGTTGGGCCTCAGTGATCGCGTGTCGCGGCGGGCAGGCGCACGCGGGCGAGTACCGCGCGGTGGTCGCTGCCCGCGAGATCGAGCACGTCGAAGCGCGTGGTGACGGCCCCGGCGGGAACGAGCACGTGATCGATCTGGATGCCGAGCCGCCCCAGCCGGGCGGGGAACGTGCCGACCAGCGTGTCCCCGGTGCCCGCGGCGGCGCTGCGGCACCGGCCCAGCGCGGCGTGCAGCGGGGGGTGGTCGAAGGTGGCGTTGAGGTCACCCGCCACCAGCGGCGCCACCGGGCCGGCGCACCACCGCGCGATCAGCGCGAGCTCCTCGTGCCAGCGTGCCGTGCTGCGCCGCGACATCGGCGCCGTGGTGTGCACGGCGTGCAACGTGCGCTCGCCGAGGATCCCGCCGGTCACCTCGAGGTGGGGCAGCCGCATCCCGGTGGCCGGGCGCACCCGCACGTCCCCCGCCCGCTCAGCGACGAGCAGGGTGACGTCGTACCCGTCCGGGGTACCGCCGCCCGAGGCGACCCACGAGCGGTAGCCCAGCCCGGCGAGCAGCGGCATCAGCTTGTCGCGGAAGTCGGCCCCGGCCTCGGGCAGCACCACGAACTCGGGCCCTTCGCGGGCGACGAGCGCCGCCAGGGCACCGGTGTCGGCGCGACCGTGGAGCACGTTGGCCGTGAGGACCGTGACGTCCCCGGGCCCGGGGTGCGTGGCAGGCCCGCGCAGGGCGCGCCGCAGCACCGGCGCGCCCGCCGCGAGCCCCGTGGCCGCGAGGGCCGCCGCGATCCGGCGGGTGCGCGGGCGCAGCGCCAGCATCGCCGCCCCGCCGAGCGCCGACGCCGCCAGGTGCGGACGCCACGGCTGCACGACGGCAGCCAGCGTGGACGGGCCGCCGGTCGCGAGGGCGCGCGCCGCGAACGCCTTCTCCCGCAACGGGCGCCGCAGGCGGGGCGGGACGAGCGCGGCAACCACGGCCATCATCGATGCCGGTTCCTCTCTGGCGCGGGCGCCCGGCAGTCGCGTCGGCGGGCACGGGATCAACGAACACGGAGCGCGGCCGGTTCCGCGGGCGCCCCGGTCGGGCCAGGATATCGCCACCACCGCTGCCTCCCGATGACGCCGGTGATCGATCCGCCCCGTACTCCAGGACGGTGCCGACGACCATGGTGTGCGCCTCGGACCGGTCTCCGGCCCGTGATCGATCCGATACGGACGTCGTCGCGGCGTCGGTCACCGTCGTGTGCGAATGAGAACGATCTGACGAACGCCTACTCGCCCTGCCGCTCACCGCGAGCGGCCATCACCCCCAGGGTGAGCAGCAGCCGGTCCCGCGGGTCGGCGACCGAGCGGCCGGTGACGGCCTCGATGCGGCGCATCCGGTAGATGACGGTGTTGCGGTGGCAGAACAGGGCGGCGGCCGCGTGCGTGGGCGAGCCGCCCGCGGCGAGCAGCTGCTCCAGCGTGTCCAGCAGCGTGTCGCGGTCCGCCGGCGGCAGCTCCAGCAGACCGCCGAGCGCGCCGCGCACCAGCCGCGGTGTCAGTTCGGGGCTGTCGGCGAGCAGCGCCTCGGGCAGCCTCTCGTCCAGCACGGCGAGCCCGGGGCCGGCCAGCGTCCGGGCCGCGGTGTGCGCCAACCGGTAGCCGGTGTCCAGGGCGCCCAGTCCCTCGACGGCGGGCGAGACGCCCACCCGGCCGACCGCGCAGCGCCGCAGCGCGTCCAGGACGACCTGCGGGTCCCGGTGCCCCAACGCCACGATGCCGACCTCGTCGCGGGGGCGGACGAACCAGGCCGACCCGACGCCGTGCGGTGCGAGCGCCTCCTGCGGCGCGCGCAGCGGGTCCGCACCCGAGGGGTCCACCGGCGCCACGACGCACAGCACCGCGCCGGCCTCCGGCAGCCCGAGCACGCTCGCGGCGTCACGCAGGAACGCCGGGTCCCCACCACGGCCCTCGATGAGCCCGTCGAGCACAGCGTGGCGGCGGCCCAGGTCGTGGCTCTGCATCCGCAGCTCCTCGAGCCGGTAGGCCTGCACGAGCGCCGACGAGCTGCCGTCGTTGACCCGCCAGACGTAGCTCGCGGCGTCCAGCAACGCCTCGTCGTGCCGCCCCGCGAAACGGTCGCGCGATGCGGACAGCAGCGCCTCCCACATCACCCGCCCGCCCAGCCGGTAGGCGCGCAGCACGACCTCCAGCGGCACGCCTTGACGGGCACGGCGCCGGCCGGTCTCGCGCGAGGTGTCCTCCGGGTCGACGCCGCCGGGCACCCGGTCGGCGACCACCTGGGCGCCCCGCTCCATGTTGCGGCGGCAGGCGGCGCGCAGCTCCTCGACCATCTCGCGCTCGGCGTATAGCGGCTCGCGCTGCAGCACCAGCACGGTGAGCCGGTCGGCGAGCCCGTCGAGGTCCTGCAGCAGGGCGGCGCCGAGGACGCGCAGCGCCTCGTCGGCGGCGGGCGGCAGCCGCCGGCCCGGGCGCCCCTCCTCGGTGCGGCCCGCGTCGGACCCCACGGCGGCATCGCCGCGCCCGCTGGGCACCATGCGCGCACTGTGCAGCAGCGCGCACAGCGGCGTCCAGCCCTGCGGGCGCTCTGCCCAGCCGAACGGCCTCGATATTGGGCGCTGAGCCCATGGTGCCGGCTGGGCGCTGCGCCCAAAGTGTGCCTCACCCCCGGCCGCCGGGGTCACCGCCGCCCCCGAACTCCCCGGGAGACGCACGCCGTGAGCCCGCCCGCACCTCCTGCCCGGCAGACGCCCGTGTTCGCGGTGGCCGGCGTCGGCGTCCGGTTCGGTGGGCTCGTCGCGCTCGACGACGTCTCGCTCGACGTCGCCGCGGGTGTCGTGCACGGCGTCATCGGACCGAACGGCGCGGGCAAGACCACGCTGTTCAACGTCTGCTGCGGGTTCGTGCAGCCCGACACGGGCCGGGTGCTGCGCCACGGCGAGCCCGTGGCCGACCTGCGCCCGCACCGGCTCGCCGGCATGGGTATCTCGCGCACGCTGCAGGGCGTCGGCCTGTTCCGCGGGCTGTCGGTGGTGGAGAACGTGATGGTGGGCGCCGACCGGCACCGCCGCGCCGGTTTCGCGTCCACCCTGTTCGCCCTGCCCCGCTCCGACCGCGACGAGCGCGCCCTGCGCGAGCGCGCCATGGCCGCGCTGGCCGAGCTGGGGGCCGACGGCTACGCGGAGCGGCTGCCCGGGAGCCTGCCCTACCCGGTGCAGAAGCGCGTGGCGATGGCCCGCGCCCTGGCGGGCGAGCCCGACCTGCTGCTGCTCGACGAGCCGGCGAGCGGCCTGGGCGCCGACGAGATGGCCGAGCTGGGCGAGCTGATCCGCTCGCTGACCGCACGCATGTCGGTGGTGCTGGTGGAACACCACATGGACCTGGTGATGAGCGTCTGCGACCGGATCACCGTGCTGGATTTCGGCCGGGTGGTGGCCGACGGCACCCCGGACGAGGTGCGCGACGACCCAGCGGTCATCGACGCGTACCTGGGCGAGGAGACGCAGGCATGATCAGGATACGGCCCCGCGAGATACGCCCCCGGAGGTTCAGGAAAGCCACTTTCATGCCCTGCAGGTTCGTGAATGTGGCTTTCCTGAACCTTGCCGGGGGTGGCTCGTGAGCGTCGGGAGCCTCACCGTGCGGGGGATCCGCACCGCCTACGGGGCCGTCACCGCGCTCGACGAGGTCGACATCGTCGCCTCGCCGGGGCGGGTGACCGCCGTGCTCGGGGCCAACGGGGCCGGCAAGACCACGCTGCTGCGCACGATCTCCGGGCTCGTGCGGCCCCAGGCCGGGCAGGTGCTCCTCGACGGGGCCGACCTGACGAGGGCGCCCGCCGAGGACATCGCCCGCGCCGGGATCGCCCACGTCCCCGAGGGGCGCGGGGTGATCACCGAGCTCACCGTGGAGGAGAACCTGCGGCTCGGGGCGATGCTCGGGGCGTCCCGGCGCAAGACGCGGCGCGGAGCGCAGGCGGAGCGCCCATCGGTCCAGCGCGGCCTGGAGCAGGTCTACGAGATGTTCCCGCCGCTCGCGGAGCGCCGCCGCCGGGACGCGCACGTGCTGTCGGGCGGGGAGCGGCAGATGCTGGTGATCGGGCGGGCGCTGCTGTCCGGGCCGTCGGTCCTGCTGCTGGACGAGCCCTCGCTCGGCCTGGCGCCGCGGATCGTCGGGCAGATCTTCGCGCTGCTGCGCGGGCTCGTCGACGCCGAGGGCACCACGGTGCTGCTGGTGGAGCAGAACGCCCGCAGCGCGCTGGCCATCGCCGACGACGGGATCGTGCTGAACCTGGGCCGGGTCGTGGCCCGCGACCGCGCCGCCACCCTCGCCGCCGACGACGCCCTCCGCCACGCCTACCTCGGGTTCTAGGGAGCGGGATGCAGCAGTTCCTCAACGTCACGCTGACCGGCCTCGGTCAGGGCGCGGTCTACGCCGCCTTCGCCCTCGCCCTCGTGCTGATCTGGCGCTCCACGCGGATCGTCAACTTCGCCCAGGGCGCGATGGGCATGTTCACGACCTACCTGGCGCTCACCGTCATCGAGGGCGGCCAGTCCTACTGGGTGGGGCTCGTCGTCGCGCTGCTGGCCGGGCTGGTGCTGGGCGCGGTCGTCGAGCGGCTGGTGATCCGCCCGGTCGAGGGCGGGCCGGAGCTGAACGCCGTGATCGTCACGCTCGGGCTGTTCGTGGCGCTGCAGGCGCTCGCGGCGATCCTGTTCGGCTCGACCTTCCGGTCCTTCCCGGCCCCGTTCGACCTGCGCGGTTTCACCGTCGGCGGGGTCAACATCGCCTTCACGGCCAACAGCATCTTCGTGATCGTCGCGGTCGTCGTGGTGATGCTCGCGTTGGTGGCGCTGTTCCGGCTCACCGACCTCGGCCTGAAGATGCGGGCCGCCGCGTTCAGCCAGGAGGTCTCGCGGCTGCTCGGCGTGCGCGTGGGCCGGATGCTGACGCTGGGCTGGGCGCTCGCGGCGGTGGTCGGCTCGCTGTCCGGGCTGCTGATCGCCGGCGGGAGCCTCGTCTTCCCGGCCTACATGGACGCGGTGATCGTCTACGGGTTCGTGGCCGCCGTGCTCGGCGGGCTCGACTCGCCGGGCGGCGCCGTCGTCGGCGGCCTGACGATCGGGCTGCTGCTGTCCTACGTCAGCGGCTACCTGGGCAGCGAGCTGGTCGCGCTCGCGGCGCTGGCGATCCTCGTGGCGGTGCTGCTGGTGCGGCCGCAGGGGCTGTTCGCCCGTACCGCGGCGCGGAGGGTGTGATGGTGCAGCAGACCGACCGGCCCGCCGCCGCTGCACCGGCCCGCCGCCGCCTCGCCGAGCTGCGCCGCTGGCGGCCGCGCTCGACGTTCGCCCGGCACGCGCTCGTGATCGTGGTCGCGCTCGTGGCCGTGGTGCTCGTGCTGGAGCTGACCAGCCCGTTCCGCAACTCGCAGTTCGCCACGATGTCCTACTACGCGATCGCGGCGGCCGGGCTGACCGTCCTCACCGGGTTGAACGGGCAGATCTCGCTCGGGCACGGGGCGCTGATGGCCGTGGGGGCCTACACGACCGGGCTGCTGCTCGGCTCCGAGGGCGAGGGCGCGCTGCCGCTCGCGCTGATCATGCTGATCGCCGCGGCGGTGACGGCGCTCGTGGGGGCCGTGGTCGGTGCCGCGGCCGCCCGGCTGCACGGGCCCTACCTCGCAGGCGCCACGCTCGCGCTCGCCGTCGCGGTGCCGGGGCTGGCGATCTACTTCGACCACACGTTCGGCGGCGAGCAGGGCCTGCGGATCTCCTCGCCCGAGGTGCCGGGCTGGTTCGACGCCACCATCTACTTCCTGTTCGCCCACGAGACGCCGAGCGCGAAGTACCTGGCCTACCTGGGCTGGGGCACGCTGCTGCTCGTCCTGCTGCTGCTGGCCAACCTCATGGCCGGTCGGGTCGGGCGGGTGTGGCGCGCCGTGCGCGACGACGAGGTGGCCGCCGAGCTCGCCGGCATCCGGCTGGGACAGGTGCGGGTGCTCGCGTTCGTGGTCAGCGCCGCGTGCGCCGGGCTCGCGGGGGCGGTGCTCGGCGTCGTCGTGCGGCTGGCCGCGCCCAGCGGGTTCACCATCGTGCTCTCGCTCGGCCTGCTCACGGCCGTGGTCGTCGGCGGGCTCGGCAGCCTGGTCGGCGCCCTGCTGGGCAGCGCGCTGCTGGTGTTCCTGCCGCCCGCCGTCACCAACCTCGGCATCGGCGCCGGGCTGGACGGCACGCAGGCCGCGCAGCTCGCGCCGTTCGTCTACGGGGTGGTGCTCGTGCTCGTGATGCTGCTCGCGCCGTCGGGAGCCGTGGGCGTGTTGAAGAAGGTCTGGGCTCGCCGGAGGAGGACGGGATGAAGGCAAGGGGTCTCTACGCCGCACTGGCGGCGGTGCTGCTGCTCAGCGGGTGCGGGGCGGGCGGGCGCCCGGACGAGGGCGCAGGTTCCGGCGATGCCGCGGCCGCCGAGGTCGGCATCACCGAGACATCGGTGAAGGTCGGCGCCCACTTCCCGCTCACCGGCGTGGCCGCGCCCGGCTACAGCGAGATCCCGACGGGCACGAAGGCCTACTTCGACTTCGTGAACGCCGCGGGCGGGGTGAACGGGCGCCAGATCGAGTACATCTTCCGCGACGACGCCTACAACCCCACCCAGACCAGCCAGGTGGTCAACGAGCTGGTGCTGCAGGACCAGGTCTTCGCGATCATGGGTGGGCTCGGTACGCCGACGCACTCGGCCGTGCTCGACCAGCTCAACAGCGAGGGTGTACCCGACCTGTTCGTCTCCTCCGGTTCGCTGCTCTGGGACCAGCCCGAGCAGAACCCCATGACGTTCGGCTGGCAGCCCGACTACGAGATCGAAGCCAAGATCATCGGGCAGTACGTGGCCCAGAACTTCCCGCAGGCGAAGGTGGGCCTGTTCCTGCAGGACGACGACCTGGGCCGGGACGCCGAGATCGGCGCCCGGCGGTTCCTGGAGAACCAGATCGTGGCCGCCGAGCGGTACACGCCCGGCAACACCGACGTGGCCCCGCAGATCGCCGCCCTGCAGGCGTCCGGCGCCGACCTCGTGATCGGGTTCAACGTGCCGTCCTACACGGCGCTGTCGCAGCTGCAGTCGCTGCGCCTGAACTACCAGCCGCAGTGGATCTACTCCAACATCGGGTCGGACCCGGTGCTCGTCGGCTCGCTCCTCGCGCGCTTCTCCGAGGGCGCGGTGACGGACGCGGGACTGCTGGAGGGCGTGATCACCACCGAGTACCTGCCGGGGGTGGACCAGCCGGACGACCCCTGGACGCAGCTGTTCCAGCGCGTCTGGGACTCCCACGGCGGCGAGGGCGAACTGACCAACTTCCGGGTCTACGGCATGGCCGAGGCGTACACCTTCGTGCAGGCGCTGCAGGCCGCCGGGCCGGACCCGACCCGCGAGGGCATCGTCGCGGCGATCGAGGACGTCGGCAGCACGTTCGAGGGGCCGTGGGCGGCGCCGTTCCGCTACTCCGCGCAGCGGCACGCCGGCATCGCGGGCGTCGAGGTCACCCGGATCACCGGGGGCACGACGGAGAGCCTCACCCCGGTGCTGGTCACCGACAACGGCGAAGCCCCGATCACGGAGGCGACGGGCGAGCGGGCGGCGCCACCGGCGAACGGCATCCCGGACGTGCAGCCGGCGAGCTAAGTGCATGGGAACGTCAGCAAAGCCACTTTCATGACCTCAGGTGACGTGAAAGTGGCTTTGCTGACACCCCCGCCCGGTTGGGCCGGCGCCCTCCGGGAAGGCACTCAGGGTGCTCGCTGTCCGCGGCCGTCGGGCTGTGCAAGGCGGGGCACTCGGTCGCCTGGATCCTCGGGCTCTGGGCGGGCGTGGCGCTGCTCTCCGCGGCGGCCGCGGCCGCCGGCTACGGACTGCTCGGCGGCACGTCCCCTGCGACGGTCGCCGTCGTGCAGGCCTTCGCCGTGGGCGCCATCCTCACCATGCTCGCCGACACGATGATGCCGGAGGGCTTCGAGAACGCCGGCAACTCCGTCGGGCTCGTCACCTGTGCGGGGTTCATCGCCGCGTTCCTGCTGGGCCACGCGGGGTAGAGGAGCAGCATGCGGACCGGACCGACAGCGGCGGGCCTCGTGCTCGCGGGGGCCCTTCTCGGGGGATGCACGACAGCGGCACCGGAGCGCCCGCCCGTGGCCGATGCGCCGCCTGCGACGTCCGAGGCGCCGCCGGGCGAGGCGCCGTCCGCGGCGGATGTGGTCGCGCGGCTGGCGCCGAGCGTCGTGACCGTCCGCACCGACGAGGGTGTCGGCAGCGGCGTCGTGTACCAGCCGGACGTCGTCATCACCAACCAGCACGTCGTCGCGGGCGCCGTGGCGGTCACGATCGACTACGCCGACGGCACGTCCTCCGAGGGCACCGTCCTGGCCGGCGACGAGATCACCGATATCGCCGTGATCCGCACGGCGCGCAGCGGCCTCCCCGTGCCGGAGTACCGCACGCAGCTGCCCCGCCCGGGCGACCCGGTGCTCGCGATCGGCAGCCCGCTCGGCTTCGAGGGCACGGTGACGGCCGGGATCGTCTCCGCGCTCAACCGGCAGATCCCCGGTTCCGCCACGCAGTCCTCCGCCCTCGTCGACCTCATCCAGGTCGACGCCGCGATCTCGCCGGGGAACTCCGGCGGCGCCCTGCTCGACGCCACCGGCCGCGTGATCGGCATCAACGAGGCCTACATCCCGCCCGCCGCGGGCGCCGTCTCGCTCGGCTTCGCGATCCCCGCCGCCACCGCCGTCGACGTCGCCGACCAGCTGCTCACCGCCGGCACGGCCACCCACCCGGTGCTCGGGGTGAACGTCGCGCGGCTCACGCCCGAGATCATCCGGGCGTACGGCCTCGACGTGGAGTCGGGAGCGCTGGTGACGCACGTGCCGCCGGATGGCCCGGCCGCGGCGGCCGGCGTGCAGGCCGGTGACGTGGTCGTGGCGCTCGGCGACCAGGAGGTCGGCAGCATCGAGGACCTGCTCGGCGCGCTGCGCGACACCGAACCGGGCCGGCAGACCACGGTGACGGTGGCGCGTGGTGGCCAGCGCGTAGACCTGCCGGTGACGATCGGCTCCGAGTCCGGCTGAACCGGCACCCCGCGCTCAGACGAGCACGACCCGCCGCCCGCGCGTGTGACCGGCCCGGCTGTCGATCTGCGCCGCCGCGGCGTCGGCGAGCGTGTACGACTTCTCGACCGGGATGCGGAGCGTTCCCCGCGAGATGAGGTCGACGGCCTCGGCGAGCGCTTCGGCCATGCTCGCGGCCACTCCGGAGAACCGGACACCGAGCTCCGGCGCACCGAGGTCGGCGATGGAGATCACCTTCTGCGGGTCCCCGGTCAGCTCGACGAGCTCGCGGACCGCGCCCGATCCGGCCAGGTCCAGAGCCGCGTCGACCTGACCGAGCCGGTGCACCCGCTCGACCCAGCCCTCGCCGTACGTCGTGGCGACGGCCCCGAGGCTGCGCAGGTAGTCCTGGTTCCCGGCCCCGGCCGTGCCGATCACCGTGATGCCGCGGTCGCGGGCGATCTGCAGCACGGCCGACCCGACTCCCCCGGACGCACCGCTGACCAGCAGCGTCTGCCCGGACCACACTCCGACCTGGCCGATGATGCGCAGCGCGGTCTCCACCACGGAGGGGTACCCGGCTGCCTCGTCGAACGTCAGGCCCCCGGGCATGCGGGCCCAGGCCCACAGCACGGCGAACTCGGCATAGGTGCTCGCGCCTTCACCGAACACGTGGTCGCCGACCTCGACCCCGTCGACACCCTCGCCCACCTCGTCCACCACCCCGGCGGCGTCCTGCCCGACCCCGGAGGGCAGGTCGATCGGATGGGCCTCCCGGAACTGTCCTTCGCGGATCCTCCAGTCCACGGGGTTCACACCCGCCGCCCGCACCGCGATGCGGACCTGGCCGGGACCCGCGTGGGGCTCCTCGGCGTCCACGAGCTGCAGAACGTCCGGACCGCCGAACTCGTCGAAGCTCACTCTCTTCATGCGACCGACTGTAACACTAACCGTTAGCATTTCAGAGCAGTTAGGCTTTCGTAACTGCTAGCATCAGCTGATGACCGAGCCGCCTGGCCGCCGTGAGCGCAAGAAGGCCGCGACCCGCCAGAAGATCGCCGACACCGCTCTGCGGCTCTTCCTGGAGCGCGGGTACGACGCGGTGGGCATCCGGGATGTGGCCATGGAGGCCGACGTGGCCGTCACCACGCTGTTCTCCCACTTCGCCTCGAAAGAGGCCCTGGTGTTCGATCAGGACGACGACTTCGAGCAACGCCTCACCCAGGCGGTCACCGGGCGAGCGCCGCACGACCCGCTCATCCCTGCGCTGCGCCGCGAGATCCGGGCCATGGTGCGACACTGCGCGGCCGACAGCGCCGCCCCGCTCTGGCGCATGATCGACGGATCACCCGCACTGCAGGAGTACGAGAGCTCCATGAGGCTGCGCCACGCGGAGTCGCTGGCGACGGCCATCGCCGCTGATCTCGAACTGCCACGTACCACGACGGCCTGCCGGACGATCGCGCGCTTCGTGGTCGACGCCTTCTCGCTGGCCCGCGAGTCGGTCGATCCGGAGGCCGCGGTGGACGAGGTCTTCCGGATGATCGAGGCGGCCTGGGAGGTCGCCTGCCCCTCTCCGCGCCTGCCGGGTCGGAGCGCCTGAGCCTGCTACTCGCGCGGGGGCAGCACGCAGAACTCGTTGCCCTCCGGGTCCGCGAGCACCACCCACGGGTGCTCGGGCGGGTCGGACAGGCACCTTGCACCCAGCTCGACGAGCCGCGCGACCTCGACCTCCTGCGTTCCCCGCGCCGGTGCGAGGTCCAGGTGCAGCCGGTTCTTTCCCGACCGGCCCTCGGGCACCGGCTGGAACAGCAGCGGCGCGCCCTCCCCCGTGCCGATCTGCACGTACTCGACGCCGTGCGCATCCCGCCACCGCTCCTCGACCTCGGTGCCGAGCGCCGCGCACCAGAAGGCGGCGCAGCGTTCGGCGTCCCGGCAGTCGACGGTCACCGCTAGCACTCTGCTGACCATGTGTGCGCGTTCCCGCTTCCGCGGCCTGCTAACATGACTGACCAGTCAGCCATGAGGAGCGAGAGATGAGTCCGAAGCGAGTGGACCACGCGGCCCGGCGGGAGGAGATCCTCGCCGCGGCCGTACGGGTGTTCGCGCGCAAGGGCTTCGCCGCCACGCGGATCGAGGACGTGGCCGCCGAGGCGGGCGTCGGCAAGGGCAGCGTCTACCTCTCCTTCGACAGCCGCGATGCCCTGCTCGACGCCGCGCTGGCCGCCCTCAGCGCCACGTCGCGCGACGTGCTCGGCCGCGCCCGCTCGGGCGGGGGGCCACCCCTGGAGCGGCTCGCCGAGCTCGTGCGCGGAGTCCTCGCCGCGGCCACCGCCGACCCGGACCTCGCACGCGTCCTGCTCGACCTGTGGTCGCTGGGCCGGCGCGGGGACGCGCGCGTGCCGCTGGACATGGCCGCGCTCTACGCCGAGTACCGGGAGGCGATCGGCGTGCTGCTCGCCGAGGCGTCCGCCCGCGGGGAGGTGCGCGCCGACGTCTCCCCCGCGCACGCCGCCGTGGTCGTCGGGGCGATCGAGGGATGCCTGCTGCAATGGGTGGTCGACCCCGGGCTGCCGATCGCCGGGATGGACGCTGCCGTCGTCGCGGTCTGCCTCGACGGGCTGGCGGCGCGGTCGTGACGGTGCTCGCCCGCGTCAACGCGGTCCTCGTCGCACCCGATGCGGACACGGCGGAGAGCGCCCTCTGCTACGTCGCCGCCGGCGCGGGCGCCGCGATCGCGGCGGCCGGTGCGCAGGGCGCCGGGCTCAGGTGGTGGTCGGTGGTGGTCCTCGCGGCCGTCGCGTTCGACCTGGTCGGCGGCGCGGTCGTGAACGCCACGCCCGCGGCGAAGCGCCGCTTCCACGGCCCCGGCCGCTCCGGCGCGCACCGGCTCGCGTTCGTGGCGGCGCACGTGCAGCCGTTCCTGCTGGCCCTCCTGGTGCCCGGGTTCGGCTGGACGGCCGCCGCGCTCGCCTACGGCCTGGCCGTCGGCGGCGCCGTCGCCCTGCTCCTGACGGAGCCGCGACTGCGCCGCCCGCTCGGCTTCGCCGTCACCGCGGTGGGCAGCGTCGCGGCGCTGGTGGCCGTGCCGCTGCCCGCGTTCCTGGCCTGGGTCGCCCCCGTTCTGCTGGTCAAGCTGCTGCTGGGCCACCTGTTGCCCGAGGAGGCATCGTGAGCCTGTTCGCCCGCCCGCCCCGCAGCCGCCTGCAGCGCGCCGTGCACCGGGCCCCCGTCCTGCTGTTCCGGCTCGGGCTCGGCGGCCTGCTCGGCTCCCGGCTCGTCCTGCTCACCCACGTCGGGCGCACGACCGGGCGCGAGCGGCAGGTCGTCCTGGAGGTCGTCGGCCGGGAGGGCGAGGGCTACCTCGTCGCCTCCGGGTACGGCGGCCGCGCGCAGTGGTTCCGCAACGTGACGGCACAGCCGCGGGTGCGGTTCCAGGTCGGCCGACGCCGCTTCACCGGCCGGGCCGAGGTTCTGCCCCCCGCCGAGTCCGGCCGCAGGCTCGCCGCCTACGCCCACGACCACCCCCGCACCGCGGCGGCGCTGATGCGCACCCTCGGACACGACGTCGAGGGCCCGGAGGCGTACGAACGGCTCGGCGCCGACCGCGAGCAGGGCGTCCCGCTCGTCGCGCTGCGCCCGACGCCATGACCGACCCGAGCCTTCGACGTCCTCGGCGAGCGCGACACGTACGCGCCCGGACCTCGACTCGCGAGGGCCCCCGCGTGTCGGGGTCTCCGTGCGCGCGTGTCGCGCTCCGGGGCGCGGCTAGTGCGCGTCGAACAGCACGCTGACGGACTCGCCGTTGTGGATCCGGCGCACCGCCTCGGCGAGCGCGGGCGCGATCGACAGGACCGTGAGCTTCGGCGCCCGATCGGCGCCGGGGACCGGCACCGTGTTGGTGCAGACGATCTCCGTGACGTCGTCGCGCTGCCCGATCCGCTGAAGCGCTCCGTCGCTGAACAGGCCGTGTGTGCAGGCCACCCGCACCGACGCGACGTCGTGCTCGACGAGCCGGTCGAGCAGCTCGACGATCGTGCTGCCGCGCGCGATCTCGTCGTCGAGCACGACGACGTCCTTGCCCCGGACGTCACCGATGATCGAGCTGATCACGACCTTGTCGTCGGAGAGCCGCTCCTTCGCCGCCGCGGCCACCGGGGTGCCGAGCAGGCGGGCGAAGCGCGAGGCCTCCTTGGCGTTGCCGAGGTCGGGCGACACCACGACGGAGTGCGACAGGTCGCCTGCGCGGAAGTGCTCCGCCAGCTCGTGCAGCGCGTGCAGGTGGTCGACCGGCATCCCGAAGAAGCCGTGGACCTGCGGCGAGTGCAGCGTCATCGTCAGCACGCGGTCCGCGCCCGCGGTCTTCATCAGGTCGGCCATCAGCCGGGCGCCGATCGAGATCCGCGGCGCGTCCTTCTTGTCCGATCGCGCGTAGGCGAAGTGCGGCATCACCACGGTGATCCGCGCGGCCGAGGCACCGCGGGCCGCGTCCAGCATCAGCAGCAGCTCGACGAGGTTCTCCTGCACCGGCGGCACCAGCGGCTGCACCACGAACACGTCGCGCTCGCGGCAGTTGGCCTGCAGCTGCACCTCGAGGCAGTCGTTGGAGAACCGCGTGACCCGCGACGGCGCCAGCGGCACCTCGAGGTGGTGGCAGATCGCGGCCGCCAGTTCCCGGTGTGCCGAGCCGGTGAAGAGCGTGATCTCCTTCATCGCGGCTCACCCTTCCACCTCGGTCCTCAGGTGAGAACCCGGGCCCAGCCGTCGCGCCGGGCGTCCAGCAGCGGGGCCTGCAGCCGGGCCCACGGCGACAGCTCGCCCGCGTCGGCCGCGGCGAGGAAGGCCTCCCAGCTCCACCACTCCACCGATTCGACCTCGTCGGGCCGGGACCGCGGCTCCCCGACCAGCGTGCACACGTACACGGGGCACCGCTCGTTCTCCTCGACACCGCCCGCGGAGGCCCGGTAGGCGAAGTCGGGCAGCACGAGGCGCAGGTCCTCGGCCGCCAGGCCGAGCTCCTGGTCCAGCCGCCTGTGCACGGCGTCCTCCATCGCCTCGCCGGGCCCGGGGTGCCCGCAGCAGGTGTTGGTGCGGACACCGGGGAAGGTCGGCTTGTGCCGCGCCCGGCGCGTCACCAGCAGCCGCCCATCCCGGTCGAAGCCGTAGCAGGAGAACGCGAGGTGCAGCGGGGTGGTCGGCCCGTGCACCGTGGCTTTGTCGGCGACGCCGATGGCGAGGCCGTCGTCGTCGAGGAGGACGACCTGTTCCGGGGCGGTCACGCGCACCACTGTGCGCCATGCCGGCGGATCCCGCGCGCCGACCCCGTTGTCAACATACATACGTGCATGTATGAATGATGGCGTGCGCAGGACCGCCGAGGACTCGGCAGCCACCCGAGCCGCGCTCGTCGACGCCGCCCTCATCGCCTTCGCCCGCGACGGCGTCGAGAGCGCGACGCTCGCCGGCATCGCCGCCGCCGCCGGTGTCACCCGCGGCGCGCTCTACCACCACTTCGCCGACAAGGACGCACTGCTCGCGGCCGTGCTCGCCGAGCAGTGGGACGTCGTCGCCGCGCCCGTGTGGGCCGCGCTCGACCCGCGCGGCACCGCGCTCGCCGACCGCCTCGAGGCGTTCGCGCTCGCCTGGCTGACCGCGCTGCACACCGATCGCCACTTCACCGCCCTGATGACGGTGAGCCTGCGGGCGGCCGGCGGCGCGTTCCCGACGCAGGAGAAGGCCGCCGGCCTCCGGGCCTGGCACGATCGGCTGCTCGCCGCCCTCACCCGCGACCGCGCGGACCTGCGCGGCGACCCGGCACCCGCCGCCGCGCACCTGCTGGCCTGGCTGAGCGGCACCGCGCTGCTCGCCGGTCACGACCCCGACCTCGTTCCCCCGGCCGACGCCGCGAGCGTCCGGCCCGTACTCGGAGGGATCCTCGCGTGACCCCCACCGCCACCCGCCCGCGCGCCGCCGTCGCGGTCGTCAGCCTGGCGCTCGCCGTCGACATGTTCCTCTACGGCAGCCTCGTCCCGCTGCTGCCCGTGCTCCCCGCGGTGGCCGGCTCCCCGAGCGCGGCGGGAGCGCTCTTCGCGGTCTACGCGGTCGCCATGCTCGGCGCGATACCGCTGGTCGGACGCTGGGTCGACCGCAGTGGCCCCCGGGCTCCCCTGCTCGCGGGCCTGCTCGCGCTCGCCGCCGCCACCGCGCTGTTCGCCGCCGCCGTCGACGCCGCCGGGCCACTCGGCCTCACCGTGCTGCTGCTGGCGCGCGCCGCCCAGGGCGTCGCCGCCGCCGCGACCTGGTCGGCGGGGCTCGCGCTGATCGCCGCCACGCACCCCCCGCAGCGGCGCGGCACCGTGATGGGGCTCGCGCTCTCCGCCGTCGGGGTCGGGGTGCTGCTCGGCCCCGCCGTCTCCGGGCCGTTGGCCGCAGCGTTCGGGCTCCGCGCCCCGTTCCTGCTGGTCGCGGCGCTGGCCGTGGTCGACGCGGTGGCCCGGCTGCTCTGGATCGCGCCGGTCGCCGGTGCCCCGGCGCCGACACCCCTGCGCGTCGTGGCCCGTGGTCCACGGGCCGGCCTGCTGATCGGGCTCACCGCACTCGGTGCCGCGGCGATCGCCTTCGCCGAGCCGGTGCTCCCGCTGCACCTGTCCGCCCTCGGCCTGGGCATCACGGGGATCGGGTTGGTCTTCGGCGTCGCGGCGCTGCTCGGTGGGCTCGCCGCGCCGCTGGCGGGTGTGCTCACCGACCGGTTCGGGGCCACCCGGGTCGCCGCGGTCGGCACGCTCCTCGCGGCCGTCGGGTTCGTGCTGTGCGGGCTGCCGGCGCCCGGGCCGTCGATCGCCGGCGTCGTCACGGTCGGGGTGGGCGCCCAGCTGGTCCTGGCGCCCACGCTCGTGTTGATCGGCGCGCTGGCCGAGCACACCCGCCCGCCCGCCTACGGCGCCGCGTACGCGCTCTACAACCTGGCCTACACCGCCGGGCTCGCCGTCGCCCCACTCGCGGCGGGGACGGCCGCCGCGCTCGCCGGCGTGGCCGCCACGACGATCGCCGCCGCCGCGCTCGCGGCGCTCACCGGACTCGGACTGCTGCTGCACCGACGCACCCCTTCTGCGCCGAAGCACCCGGTCGACGGGTAGCGCCGACGCACACGGGGGGCGTTACCGGAGAACGGGTGTGCGGGCGCGGCCCCCCGCAGGGACGGGACCCCGACTCGCCGGAGCCAGACCCCGACTCGGGAACCACAGCGCGACTCGCGGGAACCACGGCGCGACTCGCGGGAGCCACAGAGCCAGAGCCCGACTCGCGGGCGGGCTAGCTGCGGGGCAGGTGGTACCAGCGCAGCGCGGTGCCGGCCCGGACCTCGGCCAGGTCGGCGCCCCCGACGCCCGCCCCCACCACCGCGGCGTCGAGATCGCGCAGGGCCGTGGCGTAGTCGGCGCGCAGGGTCACGACCGGCCAGTTGCTGGCGAGCATCAGCCGCTCCGGGCCGAACGCCGCCACCGCCTCCGCGACGACCGGGGCCAGCGCGCCGGGCTCCCACCGCTCCCACGACGAGAGCACGTCGATGCCGACCGAGACCTTGAGCGCCACGTTGGGGCAGCCGGCGAGGGCGCCGAGCCGGGCGCACCACGCGTCGAGACCGCCCGTGTCCAGGGGCGGCCGCGCCAGATGGTCGACGACGATCCGCAGGTCGGGCACCTGCTGCGCGAGCCCGACGACGGACTCGACCTGCGCGTCGGTGACCGGGACGACGTCCCAGGCCAGGTCGGCCGCGGCGAGCTCGGCCATGAGGTCGGGGGCGAGCCAGTCCAACGGCTCGCGGGCCACCAGGCAGCGCACACCGCACCAGCGGGTCCGGTCGGCCCGGGCGAGCTCGGCGCGCGCGGCGTCCGGGTCGGCGAGCGGCAGCCACCCGACGATGCCGGCGACCTGCGGGCACGCGGCGGCGTAGGCGGCCATCCGGTCGTTCTCGTCCGCGCTGTCGACCGACTCGACGAGCACGGTGGAGTCGACCCCGGATGCCTCCAGCAGCGGGGTGAGGTCGGCCGGCTCGAAGTCGGCGGCCAGCTCGGCGTGGGTCGCCCCGCGCCACGGCTGTTCCTGGGCCGCGGTGCGCCAGAAGTGGTGGTGGGTGTCGATCCGCATGGCTGCATTCACCGTCCTGTCCACTCCGGACGCCGGCGCGCGACGAACGCGGCGACGCCCTCCCGGAAGTCCGCGCTGCCGTAGCAGTCGGCGAGCACATCGTCGGCGTCCACACCCGCGGCGCCATCCGCGGCGGCGAGCCGCCGGTCGATCTCCTTGAGCCCCGCCAGGGTGCGGGGCGCGCCGGTCGCCAGCCGGCGGGTGAGCTCGGCGGCGGCCGTGTCGAGTTCCTCGGGCGGCACGACGGCGTGCACGAACCCCGCGGTGGCCGCCTCGGCGGCGTCGACCGTGCGGGCGGTCATCAGCATGGCCGTGGTCCGGCCGGCGCCGAGGCGCTGCTGCAGCCGGGCCACCACGGCCGGCGCCAGGCAGTTGCCCAGCGTGCGCGCGATGGGCGCGCCGAAGACCGCTCGGTCGGTGGCCACCAGCACGTCGCAGCACGCGGCGATGGCCAGCCCGCCGCCCACGGCGGGCCCGTCGACCACACCGAGCACGGGCACCGGCACGGCGAGCAGGTCCTCCAGGACGGCCCCGACCCGGCGCTCGTAGTCGAGACCGTCCGCAGCGCCGGAGAACTCGGTGAACTGCGCGATGTCCGTGCCGGCCGCGAACGCCTCGCCCGCCCCGCGGACGACGACGACGCGCAGGTCCGCATCGGCGCGTGCCGCGACGCAGATCTTCTGCAGCTCGTCGTACATCTCCCAGGTGAGCGCGTTGCGCCGGGCCGGGTTGGCCAGCTCGACGTGCAGGACGGGCCCGTCGCGCCTGCTGCGGACCTCCCCCTGCGGCCGTGAGTGGATACGAGTGCTGGAGCCCTCGTACCCACTCACGGCAGTTCCATCGGAGGCAGCTTCACCACGGGTCAGCAACTCCCGGTTGTGCTCCCCGAGCAACGGCGGCGGCCGCCGCACGAGGGCGGGCGTGCGCGACAGGTGCAACGGCGACCCGAGCACCGGCACCGCCCCCTCCACCGGGTGCTCGACGGTGGCCACCATCCCGCGCGCCTTGACGTGCGGGTCCTCCTCCAGCACCTGCCGGTAGTCCTGGATCGGCCCGGCCGGCACGCCGGCGGCGAGCAGCCGCTCCACCCAGACGCCGGTGTCCTCCTCGGTGAGGCGGCGCTCCAGCTCCACCACCAGCTCCGCCCGGTGATCCATCCGGTCGGCGTTGGTCGCGAAGCGCGGGTCGTCGGCCAGCTGTGGGAGCTCCAGCGCTCCGCACAGGCGCTGCCAGAGCCGCTCGTTGTTCGCCCCGACCGTCACGTAGCCGTCACGCGTGGCCAGCGCCTGGTAGGGCGCCGACATCCGGTGGGCCGACCCGAGCGGCCGCGGAGCCTCCCCGGTGGCCCAGAACTCCGTGGACTCCCACACCGACAGCGCGAGCGCCGCCTCGAACAGCGACGTCTCCACGTACTGCCCCTCGCCGGTGCGCTGCCGCGACGCCCACGCGGCGAGGATCCCGACCGCGGTGAACAGGCCCGCACCGAGGTCACCGATGGGGATGCCGGACTTCACCGGCCGGTCCCCCTCCTCGCCCGTGACGCTCATGACCCCGGCCATGGCCTGCGCGATCAGGTCGTAGCCGGGCCGGTCCGCGTACGGGCCGGTCTGCCCGAAACCGGACACGCTCGCGTAGATCAGCCCCGGGTTGAGCGGGGCCAGCGTGGCGTGATCGACGCCGAGCTTCGCCGCGACTCCGGGCCGCCAGTTCTCGACGACGACGTCGGCCGAGCGCACGAGCTCGTGGAAGGTCGCGCGGCCCTCGTCGGACTTCAGGTCGAGGGTGATGCTGCGCTTGTTGCGGTTGAGCGCGAGGAACGCCTTGCTGTCCGTGCCTGCCCCGGCCTGCCCGAACGACGCCCGCGTCTGGTCCCCCGCCTGCGGGTTCTCGACCTTGACGACGTCGGCCCCGAGGTCCGCCAGGATCATCGTGCAGAACGGGCCGGCCATGACCTGGGTGAGGTCGAGGACCGTCATGCCCGCGAGTGCGCCCTCAGGGGTCGCCATGCGTTGTTTCCCTCCGCTGGTGTCCGGGACTCTAGGTGGTCGCGAGGACCGTGTTGACCTCGGTGATGAACGCCTGCGCCGCCTCGCGCGGCGGTGTGTCGGCGAAGACGATGCTCTCGTACGCGCGCACGAACGCGTTCTCGAAGCTCGCCTGGTACCCCGGCGGGTAGACGACGCTGACGGGTCCCTGGGCCACGATCCGCTGGTACAGGTCCAGCTCGGCCCGCTTCAGCTCCGGCAGCGCCGGGTCGTCGAGCTGCTGCTGCAGGTGCCGGCTGTTGGTGACGGCGCCGTTGGCCGAGAGGAACGCCTTCGCGCCCGCGTCGTCGTTGACGAAGAAGTCGACGAACGCCGCGGCGGCCGGCACGTTGGCGCACGTGGTCGGGATGGCGAAGCCCGAGGTGAACAGCACGTTCCCGGAACCGGCCGGGCCGGACGGCAGCGGCAGGGTGGCCAGCTGCTGGCCGGGCTGCGTGCCGTCGAGCGTCTCCTGCGCCGGCGTGAGGGCGTTGCCCGGCAGGTTGTCGGCCGCCACCTTGCCCTGGGCGACGAAGCGCTGCTCGGTCTGGTCGGGCTCCTCGGCGTTCACCTCCGGGGTAGGGGTGACACCGGCGGCGCGGATGCGCTCCCACATCTCCCAGTACTCGACGAGCAGGTCCTCGGAGAACCCGAGCTGCCGGTCGGCGAACAGCGACTCACCGCGCCCGGCGACGTAGGAGATGAAGTTGTTGGGCAGCCCGCCGCCGAGGTTCACCGCCGGGACGCCGTCGGGCAGCCCCGGCTGGGCCCGCACGGCCCAGTCGGCGAAGGCCTCCCAGTCGTAGCCCTGCGCGGGCAGCTCGACCCCGGCCTGCTCGGCGAGCGTCCGGTTCACCGTCATCGCGTCGTAGGCGGCGCCGTAGGGGATCATGTAGAGCTTGCCGTCGAGCCCGCGGCCGGTGTCGAGCACCTCGGGCGGGATCTGCGAGACGTCGATCGTCCCGGCGTCGATCATCGGCTGCAGGTCGAGCAGCACGTTCTTGGTGGTGTAGTCGTTGAGCTGGCGGCCCTGCAGCTGCGTGGCGCACGGCAGGTTGCCGCTGGAGGCCTGCACGTTGAGCCGCTCGATGTAGGCCTGGAAGTCGGCCGACTCCCCCTCCACCGTCGTGCCCGGGTGCGCCGCGCTGAACAGATCGATCACGGAGTTGGTCACCTCGTTGCGCGGGCCGGAGCCCCACCAGGCGACGCGGATGTTCCCGGTGACCTCACCGGTGCCGTCGGCGCCCTCGTTCGGGTTGTCGCCGATGGAGGTGCCACCCGCGCAGCCCGTGGCCACCAGCGCGAGCGCGACCGAGCCGGCCGCAAATGCCTTCTTGAAGAACACCCTTGTTCCCTTCTACTACTTCAGCCCGCTGGTGGCGATGCCTTCGATGAGCAGCCGCTGGGCGGCGAGGAAGAACCCGACGATCGGGGCGAGCGAGAGCGTCGCCATGGCGAACAGCGGCCCGTAGGCGGACTCGCCGGTGGCGTCGAGGAAGCCGTTGAGGCCCTGGGCGACCGTCCACGTCTCGGGTCGGACGAGGTAGAGCAGCGGCCCCAGGAAGTCGTTCCAGGTGTTGATGAACGTGAACAGCGCCGTGGTGCCCAGCGCCGGGATCGACAAAGGCAGCACCACCCGCCGGAAGATCCCGACGTGCCCGCAGCCGTCCAGCCGCGCGGCGTCGTCCAGCTCGTGGGGCAGGGTGCGGATGAACTGCACCATCAGGAAGATGAAGAACGCGTCGGTGGCCAGGAACTTCGGCACCACGAGCGGCAGGATGGTGTTGATCCACGCCAGCTCGTTGAACAGCACGTACTGCGGAACCAACGTCACGTGGTAGGGCAGCAGCATCGTGCCGAGCATCAGCGCGAACATCGTCTTCTTGAGCGGGAAACTCAGCCGCGCGAACGCGTAGGCGGCCATCGAGCAGGCCACCACGTTGCCGACGACGCACAGCAGCGTGATCACCAGGGAGTTCAGGAAGAACCGGGAGAAGTTCAGGTTCCCCAGGCTCCAGCCCTCGGTGTAGTTCTCGGTGGTGAAGTTGCCGGGCCAGATCGACAGCGTGCCGAACGCCTCGTTGCTCGGCCGGAACGACGCGCCCACCATCCACAGCAGCGGGTAGAGGATCACGATCAGGATCGCCACCAGCAGCGCGTGCCGCGCGAGCGCGAGGACGAGCGGGTTGCGCGATGGCCTGCGCCCGAACCGCGGGCGGGGAGCGAGAGCCGTCATCGTTCGTCTCCGTAATGCACCCAGAACCGGGCACTGGCGAACAGGCCCGCGGTGAACAGGGCCAGCACGACCACGAGTGCCCAGGCCATCGCCGACGCGTAGCCCATCTCGAGGTTCGCGAAGCCGCGTTGGTAGAGGTAGAGCGTGTAGAACAGCGTGGAGTCCAGGGGCCCGCCCTCGCCCCCGGAGATCACGTACGCCGGCGTGAACGCCTGGAACGCGTTGACCGTCGACAGCAGCAGGTTGAAGAAGATCAGCGGCGTGATCATCGGCAGCGTGATGTGCACGAACCGGCGCACCGCGCCCGCTCCGTCCACCGCGGCGGCCTCGTAGTACTCCTTCGGCACCTGCCGCAGCCCGGCGAGGAAAATGATCATCGTGGAGCCGAACGACCAGACGTGCAGCACCACCAGCGTCGACAGGGCGGTGTCCGGGTTGCCGATCCAGCTGCCGCCCTCGATCCCGACGAGGGCGAGCGCCGCGTTGACGATGCCGTCCTGGCCGAACACCTGCCGCCACAGCACCGCGATCGCCACGCTCGAGGCGATCAGCGACGGCAGGTAGAAGGCGGCGCGGTAGCCGGACAGGAACGCCATGCCCTTGTTCAGCACCATCGCCACGAGCAGCGACACCACCAGCAGCAACGGCACCGAGATCGCGACGTAGCGCAGCGTGACGCTCACCGACGCGAGGTAGCGCGGGTCGGCGGTGAACATCCGCACGTAGTTGTCGAGCCCCACCCACTGCGCCGGCGTCATGAGGTTGTAGCGGGTGAACGACAGGTACAGCGAGTAGAGCATCGGGCCGATGGTCAGCAGCAGCATCCCGACGATCCACGGCGAGAGGAAGCCGTAGGCGGCGAGCGCCTCGCGGGTGCGCCTGCTGCGCCCGCTCCCCGACGGCGGCGGCGTTGACGCCGTCGGGGCGACCGGGCTCACCGTCCCGGCCGTCATCGGGCCGCCTCCCGCGCGTGCTCCTCGACGCGGGCGGCGAGCGTCTGCGCGAGCCAGCCGGCCAGCGGCACCGGGACCTCGGCGGCACGGGCGGCCTGCACCACTTCGGCCAGGTCCTTGCTCCAGGGCCGCGCGGCGACCGGCGTGCCGCTCTCGTCGTACGCGGCGGCCGTGCGGTCCCAGAATCCGAGGTTCCGGGCGATCCACGAGTCCCCGAGGCTGGTCTCCAGGGCAGTGAGCAGCGCGTCGGTCGCCACGCCGTGCGCCGCCGCGAAGTCGATCGCCTCGTAGACGCCGGCGAGGTTCGCGAACATCGTCAGCTGGTTCGCGAGCTTCGCCGCCGCCCCGGCACCGACCGGGCCGACGTGCAGGACCGGGTCGCCCACCGCGTCCAGCAGGGGGCGCACCCGCTCCAGTACCGCCGGGTCGGCGCCGGCCAACACGGTCAGGGTGCCCGTGCCGGCGCGCTCGGCGCCCCCGCTCACGGGGGCGTCGAGTAGGTCGACCCCGTGTGCGGCGGCCACCGAGGCCAGGCGCGTCGCGGTCTGCGGCAGCACGGTGCTGTGCACGACCACGACGCGACCGGGGCGGTGGAGGGCGAGGTAGCCCTGCAGCACCTGCTCGACCGCGGCGTCGTCGGGAACGGCGAGCACCAGCACGTCGCGGTCGGCGAGTGCGGCGACGTCCGGCACCGCCGTGGCGCCGAGCGCGACGACCGGCTCGGCGCGCTCGGCGTGCGCGTCGAGGACGGCGAGGTCCCACCCCGCCCGCACGAGAGTGGTGGCGAGCGGGAGGCCGAGGTTCCCGAGGCCGACGAGGCCTACGGAGGTGAGCGGCGCTGCCATGCGTTGCTCCTGGTGACGGGCCGGCTCAGACGCCGGCGTAGTAGGCCTCGACGGCGTCGATGTCGACGGTGCTGTCGGCGGGCAGGCCCAGGGCGGCGTAGTGCTTGCGCCGGGCGGCCATGTCGGCGAGCAGGATCGCGCGGGCGTGCGTGGCGACCTCGTGCGCGACCTCGACGGGCACGACGATGCAGCCGTCGCCGTCGGCGCCGACGATGTCACCGGGGCGGACCTGAACGCCGCCGCACGCGATCGTCGTCTGCACCTCGACCACCTCGATGCGGCCGGGGATGATCGTGCGGCCGCGGTGGCGCACGCAGACCGGTGTGCGCTGGCGGATCACCTCGTCGGTGTCGCGGCAGTACCCGTCGGTGATGATGCCGTTGGCGCCCTTGACGACCGCGCCCATCGTGTTCTCCGAACCCCAGAACCCGACCTCGCGCCCGCCACCGGAGTCGGTGACGACGACGTGACCCTGCTCGAGCCCGTCGGGCAGGCGCTTGTGGCCGTGGCGGTCGAACCAGATGCCGTGCGCCCCGACGATCTCCTCGGTGGTGTCGAGCTTCCACATCGGCTTGTTCGACGGCACGCAGCGCTGCGTCGCCGCGGGCCCCCAGAACCGCATCCCCTCCCACAGCGGGCGGATGTCCGGCGTCATCAGCGTGAGGTCGAAGTAGCCGATGCCGTCGAGGGCGTCGGCGACGTCGGCCACCCGCAGGTGCTGGTAGAGCGAGCCGAGGTTCTCGGGGTCGGCCTTCACGGGGCCGGCGGGGGCGGACTGGTCGTGCGCGGTCGTCATCGGGCGCCTTTCGCGTTGTCCTCCGGCAGCCGGGCCTACACCCCGCTGCGAGTCGGCTATTGTCTACAACAGTCAAAAGACGCGCGCAAGGATCGGAGGTCACGCAGTGCCGCAGGAGGTCGTGCGCTCAGCCCTCGACAGTGGCGCCCTCGAGCGCGGCGTAGACCGAGGTCCAGAAGTCCAGCCACACGGGGTTCGCGCTCGGGTACTCGAGGCGCTGGGTCAGCAGGACGCCCACGAGCCCCTCGGCCGGGTCGGTGTACCAGGACGTGCCCATCCCGCCGTCCCAGCCGTACCGCCCCGGCGTGCGCCACAGGTCGTCGCCGCGCAGGCCGACCCCGACGCCGAAGCCCCAGCCGTCCACGCCGCCGAAGGATTCCTGGCACTGCTGCGCGGTGAGCCGGTTCGACGTCATCAGCGCGACCGCGCGGCGCGAGAGGATGCGTTCGCCGCCGCAGGTTCCCCCGTCGCGCAGCATCCGCGCGAACGCCAGGTAGTCGTGCGCCGTCGAGACCAGGGCGCCCGCGCCGTCGGGGAAGGCCGGCTCGCGCGACCAGGCGCTGCCCTCGCGCGGGTCGTAGAGCTCCAGCGCACCGTCCGCGCCGACGCCGTACGCGGCCGTGAACCGGTCGAGATCCGCGGCCGGTACGGCGAAGCCGGTGTCCCGCATCCCCAGCGGCTCGAAGATCCGCTCTCGCAGGAACTCGGGGAACGACGCCCCGGTGGCGCGCTCGACGAGGACGCTCTGCACGTACGAGCCGATGTTGTAGCTCCAGCGCCGTCCCGGCTGGTCGAGCAGCGGCAGCGTCGCCACCCGCGCGAGCCACTCGTCGGGGGTGTGCGGGAGGTCCGGCCGCGGCGGGCCGAAGCCGGAGACGCCCAGCTCCTGCGCCGCGGCGAAGAACGGGGACCCGAACGCCTCCGCCGTCAGGATCATCCCGAGCCCGAGCCGGAAGTCGAGCGCGTCCCGCACGGTGATCGGCCGCTCCGCCGGGACGGTGTCGTCCAGCGGGGCGTCCGGGGAGCGCAGCACCCGGCGGTCGGCCAGTTCGGGCAGCCACTCCTCGACCGGCGCGTCGAGGCGCAGCCGGCACTCCTCGACCAGGATCATGACGGCAACCGCCGTGATCGGCTTGGTCATCGAGCTGATCCGGAAGATCGTGTCGGCCCGCACCGGCACGGTGCCGCCGAGCTCGGTCGTCCCGATCGCGTCGAGGTGCGTCTCGCCGTGCCGGTCCACCAGCGTGACCAGGCCGGGCACCCGGCCCGCGTCGACGTGCCCTGCCATGGCGCGGTGCAGCCGTTGCAGACCGGATCGGGAGAAGCCGTTCGTGGAGGAGGTCATCGTGTGCAGTGCTCCGTTCCGTGATCCGACCGTCAGAGGATCTCGCAGAGGCAGACTCGGTGGGCGCGCACGACTCATCGGCGCGGCGCCGAGGCGCGCAGCCCGGTGCGGGATGCTGGGGGCACGCAGAACAGGGAGGGCGACATGACCAGCGTCGACGCCGCCGGGGCGCGGAGCACCCGGCCCGGCGAGCGGATCGACCCGCCCAGCCTGGTGTCACTGGCCGCGGAGTCGATCCGCAAGATGATCCTCTCCGGCGCCTTCGCGCCGGGCGAGCGGCTCATCGAGGAGCGGCTCACCGAGCACCTGGGCATCAGCCGCCCTCCCCTGCGCGAGGCGCTGCGGCTGCTGCAGAACGACGGGCTCGTCGTCACGCGCCCCCGGTACGGCTCCACCGTGGCCACGCTCACCGACCAGGACGTCTTCGAGATCCTCACCCTCCGGACCGGCCTGGAGCGGATGGCCGTCGAGCTGGGTGTGCCGGTGCAGGACCACGACCGGCTGGCCGTCTGCCGCGCCGCCGTCGAGCGGATGGAGCGCGACGCCCGCGAGGAGGACCGCGGGTCGCTCGTCGAGGACGGCTACGCGTTCCACGCCTCGATCGTCGGGCTGGCCGGGCACAAGCGGCTCTCGGAGATCTACCGCTCGGTGCAGCAGCAGATGCTGCTGTGCATGTCGCGCAACCTCGACACCCGCGAGCGCTACCACGAGACCCTCGTCGAGCACGTGGCGCGCCACCGCTACCTGTTCGAGCTCATCGAGGCCGGCGACCCGCAGGCGGTGCTGGACGAGCTGGCCGTGCACGGGGAGCGCAGCTTCGCCGAGCGCCGCGACCCGGAGTGAGCCGCTCGCACACCGATTCCCGCGCTCGCACACCGACTGCAGTCGCTGCGTGAACGCAGGTGTCGGTGTGCGAGTGCGCGGGACCGGCGGTCGCCTCAGCCGAGGGGCACCGGGTCGGGGCCGGGCACGATCCGGCCCGTCACGGCGCCGAGCTGCTCCACCTCCACCGTGACGACGTCCCCCGGCCGCAACCACGGGTAGCGCTCGGGCCCGTGGAGGCCGGAGAGCTCCAGCAGGCAGCCGGTGCCCACCGTGCCGCTGCCGATCACGTCGCCCGGCCGCAGCTGCGTGCCGCGGGAGGCGTAGGCGAGCATCTGCCCGAACGACCAGTGGATGTCCGCCCAGGTGCCGCCGCCGAGGTCGCGGCCGTTCACCGCCGCCCGCATCGCGAGGCGGAAGCCCTTCCCGCTGCGGTGGGGCTCGAGCTCGTCGGGCGTCACGAGGACGGGGCCGAGCGAGGTGGCGCCGTCCTTGCCCTTGGCCGGGCCGAGCCCGATCGTCGACTCGCGCGCCTGCACGTCGCGGGCCGACCAGTCGCAGAACACGGTGTAGCCGGCGATGTGCGACTCGGCCTCCTCCGGGGTGAGGTCGCTGCCGGCACGGCCGACGACGGCGGCCACCTCCACCTCGTAGTCGAACGCGGCGCAGCCCGGTGAGATCGGGATCTCCGCGTCCGGGCCGCGGATCGCCGCCGGGTTCGTGAAGTAGAAGACCGGCTGCTCGTACCAGACCGGCGGGACGTCGTCACGCCCGAGAGCGCGCACGGCGTTGCGCAGGTGCTCCTCGAAGGACAGGAAGTCGCGCACCGACGGCGGGCGCGGCACCGGCGCGCACAGCGCCACGTCGGCGAGGTCGACAACCTCCACCGGGTCGCTCGCGGCCCGTTCACCCGCGGCAGCGAGCCCGCCGTCGGACTCCAGGTGCGCGAGCAGGGAACCGTCCAGGCCGTGCACCCGGCCCTCGCGCAACAGCCCGGCCCGCTCGGCGCCGTCCACGGCGCGGTAGGTGACCCAGCGCATCAGGCCACGCACCCGATCGGGGCGCCGTGGAACGCGACCATGTCCGGCCACACCGAGTCGAGCGGGATCCGGGTGCCGCGCGGGTTCCCGTCGAGCTCGCTGTAGGCCCGGTGCAGGTTGCCGGCGAGCCGCTCGCTCTCCTGCCAGGAGGCGAACCGGTTGTCCGCGGCGGCGCGGGCGGCCTCCAACGGCGGGCGGCCCGCGCTGTGGTGCTCGCGCGCCACCGCGTCGACGAACGCGGCGTAGTCGGTGAGGTCGTCGAGCAGCGCGGGGATCTCCGCTCCGCGGCACACCGGACCGTGGCCGGGCACCATGATCTCGGGCTGCAGCTCCCGGATCCGCGCGAGCGCCTCCGGGTAGCCGGCGAGGCTCCCCTCCGCGAGGAACGGCTGGCCGCCCGCGAAGGCGAGATCGCCGGCGAAGAGCACGCGCTCGTGCGGTAGCCACACCAGGACGTCGCTGCGGGTGTGGGCGGGGCCGACGTGGATCAGCTCGACCGGCCGGTCCCCCAGGTGCAGCGTCATGCTCCCGGTGAACGTGACGTCCGGTGGCCGGACCTCGACGCGCCCGTAGTCAGGCCCGGTGAGCACCTGGGCGGCGACCAGCCCGGCGGCCAGCACGTCCTCCCGGCAGTGCACGTGCCCGAGGATCGGGGTGCTCGGGGGCATCATCCAGTTGCCGTAGGTGTGGTCACCGTGGTGGTGGGTGTTGACCAGGGCCCGGGGCGAACCCGGGCAGACGTCCGCCGCGGCCGCGAGCAACGCCCGGTTGCGCGCCTCGGTGGACGTCGTGTCCACCAGCAGCGGCCCCGACTCCGCGACGACGACACCGGTGTTGTTGATCATCCAGCTGCCGTCCGGCTGGACGTAGGCGAAGATCCCGGGGGCGAGCTCGGTGAGCTCGGGCGGGGGCAGCGCGGTCATGCGGTCCTCTCGGTGGTGACGGTGGGAACGACGGACGCGGCGGGGGGCGAGTCGGTGCGGGGCAGCAGGAACGTCAGCAGCCCCGCCGCGGCGAAGAACGCCGCGCACACCAGCAGGCCGCCGGACAGGCCGGTGACCGTGGCCAGCGCGGCGAGCCCGAACGGCGCGAACGCCGACACCCCGCGGCCCACGTTGAAGCAGAACCCGGCGCCGGTGGTGCGGATGCGGGTGGGGAACAGCTCGCCGATGTAGGAGCCGAACAGGCCGGTGAACGCGGCGAAGAAGGCGAACAGCGGCCCGAACCACAGCAGGGCCGTCTGGTTGCTGGTGAGGGCATAGAGCGGGAGGGTCACGGCCACGCCGAGCAACGAGACGATGATCGCCGAGCGGCGGCCGATCCGGTCGGCGATCAGCCCGAAGACGTTGTAGCCGACGAACATGCCGAGGTTCAGCACCGTCATGAACACCGCCACCGTCGCCGTCGGGATGCCCCGCTCGGTGGCCAGGTAGGTCGGCAACCACGTCGAGCCGCCCCACCAGCCGGTGAGGGCGAGGCCGGCCACGAGCGTCGCGAGGATCGTGCGGCGGCGCACCTGCGGCGCGAAGATCTCGGTGATGGACACCCTGCCACCGGAGTCCGCCGCCTTCGCGTCCACCCAGGCCCGCGACTCGGGGAATAACATGATCACGATCAGCAACGGCAACACGACCCCGGCGCCCGCCACCAGGAACATCAGCCGCCAGTCGGGCAGGAACACTCCCGAAAGCACCGCGGCGACGACCCCGCCGATCGGGAAGCTGCTCAGCACGAACGCTGCGGCCCGCCCGCGGGACTCGCTCGGCCACGTCTCCACGACGTAGGCCGACACCACGCCCCACACCCCGCCGAGGCCGAACCCGGCGACGAACCGCAACAGCAGGAAGATCTCGAAGTTCGGCACGACCGCGAGTGCGGCGGTGAAGACCCCGAAGGTCGCGAGCGAGGCGATCAGCGCGGTCCGGCGGCCGAAGTTGTCCGACACGTAGCCGGCGAGCAGGCTCGACAGCCCGATGCCGAGCAGCGTCGCGGTGGCGAGCAGACCGGCCTGGGCCGGGCCGAGATCCATGTCCTCGCGGATCGCCGGCAGCGCCAGCGACAACAGGATGATCTCCATCGCGTCGAACATGTAGGCGAGGAAGCTCCCACCCAGCACCACCCACCGCGTGCGTCGCATCGCGTCTCCCCTTCGAAACGGTCGCGGCGACTGTACGGACGTCCAGTCAGTACGGTCAAGAGGTGACTGCACGGCCGTCCAGTACCGTGGCGCCATGCAGGCCCCCGCCGGCGACCCGCCGCTCGACCGGCGCGGGCGCATCCTCGACGCCGCCGAGCGCGTGTTCGCCGAGTCCGGCTACCACGGCACGACGTTGCGCCAGATCGCCGCCGCGGCCGAGGTGAAGCTCTCGTTGATCGGCTACCACTTCGAGTCGAAGCTCGCGCTCTACACAGCCGTTTTCGCGCGCCGCCAGCACGTCAACGAGGAGCGGCTGCGGATGCTCGAGGCGATCGAGGACCTGGACGCACCCGACGCGCTCGACCGGATCGTCAGCGCCTTCATGGACCCCGTGATCGCCCTCGCCGCCGAGGGCGCCTCGTACCGGCGGCTCGTGCTGCGGGAGGCCGCCGACCCGTCCAGCATGCAGCGCCCGGTCATCCGGGAGCTGTTCGACCCGATGGCCCGCGAGTTCATCGCCGCACTGCGCCGCGCCCTGCCCGGCAAGCCACCGGGGTTCTACGAGTGGAGCTACCTGTTCGCCGTCGGCGCCCTCACCCAGAGCGCCTTCGACGACCGCATCGGCAACCTCGCCTCCACTCCCCCGCCGGCGTCGAACGTCGAGCTCCTCCGCTCCTTCATCACGGCGGCCTGGCGCCACGGCTGACGCCATACACCGACTTCTGTGCTGCCGCACCGACTGCAGTCGGTGCGTGAGCACACGAATCGGTGTGCGAGCGCTCCGCGTAGGCTGGCAACCGCTTTCCCAGGGAGGGGACCATGGACGTCTACGGGCCTCCGCGCGTCGCGCTCATCGGCGTGCACGGCTACGGGCAGGTGCACCTCGACGGGCTGCTGCGCCTCGCCGGCGCCGGCGCGGTGCGGGTCGCCGGCCTGGCCGACCCGCGTCCACCCGCACCCGAGTCGCTCGCGCGGGTGCGGGCCCTGCCCGGGGGCGCCGACGTGCCGGTGCTGGCCCACGCGGCCGAGCTGCTCGAGCGCGTGCGCCCGGACGTCACGATCGTCTCCACCCCGATCCACACGCATCTCGCGCTGGCCCGGCCGGCGCTGGCCGCCGGGTCGCACCTGTTCGTGGAGAAGCCGCCGACGGCGTCGATGGCACAGTTCCGCGCGCTGTCCGCCGAGGTCGAGGCCGCCGGGAAGGTGTGCCAGGTCGGCTTCCAGTCGTTCGGGTCGCACGCGCTCGCCCACGCCGCCCGGCTCGTCGCCGACGGCGCGCTCGGCCCGCTGCGCGGCGTCGGCGTCCACGGGGCGTGGGTGCGTGAGCGCGCCTACTTCGCCCGGGCCGCCTGGGCCGGGCGGATGGAGATCGACGGCGAGCCGGTCACCGACGGCGCGCTGACCAACGCGTTCGCCCACGCCACCGCGTCCGCGCTGCGGGTGGCGGGCGTCCCCGCCGACGCGGACGTCGACGTGGAGCTGCAGCGCTACCGGGTCGCCTCGCCCGAGGGCGACGACACCGCGTCGGCGCGGCTCACCGTCGGCGGGATCCCCATCGTCGTGGCCGTCAGCCTGTGCGCCGCCGAGCACCGCATGCCGGTGATCGTCGTGCACGGCGAGCACGGGCGGCTGGAGCTGGAGTACACCACCGACACGCTCACCGGCACCCTGGCCGACGGCTCCCCCGCCACCGCGCCGGCCGGACGCACCGTCCTGCTCGACAACCTCGTGGCCCACCTCGGCGACCCGGCGGTGCCGCTGCTGGCCCCGCTGTCGTCCTGCGCGCCGTTCATGCACCTGCTGGAGGCGGTGCGCCGGGACGGCCCCGCCCGCCACCTCCCGGCGACCGCGATCACCGAGGTCGACGGCCGCCCGGTAGTGAGAGACGCCGACGCCCTGGTCCGCCGCTGCGCGGAGCAGCTGGCGCTGTTCAGCGAGCTGAACTTCCCCGCCCCCGGTTCAGGAAAGCCACTTTCATGAACCTGCAGGGCAGGAATGTGGCTTTCCTGAACCTCCGGGAGACGCGCCGCCTCAGCGGAGCGCCGCGTTTCCTGTGTCCTGGGCCTGTTGCAGGCCTTCGGCCACCGGGGTGCGTCCGGCGAACACCTCGTTGAGGATCGGCTCGAACGCCGTGGACGCCGGGCCGAACTTCGGGCCCGACGGCGCCGGGATCGTCGCGGTGCCCCCCTCGTCGCCGAAGTAGCGGGTGTCGACGCCCTGGCCCGCCCAGTAGTCGAAGTAGCCCTGCTGCGCGGCGGTGACGGCGGGCAGCGCGGCCCCCTCGGCGCCGACGAAGGACGCACCTTCCGCCGAGCCCAGCCACCCCAGCACCCGCAGGATCGCGTCCCGCTTCAGGCTGTCGGCGTTGCCGGCGGCGATCACGCTGTTGACGACGCTGACCCGGCCCTCGGGCCCGGCGAGCAGCGGCGCGATGCCCCATTCGAACTGCGCGCCGTCCTGGATGTTCTGCAGGTTGTAGGTGCCGCTCTGGAACAGCGCCATCTTCCCCTGCAGGAACTGGTCGCGGCTGAAGTCGCTGTTGTCGTTCGTGTCGGCGGCCGACGGGGCCACGTGGTCGCGGTTGATCAGGTTCACCAGGTACCCGAACGCCTCGACGGTCTTCGGCTCGGTGAGCACGAACGTGTCGTCGGCCGGGTTCTGGATCCGGCCACCGTTGGAGCCGACGAAGTCGTAGTAGATCGCCTGCAGGTCACGGCCTGCGTTGAAGCCGTACTGGGTGACGGCGCCGGTGTCGAAGCCGGGCTGGTCGGCGGTGGCGCCTGCGGCGTCGCGCGTCAGCTTCTGCGCCGCGGGGAGGAACGTGTCGGCGGCCGGGTCGCTCGGGTGCCAGGTGAGGTTCTCGGGGTCGACGCCGGCGGCCTGCACCATGTCGCGGTTGTAGAAGACGACGATCCGCCCGTCGGTCAGCGCCGGGACGCCCCACAGCCCGCCGCCCCGCGAGTACTGCTCGACGGCGGCCGGCACCCAGTCGCCCACCTGGTCCGCGAGCTCCTGCCCGACGTCGATGAGCTTGCCCTGGTCGGCCAGCGCGCCGTAGTAGAGGGCGTTGACCCAGTAGATGTCGTCGGCGCTGCCGCTGGAGACGTCGAGCGGCAGGCGCGTGAAGTAGTCGGCCCACGGCACGACGTTCAGCTCCACGGCCACGTCCGGGTTCTGCCGGCTGAACTCGGCGAACGACTCCTCGTACGCCGCGGCGACGTCCTCGTCCCACAGCCGCAGGGACACGGTGGTGACGCCTTCGGCGTCCGGCGCGTCGTCCGGGCCCGCGGGCGAGCAGGCGGCGAGGGCCAGCACGGCGACCGCCGCCGTGGCCAGACGCTGGAGTCTCATCAGGTCTTCTCCTACCGGAACCCGGTGATCGTGATCGAGCGGACGACGTGTCGCTGGAAGATCAGGAACAGCACCATCAGCGGCAGGATCGCCACCGTGGCCGCGGCCATGACGATGGTCCAGTTGCTGTTGTACTGCGACTGCAGGCCGGCCGTGGCGACCGTGAGCACCTGCCACTGCCTGCCGGTGGTGATCACCAGCGGCCACAGGAAGTTGTTCCAGTGCGTGACGACGGTGATGATCGCCAGCGTCGCGATGATCCCCCGGCTGACCGGCACCACGACGTGCCAGAGGATGCGCGGCGTGCCGGCGCCGTCGAGTTTCGCGGCGTCGAGCAGGTCGCCGGGGATGCCGCGGAAGTTCTCGCGCAACAGGAAGATCGCGTACGGCGACCCGAAGAGCTGGGGCAGCACCAGCGCCCAGAACGTGTTGCGCAGGCCCATGTCGGTGAACAGCATGTAGAGCGGGATGATCGTGACGGCCTGCGGCACCATCAGCGTGGCCAGGTACACCCAGAACAGCGCGTCGCGGCCCGGGAAGCGCAGCCGGGCGAACGCGTAGGCGGCGAAGACGGAGAACACCAGCTGCCCCACCAGGATCACGGCCACGACCTGGGCGGTCACCGCGATCGGTGCCACGAAGTCGTAGCGCTCCCCGAACAGCTCGCCGAAGTTCGCCAGCGTCGGCGGGGCGGGCGGGCCCAGCACGGACCCGGACGCGAACTGCTGGGGCGACTTCAGCGCGGTGGACAGGCTCAGCAGGAACGGGGCGAGCGTGAGCACCCCACCGGCGACGAGCAGCAGGTAGATGCCCGCGGTACGCAGCCCGGTCACGTCGACAGGTCGTAGGTCGTGCGGCGGGCGAACCACCGCTGCTGCACGAGGGTGACCACCACGAGCAGCACGAACAGGACCAGCGCCATCACCGCGGCCTGCCCGACCGCCCGCTGCTCGAACGCCTCGTAGTAGATCCGCCCGGCGACGACGTCGGTGACGCCCTGCGGCCCGCCGTTCGGCGTGAGCGCGTAGACCGAGTCGAACACCTGGAAGCTCGAGATCACCCCGGTGACCAGCACGAAGAACAGGGTGGGGCGCAGCAGCGGCAGCGTGACCCGCCAGAACCGCTGCCACGGGCCGGCCCCGTCGAGCAGGGCGGCCTCCGTGACCGCGGTGGGGATCGCGCGCAGCCCGGCCACGAAGAACAGCGCGACGTAACCGACCTGCGTCCACACCGTCACCGCCGCCACCGACGGCAGCGCCAGCGCCGGGTCGGCCAGCCATTCGACGCGGCGGCCGAGCAGCGCGTTCAGGGCGCCGTCGGTGGGCGCGAGGATCCAGCGCCACACGACGCCGAGTACCAGCGGCGCGCAGATCCACGGCAGCACGTACACCACGCGGAAGACCGACGAGCCGCGCAGACCGCGATTGAGCAGCAGGGCCGCGACGAGCCCCAGCACGGTCTGGGCGGGGATCACGATGGCCACGAAGACGGCCGTGACGAGCAGCGACCGCGCGAACCGGCCGTCGGACGCCACGGCGACCACGTTCTCCAGCCCGACGAACGTGCGCGGGCTGATCAGGTCCCACCGGTGCAGCGCGAGCCACGCCACCACGAGGATCGGCAGCACCAGGAACGCGGCGACGCCGAACAGGCTGGGCCCGAGCAGCAGGTACGCCGTGCGCGACTCGCGTCCGGTCACCCGCACCTGCCTCACGTCCGCCCTCCGCAACCGGTGAACGGAGCTAAGATCGCCGGCCTCCCGCTGTCAAGCGACCGGGCCGCGGCCCGCCGACGTCACACCGGGCCCCGATCGTCGGGATCGGGACGTGAACCGCACCTCTGCAGCTCATGTCCCCGACATAGTGATCAGGCTCGGTGAACCAGAGTGCTGGTGCGCGCACGGTCGACCCCGGCCGCCCACCCCTCGCCCGGCTCGTCACCCCACCACTCGAACCCCAGCGCGTCGCGCCAATCGCGGACCGGCGGGGTGTCGTAGAGGGAGTGGTACACCGAGTCACCCACAAGGTCGGAGCTGCGAGCCGGCGTGCCCACCATCGGGTCCACCCCGAGCTCCTCGACGCGCAACCCGAGCTTCGCGCCTGCCCGGACATGCCTCATGTAGATGCTCAAGTCGTCCGACACCCAGATCTCCACGACCTCCAGATGGTTCTGATCGGCGAGCGTGACGGCCTCGTAGAGGAGGTGTTGCGCGACGCTGGACGCCCAGTCGGAGGTGACGACCCCGCTATAGGTGAGCCTCGGCGGCCTGACCATCTCGACCATGAACGAGCCCCACTTCCCCTTGCTACCGGTCGAGAGCTGCCGACCTGTCACGTGGCGTTCAGCGCGTTGTTCACATAGGCCGGGCATGCCCAGGACCTGTCAGGATTCTCGCAGTAGAGGGTGATGATGCCGATGGGGCCTCGCCCGTGGAAGTCGTTGTGGTCGACGACCAGCTTGACTGTCACCTGTTCGACCTCGAGGCAGCCGAACCCGCAACGGAAGCGCCGAGCGATGTGCTCGTGGATCCAGCGGTTCGATCCGGGAGGGTTCTCGTAGATGCGGCCGGGCGCGTGAACCATCTGCCGAACCACGCCCATGTTCGAGACCTGGTGCTTGCCGCGGATCTTCTCCCAGCCGAAGCCGGCGTTGGGTGCCCCCGCGTTCCAAAATCCCCGACGAAGGTGCACCGGCACCCCGGAAGGGTTGTAGAAGTTGTCGATGATTTCTGCCTGCTGATCGATCGGTGGTCGCGGCGGCCTGAACGGCTCGTCAGCGGTCGCTGGACCCGCACACGCCATCAGCAGAACAACAGCCGCGAGTAGACCGCGCGCGTACGTCGACGCAGCTGATCGAACAGGGCGTGCACCTGGCATCGTCTCCTCCTCGACAGCCCGCCCAGGGGCCCAGATCGATCAGTAGAGCCGTCGCGGCACTCCCCCCGTGGCCGTTCGCACCGCTATCACCCGAGCGGTCCAGCGAGTGGAGCCGGTCGCGGGATCGACTGTGCCCCGAGCCGCGCTTGACCGATCCCGCCGCCCGCCCGTACCGTGCCTCCCAGGTCAAGAGCGCCAGCGTCAAGCCCCGGCTCGCTGGCCGGCAACCCTCCTCCGCGGTGGGGTGCTCCGGGTGACGACCAGGCCGCCGTGCACCCACGGCGGCAAGCGCGGACCCGAGTTCCGTCCGGGTCCTGAGAGGGTCCGGAGGACCGTCATGACCGCTGTGCTGCCCACCCGTCCCGCCGTCTGCGCGCCCGCGCTCCCCCGCGTGGTCGGTGCGGACCTGCAGGTCCCGCTCGTCACCGGCGAGCGCGTGCGCTACGCCAACCTCGACCTGGCCGCCAGCGCGCCGGCGCTCGAGCCCGTCGCCGACCACGTCACCGCGCTGCTGCCCTACTACGCCAGCGTGCACCGCGGCGCCGGGTACGCCTCGCAGGTGAGCACCACCGTGCTGGAGCGGGCGCGCGAGACCGTGGGCCGGTTCGTCGGGGCGCGCGCCGACGACGTCGTGGTGTTCACCCGCAACACCACCGACGCGCTGAACCTGCTGGCCGGTTGCGTGCCCGGCCCGGTGCTGCGGCTCGACGCCGAGCACCACGCGAACCTGCTGGCCTGGGGGCCGGGCCGGGTGCTGCGGACGGGCGGCACCGTCGCGCAGACCCTGGCCGACCTGCGGGACGCCCTGGCTGCGGACCGGCCCGCCCTGCTGGCCGTCACGGGAGCGTCGAACGTCACCGGCGAGCTGCTCCCGCTGGCCGAGGTCACCGCGCTCGCGCACGCCGCGGGCGCCCGGGTCGTCGTCGACGCGGCCCAGCTCGCGCCGCACCGCCGGATCGACATCGCCGCCGCGGGCGTGGACTACCTCGCGCTGTCCGGGCACAAGCTCTACGCCCCCTACGGCGCGGGCGCGCTCGTCGGGCGCCGCGACTGGCTCGACGTCGCCTCGCCCCACCTGGCCGGCGGCGGCGCGGTGCGTGCCGTGAGCGCGCCGGACGCCGACGGCGTCACCGAGGTGTCCTGGGCGCCCGCACCGCACCGGCACGAGGCCGGCACGCCGAACGTCCTGGGGGCCGCCGCGCTGGCCGAGGCGTGCCGCCACCTCGAGAGCGGCCTCGACCCCGCGCACGAGGCGGCGCTGCTCCACCGGCTGGAGACGGGCCTGGCCGCGATCCCCGGCGTGCGCACCCTGCGCATCTGGCCCGACAGCACCGACCGCGTCGCCGTCACCACGTTCGTGGTCGAGGGCCGGCCGGCCGGGCTCGTGGCGGCCTACCTCTCCGCCGAGCACGGCATCGGCGTCCGTGACGGGAAGTTCTGCGCCCACCCGCTGCTGCAGCGCCTCGCCGGCACCGACGACGGTTGCGCCGTGCGGGCCAGCTTCGGTCTCGGCACCACGGCGGCCGACGTCGACCGGCTCGTCGACGCGCTGGAGTGGCTGGTCACCGACGGCCCGGCGTGGACCTACGCCGTGGTGGACGGCCGGTGGAGCCCGACGCCCGACCCCCGCGACCTCGACCCGCTCGGCGTCGGCCCCACCAGCACCGCCCCACTGCCCGCCTGCGGCCACTGACGCCCTGGACCGCGCCGGGGCAGGCGCTCCCGCGCCCTGGGCGGCGAGCCCCCGGTCCGCCCGGCCGCAGCACGCGCTCGGTCGGGCACTCGGCGGACCGGGCGTGCTGTCGGCCGTGAGCGGGCCCGGAGCGCATGATCACCGGTTGGGTGCAGGAGCGGCGACATCCTGCCGCCGTCGCACCCATTAGGTGATCACGGTCCGGCACCCGAGTCGGCCGCGTGAGGGACGAGGGACAATGGAGGCGATGTCCTCCCCCGTCCCCGAGCACCTGCAGGCCGACTGCTCCCGCTGCGCCGCGCTCTGCTGCACCGCCCTGCCGTTCGCCGCCTCGGCCGACTTCGCCGTGGACAAGCCGGCCGGCACGCCCTGCCGGAACCTGCGCGAGGACTTCCGGTGCGGCATCCACGGGCAGCTGCGCGAGTCGGGCTACCCAGGCTGCACCGTCTACGACTGCTTCGGCGCCGGGCAGCAGGTCGTGCAGGTGACGTTCGGCGGGCGGGACTGGCGGCGCAGCCCCGGCGAGGCCGCGCAGATGTTCGCGGTGTTCCCCGTGATGCGCACGCTGCACGAGCTGCTCCGCTACCTCACCGAGGCCCGCGCGCTGCCGCAGGCGGCCCCGCTGCACGACGAGCTCGACGACGCCCTCGCCGCCACGGACCGGCTCACCCGCCTCGACCCCGCCGGGCTCGCCGAGCTGGACGTCGAGGCGCACCGCCGGGAGGTGAGCGAGCTGCTGCTGCGCGTGAGCGAGCGGGCCCGGCCGCAGGGCCGCAACCACCGGGGAGCCGACCTCGTCGGGGCCGACCTGCGGGGTGCGCGCCTGCGCGGGGCGAACCTGCGGGGCGCGCTGCTCGTGGGCGCCGACCTGCGGGAGGCCGACCTGACCGGCGCCGACCTCATCGGTGCCGACCTGCGCGGCGCCGACCTCGCGGCCGCCGACCTGACCGGCGCGCTCTTCCTCACCCAGGCGCAGCTCGCCGCGGCGCGCGGCGACGCCCGCACGACGCTGTCGGAGCCACTGGTCCACCCGTCGCACTGGCCGCAGCGCGCGGAATCCGCGCGCCGGCGCCGCCGCAAGCGCTGACGTTCGTACGTCCGGATCCGGGCCCCGCGCGGGGCTTTGTCCGGACAGGTGCTTCCCTACCAACCCGCTGCGTCCACGATCCGGATGCCTCGTTGCATCCCGCCCGGTGCGCGGTGAGGATCCGGGACGTGCCCGCTGCCCTGGTCCTCGTGGAACGCATTCACGTCGACCTGTGCCGCCTCCAGGCCGACGCGCTCTGTCGCTGAGCACCGACCGCCGCCCGCTCCGGGCCCGCCCGTCCTGCACAGCTCGAAGGAGCCCCATGACCAGCACGCTCGCCACGCCCACTCTCGACCTCGACCGCCTCGGCCCCGGCTTCGGCGCCGCCGTGCACGGGGTCGACCTCGCCACCGCGTCCGACGCCGTGATCGCCGAGGTCCGCGCCGCGCTCACCGCCCACAAGGTCCTGTTCTTCCCGGGGCAGGACCTGGACCCCGACTCGCAGGTGGCCCTGGGCAACCGGCTGGGCGGGCTCACCGCGTCGCACCCGGTCGTCCCCGGGATCGACGAGGCGCACGCCGAGATCTACGCGCTGGACAGCGCCGACAACGGATTCGCCGACGTCTGGCACACCGATGTGACGTTCGTGCGCAGGCCGCCGCTCGGATCGGTCCTGCGCGCGGTGACGCTGCCGCCGTCCGGTGGCGACACGAACTGGGCGGACCTGGAGCTCGCCTACGCGTCGCTGTCGGCGCCGGTGCGGGACCTCGCCGACCGGCTCACCGCCGTGCACGACGGCACCCGCGAGTTCGGGTACTACCTCGCGCAGCGCCGGGGCGGCGAGGGCAGCCTCTGGGACGGCGAGCGCTACCGGAGCCTGGAGCCCGTCGAGCACCCGGTGGTGCGGGTGCACCCGGAGACGGGCCGCCGCTCGCTGTTCGTGAACCCGGGCTTCACCAGCCACATCACCGGCGTCTCCGACGCGGAGAGCCGGTACCTGCTGGACCTGTTCTACGCGCACCTGACCAAACCCGAGCACGTCGTGCGGCACCGCTGGCAGGTGGGCGACGTCGCGATGTGGGACAACCGGGCCACGGCCCACTACGCGAACCGCGACTACGGCGACGCACGGCGCGTGATGCACCGCGTCACCCTGCGCGGTGACGAGCCGGTCGGGGTCGCGGCGCCTACCGCCTGACGCTTCGAGATGAGGCAGCTCCGCACACCCGGTAGTTTCCTGCCGATCCCCCAGGTGCGGGACTCCCCGGAACAGAAGGATCAGACCATGACCGGTTCGTTCCGGCGCCGCCGCGGTGGCGCGCTCAGCGCGGCGCTGGCCGCCACGGCGTTGCTCGCGGCCTGCAGCGGCGCCCCTGCCGACACCACCGGCGATTCCGAGTCCTCGTCCGGCGAAGGCGTCACGGTCTCGGCGGTCGAGTTCCCGTGGAGCGCCGCCGCACTCACGAACGCGATCCTCTCCGAGGTGGTGGCCGCGCACCCGGACCTCGGCGTCTCCGGGATCGAGACGACCGCGCTCGGACCCGCACCGGCGTGGGCGGGCGCCCAGCGCGGGGACCTCGACCTGCTCACCGAGGTCGCGATGCCCAACCAGCAGGAGCTGGCCGACTCCGCCGCCGAGCGGGTCACGATGGTGCACGAGACCTACGGCGGCGCCGCCCAGGGCTGGTTCGTGCCCACCTACGCCACCCAGCCCGGGCAACCGCTGGAGGGGCTCACCAGCGTCACGCAGCTCAACGACTACGCCGACGCGCTCGGGAACCGGCTCGTGGACGCCGACCCGAGCTGGGTGACCACCGAGCAGAACGCGAAGCGGCTCACCGGTTACGGGGTGAACCTGGAGCAGGTCACCGCGAGCGAGGCCGCGCAGCTGGCCGAGCTGCGCCGGGCGTACGAGCGCCAGGAACCGATCCTGGTCTACCTCTACCACCCGCACTGGGTGTTCGCGGAGTTCGACATGACCCAGCTGCAGGAGCCCGCGCCGTTCCAGCCGGACTGCTTCACCACCGGCAACGGTGCCTGCGCGATGCCCGACTACTCGGCGTGGACGGCGGCGAGCACCGACCTGCAGCAGGAGGCACCCGCCTTCTACGCGATGCTGCAGCGCTTCGAGCTCCCGCTGGCCGACATCGAGACGATGCTGCGCCGCGTCGACGTCGACAGCGAGTCGGCCGACACCGTGGCCAAGGAATGGGTCGACGCCAACCCCCAGGTGGTGCAGCAATGGCTGGCGAGCTGACGGCCCAGGGCCCGGCCATCCGGTGCCGGGAGCTGACGAAGGTCTTCGGCGCCGCGGCGGCGGTGCAGCAGGCGCTGGGCATGGCCGGCGACGGCGCCGAGCGCGCGGCGGTGCAGGAGAGCACCGGCGCCACCCTGGCCGTGCACGACGTCTCGTTCACGGTGGAGCCCGGTGAGCTGTTCGTCGTCATGGGCCTCTCGGGCTCGGGCAAGTCGACGTTGGTACGCCTGCTCAACCGGCTGATCGAGCCCAGCAGCGGCTCCATCGAGGTGGACGGCCGCGAGCTCGGCGGGCTCGACGACGCCGACCTGCGCACCCTGCGCAACCACCACATGAGCATGGTGTTCCAGCACTTCGCGCTGCTGCCGCACCGGACGGTGCTGCAGAACGCCGCCTACGCGCTGCAGGTGCGCCACGTCGGGGACGCCGACCGCCGGGAGCGCGCGCAGTGGGCGCTCGACCAGGTCGGGCTCGGCGACCGCGGGGACGCCCTGCCGGACCAGCTCTCCGGCGGCATGAAGCAGCGGGTCGGGCTGGCGAGAGCGCTCGCCGCCGACACCGATGTGCTGCTGATGGACGAGCCGTTCTCCGCCCTCGACCCGCTGATCCGCCGCGACATGCAGGCGCTGCTGATCCGGCTGCAGAAGGACCTGAACAAGACGATCGTCTTCATCACCCACGACCTGAACGAGGCGATGCGCCTCGGCGACCGGATCCTGCTGCTCAAGGACGGCCGGCAGGTGCAGCTCGGCACCGGACCGGAGATCCTGGCGCACCCCGCCGACGACTACGTCGCCGACTTCGTCTCCGACGTCGACCGCAGCCGGGTCCTCACCGCGGAGGACGTCCTGCGCGAGGCGCGCCTCGTGCTGCGGGTGGACGAGCGGCCCGACGACGCGCTGCGCCGCATGGGCGCCCTCGAGACCACCGACGCGTACGTGGTCGACCAGGAGCAGCGGATCCTCGGCATCGTGCACGACGAGTGGCTCGCCCACGCCGCGCGCAACGGCCACGACGCCGTGGGGCGCGACGGGCTGCACCACGACTTCGCCACCACCGAGCCCGACCGTCCGCTGATCGACATCATGGACCGCCTGGGCCGCCATCCGGTGCCGATGGCCGTGATCGACGACCGTGACCGGCTGCTCGGCGTCGTACCGCGGGCCGCCGTGCTCGCCGCCCTCTCCGCCGTTCCGACCAGGAGCTGAGACGTGCCACGCATCGAGCTCGGAGCCGTTGTCGAACAGTTCATCACCTGGCTGCTACGGGTGGTCCCCGGCCTGTTCGACGCGATCAGCGCGGTGCTCACCGTGCTGGTCGACGCGATCACCGCCGTGTTCCTCGCACCGTCGTTCCTGGTGTGGGTGGCGCTGTTCGGCGTCATCGCGCTGCTGACCCGCGGGGTCGGGTTCGCCGTCTTCACGGTCCTGGCGTTCCTGCTCGTCGCGTCGATGAACCTGTGGCCCGAGACGATGGAGACGCTCGCGGTGGTGCTGGTCGCCGCGGTGCTCGCCACCGTCATCGGGGTGCCGCTGGGGGTGTGGGCCGCGCGGAACGGCAGCGCGAGCACCGTGCTCCGCCCGGTGCTGGACTTCATGCAGACCACGCCGGTGTTCGTCTACCTCATCCCCGCGGTGTTCTTCTTCGGCATCGGGGTCGTCCCGGGTGTCGTCGCCACCACGATCTTCTCGATCCCGCCCGCCGTGCGGCTCACCGAGCTGGGGATCCGCGGGGTGGACGCGGAGGTGGTGGAGGCCGCGCACGCCTTCGGCGCCCACCCCCGCCAGATCCTGCGCGAGATCCAGCTGCCCATGGCCCTGCCCACGATCATGGCCGGGATCAACCAGGTGATCATGCTGGCGCTGTCGATGGTGGTCGTCGCCGGGCTCGCGGGCGCGGGCGGGCTGGGCAGCGTCGTCGTCCAGGCGGTCACCCAGCTCGACATCGCGGAGGGCTTCGAGGGCGGCCTGGCCGTGGTCATCCTGGCGATCTTCCTCGACCGCCTGACCGCGTCGTTCGCGCAGCGTCCGGGCCGCGGGCTGTGGCGGCGGCTGCGGCCGGTGCGGAAGCCGGCCGCCGTGGGCTGACGCAATACGGGTACGCAATACGGGTGCGTGCGGGGTGAACGGTTCCTAGCCTGGCCGTCGTGTCGAAGCACCTGCTGTTCGTCGCGCTCGCCGGGCACGGCCACGTCACGCCGACGCTGCCCCTCGTCGAGGAGCTCGTCCGTCGCGGCCACCGGGTCGACTACGCCACCTCCGGCGAGTTCGGCGACGCGGTGACGGGGACCGGGGCGCGCTGGGTGCCCCTGCCGCCGCTCGTCCCGTTCGTACCGCCCGCCCAGGTCGACGCCGCCGTGATCGCCTTCTGGCTCCGGCACTACTTCCGCGCGCTGCGCGCGACCTACCCGGTGCTGCTCGAGCGTGCGCGCACCGACCGGCCGGACGGCATCTGCTACGACGTCACGAACTGGCCGGGCCGGCTCGTGGCCACCGAGCTGGGGATCCCGGCCGTGCGCTGCATCCCCAACCTGGCGGAGAACGCGCAGTACTCGATCGACGAACAGCTGATGGAGGGCATCCCGCCCGAGCACCCCGAGATGGCCGGGCTCGGCGCCGACTGCGCCGAGTTCTCCGCCGAACACGGTGTCGACCTCGACGTGGCGGGCACGATGGACGTCACCGAGGCGGTGAACCTGGTGTTCGTCCCGCGGGAGTTCCAGCCCTTCGGCGACACCTTCGACGAACGCTTCCACTTCCTCGGACCCCTGCTCGGCCGGCGGGAGCAGCGCGAGCCGTGGTCACCACCGGATCCGGCCCGCCCGGTCCTGTACGTCTCGCTGGGCACGATCTTCACCGAGCAGCCGGAGTTCTACCGGACCTGCCTCGACGCGTTCGGGGACGGCCCGTGGCAGGTCGCGATGACGGTGGGCGGCACCGATGCGGACGCGCTCGGCCCGGTCCCCGCGAACGTCGAGGTCCGGGCGCGCTTCCCCCAGCTCGCGGTCCTGCGCCACGCCGGCGCGTTCGTCACGCACGCGGGAATGGGTTCCACGATGGAAGCCCTCTGCTACGGCGTACCGCTGATCACCTTCCCCCAGATGCCCGAGCAGGTCGCCAACGCCGACCGGATCGTCGAGCTCGGGCTCGGCGAGCGCCTCGCCCCCACCGCCCTCACCGCGGACGTCCTCGCGGCGACCGTCGCCCGCGTGGCCGCCGACCCCCGGATCCGGGCGAACCTGCAGCGGATCCGCCGCAGCATCGACGACGGCGGCGGGGTCGTGCGCGGCGCCGAGGTGATCGAGGAGCACCTCGGCTGAGCCGTTCCGCGCGGCGCGCGCGAGGATCACGGGTGTGACGGACCCCGACGGCCATGCCCCCCGGAAGTTCGCCGGCCTGAGCCATGAACGGATCACCTTCTGGCAGGGCGTCGCGATCATCTTCGGCGCCAACATCGGCGCGGGCATCCTCAGCCTCCCCTACGGCTCCCGCACCGGCGGGTTCCCCGCACTGGTGGCCGCGCTGCTGATCGCCGGCTTCCTGACCACCGCATCCATGCTGTACGTCGCCGAGGTGGCGCTGCGCACGAACACACCGCTGCAGCTGTCCGGGCTGGCGCGCAAGTACCTCGGGAACGCCGGCTCCTGGCTGATCTTCGCGGGCATCGCCGTCAACGGGCTCGGCGCGCTGATCGCCTACGCCAGTGGCAGCGGGCAGATCCTGGCCGACCTGTTCGGGATCCCGCAGGTGGTGGGCAGCCTGCTGTTCTACGTCCCGGGCGTGGTGGTCGTCTGGCTGGGGCTGCGGGCGACGGGCCGCTCCGAGCAGGCGATCACCGTCGGGATGGTCCTGCTGATGGTGGTGCTGGTGGGCTGGACGCTCCTCGGTCCCGGCGTCGACGGCGCGAACCTGGTCTACCTGCGCCCCTACTTCATCATCCCGATCGTGAACCTGGCGGTGTTCGCCTTCATCGCCCAGTACACGGTGCCCGAGCTGGCCCGCGGCCTGGCCCACTCCCCCCGGGCGCTGCCGCGCGCGGTGATCGCCGGGATGTGCGCCACCGGGTTCTTCCTCGCGCTGGTGCCGCTCGCGGCGCTCGGCATGATGGGCCCGGACGCCATCACGCCCGTCGTCACGCTCGCGTGGGCCGACCGGCTCGGGCCGGTCGCGTACTACTGCGCCAACGTGTTCGCCCTGCTCGCGATGCTCACGTCCTTCTGGGCGATCGGGCTGACCCTGCTCACCAACATCTTCGACCGGTTCTCCTGGCCCGCCACCGGTTCGGTGCGGCACCGCGTGATGGGTATCGCGCTCGTGGCCGTGCCGCCGTTCCTGATCGCCGCGATCGGGCTGGCCGGCTTCGTCTCGGCGCTGGGGTACGCGGGCGGGTTCGCCGGGGCGATCATGTCGATCATCCCGGTGCTGATGTTGCGCCAGGCCCGCCGCCACGGGGACCGGGAGCCGGAGTGGCAGGCGGGCTGGGTCGCGCACCCCGTCGTCCAGGTGTTGCTGGTCGCGGTGTTCGGCCTGGCGTTCCTGTACTCGCTGCTGACGATCGTGGGGCTGGTCCCGCAGGGGTGGGCCTGACGCCGGTCGTGGCCCGACGGCTACCGCAGCCGGCTCACGCGCCCGCCTGCAGCCGGGGGATCACGTCCTTCACCAGCAGCTCGAGCTGGCGGCGCCAGTCCCACGAGGTGATCCGCAGCGTCACCTCGGTGGCGCCGTCGGCGTAGAGCCGCTCCAGGTCGGCGACCACCTGATCGGTGGTGCCGGCCGCGGTCCAGTGGCGGGTCTGCTCCTCGGTGAACACCGGGCCGTAGTACTCGCCGAGGAAGCGGTAGCTCTCCTCGAAGGCCGCCTCGCGGTCGGGGTTGAGGTTGAGGTTGTGGTAGGCCGAGACGCCGAACGCGGCCGGGTCCCGCCCCTCCTCCACCAGGAACTCCTTGATCGCGGGCAGGTTCACCGTGAGGTGCTCCGGGCTCTTGCGCGTGGTCATCCACCCGTCGGCGATCCGGGCCACGCGGTGCAGCGCGCGGGTGGCCGGCGGGTCCGGCACCGGGTTGGAGGCGATGTAGACCGGCGGCGGCGACTGCACGGGCTTGGGCCGGACCGTCACGTTCTCGAACGAGGTGTACCGACCGGCGAAGGTGACGTCGTCCTCGGTCCAGAGCCGGCGGACGATCTCGATGTTCTCCTCCATCCGGGCGGCCCGGGACTTGTCGGTGACGCCGTAGAGGGCGCCCTCCTTCGCGGAGGCGTCGTTGGGCTTGACGATCCCGGTGCACACCGCGAGCAGCATGCGCCCGTTCGAGAGCTGGTCCAGCGTGGCCCACTGGTCGGCGAACAGGACGGGGTCCCGCACCGGGAAGGTCGCCAGGCAGCCCACGGCGAGGGTGACGTCGCGCGTGACGGCGGCGAGCGAGCCGAACAGCGCCACCGCCTCCGGCCGGGGCTTGGCGAGCAGGCTGTCGCCGATCCAGAGCGAGTCGAACAGGCCGGTCTCGTCGGCCCAGTGGCCGGTCTCGACCAGCTCCGACAAGCTCAGGACGTCGAAGAACGTGCCTCGCTGCGGCAGCGTCAGGCCGATCTTCCTCTGCTGGGTCATCCCGGTGTCCTCCCTGTGCTCAGATGCCTGTGCTCAGATGCCTGTGCTCAGATGGTGATGTGCCCGTTGGGCGTGTCGAGGACCGCCTCCAGGCCGGCCGGTCCGGTGGTGACGTCCAGCTCGACGTCCAGGGCCGCCAGCGCATGCCGGACGGCCGGCGGGTCGGGGTGGTGCCCGGTCAGGGACACCAGGGCGAGCTGCGGGAGCCCGTCCGCGGTGGGGTGGCGGGCGTCGAGCCAGTCGATGAGCGCGGGCGCGAGCCCGCCGAACCGGTCGCCGCGGTTGGGGGTCAGCCGCCATTCCAGCAGGTCCCCGGCGGGGGTACGGCGCGACAGCGGCGCGATGTCGCCCGGGTCGTAGCCGCCCTCCCGGGCCGCCGCGACGGTCGTCTCGATGTCGGAGGGCCGCACCACCCACGCCGCCAACCGCGGCCCGGTCAGGCGGTCGATGCCGAAGATCTCCGGCAGCGGCACCGCGGCGGGGTCGTCGGGCCCGATCAGCTCGAGGTAGGCGCTCCCGCCGAGCCCGACCAGGAAGTTGCGGGTGCCGCGACCGACGTGCCGACCGCCGAGCACCGGTGCCACACCGGCGCGGCGGGTGAAGTCCGCGACCAGCGCGTCGAGGTCGGTGGATGCGTAGACGAGGTGGTCCAGGCGCGGTTCGGTCATGACGTCACCTTCGCAGGAACCTCTCCCCACCGGCGGACGACGCCGAGCTCGAGGTCGAACAGGTCGAGCACGCGCCCGACGGTGTGGTCCACCATCTCCTCCAACGTCTGCGGCCGCGCGTAGAACGCGGGCACCGGCGGCGCGATCACCGCGCCCACCTCGGTGAGCTCGGCCATCGTGCGCAGGTGGTTGCGGTGCAGCGGGGTCTCCCGGACCATCAGCACCAGCCTGCGCCGCTCCTTGAGCACCACGTCCGCGGCCCGGGCGAGCAGGCTCGTCGTCACGCCCGAGGCGATCTCGGACATCGACTTCACCGAGCACGGCGCCACGACCATCCCGAGCGTGCGGAACGAGCCGCTGGAGATGGGGGCGCCGAGGTCGGTGTTGGAGTGGCAGACGTCGGCGAGCGCGGTGAGGTCGCCCACGGACATGTCGGTCTCGTAGCCGAGCGTCATCCGCGCCGACTTGGTGAGGACGAGGTGGGTCTGCACGGGCGTGGGGCGCAGCAGCTCCAGCAGCCGCACCCCGTAGGTGATGCCCGAGGCTCCCGAGATCCCCACGATCAGCCGGGGCTCATCCACGGCAGGCCTCCCGCCAGTCGGCCGTAGCGGGCGCGGTGAGCGCCCCGACGTCGAGCTCCTGCTGACCCGGCACCGCGATCCGCGTGAACTTCATGGGCGGCGCGTCCACCGCGACCGTGGCGTCGAGGCCCATCTTGGCGCCGACCCCCTCGGCCGTCGACGGGTCGAGCTTGGAGCCCTGGCTGCCGGACACGACGACGAGGTCGCGGTCGGCCTGGAAGCGGGTGGCCACGGCCCACTCCACCTCGGTGGGGTCGTGCACGTCGACGTCGGTGTCGACGACGGTGACGTGCTTGATGTCGTAGTGGGTGCCCAGCGCCCCGAGCAGCACGTTCTTCGCCTCGCCCGGCGCGGGCCGCTCCACCTGGACGTACAGGTGGTAGCGGCAGGTCCCGCCGCGCGAGAGGTGCACGTCGCGCACGCAGGGGAAGCTGCGGCGCAGGCTCGCCAGGAACGACGCCTCGCGCGGGATGCCACCGAGCAGCAGGTGCTCCAGCCCGCCTCCGACGATCGTGTGGAACAGCGGCGACTCCCGGGAGGTGAGCGCGTCGACCTCGATGACGTGTCGCTCGGCGCGCTGCCCGTAGTACTGCGGGAACTCGCCGAACGGGCCCTCTGGCTCGCGCACCTGTGCGAGCAGCCGGCCTTCGAGCACGATCTCCGCGTCGGCGGGCACCCGCACCTCGTTGGTGACGCAGCGGGTGACGGGCAGCGGCTCGCCGCGCAGGGCGCCGGAGATCTCCAGCTCGTCGTGGTCGATCGGGACAATCGCCTGGGAGGCCATCAGCGTGAGCGGGTCGACCCCGATCACGATGGCGATCTCCAGGTCGGCGCCCGCGGACTCGCGGTCGTGGAAGAAGGCCAGGGTGTGGCGCGGCAGCAGCAGCGCGCCGAGCCGGTTCGGCCCGCTCACCTGCAGGCGGTGGATCGAGACGTTCTGCACGCCGGTGTCGGGTCTGCGCGCGATCAGCAGACCGGCCGTGATGTAGGCGCCGTGGTCGTGCTCGTTGTGCGTGGGGATCGGAAGCATCGCGGTGAGGTCGACGTCCTTGCGGACGGACTGCTGGCACGGCGCCTCGCCGACCTCCCGGCTGGGCACCGGCTCCAGGCACGCGTGGCGGTAGCGCTCGATCAGCCCGTCCTGCGGCACGCCCATCGCCTCGGCCATCCACGCGCGGTCCGACAGGAGGCCGGACACGACCGGGACCGCGTGGCCACCAGGCTGAGGGAAGAGGGTGGCGGCGGCCCCGTCGAACCGGTTCGCGATGCCGGCGACGCCGAAGCGCAGGTCCACGCCCGGCTGCGCCATCACGAGCCGGTCCCGGGACCCCAGGTGGTCCAGCCACCCGCGCAGTGACGCGCCCACGGGCACGCTCATGTCGCCTCCTCCTTCACCACGGGTGTTCGGCCGCGCCGCCCGAGCACGTGCACCACCGTCATGATCACCAGCGGGCAGGCGACGGCAACGTAGGCGTTGTCGATGCCGAACGGGTCGCCCGCCAGGAACCACCCGGTCGTCGCCACCAGCGCGACGACGATGGACACGGCGGCGCCGCGGCTGCTGCCGTAGCCGGGCTTGTAGAACATCAGGACGATCAGCACGGCCAGGGCCGCGCGCAGCGACTTGGCCAGGAATGTCACGGCGAGCACGTCCTCGGCGAACAGGGCGAGCGCGATCGGCACGACGCCGGCCCCGAACGTCGCGAGCCGCAGGAACACGACGTCCTTGCGGTCGTCGCCGTCGGTGTTGAAGTACGGCCGGTAGAAGTCCTTGAGCAGCAGCGTCGCCGACCCGATGATCAGGGCCGCGATGCTGCCCAGGATCGCCCCGACCAACCCGCACATGACGAGCGCGGTCAGCAGCGGGTGGATGTCGACGGCGAGCACCGGCAGCGCGTCGATCGAGTCGATGCCCGGGTACAGCACGGCGCTGACCATGCCGACCACGGCCGCGAGGATGCCGAACGGCACCAGCATCAGCGCCGAGTAGAAGCCGGCGCGCTGCGCGCGTCCCGGATCGCGGACCGTGGTGACGGCCTGCACCACGTACTGCGTCGCGAAGATCGCCCCGACCCCGGCGATCAGCCAGGCGAAGATCTGGGCCCAGCCGACGCCGTCGACGGAGAAGCTCTCGGCCGGCAGCGCCGCCCGCAGCTCACCGATCCCGCCCACGCGGGACACGCCGATGACGGCGAGCACGCCCACCGCGGCCAGCTTCATCACCGCGTGCAGGACGTTGGTGTAGACCACCGAACGCATCCCGCCGACCACCACGTACACCGTGGCCAGCACGCCGACGACGACGATGGCCCAGTCGCGGTCGATGCCCAGCAGGCTGGACAGCATCGCCCCGCCGCTGGCGTAGATCGCGACGGCGACGATCAGCAGGGCGCACGTCATGATCACCGAAGTTGCGGTGCGGACGCCCTCGCCGTAGGTGGTGGCCAGCGCGCCGGAGATCGTGTTCTCGCCCAGCGCCTTGTACTTGCGGGCCACGAAGAGCGAGAACAGGACGAAGCCGATCGCGAGGGCGATGACGTTCCAGGCCGCCGAGATGCCGACGGAGTACGCCTTCTGGGCCGTCCCGAGCGTCGCCGAGGTCCCGATGAACTCCGACATCAGCAGGAACCCGATCAGCACGGCGGGGAAGACCCGGCCACCGCTGGCGAAGCCCTCCGACGTCCGGGAGGCGCGCCGCACGACGTAGCTGATGCCCGCGAGCACCACCATGTAGCCGGCGACCACGAGCAGGACGATCCAGGGCGCGCTCACGTGAACACCCCTCCCCCGTCCACGACCAGGGTCTGCCCGGTCACGAAACCGCCGGCGTCGGAGGTCAGGAACAGCACCGCCCCGACGAGGTCGTCGGGCAGCATCTCCCGTCCCAGCGCGCGGCCGCCGGCTGCGGCCGCGAGGTAGGCGTCGCTGTTCAGCGCGCGGGACGCCTCGTCGCTCACCAGGCCGGGCGCGACGGCGTTGACCGTGATCCCGTCGGCACCGAGCTCGCGCGCCGCCACGCGGGTCAGGCCTTCGACCGCGGCCTTGGAGGCCACGTAGTGCGCGAAGCCGGGCACGCCCGTGCGCGCGGTGGTGGAGGAGATGGTGACGATCCGGCCGCCGCCCCCGGCCCGCATCACCGGCGCGACCGCCCGGATCCCCTGCCACGTGCCCCGCACGTTGACCCGCAGCACCGTGTCCCAGTCGTCGGTGGACAGGTCCGTGAGCGGGCGCTTGGCCGTCAGGCCCTGGTAGATCGCGGCGTTGTTCACCAGCGCGTCGATCCCGCCGAACTCGTCGCGGGCCCGCGCCACCAGCACGGCCCAGTCGGCGTCGGAGGTCACGTCGCCCGCCACGAAGACGACCGGGCCACCCCCGGCTGCGGTGGCCTTCTCGGCGAGCGCGACTCCTGCCTCGGCGGCGGCGGGGACGTCGGCCGCGACGACGTTCGCCCCCGCGGCCGCGAAGGCCCGGACGTAGTTGCCGCCGATACCACCGGCCGCACCGGTGACCACCACGGTCTTGCCGTCGAACTGCATCTCGGTCCTCCTCGCAAGGGTCAGGCCTGGGCGGGTGTCACGGCGGGGTCGGCCGGGGCGCGGGTGTGCTCCCGCTCCAGGGCGCCGCGGGTCTCGGGTGAGAGGACCGCACCGACCAGGAACAGCACCACGCACCCGCCGAGGAAGGCCGCGAGCCGGCTGGGGATGTCGGCCACGGTGGGGCTGGCGAGGCTCACGAAGGTGGTCATGAGCCCGCCGATGGCGAAGCCGCCGTTCCAGACGACGGCCGTGGCCGTGGCGCGCAGCCGGGTGGGGAACCGCTCGTTGAGGTAGATCGGCACCGCGGCGTAGGAGGCGTTGGCGCAGACGGTGAGCAGGATGCCGTAGCCGAGCAGCTGCCCGGTGTCCTGCGGGCCGAACCCGGCCATGACCAGCACGAGCAGCGGCAGCGCTACGACGTTGAGGATGCCGGTCACGAGGAAGACCGGGCGCCGCCCGAACCGCTCCGACGCGTGTCCCGCGATGAGCGCCGCCGGCATGATCGCAAGGCTCGTCCACACCAGCAGCGCACCGCGCGGGCCCGCCGGCACCTCGTTGATCTCGGCGAGGTAGGTCGGCAGGTACCCCGCGGTGAGGTAGTACTGGGCGCCCCCGCCGATCACGAGCGCGAGGCTGGTCAGCAGGACGCGGCGGTGCTGCGGCGCGAACAGCTCGCGGGCCTGCACGGGTGCGCCCCGCTTCCCCGCCTGCCACAACGGCGACTCCTCCGTGGCGCGGAACAGCACCAGGCTCGCCAGCGAGGCCAGCAGGCCGCTGAAGAACATCACCCGCCAGCCCCAGACGGCGAACGCGTCCCCCGGGAAGGCGGCGGACACGCCGACGAAGACCAGCGAGGCGACCACCGCGCCGATGGCCGCCCCACCACCGGCCACCAGCCCGGACACCAGGCCGCGCCACCGCTGCGACACGGTCTCGGTGCCGAGCGTGTGCGTGGCGGCGACCACGCCACCGACCAGCAGCCCCTGCACGAGGCGCAGGGCGATGAACAGGGTCGGCGCGAGCGCGCCCACCGCGGCGTACGTGGGCAGGGCGCCCATCAGCGCCGTCGCGATCCCCACCCCGACGACGGTGACGATCAGCGTCTGCCGCCTGCCCTTCGAGTCGGCGTAGCGGCCGAAGAACGCGCCGCCCAGCGGGCGCATCACCAGGCTCACGCCGAACGAGGCGAACGTCGCCGCGAGGGTGAGCGTGGGGCTCGACGTCGGGAAGAACAGCGCGCCCACTGTCGGGGCGACGTAGAGCAGCACGAACAGGTCGAACAGGTCGAAGCCGAACCCGACGACCGAGGAAAAGCCCGCCGTGAGCATCTGCCGGCGGCTCGGCGCGGGTGGCGCGCTCGGGCGCTCTCCGCTCTCGCTCACGGTCACTCCCTCCGTTGGGACAGGTCCCCATGACAGTACGATCCGGATGGTCCGGAAGGTACGTCGGATCCGCAATGGGAGGCATAGGGACGAGGCGTCCCCGCGGGGCGCGGAGCCAGGACGACCGCGTCAGCCCAGCCGCGCGCCGGCCGCTGCCAGCAGCCTGTTCAGGAACGCCTCCACCGGTGGTGAGGCCAGGGAGCCCGGGCGCCACACGACACCCAGCTCGCGCCGGGCCCCGGCGTCGGACACCGGCACCGCGTGCTCGGCGCCGCTCGCGGCGAGTCGGGGCAGCAACGCGACGCCGACCCCGCTGCGCACCATGCCCTGCACGATCGAGAGCTGCCCGGTCTCGATCACCACGCGGGGGGTGAACCCGGCGCGGGCGCACAGCTGGTCGGCCAGCTCGCGCAGGCCGTAGCCGCTGCGCATGCAGACGAAGTCCTCGTCGGCGAGCTCCCGCACGGCGACGTCCGGCCGGTCGCGCAGCGGGTGACCGGGCGGCAGCAGCGCCACGACGGGCTCGCGCACGAGCGTGCGGGACCCGAGCCCGGCGAGCGTCGCGGGCATGCGGGTGACGGCGATGTCCAGCTCACCGCTGTGCACCAGCTGCTCGAAGTCGCGGGAGACGTCGTGCTCGACCATGCGCACGGCCACGGCCGGGTGCTCGGCGCGGAACGCGGCCAGCACCGCGGGCAGCAGGTGGGCGCCGACGCTCGGGAGCACGCCCACCGCCACCCGGCCGTGCCGGAGGCCGACGACCTCCTCCACCCGCTCGCGGCCGCGCTCCACCTCGGCCAGCGCCCGCTCGGCGTGCTCGAGGAGCGCCTCGCCCGCCGCCGTGAGCTGCACCCGCCGGGCCAGCCGCTCGAACAGCTTGGCCCCGACGTCCTGCTCCAGCTTGCGGATCTGGATCGACAGCGTCGGCTGGGCCAGGAACAGGGAAGCGGCGGCCTGCGTCATGCTGCCCTCCCTCGCCACGGCGACGAAGTAGCGCAGCTGGTGCAGCTCCATGGCTGGAACTATCGCCGACGGCGCAGCGCCGCGCGCACCCGCGCGGCCACCGTCTGCACGAGGAGGGCCACTGCTCCGGGGGGCCTCGCGGGCGTGGTCGGTGCACGACCGGTCCGCGCGTTCTCCTCGACGGCGGCGGCGAACTGCTCGAACAACCGCCTGCTCACGTCCCCGGCCAGCGCCCGGCCGAACTGGGCGATGCGCCCCGACAGGAACAGCGCGGCGTCGGCACGCAGGACCGCGCCGCCGGCCGCGGGCTCGACAGCGAGGCGGATGTCGGCTTGCGTGGCGCTGCCGCCGGTGTCGGCCCCGTGCGCCAGCACCCGCATCCGGTGCTCGGCCGGCACCCGCTCGACGACGTGTGCCAGCCCGTCGAAGGCCAGCTTCACCGGCCCGAGCGCCACGGTCGCCCGGCCGCGGTAGCGGTCGCCGTCCAGCACCTCGACGAGCTCGGCCCCGGGCAGACAGGCGGCCAGCCGGTGGAAGTCGTCGAGCACCTCCCACACCTTCTCCGCGGGCACGCCGAGCTCGCTGCGCACCTCGACCGTGGCCGAGGGTGCGCCGGTGGGCAGGCGCACCTCGGCCGGGGCGGGGGGCGGGGCCTCGGTGATGGCGCCCTCCCGCGCCGCGGGCTGCCCACCGCCGCGTCCGACCAGGGTGCGCCGACCGCAGTTGCGGGGGCCCGGCAAGCCGTCGGGGTGCTGCGCCGCGACGTCGGCCACGGCCGCGAGGATGCCGCGGTAGCCGGTGCACCGGCACAGCACGCCCGACATCTCCACCGGCAGCTCGTCGGGGCTGATCGCGGTGCCCTCGGGGCCGTCGGCCAGCAGGTCGTAGCTGCTCATCAGCATGCCGGGGGTGCAGAAGCCGCACTGCAGGCCGTGGTGGGCGGAGAACGCCTGCTGCAGCGGGTGCTGCTCCTCGGCGCTGCCCAGCCCCTCAACGGTGACGATCTCGGCGCCCTCGCACTGCACCGCGAACAGCAGGCACGCGCGGGCGGCCTCGCCGTCGACGAGCACGGTGCACATGCCACACACCCCGTGCTCGCAGCCCAGGTGCGTGCCGGTCAGGCCGAGCTGCTCGCGCAGCACGTCGGCGAGGTGCACGCGTGGCGGCACGGAGACGGTGACGTCGGTGCCGTTCACCGTCATCGCGATCTCGACGCGCTCACCCGCCGCGACCTTCACGGCGCGCGCGTCCGGACGGCGGTTCATGCTGCTACCTCCTGTTCAGCGCGCCGGGCCCGGCGCAGGGCGCCGGCCAGCTCGCGCGCAGCGAGCACTCCGAGCAGGCGCCTGCGGTAGCCGGTGGAGCCGTGCGCGTCACCGCCGGTGTCGACGACCTCGGCCGCGATCCGCGCGGTCTCCGGGCGCAGCTGCGCCTCGTCCGGGTGCGCCGCCAGCAGCGCCGTGACGTCCCGGGTGACCGGCCGGTCGGACACGCCGAAGCCGGTGAGGCGCGCGTGCGTCACCGCGCCGTCGGCGGCGACCCGCACGCGGGTGGCGACCCCGGCGAGGGCGAAGTCGCCGTGCCGGCGCGCGATCTCGGCGAACCCGAAGCCCTCCCCCGCGCGCGCGGGCGGGAACGTGGCGGCGACGACGAGGTCCTCCGCGCCGGCGACAGTGGTCATCGCGCCGGCGAAGAACTCCCCCGCCGGCACGGTCCGGCGCCCGGCCGGGCCGGCGATCTCGATCATCGCGTCCAGGCAGGACGCCACGGCGGGCAGCTCGGCCGCGGGATCGGCGTGGGCGAGGCTGCCGACGACGGTGCCGCGGCTGCGCAGCTCGCGGTGCCCGACGAAGGGCATCGCCATCCTGATCAGCGGCACACCACGGGCCTGCGCCGACCGTTCGACGGTGCGCTGCCGCACCGCGGCGCCGACCCGCAGACCCCCCGCCGTGTTCTCGAGGTCGCCGAGCTCGGGGACGGCGGTGATGTCCACGAGCGTCGCGGGCCTGCCCAGCCGCATCGCCAGCACCGGCACCAGCGACTGCCCGCCCGCGAGCACCTTGGCGTCGCCGCCGGCCAGCTCGGCGAGGACGTCGTCGAGCGTGGCCGGGCGGACGTAGGCGAACGGCGGGGCCTTCATCTAGCGGCCCTGGAAGTTCGGCTTGCGCTTCTCGCCGAACGCCTTGACGCCCTCGGCGAAGTCCTCGGTGGCGCGCAGCATCGCGTACGCCTTGCGCTCCAGCTCGATGCCGGAGTACAGCGGCGCGTCCAGGCCCTTGTCGAGGACCTCCTTCGCGGTGCGCTGCGCCGACGGCGAGAAGCCGGCCATCTTCGCGGCGAGCGCGTCCACGGCGGTGTTCAGCGCGTCGCGGTCGTCGTGCAGGCCGGCCACCACACCCCAGTCGAGCGCCTGCTGGGCCTGGATGCGGGTGGCGGTCATGATGTGGAACTTCGCCCGCGACAGCCCGATGAGCCGGCCCAGCCGCTGCGTGCCCCCGGACCCGGGGATCATCCCCAGGTTCATCTCCGGCAGCGCGAACTGGCTGCGCGGGGTGGCCAGCCGGATGTCGCAGGACAGGGCCAGCTCCAGCCCGACGCCGAAGCAGTAGCCGTCGACGGCGGCGATCACCGGCTTGGTGCTGCGCGCCGCCGCGGTGACGTTGTGCCCGAGGTCGGTGAAGTCGAACGGCTCGACCTCCATGAACCCGGCGATGTCCCCGCCGGAGGAGAAGTGCTCGCCGTCGGAGCGGATCACCACCACGCGCACGTCGTCGTCGCGGTCGATCTCCGCGAACCGCTCCGCCACCTTCTGCCGCATCTCCCAGGTGATCACGGTGTAGCGGCCGTGGGACAGGGTCAGGTACGCGACCCGTCCGTCGTCGCTGCGGTCGAGGATCACGTCGCCGCCGGTCAGGGGCATGTCTCAGGACTCCTTCGTGTCGAGCAGCCGGTGCAGCACGTCGCCGTGCAGGGGCAGCCGGGTGATGGGGACGCCTGCGGGGCGCAGCGCGTCGGCGACGGCGTTCGCGAACGCCACCGGGAAGCTCATCGACGAGCCCTCGCCGCACCCCTTCGCCCCGAGCGGGGTGAGCGGGGACGGCGACACCACGTGGTCGGTGCGCAGCTCGTAGTCGGTCTCGGCGGTGGTCGGGCAGAGGTAGTCGAGGAACGTGCCCGCCGTGGGCTGGCCCGACTCGGCGTAGGTGAACTCCTCGTACATCGCCCCGCCGAGGGCGTGGGTGAGCGCGCCGTGCACCTGGCCGTCGAGCAGCTGCTGGTTGAGCACGGTGCCGGCGTCGTGCACCGACGAGACCCGGTCGATCGTGATCTCGAGCGTGTCCGGGTCGATCCGCACGGCGACGATCTCGGCGACGAAGCCGTAGCAGAGCGATGAGTTGATGCGGTCGTCGCGCGTGGCCGCCTTGACCTCGGCCGGGGTGAACGCCGCCTCCTCGTAGAGCCTGGCCGGGGTGCCCGCGGGCAGGGCGCCGGGGTCCCAGTGCACGAGGCCTGCGGCGTGGCGGAACCGCACTGCGCGGTCCGGGTCGCCGCGGTGGCGGACCAGGCCGTCGGCGAGCTCCAGCTCGTCCGCGGGCAGCTCGAGCATCGCCGAGGCGGCGGCGCGCACGGTGGCCGCGATCCGGTCGGCGGCCTCCACGACGGCGCTCGTCACGAGCGGCGCGAAACGCGACGAGTAGCTGCCGGAGGTGACCGTCCACGGCGTGGTGGCGGTGTCCATGTCGACGACCACTCGCACCTGCTCCTCCGGCAACCCGAGCCGGGCCGCGGCCACCGACCGGGCCACCGTGGCGTGCCCCTGCCCCTGCGGCACGCTGCCCAGCAGCACCGTGACCAGGCCCTGCATGTCCACCGAGACGCGTACGTGCTCGGTGGAGCCGGACTTGTCCCGGCCCGGCTTGCGCTGCTCGGACGGGGTGGCCAGCCCGACGTAGCCGATGTTGGTGCCCGACGGGTCGACCACCAGGCCGACACCCACGCCGTAGTAGCCGCCCTCCGCGCGCACCTCGTCCTGGCGGGCCCGCAACTCGTCCATGTCGGCGTTCTTCACGGCCAGGTCCACGGCGGCGGCGTAGTCGCCGGAGTCGTACACGCCGCCGGTGGGCGTCTCGTGGGGGAACGAGCCGACGAGGTTGCGCCTGCGCACCTCGAGCACGTCGCGGCCGGTGGCGTCGGCCACCGCGTCCATCAGGCGTTCCAGCCCGAAGTACAGCTGCTGGCCGCCGAAGCCGCGGTTGAGCCCCACCGGCATCTGGTTGGTGACGACCGCGCGCGCCCGGATCTCCACCGCGTCGATGGCGTACGGCCCGGTGATGTTGCCGTAGCAGCGGTAGAGCGTGGAGGGCTCGGGCGGGCGCAGGTAGGCGCCGACGTTGTCGACGAGGTCGGTCTTCAGGGCGGTGACCGTGCCGTCCGCGTCGACGGCCGCGGCGAAGCGCATCACGCGGTCGGCGCCCGCCGAGCTGGCGAGCAGGTGCTCGACGCGGTCCTCGGTCCAGCGCACCGGGGTGCCGGCGTGCTTGGACGCCAATGCCATCAGCACGACGTAGGGGTAGATGCCGGCCTTGATGCCGAAGCTGCCGCCGATGTCGGCGGGCACGTGCAGCCGGATCCGCGACGTGGGCAGGCCCAGCGCCCCCGCCATGACCGGGACCATCGTGAACGGGCCGTGGAAGTTGGCCCAGGCCTCGACGCCGCCGGTGTCCTCCCAGTGCGCGATGACGGAGTAGCACTCCATCGGCACCGACGAGTAGCGCGGGAAGTCGTACTCGCCCTCGACCACGTGCGCGGCGTTCGCGAACGCCTCTTCGACGGGGCCGAAGGAGAACGTCCGGTCGGTGGCGACGTTGGATCCCGCGTCCTCGTGCAGCAACGGCGAGTCCGGCTCGAGCGCCGCCCGCGGGTGCACGACGGTGTGCAGCGGCTCGTAGTCGACCGTCACGAGCTCGGCGGCGTCCTCCGCGGTGTAGCGGTCGGTGGCCACCACCACGGCGATCGGCTCGCCGACGAACCGCACCTTGTCCGTGCCCGTCGGGTAGTAGGGCATCACCGCGCCGGTGGACAGCGGGAACGGGCGCAGCGCGGCGAGCACCTCGTCCGGGCCGATCACCGCCGCGACGCCGGGGTGCGCGCGGGCGCGCGACAGGTCGACCGAGCGCAGCCGTGCGTGCGGCTGCGTGGACCGGACGACGGCCGCGACGAGCGTGCCGGGCAGCGGGTCCATGTCGTCGAGGAACCGTCCCTGCCCGCTGACGAGCGCGGCGTCCTCGGTGCGGGCAGGTGTCCAGCGCTCAGCCATGCGAGTGCTCCCCCAGGGTGTCGGCCAGCGCGTCGAACTCGCCGGCCACGAGCGTCCGCCGCAGCGTCTTGCCCACGCCCGACCGGGGGATCGACGACACCGCGATCACGCGCTTTGGCCGCTTGAGCGAGGGCAGCACCTCGCGGGCGTAGGCCATCGCCTGCGCGGCGGCGTCGGTCGGCGCGACGCCGCCGGCCGGCACGACGAACGCGGTGACCGCCTGCCCCCAGCGGTCGTCGGACAGACCCACGACGCACACGTCGTCGACGGCCGGGCAGCGGACCAGCGCGGCCTCGATCTCGTCGGGGTAGAGGTTCTCCCCACCCGAATTGATCATGTCGTCGACGCGGCCGGACACCCACAGGTCGCCGTCGGAGTCGGCGACGGCGAGGTCACCGGTGTAGTACCAGCCGTCCCGGATCGACTTGGCGTCGGCGTCGGGGCGCTGCCAGTAGCCGGCGAACGCCTCCGGGCTCTCCATCGACACGATCACCTGCCCCTGCTCCCCCGGCGCGACGAGCGCGTCGGGCGCGGCGCCGACCTCGGGCGCCACCAGCCGCACCCGGGAGAAGATCCCGGCCCGGCCCGCGGAGCCGGGCTTCGCGGCGACGTCCGGACCGATGGTGAACGTGTAGATCTCGGTGCTGCCGAAGTGGTTCACGAACGCGCGCGGGCCCACCTCGGCCACGAGCTGCTCGGCCAGCGCGGGTGTCATCGCCGCCCCGGCGTAGGCCAGCCGGTCCAGCGCGCGGGCGTCGGACAGCCGCCCCGTGCGCAGCAGCGACCAGTAGATCGTGGGCACCAGGTAGAGCGAGGACACGTTCTCCGACGTGATGAGCTCGATCGACTCCTCCGCGTCGAACGCGGGCTGCCCGACCCAGGTGCCGCCGGCGACGATGCTGGTCAGGAGCGTGCGCAGGCCCATGGTGTGGAACATCGGCATCACACCGAGCACCACCTCGCCGTCGCGCTGCTGGGTCTGCACGGCGTGCGCGACGGCCGCGGAGTGCTCGGCGCGGTGGGTGCGCGGCACGCCCTTGGGACGTCCGGTCGTGCCCGAGGTGTAGAGCATCACGCTGACGTCGGACTCCGACGGGTGCGTGTCGAGCGCGTGGTCGGGCTCGCGCTCCGCCGCGGCGTCCAGCTCGGCGACGTCCCGCGCCGCGACCGGGGTGCCGGCCGCGCGCTCGGCGTTCGCCGGGTCGGTGACCAGCAGCCGCGCCGCGGAGTCCTCGACGCAGTAGCGCAGCTCGTCGGACGAGAACCGGGTGGACAGCGGCACCGACACCGCGCCCAGCTTCTGCGCGGCGAGGTGCAGGCTCGCGAGCGGTTCGCCGCCGGTCAGGGCGAGCGCGATCCGGTCCCCCGGGCGCACGCCCGCGCCTGCGAGCGCGCGTGCCAGCTGGTTGGTCCGCGCGTCCCACTCCCGGTAGCCCAGGTGACGCCCGCTCCCGCGCACCGCGGCCCGCTGCGGGAACCGTTCCGCCGTCCACCGCATCGCCGTGCTCAGGTCCATTCGGCCTCCTTGACGCTCCGTTTCAGACCGTACTGTCCGGACGGATGACAGGCAAGGGCGGACCGTACGACTCGGACGGTGCAGCCGCTACGATCGGCGTCCACCGGTGAGGGAGAGCTGCTGTGAGCGATGTCCGCCTGTCCGCGACGTCCTACGTCGTGCTCGGGATGATCGCCCTGCGCGGCCCGTCCACGCCGTACGACCTGAAGCGCGCGGTGGGACACTCGGTCGGCTACTTCTGGCACTTCCCGCACGCCCAGCTCTACTCGGAGCCGGACCGCCTGGCGGCCCTGGGACTGCTGGAGCTCGCCGTCGAGGACCGCGGGCGGCGGCGCAAGACCTACTCGCTCACCGACACCGGGCGCGCCGCCCTGCAGAACTGGCTCGCCTCCCCCACCGACGAGCACTTCGAGATGCGCGACATCGCCGAGCTCAAGCTGTTCTTCAACGAAGCGGGAGACCCGGAGAACGACGTCCCGGCACTCGCCCGCGACCAGATCAAGCAGCACGAGGCCCGGATCGCGGCCTACGAGGAGATGGTCGAGCGGTTCGGCGACGACGCGAACGCCCAACCCCGGATGATCACCCTCGAGCTCGGCCTCGAGATGGAGCACGCCGCGTTGCGGTTCTGGACCGCGCTCGCCGACGACGACCTGGACCGGCTCCGCGCGGCACGCCGAACACGCTGACGGCACGACGCGATCTGCCGGGGCCTGCGCGCGCCCCGGCACAGACCTCCGCGACCTCGCACACAGGCCCGGACGTGTGTGCGACGCAGCGAAGGTGTGTGCGACCCGTACGGGTGGGCACCACCGGTCCTGCTCGATCGTTGTTCCTTGGGAGACCACCGTGGAGGAGCACCCGATGTCGCAGCCGCGTCAGTCCGGACCCGCATCGACACCGTCGGGAAGCAGCCGCATCGCGGCGATCCTCGCCCACCTGTCGGCGCCGATCGCGGCATTGCTGAGCGCCGGAACGCTGAGCCTGCTCGGCCCGCTGCTCGTCTGGCTCGTGAAGAAGGACGACCCGTACGCGCGCAGGGCCGCCGCAGGCGCGTTCAACTTCAACCTGTCCTTCTGGGTGCTCTACCTGCTCAGCTGGTTGCTGGTCGCCACGATCATCGGCGCGGTCATCGGCATCCCGCTGCTCATCGTGCTGTTCCTGGTCTCCGCGTGGTGCCACATCAAGGGCGCGGTCCGCGCCGCCGACGACCGGACCTACGACTACCCGTTCCAGATCCGCGTGCTGTCCTGATCGAGCTGGGCGAGGGCGGCGGGTAGATCGCGCGCATCGGTCACCTCGACGGTCGGGGCCGGGCCCTCGGGGTCGACCCGGTGCCCCGCGCGGGCGAGCCGGATCGTCGGGATCCCGGCCTCCAACGCCCCCCGGACGTCCCGCGCCGATGCGGCCACGTGCACCAGCCCCGGCGCGGCCCGCAGCGCCCGCAGGTAGATCTCCGGCGCAGGCTTGAAGGCCCCGAGCCGTTGCGAGGTCAGCACCCACCGCGGATCGACCAACCGGTGGGCGCGGGTGGTGACCACCAGCTCGTCGTCCACGTTGGACAGGATCCCGACCGAGGCGTGCGCCGCGACCGCTGTGACGCCCTTCTCGACATCGGGCCACAGCGGCCACCGCGCCGCGCTGCGCCACAGGAGATCGAGATCGCCTTCCGGTTGTCCGTGCAGGCCGAGCTCGTCGTACGCGAGGCGCAGGGCGTGCAGTGACAGCTCCCGGAACGACGTGCGAGCACCCGCAGCGGCACGGCGCTGCTGCTCCTTGTTGTTCCGGTCCCAGACGTCGTAGAGCTCCTCCCCCGGCACCGACCAGCCACGACCCGCGGCGATCTCGGTGAACGCGGCAGCGCCACCGCGGCGGGAGTCGGTCAGCGCGCTGAACAGGTCGAACGTGACCACCCGTGGGAAGTGGCGGTCTGTGGCCCCCTGCTGCATCCCGGCACGGTATCGATGGATGGCCGGCGCGACGTACCCACGCTTGCATCCGGGTGCGGACCTACCCTGGGAGGCCGGCCCGACGGACGGGTCGGCAGGAGGCGAGTGCCGTGAGCAGGACTGGTGCGACCGAGCGAGGTGGGTCCAGCGACGCGACGCTCGATCAGGCATGGGCGCCTGTCGACGCGTGCACGTTGCCCACACCGGAGCAGCCGCTGCGGGAGGCCGAGTTCGACGCGCTGTTCGCAACCGCGTTGCGCGGTGTGGAACGGCCGGCGCCGACCTGGCTACGACTGCATCTCGCGGCCGGGGACGGGCTGGAGACGAAGGCGCGGGAGCTGACGGCGCGGGAGTCGTCGTGCTGCTCGTTCTTCGACTTCCGGCTCGCTGCCGCCGCTGACGGCCTCACGCTGGATGTGCGGGTGCCCGAGACCCGGATCGCCGTGCTGGACGGGCTCGGCCGACGGGCGGAGGCCGCCCGGCCGGGTCCGGCGACCGCGTGACGCGTTCACCGTGCTGCGGTCACCACTCGTCCTCCGTCGAGCGGTGACCGTCCAGGTCGTCGGTGGACACCGCGTGCCGGTGGACCGCGAACATCGCGTCCGGATCGGCGGGTTCGGCGCGCTCGCACGCGCGTAGCCCGGCGGCGACCGTCTCCCGGTCCATCCCGCACCCGATCACCACCAGACTCGTGCGCCGCTGCTGTCCCGGCTCCCAGGCGGTCCGCTCGAAACGCAGGTGCTGGCCGACGGCGTGGAGCAGGTACCGCTGCCGGTGGCCGCGGACACCGAAGTGCACGACGCCCTTGAGCCGGTAGGCCGCGGCGGGCCGGCTCTCCAGGAAGTCGACGAAACGGCGCGGGTCGATCGGCCGGTCCGTCACGAACGGGACGGCGTCGTAGGCCGCGTGGAGGTGACCACGGTGGTGTGGATCGTCGTCGCACCCGGCCTGCCCGAGCATCAGCTGCCGCCCGGCCACGACCTCGATGTCGAACAGCATCCGGGTGTCCACGACACCGTGTCGGGTGGCGAGCACCGGCGCCCGGTCGTTGAGGGACCGGCACAGCTCGCGAACGCGCGACATCTGGTCGGCGTCCACCCGGTCGGTCTTGTTGAGGACCACCAGATCCGCGAGACGCACGTGCCGGTCCAGCTCGGGGTGCCTGCTCCGCACGGCCTCGAACTCCGCGGTGTCGACGACCTCGATCAGGCCGCCGAAGGACGTGTGCGGGTTCCCCGAGCCGAGGACGAGCCGGACCAGCGCACCCGGTTCCGCGATCCCGCTGGCTTCGATCACGATCACGTCGATGTCCGAACCGGGCCCCGTGAGCTGGTCGAGCATCGGCCCGACGCCGGCCGCATCGGCGACGCAGCACAGGCAGCCGTTGCCGACCGGGACAACCCCCGCGGCGCTGCCCCCGACCAGCATCGCATCGACGGGGATGCTGCCGAAGTCGTTGACGATGACGCCGATCCGCAGGTCGAGGCTGTGGGTGAGCAGGTGGTTGAGCAACGTCGTCTTCCCCGAGCCGAGGAAACCGGCGAGCACGAGCACAGGGGTCCGACGGCGCATCGAGGACACCTATCACACCGCGCCCCCGAGCCCGGACGTGGCGATCCGGATGGTCGCCGAGCTCAGGCTGGTGCCGTCGCCGGAACTGGCGCAGCTGACGACGAGCGGCGATGCGGGCCAGGCCGACCTCAGCTACGAGCTCGTGTCTTCGCTCGACGCCGACGTGGTCCCGGGCATCGAGCACGCCCTCGACCGGCTCGTACCGGAGCTGGAACGCGCCCTCGGCTAGGAGACCCAGGCCACCACGACCCCCAAGATCTTTCCGAGATCCACCGGATCGCCCCGGGAAGGGCGATCAGCTCGACCTCGCAACGATCGATCCATTTGAGATCGACGCGATCGCCCTTCCCGGGGCGGACAGGTGAATCTCGCAACGATCAACGCCCGTCGCATGTGGCGGCGCGGCGTGGGTCGGATGTCGGGTTCGCCTCCCCCGGGACCCGCCTCTACCTGATCGCCACCCACAGCGGCATCACCCTGGCGCCGCTGCTGGCCGACTACGCCCCGGACCGCCTGATCGGCAAATCGATCACCGACTTCCCGAAGTTCGCGACGCTGCACTTCCCCGCCCAGCAGTGAGTGCTCAGCTCGTGGGGTTGAGTCGTTCGGGTTCCGAGCCCCGTGCATCTCCCGGTTGACACGCAGGCCGGCGGGCGTACGGTCAGCCTCGGTGTGCCGGGAAGTCTGGTCGGCGTTCTGTCGGACTGCCCCGAATGGAGCGCGCACCCATGGATGCCACCACACCGCCGATGTCGATCTCACGCATCCGGCGAGCGGTCTTCGCGACCACCCCTCTCGTACCGTGCGAGTCGGCGTCATGAGCCGCGAATTCGTGATCGGGCTCGACGCGCTCGACGCCAACTCGGACGCACTGGTCGGCGGTAAGGGCGCGAGCCTCGGCGCGCTGGTCAGGGCCGGGGAGCGCGTGCCCGCCGGCTTCTGCATCACGACCGCCGCCCATGCCGGCGACCGGTTCGGGGAGGACCTGCGCCGCGAGATCGTGCAGGCCTACGAGCGGCTCGGCGCGGGAGGCGTCGCGGTTCGGTCCAGCGCCACGACCGAGGACCTGCCCTTCGCCAGCTTCGCGGGCCAGCACGAGACCTTCCTGAACGTGCGCGGTGGTGACGAGCTGATCGATGCGGTGCGGCGGTGCTGGGACTCGCTCTCGAGTCCGCGCGCGGTCGCCTACCGCGAGGCCGCGGGCGTCGCGGAGCTGCCGGCCCTGATGGGCGTGGTCGTCCAGACGATGGTGGACCCGGCTGCGGCAGGGGTGCTGTTCACGGCCAACCCGATCACCGGCTGCCGGACCGAGATGGTCGTCGACGCTGTTGCCGGGCTCGGTGACGTCGTCGTCGAGGGCAGCGGGACGGCCGATCACTACGTCCTGGACGGGCGGCCGTCGGCCCCGAGCGCCGGCGGGTGCCTGAGCGCCGCCCAGCTCGACCAGCTGCAGGAGACCGGGCAGCGGCTCCAGCAGCGCACCGGCGCCCCCCAGGACGTCGAGTGGGCGTTCGACCGGGACGGCACGCTCTGGCTGCTCCAGTCGCGCCCGATCACCACGCTGTTCCCGCTACCGCGATCGGATCGTCCCGGGCCGCGCGTCTACTTCGAGGGCGGCCACATGCAGGGCATGTTGCGGCCCTTCACGCCGATGGGGATGTCCGCGATGCGGGTCGCCATGGCGGACTACCTGGAGAACGTCGGCGTCCGTGCCGACCCGTTCCGCGGCCACCCCGGCCTCGTCGACGTGGCCGGGCGCATGTACCTCGACCTCACCGGGATCGTCCGGTACCGAGCCGTCCGGGCGAAGCTGCCGGCGGCCATGGAGGTCTACGGGCCCCGGGTGTCCTCGGCGATGGAGCGGGTGTTGGAAGATCCCCGCTTCGCGCCCGTGCCGGGCCGGCCCTACCGGCTGCGCACCGTGCTCCCCGCGGCGGCCCGGTTGGCACCCGAGATGGTCGCCGGACTGGTCGGCGCCCTGGTGGCGCCGGCGCGCGCCCGTGAGCGGGCGTTCCGCGCCGCCGCGCAGGTGCAGCAGCAGTCCCGGTCGCACCAGGACCCGATCACCACCGCGGATCGGCTGCACCGCGCGATGGCGGCCCAGCGCCCCTTCCTCGCGCTCGGTATGCGGACGATGCTGCCACCGCTCTACGCCGCCATGTTCGCGAAGGCGGCCGGGGCCGCTCTGCTCGCGGGCGTTGCCACCCCGGGCGAGGTCGACGAGACGCTGCGCGGGATGCCGCACAACGTCACCACCGAGATGGACCTGGCTCTGGCGCGGTTGGCATCGGCCGCGGCAGCACACCGCGATCTGCTGTTGCACACCCCGGCGCGCGAGCTCGCCGGGCGCTACCTCGCCGGGGAGTTGCCCGAGATCGGGCTCGGCGGGTTCCTGCGCCGGTACGGGCACCGGGGCGCGGCCGAGGTCGATGTGGGCGTGCCGCGCTGGGCCGAGGACCCGACGCCGGTGTTCGCCGCCGTCGCCGGCTACCTGCGCGTCACGGACCCGGAGCAGGCTCCCGACCGGCGGTTCGCACGCGCGGCGGCGGAAGCGGAGGCGAAGATCGACGAGCTCGTGCGCAGCGCGCGGCGCACCCGGCCGCTCCGGGCCCGGGTCGCCGGCCTCCTCCTGCGCAGGTCGCGATCCCTGGCAGGGCTGCGGGAGCTGCCCAAGTTCGCCTGGCTGCACGCGTTCGCCGAGATGCGCGAGCAACTCCTCGCGGCGGGCGCCGAGCTGCACGGGCACGGCCGCCTGGAGCGGGCCGAGGACATCATGTTCCTCGACCTCCGCGAGGCTCTCGCGGCCGCCGAGGGCGCCGACCTGCGCCCGGTGATCCTCGAGCGTCGGGCGGAGTACGAGCGGGAGATGCGGCGCCGCAGCGTCCCCGGCCTCCTGCTCTCCGACGGCACCGACCCGGAGGCGCTGGCGCCCCGCGCCCCCGTCGGCGACGGGGCTTTGGCCGGCATGCCGGCAGCACCGGGCCGGGTGACCGGACGGGCTCGGGTGGTCCTCGATCCGTCCGACGCGCACGTGGAGCCGGGCGAGGTGCTGGTGGCGCCCACCACCGATCCCGGCTGGACGCCGTTGTTCCTGACCGCGGGTGGGCTGGTGACCGAGACCGGCTCACCGATGGCCCACGGACCGACCGTCGCCCGGGAGTACGGGATCCCGGCCGTCATCTGCGTGCGCGATGCGACGCGGCTGATCAGGACGGGACAGCTGATCACCGTCGACGGCGCCGCCGGAACCGTCGTCGTCGACGACGTCCCCGGGTAGCTCACGTCAGCCCGATCGGGCACGACCGTGACAGCCGACTACCATTGTGGTCGGTGTGCCGGGAAGTCTGGTCGGCGGTCTACAGCCGACCCTTCCCGGAGGTACCCCCGTGAGCCCACCCCGCATCCGCTCGCTGCTGGGCCGCCGCAGCTGGCCCGAGATGCGCCGCATCAGCGACATCCTGCGCGCCGAGACGGTCGGCGGGATCCTGCTGGTGATCGCTGCCGCGCTCGCGCTCGCGCTCGCCAACTCCCCGTGGGGCGACAGCTACCGGGCGCTGAGCGAACTGCGCCTCGGGCCGGCGGCACTGCACCTGGACCTCACCCTCGCCCAGTGGGCCGCCGACGGCCTGCTGGCGATCTTCTTCTTCGTGGCGGGCCTCGAGCTGAAGCGCGAGTTCGTCGCCGGGGACCTGCGCGACCCGGCGAAGGCGGCGCTGCCGGTCGCGGCCGCCGTCGGCGGGATGGTGGTTCCCGCGGTCATCTACACAGCCTTCAACGCGGGAGCGGCCGGCGGTGCGCTGTCGGGGTGGGCGATCCCGACCGCCACCGACATCGCGTTCGCCCTCGCCGTGCTCGCGATCATCAACACGCACCTGCCGGCGGCGCTGCGCACGTTCCTGCTGACCCTGGCCGTCGTCGACGACCTCCTGGCCATCGCGATCATCGCGCTGTTCTACACCGACTCGCTCGAACCGGTGCCGCTGCTGCTCGCGCTGGTCCCGCTGGCGCTGTTCGCGCTGCTGGTGCAGCGGCGCGTCCGGTCCTGGTGGCTCCTGCTCCCGCTGGCCGTCGCCGCCTGGGTGCTGGTGCACGAGTCCGGCGTGCACGCCACCGTCGCCGGCGTGCTGCTCGGGTTCGCCGTGCCGGTCATCCGCCGCAAGCCCGGCCCCGGACCGGGCCTGGCCGAGCACTTCGAACACATCTTCCGTCCGCTGTCGGCCGGCGTCGCCGTACCGGTGTTCGCCTTCTTCGCCGCCGGCGTGTCCCTCGCCGGAGCAGGCGGGCTGGGCGCCACGCTCTCGGACTCGGTGGCGCTCGGCATCATCGCCGGCCTCGTCGCCGGCAAGGCCGTCGGCGTGTTCGGCGCGACCTGGCTCGTGCAGCGGTTCACCCGTGCCCGCCTGGCCGACGGGTTGAGCTGGTGGGACGTCTTCGGGCTGGCGCTGCTCGCCGGGATCGGGTTCACGGTGTCCCTGCTGATCGGAGAGCTCGCCTTCGGCGCCGGCAGTGAGCGCGACGAGCACGTCAAGATCGGTGTCCTGGCCGGCTCCCTGCTCGCCGCGCTGCTGGCGACGATCGTGCTGCGCACGCGCAACCGGCACTACCGCCGCATCTGCGCCGAGGAGGAACGCGACACCGACGCCGACGGGATCCCCGACGTCTACCAGGAGCAGGACGGCCGGTAGGACCGGTCTTCCGCGGCCCGTCAGCCGGCCCGCGGGCAGGCGAGCGCGCTGCGCAACCGGGCCCGCAGGGCGGCGGCGAGGCCGATCACGGCGAGCACCGCCAGGAACGGCTGGACGGGCTCGAACCAGGTCATCGCGCCGGTGTAGCCGAGCACGAGCAGCACGAGCTTGTTGCAGACCGGGCAGCCGACGGCGAAGAAGCCGAGCATCGCCCCGGCCGACGCCCGCCGTCCGCCCGGCCCCTGCGGCGCACGGACGTAGGTGGCCGCGACCAGGCCGGACAGGATCGACACCAGGCCGAGCACCGGGTAGGCCCCGCCGGGGGTCGAGATCTCCCGCCAGAACCACGGGCTCGGCAGCACCGCGGTCGGGACCGCGATGAGGACGGCCGTCGCGAGCGTGGACAGCGCTGCTACCGCCCAGTGCCGCGTGGTCCACGTGGACATCACGCGGCTCTCCAGCTCACCCGGAACCGCCACCGACACCTCCCCCGCTACCGGGCCAGGATACGGACGGCCGGGCGGGCGCAGCTCGGTACGCCGGGACGACCGCACCCGGATCGAGCGCCGTGGGGTGGTGCGCGAGGACGGCGTGGTGGTCGAGGCCGCTGCGCGCGTGCGGACTGACGTGCACCGTGGCCGCGACGAGTTTCGGCACGTCGTGGAGCAGCCTGTGCTGGGTGGCCGTGGCGATGTCGTGGGCGGTGACGACATCGAGTGCGGGGTCGACGGCGATGGCGAGCTCGGCGCGCACCCGGTGGCCGGTCCAGCGCAGCCGCAGTGCCTCGACGGCGAGCACGCCGGGGACGGCGCGGATGCTCGCCTCGGCGGTGTCGACGAGGTCCGGGTCGACGGCGTCCATGAGCCGTCGGTAGATGTCGGTGGCCGCCCCGCGGAGCACGACGAGGATCGCCACGGTGATCAGCAGACCGATGATCGGGTCGGCCAGCGGGAACCCGGCCATGACGCCGATCGCGGCGGCGACCACGGCGAGGGAGGTGAACCCGTCGGTGCGCGCGTGCAGGCCGTCGGCGACGAGCGCGGCCGATCCGATCCGGCGGCCCACCCGGATCCGGTGGACCGCGACGAGCTCGTTGCCGGCGAACCCGATCAGTCCGGCGGCGAGCACCACGCCGGGACTGGTGATCGGTTGCGGGTCGAGGAGGCGGCGGATCGACTCGTAGCCGGCCACGACCGCGGACAGGGCGATCATCGCCACGATGAACACGCCGGCCAGGTCCTCGGCGCGTCCGTAGCCGTAGGTGTAGCGGCGGGTGGCCGCCCGGCGTCCGAGGACGAACGCGATCCACAGCGGCACCGCGGTGAGCGCGTCGGAGAAGTTGTGGATCGTGTCGGCGAGCAGCGCCGCCGATCCGGACAGGACCACCACGCCCAGTTGAGCGAGTGCGGTCACCGCGAGCACGACAAGGCTGATCTTCAGCGTCCGGATGCCCTCCGCGCTGGCGGCCAGCGCGGAGTCCACCGAGTCGGCGGCGTCGTGGCTGTGCGGCCGCAGCACGTCACGGATCCGGCCCCAGCGGGACCGCCCGTGACCGTGGCCATGACCGTGGCTCGCTTCCTCGCGGATTCCCACACCTGGCACTATACGTGCTCATGTACGCACGCGACGACAGTGCAAGTGCGCACCACTGGCAGGAACTGCCGAGCGAGGACCACGTCGCGGTGGCCGCGCAGGCGTTCCGGTTGCTGGCCGACCCGACGCGGCTGCGTGTGCTGTGGTTGCTGTGCGGGGGCGAGAGCGATGTCAGCACGCTCGCCCGGCGGGTCGAGGTCGCCCGGCCCGCGGTGTCGCAGCACCTGGCCAAGCTCCGCCTGGCGGGACTGGTCGCCACCCGGCGTGACGGGCGGCGCGTGGTCTACCGGGCCCGGGGCGGACACGTGCGGCGTCTGCTCGGAGAGGCGATCGAGGCGGCCGACCACCATCTGACCGGGGTGCCCGAGCACCCCTGAGCGCCGTCGCGGTGATCGCGCGGGTCCGACCTCCCGCGATGCTCTCAGCCCACCCACAGGGCCGAAGGCACACCATCTGAGGCTCACGGGGTATGCGGTCCCCTCGAGCGGCGGAAGGAGGCCCGTGTCAGGTAGTGCGCCTCGGGCTGTCGGACTTCCGTTGTCGGCCGTCGCGGCGACCGCCACGGTCGTCGCGGCCGTGGCCATGGACGTGCTCGCCGACGAGCACCCCTCGCACACCGCAGCGGTCGGGCTGGTCGCTGTCGTCGTGGCCGTCCTGCGGTTGGCTCTCGCCGACCGGTACGAGGGCGTGTTCTCGGCCGTGAGCGGCGCCATGGTCGCGCAGCCGGCGCTGCACGCGACGTCGAAGATCGGAGGCGTCGACGGTGGAGGCCATCACCCCGCCGGGCTCCTCCACGTGATCGCCAGCGACGGCCCGACCACGGCGATGCAGGTGATCGTGCCATCGCTCGTCGTCATCGCGGTCACGTTCTCCGCGCAGTTCCTGCGGCTGCTCATCGGTGCGCTCCGCCGTCCGCTCCGACTGGCTCCCGCCTCCCCTCCCGCAGATCGGGCATCCGTCCGCATCGCGGTCCGGACCCGGCCGCGAGGCGTGGCGCTGCGATCGTGCGGATGGGCGATCCGAGCGGCCCGGCGCGGCCCCCCGATGCTCGCGGTGCCAGCACACGGGTAGCTGCGAGCGCGGCCTCCCAGGTCGCCGTGTCGCGAGTTCCGCGGGCACCACTCCTGCCCACCCCACACCTGTCGCGGCTTCCGCACCCGCTCGCGCAGCGCACGCGCATCCGGGCGGTAGCGGCCGGCAGTTCCCTCGGCGTTCCCGTTCTGCGGATCCGCCGCACGAGGAGTCCAGCATGTCTGTGAACGAAGTCGAAACCCGTCCATTGGCGATGGTCACCGGCGCCTCTCGAGGCATCGGACAGGCGATCGCCACCGAACTGTCCACCGACCACGACGTCCTGCTCGGTGGACGCGACCGCGACGCCTTGTCGAGGACGGTCGCCGGCTGCGGCGGCCGCGCCTGGCCGGTGGATCTGACCGACCATCAAGCCCTGCGCGCCGCGACACGCGACATCCACCGCCTGGACGTCCTCGTGCACAACGCGGCCGTCTGGTCCGCGGGACCGGTGGCCGACACGGCGACGAACGCATGGCGGGAGATGTTCGAGGTCAACCTGTTCGCCGTGGTGGAACTGACCCGGCTCCTCCTTCCGGCATTGCGGGTCGCCCACGGTCACGTGGTGCTCATCAACTCGACGGTGAACGCGAGCACGTCCACCGGACAGGGCGCGTATGCGGCGTCGAAGTCCGCACTCCACGCGTTCGGTGACGTGTTGCGCAGCGAGGAACAGCAGCACGGTCTGCGTGTGACGTCGATCCAGCTCGGGCGCACGGACACCGATTTGCAGCGCGCCGTGCGCGCCGCCGAGACAGGTCCCTACGAACCACACCGGTACCTGCAGACCGCTGACGTCGCCGACGTGATCCGGGCGATCATCAGTGCGCCGACGACGGCGCCGATCTTCGATCTCGTCGTCCGCCCGCCCATGCCCGCGACGTAGTCCAGGCCGTGCATACGAAGTGAGCTCTCACGTCGGGAGTGCTCGGAAAGATCTTGCATCGGGTGCCGCGCGGCCCGCGTTCACCGCACTGAGGCCGAGGCGCCGAGTTCGACGAGGAGTGCCCTGACCCGGGCATCGATGTCGTCGCGGATGGGCCGGATCTCCTCGGCACTCTTGCCGGCCGGATCGGTGAGGTCCCAGTCGAGGTAGCGTTTGCCGGGATAGACGGGGCACGCGTCCCCGCAGCCCATGCTGATGACGACGTCCGCAGCCCGGACGACGTCGTCGGTGAGCGGCTTGGGGAACTCCTTCGACAGGTCGAGGCCGATCTCGGCCATCACCTCGCGGACGGCGGGGTTGATGGAGTCGGCGGGTGCGGATCCGGCGGAGCGCACGTGCACGCGGCCCTGGGCGTGGTGGTCGAGCAGGGCGGCGGCCATCTGGGAGCGGCCTGCGTTGTGGACGCAGACGAACAGGACTTCGGGGACGTCGGACATGATGGCTCCTTCGGACTGGGCGAGCGCGGTGAGCCGGTCGGTGGCGAACTTGCGGGTGAGCGTCACCAGGTACGTGGTGACCTTCGCCGTGCGGCGCAGCGCGGTGTAGGACTCGAAGACGTAGCGGTAGACGGTCTGCTCGGAGAAGAACCCCGGGAACTCGGCCGCGAGGTCGGTCGCCATCCGCTCCAGGACGGCGACATCCGACCGCGGCGGTGGGCGGCCGCCCTGGCGTTGGCTCACCGCTGCGCGCTCGTCCGGGCGCCCCACCAGCGCTTGCGCAGGGCGAGCGAGACGTAGACCAGGGCGATGAGCACGGGAACCTCGATCAGCGGCCCGACCACGCCGGCGAGGGCCTGGCCGGAGGTGACCCCGAAGGTCGCGATCGCGACGGCGATGGCGAGCTCGAAGTTGTTGCCCGCGGCGGTGAACGCCAGTGTGGCGGAGCGGTCGTAGCCCAGGCCGACGGCCTTGCCCAGCGCGAGCGAGCCCAGCCACATGATCGCGAAGTAGGCCAGCAGCGGCAGGGCGATGCGGGCGACGTCGAGCGGCTGGGAGGTGATGGCGTCGCCCTGCAGGGCGAAGAGGATCACGATGGTGAACAGCAGCCCGTAGAGCGCGAACGGCCCGATGCGCGGGATGAGCTTCTCCTCGTACCAGGTGCGCCCCTTGGCCTTCTCCCCGAACCGGCGGGTGAGGTAGCCGGCGACCAGCGGGATCCCGAGGAAGATCAGCACGGACTTGGCGATCTGCCAGGCCGAGATGTCCAGGTCCGCCTGGGGCAGGCCGAGCCAGCCGGGCAGCACCGAGAGGTAGAACCAGCCGAGGCCCGCGAAGGCGATGACCTGGAAGATCGAGTTGATCGCGACGAGGACGGCGGCGGCCTCGCGGTCGCCGCAGGCGAGGTCGTTCCAGATGATGACCATGGCGATGCAGCGGGCGAGCCCGACGATGATCAGCCCGGTGCGGTACTCGGGCAGGTCGGGCAGCATCAGCCAGGCGAGGGCGAACATCAGCGCCGGACCGAGGACCCAGTTGAGCACCAGCGAGCTGATCAGCAGCCTGCGGTCGCCGGTCACGGTGCCGAGCCGGTCGTAGCGCACCTTCGCCAGCACCGGATACATCATGATCAGCAGCCCGAGGGCGATCGGCAGCGAGACGCCGTCGATGGAGATCGCGTCCAGCGCCGCGCCGAGGCCGGGGATCAGCCGGCCGGCGCCGAGGCCGACCGCCATGGCGGCGAGGATCCACACGGCCAGGAACCGGTCGAGGGTGGAAAGCTTCTGGACGACCGGCCCGTCGGGGCCTGCGTGGATGTCGGGGGTGGCGCTCATGCGGGGAGTTCACTTTCGTCGGAGGAGCAGTCGCTCGGGGGCAACGTGCCGCCGGGAACGAGGACGTCGGCGAGCAGGGCGACGGTCTCGGGCCGAACCCGGTAGTAGACCCAGGTGGCGCGGCGCTCGCTGGTGACCAGCCCGGCCTGGCGCAGGACCTTGAGGTGGTGCGAGATCGTGGGGCCGGTCAGGTCGAAGGCGCCGGAGATGTCGCAGACGCAGGCTTCTCCCCCCTCGTGCGCGGCGATCAACGACAGCAGCCGCAACCGGACGGGGTCACCGAGTGCCTTGAACGCGGCCGCGAGCTCGGTGGCCTCGTCGGCGTTGAGCGCAGCGCGGGTCGCCGCGGAGGAGATCAGCAGCGGCAGCAGGTTCGACACCCGTCTATATTCATGGATGTCGAACCAGGAGCGCAAGTCGGCCGAGAACTCCTCATGGCCGTGGCGGCGTCATCACGATGCACGATCCGGGATGCGGGCGCGCACGATCGCGGAGACGGCGTGCGGGTGGACGCGATGGGTCTCGACGATGTCGACGTCGACGAACCCGGCCTCACCCAAGGTGCGCGCGTAGTCCTCGCGCGTCAGAGCGCCGGCGACGCAGCCCGTCCACTGGTCGGCATCGTCGCGGGTGGACCGGTCGATGTCCGGGTCGGCGATGACGTCGGAGACGGCCAACCGCCCACCCGGCCGGAGCACGCGGGCGGCTTCGGCGAGAACGACGGTCTTGTCGGCGGCCAGGTTGATCACACAGTTGGAGATGACCACATCGACGATGGCGCCGGGCAGCGGGATCTGTTCCAGGTAGCCCTGGACGAACTCGACGTTGTCGACACCCGCCTGCGCGGCGTTGCGGCGGGCGAGGTCGAGCATCTCCGGAGTCATGTCCAGCCCGATCACCCGTCCGTGCGGGCCGACCCGGCGCGCGGAGATGAGGACGTCGGTTCCGGCGCCGGAACCGAGGTCGAGCACCGTTTCGCCGGGGTGCAGCTCGGCGACCGCGGTCGGCACGCCGCAACCCAGGGACGCCGAGACCGCCTCGGCGGTGGCACCGGACGCCTCGTCGCCGTAGAGGTCGCCCCCGAACACCGCGGCGTCGACCGTGGTTGCGCAGCTGTCGGTGCAGCAGCCGGCGGCCTCGGCCTGCCGGGCCTTGTCGGCGTCGCCGGCGGCCGAGTGCCGCGCAGCTGCGGCGTAATGCTCGCGAACCGCGTCGCGAATGGATTGGCCGGGTGCGGCGTCCGGCCGGTCGGCGGATGCGGTGGTGTCCTGCGACATGGTCGTACCTCCTGGTCGGGATCAGTGTTGATCCCCCTGGTCCTGGCCGGGCGCGGTCGGCGTCGAGGGTGCGGGGCGTCGGGGAACGGTGCCGATCGCGAGGAGCGCCGCCAGGGCCGCGATGGCGGCCAGCAGGACGAACACGACGGGGTAGCCGCCGAGGGCGACGGCGAGCGCGGCGCCGGCCCAGGGTGCGAGGGCAGTGGCGATCATCGCCGGGGCGGAGAGCAGCCCGTTGAGGCGCCCGTAGTGGGCCGCGCCCCATCGGTCGCTGATCGCGGTGGCCTGCAGCAGCGTGAACACCCCGCGGGCGGCGCCCGCGAGCATCGCCGCGGCGATGAGCAGGATCTCGGGTCCGGGGAGCAGCCCGAGCAGCAGGGTCGCGGCCGCCGCCAGGCCGAGGATCACCACCGCACGCATTCGCACCGACAGCGCGGTGGTGAGCCGGCCGTAGCCGAGCCGGCCGAGGACCTGGCCGAGCCCGCCCAACCCGAGCGCCCACGCGGCGTCCGAGGTGGACATGCCGCGCTCGATCAGCAACGGCACCTGGTTGACCACGACCGCGAACGCGGCGAACGTGCCGAGCGCGATGGCCGGGACGAGGAGCAGGAACGCGCGGCTTCGCACGATGTCTCGGGGCGCGTGCGCCGCAGCGGGCTGACCGGCGTGCTCGTCGTCGGGCGCGGGCCAGCGGCCGCGCAGGCCGATCAGGTGCGCGGGGATGGTGATCGCGGCGAGAACGGCGGCGAGGACGAGGTAGGTGTGCCGCCAGCCCACCGAACCCAGCAGGGCGGCGGTGAGCGGGGCGAAGATCGTGCTGGCCAGCCCGGCCAGCAGGGTGAGCGCGGTGAGCGCCCGCACCCGGCGCGGGCCCCACCAGCGGGTCAGCGCGGCGAACGCGGGCGGGTAGAGCGTGCCCGCCATCGCCACCCCGGCCAGCATCCAGGCGGCGAAGAACAGCGGGAGCGAGGGCGCCAGCGCGATCCCGACGACTGCGGGCACGGCCAGGACCGAGCCGACGGTCATGACCGGTCGCGGACCGATCCGGTCCAGCACGCGGCCGGCCGGAATCCCGACCAGCGCCGAGACCACCAGCCCGGCGGAGAACCCGGCGGTGACGGTGGAGACCGACCAGCCGGTGTCCGCCGCGATGGACGGGGCCAGGACGGGGAAGGCGTAGTACAGCACCCCCCAGCTGACGATCTCGGTCACGCACAGCACCACCAGCACGCGGCGCAACGCACCGGTGCCGAGCGAGCCGGTCTCCGACGGCGCCCTCACGGGCGGCACGTCCTCGCGTGTGCGCGGTGCGGCATCAACGGCAGCACCGACCCCGGATACCCGGGGCCGGTGCACCGACACCGACAGCAGATCAACGGTCGAGGCCCACCGCGCCGACCGTCACCGCTACGGGTTCGGCCGGCCCGCAGCATCCGCCCCCGCTCGCCGTGGGGTCGGGGTCGTCGAACAGCCCGGCGCCCCCGCAGACCCCGGTGTCGGGCAGCACCAGTTCGACCCGCCCGGCGGCCTCGTGGTCGCCGGCGAGCGCGGCGGCAACGGAGCGGACCTGCTCGTAGCCCGTCATCGCCAGGAACGTCGGGGCACGCCCGTAGGACTTCATGCCGACCAGGAACACGCCCGGCTCGGGCTGCGCGAGCTCCGTGGCGCCGTGCGGGTAGACGGTGCCGCACGAATGCACGTTCGGGTCGATCAGCGGGGCCAGTGCGCGGGCGGCCTGCAAGGTCGGGTCCAGGTCCAGCCGGACCTCTGACAACCACGACAGGTCCGGGCGGAACCCGGTGAGCACCACGACCTCGTCGACCGGCGGGAGCCGACGCCCGTCGAGCGATTCCAGCACCACGCCGTCGCCGGTCTGCTCGACCGCCGCAGTGCGGAACCCGGTCACCGTCGTGATGTGGCCGGCCTCGACGGCGGCGGCGGCGCGCGTGCCGAGGGCGCCGCGGGCGGGCAGCTGGTCGCCATCCCCGCCGCCGAAGGTGTCCCCGACCTGCCCGCGCCGCAGCAGCCAGTCCACGTGGGTGCCCGGCTCGGTGCCGGCGAGCTCGGCGAACGCGACCAGCGCCGTCAGGGCCGAGTGCCCGCTACCGGCCACCGCGATCCGCCGGCCGGCGTAGCGGGCCCGCACGTCCGGGTCGGTCAGGTCCGGCACCTGGTAGGCGATCCGGCCGGCCGCTGCCCGTTCCCCGATCGCCGGGAGCCCGTCACCGCCCAGCGGGTTGGGCGACGCCCACGTCCCGGACGCGTCGACCACCGCGCGCGCGAGGATCCGCTCCTCGCCGTCGACGGTCTGCACGTGGACGGTCAACGGCTCCGTCTCGCGGCCGGCGTCGACCACCCGATCCCGCCCGCGCCGCGCCACCCCGATCACCCGGGCACCGAACCGCACCCGCGCCCCGAGGACCTCGGCCAGCGGCTGCAGGTAGCGCTGCGCCCACTCCTGCCCGGTGGCGTAGGTGTCCGGGTCCGGAGGCGTCCACCCGGTCGGTGCGAGCAGCTTCTCCCCCACCGGGTCGATCACCTCGCCCCAGCGGGAGAACAGCCGCACGTTGTGCCACTCCCGGACGTGAGCCCCGGCCTGCTCGCCGGCCTCCAGGACCAGCGGCTCCAGTCCGCGGTCGAGCAGGTGCGCCGCCGCGGCCAGGCCGACCGGTCCCGCTCCGACCACCACCACCGGCAGTCCGGTCCGCTGCTCGTCGTCGCTCATCCCGGTTCCTCCACCACTCCATCGATGCCTGCCGATGTATTGGGCCGAACTGTATCGACGGTGCTCGATTGACGCAACCATCGATCCAGGTCGATACTGGTCGCCATGAGCACCACCGCGGCCACCTCCGGGCCATCGCTGTCGGATGCACTGGCGCTGACCGACGTGTCCGTCCCGACGCCCCAGCTCGCCCCCGCCGACGCGGCGACCTACGCGGAGTGGTTCGCCTGCCTGGCCGAGCCGACGCGGGTTCGCCTGCTGCACGCGGTCGCGGTGGCGGGGCGTGAGGTCACGGTCGGGGAGCTGACCGAACAGCTCGGCATCTCCCAGTCCACCTGCAGCCACCACCTGCGCAAGCTCGCCGACGTCGGGTTCGTGACGATGCGCAAGGAGAAGACCGCCACGCTGGTGTCGGTCAACCCGGCCTGCTGCACCGGGCTCCCGCACGCCGCCGACGCCGTGATGGGAATGCTCGGCCCACGCCCGTGCTGCCCCACCGACCTGCCCGTCGACGTCACCGTGCGCCCGCTGGAAGGCGGCGACTGGGCGGCGGTCCGGCGGATCTACGCCGAGGGCATCGCCACCGGCAACGCCACCTTCGAGACCGAGGTCCCCGAGCGGCGCGAGCTCGACCGCAAGTGGTTGCCGGAGCACCGCTGGGTCGCCGAGCTCGACGGTCAGGTCGTCGGCTGGGCCGCGCTGGCTCCCGTGTCCACCCGCCCGGTCTACGCCGGGGTCGCCGAATCGTCGATCTACGTCGCCGAGGGCGTGCGCGGCCGCGGGATCGGCAAGGCACTGATCCACAAACAGGTCACCGCCGCCGACGCCGCCGGCCTGTGGACCCTGCAGACGGCGATCTTCCCTGAGAACCGGGCCTCGATCGCGCTGCACCAGTCCGCGGGCTACCGCACCCTCGGCCTGCGCGAACGCATCGGCCGCCACCACGGCGTCTGGCGCGACACCGTCTTCCTCGAGCGCCGCACCGCCGCCGACCCCGACTGACTCCCGCACACCCCACCGCCGGTAGCCCCCACCGCCGGCGGTCGCCCACCCCTGCCCGCGTTCCTCCCCAGCGAGGACCGTCCTCTCGAGGTGCCCATGTCCAGCCCCGCCCACCCGAACCACCCGACCAGCTCGTGCGACGCGATCGTCGTCGGCGCCGGCCAGTCGGGGCTCGCCGCCGCGCACGCGCTGCGCCGCGCCGGGCTCGCACCGGTCGTGCTCGAAGCCGGGCCCGAACCCGTCGGGTCCTGGCCGCACTACTACGACAGCCTCACCCTGTTCTCCCCCGCCCGATACAGCTCCCTGCCCGGCCTGCCGTTCCCCGGGGATCCCGACCGCTACCCCCACCGCGACGAGGTCGTCGACCACCTGCGCCGCTACGCCACCCACCTCGACGCCGACATCCGCACCGGCCAGCGGGTCCACACCATCCGCACCGGCGACGGCGGCTACCTGGTCGACACCGGCGACCAGATCCTGGCCACACCGCTGGTCATCGCCGCGACCGGCGGTTTCGGCAATCCGCACCGGCCCACCCTGCCCGGCCTCGACGCCTTCACCGGCCAGGTCGTGCACGTCAGCGACTACCGCGCCCCGGAGCAGTTCGCCGGCCGGCACGTGGTGATCGTCGGCGCCGGGAACTCCGCCGCCCAGATCGGCGTCGAACTCGCCCGCCACGCCCGGGTCACCCTCGCCACCCGCGCCCCCGTGACGTACGCGCCGCAGGTCATCCTCGGCCGCGACATGCACTGGTGGTCCACCACGCTCGGCGTCGACCACCTGCCCATCGGCCCCTACCTGCGCGCCACGCCGACCGTGCCGGTCGTCGACGACGGCACCTACCGTGCCGCGATCGACAACGGCCGACCCGCGCGCATGCCGCTGTTCACCGACATCGACGGCACCAGCCTCACCTGGCCCGACGGGCGCGCCGAGCAGGTCGACACCGTCCTGCTCGCCACCGGCTACCGCCCGGACCTGCCCTACCTCACCGACCTCGGCGCCCTCGACGAACACGGCCTGCCGCTCCAGGTCCGCGGCCTGTCGACCTCGCACCCCGGCCTCGGTTACGTCGGCCTGGAATGGCAGCGCAGCCTCGCCTCCGCGACCCTGCGCGGGGTCGGGCGCGACGCCGGCTACGTCGTGAGGCGGTTGCTGCGGAACGGGTCCGCGCTGCCGGCCGCGCGATGCTGCGAGCGGCAGCCAGCCGGCGCAGCTTGACGAACGCAGCCCGGGCCGACCGAACCCGGGACAGGGAGCCCACATACTGAGATCACCGCGACTTCGCACATCCTGTGGTCACTTCGCACAAGCCCCGGCTTGTGCGAAGTGGATGCTGGGTGTGCGGAGTGCGCCGGTCTCGACCGCTTCCGGCAGCCTGGGGCGGACGAGCTGGCCTGTAAGCCGGATCCTGTTCCCGGGCGCCTCGCGGCGCACCGTTCGGCGACCATCCATCTAGGCCTGCCGTCACCGGCAGGCTCGAGCGGTCTACCCGCAGACTCGGACGGGCCGCCCTCGAACGCCTGCGCAGCTCCCGCGGACGGGAACCTCTTGACCTTGCTCCGGGTGGGGTTTACCGAGCCACCCCGGTCACCCGGGGTGCTGGTGGTCTCTTACACCACCGTTTCACCCTTACCCCGCACATGTGTACGGGGCGGTTTGTTCTCTGTGGCACTTTCCCGCGGGTCGCCCCGGGTTGCCGTTGACAACCACCCTGCCCTGCGGAGTCCGGACTTTCCTCGGCGGCGATCCGAAGATCGTCGACGCGGTCGCCCGGCCAGCTCGTCCGCCCAGGCAGTCTACGCGTAGGGGATCACGACCAGCTGTGCGCCACGTCGACGACCAGACGACCGCCGCCGTCGGGTCCGTCCAGGACGAGGACGCGGAAGGGCAGGCGCGCCCGCACCCCGACCCCCAGGACCGTGTCGCCCTCGAAGCTGCCGGCGAAGACGACCGAGCGCAGCGTCGGGTAGCCGGTGACGTCGGCTACCGGTTGGCCCGCGGTCGCGGGCGGGACGAGGGTCGGCGCGCCGGCGTCGTCGTGGGCCGGGTGGTGCAGCCGCACCAGCAGCCGGGCGTCGCCGGGCACCGGGATCACGGTGCCGGAGCCGTCCTGGGTGACCTGGTCGACGTACTCCACGTAGTACCCGGCCGCGGGCCCGGCGAGGGAGTACACGACGCGGTCGAAGCAGTCGTGCCGCCCGGTCCGGACGGTGGTGAGCGGGGCGCGTCCCATCTCGTCGACGCGCTCGACGGTGCTCCCCCACGAGGTGGTGTCGCACTGGGTGGCCGCCGCCGGGACCGAGGTCGCGGGAGACACCGCGGCGACGGGAAGGGTGACAGCGGTGCACGCGAGCATCGTGGTCAACAGACGACGGATCGTTCGGGACACGGCGACCTCCTCGGAAGCGTGGGCTGTGCCACACACCTGAGGACGTTGCGGACGCCTCTCAGGTTGCATCCCCGCTCGGCCGTTCGTCGCAGCGCTGCGCGCCGCAGCGCCAGCACCGGTCCGTTCCCTCGCTGGGCATCGCCCCGCACTCGGGGCACAGTGCGCCGAGCCAGCACACCGGGTCGCCACCCTCACCGTCGTCGGTCACCGCTCCATCCTGCGCCCCCGACGGGTGTCGCGCTCCCCACGCGTGACGCGCGCCGCGTGCCGGCGGATGCGGCGTTCGGCCCAACTACCGTGGAACCCCGTGATCGATGCGTCGCCGGGCTCGCTGGCGTTCCTGCTCGTCGCGGGCCTGGTGGCGGGTGCGGTGAACGCGGCTGCCGGCGGTGGCTCGCTGCTGGTGTTCCCGTCCCTGCTCGCGGTCGGCCTGCCCCCGCTCAGCGCCAACGTCACCAACTCCATCGCGCAGTGGCCCGGCTACCTCGGCATCGTCGCGGGTGCACGGCAGGACCTGCGCGGGCAGCGCCGGCGCATGATCCTCACGTCGGTCGTGGCGGCGGTCGGGTCGGCGATCGGCTGCACGCTGCTGCTGGTGCTGCCCACGGCCGTGTTCGACGCGGTCGTACCCGTGCTCGTCCTGCTCGCGAGCGCGTTGTTCGCCCTGCAGCCCCTGGTCCGGCGGTGGACCGCGCCGACCCCGGGAGCGCCGGACCGGCTGGTGACCCTGCTGCCGAGCGTGTTCCTCGCCTCGGTGTACGGCGGGTACTTCGGAGGGGCGCTCGGGGTCATCCTCATCGCCACGCTGTCGCTGTTCGCCCACGACCGCCTCGTGCGTCTCAACGCCCTCAAGGGGCTGCTGTCGCTCGTGGTGGCGTCGGTGACGGTGGTCTACTTCGCGATCGGCGCGCCCGTCGACTGGTTGGCGGTGGCCGTGCTGGCGCCCACCACCCTCATCGGCGGCTACGTCGGCGCGAAGGTGGCCCGCCGCTCCCCCGAGTCCGTGCTGCGCTGGGCCGTGGTCCTGCTCGGCCTGACCGTCGGGGTGTACCTGCTGCTCGCGGGCACCTGAGGCACAGCGAGCAGCGCTCCGATCACCACTGGTCACCGCGCGTGCGCACCGCTAGCGTGGCGAGGGGATCACCTCCGGGGGGCACGGTTGCCGAAGCAACGCTGGTGGAAGCGACGCGCCACGCCCCCGGCGGGTGGTGATCCGCCGGAGGGCCAGGTCACCCGGACGACCTTCACGATCACGCCGGACGGCGGCGAGGTCGACGAGATGGTCGCGCACTGGCGCGCCACCCTCGCCGACCGCACCCGCGTCCACGGGCCCCGGCATCCCGACACGCTCCGCGCCGGGCACACCGTCGGCGTCCTCGAACTGGCGGCCGGGCGGCCTGCCGAGGCCGAGGCGGTGCTCCGGCCGCTGCTCGGTCCCTGCGAGCAGGTGTTCGGCCGCGAGCACCCGACGACCCTCGACGTGCAGGGTCACCTCGCCCGCGCCCTCGCCCACCTGGGCCTGCACGCCGAGGCGGACGGGCTCTTCCACGCCACCCTCCACGCCTACGAGCGCGCTGCCGACCCGCCGGCGCAGCACGTCGTCGCGCTCCGCCGAGCCCTGGTCCGGTTCCTCGACGAGCAGAACCGGCACCGGGAGGCGGCCCGGCACCAGGAGGGCGTGCTCGCCCACGTCGAGCGGGAGCTCGGCAGCGACTCCGCCGAGGTCCTGGACGAACGCGGCATGCTCGCCGACCTGTGGCGCCTCGCGGGCCACCCGAACGAGGCCCTCCCCGTCTACGAGGCGACCCTCGCCGACGCCGAACGCGTCCTCGGCCGCGATCACGTGCACACGACGAACGTCCGCACCCTGCTCGCGCAGGTCGCGATGGACCTCGACGACCCCGACGCCGAGCGGTACCAGCGGGACGTCGTCGCCGACCAGGAGCGGCTGTCGGGGCCGGGGAGCGCCGGCGTCCTGGTGGCCCGGAGCAACCTCGCAAAGCTGGTCCGCGACCGCGGTCGCCTCGACGAGGCCGAGGTCCTCTACCGGGAGGTACTGGCCGAGCACCGCGCCCTCCTCGGGCCCGACCACCAGGGCACGCTGTTCACCACGGCGAACCTCGGGCAGCTGCTGCTCGACATGGACCGACCCGACGAGGCCGCGGCCCTGTTCCGGGAGCTGCTGCCCGTTGCGGAGCGGGTCTTCGGCCTCGGCCACCCGGTCACCCGTGACGCACGGCGGTACGGCGTTTGAGCGGCCATGATCGGTACTTCGGCGCGTCAACGGGCGGATTCGACCCGCGAACGCGCCGACTTGCCGATCATGAGGTGGGGAACGCACGCACTACGCGGGGTGGTGGCTCGTGTCGTTGACGAGCCGGACGCTCGCGCCGCCGTCGGGGTAGAAGTCGACGATCGACAGCGCCGCCAGGTCCAGGTGCAACCGGTACAGCACGCCGGGCCCGCCCTGCAGCGCGTCACGGAGCAGCATCTTGATCGGGGTCACGTGGCTGACCAGCACCAGGGTGGCGCCCGGGTGCTCCTGCACGAGGTCGGCGCGCTCGGCCTCGACGCGCCTGCCGACGGCCGCGAAGCTCTCGCCACCCGGCGGGGCGACCTCCTCGGAGCCCAGCCATTCCCCGTGCAGTTGCGGGTCGCGGGCTCGGGCCTCGGGGAACGTCAGCCCCTCCCACTCACCGAAGTCGGTCTCGACGAGCCGCTCCCGCACGAGCAGCGGCGCGCCCGTCGCCTCCGCGACCGCGGCGGCCGTCTGCCGCGCACGCAGCAGGGGCGAGGTGAGCACGGTGGTGATGCCCGGTACGCCGGCGAGCCGGGCAGCCGCGCCCGCCGCCTGCGCGTGCCCGAGCGGTGTCAGCTCGGGGTCGCCGCGCCCGGAGTAGCGGCGCTGCACCGAGAACTCGGTCTGCCCGTGACGCAGGAGCAGGAGGCGGGTGGGGGTGCCGACCTGCCCGGTCCAGCTCGCCGACGCAGGCGGGGTCGCTGCCTTGATCGTCACAGTGCTGCTTGGGCGTCCATCGCCTGGTTGGCGAGGGCGTCGGCGCGCGAGTTGCGCAGTCGGGGGATCCACTCGAAGCGCACGGTGCCGATCTCGCGGATCAGCCGGCCCGCCTCGAGTGCGAGCGGTTTCATCGCCGGGTGCTTGACCTGCCAGCGCCCGGACATCTGCTCGACGACCAGCTTCGAGTCCATCCGCACGTCCACCTCGGTGGCACCGAGCTCGATCGCCGCGCGCAGCCCGGCGAGCAGGCCCTGGTACTCGGCCACGTTGTTCGTGACGACGCCCAGCGCCTCGGCCCGCTCGACGAGCACCTCCTCGGTGTCGGGATCGAGCACGACCGCGCCGTACCCGGCCGGTCCGGGGTTGCCGCGGGAGCCGCCGTCGGCCTCGACGACGACCCTCTTCCCGGCGGCGTTCACAGGCCGGATCCCTCCGTGCGCACCAGGATGACGCCGCATTCCTCGCAGTGCACCAGCTCGTCGGCCGGCGCGGCCTTCAGCTCGGCGATCGCGGTGCGGTCCAGCTCGAGGCGGCACGCCTGGCAGCGGCGTGCCACGAGCGCCGCCGCCCCGGTGCCACGCTGCTCGCGGCGCCGCTCGTACGCGGCGAGGAGGTCGGCGGGCAGGGTGGCCACGACCTCTTCGCGGGCGCGACGGCGCCCGCCCTCGGACGCGTCGATGTCGGCGAGGGCGGTGTCGCGGCGCTCGGTGACGGCAGTGAGTTCCTGCTCGGCGGCGGCGAGCACGCCGCGGGAGTGCTCGAGGTCGACGCCGACCGCCTCCCGCTGCTCCATGACCTCCAGCTGCTCGTCCTCCAGCACGCCCTGCCGGCGCGCGAGGGTCTCCAGCTCGTGCTGCAGGTCGCTGGCCTGCTTCGCACCGATCCCGGCCCCCTCGAGCATCTGGTTGTCCTTGGCCGTGCGGGCCCGCACGCCCTCGACGTCGCGCTCGATGCGGCGGATGTCACGGTCCAGGTCGCCCGCGGCCGTCTCGACCTCCACCAGCTTGTCCTTCCCGGTGCGCACGGCGGCCTCGGCGGCGGTCAGCTCGGCGTGCTCGGGCAGGGTGCGGCGGCGGTGCGCGAGCCGCGACAGCTCGGCGTCGACCTCGGCCAGGTCGAGCAGCCGGCGCTGGACGGCGGGGTCGGCTTTCACGAAGCAGGTCCTTCCGGGGGATGGGGGACTCCGACGCTACCGCCTCGCGCCACACCGGCTCCGGCAGGCGCCGCCTGGAGCCGGGCATGGATTCAGGAAAGCCACTTTGCTGAACCTGCAGGACCTGAATGTGGCTTTCCTGAACCTCGGCGAGGGGTGCCGACTCCTCAGGCGACGAGGATGACGGTCTTGCCGAGCAGCCGTCCGTTGCCGGAGTCGCCGTGCACCGCCGGCAGTTCCGCCAGCGGGCGGCGGGCGACGACGTGGAGCGCGAGCCGGCCGTCGTCCACCCGCGAGACCAGGTCGGCCAGACGGGAGGCGTCGGGACCGACCCACACGCCCGCCGTGCGCACCGCACGTTCCTCGTCGGCCGGCACCGGCCCGGCGGAACTGACGACGATCCCGCCGTCGGCCACGTACCGGGTCAGCCTCGCCAGGTCCTCGGGAGCGGAGCGCACGTGGTTCACCACCACGTCGAAGGGACCGGAGACGGCCGCGGGGCCCGCGTCGAGGTCCAGCCGGCCGACGACCTCCGCGCCGTAGCTGCGCAGGCGCTCGGCGTGCTGCGGCGCGTCGACCGCGGTCACCTTCGCACCGGCGTCGACGGCGAGCTGGACCACGATGCTGCCCACCGCCCCGCCCGCCCCGTTGACCAGGACGGTCTGGCCGGCCCTGACCTCGGCGAGTTCGACGGTGGCCTGCATGGCAGCCAGCCCGGCCAGCGGCAGGGACGCCGCGTCGGCCAGCTCGACGGAACGGGGGGCGGCGGTCACCTGGTCGGCCGCCACCAGCGCGTACTCGGCGGCTCCGCCGTGCGAGTTCAGGGGGAACAGGGCGATGACCTGGTCGCCCACCTGCGGCCCGCCGACCCCGTCCCCGAGTTCGACGACCGTGCCGGCCACGTCGAGACCCGGGGTGATCGGCAGCGGTGTCGGGATCATCTCCGCGAGCACACCCAGCCGGAAGTGGTCGTCGACGGGGTTGAACGACGTGGCGGTCACCTTCACCAGCACCTGGCCGGGGCCGGGCACCGGACGCTCCACCTCCTCCTGGCGCAGGACCTCGGTGCTGCCGAACTCGTGGTACCGGATCGCCTTCATGTCGTTCTCCTCGAGGTCTGTCGTGGCGCCGCTTCACTTGCCTGGGCAAGTGAAGCTCACTCTCACAGACTTGCCCAGGCAAGTCAAACGGCCGGACGCGTGAGCCCTTCCGGCCGTCGCCTCGCGCAGAACACCGGCGACCCACGGTTGCTCAGGCAAGTACGCTGCGCGCCATGGCCACTTCACCCCGTTGGCTCGACGACGAACAGCAGGCGGTGTGGCAGGACCTGCTCACCGTGGTCATCGGCCTGCCCACACTGCTGGATCGTCAGCTGCAGCGGGACGCCGGCATCTCGAACTTCGAGTACAGCGTGCTGGCCCGGCTGTCGATGACCGGGTCACTCACGATGCGGCTCAGCGACCTGGCAACGCAGTGCAACAGCACGCAACCACGGCTGTCCAAGCTGATGGTCCGGTTCGAGCAGCAGGAGTGGGTCACGCGCTACCCCGACCCGGACAACGGCCGCTACACCCTCGCGACGCTGACCGATGCCGGGCGGCAGAAGGTGGTGGACAGCGCCCCCGATCACGTCGACCAGGTCAGGCGACTGGTCTTCGAGCCGCTCAGCACAGCCCAGCAACGTCAGCTGGGCGCCGCACTGGCCCGCATCGCCGCCCCGGTGCGCGAGCACCTGGGAGGTCACTGAACCCCGGCGTCCACCGTGCGCAGGTTCAGGAAAGCCACTTTCATGAACCTGCAGGACCTGAATGTGGCTTTCCTGAACCTCGGAGGGCGCCCGCGTCGGCGTAGCGGTCCGGTCGGCGGTCGCCTCGCGCGTCGTTGAAGGGGCCCAGGGACTTGTCGCGGGCTACAGCCGGGTCGAGCTGCGCGGTGAGCACCGCGCGGGTCGCCACCGCGTCCGGTGCTGTGGCGGGGCCGGCGAGCAGGTAACCGGTGCTCGCGCACACCAGGCTGCCGCCCACCCAGTCGACGCCGCGCTCGCGGCCGCAGCGGTCGGCCACGACGACGTGCACGCGGTAGGTGCCCGCCGCCGCCCGGGCCTTGACGACCTCCAGCGCGTGCTCCCCCGCCGGCCGGGGCAGCAGCGGCCAGTTCACCGGCACGGCGACGATCTCGGCCCCGGCCTCCGCGGCCAGCCGGACCCACTCCGGGAACTCCAGGTCGTAGCAGATCATGACCGCGACCCGGCCGAGCGCGGTCCGCACGACGGGCGGTGGCTCGTCCCCCGCGCGGAACAGCTGGGTCTCCCGGTCCCACAGGTGCGCCTTGCGGTAGCAGGCGCGCACCTGCCCGTCCTCGACCAGGACCGCGGAGTTGTGGACGGGCCCGTCCGGCGCGAGCTCGGCGAACCCGCAGACGAGCACGAGGCCCAGCTCCCGGGACAGCTCGCGCAGCAGCGAGACCGTGGGCCCGTCCAGGTCCTGCGCGGCGGCGCGCGCCTCGGCGGCGTCACGGAAGACGTAGCCGCACACGGCGAGTTCCGGCAGCACGACGAGTCGCGCGCCGCGCCCGGCGGCCTCCCGCACGGCGGCGACGAGCGGAGCCGAGTCGCCGGAGCCGAGATGAACGGGGATCTGGCAAGCGGCAACGACGACGCCCATGTGCGCACCTCCCACTCACCCGTCGAACGAACGGCACCTTCGCACGATAGAGCGGTACGAAGGTGCCGCTCGTTCAGCGAAGCCGCTGGTCAGTCGTCCTCCGTCGCTCCTGTCAGGACCGCTGCCGGCGAGACGTAGCCGTTCGCGTCGCGCATCCGGCCGTTGCGCCTCGCTGCCTCCACCACCTCCGGCAGCCAGTCGAGCTCGGTGCGGCCGTCGCCGCCGGTGACGACGAGCAGCTCGCCCTCGCCCTCGTCGAGCTGTGTGAACCCGCGCCACGCCCCGGGCGGCACCGAGAGCGTGTCGAGGCGTCCCAGCTCGACGACCTGCTCGTCGGACCCGGTGTTGAGCCGCACCGCCCAGCGACCGGTGCGGGCGGTGACCACCTGCGTTGCGGCGTGGCGGTGGGTCAGCACCCCCTCCCCCGCGCCGGCGCGCAGCCAGGCCAGGGAGAACCCGTGCGGCTCGTGCAGGCGCGGCACGGCGCGGCGGTCCTCGCTCATGCCGTAGCCGATGACGAGCGACAGCTGCGCACCACCGCCCGCCAGTCTCGAGCACAGGAACGGCTCGGCGACCCACTCCCGGTCCGCGGCGGTGGTGACGCGGCCACGGAACTGCGCCTCCGTGAACACGTCGAGCCGGTCGATCTCCTCCTGCGGCATCGGCTCGATCAGCGCCGTGCCGGGCGGCACCTGCTGGCCCTGCACGGTGTCGATCAGCTGGTTGTCCGCGGTGAGGTAGAGGCCGTGGCCCGCCGCGTCGCGCAGGACGTCCGGACCCCAGATGATGCCGCCGTTGTCGTCGCGGCCGAGGACGGTGAGCAGGACGCCCTCGTCGGCGCCGACGTTGGTGAAGCCGCGGAAGATCCACGACGGCACCGAGACGACGTCGCCGTCGACGCTGCGGAACTCGCCCTGGCGACCGTCCGCTCCCCACCGCAGCTGGTAGTCGCCGTCGAAGTTGATGAACACCTCGGCGGTGAAGTGCAGGTGCAGGCTGTTGATCGTGCCGTTGGGCATGCCGGCCGCGCCCAGGTTGAAACCGTGCGGCTCCTGCAGGTTGACGTGCTGGTCGGCGTTCTGCGACACGCCGGCGCCGATGAAGGAGTAGTTGTCCTTGCGGTCCGAGCCGGGCGTGCGGCAGTCGATGAACGCGGCCTTGCAGGGCACCCAGTCGGTGCGGCGGATCGTCCGGCGGGCGACCTCGCCGGGTGTGACCACGGTGTCGTTCATGATCTTCCTTCGACGTCTGTCAGTAGATGTTGGTCTCGGTGAACTCACCGTCGCCGCGGGTCGCGTTGATCTGCGCGCGGAGCGCGATCTCGTCGAAGACGCGCATCTCGCGCACGATCCGACCGTTCTGGACGAGGAACTGCGAGACGCCGAGCAGGTCGACAGGCGCGCCCGTGAGCGGACCGAAGTCGGCCGTGCCGTGGTATGTGCCGTGCATCGTCCACATCACCGCGATGCGCAGGCCCGCGTAGCGCTCGGCGTGGTTGGTCTGCACGTCGCGGACGGCGAACCGCGCGTCCGGGAACGGCGCGACGAGCGAGAGCAGGTCGCGCTGGTAGCCGTCGGGGCGCACGACCGTGGTGTCGCCGATCGTGTGCAGGAACAGGTCCCGCTCCATGTACTGCGGCACCTTGTGCAGCCGCCGCTGGTTCCACACCTCGTCGAGGAACTCGAGCACCATCTCGCACTCGCCCCGGAAGTCGTCCGGGCGCGGGCCGCTGTCGCCGACGCTCAGCACGTCCGAGGGCGCCGGCTTCGTCATCGAACCCTCGTAGCCGCGGAAGCGCTGGCCGCGGGCGACCTCGGCGGGATCGAGGCCCATCTGCTTCACGGAGGCGAGCTCGTCGCGCACCACCCATTCCTCGACCATCCGGCCGCGGCGGTAGAGGCAGTTGGCGACGGTCCGCTTGCGCACCCGGGTCGGGCGCCCGTCGACGAGCAGCTCGTCGGCGGAGAAGACGAGGTGCGAGCTGAGGAACGCGTCGTCTCCGCGCGCCTCCCAGATGACGTCCTCGGCCTGCCCGACGTGCTGGGGCGTCTCGGCGATGCGCATGAGGCTGCCCTCGATCACACCGTCGCGTCCCACCACCGTGCCGAGCCCGCCGTGGACGATCGAATCCGGCTCATAGTTGTCGACGATGTAGGAGATGTCGCGCTGCACCCAGATCCGGTCGGTCACCTCCCGGATGAAGTCGTCCGGGTCCTCGTAGGGCCGGTACGCAACCGGGTCGAGCGGCATATCGCTGTCCTCTCCTCGTCGGGCCACCTCGACTGTATGCGTATGCACAGCCGAGGCACAAGACCTCGAGGGGGCACGCTCGGGAGATCAGACGCCCGGGGCCGCCGTCGTCGCGCGGGCGACGTAGTGCGTGGGGTAGACCGAGTGCGCCACCGGGGCGTCAGGACGTTCCACCCGCGCGACGATCAGCCGCGCGGCCTCCCGCGACATCTCGTCCAGGTCGTAGGCCACCGTGCTGAGCCGCACCAGCGCCCAGCGGGAGGTCGGCAGGTCGTCGAACCCAGCGATCGAGACGTCCCCCGGCACCCGGACGCCGATCTCCGCGGCGGCGTTGAGCGCGCCGAGCGCCACCACGTCGTTGCCGCAGAGCACGGCCGTGGGCGGGTCGCCGCGTTCGAGCAGCGTCCGCAGCCCGTCGTGGCCGGTGCGGAAGTCGAACGGGCCGTGCAGGACGTCGCGGTGCGCGAGGGCGAGCCCGTGCTCGTCGAGCACGGTGCGCACGGTGTTCTCACGCTGCTCGCCGGTGCTGGTGTTGCGCGGCCCGAAGATCGCGCCGATCCGCGTGTGCCCCTTGCCGATGACGTCCGCCAGCAGCTCACGGACGCCCTTCTCCGGGTCGACGGTCACCGCGTCCGCCTGCACGCCCTGCGACGTGCGGTTGAAGTAGACGAACGGGATGCCGCGGTCGTGCAACCGCACCGGCACGATCGACTCGACCGTGCTGGTGGCCAGCACCACCCCGCACAGCCCGTGCGCCATCACGTGCTCGGCCACCGGGGCGGACTCCGACGACTCGGTGATCAGCACCAGCTCGTAGCCCAGCCGTTCGAGCTCGTGGTGCATCGGCGCGATGACGTGGGCGTAGAACTGGTTCTCCAGGTCGGTGACCACGAGCCCCACGCGCGTGGAGCGCCCCACCGAGAGCGCCCGCCCGATCGCGTTGGGGGCGTAGCCGAGCGCGACCGCGGCCTCGCGCACCCGCTGCTTCGTGGCCTCGGACACCTTGGGATCGTCGCGCAGGGCCCGGGAGACGGTGGGCTGGGAGACGCCGGCGAGGCGCGCGACGTCCCGACTCGTGATCATCTTTGAGTTCCTCCCCCCGGCCCCGGCGCGAGCATAGCCGCGCCTGCAGCCGACCTCCTGACGGCTTGACAGGGCAGCCGCCGGCCCGGTTCACTGCCGCGCATACGTATGCTAGCTGGAGGGACGGAATGACGCACGAGACGATCACGGGCGGCCCGGCGGCGCCGCTGCGCTCCCGGCTGCGCGACGGCGAGCGCGCCGCAGGCGGGCTGGTGCGGATGCCGTCCGAGGAACTGGTCGAGATGCTTGCGGTGGCCGGGCTCGATTTCGTGCTCGTGGACTGCGAGCACGGCCCGGCCGACGTCACCGCGCTGCGCCACCACATCGCGCTCGCCGACGCGCACGGGCTGCCCGTCCTCGTCCGGATCGGCGAGGGCGAGGGCGAGCACAATCTCGCCCAGCGCGCGCTCGACCAGGGCGCGCAGGGGATCGTCGCGCCGCACGTCGAGTCGGCGGCCGACGCCACGGAGCTCGTGCGGGCGCTCCACTACCCGCCGCGCGGCGCCCGCGGCTTCGCCACCTACCCCCGCGCGGGCCGCTTCGGCACGGTGCCGGCCGCCGAGCACCGGGCCGCGGCGGCGGCGTCCACCCTCGTGATCGCGATGCTCGAGTCCCCTGCCGCGATCCGCGCCGCCGGCGAGATCGTGGCCGTCGACGGCATCGACGGCTACATGGTCGGCGTCGCCGACCTCGGCGCCTGCCTCGCGCCCGGCGACCCGGGTGTCGAGCAGCTCCTCGCCGCCGTCCGGCGCGACCCGGCGACGGCCGGCACGATCCGCGCCGACCTGGCCACGAGCGCCGAGACCGCCGCGGCGAGCTTCGCCGACGGCGCGCAGCTGGTGGTGCACAACGTCACGCACGTCCTGATGGCGGCCCTGCGCACGCTGCAGGCCTGATCGACCGGCCGTGATCGCGGCGAGCACGATCAGCTCCCTGCTGCTGGGCCGGCTCGGCCGCGACGTCGTGATCATCGCATCGGCGCGCTGACGGCCACATGTGGCCGCGAACGCACCCGATCGGCGATCACGACGCGGCCCGCCGGCGCCCCGACCGCCCGCCGGCCCGTCGCGCCCGCGGAGCCGCCCCGGCCGTCATCCGGACCCGAGCCACGCCGTCAGGTGAGCGCGTACCCGCTCCGGGGCCTCCAGCGTCACCAGGTGGCCTACGTCCTCCAGGACCTCCAGACGCGCTCCGGGGACCAGGGCGGCGATCTCCTCGTGCCGGTCCACCGGGCAGAGCCGGTCCGCGCCGCCGGCCAGCACCAGCGTCGGCACGGCCACGCGGGCCAGCGCCGGGCGCTCGTCGATGCGGGTGGCCTGGGCCTCGAGCTGCCGGTCGAAGTCCGCCGCGCCGAGGTCCTCGGCCATCGCGAGCGCGGTCTCGTCGTGGGCGTGGTCGTGCAGCAGCACCGGGAGCAGGTCGCGCTGCACGTCGCGGGCGGTGCCGTCGGTGGCGAAGGCGGCCCGGGCGGCCGCCCACCCCTCGTACTGGGCCGAGGTCGGGCCGCGGGCGTTCGTCGCGAGCAGCGCCAGGCGCGTGACGCGCTCCGGCGCCGTCCGGACCAGCGCCATCGCCACGATCCCGCCGAGCGAGAGCCCGGCGAGTGCGAACCGGGGCGGCAGCACGTCGAGCAGGGCGTCGACGCAGCCGTCGATGCTCGGGCGGTCGAGCGTGCCGTGCACGACCGGCGCGTCGGGCAAGGCGGTGGACCACAGCCGGGGCGAGCAGCCCATCCCGGGCAGGACGACGAGCGTCATCCCTTGACCGAACCCGAGTTGAGGCCGGCCACGAGATAGCGCTGCGCGATGAACGCGAAGGCCACCACCGGCAGAGTCAGCAGCATCGCCGCGGCCCCGGCCTGCTGCAGCATCGGCAGCGTCTGGCCGAGCTGGGTGGCGATGAACACGGGCACGGTGCGGGCGGTGACGTCGGTGAGGATGTTCGCGGTCAGGTACTCCTGGAACGCGAACAGGAAGACGAAGATGCCGGCCGTCAGGATGCCCGGGCCCATCAACGGGATCATCACACGGCGCAGTGTCGCGAACCGGCTGCAGCCGTCCAGCATCGCGGCCTCGTCGAGCTCCTTGGGGATCTCGGCGAAGAAGTTGCGCAGCAGCCAGATGCTGAACGGCTGGTTGATCGCCACGAGCGCGGCCGCGACGGCGAACGTCGTGTCGTAGATCCCCAGCGAGCGGGAGATGTCGTACATCGGCAGCACCACGGCGAACCGCGGCAGCGCCCGGAAGATCAGCGCGACGATCAGCAGGACCGCGCTGACCCACCCGGGGAACCGGGAGAGCGCGTACGCCGCGGGTAGGCCGATCACCAGCGCGGCGACCGTGCTGATCAGCGCCACGATCAACGTGTTGATCAGGTACTGGTAGAAGAGCGTGGTCTGCCACAGGTCGACGAACGCGGTGAGCGTGGGCTCGTAGGCGAACACCGGCGGGTCGAGGAACGCCACGTCGGTGGGTTTCGTGACCGCCATCGCGGTCCACAGCACCGGGCTGAGCATCGCCCAGCAGACGAGGACGAGGATTCCCCCGACCAGGTAGGTCGAGCCCTTGCGACGCCGCTTCGGATGCGGCGGTGCCGGCGCGATCGCCGGTGCAGGCACGGGGGCCTTCTCCACGACGGTCATGCCTGCCTGGCCTCCTTCGCGATGCCCCGGATGAAGGGGAAGAGCATGAGCACGATCAGCAGGATCAGCAGCACGTTGACCGCGCTGCCGAGCCCGAGCTGCTGGCCACCGTCCTGGAACGCGATGTTGTAGATGTAGAGCATGATCGACTCGTTGCCGAGCTGGACGGCCTGCGGCGAGAGCGGGATGAGCTGGTCGAACGTCCTCAGGATGTCCATGATGGAGATGATCGCGACGAAACCCAGCACGCCGCGGATGCTCGGGATGATCACGTTCCAGTGCGTCCTCGCGGTGGAGGCACCGTCGATGCGCGCGGCCTCGATCAGCTCGCCGGGCACGCCCTGCAGACCCGCGATGATCACCAGCATCGCGAACGGCAGCATGAACCAGACCGTGTCGAGCGCGACCATGAGCCGGTTCGGCCACGGGTCGGTGAACCAGAGCACCTCCTGCCCCGTGACGATCGTGACCAGGTGGTTGACCAGGCCGCCGAAGTTCGCGTCGAACAGCCAGGAGAACATCGTGGCGCCCACGACGTTCGGCACCACGTAGGAGACCAGCAGGATGCCGAGCACCCAGGGCTTGCTGCGGTGCAGGCGGTTCACCAGCACCGCGAGCAGGTAGCCGCCGACCAGGAGCGTCACGGTGACCGCGAGCGTGAGCCCCACGGTGAACAGCACGGCCTGCCCCAGCCGCGCGTCGGACAGCGCCTCGCGGTAGTTGGCCAGGCCGACGAACGTGCCGGCCTCGCCGTAGTTGACGCGCTCGAGGCTCCACTCGATCGTCCGGTAGAGCGGCAGGACCAGTAGTCCGCCCATGACGAGCACGCTCGGGGTCACGAGCGCCAGGAACTCCCGCCGCCGCACGACATCACCTCTATTCCGGGTCAGGGCTGGTACTCGGCCAGGATCTGCGTCGCGATCTCCTGCATCCGCGCGGTGCCCTCGGCCACCGGGATGCCGCCGGTGATCACGTCGGCGACCACGGCGCGCGTGTCGTTGCTGATCCGCGCGGTCCACGGGTAGGGCTCCGCGGGCGGCGCCTTGCCGATCGACTCCTGCGCCGCCTCCGCGTACGGGCTGCTGTCGGCGGTGACGATGCCGTCGCGGGCCGGGTAGGCGGCGGGCACCGCCGCGCGCGACGCGTCCGCGCTCACCGAGGAGGCGATCATCTCGAACAGCAGCGCGGGGTCGTTCTCCGCGTTCGCCGGGATCGACCAGCCGTCCACCGAGAGCACGTTGTAGAGCGTGTCGCCGCCGGCGACCGACGGCGGCGGCGCGAACGCGAACCGGTCGGCGAACTGGCTGTTCGACGGCTGGGTGAGGTCGTTCATCCGGCCGGAGAACATGATCGCCATCGCCGCCGAGCCGTTGTACATCTGCTGCTGCACCCTCGGCTGGTCGAACGTGGTGACCTGCGGGTCCATGAACGGCAGCAGCGCGCGGAGCTCCTCGAACGCCTGCGCGGCCTCCGGCCGGTCGAAGTTGGGCCGCATCGTCGCGGCGTCGACGTAGTCCACCCCGAGCGAGCCGAGCGCCGCGTCGTAAGCGGTGGCGATGTCGGAGCTCGCGAGCAGCGGCATCGCGAGCGGGCGCTCGATCTCCCCCGCCTGCCGGATCGCGGCGGAGACGTCGCGCAGCTCGGCGAACGTCGTGGGCGGTGCCAACCCGAGGGCGTCGAACACGTCCTTGCGGTAGGCCAGCACGTACATCTGGGCCTGCATCGGCAGGCCGTAGAGCTTGCCGTCGTAGGACAGGGCCTGGCGCATGTCGGCGTTGATCTCGCTGAGCCCGTACTCCTGGTCGAACTGCGCCACGAGGTCGTCGAGGGGCTGCAGCTTCTGCTGCGCCGCGTACTGCGGCAGCGCGAAGCTGTAGGTCTCGAGGATGTCGTAGGTGCCGGAGCCGCCCGCCAGCGTCGCGGTGGTCTTCTGCACCTGCCCGGCGAAGTCGATCGGCTCGTGGTTGAGCGCGATGCCGTCCTTCGTGCAGCTCTTCACCATCGTGTTGGTGAAGGGGTCCACCGCCGAGGAGTTGTAGGCGAGCACGTTGACCGTGACGGGCTCGGGCGGCGCCGGTAGGTCGCACGCGACCTGGGCGGCGGACTGCGCAGGCACTCGTGAGCCGGCGCCGCAGGCCGACACCGCGAGGGCGGCGGCCAGGGCGACGGCGACGGTGCGCAGCGCGGTGGCGGATCGGGACATCATCGGCTCCTACCGCGTACTGGGGGACGTCGGGCGTTCATACGCATGCATTGATTCCGGATCATCCGCACCGATCATGTCGAGGCGGATCTGCGCGCTGTCGCGGTGGCCGACGAGCGCCTCGAAGTCGGAGACGGCCACCGTGGGCTCAGCCTGCGTGCGGGTGGCCTCCCGGGTGGCGCGCTGGTAGGTGAGCTGCTTGAGGAAGCCCGCCACCGACAGCCCGCCGGTGTGCGTGGCGCCGCGCGCGGTGGGCAGGACGTGGTTGGTGCCCGACATCCCCTTGTCCGCGTAGACCACCGTGGACCAGGTGCCCAGGAACAACGAGCCGTAGTTGTGCAGCGCGCCGAGCCACCAGTCCAGGTCCTCGGCGAGCACCTCGAGGTGCTCAGGCGCGAGCAGGTCCATCGCCGCGGCCGCCGTCTCGCGGTCGGGCGCCAGGTAGACCGAGCCGTGGTCGCGCCACGCGGCGCCGGCGATCTCGCGGGTGGCCAGCCCCGCGAGCTGCTTCTCGACCTCCCGGGGCACCTCGTGGGCGAGGCGCTGCGAGGTCGTGATCAGGCACGCGGGCGAGGTCGGGCCGTGCTCGGCCTGGGCCAGCAGGTCCGCTGCCACGACCGCGGCGTCCGCCGTGTCGTCGGCCAGCACCGCGACCTCCGACGGGCCGGCGAGCACGTCGATCCCGACCCGCCCGTAGAGCTGCCGCTTGGCCTCCGCGACGTAGGCGTTGCCGGCGCCGACCAGCATGTCGGCCGGCTCGCCGTCCAACAGCCCGAACGCCATCGCCGCCAGCGCCTGCACGCCTCCGACGGCGTAGACGGCCTCGGCGCCGCTCACCTGCGCCGCGTACAGCACGGCGGGGTGCGGGCGGCCGCGGTGCGACGGCGGGGTGCAGGCCACGATGTTCGGCACGCCGGCGACGCGCGCCACGCCGACCGTCATGAAGGCGCTGGCGAGCAGCGGGAACCGCCCGGCGGGCAGGTAGGCGCCGACGTTCTGCACCGGCACGAACCGCTGGCCGCAGACGACCCCGGGCACGACCTCGTCCTCGAAGTCCTGCAGCCGTTCGCGCTGCATCGCGGCGAACCGCCGGGTGCGGTCCGCGCCGGTGTCCAGCGCCGCGCGCACCGCGTCCGGCACCTGGTCCCCCGCCCGGTCCAGCTCCGCGGGCGGCACCAGCAGGTCGTGGCCGGTGAAGCCGTCGAGCTCGGCGGCGTAGTGCAGCACGGCGGGCATTCCTTCGCGCTCGATGCGCGACAGCATCGCCGACACCGTCTCGACGACGGCGGGATCGCGTTCAGCGGGGCAGTCCGGGCCGGCCGGCTCCTTCACGACACCGATCCCGCCGTGCACCCTGCGCTTGTCCCGGTCGGTCAAATGCATACGCATACACTAGGGATCGAGCGGACTCATCGCAAGAGTCGGGGCGGGCCGAGCCCTTCAGTCCGCGGGGCCGCCCACGGTCCAGGGATCGGTGCGCCGCGCGGACACCGCGACGGCGACCCGGTCGCCCAGCGCCGCCCTCACGACACCGGCCGCCTGCGCGCACCACGGCCACTCCGATGCCCAGTGCGCCACGTCGACGAGCGCGGGCGTCGGCTCGCCGACCGTGCCGGCGAGCAGGTGCTCCGCGGCCGGGTGGTGGCGCAGGTCGGCGGTGACGTAGGCGTCGACGCCCGCGGCGGTCGCGGCGCCCAGCGCGGAATCGCCCGCCCCGCCGCAGACCGCGACGGTGCGGACCGGCCGGTCGGGGTCACCCGCGGCCCGCACGCCCCAGGCCGTGGCCGGCAGCGCGGCTCGGACCCGCGCGGTGAACGCGGAGAGCGGTTGCGGGACGGGGAGGGTGCCGATCCGGCCGAGCCCGCGCGTCGAGGGCAGGTCGGCGAGCTCGAACAGGTCGAACGCCGGCTCCTCGTAGGGGTGCGCGGCGCGCAGCGCGGCGACGACCGCCCGCCTGCGCCCACGGGGCAGCACCATCTCCAGCCGCGTCTCGGCCACCCGCTCGAGCCTGCCGACCGCGCCGATCGTCGGGTGCGCGCCCTCGAGCGGCATGAACTGGCCCGTGCCCGCCGTGGCGAACGAGCAGTGGCTGTAGTCGCCCAGCCGGCCGGCGCCGGCCGCCGAGAGCGCGTCATGGACCGCCGTGAGCACCGGGCCGGTCGGGACGAAGGTGATGATCTTGTCCAGCGGCTCCGCAGGTGCCGTGACCAACGGTCCGGAGACGTCCAGCCCGATCGCGGCGGCCAGCGCGTCGGAGACACCGGGGTCGGCCGAGTCGGCGTTGGTGTGCGCGGTGAACAACGCCGTGCCGCCGCGGATGAGGCGGTGCAGCAGCGCACCCTTCGGCGTGTCGGCACCGACCCCGTGCACGCCGCGCAGGAGCAGCGGGTGGTGGGTGACCAGCAACTGGTGGGCGTCCAACGCCTCGTCGACGGTCTCCGGGACGGGATCCACCGCCACCAGCACCGACGACACCGGCTCACCGGGGTCGCCGCAGACCAGCCCGACGGCGTCCCAGTCGGCGGCCAGCGCCGGCGGGTAGGCGGCCTCCAGGGCTGCGATGACCTCGCCCACGGTCGCGCTCATGACTCCTCCTCGGGGGAACGGTCCGATGATCGGTGGGCTCGGGGCAGGTTCCCAGCCGACGAACGGCACTCTCGTTGCTACCTAGCCGACGAGAGTGCCGTTCGTCATGCGGCTGCTGTCCACGCGAGGGCGTCGGCCAGCGCCTCGACGAGCCGGGCGACCTGGTCCGCGGGGCGCACCGCGACGCGGACGTGGTCGGGGCCCAGGCCGGGGAACGTGTCGCCGCGACGCACCGCGATCCCCGCGTCGCGCAGCGCTTCCCGGACCCGCGCCCCGCGCCCCTGCGGCAGGCGGAGCAGCAGGTAGGGAGCCTGTCCCGGCAGCACCGTGACGCCCGGGAGCGCACCGAGGCGCTCCGCCTGCGCTGCCCGCGCCGCCGCGAGCCGCTCCGCGGCGTCCTGGGCCTGCGCCACGGCGGACGGCGCGGAGCAGGCGATCACGGCCTCCAGCGCGAGCGTCGACACCGGCCAGGGCGGGCGCGGCGCGGCCAACCGGGCCAGCAGGGCGGGCTCGCCGAGCGCGTAGCCGGCACGGAGCCCGGCCAGCGCCCAGGTCTTGGTGAGGCTGCGGAACACCAGCAGCCCCGGCACGTCGGCCGCTCCCGCGAGCGTCTCCGGCTCGCCCGGCACCGCGTCGGCGAACGCCTCGTCGACCAGCAGCACGCGGCCCGGGGCGGCGAGCGCCCGCACGTCCGCGGCCGGGTGCTGTACGCCCGTCGGGTTGGTCGGGTTGCCGATGACCACGAGGTCCGCCTCCGCCGGCACCTCCCCCGGCACCAGCCGGTGACCGTCGGCCTCCCGGGTGTGCACGCGCACGACCGGCACCCCGGCCGCCCGCAGCGCGGCCTCGGGCTCGGTGAACCCCGGGTGCACGACGGCGGCCAGCCGCGGGCGCAACGCCGGGAGCAGGGCGAACCCCTCGGCGCTCCCGGCCAGCACGAGCACCTCGTCGGCGCGGCGGCTGTGCCGTGCGGCAACTGCCTCTCGCGCCTGCGCGTCGTGGGCGGCGGCCGGGTAGCGGGCGATCCCGTCGAGCGCGACGACCAGCCGGTCGCGCAACCACGGCGGCGGGCTGCTGCCCTGCACGTTGACCGCGAAGTCGAGCAGCCCCGGGCTCGCGTCGACGTCGCCGTGGTGGCGCAGCAGGTCGGCGGACGCGTGATCCATGCGGGGGAGCCTACGGCGGCCGCGGGGACGTGGCGGCCGCGAGGATCGTGCTGCAGATCATGACCGAGCGGGATCCGAGGCTGAAGCCTGCCCGCCCTCGGTCGGTTCTGCCGCCGATGCGGATCGAGGAAGGCCCACCTGTGATCACGCGGTCGCCCCGTTCGGAGTACGTGCTCACCGACCTGGACGAGGGCAACGGCGAGCACGTCTACCGGCTCCGACGCACAGGCTGAGTGGCTTACGGGTACTTGTCGACCCATCGCCTCAGCAGGTCGGCGGCAAACTTGCGTTGCTGGTCGAGGTCCATCGCCGCCGGGTGGCGCTCCTCGGCGTGCCGCCCACCTTGCAGCGCGGGCCAGCTGTTCGCCGAGTTCTTGAAGGTCTGTTGGCCCGTCGCCGGAAACCCCAACTCGGTCTGTATTCGCGCGAGCGCACCGCCGCCTCGGATCTTCGTGCCCCCGCCGGGGATGAGCGCAAAGTCGTGGATCTCAGCGGCGCTGGCGAACTCGAACGTGGCGTACTCGTGGGTCATGAAGTAGTCGGCGCTGCTCCGGTTCGGGCGGCCGTTGAGGATGAGCGCACTCTCCAGATGCGCGCTCGCTGTGATCCCGTTCCGTGCTCGCCGAGCGAACACCCCCAGCTCGGCACGATCGTGGCCACGGCCGTCGACCGACGCCATCTCGGCCCATTGATCTCCGGCCCGGTTTCGCGAGGTGCCCGGTCCGAGCCCTGTCAGAAGTTCGTCGGCGAGTTGGCCGGCGTCTGCCGCGAACGCTCGAAGGACACAGAGCATGAGTTGGTGCTGGGATGCAGCGGCGCGTCGAGACTCAACCCCGGTCGGATGGCCGTCGATCCAGACGTAGATCCCGCTCGGATTCCATGTCTCCCGCTGAAGGGTGCCCGGCGAGATCGCGCCGGCGATGGCGAGTAATGCTTCCTCGTCAACGTGCTGAACGAGGTGCGGCGCCGGGAAGGCGTGATCCACCATGAGGACGGCACGGTACCGAGGTCACCGTGATGATGCGCCCGACTTCTGGACGAGCGGTTCACGCTGAACCGCTCCCTGCCGCAGCAGAGCCCGGGGCCAACACTGTGCCCCGACCTCTGCGGTCGGTCGCGGTAGGCGGCTCTCAGCGCTCCTGGTGTCGCCCATCGCGCAGATGAACGCGCTCATGCTGCTCGCGGGCATCGGCGACGACCAGCGCCCCGCACATCTCGCACACGCGCACCCGCACCAACCCCACCGGAACGAGCACAAGCCGCAGCAGACGGCGGCGGATCACTGGTGATTGCCGATCAACTCGGCGCGCTCGTAGTTGATCACCTGTGCCTGCATCGCGAGGAAACGCGGCGCACACGGCGCCTTGATCACCATCCGTCCGCCGGGAGTGGTGCACGCCCGGCACGTCCCGGTCGCGTCGTGTTGATCGAGGATGCGGCGGATCAGGACCGGCCAATCGGCCACTGCGGCGGCGAGCCGCTGGTACTCGCGCTCGCTCGCGGTCAACGACGCACCACCGACGGGCGCGTGGGCGCGCGTGTCGGATGAGAAAGTGTTCACGGGTTCGCAGGGCCTCTCTGCGGATCAAGAGCCCTCGGTGGTGTTCCCGCACCGCCGAGGGCTCGCTGCGTCTGTGACGACAGCTACACAGAGAGTACGTCGAAACGCGCAATATCGCGAAGGACAACGTCGGAGCGCATCAGTACGCGTGAGACGCCGCATAGCGCCGTGATCTCCGCTGATCCGCGGCATAACGTGCCCGAGTGCCACCGAAGCTGGTCAGTACCGCCGTCGCCGCCCGGGAGTTGGGCGTGTCGACGCGCACGCTGCAGTTGTGGGCGCAGGCGGGGACTGTGATCCCGGATCTTGTGACCCCGGGCGGTCATGCCCGCTGGGACGTCGAGCGGCTGCGCAGGGAGCTGCGTGACCAGCGGCAACGCGACCCGGAGTGACCCGACCCCAACGTACGCGGAGACTGACCAGGTGCACCCCGAGTCAAAGAGTCTGTCTGTGGTCTTCGTCTGCACCGGCAACATCTGCCGCTCGCCGATCGCGGAGAAGGTGTTCGTCCAGGAGCTGGAACGAGCCGGGCTCGCCGACGCCGTGCAGGTCTCCAGCGCGGGCACCGGGGGCTGGCACATCGGCTCACCGGCCGACGAGCGCGCGATGGCCGTGCTGCAGGGCGGCGGCTACGCCGTGGACCACGTCGCCCGGCAGGTCGACGCGGAGCAGCTCGGTGCCGACCTGATCGTCGCGCTGGACAAGTCGCACCGGCGCGCGCTGCGGTCGATGGTGCCCGAGCCCGACCGGGTGCGGCTGCTGCGCTCGTTCGACCCGGACGCGCCCGAGGGCGCGGAGGTGCCCGACCCGTACTACGGCGACGACGACGGTTTCAGCGCCGTCCTGGCGATGATCCGCGCGGCGATGCCGGGGATGCTGGAGTGGGTCCGCGAGAACCGCTGAGGGACCGGGCGATGCTGACCGTCCTGGGTGTGAACGTCCGCGAGCGGGTTCCGCTCGGGGGTGGCGCCGCCCGCGTCACGCTCGCCGACGGGCGCGTCGTCGTCGTCAAGGACGGTGAGCCGGACGCGGTGAGGGCGGAGGCTGCGGGGCTGCGCTGGCTGGGTGCGGCCGGGGGCCCGCCCGTACCCGCGGTGCTCGAGGTGTCGGGCGGGAGGCTGGTCACCGAGCTCGTCGCGAGCGCCGGGCCCGACGCGGCGGCGGCCGAGGAGCTGGGCCGGGCGCTCGCCCGGATGCACGCCGCGGGCGCCCCCGCGTTCGGCGCCCCGCCGCCGGGCGGGCCCACCGACGCCCGCATCGGTACCGCCCCGATGCGCAACGCTCCCGCCCCGAGCTGGCCGGAGTGGTACGCCGCCGACCGCCTCCTGCCCTACCTGCGGCTCGCCCGTGACGCCGGAGATCTGGACGCCGACGCCGCGCGGGACATCGAGGCGGTCGCGGACCGGCTGCCCGCGCTCGCCGGCCCCGCGGAGCCGCCCGCGCGCCTGCACGGCGACCTGTGGTCGGGCAACGTCCTGTGGTCGCCCACCGGGGCCGTGCTCATCGACCCGGCCGCCCACGGCGGGCACCGCGAGACCGACCTCGCGATGCTCGCCCTGTTCGGCTGCCCGCACCTGGACACCGTGGTCGCCGCGTACGACGAGGCAGCGCCCCTGGCCCCCGGCCTGCTCGAGCGGGTGCCACTGCACCAGTTGTTCCCGCTGCTCGTGCACGTCGTGCTGTTCGGCGGCGGCTACGCGGCGCAGGCGCGCGCCGCGGCCCGGGCCGCCCTGCGCTAGGTGCGCGACTCGGGCGCACCCAGACCCCGACTCGCGGGCAGGGAGAGTGCGCCCACGCCCCGCGAGTCGGGGTGTGGCACCCGCGAGTCGCGCTCTCGGTGTCGCGGATCCGTCGGGCGGGCTCAGCGCCAGTCGTCCAGCAGGCGGACGTCCTCGCGGTCGTAGCCCGGCTCGTTGGGGCGGTGCATGGTGACGCCGGGGATGTCGGTGCGGAAGCCCTCGGCGAGCAGCTGGCGGTAGGCGTCGTGGCGTGCGGTGTTGACGCCGAGCGTGAGCCGGGCGGCCCCGACCTCCGCGGCGAGACCCTGGCAGGCCGCCACCAGTGCGGCGAACGCGGGCCCGGCACCCGGGCCGGGGCGCACCGCGGCGAACTTGACGTAGACGATGCCGCTGCCCGCCTCGGTGCCGGCACCGGTGTGGCAGACGGCGAACCCGCGCGGGGTCTCCGGCTCGCCGATCAGCACGACGTCGCCGAGTCCCTGGTCGAGCACCGCGTTGATCTCGCCGCGGACGTCCAGCCCGGGGTGGATCGCGTCGGTCACGGCCGCGCAGCCGTCCACCAGCGCGGCCCGGGCGGGCGGCGCTGCCGCCGAGAGCCGCCAGCCGAGCACCGGCTCGCCGCCCGTGACCGGGCGGGACATGATCGCGGTCAGGAACCGCGGCCAGAACCCGAACCGCTCGTAGAACCGGTGGTGGTGGGGGCTCTGGGCGAACGTGAAGAGCCCCTGGTGGCGTGCGTCCCATCCGTCGAGGACGTCGACGGCCGCCGCCACGAGCCGCCCGCCGATGCCGTGGCCCCACAGCTTCGGTGTCACCGACAGCGGCCCGAGGTACGCGACGCTCCCCCACCGGGCGAGCAGGGTGGAGCCGGCCAGCTCGCCGTCGACGAAGGCGGCGAGCGCAGCCGTGTGCGTCGCCCGGAACCGCGTGCGGACGAGTGCGGTGTCGCGGTGTACGTCGCCGCCGAGGACGGTGGCGAACGCGTCGCGGAAGACTTCGTCCGCCGCCGCGACGCCCACCGCGTCGAGGGGCCGTACCTCGATGTCCATGCAGGCAGGATGCCGTGTCTCTACTCTGAATGGCCGATGGGGTTACTCCGTTTCGACACCAAGGAGTGACCAGCCGACGTCGGGGAAACCGGCGGCGGCCGCCACCGACGCCGACGCGGTGTTGCCGCGGGCGTGCACGTAGGTGGGGACGGCGCCTTCGTCCAGGACGCGGCGGGCCGCCTGCGCCACGAGCCGGCGGGCCAGTCCGCGTCCACGCGCCGCCGGCGCGGTCACGACCGCGAGCTCGCGGCCGTGCGCGTCGTGCTCCTTCACACCGACCCCGGCGAGGTGCTCGCCGCCGACGGGGTCCACCGCGACCAGGACGTCGCCGCCGAAGGGGCGCAGCCACTCGGGCACCGTCGGGTCGCCTGCCGGGAGCCACTCCCCCGCGTCCGGCAGCGGGGCGGGCGCGACGCACCACCGGAACACCCCGTCGAACCAGCGGCCCGGCAGGCCCGTCGCCGCGGGGATCCCCACCGGGTCGCGACCCTGGTCGAGCCAGGCCGTGACGACGGCGGCCGACGACGGCGGCACCGAGAGCACGCCGTGCGCCGGCGTGGTGACCCCGAGGACGCGGTGCAGGCCGCCGTCCCAGCCGGGCTCGTCGCGGGCCGCCGAGCCGACGACGGTCAGCCCTGGCCGATCGCCCGGCCACCGGCCGAGCCAGGCGTGCAGGTGCGCGGCAAGCCGACCCTCGATCACGGCCGCGAGTACACCACGTACCCGCGCGGCCTGGCACGACTCGGACGCGCCAGACCCCGACTCGCGCGCACAGGAGCCCGACTCGCGGGTGGCGTGCCCGCTCCCGCGTGTCGGGGTCTCACCCCCGCGAGTCGGGGCCACACCCCCGCGAGTCGGGGACCCGTCCGCGCGAGTCGGGCAGGCGGTCAGGACAGGGCGACCAGCTCGGCCAGGGCGTCGGCGAGGACGGCGGCGAGGACGTCGACGTCGGGAAGGGCGTCGCGGTCGGCGGTGAGGCCGTAGTGCACGCCACCGTCGTAGGAGGTGATCCCGACGGCGACGGCCTGCCCGCCGGCCAGCGGGACCACCGGGAACATGTCGAGCATCCGCGCGCCCATGGCGTAGAGCGGCCGTGGCGGCCCGGGCACGTTGGTGACCAGCACGTTGTAGAAGTTGCTGGAGTACTGGCTGGCCAGCCGCGCGCCGAGGCTGTGCACGATCGGCGGCGCCAGGCCGACCAGGCGCATGAGGGTGGAGGCGGCCACCGCGTGCCCGCCGCGCTTGTGCACCTCCATCGCGTCCCGCAGGACCGCCAGCCGGGCCAGCGGGTCCTCCTCGGTGACGGGCAGGTCCACCAGGTAGGCCGAGATGCTGTTGCCGGCAGGCACGTCGGTGCCGCCACGGGCCCGGGCCCGCACGCTCACCGGCACCATCGCGCGGACGGCGGTGTCGACGGTGAGCGGCTCACCGCGGCTGATCAGCCACCGGCGCAGGGCGCCCGCCACCACGGCGAGGATCACGTCGTTGACGGTGCCGCCGTGCGCCTTGCGGACGGCCCGGTGGTCGGCGAGCGCGGTGCGGGTCATCCCGTAACGGCGCTGCTGGCCGGTGGCGGCGTTGAGCGGCTGGACCGGCCGGGTCGCCGCGGCGCTGCGGCCCGCCGCGAGCACGCCGTCCACCGTCCTCCCGACCACGGAGACGGCCTCGCGGACGTCGCTGAGCGCGCGCCCGGCCGCGTCCAGCACGTCACGGGGACGGCGCAGCGCGTGGGCCGCCGCGGAGGCCGCGAGCTCCACCGCCGACGGCTCCGGGGCGGGCTGCCACTCGTCGGCGGGTGTCTCGCGCGGCTGCGGGGTGCGGTCGAGCAGGACCGCCCCGATGTCCATCGACGCGAGGCCGTCGACCATCGCGTGGTGGCTCTTGGTGACCACCGCGAACCGGCCGTCGGTCATCCCCTCGATCAGGTAGACCTCCCACAACGGCCGGGAGCGGTCCAGCTGGCGGGCCAACAGCCGCCCGACGAGGTCGAGCAGCACCTCCTCGGTGCCCGGTGCGGGCAGCGCGGAGCGGCGCACGTGGAAGGCCAGGTCGAACTCCGGGTCGTCCACCCACACGGGCAGCCCGAGCCCGCCGGGCACCTCCCGCACCTTCTGCCGGTAGCGCGGCACGAGCGCGAGCCGGTGGCCGATGAGCGCGGTGAAGGCATCCGGGTCGAACGGGCCGTCCGCCGGCGGGGCGAACGTCATGACCGCGCCGACGTGCATCGCCGCCGTACGGTGCTCGGCGAACAGGAACGACGCGTCGAGCGGCGAGAGTCGGTCGACCACGCCGCCATTCTTCCCGCTCACGGGCCGTGAGTGGGAACGAGTACCGGGGCACTCGTATCCACTCACGGGTGGCGGAGCCGCTACCAGCCGCGCAGCGGGAACCCGGAGCTGCCGCGGTCGCCGAGCCGCACGCCGAGCACCTGGTGCAGCTGGATGTTGTCGCGCTCGAAGCCGAGGCGGCAGGCGGCCATGTAGAGCCGCCACACCCGGGCGCGCCCGAGGCCGACCTCTGCGACGGCCTCGTCCCAGTGCTCTTCCAGGTTCCGGCCCCACCCGGCCAGCGTCATCGCGTAGTGCTCGCGCAGGTTCTCCTCGTGGCGGATCTCGAACCCGGAGTCGTTCATGACCGACACGAGGTGTCCGACCGGTTCCAGCTGCCCGTCCGGGAAGATGTAGCGGGCGATGAACGCGTCGAGCTTGCGCGTCATCGTGTGCGGCTGCGTGATGCAGTGGTTGAGCAGCCGGCCCCCGGGGCGCAGGCGCTCGTACAGGGAGGAGAAGTAGCTCGGCAGGTTGGCCTTGCCGATGTGCTCGGTGAGCCCGATCGAGCTGATCGCGTCGAACTCCGACTCCGGGGCGTCGCGGTAGTCGAGGTGGCGCACCTCGGCGCGACCGGCGAGGCCGCGGCGCTCGATCTCGGCCTGCGCCCAGTCGGCCTGGTTGCGCGAGAGCGTCACGCCCAGCGCCTTGACGCCGTGCTCGGCAGCGGCGTGCATGACCATCCCGCCCCAGCCGCAGCCGACGTCCAGCAGGCGCATCCCCGGCTCGAGGGCGAGCTTCTGCGCCACCAGCTCGTGCTTCGCGGCCTGCGCCTCCTCGAGTGTGGCGTCGGCCCGCGGGAACACGGCGCACGTGTAGGCCATCGACGGGCCCAGCACCCACTCGTAGAAGCGGTTGGAGACGTCGTAGTGGTGCGAGATGGCCTTGCTGTCGCGGAACTTCGAGTGCAGCCGGCCCGGCGGGCGGTACTCGAGGTCGGGCGGCGGCTGCCGGTGCCGCAGCCACACCGGCAGCAGCGTGCGGGCCAGTCGCAACCGCTCCGAGCCGCTCAGGTCGTGCAACGCGACGTCGGCCATCGCGTCGAGGACCTCGTACAGGTCCCCGTCGACCTCGATCTCGCCGGAGACGTACGCCCGCGCCAGCCCCAGCGTGCCGGGCGCGGTGACGAGCCGCGCCATCGCCCGCGGGGTGAGGATCCGCAGCGCGACGTCCGAGCGGTCCGGCCCCGCCTTGCTCCCGTCGTACGCCACCACGCGTACCGGAACGTCCTCGCCGAGAACGTCGGAGATGATCTCCGCGACCTGCATCATGCCCCTCCTGACCCGGTGACCTTGGAATAGAGGTCGGGCTGCCTGCCGTGCGGGTCGTAGCGTTCCTTGAGTGCCCGGTAGGCCGGCCCGTTGTAGTGCTTCCAGAACTGAGCCTGGTCGTAGTGCACCGTCGAGTACAGCGACTTGTGGCCGCCGAGGTCGGCCACCAGGTCCTCGATCCGCCGGTTGTGCGCGTCCGGCTGCCCCGGTGTTTCCGGTACCGCCGACCAGAAGCCGAGGTTGACGTACAGCTCACCGGGCTGCATCGGGTACAGCGGCCAGCTGCGCTCCCCGCGCAGCCGCAGCGGGCACAGCCAGACGGGGGTGATGCCGATGTCGCGGTGGAACGCGTCGAGGAACTCGCCGAGCCGCTCCACCGGGATCTCCACGTCCTGGATCACCGGCTCCTCCTGGGGGGTGCGGGTGACCCGGTGCGCGAACCGGGAGAACCCGTACCGGCGGTCGAGGGCGACGATGCGGCGGTAGACGTCCGAGCGGCGGTAGCGGTGCGGCCAGAACCGGCGCACCACCGGGTGCTGCGCGCCGAGCGCCCGCGAGCACCAGAACCAGTCGGTGTCCCAGCGCCAGATGTAGTCGTGCACGGTGAGCACGTCGGAGGTCCGTTCGCGGACAGACCGGTAGAAGATCTGCTGCCCCGTGTAGTCGCTCACCCCGGGCCCCGGGTCCTCGCTGAAGCGGCCGAGCGTCAGGTACTGCTCCCCCGGGGCGAACACGGTGCCGTCGACGAAGTCCGGCCCGTCCGGCCCGCAGACCTCCGTGATCACGCTCGCGAGGTCCGCGGTGGCCACCCGCCGGTGCTCGAGGTGGACGTAGGGCGCCACCGGCATCAGCTCGATCTTGAGCCGCAGGGCGTAGCCGAGGGTGCCGTAGGAGTTGGGGAAGCCGGCGAAGAGGTCGGCGTGCTCACCGTCCGGGGTGGCCGTGACGAGCTCGCCCTCCGGGGTCAGGACGTCCATCTCGAGCACCGACTCGTGGGGCAGCCCGTGCCGGAACGAGGTGGACTCGATGCCCAGACCGGTGACCGCACCGCCGAGGGTGATCGTCTTCAGCTGGGGCACCACCAGCGGCATGAGCCGGTGCGGCAGCGTGGCCTCGACCAGGTCCTCGTAGGTCGTCATGCCCTGGACATCGGCGGTACGCGCCGTGTCGTCGACCGAGATCACGCTGCTCAACGCCGATGCGTCCAGCCGGCCGGTGGGCTCGGCGTCGCCGAAGCGGAACAGGTTCGAGGTCTTCTTGGCCAGCCGGACCCGCGTGCCCGGGGGCAGCGCCCGGTACCGGCCGACGAGGTCGGCGACCGCCGCGTTGTGCCGGGCCACCCCGTCCCGCCCCGTCAAGGTCATGTCCGCGACGCTAGTCCCGCCTCGTCGGGAGCGCACACGTTCTCACCTCCACTGTTCGTCACACCGTCCGGATCATGCCGATGTGGGGGATCCGGCGGGGCCCCTGTCCTCGTGGTGTGATGTCGGCCGTGACCGAGAACGCACTGCAGAACGTCACGTTCCCCTCCGGCGGGCGCACCGCCCACGGTTACCTCGCCGTCCCCGCCTCCGGCAGCGGGCCGGGCGTCGTCGTGATCCAGGAGTGGTGGGGGCTGACGAGCCACATCGCCGACGTGACCAACCGGCTCGCCGCCGAGGGTTTCGTGGCCCTCGCGCCCGACCTCTACGGCGGCAGCACCACCCACGACTCCGACGAGGCGGGCACGCTCATGCAGGAGCTGCCCGTGGACGGTGCCGCGCGCGACCTCGGCGGCGCGGTCGACCACCTGCTCGGCCACGAGGCCGTCACCTCGTCGACCGTCGGCGCCGTGGGCTTCTGCATGGGCGGCGGCTTCGTGCTGGTGCTCGCCGCGCAGCAGGGCGACAAGATCGGCGCGGCCGTGCCCTTCTACGGCGTGCTGAAGGAGGAGTTCCCGAGCTTCGCACGGCTCACCGCGCCGCTGCTGGGCCACTTCGGCGAGCAGGACGAGATGGCCGCCCCCGATGCGGTACGCGCCCTCGCGCAGCGCATCGAGTCCGAGTCGGGCGTCACGCCGGAGTTCCACATCTACCCGGCGGGGCACGCCTTCTTCAACGACGAGAACCTGATGGGCACCTACGGCCCCGAGCAGGCACAGCTGGCCTGGACCCGCACGCTGGAGTTCCTCCGCAGCCGCCTGCGCTGACGCGCCCGGACCTCAGCCGTGGTCGGTGAGGAAGGCGTCCAGCGCCGACCACGTCGTCGTCCGCGCGTCGCGCCCGGTGAGCACACCCAGGTGCCCGCCGGGCGCGGTGCTGAACCGCACCTCCGGCGCCCCGGTGAGCAGCCCCACCACCTTCTGCACGGCCGGCAGCGGCGCGATCACGTCGTTGCGGCCGGCCACGACGAGCACCGGGACGTCGACGGCCGCCAGCCGGATCGCGCGCCCGGACAGCGACAGCTCGCCGTCGGCGAGGTCGTTGCGGCGCAGCATGAGGTGGTAGATCTGCCCGAACAGCCGCCCCGGGTAGCCGTGCATGCTGCTCATCAGGTGGTCCACGGCCTCGATCTGCGCCAGCACGTCGCGGTCGTCGAGGCGGGACAGCACCGTGAGCGGCTTGGTGACCAGCTTGTCGACGGCGGTGAGGTGGAACGCGGCGCTCACCAGCGGCGCCGGGAAGCTGCCGATCGCGCGGTAGACCGCGGACAGCCCGCGACCCCCGGCCACCATGGCCAGCGGCCGCAGCGGCGCCACGAACGGCACGGCGGACACGTCGACAGGGCTGCCGATCATCGTGAGGGTGCGCACCGGCAGGGGGTTCCCCGCCTGCACCCCGGCGGCAACGGCCAGCCCCGTGAAGATCCCCCCGATGGACCAGCCGACGAGGTGGACGTCCGGTCCGGCGTCCTCGGCGGTGAGCCGGGCCGCCCAGGGCACGACGTGATCGACCCAGTGCTCCATGCCCAGGCCGCGGTCGGCGAAGGACTTCGGCCCGTGGTCCACGAGGTAGACGGGCCGGCCCGCGGCCAGCAGGTGCTCCACGAGCGAGCAGCCGCGGCGCAGGTCGTAGGCGAAGTCGGGGGCGCCCAGCGGGGGTACGAGCAGCACCGGCTCGCCGCCCGCGGGCGCGACACCGGGCACGGGCAGGTACCGGTAGAGGGCTCCGCGGGGGCCGTCGTCCACCAGCTCGCGCGGCATCCGGCGCAGGTCGGCGACGCCACCGCACGCCATGCCGACGAGGTTCGCCGCGGCCGCGGGCAGGTCCACGTGGCGAGAGCCTAACGCTAGGGAAGTTACCCGCGGGTATGCCAGGATCCCCGGCATGCAGCGCGACATCTTCGACGCCGAGCACGACGCGTTCCGCGACCTGGCCCGCACGTTCATCGCCAAGGAGGTCACGCCCTTCCACGACCAGTGGGAGCGCGACGGCCAGGTCAGCCGCGACGTCTGGCTCTCGGCCGGCAAGGCCGGCTTGCTGGGCACCGACGTGCCCGAAGAGCACGGCGGCGGCGGGGTCGCCGATTTCCGCTACAACGCCGTGCTCACCGAGGAGCTGACGCGCGCCGGGGCGAGTGGCGTCGGCTTCCCGCTGCAGAACGACGTGGTGGCGCCCTACCTGCTGCGGCTGGGCACCGACGAGCAGAAGCGGCGCTGGCTGCCCGGCTTCTGCTCCGGGGAGATCATCACGGCGATCGCGATGACCGAACCCGGCACCGGCTCGGACCTGCAGGGCATCGCCACCTCCGCCCGCCGCGACGGCGAGGACTGGATCCTCGACGGGTCGAAGACCTTCATCACCAACGGGATCATGGCCGACCTGGTGATCGTGGTCGCCCGCACCGACCCCGACGCGGGCAGCCGCGGCTTCACCCTGCTCGTCGTCGAGCGCGACATGCCCGGCTTCGAGCGCGGGCGGCGCCTGGAGAAGGTCGGGCTCAAGGCGCAGGACACCGCGGAGCTGTCGTTCAGCGGCGTCCGCGTGCCGGCCGCGAACGTGCTCGGCGAGGTCGGCGGCGGCCTGATCGCCCTCATGCAGAACCTCGCGCAGGAGCGGCTGTCGATCGCCGTCGGCAGCGCGGCCGGCGCGGCCCGGGCCCTCGAGCTGACGGTGGACTACACGAAGGAGCGCACCGCCTTCGGCCGCCCGGTGGCCAGCTTCCAGAACAGCCGCTTCGAGCTCGCGGAGATCGACACCGAGGTCGCCGTCACCCGCGCCTTCGTCGACCGCTGCATCGCCGAGCACGTTGCAGGGCGGCTCTCCCCCGCCGACGCGGCGAAGGCCAAGTGGTGGGCCAGCGACGTGCTCAAGCGCGTGGTGGACCGCTGCGTGCAGCTGCACGGCGGCTACGGCTACATGCTCGAGTACCCCATCGCCAAGGCCTTCGTCGACTCACGGGTGCAGTCGATCTTCGGGGGCACCAACGAGATCATGAAGGAGATCATCGGCCGCGAGCTGCTGAAGTGAGGGAGAGGGCACCCGGCCGAGTTCACCCGTCGTCGACGACGTAGCGCTGCAGCGCCCGTGCCGCCGGGCTCAGGGGCTCGCGCCACACGAGCCCGAACGGTGGGTGCGCGACGGTGGGCCGGACGTCATGGACCTCCACCTCCGGCCCCGGCACCTCGGCCGACGACGCAGGCATCAGCGCGAGGCCGAGCCCGGCCGCCACCAGCGCCCGGACGTGGACGGCGGTGGAGACCTCGAACGGGACGCGGACACCGGGCACCGCCGCCTCCAACGCCTCGCGCAGACCGGCACCTTCGGGCAACGACACGAACGGCTGGTCGGCCAGACCGGCGAGGTCGACGGGCGAGGTGGCGGACAGCCGGCCCGGTGCTGCGAGCAGGACCAGCCGGTCGGAGACCAGCGGGTGCGCCGAGCAGGCGGACGGAAGGCTCACCTCGAGCGGGCCGATGACGAGGTCGGTGGCGCCCGACCCGAGCTCGGCGACCAGGTCGGTGAGCAGCCCCGAGTGCAGCGACAGCGCTACGCCGGGGTAGCGCCGGGCGAAGCCGGCGAGCGCTGCCGGGAGATCGAAGGTGCCGAACACCCCTGTGGCGCCCACGACCACACGGCCGCGCAGTACGGCGGCGACGTCGGCGACGTCGCGCCGTGCGGCGTCGATCTCGGCCAGCACCCGACGGGTGCGCGTGAGGAACAGCGCACCGGCGTCGGTGAGCGTCACCCGACGCGTGGTGCGTGCCAGTAGGGCGGCGCCGAGCTCGCGTTCGAGCCGCCTGACCTGCGCGGAGACCGCCGGCTGGGCGATGTGCAGGTCCGCGGCGGCGCGGGTGAAGCCGCCGCAACGGGCCACGGCTTCGAAGTAGACGAGTTGCCGCAGCTCCATGGCCATTCATCGTGCATTGCGATGAGTCCGGGAGCAATGTGCTCTTGGACTTATCGGTCAGCGGCGCGGACGGTGGAGCCATGACGACCACCCTGACCGTCGGCGCCATGCGCTACGACACGACCGCGGCCCTGTTCGACGGCGCCGTGACGGTTCCCGGCTACGACGTCGAGATGCGCACCGGCCCCGTCGTCCCCGACCTGTTCGCCCGCATGATGCGCGACCGCGAGTTCGACGTGTCCGAGCTCGGTATGGGCTTCTACCTGCGCACCCTCGACGAGCCCGACCCACCGTTCGTCGCCGTCCCCGCGTTTCCCAACCGCGTCTTCCGCCATTCCTGCGTCTACGTCAACGCACACAGCGGAATCGAGACGCCCGGGGACCTGCACGGGCGCACGATCGGCGAGTTCGGCATGTACTCGCAGGACTCGGGCGTGTGGGCCAAGGGCATCCTGTCCGACGAGTTCGGGTTCCGACCCGAGAGGTGCCGATGGGTCATCGGTGGACTCGACGCCCCGATGGCGCCGTTCGACTTCGTGCCGCAGCGTCGGCCTCCGGGTGTCGAGGTGACCCCGGAGCCGCAGCACGCACTCTCCGACATGCTCGAGCGGGGCGAGATCGATGCGCTGTTCAGCGCGAACGTCCCGCGCTGCGTCCAGGAGGGCTCACCCCACGTGCGGCGCCTGTTCCCCGACCACGCGGCGGTCGAGCGCGACTGGTACCGGCGTACGGGACTGTTCCCGATGATGCACACCGTCGTCGTGCGCGCCGAGGTCCTCGCCGAGCACCCGGACCTCGCGAAGGCGGCCTACCAGGGGTTCCTCGACGCGAAGGACGTGGCGCGCGACCACTACCTCGGAATGGGCCGGCGGCTCTACCAGGTGCACACGATGATGCCGTGGATGAGTGCGCTGGTGGAGGACGACCTCGCCCTGATGGGCGAGGACTGGTGGCCATACGGGATCGAGGGGAACCGTGCGGCTGTCGAGACGTTCCTGCGCTACCAGCACGAGCAGGGGATCTCGTCCCGCCGGCTCGCCGTCGAGGACGTGTTCGTGCAGGAGCTGCTCGACACGTGAGCGGCCGGGGCGGGCGGATCAGCCCACCACGCTCGCGGCCAGGCGGGCGCGCTCGGCGTCGACGTCGATGTCCGGCTGCGGGAACTGCGGGTCGAGATCGGCGAGGGTCTCGGCCAGCAACGCCGCGATCGCCCAGTTGCGGTACCACTTGCGGTCGGACGGGATGACGTACCACGGGGTCGTGTCGCTGTCGGTGCGGTGCAGCGCCTCGGCGTAGGCCTCCTGGTAGGCGGGCCACTTCACGCGGGCGTCGAGGTCACCGGTGTTGTACTTCCAGCGCTTCGCGGGATCGTCGAGGCGCGCCACGAGGCGCTCGGCCTGCTCCTTCGCCGAGATGTGCAGCATGCACTTCACGACCGTGACGCCCTGCGCGACGAGCTCGGCCTCGAAGTCGGTGATCTCGGTGTAGCGGTGCCGCCAGACGTCCTCGGGCACGAGCTCGTCGACGCGGGCGATGAGGACGTCCTCGTAGTGCGAGCGGTCGAAGATGCCGATGCGGCCGGCGACCGGCACCTGGGCTCGCACCCGCCACAGGAAGTGCTGCGCGAGCTCCTCCTCGGTGGGCTTCTTGAACGTGGCGATCTGCAGCCCCTGCGGGTTGACCAGCCCGCCCACGTGCCGGATCACGCCGCCCTTGCCCGAGGTGTCCATGCCCTGCAGCACGAGCAGCACCGCACGGGTGCCCCCGCCGGTGGCCTCGGCGTAGAGGGCCTCCTGCAGGTGGTCGAGGCGGTCGGCGAGGTCGACCATCTCCGCGCCGGCCGCGGACTTGTCGCGCGGCCCGATCGGCCGTGCGCGCGGGTCGGTGGTGGCGAGGTCGGCCGCGGTGCGCAGGTCGGCAGGCACCCGGAACGTCTCACGCACGGTCTTCCCCATGCCGGGAGCCTACTGGCGACCCGCCCGTCGATCCGCTCCCGGATCAGGTCGGCGTGCCCACCTCCCCCGACGGGCGGGCAGTACCCGATCACCGCAAGCAAGATCCGAAGTTTCGGGTGCCCATGGTCGTCGCCACAACCATGGGCAACCGATAACCGCGATCATGACCCGCCGCTATGCGCCCGCTTCGGCCGGCGTCTCGGCACGCTCCTCGGCCGGCGCGGCCTCGCCGGCGGTGGTCGTGAGGTCGAGGTCGAGCACGAAGGGCTCCTCGAGCTGCAGCCGCTCGCTGCCGCGGGCGTACTCGTGGTACCGACCACCGATGATCATGTCGGCTACCGCGAACGGGCCGTCGTGGTCGATGAGCAGCGAGTACGGGATGCGGCTGCGCGCGTAGAGCTGCGGTTTGAACATCCGGTCCGTGGCGCCGTGGTCGCAACCGACCACCTCGATCACCATGAGCGCGGCGGCCGCCTCGAGCACCGCGGCGGCGTCCTCGTCCTCGGGCGAGGCTTCGGTGTCCTCGTCCGCCGCGTCTGCGGCTGGGGCGGCCGGGGCCGCCGCCGTGACCACGAGGTCGGGCATCAGCACGCAGTCGGGGCCCAGCCGCAGCGCCACCGGTCCGCGCACGCGCAGCCCGGCGGGCAGGGCGGCCGCGACCGCCTCGCGCACGCGTTCGATCATGCGCGTCCGCTGCGGGCCCGCCCCGGGACCTACGAGGAGCGTGCCGTCGATGACCTCGACGCGCCCGTCGTGGTTCAGCGCGAGGTAGGCCGCCTCGGTCCAGGGGCCCTCATGGTCGAACACAGGCTGTTCCACCCGGCCTCCTCTCGCTCGTTCCCGGTCGTCGCAGGCCACATCGTGGCACGTGACACCCGGGGAGCTCAGGACGACGCAGCGTGACCGCCGATGGGCACGACGAGGGGCGTGCCGGCCACCGGGTCCTGGATCACCCGCGCGGAGAGCCCGAACACCTCGGCGAGGAGCGCCTCGGTGATGACGTCGGCCGGCTTCCCCGCCGCGACGATCCGCCCGTCGCGCATGGCGACGAGCCGGTCGGCGTAGCGGGCGGCGAGGTTCAGGTCGTGCAGGACCATGACGACGGTGCGGCCCGCCTCCTGGTGCAGCCGCCGCACCAGTTCGAGCACGTCGACCTGGTGGGCGAGGTCGAGGAACGTGGTGGGCTCGTCGAGCAGCAGCAGGTCGGTGCCCTGGGCCAGCGCCATCGAGATCCACGCGCGCTGGCGCTGGCCGCCGGACAGCTCGTCGACCGGGCGCTCGGAGAGGTCGGCGATGCCGGTCCACTCCAGGGCCTGGGCCACGGCCTCCTCGTCGTCGGCCGACCACTGCCGGTACCAGGCCTGGTGCGGGTGCCGACCGCGCGCGACGAGGTCGGCCACCGTGAGCCCCTCGGGCGCGGTGGGTGCCTGCGGCAGCAGGCCGAGCACCTTGGCCACCTCGCGCGTGGCCATCCGGTCGATGCGCTCACCGTCGAGCAGCACGTGCCCGTTCTTGGGCTTGAGCAGCCTGCCCAGGGCCCGCAGCAGGGTGGACTTGCCACACCCGTTGGGACCGATCACAGCGGTGATCGTGCCGGCGACGACGTCGAGGTCCAGCCCGTCGACGACGGTGCGCTCCCCGTACGCCAGGCGGATGTCCTCGGCCCGCAGGCGGACGGTCGGGGTGGCCAGTTCGACGGCGGGGACGCCGGCCTTCGTGAGGGGGGTCATGCGCGGGCCTCCCGGCTGTATCGGGCGAGCAGGTAGAGCAGGTAGGGCGCGCCGAGGACCGCGGTGACGATGCCGACCGGCAGTTCGGTGCCCCCGAACGCGGTGCGCGCGACGACGTCGGCGATCACGGTGAGAGCCGCCCCGACGACGAGCGACATCGCGATGGGTGGGCGCGCGCCCCCGACGAGGCGCTGCGCGATCTGGGGCGACACCAGCGCGACGAACGCGATCGGCCCCGCCGAGGCGGTGGCCACCGAGGCCAGCCCGACGGCGACGAGCAGCAGCAGGCTGCGGGCGCGGTTGACGGGGACGCCGAGCCCGCGCGCGGTGTCGTCGCCGTACTGCAGCGCGCCGAGCACGTGGGCGAGCAGGAAGGCCGCGGGCAGCAGGACGGCCAGCGCGATCGCGACGGGCACGACGTGCTCCCAGCCGCGGGCGTTGAGGCTGCCGTTGAGCCAGACGTAGGCGCGCGCGGCCTCGAACACCTCGGCCACGACGAGCAGCCAATGCACGATGGCCAGCAGCATCGCCTGCAGCCCGATCCCGACCAGCACCAGGCGGAACCCGTGCACTCCCCGGCGCCACGCCAGCCCGTAGATGAGCGATGCGGTGATCAGGCCGCCCATCAGCGCCGCCACCGGGAGGCCCGCCGCGGCGAGGAAGCCGCCCAGCACGCCGAACCCGCCGCCGATCACGATGACGAACACCGCCGCGGCACTGGCACCGGCGGTGAGCCCGATCATGTCGGGGCTGGCCAGCGGGTTGCGCGCGATCGACTGGGTGATCGCGCCCGCCACGGCAAGCGCGCCGCCGACCAGCGCGCCGGTGAGCGACCGGGGCAGCCGCAGCTCCAGGATGATGAACTGCTGACCGGAGTCGCCGCCGCCGAACAGCACGGCGAGCACCTCCGGGATGCTGATCGGGTACTCGCCGCGGCCGATGTTGACAGCCATGCCGAGCACGAGCGCGACGACGCCGAGGGCGAGCACGAGCACGTAGCGCGGCCGCCACACCACGGAGGCGCGCCGCGCCCGGATGGCGGGCCGTCCGGCCACCCGGGCCGGGCTGCGATCGAGGACCGCCATCAGATCGCCACCATCTTCCGGCGCCGGACCAACCAGATGAAGAACGGCCCGCCGATCAGCGCCAGCACGATGCCGACCTGCAGCTCGCCCGGCCGCACGACCACGCGGCCGATGACGTCGGCCAGCAGCAGCAGCGCGCCGCCGGCCAGCGCCGACGCGGGCAGCAACCACCGGTAGTCCGGGCCCGTGAACGACCGGACGATGTGGGGCACGACGAGGCCGACGAACGCGATCGGCCCGCACGCCGCCGTGGCGGAACCGGCCAGCAGGGTGATCGCGACGATCCCGAGCATCCGCGTACGCCGCACCGAGTGCCCGAGCGAGCGGGCGACGTCGTCCCCGAGCGAGAGCGCGTTCAGCGCCGGGGCGCTCGCCAGCCCGATGAGGGCGCCGACGAGCAGGAACCACTGCACCTGCCCCGCGATCTCCGCATCGCGCCCGGCGAGGGAACCGACGGCCCAGAAGCGGTAGGCGTCGAGGGTCTGGACGTCGATCAGGATGACCGCCGAGGTGAGCGCGCTGAGCAGCGCCGCCACCGCGGCGCCGGCCAGCGCCAGCGTCACCGGGGTGGACCCGCCGCGGCCCACGGAGCCCAGGAGGAACACCGCGATGCTCGCCACCAGCGCGCCCACGAAGGCGAACCAGACGTAGCCGTAGAGGCTCGTGACACCGAACGCGTAGATCCCGATGACGACGAAGAACGCGGCCCCGCTGTTGATGCCGAGCAGCCCGGGGTCGGCGAGCGGATTGCGGGTGTGGCCCTGGATCAACGCGCCGGCCAGGCCGAGCGCGCCGCCTGCGAGGACCCCGAGCAGGGTGCGGGGCGCGCGCAGCGAGCGCACGACGATGTCGTTCTCGGTGCCCGTGGGCGAGAACAGCGCATGCCAGACGCCGTCGAGCGGGATCGCCTTGGCCCCCACGGCGATGCTCGCCAGGGCGCAGGCGACCAGGACCACGGCCAGGAACGCGAGACCGGCCAACCGCCGGCGACGCAGCCCACCGACCGAGGGCGCGGGGGCGGCCACCGTTGTCAGCACGCCCACACCATAAGTGAGGCTGCCCTTCACTCGACAGTGCAGTCCTCAGTGGGCCAGGACTCACTGTGTTGGGATGGGTTCGTGCGACCCCTGCTCCCCGCCTCGGGTGACGACCTGGACGACGCGCGGCTCGCGGCCCGCTACGCCTACCCCGACGATCTCGCCGCCCCGTTCGTCCGCGTCAACTTCGTGACCAGCACCGACGGAGCCGTGTCGGTCGAGGGCCGCTCCGCGGGGCTGGGCTCGCCCCCCGACAGGCGGGTGTTCCTGCTGCTGCGCGAGCTCGCCGATGTGGTGCTCGTCGGCGCCGGCACGGTGCGCGCCGAGGACTACGGGGGCGCACGCCGGCCCACCCGGGGCACCGACCGGCCGCCGCCCGTGGCCGTCGTGACCCGCTCGGCGGACCTCGACCCTGCCGGCAGGCTGTTCACCGACGGCCGCGTCCCCCCGATCGTCCTCACCCTCACCTCGGCGCCGCCGCAGCGCCGGGATCGGCTTGCCGCCGCCGGTGCCGACGTCGTCGCGCTGGAACGGCTCACCCCTGACCTGCTGCTCGCTGAGCTGGCGCGGCGCGGGCTGCACCGGGTGCTGTGCGAAGGCGGCCCGACGCTGTTCGGTGAGCTCGTGGCCGCCGACGCCGTCGACGAGCTCTGCCTCACCCTGGCGCCCCTGCTCGCCGGCGGCCCGGCCGGCCGGATCGCGGTCGGCCCCCAGGGCGCGCACCTGCACCGCCTCCAACTCGCCGACGTGCTGCACGAGGACGACGTCCTCCTGCTCCGGTACCGTCGAGCTGGTCCGATCGGGTGACTTCCCGGGAGGGCGCCCCGGGTATCCGCGTCCCACTGGCGAACACTCCCGACAACCGACCGAGAAGGATCAGTTGCATGAGCGAGAGCACCGCGACCACCACGACGAAGACGCCCACCACCACGGTGTCGTCGCCGGCCCGCCTCGCCGACGACACCTCCCAGGGCAAGACCACGATCGCCGCCTCGGTGGTCCAGAAGATCGCCGGCATCGCCGCGCGTGAGATCTCGGGTGTGCACTCCATGGGCGGCGGCGTGTCCCGCGCCTTCGGCGCGATCCGCGAGCGCATCCCCGGCGGTGGCGCGGGTGCCGCCAACATCGCGGGCGTGCAGGTCGAGGTCGGCGAGAAGCAGGCCGCGATCGACCTCGACATCGTCGTCGAGTACGGCGCCTCGATCGTTGAGCTGGCCCGCGCCGTACGCCGCAACGTCATCACCGCCGTGGAGCGGATGACCGGGCTCGAGGTCATCGAGGTCAACATCGCGGTCAACGACATCCACCTGCCCGAGGCGCTGGGCAGCGACGAGGAGGTGCTGCCGCCCGTGCAGCAGACCCGGGTCGAGTGACCACGGAAGAACTGGCGCAGCAGGTCGCCGCCGCCGTCCGCGCACACCCCGCGGTGGCCCGCCTCGACGGCGGGGCGTTCGGTGCGGTGGCGACGTACCTGCCGGGGCGCAGGCTGGTCGGTGTCCGGATCGGTGAGGGGGACGAGCCCGTGGAGGTCGCGGTCGTGCTGCACGCGGACCAGCCCATCCCGGAAGTGGTGCGCGCGCTGCGCCGCGACGTCTCTCGGATCTGCGGCGGCGCCGCCGTCGACATCACGGTCTCCGACCTCGCGATCCCGGACGAGGCGTGAACGAGCAGGAACGCGCCGCCTACCGCGCGTTCGTCCGCGAGAACCACCCGGACCGGGGCGGGGATCCCGACGTCTTCGTCGCGGGGCTGGCCCGGTTCGGGCAGACCGGCGCACCACCGGCGCCGGACGACCCGCGCTTCGACGCCCCCGTCGAGGTGGTGCGGCCGCTGCCCTTCCCGGTGCGGGTCGGCGTCGCCCTGATCCGTACCTGGCATCGACGGCGGAACGCGCGAGTCGAGTGAGTGACATGAGGAGAAGCACATGAACGCCACCCAGACCGGCCTGCTGGCGGGTCTCGCCCTCGGGCTCGCCGGCGCCTTCGGCGGTCTCGGGGCCTTCCTGATCGTGCTGGTCCTCGGGGCGATCGGCCTCATCGTCGGCCGCGTGCTCGACGGTCAGCTCGACCTGAACGCCGTCCTGGGCCGGGGTCGGGACCGGTGATCGGCGAGCTCGCGCCGCCCTCCGAGCGCGGCCGGCTGGAGATCCATCCGGCTGTGCTGCGCAAGGTCGTCGAGCACGCCGCCGACCAGGTGCCGGGCACCCTGCGCCACGAGCGCAGGCTCGCCGGCATCGACATGGGCGAGGCCGGGGCGAGCGCGCGGATCAGCACCGGCTCGGGAGACCCGGCCGCGGTCGACGTGCGGCTCGAGCTCACCCTGCAGTACCCCGGTTCCGTACGCGGTGTCGTCGACGCGGTGCGTACGAAGGTGGGCGAGGAGCTCACCCGGATCGCCGGACGTCGCATCCGGGCCATGACCGTCACGGTCGCCGGGCTGCGGCCGGCCCGGCCCACCGCCCCCCGGTTGCAGTAGAGGAGAAGTCGTGCGCGTGCTGCTGCGGGTGCTCGCCCCGCTGCTCAGCCTCGCCGTCGCCGCGGCGGGCGTGCTGCTGGTGCTCGAGGTCGTCGCCGCCTGGATCCGTCCCGGCGTCGCTCGCGGCCTCGTGGTGCCGTGGCCGGACTGGTACACCACGCTCGCGGCGACGTCGTGGGCACAGGCCCCCGTCCCGGGAGCGGCGATCGGGGCGGCGGTGCTCGGGCTGCTGCTCGTCCTCGTGGGGCTGCTGGCACGGCGCACCGACATCGCGGTCGACGGCCCGGCCCCGGAGATCACCGTCACGACCTCACCGCGCGTGCTCGCCCGCGTCGTCGGGCGCCGGGTGCGCTCGACCGACGCCGTCGCGGGTGCGTCGGTCACCGCATCCGCCCGCAAGGTCACGGTGGCGGCGCAGGCCTGGAACGACGCCGCTCCCGAGCTGCACGACTCCGTCCGCGCACGGGTGGAGGAGCTGCTCGACGACCTGCCCCTGCACCGCCGTCCCCGGGTCTCCGTGTCGGTGCAGGACCGGGAGGGCCCGCGATGAACGAGGCCCCCACCGCCCCCGGCCTGCGCCCGGCGACGCTGCGCAGGAGGGCGCAGGCCGCGATCGCGCGCTCGACCGCGGGCGACCGGTCGCTCGCCGTGCTCGTCGGCGCGCTGCTGCTCGCCGCGGGCACGCTGGTCGCGCTGCTGTCCTACGGCGTTTTCGGCGCCGACCGCGCAGGCCGGCCGCTGCTGGATCCGATGATCGTCGAGGCGCTGCGCGCCCAGCCGCTCGCGGCACGCGTGGCGGCCGTCGTCGGCGGGTTGTTGCTCGTGGTGCTCGGGCTGGCGTGGACGGCCCGTTCCGTACGGCCCGAGCCGCGGCCCGACCTCGTCCTCGAGGGCGGCCAGGACACCTCGATCGTCGTCAGCGCGGCCGCGGCGTCCGACGCGGTGGCCACCCAGGCCGCGGCGCTGCCGGGCGTCGGCAGGGCCCGCGCGCGGCTGGTCGGCACCGAGGCCGCGCCCGCGCTGCGCGTCACGCTCTGGCTGGCCGACGACGCCGACGTCCGCGACGTCCTGGCCCGCCTCGACGGCGACGTCCTCGCCACCGCGCGCCACTCGCTCGGCCTCGCCGTGCTGCCCGCCGCCGTCCGGCTCGAGCTGGACTCCGCCCCCGCCGCGCCGCGGGTCGCCTGACGCCGCCGTTCACGGTCGCCACACCGGCGGTGCGGCAGGCTGGTGGCGGACCAGCACGACCGGGAGGGCACGTGGCACGACCACCGCGTCATGCGGTCACGGGTGCCCTGCCGTGGGCCACCGCGTTCCTGTGCCTGACCGCACTGCTCGCGGGTTGCACCGTCGGCCCCTCGCAGCGGCCCCCGGTGGCCGTGCTCGGGGAGAACCTGCCCGCGGCGCCGCCGACCCCACCGAGCCCGACGCCACCGCCGGCACTGCCCGCCCCCGAGGCGCAGCAGGCGAGCATCCCGTTCTTCGAGTGCACCGAGGACACCCTCGTCACCCTCGTCGAACCGGTTCCCGCCGACCGGAACCTCCAGGTGGACTGCGGCGAGCTCACCGTGCCGGCCGACCCCGACCAACCCGGTCTCGGCGCCGTCACCCTGGGCGTGGTCCGAGTCAGCAAGGCCGGAGCGCCCGCCGATCGGCCCCCGCTGCTCGTGCTGGGCGACAGCACCCGCGAGCCGTCCACCCGCCACGCCGCCGACCTCGGTGGGCGGGTCGACCCGGCGCTGCTCGAGAGCTACACGCTGGTCGGGCTCGACCGCCGCGGCTCCGGCCTGGACATGCTCGACTGCGCTCCCGACGAGGCGCGCGCCGCGCTCGTGGACGCGAACCTCAGCACCGTCAGCGACACCCGCCTCGCCCTGCTGCTGGAGCAGTCCCGCGCGGTCGTCCAGGAGTGCAACCTCATCCTCGACGGCGGGATCGGCAGCTACCGCAGCGCCGCGAGCGCCGCGGACGTCGAGCTGCTCCGCGCGGCGCTCGGGGTGGAGCGGATGTCGGCCGTCGGCGTGGGCGACGGGGCCGCGGCACTGGCCACCTGGGCCCGCACCACGCCGCGGTCGGTGGGGCGGCTGGTGCTCGACGGGCCCCCGCACCCCCAGCTCGACGAGCCGGACCTCACCGACGCCCGGGCCGGCGCCGCCGAGGCCGCGCTCAGCGCGTTCGGCGTGGCGTGCACGGCCACACCGGGCTGCCCCCTGGGCGCCGATCCCCGGGCCACCGTCGCCGCGCTGCTCGAACAGCTCGAGCGGCAACCGCTCCTGGCCGCCGACGGTCGCCGGCTCACCTCGGGCGCCACGGTCACCGCGCTGCTCGCCGGCCTGGGCGAGCCGCGGCGCTGGCCCGGTCTCGCGGCCGCACTCGCCGCCGCTGGCGCCGGGGACCCGCTCCCCCTGCTCACCGCGCTGGAACCGCTCACCGGCCCGCGCGGGCTGTTCGACAACATGCTCGCCACCAGCTGCAACGACACCCGGCGCCGGCTCGCCCCCGGCGAGATCGGCGACATCGCCGAGCGGTGGAACACCGCGTACCCGATCTTCGGCAGCACCTTCGCCATGCGACTGCTGGCCTGCGCGCCCTGGCCGACGGGGCGCGAGGCGCCCGCTGCGGGGAATGCCGAGGGCGCGCCCCCGATCCTCGTGATCGGCACCGCCGCCGACCCGCGTGGAGCGCTCGACGGCGCCCGGCGCACGGCCGATTCGCTGGCCACCGCCCGCTTCCTCGGCTGGCAGGGAGCCGGCACGGGCGCCTACCCGCGCACCGCCTGCGTCCGCCAGGTGGTGGACGCGATGCTGGTCGACGGCGTGGTGCCCGAGTCGGGCACGCTCTGCCCGCCCTGAGGTCCCGCCCGTGCGATCGGGAACGCACCAGCCCCGGTAGGGCTCAGCAGTAGTGCTCCTGGGCGAGTTCGACGACGTCGCCCGCCTGGTTGCGGTCCACCTCCGGCAGCACCGCCGGAACCGAACGCTCGAGCTGGGTCTCGTCGGCACCCTGGTCCAGCTGCGAGCAGATCGCCGCGGCCGCCTCCGTCTCGGCCTGGCCGCTGCGGCTGGTCGGGACATCCGCATCGCGCAGTGCCGTGAGGTAGGCGACGGCCTGCGTGCTCTCCGGGTCGATCGCCGGCGCGGGCACGGCGGGCGCAGACTCGGCCGGAGGGGGCGCTGCCACCGCCGTCACGGCAGCCGGTGCCGGATCCGCACCGGTGACCGTCAAGGTCGTGACGACCGCGGCCACGGCGAGCACCACGGCGACCGCGCCCCCCGCGAGCACGGGTCGGCTGGTGAGCCATCCGCCACGGCGCTCGGGGGTCTCGGCCTCGTCGCCGTCGCCCGCGTCGGGTGCGCGGCCGGAGGACCGTTCGGCGGCGGCGTCATCCTCACGAACGTCGACTTCCGGGGGCAGCGGCGGCGCGACCGTGGTGGCCTCCGCCGGCGACGGCGGCTCCGGCGGGCGCGCGGGCCCCGGTGCGCGCAGGCCACGCAGACCCGACATCACCTCGGTGACCTCGGCATCGGCGTCGTCGCGTGGGCTACCCGCGCGGTGGGCGGCACGGAGCCGCGGCGGCCCTGGCGGGCCGACGTCGTCCGGTCGCATCGCACGGGGCGGCGGGCCCGCCGGGCGGATCGGCGCGCGCCCGCCCTGCGGCTGCACGGGTGCCACCAGCGGAACCGCCTGTGTCGGCGACTCGGCCGGGTCGGGGCCTGCGAGGCCGCCCGGGCCCTCGTTCCGGACCGGTGCGGCGCCTGCCTCGGCGACAGCCCGTGCTTCCGCCGCGGCCGCGGCCTCCGCTTCCTCCGCTGCCCGTGCCGCGGCCTCCGCGGCCGCTTCCGCCTCATCGGCCGCCCGCGCTGCGGCCGCGATGGCCGAGGAGGCGCGCTCCGCGGCAGCCGCCGCGGCGGCCTCGGCGGCCGCGGCAGCCTGCTCGGTGGCGCGACGGCGGGCGCCGTACTCCTCCAGGCGACGCGCGGCGGGGCCGGACGTCGGCGCGAGCGGTGCCTCCGGCAGGCCACGGTCGGGGGTCCCGTCCCTCGGCACGATGCCGAGCACGGTAGTCGGATCGGGGCCGAGGTCGGCGGGTCCGCCACCGGCCTCGGGGCCGCGGCTCGGCCCGCCACCGTTCAGGCCACCCCTGATGGCTCCGTTGCTGTTCGGGCCCGGACCACCCGGGCCTGGGCCACCCGAGCCCGCCCCGAAGGTGGCACCCCAGGCGGGGATCGCGGCGTCGGGGCGCCGGTCGAGGGCCACGCCGTCGAACGGGTTGCGCTCGTCAGCGGCCCGGTCGTCGGCCGCGCCGTCCGGCGCGTCGCGGACGGAGAGCGGCGGAGCGCCGGGCCGGTCGAACGGCACGGGCTCGTGTGGCTGGGCGGCCGCGGCCCCGATGCCGAGCGGATCCCGCTCGTCCACGCCGTGGTCCGGGCTCCCCGGGGCGTGCCCGTTGCGGCCGCTGCCCCACAGGTTCTCGTCCCGCAGGTCCAGGTCCGGTGGGTCGATGTCCTGGAGATCCTCGTCCTTCAGGTCGGCGTCCTTCAGGTCGGCGTCCTCGGGATCGCCGTCCTCGAGATCGCCGTCCTCGAGATCGGCGTCCTCGAGATCGCCGTCCTCGAGGTGCGTCTCCGGCGCGTCCTCGTCACGCTCCTCGTCCGCACCGTCCTGCACGAGGTCGGACGTCACCGTTCCCGGGATCCACCCGATGGGCTCATGGTCATCGGGAGGCGCAGCGCCCTGCGGCGCGGGGCCGACCTCGACCTCGGATCCGTCGGCGACGAGATCGTCGAAGATCGAGGCGCCCGAGCGGGGCGGGGGCGTGTCACCGGGAACGGTGCTCACGGCATCATCCGGGTCCGGTTCCACGCTCTCCACCTCGTCGGACCGGTGCTGCCGGTCCGGGCCCCACAACTCGGGGATGTCGTGCGCCGGCTGCGGGCCGTGCGACGCCGCCGGATCACCCCACCCCCAGTCGAAGACCTGCTCGTCCGCTGCCAGCAGCCGGTCCACGAGGGACCGGTCTTCCGTCGCGGGACGTTCCGCACACTCGGGCACGCGACCCTCAGGGCCGTCGGCCACGGCGTGCCGGGCCGCGCCGTAGCGCCCCTCCGCCTCACCGGCCATCGCACGCTCCCGTCGTCCGAGACATCGTCGACAATCGTCGGCCTGCCGTGCCCCGTACAACGAGCAGGCAACGGCGAGGGAGCGGTCAGACACGTCACGGCGCCCGCGTGAGTGAGGATCGCCACGTGCTGTATCCGCAGGTCGGGCGTACCGCACCCCTCTGGTGACACCCCGTCACCCCAGTCGGGTCGGACACGCCGCCCGCTGCCCCGTTCGGTAGCCGAGAATACACCCGTCCGGGTCACGCGCCCTGCACCCTCATCCGCCGCCTGGTAAGGCGATCTCCAAGGCGTGCTGCCGTACGTGGTCGAGCGCGGCCTTCACCGCGCCCAGCGCGACGACCTCACCACCCAGTCCGGAGGCGAGCACCCGCGGCCGCGCGTCGTCGAAGTAGAGGGGCAGTTCGCGGGTGACGATGTCGATGATCGCAGCGCAGGAGTCCGCCACCCCACCGGCGATCACGACCTGCTCGGTGTCGACGATGCTCGCGAGCGTGGCGACGACGCGCGCCATCCGCTGCCCGACGTTCCGGACGACGGCGGTGGCGAGGGGGTCACCGTCCCGGGCGGCGGCGAAGACCGCCTCGGCGTCGACGGCCGCCGGATCGAGGCCGCCCAGCACCGAGCCGGCACCGCCGGGTTCGGCCAGCGCGGCCCGCGCCCCCTCCCGGACGAGCGCCGCGATGCCGGCGGCCGAGCCGACGCCCTCGACGAGGCCGAGGTAGCGCATCTCCCCTGCGCCGCCGTGCGCCCCGCGCAGCAGCCTCCCGTCGTCGACGATGCCGGCGCCCAGCCGCTCCCCCGCGAGCAGGGTGACGTGGCTGCGGACCCCCCTGCCGTGCCCGCGCCACCCCTCGGCGAGCGCGGCGAGGTTGGCGTCGTTGTCCACGAGCACCGTCCACCCGTGGCGCCCGACGAGGTGCTCGGCGAGCGCGGGGTTCATGCGGTCCCAGTACTCGTTGCCCCCGAACGGCGTGCGGCTCGTGCCCGCGACCGGTGCGGGGACACCGACCGCGACCGCGAGGACGCCCGGGGTGGGCGCCGGGACCCTCGCCAGCGCGTCGAGGACGGTGCGCGAGACGCTCTCCTGGCGCGCGCCCGACGGGCGCCGCGCCCCGCCGGTGCCACGGGTGGCCCGGCCGCAGACGTGGCCACGCAGGTCGGTGACCGTGGCGCTCACGCGGTGCTCCCCCGCGTCCACGCCGACCACGACGCCCGCGCGCGGCGCGAAGGCGTAGCGCCGGGCAGGCCGGCCCTTGCGGTAGCCGCCGTACTCACGCTGGTTCTCGACCTCGCGCACCCAGCCGCGCGCGATGAGCTCCTCGCAGACGTCGTGCACGGTGGCTCGCGAGAGGCCGGAGGCCTCGATCAGGTCCGAGCCGGTGACCGCGTCGGCGTCCCACACGTGCTCGAGGACCACGCGGGCGTTGGCCTCCCGCACCCAGCGCGACGACGGGCGGGGCGGCGGCGTCAGGATCGCGTCCATCGACTCCTTGACCTCCTCGGACGGATCCGCCTAGCTTAGAGTCAGCCAATAGATTTAGTGCCTGGATAAAGGAGAGGTCCTCGATGTCGGAACTGCTCGCGACGGACGCCGCCGATTCCGCCGGCGCCCGGCTCGACGAGGCGTCGTGGTGGCGGCAGGCGGTCGTCTACCAGATCTACCCGCGCAGCTTCGCGGACGCGAACGGCGACGGCATCGGTGACCTGCGCGGGATCACCAGCCGCGTGGAGTACCTGCGCGAGCTGGGCGTCGACGCGGTGTGGCTCTCCCCCTTCTACCCGTCCGCACTCGCCGACGGCGGCTACGACGTCGATGACTACCGCGACGTCGACCCGAAGATCGGCACCCTCGCGGAGTTCGACGAGATGGTGGCCGCGCTGAAGGCGGCCCGGATCAAGCTGGTCGTCGACATCGTCCCCAACCACACCTCGGACCGGCACGCCTGGTTCCCCGAGGCGCTGGCCGCGGCGCCCGGCTCGCCCGAGCGCGACCGCTACGTGTTCCGCCGCGGAGAGGGCCCGAACGGCGAGCGGCCGCCGAGCGACTGGACCGCGAACTTCGGCGGCCCGGCGTGGGAGCCGGTCGGCGACGGGCAGTGGTACCTGCACATGTTCGCGCCCGAGCAGCCCGACCTGAACTGGGAGAACCCGGAGGTCCGGGCCGACTTCCTGAAGACGCTGCGGTTCTGGGCCGATCGCGGGGTCGACGGCTTCCGCGTGGACGTCGCCCACGGGCTGGCGAAGGACCTCACGCCCCCGCTGCCCAGCCAGGCGGAGCTGGACGCCGAGAACCTGCCCGACGGCATGCACCGCTTCCAGGACCGCGACGAGGTCCACGAGATCTACAAGGAGTGGCGCGAGGTCTTCGACTCCTACGACCCGCCGCGCACCGCCGTGGCCGAGGCGTGGGTCGACTCGGCGCCTCGCCGCGCGCGCTACGCCTCGCCCGAGGGGCTCGGGCAGGCCTTCAACTTCGACCTCCTGCTCGCCGCGTGGGACGCGGCGGAGTTCCGCGAGGTGATCGAGGAGAACCTGGCGCTGTCACGCACCTCCGGGGCGTCGTCCACGTGGGTGTTCTCCAACCACGACGTGGTGCGCCACGCCACCCGGTACGCGCTGCCGGCCGGCACGGATCTGAAGGCGTGGCTGCGCACCGACGGCACCGACCCGAAGCCGGACGTGGAGCGCGGGCTGCGCCGCGCCCGGGCGGCCACACTGCTCGCGCTCGCGCTGCCCGGCTCCACGTACGTCTACCAGGGCGAGGAGCTGGGTCTGCCCGAGGTCGCGGACCTGCCGCCCGAGGTCCTGCAGGACCCGACGTGGGTCCGGTCGGGGGGCACGCGGAAGGGCCGGGACGGCTGCCGCGTGCCGCTGCCCTGGACCACGAACGGGCCCTCGCTGGGCTTCGGACCCGGCTCCGCGCACCTACCCCAGCCGGCCCGCTTCGCCGAACTGTCGGTGGAGCACCAGCGCGCGGACGACACGTCGACGCTCGCCTTCTACACTCGCGCGCTCGCCGAGCGTCGGCGGCTGCAGACGGCCGAGAGCCTCGAGTGGGCGCAGGACGCCCCTGCCGACGTCGTCGCGTTCACCCGCCCCGGCGGCTGGACCTCGATCACCAACTTCGGCACCGACCCGGTGCCGCTGCCCGCCGGCCGCGTGGTCGTGTCGAGCGCCCCCCTGCCGGACGGGCAGCTGCCCGCCGACACGACGGCCTGGCTCGTGCCCGAGGCCTGAGCCAACCGCCTCGCACACCGGCTGCGGGGCCGGCACACCGACTGCAGTCGGTGTGCCGGCCCCGCTATCGGTGTGCGACGTCGCACTGCGGGCGCAGCCCGTCCAGCATCACCCTTGTCACCGGGTCGCCCGGTGTCGCTCCCGGTCGGCAGGCCACCACGCTGAACAGCGCGAGGATGTCCGAGATCGCGAGGTCGGCGCGGATGCTGCCCTCGGCGCGCCCTCGCCCGATGAGCTGCGTGAGCAGTGCGTCGCTCTCCGCGGCGAGCGCCTCGAGCCGGTCCGAGGACGGCAGCTCCTCGGTGATCTTCTTGGCGAGCGCGAGCGGGAGACCCGCGGCGTGCCCGGTGATGTCGCGCAGGACCTCCCAGGCGCTCGCCCCACCCCCGCCGGCTGCCCGGACGTACTCCACGAGCTCGGCGGCCGCGTCCGCGGCGATCTCACCCGCCAGGGCGCGCCGGTCCGGGAAGTGGCGGTAGAGCGTCCCGACGCCGAGCCCTGCGGTGCGGGCGATGTCCTCCATCGAGGCGTTGGGACCGCACGCGGCGAACCGCTCCAGCGCGGCAGCGACGATCCGCTCGCGGTTGCGTCGTGCGTCCGCTCGCATCCCCACCTCCTCGCCAGCATCCGGAACCTGACCTTCATGATAGCCTGGGCGAAATCGGAACCCGAGATTCCTCTTCCGGATCGGAGCTCATCATGCTGGTCGGCACGGCAGCCTTCGCGCCCGGCCTCGGCCTCGACGCGCAGCTCGAGCAGGTCAGGGCGGCCGAGGCCGCGGGCCTGGACAGTGTGTACCTCACACAGCAGACATCCTGGGACGCGCTGACGCTGGCGGCGCTGGCGGGCCGCGAGGTGCCGCGCATCCACATCGGCACGGCGGTCGTGCGCACCTACCCGGTGCACCCGCTGGCCATGGCAGGCCAGGCGCTCACCGCCCAGGCGGCCACGGGCGGCCGGCTCACGCTGGGACTCGGGCCCAGCCACCGGCAGATCATCGAGGGCCAGTACGGGATGTCCTTCGACCGTCCGGCCCGGCACGTGCGCGAGTACCTGGAGGCCCTCGGACCGCTGCTGCGCGGCGAGACCGTGCAGTACCGGGGCGAGACCCTCGCCGCAGCCGGGACGGTCGACGTCCCGGACGCGCCGCCCCCGTCGATCCTGCTGTCCGCCCTCGGCCCGATGATGCTCCGCATCGCCGGCGAGCTGACCGACGGCACCGTCACGACCTGGGCCGGCCCCGAGCTCGTCGCCGAGCGGATCGTGCCCGCCCTCACGCGCGCCGCGGAGGCCGCGGGCCGGCCCGCGCCGCGGGTCCTCGCCACCATGATGGCGGCCGTGACGTCCCGTCCCGCGCCGCTGCGCGAGGAACTCGGCGCCGCGTTCGGCCCCGCCGGCGAGATGGACAGCTACCGGCGCCTGCTCGACCTGCAGGGCCTGGCCGGACCGCAGGACACCCTCGTCGCGGGCGACGAGGCCGTCCTCGAGGCGGAGATCCGGCGGTTCGCCGACGCGGGTGTGACCGAACTGCTCGTGCTCGCCGTCGGCGACGAGCACGAGCAGGCACGCACCCGCGGGCTGCTGGCCGACCTGGTGGGCCGGCGGGTCGCCGTCAGCTGACCGCGTCCAGCCCGCCTCGCAGCGCGTCGACGAGCAGCTCGACGTGCTCGTCGGTCATGGTGAGCGGCGGCGACACCGCGATCGAGGAGATCATCGGGCGCACCAGCACGCCGCGGTCGCGCGCGGCACGGGCCGCGGCGGCGGGCAGGGCGGGGTCGGCGGCCAGGCGCTGCGGGTCGAGCTCGATCGCGGCGAGCGCACCCGTGCCGCCGCGGGCCTGCGCGACGAGCGGGTGGTCGGCGAGCGAGCGCACCGCCGCGTGCAGCGAGCCCTCGAGCACGTCGGCCCGCTTGAGCAGCCCCTCCCCCTCCATGACGTCGAGGTTCGCCAGCGCCGCGGCGCAGGCGGTGGGGTGACCGGCGTAGGTCGGTCCGTGGCGGAACGGCGGTGCCCCGTCGGCGAAGAACGGCGCCGCCACCCGCTCGTGCGCCACCACGCCACCGAGCGGCACGTACCCGCTGGTGACGCCCTTGGCGAAGGTGATGAGGTCGGGCTCGACACCGAAGCGGTCCAGCCCGAACCAGTCGCCGAGGCGGCCGAACCCGCAGATCACGCTGTCCGCCACGAACAGCACCCCGTGCCGGGTGCAGATCTCGCGGACGCGCTCGAGGTAGCCCGGCGGCGGGGGCAGCACCCCGCCGGCCCCGATCACCGGCTCGGCGAAGAACGCCGCCACCCGCTCCGGGCCGATCCGCTCGAACTCGGCCTCCAGCGCGGCGGGGTCGTCCCACTCCACCTGCACGACGTCCGGGACGAACGGCGCGGCCAGCCGGTTGGCCGGCATCCCGCCCAGCGCGGTGCCGAAACCGTGGGTGCCGTGGTAGGCGTGCCGGCGGCTGACCAGCACCGTGCGCTCGGGCTGCCCGGTGCGGGCGAAGTACTCGCGGGCGATCTTGGCCGCGGTGTCGATCGCCTCGCCGCCCCCGCTGACCAGGAACACCTTGGCCCCCGGCACCGGCGCGAGCGCGGCCAGACGACGGGTCAGCTCCAGCGCGGGCGGGTTCGCGACGTCGGCGAACGTCTGGTAGGTGGCCAGCTCGCGCATCTGCGCGGCCACGGCATCGGCGATCTCGGCCCGCCCGTGCCCGGCGTTGACGCACCACAGGCTCGCGGTCGCGTCGAGGTAGCGGTGCCCGGCGTCGTCCCAGAGCCAGACGTCCTCGCCCCGGGTGATCACGAACTCGGAGCGGCGCACCGCCCCCATGGCGGCGAAGGGGTGCCAGAAGGAGGTGTCGGTGACGGCAGTGTCGGCGGCGTCCATGCCCCCGACCGTACGTCGGACGGGGCGGGTTCGCGCCCCCCTCCTCGAGGAGTTCAGGAAAGCCACTTTCATGAACCTGCAGGGCAGCAATGTGGCTTTCCTGAACCTCCGGGCGGGGCTCAGTCGTCGTCCGGACCGCTCTGCTCGCTCACCAGGTGTACCGCGGCCTCCTCCGCGGAGGCGGCGCCCCCGTCGATGCCGGCGTCGAGTGCGAACGTCTCGTCGCCGTACGCGTCGTCGGCCGCGACGAGCCGCCCGGCGCGGACGTCGCCGACCTCGCCGTCGCGCAGCTCGCCGTCGGTGTCGGAGGTGTCGCCGAGCCCGTCGCCGTCCCACACCACGCCGTCGGGCAGCTCGCGCGCCAGGCGCGCCTCGAGCGCCTCGCCGCCGGCCTCCTCACGGGCCGTGGTGCCCCAGCCCGCAACCGCCCAGGGCCGTTCCGGCGGTGACCAGCCCTCGTCCAGGACGTCGCGCACGCCGCGGTCGTCGAGGCTGTCCTCCGGTTCGAGGAGTCCGGAGTCGTCCTCGTCGGAGCGGTTCTCGGGATCCATGCCGGCCACCCTGGCACGGACGCTTCCGTCAGGCCAGTGCCTCGGCGAGCCGGCGGGTCCGCTTGCGGTGATCGGCGCGGACGGCGAGCGCGCCGTCCAGGTCGACCTCGACGAACCGGGTGCGCGCCTTCGGCGCCGACTGGGCGACGATGTCGAGGTCCCCCGACAGCACCGTGGCGATCATCATGTAGCCGCCGCCGGAGACCGCGTCGCGGTGCAGGATGATCGGCTCGATACTGCCGGGCACCTGGATCGACCCGATCGGGTAGGGCGCGTCCACGATGTTCGACGGGTCCTGCCCGGCCCCGAACGGCGCCTCGCGCGGCACCGTCTCCAGCTCGGGCCCCGAGTAGCGGAAGCCGATGCGGTCGGCGACGGGGGTGAGCGCCCAGGTCGTGTCGAGGAACATCGCGCGGCCCTCGGCCGTCAGCCGGTGGTCGTAGAGGCCCATGACGACCCGGACCTCGACGTCCTTGCCCGGCACCTGCCGCAGGTCCTCGGGCACGCTGCGGCCCGGCGTCGCGCCGGCCGCCTGCCCGACCGGCACCCGGTCACCGGCCGCGAGCGGCCGGCCGCCGAACGCGCCGAGCGCGCCGAGGGCGTAGGTCGAGCGGCTGCCCAGCACCTGCGGGACGTCGATCCCGCCGGCGACCGACACGTAGGCGCGCGCTCCCGCGGTGAGGTAGCCGAACGTGAGCACGTCGCCCTCGGACACCGCGAACGACTCCCACAACGGCTGTTCCGCCCCGTTCACCTTCGGGACCATGCTCGCGCCGGTGACGGCGACGACCGCGGCGGCGTCGAACACCAGCTCCGGACCCATGTAGACGCACTCGAGCGCCGCGGCCCCGGCCGGGTTCCCGACCAGCAGGTTCGCCGCCCGCAGCGCGTACTGGTCCAGGGCGCCCGAGGGTGGGATGCCCAGGTGGTAGTAGCCGGTGCGGCCGCTGTCCTGGATGGTCGTGGACAGTCCCGGCTTGACGATCTCGATCACTTCAGGACCTCCAGGAGCCGCGCGTTGTAGCCGTCCGGGTCGTCGAGGAACGGTTGCAGGCGGAACTCGACGTCCCGGGCCGTGACCCGGAACGCGCCGGCCTCCACGTCCGCGATGTAGGCGTCGTAGCGCTCGCGGTCGATCGGGGTGAACTTCACGATGTCGCCCGGGCGGAACAGCACCATGAAGTCGGTGAAGTCGGGCAGCGACTGCGTCGGGTCGTAGATCGGGGCCGGCGTGATGCCGAACATCTGGTAGCCGCCCGCGCCACGGACCGAGTAGATGCAGGAGAAGCAGCCCCCGTAGCCGACGGTCTGCTTGGGGGTGTCGGTGCGCGGGCGCAGGTACTTGGGCACCACGATCTGCCGCTCCCGCGCCACCATCTGGTACTTGAACGGCAGCCCGGCCACGAACCCGACCATCGAGGTGAACCACGGCGAGCCGGAGTGGGCGGCGATGAACTCCTCGACGTCCGCGAAGCCGTTGATCCGCGCCGCGTACTCGATGTCGGTGGCCTCGGGGTCCTGGTGGCGGTCGCGGAACCGCATCAGGGTCTCGGTGGTCCACGGGTCGCGGTAGAGCACCGGGATCTCCAGCACCCGTGTCGGCATTGCGAGCTCGTGGGCGTCGCCGACCTGCTGCTCCAGGTCCTGCAGCAGCGCCAGCAGCTCGTGGGGATCCAGCACGTCCGGGTCGTAGCGCACCTGGTAGGACGCGTTGGCCGGGCAGATCTCCAGCACGCCGTCGGGCCGCTGGTCGCGCAGGCGTCCGGTGATCGCCATCGCGCGGAAGTTGGCCTGCAGGCTCATCGCCTCGGCCAGCTCGACGAACACGAACTCGTCGCCGCCCCAGCTGTAGCGGGCAGGCGCCGCCTCGGTCGTGGTCATGCTGTCCTCTCCTCGCGCTCGGACCACCACTGCTCCAGCGTCCCGGTGTGGAACTCGCCGGTCGCGAACCACCGCTGGTCGAGGATCTCGGTGAACAGGCCCGCCGTCGTCGGCACGCCCTCGACGGCGAACTCGGCGAGCGCGCGCCGCGAGCGGCGGACCGCGGTCTCCCGGTCCTCGCCCCAGACCACGACCTTCGCCAGCAGCGAGTCGTAGAACGGCGGCACCGTCACCTCGGGCTCCAGCCAGGTGTCGACCCGCACCCACGGTCCGGCGGGCAGCACGAGCCGGCCGACGCGGCCGGGTGCGGGCAGGAACCCGCGCGCCGGATCCTCGGCGCAGATCCGGAACTCGATCGCGCACCCGCGGGCGTCGATGCCGGCCTGCGCGTGGCGCAGCGGCTCCCCCGCCGCGATCCGCAGCTGCTCGGCGACCAGGTCGATCCCGGTGACCAGCTCGGTGGTCGGGTGCTCGACCTGGATGCGGGTGTTCATCTCGATGAAGAAGAACTCGCGGGTCTCGTCGTCGACCAGGAACTCCACCGTGCCGGCGCTGCGGTAGCCGGCCTCACGCGCCAACCGCACGGCCGCGGCCGTCATCGCCTCCCGGACGCCGGGATCGATCCCCGGCGCGAGCGCCTCCTCCACCATCTTCTGCCGGCGCCGCTGCAGCGAGCACTCCCGCTCGAACAGGTGCACGACGTCCGTGCCGTCCCCCAGCACCTGCACCTCGACGTGGCGGGCCCGCCGGACGAACCGCTCCAGGTACATCCGCCCGTCGCCGAACGCGCTCGCCGCCTCCTTCGACGCCGACGGGAACGCGGTGCGCAGCCCGGCCTCGTCCTCGACGACGCGGATCCCGCGCCCGCCACCGCCCGCGGCCGCCTTGAGCATGATCGGGTAGCCGATCTCCGCCGCGGCGGCGACGGCCGCGGCCACGTCGTCGACACCGCCCGGCGTGCCGGGCACCGTGGGCACGCCCGCGGCCGCGGCAACCTGGCGGGCGCGCACCTTGTCGCCCATCCGGTCGATCACCGCTGCGTCCGGGCCGACGAAGGTGAGCCCGGCGTCGACCACCGACGCGGCGAACCCGGCCCGCTCGGACAGGAACCCGTAGCCGGGGTGGACGGCGTCGGCGCCCGCGGACAGCGCCGCCCCCACGATCGTGTCGGCCACCAGGTAGCTCTTCCCCGCGGGCGGCGGCCCGATCTCCACCGCCGCGTCGGCGAGCCGGACGTGCAGGGCGTCGGTGTCGGCCGTGCTGTGCACCGCCACCGTGGAGATCCCGAGATCGCGCGCGGCGCGGATGATCCGCACCGCGATCTCCCCACGGTTGGCGACGAGGAGCCGCTTCACCCCGCCTCGATCACGGCGACAGCCTGCCCGGCGTCGACCACATCCTCGTTCTCGACCAGGAACTCCACGACCTGCCCCGCCGCGCCCGCGGCCACCTGGTGGAAGGACTTCATGACCTCGACCAGGCAGACGGTGTCGTCGGCGCCCACGGTCTGGCCCTCGGTGGTGAACGGGGCGCTGTCGGGGTCGGGACTGCGGTAGAAGACGCCGGGGATGGGAGAGACGACCTCGTGGCGGCTCACTCGGACTCCAATCAGTTCAGGTGGGGGCGCAGCGCTTCGTGCACGGCCTTGGCGAGGTCGACGGCGTTCGGGGTGTCGGAGTGCACGCAGACGCAGTCGGCGCGAACCGGGATCTCCGTGCCGTCGACGGCGGTGGCGATGCCCTCGGTGACGGCGCGCACCGCCTTCCGCGCCGACGACGCGGGGTCGAACGCCGCGTGCTCGCGGGTGATGATCAGCGAGCCGTCGGGTCGGTAGTCGAGGTCGGCGTAGTACTCGGACAGGAACCCGCCCGGGCTCGCGCCCCACACGCGCTCGTGCACGGTGCCCGCCATCCCCATCAGCGGCACGCCGAAGGTCGCGGCGGCATCCGCCACCGCTGCGGCGACCTGTTCGTCGCGCGACGCCATCCCGTACAGCGCGCCGTGCGGCTTGATGTGGTGCAGTTCCATGCCCTGCTCGCGCAGGAACCCGGTGAGCGCGCCGATCTGGTAGATCACGGCCGCGGTCAGCTCGTCGCGTTCCATCGCCATCTCGCGGCGCCCGAAGCCCTCGCGGTCGGGCAGCGACGGGTGCGCGCCCACCCGCACGCCGTGCTCCTTCGCGAGCGCGACCGTCCGCCGCATCACCCGCGGGTCGGAGGCGTGGAACCCGCAGGCCACGTTGGCGAGGGTGATCAGGGGCATCAGGCCCTCGTCGTCACCGCAGCGGTAGATGCTGAATGCCTCGCCCATGTCACAGTTGATCGCCACCATCGCGTGCCCTCCCGTCAGTGTCGAGGCGTGCCGGCAGTGTGACCCGCGTCGCGGATCGCGCGCCAGACCTGCTCGGGGGTCACCGGCATGTCGAGGTGGGTCACACCCAGGTGGGCGACGGCGTCGATCACCGCGTTCACCACGGCGGGCGAGGAGCCGATCGCCCCGGACTCGCCGATCCCCTTCACCCCCATCGGGTTGGTCGGCGACGGGGTCACCGTCTGGTCCAGGGTGACGTGGGGCAGGTCCGTGGCGGCAGGGATGCGGTAGTCCGCGAGCGTGGCCGTGGTCGGGTTGCCCGCGGCGTCGTGGCCCGCCTCCTCGTACAGCGCCTGGGCCACGCCCTGGGCGATGCCGCCGTGCAGCTGCCCCTCGACGATGGCCGGGTTGACGATCGGCCCGCAGTCGTCCACCGCGACGTAGCGGCGGATGGCGACCCGCCCGGTCTGCGTGTCGACCTCGGCCACGCAGATGTGCGTGCCGAAGGGCCAGGTGAAGTTCGGCGGGTCGAAGTGGTGGTCCGCGGTGAGGTTGGGTTCCATGCCCTCGGGCAGGTCGTTCGCCAGCGACGCGGCCGCCGCCACCTCCTGGATCGTGATCCCGGGCCCGGACGTGCCGGCCACCGAGAACCGGCCGCCACGGAACTCGAGGTCGTCCTCGGCCGCCTCCAGCAGGTGCGCGGCGATCGCGGCGGCCTTGGCCGCCACCCGGCCGGCCGCCACGTGCACCGCCACCCCGCCGACGGGCAGGCTCCGCGAGCCGTAGGTGTCGCGGCCGAACGGTGCCACGGCGGTGTCGCCGTGCAGCACCTCGACGTCGTCGGGGTGCACCCCGAGCGCGTCCGCCGCGATCTGCGCCCACACGGTCTCGTGGCCCTGCCCGTGCGGGGAGGTGCCGGTGACGACCTCGACCTTCCCGCTCGTCGTCATCCGGACGGTGGCGGCCTCCCAGCCACCGCTCTGCAGCCGCACCCCGGCGGCGACCTTCGACGGCGACAGCCCGCCGCTCTCGGTGAAGTTGCCGATGCCGATGCCCAGGGCCACCGGGTCGCCCGCCTCGCGGCGCGAGCGCTGCTCGGCCCGCAGCTCCTCGTACCCGGCGAGGTCGAGGGCCTTGCGCATGCAGGCCTCGTAGTTGCCGGAGTCGTACATGACCCCCGACGGCGCGGTGCGCGGCTGCGAGAACGGCGGCATCAGGTTGCGCAGCCGGACCTGCGCCGGATCCATCCCCAGCTCCCGGGCCAGGTCGTCCATGATCCGCTCGTGGGCGTACGCGGCCTCGGAACGGCCGGCGCCCCGGTAGGCGTCGGTGGGCGTGAGGTTGGTGAACACGCCCTTGCACGTGAAGGAGTAGGCGCCGAAGTCGTACAGGCCGCAGTAGGTGAACGCACCGAACACGGCGATCCCGGGGGTGAGCAGCTGCAGGTAGGCGCCCATGTCCGCGAGCAGCTCCACCCGCATCCCGAGGATCTTGCCCTCGCGGGTGGCGGCGACCGCGATCTCCTGGATCTGGCCGCGGCCGTGCGTGGTCGCGACGTGGTTCTCCGAGCGCGTCTCGGTCCACTTCACCGGCTTGCGCAACCGGCGCGCCAACGCGAGTGCGAGCGCCTCCTCGGCGTAGACGTTGAGCTTGGAGCCGAACCCGCCGCCGACGTCCGGGGCGACGACGCGGATCCGGGTGTCGGGGACCCCGCAGATCAGCGCGAGCAGGTCGCGCACGAAGTGCGGTACCTGGGTGGAGGTGTAGACGGTGAAGGCGCCGCCCACCGGTTCCGGGTTCACCACGACCGCGCGCGGCTCCATCGCCGAGGGCAGCACCCGCTGCTGCCGGTACCTGCCCCGGACGACGACGTCGGCCTGCGCGAACGCGGCGTCGACGTCGCCGACCGCGAGCGGCCACGTGTAGCAGTGGTTCGTGCCCAGCTCCTCGTGCACGAGCGGGGAGCCGGGGTCCAGGGCCGCCTCGATGTCCACGACGGCGGGCAGCGGCGCGTAGTCGACCTCGACGAGCCCGAGCGCCTCCTGCGCCGTGCGCGGGTCGGTGGCGAGCACGACCGCCACGCCGTCACCGACGTGGTTGACCTCGCCGCGCGCCAGCGGCGGGTGGTCGGGGATCTTGATGTCCTCGGTGACCGGCCAGCCGCAGGGCAGCCCGATCGCGAACTCCTCGGCCAGGTCCTCGCCGGTGAACACCGCGACCACGCCGGGCAGCGCGCGGGCCGGCCCGGCGTCGATCCCGACGATCCGGGCATGCGCGAGCGGGCTGCGCAACACCGCCATGTGCAGCGTGCCCGGCAGCACGATGTCATCGGTCCACGTGGCGTTCCCGGTGATCAGGGCGGCGTCCTCGCGGCGGGGCACGCTGCGGCCGACGAAGGGGGCGGCGCCCGGCGTCTCGGTCTGGGTCATCGTGGGCCCTCCATGCATCGACGGGATGCACCACAGCGTGATATGGATCACCGCGGGAGGGAAGTGCCCACTTCGGCGACATCCCCACCCATTGGGCAGGAACGGCACGCCCGGCCCCCCGCTTTCCCGGTGCTCCCCCAACCCGCATGCTGGCGGCCATGCACCTGACCCCCCGCGAACACGAGCGGCTCGTGCTCGCCGCGGGCGCTGACCTGGCCCGCAGGCGGCTCGCGCGCGGCGCCCGGCTGGGCGCACCCGACGCCGTCGCCCTGGTCTGCGACGAGATCTGCGAGCTGGCCTGGGACGGCGTGCCCTACGAGGAGGTCGTCACCCGGTCCCGGAAGGTGGTCTCCCCCGGGCAGCTCGTCGAGGGCGTACCCGCCGCCGTACCCGCGCTGCAGGTGGAGGCCCTGTTCCCGCACGGCAGCGTGCTCGTGCACGTCGACGCGCCGTTCGGGGAACCTCCCCTGGAAGGGCCGGGCTCGGTACGCACCGGCGAGGGCGGGATCGAGCTGGCGCCCGGCCGCGAACGGGCCACCGCGCTGCTGCGCAACACCGGCGAGCTGCCGGTCTGGGTGTCCTCGCACGTGCCGCTCGACCAGCTCAACCCGGCCGTGCAGGTGCAGCTCTCCGGCGACGGACGGTTCCGGCTCGACGTCCCGGCGGGCACGGCGCTGCGCATCGAGCCGGACGCCGAGCTCCAGGTGGAGGTCGTGCGGATCGGAGGAGGGGCATGACGATCGTCGACCGCGGGACCTACGCCCGCGTCTACGGCCCGACCACGGGCGACCGGATCCGGCTCGCCGACACCGACCTGTGGGTCGAGGTGGAGGCCGACGACACCGAGCCCGGGGAGGAGCTGCTCGGCGGCTGCGGCAAGACGGCCCGGCACGGCGCGCTCGTCTCCAGCTCCGCCGACCGCGCGAGCGCCCTGGACATGGTGGTGCTCGGCGTGGTGCTGCTGGACCCGGTGCTCGGGATCCGCAAGACCAACATCGGCATCAAGGACGGCCGGGTCGTCGGCGTCGGGCGCGCGGGCAACCCCGACGTGCTCGACGGCGTGCAGCTCGAGGTCGACGCGCACACCGCGATGATCACCGGCGAGGGCCTGATCGCCACGCCCGGCATCGTCGACTCGCACGTGCACCTGTCCAACGCCGACCTCGCCGCCGCGGCGCTGTCGGCGGGCGTCACGACGATCGTCGGGATGGGCATCGGCGGCGTGTGGGACGTCGGCGCGAACCCGGAGTACAACCTGCACAACCTCATCGCCGGGTGGGCGGACGTGCCGATCAACGCGGCGTTCCTGGCCCGCGGCTCGTCCACGTCACCGGCGCTGCTGGAGCAGTCCGTGCTCGCCGGGTGCGGCGGGTTCAAGGTGCACGAGGACTGGGGCGCCACGCCGGCCGCCATCGACACCTGCCTCGGCGTCGCCGAGGCCGCGGACCTGCCGGTGGCCCTGCACACCGACACGCTCAACGAGTCCGGCTACCTGGCCGACACCCTCGACGCCGTGGGCGGGCGCACCGTGCACGCCTACCACGTGGAGGGCGGCGGCGGGCACCCCGACCTGCTCTCGATCGTCTCGCGGGAGAACGTGCTCACCAGCTCGACCACGCCGACGCTGCCGCTCACGACGTCCACCGTGGCGGAGCTGGGCCCGATGACGCTCACCGTGCACCGCGGCCACGCCCTGCTGCCCAGCGACACGCAGATCGCGCAGAGCCGCATCCGCGAGCACGCGATCTCCGCGGAGAACCACCTGCACGACCTGGGTGCGATCAGCATCGTCAACTCCGACGCGCTGGGCATGGGCCGCATCGCCGAGAGCGCGCGGCGCACCTGGCAGCTCGCGTCCGTGCAGGCCACGCTGGCCGGCGAGGTCGGCCCGGACGTCGCGAACAACGCCCGCGTCCTGCGCTACCTGGCCAAGCTCACCGCCAACCCGGCCGTCGCGCACGGGATCGCGGGGCACGTCGGCTCGCTGCTGCCAGGACGCCTGGCCGACATCGTGCTGTGGAACCCGGCCTGGTTCGGCGCCCAACCGGAGCTGGTGATCAAGTCCGGCTTCGTGGCCTGGGGCGCCGCCGGCTCGGGTTCGGGCTCCACCCGGCTCACCCAGCCCCGCCGGATGCGCGCGTTCTACGGCGGCCACGGGGCGGCGCCGGGACGACTCGCGCACGTGTTCGTCGCCGGTGCCTGCCTCGACGACGCCGAGGCCCGTGCGGCGCTGCCCGCGGGGCGCACCTACTCCCCCATCTCGGGCAGTCGCGGCCTGGGCTGCGCGGACATGCTGCACAACACCGCCACCCCGCAGGTCGAGGTGGCGCCCGAGCCGGTTCCCGTGCGCGTGGACGGGCGGGAGATCCCGCTGCACCACGCCGCGACCCTGCCGCTCACGCAGCTGCACCACCTGGGCTGAGGAGGAGACGATGCCCGCGCCCGTGACGCCCGAGCCGATCAGCGGCCCGACCGGGAGCATCGAGGAGTCCCTGCTGGTGCCGCTGCCGCCGCAGGACGTCTACGCGGCGATCTCCGACGTGCGGCGGATGCGGGAGTGGAGCCCGGAGGTCGTCGCCGTCTGGCGGTTCGGGCAGCGCTTCGTCGGCGTCAACCGGAGCGGGCCCTTCCTCTGGTTCACCACCTGCCGGATCGTCGTCGCGGTACCCGGCCGGGAGTTCGCGTTCGACGTCACGACGTTCGGGCTCCCGGTTGCGCGCTGGGGCTACCGCCTCACCACCGCCGACGGCGCGACCCTGCTCACCGAGTACTGGGCCGACCACCGCGGCGGCGGATGGCGCGGCCGCGTCGTCGAGGTGCTGGGCCGGGCCTTCACCGGCACACCGCCCGAGCAGCGGGCCGCACGCAACCGGCAGGGCATGCGCACCACCCTCCAGCGCTTCCGGGACGCCTCGGTGCGCGCGGCGCCGTGACGACGGACGGCACGATCGTGGTGACCGGCGGGACCGGCACCCTGGGCCGGGCCGTGGTGGCACGGCTGCGCGACGCCGGCCGCGAACCGCGGGTGCTCAGCAGGCGGGCGGGACCCGGGCGGACCGTCGGTGATCTCGACACCGGTGCCGGCCTCGACGACGCGGTGCGCGGCGCGTCGGTGGTCCTGCACGCCGCCACCCGCCCGGGGCACGACGTCGCTGCCACGGCGAACCTCCTGCGGGCGGTGCGCCGGACCGGTTCCCACCCCCATCTGATCGTCGTCTCGATCGTGGGCGCGGACCGGATCTCGTTGGGCTACTACCGGCAGAAGGTGGCCGTCGAGGACCTGGTCACCTCCTCCGGGCTGCCGTGGACGATCCAGCGCGCCACGCAGTTCCACGACCTGCTCGACACGATCTTCTGCTACACGTCGTGGCTCCCGGTACTCCCGGTGCCTGCGGACGTCCGCTTCCAACCCGTGGACGTGCGGGACCTCGCGGAGCGGCTCGCCACGCTGGCTGCCGGGAAGCCCGCGGGACGGGCGCCCGATCTCGGGGGTCCGGAGGTGCTGTCGATGGGCGAGCTCGCAGGTGTCTGGCTGGCGGTGCGCGGTAGGCGGCGCCCCGTACTGCGGGTGCGGGTCCCCGGGGCCGTGGTTCGCGGGTTCCGATCCGGTGCGAACCTCGCGGCCCACCGCGAGCGCGGGCGGATCACGTTCGTCGAGTTCCTCGGTCGCGCGCCAGGAACGTGATCGCGTAGCCCTGCTCGGTGTGGCGCTCGCGGACGCCATCGCCGGCGTCGTCCCACAGGTCACATTGCCCACATCATGGATGCGTGTTCGTATGGTGAGCCGCCTGGGCTCGACCGGTCATCGGCCGGCAGCCGTCGACACCTCGCTCCGCTCACCGCCGAGCACCCGTAGAGGAGAACGCGCCGTTGTCCGACACCGCGATACTGATCAATACCGGGGTCGCCGTGCTGGCGGTGGTCCTGTTGATCGTCCGCTTCAAGCTCAACCCCGTCGTCGCGCTCGTGCTGGGGTCGGCCTACCTGGGGCTCAGCACCGGGCTCGGCGTCGACGGCACCGTCGAGGCGTTCACCGGCGGCTTCGGCGACATCATGGCCGAGGTCGGGCTCCTGATCGCCTTCGGCGTGCTGACCGGCGCGATCCTGCAGGAGATCGGCGCCATCGAGCGCCTGGTCGCGATGCTCCTGCGGGTGTTCGGGCCGAAGCGGATGCCCTACGCCATGTCCGTCACGATCGCGACCGCGCTCCAGTCGATCTACCTCGACGTGCTGCTCGTCATCTCCGCACCGCTCGCCCGCAACCTCGCACCGCGGATCGGCCGCCTCGGCACCGCGCGCATGGCCACCGCGCTGGCCATCGGGCTCGAATGCGGGATCGTGCTGATGGTCCCCGGCGTCGGCACGCTCGCGCTGGCCGGGCTCCTCGGCGTCCCGCTCGGCCGGATGCTGGTCTTCGGCCTGCTCCTCGTGGTGCCGACGGTGATCATCGCCGTGGCGATCATGTCCTTCGTGTTCCGGAAGGGCTGGTGGGACCCCGCCAAGGACGAGGGCAGCGCGGACGCCGCCGGGCCGGACGACGACGGCGACGCCTCCGGCCACGACGGCCCGCGGCCGGAAGCCGCCTCCCCGGCCGGCGCGACCGGGCCCGCCACCGCCACCGAGACCGCCACCGTGACCGAGACCGAGACCGCGACGGGGCCGCACCAGGCTGCTCCAGTCACTCATGGGCCAGACGACCCGTGGCACCCTCAAGACCTGCTCGGTGGCGTCGGTGGTCGCGATCCTGCTCATCCTGCCGCTGAGCCTCGTCGTGTAGCCGCAGTCGTGTAGCCGCAGCGCCCGTCGACGTCGGAGATCCCAGGAAGGACGCAAGTGGACGAAGGCCCGATCCAGCCCCTGCGGGGAGTGCGGGTGCTCGAACTCGGCAACTACATCGCCGCACCGACGGCCGGGCGGCTGCTCGCCGACTTCGGTGCCGAGGTGATCAAGGTCGAGCGCCCCGGCACCGGTGACGAGCTGCGCGGCTGGCGGCTCTACAGCGGGTCGACCTCGATGCTCTACCGCACGATCAACCGCGGGAAGAAGTCCATCACCCTCGACCTGCGCTCCCCCGAGGGCCGCGACGCGGCGCTCGACCTCGTGCGCCACTGCGACGTCCTGCTGGAGAACTTCCGCCCGGGCACGCTGGAGAAGTGGGGCCTCGGCCCCGAGGTGCTCGACGCCGCCAACCCGGAGCTGGTCATCGTGCGGGTGTCGGCGTTCGGCCAGACCGGCCCGCTGGCGCAGCGGCCGGGGTTCGCCGCGGTCGCGGAGGCCGTCGGTGGGCTGCGCGAGCTCGTCGGCGACCCCGACCGGCCGCCGTCGCGGGTGGGGGTGTCGATCGGCGACTCGATCGCGGGCCTCTACGCGGGCTTCGGTGCCGTGATGGGGCTCTTCCAGCGCGAGGCCCGCCGCGGCGGCACCACGGGTGCGCCGGCACTCAGCGAGCGGGTCGTCGACGTCGCGCTGAACGAGGCGATCCTGTCGATGATGGAGTCGCTGGTCCCCGACCACCTCGCCCACGGCGTCAACCGCACGCGCTCCGGCGGACGGATGGAGGGGATCGCGCCCTCCAACGCCTACCCGTGCGCGGACGGCACGAGCGTGATCATCGCCGGCAACGCGGACGCCATCTTCCGCCGCCTGACCGCCGTGATCGGGCGGCCCGGGCTCGCCGAGGACCCCGATCTCGCCACCAACGCGGGACGCTGGGCCCAGCGCGACCGGCTCGACGACGCGATCGGCGCCTGGACCGGGTCGCTGCCCCGCGCGGAGGTGCTCGCCGCCCTCGACGCGGCCGGTGTGCCGGCGGGCCCCGTCTACACGGCGGCCGACATCGTGGTGGACGAGCAGTACCGGGCCCGCAACATGATCCAGTACCTGCCGGTCGACACCGGGGACGGCGAGCCGCGCGAGGTCGGCTTCCCGGGGATCGTCCCGGTGATCGGCGACGCGTCGCTGCCGGTGCGCAGCGTCGGCCCCGACCTCGGCGAGCACACGGCCGAGGTGCTCGGGGAGCTGCTGGGGATGGACGAGGAAGCGATCACGAGGGCGAGTGGGGTGCGGGAATGACGGTGGAACTGCGTGACGTCACGCTGCGGGACGGGCTGCAGCTCACCGGGAAGGTCCTGCCGACGGTGCGGAAGGTGCGCCTGGCCCGCGCGCTGCTGCGCCTCGGTGTCCCGAGCCTGGAGATCGGCTCGATGGCCCGTCCCGACCTTGTGCCGCCGATGACCGGCACGCTGGAGGTGATCGCCGCGCTGACGCCCGAGGAGCTCGAGCGCTGCTGGGTCTGGGTGGCCACGCCCCGGCACGTGGAGAAGGCGATCGCGGCGGGTGCCCGCAACGTGCAGTACTGCTTCTCCGCCTCCGACGCGCACAACCGCGCCAACATCGGCCGCAGCACGGAGGCGAGCCTCGACGCGATGCCCGCTGCCGTCGAGCTGGCCCGCGCGGCCGGCGGGCGGATCCAGCTGTGCATCGCCACCTCGTTCACCTGCCCGTTCGACGGGCCGGTGGCGCCGGAGCGGGTGCTCGCGATCGCGAACGACCCGCGCACCGCGGGCGCCGAGGACGTCGTCGTCTGCGACACCCTCGGTCAGGCCGCGCCCGGCGAGGTGGCCGACCTGGTCGCGCGCGTCCGCGCCGAGACCCCACCGCGGCGCATCGTCTTCCACGGTCACGACACCTGGGGGCAGGGCGTCGCCAACGGCCTCGCCGCGGCGGCCGCCGGCGCCGACGTCGTCGACGGCTGCCTCGGCGGGCTCGGCGGCTGCCCGTTCGCCCCCGGGGCGAGCGGCAACACCGCCACCGAGGACCTCCTGTTCGGCACCCGGCCGGACTGGCTCACCCCGGACCGGCTGGCCGGGCTCGTCGCGCTGGGCGAGGACCTGCTGGCCGAGCTGGGCGAGCCGAACCGGTCGAAGGCCGCCCAGGGCGCGCGGTCGAAGGCCACGGCGTTCCCGTGGACGATCGCTACAGCGGGAAGCGGCCACCCAGCGTCCGCGTGAGCCCTTCGGCGGCCCCGACGAGCAGGTCGACCCACTCCTCGCAGCGCGCCCGGGGCATCCGGATCGTGGGCCCGCTGAGTGCGAGGGCGCCGACGAGCTCGGTGGCGGAGTCGAAGACGGGCGCCGCGAGCCCCGACGACCCGTCCTCGCGCTCGGCCGTGGTGATCGCGTAGCCGTCCTTGCGGGTCTGCGCGACCAGCTCGCGCAGCACCTCCGGGTCGGTGACCGTCGTGCCGGTGATCGGTTCCAGCGGGCGCGACAGGGTGCGCTCGGCCAGCTCGTCGTCCCAGGCCAGCAGCACCCGCCCGGCCGAGCCCGCGTGCAGCGGCAGGAGCTTGCCCACGTACATGTCGCGTCGCAGGGCATGACGCGTGCCCGCCATCGCCACGCAGACGCGGTAGCCCTGCTCCTCCCGGAAGAAGCACGCGGTCTCCCCGGTGGCGTCGCGCACCTCGCGCAGCACCGGGTTGACGATCGTGAGCACGTCCACGCCCTTGCGCGCCGCGGCCGCCCAGTAGGCCATGCGCAGACCGACCCGGATCTGGTCGCCGGTGCGGTCCAGCAGCCCCTGCGCCACCATGTTCGTCACCAGCCGCTGCACCGTGGACGTCGGCAGGCCGGTGGCCTGCTGGATCTCGCCGAGCGTGAGCGAGGGGCGGGCGAGCGAGAACGCGTCGAGGATCTCGGTGATCTTCCCCAGCACGAGCAGGGGCTTCTGGGACGCCGCGGAGGCGCCGTCGTCCGCCGGCATGGCGCCGAACCTAGCCGAGACCCCGGGATCGGACCGATCAGCGCTGCACCGTCACGCCGCCCGGCGCGTGGACGGGACCATGGCGGACGGTGGCGAGGGCGGTGCTCCAGGACACCAGTTGGTCGAGCATGGTGGCCAGCGAGGCCGTCTGGTGCTCCGCCGGCGTGAAGGTGGCGCCGAATTCACGGAAGTCGGTGCGCAGGTCGAGCGTGACCTCGTGGCTGACATCGGCGAGTTGGAGCGCACCCAGGACGGGTCGCAGTGCTTCGGCCGCGCGGACACCACCGTCGACGCCGTAGGAGACGATGCCTGCCGCCTTGTTGTTCCATTCGGCGTAGACGCGGTCCAGTGCGTTCTTCAGGACACCGGGGAAGGACCGGTTGTACTCGGGCGTGACGATCACGTAGCCGTCGTGGCCGGCGATGGTCTGCGCCCACTGCCGGGTGTAGGGGTGGGCGTATCGGCCCGCGGCCGGCGGGACGGGCTCGTCGATCTGCGGCAGGTCCACGTCGACGAGATCGATGAGCGTGTACTCGGCATCGCCTCGCGCTCGTGCCTGGTGGAGGACCCACTGGGCGACGCCGGCGCCGGCCCGCCCGGTGCGGGTGCTGCCGAGCACTATCGCGATCTTCGTCATCTCGAACTCCATGGGCTCGGGCGTCGGTGGCAGGTCCTGCGTGTCGCCCGCGGGGATCACCCGACTGCCGGTCGGGGGGCGAAGAACTCGACCATCCGCTCCAGCCCCCGGTCGCCGAACATCGCGTCCAGGCTGGCGGCGGATTCGGTGGCGGACGCCGCGCTGCGCGGGAACAGCGCCTGTTCGTACGCGGTCAGCGCGGCCTCGGTGTCGCCGGGGTGTGCGGCGATCGCCGCGGCGAGCTCGGCGCCGTCGAGCATCGCCAGGTTGGCGCCCTCTCCGGCGAAGGGCGACATCACGTGGGCGGCGTCACCGAGGAGCGTCACGCCCGCGATCCGCTCCCAGCGGTGTCCGATCGGCAGGGCGTGGATGCGCCGCGGGGCGATGGTGTCCGCGTCGGCGACCAGGGCGCGCAGATCCTCGTGCCAGCCCTCGAAATGGGCGAGGACGGCGGTCGTGGCGGCGGCGCGGTCGGTGAAGTCGATCGTGTCGAGCCACCCCTCGTCGGCCACCCGCGCGGCGTAGACGTGGAGGCTGCCGTCGGTCTCGCGGTGCGCGAGGAGTCCGGCCCTGCCGCCCAGGCCGAGGAAGAACCCGTCCCCGATGACGGCGGCGCTGCGCGGGTGGCGTGCGGCGGCCTCGTACAGGTCGGTCTCGGCGAAGGAGATGCCGGTGTAGGCGGGCGTGGCGTCGGAGAGCAGCGGCCGCACGCGGGACCAGGTTCCGTCGGCGCCGATCAGCAGGTCGGTGGTGATGGCGGAGCCGTCGGCGAACGTCACCTCGTGGCGTCCGCCGCCCAGCGCCCGCGCGCCGGTGACCTTCCGGCCCCAGTGGACCGTGCCGTCGGGCAGGGAGTTCACCAGCAGGTCACGCAGGTCGCCGCGGTCCAGCTCCGGGCGGCCGCCGGTGCCGTCGTCGCCTTCGCAGACGTGGACGGTGCCGTCCGTGCCGACCACGCGCATCGCCTGGCCGCCTTCGTGGACGATCTTCAAGAAGCCCTCGTGGAGGCCCGCGGCGTGCAGCGCCTTCTGCCCGCTCTCCTCGTGGATGTCGAGCATGCCGCCCTGGCCACGGGCCGCGGCGGACGCCTCCAGTTCGAAGATGGCGGCCGAGATGCCGTTGAGGTGCAGGACCCGGGCGGCGGTGAGCCCGCCGAGACCTCCGCCGATGATCGCGAGCGGGTGGTGGGTGCCCATGACCCACAACGTAACGAACACGTTCGTTGCGAACAAGTTCGCGTGGCGACGCTCACCCACCCCGCGAAGGGTGACCTCAGGTCGCGGGTGAGGCGGGTTCAGCGCTCCGCGCCGGGAACCGGCGTGTGCGTGATGCCGTTGATCAGGACGTCGAAGCTCCAGTCCATGCGGTCGGCGGCCGAGCCGCCGACCAGGTCGGACATGTGCGCCGCGATCGCCGGGTGGGTGGTCTCGGCCACCGACCGCAGGGCCCGTGTGGTGGCGTTCCAGTCGTCCTCGGCCATGGGGTCGTGCTCCTGCGTGGACTGCTCGGCGGCCGTGGCCGTGGCCTCCTGGAGCAGCTTGTCCACACCCCAGGCGACCTGCGCGCGGGAGGCTCCGCTGCGGGACAGCAGGTCCAGGACACGCTCCACCAGCCGCAGGTAGTTCTCGCCGCTGGGGCGCGCCACGAGTGCCGACCGGGCGAGCTGCGGGTGCGCGAACAGCACGGCGGTGTAGGAAGCCAGCACGGCACGGAGCCGCTCCCGCCAGCCGTCCCCGGCTCCGCCGCCGGCCAGGTCGACCTCGCCCAGCAGGGCGTCCAGCACGGCCCCGTGCAGTTCGGCGGTGTTGGCCACGTAGACGTACAGCGAGGCCGCGCCGGTGTCCAGCTCCCTGGCCAGGCGGCGCATGGTGACCTTCTCCAGCCCCTCGGCGCGCATGAGCCGCACGGCGGTGTCCACGATCCACCGCCGGGAGAGGGCGGGCTTCGCCGGGCGCTCCCGGCGACTGATCGGCTCTCGTCCCACCGCCATGTCCGGATCGTAACGAACGCGTTCGCGGAGTTGCGGTCCTACGGGCAGCGGGCCGCTCATCGACAGCACGGTGAGGTCTGCGGTGCTCAACCCTGCAGCTCGGCGGGCAGGTACGCCTTGTGGGCCAGGAACAGCTCGTCGACCATCGCGTGGATCTGGTCGAGGGTCAGCAGGGCGCCGGACAGCGGATCGGCCATCACGGCGTGGTAGACGTGCTCGCGCCGCCCGGTCAGCGCCGCGGTGACCGCCAACTCCTGGACGTTGACACCGGTGCGGTTCACCGCCGCGCACTGCGGGGGCAGCGCGCCGAAGACGGTGGGCTGCACCCCGTTGCCGTCGACCAGGCAGGCGACCTCGACGCAGGACCCCTCGGGCAGGTTGGTGACGAGCCCGGTGTTGGGCACGTTGCCGTGGATGACGCTCTTCGCACCGGTCTCCATGCTGTTGACGATCGCCGCGCCGTACTCGACGGACGGGGCGAGCTCGGCCTTCAGCTCGCCGAGGAGCTTGTCGGTCTGCCCCTGCTCGTCGTGGGCACGGCAGATGTCGTAGTAGTCCCAGCGCTCCGGCAGGAACTCGTGCACCAGGCCGGGCGACTTGCGGAAGTAGGGCAGGTACTCCGAGGCGTGGTGGCTGGACTCGGTGTGGAAGTAGCCGAACGCCTCCATGATCGCGGTGCGGACGCGTTCGTTGCCGCCCTCGTACACCGACGCGCCGCGGTCGGCGCCGCTGTGGTCGCCGTGGTCGGCGGCCAGCTCCCCCACCGGGCCGTGCAGGTGCTTGGCCCCCATGACCTCGCGCAGCCGCGGGTAGAGGTCCTCGTCGCCGCGGCGGAACTCGGTGAACCACGACTGGTGGTTGACCCCGCCCGCGCGGAAGCGCACCTCCTCGTAGGGCACGTCCAGCTCGCGGGCGAGCATCCGGGAAGTGCCCTGGACGCTGTGGCACAGCCCGACCGTGCGCGCCCCGATCGCGTTGAGGTACCAGGTGGCCATCGCCATCGGGTTCGCGTAGTTGATCACCTGTGCGCCGGGGGCGAGCTCGGCCAGGTCGGCGGCGATCTCGCGGTACGCCACCACCGAACGCAGGAAGCGGAACACGCCGCCCGGGCCGAGCGTGTCGCCGACGGTCTGGTCCAGCCCGTAGCGCCGCGGGATCTCGACGTCGTCGCGGAAGGCGTCGATGCCGCCCACCTGGAAGGTGATGATCACGTAGTCGGCGCCGTCGAGCGCCGCGCGGCGGTCGGTGGTGCTCTCCACCGTGGTCGGGAAGCCGTGGTGCGCGACGAGTGCCCGCGCCGCCGACGCCGTGCGCTCCAGCCGGTCGGCATCGATGTCCATGAGCGTGAACACGCTGTCGCGCAGTGCGGGGAAGCTCAGCAGGTCCCCGATGAGGCGGAACGGGAAGACGTACCCTCCTGCACCGACGATGGTGATCTTGGGCATGGCGTGCCCGCCTCCTGACGTAGGGGGATGTGATCGCTCACAAGGCACGCTAGGACCTGAGCCGCCCAGGATCGGTACGCGAACCTACGAGGAAGTTCCAGGAAACTCAGATGTCCGCTGTCGTGTCCGCTGCCGGCCAGATCCAGCGCCTGCCCTCGGAGCTGGCCTGCTGGCAGGGTCGCGGGCACGCGATGCCCAGCGCGCACCGCCACGACGACCTCGAGGTCAACATCGTCGAGGACGAGCCGCTGACCTACCTGTTCGGCGGCTCCCTCGTGACGATCGAGCCCGGTCACGCCGCGCTGTTCTGGGCCGCGGTGCCGCACCGGTTGATCGACACCCCGCACAACTGGAACGCCCGCGTGCGCTGGCTGCACGTGCCACTGGGCCAGGTGCTGGCCTGGGGCCTGCCCGAGCACGCCGTCGCCGAGCTGCTGCGCGGCAACCCGCTGATCACGCGCCGGCCCGATCACCCGGACGCCGCGGCGTTCAGCCGCTGGGCCGACGACCTCGCCGGGACCGCGCCCGACCTGCACGCGATCGCACTGCTGGAGATCCAGGCCGCGGTCCGCAGGCTGCTGCGGGTGGCACTGCCCCCGGCGCAGGCCGAGCCGGACGTCCCCGACGCCGTGGGGCACGTCGTGACGATGGCCCGGTTCATCACCGCGCACTACGGCGAGCCGATCCGCGCCGGCGACGTCGCCGCGGCCGCGCACCTGCACCCCAACTACGCGATGACCCTGTTCCGCCAGGTGCTCGGCACCACCGTGCACGCCTACCTCACCGGCAGGCGGATCGCGGAGGCGCAGCGCCTGCTGCTCACCGGCACGGCCACGACGCGCCAGATCGCACAGGCGGCGGGCTTCGGCTCGCACAGCGGGTTCTACGCCGCGTTCACCCAGGCCTGCGGGATGCCTCCGGGCAGCTACCGCCGCGCCCACCGGGCCGTCCCACCCCCGATGTCTAGGCCGGCACCGGCAGCGTCTCGCCGGTCTCCAGCAGCGTCTTGAGGTCGGAGAGCAGGTGCGGCCAGCCGTTGCCGACCATCTCGCGCATCGTGCTCCCGACGGGGAAGTCGTCGTGCACGACCGTGAGTTTCACCGTCTCGCCGAGGGGCTCGATCTCGAAGGTCACCTTCGAGCGGGTCTCGGCCGCGAGCGTGGCGCGCAGCCCGTCGTCGAGGCCCGCGGCAGCCGCCCACTCGGGCGTCGGTGTGTGCCAGGTGTAGGCGAGCCTGCGGTGCGGGTCGGCCTCCAGCACGACCTGCTCGGGGTCTGCGGTGCGATGCCCGTTCTCCTCCCAGACCATGGGTGAGCCGGGCCGCCAGTCGGTCTCGAAGGCCACGCCCCAGTAGCGGCGAGTGAACGCCGGGTCGGTGAGGGCCTGCCAGAGCCGCTCCGGGGTGGTCTTGATGAAGGTCGTGTAGACGAAGGCGGGCTCGTTCATCGGTGCGGACTCCAATGCCTGCTTGAGGTCGGCGAGCGCATCCACGCGCCGACGGTCGTACCGGTGGATCCAGCGGTCGGCGATCGCGTGGATCGGGGCGGCGTTGAGGTAGTGCAACTTCTCCCGGCCACGGCGCACCGTGGTCACGAGGTTCGCCTCCTCGAGCACGGCGAGGTGCTTGCTGACCGACTGCCGGGCCATGTCCAGACCCGCGCACAGCTCGCGCAGCCGCTGCCCGTTGCGGCCCTCCAGACTGTCGAGCAGCCGCCGCCGGCTCGGGTCGGCCAACGCCTTGAAGACCTCGTCCATCCGCCGGCCCTCACCCCTTCATGCAGCCGTCCGGCTGCATGACTCACCATAGGCAGCCAATCAGCTGCATGTCAACGTCGACGGGCGACTCGGACGAGCGCCGTCACGCAGAGGCGATGCGGTCGGCGACCCGGTCGTGGAACGAGCGCCGCTGCAGCGCCGCCTCGAGATCACGGACCACCTGGCTCAGCGGGTACGGGATCTCGGCGTCCAGCTCGGCGACCACCTGCTCGGTGGCGCGCCACTCCGCCTCGAGGAACGGCAGCAGGGCCCGTGCCTGCGCCGTGAGCACCACCTCGCGGGTACGTGCGTCGGCGCCGGGGGTGGTGGCGACCAGGCCCGCACGCTGCAACGCCGCCACGGTCTGACTGGTCGCGGAATGCGTCACGCCGAGGGACTCGGCGAGCCGGCGGATCGTCATCCCACCCCGCCGCCCGAGCCGGATCAGCGGCCCGACGAACCGCGGGCGGACGCCGGTGACGCCGCGCTCCTCGTAGAGCCGCGCGATGTCGGCGTCCATGGCGTCCAGCAGCAGGCGGACCGGTCGCCAGCGGCTGTCCTCGGTGGGGTCGGGGAGGTTCACCACCAAATCCTAACAGCGCTTACATAAGCACTGTTACATCGACGTCGGCGACTGACACACCGAAAGTGGGGCTCCCACACCGACTGCAGTCGGTGTGGGAGCGCAGCAATCGGTGCGTGAACGGCGGATGGAGCCTCGGGGCCGTCAGGCGGGCGGCTGCCCGGACACGGCCTCGCCCGGCCGGCGGGCCGCCTCCACCGTCCGCGCGACGGCCTCGGCGGTGGCGCCCAGCGTCTCCGACACCTCCCACGCCACCTCGCGGAGGCGCTCGCCGAGCTGGGCGGCGCGCCGGTCGTCCATCCGCACGTCGGGTACGGAGGTGCCCAACGCCCCGACCACGCGGCCGGTGTGGTCGAACAGCGGCGCGGCCGCGGCGCGGATGCCCACGACGCGTTCGGCGCGCGACTCGCTGAACCCGCGCGCCCGGATGACGGCGAGCTGCGCGCGCAGCTCGCCGGGGTCGGTGACGGTGCCGGGAGCCACCGGAGTGACCGGTCGGCTCAGCCACCACTCCTGCCGCTCCACCGGGAGCAGGGCGAGGATCGCCTTGCCCGGCGCACCGAGCGGGAGCTCGATGGGCACGCCGATGTCGGTGTAGGTGCGGCGCAGGACCTGCCGGCTCTCCACCTGGTCGAGGACGACGCGCTCGCCGCTGGGCAGCAGCTCGTGCACGGCCACCGTCTCGTCGATCTCGTCGCGCAGGGCGTGCATCAGCGGCAGGGCGGCGTCGCGCAGCGTGGTGGGCACCGCACCGCTGCGCGCGAGCTGGACCAGCAAGGGCCCGAGCCCGTAGCGCCGGTCGGCGGTCTGCCGCACGAGCCGGTTGGTCTGCATCGCCACCAGCAGCCGGTGGGTGGTGCTGGTGGACAGCCCGGTCATCCGCGCGATCTCACTTATCCCCAGGTCAGGGCGCCGCGCATCGAAGCAGCGCAGGATCGCCACCGCGCGGTCGACCGCCTGCACCCCGGTGCGGGCGCCCGTTTCGTGTGTGATCGACATCTCTCGTTCCCTTGACCTGCGTCACATCGGATCCTAATCTTCCCGGTCAACGGGATGTTATCCCGTATCACGGGAAGGTAGGCGATGCTCCCTCTCGACGGCTTCCGCGTCCTCGATCTCACCCGCTTCCTCTCCGGGCCCTACGCCACGATGGTGCTGGCCGAACTGGGCGCCGACGTGATCAAGGTCGAGCAGCCGCACACCGGCGACGACTCGCGCCGGCTCGCACCGAAGGTCAACGGGGAGAGCTACCCGTTCGCGATGCCCAACCGCAGCAAGCGCAGCATCTCGCTGGACCTCAAGACCGACCGCGGCCGCGAGCTGTTCCTGCACCTCGCCCGCGAGGCCGACCTCGTGATCGAGAACTTCCGGCCGGGAGTCGTGGCCCGGCTCGGCATCGACTACGAGGCCGTGCGCGCCGTGCGGCCCGATGTCCTGTACTGCGCGATCAGCGGCTTCGGCCAGACCGGCCCGTACCGGGACCGCCCGGGGTTCGACATCATGGCCCAGGGCGCCGTGGGCCTCATGCGGATGACCGGAGAGCCGGGCGGGCGCCCGGCGAAGGTCGGCATCGCCATCAACGACATCGCGGCCGGCGCCACCGCGATCTACTCGATCCTCGCCGCGCAGATCCAGCGCTCCCGCACCGGCGAGGGCCAGTACATGGACATCTCCCTCGTCGACGCCGGGCTCGCCTGGACGGTCTGGGAGTCGGGTGCCTACTTCGGCGCGGGCGAGGTGCCCCAGCCCACCGGCACGCGGCACCGGCGCTCGACGCCCTACCAGGCCTACCGCACCGCCGACGGCTACGTCACGGTCGGCGCCAACAACGACCGGCTCTGGACGCGGTTCGTCACCGGCGTGCTGGACCGCCCGGAGTGGCTCACCGATCCCCGCTTCGCCACGCTGCCGGACCGGATGGAGCACATCGACGAGCTCGAGGTGGAGATCGAACGCCTCACCACCACCCGCGGCACCCACGAGTGGATCAAGCTGCTGGACCGGGCCGGCGTCCCCGGCGGCCCGGTCCTCACCTACGACGAGGCCCTCGCCGACCACCACATCCTCGCGCGGGAGATGGTCGTCGACCTGGAACACCCGCTGATCGGGGCCATGCGCACGATCGCACCACCCACGAAGTTCTCCGGGCTCGACCAGCGCGTCCGCTCCCCCGCGCCGTGGCTGGGCCAGCACACCGCGCAGCTGCTGCGCGAGTCCGGCGTCGACGACGCGGAGCTGGCGCAGCTGTTCGCCGGCGGCGTCGCCTACGACGCCCATCCCGACCACGAAAGGGGCTGAAGCGGTGTCCGACCAGATCGTGGTGGAGCGCGTCGGCGCGGTGGCCACCGTCGTGCTGAACCGGCCGCAGAGCCACAACGCGATCACCATCGACATGTACCGGTCGCTCCCCGACGTCCTCGGCGGGCTGGGCGCCGACCCCGGCGTGAAGGTCGTCGTGCTGCGCGGGGCCGGGCAGAAGGCGTTCGCCTCCGGTGCCGACATCAGCGAGTTCGAGCGCGAACGCGGCGACGCCGAGCGCGCCCGCGGCTACAACGAGCACGTCGCCGCGGCCGAGCGCGCGCTCGCCGCAATGACCAAGCCGACGGTCGCGATGGTGCACGGCTACTGCATCGGCGGCGGCGCAGGCCTCGCCCTGGCCTGCGACCTGCGCTTCGCCGACGAGCGGGCGCGCTTCGCGATCACCCCGTCCAAGCTCGGGCTCGTCTACAGCCTGGAGTCCACCAGGCGCGTCGTCGACCTCGTCGGCCCGTCGCGGGCCACCTGGATCCTCGTCTCCGGCCAGCAGATCCCGGCCGAACGGGCGTGCGCGCTCGGACTGTTCGACGAGGTGCTGCCCACCGACGAGCTCGCCGAGCACACCTACGGGTTCGCCGAGCTGGTGGGCACGCGCGCGCAGTACAGCGTGCGGGGCGGCAAGGAGATGGTCCGCCGCGTCGTGGCCGGCCAGCTCACCGACGACGACGAGACGCGGCGCATCCGCAACTCCTCCTTCGACACCCCCGACTACGCGGAGGGCGTGCGCGCGTTCCTCGAGAAGCGCCCGCCGCGATTCACCTGGTCATGATCCGCCCGTCCTGAACCGCACGTCCTGAACTGCCCCGCACGGACCCGGCAACGCCGCCGGGGAAGGGAGGCACGGTATGTCCAGCGCGATCCTCAGGAGGGCCTGCGCCCTCGCGGCGGCGGCCGTCGTGGCCGCAGCGGTCACCGCCTGCTCGGGCGGCGCGACCGACGAGCCGCCGGAGCAGTACCCGTCCCAGGAGCTGGAGTGGACCATCGCCTTCGGCCCGGGCGGCGGCAACGACATCATGGCTCGCAAGATCGTCGAGATCCTGCAGGGCCACCAGCTCTACCCGCACGACATCGTCGTCGAGAACCGGGAAGGCGGCAGCGGCTCCACCGGGTGGGGCCACGTCTTCGCCGAGGAGGGCAGCGGCTACGCCATCTCCACGACGTCGGGCTCGTTCATCACCACCCCGCTGCAGGCCGACACCGGCTGGCAGCCGCAGGACTTCACGCCGGTCGGGCTCTTCGCCACCGACGACGCGCTGTTCCTGCTCCCGGGCACGAGCCCGGTCACCGACTGGGCGGGCTGGGTGGAGTTCGCGAAGGCGAAGGGCGGTGCCGTGGTCGGCGGCATCGGCACCGTCAACGTCGACTTCATCGTGCACTCCATGCTCGCCGAGAAGGCCGGCTACCCCATCGAGTACGTGCCCTTCAACGACGAGGGGCAGATGCAGACGGCGCTGCTGTCCGGCGCGCTCGACGCCGCCGTCTCCAACCCGGGCACGGTGCTCGGCCAGGTGCAGGCCGGCCAGCTGCGGGCCCTGCTCAGCACGGCCGAGCAACCGTTGCCCGAGCTGCCCGACGTTCCCACGGACGCGAGCCTCGGCTTCACGGGGATCCCCTCGATGCCGCGCGGGCTGATCCTCCCGCCGGGCGCGCCCGAGTACGCCCAGCAGTGGTGGATCGCGACGATGCAGCAGGTCGTGGAAACCCCGGAATGGCAGGCCTACGTCGCGGAGAACCACCTGTCGGTCGACGTGCGCTGGGGTCCGGACTTCACCGCCTACCTGGACCAGACGCAGGGCGAGTTCCGGCGCATCCTCACCGAGCAGGGGGCGCTGTGACCGCAGCGGAGGCCGAACGCGCCCGCCCGGCGGTCCGAGGCCGCATCGACTCGCGCACCGTCTTCTTCGGCCTGCTGCTCGTGCTGGTGGCGGCCTACCTGCAGCTCGCGTTGGGCATGGAGTGGCGCACGGCGGCGGGCCGGATCGGGCCCGGGTTCTTCCCCCGGGTGATCGGCGTGCTCGGCGTGGTGCTCACGCTCGTCGCGCTGGTGCAGAGCCTGCGCTCCCCGCAGGCCGCCGAGGACGACCTCGACGCCGACGGCGAGGAGGCGGGCGAGGCCGACCTCGGACGCCACCCGCGCACGATGGCGATCGTCGTGGGCGCGAGCGCCGCCTTCGCCGCGACGTTCGTGGCCCTGGGCGCGGTGCTCGCCTGCGCGCTGTTCCTGTTCGGCTGCCTGTGGCTGCTCAACCGGCCGCGTCCGGTGCTGAACACGCTCGTCAGCGTCGGTCTGGCGCTGGGGCTGTACCTGCTGTTCGAGACCGCGCTCGGCGCCGGGCTGCCCGCGGGCGTCCTGCCGCTGCCCTGACGAGGAGGCGACCGTGGACGTCTTCGCGGACCTCGGCCAGGGCATCCTGGCCCTGCTCACCGTGCAGAACGTGCTGCTGCTGGGCGCGGGCGTGCTGCTCGGGATGGTCGTCGGCGTCATGCCGGGGCTCGGCCCGTCGGCCGGCCTCGCGATCCTGCTGCCGCTGACCTTCGCCCTCGAGCCCACCGGCGCGATCATCATGCTGGCCGCCGTCTACTACGGCGCGATGTACGGCGGCACGATCACTTCCGTCCTGATCAACACACCGGGCGAGTCGGCCACCGTGGCCAGCACCTTCGACGGCTATCCGCTGGCCCGCAAGGGCCGGGCGGGGCCCGCGCTGGTGATGGCGGCCGTCGCCTCGTTCGTCGCCGGCACGATCGGCGCCGTCCTGATCAGCGTGGCCGCGCCGGCCACCGCCGCCGTCGCCGCGAGCTTCGGGCCGCCCGAGCTGTTCCTGGTGGTGGTCGCCGGGCTCCTCACGCTGATCGTGGTCATCGGGCGCCACCGGCTGCTCGGGGCGCTGTCCGCGTTGATCGGGTTCGGCCTGGCCACGGTCGGTGTCGACGTCGGCGGTGGCGAGCAGCGCTACACGTTCGGCTCGACGGAGCTGATCAACGGCATCGACTTCATCCCGGTGGCCATCGGCCTGTTCGGCATCGGCGAGATCCTGCACACGCTGTGGCGCGGCGGGCACCTGGAACGCCTCGGCTACGTGCACGTCAGCAGGCGCGCCCGCGGGTTCTGGCCGAACCGGGAGGACTACCGCGAGTCACGCGGCCCGATCGTGCGCGGCTCGTTCCTCGGGTTCCTCGTCGGCACCGCGCCCGGCGCCGGGGCCACGGTGGCGTCGCTGATGTCCTACAACCTCGAGAAGTCGCTCTCGCGCACACCGGAGCGCTTCGGGAAGGGCGCGATGGCCGGGCTCGCCGGACCCGAGGCCGCCAACAACGGTGCGTCGGCGGGCGCGATGGTGCCGCTGCTGACGCTCGGCATCCCCGGCTCGGCGTCCACCGCCGTGCTGATGGGCGGGTTCCTCATGTGGGGCCTGCAGCCGGGGCCGCTGCTGATGGAGCAGAACCCCGAGTTCGCCTGGGGTCTCATCGCGAGCATGTACCTGGGCAACGTGATGCTGCTGCTGGTCAACCTGTTCTGCATCCCGGTCTTCGCCTCGATCGCGCGCGTGCCGTTCCGGGTGCTCGCGCCGATCATCATCGCGCTCTGCGTCGCCGGCACCTACACGGTCAACGGCAGCATCGTCGAGGTCGGGATCATGCTGGCCTGCGGCGTGCTCGGGTTCTTCATGCGGAGGTTCGGCATGTCCCCCGCGGCGCTGGTGATCGCGCTGGTGCTCGGGCCGCTGGCCGAGGAGACGCTGCGCCAGACGATGATCATCTCGGGCGGCGACCCGTCGATCTTCCTGCAGCGCACCACGAGCCTCGTCCTGCTCGTCGTGATCGCAGTGCTCCTGCTGGTCCCCCTCGTCCTGCCGCGCCTGCGCCGCGCGGTCGCCGCCCGCAACCGTACGAACGGCACCCTGGTCCCATAGGTTCCTACGATCGGTCCGTTCGTCCACCGAGCACGCTCCCCGGGAGGATCATCCATGCGTCTGGCCAGCGTCCGCCACCTCGGCACCGAGGTGCCCGCACTCGTCGACGCCCGGCGCGGGGTCGTCCGCGTCGCCGATCTCGTGCCCGGGTTCTCCGGCGACGCGCTGTCGATCCTCGTCGACGGCCGGTGGGCCGAGCTGGAGAAGCTCGCCGCCGACGCCCCGGACCGCGTGTTCGCCGATCGCGAGTCCGTCGAGTTCGGGGCGCCCTACCGCCACCCCCGGCTGATCTGGGGCATCGGGCTGAACTACGTCGACCACGCCGCGGACCTGTCCGAGCAGGTCCCGGACGAGCCCGCCTCCTTCGTGAAGGGCGACCACACGGTGATCGGCCCCGGCGAGCCGATCCCGGTGCCGCCGCAGAGCTCGCGCACCACCGCGGAGGCCGAGGTCGCGCTGGTCATCGGCCGGCACTGCCGCAACGTGTCCGAGGCCGACGCGCTCGACCACGTCGCCGGCGTGGTGGCCGTGCTCGACCAGACCGCCGAGGACATCCTGGAGCGCAACCCGCGCTTCCTCACCCGCTCGAAGAACTTCCCCGGCTTCTTCTCCTTCGGCCCCGAGATCGTGCCGCTCGCCGAGCTCCCCGACCTCGCCGAGCTCGAGGTCAGCACCGTGCTCAACGGTCAGGAGCACCGGACGAACACGGTGGCGCGGATGCGCTACTCCCCCGCGTTCCTGGTGAGCTTCCACAGCGCGGTGATGCCACTGCAGCCCGGCGACATCCTCTCCACCGGGACGCCGGGGGCGGCCCACATCCGACCCGGTGACACGGCCGAGTGCCGCATCCCCGGCGTCGGGGTCCTGACCAATCCCGTGATCCAGGGCTAGCGCTCCGGCTGCCCCCCAGGACCGTCGCTCGCAAGCCACACGCCACGATGGTTCAGGAAAGCCACATTCATGCCCTCCACGTTCATGAATGTGGCTTTCCTGAACTCACCGCGAGGGCTTCCTCGGGCCGGCTCCCGTCAGCACCACGCAACACCGCCCTGCCGCCGGCCGCAGTGCGGCTTCCAGCGACGCCGCGCGCCCGAGCTCGTCGAGCAAGGCGGCGACGAGGTGCAGGTTCATCCCGCAGACGAGCTCCGTGTGCTCGCGCGCCAGCGCGTGGAAGGGGCAGTTCGCGAGCACGACCGCGTCGCCCTCGACGCGAGGTTCGTACCCGTGGCTCGCGAGCACCCCGACGACCTCTTCCAGGGATGACGCCGAGGGATCGTGGCTCCGCACGTCCTCGCCGGCGAGCCGGCGCCCCGCCGAAGCGGCGGCGCGCTGCACCGCCTCCCGCACCGGCACCCCGTCCCGGGCCGACTCGTCCACCGCTCCGGCCAGGATCCGGCCGGCCAGGTCGTAGTGCCGCGGCGGCAGCGAGACCGCGAGCTGGCGGTCCGAGCGCCGGTACAGCTTCGTCGGCCGTCCGGCGCCCGGGCCGCGCCGCCCGGACAGCCGCCGGAACTCGACGTCGAGCAACCCGTCGGCCACCAGCTTGTCCAGGTGGAACTTCGCCGTGTGCCGCGGCACCCCGACGCCTGCGGCGGCCTGGTCGCGGCTCACCGGCTCCGGCTGCGCGATCACGTGGAGGTACAGCGCGCGGCGGGCAGGCTCGACCAGCGCGCCCACGCCGCTGACCTGCGCGACGAAGTCGTCCAACGGGTCCACCACCTTCTCCGGGACGCCGCCCGTTGACGACGCATCCTCCGCGTTCTAACGTCAAGCATATTATCCTTTAGAACGTGGAGGATGCGCCATCATGACCTCGCTCGCCCCGGTCGGGCGCACGCACACCCCACCGCTGCACGTGGTGGGCCCGTCCGAGGGGATCGACCTCGGGGCGGCGCAGCGTGCCGCGGCCGCCTTCCTGGCCGCGCTCGGGGTCCCCACCGACTCCGACGCGACGGCCGACACCCCCGCACGGATGGCGCGCGCCTACGCCGAGATGCTCACGCCGCGCTCGTTCGACCTCACCACGTTCGCGAACGACGAGGACTACGACGAGCTGGTGCTCGCCCGCGGGATCCCCGTCCAGTCCGTCTGCGAGCACCACATGCTCCCGTTCCTGGGCACGGCGCACGTCGGCTACCTGCCGGGGGAACGGATCCTCGGGCTGTCCAAGCTCGCGCGGGTGGTCGAGCTGTTCGCCCGCCGGCCCCAGGTGCAGGAACGGCTCACCAAGCAGGTCGCCGACTGGCTGCAGTCGCACCTGCAGCCCCGCGGCGTCGGGGTGGTCATCGAGGCCGAGCACATGTGCATGACCGTCCGCGGCGTCCGCGCGGGCGGCGCCAGCACGGTCACCTCGACCCTGCTCGGGACGCTGCGCGAGGACCCCCGCTCGCGCGCGGAGTTCCTCGCCCTCACCACGGCAGGCGACGCGTCCGGCCGCACGCATCGACACCTCTAGGACGACACCTCTAGGACGCGGCGCACGAGGACAGGAGCGGACATGAGCGGATCACCCACCTTCGTCGTCGTCGGAGCGGGGCTGGCCGGCGCCAAGGCCGCCGAGGCGCTGCGCGCCGAGGGCTTCGACGGGCGCGTCGTCCTGTTCGGCGCCGAGCCGCACCGCCCGTACGAGCGGCCACCGCTGTCCAAGGAGTACCTGCAGGGCAGCGCCGAGCGGGAGACCGTGTTCGTGCATCCCGAGGGCTGGTACGCCGACCACGAGGTCGACCTCCGGGTCGACACCGCGGTCACCGGCATCGACCGTGGCGCCCACGAGATCCTGACCCGCACCGGGCACCGGGAGCGCTACGACAAGCTGCTCCTCACCACGGGTGCGACCCCGCGCAGGCTCGCGGTCGCGGGCTCGGACCTCGCCGGCCTGCACTACCTGCGCAGCCTCGACGACAGCGACCGCCTCAGGTCCGCGTTCCGCCCCGGCGCGCGGGTCGTGGTCATCGGGGCCGGCTGGATCGGGCTCGAGACCGCCGCCGCCGCCCGCACCGCGGGCGCCGAGGTCACCGTGCTCGAGCACGCCCGGCTCCCGCTGCTGCCGGTCCTCGGCCCACGGATGGCGGCGGTCTTCGCCGACCTGCACACCGCCCACGGCGTCGACCTGCGATGCGGTGCCACCATCAGCGAGATCCGCGCCTCCGCCGGCGCCTCCGCCGTGCTGCTCGCCGACGGCACCCGGCTGGACGCCGACGTCGTCGTCGTCGGTGTCGGCGTCACCCCGAACGTCGAGCTCGCGCAGTCGTGCGGGCTCAACGTCGACAACGGCGTCCTCGTCGACCGGCACCTGAGCACCTCCGACGCCGACATCCTCGCCGCGGGCGACGTCGCCAACGCCTACCACCCGCTGCTGTGCCGCCAGCTGCGCATCGAGCACTGGGCCACCGCCCTGCACCAGCCGGCCGTGGCCGCCCGCACCATGCTCGGGCGCGACGCCACCTACGACCGGCTGCCCTACTTCTTCACCGACCAGTACGACCTCGGCATGGAGTACACCGGATACGCGCATCCCGACGTCACCGACGAGGTCGTCGTGCGCGGTGACGTCGAGGCCCGCGAGTTCATCGCCTTCTGGCTGTCCGGCGGGCGCGTCCTCGCGGGCATGAACGTCAACACCTGGGACGTCGCCGAGGACATCGGGCGGCTCGTCCGATCGCAGGCCGACGTGGACCCCGCCCGGCTTGCCGACCCGGCTGTCCCGCTGGCGGAACTCTGACGCAGCGCCGGTGATCGCGGAACTCGCGGGTGTCGCGGGGCCGTCGGGAGCAGGATGGCAGCGTGTCGCAGGAGATCCCGCTCGCCGGGGGCAACGTCAGCGAGGGCGTCGTCCGGGTCGGTGACACCGTCCGACGCCCGGCGGGCCCCTGGACCCCCGCCGTGCACGCCCTGCTCACCCACCTGCACGACGTCGGGTTCGACGGGGCACCGCGCCCCCTCGGCCTCGACGAGCGCGGCCGCGAGGTGCTCGAGTTCGTGCCGGGCCGCACGGTCTGGCCCGACCACTTCGACGAGGTCGGCCCCGCAGACCGGTTGGCGCGGGTCACGCGCACGATCCGCCGGTTCCACGACGCCGTCGCCGGGTTCGCCCCGCCACCCGACGCGGCGTGGCGGGTGGTGATCCCTCCCGAGGACGACGGCGGTGACGCGATCATCGCCCACCACGACCTCGCGCCCTGGAACCTCGTCACCGACGGCGACACCTGGACGTTCATCGACTGGGACGTCGCGGGCCCGGGCTCACGGCTGTGGGACCTCGCCTACGCGGTGCGCGCCTTCGTCCCGCTCTCGGCCGACCCTGCCTGGCAGCGCCGCGATGCGGCTGCCCGCGTGCGGCTCGTCGCCGACGCCTACGACCTCGACGAGGCGCAGCGCCGCCGCCTGGCCCCGATGCTCGCCCGCCGCTCCCGCGCCATGTACGGCCTGCTGGCCGACGGGCACGTGACGGGCACGCAGCCGTGGGCACGGCTGTGGGCGCTGGGGCACGGCGAGGTCTGGCGCAGGGACACCGCGTACATCGCCGAGCGCGAGCAGGAGTGGCTCACCGCCCTCCTGTCCTAGCCGCCGGCTCGGAGCCTCACTGCTGTTCGTGCGAGAAGTACGGCTCCGCAATGCTCGGGCCTCCGCCTTGGGGTCGATCCGAGCAGCACCTGAGCGCGGGGGTTGCAACAGTGACGCACGTGTCGACGCGATCAGAGCCGGGTGATCGATCCGAGCGGTACCTGAGCGCGCGTGCTGCAACAGTGACGCACGTGTCGACGCGATCAGAGCCGCGTGATCGATCCGAGCAGTACGTGGGTGCTGTCCCGGCGACGTCAGGTACGTCTCGCAGCGATCACCATCGCGCGTCCGCAGGCCCGATTCGGCACTCCCCCTGCTGATGTCCGATCCCGCCGATCATGAGAGGTGGGCACGCCTCCGACCGACCGATGATCACGGGTGAGGGGTGGATCAGGACCACCGCAAGGTGCGCACGCACCCAGCGGTGACGGGCTCGTCCGGAACAGGCCTGGGCCCGCGCCGGGGACGGCCGCCCACCCGGCCCCGATATTCGGCAGTTGTGCCAACCCGGCCACCCCACCGACGGGCAGGGTCAGGAGAACCCGGCCGACTTCGCCGAAGGCCAGGGCGGGGCGCGAGGCAGTGGTCGCGAGCCGGGGACGGCCCGCCCACAGGCGATTCCATGACCACATAGACGTGAGGGGGGTTGGATCTTCCCTCAAGCCCTCTCCCGTCTATCTGATCATGAGACGGGCGCGTTCAGCGGAACGCGACGACCATGATCAGCAGAAGTGGTGTGAAGGCGACAGATCTGACGCCCTCACACCACTCCTGGCGATCATGACAGCCAGCCCGCTTGCGAGGCGTACGTGAGCGCGGTCGCGAGGCCCTGGCGTACGACTCACACTGATCACCACCGCCTGATCGACGCGGGCGGGCGGGCACCAGCGACGAAGGCGTCGCCGCCCGCGACACTCCCGCATCCAGAGCGCGACTCGCGGGTCTGTGCACGCGACTCGCGGGTCTGCGTGCGCGACTCGCGGGTCTGCGTGCGCGACTCGCGGGTCCTGTGTGCGCGACTCGCGGACGGGGCCGGCGCCCGGCCTCCGCGAGTCGGGGTCTGCGGGTGCGGGTGTCGCGCTGCGCGGACCCGCTGCCATCGCCGTCGGCCGGACGGCCGACACCAGGGGCCGGGCGCGATGTCGCCGCGACGTCCCGCCCGCGACAGCAGGGGGGTGGACGTGACCGGCGAGTGTGCTGCCGGTCTGCGCGGTGGTCGTGCCGCTCGCCGCCTCCCCACGCTGTCAGGAGCTGGACCAAGGCTCCACGGTGCGGGTCCCGGTCACCTCGGGGTTCGCGCAGTTCCCCGGCGTGCCGCCGGACAGCACCGTCGCCACCTCCGCCGCGATCCGGGCCGCCGACTCCTCCGCCACCTGCCGGGACGCGCCCGCCAGGTGCGGGGTGGCGAAGACGTTCGGGCGGCGCAGCAGGGGGTCGTCCGGGGCGGGGGGCTCGGGGTCGAACACGTCCAGCACCGCCGCCCGCAGCTTCCCCGACTCCAGCGCGGCGTCGACCGCGCGGGTGTCCACCAGCTCCCCGCGGGCGGTGTTCACGAGCACCGCGCCGGGGCGCATCGCGTCGAGGGCGCCCGCGTCGATCATCTGCTTCGTCTCCGGCGTGAGCCGGGCGTGCACGCTGACGACGTCGGACCCGCTCAGCAGCTCGGGCAGCGCCACCAGCCGGACGCCCACGCGCTGCGCGGCCTCCGCGGACGCGTACGGGTCGTGCGCGAGCACGGTCGAGCCGAAGGCGCGCAGCAGCTCCGCCACCCGCAGCCCCACCGCGCCCAGCCCGACGAGCCCGACGGTGGCGGCCCGCAGCTCCAGCCCGGTGCGCTCGTAGCGGAAGCCCGCGGCGTCCCACTGCCCGGCTGCGAGCTCGCTCGCCGCGGCCGGCAGCCCGCGCATCGCGCAGATCATCGTGCCGATGCAGAACTCGGCCACCGCGCCCAGGTTGCGCCCGGGCAGGTGCACGACGAGCGCCCCCGCCGCGGTCGCCGCGGCGACGTCCACGTTCACCGGGCCGCCGCGGGTCACCCCCACCACCCGCAGGCTGCCGCGCCCGGCGGCCAGCACCTCGGCGGTCAGCGGGGCGAGGTGGGTGACCAGCGCATCCGCACCCCGCACCAGCTCGGCGAGTCGTGCGGGGTCGCCCGCCGCCTCGCGCACCCCGTCGAACGCCGCGAACGGCTCGGTCGGCCACCGCGAGTCGATCCTGCGGAACTCCGCATCGACTCCGGCCTCCGCGAGGGCGCGGGCGAGCAGGTCGGCCGAGATGAACTCGTCCCCCGCGCACACGATCGCACTCATCGCACGGCCTCGCGGGCGCTGTGTCGATGATTCGCTCGCTGCCACTCGCTCATCGCAGCCGCTCCCCGCTCGTCGGGTCGAACACGTGCACGCGCTCCGGTGGCGCGCCGATCCTGACCCGCTCTCCCGCCCGGAGCGGGTGGCCCGGCTCCACCTGCGCGACGAGCCGTGTGTCCACCCCGCGCAGCTCCACCGTGGCCAGCCCGAACTCGAGCAGGTCCTCGAACACCAGCACCGTCCCTTCCAACCCCGGCCCCTCGTCGACCGGGTGGCAGTCCTGCGGCCGCAACCCCACCAGCACGTCGCGGCCGTCGGCCACAGCGGCCGCCGTCCGCAACCCGCCTGCGCCGCCGATGCGGACACCGTCCCCCGTGCCGGTGCCGGGCAACAAGGTGATCGACGGCTCCCCCACGAAGTCGGCGACGAACCGGTCGGCGGGCGCGTCGAAGACCTCGTCCGGCGTGCCGAACTGCGTGATCACCCCGGCGTTCATCACGGCCATCCGGTCGGCGAGGCTGAGCGCCTCCAGCTGGTCGTGGGTGACGACGATCGTGGTGTAGCCGAACTCGCGCTGCAGCACCTTCAGCTCCCGGCGCACCCGCTGGCGCTGCCCGGCGTCGAGGTGCGACAGGGGCTCGTCGAGCAGGAGCACCGGGGGGTTGCGCACCAGCGCGCGGGCCAGCGCGACGCGCTGCTTCTGCCCGCTCGACAGGTTCGCCGGGCGCAGGTCGAGCAGGTCGGTCATCTCCAGCCGCTCGGCGATCGCGTCCACCCGGGCCGTCGCGTCCTTCGCGCGGCGCGCCTTGAGCCCGTACGCGAGGTTCTCCCGCACGGTCAGCGGCGGGTAGAGCGCGTAGCTCTCGAACCCGACGCCGACGTTGCGCTTCCCCGGCGGCAGGTCACCGACCGACCGGTCGCCGATCAGGATCTTCCCGGCGGTGACGGTCTCCAGCCCGGCGATCATCCGCAGGGTCGTGGTCTTCCCGCACCCGGACGGCCCGAGCAGGGCCACCAGCTCGCCCGGTTCGATGTCCAGGTCGATGCCCTTGACGGCCTCGAACGGTTCCCGTCCCCGGGCGGTGTAGGTCTTGTGCAGCGACTCCAGCCGCAGGCTCTGCGCAGTGGTGGCGGTGGTCATCGGGCCCCTCCTGTGAGCGCGCCCTCCGGCCGGTGGGCCGCGCCGAGCCGCGCGCCGGGGTCGTCGGCGCCGAAGACGTGGACCCTCCCCCAGTCGACGGCGAGGGTGATCTCGTCGCCCTCGTGGACGCGGTGGTCGGCGGTGACCGCGATGACCGGCACCCCGGCCACGTCCACGGACAGCTCGACCGACCGGCCGAGCCGCTCGGAGAGCACGACCCGGCCGCGCAGCACCAGCCGGTCGGCGGGAGGCGGGCCCTCCACGACCTCGAGGTCCCGCGGCCGGATCCCGACCCTGACCCGGCCGCCCCCGGCCGCGGGCGTCCCGACGGTGAAGCCCTTCCCGACGCGCGCCACGCCGCCGTCCACCTCGGCGTCCAGCAGGTTCATCTCCGGCTGGCCCAGCGCGCGGGCGACGAAGGTGTCCACCGGCTCCGCCCAGACCTGCGCAGGCGTGCCGACCTGCACCAGCCGGCCCTCCCGCAGCACCCCGATGCGGTCGCCGAGGGCGAGCGCCTCCTGGTAGTCGTGCGTGACGTAGAGCGTCGTGGTGCCCGACAGCTCGCCGAGCTGCTTCAGCTCGGCCCGCATGGCCGCGCGCAGCTTGGCGTCCAGGTGCGAGAGCGGCTCGTCGAGCAGGTAGACCTCGGCGGGCCGCACCAGCACCCGGCCGAGCGCGGTGCGCTGGCGCTGGCCGTTGGACAGCTCGCGGGGGAAGCGGGCCAGCAGGTGGTCGATGCCGAGGGTGGTGGTGACCGCCTTGATCCGCTCGGCCGCCTCGGCGGGGGTCCAGGTGCCGTTGCGGCCCGAGCGCAGCGGCGAGGCGAGGTTCTGCTCCACCGTCTTCTGCGGGTAGAGCGCGTAGCTCTCGAACGCCATCGCGACGCCGCGTTCGTAGGGCTCGACGCCGGTCATGTCGCGCCCGGCGATGCGGATCTCACCCCGCGCACCGTCGACGAGCCCGGCCACGCTCTTCAGCGTGGTCGTCTTGCCGGCCCCCGACGGCCCGAGGACGACGAAGAACTCCGCGTCGGCGAGCTCCAGATCGATGCCGTGCAGCGCGACGGTCCTGCCGTAGCGGGCGGTCAGCCCCTGGATCGAGAGGGAGCCCACTACGCCTTCACCGCCCCGAAGGAGAGCCCGCGCACCAGGTAGCGCTGGATCGACAGCGCCACCAGCAGCGGCGGCAGCGCGGCGATCAGCGCGGCCGCGGCCGTGAGGTTGTAGTAGGCCTGCCCCCCGCCGCCGAGGAACCGGGTGACGGCCACCGTCACCGGCGTGTGCTGGCTACCGGTGAGGATCAGCGGGAACACGTAGTTGTTCCAGGCGAAGATGAACGCCAGCAGCGCCGCGGCCGCGATCCCGGGGCGCACCAGCGGCAGCGCCACCATGACGAACGCGCGGCGGCGGGTGTAGCCGTCGAGCAGCGCAGCCTGCTCCAGCTCGGCGGGCATGTCCTGGAAGTAGGAGCGCAGGATCCAGACGATCAGCGGCATCGTCACCAGCTGCAGCACCCAGATCATGCCGACGTTCGTGTCGAACAGCCCGAGCTGGTTGTAGATCACGAACAGCGGGACGATCACCATCAGCTCCGGCGCGAACCGGAACGACAGGATCGTGAACATCACGTCGTTGCTGCCGCGGTACTGCCAGCGCCCGGCGGCGTACGCGGCCGGGAGACCGATCACCAGCGACACCACCACCGCGCCGACGCACTGGAGCACGCTGGTGAGGATGGCCTGCGTGAAGTCGACGCTCGTCAGCCGCGTGCCTTCGTCCGACAGCACGGTGGCGAAGTTCTCCAGCGTCGGGGTGAACGCGAAGTACGTGCTGATCTGCTCGGCGTCGGTCTTCAGCGCCAGCAGCACCATCCAGACCAGCGGGAACAGCGAGAAGACGAACCACACCAGCAGCGCGGCGTCGGCACCGACCGAGGCCGGCGAGAACCGCCGCTCCCCCGGCCCCAGCTCCCTCGAAGCCACTACTCCTCCGATCCGGCGGCGCGGCGCTGGGCCTTGCCCAGCACGCTCACCAGGTAGCGGGCGGTCAGGAAGACGATCACCCAGAGCAGGAACATGTACGTGCTGCCCTGGCTGTAGTTCAGGTTGACGATCGAGTTCTGGTACGCGCCGATCTGCAGCGTGCGCGTGGCGTCGCCCGGACCACCCGCGGTGAGCACGTACACGTGGTCGAAGATCTTCAACGAGTCCATGAACCGGAAGATCACCGCGACGAGGATGTAGGGCCACATCATCGGCAGCATCAGCCGGCGGAACATGTAGAACCAGCCGGCCCCGTCCACCGCGGAGGCCTCGAACGGCTCCTTGGGCAGCGACCGGATCCCGGCCAGCACCAGGATCGCCACGAACGGCGTGAAGATCCAGATGTCGACGAGGACGACGGACCAGATCGCGGTGCTCTCCCCGAGCCAGTCGAACGTCGAGCCGAGGCCCAGGACGTGGTTCAACACCCCGAACTGGGGGTTGAACATCAGCCCCCAGATCACGCCCGCGATCACCGGCGCGATCATCAGCGGCAGGATCAGCACCCGCTCGAAGATCCGCCCGATCAGGCTGGAGCGGTTGAGCAGCAGCGCGATCGCGATGCCCAGCACCGTCTCGACCACGGTGGCAGCCACGGCGTAGAGCAGCGTGACGCGCACGCTCGTCCAGAACGTCGGATCGGAGAGGATCTCGGTGAAGTTCTCGAACCCGACGAACGACGGGCGCGGCACCACGGCGGCGTAGTTGAGGAACGCGTAGTAGGCGCCGAGCACGAACGGGTAGAGGATCCCGACGATGATCAGTACGGCGGGGATCGACAGCAGGTAGGGCCGCAGCCCCCGTCGCCACGCCGGGACCGCGCGCGGCGCGCGACCGGCGTCCGTTCCCTTCGTCGGGGGTGCGGCGGTGGTGGTCACGGTCGCCCTCGCCGGTCAGCTCGCACGGTTCACCGCCGCGGTGTTCGCCTCCGCCAGGGCGTCCAGCCTCGTTTGCGCGTCCTGGCCCGCGTAGATGTCCTGCAGGGCCACCGCCCACTCCTCGGTGGTCTCGAAGAACTGGGTCTGCGGGGTGAACTTGATGTCGGTGGAGTCGATGACGCGCTCGAACGTCTCCTGGTAGCCGGGGAACTCGCCGAGCGTGCCCTTGAAGGTGCCTTCGAACACGGACTCGCGGGTGGGGTCGGCGAAGCCGAGCTGGCCGGTCTGGACGGCCTTGGCCTGCGCCTCCTTGCCGGTGGCCCACTGGATGAACAGCCACGCCGCGAGCTTCTTCTGCGACGCGGAGTTCATCGCCAGCGACCACGTCCACAGGTTCGTGTCGTAGTTGCCGTCCGCGCCGGCGGGCCCGGGGTGCCAGGCCAGGTTCCCGGCCTGCGCGCTGTTGCCCGAGATGTTCTGCGGGTAGGTCGCGGAGTCGGCGTCGTAGACCATCATCGCCGTGCCGGCGCCGAGGTCGGCCGTGCAGTCCGGGTAGTCGTAGGTGGTCCAGGACGTCGGGCCGGCCGCGCGGGCGAGCTCGACCCATTTGCGCGTGAAGTCGACGGCCTGCGGGGAGTTCATCGTGGCCGTGAGCTGGTCGCCCTGCAGTTCGTAGTCCTTGCAGCCCTCGCGGGTGAACTGCGTCATGAAGCCCGGGTGGATGGTGGCCCAGGAACGCGAGCCGCGGAACGCGATGCCGTAGGTGTTGTTCGCCCGGTCGGTGAGATCGGTCGAGAGCTGGATGAGCTCGTCGAAGGTCTCCGCGGGCCGGATGCCGCGCCGGTCGAACTCGGTCTTGTTGTAGCAGATGACGTTGGTCTCGAAGCCCCACGGGATGGCCCACTGCCCGCCGGTGCCCAGCGGGCTGCCCACCTGGAAGTCCCACGACGTGGAGCGGCGCAGTCCCTCGTAGATGTCCTCGAAGTCGTACTCCGGGTTCGTGGCCGAGGTGTTGGCCAGCCACGGCTTCAGGTCCTCCATCCACCCGGGCGGCCCGTAGGTCCAGATGAAGTAGGCGCCGGTCATGAACGCGTCGTAGTTGCCGGCGCCGCTGGCGAGCTCCGTGTTGAGGCGGGTGAAGTAGTCGGCCTCGGCCACCAGGTCGGCGCGCACGGTGATGCCGGTGAGCTCGGTGAACTCGGCCAGCAGCGGCTGGAACGCCACCTGGTAGGGGTGCGGGGTCTGCAGCACCGAGATCTCGGTGCCCTCGGCCTTGCGCCAGTCGAACCCGCCGGTGACCTCGGCGGCGCCGTTCTCGGCAACGGGGCCTCCGCCCGTGCCGATCCCGCACGCGGACAGGAGGGACGTGGCACCGACGGCGGCGCCACCGGCGCCGAGCATGCGCAACACGTCACGTCGGGTGGGGTTCCAGAGCTCGCGGCGGGTCATGCGGTCCTCCCTGCGGTCGGATCCGGCGCGTCGGCGGTGACGGCCGGTGAGGTGGGGACGTTGAGGGCCAGCAGCGCGGGCGGCCGGCCGGGGTCCGCGGGCACCCGCAGCCGGGTGGCGGCGGCGTTCTCCAGGCGGGGCAGCACGTCGCGGTAACGGCCGAGCGGGATGCCCAGCCACGCGCAGAGCGCCAGGCGCAGCAGGTTGTTGTGCGCGATCACCAGCACGGACCGGCCGCGGTGGCGCTCGGCGACGGCACGCAGTGCGTCCACGGCCCGCGCGGCAGCAGCGGCCGGCTGCTCGGCGCCGGGCCACGGGTGGGCCGCCGGATCCGCGACGAACGCCGCCGCGATCTCGGGGTGACTTTCCCGCAGCTCGGCGAGGGTGCGCCCCTCGGCGATGCCGAAGCCGGTCTCGCGCAGGCCGGGCACGACCTCCGGTTCCAATCCCAACGCCGCGGCCACCGGTTTGGCGGTGGTGCGGGCTCGCGACACCGGGGAGCAGACGAGCACGTCGAAGCCCTGGTGGCACGCCCACTCCGCGAGAGCGGCGGCCTGGGCGTGGCCGGTGTCGTCGAGCGGGACGTCGCTGACGCCCGCGTAGCGGTTCTCGGCGTGCCAGATCGTGCGCCCGTGGCGGACGAGCGTCAGCAAGGTGTCACTCACGAGGCGCCCCGCCCTCGCCCGAGGAGTTCAGGAAAGCCACATTCCTGCCCTGCACGTTCATGAAAGTGGCTTTCCTGAACTTGTCGGGAGCCTTTTCGAGCCATCCTCGCTCGCCCAGAGCGCTGACCAGGCGCCCGTAGCCCTCTGTCAGCTCGTCCGCTCGGGTCGGGTCCGGGTCGAACCGGCGGCGGATGCGCACCATCGCCCGCGCCGTCTCCGCGAGCCGCCCGGGCGGGGCCGCGGCGAGCACGGCCGACCCGAGGGCCGAACCGGACTCCTCGGGCACCTCGACCGGCCGTTGCAGCACGTCGGCCCGCAGCTGGGTCCACCAGTCGTTGCGGGTGGCCCCGCCGGTGGCGACCACCGGACCCGAGACGTCGGCGTCCAGGCCCGCGAGCACGTCGAACGCCAGCCGCTCGACGTAGGCGACGCCGTGGGCGACCCGCTGCAGCCGGTCCGCCGCGTCACCGTCCGCGGGGCCACCGAGGTCGAAGCCCTCGGCGTCGTCGGCGACGAACGGGAACCGCTCCCCGCGTCCGGCGAGGGGGTAGGTCGCGCCCGCGGGAACCCCGCGCTCCCGCGCGCGCGACGTCAAGGCGGCCAGGTCCGCGCCGGGCAGGTCGGTGGCGAGGACGCCTGCCCCCGTGCTCGATGCCCCGCCGGGCAGCCACCCGCCGTCGGGGTTGCGGTGGCAGTACACGGCGCCGGTCGGGTCGTGCAGCAGTTCGGGCGTGGAGCCCTTGAGCACTAGCGTCGTGCCCAGCGCCGAGCACCACTGCCCCGGCGCCAGCGCGGCCGTGGCCACCTGCGCGGCACATCCGTCGGTCATCCCGGCGACGATCGGCGTGCCCGCGGGGATGCCCGACTCCTGCGCGGCGGACGGCGACACCACCGCCACGCGCGTACCGGGGGCCACCACCGGGGGCAGCACCGCGGGATCCACCCCGAGCCGCTCCAGCACGGCGTCGGGCCACACGTCGCCCAGCAGGTCGTACCCGGTCTTGAGCGCGTGGCTCCAGTCGGTGGGCACGGGATGGCCGGCGAGCCGTGCACCGACGTGGTCGGCCTGGTGGGCGAGGCGGTGCCCGGCCGGCACGGCATCCCGGGCGGACAGCCACACGACCTTCGGCAGCGCCCAGCTCGCCTGCATCCGGTACCCCAGCGCGTCCCAGAGCGCGGCGCCCGCGTCCTGCGCGAGCGCCGCCTCCGCCGCGGCGCGCCGGTCGTCGTACATGAGGGCGGGCCCGGCGGCGCGGCCCTGCGCGTCCTGCACGACGAGCGTGCCGGACGTCGCGTCGATGCTCACGCCGCCGACGGGGCGCCCACCACGGCCGGCGAGCGCTGCGCGGGTGGCGGCGCAGGTGGCGCTCCACCACTCCGCCGGGTCCTGCTCGTGCCGCTCGCCCTCGCGCACGTCGCGCTGCAGGGGAGCCGAGCCGGTGCCGACCACGTCGCCCGAGCCGTCCACGAGCACGGCACGCACGCCCTGCGTGCCGAGGTCGACCCCCAGCCACAGCGGGTCGTCCGCAGATCCGGGCACCGGTGCTCCCTCCTCGGCCGCTGCGCGCAGCATCGACGCTGCTGTGCGCGGCGACACAGTATGGCGACCGACATCTCAGGTCAACACGTTGTTGTCACACCGAGATCCGTGAAGTTGCCCGGGCTCCCGCCGCAGGTGCCCCGGAACTTCACATCGAAAGCAGAGTTGTTCACATCCGAGCTTGACGAATCCCGGCCGGCACGCTGTGATGCCACTCGCAGCAGACCGACGGAGGAGGCGAGCCGTGACGGAGCGGGAGGCGGACGCGACCCCGACGCTCGGGCCCGAGGGCCGCCGGTCCCGGATCGCCGACCGCGTGCTCGGCTCCGGCTCGGCGTCGGCACAGGAGCTCGCGGAGGAGTTCGCCGTCTCGGTGATGACCATCCACCGCGACCTCGACGAGCTGCAGCGCCAGGGCGTGCTGCGCAAGTCCCGCGGGATCGCGACGGCACAGCCCAGCGGCACGTTCGAATCCAACGTCGGGTACCGGGCCAAGGCCAACATCGAGGCCAAGCGGCTCATCGCGCAGCACGCCTGCCGCCACGTCGAGCCCGGGATGTCGGTGCTGCTGGACGACTCCACCACCGCGATGCAGATGCTCCCGCACCTCGCCGCGCTGGCGCCGCTCACGGTGGCCACCAACTACCTCGCCGCGCTGGTCGAGCTGGCCAAGCTGCGCGACGTGCACGTGGTGGCCCTCGGCGGGGGGTACGACGTGCAGCACGACTCGTTCCTCGGCTCCGCCTGCGTGGACGCCGTGCTCGCCATGCGGTTCGACGCCGCGTTCGTCAGCACGTCCGCCGTCGGCGAGGGCTACGCGTTCCACCAGGAAGACAAGATCGTCGCCGTGAAGCGGGCGATGGTGGACGTCGCCGCGCGCAGCCACCTGCTCATCGACCACACCAAGCTCACGCGCAGCGCCCTGCACCGGCTGCTGCCCCTGCACCGGTTCGCCTCGGTCGTCGTCGACCCGGGCGTCCCCGCCCGCGACCTCGCCGCACTGCGGGAGAACGACGTGCTCGTGGAGGTCGCGGGCCGCACCGACTGACCCGAAGCCGCAGATCGGAAGGACCGCCCATGCTCCTGCACGACGAACGCGTCCAGCTGGTGGAGTACTGCCGCCGGATGCAGGCCGACGAGCTCACCGTCGGCACCTCGGGCAACCTCTCGGTCCGCTCGGGGGACCACATCGCGATCACCCCCAGCGGCGCGGCCTACGAGGACCTCACCCCGGAGTCGATCTGCGTGATCGACCTCGACGGCAACCGCGTCGAGGACGGGCTCGACCCGTCCTCCGAGGTGCCGATGCACACGTCGGTCTACCGCAGCACCGACGCGCGCGCGGTGGTGCACACCCACCCGCTCTACGCGAGCACGCTCTCGGCCGTGGTCGACGAGCTCCCGGCGGTGCACTACATGCTGGCGCTGCTCGGCGGCCCGGTCCGGGTGGCGCCCTACGCCACGTTCGGCAGCCCCGAGCTGGCCGACAACAGCATCACGGCGATGGAGGGCCGCTTCGGGGCGATCCTGGCGAACCACGGCGCCACGACCTACGGCGAGACCCTCGCGAAGGCCTACACCCGCAGCATCTACCTCGAGTGGGTGTGCCGGATGTACTACCAGGCCCGGCTGCTCGGGGAGCCGAACATCCTCCCCGCCGACGAGATCGACCGCGTCGCGGAGAAGCTGAACAGCTACGGGCAGACGGTACCGGCCCGGTCATGACGCGCACCTGGCTCGGCATCGACGCCGGGACGTCCGTCGTGAAGGCCGCCCTGTTCGACGACGACGGGCAGGCGCTCGCGGTCGCGGGCCGCCCGCTCGAGCTGCGGCACGGCGCGGGAGGCGCCGTCGAGCAGGACCTCGACGCGGTCGTGGCGGCGGTCGGCGAGGTCACGCGCGAGGTGTGCGCGGGGCAGGTGCCGCACGTCGTGGCGCTCACCGGGCAGGGCGACGGCTGCTGGCTCACCGACGCCGGCGGCGCCCCGGTGCGGCCGGCGCTGTCCTGGCTGGACGGGCGGGCCGGCGCGCTGCTCGGGCGCTGGACCGCCGACGGCGTCACCGAGCGGGTGTTCCGCGCCAACGGCTCCACCCTCTTCCCCGGCGCTCCCGGCCCCCTGCTCGCGTGGCTCGACGCCCACGAGCCGGACGCGCTCGACCGAGCGGTCACGGCCGGCAGCTGCAAGGACGCCGTGTTCACGCGCCTCACCGGCGAGCGCGCCACCGACCCGAGCGACAGCTCGATGCCCTTCGGCGACGGCTCGGGCACCGGGTACAGCGACACCGTGCTCGACGCCATGGGGTTGGCCCACCGCCGCGACCTGCTCGCGCCGATCACCGTGCCGGTGCCGCAGGCGCCGCTGTCCCCGGCGGGCTCCGCGGTGCTCGGGCTCCCGGTGGGCACGCCGGTCAGCTCCGGCCCCTTCGACTTCCCGGCCTGCGCCCGCGGGGGCGGCGTCCGCGAGGTGGGCGACGCGCTGCTGATCGTCGGCACCACGCTGGGCTGCATGGTGCACGTCGACCGGCTCGCCACCGCCGGCGACCCGGCAGGCTTCTCCGTCGCCACCGGCGAGGCGGGCCGGTGGCTGCAGGCGATGCCGGCCATGGTCGGCACCGCCTCGGTGGACTGGATGCTGCGCACGCTCGGCCTCCCGGTCAGCGCGATCGACGCCGCCCTCGCGGCCAGCCCGCCCGGTGCGGGCGGGGTCGAGGTGCTGCCCTACTTCGCGACGTCCGGCGAGCGGGCCCCGTTCGTCGACCCGCAGGCGTGCGGGCAGGTCACCGGGGTGCGGCTGACCACCAGCCGCGACGACCTGCTGCGCGCGGTCTGCGAGGGCCTCGCCTTCGCCGCGAGGCACTGCTTCGATGCGGCAGGTGGCCTGGAGCGGCTCGTCGCCGCGGGCGGGGGCACCCGGTCGCGGCCATGGCTGCAGGTGTTCGCCGACGTGCTCGGCGTGCCCCTCGAACTGGCCCGCACGCCCGAGGTCGGGGCGCGCGGGGCCGTGCTCGCGGCGGCCGCCGCGCGGGGCGAGGCGCTGGACGTCGCGACCTGGACCGCCGCCGAGGACGTCGTCGAGCCGGATCCCTCGGTGCGCGAGCGCTACGCCGAGGGCTACGCGCGCTACCTCGAGCACGTGCGCGCCGCGCAGCCGTTCTGGGCCACCCGGCAGGCGTCGGCGGCGGTGCCGGCGTGACCGTCGCGGACCTCTCCCCCGCGGGCCGGGCGCGGGCGCTCGACGCGGCCCGGGCCGGCCGGTTCGACATCGCGGTGGTCGGCGGGGGCGTCACCGGGGCCGGTGTCGCCCTCGACGCGGCCGCGCGCGGGCTGTCGGTGGTGCTGCTCGAGGCGGGTGACCTCGCCTCCGGCACCTCGTCGCGGTCGGGCAAGACCGTGCACGGCGGGCTGCGCTACCTGGAGCAGCTCAACTTCGGGCTCGTCGCGGAGGCGCTGCACGAGCGCGACCTGATGGTCCGCACGCTCGCGCCACACCTCGTGACGCCCGAGCCGTTCCTGTTCCCGCTCACCCGGCGCTGGGAGCGCCCCTACATCGGTGCGGGCGTGCTGCTCTACGACCTCATGGCGGCCGCGGGGCGCACCGGCGGGCGCGGCGGCGTGCCGCACCACCGGCACCTGAGCAGGCGCGGCGTGCTGCGCGAGGCGCCCGGGCTCGACGGCCGGGTCGTCACCGGTGCGCTGCAGTACTACGACGGCCGCATGGACGACGCCCGCCACACCCTCGCCGTCGCCCGTACGGCCGCCGCGCACGGTGCGCTCGTGCTCAGCCACACACCGGTCGTGGAGGTGCTCCGCGACGGGCCGCGGCTCAGCGGCGTCACGGCGCAGGACGCGATGACGGGCGACCGCTTCGACGTCACCGCATCCGTCGTGGTCAACGCGGCCGGGGTGTGGGCCGCCGACGTCCAGGCGATGGCCGGCTCTGCGACCTTCGCCGTGCGCCCGGCCAAGGGCGTGCACCTGCTGGTGGAGCGGGCCGCGTTCGACTCCCGCACCGGCATCCTCGCCCGCGCCGAGGACTCGGTGATCATCTTGCGCAAGTGGTTCGGGCACTGGCTGCTCGGCACCACCGACACCGCGTGGACCGGCGACCGGCGCGCCCCCACCGTGGCCCGCGAGGACGTCGACTACCTGCTGCGCAACGTCAACCGCTACCTCGCCCGGCCGCTCTCGCGCGCCGACGTGCTGGGCACGTTCGCCGGGCTGCGCCCGCTGCTCGCCCCGGTGACCCGCGACGCGCAGACGACGTCGGCGCTCTCCCGCGACCACGCCGTCATCGAGGAGCCGGCCGGCATGGTCACCGTCGTCGGCGGCAAGTACACGACCTACCGGCGGATGGCCCGCGACGCCGTCGACGCCGCCGGCCGCGTGTTGCGCGCCGACCTGCCCCCGACCCCGACCGCGGAGCTCCCGCTCGTCGGCGCCGCCGGCTGGCGGGCGACCGGGAACCGGGTGGCACGCCTGGCCGCCGAGCACGGCGTCGGCCAGGGGCACGTGCGCCGGATGCTGCACCGCTACGGCGACGAGCTCGCGGACGTCCTCGCGCCCGTCCGCGACGACGTCGCCCTCGGCCGTCCCCTGCCCGGGGCCGACGGCTACCTGCCGGTGGAGTTCCGGCGGGCCGTCACCCACGAGGGCGCGCTCACGCTCGTCGACGTGCTGCACCGGCGCACCCACCTCGCGATCGAGCGCACCGACGCCGGCCTGCCCGCCGCGCCCGCCGTCGCCGCACTGCTCGCCCCGCTGCTCGGATGGGACGCCGACCGGCAGGCGCGGGAGGTGGCGGCGTACCGGGCCGAGGTCGAGCGCGACCGGGCCGGGCTCGACTAGGCCGGGTGCCCCGGGGGCATCGCCTTCACCTGCCCGTAGGCCAACGGCTCCACGGCGCCGGCGACCTCCGCATCGACCGGCTCGAGCAGGTGGCCGACGTGGTCGCCGAGCGCGATGCGCTCGTGCACCCGGCCGACGAACCAGCCCGCGGCGCCGTCGAGGACCGGGACGCCGTGGTGGTCGCGCCAGTCGCAGGCGGCGAACTTGTCGACGTCGTCGCCGGTGCGCCCGCCGAACAGCCGGGCGAGGAAGGCGTCGGCACGGTCGAGGACGTGCACGGCGAGGTGGGTGCTGCGCGCGGCCACGACGAACGTGTGGTTCTCCTGCGAGATGCAGACCAGGTAGCGCGGCGGGTCCATGCTGCACTCGGTGTGGAAGCCGACGAGGCAGCCGCTGCGCTCGCCGCCGGCCCCGGCGGTGACGACGAGGACGGCGTGGTCCAGCCGGTCGACGAGGTCGTGGAAGGCGGGTGGCGCGGGCACCCGACCATCCTCGCCGGGATCGGCGCGGGCCGCGCGGCGACGAGGGCGTTGCCTCCCGCTGATCCTCTGGTCGAGACTCGGGCCATGAGCTGCATGCAGCTGGCCCGCGACGAGCGCGCCGACCTCGCGACGCTGCTCGCCGAGCTGACCCCGCAGCAGTGGGACGCCCCCACGCTGTGCGCGCAGTGGCGGGTGCGCGACGTGGTCACACACATGATCAGTTACGAGAAGCTGCGCCGCCGTGATGTCGCCCGGCGAGCTCTCCGGGCCGGGTTCCGGCCGAGCCGCCTCAACACCCTCGGCGTCCTCGAACGCCGCGACGAGGACCCGGCGGAGCTGCTCGCGCGGTTGCGCGAACACCTCGAGCCGATGGGGCTGACGGCCGGCTTCGGCGGCCTCGTCGCGCTGCTCGACGGTCTGATCCACCACCAGGACATCCGCAGACCCCTCGGCCTGCCGCGCACCATCCCCGCCGAACGGCTCCGCCCGGCCCTGGACTTCGCGCGCTTCGCGCCCCCGATCCGGGCGTTCTGGCGGATCCGCGGTCTGCGACCGGTCGCCACCGACCTCGACTGGGCATCGGGCCGCGGCCCCGAGGTACGCGGCCCGGGCGAGGCGCTGCTGATGGCGATGGCCGGTCGGCGAGGTGTCGTCGACGAGCTCACCGGGCCCGGCCGCGACACCCTCGCCGCCCGCATCGGCTGACCCCTACGCCGGCTGCAGCAGGGTCTTCACCATCCCGTCCTCCTTGGCCTGGAACGTGGCGTAGGCCCCGGGCGCCGCCTCGAGCGGGAGCCGGTGCGTGGCGAAGGAGTCGACGCCCAGCGGGTCGTCGTCGGTGAGCAGCGGGAGGATGTCGGGCACCCAGCGGTGCACGTTGGCCTGGCCCATGCGCAGCTGGATCTGCTTGTCGAACATCGTCAGCATCGGCAGCGGGTCGGCCATGCCCCCGTACACGCCGCTGAGCGAGATCGTGCCGCCGCGACGCACCAGCTCGACCGCCGAGTAGAGGGCGTTGAGCCGGTCCGTGCCTGCGGTCTCCATGAACTTCGCCGCCACGGCGTCGGGCAGCAGGCCCGCGAGCTGGTGCCCGAGCTTGCCGACGGGCGAGCCGTGCGCCTCCATCCCGACGGCGTCGATCACGGCGTCCGGGCCGCGGCCGCCGGTGAGCTCCCGGACGTGGTCGGCGAGGTCGCGCCCGTGCTCGGACAGGTCGAGCACCGTCACACCGTGCGCGCGGGCCCGTTCCAGCCGCTCCGGCACGAGGTCGATGCCGATGACGTTCTCGACGCCGCGGTGCTGCGCGACCCGCGTGGACATGTCGCCGATCGGCCCGAGCCCGAGTACGGCGAGCGAACCGCCGTCGGGAACGGCGGCGTACTGCACGGCCTGCCAGGAGGTCGGCAACACGTCGGAGAGGTAGACGAACCGGTCGTCCGGCGGGCCGTCCGGCACCCTGATCGGCAGCGTGTTCCCGAACGGCACCCGCAGGTACTCCGCCTGCCCGCCGGGCACCTGCCCGTAGAGCTTCGTGTAGCCGAAGAGCGACCCGCCCTTGCCCTGCGCCCGCACCTGCGTGGTCTCGCACTGCGAGTGCAGCCCCTGTGAGCACATCCAGCAGGTGCCGCAGGAGACGTTGAACGGGACGACGACGCGGTCACCGGGCTCGACGGCCGTGACCTCCGGGCCCACCTCCTGCACGACGCCCATCGGCTCGTGCCCGAGGATGTCGCCCTCGGACAGGAACGGGCCGAGCACCTCGTACAGGTGCAGGTCCGAGCCGCACACGCCGGTGGACGTGATGCGCACGACGACGTCGGTCGGAGCCTGGATGGTCGGGTCGGGCACGGTGTCGACACGCACGTCGCGCTTGCCGTGCCAGGTGACCGCTCGCATGGTGCCTCCTCGGGGCCGGTCGGTTCCCCAGGCCTTCCCGCCCCCGGTTGGCGGAAACCGGGCCGGGGTAGCCGGACGGCATGGGGGCGCCGAGCCCGGCTCGGCGTCGTCGTAGGCCGATCGGATCTGGCCCGTTAGGGCCAATGGAGTAACGCTCGGCCGGTCGGGCGCGAGGATGGGACCACCAACACCTGCGCAAGGTGGTTCGGCCATGGACTACTGGACGTTCAGCACCCTCGGCTTCGTCGTCACGGTGGTGCTCCTGCTCGCGCTCGTCTCCATCATCGAGCGCGACCGCTGGTAGGGCCCTTCCACCCCACTCCGGCTCAGGAGCCCTCGGCCGGCGCCTTGGCGCGGCTCGGCTGCACCCGCATCGGCTCGCCCGGCATTTTCGGGTACTCGGGCGGGTAGGGCAGGTCGCCCAGGCCGCGGTCGCGTTCGTCGGCGGTGTACCAGTCCAGCACCGTCTCCAGGCCACCCGCCGCGTCGTCCATGCCGGCGTGCGCGTCGCCGTGCTCGGCGAGCAGGCCGGGCACGGTGCGCACGTCGAAATCCTCGGGCTCGACGTCGGGCAGCGCCTCCCAGGTCACGGGCATCGACACGGTGGCGCGCGGCCGTCCGCGCACCGACCAGGCCGACGCCACCGTGCGGTCGCGGGCGGCCTGGTTGTAGTCGAGGAACACGCGCTCGCCGCGTTCCTCCTTCCACCACGCGACGGTGGCCTTCTCGGGCAGCCGGTCGGCCACGCGGCGCGCGATCGCGATCACGGCGTGCCGGACCGCGATGAAGTCCCACTCGGGGCGGATCCGGCAGAACACGTGGACGCCGCGGCCGCCGGAGGTCTTGGGCCAGCCGACGAGGCCGGCCTCGTCGAGTACCTCGCGCAGCACGCCCGCCACGGCGACGGCGTCGGCGAAGTCGGTGCCGGGCTGCGGGTCCAGGTCGATGCGCAGCTCGTCGGGGCGGTCGGTGTCGGCGCGGCGGACCGGCCACGGGTGGAAGTCGAACGTGCCCATGTTGGCCGCCCAGACCAGCACGGCCTGCTCGGTGGGGCACAGCGAGTCGGCGGTGCGGCCGCTGGGGAACGTCACCCGCGCCGTCTCGACGTACGGCGGGGCCCCCTTGGGCAGCCGCTTGGCGAAGAAGGCCTCGCCCTCCACGCCGTCCGGGTAGCGCTTGAGGTTGGTGGGCCGCTCGTGCAGCGCGCGCAGCAGCGGCTCGGCCACCGCCCGGTAGTACCGGACGAGCTCGCCCTTGGTGATCCCCCGCTCCGGGAAGTACACCTTGTCCGCGCTCGTCAGCCGCACCTCACGGTCGCCGTCGGGGCCGGGGACGCTCAGCAACTCCGCCGCGCTCTTGCTCGCCACGGAACCGGACGCTACCGCTACCCTTCACGGGGTGCCCGATCTCCACGAACCGGACGGTCCGGGATGGTCCCGGCAGTTCGACGACGAGCTGCTCGGGCTCGACCCCGACGACCCGGAGGCGCAGGCATTCGCCGCGCACCTGGAGCGCATGCAGCGCCAGTCCCCCGCGTTCACGGTGGAGGGGTACCTGGACGGGGTCCGCGACTTCGCCGACTCCGCCAACCGCGCCGAGGGCGGCCGGCGGTGGGCCGCCGTGCTGGTGGTCGTCCTGCTGCTCATCGGCGTGATCTACGTGGTGTGGAACGCGCTGGTGTTCGTGTTCACCACGCTGGTGTAGCGCCGGCTCACCGGCCCGATGCACGCGGCGCGCGACGGACATAGTGTGGAGCGCATGGATCCCGCCACCGAGCCCGCACCGAAGGTCGTCAAGTCCGACGCCGAGTGGCGCGCCCAGCTCACCCCCGCCGAGTACCAGGTCCTGCGCCAGGCCGGCACCGAGCGGCCGTTCACCGGTGAGTACACCGACACGAAGACCCAGGGCGTCTACTCCTGCCGCGCGTGCGGCGCCGAGCTGTTCCGCTCCGACACGAAGTTCGAGTCGCACTGCGGCTGGCCGTCGTTCTTCACCCCGCTCGCCGGCGGCGCCGTGATCGAGCACGTCGACACGAGCCTCGGCATGCGCCGGGTCGAGGTGCTGTGCGCCAACTGCCACAGCCACCTGGGCCACGTGTTCGAGGGCGAGGGCTACGACACGCCCACCGACCTGCGCTACTGCATCAACTCGGTCTCGCTGCGGCTGGAGCCGGAGGCGAGCTGATCACCTAGGGCAGCGTCGCCACGAGGTCCCCGGGCTCGACCCGGGGGCCGGTGAAGAACGGCGTCTCCTCGCGGACGTGGCGTCGCGCGTCGGTACCGCGCAGGTGGCGCATGAGGTCGACGATCCGGTGCAGCTCGTCGGCCTCGAACGCGAGGATCCACTCGTAGTCGCCCAGCGCGAACGCGGGCACGGTGTTCGCGCGCACGTCCGGGTAGTCGCGAGCCTCCTTGCCGTGCTCGGCGAGCATCCACCGCCGCTCCTCGTCGGGCAGCAGGTACCACTCGTAGGAGCGGACGAACGGGTACACGCAGATGTAACCGCGCGGGGCCTCCCCCGCGACGAACGCCGGCAGGTGGCTCTTGTTGAACTCCGCGGGCCGGTGCAGGGCCACCTGGCTCCACACCGGGCTGCTCGCCTGGCCGAGTGCGGTGCTGCGGCGCAGACCGGAGTACGCCGCCTGCAGCGCCTCGACGTTGTCGGCGTGCCACCACACCATGAAGTCGGCGTCGGCACGCAGGCCCGCCACGTCGTAGACCCCGCGCACGCTGACGCCCTTGCCGCGCAGGGCGTCGAGGAACTCGGTGAACTCGCTCGCGGCGCCCACGCGGTCGTCGCCGAGCCGGCCCGGTTCGACCCGGAACACCGACCACATGGTGTAGCGGATGGCGCTGTTCAGCTCGGCGTAGTCCAGGCGTGCCACGTCCCCATCCTGCCACGCACGGTGTCAGCCACCGCCGTCCGACACCGTGGGCTCCAGCACGGTGGCCACCAGCCGGCGTGCGAGCGCGGACAGCTGCGCGGACGACGCCTCCTCCCCGGAGAACGTGACCAGGAACGCGTGCTGGAAGCACGCACCCAGCAGCAGCCCGGCCATCGCCTCGGGGTCGGCGCCTGCGCCGATCCGGCCGCGTCGCTGCTCCTCGGCGAGGTAACGGGCCAGCGCCACGAGCGGATAATGCGGCCCGCCGCCGCCCAGCTCGTCGATGCGGGCGCGGTGGGCGTCGAGCAGCTGCCGCGACGAGAACAGCGAGACCGCGAGCGGGAACGCGTCGGCGTAGAACCGCAGTGCGGTGATGACCAGCTCCTCGAGGTTCGCCCGTACCTCGCCCCGGCCGGGGTACTGCTCGAGCTCGGCGAGCAGGGCGCCGAGACCGGGCAGCCGGCCGTCGAGCACGTGCAGGAAGATCTCGGTCTTGTCCCGGAAGTGCTTGTAGAGCGTGGCCTCGGAGTACCCGGCCGCGCGCGCGATCTCCTTGGTCGTCGCCCGCGCGAAGCCCTCGGTGCGCATGATCTGCGCCGCGGCCCCGACGATGTCCTCCCGCGTCCCCATGCGTCCTCCTCAGCAGGATCTCAGCACCGCTTGACAGGTGAGTAAGTACTCACCCACCCTACTGGTAAGTGTTCACTCACCCAGGAGGAAACTCCATGCGCATCACCGTGTTCGGCGCGACCGGTGGAACCGGCCGGCACGTCGTCGAGCAGGCGCTCGACACCGGGCACCACGTCACCGCCGTCGTGCGCGACCCCGCCCGGCTGGGCCGACCCGCCGCCGAGCGCCTGGACGTCGTCGTCGCGCAGCTCGACGACCGGGCCGCGGTCGAGGCGGCGGTCGCCGGGGCGGACGCGGTCGTCGACGCCCTCGGCCCCGGCGGCAGCGGACCCACGACGGTCCGCACCGACGCCGCCCGGGTGATCGTCGCGGCGATGCGCGACGCCGGGGTGCACCGGCTCGTGACGGTGAGCGCGGCGGGCGCCCACACCACCGGCGACACCGCGTTCGTCCGGTTCGTGGTGAAGCCCGTGCTCGGCTACGTCCTGCGGCACGCCTTCACGGACATGCGCGCGATGGAGCAGGTCGTGCGCGCGAGCGGGTTGGACTGGACGATCGTGCTCCCGCCGCAGCTCACCGACGGCCCCCGCACCGGGGCGATGCGTCGCCGGGTGGACGCGAACGTGCGCGGGTCCTACCGGCTCGCCCGCGCCGACCTCGCCGCGGCCGTCCTGGACGCCGTGGGCGACGAGAGCGTGCGGCACGCGTCGCTGTCGGTCGCCGCCGGCTGACGGCGTGTCACCCCGCTCCGACATGACGCGCCCGCCGCGCCCCGGCACGATGTGCCCCGGACGAGTGACGAAGATCGGGGAGGCGATGTGGTGGGATCCGAAGGCGTCGGGGCGGGGCAGCGGTACACGGGCCGCTACCTGTTGGTGCTGGGCGAGGACCTGCGGGGCGACGACGACGCCTCCTGCACGGCGATACGGGAGCTGAGCGGCGCGGAGGAGGTCACGAACACCCGCGACGCCGAGCGCGGCGCCGCGCCCCGCACGCACCCGACCTTCTTCGCCGAGCTGGGGGTGGCCGTCGCGGACCTCACCGCACAGCAGCTGAGCACCGCCCGGGCCGACCGGCGGTTGCTCGGGGTGGAGCCGGAGCGGGTGCAGCGGGCGATCGGCGTGCCCCGTTTCGGCGCGGCGCCCGGCGGCTCCCTGTCCGAGGAGTACCTGCGCGGCTTCCGCGATGCCGCGCAGTTCCTGCACGCCACGGCGGCCGGGGCGGGCACCGCGGCCGTGGCGCCCGCCCAGTTCGGTGATACCGACGAGCTGACGTGGGGCCTGCAGGCCACGGGCGTCGCCGAGGCCCCGGAGACCGGCGCGGGCGTGGCGATCGCCGTGCTCGACACCGGGCTCGACCTCGCCCACCCCGACTTCGCCGGCCGCAACATCGAGGCCCGATCGTTCGTCGAGGGCCAGGAGCCCCAGGACGTGCAGGGGCACGGCACGCACACCACCGGCACGGCGTGCGGCGCGCTGACGCCGGGTACGGGGCGCCGCTACGGGGTCGCGCACGAGGCGCGCATCCTCGTGGGCAAGGTCCTCGGGGACGACGGGTCGGGCACCGACGCCGACATCCTGGCCGGCATGAGCTGGGCGATCTCCGCGGGCGCCCGGGTGATCTCGATGTCGCTGGGTGCAGACCTGCAGGAGGTCTCCACGGCCTACGAGACCGCCGGGCGCCGCGCGCTCGAGGCAGGCACCCTCGTCGTGGCCGCGGCGGGCAACAACGCCGAACGCGGTGCGGGCAACCCCGGCTTCGTGGGGGTCCCCGCCAACAGCCCGTCGATCATGGCGGTCGGCGCGGTGGACGTCGCGCTGGCGATCGCCGACTTCTCCGCCGCGAGCTCGTCGGTGGACGGCGGGCAGGTCGACATCGCCGCGCCCGGCGTCGACGTCTACTCGTCGTGGCCCGCGCCCCAGAACACGAACACGATCTCCGGCACGAGCATGGCCACGCCGCACGTCGCCGGCATCGCCGCGCTGTGGTCCCAGCGCACGGGGGCAACGGGGCAGCAGCTGTGGACCCAGCTCGTGCAGGCGGCGCAGCGGCTGCCGCTGCCCGCCACCGACGTCGGAGCCGGCCTGGTCCGCGCGCCCGGAGCCTGAGGAGGCGCCACCGTGCCCGAGAAGATCACGATCTCCGTCGCCGACGACGCGCTCGACCGGATCGACGAGGTCGTCGCCGCCCTCGAAGCCGGCGGCCTGAACGTCGAGCAGGTGCTGCGCCCGCTCGGCGTGATCACCGGCTCGGTCGAGGACACGCAACGCGTGCAGGCCCTCGGCGCGGTGACGGGAGTGGCGTCCGTGGAACCGCAGCGAACGGTGCAGCTCCCCCCGCCGGACGCGGACGTGCAGTAGCGCCACGCAGTAGCGCCACGAGGCCGACGAACGGCACTTCCGTCGTCACCTAGCCGACGGGAGTGCCGTTCGTTGCGGGCGCGACCCGCTCGGCGGCCTGCCGGCCCGTCGCCACGCACGCCGGCACGCCGACACCGTGCAGCGCCGACCCCGCCACCGCCACGCCCGGCGGAAGACCCTGCTCGATCGTGCGGACCCGGTCCAGGTGCCCGACCGCGTACTGCGGGAGCCCGCCGCCCCACCGCTGGACGTGCACGGCCACGGGCGGCGCCGTGATCCCGGCGAGCGCGGACAGCCCGTCCCGGGCGCGGGCCACCAGCTCCGCGTCGTCCACCTGCAACGTTGCGGCCTCCCCGAAGCGGCCGAGCGAGGCCCGCAGCCGCACGAGGCCGTCCGCGCCCAGGTGCGCCCACTTGTTCGAGGAGTGGGTCATCGCCTTGACGGGGAGCGGCTCGTCCGCGGCCACGAGCACGCCCGACGTCGGTGGCAGCGTCGCGGCGTCCGCGGCCCGGTAGGCCAGCGCCACGACCGCGGAGGACGCCAGCTCGATCTCCCCCGCCGCCCGCGCCGCGTCCGGTGCGGCGTCGGCGAGCAGCCGGGCCACCGCCGGCGCGGGCACGGCGAGCACGACCGCGTCGACGTCGAGGGCCTCGGGCGCCGTGGTGGGCCCGAGCACGAGCCGCCAGCCCTGCTCGCGGCGCTGCAGCTCCCGCACGGTGGTCCGCAGCCGCACGTCCGCGCCTGCCGCGGCGACGAGCGCGTCCAGCAGCCGCCGGTAGCCGCCCCGCACGGCGCCGAACACCGGCGCGCCCGGCTGCGGCGCCTGGCCCCCCACGTCGCGACTCACATGCTCCGAGCCCCCGACTCGCGCGCTCTCAGAGCCCGACTCGCGGGGGGTGGGTGGCCCACCCCCCGCGAGTCGGGGCCTGGGTGCGCGTGTGTCGCGAGGGCTGGTGGCGGTGTCGGCGGCGGCCGTCAGGTTCGGGGCGCCGGTGTCGAGGGCCGCGGCCAGGGCGGGCACGGTGGCGCGCAGGCCGAGGGCGTCGACACGGCCCGCGTAGACCCCGCCCAGCAGCGGGTCGGCGAGCCGGTCGGCGACCTCGTCGCCGAAGCGGGAGCGCAGCAGCCCGCCCAGCGCGACGTCGTCACCCGCCCGCCACGTCAGGGGGCGGTGCCGCTCCGCGGCGACGGCGGCGAGCCCGGCCTCGGACAGCAGCCCGTCCAGCTGCGCCGCGCTCGTCGGGACACCGAGCAGCGTGCCGCCCGGGAGCGGCCCCGTGCGCCCACCCGCCCGCACCGACGCCGTCGCGCGCGTCGGGTGCACCAACTCGGCGGTGAGGCCGAGCTCGGCGAGCAGGGCCGGGACCTCCGGGCGGCGGGCCAGGAACGCCTCCGCCCCGACGTCGAACGCCGTGCCGGCCAGGTCGACGGTGTGCAGCACGCCGCCGATGCGGTCGCGCTGCTCGAGCACGGTGATCGCGGCCGACGGCCCGAGCAGGGTGCGCAGCCGGTGCGCCGCGGCGAGCCCGGAGACCCCGCCGCCCACGACGGCGACGCGACGGGCGCTCACGGGCGCAGCGTGTGCACCAGCTCGACGAGCCGGGTGAGGGCGTCCGGGTCGGTGTCGGGCAGCACGCCGTGGCCGAGGTTGAACACGTGGCCGGGTGCGTGGCGGCCCTCGTCGACGATGCGCCGCGCCTCGGCCGCGATCGATCCGGTGTCGGCGAACAGCACGGCCGGGTCGAGGTTGCCCTGGATCGCGACGCCGCCGCCGGTGCGACGCGCGGCCTCGTCCAACGGCACCCGCCAGTCGGCGCCCACGACGTCGGCGCCGGCCTCGGTCATCGCGCCGAGCAGCTCACCGGTGCCGACCCCGAAGTGGATGCGGGGCACGCCCGCGTCGGCGAGACCGGCGAGGACGCGGGTGGAGTGCGGCAGGACGTACTCGCGGTAGTCGCGCTCCGAGAGTGCGCCCGCCCAGGAGTCGAACAGCTGCACCGCGTCTACCCCGGCGGCCACCTGGGCGTGCAGGAACGTGCTCGTGACGGCTGCGAGACGCTCCATCAGCGCGTGCCAGACCTGCGGCGCCGAGCGCATCAAGGCCTTGGTGCGCTCGTGGTTGCGGCTCGGCCCGCCCTCGACGAGGTAGGAGGCGAGGGTGAAGGGGGCGCCCGCGAAGCCGATGAGCGGGGTGTCGCCCAGCTCGGGCAGGAGCAGACCGATCGCGTCGGTGACCGGTGCGACCTGCTCGACGTGCAGCGCCGGGATCCGCTCGACGTCGGCCATGGTGCGCACGGGGTGGGCGACCACCGGCCCGGTGCCGGCCACGATGTCGACGCCGACGCCCGCCACGTAGAGGGGCACGACGATGTCGCTGAACAGGATCGCGGCGTCGACGCCGTGGCGGCGCACCGGCTGCAGCGTGATCTCGCACGTGAGGTCGGGCGTGAGGCAGGCCTGGATCATCCCGGTGCCGGCGCGCAGGGCCCGGTACTCCGGCAGCGAGCGCCCGGCCTGGCGCATGAACCACACCGGCACCCGCGACGGGCGTTCCCCGCGCGCGGCCACGAGGAGCGGCGCGTCGGGCAGCCGGCGGCGGGGGTGGACGGCGGAGGCGGGCGAGAGCGTCATGGCTCCCCCATCCTCCCACGCGCCACCAGGCGGTCACCGCCGGGCGCCCGATGTCCCTCGGACGGGTTGCCTCGTGCGCGGCGCGCCTCGCCTGCGGATCACCCAGAGCGACCTAGAGTCCTCGCTCGTGTCCGACGCGCCCGCCCCACCACTGGATTTCCAGCAGGCCGTCACCTCGATGCGCACAGTGCGGCCGCGCCCCGAACTCGCCCTCGCGCCCTTGCAGGCGCCGCCCCGGCTCGCGCCGTGGACGTGGGCGTTCAGCGTGGAGGCAGATCCTGCCCGCGAGCACGGCGACGAGTCGGACGAGCCGGACACCTCCGGGCGCCTGATCCTGCTGCACGACCCGGCAGGCCAGGACGCATGGGAGGGCACGTTCCGGCTCGTCTGTTTCGTACAGGCCCGCCTCGAGCCCGAACAGCTCGGCGACGAGATGTTGCCGGTCGTGGGCTGGTCCTGGCTGACCGAGGCCCTCGAGAACGCCGACGCCGAGCACGTCGCGCTGGGAGGCACCGTCACGCAGACCTCGTCCGTGCGCTTCGGCGACATCGCCGGTCCCCGCCGCGACGACGACGTCGAGCTGCGGGCGTCCTGGACCCCCCTGGGCACGGATCTGTCCCGACACGCCGAGGCGTTCTGCAACCTGATCGCATCGGCGGCCGGTCTTCCACCCGTCGGAGTCCTCCCGCTCGCCCATCGGACGGTCTGACGCGAGATCGCTCGCAGGAGCCCGATCGGGGGGTTCACCAGCATGTTCGATGCCCGCAGTGATCACCAACATCACTCGGACGAGTGGTCGGTCCTCGACAACGCTGTAACTTTCACCCGGAGAAGTTCGATCCGATACACGACGTTAGACCGCTTGGGGGGCTACGCTTCCTCCACGACACCTCCTCGGGCGGTCGGGCGAGTAGTTCCATCCGACCGGGGATCTGGTGCCGGTCGGGGGGCAACGACCGACTCCAGGAGGTAACGACGTGGCCGTTGTGGGCCAGGGCGCACCAGTGCGCGGCACTGCGGGTCATTCACCCGCCCATGCTGTGCTGTCGCCCGCGATGGTCCCGCACCCGCGGGAAGAGCTGTTCTCGGTGCTGGTGGTCGACGACCACCCGCTCCTACGTGAGGCGATAGCCGCGCGGTTGCGCTCCATGGGCGCCGGTACGGTCTACGAGGCCGCATCGGTGGCCGAGGCGCGGGCACGTGCCCATGCCAACGGGCCGTGCGACCTCGCGATCCTCGACCTCGGTCTGCCCGACGGCAGCGGACTGGACCTGGTGACCGAACTCCGGTCGCTGGGCTGGAACCGCCTCGTCGTGCTCGCCTCCTCCGACGACCCGTACGCGGTGCGCTCGGCGTTCCAGGCGGGAGCGCAGGCGTACCTGCTCAAGTCGGCGTCGGCGGCGATCGTCACCGACGGCGTGAAGCGTGTGCTGGACGGCGGCGTCTACGCCGACCCGACGGTCGCACCGCTGCTCGCCACCGGCACCCGGGTACCCGGCACCGACAACACCCCGCGCGAGCTCTCGGCGCGCGAGGTCGAGGTGCTGCAGCTCGTGGCGGACGGGCAGTCGAACAAGGAGATCGGTGAGGCGCTGAGCCTCTCCGCGCTCACGGTGAAGAGCCACCTGTCGCGCATCGGGCGCAAGCTCGGCACGGGTGACCGCGCGCAGATGGTCGCGCTGGCGATGCGAGCCGGAGTCATCCGCTGACAGGAGAACCACTCGAAGAAGACCATCAGGGACCGCCGGCGGTGCCGCTGCTGCGGCCCGCCGACGGGCTGCCGCCCGTCGTCGCGGATGTCGCGGCGCTGTCGCGCACCGCGGAGGCGGTGGCGGCCGGCAGCGGGCCCATCGCCGTCGACGCCGAACGCGCCTCCGGATTCCGCTATTCGCAGCGGGCCTACCTGGTCCAGTTGCGCCGGGCCGGGGCGGGTTCAGCGCTGATCGACCCCATCCCGCTGGGCAGCGACCTGTCCGCGCTCGCTCCCGCTCTCACCGGGCCGGAGTGGGTGCTGCACGCGGCGAACCAGGACCTCGCCTGCCTGGCCGAGGTGGGTCTGACCCCCTCGGCCCTGTTCGACACCGAGCTCGCCGGCCGGCTGGCGGGGCTCCCCCGCGTCGGCCTCGGTCCGCTCGTGGAGCAGCTGCTGGGGCTCACGCTGGAGAAGGGGCACGGGGCCGCGGACTGGTCGCGCCGCCCGCTGCCCGAGGACTGGCTCGTCTACGCCGCACTCGACGTGGAGGTGCTCGTCGAGCTGCGGGACGTGCTCGCCGGGCTGCTCGCCGAGCAGGGCAAGCTCGACTGGGCCGTGCAAGAGTTCGAGGCCGTACGCACCGCGCCGCCGCCCGCACCGCGTGCGGAGCCGTGGCGGCGCCTGTCCGGGGTCCACAAGCTGCGCAAGCCGAAGCTGCTCGCCGCTGCCCGGGCCCTGTGGGAGGCACGCGACCGGCTCGCCGCCGAACGCGACATCGCGCCGGGCCGCGTGCTCCCCGACGCCGCGATCGTCGCAGCCGCCTCCGCGCCGCCCGAGTCACCGCAGGCGCTGGCCGCCATGCCGACGTTCCGGGGCCGCGCCCAACGCCGGCTCACCTCCTACTGGTTCGCCGCGCTGGCCAAGGCGGCGGCGCTCGACCCCGCCGAGTACCCCCGCGCGTCCCCGTCCGTCGACGGTCCGCCTCCGGTGTCGCGCTGGGCCGACCGCGACCCCGACGCGGCCGCCCGCCTGACGGCCGCCCGCGCCGCCGTGGCCGTGATCAGCGAGCAGTGGAAGGTCCCGGTGGAGAACCTGCTGCTGCCCGACCTGTTGCGGCGGCTGTGCTGGAACCCACCGTCGGACGGCGACGTGCGGGCGGCGATGCACACCGGTGGCGCGCGCCAGTGGCAGATCGACCTGCTCGCCCCCGATCTGGAGAAGGCACTGACCACCCGCGCCGCCTCCTGATCCCGCCCGTCAGCCGGCCGGGAGCTGCACCGTCACCATGAGGCCGCCGCCCGGCACCGGATCGGCCCGCACGGTGCCGTGGTGGGCCTGCACGACGGCCCGGACGATCGACAGGCCCAGCCCCGAGCCGGGGGTGTTGGCCGTGCGCGCCACGGGCCCGCGGCGGAACGGCTCGAACAGCTCCGCCACCCGGTCCCCCGGGATCTCCGGGCCACTGGAGCCGACCTGCAGGCGCACCCCGTCCTCGGTGGTGCCCGTGCTCACCTCCAGCCACCCGCCGGCCACGTTGTGCCGCACGGCGTTCTCCACCAGGTTGCCGGCCACCCGCTCGAGCAGGACCGGATCGCCCCGCGTCGGGGCCGGCTCGGCCCGCAGCTGCGTGCGCAGCCCGCGCCTGCCCGCCTCGGCCCGGACGGCGGCCAGCGCGGGCACCACGACGTCGGCCAGGTCGACCGCACGCACATCGGCGAGCTCGGCCCCCTCCGTGTGGGCGAGCAGCAGGAGCCCGGAGATGAGGTCGTCGGCGCGGCGGGTGGCGTCGCGCACCACGGACGCCATGCGCCGCAGCTCCTCGACGTCGGCGGTGGGGTCGGCGAGCGTGACGTCCACCTCCGTGCGCAGTACCGACAGCGGCGTGCGCAGCTCGTGGCTCGCGTTGGCGACGAACCGGCGCTGCGCGTCGAACGCCGCTTGCAGGCGGTCCAGCATCGCGTCGAAGCCCGCCGCCAGCTCGGCGACCTCGCCGCGGGCGTCCTTCAGCCCGGTGCGGGTGTCCAGCGACTCGACGGTGAGCCGGCGCGCGGTGGCCGTGACCGCGTGCAACGGGCCGAGCACCCGCCCGACGAGCACCCACGACACGACCGCGGCCGCGGCGACGACGAGTGGGAACGCGATCAGTCCCGCCCGCAGCACGTCGGCGCGGGCGGCGGCACCGATGGCCTCGTTGAGCCGCTCCGCCGGGATCGCGACGCCGCCCACGCGGACGGTTGTGCCCGCCGGGAGCGACGGAACGCTGCGCGCCACGCCCCCCACGAGCAGCCACCCCAGCCAGAGCAGCAGCGCGCTGACGAGCGCGACCACCACCGTGCAGACCAGGGTGAGCCGGGGGCGCAGCCCGACTCCCCGCGATCCGCGACGGACCCGCGCGGGCTCCGGTGGCGGCGCCGGGGCCCATTCCTGTTGCCGGCCCGCGTCGCGGACCGTTGATGGCGCAGGCTCGGCCACGGGGCCCCCTCGGCTCAGCCGGCGGAAGGCACCCGGTACCCGGCGCCCACCACGGTCTCGATCACCCCTGGCTCGCCCAGCTTCTTGCGCAGCGTCATCACCGTGACGCGCACGGTGGTGGTGAACGGGTCGGCGTTCTCGTCCCAGACCCGCTCGAGCAGCTCCTCGCTGCTCACCACGGCGCCGCCCGCGGCCAGCAGCACCTCGAGCACCCCGAACTCCTTGCGGGTGAGCTCGACGGGGCGCTCGCTGCGGTGCACCGTGCGTCGTGCCGGGTCGAGCGCGACGTCGCCCGCCTCCAGCATCGGGGGCACCGCCGGGGTGGCGCGGCGCCCCAGCGCCCGGCAGCGCGCGACGAGCTCGGGGAAGTCGAACGGCTTGGCGAGGTAGTCGTCGGCGCCGCGGGACAGGCCGTCGACCTTGTCGGCCAGGGTGCCGCTGGCCGTCAACATGATCACCCGCGTGGTGGACGCGGTGGCGACGATCTCCGCGCACAGCCGGTCGCCGGACATGCCGGGCAGGTCGCGGTCGAGCACCACCACGTCGTAGCGGGTGACAACGGCCTTCTCGTGGCCGGTGTCGCCGTCGTAGGCGACGTCGACGGCCATCCCCTCGCGCCGCAGGCCGCGGGCCACGGCGTCGGCCAGCGGCCGCTCGTCCTCGACGATCAGCACCCGCATCAGCGGGCCTCCTCCTGTGACGGGGCCTGCTCCACCACGCCGGGCTCGGGGGGCAGCGCGGCCGCCCACTCGGTGACGCGGCGCGCCACGTCCTGCGCGGTGAGCCCGGCCTCGGCCAGCACGTCGGCGCGGCTGCCGTGGTCGAGGAAGCGTTGCGGGATGGCGAGGTCGCGCAGCGGGACGTCGCACTCCGCGTCGCGCAGCACCTGCGCCAGCGCCGAGCCGAACCCGCCGTGACGCCCGCAGTCGGTGACCGTGACGACGAGCCGGTGGGCCCGCGCGAGGCCGACGAGCGCTTCCGGCACCGGCAGCACCCACCGCGGGTCGACGACCGTGACGGCCACGCCCTGGCGCTCCAGCCGCTGCGCCGCGGCCACGCCCAGCTCGCCGAAGGCACCGGCGCACGCCAGCAGCACCTCGGGCGCGCCCGACTCGTGCAGCACGTCGACGCCCGCGGGCCCGCCGGCGCGGCGCACCGCGGGCACCGACTCGATCACCGACCCCTTGGGGAACCGGATCGCGGTGGGCCCGTCGTCGACCGCGACGGCCTCGCCGAGCTCCTCGCGCAGCGTGGCGGCGTCACGGGGCGCCGCGACCCGCATGCCGGGCACGATGCCCAGCAATGACAGGTCCCACATGCCGTTGTGCGAGGGCCCGTCGTTGCCGGTGACGCCGGCCCGGTCCAGCACGAGCGTGACGCCCTTGTCGTGCAGGGCCACATCCATCAGGAGCTGGTCGAAGGCCCGGTTGAGGAACGTCGAGTAGAGCGCCACGACCGGGTGCAACCCACCCGCGGCGAGCCCGGCGGCCGAGGTGAGCGCGTGCTGCTCGGCGATCCCGACGTCGATGCAGCGCTCCGGGAACGCCCGCGCGAACGGCGCGAGCCCGGTGGGCCCGAGCATCGCCGCGGTGATCGCCACGACGTCGGGCCGACGCGCCCCGATGGCCAGCAGCTCGTCGGAGAACACGCTGGTCCAGCCCACGGACGGCGGTGCGGTGGGCCGGCCGGTCTCCGGGTCGAACGCCGACGGGCTGTGCATCTGCTCGGCCTCGTCGTTCTCCGCGGGCGAGTAGCCGTTGCCCTTGCGCGTGACGGCGTGGACGATCACCGGGCCGCCGAAGTGCCGGGCCCGGCGCAGCGCGGACTCCATCGCCACGACGTCGTGCCCGTCCACCGGGCCGAAGTACTTCAGGCCGAGGTCGGAGAACAGCTCCTGCGGGCTCAGCGCGTCCTTCAGACCCGCCTTCAGCGCGTGCAGGCCCGAGTAGAGCGGCCCGCCGACGAGGGGCGTGCGGGCCAGGGCCTGCTTGCCGGCCTCCAGCACGCGCTCGTAGCCGGGCTGCAGCCGCAGCGAGGCGAGCCGGTCGGCGAGCCCGCCGATCGTGGGCGAGTAGGAGCGGCCGTTGTCGTTGACCACGATGACGACGTTGCGGTCCTTGCCGGAGGCGATGTTGTTCAGCGCTTCCCACGCCATCCCGCCGGTGAGCGCGCCGTCCCCGATCACCGCGACGACGTGGCGCTGCTGCTCGGTGAGCGCGTACGCCCGCGCCACCCCGTCGGCCCAGGACAGCGAGGTGGACGCGTGGCTGTTCTCGACGTGGTCGTGCTCGCTCTCGGCGCGGCTCGGGTAGCCCGACAGCCCGCCGGTCTTCTTCAGCGCCTCCCAGCCGTCCTGCCGGCCGGTGAGCATCTTGTGCACGTAGGCCTGGTGGCCGGTGTCCCAGATCAGGGTGTCGTGGGGTGAGTCGAACACGCGGTGCAGCGCGATGGTCAGCTCCACGACACCGAGGTTGGGCCCGAGGTGCCCACCGGTGCGCGAGACCGACGCCACCAGCTCACGGCGGATCTCAGCGGCCAGCACAGGCAGCTCGTGCGCCTCGAGCCGTTTCAGATCGGCCGGGCCACGGACGGATCGCAACACGGTCACCGGGCCAGCTTACGGAAGCCCGGGAATGCGGCCACCCGGCGTGCTCGATCAGCCCGCGGTACGTGGGGCCGGGATCTGCACGGGACCCGCGATCCGCACCAGGTTGCGCCCGCTGCGCTTGGCGGCGTACAGCGACGCGTCGGCAGCCTTCAACGCCTGCTCGAGGGTGGCCCCGTCGACCGGGATGGCGGCACCGCCGATCGACACGCTCAGCCCGGTGATCGTCAGGTTGCCGTCGGGCGTGCAGACGGGCACGGCGAGCTCGGCGACCAGCCGCCGCAGCCGCTCCGCCACCGCCCGCATCTCGGCCTGCCCCAACGGGCCGGGCGGCAACTCGCGCAGCAGCACGACGAACTCCTCGCCGCCGAAGCGGCCCACGAGGTCCTGCTCACGCACCCCGCCCCGCAGTTCCGCCGCGACCGCGGCCAGCACGTCGTCGCCTGCGAGGTGGCCGTGGGCGTCGTTGACGAGCTTGAAGTGGTCGAGGTCCAGGATGAGCACGGCCGCGACGGCGCGGGCACGCTGGCCGCGGCGCAGCGTCCGCGCCGCCTCTTCCTGCCAGCCCGCCGAGTTCAGCAGCCCCGTCTTGGCGTCGGTGCTCGCCACCTCCTCGAGGTGGCGCACCAGCACGGCGCGGTGCAGCACGAGGATCGGCGGCAGGACCAGCGCCACCAACCACGGCGTCGATCCGATGGTGACCGCCGCGAGGCCACCCATGCAGAGCGTGGCGACCTCGAGCGCGTTGTCGTCCCAGCGCCCGACGAGCTCGCGCACCCCCGGCCAGTCGTGGGTCAGGGCGATCGCGCCGGCGACGAGGAGCGTGTTGACCACCACGTAGACCAGCACGGCCGCCGCGATGCCGGCGACGCCCACGACGTCGTCCGGTCCGCCGGGCAGCCCGCCCGCGGCGACGACCATGCCGTGGGCGGCGCCGGCGGCGAGGATCACGGTGGCCGTGGTGTAGAGGTGCCGGTGCACCGGCACCCTCGCCGGCCGCCACACCCGCTGCCACAGGTGCAGGTACACCGCGACGATGACGGCGGCGGCGAGCGCGGGCGGCAGCAGCAGCGCGGCCGCGAACGTCCAGACCGAGCTCAGGTCGAAGTAGGAGGTCTGCGCCGCCCGCCTGCGGATCCGCTCGATCCCCGTGGCGAGCTCCGTGTGAACGACGCTCAGCAGGGTCAGGAACGCGGCGAGCGCGACGGCCGCCTCGGTGGGCGGGGCGAGGTGGGCGACGACGAGCCCCACGGCCGCGACCTCGACCCCGAGCACCAGCCCGACGGCCCTCGCGGGCAGTCGCCAGAGCTCCCAGCTCGCCGGGTCCCAGCCGGCGGGCGGTGACGGCTCATCCACGTCCGCCTCCTCCTCCCCCGCGACCGGCTTGCGCCTGTCGGCGAGATTAGTGAGGGCCGAGGCGTGTGTCAGGAGGACGACGATCGCTCATCGGGGTGGACTGCGCGACCGTGCAGTCACGCAGAGTCATCAATTGAGGCAGGACCGGGAGGCAGTTCGCTGCTGTGACGCAGCGGCGCCACCGGGGGCCGGGCGGACACCGGCACGCCCATGCGCACGATGTTGCGACCCGCGCGCTTGCCTGCGTACAACGCCGTGTCGGCGATCTGCAGCAGCGTGCGCAGGTCGGCCCCCTCGTCCGGAGACAGGGCTCCACCGATGGAGACGGTGAGCCCACAGACGGTGAGCGGGCCGTCCGGCGTGGGCATCTCGACCCGCAGGTCGGCCACCCGCCTGCGGATCCGCTCCGCCACCGCCTCGGCCTCGGCGGACCCGCCGTCGCCCCCTGCGAGCATCACGACGAACTCCTCCCCTCCGAAGCGGCCCACGAGATCCCGGTCGCGGACCTCGGCGCGCAGAGCGCCGGCCACGGCGGCGAGCACCCGGTCGCCCACGAGGTGGCCGTGCGTGTCGTTGACGTTCTTGAAGTGGTCGAGATCCAGCACGAGCACCGCACCCGGCCCCTGTCCGCGGCCACCCCGGCGCAGCACCTTCTCGGCCTGCGCGTGCCACGCCGCGGCGTTGAGCAGCCCGGTCTTGCCGTCGATGCTTGCGGCCTCCTCCAGGTGCCTGACCAGCACAGCGCGGTGCAGGACCAGCAGCGGCGGCAGCGCGAGGAGCACCAGCCACGGGTTGACGATCAGCGCGACCGCGGTGAGCGCCCCGAGCGAGAGGGTGGCTGTCTCGAGCAGGTTGTCGTCCCAGTGGCCCAGGACGCGCACGAGGTCCGGCTGCGGCGCGCTCATGGCGACGGCGCCGGCGACGAGGCCGTTGTTGACCGTGGTGTAGGCGAGCAGCGCGAGCACGATCCCCGGCACCCCGTCAGCGGGAAGCGCTGCCGGCCCGCGCCCGACGAGCGTGACCACCGCGGACGCGGCGAGGCAGGCCAGCACGATCGTGGCGGTGCTGTAGACGCCGCGGTACAACGGCACGCGAGGTCGCCCGGTGCGCGCCCACACGTGCAGGTGCACCACGACGGCGACGGCCACGGCGCACGCGGGCGGCAGCACGAGCGCCCCGGCGAACGTCCAGACAGAGCTGAGGTTCGCGTGGTTGCCGCCCGCCGTGACCCGGCGACGGATCCGCTCGACGCCGATCGCGGTCTCGGTGTGCACGACGCCCAGTCCGGCGAGCAGCACGGTGTGCAGGATCTGCGGCCCGTCCGGGAACGGCGTGCGGGTTGCGACAACGACGACGAGCCCGAGCGCCGTGGCCTCGACGGCGAGCACCGAGGTCGCGAGCCGATGCGGCATCTCCCACAGGGGCCAGCCGCGGACCCTCCACACGTGGACCGGGCGAGCCGCGGCGCGAACTCCCTCGTGATGTGTGGACATCTGCGCTCTCGATCGCTTCGGCGGCCCGATGAGGATAGTGCACTTCACTCGCGGCGTCATTTGAACGCCCCGCACGAGAGGGAGGGTCGTGACACAGTGAGATGGGCCGACTGCGCAGAACACATGGTTACACCGAATCGACGTCGGGTGACGACCGAATGCACGTCCGCCGCTGGCGCGGTCGGAACAGCTCCCGCTGCGCCTCGGAGTGCCGAAAAGATCGAGTCGGGGAGGAGGGATCAGATGCGCAACAAGGACTGGAACTGATCAAGGGATTCCAATGATCATTCGTCCCGCTGCTGATCGCCGGAAGTGGTGACGACAGGGCGCCGGATCTGCGAGGATCTGCCGCCCTCTCACCACGCCCGGCGATCAGCGCCGCACCGGCGCGACCTCGATGCGCACGGTGTTGCGGCCGGCTCGCTTGGCCGCGTAGAGCGCGGTGTCGGCCGTCTGCAGGAGCGAAGCGAGATCGCCGCCGTTCGCCGGGAGCACCGCGCCGCCGATCGAGACGCTCAGGCCCTCCACCGTCCGCGCACCGTCCGCCGACGGAAGGGGAAGGCGCAGGTGGGCGATCCGTGCCCGGATCCGCTCCGCAACCACCTCGAGCTCCACGGACTCGAGCTCCACCGACCGGGCACCGTAGGCCACACGCCGTGGCATCACGACGAACTCCTCGCCGCCGAGGCGGCCCACGAGGTCGTGCGCCCGGACGACCCGGCGCAGCGCATCCGCCACGGCCGCCAGGACACGGTCTCCGACCATGTGGCCGTGCGTGTCGTTGACCGACTTGAAGTGATCGAGGTCGAGCACCAGCACGCCACCGCAGCGCTCCGCGGCGCCCGGACGGACCAGGACACGCTCCGCCTCGGCCAGCCAGGCGGCTGCGTTGAGAAGGCCGGTCTTGCCGTCCGTGCTGGCCGCGACCTCCAGCGGGCGCACCAGCACGGCCCGGAGCACGGCGAACAGTGGCGTCAGCACGAACAGGACGAGCCACGGGTTCAGCGCGAGCGCGATCGCGGTCAACGCGCCCATGCAGAGCATGCCGATCTCGAGGACGTTCTCGTCCCACGGTCCGAAGAGCGCGGACGGGGCGGCGCGCGGCGTGCTCACCCGGACGACCGCTGCGATGAGACCGGTGTTGATCGCCGCGTAAAGGCCCATGGCGACGAGGAGCACCCACAACCGGTGCTCCGGCGGGCCGACCTGCTCGAGGAAGGCCCCGGTGACGAGGCAGGCCAGCACCACGGTGGCGACGCTGAACAGGTGGCGGTACAGCGGAACCGACGGGCGCCACGCCCGCCACCACAGGTGCGTCAACATGATCACCGCGACGACCGCGGCGTGCGGACCGGCGAGGACGACGACGCTCGCGAACGTCCACACCGAGTTGAGATCGACGTGATTGGCGTCGACGAGCCGCCGGCGCATCCGCTCCACACCGACCGACAGCTCGGTGTACGTGACGCCCAGCAGCACGAGCGCACCCGCCGCCGCGAGCTCCTCCGGCGGCGGCGGCGGACGGCGAGCGAGGTCGCCGATCACGAGCACCGCCGCGACGACCTCCACGAGCAGGACCGTGACGAGCACACGGCGCGGGAGCGCCCAGACCGCCCAGCCGCGCACGCCGGGCCGCTGCGGTTCGCAAGCCTCCACGCTCACGGCACGCGCTCCACCGGTCCTGTCCGTGTCCTCGATCGAGTCGGCCGTTGCAGAGTAGTGCAGCAAGCGGCGCGATGACCATGGAATCAGAGCGACCGCGAGACCCCCGACAACGATCGATTCGAACGACGCACCGACGGCCTCACGACAGCCCTCTGCGCTCTCGGTGCGGCACGCTCACACGCCGAGATCCGGGCCGACGCTCGTGGTGCCCGCGCTCTTGGTCATCGACCGCAAGGGGGCCCGTCCGACCAGCACGCTGCCCATTCGCACGGTGTTGCGCCCTGCGCCCTTCGCCACGTACAGCGCCTTGTCCGCCACCTGCAACAGATCGCGCAGGTCCACGTCGGTGTCCGGGGAGAGCGCGCAGCCGATGGACACGGACAGGCCCATCACGCTCAGCGGCCCGTCCGGGGTCGGGATCTCGACGCTCAGATCGGCCACGCGCCGCCGGATCCGATCGGCGACCGCCTCCAGCTCCGTCGACCCACTGCCCTCCAGCCCTGCCAGCATCACGACGAACTCCTCGCCGCCGAAGCGGCCGACGAGATCGCGTTCCCTGACCTCCGAGCGCAGAACCCCGGCCACCGCAGCGAGCACGTGGTCCCCTGCGAGGTGGCCATGGGTGTCGTTGACCGCCTTGAAGTGGTCCAGGTCGAGCACCAGCACGCCGCGCATGCCGTCGCCCCGCCGTCGACGCTGCAGGACGCGCTCGGCCTGCACGTGCCACGCCGCGGCGTTGAGCAACCCGGTCTTGCCGTCGGTGTTCGCGGCTTCCTCGAGGTGCTTGACCAGGACCGCGCGGTGCAACACCAGAAGCGGCGGCAGCACGAGGACGACGAGCATCGGATTGATCGACAAAGCGACTGCGGTGATCGCTCCGAGTGACAGCGTGGCGAACTCGAGAAGAATGTCGTCCCAGCGCCCGAGCGCCTTGCTGATGTCGGGTTGCGGATTGCTCATCGCAACCGCGCCGGCGACCAATGCCGTGTTCACAGTGGTGTAGGTCAGGATCGCTCCGGCGAGCAGGAGCACTCCGGTGGCTTCGCCGCCCAGCCCGCTCCCGCCGTCGCGATGCACGCCCGCCACCCCTGCCGCGGCGAGGCAGGAGAGAACGATCGTCGCCGTGCTGAAGACGTGTCGATAAACCGCCACCCGCGGGCGCCAGGAGCGCCACCAGAGGTGAGTGAAAACGACAATCGCCACCGTCACGGCGAGAGCAGGCGGTACCAGAAGGGCGGCTGCGAACGTCCACACGGAACTCAGGTCCACGTGCAGCGTATCGATGATCCGGCGACGAATGCGCTCGACGCGCAACGCGATCTCGGAGTGCACGACGCCGAGCCCGCACACCAGAAGGCTCATCATGATCGATTGGTGGTCGAAATCACCTGGCGAGATGCTCAGGACCGTGAGCAGAGCCGCCGTGAGCTCAACGACGAGGATTGGGCCGAGCAGCCGACGCGGCATGGACCAGATGGCCCATGACGAAGGTCGCCATATGGAGCTGACCTCGGTGTCTGGCACCGGGGCGGCCGAGGCAGCGTCCTGGCGCGCACCCCTAGACATTCATACTCTCAGCCATCTCCCCTATCGAGGGAAGTAAGGCTACTGGGCCTGCCCAGGGCTGTCACGGGCCACGCACCCCAAGGGGGGATGGCCGTGACCTAGGCCACGAACACGAGCGGCCCTCGCTGACGAAGGAGGTGGCTCTGCCGCCCCTGCCGAGTCTCCGGTGCGGCGCTCCCACCTGCGGCTCTCGGGCGAGAGGCCCTTCCATCCGGAACCGGAGGGCGCGCCCGTCGCCCGGCCATCTACCAGGAAGGGAACGCCCCGTGCGCAACCGCAGCTGGTGACCCACCCACCACCCGACCACCCACCACGAAAGGAACCCCCCGTGCGCAACCGCAGCTGGTGACCCACCCACCACCCGACCACCCACCACGAAAGGAACCCCCCGTGCGCAACCGCAGCTGGTGACCCACCTGCGAGCGAGCCGCTCGCGAACCCCGTCGACGACGTTCCCTCCGGTCAGCGCTACCGAGCGGGGGTCGGACGTTGCGTCGCCGGCAAGGTGGTGGCGTTGGCGCAGTGCCAGGCGATGGCGCCGCCCAGCGACAACACCGCCCCGATCACCCCGGCCACGGCCACCGCGGTGGCCGGATCCCACGCGTCGGCGAACAACCCGCCGATGAGGACCGCACCACCCTGCGCAGCGATGATCCCGGACGCCGCCACGCCGATCGCCCGACCACGGCCGGCGTCCGGGGTCGCTCGCACGAAGCTCGCCTGGGTCTGCAGCAGGTAGGCGGTCGAGAGCATCCCCGACACGCCCCACAGCACCAGGGTGAGCGGCAGGCCGGGGCGCAGCGCGCACAGGACCAGCGGGATCCCGGCCGCCACCGCCATCACCCCGATCAGCCGCGGCCTCGTCGCGGCGGGGACGAAGCGCACGAACAACCAGGCGCCGAGCACGCTGCCGAGCGGATCGGCGGCCATGAGCAGGCCGACCACGGCAGGCCCGGCACCCAGCTGGTCGGCGTACGGGGCGGCGAGCGCCTCCGGCACGACGTACCAGCCGACGAGCCAGGCGAGGACGACGAGCGCGCGCCGCCGCGGATCGGTCGCGATCTCGACGAGGCCGGCGAGCACCCCGCGCAGCCCGCCGACCGATCCTGGCGCAGGGGCGTCGTCGGCGCTGCCGGGTCGGGGCCGGTCAGCCACTCCGACCCGGACGACGACCGCCGACAGGGCGAACGACACGGCGTTGCCCAGCAGCGCGACGGCCGGGCTGACGGCCGCGACGAGGAGGCCACCGCTCGCGAAACCCACCAGCTGTGCCGTCTGGCTGGTGATCTGCCGGACGGCGAGGCCGCGCTCGTAGAGCTCGCCGCGCAGGATCTCCGGGTAGAGCGCGCCCTGGGCGGCGGTGTGCGGGGATCCGAGCAGGACGACGACGACCAGGAGCCCGCAGAGCGCCCACAGCGGGAGGCCCGGGATCGCCATCGCCGCCACGAGCACCGCCCGCGCCACATCCGACGCGATCATGACCTCGCGGCGCCGGTACCGGTCGGCGAAGCCGGACAGCAGCACCCCGCCGAGCAGGGCGGGCAGGAACGTGAGGGCGTAGGCCACGGTGGCCCACAGGGCGGAGCCGGTGCGGCCGTAGACGAGGACCGCGAGGGCGACGCGCGCGAGCTGGTCCCCCGCGATCGAGAACAGCTCCGCACCCCAGATGATCCGGAACTCGGGCACGCGGAAGACCGCGCCGAGCCCGCTACCCGCCATCCGGTCGTTCCCCCCTCGGCCTCAGCCGGCTGCGCCGCTCGATGCACCGAGCGTAAATGATCATGCGCAGCGCGTCAGCACGCGGGAGATGCTGCCCGGTGCTGCCTCTCCTCTGCAACAAACGAGATGTTCGATCACCCGCTTGCTCACCGAGGGGCGGGCAGATCGTCGACGACGTCACGCAGCGCAACGACGGGTAGGCCGTGGGCCGCCGCGACCTCGGGCTGGACCAGCCGTCCGGCCGCGACGAACTCGTCGTCGGGCAGCCCGGCACCGGCACCGGCGTCGCGCTCGAGCAGCACCTGGTGGCCGCGACCGGTCAGCTCCCGCACCCCCGCCGGCGTGATCGCCACGCGGTACTCGTGGTTCTTGACCTCGCGCGGGACGCCCACCAGCATCCCGTCGATCCTGCCCTACGCCGCGTCAGCCGTCATCGTGAGCAGGTCAGCCACGTGGGCGGTCTCGTTGACCGTCCGGACGACGCGGCGCCCGTCGCGCCCCGCGAGCACGCGCGTGACGCCCGTGTAGTCGAGCGGGAACACCAGCGGCCGGTCCAGCCCGAGCAGGTGCGCGAGCCAGGTGTTCACGACACCGGCGTGGGCCACGACAACGGCGGTCTCCCGGCCCGGGTGCGCGGCGACGACGCGCTCGAACCCGCCGGCGATCCGCCGCGTGAACGCCGGCAGGTCGACGCTCTCGGGCAGCAGTCCGGCGAGCATCCGCTGCCACGCGGCCGGGTCCAGCCGCGGCATCTCGTGGACGGGCACGTAGTGGGAGGAGTCGGCGTCGTACTCCCGCAGCTCGTCGACGACCACCGGCTCCACCCCGAGCGCGGCCGCGAGGGGCGCCGCCGTCTCCCGCGCCCTGGCCAGCGGGCTGGTGTAGATCCCGGCGATCTCGTCCCGCGCCAGGGCGTCGACGAGCCGCTGCGCCTGCCGCTCGCCGAGCGGGGTGAGCGACGGGTCGGCCGGACCCCCGGGGCGGTCCGCAACGGCCGCGTCGGACGGGTGGATGCGCTCCGGCAGCGCGTGCCGGACGAGGACGAGCTGCACTGTCATACCTCCACTGAAAGGCTCCATCCACAGGCTGGCACGCGCGAGATCGACGTGGTGAGTGTCACGCGCCGGATCCAGACCCATCACGTCGATCTCGTATGCGGCAACTCACCGTGCCCGGCCGCAAGAGCGGCAAGCCGCGCAACAGGTCAGCGCGCGGCCGCAGGGCGGGCCGGCGCAGTACCCTGTGGGTCGGTGTCGCCACCGGCGCGTTCCTCGGTGTGGATGCCCGCAGGACGGTCAGCGAGTGGGGGCAGCGCGCCGCCAACCGGCGGCCCGCAGTGCCACGATGCGGTTCCGGACCACGAGCCAGCCGCGACCGCCCCGCCCGCGCCCCCCTTCGTGAGCGCGGTCGCGAGGACCCTCGTGTACGGCTCACCGCGCCGCCACATGATCAACGCCGGATGGACGCAGTAGGCAGGCGTCAGTCCGGGACGAAGTTCCCGTGGCCCGCCGCCCGCAGCGCCGCGCGCAGCTTCTCCGCGTGCCCCTCCTGCTCCTGCGCCTCCACCGACGGGGCGGCGTTCGCGAAGTCGAAGGCGGCCATGTCCCAGGCCGGGAACACGTGCACGTGCAGGTGCGGCACCTCGAACCCGGCGACGAGCAGCCCGACGCGCGGCGGCTGCCACACCTCGCGCACGGCCGCGCCCACGGCATGGGAGACCGTGGTGAGGTGCGCGAGCAGCTCGGGCTCGGCGTCGACCCAGTGGTCGACCTCGGCGCGGGGCACCACCAGGGTGTGCCCGGGACCGAGCGGGTTGATCGAGAGGAAGCCGACGGCGCGCTCGTCGCTCCAGACGAAGCGTCCGGGCAGCTCGCCATCGATGATCCGGGTGAACAGGGTGCTCATCACCACGAAGCCTAGCCCGGCCCGCACTAGGCTCGGCGACCATGGCCCGGACCCTCGCCACGAACACCTCCGTCGACCGCGACGGCCTCCTCGAGTTCATCCGCTGCCGGCACAAGATGGTCCTGCTCACTCCGCGCGCGGACGGCGGTTGGCAGGGCTCCCCGGTCACGGCGGGCGTCGACCCCGAGGGCCGGATCGTCGTCTCCACCTACCCGGAGCGGGCGAAGGCGGCCAACGTCGCCCGCCACGGGAAGGCGTCGGTGATCGTGCTCTCCGACGACTTCGGCGGGGCGTGGGTGCAGGTCGACGGTGATGCGGAGTTGCTCACCCTGCCCGAGTCGGTCGAGCCGCTGGTCGAGTACTTCCGCTGCATCTCCGGCGAGCACCCGGACTGGGACGAGTACCGCCGTGCGATGCACGACCAGGGCAAGGCGCTGATCCGCATCACGCCCACCCGGTGGAGCCCGGTGGCCACAGGGGGTTTCCCCGCTCGGCTCGGCTGAGCGGTGCCCGCGACCCGGCGCCCCGTCGGGGGACCCCGGTAACCTCTGCGCGTCAGGAGGATCCGGAGCCACCGGTTCCTCGCCGGGAAGACAACGAGTACGAACGGCCGCGGCCGGGCAGTCACTCACGAGACGCGGAGGAACCATGCGGCCGTGGCCGGGCCACGCCTACCCCCTGGGCGCCACCTACGACGGATCTGGCACCAACTTCGCACTCTTCTCCGAGGTCGCCGAGAAGGTCGAGCTCTGCCTGTTCAGCGCCCGGGGCAAGGAGACGCGCGTCCCGCTCAGCGAGGTCGACGGGTTCGTCCACCACGGCTACCTCCCGAGCGTCGAGCCCGGCCAGCGCTACGGCTACCGGGTCCACGGGCCCTACGACCCCGCGCAGGGTCTGCGGTGCAACCCGCAGAAGCTGCTCATCGACCCGTATGCGAAGGCCGTCGACGGCCCGGTGCGCTGGGACGAGGCCGTGTTCGGCTACCCGTTCGGTCAGGCGGAGGCGCGCAACGACGTCGACTCCGCGCCGTACGTACCGAAGTCGGTGGTGGTCAACCCGTTCTTCGACTGGGGAACCGACCGCGCCCCGCGCACCCCGTACCACGAGTCGGTGATCTACGAGGCGCACGTGCGGGGCCTCACCATCGCCCACCCGGAGATTCCGCGGGAGCTGCGCGGCACCTACACCGGGCTCGCGCACCCGGTGATGATCGAGCACCTCAAGACGCTCGGCGTCACCGCGGTCGAGCTCATGCCGGTGCACGAGTTCCTCAACGACCACCACCTGCAGGAGAAGGGCCTCTCCAACTACTGGGGCTACAACACCATCGCGTACCTGGCCCCGCACCACGCCTACGCGCGCGATTCCGGGCGCGCGGGCAACCAGGTGCAGGAGTTCAAGGCGATGGTCCGCGACCTGCACGACGCGGGCATCGAGGTGATCCTCGACGTGGTCTACAACCACACCGCCGAGGGCAACCACATGGGCCCCACGCTCTCGCTGCGCGGCATCGACAACTCCGCCTACTACCGCCTCGTCGAGGACGACCCGCGGTACTACATGGACTACACCGGCACCGGCAACTCGCTGAACGTGCGCAACCCGCACACGCTGCAGCTGATCATGGATTCGCTGCGGTACTGGGTCACCGAGATGCACGTCGACGGCTTCCGCTTCGACCTCGCCTCCACTCTGGCCCGCGAGTTCTACGACGTCGACCGGCTGTCGGTGTTCTTCGACCTCGTGCAGCAGGACCCGGTCATCAGCCAGGCCAAGCTGATCGCCGAGCCGTGGGACGTCGGGCCCGGCGGCTACCAGGTCGGCAACTTCCCGCCGCTGTGGACCGAGTGGAACGGCAAGTACCGCGACACCGTCCGCGACTTCTGGCGCGGCGAGCCGGGCACGATCGGCGAGTTCGCCTCGCGCCTCACCGGCAGCTCCGACCTCTACAAGGACGACGGCCGCCGCCCGTACGCGTCGATCAACTTCGTCACGGCGCACGACGGGTTCACCCTCGCCGACCTCGTCTCGTACAACGACAAGCACAACGAGGCCAACCAGGAGGGCGGCGACGACGGCGAGAGCCACAACCGCTCGTGGAACTGCGGCGTCGAGGGCCCCACCGACGACGCGCCGGTGCTCGCGCTGCGGGCCCGCCAGCAGCGCAACTTCCTCACCACGCTGATGCTGTCGCAGGGCGTGCCGATGCTGCTGCACGGCGACGAGCTGGGCCGCACCCAGGGCGGCAACAACAACGTCTACTGCCAGGACAACGAGACGTCCTGGGTCGACTGGTCGCTGGCCACGAAGAACACGTCGCTGGTGCATTTCACCGCCGGCGTCACCGCGCTGCGCCACTCCCACCCGGTGTTCCGCAGGCGCAAGTTCTTCGCGGGCCGGCCGCTGGGCAGGCGGAAGCCGGGAGCGCTCGCCGACATCGCCTGGTTCCAGCCCTCGGGGCAGGAGATGACCGAGCAGGACTGGGATTCGGGCTTCAGCAAGTGCGTCACCGTATTCCTCAACGGGCAGGGCATCGACGAGGCCGACACCCGCGGTGAACGCGTCACCGACGATTCGTTCCTGATCTGCCTCAACGCCCACTACGAGGACATCGACGTCACGCTGCCCGCCGCGGAGTACGGCGCGCAGTGGGCCGTCGTGGTCGACACCGCGGCCGGCGAGGTCACCACGCTGTCCTCCGTGCCGGGCGTCACGGCGGCCGAGCCGCACACGGTGGCCGGCGGCGCCGTGCACCCGGTGCCGGCGCGGGCCGTGCTGGTCCTGCAACGGGTGGAGGCGGCGGGATCGTGAACCCCGGGCCCGCGCCGAGCTCCACCTACCGTCTGCAGTTCTCGCAGGACACGACGTTCACCGATGCGCGCGCACTGCTGCCCTACCTCGACGCGCTGGGTGCCGGCGCGCTCTACGCGTCACCGCTGCTGGAGTCCGGCGCCGGCTCCAACCACGGCTACGACGTGGTCGACCCCACGCGGGTGTCGCAGGAGCGGGGCGGCGAGGAGGGCAGGCGCGCCCTGGTGGCCGCGGTGCGCGAGCGCGGGCTGGGTTTCGTTCTGGACATCGTGCCCAACCACGTCGGCGTCGACGTGCCGCAGGCGAACCCCTGGTGGTGGGACGTGCTCGCGCACGGCCGCTCCTCGGAGCACGCGGGCACGTTCGACATCGACTGGGACGCGGGCCCGGTCCTGCTGCCCGTCCTGGACGCCGACGAGGAGAAGGCGCTCTCGGAGCTCAGCGTCTCCGACGACCGCACGCAGCTGCGCTACTACGAGCGCGCGTTCCCGGTCGCGCCCGGCACCGGCGACACCGGCACGGCGCAGGAGGTGCACGAGCGCCAGCACTACCGGCTCGTGTCCTGGAAGCGCGGCGCGGCCGAGCTGACCTACCGCCGCTTCTTCGACGTCTCCACGCTCGCCGCGGTGCGCGTGGAGCTGCCGGAGATCTTCGAGAAGACCCACCGCGAGGTACTGCGCTGGGTCGAGGCGGGTGACGTCGACGGCATCCGCGTGGACCACCCGGACGGCCTGTCCGACCCCGGCGCGTACGTCCGCATGCTGCGTGCCGCCCTCGGGCCGCAGCGCTGGCTGCTCGTGGAGAAGATCCTCGGAGTCGGTGAGGACCTGCCGGCCTCCTGGCCGGTGAACGGCACGTCGGGCTACGAGGCGCTGCGCGAGATCCAGGGCGTCTTCGTCGATCCCGACGGTGCCGGCGTGCTCACGCAGCTGGCGGCCGAGCACACCGGGCGCAAGGAGTCGGCGCACGCGGCGGAGCACGCCGCACGCCGGGAGGTGGCCGACACGATCCTGGCCGCCGAGGTGCGTCGCATCGCCGCGCTGGTACCCGTGCCGGAGGCCCCGCCGAGCACCGAGGAGGAGCCGGGCGAGGCCGCCGACCGCGTCCGCACTGCCGTCGCGGAGCTGCTCTGCGGCTTCCCGGTCTACCGCAGCTACCTGCCCGAGGGCCGGGAATCGCTGGACACGGCGGTCACCGTCGCGCGCACCCACCGGCCCGACCTCGCCGACGTGCTGGAGGCCATCCGGGCCGCCATGCTCGCCGACCCCACGGGCCTGCTGGCCACCCGCGTGCAGCAGACGTCGGGGATGGTGATGGCCAAGGGTGTGGAGGACACCGCGTTCTACCGCTGGAACCGGTTCGTCGCACTCAACGAGGTCGGCGGCGACCCGTCCCGGTTCGGGGTGGCTCCGCCGGAGTTCCACCGCGGGCTCGCCGCGCGCGAGGCGTCCTGGCCGGCCACGATGACCACACTGTCCACCCACGACACCAAGCGCTCCGAGGACGTCCGCGCACGCCTGGCCGTCCTCGCCGAGATCCCGGACGAGTGGGCCGGCCGGATGCGCCGCTGGGCCGCCGCGCACCCGCTCCCCGACCGGTCGCTGGAGCTGCTGGCCTGGCAGAACCTCGTGGGCGCCTGGCCGATCCCTGCGGAGCGGATGTCGGGCTACCTGACGAAGGCGGCCAAGGAGGCCAAGCTCGTCACCAGCCACGTCGAGGCCGTGCCCGAGGTCGACGAGGCCATCGCCGCGTGGCCGGAACAGGTGCTGGCCGACGCCGAGCTCGTCGCGGAGATCGAGGATTTCGTCACCCGCATCGCGGGCCCGGGCCGGGCCAACTCGCTGGGCCAGAAGCTGCTGCAGATCGCCGGCCCCGGCGTGCCCGACGTCTACCAGGGCACCGAGCTGTTCGAGTACTCGCTGGTCGACCCGGACAACCGCCGGCCGGTCGACTGGGCAGCCCGTCGGGAGCTGCTCGCCCGCCTCGACGACGGCTGGCTGCCCGACGTCGATGCCGAGGGCGCCGCGAAGCTCCTGGTCACGGCCAGCGCGCTGCGGCTGCGTCGCTACCGGCCCGAGGTGTTCACCGGCTACCGGCCGCTGCCGGCCCAGGGCCCGGCCGCGAGCCATGCGGTCGCCTTCGCGCGCTCGGCGTCGCTGGTGGCCGTGGCCACCCGCCTGCCGGTGGGCCTCGCGGAGCGCGGCGGCTGGGCCGACACGGTGCTCCCGTTGCCCGAGGGCACGACCGACTGGCACGACGTCATCACCGACACCCCGCTAGACGGCGCGGCGCCGAGCCTGGGGCAGCTGCTGCACCGCTACCCGGTAGCCCTGCTGGTCCGCCCGGCGTAGCCGGTCGTAGCCCGGCGAAGACCGCAGGTCCGTGGGATGGGCGGCGTCACACCATTGCGGCGGGCGTGTCGCAGCCGGGGCGGGCAGGATCGTCGGGCGTGACCGATTTCGCCGTGTGGGCGCCGCAGCACGACCGCGTCCGGGTGCTCGTGGACGGCACTCCCCACGAGATGACCGCGGGTGCCGCGGGGTGGTGGCGCGCCGCCGTCCCGGACGCGGCGCCCGGCACCGCCTACGCCTTCCTCCTCGGTGAGGACGAAGAGCCCCTCCCCGACCCGCGTTCGCGGTGGCAGCCCACCGGCGTGCACGGCGCCTCGCGCGTCTACGACGACACCGCGTTCTTCTGGACCGACCAGCACTGGACCGGCCGGCAGCTGCCCGGCAGCGTGCTCTACGAGCTCCACATCGGCACGTTCACACCCGAGGGCACGTTCGACGCGGCGATCGCGCGCCTCGACCACCTCGCCGGCCTCGGCGTCGACATGGTGGAGGTGCTGCCGGTCAACGCGGTCGACGGGCCCCGCAACTGGGGCTACGACGGGGTCGGCTGGTACGCCGTCACCGAGAACTACGGCGGCCCGGACGCGTTCAAGCGGTTCGTCGACGCCTGCCACGCGCACGGCATCGGCGTGGCGCTCGACGTCGTGCACAACCACCTGGGGCCCTCGGGCGCCTACCTGGACCGCTTCGGCCCGTACTTCGCCGGCAGCAACATCTGGGGGCCGTCTCTGAACCTGGACGGCGCGCACTCGGACCAGGTGCGCCGCTACGCGATCGACAACGCGCTGATGTGGCTGCGCGACTTCCACGTCGACGCCCTGCGGCTCGACGCCGTGCACGCGCTGCGCGACAGCCGCGCCACGCACCTGCTGGAGCAGATGGCCGTCGAAGTCGAGGCGCTCTCCACGCACGTGGGGCGACCGCTCTCGCTGATCGCCGAGTCCGACCTCAACGACCCCCGGCTGATCACGGCGCGGGAGGCGGGCGGGTACGGGCTGCACGCGCAGTGGGCCGACGACATCCACCACACGCTGCACACCGTGCTCACCGGGGAGTCCCAGGGCTACTACGCCGACTTCGCGGCCGCCGGCCTCACCGGGCTCGCGCACGTGTTCACCCGCGCGTTCCTGCACGAGGGAACCTGGTCGAGCTTCCGGCAGCGCAGCCACGGCGCGCCGGTCGACACGCACCGCGTCCCCGGCCACCGCTTCCTCGCCTACCTGCAGAACCACGACCAGATCGGCAACCGCGCCACCGGCGACCGGCTCACCCAGAGCCTCTCCCCCGGCCTGCTGGCCTGCGGCGCCGCGCTGGTCCTCGGCTCACCGTTCACCCCGATGCTGTTCATGGGTGAGGAGTGGGGCGCGCGCACCCCGTGGCAGTTCTTCTCCCACTTCCCGGACGAGGCCTTGCGCGAGGCCGTGCGCACGGGCCGGACCGCCGAGTTCGCCGAGCACGGCTGGGGGGACGCGGAGGTCCCCGACCCGAACGCGGAGAGCACCTTCCTCGACTCGAAGCTCGACTGGGACGAGCCTGCCCAGGAACCGCACGCGACCCTCCTGCGCCTGCACCGCGAGTTGATCGCGCTGCGCAGGGCGTGGCCGCAGCTGTCCGACCCGTGGCTGGACGAGGTCGAGGTCGGGGTCGACGACGTGGCCCGCACGGTCGTGCTGCACCGCGGCGAGCTGCGGGTGGCCTGCAACCTCGGGAGCGAGCCCGCCACCCTCCACATGCAGGGCCCGGTCGAGCGCATCCTGCTGGCGTCGGAGCAGGTGGAGGGTGAGGAGTCGGCGATCACGCTCCGCCCGGAGTCGTTCGCGGTGGTGCTACTCGCCTGAGCCCTGATCGCAGCAGAGCCACCTTCCTGCAACGTGGCTGCGGGAAAGTGGCTCTGCTGCAATGCGGGGGGTCAGAGCAGGCCGAGACCCTTCACGGCCTCGCGCTCCTCGACCAGCTCGTTCACCGAGGCGTCGATCCTGCCGCGGGAGAACTCGTCGATCTCCAGGCCCTGCACGATCTCCCACTCGCCGTTCTTCGAGGTGACCGGGAAGGAGGAGATGATGCCCTCGGCCACGCCGTAGGAGCCGTCGGACGGGATCGCGGCGGAGGTCCAGTCGCCCTCGGGGGTGCCGTTCACCCAGTCGTACACGTGGTCGATGGCGGCGTTGGCCGCCGAGGCCGCCGACGACGCGCCACGGGCCTCGATGATGGCGGCACCGCGCTTGGCGACGGTGGGGATGAACTCGTCGCGCAGCCACGCGTCGTCGACCTGCTCGGCAGCGATCTTGCCGCCGACCTCGGCGTGGTAGAGGTCGGGGTACTGGGTGGCCGAGTGGTTGCCCCAGATCGTGAGCTTCTTGATCTCGGTGACCGGCACCGACAGCTTCTTCGCCAGCTGGGCGACCGCGCGGTTGTGGTCGAGGCGGGTCATCGCCGTGAACCGCTGCGCCGGCACGTCCGGGGCCGCGGCCTGGGCGATCAGGGAGTTGGTGTTGGCCGGGTTGCCCACGACGAGGACGCGCACGTCGTCGGCGGCGTGGTCGTTGATGGCCTTGCCCTGCGGCGCGAAGATGCCGCCGTTGGCCTCGAGCAGGTCGCCGCGCTCCATGCCCTTGGTGCGCGGGCGGGCGCCGACGAGCAGCGCGATGTTCGTGCCGTCGAACGCAACGTTCGCGTCGTCGGTGATGTCGATGCCGCTCAGCAGCGGGAACGCGCAGTCGTCGAGCTCCATCGCGGTGCCTTCGGCTGCCTTCACCGCCTGCGGGATCTCCAGCAGGCGCAGGCGGACCGGGGTGTCCGGCCCGAGCAGCTGCCCGGAGGCGATCCGGAACAGCAGCGCGTAGCCGATCTGGCCGGCAGCTCCGGTGACGGTGACGGTGACGGGGGACGAGGTCGACGCAGGCACGCGGGCAGGCTAGCCCTCGTCGCCGATTCGCGCCGCGACGGGGACCACACCGCGAAGGAGCAGAGATCGATCGAAGGGTGGACTCGCGTACGCCGGCGGACGCCTAGTTTGTCGGGTATGACCGCGCCGCCGCCCCTCGACCCGGGCGCCACGCCGACCGCTGCCCGCGCTCTCGCGCCCGACCTCGCCCGCGGCGGCATGCTGCTGCTGATCGCGCTGGCGAACGTGCACCTCTGGTCCTACGGGCACGCCCTGGGCACGCGTGGTTACCCGCAGGACCTGGATCCGGTGGACCAGTCGGTCGCCCTGCTGCAGATGCTGCTGGTGGACGGGCGCGCGTACCCGCTCTTCGGGTTCCTGTTCGGCTACGGGATCGTCCAGCTCGCCCGGCGGCGGGGCACGGTCGGGATGCCGGTCGAGGCGGTGACGCGGCTGGTCCGGCGCCGCGGCGGGTGGATGATCCTCATCGGCCTCGTGCACGGGGTGCTGCTGTGGTCGGGTGACATCGTCGGCGCGTACGGCCTGATCGCCGTCGCGCTGGCCGGGCTGCTGGTGCGCGGCGGCGACCGGACGCTGCTGGTCACCGGCGCCGTCGGCGCCCTGCTGTCCGCGCTGCTCTACGCCCTCTCCGCCCTGCCGACGGCGGACGGCACGCAGTCGTTGTTGCCGTCCATGGCCATCGAGAGCCCCATCGCCGCACTCCCGGTGCGGGCGTTCGAGTGGGTCTTCATCGGGCTCGTCACCCAGGCCATCGGTGTATTCGCGGCCGTCGCGCTGGGCGCGTGGGCGGCGCGGCGCGGCCTGCTCGACGAACCGGCGAAGCACCGGCCGCTTCTGGCACGCACGGCCGGCGCCGGCCTCGCCGCGGCTGTGCTGCTCGGGCTGCCGATGGCGCTGATGAGCGCAGAGCTGTGGACGTCGGCGCCGGTCGTCGTCCGGATGCTCGGCGGGTCGCTCCACGCGATCGGCGGCTACGCCGGGGGCCTGGGCTACGCGGCGCTGTTCGGCCTGCTCGCGATCCGGCTCGCGGGCGCTACCGGGCCCGTCACCTCAGCGCTCCAGGCGGGCGGGCAGCGGTCGCTGTCGAGCTACCTCGCGCAATCCGTCGCGTTCGCGGTACTGCTGCCGGCCTGGACGTTCGGGCTGGGCTCCGGTGCGCACCTCTGGCAGACGGCGTTGTACGCCATCGGCACCTGGTCGGTGATCCTGCTCGTGGCCGCGGCTTCTGCGCGATCCGGCTACCGGGGCCCGGCCGAGGTGCTCCTGCGGCGCCTGACCTACGGACCGAGCCGCCGCTCCGCCCAGCCCGCCTGACATCGCCGCCCCCGTCCCCGACCCGCGGGTTACGGTCGACCGGTGACCGCATCGCCTCCGGACCCGCGGCCCGACGACGAGCGCCCGCCCTCCTGGGCGGGCGCTCCCGGCTACACCTCCTACTCCGACGACCTACCGCCGCACGCCCCGATGCCCGGCGCGCCGCCCTACCCGGCGGCACCCGAGCCGGGCGCGCCGCCCGTCGGGCAGCCACGGCCGCGCACCAGGTTCCGGGCCGCACTGGGCGCGGCCGTCACCTGGGCTTCGGTGAACCTGGCCCTGGTCCTGGCCGTCTCCGGAGCGCCGGGGAGCGCAGAGTCGCTGGGGCGCTTCGTCGGGGCGCTGGGCGTGCCCACACTGCTGGCCGCAGCGGCCGTCTGGGCGGTCGCTCGGCGCCGCGGCTGGCCGTTCTGGCTGCTCGTCGTCGTGGCGGCGCCGGTGTTCTGGTTCCTGCGAGTCGTCCTGCCGATGCCGGCGGCCTGAGGCGGCGCTAGGGCCGTTCTGCGGCCCGGACGGCGGCGACGACCGCGCTCGCGGCGGCATCGAGCGCCTCGGTGCTGCGCGCCGCCCGGCAGATGACGAACGCACCTTCCAGGCTGGTGATGAGCACGATCGCGAGCCGCCGGGCCGCCGCCGCGTCGAAGCCCCAGCGGACGAACCGCTCGGTGCCCGCCACCGTCCACTCCTCGAACACCGCGGCGGTGGCCGCGCGCAACGTCTCGTCCGTGCTGGCGACCTCCAGCGCGACCGTCGCGATCGGGCACGCGTCCGCGTAGCCGGTGGCCTCGAGCAGTTCCGCAGCCCCCGCGTACGACGTCTCGACCGCGGCCACCGCGCCCGGGGCCGCGTCGAGCAGCGCCATCACCAGGTCCTGGTAGGCCCGCCCGGAGGAGCGGATCACCTCCGCGGCGAGCTGCTGCTTCCCGCCCGGGAAGAAGTGGTAGATCGACCCGAACGGGGCCCCCGCCTCCGCGACGATCTGCTTCAGCCCGGTGCCCGTGTAGCCCTGCCGCCGGAACAGCTCGCCCGTGGCGTCCAGTATCCGCGCCTTCGTGTCCGCCACCCGTTTCCTCCTTGCCGGTCGACCGGCCCCGACCCTACCCTCTCAGTAGAGCGATCTATCAAGAGGAGGCGTCATGGCGGAGATCGAGCTGTCGGCCGGCACCGTCGAGTACACCGACACCGGCGGGGACGGGCCCGTCCTCGTCTTCCTGCACGGCGTCACCGTGGCGCCGTCGGTGTGGCGGCACGTCGTCGCCGGGCTGAGCGACGAGTACCGCTGCGTCCTGCCCCACCTGCCGCTCGGATCGCACCGCCGTCCCATGCGCCCCGACGCGGACCTGTCATTGCCCGCGATGGCCGGGCTGATCGGCGAGTTCCTGGAGCGGCTCGACCTGCGCGAGGTCACCCTCGTGCAGAACGACTGGGGTGGCGCCCAGGTCCTGGTCGCCCACGGTGGCGCCGAACGGGTCGCCCGCATGGTGCTCACCCCGTGCGAGGCCTTCGACAACTACCCGCCGGGACTGCCCGGGCGCCTGCTCACGCTCACCGCTCGCGTGCCGGGTGGGCTCGCGGCGCTGGCGCACCTGCTGCGCCTGCGCGCGGTCCGGCGCGCCCCCGGCGGATGGGGCTGGATGAGCAAGCGCCCGGTTCCCGACGAGATCATGGACGAGTGGTTCCGGTCCGCCCGTGAGCAGCCCGCGGTGCGGCGCGACCTCGCCGCGTACGGGCTGAGCATCCCGTCCCGCGAGGTACTGCTGGAGTGGGCCGAGCGCAACCGTGCCTTCACCGGGCCGGTGCTGGTGGTGTGGGCCGCGGAGGACCGCGTCATGCCCGGCGCACACGGGGGCCGCCTCGCGGCGCTCTACCCGCAGGGCCGGCTCGTGACGATCAGCGACAGCTACACGCTCGTGCCCGAGGACCAGCCCGCGGCGCTCACGTCCACGATCCGCGGCTTCCTCGCCGAGACGTCGGTCAGCGGGCGCGGCGCCGCGAGCTGATCACACCGGTGTCGAACCCGGCGATGTGCAGCCCGCCGTGGAACCGCGCGTGCTCCACCTTGAGGCAGCGGTCCATCACGACCTCCAGCCCCGCGGCCTCCGCGCGGCGCGCCACCTCCTCGTCGAGCAGGCCGAACTGCGTCCAGAAGACGTGCACCCCCTCGAGCGCCAGCACGTCGTCGAGCACGGCCGGAAGGTCCTCGCGGCGGCGGAACACGTCGACGAGGTCGGGCACCACCGGCAGGTCGGCCAGGCTCTTGTACACCGGCCGGCCGAGGATCTCGGTGGCGTTCGGATTGACGAAGTGGACGTCGTAGTCGGTGCTGGCGAGCAGGTAGGTGGCCACGAAGTTGCTCGCCCGCGCCGGGTTCGGCGACGCGCCGACCACCGCGACGGTCCGGGTCTCGTGCAGGATCTGCTGGCGCCGCGTGGCGGACGGGTTCTCCCAGGTCATACCGATGCTCCCTTCTCGGCGGCCGCCAGCGCCTGGTCGAGGTCCCAGAGGATGTCCTCGACGTCCTCCAGGCCGACGCTGATCCGGATCAGGTCCGGTGGCAGGTTGGCGTCACGCAGCTGCTCGTCGGTGAGCTGCTGGTGGGTGGTGGAACCGGGGTGGATCACCAGCGTGCGCGCGTCGCCGACGTTGGCCAGGTGGCTGCACAGGCGCACCGACTCGATGAACCGCTGCCCCGCCTCGCGCCCGCCCCGCACCCCGAACGCGAAGACGGCGCCGGGCCCCAGCGGCAGGTAGCGCGCGGCGCGGTCGTGGTGCGGGTGGTCGGGCAGGCCCGCCCACCGCACGTACGACACGCGCGGGTCGGCGTCCAGCCACTCCGCGACCGCCCGCGCGTTCGCCACGTGCGCCTCCATCCGCTGCGGCAGCGTCTCCACGCCCTGTATCAGCAGGAACGCGCTGTGCGGCGACAGCGAGGGCCCGACGTCGCGCAACTGCTCCGCGCGCAGCTTGGTGAGGAAGCCGAACTCCTGGAAGTTGCCCCACCACGTCAGGCCGCCGTAGGACGCGACGGGCTCGGTCATCTGCGGGAAGTTGCCGTTGCCCCACGGGAAGCGGCCCGACTCGATCACGACCCCGCCGAGCGTGGTGCCGTGCCCGCCGATGAACTTGGTGGCCGAGTGGATCACGATGTCGGCGCCGTGCTCGAGCGGGCGGCACAGGTAGGGCGTGGCGAGCGTGGCGTCGACGACGAGCGGCACGCCCGCGTCGTGGGCGACCTCGGCGAGCGCGGCGATGTCGGCGACCTCCCCGCCCGGGTTGGACACCACCTCGGTGAACAGCAGCTTCGTGCGGGGCGTGATCGCCGCCGCGAACGACTCGGCCTCGCCGCCCGACACGAACGTCGTCTCCACGCCGAAACGGCGCAACGTCACGTCGAGCTGGGTGATCGTGCCGCCGTACAGCCCCGCCGCCGCGACGATGTGGTCGCCCGCACCGGCCAGGGAGGCGAAGGTGAGGAACTCCGCGGCCTGCCCGGTGGCGGTCGCGACGGCGCCCAGCCCACCCTCGAGGCTCGCCAGCCGCTCCTCGAGGATGGCCACCGTGGGGTTCGCGATCCGGCTGTAGATCAGCCCGTACTTCTGCAGGGCGAACAGGCTCGCCGCGTCGGTGGTGTCCTCGAACACGAAGCTCGTGGACTGGTAGATCGGCACCGCTCGGGCGCCGGTGGCCGCGTCGGGCACGTGGCCCGCGTGCACGGCACGGGTGCGGAAACCCCAGCTCCGGTCCTGCTCGCTCATGCCCCCATCCTGCCCCCTCGCCTGCGCGAGCTCCTCAGAGGTGCGCGCGGAAGAAGGCCACGATCCGGCGGTGTGCGTCCGCGGCGCTCGGGGCGTGGTACTCCGCGTGGATCGGCGAGCGCGCCGCGATCGCGCCCATGAGCCCCGGCGGACGGGTGACGAACGAATGCCCCGCCTCGGGGTAGGTGGCGACGTCGTGCGGCACGCCGAGCTCGTCCAAGCGGGCCACGAGCCGCTCGGGGAAGCCGCGCGTGGACGCGTCCCGCCCGCCGTAGCTCGCCACCACCGGGCAGGCGCGCTCGACCTCGATCGGGAGGTTGTAGAACGGGGCGCTCACCTTGTACCGGCCGGTGCCCGCGAGCAGGAGCGCGAAGCCGCCGCCCATGCAGAACCCGATCGTGCCGATCCGGTCGGCGGCGACCTCGGACCGCCGCGCCAGCCAGCGACGGCCCGCCTCGATGTCGTCCAGTTCGCGGCCGGCGCCCCGCCGCACGGTGCGCACGGCGCGCGCGACGCACAGGGCGGTGATCCGGCCGCGCGCGAAGAGGTCGGGGATCAGCACCGTGTACCCCTCTGCGGCGAGGTCGCGGGCGACACGGCGCATCTCGTCGGTCATCCCGTACGCCTCGTAGATCATCACCAGCGCGGGCCCCGGCATCTCCACGGCATCCGGCACGGTCAGCACGCCGGGCAACGACGTCCCGTCGTCCGCGGGGAAGCTGATCTCGGTCTGCACGGTGCCGACGCTAGCGCTTTCGTCCTCACAGGGGTGGTGCCGCCGGTGCCCTTGCGCTGGGACCCGTCGCAGCGCTGCGGGCTCAGGACCGGAGCGGCGGCTCGTCGTCGGCGGGCGTGATCACCGCGGGTGGGAACCAGCGGTCGTCGGCGAAGGCATCGGAGTCGTCGAGCAGGTAGTCGGGCCTTCGGCGCTCGCGTTCCTGCCCGCCGGCCATTCCCGGCGCCATCGGGGGGTAGAGGCCGCCCGGGTGGCCCGTGGGCGACGAGCGGGGTGAGGGGCCACGCGGCGCCTGCTCGGCGGCAGCCGTGGACGGCGCCGCCCCGCCGCGCGCGGGCGGCTCGGGCGCGCTCCTGGCACCGCCGGGCGGCGGGCCGGTCTCGGCCACGGGACGGCCGCCGCCCGGCAGCAGCGCGCGCTCGGAGGAAGCACCGGAGAGGGCCGGCCGGCCGGCGTGCTCCCCCGGCCGAGCACCTCCGGGCACGAGGTCCCGCCAGCCCGGCGACGGCGTGGCACGGGGTGGAGGGGCAGGCACCACCGGGCGTGGCTGTCCCGGGCGTGGGTGTCCCGGCGCGGGGTTCGCACCCGGACGCCCGGGCTCGCTTCCCCGTGTTGCCCCACCCGGCCGTGGTGGTGCGGATGGACGCGAGCCCGGCGGGGGCCCGCCGCGGGTCGGAGCGGTGCCCGGCGCCGCTCCCACCGGCACCGGTGGCACCACACCCCCGGCCGGCGCCCCCTGCCCCGCCGCGGGGCCACCGGCCGGGCTGCCACCCGGGGCCACCACGGGAACGCTCCCACCAGCTCCGGCAAGCGGCGCGGGTGCGGGCGGTGGGCCCGGCACGGGAGCGGGACCGGCACCCGGATCGAGCGCACCGGGAGCCTGCTGCGCAGGAACGAGTCCGCTGGGCCCGGTGGCCTCACCGGCGGCACCCGGGAGACCCGGTCCCGCGGTGGCACCGGCCGCGGCCGCCACCCCGGTGACCACCGTGACCTGCGGCGGAAAGGTCCAGTAGTCCATGTTGCGACGGTTCTCGTAGGAGTTCTGGGTGTAGGTGTTCATCAGCTCGACCGCCCGCGCCGACCGGTTGGCGGCGTCCTGCTCGACCGCGTGCAGGTCGTCGAGCCCGTGGAAGAGGTACAGGGGGTCGGTCTGCGCCTTGGCCATCTCGGCGTCACGCTGCGCCGTCACCGGCTCCGGCATCGTGACCCGCAGCTCCCTCGCCTGCTCCCCCTGCGCCGTCACCGCCTGGGCCGTGATCTTCGCGTCGTTGGCCGCGTCGAGGGCCCAACGACCCAGGGGAGTCATCGCCCCCCGGGTGGCATCGGCGGCAGCGCCCTCCCACCCGGCCGACGACCCCGCCATGGCCGCCGCGATCCGCTGATCCGTCCGCGTGATCAACGACTCGGTCTCCGCCCACGCGATCTCGGCCGCCTCCGAGACCCCCCGGCCAGGACCGCGGTGCACGGCGTCGTAGATCTCCTGGTGAGCGAATCCCTCCCACCGCACGTCGCTCACATCCGACCCCACCGGGCCGCGTTGTCACCTTCGGTGCGGCGGTAGTGGTCCTCCATCAGTTGGAGGCTGTCGCGGATGCGCACCAGCTCGGCTTCGTACGCCACCAGGGCGGCGTAGGGGCCGTCGGCGGCCTCCATGACAGCTGCGTTGTAGTGCTCCTGCACCGTGGCGCTCACGGGGTCGCCGAGCCAGGCGTCGGGGATGAAACCGATCCTTCCGAGACGGGTGACGTGGGCTTGAACCTCACTGATCGCCTCCTCGAACGCCGTTCGCATCACGGGGAGGGCGTGCGGCTCGAGCCGCAACTGGACAGGCGGATGAGAACCAGGCATCTGCGCCCCCTCGATTCGCGACACCAGCGACGCTACGAGGTCGTGTGCACGTTCACGGGCGATCGCACGATTTCGTGTGCGTTCGCTAACGGAGTTACTCCGCCTCAGTGAAGCTGGAGGAGCGTCGACATGGCGGCCTCAGCTGCTCGGCCCGCCGCAGCACAGAGTTGCTGCTGCGAAGCGGCTGGCTGCGGGTCGCTGCTCCGGAAGTTGATATCCAATGTCTGTCCAGGCGCGACATCAACGATCACCGTGCAGAAGTCCCCGTTCCGGGTCGGCCTCGCCTCTGCAGCCGGGAAGCCAGCCACTCGAACCGACTGCAGCTCGGCGACGAGCTCGCCGGAGGTGAAGATCTCCACTCCGGCAGTGGAGACGACGCTGACTGCCACCGACACCGCCCGGGGCGTGAAGCCTCCGAACAGGCATAAGGGGATCTCGCGGCCAGGATAGGGCGGCAACGGTCCGACATCGAGCCGCGGCCGCGCATCCAACCCCAGCTCCGCCCGCTGCGCCTCGGTCAGCAACGAGCAGGGGTCGACCCCGTCGATCCGCACGTCCCGGGGCCGGGGCGCGAGCGCCGAGGTGGGTGCCGGGGCCGCCGGGTCGGCGGGCGAGGGCTCGTCGCCGGTGATCGTGCATGCGGTGACGAGCAGGAGCAGGGCCAGCATCATCACAGCCCGCACCGCGCCCACAGGAGGACGGTAGCGGCACCGGCACCTTCCGGAGGTCGCGATCCACGGCACCATCCGGCGGCTCGACGCCCTGCGAGGCCGGCAGCGCGTTGATCAGATACGTCATCCGGCTCGATCCACGCGCGGCGCCGTGCGAGTCGCACGCCATGGCCCTCGCGACCGCACTCACGTACGTCTCGCGCGCCGGCTCGCCGTCATGATCGCCAGGAGTGGTGTGAGGGCGTCAAATCTGTCGCCCTCACACCACTTCTGCTGATCATGGCCGTCGCGTTCCGCTGAACGCACCCGTCTCATGATCAGATAGACCTGGTGGGGCTTGAGGAAAGATCCAACCCCCCTCACGTCTATATGGTCATGAAATCTCCTGTGGGCGGGCCGTCCCCGGCTCGCGACCATGCCCCACACCCCGCCCTGGCCTTCCGCGCAGTCGGCCGGGTTCCCCGATCCCCGCCCGTCGGCGAGGTGGCCGGGTTGGCACAACTGCCGAGTATCGGGGCGAGTATCGGGGCTGGGTGGGCGGCCGTCCCCGGCGCGGGCCCAGGCCCGTTCCGGACGAGCCCGTCACCGCTGGGCGCGTGCGCACCTTGCGGTCGTCCTGATCCACCCCTTACCCGTGATCATCGGTCGGTCGGCGGCGTGCCCACCTCTCATCAACGGTGGGATCGGGACAGGCGCTGCACAAGGAGCCAGTTGCCGAATCGGTCAAGCCCGCACCGCGAGCGCTACCTCGATCACGGCCACATCGCGGCCAGTCGACCATCCACCCGTGATCACCGCTACCGGCCGGGCGCGGTCCACGAAGATCGACCTGACCAGCACCTGGGCGCGGGTACGACGACAGTGGCGCACTTGTCGGAAAGATCACGGCCGAGTGATCGGCCCGAGCCGCACCCGGGTGCTGCCGCGGCGACGCCAGGTACTTCTCGCAGCGATCACCACCTGCACCACTGCCCCCATCCAGCAACGCACTGTCAAGGGCCAGTAGGAACTGCCCAGCGGCGGCCGTGAGACCTGCCCGGTGACGGTCACGAGATCTGCCCGATGATGGCCATGGGATCTGCCTGGTGCTGGCCATC
>NZ_NKYF01000080.1 GCF_002262885.1 Pseudonocardia sp. MH-G8 | reverse complement strand
TGGCGCAACACCTGTCTGGACCTGCGCCACCGCCGCGACTTCGACAAGGTCGCTATCGTGGGCGCGCCGACCTGGGAGCGGTGGTGCGCCAAGCTGGCCAACCTCCTGATCACCGGCGAGATCAAGACCTTCACCCGCGACGAGTTGAGCACGGCCTGGACCTGGGTGCGCGGCTGAGCGGATCTGCCATCCCACGGTCGGGAGCCAGCGATACGCCCGGCTGACGGCCGCTGGCAGCCAGCTCGCTACCCGGTTCCTGAGACGTCCGTTGACGAGGTGGCTGCCCCGGTCGAGCCGGCTGCTGCTGGGTCGCGGGGAACGCGTGTGAGCAGGGGAACGACGCGGACGAGCACGACCATCGCCACCAGCTCGACCAGGGTCTGGGTGACCACCGCCAGGGGTGCCATGGCCAGCGTCGTGGGAAGGGCGAGCGCGAGCGGGAGCACGACCAGGGAGTTGCGGGTGGTGACGGAGAACATGACTGCGCGCGTGTCCGGGACGTCGAGG
>NZ_NKYF01000008.1 GCF_002262885.1 Pseudonocardia sp. MH-G8 | reverse complement strand
TACCTCTCCACCGCCGCCAAACACGGCAGGCACTTCTTCGACACCCTCGTCATGCTCGCCGAGGGACGGCCCTGGCTGCCCGCACCCCAATGACCTGACTAGTTACCAGAGGTTAAGAGAAACCTCCTGCCCGCGAGGGGGTTCGAACGAACTCGCAGCAATACACTCGATCGGAGTAGCAGTCGCGAACAGCCAAGGAGCGTGTCCGCGCCACTTCTGGTCGGAGGTTGCGCGACGCAGAAGCGCGGAGGCCCCACGGGAAATTGAAATGATCATGGTCGTCACGGCCGCGTCTCCCCCGCCGCCCGTCCGGACCAGGCACACTGCCCGGATGCGGACGGTGCGCACGCTGGTACTGGTTGCGATCACGACGATGGCGTGCGGGGCACCCACTGCTGCGCCACCCGCGCCTCCGGCGCCCGATCCGGCGCTACCCTCCCGGCTCGTCACCGACGTCACCGGCGACGGCGCGTTCGCGCACCTGAGCGAGCTGCAACGCATCGCCGAGGCCAACGGCGGCAACCGGGCGCTCGGCACGCCCGGCTACGACGCGAGCGTCGAGTACGTGGCCACCGCGCTGCGCGATGCCGGCTACGACGTGCAGACACCCACGTTCACCGCCCGGCAGTTCGAGGTGCGGCAGGAACAGCTCGCGGTCGAGGGCGAGGCCGTTCCGGTCTCGGCCCTCGGGTTCTCCCCGACGACGCCCGATGCCGGGGTCACCGGTCCGCTGGCCCTGATGGCGGGCGAGGGGTGTGCACCGGAGGACGCGGCGGGCGTCACGCCCGGGTCGGTGGCTTTGGTGCGCCGCGGCACCTGCACGTTCGCCCAGAAGGCGGCGCACGCGGCCGGGGCGGGCGCGGTCGGCCTCATCGTGATCAATGCCGAGGACGTGCCGCTGGTCGACGGCACCCTCGGCGAGGGCGCCACCGGCGTGGTGCCCAGCGGCGGCGTGAGCCGGTCCGCGGGTGACGCGCTGGCCGCGCGCGCCGGTGCGAGCGTCACGCTGACCCTGGTCACGGCGGCGACGGAGGCCCAGAGCCGCAACGTCCTGGCCCAGACCCGCACCGGAAACCCGGACGAGGTGGTCGTGGCGGGCGGGCACCTGGACTCCGTGCCCGAGGGACCCGGCATCAACGACAACGGCTCCGGCGCCGCCGCCCTGCTGGAGACGGCGGTGCGCCTCGGCGGCTCGCCGCCGGTGGCCAACGCGGTGCGGTTCGCGTTCTGGGGCGCCGAGGAGGTGGGCCTGGTCGGCTCCACCTCCTACGTGAACGGGCTCCCCGAGCCGGAGCGCGCCCGCATCGCGCTCTACCTCAACCTCGACATGGTCGCCTCCCCGAACGCGGGGTACCTGGTCTACGACGGCGACGACTCCGACCGCACGGGCGCAGGCCCCGGTCCTGCCGGCTCCGCCGTCGTGGAGCGCGCGCTCGTCGAGGGCCTGGCCGCGGCCGGCGTGACGTCCGCGGGCACCGACTTCACCGGCCGCTCCGACTACGGCCCCTTCATCGAGCACGGCATCCCGGCGGGCGGGTTGTTCACCGGCGCCGAGGAGGTCAAGACCCCCGAGCAGGCGCAGCAGTGGGGCGGCACCGCCGGGCAGCCCTACGACCCGTGCTACCACCAGGCCTGCGACCGCCTCGACACGGTGGACCGCACCGCGCTGGACCGCAACACCGATGCCATCGCCGCCGCGCTGGCCCGCTTCGCCCTGTCGACGGAAGAGCTGACCAGCGGCTGAGCCGCCACCGCGGCGGCACTCCGGGCACGGTCGGGGCTCCCGGTGCGGTCGTCGGAGCCGGACGACCACGGGAGACGATGTCGGAACGGGCGGACGACTCCGCGCCGACCGGCATGGAGCGGATCAGCGGAGTGGGAGCTCGCCCGAGCCGCGACGGATCAGCGTCGTCGGGACCAGGCGGACGCCCGGTGGCCCGGCGTCGCCGCCGATACGGGCGAACAGCAGGGTTGCCGCGGTCCGCCCGATCGCGGCCGGATCCTGGGCCACCACGGTGATGCCCGGAGAGAGCAGGTCGCCGAGCAGGACGTCGTCGAACCCGACGAGCGCAACGGACCGCTCCGCGCCCAGCCTGCGCAGGGCCCGCACCGCCCCGATCGTGATGAGGTTCTGCGCGGTGAACAGGGCGGTGGGCGGGTCGGGCCGGGCCAGCAGGGCGGTGACGGCGCCGTCGGCATCGGCCGATTCGCGCAGGTCGTGCACCACGAGGCCGGGGTCGAGGGGCAGTCCGAGCGACGCGATGGCGTCGCGGTAGCCCGCGAAGCGCTGCTCTGCGGTGCGGATGGAGCGCCGGTCGCCGAGGAACGCGATGCGCCGGTGCCCCGCGGCTGCGAGGTGCCGCACGCCCTCCGCGGCGCCGAGCGCGTTCGTGGTGATCACCGAGTCTGCGGCGAGGTTGCGCGCCTCCCGGTCCACGCAGACGACCGGAGTGCCGGTGGGGAGCTCGTTCATGAGGTAGGACTGGTCGTCGCCCGCCGGGGCGAGCACCAGCCCGTCGGCCCGCCGCGCGCCGAACTCGCGGGCCAGTGCCCGCTCCCGCGCCGGGTCCTCGTCGACGCTGGCTGAGAACACGACGACACCGCGTTCCCGCGCCTCGTTCTCGACGGCCCGCTGCACCGCGGCCGAGAACGGGTTGGCGACGTCCTCGAGCAGCAAGGCGATCGCCGACGTCCGGCCGTCGGTGCGCAGGAGCCGGGCGCCCGGATGCGGGTGGAAACCCAGCTCGTCGATCGCCCGCTGCACCCGGACGGCGAGCGCCGCGGAGACACCCGGCTCGTCGTTGACCACGCGCGACACGGTCTTGAAGCTGACGTCGGCGAGCTGGGCCACGTCACGCATGGTTGGGCGGCGGCGCCGCGCCGGGACGCTCTGCACGTTCGCCAGCATGACCCCCGCATGCTGACATCGTTGTCACCGTTACCTCTTCGTTACGAGCAGTTGCACGATGAGGGCTTGTGGACCGGGGGCGATGGGCACCAAGGTTTCGACAACGTTGTCTCCACGTCAGTGCTGACGAGAGGTCATGCGATGAACCAGGCAGGGACGGCCCGCAGGCGGGCCACCTCACTCGCCGTCGGGGCCGTGGCGGTCCTCGCACTCGCCGCGTGCGGTGGCGGGTCGGAGCCGGGCGGCGGAGGAGACGGCGGCGACCGGCCGATCGTCGGCCTCATCACCAAGACCGACACCAACCCGTTCTTCGTCAAGATGCGCGAGGGTGCCCAGCAGGCAGCCGACACGCAGGGCGTCGAACTGCAGAGCTTCGCGGGCCGACAGGACGGCGACAACGAGTCGCAGGTACAGGCCATCGAGACCCTGATCTCGGCTGGTGCGGCCGGTTTCATGATCACGCCCAACGACTCAGCGGCGATCGTGCCCACGCTCGACCGCGCACGGCAGCAGGGCCTGCTCGTCATCGCACTCGACACCCAGACCGAGCCGCCGGACGCCGCGGACGCCACCTTCGCCACGGACAACTTCCAGGCCGGACTGCTCATCGGGCAGTGGGCCAAGGCGAGGTTCGAGGCCGAGGGGAAGCAGGCCAAGATCGCGATGCTCGACCTCTCGCCGAACCGGCCGACCGTCGACGTCCAGCGCGACCAGGGCTTCCTGCAGGGCTTCGGGATCGAGGTGGGCGACCCCACGCAGATCGGCGACGAGTCCGACCCCCGCATCGTGGGCCACGACGTCACCGACGGCGCCGAGGAGGGCGGCCGCACAGCGATGGAGAACCTCCTGCAGAGCGACCCGTCGATCAACCTCGTCTACACGATCAACGAGCCGGTCGCGGCCGGAGCGCACGAGGCGATCAAGGCCGCCGGCCGGGAGAACGACATCGAGATCGTCTCCGTCGACGGCGGCTGCCCCGGCGTCGAGAACGTCGAGGCCGGGATCATCGGGGCCACCTCGCAGCAGTACCCGCTGAAGATGGCGGCACAGGGCGTGGAGGCGCTGGCCGCCTTCGCCAACGACGGCACGAAGCCGCAGGCCACCGCGGGCAAGGACTTCGTCGACACCGGCGTCACGCTCATCACCGACGAGCCGCAGCCGGGCGTCGAGTCCCAGGACACGGCATTCGGGCTCGAGAACTGCTGGGGCTGATCCGCGTGACCGACCACACCGGAGGCCCGGTCGCCGCGGCGACCGGGCCGCAGCCCCACGGGTTCGACGAGCGGCCGGCCGCGACGCCGGTGCAGCGGCTGCAGCACGTCCTGCACGCCCGGCCCATCCTCGGCCCGCTGGCCGTTCTCCTGCTCGCGATCATCGCGTTCTCGCTGGTGAGCGACCGCTTCCTGACCGCGGCCAACCTCGGGCTCGTGATGCAGCAGGTCACGGTGATCGCGGTGCTCGCCCTCGGTCAGACACTGGTGATCCTCACCGCCGGCATCGACCTCTCCGTGGGCGCGATCGCCGTGTTCTCCTCGATCATCATGGCCAGCCTGGCCACCGACCTGGGCATGCCCGGCGTTCCCGCCCTGGTGCTCGGTATCGCGTGCGGCACCGCGATGGGGGCGTTCAACGGCTTCCTGGTGACGCGGATCGCGCTCCCGCCGTTCATCGTCACCCTGGGCACGCTCTCGATCTTCTTCTCGCTCAACTCGGTGGTGTCCCGGAGCGAGACCGTCCGCGGCACGGACATGCCGTCGATCATGACCTGGACCGGCATCACGTTCCCGATCGGCGACTTCCGGATCACCTACGGGTCGATCATCATGCTGGCGCTCTTCGCGTTCTTCTACTACGCGCTCGGGTACACCGCATGGGGCCGGCACGTCTACGCCACGGGCGACGACATCGAGGCCGCGCGCCTCGCCGGCATCCGCACCGGCCGGGTGCTGTTCTCGGTCTACGCCGTGGCAGGGCTCGTCTACGCGATCGGTGCGTGGGTCCTGATCGGCAGGCTCGCGTCGGCGAGCCCGAACGTCGGCATCGAGTACAACCTCAACTCCATCACGGCCGTCGTGCTCGGCGGCACCAGCCTGTTCGGCGGCCGCGGGCTCGTGGTCGGCACGCTGGTCGGCGCGCTCATCGTCGGCGTGTTCCAGAACGGGCTGCAGCTCGGCGGCGTCGACGTCGTGTGGCAGGGCTTCGCGATCGGCCTGCTGGTCCTCGTGGCCGTGTCCATCGACCAGTGGATCAGGAAGGTCCGCGCATGACGACCACAGTCCGGAAGCCCGTGCTCGAGGCGCGCGGGCTCGTCAAGCGCTACGGGCCGGTCACGGCGATCGCGAGCGGGGACCTCGAGCTCTATCCCGGCGAGATCCTCGCGATCATCGGCGACAACGGTGCCGGCAAGACCAGCCTGATCAAGGCGCTGTGCGGGGCGCTCATCCCGGACGCGGGCGAGATCCTGCTGGACGGCGAGCCGGTGCACTTCCGCAGCCCGATGGACGCCCGGCGCGCCGGCATCGAGACCGTCTACCAGACCCTCGCCGTCGCGCCGGGGCTCGACATCGCCGACAACCTGTTCCTCGGCCGCGAGGAGCGCAAACCGGGCGTCCTCGGGTCGGTGTTCCGGATGCTGGACCGCAAGCACATGCGGGCCGAGGCGACGCGGCACATGGCCGACCTCGGCATCACGACGCTGCAGAACATCGGGCAGGCCGTGGAGAGCCTGTCCGGCGGGCAGCGACAGGGGGTTGCGGTCGCGCGGTCGGCGGCGTTCGGCAGCAAGGTCGTGATCCTCGACGAGCCGACGGCGGCCCTGGGCGTCAAGGAGGGCAACCGGGTGCTGCAGCTCATCCGGGACGTCCGCGACCGCGGCCTGCCGGTGATCCTCATCAGCCACAACATGCCGCACGTGTTCGAGCTGGCCGACCGGATCCACATCCAGCGGCTCGGCCGCCGCGCCACGGTGATCACGCCGCAGTCGCACACGATGACCGAAGCGGTGGCGATCATGACGGGCGCGGCGGAGCCTCCCCCGCCGGTCGGGGCGCGGGCCGGCTAGTCGTACTCACCGATGACCCACCACCTCCCCTCCCGGCAGAGGAGCAGCAAGGCTCCACTGTCGTCGAGGGAGACCTGCAGGCGGCTCGCCGCGGCGCTGCCCGGTGTCCACCACCGCTGCTGCACCGGCCACGGCCCGGCCCACCCCAGCACCTCCAGCGGTGCGCCGCCGTCGACCACGACGTGCCGCGGGGCCGCGGTGAGCAGGTCGGGCGCATCGAGCCGGACCGCGCTGCCGTCGGCGGCGGTCAGTTCGGCCGGGAGGGGCTTCGGCGGCACCGTGGCCGGCGACGGCGCCGGCAGCCGGCCCGGCCAGGACGGCGGCGGCTCCCGGACCGCGGGGCGCCCCGTGGGCTGCCGCGGCGTGGGGACCCGTCGGCGCCGGTTGGTGGAGCGTCTGCGCACCGTCTCGGGCAGGTCGGCGGCCGAGACCCGGCCGGTGAGGCGCACGACGTCCTCGGGCCATCCGGCGGGGGCCACGAGCTCCCCGCCGGACGCCCCGGAGTGCGTCCAGGCCCCGGATCCGCGGGCCCCCGCGCCCGCATCGGGACCGGCGCCCGGCCGGGTTGCGATCCCACCGGTCCGAGGCTCCGGATCGGCGGCCACCAGGACCTCCTGCACGGGCGCGCCGTCAGGAGGTGGGGGCGCCGGGAGGCCGAGGTCGCGGTCGTCGCCCCACGGCACGAGCCGCACCTGCTCGGCCGGGTCGCGCCCGCCCACCAGCACGGCGGTGACCACCGACTCCGGCCCGAGCAGCGCCTGCACCCGCACCAGCGCCCGCCCGGCGCGCTCTCCCGCCTCCCCGACATCACCCCACAGGCCCAGCTGCAGGGCACCGGCGGTGACGGTCTCCTCCGGGACGAGGCGGAGGCGGGCCACCGCGCCGTCGCCGGCCTCGTCGGAGGCGATGTCCTCCCCGGCGCGCCGGCGGCGCGTGAGCCACGCGTCCAGCTGCCAGCGGACGCGGTCGACCGTGCCGGCCGGGGTGAGCGGCTCCGCGCAACGCCAGATGCGGTGCAGCTCCTCGCCGCCCACGGTGCGCGCGGCGACGCCGAGCCGGGTGCACGAGAGGCCGTGTGCGGCGAGCGTGCGGTGCAACTGCTCGGCCAGCCCGCGGGCGGCGAAGGCGGCGGCATCGACGCGGTCGACGGGCGGGTCGAGCTCCACCTCGACCGTGAGTTCCTCCGGCGCCGCGCGACGCACGGGCGGCCGCGGGTCGAGCCCGCGGGCGAGCCGGTGACAGTGCACGGCGTCGGCTCCGAACCGGGAGGCGACATCCTCGGCGTCGAGCACGGCGAACGCCCCCATGCTGCGCAGGCCCAGCCGGCGCAGCAGCCCGACCAGCTCGGAGCGGTCGAGGTCGGGCTCGCGGTCCAGCTCCTCGACGCCCAGCGGCGCCAGGAAGGCGGGGGTGTCCCCGGGCGCGACGGCCAGGGCGCGCCGGGCCGCGAGCACAGCGGCGAACAACCCGTCGGCCACCCCCACCTGGCACTCCACGCCCGTGCGCGCGGCAACCCGGTCGACCAGGGCCTCCGCGGCCTCCTGCTCCCCGCCGAACCAGCCGACCGGGCCCTGCGCGGCCAGCGCCACCAGCCCCGGCCGGACGACCTCCACCCCCGGCGCCAGCTCCTCCACGGCCAGGACGACCGGCTCGAACGCGCGGGCGTCGCGGTCGGGGTCGCGGTCGAGCACGGCGAGCTCGGGGCACCGGGCCTGCGCCTCCCGCCTGCGCAACCCGCGCCGCACCCCCTGCCCCCTGGCCACCGCCGAGCACGCCAGCACCCGGTTGGCGACGACCACGGCCGCGGGCCGGTGCACCGGGACGTGCGCCGCGATGGCCGCTGCGGTGACCGGCCAGTCGGGCGACCACAACGCGAGCACGCGCGCCGCCCCGCCCTCCGCCGCACGCACCTGCGCGGTACCGCACACATCGCGGGCCGTGTGTGCGGGCTCCGGGAGGTGTGTGCCGCCGGCGGCCGGGTGTGCGCCGCATCCACCGTTCGCTCGCTGACGCTCGCTCACCCTGCCACCCGCTCGACCTGGCGCCCCCCGCCGATCCGCTCCACGCCCTCCCGGTGGGGAGCGGCCACCGCTCCGCCGGGCGCCGGCAGCAGCACGCCGGCCGACCGGCCCACCGGGGCGACGCCGCGCCCGCGCGACCGCACCCGGACCTGCCGCGCCTCCAACCGACCGGCCCCGGCACCCAACCCCTGCCACCGGGCGTCGCTGCAGCTCAGCTCCACATCGGCACCCGGCCACGCCCCGAGCGCCACCAGCACCGACCCACGCTGGCGGGCTCGCGCCGCCAGCCGCTGCCGATCGGCGGCGCGCACCCCCGCCCGCTCCGCCCCCGCGACCGCCACGACGTCCATCCCGTCGAGCAGGGCGACGGTGACGGCCATCAGGTCGGCCCCCGGATCGGGGACCAGGGCCAGCCGCTCCAGCCGCACCCCCGCCTCGGCGGCCGCCAGCAGCCCGAGCCCCGGCCTGCCGACCACGGCCGCCCACGCGCCTGCGCCGGACGCCTCCGCGAGGAGCGCGAACAGCAGCGACGTGGCGGCCGGAGCGGGCGGGAGCGCGACCGTGGCCCCGCGACGCAACCCGCCACCGGGCAGCAACCGGGCCAACGGCTCGGCCACCGGCAGCACCCGTCCGTCGGATTCGGGAGCGGCCACCGGCCGCACACCCCCGGACCGGCTCTCGACGCGCCGCAGCACCCCGCGCGCGAGCTCCAACCGGCTCGCCGGATCGACCGAGCCCCTGGCCTCGACAACAGCTCCACCCACGCACGCCTCCCGCGTTGGTCGGCCGCGGGGAGACGGCGATCGAACGTGTGTTCGATACTAGCGGGATCCGGCCCTGGACTCAAGCAGGGCTCACACCCATGCCCCAACCGCCCACCTTGGAGCCGACCTGCACCGGGAGGATCAGGGCTGCGTCGTGTCGTTCACCGCGGCGTGGAGCGCTGCCCATTCCTGCGCCCCCAGGTCCCGGGGACGCGTACCGGTGTCGAGCCCGTGAGCGGCCAGCCAGCGACGCGGAGCCGGCAGCGCCCGCCGGACGGCGGGGAGCAGCCGGTCACCCCGGAACGCCTCGCGGACCAGCCGCTGGTAGGCGGCGCGTTCCGCGAGCGGCACCAGCGGCTCGGGGCGGCGGTGGAGCACGAGGATGCCGCCGTCGACCGCCGGGCGCGGGCGGAACGCCGACGCCGGGACGCGGCCGGCGAGCGAGAACTCGTACCAGGGCCACCAGCTCGCGGTGAGCAGGGTCGTGCCGCCGACGGCCGCGCGCTTGCGGGCGACCTCCCACTGCAGGAGCAGCACCGCCGTCGTCCACGCTCGCTGGGCCAGCAGGTGCCGCAGCACCGGTGTCGTGATGCCGAACGGCACGTTCGAGACGACGGTGGGGGCGCCGTCGAGCCGGAACCGCAGCATGTCCGCCTGCACGACGCGGACGCGCCCGCCGAGCGCCCGGCGCAGCCCGGCGGCACGGCCGGGGTCGAGTTCGACGGCCGTGACGTCGCCGTCGCGGCCGGCGAGCCGTCGCGTGAGGGCGCCGTCACCGGCACCGAGCTCGACGACCGGACCGGGTGGCACCAGCGCGGCGATGCGGGCCACGACGCGGCCGTCGACGAGGAAGTTCTGTCCGAGTTCGTGCCGTCCGCCGACGGCGGGACGGGAGGAAGAGGGCATGCGGGGACCTGCGCTTCGCATCGATCACAGACGGGGGGTCCGGATCGGACGCGCGCAGAGCGGAACGGCCCGAGGGCGGGGATCAGCTGCGCGGCGTCCGAGCGTCGCGCCGCAGCCGTATCGAGGCGAACATGCGGATCACGCTACCGGCGGCCGCCACCGGATTTCCGTCCGTGATCAGCCGCTGAGCCCGACGAACGAACCGCGGCCTCGTTCGTTCGTCCGGGAGCGACACCCCGGACCGGGCCGTCAGTGCGCGAAGTGCCGGGTGCCCGTGAAGTACATCGTGACGCCCGCCGCGGCGGCCGCATCGATCGAGAGCTGGTCGCGCACCGAGCCACCCGGCTGCACGACGGCCCGCACACCGGCCTCGAGCAGCACCTCCAGCCCGTCGGCGAACGGGAAGTAGGCGTCGGAGGCCGCGACCGAGCCGCGGGCGCGCTCGCCCGCGCGCTGCACCGCGAGCCGGCACGAGTCGACCCGGTTGACCTGGCCCATCCCGATCCCGACCGCGGCACCGCCGGACGCCAGCAGGATCGCGTTCGACTTCACCGAGCGGCACGCCCGCCACGCGAACGCGAGGTCCGCGAGGACGTCGGCGGGCGCCGCCTCACCGGTGGCCGGCGTCCACGTCGCCGGGTCGTCGCCCGACGCGTCCACGGCGTCGCGCTGCTGCAGCAGCAGGCCACCCGAGATCGGCCGCAGCTCGGCGCCGCTGCGCTCGACGGCGCCGGGCAGCCGCAGCACGCGGACGTTCTTCTTCCGCGTGAGCACCTCGAGCGCGCCGTCGGCGTAGGACGGGGCGACGACGACCTCGGTGAAGATCTCCGCCACCTGCTCGGCCATCGCGACGCTGACCTCGGTGTTCGTGGCGATCACCCCGCCGAACGCGCTGACCGGGTCGGTGGCGTGCGCCCGGCGGTGCGCCTCGGCGACGTCGGCACCGACGGCGATGCCGCACGGGTTGGCGTGCTTGATGACCGCGACACAGGTGCCCTCGTGGTCGTGCGCGGCGCGCCAGGCGGCGTCGGCGTCGACGTAGTTGTTGTAGGACATCTCCTTGCCGTGCAGCTGCTCGGCCGCCGCGAGGCCGGGCCGCCCGGAGACGTACAGCGCCGCCGCCTGGTGCGGGTTCTCGCCGTAGCGCAGGGTGGCCGCGCGGTCCCAGGTGGCGCCGACCCACGACGGGAACGCCGCGGCTTCCTCCTCGGGCGCGAGCACGTCGCCCATCCAGGACGCCACGGCGACGTCGTAGGTGGCGGTGTGCCGGAAGGCCGCCGCGGCGAGCAGTCGCCGGTCGTCCAGCGCGAAGCCGCCGTTCTTCACCTGCTCGAGCACCCAGACGTACCGGGCGGGCTCGACGACGACGGCCACGCTGTCGTGGTTCTTCGCCGACGCCCGGACCATCGCGGGGCCCCCGATGTCGATCTGCTCGACGCACTCGGCGGGCGTGGCACCGGAGGCGACCGTCTCGGTGAACGGGTACAGGTTCGACACCAGCAGGTCGAACGGGGCGATCTCCAGCTCCGCGAGCTGCGCGACGTGCGCGGGGTTGCGGGTGTCGGCGAGCAGGCCTGCGTGCACGCGCGGGTGCAGCGTCTTGACGCGCCCGTCCAGGCACTCCGGGAACCCGGTGAGCTGCTCGACGGGCGTGACCGGCACGCCGGCGTCGGCGATCCGCTGCGCCGTGGACCCCGTGGACACGATCTCGACACCGAGCCCGTGCAGGCCTGCGGCCAGCTCCGCGAGCCCGGCCTTGTCGTAGACGCTGATCAGGGCACGCCGGACCGGCCTGCGCTCGCTCAGCGCTGATGGTTCGCTCGCGCGCTCGCTCACGGAATGGTCACCTCTCGTCCGGTCACGGTGGCCCCTTCGCGAGCCAGCGCGGCGACGGTGCCGACCAGCAGCCGTCGCTCCTCGATCTTGATGCGTTCGTGCAGGGTGTCGACGGTGTCACCGGCCTCGACGGGCACGGCGCTCTGCGCGAGCACCGGGCCGGTGTCCACGCCGTCGTCGACGAGGTGGACGGTGGCTCCGGTGATCTTCACGCCGTACGCCAGCGCGTCGGCAGGCCCGCGCACCCCCGGGAACGACGGCAGCAGCGCCGGATGCGTGTTGACCATCGGGCAGCCGACCCCCGACAGGAAGCCCGGCCCGAGGATCTTCATGAAGCCGGCGCTCACGACGAGGTCGGGGCGGTGTTCGGCCACCGTCTTGGCGATCGCGGCGTCCCAGGACGCGCGGTCGGCGTGGTCGGCGACGCGCACGGTGAACGTCGGCACCCCGGCCCGGCGGGCGCGCGCGAGCCCTTCGATGTCGGCGCGGTCGGAGCCGACGGCCACGACCTGCGCCGGGTACCCGGGCTCCGTCGCGGCGTCGAGCAGCGCCTGCAGGAGGGTGCCCGACCCGGACACGAGCACGACGACCCGGGCCGGTGCGGGGATCTCGACCCGGTACGAACGGCTCGGCGACGCGGGCACGCGGGAGCTCCTCGAAGGGTCGGGGGATCACCTCTGACGATGCCCAGGGTAGGCGGCGGTGCAGGTCACACCGCCCCCGGACCTGCTTCCCGCGACGTGATCAGCGCGCGGCCGCGGAGTCGACCACCGGTCAACGCTCGCCGTCGGGTGGCGCCGCCTCCCGCGCGGCCTCCTCCTGTGCCCGCAGCGCGACGAGCTCGCCGACCGTCTGGGGGCCCTGCGGCTCCGGGACGGGCGGCTCCGGGACGGGCGGCTCCGGGGCGGGCGGCGCGGTGACCTGCTCGCGCCGGCGGCGGCGCCACGGCAGGAACGAGGTGCGCCCGGCGCGGGGGTGTGTGTCGCCCGCCGGCTCCTGCCGCTCGCCCGCAGACCGCTGGGCCGCGCGGCTTCCCGCGTCCCGCTCGGTGCGCACGCGCTCGCGCCGGCGCGGGTCGTGCTGCTCGACCCGGGATCCGGCCCGCCGCGACGCGCTCGGCGCGGTGTCGCCGTCGGAGCGCTGCGCCCGCGGCCCCTTCCCGCGCTCGACGCCACTCCGTCGCTGCGCACCGGAACCGTCCTGCGCCTCGGCCTTGCCCCGACGCGCGCCGCGCCGCGCCGCCTCGGCAGCACCGGCACCGGGCGAGCGCGCGGTCGCACCGGGCCGGGAGCGCGTACCCCGACTCGTGTCGCCGGCCTCCCTCGCGCCGCTCCCGGCCCCGCCCTCACCGGACGCGCCGCCTTCCCGCGAGGTCCCTGCGGAGTCCTCATCAGGAGCGTCGTCCTCAGGAGCGTCCTCCGAAGGTTCCTCCGGGTCCTCGTCCGGCTCGTGCTCGCCCGCCTCGGAGGTCGCGGGTTGGTCGCCGACCTCCTCCTGATCGGCGCCATGGTCGGCGCCATGGTCGGCGCCATGGTCACCGATGTCCGCGTCGTCCTCGTGGTCGTTCTTGCGGTCGTTCTTGCGGTCAGGAGCGGCGCGGTCCGCTGCCGGCGCGCCGGCCGGGCGCAGCACGGAGATCAACATTACCGGCACGCCGACCCACAGCAGCGTGGCCGGGACCAGCAGCTCGACGGGAAGCCGCACCGGATCGAACGGCCCGGTCGCGAGTCGCCCGCCCGCCATCACCGAGAGCACACCGACGGTGGCCGCGCTGAGGCCGACAGCGGCGAGGGCGGCCGCGAACCCGTGCTGCGCGGTCGCTGCGCGTCGCACCGCGATCCCGGTCAGCACACCGACACCCAGCGGCAGCAGGAACGCGCCCAGCGCCCACACCGGCGGCATCCCGCTCGGGAGGGCGGCCAGCAGCGGGAAGCTCGACGGCTCCGCGGTGTGCGTGACGAACGGCGACGCCGTGGCGGCTCCCACGGCGACGCCCGGGCCCAACGCCCAGCTCACGCCCGCGACGACGGCGTTGGGCAGGTACGCGCCCGCCAGCAGCGTGACACCGACACCGGCCCCGAATCCGGGCGCCAGCCGCGCGTAGGCGGCCGCCACCGCGTCGGCCTGCAGGACCAGGCCGGCGAACAGCACCAGCGCTCCGGTGAACGCCAGCCCGGTGAGCGCCACGGCCGCGCCGTGCAGCGCAGGGCGCACCCACCCGGGGAGCCGGGCGGCCGATTCCGGCGGCAGCCCGCAGGCCCGCACGACCCCGAGCAGCGCGGCGCCGGCGGCCACCAGCCCGCCGCCGACCATCGCCGACCACGGGGCCACCGCGACCTCGGCCGCCCGCGGGAGCAACGCGCTGCCCAGCACGGCGACGGCGGCGTGAGCGCCCGCGAGCGCTGCGACCACGGCACCGGCATCGTGCCGCGGGCGTCCCCCGAGGCGACGGACCGACCACCCCGCCCCGAACGCGATCACCGCGATGATCCCGGCGGTCGGCAGCAGCGGCAGCATGCTGAGCGGCTGCCCCTCGAGCACCAGCGGGATCTGGTGCGCGGCGATCCAGAGCGGGATCGCCGCGGCGAACGCCCCGTCGATCGACACCGCACCGCCGGCCGTGGCGATCACCACGGCGGCGGAGGGGACGAGCAGGGCGTAGCTGAGCAGGACGGTCCCCATTGCGCCCGCGAGCAGCAACCGCAGGCGATCGAGGCCCTCGACACCGCCGGCAGAGGGTTCGGGCTCCGGCTCGGGGTGCGGTTCGCGGTCGGTGCCGGCGAGGGTGCTCGTCACCCGCTCAGGGTTGCAGCGCTACCCGTGCGGGTGGTGCAGGCGCGCCGCCGGGCCCCTGTGGGAGCCGCCGGACTAGTAGCCGCCGTTCTGCTGGTTCGGACGCTGCTCGCCGGACTGGATGATCTGCGTCTGGTCGACGCTCGTCTGCTCCGGGTCACCCTGCTCCGAGCGCCCCTGCGCCTGCGGGGCCGCACCGGTCGACTCGGCGGGCTGTGCGGGAGCACCGGAAGCCAACGGTGTGCCTGGAGCGCTCGGGGTGTCGGCGCTGCTGTCGGTGGAGCCGCCGCCGTACCAGCTCGGAGTGCCCGCAGGTCGCCCGCCGGACTCGCTCTGGCCCTGGCCCTGAGCCGGAGCGGGGGCCTGGCCCCATGGCGCCTGCTGCTGCTGGCCGTAGCCGGCGGGAGCGCCGTAACCCTGCTGCCCGTAGCCCGGCTGACCGTACTGACCCGGCTGGCCGTAACCGGGGGCAGCGCCGTAGCCGGGCTGCTGGCCGTACCCCTGCGGGTACTGGCCGTAGCCCGGCTGCTGGCCGTACCCCGGCGGGTACTGGCCGTAGCCGCCCGGCTGGCCGTACCCCGGGGGTGTGCTCGCCCGGGGCGCCGGCGCCTTCACCAGGCCCGCGTCCAGCAGCACCGCGCCGATCACGGCGACGGTCTGCAGGAAGGCGAGGACGAGCGCGATGATCACCGGGGTGGGCGAGGAACCGCTCGTGACCATCTGCAGGAACAGCAGGGTGCCGGTGGTCACCATCACCGCGGACGGCACGAGCACGCGCCCGACCTTCGGCAGCAGGGTCGATCCCGCGAGCAGACCACCGCCGACGAGGAGAACCCCGATGAACGTGGTGGCCAGCCCCAGGTCGAGGAAGCCGATCAGGTAGATCACGAGGCCGAGGCCGGCCGTGACGAGCGCGAGGAGGCGCGCCGGTCCGGGTGCGAGCTGCGACTCTGAGGCGGACGGGGTTCCCGAGCTCGACGTGTCCGATGATGTGGAACCCGACGTGGCCGGCGTCGACGACGCGGCCCCGGGTGTTCCCGGTTGCTGGCTCATGGAACGAACTCCCCTCGTGCGGACTCCCGCGGTCCGGCGCAGGCGGCGGTCGGAACGCTAGTCCATCGTGCAGGTATCGGCGTGGGCGGGCGATCAGCCCGCGCCGGCGGGTTCGGACACCTCGCACAACCCACTTTCCACGTTCCACCACCGCGTGCAACCGATCCTCCTCAGGAACGGCACGTCGTGGCTCGCGACGACGACCGCCCCGCGGAAGGCTCGCACCGCCTCGGTGAGCCGCTCCACGCTGTCGAGATCGAGGTTGTTCGTCGGCTCGTCGAGCAGGAGCAGTTGTGGCGGCGGCTCCGCGAGCAGCAACCGGGCCAGCACGACCCGGAACCGCTCGCCGCCCGACAGGGTGCGCACCCGGCGCTCGACGGCATCGCCGTGGACCCGGAAGCGGGCGAGCCCGGCCCGCACCCGCTGCGGATCGGCGTCCGGAGCGGCCGCACGCACCGCGTCGAGCACCCGTGCGGCGTCGTCGAGCACGTCGAGCCGCTGCGGCAGGTAGGCGAACGGGACCGCCGGTGCGAGCCGGCGCAGCAGCGTGGTCTTGCCGCTGCCGTTGCCACCGAGCAACCCGATCCGTTCGGGGCCGCGGACGACGTGCCCGTCCACCTCGAGGGCCGTGCGCCCGGCCGGGAGAGCCGTCCCGGGCAGGTCGATGCGGATGCGGTCGTCGTCCCGGACGGCCGCCTCGGCCGCACGCAGATCGGCACGGGCACCGGCGAGCCGCTGCTCGTGCGTGATCCGGTACTTGCCCGCGGAGACCTGGGCCTCCTGCCTGCGCTGGTTCATGATGACCTTGGGGCGGCGCTTGTTCGCGTGGTCGGTGGCGGCGTAGCGGGCGCGGCGGTCGAGCGCGATCCGCGCTTCGGCGAGCTGCCGCCGTTCGCGGCGCAGCCCGGTCTCGGCCACCCGGACGGTCCGCTGGGCCGCCTCCTGCTCGACGGCCAGCTGCTCCTCGTACTCCGACAGCGTTCCTCCGAACAGCCGCACCGCGCCGTCACGCAGCTCGGCGACCGCGTCCACGAGCTCCAACAGCTCCCGGTCGTGGCTCACGACGACGAGCACGCCCGGCCAGCCGGCCACGGCGTCGTACAGCAGCTCGCGGGCCCGCCGGTCGAGGTTGTTGGTCGGCTCGTCGAGCAACGTGATCGACGGGCGGCGCACGAGCAGGCCGGCCAGCCCGGTGAGCACGGCCTCGCCGCCGGACAGCCTGGCGACCTCACGGTCCAGGTCGGAGGGCAGGCCGAAGCGGGCGAGCTCGGCCGTGGCGCGCTCCTCGACGTCCCAGTCGACGTCCCAGTCGATGTCCCGGTCGACGTCCCAGTCGTCGCCGGGGGCCGGGACGTCCCCGGCCTCGACCGCATGCAGCGCGGCCCGCTGCGCGGCGATGCCGAGCAGTTCCGCGACGGTGCGCCGGGGGTCGAGGGCCACGTCCTGGGGCAGGTACCCGACGTCACCTGCGGTGTGGACGGTGCCCGCGTCGGGCACGAGCAGGCCCGCGACGAGCCGTAGCAGCGTGGACTTGCCCGATCCGTTGGCACCGACGAGGCCGGTCCGGCCGGCACCGAACGCGAGGTCGAGATCCTGCAGGACGGGGGTGCCGTCGGGCCAGGAGAAGGACAGGCCGGAGCAGACGACAGCAGGGGATGACACGGGCGGACACCTCACGGACGAACCGGGACCCGCCGGGCAGAGCCACGGGCGCGGGCAGGGAGGTGTCAGGAGCGCACGGTTCGACGCTAACAGCGCGAGCGCTCTAACGCAACCTGGGTCGCATTAGTGGGCTCGACCCTTCATGCAACAAAGGCCACCTCCCCGCGGCGTGACGCAGGGAGGTGGCCTGTGCGGCGATCGCTACGCGCTCGCCAGGATGTCCTTCATCAGCTGTGCGGTCTCGCTGGGGGTCTTTCCGACCTTGACGCCCGCGGCTTCCAGGGCGTCCTTCTTGGCCTGCGCCGTGCCGGCGGAGCCGGACACGATCGCCCCGGCGTGGCCCATGGTCTTGCCCTCCGGGGCGGTGAACCCGGCCACGTACCCGACCACGGGCTTGGTCACGTTGGCCTTGATGTAGTCCGCGGCGCGTTCCTCGGCGTCGCCGCCGATCTCGCCGATCATCACGATCGCCTTCGTGTCCGGGTCGGCCTCGAACGCGGCGAGGGCGTCGATGTGGGTGGTGCCGATGACCGGGTCGCCGCCGATGCCGATCGCGGAGGAGAAACCGTGCTCGCGCAGCTCGTACATCATCTGGTAGGTCAGCGTGCCGGACTTGGACACCAGCCCGATCGGGCCGGCACCGGCGATGTCGGCCGGGATGATCCCGGCGTTCGACTTCCCGGGCGAGATGATGCCGGGGCAGTTCGGGCCGATGATCCGCGTCTTGTTGCCCTTGGCGCTCGCGTGCGCCCAGAAGAACGCCGAGTCGTGCACCGGGATGCCCTCGGTGATCACCACCGCCAGCGGGATCTCGGCGTCCACGGCCTCGATGACCGCGTCCTTGGCGAACTTCGGCGGCACGAACACCACCGACACGTCCGCGCCGGTCTCCTTCATCGCCTCCTCGACCGTGCCGAACACCGTGAGCTCCTTGCCCCCGATGGTCACGGTCGTGCCGGCCTTGCGGGCGTTGACACCGCCGACGATGTTCGTGCCGGCCGCCAGCATCTTCGTGCTGTGCTTGGTGCCCTCACCGCCGGTGATGCCCTGGACGATGACCTTGCTGTTCTCGTTGAGAAAGATCGACATGTCAGGCTCCTGCCGCGGCCAGCTCGGCGGCCTTGTCGGCCGCGTCGTCCATCGTGCCCACCTGGGTGACCAGGGGGTGGTTCGCCTCGTCGAGGATCCGGCGGCCCTCCACGACGTTGTTGCCGTCCAGGCGCACCACGAGCGGCTTGGTGGCCGCGTCACCGAGGATCTTCAACGCCTCGACGATGCCGTTGGCCACCGCGTCGCAGGAGGTGATGCCGCCGAAGACGTTGACGAACACGCTCTTCACGGCCGGGTCGCCGAGGATGACGTCCAGCCCGGCGGCCATGACCTCGGCGGAGGCGCCGCCGCCGATGTCGAGGAAGTTCGCCGGCTTCACACCGCCGTGCTTCTCGCCGGCGTAGGCGACGACGTCCAGGGTGCTCATGACCAGACCGGCACCGTTGCCGATGATGCCGACCTCGCCGTCGAGCTTGACGTAGTTGAGGTCCTTGGCCTTGGCCTTGGCCTCGAGGGGGTCCTCGGTGCGCTCGTCCACCAGGTCGGCGTGGCCGGGGTGGCGGAAGGCGGCGTTCTCGTCGAGGGTGACCTTGCCGTCCAGGGCGACGACCTTGTCCTGCGGGTCGCGCACCAGCGGGTTCACCTCGACCAGCGTGGCGTCCTCCGCGACGAAGGTCTCCCACAGCTTCACGATCACGTCGGCGGCCTGGTCGGCCACGGCGGCCGGGATCTTGCCCTGGGCGACGATCTCGGCGGCCTTCGCGCGGTCGACACCCGCGATCGAGTCGATCGGCACGCGCGCGAGCGCGTCCGGGCGCTCGACAGCCAGCTGCTCGATCTCCATCCCGCCCTCGGCCGAGCACATCGCCAGGAACGTGCGGTTCGACCGGTCCAGCAGGAACGAGAAGTAGTACTCCTCGGCGATGTCGCTGGCCTCGGTCACCAGCACGCGGTGCACGGTGTGGCCCTTGATGTCCATCCCGAGGATCGCGCCGGCCTTCTCCTGCGCCTCGTCGGGCGTCTCGGCCAGCTTGACACCGCCGGCCTTGCCGCGACCGCCCGTCTTGACCTGCGCCTTCACGACGACCGCGGTGCCGATCTCGGCGGCCGCGGCACGTGCCTCTTCCGCCGTCTCCACGGTCCGGCCCGGCAGCACCGGGACTCCGTGCGCGGCGAAGAGCTCCTTCGCCTGGTACTCGTAAAGGTCCACTCGGCTCTCTCCCTGCCCACTCCGCTTGTGCGATGCGGGCCTGGAGCCCGCCACGTCCGCTGCCGCAGCGACCCTAGCGACGTCGGCCGCACCCGCCCTGACCTGCCCGGGTGATCGCAGTCACCCGGTGGCCGTCCTGCTCGGCGATCCTGCTGCGGCACCGACGTCGACGACCTTCTAATACGTGACGTCGGTCACTCGACACCTCCGGGCGACCAGCGTGCCGAGCCCCGGCTCCCCGCCACGATGGACCGAACGCCCGGATGCGCTCGACCGTTGTGACCAGGCCGACAGCTACTGACGGGTCACTCCGCACCCATCGGCGCCGCTTCGCCATGCCCATCCTGACGCAGCGTCGACAACACCGGTACACGGCGCGAGGAGTTGCTCGTCCCAGACCCACCTCGCTACCGTTCTCGAGTCCGTGTCACAGCCCGATCACGGCGGCGGTGACGACCCCGATCGTCATCAGGGATCCCCAGCCCGCGCCGCCACGGACCGGAGCACGGACATCCGGTCAGTCGAGAAGGGCAGGTCTTGGCGCGCCACCGCTCCCCCAGCGGCGCCCAGGCAGACGATTCGGGACCCACGACGCCCCTGCGCGTCGTCGACGTCCCGGGCGTTCATCGTCTCCCGGCGCCCCCCGCGGCGTCGCTGCGCGGCATGGCCACCATGGCCGCTGTCGCCGCAGGGGCGGTGGTGGCGGGCGGCCAGACCGTGGCCACGACGTTCACCGAGGAGCCGGTCCGGACGGTCAGCGCGCTCGTCCCGGTCGCCCAGTCCACCGACGCGGAGGGCGGGGCGGCACAGGCCGACCCGGCAGCCGCATTCGGCGGAGCCATCGGTGGCGACCAACTCCTGCCCGATCCGCTCTCGCTCGAGGTCCGCGACACCCTCGACGCGTCGGAACAGGTGGACGTCCAGAGCCTCGCGAAGGCCGTCGACATCGGGCGCGAGCTCACCCGGCAGGCGGCGCTCATCGAGTCCGCGCTGTCCCACGGCGCCTCCCAGGCGAACCTGTACGGCGACACCACCTACGTGCGCCCCGCAGACGGGAACCTCACCTCGGTGTTCGGCAGCCGATGGGGCACCTCGCACCAGGGCATCGACGTCGCCGGGCCGATCGGCACCCCGATCTACGCCCTCACCGACGGTGTCGTGGAGGAGGCGGGGCCTGCCACCGGGTTCGGCCTGTGGGTGGTGCTGCGCCACTCCGACGGGACGCAGAGCGTGTACGGCCACGTCAACCGCATGTTCGTGGACGTCGGGGACGAGGTGGAGGCGGGCGAGGAGATCGCCGAGATCGGCAACCGCGGCCACTCCACCGGACCCCACCTGCACCTGGAGATCTGGACCGCCGACGGATCCAAGATCAACCCACTGACCTGGATGCGCAAGCGGGGCCTCGACTACTGAATCCCGGCTCGCAGGCTGTCCGGGCGCTCACTCGCAGTGGGTCCGGCGCCGAGCCCGACCTCCCGCGCCGAAGGTGGTCGAGTGGGCACGACTACCGAGTCGGGGCGCGGTGTGCGTTGATCCCGAGAAACCCTGGTGTGCGGCTCACACCGCGCGCCCCGGGCCGACGGTGTGCCGGCCCTACAGCTTCTGCAGGGGTACGCCGCCGATGAGCATCAGCCGGACCGTGCCCGCGCTGCCGAAGTCGATCAGCACCCGTTGGGTGGACTTGTCGGACTCCACCACCGTGCCCAGACCGTACTTGTCGTGGTTGACCCGGTCGCCCACGTCGAGCGAGATGCTGGCCTTCATCGCTGCCTTCGGCACGTTCCAGGAGCCGCGGTCGGTGGCCCCCGGGCGCTTGCCGAACCCGAACCGCCCGACCGGCGCCGAACGCTCCGGCTCCGCGCGCCGCCAGTCGACCAGGTCGTCGGGCACCTCGGCGAGGAAGCGCGACGCCGGGTTGGCGTTGGGCTGTCCGAACGACGAGCGGATCATCGCCCGGGTGAGGTAGAGCCGCTGCTGCGCCCGCGTGATGCCGACGTAGGCCAGGCGCCGCTCCTCGGCCAGCTCGGCCGGATCGCCCATGGCCCGCATGTGCGGGAACACGCCGTCCTCCCAGCCGGTGAGGAAGACGATCGGGAACTCCAGACCCTTCGCGGTGTGCAGGGTCATCAGCGTGACCATGCCTTCGTCGTTGTCCGGGATCGAGTCGGCGTCGGCGACCAGGGCCACCCGTTCCAGGAACGCCGCCAAGGAGCCGGGCGCGGGCGCGCCCACCTCGACGTCGGAGTCGTCCAGGTCGGCCACCGCGGCATCACCCGCGAACTCGCGCGCCACGGTGACGAGCTCCGCGAGGTTCTCCCGCCGCGAGCCGTCCTGCGGGTCGTCGCTCGCCTCCAGCTCGGCGGTGTAGCCGGTGCGCGCGTAGACGGCCTCGAGGATCTCCGCGGTCTCCTCCCCGCGCGCCACCAGCTCGTCGAGCTCGTCGAGCAGCCGGACGAACGCGGCGATGCAACGCTGGGAGCGGGTGGCCAGCCCGGAGATCCGCTCCGGCTGCTCGGCCGCGGTCCGCAGCCCTGCGGCGAACGAGATGCGCTCCCGGTCGGCGTAGGCGGCGACGATCTCCTCGGCCCGCTCGCCGATGCCCCGCTTGGGGACGTTGAGGATGCGGCGCAGGCTGACCGTGTCCTCCGGGTTGGACAGCAGCCGCAGGTACGCGATCGCGTCGCGCACCTCCTTGCGCTCGTAGAACCGCACGCCGCCGACGACCTTGTACGGCAGCCCGACGCGCATGAACACGTCCTCGAAGACGCGGGACTGCGAGTTGGTGCGGTAGAAGACGGCCACGTCGGAGTTGCGGACCTCGCCGGAATCGACGAGCCGGTCGATCTCCTGCGCCACGAACGCGGCCTCGTCGTGCTCGTTGTCGGCGACGTAGCCGACCACCTTCGCGCCGTCGCCCTGCTCGGACCACAGGCGCTTGTCGCGGCGGTCCGGGTTGCGCGCGATGACCGCGTTGGCCGCCGTGAGGATGCGCTGCGTGGAGCGGTAGTTCTGCTCCAGCATGATGGTGCGCGCGTCCGGGAAGTCCTGCTCGAACTCGATGATGTTGCGGATGTTCGCGCCGCGGAAGGCGTAGATCGACTGGTCCGAGTCGCCCACCACGCACAGCTCGCCCGGCGCCACACCGTCGGCGGCCGGGGCCACCAACTCGCGCACCAGCACGTACTGGGCGTGGTTGGTGTCCTGGTACTCGTCGACGAGCACGTGGCGGAACCGGCGCCGGTAGTACTCCGCCACCGCCGGCAGCCGCTGCAGCAGCGCCACCGTCTCCATGATCAGGTCGTCGAAGTCGAACGCGTTGGCGGTGCGCAGGCGCGCCTGGTAGACGCCGTAGACCTCGGCGACCTTGCGCTCGTACTCGTTGCTCGCGCGCTCGGCGGCGTCATCCGGCGAGAGCAGTTCGTTCTTGAGGTTCGAGATCTGCGCGGCCACGCCGCGGGCGGCGAACTTCTTCGGGTCGAGCTCCAGGTCGCGAGCCACCAGACCGACGAGCCGGCGCGTGTCGTCGGCGTCGTAGACCGAGAACGCGCTGCGCACCCCCAGGTGCTTGGCCTCGCGCCGCAGGATGCGCACGCACATCGAGTGGAACGTGGACACCCACATCGCGTTGCCACGGCGCCCGACCAGCGCGTCGACACGCTCCTTCATCTCGGCGGCGGCCTTGTTGGTGAAGGTGATCGAGAGAATCTCGCCCGGGTGCACGCCGCGCTCGGCGAGCAGCCAGGCGATGCGGTGGGTGAGCACACGCGTCTTGCCCGACCCCGCCCCGGCGACGATCAGCAACGGCGAGCCCGCGTGGACCACCGCCTCGCGCTGGCGGGAGTTGAGCCCCTCCAGCAGCGCCGCACCGCGCTCGGTGCGGGGGTGGACGGGGTTCTCCGTGGGCAGTTCGAACAACGCACTCATCGTGCCCGAAGGTTACCGCCGCTCCCCGACAGCCCTCCGATGTGGCACACTGCTGGCGTGCCGCTGATCAGTCGTCGATTTTTCTACGGGTACCGGACACCGGTTCCCGTGACAGGCTGACCAGCCCCAGCCCCGACCACGCCCCGGAGTCCATCGGACCCGGGGCGTTCGCGCGTCACGGGCCGGGCCGGGCACCGCCAGGAGGAGACCGTGACAGTGACCGAGAAGACCACCGGGAAGACAGCCGCGGAGCCCGCGTCGCCGGCTCCCGAGCCCGCCGCCGAACCCGACATCGCCGAGCTGCGCGTAGAGATCGACCGGCTGGACGCGGAGATCCTGCGGCTGATCAAGCGCCGCACCGAGGTGTCGCAGACGATCGGCAAGGCGCGGATGGCCGCGGGAGGCCCGCGCATCGTCTACAGCCGGGAGATGGCCGTGCTCGCCCGTTTCCGCGACCTCGGCAGTGAGGGCCGTGACCTCGCGCTCCTGCTCCTGCGGCTGGGCCGCGGCCGCCTCGGGGGACGCTGAGCTCCGCGGCGGCAGCACCCGCCTGGAGGCGTGCCCGGAACTTCTCGGGCGGTGAGCGGCGCGGACAGCCGTGTTCGTGGCACTCTTGGTGCATGGGTGCGGTGTTCGGGATCGTCGCAGCAGTGATCGCCCTGGTCGGCCTGATCGTCGCGCTCGGGCACGTCGGCTACCTGGCGCTGCTGAACAACGCGGCGAAGAAGCGTGGGCTCTCCGGTGGCACCACCACCGACTACGTCAACAGCCGTTGGAAGGTCGCGGGTGGCACGGCGGGCGTCGCCCTGCTGGGCCTGCTGCTCACCTCCGGCGACACGGTGCCGATCGACATCGTCGGCCTGTTGCTCGGTGGTGGCGCCGGCATCTACGCGAAGCAGGCGCTCGACTCCACGCGTTCGCGGTTCCGCAGCCTCCCCTGAGCCGCCGCGGGCCGCGCCGCTCGCCGATCCCGCGGAAAATCGCCGCAACCGATCTCGAAACGATCACGGGACCGATTCCGGAGTCGACCGGCAAGCGCTTCCACTCGGCGCAGCGGAAGTCGGGCCGAGCGGGGCGCTCCGGCCGACGGGCGGCAACGGCGCGCGACGAGCGGCACAGCAATCGGGCGAGCGGTCGGTAATGGTCGCTGAGCGGAAATAGGCCGTTCGGGTGACGCGCGACGAGCGGATGAATGACACTTGGTACCCGACATCGGCATCCGGTAGACATTCCAGCGTCCGTTCACTCCAAGGGAGGACGTCTCGCTGTGGCTCAGCTGCTGACCCGAAGTGGATCAGATGCACCTGCGACGGAGGTGCTCACCGTCGCTGATCTGTTGAGCCGCAATGCGCCCGTCCCGCCCACCTTCGAGGACGACGTCGAGGAGCCCGCCACCGCCGGGATCTCGGTCGGTTCCCTGCTGCGCCGCGAGGGCCGCGCTCCCCACGCCGTGGACCGCCCCGTCCAGCCGCGCCCGCACCAGCAGGCCACCGACCCCGACGACGCGCAGCGCGCGGGCCGACACGCCATGGTGCGTCGCGGCGCGATCGCCGCCGGCGCGCTCCTCGCCGTGGGTTCGGTGTTCGGCGCCGCGATCCTCACCGACGTGGTGCCCACCGGCAACGACGTGCCGGCCGGCGGCAACGGCAGCACCGAGGACGAGGGCTCGTACCCGGGTCAGGGGCTGCTCGACCAGCAGGACCCCGCCGCCACACCCCCCACCGTCACGATCGACCAGGCCGCCACGGCAGATCCGCTCGACGCCGGCACCGCGGCCCCCACGAACTGGGTCCCGGTCGCGTTCCCGGCAGCTCTCGCGGGCGCGTCGGGCACCGAGGCACCCGACTCGGCCGCCGGCTCCGGCGGCGATGCGAGCGGCACCGGCGGCGAGGACAGCGCCGCCACCGCGTCGGACGGCTCGGGCGAGACCGGGCGCACCACCTCCGACGGTGCGAGCTCCGACGACGGCAAGGCCGCCGACACGAAGAGCGCGAGCACGTCCGACAGCTCCGGCGGTGACGACGAGCGCCGGTCCGAGGACACAAGCCGCTCCAGCAGCAACTCCGACGATTCCGGGGACGAGGGCGACGACGACAGCGGGCTCGGCGGCACGGTCGCCGACACCGTGAACGGCCTCACCGGGGCCCTCGGTCTCAGCAGCAGCGACGACGGCGACGACAAGAAGCGCAGCAGCGACGACAGCAGCAACGACGACGGCAGCAACGACGACGGCGATGACGAGGGTGACGAGGACTCCCGCTCCTTCAGCCTCTTCTCCGCCGGCGATGAAGACTCGTCCGCTCCCCAGGAGGACGACACGAAGTCGAGCGGCGACAACGACGATCGCAGCGACGACAGCGGTGACAGCAGCGATGACAAGAGCGACAGCAGCGATGACGACAGCGACGGGGACAAGGGCGACGACGGTGACGACGGTGACGACGGCGGGCTCGTCGACACGGTCGGCGACACCGTGAGCGGTCTGCTCGGCTGAGCCCCGCCCTCACCGCCCGGAGCCGGTCACACGAGGCGCCGGTCGGAGGCCCACCTCGAGAGCTCGTAGCGGTTCGAGAGCTGGGTCTTGCGCAGAACGCTCGACACGTGCGTCTCCACCGTCTTGACGGAGATGAACAGCTCCCCGGCGATCTCCTTGTACGCGTAGCCGCGCGCGAGCAGGCGCAGCACGTCGCGCTCGCGGCGGGTGAGCAGATCCAGCTCCGGGTCCCCCGGCGGAGCGGCACCGGGCCGGTCGGAGAACACGTCCAGCACGAAGCCGGCCAGCCGCGGCGAGAACACCGGGTCGCCCGACTTCACCCGCCGCACCGCATCTGCCAGCTCCCGGCCGGAGATCGTCTTCGTGACGTAGCCGCGGGCGCCCGCGCGGATCACCGCGATCACGTCCTCGGCGGCGTCGGACACCGACAGCGCCAGGAACACCACGTCGGGCAGCTCGGGCCGCAGCTGCCGCAGCACTTCCGCGCCGCCCCCGTCGGGCATGTGGACGTCGAGCAGCACGACGTCGGGGCGCAGGTGCCGGATCGCGGCCACCGCCTCGTCGACGGACCCGGCCTCGCCCACCACCGTGACGTCCGGGACGTGCCGGTCCAGCTCGGCGCGCACACCGGACCGGAACAGCCCATGGTCGTCCACGAGGAAGACGCGGATCGGCGCTTCCATCGGCTCGCTGCTGTTCACTTCGCCTCCGCTTCGCTCCGGCGTGCGCGCGGGCCTTCTCGGCGCCGCCCTGCTCCTCCGGTGCTCGCTTCCTCCTGCGCCCGTTGCTCGGGCTCGTCCTGCTCGGCGGGACCTGCCGCCCGCCCGTCCACCGGCATCGTCAGGTGCACCTCGGTGCCCTCTCCCGGTGTGCTGCGCAGCCGCACGGAACCGCCGTGCCGGTCCATCCTGCCGTGCACCGAGTCGGCGAGGCCGTGCCGGTCGGTGGGAACCGCATCCGGCTCGAAGCCGACGCCGCGGTCCCGCACGAACACGTGCACCTCTTCCGGCTCCACCTCGGTGTAGACGCTGACCTCGCCCACCTGCGCGTGCTTGGCCGCGTTGACCATCGACTCGCGGGCGGCGAGCACGAGGGCGCGCAGCCCGTCGTCGAGCGGGCGGTCGCCCACCACGACCGGGCGCACGTCGATCGCGTAGGTGTCCTCCACCTCGGCCGCGGCGCTCGTGATCGCGTCGGCCAGTCCCGCGTCGAGCGCCGGGTCGCCGGACGCGCGCCCGGAGCGGCCGTACCCGGCGGGGCCGTACAACCAGTGGCGCAGCTCGCGCTCCTGGCCCCGCGCGAGCCTCAGCACCTCGCGAGGCTGGTCGGACTGGCGCTGGATGAGCGCCAGCGTCTGGAGCACGGAGTCGTGCAGGTGCGCGGCGATCTCGGCGCGCTCGGTCTCGACGATGCGCTCGCGGCGCTCCTCGCCCAGCTCGCGCATCAGGCGCACCCACCAGGGGATGGTGAGCACGCCGACCCCGAGCAGCGTGGCGAGCACCGCCAGCAGCCCGAACTGCACTTGCGAGAGGTCCAGGTTGCCCAACAGGAACACCCCGATCCCGGTGGCGACGAAGAGCGCGCCCGCGAGCACCCGCCACAGGGCCGCCCGGCCGGTGCCCGTGACGCCGGTGACGCCCGAACGCGCGCCGGCCGTCCAGCGCCTGCGCTGCGACTCGTCGGCCTCCCGCCAGACGACCGCGGCGCCCACCGCCGCCACGCCGAGCGGACCGACGATCCAGCCGACGACCGTGTTGCCCAGCGCGGCCGCCGCGAGACCCGCTCCGATGCCGAGCGCGGCGAGGCCGAGGGCCTGCTGGCGCTCGGTGCGCCCGAGCGCGCGCGGGACCTCCGTGGGCTCCAGGCGCACGAAGATCCAGAGCAGCCCGTAGGCGATCACTCCGGCCCCGTTCACCGCGGCCAGCACGACGAACGCCGCGCGCACCCACAGGACATTGACGCCGAGGTGGTCGGCCACGCCCCCCGCGACGCCGGCCACGAGCCGGCCGCCCCGCCTGCGCGCGAGCGGCGGTGTGCCCGACGGCGACACCGCGGGCGGCGGGACGGTGGCAGGAGCTGCGATCACACACCCATGGTCACACGCGGGGGAAGTGCGGACATCGGGGAAACCTCCGGGGCTTCTCGGGGCCATCCCCCATGCTCGGGGCGCGCCACGGCGGGCAGGCTGTGTTGCAGTGGAGGTGGGGACATGACTCGGACGGACGTCCAGGACACGCTGCGGGAGATGTGGGAGACGCGGCCCGCACGGCCTCGGAGCGACCGCCAGGTGGCAGGGGTGGCAGCGGGGATCGCGCGCCGCTACGACCTCGACCCGGTGCTGGTGCGGGTCGGGTTCGTGGTGGCGGCGTTCTCCGGGATCGGCGCGGCGCTCTACATCGCGGGCTGGATACTGCTGCCGGACGAGCCCGCCGGTTCTGCGGCACCGGCCCGTACCCGGCTCAGCAAGTTCCTCGTGGTCGGCTTCGCGATCGCCGCGGCCATCACGGTCGGCTCGCTGTTCGGGGGCAACGGCTCCGACGTGGTGCTCCCGCTGCTCGTCGTGGCCGGCCTGCTCTACCTGCTGCACCGCAGCCGGGGCAAGCTCGGCACCGGGGCCACGGCCTCCGAGGCGCCCACCGTGGCGACGCCGGCTACGGCCGGTGGCCCCTCGCTGGTCAAGGACCAGGCCTCCCCGCCCGCGTGGGACCCGCTCGGCGCGGCGCCGTTCGCCTGGGATCTCCCCGAGCCGTCGCCCGCACCCGCGCCCCCGCCACCGCGGCGGCTGCCGGTCACGTCGGTGACGCTGGGCCTCGCGCTGATCGCGGGCAGCGCCACCGCGGTGATCATGCTGTTGGCCGGCGTGCTCACACCGGCGAACCTGGGGGTGCTGCTGGGGGTCGTGCTCTCCGTGCTGGGCGCAGGGCTGGTCGTCGGGGCCTTCCTGCGGACCGGGCGCGGTCTCATCCCGTTCGCCCTGGTGCTCGCCGCCCTCACCTGGGCGGTCGTCGCCGCGCCGCTGGACCGCTGGCGGGGCGACGGCTGGGGCGAGCTGAGCGCCGCGCCCACCACCGTCGCCGCGCTGCAGCCGAGCTACCAGCGCACGGCCGGTGAGATCGACCTCGACCTGCGCAACCTGGACCTGAGCGTGCCGCCCGACGGCAACACCTCCCCGGTGCGTACGCGGGTCGAGCTGGGCGCCGGCGACGTCCTGGTCCAGGTGCCCCACACCGCGGACCTCACCCTGACCGGCAGGCTCGGTCTGGGCGACCTGTCCTTCGGGCCGCGGAGCGAGGAGGGGCCCGACGCGCACCTGCAGGTGATCGACGACCTCGGCAGCGACGGGGTCCGCAACGGAAGGCCGCTCGTCCTCGAGATCGAGGCGGGCGCGGGCGATGTGGAGGTGCGCCGTGGCTGACGGCACGGGTCAGGAGGTCCGCAGGCGCGGGCCGGACGTGATCACCCTGATCGTGGGGGTGCTCACGCTGGGCATGGCCACCAGCGCGTTCGTCGGCCAGGTGCCGACGCTCGCCGGCATCGACGCCCGGTGGCTGCTGGCGGCGGGGGCCGCCGCGGTCGGGCTGCTCCTGCTGGTCGGCAGCCTGCGGGGGCGCAGGCGTTAGACGACCGTGGCCGGTGCTGGGGAGCACCGGCCACGGTCACGGGCCGCTGCTGGGGAGCGAGCGGCCGGGAGGGCGGCACCGGGATCCGGTGCCGCCCTCCCGCACGTCCGACGGTCCCGTTACTCCCACTCGATGGTGCCGGGCGGCTTGCTCGTGACGTCCAGGACGACGCGGTTGACCTCGGCCACCTCGTTCGTGATACGCGTGGAGATCCGCTCGAGCAGGTCGTAGGGCAGCCGGGTCCAGTCGGCCGTCATCGCGTCCTCGCTGGACACCGGCCGCAGCACCACCGGGTGGCCGTACGTGCGGCCGTCACCCTGCACGCCCACGCTGCGGACGTCGGCCAGCAGCACGACCGGGCACTGCCAGATGTCGCGGTCCAGCCCGGCGTAGGTGAGCTCCTCGCGGACGATCGCGTCGGCGTCGCGCAGGGTGGCCAGCCGCTCGGCGGTGATCTCCCCGATGATCCGGATCCCGAGGCCGGGACCGGGGAACGGCTGGCGGTGCACGATGGTCTCGGGAAGGCCGAGCTCGGCGCCGACCCGGCGCACCTCGTCCTTGAACAGCGCCCGCAGCGGCTCGACCAGGGCGAACTCGAGGTCCTCCGGCAGCCCACCCACGTTGTGGTGGCTCTTGATCGTGGCCGTGCCCGACCCGCCGCCGGACTCGACGACGTCCGGGTAGAGGGTGCCCTGGACGAGGAAACCGACGTGTTCCTGCTCGGCGACCTCGGTGGTGGCCGCCTCGAACACCCGGATGAACTCGCGGCCGATGACCTTACGCTTCTCCTCGGGATCGGTGATCCCGGCGAGCGCGCCGAGGAAGCGTTCACGGGCGTCGACGGTGTGCAGCTTCGCACCGGTCGCCGCCACGAAGTCGCGTTCGACCTGCTCGCGCTCGCCCGAGCGCAGCAGACCGTGGTCGACGAAGACGCACGTCAGCTGGTTGCCGATCGCCCGCTGCACGAGCGCGGCGGCGACGGCGGAATCCACGCCGCCGGACAGGCCGCAGATCGCGCGGCCCTCGCCCACCTGCGCCCGCACCGCGTCGATCGTGTCGTCGATGATCGACGCCGTGGTCCAGCCGGGTGTGATGCCCGCGACGTCGTGCAGGAACCGGCGCAGCACCTCCTGGCCGTGCGGCGAGTGCCCGACCTCGGGGTGGTACTGCACCCCGGCGAGGCGCCGCACCGGGTCCTCGAACGCCGCAACAGCGGCGCGCTCCGAGGACGCCGTGACCGTGAAGCCCTCCGGCGCCTGCACGACCGAGTCGCCGTGGCTCATCCACACCGGGTGCCGCGCGGGCAACCCGTCGTGCAGCGTGCTCCCGCCACCGCAGAGCGTCAGCTCGGTGCGGCCGTACTCCCGCGTGCCGTCCGGGGCCACCTCGCCCCCGAGCGCCCGCGCCATCGCCTGGAACCCGTAGCACAGCCCCAGCACCGGGATGCCGGTCCGGAACAGCTCGGGGTCGACGCTCGGCGCGTCCGGCGCGTACACGCTCGACGGTCCGCCGGAAAGGATCAGCGCCGCCGGCTTGCGCGCGACGATCTCCGACACGGGCATGTCACCCGGCACGATCTCCGAGTACACCTGCGCCTCCCGCACCCGGCGGGCGATCAGCTGGGCGTACTGCGCGCCGTAGTCGACGACGAGGACGGTGGGAGGCTGCACCGCACCAGGGTAATCACCGCTCCCGCCGCGGGCCGCCGCCCGCCCGAGATCGCGGTGAGAAGCACACCACCGCTGTGCGGAGGACCACGACGTACGCCTCGCACCGATCACCGCCCGATGATCGAACCGAGCCGCACACCACCGCCGCCGAACGACACGGACGTGCGCCTCGCACCGATCACCGGCTGCCGATCGATCCGGGAAGCACACCACTGCGCGAGCACGACGCTGGCGCGCTTCTCGTACGGATCATGGCCGGTTGATCGGTTCGAGAAGCACACCAACGGGCCGGCTTCAGCGCACGTGTGCGGCTCGGACTGATCAGCCGCGGTGCCCGGCCGAACCAGCGGTCTCGTGGCGGCAGCATTGATGTACGGGTCGAGCCGATCAACCCCCACCTCGGGGCCCGAAACCACAGCGATGGTGCGCGAATCGGAACGATCATGTGTGCGAGTGCGAACGTTCCGGCCGGATCGGGAACCGCGGCGGCCGCGCTGCCGTCCATGCAGGCCATGAACCTCACCCAGCCCTTCCGCGGCTCCGAGGCCGTCGCCGCCGGCCTGCTCACCCACGCGATGCTGCGCGGCCCGCGCTTCCGCCGCCTGTTCCCCGACATCTACGCCCCCGCCGACGCCGAGGTCGACCTCGAGCTGCTTTCCCGGGCCGCCTACCTCCTCGTCGCAGGCCGCGGCGCGCTCGGCGGGTACTCGGCGGCCGAGCTGCTCGCGGCGTCCTGCGGGCCGCTCGGCGCGCCGGCGGAGGTCGTGGCGCCCCATCGCATGCGGTCGCGCCCGGGGCTGCTGGTCCGCCAGGACGAGCTCCCGCCCGACGAGATCGAGGAGGTCGGCGGCGTCCTGGTCACCACGCCCCAGCGCACGGCGTACGACCTGGGCCGTCGCGGCACGCTCCTCGAGGCGGTCATCGCCGTCGACGCGCTGAGCAACGTCCACGGGTTCGACCCCGCCGAGGTGCTGCTCCTGGCCCGCCGCCACCTGGGAGGGCGGGGCAGCAGGCGGCTGCCCCGCGTGGTCGAGCTGTCCGACCGCCGCTCCGGCTCCCCGATGGAGACACGCCTCCGTCTCGCCCTCGAGTTCGGCGGACTGCCGGAGCCGGAGCTGCAGCATCCGGTCGGCCCGTACCAGCTCGACCTCGCCTACCCGGCCGTGCGCATCGCCGTCGAGTACAACGGCGGCGACCACCTGGACCCGGACCGCGCGCTGCACGACCTGCAGCGCGAGGCGTACCTCACGGCTGCCGGGTGGGTCGTCATCCGGTTCGGCGCGTACATCGTCATCCGCCGACCGGATTGGGTTGCGGACAGGGTCCGCACGCGCCTCGTCGCGGCCGCGGCGTCCGCCGGCCTGCCCCTGGAGGCGCTCGGTGCGGCCTGATCGCCGCGAGTCGCACACCGGCAACCCCCAGCCGCACCCCTGATCGACGCGAGCCGCACGTCAGCGCTGCCACCGCCACGCTGAGGTGCGGCTCGGCACGGTCACCACACGTGATCTGTCCGAGCCGCACACCATCCCGGCCGCAACGACACTGCCGTATGTCTCGACACCATCAACCGGCTCGATCCATCCGACCCGTACACCAGCGCGGCGGCCGCCACCCGGACGTGCCTCTCACAACGATCAAGGCGGCGGCATCGGCCCGCCACCCGATCGATCCGAGCCGCACCCCGGGGCGGTGACGACCACCCTCGCGTACGGCTCGCCGTGATCACCAGCCGTGATCCGTCCGAGCCGCGCACCACAGCTGCCGCGACCGCCACGCCGTACGTCTCACGACGATCACAGCGGCGGGCGGTTGATCGATGCGAACCGCACCTCTGCGCGGTGACGACCACCCTCACGTACGCCTCGAACCGATCAACCACCGTGATCGGTCCGAGGCGCACGCCACGGCGGCCGCGACCGCCGCGTCGTGCGTCTCGGAAGGATCTTCTGGGTCGGCCGATCAGCCGCGGACCGTCAGGCCCACGCGCTGGAACTCCTTCAGGTCCGAGTAGCCCGTCTTGGCCATGGCCCGCCGCAGCGCGCCGAAGAGGTTCACCGTGCCGTAGGGGCTGGTGGCCGGGCCGAAGAGGACGGTCTCCAGGTTGCGCTCGCCGGGGGCGAATCCGGTGACCTCCGAGCGGGGCAGGGACGGGTGGGCCACCGAGGAGGTCCAGTACAGGCCCTGACCCGGAGCCTCGGCCGCCTCGGCGAGCTGCTCGCCGAGCATCACCGCGTCGGCGCCGCAGGCGATGGCCTTGGCCATGTCGCCCGAGCCGGCCATGCCGCCGTCGGCGAGCACGTGGACGTAGCGGCCGCCCGTCTCGTCGAGGTAGTCGCGGCGGGCGGCGGCGGCGTCGACGATCGCGGTGGCCATGGGCACGCCGATGCCGAGCACGTCGTCGGTGGTGGTGGCCGAGGACTCGCCGTACCCGACGATCACGCCGGCCGCGCCCGTGCGCATCAGGTGCATCGCGGTGCGGTAGTCGCCGCAACCCCCCGCCACGACCGGGACGTCGAGGGAGTTGATGAACTCCTTGAGGTTCAGCGGCTCCCCGTCGGACACGTGCTCGGCCGAGATGATGGTGCCCTGCACGAACAGGATCTCGACGCCACCGGCGAGCAGGTCGGGGGTGAGCTCCCGGGCGCGCTGCGGGCTCACGCGCACGGCCACCGTCACACCGGCGTCGCGGACGGTCTTCAGCGCCTCGGTGAGCAGGTCGGGCTGGATCGGCGCCGAGTGCAGCTCCTGCAGCAGCCGGACGGCCGCGGACGGGTCGTCGTCGGTGGCCGCGTCCAGGACGCGCTCCAGGGCGCCGTCCGCGTCGGCGTGACGCGCCCACAGCCCTTCGGCGTTGAGCACCGGCAGACCGCCGAGCTGCCCGATGCGCACCGCACTCGCCGGCGACACGATCGCGTCGGTGGGGTGGGTCACGAGCGGGATCTCGAACGGGTACGCGTCGAGCTGCCAGGCGGTCGAGACCGCCTGCGAGCTCCGCGTCCGCCGGGACGGAACGATCTCGACCTGCGACAGGTCGTAGCTGCGACGGGCCTCTCGGCCCATCCCGATCTCCACGAGGTCACGCACGGGTGACCACAGTAGAGAGCCTGCCCGGGGCCCTTGTTAACGGGCCGAGTAGTTGGGCGCCTCCACCGTCATGGTGATGTCGTGGGGGTGGCTCTCCTTGAGCCCCGCGGCGGTGATCCGCACGAGCTGCGCCTGCTGCAGCTCCTCGATCGTCTGCGCCCCGGCGTAGCCCATCCCGGAGCGCAGACCGCCCGCGAGCTGGTGCACGACCTGCGACAACGGCCCGCGGAACGGGATGCGGCCCTCGATGCCCTCGGGCACGAGCTTGTCCTCGCTGAGCACGTCGTCCTGGGCGTAGCGGTCCTTGGAGTAGGACTTCGAGTCGCCGCGCGAGCGCATCGCGCCGAGCGAGCCCATGCCGCGGTAGGTCTTGAACTGCTTGCCGCCGACCAGGATGAGCTCGCCGGGCGATTCCGCCGTGCCCGCGAGCAGGCTCCCGAGCATGACGGTGGACGCGCCCGCCACGATCGCCTTGGTGACGTCACCGGAGTACTGGATCCCGCCGTCACCGATCACCGGGACGCCGGCGGCGGCGCACGCCTGGGCCGCCTCGTAGATGGCGGTGATCTGCGGCGCACCGACGCCGGCCACGACGCGGGTGGTGCAGATCGATCCCGGGCCCACACCGACCTTCACCGCGTCGGCCCCGGCCTCGACGAGCGCCGCGGCCCCTGCCCGCGTGGCGACGTTCCCGCCGACGACGTCGACGCTGTGCCCCACCTCGGCCTTCAGCTTCGCGACGGTCTCGAGCACCCGGCGCGAGTGCCCGTGCGCGGTGTCGACGATGACCACGTCGACGCCGGCGTCGACCAGCGTCATCGCGCGCGCGTAGCCGTCGTCGCCGACGCCCACCGCGGCCGCGACGACGAGGCGTCCGTCCGGGTCCTTCGTGGCGAGCGGGTACTTCTCGGTCTTGTTGAAGTCCTTGATGGTGATGAGCCCACGCAGGATGCCGTCACCGTCGATGATCGGCAGCTTCTCCAGCTTGTGCCGGCGCAGCAGGCCGAGTGCGGCCTCCGCGGTGACGCCGACGCGCGCGGTGATCAGCGGCGTCGGTGTCATGACCTCGTGGACGGGGCGGGAGTGGTCCATCTCGAACCGCATGTCGCGGTTGGTGATGATCCCGACGAGGTGCCCGCCCGCGTCGGTGACCGGCACGCCGGAGATGCGGAACTTGGCGCAGAGCGCGTCGACGTCCGCGAGGTCGTCCTCCGGGGAGCACGTGACCGGGTCGGTGACCATCCCGGCCTCGGACCGTTTGACGACCTCGGCCTGCGCGGCCTGCTCCTCCGGGGAGAGGTTGCGGTGCAGCACACCGAGACCACCCGCACGCGCCATCGCGATCGCCATCCGCGACTCGGTGACGGTGTCCATCGGCGACGACACGATCGGCACCCGCAGCCGCACGCGGCGGGTGACCTGGGTGCTCGTGTCCACCGAGCTCGGCACGACGTCGGACTCCGCCGGGAGCAGGAGCACGTCGTCGAAGGTCAGGCCCACCATCGCGAACTTGGGGGGCAGTTGCGTTGCGGCCTCGGTCGTCATAGCCACCATCCTGTCTCTACCCGCACGCCCGGATTGCCCGCACGCCCGGATCGCCTGCACGACCGGATCCGCTGCAGAGACCCGTTCACCCATCGTATCGGCGGGCGAGCCTGCGACCGCGGGGTGAGGGGGAGGTCGTCACCACACCGATCCGGTGCCGACTCGCCATGCGCTCGCTCCGACCGGTCTCACGTGCGGGTATCGTGAGGTTCGTGTCACGTGATGCGCTGCCGCCGGACCCGTTCGCCGGGGATCCGCAGGACCCCGCGCTGTCGCTCGACGGCGGCCCCGAAATCGTCGACCAGGACGTGTTGAGCGAGGCCGAGCGCGACGAAGTGGTGGCCGACCTCGCCGACCTGGCCGTCTACCAGGCGTTGCTGGAGGCACGCGGAGTGCGCGGCATCGTCGTCGACTGCGGCGACTGCGGCGAGCAGCACTTCCACGAGTGGAGCCTCCTGCGCGCCAGCCTCCAGCAGCTGCTCGACGAGGGCCAGATGCGCCCGCACGAGCCGGCGTTCGACCCGGATCCCGCGAGCTACGTCACCTGGGAGTACTGCCGCGGCTACGCCGACGCGGTGCTCTCCGACTCCTGACGCCGCCCACCACGACGCGAAACGGCCCCCGATCCGCGGATCGGGGGCCGTTCTGCGTTGCGAGGCCGGACTCAGCCGCCGGCGGGCGGCGGCTCCGAGCCCGACGCCGTGGGCCGGTCGCCAGGAGCCGCGCCCCCGCCGCCTTCCGCCGGAGGAGGAGGCGGCGGCGTGGTCGTGGTGGTGGGGTCGGGACGGCCCTCGTTCGTGGCGCTGGGCCGGGTGCTGTCGGTGGGGTCGTCCGGTTCGCCTTCGCCGTGCCCGTCGGGCTGCGGACGACTGGTGGTGGTGCCGGCGTCGCTCTCGGGAGCGCCTTGGGCGCGGCGCGGGTCGTTGGTGGGCCGGGTGGAGCTGTCCGGCGCGGTGGTGTCGCCGTCGGGGGTGCCGGCGACGTCGGGCCCGCGGTCGGACTCCGGACGCGAGGTACCGCTCGTCGCGTCCTCGTCCTCCGGGGAGGTCGAGGTGTCGGACTCGGACGGCTCCGCGGGGTCGCGCGCGCCCTGGGGCACCGGCCGCGACGGATGCGTGGACAGCGGGCTGGCCGGGTCCGCGGACTGCCCCGGCGGGGTCTCGGCCGCCTTGGCCTCGAGGAAGTCCTGGGTCTCGGCGAGGTCGTCCTGGCCCTCCTGGGGGCGGACGGTCTGGAGGTCCTCCTGCGCCCGGGCGAGCTCCTGGGCGGCGAGCATCGGCTGCCCGGCGACGAGTGCCGCCTTCGCGGCCGCGATGCGGTCCTCCACCCGGGACGCCGCCACCACCGACTCGGCACGCTCGGAGTAGAGGACCTTCGACACCCCCCACAGGGCGTCGTCGGGCTGGGCGTTGTACGAGGTGACGGAGACGCCGCCGATGACCAGCACGAGGAACGCGGCGGCTGCGGCCACCGGCACCAGGTGGCGGGCGCGTGAGGACGGCGGGCGCGCGGCGACGACCGTGGAGACCGCCGTGTCGACGTCGACGAGCTCCGGGATCGGCTCGGCGTCCACGTCCGCCTTCCAGGCGGCCAGGATCGCGGCGACCCGGTCATCGGCGTCGTATCCGCCCAGCCCCGGGGAGGACACCGACATCCCTGCGGCCAGAGCGTTGATGAGCTCGTCGTCGGCCTGGACGGCGACCAGGTCGACGGGCTCGGCGAGGTCGTCGAACGGGACCGGCTGCGCGGACCTGCCGGAGGGCCGGACGCCGTTCGTACCGTTGTGAGGACGGCCGTCGTGAGGACGGCGGCCGCCGTCGAAGGGGCCGCTACCGGCCCCGAACGTCCTGTCAGGCACTCAGACCACCTCCTCCTCTGGCATCGACTTGCGCAGGCGGGCGAGCGCCCGGTGCTGGGCCACGCGCACGGCTCCCGGGGTGGAGCCGACGGCTTCGGCCGTCTCCTCTGCGGAGAGACCGACGACCACGCGCAGCACGAGGATCTCCCGTTGCTTGTCGGGGAGTGTGTCGAGCAGCTTGCCCATCTCGCCCGACAGCTCGACCCGGAGCGCACGCTGCTCGGGCCCGTCGGCGACCTCGATCGCGTCGGGGACGTCGGCGACCGGCTCCGACCGGTTCCTCGTGGCCGCCCGGTGCGCGTCGATCACCTTGTGAGAGGCGATGCCGTACACGAACGCCAGGAACGGTCGTCCCTGGACGCGGTACCCCGGCAGTGCAGTGAGCACGGCCAAGCACACCTCCTGCGCAACGTCGTCGGCCGAGACCGACGACCGGTCCACCCGGCCGAGCCGCGCCCTGCAGTAGCGCACGACCATGGGCCGGATGATGGCGATCACGGCCCCGACGGCCTGGGGGTCGCCCGTCATGGCGCGGGCCACCAGTTCGTCGGGTACCTCTGTCGTTTCACTCATCGCAGACCGTGGTGCGGGCGTTACGGAACATGTTCGGCATCATCCGTTCGTGAGGCTGCTCACGGAGAGTGCTCAACCGTGCCCTCATTCCGGACCACCGTAGCGAAGACGCGCGACGGTCCGGGACGGGCTCCTCCTCGGATGGGAAGACGAACGGGAGCGGGGTTCCGTTGCCGGGTCAGCCTGACGACCACCCGATCGGGGGCCTCTTCCGGGCCTCTATCGGGTGGTGCGGTCACCGTGGGGAGTGGACACCGCGGTGACGCGGGTGTGCGAGGTCGAGCAGGGTGAGGGGCCCGCCCGAACGGGTGTGCTGCCTGCCCGGGGCCGGAACCGGGACCACGGCGGGTGACGCACGGGGGCGCCGGTACCGTCGGGCGGTGGCTCCGCGGCGACGCGGATCCCCGTCCGGACCGGGCGCCCCGTGGCCGGCGGGAGCGGAAGGGCACGAGGCGACCACCGACAGCGACGACAGCCGCAGGCGCAGCACCTGCGCCGCACGCTCGGCATGCGGGTCGTCGCGGTGGTGTCCGCGGCCGGCCTGCCCCGACGTGCGGGGACCAGGCGGCCGCGATCCGCCGACGGATCGAGGGGCACCGATCCCTGGCGCCGCAGCGCCTGAGGTGGATCGGTCCGACGAGCCGGCGGACCGCCCACAGGGGCGAGATCGGTTGGTGTCCCGAGCCGGAAGTCCGGTGCACGGATCGGCGGATCCAGGGGAGCTGGGCCGTCGATCTATGTGGTGGACCTTCGGTTCGCCGACCCTAGGACACGAGCCCGCGGCGGAAGCCGTGGGCGACGGCCTGGGCCCGGTCGCGCACGCCGAGCTTGCGGAACAGCCGGCGGGCGTGGGTCTTGACCGTGTCCTCCGACAGGTAGAGCTCGCGGCCGATCTGGCCGTTGCTCTTGCCCTGGCTCATGCCGCGCAGCACCTGGAGCTCGCGCTCGGTGAGCTGCACGCCGGGATCCGTGGGCGCGCGGGGCGTGGGCACCGCCGTGCTCGCGAGCGTGTGCGCGAGCGCTGCCACCAGTTCGGGACGCGAAGCGTCCCACCGGAGGTAGCCACGCGCACCGCCTGCGATCGCGGCGGCAATGCTGCCCGCGTCGTCGGGGGCGCCGAAGACGATGACGTTGGCCTGCGGGTGGGCGGCGACGAGCCGCCGCGTGGCCTCGACTCCCGTGGGCACCGCCCGCTGGGTACCGACGAGAACCACGTCCACAGGCTGACGGGAGAACCTTGCCAACAGCTCGTCCCCGTGCGCAACGCAATCGATCCGGTGCACCCCCGGCACCGCGGACATCACGCGGGTCAGGCCTTCGCGGACGCTACGACGATCGTCGCAGATGAGTACCGTCGTCACGACGATTCCTTCCTGCAGCTTCCTGCAGCCGGGTGATGTGTCACCCCCCATATCGGCGGGTGACAGGTTCACCTTGACACGATCAGGGCCGTTTTGTGCCCTCCATTCGGGAGTGTTGCGCCGAGTGGCACTCGTCATGTGGGTGACGTAAGACCGAATGGCTTAACGAGGTTACCGGGAGCTGAGCGGAGGCACCCCCACCCTCCCTCATCGGGTGCCTCCCGACAGGGTCATGACGAGCAACGATGACGCTCACCGTGGCGATGGCGGCGTGTCGTCGGCGTGGCGCGTCGCTCGTCCATTCGTTCGCCGATCGCTGCGCCATCCGGGGAGCGTGCTCGTTTGCGCCAGGACCACCCTCCGAGGAGGGTTGCCACGCGGCGGTGCGCCGATCGCCGCGGTGCGGTGGAAGCCCCTCGACGAACGAACGGCGCCCCCGTCGGCTGGTGCCGACGAGAGCGCCGTTCGGAACTGCGGAGATGCGCTCGCTCAGTGGCCGTGACCGTGGCCGTGACCGCCTGCGGCGGGTGCCGCGGGCGGCTCGGGCTTGTCGACGACCGCGCTCTCGGTGGTGAGCACCATGCGGGCGATCGACGCAGCGTTCACCACGGCGGACCGGGTGACCTTGACCGGGTCGATGACGCCGTCGGCCAGCAGGTCGCCGTAGGTGAGGGTGGCGGCGTTGTAGCCCTGCCCCCACACCTGCTCGGTGACCCGGCCGACCACGACCGCGCCTTCCTGGCCGCCGTTGGCGGCGATCCAGAAGAGCGGCGCGCTCAGCGCGCGGCGCACGATGGCGACGCCCGTGGCCTCGTCACCGGTCAGGCCGAGGCCGTCCTCCAGGGCGTTGGCCGCCTGCACCAGCGCGGAACCGCCGCCGGGGACGATGCCCTCCTCGACCGCGGCCCGGGTGGCCGACACCGCGTCCTCGATGCGGTGCTTGCGCTCCTTGAGCGCGGTCTCGGTGGCGGCGCCGACCTTGATGACGGCGACGCCGCCGGAGAGCTTGGCCAGCCGCTCCTGCAGCTTCTCGCGGTCCCAGTCCGAGTCCGAGGCCTCGACCTCGGCCTTGAGCTGCGCGATCCGCCCGTCGATGGCGTCCTTGGTGCCGGCGCCCTCGACCAGGGTGGTGACGTCCTTCGTGACGACGACGCGACGCACCTTGCCGAGCAGGTCGAGCCCGGACTCGGACAGCTTCAGGCCGACCTCGGGCTTGATCACCGTGCCGCCGGTGGCGATCGCGAGGTCGTCCATGAACGCCTTGCGGCGGTCGCCGAAGAACGGCGACTTGACCGCGGCGACCTTGACGGTCTTGCGGATCGAGTTGACCACGAGGGTGGACAGCGCCTCGCCCTCGAGGTCCTCGGCCACGATCAGCAGCGGCTTGCCCTCGCCGAGGACCTTCTCCAGCAGCGGGAGCAGGTCGGCGATCGCGCCGATCTTCTCCTGGTGCAGCAGGACGTAGGCGTCCTCGAGCACCGCCTCCATCGACTCGGCGTCGGTGACGAAGTACGGCGAGAGGTAGCCCTTGTCGAACTGCAGGCCCTCGGTGATCTCCAGCTCGGTGGCGAGCGTGGAGCCCTCCTCGACGGTGATGACGCCGTCGGCGCCCACCTTGTCCATGGCCTCGCTGATCAGGGCGCCGATCTCCTCCTCGCGGGAGGCGATGGTGCCGACCTGGGCGATGGCCTTGCCCTCGACGGGGGTGGCCTTCTCCGCGAGGAAGGCGGAGACCTTGTCCGCGGCCGCGGAGATGCCCGCGCCGAGCGCGGACGGGTTGGCGCCCGCCGCGACGTTGCGCAGGCCGGCCGAGACCATGGCCTGTGCGAGCACGGTGGCCGTGGTGGTGCCGTCGCCGGCCACGTCGTTGGTCTTGGTGGCGACGGTCTTCGCGAGCTGGGCACCCAGGTTCTCGAACGGGTCTTCCAGGTCGATCTCACGGGCGATGGTGACGCCGTCGTTGGTGACGGTCGGCCCACCGAACTTCTTGTCCAGCACGACGTGGCGGCCACGCGGGCCCAGGGTGACCTTGACCGCGTCGGCCAGCTGGTTCACCCCGCGCTCCAGCGCACGGCGCGCCGTCTCGTCGAAGCTGATCTGCTTCGGCATGCCTGCCTCTCTCGTTCAGCGGAAACGACGCCGCCCCGGCGGCCCACTCGGTCGAGGGACCACCGGGGCGGCGGCGTGACGGGACAGCGTCAGTTGACGACCGCGAGCACGTCGCGGGCGGAGAGGATGAGGTACTCCTCGCCGTTGTACTTGACCTCGGTGCCGCCGTACTTCGAGTAGATGACGACGTCTCCGACGGCCACGTCCAGGGGGACGCGGTTGCCGTTGTCGTCGATCCGCCCCGGGCCGACCGCGAGGACCTTGCCCTCCTGCGGCTTCTCCTTCGCCGTGTCGGGGATGACGATCCCGGACGCGGTGGTGGTCTCGGCCTCGCTGGCCTGAACGACGATCTTGTCCTCGAGCGGCTTGATGTTCGCCACTTGATGACCTCCCCTTCCTGGGGTGCGTGCACTCGCCTGATGGGTTCTGCGGTGATGTGTACTGGTGGACAGCGCGCGGGCGCCCCGTCGTCGCGGGTGCCGGAACGTCCGGGCCGTGCCGATTGGCACTCTACCCATGAGAGTGCCAGCGCTCAAACAGTGGTCACGCGCAGCGCGTCCTCGATGAGTTCGGCTGCGCGCACGCGGCCGCCGTCCTCACGCAGCTCGCTGCGGATCGTCGCGCTCCGCTGCGTGACCTCGGCCGATCCGGTGAGCCCGAGCAGCGCGTCCCGCAGCCCCTCGGCCGTCACCGTCGCCGAGTCCACGCGGCGCGCCACACCCGCGGCGACCAGGGCGTCGGCGTTGCCGAACTGATCGACCGCCTGCGGTGCGGCGATCATCGGCGTGCCCGTGAACAGCCCCTCGACGGAACCACCCATGCCCGCGTGGGTGAGGAACGCGTCCGCCTGCTCGAGGATGGCCAGCTGCGGGACCCACCGGTGGACCTCGACCGACGCCGGCACCTCACCGAGCACGGCCGGGTCGACGAAGGACCCGATCTGCAGCACGACGTGCCATCCGGGCAGGTCGCCGAACGCCTCGATGCAGCGCCGGTAGAAGTCGGGGTGGTCGGTGTAGGCCGACCCCAGCGAGACGAGCAGGACCTTCTCGGCCTCGACGGGCCGCGCCCACCCGCCCTGCTCGGGACGCTCGGCGAGGCACGGGCCGACGAACGTGAAGTGCGGACCCACGCGGTCGGCGTGCGGCTGCAGGACGCGCGGCACGAGGACGAGCCCGCGCTCGGGCCGACCCATCCACACCTCGTCCACGGGAACGCCGTTGCCGGCCAGCCAGTCGTGCAGCTTGCGGTAGTAGTCCGCGCCCCGCGGGTCGGCCTTCATCTCGGCGACCGACTCGGCCATCTCCTCCTCGTAGCCCTCCCACGCCACGAACGTGGGCGAGAGCTGGACGGCCGGGATGCCCCACTGGGCGGCGAGGATCCGGGCCGCTCCGCCGGCGATGTCGTAGAGGAACAGGTCGGGTCGGTCGTCGTCGTAGGCCGCCCTGAGCGTCGGCAGCATCGCGATGGCGTCGTCGAGGAACAGGGTGAGCGCGTCGATCGCGTCGCCGGTGAACGACTCCTCCGTGTGGAACGGCAGCGTCGACACGCAGGGCACGAACTCGACCCCGAGGCCCCGCACGGTGTCGGCGTAGCTCGGGTCGTTGGCGTAGGTGACGCGGTGGCCGCGCTCGACGAGGGTCCGGATCACCTCGAGGCTCGGGTTGACGTGGCCCGGCGCCGGAATGCTGACCATGGCGATGTGCGCCATCGGAACTCCTCTCCTTCGCGAGACGAACCGTCTCGGCTCGGCATACTAAGCATCCCGGCACCTCCCTTGTCAAGACGGTTCGTCTCGTCTCGTTTGCGGTAAGGTGCCTGCCATGCCCGACGCCACCCGCCGCAGCGAACGCTCCCGCGACGCGATCCTCACCGCGGCGCACGAGCTCGTCGGCGAGGTCGGTTACCGGAAGCTGACGATCGAGGCCATCGCCGCGCGGGCGGGCGTGGGGAAGCAGACGATCTACCGGTGGTGGCCGTCCAAGGGCGCGGTGGTCCTCGACGCGATGCTCGCCGCGGTGAGCGACCCCGCCGCACTCGCCCTGCCCGACACCGGTGACGTCCACGCGGACCTGCGGGGAGTGGTGCGCGCGATCGTCGAGGAGCTCGCCGACCCGACGCTCTCGGGCACCAGCCGGGCACTCATGATCGAGATCCAGGAGGACCCCGAGCTCGCCGAGTCCATGGTCGAACGCCTCCTCGGGCCGAACCTCGCCGCGATCGCCGACCGCCTCCGCGCCGGTCAGGAGGCCGGTCAGCTACGCCGCGACCTCGACCTGCCCGTGGCCGTCGAGATGATCGTCGGACCGCTCTACCACCGGTGGCTGCTGCGCACCGCGCCGCTGACCCCGGCCTACGCCGACACCGTCACCGACCTCGCGATGCGCGCGCTGGCGCCCGGATAGGGTTGCGCCCCATGGTGAAGATCGGCTCGAGTGATCTCGACGTCTCCCGGCTCTGCCTCGGCGGCAACGTGTTCGGCTGGACGGCCGACCCGGACACCTCGTTCGCCGTGCTCGACGCGTACGTCGCTGCGGGCGGCAACTTCGTCGACACGGCCGACTCGTACTTCTGGCGCAAGCCGGGCAACTCCGGCGGGGAGTCCGAGGCGATCATCGGCGACTGGATGGCCTCGCGTGGCAACCGGGACGCGGTCGTGGTCGCCACGAAGGTGGGGTCGTGGCCGGAGCGGCCGGGGCTGTCCGCTGCGAACATCACCGCGGCGGTGGAGGACTCGCTGCGCCGGCTGCGGACCGACCGGATCGACCTCTATTACGCCCACAGGGACGACCCCGACACCGCCCAGGAGGAGACGGCCGACGCGTTCGACCGGCTCGTGCGGGCGGGCAAGGTGCGCGCGATCGGCGCGTCCAACTTCACCGCGGAGCGGCTGCGATCGGCGCTGGAGATCTCCGCGCGCGGCGGTCTCGCGTCCTACGTCGCGCTGCAGCCGCACTACAACCTCATGGAGCGCGACGAGTACGAGAGCTCCCTCGCCCCGCTGCTGGCGAGCGAGGGCCTGGCCGGGTTCCCCTACTACGCGCTGGCGAAGGGCTTCCTGACCGGCAAGTACCGGCCGGACACCGCGGTGGACAGCGTGCGGTCCGAAGGTGCGCTGGCCTACCTCGACGACCGCGGCCGCAGCGTCCTGGCCGCGCTCGACGAGATCGCCGCCGGGCACGAGGTGCCGGTGGCGGCGGTGGCTCTCGCCTGGCTCATCGCCCAGCCGACGGTGACCGCGCCGATCGCGAGCGCGCGCACCGTCGAACAGCTGGAAGACCTGCTCCCGGCGCTGGATCTGCAGCTGACGGACGACGAGCGCCGCCTGCTGGCCTACCTGTCGGCCTGACCCGTCCGGGAACGGCTCATCGCCCGGTCGCGGCCTGGAGAACCTCCCGCGCGCTCGCACACCGATCGTGGCGCTCACGCACCGACTGCAGTCGGTGTGCCGACGCAGAGATCGGTGTACGAGCGCGAGTTCGGGGGCGTCAGCGGCGCGGCAACCGCGGTCCGATCGCGGCGCCTACGGCGACGACCACCTGCCCGGCGAGCACCGTCCAGCAGCCTGCTTCCAGCTCGAACAGGTCACCGTAGAACGACTTGTTGATCATCAGCGCATGACCGACCGCCACCAGCAGCGCGTATCCCGCCATCAGCGCGCGCATCGGTCCGAGCCGTCCGGCCGCGACGCTCCTGCCGGGTGTGCTGAGGATCAGCTTGGCGGAGGTCCTGCCTCGCACCCCACCCGCGGTCCACCCGAGCACGTAGGCACTCCACACCAGGATGAAGGCGATCATGCCCCAGGTGACGTAGTGCTGGATCAGGACGTTGCCGATCAGCGAGCGGATCGTCCCATCCCCGAGGGCGAGGGCGTGTGCCTCCGAGTAGGCCAGCAGCGGCCCAGTTCATCGCCGTCGCACCCGCCAGCGAGAGGAGGGTGCCCAGCACCACGGGCACCGTTCCCCACCCGGCCCGGGTCCACGGCCGCTGCTCGCCGGACGAAAGCTGTCCGGCCTGTGGCGGCGGACCGTACGAGGAAGGGTGCGGCGGCGCCTGCGGAGGCCCCCCGGCCGGGCCCCGCGCCTGGTTGGGGTAGTTCACCCGGCGGAGTGTATGAGATCGATTTCAAGCCCGGGAGGCTGCTCGATCCGACGACCTGATCGCCCGGCTCGGCCGTCCGATCAGCCGACCAGCACCTCGGTGACCGGCAGCGACGAGTCGGCCGGCAGGTCCCCCGGGCTCGGCGTCGCCCCGCCCGCGAGCAGGTGCGCGCCCAGCGCGGCGACCATCGCCCCGTTGTCGGTGCACAGCCCCGGGCGCGGCACGCGCAGCCGGATCCCCGCGGCGTCGCAGCGCTCCTGGGCCAGGACGCGCAGCCTCGAGTTGGCCGCGACGCCCCCACCGAGCAGCAGGGTGTCCATGCCGCGCTCCCGGGCCGCACGCACGGCCTTCGCCGTGAGCACGTCGACCACGGCTTCCTGGAAGGAGGCCGCGACGTCGGCCACCGGGACCGGTGTGCCCGCCCGCTCCAGCGCCTCGACGTGGCGCGCGACCGCCGTCTTGAGCCCGGAGAAGGAGAAGTCGAACGGCGCGTCCCGCGGCCCGGTGAGGCCCCGGGGGAACGCGATCGCGGCGGGGTCGCCCTCGCGGGCCTCGCGGTCGATGTGCGGGCCGCCCGGGAACGGCAGGCCGAGCAAGCGCGCGACCTTGTCGAACGCCTCACCCGCCGCGTCGTCGATGGTGGCGCCCAGGGGCGTGACCGGCCCGGCCAGGTCCGGCACGTCCAGCAGGCTGGAGTGCCCCCCGGACACGAGCAGCGCGAGGCACGGCGGCAACGCACCGTGCTGCAGCGTGTCGACGGCCACGTGCGCGGCCAGGTGGTTCACCCCGTAGAGCGGCACGTCCCACGCGGCGGCGTAGGCCTTCGCGGCGGCGACCCCGACGAGCAGTGCGCCCGTGAGCCCGGGCCCCGCGGTGACGGCGACGGCCTCGACGTCGCTACCCGTGACGCCGGCCGCGGCCAGCGCGCGGTGCACGGCCGGCACCATCGCCTGCAGGTGCGCCCGCGACGCCACCTCGGGAACTACCCCGCCGAAGCGCGCGTGCTCCTCCACCGAGGACGCGACCTCGTTGGCCAGCAGCGTCGCCGTGCCGTCCGGCTCCCACCGGACGATCCCGACGCCGGTCTCGTCGCAGGACGTCTCGATCCCCAGCACGATCATTGTTTCGGCTCCCGCCGCATCGTGTGCGCATCCGCGCCGCTGGGCTGGTAATAGCGCTTACGCAGGCCGACGACCGCGAAGCCCTCGGCTTCGTAGAGCGCGCGGGCGGCGTCGTTGTCCGTGCGGACCTCGAGGAACACGGTGGCCGTCACCTCGTCGGCCACCGCGAGCAGCCCGCGCAGCAGCGCGCGCCCGATCCCCCGGCGCTGGTGGGCCGGGTCGACGCCGATCGTGTGGATCTCCGCCTCGGCCTGCGGCGGGCCGGCCACGAATCCGAGCCCGCCGTACCCGACGAGCAGCTCCCCGTCACGTGCGGCAACGTAGGGATGCCCCGCCCGCAGCTCGTCGAGGAAGGCCCGCTCGCTCCACGGGTCGTCCCCGGGGAACAGCAGCCGCTCCAGCTCGGCGCAGCGCGCCGCGTCCGGCTCCCGCAGCGCGTCGATCTGCACGGTGGACCGCATCAGACGTTCACCCGCTTGCGCGCCCCGGGCTCGGTGGCGTCGGGCCGGCGCAGGTAGAGCGGCTCGAGCGGGCCCGGGGCCGCGCCCGCGCGCAGGGCGCCCGCCGCCACCGTGACCAGGCCTGCCGGTGAGGGCGACTCCGGCGGGCGTGCGGGCAGCCCGACCAGGCCCGCCGACGCACCGGCCGCGGCGGCCACACCCAGCTCGGCGGCGCGGGCGGCGACCTCGGCGGGCGCCTGCACGTGCGGCCCGTCCACCCGGCGGCGCGCGGAGTCGTAGGCGGCCCAGTACACCTCGCGGCGCCGGGCGTCGGTGACGACGAGCAGCGGGCCGTCCCCTTCCGCGTCCGCGGCGATCGCGTCCAGCGAGCAGACCCCGTGCACCGGCACGCCCAGCGCGTCGCCGAGTGCTGCGGCGGTGACCATGCCGACGCGCAGCCCGGTGAACGGGCCCGGCCCGGTGCCGACGACCACGGCGTCGACGCCCGCCAACGGGGTGCCGGCATCGGCGCAGACGGCCTGCACCGCGGGCATCAGCAGCTCGGCGTGCTTGCGCGCGTCGTGCTCCACGCGGGCGGAGCGCAGCAGGACCGCATCGCCGGTCACCTCGACGAGCCCCGCGGTGACGGCGGGCGTCGCGGTGTCGATGGCCAGTACGAGCACGCCCCGAGCCTACGAGCGCGCGCTCACCAGCCCGCGATGAGGTCCGGCAGGTCGGCCAGGCGGTGGAGCACGGCGTCGGGATGCACGTCCACCGGCACCTGCTGGACCGCGGGGATGTCGGAGTGCGGCACGAGCACCGCCCGCATGCCCACACCCTTGGCGCCGCTGATGTCGTCGTAGGGGCGGTCACCGACGTACACGCAGCGGGCGGGGTCCGTGACGTCGATGGCGTCCATGGCCGCCCGGAACGCCGACGGGTGCGGCTTGGTCCACGCCAGGTCGCTGGACCACACGCAGCCGTCGAACAGGTCCAGCACCCCGTCCTCGCGGAAGCGGTCCTCGTGCCACTCCCGCGGCCACGACGTGGACGACAGGACCCCCAGGCGCAGCCCGCGCTCGCGCAGGGTCGTGAGCATCGGCCCGGCCTCGGGATCGGTGGGCAGCTGCCCGGTCCAGAACGCCCGGTGCGCCTCGAGGGCCGCTTCGTGCACATCCGCCGCCACCTCGGCCGGCTGGTGCGCCGCGGCGTCGGCCAGCACCTGTGCGACGGTGAACGCCCGGTGCTCCTCGCGCGCGGCGGCCCAGCGGGCGTCCTCGGCGGCCAGCAGGGCGTCGGCGAGCGCGGCGGCGCGCTCGGTGTCGCCCGCGTGCACCACGTCGGCGAACAGGCGCCAGCCCGCGAGGTTGTCCATGGCCTTCCACGGGCTGAGCGTGCCGCCCCAGTCGAAGATCACCGCCTCGATCACGACGCCTCCTCGATCCGCTGGACGGTGGCCGTGCGCACGTCGTCGGGGCGGCGGTGCAGGCGCACCAGCAGGTGCCGGCCCGACAACCGCTCCGCCACTCCCTCACCCCACTCGACGGCCACCACGGCCTCGCCGAGGTCGGTGTCCAGGTCGAGGTCGTCCAGCTCGGCGGCACCGCCGAGGCGGTACGCGTCGACGTGCACGAGCGGCACCCCCCGGCCCCCGGGCAGCGGCCGGTGCTCGCGGGCGATGACGAACGTCGGCGACGTCACCGGCCCGGCCACGCCCAGCCCGCGGGCGAGGCCCTTCACGAACACCGTCTTGCCCGCCCCCAGCGGCCCCGACAGCACCACGAGGTCACCCGGCCCCAGCGACGCGGCCAGCCGCTCGCCGAGCGCCTCGGTGTCGGCCGGCCCCGGCAGCTCCAGCTCCGGCGCACCGGTCGTGCCCACTCCGGCTCGGTCGGTCATGCACGCCGCCGGATCCGGCGCGGGGAACGGGCCGCGCTGCGGCGGATGAGGTCGACGAGCGCCTCGTCCATCCGCGCGGACTGCTCCAGCATCGGCAGGTGCCCCACCCCGGGGAACCGGAGCAGCGTGGCGTCGGGCAACTCGCCCGCGATGACGTCGCTGTGGGTCACCGGGATGACGCGATCGGCGTCACCGGCAGCCACGAGCACCTCGCAGGAGGCGAGCGCCGGCAGCGCGGCGATGCGGTCGTGGCTGTTCACGGTGTCGGTGAAGTCGATCAAGGCGTCCACGGCGTTGACGCCGATCATCGTGTCGACGAGGTCGACGAGCCACGGGGCGACGTTGCGGTCGCCGTAGGCGAAGCTGCGGGTGAGCGACCAGAGCACGTCGCCGAGCGCACGTCGCGCGGTCTCCACGAGCGTCGGCTGCAGCCTGGCGAGCAATCCGACGGTGCGGGTGAGCGGGTTGTGCCGCGACAGCAGCGTGCCGGGCAGCCCGGCGCTCGCGACCTCGCCCGCCGAGGTGGACACCAGCGCCACACCGGTCACGCGGTCGGTGAACAGCTCCGGGTGCTGCTCCGCGAGCGCCATGATCGTCATACCGCCCATGGAGTGCCCGACGAGCACGAGCGGACCCTCCGGGGCGAGCGCGCGGATCACCGCGTCGAGGTCGTGGCCGAGCTGCTCGATGGTGCAGCTCTCCCGAGGGGCGCGCTCGGAGCGGCCGTGGCTGCGCTGGTCGTAGAGCACCACCCGGATCGACGGGTCGGTCAGCGCGGGCAGCGACTGGCGCTGGAAGTGCCAGGTCCGCCGGTCCAGCGCGAAACCGTGCACGAGGACCACCGTGAGCGCCGGCCTGCCGTCCCTGGCCTCGATCTCCTCGCACGACAGGCGCACGCCGTCGTCTGCTGTGACGGAGGACGGCTCGCTCTCGGGCAGCCCCGCGAGCTGCGGCGGTTCCTCCGACAACTGCGCGGTGAGGCGCCCGCGCTCCGCCACGACCCGCGAGTGCTTCCGCGCGGCCACCCCGACGACGACCCCGCCGACCGCCGCCCCCGCGGCCCCGGCCACCGCTCCCCAGATCTGCCCGCGCTTCACCCGGCCGCCCCGGTGTACGTGCGCGGGACGCGCCTGTCGCTGACGCCGGTCACGATCTCGTAGTGGATCGTCCCGAGCTCGTCCGCCCAGTCCTGGGCAGACGGCTCACCGCCCTCGCCCGACCCGAAGAACACCGCAGTGTCACCTTCCTGGACGGTCGCGCCGTCCCCGCAGTCGACCACGACCTGGTCCATGCACACCCGCCCGACGACCGGACGCAGCGCGCCGCCCAGCAGCACCCGCATCCGCCCCGCCCGCCCGAGGCGGCGCGGCACCCCGTCGGCGTAGCCCAGCGGCACGAGGGCGAGCGTGGTGTCGCGCGGGGTGGTCCACTCGTGGCCGTAGGACACGCCTTCACCGGCCGCGACCCGCTTGACCAGCGCCACCCGGGCGCGCAGCGTCATCGCCGGCCGCAGCGGGGAGACGGCGGGCTGCCGGTCGAGCGGGTCCAGCCCGTACACCGCGATGCCCGGCCGGACGAGGTCGAAGTGCAGGTCGGGACGGGTGAGGGTGGCCGCCGAGTTGGCCAGGTGACGGATCGGGGACAGCCCGCGCTCCCGCGCGGCCTGCCATGCCGTGGTGAGGCGGGCGGCCTGCAGGTCCAGCGTGGGGTGCTGCGGCGAATCGGCTTGCGCGAGGTGCGACCAGACCGCCACGACCTGCGCGCACCCGTCGGCCACCGCCTTCGACGCGCCGTCGAGCAGGGCGCTCCAGTCGGCGGGCGACGCACCGTTGCGGCTCAAACCGGTGTCGATCTTCAGATGCAGCCGGGCGGGACGGTCGGCCCGCCGGGCGCCGTCGAGCACGGCCGCGAGGTGGCGCACCGACGACACCGAGAGGTCCACGCCGGTGGCCACGGCCTCGGTGAAGTCCTCGTCGGGGAGGTGCAACCACGACAGCAGCGGGGCGGTGATGCCGGCCCCGCGCAACTCCCGGGCCTCCTCGAGCGTGCAGACGCCCAGCCAGGACGCGCCCGCCTCGAGCGCCGCCCTGGCCACCGGGACGGCACCGTGGCCGTACCCGTCCGCCTTCAGGACGACCATCACGGCCGTGCCGTGCGCCGCCTGCCGGAGCACACCGACGTTCTGCCGCACCGCCGCCAGGTCGACGACGGCCTCGGCCCGCAGCCTGCCCGACGGTTGCACCACGGGGGTCATCATCGCATCCGCGCGCGGACACCCGACCGACGAGCGGCGCTCCGCCCGCCAGGTTCAGCGCCCGTTCGTCGGCCCCGTCCGCCCCCGCACCGCGCGGACGGCCTCCGGGATCGCGGCCTGCAGCAGTGACGCGGGGGCGGGCGCGCCCTTCGCGGCGATGCCGGCGGCGATGTCGTGCACGTAGGTGGCGCAGGCCGCGGCCCACCAGGGCTCCAGACCGGCAGCGAGGAGCGCGCCGGTCATGCCCGTCAGGACGTCACCGGAACCGGCCGTCGCCGCCCACGACGACGACGCGGGATGCACCAGGACCCGACCGCCGGGATCGGCGACGACCGTGGCGTTGCCCTTGAGCAGCACGGTCACGCCCAGGGCGGTAGCGGCCCGGCGCGCGGCACCGATCCGGTCCGGACCGACCTCGCCCGCCACCCGCGCGAACTCGCGGTCGTGCGGCGTGATCACCACCGGTCGGCCGTGCAGGGCCGCGCGCAGGTCGGCGTGCCGGGCCAGCAGCGTGATCGCGTCGGCGTCCACGCACAGCGGCACGTCCCGCGCGATCACCTCGGCGAGCACCCCGCGACCCGCGTCGTCGACGCCGATGCCCGGCCCGACCGCCCACGCCTGTACCTGCCCGGCGTCCTGCACGGACCCGGTGGTCACGACCTCCGACCAGTGGTCGCGCACCCCGGGTGCGGCACTGCCCGCGAAGCGGACCATGCCGCTCGTCGCGAGCGCCGCAGCGCCCGTGGCCAGCACGGCCGCGCCGGGATAGGTGGCCGAGCCCGCAGCGATGCCCACGACACCCTGGCTGTACTTGTCGTCGGCCGGACCGGGAACCGGCCAACGGGAGGCCACGTCGCCTGCCGTCGGCACGAACGCGTGTGGCTGGGGCAGGAACGGTCCGAGCCCGATGTCCACCAGGTGCACCGGACCGCACCGCGCGGCCGCGAGCGCGTGCACGGGCTTGAGCGCGCCGAACGTCACCGTCGCGGTGGCCGAGACCGCCGGGCCGTCCACCGCGCCCGTGTCCGGGTCGACACCGCTCGGCAGGTCGACGGCCAGCACCGGGACGCCCGCACGCTCGACGGCGGCCACGAGCCCGGCCGCGGGCTCACGCAGCGCCCCGCGCCCGGAGATGCCGACGATGCCGTCGATCACCAGGTCGGCACCGAGCTCCGCCACCAGCCCGGCCTCCGCGTCCACGACCCGCCCGCCCGCCCGGCGCAGCGCCGCGAGCCCCGCCGGGTGCGCCCGTGCGGGATCGAGCAGCACCGCCGTGACGCCCACACCGCGCCTGCGCAGCTCCACGCCCGCCCACAACGCGTCGCCCCCGTTGTTGCCCGCGCCGACGAGCAGCACGACACGGCGGCCCGCCACCCGCCCGCCCGCGGCGAGCATCCGGCGCGCGTGCACGGCGAGCCCGAACGCGGCCCGGCGCATGAGCGCACCCTCTCGCGTACGTCCCAGCAGGACGGCCTCGGCCGCACGCACCTGCTGGGCCGTCCAGACGCCCCTCATCGACAGTCCGTCGTCGGCATGCGGGCGAGACTAGACGGCGGCCACGACCGTTCGGCGGGTCCTGCAGCGGCGGGGGCACGACCGCCGCGGCGAGCGACGCACACCACGCGCCGCCCCACGAGCGGAGCCGGCGAACGTCTGTGGTCGACGCACTACGCGCCGCCGCCGCGCTTCCCCTTGTGCACCGGGGGCGCGCGGTAGCGTGCGCGGTGTGACCCGCACCCGCCCTGCAACCCGGCCGCCCGAGGTGCGCGGCGCCAAGGACGCCGTCGAGCACCTGTCCCGGCCCGGTCCGCACCCGGTGCTGCGTGGGGATCTCGGAATGGTCGGCCTCCCCGGGGTGGTCTTCGCCCCCGAAGAGGGCCTCGGGCTGCCCGCGGTCGCGTTCGCCCACGACTGGCTCCAGCCTCCCGAGCGCTACGCCGACCTGCTGCGCCACCTGGCGTCCTGGGGCATCGTCGCCGCCGCACCCGGGAGCCACCGGGGTGTGCTGCCCAGCCACGCGGGGTTCGCGGCCGACCTGCGCACCACGCTCGACGTCTGCGCCGGGGTGCGCCTCGGCGACGGCCGGATCAGCGTCGACTCCCGCCGCACCGCCCTCGCCGGCCACGGCATCGGCGGCGGGATCGCCCTGCTCGCGGCCCAGGGGCATCCGCGGGTCGCCGCCGTCGTGACGATCGCCCTCGCCCAGACCCGCCCGTCCGCGCTGGACGCCGCGCGCGCCGTCACCGTTCCGGTACTGCACCTCGCCGCCGGCCGCGACACCGTGGCGCCGGCGGCCGGTCACGCGGAGCCCGTGGCCGCCGCTGCCGGTGGCCCCGTCCAGCTCCGCACCCTCACGAAGGCCTCCCACACGGGCTTCCTCGCGGGTGTGCACTGGAGCGACTTCGTGCTCTCCGGCAGCCCGGACGCCAAGACCCGACGTCTCACCCGCGCCCTGGTCACCGCGTTCCTGCTGCACCACCTCTGCGACGAGGACCGCGTCGACGTCCTCGTGGACGGCAAGGTCCCCGGCACCACGCTCGCCGCCCACGACTGACCGCGCGACCCCGACACGACCACACCCACGCCCCGACTCGCGGGGCCCCCGCGAGTCGCGGCCCCACCCCCGCGAGTCGCGGCCTGACACCCGCGAGTCGCGGTCGGGGTGGGTGCCGGCGCTCAGCCGGACGGTGGCGTCGGCGGGAGCTCGGCGATCTGCATCCCCCGCTCGTCGTCCACGCGCTCGGCTTCGGTGCCCGCGAGCCGCGCCCCCGTGCGACGGCCGACGAAACCCGCGGGGCCGGTGAGCGGCGCGGCGGGAAAGCCGTACTGCCCTGCCTGCCGCGCGTGGGCCTCGGCCAGCTCCTGGGCAGCAGCCGATTCGCGGCGCAGCGCGCCACCCACCTCTGCGATGCGGTCCGCCCACTCCCGGCCGTGCGTGTCCGGCCAGTCTCCTGCGACCTGCTCGCCCAGCTGCGCGACCCGGCGGCCGACGTCGGAGAGCACCTCCGCGAGCCCGTCGTACCAGCGGGCGGCCTGCCGGGCGACGTCGTCGTCGGGCTGCGGCGATCGGTTCACACCCGGTCCGGATCGAGGATCGCACGCAGGGAACGCCCGACCTCCGTGTCCGCCGAGCCCGCCGCCTCGGCCGCCCCTGCCAGGGCTGCGCTCAGGTTCGCCAGCTCTCGCACCGCCCCGCCGACAACTGCCCGGATCCGCTCCTGCTCGGTGTCGGCGACCACTCCGTCCGGCGCCTCGTGCAAAGCCCCGCGCAGCTCCTCCGACATGCCGGCGGCCGCCGATGCGTGGGCGCGCAACCGGTCGGGATCCAGGTGCAGCTCGGGAGCCATGCACCGATGGTGCCCGACCGGGCCGTCCCGCACGCCCGAACGCGGGAAGTGGCCATCACCGCTGTCCGGCGGTGGGCAGTGCGCCGACCGCAGATGTGCGCCGGCATTGATCGAACTACGGGTCGCGGTGTGCACGGCACGTCAATGCCCTTTAGTGCCCTCGCGCTCACGTACATCTCGCACACCGATGCGCCGTCATGATCGCCAGGAGTGTTCCGGGGGCGACAGATCTGTCGCCCTGACACCACTCTCGCTGATCACGGCCGCCTGCTTCATGATCAGATCGACGTCAGGGGTTGCCGCCGGCGGATCTCACAGCCCTGGTGTCGATGTGACCACGAAAAACCTCCTGTGGGCGCGCCGTCCCGGCTCGCGACCACTGCCCCACGCCCCGGCCAGGCCTTCCGTGCAATCGGCCGAGTTCCCCCGATCCCTGCCCGGGCGACCACGCTATTCGTGGTTTGCGCCCAACCCGGCCGGGCTCGGCGAGGGGGGTCGGGCTCGGCGCCGTGCACCCCGACGACGGGGTCGTGGACGCAGAACGGCGCGCGTGGGCGGGCCTGCCGGTGATCGGTGGACCGGCCGTCGCATCAGCCCGTGGACGTTCGTGGCCGGCGCGCTAGCCGGCCGCGGCGACGACCTCCGCCAACCGCACGGCCGTGGCCTGCGCCTGCTCGGCGGTGGGGGCTTCGACCATCACCCGGACCATCTGCTCGGTGCCCGAGGGGCGCAGGAGCACCCGCCCGGAGCCGCCGAGCTCCGCCTCCGCCTTCCCGACCGCCTCACGCACGGCCTCCGACCCGGCCACCGCGGCCTTGTCGGCGACCTCGACGTTCTGCAGCACCTGCGGCAGCGGCGTGACGATCGCGGCCAGCTCGGCGAGGGATCGCCCGGTGGCCGCCATGCGCGCCATCAGCCGCAGTGCGGTGAGCAGGCCGTCCCCGGTGGTCGAGTAGCGCGGGAGCACGACGTGGCCGGACTGCTCGCCGCCGAGGCTGAACCCGCCCTCGCGCAGCTCCTCCAGCACGTAGCGGTCACCGACGGCCGTGGTGCGCACCGCGATGCCCGCCTCCTGCATCGCCAGGTGCAGGCCGAGGTTGCTCATCACCGTGGCGACGAGGGTGTCCTGGGCCAGCTCGCCCGCCTCGCGCATCGCGACGGCGAGCACGGCCATGATCTGGTCGCCGTCGATCTCGGCGCCGTCGGCGTCGACGGCGAGGCAACGGTCGGCATCGCCGTCGTGGGCGATTCCCAGGTCGGCGCCGTGCGCGCGGACGGCCTCGCGCAGCAGGCCGAGGTGCGTGGAACCCACGCCGTCGTTGATGTTGAGCCCGTCCGGCTCGGCGTGCACCGCGACGACGTCGGCCCCCGCGCTCCGGTAGCTCTGCGGGGCCACCGTGGATGCGGCACCGTGTGCGCAGTCGACCACCACACGCAGCCCGCCGAGGGTGGCGGGGGTGGCGGCGAGCAGGTGGTCCCGGTAGCGGGCGGCCGCATCGGGCAGGTCCCGGACGCGGCCGATCGCCGCTCCGGTGGGCCGCGCGCCCGTGGCACCGAGCTCGGCCTCGACCTCGCCCTCGACCGCGTCGGGGAGCTTGTGACCGCCCGCGGCAAACAGCTTGATGCCGTTGTCGGGCATCGGGTTGTGCGACGCGGAGATCATCACTCCGAAGTCGGCCCCGAGCTCGCCGACCAGGAAGGCCACTGCGGGCGTGGGCACGACGCCGACCCGCACCGCGTCGGCTCCGGCCGAGGACAACCCGGCCACGACCGCAGCCTCGAGCATCTCGCCGCTGGCACGCGGATCGCGGCCGATCACCGCGACCGGCCGGCGGGAGCCGTTCCGTTCACCCAGCACACGTGCGGCAGAGACGGAAAGAGCCACGGCGAGCTCCGGGGTGAGGAGCTCGCCGTTGGCCAATCCGCGGACGCCGTCGGTACCGAACAGACGCCGTTCGCTCAAGTGATCAGCGCTTGCTGTACTGGGGCGCCTTGCGGGCCTTCTTGAGGCCGTACTTCTTGCGCTCGATGACGCGCGGGTCACGGGTGAGGAAGCCGGCCTTCTTCAGCGGCGGGCGGTCCTCCGAGTCGGCCTCGATGAGCGCACGCGCGATGGCCAGGCGCAGCGCACCGGCCTGACCCGAGGTGCCGCCACCCTTGAGGTTGGCGAAGATGTCGAACCGCTCGGTCTTCTCGACGGTGACCAGCGGCTCCCGGATCAGCTGCTGGTGCAGCTTGTTCGGGAAGTACTCCTCGAGCGCCTTGCCGTTGAGCCGGAAGGCACCGGAACCCGGCATCAGGCGGACGCGGACCACGGCCTCCTTGCGGCGGCCGACGGTCTGGATCGGCCGGTCGCCGTAGCCGGACGGGACCTCGGGCAGCGCACCGAAGTCGGCGTCGACCTCGGCGTCGTACTCGTCGGTGTACTCGGCGTCGGCGGTCTCGCCGGACTCCGCGACCTCGTCGGTGTCGGCGTTCTCGGTGACGTCGGCGGTCTCGTCGGCGTCGGCGTCGGTGGCGTCGGCGATCTCGGTGGCCTCGGCGTCGACCGCGGCCTCCTCGACGGCCTCGACGGCCTCGATGTCGGACTCGGGCTCGGGCGTGGTCACGGGCTGTCCCTCTTCTGGCGTGGTCACTGGGCGACCTGGGTGATCTCGAACGCGGCCGGCTGCTGCGCGGCGTGCGGGTGGTCCGGGCCGGCGTAGACCTTGAGCTTCTTGGCCATCGCCCGACCGAGGCGGTTCTTCGGCAGCATCCCCTTGATCGCCTTCTCGACGAGCCGGTCCGGGTGCTTCTCGATCATCTCGCCGACCGAGCGCTGCTTCAGGCCGCCCGGGAAACCGCTGTGGCGGTAGACGAACTTGTCGTCGCGCTTGGTGCCGGAGACCGCGATCTTCTCGGCGTTGATGATGACGACGAAGTCACCGGTGTCCATGTGCGGCGCGTAGGTCGGCTTGTGCTTGCCGCGCAGGAGGGTGGCGGCGTGCGTGGCGAGGCGGCCGAGCACCACGTCCGAAGCATCGATCACGTGCCAGGCGCGGTTGATCTCGCCGGGCTTGGGGCTGTACGTGGGCACGGACCTACCTCGTCGCTGTCGTCTGCTCGTGGGAGCTGCCTCTGGTGCGCGAGTGCGGCATGCTGGGGCGCCGGGCCCGGTGACCGAGCCCTGCGTGCCGTGGTGGCACGGCCGCGGGTGTCCACCCACCGCACATCGAAGAACGAGCGTACCCGCCGCCTCGGCGGAGGGTCAAAACGCCCCCCACCCAGGCCGCGTTCACCCGCCGGTGTCCCGCGCCGGGCTCCCGGCGCGGGACGCTCCGATCAGCGCCAGCGCGCCGCGTTGGCCTGCTCGACCTGGCGATAGCTCTCGTTCGCCGTGCCCAGCGCGACGCCGATCTGGGCGAGCACCGCAGCCAGGTCGCCTGCCGCCACGTCCCACTGCCTCTGCCGTTCCCGGTACTCCGTGGCGGCCTGCCCCTCCCACGACGCGACCAGCGGAGCGAGGAACCGCTTCAGCTCCTCGAGCTGCCCCGAGATGCGGGTGGCCGTGCCTCCGACGTCGCCCCGTGCCGCCTCGAGCGCCCCGAACGTGACCTTGATCTCGGACATTGTGCCCCCTCAGCCCAGAGCCGCGCGGATGGCGGACAGGTCACCGGAGTGCTGCTCCTCCTGCGCCTGGTAGCTCGCTCCCGAACCCTGGATCGCCTCGCCGATCCCCCGCAGGGCCTCGCCGAGCGCCTTGGCGTCCGCGTCCCAGCGGCCCATCAGCGCGAGGAACGCCGTGGAGGCATCCCCGCGCCACGCGCCGGCGAGCGGCCCGAGCCGCGCCCGCAACGTGGCCAGATCGGCCTGCACCGTGTCGTTCACCGCGAGCACGTGCTTGCCCGCACGCTGCATCTCCTCGACGCTCGTGCCGAACCCCTCGGCCATGCCGATCACCCCTGTCCGTGCGTATCGGGAACCTGACCCCGGCACGCTCGCACCGCTGGTGCACGCCGTGGGGCGGAACGCGGGAAAACGTGTGCAGGTGTGAACGCCCCCGGCGCAGCGAGCGCGTCAGGAACCCCGCACCGACCCGACGACGACGGCGCACGCCGCACCCACTGCCGCGGCACCCGCCGGCGTGTGCCGGCACCCCACGCTGAGCTGCGCGTCGCCGTCGAGGACGACGAACCAGTCCACGACGGTCCGCCCGTCCTCCTGCCGGTAGGAGGTGACTTCGCGGCCTGCGAACCGCGCGTCCGGGTCGTAGTCCGCGAGCGCCGAACCGCGCGACACAGCTGTGTCGAAGACCCCGCGCAGCTCCGCCCGCGCGCGCTCGGGTTCGGCCGAGGCGTCGTAGCCGAGCGGGGAGCGCTCGACCGCGATCAGGTCGCTGCCCTCGGGTGCGGACACCGGGGTGAGCAGCACGCGGCGCCGCTCCGGCAACCCACCGGTGTGCTCCCAGCCCGCAGGCAGGTCGAGCCGGTATCCGTACTGCACCAGCACACCCGCGGCCACCCCGGCACCAGCCGGTGGCGCGAGGAGCCGTCCGGCGACGAGCAGCAGGACGACGGCGCCCGCCACCGCGATCGTGCGCAGCGCGGCACGCAGCGGGCGGCGCCGCCGCGGCGGGAGCGGCGGGAGCCGGGACGCGACCGGCTCGGGCGCCTCGCCACGCTCGGGACGGAGCTCGCCGGCGCGTTCCGCAGGCACCCGCGCGCCGCGTTCGTGGCCGCTGCGGCGCACGTCGTGGCCCGCGGGCGGCGCGAGCGCCCCGAGCACGGCCGCGGCGTCCGGGCGCGGTGCGACCACGGCACCCGCGATCCCGGCGTCGTCGACCACACGGGCCAGCAGCGGGCTGCGGGCCACGCCGCCCACGAGCAGCACCGGCGCCGGACCGGCGCCCGCCAGCACATCGCGCAACGCGTCCACCGCGGCGCCGAGCGGGGCGGCGAGCACCCGGTCCAGGTCCGCCGCGGCGATCCCCTCGACGGCGGGCAGCAGCGACAGGGCCTCGCGCACCTCCCGGGCGCCGTTGCGGCCACCCATCCCGTGAGCCGCCAGCAACTCGTCCAGCACCCGGCCGCCCACCTCCGCCGTGGCGATGGCGCAGACGCTGCCGTCGACGGCCAGCAGGGCGGCCTCCGCACCGGAAGCCCCGACGTCGAGCACCGCGCCGCCACCGCGCCCGGCGGCGGCGAGCGGCGCCGCGACGGCCCGTACCCGCGCGGCCAGCCCGGCGTGCCGGCGCACCCACTCCGCAACGCGGTCGGGCGGCCACCGGCCGGGGTGGACGAGCACGAGCTCCTCCGGCGCGGGACCCACCAGCTCGGCGAGCAGCGCCGCGGTTCCGGGCCCGGGCGCCGGCAGCTCGGCGAGCAGCCACGGCGCGCCCTCGGCCGCGGCCCCGGCGACCCGGACCGTCGCCGCGCCCGCCTGCACGGCCACCCGGACCGGCGTGCCACTCACCGCCCGCCCCGAACCTGCCTCGGCGCCACCCGGTCATCCATCGGTCGGCGGCAGCCAGGCGAGCTGGATGCGGCGCGTGCCGCGGCGCCGGTCGACGAGCACCGCACGACCCGGCGGGCCGGGCGTCGGCTTCACCGCGCCGACGAGTGCGCCCTCGTCGGCGTCGCCGTTCATGACGATCCCCGTCGCGGCCAGCTCGCGCAGCCGGCCGAGGACCGGGTCGAACAGGGCGCGGGCGGCCCCGCCGCAACGCCGGGCGACGACGACGTGCAGCCCGACGTCCTTGGCCTGCGGCAGGAACTCGACGAGCGGGAGCAGCGGGTTCGGCGCCCCGCCGCCCGGGGCGACGAGGTCGTAGTCGTCGACGAGGACGAACACGTCGGGTCCGCTCCACCAGCTCCGTTCCCGCAGGGCCCGCGGAGTGACGTCGGGCCCGGGGAGCCGCCTGCGCAACGACGCCGCCACCTCCCCCGCGGCCGCGGCCGTGGCCTCGGCGGTGCTGGCGTAGCCGATGAGGTGCGTGGCAGGAACCGCACCGAGCAGGGTGCGGCGGTGGTCGACCACCACGATGCGTGCCCGCTCCGGCGCGTACCGGGCGGTGACGCCGTGTGCGAGGAGCCTCAGCAGCGCGGTCTTGCCGCTCTCGGCGTCGGCGAAGCACAGCAGGTGCGGCTCCGCGGCCAGGTCGAGCTCGACGCGTGCCAGGTGCTCCTCGTCGACGCCGAGCGGGACGCCCACCGCGTCCGGCGCCGGGGGCGGCAGCCGGTCGAGCGCCACGCACCCGGGCAGCAGCCGGACCGGGGCGAACCCGGGGCCCGGCCAGCCCGCTGCGATCGCACCGGCGAGGACGGACGGCTCGGCGGCGCCCGCGCTCAGGCGCGGAGCGGCGACGACCGCGGATGCGCCGTCCGCGGCGAGCCCGTGACCCGGACGGTCGGGGACGGCCGCGGCCCGGCGGCGGTCGACCTCGGACTCGGCAGCCTCCCCCAGCCGCAGCTCGATCCGCCCGCCCAGCAGGTCCTTCAGCGCCGGGCGCAGCTCGCTCCAGCGGGTGGCCGACACCGCGAGGTGCAGCCCGTAGGACAGGCCCTGCGCGGCCAGTGGCAGCAACCTGGCCTCGAGGTCGTCGAACTCGCCGCGCAGGACCAGGTACCCGTCGACGACGAGCAGCACGTCGGTGGTCGGCTCGCCGGGGAACGCGCCCGCCGCGCGCCGCGCCCGGAACTCCTCCACCGTGCCGATCCCGGCCTCGCCGAACAACCGCTCCCGGCGAGCGAGCACGGCGGCGAACTCCGCGACCACCCGCCGGACGAGATCGGGCTGCTGACGGCCGGCCACCGTGCCGACGTGCGGGAGGCCGGCGAGCGCCCCGAGCGCGCCACCGCCGAAGTCGAGGACGTGCACGCCGAGCTCGTCCGGGGTGCAGGTCAGGGCGAGCCCGAGCACGGTGGTCGCCAGCGCCGTCGACTTCCCGCTCCGAGGCGCGCCGACGACCGCCAGGTGCCCGGCCGCGCCGGCCAGGTCGACGACGAGTGCGTCCCGACGCTGCTGGTAGGGCCGGTCGACGACGCCCACCGGCACCTGCAGCGTGGGCCGCCGCGGCGCGGACAGCCCACGCCCGGGCACCTGGAGCACGGCCCCCAGCACGGCGTCGAGCGGGGGCGGGGCGTCCATCGGCGGGAGCCAGACCCGGTGGGCGGGCGGTCCGCTGCCGGCCATCGCGGCGATGACGGCCTCGAGGACGGTGGACTCGTCCTCGGGGGCGGCCTCGGGCGCGTCGGGCGGTGCGGCGGGCAGCGGCCGGACCCGGAACGGGTAGGCGCGGGGTCGGCCCTGTGGAGGCCGCGGCGGGAGGGCCGTGTCGGGCCCCGACACGTACGCGGCCCGGAACCGGACGAGCTCGCCGGTGCCGGTGGTCAGGAACGCCGAGCCGGGCGCGGACGGCAGCTGGTGCGCGTCGGGCACCCCGAGGACGGCGCGCGACTCGGCGGCCGAGAACGTGCGGAGCGCGATGCGGTAGGACAGGTGCGACTCGAGCCCGCGCAGCCGCCCCTCCTCCAGCCGCTGCGAGGCGAGCAGCAGGTGCAGCCCGAGCGAACGGCCCAGCCGCCCGATCGTGACGAGCAGGTCGATCAGCTCCGGCCGCTGTGCGAGCAGCTCGGAGAACTCGTCGACCACCACGAACAGCGCCGGGAGCGGCGGCAGGTCGGCGCCGGCCCGGCGGGCGGCGGCGTACTCCGCGACGCCCACGAGGTTGCCCGCCGCCCGCAGCGCCTCCTGGCGGCGCGTGATCTCCCCGGCGAGCGCGTCGGCCATGCGGTCGACGAGGCCGATCTCGTCGGCGAGGTTCGTGATCACCGCGGACACGTGCGGGAGGCCTCCGAGACCGAGGAACGTGGCCCCGCCCTTGAAGTCGACGAGGACGAGGTTCAGCTCCTCCGACGAGTGCGCGGCGGCCAGGCCGAGCACGAGCGTGCGCAGCAGCTCGCTCTTCCCCGAGCCGGTGGCGCCCACGCAGAGCCCGTGCGGGCCGCTGCCGCCCTGCGCCGCCTCCTTGAGGTCGAGCTCGACGACGCCGCCGTGCTCGTCGACGCCGATCGGGACCCGCAGCCGGTCGGCCTCCGAACGGGCCCGTGCCGCCCGCAGCGCGGCGAGCCCGTCGGGGCCGGGCCCGAGCCCGAGCAGCGCGGGGAGCCCGGTCGCGGACCGGCCCGGTTCCCCGGTGTCGGCCTCGTCGGTGCTGCGGTGGCGGGCCAGCCTGCGGGCGAGCGCCGTGGCCTCCGCCACCGTCAGCTCGTCGGGCCTGCCGATGTCGGCCGGCTGCTCGCCGCCGCGTTGCAGCCGGTCCGGTGCCACCAGCAGCCGTACCACCGAGGGCGCCGCGCGCCTTCCCGGCGGCGCCCCCACCCGCAGCACGGTGACGCCCGCGACGCCCGCCCACGGGCCCGGGCCCTCGGTCACGTCGTCGACGACCACCAGCAGGTGCGGCTCGCCCGGCCCTGGTCCGGTGGGGCGGCCGGTCAGCTCCCCGAGCCACCAACGACGCACGTCGTCGGCGTCGGCGGTGACCATCCGCAGCGGCCCGACGACGTCGCGCCGGCGCGGGTGCGCGGCGTGCGGGAGCCACTTCACCCACTCCCACTCGTGGGCGAGCGAGGGTGGCGCCACCACCGCGAGCAGCGCGTGGGCGGGTGCGTGCCACAGCGCGTACTGGGCGACGAGGGCGCGTGCGAGGCCGCGCACCCGGTCCAGCCCCGCCCCGCCCGCAGGTTCGAGCCACACCGTGCTGCTGGCCGGCAGCGACAGCGCCACCGGCAGGTCCGGGACGACCGCGTGCCCGCGCAGGAAGCGGCGCAGGGCGAGGGCGGCGATCGGTTCCAGGCCGTCCACCGGGCCGGTCTGCGGGGCCACCAGGCGGGTGGCGAGGCGCTGGGTGCCGCGCCCGACCCGCAGGTGGGCGAAGTCGGGGTCGGCGGGGCTGCGTTCCCACAACCGCCCGGCGGCGAGCACCGCGGGCCATGCGGCCGGGTCCGGGTGCGCCCACTCGAGCGCTGCCCGCTGCTCCGCCGCGATGGCGCGCACGCGCCCTCGCAGTACCGAGAGGTAGCGCAGGTAGTCGCGCCGGTCCTCGTCGGTGCCGGCCGCGCGGTTGCCCCCGCCGCGGCCCGCACCCGTGGCCACCATGCCCAGCGTGGAGACGGCGAACATCCCCGCGAACAACCACGACGTGGGGTTCTGCACGCCGAGCACCGCGACGAACCCCACCGAGCCGAGCAGCATCACGAACGGGAGCAGCCGGGCGAGCACACCCGGCGGGACCACGCGCTCGGGCTCCGGCGGCGGTTCCAGGACGAGCTCGCCGCCGGGCATCGGCGGTGGCACCCGACGCGCGCGCCCGGCTCCGACGACCGTCATCGCCCTCCCCCTGACACCGCCGATCCACTCCGACGAGATCTGCGGAACGGCCCCGCCGGGGCCACCGCCGCTGCGATGCTAGGCAGCCGACGGCCCGCGCCGAGGCCGTTCGGCAGAACTCGTCGCGTCCGGCGTCGCGGAGGGGGCCCATGCGCAGCGCAGCCCAGCAGGCGCAGTACTGCCGGCTCACGGTGCTGGCACCGGGTGCCCGGGTCGACGTCGCGCTGCCCGTCGATGTACCCGTCGCCGAGCTCGTTCCCATGCTGCTGGAACTGGTCGGGGAACCGTTGTTCGGGCTGCGGCCCGAGCCCTGGCGGCTGTCCGGCGCGGCGGGCGCGCCGCTCCCGCCCGGGGCCACGCTCGCCCAGCTCGGCGTCCCCGACGGCGAGCTCCTCCGGCTCGCGCCCGACGCCCCGCCACCCCCACCACCGGTGTTCGACGACCCGGTCGACGCGCTCGCGGCCTCGGCGGGCGGCGCGGGCACGCCGGACCGGCGGTTCGCCGCGGCCGCGGTGCTGGTGGTGGCGGCCGTCGCCGCCACGTTGCTCGCCACCGGGCCGGCCGACGGCGCCGCGCTGCGGGTGGCCGTCTCCGCGGTCGCGGGCGCCGCCCTGGTGCTCCTCGCCGCCCGGTTCGCCCGGCGAGCACGGGCATCCACGGGAGGTCCGGCACAGCTCGCGGCCCGTGCCGCGGCGCTCGCAGCGGTGCCGTTCACGGCGGCCGCGGGCTGGGCCGCGCTGCCCGCGGCGTCCCCGGCCGGACCGCTGCTGCTCGCCACCGCGGCGGCCGGCGTAGTGGCCGCCGTCGCGCAGCTCGCGCTGCGCGTGGTGGCACCTGCGCTGGTCGCCGTCGTGGTCGCCGCCGTGCCCGTGGGGTCGGGCGCGGTCGCGGTGCTGCGGTTCGCCGCTCCTCCCACCGCCGTCGCGGCCGCGGTGGCGGCGCTCATGGTCGTCGTCGGACCGCTCCTGCCGCGGGCCGCGCTGCGCCTGTCCGGGCTGCCGCGCCCGGTCGTGCCCGCCGACGGCTCCGAACTGGCCGACGCCGACGACGCTCCCGACCTCCTGCCGCCCGAGGAGTTCGCCGAGCGGTCCGACCTCGCCCGCGGCTACCTCGCCGGGCTCGTCGGCGGCTGTGCCGCGGTGGCGGCGGCGGGGGCGCTCGTGGCGGCCACCGACGGCGGCTGGGCAGGTCCCACCCTCGCCGCCGTCGTCGTCGCGGTCCTCGCCCTGCGCGCGCGTGGGTTCGCCGACGCAGCCCCCTCGCGCACCCTGCTCGGCAGCGCGGTCATCGGCCTGATCGGGCTCGCCGGGCTCGCACTCGCGCGCCCGGAGCCGCAGGCCCGGATCCTCGCGGTGGGTGTGTTGCTCGTGGTGGTGGTGCCGGGCCTGCTCGCCGTCGCCCGCAGCCGGCCGGCGGGTTCTCCGGTGTCGCGACGCGCGGTCGACCTGTTCGACGGGCTCCTCTGCGCGGCCACCGTCCCGCTCGCGTTCGCGGCGATGGACCTGTTCCGGCTCCTTCGCGGGCTGTAGAAACGTGATCGATCCGAGATCGGGTTCCGCCGTCACGGAGGGCCGCATCGGCGGACGTCCGGGCGATCATGGCGCCATGATCGTCGCGAGGTCCGGCTCGAGGCCCCGGCGGGGACGATCGGGTGGACCTCGCATCGATCATCGACGCGTCGGTGTCGCGGTCGGGCTGGCCGCGCTCGTCCTCGCGACCGCCGCTCCGCCGGCGGTGGCCGGTCCCGGTGGCCCCCCGGCGACCGTCACGGACGGGGCGAGCGCGCTGCCGGAGCCGCCGGGTCCGCCGCCGGTGCGGGGCATCCCGCCCGCGGGCCGGCCACCCACCGCGGCGGACGGGCTGCGGGCACCCGCGCGGTGCACTCCCCCGCGCGCCGACACCCCGCCCACTGCGGTGGCTGCGGGAGCCGGGGGGCTCCCGCCGGCCGCGGTGCACCGGCTCGCCACCGGACGGGGTCAGCTCGTCGCCGTGATCGACACGGGGGTGGCACCGCATCCGCTCCTGGGCCCCCGGCTGCGCGGTGGCGGCGACTACCTCACCGGGGGCGACGGCCTCGACGACTGCGACGGGCACGGCACCGCCGTGGCGGGCCTGGTGGCGGCCGCGGCACCACCGGACGAGCACTCGGGCCCGCCGATCGGGATCGCTCCCGACGCCGGGCTGCTCGCGATCCGGCAGTCCAGTCCGTCGTTCGACGTGCCCGCGCCGGACGGGAGCCGTCGCCCGGCCGGTGACACCAACACCCTCGCCGACGCCGTGGTGCTCGCGGTCCGCGCGGGCGCCGACGTCGTGAACATCTCCGAGGCCGTCTGCCTACCGGCGCAACGGGCGGCCGAGGCAGGAGCGGCGCTGCACACCGCGCTGCGGTTCGCGGCCCGTGCCGACGTGGTGGTGGTCGCCGCAGCGGGCAACATCGGCACCGGTTCCTGTGCCATGGACGTTCCCGGCCAGGTCGCCCTGCCGGGGTGGTTCGACCACGACGTGCTCACCGTCGGCGCCGTCACCCCCACCGACGCCCCGGCCCCGTTCACGATGCCCGGCCCGTGGGTCGACGTGGCCGCCCCGGGCACGGGCCTGCGCTCGCTGGCGGTCGGCGGCGGCACCGTCGGGGGTCTCGACGGCACGAGCTTCGCAGCCCCGTGGGTGGCCGGTGTGGCCGCGCTCGTGCGCGAGCGGTTCCCCGAGCTGACCGCGGCCCAGGTCGTGGACCGCATCCTCGCCACGGCCCGCCCGCATCCGGACCGCAGCGACGCGCTCGGCCACGGCGTCGTCGACCCGCTCGCGGCGCTGACGACCCTCCCTGCCCGGCTCACCCCCGCACCCCCACCCGAGGCCGCGGCCGGCGCGGTGATGGCGGCACTGCCGGGCACCGACCCCCGGTCCGACTCACCGGCACCGGCCCTGCGACCCGTCGGCCTGCTGGCCGCCGGCGCCCTGCTCGCCGCGGCCGGCCTGACCGCCGCGGTCCTACGGCGCCGTGCCCGCCCGGGCTGAAGCCCCCCGAGGGCACCCGCTGACCACACCGGTCACCGCGACAGGACGTCCACCACCCGGTCCGCTGCGGCGGCGTCGAGGGTGGGACCTGTGGGCAGCAGCCGCAGGGCCGCCTCCGGTGCGGGCTCGGCGGCGGTGATCCCGAGCGCGGCGGCGGTGGCGTCACCGGCCACGCGGTGGGCCACGCCGGTGGCGGACACCAGCCAGAGCGCGCCACCGGGGTCGGGGCCGGCATCCGGGGTGGCGCGCACGGCGCCACCCGGGCCGACGGCCACGGCATCGACCCGCTCACCGGGCCCGTCGGCCTGTGCGAGCGCCACCGGCGACCACTTCCCGGCGGGCACCGCCGGGCCGGTCCACACCCCGCCCCCGGTACCGGGCGCACCCCACGTCCGGCAGACGACGGGCGCTTCCGCGGCCTCCCGCACCCGCGGCGCGCCCGCGGGCCAACCGCCGACGGCGAGCTCGTCGACGACCGCGGCGCCGGCGAGCTCCCCGGCCCCGACCGGGGTGGCCTGCGCCTGCCCCGACGCCACCCGCAGCAGCTCGGCCGGGAGTGCCGGCACCTCCTGCAGCCCGCCGGCGAGCACGACGTAATGCTGCACCCGGCCGCCGACCGGGTGCGCCACGAGCACGTCCCCGATCCGCCCGGGCAGGTCGCCGGGAGCCGGCTCACCCCGGCCCGCCACCACGGGTGTGACGAGCGGCGGCCCCTCGGGCAGCACCGTCAGCAGGGCGGGTGCCGCTTCCCGCGGGACGCGCCCGGTGAGCCCGAACGCGGCGACGAGCCGGCCGTCACCGACGTCGACGCGGTGCCGCTGCCCCGCCGTGACCAGCCACGTGTTCCCGTCGGGGCCGACGAGCAGCACACCGTCCCCGGCAGCCGCCGCCGCGATCGGAGCCGTCCCCCCGAGCACCGTGGTGGCGCTCAGCGCACCCTCGGGTGTGACCGTGTCGCACACCGCCCAGTGCGGCGGGACCGGGGGGCCGCCCGGCCGGACGGCCAGCGCACCCGGCACGGCGGCCGTGGGCGTGCGCGGCGCCCCGTCGAGCGCGGAGTCCGCGACGGTGACGGGTGTGGCCTCGGCCGGGTGGGCGTCCGTGCTCCCGCCGGCCCGCAGCGCCGCCAGCACCAGCCGGGCAGCGGGCAGGTTCGCCACCGGGACGAGACGGTCCGGCCCGTGCGCCACCACGTACATCGCTCCCGATTCAGCACCGATGACCACGGCCTGCCGGGTCCAGTCCGGGCGCGGGACCACGGCGGCGAGCACCGCGGCGACGCACAGTCCGAGCACGACGCCGGCGAGTGCGGCCCGGCGCTGCGAGCGGATCTGCTCGTGCATCGGCACGGGATCGCCGCGCACCAGCGCCGCCTCGAGCCGCCGCAGGCCGAAGCGGTAGGCATCCGCCTGGTCGCGGGTGGCGGGAGCCCGCACGCCGTTCGCTGAGGGCACGTGCCGACGGTAACGACGCGCCCGCTCCGTCGTGGGCGTTCGGCGGATCCCACCGAGGATTCACCGGCGCTGACCCCACCTCGGGGCACGAGCCGGCGCGCACCCGCCGCCCGGAACCGGCCCAGGCTCGCTGGATCTCGGGACGATCAACCGAGTACCGCTAGTCGTTGCCGCCCACCGAGATCGCGTCCAAGCGCTCCCGCAGGAACGGTGCGGAGACGACCGGCGGCAGGTCCCCCTGCCGCCCGAGGGGCGGTGCGAGCGGTGTGACCAGCGCGTCGTGGTCGAGCTCGAAGAAGAACACGAGCGAGATCAGCTCTTCGTGCGGTGCGTCCGGCTGCGGTGGGAGCACCCGGTGCCGACCGGAGCGCCAGCGCAATCCGGTCCAGTGTGCGAGCAGGTCGCCGATGTTCACGGTCAACGCTGCGGGCTCGTACGGCGCGTCGGACCAACCCGCGCCGTCGACGTCGACCTGCAATCCGCCGGCGCCCGGCTCCCGGTCGAGCACGGTGACCGTGCCGAAGTCCGTGTGCGCGCCGATGCGGAACTGCCCCGGCGCGGGCGCGCCCACCTCGGTGAGCGGCGGGTACCGGTTGATGTTGAACGTCCAGGTGGGGTGCCCGGCGAGCGCCGTGAGGGCGTCGCGCGGCAGGCCGAGCGCGTCGGCGCACAGTTCCAGCAGCTCCCGCGACACCGCGGTCATCGCCCCGACGTAGCGCTGCACGGCCGCCTGCAGCTCCGGTACCTCGGCCGGCCAGACGTTCGGCGGGAACCACACCGCGTCGACCGCGGCGTCGCCGGTGGGTGTCTCGGGCCCGACGGCGAACGACTCCTTGAGGTCCGGCGGTGTCTCGGCGCCCTCGACGTTGCCGTTGGCCTCGACGCCGGGCGCGAGCCAGCCCCGGCCCCCGATCCGCACCGCGTAGCGCTGCTTGACCTCGGCGGGCAGCGCGAAGAACCGCCGCGCCGCCGCGCGCACCTCGGCGCGCAGTGCGTCGTCGACGCCGTGCCCGGCGGCCAGCAGGAAGCCGGCCCTTTGCAGGGCGGCGTCGACCGTCGGGCCGGTCGTCGGGTCGCCGGCGCGCCACGCCGCCAGGTCGATCGAGGGGATCATGAGTGGACCTCTCCGATGTCCTCGTACCAGAGCTCGGGCCGGGCGGCGATGAAGTCGGCCATGAGCGCGGCGCAGCGCTCGTCGTCGAGCACCGTGACGGCGACGCCGTGTTCGGCAAGCCAGTCGTGACCGCCGGAGAACGTGCTCGCCTCGCCGACGACGAGCGTGCCGATCCCGAACTGGCGCACCAGTCCCGAGCAGTACCAGCACGGGGAGAGCGTCGTGACCATCACCGTGCTGCGGTAGTCGCGCTGCCGCCCGGCGGCGCGGAACGCCGCGGTCTCGGCGTGCGTCGACGGGTCGTCGTCCTGCACGCGCCGGTTGTGCCCGCGGCCGAGCAGCGTGCCGTCGGCGGCGAAGAGCGCCGCCCCGATCGGGATGCCGCCCTCGTCGAGGCCGCTGCGGGCCTCCTCGAGGGCGGTGTCGAGCAACGTGCCGGGGTCGAGAGCCACGGACATCACTCTGCGGGTCCCGCCGGGCGTGCCGCAACCCGCCGGAACAGCAGCGCGTAGACGAGCGCCGCGAGCACGAACCCGACGAGGAACGTCACGTCGCCGACGCCGGGCACCAGGCGCGGGACGAGCCCGGTGAACAGGACCTGGTTGGAGAACAGCGGCACGGAGACCACGATGCCCACCACGAGGGCCACCAGCCCCGCGTGGTTGCGGTGCGCGCGGTCGTAGAGCAGCTCGGCCGGCAGCCGCCCGCGCCGCAGGTACTGGTCGGTGAGCACGACACCGAGCCACGGCCCGATCCAGTACACGATGACGAGCAGGAACGCCTCGTAGCTGTGCGCGGCGTCGCCGAGCGCGAGCACCGCGATCACGAATCCGACCACGCCGAACGCGAGCGCCACCACGGCGCGCGCCCAGCGCAGCGGCACGTCCACGCCCGCGCTGAGGAAGGCCATCGCGCCCGAGTAGACGTTCAGCACGTTGGCGGCCACGGCGCCGAGCGCGATCGCGAGCAGCGTCAGCGCCGCGAGCGCGCCGGGCAGCACGCCGACGAACGCGGTGGCCGGGTTGTCCGACACGATCCCGGCCGCGGCCGTGGCACTCACCGACGCAGCGCCGACGATCATCAGCACGCTCGTCGAGCCGAAGAGACCGAGCCCGGCCGCCAGCCCGGTGCGCAGGCGCGAGGAGTCGGCCGGCAGGTAGCGGGCGTAGTCGGCCGCGTACGGGGTCCAGCCCGCGGTGTAGCCGACGACCGCGCCGACGGTGAGCAGGAACCCGCCGACGCCGCCGGTACCACCGCCCTCGGGCAGGAAGCCCGGGTCGGACTGCGCGAGCACGATCGCCGCGCCGATCGCGAACACGACAGCGAGCACCGGGAACGCGAACCTCTCGAACGCCTGCACGAGGTTGTGCCCGACGAACGCGACGCCGATCTGCACCAGCACGACCACGACCAGGCAGGCCGCCGCGGGGACCCCGGTCAACGCGTCGAGCGCGAACGCGGCGCTCACGCTGTTCACGGCGAACCAGCCGAACCCGGAGGTGATCGTCATCAGGGCGGCGGGCGCGGCGTTTCCCCGGTAACCGAACGCGAGCCGGCCGAGCACCATCTGCGGCACCCCGGCCGCCGGTGCGCGGGCCGACAGCAGGGCGTGCGCCAGCGCGGAGATCGCGTTCCCGAGCAGGACCGCCGCGACGGCCTGCGGGAACGTCAGCCCGAACGCCGACACCGACAGCACACCGACGAAGATCGTGGCGAACTCGAGGTTGGGCGACGTCCAGGTCCAGAACAGCTGACGGGGCCTGCCGTGCCGCTCGGCGGCGGGGATCGGTTCGTTGCCGCCCGGCTCGACCGCAACCACGCGGTCGCCGTACGCGCGATCCTGCGAGACCTCGGCAGGCGAGGGATCGGCAGGCGAGGGATCGGCGCTCACGCCACCACCCTCGGGGACCGTCGCCCGCCAGGGCAACGGGAGGCGAAAATAGTTAACGTCGATGTTCGTTGCGGCACTCGACCGTGAGGTCCAGGGCCCGCAGCACCGCCTGCATCTGCTCGGCCGCCGTGCGGCCCCGACGCTCCCGCAGCTGCACGACGGCGCAGTCGACCTGCTCCGGCGAGACCGTTCGCGCCGCGACGGGGGGCTCCGCGCGCACCTCGTCGCACCCGGTCTCGACGGCCGGGTACCGGCCGTCGGCATTGCGGAGGGGGTCGTCCAGCCGTACGTCTGGCGTCGCGGTCACGGCGTCTCCGTTCGGTCGTCGCGCAAGGGGAGCTGCTCCGCTCATCGGGTGAAGCAGAGCGGGCCGGGGTAACGGTACGTGTTTCGGGCCTTCGTGTGAATTGCGCGCAGGTGAACAGGTCCGTCGACAGGGGCCGCACCAGCGCATTCGTGCCCGAACTGGGCTCTCGGAAGTCAGGCGGGCGGGACGCGGAGACGCCGGGTGGCGTTCGCCCGGGCGGCGAGCTCGGGCACGGACGGGTAGTCGACCGCCGCCAGCGTCAGGCCGTGGGCCGGCGCCACCGGAACCTCGCTCGCCCGCTCGGTGCGATGCAGGAGCGCACCGGGCCACTCCACCCCGCGCCGACCCCTCCCGACGTCGAGCAGGGCCCCCACGAGGCTGCGGACCATCGAGTGGCAGAAGGCGTCGGCCGACACGGCTGCCTCCACGACGCCGTCGTCGCCGCGGGTCCAGGTCAGCTCCTGCAGCCCTCGCACCGTCGTGGCGCCCTCCCGCCGCTTGCAGTACGCGGCGAAGTCGTGCTCGCCGAGCAGGCCGTCGGAGGCGGCGCGCACGGCGTCGAGATCGAGCGGGAACGGCCACGAGAGCGTGTCGCGGGCGCGCAGCGGATCGGCCCCGTACGGCGCCGTGGCCACCCGGTAGCGGTAGTGGCGCCGCAGGGCCGAGAAGCGGGCGTCGAAGGCGTCCGGCACCGGCGTGACCGCCCGCACCCGCACGTCGGGCGGCAGCAGCCGGGCCAGCCTGCGCACCAGCCACACCGCGTCCAGCCCGGCGTGCAGGTCGGCGTGGGCGACCTGGCCGGTGGCGTGCACGCCGGCGTCGGTGCGTCCTGCCACGGTCAACGCGACCGGGGTGCGCAACACCGTGCCCAGAGCGCCCTCGAGCGCCCCGCAGACCGTCCGGCGGCCGGGCTGACGAGCCCACCCGGAGAACTCGGTGCCGTCATAGGCGATGTCGAGCCGGAACCGCGACGTCGGCTCCGGAACGCCGTCGAGCCCGCCGTCCGGATGGGCGGCGGGCTCGACGGGATGGTGCGTTCCCGCGATCAGGACTCCTCGGAGGAGGCGTCCTCACGCTGGGAGGCGGGCAGCTGGAACCCGGCGGCCTCGGCGGCCTCCGGGGTGGCGAACCAGACCTCGGCCACGGTGCGGTCGTAGTGCGACGACCCGGGAACGTGGTACAGCTTCGAGTCGTCGTTGCCCTTGATCGGGAAACCCTCCGGGGCCTCGGACGCGTCGTCCAGCGGGGCGTGGCTGCCCTCGCCGTACGGCGCGTCCTCGGTGGAGGTGCTCTCCGCGGCCTCGGTGGCCGCACCCGAGGCCTGCTCGGCCGACTCGGCGGCGTCGAGCGCCTTCTCCTCGGTTGCGCTGCCGGGCTCGGCAGCCACCGCGGCGTCCAGCGCCTTGGTCGAGGCCTCGTCGGCGGTGTCGGCTGCGTCCTGCGCAGCTTCCGCGGCCGGCTCGGTCTTGGCCTGCTGCGACGCGGCCACCCGGCGAGCGCGGTCGGCCTCGTCGGTGACGGTCTTCTGCGAGACCAGCTCGATCACTGCCATGGGGGCGTTGTCGCCCTTGCGCGGCAGCGTCTTGGTGATCCGCGTGTAGCCACCGTTGCGGTCGGAGAAGAACGGCCCGATCTCCTCGACGAGCCGGTGCACGACCGACTTGTCGCGGATGACCTTCATGATCTCCCGGCGGTTGTGCAGGTCGCCCCGCTTCGCCTTGGTGATCAGCCGCTCGGCGTACGGCCGCAGCCGGCGCGCCTTCGCCTCGGTGGTGGTGATCCGACCGTGCTCGAAGAGCGACGTGGCCAGGTTGGCCAGGATCAGCCGCTGGTGCGCGGGCGACCCGCCGAGGCGGGGGCCCTTGGTGGGCTGAGGCATGGCTACAGCTGCTCCGTTTCTGCGTAGTCCTGGCCGTCGTCCCCGAACGTCTCGGGGTCGAACCCTTCGGAGCCGTACTCGGCGGCCGCGGCCGACGGGTCGAATCCGGGCGGGCTGTCCTTGAGCGCGAGCCCGAGGCCGACGAGCTTCATCTTGACCTCGTCGATGGACTTGGCACCGAAGTTGCGGATGTCGAGCAGGTCGGCCTCGCTGCGGCCCACCAGCTCACCGACGGTGTGGATGCCCTCGCGCTTGAGGCAGTTGTAGGAGCGGACGGTGAGGTCCAGCTCCTCGATCGGCATCGCGAAGGCCGCGATGGTGTCGGCCTCCTGCGGCGACGGGCCGATCTCGATGCCTTCCGCGTCGACGTTCAGCTCGCGCGCGAGGCCGAACAGCTCGACGAGGGTCTTGCCGGCCGAGGCCAGCGCGTCCCGCGGGGAGATCGAGGGCTTCGTCTCGACGTCGAGCACCAGCTTGTCGAAGTCGGTGCGCTGCTCGACACGGGTGGCCTCGACCTTGTAGGTCACCTTCAGGACCGGCGAGTAGATCGAGTCGACCGGGATGCGGCCGATCTCGGCGCCGGTGGCCTTGTTCTGCATGGCCGGCACGTAGCCGCGGCCCCGCTCGACGACGAGCTCCACCTCGAGGCGGCCCTTGTCGTTCAGGGTGGCGATGTGCAGGTCCGGGTTGTGCACGGTGACACCGGCCGGGGGCACGATGTCGCCTGCGGTGACCGGGCCGGGGCCCTGCTTGCGCAGGTACATCGTCACCGGCTCGTCCTCCTCGGAGCTGACGACCAGCTCCTTGAGGTTGAGGATGATGTCGGTGACGTCCTCCTTGACGCCCGGCACGGTGGTGAACTCGTGCAGCACGCCGTCGATGCGGATGCTGGTGACGGCCGCGCCGGGGATGGAGGAGAGCAGGGTGCGCCGGAGCGAGTTGCCCAGCGTGTAACCGAAGCCCGGCTCCAGCGGCTCGATGACGAACCGGGAGCGGGTGTCGACGACCGATTCCTCGGCCAGACCTGGACGCTGAGAGATCAGCATGGGGTTGTGCCTCCTTCAGGCCTGCGGCAACCGCTATTTGATGCCGCAGTGAGAACCCCCGGCCCGTCCCTGCAGGGCCGGGGGTGTCGAGCGCTGCTCCTACTTGGAGTAGAGCTCGACGATCAGCTGCTCGGTGACCTGCGTGTCGATCTGCGCACGCTCGGGCAGCTGGTGGACCAGGATGCGCAGGGTCGACGGGACGACCTGCAGCCACGCCGGAACCGGTCGGTCGCCCTGGAGCTCCTTGGCGATGACGAACGGGTCCGTGTTCACCGACTTCGGCTTCACGTCGATGACGTCGTACTGCGACACCCGGTAGCTGGGGATGTCGACCTTCTGGCCGTTCACGACGAAGTGGCCGTGGTTGACCAGCTGCCGCGCCATCCGCCGGGTGCGGGCCAGCCCGGCCCGGTACACGACGTTGTCCAGGCGGGACTCGAGGATCTGCAGCAGGTTGTCACCGGTCTTGCCGGGACGCCTGTTGGCCTCTTCGAAGTAGCGGCGGAACTGCTTCTCCAGCACGCCGTACCCGTACTTGGCCTTCTGCTTCTCCTGCGACTGCAGGAGGAACTCCGTCTCCTTGATCCGGATCCGGCCGTGCTGGCCGGGCGGGTAGGGACGGCGCTCGAAGGCCTGGTCGCCGCCGACGAGGTCGACCTTCAGCCGGCGGGACTTGCGGGTCATGGGTCCGGTGTAACGAGCCATGTCTTGTTACTCCCTTTCCCTAGACCCGGCGCCGCTTGGGCGGGCGGCAGCCGTTGTGCGGCTGGGGGGTGACGTCGGAGATGGTGCCGACCTCGAGGCCGGCGGCCTGCAGCGAACGGATCGCGGTCTCCCGACCGGAACCCGGACCCTTCACGAACACGTCGACCTTCTTCATGCCGTGCTCGGCGGCCTTGCGCGCGGCGCTCTCGGCGGCCATCTGCGCCGCGAACGGCGTGGACTTGCGCGAGCCCTTGAAGCCGACGTGGCCCGCGGAGGCCCACGCGATCACGGCACCGGCCGGGTCGGTGATCGAGACGATCGTGTTGTTGAACGTGCTCTTGATGTGGGCCTGGCCCACCGCGATGTTCTTCTTCTCCTTGCGGCGGACCTTCTTGGGTCCTCCCGCAGCGCGAGTGCGAGGCGGCATTACTTCTTACCTGCCTTCTTCTTGCCGGCGACCGTCTTCTTCGGTCCCTTGCGGCCGCGAGCGTTCGTCTTGGTGCGCTGGCCGCGGACCGGCAGCCCCCGGCGGTGCCGGATCCCCTGGTAGCAGCCGATCTCGATCTTCCGGCGGATGTCGGCCTGCACCTCACGGCGCAGGTCGCCCTCGACGCGGAGGTTCGACTCGATGTACTCGCGCAGGGCGGCGAGGTCCTCGTCGGTCAGGTCCTTCGACCGCAGGTCGCGGTCGATGCCGGTGGCGGCGAGGATCTCGAGGGAACGGGTGCGCCCGATCCCGTAGATGTAGGTCAGCGCGACCTCCATCCGCTTGTCGCGGGGGAGGTCGACGCCGGAGAGTCGTGCCATGTGGCGGGTTCTCCTGTCGTGGTGTGCCAGGTCTTCCCAGCGCCCGTCCCGGATGGCTCACAGCCGACCTGCGTGCAGGTCCGGCCATCAGCACCGCCGGGCCCCGGCCTGGTTCCGGGGGTGGTTGCGCCCGTGTGGCGCGGTAGGTGCGCTGGGTTCCTCTTGTATCCGCGAGGTGCGGGAGATCAGCCCTGACGCTGCTTGTGGCGCAGGTTCTCGCAGATCACCATGACCCGCCCGTGACGGCGGATCACCTTGCACTTGTCGCAGATCTTCTTGACGCTCGGCTGGACCTTCACGTCCATCGCTCTCTCGTTGGCGGGTGGTGCGTTGTCACTTGTAGCGGTAGACGATGCGGCCGCGGGTCAGGTCGTATGGCGACAGCTCGACCACGACCCGGTCCTCGGGGAGGATCCGGATGTAGTGCTGGCGCATCTTGCCGCTGATGTGTGCGAGGACCCGGTGTCCGTTCTCCAGCTCCACGCGGAACATCGCGTTCGGCAGGGGCTCGACGACCCGGCCCTCGACCTCGATCGCCCCGTCTTTCTTGGCCATGTCCTCCGCGTTCCGTGACAGGTAGCCGTACTGTCGGGTGGCAGTACTCTTGTTCCGTGCGCAGGCACACCGTTGCTCCGGGACCGTGAGCTACGGGAGGCACGACGGAACCGGCGCAAGTAGGCGCGCCGAGAGTCCAGTGTACGACCGCGGCGCGGCGGCCTGCAGATGGGGCCCTACCAGATGCCGTGAACACGCTCACCTCCCGCAGCACACCCGACCGGCGCGCCGCTGCGGGTCGGACCTTGCACCGCCGCCGCCAGGCATGATCGGCTCGACGCCGGGGAGGTGGGGAAGGCCTGATGTGGACGCGCGGACGCCGACGTTCCGGCCGGTCACGCCGCTCGCAGGTGGCCGCGCGCGAGCTGGCGGCACACCACGGGGCAGGGGTGCAGCTCTGGCACGAGGGCCGCGCCGCGGAGGCGTCCACCGCCTTCACGGAGACGTTCGAGGGGTGCCGGGCCCGGCTGGGCCGCGGCCACCCGGCCACGCTCGCCGCCGCGGGGAACCTCGCCGCCGCGCGGTTCGCGTCGGGCGACTGGCAGACGGGCATCGAGCTGCTCGGGATCAGCGTCGCGGACCGCACCCGCGTGTTCGGGCGCACCGACCCGCGCACCCTGACCGCGGTCGACGCGCTCGCCACGGCCTACCGGCTGGTCGGCCGGATCGACGAAGGGCTCGCGCTCGCCGAACGGGTCGCCGAGGAGCGCGAGCGCCTGCTCGGGCCCGTCCACCTGGAGACCCTCACCTCGCAGCTGGGCGCCGCGCTGGCGCGCGCGGCGTTCGGCGACGTCGAGACGGCCATCGCGGTGCTGGAGCGGGCGCTGGCGGATGCGGAGCCGTTCCACGGGCCCCGGCACGAGCACGTGATCGCGCTGCGGTCGAACCTCGCACGCTGCTACGCCCTGCTCGGCCGCTCCCGCGACGCGCTCGCGACGTTCGACCGGGCCGCCGCCGACGCCACCGCGGTGCTCGGCAGGCAGCACCCGGAGACGGTGGCGCTGTTCGACGACATGACCCACGTGCACCAGCCGACCTGGTTCTACGCGATCGGCCGCTTCGGGCGCTGAGCGCACTGTGTCCGTTCTGTCGGCCCCCGGCGCTACCGTCGGCTTGACCTGCACTCCGGTTCACGTACTTCCGTAGGAAGAGTGATGAACGCCCAGTCCGGCTCCACCCGTCGCCTCCCCCGTCCGATCCGGCCGTTCCGTCACCGCGAGTACCGCCTGCTCGTCATCTCGATGGCGGCCTCGCTGTTCGCCAGCGGGCTGTGGCTCGTCGCGCTCGTCTACCAGGTCATCGCCCTCGGCGGGGGCCCGGCACAACTGTCGGTGGTGGCCACGGCGTCGGCAGTGGGCCTGCTGGTCAGCGTGCTCGTCGGCGGGGTCGCCGCCGACCGGCTGCCCAAACGCGCCGTCCTGCTCGGCGTGGAGGTGGTCCGCGTCGTCTCGGCCACCGCCGCGGGCACTCTCGCCATCACCGGCGTGCTGACGCTGTGGCAGCTGGCCGGCATCGCGTTCGTGCTGGGTGCCGCCGAGGCGTTCTTCTTCCCGGCCTACTCGGCGATCCTGCCCACGCTCCTGCCCTCCGACGAGCTGCTCGCGGCCAACGGCGTCGAGGGCACGCTGCGCCCGATCGCACAGCAGGCGCTCGGGCCTGCGCTGGCCGGTGTCGTGGTGGGCGCGTTCGCCCCCGGCGTCGCGCTGCTGCTCGCGGCCGGCATCTACGCGCTCGCCGCGATCACACTGGTGGTGATGCGCAGCGTCGCGGTGGTCCCGCCGTCCGAGGCCGGCTCGGTGCTCGGCGACCTCGCCGAGGGCTTCCGCTACCTGTTCCGCACCGGCTGGCTGTTCGCCTCGCTGGCGTTCGCCACGCTCTACGTGCTCGTGCTGATCGGGCCGATAGAGGTGCTGCTGCCGTTCGCGGTGCGCGAGCAGACCGGTGGCGGGGCGAGCAGCTTCGCGCTCGTGCTGGGCACGTTCGGGGTGGGCGGCGCGGTGGGCTCGCTCGTCGTCTCCTCGTGGCGGCTGCCGCGGCGCTACCTCACCGCGATGCTCCTGCTCTGGGGTGCCGGGGCCGCACCGCTGGCGCTGATCGGGCTCACCACGCAGCTGTGGGTCATGGCAGCCGCCTCGTTCGTGGTCGGCTTCACCGGCTCCGCGGCGATGGTCATCTGGGGCACGCTCCTGCAGCGCCGGGTGCCCCCGCACCTGCTCGGGCGCGTCTCCAGCCTGGATTTCTTCGTCTCCCTCGCCCTGATGCCCGTGTCGATGGCCGTGGCCGGACCCGTCGGCGAGGCGCTCGGCGTGCCGATGACGTTCGTGCTGGCCGGCCTCGTACCGGTGTTCCTCTCCGTCGCGGCCATCGTCGGCTGGCGACTGCCGGCCGACGAGATCGCCCACCCGCTCGACGTCACACCGGAGGGCGACGCACCGCAGGCACCGCTCCCGGCCGCGTGACCGGAGCTCCACACAAGCTCAGAACACATTCGCCGTCCATGATCGTCAGTCCGCGGGACCGCGCTTGCGATCCGCCTTCTTCCCGAGCGCACCAATGGGCGGAGGGTCACGACTGTCGGTCGTCCAGTTTCGCTTTTCTGCAGCGCCGGGTGACCTATTGCCGCTTCGGAGATCGACCGGTCACCATTTCCCTGTGATCGGCGGAGCCGGAGCCGGCAACACCCTGCACCTGGCACTCTCACACCACTTTCGCTGGTCACGGCCGCCCGCGTTCGCATTTTCATGATCAGATAGACCTGAGAGGGATTCGGGGAAGATCCAAAACCCTCACGTCCATATGGTCATGAAAACACCTGTGGGCGCGCCGTCCCCGGCTTTCGGCACGCAGGACGACCTCGACGCCGAACCGACTGCGCGTGAGACCTAGAAATGCGGGCGGGCAGGGAGTGTCGAGCCGGGACGGCGCGCCCACTACAACCCGGACTACGAGGCAGGGACAGGGGGAGGAGCAGCGGCGGGGCGCCGGTTCGAATGCTGCTCACGCACCTCGCGTCCGGCCACACCCCCGATTCGCGCCCAGGCACCCCGTCGATGGGTCGCTTCACCGCAGGAGTGGGGCGTCGACGGAGAGGGTGCGTGGACGAGGGGCGGCCCGGCCGCCTGCCGTGAGCGTCCGTGGTCACCACGGCGCCGCAGCGCACGTGGCGATCCCGGCGATCAGCCGCGCACCCCGTCCGGTGCCGACCGGAACACGACCGCCGCGCCGAGCGCCGCCTCCGCCGGTACGAACACCTCGCCGGCCGGCGTCTCGCGCACGGGGAAGCCGGCGTCGTCGAGCACGCCGCGGGTGGCATCGAGATCGCGCACCGTGACGACGTAGCCGGCGAACCCGGGTAGCTCCGGCACGCGCTCACCCGGCAGCAGGACGCCGAGGGCGTGCTCGCCGACGATCGTGATGCGGCCGCCGTCCAGCTCGAGGGTCCGTACCCGGCCGCGGCCACCCGCCGGGCGGCCCACGTAGCGCTCGTAGCGGCGGGCGTGACCCTCGAGCTCGGCGTCCGGGACGCAGAGGATCGACTCGACGATGTCGAGCGCGCCGTTGGGGTGTTCCGGCCGGTCCTCGTCGGCCAGGTCCTCCGCCAGCGCCAGCCGTCCCTCGGGGGCGCCGGGATCGAGCTCGAGGTAACCGATCGCCGTCGGTTCGCCGCCGGCGGCGTGGGGCCGCTGCAGCCGCTGCACGCCGTCGTGCGGCACACCCGCGGTGGTGAGCCGCATGGCGGCGGCATCCGCATCAGGGGGCTGCAGCACCAGGATGTGCAGCCCCTCGAAGCGGGCCAGCGCCGCCGAAAGGCGTGCGGTGGTGGCGGCGATGCCTGCGGCGAGCCGCTCCAGAGCTGCGGGTGGCGCCTCGACGGGCACCAGGGTGGCCCCGTCGGGCGGCTCCGCGCCGACGACGGCGACGAGCTCGACGAAGTTGCGACGCAACGTGGCATGAGTGTTCCCGGCGCCTGCCGCGCGCGGTGCTTCCCCCGGTGCGGGCGGGAGTGCGGGGAAGGCCGGCGGCGGGAGCACGAAGCCCAACCGCCGGTACAGGACGAGTGCCTCACCGATGTCCCGGACGACGTGCCCCACGTGATGCAGGTACATTCTGAAAGTGTACTAGCAAATGACAGTTGGATGGCAGAATCGGAGGCGGCTCCCGTGGCCGGACTGCGCGAACGCAAGAAGGCCATGACCAGGTCGGCCCTCCAGCGGGAGGCCCTGCGGCTGTTCCGCGAGCACGGCTACGCGGCCACCACCGTCGAGCAGATCGCCGAGGCCGCGGACGTCTCACCGAGCACGGTGTTCCGCTACTTCCCCTCCAAGGAGGAGCTGCTGGTCCTCGACGGGCACCACTCGCTCGCCGACGCCGTCGCTCGCGCATTCGCGGCGCAGCCGCCCCAGCTCGGCGCGGTCGCGGCGCTGCGCGCCACCCTCCGTGATGTCCTCGCCGATCTCCCGCCCGCCGACCGTGCCGCCCGGCTCGAGCGCGACGTCGCGCTGATCGCCGTACCGGAGCTGTGGTCGGCGAACCTCGGCCTGCTGGAACGCGCCCTCGACGAGCTCGGGAGGCTGGTGGCGCAGCGAGCGGACCGCGACCCGCGCGACGTCGCGGTTCGGACCCTCACCGGCGCCGTGCTCGGTGTCGCCGTGCGCGTGTTCCTCGATGCCGGTGACGACCCCGACGGCGATCCGGCGGCCGCGCTGGACGAGGCGCTGTCCCACCTGGAGGCCGGCCTCCCGCTGTGAGGGGCCCTGCCCGGCCGGTCAGGGCTGGCCGATGCGGTCCACGATCCCCGGCTCCACCGGCCGGTCCACCGGATCGGAGAAAATCACGTGGGTGTTCGGGTCGGCTTGGCTGAGCGCCCAGAGCCCCACGGCATCGGCGGCGGCGAACACGAGCGCGGCGATGATGGCGAGCACGAACCGCCTGCGACGCTCGCGCCGACGCCACCCCGCGCTCGCCCTGCGGTACGCGCCGGGGTCGGAGCGCACGCCCGTGGCGAGGGCGTCGAACGCTTCGCGCAGACGCTCGTCGGCGTCCGGTGTGTTCATCGGCGCTCCTCGAGCGTGCGTGACAGCGCGGCCATCCCCCGCGACACGTGCACCTTCACCGATCCCGCGGAGATGCCCATCGCGTCGGCGATCTCACTCTCCCGCAGGTCCAGCCAGAATCGGAGCACCAGCGCCTCCCGTTGCCGGGCCGGCAACGCGCGCACCGCGTCCACCAGCGCCTTCTGGTCATCACGCAGCACCGCCCGGTCCTCGCCCGAGGCGACGTGGGGCGGCACCTCGTCGGTACGGGCGGCGTGCTTGCGCACCACCTGCAGGTGGCGGATGCGCATCCGCGTCAGGTTCACCACCACCGAGCGAAGGTAGGTCGCCGCGGCCTCCGGGCTGCGCAGCCGCCGCCACCGGCGGTAGAGCTGGTAGAACGCCTCGGCCACCACGTCCTCGGCGTCGTCGGCGCCCAGCAGGACCGCCAGCCGCACCAGCGACAGGTGATGGGCCTCGAAGAGCACCGCGACGGCGCGTTCCCGGTCGAGCCCGCGCAGGTCGACCGCGGCGTGCACGGCCGTGCCGGTGTCCTTCACCCCGTCACCCCCGCCCTCGACGCGCCCCCGCGGGCGAACCCGGGCGTGAGCGCCGTGGCCACCGCCAGGTTCACGGCGAGCGCGACGACGGCGACGTAGAGCAGTACCGGCCCCACCGCGACGACGGAGGTGTACCCGCCCGCCACCGCGAGGACGGTGCCGGTGACCATGCCGGCCGCCCAGCCTGCGAGCAACGCGGAGCGGTGCCACCAGCCGGAGAAGAGCCCGAGCACGACCGCGGGGAAGGTCTGCAGGATCCAGATTCCGCCCAGCAGCTGCAGGTTGATCGCGTCCTGCTCGCGCAGCCCGAAGACGAACGCGAGGGCGGCGACCTTCGCCAGCAGCGACACCCAGCGCGCCACCCGCACCTCGTGCTTCGGGGTGGCGTCCGGGTGGAAGAACTCGACGTAGACGTTGCGGGTGAACAGCGCGGCGACCGCGACCGACATCACCGCGGCCGGCACCAGGGCGCCCACCGCGAGGGCCCCGAACACCGCGCCGCTGGCCAGCTCCGGCAGCAGCTCCCGGATCAGCAGCGGCACGGCGACCTCGGCGTTGCCCAGCGGTGCGGCGACGCCCGCGGCCAGCGCCGCGATCCCGAGCAGCCCGAACAGGCCGAGCACGAACGTCCAGGCGGGCATGGCGACGGCGCTGCGGCGCAGCGTGTCCGGCCCGGCGGCGGCGAAAGCGGCGGTGAGCACGTGCGGGTACATCGGCAGGGCCAGCGCGGATCCCAGCGCCAACGTGGCGAACGCCGGATGCAGCGCCGGGTCGAGCAGCAGGCCACCGCCCGTGCCCAGCTCGCGCTCGGCCCCGTCGAACACGGCCGGGAACCCGCCGAGACGGCCGAGCGCCACGCCCACCACCCCGAACGCGGCCCCGAACACGAGCACCCCCTTGACGATCGAGATCACCGCGGGCGCTCGCAGACCGCTGCGGAACGTCGCGCCGGCGAGGACCGCGAACACGGCGGTCAGGGCCAGGTCCCCGGCCGGGCCCTGCGGGTAGAGCCCACCGGCGTCGAGGACGGCGCGCACGCCGAGGAGCTGCAAGGCGATGTAGGGCATGGTCGCGAGCACCCCGGTGAGCGCGACCACGAGCATCAGCGCCGGCGAGTCGTACCGCGCGCGGACCCAGTCGGCCACCGTCACCGCGCCGGTGCGCCGCGCCGCGGTCCACAGCCGGGGCAGCAGCACGAACAGCACGGGGCAGAGGATCACCGTGTACGCGAGCGGGAAGAAGCCCAGCGCACCCGTGCCGTACGCGAGGCCGGGCACCGCGGCGAACGTGTAGGCGGTGAAGATCGAGCCGCCGAGCAGGAACCATGTGACACCGGTGCCGAACCCGCGGTCGGCCAGCGCCCACCCCGCGAGGTGGGGCAGCACGTCGCGGCGGTGGAACCAGCGCGCCGCGAACGCCAGAACCGACGTCCCGCCGAGCACGGCGATGAACGCGGAGGTGGCCAGCGGCTCGTCCATGGCCCCCACACCTCATCAGGCCGTACCCCCGGTGTCCACACGCCGTTGGGATCTCGTGCCGCTCGTCTGTCAACCGTCGGCGGTGCTCGGGCAACCAATGCTTCGTAGTCGCGGCGAGGGCGCCGCGGAGGGTGCGAGGAGAGCTGATGTTGGAAAGACTGGAACGGGTGCTCGGGCCGGGAGGGGCGGCATGACGCTGCGCGAGGCACGAGCGCGGCTGAACCCGCGCTCGGTGCTGATCTGGACGGCGATCGCGGTCGTCAGTGCTGTGGCCTGGGGCGTCCTCGCAGTCGCCCGCGGCGAGAACGTCTCCGCCATCTGGCTGGTGGCGGCCGCGCTCGGCTCCTACGCGATCGCCTACCGCTTCTACGCGCGGTTCATCGTCAGACGCGTCCTGCGGGCCGACGACAACCGCGCCACCCCTGCCGAGCGGCTGGACAACGGCACGGACTTCCAGCCCATGGACCGGCGCGTGCTGTTCGGCCACCACTTCGCCGCGATCGCAGGCGCGGGCCCGCTGGTCGGACCGGTGTTGGCCGCGCAGATGGGCTACCTCCCCGGCACGATCTGGATCATCTTCGGGGTCATCTTCGCCGGCGCCGTGCAGGACATGGTGACCCTGTTCTTCTCGATGCGGCGCAACGGGCGCAGTCTCGGGCAGATGGCGCGCGACGAGATCGGCGTGGTCGGCGGCATCGCGGCGCTGGTGGCCGTGTTCGCGATCATGATCATCCTGCTCGCGGTGCTCGCGCTCGTCGTCGTCAACGCGCTGGCGCACTCGCCGTGGGGCACGTTCTCCATCGCCATGACGATCCCCATCGCGCTGTTCATGGGCTTCTACATGCGCAGCATCCGGCCGGGCCGGGTCGTCGAGACCAGCGTCATCGGTGTGGCGCTGCTCCTGATCGCGATCATCGCGGGCGGCTGGGTGCAGAACTCGAGCTGGGCCGACGCGTTCACGCTCGAGCCCACGACGCTCGTGTTCTGCCTGATCGTCTACGGGTTCGCGGCGTCGGTGCTGCCGGTGTGGATGCTGCTCGCCCCGCGCGACTACCTCTCCACGTTCATGAAGATCGGCACGATCGGGCTGCTCGCGCTCGGCGTCGTGTTCACGGCCCCGGTCATGAACACCCAGGCGTTCACCGAGTTCGCGTTCACCGGCGCGGGCCCGGTGTTCGCAGGCTCGCTGTTCCCGTTCGTGTTCATCACGATCGCGTGCGGCGCGCTCTCCGGCTTCCACGCGCTGGTGGCCTCCGGCACCACGCCGAAGCTGATCCAGAAGGAGTCGCAGGTCCGGCTCATCGGCTACGGCGCGATGCTCATGGAGTCCTTCGTCGCGATCATGGCGTTGATCGCCGCCTCGATCCTCGACCCCGGCCTCTACTTCGCGATGAACGCCCCCGCCGGCGTCCTCGGCAGCACCGTGGAGTCGGCTTCCGAGGCGGTGAACAACCTCGGGTTCACGATCACGCCGGAGGCGCTCGCCGGGGCGGCGGCCGCCGTGCAGGAGAGCACGCTCGTCGCGCGGACCGGTGGCGCACCCACGCTCGCCGTGGGCATGTCGGAGATCTTCTCCGGCGTCTTCGGCGGCGACGCGATGAAGGCGTTCTGGTACCACTTCGCGATCATGTTCGAGGCGCTGTTCATCCTCACGACGGTGGACGCGGGCACCCGCGTCGGGCGCTACATGCTGCAGGACACCCTCGGCAACGTCTACAAGCCGTTCTCGGACGTCAACTGGAAGCCGGGGCTGTGGCTCACCAGCGCCGTGGTCGTCGGCGCGTGGGGGTACTTCCTCTACGTCGGCGTCACCGACCCGCTGGGCGGGATCAACCAGCTCTTCCCGCTGTTCGGCATCGCGAACCAGCTGCTCGCGGCCATCGCGCTCACCGTGTGCACGACCATCTTGATCAAGTCGGGGCGCGCGAAGTACGCCTGGGTGACGTTGGTCCCGCTCGCCTGGGACGCGGCCGTGACGCTCGTCGCGAGCTGGCAGAAGGTGTTCTCGCCCGACCCGAAGCTCGGCTTCTTCGCCCAGCGCGCGCGCTACGCGGACGCGCTGTCCCGTGGTGAGGTGCTCGGCCCGGCCAAGGACATCGACGACATGCGGGCCGTGGTCGTGAACTCGACCGTGGACGGGGTGCTGTCGATCCTGTTCGCGGTCCTGATCATCATCGTGATCGCGAACGCGATGCTGGTCTGGTACCGGGCCCTGACCACGTCCGAACCGCTGCCGAGCACCGAGGCACCCGCGGAACCGTCGCAGATCGTGGCGCCCGCGGGGCTCATCGCCACGGCGGAGGAGAAGCGGGCGCTGGCTGCGGCGGGCGAACGGACATGAGCACGCTCGTCCGCGCCTGGCGCGGCGTGCACTGGTACCTGCGCGAGCTCACCGGCGAGACGCAGTACGAGCGCTACCTGGAGCGGCACGCCCGCGAGCACCCGGACGCGCCGAAGCTCTCGAGGAAGGAATTCGAGAGAAGAAGGATCGCAGCAGCAGACGCGAAACCAGGCAGCCGCTGCTGCTGACGCCCCACCCATCCCGCACCTTGGAGCCTTACTGCTGTCCCAGGCGCCAAAAACTGCAGTATGGCTCCAAGGTGCGGTCTTCGGTGGCTACAGCGCTTTGAGCTCCTCCGTCACTTCGCTCACGCTCTTCTTCGCGTCGCCGAAGAGCATCGACGTGTTGTCCGCGTAGAAGAGCGGGTTGTCGATGCCGGCGAAGCCGCTGCTCATCGAGCGCTTGAGCACGATGACGTTGCGGCTCTCGTCCACGTTGAGGATCGGCATCCCGTGGATCGGCGAGCTCGGGTCGGTGCGGGCCGCCGGGTTCGTGACGTCGTTCGCCCCGATCACCAGCGTGACGTCGGTGCGGGCGAACTCGCCGTTGATGTCGTCCATCTCCTTGAGCGCGTCGTAGGAGACGTCGGCCTCGGCCAGCAGCACGTTCATGTGCCCCGGCATCCGCCCGGCCACCGGGTGGATGGCGTACTTGACCTCCACGCCCTTGGACTCGAGCAGCTTCGCCATGTCCTTGACGGCGTGCTGCGCCTGCGCGACCGCCATCCCGTAACCGGGCACGACGATCACCTGCGACGCGTAGGCCATCTGGATCGCCGCGTCGGCCGCGGACATCGACTTGACGGTGCGCTCGACGCCGTCGTCCGTGCCGGGCACAGTGGCGGTGCCGCCGAAGCCGCCGGCCACGATCGCCGGGATCGAGCGGTTCATCGCCTTGGCCATCAGGTTGGTCAGGATCGAACCGGACGCGCCGACGATCATGCCGGCGACGATCATCGCGGTGTTGTCGAGCGCGAGGCCCGCCGCCGCGGCCGACAACCCGGTCAACGCGTTGAGCAGCGAGATCACCACGGGCATGTCGGCGCCGCCGATCGGCAGCACCACCAGCACGCCGAGCACCGCGGCCAGCACCAGCAGGCCGATGATCCAGATCTGCGGCGCTCCGCCCAGCCCGGCCACCACGGCGCACGCGACCGCACCCAGCAGCAGCAGGCCGTTGACCGGCTGCTGCGCCTTCCCGAGCCCGATCGGACGGCCGGGCAGGATCTCCTGCAGCTTGCCGAACGCGATCAGCGAACCCCAGAACGAGATCGAGCCGATGATCGCCGCGAAGAGGGACGCCACGACGACGTGCCCCGGCTCCGTGGAGAACCCCCCGGTGCTGCGGAACTCCGACCACGCGATCAGCGCCACCGCGCCGCCACCGACGCCGTTGAACAGCGCCACCATCTGCGGCATCGCCGTCATCTTCACCTGACGCGCGGACGGCACACCCAATGCCGTACCGATCACCAACCCGACGATGATCAGCAGCCAGTTGTGCTCGACCTGCAGCAACGTGGCGACCACGGCGAGCGCCATGCCGGCCGCCGCGATGAGGTTGCCGCGCACCGCCGTCTTCGGGCCGGTGAGACCCATGAGGCCGTAGATGAACATCGCGAACGCGATGATGTAGAGGATCGGGACCAGGACGTCCATCACGAGCCCTTCCCGTTCGACGCGATCTTCTCGGCGGGCGGCGACTGCGGCTTGGCCTTGAACATCGCCAGCATGCGGTCGGTGACGAGGAAGCCGCCGATCACGTTGATCATGCCGAACACGATGGCGACGACCAGGATGATCGCGTCGACCACCGACGGGTTCTCCAGGTGCCCGAGCACGATCAGCCCACCGAGCAGCACGATCCCGTGGATCGCGTTGGTGCCCGACATCAGCGGGGTGTGCAGGGTGTTGGGCACCTTCGAGATCACGGCGAAGCCGACGAAGCCGGCCAGCACCAGGATCGCGAGGTTCGCCAGCAGACCGGTCTCCATCACTTCTCCCCTCGGGTGACGCACGACTTCGCGAGCACCTCGTCGTCCCAGTCCGGGGCGAGCGCGCCCGACTCGTCGAGCATCAGCTCCAGCAGCGCCGACACGTTCCGCGCGTACAGCTCCGACGCGTGCTCCGGCATCGTGGCCGCAAGGTTCAGCGGCGCCGCGATCGTGACGTCGTGCTTGACGACGACCTCGCCCGGCTCGGTGAGCTCGCAGTTGCCGCCGCTCTCCCCGGCCATGTCGACGACCACGCTCCCGGCCCGCATGCCCTCCACCGCCGCCGCGGTGACGAGCGTCGGCGCCGTGCGGCCCGGCACGTTCGCCGTGGTGATGACGACGTCGAAGCCGGTGATCGCTTCCTCGAGGCGCTTCTGCTGCTCGGCGCGCTCGTCGGCGGTCAGCTCACGCGCGTAGCCGCCCTCGCCGACGGCCTCGATGCCGAGATCGAGCCACTGCGCACCGAGCGAGCGCACCTGGTCGGCCACCTCGGGTCGCACGTCGTAGCCGGTGGTGCGGGCGCCGAGCCGCTTCGCCGTGGCGAGGGCCTGCAGCCCCGCCACCCCGACCCCCAGGATCAGGGCCTGAGCGGGCTTCACCGTTCCCGCAGCGGTCGTCAGCATCGGGAAGAACCGCGTGGACCGCTCCGCTGCCAGCAGCACCGCCTTGTAACCGGCGACGTTGGCCTGCGACGACAGCGCGTCCATCGACTGGGCACGGGAGATCCGGGGCACGGCCTCCATCGCGAAGCCCTGCACACCCGCCTCGCGCAGTGCCGCGACCGTGTCGGGAGACGTGAGCGGGGCGAGGAAGCCGATCAGGGTGGCGCCGCTGCGCAGCCGGCCGATCTGCTCGCTCGTCGGCGGCGTCACCGTCACGACCACGTCGCAGCCCCACGGATCCCCGACCGTGGCGCCCGCGTTCGTGAACAGCGCGTCCGGGATCAAGGCCCCGTCGCCGGCCCCGGCCTCGACCACGACCTCCACGCCCCGCGACCGGAGTTTCTCGACGACCTTGGGCACCAGGGCGACACGGCGCTCTCCAGCGGCAGACTCGCGCGGCACCCCGACGGCCGTCCGCCGCGGTACTGTGGATTCTGTATTCACAAGACCGGACTCTAGCCCAGCAAGCGCCCACTGAGGCGACGAGTGTGACGCGGGCGTGAATCGGGACCGATCCAGGCGCGCGGAGCCGGGGTCAGAGCGGGAGCGTCAGGATCCGCGGGCCGTCCTCCATGATCGCCACACTGTGCTCCCAGTGCACCGCACGGCTGCCGTCGGCCGTGACCACGGTCCAGCCGTCCTCGAGCTCACGGGTCTCCGGGTCGCCCGCAGTGAGCATCGGCTCCACGGCCAGCGCCATCCCCGGAACCAGCCTCGGGCCCTGGCCCGGCTCGCCGAAGTTGGGGAGGAACGGATCCATGTGCATCGAGGTACCGATGCCGTGCCCGCCGTACTCGGCCACGATGCCGTACTCCACGCCGTCCTGCTCACCGGCCGCCTCGCAGGCCCGCTGCACGGCGTGGGAGATGTCGGAGAGCCGGCCACCGGCCTGCACTGCGGCGATCCCGGCGTGCAGCGCCGCCTCGCACGCCGCCGACAACGCGAGATCCGCGGCGGACACGGATCCGACCGGGATCGTGACCGCGGCGTCGCCGTGCCACCCCTCGAGGATCGCGCCGCAGTCGACCGAGATCAGGTCGCCGTCGGCCAGGACGTGGGCGGCGTTCGGGATGCCGTGCACGATCTGCTCGTTCACCGATGCGCAGATCGAGGCCGGGTAGCCGTGGTAGCCGAGGAACGAGGGCACCGCTCCCGCCTCCCGGATGGTCTGCTCGGCGACCGCGTCCAGGTCGGCGGTGCTGACGCCCGGCCGCGTCTCCTTGATGACGGCCGCCAGCGTGCGCGCCACCAGGCCGCCCGCGGCGCGCATCGCCTCGAGCTCGCCCGGCGTCTTCAGCTCGATGTCCCGCCCGCGCCACCGGGCGATGATCCCGCGCACGCCCCCGCGCCCCCCGGTCATCGCACGGCCTCGCTGCGCTCGGCCGGCGCTTCCCGCAAGGGCTGTGACATTGATTCGCTCGCAAGCTCGCTCATCGCGACCGGAGCGCGTCGGCCACGCGGTCGGTGATCTGCTCCACGGACCCGACGGCGTCGATCGTGATCAGCCGGTCGCCGTAGTGCGCGAGCAGCGGGGCGGTCTCGTCGCGGTAGACCTGCTGGCGCCGCCGGATGACGTCCTCGGTGTCGTCGTTGCGGCCGCGGCCGAGGAGCCGCTGCACCAGCTCCTCCTCCGGCACCTGGAACTCGACGACCGAGTCGATGGCCTCCCCGCGCTCGGTGAGCAGCTGCTCGAGCGACGAGGCCTGGCTCAGGTTGCGCGGGAAGCCGTCGAGGATGAAGCCCTTGCCGGCGTCGTCCTCGGCGAGGCGCTCACGCACCATGGCGACCGTGACCGCGTCCGGAACGAGGTCACCGGCGTCCATGTACCGCTTGGCCTCGAGCCCGAGCGGCGTCTCCGCACCCGACTGGAGGTTGGCACGGAACAGGTCACCCGTGGAGATGTGGGGAATGTCCAGACGCTCCGCGAGACGCACCGCCTGGGTGCCCTTGCCCGCGCCTGGTGGACCGACCAGAACGAGACGCACGCGACACCGACCTCCTGAACTCGACACCCGAACCGAACACGACCGACCGATCCCAGAACGCTAACGCAGGAAGCCGTCGTACTTGCGCTGCATGAGCTGGCTCTCGATCTGTTTGACGGTGTCGAGGCCCACACCAACCATGATCAGCACGGCTGTGCCCCCGAAGGGGAAGTTCTGGTTCTGGCCCGAGCCGGTGATGCCGAGGAAGAAGTTCGGCAGCACGGCGACGATGCCGAGGTACAGCGAGCCGGGGAGCGTGATGCGCGAGAGGACGAACTGCAGGTACTCGGCGGTGGGCCGACCGGGCCGGATGCCCGGGATGAAGCCCCCGAACTTCTTCATCTCGTCGGCACGTTCCTCGGGGTTGAACGTGATGCCGACGTAGAAGTACGTGAAGAAAATGATCAGCGCGATGTACAGGAGAATGTGCACCCAGCTCGACTGGTCGACCAGATAGGTCTGCACGAACTGCTGGAAGCCGCCGCCACTGGTGCCGGCGAGCCGCGAGACGAGGTCCGGCAGGTACAGCAACGACGAACCGAAGATCACCGGGATGACGCCGGCCTGGTTGACCTTCAGCGGCAGGTAGGTGGACGTGCCGCCGTACATGCGACGACCCACCATGCGCTTCGCGTACTGCACCGGGATGCGGCGCTGGCCCTGCTCGACGAACACGACGCTCGCGATGATGGCCAGCCCGAAGAAGCAGATGCCGGCGAAGACGAGCCCGCCCTGCTGGAGGATGTTGGCGCCCTCGGCCGGGATGCGCGCCGCGATCGAGGCGAAGATCAGCAGCGACATGCCGTTGCCGATGCCGCGCTCGGTGACCTGCTCGCCCAGCCACATGATGATCGCCGTGCCCGCCGTCATCACGATGACGATGACCGACAGCTGCCAGATCGTGGATTCGGGGATCACCGGCAGGGAGCAGTTCGCGAACAGCTGGCCGCGATCGGCGAGCGCGACGATGCCGGTGGCCTGCAGGATGGCGAGCGCGATCGTGAGGTAGCGGGTGTACTGGGTCAGCTTGTTCTGACCCGACTGCCCTTCCTTCTTCAGCTGCTCGAACCGCGGGATGACAACGGTGAGCAGCTGGACGATGATGCTCGCCGTGATGTAGGGCATGATGCCCAAGGCGAAGATCGACAGCTGGAGGAGCGCGCCGCCGGAGAACAGGTTGATCAGCGAGTAGACGCTCGAGTTGTCACTCTGCTCCACCTGATCCAGGCACTGCTGGATGTTCGGGTAGGAGACACCGGGCGACGGGATCATCGCCCCGAGCCGGTATACCGCCACGATGCCGAGCGTGAAGAGGATCTTCTTCCGCAGGTCCGGCGTGGTCAGTGCCGATCGCAAAGCGCTGAGCACTCGGTGATCCTCCTGTACTGGTGGCCCGGTCCACTCCGAACCCGTTGGTCGCGAGCGGACGCGACGCCCGCCCGGCGGTCACCTGACGGCAACGGGATCCGGGCGGAACCGACTCTAACAGCGGCCCTCCGACCCGCACGGCACGGACCGGCGTGGACACACGCCGGTCCGCACCGAACGGACAGGGCCTACTAGAGCTCCGTGACCGTGCCGCCGGCGGCCGTGATCTTGTCACGGGCACTGCCGGAGAACGCGTGCGCGGTGACGGTGAGCGTGACACCGTCCAGGTCGCCGGTGCCGAGCACCTTGACGAGCTGGTTGCGCCGGACCGCGCCGGCCGCGACCAGGTCGTCCGGGCCCACCGTGCCACCCTGCGGGAACAGCTGGGCGAGGTCGCCCACGTTCACCACCTGGTACTCCACACGGAACCGGTTCTTGAAGCCCTTGAGCTTCGGAAGCCGCATGTGCAGCGGCATCTGGCCACCCTCGAAGGCGGGCGAGACCGTCTTGCGAGCCTTCGTTCCCTTGGTGCCGCGCCCGGCGGTCTTGCCGCGCTTGCCGCCCTCACCGCGTCCGACGCGGGTCTTGGCGGTCTTGGAGCCCGGCGCGGGGCGAAGGTGGTGGATCTTGATCGTGGGCTCGGTCATGATGAGCTCACCTCCTCGACCGTCACCAGGTGGCGAACGGTCTTGATCATCCCGCGGATCTGCGGGTTGTCGTCCCGCTCGACCTGCTGGCGGATCTTGCGCAACCCGAGCGAGAGCAGGGTGGCGCGCTGGTTCTGCTTGCAGCCGATGGTGCTGCGGACCTGCGTGATGACGAGCTTGGCCATCACGACCTCGCACCCTGGGCCGCGGCCGCCCGGGCACGCAGCATGTGGGCCGGGGCGACGTCCTCGAGCGGCAGGCCGCGACGGGCCGCCACCTCCTCGGGACGCTGGATCTGCTTCAGCGCGTCCACCGTGGCGTGCACGATGTTGATCGCGTTGTCGCTGCCCAGCGACTTCGAGAGGATGTCGTGGATGCCGGCGCACTCCAGCACGGCGCGCACCGGACCGCCGGCGATGACACCGGTACCGGGGCTCGCCGGGCGCAGCAGCACGACGCCGGCAGCGGCCTCGCCCTGCACGCGGTGCACGATCGTGCCGCCGATGCGGGGGATGCGGAAGAAGTTCTTCTTCGCCTCCTCCACGCCCTTGGCGATCGCGGCCGGCACCTCCTTGGCCTTGCCGTAGCCGACACCGACCATGCCGTCGCCGTCGCCGACGATCATCAGCGCGGTGAAGCTGAAGCGCCGGCCGCCCTTGACGACCTTGGCCACGCGGTTGATCGTGACCAGTCGCTCGATGTACGGGGTCTTGTCCTGGGCCGCCCCGCCACGGCCTCCGTCCCGGCGGTCCCGGCGGTCGCGGTTGTCGCCGCTGCCCCCGGGGCCTCCGCCGTCACGCCGTGCGCGTCCCGGCATCAGACGTTCCCTTCAGTACTCGTGGTCCGACCCTGAGAGCAGGTCGTCCGTTCGGTGATCATCAGAACTCCAGCCCACCTTCGCGGGCGGCGTCGGCAAGCGCCGCGATGCGACCGTGGTAGTCGTAGCCACCCCGGTCGAAGACCACGGCGGTGACGCCGGCCTCGCGGCCACGGGCGGCGAGCAACTCGCCGACCTTCGCCGCGCGGGCCTTCTTGTCGCCGTCCAGCGCGCGGACGTCGGCCTCGAGCGTCGAGGCCGCCGCAAGGGTGCGGCCCGCGACGTCGTCGACGAGCTGCACCACGATGTTGCGGGCGCTGCGGTGGACTGCGAGGCGCGGCCGCTCGGCACTGCCGATGACCTTCTTGCGCAGCCGGGTGTGCCGACGGGAGCGTGCGGCACGGCGCTTGGCCGACACCTGGGAAGCAGTGCGCTTCCGGGCGTTGGCGGAAATCGTCTCGGCCATGATCACTTACCCGTCTTTCCGACCTTGCGACGGACGTTCTCGCCCGCGTACCGCACACCCTTGCCCTTGTACGGCTCGGGCTTGCGGATCTTGCGGATGTTCGCCGCGGTCTCGCCGACCAGCTGCTTCTCGATGCCGCTCACCGAGAACCGGGTGGGCGACTCCACCGCGAAGGTGATGCCCTCCGGCGGCTCGATGACCACCGGGTGGCTGAAGCCCAGCGCGAACTCGAGGTTCGAACCCTTCAGCGCGACGCGGTAACCGACGCCGTGGATCTCCAGCCGCTTCTCGTAGCCGGAGGTCACGCCGACGACCAGGTTGTTGACGAGCGTGCGCGACAGACCGTGGTAGGCCTTGCTCTTGCGCTCGTCGTCCGGACGGTTCACGACGATGCTGCCGTCGTCCCCGCGCTCGACCGTGATCGGTTCGATCACGGTGTGCGACAGGGTGCCCTTCGGACCCTTGACGACCACTGTGCGACCGTCGATGGTGACGTCCACCCCGGACGGCACGGTGACGGGAAGCTTCCCGATACGGGACATGTCTCCTACCCCCTCACCAGACGTAGGCGAGGACTTCCCCGCCCACGCCGTTCTTCTTGGCCTGCTGATCGGTCTGCAGACCGCTCGACGTCGAGATGATCGCGACGCCGAGGCCACCGAGGACCCGGGGCAGGTTCGTGTTCTTGGCGTACACCCGCAGGCCGGGCTTCGAGACTCGTCGCAGACCGGCGATGCTGCGCTCACGGTTGCGCCCGTACTTCAGCTCGACGACCAGGGACTGGCCGACGGTGGCGTCCTCGACGTGGTGCGCGGCGATGTAGCCCTCCTTCTGGAGGATCTCCGCGATCGCCACCTTCAGCTTGGAGTGCGGCATGACCACCTGGTCGTGGTAGGCCGAATTGGCGTTGCGCAGACGCGTGAGCATGTCTGCGATGGGGTCGGTCATCGTCATGTGACGTCACTGCTTTCCCACCGTGGTTCCCCTCGCGGGGCCTGCAGTGTTCAGAGGGGGTGGCTTACCAGCTGCTCTTGTGGACGCCCGGCAGCTGACCGGCGTGCGCCATCTCGCGCACGCAGATCCGGCAGAGACCGAACTTGCGCAGGACGGCGCGCGGCCGCCCGCACTTCTGGCAGCGGGTGTACCCGCGGACCGCAAACTTCGGCTTGCTCGCGGCCTTGATTCTCAGAGCCTTCTTGGCCATCTCACGCCTCCTTGAACGGGAAACCGAGCTTGCGCAGCAGCGCCCGGCCTTCCTCGTCGTTCGTGGCCGTGGTGACGACCGTGATATCCATGCCGCGAGGCCGGTCGATCGTGTCCGGGTCGATCTCGTGGAACATCGACTGCTCGGTCAACCCGAAGGTGTAGTTGCCCCGGCCGTCGAACTGCGTGGGCGCGAGCCCGCGGAAGTCGCGGATGCGGGGCAGCGCGATCGTCAGCAGACGGTCGAGGAACTCCCACATGCGGTCGCCGCGCAGGGTCACCTTCGCCCCGATGGGCATGCCCTCGCGCAGCTTGAACTGGGCGATGGACTTGGTGGCCCGGCGGACCTGCGGCTTCTGGCCGGTGATCGTGGCCAGGTCGCGCACGGCGCCGTCGATCAGCTTGCCGTCGCGGGCGGCGTCGCCGACGCCCATGTTGACGACGACCTTCACGACGCCGGGGACCTGCATGACGTTGGCGAAGGAGAACTGCTCACGCAGCTCGCCCTTGATCTCGTCGGCGTAGCGCTGCTTGAGGCGGGGCGCGACGCGCTCGGCAGCCACATCGGTGGGTGCGGTCATTACAGCTCCTTCCCGGAACGCCGGGAGATCCGGACGCGCTTGCCCTCGTCCGTGACCTTCTTGCCGACGCGCGTGGGCTTGCCGTCGCCGTCGACCAGCATCACGTTCGAGACGTGGATGGCGGCCTCGGTGGTGACGATCCCGCCGGACTGCGCACCGCGCTGGTTCTGCGTGACCCGGGTGTGCTTCTTGATCCGGTTCACGCCCTCGACCAGAACACGGTCCTTGTCCGGGTAGGACTGGATGACCTTGCCCTTGGCGCCCTTGTCCTTGCCGGCGATCACCTGCACGGTGTCGCCCTTCTTGATCTTCATGTCAGAGCACCTCCGGGGCGAGGGAGATGATCCGCATGAACCGCTTGTCGCGCAGCTCACGACCGACCGGGCCGAAGATGCGGGTCCCTCGCGGCTCGTTGTTGTCCCGGATCAGCACAGCCGCGTTCTCGTCGAACCGGATGTAGCTGCCGTCCGGGCGCCGCCGCTCCTTGACGGTGCGCACGATGACGGCCTTGACCACGTCACCGCGCTTCACCCCGGCGGCCGGGATCGCGTCCTTCACCGTGGCGACGATGATGTCGCCGATGCCTGCGTACCGGCGTCCCGAGCCACCCAGCACCCGGATGCACAGGATCTCCTTGGCACCGGTGTTGTCGGCGACACGCAGCCGCGACTCCTGCTGGATCACTTCGCCTTCTCCACGATCTCCACCAGCCGCCACCGCTTGGTGGCAGACAGCGGGCGGGTCTCCATCAGCCGGACGCGGTCACCGACGCCGGCCGTGTTGGCCTCGTCGTGCGCCTTCACCTTGCTCGTCCGGCGGATGACCTTGCCGTACATGCGGTGCTTCACGCGGTCCTCGAGAGTGACCACGATCGTCTTGTCCATCTTGTCGGAGACGACGAGGCCCTCACGGACCTTGCGCTCCGCACGCTCCACCGTCTTCGGCGGCGTGTTACCCGTCTCGCTCATGCCGCGCCCTCGTCACTCTCATCGGGGGCGGCCGAGAGGCCCAGCTCGCGCTCACGCATGATCGTGTAGATCCGCGCGATGTCGTGCCGGACGGTACGCAGCCGCCGGTTGTTGTCCATCTGCCCGGTGGCCATCTGGAACCGGAGGTTGAACAGCTCCTCCTTGGCCTCCCGCACGCGGAGCACGAGCTCCTCGTCGGAGAGCTCACGCAGCTCGGCGGCGTTCGTCGTCGACGCGGCCATCAGATGTCACCACCCTCACGGGTCACGATCCGGCACTTCATCGGCAGCTTGTGGATCGCGCGGCGCAGTGCCTCGCGGGCCGTCTGCTCGTTCGGGTAGCTCATCTCGAACAGAACCCGGCCGGGCTTGATGTTGGCCACCCACTTCTCCGGCGAGCCCTTGCCGGAACCCATGCGGGTCTCGGCCGGCTTCTTCGTCAGGGGGCGGTCCGGGAACACGTTGATCCAGACCTTGCCGCCACGACGGATGTGCCGGTTGATGGCGATACGGGCGGACTCGATCTGCCGGTTGGTGATGTAGGCAGGCTCGAGCGCCTGGATCCCGAAGTCACCGAACGACACGCGAGTGCCGCCGGTGGCCAGGCCGGTGCGGTGCGGGCGGTGCTGCTTGCGGTGCTTGACCTTGCGGGGGATCAGCATGGCTCAGCTCCCCCCACCCTGCTCGGGCTCCGCCGTGGCGGTGGCGGTGCCGGTGGCGGTGGCCGTGCCGATGGACTGCTCGGCTGCGGCGCGGCCGGCCTCGGTGCCGCCCGAACCCGTGGTGCCCGAGGCACCCGAGCGGCGCCGCTGCGGGCGCTCCCGGCGGGGACGGTCGGGAGCCGCAGCGGCAGGAGCGCCTTCACGGCGTCCGCCGACCACGTCGCCCTTGTAGATCCACACCTTCACGCCGATACGGCCGAACGTGGTGCGGGCCTCGAACAGGCCGTAGTCGATGTCGGCGCGCAGCGTGTGCAGCGGCACCCGACCCTCGCGGTAGAACTCCGAGCGCGACATCTCGGCGCCACCCAGGCGGCCCGAGCACTGCACGCGGATGCCCTTCACCTGCGGCGAGCGCATGGCCGACTGCATGGCCTTGCGCATCGCGCGGCGGAAGGCCACACGGTTGGACAGCTGCTCGGCCACGCCCTGCGCGACGAGCTGCGCGTCCGACTCGGAGTTCTTGACCTCGAGGATGTTGAGCTGGACCTGCTTCTTGGTCAGCTTCTCGAGCTGGCCGCGAATGCGGTCGGCCTCGGCGCCACGGCGGCCGATCACGATGCCCGGACGGGCCGTGTGGATGTCCACACGCACGCGGTCCCGGGTGCGCTCGATCTCGACCTTGGAGATGCCGGCCCGCTCCATGCCCTTGGAGAGCATGCGGCGGATCTCGACGTCCTCCTTGACGTACTCGGCGTACTGCTTGTCGGCGTACCAGCGCGACTTCCAGTCGGTGGTGATCCCGAGCCGGAAGCCGTGCGGGTTGATCTTCTGACCCATTACCGGGCCCTCCCCTTCGCACCGCGAGCGCCCCTGCCGGCCTTCTTCGCATCCGGCTGGGACTCGACCTCGACGGTGATGTGGCTCGTGCGCTTGCGGATCCGGTACGCGCGGCCCTGGGCCCGCGGTCGGATGCGCTTGAGCGTCGGGCCCTCGTCGGCGTAGGCCGCGGCCACCACGAGGGTGTCGCGATCCAGGTCGAGGTTGTTCTCCGCGTTGGCCGCAGCGCTCGCCACGACCTTGAACAGCGGCTCCGCCGCGGCCTGCGGCGAGAACCGCAGGATGTCCAGAGCCTCCTGCACCGACCGGTCCTTGATCAGCGCAACGACGCGCCGAACCTTGGTCGGCGACATGTGCACGTACCGCGCCACCGCACGCGCTCGAGCTGGCTCGAGCGCGGCAGGGCTCTGGCTGGTTGTCTCAGCCATGTCTCTCCACCCTTCCTAGTCGCTACTCGGTTGCCAGCTCAGCGCCTACGCGCCTTGCGGTCGTCCTTGATGTGGCCCCGGAAGGTCCGCGTGGGTGCGAACTCCCCCAGCTTGTGGCCCACCATCGAGTCCGACACGAAGACCGGCACGTGCTTGCGGCCGTCGTGCACCGCAATCGTGTGGCCGATCATGTCGGGGATGATCGTGGACCGACGGGACCAGGTCCTGATGACGGTCTTCTTGCCCGACTCGTTGAGGACGTCCACCTTCTTGAGCAGGTGGTCATCCACGAACGGGCCCTTCTTCAGGCTGCGCGGCATCTTTTACCTCCCTGCTCAGCGCTTCTTGCCGGTGCGACGCCGGCGGACGATCAACTTGTCGGACGGCTTGGTGCGGCGGGTGCGCCCCTCGGGCTTGCCCGCGGGGTTGACCGGGTGGCGACCACCGGAGGTCTTGCCCTCACCACCACCGTGCGGGTGGTCGACCGGGTTCATGGCGACACCGCGGACGGTCGGGCGCTTGCCCTTCCACCGCATGCGGCCCGCCTTACCCCAGTTGATGTTGGAGTGGTCGGCGTTGCCCACCTCGCCGACGGTGGCGCGGCAGCGCACGTCGACGTTGCGGATCTCGCCCGACGGCATGCGCAGCTGCGCGTAGGGGCCGTCCTTGGCCACCAGCTGCACGCCCGAGCCGGCCGACCGCGCGATCTTCGCGCCGCCGCCGGGGCGGAGCTCGATCGCGTGGATCACGGTGCCGGTCGGGATGTTGCGCAGCGGCAGGTTGTTGCCGACCTTGATGTCGGCACGGGGACCGGCCTCCACCTTGTCGCCCTGCTTCAGCCGGGCAGGCGCGAGGATGTAGCGCTTCTCGCCGTCGGCGTAGTGCAGCAGCGCGATGCGGCTGGTGCGGTTCGGGTCGTACTCGATGTGCGCGACGGTGGCCGGAACGCCGTCCTTGTCGTTGCGCCGGAAGTCGATCAGCCGGTAGGCGCGCTTGTGCCCACCGCCCTGGTGCCGGGTGGTGACCCGCCCGTGCACGTTGCGGCCGCCCTTGCTGTGCAGGGGGCGGACCAGCGACTTCTCGGGCGTCGAGCGCGTGATCTCGGCGAAGTCCGAGACGCTCGAACCGCGGCGACCCGGGGTCGTCGGCTTGTACTTACGGATGCCCATATGTGTCGTCAGCCCCTCAGCTCGCCCGGCCGCCGAACACGTCGATCGTCCGGCTCTCCGCGGAGAGCGTGACGATGGCGCGCTTGGTGTCCTTGCGCTTGCCGTAGCCGGTGCGGGCGCGCTTGCGCTTGCCGGGGCGGTTCAGCGTGTTGACGCTGAGCACCTTGACCCCGAACACCTTCTCCACGGCGATCTTGATCTCGGTCTTGTTCGCGTGCGGTGCCACGACGAAGGTGTACTGGCGCTCCTCGAGCAGCCCGTAGCTCTTCTCCGACACCACCGGCGCGAGCAGGACGTCGCGCGGGTCGGGGATCACTTGTCAGCCTCCTTGCGCTGCGACGGCGGGGCCTGGAAACCCGCCGCCTCCGCTGCCTCGGCGGAGGCGAACCACACCTCGGCCTCGGTGCGGGCGTAGAACGAGCTGCCCGGCACGTGATAGAGCATCGAGTCGGCGTTGCCCTTCACGGGGAAGCCCTCGGGCTGCGACCCGTCGGCCAACGGCGCGTGGCTCTGCGGCCCGTGCGGACCCTCGGCCGGCGCGCTCTCGGCCGCCACCTCGCTCTCGCGGGCGATGGCCTTGGCGACCGCCGCCTTCGGCGTGGCGATCGGGCCGGCGAGGAACGCGTCGAGCGCCTCGCGCGTGAAGACCACCGAATCGTTGACCAGCACGTCGTAGGTGTTCAGCTGGTCGGGCGTGATCAGGTGCACCGTCGGCAGGTTGCGCAGCGAGACCCAGCTGGTCTCGTCGTCGCGACCGACCACCACGAGCACACGCAGCGCGACGTCGCCGGTGACGGCCTCGATCGCCTTGCGGGCGGCCTTCGTGGACGGCGTGTCGCCGGTGACCAGCTCGGAGACGACGTGGACCAGCCCGGCACGGGCGCGGTCCGACAGGGCGCCCCGCAGTGCGGCGGCCTTCATCTTCTTCGGGGTCTTCTGGGTGTAGTCGCGCGGCGTGGGGCCGTGCACGACACCACCGCCGGCGAACTGCGGGGCGCGCGTGGAGCCCTGGCGCGCCCGGCCGGTGCCCTTCTGGCGGTACGGCTTCTTGCCGCCGCCGCGGACCTCGCCGCGCGTCTTCGTGTCGTGCGTGCCCTGGCGGGCCGCGGCCTGCTGGGCCACGACCACCTGGTGCATCAACGGCACGTTGGCCGTGACGTCGAAGACGTGCGCGGGCAGCTCGACCGAGCCGCCCTTCTTCCCCTCGGGGGACAGGACATCGACCTTGCTCACTGCACACCACCCTTCGCAGCCGTCTTCACCAGCAGCAGGCCTCCACGCGGACCGGGGACGGCGCCCTTGATCAGCAGCAGGCCGTTGTCGGAGTCGACGCGGTGCACCTTGAGGCCCTGCGTGGTGGTGCGCACGTTGCCCATGCGCCCAGCCATCCGCACGCCCTTGAACACCCGGCCAGGGGTGGCACAGCCACCGATGGAACCCGGCGAGCGGTGCTTGCGCTGCGTGCCGTGGCTGGCACCGAGGCCGTGGAAACCGTGGCGCTTCATGACGCCCGCGGTGCCCTTGCCCTTGCTCGTGCCCACGACGTCGACGACCGCGCCCGCGTCGAACACCTCGGCGCTGACCTCCTGGCCGACGGTGTACTCGCCGGCGTCGGACGTGCGCAGCTCGACCAGGTGCCGGCGCGGCGTGGCGCCGGCCTTGGCGAAGTGCCCTGTGCGCGGCTTGTTCACCTTGCGCGGGTCGATCGCGCCGTAGGCGAGCTGCACCGCCCTGTAGCCATCGGTCTCCGGCGTGCGGACCTGCGTCACCACGTTCGGGCCCACCTGGACCACGGTGACCGGGACCACCCGGTTGTTCTCGTCGAAGACCTGGGTCATCCCGAGCTTCGTGCCCAGGATTCCGGTGATCTTTGATTCCGTCATCGGTCCAAGCCCTACTGGATGTTGACGTCGACGCTGGCCGGCAGGTCGATGCGCATGAGCGCGTCGACCGTCTTGGGCGTCGGGTCGAGGATGTCGATCAGCCGCTTGTGGGTGCGCATCTCGAAGTGCTCGCGCGAGTCCTTGTACTTGTGCGGCGATCGGATGACGCAGTAGATGTTCTTCTCCGTCGGCAGTGGCACCGGCCCGACGACCCGAGCCCCCGTGCGCGTGACCGTCTCGACGATCTTGCGCGCGGAGGCGTCGATGGCCTCGTGGTCATAGGCCTTGAGCCTGATGCGGATCTTTTGTCCCGCCATGGTCGTCGGTCGTCCTCTTCTTCCTGCCGCTCATGTACGCGAGTCCGGGGTGGTGCACGCACGAGGAGCCCGATTCCGGTCTCACCCGTGGTGGCTCCGGTCCACGAGGTCGGGTGTGTCGCGTCCTGACCTCATACCGGTCCCCGGGCCATTTGCGTCCCCCCGGAGGGGTGGCTGTGCTCAGGGGCTGTACTTCCAGGGCTCCGCGCGGGCGCGGCGCACTCGAACGCTCGATCCAGGGGACCGAAAAGTCCGGGCGCGCCGCAGCCCTACGCGCAACCCGTCAAGGATGCCATACCGCAGTACGACGTCCTCAACCGGGGCCTGCTACTTGTTGATCTTCGTAACCTGACCGGCGCCCACGGTCCGGCCGCCCTCACGGATGGCGAGCTGCAGGCCCTCCTCCATGGCGATCGGCTGGATCAGCTGGACGCTGATCGCGGTGTTGTCGCCGGGCATGACCATCTCGGTGCCCTGCGGCAGCGTCACAACGCCGGTCACGTCCGTGGTCCGGAAGTAGAACTGCGGACGGTAGTTGTTGAAGAACGGCGTGTGCCGGCCACCCTCGTCCTTGGACAGGATGTAGACCTGCGCCTCGAACTCGGTGTGCGGGGTGATCGAGTTCGGCTTCACGACGACCTGGCCGCGCTCGACGTCCTCGCGCTTGATGCCGCGGAGCAGCAGACCGACGTTCTCGCCCGCGCGACCCTCGTCGAGGATCTTGCGGAACATCTCGACACCGGTGACGGTGGTCGAGGTCGACTTCTCGCGGATGCCGACGATCTCGACGGTCTCGTTCACCTTCACGATGCCGCGCTCGACCCGACCGGTGACCACGGTGCCGCGGCCGGTGATCGTGAAGACGTCCTCGACGGGCATGAGGAACGGCTTCTCGGTGTCGCGCTCCGGCTCCGGGACGGCCTCGTCGACCGCATCCATGAGCTCGAGGATGTTCTTGCTCCACTCGGCGTCGCCCTCGAGGGCCTTGAGCGCCGAGACGCGGACGATCGGCAGGTCGTCGCCGGGGTAGTCCTGCGAGGAGAGCAGCTCGCGAACCTCGAGCTCGACGAGCTCGAGGATCTCCTCGTCGTCGACCATGTCGGCCTTGTTGAGCGCCACGACGATGTAGGGCACGCCCACCTGACGGGCGAGCAGCACGTGCTCACGCGTCTGCGGCATCGGGCCGTCGGTCGCGGCGACCACCAGGATCGCGCCGTCCATCTGGGCGGCACCGGTGATCATGTTCTTGATGTAGTCGGCGTGACCGGGGCAGTCGACGTGTGCGTAGTGCCGCTTCTCGGTCTGGTACTCGACGTGCGCGATCGAGATCGTGATACCGCGCTGGCGCTCTTCCGGCGCCTTGTCGATCATGTCGAACGCCGACGCCTCGTTCAGCTTCGGGAACTTGTCGTGCAGAACCTTGGTGATTGCCGCCGTCAGCGTGGTCTTGCCGTGGTCGATGTGACCGATCGTGCCGATGTTGACGTGCGGCTTGGTCCGCTCGAACTTCGCCTTCGCCACTGGGGGATCCTCCTGGACTGGTGTTCTTGTCCGCCGTGCTGACGGCAGGTCGGTGGGTGGTACGGGCCGCGGACGCTACCGGTCCGCGGCTCGCGCCTCTTACTCGCCCGTGGCCTTGGCGATGATTTCCTTGGCCACGTTGGTCGGGACTTCCGCGTAGGAGTCGAAGACCATCGTGTAGTTCGCCCGGCCCTGGGTCCGCGACCGCAGGTCGCCGACGTAGCCGAACATCTCCGAGAGCGGCACCAGCGCCTTGACGATGCGCGCACCGGACCGCTCCTCCATGGCCTGGATCTGGCCACGGCGGGAGTTGAGGTCGCCGATCACGTCACCCATGTAGTCCTCGGGCGTGGTGACCTCGACGGCCATCATCGGCTCGAGCAGCGCCGGGGAGGCCTTGCGTGCGGCCTCCTTGAGCGCCATCGAGCCGGCGACCTTGAACGCCATCTCGGAGGAGTCGACCTCGTGGTACTGACCGTCGAGCAGCGTCAGCTTGATACCGACCAGCGGATACCCGGCCACGACGCCGTACTGCATGGCGTCCTGGGCGCCTGCGTCGACCGAGGGGATGTACTCCCGCGGGACGCGACCGCCCGTGACCTTGTTCTCGAACTCGTACAGCGCGCCGTCGCTCGCCGACGTGTCGAGCGGCTCGAGCTTGATGATGACGCGGGCGAACTGGCCCGAGCCACCGGTCTGCTTCTTGTGCGTGTACTCGTGCTTGGCGACCGTGTTGCGGATCGTCTCGCGGTAGGCCACCTGCGGCTTGCCGATGTTGGCCTCGACCTTGAAGTCGCTCTTCATGCGGTTGACCAGCACCTCGAGGTGCAGCTCACCCATGCCGGCGAGGATGGTCTGGCCGGTGTCGTCGTCCAGGCTGACCTGGAACGTCGGGTCCTCCTCGGCCAGCTTCTGGATCGCCGTGGAGAGCTTCTCCTGGTCGGCCTTGGTCTTGGGCTCGACCGCCACCTGGATGACCGGCTCCGGGAAGGTCATCGACTCCAGCACGATCGGCGCCTGCCCGTCGGACAGGGTGTCGCCGGTGGTGGTGTCCTTCAGCCCGATGACCGCGTAGATGTGGCCGACCATGGCCTCATCGACCGGGTTCTCCTTGTTGGCGTGCATCTGGAAGATCTTCCCGATGCGCTCCTTGCGGTCCTTGGTCGAGTTGACGACCTGGGAGCCCGCGGCGACCCGGCCCGAGTACACCCGGATGTAGGTCAGCTTGCCGAAGAACGGGTGCGTCGAGATCTTGAAGGCCAGCGCCGAGAACGGCTCGCTCTTCTCCGGCTTGCGGCTGGCCGGGGTCTCTCCGTCGGTGAGGAAGCCCTCCACCGGCGGCAGGTCGATCGGCGACGGCAAGTAGTCGATCACGGCGTCGAGCAGGGGCTGCACACCCTTGTTCTTGAACGCCGAACCGCACAGCACCGGGTAGGCACTGCGGTTGTTCACGATCGCCCGGATACCGAGCTTGATCTCCTCGATCGAGAGCTCCTCGCCACCGAGGTAGCGCTCCATCAGGTCGTCGTCGGTCTCGGCGACGGCCTCGACGAGCGCCGTGCGGTACTCCTCGGCCCGCTCGCGCAGGTCGGCCGGGATCTCCTCGACCGTGTAGTCCTCACCGATCTTGACCTCGCCGCGCCAGGTGAGCGCGCGCATCCCGATGAGGTCGACGACGCCGATGAACTCGCTCTCGGAGCCGATGGGCAGCTGGATCGGCAGCGGCTTGGCACCCAGGCGCTCCTGGATGGTGCGCACGGTGAAGTAGAAGTCCGCGCCCAGCTTGTCCATCTTGTTGACGAAACAGATGCGGGGGACGTCGTACTTCGTGGCCTGCCGCCAGACCTGCTCGGACTGCGGCTCCACGCCTTCCTTGCCGTCGAAGACCGCGACCGCGCCATCGAGCACCCGCAGGTTGCGCTCCACCTCGACGGTGAAGTCGACGTGCCCGGGGGTGTCGATCAGGTTGATCTGGTGGTCTTTCCAGAAGCAGGTGGTGGCGGCCGACGTGATCGTGATGCCGCGCTTCTGCTCCTCCTCCATCCAGTCCATGGTGGCGGCGCCGTCGTGCACCTCACCGATCTTGTAGTTGATCCCGGTGTAGTACAGGATCCGCTCGGTGGTGGTGGTCTTGCCGGCGTCGATGTGCGCCATGATGCCGATGTTTCGGACCTTGCTCAGGTCCGTCAGCACGTCGCGTGCCACAGTTCAGCTCTCCTGAGTCATTGGCGCGGACGGTCGGCCCGTCACCAGCGGTAGTGGGCGAAGGCCTTGTTGGACTCCGCCATCTTGTGCATGTCCTCGCGCCGCTTGACGGCGGCGCCCAGTCCGTTGCTCGCGTCGAGCAGCTCGTTCATCAACCGGTCGACCATCGTCTTCTCGCGGCGCTGGCCGGCGTAGGACACGAGCCAGCGCAGGGCGAGGGTGGTCTGCCGGACGGCGCGCACCTCGACGGGGACCTGGTAGGTGGCACCACCGACGCGGCGGCTCTTCACCTCGAGAGCCGGCTTCACGTTGTCCATGGCGCGCTTGAGCGTGACGACCGGGTCGGTGCCGGTCTTCTCCCGAGTGCCCTCGAGCGCTGCGTAGACGATGCGCTCGGCCAGCGAGCGCTTGCCGTCCTGCAGCACCTTGTTCACCAGCTGGGTGACCAGCGGCGAGCTGTAGACCGGGTCCGAGACCAGCGGGCGCTTCGGCGCCGCTCCCTTACGGGGCATCAGCTCTTCTCCTTCTTCGCGCCGTAGCGGCTGCGGGACTGCTTGCGGTTGCGGACTCCCTGGGTGTCCAGCGAACCGCGAATGATCTTGTAGCGCACGCCGGGCAGGTCCTTCACCCGGCCACCACGCACCAGCACGATCGAGTGCTCCTGGAGGTTGTGCCCCTCACCCGGGATGTAGGCCGTGACCTCGATCTCGCTGGAGAGCCGCACGCGCGCGACCTTGCGCAGCGCCGAGTTGGGCTTCTTCGGCGTGGTGGTGTACACCCGGGTGCACACGCCGCGCCGCTGCGGGCTCCCCTTGAGCGCTGCGGTCTTGGTCTTGCCGACCTTGTCCTGACGGCCCTTGCGGACCAGCTGCTGGATCGTGGGCATGAACCGTCTGCTTCTTCCCGTCGGTGTACTTCGTGTCTGGTGCGTTCGTGCTCGTGGTGCTCGGTTTGTGGTGCTCGGCGTGCTTCCGGTGCTGGTGCGAGCGCCTGCGGCCCACCCCCGAGGTCGGGCGTGTCCCGCCATCGGACGTACTGCTCCCTGGCACCGGAGATGAGATCGGGGACCTCACGGGGACCTGGGCCCACGCGCCCCACGAGCCGTTCCTGCACCGGAGTGCGGGAGCAGCGGCCACAGGGCACACGGATCGGCCCGACCGCGGCCGAGCGCAAGACAACAGGGTACCCGCCCCGCCGAAGGGGGGTCAAAACGGGTCCTGGTCAGCGGCTGTCGGTACCGGGCAGCGTGCCCGAAGCCCGCCGCGCCCGCAAGAGGACGCGCCCGTTTACCGCGTGACAGGTTCCGCTCGTCGCAGCCGCGGAGCTCACACCCGCGAACGCTCCTCGCCCGTCCCCGGCAGGTTACCGTGCGGTAATGCGGTTGCCTCGCGCTGTCGTCCGGGGGGTCACCCGTGTGATCGTGCGCCCATTGCTCTCCCCTCGCCTCCCGCTCGGCGTACGGCGACCGCTGCTGGACACCACCGGCTACCTCGCTCCCGCCCCGCGCGGTACCCGGCGCAGCACGGGTCCCCTGGGTGGCGTGCCGACCGAGCGGGTGGTCGCGCGGGGTGCCCGCGGACCGCACCAGGTGCTGTACGTGCACGGCGGCGGCTACCAGCTCGGCTCACCCACCTCGCACCGCGGGCTCGCCGCGCACCTGAGCCGCGCCGCCGGCGCCCCCGTGCACCTGCCGCACTACCGGCGGGCCCCTGAGCACCCCTACCCCGCGGCCGTGGACGACGTGGCCGCCGCGTACCGCGCCCTGCGTGCGGCAGGCCACCCTGCCCAACGCATCGCGGTGGCCGGCGATTCCGCCGGCGGCGGCCTGGTCATGGCGCTCCTGCTGCGGCTGCGCGACGCGGGCGAGGAGCTTCCGGGGTCCATCGGGCTGATCTCGCCGTGGCTCGACCTCGACCTCTCCTCCCCGCTGCTGCACGCCAACGCGGCCACCGACGCGATGCTGGACCCCGGCTGGCTCACCGACGCCGCGGCCGCCTACCGCGGTCCGGTAGACCCGGACGACCTGCGTCCCCTGCAGGCCGATCCCGGCGGGTTCCCGCCGGTGCACGTCGTCGCCGGGGCCGAGGAGGTGCTCGTCGGCGACTCCGACGCGCTCGTCGAGCGGATCCGGGCCGCCGCGGGCACGGTCACGTACCGGCGCGTGGAGCACATGTGGCACGCCTTCCCCGCGTTCCCCGGGATGCTGCGCGAGGCCGACGAGGCCATCGCCGAGCTGGGGGCGGCCATCCGCCGGGACTGCGGTGACCGCCTTCCGCGGGTGGCGGTCGTGGGCGCCGGGTTCGGTGGGATCGGGATGGGCATGGCGCTGCGCGCCGCCGGGTGGACCGACCCCGCCGAGCTGACGATCCTCGACCGCGCGGAGGGCGTCGGCGGCGTCTGGCGCGCGAACACCTACCCGGGCGCCGCGTGCGACGTCCCCTCGCACCTCTACTCGTTCGCCGGTGCGCCCGGGATCGAGTGGAGCCGCCGGTACGCGCCGCAGTCCGAGATCCTGCGGTACCTGGAACGCCTCACGCACGAGCACGGCCTCACCGAGCACCTGAGGCTCGGCACCGAGGTCACCGAGGCGCGCTGGGACGACGCGCGGGCCGTCTGGCAGCTCTCGCTCGCCGGAGGGGAGGCGCTCGAGGCGGACGTGCTGGTCCCGGCGTGCGGCCAGCTCTCCCGCCCCGTCCGCCCGGCGGTCCCCGGGCTCGACCGCTTCCCTGGTCCCGTCTTCCATTCCGCGGAGTGGGACCACGACATCGACCTGGCCGGACGGCGGGTCGCCGTCGTCGGAACGGGCGCGAGCGCGATCCAGTTCGTGCCGGCCATCACGGACCGGGTCGCGATGCTGACGTTGTTCCAACGTTCCGCGCCCCACGTCGTCCCGAAGCCGGACCGGACCTACCGCGGGCGCCGCCGGCCACGGATCGTCCGAACGGCCGCCCGCGCGGTCTGGCACGTCTTCTACGAGGCGGGCGCGATCGGCCTGACCTCCCTGCGCGCCGCGGCGCTGCCGTTCCGCCTCGTGTCCGACGGGCTGCGGCGCGCCCAGGTCACCGACCCCGACCTGCGCGCCCGCCTCAGGCCGGACCACGTGATCGGCTGCAAGCGCATCTCGACCTCGTCGGACTACTACCCCGCACTCACCCGGCCCCACGTCGAGGTCGTCACCGCGCCGATCACGGAGGTCACAGCCACCGGCGTGCGCACGGCGGACGATGCCGAGCACCCGGCCGACGTGATCGTCCTCGGCACCGGATTCGCCTCCACCGAGTTCCTCGCGCCCATGAAGGTGCTCGGCCGCGGCGAGCGTGAGCTCTCCGAGCAGTGGCGCGACGGCGCGAGCGCTCACCTCGGCATGGCGGTGCCCGGCTTCCCGAACCTCTTCCTGCTCTACGGCCCGAACACCAACCTCGGCTCGGGCTCGATCGTCCACATGCTCGAGTGCCAGATCCGCTACGTCCGGCAGGCCGTCGAGCTACTGCGCGACGGCCGGCGCACCCTGGTGGTGCGGCCGGACGTCGCCGACCGGTTCGACGCCGAGGTGCAGCGGCGCCTGTCCCGGTCGGTCTGGACGGGCTGCCGCAGCTGGTACCGCACGGCGAGCGGCCGGATCGTCAACAACTGGCCCGGCACGATGCGCGAGTACGCGAAGCGCACGCGAACGCTGGACGTATCGGAGTACCGCACCACCTGATGCGCTGACCAGCTGTACGGGAATGCGAACGGGGCCGGATACCTCCACGGGAGAGAGGTGTCCGGCCCCGTTCAGGGCATCGGGTGTCCGGACCCGGAAGGCCGTCGCCCCCCGGTCCGGATTGCTTCTACCTAGCGGTAGTCGCGCCCGAAGTCGTAGTCGTCCAGCGGCACCGCGGCACCGGTGCCGGTGCCGAACACGTCGGGGCTGTAGTAGCCGTCGTCGTAGCTCGGCAGCGCGTAGGCGGCCGCGCGGGCCTCCTCCGTGGGCTGGACCTGGATGTTCCGGTACCGGTTGATACCGGTGCCGGCCGGGATCAGCTTGCCGATGATCACGTTCTCCTTGAGCCCGACGAGCTTGTCGCGCTTTCCGTTGATCGCGGCATCGGTGAGGATCCGGGTGGTCTCCTGGAACGAGGCCGCGGACAGCCACGACTCCGTGGCCAGCGAGGCCTTCGTGATCCCCATCAGCACCGGGCGGCCGGACGCGGGCTCGTTGCCCTCGGCCACGACGCGCCGGTTCTGCGCCTCGAAGTCGGCCCGCTCGGCGAGCGCGCCGGGCAGGAACTCCGTGGCACCCGAGTCGATGATCGTGACCCGGCGCAGCATCTGCCGGATGATCACCTCGATGTGCTTGTCGTGGATGTCCACGCTCTGCGTGCGGTACACCTTCTGCACCTCACGCACGAGGTGCAGCTGCACCTCGCGCGGGCCCATGACGCGCAGCACCTCGTGCGGGTCGGCCGTGCCCTCCAGGAGCAGCTGGCCCACGTGCACGTGGTCGCCGTCCTGCAGCGGCCGCTCCTGACCGTCGGCGACGGTCATGGCGAGCCACTGCCGCTTCGACAGCTTCTCGTAGACGATCTCCTCGCCACCGTCGTCCGGTGTGAGGGTGATCTTCCAGAAGCGGTCGCCGTCGTCGATGGCGATACGGCCGTCCACGTCGGCGATCGGCGCCTTGCCCTTCGGCACGCGAGCCTCGAACAGCTCGGTGACGCGGGGCAGACCGGTGGTGATGTCGTCGCCGGCGACGCCGCCCTGGTGGAACGTGCGCATCGTCAGCTGGGTGCCGGGCTCGCCGATCGACTGCGCCGCGACGATGCCGACGGCCTCGCCGACGTCCACCAGCTTGCCGGTGGCCATCGAGCGGCCGTAGCACATGCCGCAGATGCCGGTGGCGGACGCGCAGGTGAGCGCGCTGCGCACCTTGATCTGCTTGATGCCCGCGGCGACGAGCGCGTCGAGCGCCGGGTCGCCGAGGTCGTCGCCACGCCGGACGATGATCTCGCCGTCGGGACCGGTGACCTCCTCGCCGGAGGTGCGCGCGTACACCGAGGTGCGCAGGTAGCGGTGGGCGATCCGGCTGCCGCCGGTGCCCTCCTCGGTGACCGGCATCGTGATGCTGCGCTCGGTGCCGCAGTCGACCTCGCGGACGATGACGTCCTGCGACACGTCCACCAGACGACGGGTCAGGTAGCCCGAGTCGGCAGTACGCAGCGCGGTGTCCGCCAGACCCTTTCGGGTGCCGTGGGTGGAGATGAAGTACTCCACCACCGACAGGCCCTCACGGAAGTTGGCCTTGATCGGACGGGGGATGTACTCGCCCTTCGGGTTGGCCACCAGACCACGCATACCGGCGAGCTGCCGGACCTGGGTCATGTTGCCCGCCGCGCCCGACTTCACGATCGTCGGGATCGGGTTGTCCTCGGGGAAGTTCTCCTCCATGGCCCGGGCGACCTCTTCGGACGCCTGGGTCCAGATCTTGACCATCTCGTCGTTGCGCTCCTGGTGGGACAGGGCGCCCCGCTGGTAGCGCTTGTTGATCTGGTCGGCCTTGGCCTCGTAGCCGTCGAGGATCTGCTGCTTGTTCGGCGGCACGACGACGTCGGAGATGGCGAGGGTGACGCCGGAGCGCGTGGCCCAGTAGAAGCCCGCCTCCTTGAGGCGGTCCAGGACCTGCGCCACCTCGGTCATCGAGTACCGCTCGGCCAGGTCGTTGATGATCGCGGCCTGGCGCTTCTTCGGGAGCGGCTCGTTGACGAACGGGTAGTCCACCGGGAGCAGGTCGTTGAACAGCACCCGCCCCAGCGTGGTCTCCGCCAGCCACGGGGAGCCGGGCTCCCAGCCGTCGGCGCTCAGCCGAGCGGCGACGTCGACGGGCGGCGCCCCCTCGGAGAGCCGGATCTTGATCGGCGCCTGCAGGTGGAGCACCTTGCGGTCGTAGGCCATGATCGCCTCGGACAGCGAGGAGTACACGTTGCCCGCACCGTGGGCCTCGTCGCGCTGCCGGCTCAGATGGTACAGCCCGGTGACCATGTCCAGACGGGGCATGGCCAGCGGACGACCCGACGCCGGCGACAGGATGTTGTTGCTCGAGAGCATCAGCACCCGGGCCTCGGACTGCGCCTCGGCCGACAGCGGCAGGTGCACCGCCATCTGGTCACCGTCGAAGTCGGCGTTGAACGCCTCGCAGACCAGCGGGTGCAGCTGGATGGCCTTGCCCTCCACCAGCTGCGGCTCGAAGGCCTGGATGCCGAGGCGGTGCAGGGTCGGCGCGCGGTTGAGCAGCACCGGGTGCTCGGAGATGACCTCTTCGAGCACGTCCCACACCTGCGAGCGGCCACGCTCGACCATGCGCTTCGCGGACTTGATGTTCTGCGCGTGGTTGAGGTCGACCAGCCGCTTCATCACGAACGGCTTGAACAGCTCCAGCGCCATGCCCTTGGGCAGGCCGCACTGGTGCAGCTTGAGCTGCGGGCCGACCACGATGACCGAACGGCCCGAGTAGTCGACGCGCTTGCCGAGCAGGTTCTGGCGGAACCGGCCCTGCTTGCCCTTGAGCAGGTCGGACAGCGACTTGAGCGGGCGGTTGCCCGGACCCGTGACCGGCCGGCCGCGGCGGCCGTTGTCGAACAGCGCGTCGACGGCCTCCTGCAGCATCCGCTTCTCGTTGTTGACGATGATCTCGGGCGCGCCGAGGTCGATCAGTCGCTTGAGGCGGTTGTTGCGGTTGATGACCCGGCGGTACAGGTCGTTCAGGTCCGAGGTGGCGAAGCGGCCACCGTCGAGCTGCACCATCGGGCGCAGGTCCGGCGGGATGACCGGGACGCAGTCCAGCACCATGCCCATCGGGCTGTTGCCGGTCATCTGGAACGCCGCCACGACCTTGAGCCGCTTGAGCGCGCGCAGCTTCTTCTGGCCCTTGCCGCTGCGGATGGTCTCCCGCAGGTTCTCGGCCTCGGCCGGGATGTCGAAGTTCTGCAGCAGGGTCTGGATCGCCTCGGCGCCCATCGCCCCGGTGAAGTAGTCGCCGTAGCGGTCGTAGAGCTCCCGGTAGAGGCCCTCGTCCGCGATCAGCTGCTGCACGTCGAGCTTGGTGAAGGTGGTCCAGATCTCGTCGAGCCGGTCCAGCTCGCGCTGGGCGCGGTCGCGGAGCTGGCGCATCTCGCGCTCGCCGCCCTCCTTGACCTTGCGGCGGACGTCGCTCTTGGCGCCCTCCGCCTCCAGCTCGGCGATGTCGGCCTCGAGCTTCTGGGCCCGGGCCTCCAGGTCGGCGTCACGGCGGTTCTCGACCCGCTTGCGCTCCACGCTCATCTCGTTCTCGAGCGTGGACAGGTCGGTGTGCCGCAGGTCCTTGTTCACCGACGTGATGACGTAGGCCGCGAAGTAAATGATCTTCTCGAGGTCCTTGGGAGCCAGGTCGAGCAGGTAGCCCAGCCGGCTCGGGACGCCCTTGAAGTACCAGATGTGCGTGACCGGGGCGGCCAGCTCGATGTGGCCCATCCGCTCACGACGCACCTTGGCGCGCGTGACCTCCACGCCGCAGCGCTCGCAGATGATGCCCTTGAACCGGACGCGCTTGTACTTGCCGCAGTAGCACTCCCAGTCGCGGGTGGGACCGAAGATCTTCTCGCAGAAGAGCCCGTCCTTCTCCGGCTTCAGGGTGCGGTAGTTGATGGTCTCCGGCTTCTTTACCTCGCCGTGCGACCACTGACGAATGTCCTCGGCGGTGGCCAGGCCGATGCGAAGCTCGTCGAAGAAGTTGACGTCGAGCAAATTCGTGTCCTTCGTTCGTATCTCGGCTTCGGGCGTGATCAGTTGACGACGTCGTCGACGGTCATCGAGTCGGACCCGGGGCGGCTGGACAGGTTGATGCCCAGGTTCGCCGCGGCCCGCTCGAGGTCCTCGTCGTCGGTGTCGCGCATCTCGATCGCCGCGCCGTCGCTGGAGAGCACCTCGACGTTCAGGCACAGCGACTGGAGCTCCTTGAGGAGCACCTTGAACGACTCCGGGATGCCGGGCTCGGGGATGTTCTCGCCCTTGACGATGGCCTCGTACACCTTCACGCGGCCCACCACGTCGTCGGACTTGATGGTGAGCAGCTCCTGCAGGGTGTAGGCAGCGCCGTACGCCTGCATGGCCCAGCACTCCATCTCGCCGAACCGCTGGCCGCCGAACTGGGCCTTACCGCCCAGGGGCTGCTGCGTGATCATCGAGTACGGGCCCGTGGAACGCGCGTGGATCTTGTCGTCCACGAGGTGCGCCAGCTTCAGGATGTACATGTAGCCGACGGCCACCGGGAACGGGTACGGCTCGCCCGAACGCCCGTCCAGCAGCGTGGCCTTGCCGTCGGGACCGACCATGCGCTCGCCGTCCCGGTTGGGCAGCGTGGAGCCGAGCAGCCCGGTGATCTCGTGCTCCTTGGCGCCGTCGAAGACCGGGGTGGCGGTCTTCGTGCCGCCGGGCACGGAGTGCAGCTCCTCGGGCATCTTCGACGCCCACTCCGGCTTGCCGTCGATCTCCCAGCCGGACTTGGCGATCCACCCGAGGTGGGTCTCCAGCACCTGGCCGATGTTCATCCGTCGCGGCACACCGTGCGTGTTCAGGATGATGTCGACGGGGGTGCCGTCCTCCATGAACGGCATGTCCTCGGCCGGGAGGATCTTGCCGATGACGCCCTTGTTGCCGTGGCGGCCGGCGAGCTTGTCGCCGTCCTGGATCTTGCGCTTCTGCGCCACGTAGACGCGGACCAGCTCGTTGACGCCCGGCGCCAGCTCGTCCTCGTCGTCGCGGGAGAAGACGCGGATGCCGATGACCTTGCCGTTCTCACCGTGCGGCACCTTCAGCGAGGTGTCGCGCACCTCGCGCGCCTTCTCACCGAAGATCGCGCGGAGCAGGCGCTCCTCCGGGGTGAGCTCGGTCTCGCCCTTGGGCGTGACCTTGCCGACCAGGATGTCGCCCGGCTGCACCTCGGCACCGATGCGGATGATGCCGCGCTCGTCGAGGTCGGCGAGGACCTCCTCGGAGACGTTCGGGATGTCCCGGGTGATCTCCTCGGCGCCCAGCTTGGTGTCGCGGGCGTCGATCTCGTGCTCCTCGATGTGGATCGACGTGAGCACGTCGTCCTGCACCAGGCGCTGCGAGAGGATGATCGCGTCCTCGTAGTTGTGGCCCTCCCACGGCATGATCGCCACGAGCAGGTTCTTGCCCAGGGCCATCTCGCCGTTCTCGGTGCACGGCCCGTCCGCGATGACCTGGCCGACCTCGACGCGCTGACCCTCGTCGACGATCGGCTTCTGGTTGTTGGACGTGCCCTGGTTGGAGCGGCGGAACTTGTTGAGCCGGTAGGTGGTGCGCGTGCCGTCGTCGGCCATGACGGTGACGAAGTCGGCGCACAGCTCCTCGACGACACCGGCCTTGTCGGCCACCAGCACGTCGCCGGCGTCGACCGCGGCACGCAGCTCCATGCCCGTGCCGACCAGCGGCGACTCGCTGCGCAGCAGCGGCACCGACTGGCGCTGCATGTTGGCGCCCATCAGGGCGCGGTTGGCGTCGTCGTGCTCGAGGAACGGGATGAGCGCGGTGGCCACCGACACCATCTGCCGCGGCGACACGTCGATGTAGTCGACGCCCGTGGGCAGGATGAGGTCGACCTCGCCGCCCTTGCGGCGGACGAGGACGCGGTCCTCGGTGAAGGAGCCGTCGTCGTTCAGCGGCGCGTTGGCCTGCGCGACGACGAAGCGGTCCTCCTCGTCGGCGGTGAGGTAGTCGATGTCGTCGGTGACCCGGCCCTCGACGACCCTGCGGTACGGCGTCTGGATGAAGCCGAACGGGTTGACCTGCGCGAACGTGGACAGCGAACCGATCAGGCCGATGTTGGGGCCTTCAGGGGTCTCGATCGGGCACATCCGGCCGTAGTGGCTGGGGTGCACGTCGCGGACCTCGAAGCCGGCCCGCTCACGGGACAGACCACCCGGGCCCAGCGCGTTCAGGCGGCGCTTGTGGGTGAGCCCGGCCAGCGGGTTGTGCTGGTCCATGAACTGCGACAGCTGCGACGTGCCGAAGAACTCCTTGATCGCCGCCACCACGGGGCGGATGTTGATCAGGGTCTGCGGCGTGATCGCCTCGACGTCCTGCGTGGTCATCCGCTCGCGGACGACGCGCTCCATCCGGGACAGGCCGACGCGGACCTGGTTCTGGATGAGCTCGCCGACCGTGCGGATGCGCCGGTTGCCGAAGTGGTCGATGTCGTCGGTCTCGACGGGGATCTCGACCCCGCCGTTGCCCTCGGCGTCGGCGCCCGAGTTCATCATCGTCTCGCCGGCGTGCAGCCGGACGAGGTACTCGATGGTGGTGGCGACGTCTTCCTCGGTGAGCGTGCCCACCGACTTGTCGACCGTCAGGCCCAGCTTCTTGTTGGCCTTGTACCGGCCGACCTTCGCCAGGTCGTAGCGCTTGTCCTTGAAGAACAGGTTCTCAAGCAGCGTCTGGGCGCTCTCACGGGTGGGCGGCTCGCCCGGGCGCAGCTTGCGGTAGATGTCGAGCAGCGCCTCGTCCTGCCCCGCGGTGTGGTCCTTCTCGAGCGTCGCCATGATCGTCTCGGAGAACCCGAAACGCTCCTGGATCTGCTCGGCGGACCACCCCAGGGCCTTGAGCAGCACGGTGACCGGCTGCCGGCGCTTGCGGTCGATGCGCACACCCACGGTGTCGCGCTTGTCGACGTCGAACTCCAGCCACGCACCCCGGCTCGGGATGATCTTGACCGAGTAGACGTCCTTCTCGGTCGTCTTGTCGATCGCGTGGTCGAAGTAGACGCCCGGCGAGCGGACGAGCTGGGAGACGACGACACGCTCGGTGCCGTTGATGATGAACGTGCCCTTGCTCGTCATCACCGGGAAGTCACCCATGAACACCGTCTGGCTCTTGATCTCGCCGGTGGTGTTGTTGGTGAACTCCGCGGTGACGAACAGCGGGGCGCCGTAGGTCATGTCCTTGTCGCGACACTCCTCCTCCGAGGCCTTGACCTCGTCGAAGCGGGGGTCGGAGAAGGACAGCGACATCGAGCCCGAGAAGTCCTCGATCGGCGAGATCTCCGTGAGGATCTCCTCGAGACCGCCAACCGGGTTCTCGTCGCCGGCATCGATCCGCCGCTGGAACCAGGCCTCGTTGCCGACCAGCCACTCGAACGACTGGATCTGCACGTCGAGGAGGTCGGGGACCGCGAGGGGCTCACGGATCTTCGCGAAGGTGACCCGGGTGGGAGCTCCGGGGAAGCTCGGGTTCGCCGTGACGGCAGCGGGCGCGGGGGTGGCGAGGGGGCTGGTGGCGCGGGACGAAGCCAAGATGCGTCCTTCCGAGAACTGCGCTCTCGTCTGGCGGGCACCGGCTTCCGCGCGCTACCGTCTGCTCGTCCGCCCCGGGCGGGAGGTCCGGGGCGAGCGGGCCGACGGATGCGGGATCCGGCGCACGCCGTCTGTTGTCGTGGCGCAGCCACCGCCGGCGGCACGCGAGCCGCGGAGGGGAACTCCCTAGCGGGAGAGGACTCCTCTGAGCGCGCGCGAAGCTGGACGAGGGCAGCGCAAAGAGGCAGTCTAGCTGCAAATGCAGCCGCTGTCGAGACAGGTCGCCGAGACAACCATCGAGACCTAAGGGTGACTTGACGCGCGCATCCCGTCAAGACTCTACGCGCCGGTAAGTGGTCCTTTTCGCGGGACGAACGGTCCGCGCCTGCTGTTCCAGGGGCTGATCCACCGTCCGCCGCCCGGATCGGACCCGTCCGGAGGACCGCCCATCGGGCGCTCGCCACGCCGCAAGCTCACGTCCGCATCACACGGGCGTCGCCGCCCGGGTTCCGCTCGCGGGCTCGGACCGCGCCTTGACACCGTCTCACGGCCGAGCCGACGATCAGCCGGCGGGGCGGACGGGATCGAACCGGCCTGGCGGGCCGCCCGTTCCAAGGGCCGGCAAGCCCGCCGCAGCGCAGCGGAGGCAATCGAACACGGAGGACGAGGATGTCCGGCTACGACGATCGGCCCTGGCTCGCCCGCTACGACGAGGGCCGGCCGCACGACCTGGTGGCCGAGCACGGCGACGCGCTCGCGATGTTCCGCGCGGCGGTGGCGCGCAACCCCGACGGCGACGCCCTGCGCTACTTCGACGGCCGGATCACGCTGCGCGAGCTCGACGAGCTCACCGACGCGTTCGCCGTGGGCCTGCGCGACACGGGCCTGGAGGCCGGTGACCGGGTCGCGCTGTACCTGCAGAACGTCCCGCAGTTCGTCATCGCGCTCGTCGGCACCTGGAAGGCGGGCGGCATCGCCGTCTCGATCAACCCGATGAACCGGGAGCGCGAGCTCGCGTTGCTGCTCTCCGACTCGGGCGCGCGCGTGCTGGTGTGCCTGCAGGGCCTGTACCGCGACGTCGCCGCGCACGTCGTCGGGAGCACCGGCGTGCAGACGGTCGTGACGACGTCCGAGCTCGAGTACCGGACCCGTGACGACCCGCGGGCGTTCGGCGACACCGGCGGCGCGGCGCGCGGGAGCGAAGCGGAGGCCGTCGAACACGACATGGCCTCGCTCATCGCGCGTTTCCGCGGCCAGATGCCCCCTCCCGTGTCGTTCGCCCCCGACGACACGGCGGTGCTCACCTACACGTCGGGGACCACCGGCCCGCCGAAGGGTGCGATGAACACGCACGGCAACGTCGTGTTCAACAGCCAGACCTACCGGGAGCTGTGCGAGCTGGGGCCCGACGACGTCGTGCTCGGCGTCGCCCCGCTGTTCCACATCACGGGGATGATCGGCCACGTCGGCGTCGCCCTGTTGCTGGGAGTTCCGCTGGTGCTGTTCCACCGGTTCGAGCCCGCAATGGCGCTCGAGACGATCCGCTCCGAGCGCCCGACGTTCACGGTCGGATCGATCACCGTGTTCATCGCGCTCATGAACGCCCCGGACGCGCAGGCGGACGACCTCGCCTCGCTGACCAAGATCTGGTCGGGCGGCGCGCCGATCCCCCCGTCGACCGTCACGGCGTTCTCCGCGACGTTCGGCCAGTACATCCACAACATCTACGGGCTCACCGAGACCACCTCGCCCTCCCACGGGGTGCCGGCGCACGCGCAGGCCCCGGTGGACGAGGCGTCCGGCGCGCTGTCGGTCGGCGTACCCGTCTTCAACACCGTGTCGCGCATCGTCGACGACGACGGGCAGGACCTGCCGCCGGGTGAGGTCGGCGAGATCGTCACGTCGGGCCCGCAGATCGTGTCGGGCTACTGGAACAAGCCGGAGGAGACGGCGCGGGCCATTCCCGGCGGCGCCCTGCACACCGGCGACGTCGGCTACATGGACGAGGCCGGCTGGTTCTACATCGTCGACCGGAAGAAGGACCAGATCAACGCCGGCGGCTACAAGGTCTGGCCGCGTGAGGTCGAGGACGTGCTCTACGAGCACGGGGCCGTGCGCGAGGCCGCGGTCGTCGGGGTGCCCGACGCCTACCGCGGCGAGACGGTGAAGGCGTTCGTCAGCCTCCGCCCCGGTCGCACCGCCGACGAGGCGGAGCTGGTCGCGTTCTGCAAGGAGCGGATGGCGGCCTACAAGTACCCGCGGCAGGTCGAGTTCCTCGACGAGATCCCGAAGACGGTGACCGGCAAGCTGCTGCGCCGCGAGCTGCGCGCCCGCGAGCAGCAGGCCTAGTCCTGGGTCCCGGCGGAAGCCCAAGATCCGAACTATCGGTTGCTCATTGTCGTGACGACAGCAATGGGCAACCGATACTGCGGATCTTGACGCGGCAACGCCGAAGGGCGGCACCCGAACCCGGGTGCCGCCCTCCGTGCTGCGCTGGCGCGGGTTGTCAGCTCAGGCTGACCTTGGCGCCGGCGTCCTCGAGCTTGGTCTTGGCGGCGTCGGCCGCGTCCTTGGCCACGCCCTCGAGGATCGGCTTCGGGGCGCTCTCGACGAGGTCCTTGGCCTCCTTCAGGCCCAGGCCCGAGACGAGCTCGCGGACGACCTTGATGACCTGGATCTTCTTGTCGCCGGCGGCGTCGAGGACGACGTTGAACTCGTCCTTCTCCTCGGCGGCCGGGGCGGCGTCGGCGGCGGGGCCGGCAGCGGCCACGGCGACCGGGGCGGCCGCGGTGACGTCGAAGGTCTCCTCGAACTTCTTCACGAACTCCGAGAGCTCGATGAGGGTGAGGTCCTTGAAGGCCTCGAGCAGCTCGTCGGTGGACAGCTTCGCCATGGTGGTGCCTCTCTGGGGGTGGTGCTGAGCAGTGGGGTGGGGTCAGCTCTCGGCGTCGGCCGAGGCCTCGGTGGTGTCGGGGGCGGCCTCCGCGGCGGCGGCGGGGGCGGGCTCGCCGCCCTCCTCCGCGCGCTTGTCGGCCAGCGCCTGGGTCATCCGGGCCACCTGCGACGCCGGGGCGGCGAACAGGCCTGCGGCCTTCGCCATGGTGCCCTTCATCGCGCCGGCCAGCTTGGACAGCAGGACCTCGCGGGACTCCAGGTTGGCGAGCTGGTTGACCTCTGCGACGGTCAGCGCGCGACCGTCCATGTAGCCGCCCTTGATCACCAGGCCCGCGTTGGTCTTGGAGAAGTCGCGCAGGGCCTTGGCGGCGTCGACGGGCTCACCGGTGATGAACGTGATCGCCGTGGGGCCGACGAGCAGCTGCTCGAGCCCCTCGACTCCTGCGTCCTCAGCGGCCCGCTTGACCAGCGTGTTCTTGGCGACGCGGTAGTTCGCGCCGTCGCCGAGCGACCGGCGCAGCGTCGTCAGCTGGGCCATGGTGAGACCGCGGTACTCGGTGACCACCGAGGCGGACGCGCCCCGGAAGTGCTGGGCGATCTCCTCGACCGCCGCGACCTTGTCGGGTCGGGCCATCCTCGCCTCCTCTCGTCGTGGTCGGTCTTTCATGTCGGGGTGGATCCACTTGCGGTTCGCAACCACCGACGACCTCGGAAACGACGAACGCCCCGGCGCAGGAGCGCACGGGGCGTAGCAGGCGCGAAATCCGAGCGCCTCGCGATGACCTCGTCCTCCTGCGCGGGCCGCCCGCGGATGCGGGGCCTTCGTACGCCCGGCGATCACTCGCCGCGCGCAGACCTGCGGTCTTCGGTGGAACCGTCGTCCAGGATACGGCACCTCGTCCCGGGCCCGACCGGGGGCCTCGGGTCAGAGGGGCGTGACCGTGGCGATCTTCCAGCGGCCGTCGACCTTCTCGCCGGTCACGGTGAGTCGGCCGGCTGCCGCGAGCTGCTGGGATTCGGCGTCCGGGGCGGCGCGCGTGGCCTGTTGGTCGACGAACGCGACCATCACGGCGCGGTCCGCGGTGAGCTCCTTGACCGCCGACATGGTGACGGTCGCCGACACCACGGCTTGCTGCTCCGGGGCCCGTGCGCGGACCTCGGCGAAGAGGCGGTCGAACTCCGCCGCGAACTCGGGGGTGATCGCGGCGCGGGCGGCGTTCTCGTTCTCGTCGAGGCGGGCGAAGTCGAACGAGTACACGGTCTCGATCGCGTCGGCGAGCTGCCCCGACGCCTCCGCCGTGGCGCCGACGTCGACGAGCGCCAGGTTGGTGGCCGCGGGGGTACCCCGCAGCCGCGCGTCGAGGACGCCGAACACCGCGGCTGCCGCGGCGAGCACCACGAGCGCGGCGACGAGCAGGGGCACGGCGTGGCGGCGCAGCGCGGCGGTGATGCCTGCGGGCTCCTCGGCAGCCTCGTCGGGTGTGCTCGCCGGCTCCGCGCCCGCGTCGACGTCCGCCTCCTCCGGCTCGTCCTCGCTCTGCTCGGGGGCCGGCTCCGGGGCCGGACGCGCCTTCCGCGTCGGGACGGCGCCTGCGCCGGAACGCTTGCCGGACGGGGTCGGTGCGGCGCCTGCGGGCTCGCGCTCCGCATCGGGACGGGCGCCGCGCGCGGGCTCGGCCGGCGCGGTCGTCGGGATCGCCGCCGTGGTCTCGGTGGCGCCGGCGGTCTGCTCGTCGGTGAGCCCGGCCGGGCGGGCCGGAGCGTCGGGACGGGCGGCGGCGGGCGCCAGGCCCGCCACGCGCGGGCGGCGGGCCGGGGACGTGCGGGGGCGGGGAGTACGGGGACGGGGCGGCATCGCGGTCACCTCCGGGGCTCCTGTGTCGGCTGATCTCTCAGTTCGGGGTACCGCTGTTCGGGGTGCGCACCGGGGCCACCCGGCTCGCCTTCCAGCCGTCGTCGGTGCGGGTCATCTCCAGTTCCAACCGCTGGCGGGTCATCACCGGGTCCTGCCCCTCCGGGCGGACCTCCACGTCGAGCCCGACGAGGACGCGCGCGATACCGGCCCGCACGTCGAGCTCGGCGACCGCCGCGTCCTTGACGGTGGCGACGGTGACGCGCCGCGCCTGCGTGACGACCTGCTCGTATTCGGCGCGGTGGGCGCGGAACTCGTCGAGGAGCGTGCCGGTGGAGGTCTGCTCCCACAGGTCGAGCCCGGCCGCGACGTTGGTGTGGTCCAGGCTGTTGAGGTTGATCGCGGCCTGGCGCCCGTCCACGAGCGCGGCCTCCCGCTGCGCCGCCAGTTCGAGGCCCTCGTCCCCGAGCGCGAGCACGAAGCGTCCGCCGAAGAACAGTGCGACCACCGCGGCGAGCGCCACCAGCGCGGCGAGCGCGGTGACCGGCGTGAGCGCCGGGCGACGCCGTGCCGCGGACTTACCGGACTTCTCGGAATCCTCGGTGCGGTCTTTCTCGTCGAGAACGGTCATGCGGCTCTCCGTCGGGGGTCGGGTCGCGCGGGACGTTCGCGTCTCGGGTGGGTCAACCGAGCAGGATCTGGGCGAGGGAGCTGAGCGGCGGCGCCGCGACGGCCCGGTCCTGCTCGGCGGGCACCGTTCCGGCGGGCAGCCCTTCCTCCGGGGGACCCGACGGGGCGTCGGCCGGTGGCATCGGGGTCTGCGCTCGTGGCACATTCTGCGCGCCACGCACGTTGATCTCGCTGCCGGGGGGCTCCGCGCAGTAGGCCTCCCGGTTCTGCGACACCTCCTCGACGTCGTTGCCGGCACGGCGGTCGGTGCTCTCGTACCCGCGCGTGCAGGCGTAGGGGTCGAACAGGTTGATCGCGAGCCCCAGGTGCACCGAGGCGTCGCCCGGGGCCACCGTGTAGGTGTTGGCGGCGACACCTGGGTAGGTCACGAGCAGCTGCTGGAGCCCGTCCTGGCGCGGCTGCGCCACTCGGGAGACGGTGAGCAGGTCTGCGACGAGCTGCCCGATCTCGCTGCCACTGTCGCGCAGCAGCGCCCGGACCTCGGTGGAGGCCTCGGGACCGGTCTCGATCAGCCGGCGCAGGTCGGGGTCGGACTCGGCCAGTTGGTCGGCGAGCAGCGCGAGATCGCTGCTGAAGCTCTTGAACGAGCCGGACACCTCGTTCTGCGTGGTGAGCACGGTGCGCCCGTCCTGGATCAGCCGCACGGTCTGCGGCAACGCCTCGACGGCGTCCTCGGTGAACAGGTCGGTGGTGTCGAGCAGCTTCTGCAGCGGCTGCGCGGTGTCGGCGAACCCGACGCCGAGCTCGTCCACGACGGTCCGCAGCGAGTCCAGCGGCACCGAGCGGACGAAGTCGTCCAGGCTCACGACCAGCTCCTCCACCGGCACGGGCGTGGTGGTCCGCGACACCGGCACCACCGATCCGGCCTGCAGGTACGGCTCGCCGTCGCTGGTCGGCTGCAGGTCCACGTACTGCTCGCCGATCGCGGAGAGGTTGCGCACGGCCGCGTCGACGTCGGCGGGGATCGCCGGCGCGTCCTTGCGGATGTCCAGCTGCACCTCGACGCCCTCCGGCGTGAGGCTCAGCGGCCCGACGCGGCCGACGCTCACGCCGCGGTAGGCCACGTCGGCACCGGTGAAGATGCCGCCCGACGCTGCGAGCTGCACGCGCACCGGGTAGGTGGTCATGCCGAACAGGTCACCGAAGCCCGCGTAGCGGAACCCCGCGTAGCCCACTCCGGCGATCGTGACCACCAGGAACGCCACCAACTGCAGCCGGACGATCTTGGTGATCATCGGTCACCTCCGAACAGGCCGCCCAGCAGACCGCCGCCCTCGTCCTCGTCCTCATCCTCGGGACCCGACGTCGGCGCGGACGTCCGGTCCTCCGGCGGTATGGGCGAGCCGGAGCTCGGCTGCGGCTCGACCTCCCCCGGCAGCGGCAGCAGGTCACCCTCGCCGAGCAGCGGGAAGTCCGGCAGTGACGGGCTCGTCGGCCCGAGGAGCGGACCGAGCAGCTGCGAGGTGGGCGGCAGCAGCCCCGGCAGCCCGTCCGGGCCGGGGAAGGGCTGCCCGGAGCGCGCGAGGTTCTCGAGGACGTGGGACAGGTCGAGGTCGGCCTTGACGTACAGGTTGGCGTAGTCGCCCCCGAACGCCTCGACGGAGTTGTCGGTGAACGGGAATGTCGGCAGCAGCGGCAGCGCGTCGACCAGGTCGGGCCCGGCCTCGGTCAGCTTCGCGAGGACCGGCCGCAGCGCCTCGAGGTCGGCCACCACGTCGGCCTGGCTGCGGTTGACGACGTCGGTGGCCACGCCGGAGAGCCGGTCGAGCGACTGCAGCAGGTCGACCAGCTTGCCGCGCTGGGCCTCCAGCTCGCGCAGGCCCGGGGACAGGTCCTCCAGCACCGTGCTGATCTGCTCGCGCCGGTCCTTCAGCGTGCCGCTGAGACGGTTGATCTCGTCCAGGGCGCGGGTGATCTCGGACTTGCGGTCGTCGAGCGCGCCGACCAGCGTGTCGAGGTCGTCGAGCAGGGCGCGGATCTCGGTCTCGTTCCCGGTGAGCGCCTGGTTCAGCTCGTTCGCGATGGTGCGGATCTGCGCGATTCCACCGCCGTTGAGCAGCAGCGACAGGGCGCCGAGCACCTCCTCGACCTCGGCGGCGCGCCCCGTGCGCAGCAGCGGGATCGTGGCACCGTCGGCGATGCGGCCGGCCGCGGCGTTCTCCGGCGCCAGCAGCTCCACGAACTTCTCGCCGAGCAGGCTCGTGGTGCGCACGCGGGCCCGCGCGTCGGGCGGCAGCGCGACGTCGCCGTTGACGAGCACGGTGACCTGGGCCGTCCAGTCCGGGCCGACGGCGATGTCGCTGACCGTGCCCACCGGAACGTCGGCGACCTTCACCAGCGACTGCGGCACGAGGTCGACGACGTCGGTGAACTCGATGGTGAGCTGGTACGGGTCGTCGCCGAGATCGGCGCCACCGGGCAGCTCGACGCCGCGCAGGCCCCCGCTCAGCACGCCGCACCCGCTGGTCAGCAGCGCCGCGGCGGTGGCGACGGCGGCCAGGCGGACCGGCAACCGGCGGCTCACGAGCCACCCCCGAACAGGCCGGACAGGCCGCCGCGCTCGCGTTCGGGCTCGTCGTCCCCGGACGGTTCGTCCGCGTCCCCGGACTCCGTCGGCTCCGCGGAACCGGTGGCCTCGTCGCCCTCCGCGGGCCGGGACGTCGCGCCCGGCTCGGTGGACTCGGCGCTCGCGGGCGGCTCCTCCCCCGTGCCCGGACCCACCGGCAGGCCGGGCAGTCCGGGCAGGCCGGGCTGCCCCGGCGCGGCGGGTTCGGTCGGCAGCGCCAGGCCCGGCACGGGCGGCGGCTTCCCGCTCTGCAGTGCGGTGATCACCTCGGCGGGGCTCGGCAGCGGCAGCGCGCCGTCCAGGACGGGCGCGAGCTTCCCGCACGCGGTGGACAGGCCCTGCGGCAGCCCGTCCGGGGTGCCGCGGCGCACCAGCTCGCAGACCAGCACCGGGACCGGCAGGGTCAGCTCGTTGATGTTCGCCCTGGTGTCGAGGGTGCCGGACGCGCCGTTGTAGGCCAGCGCGAGGTTGCCGAGCGCGGCGGGAGCGACGTCGAGGACCTCCTCGAGCGCGTCGCGCTGGTCGACCAGCACGGCGGTGACGTCGGTGAGCCGGTCGACGTTGGACCCCACGAGCTCGCGGTTGTCCCGGACGAAGTCGGCCACCTCGCCGAGCGCGATCGACAGCTCGCGCACCGCGGTGCCCAGGTCGCCCCGCTCCTCGGCGAGGAACCCGGCGACGTCCTCCAGCCGCCCGTTGAACTCGCGCACCTCGTCGTCGTTCGCGGCGAGCGTCGAGACGAAGGACTGCAGCTCGGTGACGGTGCCGAAGAGGTCTTCGCGGGAGTCGGCGAGGGTGCCGGACAGCTCACCGAGGTTGTGGATCGTGTCGTTGAGCGCCTGGCCGTTGCCGCCGAGGTTCGCGGCGCCGACGTCGAGGGCGTCGGACAGCACCCCGTCGGCGTTGAGACCGTTGGGTCCGAGTGCGTCGGCGAGCTCGTCCGCGGTGCGGGCGAGATCGTCGACGCCGAGCGGTACGGCGGTGCGCTCGAGCGGGATCACGGCCCCGTCCTGCAGCTCCGCACCACCCGAGTAGGTGGGCGTGAGCTGCACGTAGCGGCCGGTGACCAGGCTCGGGGAGATCACGACGGCCCGGGCGTCGGCCGGGAGTCTCAGGTCCGGGTCGTCGATGCGCATCTCGACCCGCACGCGGGTGCCCTCCGGCGCCACCTCCACGATGTCGCCCACGGGCACGCCCAGCACCCGCACCGAGTTGTCCTCGAACACCCCGGTGGCGGAGGTGAAGTAGGCCGTGACCATCTTCGACGGACCCTGCAGCACGACGTAGAGCCCGCTCGCCACCAGCACGGCGATCACCGCGACGAGGCCGGTGAACTGCAACTGGCGGCGGTCGGTGGTGGTGAGCGGCATCAGCAGCCCCCCGGGTTGATGGGACCGAGGGTCGGTGGGACCAGCGCGCAGACGTAGTTGTCGAACCACTCGCCGCTGCCGGTCGCGTTGGTGAAGTAGCGCAGGAACACGGACAGGTCCCCGACTCCCTTGCCGAGCGAGTCCTTGTTGCGTTGCAGCAGCGCGGCCACCCGGTCCAGTTGCTCCAGCGTGGGTCGCAGCTGCTCGCGGTTGTCGGCCACCAGCCCGCGCAGCTGCTCGGACAGCGCGATCGTGCCGTCGAGCAGCCTGCTGATCGCCTCGCGACGGCGCTGGAGCTCGGCGAGCAGCAGGTTGCCGTCCTTCAGCAGCTTCTCGACCTCGGCATTGCGGTCGGCGAGCACCGCGGAGAGCTCGTGGGTGCCGGCCAGCAGTGTGCGGATCTCCTCGTCACGACTGGCGATGGTGGTGGACAGTCGCGACAGGCCGTCGAGAGCGCCCCGCACCTCCGGCGGGGTGTCGCGGAAGGTCTCGGAAAGAGTACCCAGGCTCCGCGCGAGCTGGTCGGTGTCGAGCGCGTCGAGCGTGCCCGACAGCCCGTCGAACGCCTCCACCACGTCGAACGGCGACGCCGTGCGCTCCAGCGGGATCGGCCGGTCCGGGTCGAGCTGCTCGTCGCCCTGCGGATCGAGGGCCAGCCTCTTCGCGCCCAGCAGGGTGCGGATCTCGATCGACGCCGACGTGCGGTCGCCGACCCACGCCTCGTCCACCGTGAACGTGACGAGCACGCGGTCCCCCGCCAGCTCGACGGAGTCGACGCGCCCGGCCTCGACACCGGCCACGGTGACCATGTCGCCGTCGGCGAGGCCCGCGGCCTCGGCGAACTCCGCGCTGTACGTGCTGCCGCCGCCGAAGATCGCCGGCCCGTTGAAGGCCAACCCCGTGACCAGCGCGATCGCCAGCAGGCCGATGATCGCGATGGACACAGGGCTGCGGGTGCCGGGCATCAGCCGCCACCACCCTGGGACAGGTCGGGCAGGCGCAGCTCCGGCAGCGGCAGCTCGGGCAGCGGCCCGCCGTCGGGCAGGCTCGGCGGGATCCCGCCGAGCAGCTCGGGCCGCTCGTCCTGCACGCCGTTCGGGTCCGAGCCGCAGCGCGGCGCCGAGCTGGTGAAAGCCGGGATCTCGAAGGCAGGGAGGTAGGGATCCAACCCGATCTCGCCGGACAGCCCGCAGAGGTAGAAGTTGAACCAGCTCCCGTAGCTGCCGGCGCGCGTGACGGTCTGGAGCTTGCCGGGCAGGTTCTGGATCGTCTGCTCGAGCTCCTCGTCCTGCGCGTTCAGGTTCTCCGACAGGTCGCCCAGCAGCCCGATGTCGTCGCGCAGCGGGGGCCGCGCGTCGGCGAGGAAGCCGGCCGTCACGTCCGTGAGCTCGCCGACCGACACGATCGCCTCCCCGATCGGCTCGCGGTCCTCGGACAGCCCGGAGACGAGCGCCTGCAGCGAGCTGATCAGCTCCGACAGCTGCCCGTCGCGGGCGTTGACCGTCTCGAGCACCGCGTTCAGGTTGTCGATGACCTGACCGATCACCTCGTCGCGGTCGGCGATCGTGTTGGTCAACGAGGCCGTGCTGGCGAGCAGGCTCTTCACCGTGCCGCCCTGCCCCTGCAGAACCTGGATGATCTCGAAGGAGAGCTGGTTGACCTGCTCCGGGTCGAGCGCGGTGAACAGCGGCTTGAACCCGTTGAACAGCACGGTCAGGTTGAGCGGGGGCCGGGTGCGCTCCACCGGGATGGAGCCGCCCTCGGGCAGCTGCTCCCCCGTCGGTCCCGCACCCTGCTCCAGCGCGAGGTAGCGCTGCCCGATGAGGTTGCGGTAGAGGATCGAGGCGTTCGCGGTGGCGGGCAGCGGCTGGTCCCGGGCCACGCTGAACTCCACCTCGGCGAGACGCCGGTCCACGATCCGCACGTCGTCCACGCTGCCGACGACGACACCGGCGATCCGGACGTCGTCGCCGCGCAGCAAGCCGCTGGCGTCGGTGAACCGGGCGGTGTAGGTGGTGCGCTCGCCACCGGAGGCGTTGGCGATGGTCAGGGCGAGCACGGTGGTGGCCATTGCCACGACCACCGCCAGCGTCAGGAACTTGACCAGCGGGCCGAACGGGATCCGGGTCATGTCACCGTCACCTCGGTCCCCCGGTACAGCGGACCCACGAGCATCGTGCTCCACGCCGGCACCGCGTCGGGCGACGTGCCGTCCTGGACGGCGAGCAGCTCGGCGACCATCTGCTGCTCACCAGGGGAGTTCGGCACGCCCATGCCGGTGCCGCCGAAGGACGTCGGCACCGCGTCGAAATCCTCCGCGTCGCCGTACAGGGTGCCGATCGACGGGTTGTCGTGCGGCTTCGTCCCGTCCTCGAACGGGCCGTCGGGGGGCTGCTCGGGGCTCAGCTCCATGATCGGGTAGCAGCGCGGACCACGGTCGTCGAGGTAGCGCGGCTCGTCCTGGTCCGGCACGTACTTGCCCTGGTTGGCGACGATCTCGAGCGTGACGCGCAGCCCGGGCCGGTCGCTGCCGGCACCGAACGCCTCGTCGAGCCGAGGCACCAGACCCGCGACCTGGTCGAGCAGGCACGGGAACTCCGGGGAGTACCGCGCGAGGGTCTCGAGCGTCGGGCGGGCCGAGTCGGCGAGCCCGATGATGTTCTCGCCGTTGGCGTCGAGGAAGCCGCGCAGGTCGTCCGAGGCCCCGGTGAGGCCGGTCAGCAGCTCGCGCAGCTGCTCACGCTGCTCGACGACCGTGCGGCTGGTGACGGTGAAGTCCTCCAGCGCGTCGAGCAGGTCGGGCGCCGCCTCGTCGAGGTTGCCGGAGAAGTCGGCGAGCTGGGTGATGTCCTCCTGCAGGTCCGGGATCGCCGGGCGGAGCCCGCCGGTCAGCTCCTGCAGCCGCACCAGCGTCTCGCCCAGGTCCTCGCCCCGCCCGGCCAGCGCCTGCGACAGCGCCCCGAGGGTGGTGGCCAGGTCCTGCGGCTCCACGGCGGTGAGCAGCGGCAACAACCCGTCCAGCACACGCTCCACCTCGCGGGCGGCGTCGCTGCGGTCCATCGGGATGACGTCACCGGCCGCCAGCGGGGCCGACCGCGATGCCGACTGCGGCCCGTCGGGCAGCACGAGCGAGACGTACCGCTCGCCGAACAGGGTCTTGGGGATCAGCCGCGCCGAGACGTCGGCGGGGATCTGCCCGACCTTGTCCGGGTCGATGCGCAGCTCGACGGTGGCGGCGTCGCCGTCGGTGCTCACCGACTCGACCTCGCCGACGTTCAGGCCGCGCACCTTCACGTCGGCGCGCTCGCCGAGCTGGTTGCCCACCCGCTCGACCTGCAGCGTGACCGGCACGCCGGCGTCGAACGCGCCGGCGTACTCGCCGACGGCGAGGCCGCTCAGGGCGAGCAGCACGACCACGAACAGCAGCCCCTGCAGACGACGCTTGATCATCCGGAAACCCTCACCGACGTCTCGGTGCCGTACAGGACCAGCGTGAGGAAGAAGTCCATGATCGCCGTGCTCACGATCGACAGCCGCACCGAGCGGCCCACCGCGATCCCGACGCCCGAGGGGCCGCCCCGCGCCGTGTAGCCGTAGTGGCAGTGGATCAAGATGACCATGATCGCGAACACGATCACCTTGAGGTAGGAGTAGAGGACGTCGCTCACCGGCAGGAACAGGTTGAAGTAGTGGTCGTACGTGCCGCCGGGCAGCTGGTTGATCACCGTGACGTTCAGCCGCGACGCGACGAAGCTCGCCAGCAGGCCGATCGTGTACATCGGGATGATCGCGATGACGCCCGCGATCACGCGCGTGGTGATGAGGAACGGCACGCTGGGCACCGCCATCACCTCCAGCGCGTCGATCTCCTCCGAGATCCGCATCGCGCCGAGCTGCGCCGTGAACCCGGCGCCGAGCGTGGCCGTCAGTGCTGCCGCGGCCACCAGCGGGGCGATGTCGCGGGTGTTGAAGTACGCGGTGATGAAGCCGGTGAGCGCCTCGACGCCGAGCGAGTCGAGGGCGCGGAAGCCCTGCAGGCCCACCAGGGAGCCGACGAACAGCGACAGCGACAGCATCACGCCCGCCGTGCCGAGGATGACGATCAGCGCGCCGGACCCGAAGCTGACCTCGGCGAGCAGCCGGCCGATCTCGCCCCGGTAGCGGCGCAGGGTGCGCGGCGTCCAGGCGATGGCGCGGGCGTAGAGCGAGAGCTGGTCGCCCAGCTCCTCCAGCGCGTTCAGCGGCACCTCCGCCAACCGCCGCGCACGACCGCTGCGCAGTGCCACGTCACGACCCCTTCGGCGGGACGAGCTCGAGGTACAGGCCCGTCAGCACCAGGTTGATCAGGAACACCAGCACGAAGGAGATGACCACCGACTGGTTCACCGCGTCCCCGACGCCCTTCGGCCCCGGCGGCGGGTTGAGCCCCCGGTAGGCCGCCACGACACCTGCCGTGAAACCGAAGAGGAACGCCTTGAGCTCGCTCACGACGATGTCGGACACCTGGGCCACGGCCGAGAAGCTGGCGATGTACGCGCCCGGCGTGCCGCCCTGCACGATGACGTTGAAGAAGTAGCCGCCGCCGACGCCCACCACGCTCGCCAGCCCGTTGAGCACCACCGCCGTCGTGGCCATCGCGAGCACCCGCGGCACGACGAGGCGCTGGATCGGCGAGATCCCGAGCACCTTCATGGCGTCGATCTCCTCGCGGATCGTCCGCGCGCCCAGGTCGGCGCAGACCGCGCTGCCGCCGGCCCCGGCGATCAGCAGCGCGGTGACGATCGGGGCGGCCTGCTGCACGATCGCGAGCACCGCGCCGGCGCCGGTCTGGCTCTGCGCGCCGAACTGGCGGGTGAGCTCGGCCAGCAGCAGCGCGATCGTGGCGCCGAACGGGATCGTGAACAGCGCCGTCGGCAGCGCCGAGACCTTCGTGACGAACCAGGTCTGCTCGATGTACTCACGCAGCTGGAACGGCGGCTTGAACGACGTGCGCACGATGTCGATGGCGAGCGCGAACAGCCTGCCGACCGGCGTCAGCGCACGGGTGATCGGGGCGGGAGAGGTCATCGACTACCTCAGCGCCTGCGCCAGCGGGGGCGGGACGCGGGTGAGGGCCGCAAGGACTGGGTGGCGTCGTAGCCGGGGTCGTACCCCTGCAGGTCGGTGACTTCGGGAGCGGCGTAGGCCATGCCCGCGGACCTCTTCGGTGGCAGGCCCGGCTTCTGGATCGGGCCGGTCGGCGGCTCGTACGGGAGCGGGTCCTCGGCGTAGCTGTCCCGGATGGCCTGCTGCGCCGCGGGCGGCAGCGTGTGCAGCATCTGCAGCACCCGGTCGCGGCGGCGGCCGACCGCCATGCGCTCCCCGACACCCGGGCTGGGCTGGAGCTGGGGCTTGAGCGCCGGCAGCCCTTCCAGCTGGCCCGCCTCCTCCATCTCCCGGGCGGCCTGCGCTGCGTCCTTCTCCTCCGCCATGCCGATCGGGCCCTGCGTGCGACCGTTGAGGAACTGCGCCACCGCCGGCTCCTCCGACGTCAACAGCACCTCGCGCGGGCCGAACATCGCCAGGCGCTTGCGGTAGAGCATGCCGATGTTGTCCGGCACGGTCTGCGCGGTGTTGATGTCGTGGGTGACGATCAGGAACGTCGCGTCCGTCTGGGCGTTCAGGTCGACGATCAGCTGGTTGATGTAGGCCGTGCGCACCGGGTCGAGTCCCGAGTCCGGCTCGTCGAACAGGATGATCTCGGGCTCGAGCACCAGCGCCCGCGCCAGGCCGGCACGCTTGCGCATGCCGCCGGAGATCTCGCCGGGCAGCTTCATCTCGTCGCCGGTGAGCCCGACCAGCGCCATCTTCTCGTCGACGATGTCGCGGATCTCCGACTCCGACTTCGAGGTGTGCTCGCGCAGCGGGAAGGCGATGTTGTCGTAGAGGTTCATCGAGCCGAACAGCGCGCCGTCCTGGAACAGCACGCCGAACAGCTTGCGCAGCTCGTAGAGCCGCGACTCCGAGCAGCGCACCAGGTCGGTGTCGTGGATGACGATCGACCCCCGCTCGGGCTTGAGCAGGCCGATCAGAGTCTTGAGGAACACCGACTTGCCCGTGCCCGAGGGCCCGAGCAGCACCGAGACCTCGCCGGGCGGCAGTGTCAGGGACACGTCGGACCAGATGTTGGCGCGCCCGAAGGACTTCGAGAGCCCTTCGACCTTCACCTCTACGCCCGCCACCAAGGCCTCCCGAACCGTTCCGAGGGGCTCGCCGGCACTGCCAACGCTCGGGCGGCCGGCTGCCCACAACCGCACAACGACATCCCGTGGGGCGGGTTACTCGCGAGTTAGGTTCGGATCGGAAGTTGCTCCGAATGGAGCGGAGCGCGTCACCCAGGCGTAGTACGCAGCTCGCTCTCCGTCCGAGGGTCGCGCGCGAGAGTGCCGGTTCCCGGCGGGATCGCGGTGGGAGGCGCGCCCCGATCGTGGGCCGGTGATCAGCGCCCCGGAACCGCGGGCGGCGGGGGCGGCGCCGGTGCCGAGGGCGGCTGCGGGTCCACGGGCAAGGCGGCTCCAGGGGGCAGCTCGCCGTCGCACGCCGCTGCGGCGGCTCGGTAGACGGACGAGAACGGGTCGATGCCCCCGGCACCGGGTTCCAGCTGCAGCCGGCCGTCCTCGGTCACGGTGCCGTCCGGGAAACCGGGCAGGCCGTGGGCGCGCATGCACGCGACGTAGCCGTCGACCGGATCGGCGGTCGCCTCCGGGGCCACGGCCGAGGCCGTGACCGTCAGGATCGTGGTCGCGGCTGCGACGACGGCGATGGTGCGGGCGGGTGTGGTCATGCTCGATCCTCCGTTCGGTGGGAGGGCCATCAGAGCGTCCGGCCGGTTTCGGCGCGGGAACGGCGGTTGTGACCCCACCGCAACCCGGCACCCGGGATGCTGCAGACGTGCGCGTGCTGATCGTCGAGGACCACGAGGAACTCGCCGGGACCCTGGCCACCGGGCTGGCCCGCGAGGGCATGGCCGTCGACGTCGCGCTGGACGGCGGCACCGCGCTCTACCGGGCCGGGATCCACGACTACGACGTCATCGTCCTGGATCGCGACCTGCCCGGTGTGCACGGCGACGAGGTCTGCCGGTCCCTCGCCGCCCGACGGTGCGACGCGCGGGTGCTCATGCTGACCGCGGCCGGCACCATCGCCGACCGCGTGGCGGGCCTGGGGCTCGGCGCCGACGACTACCTGCCCAAGCCCTTCGCCTTCGCCGAGCTGGTGGCCCGGATCCGCGCGCTGGGCCGGCGGTTGCAGCCGGCACTGCCGCCGGTGCTGGAGCACGCGGGTCTCCGGCTGGACACGGCCCGCCGGGTGGCCACCCGCGACGGGCGGCGTCTGGGGCTGAGCCCCAAGGAGTTCGCCGTGCTGGAGCTGCTGCTGTCCGCGGACGGCGCCGTCGTGTCCGCCGAACGCCTCCTGGAGAAGGCGTGGGACGAGGCCGCCGACCCGTTCACGCAGTCGGTGAAGGTGACCGTGAGCCGGTTGCGCCGCAAGCTCGGGGACCCGCCGCTGATCGAGACGGTGCCACAGGCCGGGTACCGGCTCTGATGCCGCCGGCGCCCGGGCGGCCCACCGGTACCGTCCGGCTCCGGATCACCGTGCTCTACACCGGGCTGTTCCTGACGACCGGGATCCTGCTCGTCGTGCTCGTGTACGTGCTGGCCGCGCACGCGCCACTGCCCGAGATCCCGCCCGCACCGTCCCCGCCCCCCGCGCCGCCGGCACCCGACGGGAGCGGCGCGATCCCGCAGCCCCCGGCGCCCCCGCCGACCGCGGCCGTTCCCGAGGGCCGGATCGGCGGGCAGCGCACGATCGACGTGCAGCGGCTCCTGGTCAGTTCGGTGCTCGCGCTCGCGGTCATGGGCGTGGCCTCCCTGGCGCTGGGCTGGCTGGTCGCCGGGCGCGTGCTCCGCCCGCTCGCCACGATGACGGCCACCGTGCGGCGGATCTCCGCGGACGACCTCGACCGGCGGCTCGCCGCCACCGGCCCCGACGACGAGCTGAAGGAGCTGGCCGACACCTTCGACGGCCTGCTGGATCGGTTGGAGCGCGCGTTCACCGCGCAGCGGCGGTTCGTCGCCGACGCCTCCCACGAGCTGCGCACGCCGTTGACGCTGCAACGCACCACGATCGAGGTGGCACTGGGCGACCCGGGAGCGACGTCCGGCTCCCTGCGCGACACGCTGCGACGGCTGCTCGCCTCCGGTGAGCACCAGAACCGCATCATCGAGGCCCTGCTCACCCTGGCGCGCAGCCAGCAGGGCCTCGACCACCGGGAGGAGGTCGACCTGGCTGCCGTGACGCGGACCGCGCTGGACGCCGACCGCGAGTCACCCGCGATCCGCATCGACGCCGCACTCGCCCCCGCCACCGTCGCCGGCGATCCGGAGCTGCTCGCACGGCTGGTCGTCAACCTGCTCTCCAACGCCGAGCGTCACAACGTGCCCGGCGGCTGGGTGCGCGTCTCGACCTCGAGCGGGCGGGACCGCGTGGTGCTGACCGTGACCAACAGCGGTCCGGCCGTCCCGCCCGGGCGGGCTGCGGACCTGCTCGAGCCGTTCCGCAGGCTCGGCCCGGCGCGCACCGGGGACCGCGGGCTGGGGCTCGGGTTGTCCATCGTCGCCGCGATCACCCGTGCGCACGGCGGCGCGATCGACCTGCACCCGCGCCGGGAGGGCGGGCTGCAGGTGCGGGTCACCCTGCCCTCGAGCGCCGCCGGCTGACGGGACGTCCGGCGGGTGCAGGTCCTCGACGTGGAGGCGCGCGTCCCGCCTCGACCGGGGGTCGCGGTCAGGTCCCGGGCGACACGGCCGCGGCGAGCGCCGCGACGCGGGCCGTGCGCTGTCCGCGACGCCAGCACAGCACCCAGCGCACCGAAGGCGAGCCCGGCGCGAACGGCACCATGGCCAGGCTCGGGCGGGCGAAGTAGTCCGCGGCGTGCGCGGCCAGCGGGCAGACCCCTTCACCTGCGGCGATGAGCGCCATGAGGTCCAGCAGGGTGGCGGCGGTGCGGTCGGGCTCCCGCCGGTACGGCGCGGCGCGGCGGCCGGCCCGGAAGACGGTCTCGCCGTCGAGGTCGGGCAACGCCACCGTTTCCCGCGCCGCCAGGCGGTGCGCCCGCGCCATCGCGAGCACGGCGGGCTCGCGGTACACCTCGGGGCCCTCCTCGAACCCGTCCTCGTCGACCGGCGCGTTCGTGACGGCGACGTCCACGTCCCCGGCGCGCAACAGGTCCAGCGGGTCGGTGAAGCCGGTCTCGCGGAACACGACCTCGACACCGGGGTGCCGCGCCCGGAAGCGGGCGAAGGCGCCCGCGGCGAGCTCCGCCACCGCCGGCGCCTCCAGCCCGACGGCGAGCGTGCCGGTGACCCCGCGTCCCGCGGCGACCGCCGCGGCCACGCCCTTCTCGATGCGGTCGTGGCCGGCGCGGACGTCCGTGTAGAGCGCGGCGCCGACCGGGGTGAGGGCGACGCGCCGGCTCGTGCGCTCGAACAGGGAGACGCCGAACCGCCGCTCCAGCTTCGCGATCGTCTGGCTGACGCGGGCCTGGGAGACGAGCAACCGCTCCGCCGTACGCCCGAAGTGCAGCTCCTCGGCGAGGGTCAGGAAGATCTCGATCTCCCGGCGTTCCATAACTCTCAGATTATCAGTCCATGCTGACCCCGTCATTGTTCCCGCAGGTCAACGCGCAGATAGTCGAGGCATGACGAACTTCCTCTCACCCGGCGATCAGGGCTACGACACCGGGCGCACCGGCTACAACCTCGCTGTCGACCACAAGCCCGAGGTGGTCGTGCCCGCAGCCTCCGTCGACGACGTCGTCGCTGCGATCCGCTACGCCACCACGCGCGGCCTCGGCGTGGCCGTGCAGGCGACCGGCCACGGGCCCTCCCGCAGCGCCGACGGCAGCGTCCTGATCAACACCTCCCGGATGGACGGCATCACGATCGACCCCGTCGCCCGCACGGCGCGGGTCGAGGCGGGCGTCCGCGGGAGTGCGCTGGTCCGCGCGGCCGCCGAGCACGGTCTGGCCCCGCTGAACGGTTCGTCGCCCGAGGTCGGAGTGGTCTCCTACCACCTCGGCGGCGGCATCGGGATGCTCGGACGCAGCCTCGGCTGGGCCGTGGACCACGTCCGCGCACTCGAGGTCGTCACCGCCGACGGCGTGCTGCGCCGGGCGAGCGCCACCGAGGAGACCGAGCTGTTCTGGGCGTTGCGCGGGGGCGGCAAGGGCACGCTCGGCGTCGTGGTCGCGATCGAGATCGACCTGCACCCGGTGGCACGGCTGTACGGGGGTGGCATGCACTTCGCCGCCACCGACGCCGAGCGCGTCCTCACCACCTGGGCGGAGTGGGCGCGCACCGCGCCCGAATCGATGGGCTCGTCGGTGCTGTTGATCCGGATGCCGGACCTGCCCGTCCTGCCCGACGCGCTGCGCGGCCGGTACGTCGTCCACCTCCGGTTCGCGTTCACCGGCAGCGCCGAGGAAGGGACGCGGCTGGTGCGGCCGTTCCGCGACCTCGTGGGCGGTGGCCGGCCGATGAGTGACACCGTCGTGGAGATGCCGTACTCGGCTGTCGGGTCGATCCACGCCGAGCCGACGACACCGGTGCCGTTCCACGCCCGCAACACCATGCTCGCGTCCCTCGACGCCGCCGCCGTGGCGGAGCTGCTGCGCCATGCGGGGCCCGACGCGGACGCGCCGCACCTGGTCGAGTTGCGGTTGATGGGCGGGGCGCTCGCCCGGCCCGGGGCGGTGCCGAGCGCGCTCGCCCGCCGCGACGGCGCCTTCGTGCTGTACGCGGGCGCGACCGCGGAACCCGAGCGGGTCCCTGCGGTGCACGCGGCCTACGACCGGCTGTTCACGGCGATGGCGCCGTGGAGCACCGGCGGGGCCTGCGTGAACTTCCTGTCCGGGCCGGACGTGACCGCCGCGCAGCTCGCCACCGCCTACCTACCGGCCGATGTCGACCGGCTCGCCGCGGTCAAGCGCGCCGTCGACCCCGGCGACGTGTTCCGCACCCATCACGGGCGCGCAGACCGACCCGGCGCGATGTAGTGATCACCTGCTGTGGTGCTCAGCCCGGCGCCCCCGCCGTGGCCAGCTGCGCCGAATCCTCCGTGTGGAAGCGCTCCTCGAGGGCTTCCGGGCTCGCGTCGACATCGATGACGCGCAGGTCGGCACCCCGCGCCGACTCGATCGCACCCAGCCGGCGGCCGAGCTTGTCCATCGCGTACTCGGCCATCTCGTTGAGGTCGATCGCGAACGGCGGAGGACCGGAGGCCGGGTCAGCGCAGTTGATGTCAAACGTGCCGGTGACCACGCCCATCGCGGGCACCAGCAGCTCCTGCATCCGCTCGTCGACGGCGTCCCAGAGCGCGTCGTCGGCGGCGACGTGGCGGCGGCAGGTGAAGGTGCCCCAGGCCATGTGCCGGCGCTCGTCGTCGCCGATGTGCTTGATGATCCTCTGCATCCCGGGGAGGATCCCGCGGCTCGCACAGATCTTCTGCCACGAGAAGTAGCCGGTGAGGGCGAGCGTGCCCTCCACGATGTGGTTGTAGGTCACCGACGCGCGGATCTGGTTGCGCGGCGACGGGTCCTGCGCGAGCGCCTGCAGGCTCTCCGGCAGCTCCTTGGTGAAGATCTGCAGGTAGTGCTCGTTGGCGGCGATGTAGGGGTGCAGGTCCTCGGTGAGGCCGACGGCGTCGAACCACCGGCGGAAGGCCTCGGTGTGCTTGGCCTCCTCGTACACGAACTGCGTCAGGTACATCTCGTCGCCCAGCCGGCCCTCCGCGGCCATCGCGCCCAGGAACGGCTGCAGGTCCTGCGTGACCGACTCCTCGCCCGCCATGAACTGCGCGGCGAGCGAGCAGGTCCACCAGCGCTCGTCGTCGGTCATCGCCGCGACGTCGCGCGCGTCCTGGCTCAGGTCGATCTCGGCCGGGTTCCACTGACGGCCGTTGCCCTTGCTGAACAGCCGCATCGGGAACGAGTCGAAGTTCAGCCCGCGCGGGCGCAGGCTGGTGAAACCGGTGCGTGCGGACATCGTCGTCCTCCTGGGTTCAGAAGCGGATCAGGCCACGGATGTTGCGGCCCTCGCGCATGTCCTGGTAGCCGGTGTTGATCTCCTCGAGGGAGTACTCCCGGGTGATCAGCTCCTGCAGCTTGAGCTGGCCGAGGTTGTGCATCTCCAGCAGGCGCGGCACGTCGTGCTGGCCGTTGGAGCTGCCGAACAGCGCGCCGCGCACCTGCTTCTCGTAGAGCGTGAGCTCCAGCAGCGACATCGACACGGTGTCCTCTCCGGGGTGGCCCAGCGCCGTGACGACCACGCGCCCGCGCTTGCCGACCAGTTGCAGCGCCGGCTGCAGCTGGGCCCCTTCCGCCACGCTCGTCGTCAGGATCGCGGCGTCCGCGAGCTGGCCGCGGGTGATGCTCGAGACGGTGTTCCACGCCTCGTCCATGCTCGCGGCCACGTGCGTGGCGCCCAGCTCGAGCGCCTTCTCGCGCTTGAACTCGACCGGGTCGACCGCCACGACGTGGCGGCAACCGGCGATCCGGGCGCCCTGCACCGCGTTCGCACCGATCCCACCGATCCCCACGACGACGGCAGTGTCACCCGCGCGCAGCTCCGCGGTGCGCACCGCCGAGCCGAAGCCCGTGGTGACACCGCAGCCGACGAGCGCGGCCAGGTGCAGCGGGAACCCCTCGTCGATCTTCACGACGGACTTGACCGGCACCACCGTGTGCTTCGCGAACGTGCCGAGCAGGCACATCTGCCCGACGTCCTCGCCGCGGGCGTGGAACCGGTAGGTGCCGTCGAGCTGCGGGCCCAGCGTCGCACCCGCGCCGTCGTCGCACAGCGCCGTGTAGCCGCGCACGCAGTAGCTGCAGCGCCCGCAGCTGGGCAGGAACGTCATGACCACCGGATCGCCGACCGCCACCTCGGTGACCCCCGGCCCGACCTCCACGACACGGCCGGCGCCCTCGTGGCCGCCGACCATCGGGTACGCCACCGGCATGTCGCCGGTGACCAGGTGCTCGTCGGAGTGGCACAGCCCGCTCGCCGCGAGCTCCACCAGCACCTCGCCCGCACGCGGCGCGTCGAGCTCGACCTCCTCGACCTCCCACTTGCCGCCGAGTTCCCAGAGCACCGCTGCCATGGTCTTCATGGGGCCAGCATGACGACGATCACGCCCGGCCACAGCGGGCCGCGGGTTCCAGCGCTGGCCCGCAGGTGCCAGCCCCGGAAGTTCAGGAAAGCCACATTCCTGTCCTGCACGTTCATGAATGTGGCTTTCCTGAACCGTCGGCGGGGACCGGGAGCTCCAGGTGGGCCACCAGGCCGCCGCCCTCCCTCGGAGCCAGCCGCAGCTGGCCGTCCATCGCCGCCACCAGCGCTTCGACGATCCAGAGCCCCAGCCCGGCCGTGCCACGCCGCTCCCCCAGCGCCACGCCCTTGGCCGTGACCACCCCCTCCTGGCCCGGAGGCAGGCCGGGACCCCGGTCGCGGACCTCCGCGACGAGCCGGCCGTCGACGTGGCGCAGGTCCAGCTCGACGGCGGCGCTCCCGCTGTGGCGGGCGGCGTTCTCGACCAGGTTGGTCAGCACGCGGCGCAGCCGCTGCGGGTCGCAGCGCACCGCGGCGTCCGGCGGCTCGACGTGGGACACCCGGCGTTGCGGGGCGACACCCGCCGCGTCGAGCACGGCGACGGCCAACTCCCCCAACCGCACCGGACGCTCGCGCACCCGCCCGAGCGGGCTGCCCTCCTGCACGGCGACGTCGGCGAGGCCGTCGAGCATGTCCCGCAGGTGCACGGCGTGCTCGGCGAGCAGTGCGGTCGCGGCGTCCCGGGAAGCGCCGGCGAGCCGGCCGGCGGCCAGGTCGGCGGTCAGGGCCGTGAGCGACGCGACCGGCGTGCGGAACTCGTGCAGCACCACGCGCACGCCGTCGAGGCGCGCCTGCTGGGCGGCGAGCAGCCGCGAGCGCAGGTCCCGCTCCTCCAGGAACGCCTCGTGCTCGGCCCGTGCGCGCGCCCGCGATTCGGCGGCCGCCTCCAACTGGCGCTCCAGCATCCGCAGCAACACCCCGACGAGGACGGCCGCCGCGACGAGGTAGCCGGTCCACCAGGCCCCGGCCAGCCACCGGTCGAGCACCGAGACGTGCGGGTCGGAGCCCGCGAGGGCCGCGACCGTGAACCCGGCGCCCACGGCCAGCGCGCCCAGGCGGCCCAGGACGACCCCGCCCCGCACGGCCCCGGCGATCACCACCAGCGGCAGGATCGCCACCATCACACTGTCGGCTCCGCCGGTGAAACCGCAGGCCACCAGGGCGAGCACCGCGTCGAACGACGTCGCGAGGCGCGGCGGGACCGGGTGCCTCCCGCGCCACTCGGCCGCGGCGAGCACCAGTGCGTAGAGCAGCGTCGCGGCGACGAGCGCGCCGAGCGCCGCCGCACGGCCGCGCGCGATCCCCGGCTCCACGAGCAGCGCCGCGCCGACCGAGCAGACGACGAGCAGCCGGATGACGACGGCCGTGCGCTCCTCGAGGACCTGCAGGGCCGATCGCGGGCCGTCGGTGTGCACGGCGCCAGCATCTCCCACCGCAGCCCCGCGGTCGGCGCACGCGCCGGTGCTCGTCGCGGTGGTGGCGCAACTCCCGAGCGCCACCGGTTGCGCGGCCGCTGCGGGCCGGCGCGGTGCGCACCCGCGTGTCGACGCGGCTCCGCACCGCACCCACGGGCGGCCGCCGTTAGAGTCCCGACCCGTGCGCGACGGCCGGTACGTCGTGGTCATCGTCGACGACCACGCCCTGTTCTCGCAGGGCCTCGCGCTGCTGCTCGAGTCGCGGGCGGGCGACACGTTCGTGGTGGCGGGCGCGACCACCGCGGGCGAGGACGCGGTGGCGCTGGTCGGCCGGGAGGCCGCCGACATCGCGATCATCGACCTCGCCCTCCCCCCGCTCGGTGGCGTGGAGACCATCCGGCGCGTCACCGCGGCCTACCCCCGCACCCGGGTGCTCGCGCTCTCCGGGACCGAGGACCTCGGTCTGGCCACCGCCGCGCTGCGGGCGGGGGCGGCCGGTTTCCTGGGCAAGTCGGCCGACCCCGAGGTGCTCGTCGCGCCCCTGCTGACGATCGCGGCGGGTGTCCGGGTGGTGCACTCCGACCTGCTCGACGCCCTGCTGGCGGCCGGGGACCGCGCCGGCGACGGAGTGCTCGAGCGCCTGGACGAGCGCGAGCTGCAGCTGTGGGCGCTGCTCGCCCGCGGCCTGGAGACGAGTGAGATCGCCAAGCCGATGCTCGTCTCCGAGCGGACGGCGAAGCGGATGATCGCGAGCCTGCTGCACAAGCTGGGCGCCGCCAACCGCATCGAGGCCGCCGCGCTGGCCGGCCGCTACGGCCTGTTGGACGAGCAGCCCCACCGGGGCCGCTGAACCGGCTCGCACACCGACATCGCCGACGACGAGTTCGGTGTGCCGTGGCCCGCGCGGGCCGTCGGTGGCCCGGCGGAGGGGTCGCCTGCCGCGTCGTCGTCGGCCAGACTCCCGGCGTCGACGACGAGAGGGGCCGGCATGACGGCGTTCACCGACGAGGCCGAGGTCTACGAGTTCCTCGGTGGCGTCTTCCGGCAGGGGATGCAGGATCCGGCGCTGGTGGAGAAGTTGCGCCCGACGGGGATCGTGCTCCGGATCACCTACACGGACCCGGACGCCGTGCTGACGGTCGACATGCCGAACACGCAGCTCCACGAAGGCGCGGGCACCGGGCCCGAGCCGAACGTCGAGCTGTTCATGACCGCCGACACCGGCAACCGCTTCTGGCTGGGCAAGGTGATCCTCCCGGTCGCGCTGGCGAAGGGGCAGGTCCGCGCCAAGGGGCCGGTCGCGAAGCTGCTCACTGTGCTGCCGGTGGCGAAGAGCATGTTCGGCCCCTACCGGGAGCAGTTGCAGGCTGCGGGCCGAACGGACCTCCTCGACGCCTGATGCCCGGAGCAACTCACCCGTACGGGTGGTCTGTGCGTCGCCCGAACGGATCGTGGTGATACTCCGAACTGTGGACACAGTGTGGCTCGACGTCCAGATGTGGACCGGCCTGCGTGGCAACTTCCACCCCTTCAAGGACGTGGCCTGCGAGGTGGGCGACCCGCCCCCGGCCATCGCGGGCGAGTGGCAGCAGTGGGCCGACTCCTACCTGAGCGCCGTCGCCCAGCAGGAGGCCTGGCAGCCCGGGCGGTACGCCTACAGCGCGGAGCGGCGCGACGACGACGGCCACATCCTCGAGGTCCTGACCCGGGGCCAGTGGGAGTGGAGCACGAACCGGGCGATCTGAGCCGGGCCACCTCGTAGGATCGGCCTGCTGACGCAGGGCCGATCCGCGGGGGGTGGCATGGACCGGAACGGGATCGAGCGCCGGATCGGCGCCCCCAGCTTCGGACGGTTGCTGGGCGACTGGCGCCCACCGGACGGGAGAGGGCTGGCCGGCGCGCTGTCGGAACGGATCCGGCTGCTCGTGCTCGACGGCCGGCTCCCGCTGCAGACGCGGCTGCCCGCCGAACGCGAGCTCGCGGTGGCCCTCGCGGTGAGCCGCACGACGGTGGCCACCGCCTACGACACCCTCCGGCAGGTCGGTGCCCTGCACAGCAGGCGCGGTGCCGGCAGCTGGACCCGCCTGCCCGAGGGGCCGTCCCACGACGCGAGCACCTCACCGTTCTCCCCGCACGGTGACAGCACGCTCCACGACCTCGCCCACGCCGCGCTGCCCGCGCCCTCGGACGCCATGCGTCGGGCGACGGCGGCCGCCGTCCAGGACCTGGACGCACACCTCGCGGGCCACGGGTACGACCTCCTCGGCCAGTGGGCGCTGCGCGCCGCCGTCGCCGAGCGCTACACCGCCCGTGGCCTCCCCACGCGGCCCGACCAGGTGCTCGTCACGGCGGGAGCGGTGCACGCCATCACTCTCGCGCTCACACTGCTCGCCGGGCCCGGGGACCGCGTGCTCGTGGAGCACCCCACCTACCCGAACGCACTCGGCGCGCTGGCCGGCCGCGGCGCCCGAGCCGTCCCGGTGCCGATGGCGCCCGGCCCCGGAGGCAGCAGCCGCTGGGACCTGGAGCTGCTCACCGCTGCCGTGCGCGATGCCGCGCCGCGGCTCGCCTACGTGATCCCGGACTTCCAGAACCCCACCGGCGCCCTGCTCGCCGACGCCGACCGCGCCCGGCTCGTCGAGCTCTCCCGCCGGACCGGCACCACGTTGCTGGTGGACGAGACGCTCGCCGAGCTCCCGCTCGACGGGCAGGTGGTCACCCCCCTCGCCGCGCACGGTGCGGCCGACTCGCCGCTCGTGCTGAGCGTCGGGTCGGCGAGCAAGACGTTCTGGGGCGGGCTGCGGGTGGGATGGATACGCACGTCCGCGCCCATGGTGCGCCGTCTCGCCGCAACCCGGGCGAGCGTCGACCTGGGCGGCCCGGTGCTCGAACAGCTCGTGACCGCGCGCCTGATGGCAGAGACAACGGCGGTCGCGGAGGCCCGGCGCCCCGAGCTGGCTGCTGCCCGCGACCACCTGCTCGGGCGACTCGCCCGCACCTTCCCGCACTGGAGCCCCTCTCGGCCGGGGGGTGGGCTGAGCCTGTGGGTCGACCTCGGGCGCGGCGTCTCCAGCCGGTTGACCGCCGCGGCCCGGCGCCACGACGTGCAGCTCGCGGCCGGCCCGCGGTTCGGCCTGGACGGCGCCTTCGAGCACTACCTGCGGCTGCCGTTCACGCTGCGGCAGGACCGGATGGTCGAGGCGCTGGACCGCCTGGCAGCGGCCTGGGGCGACCTCGACCGCCTCGGCCTCGGCGCAGAGACCGAGCCGAGCGCCGTGGCCTGACCGCGCGCAGGACGGACCGCCGGGCAGTCAGAACTGACTGTAGGGTGCGCGACGACGAGCATGGGAGGGCGCGTGGAGCACCGGAACGGTCCGCTGGCCGGGCTGAAGGTCGTGGAACTGGCCGGGATCGGGCCCGGCCCGCACGCCGCGATGATCCTCGCCGACCTCGGCGCCGACGTCGTCCGCGTCGATCGGCCGTCCGGCGGCCTCCAGCTGGGCACGACCGGCGCGCCCGACCCGACGCTGCGCGGACGGCGCCGGGTGGCGGCCGACCTCAAGGACGCTGCGGGACGCGAGACCGTCCTGCGGCTCGTCGAGCACGCCGACGTGCTGCTCGAGGGCTACCGCCCGGGCGTCACCGAACGGCTCGGCGTCGGCCCCGCCGAGTGCCACGCCCGCAACCCGCGCCTGGTGTACGCGCGGATGACCGGGTGGGGTCAGGACGGGCCGCTGGCCGCCCGCGCCGGCCACGACATCAACTACATCTCGCTCACCGGTGCGCTGCACGCGATCGGGCGCGCCGGCGAGCGACCGGTGCCGCCGCTGAACCTCGTCGGCGACTTCGGCGGCGGGTCGATGCTGCTCGTCACGGGCGTGCTCGCCGCGTTGTGGGAGGCGCAGCGCTCCGGTCAGGGGCAGGTCGTCGACGCCGCGATGGTCGATGGCGCGTCTCTGCTCGTGCAGATGGTGTGGGGCATGCGCGGGCAGGGCGCCTGGAGCGACGGCCGCGGGGAGAACCTCCTCGACGGCCACGCCCCGTTCTACGACACCTACACCTGCTCCGACGGCCGCCACGTCGCCATCGGCCCGCTCGAACCGCAGTTCTACGCGGCGCTGCTCTCCGGGCTCGGCCTCGACGGCGAGGACCTGCCCGCGCAGTACGACCGGGCGGGTTGGCCCACGCTGCGAGCCCGGTTCACCGAGGTCTTCGCCTCGCGCACCCGGGACGAGTGGGCGCAGGTGTTCGCCGACTCCGACGCCTGCGTCACACCCGTCCTGGCCTTCAGCGAGGTGCCCGGACACCCGCACCTCGCGGCCCGGGACACCGTCGTCGAACGGGACGGCGTCGCGCAGGCCGCCCCGGCCCCCCGGTTCTCCCGCACCCCGGCGACGGTCCCGCCCGCCCCCACCGATCCGGAGACGGTCGACCAGGTCCTCACCGACTGGACCCGCTGACGAGCGAGTCGAGCCCCCACACCCGCGAGCCGCGGCCCCACACCCACGAGTCGCGGCCCCACACCCGCGAGTCGGGGTCCACCACCCGCGAGTCGCGGCCCCACACCCGCGAGTCGCGGCCCCACACCCACGAGCCGCGGCCCCACACCCACGAGTCGCGGCCCTACGCTCACAGGTCGAGGCCGATGACTCGCGAGTCGGGGTTTGGCGCCCGCGATTCGGGCCTTCGGCACCGGGAGTCGCGATTTGAATGGGCCGACCCACGTGATCACCGGGATCGGGATGTGAGCTGCATCAGGGGGTTGCCGAATCGGTCACGGCAGCGCCGCTCCCGCACGGCGCATGCTGGCCGGGAGGCGACCCGCGGTGATCGATCCGATCGGTACCTGGGTGCGGACGCTGCGACAGCGGCGTACTTGTCGGAATGATCACGGCCTGGTGATCGGTCCGAGAAGTGCGTAAGTGCTGCCGCGACGGCGGCCAGGCACTTCTCGCAGTGATCACCATTCGGCATCCCCGACGGATTCGGCAACGCGCTCGCGGTCGGACCGCTCGTCCCCACCGCGCTCGGGGCGGTAGATCGCGCGCACCACCACCCGACTCACGCCCATCACGACCCGACTCGCACCCAGCGTGACGACGCGCGGCTCGCGGCCCCCACGCCGCGACCCGCAGGGGAGGCAGCACGACTCACGGTTCCCACGCCGCGACCCGCGAGAGGTGCGGCGCGACCCGCGAGGGCCCGACTCGCGGTTCCCACGCCGCGATCCGCGGGGAGTGCGGCACGACCCACGGGGGCGGCCCGACTCGCGGTTCCCACAGCGCGACTCACGGTTCCCACGCCGCGACCCGCAGGGAGTGCGGCGCGACCCGCAAGGGCGCGACTCGCGGTTCTCACGGCGCGACTCGCGGCGAGTGCGGCACGACCCGCGGGGAGTGCGGCGCGACCCGCGGGGAGTGCGGCGCGACTCGCGGTTCCCACAGCGCGACTCGCGGGGGGGCGGCGCGACTCGCGGTTCTCACGGCGCGACTCGCGGGGAGGTGCGGCGCGACTCGCGGGGGGTGCGACTCCGGGGGCTGCAGGTCCGGACACGACGAAGCCCCCGGCGCGGTGCGCCGGGGGCCTCGTGCGGGCGTGCGTCAGGCGGACGGGGTTTCGTCCACCAGCAGGTTGCGCGTGCGGTTCGGGTCGACCGGGATGCCCGGGCCCATGGTCGTGGAGACCGTGATCTTCTTCACGTAGCGGCCCTTGGCGGCCGACGGCTTGGCCCGCAGGATCTCGTCGAGGGCGGCGCCGTAGTTCTCCACCAGCTTGTCGGTGTCGAACGAGGCCTTGCCGATGACGAGGTGCAGGTTGGCCTGCTTGTCCACGCGGAAGTTGATCTTACCGCCCTTGATGTCCTGGACCGCCTTGGTGACGTCCGGGGTGACGGTGCCGGTCTTCGGGTTCGGCATCAGGCCACGCGGGCCCAGGATGCGCGCGATCCGGCCGACCTTGGCCATCTGGTCCGGCGTGGCGATCGCCGCGTCGAAGTCCAGCCAACCGCCCTGAATGCGCTCGATGAGGTCCTCGGTGCCGACCACGTCAGCGCCTGCGGCCTCGGCCTCGGCGGCCTTGTCACCGGTGGCGAACACGATGACGCGCGCCGTCTTGCCGGTGCCGTGAGGCAGGTTCACGGTGCCGCGGACCATCTGGTCGGCCTTGCGGGGGTCCACGCCGAGCCGCATCGCGACCTCGACGGTGGCGTCCATCCTCGCGCTGGACGTGTCCTTCGCCAGACCGGCGGCCTCGAGCGGGGTGTAGAGCCGCTCCTGGTCGATCTTCTCGGCGGCCTGGCGGTACGCCTTGCTGCGCTGTGCCATTGCTCTGTCCTCTGTTCCGGATCAGGTCGTGGTAGGAGCCGCGCCCGGCTCTCCCACGCGAACGTGCGGCTGTATCAGCCGTTGACGGTGATGCCCATCGACCGGGCGGTGCCGGCGATGATCTTCGCGGCCTGGTCGAGGTCGCTGGCGTTGAGGTCGCGCATCTTGGTCTCCGCGATCTGGCGCACCTGCTCCATGCTCACGGACGCGACCTTCTTGATGTGCGGCTCGCCGCTGCCCTTGTCCACCCCGGCCGCCTTGAGCAGCAGCTTCGCGGCGGGCGGCGTCTTGAGCTCGAACGTGAACGAGCGGTCCTCGAACACCGAGATCTCGACGGGCACCACGTCGCCGCGCTGCGACTCCGTGGCGGCGTTGTAGGCCTTGCAGAACTCCATGATGTTGACGCCGTGCTGGCCGAGCGCGGGGCCGACCGGCGGAGCGGGCGTCGCGGCGCCCGCCTTGATCTGGAGCTTGATGATCGCGGAAAGCTTCCGCTTCTTGGGAGGCATGTCTATTCCCTGTCGTGGTTGTGCGCGCCGCGGCCCTGCCTGCCGCAGCGGGGGTCAGATCTTCGAGACTTGACTGAAAGCCAGCTCGACGGGGGTCTCGCGGCCGAAGATCGAGACGAGCACCTTGAGCTTCTGGGCGTCGACGTTGACCTCGTTGATGGTGGCCGGGAGGGTGGCGAACGGACCGTCCATCACCGTGACCGACTCGCCGACCTCGAAGTCCACCTCGACGGTGGCCTTGCCTGCGGCCCCGGTACCGGAATCGGCCTTGGTGCCGCCACCGGCGCCCGCCGCGGGCTTCGGCTCGACCCGCGGGAGCAGGAACTTGATGACCTCGTCGTGCGTCAGCGGGGACGGACGCGAGGTGGCGCCCACGAACCCGGTGACGCCGGGCGTGTTGCGGACCGCGCCCCACGACTGGTCGTTGAGCTCCATCCGCACCAGGATGTAGCCGGGCAGCACCTTGCGCTGCACCTGCTTGCGCTGCCCGTTCTTGATCTCGGTGACCTCTTCGGTGGGCACCTCGACCTGGAAGATGTAGTCCTCGACGTCGAGCGTCTGCACGCGCGTCTCGAGGTTGGTCTTCACCTTGTTCTCGTAGCCGGCGTAGGAGTGCACGACGTACCAGTCGCCGGGTGCGCGCCGCAGCGCCGCGCGCATCTCCTCGATCGGGTCGGCCTCGGCCTCGGGCTCTGCGGTGTCCGCAGCGCCCTCGCCCGCCTCGTCGGCGTCGGTCTCGTCGGTGTCGCCCTCGTCGGAGTCAGCCTCGTCGGTGTCGCCCTCGTCGGCGTCGCCCTCGTCGGCGTCGGCCTCGTCGTCGGCCGCCTCGTCGGCGTCACTGTCGACCGCCTCGTCGGCGTCGGCCGCGTCGACGGACGCGTGCTCGGCGGCTTCGGCCGCGGACTGCTCCTCGATGCCCTGCTCGGCTTCCGCCGTGGCATCGAGCTGGTCGGCCTCGCGCTCGGTCACGTGCCTCTCGCTTCCTTCGTCGTGTGGTGCGTGCCGGTGGTCACGTGCCGAACAGGAACAGCACACCCTGCGCGAACACAAGGTCCAGCAGCCAGACCAGCGCGACCATGAACGACACGAAGACCAGCACGACGATCGTGTAGGTGACCTGCTGCTTGCGGGTGGGCCAGATGACCTTCCGCAGCTCGGCGACCACCTCGCGCAGGAACCGTGCGATCCGGCTGAACAACGACACGCGTGCCGGCCGGGCCTCGCGGACCGCGGACCGCCCACCCCTGCCGTCGCCGGTGGGCGCCGGGCCGGAACGCCGACCTCGACGGTCGGCGGCGGTGCTCGGGCGTTCCCGCCCGTCGCCGCTCGCCTCGCGTTCCTCAGTCACGCCGCATCCTCCAGCTCACCCGCGGCTCGGCCGCCGTTCGTTCCTCACGTCTCGATCCAGCACATCCTGCAGTGGCAGGGGTGACAGGACTTGAACCTGCAACCTGCGGTTTTGGAGACCGCTGCTCTGCCAATTGAGCTACACCCCTAGACCAATCCCCGCCCGGAACTCCCGGTCCACGGACGGAGGGACACATCGCGGAGCGACGTACCCAGCCTGTCCGAGTGTACGGCACCTCGTGGCGGCTCCCGACACGGCACACCCCGCACGCCCCCGGGTCCGGGCGACGACTGCTGGGGGCAGGATGCCAGACATGGCTTCGAGCACCTCGACCACCTCGCCCGTCCCCGCCGGCCGCGGCCGGATCTCCGCTCGGATCGGCGGCATCGCCGAGTCCGCGACCATGGCGGTCGACGCGAAGGCGAAGGCGCTCAAGGCCGCGGGCCGGCCCGTCATCGGCTTCGGAGCGGGCGAGCCGGACTTCCCGACCCCCGCGCCCATCGTCGCCGCCGCCGAGGCCGCCTGCGCCGACCCGCGCAACCACCGCTACACCCCCGCGGCCGGCCTCCCCGAGCTGCGGGATGCGATCGCCGCGAAGACCCGTCGCGACTCCGGCCTCGACCTCGCGCGCGAGCAGGTGCTCGTGACCAACGGCGGCAAGCAGGCCGTCTACCAGGCGTTCGCCACATTGCTCGACCCCGGCGACGAGGTGCTGCTGCCCGCCCCCTACTGGACCACCTACCCCGAGGCGATCGCCCTCGCGAGTGGCGTCCCGGTGCAGGTCACCTGCGGACCCGAGGCCGGCTTCCTGCCCTCGGTCGCCCAGCTCGACGCGGCGCTCACCGAGCGCACCAAGGTGCTCGTCTGGTGCTCGCCCTCCAACCCGACGGGCGCCGTGGCCTCCCGCGAGCTCACCGAGGAGATCGGGCGCTGGGCCGTCGAGAACGGCGTCTGGGTGGTCACCGACGAGATCTACGAGCACCTCGTGTACGACGGCGCCGAGGCGGTCTCGATGCCGGTGGTCGTGCCCGAACTGGCAGACCGCTGCGTGGTGCTCAACGGAGTGGCGAAGACGTACGCGATGACCGGGTGGCGGGTCGGCTGGCTCGCCGGCCCCACCGACGTCGTCACCGCCGCCACCAACCTGCAGTCGCACCTGTCGTCCAACGTCTGCAACGTGGCGCAGCGGGCGGCGCTGGCGGCCGTGTCGGGGTCGCTGGACGCGGTCGTCGACATGCGCACGGCCTTCGACCGCAGGCGGCGCGCGATGGTCGAGTTGCTGCGGGCGATTCCGGGTGTCGACTGCCCCACACCGCGCGGCGCGTTCTACGCCTACGCCTCCGTGCAGGAGCTGCTGGGCCGGGAGCTGCGGGGCGCGCGCCCGCAGACGAGTGTGGAGCTGGCGGCGGCCGTGCTGGAGCACGCCGAGGTCGCCGTGGTGCCCGGCGAGGCGTTCGGCACCCCCGGGTTCTTCCGGCTCTCCTACGCCCTCGGCGACGACGACCTGCGCACCGGCGTGGAGCGGATGGGCGCGCTACTGGCCGAGGCGCGCTGACCCACGGCCGGGCCCGTCGCACGGGCCCGGCCGCGTCGGATCACTTGTCGAGATCGGCGAGCGCCACGAGCGCCGCGGCCCGGGTGGCGTACTTCCACTTCCCCAGGTCTCCGACGGTCTTGATGCCGAGCGCCTTGAGCGCCTCGTCGTGCTTCTCCGTGAGCCCCTCGAGGGCGGACGGCGGCGCCTTGAGAACCTCGGCCGCCGACTTGTCCTCCCACGCCTTGTCCACGAGCTTGCCGAACTGCATGTCGCGATCCTTCCGTGTCGCCGAACCTGCCACTGGCAGGATCGACCCGACCGCCACTGCGGGCAAGCGGAGAGCCCGACACCACCTGGTCGGTTTCGTCCGGCGGCAGGGTGAGCGCGGTCGGAGGACGCGAGAAGACCATCGCGGGCTCCGGGGAGGGGCCGGATCAGCCGGCGGGGGTGGACCCCGATCCGAGTGCGACCTCGGCCACGGCACGGCCCAGGACCGTCTTGCCCTCGAACGCCGCGGTGATGGCGACCTTCGCGATGCGTTCGCCCTCGTCGGTGTCGGTGATCGCGGTGACCTTGCCGCTGAGTTCCACCAGTGCACCCTCGTCGTCGTCGGGCACGACCACGGGGCGGGTGAAACGCACGCCGTAGCTGCGCACCGCGGCCGGGTCGTCGACCCAGCCGGTGACGAGCCGCCCGGCCAGCGCCATCGTGAGCATGCCGTGCGCGATGACGCCCGGCAGACCGACGCCGGTGGCGACGCGGTCGCTCCAGTGGATCGGGTTGAAGTCCCCCGAAGCCCCCGCGTAGCGGACGAGGTCGGCGCGGGTGACGCGCACGGACAGCGGCGGCAACTCGGTGCCGACCGCGGTCATGACGTCTCCTCCGCCGCGGTGACGAGCAGGAGGCGGGTGGTGGCCACCGGCTCGCCCGCGGTGTCGGCGACCTCACAGCGCAGGGTCAGCATGTGGCTGCCGCCGCGGGTCCTGAGGTCCTCGACGTGGACGGTGGTGACCAGGTCGTCACCGCCGTGGATCGGGCGCCGCAGGGTGATGGACTGGTCGCCGTGCACCATGCGCGAGTAGTCCCACCCGAAATCGGGGTCGCGCAGGAACGCCTCGATCGCCGGCATGGTGAACGTCACCGCGAAGGTGGGCGGCGCGACGACGTCGGGATGGCCGGCCGCACGGGCCGCCTCGACGTCCCGGCAGACGGAAGCGCCCTCGCCGATGGCGAGGGCGAACTCCCGGATCTTCTCGCGGCCGACCCGGTACGGGGCCGTCGGTGGCAGCGCCGTGCCGACGTAGGCCGTGTTCGGCACGCTCAGCGCGTCTCGCGGTGCTCGCGATGCGTGCCGCAGTTCGGGCAGAACTTCTTGATCGCGAGCCGGTCGGGATCGTTGCGCCGGTTCTTCTTGGTGATGTAGTTACGGTGCTTGCACTGCTCGCACGCCAACGTGATCTTCGGCCGAACGTCGGTGGCCTTGGCCATCGCGGGTGCCTCCTGCTGTGTATCTCTTGAGTCTGGTAGCGGTGGCCGGACTTGAACCGGCGACACAGCGATTATGAGCCGCTTGCTCTACCGACTGAGCTACACCGCTTCGCGTAGCTGACGACGCCAGCTCGCCGAGCCCCTTTACGGAATCGAACCGTAGACCTTCTCCTTACCATGGAGACGCTCTGCCGACTGAGCTAAAGGGGCGGCAGGCCGAGCGGACGGTCACTCCCGCACGGCCGCAGACGATGCTACACAACCCCGTGACCGGGGTGCGCAGGGGACCCGGTCACCAGCTCGACTTGCGCACCCCCGGCAGGTAGCCCTCGTGCGCGAGCAGCCGCACCCGGACCCGGGAGACCCCGAAGGCGCGCAGGTAGCCGCGGGGACGGCCGTCGACGGAGTCGCGGTTGCGCACGCGGGTGGGGCTCGCGTCCCGTGGTTGGCGAGCCAACTCGCGCTGCGCGTCGGCCTGCTGCTCCGGTGTCGACGCGGGCCGGGCGATGATCGCCTTCAGCTCCGCGCGCCGCTCCGCGTGGCGCGCCACCACCGCCTTCCGGTGCTCGTTGCGCGCGATCTTCCCCTTCGTGGCCATCAGACCTTCCCCCCTCGGGCCCTGATCCGCGCGACCGCGGCGGCGACACCGATCCGGTCGATCGTGCGGATCGCGTCGGCGGTCACGCGCAGCCGCACGTACCGCCCCTCCTGCGCGAACCAGTAGCGCTTGGACTGGATGTTCGGGTCCCACCGGCGGCTCGTGCGGCGGTGGGAGTGCGAGACGGACTTGCCGAACCCGGGCTCGGCCCCGGTGAGCTGGCAGCGCCGGGACACCTCAGCCCCTCCCGGCGCGCGGGTAGGGCAGCAGCGCCATCTCGCGGGCGTTGCGGATGGCGACGGCGACGCGCCGCTGCTGCTGGGGCGTCAGGCCGGTCACCCTGCGGGCGCGGATCTTGCCGCGGTCGGAGACGAACGTGCGCAGGAACGTCACGTCCTTCCAGTCGACCTCGGTGATCCCCTTCACGTGCAGCGGGTTGGCCCGGCGCTTGAGCGTCCGCCGCTCCCGGTCGGGCATCAGCGCTCCTCGCGGAACTCGACGTGGCGCCGGATCGCCGCGTCGTACTTGCGCAGCACCATCCGGTCCGGGTCGTTGCGCCGGTTCTTGCGGGTGACGTACGTGGTGCCGGTGCCCGCGGTCGACCGCAGCTTCACGATCGGCCGCACATCGGTGCGAGACATGGACCCTCCTCAGTAACGACATCCATTTTCATCTAGGGTAGCCCAGACCGACCGAGGAGGACCACGTGACCCGACCAGAGCTGCTGGTGCTCACCGGGCTGCACGAGCCCGGCGTGGAGGCCACCGCCGCCCGGATCAGAGCGCTCGACCCGGACGTCGCCGTGCTGCACCACGACCTGCGCGACATCGGCGCCGGCCGGGTGCGCCGGCGCCTGCGCCACGGCAACCGGGACGAGCACACGGTGCTGGAGCTGGCCCACGGCTGCGTCTCGTGCACCCTGCGCGAGGACCTGCTGCCGCAGCTGCACGCGCTCGCCGGCCCGGGCGGGCCGCGCCGCATCGTGCTGCACCTCGACCCCGCGCTGGAGCCCGAGCAGGTCTGCTGGTCGCTGCTGCACGTGCTCGTCGACGGCGCGCCGATCATCGACCGCGTGGACCTGCGGGGCGTGCTCACCTGCGTGGACGCGGGCACCTGGCTCGACGACGCCACCGGCGACGCCGCTCTGCCCGAGCGGGGGCTGGCCGAGCTGCCCGACGACGAGCGCACGGTGGCGCAGGTCGCCGTCGGCCAGGCCGAGTTCGCCGACCTGCTGGTGCACACCGGCACGGCGGACGCGTGGCAGCTCGCGCGCACCGACGCGGTGCTGGCCCGGCTCGCGCCCTCGGCGCAGCGGGTGCACCTGGCCGGGCTCGACGAGCGGGCGTTGCTCGCCGACCTGCCGCCGTCCGCACGCCGGGGCCGTCCCGACGACGTGCACGCGCCGCTGCTGCGCGGGCAGCCCTCGCTCGCCCGCGACTGCGGGGTGCAGTTGCTCGTCCTGGCCGCGCGCCGCCCCTTCCACCCCGAGCGCCTGCACGAGGCGATGGACGTACTGCTCGACGGCGTCGTGCGCACCCGTGGGCGGATCTGGCTCGCCACGCGGCCGGACGCCGTGCTGTGGCTGGAGTCGGCCGGCGGCGGGCTGCAGATCGGGCACGCGGGCGAGTGGCTCGACGGCGCGGACGACCAGGTGTGGGCGGCGGCGTCCCCGGAACGGCGGGCGCTGGCGTCGCTGGGTTGGCACCCGCGGTTCGGTGACCGGGCGCAGGACCTCGTCGTGCTCGTCCACGACTCCGACCCGGCCGAGGTCGAGGAGCAGCTCACCGGCGCCCTGCTGACCGACGCCGAGCTCGCCGCGGGCGAGGAGGCCTGGCGCACCCTGCCCGACCCCTTCGGCTGGTGGCACACCGATCCCTGCGGGACCCCGGCCGGACTGCCGGCCGCCCCCGCGCAGACCGAGCAGGAGGAACACTGATGGCCGTCCCGAAGCGCCGCACGTCGCGCTCGAACACCCGCAGCCGCCGCGCGCAGTGGAAGGCGACCCCACCGGACCTGGTCCCGGTGACGATCGCCGGCCGCCGCCACCTCGTCCCCCGCCGCCTGGTGCGGGCCTACCAGCGCGGGCTGCTGACGCCGGAGTGACCGCCGCCGACCGGTGATCCGCACGAGCCGTGCTTTACGACCGCCGTGAGGTGCGCCCCGCCGCGCCGGGCGCAGCTCAGGGCGCCGTAAGGGGGGAGCCCGATCCCTTACCCCGCGCCGGGCCTCAGGACGACGTGAACGTCCGATGCCGGGATCCGGCCCTCAGGCCGAACCTGGTCGCATGTTCACCGACGCCTCGACGCTGTCCGTCCAGTCCGAGTCCCACCGTGCCGACCTGCTGGCCGACGCCGAGAACTTCCGGCTCGCCCGGCTGGTGCGCCGGGCCGGGCGCCGCGGGCGGGCGTCGCCGGTGCCGGAGCCCGCACCACCGGGGCCCGATCGCCCAGAGCGCACTGTTGCACCCCGCAACGACGACGCGGAACGTCGGTACGCCGTGCCACGATGACCGGCGTGGCGCGGTTGGGGGTCGGCATCGAGCTGGTGGGGCGCCGGCACGAGGTGTCGGCACTCTCCGCAGCGCTCGATCGCGCGGCCTCCGGCACACCCACCGGAGTGCTGGTGGCGGGCGACGCCGGGGTGGGCAAGTCCCGGCTGGTCGCCGAGGCGACGGCCCGCGCCGCGGCCGCCGGCTTCACCGTGCTGGTCGGCCGTTGCCTCGACACCGCCGAGTCCGCCCTGCCGTACCTGCCGTTCACAGAGATCGTCGGCACCCTGGCGGCCACGCATCCCACGCTGGTCACCGAGCACGTCGCGCTGCGCCACCTGCTGCCCGGTGGGTTCGCCCGCGCGGGCACCACCGGCGAGTGGCGCGACCTCGGCCAGCTGCAGGTGTTCGACGCCGTGCTGTCCGTGCTCCACGAGCTCGGCGCGGCCGCACCCGTGCTCCTCGTCCTGGAGGACCTGCACTGGGCCGATCGCTCCAGCCGCGATCTGCTCGTCTTCCTGCTGTCGCGGTTGCGGGGGCAGCGCCTGGTCGTGCTCGCCACCTACCGCAGCGACGACCTGCACCGGCGCCACCCGCTGCGGCCCGTGCTGTCGGAGCTGGTCCGGCTGCCCGCGGTCGAGCGCATCCAGCTCGACCCGCTCGACCGGCACGAGGCGCTCGAGCTCGTGCGCCGCCTCGCCGACGGCAGCCTCGCCGAGCCGGTGCTGCACAACGTGGCGCGCCGCAGCGAGGGCAACGCGTTCTTCGCCGAGGAGCTGGTCAGCGCGGCCGGCGACGGGCTGCCGCACGGCCTGGTCGAGGTGCTGGTAGCGCGCATCGAGGGGCTCGCGCCCGCCACCCAGCGGGTGCTGCGCATCGCCTCGGTCGCCGGGCGGCGGGTGAGCCATCCGCGCCTGGCCGCGGTGTCCGGTCTCCCGGTCGACGAACTGGAACAGGCGCTGCGCGAGGCCGTCGCGCACCACGTGCTGGTGGCCGCGGAGCACGATCCGAGGGCGGCCGGCGCCGACGACGCCTACGCCTTCCGCCACGCGTTGCTGCGCGAGGCCATCTACCACGAGCTGCTGCCCGGCGAGCGCAGCCGCCTGCACGCCGCCTACGCCGCGCTGCTCGCGGTCCCCGGCGGCACCGGCCCGCGCGGTGTCGCGGAGCCGGGGCTCGCGGCCGAGCTCGCCCACCACGCGATGGCGGGCCACGACCTGGCACTGGCGCTGGCCGCGTCCGTGCAGGCCTCCTCGGAGGCGGCCGACCGCGAAGCACCCGCCGAGGTGCTGCTGCACGCCGAACGGGCCCTCGAGCTGTGGTCGGCGGTGCCCGACGCCGCGGCGGTGGCCGGTGTCGGCGAGGGCATGCTCACGCGCTGGGCGGCATGGGGCGCGAGCAGCACCGGCGATCCCGACCGCGGCATCGCGCTGGGCCGACGCGCGCTCGAGCTGGTCGACGAGCGCCAGGACCCCGGACTGAGCTCGGCGATCGGGCGCCGCTACGCGCTGCGCCTGCTCGACCTCGCCGGTCACGAGCAGGAGGCCCTCGCCGCGGCCCGGCACGCGGTGGGGCTCATCGCCCACGAGCCGGCGTCGGCCGAGCAGGCTTGGGCACACGCCGTGCTGGCCCGGGTGCTGAGCAAGTTCGACCACTTCGCCGAGGCCGTGGCCGAGGCGGAGGCCACGCTCCGGGTGGCCCGCCAGGTTCCGGCCGATCCCGACGGCGACGCCCACGCCGCCAGGGCCGACGCCCTCGTCACCCTCGCCGTCTGCGCCGAGTACGGCGGCGATCCGGAGCGCGCCCGGGAGCTCCTGGCCGAGGCGAAGCCGCTGGCGAGGCGGTCCGGCGACCTCTCCGTGGAGCTGCGCGCCTTCTACGCGGTCGGCATCTCGTTGCTCGACGAGGGCAGGCTCGCGGAGGCCGCGGCCGAGTTCGCGGCGGGTGGCGAGCGCGCCGACGCCACCGGCACCACGTGGAGCGCCTACGGCCTCGAGCTGCGGGTGGCGCACGTGCTGAGCCGCTACATGCACGGTGAGTGGGACACCGCGGAGGCCGCAGCCGAGATCGCGGGGGGCTCGGTGTCGGCCACCGTGGCGTTCCGGCTCGCGGCCGCGGGGCTGCTCACCACGGTCGGGCGCGGCCGGTTCGCGGCAGCGCGGCGCCGCCTGGCCGAGCTGCGCGAGTCGGCCCCCGTCGACGAGCAGGTGATCATGCTGGTGGGGCAGTCGGGCGCGGAGGCCGCCCTGTGGCAGGGCCGCCCCGACGAGGCGGCCCGCTGCGTCCGCGACGCGGTGGCGGGGCTGAACACCGGTGCCTACTCCGATCTCGCCCCGCACCTGGGCCGCATCATGCTCGGCGCGCTGGGGGCCGCCGCTCACGCCGACATGGCCGCAGCCGGCTCGCAACCCCACGACGAGGCCGTCGCGGCGGCGCGGGAGATGGTGCGCATCGCCGAGGAGGCCGCCGAACGCGGGTTGCCGCGGGCCGGGCGGCTCGGGCCCGAGGGGCGCGCGTGGCTCACCCGGGCGCGGGCGGAGCTCACCCGCCTGGCCGGCCCGGCCGACCCGGGCGTGTGGCGGGAGGTCGCCGCGGCCTTCACCTACGAGACCGACGCCCACGGCGACGGCGACGCACTCGTGGGCTACCGCCAGGCGCACGCGATGTGGCGGGGCGCGGAGGCCGCGCTGGCCGCCGGTGCGGCGCACGCGCTGGTCGGGCCCGACCTGCACCGGGCCCGTGCCACGGCGCTGGCCCTCGGCGCCGCACCGCTGGCGGGCGCGCTGGAACAGCTGGGACAGCGGGCGGGTGTGGTCTGGGAGGACACGGCGCGCCCGGAGCCCGTCGGGCCCGATCCGCTCACCCCGCGGGAGCGCTCCGTGCTGGCGATCGTCGCGCAGGGGCACACCAACCGGCAGGTGGGCGCCGAGCTGTTCATCAGCGAGAAGACGGTGAGCGTGCACCTGTCGCGGGTGATGGCGAAGCTCGGGGCGAGCAGCCGCACCGAGGCCGTCAGCCTCGCCTACGCCCGCGGGCTGCTGGCCCCGACGGACCGCGAACTGGCGCGTTCGGACCCTTGAGCCCTACCTCGGGGTAACTAGGGTGGTTGTGATCGGGACCACCCCACCACGAGGAGGCTCGGCGATGGCGCCGACGGGCACGAGCACCGAGGACAGCACCTGGACCGGGCGGCCGGACCTGTCCGACATCCCGAACTTCTGGACGGCCCCGATCGCGGAGCGCGCGGCCGCCTTCGCCGCTCTGCGCGAGCGGGAGCCGGTGCCGTTCTACGAGGAACCGGAGAGCGGCTTCACCCGCGGTCCCGGGTTCTGGGCGCTCACGCGCCTCGACGACCTCACCGAGGCCAGCCGCACCCCGTCGGTGTTCACGTCCGGCAAGGGCGCCACGAACGTGGCGGACATGCCGCCGGAGTTCCTCGAGTTCTACGGCTCGATGATCAACATGGACGACCCGCGGCACGCCCGGCTGCGGCGCATCGTGTCCCGCGGGTTCACGCCGAAGCGGCTGGCCGGGCTCACCGAGGAGGTGCAGCGCACGGCGCGCACCATCGTCGACGACGTGATCGACGCCGGTGGGTGCGACGCGGTCACGGCGATCTCGGCCCGGCTTCCGTTGAAGATCGTGTGCGACATGATGGGCGTGCCGGCGAGCCGGTACGAGTTCGTGTTCGACCGCTCGAACATCATCCTGGGCGCCAGCGACCCGGAGTACGTGCCCGACGCGGACAACATCGTGGCCGCGCTGCTGCAGGCCGGGCACGAGCTGGCCGAACTGATGCGCGACCTCGGCAGGCACCGCATCGAGAACCCCACCGACGACGTCACGTCCGCGCTGGTGAACGCGGAGGTCGACGGTGAACGGCTCACCCCCGACGAGCTCGCGAGCTTCTTCATCCTGCTCGTCGTGGCCGGCAACGAGACCACGCGCAACGCGATCAGCTGGGGCCTGCACCTGCTCACCGAGCACCCGGAGCAGCGGGCCGTGTGGCTCGCCGACCTCGACGGTGTCACCCCCACCGCGGTGGAGGAGATCGTCCGTTGGGCGTCACCGGTGATCTACATGCGCCGCACGCTGGCCACCGACGCCGTGCTCGGCGGGCAGCAGATGCGCGAGGGCGACAAGGTCGCGCTGTACTACTGGGCAGCCAACCGGGACCCTGCGCACTTCCGCGACCCCGACGCGTTCGACGTGCGCCGCTCCCCCAACCCGCACGTCGGCTTCGGGGGTGCGGGCCCGCACTTCTGCCTCGGCGCCCACCTGGCCCGCCGGGAGATGACGGTGATGTTCCGCGAGCTGCTCACCCGGGTGCCCGACATCGCGGCCACCGCGCCGCCGCGGCGCCTGCAGTCGATGTTCATCAACGGGGTCAAGAGCCTGCCGGTGACCTTCACGCCCGGCGGTTCCCGGTGACGGCCGCGTCCCTGGACTACCCCGAGGTGCCGGTCGGCGCGTTGCTCGCCGGCGCGGCGCGGCGCTTCGGCCCGCGCACGGCCGTGCACTACTACGGCCGCGAGCTGACGTTCGCGCAGCTGCAGGAGCGCGCCGCGGCGTTCGCGAACGCCCTGATCGCGGCCGGGATCGGACGCGGCGACGTCGTCGCGATCCACCTGCCGAACTGCCCGCAGTACCCGATCGCCTACTACGGCACCCTGCTCGCGGGCGCCACGTTCTCGCCCGCCAACCCCTTGCTGCCACCCGCCGATCTCGCCGCACAGCTCGCCGACTGCGGCGCGGCAGCCGCCGTGACCTGGGGCCCGGCCGCGCCGACGCTGGCCACGGTGCGCGACCGCACCGCCGTGCGGCTCGTGCTGGTCACCGACCGCGCGCAGGCGCTCGACCCGACGCACCGGGTCGATCTCGACGCCGTACCCGGCGGGCAGGACTTCGAGGAGTTCCACGCCGGAGCCCCGACCACGCCTCCGGACGTGGCGATCGACGTGCGCCACGACCTCGCGCACCTGGCGTACACCGGCGGTACGACCGGACGCTCGAAGGGTGTGCAGCTCCCGCACCGCAACGTGGTGGTCAACTCGCTGCAGTACGCCTGTGGGGGCAGCGGCTCTGTGCCTGCCCGCGACGACGCGGGCGGCGTGGTGCTCGACCAGGTCGCGCCGGCCGAGGAGCACCCCGTACGGCTGGGCACCGGGGTCGCCATCAACCTCACCCCGTGGTTCCACGCCATGGGCACGATCGGCGGGCTGAACGTCCCGATGCTCGCCGGCAGCACCATCGTGCTGCACGACCGGTTCGACCCGACGGCCTACCTCGCCGACGCCGAACGCTTCGCGGTCACCGGTATGGGCGGCGCGCCGCCGCTCTACGGCGCCCTCGTCCGGCACCCGGACTTCGCCACCCGCGACCTGTCGCACGTCCGCGGCATCTCCTCGGGGGCGGCTCCGCTCCCGGTCGAGCTGATCCAGGCGCTGCAGCGCCGGTTCGGCGACGACGTCGTGATCAGCGAGGGTTACGGCCTCACCGAGGTGACGATGGGCGCCACGATCGGCCCCGGCGCCCGCTCGGCGGTGCGCAAGGTGGGCACCGTCGGGGTGCCCGTGCCCGACACCGAGGTCCGCATCGTCGACCCGGCGGGCACCGATCTCGCACCGCTGCCCACCGGCGAGCCGGGCGAGGTGTGCATCCGCGGCCCCCAGGTCATGACGGGGTACCGCAACCGGCCCGAGGAGAACGCAGCCGTGCTCGTCGACGGGTGGCTTCGCACCGGCGACATCGGCGTCCTCGACGAGGACGGCTACCTCTCCATCGTCGACCGCAAGAAGGACATGCTGCTCTACAAGGGCTACAACGTGTACCCGCGGGAGCTGGAGGAGCTGCTCTTCGCGCAGCCCGGTGTCACCGGCGCCGCCGTGGTCGGGCGGCCGGATGCGCTGGTCGGGGAGCTGCCGGTGGCGTTCGTCGTGGCCGCAGGCCTCGCGGACGGGGACGGGACCGCGCTGATGGACGCCGTGAACGCCCAGGTGCTGCCCTACAAGCGGTTGCGGGAGCTGCACCTGGTGGACGAGATCCCGGTCTCGGCGGCGGGGAAGGTCCTCAAGCGGGCTCTGCGCGACCAGCTCAGCGGCGCACGCTAACGACCGGGTAACGGGCTGCGATACCCCGGGCATGTCCGCCCCTGCAGTCCTCCCCCGTTCCTCCGCACAGGCCCGCGGACGCAGGGCCGTGCGGATGCGCATCGGCGTCGAGGTCGTCGGTCGGGTCGGCAGCCTCGTCGCGCTGACCGCCCTGCTCGTGCTGGCGGCCACCGCCGGGGCGCTCGCCGACGGTGTCCCGGCCGGCGACGCGACGGTGACGGCAACGTACGAGCGGTAGTCACCCGGCGACCGGCCACGCCTGCGTCAGGCGGCGTCCTGCTGCGGGATCGGCGCCTTGAGCACGTGGTCGACCAGGCGCATGACGAGCTGCTCGCCACCCAGGCGGTACCCGAACTCCTCCCAGGTGAGCAGCTCGCGGGAGAGCAGCTCTCCGACGGGGCCGGGGTACAGGCGGGTGGCGCGGAACGCCGCCGCCCGCAGCCGCATCTTCTCGTGATGGTCCATCGGCGCGGGATCCATGTCGGACTCACCTCCAGCGTTGCGGTTCGACGCTCGGCGGTGAGGCGCGACCGTGGGGGCACCCATCGTGACCCGGCCACCACGACCATCCGGAACATCGAGTGACCGATGTCTCACCAGCCTTCCCGACACGCAGAGCGGCAAACGGACGGGTTCCGCACGGGCCGCGCGCGGCCGTAGCGTCGGGTCCATGGTGACCCCGGCCCCTTCCACCCTGCGCACCCGCGACGTCCTGTGGGCGGACGTCGAGGACGTCTACGCCGCGATCCTCACCCACCCGTTCCTGACCGGGCTGGCCGACGGCACGCTGCCGCGCGAGTCCTTCCGCCACTACATCGTGCAGGACGCGCACTACCTGCGGGGATACGCGCGGGCGCTCGCGATCTGCGCCGCGAAGGCGCCCGACGAGGACGGCACGGTGATGTTCGCCGAGCACGCCGCGTCGGCGATCGCGGCCGAGCGCGACCTGCACGCGGCGCTGATGGGCGAGCTGGGCTCGTCGCCGGAGGAGGCCGCCCTGGAGCCGGTGGCCCCCACCACGCAGGCCTACGTCAGCTACCTGCTCGCCACCGGCTACGGCGGGTCCTTCGCCGAAGCGCTGGGCGCGGTGCTGCCGTGCTACTGGATCTACGCGCGCGTCGGCGACGAACTGCTGGCCCGCAGCTCACCCGACCCGCTCTACGCCCGGTGGATCGCCACGTACGGCAGCGAGGAGTTCCAGGCGGTCGTCGATTCGGTGCTGGACCTGACCGACCGCGTCGGTGCGACGCTGTCCGACGGGGAGAACGAGCTACTGCGCCGGCACTTCCGCCGGACCTCGACGTATGAGTGGATGTTCTGGGACGCCGGGTACCGCCGGGAGACCTGGCCCGTCTAGCGCTGGTCGAGCCGGTCGGGGATGAGCACGTGCAGGACGAACCCGACCACGGCGACCACGATGGCCCCGAAGAACGCCGCGCCGAAGCCGCCGACGGTGAACGGCAGCCCGATGCCCTCGGCGATGTAGCCGACGAGCAGGAACAGCAGGGCGTTGACGACCAGCCCGATCAGGCCGAGCGTCAGGATGTAGAACGGGCAGCCGACCACCTTGATCAGTGGCTTCAGCACGGCGTTGACCAGCCCGAAGATGAGCGCGACGACGACGAGCGTGCCGATCCGCGAGCTGGTGGTGCCGGCCGTGTTGTCGATCCCGGGGACGATCAGGGTGGCGATCCACAGGCTGACGGCGACCACCACCACCCGGATCGTGAGCGCGAGCGCGTTCGACACGGCTCAGCCCACCAGCGCCTGGTTGACCAGCGACCGGAGCTGGGGGCGGATCGGGTACGCGCTCGAGGGCATGAGCTGCGTGAAGAACATCGCGGTGACCTCCGCAACGGGATCGACGTAGAACGCGGTGCTCGCGAGCCCGCCCCAGGCGAACTCGCCGTCGTGGGTGACGGATTTGCCCGCGGCGGCGTCGGTGACCACGGACACCCCGAGCCCGAACCCGACGCCGCGGAACGTCGACTCGGCGTGCAGGGGCCTGCCGAACGTCTCGAGGTCGGCGCCGCCGGGCAGGTGGTTGCGCGTCATGTAGGCGACGGTGTGCGGGCCGAGCAGCCGGGCGCCGTCGAGCTCGCCACCGCGGGCGAGCATCTGGGTGAAGCGGTGGTAGTCGGCCGCGGTGGAGATCAGACCGCCGCCACCGGAGAGGAAGCTGGGCTCGCGCGTGGCGGCGTCACCCATCGCACCGTTGCGCAGCAACCCGCCCGCCGGGTTGACCACGTACAGCGCGGCGAGCCGGTCGAGGTTCTCGGGCCGGGCCCAGAACGCCGTGTCGTCCATCCCGAGCGGTCCGAACACCTCGTCGGACAGGAACGCGTCGAGCGACTTGCCGGAGGCGACCTCGACGACGCGGCCGAGCACGTCGGTGGCCACCGAGTAGTTCCACTCGCTGCCCGGCTGGAACATCAGGGGCAGGCCCGCCCAGGCCGCGCAGGCACCTGCCAGGTCCATCCCACGAGGTGTCCCGAACTCGAAACCCTTGGCCCGGTACACCTCGTCGACGGCGTGGGCGTGGTGCCAGCCGTAGGTCAGGCCCGCGGTGTGGGTGAGCAGGTGCCAGATGCGCACCGGCTCGACGGCCGGCACGGTGCTCGGGTTGGCCGCCGACCCGGCAGCGTAGACGCGGGCGTCGGCGAACTCCGGGATGAAGCGCGACACCGGGTCGGTGAGCTCGAACGCGCCGCGCTCGTAGAGCATCAGCGCGGCCACCGAGGTGATCGGCTTGGTCATCGAGTAGATGCGCCACATCGTGTCGTCCACGACCGGCCGCTGCGCCTCGACGTCGGCGAGCCCGTAGTGCTCGAGCAGCGCCACCCGCCCGCGCCGCGCGACCGCGACCGTCCAGCCGGCGAGCTTCCCGTCGTCGACGTACCGGCGGAAATGCGAGCCGACCCGCTGCAACCGATCCGCGTCGAACCCGACCTCGCCCGGTTCCACGTCCACCTCGAGCTTCGCCACGTCATCGACCCTACCGCCGGTGATCGCCGCCGCGCGGCCGTGAGTGGATACGAGTGCGGGAGCACGCGTATCCACTCACGACCCCGGAGGGGCGAAACCGCGGGCGGCGTCGTCGACCACGAGGACCCAGTCCGACTCCTGCGGCGGGGCGAACTCCACCGACGCCCCGCGTTCCGCCGGTCCGGCGTCGGTCGCGGTGCCCGTGCGCGGGTCGAACCACCACGCGCGCAGCTCGCCGCCCGTGAGCACCGTGGTGTCGACCGTGAACGCCGCCCCCTCGGTGGCGTAGGCCATCAGGTAGGAGCCCTCGGAGTCCCGCGTGGCGCGCACGCCCTCGCCGTCGACGACCGACTGGTCGGGGATCCGCGTGAGGTAGGGCCGCGACTCCACGAGCGCGCGCACGTGCCGCATCTGCTGCCCCGCCGGGAAGTCGAGCGCGTCGGTCCACGTGCCCCGGGCGCCGAGCGATGCGTCCCCGTCCTCGGTGAGGAACTGCCAGACCGCGTGGTGGCCGTAGGTGTGCCCGGCCGCGCCGCCGAACACGCTCCAATAGGCGTTGCGGCGCACGTCCTCCTCCGTGGAGAAGCCGTCCTCGGGCTTCCAGCAGATCGGGTGGTCCTCGTAGATCGACTCGCCGTCGAGGAACGGTTTGGGCGGCGTGCGCGCGTAGTTGCCCTCGATCAGCCCGAGCAGGTTGTCCCAGCGCCGGCAGTGCCCGCCCTGCAGCATGTTGAACGAGAGCCACTCGTCGTCGTGGAACCACTCGGCAGAGGTCTGGTCGCCGCGCGGGTGGTAGGTCATCAGCAGGCCCGTGTAGTCGGCACGGCCGTTGGCGCCGACCGCCACACCCTCGGCGAGCGCGCGCCAGACGTCCTCCACACCGTCGGCGCCGGAGTCCCCACCCATGATCCACACGACCCGGTCGCCGTAGCGGGCCCCGAGGAACTCGCCGTACGACCCGGCGTTCTCCGTGGTGACGAGCTCGCCCGCCTGCGTGTCGGCCCATACCGGCAGCAGCCCGATCCGCAGGCCGCGCTGGGCGGCGGCGTCGATCACGAAGTCGACGTGGTCCCAGTAGTCGTCCCCGGAGTCGCTCACCGCAGGTGTCATCCCGTCGGCGAGGGGATCGTGCCCGTACCGGTTCGGGCCCGGGCCGCCTGCCTGCGGGAACACCGCCACCGCCTGGATCACGGTGAACCCCTGCGCCGCCCGGGCGTCGAGGTAGCGCTCGACCTCGCCGCGGTCGAGGTTGACGAAGATGCTCCACGCGGTGTCGGCGAGCCAGAAGAACGGCGTGCCGTCGGCGTGGACGAAGAACCGCCCGTCGTCGCTGACCTGCACCGGTGGCAGCGCCTGGGGCGCCGGGCGCTCCTGCTCGGGCCCGGACGGTGCGCCGAGGACGGCGGCGAGCAGCGCGGACACCAACGTCATTCCCGCAGCGCGCATCCCCCGATCCTGCGACGCCCGCTGCGGCCGGTGTGCCGGTTTCGCGAAGATCGACCCGATCGGGCCCGCCGCCGGCGCGGGTGCGGCAGGGTGGGGCCGGTGGAGCCCACGCTGAGCGCCGTCGTCGTCCCCGTGCCCGAGGCCGAGCCGCGGGTGGGGGCTCTGCGTGCGGAATCGGACCCGTCAGCCGCACTCGGCGTGCCGGCGCACGTCACGATCATGTTCCCGTTCCTGCCCCCGGCACGTCTCGACGACGGCGCGCGGGCCGCCCTGGGCGCCGTGCTCGCCGGGGCACCCGCGTTCGACGTGGCGTTCGAGCGGGTCGCCTGGTTCGACGAGGACGTCGTGTGGTGGGCGCCGGAGCCGGCGGACCCGTTCGTGGCGCTGACCCGGGCGGTGTCCGCGCGGTTCGGGCTGCAGCCCTACGAGGGCGTCCACGGCGACGACGTGACGCCGCACCTCACGATCGCGCACTGGGCGCCGCTGCCACGGCTGCGGGCCGCGGCGGCCGAGGTCGCGGCCGGGCCGCCGCTGCGGGCGACGGTGCGCTCGGCGGTGCTGATGACCGGGTCGCGGGAGCCCGGATCCTGGACGACGGTGGCCGAGCTCCCGTTGGGCGGGGGATGATCCGCCGGTGACGGTGTCGCGAGGCGCCGGGCAACCGCCGGCTGCGGCCGTCCTGCCGGGCGATGTCGAGGTCCTGCACGCCCTCCTGCGCAGGAGGCAGCGCGGCGACCGGGCGGACGGGCACCGGATCGCGCTCGTCGTGGCCGGTGGCGGGATGCGCGGCGCGTACGCGGGCGGCATGGTGCACGCGCTCGACGACGCCGGGCTCGGCGGCTGCTTCGACGTCGTCTACGGCAGCTCGGCCGGGGCGTTCGTCGGCACCGGGCTGCTGCTGGGCAGCGGCCGGGGTTCGGCGGCGATCTTCTACGAGGACATGGCGTGCCGGGCGTTCATCGACCCGCGCCGCTTCCCACGCAGGCCGCTGGTGTCGCTGGACCACCTCCTCGACGACGTCCTCGTCCACTCGAAGCCGCTGGACTGGGACCGGCTGCGCGACTCGCCCGTGCCACTGCGCGTGGTCGCCACCGCGCTCGACGACCTGACGCCCCACGTGCTCGAACCGCGCACGTCGCGGGAGTGGAAGCTCGCGCTGCGGGCCACGGCGTCGATCCCGCTGCTCGCCGGGCCCGCCGTGGAGCTGCACGGCGCCCGCTGGATCGACGGGTCGGTGAGCGATCCCCTGCCGGTGCTGCGCGCCCTCGACGACGGCGCCACGCACGTGCTGGCCCTCGTCACGCGCACGGCCACGGAGCTGCGCAGGGGCGCCCCCACCGGGGGCCCTGCCCGCTGGGCCCGCGCACTGGACCGGCTCTCCCCCGGGCTCGGGCGGATGGCGCAGGGGGACCACCGGCACGCGCCCGCGCTCGCGGTGCTCGACGACGCCGCGCACCCGTCGCGGGGCGGGGCGCACCTGCTCGCGCTCGTGCCGGAACGTGACGAGGGGGTGCAGGGCCTGACCGTCGACCCCGCACGCGTCGCACGGGCGGCCCGCGCCGGCTACGCCGCGGCCGCCGACGCGCTGCAGCGCGCGCAGGCGGGTGCTTGACCGGCTCCCCCGGCGCCAGGAGGGTGATCGGATGGACGCCGACGTCATCGTGGTGGGTGCCGGCCTCGCCGGTCTGGTCGCCACCGCGGAGCTGGCCGACGCCGGCGCCACCGTGCTGCTGCTCGACCAGGAACCGGAGGCGAGCCTCGGCGGGCAGGCGTTCTGGTCGTTCGGCGGGCTGTTCCTCGTCGACTCGCCCGAGCAGCGCCGGATGGGCGTGCACGACTCCCTCGACCTCGCGATGCAGGACTGGCTCGGCACCGCGGGCTTCGACCGCGGCGTCGACGACCCGGCGGGCGAGGACTTCTGGGGGCGCCAGTGGGCCACCGCGTACCTGGACTTCGCGTCCGGACAGATGCGCGCCTGGCTGCACGGGATGGGAGTGCGCTGGTTCCCGGTCGTCGGCTGGGCCGAGCGCGGCGGTCACCTCGCCGACGGGCACGGCAACTCGGTGCCGCGCTTCCACGTCACCTGGGGCACCGGTCCGGGAGTCGTCGCACCGTTCGAGCGCCGCGTGCGCGAGGCCGTCTCGGCGGGCCGGGCCGGGCTGCGATTCCGCCACCGCGTCGACGGCCTGTCCGTCACCGACGGCGTGGTCGACGGCGTCCACGGCACGGTGCTCGAACCGAGCACGGCCGCGCGGGGGACGGCCAGCTCGCGCACCCCGGCCGGCGAGTTCGCGCTGCGCGCGCAGGCCGTGATCGTCACGTCCGGCGGGATCGGCGGCGACCACGACCTCGTGCGCGCCAACTGGCCGTCCCGCCTCGGTTCCCCGCCGAAGAACATGATCTCCGGGGTGCCCGCGCACGTCGACGGGCGGATGCTCGGCATCACCGAGCAGGCGGGCGGCCGCGTGGTCAACCGGGACCGGATGTGGCACTACACCGAGGGCGTGCGCAACTGGGACCCGATCTGGGCGCAGCACGGCATCCGGATCCTCGCCGGGCCCTCCTCGCTGTGGTTCGACGCCAGGGGACGCCGGTTCCCGGCACCGTGCTTCCCCGGCTTCGACACCCTCGCGACGCTGGAGGCGATCACGGCCAGTGGCTACGACCACTCCTGGTTCGTGCTCACCCAGAAGATCATCGAAAAGGAGTTCGCGCTGTCGGGTTCCGAGCAGAACCCCGACCTCACCGGCAAGGACCTGCGCAAGGTGCTCACCCGTGTCCGGCAGCGCACCGCGCCGGCCCCGGTCGAGGCGTTCAAGGAGCACGGCGCGGACTTCGTCGTGGCCGACACCCTGCCCGAGCTCGTGGCCGGCATGAACAGGCTGACCGAGGAGCCCCTCCTCGACCTCGCCGACCTGCAGCGCCAGATCGTGGCCCGCGACCGCGAGATCGACCACCCGTTCACGAAGGACCTGCAGGTCACCGCCCTGCACGGGGCGCGGCGCTACCGCGGTGACCGGCTGGTCCGCACCGCCGCCCCGCACAAGATCCTCGACCCGCGCAACGGGCCGCTGATCGCGGTGCAGCTGCACGTCCTCACCCGCAAGACCCTCGGCGGCCTGCAGACCGACCTGTCCGGGCGGGTGCTGCGCGCGGACACCACCCCGTTCCCCGGCCTCTACGCCGCCGGCGAGGTCGCGGGCTTCGGCGGTGGGGGCGTGCACGGCTACCGCTCCCTGGAGGGCACCTTCCTGGGCGGCTGCCTGTTCTCGGGGCGCCGAGCCGGTCGGGCCGCGGCACTCGCGCTCTGAGCCCCGATCGGCTCGGACGGGCGCGCCGGCTCACCCGGCTCGGGTCCGGCCCTCGAGCGCGACACACGCGCACCCGGACCCCGACTCGCGGAGTGGGGGGAGCGGCCCGGTCCTGTCGGGCCTGGCCCGAGCGTCCGGCAGGATCGGGGCGTGGACGAGCAGGCGGTGTCCCGGGCCTCGCGACGGTTCTGGGCGCTCGGCGCCGAGGTGCTCGACCTGGGCGGCGCCGTCGCGGTCCGGAACCCGGCCGCTCCCGGGCACCCGTTGGGCACCTTCCTGTGCGAGGTGCGCACGGCCGACCCTGCGGCTGCGCTCGCCGAGCTCGCCCGGCGGACGGGCGCGCCGTGCCGCCGCGTGCTCGTCGACCCGGACACCCCGCCCGCCGCCGAGGCGCAGCTCGCCCTGCACGGCTGGCGGCTCGACATCGTGCTGCAGCTCGTCCTGCCCGCCGACGACGCGGTGGCGGCCCCGACGGAGAGGGCGCGCCCGGTCACCGACGACGACGGGTGGGCGCACGTCCAGCGGCTGTTCCGGATCGACCACCTCGAGGAGGACGCGCGCCTCGCCCGGCCGGCCCGGTCCGAGGCGGACACCGCCGCCGCGGTGGCGCTGCGCCGCTGCCTCGGCGTCACCTACCTGCTCGCCGAGCGCTCCGGCCAGGTCGCCGGTTGCATAGCCGCCTGGCCCGGCGACGAGGGGATCGGGATGGTCGAGGACGTGTTCGTGCACCCGGACCACCGGCGTCTGGGGGTGGCCACCGACCTGCTCCGGCACGCCGTCGGGCACGCGAGGGCCCACGGCGCGGGCCCCGTGCTCATCGGCGCGGAGGTGGACGACACCCCCAAGCACCTCTACGCGTGGTTCGGCTTCCGCCCGACGGCCGTGGCCCGCGCCTACGAGGCCCCGCCGACCTGGCCATGATCGTTGCGAGGGTCGATCGACGAACGCGGAGCCGCGGCTACGAGCGGACGGCGTGCGCGTCCAGCTCGGCGGCCACCCGCGCCAGGACCGTGGACAGGACCGTGAGCGTGCCGTCGAGATCGCCGGGGCGCTCGAGCGAGTGGTCGGCGCCCGGCACCTCGAGGACCGCGGCCCCGGTGGCGCCCGCCGCCGCTGCGTCCCAGTACGGATCGGCGGTGCCCCCGATCAGCAGGGTGCGCGCGGCCGCGCGGGCGGCGGCCCGCCGCACGTCCTCGATGCCCAGCAGGGGCGAGAGCCAGATTCCCGCCATCCCCCGCTCCGCGGCGGCGGGCAGCGCGAGGGAACCGAGCGACTTGCCGATGACGAGGTCGCGTGCGGGATCGGCCGTGGCGAGGACGTCGGCGGCGGCAGCGCGCACGGCCGCGTGGTCGGCCGGGTCGAAGCCGGGCACGCGCTCCCAGTGCAGTGTGCGCACCGACCAGCCACGGCTGCGCAGCAACAGGCGCGTGTAGTAGAGCAGCGGGGCCTGTGGCCCGTAGCCACGACCGGGCAGCAGGGTCGCCACGGGCGCGTCGGGCGCAGCCCGCTCCGTCTCGACGGCGGCCATCCTCGAAGAGTGGCACAACCGCACCGGTCTGCACAGGGACCTGATCACCTACTGTCGGGTCAGTGGCTCCTCGGCGCGCACGGGTCGGCGTCTCGATCGTCTTCCTCGTCTGCGGCGCCGCCTTCGCCACCTGGGCCGCGCGCGTGCCCGCCGCCCAGGAACGGCTCGGCCTGAGCGAGGGCGCACTCGCGCTCGGCCTGTTCGGGCTCGCGGCCGGATCCGTGCTGGCGATGCTCGCGGCGGGCCCGATCATCACGGTGATCGGGAGCAGGCGGACCAGCATCGCCGGCGCCGCCGTGGTGTGCGCCGCGCTGCCCGGCGTCGCCGCGGCGCCCGACCTCGGCCTGTTCGTCGCCGCCCTGGCCGTGCTGGGGGTGGGGAACAGCCTGCTGGACGTCGCCATGAACGCGCACGCCGCGCGCGTCGAGGACGCCTACGGACGGCCGATCTTCGCGAGCTTCCACGCCTACTGGAACGTGGGCGGGCTGGCCGGTTCCGGGCTCGCTGCCTGGCTGGCGGCGGCGGGCGTGCCGATCGGCGTCCACTTCCCGGTCGCCGCGGTCGTGCTGCTCGTGGTCGCCCTGGCGGCCACCCGGGCGTTCCTGCCCGGGACCGACCCCGGCGCGGACGGTCCGGCGTTCTCCCTGCCCGGCCGCGCGCTCGTCCCGCTGGGTGTGATCGCGTTCTGCGGCTTCCTCGCGGAGGGCACGGTGAACGACTGGAGCGCGGTGCTGCTCGCGGCGGAGACGGGAGCGTCCGGATCCGTCGCGTCGCTCGGCTACTTCGCGTTCTCCATCACGATGATCGGCGTCCGGCTGGCCGCGGACCGGTTCGTGGCGCGGGCCGGCGCGGTGGCCGTGACCCGGATCGCGGCAGCCGTCACCGTGGGGGGCTTCGCGATCGTGGTCCTCGCTCCCGCACCCGCCGTGGGCATCGTCGGCTTCGCCGTGGTCGGGCTGGGCGTGTCGGCCGTGGTGCCCGTGGCGTGGAGCGTGGCAGCCCGGAAGGAGCCGGAGGCGCCGGGGCGGGCCATCGCCGCGGTCGCGACGTGCGGCTACCTCGGCTTCCTCGTCGGCCCCGTCCTCGTCGGCGCCCTCGCCTCCGCGGTCGGGCTGCGTGCCGCGGTGGCCGTGGCGGGTGCCGTGATGGTGCTCGTGCTCCTCCTCGCTCCCGCCCTGCGCCTCCCGACGGGCCTCACGGCTCGAGACCGAGCTTCATCCCCTCGTGCGAGGCCATGAAGCCGAGGCGCTCGTAGAACCGGTGGGCCGAGGTCCGGCTCTTGTCGGTGGTGAGCTGGACGAGCGCGCACCCGCGGCGGCGCGCCTCCTCGATCGCCCAGCCGATCATCCACGCCCCGACACCTTCGCTCCGGAGGTCCTGGTGCACCCGGACCGCCTCGATCTGCGCGCGCCACGCGCCACGCCGCGCCAGACCCGGCAGGAAGCTGAGCTGCAGGGTGCCGACCGGGCGCGTGCCGTCCGCGGCGACGAGGAGCAGCTGCCCCGGGTCGGCCGTGATCGCGTCGAACGCCTCCCGGTACGGGCGTAGCACCTCGGGCGAGGTCGAGCGTCGCGAGATCCGGCATGCATGCGATCTTGCCCGCCCGCGCTCAGTGCCAGTACTCGTTGCGCCGCCACAGCATGGCGGCCAGCATCAGCGGGAACATGATCACATGCCCTGCGGTCATCAGGGCCGGCCCGGACAGGACGCCGAACCAGTACGGCACCAGCAGGGCCACGAAGGGCAGGAACATCACGGCCGACATCTCGGCGATCCGCGGCCACGAGTGCCGGCGGATCCCCATCCAGAGCGCCATCGGGAGCGTCATGTTCGTGGCCATCACGAGCGCGTGCACGTCCGCCCACACCACCCACCCGGCGGGCCAGAGCGGGGCGAGCGCCACCATCCCGATGAGCATGGCGGCGACCATCTCGAGGTAGTGCCCGGTGAACCGGGCGAGCTTGCGGGTCGTCGAGCGGGTGGTGGGTTCGACGGTCGTCATGGCGGTGGCCTCCTCGGCGTGTTCTGTCGAGGAGGAGGGTCGCGCCGGAACGCGCCCGTGCCCCGTGCCGGAGGTCATGGACCGGGGTCACCTCCGGGCATGACCACGCCGTCACAGCAGGTCGAGCGCCCGGGCGCGCAGCGCCGCCTGCGTGCGGTCGCGGGCGCCGAGCTTGGCCAGCACGTTCGTCACGTGGTTCTTCACCGTGCCCTCCGCGAGGAACAGCGCGGCGGCGATCTCCCGGTTGCTGCGGCCGTCGGCCAGCAGCCGCAGCACCTCCAGCTCGCGCTCCGACAGCGGCACCACCAGCGGCTGCGGCCGCGGCTGCGGCGCCGCGTCGGGGAGCTGGGCGAACCGGGCCACGACCTTCGCCGCCACCGAGGGCTGCAGCACCGACTCACCCCGGGCCGCGGCCAGCACGGCCTCGACCAGCCGCGCCGAGGAGACGTCCTTGAGCAGGTAGCCCACCGCGCCCGCGCGCAGCGCCGCGAACACGTCCTCGTCGTCGTCGAAGGTCGTCAGCGCGATGACGCGGACGCCGGGCTGCTCGACGCGCAGCCGCCGCGTGGCCGCGATGCCGTCGAGCACGGGCATGCGCAGGTCCATCAGCACGACGTCGGGGGCGAGCTCGGCGGACGCCCGCAGCGCCGCGTCGCCGTCCCCCGCCTCGCCGACCACCTCGATGCCGTCGTGGACCGCCAGGAGCGTTGCCAGCGCCTCGCGGAACAACGCCTGGTCGTCGACCAGCAGGACCCGCACCGCGCTCACCCCGGCACCTCCATGCGCACCGTGCAGCCCGCTCCCGGCGCCGACTCCACCTGCAGCCGGCCGCCGAGGTTCGCGGCCCGCTCCCGCAGGCCCAGCAGGCCGAACCCGTTCGCCGCCCCGTCGTCGGCGCCCTTCCCGTCGTCCCGGACCTCGACGCCGACCACGCCGTCCGCGTAGCCGAGCACGAGACCGGCGCGGGTGGCACCGGCGTGCTTGCGCACGTTCGTCAGTCCCTCCTGCGCGGCGCGGAACAGCGCTTCCCTGGCCTCGTCGGGCACCGCGCGCTCGACACCGCGCACGGTGAGCTCGGTGGGGATGCCCGCGGCGGAGGTCTCCTCGGCCAGTGCCCGCAGCGCGTCGCACAGCGGCGGCAGCGGCCGCGGCTCCCGCAGCGCGCTCACCGACCGCCGCACCTCGGCCAGCGCCTCCTCGGACTGCTGCTGCGCTTTGGCGAGCACGGCGTCGGCCCGCTCGACGTCGGTGCGCAACACCGCACGCGCGGCCTTGACCTGCATCTGGACGACCGTGAGCACGTGGCCGAGCCCGTCGTGGATGTCGCGCGCCACGCGGTTGCGCTCCTGTGCCGTCGCCAGCCGCTCCGCCTGCGACGCGTAGTCACGCAGTTGCTCGTGCGCCGCGGCCAGTGCGCGCCGGGTCTCCTGCTCCCGGCGCAGCAGCTCGGTGACGACCGCCGCGAACAGCACCGACGCCAGCAGGCCGGAGCCCTCGCGCAGCGCCTCCTCCCACGGCATCCCGGCGTGCAGGAACGGCACGAGCGCGACCACCACGGCGGTGCCCGGGAGCGGGAGCAGCAGCGCGCACTGGCACACCAGCGCGACGATCAGCAGCGTGGCGCCGACGCCCGGGTCGTGGGCGAAGACGGCGACGGCGAGGGCCAGCTGGACGACGACGTAGGCGACGGCCCACCCGAGCCCGCCCCGCCTGCGCACCCGGAGGAAGCCCGCCGTGCCCAGCGCCGTGAACACCCCGCCGAGCAGCAGCAGCGGAACCGGGTCCGCCGAGCCGAGGGACCCGAGCACCAGCGCGAGGTACGCGCCGACGGTCAGCACCGCGAGAGCGCGGTTCACCGGGACCTCACGCGGTCACTGTGGGGTGTCCTCGGCCGCCGGTCAACGGCGTCCGCTGCTCCGCTGTCCGCGTGACCACCGCCTGGCCACCACCCGGCGGCCGCTACCGGACGGCCGGTCCGCGGAGCAGTCCCTCGAGATCGCGCTCGCCGTCGCGGGTCTGGGCGCCGTGGGCCAGCCCTCCGCGGATCAACCGCTCGGCCGCGGGGCGCACGATCTGGCCCGCCCAGGCGTCGTGTTCACGCAGGAAGCCCTCGGACAGGTCCTCGGGGAGGATGGCGCGCTTGGCCGCGGCGACCACGCCGTCGGGCAGTGCGGCGATGTTGCGGGCGAGGCGGTCGACGACGTCGTCGAGCTCGTCGGCGGGGACGGCCCGGTTGACCCAGCCGTAGCGTTCGGCGGTCTCCGCGTCGTACAGGTCCGCGCCGAGCACCGCCTCCAACGCGCGGTTGCGGCCGATCCGGGCCGCGAGGTACTGGGTGCCCCCGCCACCGGGGACGATGCCCATGAGGGCCTCGATCTGGCCGATCCCGGCGCGGCCGATCGCCGCGAACGCCATGTCCGCGGCCGCGACGAACTCCGCCCCTCCGCCGCGCGCCAGACCGGCGAGCTTGACGACGGTCACCTGGGGCTGGTGCCGCAACAGCTCCCCGAGGGCCTGGAAGACGTTGAGGCCTTCGGGCACGTCGGCCGCGAGTCCGTCGAAGGCGTCCGGCGCGTCGACGAGGGACATGTCGACGTGCGCGATGAAGAAGTCGGGGTCCGCGCTGTCGAACACGATCACCCGGGCCGAGTTGTCGTCCCGCAGCGCTGCCAGCAGGTGCCGGAGCTCGGACATGAGTGCGACGTCCAGGACGTTGACGGGCGGGTTGTCGAGCGTGACCCGGACGATGCCGGCCTCCTGGCTCACGCGCAGGGTCGTGTAGGCGACGTGGTGCATGGAGAGAACTCCGATTCGTATCCGGCAGGCATCTAGGTTCCTGATGTATACCTAGACTCTGGCGCCGCACTGCGGACGTCAAGAACGCACTTTCGACATCCCAGGGATCACGGGGGATACCGACATGGCCGCTCCGGACACCGACAGCGGGATCGTCTACCGGTCCGACTGCCCCAGCCGCCCGATCCTCGACCAGATCGCCGACAAGTGGTCGATGATGGTGATGGCCGTCCTCGACAGGCCCCGCAGGTTCAACGACATCAAGCGCCGCCTCGAGGGCGTGACCCAGCGGGTCCTCACCCAGACCCTGCGCCGCCTGGAACGCAACGGGATGATCAGGCGGCGGGTGCTGCCGACCTCACCGGTCGGGGTCGAGTACTCCCTCACCCCGCTCGGCGAATCCCTGCGGCAGCCGTTCGGTCATCTCTACGGCTGGACGGTCAGCCACTCCGACGAGATCCGGAACTGCCAGGAGAGCTACGACCGGCAGCGCGGCGCCGAGCAGTCGTAGCGTTGCGTCCACGGCGGTCACAACCGTGCGACGAGCGAGTCGGGGCCTCCAGCCCGCGAGACGCGGCCACCGACCCGCGAGTCGCGGCCACCTACCCGCGAGTCGGGCCTCCTACCCCGCGAGTCGGGGCCTCCTACCCGCGAGTTGGGGTTTGACTGCGCGGGTGTCGCGTTCCGGGCGGCGCGAGCCGGAACCTGGGTGCGTGATCGTCGATCGGGTGCAACAGCGGCGACATGATGCCGCCTCTGCACCCGGCACCGGCGCGGGGATCGACGCCTGCCTGCACGTCGTCCGGGACGACTTCGGCGCCACCGCCGCCGACGGCGTGGCGAAGGACGTCGTGTCCGCCCCGGCCCGCGGGGCCACCGAACCGCAGTACCCCGCCGGACACGTCCCCTCGCGCACCGACCTGCGCGCCACCCGGTAACTGGGTGATCGGCAACATCGGCTCGCCGATCACCGTTCAGGCCATGGCCGACCGCAGCAACCTCTCCCGCCGGACCTTCATCCGGCACTCACCGCCGAGACCTGCATGCCGCCCATGCGCTGGGCCCTCGGGCAGCGGGTCATGAGCGCCCGTCGCCTCCTGGAGACGTCCGACCGGTCGATCGAGCAGATCGCCGCTGCGACCGGCTTCGGCGCGGGCGCGAACCTCCGCCACATCTTCCGCAGGAGGACGGGCTTCACCCCGACCGCCTACCGGAGATCGAATGCTGCCCAGGGTGCCCGGTGAACGGTCCGCACGGTCCGGCGCAAACAGTGCCGCACAACGCGCTGGGGCACCCCTCAGAGCGGCAGTATCGGGGCCGCGCTCGGACTGCCACCGGGGGCGGGGTCAACCTGACCAAGATTGCCACAGCCAGCGTAAACGAGTGCCACCGGACACAACGGGCCTGTTAGCGTTCACTCAGTCGCTCGGGTCCGCCTTGGCCCGGGCCTGACTTTTCTGCTCCGCCCGGTGTCGGGGTGGCGGTAGGGGCGTGTGTCCCGTCCCACCGCAGTCCTGGATGCCCTCCGGCGGGCCACGGGTCGCACTTTCTGCAGTACTCAGGCGCCGGCGACCCCGGGTGGCCCGCCCCGCCGGGCGGCCACGAAGGACGCTCGCATGTCCCGAGCCGCAAACGGCTACCGTCCTCTGCTGCGCACTCCCGGTGCTGCTGCCTTCTTCCTCGCCGCCGCTGCCGGCCGCGTCGGCATCGCCATGACGGGCCTGGGCCTGGTCTGGCTGCTCCACGCCCGAACCGGCTCGTACACGACAGCAGGCTTCGCCAGTGCCGGATTCGCTCTCGCCGAAGCGCTGATCGGGCCACATCTGGCCCGATACATCGACCGGTTCGGTCAAACCCGCATGCTGCCGGTCCACCTCCTCGCCCACGGCGCCGCCATCGTCGGTGTCCTGGTGTCGGCCACCCCCACTGCGACGATCATCTTTGCGACCTGCGCCGGTGCGGTGCTCCCGCAACTCGGTGCTCTGTCCGCAGCCCGCTGGGCCCACCTGCTGCGCGGGGAACGAGCCGATGAGCTACCCAGCGCCTTCTCCCTGGAATCGCTCGCCAACGCCACCGCCTTCCTGTTCGGGCCCGTTCTGGTCACTGCGCTCGGCGCCGCCGGGGACACCGCGCTGGCCAGCGGTATCGCTGCTTCCCTGATCCTCTGCGGAGGAGCGGCGCTGGCCGCCCAGCGGCGCACCGCGCCCCCGCCTGCTGACCGGAGCGTTGACAGCTCTCGCCAGGAAACGGCGTCGCTGCTGCGGCCGGCCTTCCTCCTCCTGGCCCTGCTGAACCTGGCCATAGGGCTGCATTTCGGAACCATGGGGGTCGCGATCACTGCCTTCACGATCGGCCAGGGCGTGCCCGATGCGGCTGCGCTGATCGTCGCGGCCTCCGGCCTCAGCGGGCTGCTCTCCGGCTGGCTCTACGGACTGCGACGGCACAAGACCCCTGCGCGCCGGCAACTCGTCATCGCATCGGCGTACCTGACCGGCGCGGCGCTCCTGCTCCCACTCGCACCGTCCGCGGTGTGGCTCGGCGCCGCCGTGGTGCTCACGGAGGCCGCCGTACCCCCCGCGCTCGTCCTGCTGAGCGTGCTGACCGTGAGAGTCGTCGGACCAGCAGCCCTCACGCAAGCTTTCACCTGGGGCAACTCGGCTAGCGCGACAGGCTCGGCGCTGGCTGCCTCTCTCGCCGGCCGGGTGAGCGACACGTGGGGCCCTTCCGCAGCGCTCGCACAGGCCCCATTGGCTGCCCTCCTCACCCTCTCCCTCGCCCTCACCTTCTGCGGCGCCGTCCGAGGGCGGGGGTGAGCGCAGGGCCCGCGATCGCAGCCCTCGTCGAGGTGCCGCTTCGCCTCCGCCGGTCGGCTCCCGTCGAGCCACGCCGCGGCGGACGGGGCACCGGGCAGACGAGAACCTGAGAGGCGACATCCCGCAGCACGGAAGATGGTTCTCGGATACCGAACCAGCAGGCTCATCAACGCTCGCGCAGTGAGCCGAAGACCTTCGCCAGCTCCGCGTAGGACTCCCGGGGGTCTTCCCCCAGCGCGGTCTTCTGCGCCCGGGTCGACGGATCGGCGACCACCTCGAACGCGTCCGCTTCGACACCGTCGAGCGCCGCGCGCACCACGTCGGCCGGATCGCCCTTCGGGATGTCGTGGCCCGCCAGCATGTCGGTGTCGGTGGCGGAGAAGTGCAGCGACGTCACCAGTGTCCGCTGCCCGGCCAGCTCGTGGCGCAACGCGTTGCTCATGTTCCAGTTGGCGGCCTTCGAGACCGCGTAGCCGCTGTTGCCCGGGACCGCGGCCCATGAGGCGATGGACGACGCGACATTGAGGAAGGCGCCGCCGCCGTTGGCCGCCAGGACGGGTGCGAACGCGCGGACGACGGTCAGCGCGCCCCAGAAGTTCACGTCCATCTCCGCCCGGACCGCGTCCAGGTCGCCGAGCAGGGTGGCGCCGAGGAACAGCCCGGCATTGTTCACCAGGAGGTCGACGTCGGCCGCCGCCTCGGCCGCGACCGCCACCGAGTGTGGGTCCGTGACGTCGAGAGCGAGGGGGTGCACGCCCTCGAGCGTGATCGAATCCGGGTTGCGGGCGGTCGCGTAGACCTTCGCCCCGCGAGCGAGCAGCTCGCGCACGAAGTGGTGGCCGAGGCCGCGGCCTGCGCCCGTGACGAGCGCCGTGGCGTGGGAGATCCGCATCCGGGGAACCTATAAGTTCACGCTGGTGTGAAGTTCAAGTACCGAGACGGAGATCACGATGCGCATCGGTGAGGCCGCCAAGCGTGCGGGTGTCAGCGCCCGCGCGCTCCGCTACTACGAGGAGGAAGGCCTGATCGAGCCGGCCCGCTCTTCGGGCGGGCACCGGACGTACTCCGAGGCCGTCGTCGAGCAGGTGCTCTTCATCCGCTGCCTGCAGGCGGCCGGGCTGCCCGGCCGGACCATTCTGACCCTGCTGCCGTCGGTGGACACCGGCTTCACCACACCCGACATGGTGCACCGGCTGCGCACCGAGCGCGACCGGATGTCGGCGCAGATCGTGTCCATGGTCGAGGCCCGGGAGCGGCTCGACGAGCTGATCGCGGACGCGGTGCGGTGCACCGTCACCGACCACCCACGGCCCGTGACGGGCCGTCCAGGTTCGCGATGATCCGCTCGACGATGCCGCCGCTTCAGCGCGGGCCCGATGACCTCGAGCTCGGAGTCGGTGAGCGCGTCGAGGAAGTGCTGCCGGACGGCCGCGACGTGCGCGGGAGCCGCAGCGACGATGGCCGTGCGGCCCGCGTCGGTGAGCCGTACCAGTGACAGCGCGAGTGAGAGCCGTTCGGACCTGCCACCCAACCGCCTCAGACCAGGCAGAACGTTTGCGACAGCCCTCCGGCGCCAGGTATGCGGACCACCAGCTCGGCGCGCAGAGCCGCCGCATCCTCGCCTGTGGACCTGGTCCACGGACAGCCGGTCACGGCCGATGCGAGCTGGACCAGTCGGACAGACGAGAACGGCCCCCGACCCGCGTCTCCGCTGGTCAGGGGCCGTTACCCCGGGTGTGGCAGGTGAAGGATTCGAACCTTCGTAGGCTAAGCCGACGGATTTACAGTGGAGCGCCAACCCTGCCCACTCTTGGCCCCTGACCTGCACAAACGTCAGCAACCGAGCATCTGGCCAGCTGCGTCTTGCCACGCATTTGCCGCGCGGCAGCCTCATTTCCCGGTCGGTGCTCACCCAACGAGCCGTCTCTGCGGCCCCCTCCGATGCGGCTGTGACCCTTTCAAGGGGAGCCGTCCCGTCGACGTGATCACGCCCCCCGACCTGGCGGAGGCTCGAAGCAGGAGCCCGCACAACTTTGTTCCCGGCGCGGCCACGAGGTCCAGTAGAGACCGTATCTAGTACTGCAACGGCAGTCGATCAGTCCGGTGGTCGCTCGCCGCGGCGGCGGTAGTGGCAGTCGCGGGCCTGGTGCTGGTGTGCGCGTCGCCACACCGCGCTGCGCGGTTCGAGCGAGAATTTGCAAGTTTTTGACCATGCAGTCGACAACGTATCCTGGGGCGCATGGCGCGCCCCCGTAAGTTCGTCGAACGTGACGTCATCAGCAGTGCCAACGAGGTGTTCGTCGTGAACGGCCTCGCCGGCACGACCCTGGACGATCTGGTGCAGGCGACCGGGCTGGGGAAGCAGAGCCTCTACAACGCGTTCGGCGGAAAGCGGGAGCTGTTCCTGCGGGCGCTCTCGGAGGATCGCGAAGAGGCGGCGCGGGCCGTCTCGGAAGCGCTCCAGCACGGCGACGCGTCCCCGCTGGAGGGGATCCGGGGCCACATGCTGCGCATGGCGATCGAGTTCAGCCGCAGCGACAGTCGGGTCTCACTCGCCACGCGTGCTCTCGTCGAGTCGACCGGCGAGCAGGATCAGCTCTCGACGGTCACCAGGGCCGGCATCGAGGAGCTCGCCGGGATCTACGCACACTGCCTTGAGGACGCCCAGCAGAACGGCGATCTCCCGGCGGACGCGAACCTGCCGTCGCTGGCGATGTACTTCGTCGCCGTCACCCGGGGGATGGAGTTGCTCGGCCGAGCGGGGGTCGGTCGTGCCGCACTCACCGCTGTCGCGCTCGACGCACTTCGCGTGCTCCCTGGCCGGGCGGACGCGGATCTCGCGCAGGCATAGAGCCCCCACCGCTCCCCTCCGCTACCCATGGCGTCGGTCACACCTCTGACCTAGTTATTGCCTTCTTGGTCAAAAATTGGTTTTATTGACCAGCTAGACAAAAACTAAGGGAAGAGTGATCATGAACGTGCTGAAGGACAAGGTCGCTGTCGTGACCGGCGGAAATGCAGGCATCGGCCGGGCGATCGCACGCGCGTACCACGCCGAGGGCGCGCGGGTGTTCGTCACCGGTCGCCGCCAGACACAGCTCGACGAGGTCGAGGCCGAACTCGGTCCCCAGGTCACTGGGATCCGCTGCGACGTGGACCGGCTCGACGATCTCGACAGCCTCTACACGACGGTCGCCGACCAGGCCGGCCACATCGACGTCCTGGTCGCTAACGCCGGGATCGGGGTTGCCGCCCCGCTCGGGGAGATCACCGAGGAACAAGTCGACGCCATGCTCACCACCAACGTCAAGGGCCCACTGTTCACCCTGCAGAAGGCGCTGCCGCTGCTGTCCCCGGGAGCGTCGATCATCTTCACCGGATCGTCGGACGCCACCCGACCGCAACCGGCCCTGCCCGTCTACGGGGCGACTAAGGCCGCGCTCCGCAACCTGGTCCGCGGATTCGCTCACGGCGCCGGGGCGGGCGGATACCGCATCAACATGCTCTCGCCCGGCGGCACCCGCACCCAGGGCCTGATCGACCTGATCCCTGCCGACGTTCTCGCCGCCGCCGCGGCGGCGAGCCCCCTCGGCCGCCTGGCCGAGCCCGAGGAGATCGCCGCCGCAGCTGTCTTCCTCGCCTCGGACGCCTCCAGCTACCTCAACGGCTCCGAACTCGCCGTCGATGGCGGCAGCGCACAGATCTAGAAGACTTGGGCCGACGAAGTCGGTGTGATCGAGTCAAGTTCGGGTTCATGCGGCAAGTTCGGCGTCCTGGGTGAGCTTGTCGAGGGCGCGTTCGTAGTCGCGGGCGGCGGTGCGCAGCGCGCTGCTCGACGGTGGGTCGGGGTCGGTGAGCTGGGCGAGTCCGGGTTGCAGGATCCGGGTCTGTAGGTGGGTGATCAGCATGGCGTGGTGCAGGCCGCGGTTGGTGACCCGGTAGCGGTGACTGCGTGGGACGCGGGTGATGAGTCCGTGAGCGCGCAGGCGGCGCAGGTCGTAGCTGATCTGGCCTGTGCTGATCTGGTCGGGCTCTCGGCCGAGGAGCCCGGCGAGCAGGCCTCGCAGATCACGGTTGAGGAACCCGTTCGGGAGCAGCCGGAACACCAGCAGCGCCTGGAGCAGGCCGTGGGCGCGGCGGTCACCCAGGCGTAGCCCGGCGATGCGGTGAACGCCTCGGCGGCGCGGATCGGGTTGTGGCTGAGTCGTTGGACGCTGAGCAGGCGCCTGTTGGCGGAGAAGCCGATCTCCCGTAGTTCGGGCAGATGAGTCAGCCGTTTCTTGATCCCGAAGTCGCCAGGGTTGTTGATCGTGGTCTCGGTCCGCAGCGCCCGTCCTTCCTTGTGATACTGCTTGATCTTGGTGTTCTTGTAGTCGATGTGCACGCTGGGTGTAACCCCGTTGGTGATCACCCGGGTGCGGAACCGTCCCGGAGTGGCCCGCGGACCGCGCCGCATCAGCCGGCGGTCGAAGATCAGGCTGACCTGGTCGGGACGTCCGGCGTCGAGGTTGTCGCGGATGACCTGTTCGAAAAACACCCGTCCCGACACCGGCCGATCCAGCACCTGGGTCAAGGAGAACTCCGCCTGCAGCACGGAGAGCTCATAGCGGTAGCCCGCGGCCCGGTCCGCGTCGGTGAACGCGCTGGGCAGCATCGCCAGCCACTTGTCGAGCAGCGCCTGGATCTGGACGGGTCCGAGACAATCGCAGATCGCCTGCGGAGCGGCCGGGTCCTCGCAGGTCGCGAACCCGTTGTCCAGCGCGGTGTGCCCGATCCCGGCCTTGGCTGCCTGGCGTTTGGCCCAACGTGATGGCGGAGCCAGCAGCGGGCGGTGCGATACGGATCTTCACGGTCCCGGCCTGCGCCCCGGACCCGCACGGCAGCCCTGCGAGTTGCTCCAGGCTCGTGGGCCCGCCAGACCCGGCTGCTCCTCCGGAGGGACCCCGAGGCCCAGGTGGCCCTGCCGGACCTTGCGGACCGGCCGCGCCTCCGCTTCGACTCCAGGAGATGGCCGTCTCGTGCGTCCAGCCACGGCGTCCGTCACAGCGTCCCCTATTGGCCGGATCGATCACCCGCAGGACACCGGTCCGGTCGTTGACACAACCGTTGATCACGTCCTTCGAGGAGCGAGACCCGGCTCCGTATGCAGTACCGACAGCGACTGCCCCGAGGATCACCGCCGTTGCACCGACCACCAAAACCCGGCGCGACCGCCACCAGGCCCGCTCGGCTGTGGTCGATTCGGGTGTCGGCGGCGTCGTCACGCTCGCCACTATCACTCCCGCGCTCCTGCTCTCGCAGAGGAGCCGCCCCAGCACCAGAACGCTGCGCGCAGTGCTTTACGGCTGGTCGTTCAACACCTGCTGCCGCGCCGCCGGCCCGCCGCCGACAGACCTGGCCCGTGCCGAGCAGTGGATCGCGGCGAACACCCGCCCTGTAGAGCATCTTGCCGATCCGGCGGTTCTCCGGCCTGCGCTCGATGCGCTCGCGCTCCGCATGGACGGCAAGCCGGCAGCAGCATCCACAGTGAGCCGCAAGCGGGCGGTCTTCTTCAACTCCGTCGAGTACGCCGTCGAGCTTGGACGCCTCCCCGGCATTCTGCCGGCCGCTCGTGGAGCCGCTCAGGCACCAGGCGTGAGCCGAGGGAACTCAAGCACCGCGGGGCGGACGAGGTGCGGGTCGTGCCATCACCGCCGGAGCTGACCGCGATCCTCCGCGAACACCTCGAGGAGCACGGCACGACGACTGACGGTCGGCTCTTCCGGGTGTTCGTGGCGGGCCGCTCTCGGAGAGCCTCTACGGCCGCGTGTGGGCAGCGGCACGGGCAGCGGCACTGAGCCCAGAGGAGGTGACGTCGCCTCTCGCGCGACGGCCCTACGACCTCCGACACGCCGCCGTGTCGACGTGGCTCAACGCGACAGGCGATCCGACGCGCGTCGCGGAGTGGGCGGGCCACAGCGTGAACGTCCTGCTACGCGTGTACGCCAAGTGCATCGCCGGCCAGGACGATGCCGTGCGCCGTCGGGTAGAGGCAGCGCTCCGTGCGGGGGCGTGAAGATCGGTCCGTGAATGGTCCGTGGACAGCCGCGACGGGCCGGACACCGTCGGACACGGCCGGACAGACGAGAACGACCCCTGACCCGCGTCTCCGCTGGTCAGGGGCCGTTACCCCGGGTGTGGCAGGTGAAGGATTCGAACCTTCGTAGGCTAAGCCGACGGATTTACAGTCCGCTCCCTTTGGCCACTCGGGCAACCTGCCGGGGTGCGCCGTGGCGCGGGAACGAGGATACGACAGCGACCGAGCGGGCCCCGAGGGGGCCCGGTCGACGAGGAGGCACACGGTGGCAGACCCGTCGTTCGACGTGGTGAGCAAGGTCGACCGGCAGGAGGTCGACAACGCCCTCAACCAGGCCGCGAAGGAGCTCTCCCAGCGGTTCGACTTCCGCGGCACCGGCACTTCGATCGCCTGGGCCGGCGAGGAGGCCGTGACGATCGAGTCCGAGACCGAGGAGCGGGCACTGGCCGCGGTCGAGGTGTTCAAGGAGAAGCTGATCAAGCGCAACATCTCGCTGAAGGCGTTCGAGGTCGGCGAGCCCGCCGTCTCGGGCAAGACCTACAAGGTCAGCGGCAAGATCCTGCAGGGCATCGAGCAGGACAAGGCCAAGGAGATCAGCAAGGCCATCCGGGACGAGAAGCTCAAGGGCGTCCAGGCGCAGATCCAGGGCGACCAGCTGCGGGTCTCGGGGAAGAAGAAGGACGACCTGCAGGCCGTGATCGCGCTGCTGAAGGGCAGGGACTTCGGCGTCGCGCTGCAGTTCACCAATTATCGGTAGGCGTCGACGGGCGTCGCAGGTGTTGCGCGTGGGGTGCTGATCGTCCAGCAACCATCCCGCCCCGGAGGCCGCACTTTCCAGCTCGACGATCAGCAACGCCTGAACGCGGCAGGACCGGGGTGCTCCGATTCACGCCTCGTGAGGACCAGAGGGCCGTCCTCGGTGATGGCCACCGTGTGCTCGGAGTGGGCCGTGCGCGAGCCGTCGGCCGACCGGATCGTCCAGCCGTCGGCGTCGTAGACGATCCGGTCGGTGGTGCGGGCGAACCAGGGTTCGAGCGCGAGGGTCAGGCCCGGTCGGAGCGTGAGTCCGCGGCCTGCCCGGCCCCTGTTCGAGACGTGGGGGTCCTCGTGCATGGTGCGCCCGAGGCCGTGGCCGCCGAACTCGTTGTTGACCGGGTAGCCGTGGTCGCGGGCCACCGCCCAGATCGCCGCCGAGATGTCACCCAGGCGGCTGCCCGGCTGCGCCACCTGGATCGCCGCCTCCAGCGCCTCCTCGGTGGCGCGGACGATCCGCAGGTCCTCCTCGGCAGCAGTGCCGACGACCACCGTGTGCGCCGAGTCGGCCACCCAGCCGTCGATGCTGACGGCGAGGTCCGCGGTGAGCACGTCGCCGTCGCGCAGCGTGTAGTCGTGGGGCAAACCGTGCAGGACGGCGTCGTTCACCGCCAGGCAGATGACGTTGCGGAACGGGCCCTTCCCGAAGGACGGCGCGTAGTCCCAGTAGCACGACTGCGCCCCGCGCCGTTCGATCATGCCGCGCACGTGGTGCTCCAGGTCGAGGAGATTGACGCCCACGTCAGCGAGCCGGCTGACCTCGGAGAGCACCTCGGCGACGAAGCGCCCGGTCACGTGCATGCGCTCGATCTCCGCACGCGTCTTCAGTTCGATCACGAGTACCTCACGTCACCAGAAGCGGTATAGTTATACCGAACGTAGCACGGACGCTGTCACGCCGACCGGACGCGGTCCGCGTGGTGGCGCAGGGCAACGAACGGCACTTTCGTCGCTACCTAGTCGACGAAAGTGCCGTTCGTCCGGCGGCCATTCCCACGCACAACGCCGCGCGGCGAGCGTGTGCCTCCGCGCGAGGGTTGCACGGACGAACCGGGCGCCCCAAGGTGTTCCCGTGCGGCTGGAGAACATCGTGTGGGACGCCCGTGACCCTCGTTCGCTCGGCCGGTTCTGGGCCGGTGCGCTCGACGCCCGGCCGATCACCGACGAGAACGACGGCTTCGAGGCGCGGTTGACGCTCTCCGGCGACGCCTTCCTCGACCTGTGCTTCCAGCGGGTCGCCGACCCGTCCTCGTCGCCGGCACGCCTGCATCCCGACCTGCGAGGCGGTGCGGACCAGCGCGAGGTGGTCGAGCGCCTGCTGGGCCTGGGCGCCGCGTACGCCGACGTCGGCCAGGGTGACGTGCCCTGGGTGGTGCTCGCCGACCTCGAAGGCAACGCGTTCTGCGTGATGGAGGAGCGCGAGGTCTACCGCGACACCGGACCGATCGCGGCGCTGCCCCTGGACAGCGCGGATCCCGGCCGGGACGCGCGCTTCTGGGCCGAGATCACCGGCTGGGTGCCGGGACGCGGGATGCCCGGAGCGGCGACGCTGCGGCACCCGTCCGGGGCCGGGCCGTTGCTCGAACTGTGCCCCGAGCCCGAGCCGAAGTTGGGGAAGAACGGGCTGCACCTCGACGTGCGCCGCGAAGCCGGCGAGGGCGACCCCACCGAGCGTCTCGTCGCGCTGGGCGCGCGCAGGATCAGCGAGCCCGGCGAGTACCCCTGGCTCCAGTTCGTGGATCCTTCCGGCAACGAGTTCTGCGTGCTCCCCGCGCCGTAGCGGGCGGCACGCCGCGGGGGGAGCACGGTGGGACGCACGATCGGACGCCGCGCGCTACTGGGTATGGCGGCGCTCCTGCCGCTGTCGGGTTGCGCGAACGCCACGGCCCCGGCTCCCCTGCCGCCCCCGCCCGCCGCTGCGCCACCGGATCTCGGGCCCCTCACCGAGCTGGAGCGGAAGTTCGACGCGCGGCTGGGCGTGTACGCCCTCGACACCGGCAGTGGTGCTGCCATCGCGCACCGGGCGGACGAGCGCTTCGCGTTCTGCTCGACGTTCAAGGGGCTCGCCGCGGCCGCCGTGCTGCACCGCAACCCGCTCTCGCACCTCGACACCGCGGTGACCTACGGCGAGGGTGACCTGTTGAAGAGCGCGGTCGTCACCCGGGAGAACGTGGCCACGGGGATGACGATCGGGCAGCTGTGCGACGCAGCGGTCCGCTACAGCGACGGCACCGCCGGGAACCTCCTGCTCCGCGACCTCGGCGGTCCGGCCGAGCTCACCGCATACACACGCGGCCTCGGCGACACGGTCACCCGCATGGACCGGGTGGAGCCCCACATCGTGGAGGCCACGCCCGGCGATCCCCGCGACACGAGCTCTCCGCGGGCGTTGGGCACGGACTACCAGCGGATCGTCCTGGACGACACCCTCCCGGCCGAGAAGCGCGAATACCTGAGCGATCTGCTGGTGCGCAACACCACCGGCGCCGACCGCATCCGCGCCGCCGTTCCGCAGGGCTGGACGGTGGCCGACAAGACCGGCACGGGCGACTACGGCACGCTCAACGACATCGCGGTCGTGTGGCCCCCGGACCGCGCACCGCTCGTCGTCGCCGTCATGTCCAGCAAGGCGCTCCCGGACGCGGAGTACGACGAGGCGGTGATCGCCGAGGCGGCCGCGTTCGTCCTGGCCACCCTGACGTGAGCCGGGTCGGCGGTCCGGTCACGTGCTGATCGGCGCCTCCCTCCGGCGGCAGGCGTGGGCGTAGGCGACGGGTGTCATGCCGATCGCCGCGGTGAAGTCGCGGATGAAATGGCTCTGGTCGAAGTAGCCGAGCTCGGCCGCCACCTCCGCCCACGGGCGGTGCTGCTCGCGGGCGAGCACGGCGGCTGCCTCGTGCAGCCGGTAGCGACGCAGCACCCACTTCGGGCTGACCCCGACGTAGCGCTGGAACAGCCGCTGCAGCGTGCGCGGCGCGATGCCGAACATCTCGGTGACGTCCTCGACCCGCGCGATCGTGCGGTCGTGCAGCAGCGCGGCGACGATCCGCTGGACGAACGCCACCTGCGGGTCGGGCGGCGGCCACCGCTCCCGCAGGAACGCCTCGACGAGCGCGACGCGGTGGTCGAGGCCCGCGGGCGTCATCTGCTCGGCGAGCGCCGCGGCGGGCGGGCCCCACAGCTGCTCGGCGGGCAGCACGGCGCCGGTGATGTCGGACAGCGGCCTGCCGAGGAAGGGCAGGAACCCGCCGGGACGGAACTTGATCCCGAACACCCCGCCCACGCCGCGGTAGGCGTAGGTGAACCGGTCGCGCCCGATCCCGGACACGGTGAGCCGGCCACGGTCCAGCACCACGTTGACGCAGGGGTGCGGCAACAGCGTGATCGAGGCCTCGCGCCCGGGCGGCAGCTCCCACGAGACGACCCAGTAGCGCTCCACGAGGCCGGCGAGTTCGGCCGCCGGCGGATACCGGTCGAGCGTGAACCGCTCGACGGGCTCACCGAACGCCGCGCGCACGCCGAGCACGCCGTACTCGCTGGTGGTGGCGATTCCCGGTTCCGTCGGCACGCCACCAAGGATGCCGCGCGGGTCCGACGGTTTCACCGCCGGCGCAGGTGCATCTCCTCCAGCCGCCGGATGCGCTCACCCAACGGGGGGTGCGTGGAGAACAGGCGGCTCAGGTGCTCGCCGGCACGGAAGGGGCTGGCGATCATCAAGTGCGACTGCGACACGAGCTGCGGGTCGGGCGGCAGCGGTGCGAGCTGCGTGCCGCGTTCCAGCTTGCGCAGGGCCGAGGCGAGCGCGAGCGGGTCACCGGTGAGCGCAGCGCCGCTCGCGTCGGCCTGGAACTCCCGCGACCGGCTCACCGACATCTGGACGACGCCGGCCGCGACCGGCCCCAGCAGGGCGATCAGCAGCATGGCCAGCGGGTTGGGTCGCTCCTCGTCGCCGCCACCGAACAGCCCGGCGAACATCGCGATGTTGGCCAGGAAGCTGACCATCGACGCGAGGGCGCCGGCGACGGAGGAGATCAGGATGTCGCGGTTGTAGACGTGGGACAGCTCGTGGCCGAGCACCGCGCGCAGCTCCCGCTCGTCGAGCATCTGCAGCAGGCCGGTGGTGGCGCAGACCGCCGCGTGCCGCGGGCTGCGACCGGTGGCGAACGCGTTGGGCGCCGCGGTGGGGCTGACGTAGAGGCGCGGCATCGGCTGGCGCGCCGTCCGGGAGAGCTCGCGCACGATGCGGTACATCACGGGATGCTCGGCCTCGGTGATGGGACGGGCGTGCATCGCCCGCAGCGCCAGCTTGTCGGAGTTGAAGTACGCGTACCCGTTGACGCCCAGCGCCACCAGCAGTGCGATCACCAGACCGCCACGACCGAACAGCGAGCCGACGAGCAGCACGAGAGCGCTCAGACCACCCAGCAGCAGCGCCGTCTTCAGCCCGTTCATCGACTTGTGCACGTCGGGTCCTTCCTCCCCCGAACGCTTCAACGAGCAACCACTCTGTCGTGTTCCGGGCGCGGCGCGGGCCGGTCGCGGCGCGGGCCGGGCGTGGGCCGGTGCAGGATGCCTGCCATGGTCACCGACGTCCGCACCGAGATCACCGACCGCGTCGCCGTGCTCACCCTGTCGAACCCCGAGCGGCGCAACGCGATGAACCTCGAGCTGTCCGCGAAGCTCGTCGACGCTCTGCGCAGCGCGGCGGCCGACGACGCCGTGGGCGCGGTCGTCATCACCGGCGAGGACCCCGCCTTCTGCGCGGGCGGCGACCTCTCCGAGCTCGCCACGGCCGACCCGGAGACGCTGCGCACGGTCTACAGCGGGTTCCTCGCCGTCGCCGACTTCCCGCTGCCCACGATCGCGGCCGTCAACGGTGCGGCCGTCGGCGCAGGCCTGAACCTCGCGCTCGCTTGCGACCTGCGCCTCGCCGGGCCTCGGGCCCGGTTCGACGCCCGGTTCCTCCCGCTCGGCCTGCACCCCGGCGGCGGCTACACCTGGATGGCGCACCGGGTGCTGGGAGCGCAGGGGGCCGCCGCGCTGACGCTGTTCGGGGAGGTCGTGGACGCCGCCGAGGCGGAGCGGATCGGGCTGGTGCACCGCGTCACCGAGGACGTGGTGACCGCCGCCGTCGAGCTCGCCGGCCGGGCCGCGGCCGCGCCGCGCAACCTCGTACGCACCACGAAGGCCACGTTGCGGCTGACCGCGGGGATGGCGACCCAGGCCGAAGCCGTGGAGGTGGAGGTGCGCGCCCAGGCCGAGTCGGTGCGCTCGCCCGAGTTCGCCGAACGTCTCGCCGAACTGCAGTCGAGGATCAGCGGGTCCGGCCGTTGACGGCGGGTTGCAGGAAGACGAAGGGCGCGGTGTGACGTGGACCGGGGTAGAACGACACCCGGGCTTAGCGCGAGCTAACCTCGAAGAGAGATCCGTGGCACGCCCCGTCGACCCGAGGACCGACCTCGAATGACTTCTGACACCGCCGTCGACCAGGTTCCGACATCGTCCGACGGCGGACGCGAGGTGCAGCAGCGCGACCGCGTCGTCATCCGGTTCGCCGGCGACTCCGGCGACGGCATGCAGCTCACCGGTGACCGGTTCACCTCCGAGACCGCGGCGTTCGGCAACGACCTGTCGACGCTGCCCAACTTCCCCGCCGAGATCCGGGCGCCTGCCGGCACCCTTCCCGGCGTGTCGTCGTTCCAACTGCACTTCGCGAACTACGACATCCTCACCCCGGGCGACCGCCCCGACGTGCTGGTGGCGATGAACCCGGCCGCACTCAAGGCCAACATCGCCGACCTGCCCGCCGGCGGCATCCTGATCATCAACACCGACGAGTTCACGAAGCGGAACCTCACGAAGGTCGGCTACGAGGCCAACCCGCTCGAGGACGACTCGCTCGACCAGTACTCGGTGTTCCCGGTCGCGATGGCCACGCTCACGCGCGGGGCGCTGGAGGAGACCGGGCTGTCGAAGAAGGACGCGGAGCGGGCGAAGAACATGTTCGCCCTCGGCCTGCTGTCCTGGATGTACCACCGGCCGCACGAGGGCACCGAGCGGTTCCTGCGGGAGAAGTTCGCGCGCCGCCCCGACCTGGCCGAGGCCAACATCCTGGCCTACAAGGCGGGCCACGCCTACGGCGAGACCACCGAAGCCTTCGCGGTCACCTACGAGGTGGCGCCGGCCAAGCTCGACGTCGGCACCTACCGCCAGATCACCGGCAACACCGCGCTCGCCTACGGGATCGTCACGGCCGGGCAGGTCACCGGCCTGCCGGTGTTCCTCGGCTCGTACCCGATCACGCCGGCGTCGGACATCCTGCACGAGCTGTCCAAGCACAAGTCGTTCGGCGTCACCACGTTCCAGGCCGAGGACGAGATCGCCGGCGTCGGCGCGGCGCTGGGCGCGGCGTTCGGCGGCGCGCTGGGCGTCACCACCACGTCGGGACCGGGCATCTCGCTGAAGTCGGAGACCATCGGCCTCGCGGTGGCGCTGGAGCTTCCGCTGCTGGTGGTGGACGTGCAGCGCGGCGGGCCCTCCACCGGGCTGCCCACCAAGACCGAGCAGGCCGACCTGCTGCAGGCGATGTTCGGCCGCAACGGCGAGGCGCCGCTGCCGCTGATCGCGCCGCGCTCGCCGGGCGACTGCTTCCAGGCCGCGCTGGAGGCCGTGCAGATGGCGGTCACCTACCGCACGCCGGTGATCCTGCTGTCCGACGGTTCGCTGGCCAACGGGTCGGAGCCGTGGAAGGTGCCGGACGCCTCGACGCTGCCGACGGTCGACCCGGGCTTCGCCACAGAACCCAACGCGCCCGACGGCTCCGACGAGTTCTGGCCGTACCTGCGCGACGACGACACGCTCGCCCGCCCGTGGGCCGTGCCCGGCACGCCCGGGCTCGAGCACCGCATCGGAGGCCTGGAGAAGGCCGACGGCCGCGGCGCGATCTCCTACGACCCGGACAACCACGACCGCATGGTCCGGCTGCGCGCCGCCAAGATCGATGGCATCCCGGTGCCGGACCTCGAGGTGGACGACCCGGACGGCGACGCCGAGCTCCTCGTCCTGGGGTGGGGCTCCACGTACGGCCCGATCGGCGCCGGCGCCCGCCGCGTCCGCGCGCTGGGACACAGCGTGGCGCAGGCACACCTGCGGCACCTCAACCCGATGCCCGCCAACCTCGGCGAGGTACTCGCCCGCTACCGCACCGTGCTGGTGCCCGAGATGAACCTCGGGCAGCTGTCGTTGCTGCTGCGGGCCCGCTACCTCGTCGACGTCAAGAGCTACACCAAGGTCTCCGGCCTGCCGTTCAAGGCCGAAGAGCTGCAGGACCTGTTCCTGGACTACCTCAACGGGGTGCGAGCATGACCGCGATCGACCTCGGGCTGCCCCAGCTGGGCGGCCTCGACGGGGTTCCGACCACCGAAGCCAAGCAGACCGCCAAGGACTTCACCTCCGACCAGGAGGTGCGTTGGTGCCCCGGCTGCGGTGACTACGCCGTGCTGGCCGCCGTGCGCCAGTTCCTCCCCACCCTGGGGATCAAGCGTGAGAACACCGTGTTCGTCTCGGGCATCGGGTGCAGCTCGCGGTTCCCGTACTACCTCAACACCTACGGCATGCACTCGATCCACGGGCGCGCCCCGGCGATCGCCACCGGCCTGGCCGTCACCCGGCCGGACCTGTCGGTGTGGGTCGTCACGGGCGACGGCGACGCCCTCTCGATCGGCGGCAACCACCTGATCCACGCCCTGCGCCGCAACGTCAACCTCAAGATCCTGCTGTTCAACAACCGGATCTACGGGCTGACCAAGGGCCAGTACTCGCCCACCAGCGAGCAGGGCAAGGTCACCAAGTCCACGCCGATGGGCTCGGTCGACCATCCGTTCAACCCCATCTCGCTGGCGCTGGGCGCCGAGGCCTCCTTCATCGGCCGGGCGCTGGACTCCGACCGCAAGGGCCTCACCGCGGTCCTCGGCGCGGCCGCCGCCCACCGCGGCAGCGCACTCGTGGAGATCTTCCAGGACTGCCCGATCTTCAACGACGGCAGCTTCGACGTCCTGCGCAAGGGCGAGGACGCCGCCGAGCGCGTGATCCCGGTGCACCACGGCGAGCCGATCCGCTTCGGCCCGGAGGCCGAGGACGGGCTGGGCAGCTACGCCGTCGTGCGCGAGGGCTTCGGGCTCACCGTGGCGAAGGTCGACGAGGTCGACGCCGACCAGATCGTGGTGCACGACGCCACCGACCTGAACCTGTCGTTCGCCCTCTCCCGCCTGTCCGACCAGGACCTCAACCACACCGTCACCGGCATCTTCCGCAACACCGACCGCGTCACCTACGACGACGCGACCCGCGCCCAGGTGGCCGAGGCCACCGCCACGGGCACGGCGGACCTGCAGGCGATGCTGAACGGCCGCGACACCTGGACGATCGCGGGCTGATCCCGAGCCACTCCGCACACCGGGTGGTCACTTCGCATAGGGCGGGCCTTGTGCGAAGTGACCACTGGATGTGCGGAGTGCGGCTCAGCGGCCGTTGTCGGGGGGCGGCGCGTCTGCGGGGCCTGGCTGTCTCGGGATCTCCGCTGCCGACCGCTTCGCGTCTCCGATGCCCCATCGGTCCAGGGCGCCTGCCGCGGCCGAGCCCGTGTGGCGGCGCCGGACGTCGTCGCGGTGCGTGTCCAGGTTGGCCAGGGCCGGCTCCACAGGGGACGGCGGCGCGGCCGGCGGGGTGGCCGCAGCGTGCTTCGCCACGGGTTCGGGGGCCCAGCGCGCCATCGGCGTGACCGGCGGGGGCGGTACCGGCGGCGGGCGGCGCGGCGTCCGGACGAACAGGAGCCACGTCACGCCCGACCCCGCGACGAACGAGACCGCGCACAGGACCCAGACCTGCCCGAACACTGCGCCCACGCTGTTCCCCCTACCGGATGCTGATCTCGACGCGACGGCTTCGCGCCACGGTGTCGAGCGGCCGCTCGGCGGCGTGGCCCCGGGTCGCGATCCGGTCGCCCGCCACGCCGGCCGCCTCCAGCGCACCGGCGACGACGTCCGCCCGCCGCTCGGAGAGCAGCCGCGCGGTCTCCAGCCCGCCCGGGGTGTCCGCGGCGTGGCCCTCGACCAGCACGGGCGCATCCGGGAGCGCGGAGAGCAGCCGGGCCACCTCCTGCACGGCCACGGTCGCCGGCTCGGTGAGCTCCGCCGAGTCGGCGGCGAACGGGATCGGGCGGTCGGCGAGCGCTGCGGCGATCCGCGTGTGCTCGGCGGCGGGGCCGTGGTCGGCAGGGGTGGGCCGGGCTCCGGGCGCGGCCGCCACGGTGGTCAGGCCTGCGACCGCACCACCGTCCGCACCGGGAGCGGCCGCGTGGCGCGACGGACCGGCGACGGGCGAGCCGTCGACCACGAGGACACCGACAGCTGCCAGCGCGGCGGGCACGGCTAGCAGGGCGACGCCCCACCACACCCAACGCCCGACGGGCCGAGCACCACGCACGGCCACGGCGCCCCCAGTGTGCTGTTCCGGACGCGCCTACGGTGCCACGGGCGCGGCCCGCTCACCAGTGGAGCCGGGTTCTCAGCCGGTGCGGTCGACCACGTAACTCGTGAGCGACGACAGGGCATCCGTGGCCGGGCAGGCCGGCAGCTTGCCCAGCTCGGACCGCGCGTCCGCGGCCTGGCCTGCGAGGACGTCGCGCGCCCTGGCCAGACCCTCGCCGCGGCGCAGGAGATCCAGCGCCTCGTCGACCTCGGCGTCGTCGGTGATGGGCTGCGCCAGCAGGACGCGCAGGCGGTCGGCGCCGGCGCCGCTCTCCTGCAGCGCGTAGAGCATCGGCAGGGTGAGCACGCCCTCGCGCAGATCGGTGCCCGGCGTCTTGCCCGAGCTGTCCGACGGTGAGGCGATGTCGATGATGTCGTCGGAGATCTGGAACGCGGTGCCGATGGTGGCGCCGAAGCAGCGCAACGCCTCCACGTGCTCCGGCGGGCAGCCGGAGAACATCCCCCCGTAGCGGCCGGAGGTGGCGATCAACGACCCCGTCTTCTCGGCGATGACGGTGAGGTAGTGCTGCACCGGGTCCTCGTCGGTGCGAGGGCCGCGGGTCTCGCGCATCTGGCCGGTGACCAGCGCGGCGAACGTCTCGGCGATGATCCGCACGGCATCCGGGCCGAGGTCGGCCACGAGCCGGGAGGCGTGGGCGAACAGGAAGTCGCCGGTGAGGATGGCGACGCTGTTGTCCCAGCGCGAGTTGGCGCTCTCCGCTCCCCGGCGCATCGTGGCCGAGTCCATGACGTCGTCGTGGTAGAGCGTGGCCAGGTGGATCATCTCGACGACCGCCGCCGCCGTGAACACGGCGTCGTCCTCTGGCCGCGGCCCGATCTGGGCCGCGAGCAGCGTGAACAGCGGCCGGAACCGCTTGCCCCCGGCTTCGATCAGGTGCAGCGACGTCTCCGTGACGAACTGGTAGTCGCTGTACACCTCCCGGTGCAGCAGGTCCTCCACGCGGGAGAGCCCCGCCTCCGTGGCAGAGGCGAGCCCAGGGTCTCCGAGCTCGACGCCCGCAATTGCGTTCGCGTTCACGTCCCCCAGCTTTTCACGCTCTTCAGCCGACGAATCCGCCGCCACCGGCCCAGTCCAGGGCCAGCGTCGGCACGATCCCGAGCAACAGGGTGACGATGACGCCGAGCGTGATCGCCGCGGTGGTGAACGCGCCCGGCACCGAGACGGTGGGGCCGTCGGCCGCCGGCTCGCTGAAGTACATCAGCACGATCACCCGGATGTAGAAGAACGCCGCCACCGCGCTCGCGATCAGCGCGATCACCACCAGCGGCGCCATGCCGTCGCCCAGTGCCGCGGAGAACACGGCGAACTTCGCCGTGAACCCGCTGGTCAGCGGGATACCGGCGAGGGCGAGCAGCAAGAAGGTCATCACGCCGGCCACGACCGGCGAACGCTTGGCGAGCCCGGCCCATTGCGAGAGGTGGGTGGCCTCGCCGTCCGCGTCGCGGACGAGGCTGATCACGCCGAACACGGCGAGCGTCGTGAAGCCGTAGGCCAGCAGGTAGAACAGCGTGCCCGACACGCCCTGCTCGGTGACCGCGATCGCGCCGAGCAGCAGGAAGCCCGCGTGGGCCACGGAGGAGTACGCGACCATGCGCTTGATGTCGGTCTGGGTGAGACCGATCACAGCGCCGATCGCCATGGAGACGATCGCGATGGCCCACAGCACGCCACGCCACTCCCAGCGCATGTCACCGAAGGCGACGTGCAGGACCCGCAGGATCCCGCCGAACGCGGCCACCTTGGTGCAGGACCCCATGAACGCGGTGACGGGTGTGGGCGCGCCCTGGTACACGTCCGGGGTCCAGGTGTGGAACGGGCCGACCGACCCCTTGAACATCAGGCCGATCACGAGCAGAGCGAGCCCGCCCAGCAGCAGCGCGTCGGATCGCACGGAACCCACGGCGGCTTCGGCGATCTCCGGGAACCGCACCGTGCCGGCGTAGCCGTAGATCAGCGCGAGCCCGTAGAGGAAGAACGCCGAGGCGAACGCGCCGAGCAGGAAGTACTTGACCGCCGCTTCCTGGGAGAGGAGCCGGCGCCTGCGGGCGAGACCGCACATCAGGTACAGCGGCAGCGACAGCACCTCGAGCGCGATGAACATCGTGAGCAGGTCGTTCGCCGCGACGAAGGTCATCATCCCGCCGAGCGCGAACAGCGTGAACGGGAAGACCTCGGTCTGCATGGTCGGCGCGAGGCCGGGCGTGCCGTAGGAGCGGTCCTCCGGCGGCTCGGTGAGGTCGCTGGTGCCACCTCCGACGGCGGCGCGCGAGGCCGCCGAGGCGAGGAAGGCCCCGCCCGGCTCGACGGAGCGGTCGGCGATCAGCAGCACGCTGGCCAGCCCGAGGGCGAGCAGCGTGCCCCACAGGAACAGCGTCGGCCGGTCGATCGCCAGCGACTCGGTCAGCGTGGTGACCGCTTGCGGCCCGCTGCCGGCGTACAGGCCCAGCGCGAGGCCTGCGCCACCGAGCGCGGCGATCGACAACGCCACCTGGGCAGGCCAGCGCTGGTGGCGCGGCAGGAATGCCTCGACGAGCACGGCGAGGCACGCCGCGCCGAGCACGATGATCAGCGGCGCGATCGCCGCGTAATCGATCGGGGGCACCGTGATGGCGCCTTGGGCGAGCGGGGTCACCGGGACATTCCTCCCACGGGGTCGGACAGGCCCACCTCGGTCAGGGTGGCCGTCACCGACGGGTTGATGACGTCGAGCACCGGCCCGGGGAAGAAGCCGAGCACGAGGATGAGCACGATCAGCGGCGTCAGCACGGCGATCTCACGGCCGGACAGGTCCGGGAACGCGCCCTTCTTCGCCGCGGCCTCCGGAGCGAGCATGGTGCCCGGACCCCCTGCACCGCGCGGAGCGCCAGCGGAGCGCGCATCAGCAGAGCCGAGCGCGCCGAGGACGGCCGCTCCGCGCACCGGGCCCTGCATCGTCTGCTGGTACACCCACAGCACGTACAGCGCCGCGAAGATGATCCCGACGGTGGCCAGGATCGTGAAGACCGGCTGCCGCGGGAACGAGCCCAGGAGCACCAGGAACTCGCTGACGAAAGAGTTGGTGCCCGGGAGCGCGAGCGAGGCGAGCCCTGCGAGCAGGAACGTGCCTGCGAGCAGCGGGGCGAGCTTGTGCACGCCTCCGTAGTCGCTGATGAGCCGGGAACCGCCGCGGGCGATCAGCATGCCGAGCACGATGAACAGCATCCCGGTGGTGATCCCGTGGTTGACCATGTAGAGCGTGGCCCCGGAGAACGCCTGGGTGGAGAACGCGAAGATGCCCAGCGCGATGAACCCGAAGTGGGCGATCGAGGTGTAGGTGACGAACCTCTTGAGGTCGCTCTGCGCCACGGCCAGGAGCGCCGCGTACAGGATCCCGATCACCGCGAGCGTGAGCACCAGCGGTGCGAGCCGCTGCGATGCCAGCGGGAACAGCGGCAGGCAGTAGCGCAGGAAGCCGAACGTGCCCACCTTGTCCAGCACGCCGACGAGCAGCACGCCCGCCCCGACCGGGGCCTCGGCACCGGCGTCGGGCAGCCAGGTGTGGAACGGCACGAGCGGCGCCTTGATCGCGAACGCCACGAAGAAGCCGAGGAACAGCCAGATCTGCGTGGACTCGGGCACCGACGCCGCCATCGCCTGCAGCTCGGTCCAGGTGAACGTGCCCTCGCCCAGCTGCTCCCCGCTCACCACGAACAGCCCGATCACCGAGGCCAGCATGATCAGCCCACCGAGGAGCGAGTACAGGAAGAACTTCACCGCCGCGTACTGCCGACGGGGCCCGCCGAAGCGCCCGATGAGGAAGTACATCGGGATCAGCATGGCCTCGAAGAACACGTAGAACAGGAACACGTCGGTGGCGGCGAACACGCCGACCAGCAGGCCCTGGGTGGCCAGCAGCAGCGCGAAGAACCCGGACACCGTGCGGCCCTCGGGGAGCTTCTCCTCCCACGAGAACGCCAGCACGATCGGCACCAGCACCGCGATCAGCGCCAGCATCACCAGGGCGATGCCGTCGATGCCGAGGGCGAAGCGGGTGCCGAAGGCCGGGATCCACGGCACGGACAGCTCGAGCTGGAACCGCGTGCCCTCGGCGGCGGCCGCCACCGAGTAGGAGAACCAGGTGATCGCGGTGAGCACGAGCGACGCGAGCGCGAACCCCATCGCGGTGAGCTTCGCGGTGCCCGGGCTGTTCTTCATGGGCGCCACGACGAGTGCGCCGACCAGCGGCAGCACCAGCAGGATCAACAGGAGCACGTTGCCTCCGGTCATGCGAACCGCACCGCCAAGAGCGCCGCGACGACGAGCACGCCGCCGCCGAGCATGGAGAGCGCGTAGGAGCGGACGAACCCGGTCTGCATCTTGCGCAGCCGGCCCGAGCTGCCGCCGAGCAGGGCCGCCGTGCCGTTGACCACGCCGTCGACCCCGCGGTTGTCGAAGTAGACCAGCGCCCGCGAGAGCCAGGTGCCGGGCCGCGCGATGAGCGCCTCGTTGATCGCGTTGGCGTACAGGTCGCGGCGGGCCGCGCGCACGGGCAGCGACACCGGCTCCGGCCGCTCCACCGGCGTGCGCCGGCGTCCGACGGTGAGCCAGGCGATCAGCACGCCGAGCGCCGAGACCCCGACGACCAGGTACGGCACGACCGAGTGCCCGAGGACGCCGCCGTGCGGCTCCTCCAGCTCACCCAGCGAGGGCGCGAGCCAGTCGACGAGCAGGTGCCCGTTGGACAGGACGAAGCCCGCCCCGACCGAGCCGAGCGCCAGCACGATCATCGGGATCGTCATCACGGCCGGCGACTCGTGCGGGTGGTAGTCGCGCCCGTCGGTGCTCTTCAGCTCCTCCCAGCGCTTCTCGCCGAAGAAGGTCATGAACATCAGCCGGGTCATGTAGAAGGCGGTGAGCCCGGCGGCCAGGGTGGCCGCACCTCCGAACACCCAGCCCTGCCAGCCCGGCTGTCCGAACGCCGCGGCGATGATCTCGTCCTTGGAGAAGTAGCCGGACAGGAACGGGAAGCCGATGAGCGCCAGGTAGCCCAGCCCGAACGTCACGAACGTGACCGGCATGTAGCGGTAGAGCCCGCCGAAGCGCCGCATGTCGACGTCGTCGTTCATCGCGTGCATCACCGACCCGGCGCCGAGGAACAGCCCGGCCTTGAAGAAGCCGTGGGTGAGCAGGTGGAAGATGCCGAGCGCGTAACCGGCCGGGCCGAGCCCGACGGCCAGGATCATGTAGCCGATCTGGCTCACCGTGGAGTACGCGAGCACCTTCTTGATGTCGTCGTAGGCGCAGCCGATGATCGCGCCGATCAGCAGCGTGATCACTCCGACGAGCGCCACGACGAGGCGCCCGGTCTCGGTGAGGTCGTAGATCGGGTGCGTTCTCGCGATCAGGTAGACGCCCGCGGTGACCATCGTGGCCGCGTGGATCAGCGCGGAGACCGGAGTGGGGCCCTCCATCGCGTCCGGCAGCCAGGACTGCAGCGGGAACTGGCCCGACTTGCCACAGGCGCCCAGCAGCAGCAGCACCGTGATCGCGATGATCGTGCCGCCGTCGACCTCGCCGATCCGGGCGAAGACCTCGCTGTACTGCAACGTGCCCAGGTTGGTCCAGAGCAGGAAGATCGCGATGGCCAGCCCGACGTCACCGACCCGGTTCATCAGGAACGCCTTCTTCGCCGCGGTGGCGGCGGACGGGCGGTCCTGGTAGTAGCCGATCAGCAGGTAGGACGCCAGGCCGACGCCCTCCCAGCCCAGGTAGAGCATCACGAAGTTGTTGCCGAGGACGAGCAGCAGCATCGCCGCGACGAACAGGTTCAGCTGCGCGAAGAAGCGCCGCCTGCCCGGGTCGTGGCTCATGTAGCCGATCGAGTAGAGGTGGATGAGGCCACCGACGCCCGTGATGAGCAGGACGAACGTCAACGACAGCGGGTCGAGCCGGAGGCCGAAGTCGACGCTGAGGTCACCGACGCCGATCCACTCGAACAGCGACAGCTCCCGGGTGCGCTCCTCGGGGGCGAGCCCCGCGGTCTCCAGGAAGATCAGCAGGCCGACGGCGAACGAGGCGACCACCGTGAGCAGGCCGAGCCAGTGGCCCCAGGAATCGGCGCGGCGGCCTGCGACGAACAGCACGAGCGCCCCGGCAGCGGGGAGCACGAACAGCAGCCAGGCCAGCGAGGCCGTACCAGCGGCGGTGCCGACGTGCGGCAACTCGGCGGCGAGTGCACCGACGACCGATGTCGGAGTCACCGGGTCACCTCGGGTCGCCGGCTATGGCGGGGGCTGAGCACGGGGAGCACTCCTTGTAGGTCAGTACTTGAGCAGGTTCGCGTCGTCGACCGACGCCGTCCTGCGGGTACGGAAGATCGACATGATGATCGCGAGGCCGACGACGACCTCTGCCGCGGCCACCACCATCACGAAGAACGCCATGACCTGGCCGTCGAGCTCGCCGTTGATCCGGGCGAACGTGACGAGCGAGAGGTTCACCGCGTTGAGCATCAGCTCGATGCACATGAACACGACGATCGCGTTGCGCCGCACCAGCACGCCGACGGCGCCGATGGAGAACAACAGCGCCGAGAGCAGCAGGTAGTAGGTGGGGGTCACCGGTGGTCCTCGTGGGTGTCGTCGTCGAGGGTCTCCCCGGCGGTGGCCGTACCGCCGGTGAGCGCGCGCGCGTCCGTCCGGGGCTCGTCCTCGACCTCGCGTACCGGCGTGGCGTCGAGGATGGCCGAGATCGACTCCGGGGCGATCGACCCATCGGGCAACACGGCCGGGACGGCGACCGAGTTGCCGGTGGCGAAGACGCCGGGGCCGGGCAACGGGGAGATCCGGTCGTGCTCGCCGCGCAGGCGCGCCTCCACGGTGGCCCGCTGGCCACGCTTGGCGTGCCCCTTGCTCTGGGCGTAGGCGAGCACCATCGCGCCGAGCGCCGCCGTGATCAGCAGCGCCGAGGTGAGCTCGAACGCGAACAGGTAGTCGGTGAAGATCAGCGTCCCGAGCCCGGTGACGTTGGCGCTCGAGCCCGCACCCCCCGCGGCCAGACCGACCGGGGTGACCGCGGTGAGCGAGCGCCCGACGGTGGCCACCAGCAGCACGGCCAGCCCGACACCGAGCGCCAGCGCAGCGAGCCGCTGGCCGCGCAGCACCTCGACCACCGAGTCGGAGCTGTCCCGGCCCACCAGCATCAGCACGAACAGGAACAGCATCATGATCGCGCCGGTGTAGACGATGATCTGCACGAAGCCGAGGAACGGCGCCTGCTGGACGATGTAGAGCACCGCCAGGCACAGCATCGTGCCCACCAGCGCGAGCGCCGAGTGCACCGCGTTGCGGGCGAACACCATGCCGAGCGCGCCGAGCAGGGCGAGCGGGCCGATGATCCAGAAGACGACGGCCTCACCGGTGCTGACGACGTCCGGCGCCGGCGCGGCCTGGGCGAGGAGATCGAGAGTCACTTGACCTGCTCCCCCACCGGGTCGTTCTCGTCACGCTCGCCGGCAGCCGCCTTGAGCGAGAGCACCGGCCCCTGCACGTAGTAGTCCTGCTCGTTGTCACCGAGTCGCATCGGGTGCGGCGGCTGCTCCATACCCGGCAGCAGCGGCGCCATCAGCTGCTCCTTGGTGTAGATCAGGTCCTGCCGGTTGTCGTCGGCCATCTCGTAGAAGTTGGTCATCGTGAGCGACCGGGTGGGGCAGGCCTCGATGCACAGGCCGCAGCCGATGCAGCGCAGGTAGTTGATCTGGTAGATCGCGCCGTAGCGCTCACCGGGCGAGAAGCGGGCCTCCTCGGTGTTGTCCCCGCCCTCGACGTAGATCGCGTCGGCCGGGCAGGCCCAGGCGCACAGCTCGCAGCCCACGCACTTCTCCAGCCCGTCCGGGTGGCGGTTGAGCTGGTGACGCCCGTGCCAGCGCGGTGCGGCCGGCGGGAAGTCCTCGGGGTACTCCTCGGTGACGACCTTCTTGAACATCGTCCCGAAGGTGACGCCGAAGCCCTTGAAGAAGTCGAACATCTACTCGGTCTCCTTCCCGCTGAGGGCGGGCGTCCGCGGCTCCTCGGCGCTCTCCGCCAGCCGGGAGCGCAGCTTGTGCCGGGAGGGGGTGGGCACGGCCAGGTCCAGTGGTGGCACCGGGTAGTCCGAGGCGAGCTCCACCGGCGCCGGGCCCTCCACCTTGCGGTCGGGCACCAGGAACGCCACCAGCAGTACCACCGCCAGCGCGATCCCCAGGCCGATCAGCAACGCGCTGACGTCGCCACCGGTGGAACGCCAGGTGCGGATCGCGAAGATCGCCAGGATCCACAGCAGGCTGCCCGGTACCAGTACCTTCCAGCCCAGGCGCATGAACTGGTCGTAACGCATCCGCGGCAGCGTGCCGCGCAACCAGATGAACATGAACAGGAAGATCAGCGTCTTGATCAGGAAGGCCACCATCTGCAGCCACCCGTTGCTGTTCAGGAACGACAGCGGCCACGGCCACTGCCCGCCGCCCAGGAAGAGCGTGGTGGCCATCGCGGAGACCGTGACCATGTTGACGTACTCGGCGAGGAAGAACAGCGCGAACTTCAGCGACGAGTACTCGGTGTGGAACCCGCCCACCAGCTCCGACTCCGCCTCCGGCAGGTCGAACGGCGCGCGGTTGGTCTCCCCGACCATCGCGATCACGAAGACCACGAAGCTCGGTGCCAGCAGCAGCAGGTACCAGCCGCTCGCCTGCGCGGCCACGATGTCGGCGGTGGACAGGGACCCCGCGTAGAGGATCACACCCACGATCGACAGGCCCAGCGCGATCTCGTAGGAGATCACCTGCGCCGCGCTGCGCAGCGCCGCCAGCAGCGGGTACGGCGAGCCCGACGCCCAGCCGCCCAGCACGATCCCGTAGACGCCGATCGAGGAGCAGGCCAACACCACCAGCACGCCGACCGGCAGGTCCACCAGCTGCAGCACCGTGGGCTCGCCGAAGATCGAGACCTCGCCGCCGAACGGGATCACCGAGAACGCCACGAAGGCCGGGATCGTGGAGATGACCGGGGCGATGAAGTACACCCGCTTGTCGGCCATCGTCGGCATGATGTCTTCCTTGAAGGCGAGCTTGAGCCCGTCTGCCAAGGACTGCAGCCAGCCGCCGGGGCCGGTGCGGTTGGGGCCCGGACGCTGCTGCATCCGGCCCACCACCTTGCGCTCCCAGTTGATCATGAAGAGCGTGAGCACCACGCCGATCGCGAACAGCGCCACGACCTTCAGGATCACCAGCCAGAGCGGGTCGTCGGCCAGCAGCTCCTGCGTGCGGGTCATCCCCTCGGGAGCCTGCGCCAACAGGTTCATGCCGTCACCCCCACCACGTCGCCGTGCCCGGCGCCGAGGACGCTCCGGACCCGCGAGTCACCCGAGTTGCCCGGCAGCCACACGACGCCGTCGGGCAGGTCGGCCAGCGCCACCGGCAGCGTGATCGCGCCCCGGTCGGTGCGCACCGTGGCCGGCGCGCCCTCCGTGACGCCCAGCCGCTCGGCCGTGGCCGCGTTCACCCGGACGTACGCCGAGCGGGCCGTGCCGGCCAGTGCCGGCTCGCCCGTCGCGAGCGTCGACTCGTCGATCAGCTGGCGCCAGGTCGCGAGCACGGCCTGCCCGAACCCGGGCCGCAGCGGCTCGGTGGCCGGCACCGACGGAGCGGCCGGTGCGGCACCCGTCCGGTTGCCGAGCCGGTCCAGCTCGCCCCCGGCGGCCGCCGGCGTCTGCGTGAACAGGTCGATGTCCATCTCGACGGCGAGCGTGTCGAGCACGCGGCAGTCCGGGAGCACACCGCTGGCGTCCAGGGCCGGGCCGAACGCGCGCCGGCGCCCCTCCCAGTTGAGGTAGCTCCCGGCCCGCTGGACGTCCGGCGCCACCGGCAGCACCACGTCGGCGAGCTCGGTGACCACCGAGGTGTGCAGCTCGAGACTCACCAGGAACCCGACCTCGCGCAGGGCGGCCAGGGCGGCCGCCGGGTCGGCGAGGTCGTTCGGGTCGACGCCACCGACGACCAGCGCCGCCAGCTCGCCGGTGGCGGCGGCGGTGAGGATCTCGTCGGTGTCGCGGCCCGGGGTGGTGGGCAGCGCGCCGGCCGCGAGGCCCCACGTCTGCTCCACCTCGGCGCGGGCGGCGGCGTCGGCCACCGGGCGGCCACCGGGCAGCAGCGTGGGCACGGCACCCGCATCGAGCGCGCCGCGGTCGCCCGCGCGCCGCGGCACCCAGCCGATCGCGGCACCGGTGCGCGCCCCGAGGGCGGCCACGGCCGAGTACAGGCCGGGGACCTCGGCGGCACGCTCGCCGACGAGGACGACGCCCCCGCCGGTGAGGGCCTCGAGGACGTCGGCCGGCAGGTCGGCCAGGACCGCGGCCTCGGCGCCGGGCACCGCCGGGATGAGGTTGTCCTTCGCTGCCGGGGACGCGGCGCCGGTGTCGCGCGAGGTGCGCTCGACCGCCGGGGTGGTCCACTGGCCGAGGTGGAACACGCGCTGGCCGTGCTTGCGGGCCGCCTTGCGCAGCCGCAGGTAGACGACCGGCGCCTCCTCCTCGGGCTCCAGCGCCACGCAGAGCACCGCGGGCGCCGCCTCGAGGCGGGTGTAGCTGAGGGTCTCGGGGCCCTTCCCGACCACGTGCGAGGCCAGGAAGTCCAGCTCCTCCGCCGAGTGGGCGCGAGCCCGGAAGTCGACGTCGTTGGTGCCTGCGGCGACGCGCGCGAACTTGCCGTACGCGTAGGCGTCCTCCACGGTCAGCCGCCCGCCCGCGAGCACCCCGATCCCCTGCTCACGTGCGGCGAGCAGGCCCTGCGCGGCGACCGACAGGGCCTCGGTCCACGAGGTCTCCTCCAGCTCGCCGCCCGCGCCGCGGATCATCGGCCGGGTGATGCGCCCCTTCGAGGAGAGGTAGCGGAACGCGAAGCGGGTCTTGTCGTCGATCCACTCCTCGTTGACCTCGGGGTCGTTGCCCGACAGGCGGCGCATGACCGTGCCGCGACGGGTGTCGATGCGCAGCGCGGCGCCGCTCGAGGTGTGCTCGTCGACGCCGGGCGTGGACACCAGGTCGAACGGGCGCGAGCGGAACCGGTAGGCGGCGCTGGTGAGCGCACCCACCGGGCAGATCTGGATGGTGTTGCCGGAGAAGTAGCTCTGGAACGGCTTGTCCTGGGCCACCCCGACCTGCTGGTTCGAGCCGCGCTCCAGCAGGTCGATGAACGGGTCGCCGCCGATCTCCTCGGAGAAGCGGGTGCAGCGCTGGCACAGGACGCAGCGCTCGCGGTCCAGCAGGACCTGCGACGAGATCGGGAGCGGCTTCTCGAAGACCCGCTTCGTCTCGATGAACCGGGAGTCCGTGCGCCCGGTGCTCATCGCCTGGTTCTGCAGGGGGCACTCGCCGCCCTTGTCGCAGATGGGGCAGTCGAGGGGGTGATTGATGAGCAGGAGCTCCATCACCCCCTCCTGGGCCTTCTTGGCCACCGGGGAGGAGTGCTGGGTCTTGACGACCATGCCGTCCGCCACCGTCATGGTGCAGCTGGCCTGCGGCTTCGGCATCGGCCGGCCGCCCATCTCCACCTCGACCAGGCACTGCCGGCAGGCACCTGCGGGGTCGAGCAGCGGGTGGTCGCAGAACCGCGGCACGATGATCCCGAGCCGCTCGCAGGCGCGGATCAGCAGCTCCCCCTTGGGCGCTTCCACCTCCTGCCCGTCGATAGTGAGGCGCACGTACCCCTCCGGCACGGGGCGCGCCTCCTTCTTCTCCTCAGGGGCGATCGTCATGCCTGGGCTCCAACCAGATCGTCCAGCTGCTCCGGACGTCCCACCGCGGGCTGCTCCGCGATGAGGTCCAGGAACTCCTGGCGGAAGTACTTGATGGCGCTCGTGATCGGGCTGGTGGCGCCGTCACCGAGGGCGCAGAACGAGCGGCCGAGGATGTTGTCGCAGACGTCGAGCATCGTCTCGACGTCCGCCTCGGTGCCCTCGCCGTGCACCATCCGCTCGAGGATCTGCACCAGCCAGTACGTGCCTTCGCGGCAGGGCGTGCACTTGCCGCACGACTCGTGCTTGTAGAACTCGGTCCACTTCATGACCGCCCACGGCACCGACACGGTCTCGTTGAAGACCTGCACGGCCGTGGTGCCGAGCATCGAGCCGGCGGCCGCGGCACCCTCGAAGTCCAGCGGCACGTCGAGGTGCTCCGCGGTGAAGATCGGGGTGGACGAGCCGCCCGGCGTCCAGAACTTGAGCGGGACCCCGCCCTTCATGCCGCCGGCCAGTTCGAGCAGCTGGCGCAGCGTGATGCCCAGCGGTGCCTCGTACTGGCCGGGCCGCTCGACGTGTCCCGACACCGAGTAGATCTTCGGCCCGGGGCTCTTCTCGGAGCCCATCGACCGGAACCAGTCGCTGCCGCCCATCACGATCGCGGGAACCGAGGCGATGGTCTCCACGTTGTTCACCACAGTCGGCGAGGCGTAGAGCCCCGACGTGGCCGGGAAGGGAGGCTTGAGGCGAGGTTGACCGCGACGACCCTCGAGCGAGTCGAGCAGCGCCGTCTCCTCGCCGCAGATGTAGGCACCCGCACCGGCGTGCACCACGATGTCGAGGTCGAAGCCCGAGCCCAGGACGTCCTTGCCGAGGTAGCCCTTGGCGTAGGCCTCCTCGACTGCCCGGCGCACGCGGCGGATGCAGTGCAGGGCCTCACCGCGCACGTAGATCGCGCAGAAGTTCGCGCGGATCGCGTAGCTGGTGATGATGCAGCCCTCCACCAGGGAGTGCGGGTCGGCCATCATCGTGGGGATGTCCTTGCAGGTACCCGGCTCGCCCTCGTCGGCGTTGATCACCAGGTACTTGGGCTTGGCCCCCGGGCCGGTGGCGCCCTGCGGGATGAAGCTCCACTTCATGCCCGTGGGGAAGCCCGCGCCGCCGCGGCCGCGCAGCCCGGAGTCCTTCACCAGCTGGATGAGCTGGTCGGGGTGGGCGGTGAGCGCGTGGCGCAGGGCCTGGTAGCCCTCCAGCTGCTCGTAGGTGTCGATCGACCACGAGCGCGGCGACTGCCAGCGCCTCGTGAGCACCGGCGTGAGTTGGTCCACCATCACTTCTTCTCCGGCAGTGCGGGAAACGCGGGCGGGTTGTCGGGCATCGACGGGGCCGTCCAGCCACGCTCGGAGGCCAGCAGCGCGCCGCGCACCGACTCCGGCGCGATCGACGGCCCCTCGGCGCTCGTGGGCAGGTCGGGGAAGATCCCGGCGAGCTCCAGCTCCACCGTGCGGAAGTCGGTGAGCGGTGCACCGCGGGTGGGGGCCGGCTTCTCGCCCCGCGCCAATGCGTCCACCAGTGCCTCCGCCGACTCCGGCGTCTGGTTGTCGTAGTACTCGTAGTTGACCTGCAGCACCGGCCCGAGGTCGCAGGCCGCGAGGCACTCGGCGTGCTCGAGCGTGAGCGAGCCTTCCGCGCCGGGCTCGCCCGCGGTGCCCTCGTGCCCGACCCCGAGCTTCTCCTGCAGGCGCGCGTAGATGTCGTCGCCGCCCAAGGTGGCGCACAGCGTGTTGGTGCAGACGCTCACGAGGTGCTGGCCGCACGGCGTGCGCTTGTACATCGTGTAGAAGGTGGCGACCGCCGAGACCTCGGCGGTGGTCAGCTCCAGCGCCTCGGCGCAGTACCGGATGCCGTCCTGGCTGACGTGGCCCTCCACCGACTGCACCAGGTGCAGCAGCGGGAGCAGCGCCGAGCGCGACTGCGGGTACTGCGCGATGATCTCCTTGGTGCGCTGCCGGGTGACCTCGTCGAAGATCGGCGAGACCGGCCCGCCCTCGGAGACGACCGGCTCGAACTGCACCTCTTCCGGCCCGGTGATCGGGCCGTAGGACTCCGGCGTGCCTTCTGGCAGGGTCACCGGTCCACACCTCCCATGACGGGGTCGATCGAGGCGACGGCCGCGATGACGTCGGCGACCATGCCGCCCTCGCTCATCGCGGGCATCGTCTGCAGGTTCACGAAGCTGGGGTCGCGCACGTGCACGCGCACCGGGCGGGTGCCTCCGTCGGACACCAGGTGGTAGCCCAGCTCCCCGCGCGGCGACTCGATCGCCGTGTAGGCCTGACCGGCCGGCACCGAGAAGCCCTCGGTGACCAGCTTGAAGTGGTGGATCAGCGACTCCATCGACTGACCCATGATCTTGCGGACGTGCTCGAGGCTGTTGCCCATGCCGTCGGACGCCACGGACAGCTGCGCGGGCCAGGCGATCTTGCGGTCCTGGACCATCACCGGGCCCGGCTCCATCTTGGCCACGGCCTGTTCGATGATCTTGAGCGACTCGTGCATCTCCGCGACGCGCAGCCGGTAGCGGGCGTAGCAGTCGGCCTCGGTGGCCACCGGGACCTCGAAGTCGTACTCCTCGTAGCCGCAGTACGGCTCGATCTTGCGCAGGTCCCACGCCAGGCCCGCGGAACGCAGGATCGGGCCGGTGGCGCCGAGCGCGAGGCAGCCGTCCACCGGCAGGTAGCCGACACCCTCGAGACGCTGGCGCCAGATCGGCTGGCCGGTGAGCAGGTTGTCGTAGTCCGGCAAGCGCTTGCGCATCAGCGCGACGAACTCGGTGACCTTCTCCGCCCAGCCCTCCGGGAGGTCCTGGGCCAGCCCGCCGGGCCGGACGAACGCGTGGTTCATGCGCAGACCGGTGAGGAACTCGAGCAGGTGCAGCACCTCCTCGCGCTCGCGGAACCCGGCCGTCATGCCGGTGAGCGCGCCGAGCTCCATGCCGCCGGTGGCGAGACAGACCAGGTGCGAGCCGATGCGGTTGATCTCCATCAGCAGCACCCGGGCCACCGTGGCGCGCTGCGGCACCTCCGCCCCGAGCAGCTTCTCCACCGCGAGGCAGTAGCCGACCTCGTTGAAGATCGGCGCCAGGTAGTCCATGCGCGTCACGAACGTGACGCCCTGGGTCCAGGTGCGGTACTCGCAGTTCTTCTCGATGCCGGTGTGCAGGTAGCCGATCACCGAGCGGGCCTGCTGCACCGTCTCGCCCTCGAGCTCCAGCACCAGGCGCAGCACGCCGTGCGTGGACGGGTGCTGCGGACCCATGTTGATGACGATGCGGTCGTCGTGCTCCTCGTCGAGGAGCGTGTCCCAGTCGCCACCGGTGACCGTGTAGACGGTGCCCTCGGTGGTCTCCCTGCTCGAAGCCGGGGAGTAGGCGTCCTGACTCATGTGTATGCCCGCCTCTGGTCGGGCGGAGGGATCTCCGCGCCCTTGTACTCCACCGGGATGCCGCCGAGGGGGTAGTCCTTGCGCTGCGGGTGGCCGTCCCAGTCGTCCGGCATGAGGATCCGGGTGAGCGCCGGGTGGCCGTCGAAGACGATCCCGAACATGTCCCAGGCCTCGCGCTCCTGCCAGTCGGCCGTGGGGTAGACCTCCACGACGCTCGGCACGTGCGCGTCGTCGACGTCCACGGCCACCTCGAGGCGGATCCGGCGGCGGAAGGTCATCGACGTCAGGTGGTAGACGACGTGCAACCGCTGCGGCACGCCCTCCCCGTAGTCGACGCCGGAGACCGAGGAGCACAGCTCGAAGCGCAGGTACTCCTCGTCGCGCAGGGTGCGGCAGAGCTCGAGGATCCGCTCCCGCTGCACGTAGAACGTGATCTCGCCGCGGTCGATCGTGATCTGCTGCACCGCGCCGCGCGGGATGCCGCGTTCGGCCATCGCGTCGGCGAGGTCGTCGGCGAACTCGTCGAACCAGCCGCCGAAGGGCCGCTCGGCCGGGGCCGGCACGTGGCCCGGCAGCCGCAGGCCGCCGAAGCCGGAGGTGTCGCCCGAGCCGGAGACGCCGAACATGCCGCGGCGGTCGCGGGTGGGCGCGATGCGGGTGCCGCCCTCCGGCGTGCCCTGCTCGTCGCCGTCGGTGTCGGAAGGCGCGTCGATCGGCGCGTCGGTCTGCTCGACCTCGCCGCCCTTGGCGTCCTGCGCGCCGCGGGCCCGCTGCTCGGCGGCGTCGGGCCCGCTCTGCTGCGCGGAGGATCCCGCGGTGCCGGTGGCCGGCGCGGGGTCGGTGTTCTCAGCGCCGTTGTTCTGGTCAGGCATGATCCGTCACTTCTTCGCGTACTTGATCGAGGACGGGACCAGCTCGGTCTTGTGGCCGCTCTCGGCCAGCTCGGCAGCCCGTGCGGATCCGAGCGGCTCGTCCATGATCTTGGCGTGGATCTTGAGGATCGCGTCCATCAGCATCTCCGGCCGGGGCGGGCAGCCGGGCAGGTACATGTCGACCGGCACCACGTGGTCGACGCCCTGGACGATCGCGTAGTTGTTGAACATCCCGCCCGACGAGGCGCAGACGCCCATCGCGAGCACCCAACGGGGCTCGGGCATCTGGTCGTAGATCTGGCGCAGGACGGGCGCCATCTTGTTGCTCACCCGGCCGGCGACGATCATCAGGTCGGCCTGGCGCGGCGAGGCGCGGAAGACCTCCATCCCGAAGCGGGCGAGGTCGTAGCGGGGCGCGCCGGTGGTCATCATCTCGATGGCGCAGCAGGCGAGCCCGAACGTGGCGGGCCACAGCGACGACTTGCGCGTCCAGTTGACCAGCTTCTCGACGCTGGTCAGCAGTACGCCGCTGGGCAGGTTCTCTTCGAGACCCATCTCAGTTCCAATCCAGCCCGCCGCGCCGCCACACGTAGATGTAGGCGAAGCCGACCGTGACGATGAACAGCACGATCTCCACCAGCCCGAACAGGCCCAGCGCGTTGGCGCTCACCGCGAACGGGTAGAGGAAGACCATCTCGATGTCGAACAGGATGAACAGCATCGCCGTGAGGTAGTAGGCGACCGGCATCCGGCCGCCGCCCACGACGGGCTGGGGCGAGGGCTCGATGCCGCACTCGTAGGCGTCGAGCTTGGCCCGGTTGTAGCGGCGCGGGCCGACGTACGGCGCAGCCGTCACCGAGAACAGGGCGAACGCACCTGCCAGGGCGAACAGCAGCACCAGCGGGAGGTAGGGGTCGAGCATCCGTTCTGCCCTCGTCAGTCGTCGTCTCGTGAATCGCGCTATTTGATTCCGCCGGGACCTTAAGTCGGGCGGATAGCCCGACCGGACCCAGGCAAGCCTTACTACAGGCTCGGTGTGAGCCTGGTCATCGCGGTGATGACGCGGTCGCTGACCCCACCGTCGTGCGGGTCGTAGAGGTTGGCGAGGAGCTTGAGGATGAACCGCATGAGCGTGGTGCGCGGCAGCCCGTACTTCGTGGCCGTCGCCATGATCGTCGGGTTGCCGATCAGCTTCGAGAAGATGTTGCCGATGCGGTAGTAGCCGCCCAGCGCCTGGCTCATCGCCGCCGGGTAGCCCGCCAGCGCCGCCTCCGCGGACGAGCCGGAACGGGCGTGCGCCTGCACCGCGCAGCGCGCCGCGATCGCCGCGGACTCCATCGCGTAGGCGATGCCCTCCCCGTTGAACGGGTTGACCATCCCGCCCGCGTCGCCGACCAGCAGCAGACCGGGCCGGTAGTGCGGGATCCGGTTGAAGCCCATCGGCAGCGCGGCACCACCGACGGTGCCCACCGCGTTCTCGTCGCGGTAGCCCCACTCCTCCGGAGTGCCGTCCAGCCACGACTTCAGCAGCGCGCGGTAGTCGGTGGAGCCGTAGGCCTTGGACGTGGAGAGGATGCCCAGCCCGACGTTGGACGTGCCGTCGCCCATCCCGAAGATCCAGCCGTAGCCGGGCAGCAGCTTCGGGTTCGCCGCGTCGGAGCGGTCCCACAGCTCGAGATGGCTCTCGAGGTGGTCGTCATGGGTGCGCGGCGACTCGTAGTAGCGGCGCACGGCCACGCCCATCGGCCGGTCGTCGCGCTTGGCCATCCCGAGCGAGAGGGCCAGGCGGGCGCTCACGCCGTCGCAGGCCAGGGTGAGCGGCGCCCGGTAGGACACCGGCCGCTTCTCCTTGCCCTTGCCGACGGTGCCGCGCACGCCCACGACCCGGCCGCTGCGCTCGTCGGTGATGGCCTCGGTGACGGTGGTGTCCTCGTGCAGGCGGGCGCCCAGCTTCTCGGCGTGCCGGACGAGCAGCTCGTCGAAGTCCTGACGGGGGCGCACCGCGCCGTAGTCCGGGAAGCTCGCCAGGGTGGGCCAGGGCAGCTCCAGGGTGACGCCGCCGCCGACGACCCGCAGGCCCTTGTTGTGCAGCCAGCCGTTCTCCTGCGTGCAGTCGATGCCGAGGTCGATCAGCTGCTTCATGCCTCGCGGGGTGAAGCCGTCACCGCACACCTTGGGGCGCGGGAACGTCGACTTCTCCAGGAGCAGGACGTCGAGCCCCGCCCTTGCGAGGTATGAGGCAGCGGTGGATCCGGCGGGTCCGGCGCCGACGACGATGACGTCGGCGTCCGCTGTGGTGGGTTCGGGCGCAGCCATGCGGCTCCTTGTGAACGGATTCACGAAGTCGGGGCCGAGTCTAAACACCCTGGTCGAGTGACGTCCGGTCAGGTTGGCTGTCGTGGTGGAGATCCGGAGATTCTGCGAGGTCGACCGGCCGGCGCTGCGCGCCCTCTTCGGCCGTGCGGGCGAGGGCGCCCCGACCGCGTCGCTGTGGGGGCACGAGGAGTCCGAGGCGGCCATCTACCTCACGCCGTACATGGATCTGGAGCCGGAGTCGCTGTTCGTCGCGGTCGTGGACGGGGAACTCGTCGGCTACCTGACCGGCTCCCTCGGCACCGCGGTCCCGCCGGAGAACGCCCGGATGGAGCGCGCGATCCGCGAACACCGCCTGCTCCTGCGCCGCCGGTCCGCGGCCTTCTTCGCACGCAGCCTGCGCGACGTGGCGGGGGCGACCGTGCGCCGGCAACCGGCCGCCGGGGAGCTCCACGACCCGCGCTGGCCCGCCCACCTGCACATCAACCTGTTGCCGCAGGCCCGCGGCACCGGCGCCGCGGCCGGACTGATGGACGCGTGGTCGGCCCGGCTGCGCGAGACCGGCACCCCCGGCTGCTACCTGCAGACGCTCGTGGAGAACCGGCGTGCGACCCGCTTCTTCGAGCGCGTGGGCTTCGTCGCCCACGGCCCCGCACCCGCGGTCCCCGGCCTGCGGTACGAGGGCGGGAGGGTGCACCAGCTGACGATGGTCCGGCCGGCCGCGTGATGATCGTTGCGAGATCGACGCGACGACCAGTGATCGGTCCGAGCCGCGCGCCAGGTCGCATCGGGAGCGATGACGTGCGGCTCGCGATGGTCAACCGCTGCTGCGAGGCGGGCCGGCCCGGTGGCGCCGGGCGTCAGGCGCGGGTGGCCCGGTGCAGGGCGACGGCGCCGAAGGTGAGGTTGCGCCACGCGACGCCGGTCCAGCCGGCCTTCGTGATGCGGCGGGCGAGGTCGGGTTGCGCCGGCCAGTCCCGGATCGACTCGCCCAGGTAGGTGTAGGCCTCCGGGTTGCTCGACACCCGGCGGGCGATCGCGGGCAGCACGTGCTCCAGACCGACGTGGTAGGCCGCGCGGAAGGGCGCCACCGTCGGCCGGCTGAACTCGCAGACCACGAGCCGTCCGCCCGGCCGCGTGACGCGCGCGAGCTCGGCGAGCGCGCGGTCGGTGTCGGCGACGTTGCGAAGGCCGAACGAGATCGTCGCCGCGTCGAAGGCGCCGTCGCGGAACGGCAGGTGCAGCGCGTCGGCCGCGACCTTGGGCACGTCGCGGTGGGCGCCCGCCTGCAGCATGCCCAGCGAGAAGTCGGCGGCCACGCACCACGCCCCCGACCGGCGCAGCTCCACCGTCGAGACGACCGTGCCGGCGGCGAGGTCCAGCGCCCGCTCTCCCGGCCGCAGCCCGAGCGCCTCCCGGGTGAGCCGGCGCCACCGCCGGTCCTGCCCGGCCGACAGCACGGTGTTGGTGATGTCGTAGCGCCGCGCGACGCCGTCGAACATCGCGGCGACGTCGGTGGGGTCCTTGTCGAGGTCGGCCCGGCTCACGGACAGGACGCTACGCGGTGCGTGCGGCACGACCGTCCCGGCGGCCACCGAGCCCGCCACCGGCGTCAGGCCACGGCCAGCATCCCCAGCATCCCCGCCACCGACGCCGGCCACCCGAACTGCTCGGCCCGGGCCCGGGCCGCCGCCCGCCGGCTCCCCTCGTCGGCCGCGAGCAGCGTGGTGACGCCCGCGGCGAAGGCGTCGGGCCGGTCCAGCGCGGCGGCCCCGGACGGCCCGACGATCTCCGGCAGCGCCGAGGACGCCGAGACGACGACCGGGGTGCCGCTGGCCAGTGCCTCCAGCGCCGAGAGGCCGAACGTCTCGTGCGGGCCGGGGGCGAGGGAGACGTCGGCCGAGGCCAGCAGCGTGGCGAGCCGGGTGCGGTCGGGCACGAAGCCGAGGAAGGTGACCGGCAGCCCGCCGGCCCGCCGTTCCAGGGCGGCACGGCGCGGCCCGTCCCCCGCGACGACGAGCCGCACCCGTTGCCCGGCCGCGCGCAGGGCCGCCACCGTGTCGATGCTGCGCTCGGGGTGCTTCTCCGGGGAGAGCCGCCCGCAGTGCACGAGGAGGGTGTCGGCGCCGTCGGCGAGACCCCGGCGCACGTCCGGGTCGTGGTGCAGGGGCGAGAACGTCGCGAGGTCGACGCCGAGCGGCACCTGGGCGACGTTGCGGGCACCGATCCGATCGAACTCGGCCCGCGCGAACGACGTGGTGCACACCACGGTGTCGTAGGCGGCGGCCATGCGGGCATTGGCCGCATCGGCCACGTTCCGCGCCACCGGGCCCGGCAGCAGGAATTGCGTCAGCAGCCGGTCGAGGCGCTCGTGGGAGATCACGACGCTCGGCACGCCGCGGCGGGTGGCCCAGGCCCCGAGCCCGCGCAGGGTCAGGCGGTCGGACACCTCGATGGCGTCGGGGCGCAGCCGCTCCAGCAGCCGCTGCACCCGCCACGGGTCGACGGCCCGGTAGCCACCGGTGCCGGGCAGGCGGGGCGCCGCGATCGTGACGCGCCGGATCCCGCTGGGCAACGACTCGTCGGCGAACCGTGGGCCGGGCACCACGAGGACCACCTCGTGCCCCTGGGCCCCGTAGCCGGCGCCGAGGTGGTGCAGTGCCGTGCGCAGGCCCCCCGAGCGGGGCCCGTAGAAGTTGGCGAGCTGGACGATCCGCACGTCATGCTGCCGCGGCCGTGGCGCCGATGACCTCGCCGTAGTGCGCGAGCAGCTCGTCGCACACCGTCGACCAGGTGCGGCGCAGCACCGACGGGCGCGCGGCCGCCCCGAACCGGCGCCGCAGCGCCGGGTCGGCCAGCGCCCGCACCGCCGCGACGAAGTCGGCGTCCGCCGCCACCGACGCCGGGTCGTCGGGCGCCGCGCCGTCGGGGTGCGGCGGCACGAGGAACCCCGTCCGTCCCGGCAGCACCAGGTCACGCGGGCCTCCGGCGTCCGGCGCCACCACCGGCAGCCCCGACGCGAGCGCCTCCTGCACGGCCTGGCAGAACGTCTCCGACGGCCCCGTGTGCACGAAGACGTCCAGCGACGCGTAGATCCGGGCCAGCTCGTCGCCCTCGCGGAAGCCCAGGAACGCCGCCCCCGGCAGCGCCGCCCGCAACCGTTCCTCACTGGGCCCGCCGCCCACGACGACCAGCCGGGTGCCCGGCAACCCGGCCAGCGCCCCGAGCCGCTCCACCTGCTTCTCCGGCGCGAGGCGTCCGACGTAGCCGACCAGCAGCTCGCCGCCGGGAGCCAGCTCCGCACGCAACCGCGCGTCGCGCTTGGAGGGGGTGAACCGGCGCGTGTCGACGCCGCGCGCCCACTGGTGCACCCGCGGCACCCCGCGCGCCCGCAGCGCCTCGGTGGCCCAGCTCGACGGCGCGAGCGTGCGGTCGGCCTGCCCGTGCAGCCGGCAGGTCCAGCGCCAGGCCGCGCGGGCGGTGAGGCCGAGGCCGTAGGAGGAGGCGAACCCGGCCACGTCGGTCTGGTAGATCGCGACGGTCGGGATCCCGAGCCGCCGCGCCGCGGCGAGCCCGCGGTACCCGACGACGAACGGGGCCGCGAGGTGCACGACGTCCGGCGCGAAGTCGCGCAGGGCCGTCAACACCCGCCTGCTCGGCACCCCGACCGGCATCGAGGAGACCACCGGCAGGTCCACGGCCGGGATCCGCACCACAGGGGCGCCCGCGTACTCGGTGGGGCCGTCCAAGCCGGGGGCGATGACCAGCACGTCGTGCCCGGCGCGGGTCAGGTGCTCGACGACCCGGAGCACCGAGTTGGTGACGCCGTTGACCACGGGGAGGAAGCACTCGGACACGATGGCGACGCGCACGGGGGCACCGTGCTCCCGCCGGTGAGCGAGGCGGTGGCGCTTCTCCGAACGCGGGACCAACAGCCCGTGTCGGTCGCACAGTTGGCCCGGTGATCCATGGCACGTCACCTGGGAGACGCACCCGGGACACCGGGGCCGGTGACGCTCGGGCCGTATGACCGTCCAGCAGCACGCGAGCGCACCCGCGCCTGGGCTCCCGGTGGAGCCGGGCATGCTGTCCCGGGCCCTCGAAGTGGCCGGGCGGCTCGCCAACGATGCGGCCGAGGTGATCACGGCGACCGCCGGTCGCGACCACCACAGCGGTGCCGCGCACAAGTCCAGCCCCTTCGACTGGGTCACCGACACCGACCGGACCCTGGAGCGCCACACGCGCCGGGTGCTGGCCGCGGAGTTCCCGGACATCCCCGTGGTCGGGGAGGAGTACGGCGCCGACGCGGGCGCCGACGCGGCCCGGTACCGGTGGGTCGTCGACCCCGTGGACGGCACGGCGAACTACGTCGCGGGCTTCCCGTGGTGCGCCTACAGTCTCGCGCTGGTGGACACCGCCGGACCGGTCGTGGGGGTGATCGCCGACCCGAGCCGGGCCCAGATCTACGCCGCCGCCCGCGGTCGAGGGGTGCGGGCGAACGGCGTGCCGGTTCGGGTCGTCCCCCGGTCGCCGACCGGCGGGCTGGTCTGCACGGAGCTCGGCCCCGCCCGCGCCGCGAGGTTCACGCCCGAGGCCACCGCGGCCCACACGGGGATCCGCGCGCTCGGTTCCTCGGCGCTCGCGATCACGCAGGTGGCACTGGGGCACGCCGTCGCGGCCGTGCTGGAGGGGTACCAGGAATGGGACGTCGCCGGGGCGGTGTGCCTGGCGGCCGAAGCGGGGGCACTCGTCGTCGACGGCGACGGGCGACCCGACCCCCTGCCGGAAGGCGCGATGATCGTGGCAGTGCCCGGCGCGCTGGATGCCGTCCTCGGCTGGTGGGGCGCGACTACCTGACCTGGTGCGACACCGACACGCTGCGCCCCTGATCACCAGTTGGGCGCACGGACGGCGAGATGTCGCCGCCGTGGCACCGAACCGACGATCATGCCTGCGACACAGCGCGACATGCGCGCACCCAGACCCCGACTCGCGGGCGAGGGATCAGCGGCGACGGCGGCGCAGCCAGTAGGCGAGCGGGCCCAGCACCGCCCACACCCCGACGACGATGAGCGCCAGCGGCAGCACGCCGTCCAGCGCGCTGCGGCCGGCCACGCGCACGAGCTCCGGGTCGGTGACGTCGTACTGGACGGCCACCGACTCCCCGGCCTGCAGCCCCCACGGGTAGAAGACCCCGCGCTCGGGCACGACGGCCTCGCCGTTGGCGACGGTGAAGCGGACCAGCGTGCGCTGGAACGAGGAGCCCTCCAGCACCTCGGCCTGGGCGACGGCCGGGTTGGCGGCGATGGCGCGGTCGCTCAGCACGGCGCCGGACAGCGCCAGCACCGCGAGGACCGTGGCGAGCACCGCGATCCCGGCCACGATCTCGGGCAACCGAGTGGTGACGAAACGTCCGAACGGACGCAGCAGCGAGGCCAGTTCGTCGATCGCGCGGGTGCGCGTGGTGCCCGTCGTCACGCACCCCACCCTATTGCCCCTGGTCGCGCTGCCGGTGTGGCCGGTACCTCCCGGGCCGGACGCGCATCTCGGCGCGCTGCCTCCTACTCTCGGAAAGGTGACGATCGCCGCGCTACCGACCGGGTTGGGCGTGCGGACCAGGCCCCTCGACGACCCGGGCCGGCTGCTCGACCTGCTCCCCGACGACCGCAACCCGCTGAGCTGGGTGCGCGCCGCGGACGGGCTCGTCGGATGGGGCGAGGTCGCCCGCATCACGGTCGCAGGCCCCGACCGGTTCGCCGAGGCGGATGCGTGGTGGAGCTCGTTCACCGAGAGGCTCGACGTCCACGACGAGGTCGGTGCCCCCGGCTCCGGGCCGGTCGCGTTCGCCAGCTTCACATTCGCCGACGACTCGCCGGGCTCGGTCCTCGTCGTCCCGCGGGTACTGGTGGCGCGCCGCGACGGGGTCGCGTGGATCACGGAGTTCTCGCACGGCGACGGTCCTTCCGCGGTGCGGGCCGTGAGCCCGGTCCGCCCCAGCGGCACGCTGCGCTTCGCCGACGGCCGGTTGCCGGTGGCCGGGTACCGCCGTGCCGTGGCGGAGGCGGTCCGCCGGATGCGGGCGGGCGAGCTGGACAAGGCCGCGATCGCGCACGATCTGCTCGCCGTCGGCGATGCCCCGCTCGACGCCCGGTTCCTGCTCGGGGGCCTGGCGGAGCGCTACCCGACCTGCTGGTCCTACTCCGTCGACGGGCTGGTCGGGGCCACCCCCGAGATGCTGGTGCGCCGTACCGCAGGCACCGTGTCGTCCCGGGTGCTGGCGGGCACCATCTGGCCGGGCGAGAGCGACGACCTTCCCGGCCAGCTGCTGGGCTCGGCGAAGGACCGCCACGAGCACGCGTTGGCCGTCGACTCGTTGGCCGCCGCGCTGCGCCCGCTGTGCACCGAGCTCACGGTCCCGCAGACGCCGTCGGTCATCGCGCTGCCGAACGTCTCGCACCTGGCCAGCGACGTGCACGGCACCCTGGACCCGCAGGCTCCCACGTCGCTCCTGCAGCTGGCCGCGGCCGTGCACCCGACGGCGGCGGTGGGCGGCACACCCCGCGACGCCGCGGTCGCGCTCATCGCCGAGCTGGAGGGCATGGACCGCGGCCGCTACGCGGGCCCAGTGGGCTGGGTGGACGGCAACGGCGACGGCGAGCTGGGCATCGCCCTGCGGTGCGCCCAGCTGGACGGGCCGGTCGCCCGGCTGTTCGCCGGCTGCGGCATCGTCGCCGACTCCGATCCCGACACGGAGGTGCGGGAGGCCGCGGCGAAGATGGTGCCCATCCGGGACGCCCTGGAGGACGCGGACATCCCACCGGCGCGAGCCTGAGCCCGCGGGCGGGCCGAGGTCACCGCAGCCGGGCGATGACGGGTCGCAGGCGTGCGGCCAGCTCGTCGGCGGCCTCATCGGAATCAGGTGCGTGCCCGGTCACCGCGGCGGTGAGCTGCGGCAGCACCACGGGTGCGAACGCCGCGGCGAACAGCACCACGAGCACAGCAGCTGGGTCCAGCTCGGGTGCCAGCTCTCCACGCTCCTGGCGCAGCCGCATCCCCTCGATCATGTCCTGGAAGAACGCGGGCGCCGTGGCCTCCGCGTCGTCCCCTACAGGTGAGAGCGCCTCCCAGACCAGCAGGCGCGCCCACTCGCGCTGGGCGACGTTCTGGCGCAGGAACGCCGCGACGACCTCGTCCAGCGGCATGTCCGGGTCGGCCAGCCGGTCGCTCCCCTGCCGCCCCTGCCGGGTCAGCTCCTGGTAGAGCCCGGCCTTGCCGTCGAAGTAGTACGAGATCAGCTGGGCGTTCACCCCGGCTCGCCGGGCGATGGCCGAGGTCCGTGCACCGGCGAAGCCCCGCTCTGCGAACTCGGCGAGGGCCGCCTCGAGGATCAGCCTGCGACTGCGCTCCGCGTCCCGCTGTCGTGCGTCGGCGCTCGGCGCCCTGCGTGCTCCCACGTGAGGAGGGTAGCCGAGTACAGCTGAGTCATCCATCCACCGAAGCTAGTCATTCATCTGATTGACAAATTGCGGGCAGCCGCGCACCCTTCCGGCATGACCACGAAGCAACTGCCCGGTGTCGTCATCGCGGGGGGCGGGGTCGGCGGACTCTGCCTCGCCCACGGGTTGCGCCGCGCAGGCGTCCCCGTACGGGTGCTCGAGCGCACCCGGTGCCGCACCGACTGGCTCCAGGGCTACCGCATCCACATCGACCCACAGGGATCCGCGGCGCTGTCCGCGTGCCTGAGCCCAGCAGCCTGGGCGTCGTTCTGCGCCGCGGTCTCGGACGAGACCCCCGGATTCGCGTTCCGCACCGAGACCCTCGCCCCGCTGCTCGAGATCGCCCACGTCGACGGCAGCGAGCCCGACCCCGCCCGCCGTCATCACGGCATCAGCCGCATCGCCCTGCGCGAGGCCCTCCTCACCGACCTCGACGACGTGGTCGAGCACGGCCGCACCGTCACCGGCTACACGGTGCGCGACGGCCGCGTCGCCGTGCGGCTGCACGACGGCGACCACGTCGCCGCCGACCTGCTCGTCGGCGCCGACGGCGCGAACTCCCGGGTGCGGGCCCAGCTCGCCCCGGACGCCCACCGCGTCGACACCGGCGTGGTCGCGATCGCCGGCAAGCACCGCCTCGGACCTGGCACCGACCTGCCCGACGAGCTGCTCCGCAGCCCGGTCAGCGTGCTCCCGCGCCGCCGCGGATTCCTGTTCAGCGCGGTCTGGCGGGGCGACCGCGCGGCGCCCGTCGCCCCACCCGCGGACGCCCCACCCGGGTTCCTGCTCGACACCACCAGCGACTACGTGTTCTGGGCCTACGCCGACACGGCCGCGACCTTCCCCGAGCACGACACGCTCGTCGGGCTGCCCGGTGAGCAGCTCCAGGCGCTGGTGGGCGAGCAGATCGTCATGTGGTCGCCGCACCTGCGACGGCTCGTCGCCGGGTCCGAACCCGACACCGTGCGCCCGGTGCGGATGCGCAGCGCCGCCCGGCCCGCGCCCTGGCCCAGCGGCCCGGTGACCCTGCTCGGCGACGCCATCCACAACATGACGCCGATGGCCGGGATCGGCGCGAACACCGCGCTGCGCGACGCGGCGTCGCTCACGCGCCAGATCTCGCGCGCGGCGGGTGCGGACGCGGTGTCCCTGTGCGCGGCCGTGGGCGAGTACGAGCGCGAGATGTTCGAGTACGGCTTCCGCGCAGTCGCCGCCTCCCACCGCAACGCCGCCCTGGCCGGCAGCCACAGCCGCATCCGCCGCGGAGTCGTGCGCGCCGCCCTCCGGCTGGCCGACCGCATCCCACCCGTCAAGAACCGCATCCTGGAGGCCATGTCATGACACCGACCGACAGCCGCCGACCCCTGCTGTGGCCGGCGACCACCACGATCGTCTAACTGCTGCTCAACGGGGCCCAGGTCTTCGAGACCCTCGCGGTGGTGCCGGTGTGGGCCGGTGACGCACCCGGCTCGATGGCGCCTGCTGCGCGGCCCGCACGCGCTCGACCTCAAGGCGTTCTGGATCGTGTTCCACACCCTGCACGAGCTGACGTTCGTCCTGGCGATCGTCTTCTGCCGGCGCATCGCACCGGTGCGCCGGCTGCGCCCGCCCCGCACTGAGCAGACGACGGCCGCTACCGAGCACGGCTCGGCGCCCCCCTCACGGTGCCGAGCCACCCCCGGGCTCCCCCACCGCCATCCGGCGTCGGGCCCGCGCCACGTACCAGACGTTCCACCCGATCAGGCAGGCGAACGCGGCGAGCGAGAGCACGGTGCTCAGCCCGACCATCACGGGGACGGGCAGCAGGTACACCAGCGGCACCCGGACCAGCGCCTCGGCGAGCAGGCCGAACCCCCAGACCGCGGACGTGAGCCGCACGCCGCGCCGGACCTGCGGGTCGTCGCGGTACTGCTGCGTCAGCGCCGCAGCCCGGTGCGGCGCGAAGCTCTGCATCGCGGCCAGCGTCAGCGGCGTGCCCCACACGCTGGTGAGCAGGAACACCAGCGCCACCGAACCGGTGGTGATCGAGTCCTTCAGCAGCAGGAACCGGGCGTCACCGCTGACCAGCGACAGGACCAGCCCGAGGCCGAACACCACGAGCATGACGGTGGCGAACAGGTTGAGCCGCCGCCGACGTGCCGCATCCCAGCCGATGCGCAGCGCGGCGGCACCGGAGGCGGCCAGCAACGCGGGCCAGTCGGCCACGCCGAGCAGGTGCAGTCCGTAGTAGGTGGCCAGCGGCAGACCGACGTCCAGCGCGAGGCCGCGGATCATCACCGCGGGACGGAACTCGAGGGCGTCGGACGCAGCCATCGGAGCCTCCTTCGGCGTGACGGCCGGCGGCGTGGTCAACCTGCCGCCAGGTCGGCGTCGTCGATCCAGGACCCGTGGAACCCGGAGGGGACTCCGCGCGGCAGCGTCACCGCGGCCACCGCCGGCCCGGCCACGTCCGTGGCGTCGAGCACGAGCAGCTGGGAGGCGCTGCCGTCGCGGCGGGTGGTGATGGACATGAGCCAGCCGTCGTCCTCGGCGCGGTCGGAGGCGGCGGAGGGCACGAAGACGGCCTCGCCGGCCACGGTGTCGGGGCCCAGGTCGTGTTCGGTGCGAGTGCCGTGCGCGGCGTCGAACTTGACGATCCCCGCACGATCCGACCCGTCGGCCACGGCGTAGCGGTAGCGGGCCTCCCGCCCGACGCGCGCGTCGTCGACGGTGGGGAACTCGACCGCGCGGTCGTCCAGCGCCGTCTCGCCGACCGTGCCGGTGGCCGGGTCGAGCACCCAGCGGTGCAGCCGCGCGGTGCCGGTGGCCGCGGCGGCGGCAGCAGGTCCGGCCGGGTCGGACCCGAGGCCGCCCCACATGGCCACGGCGTCGGGCGCGCTGTAGCGGGCGGCGTCGAGGACCACGCGACCGGCTGCGTCGGTGTGGGCGTTGCCGACGTGGAAGACGTAGTTCGGCTCCACGTCGAACCAGCGCACCTCGCCCGGCCGGTCCAGCGGCATCACGCCGAGCCGGGCGCCGTACCCGTCGTCCCAGCCGAACGGCATGCCCTTCCCCAGCAGCGGCGACTGGAACGTCATCGGCAGGTCGAGGAAGAGCGCGTGCCGGTCGGTGATCGCGAAGTCGTGCATCATCGTGGGGCCGGGCACCGCGATCTCGGCGCTGGTCACGAGCTCGCCGTCGGCGGAGAGACGGTGGTAGGTGAGGAACGGCGGGCGGACGCCGTAGCCGAAGAAGTGCAGCTCGCCGGTCACCGGGTCGGCCTTGGGGTGGGCCGTCATGGCCGTGGTGAGCCTGCCGCCGAAATCGTCGGGGCCGACGGTGTCCAGGTCGGGTGTCAGCACGTGCGGGAAGCTGCTCTCGACCAGAGCCATGATCCGGCCGGCGTGCTCGATCACGTGCGTGTTCGCGTGACCGACGCTGTGGTCGAACGTGCCGTCGGCCCGTACCGCCGGCTTCCCCTCCAGCCTCGCAGTCCGCACCCAGCGGTTGCGGTACCACTGCGCCCGCCCCTCGCGCAGCCGCACACCGTGCACCATGCCGTGCCCGGTGAACCAGTGCGCGGACACCTCGCCAGGCAGCGGGTTGGGCCCGTTGCGCAGGTAGCGGCCGGTGAGCTCGCGAGGCAGCACCCCTTCCACGGGCAGCTCCGTGGCCTCGATCTCGTCGGCGACGGGCGCACGGTGACCCATGAGGTGGGCAGGAGCGGTACTGGTCATGCGATCACTTCCCTCTCCGGAGACGCGCCCAGCCTGCACGTGTCGATACCGACATGTCAATACCGACATTCCATCTTCGACAGGTAAGGTGCTGGCATGTCGTTGCCGTACGCCCTGCTCGGGCTGCTCGCCGTCGAACCGCGCAGCGGGTACGAGCTCACGAAGGAGTTCTCCGGCCCTCTCGGCCAGTACGCCTGGCAGGCCGGGCACACGAGCATCTACCCGGAGCTGAACAAGCTGGCGGAGCGCGGGCTGGTGGAGGTCACCGAGGAGGGGGCACGCGGGAGCCGTACCTACTCCGTGACGCCCGCGGGCTACACCGAGCTGCGCTCCTGGATGCTCACCCCCCCGCAGGGGACGAAGGTGCGCAACCAGCAGGTGCTGCGGATGTTCCTGATCTCCGCGCTGGAGCCCGGGGACGCGCTCGCCATGCTGCGCAGGATCGCCGCGTACACGGCGGCGGAGGCCACGGAACTGCGCGAGATCATGGAGCAGGCTCCGCCGGAGATCCCCGAGGGCCCCGACGGGTTCGGCTACCTGGCCGCGGAGTACGGGTTGCGCCAGTACGACGCGACCCACGGCTGGGCCCGGTGGGCGATCGAGAAGCTGGAGGCCCGGGCCGGCGCCGAACCGGCCTGAGGCTCAGAGCGCCTCGGCCACCGCGGCGTCCACGGCCGCGCGCAGCAGCGCGTGCCCCTCCCGCAGCTCCCGCCGCCCGGCGCGCACCTCGACGACGCGCAGGCCGGGAGCCGGGGCGAGCGCCTCGGCGATATCCGCGCCGTCCACGCGCGCGTACGCCGTGCCGGTGGCGGCGCACAGTGCGGCCACGTCGACCCCGTGCGGTGTGCCGAAGACCCGCTCGAACGCGGCCTCGTGCGCCGGCGCGCCCTGTTCCAGCAGGCCGAAGATGCCGCCGCCGTCGTCGTTCAGCACGACGATCGTGAGATCGGGGCGCGGTTCGTCCGGGCCGATCACGAGGCCGGTGGTGTCGTGCAGCAGGGTGAGATCGCCCAGCAGCGCGTACGCCGGGCCGTCGTGCACCAGCGCCGCTCCGCTCGCGGTGGAGACCGTGCCGTCGATGCCCGCGACACCGCGGTTGGACAGCACGCTCAGGCCGCGGCGGGGAACGGCGCCCAGCGCGACGTCGCGCACCGGGTTGGACGATCCGAGCAGCAGCTGGGCCCCGTCGGGCAGCGCGGCGACCAGCGCGCGGGCCAGCCGGAGCCCACCCGGTGCGGACGGTTCGTCGAGGGCCTTGTCCAGGGCACGCGCGGCCGCGGCGTCGGCGAGGTGCCAGCGGCGCACCCACGCCGGATCGGGAGTCAGCGGCGGCAGGGCGCCGATGGCGCGGACGCTGCCCGCGACGTCCGTCCACGGCATCCCGTGCGGATCGGCGAGCACGTGCACCTCGACGTCCGAGGCGGCGAGCAGGTTCTGCACGGGACGGTGCAGCGTCGGCCGGCCCGCCACGACCACCTGCACCGGGCGCAGCGGCGCCGCCGCCGGGGCGCCGAGCAGCCACGGGCCGGTGCGCAGCGCGGCGGGCCACGCCGCCGACGCCGGTTCGGCGATCACCGGGACCGGGAGGTCGAGCAGGCCGTCCGGGGCACCGTGCCCGGCGATGACGATCGTGGGAGCGGACTGGTCCAGCGGCAGCGGGTCCGCCTGGCGGGCGACGCGCGGCAACGCCGTCCACGGGCCGCCGCCCGCGCGGCCCTCCGGCGCCTCGCCGGTCCCGTCGGGCACGAGCGGCGCGGCGAAGGGCAGGTTCAGGTGCACCGGACCGGGCGGGCCGCCGGTGACACCCGTGGCGGCTGCGACGGCCCGGTCGACGAACGAGCGCCAGCGGCCGTGCTCGCCGCCCGCGACCCCACCGTGCACGGCCAGGCGCACGGCGCCGCCGAACAGGCCGGTCTGGGCGATGGTCTGGCTGGCGCCGGTCCCGATCATCTCCGCCGGCCGGTCGGCGCTGAGCACGAGCAGCGGCACCCCGGCGTGGGAGGCCTCCAGCACCGCGGGGTGCAGGTTGGCCACCGCCGTGCCCGACGTCGTGCACACCGGAACGGGACGTCCCGACCGCAGCGCGAGCCCGAGCGCGAGGAACCCTGCGGTGCGTTCGTCGATGCGCACGTGCAGCCGCAGGCGCCCGGCGACGTCGGCGGCGTGCAGCGCGAACGACAGCGGCGCGTTGCGTGAACCGGGGCACAGCACGGCGTCGGTGACGCCGCAGCGGACCAGCTCGTCGACGACGACGCGGGCGTGCATCGTCGACGGGTTCACGGCCGGAGCCTACGTGGGGATGACCTCGAAGGCGGCGGCGAGGCGGGCTCCGGGCAGCCGGGCGCCGTCGGCTTCGGCGTTGCCGCGCAGGAACTGCTCGGGGTCGGCCATCGGCCCGCCGAGCGCCTCGAGGTAGGCGCGGTGCGCCCGCAGGGACGCGACGCCGCGGTCGAACGCCTCCTCGACGTCCACCGCGTGCGTGCTCTGCGGCGAGGCCAGCACGAGCACCTCGCGCACCGCGCTCCAGGGCTCGCCGACCTCGGGGAAGAGCCAACGGTTGGCCGCGTCGCGGACGGCGTCGACGGTGGCCTGCCCGACCACCCGGTGGTCGGCCATGTTGTAGTACCCGCCGGGGAACGTGTCGTGGTGGTTCACGGTGATCACCACCTCCGGCCGGTGCCGCCGGATCGCGGCCGCGATGTCGCGCCGCAGCGGCACGCTGTAGGTGACCAGGCCGTCCGGGTGATCGAGGAACTCCACGGTGCTGACCCCCACCTCGGCGGCCGCCGCCCGCTGCTCGGCCTCCCGCAGCGGCCCGCACTCGGCGGGTGGCAGCGTGTCGATGCCCGCCTCGCCGCTGGTGACCAGCAGGTACGCGACCTCACGGCCCTGCGCAGTCCACCGCGCGATGGCGGCTGCACCGCCGTACTCGAGGTCGCCGGGGTGGGCGACGACCGCGAGCGCGCGCGCGAAGCCTTCCGGGTAGGGCTGGAAATCCGGCTGGTGGTTCTCGACCATGGTGTGATCCTGCCCTCTCCGTCCAGGGGCGGGTCACCCCTTCTCGGCACCCGCGGTCAGACCTTCGGTGAGCAGCCGCTCGCTCGCGAAGAACACCACGATGATCGGGACCGTGATCACGACGGACCCCGCCATCAGCACGGTGGTCGGGATCTCGATGCTGCCGGCGAGCTGGGACAGCCCGAGCGACACCGTCCACCGGTCGCGCTCCTCGATCAGGAACAGCAGCGCGAACAGGAACTCGTTCCACGCGATCATGAAGATGAACAGCGCGTTCGCGATGATCGCCGGCATCGCCAGCGGCAGGCTGACCCGGCGCATGACGCCCAGCCGGGTGCAGCCGTCGATCGCGGCGGCCTCCTCGAGGCTCACCGGCACCGTGTCGAAGTAGTTGCGCAACATGTAGATCGACACGGCCACGACCTGCGAGATGTAGACGATCAGCAGGCCGAGGAGCGTCCCGCGCAGGCCGATCCGGGTGAAGAACACGAACAGCGGCACGGCGAGCAGGATCGGCGGGAACAGGTAGACCGCCAGGAACAGCACGCTGACCTGCCGGTGGCCGAAGAACCGCAGGCGGCTCACCGCATAGGCGCCGGGCAGCGCGATCAGCAGGGTGAGCGCCACGGTCCCGAGCGCGACGAGGGCGCTGTTCGCCATGAAGTCCAGGAAGCCCTGCCCGCCCGCGGACGGCGGGGCGACCACGCTCGCGTAGCTGTCGAGGTCCACCTCGGACGGGGGCAGCCAGAGCGCCCCCGGGTCCTGCAGCACCCGGTCCAGCGGGCGCAGCGACAGCAGGACCATGTAGTAGAACGGGAACACCGTGATGACCAGCAGGAACAGGATCATCACGACGCGGAGCACGCCGAACACCCGGGTCTCGACGGTGTCGCGGCTCCACCCCCGCCCGTCCGCCATCACGAACGCTCCTCGCGCGGTGCGAGCCGCCACAGGTAGAGCCCGACGAGGACCGCGAGGATCGCGGCGAGCACCAGAGCCTGGGCCGCCGCCTCCCCGATGTTGCCGCGCGCGGTGAGGGAGTTGAACACCGACACCGCGACGACCTCGGTTCCTGCGCCCCCGCCGGTGAGCAGGTAGATGTCGTCGAAGCTGTTGAAGGTCCAGATGAACCGCAGCACCGCCAGCACGGCGATCGTGGGCATCAGCTGCGGGAGCAGCACGTGGCGGAAGCGCTGGGTGAGCGTGGCGCCGTCCACCCGGGCGGCCTCCTCCAGCACGGCGGGAACGGCCTGCAGGCGTGCCGTGAGGAACAGGAACGCGAACGGGAACGAGCGCCACGCCTCGAACGCGATCACCGTGAGCAGCGCCGTCGGCACCCCGAACGTGAGCCCGAAGAGCGACACCTCGCTGCTGCGCTGCGAGAGGAACGCGATCGGCTCGTCCCAGCCCAGCAGCCGGGTGCCCCAGTGGTTGGTCACCCCGAACTGCGGGTTGAGCATCGTGGTCCACGCGAACGTCACCGCGACGATCGGCGCCACGTAGGGCAGCAACATCAGCGCCCGGACGAACCCGCGCCCGCGGAACGGCCTGCGCAGCGCGAGCGCCGCGGCGAGCCCGATCCCGATCGCGCCGGCCGTGCCGAGCACCGAGTAGGCGAGCGTGGTGGCCAGCGCGCTCCAGAACGACGGCGCGCCGAACACGTTGTCGAAGTTCCCCAGCGTGAATTCGCCGAACAGGCCCGCGCTGCGCAGGTTCAGCAGCCGGAGCCGCTGGAACGCCAGCAGCACCGTCCACAGGATGGGGACGACCACCATCACCACGACGACGACCAGCGTCGGGGAGATCAGCGCGAGCCCCGCGCGGGCGTCCGCACTCGCCAGCGTGCGGCGATCGCGGCGTTCCCGGCCGGTGCCGGGCGGCGGCGCGGCGGGCGCCCGGACAGCGCCGGACGTCACCGGAGCGAGTCCTGGATCGCGCGCAGCGCGTCGGCGGCCTGCTGCGCGGCGCCCTGCGCATCGGTGCCACCGCTCGTGACCTCGGCGACGGCGGCGGGTACCGGCAGCTCGCCGAGCGAGGCACCGATCAGATCGCCCTGGCCCTGGGTGATGCCCCAGCGGGTGAAGTCCTCCGGGCCGGTGGACAGCGCGTCCAGTACGTCCTGCGGGTAGAACTGCGACAGCGGCCCTTCGGTGTCGACGCCCACGGGCAGCGTCTCCCAGGTGTCGACGTAGTCGGTGGCGCCGGGCGCGCTCCCGGTGCGCGCCGGGAACTTGCCCTCCGGGGCGAACGCCAGCCAGTCGAGGTAGCCGTCGCTCAGCATGAACTGCACGAACTGCTGCGCGGGCCCGGCTGCGGCGTCGGCCGTGATCGCCCACGAGATCACTTCGCCGAACTGGGCGGGCTCGGTGCCGTCGGGCCCCTGCAGGCCGGTGACGATCGCGGTGTTGCCGGCCAGGAAGGACGCGTCGTTCGCGCATTCCGGGCAGCTGGGCATGGCGTCGTTGCGCAGCCCGGCGAGTTCGTCGAGCAGGAACGTCGACCACACCGCCATCGCGGACTGCCCGGCGAAGTACGCGGCCCGCACCGTGTCGACGTCCTGGGTACCCGGCACCGAGTAGTCGGTGATCAGCCGACGGTAGAAGTCGAACGCGGCCACGCACTGCGGGCTGTCGATCGTGATCTCGCCTGCGCCGTCCACCATCTGGCAGCCGTTGGCCAGCGCGATGTGCTCGAAGGTCTGCTGGGTGAACGCGTCACCCGGGGCGGTGGCGCCGACGAAGCCCGCCACCTGCTCGGAGTGGAGTGCCTGCGCGGCACCGAGGATCGTGTCGTAGGTGGTGGGGGCCGGTAGGCCGGCGGCGTCGAACAGGTCGCGGCGGTAGTACAGCAGCTGCGACCACGCCTCGCTGGGCACCGCGAGCTGCTCCTCGCCCTCCCGGGTCAGCTCCAGCGCGGTGGGGTTCCAGGTCTGCGGACCCAGCGCGTCGACGACCGCGGCCGTCGCCTCGCTGTTCACCAGGTCGTTCGTGGCCAGAGTCCGGACCGACGCCAGCGGGATCGAGCCGATCACGTCCGGCAGGTCGCCCGCCGCCGCCGACGCCGTGAGCGTCTGGTTGAACTGGTCCTCCTCCACACCCACGAGCTCGACCCGGACCCCGGTCTGCTGGGTGAACCGGTCGATGATCGCCTGCGTGGCGGCCACGCGGTCGGGCAGCGTGTCGGCGGTCCAGACGGTGATCGTGCCGGTGTCGGCCGCGTCGCCGCCCCCGCCGCCGCACGCGGGCACGAGCAGGAGCGCCACGAGCCCGAAAGCCGCTCCGACGCGGGGGTTCATGGCTCTCATGGCTGGCTCCCCATCGCTCGCGCGGCCGAGTGCGAGACAGTGAACCCCCGAGCGTCCTGATCCACAACCGCTGTGCGGGTCGCGACGAGTCATGGATCCGATGCCTCGACCCCACGCCTTTGCCGGCGCGATACGAGTCGCACGCCAGGGCCCTCACCGCGCTCTTGTACTTCTCGCACGCCGGCTCGGCGCCATGATCGCCAGGAGTGGCGTGAGGGCGACAGATCTGTCGCCCTCACACCATTTCTGCTGATCATGGCCGTCGCACGTCCCACTGAACGCCCGTTTCGTGATCAGGGGAAGATCCAACCCCGCTGACGTCTACGTCGTCATGGAATCTCCTGTGGGCGGGCCGTTCCCGGCTCGCGACCACCGCCTCACACCCCGCCCCTGGCCTTCCGCGCAGTCGGCCGGGTTCCCCCCTGCTCCTGCACGTCGGCGAGATGGCCGGCCGGGTTGGCAGAACTGCCGAATATCGTGGTTGGGTGGGCGGCCGTTCCCGGCGCGGGCCCAGGCCCGTTCCGGACGAGCCCGTCCCTGCTGGGTGCGTGCGCACCTTGCGGTGGTCCCGATCCACCCCCTACCGGTGATCACCGGAGCGGGTCGGAGGCGTGTTCGCCTCTCGTGATCGGCGGGATCGGGACATGCGCTGCACCGGGAGCCAGTCGCCGAATCGGTCAGGCCCGCACCGCGGCCACTGCGTCGATGCCGGTCGGGCGCGGCCCGCGGTGATCGATCTGATCAGCACCTGGGTGCGGGTGCTGCGACGGTGGAGTACGTGTCGGAGTGATCAGGGCCGGGTGATCGGTGCGAGCAGTGCGTGGGTGCTGTCGCGGCGACGTCAGGTACTTCTCGCAGCGATCACCACCCGCATCCGCGGGCCCGATTCGGCAACGATCCGGTGTGGCTGATGTCCCTGATCCGCCGATCAAGGTGGTTGTCGAAGGGGTCGGGAACGGCACCGCAGCCAGTCGAGTGGCACTCGGCGGTGACGGGCTCGTCCAGGACAGGCCTGGGCCGGGTCGGGTACGGCCGCCCGGACGACCACGATATTCGTGGCTTGTGCCCAACCCGAGCTACGAGGCAGGGCCACGGGGAGGTGCAGCGGCAACACCTCGCGGTGCAGGGCCGAGGCGTGCCCACGCACCCCGTGTCCGCACGCACCTGTCGACGGGTCGCGGGGCCGGAGCAGGAGGCCGTAGGCGCAGACGGGGTGCCTGCCTGGCGTTCCGGTGATCGCGGCCGGGCCGGTAGCGTAGGCCCGTCATGCCAGCAACACTCCAGGCCACCGGCCTCGCCGCCGGTCACGGCGCCCGCGTCCTGTTCTCCGGTCTCGACCTGATCGTCGCGCCCGGCGACGTGGTCGGCCTCGTCGGCGCCAACGGTGCCGGCAAGTCCACCTTGCTGCGGCTCCTGGCCGGCGAGCAGGACCCGGAGGAGGGCAAGGTCCTCCTCAGCCCGCCCGACGCCACGGTCGGGCACCTGCCGCAGGAACCGGACCGCAGGCCCGGTGAGACGGTGGCCGCGTTCCTCGCGCGACGCACCGGCGTGGCCGACGCGCAGGTCGCCATGGACGCCGCGGCGGAGGCTCTCGGCGCCGGCGCCCCCGGCGTCGACGACCTCTACGCCACCGCGCTCGACCGCTGGCTCTCCCTCGGGGGCGCCGACCTGGACGAGCGCGCCGGCGAGGTGTCCGCGGAAATCGGGCTCGGTATCTCCCTCGACGCGGAGATGGCCTCGCTGTCCGGCGGGCAGGCCGCGCGCGCCGGGCTCGCCGCGCTGCTGCTCTCGCGCTACGACGTGCTGTTGCTCGACGAGCCCACCAACGACCTCGACCTCGACGGCCTGGCGCGCCTCGAGCGGTTCGTGCAGGGGCTGCGCTCGCCTGCGGTGATCGTGAGCCACGACCGGGAGTTCCTCGCCCGCACGGTCACCCGGATCCTCGAGCTGGACCTCGCGCAGCAGCAGGTCGGCGTATATGACGGCGGCTACGACTCCTACCTCGCCGAGCGTGAGGTCGCGCGCCGGCACGCGCGCGAGGCGTACGAGGAGTACGACGACAAGCTCTCCGGGCTCAAGGAGCGCGCGCAGACGCAGCGCAACTGGATGGCGCAGGGCGTGCGCAACGCACGGCGCAAGTCCACCGACAACGACAAGATCGGCCGCAAGTTCCGGGCCGAGTCCAGCGAGAAGCAGGCCGCGAAGGCGCGGCAGACGCAGCGGATGATCGAGCGCCTCGACGTCGTCGACGAGCCGCGCAAGGAGTGGGAGCTGCGGATGACGATCGCCGCCGCTCCGCGATCCGGCGCCGTGGTGGCTTCGGCGACCGGCGCCGTCGTCCGTCGCGGCTCGTTCGTGCTCGGCCCGGTGGACGCGCAGGTCGACTGGGCCGACCGCGTCGTCATCACCGGCGCGAACGGATCCGGCAAGACCACCCTGCTCGGGGCGCTGCTGGGCCGGATCCCGGTCGACTCCGGGAGCGCCGGGCTCGGCTCGGGCGTGCGGGTCGGCGAGATCGACCAGGCCCGCGGCCTGTTCCTCGGCCCGGAGCCGCTCGCCCGCGCGTTCGGCGACGCGGTGCCGGAGTGGGCCGAGTCCGAGATCCGCACGTTGCTGGCGAAGTTCGGGCTCACGGGCGAGCACGTGCCACGCCCGGCCGCGTCGCTCTCCCCCGGCGAGCGCACCCGCGCCGCGCTGGCGCTGCTGCAGGCGCGGGAGGTGAACCTGCTGGTGCTCGACGAGCCGACCAACCACCTCGACCTGCCGGCGATCGAGCAGCTGGAGCAGGCCCTCGACTCGTTCCCCGGCACGCTCCTGCTGGTGACCCACGACCGGAGGATGCTGGAAAGCGTGCGCACGACACGCCGCTGGCGGGTGGAGAAAGGCCGCCTCACCGAGGCCTGATCCGAACGAACGGCACTCCCGTCGCTACCTAGCCGACGAGAGTGCCGCTCGTCCCGTCGGTCAGCTCGGGCGGGTCGGCGGGCTCTGCGTCTTGCTCGCGTCCCGCTCCACCTTCTCGCCCAGGGCCTCGTCCACTCGCTTGAGCGCCTCCGGGTCCAGGCGTACGCCGCTGGCCTCGACGTTGTCGGCCACCTGCGCGGGGCGGCTCGCGCCGATGATCGCGCTCGCGACGTTGTCGTTCTGCAGCACCCACGCCACGGCGAGCTGGGCCATCGAGAGGCCGAGGTCGGAGGCGACCGGCTGGAGCGCCTGCACGCGGGTGAGCGTGTCGTCGTCCATCCACCGCTTGATCATGTTGGCGCCACCCTTCTCGTCGGTGGCACGAGAACCCGCAGGCGGCGCGGCACCCGGCTGGTACTTGCCGGTGAGCACGCCCTGCGCGATCGGGGAGAAGACGATCTGGCTGACGCCCAGCTCCTCCGAGGCCGGCACGACCTCGCCCTCGATCACCCGCCACAGCATCGAGTACTGGGGCTGGTTGGACACGAGGCGGAAGCCGAGCTCCTGCGCGAGTGCCTGGCCGTCGCGCAGCTGCGCCGCGGTCCATTCGCTCACACCGATGTAGAGCGCCTTGCCGGAGCGGACGACGTCGGCGAACGCCTGCATCGTCTCCTCGAGCGGTGTCTCCACGTCGAAGCGGTGGGCCTGGTAGAGGTCGACGTAGTCGGTCTGCAGCCGGCGCAGGCTGCCGTCGATCGACTCCATGATGTGCTTGCGGGAGAGCCCCGAGTCGTTCGGGCCCTTCGGGCCGGTGGGCCAGAAGACCTTCGTGAGGATCTCCAGCGACGCGCGCCGCTCGCCCTTCAGCGCCTCACCGAGCACGGTCTCGGCGGCGCCGTTCGCGTAGGCGTCCGCGGTGTCGAACGTGGTGATCCCGGCGTCGAGGGCGGCGCGCACGCACGCGGTGGCAGCGTCGTTCTCGACCTGCGAGCCGTGGGTGAGCCAGTTGCCGTAGGTGATCTCGGAGACCTTGAGGCCGGAGCGGCCGAGGTAGCGGTGTTCCACGTGCGAACAGTAGCCCCGGACGGACTACTTGTCAGATGAGTGGACGAGTCAGGTCGTTCGCGGCGCGCAGCACCGGTCGGCACGCCAACGCCGCCACGTCCACATCAGCGCCCGTCACCGTGAAGACGTGGCTCCCGCCGGCGACGAGCGTGACCATGCCGGAGTCGACCCGCGCCGCGGCGTCGAGCCGGTCCGGGAACAGGCACAGGTCCTTGACCAGCGCCGTCGCTGTGACGCGCACGTCGCCGCCGTCGACCTCCACGGTGACGGCGTCGGCCGTGGGCACCAGCTCCAGCTCGGGGTCCTCCCGGAAGTACCAGAACGTGTCCGCGCCGACCTGGAGGAACTCCGCCGCAGGGTCGTCGGGGGTGGCGAGCGCGGTCGGCAGCGGCACCGTCACCGCGCTGCGGGCACCGACCGTGACGGGCAGCGTCTCGCTCGCGAGCACCGCGCTCCCGGTGCCGGTGCGCCGCCGGGCGACGGTGAGCTGCGCCGACCACTCCCGCGGCGAGTCGTTGTGCACCACGAGCACCGGCACCCCGTCGCGGGGCTGGACGGTGACGAGCGTGTCGGCGTAGACGCGGCGCAGCACGTACCAGAGCGGCTTGCGGATGCCGTGGCCGTCGACCGCCGCCCAGGAGATCACCGGCCAGTTGTCGTTGAGCTGCCAGACCACCGAGCCCGTGTTATGCGGGAACAGGCTGCGGAAGTGCTCGATGCCGAAGCCCACGGCGCGGGCCTGGTTGAGCTGCGTGGACCAATGCCACTCGTCGATGTCACGCCAGCGCGGCAGGTGCGCGCCGAGCCCGCGCTCCAGCTTGCCGTTGCCGTCGGCGGCCTTCTGGTGCACGAGCATCTGCGGGCCGTACGGGTCGAGCGGCTCGTCGTGCACCACGGACGTCAGCGTCGACCAGGCGGGCGGACCCTGGAACCCGAACTCGGCGGCGAAGCGGGGCTCGTGGTCGCGGTAGACGGCGTAGTCGACCTGGTTCCACACGTCCCAGAGGTGCATGGTTGCGCTGCGCGCGTCGTTCGGGTGCAGGAACGGGCTGAACGAGTACGGGCTGCCGGGCGAGTACGGCGTGCGCGGGTCGAGCTCGGCGACGATCCCCGGCAGCACGTCCATGTAGTAGCCCGCGCCCCAGGACCGGCCGGCGAGCGGACGGCGCCACCCCCACTCCGCGTAGCCCCAGATGTTCTCGTTGCAGCCGTTCCACAGTGCCAGGCTCGCGTGCTGCGACAGCCGCGTGACGGCCTCCCGCGCCTCCGCCTCGACCTCGCCGCGCAGCGGCTCCTCCTCGGCGTACGCGGCGCAGGCGAACAGGAAGTCCTGCCAGACCAGCACACCCAGCTCGTCGCAGGCGCGGTAGAAGTGCTCGCTCTCGTAGATCCCGCCGCCCCACACGCGCAGCAGGTTCATGCCCGCGTCGACGGCGTCGGTGACGCCGCGCCGGTAGGTCTCCGACGTGAGGCGGGTGACGAACGCGTCGTCGGGGATCCAGTTGGCGCCGCGGACGTACACCGGCTCGCCGTTGACCGCGATCGTGAACGGCTCGCCGTGCTCGTCGGGGGCGACGTCGAGCGTCACCGTGCGGAAACCGACGCGGCCGTCCCAGGTGTCCGCGACACCGCCTGCGCCGCTCACCTCCACGCCGACGGGGTAGAGCGGCTGCTCGCCGTGCCCGCGCGCCCACCACCGCCGCACGTCCTCGACAACGGCGGTGACCAGCACCGACGTCTGTCCGGCCGGGACGGTGGCGGTGGCGGTGGCCTCACCGATCTGCACGGTGACGGTGGCCGCCGCGGTGCCGGGAGCGTCGGTCCAGGCCAGCTCGACGTGCGCGTCCAGCACACCGCGCTCGCCGTCGACGCTCGCCAGGGGGCGCACCGAGGCGATGCGCACGTCGCTCCAGGACTCGATGCGGATCGGCTTCCAGACCCCGACGCCGGCGACGTCCGGGCCCCAGTCCCAGCCGTAGTTGCTCGCCATCTTGCGGATGGCGTTGTACGGGTGCTGGTTGACGTACGGCCGCGGCCCGATCTCCTGCGACAGCCGCTCCGCGGCGTCCACCGGGGCGGCGAACGCGATCACGAGCTCGTTCGTGCCGGCCTGCAGGACACCGGTGACGTCGAAGCGGTGCGTGCGGTGCTGGTTGGCGGTTCGGCCCAGCTCCGTGCCGTTGAGGGAGACGGTGGCGATCGTGTCGAGGCCCTCGGCGACCAGCTCCTGACGCGCCGCGCCGTCGGGCTTCCAGCCGAACTCGGCCCGGTAGGTCCAGTCGGTGCGCCCGATCCAGGCGAGCGCGCTCTCGTTGTCGCCGTCGAAGACGTCCGGGACGACGCCCGCGGCCATGAGGTCGGTGTGCACCTCACCCGGCACCGTCGCGGGCTGCGCGGACCGCAGCGCGGCGAGCTCGGCCGGAACGGGCCCGGCCCCGGCCTGCACGGCCCAGTCGACACCGCAGCCGCTGGTCAGCCCCACGTGCCGCAGTGAGTTGGAGGCCTCGTGGACGTTGCCGAGATCGTCGCGCATCACGGGGCGGACGCTACTCAACCGGTTCACCTCGAACAAGGAGCGGACACGACCGCGGGGCGGCCCCGCCGACCGAGTGGTGCCGGCGGGACCGCCCCGCGGGACGATCGTGGGTTTACGGGTCAGGCCTGCGGCTGCTCCGACTGCTCCGGCTGCTCCTGGACTCCGATGGCGAACCGCAGCTCCTGCTCGCCATCGGCACCGGCCACCGGCTGCACGTCGAGCACCTTGTCCTCCAGGACCTGCGCCACGACGGGCTCGAGGAAGACGCTCACCCCGTCGCCTGCCAGCACGACGTCGTCGGTGCCGGGCTGACCCGCGAGGGACAGCTCCAGTCCCTGCTCGGGGTCGGGGGCCGAGATGCGCAGCCCGCCTCCGTCGGGCAGCTCGGCATCAGTGGTCAGTGTCTTGATGGCTTCGGCCGCGACATCGGTGATTGCCAACATGCCGCGCCACGGTAGGCGTGCCCGGCGCGGCTCGCACGGTGGGGTGGGTCAGCCGAAGGTGTCCGGGTCGGGACCGAGCCGCGTGCCGTTGTCGAGCTCGTCGATCGTCGCGACGTCGTCGGCGCTGAGCTCGAAGTCGAACACCTCGATGTTCTCGCGGATCCGCGACGGCGTGACCGACTTCGGGAACACGATGTTGTCCAGCTGGATGTGCCAGCGCAGCACGATCTGCGCGGGGCTCTTCCCGTACTTCTCGGCGAGCGAGACGAGCCGCTCGTCCTGCAGCAGCTCACGGCCCTTGCCGATCGGGCTCCAGGCCTCGGTCGCGATGCCGTGCTCGCGGTGGTAGGCACGCAGCTGCTCCTGCGCCAGCAGCGGGTGCAGCTCGATCTGGTTCACGGCCGGCACGGTGCCCGTCTCGGCCGCCAGCCGCTCGAGGTGCGGCACCTGGAAGTTCGAGACGCCGATCGAGCGCGCCCTGCCGTCGGACGCGATCTTCTCGAAGGCGCGCCACGTCTCCACGTAGAGGTCGGCCTGCGGCCGCGGCCAGTGGATCAGGAAGAGGTCGACGTACTCGAGGCCCAGCTTCTCCAGGCTCTCGTCGAGCGCGGTGATGGCCTCGTCGTAGCCGTGCCGGGGGTTGTTGAGCTTGGTGGTGACGAACACCTCCTCGCGCGACAGCCCGGACTCCCGGACCGCCTGCCCGACGCCCTCCTCGTTGCCGTACCCCTGCGCGGTGTCGATGTGGCGGTAGCCGGCATCGAACGCCGCGCGCACGACCCCGGCCGTCTCGCTCGGCTCGATCTGGAAGACGCCGAACCCGAACTGCGGGATCTGCACGCCGTTGTTGAGACGGATGTTCGGTACCTGCGACATGGTGCCTGTCTACCCGGCGCGGAGGTGGTACTACCGGCGAGGTAGGTCACCCACCCGAGCGGCCGCGCGGGGGGTCAGGAAAGTGGCTTTCCTGAACTCTCGCCGGAGGCGGGGGGTGGGGGTAGGGGCTTGGGTGCATCGTGGCCGTGGCCATGGCCATGTCCGTGGCCCGTCGTCGCCCCGGGCATCGGGTCGCCCGCCCGCAGCGGTGCTCCGTGGAAGCGGCCCTCGTGCGCGATGATCGGCCGCTGGTCGCCCGCCAGCTCCGGGTGCTTCGCCTCCAGCCGCTGGCGCCGGTCCCACTGGCGCCGCAAGCCGGTGACGTACTCCCGGCTGCCCTCGTGCGTGCCGCGCCACGTCTGCGGCATCTGCTCCTTCGCCAGACCGGCGTTCGCCTGGCCCAGGAGGCTGGGGCCGGCCGGGATCTTCTGGCTGCTGCCGCCGCACGCCGGGCAGCCCGGCGCGGGTGCGTCGAGCGGGACGAGCCGCTCGAACCGCTCGCCGCACTCGCAGCGGTAGACGTAGATCGGCATCTGCTACCAGTTCTCGACGGACTTCGTGAGGATGTCGGCGATGTCGTCCTCTGTGGGGGTCCGCGGGCAGGTGGCGAGCAGCCGCTGCTGCTTCATCGTGCCGGGGACCAGGTCGGGCACGTCGGCCTCGGTGTAGCCGACACCGCCGATGCCGTTCGGGATCCCGATGTCGCGCATCAGCGAGACCAGCACCGACGGGAGCTGCTCGCGCGCGTCGTTGACCTTGTCCGCCCGCGGGTCGAGCATCGCCGCGGCCCTCAGGTGCCGGTCGGGGGCGCTGTCGAAGGAGAACCGGAACGCCTCCGGCGCCGTCAGCGACACGGACTGGCCGTGCGGCACCATCGGCTCCTCCTGCGGGTAGCCGACGGGCCGGTAGTCCTTCACCATCCCGGCGATCGGGTAGGCGTTGGCGTGCGGGATGTGCACGCCGGAGTTGCCGAAGCCCATGCCGGCGAACGTCGCGGCCATCATCATGTTCGACCGCGCCTCGACGTCGTCGGCGCCGCGGTGCACCGCGTCCCGGAACGACTGCGCGAGCAGCGCCATCGACTTCTCGCACCACAGGTCCGACACCGGGTTCGAGCCGCAGTAGGTGACCCGTTCCTCGGGCTTCTTGCGGTCGAAGGTGGTGTACCAGCGCGCCGTGTACGACTCGAGCGCGTGGCAGACGATGTCCATCCCGGACGCCGCCGTGACCTCGGGCGGCAGCGACATGGTCAGCAGCGGGTCGATCACCGCGAGGGTGGGCCGCAGCCGCCAGTGGCTGATCCCGGTCTTGACCTTCATCGACAGGATGTCCAGCACGCACATGGCCGTGGACTCCGAGCCGGTGCCGGCCGTGGTCGGGATGGCGACGAGCGGCTTGAGCTGCCCGGGCGGCGTCTTCGCGCCCCCGATCGGCTTGTTGATGTAGTCCATCAGCTCGCCGGGGTGGCTGGTGAGCAGGTTGATGGCCTTGGCCGTGTCGATCGCCGACCCGCCCCCGACCGCCACGAAGCCGTCCCACGGACCCTGGGCACGGGCGTACTCGGTGGCCTTGTTCATCGAGTCGTCGGTGGGCTCGACGTGGACGCCGTCGAAGATCTCCGCCTGGATGTCGTAGCGGCGCAGGTTGTCGGCGATGCGCTCGGGGATGCCGATGGCGTGGATGCCCGGGTCGGTGACGATCAGCACCCGCCGCACGCCATAGCCCGACATCTCGAAACCGACCTCGTCGGAGGCGCCCGCACCGAACTTCAGCGGCGGCGCGCCCCAGGTGAAGATGGTTTCCTCGGTGAGATCGACATCGGTCATGTGTAGGAGCCCTCCGGTGCGACCCGTAGCTGGTGGATCTGCTCGGCGTCGTGGCCGAACACCATCGTGGCGCCGGTCTGTTCCTGGATGCCGCGCAGCTTCTCCACCGAGGAGTAGAAGTCCTCGAGGTTGTTGACGATGGCGGCCGGAGTGGCGGGCGGCCCGTAGCTCTCGCCCATGTACACCGCGTCGGAGGTGAAGATCATCGTGCCCGAGTCGGGCAGGTCCACCTGCATCGACATGGTGCCGACGGTGTGGCCGGGCGTCTCGATCAGCCGCACGCCGGGGAGGAAGTCGGTGTCGCCGCTGACGGTCTCGAACGCGAGGCCCTCGTAGTCGGTCTTGAGGTGCGCGCCGGTGAACAGGCCCTCGAACCCGAACGCGAAGTCCTTCTCCCGCTGGTTGCAGACCAGCTTCGCGTTCGTGTCCTTGAACATCTGCGCGTTGCCCGCGTGGTCGAAGTGCAGGTGCGACAGGACGACGTAGTCGATCTCGTCGAGGCCCACGCCCATCTGGTGGAGCCGGGAGTCGAGGTACTCCTCCTCGCTCACGTGGTCGTAGGGGAAGAAGTCCTGCAGCCCCGTCGGGCCCCAGCGCTCCTCCCAGTCACGCGGGCAGCTCGTGTCCCACAGCAGCTTGCCCTCGTCGGTCTCCACCAGCACGCAGTGGCTGGGGACGTCGACCCAGGGCGCCGGGCCGTCCTTGTGGTTGCGGTCGGTGATCGAGCGTCCCGGCTTGAGCAACAGCCAGGTCAAGTCGGCCGTCATCGCTCCGCAGGGGATCACGCTCACCTTGTTCGCGGTCGCCATCATGATCCTCTCGACACTGAGGGAGGGATCTCCTGACGGTGGCACCCCGGGTCTGAACCGTCAAACTGTGCGCACTGATCGATGGATCAGGTGAGCCCGCGCACCACGTCCTCCGCCACGCCGAACATCGACCGGGCGCTGCGGCCGTCGTGGAACTCGCCGATCGCGGTCATCTCCCAGGCCGCGCCCGCCCGGCGCAGGACGCTCATCACCACTCCGGTGCGCGGCGCCGACTCGGTCAGGTCGAACCGGACGATCTCGGACCCGGACGCGAGGTCGACCAGCCGGCAGTACGCCCCCGCCACGGCCGTGAACTCCTGCCCTTGGAACGAGTTCACGACGAACACGATCGCCGCAATGCTGTCCGGCAGCCCTGCGAGGTCCACCGTGATCGTCTCGTCGTCACCCGCCCCGTGCCCGGTGAGGTTGTCGCCGGAGTGCTGCACCGTGGCGCCGAGGGCCTGTTTGCTCATGAACCAGACGGCGTCGGCCTTTCGCCCGTCGGTGCCGACGAGGATCGCCGAGGCGTCCAGGTCGACGCTTCGCCCGCGCGCCGCCGGGTCCCAGCCCAGACCCATCGCGACGCGGCGCAGCGCCGGGGCACCACCCTTGGTCAGGGAGACGGTCTGGCGCTTCTCGAGCGACACCCTGCCCTTGTCGAGGGTGACCTTCGACGTCTGCACGGGCGCCGGTTCGTCGTCGACGGTGATGCCGAAGTCGGTGGCGATGCCCGCCAGCCCGGAGGCGTACCCCTGCCCCACCGCGCGCACCTTCCACTGCCGGTCACGGCGGTAGACCTCCACGCACAGCAGCGCCGTCTCGGCACCGAGCCCGCCGGGCTCGAACACGGCCACCGGCTCGCCACCCACCGCGACGTCCAGGCGCAGCGCCCCGAGGGCGCCGAACGTGCCCGTGTCGAGGCTCGCGGTGACGACGACCTTCTCGACCTCCGGGTCCACGGCCGTGGGCTCGATGTCCACGCCGTCCGGGCGGTACCGGACACCGGGCGCCTCGGGCTGGTTGTAGAAGACGAAGTCGGCGTCGCCGCGCACCTTCCCCGACGACGCGACCAGCAGCGCGGAGACGTCCACCGTGGCACCGGCGGAGACGCGCACCGCGACCGGACCGGGCGGGAGCGGGGCGTTCGCGCCCTTCGCGAGGGTGTGCACCCCGCCGATACTGCCAGCGGATCATGGCAGCCTGGTCCCATGGCCAGATACGAGTACCGGGTCCTGCAGCTGCGCGAGAGCATGATCGGCGGGAAGCTCTCCGCCGACAAGCTGGAGAACCTGCTGAACGACGAGGCGCAGCAGGGCTGGCAGCTGAAGGCGATCACGTCCACCGAGGTGAAGGGCCGGATCGGCCCCGGCGGGGTGGACGGGCTGCTCGTGACGCTGGAGCGCCCCACCGCCTGACGACCTACGGCACGATCAGGTCCAGCAGCCCACCCGGTCTCATCGGCCGGTCGTCTTCCTGCGGATTCAGCCGCGGCTGCCTCGCGCCACCGCATGACCAGGGTTCGACGACGTCCTTCGTGCCCGCTCCACCGGCCCGTCGACCAGCCAGGTCGACGGGCCGCGGCGCCGACCTGGCTGGTCGGTCGCAGTCGAGCTCCGGTCAGTGGTTCGAGGGGCGGTGGACGCCAGGATCCAGCTCGTTCACCCGCCGACGACGGGCGCGCAGCATTCGATCTCCCAGGAGGAGACGACCACCGCCATGCGGATGCTTCCGTTCAGGCCGGGGTCGGGTCGAGGGTGACCGGGTGGGGTACAACCCACGAATACCGTGGTCGTCCGGGCGGCCGTTCCCGACTAGCCCAGGCCCGTTCTGGACGAGTCCGTCGCGGCCGGGTGCCCGCTCGACTGGCTGTGGTGCCGTTGTCGAACCCCTCCGAAGCGGCCTTGATCAGTAGACCAGGGACATGAGCTGCACCCCTGCGGCGCATGTCCCGATCCCGCCGATCATGACGCTGAACACGCCCCGAATCCCGACCACCCCACCGACGGGCAGGAGCAGGGGGACCCGGCCGACTGCGCCGAAGGCCAGGGCGGGTGCGAGGCAGTGGTCTCGAGCCGGGAACGGCGCGCCCATAGGAGATTTCACGGGCGCCATGATCAGCGAAAGTGGTGCCACAGCGACAGATCTGTCGCCCTCACACCACTCCTGGCGATCATGACGGCCAGCCGGCGCGCGAGAAGTACATGAGCGAGCCGGGAGGAGCCCAACATACGACTCGCATCCGCGCCGGGAACCGACGAGCGCGCCGCACGTCCGGACTGCGGCGCTGATCGTTGCGAGATCGAGCTGTTCGCCCTCGACAGGGCGCTGAGGTCGACCTCGGACCGATCACGCGCCGATGATCCTTCCGAGATCACGCTGATCGCCCCTCGAAGGGCGATCAGCTGGATCTCGGAACGATCTAGGTCGAGCACGCCTCCCGGTCAGCACCGGTCGACGAGAGGGCCGTTCGTCGGTGCCGTCACTCCTTGTGGAGCTTGTCCTGCGCGGTGCCGGCCGCCTTCTCCACCGGGTTCGGGACGTCGGTCGTGCCGTACATGCGCGCGTCGGGACGCGTGGGCGGGGGCATCGGCGCCGTCGTCGTCGGGCCCTCGTGATAGCTGAACTTGCCCTTGCCGTCGGGCGTCGGACCGGAGGCCCAGCTGCCCTCGGCCGCCGCCGCGCCGTCGCTGAAGTTCTGGTACTGGTAGGAGACCGCCTGGTGCTCCTTGGACAGCGGGAAGTTGCTCGGGGTCGGGAGCGTCTCGTAGCCCTCCTCCTGCAGCTCCCGGGCCGCGGCGATCCACTGGTTCTGGTGCATGTTGTCGCGGGCGAGCAGGAACGACAGCAGGTCGCGCACCCCGGCGTCGTCGGTCATGTGGTAGAGCCGCGCCACCTGGATCCGCCCCTGCATCTCCGCGTTGGCGTTGGACGTGAAGTCCGCCAACAGGTTGCCGCTGGCGGTGATGTAGGTGCCCTGCCACGGGTTGCCGTTGCTGTCGACGGGACGTGCACCCGCGCCTGCGACGATCGCGTGCTGCACGTCCGTGCCGCCCACGATCGCGGCCACCGTCGGGTCGTCCTGCACCGCGTCGCTCGTGATGCCCAGCGGCGCCTTCTCCAGCAGCTGGGCGATCATGGTGGCCAGCATCTCGACGTGCCCGATCTCCTCCGAGGCGATGCCGAACACCAGGTCGCGGTACTTGCCGGGCAGGTGCATGTTCCAGCCCTGGAACATGTACTGCATCGCCACGGTGATCTCGCCGTACTGCCCCCCGAGCACCTCCTGCAGCTTGCGGGCGTAAACGGCATCCGGCTTGTCCGGCGTGGACTTGAACTGCAGTTCCTGGCGGTGGAGGAACATCCGTACTCCTCTTGGGCTCGGCGATGTCGCTCGCGCGGGGTCACCGTCGCGCTGCTCCCGAAACCGGTCGTCCGGGAGCCTGTCCCCGGGAGGCCACGGGCGTCGAGGCGTGGACGTGGTGCTGCCGGGGTAGCCGGAACCGGAGATCCGGCCCACGAGCCGCGGAACGAGGAGGCGAACCCCGATGCGCCACCGCGCACTCCGGTGAGCGGGCTGGACGCGCAGTGGCAGCGGGCGCTCCTCGCGCTGCTGAAGCGCTCCCACCTGCTCACCGGCGATTCGATCGCGCCCACCCTCGACGAGGTCCTCGCCCCGCTGCAACTGCGCCCCGAGCTGCACCTCGTCGACCACGAGCAGCTCGAGCTCCGGCCGCTGCGTCCCGACGCAGGGGCCGCGGTCCGGGTCGATGACACGACGCCCGGCCGGGCGTACCAGCTGGGAGCGGTGCTGGGCGAGCACGACGGGGACGGCCACCGCGTGCTCTGGGTCCCGCTGGTCGACGGCGCCGAGCGGCTCGGGCTGCTCCGGGTGCGCCTCGCACCCGACGCCCCGGACCCCGACGCGCGGCTGCGGGCGCTGTGCGTCGTCTTCAGCGACACCGTCGCCCACATCCTCGTGTCGAAGCTCCAGCAGAGCGACCTGCTCGTCACGACGCGACGCCGGCAGCCGATGTCGGTGGCGGGGGAGCTGCTGTGGCAGCTGCTGCCGCCGCTGACCGTCGGCACCGACTCGCTGGCGCTCGCCGCCGTGCTCGAGCCCGCCTACGACGTCAGCGGCGATGCGTTCGACTACGCGGTCGGGGCCACGGATGCCTACTTCGCGATCTTCGACTCGTCCGGCCACGACCTGAGCGCGGGCCTCACCACCTCGGTCGCGCTCGCCGCCTCGCGCACGGCACGCCGCGAGAACCACGACCTCGCGGGCGTGGCCGGGCGCGTCGACGCCGCCCTCACCGAGCAGTTCAGCGACCACCGCTTCGTCACCGCCGTGCTGGCCCGGCTCGACGTCGACACGGGGCGGCTGCGCTACCTCGTCGCCGGGCACCCGGCCCCGGTGCTGGTCCGCGCCGGCCGGGCGGTGCGCACGCTGGAGGGCGCGCGGCGCATGCCGCTCGGGCGTCTCGCGTCGCTGGCACCGCAGACCACCGAACCGGCCGAGGAGTTCCTGGAGCCGGGCGACCTGGTGCTCCTCTACAGCGACGGCGTGGAGGAGGCCCGCGACGCCGACGGCGAGGAGTTCGGCCTCGACCGGCTGATCGCGCTCACCGAGCACGCGGCGGCCGGCGGCCTCCCCGCCCCGGAGACGCTGCGCAGGCTCGCCCACGCCGTGCGCGAGCACCGCGGCGCCGAACTGCGCGACGACGCCACGCTCGTGCTGGTGCAGTGGTCGGGCCGCGCAGCCGCGCGGCTGCTGCCGCGGCCGGCACCCCGCCCGGACGGTGCTCCCGCATAGGCTCGGTCCCGTGGACACCGCTGCCCCGTCGGAGTTGTTCGATCCCGCCGCGTGGCGGCCGGTCGACGGTTTCGACTTCGCCGACATCACCTACCACCGCGCCGTCGACACCGGAGCCGTGCGCATCGCGTTCGACCGGCCGGAGGTGCGCAACGCGTTCCGCCCCGGCACCGTCGACGAGCTGTACCGCGCGCTCGACCACGCCCGCCAGACCCCCGACGTCGGCTGCGTGCTGCTCACGGGCAACGGGCCGTCACCCAAGGACGGCGGCTGGGCGTTCTGCTCCGGCGGCGACCAGCGCATCCGGGGCCGCACCGGCTACCAGTACGCGTCGGGCGAGACCGCCGAGACGGTCGACCCGGCCCGCGCCGGCAGGCTGCACATCCTCGAGTGCCAGCGCCTCATCCGGTTCATGCCGAAGGTCGTGATCGCGGTGGTGCCGGGGTGGGCCGCGGGTGGCGGGCACTCGCTGCACGTCGTCTGCGACATGACGCTGGCCAGTGCCGAGCACGGCCGTTTCAAGCAGACCGACGCCGACGTCGGCTCCTTCGACGGCGGCTTCGGTTCGGCGTACCTCGCGCGGCAGGTGGGTCAGAAGGTCGCCCGCGAGATCTTCTTCCTCGGACGCGAGTACTCCGCGCAGGACGCGCACCGGATGGGCACGGTCAACGCGGTCGTCCCGCACGCCGATCTGGAGAAGGTCGCCCTCGAGTGGGCGAGGGAGGTCAACGGCAAGTCGCCCACGGCGCAGCGGATGCTCAAGTACGCCTTCAACCTGATCGACGACGGGCTGGTCGGGCAGCAGCTGTTCGCCGGCGAGGCCACGCGCCTGGCGTACATGACCGACGAGGCCGTCGAGGGCCGGGACGCGTTCCTGCAGAAGCGCGACCCCGACTGGGCGGCCTACCCGTGGCACTACTGACCCCGCCCGCGAGCCTGCGCCGCGGGTACACGGGTCTCGCGCTCCGCCACGAGGCCGTGCGATGAGTCGCCTGCGGGTGCTGCCCGTGGACGGCTCGCCCGCCGCAACCCGCGCGCTCGTCGCCGCCGTGGGTGCCGCCCTCGACGGCGGCCCGGCCGTGCTGCCGCTCGGGCCCGGCGACCCGGCCGCCACCGCCGAGCCCGGCCCCGCCGCGGCGCTCGTGATCGCCACCTCCGGCTCCACGGGCGACGCCAAGCACGTGGTGCTCTCCGCCGCCGCGCTGCGGGCGTCCGCGCTGGCCACCGCGGCACGGCTCGGCGGGTCCGCGCGCTGGCTGCTCGCGTTGCCGGCGCAGCACGTCGCGGGGGTGCAGGTGGTGGTCCGGTCCCTGCTCGCGGGTGCGCCGCCCGTCGTGCAGGACCTGCGCGCCGGGTTCCGGCCCGAGGATTTCGCCGCCGCGACGCGCAAGCTGGGCACCGGACGGTGCTGCACCAGCCTCGTGCCCACCCAGCTCGCCCGGATCCTCGACGCCGGTGGCGCCGCCCTCGACGCGCTGCGCGGCTACGACGCCGTGCTCGTCGGCGGGGCCGCGCTCGCCGCTGCGTTGCGCGAGCGCGCGCGTGACGCGGGCGTCGCGGTCGTCACGACGTACGGGATGAGCGAAACGGCAGGCGGCTGCGTCTACGACGGGAGCCCCCTCGACGGCGTGCGCGTCGCGCTGGACGCGGGAGGCCGCATCCGGCTCGGCGGTGCCACGCTCGCCGACGGCTACCTCGACGCCCCCGCGCTCACCGCAGCTGCCTTCGCCGACGGGTGGTTCCGCACGAGCGACCTCGGGCGCTGGCACGAGGGGCACCTCGAGGTGCTCGGCCGCGCCGACGACGTGATCGTCACAGGTGGGGAGAACGTCGCTCCCGCCGCGGTGGAGCGCGTGCTGGCGGCCCAGGCCGGGATCACCGCCGCGTGCGTGGTCGGGATCCCGGACCCCGAGTGGGGCCGGCTCGTGGCGGCCGTCGTCGTACCGGAGGGGGACGACCCGGCGCGCCCACTCGACCCCGCACTCGCCGAGCGACTCCGGGCCGCGGTCCGGGCGGAACTCGGCCGTGCGGCCGTGCCCCGGCTCCTGCGCGCCGTGCCCGCGATCCCGCTGCGGGGCATCGGGAAGCCCGACCGCACGGCTGCTGCCCAGATCCTCACTCGTCCACACCACCGTGACGGGTGACTTCGGACTACACCTCATCGGGGCGCTCACTCTGCGTTGATTGACCCCGCCCGTCTCATCCGTTGTGCTCCGTCCCGGACAGGTACTCCCGTCACAGGCGCACCAGGGGGACGCATGAGGTGGGCAACGGCGACCGCGGTGCTGGGCATCGCGGGCAGCCTCGCCCTCGGCACGGTCGGGCCCGCCGCGGCCGCCGATCCGCCGCCCTCGTGGCCCGCGGACCTTCCGGCCGGTGAGGCCGCGGGCATCGCATTCGACGGCACGGCGGCCCGCCTCGATCCGCGGACGGCGTTCCCCGCCGCGACCGAGGGGGGCGCCGACGAGCGGGCCGCGCCCGAGACGACGGTGCGCCCGACCGGCCTGCTGACGTTCCCCGCGCGCCGGCTGGAGCACGCCACGAACCGGGTCGTCGCGGCGGTCGACGCCGACGTCCCGCCCGGGGCGACCGCCACCGTCGACGTCCGGACCCGCCGCAGCAGCGGCGGCTGGACGGAGTGGGTACCCGCCGCGACGGACGGGACCGAGCGGGTGGTGGCCCTCCCCGTCGCCGGCACCGAGGTGCAGGGCCGGCTGGTACTCGCGGGCGACCCGGCCGCCGGGCCCGTCGTCCGCTCGGTGACCCTCACCGCCCATCCGGCTCCACCGGGCCACACCGAGGGTGAGGAGGCGGCGGAGGCGCTCTCCTACCGCGTGTTCGCCACGCGGGAAGGGCTCGTCGGCGGCACCACCGCGAACGGGCACGTCATCCGCCCGCGCGACCACTTCGCCGCGTTGCCCTCGCGCCGTGCGCTCTCCCCGCGCGGCAGCAGCGACTACACGGTGAAGGTGTGCGCGCGGACGGGGCGCTGCGCCTTCGCCCCGGTCTGGGACGTGGGGCCGTGGAACACCCGCGACGACTACTGGAACCCGCCCTCCCGGCGCCAGGAGTGGCGCGACCTGCCCCGAGGCGTGCCGCAGGCGCAGGCCGCGCACCAGGACGGGTACAACGGCGGGCGCGACCAGTACGGCCGGCGGGTGGCCAACCCGTCGGGCATCGACCTGGGCGACGGCCTGTTCTGGGACGCGCTGGGTCTGAAGGACAACGCCTGGGTCACCGTGGACTACCTGTGGACGGGCACCGAACGGCTGTCCCGGGTCGACGTGGACACCGATGTGCTCGCGGCCCCCGACGCGGCCGCCGAGGTCGTCGGGGTCGCCGTGGAGCACGCCGCCGTGCCCGTGACGTGCGTGCTGGAGGACGGCGACGACCGGTGGCTGCGCATCGGGACCGACCAGTACCTCGAGGCCTCGGCGGTCCCCGACCTGGAGCAGGCCGTGGCCTGCGGCAGGCCATGACACGCATCCGCGCCGCGACATGCGTGCATCGAGACCCCGACTCGCGGGAGGAACGCCCCCCTCCCCCCGCGAGTCGGGCTCTGGGTGCACGCGTGTCGCGGGCGGGCCACGAGACTCCCGGCGAGGCGGATACGGCCGCGGGATAACGTTCCTGCGTGGCCACGCTCGCGCAGTGGGTGGAGGGTGCTCGACCGCGCACCCTGCCGACCGCCCTCTCCCCCGTCATCGCCGGCACCGGAGCGGCGATGGGGCACGGTGTCATCGCCCCCGGACGCGCGGTGCTGGCGCTGCTCGTCGCCGTGTCGCTGATGATCGGCGTCAACTACGCCAACGACTACTCCGACGGCATCCGCGGCACCGACGACGAGCGGGTGGGGCCGCTGCGGCTGGTGGGCTCCCGCCTCGCCGCGCCGTCCACCGTGCGGGCCGCCGCGATCGCGAGCCTCGCGATCGCCGGGCTGGCGGGGCTGACGCTGGTCTCGCTCACGCAGCAGTGGTGGCTGATCGCGGTCGGGGCGCTCTGCATCGTCGCCGCCTGGTTCTACACCGGTGGCTCCCACCCCTACGGGTACCTCGGCCTGGGCGAGATCGCCGTCTTCGTGTTCTACGGGCTCGTCGGCGTGCTCGGCACCGTGTACACCCAGAGCGGGCCGCCGGGGGCGCTCGCCGTGGTCACCGCGGTCGGGGTGGGCATGCTCACCAGCGCCGTACTCGTGGCCAACAACCTGCGCGACATCCCCACCGACACCGCCGTGGGCAAGCGCACGCTGGCGGTCTTCCTCGGCGACCGCGACACCCGCCGCCTCTACGCCGGGATGATGCTGCTGCCGTTCCTGCTGTCGGCGGGCGCCGGGCTGCGCAGCTGGTCGATGCTGATCGCGCTGCTGGCCGTGCCGTTCGCCGTGGTGCCCGTCCGGGACGTCCTGCGCGGCGCCGAGGGCACCGACCTGATCCGCGTGCTGGCCCAGACCGGCGTGCTGCTGCTCGCCTGGTCAGTGCTGACCGCGGTCGGCCTCGCGGTCGGCCGGTTCGTCTGACGCGGCTCCGTCCGATGCGTCTGGGTGTTCGGTGTCTGGGTGTTCGGTGTCTGCGTGTTCGGCGCCCGCGGGGACGTCCCCGCGCAGCCGCGCCCGCAGCGCCTCCCGCTCCTGCGCACGCCGCTCGCGCGCGACGTGCAGCGCACCGTCCAGGCGGCTGCGCAGCCCGCGGAACAGCACCATCGACAGCGGTAGAGCGACGATCAGCGCCACGAGCAGCGCGATGAGCATCGGCACTCCCGCCAGCAGCAGCAGCGCCGCCACCACGGCGACCAGCGCCACGCGGGCGCCCGTGTAGAGCCCGACGGTGGCAGCCAGCCCCGGCTGCCCGGTGGTCGGAGTGCGCGAGGACATGCCCCGAGGGTACGACCGTGGCCGACGCCCCGGTCGCGGGAGTGCGATGCCCGCGTGTCCGGTTCGTCCTTTAAGAGCCCTTTACCTCCGGACAACCGTTCGAGTACCCGGGGTCCGAGGTGTCACGATGACCCGGAAACATCCTCGCTCTGGGAGGTCATGCATGTCGACCACGGTCCACGCCGGCAGCACCGAACGACTGCTCACTCCCGGTGAGGTGGCCGCGCTCTTCCGGGTCGACCCGAAGACCGTCACGCGCTGGGCCTCCGCCGGGCGGATCGGCTCGATCCGCACCCCGGGCGGCCACCGGCGCTTCCGCGAGTCCGAGGTGCGCAGCATGCTGGCCGACCTCACGAGCGAGGCCACCCTGCCGCCCGCCCGTCCCTGAGTCGCCTCCGCTCACAGCACCGGGCCGGACTTCACCCCGACGCCGCACGTCCTCGGCTAACCTCGACGTCGGAGGTGGTTCGACAATGCTTTTCCTCATCGCATTCGTCGGCGCCGCGATCATCGCTCTGGTGCTGTGGAAGGCGATGAACTCCGGCGCCGTCGAGTTCCCGCAGCCACAGCGGCAACGGCCGGTGGTCCGCCCGGGCCGGCCGGCCCGGGTCAGCGGCCCCGACGACGATCCCGACTTCTTGCGTCAACTCGACGAGAAGGTCCGCAGGCGCGACGAGCCGCCCGGCTCCTGAGGGCGGTGCCCGCCACCCTCAGGCGGGCACACCCTCGAACGCGTCGGCCACGGAGGCCGCCAGTTCCAGCAGCGCCAAGCGCGTGTGGGGTTCGAGGCGGTCGAGGTCGACCTCCGCCCCCTCCTCGAGGTGTGCGTCGAACGGCACACGCACCACGGTGCGACACCGTGCCGCGAAGTGCTCGCCCACCTTGGCGAGGTCCACGCCGCCCGCCGAGCGGTGCACGCAGTTGATCACCGCGACGGCGTTCCGCACCAGGTCACCGTGGCCGTGCGCGTCGAGCCAGTCCATGGTTCCCGACGCGCTGCGCGCCCCGTCGATCGAACCGGACGACACGATGATCAGCTGATCCGCGAGCCCGAGCACCCCGTACATCGCCGAGTGCATGAGGCCGGTACCGCAGTCGGTGAGCACGATGTTGTAGAAGTGCTCCAGCAGGGTGACCGTGCGTCGGTAGTCGTCCTCGCTGAACGCCTCCGACACCGCCGGGTCCTGCTCGCTCGCGAGGACCTCCAGCCGCGACGTGCCCTGGGAGGTGTAGGCCCGTACGTCGGTGTAGCGGCGCACGCGTTGCGCGTCGCGCAGCAGGTTGCGCACGGTGGCACTGGTCTCGAGCGGGATCTTCTGGCTCAACGTGCCCCGGTCGGGGTTCGCGTCCACCGCCACCACGCGGTCGCCGCGCAGGGACGCGAACGTGGCACCCAGCGTGGCCGTGACCGTGGTCTTGCCGACGCCGCCCTTGAGGCTCAAGATCGCGATCTTGTGGCAGCCGATCAGCGGCTGGTTGACGCGGGCGGTGAGCTCCCGCTTGCGCACGTCGGCAGGGCTCTCGCCCGGGTTGATCATCCGCCTCGACGCCACGTAGACGAACCGGCGCCACCCGGACTGCGGCGGGCGCCGGCTGGGACGCAGCACGCGCGCCGTGGCCAGGTCGGTGGGTCGCTGCCCCGAATCCTCGGCACGGGCATGGGCACCGCGCGCATGCGCACTGCGGGCGCGCTGAGCCTCCTGCGCGGCGACAGCGCCGGGGTCGGTCCAGCGGGCGGTACCGCGCGGAGGGGTGCGCGGCTCAGCCGCCGTTGGTTCGTCGGCCGCCGGTTCCTCGCCCGCCGTCCGCCCCGCCGCCGGCAGAGCGCCCCCGTTGTCGCCGACCTGCCCGGCCGGCACGGGGCGGGCAAGCGACGGCTCGAGGTCGCGTGCCGCCGCGGCGGGCCGTACGGACTCGAGGTCCGGCTGCCGCCGCGGCGCGGGCGGATCGGCTGGGGCGACCTGCGCGGCGGCGGCCCCCGCAGGGGATGCACCCCACCGTTCACGCACGTAGCGGCCCACCGAGCCGTCCGGGTAGTCCTGCTCGTTCCCGGATTCACGCTCTGTCATCAATGCATCCCGCCGAACCCGTTGAGTCGACCGTTGAACCCCCACACGGACGCCGACGGTAGTCGGATGTGTGCCCGCGGTCGAGGCGCGGTCGGGTGGCACCACGTCACGCGGTGTCAGCCCACCCCGGCGTACGAGTGCAGACCGGCGACGACCATGTTGATGAAGAACAGGTTGAAGAGAATCGTAGCGAAGCCGGCCACGTTGACCCACGCCGCCCGACCGGTGCGCCAGCCCGCCGTCGCCCTGGCGTGGAGGTACGCCGCGTAGATCACCCAGGAGACGAACGCGACGGTCTCTTTCGGGTCCCACCCCCAGAAGCGTCCCCAGGCGGCTTCCGCCCAGATCGCCCCGGTGATGATCGCGAACGTGAACAGCGGGAACGCGACGATCGTGACGCGGTAGGCGAGCCGGTCGAGCGCGTCGGCGGTGGGCAGCTTCTCGGTGGCCTTCGGCAGCGCGTCGGTGAGACGCAGCAGGTACAGCAGGCTCGCGACGCCCGCCACGAGCAGCAGGCCCGAGGAGATGCTGATCGTGCTGACGTGGATGCTCATCCAGTAGGAACGCAGCGGCGGCACCACGGGCCCGGCGGGCGCGTAGAGCACCGAGTCGGCCAGCAGCATCAGGACCATCACCAGCAGCAGCACGAACGGCCCGGCCGGGCGCGACGCCGGTGCGCGGCGGAGTACGACCAACCAGGTGACGACCGCGGCGAGGCAGATCGCCGAGAGGAACTCGTACATGTTGCCCAGGGGCCACCGCTCGGCGGCCATGCCACGGGTCACGATCGACGCGGTGTGCAGCAGCGCGCCCAGCACGACCAGCGCCACGCCCATCCGGCCGAACCGCTCGGCCCGGCTTCGGCGAGGCGCCTGCGCAGCGTCCGGGGTCGTGTCGGTCCCGGTCTCCGGGCCACCCGCGCCCACCAGCACGGACGTCTTCGCCCGGCCGGCTGCGAACTCCACAGCGTGCAGGACCATCGCGAACGCGTAGATCGCGGCGGCCGCCACGAAGAGGCGGTCGCTGTAGAGGGCGAGTTCCGCGAGCATCAGCTCTCCTCGGATCGTGCGGTGATCGGTTCGTCGAGCAGGTCCGCGCGCATGCGGTCGAACTCCTCGCCGTAGCCGGCCCGGTCCGTGCGGGCCAACCCGCCGAGTTCCACGGCCGTGCGGTCGCCGTCATCGGTCGGGGTGAGCCGCACCCAGAACCGGCGCCTGCGGATCGTCAGCGACAGCCCGAGCCCCGCGAGCAGGAGCACGGCGAAGACCAGCACGGCCTGCTGCCCCGGGTCGTAGCTGACCTGCAGGTAGGCCCAGTCCTCCACGCTGTCGAAGCGCACCACGGTGCCGTCGTCCAGCGTGAGCGACTGCCCCGGTACGAGGTTGGCGCGGGCCACCTGCTGGAGCTCGCCCGACTCGACCATCTTCTGGTCGACCTGGAAGATCGACTGACCGCGGCCGTCGTCGAGGCCGAGGTCGCCGCGCAGCACGTCGACGGCGACCTCGGGGGCGAGCAACCCGGGGAACACCGACGTGACGACCTTGCCACCGGAGCTCGTAGGGGCGAACAGCCCGGTGATCGCGAGCTGGGACTCCCGGCGCTGCGCCTCGTCGGTGACACCGGGCGGCTCGAACTTCGTGGCGCCCTCGGACAGCATCGTGGCCTGGTCGACCGGTCGCCACTGGATCCCGCCGGTGCGCTGCTGCCCGTCGGGGAACGTGACGGTGAACTGCGGCGCGTACCCGTGGCCGAGCAGGTAGACCCGGTGGCCGTCGAGCCGCAGCGGGTGGTTGACCTCCAGCTCGTGGGTCCGCCACTCGTCGAAGCGGCCCGCCTCGACGTCCTCGGCGCTCTGGTAGGAGAGCGTGCCGTGGAACCGCTCGGCCTGCCCGCTCGGCTGGAACTCGGCCTCGAAGTCGTCGAGCCGGATGCAGAACGGGGTGAGGCCGGTGCCGTCGACGTTCAGACCGGCGCGGAACGAGTCGTAGCCGAGGATGCCGGTGTTGCAGAACTGGCCGCCCCCGGACATGACGATGACCTGGCCCTCGTAGCCGACGAGCTTGCCGGCGCCGAAGCCGACCAGCAGGCCGATGAGGCTCAGGTGGAACAGCAGGTTGCCGGCCTCGCGCAGGTAGCCCTTCTCCGCGGAGATCGTGCGTCCCGCCCCGTCGGACCGCTCGACCCGGCGCCACCCGCGCAGCCGGGCCCGCACGCGCTCGGTGGCCTCGTCGAGGCCTGCGTCGAGCGTGGCCGCGCCGTGGTGCGGCATCCGGGCCAGGTTGCGCGGCGTGGCGACCGGCTCGGCGCGCAGCACCACGGCGTGCTCGAGGGTCCGCGGGAGGACGCAGCCGACCAGCGAGACCATCAGCAGCAGGTAGATCGCGGCGAACCACGGCGCGGCGAAGACGTCGAAGAACCCGAGGCGGTCGAGCGTGGGCGCGAGCCAGGGGTAGTCGGCGAAGTACTGGTCGACGAGCTGCTGGTTGAGCGAGCGCTGCGGCAGCAGGGCGCCGGGAAGCGCAGCGAGCGCGAGCAGGAACAGCAGCACGAGCGCCGTGCGCATCGAGGTGAGCCCGCGCCAGCCGTTGCGCACCACAGCCCACACCGCCGCGAGTCGGCGCCCAGACCCCCGCGAGTCGGGGTCCTGCTGCGCGGGTGTCGCGGTATCGGTGGGCGCGGCCATCGCTACAGCACCGGGACGAAGCCGGCGACGGACACCTGCATCCGGGCGAGCAGGGCACCCCATGCCCCGGTGAGGAGCAGGACCCCGACGGCCACCATGAGCACCCCGCCGATGATCTGGATCGTGCGGGTGTGACGGCGCAGCCATCCCAGCGCACGGACGGCGCGCGCGGCGCCCAGCGCGATCAGCACGAACGGCAGCCCGAGCCCGGCGCAGTAGGCCAGCGTGAGCACGACGCCGCGCAGCGAGCCGCCACCGGTGCCCGCGGCCACCGCCACGACGCCCGCGAGCGTCGGGCCGATGCACGGCACCCACCCCAGGCCGAACACCGCACCCAGCAGCGGCGCGCCCCAGACGCCGGCGCGCGGCACCCAGTGCACGCGCCGCTCGCGTTGCAACAGCGGGACCAGCCCGACGAACGCCAGCCCCATCACGATCATGACGACGCCGCCTGCCCGCTGCAGCACGGCCTCGTTGGTGACGAGCACGTCGGACAGCCAGACGACGCCGGTGAGGATCGCGCCGAAGACCACGGTGAAACCGGCCACGAACAGGACGGCCGCCCCGGCCACCCGCCACTTCCCCGTGCGCCGCTCCCCTGCCTGCGCGAGCGTGGCGGGCGGGGCGTCGGCACCGACGAGACCCGCCAGGTAGGCGAGGTAGCCGGGCACGAGCGGGACCACGCACGGCGACGCGAAGCTCACGGCGCCCGCCAGCACGGCCACGGCGGCCGCGACCAGCAGCGGGCCGGAGACGGCGAGCGCGGTCGAGGGGTCCATCGCTCATGAGAGTAGGCCGCGTGCTATCAGGCCCTCGCACCGGGTTCTACAACGTGTAGTCGATCGCCCGCCACCGCGATGACCTCGCGACACACGTACATCTGGCGCCCGACTCGCGGGGGTGAGCGCGCGACTCGCGGGGTGTGGGCGCGACTCGCGGGGGTGAGGGCGCGACTCGCGGGAACTCCGCGAGTCGGGGTGTGGCCGTGGGCGAGTCGGGGTGTAGGTGTAGGTGCAGCCGTGTCGCTGGGTCAGACGGTGGCGGGTGGCTCGGCCTGCAGGCGCTGCACCACCGGGATCAGCTCGGCCACCCGGATCTTCTTCAAGTAGACCGCCGCCACCCGCTGCTGCTTGTCGAACACGATCGTCGACGGGACGACGTTGCGCGGGTAGCCCGACAGGCCGGCCAGCGCGCGGGCAGGCGGGTCGAAGATCGAGTCGAAGGTGATGCCGCGGTTGCGGACGAAGTCGACCGCGTCCTGCCGGGCGTCCCGCACGTCGACCCCGAGGACCACCGCGCCGGTCTCCTCGCCGATGAACTGCAGGTCGGGCATCTCCTCGCGGCACGGGCCGCACCACGAACCCCAGATGTTGAACACCACGACCTTCCCGGCGTGGTCCGCCAGCCCGATCGTGGTGCCCTCGTGCAGCAGGCTCTCGCCGGTGATGCCGTCGACCGTGCCCCGGCTCTCCGGGGGGTCGTAGAAGATCTCGGTCTGGCCGCCGGGAGCGACGAACTGGAAATCCCCGCCGGTGGCCACTGCTTCCTGCGTGCCCGAGCAGCCCGCGAGGAGCAGCGCGACGAGGGCGAGGGCCGCGGCCCGCAGCCGGTTCATGCGCCCGTCTGGCCGGGGTCGCTGGCGCCGGCCGGTTCGGTGTAGCGCAGCTGCGTGAGCTCGGTGCCGCTGAACACCAGCGACGTCACCGACGCCAACGCGCACTGCCGGCGCCGCGGGTCGTGCCACAGCCGTTGCCCGGTGACGAAGCGACGCAGCGTCCAGATCGGCAGCTGGTGCGACACGCACACCGCCTCGTGACCCTCGGCCAGGTCCCGCGCGCGGTGTACGGCGGCGAGCATCCGATGCGCGATCCGCAGGTAGGGCTCGCCCCACGAGGGGGTGAACGGGTCGCGCAGCAGTGGCCAGTACCGCGGGCTGCGCAGCGCCCCGCCGCCGACGGAGACGGTCTTGCCCTCGAAGCTGTTCTCCGCTTCGAGCAGGCCGTCGTCCGTGCGCACCTCGACGCCGTGCGCGGCGGCGAGCGGCGCAGCCGTCTCCTGAGCGCGCTGCAGCGGCGAGGCGAGCACGGCCGTGACGTCCACCTCGGCGAGCGCCTTCGCCACGATCTCGGCCTGGTTGCGGCCGTTCTCCGACAGGTGGAATCCGGGCAGCCGGCCGTAGAGGATGCCGGTGGGGTTGTGCACCTCACCGTGGCGCAGCAGGTGCACCACGGTGCGCGCGGGGGGCATCGGATCGCTCATTGCGACGCCTCCGCCGGAGGCGTCGCCGTCGCCGCGGCCTGCGCGGCGGCCGGGAGCGCGTCGGCGATGGCCTGCCAGGCGTCGTCGTTCAGGGCGGCCGAGACGAACCAGGCCTCGAACGCGCTCGGCGGCGCGTAGACGCCCCGGTCCAGCAGCGCGTGGAAGAAGGCCGGGAACCGCCAGGTGGCTGCGGCCTGCGCGCCTGCGTAGTCGTGCACCTCGTCCTCGGTGAAGAACACCGAGAGCAGGTTGCCCGCGAGCTGGACGCGGTGTGGCACGCCCGCGGCGCGCAGCGCGTCGCCGATGAGCCCGCCCAGCCGGGCGGCGTTGGCGTCCAGCGCGGCGTAGACGGCGGCGTCGGCGTGGCGCAGCGTCGCCAACCCGGCGGCGACGGCGACGGGGTTCCCGGAGAGCGTGCCGGCCTGGTAGACGGGCCCGGCCGGTGCGAGGTGGGCCATGTGCGCTGCCGACCCGCCGAACGCCGCGGCGGGCAGACCACCGGACATGACCTTGCCGAACGTGTAGAGGTCCCCGGCCACCCCGTCGAGGCCGAACCAGCCGGCCGGGGAGACCCGGAACCCGGTCATCACCTCGTCCACCACGAGCAGCGCACCGGCCGCGTGGCAGATCTCGCGCAGGCCCGCGTTGAAGCCGGGACGCGGTGCGATCGCGCCCATGTTGCCGGCTGCGGCCTCGGTGATGACGCAAGCGATCTCGTCGCCGCGCTCGGCGAAGACCGCGCGCACGGCGTCGAGGTCGTTGTAGGGCAGGACGACCGTGTCGGCGGCCTGCGCGCCCGTGACACCGGGGCTGGTGGGCAGGCCCAGCGTGGCCACACCGGAGCCCGCCTGCGCGAGCAGCGCGTCGACGTGGCCGTGGTAGCAGCCGGCGAACTTGACGATCACGCGCCGGCCGGTGATGCCGCGTGCGAGCCGGATGGCGCTCATCGTGGCCTCGGTGCCGGAGTTCACCAACCGGACCTGCTCGACGGGCGCGACCCGCCCGATGATCTCCTCGGCCAGGTCGACCTCGGCGGGCGTCGGCGCTCCGAACGACAGGCCGTGGACGGCGGCGGCACGCACGGCGTCGACCACCGCGGGGTGCGCGTGCCCGAGGATCATGGGTCCCCACGAGCTGACCAGGTCGACGTAAGTGCGGTCGTCGGCATCGGTGAGCCAGGGACCGGTGGCCGAGACGAGGAACCGCGGGGTGCCCCCCACCGAGGTGAACGCCCGGACCGGTGAGTTCACCCCGCCCGGGATCGCAGCGGACGCCCGCTCGAACAGGCGCCGGGAGGCGTCGGTGCGATCGGCGGTGTCGAGGCCAGAGGGGATCGGCGAGCTACCCACGCCCGCCAGTCTCACATCCTGGGTCGGGGACCCGCGGAGCGGGATCAGGCGCGGGCGCCGCGGATGTAGCGGCTCGGCTCCGCCAGGTACAGGATGATCGTGCCTCCGACGGAGCAGGCGACGACCACGAGGATCAGCAACAGGCTGGCGGTGTCGCCGGAGAGCCCGGTGAGCGTGCCCGCCAGCATGATCAGCGTGAACCCGGCAGTCATGATCGTCAGAATGATGCGCGCCCAGTTCCGGCCGAGGAACGCCAGCACGGCGAACAGCACGTAGAGCAGGGCCAGCCCCAGGATGAGGCCGGCGACGGCCCGGATGCCGGCGATGAAGGTCTCGGTCGTGAGCCCGACCTCCTGCATCTGCTCCTCGAAGTTCAGCTCCGGGGGGAAGACGCTCGGGTCGATCGGCACCGCCAGCAACAACGCCCCGCTCGCGAGGAACGGCAGCGCGCTGATGATCAGCAGTACCAGCGAGAGGACCATGATGCCGGGGCGCTTCGCGGGAGCGGCGTCACCGGGGTCGAGACCGGCCGGCCCTCCGTACGGGCTCTGACCCTTGTCGCCGTACTGGGGCCCGTACGCCGGCTGGCCGTAGTCGGCCGGCTGGCCGTACTGGCCCGCATACGGGTTGTACGGCGGCTGCTGCCCGTACTGAGCGGGCTGGCCGTACTGCCCCGGTTGGCCGTACTGACCGGGCTGGCCGTACGCGCCCGGCTGGCCGTAGGCGGGCTGCCCGCCGTACTGCCCCGGCTGGGCGTACGGGTTGTACTGCGCCGGCTGGCCGTAGCCGCTGGGCTGACCGGGCGCCTGCTGCTGCCCGTACGAGCCCGGCTCACCTGCGTCGCCCGGCTGCTGTGGCTCCGGCCCGCGCTCGGGGGATCCGGAGCCGTCGTCCGGCTGCTGGGCCCCGCGCTGCGGGTCCGACGGGGTACTCACGGCGTCACCGTAGATCCGGACATCCTTCGCTGTCCACGCGGCGCGTCACCGCTTGTGGTGGATGTCCTCCGACATCCGGACGAGCGCGTAGTAGAACTCGAGGGTGACCCGGAAGAGGATCAGGAAGAACAGCACGCCGATCCCGCCGGCGATCAGCGCGACCAGACCGGGACCCACCCCCTGCATGAACCCCCCGATCAGGCCCGCGATGTAGAACAGGGCCAGCAGGACCATCCCGACGATGTAGAGAATCTTCACCACTGCCGGGGTGGCGAAGGTGTTGAAGTCGAAGTCGAAGAGCGCGGCGAGCGGGCTCTTGGCCTGCCCCTGCGGCCCTCCGACCGGCCCCGTGGGTGGTTGGCCGTACCCACCGGGCTGCTGTCCCGGCTGCGGGTAGCCGCCCCAGCCGGGCGGGGGCTGCTGTCCGTACCCGCCCTGGTAGGGCGGCTGCTGCTGGGCGCCGGACCACCCCTGCTGCCCGGGCTGGTACTCCCCGGGTGTCCCGGACTCGTTGCTCATGCGGTCCTCCAGCTGATCAAGGTGGGCGCGATCGTATCCTCCCGCCCTGCCCGCGCCCGGGTGCGGTTCACGACCAGGCGATCACTCCGTGGCGAGCCGGGTGGCCACCTCGGTGGCCCAGTAGGTCAGCACGATGTCGGCGCCGGCCCGGCGGATGGCGGTGAGCGTCTCCAGGACGGTGCGGTCCCGCTCGATCCACCCGTTCGCGGCAGCGGCCTCGATCATCGCGTACTCACCCGACACCTGGTAGGCGGCCACCGGGACGTCCGCGACCTCGGCGACCGCGCGCAGCACGTCGAGGTAGGCCATCGCGGGCTTGACCATCACCGCGTCGGCGCCCTCCTCGAGATCCAGCGCCAACTCGCGCAGCGACTCGCGCACGTTGGCGCCGTCCTGCTGGTAGGTCTTGCGGTCCCCGGTCAGCTGCGACTCCACGGCCTGGCGGAACGGCCCGTAGAACGCCGAGGTGTACTTCGCCGTGTAGGCGAGGATGCCGGTGTCGACGTGACCGGCGGCGTCGAGCGCCTCGCGGATCACGCCCACCTGCCCGTCCATCATCCCGCTGGGGCCCAGCAGGTGCGCCCCCGCCTCGGCCTGCGCCACCGCCATGTCCGCGTAGACGGCCAGCGTGGCGTCGTTGTCGACCCGGCCCTCGGCATCGAGCACCCCGCAGTGACCGTGGTCGGTGAACTCGTCGAGGCAGGTGTCGGCCATGATCACGGTGGCGTCCCCGACCTCGGCACGCACGTCCCGCAGCGCCACGTTGAGCACGCCGTCCGGGTCGCAGGCGGCCGAGCCCGTGGCGTCGTAGCGGGTGGGCACCCCGAACAGCATCAGCCCGCCGACCCCGGCCTGCACCGCCTCGACCGCGGCCTTGCGCAGCGAGTCACGGGTGTGCTGGACCACGCCCGGCATCGAGGCGATCGGCACCGGCTCCGCGGCGCCCTCCTTGACGAACATCGGCAGTACCAGGTGCCGAGGCCGCAGGTCGGTTTCGGCAACGAGCCGCCGCAGGGCCGGGGTGCTACGCAACCGCCGAGGCCGGTGGGTGGGAAACGCCATGTGCCCAGCCTACGACCGGCCACCTGAACAACACCTTGGAGCCTCACTGCTGCTCGTCGTCGCGAAAAACAGCAGTAAGGCTCCAAGGTGTGCGCTGTCAGTGCGCGCTTGTCAGCGGCGGCGGGCCTTCACCTTGCGCGGCGGGGGCAGGGCGCCCTCCGCGCGGAGCTTCGCCGCGTGTGCCGCCAGGGCGTCCACCAGCGCGGGGACCCTCGCCTCCGTGGGCTGGACGTCGACGCGCAGGCCGAACTCCCGGGCGGTCTCGGCCGTCTGCGGGCCGATGCACGCCACGATCGTGCGGGCGTGCGGCTTTCCGGCGATGCCCACGAGGTTGCGCACCGTGGACGACGAGGTGAAGCACACCGCGTCGAACCCGCCGGTCTTGATCGCCTCGCGGATCGGGGCGGGCGGCGGCGCCGCGCGCACCGTGCGGTACGCGGTGACGTCGTCGATCTCCCAGCCCCGGTCGCGCAGGCCGGCCGCGAGGGTCTCGGTGGCGATGTCGGCCCGCGGGAGCAGCACGCGGTCCACCGGGTCGAGCACGTCGTCGTAGGGCGGGAAGATGCCGAGCAGGCCCTCGGACGAGGACTCCTGCGCCTCGTCGACCGACGGCACGAGCTCGGGGTTGATGCCGAAGCTGCGCACCTTCTCGGCCGTGGCCGCCCCGACGCACGCGATCTTGACGCCGGAGAACGCGCGGGCGTCGAGCCCGAACTCCGCGAACTTCTCCCACACCGCGCGCACCGCGTTGGTGGAGGTGAACACCACCCACTGGTAGCGGCCGTCGACGAGCCCCTTGACGGCGCGCTCCATCTGCGTGGGCGAGCGCGGGGGCTCCACGGCGATGGTGGGCACCTCCTCGGCGGAGGCCCCGTGCACGCCGAGGCGGTCGCTCATCGCGCCGGCCTGGTCCTTGGTGCGCGGCACGAGCACCCGCCACCCGTAGAGCGCGCGGGACTCCCACCACGACAGCTCGGCGCGCAGCCCGACCTCGGCGCCCACCGTGACGACGAGCGGGCCCTCCATCTCGGCGCCCGCGGACGCCATCGTGGCGAGGGTGCCCTGCACCGTCTTCTGGGTGGTGTAGGTACCCCCCGAGGTGACGGCCACCGGGGTCTGCGCGGCCACACCGTGCTCGGTGAGCGACGACGCCACCTCGGACAGGTGCGACGCGGTGGCGTGCAACACGATCGTGCCCGGCGCCGCGGCCAGACGTGGCCAGTCCACGCCGGAGCGGACGTCGGCCTCGATGTGCGCCGAGCCCAGCGGCACCCCGGCGTAGGCCGGCACCGCCGTGCCCGCCGGGATACCCGGCAGGACGTCGAAGGGTACGTCGGCGGCGGCGACCGCGATGGCCTCCTGCACGACGGAGTCGAGGGTCAGCGGGTCACCGCTGACGAGCCGGGCGACACTGCGCCCGGTACGCGCCTCGGTGACGAGGTCCTTCGCGACGTCGGAGGGTTGGCCGACGGCGGGCCGTACCTCGGCGCCGTCGGCGACCAGCGCCAGCACCGACTCCGGAACGTCCGCGTCGGTGACGACGAGGGGCGCGCCCGCGAGGGCCTCCCGCGCGCGAACGGTCAACAGCCCGGGGTCGCCGGGGCCGCTGCCCACGAAGGCGACCCGACCCGGGTTGGGCGTAGGTGTCATCTCGGAACTCCCGATCCAGCGTTTCTCGGGAGGGCGGCGAGGCCCCCCATGTCGAGCAGCTCCGCGGCCAGTGCCGCCCCGAGCTTCTCGGCGTCGTCCATGTCTCCGGTGACGGAGGCGCGCAGCAGCGCCCCGTCGGTGGTACCGACCACCGCACGCAGCGAGACCTGGTCGATGACGTGCCCGTCGTCGTCCAGATCCGACACCACGTCGGCGAGCGCGCCGATCGGCGCGCTGCAGCCGGCTTCGAGCGTTGAGAGGACCGCGCGCTCGGCGACGACGGCCGCGCGGGTGGCGGTGTCGTCGAGAACGGCGGCCAGCGACCGTGCGAGCTCCAGGTCGTCGACCCGGCACTCCACGGCCAGCGCACCCTGAGCGGGTGCGGGGAGCATCTGCAGCGGGTCGAGCAGTTCGGTTGCGTCGTCCCGCCGCCCCAGCCTGATCAGCCCGGCGGCCGCCACGACCACGGCGTCGAGCTCACCCGAGCGCACCTTTCCGATCCGCGTGTCGACGTTGCCGCGGATCGGGAGGACCTCGAAGCCGAGGCCGAGCGCCTCGAGCTGGGCCTTGCGCCGCGGAGAGCCGGTGCCGATCCGCGCGCCCGACGGCAGCTCGCCGAGCACCATCCCGTCGCGCGCGACGAGCGCGTCGCGCGGGTCCTCCCGCTGCGGGACCGCCGCGAGGTGCAGCCGCGGGTCGGGCGCGGTGGGAAGGTCCTTGTAGGAGTGCACGGCGACGTCGATCTCGCCGCGCGCCAGCGCCTCCCGCAGCGCCGACACGAACACCCCGACGCCGAGCTCCGCGACGGGCGCGGACGACCGGTCGCCGGAGGTGCTGATCTGCACCAGCTCGCACGCGTGGCCCGCCGCCTCCAGACGCTCCGCGACGAGCCCGGTCTGGGCCGTCGCGAGCGCGCTGGGGCGGGTGCCGATCCGCAATGTCATCGGTCTCGCTCCTCGGCGACCGGGCCGGTGGCGGCGCCGGTCGGGCTGTCGGTGCGGGCTTCGAGCGCGGCGATGACGTCACCGCTGCGCTGCATGGCCACTGCCGCCGGTGTCTGCGGGTCGAGCTCGAACAGCGCCCGCAGCGCGGCGGCGTAGCTGTCGCCGTCGGGCCCCTCGGCCAACCGCTTGACCTGCACGGTGGGTGTGTGCAGCAGCTTGTCGACCACCCGGCGGACGCTGCGGCCGAACTCCTCGCGCACACGGGTGTCGATCTCGGGCAGCCGCGAGTCCAGCCGCAGCAGCTCGGCGTCGATCACCTCGGACGCCCGCCGCCGCAGCGCGGTGACGGTGGGGGTGACCTCGGCGGAGCGCTGCGCGGCGAGGTAGGCCTGGGCCTCGTCGGCCACCAGCGCCTGGGCGGCCGCGACGGCGGACCCGCGCTCGTCGTCGGCGAGCCTGCGCTGCAGGGCGACCAGGTCGATCACCGAGACACCGGGCAACGCGGCCACACCGGGGTCGACGTCACGGGGCAGGCCGAGGTCGCACACCGCGAGCGGGCGGCCCGCGCGACCGGCGACGGCCGCGGCCACGGACTCGAGCTCGACGACCGTGCCGACGGCGCCGGTGCACGCGACCAGCAGGTCGGCGGTGGCCAGCTCGCGGTCGAGCGCGTCGAGCCCGCCGCCCCGGGCGGGTGTGCCCTGGGCGCTGGTGTTCTCGGCCAGTCGCTCCGCGCGGTCGACCGACCGGTTGAGCACCACGATCTCCGCGGCACCCGCCCGGCGCAGGTGGGCGGCCGCGAGGGCCCCCATCGCCCCGGCACCGACGATCACCGCGCGGCGGCCGGCGAGATCGCCGCCCAACGCGGCGGTGGCGTCGGCGAGTGCCTCGGACACGACGGAGGCACCCGCGGTGTCGATGCCGGTACTGGCGTGCACCCGCTTGCCGACCCGCAGCGCCTGCTGGGCCAGCTCGTGCAGGACGCGCCCGACGGTGCCGGCCGCGTCGGCCGTGCTGTAGGCCGTGCGCAGCTGCCCGAGGATCTGGGCCTCGCCCACGACCATCGAGTCGAGCCCGGAGGACACCGCGAAGAGGTGCTGCACGGCCGAGCCCGCGTAGTGCACGTAGACGTGCTCGGTGAGCTCGGCGAGCGGCATCCCGGCGTGCCGGGCGAGCACGGCGGAGACGTCGGCGAGCCCGCCGTGGAACGCGTCGACGACGGAGTAGACCTCGATGCGGTTGCACGTGGACAGCAGCACTGCCTCGGAGACGTGCGGGGCGTGCAGCAGCTCGTCGAGCAGCTTCGGCACCTCGGTGTCCCCGACCGCGGCGCGCTCGAGCACCTGCACCGGCGCGCTGCGGTGCGAGATCCCCACCACGAGAACACTCATCGCAGCAACCCTTCCGACCCGTTCACCGCGTGCCCGTTCGTGGCCGGCGGAACCTCCGCGGCTGCCACGTTCTTGCGCGCGACGTGGAACGCGAGGATCTGCAGCTCCACGGCGAGGTCGACCTTGCGGACCTCGACCTCCCCCGGCACCTGCAGCACGACGGGGGCGAAGTTGAGGATGCAGCGCACGCCCGCCTCGACCAGCAGGTCGCACACGCTCTGCGCGACCTGGGCGGGTGTGGCGATCATGCCGATGGTGACGCCGCGGTCCGCGCAGACCTGCGGGATCTCGCGGACGTGCTCGACGAGGATCCCGTTGATGTGGATGCCGACGAGGTCGGGGTCGACGTCGAAGAGCGCGGCCACCGGGAACCCGCGGCCGCCGAAGCCGCCGTAGCCGGCGAGCGCGTGGCCGAGGTTGCCGATGCCGACGAGCGCGACGGCCTGGCGGTGGTTGAGCCCGAGGGTGCGCTCGAGCTGGTGCACCAGCGCCGCGACCTCGTAGCCGACGCCGCGGATGCCGTAGGACCCGATGTAGGACAGGTCCTTGCGCAGCTTCGCCGGGTTGACCCCGGTGGCGCCGGCGAGCTCGTCGCTCGACACCGTCTCCGCGCCCTCCTCGGCCAGCTCACCGAGCTTGCGGAGGTAGACCGCGAGCCGGGCGACACTGGCCTCCGGGATGGACCGCACCCCGGCGGTGGCATCCTCGGAGCCGGCCTGCGGCGGCTTCGTCACGCTCACGTCTCCTCGATGGTGCTGTGCGATGGTGCTTGCTGGGACGCACGTCAGCGGGGCCGCGCACCCAGGAACCGGATGTACCTAGCCGAATACCCGGGTTCGGGTGTTGACGGCGACTGGAATACACGGTAGCCGCTTGTGAAGGCACGCACAAAGTTGCGATCTTGAGCCGGAGCGTGCTCAACCGACCGCCCTCCGTCCCCCGACCGGTGATCGCTACACGGCTGCCGCTCGTCGCGCTCGCACCCCTCGAAGCAGGCAGGATCGGCCCCGCCGGCCGTCCACGCTCACGCGACGGAGAAGAGGACGGTGGGCCAACCGGACGCGCCGTCGGGCACCGGGTCGGCGGTGACCTCGGTCTGCGTCACACCGTTCGCGTCGGTGGCCCTGCTCTGCATCGTGTGGCTGCCGGGCCCGAGGTCGAAGTCGGCGCGCCACATCCGCCACGTGTCCCCGCCGACGTCGGTGGCCAGCTCCGCCTCGCGCCACGCCCCGCCGTCCACCCGCACCTCGACCCGGCCGATGCCGTCCGGCTGGGACCAGGCGATCCCGGCTGCGGTGACGCGGCCTGCCGGGAGGGACGCGAAGCCGCGGGGGCGGTCGATCCGCGACTGGGTCTTGATCGGACCCCGCTCCGACCACCCGCGCCTGAGCCAGTACCCGGCCTTCGCGGCGAACGTCGTGAGCTCCATGTCGACGATCCACTTCGTCGCGGAGACGTACCCGTAGAGGCCGGGCACGACCATCCGCACCGGGAACCCGTGCTCGGGCGGCAGCGCCTCGCCGTTCATGGCGATCGCCAGCAGCGCGCCGCGGTCGGGCTCCATCAGCACGTCCACCGGCGTGCCGGTGTACCAGCCGTCGACGCTCGTGGAGAACGCCTGGTCGGCGCCGGGACGCACGCCCGCCTCCCGCAGCAGCTCGCGCAGGTCGACGCCGACGAAGTTCGCCGTGGAGATCAGGTCGCCGCCCACCGGGTTCGAGACGCACGCCATCGTGATCGTGCGCTCGACCAGCGGCCGGCGCAGCAGGTCGTCGAAGGTGAGCTCCATCTCGTTCTCGACCATGCCGTGGATCCGCATGGACCAGCCGTCCGCCGTCTCGTCGGGGATGCGCAGGGCCACGTCGATCCGGTAGAAGTCGGCGTTCGGGGTGAGGAAGGAAGGCGTGCCCAGCTCCGGGAACGCCGCGGTCGGCGGGATCGCCGGGGCCCGCTCGACGGGCAGGGCGGCGAGCCGGGCGGTGACCGCCTGCCGGGAGTCGGCCGCCCCGCGTCCGAGCAGCGCACCGCCCGCGGCGGCCACGACCGATCCCAGGGCCACGGCCACCGACGACCGGACGAGCAGCGCGCGGCGGGTGAGGCCGTCGGACGCGCTTGCCGGGCCGTCCCCGGGCGGCAGCGCGCGTGCGTGCAACCAGCGGAAGACGCCGATGCCGACCGCCATGGCCACCGTCGGGGCGAGCACGTCGAGCGGTGCGAAGGACGGCGCGAACAGCACCGCGCCGAAGCCGAGCAGCCCCAGCACCGCGACCACCACGACCCCCGGCTCGGGACGGCGGCGCGACGCGAGGCCCGCCAGCGCGGCGACGGCCGCGAGCACCACGGCCATGCCGGCCAGCAGCACCGGCTTGTCGGCCGTGCCGAACGCGGCTTTCGCGAACTCGGTGAGCCGGTGCGGCGAGAACCGGATCACGGTGTCGCCGACGGCGAGGTAGGGCGACGACGCCGGCGACAGCAGGCCCGCCACGAGTTGCCCCGCCGCCGGCGCCGCCGCCACGGACAGGACCCCGATGAGCGCGGCCCAGCCGCGCGGGATGCGGGTCTCCGCGGTGGGCTCGGGCCGGTCGGGCAGCTCGGTGGTGCGCACACACCGAGTTTCACCCCGGAACCCGCCGCGGTCGGGCCGGAAGGTGTGACGATCCGAGAACGGCGCGCGGCCCGTCACCCCATGATCGGCCCGAGCAGCACATCAGCGCCGCCGGGAGCGTGCTGCCGGATCGGGCCGGCGGATGCCGGATGGTGATCGCTGCGAGAAGCACCTGACCGTCGCCGCGCCAGCACCCACGCACTGCTCGGACCGATCACCAGGCTGCGATCACACCGACAAGTACGCCACTGACGCAGCGTCCGCCCCCAGGTACTGATCAGATCGATCACCGCGGGCCGCGCCCCGACCAGCAGCGCGGCGCGGGGGCTGCCATGACCGGTCCGAGCAGTACGCCACCGCCTCCGCGACGACGGTGGCGCACGACTCGCACCGATCACGCTGCCGGACGCCCATCGAGAAGCACCTCAGCGCGGTCCCCGCAGCCGCCACGGACGGCTCGCATCGATCACTGCTCGGCGACCGAGCCGGTCGCCGCGTCCCACACCGACTTCCTCGTCCCACACCGATTTCCTCGTCGCCACACCGACTTCCTCGTCGCCACACCGACTGCAGTCGGTGTGGGAGCACCACTCTCGGTGTGTGGCGGCCGCGGTCAGTGCAGGGCCGCGCGGAGGCGAGCCTCCTCGACCCGCCAGAAGCCGTGCTCCCGGCCGTCCACCTCGATCACCGGGACGCGGTCGCCGTACTCGGCGCGCAGCACCGGGTCGGAGTCGACGTCCACCGCGGTCCACCCCGCCCCGACGTCGGCGCAGATGCGCGCGACCTCGGCCTCGGCGGTGGTGCACAGGCCGCAGCCGGCGCGGGTGTAGACGGTGACCCGCGGCGTGCCGGCCGTCACGACGGGTTCACCAGCTGGCGCCGGGCCACCTTGCCCGTGGGGGTGCGGGGCAGCGCGTCGGCGAACTCCACGACCGCCGGCACCTTGAACCGGGCCAGCCGCTCCTCGCAGTGGGCGCGGACCTCCTCCTCGGACAGGTCGGCGTCCTCGGCCCGCACGAGAACGGCCTTGACCGCCTCGCCCGTGCGCTCGTCGGGCACGCCGACGACCGCGGCCTCCGCCACGCCCGGCAGCTCGGCCAGCACCTGCTCCACCTCCCGCGGGTAGACGTTGAACCCGTTGACGATGACCAGGTCCGACGAGCGGTCCACCAGGTGCAGATCGCCGTCGGCGTCGAGGAACCCGACGTCGGCGGTGCGGAACCAGCCCTCGGCGTCCGGGCCGCCGGAGCCGTCGGGCCAGTAGCCGGAGAAGAGGTTGGCCCCGCGCACCGCGACGAGCCCGGTGTCGTGCGCCGGGTCGCTCACGTCCTCGTCGATGTCCTCCGGGTCCGGGTCGGCCACGGCGTCGATCGGCCTGCCCTCGACGTCGACGAGGCGCAGCTCGACGCCCGGCAGCGCGCGGCCCACGGATCCCGGCTTGGGTGGGCCGTCCGCGGCGTTGGTGGTGATCACCGGGCCGCCCTCGGTGAGCCCGTAGCCCTCGTAGATCGCCAGCCCGGTGGCCGCGCGGAAGTCCTCGAGCCACTGCGGTGGCAGCGGCGCGCCGCCGGAGGTGCACAGTCGCAGGCCAGCGGTGGCGGCGCGCAGCTCATCGGCCGGCAGCTCGAGCATGGCCCGGAACATCGACGGCACGCCGGCCAGCCCGCTCACGCGCTGCTGCACGAGCACCTCGGCGACGTGCGACGGGTCGAACCGCTCCGTGATCACGACGGTGGCGGCCGCCCAGCAGGCCTGCAGGAACCCCGCGGCCAGGCCGAAGACGTGGAAGAGCGGCAGGGAGAGCAGCACCCGGTCCGCCGGCAGCACCGGTGCCGGGCGCAGCGCGGCGGTCTGGGCGCGGTTGGCCAGCACCGCCCGGTGGGAGAGGCGGACCCCGCGGGGACGCCCGGTCGTGCCCGACGTGTAGATCAGCAGAGCGATCTCCTCGCCGCCCGCGCCGCGGTCGGTGGCCGGCCCGGGAGCACGTGCGGCGAGGTCGGGTGGCGGGAGGACGGCGGCGCCCGACGCCGCCGCGCAGCGCTCGGTGGACTCGTCACCCTCCGCGGCCACGACGAGGACCGGCCTGCAGTCGTCGAGCACGAACTCGAGCTCGCGCACCACCCCCACCGGACCGAACGGGACGACGACCGCCCCCGCCCGCAGCGCGCCGAGCACGGCCACGCAGAACGCCGCCCCGTTGCCGAGCCGGACCAGCACGCGCTCGCCCGGCACGACCCCGGCGCCGGAGAGCCGGGCCGCCTCGGCGGAGACCGCCCCGTCGACCTCCGCCCACGTGAGGGTGATTGCGCTGGTCACGTCGATGATCGCGGCATGATCGGGCGCGACACGCGCCGCGTCCGCCACCAGATCGCCCACGTGGGTCCGTGCCCCGCCCTGCGGGCTGCCGGTCGGGATGTCCACTGTTCTCCCCGGGTTGGCGGTGCGCGCGATGCCTCCGCGGCCGAGTCTGGCACGAACCGGGCGACGCGGCGCCTGCGACGCTCGGCGCATGACGCACCCCGTCGCGCCACGGCGACACGCGGGTCCTCGGGGCGTTGACCGCGTGTAGTCGGCCGCTCACCGGAAGACGGTCACGGCGAACGGTGGTGCGTGCTTCGCCACACCGGGCCGGCCGTATGCTCCGCCGCTACAGCCAACTCAACGGCCGACCCACGAGATCGTCGCGAAGCTCACCCGAGGGAGTGGCATGCAGCTTGTTGCCGCCGGCGCACCACGGGCCGATCCGCCGCACCACACCGCACCCCGCAGGGTGTCGACGCGGCCCCCTGACCTCCGACGCGGTTGCAGGGCCCGCCGGGATCCATGACCCGACCCGTACGACAGCCTCGGCTGCTCCCCACCGAGACCGCCCGTCCACCGGCGGGTCGAGAGGTAGAGATGCCCCCGACCACTGCTCCCCGAGTCGGTCCACCCGGTCCTCCGCCGCGAGAAGCCGTCACCGGCCACCCGCTCCCCCGGCCGCGGCAGAGCCCGGCAGAGTCCGCGCCCGCTCCGCCCGCGGAGCCGGCGCACGCCGCCCCGCAGGCCGCCCCCGACGCGCCGCAGCACGAGGAGGGCGGAGCGTGGGCGCTGGTCAAGGCCGCGCAGGACGGCGACATGCTCGCGTTCGGCGAACTGTTCGACCGCTACTACGACGTCGTCTTCCGCTACGTGCTCTTCCGCACGGGTGACCGCACCCTCGCCGAGGACCTCACCCAGGAGACGTTCGTCAGAGCGCTGCGGCGGATCTCCTCGGTCAGCTACCAGGGTCGCGACATCGGTGCGTGGTTCGTCACCATCGCGCGCAACCTGATCTTCGATCACGTGAAGTCCAGCCGCTACCGGCTGGAGCAGACCACCAGCGAGATCATCGAGCTCTCCCCGAGCACCGGCGGCCCCGAGCAGAAGGTGCTCGACCTCGCCACCAACGACGAGCTGCTGCGCTGCGTACGCAAGTTGAACCCCGACCAGCAGGAATGCATCCAGCTCCGCTTCCTGCAGGGCCTGTCCGTGGCCGAAACGGCCGAGATCATGGACCGCAACGAGGGGGCCGTCAAGGCCCTCCAGCACCGAGCGGTCCGCCGGCTCGCCCAGCTGCTACCGGAGGGCCTCCGATGACCCCGCGGTACATCGTCACCTACGCCCAGCGCGTTACGGGTGCGACGAACGAACGACTCGATGCGGTGAACGGTCTCCGACCCGTAACCAGACGCTCCACGGCTCGTTGTACGGCTGAACGTCGCGCCGCGCACGACCAGGGTGCGGGGACTGACAGCGCAGGGATGCAGTGAGGACGGCCAACATGCCCGCCGGACAGGGCAAGGACGCAGAGCGGTTCGCCGCCGCCGTGGAGTCGGGGACACCCCTCGGCGCCGCAGGCGACGACGATCTCGCACGGGAGCTCGAGATCGTGGCGATGCTGCGGTCCCGGGGAGCGGAGTTCTCGCCGGACGCCGAGACCAAGGCGCGCGCGAAGCAGCGCCTCATGGCCGTGCTCGCGGAGCAGGGCGGTCCGCAGCCGGGCCCTCGTCCGGCGCCGCAGAACCCGCCTCATCACGGGGTGGCCCCGCCCACCTCCGCGGAACGCACGGCGCCCCTGGGCCGTCTCGTCGACCCTGCCGGCCCGGAGAGGCAGCACGACGTCGACCCCGCGGCCCGGACCACCCGGATCGCGCCCGTGACGGCGCGGATGGACGTCACCGGGTCCGAGAGCGCCGCCGGCGACACCCCGGACGCCCCGGACGATGAGGACGCGCCGACGGCCGCCACGCACCAGCCTGCGCCGCGCGCGGGCCGGCGGGCCCGGCACAGCACCACCAACCGCCCCGCGGGCCGCGCCGGAGCGTCCAAGCGGCCCGCCGCCGGGAGCCTGCGCCGACGCGCGCTCCTCGTCGGCTCGGCCGCGATGGCCGCGATGATCGCGATCGCCAGTGGGGGGATCTTCGCCAGCCAGAACGCGCTGCCCGGCGACAATCTCTACGCGGTCAAGCGCGCCGCGGAGTCGGCCGGTCTCGCGCTCGCCTTCGACGATGCCAGCCGGGCGCAGCGCCAGCTCGACATCGCCGCCGCCCGACTGTCCGAGGTGGAGCGGCTCAGCGCCCTCGAGCCGCAGGCCGCGCCCGCGCCCGAGGTGTTCACGAGGGTGATGGACGAGTTCGACGTCGCCACCGACGAGGGCTCGCAACTGCTCCTCGAGTCGGCAGGGCCCGACGCCACGAGCACCGCCCAGGACGACCTGCGCACGTGGGCGTCCGAGCAGTCGGAGCGGCTCAGCGAGATCGGGCCGGATCTGCCCGCCGCGGCCGAGGCGGACGAGTCGATCGAGCTGCTCGACCGGCTGCTCGGCCGCACCGGGTCCGCGGACGCGTCCGGCTCCTGCGACGGCGAGGAGTGCACGGCCCGCCGTGGTGCGGAGACGACCTCCCCGGAGTCCGACGAGGCCGACGCGAGCAAGGACGCGACGTCCACGCCGGACGAGAGCGACGAGACCGGAACCCGCGAGACGGACGAGCCGTCCCGCACACCGAGCGACGCCTCCACCGGCCGGGAGCCCGGCCTGCTGCCCGACCTCCTCCCGGACGCCGAGCGCGAGGGCGACGCCGACAAGTCCAGCACCAGCAAGAACGAGGACGAGGACAGCACGTCGACCTCCGAGCCCGAGTCCGACGACGAGGGTTCGGAGGGCGACGTCTCGGTGCCGCTCCCGCTGCTTCCCCCGGTGACGCTCCCGCCGCTGCTCCCGGGGATGCCCGGGATCACCATCGGCTGATCCGCACACGACGTCGAGGGCCGCCGCGGATGTGCTTCCCGCGGCGGCCCTCGCGTCTTCGGATGCCTCCCGTCGCCGAACCGGGGCCGTCACGTCGGCGGGCCCCAGTAGGCTGAGGCGAGAAGACCCACGGAGGCCCGCAGGTGGTTGGAGAGCAAGAGCCCCGCGAACCGTTGACACCCACCCGCTCCGGGGAGCTGAGCGGGGCCACGGAGACGCCGGGTGTGGTCGAGTCGGCCACCGCCACCGATCCCGCGCTCAGAGCCGGCGAAGCGGCTGCGGCCGCGGCGGTCGCCGCGGGGGACAGCGGCCCTCCCGACGTGCCGCTCACCGACCTCACGGCCGCCGCGTTCTTCGACGTCGACAACACGATGATGATCGGCGCCTCGATCTTCCACTTCGCCCGCGGCCTGGCCGCGCGCAAGTTCTTCACCACCTCCGACCTGCTCGGATTCGCGTGGCAGCAGCTGCGGTTCCGCATCGGCGGGCGCGAGACCAGCTACTCCACCACCACCGGGCGCGACACCGCGTTGTCGTTCGTCGCGGGCCGGCCGGTCGCCGAGATCACCGCGCTCGGCGAGGAGATCTACGACGAGCTGATGGCCGACCGCATCTGGGCCGGCACCCGCGCGCTCGCCCAGATGCACCTGGACGCAGGGCAGCGGGTCTGGCTGGTCACCGCCACCCCGGTCGAGCTCGCTCTCATCATCGCCCGCAGGCTCGGGCTCACCGGCGCCCTGGGCACGGTGGCGGAGAGCGTCGACGGCCACTACACCGGCCGACTGGTCGGCGAGATCCTGCACGGTCCGGCGAAAGCCCACGCCGTGCGCGCGCTCGCGGTCACCGAGGGCCTGGACCTGCGCCGCTGCACCGCCTACTCCGACTCGGTCAACGACGTGCCGATGCTCTCCGCGGTCGGCACGGCGGTAGCCGTCAACCCCGACGCCGACCTGCGCGACGTGGCGAAGGAACGTGGCTGGCAGGTGCGCGACTTCCGCACCGGCCGCAAGGCCGCGAGGATCGGCGTGCCTTCGGTACTGGGGGCAGGGGCGATCGCAGGAGCGGTGGCAGCCGGCCTGGCCGCCCGCAAACGCTAGCCCCGCACCACCCCGGGGGGCGTGTCAGCCCAAAAAAGTGCTCCTGCGTTGGCTCAGCAGGCGGTAGAGCGTGTGCTGGATCGTCTCCCGGACCTGGTCGGTCAGGTTGAACACCGTCATCGGGTCGTCCGCCTCGGCCGGGTCGATCGAGTCGGTGCGGATCGGCTCGCCGAACTCGATGTACCACTTCGACGGCAGCGGAACGAGCCCCACCGGCCCGAACGCCGGGAACAACGGTGTGACCGGGAAGTAGGGCGCCCCGAACAGCCGCGCGAGCGGCTTGATCTCGCCGATCTTCGGATAGATCTCCTCCGCGCCCACGATCGAACACGGGATGATCGGGACTCCTGTGCGCAGCGCGGCCGAGACGAACCCGCCGCGGCCGAAGCGCTGCAGCTTGTACCGGTCGCGGAACGGCTTGCCGATGCCCTTGAACCCCTCCGGCCACACACCGACCAGCTCGCCGGACGCCATCAGCCGCTGCGCGTCCGGGGTGCACGCGAGCGTGCTGCCCTGCTTGCGGGCGAGCGGGCCCACCACGGGCAGGCGGAACATCAGGTCGGCCCCGAGCATCCGCAGGTGCCGATGGGCGGGGTGGTCGTCGTGCAGCGCGACGGACGTCATCAAGGAGTCCAGCGGCAGGGTGCCGGAGTGGTTGGCCACGACCAGGGCGCCGCCGACATCGGGCACGTGGTCCATGCCGATGGTCTCCACGCGGAACCAGTTGCGGTACAGCGGGCGCAGCGCCGGGATGATCACGTTGTCGGTGAGCTCGCTGTCGAAGCCGAACTCGTCGACGGCGTAGTCGCCCTCGAGCCGCCTGCGCAGGAACGCCAGCGACGCGGCGAGCGCCTCCTCCCACGCCGCCGGGCCGGTGTCCGCCGCATCCTCGCCCTCGGCGGGCGGCACGGCATCGTCCTCGCGCATGTCGTCCTCGGGTTTCCCGGCGTCGGACGCCCATCCCTCGTCGGCGCGCAAGGGGATCACCTGCGCTCCGCTCGCCTCCGCCCTCTCGACGAGCGCGGCGTCGACGTCCGGGCGCACGGCGCGGCGTCGCGGCGTCATCGCAGCACCCTCGCGGCGGCGAGCACGCCGCGTTCCACAGCGGCGAACCGATCGGGGTCGACGACGGGGCGCAACGCGCGTCCGCGGACGTAGTCGTCGAAGGCCTGCACGGTGGTCCAGCGCGGTGTGAACCCGAACTGCCGGCGGAGCCGTCCGTTGTCGACCACGCGCCCGAAGTTGAGCAGCCGCATCTGCTCCGGGGAGAAGTCGACCAGGCGCGCACTGCGGAACAACCGGCTCACGGGTCCGACGGCGAGGCTCGGCACCGGGAGCGGCACCCGGCCGGCGCGGCGGATCGCCTGCGACAGCAGCAGCACGCCGTCGGCCGCGACGTTGAAGACGCCCGGCACGTCCTCGCTGGCCGCCTTCTCCAGCACGGCGAGCCCGTCCTCCTCGTGCACCAGCTGCACGCGCGCGTCGTAGCCGAGGACGATCGGCACGGCGGGCAGCGCGAAGTAGCGGGTGAAGACGGTGTCGATGCGTGGGCCGATGAAGTTGGCGAACCGCAGGGTGGTGACCGAGACGTCGGGCCGCCGGCGGGCGAACCCCCGCAGGTAGCCCTCGATCTCGATGGCGTCCTTGGCGTAGCCGCCGGGCGGCAGGTCCTTCGGGGTCATCGTCTCGGTGAACAGCGCCGGATCGCGCGAGCTCGAGCCGTAGACGGCGGTGGTGGACTTGAGCACCATCCGCTGGACCGACGGCGCCTTCTGGCACGCCGCCAGCAGCTGCATCGTGCCGATGACGTTCATCTCCTTCATCGCCACGCGACCACCGGACGAGCCGGGGTTGGCGGTGAGCGACGCGTGGACGACGGTGTCGACCGACGCGGTGGAGATGACCTTCGAGATCAGCGGGTTGCGGATGTCGGCGCGCACGAACTCCGCGCGCCCCATCCGGCGCAGCAGGTCACGGGGAGGGGGCACGGTGTCCACACCCAGCACCCGCTCGATGTCCGGGTTGGCGGCCAGGCGCGCAGCGAGGTGACCACCGAGGAAGCGGCTGACCCCGGTGACGAGGACGACGGAAGGAGGCACGGGCCTACCCCAGGAATGCGATCGGATGCAGCGAGTGACCGATGGTAGCCCGCTCCGGCGCCGGTGTGGGGCCGGAGCGCACCTCCTGTGGGCGGGTCCACCGCGGGCAAGCGCATACCGCTCGGCCGCGGGGCCACGCGCTCCGTGCGCCCCGCAGACCGCAGCGGCCTACGTGCGGCGGCCTGCATGCCGAGGCCTACTTGCCGAGCTTGCGACGCTGCACGCGGGTCTTGCGGAGGAGCTTGCGGTGCTTCTTCTTCGACATCCGCTTGCGGCGCTTCTTGATGACGGAGCCCATGTGTGGCGGCCCTTCCTGTCGGAACGCGACCCGGGGACGGGCCGCTGTGGTGCGGCGAGGTGCGACCGGCCGGGCGCTCGCGACGAGCGCGCGCGGGCCGGGCGATGACCGGGGGCCCACTCTACCGGGGCGTTCCCCGCAGCTCCCCGCCCCCCGCGCTCTCGGCGACGCCGGAAGCCTCGGCGAGCCCGCCGGAGCGAAAGGCGGAGGCCATTGATCTAGCCCGCGTCGAAGTAGGCGCTGCGCAGGTACTCCTCCACCGCGCTCTTCGGCACGCGGAACGAGCGCCCGACGCGGGCGGCGGGCAGCTCACCGCCGTGCACGAGCCGGTAGACGGTCATCTTGGAGACCCGCATCATGGCCGCGACCTCGGCCACCGTGAGGAACTGCACCTGGGCGAGGTGGATCTCCGAGGGCTCGGACGCCATCCGATCACCGCTTTCCTGGGTCGCACCGGTCGTGCCCGGACTCCGCGCCGGGCACGGCGACGATGTTCCGGATGAGCTTAGCGGTGCAGGTGTGACGGGATCGAGGGGATGGCTGCGCTCAAGGGTGATTCAGCCCCGCGCGTCAGGGTGACGCTCCTCGCCCGATCGGTGCACGCCGCCCGGAACCGGGGTCAACGGGCCGCGCGGCCCAGCTCCACGGAGCGGTCCCGCGCAGCCTCGATCGCCGCGATCAGCGCAGCCCGCACCCCGTGCCGCTCCAGCTCCCGGATCGCGGCGATGGTGGTGCCCGCCGGGGACGTCACCGCCTCGCGCAGGAGCACGGGGTGGTCGCTGGACTCGCGCAACATCCGCGCCGCACCGAACGCCGACTGCACGATGAGGTCGGCCGCAACGGAACGCGGCAGGCCGAGCAGGATCCCGGCGTCGATCATCGCCTCGACCAGGAAGAAGAAGTACGCCGGGCCGGAGCCCGACAGCGCCGTCACCGCGTCCTGCTGCGACTCGGGCAGACGCACGACCCGCCCGACGGAAGCGAGCATCTTCTCCACGACGGCGAGCTGGTCGTCCGTGGCGTGGGTGCCGGCGGAGATCGCGCTCATCGCTTCTCCCACGAGCATCGGGGTGTTCGGCATGACCCGCACGACCGGTGTGCCGGCCGGCAGGGCGCCCTCGAACAGCGCGGTGGGAAGCCCGGCGCACAACGACACCACCAGCGTGCCCGGGCGCAGCGCCGGCGCCAGCTCGGCGAGCACGGGTGTGATGTCCTGGGGCTTGACGGCCAGCACCACGATGTCCGAGCGCGCAGCCGCACCCGCGACGTCCAGCGCCGCGATGCCCAGCCGCGCGCTCAGCTCCGCGGCACGCTCCGGGTGCCGCTCGGTGAACACCAGCTCGTCGGTGCTCCGCCCACCGGCGAGCAGCCCCGCCAGCAGCGCCTCCCCGATCTTCCCCGCTCCGAGGACCGCGATCCGCGTCATGGCCGACAACGGTAGTCGCCCCTCCCCGGACCGGTTCAGCGGCCGAGGGGGGACAGCGCCAGCTGGCGGGCCTGGCAGACCAGCCGTCCCGCGGAGTCGACGACCGTGACGTCCTCGTCGAACCACCCGCCCACCACCGAGGCCGATCGCGCCTCGATGCGCAGCCAGCCCGGCGCCGGGCGGGCGCGGAGCAGCGCCGTCAGCTGGACGGTGGGGGCCCAGCCCACGCGGCCGCTCACGTTGAACACGGTGGGCGCCATGATGTCGCCCGCGAGCAGGGCGAACAGGACGTCCGTCGGTTCGCCGCGGGGGCGGGCCCACCCGCGCAGCACGGGCGGGCCGTGCTCCCCGCGGGCGAACGCGAACGTGGCCGTGTCGTAGCGCAGGTCGCACACGTCGGCGAGGGTGGTGACGCGTTCGTCGGTGGCCGGGTCGGTGGCGTCCGCGCCGGGCTCGGGAGCCACGTCGGGGAGGTCCTTCCAGTGCGGGTCGTCCCCGGGCAGCCGGCCCGCGGTCACCGTGGAGGCGAGCATCGTCCGCCCGCTCTGGTGCATCCGCACCGAGACCACCGACACCGTGCGCCCGACCTTGAGCACCTCGGTCTCCAGCTCGACCGGACCGGCGTCGGGGGCGCGCAGGAAGTCCGCCGCCACGGCGAGCGGGTCGGGCGCCGCACCGGGCGCCTCGGCCTCCACGCGCGCCAGGCCCGCGCGCGCCAGCAGCACCATCAGCAGGCCGCCGTGGGCCTTGGTGCCGATCGTCCAGCGCGAGCCCAGCTCGGCGCCGTACCGGCCGCCTCCGAGCGGCGTCACGGAGATGGCGTCCCGGAACGGGGCGTCGGAGGCGGTCGTCATCGCGGAACCCTCGCTCGACGGCATCCGAAAGACGTATCACCGCGGGCGTCCACCACCCAGCCCTGCCCGGTGTGACGTCTGCTACCGGGCGGCGGGCAGCGGTGCCGGGTGCGCGGTGGGCTGCAGGTGCAGCCGGGCGAACAGCAGCGACTCCGCGAGCAGCGCGATGCGCTCGGGCCGGGTGCGGCACCGGCGCGTGCTGATCTCGACGACGACCACCCCGCCGAAACCGGACCCGGCGAGCCGCTCGCAGACCTCCGCGCACGGCTGGCTGCCCCGGCCCGGGACGAGGTGCTCGTCGCGCGGGGCGCCGCTGCCGTCGGTGAGGTGCACGTGCGTGAGGGCGTCGCCCATCCGGTCGAGCATGGCGAGCGCGTCGCTGCCGGCGGCTGCGGTGTGCGAGAGGTCGAGCGTGTAGTGCGCGTGACCGACGTCGGTGGGGTCGAACCCGGGGCTGTAGGGCACCGTGCGCACACCGGAGCGGACGATCGGGAACATGTTCTCGACGGCGAGCGCGACGCCCGCGTGCTCACCGGCCCGGGCGACCTCGTCGGCGAACTGCGCGGCGTAGCGGCGCTGCCAGCGGAACGGGGGGTGCAGGACCACGGTGCGGCACCCCAGGGTGGCCGCTGCGGCGACCGAGCGCCGGATCCGGCCGATCGGGTCGGCGCTCCACACCCGCTGCGTGACGGCGAGGCAGGGGGCGTGCACGGCCAGCACCGGCACGTCGTAGCGCTCGGCGAGGCCGGCCACGGCCGCGACGTCCTGGCTGATCGGGTCCGTCCAGACCATCAGCTCGACGCCGTCGTACCCGAGCTCGCCTGCCAGCTCGAAGGCCGCCTTCGCCGACTCGGGGTAGACCGAGGCGGTGGACAGGGCGACCGGTGGGGCCGGCCGCAGCCCGGGCGGCACGAATCATCTCCCCAATAGCACGAGGATGGCCGGGGAGACCGTGAGGAGCAGGCCGACGAGCACGGCGAACAGCGTGGTGCGCAGATCACTGCTGCGCAGCAGCGCGCGCACGATCACGACGAGCCCCACGGTGACCAGTACCGCGGCGGCCAGCGCGACGACGGGCAGGTCGCGCCACAGGAAGCGGAACCCGACCCACAGGGCGGCGCCACCGATCGCGCCCCCGATCCACTGTGCGATGACCGCGGGCCACGACGGGCCGCCGTCCTGCTCCTCCGGCGCATCCGCGGCCGCCGAGCGACGCTTCGCCCCCGGCTCCGGCTCGTCGTCCTGGGGGGCGAAGAAGCCGGTGGGCTCCTCGTCGAAGCGCCGGCCACCGAGCCCGGCCGGGTAGTCGTCCGGTCCGGGGTCGTCCTCGTCGTCGAAGCTCAGCGGCGCCGCCGCCTGCGTGGGCGGCCCCCCGTCGGCAGCGCCGCCCCGCCTGCCGTCGGTACGGGCGCGGTGCCACGACTCGGCGCCCGCCGGCGCGCCACCGACCATCGTGGGCGGCCCGCCCTGATCGTCGCCCTCGGGCCCGTCGAACTCGTCCGGCGCCCCGTCCGGTTCGGCCCGCCGGCGCTGCGGGATCCGGGTGGTGCGGGCCGGGTCGGGTGCGGCACGGCGCACCTGCGGCATCTGCTCCGTGGGCCGTTCCGGCTCCACCGCGGGACGGTCGGGTGCCGCGGCACGGCGCCGGGGCTGCTCGGCCTGTGGGGAGTCCCAGGAACGCGGTTCCTGGGGCCGGGCCTCGCGCCCGTTGGCCCCCGTCTCCGACGCACGCGGCTCCCAGGTCGGAGCATCCACGGACCCCCGCGCCGGCGGCGGCGCCGCCCGCTGCGGCTCGCGCTCCTGCTCCTCGGGGGCACGGCGGGAGGCGCGCTCCCGGACCGGCGGGCCCGGGTACCGGACCTCGCGTGCGGGCTTGTCCCGCGGCGGTTGGGCCGGCTGCGCGTCCCAGCGGGCCTCGTCGGCGGGCGGTGCGGCGGGCGCGGGGTCCCACGGGTCCGCATCCCACTCGTCGGCGCCCCAGTCGCCCTGGTCACGCCGAGCGGGGTCGCCCTGCCCTGCGGCGCGCTGCCCCGGGTCGTACTGCGCCTGGTCGTACTGCGCCGGGTCGTGCTGCCCCCGGTCGTACTGCGCCGGGTCGTACTGCGCCTGGTCCTGCTGCCCCGGGGCGCGCTGCCCGCGGTCGTGCTGAGCCTGGTCGTACTGAGCCGGGGCGTGCTGCGCGGGGTCTTGCTGCGCGGACGCCCAGGGCGCCGAGTCCCACGGCTCCGCGTCCCGACGCTCGGGCTCCGCGTCCCAGGCCGGCGTCCTCGCCGCCCGTCTCGGGCCGCTGGGCTCGCGCTGCGGGGGCGGTGCGGGAGCACCCGCAGCGGGTGCGCCGGGATCCGCCTGCGGCGCGGAACGCCACTCGGCGGGATCCGCGGCGGGAGCGCCCTGCGCGTCCTGCGCACCCTCGTCCGGCTCGTCCGGCTCCCGCCGGCGACGCCGACGGCCGGTCGCATTGGCGTCGCCGTGCGCTGCGAGCAGCTCGGCGACTGTGCGCTGGCGGGGGTGGTCGGTCTCGGAGCTCATCCAGTACACCGTGCCTCGTACGACGTCAAGCGTCCAAGTCCGTCCGGCGCGTCCTGCGCCGAGCGGTCGATCTGGGCCGTCCCATCGAGCGCATCGAGCCTCCGGAGGATCACTCCTTCGCGCAGCGCCCACGGGCAGATCTCGAGCTGCGGGATCCGTAGGGCCCGCATGGTGGCCTCCGCGATGAGCGCACCGGCCACGAGCTGGTGCGCCCGGCTGGGGCTGACTCCCTCGAGCTCGGCCAGGTCGCCCGAGGACATGCGCGTGATGAATGCGGCCAGCTGACGCAGGCCGACGTCGGTGAGCGCGCGCCGCACCCGCGGGCCCGCCCCGGAGGGGGCCGCGCCGGTGAGCCGGGCCAGCGACCGGAAGGTCTTGGACGTGCCGACCGCCAGCTCGGCGCTCCCGGCGCGCCGCAGCTCGCGTGCCACCGGCGCCAGGCGCTCGTCGAGGTGCTCGCGCAGCGCGTCGATGTCCTGACGGCCCGGTGGGTCCGTGCGGAACCACTCGCGCGTGAGCCGGGCGGCGCCCAGCGGCAGGGACGCGGCCACGTCGGGGAACTCGTCACGCCCTGCGGCCAGCTCGAGCGACCCGCCACCGATGTCGAGCACCAGCATGCGGCCGGCCGACCAGCCGTACCAGCGGCGGACGGCGAGGAAGGTGTAGCGGGCCTCGTCCTCACCGGGGAGCACCTGCAGCGACACACCGGTGCGCTCGCGCACGCGCGCCAGCACCGCCGCGGAGTTGGTGGCGTCGCGCAGGGCGGACGTGGCGAACGCCAGCAGGTCGTCGCAGTCGGCGGCGGTGGCGGCCGCGCCGGCGCGGTGCACCGCCGCGACCAGCGCGTCGGAGCCTGCCGGGGTGAGCGCTCCCGAGTCGTCGAGGTGCTCGATGATCCGCAGCTCGGTCTTGTCCGATGTCATCGGCGTGGGGTGCCCACCGCGGTACGCGTCCACCACGAGGAGGTGGACGGTATTGGAACCGACGTCGAGCACACCGAGGCGCACGCGACCAGATTACTGCCCAGGCGTGATGCTCTCGTGACCGAACCGGTCACAGCGCACCATCCGACCACCCCGACCAGCGCAAACGCGTTCCAGATCAGATTCTGGGGCGGCACCGCGAGGAGCGCAGCGCCTGGTGGGGCCTCGGCGCCCGACGCGCCACCCCGCAGCCCGAGTTCGGGCAAGCTGGACGGGGACACACGCACCCCGACCCCTCCAGGAGATCGACGATGCGCTTCCGCCTCCGCAGGGCCCTCCGGCTCGGCCCCGTCCGCCTGAACTTCACCGAACGCGGCTTCAGCTCCTGGGGATTCCAGGTGGGGCGGTGGACGTGGAACAACCGGACCCGCCGCCACACCGTCGACACCCCGGGTCCCGGCTACCTGCAGTCCCGCGGCCGGCGGCGCCGCTGACCACCGGGCTCGAGCTCCTCAGGCCTCGAACTTGTATCCCAACCCGCGGACCGTCACCAGGTGGCGGGGGGCCGACGGGTCGGACTCGACCTTGGAGCGCAGACGCTTGACGTGCACGTCCAGCGTCTTGGTGTCGCCCACGTAGTCGGCGCCCCAGACCCGGTCGATCAGCTGGCCCCGCGTGAGCACGCGGCCGACGTTGCGCAGGAGGTACTCGAGCAGGTCGAACTCCTTGAGCGGCAGCGCCACGTCCGAGCCGCTCACCGACACGACGTGCCTCTCGACGTCCATCCGCACCGGGCCGGCCTCGAGCACGCCGGGCAGCCCGTCGGCCTCGGGTCCGGCCTCACCGCCACGACGCAGCACGGCCCGGACGCGCGCGATGAGCTCCCGCGCCGAGTACGGCTTCGTCACGTAGTCGTCGGCGCCCAGTTCGAGCCCGACCACCTTGTCGATCTCGCTGTCGCGGGCCGTCACCATGATCACCGGGACGGCGGAGCGACCTCGCAGTGCCTTGCAGACGTCGGTGCCGCTCATGCCGGGGAGCATGAGGTCGAGCAGCACGATGTCGGCGCCGTTGCGGTCGTACTCCTCGAGCGCGTCCTGGCCGGTGGCGGCGACGGCGGTGGTGAAGCCCTCCTTGCGGAGCAAGAAGGCGAGCGGGTCGGCGAACGACTCCTCGTCCTCGACGATGAGCACCCTTGTCACTGGATCTCCTCACTTCACCCGACGCGGTCGGGCACTTCGACGGGGCGGCTCGTGGGGTCAGCCGGCCCATGATCGGGTCGTGCGTCGGGCACTGCGTCGGGCCCAGAAGTCTCGACGTCGGGTTCGACGTGCAGGGGAAGGCGCATGGTGAACGTCGAGCCGGTGCCCGGGCTGCTCCACAGCCGCACCTCGCCGCCGTGGTTGGCGAGGACGTGCTTGACGATCGCCAGGCCGAGCCCGGTGCCGCCGGTGGCGCGGGAGCGCGCCGGGTCGACGCGGAAGAAGCGCTCGAACACCCGCTTCTGGTGCTCGGGGGCGATGCCGATGCCGCGGTCGGTGACGGCGACCTCCACCCAGTCCCCGCAGCGCCGTCGCGTCACCGACACCGACGCGTCGGTGGGCGAGTACGCGATCGCGTTCTCGACGAGGTTGGACAGGGCGGTGACCAGCAGCGTCAGGTCACCGTCGACCTCGAGGCCGGTGGGTCGGTCGACGATGATCTCGATCTCCGCCGACTCGGCGGACAGCCGCGACCGGGCCAGCGCCTCCTGCACCACCTCGTCGACGTCCACCACCTGCAGTTCGGGCAGCCGTTCGGCCCCGGTGAGCCGTGACAGCGCGATGAGCTCGGTGACGAGGTTGCCGAGCCGGGTGGCCTCGTTGAGGATCTTGGTGCCGAACCGGCGGACCTCGACCGGGTCGTCGGCGGCGTCGAGCACGGCCTCGGCCAGCAGCCCGACCGCGCCGACGGGGGTCTTCAGCTCGTGGCTCACGTTCGCCACGAAGTCGCGCCGCGTGGCCTCCAGGCGCACCGACTCCGAGGTGTCGGCCGCCTCGACCATGCTGAAGCCGTCGCCCAGGGGGCGCACGTGGGCCTGCACGGCCGCGGGTTGGCGGCCGCGGCGGTCGAGCGGGGAGAGGTCGACGTCCACCGTGGCGCCCGAGCGCAGCACCTGGTGGCTGGCGGCGGCGGCCCTCGCGTCGGGCAGGCCACCTCGGACCACGCCGAGCTCGGACGCCCGTTGGTTGTGCACCACGACGTCGCCGCCGGTGTCGAGGACCGCGAAGCCTTCGTCGGCCGAGCGGAACACCCGCTGGAGCAGGTCGGCCATCTGTGGACCGAGCACGGGGTCGTCCGGCGCCGGGGCGGGGTCAGCGCGCCCGCGCCCCCATCGGAGGCCGAGCACCAGACCGAGCGCGAGCGCCACGGCCGCGATCGCCACGCAGAGCAGCGCGTTCACAGTGGCATGGTAGGCAGGCCGACCACCTCGAAGGCCAGCCCAGGAGGCCCGTCGTGACGCGCCTGACGTCGTAGAACGGCACTGTTCCCCGGTCGTTCACGCTCAGTTCACCCGAGCCGGTGACACGAGCGGGCGACGTCGCCACAGAAGGTGACACCGGGGAACGCCTCGAGGCCCGCAAGCCCGCCGGGGCGAAGCGGAGGCCATCGGACACAGCTACCGACCCTGCGCCGCCACCGCGGCCGCCGCCGTGGCCGCCGCCTCCGGGTCGAGGTACGTACCGCCCCGCACCGTCGGGCGCAGCTCGTCGTCGAGCTCGTAGCGCAGCGGGATCCCGGTCGGGATGTTCAGGCCGACGATCTCCTCGTCGGAGACCCCGTCGAGGTGCTTCACGAGCGCGCGGAGCGAGTTGCCGTGCGCGGCGAGCAGCACGACCTTCCCGGAGCGCAGGTCGGGCACGACGGTCTGCTCCCAGTACGGCAGGAACCGCGCGACGACGTCTGCGAGGCACTCGGTGCGCGGCACCTCACCGGACGCGTAGCGGGGGTCACCGTCCTGGTCGAACTCCGAGCCCGGGTCGATCGGCGGCGGCGGGACGTCGTAGGAACGACGCCACTGCATGAACTGCTCCTCACCGAACTGCTCCAGCGTCTGCTTCTTGTCCTTGCCCTGCAGCGCGCCGTAGTGCCGCTCGTTCAGCCGCCAGTCCCGGCGAACCGGGATCCAGTGCCGGTCACACGCGTCCAGCGCGAGGTTGGCCGTGGAGATCGCCCGGCGCAGCACCGACGTGTGCACCACGTCGGGCAGCAGCTCGGCCTCGCGCATCAGCTCACCGCCGCGGCGGGCCTCCTGCTCGCCGGTCTCGGACAGCGGCACGTCCACCCAACCGGTGAACAGGTTCTCCGCGTTCCACACGCTCTGCCCGTGTCGCAGCAGCACCAGGGTTCCCATGGCTGCAACTCTGCCAGGCCCACCCGATCCGCCGATCGACCCCGTCAACCGATCACCGTGAGACTGCGCAGCGACGACTCGAGCACGCCACCGTGACCAGCCCACTCGCCGGCGAGCGTGGTGCCGGTGACGACCACGGTCGCCCCGGCGTGCACCGACAGCAGCTGGACGTTGCGCAGCGCCAGCCCGCTGCCCGGGTCGTCGAACGTGCCCCCGAGCAGCTGCGCCCTCGACCCGTCGGCCAGCGTGATGCCCTCGTCCGCCGTGGGCCGGTAGTGCGGCAGGCCGGTCAGCTCCTGCCGCGCGCTCGCGACCGTGGTGGGCAGGTCGGCGCCGGCAGGCAGGACGATCACGTTGATGTTCGCGCGGAACCGCCCGCCCGCCGAGCCGACCGGCAGCGGATCCGCGAAGATCACGGCCGTGTCCTGCGTGCCGCTCGTGTCCACGGACCAGCCCGGCGGCGGGACCAGCGAGAACCGGCCCGAAGCGTCGCTGAAGGCCGCGCTGTCCGGACGTCCCACGGCGGCCGGCGCCGGAGACGGCGTCCCGGCCACCTCGACGGCACACCCCGCCGCGACGAGCCCGGCGACCAGCACCAGGGCCACCCGGATCATCGCCGTCCGCATGCGCCCATCGTCCGCCTGCATCCGATCAGGCCGGCGGGCGGCCCGAACGGGTCAGCGCGTCGGCGAGGGACACCGAGCCGTCGACGCCGAGCCCACCGAGCACGGCACGGCAGATCTCGCCCAGCTGCCCGACCTGCTCGGGGGTGAGCCGGTCGAACAGGTGCCGGCGCACGGTGTGCACGTGCCCCGGGGCCGCGTCGGCGAGCGCCTCGAACCCCTCCTCGGTGAGCTGCGCGAACGTGCTGCGCCGATCGTCGGGGCAGGGTTTGCGCCGCACCCAGCCCTTGCGCTCCAGGCGCGCCACCGCGTGCGAGAGCCTGCTCTGCGAGCTCTGGGTGATGGCCGCCAGCTCGCTCATGCGCAGCGTGCGCTCCGGAACCTCGGACAGCATCGCGAGGATCTGGTAGTAGGCGTGCGGCATCTCGGCATCGCGCTGCAGCTGGCGGTCCAGGGCGCCCTCCAGGAGCGAGGTGGCCGCCACGTAGGCGAGCCACACCTCCTGCTCCTCGTCCTCCAGCCACCGGGTCTCGTCGCCGTTCACGTGCCCCAGGATACGCGCTGAAACTTGAGCATTCATGCGTCCGCTTGTACCGTGGCAGTTGAACGCTCAATCATCGGAGGAGACATGCCCGTCCAGCGGCTCAACCACGCTGTGCTCTACGTCCGCGACGTCGACCGCAGCGTCGCCTTCTACACCGACACGCTCGGGTTCCGGGCCGTCAACGCGATGCCGGGGCGGGCCGCGTTCCTCCAGGCGGCGGGCTCGGCCAACGATCACGACCTCGCCCTGTTCGCGATCGGCACCGCCGCGGGCGACTCCACGGCCGGACGCGCCACCGTCGGCCTGTACCACCTCGCATGGGAGGTCGACACGCTCACCGAGCTCCGCCGCCTCGCCGACGTGCTGCGCGAGCACGGTGCGCTCGTCGGCGCCTCCGACCACGGCACGACGAAGGCGCTCTACGCCCACGACCCGGACGGCCTGGAGTTCGAGGTGTGCTGGCTGGTGCCCGCCGACCGGATCCCCGCCGACGTCGCGGTCACGACCGCCCCGCTCGACCTCGAGGCCGAGATCGCCCGGTACGGCGCCACCACCCTCGGCGGTGTCGGCGTCTCCAGCTAGAGGCGGCGACCTCGAACGTTCATCGGGTCGTTCCGGACCGCGACCACCGCGCCCGCGCACCCCCTCTCCGCCACCCGTCGACCGGGTGCGCGGGGCAAATCCCGGGGCGTGACCGACACGGGGGACGCGAGCACCCCTCGGCCAGGCCTGCCGCGGCTCCTCCCCGTGGCCCTGCTTCGTAGCCCGGGTTGCGGTGGGCGCGCCGTCCCCGGCTCGACACGTCCTGCCCCACCTCATACCCGGGTCCCACGCGCAGTGGGACCGGCGCCGAGCGTGGGGCAGTGGTCGCGAGCCGGGAACGGCGCGCCCACGGGAGATCCCATGGTTACATCGACATGAGGGCTGTCGGAGCTCGCGGTGAGAGCCCTGACGTCGATCTGATCATGCGTTCCGGGACGCGGGGCGGCCCTGATCAGCCAGGGCGGTGCCACGGAGACAGATCCGGGTGTTGCCGCATCGGGCCTGCCGCTTCCGGATGGTGATCGCTGCGAGAAGCACCTGACCGTCGCCGCGACAACATCCACGCACTGCTCGGACCGATCACCATGCCGTGATCACTCCGACAAGTACATCACCGTCGCAGCGACCGCACCCAGGTACTGATCAGATCGATCACCGCGCACCGCGCCCCGACCAGCAGCGGCGATAACGGGCGGATGGTCGTGATCGATCGACGCAGCGCTCGCGGTGCGGGCCTGACCGATCCGGCAACCGGCTCGACTTGTCGCCCCCACACCACTCCTGGCGAGCAGCGCGGAGCTAGAAGCCGGTCGCGTCCATCCGGTAGCCGTCGCGCGCCGAGAAGCGGGCGGTGACGCTGAACCGGTCGGCGCGGACCAGTGTCTGGCGCCACTCGACGGGCCGCTCGCCGGCGCAGCCGAGCCGGTCGATGACGAAGGCGGCGACGTCGGGCGGGATGCCGAGCAGCTCGCGCTCGGCGGGCCCGGGAACGGTCGCCCGCACGCGCTCGCTGCCGCCCGTGACGTGGACGCCGCACCGGGCCGCGTAGACCGTGTAGAGCGCTGTACGCCCGAAATCGACGTCCAGCAGCGGTGCGGCGAGCCGCTCCGGCAGCCACACGCGGTCGACGGCGAGCGGCTCGGCGTCGGCGAAGCGCAAGCGCTCCAGGTGCACCAGCGGGGTCGATTCCTCCAGGCCCAGCCGCGCGGCCACCACACCGTCGGCGCGCACGTCGAGGGTGCGCACCACGCTGCGTTGCACCCGCCCGGTGGCCTCGACCGCGGAGAACAGGCTGAAGATCTCCCCCAGGGGCTGCTCGATCTCCGCGGGCTCCGCGCGCCGCGGTGTACGCCCGCGCCCGGCGATGACCAGCCCTTCCTCCCGCAGCCGGCGCATCGCCTCCCGCACGGTGTGGCGGCTGACGCCGTACTCCGCGACGAGTGCGAGTTCGCCGGGGAAGGCGTCGGCGAACTCGTCGTGCTCGAGCCGGTGGCGCAGGTCGTGCAGCAACTGCGTCCAGAGGGGCTCGACGGCGAGCCGGTCGAGGGTGCGCGCGGTCATCGAGAACTCATCGATCGGTCCCGGGGAGAGGCGGGGCGGTGGGTGCGTCGGGCGCTGCCGCGGCCACCGGGATCGAGACGACGGGCGCTAGCAGGCCGGGAAAAGACGACAGCGCCGGTCGTCGACCGAGAGCTGATCGGCCCCGATCAGGCACACGCAGAACGCGTGGCGCTGCGGGACGACGGCCGGGACCACACCGCCAGTGCACCAGAGGCCAAGGCCACGGGCAACCAGATGTGGCGCGATCGGCCCGCGGCAGCCGTGATGCACGGCCCGGGAGGACCACCTCGACGAGGCGGCGGACGCGAGCGGGTCGAATGCAGGTGCGCGCGGGCGGGTCGGCCACGATGCTGGCAGCGTGGGCGAGCTGGGCGACGTGGTGTTCGACTGCCGGGATCCGGCACCGCTGGCGCGTTTCTGGGCCGCCGCGCTCGACGGATACCGGGTGGCCCCCTACGACGAGGCCGAGCTGGCGCGGCTGCAGGCCCTGGGCGTCGACGGCCCCGAGGACGACCCGTCCGTCCTGGTCGAGCCCGCCTCCGGAGCGGGCCCGCGGCTGTGGTTCACCCGCGTCCCCGAGCCGAAGACGGTGAAGAACCGCGTGCACCTGGACCTGCGCGCCGCCGATGTCGCCATCGAGGCCGCAAGGCTCGTCGGGCTCGGCGCGAGGGAGGTCGCGCGCGTCGAGGACTGGATCGTGCTGGCCGACCCGGAGGGCGGGGAGTTCTGCGTCCAGCCCCCGCGGCAGGCGCAGTATCGCGATCACGGCGAAATTCCGGCCGTCGCCGAACCGCCCCGTGGCTAAGGTCCTGATCATGCCCAGGACCCACCACTACGCGGTCTCCGTCTCGTGGACGGGGAACCGCGGCAACGGCACCAGCGGCTACCGCGACTTCGACCGCGATCACACCATCGCCGCCGACGGCCCGCCGCGCATCCTCGGCAGCTCCGACCCGGCGTTCCGGGGGGACGCCTCGCGGTGGAACCCCGAGCAGCTGCTGGTGGCGTCGCTGTCGGAGTGCCACATGCTCTGGTACCTGCACCTGTGCGCCGACGCGGGCGCGGTCGTCACCAACTACACCGACGACGCGCGCGGCACGATGGCCGAGGACGGCGCGGGCGGGCGCTTCACCGAGGTCACGCTCGCGCCGCGGGTCACCGTCGCCGAGAGCCGCATGGTCGACACCGCGCTCGCTCTCCACGAGGCCGCCCACGAGCGCTGCTTCATCGCGAACTCCGTGAACTTCCCCGTGCGGCACGAGCCGACGGTGATCGCGGCGGCCTGACGGAGGGCTCAGCCCACCACCATCGAACCGACCCAGTACTCCACGAACCTGCCGTCCTCGACGCGCAGGATGTCGTTGCCGAGGAACGTCACCGCGGCACCGTCCTGCCGACCGTGGCCACGCCACCGGCCGGCCACCAGGTCGCCCCGCGCGAACGGGCCGACCTCGATGGCGAAGCTCAGCGGCGCCAGCATGGCGTGGGTCTGCCGGATCGTCTCGGCGAGCTGGGCCGGCCCGTGCACGTCGTGGTCGGGCCAGTGCCCGACGAACGCGTCACCGACCAGCTCGGACACGCGCTCCACGTGCCCGGCCCAGAGCTCGTCGATCCACCGACGGTAGAGCTCGTCCGGTTCCATGGCACCGACTGTCTCAGGCGAGGGCGGGCCCCGCCTTGGACGTCGGGGAACTCGACCCGGGTGGTGCCGGGTCCTCCACGTCCGACTCTGCGCCGAACCGCAGGACGAGCGCGGCCTGGACGGTCGCGTGCTTCTCCAGGAAGGCCCGCTCATCCAACCGCTTGCGCCGCAGCCAGCCGGTGACCTCGTCGTTGCACTTGCTCGCGTTGCACGAGGCGCAGGCGGGAGCGATGTTGTCGAGCGTGTAGCGGCCGCCGCGCGAGATCGGCAGCACGCAGTCGCGTTGCAGCGACACGCCGGTCGCCCCGCAGTACGCGCAGCCGTCCCAGGCCGTGAGGAGCGCCTCCCACTGCTCGGCGCTGAGGTCGTGCTCGACAGCGGCCATGCGGCGCCTGCGCCGACGCGCGTACCGCCCCTGACGACTCCTCCCGGATGGCACGGCCGAGACGATATCCGGTCGTCGGCCCGCGGTTCCGAATTCGCCCCGGCAGGCCCCGATGACTTTCCGCCCGTCCCCGGGTCCACCCCGGCATGAGCGACGCAACCGATCGCCGGGTCATCGCCTGGTGCAGCGTGTCCATCGACGGCTACTCCTCCGGTCCGGAGGGGCCGGCCAAGGACACATGGCTCTACCGGCACGCCCTCGACGACGCCACCGCCGAACACTTCGAAGGCATCTGGCGCGGTTGCTCGTCAGCGCTGGTCGGGAAGAACAACTACCTCGGCTTCCACGCCGTGTGGCCCGCGATCACCCGCGATCCTGCGACCGACCACCGCACGCGCGCTCTGGGCCGTTGGCTCGACGACGTGGACAAGGCCGTCGTCTCGACGACGCTCACCGAGACCCCGTGGTCGAACTCCCGAGTCTTCCCCGACAGCCACTCCGCCGTCGACGCGCTCCGGGCGGAGGAGGGCACGAACGTCCTCGTCATGAACAGCGCCACGCTCATCCAGTCGCTGCTGCGCGAGGACCTGGTCGACGACCTCCGTCTCGCGGTCGTGCCGGTCATGCTCGGCGGCGGGCTGCGGCTGCTCCCCGACGACGCCGCAGGCTCCTGGAGCCTCGCATCGACAACGGTCCTGGCGCACGGCGCGGTCTCGCTGCACTACCGGCGCGAGCGGTGACCGGACCGTCCACGACCGGCTGTCATGCCCTCCACGACGGGTGAGGTTGACCTGATCACCGGTTCAACCCCGACGATCAGTGCATGGACTTCGACGTCGATGCGTTCCTCGCGCAACCCCTCACCGCTCGGGTCGCGACGCCCACGCCGACGGTGCGGCCCACGTGGTTCCTCTGGGAGGACGGCGCGTTCTGGATCCTGACCGGGCCGTGGGCCCGGCTGCGCGACCACGTGCGGGCTGATCCACGGTTGGCCGTCGTCGTCGACACCTGCGACCTCACCTCCGGGTCGGTGCGGCAGGTCATCGCATGCGGAAGGGGCCAGATCGTCGAGTTCGACGTGGCCCGGGGACGCCGGAAGTTGGTCCGCTACCTGGGCCACGATGTCGAACGCTGGGACCCGCGGTTCCGGGCGTACCTGTTCGATGATCCGCGCGACCGGGGGCTCGAGTGGGTCCGCATGCGACCGGACCGGATGACCGCATCGGACCTGAGCTACGAGCCGGCCCCGGAGCGCCGCGAGTAGATCACCAGACCCGCGCTCCTGGTCCCCGAGCGGTGTCAGGTCGGCGGAACCCGCGAAACTCGCTCCTGTTGGGGGCTGCCCTCCGGTAGGAGTGCGGCATGAGCCCCGATGAGGAGTGGCCGACCCTGGAACTGATCCGTGCGGCCGTCGACCGGTTCACAGCTCAGATGCCAGGCTGGGCACCTACCGCGGCGTACGGCGTCACGCTCGTTCCGCCGGACGAGGACACCTCCTGGTCGTTCCCCGTGGTCAACGTCGGCTGGCTGCACCGGCTGCCCGCTCTCGTGCTCGGGATGGTCACCGGCCGGCGGACCGGAACCGGGACCTACGAGCTGGCACCGGCCGACCTGCAGAGGGCGGTGGACCTCCTCAGCCCGGCCGAGGCGGCCCTCATGTACCAGCACCCGAACCTGCTCGCCTGGCGAACGATGCTCGAACGCATCGAGTCCGGCGAGAACGGTCGGATCGTCGCGGTCTTCGTCGACTCGCTGGACGACGAGGCCAGCAGCACCTACGACGCGGTGTTCCGCGCGCAGATCGCCCGAGGCGAGTCGTCGGAGCTGTACGCGTGACCAGGGTGGAGGCGAGCACGCATGATCGTTGCGTGGCCGCGCCCACACGGGCGGGCGTCAGTGGCTGGGGAGCCGATCGGTCGAGCCGTCGGTCAGCGCTCGGCCGATCTTCTCCAGGCCACTTCTGACCAGTTCGCCGTACGCATCGTCGCCGAGCGCATCGCTCACGGTCCGGGCCTTGCCGAGGAACTCGTGGGCGCGGTCCGCATCGCCGAGCCGGCGGTGATCGTCGGCCAGGCTCAGGTACAGCGACGGCATGAAACCTCGAACCTGCAACGACTCGTCGTATTCCTGCGCCCGCTCGTCGGTCACGCTGGCAACGGCCGCCAGCGCACGCTCGTCCCACATCAACTCGGCCCGGTCGTCGTCCTGGAGATCGGCCAGGAAGTGCGCGATCACGCAGCGGTGGAAGGCATCTCCCCCACCCTGCTCGACCTCCGTCCAGATCGCCTCCAGGCTCTCCCTGGCAGTTGTTCGATCGCCCGCCTGCCCGCTCTGCACCGCAGCAGTCACGCGGTTCATCACGTCGTCTTCCATTCCCGCCTCTGCCGCCGATGCCGATGACCTGCACTCTCCACCCGGATCCAGGTCGAGGGTCAAGACCAGGAGCTGGGATCCGGCCGTTGCCCTGCCCGGTCGCGGTCTTCACCCTGATGTCGTGCGCGATCTCCCGTTGGTCAGAGCCGGACGTGCGGCCGACGAACGTGGGCTCACTCCCCTGATTCCAGATCCTGCCCGTCGGGCATGGCGCATTCGATACACGGAGTCCGGGGCGGAGCAGCTCCTGGTCGCCGAGACGGACGCTCGGATCGTCGGCGCGGTCTCGATCCGCTGGAACGGTGGGTGCGATCCACCGAACCCCTGGATCTATGGCGGCGAGGTCGAAGGAGCCCGGCGCGGTCGGGGTGTCGGCTCGCTCCTGTGGCGCGAGGCCCATCGGTTGTGCGCGGCTCGTGGTGCATCGGCGGCGAGCCTGGACGTCGACCTGACGAACACGGCGGCGCGCCGGCTGTACGAGCGACTCGGGTACGAGGTCGTCGGTCCGCACGCGCACCGGTGGGTGGCACGGGATCTGGAGACGGGCGCGGTGACCGCCGAAGGTGTTGCTGGTACATGGCTGATGAGGTGCCGTCTCACCGGGCACGGGACGGGCCCCGCGCCGCCGCCTTGACGCGTGATCCGAGCGGAGGGATCAGGAGCCCGCCGCCTCCCGCGCCCGCAGGTCCTTGCGCAGGATCTTCCCCGACGCCGACTTCGGGATCTCCTCGATGAACTCGACCACCCGCACCTTCTTGTGCGGTGCGATCCGCTCCGCCACGAACGTCATCACCTCGTCGGCCTCGAGGTCGGCACCGGCGCTCTGACGCACGATGAAGGCCTTCGGGACCTCCTCGCCCTCCGCGTCGCGGACGCCGATCACCGCGGCGTCGGCGATCTTGTCGTGCGTCAGCAGCAGCGCCTCCAGCTCGGCGGGCGGCACCTGGTAGCCCTTGTACTTGATCAGCTCCTTCACCCGGTCGACGATCGTGAACACGCCGTCCTCGGTGACGGTGGCGACGTCGCCCGTGTGCAGGTAGCCCTCGTCGTCGAGCGTGACGGCGGTGGCTTCCGGGTTGTTGAGGTAGCCGGACATCACGTTCGGGCCCTTGACCCACAGCTCGCCGCGCTCACCGGGCCCGACCTCCTGGCCCGTCTCCGGGTCGACCAGCTTGGACATCACGTTGGGGATGGCGAACCCGCACGTGTTCAGGTCCATGTCGGGCCGGTCGTCGGGCATGCAGTGGCTGACCGGCGACAGCTCCGTCATGCCGTAGCCCTGCAGCACCGTGCACCCGAGGCGCTTGGCGACGGCCTGGCCGAGCTCGGCGTCCAGCGGTGCGGCGCCGGAGAAGACGACATCGACGCACGACAGGTCGTACTGGTCGACGATCGGGTGCTTCGCGAGCGCGACGGCCACCGGCGGGGCGATGTAGACGCGGCTGACGCGGTGCTCGGAGATGACGCGCAGGAACTCGGCCAGGTCGAACTTCGGCATCGTGACCACCGTGGACCGCTGGTGCAGGCCCTGGTTCATCATCACGGTCATCCCGTAGATGTGGAAGAACGGCAGCACCGCGAGGATGCTGGTCTCCGCGCTCACGTCACCCATCCGCGCGATCTGACAGAGGTTCGCCACGAGGTTGCGGTGGGTGAGGATCACGCCCTTGGCCCGGCCGGTGGTGCCCGAGGAGTAGGGCAGCACGGCGGTGTCGGCGCCGGTCACGATCTGGGCGGGCGGCGCGGCCGTGGTGGCGAGCAGGTCACGAAGGCCGGTGTGGCCCTCGGCGGCGTCGAGGACGAGCACCGCGTCGGCGGGCAGCCCGACCTGCGCGACGGCAGCCGTCACGCGGTCGAGGAACGGGGACACCGTGGACACGAGCTTCGCGCCCGAGTCGGCGAGCTGGTGTGCCAGCTCGCCCGGCGTGTACAGCGAGTTGACGCTGGTGACGATCGCGTTCGCGCGCAGGATGCCGTGGAAGACGGCCGCGTAGTAGGGCGTGTTCGGGGCGAACAGCGCCACCACGTCGCCCGCGCCGATCCCACGCTCGGACAGGGCGGCCGCGATCTTGCCCACCATGCCCTCGAGCTCCGCGAAGGTGATCGCCGCACCCGACGGCCCGTCGACGAGCGCCGGCGCGTTCGCGCGCTCCCCGAAGTCGGTGAAGAGGAAGTCGAAGAGCGAGCTGTCGGGGATCTCGACGTCGGCGTACGGGCTGCGGACGGGCATGCGGCGCTCCCTTGCGAACGGCAGTACGGGGACGATACCGCTCGGATGCCGATCGGGTGAGCACTCGCGGCAGCGCCACGACCGGCGGGAACCACCCGAATGGCCTAACTCGGAGGGGTTGTCTTGATCGTCAGCGACTGCCACTGTGAGCGCGCTGGCCCTGGCGAGCCCCACTCGCCCGGCCGGGCCGGTTGCGGCGTCCCCTCGCCGTCGCCGGATGCCACTGGCGTGCGGTGCCCCCGATCGCACGGCCGATGTGGCGGTTCCAGCGGAGTGGCCCGAGTTCATGACTCCCCCTCAGATCCCGGGCCGCTCCGCCCACCACCAGCGAGGATCCTTCCCGGGTCCCGCTGGCCGGGGCGAACAGCGGATGGCGACGGGCGAGCGTGGCCGGCTCCGAGACGGACCTGCCGGCCATCGCCCGGAAGGACTGTCAGACGAGGCCCTGGACGTGGGCGTCGGCATCCGCGGTGACGAACGCGCCGGCGAACTCGTCGCCCAGCGCGGCGCGGACGACTCGTGTGATCCGCTCGACGTCGCCTCGTTCTCCCGGTGGGAGGGGCCCACCCGCGGCTTCCCGGGCGCGGGCTGCGGCGCCGAGCAGCCGCGCGGCGCGCTGGTGGTCACCGGCGAGCGCTTCCGCGCCGGCGAGCCCGTCGAGGGCGCGCGCTGACACGCGGACGTCCCCGCCGGCGAGCGCGGCCGCATGGCCGTCCCGGTGCAGTGCGCGCGCGGCTTCCGCATCGCCGCGGAGTTCCGCGATGAACCCGAGTTCGATCAGGATCACTGCCGCGTTCGCGTGCGCGTCGACCTGGAGATCCCGGTCGAGCCAGTTGCGCAGGTGTGCTTCCGCCGCGTCGAGATCGCCCTCCGCCCGGGCGATCAGCGCGAATCCGACGTCGGCGTGCTCCTCGGCGAACCGGATCGCGTGCTCCGTGGCGAGCCGCCTGCCCTGCTCCGTGAGCGCGCGGGCCTGCTCGTGGTCTCCGGTCAGCAGCGCGATCCGACCGAGGCCGGACGCCCAGAACGACGCCTCGGCCCACAGGCCCAGCTCCTCGGAGATCCGCAGCGCCTTCCGGTGCGAACGCGCGGCCCGGTCGTAGTCGCCGGTGAGCCTGGCCAGGTCGGCGAGGCCCTGCATGGCCATGAGCTGTCCCCACCGGTCGCCGAGGGCGCGGAACATCGCGATGCTCTGCTCGCTGTCGCGAGCGACGGCGGCCAGATCGCCCCTGGCGAGCGCTTGGACGGCGCGGACGCCGAGCGCCGCCGCGGTGCCCCACCGGTCGCCCAGGGCGCGGAACGTGGCCAGCGCGCGGTCCACGAGTTCCTGGCCGAGGCCCATCTCGCCGATGCCGAAGGTCAGCCCGTAGGCGATCACCCACTCGGCGCGCGCCCGCGCATGCGGGTCCTCCACCACGTCGAACGGTTCGAGAGCAGCCTTGACCACAGCGGTGGGTTCGGTGGCCTCGCCGGCACCGAGCGAGATGGCTGCGTTCGCGGCGACGGCCTCGGCGCGCGCCACGGAGGGTGCATCACCGTCGACGGACAGCGCCGCCGTCAATGATCGGCTGCCCTCCTCGAGCCTGCCGCGCAGGACCCAGTACCAGGTCAGCGCATTGACCAGGCGCAGCGCGAGCATCAGATCGCGATCGTGGACCGCGCCCGCGAGCGTGGTGCGCAGGTTGCCTGCCTCGGCGTCCAACCGGTCGAGCCACGCCCGCTGACCGGGCCCGCGCAGCTGCGCCGCCGCACGCTCGGCGAGCGCGGTGTAGTAGCGGCCGTGGCGCTTCCGCAGCCCTGCCAGCTCGCCGGCGGCACCAGCGCGTTCGCGCCCGTACTCCGCGACCGACTCCAGCAGCCGGTAGCGGTGCCCATCGGCATGCGGGTCGACGGTGACCAGCGAGCGATCCACCAGCCGGGCCAGCACCTCCGGGACGCCGTCCGCCGGCAGGTCCTCCCCGGAGCAGATCTCCTCCACGGCCTCCAGTGCGAAACTCCCGGGGTGCACAGCCACCCGGCGGAGCAGGATCTGCTCGGGCTCGTCGAGCAGATCCCAGCTCCAGTCGATCGTCGCCCGCAGCGTCTGCTGCCGCGGCGGCGAGTCCCGGTAGCCGGAGGCCAGCAGCCGGAACCGGTCGCGGAGCCGCGCGGCGAGCTCTCGCACGCCCAGCGACCGGACCCGCGCGGCCGCGAGCTCGAGCGCCAGCGGGATCCCGTCCAGGCTCCGGCAGATCGCGGCGACGTCCGCGGCGTTGCCGCGATCGAGCACGAACGCGGGCGCCGCGGCGGTCGCGCGGATCTCGAACAACCGCACTGCCGCTGACCGACGCAGGGCCGCGAGGTCGGCGTGCCCCGCGGGTTCGGGCAGGGCCAGGGGCTCGACCACCTGCAGGAGCTCACCGGGGACACGCAGCGGTTCCTGACTGGTCGCCAGGATCCGCAGGCCGGGGGCGGCCGTCAGCAGCCGGGCGGCGAGCCGGGCGACTGGCTCGACCAGACCCTCGCAGTTGTCCAGGATCAGCAGCAGCTGCTTGGCGCCCAGCGCCACGACCAGCGCGTCCACGGGGTCGGCGGACGGCCGGGTGTCGGGACGGACGTCGAGGACCGCCATGAGTGCCCCGGCGAGTGCGGCCGGTCCCTCTGCTGCTCGCCCCCCGAGGGAGGCCAGCTCCACCAACCACACCCCGTCGGGAAAGGTTCCGGCCGGCCCCGCGGCGGTCTCCACCGCCAGCCGCGTCTTCCCGACCCCGCCCGGCCCGGTGAGGGTCACCAACCGTCCCGATGCCAGCAGCGCCCGTGCAGCGGCGACGGCGTCCTCACGGCCGATCAGGTCGGTGAGCGGGGTGGGCAGGTTCGTCGACACCCGGGCCGCCGGCGACGGGCGGGCCGGTGCGTCGAGATCCGGGTCACGCCGCAGGATCGCCTCCTGCAGCGCGGCGAGCTCCGGACCGGGGTCGAGGCCTTGCTCCTCGACCAACCGCGACCGCAGCTGGTGATAGCTGTCGAGGGCTTCGCCCTGCCGGCCCGCTCGGTACAGAGCCCTCATGTGCACCTCGCGCAGCCTCGCGCGCAGCGGATGCCGCGCGACCAGGTCGGTCAGCTCACCGGCCAGCAGGTGGTGCTCACCCAGCTCGAGCCGGGCGGCAGCCTGCTCTTCCAGCACGACCAACCGGGATTCCTCCAGCCCCACGATCGCCCCCCGGGCGAAGGCCTCGCCGGTGAAGTCCGCCAACGCGTCTCCGCGCCACAGCGCCAGCGCGTCGCCCAGCAGCGCCGCCCCGGTCCTCGGGTCGGCGGCCCGCCGCGCCCGCTCGGCCAGGGCGTGGAACTGGTCGGCGTCGACCGAGTCGGCGTCGACCTGCAGCAGGTACCCGCCCTGCCGGTAAGCCACGAGGCCGCGGCCGCCCGGCTCGGCGGCGTCCAGCACCCGTCGCAGCTGCGACACCTTGCCCTGCAGGGTGTTGGCGGGGTTTGCGGGCAGCGCCGCGCCCCAGAGGTCGTCGATCAGCCGCTCGGCGGACACCAGTCGGCCGCGGTGCACCAGCAGGTGGGCCAGCAGCGCGCGGACCTTCAGCTCGGGCAGCGTCACCGGGCGGCCGGCGGCCGTCCACACCGCCAGTGGACCGAGCAGCCCGAAGCGCACACCCAACGGTAACGCGGCTCCGCGGGAGTCGACCGGCAGCCGACCCACAGTCCCGTTCGCCACCGTGGTGCTCAGGACGGGGGCGATCGGGACGGAGGTGCGTGATCAGCGAGCACCGGCTGCGGGTGGTAGTCATCATCGGCAGCGTCCGGCAGGGCAGGTTCGGCCCGACCGCGGCCGGCTGGTTCGCTGCGCAGGCCTGCGAGCGCGATGACGTCGAGGTGGACGTCGTCGACCTCGCCGAGGCGTGGCTGCCCGAGGTGCTCCCCGACGAGCGCGCCTGCCTCCCCGCCCCACAGCCGGTCCAGGACCTCGCCCCGTGGCTGGCTGCGGCCGACGCGTTCGTGGTCGTGACCCCTGAGTACAACCACGGCTACCCGGGGTCGCTCGAGAACGCCATCGACTGGTTCCGGGAGGAGTGGCAGGCGAACGCGGCGGCCGCGGCGCTGCTCGACCAGCTGACCTGGTGGGCGGCCCTGCTGCGCGACAACCGCCCCGGCTCGCGGCCGGACACCCGCGACTCCCCTCCTCGAGGACGGCGCCGATGACCTCCCACGCTGCACCCACGCATGCCCTCCGTGCCGGTCCGCGCGCATGGCTCGGACTGGCCGTGCTCACCCTCACCACCCTGCTCCTCGCCCTCGACGCGAGCGTCCTCTTCCTGGCGCTGCCCCACCTCGGCGCCGACCTGCGGCCCAGCAGCACTCAGCTGCTGTGGATCATGGACATCTACGGCTTCGTGATCGCCGGGTTCCTGGTCACGATGGGTGCTCTCGGCGACCGGATCGGTCGGCGCCGGCTCCTGATGATCGGCGCGGCCGCGTTCACCGCCGCATCGGTGGTCGCCGCGTACTCGACCAGCGCGGAGATGCTGATCGCGACGCGCGCGCTGCTGGGACTCGCCGGCGCGGCGATGATGCCGTCCACGCTCGCGCTGATCAGCACCATGTTCCGCGACCGCAGGCAACGGGGCATGGCCATCGCCGTCTGGATGGCCAGCTTCTCCGGCGGCACGCTCATCGGCCCGGTGGTCGGCGGGGTGCTGCTGGAGACCTTCTGGTGGGGCTCGGTGTTCCTGCTCGGCGTCCCGGTGGTCGTGCTGCTCCTGCTCACCGCGCCGTTCGTGCTCCCGGAGCACCGGGCACCCGGCGCCGGCCGGCTGGACCTGACGAGCGTGGCGCTGTCGCTGGCGGCGATCCTGCCGATCGTCTTCGGGCTCAAGGAGCTGGCCGCCGGCGGGCCGGCGTGGCTGCCGGTGCTCGCGATCGTGGCCGGTGCGGCCGTCGGCACCGCGTTCGTGCGTCGGCAGCGTGCCCTGCCGGACCCGCTGCTGGACGTCGCCCTGTTCGCCGATCGCACCTTCCGGGCCGCGCTGGGCGTGCTGATGATCGGCATGGCGACGGTTGCCGGCAGCTACCTGTTCGTCACCCAGTACCTGCAGCTGGTCGCCGGGTTGTCGCCACTGCAGGCGGGAACGTGGATGGTCCCCGCTGCGGTCGGCGAGATCATCGGCGCCCTCCTCGCCCCGCTGATCGCCCGCCGGGTGCCGCCTGCCTACGTCGTCGGGACCGGGCTGACGGTCTCGGCGGCCGGCTACCTCGTGCTCACCCAGGTCGAGGTCACCACCGGGCTCGCGGTGCTGATGGCCGGCACCGTCGTCGCCTTCATCGGCAGCGCGCCGATGATGGCCCTGAGCATGGACCTGATCGTCGCCTCGGCGCCGCAGGAGAAGTCGGGCCAGGCAGCCGCGATATCGGAGACCAGCGGTGAGTTCGGGGTGTCGGTCGGCATCGCCGTCCTCGGCAGCGTGGGGACCGCCGTCTACCGCAACCACGTCGCCGGGTCCCTGCCCGCCGGCCTCCCGCCCGAGGCCGCCACAGCCGCCGCGGACGGTCTCCCCGCTGCGGTCGCCGCAGCCGGGCAGCTCCCCGACCAGCTCGGCGCCGCGCTGCTCGAACCGGCCCGCGCGGCGTTCACCAGCGGGCTGAACGCCGCCGCCGCCCTCACCGCCGCCCTCACGCTCACCCTCGCCGTCGTCGCCGTGACCGTGCTCCGCCACGTCCGGCCGACCGGCTCCCACTGATGGAAAGGAACATCATGACGACGACAACGGCCGTCACCGTGCTCGGTCTCGGCAACATGGGGTCGGCGATCGCGAAGACGCTCGTCGCCCGCGGCTACCGCACGACGGTCTGGAACCGGACCGCGAGCAAGAACGCACCGCTGGTCGACGCCGGTGCGACGGCGGCTGCGACCGCTGCGGAGGCGGTGACCGCGAGCCCGCTCGTCGTGGCCTGCCTGCTCGACAGCACCGCGGTGGACGAGGTACTGGCATCGGTCGACTCCGCGGTCGCGGGCAAGGTGCTGGTGAACCTCACGAGCGGATCGCCGGCCCAGGCGCGGGCCAACGAGCGCTGGGCCGGTGAGCGCGGTGCGGAGTACCTCGACGGCAAGATCATGGGCGACCCGCCCTACATCGGCACGCCGAACATCATGCTCCCGTTCAGCGGTTCGCCCACCGCGTTCGGAGCCCACGAACCGATGCTGCGCCAGCTGGGCACGGTCGCGTACCACGGTGAGGACGCCGGCGCCGCTGCCGTGGAGTTCATGGCCCAGGTCGCAGTGGGCTACGAGTTCCTCATCGGATTCCTGCACACGCTCCGGCTGGTGCAGGCGGAAGGCGTCGACGTCGCGGGGTTCGCCGAGCGCGTCGCCGGATCACTGGCCGGCTACCCACCGTTGTTGACCTCGTTCGGCAAGGCGGTCAAGAGCGGCGAATACGGACCGGACCTCGGTTCGCTCGACGTCCAGGCCGCGCTGATGGACGACATGATCAGCCATCGGGAGTCCCTCGGTGTGGAAGCCGTGCGGATGCGGGAGGTCAAGGAACTGATGGACCGCCGGATCGCCGACGGTCACGGAGACCAGGGGTTCTCGAGCTTGTTCGAGCTGCTGGCGAAACGTCCCTGATGCGTTGACCGCAGGCACCCGCCGGCATTGATCGTGCGGCGGCGTCAGGACTCGCCATCCAGGCCCGGGCCGCCCCGCCCACCCGCTGGGGCGGGGGCGCGCCGCGCGCGCACGATCCGGCGCACGAGCCAGGCGATCCCGCCGAGCACGGCCAGCACCGGCACGAACGGCACCACGAACCCCACCACCGCTGCCGCAGCCGCGCCGACCGCGGTGAGGCCGGCCCAGCCCGCGGCGAGCCCGTCGAGGAATGCGGGTCCCCCCGGCTCCACCGGCGCGGGGGCAGCCGTTGCGCGCACGTCGACCGTCAACGTCGACAACGCGACCTGATCGCGCAACACACCCAGCCTGCCGGTCAGGGAGTCGAGGTCGGCCTCCCGCCGGGCGAGCTCGGACTCCACGGCCATGACGTCGCTGATCGTCGCGGCCTCGGCGAGCAGCGCCCGCACGCGCGCCACGCTCGCCGTCTGGCTGGCGACGCGCGCGTCGAGGTCGACGATCTCCCCGGTCGCGTCGAGCACCTCGCCGCTGCGGGCGGTGACCTGCCCGAGCGCGCCCACGTCGTCGACCATGCGGTCGAGCGCCTCGGCCGGCACGCGCAGCACCAGCCGGCTGCCCGCGCCCACCGACCGCTCCTCCGCGACGAACCCGCCCGCCACAACCACCGCCGTCCGGATCCGCCGCACCGCGCTCGCCGGCTCCGCCACCTCGACGCCGAGCTCGGCCGTGCGCACGAGCTCGCGCCGGCCCCCCAGCGGTACGACCGCGGCCTGGCCGCCGCTCGCCGGAGGCACGGCGGCCTCCGGGGCGGCGGCATCGCTCGCCGCCGAATCCGATCCGACCGTCGGCGACGATCGTGCGGGCGCCGCCGCGACCTCGCTCACGGCGCGATCCGACCCGCCCGAGGTCTGCTGCACGACCACCAGCGCCGCCACCAGCAGCGCGAGCAGCACGCCCACCCCGATCAGCGCCTTGCGCCGTCCACCGCGCATCGCCTGCACCCCCACCGCCGCCTCCTCGCCCCGGACCCGCCCACAGGACGGACGCGGGCGGCACGCCGGTTGGGCGCAGGCGGTCACGATCGCGTCACGGCGGCCGAGCCGTGCACCAGCGCTGCCGCCACCACGCAGGCGGACGGCTCGCAGCGATCACCGACGCCGAGAAGCACACCAGCGCGGAGCGACCGACCCTGATGCGCGGCTCGTAGTGATCACCCGGCCTCCCGAGCGCAGGCGGCGACATTCGCGTGCCACACCTCGACTCGCGAAGGGCCAGGTCGCGACACACGAACATCCACACCCCGACTCGTGGACGGCGAGAGCGCGACACGCGGCCCTCAGACCCCGACTCGCAGTGAGGATGTAGGGGAGCCCCGCAGCGGTCGTTCTGGCTCACCGACTCGCTGACCGTGGTGTCCTGCGCCCGATCTGCCGGGTGACCGCTG
>NZ_NKYF01000079.1 GCF_002262885.1 Pseudonocardia sp. MH-G8 | reverse complement strand
TCGTGGCGGCCCAGGCCTTTGGCCAGCAGGGTCAATGCGCCGAAGCAGGCTTGGGCGTCGGTGGCCGACATCGAGGTCCACAGCGAGGCCATGCCTTCTTCTTCGGGTTTGAGTACCACGCGGCGTTCGCGGTGCGCGGCGCGGTGGCGTGCGTGGCTGCCTTCGGGGTCGACGTGCTGCACCGCCCGTTTCACTGCGGCTTTGACCTGGGCCAGGGTTTGCTCAGGTGCCCGTGGCAGGACTCGTTGTTGCACGGCGCGGGCTGTGGCCTCGGGCAGGTAGTGCGCGGCGTCGCAGATGGCGGCGACGCGGCGTTCGTCGAGGCGACCGGCTTTCCACACCTTCAGCGTTTCGGGTAGTACGTGGGCCAGTTGCACCGCGCGTCCCAGTTTCGCCTTGGCTGTCATCCGGGACTGGCGCAGCGCCAGCCCGACCTCGTCGGGGGCGAACCGGCCCAGGGCGCAGGGTTTGTCGACCGCGACCATCGTGTTGTCGTCGCCGGGGCGGCGG
>NZ_NKYF01000078.1 GCF_002262885.1 Pseudonocardia sp. MH-G8 | reverse complement strand
GTCGCGGACTACCCGCCGCAGCGGGCGGCGCAGATCACCGGCGCCCCGGCGGAGCAGATCACCGAGGTCGCGAAGCTGTGGGGCGGTGCGGGTGCGGGGATCATCTACTGGGGGATGGGGATCTCCCAGCACACCACCGGCACCGACAACGCCCGCTGCCTGATCGCGATGTGCGCGATCACCGGCAACGTGGGCAAGCCCGGGTCGGGGTTGCACCCGCTGCGCGGGCAGAACAACGTGCAGGGCGCCTCGGACGTCGGGCTGATCCCGATGTTCTACCCCGACTACCAGCAGGCCGATGACCCGGGCGTGCGTGAGCGGTTCGAACACGCCTGGGGGGTGACCGGGCTGGACCCCGACCGCGGTCTGACCGTCACCGAGATCATCGGCTCGATCCTGGCCGGTGGGGTGCGCGGCATGTACATGCTGGGTGAGAACCCGTTCATGTCCGACCCGAACATCAACAAGGTCCGCAAGGCGTTGTCGAAGCTGGAGTTCCTGGTGGTGCAGGACATCTTCTTCACCGAGACCGCCGAGTTCGCCGACGTGATCCTGCCCGCCACCTC
>NZ_NKYF01000077.1 GCF_002262885.1 Pseudonocardia sp. MH-G8 | reverse complement strand
CGGGTTCCGGCCGGGCAGGAGCGGGTTGCAGTGGGCACGCCGTTCCCGGCTCGAGACTTCCGGCCCCACCCCGCACCTGCGGTCTGACTCGCAGTGGGTCCGGCGCCGGGCTCGACCACCCCCGCCGCAGGCGAGCCCGGTTGGCGCAACGACCGAATACCGTGGCCGTCCGGCCGACCGTCCTCTGCGCGGGCCCAGACCCGTCTGGACGAACCCGTCGCTGCCGGATGGCCGCGCAACCGGCGGTGGTGCCGTTCCCGAGCCCCTCCGACCGCGGCCTTGATCAGCACACAGGGACCTGAACCGCACCCGGGTGTGTTGCCGGATCGGACCGGCGGATGCCCGATGGTGATCGCCGCGAGAAGCACCTGACATCGCCACGACAGCACCCACGCACCGCTCGAACCGATCAACCGGCCCTGATCACCCCGACACGTACTCCACCGTCGCAGCACCCGCACCCAGGTACCGATCAGACCGATCACCGCGGACCGCGCCCCGACCGGCAGCAGCAGTCACAGGCGGACGATCATGATCGAAGATCGCCGACCGCCATGCGCCCATGCTCGAGGCAGCGCGGGAGCG
>NZ_NKYF01000076.1 GCF_002262885.1 Pseudonocardia sp. MH-G8 | reverse complement strand
GGGCGACGGCGAGGTTGTCGGGGACTTCGAGGGACAGGGCGTCGACGACTTCGATGCCGGCGTCTTCGAGGTAGTCGACCACGAGTTGGGTGAGTGGTTTCAGGTAGGGCGTGATGATCGAGACCTTTCGGGCGCCGAGTGCGGCGATGCCGGTCAGTAGTGCCCCGGCGCTGGACACGACGGGGGCCTGGGAGCCCTCGCCGCGCAGCGTGGCGGTGATGGTGTCCTCGGCGGTGCAGTGGTAGCCGGGGCCTTGGGCCATGATCGCGATCAGGCAGGCGGTGGCCACGATGTCGGGGCGGGCGTCGGCCAGTTCGGTGGCGGCGCGTTCGGCTTGGGCGTTCATCGCGCGTAGTTGTTCGGGGGTGACGTGTTGCATCCGGGCGCGGGCGGAGTGGAAGACGAACCGGTCGCCGGGCTCGACCTGTTCGCGGGCGGCGAGCATGTGGGGCAGTTCGGTTTCCATCGTCAGGTTCGACGAGGGGACGATCATGCCGATGTGGTGGGTGGTCATCTCAGCGCTTCCCGGCCGGGCGCATCTCGGGGACGGTGAGTTCGCCGTTGTCGACGATGAGTTCGTCGTCGAGGTGGAGGGAGTTGCCGCGCAT
>NZ_NKYF01000075.1 GCF_002262885.1 Pseudonocardia sp. MH-G8 | reverse complement strand
GGGATCTTGCCGGTGGGGTCGATCTCGTCGATGGTCAACAGGTTCGCGGCCGCCTCCCGGAAGTGGAACGCGATGAAGCAGTTGCCCAGCGCTTCGCGGTGCGACACCCGCAGCTTCAGCTCGATCTCCCCCCGCCTCGAGCGGGCGCGCACCATCTCACCGTGGGCCAGACCACGGTCGGCGGCGTCCTTGGGGTGCATGTACACCTCCGCCTCCGGGGAGATCGCATCCAGCGCGAACGAACGCCGGGTCATCGACCCGGTGTGCCAATGCTCGAGCAACCGGCCGGTGTTGAGGACCAGCGGGAACTCCGCATCGGGCAGTTCCTTCGCCGGCAGCCACTGCGCGGGCACGAGGTGCGCGAGCCCGTCGTCGGTGTTGAAGCTCTCGTCGAACATCACCACGGTGCCGTCGGAGTGTTCCGGGTCGTCGTTGGGATACAGCTTCCCGCTGGAACCCAGGTTGTCGTAGGAGAGGTTGGTGTAGGAGGGCATCACCGTGACCATCTCGTCGAACACCTCGCGGGGATGGGTGTAGTCCCAGTCCAGCCCGAGGCGCTGCCCGAGGTCCTGCACGATCTCCCAGTCGGTGCGGGCCTGGCCGGGCGGGTCCAGGACCTTGCGCCCGAGCTGCACCCGGCGGTCGGTGTTGGTGTAGCTGCCGTCCTTCTCCAGATA
>NZ_NKYF01000074.1 GCF_002262885.1 Pseudonocardia sp. MH-G8 | reverse complement strand
TGTCATGAGCCGGGCCCGTGCGGCGGCTGCGGTGCTGATCTGAGCGGGGCCGTGCAGGTGGGTGTGGAACGGCGGCAGGTGTTCGACCTGCCCCCGATCCGGGTGCGGGTGACCGAGCACCAGCTGATCACGCGGCGGTGCGGCTGCGGAACCAGCACCTGCGCGAAGCCGCCGCAAACGGCGACGGCGCCGGTGCAGTACGGGCCCCGGATCGCCGCGATCATCGTCTACCTCTACGTCGGGCAGTTCCTGTCCCGCAAACGCACCGCCCAGGCGTTGGCCGAGTTGTTCGGCACCCCGGTCTCGGAAGCCACCGTGGCGACGATGACCCGGCGCGCCGCGAACGGTCTGACCGGTTTCCTCGACACGGTCGCCGACCGCCTCGCCGACGCGGAAGTGGTCGGGTTCGACGAGACCGGGCTGCGCGTTGCGGGCGGGTTGGCCTGGGTGCACTGCGCCCGCACCGACCGCTACACGCTGATCACCTGCCACCCCAAACGCGGCCGCGACGGTATCGCCGCCGCCGCAGTTCTGCCCCGGTTTCGCGGCATCGCGGTGCACGATGCGTGGGCCCCGTATGACACCTACCTCGATGCTGCACACCAGCTGTGCTGCGCGCACGCGGTGCGGGAACTACGCGCCGCCGCCGAAGCCGCACCCACCCGCAACGGCTGGCACTGGGCCACCCAGGGCCAGGACGCGCTCACCGCCATC
>NZ_NKYF01000073.1 GCF_002262885.1 Pseudonocardia sp. MH-G8 | reverse complement strand
CGCGCCGCGAGCGAGGTCTACGGGGTGCCCGGGTACGCCTCGGTCGAGCAGCTCGCGAGGGATCGGGGTGTCGATCTGGTCGTCGTTGCGGTCAAGGTGCCTCGGCATCGTGAGCTCGTGGTGTCGGCGCTGGAGGTGGGGGTGCCGGTGCTCTGTGAGTGGCCGTTGGCCGTGGATCTGGGTGAGGCGCGGGAGATGGAGCGCGCCGCGCGGGGGATGCGTAGCTTCGTCGGCCTTCAGGGGCGGTCCTCACCGGTCTTTCGTTGGTTGGCGGACCTGGTGGCCGGGGGGTATGTGGGGGAGGTTCTCTCCGTGACCGTGGTGGCGTCGTCGGTCGAGTGGGGTACTCCGGTGTCGGAGCGTGCGCGGTACACGCTCGATCGAGAGCTCGGGGCCACGATGTTGACGATCGCGTTCGGGCATGCGATCGATCTGGTGGCGATGGTCGTCGGCGAGCTGGAGGAGGTGGTGGCCACCACGGCGACCCGGCGTCCCAGGGTTCCGCTCGGCGGTACCGGACGGACCGTGCCGATGACCGCGGTCGACCAGATCGCGGTCTCGGGCAGGTTGGCGGGCGGGGCGGTGCTGTCCGTTCATCATCGAGGGGGCACGGCGTCGGGTGCGGGGTTCTCGTTGGTCATCGACGGTACGGAAGGGACTCTCGAGGTCAGTGCGCCGACTCATCCGCACGTCGTTGCCGTGACGGTGCGCGGCGCGCAGGGGCACGCTCGACCGGCCGAGCTGACGCTGCCCGACGGTTACGACGACTACCCCCGT
>NZ_NKYF01000072.1 GCF_002262885.1 Pseudonocardia sp. MH-G8 | reverse complement strand
GGTAAGTCCGACCCGCTCGACGCCGAGGCCGCCGCCCGCGCCGCCCTGGCCGGGCGCGCAGACGGGCTGCCCAAGCAGCGCGGCGGCGAGGTCGAGGCCCTGGCCGCGATCCGGGTCGCGCGCCGCAGCGCGATCAAGCAGCGCGCCGACACCCAACACCAGATCAAGTCGTTGATCGTCACCGCGCCCGAGGCGCTGCGCGCCCAACTGCGCCCGCTCAGCGACCGAGACCTGATCCGCCACTGCGCCACCCGCCGCCCCGACCCCACCACCGCCGGCGACCCCCGAACCGGCGTGGCGCTGGCGCTGCGCTCACTGGCCCGACGCCACCAGCAGCTGTCCGCCGAGATCGACGAACTGGACAAGCTGATCGAGCCGCTGGTCACCCAGATCAACCCCACCCTGATCGAGCTGTTCGGCGTCGGCCCCGACTCGGCTGGTCAGCTGCTGGTCACCGCCGGGAACAACCCCGAGCGGCTGCGCAGCGAGGCCGCGTTCGCGATGTTGTGTGGGGCGGCGCCACTGCCTGCTTCGTCCGGGCGCAGCCACCGCCATCGGCTCAACCGCGGAGGTGACCGGCAAGCCAACGCCGCGCTCTACCGCATCGTGCTCTCCCGGCTGCGTCACGACCCCCGCACCCGCGCCTACGTCGAGCGCCGCACCAGCGAAGGCTTGGGCAAGAGGGAGATCATCCGATGCCTCAAACGCTACGTCGCCCGCGAGGTCTACACCGCCCTAACCCACAGCCACCAAGATCTTCAGATCACGGGTTGACTTCCATAGGAGCATCGGG
>NZ_NKYF01000071.1 GCF_002262885.1 Pseudonocardia sp. MH-G8 | reverse complement strand
AACGCTTCCAGGAACGGCTCGATCTCGACGACGGCGAGCACGTCAGCACCGGCGAACAGGAACAGGTAGGCGGGCAGCAGCAGGATCTGCACGAGCATCAGCAGCGGCGTGGCCGCGAGCAGACGCGCACGGGCACCGCCGGCCAGGCCGGTGAACACGATCACGTAATCGACGCACGGCGTCAGCAGCACCAGCAACACCCCGAGCAGCAAGCCCCGGTCGTCGACGACGAACCGCGACAGCCCGTAAGCGATCACCGGTACAACGACGAAGTTCGCCGCCAGCGTCGTGCCCAGGAACCGCACGTCCCGGAACGCCCGCCCGACCTCGACCAGCGGCACCCCGAGGAACGTGGCGAACAACAACAGCGCCAGCACCGGGTTGATCGAGTGCTCCAACGCGGGCGCAACCCGTGGCGCGCTGAGCCCGACCAGCGCGCCACCGGCGATCGCGGCGAGGTAGAGGGGAATCTGGTACTGCTCCCACCACTCGACCGCGCGACGCATGCTCACCGTGCTCCTTCAATCTCAATTCGGCCGTGACCCACCCGTCGCAGCTCGCCCAGCAGCATGCACTCGCTGCGACATGAGGCCTCGTTGTCCGGGCAGGCCGCCACGCGCCGGGTAGCTACCACGAGCCGGTTGCGCAGCAGCCGCAAGTTGGCCAGGTAGGCATCGACCTCACGCAGCCGTTCGGTCAGCTTCGGGTGCAGCACCTCACGGACCTGTGTGCAGCTGTCGCCCTCCACGACGAGCAACAGCTCCGCGATCTCCGGCAACGACAGATCCAGCTGTTTCGCGGCCTCGATGAACGACAGCCGCTCCAGCACACTCTCGTCGTAGGAGCGGTAGCCGTTGGGCTCCCGACGGGCCTCGATCAGCCCGATCACGTCGTAGTAGCGCAGGGCGGTCGCGGGGACGCCGGACCTGGCTGCGAC
>NZ_NKYF01000070.1 GCF_002262885.1 Pseudonocardia sp. MH-G8 | reverse complement strand
GTGGTGACGTCGGCGCGGCGCACGATGGTGATCAGCGCCTCGACCAGGGACAGCCGCCGTGCGCGGATGGTCTCTGCCAGCCGGGTCCGCTCGGTGCCGATCGCGCCGTCGAGTTCGGCCCGCAGCGGGCCGGCGTCGAGCGGGTTGAGGCTGTGCAAACCTCGACCGATTCGGAAGACGGTGCCGCCGAGGGCGGCGACCAGCGGGGTGTATTCGCCCTTGACGTCGCCCGGCACGACCGCGCGCATCCCGAAGCCGACGAGGCCGGTGAGCATCCGTTTGGTGATCGAGGATTTGCCGATGCCGGGTTGTCCCTGCACCCACACTCCGGTGTTGGAAACCAGGCCGGTCCGCAGCCAGTGGGCGGGGTCGAGTCCGATGGGTTCGGCCGTGTGCAGGTGACGGCCCAGGGGGACGCCACGGACGTCGGCGCCGGCGGACACGGCGAACGGGAACAACCCGCACAGCTGGCTGGTGGTGCCGGCGAACGCCGTGCCTGCCTCGACGTGGGCGGCGCGGCCTCCGCCACGCAGGGCCCAGCCCCAGGCGCGGGGCACGGTGTCGGTGCTCATCAGCGCCCTCGGCGGTGGGCGAGGAGCTCGGCCGGGTCGATGCCGATGCCGAGGGCGGCCGCGAACCCGGCGGCCTGTGATCCTCGCAGCCGGCGGAGCCGCAGCTTCGCCTGTCCGCCGCGTTGCTCGACGTCGGCGGTCGCAGCGTCGAGGTCGTCGTCGTGCTGGACGGTCGTGGTGACGTAGGCGGTGATGCGTCCGACGCCGGCGCCTTCGGCTTCCTCACGGGCGGACTGCACGGCGCGGTCGCGGTCGTCGCGTTCGCGCTGGGTCTCGTCGCGACGGGTGCGGGTCGCCCAGGCCCGGCGGATCTGGCCGCCGGTGACTTCGGCCTCGACCTTCGCGGCTGCCTGATCGGCGGGGTAGGGCTGGTAGAGCCAGGTGACGCGGCGTGG
>NZ_NKYF01000007.1 GCF_002262885.1 Pseudonocardia sp. MH-G8 | reverse complement strand
CGGGCACCCCGACGGCCGGCCCGATCCCGACGCCGACATCGACGCCGATCAGCGGCTGCGCCGCTACGACCCCCGCATCCTGGACCGACCGGCCACCGACCCACCACCGCCACCACCGCCACCACCGCCAGGGCAGGAAACGGGCCCGGACCCACCCGACGACGAACCGCCCTTCTGAACCGAGCCGGCTGTGCGTGGCCTGACGCCGCGGAGCCCTGGTCGAGGACGCCGCCGCCGACGTCATCGGGCTGCTCGCCGACCAGCTCACCGCCGTGCTCGACATCATCGGCCGACCGGTTCCCACCTGATCGCACCGAGCGAGGTTGCGGACGGGCTACGCCCGGGCCCGCGCGAACAGCGTGAGGTAGTCGTGGACGGGCAGCTCGTTCGCTCGCCGGACGTCGGCGGTGCAGGCGGACAGGTCGCCGCACTCCAACAGGATGGCGCCGATCTCGGGGTGGTCGCGCCGCAGCTGCGCGCAGGTCGTCAGCACCTGCTCGCGCATCGCCGGTAGGTCGAGCGGGGAACGACCGGTCAGCACGGCGTCGCGGAACGGGCCGGGGCCGTCCATGCCGACGTGCACCAGCCGCGTGTCGTCCGGGTCGACGCCGGCGCCGGCCAGGGCGATCTTGACCAGATCGTTCACGGCGGCCCACACCACGGCGAGCCGGGCGCCGGGCCGCAGGGCGTCCAACGCGTCGGGGATCTGCAGCAGCGGTGAGGTCGCCACCGGAACACCGAGGTCGTCGGCGAGGCGATGCTGGTAGACGCTGAAGTAGCCGCAGGAGGTGCCGACGACGGCGGCGCCGCGCTCGACCAGCCGCCTGCCGAGGCGCAGCACCTCGTCGTATAGCCGGTCGTCGCCGGCGAGTACCCGCAGGACGAGGTCGTCGGCGTGCAGGGTCTCGAAGAGGACCGGGTGGTCGAACGAGCCGGGGTGGGTGACCATCCCGGGCACCGAATCGTGCGCCAGGCCGAGTCCCACGATCCCCAGCGAGCTCACTGCTCGTCCAGCAGGTCGGGCTGGGAGTGCACGATGTCGTCCCAGAGCACTTCGAAGCTGAACCGGGCGAGTCGCGGGCTGCCGAACTGGCGGTGGGCGAGCCGGGCGCCCTCGTCGTCGAGGTATGCGGGGGTGCCTGCGGCCTCGGCGAGCAGCTGCACCTGCGCCGCGCGGTCGAAGCTGATGAACCAGTAGGCGGCTTCCTCGACGCTGCCGCCGACCGTGATCACGCCGTGGTTCTGCAGCACCGCTGCCCGCTTCCCGCCCAGCGCCTCGGCCATCCGGCGCCCCTCTTCCTCCTCCAGCGCGAGGCCGTTGTAGTCGCTGTAGACGGCCTGGTCCTCGAAGAACGCGCAGGCCTCCTGCACGACCGGGCGCAGCGTGGTGCCGAGCGCGGCGAGTGCGCGGCCGTGGATCGAGTGCGCGTGCGCGGCAGCGACGACGTCGGGCCGCAGGTCGTGGATGGCGGCGTGGATGACGAACGCACCGCGGTTCACCGCACGGGTGCCCTCGACGACCTGCCCGGTGTGGTCGACGAGGACGAGGTCCTTGACGCTGATCCGGCCGAAGGAGACGCCGAAGGGGTTCACCCAGAACCGGTCGGGGTGTTCGGGGTCGCGGACGGTGATGTGCCCGGCGACGCCCTCGTCGTAGCCCAGCCGTCCGAAGATCCGCAGCGCTGCGGCGAGGCGCTGCTTGCGGTGGCGGCGCTCGTCGGCCACCGACGCGAACTCGGGTGCGTCGGGGATGGCGAGCTTCTGCGGGCCGGTCGACGTGGTCACGGGGATACCTCCTGGATAGGTCGGGTGGTGGGGGTTGCGCGGAGCTCCCCGCCGGGAGCGGCCGCGCGGCGGCGCAAGACGGTGACGGCGGCGAAGCCGACCAGCCCGGCCACGACGATGTATGCGGCGATCGCGTAGGCGTTGCCGGTCTGCACGAGCAGCCAGGTGGCGATGAACGGGGCCGGGCCGCCGCCGATGATCCCGGCGAGGTTGAACGCCAGCGAGCTGCCGGTGTAGCGCCACGCGGGGGCGAAGCTCTTGCCGAGGATGGCGCCCTCTGCCCCGAACATCATCGCGTAGGGGATCAGGCTGGCGACGATGCACGCCGCAGCCACGAGCGGCGATCCCGTGCTGAGCCCCGCGAAGTATACGAAGGCGAAGACGACCATGGTGGCGGCGCCGATCTGGTACATCCGCTCGTGGCCGATGCGGTCCGAGAGGTGACCCACGGCCGGCATCGCCACGGCGGCGAGCAGCGCTGCCGCCGCCACCGACAAGGTCAGGAATTCGGCGTCGAGCCCGAGTGTCCCGGTGCCGTAGGCGAAGACGAACGAGATGAAGATGTAGATCGGCACCATCTCCGCGACCTTCACCAGCGTGCACAGCAGCAGCGTCACCGGCTGGTGCCGGAACACCGCGAGGAGCGGGGCGCGCTCGACGCGCCCGTCCTCCTGCAACCGGCGGAACTCTGCGGTCTCCAGGACCCGGAACCGCACCCAGAGACCGACCGCGATGAGCACCGCGCTGCCCACGAACGGCACCCGCCATCCCCAGCTCGCGAAGGCCTCCGGGGTGAGGCTGCGGTTCATCCCGAACACCGAGACGTTGGCCAGGAACAGCCCGAGCATCGCCGCCGCCTGCGGGAAGCTGGTGAGCAGCCCGCGGTGTCGCCGGGATCCGGACTCCATCGCCAGCAGGTTGGCGCCGCCCCACTCACCGCCGAAGCCGAGCCCCTGCAGCAGGCGCATCCCGACGAGCAGGAAGGCGCTCGCCGGCCCGATCGACTCGTAGCTCGGGATGAGCCCGATCCCCACGGTGCCGACACCCATCAGCAGCATCGTGAACACGAGGGTCTTCTTGCGGCCGACGCGATCGCCGAGGTGACCGAAGATCGCGGCACCGAGCGGCCGCGCCAGGAACCCGATGAACCAGACCGAGAACGCAAGCAGGACACCGGTGTACGGGCTCTGTTCCGGGAAGAACACCGCCGGGAAGACCAGCGCGGCCACGATCCCGTAGAGCAGGAAGTCGTAGGCCTCGATGGTGCTGCCCACGGTCGAGCCGAGAACCGCGCGCCGGGTGTTGGACCTCGCGACGGCTGCGCCGTGTCGGTCCGGAGGTGGGTCGACCGCCATGTCTACTCCCTTGTAGTCAGCAGGTCATCAGACAGATTTTGCGAACCTGGGGCGCCCACTGTCAAGACCACGAGTAGGCTCGACGGGTGCTGGAGGAGTGGCGACCGACGGTCATGCCCGCGCGGCGCCCGCTCGTCGACCAGGTCATCTCCAGCCTGCGCGAGCTGATCGAGCAGGAGGGACTGCGCACCGGCGACCGGTTGCCGAGCGAGCCGCAGCTCGCGCGGCGGCTCGGCGTGGGCCGCTCGACATTGCGGGAGGCGATCCGCGCGCTGTCTCATAGCGGCCGACTCGAGACCAGGCAGGGCAGCGGCACCTTCGTCGCGGCCGGCGCACCGCTTCCCCCGCTCGACGTCCGCCTGGCCGAGGCCAGGGTGGCCGAGGTGTTCGAGGTGCGGCGGGCGCTCGAGGTCCTCATCGCCGAGGTCGCGCCACAACGCCGCTCCGACGAGCACGTGCAGCGGATGCGTGACGCGCTGCAGCAGTGCCGCGACCACGCCGAGACCGGCGACGTGAGCGCGTTCGTCGCCGCGGACGCGCAGTTCCACCAGGTCACCGCGGAAGCGACCGGCAACACGGTCCTCGTGGAGCTCTACACCGTGCTACGCCGCTCGCTGGAGGGCGCGAGCGTCGCGATCGCCGACCTCGTCGAACTGCACCATGCGAACGACCTGCACGCCGTGCTGCTCGAGGCGATCGCGAGCGCCGAGCCCGCGGCCGCGGTCGCAGCCACCGAGCGGCACCTCGAGGACACGGTGAAGCTCTTCGAATCGGCACGGGAGGAGTCCGCGGCCGACTGACCGGACGCGGGTGACGGGTGAGACGACCCCCGCCCACGGGGCTCCTTCGCGCAGACGAGCGCGGCCCACGCCGGGATGACACCTACCCGGTATGTCCGCTTTCGCACGCTCGATAGAGTCGCCTCGCACGCCGGCGCTCCCCCGTGGCTCCCCCTCCGGTGTGTTCTCGAGGAGGCACGATGTCCCGGTTTCCGCAGCGGGTGTGCTGCGCGCTGCTCGGCGCTGTCGTCCTGCTGGTGGCCGGTTGTGGTGGCGATACCGCAGGGACGGACGAGCCGGAGCTGTTCGCGGCGCTCCCGGAGCCGTCACCCCCACCGACCGCCGTCCCGACCCCGGCCTTGGACGACACCCGCTCCTCGGGCGGACGTCGCGCCGCGGCCGGGGACGAGTGGCGCCTGGTGTTCCGCGACGACTTCGACGAGTCGAGGCTCGATCCGTCCGCGTGGAACCGCTACAACTCGGTGGGCGGGTTCGGCAACGGCTGGCGCCGCCCCGAGGCGATCACCGTGGAGGACGGCAAGCTGCGCGTCACCGCGCGCGGCGACGTCTCGGGCGGCATGAACCACGAGCGGAGCCAGACCTACGGGCGATGGGAGTTCCGCGCACGCACCGACAAGGGCCGCGGTCGTGGATCGGCGATCCTGCTGTGGCCGGACTCCCTCGACAAGGAGGCCGACGGCGAGCTGGACATGATGGAGGTGCCTCGCGAGGATCGCTCCGAAGCGCACTTCGTGATCCACTACTCGGCCGAGAACAAGCTCGCCGGCAGCCAGGTCAACGGGGACTTCAGCCAGTGGCACACCTTCGCCATGGACTGGCTGCCCGGCCGGGTCACCTGGTACGTCGACGGGGTCAAGCAGTTCGAGACCACCGACCGCAACGTGATCCCGACGAGTCGGATGCACCTGGCCATCCAGCTCGACATGGGGCCTCACGAGGAATGGATCCTGGCGGCGGACCACACGACCCCGGAAGAGGTCAGCCTGGAAGTGGACTGGGTGCGCGTCTACGCACCGCGGTAGTCCGCCCAGGAGTCGCGGCTCACCTCCCTGCGGTCACGGGATCATGACGGTCTTGCCGGCCAGCGGTCCGGCGGTGAGGCGGGGGTCGATCGTGGCCAGGTCGGCCCGCAGCCGTTCTGCCATCGCGACCGCCCTCGCTCCCCGGGCTCCGTCGTCGATGAGGGCGACCAGCTCGACCATCTCGGCGAGCTGGACGGCGTACCGGGCGTGCACCGCAGCGAGGTCTACGAGCGGTAGCCGTTCGGCAACCTCGATCGCCAGAGTGCCCTCGTCGACGCGGGCGACCAGCTCGGCGAGCTGGGCGTTGTCGCTGCGCACGAAGGCCTGCACGGTCCGCACCCCCCGCCCGGCGTCCTCGAGGCCGGGAGTGGTGATGCTGACGAAGGCTCCGCCGTCGGCGACCAGGTCCAGCAGTTGCCCGATCTCGTCCGGGCTGGTGGGCGCCAGGTTCAGCACCACGTCGAACCGCTGTCCGGACATCGCCTGATGAGGAGGCGTCGCGGTGTGGTCGACGATCCGGTTCACGCCGTAGGAACGGATGCGGTCGCGGCTGCGCGCGCTGGCGGTCGCAGTCACGACGGCACCCGCCTGCGCGGCGAGCTGGACGGCGTACCCACCCACCGCACCGCCCGCGCCGTTGATCAGGATGCTCTGACCCCGCTCCAGGTCGGCGTGCTCGAACAGCGACTGCCACGCCGTCAGACCGGGCAAGGGCAGGGCCGCGGCGTCGGCGAGCTCGCCCGTGCGAGGCGCGGTGGCCAGTGCCCCAGCGGGTGCGGCGACGTACTCGGCGGCCGCGCCGGGCGCGGTCGCCGGCAGGAACGCGATCACCGCGTCCCCGACGCGCCACCCCGTCACCCCCTCCCCGACCTCGGTGACGACACCGGCGACGTCGGTGTTCGGGATGTGGGGGAAGGCCACCGGGATCACGTCCTGCAGCAGGCCTGCGCGGATCGCTGCATCCGTCGGGTTGAACGCCGTGCCGGCCACCTGCACCACCACCTGCCCCTGCTCCGCCACCGGCCGGTCCGACTCCTCGTGCACGAGGACGTCGCTCCTGCCGTAGGAGTGGTAGCGCACCGCCTTCATGGTCTCTCCCCTTGTGCGATCACCGGATCAGACCAGCACGCGGCTGCCGGCCACGAGAGCGAGCGCGGGGTGGCGCAGGCCGAGCCCGCCGGCCCCGCGGACGATGGCCTCCTTGAACACCGCGGCCGGGCGACCGGTGAGCATCGGCCCGAGCGCGCTGCCGTCGGCGTGGGTGTACTGGACGAGGCCGTCCTTCCGGCCGAGGCTGATGCAGTAGCCGTCGCCCTCGAGGCGCAGCTGCCGCGGGGTACGGCCGGCCAGGCGGTCACCGATTGCTTGGACGGTGCACGCCACGGTCAGCCCTCCTGGCCCGCAGCCCATGCGCAGCTCCCGCCCGTCCGGCTTGCCTGCGGCAGCGGCGTCCCCGACGCCGTAGACCTCCGGGTGCGACACCGACCGCATCGTGGAGTCCACGAGCATGCGCCCGTTGTCGCCGACGGCCAGCCCGGCATCGCGCGCCAGATCGGGCACCCGAAAGCCGGTGGTCCACACCACCACGTCGGAACCGAGGTGCTCGCCGTCGGCCAGCAACACGCCGTCCGTGGCGACCTCGGCCACCTGCGCGTGCTCGCGGAGCCGGATGCCGAGGCCGTCGAAGGTGCGGTGCAGGTAGGCCTGCGCGCGCTCGGACAGCGCGACACCCAGCGTCGCTCTGGTGACCAGTTGCACCCTGCGGTCCGGGTAGGTCTCGGCCAGTTCGGTAGCGGCCTCGATACCGGTCAGCCCGCCTCCGACCACGACGACCGTGGAGGCGCTGCGCATGCGTTCGCGTAGCCGCGCGGCCTGCTCGGCGCCGGCCACGGCGGTGGCGTGCTCGGCCGCGCCGGGGACGCTGTCCAGGTCGGCCTGGCTTCCCAGCGCGTACACCAGCAGGTCGTAGCCGACCGGCTCGCCGCCGAGCAGCTCGACCTGCCGTTGTCCGAGGTCGATACCGGTCACCCGGTCGACGATCAGCCGGATTCCGGCGCCCACCAGCAGATCGCGCAGCGGCATGTGGCGCAGCCGCTGGCCGGAAGCGAGCTGGTGGTTGCGCATACGCTCGACGAAACGGTCACGGCTGTTGATCAGGGTGACCGTGGCGCCGGTGCGCCGGGCGATCAGCTTGGCGGCGGTCAGGCCGGTGTACCCGGCACCCAGGACCACGACGTGCGGGGACGGTGCCATCACGTATTCCTCCCTCCGCCACCGGACGAGCCGGCGACGCCGGTCAGGGCAACAGGTCGAACACGAGATGCCGGTGTCCCTGCCTTTGTGACTGCACTCCGGTGTGGCACGCGCCACACGAGGACGCCACGCGCGAGGGTCAGCCGGCCGGCATCCGCGCGAGGAACCGCGACACCAGGGCGACCTGGTGCTCCGGGGTCATCCGCTCGGGATCGATGATCGCCTGGATCGACAGGGACTCGATCAGCGCCTTGATCTCGTCGACGATGAGGCTCGCGTCCGCGTCGCGGCACACCTCGCCCGAGTCCTGCGCCTGAGCCACGAATCCGCCCCACAAGTCGCGCGAGTGGGCGTTGGACGTGCTGCGGATCTGCCGGAGGTGGGCGTTGCCGACCGAGTGGCCGAGGAAGCTGACGTCGACGTGGGCCTCGAGGAGCCGCTCCTCGTCGAGCGGGAGCGCCTCGAGCATGGCGAGCCGGAGGGCATCCAGGCTGCTCCGCCCCTCGGTCGCCTCGACGATGCGGGCGCGCGCCCGGGCGAAGGCCAGCAGGTGGGCCGAGATGAGGATGTCCTCCTTGTCCTTGAAGTAGTGCGTGAGCACCCCGACGGAGTGGCCCGCCTCGTCGGCGATGCGGCGGATCGTCGTCGCGTCCAGGCCGACCCGGGCGATCACCCGCCACGTCGCCGCAAGCACCTCCTGCCTGCGTTGGTCGTGATCAACGATCTTCGGCATGGATCTCCTCGGGTGAGGTCTCGGGCTCGAGGTGGGTGCGACGGACGGCGGCGTCATCGCCCGAGCCGTCCCTGTGGCACTTCACACGAAGATAATCCGCCCTTAAGGTATTCCGAACGTTCGAACTAAATCCTAGCCGCCTGGCCCAGCCACCGAGGAGATCCTGTGACCCTTGCTGCCGATCCCCCTCAGCGGCGGTCGCGTCACGACCGGGAGCTGCGCGGCCGGGCGGCCAAGGTCATCCCCGGCGGGATGTACGGCCACATGCTCGCGAACGAGCGGACGATGCCGCCGTCCTTCCCGCAGTTCTGGGCCCGCGGCGAGGGCGCCCACACCTGGGACGCGGACGACAACCGCTACGTCGACTTCCAGTGCGCCTTCGGCCCGATGCTCCTGGGCCACCGCAACCCGCTCGTCGACGCCGCCGCGGCCCGCCAGGCCGCACTGGGCGACACGCTGTCAGGCCCGAGCCCGCGGATGGTCGAGCTGGCCGAGCTGCTGACCTCGACGATCGGCCACGCGGACTGGGCGATGTTCGCCAAGAACGGCACCGACGCGACGGCGACCGCCGTGCGGATCGCGCGCGCGGCGACCGGCCGCCCGAAGCTCCTCAAGGCCGCCGTCGCCTACCACGGCGCGAACGACTGGTTCACCCCCCGCTCGGCCGGGGTGACACCGCAGGACCGGGCCAACATCGTCGAGTTCGAGTACAACGACCCCGCGTCGTTGGAGGCGGCGGCCGCCGCCCACGACGGCGACGTCGCCGCGATCATCGTCGCCCCGTTCCGCCACGACGCGTTCGTGGCGCAGGAGGCGGTCGATCCCGCGTTCGCCAGGGCCGCTCGCGCCCTCGCCACCCGCATCGGCGCGGTCCTCGTCCTCGACGAGGTCCGCAGCGGTTTCCGGCTCGACGTGCGCGGGGCCTGGGAGGGGCTCGGTGTCCGCCCCGACATGACCGCCTTCTCGAAGGCCCTCGCCAACGGCTACGCGATCTCCGCGCTCGTCGGGGCCGACGCACTGCGCGACGCGGCCTCCGAGGTCTACGTGACCGGGTCGTTCTGGTACTCGGCGGTGCCGATGGCGGCGGCCATCGCGACGGTGCAGCACGCGATCGAGATCGACGCGCCGGCCCTGATGAAGGAGTCGGGCGAGCGGTTCAAGGCCGGGCTGGAGGCTCAGGGCCACCGGTACGGGCTGCCCGTGAGCCTCACCGGACCGGTGCAGATGCCGCTGCTGATCTTCTCCGACGACACCGCCAGGACCCTCGCGTTCGCGTTCACCGACGCGGCCGCGCGGCGCGGCGTCCTGCTGCACCCCTGGCACAACATGTTCCTGTCCACCGCGCACACCGTCGACCTGATCGACGAGGTGCTCGCACGGACGGACGCCGCCTTCGCCGAGGTCGCCGCCGCACGCCGGGCCGGCTCCTGACCGCAGGCTCCCCCGCCCCCCGCCGGAACCGGCACCACGAAGGAGACACCCCGATGAGTCCGATCCCCTCGCGCAGGGCCAGGAAGTTCCGACTCGCCGCACGAACGGCCGGCGCCGTCGTGGTCGCCCTCGGGCTGGCCGCCTGTTCGAGCACCGGTCCGGCGACGCAGGAGCGCACCGGCATCATCCTCGGCCGGGCGATGGACGTCACGACCCTCGACATCTCCCGCTCGCTGTGCGACACCTGCCAGATCTACAACGCGGCGGTCTACGAGACGCTGCTGCGGGCGAGCCCCGACAGGGGCCTCGAACCCCTGCTCGCCGAGAGCTGGACGGCGAACGCGGACAACACCGAGTTCACCTTCACGCTGCGCGCCGACGCCGTGTTCTCCGACGGCTCCCCCGTGGAGGCGAAGGACGTCGAGTGGTCCTGGGAGCGGCTGAAGAACCTGGCCGGGTCGCCGAGCTACTTCATGTCCGGCGTCTCCGACGTGCAGGCGCCGGACGCCCGGACGGTCGTGGTCACCTCGGAGCTGCCGAACTCGGCGTTCTTCAACATCACCTCCAGCGGCTACACGGGCATCATCAACTCCGACGTCGCCGCGGCGAACGGCGCCACCGCCGATCCGGATGCGGCGTCGACCGACGCCGCCGAGCAGTGGTTCCTCAGCAACTCGGCGGGCAGCGGCCAGTACGTGCTCGACTCCTACGCCGAGGGGTCGCAGCTGGTGCTGCGGCGCAACGACGCCTACTGGGGCGAGACACCGAACTTCAGCGACGTCACCATCAAGGAGGTCACCGACTCCTCCGCCCAGCTCCAGCAGCTCCAGCAGGGCGACATCGACGTGGCGATGCAGCTGAGCTTCGACGCGCTGGCCCAGATCGAGGACGACCCGACGCTCACCACCGAGGTCGTCCCGTCCTCGAACTTCGTGTACCTCGGCCTGTCCCCGGGCAAGGCGGGCGGCGAGGCCCTTCAGGACCTGCGGGTGCGCGAGGCCATCCGCAAGGCCATCGACTACACGTCCGTGATCGACGCGACCGTGGCGGGCAACGGGGAGCGGCAGGCGACCGGCATCCCCAACGGCTTCGAGGGCACCGAGGGCCTGCCCCTGCCCGAGTACGACCCCGAGGGCGCCAAGGCGCTGCTCGCCGAGGCCGGCTACGGCGAGGGTCTCGCACTGCAGGCCGTGTTCCCGAACTTCACGATCTACGGCGTCTCCTTCACCACCATGCTCCAGTCCGTCCAGCAGTCGCTGCAGGGCGTCGGGATCCAGCTCGACCTCCAGCCCCTGGAGTACCAGGCCTGGGCCGACCGCCTGGCCGAGGGCATCCCGGTCACGGCCGTCTACTTCGCCCCGGACCACCCCGACGCAATCCAGTACGTCCAGTACTTCGGGCTCGTCGACGGTTCGACATGGGCCGAGCGGGCCGGCATGCCGGTGAACCCCGAGGAACAGCGACTGGCGGCGGCCGCGCTCGCCGCGACGGGCGAGCAGCGCACCGCGCTCTACCGCCGGTTGGCCGAGCAGATGTACGGCGACGCCGTCATCCTGCCCGTCGTCAACCCGAAGTACCTGCTCGCCAGCTCGGCCGACGTCACCGGCAACAACATCGACATCACCCGCAACCTCGACCTGAGCCGCATCCGCTTCGTCGCGGGGTGACCCGAGCTGATGATCCGTTTCGTCGCCAAGCGCCTCGCCCTGATGCCCCTGCTGCTGTGGGGGATCGTGACCATCGCGTTCCTGCTCTCGCACACCGTCGTCGACAGCCCGCTCGCCTCGATCGTCGGCGAGCGCAACCTCGGCAACCCCGACGTCGTGCAGGCGGCCACCGAACGGTGGGGGCTCGACAAGAGCCTGCCCGAGCAGTACGTCGCCTACATCGCGAACCTCCTGCAGGGCGACATGGGAACCTCGTTCCGCACCAAGGCGCCGGTGAGCGCGGACCTCGCCGAGCGACTTCCCGCCACCCTCGAGCTCGCGGCCATGGCCCTGCTGTTCGCGATCGTGCTCGGAACCCTGCTCGGCGTGCTGGCCGCGCGGATGAAGGGCAAGCTCGTCGACGGCGTGGTGCGGGTCCTCGCGCTGCTCGGTTCCTCGCTCCCGGTCTTCTGGGTCGGGCTGATCTTCCTCTTCCTCTTCTACGCCACCCTCGGGGTCGCCCCCGGCCCGGGCAGGCTGTCGGCACGCGTCATCCCGCCCCCGGATCTCACGGGCCTCTACACCGTCGACGCCCTCCTCGCCGGGGACTGGCCGCTGTTCGTCGACGCCTTCCAGCACCTGCTCATGCCCGCGCTCATCATGAGCCTCGCGCTGCTCGGCACCGTGATCCGCATCGTGCGGTCCCAGATGCTGGAGGAGCAGGGGTCCGACTACGCCCGCACCGCCCGCGCCAAGGGGATGACGCGCGGCCAGGTGCTCCACCACCACGTCCTGCGCAACGCGATCACCCCCGTGATCACGATCGTCGGCGTGTCCGTCGGGTTGCTCATCATGGGCGCCGTCCTCATCGAGACGATCTTCTCCTGGAACGGCATCGGGACGTACGCCGTCGAGTCGTCCCGCGCGCTGGACTTCCCGGCGATCACCGGGGTCTGCCTGGTGGGCGGTTGCATCTTCCTGCTCGCCAACCTGGTCACCGACATCGCCTACGCCGTCGTCGATCCCCGAGTGAGGCTGTCATGACGCTCGCCGCCGCCCCCGACACGGGCCCGACAGCCGGAGCGGGCGCATCCCCGCCGGGCACGGACGTCCCGCTCCGCCGACGGCTCCGCCGGTTCCGCACGCCCCCGATCGTGATCGGCGCCGCGGTCGTCGCGGCGTGGATCCTCGTGATCGCCCTCGCGGGTGTGCTCGCCCCGCACGACCCCTACGCCGTGGCCGGACCCCGGCTGAGCCCGCCGACGGGCGAGTTCCTCCTCGGCACGGACGCCCTCGGCCGCGACGTCCTGTCCCGGGTGCTGCACGGTGCGCGGTTGTCCCTGCCGATCGCCCTGGCCACCATCAGCATCGCCGCGCTCGTCGGGAGCGTCGTCGGAGCTGTCGCCGGCTTCTACGGCGGCATCGTCGACGCCGTGCTCATGCGCCTCGCGGACATCACCATGGCCTTCCCGAGCATCCTGCTCGCGATGGCCGTGGCCGCGGCGCTCGGCCCCGGCCTCACCAACTCCTTCGTGGCGATCGTCGTGGTCTGGTGGCCCATCTACGCACGGCTGATCCGGGGCCAGATCCTCTCGATCAGGGAACGCGAGTACGTCACCTCCGCCCGGGCGATCGGGATGAGCCGGCTCACGACCCTGCGCAAGCACGTCCTCCCCCACTCCCTCACCCCGGTGCTCGTCTCCGCCACCATGGACCTCGGCATGATCATCATCTTGGTCGCATCGCTCAGCTTCCTCGGGCTCGGCGCACTCCCGCCCTCCCCCGAGTGGGGCGCCATGATCACCGAGGGCTCGGCGAACTTCTACCAGTGGTGGATCGCCGCCGGCCCCGGCCTGGCGATGGTCACCATCGTGCTCGCGATCAACTTCCTCGGCGACGGCCTGCGCGACGTCCTCGACGTGCGGGCCCGGGCCCGATGAGCGGCGCCCCTGACCCGAAAGCAGACACGATGACCGCCACCGACGACGAGCGGGCACTGTTGGAGATCAGTGACCTGACCGTCACGTTCTCCACCGACCGCGGCCCGGTCGAGGCGGTGCGCGGTGCGGCCCTGACGGTCCGCTCCGGCGAGACCGTCGCCGTCGTCGGCGAGAGCGGGTCCGGCAAGTCCACGCTCGCCTCCGCCATCAACGGGCTGCTGGCCGCGAACGGCAGGGTGACGGCCGGGACGATCACCTTCGACGGCACGGACCTGCTCACCCTCCCGGAGCGGCGGATGAACGCCGTGCGCGGTCGCCGGATCGGTCTGGTCCCCCAGGACCCGATGTCGAACCTCAACCCGCTCGTGCCCGTCGGCAGGCAGATCTCGGAGATCTTCCGGATCCACGGTGTGGCCACCGGTCGCGCGGCCCGCGACCGCGCGATCCAACTGCTCGACTCGGTCGGCATCCCCGATCCCCACCACCGCTACCGCCAGTACCCGCACGAGTTCTCCGGCGGGATGCGGCAGCGGGTGCTCATCGCGATGGGGCTGGCCTGCCGGCCCCGGCTGCTCATCGCCGACGAGCCCACGTCGGCGCTCGACGTGACCGTGCAGAAGGTCGTCCTCGACCTGCTCGACGAGCTCACCACCTCGATGGGAACGGCCGTCCTGCTGGTCACCCACGATCTCGCGCTCGCCGCCGAACGCGCCGACCGCGTCGTGGTGATGCAGCGGGGCGCGGTCGTCGAGAGCGGTCCGGCGTCGACGGTGCTGACCAACCCCCGCAACGAGTACACGCGCCGGCTGCTCGCGGCGGCCCCGAGCCTGGCCACCGGCTCCCTCGTCGGCGAGCAGCCACCGAGCGACGAGCACGACGCCCGGCCCGCCATCGAAGCGGTGGGGCTGCGCAAGGAGTACCCCGTCCGCAGGGGCGCGTTCGGCAGGCGCAGCCGGTTCGTCGCGGTCGACGACGTCTCGTTCTCGGTGCCGCGCGGCCGGACCGTCGGCATCGTCGGCGAGAGCGGCTCCGGCAAGTCGACAACCGCGAAGATGCTGCTGATGCTCGAGCCGAGCACGTCCGGCGACATCGTCTTCGACGACCGCACCGTCACCGCCACGACCGGGCGCGATCTGATCGCGTTCCGCCGCCGGGTGCAACCGGTCTTCCAGAACCCCTACGCGGCCCTCGACCCCCGCTACCCGGTCGGCGACACCGTCCGGGAGCCGCTGGAGGTGCACCGGATCGGCACCCGCGAGGAGCAGGACGCCCGCGTCGCGGAACTGCTGACGCAGGTCGCCCTCGATCCGGCACTCGCCGACCGGTACCCGCACGAGCTCTCCGGCGGGCAGCGCCAGCGGGTGGCGATCGCGCGGGCACTCGCCCTCGATCCCGAGGTGGTGATCCTCGACGAGCCCGTGTCGGCGCTCGACGTCCTCGTCCAGGCGCAGATCCTCGATCTGCTGGTCGAACTGCAGCGCCGGCTCGGGCTCAGCTACGTGTTCATCAGCCACGACCTCGCCGTCGTGCGCATCCTGTGCCACCACGTCCACGTCATGAGAGGTGGCAGGATCGTGGAGAGCGGTTCGCCGGCCACGCTCTTCCAGGATCCGCAGCACGAGTACACGAGGGAACTCCTCGCGGCGATCCCGAGCGGAGCGCCCGAGGCGGCGCCCACCATCTGAAGGCGCCACGACCGGGCAGATCACCTCGAGCTTCGGACACCGGCCCGGATGGCATCGTCGGAGCCGATCCCGTCGTCAGCCGCAACCGACCATCGGATCGCGGTGCCGGCGCCTGGGCCGGCCCGCCCCAGGTCACCGTCGTCGGCCACCGGGCTCACGTACCGCTGCTGCGCAGCGCCGCTGCTCTCCTCGCTCTCGTTCTCGCCCCCGGAGTCCGAGTCGGAGTCCGAGTCTGAATCCGAGTCTGAACCCGAATCTGAATCCGAATCGGAGCCTGAGTCCGAATCCGACCCGGAGTCGGAACCGCTCTCGGAACCGCTCTCGGTCCCGCTGTCGGCGGGAGGCGCATCGCCAGGGGGCCCGTTGCCCGTCATCGCCATCGCGAAGGCGACGATGCCCGCGAGCAGCACGCAGGCCGCTCCGACACCGAGCGCCACCAAAGTCTCCCGGTGCTTCTGGAACCGCGATTCAGTTCTCCCGTATTCGTCACGCTCCATGAGATCTCCGATCTGATCGTCGTGCCGGCACTGCGCACGGCCGACCGTGCCGACGTGCCGCTGTGATCGTACTGAGATCCGCTGTGCAGACGCTGAGACCCTCGGTCGAGCAGTTCGTCGCGGCGCACCATGGGCACTACCATCCGCCGATGCGCTTCCCGTGGTTGGCTCGCCTGCTCGGAACCGCACCATCGGACGGTCGGTCGAGAGCACCCGTCTCGCCGGTCATCGCGCGCGACTTCCCCGATCCCGACGTGGTGGTGGTCGACGGTGCCTACTACGCCTACTCCACCAACAGCGGCTACGCCGGGAACCTGGCCCACCTCCCGGTACAGCGGGCGGACGCCCTGACCGGACCGTGGACCGAGGTCGGTGACGGGTTCCCCGAGTTGCCCGGATGGGTGGCCGAGGACCCGCCGCACGTGTGGGCACCCGAGCTCGCGCGCGGATCCGGCGGCGGCTACCTGCTCTACTTCACCGCCCGCCACGCGCGACACCAGGTGCAGTGCATCGGAGTGGCCTCGAGCGAGTCACCCGTCGGACCGTTCCACAGCGCCGCGCCGGACGCGCTGCTCTGCCGTCCCGAGGAGGGCGACACCATCGACGCGGAGTCGTTCGTGGCTGCCGACGGCGGGCGCTACCTGCTCTACAAGAGCGGGCGTCAGTACTCCTCGATGTGGTTGCAGCCGATGACCTCGGACGGGACGGCGCCCGAGGGCGAGCGGGTCGAGCTGCTGCGCTCCGACCGCCCCGAGGAGGCCGGCATCGTGGAGGCGCCCACGCTGGTCCAACGAGGCGATTCGTACATCCTGTTCTACTCGGCGAACACCTTCGACAGCGGGCAGTACCACGTGAACTACGCGGTCGCGTCGTCGCTCACCGGGCCCTACACCAAGGCCGACGGGGCATTGCTGACCACCGACACGATCGACGGGGCCTACCTCAACCCCGGCCACCAGGACGTGGTCGCCACCGCGGACGGGGACTGCCTCGTGTTCCACGCCTCCATCAGCCGGACCGAGCGGGGGATGTTCGTGGCCGGGCTGGACTGGGATGCTGACAACCGCCCCTCGGTGGTGCTGACCCGCCCGGTCGACCCCGCCGTCCGTGCATGATCCGGTCAGCCGCTGCTCGCGCGAACGTCGGCCGCGTGCGGCGTTGCCTTCGGCCGGTGCGGGCGGAGGCCGGCGGCGAGGATGCGATCGAGCACCCGTGAGCCGGGTCCACCGTCATCAGTCCACGATCGCACCGCCGCGGACCACGCAGCGCGGCGTGGTGGCGAGCAGCGGATCGGCCAGCGGGTCGCCGTCCACCACCAGCAGGTCGGCGGGCGCCCCGACGCGCACCCTGCCCGCGTCGATCCCGAAGGCGTCGGCGGCCCGCGAGGTCGCCGCACGCAGCACGTCGACGGGTGCCAGGCCGGCCTCGCGCAGGCAGGCCAGCTCGCGGCGCAGGCTCGGGTGGGGCATGCCCGGCGATCCGGCGTCGGTGCCGGCGACCACCGGCACACCTGCGTCCAGCGCCATCCGCAGACCCCGCTGGTGGGCCCGGACCACCTCGGCGGCCTTCTCCACTGCATACCCCGGAGCGGCCCCGCCGGCGATGCTGCGGTAGACCGCGAGGGTCGGGCAGAGCACCGTGCCGCGTTCCCGCATCGCGGCCACGATGTCCTCGGTGAGGAAGACGCCGTGCTCGATCACATCGACCCCGGCCAGCACCGCGTTGCGGATGCCCTCCTCGCCCAGCGCGTGGGCCGCCACCTTCACCCCACGCCGGTGCGCCTCGGTGGCCAGAGCGGTGAGCTCGTCGCGGGAGAGCTCGCTCGCCCCGACCTCCTCACCGACCGCGCGGCCGTACACGCCGCCGGTCGCCGCGGTCTTGATCAGGCCCGCCCCGGCGTACACCTGCTCGCGCACGCCCCGCACGACGGCGTCCGCGCCGTCGCACATGTTCCCCCAGAACGGGTCGTGCCCGCCGGTCATGACCACGGTGCGGCCGGCCGCCAGCACCCGGGGCCCGGCCACGTACCCGGCGTCGATCCCGCGCGCCACCGTGATCGCCACGTCCCAGTTGCTACCGAGGTCGACGACCGTGGTCACGCCCTGGCGAAGGTGGGCGCGCGCGTGTTCGACGGCGCGCAGCACCGTGAGCTGTTCACCGTCGCGCTCGACCACGTCCGCCGGATCCCGGCTGCCGTCCCAGACCAGGTGCACGTGCCCGTCGAGCAGGCCGGGCAGCACCGTCGCACCGTCGAGGTCGAGTACGTCGTCGCCCTCGCCCGGGCGCACCGACCCGGCGGCGGTGACGGAGGTGATCCGCGCCCCGTCGCACACCACATCGGCGCGACGCCGCTGCTCGGAATCGCCGTCCCAGACCAGGCCGCCGCGCAGTACGAGTGCCACGCTCAGCCCCCGACCGCCACGCGCCCGGCCGTGATCACGGTGCGCAGGTTCCGGTCGGGCCGGGCGAGGACGCCCGCATCGGTGAGCGGATCACCGTCGACGACGAGGAGGTCGGCCACGGCACCTTCGGTGACCGTCCCGAGCTCCCCGGAACGGCCGAGCAGCTCCGCGCCCACGAGCGTGGCGGACCGCAGGATCTCGGCCGGCGGCTGGACCTGCGCCCGGATCCGGAACTCCTCGCTCTGGTGGCGGTGCATCGACCCCAGCAGGTCGGTGCCGAACGCGATCTTCACCCCACCCTTCCAAGCGCGCTCGAGCGCCTCGAGCCCGGCGTCGAGCACGATCCCGACCTTGTCCTGGCTCGCCTTCGGCAGCCCGGCCGCCGCGCCCTCGCTGCGGAGGAACTCGTAGGTGACCAGCGTCGGCACCAGGAAGGCGTCCTTCTCGACGAACAGCGCCACGCTCGAGTCGTCGATCAGGTTGCCGTGCTCGATGCACCGCACCCCGAGCTGCAGGCCGCGGTTGACCGCCGCCGCCGTGTACGCGTGCCCGGTGGCGTAGCGCCCGGCGTTCGTCGCCTCCTCGACCACGGCCGCCACCTCGTCGGCGGAGAACTGCAGGGAGTCGATGCGGTCGGTCGGCGAGGCGACCCCGCCGGAGAGCATGAGCTTGACGTGGTGCGCGCCGGTCCGCAGCTGGTTGCGGGCCGCCCGGCGCACGGAGTCGACCCCGTCGCAGACGTGCCCGATGCTCGGGCAGCACGTGTGGTCGTCCAGGACGGTGCGGCCCGGTCCGCGCAGGTCCGCGTGCCCGCCGGTCGGCGAGAGCGCCTTGCCGCCGAAGAAGACCCGCGGCCCCTCCCACAGGCCGTCCTCGACCGCCGCAGCCAGCCCGAAGTCCGCGCCGCCGCAGTCGCGCACCGTGGTGAACCCGCGCCGCAGCATGCCGCGCAGGATCGCGCTCGTCCGCGCCGCCACGTAGTAGGGCGAGTCCTCGGCCATCGCACCGAGATCGGCGCTGCCGGCGGTGACGTGGACGTGGGAGTCGATGAGGCCCGGCACCACGTACCGCCCGCTCGCGTCGATCTCTCGCGCGCCGTCCGGGACCGGAACCTCCTCGGCCACCCGCTCGATGCGCCCGTCCACGACCAGGACGTCGCCGCGCCGCGCGACGCCCGCCTCCACGTCGACCACGCTCCCGCCGCGCAGGACCAGTGTTCTCGAGGAGCTGTCGGTCATCGCCGTCCCTTCGTGTGCTGCGCCGGCAACGTGCGAGATGCCAGCAACATTCGTTGCATACTCACCCCGTGAGCGACGACGGCGCAAGGGTCCCCGCCTGGGTCGACCGGCGTCTGGCCGGGCACTCGCCGGGCAGCGGAGCGGCGAAGGTGCTGCAGGCGCTGGCCGCGCACCCCCGGCAGATGTCCTACGCGAGCACGTCGGCCGCGGCCCGGTTGGCCGAGGTCAACGTCGCGACGGTCGTACGCGCCGCGCAGCTGCTCGGCTTCTCCGGCTGGCCCGCGTTGCGGGCCGAGATCCGCTCCCGCTACCTGTCCGGCCTCTCCGCGTCACAGGTACTCACCGAGCACGACGCCACCGAGGACGGGCCGGCCCGGGCGACGCTGCGCCGGGAGCTGAGCAACCTGCAGGATCTCTCCGCCGTGCTCGACGAGGAGCAGATCCAGCGGGTGGCTCACCTGATCGTCGACGCGCGGGTGACCCTGGTGCTCGGTTCCGGCAGCTTCGCCGCCCCTGGCCTGCAGCTCGCCCACCTCGCACAGACGATCGGCCACGACGTGCGCCTGCACCAGGGCGGCGGCACCGGCCTGCTCAACGCGGTCTCGCTGCTGGGCGAGGGCGACTGCCTGGTGGCGTTGCACCTGTGGCGCTCACCCCGCGAGATCCTCGACGCCCTGCGCCTCGCCCACGAACGGCGGGTGCCCGTCGTCCTGGTCAGCGACCGGGCGGGCGAGCCCTTCTCCCGATGGGCCACGGAGCTGGTGCACGTGCCCAGCGAAGGCGCGAGCATGTTCCCCTCGGTGGTCGCGGCGACCACGGTCGTCCAGGCGGTGGTCGCCGCCGTGGTGGCGATCGATCCTGATCGCGCGTCCCGGGCCAGCGACGACATCCAGGCACTGTGGGACCGCTACGGCCTGTTCCCCAGCCCGAACGAGTGACACACTGCCGCAACAAAACTTGCGCAGCCTGTCCTGCGGGCGCGTTCACGTGGAGGCCCCTTGCAGACCGTGCACATCGTGATCCTGGTGCTCTACCTGCTCCTCATGGCCGGGATCGGGCTGTGGTTCAGCCGCGCGAAGCAGGTCGCCACCGGCGACGACTTCGTCTTCGCCGGCCGCCAGCTGCCCCGCCCGGTCATGATCGGGACCTTGCTGGCCACCTGGGTCGGGTCCGGCACGATCATCGGGGGCGCCAGCTTCGCCTACACCTACGGCCCGTTGGCCTCGATCTTCTTCCTCGCCGGCACCCCGGTCGGGATCATCGTGCTGTACCTGCTCGCCACGAGGATCCGGCGCAGCTCCTCCTACACCGTGCCGGAGCTCCTCGAACGCCGCTACGGACTCGCGGTCCGGATCGTCGCCGCGCTGATCACGGTGCTTGCCTACACCGGCATCACCGCCTACCAGTTCACCGGTGGCGGGCAGATCATCAGCGCCGTCACGGGTGCGGAGCCGACCACCGGCGCGATCGTGGTCTTCGTCCTCGTGGCGTTCCTGGCCTTCGGCGGCGGGCTGAAGTCGGTGGCGTGGAGCGACTTCGTCTCCGCGGTGCTCATCGTGGTCAGCCTGCTGCTGGCCCTCCCGCTGATCCTGGGCACCGAGATCGGCGGCTGGTCCCGCTACTGGGACGGCCTGCCCGAGGCATCCCGGTCGCTGGGCGGAGGCCTGACGCCGCTGCAGCTCCTGGGCTACTTCCTCCCGCTGTTCCTGCTGATCCTGGCCGACCAGAACATGTACCAGCGGTTCGGCGCGTCGCGGAACGAGGCGGAGGCCCGCACGTCCGCCGCGGGGTTCTTCGTCTCCAGCTTCTTCGTCACCGTGCCGGTGGCGCTGCTCGGCTCGGCCGCGTTCCTGCTCTACCCCGACATCGTCCCCGACCAGGCGGTGCTGAGCCTGGCCGGCGAGGGTGCCCTCCCCTCCGTGCTGGGCGGCATCCTCCTCGCCGGGGCGCTGGCGTTCATCATCACCACCGGCTCGTCGTTCCTGCTCTCCGGCGCCGGCAACGTGGTCTACGACGTGTGCCAGCGCCTGCTCGGATGGGAGATGGACGACCGGCGCCGGCTGCGCGTGCACCGCATCGCGATCCTGGTGATCGCCGTCATCGCCTACGTCCTGGGCCGGTACTTCCCCACCGTCCTGGAACTGCAGATGTACTCCTACACGGTCTACGGCGTCGCCATCGCCCCGCCGGTGCTGGCGATCTTCCTGTGGAAGCGGGCCAGCACGTGGGGCGCCCTGATCGCGATGTCGCTCGGTGTGGTCGTCACGATCGTGTGGGAGCAGCTGGACCAGCCGTACGGGGTGAACTCGGTGATCATCTCGCTGCCGGTCGCCGTGATCGCCCTCGTGCTCGGCAGCCTGGCCATCCCGAACCGCACCCGCACCGATGCCGCCGACGTGGAGGGGGAGCCCGACCTTGCGTGACCTGACCGAGTACCGCGTTCTCAGTTTCGACGTGTACGGCACGCTCATCGACTGGGAGGGCGGCATCGCCGCGGTGCTGCGCCCGTGGGCGCGGGAACAGGGGCTCGCGCTCAACGACGACGAGCTGCTCGTCGCCTACGCCGAGGGTGAGGCCGCGGCCGCGCGCGAGCACCCCGCCGCCCGCTACCCGGACGTACTGGCCGCCGCCTTCCGGGCCACCGGGGAGAAGCTCGGCCGCCCGGTGTCGCCGCAGCGGGCCGCACGGTTGGGCGAATCGGTGCCGCAGTGGCCCGCGTTCCCGGACTCACCCGCGGCGCTGACGGCGTTGGCCCGGCACTACGACCTGGTGATCCTGTCCAACGTGCACCGCGCCGGGTTCGCCGGCAGCAACGAACGGCTCCACGGTGAGTTCGCCGCGATCATCACGGCGGAGGACGTCGGCGCCTACAAACCGGCCGACCACCACTTCGAGGCCCTGAAAGCAGCGCTGCCCGGGCTGGGCGCAGCCCCCGAGCAGCTGCTCCACGTGGCCCAGAGCCTGTTCCACGACCACGTGCCGGCCCGGCGGCACGGCCTGGACTCGGTCTGGATCAACCGCCGCCACGACCGCCCCGGCTGGGGTGCCACACCGCAGCCGGAGGAGCAGTGGTCCTACGGCGCCGAGTACCCCTCGATGGAGGCGTTCGCCGCCGCGGTGGCCGCGGCCTTCGGCCGTCAGTAAGAGCCACGAGATGGTCGAACAGCTGTCGACGTGCCGCGGACCTAGCGCTCGCCGCAGTAGCCGTCGCCGTCGCCGTCGCCGTCGCGCTCTCCCGGCCCGCACGGGTGCCCGCTGTTCCCGGTGCGGGGCTTGGTGCCCGAGTCGTCACGGTCCGACTCCGACTCCGACTCTGAATCCGACTCCGGTTTCGGCTTGGGCGCGGGCCGCGGCCGCGGCTGCGGCTGCGGCTCAGGCGCCGGCGTCGTCGTTGTGGCCACCGGCAGACGGGTCGTCGTGACCGGGGGTGTCGTGGCGACGGCCGTAGGTGCGGTGGACGTGGGTGGAGCTGTCGTGGCCGGAGCGGGTGTGGTGGTCGGAACCGCGGACGTGGTCGGCGCGATGTGATCCGCGACGGCCGCGGGTGTGCCCGTGGTGGTCGCAGGTGCCGGACCGAGGATCATGCCCATGATCACGAACGTCGCCAGCGACCCACGACCGCGAGCGGGATCACGACCCCACGGGCGACCGCCGGCATCGACCGTTGCGATCGAACCGCCACCTGCACCGACCGTGTGGATGTCGAGCATCCGGGAGCGGATGGCGAGTCCGTCGATGTCCGTGCTGGAGCGCTCGGTCAGTGCACTCCCGTCGATGAGGGCGACGTCGCTGGACGTACCGCCGACATCGAAGGTCACCGCGTCGGGGCAGCCGGCATCGGCCGCGGCCGCAGCCGCGCCGACGACACCGGCAGCGGGCCTCGACAGCGCCGTCCTGATCGGCTGCCGGACCGCCGTCTCGACCGAGATCGCGACCCCGTTGCTCTGGGTGATGCTCAACCGCGCGTCCTCGCTCAGCCGGCGCACGCCGTCACGCAGGTCGGTCAAGTAACGGATCATGATCGGTCCCACGAACGCGTTCGCGGCCACGGTGCTCGTGCGCTCGAACTCCCGGAACTCGAGCTCGTGCGACGCGGAGACGTAGACGTCAGGGAGGCGGCGCCTGATCGCCTCGCTCACCGCCTTCTCGTGCGAGGGGTTCGAACTGCGACACCTTCGCTACTTCGTCGCGGTCGCCGAGAGCAGGAGCTTCACCGAGGCCGCCCGCCAACTGCACATGGCCCAGCCACCCCTGAGCCAGCAGCTGGCGCGGATGGAGAAGTCGCTGGGCCTGCGGCTCCTCGATCGGAACGTCCGGCCATTGGCCCTCACGCCGGAGGGACAGGTCCTGTACGCCGAGGCCAAGGCGCTGCTCGAGCATGCCGACCTCGCATTCGAGCGGGTCGACGCGGTACGGGAGGGCCGCACCGGTCTGCCGACGCTCGCCACCCTGCCGAGCAGCCTCTATCTACTGCTTCCTCGGCTGCTGGGCGGCTATCGAGCGGCCTTCCCCGATGTCGAGGTTCGGCTGGAGGTCATGCCGACCGTCCACCAGCTCGAGTCCCTTCGAAAAGGGCACGTCGATGCCGCGATGATCCGCACGAGACGGCCGTCCACCAGCGCCGTAACGGGAAGCACGCTTCTGGAGACCAACAGATTCGTTGCTGCGGTCAGCGCATCTCATGCAGTAGGCGCCCGGAACCAGATCGATCTCGCCGAGCTGGCCGACGAACGCTTTCTCGCCCTCCAGCGTGTGAACGGTGTCGAGTACGACGACCTGTTCGTCGGACTGTGCAACGAGGCGGGGTTCTCCCCGAAGATCGTGCGCCGTGTCGAGGATGTGCACTCGATGCTCGGGATGGTCGCCTGCGGCCTCGGTGTCGCCCTGGTGCTCGACCTGTACCGCGAGCACCATCTACCGAGTGTGCGCTACGTCGAACTGGTCGACGCGCAACCCGTGCAGTTGGGCTCCTACCTGGTATGGCCGGAGCCCGTCAGCAACCCGATCTTGCGCGAGTTCATCGCCTTCACACGAAGCCACGGTGCCGAGCCGTCCTGACCCGCCTCCACCAGCAGGCCCCGGCGGTCGCGCACCGGCGTCAGTGCGGTCTCAGTCGCTCCGGTGATCGATCGGCCGCGTCGGCGACGTCGGCTCGGACCGCGCATCGCCGAGCGCATAAGTGTCGATGGCCGAGATGTCCAGTCCACGCGTCTCCGGGAACACCCACGCCCACATCGCGACGCCGGCGTAGAGGAACGTGGCCGCGAGGAAGACCGGGGCGTACCCGACGTTCCCGATCACCGCCCCGGCAATGATCGGCGGCAGGGCGGAGGTACCTCTGGCGATCTGCAAAGCCGCCGAGACCCCGGCTGACCGCATGGACGTCGGGAAAACCTCGGTGAACAGGGTGCCGAAGATGGTGGGCGCGGTGGAGCCGAAGTAGAGGATGAAGAACGGGGCCAGCAGCCACGCGGAGCCGAGCATCGACTGCCCTCCCAGGTACACCACCAGTCCACCGGCAGCGGCCACGGCCATCACCAAGGAGAGCGTGGGCCGCCGTCCCCACCGGTCGCAGGCCCACGAACCGAAGAGGCAGCCGATCAGCCCCGCGAAGGCGGTGAAGAAGATCCACCACGATGCGTTGGCCATGCTGAAGCCGCTCGAGACCAGGTACTTCGGCAGCAGGGTCGTCACTCCGTAGTACGCCCAGAAGTACAGGATCGCCGCGACGAGACACTTGCCCAGCGGCACCAGGAACGCCGCCGTGGCGTAAGCGCGCAACGGCTCCCGTCCCGAGCGAGCCGTCCGCGCCCACTCGGGGGACTCCGGCGTGTGGGAGCGGAGGTAGATCACCAGCAGCACGGGGAGTCCGGAGATCACGAAGGTCCAGCGCCAGCCCACGGCGGGAAGGACCTGACCACCGACGACGGCAGCCAGCATGATCGCCAAGAACGCGCCGCCGTAGAACAGACCACCCCACCAGCCCCTGCGGCGCGGGTCGATGACCTCCGAGATGAGCGCCTGGCCGACGCCGTACTCACCGCCCAGCCCGATGCCTGCGATCATCGTCAGGATCAGCAGGATCTCGTAGTTGGGACTCGCCGCACGGGCGAACGTCGCCAGCGTGAAGAGCAGGACCGTCATGATCAGGACGCGCCTACGGCCGATCCGGTCGGCCAGGACCCCGAAGAGGACCCCGCCCACGGCCATCGAGATGAGGGAGATCGAAACGAGCCAGACGCTCTCCGTCGTTGACAGGCCGAACTCCTGGCTGATCGGGATCAGCAGGAATGTCAGCAGGAAGACCTCGTAGTAGTCGAAGAGCCAGCCGATGAAGGCGCCGACGAAGGCACCCCGCTGCGTCCTGTCGAGGCGGGCCGGTCGGACCTCGGGAGAGCTGCTCATCCGTGGCCCCTCCGAGTCAGGATCAGCGTGCCCGAGTCGGCCGTGCGGGCCTCCCAGCCCTCCCGGACGAGGATCGTGGTGTCGGGCTGCACGACGATCGCCGGACCGCACATCTGCGCGGGCACGCCGGAACGGGCGTACACCGGCACCGTGGCGAACCGGTCCGACCCGGGCAGGTAGGCCTCGCGCTCGGTCACCCGAACCTCGCCGGCGGCGACACCCACCGTCGGGGTGTCCCGAGCCGCCCAGGCCGTGGCGCGAAGACCGGTGATCTCGACGCGGCCGTCGGGATCGTGCTGGCCGTAGAGCCTGCGGTGGAGGTCGGCGAAGTCCGCCGCGATGATGCTGCCTGCGTCCTGTGCGTCGCCTCGCACCGGCACGGTCAACTCGTGCGACTGGCCGATGTACCGGGCGTCCACGGCGAGATCGACAGCTGTCTCCTCGGGCCGGGCACCGGCCTTCGCGATCTCGACCCGCGCACTGTCCGCCAGCCTGCCCAGCTCGCCGCTCAGCCGGGCGCTGTCCAAATCAGCCGTGTCGGCGTGGAAGGTGCGCCAGCGCGGTACCCGGACGTCGGCGGTGAGCAGGCCGTACGCGGACAGCACGCCAGGGTGCGGGGGAATGAGGATCTCGTTGATGCCGAGGTCGTCGGCCACGGTGCAGGCGTGCATCGGCCCGGCGCCGCCGCAAGCGACGAGTGCGAAGCGCCGCGGATCATGCCCGCGCGCCACCGACACGACGCGGACCGCCGCGGACATGGCGGCGCTGGCGATGCGGTGGATGCCCCAGGCCGCCTGGACCTCGGTCATGCCCAGCGGTTCGCAGATCCGTGTGCGCACGGCCTTCGCGGCGAGCTCGCGCGAGAGCTGCAGACGCTCGCCCGCGAGGCCTCCGGCCCCGAGGAAGCCGAGTAACAGGTTTGCGTCGGTGACAGTCGGCTCCTCGCCGCCCCACCCGTAGGCGGCAGGGCCCGGATCGGAGCCGGCGCTGTGGGGTCCGACGCGGAGGCTGTCCGCGGCGTCCACGTAAGCGATGCTCCCGCCGCCCGCTCCGATGGTGTGCACGTCCACAGTGGGCAGACGGAGTGGGTGGCCGCCGATCGTGGCCTGGTCGTGGGTGAGCGGTCGGCCGTTCACCACGAGGGCGACATCCGTGCTCGTCCCACCCATGTCGAATCCGAGGGCAGTCGGGCGCTGCACCTCCTGCGCGGTGGCGGCGGCCCCGCTGGCCCCGCCGGCCAGGCCGGACAGCAGGGTCCCGACCGCGCGCTCCTCGATGAGCTCGCTGGTGACGATCCCGCCGTGCGACTCCATCACCTGCAGCGGGACCCGCACGCCGAACTCGGCCAGCCGGGCCCGCAACGTGGAGAGGTAAGTACCGACCTTCGGTCTGATGTAGGCGTCCATCGCAGTGACCACGAGCCGTTCGAACTCGCGGAACCGTGGGTCGATCCGCGACGACAGGCTGACCGGCAGGGTCGGATGCGCCTGTCGGATGAGCTCAGCCGCCCGCAGTTCATGGCGGGGGTCGACGAAGGAGAACAGGAACGACACCGCGACCGCCTCGACGCGGTGCTCATGGACCAACCGCTCCACGGCATCGAGCACACCGCCCTCGTCCAGCGGTACCACCTCGCGGCCTCGTGGATCGATGCGCCCACAGATGCCGAGCACTCGTTCCCTCGGGCAGAGGAAGTCCGGCGTGTCCGACCCGGTGAACAGGTCATACATCCGGCTCCGCTTGCCGCGGCCGATGTAGAGGATGTCCTCGAACCCGCTGTTGGTCAGGATCCCGATCCGAGCCCCGTCATGTTCCAGGAGCGCGTTCGTCCCGACCGTCGTGCCGTGCACCAGTGAGGTGACCTCGGCAGGTGCGACTTCGCAGGCCTCCAGCGCGCGAGCGAGGCCAGCGATCAGGCCCTCCCCCGGATCCCGTGGTGTGGTGGGCACCTTCACGATCGTCGCCGGGCTGCCCTGCGGGCAGACGATCACGTCGGTGAACGTGCCGCCGATGTCGATTCCGACCGAGACGCTCATGCGCGGCGCTCCTCCTCGTCACCGGACCGTTGCGCGGCCCGGCGAGCTCGCAGATCACGCGTCGCGTCCGCGAGGAGGTGGCCACGGTCGTCGGTCATGACGCCGTAGAGGTCCTCGGCCTCGGCACGGGACACGCGGTGGTCGCGGACGTCACGCTCGACGTCCTGCTCGGGCCGGGTCAGCGGATCGCCGTATCCGCCGCCGCCCGACAGGGCGACCCGCAGCTGGTCGCCGGCCTCGAGGTGCACCATCGTCTTCGACGGCAGCTCGTCGTCGTGCCCGTCGGCGCGATGCACGACCGCTCGGCTGGACGGGGCGTCCGCGCCGCCCTCCACCCCCCAGGCGCGCGACGTGTGCCGCTCGCCCCGGTAGTTGGCGCTGACCTCCCCGGCGGTGAGCTCGAAGACCTTCTCGGTGCCGCAGCCCCCACGCCACCGTCCTGCGCCTCCGGAGTCCGGCCAGACCGACCACTGCACGACGCGGAGCGGGGACTCCATCTCGATCGCCTCGGCGGGCACGTTCATGCAGTTCGACGCGCTGGCCTCGACCGCATCGACTCCATCGAGACCGGGGCGCCCACCCATGCCTCCGACACCCAGCTCGCTGGTGACGAAGAGCTTGCCGGTCTCCGGATCCGTGCCGCCGAAGTTCATCACTAGCAGCTGTCCGCTCTGGGCGGCGGGCATGCGGTCGGGGATGGCCTGCTGGAAGCACCCGAACAGCACGTCGCACAGCCGCAGCAGGGTCGCTGTCCTCGAGTTCACCGGGGCGGGCTCCACGGGATTGACCAATGTGCCCGGTGGCAGCGTGATGCGGACCGAGCGGTAGCAGCCGCTGTTGTTCGGGATGTCGGCGCCCGTGACCGCGCGCAGCACGTAGTACACGGCAGCGATCGACGACGCGGGAACGCAGTTGTACGGCCCCTTCGTCTGCTCGTCGGTACCGGTGAAGTCGATGTGCACGGCCGACCCGTCGATCGTGACCGCGGCGCGGATGACGATCCGCTGCCCGACCCGCACCCCGTCGTCGTCCAAGTAGTCGGTGAAGGTGTAGGTGCCGTCGGGGATGGCGGAGATCCGCTCGGCGGTCAGCTGCGCGGACTGCTCCAGCAGCGCGTCCATCACGGCGGCCAGCTCGGCCCCGCCGATCTCGTCGACCAGCTCGCCGATGCGCTCCTCGGCCAGGTGGCAGGCGGCGAGCTGGGCCCGGAGGTCACCGAGCACGACGTCGGGCGTCCGGACGTTCGCGCGGAGGATGTCGAAGATCGGTTCAACGATTGTCCCGGCGTCGTACAGCTTCATCGGAGGCAGCCGAAGGCCCTCCTGGTAGAGGTCCGTCGCGTTCGGCGGCAAACTGCCGGGCACCATGCCGCCGATCTCCTGGTGGTGCGACATCGTGGCGGCGAGCGCGACCGCCCGCCCCGAGTGGAACAGCGGGCGGATGACGGCGATGTCGGGCAGGTGGGTACCGCCCGCGTACGGGTCGTTGAGGATGAAGACGTCGCCGGGGGCCATCTCGTCGACGGGCCAGCGCCGGAGCACGGTCTCGACGGCCGGGATCATGCACCCGAGGTGGATCGGGATCGCTGCCGCCTGCGCGATGTTGTTGCCGGACCTGTCGAACACCGCCGACGAGGCGTCCAGCCCCTCCTTCACGATCACCGAGTACGCCGCGCGCAGCAGCGTCATCTCCATCTCGTCAGCGATCGTGGACAGCCGGTACCGGACGACTTCCTTGGTGATGGGATCCACAGTGCTCCTCTCGGGCCGACCGTGGCGGCTCGCGATGTGACGATGATCAGTGCCACCTGAGGACACAACAAGGGACGAACCGTGCAGCGAAGGATGCCCTGCATGCACGGAATGGCTAGTCGGCGCGACGCCCGCGGGAACGCCGGCGGAACTGCTGGCCACGTAACGCGATCAGCAGCCGCAGCCGCGTGTCGGGGTCGTCCAGGTGACCGTTGACCAGACCGGCGATCCGCACCAGCCGGTAGTAAAGCGCGCGCCGCTCGATGTTCAGCTCCCGGGACGCCTTGGCCTTGCTGCCGTTGTGGTCCAGGTACGCAGCCAGGGTCGGCAGCAGCGGTGAGCCGCTGGTCGCGTCGTGGGTGAGCAGCGCTCCCAGTTCCCGCTCGATGTGCCGGCCGAGCGTGGGCCCCTGGTCGAGCTCGAGCAGCAGCCGGTCGATCCCGAGGTCGTCGGGTGAGAGCACGCAGCGACCGCGTCCCGTGCGCACTCCATAGCGCACCGCCTCCGACGCGTCCGCGAACGCCCGCGGCAGGTCGGTGGCGCTCGCCGGGTCGCTGATGCCGATCAGGAGCTGGATCCCGTGCCGGGACGCACACTGCTCGACGATCTCGGTCGCGCCGTGTCGCGGCTCCTCCGATCCGGAGAGCACGGCGGTGATCTGGCCGCCGCCGTAACCGATGAGAGGGCGGGTACCCGGGCCGAAGACACGGCTCGCAACGGCGGCGATGGCGCGCAGCGGGAAGCGGGGCCCCTCCGACCGGTTGACACTGCGCTGTCCGGCGCCGTCAAGTGGGCGGAGGACGAGCACGCGCAGCGATCCGGTGAGCGAGATGCCGAAGGTGGCTGCCTTGAGACGCATCTCGCGGATGTCGGCGTACTGCCCGCCGAGCAGGTCGTGCACGAAAGCGCTGCGCGCATCCTGCTGTTGTCGCTCGATGTCCGAGGCCGACGCGAACGCCAACCCGATCGCCGCCGCCGCGCGTTCCAGGGCCAGCAGGTCGACGTCGGTCGCGGTGCCGGTGTGCTCCAGGAGGTGGACCGTCCCCCAGAGCTGTCCCCGGACCACGATCGGCACCCAGACGCAACTGGTCCCCGCGACGGTGGTGCGAGCCGGCGAGCCGTCTCGCGGATTGGCGTGCCCGACGCGCGAGTGCGCACCCCATTCGTCGGCGCGGCGGGTGAGCTCGGGGGTCTCGGGAGCGAACGCGACGACCTCGTGCGCGTCGTCGGACAGGACGACGGGGTTGTCCACCGCCCTGGCGAGCTCGCCGACCATCTGGGTGAGCCCGGCGCCCTCCAGAGCCAGGCGGGAGAACCGCTTGCTGATCGCGTCGGCCCGCTGCAACATCCCGAACTGCGCGTTGACGATGGTCGAATGCACGGCCTCGGTCATGTCCATGAAGTAGGCCGGGTGGCCCAGCTCGATCACCGCGAGGCCCGCGGCGTTCGCCTCCGCGATCAGAGCCTTGGGCACCGAGGCGAACGCGACATCCACCTCGATGGCCACACCGGCCAGGTCCGCCTCGACCAACGACCTCACCCAGGCGCGTTGTTCGGACTCGGCGGCGCTGATCCCCCTGCCCTGGGTGAGCAACAGCTCGCCCCCCTGGAACATCCGACCGGGGTTGGGCATCTCCGTGCTGTGCACCCACCGCACCGGCCGGTCCAGCTGCTCCTCCCCCGCGACCACGCGCGCCCCTGCCCGCCGGAACGGTTCGTACCCGAGGATCTCGCGCAGCGTGGGATTCATCCACGGACACGCTACCCATACCGAGCAACACGATGTGCTTCTGCATCACAGTCTGGGCATTGCCCCGCTCCGATGCGCCCGGTGAAGATCACGGTCGGGCCCACCGAACGCATTCACCACTACCCCTGATCGGAGCCCGGACGTGAGGACGAACGGAGCGACACCCGGTGTGCCGAGGGTCGTGATCATCGGCGCGGGCGTCATCGGCGTCGCTACTGCGTACGAGCTGGCCAGGCGGGGCGTCGGCGCCACCGTGCTCGAGCGTGACGTGGTCGCGGCAGGCCAGTCCGGAAGGAACTGGGGATTCGTGCGCCAGCAGGGTCGCAGCCCGCAGGAACTGCCGCTGATGCGCAGCGCGAACCAGCGCTGGCAGGACCTGGAGGCCGAGATCGGCGAGTCGTTCGACTGGGTGCAGGGCGGCAACCTCGCGCTGGCCGAGGACGAGCGCGCCGCACGCCGGTACCGATCGTGGATCGAGGTCGGCACCCGCCACGGCGTCGACAGCCGCCTCGTCGACCGGGACGAGGTACGGGAGCTGGTGCCCGGCCTGCGGCTGCCCCACGCAGCGGCCATCTACACCGCCAGCGACGGCCACGTCGATCCGACGACCGCCACCGCTGCCCTCGCACGCGCGGCCGAACGACATGGGGCCACCGTGCTCGACGGGCACACCGTGCACCGGATCGCGTTCATGAACGGACGCGTGACCGGCGTGGACACGAACCACGGCGTCGTGCCCGCCGACATCGTGGTCTGCGCCGCGGGTGCGACCTCCCGTTGGCTCCTGGGTCGCGCCGGCCTCCGCCTGCCGCAGAACGTCATCCGGGGCACCGTGGCCATGACCGAACCGGTGGACCCCTTCCTGTCCACCACCGTCTGGGCGTCCGGCCTGGCCTTCCGCCAGCGCCCGGACGGCCGGCTGGTGATCTCCACGGGCGGTGGCGGTGAGATCGACCTGACGCTGGACACCGTGCTGCAGGCACCGCTGTTCCTGCCGGGGTTCCTGCACAACCACCGCAGGCTGCGGATGCGGCTCAACCGGGCGATGCTCCACAACATCACCCGCCGCCTCACCGGCGTCGACCGCCCGATCGAACCCAGCCCCAACCGCACGCGCGCCCACGCGAGCCTTCGCCGGCTCCGCAGCGCGCTACCGCAGCTGGCCCGGACACGGCTCGAACAGGCGTGGGCCGGGATCATCGACGCCACCCCCGACGGGCTACCGGTCGTGGACCGGCCGGACGTCCCCGCGGGGCTCGTCGTGGCCACCGGGTTCAGCGGCCACGGCTTCGGGCTGGCACCGGCGATCGGTCAGGTCGTGGCCGACCTGGTGCTCGACCAGCCGCCACGCTTCGATCTCCGGCCGTTCCGGCTGAGCCGCTTCGCCGAGCGCGACTTCCACGCCCCCGACGCGATCCTCTAGACATACCGTCCCGCCACCAGACGGATCCTCACACCGTCTTGTCGACGTCCTCGGTGCGTGCGGACGGGCCCGCGGCGTCGATCTCCCCCAGAGTTTCCGTGCTCGTCTCGGGAGCCCAGGCCCAGCAGACCAGCCCGCCGAGCAACAGCACGACCACGCAGCCGGCGAGGGCGACGTTCATGCCGTAGCCGGCGGCGACGATCGGGAGCAGGAACGTGCTGCCCGCGGAGCCGATCCGGCTGGCGGCCACCGCCACGCCGACACCGGACGCGCGCAGGTCGGTCGGGAACAGCTCGGGCGGGTAGACGAACTCCAGGTTCACCGCGGCGGCCAGGACGAAGGCGAACGCGGTGAACAGCACGACCGCGAGGACCGGCGAGAGTTCCGCGAGGAAGGTGAGCCCGGCCAGCAACGCACCGCCGACCAGGAAGGTGCTGATCAGGAAGAACCGGCGGGAGATGCGGTCGATCAGCAGCAGGCCGACCACGGCACCGGCGAGGATGAACAGGTTGTACAGCGCCCCGGCGCCGAGCTTGCTCGTGACCCCGAGCGATTCCATGACCTGCGGGGAGAACGTGCCGAGGGCGAAGAACGGGATAACCTGACAGACGTAGAACAAGGCACCGACCGCTGTGCGCTTGCGGTACACGGGGCTGAACAGCACCCGCATGCCGCGCTTCGGCGCAGCGCCGACGGCGGGCGGTGGCTGCACGTCGTCGCCGAGGTGCTTGCGCACGATCGCTGCGGCCTCGACGTCGCGGCCGTGCCGGGCCAGCCACAACGGAGCCTCGGGCACCCCGATGCGGAAACCGAGGACGAGCAGGGCGGGCAGGGCGCTGACGGCCAGCATCCACCGCCAGGCGTCGTCACCGGTCCCGGAGAGGAGGAACCCGATCAGGTAGGCGAAGACGTATCCCGCCGCCCAGGCCACCGCGAGCAGGCTCATCAGCCGGCCGCGGAACTTCTTCGGTGCATGCTCGGTGACCAGCGACTTGCTGACGACGTAATCGGCACCCAGCACCACTCCGAGCAGCAGCCGCAGAACCAGCAGCTCGGCCGGGGTCTGGACGAAGAACTGCGCGGCGGACAGCACCGCGAAGACGAGCATGTCCCATGCGAAGATCTGCCGCCTGCCGATCCGGTCGGCGATCGGCCCGACGACGATCGCGCCGAAGAACAGTCCGGTCAGGGTCGCCGCGCCGAGAAGACCGGCCCACAGCGGGGTGAGCCCCAGGGTGCTGGTGGCCGAGGCGATGACGATCCCGATGATGCCGAGGATGAACCCGTCGGAGAACTGACCACCGGTGCCGGCGATCGTCACCCGCATGTGGAAACCGGTGACCGGAGCGTCTTCGTAAGCGAGCACCGATCCCGAGGGCCGGGCGGCGGATGGGCTCATGACGGTGTACCTCCGTTCGCGGCGGCTTTGCCGCGGAGCTGGGTGGTGGCGTTCTCGTAGCCCTCGGTGGCCGACATCTCGACCCAGTGATCCAGAGCGCCGGCCAGGTTGCGCTCGCGGTGCGGTCCGTTCCACGCCAGGCCGTCGACGCAGCGCCGGGCGAAGGTCTGCGCGGCGGCGGTCAGGTCGTCGAAGATCGTGGTGAGGGCGTCGACGACGACCGGCTCCATCACGTTCAGCTCGAGCTCGCCGGCGGCGACGGCGCAGTCGATGGTCAGGGCCTGACCCCGAACCCGGTAGCTCAGCTGCATGACGTACTCGGGGATCACCGGGTTGACCTTCCCCGGCATGATCGACGACCCCGCCTGCACCGCGGGGATGGAGAGGTCGCCCAGGCCGCCGCGGGGGCCGGACGACAACATGCGCAGGTCCGCGGCAATCTTGGCCATGGTGATCGCGGCGCGGGATCCCGCGGCAGCGATCGCGGCGTAGGGGTCGAGGTGGGACAGCGCGTCGAACCGGTCCGGCACGCCGCTGATCGGCATCCCGGTCAGGTCGGCGAGCTCGGCGGCGACGCGCTCACCGAAGCCGTCCGGCGCGCCGACCCCGGTCCCGACGGCGGTGGCACCGATCGGCACCTCGCGCAGTGCGATGCCGGCGTCCTCCAGGCCACCGGCGACCCGGCGGATCGCGGCGGAGTGCCCGCGGTGGGTCTGTCCGGCGGTGAGGCTGACCGCGTCCTGCAGGCAGGTGCGGCCCAGGTGCCGGGTGTCGGAGAACTCCTCGGCCTTCCGGTCGAACGCCGAGGCCAGCTCGCGCAGCGCGGCCACCGGGACTCCGACGAGCTCCCCAACGGTGAGCGCCATCGCGGTCGGGTAGCTGTCGTTGGTCGACTGGGACGCGTTCACGTGGTCGTTGGCGTGCACGACGACCCCGCCGATCGCCGACGCCCGGGTGGCGATGACTTCGTTGACGTTCATGTTCGCGGTGGTGCCGCCGCCGCCGTGCACCAACGGGGTCGGGAACTGGTCCGCGTGCGCACCCGCGATGATCTCCTCGCAGGCTGCGACGATCGCGTCCCGGCGGGGCGCATCGAGCACGCCGCACCGGTGGTTGACCCGTGCCGCGGCGAGCTTGACCCGGGCGTAGTTGCGGACGAACGGCGCCAGGTCCCCGAACGTGCGGCCGCGCAACGGGAAGTTCTGCACCCCCAGCTCGGTCTGGGTCCGGTAGAGCCGTTCGCCGGATGTCGTGTCGACGTGGGCGGTCAACGGTCGCCTCACTCTCCTCGTCGAAAGCGCCTGAAGTGCCGTGGTCTGCGGCGTCGGAGAGTGTGCGGCCCGATCGTCGTTGCGAACAGACATGATGCTCGCTCAACAACATGAGCCATCGATTCACCAGGGCTGATAGGTGAAATTGCGTGCCGGCGTTGCTGACTAGACGACATGTGGAAGCCTGCACCGCATGGAGACCTCGGCCGAGCGCGTCGCCGCGCTGTTGCTCGCCTTCGGAGAGGGCGGAGCGGGGAGCGAGCACGGCGTCAGCGATCTGGCCCGGGCCGTCGGCCGCGAACGCAGCCAGGTGTCCCGAATGCTGCACTCCCTGCAACGCGGGGGGCTCGTCGAGCAGGATCCGCAGACGCGGCGCTACCGGTTGAGCTGGTCGTTGCTGCTGCTCGCTGCCGGTGCCGGAGACGCGGCACTGCTGCGCGCCGCCCGCCCGGCGTTGCAGAGGGTCGTCGCCCGGACCGGGGAGGTCGCACTGCTGTCGGTGCAGCGCGGCAACCGTTCGCTGACCGTGCTTCGTGAGGAGTCGATGCAGTCCCTGCGCGCCGGTGGCTGGGTGGGCCGTAGCTCCCCTATGCACTGCACCGCGTCCGGGCGCGCGTTGCTGTTCGACGCCGACGACGACACCGTGGAGGACCTCACCGCCGACGACCTGCTGGCCCCGACCCACGGCCTGGCGGCCCCGCGCGACCTTCCCGCGCTGCTCGAACGACTGCACGCCGAACGGGAGCGCGGCTACGCGGTCGCCAGCGAGGAGGTGGAGATCGGGCTGACCTCGATCGGCGTTCCCCTGCGCGACCACCCTGGGGAGATCGTCGCCGTCATCAACATCTCCGGACCGACGTCCAGGCTCATCGGGTACGTCGACGACATCGCTCGGCGGCTGCGCGCCGCCGCGGCGGCGATCGAGGCCGTCCTGGCGCAGCCCTACAACAGCCCGGCCCGCAAGACACCTCGATGAGGCCGACCACGCAACGACCGGGCCGCTCCGGTGTTCGGGCGGGCCGCGTTCGGGCTCATCCCGCTCCCGGGCCCGGTCGGGCATCGAGATCGAGCAGCAGCTCCTCGGCGCGGCCGATCTCCTCGCCCAGGGGATGGTCCTCCGCGATCCTGGGCAGCTCGTCGGCCAGCCGGTGGAAGATCGCGGCCGCCGGCACCTGTGGCAGAGCCTCGTTCGCCATCCGCAGGGCGCGCACCGCTCCGACGAGCTCGCACGCGAGCACGGTGCGGTAGGCGTCGGTGACCGCCGCGGTGCTGCGCACCGCCTGGGTGGAGAAGCTCGCGTGGTCCTCCAGACCGCGGGAGATCACCGCGGTGCCGGTGGTGACCGCGGCTGCGGCGTTGCGCATCTCGGCGAGGGCGTCGTGGGCGATGTACTCCAAGATCATGATTCCGGAGCTGCCCGGAGGTCCCGACGCGAGGAATGCGGGCAGCCCGGTCAGCTCGGGCTCGACCAGGTCGCTCAGCCGGGCCACCGACAGCTCCGCCACGTGGTGCGCGGCTGCACGCAGGTGGTCCAGCCAGAGCGCGAGATAGGGCGTGCAGAACTGACCGTGGTGGTCGACCGTCCCCTCATCGAGGTCGATCAGCGGATTCTCCGCGGCGGCGTTGATGTCGATGCCCAGCACGGACTCCACCGCGTCCGCCGCGTCCAGCGCCGGCCCCTGGACCTGAGGGAACACCCGCAGCCCATACGGGTCTTGCAGGCGCCGGCCCGGCGCGGGAGCGCCGACGACCGGGCTGATCAGCGCACGGAACTCGGCTGCGCAACGCAGCGAACCGGGGAACGGCCTGCGCAGGTGCACCCGCTGGGAGAACGCCTCCGGCGACCCGCCCAGCGCCAGGTAGGACAGCGCCGCGACGACGTGGCTGGCCCGCAGCAGCACACCGAGGTCGTTCCAGGCGAGCACGGCCTGGGCCAACGTGGACGCGTTGGACGAGATGAACGCCAGCGCGTCGCCCGGGCTGATCGCCACGGGTTCCACCCCGCCGACGGCCCACGGCCGCTCGCCCGCCAGGGTCAGCGCGACCTCGGCCATCGCGGTGAGGTCGCCGGTTCCGATGGCGCCCCGCGCGTGCACCCGCGGTACCGACCCGGTGCGCAGTGCCGCCACCAGCGCCCCGAGCAGGCGCGGGTGCACTCCGCTGCCGGCGGCGGCCAGCTGGTTGAGCCGGATCGCCAGCAGCGCGCGCACGGCATCGTCGGGCAACGCGGGCCCGACCCCGCCGGAGTGGCTGCGCAACAGTCGCAGGCCGTGCTCGTCGAACGTGGTCGGGTCGACCACCATGTGCCGGTTGGCCCCCACCCCGGTGGTACGGCCGTACACGGTCCGCTTCGCGCTGATCTCGATCGCCAGCTCGTGCGCGCGTGCGGCCCGTTCGAGGGCGTGATCGGCGAGCTCGACATCGTCGCCCGCACGGGCGATCCGGACGACATCGGCACAACGCAAGGTCGCGCCGTCGACAGCAACAGTGGCCACACAAGGCACCATCCCATCCCGCGACCTGAGGAGTGCGCGAGCGCACGGGACCGGGGGTGTGGCACTCCCAGGAGGAACGTGACCTGCCGCGCTCGCCCCGCCCCGCCGAAGCTCGTGGACAGGCGGTGACAGCACCGCCGACCAGCGACTTCGGAGGTAGACATGAACAGCACGGCGGGATCGGCAACCCCTGCGCAGGCGGCGAAGGTCGTCCTGGTGACGGGTGCGAGCAGCGGGATCGGTGAGGCCACGGCGCTGCGACTCGCCGCCGACGGGCACCACGTCGTCCTCGGCGCCCGCCGCGAGGAGCGGCTGGCGAAGGTCGCGAGCGCGATCAGCGGCGCCGGTGGCGGTGTGACCACCCGGCGCATCGACGTCACCGACCGCGCCGACGTGGCGGCGTTCGTCGACGCGGCGGTGCGCGAGCACGGGCGTGTCGACGTGATCGTCAACAACGCCGGGGTGATGCCGTTGTCCCGGCTGGACGCGCTGCTGGTCGACGAGTGGGACCGGATGATCGATGTGAACGTCCGCGGCCTGCTCCACGGGATCGCGGCGACCCTGCCGCACTTCCGCAGCCGCGGTAGCGGGCACTTCGTCACCGTCGCCTCCATCGCGGCGCACGCGGTGTCCCCGGCCGCCGCCGTGTACGCCGGCACCAAGTACGCGGCGTGGGCGATCACCGAAGGCCTGCGGCAGGAGCTCGAGCCGGCCATCCGGGTCACCACGATCTCGCCCGGGGTGGTGGAGTCCGAGCTGGCCGACACCATCACCGATCCCGGCGCACGCGCAGCGATGAAGACCTACCGCGCGCGGTCCATCCCGGCCGACGCGATCGCCGCGGCCATCTCCTACGCCATCTCCCAGCCCGACGACGTGGACGTCAACGAGATGATCGTCCGGCCGGCCGGGCAGCGCTGAACAGTGCCCCGGACGCGGCGCCGGCGGCTGCGAGGGTGGGTGCCGCCCGGCCACCTTCGCGGCCCCGGCGCACCGCCGAACGCTCTAGCCTCGACGTCGTGACCGGCGACAACGCACTCGGTGAGTTCCTGCGCGCCCGCCGCGGCCTGGTACTTCCGGGCGGCGCCCTCGCCCCGGTCGACCGGCGCCGCCGGGTGAGCGGCCTGCGCCGGGAGGAGATCGCGCTGCTGGCCGGGGTCAGCGTCGACTACTACGTCCGCCTGGAGCAGGGACGTGAACGGCACCCGTCGGCGCAGGTGGTCGAGGCGCTCGCCCGGGCGCTGGAGCTGGACGACGACGCGGCCACCCACCTGCACGAGCTGGCCCGGCCGCGGGTCCGGCGGCGCAGGCAGGCGAGACGCCGCGAGCGGGTCAGCACACACCTCGCACAGATGATGGCCGGCTGGCACCGCACACCCGCGCTGATCCTCGATCGCCACCTGACGGTACTGGCCGCGAACGACCTGGGCCGGGCCCTGCTCGCCGGCCACACCCACAGCGACGACCTGGTCCGCCTGATCTTCCTCGATCCCGACGCCCGCAGCTTCTACCCCGAGTGGGAGCGGGCCGCCGCGAACACCGTCGCCGGGCTACGGGCCGCCGTCGGCCTCGACCGGGACGACCCGGCGCTGATCGAGCTCGTCGGCGAGCTCTCCGTGAAGAGCGAGCCGTTCCGCAGGTTGTGGGCCCGCCACGACGTCCGGCAGAAGTCCCACGAGGTCAAGCGGTTCCACCACCCCGTGGTCGGGGAGCTCACCCTCACCTACGAGGCGCTGACCGTCAACAGCGCACCGGGCCAGCAGCTGGTCGTCTACCACGCCGAACCGGGCAGCCCATCGGAACAGGCGCTCGCTCTGCTGGGCAGCCTCGCCGCGACCGATCAGGACGCGCCGTCCCGCCCGACCTCCACCACGAAGACCTGAGCCATGTGACGCCCGTCCTGATCCCCTCGGTTGCAGATGCAAGGTCGGATGCAGTTTCATCTGCAATTGCGGCCCGCTCGCGGTCGCCGGGATCGGACAAGCGCACACGCGGAGGGTGACCAGAACATGCAGGACTTCGTTGGACCGTCGGTCGAGCCGACGACGCCGTCGGTGGCTACCGCCTCGCTCCACTGGCGCAAGAGCGGGTACAGCAACCCGAACGGCTCGTGCGTCGAGCTCGCGCCGATGGCGGACGGCCGCGTCGCGATGCGCAACTCACGCCACCCGGACGGAAATTTCCTGGTCCACAACGCCGAGGAGCTCCGGTCGTTCCTGCTCGGCGCCAAGCACGGCGAGTTCGACGACTTGGCCGACGGCAATGGCGCAAGTCTTCGGTGACGCGGATCGGGCCCGTACCGCCCGTCGAATCGGCACCAGAGGTGTTGGACGCCGTCCGGGTCCGCGGGCCACGAATTCGCTCTGCACACGCCGGGCGTCGTAGGCTGTAGCGGCTCGCGGGCCGGCGCAAAGCCCGCGGTACGGTGTGGTCTGATACGCGGGATCCGCGGTCTTCTCGGGGGGTGATGATGGCCGACGACCAGGAGGACGATCCGCCTGGCGGTGGGTTCGCCGAAGCTCGGGGCGGTCCCACGGTTTTGCGCATCCTGGTCGGCGCCCAGCTTCGTCGGCTTCGTGAAGCGAGCGGCATCACCCGCGAGACGGCCGCCTACACAATCCGCGGTTCCGAAGCGAAGATGAGCCGCATCGAGTCGGGCCGGGTCGGTTTCAAGCCGCGGGACGTCGCCGACCTCCTGTCCATGTACGGCCTCGCCGAGGGATCGGCCCGGGACCTGCTCCTGAACCTGGCCGAACAGGCCAACGAACCGGGCTGGTGGCACCATTACAACGACACCATGCCGGACTGGTTCTCCACCTACGTCGGGTTGGAACAGGCCGCCACGATCATCCGCACCTACGAGGCCCAGTACGTACCGGGCCTGCTGCAGACGGAGGCCTACGCCAACGCGGTGGTCAACATGGGTGAGACCGTCCGCCCCGGTGAGGTCGGCAAGCGCGTCGAGCTGAGGATGCACCGCCAGCAGTTGCTCCACATGCCGGAGCCCCCCGACTACTGGGCGGTGATCGATGAGGCGGTACTGCTCCGGAAGCTGGGTGGTCGGCAGGTGATGCGCGAGCAGCTCGACCACATCCTCGAGGCCGGCAGGCGGCAGCACGTCACCGTGCAGGTCGTGCCCTTCGACCGCAGCGATGTCGCGGCGGTCGGCGGCCCGTTCACCCTGCTGCGGTTCGCGGAACCCGATCTCCCCGACATCGTCTACCTCGAGCAGCTCAACAGCGCCCTGTACCTGAACAGGGACGTCGAGGTGAAGAGCTATCTGCAGATCATGAACCGGCTGGCGGCCGGAGCCCTGACGCCCCAGCGCTCCACCGAGCTGATCACGTCCGCACGCGACGCGCTCTGAGGCGTCGGCCACCGATCTGAACCCACCGGCACGGGGACCACGAACGTTGCCGGTGGGCTGAACACACGTACGGGGCGGCGCCTCGCAAGGCGCCGCCCCGTACGTGTGTGCGCTAGGGCTTGCGACCCACGCCCGCGAGCGTGGGCAGGTCCTTGGGGACGTCGCCGGGCTCGGGACGCCACAGCGGGATGCTCACCAGACCGGGCTCCACCAACTCCAGGCCCTCGAAGAAGCCGGCCATCTCCTCCGGCGTCCACAGCTTGTACGGGACCGCACCGGTGTCGTCATAACCCGCCTGGGCCTGCTTGAACGCCTCGTCCTCGGTGGTGGAGTCGGAAAAAGCCAGATAGCTGCCCGGGGCAAGTCCGTCCAATACGCCCCGCACGATCCCCAGAGCCACATCGTAATCGTTGGTGTGGCCGACGACGCCGTTGATGGTGACTGCGACGGGCTGGGAGAGGTCCAGCGTCTTCGCGGCCTCGGACAGGACCACCGCCGTGTCGCTCATGTTGGTGTCGATGTAGGTGGTGACCCCCTCGGGGGTACTGGTCAGCAAGGCGCGGGCGTGCGCCAGCACGGTGGGGTCGTTGTCGACGTAGACGATGCGGGCCGCCGGATTCACCTGCTGGGCGATCTGGTGGGTGTTGTCGTTCGTCGGCAGCCCGGTGCCGATGTCCAGGAACTGCGAGACTCCGGCCTCCCCGGCCAGGAAGCGGACGCTCCGCACCAGGAAGTAGCGCATGCTCTTCGCGATGTCGACGATTCCGGGGAACGTCGCGATGTACTGGTCACCGGCCTCTTTGTCGACGGCGTAGTAGTCCTTGCCGCCCTGCCAGTAGTTCCAGATCCGCGCCGAGTGCGGAACGGACTCGTCGACTGCCGGCCCCGTGCCCGAGCTAGAGAACTCGCTGCTCATGTCGTTGACGCACTCACTCTCTGTGTCAGTAGGCCCTCCAGAGGCTACATGATCACACATCTGGATGTCTCGTCGCGGGCCTTCTTTTCGGTCATCGGTCCGGCACTCGTCACGGTCGCGAGGCGTCGTCCATGGACTCGCTCCTCCTTACCCGATTGGAGACACCGGCTGACTTGTATGACGACTCCGGGCCGGCGTTCCGCGGCTACAGGTCTCCGCGCAGGTAGCGGGTCACCATGGCGACCAGCTCGCTCTCGAACGTCTCGACGGAGGTGCTGCGTGGAGCGGCCATGAACTTGTGCGTGTTCGTCTCCACGGTGAACAGGATGAGCTCCGCGGCGACGTCGGGGTCGCCGACGCGGACGTCGGGGTGCCCGACGACGACGTCGCGGACCTGGGCCGTGCGCAGCTTCGCGTGCCGGTCGATCGTGTCGAGCAACTCCTGGGAGACCGGTGCCTCCTCGATCATCACCCGGAGCAGCCGCGGATCGTCGCTGTGGTTGTCGATCGCGTCGCGGATGAGCGCCCGGACCGTCGCCTCCAGCGTCCCGGGTGAGAGGTCGAGCTCGTCGGCGCCCGTCCAGGTGCCGCGGTCGAGGTGCTGGACCAGGAGCTCGGCGAGGATGGCGTCCTTGTTCGGGAAGTACTGGTACAGCGAGCCGATGGAGATGCGGGCGCGCTCGGCGATGCGGTTGGTGGTGCCGGCGGCGTAGCCGTGCTCGGCGAAAACGTGAGCAGCCGCGGTGAGGATGCGCTCGCGCGTGAGCTCGGCGCGCACCTGACGGGGCTTGCGACGTGGCTCCAAGCGTCGGTCGACCGACGGCATCCTGGTCCTCCTCGAGGGCGGCGAAAGCGAGTAGCAAATACCTGAGCTATTACTCACAATAGTGCTATGAGCTGCGAAGACAATACGCCGGGTGGCGTCTCGTGATCCCGAAGGTCAGCCTGCCCAAGGCGCGCAAGATGATCACGCTGGAGGTGCGCCGCCGCGAGTCGCTGACGCCGGGCTTCGCGAGCCTCACCCTCGCCGGCCCGGCGCTGCAGGATCTGGTCGTGGCCGGCGGCGATCAGACGGTCCGGCTGTTCTTCCCGCGCGAGGGCCAGACCGCGCTGCGGATGCCCACCGCGTCGAACGAGGCGTGGATGGCCCAGGTGCTGCTGATGCCGAAGTCGGTCCGCCCGTACGTGCGGAACATGACGATCCGCCGCGCCCGCCCCGCCGAGGACGAGGTCGACATCGAGTTCGCCCTGCACGGTGACTCCCCCATGTCGTCGTGGGTGCGCCGGGTGCGGCCCGGGGACCGGGCAGGCATCTTCGACATGGGCACCACGTACCGGCCGCCGGAGCAGGCGCAGTGGCAACTGCTCGTCGGCGACGAGACCGCGCTGCCGGCCGTCCTGGCGATCCTCGACCAGGCGCCGCCGTCGCTGACCGCAGAGGTCTACCTGGAAGTGGCGACCCGGGCCGACGTGCGTGATGTGGTGTCGCCGCCCGGGGTGCGGATCCACTGGTTCAGCCGCGACGACGCGGCCGACGACCGACCGGGAGCCGTCGTGCTGGCCGCGGTCCGTCGCGCGGCGATGCCGCCCGGCCGCGTCTACGCGTGGGTCGCGGGCGAGTCCCGGCTGGCCACGTCGGTGCGGCGACACCTCGTCGACGACCGCGGCGTGCCGAAGCCGGACATCTCGTTCGCGGGGTACTGGCGGCACGGCTGGTCGGCACCGGGATGAGGAGACCGATGCAGGTGAGCACCCTCCACCGCATGACGACGGCCGACGAGGTCGAGGCCGCCCTGGGGCGGCCGCCCTCGATGATCCTGCTGAAGCAGATCAGCGCCCTCGACGAGGGCTGCCGGACCATCCTGGCGAACAGCCCGCTCGCCGGCTTCGGCCACCGCGACGCCGACGGCGTCAGCCGCACGACGTTCATCGGCGGCACACCGGGATTCGTGCGCGTCCACTCCCCCACGCGCATCTCGTTCACCGTGCCCGACGGCGAGGCGCACGGCCCGGTGTCGTTCGTCTTCCTCCTGCCGGGCGTCGGGGAGACGTTGCGCGTCAACGGATCCGTGGCCGACCGGAAGGGTGCGCAGACGTTCGTGGACGTCGACGAGGCGTACGTGCACTGCGCGCAGGCCGTCATCCGCTCAGGACTGTGGAATCCCGCCGCTGCCGCCGCGCCTGCGACCGAGGTCGAGGGCGCGGGGCCGCTGCGCGGACCCGGCGTCGCCGAGTTCCTCGCCGCCGCCCCGTTCCTCGCCCTGTCCACATGGGACGGGTCGGGCGGCAGCGACACCAGCCCGCGCGGCGACCGGCATACCGTGGTTCGGATCCTCGACGGCCGGACGCTGGCCATCCCGGATCGCAAGGGCAACAAACGCGCGGACAGCCTCCACAACCTCCTCCAGGACGACCGGCTCTCGTTCGCCGCTCTCGTCCCGGGACGGTCCGGCGTGCTGCACGTCAGAGGACGGGGCTCGATCACCGACGATCCCGCGCTGCTGGAGACGATGGCGCTGCGCGGGACGTCCCCGCACGCGGCGCTGCTCATCGACGTCGAACACGCCGAGGTGAGCGCCAACGACGCCGTGATGCGCTCGCGGGTGTGGAGCCCGACCACGCATCTCGGGCGCGGCACCGCGCCGGACCTGATGGCCCTGGCCACCGAGCACCTCGCCGCGAACCTGGCAGCGAACCAGGCCGGCGCCCGGGGAGGCCTGCTCGCTCGCGTGGTCGAGTTCGTCGCGGGGATCCCCGGGATCAGCCGGATGATGCGGCTGGCGGTGAACCGCGCCTACCGGTCCGGGCTGCAGAAGGAGGGCTACGACGACGTCGAGGTCGACGCGCTGCGTCGAGGGCGGATGAGCGGTCCCGCGGTGGAGAACCCGTTGCGGGAGGTGCGGATCGCCGAGGTGCGCCGGGAGACACCGAGCGCGGTCACCCTCGTGTTGGAAGACGCCGCGCATCCCGGCTCCTTCGACTTCCGGGCCGGGCAGTTCTTCACCCTGGTCGCGGACATCGACGGCCGACCGGTGCGGCGCGCCTACTCCGCGTCGTCGGCGCCCGGGGCACCGCGGCTGGAGGTCACGGTCAAGCACGTCGGCGACGGCCGGTTCTCGACCCACGTCCACCGGAAGCTGCGCGCCGGGGACCGGCTGTCGCTGCGCGGTCCGTCCGGGGCTTTCCACGCCGATCCGGCGGCGGCGCACGACCTCGTCCTGGTCTCCGCGGGCAGTGGTGTCACGCCGATGATGAGCATGATCCGCACCATCCTCGCGGGCCCGGGGGCCGGCCGGATCGCGCTGCACCACAGCAGCCGCAGCGCCGGGGAGATCATCTTCGCCGACGAGCTCCTCCGGCTGGAGGACGAGCACCCGGAACGGCTGTCGGTCACGCACGTCCTGACGCAGGAGCGTGGACGGCTCGACGCTGCGGGGGTGCACGACTGGCTCGCGGAGCAGGCGCCGGCCGAGGACGCCCGGTACTACCTGTGCGGCCCCGAGGCGCTGATGGACACGGTCCGGGGCGTCCTGACCGACCGCGGCGTGCCGGACGACCGCGTGCACCAGGAGCGCTACACCAGCGGGGCGGACACCACCGCCACCACCGCCGGGCCGCAGGAGATGATCGTCGAGGACGGGGCGCACGAGGTCGGCTCGGTGGTGGTCGAGCCCGGCCAGACGCTCCTCGACGCCGGGCTCGCGGCGGGGCTGCCGATGCCGTACTCCTGCACGGTCGGCAACTGCGGGGACTGCATGGTGACGCTGCGCGGCGGGAAGGTCGCGATGAACGGGCCGAACTGCCTGACGCCGCAGCAGGAGGCCGACGGCTACGTCCTGACCTGCGTGGGCTGCCCGCTGTCGACGGTGACCCTGGACATCGCCGACGTCGGCGACGATCCAGGTTCGGGACAGCAGACCGCCTGACGCCCCAGCAGGAGGAAGTCCCGGCGGGTGCTGAGGCGTCAGTCGCGAAGGGCGTCCAGCGCGGCCTCGACATCCGACTCGTCCGTGAAGTAGTGCACGCCGATCCGCAGCCGGTCCACGGTGATCCTGGCCCGCACGCGGCGTGCCTCCAGTGCCGCGGCCACTCGGGAGGGGTCGGGCACGCGCACGACCCTGATGTGCGAGCCGGGGCCGCGGCGCAGTGGCACCGCGCCCTGCTCCACGGCCCCGGCCTCGAACGCCTCCGCCAGCCCGAGGCAGTGCGCCTCGACGGTCGGCGGGTCGAGTGCGGCGATGACGCGCAGTGCAGCCTCCGCCCCCACCCACGGCAGCCAGGCGCGCCCGGTGTCGCAGCGCCCGAGCGGGCCGTCGGTGGCCGGCCGTCCCCCGGTGAGCGCACCCGGCTCCGCGGGCGTCTTCCAGCCGGGCGCGATCGAGCGCAGCCTGCTCCCCGCGTGCGGCGCGGCGTACAGCCATGCGGCACCGCGAGGGGCGAGCAGCCACTTGTAGCCGTGAACGGCCAGGTAGTCGGGGCGGTGGGTCGCGATCGCGGGGTCGAGCACACCGAGGCTCTGGGTGGCGTTGACGAAGAGCTCGGCGCCGATCTCGTCGGCCCGCTCGCGCAGCGCACCGATCGGCATCCGCTCACCGTCCAGCGTCGTCGTCTCGCTGACGGCGACGAGCCGGACGTCGGGCGTCATCGCCGCGAGCAGCGCCTCCGCCCGTGACTGCCCGGGACGCGCGACGGCCAGCGTGACCGCCCGCTCGGGCGACCGTTCGGCGAGGAACGGGAACAGCAGGCTCTGGAACTCGTCGGCGGCCAGCAGCGCGACACCAGGCGGGCGGTGCCGCGCGACGGTGGCCGCAGCCTCCGCCAGCGACCCGACGACCGCGACGTCGACGGCCGCGACACCGAGCAGCTCGGCGAACGCCGTTCTGGCCAGGTCGGGCGCCCGGTCGAGCTGCTCCCAGTCCGACTCACCCCGCTCGACCGCGTCCAGCTCCGCGCGAACCGCGGCCAGCACCGAGCGCTCCCCCGGCGGCGCACCGGGCGTGTCCAACCAGTGCAGCCTCGCCAGCGCCGGGAAGCGGGCGCGGAACGCGGCCGACGTGAGGCCTCCCCGCCCGACCCCGCTCGTCACTCGCGCACCGCCACGACCGCCTCGATCTCGACCAGGATCTCCCGTGTCGCCAGGCCCGCCACGATCGCGGCCGAGTGCGCGGGGAAGCGCCCGTCGGGGTACCAGCGGTCGAACACCTCGGTGCGCGCGACCGCGAACTCGGCGAACGCACCCTCCCCCACCAGCATCGTGAACAGCTTGACGACGTCGGCGGGTGTTGCACCCAACTCGTCGAGGATGCGTTCGATGTTGGCGAAGGTCTGCGTGGTCTGCGCGGCACAACCCGCGAGGATCGTCCCGTCCGGCGCAGCCCCGACCTGTCCCGACACGAACGCGAGCCGCGTGCCCGGCGGCGGGACGCTCACGTGGCTGTACGCACCGACCGGCGGAGCCATGCCCTCCGGGTTCCACTTCCGCACCGTCATCCCGTCTCCTCGTGTGATCGCGTTCCGACGGCGAGCACCGTCTTCCCGAATCCCGTCGCCGCGACGCTCTCCGCGAACACCGCGGGCCCGTCCGCCGGCGGTCGCACACTCCCGACGACCGGCCGGATCCCGCGCCGCGACGAGGTCCACCATGGCGGCGAACTCCTGCGCACTACCCATCGACGTGCCGCGGATGCTCACCCACGGTGAACAGCGCGGTAGGCGGTGACCGCCGCGAGGTCGAGCGCGCCCGCGTCCGCCGGGGTCAGGTGCGCGGGTACCGCGGCGAGGCAGTCGACCGGGACCGCGACGTACTCGGCGAACGTGCCGGGCGCCGCGCTGCCGAGGATGCGCGGGTGCTCCGGCGTGGACCAGTGCCCGCATCGTGGCCGGCAGCCCGGACGCCGGCGGCTCAGGCATGCTCGGCCACCACACCGGAGCGCAGCCGCACCCCGAGCGTCTCGGGCGTCAGGACCGCGGCGATCAGCGAGATCACGGCCCCACCCATCAGGTACCAGGCGGGCGACCACGACGAGCCGCTCCACGCCACCAGCGCCTGCGCCACCAGCGGGCCGAGGCCGCCGAACAGCACGACGCCGAGGTTGTAGCCGATCGCCAGACCGCTGTAGCGCTGCGCGGTCGGGAACAGTTCGGCGAACAGCGCGGGCTGGGCGGCGAGCATCATCGCGTCGCCCAGCAGGATCAGCGCGATGCCGAGCACGGCGACGACCGTGTTCCCGGTGTGCACCAGCAGGAACCCGATCGGCGTCGTGACGATGACGGCGAGCGATCCGAAGAGCACGAACGGACGGCGACCCAGCCGGTCGCACGAGCGCGCGAGCAGCGGGACGAGACCGATCAGGACGACCATCCCGACCAGGCCGATGGTGCGTGCCGCCCCGTCGGCGTAGCCGAGTTCCGTGGCGAAGAACGTCGGGCCCCACACGAGCAGCACGTACGTGCACATGGTCGGCGAGCACACGAGGCCGGCGACGAGCAGGACGGAGCGCCAGTGGTGGCGCAGCACGGCGATCAGCGGGGAGCGCGTCGCGGTGGCTTCCCCGGACGCCTGCACGAACTCCTCGGGCTCGGCGAGCTTCATCCGCATGTACAGCCCGATCAGGCCGAGCGGTAGTGCGACGAGGAACGGGATCCGCCAGCCCCACGCCAGCACCTGCTCCTCGTCCAGTCCGGACGTGACGAGCAGCGACACGACGGCCGCGACGAGCATCCCGACCACGATCGTGATCGTCTGGAAGCTGCCGTACCAGGCCCGCCGCCGCGCGGGCGAGGTCTCGATGATGTAGGCGACGGCACCCATCCACTCCCCGCCCGCGGACACCCCCTGCACGAGCCGGAGCAGGAAGATGAGGACCGGGGCCGCCACGCCGATCGCCGCGTAGGGCGGCACCAGACCCATCAGGGCGGTCGCGAACGAGATCATCAGGATGATCGTCGACAGCGCCACCTTGCGTCCGAACCGGTCACCGACGTAGCCGAAGAACAACCCGCCGATCGGGCGGATCACGAAGCTGATCCCGAACACCAGGAACGCGGCCATCAAACCGACGCTCTGGTCCTCCTGGGGGAAGTACAGCGTCGCGAAGACGGCGGCGAAATAGCCGTAGAGGACGAACTCGTACCACTCGAGGAAGTTGCCGATGCAGGCCGCGACGATGGTGCGCAGCTGGCCGGGGGTCAGGCCCCCCGTGGTGTCCGGTGGTGAAGCGATGGCGTCGTTGCTCATGTGTGCTCCCGTGATGACGGAGTGGGGCCGCTAGCCCCACGAGGGCCGCCCGAAGGCGTGGGGCGGCTCGACGTCCGCCAGGTACTTCCCGTAGTCGATGCCGAGGCGGGCGGTGCCGTACCGGGCGCTCGGCGGCTGCGTGGGTGCGAAGAGGTGCAGCGGGTCGCTCGATCCGCCGCCCCAGACGAGGCTCGCCGCCCCGCCCCTGACGGGGGCGGCGTCGGTCATCCGCCACGGGATCTCCACGAGCTTGCAGACGTCGAACGCGGGGCCGTCCGTGCCTGGTCCCTCGGCGCTGGGGATGGCCTTGACGGTGAAGTGCCGGCGGAACCAGTCCGGCGCCGGTGCCGCATGGGCGGTCGGGCCGAGCTCGGCCTCCCCCGCCACCAGGGGCTCTCCGAGCGCCGACGTCATGGCGAACCGCAGCCTGCCCGCTTCCTCGTCGAGCGTGACCGACCGGAGCTGCTTCTTCGGCAGGCCGAACAGCTCGCGGCCGAGGATGCCGTGGTTGAGCCCGGCGACGTAGGTGAGCAGGGCGTATGCGCCGTCGGCACCGCCGTCCCGGCGGCAGCGCAGCGACAGCCCGCCCTGCAGGTAGCTCGGCCGCCGCTCCACCCCGGACACCGAGTGGAACTCGGCTCCGATGAACTCGGCGATCCAGAGCCCGACGGTCGGCTCGGCCGCCGACGTCAGTCCCTGCGGGAGGACGGCGTCGCTCACCTCCGCCGCGACCGGCACGTGGACGGTGAGCCAGCGGACCGTCACCTCCTCGGTGCCGGGTTGGAACAGCGGGGCGAACACCGGCATCGCCGCGGCACGCACCCCGGTGTGCACCGGCCGTTCAGGCGACGGCACCGTGCACCCCGTCGCCGGCGAGACCGCGCAGCGCGCCGAGCACACCTGCCGTGCCGGGCAACACCGCGGCGGCGAGGTGCGGCGCCGCCGGGATCCGCGCCGGGGGTGCGCCGAGCCGCACGGGCGGCGTCGCGAGCCGGACCCCCGCCTCGGCGACCGCGGCGACGATCTCCCCGCCGACTCCGCCGACCGTGTGCGCCTCGTGCACGACGAGCAGCCGCCCCGTCCGGCGCAGGCTGGCGAGCACCGTCGGCAGGTCGATCGGTCGGATCCACCGCAGATCGATCACCTCGGCGTCGATGCCTTCCGTCGCGGCCTGCCGCGCGGCGTCGAGCACCGCGTGCTGGATGGCGCCCCATGTCACGACCGTGACGTCGGTGCCGGGGCGGCGGATCGCGGCGCCGCCGATCCCGGGCACGGGCCCGCCGAGCCGGACGGCGCGCTTCTCGCCGTGGTAGAGCGTGCGGTTCTCGATCACCACGGTCGGGTCGTCGTGCCAGATCGCCGCGAGCAGGAGGTCGTGGGCGTCCTGGTGGGTGGCGGGCATCGCGACGGTGATGCCCGGGACGTGCGCGAACAGCGCCTCGAGGCACTGGGAGTGCTGGGCGCACGCACCGGGCGCGTTGCCCTGCTGGGTACGGATCGTCAGTGGCGCGGACAGCCGGCCGCGGGACACGTAGCGGACGTTCGCGGCCTGGTTGACGATCTGGTCGAACGCCACGAGCGCGAAGTCCGCCCACATGATCTCGACGATCGGGCGCCTGCCGAACATGGCCGCGCCGACAGCGCTGCCGAGGATCGCCGACTCGGAGATCGGGGTGTCGAAGACCCGGTCGCCGAACCGCTTGTGCAGGCCCTTCGTGACGCCGAAGACCCCGCCGGGAATGCCGACGTCCTCGCCGTACAGCAGGGTCTCCGGTCGCTGCGCCAGCGCGCGGTCGAGGGCGGCGTTCACGGCGCCGGCGTAGGTGAGTCGCTGCTCGTCAGGCATGCAGGTGCTCCAGGACGGTGGTGGGGTCGGCAAGTGGCTCGGCGAGCGCCTCCGCGGCGGCGACCTCGAGCTCCGTGCGAACGGCGGCGCGCACCGCGTCGAGTTCCGCCGCCGCAACGCCGGTGGCGCGCAGGGCCCGCTCGGCGCGCCCGATCGGCTCGGCCTCGAGCGCGGCATCCAGCTCGCCCGCGGGCCGGTAGTGCTGGGCGTCGCCGATGTAGTGCCCGACGATCCGCTGGGTCATCGCCTCCAGCAGCGCCGGACCGCGCCCGGCGCGGGCCCGCTCGAGGACCTTGCCGACCGCGTCGGCGACGGCGACGGGATCGTTGCCGTCGACGCGAGCCCCCGGCATGCCGTAGCCGGCGGCGCGCCGGAACAGCTGGTCGTTGCGCACCATCGTGTCGGTCGGCGTCAGCTCCGAGTAGGCGTTGTTCTCGACCAGGAAGATCACCGGGAGCGACCGGGCCGCGGCGAAGTTCATCGCCTCGTGCACGGCGCCCTGGTTCATCGCACCCTCACCGAACGCGGCGAGCGCGACCCGGCCGGAGCCGTCGAACGTCGCCGACAGCGCCGCGCCGCAGGCGATCGGGGCACCCGCGCCGACGATCGAGTTCTCGCCGAACATGCCGTGGTCGGGGGCGGTGAAGTAAGCCGACCCGCCGCGCCCGCCGTTGATCCCACCCGCCCTGCCGAGCAGCTCGGCGAGCACAGCGCGCGGGGGTACCCCGCAGGCGATCGCCCAGCCGTGCCCGCGGTAGGTCGGGAACACGGCGTCCACGGCCAGGTCCAGAGCCGCGACGGCCCCGGTGTAGACGGCTTCCTGGCCGTTGCACAGGTGTACCGAGCCGACGACGTCGCCCGCGGCGCGCAAGGCGGCGATCGTCTCCTCGGTGAACCTGATCCGGTACATCACCCGCAGGTGATCGACCAGCTCCTTCGTACTCCGTGTCGTCATCGGACGGTCGCTTTCTGCTCGTGCGTGGGATCGTCGGGGACCACGAGCCGGCCGGACCGCAGCAGCGAGGTCGCCATGTCGGCGGCCTCCCGCACCCGGTACAGCAGCCGGTCCCGGTCCCGGCCGAACCGCTCATGGGGGACGGAGACGGTGAACGAGCCGCGCGGGGCGCCGTCCGCGCCGAAGAAGGGCGCCGCGACGCAGCAGACGTCGACGGCGAACTCCTCCCTGTCGACCGCGTAGCCCTGCCGCCGGATGGCGGCCAGCTCGACGGTCAGCTCGTCGTAGTCGGTGACGGTGCCCGGGGTGAGCCGGCGCAGCGTCAGCCCGGCGAAGATCGTGTCGACCTGCTCGACGGGCAGGGATGCGAGCACGGCCTTGCAGGAGGCCCTGGCGTGCATGTCACCGCAGTAGCCGATCTCCAGGTTGCCGACGCGGATCGGACGGTTGCCGGTGAGGAACTGCGAGAGCACCACGGCGCCGTCCCGCCACTGCGAGATGTAGGACGTCTCGCCGCTGGCGTTGTGCAGCCGGGTGAGGATCACCGACAGCTCGGGGGCCACGGCGTTGCGCTGCTGCAGGTGCCGCCCGAGCGCGAACGTCCGCGCGCCGATCCGGTAGCGACCTTCGGCGTCGCGCTCGGCGTAACCGTCGGCGACGAGCGTGCGCAGGACGTGGTAGCACGACCCGAGCCGCAGGCCGAGCGCACTGGCCAGCTGCTTCGCCGTCTGCGGACCGGCCTGGACGAGATGCTCGAACACCCGCATGCCCCGTTGGAGGGTGAGCAGGACGTCGGTGTCCTCGGGTTCGGGGCGCCCCATCAGAGCCCGACCATCGCCGCGGCCAACGTCCGCGCGGCCCGCACCAGGTCGGCCTCGGCGACGTGCTCCGCACTGGTGTGGGCCAGCGTCGCGTCACCCGGCCCGAAGATCGCGGCTGCCGCGCCGAGCGCGGCGTACTGGCCGGTGTCCGTGCCCGCCGTGAACCCGATGTGGACGGCGTGCCCGTCGACGGCGACGGCGGCGTCGTGCAGGGCGGTCACCAGTGGCGCGTCGGCGGGCGTCTCCCAGCCGGGGTAGGCGTCGCCGAGCCAGCGCAGCCGGTGCGGCAGCTCGACCTCGTCCGGGTCGCTCGCTGCCGCGGCCGCGAGCGCCGCGTGCACCGCGGCGCGGACGTCCTCGACGGCCTCGCCCGGCCGCAGCCCGATGCGTCCCGCCATCGTCGCCTTCGCCGGGACGGAGGCCTGGTACTCACCGGCGTGCAGCCGGCCGATCGCGAACGGGATCGCGGTCGGCACGTGGGCGAACAGTGGGTGGCGGTAGCCGGCGGAGCGCCCGTCGGCGAGCCGCAGCAGGGCTTCGCGCAGCGGGAGGATCCTGGCGAGCGCGTCGACCCCGCGCCACGGCGCCGAGGTGTGCGCGGCCCGGCCCGGTACCTGCACCTCGAAGAACTGCAGGCCCGTCGACACCGGGACGATCTGGTTGCCCGTCGGTTCCAGCACGATCACCGCGGTGGGCGCGCCGAGCTCGCGCAGCGCGAGCCGGGTGCCGACCCCCGTGGTCTCCTCGCCGAGCACCAGGTGGACGACCGGGGTGTGCGTGGGCCGGATCCCCGTGGCGCGCACCGCCTCCGCCGCGATCAGACCGGCTCCGATGCCACCCTTCATGTCCGTGCTGCCGCGGCCGTGCACGACCCCGTCCCTGCGTGCCCCCGCGAAAGGCGGGAATTCCCAGTCCTCGTCGTCGCCCGGCGGGACGACGTCGATGTGGCCGTTCAGGGCGAGCACGGGATCACCCGGCGCCGGCCTGCCGAGCGGGTAACCGATCACGTTGCGGCGCATCCCGACGCGTTCCTCGCCCGCGGCGAGATCGGTGCCGGAGAGGGGTTGCTCGTCGACGTCCCAGCCGTGCTCGGCCATCCACGCCGCGCACCATCCGGCGACGTCGTCCTCGTGCCCCGACACGCTCGGGATGCGCACCATCGCGGCGACCGACTCGGCCAGCTCATCCGCCATGGCCTGCACCGCCGCGTCGACCGCGGCCGCTGCCGTGCTCGTCGTCGCTGTGGGCTCCATCGCCTGCGCTCCTTCTGCTCGGGTCCTTCTGCTCGGGTCGCGGTCGCCGGGCTGTCCGGCCGGGCAACAGTGCACGCCCGCCGGCCGGCCGTTCGGCAATCCGAACTCGGTTTTCGACTATCCGAAATCTTCGTAGCACGCGGCGGGCCGGTGGCTCGTCCCCTCCTACCGTCCGCGGCATGACCGAACTCGCCGCTGCGCCCCGAGCCCTGCTGGACCGCCACCGCGCGGTGATGCCCGAGTGGATGGGGCTCTACTACGACGAGCCGCTGGAGCTGGTGTCGGGCTCCGGCCGGACGGTCGTGAGCAGCGACGGGGTCGAGTACCTGGACTTCTTCGGCGGGCTGCTCGCCACCATGGTCGGGCACGGCATCCCGGAGATCGTCGAGGCGATCCGGGAACAGGCGGGCCGCATCCTGCACTCGTCGACGCTCTACCTGCTTTCCGGGCAGATCCGGCTGGCGGAGCGGATCGCCGAGGCCAGCCGGATGCGCGACCCCAGGGTGTTCTTCGTGAACTCGGGCAGCGAGGCGGTGGAGGCCGCGCTGCTGTTCACCACGGCGAAGGCACGCAGCAACCAGGTGCTCGCCCTGCGCGGCGGCTACCACGGCCGGACCTTCGGCACGGTCGCGACCACCGGCATCCGGTCGTGGTCGGCCACCGGGTTCAGCCCGGTGCAGGTCAGCTACCTGCACAGCGGCTACCGCTACCGCAGCCCCTTCCGCGACCTCGGCGAGGCCGCGTTCGTCGACGCCTGCGTCGAGGAGACCCGCGCGATCATCGAGACGAGCACGAGCGGGCCCGTCGCCTGCCTGCTCGCCGAGCCGATCCAGGGCGCAGGCGGCTTCGCCGAGCCGCCGCCCGGCTTCTTCGCCCGGACCAAGCAGGTCCTCGACGAGTACGGCATCCCGCTGGTCTCGGACGAGGTGCAGTCCGGTTGGGGCCGGACGGGCAAGGCGTTCTTCGGGATGCACGCACACGGCGTGCTCCCCGAGGCGATCACCTTCGCGAAGGGGCTGGCGAACGGGCTGGCCATCGGCGGCGTCGTCGCGGAGGCCGAGCTGGTGCACAGCCTGCCAGCGCAGTCGATCTCCACAGCGGGCGGCAACCCGATCGCCACCGCCGCCGCCAACGCCACGCTCGACCACATCCGCGACCACGACCTGATGCGCAACGCCGACGAGATCGGCTGTCGGCTGCAGGCCGGGCTGGCACGGCTCGCCGCGGACCGCCGCTCGATCGGCGAGGTGCGCGGCTCCGGTCTCATGATCGGCATCGAGCTGGTCGAGCCCGGCGGCACCACCGCGTCCGCGGCAAGAGCGCTCGCGGCGGTGGAGCGGGCACGATCGCTCGGGCTGCTGATCGGGCGCGGCGGGCTCTACGGGAACGTCCTGCGGATCACCCCGCCGATGACCGTCACCGCCGAGGAAGCCGATCGGGCGCTGGAGCTGCTCGCCGCCGCGATCGTCGACGGCCCGGTGGGGACGGACCGATGAGGCTGCTCGAGGGCCGCGTCGTCGTGGTCACCGGCGGGGCGGGAGGGCTGGGCGGCGCGATCTGTTCCGCGGTGACGGCCCACGGCGGGACCCCGGTCGTCCTGGACCGCGCGGCGCCCGCCCACGCGCCGCAGGGCGAGGCGTGGACGTTGATCTGCGATCTGACCGACGAGGCGGCCACGACGGCGGCGTTCGCCCGGATCCTCGACCGCCATCCACGGCTCGACGGCCTCGTCTGCTGCGCGGGTGGCGGCACCGGCGCACCCGAGGAGAACACCGCAGCGGGCCTCTCGCCCGCCACTCTGCAGGAGGTGCTCGACGGGAACCTGTTCAGCGCGCTGCACACGGTGAACGCCGCGCTGCCCGGCCTCGCCCGCGCGACGTCGCCCGCGATCGTCACGTTGGGTTCGCTGAACGGCCGTGCCCCGACCCCCGACGGCGGCTACAGCCACTACGGCGTCGCCAAGGCCGCCGTCCACATGTACACCCGCTATCTCGCCCGCACTCTCGGCCCACGTGGGATCCGGGTCAACGCACTGGCCCCCGGGCCCGTCCTGACCGAGCGGCTGCGCCGGGTCTGGGCGGGGCGCCCGGTCGAGCGGGTGGTCGACGGCATCGCGCTCGGCAGACTGCCCGATCCCTCCGAGATCGCGGATCCTGTCGTGTTCCTGCTCAGCGAGCTGGCCTCGTACGTCTCCGGCCAGGTCCTCGCCGTCGACGGCGGGTTGGTGCACTGACGGAGCGACTCGCCGCTGCACCTTCCCCGACACCGGCAACGGCTCGACCGCGGCGAGGGCCATGATCGCTGCTGCTGGGGCTTCGGACCTCGCGTGCTGACCCCCTTGGCCCGCGCGCCGTCGACGATGATGCTGGCGTCGACTGTTGCCGATCGGGAGGAGCCCGGGTGCGGGATGGCGATGTGTTCTCGCTGATGGACGGCTGGGGTCCGGAGAAGGTGGTCTGCGTGTCGGACCGGCGGACCGGCATGAAGGGTGTGCTGGTCCTGGACAACACCGCCCGCGGCATGGGCAAGGGCGGCACCCGGATGAGCCCCACACTCACCGTCATCGAGGTGGCGCGCCTCGCCCGCACCATGACCTGGAAATGGGCGGCCGTGGACCTGTTCCACGGCGGCGCGAAGGCCGGGATCCTCGGCGACCCCCACGGCGAGGACAAGGAGGCGGTGCTGCGGGCCTTCGCCCGCGCACTGGCGAACGAGGTCCCCCGCGAGTACGTCTTCGGCCTCGACATGGGCCTGTCGGAGCGCGACGCCGCGATCATGGCCGACGAGCTCGGGGACCGGGGCGCCGCGGTCGGCCTCCCGCGGGCACTGGGCGGCCTGCCCTACGACGAGCTGGGCGTCACGGGCTACGGGGTGGCCGAGGCGGCGGACGCGGCGGCCGGGAACATCGGCACCGGCCTCGCGGGAGCCCGCGTCGTGGTCCAGGGCTTCGGCGCGGTCGGCACCGCCGCGGTACGCAGGTTCGACGCGCTGGGCGCGGTCGTCGTCGGGATCTCGACGGCGCAGGGCTGCGTGTACGACCGCGACGGCCTCGACGTCGCGGCCCTGCTGAAGCTGCACGCCGAGGCCGGTGACGCCTGCGTGCACGAGTACGGCGGCGTCCGGCCCGCCGACGGACTGCTCCACCTCGACGCCGACGTCCTGGTGCCGGCGGCGCGGGAGGACGTCATCGACGAGGACGTCGCCCGGGGTACCACCGCCCGGCTCGTCGTCGAGGGCGCCAACATGCCGACCACACCCGCCGCCAGAGAGCTGCTCTTCGCCCGCGGGATCGCCGTGGTGCCCGACTTCATCGCCAACGCCGGCGGGGTCGTGGCCGCGGCCCACTCCATGACCGCCCGCAACTCGCCGTTCACCCCGGACCCGGGCCTGATCTTCGCCATGATCTCGGAGAAGCTGCGCGCCAACACCGTGACCGTGCTGGAGGACAGCCGCCGCCGCGGCACCACGACGCACGCTGCGGCGCTGGCCATGGCCCAGGCCAGGGTCCGCACGGCGATGGAACTGCGCGGCCATCCCGCCCCGGACGAGGCCGGCACCGAACACCACCCAGCACTCCGAGGAGCACCCGCATGAACGCCTCACCTGCACTGCCGGCCACCGAGATGTTGCAGGAGATGGCGCTGCGCACCCTGACGCGGTGCGGCGTCGAACCGGGCGCGCTGCGCGGCGGCGCCACGTCGCGGACGCCGATCACGGGCCGGTCGCTGCATCCGGTCACCTGGACCGACGCGGCGGGTGTCGACGACGCCGTCGACCGCGCGCAGGACGCGTTCCGCGTCTGGCGCACCACCCCCGCGCCGGCGCGGGGCGCCCTCGTCAAGCGGTTCGGCGAGCTGCTCACCGCGCACAAGGCCGACGTCGCGACACTGATCTCCCTGGAGGTCGGCAAGATCACCTCCGAGGCCCTCGGTGAGGTCCAGGAGATGATCGACATCTGCGATTTCGCCGTCGGCCTCTCCCGCCAGCTCTACGGCCGCACGATGCCTTCGGAGCGCCCGGGGCACCGGCTGATGGAGACCTGGCACCCGCTCGGCGTGGTGGGCGTGATCTCCGCGTTCAACTTCCCGGCCGCGGTGTGGTCGTGGAACACCGCCGTCGCCCTCGTGTGCGGCGACCCGGTGGTGTGGAAGCCCTCCGACCTCGCCCCGCTCACGGCGCTGGCGTCGGCCGCGATCCTGGACCGCGCCGCCGCCGACGTCGGGGCCCCCGCCCACCTGAGCCAGGTCGTGCTCGGCGGCGCCGACGTCGGCGAGCGACTGGTCGACAACCCCGGCGTCGCGCTGCTGTCCGCCACCGGTTCCACCCGGATGGGCCGTGCCGTCGGGCCCCGGGTCGCGGCCCGCTTCGGCCGGAGCCTGCTCGAGCTGGGCGGCAACAACGCCGCGATCGTCGCCCCGTCCGCGGACCTGGACCTTGCGACCCGCGGCATCGTCTTCTCCGCCGCCGGAACGGCCGGTCAGCGGTGCACCACGATGCGCAGGGTGCTCGCCCACACGAGCGTGGCGGACGAGCTCGCGGAGCGGGTGGGCAAGGCCTACCAGACCCTGGCCATCGGCAACCCGATGGACGGGTCCACCCTCGTCGGACCGCTGATCAACGAGCGCGCGCACCAGGTCATGGAGCGGGCGCTGGCCGACGCCGCCGCGCAGGGCGGCAGCGTGCTGGCCGGTGGTGGACGGCGCCTCGCCGACGCCGCGCCCGACGCGTTCTACGTCGAGCCGGCACTCGTGCGGATGCCCGGGCAGAGCGACGTCGTGCGCGAGGAGACCTTCGCCCCGGTGCTCTACGTGATGGCCTACGACGACCTCGACGAGGCGATCGCCCTGCACAACGCGGTGCCGCAGGGCCTGTCCTCCAGCATCTTCACCGGCGACCAGCAGGAGGCCGAGCGCTTCCTCGCCGCCGACGGCTCCGACTGCGGGATCGTCAACGTCAACATCGGGACCTCGGGTGCCGAGATCGGCGGCGCCTTCGGCGGGGAGAAGGAGACCGGGGGTGGCCGCGAGTCGGGCTCGGACGCCTGGCGCAGCTACATGCGGCGCGCCACCAACACCGTCAACTACTCCGGGGAGCTGCCGCTCGCCCAGGGCGTGACGTTCACGGCGTGACCGGGGCGGGCCCGGCCCGCACCTGTTCGGACGCCACGAGACCGGCGGCGTACCGGAAGGCGCTCAGCACGCCCTGCACGGGCGTGCTGACGCCGGTCACCCGGTGCAGGGCTGACACGTGCCGCTGCAGCGCCATGCCCGTGACCGCCCGCGCGTGGAGGCCGGGGACCGAGGCATCGTGCCCCAGCGCGGGCACCATCGCCGGCCCCAGTCCGGCGGCGACGAGACCCTGGACGACGTCGTAGTCGTTGCTCCGGTAGGCGACGCGTGGGGTGAATCCGGCCTGCGCGCACGCGCGGATCAGGCACGTCGCGCCTGCCGTGCCCTCCCGGCTCGCGATCCACGTCTCGTCGCACAGGTCGGCAGGCCCGATCGCCTGCCGGGACGCCAGCCGGTGGCCGGCAGGCAGGAGCAGGAGCAGGTTCTCGTGCAGGATCTCGGTCTCCACGAGCCGCTCGGGCCAGCGGCGCGGCACGAGGTCGTAGCGGTAGACGAGTGCGAGATCCAGCTCGCCGCCCTGGAGCAGCGGGAGCAGTTCGTCCGGCTCCCCCTCGTCGAGCTGGATCTCGACGGCGGGATGACGTTCCACGAACGCCGCGAGCCCGTGCGGCAGCACCCGCGCGCTGGCGGTGGGAAAACTGCCTAGCCGCAACCGGCCCTGCCCGCCCGCGGCGATGGTCTCGATCTCGTGGTCCAGCGCGCCGAACGAGGCGAGCACCTCCTGCGACCGTTGCGCGATCAGCTCGGCCGCGGGCGTGGCCCGCACGCTGTGCGCCTCCCGCTCGAACAGCGCCAGCGCGACCGCCCGCTCCAGCCCGGACATCTGCTGGGAGACGGCGGAGGGCGTGTAGCCCAGCCGGCGCGCCGCCTCGGCGAACGATCCGGTGCGGACCACCTCCACGAGCGTCCGCAGGTGCAGCGGGTTCAGCGGCTGACCGCTCCTGACCACTCCTGCTCACACCTCCGGAGCCGGTCCGATGATCGCGCTGAGCGCCTCGACGGCGTGGGTCCGGTGCTCGGCCATCGCCCGGATCAGGCGGTCCGCATCCCGGTCGAGGACCGCCTCTACGATCTCGCGGTGCTCCCGCTCGACGCGCTCGCGATTGTGCTGCGCGTTGTAGTACACGGAGCGGTAGGCGTCGGTGGAGTTCCAGAGGTTCGCGATGATGCGGACGAGCCGCGCCATCCCGCACCCCTCGATGATGGCGAAGTGGAACCGCCGGTTGGCGAGCGTCATCGCCTGCAGGTCGCCCCGCGCCGAGGCCGCCTCCACGTCGTGCTGCGCGGCGACGATGCCGTCGAGGTCCGCGGCCGTGAGCTCGTGGACGGCGATGCGGGCGGCCTCGGCCTCCAGGATCTCGCGGATGCGGTAGACCTCCCGCAGTTCGGGCAGCGACAGCGCCGCGAGCACGTACCCGCGATGCGGCTGGTGGACCACCTGCCCCTCACCCTCCAGGATTTTCAGCGCCTCGCGCACCGGGACGCGGCTCACCCCGAGGCCCTCGGCGATCGCCTCCTGCCGGATCGGCTGCCCGGGCTCGAGCTCGCCGGCGATCACGGCTCGGCGCAGCTCCGCCAGTACGAACTCCTGCACGGTCGGGGGACGCGAGCTCTTCACGTCGACGCCGGACCGCCCTCGCGTGCCAGTCGCTGCGGTGACATGAACTCGAGCGCTCCCTCGGTGCCGCGCACCACGGCGTCCGCGACGACGGACGCGAGAGCCGGAGAATACTTGAACCCGCGCCCGGAGAAGCCGGAGGCGACCGTCAGCCGGCCGGTGCGGCCGATCCGCCCCACGAGCGGGGTGCCGTCGGTGGTGAACAGGTCGGTGAAGGCGTCGGACCTCACCGGATCGGGGTGCAGGCCGGGCAGCAGGTCCCGCACCACGGCGGCGGCCCCGGCGATCTCGTCCGGGCTGTGCCGGCGGTCGAACCGGTCGGGGTCCACGGGCTGCGACAGCGCCATCCCGGCCACCTTGACACTCACACCGTCCACCGACGGCGCCCCGTAGAGGTGCATGTCGCCGGTCGACCGGATGAAGATCGGGAACCGGTCGGGGAGGAACTGCTCGGGCCGGCGGGCGGCGAACCAGTTCAACCGCACGCGGCGCGGTTCGAGCAGCCGCTCCCACTCCGCCGGGAGCAACCGGCCGGTCCACGAACCGGCGCACAGCACGACGTCGCGGACCCGCCACACGTCCGCACCCGCCCGGATCTCGACGTGGTCGTCGCGCTCGGCGACGCCGTCCACATCGGTGTACCGCAGCACCGTCGCCCCGCCCTGCTCGGCGAGCGTGGTGGCCGCGATCACCGCCGGTTCGCAACGGAGGAACCCGGCCTGGGTGTCGAGAACCGCGACCTCCCCGCCCCGCAGCCGGTGCTGGGGGTACCGCTCGCGCGCGGCATCCCGGTCCAGCACCTCGACCGGGGTGCCCGATTCGCGGGCGCTCGCCAGCAGCCCGCCGACGTAGTCGCCGTCACGGTCGCCGATGGCCAGCCCGCCGCACTGCACCAGCAGCGACGCGTCCGCCTCGGCCTCGAGCTCCCGCCATCCGGCGAGCGCGCTGCGCAGCAGACCGGTGTAGCGGGCACCCTCGGCGTAGGCCATCCGGAACAGCCGGGTCTCCCCGCCCACCGCACCGCGGTCGTGGCCGGGGGCGTGCCGCTCGAACCCGAGCGCCCGCACCCCGCGCCGGGCCAGCTGCCACATCAGCATGCTGCCCACGGTGCCGACCCCGACGACCCCGACCTCGGCGTCCAGCCGGCTGTTCACCGCGTTCACAAGACCCTCGACAGGAACGAGCGGGTCCGCTCGTGCTTCGGATCGGTGAGGACCTCGGCGGGCGCGCCCCGCTCCACGATCACACCGTCGTCGACGAAGACCAGGGTGTCCCCCACCTCCCGGGCGAACCCCATCTCGTGCGTCACCACGATCATCGTCATCCCCTCCTCGGCGAGCGCCCGCATCGTCTCGAGCACCTCCCCGACCAGCTCCGGGTCCAGCGCCGACGTCGGCTCGTCGAACAGCATCAGCCGGGGTCGCATGGCCAGCGCGCGGGCGATCGCCACACGCTGCTGCTGCCCGCCGGACAGCTGCCCGGGGTAGGCGTCGGCCTTCTCCCCCAGCCCCACGCGGTCGAGCAGCGACAGCGCCCGGGTGCGGACCTCGCCGGATGGTTCCCTCTTCACCCGCACCGGCGCCTCGATCACGTTCTCCAGCGCCGTCATGTGCGGGAAGAGGTTGAACTGCTGGAAGACCATGCCGATCCCGGAACGCTGCCGGGCCACGTGACGTTCGGAGAGCTCGTGCAGCTTCCGGCCCACGCGGCGGTAGCCGATCAGCTCACCGTCCACGTGGATCTGCCCCGAGTCCAGCTTCTCCAGGTGGTTGATGCAGCGCAGCAGCGTCGACTTGCCCGATCCGCTCGGCCCGACGATGCAGCACACCTCTCCCGCCTCGACGTCGAGATCGACCCCGCGCAGGACCTCCACGTGGCCGAAGGACTTGCGCAGTGCTCGGGCGCGCACCAGCGCGGTGTCGGGGGGCGTGGTGCCGGGCGGCGCGGTCATGACGGCAGCTCCGATCGGTCGATCGTGGGTGTCCTGGCCGCCGGCTTGCTCCCCCGGCGCTTCGCCCGGCCGGCCCCGATGTCGCCGCGTCCGTAGTACCGCTCGACGTAGTACTGCCCGACGCTCAGCACCGTGGTCATCGCCAGGTACCAGAGGGCGGCCACGATCAGCAGCGGGATCGTCTCGTAGGTGCGGGAGTAGATGATCTGCGCGCTGTGCAGCAGCTCCGCGGCGCCGAGCACGCTCACCAGCGAGGTGTTCTTCAGCATCGAGACCGTCTGGTTCGCGGTCGGCGGCACGATGATCCGCATCGCCTGCGGCAGCACGATCCGGCGCAGCGTGAGCGTCCGGCTCATGCCGAGCGCCTGCGCGGCCGCGGTCTGCCCCCGGTCGACGCCCAGGAGCCCGCCGCGGACGATCTCGGCCATGTAGGCCGCCTCGTTCAGCGTCAGTCCCAGCACCGCGGCCACGAACGGCGTGATGAACGCGTTGGAGCTCCCGGACACGAACTCCGGGCCGAACGGGATTCCCAGCGACAGCTGCGGATACAGGGCCGAGAGGTTGAACCAGAAGATGAGCTGGATCAGCAGCGGCGTTCCCCGGAAGAACCACACGAAGGCGAACGAGATGCCGGCGAGCAGCCGGCTGCGGGACAGCCGCATCACCGCCAGGACGACGCCGAGCACGACGCCGAGCACCATCGAGATCACGGTCAGCTCGACGGTGAGCAGCGCGCCGCGCAGGATGGCCTCGACCGTCAGGTACTGCGCGACGATGTCCCACTCGAACCGCTCGTTGGTGATCAGCGTGTTCACCAGCATCGCGCCGAGCACCAGCACGACCAGCGTGCCGACGATCTGCACCGGGCTCCGCCGCGGCACGACCGTGAGCAGCTCCGCCTCAGCCTCGGCGCCGGGCAGCCTCGTGGTGGTCATCAGGGCGTCGGGACCTCGAGCGTGGGCTCCGCCGTCACGGCGTCGGCCAGGCCCCACTTGGCGAAGATCTCGGCGTAGGTCGGGGAATCCATCAGCACCTGCATCGCCGCCTGCACCGCGGGAGTCAGCTCGCTGTCCTTCGGCAGGCCGATCGACACCGGACTGCGGTTCAGCTCCGCTCCCAGCTCGAGCTTGTCGGGCTGCTGGACCGTGGCGTAGGCGAGCACGGGGGTGTCGGCGAACACGCCGTCGACGCGGCCGCTGGCCAGCTGGAGCACGGCGTCGTTCTGGCTGGGCAGCACGACGGCCTCGATCTTCGGCAGGCCCGCCGCCTCGCAGTGCGCGGCGGACAGGTCCGGCAGTCGCTTGTCGGCCTGGATCGACGCCTGCTGCACCGCGATCCGGTGGCCGCACAGCGTCTCCGCGGTCAGCCCGAGCGGGTTGCCCTTGGCCACGGCGAGCGACGAGCCCCACTCGCCGTAGCGGATCATGTCGAGCACCTCGAGGCGCGGCGCGGTGGCCGCCATGCTGGCGATCGTCATGTCGAACCGCTCGGCGCTCAGGCCGGGAATGATGCCGTCGAACTGCACGTCCTGGATCTCGACCGAAATGTCCAGCACACGGCCGATGGCCCTGGCCAGGTCGGCGTTCAGGCCGATCACCGTGGTGTTGTCGGTGGCGTAGAACTTGCCGGGCGCGCTCGACACGTTCATCACCACCACCAGCTTGCCGGCCTGCGTGATCGCGTCGGGAAGCAGTTCTGCCGCAGCCGCGTCAGGAGCTACCTGTTCGAAGGCGTCGAACTGGGCGGGCGAGGCAGCGCCGGCCTCGCCCCCGGCGGCGGCAGGAGCCTCACCACCACCACAGGCTGTGAGGGCCAGTGCGAGAACTCCGAGCAGGGCGAGAGGCCAGCGAGCGCGGTGGCGAGCAGAAGGGCCGGAACGACGGTTCACAAAGGCTCCGATCAGGCAGATTCGGCGTGCTGGCAGGCGTGACCGACCTCGCCGAGGTGGTTTCGAGCGCACCCGTCGCACATGCGCTTTTCAATCAACCCAGGAATGACACCCCTGAGCCATTACCACGTCGCGCGGAACGCATCGCGTCGCGACACCGTCGCGTCGACCCGGATCCCGAGGCCCGATCTTCCGGATTTCTCGCTGTATAATGGATCCAATCACCGGTCAGCGCAAGAGGCACGGTGATGCCTTTCGGAAGCGGGCCGGCCCGAACCAGCGGGTGAGCGCGTCCCGCAGGCGGTCCGGGTCCGCACCGGCCCACGCGACGTAGCCGTCGGGACGGATGAGCAGCGCGGATGCAGGAGCGTTCGCCGCTCGGCCGGCAACGGCGGTCACACGATCGCTCCAGGGTTCGGTGGCCGTGGTGAGCTCGCCGCCCTCGGTGAGGTCGAGGAGAACGGGAGAGGCGTCGCGGAGGAGTTCGGCGAGCCGGACCCGCCGCCCATCCTGGGTCTCCACCGCGAGCGACGGCACGAACCACCCCGTCGGTGCGGCGGGGTCCTCCTCGCCCATGGCGTAGCGCACGTCGGCACCGGCGATGAGGTCCGCGACGAGCTGCAGGTTGTCGCGACGGCCGAGGAACTCCGCGAACAGTTGCCGCAGCGCGGTCACGTCACCGCCGGGTGCCATGAGGGCGGTCTGGGCCTGCGTCTGCATGAAGACCCGACGTCCGAGCGCGTGCCGTTCGGTCTCGTAGGTGTCGAGCAGATCCTCCGGAGCCCAGCCGTGCAGGTCGGCGGCCAGTTTCCAGGCGAGGTTCGCGGCGTCCTGGAGCGCCAGGTTCAGACCCGGCCCGCCCGCGGCGGCGTGAACGTGCGCGGCATCACCGGCGAGGAACACTCGGCGGTCGCGGTACCTGTCGGCCACACGGGTGTTCCTGCCGCACAGACGACGAAGGAGCGTGGGCGCACCGTCCGGCGGCGACGCGAGGGAGACCGGCGCGCCGAGGACGCGCTCGATGCTCGCTTCCATCTCGGTCAACGTCATGGGCGCCCCGGGCCCGGGGAAGGCGCCCGCCGGCTCGTCCTCCCACTCGACGGTGTGCACGAGGGGGCGCTCCGGGTCGAGCAGCGCGACGGTGACGACGCCGCGCTCCGTGCGGTGGGCGTGCCCGGAGATCTCACCGAGGCCCTGGACGTACACCCGCCCGCCGGGCGCGGGCCGGAACTGGGCCGACGGCGCGATGAGCGCCGTCCGGTCCACGATCTGCTCGTCGGTGTACCCGGGGAACCCGATGCCCGACTGCTTCCGGACCACGCTGTGCGCCCCGTCGCAGCCGACGAGGAACCTCGCGCCGAACGTGGCCTCGCCGCCGTCCTCATCGGACGCCAGGACCTCGACGTGCTCGTCGAGCTGGGTGAACGAGCGCACCTCGTACCCACGTCGCACATCGACGCCCAGCTCCGCCGCCCTCTCGTTGAGGACGCGTTCGAAGTCGCGCTGGTTGATGGGCAGGAGGTACATCGGGTTGTCGGCGCCGAGCTCGTGCAACGGCAACGTCATCGCACCGAAGAAGAAGCCCGGCGCGGCCGCCGGCACCGCGGACCCGCTGCAGCGTTCGAACAGGCCCCGGTTGTCCAGCAACCGAACGACCTGACCGGTGAGCCCGTGCGCCTTGTCCGCCTGGTTGACGCCGGCCAGGCGTTCCAGGACGACCGGATTCGCCCCCGCGAGCTTGAGTTCACACGCGAGGAAGAGGCCGACGGGGCCTCCGCCGGAGATGACGACATCGAGCATCAGTGCTGCTCCTCTTCCGGGCTGTGGTGGTTCGGATGACGGTCTGCGGACTCGCCGAACCCGGCCCCGAGCCGGTCGAACGCGTCCCGCAGGAGTGGGAGGAGCTCGCCGGGGGGATCGGTGCGAAGCCAGAACTCCACGGTGAGCAGCTGCGTCGAGAGGGCGGCGTTGGCGACCAGGCGCGGGTGGATGTCGACGGCCGGGTCGGTGCCGAGCCGTTCCGCGATCGCGTCGGCGAGCACGTCGGTGGCGGCGCGCATCCCCCGGGCGACGGCCGACTGCATGTCGGGCTCGCTCAGCATGGCGATCAGGCTGTCCTGGTCTTCCTTCGACTTCGCCGCTCCCGCACCGGACCTCGACAGGTACGGGACGACGATCGCCGCGGTGACCGCCTCCCAGAGCGGCTCCTCGGCCGGTCGCGCCCGCAGGGCCTCCGCCGCCTCCCACGCCCGCTGGACGTGACGGTCCGCGATGGCGTCTTCCTTGCTCGCGAAGTAGTTGCTGAACGTGCGGCGCGACACCCCGACGCGCTCGACGATGTCCTCCACACGGACGTTCGCCAGGCCCCGCTCCGTCGCGAGGAGCACCGTCGTCAGGCTCAGCCGGTCGCGCAGCTCCGTCTTCTTCCGCTCACGAAGTCCGTCAGGCATGCCTCCACGGTAGAGCAATTCTTGCGCACTGTGCAACTTTGCTCAATGAGAAGCCGTCTCGCCTCTCACTCCCCGCGCCGGGCCAGCCCGGCGCGCAGCCGGTCCGCGAGCTCGACTGCGGGTGGCGACGCGGTGGCACCGACGCGCAGGGTGAGGGCGAACGGAGGGAGCTCGGGAAGGACGGCCGACCGTCCGAGCACGGCGAGGTCGACCGGCGCGGTCGACTCCAGCAGCGCGGTGACGGCCAACCCCATCCGGACGGTGGCCAGCGTGGCCGCGAGGCTGCCGTTCTCGAAGACCGTGCGCCAGTCGCGACCGTCGCGGCGCAGCGCGTCGAGCACGACGGGCCGGAACGCGCAGGACTGCGAGACGACGGAGACCGGAAGCGGGCGGGCGAGGTGCGCCCTGCCGTCGCGATCCCCGACCCAGACGAGCCGTTCGAGCGCCACGACCTCGCCCACCGCGGACTCGTGGAGCTCCTCGACGACCGCCACGTCCACGACACCCCGGCCGACCTCGGCGGACAGGTCCGACGAGGACGCACAGACCAGGGACAGCTCCACCCGGGGATGGTCCTCGACGAAGCCCTTCACGACCGGGGCCAGCACCGCGACCAGGTCGTCCGGAACACCGAGGGTGACCCGCCCCGCCACGCCCCGGCCGGTCATGTCCGCCCAGAGCTCGTCGTGGAGCGCGAGCATCTCCCGGGCCCGTCCGATCAACCGCTCCCCTGCCGGAGTCAGGCGCACGCCACGGCGGCTGCGGACGAACAGCGTCGTCCCGAGGGCCGACTCGAGCCGACCGACCTGCTGGCTGACCGCTCCCTGGGTGAGGTGCAGCGCGTGACCGGCCGCGGTCATGCCGGCGTGATCGCACACCGCGACGAACGTGCGCAGCAGCGCCGTGTCCAGGTTGGCTGTCACATCACCATCATGATCCGTAATGACAACGAGAAGCAACATTCGTTGTCCTGATGCCGCGTCGTGATCTACAACTGGACCATGACCGCTGCCGGACTCACCGCGCTCGCCGTGTTCGCGGTGGTCGCCACGATCACCCCGGGCGGCGCCACCACCCTGGCCACCGCCTCGGGTGCGCATTTCGGCTTCCGCCGGTCGATCCCGCTGATGGCCGGCATCGCGGTGGGGCTCGCCACGATGGCCGCCGCCGCGGCGGCCGGACTCGGCGGGCTGGTCCTGGCCGCTCCGGCGCTGCGGCTCGCCTTCCAGGTGGGCGGCACCGTCTACCTGCTGTGGCTGGCGGTCCGGACCGCGCGCGCCGGCTCTCCGGGCAGCGGCTCGGCCGCCTCGCGCCCCCTCGGCTTCCTCAGCGGTGTGTGGATGCTCTGGCACAACCCCAAGGGCTGGGCGATGACGGTCGCCGCGGCCGCTTCCTTCGCTTCCCTCGCCTCACAGCCCACCCTCCTGGCCGGTGTGCTCGGCGTGGCGTTCGGCGTGGCTGCCGCGGCATCGCTCACACTGTGGTGCCTCGCCGGACTCGTGCTCGCCCGGGTGCTGCGGACCGAGCGGCAGTGGACGGTGCTCAACGTCGTTCTCACCCTGCTCCTCGTGGCTTCGATCGTGCCCATCTGGACGGCGAGGTGAAGATCGCCCGGTTCAGCCAGGAGCGGCACCCTGTCAGCCGATGTCGCGCAGGTCGTCGTCCTTGCCTTCGCGCGCCACGACGAGGGCGACCAGACCGATCGATGTCATGCCCATCCACGCCGGCGCGACGAGCCACAGCGAGCCCCCACCCACCAGGACCAGAGAGGACGCGATCACCGGCATGAGACCGGCTCCGAGCGCCGCGGCGATCTGGTAGCCCATCGAGGTGCCCGTGTAGCGGATCCGGGTCGGGAAGAGCTCGGCCGCGAAGGCGCCGTAGGGCCCGGCGACGAAGCCCTGGATCACGGCCAGGCCGAGGACCAGGGCGAGGAACACGGTCCACACGCTGCCGGAGTCGAGCAGGAACATGATCGGAAAGGCGAGGAGCAGGGCCGCGACGTTCCCGCCCAGCATCACCGGCCTGCGGCCGATCCGGTCCGACAGGCGCGCCGCGATCACGACCACGACGATCACGCAGACCCCGGTGAGGGCCTTGACGTTGAGCACGCTGGTGGGCGAGAGCTGGAGCTGGGTGACGGCGTAGCCCAGCGCCCACACCCCCATCAGCCCCTGCGCGGCCTGCCCCGAGATCCCGGCACCGATCGCCAGCAGCAGCCGCCGTGGATAGCGGGTGAGGACCTCGCCGACCGGCACCCGCTTCTCCTCCACCGCCTCCACGGCCTCCTGGAACACCGCCGACTCGGCGGTCTTGAGCCGGATGACCAGCCCCACGCCGGCCAGCACCGCGCTGAAGACGAACGGCACCCGCCAGCCCCAGGACAGGAAGTCCTCGCGGGGCAGCGTCGAGGCGAGGCTGAGCACCAGGGTGCCGACGATGGTGCCGGCGGGGGCGCCCATGTAGGCGAAGGAGGCGGCGAAGCCCCGCGACTCCTTCTTCGCGCGTTCGAAGCCGAGCAGCATCGCGCCGCCCCACTCCCCGCCCACCGCGATGCCCTGCAGGATCCGCAGGAGCACCAGCAGCAGCGGTGCCGCGACGCCGATCTGCTCGGTGGTCGGGAGCAGGCCGACCAGCGTGCTGACCAGGCCCATCAGCACCAGGGTCACGACCAGCATGGACTTGCGGCCGAGCCGGTCGCCCAGGTGTCCGAACACGATGCCACCGAGTGGACGGGCGAAGTAACCGGCGGCGAGCGTGCCGAACGCGAGGACCTGCGCGACCCCGGGGCCGACGCCGGTGAAGAACACGGTGCCGAAGACGATGCTCGCGGCCGTCGCGTAGAGGATGAAGTCGTAGTACTCGATCGCCGTGCCGATGAAGCTGGCGGCGAGGATCCGGCGCATCTCCCTCGGGGTCGCTTCGACCTGCCGGGCGGCCGGCGCGCTGTCGGTGCCGGGCATCACGCCACCTCCGTCCGGCGACCGGTCGCGAACCCGATGACGTCCAGGTCGTCGGGCACGAGCACCGGGCCGCGGAACGTCTCGGCCGCCGTCGCGGAGAACGCGGACGCCGGGGCGTCGCCGGGCACCAGGTGGTGCAGCGCCAGCGCCCCGGCACCAGCCCGGGTGGCGAGCTCGCCGGCCTGGTGAGCGGTGGTGTGAGCGCGGCCGTGGTGGGCCATGGTCGCGCGCCGCATCGCGTTGTCGGAGTAGCGGCGACCCATCGCGGTCAGGTCGATCGCCTCGTGCAGCAGCAGATCGGTGTCCCGCGCGAGTCGGACCAGGTTGACGCAGGGTGCCGTGTCCCCAGAAATCGTCACCGAACCCTCGGCGGTGTCGAATCGGAACGCGAAGGCCGGGGCGGTGGGCGGGTGCTCGACCAGGATCGCGGTGACGACGACGTCGTCGTCGCGGTGGACCTCGAACGGCTCCATCGCCGGCGCCACCCGGGAGTCCGGGGCGAATCCCGTGCCCGGCGGCAGCGCGATGTCGTGGACGGCCACCTGGTCGGCGGGTCGCCGCGTCAACGAGTCGAAGATCCGATCGTTGAGATCGGTCGCGTGCGCCGCGCACAGCAGGCCGACCATCTCGACGGTCCCCGGGGTCGGGTTGGCCGGCGCCACCGGCTCCGGCCGCCGGGTCGCGTGCGGGGAGAGCGGCGGCAGCCCGCCGCGCGGGCCGGGACCGTACACCCGGATCGGCGGAGCGGCCGCGTCCCGGCGCTCGAACAGGCCGAACAGCAGCAACGGGACCAGGTCTGCGACGTGGTCGGAATGCAGGTGGGTCAGGAACAGCGCGCGGACCCGGTCGAGCGGCAGCCCCGCGCGGGCCAGCTGACGGCCGGTGCCCTGGCCTGCGTCGACGAGGTACACCGCCTCGCCGACGACGACCGCGGTAGCGATCCCGCTCCGGGCGGCCGCCACGCCGGGGCGGTCCCACCACCGCGGGCCACCCGCGGTCCCGAGGGTCACCACGTGAGGGCTGGACATGACACTCCTTCGTGTCGTGCTGGACGTGCGGCAGCCGCACCTACGGCACACAATCTCGCCCACCAGCGGAACCAGGCATAGCTGATTCTGCTGTCCCAGAACATAAGCTCCGCTTGTGAAGGATGTGACCCTGCGCCAGCTCGAGTACCTGGTCGCGATCGCGCAGGACGAGTCGATCTCCCGGGCCGCGGTCCGCTGCCACGTCTCACAGGCCGCGATCAGCCAGGCCCTGCGGGAGCTCGAAGGCGCGCTCGGGGTGCAGCTGGCCGTGCGGCGAACCGCGAAGGGCGTCCACCTGACCGCGGCAGGCCGGGAGGCGGCAACCCGGGCCCGCGGAGTGCTGCACGACGTGCGGCAGCTCGCCGGGCACCCGCACACCGGCAGGCTGACGGTGGGGTGCTTCCCCTCGGTGTCGGCGCAGGTCCTGCCGGAGGTCGCCGGCCTGCTGCGCGACCGGTTCCCGGACTCGCAGCTGGAGATCGTGGAGGGCTCCGCCGCCGTGCTGCAGGAGCGTCTGCTGCGCGGCCAGGTGGATGTCTGCTTCCTCTACGAGATGCAGCTGCAGCCCGAGGTGGAGCCGACCCTGCTGCGCGAGCGCCGGTTCAAGGTCGCCGTCGCCGCCGATCACCCCCTCGCCGCACGACCCGACGTGCGTCTCGCCGATCTCGCCGACCACCCCGGCGCGCTGCTCAACGTCGAGCCGGCGAGCTTCCTCAACGAGGCCTTGCTGGCCCGCTTCGGAGTCTTCCCGCGCATCGCCTACCGCAGCACCGACGTGCTGGCGGTGCGCGCACTTGTCGGGCGAGGGCTGGCCTGGGCCCTGCTGATGACCGAGGTGGCGAGCAGCCACGAGGGCCGGCCACTGCAGTTCCTGCCCATCGTCGAGGACATCGGGACCAACTCCCTCGTCGCCGCCCTGCCGCGTGGGGTCCGGGCGAGCGGGCTGGTCGAGCAGGTGGTCGAGCACTGCCGGGAGGTGCTGCCGCTGTAGCCGCCGTCAGCACCCGTCGATCGGTCCCACCCGACGGCGGCCGGCGCTACGCCCGTGCCCGGTCGACGCCGGTCCAGGCCGAACCGGCCGGAGCACCGGAGTCCGGCACCCCGGCGTAGTCGGGCAGCTCGACGCCGTTGATCGCACGCTCGACCAGCTCCATGAGCGCCTCCATGTCGGGCTCCGGGCTCGGCTGGGTGTCCGGCGCGGGGGCCTCGCGGCTCTGCACGTGCATCCGGCCGATCTCCTGGTTGGCCTCGACGAACGAGCGCATCCGCGCCTCGTATCCCGCGAACCCGGCCTCCGGGTCCCACCCGGCGGCAGCCAGCTCTCCGGCCAGCAGGTAGGCGCCAACCAGGGCCAGCCCGGTGCCACCCCCCGACATCGGCGACGGGCTGAACGCCGCGTCCCCGAGCAGCCCCACCCGTCCGCTCGACCAGCGGTCCATCGCCACCTGGGCGACCTGGTCGAGGTAGAAGTCCGGGGTGTCGTCCAGGTGCGCGAGGATCTGCGGGGTCAGCCAGCCGAGGCCGGTCATCTGCTCGCGCAGCAGGCGCTTCTGGGCTTCGACGTCGCGGTGGTCGACGTCGAAGTCGGCTGCGGTGAAGGACAACATGGCCATCGCCCGGGCGGCGTCGTGGAGGGGCCGCAGGCCGGCCGAGCGCCCGGCCCCCTGGTAGTCGATCAGCCAGCGGTCCAGCCCGAACTCGTTGGGGACGCTGTAGAAGGCCAGCACCATCCCGAGGTGGCGGATGAACTGCTCCCGCGGCCCGAACACCATCTCCCGCAGCGCCGAGTGCAGCCCGTCCGCGCCGACCACCAGGTCGAAGCGTCGCCGGTCGCCGCCCGCGAAGGTCACGTCGACCCCGTCCGCGTCCTGGGTGAGCGCGGCGATCCGGTCGCCGAAGACGTACTCGACACCGTCGCGGGTGTCGTCGTACAGCACCCGGGACAGGTCCCCGCGCAGGATCTCGATCTCCGCGATGTACCCGTCGCCGCCGTGGTCGTCCGCCCGGAAGGTCTCCAGCACGGTCCCGTCCGCGTCCACGGTGTACGCGCCCGCGGTGTCGGTGCAGGCCGCGCGTACCGCCGCGTCCAGCCCCATGCGCCGGATGACCTCCTTCGCCACCCCGCGCGCGTCCACCGCCTGCCCGCCGGGACGCAGCTCGGGGGCCCGCTCCACCACGGTCACCTCGGCCCCCCGCCGGTGCAGCCAGTGGGCCAGCGCGGGCCCCGCGATGCTCGCCCCCGCCACCAACACCCTGATGCCGCTCACCGGTGCCCCCCTCTCGTCCGATCCGTATCGATGATGTGGAGTCGGTCCGGCCCTCGGTCCGCCCCCAGCTGAACGGTGGGACTCGGGCGCGGTCAGGAACTCATCGCTGCGCAATCATCATCATCTGGGTCTCCGAGCACGGCTCGGCGCGTAGTACATCAGCGTAGTACCCTGCGTGGAATGGGCGAGGTACCCGTTCGCGAGCTCAACCAGGACACTGCGGGAGTCCTCGCGCGAGTGAAGCGCGGCGAGGAGCTCGACGTGACAGAGCGCGGCGTTGTCATCGCGCGGCTCGTGCCCGCACAGGCGCACCCGCTCGCCGACCTCATCGCCGCCGGCACACTGCACCCACCCACCCGTCGGGGCCCGGTGCCGCGTCCGGTCGGTGCGGTGCGCACCGATTCCGAGGCGGGTGCCGTGCTGCGGGAGATGCGTGACGACGAGCGGTTCTGATGATCTACCTCGACACGGCCGCGCTGGTGAAGCTGCTCCGCCCCGAGCCGGAGAGCGACGCGTTGGCCGACTGGCTCGACGACCGCATGGACACACTCTTCGTGACGTCGACGTTGACCGAGGTCGAATTGCCGAGAGCGCTGCGACGGATCGACCCGGCACTGCTCCCCCAGGTCCCCCCGCTCCTCGAACGGCTCGCCCGACACGAGATCGACCGCACCGTCCGCACTGCCGCGGCGGCATACGACGGGACCGAGTTGCGGTCGCTGGATGCCATCCACCTCGCGACGGCTCACGTAGTCCTCGGATCCCGCATCACCGCGTTCGTGACCTACGACAGGCGGCTACTGCTGGCCGGCGCGAACCTCGGGATGCCGGTCGCGAGCCCCGGCGCTGCCACGCACGCCTGATGGCGAGTGGCGAGCAGCCACCTCCGACCGCGGACGTGCGGACTCGACCGGCCCCCGGGGCGCGGGGGCCAACGAGATGACGAGGCCGCAGACCAGGCTCGCCAGGATCAGGTAGACGGCGATCGCTGCGGAGGTGCCGAACTCGGTCAGCAGCAGGGTTGCGACGATCGGCACGGGAGCCGCGGTGACCGCGCCCCCGAGGTGGTAGGCCACCGACGAGCCGGTGTAGCGCGCCTTCGGCGGGAACAACTCGGCGATGAAGCCCGCGACCGCGCCGTAGACCAGGGCATGCAGAACGGGGAGGGCCAGCAGGTAGGCCGCGACGACGCCGGCGACGGTGCCGGTGTCGAAGAGGAGGAAGACGGGGAACGCGCCGACCGCGACGACGGCACTCCCGGCCATCAGGAAGTTCTTCGTGCCCGTCCGGTCGGCGATGATCGCGAACAGCGGCAGGGTCACCACCTGGACGGCGGAGGCCACCAGCAGCGCGGTGAGGACGAGGCCCCGGCTCAGCCCGAGGTGGACCGGGCCGTAGCTGAGGAAGAACGTACTGGCCAGGTAGAAGACCGCGTTCGGGGCGAGCAGGCACAGCGACCCGACGACCAACGCCCTCTTGTGCGACGCGAAGACGTCGGCCGCCGGCAGCTTCGCGACATCGCCGCCGCTCCGGAGAGCGAGGAACTCCGGTGATTCCGTCACGCGCATGCGGATGTAGAGCCCGACGACGATCAGGATCGCCGAACACAGGAAGGGGATCCGCCATCCCCAGCTCAGCAGTTGCTCCTCGGGCATGAGGGTCACCAGGAAGAAGGCGCTGCTGGACAGGAAGGTTCCCGCGGGCACCCCGGCCTGGGGGAAGCTGGCGTAGAAGGCCCGGCGGTTCGGTGGCGCGTGCTCCAGCGACATGACGACGGCGCCGCCCCACTCGCCGCCGACGGCGAAGCCCTGGACGAACCGCAGCGCCACCAGCAGGATCGGAGCCCAGATCCCGATCGTCTCGTAGGTGGGCAGCAGCCCGACGGCGAACGTGCCGGCCCCCATCATGACCACGGAGAGCACGAGCATCTTCTTGCGCCCGATCCGGTCACCGAAGTGCCCGAACACGAGCCCGCCGACGGGACGTGCGAGGAACGCGACCGCGAGCGTCGCGAACCCGGCGAGGGTGCCCGCGAGCGGGTCGAGGGTCGGGAAGAACAGCGGGTTGAACACCAGAACGGTGGCCGCGCCGAAAACGAGATAGTCGTACCACTCGATCGTCGTGCCGATGAAGCCCGCCACGGCGACCTTCGCGGCCGATGGTTTCGTGGTGACCTGTGCTGCGGAACGCGTCGTCGACATTCCTGGCTCCCTGATCTCGGACGAACTCACTGGATGCTGCGGCCACCGTCGACGTCCAGGCAGACCCCGGTGAGGAAGCCGGCCTGGTCGGACGCGAGGTAGAGGATGCTGTGGGCGACGTCCTGGGCGGTGGCGGTGCGCGCCATCGGGATTCCGGCGACCCAGCTCTCGCGGAGGTCGTCGGGGAGGTCGTCGGCGCCGGTGAAGCTCTTGACGAACCCCGTTTCGGAGATGACCGGGTTGACGGCGTTCACGCGCACGTCGGGCCCCACCTCGGCGGCCAGGCCGCGGGTCAGGGTGATGACCGCACCCTTTGTCGCGTTGTAGATCGTCAGGCCGGGTCGAGGGCGCTTCGCCGCGATGGAGGCGACGTTCACGACCACTCCCCCACCTCGGCGGCGGAGCGCGGGGACGGCGTACTTGCAGCCGAGGAACACGCTGCGCACGTTCACCGCGAGCTGCTGGTCCACCGTCTCCACGTCCAGATCGACGAGCGCTGCCGTGCGATGCGGCACACCGGCGTTGTTCACCATCACGTCGATGCCTCCGAAGGCCGACTCGGCGGTCTCGACCAGGCTGCGCATGGCGTCCGCATCGGTGACGTCGGTGGTGACCGCGATCGCCGAGGGCAGATCGGCGGCGAGCTTCTCCGCCCCCGCCGAATCGATGTCGGAGACGACCACGTGCGCCCCCGCGGCGGCGAACGTCCGCGCGATCGCGGAGCCGAATCCGCCGGCCGCGCCGGTCACGACGACGACCCTGTTCCTGAACGACAGTTCCATGACCACTCCTGTGTGAACTCGGGTGTGCTCGGGTTCCGGGCTTCGCGACGGCTCGTCGCGAGCGTCATCCACCACGGGTCAGCGCGATCCGGTCATCCGGCGCGGGTCGAGCAGCTCGGAGAGCTCGTCCTCCCGCAGGTCCGTGCGCTCGCGGGCGACCTCGCGGATCGTGCGTCCGCTGGTGCGGGCCTCGGCGGCGATGGCGGCCGCCTCGTCGTATCCGATGCGGGGAGACAGCGCGGTCACCATCATCAGACCCCGCTCGACCGCTGCCGGTCCGGCCGACGTGGCACGGATCCCGCTGATGCACCGGTCGGCGAAGACGGTGGCCGCGCCGGCCAGGAGCTCGATCGACTCCAGCAGGCTGTAGGCGACGATCGGGGTCATCACCGTGAGCTCGAAGCTGCCGCGGCCGCCCGCCAGCGCGATTGTCGCGTCGTTTCCCGTCACCTTGGCCGCGACCTGGCACACGGCCTCCGCGACGACCGGGTTGGTCTTCCCGGGCATGATCGACGAGCCCATCGAGAGGCCGGGCACCTCGATCTCGCCCAACCCGGCGCGCGGTCCGCTGCTCATCCAGCGCACGTCGTCAGCGATCTTGAGGAGGCCGACCGCAGCCGTCCGCAGGGCGCCCGAGGCGAACACGACCGCATCGAGGGTGTTCTGGGCCTGGAAATGGTTCTCGGTTTCCCGCAGCTCCACGTCGAACTCGGCGGCCAGGGCCGCGACGACCCGGCCGGCGAACCCGGGATGGGTGTTGAGGCCCGTTCCGACCGCCGTGCCGCCGAGCGCGACCTCGGCCAGGCCGCTCTGCGCGGAACGGAACCGGTCGAGGGTGCGTTCGATCTGGCCGGCATGCCCGAGGAACTCCTGCCCCAGCCGGATCGGGACCGCGTCCTGCAGGTGGGTGCGCCCGGGCTTGACGACGTCGTCGGTGGCCTCGGCGAGCGCACGCAGCGATGCCGCGAGGTGCGAGAAGGCGGGCACCAACCGGTGCGTGATCGCCGCCTGCGCGGTCAGGTGGACAACGGTGGGCGTGACGTCGTTGGAGGACTGCCCGAGGTTCACGTGGTCGTTCGGGTGGACCGGGCGCTTGGTCCCCAACGGCATGCCGAGCAGCTGGTTGGCCCGGTTGGCGATCACCTCGTTGGCGTTCATGTTCGTGTTGGTGCCGCTGCCGGTCTGGAACACGTCGACCGGGAAGTGGTCGTCGAGCAGGCCGTCGGCCACTTCGCCCGCCGAGGCCACGATCGCCTCGGCGAGCGGCGGAGCGAGCAGACCGAGATCGGTGTTCGCGCGCGCGGCGGCCCGCTTGAGCGACCCGAGCGCAGCGGTGTAGCTGCGTGGAAGGCGCAGGTCGCTGATGGTGAACGTCTCGACCGCGCGCTGGGTCTGGGCTCCCCACAGTGCGCTGTCGGGGACCATCACGGCACCGCCGAAGTCGACCTCCTGTCGCGACCCGCGAAACCGCGCGACGACGGGTTCGGCACTCATCGATCGACGTCCACGGCGACGTACTTGAGCTCGAGGTACTCCTCGATGCCGGCCCTGCCGCCCTCCCGGCCCAAGCCGGACTGCTTCATGCCCCCGAAGGGCGCAGCCGGGTTCGAGACGAACCCGCGGTTCAGCCCGACCATCCCGGTCTCGAGCCCCTCGGCGAACCGGATCGCGCGGCCCGTGTCACGGGTGAAGACGTAGCTCACGAGCCCGGCCCGGGTGGCATTGGCCGAGCGGAGGACCTCCTGCTCGTCGGTGAACGGCGAGATCGCCGCGACCGGCCCGAAGATCTCCTCCTCGACCATGCGCGCGGAGGACGGGACCTCGCTCAGCACGGTCGGCGGGTAGAAGTAGCCCGGCCCGGACGGCACAGCGCCTCCGGTGTGGACGCGAGCGCCACGGCCCACGGCGTCGTCGACGAGCGTGGCGACCTTGTCCCGCTGGTCGGCGTCGATCAGCGGGCCGACCTCGACCCCCTCGTCGATGCCACGGCCGACCACCATCTTGCTCATTCGTGCCGTCAACCGGCTCGTGAACTCCTCGGCGACGTCCGCGTGCACGTAGAAGCGGTTGGCGGCGATGCACGCCTCACCGATGTTGCGCATCTTCGCGATCATCGCGCCGTCCACCGCGGCGTCGATGTCGGCATCAGCGCACACGATGAACGGCGCATTCCCGCCCAGTTCCATCGACGTCTTCAACACCTTGTCCGCCGAACTCGCGATCAGTTTCCGGCCGACATCGGTGGATCCGGTGAACGACAGCTTCCGGAGCCGGTCGTCGTGCATCAGCGGCTCGGCGACCGCCCCGGGGTCGGAGGTGGTGACGACGTTGAGCACCCCGTCGGGAAGACCCGCCTCGCCCAGCACCGAGGCGAGCAGCAACGCCGTGAGCGGGGTCTGCTCGGCAGGCTTCAGGATCATCGTGCAGCCGGCCGCGATCGCCGGGCCGATCTTGCGCGTCGGCATGGCCAACGGGACGTTCCACGGTGTGATGAGCAGGCTCGGGCCGACGGGCTGGCGCATCAGCACGATCCGTCCCGAACCACCGGGCTCGACCGCGAAGTCACCCTGGATGCGCACGGCCTCCTCGGAGTACCAGCGGAAGAACTCGGCGCCGTATGCGACCTCGGCGCGCGACTCGGCCAGCGACTTGCCCATCTCGAGCGTGATCAGCGCCGCGATCTCCTCGGTGCGCTCGACGAGGAGGTCGTAGGCGCGTCGCAGGATCTCGCTGCGCTCACGTGGAGCCGTTGCCGCCCAGGAGCTCTGCGCCGCCGATGCGGCAGCGAGGGCATCACGGGCGTCCTCCGCCGAGCCGTCGGCGACCTCGCAGAGCGACTCGCCGGTCGCCGGGTTCTCGACCGCGAAGGTCCGTCCGCCGGCGGCGGCGCGAAATCGGCCCCCGATCAGCAACCCCTTCTCGATCCCACCCAGCACCTCGGCTTCGGAAAACGTGCCGCTCATCGCTTCGAGGTCCTCACTCTTCGCTTCGTCCAGCCCGATCGGCCGCAACTGTGCATCGACGGAATGCCGTTGTCACCGTCAGTGCAGGAGAATGGCCATCCACGACCAGGACGAGTCGTCGATCCGTACGGCATCGCCTGCTCGTATTCAGGATCGGAGATCACCCATCCAGTTCTGGAGGTCGCGCTGCCGCTCGTCGTGCAACGGCGTGCGCTGCCCGCCGAGTCGCGGAGTGGGTCGCCGACGGCGAACTACGATGGCGCGATGCTCTCGCCGTCATCGAGCGCCGCGTCGGATCTGATGCCGAGGCTGGTGTTGCTGCACGCGATGACAGAGCGTGGTCACCTCAGCGCAGCGGCCGAGGCGGTCGGCGTGCCCCAGCCCACGGCAACGCGCTGGCTCACGGCGTTGAGCCGGACCGTCGGTGTGGCACTCACCCAGCGGGTCGGCAGGCGGATCGAGCTCACCCGGGCCGGCGTCGCGCTGGCCGAGGCGGTGGGTTCGGCGCACACCACGTTGGCCATGGGTGTGGCACGAGCACACGAGGCCGCCGACCCGGGTCGGGGGCAGATCGTGTTCGGGTTCCTCCGGACGCTGGGAGCGAGCCGGGCACCGGAGCTCCTGCGGGCCTACCGCGCCACCCGCCCCCGCGTCCGGCTGGCGTTGGTGCAGGCAGCGCACGAGGAACTGATCGAGAAGCTGCACGACGGGACGATCGACGTCGCCATGAGCTCGGTGCGGACCAGCGACGTCGACATCGTCGCGACCGAGCTGTTCAAGGAACCGTTCGTCCTCGTCGTCCCTGCCGACCACCGGCTGGCACGCCGGGAGTCGGTCCGCCTGTACGACTGCCGGGACGAGACCTTCGTCGGTCTCTCCGTGGGTATCGCCCTGCGTCGCAAGGTCGACGAGCTGTTCGGCGCGGCCAGGGTCCGGCCGCGCTACGGGTTCGAGACCGAGGAGGTCGAGACCGTGCGCGGTCTCGCCACGGCGGGCGTCGGCGTCGCGGTCCTGCCCGCCCGCCACGGCGGATCCCTCGCCGGCTCCGTCGAGGTACCGATCGTGCCCCGGCACCACCGCAACATCGGGTTGCTCGTCTCGACCCGTCGTCCGTTGGAGCCGACGGCGGAGGGCTTCCGCCTATGGGCTTCCCAGCACGCCTGGACACGGTCCCTCCAGCCCCGGCGGACGTCCGGACCGGTGTGACACCCGCCTGCCACCGCGTGCGGTCCGTCGTGTTCTACCGGTGACCCTGGTGCTGTGCGTCGGCGCCCGGGCCGGATGCGGCCCAGCTGGCGAGGATGTCCATGGCCCGCCGTGAGGGGGACGCGGGTTCGGTGGTGTAGACGAACAGGGTCGTGTCGGGGTCGCCGGGCGGGGTGAGGGTCTCGAACTCGACGGTCAGGTCCCCCACGAGGGGGTGACGCAGGCGCTTCGCGCCGTGGGTGCGCTGGTGCACCCGGTGCTGCTCCCACCACTGGTCGAACTCGCGGCTGTGCCCGCGCAGCTCGCCGACGAGCTCGACGGTGGCCCGGTCGTCGGGGTCGCGGCCGACCTCGAAGCGCAGGCTCTCGACCGCGGCCCGGGCCTGGTCGGACCAGTCCACGAACAGCGATCGGGCGTGCTCGTCGAGGAACATCCAGCGGGCGTAGTTCCGCTGGGTGGCCGGCAGCTGGTCGAAGTCGGTGAACAGCGCCTTGGCCATCGGGTTGGCGGCCAGGACGTCGGTGCGGCGACCGAGGATCAACGCCGGCTCGCCGTCGAGGGAGTCGAGGAGCTGGTAGAGCCCGGGACGCACGCGCTGCACAGCGCGGGCCCGCGGACGGGCCGCCGCCGTGGGCAGCCCGATGAGGTCCTCCAGGTGCGCACGTCCGGCGGCGTCGAGGCCGAGGGCGCGACCGATCGCCTCGACCACGGCTGGGGAAGGCGTGATGCGCCTGCCCTGCTCGAGGCGGGCGTAGTAGTCGGAGGACACCCCGGCCAGCAACGCGACCTCCTCGCGGCGCAGCCCCGGCACCCGGCGAACCCGCCCGTCGGGCGGCAGGCCCGCCCGCGTCGGGTCGCCCTGGCTGCGGGCACGCCGCAGGAAGTCGGCGAGTTCGCGGTTCGTCGCGCGGTTCGTCGCGCGGTTCGTCGCGCGGTTCGTCGCTGCCACGGGGCACATCCTCCCCGATCTCGCCCGTCCATGACTGGTCCTGTGCGTCCTAGGTCGCGCAGGACCAGGTTGCACAGGGCGCGGGATGAGCCCCCGCGGCGGGTCCTCGCACGCCACTCTCGGAGTCGCGCCGATCACCGGCGAAGAAGGAGCGAGAGGATCGACATGAGCAACGGCAAGGTTCTGATCGTCATGTCCGCCGCAGCCGTCTGGGAGCGCACCGACGGCTCGGCGTATCCGACCGGGTATTGGGCCGAGGAGCTCGCTGCACCGCACGAGCAGTTCGTGAAGGCCGGATACACGGTCGACTTCGCTTCCCCGGGCGGGGTGCTCCAGCCCCTCGACGCGCACAGCGCCGATCCGTCGCTCGCGGGACCGGAGGCCGCTCGCTGGGTGGAGCGCGCGGAGGAGGCGCTGCGCGAGTTCGGGCCGCTGCTCTCGCTCAGCGAGGTCGACATCGCCGACTACGTCGCGGTGGTCCTGCCCGGTGGGCACGGCCCCGTCGTCGACCTGTACCAGGACGCCACCCTGGGCCGCCTGCTCACCGCGGCGGACGCAGCCGGAAAGCCGATCGGCGCCGTCTGCCACGGGCCGGCGGGGCTGCTGTCCGCCGTGGACTCCGAGGGCGAGTGGCTGTTCTCCGGGCGGTCGATGGCCGCGTTCACCGACGAGGAGGAGCAGATCTTCGGCACCGCCGAGGGCGCCCCGTGGCTGCTGGCCACTCGGCTGCGCGAGAGGGGCGCCAAGCATTCCGGTGGAGCGCCGTACCAGCCCTACACCGTGCAGGACGGGAACCTGTTCACCGGCCAGAACCCGGCCTCGAGCGCGCCCATGGCCGACGCGATGATCACCGCGCTCGCGGGGTAGCACCTGACCGCGACGGCGGGACGAGGTTGACCGGGTGTGGAATGGATTCCATACTGGAATCCATTCCACACACCGACGGCGCATGCTGCGATGCCGCGCCATGGAGGTTCGACGATGACCCCGACCGCTGGTCGGTCCCCCTTCTCCCTGCTCATGCACCTCGCGGGGGACGAGGAGCAGCTGGGCATCTTCTCCGAGCAGAGCTCGATCGAGAGCTGGCTCGCCGCAGAGCGGGCACTCGCCCTCGCCCAGGCCGAGCACCGCGTGATCACCCGGGAGGATGCCGACGCGATCGTCGACGCCGCCCGGCTGCGCAACGTCGACGACGAGACCCTCTGGAAGACCGCCCGCAACGTCGGCTACCCGATCCTCGGCCTGGTCCGCGAGGTCTGCGCCGTGCTCCCACCCGGTCCCGACGGCCGCGTCCACTACGGCGCGACCACCCAGGACATCATGGACACCGGGCTCGCGCTGCAGATGACCCGCTCGTTGACCGCCCTCGACCGCGCACTGGGCCGGGTCGGTGATGCCCTCGCCGCGCGGGTCGCGGAGCACGCGGCGACGGTGATGGCCGCCCGCACCCACGCCCAGCAGGCCGTTCCCACCACCCTCGGTGCCACGCTGGCCACCCTGCTCGCGCAGTTCACCCGGCAGCGCGAGCGCCTCGCACAGGCCGCGCCGAGGATCACGCTGGTGTCGCTGTTCGGCGCCGGCGGTACCGCGGCCGCGCTGGGCCCGCGCTCCTCGCAGGTGCGCGCGACGATGGCCGAACTGCTCGGACTGCACCACACCGACGTCCCGTGGCACGTCGACCGCGACGGCGTCGCGGAGTTCGGCTGGCTCTGCACGACGGTCACCGCCACCTGCGCGAAGCTGGCCCGCAACGTCGTCGACCTGTCCCGCACCGAGATCGGCGAGGTCTTCGAGCCGTTCGAGAACCATCGCGGCGCGTCCTCCACGATGCCGCAGAAGGTCAATCCGATCTCCTCGGAGGTCGTCATCGGACTCGCCGGCACCGCAGGAGCGCTGGCGTCGTCGCTCGCCCGGCTGCAGGAGGCAGGCCACGAGCGGGCCGCCGGCGAGTGGCAGATCGAGTGGCAGGTCGTCCCGCAGCTCGCGGTGCTGGCCGGGACCGCGTTGTCCGAGACGCTCGTCATCGTGGAGGGCATGCGCGTCGACGCCGCGCGGATGCGCGCCAACCTCGAACAGGACGGCGGGCTGGTCATGGCCGAGGCGCAGATGATCTCCCTCGCCGCGGCGATGGGACGCGAGCACGCGCACGACCTCGTCTACGAGGCTGCCGCACGGGCGCGGACGACCGGCCGCACGCTGACCGAGGTGCTGCCCGAGGTGGCCGGCGAGAAGGGCAAGCGGGACCTGCTGCCCGACCCGCTGGTCGCCGCCGACGACTACGTCGGCGAGGCGGGCCGGATCGCCGACGCCGCGGTGCGCGGCTGGTCCGCCGCCCCGGCGATCCCGCTCGTCGACACCGCGATGTCGGAGCTGGCCACATGAGCGCCCCGGCCGAATCCGCCGTCGTCGTCGAGGGGCCGCAGAACCGGTTCGACCGCGTCCGCTCACGGGTCGGCGCCTTCGCCGTCCTCCCGCTGATGGCCCTGGCCCTGTTCTGGCCCGGCGGCATGCCGGTCGCGCAGCGGGGGATGCTCGCGGTGCTGGCGTTCGTGATCGTGCTGTGGATCTGCGAGACGATCCCGATCGCGGCAACGGCGCTGATGGGCATCGCGCTGCTGGTCCTGCTCGGCGTCGGCACGCCGTCCGAGGTGTTCGGGGCGTTCGGCTCGCCGACGGTGTTCCTGGTGATCGGCGCGTTCCTGCTGGCCCGGGCGATGACGGTGCACGGCCTCGACCGCCGGTTCGCGCTGCGGGTGCTGTCGCTGCCCGGGGTCGGGAACAGCACCTACCGCACCGCCCTGGCCTTCGGCGTCGTCGCGATGCTGCTGGCGACCCTGGTGTCGGCGTCGGCGACCGCGGCGATGCTGCTGCCGATCGGTGTCGGCGTCGTCCGCACCGTCGGCGACCTCATCCAGGAGCAGGACCCCACGATCACCGGCCACCGCACCCGGTTCTCCTGCCTGCTCATGCTGGCGATCGCCTACGGCGCGGGCGTCGGCTCGGTGCTGACCCCGATCACCGGTATCGCGAACGTCATCGGACGCGGCGCCGTCGAGGAGATGACCGGCTACCAGATCCCGCTGTTCGACTGGCTCGCGATGTCCGCGCCTTACGTCCTCGCGCTCGGTGCGGCCATGTTCACCGCGCTCGTGCTGCTGAACAAGCCCGAGGCCCGGCGCATCCCCGACGGGCAGGAGCACTTCCGCGACGCCCACCGCGCGCTCGGGCCGATGACCGGTGGCGAGCGCAACGTGCTGCGGATCTTCGTGGTCACCGTGACCCTCTGGGTGGTGCCCTCGCTGCTGGAGACTCTCGGCCTGGTCACCCCGGACACGCTGCCGGCAACCGCCGTCGACCGCCTCAACGAGGGCGCCGTCGTGGTCGCCACGGCAGGCCTGCTGTTCTTCCTCCCTGCACGCGAGGGGGGTCGGACGCTCACCTGGCCGGACGCAGCGAAGATCGACTGGGGCACCGTGGTGCTGGTCGGCGTCGGTCTGACCATCGGCCGGATGATGAGCGGGACCGGCCTGGCCGACACCATCGGGGCCGCGGTCGCGGACCTCACCGGCGTGCAGTCGACGGTCCTGCTCTGCCTGGTCGCGATCGTCCTCGGCATGGTGATCTCGGAGACCACCAGCAACACGGCCTCGGTGGGGATCGCCGTACCGATCATCATCCCGATCGCGATCGCCATCGGGGTGGATCCGCTGATCCCGGCGATGGCCGCGATCTTCGGGGGAAATGCGGGCGCGATGCTGCCGGTCTCGACGCCGCCGAACGCGATCGTCTACGGCTCCGGCTACGTCCCGATGATCCGCATGATCCGCACCGGCGTCGTCGCCGACCTGGCGACGATCCCGCTGATCCTGCTCGCGACGGTCGGCATCGGTTCGATGATCGGACTCGCGCTCCCGTGACGCGATGAGCACGATCCCGGCCAGTAGGTTCGACCCCGTGAGCACCCTCGCGGACGTCGCCCGCCTGGCCGGGGTCGGCGTGGGCACGGCCTCCCGCGCCATCAGCGGGAACGGCTACGTCGACGTCGAGACGAGGCTGCGGGTGCTCGAGGCCGCGGCTTCGCTCGGCTACCGCCGCAACGCCGCCGCCCGCGCCCTGCGCGAGCGACGCAGCCACGTCGTCGGGCTGATGCTCCCGGACATCCACAACGAGTTCTACACCGCCAGCGCCGCCGTCCTGCAGTCCGAACTGGACGCTGCGGGCTACCAGCTGCTCGTCGCCAGCACCGGCAACAGCATCGACGGCGAGCGGCACGCGTGGGAGACCATGCTCGACCGGCAGGTCGACGGCGTGGTGCACGTCCCGGTCGACCCCGACGGCGCCCCTCCCCCCGGGCTCCCGGTCGTCCAGCTCAACCGGCACACCCGCACGGCGACGGCCACCGCCGTCGTCAGCGACGACGTCGCCGGGGTGGCAGAGCTGACCCGGCACCTGATCGACGCCGGGCACACCGACCTCGTCGCGCTCGTCGGTGCCCCGCGGCTCTCCACCAGCGACGAGCGCGCGACCGGGTTCCGACGGGCTGCGGACGCTGCCGGCCTGGTCGAGAACGCATCGGCGGCACCTCGATACCGGGTGGTCGTCACCGAGTTCAGCGCTGACGGTGGCGCCGAGGCGATGGAGCGGGTCGGGCACGACCTCCCCACCGCTGTGGTCGCCCTGAGCAGCCGCTTGGTGATGGGCGTCCTGCGCTGGGCGGGGGCGTGTGGCCTGCGGATCCCCGACGATCTTTCATTGGCCGGGCTCGGTGATCCCGAGTGGTACGCGATCTGGCGACCCGGCATCACCACCTTCGCACCGCCACTGGCCGAGATGGGCAGGCGAGCCGCCCTCGAGCTGATCGCGACGATCGGCGAGACGAACGCGCGACCCACGACGACGATCCGCCTCGCCGGTGAGGTGAGGAAACGGGGCTCTGTCCGGATCGTGCCGCACGACGGTGGGTCCAACTGCAGGACCTGAGTCGCACCCTGCCGACGACGGTGTTGCCGACGATCGTGGGGCCGACGGGAAGAACACTGCGTACCGCTCCACGGGCTCCGACACACCTGTGTGTCACTGCCGCTCGGCGCGCTCGGCCGTGGAGGTCCGCATCGCCCCTGTTCCCGCATGTGGCTCGATCGGCACGATCGGGGCCAGTTCGGCGCCGCGCGTCTCCGGAAGGAAGAAGACCGCCACCGCGCTCGCGACGGCGACGACAACGAGCGCCACGGCGAGCAGCCACGGCTCGCCACCGGCGGCGGCGACGAGCGCGACCGCGATGACCGGCGCGGGTCCGGCGAGCACAGCGCCGGGGATCTCCCGCCCGAGGCCGAAGCCGCTGAACCGGTACGCCGCAGGGAACAGCTCGGCGAAGTAGGCCGCCTGCGACCCGAACATCGCCAGGCAGCCGCCACCGAGCGCGAGGGCGAACGCCACCAGGATCAGCACGGTGTTGCCGGTGTCGAGCAACCAGAAGAACGGGAAGGAGATGAGAGCACAGAACAAGGAGACCGCGATGTACACCGGTTTGCGCCCGGCCCTGTCGGAGAGCTTGCCGACCAGCGGGATGGCGGCAGCTCCGACGGCGCAGCCCACGAGCAGCGCGAACAACGCAGTCGATGTGGAGACCCCGTTGCCTGCCAGATAGCTCAGGGCGTAGGTCTGCACGACGTAGATGTTGAAGGCCAGCGGCCCGTTGGCGACCATGACCAGCAGGAGCCGCGTCGGCATGGCCTTGATCATGGTCAGTGCCGGCACCCGGGTGCGCTTGCGCGCATCCCGCATCTCGGCGAACACGGGCGACTCGGGCACACGCAGCCGGATCAGCAGCCCGATCCCGACAACGACAAGGCTGAGCAGGAACGGCACCCGCCACCCCCAGCTCATCAGCTGATCGGCCGGCAGCGTCGCGACGGCGCCGCTGACGGCGGCGGCCAGTCCGATTCCGAGGAACACGCCGCACGCCGGGAGCGCCGAGTAGTAGCCGCGACGGTGGACGGGGGCGAACTCGGAGACCATCGTGACGGCGCCGACGTACTCGGCGCCGACTCCGAGGCCCTGCAGGAGCCGGCACACGACCAGCAGGATGGGCGCGACCAGTCCGACGCTCGCGAACGTGGGGAGCAGGCCGATGGCGACCGTCGCGATCCCCATGAGCATGAGAGTCCCGACGAGGGCGGTCCGGCGGCCGTACCGGTCCCCGATGTGGCCGAAGATCAGCGCCCCGATCGGCCGGGCGAAATACCCGACGCCGAACGTGGCGAACGCGGCGATCAGGCCGACGGTCGGTGAGAAGTCAGGGAAGAAGAGCGTGCCGAAGACGAGCGCGGCGGCCTGTCCGTAGATCGCGATGTCATACCACTCGATCAGGCTGCCGACGACCGTTCCCTGGATCAGGCGACGTCGGGATTCCTCCCAGGTGGACTCTTTCGACGGGGCGGCGTTCATTGGCGCTCCTGATGCTGGCGCGGCGGCGTCATCGGCCGGCGCGAACGAGGTTGGTCAACGGCTGACCGGCCATGAGCCGGTCGATGTTCAGCGCGATGGCGCGGTAACGCCGCTCCGCCAGTTCGCGGGTCCACGCGCTGGCATGAGGCGTGCACCACGCGTTGGGCAGCTCCCAGAAGGGGCGTGCAGCGGGAGCGGGTCGGTCCTCGCCGGAGCGGGGGTAGGAGTACCAGACATCCATGACGGAGCCGCCGATGACGTTGTCCCGCAAAGCCTCGAAGAGCGCGGACTCCTCGACGACGGGACCGCGGGACACGTTCACGAGCACCGCGTGCGGCCGCATCCGGTGCAGCGCTGCGCGGTCGATCAATCCTGTGGTGTGCGGGGTCAGCGGGCAGGCGACGACCAGGTAGTCGGCTGCCTCGAGAACCTCGTCGAGCCGAGCCGCCGGGAGCAGCTCCGCGACGTCGCCACCCGCACCGGCGTCGGCCCGGTCGTCCACGGCGCGCACCCGCATCCCGAACGCCGCCGCGCGGGTGGCGATCGCGCGCCCGATGCGGCCGTATCCGATGATCCCGAGGGTGCGGCCATGAACCTCGCCGTGTGGGACGCGTCCCCGGTAGGTCTCCGGCCAGGAGTCGGCGCTGAACCCCGCCTGCATCTCCCCGGCTCTGATCTCCCACTCGAGCAGGCGGGCGAGGACGAACTCTGCGATCGGGATCTCGTGCTCGAACACGTTGGCGACAGCTGTGGCGGGGTCGAGCGCGTCCAGGTCGACTCCGTCGAGACCGGCTCCGGGCACGTGCAGGAGCCGGAACCGTGGGGCCACCGAACCCGGCCGCGCGAACCGGAGCGAGACTACGACGTCGCCCGCGTCGATCCTGTCGTCGTAGCGGTCGGTGTGCGCGGCGTCCGCGGGCAACCCGACGACCTCGGCATTCGTGTCCAGGCGCGCCGACAGGTCGGCCTCGTGCTCGGCGGCCTCGCCGACCAGGTGGATCCTCATCGGCTCGGACCCGGACGATCGCCTGCGGCTGCGGCGGACAGGACCGATCGGACGACTGCCTCGGTGACCGGGGCCGGGTTGCTCAGGCTCGGATCGAGCGAGGTGTTGACGTCGTAGGACTCCGCCGCGCTCGCAATCCGAATCGCGACTTCCAGGTCCTCCTGGCGGATCCCGACGTCGGACAGGCGGACCGGGAGCTTCGCCGCGACGGCGACGTCCCAGATGAGCCCCGGAAGGTCGTCGGTACCCATGGCCTGCGCGACGCGGCCGAGCGCGACGGGAGCGCGTTCGACCAGGTGGGCCGTGACGTAGGGCAGGACGGCGGCGTGCGCGAGGCCGTGCTCCACGCCGAAGCTGCCGCCGAGCATGTGGGCGACCGCGTGCTGGAGCGCGAACCCGCCGGTCAGCGCGGCACCGCCGAGGTAGGCGCCGTACAACAGGTCGTTGCGGGCCGCGAGGTCGTCCGGGGCGGCCAGCACGGACGGGAGCGCACCGGCGACGACCCGTGCACCCTCGATCGCCGCGGGTAGCAGCAACGGGCTGACGCTCGGCAGGTAGGCGGCATCGATGCAGTGCGCGAGGGCGTTCATCGCGCTGGCGGCCGTGACGGCGACCGGGAGCTGCCGCGACAGCTCGGCGTCGTAGATCACGACGGACGCGAGCATGGCCGGGCTCTCGTGCATGTGTTTGACGCCGTCGATCGTCATCCCGCAGTAAGCGGTCATCTCCGAGCCGGAGTAGGTCGTGGGTACGGCGATGATCGGCAGCCCGCTCTCGAAGGCGATGCCCTTGCACAGTCCGGTTGCCGCGCCGCCGCCCACCGAGATGAGGCAGTCGGCGCCCATCTCGGCGGCCCGTTCGCGGCCGCGCCGGGCCAGCTCGATCGGCACCTGGCTGACTGCCTCGGGCAGGATGCCTGCACACCGGTCGCCGAGTGCGGCCACGATCCGCTTGCCCATCTCGGCGCGGCCGGGCGTCGTGACGACCAGAGGTCGTGTCATCCCCAGCCGATCCACCTCGTCGGGCAGCATCGCGATACTGCCGGGGCCGAACACGACCCGGTCCGGAGTCGCGTTGTAGACCCCGCCTCCGGGGTGGGCGAAGGTTCGCAAGCTCACCAGTCCACCACCGTTCCGTCGGCGAGCACCGCGGAGCTGCTGTGCGGCACCTCGGGCCGGTACGGATGGCGGGCGGCCGCCACCTCGTCGACCTCGACGCCCAGCCCGGGGGCCGTCGGCACCTGCCAGTGGCTGCCCACGCGCTTCATCGGGGCTTCGACCACTTCGTCGTACCAGCTCACGGCGCCGCTCATCTCTTCCTGGATCACGAAGTTCGGGGTGCTCACGGCGAAGTGCAGCGCGGCAGCTCCGGCGATCGGCCCGTTGGGGTTGTGCGGGGCCACGCCGACGAGCTCGGCGTCGGCGACGGCCGCGATCCGCTTCCCTTCGAGTAGCCCGCCGGTGTGGTTCAGGTCGGGCTGCGCGACGGCGATGGCCTTCGCGGCGAGCACCGGCAGGAACTCGCGCAGGCCGACCAGGCGCTCCCCGGTCGCGATCGGCACGCGCGACCGAGCGGCCACCATGCGCAGCGCCTCGGTGTCGCCGGGAGCCACCGGCTCTTCGCAGAACATCGGGTCGTACTCGGCGAGGATGTCGATGTACTGCAGCGCCGCGGCCGGCGACGCAGGCCGGGCATGGAAGTCGATCATGATGTCGACGTCGGGCCCGACCGTCGAGCGCAGCACGGACATCATCCGGTCCACGTGCCGGCGATCGGCTGGGCTCGACAGGTGCCCGCCATAGGGGATCAGCACGACCTTGAGTGCGTCGTAACCCTGCTCGACGACCTGGGCGGCTCGCTCCCGGACCTGCCCCTCGTCCACCGTGTCGTAGACCGAGCGCATGTCACCGAGCCCGAGATGGGTGTAGACCCGCACCTTGTCGCGGACCTGCCCGCCGAGCAGGCGCCAGACCGGCTGTCCCAACGACTTGCCCAGGATGTCCCAGAGGGCGTGCTCGATGCCGCTGATCGCAGTCACTCCGACGATCCCGAGCCGGTAGTAGCTGTGCTTGGTCATGACCCGCAGGATCTGCTCGATGTCCCGCGGGTCCCGGCCGACGATCATCGACGCGAGGTCTTCCACGGCACCGACCACTGCCCGGGTCTTCCAGTTGAGGCTCGCTTCACCCCATCCGACGAGACCGTCCTGGTCGGTGCGGACCTTGACGAGAATCCAGTTCCGCAACTCCGCGTTGACCACGACGGTCTCCACGGCAGTGATGCGGATGGCACCGGGATCCTCCGGCGTCGGCGACAGCATCCGGTTGCACACTCCTTCGTTGGCTGGCGAGCCGAACGCTAAGGAGACCGGCTGATCCAGTCCAATTCTTAATGAGGATCAAACGATAAGCATCCCTTCTCAGTGGGAGAGGAGCGTGGCAGGATCGCCGGGTGGACCGCTTCCGCCTGGAATGCTTCGTCGCCCTCGCCGAGGAGCTGCACTTCCATCGGGCGGCCGAGCGCTGCCACGTCAGTCAGCCCGCAATGAGCCAGCAGGTCCGCAACCTCGAACGCGAGCTCGGCGTGCAGCTGGCCCACCGGACGAAGCGCACGGTCATCCTGACGCCGGCCGGCGAGGTGTTCCTGCGCGAAGTGCGCAGGACCCTCAGGCAGATGGACATCGCCGTCTCCCTGGCCCAGCGCACCGACCGGGGCGAGATCGGGCAGCTCACGGTCGGCGTCACCTCGCCGGCCCTCTTCGTCCTCTTCCCGGAAGCAGCCCGACTGTTCCGCGAGGCGCTCCCCCGCGTGGGCGTGATCGTCCGCGAACTCACGACCGCGGAGCAGGAGAAGGCCCTGCGGGCGGGCGACATCGACGTCGGCCTCGTCCACCCACCCCTGGACGACGCCGGCCTGCGCACGGAGGAGGTGGCCAGGGCGGCCTTCCAGCTCGCCCTGCCCGACGGGCACCGCCTCGCCCACGGCGAGCCGCCGGCACTGGCGGATCTCGCCGACGAGCAGTTCGTGATCTTCCCGCGCGAGATCGCTCCCCAGCTCTACGACACGATCATCTCGCTGTGCCAGGACGCCGGCTTCAGCCCGCGGATCGCCATGCAGGCCTACCCGGCGCAGTCGATCATCGCCCTGGTGGGCTCCGGCGTCGGGCTCGGCTTCATCGCCGGTGAGATGCAGCGGCTCAACCGGCCGGGAGTGATCTACCGCCCGATCCGGGGGCCGGGACCGCACCTCGCGCTCGGCGTGGCACACCACCCTGACGGCGTCTCACCGGCGGTCGACGCCTTCGTCGAGGCTGCTCGAACCGCGGGCCGCCACGTCCGCTGAGGTTCGTCGCGCGCGGTCGGGACGGCGGTCGGAAGCGCGGGCCCGGGCGGAGGATCTCGCGCCGGGACCGGCTCAGAACCACCCCGTCGCCACCAGCACCGCCCAGCTCGCGAGCGGACCGATGACGGCGACCGACGCGGAGAACGCGAGAAGGCCCCGGTAGACACCACGACGTTCGTGTTCGGACGCGTTCGCCATCGCGAGTGCGCCGCAGGTGGAGAACGGGGAGACGTCCACCAGGGACGAGGAGATGCCGAGCGCGACGACCAGGCCGACCGGGCTCACCTGTCCGGTCAGCACGAGCGGCGCCGTCATCGGCACCAGCGCCACCACCATGCCCATCGTCGATGCGAATGCCGAGACGACCGCGCCGATCAGGCAGACCAGCAGGGCGGCGAGCAGGGCGGGCTCGATCGAGGCCACGGCGTCGCCGGCCCAGGCGATCGTGCCGTTGCGCTCGAGGACGCCGACGTAGGTGACGACGCCGGTCAGCAGCAGCACGACGCCCCAGCTGATGTCCCGGACGGCCGCTCGCCCCGACGCCGGGTAGGCGAGTGCGAGCAGGACCGCGATGCTCAGCGAGAGGAAGCCGATGTCGATGGCGAACAGGAGCGCGCCGGCCACCAGCACGACGAAGGCGGCGAGTGTGACGGTGCACTCGACGCCGAGACCGGCGCGCGGTCCCGGGTCCGAGGCCGGTCCGGTTGCCGCTCCCCCGCCGGGCCGGACCGCGACCGGGTCGGTCGCAACGGCCACCGGCCGGCCCGATCCGATGAGCACCGTCGCCGCGCCGGCCGCCACGACCCCCGCGACCAGGGTCGCGACGAACAGGAGGATCGGGTCGAAGGCCAGCCCGTTGCCGGCCTGGATACCTCGAATGGTGATACCGAGAACACCCAACGGGGAGAACGTGCCCGCCGTCGCCCCCATACCGATGGTGATCGCCACGACCAGCGGCCGCACACCGTGCGCCGACGCGATGGCCATGCCGACGGGCAGGAGGATCACGGCGACGGCGCCGGGGTTCCCGCCGATGCCGCAGAGCACGGTGGACAGCCCGAAGAAGACCCACGGGAGAGCAGCAGCCCGTCCGCGCACCGCGCGGAAGGTCCGCTCGATCACCCGGTCCACGGTCCCGTTGCTCCTGGCGATCCCGAACAGGTAGGTGATCCCGACCAGCACGACGAACATGTCCGCGGGAAATTCACCGAGCACGTCCCGCGTGGATTCCCCATCCAGGATCCCGCCGACGACGAAGGCCGCGACGAAGGCGAGGGCGCCCAGGTTCACCGGGCTGACCGTCGCGACGACGATGATGAGCGCGAGAACTGCGATCGAGATGAGGGCGGTGAGGGCCACAGGTCACCAGGCCGTCATGCCGCCGTCGACGGCGATCGTCGCACCGGTGACGAGACCGGCCTCGGCGCCGGCCAGGAACAGGCAGAGCGGCACGACTTCCCGCGCCTCGCCGAGCCGGCCCAGCATCGAGGCCTGGGCCATCTGCTCCAGTACCGCGTCCTTGGCCGGGTGCCCGTCGAGCAGCCGGTGCGGCATCCGGGTGTCCAGGGCGCCGGGGCACACCACGTTGACACGTGCCCGGGGGGCGAGCTCGGCGGCAGCGACCTTGGTGAACGCGACCAGGCCTGCCTTGGACACGCTGTAGGCCGACCAGCCGGCTCCGGCCCGCAGCGCCGCCGACGACGCGATGTTGATCACCGAGCCGCCGTCGCGGAGGACCGGCTCGAGGGCCTTCGTGACGAGGAACGCCCCGCGCACGTTCACCCCCATGACCCGGTCCCACTCCTCGGCGGTGGTTTCCCCGATACGGGCGTAGGAGATCACTCCCGCCGCGTTCACCACGATGTCGACGGGACCGCTGTCGCGCCCGAAGGCCGCAACGGCATCCGCTTCCGCGACGTCGACCTGCCGGAAGGTGAGATCGCGACCCGCTTCGCGGGCCTGTGCCTGCATCAGCTCGCCCCCCGCGGCGTCGACGTCGATCCCGACGACCGAGCAGCCCTCGTCGAGAAGGGCCTCGCAGAGCAGCCGCCCGAGATCGCCGGACGCTCCGGTGACCACCGCGGCCTTGCCCAGGAAGCGTCCGCTCATCGGGCGCTCGCCGCCGCTACCGACCGGCGGACACCCTCGCGTTCCAGGATCGGCAGGACCTCGTCGATGAACCGGGGGATCCCCGCCTCGTAGTTCATCCAGGTCAGTGCCACCCCGTCGATCCCGGCCGCGTGCAATTCGGCCAGCTGTTCGGCGATCCTCGCCGGGGTGCCGACCAGCGGGTAGCCGGCCATGGTCGACGCGACGGCCTTGGTGAGCTGCCGGTGCTGCTCCTGCGGCATCCGCGCCCCGCCCATGGTCCACTCGATCGCGTTGCGCACCGCGACGTCGTCGAGGTCGATCTCCGACCAGCGTTCGACGAGAGCCCTGGCCTCGCGGTCGGTCTCGGCACAGACCACGCTCGCGGCGATCCAGACCGACTGTTCGCGGCCGAACCCGGCGGCCACCTCCCGGATCTCCCGGACCTTCGCGCCGGCGGCGGCTGCGTCGAGCGCGGAGACGAACGACAGGTCGGCGTACCGGGCGGCGAGCTGGTGCCCGCGCGCGGAGAAGGCGGCGTTCATGATCGGTGGATGCGGCCGCTGAACGGGCCCGGGCCGGCTGATGCCGTTCTCGACGGTCAGCCACTGCCCCTGGAAATCGAAGTCCTCGCCGCCCTCCCACAGGCGCAGGACGACCTGGAGCCACTCCTCGGAGTATCCGTACCGGGCCTCGTGGTCGAGCGTCTCGACCCCGAACATCCGCAGTTCCTTGGCGAACCAGCCGGCGACGACGTTGAGCCCGACCCGGCCGCTGGAGATGGCGTCGATCGTGGCGATCTGCTTCGCGGCCATGACCGGGGACACGGTCAGGCAATGCGAGGTGGCGAACAGGGTGATCCTGCTGGTCAGTGCCGCCAGGGCGGCAGCCCAGGTGTAGGGGTCGAAGCTGCGCCCCCACGGATCGGTGCGACCTTCGAACCCGCGCCAGCGGGAGAAGGGAATGGCAGCCTCGAAACCTGCTTCCTCGGCCATCTGGACCAGCCGGACGTTCTGGTCCCAGTCGATCTCGTGCCGTTCGGGCGAGGCGGTGACGGCTCCGGCCGAGGTGACGTTCAGGCCGAAGACCCCGAGTTTGAGGCCGGTGTCGGCGAACAACGGACCGGCGGTCGTTCGCGGCACGGTCGGGAGGTACGTCATCGGATCTCCAATCAGCGTCAGTGGGCAGCGCGGGCGATCCGCGCGTCGAGGTCCAGCCAGCCGGTCAGCCCGACCACGTCGAACAGCCCGGCCGGGGACAGGTCGAGCTCCTGCAGGTGGGCGTCGGTGCCCGTGCGGCGCAGTTCGGCCGCGGCGGCGCGCAGCGCGTGGACCGTGGGGTAGAGGGCAACGGTCGGACAGACCACCAGCCCGTAGCCCAGCTCGCCGAGGCGATCCACCGGGAGGGCCGGGCTGCGGCCGCCCGTGGCGAGGTTGTAGAGCGCGTGGCCGCGGAACTCCGCGCCGATCCGCTCGACCTCCTCGAGTGACGTGGGTGCCTCGACGAACACGAGGTCGGCCCCGGCGGCAACGGCCTGCCGTCCCCGCTCGAGCGCGTCGTCGATCCCGTGCACGGCCAGCGCGTCGGTCCGAGCGACGATCATCGAGTCGGAGCTCCCGCGGCCGAGGACCGCGGCGGCGATCCGCTCGACGAACTCCTCGGCCCCCACGACGGCTTTGCCCCCGAGGTGGCCGCACCGCTTGGGCGCGACCTGGTCCTCCAGCTGGATGGCCGCTACCCCGGCCCCGACGAGCTCCTCCACGGTGCGCAGCACGTTGAGCGCCCCGCCGAATCCGGTGTCCGCATCCACCAGGACCGGCACGCCGGCACGCCGGACGATCGGGCGGACGGATTCGACCAGCTCGGTCAGCGTCAGCAGCCCGAGATCGGGGACGCCGAGCCGGCTCATTGCCAGCCCTGCACCCGAGACCCCCAGCGCCGAGAAGCCCGCCTGCTCCAGTACCGCGGCCGAGATGCCGTCGTAGCAGGCCGGCACGAGGACCGGGCCCTGCTCGACGAGCGCCCGGAGCGCAGTGGCCGGGTCACCCATCGGAGCGCCCGGCGACGAGCAGCCCGTCGCGTTCGAGCTGCTTCAGCAGCCCTCCCGCCGCCACGATGTCGAGCAGCTCGGGAGTCCACGGCGTTCCGTGCCGCGTCTGCCCGGTATCGGTGTTCTCGACCCGGCCGGCAGCGAGGTCCAGCCGGGCGTGCTGTCCCTCGGTGAACATCGCGCTCGCTCCGGGGCAGCTCAGTGCCGGCAGCGCGAAGTTCACGCAGTTGCGGAAGAACAGCCAGTTGATCGAGTCGGCGATGAGCGCGCCGATCCCCAGGTCGACCAGGAGCTTGGCCGCCGGCCGGCTGGAACCGGTGCCGAAGTTGCGGCCCGCGACGATCACGTCGCCCGGCTCGACGAGGTCGACCCAACCGGGGCGGTTCGCCTCGAAGACGTAGCGGTGCTGTTCGGTCAGCGGCTTGAACACGGTGTGCATCGGCTGGATGAGGTCGGTGTTGATGTCGTGGCCGAAGCGCCAGACCCGTCCCGTGGCGTGCATGGGGCCCTCCTGGAAATCGCTCTGGGAGTCGCTCTGGAAGTCGCTCTAGAAGTCGCGGATGTCGGCGATCGACCCGGCCACCGCGGAGGCGGCGACCGTGCCGGAGGACGCCAGGTAGATCTGCGCGTCCGGATGGCCCATGCGCCCCGCGAAGTTGCGGGTGCTCGAGGCGATGCACACGTCCGTCGGTCCCAGCGAGTTCTGGAACCCGGCGCACATGCCGCACGACGACACCGTGACGACGGCGCCGGCGTCGGCGAGCGTGGCGACGAGGCCCTCGTGCACGGCCTGCCGGTAGATGGCCTGCGACCCGGGTGTGACGAACAGCGTCACGTCGGGCGAGACCTTCCGGCCCGAGAGCACCGCGGCGGCCTCGCGCAGGTCGGCGATCGTGCCGTTGGCACACGAGCCGATGAAGGCGCGGTTGACCCGCGTGCCACGGACGCTGGTGACTCCTGCCGTGTTGTGCACGACCGATCCGGGAAGCCCGACCGTGGGTTCCACATCCGCCAGGTCGATGGTGCGGACCGCGGCGTAGGTCGCGTCCGCGTCCGGGCGGACGGCGCCGTCCATCGTGCGGCCACGTGACTCGAGGTGCTCCCGCAACACCTCGTCCGGCTCGGCGATCGCGAACTCCGCGCTCACCTCTGCGCACATCGTGGTCAGGGTGCGACGCTGGTCGAGGGTCAGGTTCGCCAGCGACGGGCCTCCGAACTCCATGTTCTGCCCGACGTGTGCGCCGTAGCGGTCGGCGAGGTGCAGGAACAGGTCCTTGGCCGCCACGTGCGGGGCGAGCGCCCCGGTCAGCTCGTAACGGACCGTCTCCCCGACCTGGAACCAGGTGTATCCCTTCGCCATCGTGTAGATCAGCTCCGGGGCGCCGATCCCCCGCGCCGCGCAGTTGAGCGCCCCACCGCTGCAGGTGTGGCTGTCCACGCACACCAGGAGTTCGCCCGGCATCGCGTACGGGACGTCGGCGATGAGCTGGTGGCAGATTCCCTGGTTCGGACCGACGTCGTGCACCCGGGTTATCCCGTGCTTCGCGGCGAAAGCCCGGCCCCGCTCCAGCGCCTCGCCCACCTGCCGGCTCGGGGCGGGCACCACGTGATCGAAGATCACGACGATCCGGTCCGGGTCGAAGACCCGTGTCGGTTCGGCCCACATCGAGTCGTAGAAGTTCATGTCGAGCGGCACGACGATGTCGACCGAGGGCACCACGATGTCGCCCGGACGAACCGAGTCGCGTCCGGAGTGGGCGGCGAGGATCTTCTCGGTCATGGTCATGCCGGTCACGGGAACGCCTTGACGAGCTCGTCGACACCGCGAACGCGACTCAACATCGGCAGGACCCGGGTGAGCGAGAACTCGTGGTGCTCGGCGGACACGCTCGACGTCGCGTCGGACGCCACCAGGACGGCGAACCCGTGGGAGACGGCCTCGCGCACGGTCTGCTCGACACCGAAGTTCGTGGCGATCCCGGCGACCACCACGGTGTCGACCCCGCGCGCACGCAGGGTCTCGGCGAGGCCGGTGCCGGCGAAAGCCCCCCACCCGCGCTTGGTGACCCGGATGTCGGTCTCGGGCTCGGCGAGCCCGTCGACGATCTCGTCCCAGCCCGGCGGCATGCTCGCCGGCATCGGCGGGAGCGGCGCATCGACCGGCGGTGCGTCGCCGGTGGGGTACGCGACGGTGACGGTGACGACCGGCGCACCGAGGCCGCGGAACCGGGCGGCGAGCGTGGTCGCGGCGGCGACGACCTGCTCGCCGGACAGCGGAGCGACAGGCATCCCCACGACCCCGTTCTGGAGGTCGACCAGCACGAGTACCGAATGCGAAGGATCGAGGGCGAGGGTCATCGAGCACCCCGGACGAACGACGCTGTTTGCCTTACCATGTTGTAGGACAATAGAGTCCGGCACTGATCCCGTCAACGAGGGAACAGCTCGTCAGAGCCGGTTGATCTCCGCGCCGCTGTCACGGTCGACGGCGAGGATGCCGTCGCGCGTCGCCATCTGGTGTTCACGCATCAGGCGCTCCGCAGCCTCGGCGTCACCCCGCAGGATGGCCGCGCCGATGTCGCGGTGGCACCGCACGGAACCCGACACGGTCAGGTGCGAGACCGGTCCGGTCGCCCTGGCCACCCGCGTCGTCTGCAGGTGGTAGGCCATGACGTGGAGCTGACCGCCGAGCCGCGAGAGGATCTCGTTGTCCGCGATCTCCAGCACCAGCTCGTGGAAGCGCACGCTCGCCGCCAGGTACTGCCCGAACTCGCCACCACCGGCGAACTCTTCGTGCTCGGCCAGGAGCTTCTCGAGATCGGCCCGGTGGCCGCCTTCGTCGATGCGTCGAGCGGCCGCCGCAGCGGCCTGCCCCTCGATGGCCGCTCGCGCCTCGTACAGGTCGTCGATGTCCTTGGCGAGCAACCGCCGCACCACGGCACCGCGCTTCGCCTCGATGACCACGAGACCTTCGCTCGCCAACCGGCCGAGCGCTTCGCGCACCGGGCCGCGACTGACCCCGAGCTCCTGGGTCCAGTCGGCCTCGATCAACCGCTGCCCGCCGACGAGCTCGCCCCGACGGATCCGCCGTCGCAGCTCGCCGGCGATGCGGTCGACCACAGAACCTGTTCCGGGTGACGTGCTCATCGCGCGATCATCGCAGCGTCGGGCAGGATCTCCCAACCGTCCTGCCCTACAACTGCGGCTGATCTGCGAGCGATCCTGAAGAACCCGCGGAGCGGCGTCCAGACCTCAGAGTTTGCGCCCGACCGCGCCGAAGCCGTGTACGGGTTGGGGCTGACCGACCTCGGTCAGGTTGGGCCGCCACAGCGACAGCGACACCAGACCCGGCTCCAGCAGCTCGAACCCGTGGAAGAACCGGGCGATCTCCGCGGGCGTGCGGGTCCGGATCGGCGTGGCGCCCTGCTCGTTCCAGCGGCGCATCGCCTCCTCGACCTCGTCTCCGCGCACCTCAGCGGTCGGGTGGGAGATCACGAGGTAGCTGCCGGTCGGCACGGCCGCGGTGAGCTGACCCACGATGTCGTAGGCCTCGTCACCGAGGATGTGGTTCAGCACACCGAGCATGCTGATCACGATCGGCCGGTCGAGGTCCAGGGTCTTCCGGGCAGCCGCGAGGATGGTGTCGGGTGCACGCAGGTCGGCGTGGACGTAGGCGGTACGCCCCTCCGGTGAGCTGGTCAGTAGCGCCCGGGCGTGCGTCATGATCAGCGGATCGTTGTCGACGTAGACGATCGCCGACTCCGGCGCCACGGCCTGCGCGACCTCGTGGGTGTTGTTCGCCGTGGGCAGTCCCGTGCCGATGTCCAGGAACTGCCGCACACCGTCGGCCTGGGCGGCCAGGTAGCCGATGGCGCGGTTCATGAACGCCCGGTCCTGACGTGCGGCTTCCGGGACGTCCGGCATCGCCGTCATCACCTCGTCGCCGACCGCCCGATCGACGGCATAGTTGTCCTTGCCGCCCAGCCAGTAGTTCCACACCCGCGCGGTGTGCGGGACGGTCGTGTCGATGTCGGTCTGCAGTCCGTGTTGCGAAACAGGTTCGGTCACCGGCGGTCACTCCTCACACCTGAACGAGTGAGACGCACACTACTGACCCAACCCATCCGCCCACTCGCCGGCGCGCCCTCAGCTCACCGTCGTCGGTACGGCGGCGCGCAACCCCGTCGCCGACCGGACGAGCGAGGCGACCGCCGGCGAGTGGCTGTTCGACGGCCAGGCCATCACCGTGGTGACGTCCGGCGCGTCGACGACCGGCACCGCAACGTGTTCGGGCCACTGCCAGGCGCGGCTCGAGGCGGGGATGACCAGCAGCGTCCGGCCGAGCGCCACGAGCTGCGCGAGCTGCGACTGGGTGTGCACCTCCGGGCCGGGCCCGTCCGGGTAGGACCCGTCGAGCTGGGGCCAACGGGCGATCGGCAGGTCCGGCACTTCCCGAACGTCCGCGAGCGTGAGCCGGTCAGCGGAGGCGAGGGGGTGTCCCGCGGGGAGGATCGCGACCTGCCCCTCGGTGTGGAGGTCCTCGGTGTCGAATCCGGCGAGGTCGTCGTACGGCCGGTGCATGAGGCCCACGTCGGCGCGCCCGTCGCGCAGCAGTCGCGCCTGCTCGCCGACCTCGCACAGGAGGACTTCGACCGGCGCCGCGCCGGGTTCGCCCGCCACCGCGTCGAGGAGCCGTTGCAGCAGCTCGTGGGACGCCCCGGCCTTCGTCACGAGCACCAGCGGCCGCTCCGGATCCCCGGCACGCCGCGTCCGGCGCGCAGCGGCCGCCACCGCGTCGAGGGCCGTTCCGGCCTCGCGGAGCAGCACCCGACCGGCGTCGGTGAGCACCACTCCACGACGGTCCCGGTCCAGGAGCCGGACGCCGATCCGCCGCTCCAGCTGCCGGATCGCACGCGAGAGCGGCGGCTGTGCCATCCCGAGCCGGAGGGCGGCGCGCCCGAAGTGCAGCTCCTCGGCGACGGCGACGAAGTACCGCAGCTCGCGGGTCTCGAGATCGTGCACGGGCCGAGCCTACGCTCCTGATACTCGGCGGGTATCACAGCGCACCGGATCGATCTTGGACAGCGAGCGGTGGCCCGCCGAGCATGGATGACGTGAAGGACACGAAGACCGCGCTGGTCACCGGCGCGAACAAGGGAATCGGCTTCGCCATCGCGCAGGGGCTCGGAGCGCTCGGCTTCACGGTCGCCGTGGGCGCCCGCGACGATGCCAGGCGCGACGAGGCCGTCGAGCGACTGCGCGCCGCGGGCGTCGACGCGTTCGGGGTCGCCCTCGACGTCACCTCCGACGACAGCGTCGCCACCGCAGCGAAGATCATCGAGCAGACGGCGGGACGGCTCGACGTGCTCGTCAACAACGCGGGCATCGGCGGCCGGACAGACGGTGGCGCGCAGGACCCGACGACGCTCGACCTCGACGTCGTCCGGACCGTCATCGAGACGAACGTGTTCGGGGTCGTGCGGGTGACGAACGCGATGCTCCCGCTGCTGCGCCGCGCGGACTCGCCGCGCATCGTCAACATGTCGAGCAACATGGGCTCGCTGACCCTGCAGACCGGCCCGCCCCTGGCCGCGTACGCGCCGTCGAAGTCGATGCTCAACAGCCTCACCGCCCAGTACGCCCGCCGGCTCGCGGACACGAACGTCATCGTGAACGCCGCCTGCCCCGGCTACGTCGCCACCGACTTCACCGGCCACAACGCGCAACGGACACCCGAGCAGGGCGCCGCGATCGCACTCCGGCTCGCCACCCTGTCCGACGACGGACCGCGCGGCGGCTTCTTCGACGACGAGGGTGTCGTCGCCTGGTGATCGAGCCGCTCAGCCCGCGGCCACGGAGAGGTGCGCCCGTTCACCCTGGGCGCCGAAGAGCATGAGCAGCTCGGCAGGTTGATCGGTGTCGGCATTGGTGATCCAGTGCGGTGTCCTGGTGTCGAACTCCGCCGCCTCCCCTGGGCCGAGCACCAGGTCCTGATCGCCGAGCACGAGCCGGACCCGGCCGTTGAGGACGTAGAACCACTCGTAGCCCTCGTGGGACTTCGGATCGGCCATGCGCTCGGTGCGCGCGGGCGGGTGGATCACCTTGTAGCCCTGGATCCCGCCGGCCCGCTTGGTCAACGGCACGAAGACCAGCCCGTAACGTCGCACCGGCTTCAGGTGGACGCGCGGGTCGCCGGTCTGCGGCGCCTCGACCAGGTCGTCCAGCGGCACCTTGTGCGCTCGGGCGAGCGGGAGCAGCTGCTCCAGGGTCGGACGGAGCCTCCCGGTCTCCAGCCGCGACAGCGTGCTCGACGTGAGCCCGGTCTCGTCGGCCAGGTCGGCCAAGGTGGCGCCGCGTGCGCGGCGCAGCGCCCGAAGGCGCGGTCCGACACCGGCGAGCACGTCCCTCGGAGTCTTGTCCACGCGATCCATCGTGCAGATCCGCAACGCTTCTTGCAAGTCGGCACACTGCGGGCCGAGGGTCGTTCCCATGCAGCTACCTCTCAGATGGGCATGCCGGGTCGCAGCGGCCGTCGCGGTCGCCGCCGTGACCGTCGGATGCGCCCCCGGCGCCGAGCCGCCGCGCGCACCGGTCACCGAGACCGTTCCCGCCGGCTTCGACTCCGCCACCCGCCACGACACCGAGTTCAACCGGCAGTTCCGCCACGAGTTCGCCGACGTCGACGGCGTGGGCATGCACTACGTCACGGGCGGCAGCGGTCCACCTCTCGTCCTGCTGCACGGGTGGCCGCAGTCCTGGTACGAGTGGCGCGGCATCATGCCGGCGCTCGCCCAGCGGTACACGGTGTACGCGGTGGACCTGCCGGGCCTCGGCGACAGCGAGGGGGCGCCGCCCAGCTACGACAAGGCGACCCTCGCCCGCTACGTGCACGGCCTGATCGGAGACGAGCTCGGCCTACGTGGCATCAACCTCGTCGCGCACGACCTCGGCGCAGGTGTCGGATTCCAGTACGCCGCGCAGTTCCCCGACGAGGTCGCCCGGTACGCCCACCTCGACTACCCGCTGCCGGGGCCCGCGCTGTCGGCCACCGAGTTCCGCACGTTCAGCTGGCACCTCGCCTTCCACGAGCAGGAACGGGTCCCGGAGGCCGTCGTCGCCGACGACGTGCGCGAGTACCTCGAACTCTTCTTCCCGCAGGTCGCCCACGGCGGGGCGAGTTTCGGCGGGACCAGGACCGATTCGCCGTTCACCGAGGCGCAGATCGACGAATTCGCGCGTACCTACAGCCGCCCACAGGTCCTGACCGGCGGGTTCGAGCTCTACCGCACGCTCGACGAGGACGAGCGCGACAACTCCGCTGCCGCACCGATCACCGTGCCGACGATGCTCATGACCGCCGAGGGCACGCTCGCGTCTGTACGGGCCCAGACCGAACCGCGGATGGCGAACATCGTGCGCGCTGTCGAGGTGCCCGGCGCGGGCCACTGGTTACCGGAGGAGAACCCGGATTTCGTTACCGCCGAGCTCCTGGCCTTCCTCGCCGGGTGAGCCTCGTGTCGAACTCCGCCGCCTACGCTCAGGATCGGGACCTGGTGTCCACCAGTGGCTGCGAACATTCCGTCGATCATCGCCCATTTGCCCGCCCGCGGGCCCCGTTCACAGTTGGAGTGCGCGGAAGGCGTCGGTCCAGGTGGTGTTGCGCCCGAGCAAGCCGTCGGCGTCGGGTTGCACGGTCAAGGGGCAGAACAGGCTGTTCAGCAACCACGGCATCGAGTCCGGTCCGAATTCCCGCGCGGCCGCCGCGCCCTGCACCGCCGCGTATGTCGCCACGGCGAGCCTGCCGGTACCGCGGAACGCTTCGACCTGCCGCCGGAGGTAGTCCCCGTTCCGGGCGAACCACGGGTTCGACCGGAGGAAGTCGTCCCACTGCTGTTGCGGGAACGGCCGGTCGACGGCGCTCCGGACGACCTCCCACACCCTCGCGCCCCGGGGGACCCCGTACCGGTCGGCGAACTGCGGGGCCACCCGGTCGCCGAGGTGCCGCTTCCAGAGGTGGACCAGCGAGAACTCCGTGACCATGAACTTCTGGTCGGTGCGCAGCCGGGGCAGGACGTAGTCCAGGAAGTGCCGACCGTCCTGCGGTGACCCGAGGTGCGGATGGACGTCTATCCCGTCGAGGCCGGGCGTGTCACGCGTGAAGGTCATCCACCGGTCCGCGGCGGCGGATCGACCGCCAGGTCGGTCGAGATGGTTCAGCGCACCCAGGTAGAGACGAGTGCGGCCGGCGGGGCCGAGCCGCGCGTCGCGGTCGGCGATGACGTGCCGGGCAAGCGCTTCGTAGAAGGTGTTCATGCGACCGCTGTCCCTGTCCTCCTCGCGGGTCTCGAGGAACGGCTCGTTGCCGACGACGAGGATGTCGATCTCTCCCAGCACCCGGGCCAGGAGCCCGTCCAGCCGCTGCACCTCGCGTTCGAATGCATCGCTGCCGGGAACCGGCACCGGCCTGCGGGCGTAGGGGTACTGCAGGGAGAGCACCGTGCGGCGGCCCTGATCGGCGGCCGCGAGGATCATCCGCAGCGACGACTGGTCGGCGAGAGCCCCGTCCGCGCCGGTCATGGGGAGGAACGCCCGGAGCCAGCTCGCCGAAACGGCGTCCATCTCGGCCAGGGTGAGTGAGCCCGGATCCCCGTTGACGTTCATCCCGAGTGCACCGTCCGCCGGTGGAGCACTGCCCCGCGGCCCCGGCCGGGGAACCGGAACCGTGCCCGTGCCACATCCCGCCAGCAGGCCCAGCCCGGCCCAGCCCAGCAGCCGGCGTCGGGAGGTCACGGGCGATCGCTCCGTCCCTGCGGGGCTCACTGCGCCCTCGCTCCCCCGGTCATATCGGAGAGCCCCTCCATCGATCAGGAAGCTGGTCGGCGTTCCGTCGTGCCGCCTTCGGCTGCCGATTCGCGGCGGAAGCGGCCCGGCGGCAGCCCGTACTCGCGGCGGAACGCATCCGAGAAGGCGAACTCGGTCGAGTAGCCGACCTCGCGTGCGATCGTGGCCAGCGGGGCCCCGGTCGCCCGCAGGAGCCGGGCGGCCAGGCCCAACCGCCAGCTGATCACGTAACTCATCGGCGACTGACCGACCACCGCGGTGAAGCGCCGAGTGAACGCGGTGCGGGACATGCCCACGGCCTCGCTCAACCCGCCGACCGTCCACCGCCGCCGCGGGTCTTCGTGGATCTTCCGCAGAGCGGCGGCGATCGTCGGATCGTCGATCGACGGCCACCCCTGCTCGCCGCCCTGCTCGTGCCACCGACGCAGCACGTGGACCAGGATCAGGTCCAGCAGCGCCGGCAAGGTCACGCCGGTGCCCATCACCGTGTCGGACACATTCGCACCGAGGAGGTCGACCAGAGTCCGCATCTCCGGATGGCGCTCGTAGTCCATCGACACCACGATGAGGTCGGGCAGCGCGCGCAGGTATTGCGGTACGCAGCCACGCTCCAGCACGTAGCAGCAGGTCAGGAACTCGAAGGCGACGGGCTCCGGTGTCGGCGGCAGCGGACCCATCACCACGGGCGGCAAGTCGTCGAGCGCCCGTGGGACGTGGCTGAGGCCGTGCTCACCACCGGACGAGCTGAGCACGACGTCACCCGGCTCCAGCGCGACCGGCTCCTCGCCCTCCTTGATCAGCCAACAGGTGCCGCGCACGACGACGTGGAACCCGGCGCCCGAGATGGCGGGGAGCCGTAGCCCCTCGGAGCTCGACTGCCTGATCAGCCGGCCGTTGGCGCTGCCGACCCTGACCGTACGAATGACCTCGCTCACCAGGTCCACGAAGTCAGGCTTCCACACAGCCGCGCGGGCTCCGGTGCACGGGCTCGTATGAACCGGCGCAGCCCGCGCATGGTCCTGCGCCCGTGATCGCTGCTTGGGTCGAGGTCGTGATCATGGTCCCGCTCAGCCCGAGGGAGAATCGTGTCAACTGACCTGGACGTCGCCCACACCGCGGATACCGCTGACCCGTGGGAGCGTGCGCGGGGTGCTCGTGCGCTCCTCGCCGCGAACGCGGCGGCCACGCAGGAGCGGGGCAGACCGACGCCGGAGAGCCTCGCCGCGGCGCGCGAGGTCGGTGCCTTCGCCGTGACCACTCCGGCCCGTTTCGGCGGTCTCGACGCCGACAACCGCACGATGGTGCGGGTCTTCGCCGAACTGGGCGCCGGGTGTCCGTCGACGTCGTGGCTCGCGGCCGTGTCGGCGACCGCCAAGTCGATGTTCACCGACTGGATGACCGCCGACGCGCAGAAGGCCTTCTACGCCGACCCGCACGTGTCGATCTGCGGCACCGCCAGACCGTCCGGACACGCCCGGACGGTGCCCGGCGGGACCCGGGTCACCGGACGTTGGCCCTACGCCTCGGGTTGCCTGGACGCTCCATGGGCGATGCTGGGAGCACCCGAACTCGACGGCGACATGCCGACCGGCCTCCCCCGCTACGTACTGCTGCCCACCGACGAGTTGACGGTCGAGCGCAGCTGGGACGGGGTGGCCGGGTTGCAGGGCACCGGCAGCCACACCCTCGTGGCCGACGACGTGTTCGTGCCGGACACCTTCCTGATGGCCCCGCCCCAGGGACCCGACGGCGCACCGGTCCCCCCTTCTGATGCGCGCCGGATGCAGGTTGCGCTGCACACCGTCTCCCCCTTGCTCGGCGCGGCGAAGGGGGCGCTCGACGTGACCGGGCCGCTGATGACGACCGAGCGTCCGGTGTTCGGCACCGCCTACCGGCGCCGGGCCGAGTCACCGTCGGCACGGCACTTCTTCGCCGAGGCCTCCCATCTCGTCCACACCGCCGAGCAACGCACCGTGGGCGTCGCCGACCTGCTGGACGCCGCCGAGCGCGGCCACACCCTCTCGCCCACCGAACTCGCCCACGCGCGGATGCATCTCATCGCCGCGATGCAGGACTGCCGCCTCGCGGTGGACAAGCTCCTCGACCTGCACGGTTCCAGCGCGTTCGCCGCCGGGAACCCGCTGGGCCGGTTCTGGCGCGACCTCAGCGTCGGCACCCGCCACGCCGCGATCAGCGCCTGGGTGGCCGCCGACGACCACGGCCGCGTCCTTACCGAGGACCGCGATGACACCACGACGAAGGACGAGCGAGATGTGACATGATCGACCCCATGTAGAGCGAGCGCTCGTTTTATAGTGGTGACCGAACGTGCGCCCCCACTCCACAGGAGACCGATCACGGTGTGTCCGATGGGCTCCAGCCGCCGCGACCTGCTCTCCGGGCTCGTGGCAGTCCTCGCCGTCCCCGGCGTCGTGACTTCCTGTCGGGCACCCGACGTGGATCAACAGACCTCGGAGGGGCGGACCTCGGTGCAGAACGACAAGGAGACGATGACGATGCCCCGGCCCGACCCGATCGAGCGCCTCCGGGACGCGATCAACTCGCACGACCCGCAGCGGGTCGCCGACTGCTTCACAGCGGACTACCGATCCGAAACGCCGCACCGCCCCACCGAGGGGTTCACCGGTTCCGACCGCGTCCTCGCGAACTGGACCGCGATCTTCGCCCGCCTCCCCGACCTGCGAGCCGACGTGTTGCGCCGCGCCGCCGCCGGCCCGGAACTCTGGTCGGAGTGGGAGATGGTGGGCAGCGGACCGGACGGCGCTCCCGCGCTGATGCGCGGACCCGTCATCATGACCACCCGCGAGGGACGGATCGATTGGACGCGCTTCTACCTGAGCCCGGTGCCGCCCCCGACGGGAGGCTGACCCGCCCCGGGCGCGCCGTGCCGGACCCGCAGGCGCCGCCTGGATGGCTGCGATCACGGCTAGCGCCCGTGCGGAGTGGAGTCTCGATCGGACCGGGCCACCGAACTGTCCCATCGCGCCTCTGACCACCCGACTCATCTGCGCTGCTCGGTACTGAACGGACCTGGCACAGCGGGCGCCGACCGAGGGCGAGACTATGCTCGGTGTCATGGCAGGCACCCGGAGGGCGACGATCGGCCGGCCGCGGGAGTTCGACGTGGACGAGGCGCTCGAGCGCGCGATGCGGGTGTTCTGGGCGCAGGGATATGAAGGGGCCAGCCTCACCGACCTGACCGCGGCGATGGGCATCACCCGCACGAGCATGTACGCGGCCTTCGGCAACAAGGAGGACCTGTTCCGCAAGGCCGTGCAGCGCTACTCCGCCGGACCGGCCGCCTACGCGACACGCGCACTGGAGGAACCGACCGCCCGGGCGGTGGCCACGGCGTTCCTGCACGGCGCGGTCGAGACCACCACCCACCCCGAGCAGCCGTCCGGATGCCTCGGCGTGCAGGGAGCCCTGGCCGCGGCGCCCGCAGACCGAGCCGTCCAGGATTTCCTGTCCGACTGGCGCAACGACGCCTGCTCCCGCCTCGAGGACAGGTTCCAGCGAGCCCGGGACGAGGGGGACCTGCCAGCGACGTCCGACCCGGGGCTGCTCGCCCGGTTCCTCATGACCGTGTCGGGCGGGATCGCCGTCCAGGCCGCGAGTAGCGCCGGCCGCGAGGAGCTGCACCGGGTCGCCGACGCCGCGCTACAGGCTTGGCCGCCCGCCTGACGAGACCCGGCAGCAGGGCGAAACCGGCCACGAACGCCGAGGCACCACCCACCGTTGCCGAAAACGGGGATCGACGGGCTCCGCGCTGGACCGCATCGTGGCGACCCCGAGCCCGATCTCCCGACCTGCTCGCAGACTTCATCGACGATTACACGTCTCATGCCCCCACGTCATACAATCTTGCTCATGGCGCAAACGACCGACGACATGGACAGTCTCGTGCGCAACCGCCTCCGCGCCCTGCGCGTGGCCCAGGGCTGGTCGTTGGAGGAGTTGGCGGCACGGGCGAACATCAGCCAGTCCTCCCTGAGCCGGATCGAGAACGGCCAGCGCAGACTGGCCCTGGACCAGCTCGTCATCCTGGCCAAGGCGCTGGACACCTCACTGGACCAACTGGTGGAGGCCGGCACCGACAACGTCGTGTCCAACCCGACGACCTCCGGCTCCCACGAGGTGCGGCGCTGGTCGATCAAGGCCGAACCCGGCATGACCGTTGTGCGCCGGCGCATCACCGACCCACCCCCGGAGAGCCCGGCCCGGCTGCGCGCACACCCGGGCCGCGAATGGTTCGTCGTCCTCTCCGGCGCCGCGGTCCTGCTCCTGGGCTCCAGCCGCATCCGCGTGGAGACCAACCAGGCCGCCGAGTTCCCCACGATGCTGCCGCACGCGATCGGCGCCGAGGGTGGGCCCTGCGAGATCCTGGGCCTGTTCGACCGCGAAGCCCGCCGAGGACACCGGGACGACCTGACCGCCGACCCACCACCCCGGTGACCGCGGGCAGCAGCGGTCACCGGCTGCCGGGCGTCACGGTGCAGCACCGTCGTCGGTGATGGTGTCGTCGGTGATGGTGATGTCGAGCGCAGCGAGCAAGAGCTCGCCCACTGCATCCTGTTGTTCGGGACCGATCACGCAGCCGGTCAGAGCGAGCGCATTGCGGATGTCGGAAAGGTCGGAGCCGTGCAGCCGGGCCCGACCGAGCTTCGCCTCGTAGAGGATCGCCTCGCTCAGGTCGCACCGCAGGACGGCGCCCTGGGCCAGCGTGAGATTCGTGAGGTCCGCAGCGCGCATCCGGGAGTCCTCGACCAGCAAGCGGTACGCCCGCGCCGTACGCAGATTGATCAGGTCTGCTGAGCACTCCGCGAGGTGGACGTCGACGAGGTGCGCGCGGTCCAGCACGGTCCCGCGCAGGCGGCACTCCTCGAACACCACGCGTTCGAGTTCTGCACCTTCGAGTACTGCGCCCGACAGATCGCACCGGACGAAGCGGGTGTCGCGGCAACGGAACCCGCGGAGATCGCGGCCGGCGAGATCGACCCCGGTCAGCCGGCTTTCCTGGATCTTCCAGTCCGTCACGTGCGACTCGACGGCGGTCTGATCGTCCGCCGCGACACAATCCCACACCGCGCCCTGCGTCACGGTGGCCGGCGCGGGGTCGTACCCCTCCGGCTCCAGGGGTGGGTCCGGCCGGTTCCTTCGACGCGTGGTGCGGCGTGCCATGAACCCGATCGTGCAGCATCCGAGAGCTGCGCGTCGGGACCCGGCTGTCGCAGACGATCCGAGCCGCCGATCCGCCCGCCATGCACGCCGCACCGCCGCACCGCCGACGCGGTGCTGGTCACCGGCATCGACGACGAGCCCGACAGCTCGGGCCACCGACCACCGCGCTCGCCGACGCCGTGCTCGCGCCGCGGTCGACGTCCTGACTCCCACTCGTATCACGACGACATGGACGACATGGACGACGACCAGGAGGTCATCACGGACGAGGCCGACCGGCGGGGCAATTGCTCCGGGTCAATCCATTTCGGCGGGATGAACTCCGGTAACCCGTCGCGGATCCGGACCACCCACCCGGAATCGTGGATCAAGCGGTGGTGGACCTTGCACAAACTCACCAGGTTGCCCAGTTCGGTGGGGCCGCCGTGCTCCCACTCCCAGATGTGGTGAATTTCGCACCAAGAAGGTGTCCGGTCGCAGCCCGGGTGCGCGCATCCACGGTCGCGGGCGGTGACTGCCCTGCGCAACCCGTCGGGGATCACCCGGGTGGAACGCCCCACGTCGAGGGGTTGCCCGGCGCCGTTCATGACGATCGGCACGACGGCGGCGTCACAGGCCAGCATCCGCACCGAGGCGGGGCTCATGCGGCCGCCGAAGTCGAGCACGGCTGACCGGGCGCGGGTTTCGAGGTCCTCGAGCCGGATCAGCACGTTCAGGTGCGGCCGTCGCCCACCGGCATCGGGGAGGGTGGCGTGATCGGCATGAGCGAGGACGAACCCACACGCATCCGCGAGGGCTTCGGCCTGACGCTGCCCCGTCGATCGCTGATCATCCCGGCCGAGAGGCTTCGCCTTGGCATCGATCACAGTGGCGATCGCATCGAACATCGCCGCGTCGTCGAACTGCCCGCTGATCGTCCCGCCCGACCCGTCGCGACGCTTACGCACCTGCAGCCGGTTGACCGGCTCCGGCGGATTGTCATCAGGCTCGGGACCGTCGCCGTCCAGGGCTTCCAGGAGCTGGGTGCCGATCTTGCGCAGCTGCCCGGGCGAGTACTCGCCGGCCATACCGGCCAGCTGCTCTTCCAACCCCGCCCGCTGCCAGTCGGTGATCCGCCCAGCCTCCGCAGTGTTGAGAAGGGCGGCGATGACTTCGACGTGACGCAGCCCGGCCTGTCCGGCGGCGAACGCCTTCCCGGTGGCGGGGAGGCGGGCGGGCAGCACGGTGCCGTCGAGCCCGATCTGCTCACACGCCTGCTCCGCGGCCACCACCCGGCGGCGGGCTTCGTAGGAGTCGCAGCCGAGAAGGTCGGTGAGGGCGCTTTCGGGTTTGCGGTAGCCGCGTTCGGTGAAGGTGCCGCGCCGTTGCAGGGCGGCGGTGGTGGAGACGGTGAGGTAATCCAGTTGCCGTGACACGCCTTCGGTCACCGACAACACCGAGAGTAGTTCACCGTCGGAGGCCAGAGCGGATTCCGCAGCCGTCCGCAAATCCTCGATCGCCTCGTGGAGGCGTTCGTATGCGGTGGAGACTGCGGGCATGCCTCCAGTTTAGTCGAACATGTGTTCGAAGACATGGTCTGTTCGGGTGGCCATCGACCCAGGAGATCGCCGAACGAGCCGGCATCTCACAGCCCTACCTCTACCGCCTCTTCACCAACAAGCAGGCACTGTTCGCCAGCGTTATCCACCACGTCTCCGAGCTGATCGCGACCACCCTGGCCGCCCAGGTCGCCCACGCGGCGCAACCACCGCGCTCCCCCGCAGAAGCCCTGCACGTGGCGCGCACGGCCTATACCGGCCTGATCGAGGACCGGGACATCCTGATGTTCCTCATGCAGGCCAACTGCGCCGCCGACGAGCCGCTCGTCGGCGACGCCGCGCGATCGTGCTACGCGCGGCAGACCGAGCTCGTCCGCGAGCTCCTGGGCAACGACGAGGAGGCCGTCTGCCAGTGGTTCGGTGCCGGCATGCTGGCCAACGTCGTCACCGCACTCGGCCTCCCCGACATCGACGAACCCTGGGCCCGCACCCTCAGCGGCCGCTGAGCGACACTGTCCTCGTGTGCCATCCCCGAGCGTGCTCGCTGTGGCCCGCCGTCGCCGCGCACACGGCGTTCGGCCTGATCGGCGCAGGTGGCGAGCAGATGCGAGGTGGACGATGACGAAACCCACGACCAGTGGCTGGACCGAGATGCGCCAGTTCGGCCATGACCTCCGGGAGTTCCTCGCCCGGAACGAGCTCGTGCTCGATCACGCCTTCGAGAACACGACCGTCGCGGTAGCTTCCCCAGGTCCGGGCTCACCGACCGCCACCTGGCGGCTCGACGGCATCGTTCGAGGCGCATACCGCGTGAAGCGGATCGGCGGGCCCGATCCGCCCCGCCACATGGCCCTCGTCGCCGATCTCGCCCTGAGCGTCGATGCCGGCGACGGCGCCCGCGCAAAGGTGACCAGCGGCGCCGCGGGTCTGCGTCTCGACGTCGACCGTCCCCAGGTCTTCCTGGACGCGTTGCCCCCGTGGCCGGATACGGCGGAGGTCCTGCGGGCGATGGCCGACGCCGATCTGCGTGTCGAGGCACACGGACCTCGCGGTCGCCTGGCGGTGCTCGACCCGACGTCACGCTCCAGCATCATGGGCATCCTGACCGGCGAGCCCGCATTGCGGCTGACGCCGGCTGCCGTACTGGCGTGCATGCGGCGCCCGGGCCGCCGGATGGGGGTGGCCGCCGCGGTGAGCGCGGCTGCGGTGGCGGTGGCGGTGGCCGTTGCGTGCATCCGTCGCTCGCGCTGAGCAAGACGCCCGTAGCCCTACGCGATCGTAGGAGCGCAGACGATACGCCTCGGCTCCCGAGCCGGCGTCGCGGAAGATGACGTACGCGTACTCCGGGTGGCGATCAACGGTGATCCACGACCTGGCCGCCCACGGCGTCGGGTAACAGCCACACCACGTGGTCGGTCAGCAACCTCCACCCCCTACGGGAGGCAGATCGATCGTCTCCGCGACCGCCGCTGCAGCGCGGATGGTGGCGCTCTCGTGGGACGTGCACCAGACCAGGCACAGGTCCACCGGTGGAAGGTCGTCGAGCGGGACGTAGGTCAGATCGTCGCGATTCACCAGCTCGGACAGCGAGCGCACCGTGGGATGCACGGAGGAGCCCTTCGCGACGTGCGCGACGTACTCGGCCATCGTGCTGATCGAGCTCTCCACCCGCACCCGCGGGATCGGTGTTCCTTCGACGTTCGTCGGCGGCAGAATGACATCGAGGACCTGGGCCGGTGCGAAGTTGATCATCAGTACCCAGCGGTCGACCTCCAGCGTCGAGATCGTTCGGCGTCCGGCCAGCGGGTGGTCGACCGCCATCACGGCCACGCGTTCCTGCCGGTCGATCGACGGCCCCTCGGTGAGGTCGCCGCCCGGGGCCCCGGTCCGCCACATCAGGAGGACGTCGATCTCACCGGTCCGCAAGCCGTCGTAAGGCCGCGCAAAGCTGACTTCCCGATGGATCACGGAAATATCGGGATGCCGGCGCCCGAAAGCCCGGACGAAGTCGGCAAGTGCACTGCCGGCTGTCGTCGGGGTGAAGCCGATCCGGATCTCGCCGGCGAGCCGCCGGCCGGCGTCGCTCACGGATCGACCGGCGGCGAGCAACTGCTCGTAGGCAGCGCCGACCTCGTCGCGGAAACGCATGCCCAGCGGTGTCAGCCGAACCCGACGGCTGGTCCGGTCGAACAGCATGCCGCCGAGCTCGCGTTCCAGCGCGGCCAGCCGCTGTGATACCCGCGGCTGGGAGATGCGGAGCCGGCTCGCCGTGCGGCCGAAGTGCAACTCCTCACTGAGCACCAGCGCGATGCGTATCTGCTCAAGCTCCATGACCGGCCCTGATTGATTCGCCCGACGAATCGATTGTTGCGAAGTCGCCCGTTGATCGGATCGAAGCGGCAGCGAACCATCGGCGCATGGCCGACCCACGCTCCCACCGACCGGCCCGCCGGGCTCCGGAGCCGCATTCGACGAGCGTCCGGCTGTCCGAACCGGCCGGCAGGTGGGTACTGGGCGTGACCGCCCTCGGCTCCGGGTTGGTGCTGCTGGAGACGACCGTGGTGAACGTGGCCCTACCCGCGCTGGAGCGCGACCTGGCCTCGTCCCTGGCCGAGTTGCAATGGACGGTCAATGCGTTCACCTTGGTCCTGTCCGCACTGATCCTCTTGGGCGGCGGGCTCGGCGACCGCTTCGGGCGGCGTCGGGTCTACCTGGTCGGCGTGGTGTGGTTCGCGGCCGCGTCGCTGCTGTGCGGTCTCGCGCCCAGCGCGGCCTGGCTGATCGCGGGGCGGGTGTTGCAAGGCATCGGCGGAGCGCTGATCGTCCCGGGTTCCCTGGCCCTGATCCAGGCCTCGTTCCATACCGACGATCGGGCCCGTGCCGTGGGCTGGTGGTCGGGGCTGAGCGGGACTGCCGGCGCTGCCGGCCCGCTGGTCGGTGGCGCGCTGGTGGACGCGGCGGGCTGGCAGTGGGTGTTCCTGATCAACGTGCCGATCGCCGTCGTCATCGCAGCACTGCTGGCCCGTCACGTGCCCGAAAGCCGGGACGAGCGCCCCGCTCACCGGTTCGACGTGGCGGGCGCGCTACTGGCGGCGGTGGGGCTCGGTGGCATGACCTATGCACTGATCCAGCCCTCCAGTAGCGGCGGTGTCGCCGCAGCGGTGGGACTGCTCGCCTTCGCCGGCTTCGTCCGGGTCGAGCGCCGAAGCCAGGCCCCGATGCTCCCGCTGGGGCTGTTCACGTCACGGCAGTTCAGCGCCGCCAATCTCGCGAGCTTCTTCCTGTACGGCGCGTTGGCCGGGTTCATCTTCTTCCTGCCGATCCAGTTGCAGCTCACCGTCGGCTACTCCCCACTGGCGACCGGGCTCGCCCTTCTCCCGCTGACCGTGCTCACGTTGGCCCTCTCGGCGCGGGCCGGTGCGCTCACCGCTCGCATCGGTCCGCGCGTGCCTCTGGCGGCCGGCTCGCTGTGTTGTGCCGTGGCACTGCTGCTCGCCACTCGGGTCGGCATGCAATCGTCCTATCCGACGGACGTGCTCCCCGTCGTCGCCCTCACCGGCATCGGCATCCCGCTGATCACCCCGCCCATCACCACCACGGTGCTCAGCGCCGTTCCCGACACGCGCGCGGGCATCGCCAGCGCGGTCAACAACGGGGTGGCCCGAGCCGCCGGTCTGGTCGTGGTCGCCGCGCTGCCGCTGTTCGCCGGGTTGCCGCAGGACGCCGCCGACAACCCGGCCGCCCTCGACCGGGGCTTCGACCTGGCCATGCTGATCTGCGCCGGCATGTTCCTGCTCGGCGGTCTCGTGGCGTGGCTCGGAGTCCCGGGACGGTCAAGCCGCGGAACGGTACCTCAGGATGACGATTCCGTTCTTGAGCGACAGCGTCTCGGTGAGCGCGAACCGACCGGTTGAACCTGCGCGGTTCAGGAGATCGTCCGACGAGCGGGCTCCGATGAAGAACGGGTGCACCCACAGATGCAGCTCGTCGAGCAGGCCGGCGTCCATCAGCGCGTGCGCGAGGGGCCCGAAGCCGTACTGCACGATATCGGCACCCGGCTGCGTCTTCAGCTCGGCGATTGCCGCAACAGGATCGCTGTCGACGATGACCGTGTTCTGCCACTCCGGATCCTTCAGGGTCGATGAAACGACATACTTGGGCATCGCATTCATCCGATCGGCGAACGGATCACCGGCGAGCGACATCCACACCGGTGCGAACACGTGGTACGTGCGTCGACCCATCAGTACCGCATCGCAGGCCTTCAGCAATTCGGCTTGCACGGCGTTGCCGTCCTCGCTGAACCCGCCGGTCGATGGCCAGTCCTGCGGGCTCTCGATGACGCCATCGAGGGTGACGTAAGTGGAGTTCACGATCCGACGCATGAGACTCTTCCCTTGTTCGATCACCTTGGTGCGCGGGAGAACGTACCCGTCACCGAGGGGCGGAGTCTTGTACCGAACCGCAGGTCACAACGCGAGGAACACCTCGCCCCGCGCCAACTCGCCCGGGGTGTAACCGATCATGCGACGCAACGAACGGGTCAAGTGCGGCTGGTCGTGGTAGCCCGCGGCAATGACGACGTCGCCGATCGCCGCGCCGGCGCGCAGCAGCCCGGCGGCCGCGCGGGCTCGCTCGATCGTCAGCAGGGTGCGGCGGGGGAGCCCTGCAGCGCGCACGAAGCGGCTCTGCGCTGTGCGCGCGGGAACCTTGCGGGAGGCGCTGCCGTGCCACATCTCGTGGACGAGTGGATCCACGACCAGCAGGCCGGCGCGTCGAAGGCGGTCGAGGAACACGTCGAGGTTCTGTGGCGTCGGCATCTCCCACGCCTGCCCATCGAGCAGGATCCGGCCGCCTTCCAGAACCGGGAGCACAGCATCGCGCAGGTTCGACAACCTGCCCGGCGGGAACGCCGGCAGGTAGGTGCCGACCCGGAAGTCCACACCGAAGTACTCGGAGTCGCGAGGGCACGACAGCTCGGTGGCCTTTCCCGCCGGGCCCCGCAGGTGCACCACCGTGGTGCCACCGATACGTGCGAACCCGATGCCCGACCGGATGGAGGCCAGCGAGCTGAATGCGGTCGCGCGGTCGCACTCCGCCATCCACACCCGCTCGATCGGGCCGCCGGAGCCGCTGACGACCCTGCTGCTCAGACCCGTCCCGCGCGACGTGGCGGCTGCCGATCGTCGCGCTGCGCCCGAACCACTACTGGTCATGTCGCCGGGTCGACCGCCGGCGCGCTCACCGCAGCAGCGAAGGCCGAGGCTCGCGGGGGCCTGCTCGCGATCATCGGAGCTTCTCCTCGAATCGACCTGTCTCAGTGGGGTTCGATCAGGACGAACCTCCGTCGATGTGCGACGGACCGGCCCCGAGCATTCCAGCGAGGTGGCGAGCGCTTGCCGGCCAACTCCACACACTGATTGACATTGACGTTCCCGTCAAGAACCATCCCTTCCGGCAACGACGCCATCGCGTATGTCACCGGGAGGACATCGCATGCACGCTTCCGCCTCCGGGCCGGCCGCCGTCGACACTCCCGAGCGACGCCGGGCCCACCGAAAGCTGCTGGCAGCGGGGCTGTTCGGCAGTTCGATCGAGTGGTACGACTTCTTCGTCTACGGCACTGCGGCGGCGCTCGTGTTCCCCGTCGTGTTCTTCCCGGACGCGACGCCGTTCACCGCAACCCTGCTCGCCTTCAGCACCTTTGCGGTCGGCTTCATCGCTCGCCCGCTCGGCGGCATCCTCGCCGGCCATTACGGCGACAAGATCGGACGCAAGCCGATGGTCGTCGTCTGCCTGCTCCTGATGGGCGTCGCCACCTTCGCGATCGGCTGTCTGCCCTCCGCCGGGACCATCGGCGTCGCCGCGCCGATCCTGCTGGTGACACTGCGATTCCTGCAGGGGCTCGCGTGCGGTGGCCAGTGGGGCGGCATCGTCCTGTTGCTCACCGAGTCGGCCGGGCCGAAGCGGCGCGGGTTCGCCGGCACGTTCGGGCAGATGGGGGTGCCCCTCGGCCTGTTGCTGGGCAACCTGATGATGATCCTCGCGAGCCTGACGATGTCCGACCGGGCCTTCGAGAGCTGGGGCTGGCGCGTGCCGTTCTGGTTCTCGATCGTCCTGTTCCCGCTCGTCGTCTACATCCACAACAAGGTTGAGGACTCCCCCGAGTTCAGGAACCTGCAGACCGAGGTGCAGGAGAAGCGCGGAGGCCCGGCCACCGTCGCCCAGGCCCCGCTGAGCGAGGCCGTTCGCAAGCACTGGGGCCGGATCCTGTTGGGCGCAGGCCTACTGGCGGCCACGAACTCCGCGTTCTACGTCGGAATCGCCGGCTTCGTCAGCTACGGCACGCTGGATCGAACGGCCGGCGGGCTGGGGATGAGCCAGGACGTGATCCTCGCCAGCATCATGGCGACCTCGATCCTCATGCCACTGGTCATCCTGTGGGCGGGGCGGATGTCCGACCGGTTGGGCCGGCGGCCGCTGATCCTCGTCGGCGCGGGACTGCTGATGGCGTGGGCGTTCCCGTTCTTCTGGTTGGCCGAGACGACGAGCGGTCCGCTGTTGTTCGTGGCGATGCTGATCAGCAGCACGGGCCAGGCGCTCACCTACGGTCCGCTGGCCGCGTTCATGGGCGAGCTGTTCGAGGCCCGCGTCCGGTACTCGGGGGCATCGCTGGCCTACCAGCTCGCGGCGGTGGGGGTCAGCGGCTTCACCCCGCTGATCATGACGGCGATCATCGCGCAGACGCGGTCGACCGTCGGGGTCGCGCTCTTCCTGATCGTCATGGCTGCGATCACGCTGGCGAGTGCGTTCTTCCTCGAGGAGACCAACCCGGCAGCGGTGCGCAACGATCCGGCTGCCGTGCCCGGCCGCGCCACGTCGGTGCCGTGACGGCTCCCCCGTCGAGGTACCCGCCGGACACGGTCGCGACCTCCTGGGGCACGAGTCAGCGCGCGCGTTGGAGGAAGTCGCGGGCGCCCCGCAGTTCAGTGCGCAACGTGCGTTGCGTTCGAGTGCTGTCCAAGCGGACGTCAAGCGCCCCCGGGGAACGGGTGTCGGCGTGGCGGCCGACGGCCAGCGTGGACGCGTCCGATCCATCACGGCCGGCGATCAGGACCCCGAGTTCGTGGCGGCTGACCGCATCCGGCCCCGCGAGGTGGCACACACCTGCATGGTCGGAGGTAGTCAGCTCGAGAATGGCTCGGGCGAGGTCGGCGACATGAACAGGACACCGGACGACATCGGTGAACAGCACGCCGTTTTCTCGCCCGCTCACCAGATCGTGGGTCAATACCTCGTGCACGGAGTCACCCCTACCGATGATCAGTGAGGTACGAGCGATGACGGCAGTCGGGGCAAACTGACGGATGGCCGTCTCGGCCGCGGCCTTCGCAGCCCCGTACGGAGTGACCGGATCCGGCATGGCGGATTCGTCGTAGCGAACGTCCGCGCCCGAGAAGACGGCGTCACTGGACACGTGTACCAGCCGGGATCCGTGCTGGGTGGCGGCCATCGCCAGGTCGATTGCGCCGTCGGCCGTAGTCGCCCAGTCGGCCTTGCGGTAGGCCGCGTTGATGACGACGTCCGGCTGGGCCTCCCCGAGCGTAGATGTGATCTCCTCGCTGCGGCGTAGGTCCATGGGCAGCCAGCGGATCCCCGGGATGTCGACGGGACGGGTCGCGAAGGTCGCCGTGACGCCGTGCCCGATTGCCGAAGCCTTCTGAGCCAGCTCCCGGCCGAGGAAGCCACTGCCACCTACGAGGAGGATGTTCATGATCCGCCACCCCTGGCCGGCGTGCTACGCCGCGTCGACGAGGTCGGTGACGAACATGTGCCCGGGCGCGTGCGTCACCGCGATCTCCGGCCGCACGCGGCGGAGCACAGCTTGAGGGGTCACCCCGCACGCCCAGAAGACCGGGACCTCGGCGGGTCCGACCTCGATCGCGTCGCCCCAGTCGGGCGCGGTCAAGTCGGTGATGCCGATCGCCGCGGGATCACCGACGTGCAGCGGCGCGCCGTGCGCGAGCGGAAGGCGGGCCGTCACCTCGACGGCGCGGTCGAGCTGGTCGACGCGGACGGGGCGCATGGACACGACGACCGGACCGTGGAACCGGCCCGCGGGGACGCACTCCAGCGAGGTGACGAACATCGGCACGCCCTGCCCGAGCTCCAGGTGCCGCAACCGGACCCCCGCCCGCAACAGCTGGTTCTCGGCCGAGAAGCTGCATCCGAGCAGGAAGGCGACGAAATCGTCCCGCCACACCTCCTCCAAGGACTCGACCTCGGCGTCGAGGACACCGTGGCGCAGCACGTGGTAGCGCGGGAGGTCCGTGCGTAGGTCCGCGCCGGGAGCGACCCGCAGTCCGGCGGGCGCCCCGAGAGCCGTGCGCTCCAGCAGCGGGAGTGGCTGTGGGTTCGCCGCGCACAGCGCTGCGAACTCGTCGGCCATGTCCTGCGGCAGTACCACGAGATTGGCCTGCACGTGTCCTAGGCACGCCCCTGTGGTGACGTCCCGCCAGGCGCCCGAGCGGATTCGTCCGCGTACCTCCCGCGGTTCCAGGTTCGCTGCGGTCACGGCGACCTCACCTCCTCGGGCTCGGCGTCGGTGCCGAAGAACCTGCGGTGCACCTCCGGGTCCGGGACCGGACTCGTGAGCAGGGAAACGACCAGCATGGCCACGAGTGAGATGCCGAAGCCGTAGAAGATCGGGTGGCCCGGCGCCTCCACGCCCCCGTACTCGGCCATGGCCAGCGTCAGGAAGTAGCCGAGGAAGCCCCCCACGCTGCTGCTCGCCGCTCCCCACGCGGTTGCCCGCCGCCAGAGCAACGATCCGTACAACGGAACGAGCAGGGCGGAGGACAGCGTTCCCAGCCAGATGTTCAGCAGCGTCACGATGAACTCGCCGCCGCTGACCACGAAGTAGATGGCGCCGGTCATGCACAACGCACCGAGGACCGCCGTCACCGTGCGCGCGAGCACCAGCCGCGTCCGCTCGGTCATCTCCGGTCGCATCCGGACCAGGATGTCCTCGGTGGTGTAGACACCGGCGAGATGCAGCGCGGAGTCCACCGTCGACTGCACCGCACACACGATGCCCACCAGGAGCAGGGAGCCGAGCACCCCGCCCTGGGAGAGCCCGAAGTACACGATCGCCGAGTCACCCAGCTGGTCAGCGGGCAGCAGCCGGGGCAGGGCAATGCCGATGAACATGATCGCGAGGTAGACGACCGTGGCCAGCAGGGCGCCGATCCCGATCATCTGGCGGGCGGTGAACGCGTCCCGGGCCGCGAAGAACCGATGCAGGTAGTAGGGCTGGGCCGCCACTCCGCCCCAGGCGATCAGGAGGAAGGCGAGGATGTCGGTGGTCGAGGTGATCGATCCCTGGAACAGGTTCGTCTGCTCGACCTCGATCCGGAACAGGTCGCCGCCGACGTTCGCGAGCAGGACGGCGAAGGCGGACAGCACGCCGAGGAGTATCAGTGCCCCTTGCAGGAAGTCGGTGCGGATGACCGCGACCAGGCCGCCCATGACGGTGTAGATGGTCAGGACGACCGCGAGGAGCACCAGCGCGGCGACCTGCGGGATGCCGACCACCACGTGCAGGACGATGCTGCCGGCCACGAGCTGGGTCATGACGCTGAACACGAACGCGACGACGATGACGGCAGCGGAGAACGCCCGCAGCCGCGGGCTCTTGTGCCGGGCCTCGAACAACGAGGGCACCGTCCGGAGTCCGAGACGGCGCATCCGTGCCGCGGCCAGCGTCAGGGTGACCCAGCCGAGCGCGAATCCCCAGAAGTAGGTGGGGAAGATCGCCGCGCCGTTCAGCGTGGTGTAGCCGACGAAACCGACCACCGTGGCCGAGGAGATGTACGTGGCGAAGAAGCTGCCGACCGACAACGGCAGGTTCACGTTGCGCTCGGCGACGACGTAGCCGTTGTAGGTCTCGCGTCGGAAGCCCCAGACCCCGACTCCCAGGACGATGACGAGATAGCCGATGAAGACCGCCAGGTATCCGTGGTTCATCGCGCCGGCGTCTCTCGCGCGCCCTCCGACCGGCGTTGTCTGCGGTTCATCGTCGTCGCGATGACCAGCGGAGTCAGGCCGATGAGGACGAACAGGATCAGCGCCCACCAGAACTGGTTCACGAGCCCCTCATTCCCATGCCGCAGGTAGTTGGTCCACCCGATACGCGAGCCGGCTGCTGCGCCCGTGGGGGTCGGTCAGCTCGACCCGCCATGCGTCGGCGAACTGGTCGACACCGGGCGCCATCGGCACGGTCCCCCCGAGCAGCACGGTGCCGGGACGCAGGAGCGACCCCGCCCCCAGCCGCTCGAGCCAATCGGAGGGCGCCAGCAACTGCGCGGGGCTGCCGTCCTGGATGAGCGACTCCGTGGACCCGTGGGTGACCCACGCGCGCAGGGTGAACCGGTCGATCTCGTCGACGACGTCAGCCAGGTACCACGCCTGGTCCCCCAGGATGTCGGGCGAGGTCTGCTTGCTCCACCCGATCCCGTGGACCTCCAGATCGCGGTCCGTGTGGTCGCAGGCGGCAGTGATCATCACGTCGTCCGGGCCGTCCCCGACCACGAGCGCCCACTCGGCCTCACCGGAGGTGCGGGCGTGGCCGACCTGGATCTCGTCCCCCTGCGCGACCAGGTGCCGGGGCAGCGGGTACAAAGTGGGGATCCGCGCCGGCGCGGGCACGCCCAGCGCTGCCAGCTCGTCGACGTGGTGTTGGACCTGCGCCGTGTCGCGGCCGGTGAACCCGGCGTTCAGCACGTACTGCACGCCCACCTCGCGCCGCGAGCCGTCGGGCATCATGAATCGCACGGGATGAACTGTCATCATCAGCTCCGGATCTCGCGCCCGCGGTTCGGCGCGGTCTCGCGCGCTGTCAGGACCACGACCAGCGTGATCGTGGCGGCGGCCATGACGTAGAAGGCGGGCGAGGTGGTGTTCCCGGTCCGGCTGACCAGCCAGGTGACGAGGAACGGCGCCGTTCCCCCGAAGGCCGAGACGGACAGGTTGTAGCCGAGGGAGAAGCCGCCGTAGCGCACCCTCGTCACGAACATCTCGTTCATGGCCGCCAGGGTCGGGCCGAGGAAGATCGCCAGGATCACGCCGAGGCCGAGGTGCGCCGTCACGGCCAGCACCGGGCTGTCCTGCCCCATCAGGACGAACAGCGGGTAGGACAACGCGAGCGCGAGGACGCATGACCCGCCCAACACGGGTCTGCGTCCGAGCCGGTCCGACAGCGCACCGAGCGCGGGGATCAGCAGGCAGATCACCGCCATGCTGGCCACGGAGGAGACCGAGGCGACCAGGGCGGTGTAGCCGAGGGTCTCGGTCTGGTAGCTCGGGACGAACGTCAGGATGATGTAGAGCGCCGCGTTCTGGAACAGGGCGTAGCCGGCCGTGCGCAGGATCGCGGACCAGTGGTCGCGGATGCCCTCCAGCAACGGGTTCCTCGCCACGTTGCCCGCGCTGCGCAGGGCGGCGAACTCGGGGGTCTCCTCCAGGCGCGTCCTGATGTAGAGACCGACGATGCCCAGCGGCGCGGCCAGCAGGAACGGGACGCGCCAGCCCCACGACGCGACCTGCTCGGGGGTGAGCACGAGGTTGAGCAGCAGGACGACCAGCGAGCCGAGAAGGAACCCGAGGATGCACCCCATCTCCACCCAGGCCACCAGGTAACCGCGCCGACGCGGTGGCGAGTACTCCGCGACGAAGGCCGACGCGCCGCCCATCTCGCCCCCGGCGGAGAAGCCCTGCAGCAGCCGCAGGAGGACGAGCAGGGCGGGAGCGGCCACGCCGATGGACGCGTACCCGGGCAGGAGCCCGATCCCCAGCGTCGCCGCCGAGACCAGGATGATCACCCAGGCCAGCGTCCGCTGCCGGCCGATGCGGTCGCCGAGCGCTCCGAAGAAGATCCCGCCGAGCGGCCGCACCACGAAGGCCGCGCCGAAGACCGCGAACGAGCTCAGCAGGGACACCGCGGGGTCCTCGCTCGGGAAGAACACTCCGCCGAGCACGGCCGCGAGGTACGCGTAGACCGCGACGTCGAACCACTCGACGACGCTGCCGACCGTCGCGCCGATGGTCGCGCGGCGCAAGGTCGCGGGCGGGACGTCGCCGACGGCGAGCGACGACGTCCGGCTGGAGTTTCCGACCATGGGTCCTCCTGTGGCGGGAGCCACAGCGGACCCTAGGGATCATCTGACGATCTGGCAACGGCTAGCCGGCGCGGGACCGCCGCCGCCGCGAGGGTTGGGGCCGGTAGCTCGCCAGCACCTCGCGCTCGGCGTCGGCGAGGTAGCTGTCGAGCAGGGATGCGGCCAGCTCGAGATCCCCGGATCCGACGGCGTCGGCGATGCCGGTGTGCCGCTGCAGGAAGCGGGCGTGGAAGGCCTGCGTGTCGTGCATGAACGCGTAAGCGAGCCGGAACTCGGCGAGCACCTCGCTGATCAGGTCGTCGAGCCGCCGGCTGCCGGCCAGCGCGACGAGCGCCTTGTGGAAGCGGATGCTGGCCGCCGCCACGTGCCCCCATCGCTGCTCGGCGGCAGCGCCCTGGCCGTCCTCGATCGCGATGTGCAACGCGCGTAGGCCCGTCGGCCGGATGACCTCGATGCGTTGCAGCGCCGCGCATTCGACGATCCGGCGCACCCGGTAGAGATCGGAGATGTCGGCCATGCTCAGCTGCCGGACGAAGACGCCCCGGCCCAGCTGGTGGACGAGCAGCCGCTCGTGGATCAGCATCTGGAGCGCCTCCCGCAGGGTGCTCCTGGAGACCCCGAGCGCCTCCTGCACCCGCTCCTGGGACAGCTTCGCCCCGGGCAGCAGCTCGCCGTCGATGATGCGTGCGCGCACCGTGTCGGCCACCCGGCTCGCGGTGCTGTCCTGGGGGCCGCTGTCGACCACGATGGGGCTCCCTCCCGGTCGCGTCGGCGCGAGCGCCGCTGTCCTGGCCGCAAGATTAGCGCCACGCCCTTGCCTATCGTCTGACGATCGGTACGTTTGATCCCATCGTGAACTCGACGGACGGAGCGCCGGTGCCCGCTGGGCGGCAGCTGCAGGCCGGTATCGACATCGGCGGGACCTTCACCGACCTGTGCCTGCTCGACCGCGACGGGATCGTGGCCGTGCGCAAGACCCTCACCACACACCGCGAACCCGCGGCAGGCGTCGAGTTGGTGCTGCGCGAGACGTTGCGCGAGCACCGCCTCGATCCCGGCAGCATCCGTGCCGTCGTGCACGGGACCACGCTCGTCACCAACGCCCTGATCGAGCGGCGTGGGGCCCGGACCGCGCTGATCACCACCGAGGGTTTCCGCGACGTCGTGGAGATGGGCCGCGAGCACCGCTACGAGCTGTACGACCTCGGGCTCGAGCTGCCCAGGCCCCTCGTGCCCCGGTGGCTGCGCCTCGAGGTCCCCGAACGGGTGCTGGCCGACGGGAGCGTCGACACCCCGCTGGACACCGATCGGCTCGCCCGGGTGGCCGTCGAGCTCGGCGACGCGGGCGTCGAGGCCGTTGCCGTGTGCTTCCTTCACAGCCACACGAACCCCGAGCACGAACGGCTGGCCCGGCAGGTGATCAACGAGGCTGCGCCCGCGCTGCAGGTGGCGCTGTCGAGCGAGGTCAACCCCGAGCTGCGGGAGTACGAACGGAGCTCGACGACCCTGGCCAACGTCTACGTGCAGGCGCTCGTCGCGGACTACCTCTCCGACCTGCGCGGCCGGCTGCAGGGGCTGGGCGTCACGCCGGCCCCGCGGATCATGCTCTCGAACGGAGGGGTGGCCACGATCGACACGGCCCGGCGCTTCCCGATCCGCATGCTGGAGTCCGGGCCGGCAGGCGGAGCCCTGGGAGCGGTCGCGTTCGGCCGCAAGACCGGCCGGCCCGACCAGCTCGCCTTCGACATGGGTGGCACGACCGCCAAGGTCTGCATCATCGAGAACTCCCAGCCCCTCGTCAGCCACACGTTCGAGGTCGATCGGGTCTACCGCCTCAAGCCGGGGTCGGGCCTTCCCGTGCGGGCACCGGTGATCGACATGATCGAGATCGGCGCCGGCGGCGGCTCGATCGCCCGGATCGACCCGCTCGGCCTGCTCACGGTGGGCCCGGACTCGGCAGGCTCCGAGCCCGGACCGGTCAGCTACGGGCGCGGCGGCACCGCGTGCACCGTCACCGACGCCGATGTGGTGCTCGGCTACCTCGGCCCCGACGACTTCCTCGGCGGGACGATGCCGCTCGACGCCGACGCCGCGAAGCGGGCGATCAGCGAGCAGGTCGCCGGCCCGATGGGGCTCACCCTCGCCGAGGCGGCGTGGGGGATCCACGCGACCGTGAACGAGAACATGGCCAACGCGGCCCGCGTCCACTCCGTCGAGCGCGGGCAGGACCCGGCCCGGTTGCCGATGTTCGTGATGGGCGGCAACGGCCCCCTGCACGGGCCGGGGGTGGCGCAGGCACTCGGGTGCGCCACGGTGCTCGCCCCGCCTGCGGCCGGCGTGCTCAGCGCGCTGGGGTTCCTGTCCGCGCCGCTGTCGATCGACTTCGTGCACTCGTGGCACACCGAGCTCGACGCGATGACGCTCGACGGGGCGGCCAAGTCCTTCGCCGCCCTGGAGAGCCAGGGCGAGCAGGTGCTGGACGAGTCCGGGGTCGCCCGCGACGCGGTCGAGCACGTCCGCAGCCTCGACATGCGATTCATCGGACAGGGCAGTGAGATCGAGGTACCGGTGCCGCCGGTGGGCGACGGGTGGCACGACGCGGTGCGCCGCCGCTTCGCCGCGCAGTACGAGGAGCGGTTCGGTGCGGTGCTGCCGCACGGGGTGGAGGTCGAGATCCTGACCTGGCGGCTGACCTCGCGCGGTCCCGAGCCGGACGCCCGGCTGCGGCTGCCACCTCCCACGGGCACGGCGGCCGCGCGCGTCGGCACCCGGGATGCCTACTTCCCGCAGGCGGGCGGCTACGTGAAGACCGCCGTGTACGACCGGTACCGCCTGCAGGCAGGCGAGGTGCTGACCGGGCCGGCCCTGGTGCAGGAGCACGAGTCCACGCTGGTCGTCGCGCCCGGCATGCGGGGCGAGGTGCTCCCGGACGGGAGCATCCTGGTCCACCTGCAGGCCGGAGGGGGTGCCCGATGACCGACCCGATCGTCGTCGGGCTGGTCGCCAACCGCCTGTACTCGCTGCTCCAGGAGCAGCAGACGGCGCTGGTCAGCACGGCGTTCAGCCCGGTCGTCCGCGAGTCGCTCGACCTCGCCTGCGGTGTTTTCGACTCCGCGGGACGGATGATCGGACAGTCCACCGGGGGCACTCCCGGCCACATCAACGCGATGGCGACCGGCATGGCGCACATCGTCGCCGCGTACTCCCCCGAGACGCTGGCGGACGGGGACGTCCTGATCACCAACGACCCGTGGATGACGGCGGGCCAGATCAACGACCTCACCGTGGCCACCCCGGTGTTCCGCGCGGGCCGGCTCGTCGCCTGGTTCGCCAGCTGCTGCCACTCCCCCGACATCGGGGGCCGCATCCTGTCGGCCGCGGCCACCGAGGTCTACGAGGAGGGGCTGCGGCTCCCGATCCTCAAGCTGCTGCACGCCGGCCGCCCCGACGAGGTCCTCGAGCGGATCATCCGCAGCAACGTGCGTACGCCGGACGAGACCATCGGCGACATCTATGCGCAGGTCTCGGGCAACCAGGTCGGGGCTCGCAGCCTGGCGCGCCTCCTGGACGAGTTCGACCTCCCCGACATCGACGCGGTCGCCGCGCAGATCATGGACCGCTCCGAGGCCGCGCTGCGGTCGGCCCTCGCCCGGCTGCCCGACGGCCGGTACTCCGCGGCGATGGCGACCGACGGTTTCGGCGACCACTCGCTCGAACTGCAGGTGGCGGTGACGGTCGACGGCGACGGGATCGCGGTGGACTACGCAGGCTCCTCGCCCCAGTCGCCCTACGGCGTGAACGTGGTGCTGAACTACACCCGCGCCTACACCTCGTTCGCGATCAAGGCTGCGCTGGCACCCGAGGTGCCGCACAACGCCGGATCGTTCCGCCCGGTGGCGGTCACGGCTCCGCGGGGGTCGGTGCTCAACTGCGTCGACCCCGCGCCGGTGGCCTCCCGGCACCTCGTGGGGCACTTCCTGCCGAGCTTGTTGTTCGAGGCCCTGCGCCCGGCCCTTCCCGACCGGCTGCCGGCGGCCAGCGCGGACGCGCTCTGGATGACGGTGTGGCGCGGCGGCGGCCCCGAGGAGACCGCGCCGTTCACGCTCACCGTGTTCGGTGCCGGTGGCACCGGCGCTCGCCCGGACAAGGATGGCCTGACCACCACCGGCTTCCCCACCGGCGTGCGCGCCGCCCCGACCGAGGTCCTCGAGACGCTGACACCGCTGGTCCACCTACGCCGGGAGATCCGTGCCGACTCCGGCGGTGCCGGACGGTGGCGAGGCGGCCTCGGGCAGGTCGTGGAGGTACGACGGCGAGACGACCGCGCGTGGACCGTGAACGCGAACATCGACCGGGTACTGCACGAGGCGCCGGGCGCGGCCGGGGGGCTGCCCGGAGCGCGCGGCGCGTTCGTCGACGCCCGTACCGGCGCGGACCTCCCGCGCAAGCGGCTGGTGCGCCTCGACGCCGACTCCCGCGTGCGGCTGTGCTTCCCCGGAGGCGGCGGCCAGGGACCACCGACGCAGCGCCCGGTCGACGCTGTGCTGTCCGACGTGGTGAACGGCTACCTCAGGATCGAGACCGCACGAGCGGCCTACGGCGTTGCGATCGACTACGTCGGACCGGCGGACGCGCTGGTGCGGCCACCCCACACCTATCGCATCGATCACGACCGCACGGCGGAGCTGCGCCGGGAGGCGTAGCACCGTCAACGGGCGAAGCGGATCTCGACCCGACGGTTCTCGGCACGCCCGTCCGGGTTGTCCACACCGTCGATCTCGTTGGGTGCGGCGGGGTCGGCCTCCCCGTGGCCCGCGACCACGAAGGTGACGTCGGCAGCCTGGACGAGGGGGGCCAGTGCCGCCTCCACCATGCGGGCACGTGCCTCCGAGAGCTGCTGGTTGTAGGTGTCGTCCCCCTTGGAGTCGGTGTAGCCGTCGACGTTCACGCGCTTCCCGGCGGCGGCCTGCCGCACGATCTCGGCAGCCTCGTCCAGCGAGGGCTGCGACTGGGGCCCCAGGTCGGCCCGGTCGAACTCGAAGAGCACGTCGGCGGCCAGCGTGACCGTCCGTTCTTCGGCGTTCTCCGAGTCGGTGAGGGAGCCGTCCAGGCTGCTCACGCTCATCGTGAGGTCGTGGATCGGCAGCTTCAGGTCATGGACGGGTGCCTCGCTGACGCTCCTGGGCTCCTGCTCCTCCTGTGCGATCGCCGGAGCCACCCCGAGCAGCAGCGCGCCGGCCAGCGCCGCGCCGACGGCGGCCGGGATCCGGGCCCGGTCAGCTGAGCGGTACATCGTTGAAGGTCCCCACCTTCGGAATCCGCACGCCCATGACCGGCACGTTCTCCGGCGGCGCCGCGTAGGTGGCGCTGAACAGGATCACGTCACCGGCGTCGAGGAAGACGCTCTCGGTACCCGCGGTGCACACACAGTTGTCCTCCTGATCGAGGGCGACGGTGTGCAGCTTCCCGTTGACGGTGTCCAGCAGCTCGACCCCGCTGACACTGAGTGACGACTTCGACTGGGTGCTGCCGCCGAACGTCTGCCCCACCTGCCAGTTTTCCTTCTTGTCGTCGGTGCGGGTCACCGAGAAGGTGAGCTCGGCGAGCCTGCCGCGACGGGCGAGCTCGTGGACGGCGACGTGCAGGTCAACGCCCTCGAGCGTGACGTCCTGGCTGGCCAGCTCGGGTCGTGGCGCGGCCGGTCCCGGCTCCGGCCGGCCGCCGCTCGCCGTCTCTGTCGCCATCGCGGCCCGCTCGTCGTTGCCCGCAGGTACGGCAGCGCCATCGGATTCCTGGCTGCACGCGGCGGCGAGCGCCGTCGCGGCGATCAGCAGTGCAATCCTCGTGAACTTCCATGGGGGTCTCACTCGGACATCCTGCGTGGTCGGGAACGCCCACCCCACAGCAGGTTCCCGCCGCGCGATCCCACCGGTCGTGCTCGGGCGCGACACCTGAGTCGTCTGGCCCGATCACCCGCATGGCGCGGTGATGTCCGGCGACGGCGCGCCGTCGCCGTGATCTCCGCTGCTGTTGACGAAGACCATCGAATCCGTCGCCATCACGTTCCCGCACATCGGCCCCGGGGGCGCCGTCGAGTTGAACTGCAGGGCGGCGGGCGCGCCGGACATCCGGTTGCCCTGGACGGTGTTGCCGCCCTTGTCGTACTCCTGCTCGTCGCTCTTGATCTTCACACTCACCCCGGCGCTGTGGGAGATCTCGTTGTTGCGGATGATGTTGGAGTGGCCGCGCAGCTCGATGTTGCTACCTTGGAACTCGCTCGACTCGGCGTTGTCCGAGCAGATGTTGTCCTCGAACACGTTGTCGTGCGCATTCTCCTTGACGTTGAAGCACTCGGACCCGAACGTGCGGATGGTGTTGCGGGTGACGACGTTGCGCGAGCTTCCATCGTTCGCATGCATCGGCTGTGAGTCGGACTTCGGGCTGGTACCGATGTAGACGCCCTCGCCGTTGTGGTAGACGGCCCGCTCCACCCCGTCGTCCTTCTTCTTGCCGAACATCCCGCAGTACTCGATGACCGAGTCCATGATTATGTTGTCGTGTGCGTTGTTCCGTAGCCGCACACACTCGGTTCCGGCGCGGGCGAGGAACATGTTGGAGATCGTGACACCGGTGACGTCACGGACGGCCTCGCCGGCCCCGATGTAGATCAGCTTGCTGTCCTGGACCAGCTCCTTGACGCTGTCCTTGAACACGTCGATGGCGGCGACGTCCGTCGGGAGCTCGGTGGTGAGGGGCAGCTTCTCCTGCCCGTCGATGGTGAAACCATCGAGAACGTAGTGGCTGTGGTCGATGCTGAGGATCCGCCCGGTGCCGTACAGCGTGGCCACGTACCGGCCGCTCTTGTCCTTGCCCGACTCCGGACCCTTGATCCAGATCGGCGCGTCGGGCACGCCGTCGACCTTCGTCTGCAGCTTCTCGTGGTAGTCGCCGGGCGCGAGGTTGATCTGCGTCCCGGGCGTGGCCCTGTCGAGCGCGGTCTGGATGGTCCGCAGAGGAGCGCGCTCGGAGCCGTCGCCGGTGTCGTTGCCGGTGGGGGCGACGTAGAGATGAGCCGTAGGCGTCGGGGCCGGCGGCGACTGCTCGGACGTGCCGGCCAGCCACCAGACGACGGCCACTGCGAGCACCCCCACGACAACCACGACGATCGCTCCTGGGAAGACACGCTTCAACTGAGTCGACCTCCACGTCGTAGCTGCGACTCCGACGTTCTGCCGGGTGGCCGCGAGAACTCAGCCCTATCGGGCGCGATGCACCTGGGAACCACCACCGTATCGCCACTTACCGGTCGGACCGGGGTAATGACCATGCCACTCGTCCGGGGCGTCCCGCCCGACCGCAGGCGAGGTGACGGTCACGGACCACTTCTCGATCCCCCACGGGAGTGCTTAGGTGAGGGCTACTTCAGCACAGGAGAGGTTCGCCTTGCCCCGTCGGATGTTCCCCCGCCTCGCCGCGGTGATCGCGGCGCTCGCCCTGCTCGCCGGTTGTGGCAGCGAGCCCACCGCCGGCGACGGCGGCGCCCCCGCACCGGACAACGCGCTCGCCGTGACCGTTGCGACCGCGTTCGGGGACGTCACGATCCCCGAGCCACCCGAGCGCGTGGTCGCGCTGGGCTGGAGCGACGCGGAGACCGCCCTCGCGCTGGGCGTCGAACCGGTCGGTGCCGCGGACTGGCTGGCCGTCGGCGGTGACGGGCTCGGCGCCTGGGTACCGCAGTCCTACACCGTCGCACCGACGATCCTGGGCACCCTCGAGGTGGACCTGGAGGCGGTCGCCGCTCTGGAGCCGGACCTGATCCTGGACACCCGCTCGGTCGGCACGCGCGAGCGCCACGACCGGCTCACCCAGCTCGGCGTCCCCGTCGTCGGCATCCCGGCCGGTGGCGAGGACTACCTGACGACGTGGCGCGACCAGCTCCGGCTGGTCGGTGCTGCCCTGGGCCGCGACGAACAGGCCGCCCGGCTCGTGGCCGGCCTCGAGCAGCGGTTCGCCGACGCCCGTGCGCAGAACCCGCAGCTGGAGGGGGCCACGGTCGTCACCGGCGCACGCAACAACCTCGGCGAGTACGGGGCCTACGTCCAGGGATCGGGCCGGATGCAGTTCATGAACGAGCTCGGGATGGTCCTGGCCCCCCAGGTCGCCGAACTGCCCGCCGAGGGCTTCTCGACGCCGATCTCCCGGGAGCTGATGGGCCTGCTCGACGCGGACGTCACCGTCATGCAGTCGATCGGCAAGGACGCAACGGAGATCGAGAGCGACCCGTTGTGGCGGTTGGTCCCGTCGGTCGCAGCCGGGCGTGGGGTGCTGCTGTCGGACCGGGACGTCTCGCAGGCGTTCTCCGCGGCGTCGGTGCAGGGCTGGACCTACGCGCTGGACCACACGTTGCCCCACCTCGCCGAGGCCGCGGCGAAGGCACCGTGACCGGATCCGCCACCGCGCGGGTCGCTCCTCACCGCGGATCCCGGACGTGGGGTAGCGGGCCCAGCAGCCGCTCGGCGTTGCCGCCGCGGATCGCCGCGACGGTGGCGTCGTCGAATCCCGCTGCCAGCAGTCGCTCGACGGGGTCCTCGACCCCCATGTCGAAGGGGTAGTCGCTGCCCAGCGTGACCTGCGAGGCACCCAGGTTCTCCACCAGGTGCCGGAGAGCCTGCGGGGTGTAGACCAGCGAGTCGACGAAGACGCGTCGCAGCTGGGCGCTGGGTGGTTGCGCGGTGGTGCGGGCGTCGCCGCGCACCGCCCAGGCGTGGTCGGCACGGCCGAGGTAGGTCGGCAGGTAGCCGCCGCCGTGGGCGGCCCAGATCTTCAGGCGCGGATGGCGCTCCAGCAGCCCGGAGAACGCGATGCGCGACAAGGCGAGCGCCGTCTCCACCGGATTGCCGACGGTGTTGAACAGGTAGTAGGCGTTGAGCCGCTCCCCCAGCGAACAACCCCACGGGTGGATGAGCACGGCAGCGCCCGACTCCTGCGCCACCGCCCAGAACTCCGCCAGCGACGGGTCGTCGAGTTCGACGCCGGGCGCGGCCGCGGTGGAGATCTGCACGCCTCTCAGGTGCAGGTCGGCGAGCGCGGTCCGGAGCTGACGCACCGCGAGGTCCGGGTGCTGCAAGGACACGGTGCCGATGCCGACGAACCGGTCCGGTCGCACGGCGCAGAACCCGGCGATCGCCTCGTTGGTGAGTGCCGCGATGCGTTCGGCGAGGTCGCGTCCGGCCCAGTTGTGCGGCAGCGGCACCGCGCTCACGGCCTGGACGTCCACCCCGGCGCGGTCCATCGCGTCGAGGCGGGTGTCCACATCGGTCAGGCGGACCGCCAGTGCCCGGATCTGCTCGACGTTGTAGGCCGCGGAGGCAGGACCGAGGCTGGCGGCGTCGGTCGCCCGCTGCCGGGCCAGGCCCGGTTCGTCCGCGATCAGCTCGTCGACCGCGGGGATGCCCAGATGGGCGTGCACGTCGACGGTCGGCAGCCGCCGCTCGCCCCTCACAGCGGGGCCATCGCGGCCATCGTGACCTCGAATGCCGCGGCGTCGGGGTCGATGTCGAGGGAATGGTCCTGCTCCCAGCGTCCGATGCGCTCGGAGCCCTCGACGATCGTCTTGCAGCGCGCGTAGCGGCGCCCCATGAAGCCGTCGAGGACCTGCTCCACCGGGAGGCCTTTTCCGACCTCGTCGGCGAGCACGACGCCGTCCTCGATCGCCTGCGCACCGCCCTGGCCGCAGTGCGGCGAGGTGCCGTGCGCGGCGTCGCCGATCAGCAGCACGCGGCCGCGGTGCCAGGGCGGCGGGACCAGGACGTTCTCGACCGGACGGTAGACGACCTCGTCGTCGTCGCGGACCAGCTCGCGGTGCTCGGCGACCGGTCCGCCGTACTCCGCCAGCCGTTCCCGGTACACCGCGGCCAGCCCTTCCCGGGGCAGCCGCACCGGTGCGCCCTCGGGCACCTTCTCGATCGTCAGCATGTACATCAGGTCCGGGGCAAGCGGGACGAACCCCGCGGAGCCCCGGGAGCCGCGGAACATCCACATCCGGTCGAGCTCCGGGATCCGGGGCAGGTTGATGCGCCAGGCGACCTGGCCGGTGAACCTCGCCTTCACCCCGGCGCCGAACAGGGTCTCGCGCATCGTGGAGTAGAGCCCGTCCGCCCCCACGACGAGGTCGTAGGACCGGTGTGCGCCGTCGGAGAAGGCGACTCCCACCTCGCCGGGCCGCTCGTCGAGCGTGGACACCGTCACCCCGGTGCGGATGTCCGCGCCGGAGCGCGTCGCCGCCGCCACCAGGATGTCGTGCAGCCTGCGGCGGGTGATGCCGTTGGTCGGCGGCAGCCCGGGAACGGCGGGCGGGAACGTGTCGTCGTGCAGGAGCGTGGTGCCGTCGGCGAGCCGGCTGCGCATCCCCAGGATGGGGTGTCCTTCGGCGACGCACTCCTCGGCGAGACCGAGCTCGTGCAGCGCGCGCAACGCGTTTCCGGGCTGGATGATCCCGACGCCGTGGACCGTCCATTCCGGGTTCTTCTCGACGAGATCGACGTCCACACCGGTGCGCCGCAGCGCGATGGTCGCCGACAGACCGCCGATGCCACCGCCGACGACGAGGACCCGCCGCACCGCGGTCATCGCCCGCTGCCCGCCTGTTCGCCGAAGAAGTCGCGGAGGCCCTCGCCCGCGACGGCGGCCCGTTCCTTCTCCGCCGCGTCCTCGGCGGGCAGCGGCCACGCCTCGAAGAAGCCGTCCGGGGCCTCGACGTTGCGGTAGATGCTCTGCCCGGCGTTGCCGCCGGCGGCCTGGTAGGTGGTGGCCTCCCAGTCGGGCATGGTGTTGACCCAGCCGCCGGCGTTGATCTCCATCCGGAACCCGCCCGGCTCGCGGACGTAGAGGTAGGTGATCTCGTCGATGCCGTGGATGCCCGGACCGAACTCGATCGGGGTGCCGTTCGCGAGGAAGATCTCCGCGGCACGTTCGACGTCCTGGCGCTGGTCGACGCGGAACGCGATGTGGTGGGCCCGGCCCGTCGCGCCGCTGAAGTCGGGCACGAGCGCGAGGTCGTGGGTGGAGCGGATGCCGTTGCAGGTCAGCGTGGAGAACACGGCGAATCCGGGCTCGACCTCGGTCTGGGCGGTGTGGCGCGCCCCGAGCTGCTTGTAGAAGTCGATGTCCCCGCGCATGTTCGCCGTGGGCATGGTGACGTGGTCGAGGTAGCGGGCGCCGATGCCTCGTCCGGAGTAGCGCTGCGGCCGGTTGGGCAACGCCGGGTCCCGCTCCTGCGGCGGCGCCTGGTGGCGGTCGACCTCCCAGAACACCTCGTGCAGGTGCCGCCCGTGCGGCGCGCGGTACCGGTAGGTGGCGCCGTGGCCGGTCCAGTCGTCGACCCAGCCGACGGCCTCCTCCGTTCCGGCCAGCCGCTTCGCCACGGCCTCCGGGTCGCCGGGACCGTAGGTACGCCACCCGATCCGGCCCACGCCGGGCTCCTCGGCCTCGGTGACGATGAGGCTGGAGTGCAGCCACTCGGCCCAGCCGCGCAGGTACACCGACCGGCCCTCGCGGGTGGTCTCCTCCAGTCCGAACACGTCCTTCATCCACCGGACGGTCTCGTCGGGCCTGGGGCTGAACAGCTCGACGTGGGCGAGCTGGGACAACAGGATCTCGGACACGAAAGCCTCCTCGCTCTCACACGAAACGGGGTCAGGCCAGGCAGCGCAGGGGCCGGCCGCCGTTGTAGGCGACCATGTCCGCGAAAGCCGCTGCGGGATCCAGCGGGGCACCGGATTCCTCGGCGTAGGCCCGGTGCAGGTTGCCGACGATGCGCTCGGCGTCGGTCCAGGCGGCGAACCGGCCGAGGTCGGTCCGCCGGGCCAGGTCGAGCGGTGACAGCCCTTCGGCCCGCCCCTCGGCCGCGACGGCGAGGACGAACCGCAGGTAGGCCAGCACCTCGTCGACGACCTCCGGACCGCACACCGGCCCGTGCCCCGGCACGATGGTGGTGGCGCCGAGCGGGGCCAGGAACTGCTCCAGCACGGCGATGGACCCGCGCACCGACCCGGACAGCAGGAACGGGGTGCCGCCGTGGAACAGCAGGTCACCGGCGAAGAGCACGGACCGGTCCGGGATCCACACCACGACGTCGTTGGTGGTGTGCGCCGTCCGGCCGGGGTGGATCACCTCGCAGCGCAGGTCGTCGGCCCACACGGTGATCCGGTCGGTGAAGGTCAGGAACGGCGGCGCGAGCTCGGGCTCGCCGTAGTCCACCTCCGACCAGATGCCGTCGTTGCCGGGCAGGCCGAGCGCACGCATCTCGGGACGGGCCTGCTCGTGCGCGACGATCGTCGCGGTCGGGAAGAAGCCGTTGCCCGCCGTGTGGTCGGGGTGGTGGTGGGTGTTGACGAGCGTGCGCACCGGCGCCGCGGTCACGTCCGCGACGGCCGCCAGCAGGTGCCGCGTGCGGCGCTCGGTCGCACACGTGTCGATGCACAGGACACCGGAGCGGCCGACGACGAACCCGCTGTTGTTGATCATCCAGCTGCCGTCGGGCTGGACGAACGCGTACACGCCGTCGGCGATCTCCTCGGCGCGCCCGGACGGCGGCCGTGTCATCGGGGCTCCGCCACGCAGGTGTTGCGCTGGGCGCCGATGCCGGAGATGGCCGCCTCGAGGACGTCGCCGGGCCGCAGCCACCGTTGCCAGGCCCCGCCGTTGCCCGCCGGGCTCCCCGTGAGAACCAGGTCGCCGGGGTACAGCCTGGTGGCCGCCGAGGCGGCGGCCACCAGCGCCTCGACGTCGAAGAGCAGGTTCGCCGCGACGTCGGACTGCTTGCGTTCGCCGCCCAGGTCGAGAGTCAGCTCCAGTGCCCGGTAGTCCGGCACCAGGTCGGCCGGGACGAGGAACGGGCCGGTCGGCAGGAACGTGGGGCGGTTCTTGGCTCGCACCCAGTCACCGCCCAGCGGCCGGTGCTCCGGCGGGAACTGGAGGTCGCGGGCGCTGATGTCGTTGCAGACGGTGTAGCCCGCCACGTGCTCCATCGCCCGCTCGCGCGGCACCCGGTGGGCGGTCGCGCCGATCACGACGGCCAGTTCGACCTCCCAGTCGACCTGGTCCGACTCGGCGGGCAGCAGCACGTCGTCGTCGGGGCCGCAGATCGCGGCGGGCAGGCCGCTGAAGAGGAAGGGACTGCCGGTGGCGACCTTGTCGTCCATCATCTTCCCGGCGGCACGGCGCAACTCCTCGTCGGACCGGGTGTCGCCGGGTTCGCGGCCGGAGACGACGATCTCGGCGACGTGGTCCCGGTAGTTCGCGCCCGCCTGCAGGATCTGTCGGGGTTCCACCGGCGCGAGCACCGTCAACCCGGCCAGCGGCTCACCGCGTTCCCCGTGGAGTGTCGCGGCCAGCTCCGCCAGCCGGGGCCGCACGCCCGCCCAGTCCTCCAGCAGGCTCCGGACCGTCACCGGTACCCCGGCCGGCCCCAGATCGTCCAGGCGCAGTACCCGGTCCCCGGACACCAGCCCGGCGAAACCGGCGGCCCCGTCCGAGAAGGTGCCGAGGGCGTACCCGTCGACCCATCGCGTCATCGCGTCCTCCTTCGACGCGGTCGACGCTAGGGCGGTGTGCAGGTGACGCGGAAATACCTGCTGTGGATACCAGCTATCCCGCCACGCCCAGCAGTTGCTCGCGCAGCCAGCGGTGCCCGGGGTCGGCATCGCGGCGGGAATGCCAGAACGCGGACTCGCGCACCGGTCGCAGCGCGAACTCCGGTTCGAGCAACGTGATGTCCGCCGCGGGGGCGATCTGTCTGCCCAGCCGTTCCGGGATGATCGTCACCAGGTCGGTGCCGGCGAGCAGGAACGGCAACGCGATGAAGTTGACCGAGGTGGCCTCGACCCGGGTGGTGATCCCGGCCCTGTCGAGGTCCTCGTCCATGAGGCTGCAGCCACCCGCCGGAGCGAAAGCCAGGTACGGGTACTCGGCCAGCGCCGCGGGGGCGAGCGGCTGCCCGGCCAGCGGGTGTTGCGACCACACCGCGCCCACGTACCGGTCGCGCAGCACCGGGGCGCTCGAGCAGCCGGCGAGCGGGCCCGCCTGGGCCAGCACCTCCGGCAGGATCACGAGGTCGATCTCGTCGCGTCCGGCCATGGGCAGGGTGTGGGCGGACAAGCCGCCCAGCTCCAGCCTCAGGTTCGGGGCCAGGCCGGCGATGCGCGCCAGCAGCGGGCGGATCAGCACCACGCCGACGTAGTCGCTGGCGACCACCCCGAAGGTCCGCCGGTCGTGCGCCGGGTCGAAGCCGGGCGGCGTCACGATGGTCTGCTCGATCGTGGCGAGCACCTCCCGCACCGGCGCGATGAGCGCCTCGGCGCGCGGGGTCAGCTGCAGGTACCGGCCGTGCTTGACGAGCAGCGGGTCGCCGAGCACCTTCCGCAACCGCGCGAGGGCGGTGCTCGTCGCCGGCTGGGACATGTGCAGCCGTTCGGCGGCGCGGGTGACGTTCTGCTCCCGCAGCAGCGCGTCCAGGACGACCAGCAGGTTGAGGTCGAGCTGTCCCAGGTTCATCCGCACCGCCTCGTCGTCGCGCGTCGATCCTAGGGACGCATTCACGGAACGGATACCAGGCAGCAGCTCTGTGCATTTCCGTCGGCGCGGCGGCGTGGATAGTGTCCCGACGCAGATCACCGAGGAGGCATGCATGCGATTCGTCCGGCACCGGACGGATCAGGGCCCCGCCCTCGCCGTGCTCGACGACGAGGACGTCCTGATCGACCTTCCCCGCGGGCTCGACCTGCCCGCCCTGCTCGCCGAGGACGGCCGCCTGGCCGAGGCCGCGAACCGTGCGCTGAGGACCGCGGCCCACGGGACGCCCCTGGCCGAGGCGGCTCTGATGGCTCCGCTCGACCCGCCGACGGTGCGGGATTTCTCCACCTTCCCCGAGCACACCGCCGGCATCGCCCGGAACGTGGACCCGGACGCCCGGGTCCCGGAGGAGTTCTGGGAGATCCCGGCGTTCTACTTCTCCAACCCCTACGCCACGGTCGGCCCGCACGACGACGTGCCGGTGCCGCCCGGCTGCGACCGGTTCGACTTCGAGCTGGAGGTCGCCGCCGTCGTCGGCCGGGCCGGCCAGGACCTCACCGTCGACCAGGCAGCCGACCACATCGCCGGGTTCGTGGTGCTCAACGACTTCTCCGCGCGGGACGTGCAGTTCCACGAGATGCGCCTGCGCCTGGGACCGGCCAAGGGAAAGGACACCGCCACGGCGCTCGGCACCGTGTTCGTCACCGCGGACGAGCTGTCACACCGGCGCTCGGGCACGTCCTACGACCTGGCGATGGAGGTCCGGGTCAACGACGAGGCGATCGGCGCCGACCGGCTGGACAACATGGCCTGGTCCTTCCCCGCGCTGGCCGCCTACGCCTCGCGGGGCACCTGGATCCGTCCCGGCGACCTGCTCGGCTCCGGCACCTGCCAGGGCGGCTGCCTGGCCGAACTGTGGGGCCGACACGGCGCGGACTTCCTCCCGCCACTGCGGCCGGGCGACGTCGTCACGACCACCGTGGAGCTGCTCGGCGGAACCCGCAACCGGATCGTGCCGGGAGTGGCACCCCACGAGATCCGTCCCGGCCGGTTGTCGTGAAGCGGGTGCCGGCGGCCTCTCGAGGCATCCGGCGGGCGGCGGCGCCGCTCATCGCTCGCGTTCACCACTCTCCTGGTGCTGGTCCGCGACCCGCCGCCGCTCGGCCCGCATCTGCGCCCATCGCCGCAACCGCTGCCGGACCTGCTGTTCGTACCCGTTTCCGGTCGGACGGTAGAACGTGGTGCGCTCCATGCCCTCCGGGAAGTAGTCCGCTCCGGAGAAGCCGTCCTCCACATCGGGGTCGTACCGGTATTCCCGTCCGTAGCCGAGGTCCTTCATCAACCGGGTCGGCGCGTTCAGGATGTGCGCAGGCGGCATCAGCGACCCGGTCTCGCGGGCGGCGCGCGTCGCGGCGCTCAGCCCGCGGTAGACCGCGATCGATTTGGGGGCGGTCGCGAGGTAGACGACGGCTTGTGCGATCGCCAGCTCTCCCTCGGGCGAGCCCAGCCGTTCGTAGACGTCCCAGGCTGCGAGGGCCTGCTGGACCGCGTGCGGGTCGGCGATGCCCACATCCTCGCTCGCGAAGCGCACGATCCGGCGGGCGATGAAGAGGGGGTCCTCGCCACCGTCGAGCATCCGGGCCAGCCAGTACAGCGCGGCGTCCGGGTCCGACCCCCGCATCGACTTGTGCAACGCCGAGATCAGGTTGTAATGCCCTTCCTGCGCCTTGTCGTACAGGGGCACCCGCTTCTGCACCTGGCTCGCCAAGCCGGCCACGTCCAACGGGCCGGCCGGATCAGGCAGGGCCATGAGCTGTTCGGCCATGTTGAGCACGTAACGGCCGTCGCCGTCCGCCAGCGCGATCAGCGCCTCGCGGGCCTCCGCCGTGACCGGCAGCGGCCGGCCCGCCAGCTCCTCGGCGCGCTCGACCAACAGGGCCAGGGCGTGCTCGTCGAGCCGCTGGAGGACGAACACCTGGCAGCGGGACAACAGCGCCCCGTTGAGCTCGAAGCTCGGGTTCTCGGTGGTCGCACCGACCAGCACGATCGTCCCGTCCTCGACGTAGGGCAGGAAGCTGTCCTGCTGGGCCCGGTTGAAGCGGTGGATCTCGTCGACGAACAGCAGCGTGCCCTGCCCCGCCTGCCGGCGCTTCACGGCCGTCTGGAACACCTTGCGCAGGTCGGCGACGCCCGAGAAGGTGGCCGACAGCGACTCGAAGACGAGGTTCGTCTGCTCGGCCAGCAGCCTCGCGATCGTGGTCTTCCCGCAGCCGGGAGGCCCCCACAGGATCATCGACACGAGACGGTGCTGGGCGACCATCCGCCCGATCGCGGCGTCCTCGGCCAGCAGGTGGTCCTGGCCTACGACATCCCTGAGCACGCGCGGACGCAGCCGGTCGGCCAATGGACGGCCGGCGTCGTCGTCGAACAACGCCATGGGGGGACCATCACTCACCGGCCGGCCCCGACCAGGTCGAACGAGTCCCGCACCAGTTCGGTCACCAGCTCCTCGGTGACCCCTTCGCCCGCACCCACCGACACCCAATGTCTCTTGTCGAGATAGCGGCCGGCGGTCACAGACGCGTACTGATCACGCAACAAGTGCCCTCGCCCCGGGTCGGCCTTCACCGTGATGATCTGCTCGTCCGGGTCGTCGGTGACGATCAGGAACACCTTCGCGCCGACCTTGTACACATCCAGCTTCTCCACGAACGGCCGCCCGTGGCTCACGCCGGGCAGCGACCTCGCCGTCTCGCGGGCGATCGACTGCAGTCGCTCCCCCGTCAGCATCTCCATTCCCTCTCGCACGCTACCCGCAACGGGGACGGCGAACGGGGTTGAACTGCGGCACTTCCGCGTAGAACTGGAACATGTTCCCCGTTTCGACCGCCCGGGGAACGACTGCGACCGCAGCGCCTCGAAGGGCACCGGCACGTGGACCACCTCTTCGCCCGGGACCGCGGTGAAGCGCTCGGCCATCTGCGTTCCGAGTGTCGGAGGTGAGGAGCGGGCACGGGCCTGTCGATCACTGGGCGGAGCTGGGACACGTGCCCCGGCGTCGGCGAGGACCACGAGCACGATTGGTGACGAATCGGCGGCGCCGGGCCTCGCGCTCCTCGCGGAGGGGTTGTCGAGGGGCCGCTGGCCTTCAGCCCAGGTGACAAGATGAATCCAAGACGGCCGGATGAGGCGATGGCGGAAGGACGAGGATGGCTCTGTCGGGTGCCGACGTCCCCAACCCGTTGGAGCAGTTGACGGTGGAGCAACTGCGCCTGCGCACGAGCATGAAGTGGCGGACGCATCCCGACGATGTGTTGCCGCTGTGGGTGGCGGAGATGGATGTGCCCCTCGCCGGGCCGATCGCCGACGCCCTGAACGTGGCCGTCGCCCGGGGCGACACCGGCTACCCGTCCGGTGGGGGCGCCTATGGCGAGGCGCTGGCCGGGTTCGCCGCGCGCCGGTGGGGCTGGGACGGGCTGGACGTGGAGCGCACGGCGATCGTGCCGGACGTCATGCTCGGCATCGTCGAAGTCGTGAAGCTGGTCACCGAGCCCGGCGACGCGATCGTTGTCAACGCGCCGGTCTACCCGCCGTTCTACGCATTCGTCACGCACGCCGACCGCCGGATCGTCGAGGCGCGGCTGGGGGCGACCGGACGAGTCGACCTGGAGGCCCTCGGCGCCGCGTTCGCGTCCGCCCGCAGGACGAGCGACCGCGTGGCCTACCTGTTGAGCAATCCGCACAACCCGACCGGCGCGGTGCACTCCGGCGACGAGCTGACAGGCATCGCCGCGCTCGCGCGCGAGCACGGGGTGCGGGTCGTCTCGGACGAGATCCACGCCCCGCTGGTGCTGGCCGGAGCCAGCTTCACCCCGTACCTGAGCGTCGAAGGCGCACAAGACGCCTTCGCCGTCACCTCGGCGTCCAAGGCGTGGAACCTCGCGGGGCTCAAAGCGGCGCTCGTGATCGCCGGACCCGAAGCGGCAGACGACCTCGCGCGGATGCCGGAGGAAGTCAGCCACGGCCCCAGCCATCTCGGCGTGCTCGCGCACACGGTCGCGCTGAACGAGGGCGAGGCGTGGCTCGATGCGCTACTGGCCGGCCTCGCCGCGAACCGCGACCTGCTCGGACGGCTCATCGCCGAACACCTGCCCCTCGCCCGTTATACGCCGCCTGAAGGCACGTACCTGGCCTGGCTCGACTGCCGCGCACTCGGTCTGGACGAGCCCGGCGGCACGGACGGCCCCGGCGTCGTCTCCGAACTCGCCGGCCCGGCGCGGGCCTTCCTCGATGAGGCGCGCGTGGCACTCAGCTCCGGGCACGTCTTCGGCTCCGGCGGAGCCGGTCACGTCCGGTTGAACTTCGCCGCCTCGAACGTCGTCCTCACCGAGGCCATCACCCGGATGGGCACGGTACAGCGCGCCTGACGGCGCCGACGCCATCCTGCACATCGCCCAGCCCGCGCTGAGCCAGCAGGTCTCCGGACTGGAATCGCAGTTCGGCCGGCAGCTGCTCATCCGGAGCAAGCGCGGGGTCGTGCCCACCGAGGCTCGGCCCGCTTTCCCGCCGGGCGCGTCTCGGTCGGGCTGGCACCGCTCAGCGCGGGCCCGCGCCTCGGCTTCCCGCTGCTCGTCGCGACGCGCACCCGCTACCCCGACGTCCTGCTCCACTCAACGAGAACTTCCTACGCCTCTGATCCGCCCACCAAAGCCGTCGTCCTCCGGTCACCACGGGTGTTGACCAACCGCAACCACGAGCAGGAACCGGTCAGCCGGCGCCCAGAAGGCGTCCTCAGACCGGGGGTCGGAGGAGAACAGCCACGCCTCCGCGATCCGATCGCCCTCGATCCGCAACAGGTCGATGCCGTCCTGCGCCTCGCCGAGGTACTCGCCGCCCGGGAGGCATACGACGCGCACCGCTGATCGCCCACCTCGGGCGTCGATGGCACGGGTCACGAGACGAGGGCGTCGGGTCGTGGCTCAGGGTGGAAGCGGACGGTCAGCCGGCCGGACGCGTCGTCGATCACCTCGGCGCGGACCTGGTAGACCTCGGCGATCAGTTCCGGCGTGAGGACGTCGCGCGCCGCGCCGGCGGCGACCACACGTCCTGCAGACAGCACCATGAGGTGGTCGCAGAACAGCGCCGCGAGGTTGAGATCGTGGAGCGCGACCACCGACGTCACCGGCAGCCGCGACACCAGGGACAGCACCTCGAGCTGGTGGCGGATGTCGAGGTGGTTGGTCGGCTCGTCCAGCAACAGCTCACGTGGCTGCTGCGCCAGCGCGCGGGCGATCTGCGTGCGCTGGCGCTCCCCACCGGACAGCCGGCGCCAGAGCCGATCCGCCAGCGCCGTCAACCCGGTCTGCTCCAGCGCGCGGTCGACCGCGGCGGCATCGGCCTCGTGATCGGGTCCCAGAAACCCGCGGTGCGGTATGCGGCCGAGCGCGACGACGGCGCGCACGGTGACGTCGACATCGGTGTCGGCGTGCTGGCCGACGACGGCGACGGAGCGGGCGACGTGCTGCCTCCGCAGCCGGCGCAGGTCGGTGCCGTCGAGGCTCACGGTGCCGACGGTGGGCTGCGCCAGGCCGGCGAGCAGGCGTAGCAGGGAGGACTTGCCGGAGCCGTTCGGGCCGAGCAGACCGACCGTGTCGCCGGGCTCGGGCCGCACGCTCACGGAGTCGACCACGATCGCCCCACCGCGGTTCCACGTCACCGCGTCGGCGTGCAGTGTCACGTCGTCCCCTTCCGGCGGAACATGATCAGCACGAACGCGGGGACACCGACCAGGGCCGTGGCCACGCCGATCGGCAACGGTGTCGGCGCGAACGCGACCCGGGTGAACGCGTCGACCCACACCATGAAGACGGCTCCCAGCAGGGCGCTGATCGGGACGAGCCGGCTGTGGGCGGGGCCCACGAGGAATCGCGCGGCGTGCGGCAGGACCAGTCCGACGAACCCGATGGCGCCTGCCACGCTCACGAGGGCCGCGGTCACCAGCGCGGTGAGAGTCATGAGCCCGGCGCGGATCGCACCGACCGGCATTCCCAGCGACGCGGCCACCTCGTCGCCGAAGGTGAAGGCGTCGAGGACGTAGGCGAGAGCCCAGCACACGACGATCCCGGCGGCGGCGACGGCGGCGGTGAGCCGCACGTCGTCCCACCGGACGCCTTCCAGCGAGCCGAGCAGCCAGAACATCACGCCGCGCGTCTCGTCGGAGTCGGCGAAGGCGAAGATGACGAACGACGTCAGCGCCGAGAACAGCTGGGTCATCGCAACCCCGGCCAGGATGACGCGGTCGTTGCTCCCTCCCGACAGCCGCGCGAGGAGCAGCACCATGCCGAACGCGAGCAGGGCGCCGACGAAGGCGCCGCCGGACAAGCCCAATGCCCCGCCGCCCACACCCAGGATCCCGATGACCACCGCGCCGGTCGAGGCGCCGGAGGAGACGCCGAGCAGGAACGGATCGGCGAGCGGGTTGCGAAGCAGCGACTGCAGGATCACGCCGCACACGGCCAGGCCCGCACCGCAGGCGGCGGCCACCAGCGATCGCGGTAGCCGGTCCTCCCACACGATGGCGTCCTCCACCTCGCGCACCGGGATCGTGACCACACCGAGGTGGTTCCCCACGATGTCCCGGACGTTGACCAGCGAGATGTCGGCCGTGCCGAGGGTGATGGCGATCATCACCGACAGGACGAGGACCGCACCGCCTGCGACGACGGTCGAGACGGCGACGCCACGGGCGTGGCCCGTGCGGGCAACGGTCACCGCGGCAGGGCGGACAGACCGGCGGCGAGCTTCTCGACACCGTCGACGAGCCGGATGGACGGGTTCATCTCCGCGCCCCGCAGAGGCACATACCTCTTGTCCCGGGCTGCAGCCATCGAACCGGCGACCGGGTCGGAGCTCAGGAACGACTCCTTGTCCCCGAGCCGGTCACCGGGGAACCGGTCGCGGGCGAGGTCGCCCAGAACCAGCACTGAGGGGTTGCGGTCGACCACCGCCTCCCAGGTGGTGGCCGGCCATTCGTCCGCGACGTCGGCGAAGACGTTGCGAGCACCGACGGTCCGCGCGAGGAGCTCGGCAGAACCGGAACCGCCGGCGACGTAGGGGCTCCTGGTGTCGGCGAACCAGAACGCCAGCGTCGTCCCGGAGGCGTCCGCCTGCGCGGTGGCCGCCGCCGTCCGCGACTTCAGCTCCTCGACGAGGGCGGCGCCCCGCGACGGCACATCGAAGACCATCGCGAGCTCGGTGATCTCCTGGTACAGCGAGTCGATGGTCAGTGGCCTGGTCCGCTTGCCGCCGCCGTTGATGCTGCGGCCGTCCTCGCAGTCCGTGGGCGAGAGGTAGGTCGCAATGCCGGTCTCGGCGAACCGGTCGCGCGGCGCGACGCCACCTTCGTCCTTGAAGTGGCGCCCGAACGACGCCGTCACGAAGTCGGGGTCCGTACCGAGTACCGCCTCGTACGACGGGGCGTTGTCCGCCAACCGGGGCACACGCGCATTGGCCTCGGCCAGGTTCTCCCGCACCGGATCGGTCCAGGACGCCGTCCCGACCACCCGGTCGGCCAGACCGAGCGAGAGCAGGATCTCGGTGGATCCCTGATCGAGGGAGACCACGCGACCAGGGGCCACGTCGAACGTCTGGCCCCGGCCGCAGTTGTCGATCGTGAGCGGGTAGGTCGTGCCCCCCTCCCCGCCTGCTGCCGGACCGGAGGTCGTGACGGGCTCGGATGCACCGCAGCCGACCAGCATGCAGGCGGCGAGCGTCGCGGCCGCGACGTGGCCGAGACGACGGGGGGCGTGGAAGGTCAAGGTGCAGATTCCTTCGGGAGGACGCGTTCCAGGACGGCAAGCTGTGGTGAGGCTAACCTGACATCCGTAGGAGTCGGCCTGTGTCCTTCGTCGCGGATCCAGCCGCCCGCGCACCTGACGCGAGGCGCATGATCCCGACTCTTCGTCGACAGCCGGCACGTCCGCCCGAACGGGCGTCAGACCGCGGGAGGCACGCGGAAGAGCCGCTCCGCGTTGCGGTGGCTGATCAGGGCGCGCTGCGCGTCGTCGAGGTCGGCCCCGGCCAGGAACTCGGCGGCGACGTAGCTGTCCTCGTACGGGTAGTCCACGGCGAAGGAGCGGTTTCCCAGCCGTGAGATGTATCCATCCGGGCTACGTCAGGTCCAATACCGCCTTGCCGCCCAGGCGTCGGCTCCGCAGCAACTCGACTGCCTCGGCGACAGCCGTCCAGCTGCCACGCCATGCGATCCCCGGATCGAGGACACCCGCGGCGACCCGGCCCGCGAGCCACGTCAGCCCGCGGGCGAAGTCGGTCGAGTCGGGCATGAAGAAGCTGGCGATCGATCGGTTGTCCTGCCCCGGCCCGCTGAGCAGCGCGCCGAACGGGAACACCTCCGGCTGGTCGGTGACGTGTCCGACCGACACGAGTGTCCCGTTGCGCGCCAGCCGACCGAACGCCTCCACCAGCACCGGACCACCCACCGCATCCACCACGCCGTCGAAGAGCCCCTCGACCTCGACCGGCGAGGAGACGACCACGTCGGCGCCCAGCGCCCGCAGACTCTCGCCGTGCCGGGCCGGGTCGCCGGTCATCGCGACCACCTCGGCACCACCGAGCCGCCCCAACTGCACCGCGTAGCGGCCGACCCCGCCCGTCGACCCCGTCACCAGGACCCGACGCCCGAGCAGCGGCCCGATCCGGTCGAGAGCCGCCAACGCGCTGACACCCGCGACCGGGACGGTCGCCACGGCCGCCAGGTCCGCCCCGGCAGGGACCACGCCGAGGTAGGCCGTGTCGACGGCGCGCAGCCGTGCCCATCCGCCGTCCGCGGCGAACGAGACGACGGGTGTCCCGACAGGCGGGCCGCTGCCGTCGGCCGCAGCCTGTGCGACGACGCCGGCCGCCTCCCAGCCGGGGACGCTTCCGTCCGGTGCCCCGCTCACGTCGTGCTGGACGTCGCCGTAGTTGATCGATACCCCCGAGACCGCGACCAGCGCCTGGCCCGGCCCCGGCGAGGGGTCGGGAGCCTCACCGAGGCGGAGACCGCCCGCCGCCGAGCGATCCACGACCAGTGCCTGCATGAGATCCTCCTCCACCGATGTGCCACTGAGTAGCGTACGCGCATCGGTGGCACATCCGGCAGCGGCCATCCCGGGTCGTCTACGAGCCCAGCGGATCACCGTTCCGGCTCGGAGCGGCCCACTCGTCGGCGTGCTCGTGGACGAAGGCCGTGAACGTTCGGGGTCCGCGACCGGTGAGGTCCTGCACGGAGGTGGTGGCGCCCTCGGCGTGACTCTTTCTCACGCTGATCTCGACGCCGGCCAGACTGCCCGCGAACGAAGCCGGAATTCCCGCTTCCCGCAAGTGGGCGGCCACCTCGTCCACGTCCACATCGATCACTCGCACCGGTCGACCGGTCTCTGCGGCGATGATGCCGGCAGCGTCGGAGTAACTGAGCGCCTGAGGGCCGGTCAACACGTATTCGTCGTCGAAGTCGCGTTCGGGATCAACCAGCACCGCGGCGGCCGACTCGGCGATGTCGCGGGCGTCGATCCACCCCACACGGCCCGACGCTGCCGAGGTCCGAATCTCCCCGCTCACGGATGCCCTGAGCCGTGGGATGCGGGCGCAGGAAGTTCTCCATGAACCCGGACGGGCGCAGCGCCACCCACCCCGGCTGCCGTCGCACGCGGTCTTCCAGCTCGATCCTGCCCGGCGCGTTCGGGAACGCGATGGCCGACCCGAGCAGGACCACTCTGCGCACACCGGACCGTTCGGCCTCGGCCAGGAACGGACCGACCAGAGATATCGGATCGGGTGTGGCGACCGCGCCGGAGAGCAGGGTCGCCGTGACGACCCAGGTCGCGTTGCTCGCCTCGGTGTCCAGCAGCCCGGGCAGGTCCTTGATCACCGGGACGATCAGGGTCTGCATCACCGCGACGACGATGCCCACGAAGGCGAGCGCCGGGACGAGGGCCGAGAGCCTGCCGCGTCGGCGACCGGACGCGGCACTCCGGACCAACGCGTCAGCCACGGGGCGACGGACCGGCGGTTGCCCACGGACCCAGCGCGAACCGACCGTTCTCCTGCCGGATCTCCAAGGCGCCCGCACCGCCGAAGTGCCCGGGAACCAGCAGCTCCCGTTCGTCGACCGCCCGCTGCAGGACGCGGCGACGACTCGCGACGGCCTGCTCCGGCGCCAGACAGGAGCTGCTGTTGCAGCAGGGCTCGACGATCTGCAGCGGGCTGTGCAGCAGGTCGCCGACGAAGACCGCCCGGTCGCTGCCGGACGCCAGCCGCAGGACCGAGGAGCCGGGGGTATGGCCCGGCGCCGACTCCAGCGTCAGGTACTCGTCGATGCGGTGCTCGCCGTCCCACAGCACGGCAAGGCCGGCCTGGTGGATGGGCGCGAGGCTGTCCTCGTAGATCAGGCGCTCGACGTCCTGCGTGCCTCCTCCGTAGGAGTTCTGCGGGCCGAAGTGGACGTCATCGGCTGCCGGGATGAGGTACTGGGCATTCGGGAACGTCGGCGCCCACGTGCCGTCGGCGTCGAAGGTGTTCCACCCGACGTGGTCGACGTGGAGATGGGTGTTGACGACGACGTCGACGTCCTCCGGGCGGACACCGGCCCCCCTCAGACGACCGACGAGATCGTCCTGGCGCTGGTGGAAGTACGGCGCCATGCCCGGCCGCTCGCGCCCGTCGCCCGCCCCTGTGTCGACCAGGACGGTCCGCCCGTCGCTGCGCAGCACCCAGGACTGCAACGCGATGACCGTCCGGCCGGTGTCGGGCTCCCAGTGGTCCGGCGCCATCCAACCCGCGTTCTCCTCCCACGCCGCGGCCGGCGCTCCCGGGAACATGTCGGATGCCGGCAGGAACGGCTGGTGCCACTCGACGATCCGGATGACCTCGACGTCCCCCAGCACCAGGTTTTCGGGCTCACTCAGCATGCCCTCGACGCTAGGACGCCGGGGCGAGCATCTCGATGCGTGATCCGCTCGCAAAAATACGTGTTCCGCTCATGGCCGAGCCCTGCGGATATTCTGACGGTGTGGATGTGGTCAGCGACGCGATCTCGGCCGTGCACCTCGGGCACCCGTCGTCCCAGCGCGTGCGCACGGGTGGGAGCTGGTGTGCGCGGCTGGACCCGTACGCCGGCGCGGGCTTCTACGTCGTCCTGAAGGGCAGCTGCTGGCTGCGGACCGACGGCGACACCCTGGTGCCCCTCGGTGTCGGGGACGCACTACTGCTGCCGCACGGCACCGGCCACGTGATCGCCGACGCCCCGGTCGACGCGTCGGCGGCGGAGAAGGCCGTGCCGTTCGAGCGGTGGCTCGCCGACACGGGGCCGCGCGACGAGACGGAGCTGCTCTGCGGCAAGTACCGGCTCGACTGCAGTCGCCTGCACCCGCTCATGGCGGAGCTCCCCGACGTCGTCCACCTGCCCCACCGCGTCGGCGGCCACCTCGAACTCCGTGCGGCGATCGACCTGCTGTCCGGCGAGCTGGACCAGGCGCGCCCCGGCTCCTGCGTCGCGCTCCCGAACCTGCTCGACCTCCTGCTCGTCTACATGGTCCGTTCCTGGATGGCCGAGGCCACCAGCGGATCCTGGCCGGGCGCACTGGGCGACCCCGTCACGGCCGCCGCACTCCGGGCCCTCCACTCGGACCCGGCGGCCGCGTGGACCATCGACCGCCTGGCTGCCGAGGCGGGCGTCTCGCGCCCCACGCTGTCGCGCCGGTTCACCACGTTGGTCGGCCGTCCGCCGATGGCCTACCTGACGTGGTGGCGCCTGATCCTCGCCGCCGGCCTCCTCCGGGACACCCCGAACACCCTGGCCGGCATCGCCGGCCGGGTCGGCTACGGCAGCCCGTACGCGCTCTCGCACGCCTTCGAGAGGGAGTTCGGCACCACTCCCGGGCGGTACCGGGTGGAGGCCGCGGGTCGGTCCGGCTTCCCCTCGTAAAGGGTTCGCGGGTGCTGAGCGCTGTGGCTCGATCCGGGCTCAGGAGCAGTTGGCCGGCGGAAGCCGCTGGGGGCGGAGACCATTGATCATCAGGTCGATCTGCCGGCAAGCCAAGGTGTCCCAGTTGCCGGCACCCGGCAATGCCCGGGAGAGCAGAGAGGCCGCCACGATCAGGTCTTCGGGGGTCAGGTCCGTTCGCAGTTCTCCGGCAGCCTGTCCGCGTTCGAGGAGGGTGCGCAAGACGGTGCGGACGTCCGCCTGGCGCTGGCGGGTGGCCGGGGTGAAGATCACCGGACCGCCGTGCAACGGCAGCACGAAGCGCTCACGATCGCGCAAGGTGGCGAGCAGGAACAGCCGTACGCCCTCCAGGGCGGACCCGGGGTGAGCGGCGGCAGCTCCCGCATTCTCCACCGCGAGGTCGAAGGAGCGGTGGACGAGCGCACCCAGCAGGTCCTCACGGGTGGCGAAGTGGCGGTAGACCGTCCCGACCCCGACCCCTGCCCGCTCCGCGATCTTGGCCATCGCCACCCTCTCACCGTCGCTCCGGACGAGCTCGGTCGCGGCATCGAGGACCCGGTCGCGGTTGTGGAGCGCGTCCTTGCGGGTCCGGCGAGAGGTGGGTGACGACACGCTCGCCATCATCGCAGCGGCTTGCGGTGCGGCTGAGCGTCCCAGTACGGTCCTTCCTGTACCGGACGGTTCTGTCCGGAACAGCCTTTCAGCTAAGGAGAGTTGGATGGCGAGGGTCATCGCCGGCGGCGAGGTGCTGCTGAACGGGGCGGCAACGAACGCATGTGGTCCCGCACCGGCGACAACAGGTCGGCCAGAGCCTTGGCGTCCCCGCGCGCGAGCGGCCGGAAGAGTTGGTGGTTGATCACCTCGGTGTGGCCGGGGATCACCGCCGCCAGCAGCGCCCGTCCGGCATCGGTGATCGTGACCGTGACTCCCCGCTCGTCGTCCGCGGAGGGCGAACGCGTGACCAGGCCGGCCTTTTCCAGGAGCCCGGCCTGATAGGTCAGGCCGCTGCGGCTGTAGACAACGCCGTCTGCCAGGTCGGTCATGCGTTCGCTGCCCGTAGTTGAGTCGAGACCCAGCCGCGCGAGGAGCTGGAACTGCACGTAGCTGAGGTCGCCGGCGTCGCGCAGCTGCCGCTCGACCGCGTGTCGGAGCAGGCCCGCCACCTCCATGAGGGCGAAGTACGCGCCCAGCTGCGCGGGATCGAGGGAAGGCTGCCTGTCGGTCACGCCGCCAACCCTAACAGCGCTTCACATTCGTAGCACTTGCTTCGATATCGAAGCCCATGCTAGCGTGGCCGCAGCGCTTCAAGTTCGAAGCACACACGATCAAGAGTGAGGCACCAGAGATGAAGGCAGTTCGATTCCACGAGTACGGCGACCCCGACGTCCTGCGTCACGAGGACGTCGACGAGCCCGTCCCCGGCGCCGGGCAGGTACGGGTGCGCGTCGCCGCGACGACGTTCAACGGCGTCGACGGCAACATCCGTGCGGGTTTCATGCAGGGTCCGATGCCCGTGACCCTGCCGCACATCCTCGGCGTGGACGTCGCGGGAACGATCGACGCACTGGGCGAGGGTGTGAGCGGCCTCGCGGTCGGCGACGAGGTGATCGGTTTCCTCCCGTTCACCGTCGACGGCGCCGCCGCGGAGTACGTCCTCGCCCCGGCCGAGAGCCTGGCGCCGGCTCCGACGAGCATCCCGCTCTCCGACGCGGCCGCGCTGCCCGTGGTCGGCCTCACCGCGTGGCAGGCCCTCTTCGAGCATGCCGAGCTGAAGCCCGGGCACCGCATCCTGATCAGCGGCGCCGGCGGAGCCGTGGGCGGCTACGCGGTGCAGCTGGCCAAGGCGGCCGGCGCCCACGTGATCGCCACGGCCAGCCCCCGCAGCAGCGGGCACGTCACGGCGGCGGGCGCCGATGAGGTCATCGACCACACCACCACCGAGGTGACCACCACGGTCACCGAGCCGGTCGACGTCCTGCTCAACCTCGCGCCGATCGACCCCGCCCGGTTCACTGCGCTGGCGGCCCTCGTCCGCGACGGCGGCGTCGTGGTCAGCACCACCGTGTGGATGCCCGCCCCGGCCGACGAGGGACGCGGCGTCCGAGCCATCGACCTCTTCGTCCGCAGCGACGCCGCACAACTGTCGGAACTGGTGGCGCGCGTGGACCGTGGCGAGCTCACCGTCGACGTCGCCGACCGTGTCCCGCTGGCGGAACTGGCCTCGGTCCACGCCCGGGCGGCCGCGGGAATCCTGCCGGGCAAGGTCGTCATCCTCGCGACCTCGGTCTGACCCACCGTCCGACAAGCCGCGAACAACACCTGAGAAGAGCTGGCATGTCCCTCGACCTCGACCCCGAGATCGCCGCGGCACTGGCCCCGGGGGCGCGGCCCAGCCCGTTCCCGGTGACGTCGAGACCACCGACCACTTCGTGAGCGCCCACGGCGGCGCGCAGGTCCAGATGCGCTGGTAGGGACAGCCGCACCGCATGGCCGGCGCTGCTCGGTGATGCGCCGGCGGCCCTGATGTCCCGGCCACCGCGGCCCCGGCCCGCCTCGAGGACGCCTCCGGCATGCCGCCGGCCTACATCGAGGTCGGCCAGATCGACGTCTTCCGCGACGAGGACATCGCCTACGCGGCGACGCTCGCTCGCGCCGGCGTGCCCGTGGAGTTCCACCTGCACTCCGGCGCCCCGCACGAGTTCGACTCCATCGCCTTCGACTCCGACGTCGCCCGTCGCGCCATCGCCGACCGCGTCCGGGTGCTCAAGTCGATCTGAGGCGGCGCCTCCCCCTCACACTCACCACGAGACGAGAACCTGTCATGACCCTCTGGAACCCCATCAGCGTCGGAGCCCTCGAGCTCCCGCACCGCCTGGCAATGGCGCCGATGACCCGCGACCGCTCGCATCCGGACGGCGTCCCCACCGCCCTCAACCGCGAGTACTACCGCCAGCGCGCATCCATGGCCCTCATCATCACCGAGGGCACCCAGCCCTCCGACGACGGCCAGGGCTACCTGCTGACCCCCGGCATCTACTCCGACGGTCCACGGCGCCAACGGCTACCTCCTGCACCAGTTCCTCTCCAGCAACGCCAATCAGCGCACCGACCAGTACGGCGGCTCGATCGACAACCGCATCCGGTTCGCCGTGGAGGTCGTGTCGGGCGTGGCCGACGAGATCGGGGCCGGGCGCACCGGGCTGCGCATCTCCCCGGGCACCCCCCTCAACGACATCGAGGAGCACGACACCCACGACGTCTACCCGGCACTCGTCGGGGAGCTGGCACCCCTGAACCTGGCCTACCTGCACGTCATGCACGGCGGGGACGACGAACTGCTGCGGGAGCTGCGCCAGGCATGGCCGAGCGCGCTGCTCCTCAACCGCGCCGGCGCCGGCCTCGACACGCGCGTCTCCGACCTCGACACCGGCCTCGCCGACGTCATCACCGTCGGTTCCATGGCGCTGGCCAACCCCGACCTGCCGGCACGCGTCCGCGCGGGCGCGCCCCTCAACCAGCCCGACCGGGCGACCTTCTACGGCGGCGACCACCACGGATACACCGACTACCCCACGCTCGACGCCTCCCAGGGCCACGACGCCGCCTAGAGGTCTCGTACCGGGTCGTTGGACGCAGCGCGGACCGGAACCGACATCCCCGCCTACGCGAATCAAGGAGCCCGCGACAGGGCCATCGAATTCGGTGCGAGCCGACCGGTCGCCGAGCAGCGGGCTACCGGCCGGTCGAGTGGCCCGGCAACTTCACGCCGCTGGAGTTGCCCGAGCCCATGCGTAGCCAGGCCGCCGACCGCATGTCCTGGTTCAACGCGGAGTAGCTCCGGCCACGATTCGAGGGCTGAGGTCACCAGCACGGTGGGGCTCCGTGCCGCTGTTCCACTCCCCCGGCACCCATGCACCTCCCACATCAAGGAGCAGTTCGACATGACCGCAGCCACATCCGGCGAGAACGCCGAGGTCCTCACCTTCAATGAACGCAACATCGCCGAGTTCCGGGCCAACGGTGGAACCCTGTCGGCCTTCGGCGACGCTCCGGTGCTGCTCCTGACCACAACGGGGGCCCGCAGCGGCGCGAAGCGCGTCTCCCCGATGATGTACCGCCCACACGACAGCGATCCGGACACCATCTTCGTCTTCGCCTCGAACGCAGGCGGGCCCCGTCATCCGGCCTGGTACTACAACATCCTGGCCCACCCCCACGACCTCGTCGTCGAGATCGGGCGCGACACCCTCACCGCCGAGGCCCGGGTCCTCGACAGCGACGACCGCGACTCCGTCTACCGCGCGCAGGCCGAACAATTCCCCGGATTCGCCGACTACGAGACTCGGACCAGCCGTGTCATCCCCGTGCTGGCTCTTCGACTGCACCGCACCACACCGATCCCGCCGGACGACCCCGCCCGCCACGGGGTCCACGTCAACCTCGAGAGCCCCGACCTACAGCACATCTCCCTGGTCGGGGACACCTACACCGTCCTCGTCTCCGGCGAGGACACCGCCGGCGCCTACACCCTCATCGACATGCTCGTTCCGGAAGGGGGCGGCCCACCGCCGCACCGCCATGACTTCGAGGAGATGTTCGCCGTCCTGGATGGTGAGATCGAAGTCGATCTGCGCGGCGTGACCTCGACCGCGCGCAAGGGCGACGTCATCAACGTCCCTCCAACGCGCCGCACCGGTTCGTCAACCGCCGCCCGGAGCCGGCCCACCTGCTGTGCATGTGCACCCCGGCCGGCCAGGAGCGCTACTTCGCGCTGATCGGCGACAGCGTTCCGAGCCGCGAGTCAGCGCCACCACACTTCAGTGACGCCGAACTCGCGCTACGTCGGCAACGAGCCCTTGAACTCGCCCCGGCCTTCCGCAGCGAGTTCCTCTTCGGCAAGCAATGACGTGACGGCACCGAGCACGAACGAGGTGTCCGGTTCACCGAGCCATGGCGCCGCCGAACGCTGGAGGCAGACCCAGCGGACGCAGCCCCGTGCTCGACAGCGCTCGGCGGCTGTGCACTTGCGATCCAGGGATATCGAGCGGGCCCATCCGTTGCCTAGCGTTTGTTCCATGAGTGAACGGTTGTACGACGAGGTACGGAAGACGGGCCAGGTCGAGGGCACTCGGATGCGGACGGTTCTGGGGCACTTCGCCTCCGGTGTCGTGGTCATCACCGCATCTGGACCGGACGGGCCGCTCGGATTCACCTGCCAGTCGTTCAGCTCGCTGTCCCTCGAGCCGCCGCTGGTGTCCTTCTGCCCTGCGCGGAGCTCGACGACCTGGCCGAAGATCCGCGAAGTCGGCCAGTTCTGCGTGAACGTGCTGGCTGACGGCCACGCCGAGCTGAGCACCGCATTCGCTCGCTCGGGGACCGACAAGTACGCGGGCGTCCGGTGGACGCCCGCTCCCTCGGGCGCCCCGATTCTCGAGGGGGTCGCCGCCTGGACCGACTGCAGCCTCGAGTACGAGTACCCGGGAGGCGACCACACCATCGTCGCCGGCCGGGTGCATGACCTCGACTCGGACGCATCACGGGCTCCGCTGTTGTTCCATCGCGGTGTCTACCGAGTGGCCGCGCCGTCGCCGCGGTGACAGGCGGGCAAGGGCCGACGGAGCCTCAGCCGGTGCTTTCGTTCATCCCCAGGACGTGCCCCATGCGGTCTTGTTTGGTGCGGAGGTAGCGCAGGTTGTGTGGGCTGGTGGTGGTGGGCAGGGCGACGCGGTCGAGGATGTGCAGGCCGTAGCCGTCCAGGCCGCCGTACTTGGCTGGGTTGTTGGTGATCAGGCGTAGGCGGGTGATGCCCAGGTCGGCGAGGATCTGGGCGCCGGTGCCGTAGGAACGGGAGTCCACCGGCAGGCCCTGGGCGGTGTTGGCGTCGATGGTGTCCAGCCCGGTCTCCTGCAGGGCGTAGGCGCGGATCTTGTGGGCCAGCCCGATCCCGCGGCCCTCGTGCCCGCGCAGGTAGACGACCACGCCTGCACCTTCGGCGGCGATCGCCCGCATGGCCTGTTCGAGCTGGGCGCCGCAGTCACAACGCAGCGAGCCGATGATGTCACCGGTGAGGCACTCGCTGTGCACCCGCACCAGCGCACCCCGGAGACTGCGGGAGGCCGCGGCGACGTCCCCGTGGACGAGGGCGAGGTGTTCGGTGGCGTCGAGGGTCGAGCGGTAGGCCACCGCCCGGAACTCCCCGAAAACCGTGGGCATCGCCGAGGTGGCCACGTGCTCGATGAACCGCTCGGTCGCCCGCCGGTAACGGACCAGATCCGCGATGGCCAGCACCGGCAACCCGTGCTCGGCGGCGAAGGCCCGCAACACCTGACCGCGGGCCATCGACCCGTCCGCAGCCACGATCTCCCCGATCACCGCGACCGGGTCCTGCCCGGCCAGGCACAGCAGGTCCACCGCGGCCTCGGTGTGCCCGGCCCGTACCAGCACCCCACCCTCACGCGCCCGCAACGGGAACACGTGCCCCGGCCTGCGCAACTGGTCCGGGCGGGTGGCCGGGTCGGCCAACCCTCGCAGCGTGGCCGCCCGATCAGCGGCCGACACCCCCGTCCCGGTGCTTGCGTGGTCGACGGTGACGGTGAACGCCGTGCCGTGCGCATCGGTGTTGTCGGCGACCATCAACGGCAACTGCAACGCATCCGCCCGCCCCGCGGGCATCGGCGCACACACGATCCCCGTCGTGTGCGCCACCACGAACGCCACCTGCTCGGCGGTCACCGACCCCGCGGCCACCACCAGATCGCCCTCGTCCTCCCGATCCGCATCATCGACCACCACCACCATCCGCCCCGCAGCCAACGCCGCCACCGCACACCGCACCGCCCCGGTGCCCGCCAGGGCGGGGACGTCGGCGGTCGGGTCCTCGGTGGAGTGCGTCATCGTCGGCTCCTCAGGGTTGAATCGGCCCCGGACTCGGCGTGGAGCGACCGGGATGCGGCGACGCTACGAGCGCCGCCCCGGCACCAGCTATCCGCGCGCAGCCGTCAGCCAGCCGCTCAGCGCAGCGGTCGCGAGGGCGCGGTTCACCTGCTCCGGGTGCGGAGCGTCTCCCGCGGCAGCTCACCGAACCGTTCCTTGTACTGCTGCGCGAACCGGCTCTGGTGGAAGAAGCCCCAGCGCAGGGCGACATCCGTGACCCGCGTCAACCTCGGGTCGCACCGCAGGAGCTCGGCCCGGACGTGGTCGAGCCGGATGCGGCGCAGGTAGCTCATGGGTGACTCGCCGAGCTCCTGCTGGAAGGTCGCGTGCAACGTCCGGACGCTCATGCAACCGATCCGCGCGAGTTCCTGCGGGCTGAGCGGTTCGTCGGCGTGTTCTTCCATGTACCTGACCACGGGCCGGAGCCGGACCGTGCGAACGGGATCAGCGGGGGCGGCCAGGGCGTCGCTGTACTGGTGACGGCCGGCGTGCAGCACCTGGGTCATCACGAACGCCTCGAGCTGTTCCCGGGCGATCGGCATGTCGGCGAGCCCGCCGGGCCGGTCCAGCTCGCGAGCGAGGAACTCGACCGAGGAGATCAGCGAGGTCCCGGCCGGAGTGGTCAGATCGATCCCGAAGTCGAAGTCCAGCACGCCGTTCACCGGCAGGTGGAGCTGCTCGCTCAGGTGGCCCTCCAGCATCTCCCGGGAGATCTTGAGGATGAACTGCCCGGCGTCCGGTGACCACCGGACCGTGGTCTCCTGGTCGGGGAGGAGCACGAGGCCGCTGGTCATGGCCCGGGTCGTCGCACGGGCACCGTCGGTCCGGTGAGCCTCGGTGCGTCCTTCGACGGTGAGGTTGATGTGGTAGCAGTCCTCGGTCGGGGGCATCACGAGCTTCGCGCTGGACTGGTACGTGAGGTAGCCGATGGTGAGCCGGCGGTTCGGTGCGGCGTTGAGCGTCGCTTCCAGCCGATCCTCCGGCGCCGACAGCGCGTGATCGAGGTACACGCGGCTGACGATGTCGCGAGCCTCCTCGAGACTGCACGTGTCCATGATCGAGTACTGAGACAGCCGAGCCGACGGAGCGGCGGGACCCGATGCCGTCGAAACGTCCATGGCGTCGCCTCCTCGCGTTCTCGCCCGCCCCGCCCCGCTCGTCCGGGACCGGCCAGGCCGCCGCACCAGTGGGCGCCACGGTCCCGAGACACAGGCCACAGTATGCGGCCCGTCGAGGCGCATAACAGCCGCTGAGCGCCACGCGCCATCCGCAGAGCGCGGGGTCGGCGTACCGGGATCCGACCTCGGACCAGCACGGAACGGATCTGCCGCTGCGTTCCGCGGCTATCGACGCCCGTCGCGCCGTTCCTAGTGTCAGTTCATCCGCCGCCGCTCAGCGCGACGACGTCGTACGGAGGGAAAGAGCAATGACGACAACCCCTGAAGAGTTCAGGCTCTTCATCGGCGGCAAGTCGGTCGACGCCCGCTCGGGCCGCACGTTCGATTCGCAGAACCCCTACACCGGCCGGCCCTGGGCGCGCCTCGCCGACGGTGGCCCGGACGACGTCGACGAGGCCGTCGTCGCCGCCCGCACCGCGTTCGAGGGCGAGTGGGGGCAGATGACGGGCTTCCAACGGGCCGCGATCATGCGCAAGTGCGGGGACGCGATCGCCGCGAACGCCGACCGGCTGGCCCGGCTCGAGGTCAACGACTCGGGAAAGCTGCTGCGCGAGATGCTCGGCCAGTTGAACAGCCTCCCGCAGTGGTACTACTACTTCTCGGGTCTGGCCGACAAGGTCGAGGGCCGCACGGTCCCGCCGGTCAACCCGAACTACTTCGGCTTCACCACACGCGAACCGGTCGGCGTCGTCGGGGCGATCACACCGTGGAACTCCCCGCTCCTGCTGCTGACCTTCAAGCTCGCCCCCGCACTGGCCGCCGGCTGCACGATGGTGGCCAAGCCCTCGGAGCACTCCCCCGCATCGACCGTCGTGTTCGCCGAGATCCTGCACGAGGCGGGGCTTCCGGCGGGCGTGTTCAACGTCGTCACCGGCTGGGACCGCTCGACCGGTGAGGCGCTCGCGTCGCACCGGGGCGTGGACAAGATCGCGTTCACCGGCTCGACGGCCACCGGCGCCAAGGTCGCGCAGGCTGCGGTGGCGAACCTGAACCGGGTCACGCTGGAGCTGGGCGGGAAGTCCCCGCAGATCGTCTTCGCCGACGCCGACCTCGACGCCGCCGCCAACGGCCTCGTCGCCGGGGTCTTCGCCGCCACGGGCCAGACCTGCATGGCGGGCTCGCGCCTGATCGTGCACGCCGACGTCCACGACGCGCTGATCGAGAAGGTCGTCGCCCGTGCCGACGCGATCACGCTCGGCGACCCCACCGCCGCCGAGACCGAGATGGGCCCGGTCGCCAACCGGCCGCAGTACGAGAAGGTCCTCTCCTACCTGCAGGGTGCGGCCGCCGAGGGCGCGACCTTCGCCTGCGGCGGCGAGCCCGACGCCGAGCGCGGGGGCCTGTTCGTCAAGCCCACCGTCGTCACGAACGTGACCCCGGAGACCACCATCGTCCGTGAAGAGGTGTTCGGTCCTGTGCTCGCCGCCTACACCTTCCGGGACGAGGACGAGGCCCTCAAGCTCGCCAACGACACCCCCTACGGCCTGGCCGGCGCCGTCTGGACCAAGGACGTGCACCGGGCGCATCGGGTCGCGGCGAAGCTGCGCGCCGGCAGCGTGTGGATCAACGCCTACCGGGTCGTCTCCCCCGCCATGCCGTTCGGCGGCTTCGGCATGAGCGGAATCGGCCGGGAGAACGGTATCGACGCAGTCAACGAGTACACCGAGAACAAGTCCGTGTTCGTCGAGCTCACCGGCGGCACCCGCGACCCGTTCCAGCTGGGCTGAGCACCCCGTCGAAGGAGACGACCATGACTGTGACGGCCAACGAGCGCCTCGGCCTCAACCCCACCGACCCCCGGCCCGCGAGCGAGACCCAGCCGCTGCAGGACCGCGCCGAGACCAACCCACTGTTCGGCGACCAGAAGATGAAGCTGGGCCTGTTCGGCACCAACTGCTCCTACGGGCTGATCATGAGCCACGCGCCGTCGTCGTACCGGGTCACCTGGGAGCACACCAAGGAGATCGCGCAGCGCGCCGACCGCATCGGCTTCGACGTGCTGGTGCCGGTGGCCCGCTGGAAGGGCTTCGGCGGCTCCACCAACTTCAACGGCAACTGCTTCGAGACCTACACCTGGGCCGCGGGCGTCGCCGAGGCCACCGAGCGGATCGCCGTCGCCGCGACGTCGCACCTGCCCACCGTGCACCCGATCGTCGCCGCGAAGTCGGCGACCACGATCGACCACATCTCCGGGGGCAGGTTCGCCCTCAACCTGGTGATGGGGTGGGTGCCGCCGGAGATGGAGATGTTCGGCGGCGAGCAGCGCGAGCACGACGAGCGCTACGCCTTCGGTCAGGAGTGGATCGACTACGCCACGAGGCTGTGGAGCGAGCCCGGCTCGTTCGAGGTCGACGGGGAGTACTTCAACGGCAACCTGCTCGAGGCGTACCCCAAGCCGCACCAGGCGCCCCGGCCGGCGCTGCTCAACGCCGGCAACTCGCCGGCCGGCATCGAGTTCTCCGCCCGAAACGTGGACATCAACTTCGCTTCGCTCGACACCCTGGAGAACATCAAGGCCTACACCGACAAAGTGCGGTCGAAGGCCCGCGACGACTACCAACGCGACATCCAGGTCATGACCTACGGCCTGGTCGTCTGCCGGGACACCGAGGACGAGGCGAAGCGCGCCTTCCAGCAGGTCGTCGACGAGGGCGACTGGGGAGCTGCCGGCAACGTCATCAAGATCGCCGGTTCCGGGGCCAGCCAGTCCTTCGACCACGCCGTCAAGGAGAAGCAGGAGCGCTTCATCGCAGGCTGGGGCGGCTACCCCGTCGTCGGCACGCCTGAGCAGGTCACGGAGGAGCTCGCCGCCCTCAACGAGGCCGGCATGCAGGGCATGATCTTCGGGCTCATCGACTACAACGAGGAGCTCAAGTACTTCGGGGACAACGTCATGCCGCTGCTCAAGGAGGCAGGCCTGCGCCACTGACCCCAGCGACGGGAACGCTCGGCTCCGGGTCGGAGCGGTTCGCACCGGACCCGGAGCCGTTCTTCGTCCTCCGGTCGGGTACCGGGCGGCGGGGCGGCACCGTCGACCGGTCGGCCGGGGATCCACACAGGACTGCAAGAACCGTCTGCCTCGCACGACTCAGCGGGCGCGGCGCCCCAGTGCGAGCGAGGTTCCGAGCACGGCCAGGCAGATCGACGCCGAGAGGAGGTTGACCTCGACACCCATGACCCTGTTCGCCGGCGAGTCGTCGAACTCTTCGTCGCTCATCGCGGTGCCCGGGAACGCGGCGGCGCCGCGCCCTACGGAACGGGCACCTCCGCTGCCCCAGCAGGGGAGGCAGCGGGCCGAAATGCCGTCCTTCTCCGGCGCGGTGGCCCTGCCGCTCGCCGGCCAGCTTCTGCGCGGCGGGCGCCGTGGCGGGGCCGGAAGCGCCGGCTGGAACCATGGTCATCGGTTGAGTGCACGGGAGGCCGTATACGGCCGTTCGTGCACCCAACCGCTGATCACCACAGCTGCGAGGCACGCGCGGTGGCCACCGCCTGCAGGCCGTCCGAGCAGTGCGTGGGTGCTGTCGCGGCAACGTCAGGTACTTCTCGCAGCGATCATCCGGCATCCGACGGACCGCCTGATTCGCAACACGCTCCCGGTGCACGGCAGGTCCGATCCTGGCGATCACGACGCCCGCACCAGCAGCTCGGGCGGCCGGTCGCCATGATCGGCGGCTGCGGTGCCACAACCGCATCGGTGCGTCCCTGCGACCGCACACGCTGATCAGCCGTGCGGCGCGGCCGGTCCTTCCCGAAGCCCCCGGCACCGTCGGGTTCCGGTCGCAGTGATCAATCCGGGAGGGTCGTCGTCCACCGCCTGAGGATCTCCGTGTACGTGACCGGGTCGGCCTGGTGCATGACGTGCGCAGCATCGGGGATCGACTCGTAACCGACGCGCACCCCGGCGCCCTCCATCAGCTGCCTCGCCCGGGCGGCCTGCTGGTCGGAGATGGCACCCATCAGGTTGCCCGCCTCCGGATCGACGCTCCTGCGGTGGTGGGTGAGCAGCACCGGCGTCTTGACCTGGCGCAGCATGCGACCGTGTGGACAGTTCGCCGCGACGGTCCCCTCGACGAAGGCTCGCGCCCACTCGGGGTCAGCCCCAGGTCCTCGTCGCTGGTCAGCACCTCCAGCGCCCGCCGCAGATGCGGGGCGGCGGGTGCGTACCCGTCCAGGCTCCGCACCCTGAGGCCCGTGAGGAACCGGCCGGCCGCCTCCTCACCTGCCCGTCTCACAGCCGGCCCGGTCGCCGAGTCGATCCCCGAGGCCATCGCACACCGGCGTAGCTGATCTTCGTCACGGGACGCGCGGCAGCGATCAGCGGCCGGGCAGCAGCCTCGACAGTTCGCCGCGCAGGACCGGCTGATGCGGGCCCGACGACGACAGGTGGGCCGCCGGTGCGGGAGCATCGAGCATGATGGGGGGATGGACCTGTTGGCAGACGCCCTGCGGGTCTCCGGCGCGCGGGGCTCGTTGGGGACGCGCGTGGAGGCCGGCGGGAGGTGGGGTCTGTGGCTGGACACCTTCCCCGGCGTCGCCCTGCACGCCGTCACCGCCGGGACCCTGTGGCTGACCGTTCCCGGAACGGGGCCGCGCAGGATGGACGCCGGCGACGCCGTGCTCCTCCCCGCGGGCACCGAGCACGGGCTGGCGAGCGAGCCGGGCGTCATGATGGGCGCCTGCGACCGGGAGAGGGCCGACCGGACGCGGGCGATCGGCGGCGTCCTGCAACTCGGGTCGTCACCGCCGCAAACCACTCTGGTGACCCTGCACTACGAGCATGATCCGGAGGTCAGCACGCCGGTGCTCACCGCCCTCGAAGGGCCTGTGCACGTGGCGGCGAGCGAGCGGACCTACCTCGACGACACGGTCCGGCTGCTGACCCGGGAACTGGCCCACCCGCAGATCGGCACCACCGCGGCCGTCAACAGCATCATCGATCTGCTGCTGATCCAGTTCGTCCGGGCGTGGCTGGCCACGCAGCCGGTGCAGCGGCCCAGCTCGTGGCTCGGTGCGCTGCTCGACCCGGTCGTCCGCGATGCCCTGGAGCACATCCACCGCGAACCGGACCATGGCTGGACGACCTCGACCCTGGCCGCCGCGATCCGGGTGTCGCGCGCCACCCTGTCGCGGCGTTTCCCGGCCGCGCTCGGCCAGACACCCGGCGCCTATCTCACGGCATGGCGTATCGATATCGCCGCGGCACGGCTGCGCGACACCGACGACACCGTCGAGGCCGTGGCCACCGCCGTCGGGTACACCTCACAGCACGCGTTCAGTCGCGCCTTTCGGCGTGCTCGCGGCGTCGCGCCGAGCGAGTTCCGCGCCGACGTGCGCGCAGCCGCGCACATCGGTCGCCGCCTGCCGGCGTAGCGATCGCACGCAGGAGAAGTCGCTCCACCAGCGGCTGCCACCTCACGTGGCGGCGGCCGCCACCGGGGTGAGCGCGTCGAGGTAGTCCTCGAACTCGCTCAGCGAGCGCGCAGCGTAGGAGGGGTCGAACAGCACCTCGGTGGCGCCCGACCGGCGTGCGTCCTCGACGTCGTCGGCGACCTGCTCGACCGTCCCGTGGTACGGGGCGCGATCGCTGCCGAGCGGCCGGTCGGACAGCGCGATCTCCGCGCGGAGGATGACCTGCCCGGCACGCGCGTCACGGCCTGCGTCGGCGAGCGCGGACCGGTACAGCACGACGAGATCGGCGAGGTCGCTGCCGGCTGCGTTCACCGGGTGGATCGCCGCGCCGACGCGCGCCGCGCGCCGCACCGCTGCGGCGCTGTTGGTCGCGAGGGCGATCGGTGGGTGCGGGCGCTGGACGGGCTTGGGCAGGATCGAGGACTCGGGCACGGTGAAGAACTTCCCCTCGTACGTGACGGGGTTCTCGGTCCACACCGCGACCAGCAGGTCCAGGAACTCGTCCATGCGCCGCCCGCGGGTGGACAGGTCACCGCCGGTCGCGGTGAACTCCTCCGGGTTCGCCCCGACACCCAGCCCGGCCACCACCCGGCCGCCGGAGAGGATGTCGAGCGTCGTGAGCTGGCGGGCCAGCACCACCGGATTGAGATAGCTGGCGATCAGCACGCTCGTGCCGAGGCGGATGTGGGAGGTCAGGGCCGCCGCGAAGGTGAGCACCGCGACCGGGTCGAGGGCGTACCGGTGCGCCTCCGGAGGGAGACCGTCCGCCGAGCCCGGGTGCGGGCGGGTCGGCCGGGTCGGCACGAGCAGACGGTCGGTGACCCACAGCGATGCGAATCCGCGCTCCTCGCTGCGGCGCGCGATCGTGCTGATCCCCTCCGGGGTGGCCGCCGGCCCCAAGTTGGGTACGAAGAATCCGAACGTCATGGCTGCCTTTCGAGATGGTGCTTGTACGGACCACGGCTGGTCACCGGACGAAGCGTTCCGACTGCACGAGGACCGTCAGGGCGTGGCCGCCGCGCCCGACGAGCTCGGTGAACGCCTCAGGGTCCGCGGCCACGCCGTCCTCGAATGCGGTCCGGGTCGGCCACCAGAGCTGCCGCGCCCCGAGGAAGGTCGGGTTGTCGCCGTGGAACTCGCGGGAGGGGTGGTTGCGCACGTGACGCAGGGCGCCGATGCGCCGGCCCAGGTCGGCGTCGTCGTTGCCGGCCCAGCCGGGGTTGCCGTCGAGGCGGACGAACTGCAGCAGCTGGATGGTCACGCTGCGGTCGAGGTGGTACCACTGCGCGTCGCCGTAGCTCGCCCCGTCCTGGGGCCGGGGACGGGCAACGAGCACCTCCTCCTCCGTGGCGAAGTTCTCGATCTTGGACTTGTCCAGGAACAGGGGTTCGTCGGGCAGGATCCGGTCGTAGTACTGCCGCTCGCTGACCAGGCCGCGGGCCTCGGCGACGGAGTCGAACTCGATCACCGAGATGGCTTCGTGCGTGGCCTGGTCGGCGTCGAGCAGGTCGGTGTGGATCTGATGGGCCTGCACGTAGGTGCGGATGCCGGGGATCAGGCTGCCGTAGGTCGCGTGCGGGTGGCGCCAGTGGTCGTGGAACACCTGCGGTGCCACCTGGGGCAGGCGGGTCAACATGGCGAAGTACCGAATCATGGGAGTTCTCCGTCGCGGTGTGAGCTTGAGGGAACGGGCGCTCAGGGCTCGAGCGCGGCACGCACGGTGATCTTGACCGCGGCGAGGGCCTTGCCGAACGGGTCGGTGTGGACCGCGCGCCGGGCGGCTTCGGCGAAGCCGTCGGCGTCCAGGCCAGCGACCCGCCCGCGCACGGTGAGCGTGATGCCCGCGAGCCGGAACCCACCCGCGGGATCGGGGGCCAGCGAGACGTCCTCGCTCACGTCCAGGGTCTCCGGGGTGCCGCCGGCCTGGGCGACGACCGCCGACAGCGCCATGACGTAGGAGGACGTGTGCGCGGCGGCGAGCAGCTCCTCGGGGCTGGTGGTGCCGCCGGCGTCCTGCGCGGTGCGCTCGTAGTAGGAGATCGGGTGGGTGGCCACCCGTGAGCTCTCCATCGTCACCTGGCCGGAGCCTCCTTCGAGGTCTCCCTCCCATGCGATGCGGGCGGTGCGTGTGGGGGGTCGGGCGGTGCCGGGGTACAGGATGTCGGGGACTTCGGTGGACATGACGCTCCTCGTGCTGGTGGAGAACGGGTGGTCGGATGGTCAGGAGATGTCGAGGACGGCCTTGCCGGTGACCTTGCGGCCGAGCAGGGCATCGACGGCGTCGTCGGCGTCGCGCCACGACCCGCGCCAACCGATGTGCGGGTCGAGCGCGCCGTTCGCCAGGAGGTCGAGGATCAGGGCGAGGTCGTCGGCGCTCTCGCCACCCCGGACGAAGATCTCGACGCGGGTGCCGGCGGCGCGACGGCGTTGCGCCTCGAGGTCGAGGACCAGCGGCTCCCCCGAGGTCACGCCGACGTTCACCGCGATCCCCCCGGGCTCGAGGTGGTCGACCGCCCGGGCGAGCGCGGCGCCGCCGACGTTGTCGACGATGCCCGCGAGCCTGCCGGCGAGACCGGTGAGCTCGGGGCCGTACACCACTCGGGACGCGCCGATCTCCCGCAGCCCTTTCTCACGCTCGGGGGAGCCCACGGCGGCCACGACCTCGGCGCCCATCCGGGACGCGAGCGCCACGGCGTAGCGCCCGACCCCGCCGGAGGCGCCGGTGACGAGGACGCGGCGCCCGAGCAGCGGCCCGAGCCGGCGCAGCGCCCGCAGCGCGGACACCGCGGCGACCGGCACGGTCGCGGCGGCCCCGAAATCGACGGCGTCGGGCACGACGGCCAGCTCGCCGGTCGCCACCGCCCGAAGGGCGGCCCACCCACCGGCGGCGCCGAAGGTCGCCACGCGCGCGCCGGCCGGTGGGCCGGAACCGTCGGCGGCAGGGGTGACGACGACGCCGGCCGCGTCCCAGCCGGGCACCTCGCCCGGCTGCCGCATCGCGGCGAGGTAGCGCACCTCGCCGTGGTTCAGCGACACCGCTTCCACCGCGACCAGCGCTTCATCGGCGGCCGGGACCGGGTCGGGGACCTCGGCGAGGGCAAGTCCCGTCCGGGTCGACGGGTCATGGACGAGTGCCTGCATGTCGGCTCCTCCTATCAAGATCGTGTGTGACCACGGAGCGGGTCACCGTCGGGGGTCTCAGGGGACGAGCAGGCGGGGCGCACCGGCCAGGGCGGCCTTGGCGCGCAGGCTGAGGTCGTCGGCGACGATTTCCACCTGACCGTTCTCGAGCCCGTCGAGCGCGATCTCGACGAACTCGGCCGGCGGCATCTTCTCCACGTCGAGACCGGCGGTCAGATCGGTGTCGACCATTCCCACGTGAACCCCGACGACGAGCGTGCCCTGCGCGTCCAGCTCCATGCGCACACCGTTGGTCAGGTTCCACTGCGCCGCCTTGCTCACCGCGTAGGAACTGCTCCCCGGGTAGCAGAACCAGGAGGCCGCCGAGAGGACGTTGACGATCGCCCCACCACCGTTGCGGGCCAGGATCGGAGCGAACGCGCGGACCATCGAGAGCGTCCCGAACACATTCGTCTCGATCTCGGCGCGGATCCGGTCGACATCGCCGTCGACCAGATCCTGCGCATGGGCGACCCCGGCGTTGTTGACCAGCAGCGTGACGTCACCGGCCAGCGCAGCAGCCGCGGTGACCGACTCCGGGTCGGTGATGTCGAGCTGTACCGGCTCGACACCCGGCACCGTCACGCTCGCCGCGTCCCGGGCACCCCCGTACACCTTCGACGCCCCTCGCTCGCGGAGGCTCCGGGCGAACTGCTCGCCGATGCCACGGTTCGCCCCCGTCACGAGCGCCACCGAGTTCTCGATCTTCATCTGCTTCTCCGGATGTCGGGCTGATGTCTCCTCTCGAAGGTAGGAACTCCGCACCGGCGTGACGATGATCGGCGGCGTTGATGGTGTGTCCGTCTGCCTCACCGACGTGAGGCACGTCGCGCCCGCGGGCTGGGCACCTACAGCGGAGTGTCAGCTGGGCGTATCGCAGGCGAGCACGAGGCACTTCTGCGGTGCGCCGGCAGCCCGGACGACAACTAGCCGGGTACCGGTCGGTCCTGGTTGAGCCTGGCGGGGTGATCGACGCTGTCTGGGAGCTCCAGCAAGAGAGAAGCAAGGATGGAAGGAACGACGATGTCGGACCACACCACGGGCGACGCCCGGACCGTCGTCATCACCGGGGGGAACAGCGGCCTCGGCTACGCGTGCGCGCAGGTACTCCTCGGTTCCACCGACCGGCCGTGGCACGTCGTTGTCGCGTCCCGCGACGCAGGCCGCACGCGGGCCGCCGCCGACGCGCTGGCCGCCGGAGCCGCCCCGGGCAACACGGTGGAGGCGATGGTGCTGGACCTGGCCTCACTCGCCGCGGTCCGCTCCTTCGCCGCCGAGCTGACCGAGCGGTTGGGATCGGGCGCGCTGCCCGGGCTGCACGCCCTGGTGTGCAACGCCGGCGTGCAGATGGGGACGGCCGACGCGAAGACGGTCGATGGCTTCGAGTCCACGTTCGGCGTCAACCACCTGGGCCACTTCGCCCTGGTCAACGAGCTGTTGCCGGTGCTGAAGGCGCCGTCGCGCGTGGTCGTGGTGTCGAGCGACACCCATGACCCCGGTCCTGGGCAGGGGCTTGCCCCGGCGTGGAACGACCCGCGTGCCCTCGCCCGCGGCGAGCTCGGACCTGCAGGCGCGAAGGACAACGCCCTGTTGAGGGGCCAGCGCCGCTACTGCACCTCCAAGCTCGCGAACATCTACTTCACCTACGCCCTGGCCCGCCGGCTGCCCGAGGGCGTCACCGCCAACGCGTTCAACCCCGGGATGATGCTGGACACCGGGCTGGGGCGCTCGCTGCCCGCCCCGGTGCGGTTCGTGGCCACGCACGTCCTGCCCCGGTTCACCTGGCTGCTGCGCCGGATCGTGACCGACAACATCCACTCCACGCAGGAGTCGGGCCGCGCGCTCGCCTGGGTCACCACCGCGCCCGAGCTGGCCGGCACCACCGGCAGGTACTTCGACGGGTACCGCGACATCCGCTCGTCCGACGAGTCCTACGAGACCGCCCGCGCGGAGCAGCTCTGGAACGACAGCCCGGCCTTGACCGGCGTGACCAGCAGCAGCTGACGCAGCAACGAAAGCGGTCGATGCCGGCGACTGTGATCGACCGCGCCGGGCCGGCCGATTTCCTCGGACGATCCTCTGGTCAGGTGTTGATCATCACCGTCTTGGCCTCGGTGTAGGCGTCGAGGACATCGGTCCCGTGCTCCCGCCCGATGCCCGAGCCCTTGAACCCGCCGAACGGCACGGTCCCGGTGCTCATGTCGCCGAAGGTGTTGACCCAGACGGTGCCCGCGCGCAGGCCGCGCACGACACGGTTGATCCGTCCGATCTCCCGGGTCCACACCGAGGCGGACAGGCCGTAATCGGTGTCGTTGCCCCGGTCGATCGCATCCTCGACGTCGGTGAAGGACATCAGCGCCGAGACCGGACCGAAGATCTCCTCCCGCACGGATCGCATTTCGGGATCGACGTTCTCCAGCAGGGTGGGTGGGATGAACCGCCCGTCGGGTTCCCAGTCCGCGGCCCGGGTCACGGTCGCCCCCTCCTCCCGGGCGACCTCGATCCATTCGCTGACCCGGGCGTAGTGCTCGGGAGCCGCGAGGGGGCCCATCATCGTGTCGGGTTCGAAGGGATCGCCGGCGACGTAGTTCCCCATCTCCTCGACCAACAGCTCGCGGAACCGGTCGTAGATCGTCTCCTGCACCAGGATCCGGCTACCGGCCACGCATCCCTGCCCGCTCCCCATCGCGAACCCGGCGACCGCCGTCTTCGCAGCCGCATCGAGATCGGCGTCGTCGAACACGATCGTCGGCGACTTCCCGCCCAGCTCCAGGGTGACGCGCTTCAGATCGCGGGCGGCGGTCTCCTGGATGTGGCGGCCGGTGGCCAGCGAACCGGTGAATGAGATCTTGTCGACGCCGGGATGGCTGATCAGCGCCTCCCCGGTGGTTCCGCCGTCCCCGGTGACGATGTTGACGACACCCGGGGGCAGATCCGTCTCCGCGAGCAACTGGCCCAGCCGGATCGCCGAGAGGGGACTCCAGAGGGCGGGCTTGGCGACCACGGTGTTGCCGGTGGCCAGCGCGGCACCGATCTTCCAGACCAACTGCTGCAGCGGGCCGTTCCACGCCGTGATCGCGGCGACGACGCCGAGCGGTTCACGCAGGACGTAGTGCAGCTTCGACGGCTCGGAGGGCGCCGCCTGCCCGTAGATCTTGGTGGGCCAGCCCGCGTAGTGGCGCAGGACGTCGACGCACTGCCCCGCGAGCCACCGCATGGTCACCAGGGCGCCGCCCATGTCCAGCGAGTCGAGCACGGCCAGTTCCTCGGCGTGCTCCTCCAGCACGTCGGCGACCTGCAACAGCAGGCGCCCCCGCTCCTGGGGCGCGAGCGCCGACCAGGACGGGGACTCGAAAGCACGGCGAGCCGCAGCGACGGCACGGTCGACATCCTCGGGGCCCGCCACGGCCACCTCGGCCAGCACCTGTCCCGTGGTCGGGTCCGTGGTCGGCGCGACCTTGCCCGACCGCGCCGGCTCCCAGCTTCCGCCGATCAGGAGACCGAGCGGTCCCTCGGTCAGCAGGGCCGGTGCGAGGCGTTCTCGCACCGAAGTCGCGATCATGATCTCTCCTAGAAGTACCGGTTGGTCCATCTAAGGTAGCACGAAGATGGACTGCCCGGTTCATCTAGGATCGGGGGGTGACCGACGAACGAGGGCAGCGACGGATACGCAGTGACGGACAGGCCACCCGGCGACGGCTGCTCGACGCCGCGGCCCGGGAGTTCGCCGACCACGGCATCGCCGGAGCCCGGGTGGATCGCATCGCGGAGCAGGCACGGGCGAACAAGTCCCAGCTCTACTCCCACTTCCCGAGCAAGGAGGCACTGTTCGACGCGGTGCTGGCAGAACACGTCGACGCACTGACCGACACCGCCCCGCTCACCCCGCACGACCTGCCCGGCTACGCGGTTCGGCTCTACGACGCCTACCTGGCCGATCCCGCCCTGGTGCGGCTGGCGACCTGGAACCGCCTGGAGCGCAGGCCCACCGGAGCCCTGTTTCCGGGCAGCCACGACTCGACGAAGATCGCCGCGCTGGTCGAGCGCCAGGCGGACGCCACCCTCACCCCCGACATCGACGCGGAAGACATCCACTCGATGGTCATCGCGATGGCCATGACGTGGTCAGCCGCCAGCATCACCACCACGGGAACCGCCTCGGAGGGACAGCAGATCCACCACCGCCGCCGCTCCTCGCTGCGCGAAGCCGTACGCCGCGCCTTCGTCGACCGACCCGACGTGTGAGACAGCCGAGCTCAGGCCGTACGCGGGGACCGCGGCTCCCGGAAAGCTGATGGTCTACAGCTGAGGACCGCGGGTCGCAGCCGGCTTCGCGCGAACTACGCGCACCGTGCAGTGGAGCGCCAGCCCCGTGGAGGTGCACATAGCGGATGCGGCCAGTCGCTACGAAGCCTGGCAGACCCTCTTCCCGCATGCGGGCGCACCGACCATCGTGGAGCTCGGCGAGCCGGTGTGGCATGCCGCGGGGCCGACCTGCGGAGGGTGATCACCCGCCATGCCTCGGAGCTGCGGTGATCAACGGTTGGGTGCACGAACGGCCGGATGTGGCCGCCCGTGCACCCAACCGATGACCATGCTCCTGGCCGGCGCTTCCGGCCCCGCCACGGCACCCGTCGCGCAGATCACGAAGTCCGGCTGTAGGACTGGTGCGTGCGATTCCCGGCAACCTGTGGAACAACCCGACGCCGTGCGCCGAGTGGGTCGTCCGGGATCTCGTCAGCCGTTGCGGGCACACCCGGATCAGGTGAGTCCGCGCACGACGAAGCCGGCCAGGCGCCGGGCCGCGTCGTCGTCCACGCCGGATACCTGGTGCACCGTGGACCACCAGAACGGCACGCTGCCCAGCGCGTCCATCGCCAGTTCGATCCGTGCGTCCCCGGCACGAACCTCGCCCCGGGCGATCGCCCGATCGAACGCGGCGCGGGCCCACGCCCGCCGGGGTGCGGCGAGTCGCCCCCGGAACGCGTCGGCGAGCTCGGATGACCGCCGTGCCTCCGCCAACAGATCCGGCATCACATCCGCCAGGCGCGGATCGACCGGATCGCGGTGTAGGTGGACGAGCATCCAGTAGAGGTCCCCCTCGAGGGTTCCGGTGTCCTCCGACTCCCTCACAGGCACGCCGATCCGGCCGATCGCGTCCATGACCATGTCGAGCTTGCCCGGCCACCGCCGGTACAGCGCGCTCTTGCCGACCCCGGCGCGCTTGGCGACCTGCTGCATCGACAACCGGCCGAAGCCGACATCGGCCAGCTCGGTCAGCGTCACGTCCAGTACCGCATCGGTGAGTTCGGGCCGGAGCACGGCGGCGCCGACGACGGGGCGACGAGGGACGTCCATGGCGACGAGCATAACGTCGCGACGAGTCCGTCCCGTCGTGGTGTACTTTTGCGTCGGAACGCAACCGTATCGACCCGACGGAGGACTCGTGGACGCCACGCAACGCAGAGCCCGTGCTCATCAGGTGATCGACTCTGCACTCGAACTGGTACTCGCCCATGACATGGCGGGCTTCGCCGCGCTGTGGGCCACCGAGGGCAGCATGACCTTCCCGTTCGCCGCCCCCGGAGCGCCCGAGCGGCTGGACGGCCGGGCAGCGGTCGCGGCCTACCTCGCCGGCTACAACGACCTGCTGTTGCCGACCGAGATCGTCGAGCAGACCCGGCACGAGACCGCGGACCCGGACACCATCGTCCTGGAGTTCGCACTGGCCGGGACGGTGGCCGCCACCGGACGGCCGTACACGCTGCGCTACGTCTCGGTGATCACCGTCGACGAGAAGGGCATCACCGCCTACCGGGACTACTGGAGCCCCGCCGCCGCAGCCGACCTGCTCGGCACCCCCGGCCTGCCGGCGCTGTCGGCATGACCGCGCTGGTCACCGGAGCGACCGGAACCACCGGATCCCGGGTTGCCGAACTGCTCGAGCGCAGCGGTGCCGCCGTCCGACGGGTGAGCAGATCCTCCCCCGTCCGCTTCGACTGGTTCGATCCCGCCACCCACGACGCCGCGTTCGACGGGATCGAGCGCCTCTACCTCGTCGCACCGATCGGCGAGGCACGACCCGCCGCGGTCGTCGCGCCGGTACTCGACCGGGCCGTGCGCCGGGGACTGCGCCGGGTCGCGCTGCTCAGCTCATCGGCGGTGGAACGCGGCGAGGGCGGACTCGGCGAACTGCACGACCTCGTCGCCCGGACCGTCCCGGAACCCGTGGTCCTGCGACCGTCCTGGTTCACCCAGAACTTCGTCAGCCGCAATCCCGGAGTTCGCAGCCTGTGGTCCGGAGAGGTGGTCACGGCCACCGGGGACGGTCGGGTCCCGTTCGTCGATGCCGGGGACATCGCCGCTGTCGCGGCCGCCGTGCTGCAGGCACCCTCGGCCCCCGAACCGGACTTGGTCATCACCGGGCTGGAGGCGCTGACCTACGACGAGGTCTGTCGCCTCTGGACGGAACTCACCGGCGATCCGGTCCGGCACATCCGCATGACCGAGCAGGAACTCGCTGCGCGGTTCGTCGCCGACGGGCTCCCCGCCGACTTCGCAACCGTGCTCGCCGCGCTCGACGGGATCGTCGCCGCGGACACGCAGTCCACTGTCACCGCCACCGTTCCAGAGCTCACCGGCCGTCCAGCGCGGACGGTCCACGAGACCCTGACGTCCGCGCTGACGCCACAGCGCAGTACATGATCGATTACACGCGCGTCACGACGGACCGGCTCACGGTGTGGAGAAATGCATGACCGGGCACACCCGGGTGGGCGCCCCACACTCCCACCACCCGCGCCACCGCGCTGCTCACCGACACGCACGGCCCGGCAGGTGACGAGCGCTCCCTCTGGGACGGCATCCGTCAGCCTCGGGGATTCATCGACGTTGCAGCTTGCCCGTTGCCGGTTCACTGCGCGGGAGACCCCGTTCGGCGGATCCACCGTCGTTCCCACTGAGGACCTTGATCTGTTCGGTGTGGCCGGGTTCGACACCGGAGACGACGGCGGCGTGGTGGCCCCGCCGATCGACGTGACGTGGTTCGACTACGCCGACAGACCGCACTGGCGTCGGGAGTGGGATCACCGTCCGGCCGGCCGCCCCTCGGGAGGCTCTGGAACCGGCCCGTTCCCCACACCCGAGCCGACGATCTGGGTGCCGATGACCGAGAGCAGTTGCAACTTGTCGTAGCTCTCGCTGCCCGGCACCGCGGTGTAGACCATCAGGTGGTGCGACTGCTGCGGGTCGGACAGCCGCTGGCAGGTCAGCTCCAGTCGGCCGAGCTCGGGGTGGACGAAGCGCTTGGTGTCGTGCGGTCGGATCCCGATCTCCTGGTCGTTCCACACCTGCCGGAACTCCTCGCTCTGCGCGAGGAGCAGGTCGGCGAGGTACGCCGCCCGGGAACCGGGACCTCGCAACCCGGCGATCCCGCGCAGGCCCGCGGCGTACATCCGGGACAGGAACGAGTGATCCTCGGGCGCGTACAGCCGACGGGCGGCTGGGTCGGTGAACCAGCGGTAGCCGTTGCTGCGCGCCGGACCCGTGTAGCGGGTCGAGTCACCGGTGAGGGCGACGCCCAGCGGTGTCTGGCGCAGGGTTTCGCCGAGCTCGGTGACGATCTCCGCGGGGGTGTCGGCGAGGCGGTCGAGGATGCGCAGCATCCCGGGGCCGATGTGCTCGCTGTCCGCGCCCCGGACGGGCGGGTGGTGCCCGGCGAGGCGGAACAGGTGGTCGCGCTCGTCGAGCGAGAGGTGCAGCCCCTGCGCGATCGAGGCGATCATCTGCTCCGACGGCTGCGGCCCGCGTTCCCGCTCCAGGCGCGCGTAGTAGTCGGTCGACATGTGGCAGAGCGCGGCCGCCTCCTCCCGCCGCAGCCCGCTGGTCCTGCGCCGCTGCCCGCGGGGGAGGCCGACGTCCTCGGGTTGCAGCGACTCCCGCCGGTGGCGCAAGAACGCCGCCAGCCCGACCCGGTCGATCATGGCCTGCCTCCAACTTCCGGTGCTTCCTTCGTTCCTACCGCTGGTGGGCGCGGTCAGCCACGGATCGTCGATCCCCCCATCGGGCGTTGTGAGAGCTCACTCAGCCACGGATCGGCAGGTCGTGGATGTCCTCCCGCCCATGAGGAAGTCTCGAAGACACAAGGTTCCCGTCTCAGAGGTAAGGAGCACGAATGGCGGACGTTCTCGTCATCATCGGGGCCGGCGGCATGGGAGAGGCGATCGCCCGCCGGACGGGGTCGGGCCATCGGGTCCTCCTCAGCGACTTCAACGAGGACCTGCTCAGCGATTCCGCGCGTCGGATGCGGGACAGCGGGTTCGACGTCGAGACCCGCGAGGTCGACGTGTCGTCCCGCGACTCCGTGCGCGACCTCGCCCGTGCCGCCGCCGACCTCGGCCCGGTGACGCGGGTGGCGCACACGGCCGGCTTGTCCCCCGTCCAGGCGCCGCCTCCGGCGATCCTGCGGGTCAACCTGGTCGGCGTGGCGTACAGCCTGGAGGAGTTCGGCCAGGTCGTGGCGCCCGGCGGGTCGGCTGTGGTGATCTCCAGCATGGGTGGGGCTCTGAACGACTTCGACCCGCGGACGGAGCAGGACCTGCGCACACTGCCGGCCGACGAGCTGCTGTCCATCCCCTACCTGCGGGAGCGGCCGGACATCGAGTCCCGCGCCGCGTACGGGTTCTCCAAGCGCGCCAACCAGCTGCGCGTGCAGGGCGCCGCAGGCGCCTGGGGGGCCCGCGGAGCGCGCGTCAACACGGTCAGTCCGGGCATCATCTCCACGCCCATGGGGCAGCAGGAGCTGGCCGGGGTGTCCGGCGACAGCATGCGGGCGATGATCGAGAACTCGGCGACCGGGCGCCTCGGCACCACCCACGACGTCGCCGACGCCGTGGCGTTCCTCTTCGGACCGGAGTCGACCTTCGTCACCGGCACCGACCTGCTCGTCGACGGTGGCGTGGTGGCCTCGATCCGCACGGGCGCGCCCGTCAGCGCACCATCACAAAGGGTGGATCAGCGATCCGTGGATGAGCAGGTCCTGAATCCGGCGACGGGTTGCGGGCGACCATCAGGTCGTACATTCCACGACTGATCAGAGGAACTCCTCGTGCCACGCACCATCGACATCTCCATCCCCAGCCTGAGCGGCAAGCTCGCCGTCGTCACGGGGGCGAGCGACGGGATCGGTCAGGTCATCGCGACCCGGCTCGCCCGGGCGGGTGCCGACGTGGTCATGCCCGTCCGCACGCCGAGCAAGGGTGAGACGGCCGCGAACCGCATCCGCACCCGGGTGCCGGGGGCGTCGGTCTCCACCCACCGTCTGGACCTGGCGTCACTGGACTCCGTCGCCGCGTTCACGGCCTGGCTCGTCGCCGAGGGGCGCGGCGTCGACATGCTCATCAACAACGCCGGCGTCATGCAGCCGCCGAGCCGACAGGTCACCGAGGACGGGTTCGAGCTGCAGTTCGGCACCAACCACCTCGGCCACTTCGCGCTCACGCTGGGCCTGCTGCCCCTGCTGCGCACGGCCGGCGGCCGCGTCACGCACCAGACGAGCATCGCCGCCCGCAGCGGCGGGATCCACTGGGACGACCCGAACTGGGAGGCCGGCTACGACGTCGGCAAGGCCTACAACCAGTCGAAGGTGGCCGTCGCCCTGTTCGCCCGCGAGCTCGACGCCCGCAGCCGGGCCCGTGGGTGGGGCATCACCAGCAACCTGTCCCACCCGGGGGTCTCGCCGACGAACCTGCTCGCGGCGCAGCCGGGCCTGGGGCGTCAGTCCGACACCATGGGCGTCCGCCTGATCCGCGTCCTGTCCCGCGTCGGACTCGCCGGCACCGTGGACAGCGCCGCGCTGCCGGCCCTGATGGCGATGACCGACCCCGGGGCGCGCGGCGACGAGTTCTACGGTCCGACGGGCCGGACGAACGTGGCCGGGGCGCCGGGCCGGCTCGAGTTCTGGCCCCCGATGCGCGACATGGCCGACGCCCGCCGGCTCTGGGAGCTGTCCGAGGAGATGGTCGGCGTGCGGTTCGCCGTCTGAGCCCGCGGCTCAGTCAGGGCTCCGCTGCGGGCGTCCTCGTCTCAGTCGGGCAGGAACGCCACGACCCGGGCCGGGGCCGCACTGGTGCGCGGCAGCTTCATCGGGAAGAACCCGACGGTGAAACCGGTGAGCGGGAGCGCGGCGAGGTTCGTCATCTGCTGGACGATGAACGCCTCCTTGTCGCGGACGGCGAAGTGGCCGTCCCAGATCTGGACGGGATCGCCGGTCTCCTCGAACGCCTTCTTCATCACCGGGAACGGGCGGTCCCATGCCAGGGCGTCGGTGCCGAGGACGGTCGCGCCTCGGGAGGTGAGCCAGCGGGTCGTCTCGCCGGTCATGCCCGGGTAGTCGTAGTACTGCGCGTCGGCCATCGTCCAGCGCTCCTGGCCCGTGCGCAGCAGTACTGCGTCGCCGGGTTCGATGTCGCGGCCGGTGGCCTCCACCGCGGCCGCCAGCCCCGCGACCGGGATGGCCGCGCCCGGCTGCGTGCCGGAAGGCTCCCTGGTCACCGACCTCACCGAGGAGCAGCGCGAGCGGGTCACCGACGTGGTACGGGCTTGGGTGGACGACACCGACGAGCGGGTCGCACAGGTGTTGGTGGACCAGTACCTGGTTGAGTTCGACCGCGCCCGCGTCGCCCGGGCCGGCTCCACCGACCCGAACACCCCGGGCTCCTACCTGCGCATCGACGGTCCGCGGCTCTGGATCGAGTTCTCCAACGTCGGCCGCTTCGGCAACGGCGACAACCACCGCCACAGCGTCTACCGCGACAAGCAGGCCGACTACCTGAACCGGTAGGCCTCCCAGCCGTGCGGTGGCCTGCTCAGCCCCGGATCGGGAGGCCGTGGATGTCCTCGCGGCGACGAGCGACTCTCGATGGCACAGCCGGTCCACATCCACGACTGGACCGCGACTGCACCGCCGACGACACAAGGAGCTCCACCATGCCCCGCGCCCGGCACGACATCTCCGTTCCCGACCTGTCCGGCAGGCTCGCAGTGGTCACCGGTGCCAGCGACGGCTTCGGTCTCGGCCTCGCCACCCGCCTCGCCGCAGCCGGGGCCGAGGTCGTCATGCCCGTCCGCAATCCGGCCAAGGGGCACGCCGCGATCGCCGCGATCGCCGACCGCGTCCCCGGAGCCAAGATCTCCCTGCGCGAGCTCGACCTGTCCTCACTCGCCTCCGTCGCCACCCTCGGCCATACCCTGCGTGCCGAGGGCCGCCCGCTCCACATCCTCATCAACAACGCCGGCGTCATGGATCCCCCGGACCGCCTGACCACCGCCGACGGGTTCGAGCTGCAGTTCGGCACCAACCACCTCGGCCACGTCGCCCTCGTCGCCCACCTGCTGCCGCTCCTGCGGGCCGGCCTCGCGCGCGTGACCAACCAGCTCAGCCTCGCCGCCCGCTTCGGCAGCATCAACTGGGACGACCTGAACTCGGAGCGCTCCTACGCGCGCCGCCGCGCCTACGCCCAGTCCAAGCTCGCGTTCGGGCTCTTCGGCCTCGAGCTCGACCGGCGCAGCCGGGCCGGCGGCTGGGGCATCACCAGCAACATCTCCCACCCCGGGGTGGCCCCGACCAACCTGCTCGCCGCCCAGCCCCACATGGGACGCAACCAGCAAGCCATCCAGTACCCGCTGATCCGCACGCTGTCCCGCTGGGGCGTCATGGGGACGGTCGAGACCGCCGTGCTCCCCGCGCTCCTCGCCGCGACCTCCCCGGACGCGCGCGGCGGGCTCTTCTACGGCCCGAGCAGGTTCGGTGGCCTCTCCGGCCCGCCCGCCGAGCAAGCCCTCTACGACCCGCTGCGCAGCACCGAGGACGCCGCGCGCGTCTGGCGCATCTCCGAAGAACTGGCGAAGGTGTCGTTCGCGCAGCCGCAGCCGCAGCCGTTCCAGGCGGGGTGACCGAGCATTCGACGCCGGCCGGCCGGCCGCACTCGACGAGCCGGGCCTCTTGTCGGACCGGTGTTCAGCGGGTCGAGTCGACGATTTCCTGGGTGCCGACGACCGCGAGCAGCTCGAACAGCTCGGCACTGTCCGTGCCGACCGCGGGGGTGAACCAGAGCAACCGCTGCCGACCGTCCTCGCTGAACAGGTTGAGGCAGTTGACCTCGATCACTCCGAGCGTGGGGTGGACGATGCGTTTGCGGTCGTCGCGCCGGAACGCCACGTCGTGATCGGCCCACAGGGCAGCGAACTCGGAGGAGACGCCGAGCAGCGATCTGATCATCGAGCGGGCTTCGAGGTCGTTCCCGGCTCGCCGGGCGGCGGCAGCCCGCAGGTCGGCGACGAAGGAACGGGACTGGGCTTCGTGATCGGCCTCGGGATACAGACGCCGGGCGTCCGGGTCGGTGAACCACCGGTGCACGAAGCTGACCCGCGCGCCCGTGAATCCGGATTGATCTCCGATCAGCGCTGCGGCGAGCGGATTCTGGACGAGGGTGACGTGCAGGTCGGTGATCACCTGTGCAGGTGTCGTCGTCAGACGACCGAGCAGATCGAGCATGCCGGGGTGTACGTGCGAGGAGGCTCCGCCGTGCACGGGCACCGGCCGATCAGCGAGGCGGTAGAGGTAGTCACGCTCGTCGGCGGACAGGCGCAGTGCCCTCGCCAGCGCGGCGAGCATCTGCTCGGACGGTTGGGACCCGGCTCCGCGTTCGAGTTCGATGTAGTAGTCCACCGATGCTCCGGCGAGCTGGGCCACCTCGTCTCGGCGCAGCCCGGAGACCCGACGCCGGGGCCCGGACGGGAGCCCGACGTCAGCCGGGCGGATGCGTTCGCGCCGCGAACGCAGGAACACCCCCAGTTCGGTGTACTTCACAGACCGCATGCCGCCATTCTGCGCCCGGGCGGGTCCCGGACACGGGGGACGGCATCCCCTGGTTACGCCCGCCGGTGTCGCGCATCGTGGGGAACATGACGGCGAACACGACTACGAACCACGATGCGCTCGCGCCGGCAGCGGTGCGGGTCGCCGTCGTCACCGGTGGATCACGCGGAATCGGCCGCGAGGTCTCCCGGAAGCTCGCCCGGGACGGGCTGTCCGTCGTGGTGAACTATGCCCGCGATGCGGCTGCTGCCGAGGAGACGGTGGCAACGATCGCCGCGGCCGGAGGGCGGGCGATCTCCGTGCAGGCGGACGTGGCGGACGAGAGCGCGGTCGCCGCGCTGTTCGACAGGGCGGAGCAGGAGTTCGGCGGCGTGGACGTCGTCGTGAACTCCGCCGGCCGACTCGCCCTGTCGCCCGTCGCCGACCTCGACCTCGCCGTACTCGACGCCGTGCACCGCACCAACATCCGCGGCACTTTCGTCGTCGCCCAACAGGCCGCTCGCCGGGTGCGTGCGGGCGGCTCGTTCGTGGGGTTCTCGACCTCGGTGGTCGGCACCCAGTTCCCCACCTACGGCGCGTACGTGGCGAGCAAGGGCGCCGTCGAGTCGATCACACTGATCCTCGCCCGTGAACTGCGCGGGCGGAACATCACCGTGAACACCGTCGCGCCCGGGCCCACCGCCACCGAGTTGTTCCTCGACGGCAAGACTCCCGAGCAGATCGACCAGCTCGCCAAGACCCCGCCGTTGGAGAGGCTGGGCACACCGCAGGACATCGCCGACGTGGTCGCTTTCCTCACCAGCCCGGAAGGGCACTGGGTCAACGGCCAGATACTTCGCGCCAACGGGGGCATGGTGTGACGGAGCCGGTCGCGACGTAGTCCGAGCCGCCCCCCTTTTCGCATTCCACAGAAGAAGTCAACTCGAGGAGAACACCCATGCCGTTCGCCAACTTCAAGGTTCCCGCAGGCACCATCAGCGCGGAGGACAAGAAGAAGATCGTGGAACGCACCACTGACCTGTATGCGGAAATCTACGGTGAGCGGGCCCGGCCCACCACCGTCGTGCTCATCGACGAGGTCGCCGACGGCGGCTGGGGCGTCGCCGGCAACATCCTCACCGCCGCCATGCTCAACGGCGACGCCGGACCTGAATGACACACATGGGCCGGCGCCGGCCGCCCGTGCAGCCGTTACCGGCGTACTGCGCACCTCCCTCGCCAATGCGCGCCAGAAGTACCGCAACCTCCGCGCCCGACCCGACCAGGCCACCATCTGCGCCATCCCGACCACCGATCCCTTCCACACCCTGGAAATCCGTGCGTCGGTCGAATTCGCCGACGACACCGACCGGTCGTTCTTCGCCGAGCTGCTCGCCCCGTACGGACACTCGCTCGAGACGTTCAGCACGCAGGCTGCCGAGGCCCGTCAGATCGTGACCTTCAGGCCGACCCGCGTCCGCGCGAGCTGACACGTGCCGTTGCTGCGGTCACGGCGGTCCCCGTCGGCAGGACGATCACCACCAGCAGCGTCGAGGCGCTGAACCTGAAGCATGCCCAGTCCCTGTCCGGGTGGTATCGGTCGGCGGGACAGCAGCTCGATGATCGTCGCGTTGGCCGTACCCCCGCCCTCGCACATGGTCCGCAAGCCGGAGCGCAAGCGGTTCGCGGGGTTCAGAAGATCGAGTAGGCGCCGTCGACCACGATCTCGTCGCCGGTGTGGAAGCCGCCGATCCCGGCGGCCAGGTACACCGCGAGCCGCGCGAAGTCGCCCGGCTCGCCCCAGCGCCGCTGCGGCATCCGCTTCATGACGTTGCGCTCGAACGTCTCGTCGTGCAGCTTCGGCGACGCCAGCGGGGTCTCCGTCCAGCCCGCGATGATCGAGTGCGCGTTGACCCCGTACCGGGCCAGCTCCACCGCGCAGCCCTTGATCATCGCCGTGAGACCGGCCTTGCTCGCCGCGTACGCCTGCCCGCGCGGGGCACCGTGCACCGTCGAGACGCTGGACGTGCCCACCAGCACTCCCCCGCCGCCGCGCTCGACCATGTGCGCCGCCGCCGCACGCAGGGTGAGGAAGGCGCCTTCCAGGTTGACCCGGGTGACCGCGCGGAAGTCCGCGAGGCTCGTCTCGACGAACCGCGCTCCCGACCCGCCCACTCCCGCGTTCGCGAAGCACGAGTCGACGCGGCCGAAATGTTCGAGCGTGGCCGCGAAGCTCGTGGTGACGGCGTCCTCGTCGCCGACGTCGCAGCGGATCGCCCGCACGCGGGTGCCGTGCTTCGCGAGCTCATCGGCGGCCGCCTCGTTGCGCTCGGCGTTGGTGCCCCAGACGCAGACGTCGGCACCGCTCTGCGCGAGCCCGCGGGCCATGCCGAGGCCGATCCCGGAGTTGCCGCCGGTCACGAGCGCGACGTGCCCGGAGAGATCGAACAGGTCGCTCACGGCATGTCCTCCGGACGGGTCGGCCAGGCCGGGACGACGTCGAGGTGGTCGGCCACCCGCCCCGGGAACTCCGGCGGCCGCTTCTCGAGGAACGAGGTGACGCCCTCCGCGGCGTCCGCGCCCTGCCCGAGCCGGAAGATCGCGTTCGAGTCGACCCGGTGGGCCTCCCACGGTGTGGCCGCCCCGAGCATCGACCACAGCATCTGCCGCGACAGTGCGACCGACACCCCCGAGGTGTTCTCGGCGATCTCCGCCGCGATCCCACGCGCGGTGGGCAGCAGGTCGGCGTCCGGGACCACCCGGGAGACGAGCCCGCCGGACAGCGCCTCGGCGGCGCCGAACACGCGCCCGGTCGCCACCCACTCCATCGCCTGCGAGATGCCGACGACCCGGGGCAGGAACCAGCTCGACGCCGCCTCCGGCACCAGGCCGCGGCGGGCGAACACGAACCCGAACCGTGCCGACTCCGCCGCGATGCGGATGTCGGCGGGCAGCGTCATCGTGGCGCCCACGCCCACCGCCGGCCCGTTGTAGGCGACGATCACCGGTTTGCGCGACGCCGCCACCCGCAGCGACACCATTCCGCCGCCGTCCCGCGGCACCCCGCCGATGGTGCCGAGATCGGCGCGCTCGGCGATGCGCCGCTCGTCGGTGGCGTCGAACGTGCGTCCGCCACGGCCGAGGTCGGCGCCCGCGCAGAACCCGCGGCCCTCGCCCGTCATCAGCACGACGCGGACGTCCTCGTCGGCGTCGGTCGCGTCGAACGCCGCGATGAGCTCGCGGGCCATCGTGATGGTGAACGCGTTGAGCCGGTCCGGCCGGTGCAGGGTGATCGTGGCGACGCCCTCGGCGACGTCGAGCCGGATCTCGTCGAAGGCCGTCACTTCACGGCCCACTCGCCGGTGAACACCGCGTCGCGCTTCTCGTTGAACGCGGCGAACGCCGCAGGCGCGTCGGCCGTCGCGAAGTTGATCGCCTGGGTGCGGGCCTCGCTCGCCAGCGCGTCGCGCATCGTGCTGTCGGCGCCCTCGTGCAGCAGCGCCTTGGACTGCGCGACCGCCACCGGCGCCGCCGACGCGAGCCGCTTGCCGAGGTCGGCGACGAACCCGTCGATCTCCTCGGGCTCCACCAGCCACGTGACGAGGCCGAGCCGGTGCGCCTCCGCAGCGTCGATCATCTCGGCCAGCAACGCGAGCCGCTTCGCCTGCTGCATCCCCACCAGCTTGGGCAGCAGCCAGGACCCGCCGAAGTCCAGGGACAGGCCGCGCTTGGCGAAGATCTGGGAGAACCGCGCGGCCGGCGTCGCGACCACGAGGTCGCAGCCCAGGGCGAGGTTCCACCCCGCCCCGACGGCGACGCCGTCCACCTTCGCCACCGACGGGACCGGCAGCTCGTGCAGCAGCAGCGCCACCTCGTTGACCCGGCGCATCCGGTCGAGCGGGTGCCCGGTGGACACCCCACCGGACAGGTCGGCACCCGCGCAGAAGTCACCGCCCGCGCCGGTGAGCACGATCGCCCGCACGTCCGCGTCGTCGCGGGCGACGGTGAGCTGCGCACGCAGCGCATCCCACAGCTCCCCGTCGATCGCGTTCTTGCGCTTCGGGCGGTTGAGCGTGAGCGTCAGGACTCCGCTGTCGCGGCTCGTGATCAGGACATCGTCGGCCATGGGTCTCCTCTCCTACACGCCGAGCCGGTCGGCGAGCCGAGCGCGGTGCTGTGCCGGCGGGCCCAGGAGCAGCTCGGCGCTCTTCGCCCGCTTGTAGAACAGGTGCGCGTCGTGCTCCCAGGTGTAGCCGGTGCCCCCGTGGTACTGCACCATCCCGGTCGCCGTCGTGAACGCGGCCGGGCCGATGTAGGTCTGGGCGAGCGCGGCGGCCAGGGGCAGCTCGGCGCGGTCGTGGTCGGCCGCCCACGCGGCGTAGCGCAGCACCGACACCGCGTGCTCCCACGCGCTGTACATGTCGGCGCACCCGTGCTTGACCGCCTGGTAGGAACCGATCGGGCGGCCGAACTGCACCCGCACCTTCGCGTAGTCCACGGTCAGCTCCATCGCCCGCTGCATCAGGCCCACCTGCTCGGCGGCCAGCGCCACCGCGGCGAGGTCGGCGACGACGTCGAGCGCCGCGGCCGCGTCCGCCGTCGCGAGCCGGCGCGCCGGGGTGGCGGCGAAGGCGAGCTTCGCGACGCCGCGGGTCGGGTCGAGCCCCGCGAGCCGGGAGCGTGTGAGGCCCGCGGCGCCGGCGTCGACGGCGAACCAGCCGGGGCCGTCCGACGTCCGGGCGACGACGAGCACGACGTCGGCGGTGTCGCCTGCGAGCACCGGGGTCTTGATCCCGGAGAGCTCCCAGCCTCCGTCGCGTTCGGTGGCCGTGGTGGCGCCGCCGGTGCGGTCCCACTCCCCGCCGCCCTCGGCGACGGCGACGGTGCCGATCCGCTCGCCCGCGGCGAGGCCTGGGAGCAGCTCGGTGCGCGCGGCGTCGTCGTCGAGCGCGAGGAGCGCGTCGGTGGCGAGCACCGCGGAGGCGAGGAAGGGCACCGGGGTGAGCGCGCGCCCCAGCTCCTCGGCGACGACCGCCCGCTCGACGTGGCCCGCGCCGCCACCACCCAGCTCGTCGGGCACGACCAGCCCGAGCGCGCCCAGCTCGGCGAGCCCGGACCAGAGCGCGGCGTCGGAGCCGGTATCGGATTCCATGACGGCACGTACCCGGGCCGACGGGGCCTTGTCCGCGAGGAACTTCCGCACCGCCGCCCGCAGCTCCTGCTGCTCGGCGTCCAGGACGAGCTTCACCGACGACCCCTCTCGCGCTGTGTAGCACTTCTCTGGGTGCCGACCTTCAGCTCCCGGAACGGGACGTCCCGGTCCACCTGCGGCTCCTTCGGCAGCCCCAGGATCCGCTCCCCGATGATGTTGTGCTGGACCTCGTTGGTGCCGCCCGCGATGCTCGACGCGGGCGCCGAGTTGATGCCGAGCGCGAGCTCCGCGGCGCGCGCGTCGTCGGGCTCCCAGGCCACCGCGCCCGCGCCGGCCAGCTGCCCGGCCACCTCGATGGCCCGCCGGAGCAGCAGCGCGCCCGCCAGCTTGGCCACCGAGCCCCGCGCACCCGGCGGGTGACCCGCGACCGTCTCCTGCCGCATCCGGGCGTTGAACAGCTCCAGCGCGCGCTCGTGCGCGTAGAGCTCCGCCAGCCGCTCACGCTGCGCGTGGTCCTGCGCCACGCCGGCGCGCCGGGCCAGCTCGACGAGCGAGGCGAACTCCAGCGGGTTGCTCCGCGGCCTGCGGGTCGAGCCGATCGACACGCGCTCGTGCCCGAGCATCGTCACCGCGGCATGCCACCCGCGGCCCACCTCGCCGATCACGTTCTCGACCGGGACCCGCACGTCGTCGAAGTAGACCTCGTTGAACGGCGCGCGCCCGGACATGTCCTTGAGCGGGCGGACGGTGACGCCGGGGGCGTGCATGTCGACGATGACCATCGTCAGCCCCGCGTGCTTCGGCCGGTCCGGGTCGGTGCGCGCGAGCAGGGCGCCGAAGTCGGCGAACTGCGCGTTCGTCGTCCACACCTTCTGGCCGTTGACCACCCACTGGTCACCGTCGAGGATCGCGCGCGTCTGCAGGCTCGCGACGTCCGATCCGGCGCCGGGTTCGGAGAACAGCTGGCACCAGATCTCCTCGCCGCGCAGCAGCTTCGGCAGGTACCGCTGCTTCTGCTCGGGAGTCCCGAGGTCGGCCATCGTCGGCCCGCACATGCCCATCCCGATCGCGAACGGGTAGACCGGGAGGTCGTATTCGGCGGCCTCGTCGGAGAACACCTGCTGCTCGGCCGGGGTGAGGCCCTGCCCGCCGACCTCCTTCGGCCAGGTGATGCCCGCGTACCCGGCGTCGTAGAGGGCGGCCTGGAACTCCCGCGCCCGGCGCAGCTGCTCCTCGGCGGGAAGCCCGGGGGCCGGGGCGGGGGCGTGCGCGCCGAGCCAGGTGCGCACCGAGCTGCGGAAATCCTGAGTCGCAGCGTTCTGGGTCACGTCGACCACCGTCATGCGCGGTCCCTCCACATCGGCGAGGCGGTAGTCGAAATTTACCGATCAATCGTTAAGCTGACAACCTCCGAACTCTGCCGATCACGGGCTCCAGACTGTACGATCGTTAAGATCCGCGACGAAGGGGACATCCGTGGCTGAGGCTTACATCGTCGGCGCCGTCCGCACACCCGTCGGCACCCGCAAGGGCGCCCTGGCCGGCGTGCATCCCGCCGACCTCGGAGCGCACGTCCTGCGCGAACTCATGACCCGCACCGGCCTCGACCCGTCCGCGGTCGAAGACGTGATCATGGGATGCGTCATCCAGCTCGGCCCGCAGGCCGGCGACATCGCGCGCACCGCCTGGCTCTCCGCCGGGCTGCCCCAGAGCGTGCCCGGCGTGACCGTCGACCGGCAGTGCGGCTCCTCGCAGCAGGCCCTGCACTTCGCCGCCCAAGCCGTCCTGTCCGGCACCCAGGACCTCGTCGTCGCCGCCGGCGTGGAGAACATGGCCATGGTGCCCATGGGCGCCAACGCCTCGGTGATCAAGGAACTCGGCGCGTCCCCCCGCGGCGAGGGCTGGGCCGAACGCTACGGCGACCAGGAGATCTCCCAGTTCCGCGGCGCCCAGCTGATCTGCGAGAAGTGGGGCTACGACCGCGCCGAGCTCGAACGCCTGTCGCTGGAGAGCCACCGCCGCGCGATCCGCGCCATCGACGAGGGCCGCTTCACCGGACAGATCGCCCCGATCGCCGGCGCCGACACCGACGAAGGCGCCCGCCGCGACACCTCGCTCGAATCGATGGCCGGTCTCAAGCCGCTGCGCGAGGGCTGGGAGATCACCGCCGCCGTCGCCAGCCAGATGTCGGTGGGCGCCGCCGCCCTGCTCGTGGCCTCCGAGCAAGCGGTGCGCACCCACGGGCTCACCCCCCTCGCCCGGGTGCACACCCTCAGCGTCGTCGGCGACGACCCGGTCTACATGCTCACCGGCCCCATCCCCGCCACCCAGGCCGCGCTCGCCCGCTCCGGCCTCGCCATCGACGACATCGACCTGTTCGAGGTCAACGAGGCCTTCGCCCCGGTCCCGCTGGCCTGGGCCCAGGAAACCGGCGCCGACCTGGACAGGACCAACGTCAACGGCGGCGCCATCGCACTGGGCCACCCCCTCGGCGCCACCGGGGCCATCCTGGCCACCAAGCTCGTGCACGAACTGCAGCGCACCGGCGGCCGCTACGGCCTGCAGACGATGTGCGAGGGCGGCGGCCAGGCCAACGCCACGATCCTCGAACGCGTCTGACGTACGAACGGTCCTTTCGTCCGGACCAATCGGACGAAAGGACCGTTCGTACGGTCAGCGCGGGGCCATGCGCAGGGCGCCGTCCAGGCGGATCGTCTCGCCGTTCAACATCGGGTTCTCCACGATCTGCACCGCCAGGCGCGCGTACTCGTCGGGCTGCCCGAGCCGCGGCGGGTTCGGCACCTGCGCACCCAGTGCCGCCTTCTTGTCCTCCTCCATCCGCCCGAGCAGCGGTGTGTCGAACAGGCCCGGCGCGATGGTGCACACGCGGATCTTGCGGCTGGCCAGGTCACGGGCCGCCACGAGCGTCAGACCCACCACCCCGGCCTTCGACGCGGAGTAGGACGCCTGCCCGATCTGCCCGTCGAACGCGGCGATCGACGCCGTCATCACGACCACGCCGCGCTCCTCCCCGATCGGCTCCAGGCGGGCCATCCGGGCCGCGGCGAGGCGCAGCACGTTGAACGAGCCGATCAGGTTGAGGTTCACGATCTGCGTGAACCACTCCAGGCTCGCCGGGTTGCCGTCGCGGTCGACCGTGCGCTGGGCGCGCCCGCTGCCCGCGGTGTGCACGACGGCGCGCAGCTCGCCGGTCTCGGCGACGGCGTCCAGCGCGGCCTCGACCTGGTCCGGGTCGGTGATGTCGGCCGCGACGAACGTGGCAGCGGAGCCGAGCTCCTTGGCCGCCTCCGCACCCGAGGACGTCGGCAGGTCGGCGATCACCACGCGGCCGCCGGCGTCGACGAGCCGGCGTGCGGTGGCCAGGCCGAGACCGGAGGCCCCGCCGGTGAGCAGGGTGGTCGTGTCGGCGATCTCCACGGATCAACTCCTCAGGTGGCAGTCACGGCAGACGTCCATGACGTGGGTGCAACGGGTGTGGCAGAAGGGGGGAGGCGCCGCAAGCGCCACTCCGCACACCCAGTGGTCACTTCGCCTAAGGCGGGCCCTGTGCGAAGTGGCAGCTGGATGTGCGGAGTGACCCTCAGGCTCCTACCGACGCCGCGTCCAGGAGGTGGGCGAACTTCGTCCGCGCCGACTCCCGCCTCGTCGGCACGTGCTCGGTCGGCACCTCCCGGGGCTCGTAGTCCTTCAGGACGCGGCGCGCCACCGTGACCTTGTGGACCTCGTCCGGACCGTCGTAGATGCGGGCGGCGCGGGCGTGGCGGTACATCGACTCCAGCGGCAGGTCGGTGGTGTAGCCGAGCGAGCCGTGCACCTGGACGGCGCGGTCGATCACGTTGTAGAGCACGGTGGCGCCGTAGAACTTGATCATCGCGATGTCGGTGAGGGCCGCGGCCGTGCCGCCCTGGTCCATCTTCCAGGCGGCCTGCAGCGTCATCAGCCGGGCCGCGGTCATCTCGGCGGCCGAGGTGGCGATCCAGTCCTGCACCATCTGCTTGTCGGCCAGGACCGAACCGTGCGTGTACCGCGACACCGCGCGCTCGCACAGCATGTCGAAGGCTCGCTTCGACTGGCCGAGCCAGCGCATGCAGTGGTGGATGCGGCCCGGGCCGAGGCGCTTCTGGGCGAGCAGGAAGCCCTCACCCTCGTTGCCGATCAGGTTCTCCACCGGCACGCGCACATCCCGGTAGATGATCTCGGCGTGGCCACCGGGCCGGCCCGGGTGCTCGTGCGGGTCGCCCATCGTGGGAACGTCGCGCAGGATGTCCACGCCCGGGCTGTCCGCGGGCACCACGAACATCGACGCCCGGCGCCGCGGTGGGCCGTCGGGGTTGGTGACGGCCATGAGGATGAGGAAGTCGGCCACCGAACCGTTCGAGGTGAACCACTTGTGCCCGTTCACCACGTACTCGTCGCCGACGCGCTCCGCGCGCGTGGTGAGCAGCGTCGGGTCCGCGCCCGCCCCCGGCTCGGTCATCGAGAACGCGCTGCGCAGCGTCCCGTCGAGCAGTGGCTGCATCCACCTGCGCTTCTGTTCCTCGTTCGCGCCGACGGCGAGCAGCTCGGCGTTGCCGGAGTCGGGCGCGTTGTTGCCGAAGACCGCGGGTGCGTACGCGCACTGGCCGAGGATCTCGTGCATCAGGCCCAGCCTGACCTGGCCGAACCCCTTGCCTCCCAGCTCCGGGGGCAGGTGCGCCGCCCACAGCCCGCGCGCTCTGACCTCCTCCTTCATCGGCTCGGTGGCCCGCGCGAGCGCGGGCCCGTCCAGGTCGAGCGTCTCGAGCGGGATGATCTCCTCGCGGACGAACCCGCGCATCCACTCGAGCTTCTCCTCGAACTCCGGCTCGGTCGAGAAATCCCAGGCCATGCGGTTCCTTCCTCAGATCCCCAGTTGACGTAGCGCGTCGCGGGCGGCCTCGCCGAGCCGCGCGCCCTGCTCGGCCCGCGCCCGTGCCTCGGCCAGGTAGCCGTCGTCGGCCATGTGCCCCGCCAGGTAGCGGGCCTGCACCCCGGCCCCGATGCACGCCGAGCGCCAATGCGAGAACGCCACCCAGTACGGCAGGTTCGACACGTCGCGGCCGGACAGGCGCGCGTAGCGCTGCACCAGTTCGGTGCGGCGCGGGGATCCGGGCGCGGTGCTCGGGCCCGGCGTGGTCGCCGCGGTCTCCTCCCCCGGGTCCTGCCAGCTCGACGCCAGCCACCCCAGGTCGGCCAGCGGGTCACCCGTGGTGGCGAGCTCCCAGTCGAACACCGCCCGGACCGTGCCGTCCGCACCGAAGGCCATGTTGCCCGGGCGGTAGTCGCCGTGGACGATGCCCGTGCTCTGCCGCGGCGCGTGCGCAACGAGCAGGTCGTGCACCTCGTCGAGCAGCGCCACCTCGGTCGCCGGCGCGGGCAGCTGTGCCGCCGAGGCGTGCAGCTGGGTGTGCCAGCGCCGCAGCTGCCGCTCGACGTAGCCGGTGCGGCGCACCAGGTCGCCCAGGCCGACCTCGGCCGGGTCGAGCGCGTGCAGCGCCACGAGCACCTCGACCAGGTGCTCCCCGGCGCGGGCGCACGCCGCAGCACCCAGGGCCACGCCGGCGTCGTGGTCGGCGAGCACCCGCCCGTCGACGTACCCCATGACGTAGAACTCCGCACCGGTGACGCCGGGGTCGGCGCAGTAGGCCAGCGGCGGCGCCACCGGGACGGCGGTGGGCGCGAGCGCCGAGATGAACCGCCATTCCCGGCTCATGTCGTGCGCGGTCGCCAGCACGCCGCCCATCGGGGGGCGGCGCAGCGCGTAGCCGCGGCCTGCGGCGTCGGTGATCCGGTAGGTGAGGTTGGACCGGCCGCCGGACGCCGGCGTGAACTCCACCGGCGCGACGAGGCCGTCGACGTGCGCGGCCAGCCAGGTCACCACCCGCGCCCGGTCGACGCCCGCGAGGTGCGTGTCCTCACCGACCGACATACTGCGGCTCCCGCTTCTCCAGGAACGACCGCACACCCTCGCGGTGGTCCTCGGTGGCGAACAGCTCGCCGAGCGTGCTGCTCACCCACGTCCCCAGGTCGCTCCAGTCCGGGTCCAGAGCCCGGCGCAGCCCACGCTTGAGCGCGGCGACGGCGAGCGGCGGGTTGGCCGCGATCGCGCGGGCCCGTTCCAGCGCGGCGGGCAGCAGCTGGTCGTCGTCGACCACGCGGCCCACCAGCCCGATCCGCTCGGCCCGCTCGGCGTCGATCACCTCGCCGGTGAACAGCAGCTCCGCCGCCCGCTCCCGGCCCACCAGCTGGGCCAGCCGCGCGATGCCCGCCACGTCGCTGCACAGCCCGCGCTTGACGAACAGCTCGCCGAACTTCGCGCGCCGACCCGCGATCCGCAGGTCGGCCATCAGCGCGAGCTCCATGCCCCATCCGACGGCGGGCCCGTTGACCGCGGCGATGACCGGCACGTCGGTCTGCAGCAGCGCTCCCGCGGCCGGCGTGAGTCGCGGTGCCGGCCGCGGCGGGGCGCCCTCGCCGCCGCCCATCAGGTCGCGCACGTCGTCGCCGGAGCAGAACGAGCGGCCGGCGCCGGTGATCACGAGCACCCGCGCGGTGGTGGTGTGCACGAGCTCGGTGAGCTCGTCGTAGGTGCGCCGCCGCAGGGCGTTGTGCACGTCCGGCCGGTCCAGCGTCACCACGCCGACGTGGCCGTCGACCTCGTAGCGGACGTCGCTCACGCCTCTGCCCCCCTCAGCTGCGCGGCGACCGGGCCGCGGAGATCGCGTTTGAGCACCTTCCCGCTCGAGGTCCGCGGCAGCGGCTCGTCGCGGAACACCACGTACGCGGGCACCTTGAACGACGCCAGGCGCTCGCCGACGTGGCGGCGCAGCGCGTCGGCCACGTCCGGGCCGGGCGTGCCGGACCGCAGGTGGACGACGGCCACGGCCTCCTCCCCCAGCGACTCGTGCGGGACGCCGACGATCGCGACGTCCCCGACCGCCGGGTGCTCGAACAGCGCGGCCTCGACCTCGGCGCAGTAGATGTTCTCTCCGCCGCGGATCACCACGTCCTTCATCCGGTCCACGACGTACACCCAGCCGTCGCGCACGCGCCCCAGGTCGCCGGTGTGGAACCAGCCGTCGGTGAACGACGCCGCGGTGGCCTCCGGGTTGTTCCAGTAGCCGCGGACGATGTTCGGGCCCCGGAACCACAGCTCGCCGACCTCGCCGCCGGCGGCGTCCTCCCCGGTCGCCGGGTCGACGACGCGCACGTCCGCGCCCGGCACGCAGCGCCCGACGCTGTCGGGGTGGCTCACGTAGTCGGCGCCGCTGTTGGACACGACGGCCGAGGTGGTCTCGGTGAGGCCGTAGCCGTTGGCGGGCGCGACGAGCGAGGCCAGGCCCGCGTCGATGCGTCCGATCAGGTCCGGGGGCACCGGCGTGCCGCCCATGCTGATCCCGGCGAGCGTCGCGACCCGCTGCGGGTCGGCGCTCGCGTCCTCGACGAGCTGGCGCATCACCGTCGGCACCCCGGAGACGCTGGTGAGCGACTCGCGGCGGACCAGCTCGATGGCCTCGGCCCGGTCCCACCTGTACTGCGTGCCGAGCTTCGCCCCCGCGTGCAGGGAGTAGCAGAGGCTGGTGATCCCGGCGATGTGGAACAGCGGGAACGTGCACAGCCCGCCCTGCTGCGGGGCGTCCGGGTCGGGGACGGGCGGCACGCCGCCGTTCGCGATCGTGGCGCCGACGTAGGCGCCGAGCCGGGTGTTGCGGACGTTCGTGCAGTGGTTGCGGTGGGTACCGATCGCGCCCTTGGGCCGGCCGGTCGTGCCGGAGGTGTAGAGGATGGTGGCGTCGTCGTCGGGCTCCACGTCCGCGTCGGGCAGCGTCGCGTGGGGGTCGAGCGCGGCGAGGAGGTCGGCCCATCGCCGCGCACCGGGCACCGGCCGCTCCCCGCCCCGCACCTCGATCAGCGGGATCCCGCCGAGCTCGGGCAGCTGCGGGGCGATCAGCGCCGCGCGCTCCGCGTCGGCCACCACGAGCCGCGCCCCGGAGTCGGCCAGCGCGTAGCGCAGCTCGGCGGCCGACCACCACGCGTTGAGCGGCACCACGACGACACCGACGGCCTGGGCGGCGAAGAACACCGTCGGCCACTCCGGGTAGTTGCGCATCGTGACCGCGAGACGGTCGCCCTTGCGCAGCCCGAACTCCCCCGTCAGGCGGTGCGCGAGCCCGGCCGTCTGCCGCAGGTGCTCGGCGAAGGTCCAGCGCTGCGTGCCGTACACCTGGTAGGTGCGGTCCCCGAACGCCGCGCTCTCCCGCAGCACCTCGCGCAGGGTCTGCGGGCCGCCGGAGTAGACGCGCATCGGGATGCCCCGCACCACGCGGTCGACGACCTCGAACTCGGCGCCCGGCGCGGTGAACCGGGCGGTGAGCGCCGCCCGCGGGCTCACGGCCGTGCTGCTCCCGGGCGCGCTCATACCGTGAACGCCAGGTCGAGGCCCGCGCCGGCCCACCCCAGGGCGTAGAGGACCCCCCGCCCGGACGAGGTGACGTAGGCGGTGCGGGAGTCGGCCCCGGCGAAGCAGATGTTGGTGACGAACGGGTCGGGTTCCGGGACCGGCACCTGCCGCAGCAGCGTGCCGTCCGGCGCGAGCACGCTCACCGCGCCGGTGATCAGGGTGGCGACGCAGACGTTGCCGGCACCGTCGACGGCCAGCGAGTCGAGCATCTGGTACCCGGCGAACCCGTGCAGCAGCCGCGCCCCGCCCGCCCCGACGCCGCCCTCGGCCGGTTGCACGCGGCCCGGGGTGGGGACGTCCCAGCACCAGACCCGGCCCGGCCCGGTCTCGGCGACGTAGACCCGCGATCCGTCCGGGGACAGGCCGACCCCGTTGGGCTGCACGAGCGGGTGCACGACCTCGGTGATCGACGAGCCGTCGGGCCGTGCGTAGTAGAGGGCGCCGGTGTCGCTCTCGCGCGCCCGGCCCTTGCCCAGATCGGTGAACCAGAAGCCGCCGTCCGCGTCGAACACGATGTCGTTGGGACCGCGCAGCGGCCGCCCGTCGCAGGAGGTGTAGAGGTCGGTGACGGTGCCGGCGCCCGGCCCGTCGAGGACGACGCGCTGGATTCGGCCGCCGATGTAGTCGGCGGGCTGGTGGCCCGGCGCGGTGATCCCGTTCCGCTCGTGCCACTCGAAGCCGCCGTTGTTGCAGACGTAGGCGGCGCCGTCGGGGCCGATCGCGGCGCCGTTGGGACCGCCGCCCAGCTCGGCCACGACGCTCACCCGCCCGTCCGGCGCGACGCGCGAGAGCGTGCCGCGCTTGATCTCGACGAGCAGGACGCTGCCGTCGCGCAGCGCGATCGGTCCTTCGGGGAACTGCAGCCCCGTGGCGACAGGACGCATCCGGGTTCCGGCGGTGGGGTCGGCACTGACCATGTTCGAGCCCTTCGTCGCGCTCTCCTGACTGAACGACCGTTAAGTCACGCTACGAGGGGCTCCCGGCCGTGTCAACGGCGTCGCGCACCCGGGCCCGCAGCTCGCGCTTGAGGATCTTTCCGACGGTGTTGCGCGGCAGCCCGTCGACGATCAGCACCTGGCGGGGGCACTTGTAACCGGCCAGCTGCCCCGCGCAGAACTCGCGGATCTCGGCCCCGGTGGGCCGCTGCCCGGCCAGCGGCTCGATCACCGCGACCACCCGCTCGCCCCACACCTCGTCCGGCACCCCGACCACCGCGGCCGCTGCCACCGCCGGGTGCTGGTGCAGCACCTCCTCGACCTCGCGGGAGTACACGTTCTCCCCGCCGGTGAGGATCATGTCCTTCCTGCGGTCGACGATGTAGAAGTAGCCCTCGGCGTCCCGGCGGGCGAGGTCACCGCTGTGGAACCAGCCGTCGCGGAACGCCTCGGCACTCGCGTCCGGGCGGTTCCAGTACGCGGAGCACACCTGGTCGCCACGGACCACGAGCTCGCCCACCTCGTCCGGGGCGCAGTCGGTCCCGGTCTCGTCGACCACCCGGACGGCCGACACGGCCATCGGCCTGCCCACCGACGCCAGCAGCTCGGTGCGCCCGGCCGCCGCGGCGACGTGGTCCTCAGCGCTGTGCACGAGCACGTTGCCGGCGAGCTCGGTCATCCCGAACCCGGTCTGGAACGAGGCGTTCGGGAAGCGGCGCATCCCCTCGCGCAGGGTCGCCACCGGCATCGGCGCCGAGCCGTAGCCGATGCGCGTGATCGACGAGGTGTCGTAGGAGTCGAACGCGGGGTGGCGCAGCAGCATCGCGAGCATCGTCGGCGCCACGGTCGTGCTGGTCACCCGGTGCCGCGCCACGGCGGCGAGGAAACCCTCCGGGTCGTAGCGGCGCAGCAGCACCACCGTGTCGGCGACCATGTGCGACACCAGCACGCCGTAGCCCGCGATGTGGCACAGCGGCCACGGGCACAGCGACACGACGCGCTCCTCACCGCCCCGCGACCAGCTCACGCCGGCGTTGACCACGGCGGCGGCGACGTTGCGGTGGGTCAGGACGGCGCCCTTCGCCCGTCCGGTCGTGCCGGAGGTGTAGAGCAGCCAGGCGGGCGCGTCCTCGTCGGGCGGGGCGGGCTCGGTGGCCGGCCGCCCGTCCAGCAGCGCGGCGAACCCGAGCGCGTCCTCGGCCGGCCCGTCGACGGTGACGATCGTGCGGATCGAGTCGACCGCCGCCGCGGCCGCCCGGGCCGTGTAGAGGAACTTCCCCTCGGTGACAAGCACGCTGGGCGTCGAGTCGGACAGCAGGTCGACGACCTCGCGCGGCGCCAACCGGTGGTTGACGAACACCAGCGCCATCCCGGCGAGCGGCACGCCGTAGTAGGCCAGCACGTACTCCGGGTTGTTCTCGGTGAGCACGGCGACCCGGTCGCCGGGCCGGGCGATACTGCCCAGGCCGTGGGCGAGCCGGCACACGTCGGCGTGGAGCTCCCGGTAGCTCCACGCCCTGTCCTCGAACTCCAGCGCGGTCACCTCGGGCGCCCGCATCGCGGCGAACGCCACCACGTCACTGATCCTCATCGATCCTCCGTGGTCGAGCAGCGGTGGGAACGGTCCCCCGTCAGCCGGGGTGGGCCAGGTAGCGCGGGTTGGCCACGGCGAGCCGGTCGGTCACCGCGGCCCGGACGGCGGCGAGCAGCGCGGGGTCGTCCGCCTCGAGCACGCCGGCGCGGATCGCCGCGGCGAGCCCCGCCTGGTCCTCGTGGGCGAACGCGGCGAGGCGCTCGCGGTGCCGCCGCTCCTGCTCCGGCCCGAGCAGCAGCTCGCGCCCGACGCCGTCGAGCGCGCCCGCGGCCACCCGCGCGAGGAAGTTCAGCCTGCCCTCGGTGGCGGGCATGACGTCCTCGCGCAGGAACATCGAGACGGCGGCCACGAGCTCCGCCGCCGTGGGGTGGCCGTGCAGGTCGGAGCCGGGCGCCGGGTCCCCCGCCTCCGGCGGGTCCGCGGGCAGTCCCAGCGCGAGCAGCACGTCGTGCTCCTGCTCGCACACGCGCCGGCCGATCGCGGCGAGCTCGACCGACGGCGTCTGCCCCGACAGGTGCCGCTCGGCCATGCCCCGGCAGCCGACGGCCCAGCGCGCGGTGCCGTACACCTGCCACCAGCGCACGGCCTCCGGGTCGGGGCGGTGCCCGGCCACCTCCGCGTAGCCGTCGAGGAGCTGCTCGACGGTGCCGAACCCGCCCGCGGGCAGCGGCGAGCCGAAGCGCCAGCACTTCACGCACAGCCAGCCGAGGTCCTCGCGCGGATCGCCGCGGTGCACCACCTCCCAGTCGAGCACCGCCCGCAGCCCGTCGGGGTCGACGATCAGGTTGCCGGTGCGGAAGTCGCCGTGCACCACGGTCTCGGCCACGTCGGCGGGGCGGTTGCGCTCCAGCCACTTCATCGCGATCTCGATGGTCGGCAGCGGCTCGCCGAGCGCGTCGTAGGTGGCGCGCAGGCTCTCCAGCGGCTCGACCGGCTCCAAGCCCGGCACGTCCTCGACCGGGATCGCGTGGATGCGGGCGAGCGTGCGTCCCAGCTCGGCGGCCAGGCCTTTGCGCGCCGCGGCGTACCGGGGCTCCCGCAGCAGCCGGCGCGCGATCGTCTCGCCGTCGACGTGCTCGGTGAGCAGGTACGGCGAGCCCAGCACCGCCGGGTCGGTGCCGCTGTCGACCAGCCGCGGCACCGGGACACCCCCGGCCTGCGCGGCGGCGATGGCGTCCGCCTCCCTGGCCATCCCCTCCGGGCGCCCGGCGCCGGGCGGGTCGCGGCGCAGCACGAGCCGCCGCGGTGGTCCGCCGGCCCCGTGCGCGGCGAACGACCACGTCTCCAGGCTGGCCCCACCGGTGAGCCGGGTCGGAGGCGGCACCGTCACCCCGGTACCCAGCACCACCGCGAGCCGGCGCTCCAGCAGGCGGGCCAGCACGTCCGGGTCGGACGCGTCGACCGCGCGCCCGTCGAGCACGGGGGTCGTCACCGGACACCTCCGCGAGCCGGGATCAGCCGGTGCGCGACCCGACCATGTCGAGGGCCAGCCGCTGGTAGCGGCGCACCACCTGGGCGCGGCTCAGCCGGCCGCCTGCGGAGAACCAGCCCGCGACGCCGGTGCACATCACCACGATCGCCCGCGCGGCCTCGTCCGGCAGGGAGGTGGTGAACACCTCCCGCGCCACCCCGTCCGCGACGGTCGCGTCGAAGTAGCGCTGCTGCTGCAGCCGCTTGGCCCGGTGCGCGCTGCGGACCGGCTCCTCCAGCGCACGCAGCTCGCTGGTGCCCAGCAGCGTGCCCCGCTGGTCCTCGAGGTGGAACAGCACCTGCACCTCGACCAGCGCCCGCAGCCGGTCCGCGGGGTGCTCGCCCGCCGCGTCGAGCGCCGTGGAGGTGCGGTGCAGCAACGCCTCGATCCCCCGTTCCATGATCGTGGCGAGGACCTGCTGCTTCGAGGTGAAGTGGTGGTAGAGCGCCGCCGGGCTCACCCCGGCGCGCACCGCGATGTCCCGCACGGAGGTGCCGTGGTAGCCGTGCTCGGCCATGACCGCGATCGCCGCGTCCAGGATGCCCGACTCCCCCGGCAGGCTCGACCGCGACGAGCCGGACGTAGCCGGGTGCGGACGGGCGGGATGCGGACGGGCGGGACTCGCCACGCGGCCACCTCCCATCAGGCGTCCGGTCGGTCAGGGGCAGCCAGGCTACCTGCACGGACGTCCTCACTTGACGGCCAGGGGGTTGATCGGCGAGCCGAGCGCGCGGCGGAACCTGATCGGCGGCGCTGCCATGAAGACGTCACCCGCGCGCACCTCGGTGCCCTGTGCGGCCGGCGTGGCATCCAGGCTCGTGGTGCCCCGCACGTCGCGCCGCCCGTCGACGTCCCAGCTGCCCCAGTTCGACAGCCGCCTGCCGATCTCCCGGAAATCGCCGGTCATCCGCGGATCCTGCGGGGGCCGGCGAACCCGAACAGGTACCCCGCCACCTTGCGCATCTGGACCTCCTCGGAGCCCTCGGTGATGCGGTAGCGGCGGTGGTGGCGGTAGATGTGCTCGAACGGCGTGTGCCGGGTGTAACCCAGGCCGCCGTGCACCTGCATGGCGCGGTCGGCCGCCTCGCAGACGAACCGGTTGGCCCGGTAGTTGCACATCGAGACCTTGTCACTGATCTCCATGTGCGGCACCCGGTCCAGCTCCCACGCCGTCTTGCGCACCAGACCGCGCAGCATCTCCGCCTCGGTCTGCAGCTCCACCAACGGCCACTGGATCGCCTGGCGGGTGGCCAGCGGTTGGCCGAACGTCACCCGCTCACGCGCGTAGGCCACGCTGCGGTCGACGCAGAACTGCCCGGCGCCGACCCCGGAGGCGGCCTGGCGGATCCGGTTCTCGTGCACGAACGTCTGCGCGACCGCCAACCCCTGACCCTCCTCACCGAAGATCGCCGAGTGCGGCACCCGCACGTCCCGGATCGTCACCTCGGCGTGGTCGGTGGGCATGTTGAACGTCCACCAGTGGAAGTCCACCGAGAAGCCCGGGCTGTCGGTCGGGGTGAAGAACGCCGTGATCCCGCGGGCGTCCCCCGGCTTCCCGGACGTCCGCGCGAACACCACGTCGTGCGTTGCCGAGTGCATGCCGGAGTTGAACCGCTTCGCCCCGTTGAGGATCCAGTCGTCCCCGTCGCGGACGGCCGTGGTCTCCATCCACGTGGCGTCGCTGCCGTGGTCGGGCTCGGTGAGGCCGAAGCCGATCCGCTTGGTGCGGCTCAGCATCGGCTCCAGGAACTCCTCCTTCTGCTCGCGCGTACCGAAGGCGAGCATCATGTGGACGAACGGGAAGTCCCCGACCACCGACGCCTCGTTCTGCAGGTCGTTGTGCAGGCCGAGACCCTTGCGGGCGAGGTGCTCGCGGATGACCGCCATGTCCAGGTTGCTGCCGTCGCAGCCGCCGACCTCCTTCGGCAGCCCGTAGCGCAGCCAGCCGGCGGCGTCGGCGCGGCGGAACATCTCGCCGAGCAGCTCCTCCCACTCGCGCCGCGGCACGCCGCCGTTCTCGAAGTCGGTGCGGGAGTACTCGCGGCGGTGGTCGAAGAACCGCTCGTTGTCGTCCTGCGACTGGAGGGGTCTGATCTCCCGCTCGACGAACTCGTCGAGCTCGGCGAGCCGTTGGGTCAGTTCCACCGGGAGTTCGAAGTCCACGTTGGCCTCCTTAACGATCGTTCAGCCAGCATGGCACCGCGTCGGCGATGAGGAAAGAGGGAGGCGATCTCGGAGGCGCTAGCTCGCTTAACGAACGTTCAGCTAGCATGGCTCTGTCCCCCGGCAGCGAAGCAGGAGGAGCCCGCCGATGCGCGAGATCCGCTACGAGGTGACCGAGGGCGTCGCCACCGTCACGATCGACCGGCCGGAGAAGCGCGGCGCGATGACCTACGCGATGCTGGCGGAGTTCACCGCCTGCGTCGCGCGGGCCGGCGCCGACGAGCAGGTGCGGGTCCTGCTGGTCACGGGAGTGCCGGGCAGCTTCTGCGCCGGGATCGACCTCGCCGACCTGGCCGGCCGCGAACCGGGTGACCGCGGTCGTGCCGACGGCGACGGCGGAGGCTGCGTTCCGCTGCTGATGGGGTGCCCGAAGCCGGTCGTGGCGGCCGTCGACGGGATGGCCGTCGGCATGGGCGCCGAGTTCGCCACGCAGGCCGACCTGCGCGTCGTGTCGACGCGGGCCCGGTTCCGCTGGAACTTCGTGCACCGCGGGCTGGTGTCCGACACCGGCGCGGGAACCTGGCTGCTGCCCCGCCAGATCGGCGTCGGGCCGGCGCTGCGACTGCTCTACACCGGCGAGGACCTCGACGCCGGGCAGGCGCTGGCCCTCGGGTTCGCGACCGACGTGGTCGAGCCCGAGGAGCTGCCGGCCGCCGCGGAGCGGCTCGCCCGCACGATCGCGATGGCGTCGCCTTTCGCGCTGGTGCGCACCAAGAAGCTCGTGCTCGAGGGTGCGGGCGCGGACCTGCGCGCCCACGTCGGCGCCACGCGGGTGGCGATGGCGGAGTGTTTTGCCTCAGCCGACCACGCCGAGGGGGTGGCGTCGTTCCTCGAGAAGCGCCCTGCCAGGTTCACGGGGCGCTGAGCGGAGCGAACGGACAACGCTGAGCGGAGAGCTGGCGGAGCGAACGGACAACGCTGAGCGGAGCTGGCGGAGCGAACGGACAACGCTGAGCGGAGCTGGCGGAGCGAAGAGACAATGCCGACGGGGAGTGATCGAGATGAGCGAGCAGCGGGTCTGCGTGACGGTCACGGACGGAGTGGCCGACGTCCGGCTGTCACGACCGGAGAAACGCAACGCGCTCGACCCTGCGATGTTCGCCGGCCTGGTGACGGCGGGCGAACGGCTGAAGGACGACCGGTCGGTGCGGGTCGTGGTGCTGTCCGGCGAGGGGCCGGACTTCTGCGCGGGCCTGGACTTCGGCGCGTTCCGGGCGATGGCCTCGGGCGAGCGGCTGTCGGCCACGGCGCAGCTGCCACCCTCGGACGGGCCGGCGAAGGCGGCGGGGCAGCGCGCGGCGTACGCGTGGGCGGAGCTGCCGGTGCCGGTGATCGCCGCGGTGCGGGGCAACGCGCTCGGAGGCGGACTGCAGATCGCCCTCGGGGCCGACATCCGGATCGTCGCGCCGGACGCGCGGCTGTCGGTGATGGAGGTGGTGTGGGGGCTGATCCCCGACATGACCGGCACCCAACTGCTGCCCGAGTTGGTCGGCCGGGACGTCGCAAAGGAGCTGACGCTCACCGGGCGGGTCGTGACCGGCGAGGAGGCCGCGGCGCTCGGGCTGTGCACGCGCACCGACCCGGACCCCCGCGGTGCGGCGCTGACGCTGGCCCGGGAGATCGCGGGCCGCAACCCGCACGCGGTCCGCGCCGCCAAGCGGCTGCTGGACATGGCGGGGCGAGTGGACCTCGCCGACGGCTTCGCCGCGGAGCAGGCCGAGATCGGGGCGCTCATCGGCAGCCCCAACCAGGTCGAGGCGGTCGCGGCGAACTTCGAGAAGCGGCCACCGGTGTTCGGGGAGGTGCCGTGACAGGCGTTCGGCGGTTCCGATCACACGACTGCTCGCGCTCTTGATCGGCGGAAACGGGACATGTGCTGCAGGGGAGCCTGACCCTGTTGCCGAATCGGTCACGACCCGCGCTGCGAACGCTGCGTCGATCCCGGCCCACGGTGGTCGGTCGATCGCCGATCACGACCGCCCGCCCATGGTCGACGCTGCTGGCCGGGACGCGGTGCGCGGTGATCGGTCTGATCAGCACCTGAGGGCGGGCGCGGCGACAGTGGCGTACTTGTCGGAGCGATCACGGCCTGGTGATCGGTCCGAGCAGTGCGGGGGTGCTGTCGCTGCGACGGTGGCGTACATGTCGGAGCGATCACCGCCGGGTGATCGTTTCGATCAGTGCCGGGGTGCTGTCGCGGCGACGTCAGGTGCTTCTCGCAGCGATCACCACCGGGCATCCGACGCCCGAGCCGGCCACACGCTCGATCTGTCGACCTCGCACCATTTCCGCTGATCACGGCCACCTCGCGTTCCGGAACGCGACCGTTGCATGATCAATGAGACGTGAGCGGGGTCTGCTGGAGATCAAACCCCGCTGACGTCTCGCTCGTGGCGCATCCTGCGGACGCGGCCGTCCACGTTCCGCGTTCCGCGCCCGCTGCACGACCACGTAGACGTGAGCGGGGTTCGGGAAAGATCCAACCCCTCTCACGTCTACGTCGTCGTGGAATCTCCTGTGGGCGCGCCGTTCCCGGCTCGCGACCACTGCCTCACACCCCGGCCCTGGTCTTCGGCGCAGTCGGCCGGGTTCCCCCTGCTCCTGCCCGTCGGCGGGGTGGCCGGGTTGGCAGAACTGCCGAATATCGTGGCTGGGTGGGCGGCCGTTCCCGGCGCGGGCCCAGGCCTGTCCTGGACGAGCCCGCCCCTGCTGCGTGCTCGCGCACCTTGCGGTGGTCCCGATCCACCCCCTCACGATGATCATCGGGCCGGTTCGAGGCGTGCTTCCGGCCATGATCGGCGAGATCGGGACATGGACCGCACCGGGAGCCTGTTGCCGAGTCGGTCAGGCCCGCACCGCGGGCGCTGCGTCGATCACGGGCACATGGTGGTCGGTCGATCTTCGATCACGGCCATCCGCCCGTGCTCGACGCTGCTGGCCGGGGCGCGGTTCGTGATGATCGATCTGGTCAGTACCTGGGTGTGGGTGCTGCGACGGTGGCGTACGTGTGGGGGTGATCAGGGTCGGGTGATCGGTGCGAGGAGTGCGTGGGTGCTGTTGCGGCGACGTCTGGTGCTTCTCGCAGCGACCAGGACCGGATGATCGGTGCGAGCAGTGCGTGCGTGCTGTCGCGGCGACGTCAGGTACTTCTCGCAGCGACCAGGACCGGATGATCGGTCCGAGCAGTGCGTGCGTGCTGTCGCGGCGACGTCAGGTACTTCTCGCAGCGATCAGGACCGGGCGATCGGTCCGAGAAGTGCATGGGTGCTGTCGCGGCGACGTCAGGTACTTCTCGCAGCGATCACCATCGCGCGTCCGCGGGCCCGATTCGGCAACACGCTCGGGGTGCGGCTCAGGTCCCTGGTTCGCTGATCAAGGCGGGTTCGGAGGGGTGGGGAACGGCGGCGGCCGGTCACGGACGACTCGGCCCGGCCGCATCCAGGGCGGGGTCGGCCGGGGTGCCGGCGTGCGCGGCGAAGTGCGCGAACATCCGGCTGGGCTGCGGCTTCGTGAGCAGCGAGACCACGATCAGCGCCAGGTAGGACACCGCGACACCGATCGCGGCGATGTTCCACGGGGCGAGCAGCGGGGCGTCGGCGAAGACCGTGCGGTTGAGCAGCGCCAGCACGCCACCGATCGCGATGCCGGCGACGAGGGCGGCGATCGCGCCCTGCGTCGTCGCGCGCTTCCACCGCACGCCCAGGTAGAGCACCGGGCCCAGCATCGCGGCGAGCGCGCCCCACGCCACGGCCATCAGCGACAGCACGAACTCCGGCGGGTTGAGCGCGATGAACCCGGCGACGACCATGACCAGCACCGACGCCACCCGGCTCCACGTCATCTCCTGGCGGTCGGACAGGCGCAGCCCGAGCCCCTTCTTCGCGATGTCGCGGACGATCGCTGCCCCGCTCAGCACCATGAACGAGTCGGTGGTGGACATGACGGCGGCGAGCACCGCAGCGATCATGATGCCGACGACGACCGGGCCGAAGGAGTCGAGCATGAGCGCCGGGAGGACGGCGTCGGGCTCGTCGACGGGCGGCACCAGCCCCTGCTCGGCCTGCACCCGGTAGGCCATGCCGATCCAGGTGGCGGCGACGGCGAACAGGTACAGGAAGCAGGAGATCAGCGGGATCCAGCGGATCACCTCGAGGTTGCGGATCGTGAGGAACTTCGTGCTGATGTGCGGCACGCCCGCGTAGGCGAGCAGCCCGACGAAGAACGCATAGACGAGCACGTTCTGCCACGCGAAGGCGCCGCTCGCGTGCCAGGGCTGCACGAGTTCAGGGTCGATCTCGGTCATCTGCCGGTGGAGCGCGGTGAGCCCGCCGACCTGTCCGACGGTGTACACGGCGAAGTAGACGACGAAGACGCTCAGCACGAGCAGCTGGAAGAAGTTCGTCCACATCGCGGCGACGATCCCGCCGCCGACGCAGTACGCCACGACGACGGCCCCGCCGACGAACAGCGACAGCCCGAGGCTCCACCCGAAGATCGTCGTGCCGATGTAGCCGATCGCGACGAACTGCACGACCAGGTAGATCATCGACCCGAGCGCCGTGGCGACGCCGGAGAGGATGCGCACCGCCGTGCTGTCGCCGTAGCGCAACGCGAGGACGTCGGGCAGCGTGTACACCTCGTGCTTCTTGGCGATCACGGTCATCGGCTTGGCCAGCAGGAAGTACGCCAGCGTCAGCCCGAGGAAGCTCAGCCCCATTGTCTGGACGTAGAGCGCGTAGCCGGTGCCGTAGCCCGAGCCCGCGTTGCCGAGCACGCCGGCGCCGCTCACGATCGCACCGACGATGCCGAAGGACACGACCCAGCGGCCGAAGCCGTCGCCCGCGACCAGGTAGTCGCGCATCGAGCTGACGCGCTTGGTCGACCAGACCCCGATCGCGATGACGACCAGCATGTACGCGACGATCACGGCGATCGTCTTCCAGGACACGATCACGGGCATACCTCGATCCGGAGCGGGAGACTGGGGACGGGGATCACGACCGGCGGAACAGGTCGTCGAGCGTCACCCACTCCTCGTCGTCGGCGGAGAAGCGCAGTGCGAACAGGATCGACAGCACGACGGCGGCGGCGAAGCCACCGATCACGAAGAGCGCCGTCACGGCAGGCAGACCGAACATCGTTGTCCTCGCGGTCGAGGGGCAGCCCGTGCACGCGCGGTCGGGCGACGGTGCGGGCCGGTGCGGGGTGGCGGTCCGATCGACGCTACGGAAGGCACCCCCGGCCGGGGAACGGACGGCCGTCCGTCCTGGGGCCCGTGCTGATGGGCAGCTCCACACCGCTGCGGGCGGGGGCGGAACGCGCGGTCATCCCGCGGCGACCGGCTGGGCCGCGACGGCGCCCCCGAGCCGGCCGCGGATGATCTCGACGGCGTCACCGACGATGCGCGACACCAGGTCCGCGCACGTCGGGATGTCGCGGATGAGGCCCTGCACCATCCCGGCCGACCAGATGCCGCGGTCCAGGTCGCCGGTCTCGTAGACCCCGACGCCGCGGGCGCCGGCCACCAGGTCGCGGACCTCCTCGAACGCCGCGCCGTCGTTCAGCCGGGCCACGACCTCGCGGCTCACCGAGTTGTCGGCCACCCGCGCCGTGTTGCGCAGCTGGCGGAAGATCAGCTGGGTGTCGCGCTCCCCGGCCTCGACCAGCCGCTGCTTGACGTTGTCGTGGATGCCGGACTCGACCGTGGCCATGAACCGGGTGCCCATGTTGATCCCGTCCGCGCCGAGCGCGAGCGCCGCGACGAGGCCGCGGGCGTCGGCGAACCCGCCGGAGGCGATCATCGGGATGGACAGCCGGTCGGCGGCGGCCGGGATCAGCACCAGGCCGGGGATGTCGTCCTCGCCGGGGTGTCCCGCGCACTCGAACCCGTCGATGCTCACCGCGTCCACGCCGAGCGACTCGGCCTTGACCGCGTGCCGGACGCTGGTGCACTTGTGGATCACCTTGATGCCGTGGGCGTGGAAGTGCGCCAGGTGCTCGGCGGGATTCGACCCGGCCGTCTCGACGATCGGCACGCCTGCCTCGATGATCGCCCGCCGGTACTCGGCGTAGGGCGGGGGGTTGATCGCCGGCAGGATCGTCAGGTTGACCCCGAACGGCCGGTCGGTGAGCTCGCGGCAGCGCGCGATCTCCGTGGTCAGGTCCTGCGGCGTCGGCTGCGTCAACGCCGTGATGAAGCCGAGCGCACCCGCGTTCGCGACTGCGGCGACGAGCGGGGCGCGCCCCACCCACTGCATTCCGCCCTGCACGACCGGGTGCTCGACGCCGAATTCCTCGGTGAACCGCGTCCTGATCACACTCGCTCCTCACTTAACGATCGTTCAGCACGCAGGATCGCTGCTCCTGGTGGCGCTGTCAACGGCCCGGGCGGCGGCGAGCCCGGCCGCGGCGAGCGGGGCGACGGCCGCACCCACGGTGTCGAACCCCTCGCCCACCGTGCGGCCCGCGACGTGCCGCGCGTGGATGCCCTCGGCGATCACCGCGGCCTTGAAGTAACCCAGCGCGAGGTGGAAGGCGATGCCGGAGACGTCGCGTCCGGACGCGGCGGCGTAGCGGGCCACCACCTCGTCCGCGGCCGGGAGTCGCGGGCTGGTCGAGGCGGCGGAACCGCCGAGCACCGGGTCGAACGCGGGGTCCGCGTAGGCCAGGTGCAGGCCCAGGTCGGCGAGCGGGTCGCCGAGCGTGGCCATCTCCCAGTCGACGAGCGCGCGCACCACGCCCGGGTCGCCGCCGTCGAGGATGGCGTTGTCGATCCGGAAGTCCCCGTGCACGATCGACGCCCCGCTCTCCGGCGGGCAGGCGTCCGCGAGCCGCGCGTGCAGGGCGTCGACGTCGGGCAGCGGCCGGGTGGCCACCCGGCCCCACTGGTCGCGCCAGCGCCGGACCTGCCGCGCGAGGTAGCCCTCCGGGCGACCGAACCGGGCGAGGCCCACCGCTGCCGGGTCGACGGCGTGCAGCCGCGCGAGCACGTCGACGAGGGCGAACGCGCAGCGCCGGACGTCGGCGTCGCTCAGCGCGTCCAGCTCCGCGCGGGTGCGCACCACGAGCCCGCAGATGTGCTCGACCACCGCGAACGGCGCGCCGATCACGTCCGGGTCCTCGCACAGCGCGACCGCGCCCGCCACCGGGACCCCGCTGTCGCGCAACGCGGCCACCACCCGGTACTCCCGCGCCATGTCGTGCGCCGACGGGGTCAGCCCGCCCAGCGGCGGGCGGCGCAGCACCCAGGTGGCGCGGCCGTCGGTGAGCCGGTAGGTGAGGTTGGACCGGCCCCCCGCGATCAGTTCGGCCTCCAGCTCGCCCGCTCCGGGGACCTGCGCGGTGAACCAGGCCTGCAGCGCGGGCAGGTCGAGCCCGGCGACGGAGGCGGTCATCGGCCCGCCACCCGCTTCGCGATCGCCCACCGGTGGGTCTCCGACGGGCCGTCGTAGATCCGGAACGGGCGCACCTCGCGCAGGAACCGGCCCAGCAGGACGTCGCCCGAGATCCCCAGCGAGCCGCAGATCTGCACCGCCCGGTCCACCACCCGCCAGACGGCTTCCGCCGTGAACGTCTTCGCGATCGCCGTTGCCTGCGCGGCGGACCCGCCCCGGTCGAGCTCCCAGCAGGCCTGCAGGATCAGCCCGCGACTCGCCGCGACGTCGATCTCGTTGTCGGCGATCATCGCCTGCACCATGCCGAGGTCGGCGAGCCGCGATCCGAACAGCTCCCGCTCCCGCGCCCGGGCCACCGCGATGTCCTGCGACCGCCGCGCGATGCCCAACCAGCGCATGCAGTGCGTCATCCGTGCCGGGCCCAACCGCACCTGCGCGTAGCGGTAGCCCTCGTCCACCGCGCCGAGCACCGCGTCGTCGGGCACCACGCAGCCCTCGAACGCCACCTCCAGGTGCCCGCCGTAGAGGCTCTCGTCGAGCGTGTCGATGTGGCGGACCAACGTCATACCGGGGTTGTCGGCGTCGACGACGAACATCGTGGCGCCACCGCGGTCGCCCGGCGCGCCCGAGGTGCGTGCCATGCAGATCGCGAACGCGGCCCCGTCGGCACCGGTGATGAACCACTTGCGCCCGTCGATCCGCCAACCACCGGTCACCTTCTCCGCGCGGGTGGTCAGGGCGGCGGGGTCCGATCCGGCGCCGGGAGCGGGCTCGGTCATCGCGAAGCACGACCGGACCTCCCCCGCCGCCAACGGCGCCAGGTAGCGCTCCTTCTGCTCCTGCGTGGCGACGGCCTCGAGCAGGTGCATGTTGCCCTCGTCCGGCGCGGCGATGTTCAGCGCGAGCGGCCCGAGCAGCGAGTAGCCGGCCTCCTCGAACACGGCGGCGCGCCCGCGCATGTCCAGCCCGTGCCCGCCGTGCTCCACTCCGACGTGGGGGGCGAACACCCCGGCCTCCCGGGCGGCCCGCTGCAGCTCGGCCCGCACGGCGTCGTCGCGCACGACGCCGGCGTGCCGCACCTCCACCGGCACGACTACCTCGCGCACGAACGCGGCGGTGCGCTTCGCGAGCTCCGCGACGGCGGGGTCGGGGGTGAGATCGACGGGCACGGCGCCTCCTACGAGCTAACGGTTATTAGCCACGATCGCAGCGCATGCACGGTGAGAGGTCAAGAGGGCGCGGCGCTTCCCACAGGCCGCCAGCTATGCTCTGCTAGCCGAGAGGGGAACCGATGACCACCGCGACCACGGCTCGTACGGCCGAGATCCGCGCCGCCGCGCTGGAGCTGTTCACCCGCCTCGGCTACGCGGCCACCACGATGGCCGACATCGGGGCGGCCGTGGGTGTCCGGGGCCCGAGCCTCTACAAGCACGTGGCGTCCAAGCAGGACCTGCTCGTGCAGATCATGACCGGCACGATGGACGCGCTGCTCGACGCCCACCGCGCGGCCGTCGCCACCACGACGGACCCGGTGGAACGGCTGCGCCGGTCGGTGGACGCGCACGTGCGCTACCACGCCCGGCACCGGATGGAGGCGTTCGTCGGCACCCGGGAGATCCGCAGCCTCGTCGAGCCGCACCGGGCGGCCGTGCTCGCCCGCCGCGCCGACTACGAGGCGGGCTTCCGCGCGCTGATCACCGACGGCGTCGACGCGGGGCGGTTCACCGTGGCCTCCCCGCGGCTGGCCTCCTACGCGATCCTCGACCTCGGCATGGGCGTGGCGGTGTGGTTCCGCGAGGACGGCGAGCTCGACGAGAACGCGGTGGCCTGGCAGTACACCGAGTTCGCGCTGCGGCTGCTCGGCGCCGTGGCCTGAGGCCCCGCTACTGGATCCGCCGCTCCACCCCGGCCCAGGCCTTCTCCCGCAGCACGTACTTCTGGATCTTTCCGGTGGAGGTCTTGGGCAGCTCCCCGAACTCGACGTGCTTGGGCGCCTTGAACCGCGCCAGCCGGCCGCGGACGAACTCCACCAGCTCGGCCTCGCTGACCGCGGCGCCCTCGTGCAGCGTCACGTAGGCCGCGGGCACCTCGCCCCACTGCTCGTCGGGCACCGCGATCACCGCTGCCTCCAGCACCGCCGGATGCTCCATGATCGCCTGCTCGACCTCGACGGAGGCGATGTTCTCCCCACCCGAGATGATCACGTCCTTGCTGCGGTCGCGCAGCTCCACATACCCGTCCGCGTGCACGACACCCAGATCGCCCGTGCGGAACCAGCCGTCCGGGGCGGCAGCGCGCGTCGCGTCCGGGTCCTTGAAGTAGCCGAGCATCACGTTGTTGCCGCGCAACGCGATCTGCCCGATCGTCGCCCCGTCGGGCGGCACGTCGGCGCCGTCGTCGCCGACCACCCGCGCGGTGCAGGCGATCATGTTCCCGACGCCCTGGCGGGCCTTGAGCCTCGCCTGCGCCTCGCCGTCGAGGTCGTTCCACTCCGGGCGCCAGTCGCAGATCATCGCCGGCCCGAACGTCTCGGTGAGACCGTAGAGGTGCGTGACGTCGAATCCCAGCTCGCCCATCCGGCGCAGGATCGCCGGCGACGGCGGCGCGCCCCCGGTGGCGACGCGGACCGTGCGCTCCAGCGGCACGGCCTCGGCGGCGTAGGCGAGCATCGACAGCACCGTCGGCGCGCCCTCCAGGTGCGTGACACCCTCGACCCGCATCAACCGCCACACCTGCGCCGGGTCGACCTTCGGCAGGCACACGTGGGTAGCGGCCGCGGCCGTGACCGCCCACGGGAAGCACCAGCCGTTGCAGTGGAACATCGGCAGCGTCCACAGGTGCACCGCCGACGGCGACAGCCCGGTGTGCCCCACCATCGCCAGCGCCTGCAGATAGGCACCGCGGTGGTGGTACATCACGCCCTTCGGACGGCCCGTGGTGCCGGACGTGTAGTTGATCGACAACAGCGCCCGCTCGTCGGCCGGGTACACCGCCGACGGCGTCGCGTCGGCCAGCAGCTGCTCGTACTCCTCCCCCGCCCGGATCCGCCGCGGCGGATCCGCCAGCCCGGCCACCGCGGCGTCGACCAGGTCGTCGAAGACGGGGTCGTGCACCAGCACGCCGGCTTCGGAGTGCTCGAGGATGTAGGCCACCTCGGCCGCCGCGAGACGGGTGTTCACCGCCACCAGCGGCACACCCGCCCACGGCACCCCGAAGTTCGCCTCCAGCAGCACGTGGCTGTTCGGCGCGAGCACCGCCACCGGCCGCCCACCGGCCAGCGGCACCAGCGCCCCGGCCAGCCGGCGGCACCGGTCGTGCAGCTGCGCGTACGTCCAGCGGAGCTCCCCGTCGACGACGGCGGTGCGCTCGCCGTGCGCCGACGCCGCCCGGTCGAGGTAGGACACGGGGGTGAGCGGCTCGAACGAGAGCGCGGTGAGATCGGCGGTGAGATCGGTCATCCCCGTCCTCCCGCGGCGGGAGGCGGCGTGCCCCACCGGTTCCAGTGCACGACGTCCTCCACCGGGCGCCGCTTCGGCTGCGCCCACCGGCCCTTCGCCGGGTAGCCCATCGGGATCAGGGCCATCGTCAGCGCGTCGGCGGGCAGGCCGAGCAGCTCCCGCAGCTCGTCCTCGTGACCGCCGTACAGGGTGGTCAGCGAGGTGCCGATGCCGTAGGCGCGGGCGGCGAGCACGAGCTGCTGCACCGCCCCGTAGATGGAGGACCCGATTCGGGGGTTCGTGGCGTCCGCGGCGCCGCGCAGCACCGGGAACACCCACACCGGCGCCTCCTCCAGGTGGTGGGCGAGGTGCTCGGCGCCGAGGTAGCCGCGCGGGGTGAGACCCTCGGTGCCGGGCGGGGCGGCGAGGATCTGCGCCCGCCGCGACCCGTAGGCCCGCTCCCAGTTCTCCCGGTACCACCCCGCCACCGGGGCCTTCAGCGCCGGATCGGTGACGACGACCCAGCCCCAGGACTGCGCGTTGCCTCCGGACGGCCCGCGGATCGCGGCGTCCAGCACCGCGCGCAGCACGTCGTCGGGGATCGGGTCGGGCGCGAGGTAGCGCCGCGCGGGCGTGGAGTGGAGCGCCTCCAGGGCGCCGAGCGGTTCCGGGGCGGGCGCCGCAGTCACGGATGTCCTCCTTCTCGACCGATCAGGTCGTCCGATGGGTCCAGCCTCGCACCGCCCGGCCGCGGCCGCAGCGAGCACGGGTTCACCCCGCGTCGGCGGCGGGCGCGGCGAGCAGCCGCCGGTGCCCCGCGACGGTGATGCCCGATGCGGTCAGGCCCGCGCCGTCGCCGGTGTCCTCGCCCAGCAGCAGCGCGCTGCGGACGCCGAGGTCGCGCAGGACCTGCGCCGCCGGTGCCGCGGTGTCCGCGCCGGGCACCGCGCAGCCGCGCAGCGCGTGCACCGGGCCGACCCCGGGAGCCGCCCGCGTGCGCAGGTACACGAGCACCCCGCGGCCTGCGGCGTCGATCGCGGCCAGCGCCGCGTCCAGCCGCGCCGCGCACGTGCAGCGCAGCGAGCCCATTACGTCGCCCGCCACGCACTCGGTGTGCACGTGGACCGGCACGGGCGCCGGCCCGGTGGGGTCCCCCCGCACCAGGGCGAGGTGCTCGGCGCCGTCGCCGGCGTACCCGAGGGCGCGGAACACGCCGTGCGCGGTCGGCAGGGCCGCGCTCGCCCCGGCCCGCAGCGGGGGCGTGGCGCGCCGGCGGGCCGCCACGACCTGCGACACCCGCACGCCGGGCAGCGCGGCCCGCTCGGCGAGCGCGGTCAGTGCGGCAGGCCCGGCCACCTCCCCGGCCTCGTCGACGGCCGTGGCGAGCGCGGCGGCGGGAGCGAGCCCCGCCGACGTGCACAGCTCGACGGCGGCCTCGGCCGGGCGGGCCCGCTCCAGGACGCCCCCGTCGCGCGCCCGCAGCGGCAGCACGTGCCCGGGCCGGACCAGGTCGGCGGGCCGGGTGGCCGGGTCGGCCAGCGCGCGGACGGTGAGCGCACGGTCGCGGGCCGAGATCCCGGTGGTGATCCCGTCCTTCAGATCGACGGCCACGCCGAAAGCCGAGGTCAGAGGCCCCGCGTCGCGGGCGGCCAGCGGCGGGACGCGCAGCGCGTCGAGGCGCTCGCCGGTCATCGCGACGCAGACGATGCCGCTGGACTCCCGCACCAGGAAGGCCATCACGCGCGCGTCCACCCGCTCGGCCGCCACGAGGAGCACGCCGGTCGGGACGTCGGCGCAGTCGTCGAGCAGCAGCACCGGACGGCCCGCCACCAGCTCCGCGGCGGCGGTTCCCAGTACCTCGGCCATCACCGCTCCGCGGGCTGGGGGCCGGAGAGGACCTGGTGGCGGCGCGCGGCGACGAGGTCGGCGAAGCGCACCACCTCGTCGGCGACGGTGTGCAGCTGCTCGGTGACCCGCACCTCGCTGCAGCACCCGTCGGCGAAGCCGGTCTGCTGCGAGTTCACGACCGCCCCGTAGGGGGTGACCCAGCCGCGCAGCGCGTGCACGATCGCCCGCAGCGCGCTGAGCGTGGTGACCGCGGCCTGCCAGCCGTACGCGGTGACGATCAGCCCGACGGACCGGTCGGCGAGGTAGGGCAGCGCGTCGTCGCGCATGTCCTCGGTGTAGTCCAGCGCGTTCTTGACCAGCCCGGAGATCGAGCCGTGGTAGCCCGGTGATGCGACGACCACGCCGTCGGCACGGCGCAGGTGCTCGACGAGGTCGCGGGCCACCGGCCCGCCGTCCCCCGCTTCCGGCGCGTACATCGGCAGCCGGGCCAGCTCGGCGCCGGCGAACACGCGCGTGGTGGCGCCCTGGGCCGCGGCGCGCGCCACCGCGATCCGCAGCGCCTGCTCGCTGGAGGAGCCGGTGCGGACCGTGCCGCCGAGGCCGACGACGTGCAGCGGGCGGCTCACGCGCCGGCCCGCGCGGCGAGGAAGGCGGTGATCGCGGCGAGCGTGTCGTCCGGGTACTCCACGATCATCGCGTGGCTGCCGCGCGGCAGCACCTGCAGCGTGGCGTTCGGCATGAGGCCGGCGATCTCCACCGACTGCGCCACCGGGGTGAGCACGTCCTCCGCGCCGGTGAGCACGAGCGTGGGCGTCTCGGCCTTGGGCAGGTCGGGCCGGGAATCGTAGACGCGCAGCCCGGCCGCCTGCGCCTCGAACCCTGCGAGCGTCGTCGGGTGCGGGTCCTGGCGGGCGAGCTCGGCCTGGGCGTGCGCGGCGCCGTGGTCGGACAGCAGCCGCGGCGTGAACACCCACGGCATGCCGGTGATCCCGATCGCGACCGGGTCGACGCCAGCGCGGCGCAGCGCGAGACCGGCGTCCAGCCACGCGTCCTGGATCGGTGTGTAGGACGGGAAGGCGTTGAGCAGCACGGCCGAGGACAGCAGCCGGCCGTGCCGGATCAGCATCGACTGCAGCACCGACCCGCCCAGCGACCAGCCGACCGCGGCCACCGGGCCGAGCCCCAGGTGCTCGACGAGGCCTGCGGCGTCGTCGGCGAGGTGGTCGATCGCGTACGGGCCGGGCGGCACGGCGCTGCGGCCGGTGCCCCGGTTGTCGAACGTGATCACGGTGTACCGCTCGGCCAGGCGCGGGGCCGCGAGCGCCCAGGCCAGCGAGCTGGAGCCGAGCCCGGAGATCAACAGCAGGGGCGGGCCGTCCCCCGCCGCGTCGTAGTGCAGGTCGACGCCGTTCACGCTGGTGGTGGGCATGCTCAGTTCCCTCCGACGGGTGCGGGGACGCCCGCGCGCGCGGCGATGCGCCGCTGCGAGACGGCGGGGGTCCAGTGGTCGGGCTGGTCGGCCCAGAGGTCGCGCAGCTGCGGGATCACCTTCGTGCCGAAGAGATGGGTGTTCTCGGCGGCGGTCTCCTCGGGCAGGTCGCCCATGTGCAGCGACGCGATCAGCTGCCCGACCCGCAGCTCGGTGGCCAGCTCGCGGAGGCGCTGGGCGACCCGGTCCGGGGTGCCGGCGATGATGTAGCCCTTCTCGTCGTACTCCCAGAAGCTCATCTCGCCGCGGGTGGCGCGGCGCTTGTCCTCCAGCGCGGCGGGCGCGTTCACCCGCTGCAGCGTCTTCGCGAGCGACTCGGACGAGGTGTAGCCGGGCGGGGTGGCGAAGCGCATCGCCGGGTCCTTGACCCGCTGGAAGTACTTCACGGCGCGCTCGTACTTCCGCTCGGCCTCGGCGTCGCTGTCGGCGACGCAGACGAGCTGGGTGAACGCCATCCGGTGCGGGTTGAGGTCACCGTCGTGGGCGGCGACGTAGTCCCAGTAGCCGTCGACCAGCGGCTTCGCCGACCGCAGGCCGGAGAACGACAGGTGCCCGTAGCAGTAGTTCTCCCGCGTCACGAGCTCCCAGGTCTCCACGCTGCCGGACCCGGGCACCCAGATCGCCGGACGCTGCTGGACGGGCCGGGGCCAGACGTTGACGTGGCGCAGCTGCGTGTAGCGCCCGTTGAACGCGAACGGCTCGCGCTCCTCCCACGCCCGCAGCACCAGCTCGCGGGCCTCGTGGAAGCGCTCGCGCAGCTCGACCGGCGGCCGGCCGTACGCGTACGCGGAGTCCATCGGGGTGCCGAACACGAAGCCGGCGATCACGCGCCCGCCGGACAGGCAGTCGAGGTAGGCGAGCTCCTCGGCGACGCGGGTGGGCGGGTTGTAGAGCGCGAGCGAGTCGCCGATCACGAGGATCGCGGCGTTCTCGGTGGAGCCGGCCACGCTCGCGGCGAGCAGGTTCGGTGACGGCGTCATCGCGAACGGGGTCTGGTGGTGCTCGTTGACCGCGAGCCCGTCGAACCCGTCGCGGTCGGCCTGCTGCATGATCCGGATGAACATCCGGTAGTCCTCCCCGACCCGCTCGGGATCGGCGAGATCGACCGGGCTGTCCACCCAGGCGCCCTGGCCCGGGGCCGGGAACGCGTCCGGCAGGCCGCTGTGGGTGACCTCCGCGAACCAGTGGAACTTCACCGTTGCACCATCCTCGGGACGAGCCGTCGACGTCGGTCGTCGCCATCGTGAGCGGCGCTCCGGGGCCGGACAATGGAGGCCCGCACACTTCCGGCCGGGACGTCCCGGTCAGCTCTCCACAGTTCGCCGAGAACCCGCGGAGATGCCGGACGGTGCATTGCGGAACCTCCACCCGAACCCTTAACGTCCGTTCAGCCGCAGAGGATTTGCCGCAGGTCACGCGGCAGGGCGGCACCCGCCGGTCTCCCACCATCGGCGACCCTCCGGGCGCCCCTGCGCCCGGCGCTCCCGCATGCCCGGCCACGAGGGACGACTTCATCGAGGAGGTTGCGCCCGTGCTCAAGTTCTTCGTCCTGCGCGTCCTGTCGACGCTACCGGTGCTCGTGCTCGTGACGTTCGTGGTGTTCGGGCTCGTCCTGCTGATCCCGGGTGATCCCGCCGCCACGATCGCGGGCCCGGACGCCACCGTCGCGGAGGTCGCGGCCGTGCGCGAACGGCTCGGCCTGGACCGGCCGGTGCTGGTCCAGTACTGGGACTGGGTCACCGGGGCGCTCGCGGGCGATCTGGGCACCTCCCTGTACACCAGCCGCCCGGTGGCGACGTCCATCGGCGACGGCCTGCCGGTGACGATCTCGCTCGCCGCGACGGCGCTGCTGATCTCGCTGGTGATCGCGGTGCCGACGGCGATCGTCTCGGCGCTGCGTCGCGGAACGTGGATCGACCGCGTCGCGACCGTCGGTTCCTCGCTGGGCATCGCGCTGCCGTCGTTCTGGCTGGGCCTGGTGTTCGTGCTCGTGTTCAGCCTCGCGCTCGGCTGGCTGCCGGCCACCGGTTACGTCCCGCTCGACGAGGACCCGGCGGCCTGGCTGCGCCACATCCTGCTGCCGGCGCTGACGCTCGGGATCGCCTCGGCCGCCGAGAGCACGCGGCAGCTGCGGGGGTCGATCATCGGCGTGCTGCAGCAGGACTACGTGCGCACCGCGCGGGCGAAGGGCCTGCGGGAGCGCATGGTGATCGGCAAGCACGTCCTGAAGAACGCGAGCGTCCCGCTGGTCACGGTGCTCGGCCTGCAGATCACCGCGCTCGCTCCGTTCCTCGCGGCCCAGCGCGTCCCGCAGCCCGTCGCCGAGCGTCACGAACGTGAAGACGGTGAGGGCGATGAGCACGCCCGGGAAGATGCCGAGCCACGGCGAGCGGCCGTAGTAGAGGAAGCCCTCGCGGATCATCGAGCCCCAGCTGGCGTCCGGGGGCTGCACACCGAGGCCCAGGAACGACAGCCCGGCCTCCGACAGCATCGCGTAGCCCGCGGTGACCGCGATCGCCACGGTGAGCGGGGAGAGGGTGTTGGGCAGGATGTGCCGCCAGACGATCAGCCGCGTCGGGGTGCCGATGCTGCGGGAGGCCTCCACGAAGGTCTCCTCCCGCAGCCCGAGCACCACGCCGCGCACGAGCCGCAGGAACCGGGGCGCCATGAGGATCCCGACCGCGAACATCGCGTTGCGCAGGCTCGGGCCGAGCACCGCGACCAGCGCGATCGCCAGCAGCAGCGGCGGGAAGCTCATCGCCGCGTCGTTCAGGCGCATGACGAGGGCGTCGAAGCGGCCGCCGGAGTAGCCGGACAGGAACCCGAGCGGCACCCCGATCGCCATCGCCACGACCAGCGCGAGGCAGATCGCGAACAGCGACACCCGGGTGCCGACGATCAGCCGGCTGAGGATGTCGCGGCCGAGCTGGTCGGTGCCGAGCAGGTGACCGGGCGAGAACGGGCCCTGCAGCACCCCCCGCAGATTCTGGTCGTTCGGGTCCGCCGGCGTGACGTACGGCCCGACCAGCGCGACCAGCACGAGGAAGGACAGGACGCCGAGCGCGACCATCGCGGCCCGGTTGCGGCCGACCCGGCGCCGGAAGTCCTGCCAGGCGCCGCCGCCGTGCGCGGCGGCTGCCGCGGCGGGGGAGGGGGGTTCGCTGCGCGTCATCGGGGCCGCACCTTCGGGTTGAGGTAGCCGTACGTGAGGTCGACGAGGAGGTTGCAGACCATGGCCACCACGACGGCGACCAGCACGATGCCCTGGATCACCGGGACGTCGCGGGTGGTGACCGCGCCGATGGCGACCAGCCCGAGGCCCGGCACGCCGAACACCTGCTCGACGAGCACAGCGCCGCCGAGCAGTCGTGAGCGGCACCGGCAGCACGACCGACCCCACCCTGGAGGTCGACGGCCTCGAGGTCGAGGTCCTCACCGGCAGCGGCTGGGCCACCGTCGTCGACGGCGTCGGGTTCCGCATCGGCCGCGGCGAGACGCTCGGCCTGGTCGGCGAGTCCGGCTCGGGCAAGAGCGTCACGTGCCTGTCGATCGCCGGGCTGATGCCGCCGAAGCAGTCGCGGGTGCGGGCGCGGACGCTGCGGCTGCTCGGCCGCGACCTCAGCACGCTGACCCCGCGCGAGATGGCCGACGTCCGCGGCCCGCAGATCGGCATGATCTTCCAGGAGCCGATGAGCAGCCTCAACCCCGCGTTCACCGTCGGGGACCAGATCGCCGAGGTGCTGCGCCGGCACGAGCGGATGCCGCGCCGGGCCGCGGCGACGCGGGCGGTGCAGCTGCTCGACCGGGTCGGGGTGCCCAGCCCCGCGCGCCGCGCCCGGCAGTACCCGTTCGAGTTCTCCGGCGGCATGCGGCAGCGGGTCATGATCGCGATCGCGCTGGCGGGCGACCCGGACGTGATCATCGCCGACGAGCCGACGACGGCGCTGGACGTCACCGTGCAGGCGCAGATCCTGGAGCTGCTCCGCGAGCTGCAGCGCGAGCGCGGCATGTCGGTCATCGTGATCACCCACGACCTCGGCGTCGTCGCCGACGTCTGCGACCAGGTCCTCGTCATGTACGCGGGGCAGATCGTGGAGTCGGCGCCGGTGCACGAGCTGTTCCGGACGCCGCGGCACCCCTACATGGAGGGCCTGCTCGCGGCGATGCCGCGGATGGACCGGCCCGCCGCGGCGATGTCGACCATCCCGGGTGCGCCACCGTCCGTCGGCGCGTTCCCCGCGGGCTGCCGCTTCCATCCCCGCTGCTCCTACGCCGCGGACGCGTGCGACACCGACCCCGTCCTGCAACCGGTCGCTCCCGGCCGGGCCACCCGGTGCCTCCGGCACCCCGAGTTGACCCTGCGAGGTACGCGATGAGTGGACCGCTGCTCGAGGTCACCGACCTGCAGGTGACCTTCGCCCCGCGCAAGGCCCCGTTCCGCCGGGCCACACCGCCGCTGCACGCCGTCGACGGGGTGAGCTTCGCGCTGCACACAGGCGAGACGCTCGGGCTGGTCGGCGAGTCGGGCTGCGGCAAGTCCACCACCGCCCGCGGGGTCCTGCGGCTGGTCGAGCCCAGCGGCGGGTCGGTGCGGCTGGACGGCCGCGAGCTGCTCGGGCTGGCTCCGAAGGAGATGCGGGCCGCGCGCCGGGACATCCAGATGGTGTTCCAGGACCCGTACTCCTCGCTCGACCCGTCGATGCTCGTGCGGGAGTCGATCGGTGAGCCGATCGACGTGCACCTGCGGCTGCCGCGCGCGGAGCGGACCGAGCGGATCGCGCAGCTGCTGCAGCGGGTGGGGCTGCCGCCCGACGCGATGACCCGCTACCCGCACGAGTTCTCCGGCGGGCAGCGCCAGCGGCTCACGATCGCCCGCGCCATCGCCGCCGACCCGAAGATCCTCGTGCTGGACGAGGCCGTGAGCGCGCTCGACGTGTCCACCCAGAACCAGGTCATCGAACTGCTCGAGGAGCTGTCCGCGGCGATCGGGCTGACCTACCTGTTCATCGCCCACGACCTGTCGGTGGTGCGCCACATCTCCGACCGGGTGGCCGTGATGTACCTCGGGCAGATCATCGAGCACGGCGAGACCGCGCGCGTGTTCGACGCCCCGGCCCACCCCTACACCGAGGCGCTGCTCTCGGCGGTGCCTGTGCCCGCGCCGGACGTGCAGCGCAGCCGCGAGCGGATCGTGCTCGCAGGCGATCCCCCGGACCCGGCGCAGGTGCCGCCGGGGTGCCGGTTCCACACCCGCTGCCGCTACGCGATGGACGTCTGCCGCACGGAGGTCCCGCGGCTCACCCCGGCGCAGGGGTCCGGCGAGGTCGCCTGCCACCTGCACACCGCGGGCCCGGCGCTCGCCGGGGCGTCGGTGCGCACGCTCGCCCGCCGGCATCGGACGCAGGTGTCGGCATGAGGTCGGCGGTGTGGCAGGGCGTCGGCGCGGTCGGGCTCGTCGAGGTGCCGGACCCCGAGCCCGGACCACGTGACGCCGTGCTCGACATCGGCGCGTGCGGGATCTGCGGCTCCGACGTGCACGCGTACGCCGAGGGCGCGTGGATCTCCTCCGGCGCGCCGATGGGGCACGAGTTCGCCGGCACGATCCGGGCGGTCGGCGCCGAGGTGGCGGGGCTCGCGGTCGGCGACCGCGTGGCGGTCAACCCGATGGGCTCCTGCGGCACCTGCCCGCAGTGCGCGGCCGGGCGCACCAACCTGTGCCGCGACATGCGCAGCAGCGCCCGCGGCGGGCTGTCGGACGCCGTGCTCGTGCCGGACGCGGTGGTCGGCACGCGGCTGTTCCGGATGCCGGAGGCGATGACCTTCGAGGAGGGAGCGTTCCTCGAACCGCTGTCGGTCGCGGTCCGCGCGGTGCGCCACGCCGGCCCCGACCTGAGTACCCCGCTCGTCGTCGCCGGGCTGGGCACGATCGGCCAGTGCGTGCTGCGGGTGCTGCTCGCGTACGGCGCCACCGACGTGCTCGGCGTCGACGTCTCTCCGGCCCGGCTCGCCGCGGCGGCCGCCACCGGCGCGCCCGTGCTCGACGTGCGCGACGGCGACCTGCGCGACGCGCTGCTCGAGCGCTGGGGGACATCGGTCTCGCCCTACCAGCAGGGCGGCAACGTGGCCGCGTTCTTCGAGTGCTCCGGGGCGCTGCCGGTGCTCGCCGCCGCGACCACCGTGACCCGGGCGGGCGGCACGGTCGCGCTGGCCGGGCTGACCAGCAGCACGCCGCCGGTGGACGTCAACACGGTGGTGCAGAAGGAGCTGCGGCTGCTCGGCAGCTTCGCCTACACCGCCGCCGACGCCCGCGAGGCGTTCCGGCTGCTCGCCGAGGGCCTGGTCGAGGTGGCCCCGCTGGTGAGCCACCGGGTGCCGCTCGCCCGCGTGGGCGAGGCGTTCGCGACGCAGCACGCCGTCGACGGCTCGGTGAAGGTGGTCGTGCTCCCGTGAGCGCCGACCGACACGAGGAGAGGGAGGACATCTGATGGGGACTGCGTTGCAGGGCAAGATCGCGGTGATCACCGGTGGGGCCAGCGGCATCGGCCGCGCCACCGCTGTGCGGTTCGCGCAGGAGGGCGCGGACGTCGTGCTCGGCGACCTCGCCGACGGCACGGAGACCGTCCGGCTGGTCGAGAAGCTGGAGCGGCGGGCGGTGTTCGTCCGCACCGACACCACGAGCGAGGCCGACTGCGACGCGCTGGTGGCCGCCGCGGTGGCCGAGTTCGGCCGCGTGGACGTCGGCGTCGCGTCGGCGGGCATCGCCACCGCGGCGGGGATGAGCAACGTGGAGACCCGCGCGGCCGGGGGCGACGCCACGCACGTGGTGAACATCGACACCGACGCGTTCCGCAAGGTGCTCGACGTCAACGTGCTCGGCGTGATGATGACCGACCGCGCGCTGGCCCGGCAGATGCTGGCCCAGGGCGGCGGCGGCGCGATCATCAACATCGCCTCTAGCGCGGCGAAGATCCCCCTCGCCGGCGCGTCGCCCTACTGCGTGTCGAAGGCGGGCGTCTGGATGCTCACCAAGGTCATGGCGCTGGAACTGGCCACCACCGGGATCCGGGTCAACGCCGTCGGACCGGGCTACACCGCCACCCCCATGATCGGCGGGATCGAGGACAACGCCGTCGCCTACGGCGCGGCCATGAGCATCACGCCGATGAACCGCCTGGGCACCCCGGAGGAGCAGGCCGCGGCGTGCCTGTTCCTCGCCACCGGCGAGTCGTCGTTCATGACCGGGCAGATGCTGCACCCGGCGGGCGGCCAGTTCACCGGCTGAGCCGACCCGACTTCCGGACCGACCCGACCCCCGACGCGAGGGAGGCCTGACGTGGGTGCACCACGTTCCCGCTCCGCCGTGCTGCTCGTGGTGCTCGCGCTGGTGCTGGCCGCCTGCGGGGGCCGGGCCACCTCGGGCGCGGGCGGCAGCGGCGTGCTCGACCCGGGCGGCACGTTCCGCTACGTGTTCGTGCAGAACCCGTCGACGTTCGACCCGCACAAGTCGGCGAACCCGTGGGACATGATCTTCTTCCGGCTGGTCTACGACCAGCTGATCATGGAGGACGAGCAGGGCGACCTCGTGCCGCAGCTCGCCACGTCCTGGGAGTTCGTCGACGGCGACACCGCCCTGGTGCTCACGCTGCGCGACGACGTCACGTTCATCGACGGCACGCCGTTCGACGCAGCCGCGATCAAGGCCAACATCGAGCGCGCGATGACGCTGGAGGGCAGCACCCAGAAGGGGGCGCTGGCCCGGGTGGCGGGCGTCGAGGTGGTCGACACCCACACCGCGCGCATCAACCTCAGCGGCCCGGGCGGCAACCTGCCCGCGCTGCTGAGCGGCACCACCGGGTCCATGATCAGTCCGGCGGCGTTCGACAACCCGGACCTCGACCAGAACCCGGTCGGCTCCGGCATGGCGAGGCTCGCGGAGTACATCCCGGGGCAGGTCACCCGCTACGACCGCAACCCCGGCTACTGGGACCCCGGGGCCGCGAAGGCCGCGCACTACGAGATCTTCGTGCAGACCTCGGCGCCGACGCGGCTCACCATGCTGCAGACCGGGCAGGCCGAGCTGACCTACCTCGACCCGTCACAGGCCGAGCAGGCCGCCGCGGCCGGGCTGAACACCGCGCCGTCGAAGAGTTTGTCGATCATGTCGCTGTACATGAACACCGGCAAACCGCCGTTCGACGACATCCGGGTGCGGCAGGCCATGCAGCACGCGGTCGACCGCGGGGCGATCGTCGAGGGGCTGTTCTTCGGCATCGGCGAACCCGTGGCGCAGTACATGCCGCCGGACTACTGGGCCTACAACCCGGATGTCTCACCCGACGATCCGGCCCACCGCTACGACCCCGAGCGGGCGCGGCAGCTGCTCGCCGAGGCGGGCCACCCCGACGGCGTCGACTTCGAGATGCTGGTGCCCAGCCTCGACGACCACCGGGCCGTGGCCGAGGCGCTGGTGCCGATGCTCGCCGAGGCCGGGCTGCGGGCGAGCACCCGCGTGGTCGAGTCGCCGACCACCGGCGTGACCTTCTACGGGCGCGAGGAGGGCAACGCCTTCCCCGGCATGGGCGCCCCGTTCCAGGACCCGACGACCGTCTACCAGGCGAGCCTGCCGGGCCAGTACGCCAACCCGTGGAACACCTCGTCGCCGGAGTTCCAGCAGGCCTGGATGGACGCGCTCGCCGGTTCCAGCCGCGAGGCCCGCGTGGAGGCGATGCACCGGATGATCGAGGAGGAGAAGAAGATCCTGAAGAGCTTCCCGCTGCACGCGCACGTCCCGCCGAGCGCGTGGACCGACCGCGCGGTGTTCCCCGAGGGCTACCGGCCCGCGTACGCGCCGACGTTCCGCGGGGTCGGCGTCACCGGGGACAGCCGGTAGAGCGTTGCCCATCCCGGGCCGGGCAGGGGTGGACAGCGCTCCGTTGTCCGGCCCGCCCCGCTGACCAAGACTCGAGGTACGGCGCCGGGTGCGCCGCACTCCCCCACCTGATGCGGAAGGACGAGGCATGCGTCTCGACGGCAGGGTCGCTGTGATCACCGGAGGCGGCTCCGGGATCGGCGCGGCGACCGCCAGGGTGTTCACCCGCGAGGGCGCCCGGGTGGTGATCGCCGACATCGACGCCGACGCGGGCGCCGTGGTCGCCGACGAGCTGCGCGCCGGCGGCGCCACGATCGACTTCGTGCACGCCGACGCCGCCGACCCGGCGGCGCTGGAGCGGCTGGTCGCGTTCACGCTCGACTCCCACGGCACGGTCGACGTGCTGCACAACAACCACGTCGCGTTCGAGTCGGGCCGGGTGGGCGACCTGACCCTCGACGGGTTCCGGCGCTCGCTGGACGTCGGGCTCACCTCGTACTGGTACGCGATCAAGCTCGCGCTCGTCCCGATGCTGGCCCAGGGGCGCGGCTCGATCGTCAACACCGCGTCGGTGTCGGGGCTCGCAGGCGACTTCGGGCTCGGCGCCTACAACGTGCTCAAGGCGGGCGTGGTGAACCTGTCGCGGGTGACCGGCATCGAGTACGCCCGCAAGGGCGTGCGCTGCAACGCCGTCTGCCCCGGTCCGATCGGCACCCCGCCCATCGACCGGCTGCACGAGGCCGCCCCGCAGATCTGGTCCGACATCCGCGACGCGATCCCGATGGGTCGCTACGGCCGGGCCGAGGAGATCGCGAACGTGGTGCTGTTCCTCGCCTCCGACGAGTCCGCGTTCGTCACCGGCACGCACGTCGTGGCCGACGGCGGGCTGTGGGCGCACTCCGGGATGCCGCCGATCGGCGGCCTCGGCCCCGACTTCTGACCCGAACCCGCTACTGGAGGGCATGGCATGACGACCCTGGAGATCCCGAACGTCGGCCGGTTCGACGTCGACGTGTGGGAGGACGGCAGCGGCGGTACCCCGCTGGTCTACCTGCACGGCTACGAGCGCCATCCCGGCGGTGCCGAGTTCCTGGCGCGGCTGGCCGAGAACCGGCGCGTCCTCGCGCCGGAGCTGCCCGGCTACGGCCGCTCGACCGGCTTCGAGCACTTCACCGACGTCCTCGACGTCACGCTGTTCCTGCGCGAGCTCGTCAGGTCGTGGGGTCTCGATCAGGTCGACCTGGTCGGGCACTCCCTCGGCGGCATGTTCGCCGCCGAGCTCGCCGCGATCAGCCCGCACCTGGTGCGCAAGCTCGTGCTCGTCGACGCCTTCGGGCTGTGGCGCGACGAGGAGCCCGCGCCCGACCCGTTCGGCGCCGCGGAGGAAGTCAAGCGCGCCAAGTGGCACGGCGAGGCGCCGAAGACCGAGCCGAGCAACTTCCGCCCCGACCCGGACGACCCGCACGCGGCGATCCTGTTCGCCGCCCGCAACCTCGGCTCGGCCACCAAGTTCATGTGGCCGATCGCCGACCGCGGGCTGCGGCGGCGGCTGCCGCTGATCGCCGCGCCGACGCTGGTCGTGCACGGCACCTCCGACGGGCTGCTGCCGCTGTCCTACGCCGAGGAGCTCGCGCGCCTGGTCCCGGACGCGCAGCTCGCCACGATCGACGGCGCGGGCCACTACCCGATGGTCGAGCAGGTCGACGAGTTCGTGACCGTCGTCGACAAGTTCCTGGAGGCGTGATGGGACGCGTGGCGGGGAAGGTCGCGCTGGTCACCGGTGGCGCGGCGGGCATCGGCCGGGAGACCGCGGCGACGCTGGCCCGCGAGGGCGCGCAGGTCGTCATCGGCGACATCAACATCGACGGCGCGGAGAAGGCGGCGGCCGACATCGGCGACGCCGCCTCGGCCGTCCGGTTCGACGCCACCGACCAGCAGTCGATCCAGGACCTGGTCGGCGCCGTGCTGGAGCGGCACGGGCGCATCGACGTGATCCACAACAACGCGGCGCTCGTCGGCCCGGACGCCTGGTTCACCGATTCGACCGTCATCGACACCTCGGTGGAGATGTGGGACCGGGCGTTCGCGACGAACGTCCGCAGCATCTTCCTGGTGTGCAAGTACGCGCTGCCGCACATGGTCGCCGCAGGCGGCGGGTCGATCGTCAACATGGCCTCGATCGGCGGCATGCGCGGCAGCACGGCCCTCACCGCCTACGGCACCACGAAGGCCGCCGTGATCGGGCTGACCCGCTACGTCGCCGCGCAGCACGGCAAGGAGGGCGTGCGCTGCAACGCGATCGCGCCCGGCGTCATCCGCACCCAGCAGCTGCTCGACGCCGTGCCCGACCTGCCGCAGCAGGCGCTGGCCGGGGTCGCGTCGCCGCGGGTCGGCGAACCCTCCGACATCGCGAACATGGTGCTGTTCCTCGCCTCGGACGATTCGGCCTTCGTCAACGGCGAGGTCTACCGCGTCGACGGCGGCGGGATGGCCACGACCTGACCTTCCGAGGAGGAAGACCATGATCAAGCTGACCGTCCTCTACGACGTCCCCGCGGACGTCGACACGTTCGACGCGCACTACTTCGGCACCCACGTCCCGCTCGCGGAGAAGGTGCCGGGGATCGAGCGCGTCGAGGTGACGCGCTTCGGCCCGGGCCCCGACGGCTCGCCCGCGCCCTACCACCTGATGGCGGAGCTCTACTTCGCCGACGCCGCCGCCATGCAGGCCGCACTCGGCTCCCCGGAGGGCAAGGCCCTCGGCGCGGACGTCGCCAACTTCGCCGACACCCGGTCGACGCACCTCGTCGGCACCGTGGCCTCGAACACCGCGGCCTGAAAGGACAACCGTGAAGTTCCACTGGTTCGCCCAGCAGTACTACACGAAGCTGCCGCAGGACTTCGGCGACACCGTGCACAGCTCGTGGGTGACGCCGCCCGCGTCGGTCGCCGACCCGCGCCAGGTCGGCGAGGACTACCACATGTACATCCGCCTGATGCAGCAGGCGGACGGCCTCGGCTGGGACTCGCTGCTGCTCAACGAGCACCACCAGACCTCGCTGGCCATGACGCCCTCGCCCAACCTGATCGCCTCGATCCTGGCCGCCACCACCGAGAACGCCGCGATCGCGCTGTGCGGCAACTCGCTGGCGCTGTACAACCCACCGATCCGGGTGGCCGAGGAGATGGCGATGATCGACGCCCTCTCCGGCGGCCGGCTGATCGCGGGCATCGTGTTCGGCACGCCGATGGACACCGCGTTCTCCTACGGGGTGCCGCCGATCGAGCTGCGCGAGCGGTTCCACGAGGCCCGCGAGCTGATCCTCAAGGCCTGGACGGCCGACGAGCCGTTCGCGTTCAACGGCAAGTACACGAAGCTGCGCTACGTCAACCCGTGGCCGCGGCCGGTGCAGGACGACGTGCCGATCTGGATCCCGGGCAGCGGCAGCCCGGATACCTGGGACGTCGTGAACGCGCTGGACTACTGCTACGGCTACCTGTCGTTCTCGGGCAAGCAGAGCGCGGCGCCGATCGTCGGCGGGTTCTGGGACTACACCGAGAGCCAGGGCGCCAGCATGAACCCGAACCGGATGGCGTTCACGCAGATCATCTGCTGCGCCGACACCGAGGCCGAGGCGGAACGGCAGTACGCCGACGCGGTGAAGTACTTCTACCGGCAGAACCCCACCGCCCTGGAGTTCGCCACCCCGCCCGGCTACAACTCGCTGCCCTCGATCAAGGCCAACCTCACGCGGGCCAAGACCCAGTCGGCGCAGGAGCGCCAGAAGGCCCAGCGCGGCGAGCTGTCGTTCTGGGAGTACGACGAGCTGGGCTACATCATCGCCGGCACGCCGGAGCGGGTGGAGCAGCGCGTCCGCGAGCTCGCCACCGAGCTGCGGATCGGGCAGCTGATCACGTGCATGCACGTCGGGAACCTGCCCGAGGAGGTCGCCGCGGAGAACAACCGGCTCGTGGGCACATCCGTGATCCCGAAGCTGCGCGACGTGTGGGCCGACGAGGAGGACCGCTGGACGCCGAAGGTCAGCCAGGAACGGGTGGCCGCGAAGTTCGGCGCGGGCGCCGCGGTCTGACCCGGCCCGTCGGACCCCGCCCGTCGGATCCGCCCGCGGCGGTCGCCACGCGGGTTAGCGTGCACGGCGGCGGGAGGTGTCGCGATGACGCGCGGTGCGGGCGGAACGGCCGACGAGACGATCGCGCGGCTGCTGCGGCTACTGGCCACCGAGGCGCCCGGTGAGGCGTTCGACCGGCTCGCGGCCCGGGTGGAGGCGGGCGCGCCGGGCCCGGGCCGCGACGAGCTGCTCGTGGCGATCGGCCGGGCCGCCCGCATCCGGGGGCTGCTCGCCCACCGCAAGCGGCGGGAGAAGGAGACCCACGCGCTGATCGAGACGGCGCGCGACCTCGCGTCGCTGCGCGACATCGACGCCGTCCTCGACGCGATCGTGCACCGCGCCCGCCAGCTGCTGGGCACCGACGCCACCTACCTCGCGCTGCGCGACACCGAGCGCGGCGACGTCTACATGAGGATCACGCTCGGCACGGTCACGCGGGCGATCGAGTCGGTGCGCCAGCCGCTCGGCAGCGGCGTCGGTGGCCGCATCATCGCGACCGGGGAGCCGTTCGCGACCTCGGACTACCTGCGCGACCCGCGCCTGCAGCGCGACGCAGCGGTCACCGACGCCGTCGTCGAGGACGGGATCGTCAGCATGGCCGGGGTGCCGCTGCGCGTCGGCGAGGACGTCATCGGAGCGCTGTTCGTCGCCAACCGCTACGAGCGCTCCTTCGACCCGTCGGAGATCGAGCTGCTGTCCTCCCTCGCCGACCACGCGGCCATCGTGATCGAGAACGCGCGCCTGTTCGAGGTCGCCGACACCGCAGCGCAGCGGCTGCGCGACGCCAACGCCGAGCTCTCCCGGCAGGGCCGGGCGCTGGAGCGCGCGGGCACGGCGCACGAGCAGCTGATGCCGATGGCCCTGCGCGGGGCCGACCTCACCGAGCTCGTCGAGCGCGTCGCGGCGATGCTGGACGGCACCGTGATCGCGGCCGGCGTCGACGGCGAGGTCCTCGCGGCGGCGGGCCCGGCGGTGCCGCCCGACCCGCTGCCCGCACCGCACCCGGACGCCGTCGGCGCCGCGCCCGTTCCCGCGGCGGGCGGAACGTGGACGGTGCCGGTGCAGGCGGGCGACGACGCGTTCGGCCACCTCGTGCTCGTCGCCCCCGGCCCGATGCCCGACGCCGACGTGCGGACGTTCGAACGCGCCGCGCAGACCGCCGCGCTGCTCCTGTTGATGGAGCGGCAGGTGTCGGCGGCCGAGCAGAACGTGCGCGGCGAGCTCATCGACGACCTTCTCGCCGAGCGGGAGCCGGACTGGACGGCGTTCACGCGGCGCGCGCGCCGCTCGGGGGCGTTGGACTTCCGGGTCCCGCACACGGTCGTCGTGCTGACGGCCCCGGAGGTTCCCCGCCGCCACCTGCTCGGCCGGGCCGCGGCGCACGCCGCCCGCTCCGGCGGGCCGGCCACCGAGCACGCCGGGCGCGTGGTCGTGCTCCTCCCCCGCGTCGGTCCCGAGGCGGGCCACGCGATGGCCCGAGAGCTCGGCCGCGCCATCGGCGGCGCCGTGACCGCGGGCGTCGCCGGGCCCGCGCCGTCCGCGCCGGAGATCCGGGCCTGCCACCGCGAGGCCGAGCGCTGCCTGCAGCTGCTGCTCGCGCTCGGCCGAGAGGGGCAGAGCGCGGCCCTGCCCGACCTCGGTGTGCTCGGGCTGGTGCTCGACAGCAGCTCACCACCGCAGGTGCGCGCCCTGCTCGCCGAGAGCGTCACGCCGCTGCGGCGCTACGACGAGCAGCACAACACACTCCTGCTCGAGACTCTCGACGCCTACTTCACGGCCGGGCAGAACCCGCGCGCCGCGGCCCGCGCCCTGCAGGTGCACCCCAACACCGTCTACCAGCGCCTGGACCGCATCGACCGGGTACTGGGGCACCGCCGCTGGCGCGAGCCGGAGGGAGCGCTCGACGTCCGGCTGGCCCTGCAGCTGCGCAGGGTGCTCGAACACATCCCCCTCGAGCAACTCACCCGAGACGGCTAACGCCGAGTCACCGAACTCGCCGCGGTGGTTGACCACGCGGCACCCTCGTCCCTAGTCTCGGCTAATCGTCATTTGCCAAGGAGGGCCGGTGCCGGGACTGCTGGAGCACTTCTCGCTCGACGGACGGGTCGCCATCGTGACGGGGGCGTCGTCGGGCCTCGGCGTCGCCTTCGCGCAGGGCCTCGCGGAGGCCGGCGCCGACGTCGTGCTGGCCGCGCGGCGCGCAGACCGCCTCGAGGGCACCCGCAAGCTCGTGGAGGACGCCGGGCGGCGGGCGCTCGTCGTCCCCACCGATGTGAGCCTGCAGCCGGAGTGCCAAGCGCTCGTCGACGCCGCGATGGCCGCGTTCGGCCGGGTCGACGTGCTGGTGAACAACGCGGGCATCGGCACGGCCGTCCCCGCCACGCGTGAGACGGTCGCCCAGTTCGCGCAGGTCGTCGAGCTCAACCTCAACGGGTGCTACTGGATGGCGCAGGCCTGCGGCCGGGTGATGGGCCCGGGCAGCAGCATCGTCAACATCTCCAGCGTCCTCGGCCTCACGACGGCGGAGCTGCCGCAGGCGGCCTACTCGGCGAGCAAGGCCGGGCTGATCGGGCTCACCCGCGACCTCGCCCAGCAGTGGAGCGGGCGGCGCGGCATCCGGGTGAACGCGCTCGCGCCCGGCTTCTTCGCCTCCGAGATGACCGACCAGTACAAGCCGGGCTACCTGGACCGGCAGCTGCAGCGGGTGCCGATCGGACGCGTCGGCGATCCCGCGGAGCTCGCGGCCGCCGTGGTGTTCCTGGCGAGCGACGCGGGCGGCTACGTCACCGGCCAGACGCTGGCCGTCGACGGCGGTTTCACCATCACCTGACCCCGGTCACCCCACGCCACCGGAGGCCGACGATGTCCCTCACCGCCGAGGCGCCGACCCGCTCCGCCGCGAGCGCGCACCTGCTGTCGCGCGTCCTGCAGCTCCTGGCCGACGAGGCCCCCACCGCCGAGCTGGACGCCCTCCTCGCCTGCGCCCGGCACGACCCGTCGGCCGCGGCGCCGGCGCTGGCCGACGCCCGGCGCATCCGCGCCCTGCTCGACCACCGGGACCGACGGGAGCGGGAGGCGCACGCGCTGTACGGCACCGCGCGCGACCTCACGTCCCTGCAGAGCAGCGACGCGGTGCTCACGGCGCTCGTGGACCGCTCGCGACGGCTGCTCGCCTGCGACTCGAGCTACATCGCACTCGTCGACGGCGAGTCGGGCGACGCCGTCATGCGCGTGACGGCGGGGACGCGCACCGAGGGGATCCGCCACATCCGCCAGCGGGCGGGCTTCGGCGTCGGCGGCCACGTGATCGGGACCGGGCAGCCGCTGGCCACGGCGAACTACCGCACGGACCCGCGGGTGCGCCGGGACCCGCGGGTCGAGGAGGCCGTCGCCCGGGACGGCATCGTCAGCATCGCGGGCGTCCCGATCAAGCGCGGGACGACGGTCGTCGGCGCGCTCTTCGCGGCCAACCGCCGCGAGCGCACCTTCGAACAGGCCGAGATCTCGATGCTGACCTCCCTCGCCGGCCACGCGGCGATCGTGATCGAGAATGCGCGGCTGTTCGAGCAGGTGCAGGCGTCCTCGGCGCAGCTCCGCGAGGCGAACACCCGCCTGCGCGCCCAACGCGCGGCGCTCGAGCGCGCGAGCACCGCGCACGAGCAGCTCATGCCGATGGCGCTCACCCGCGTCGGCCTGCCCGAGTTCACCCGCACCCTGGCCCGGATCCTGGGCGGCACGGTGGCGCTCGTCGCGAGCACGGGCGCCGTCCTCTCCGGTGCGCGCGTGGGCGCCGGCCTCCGCCCGGAGGACCTGCCGACGGCGCGCCCCGAGCAGGTGCGGGCGGCCGAGGTGCGGGCCGGTGCGGAGATCTTCGGCCGGCTCCTGTTCGCCAGGGCCGCCACCGGGCCGGACCCGGACACCGACGCCCGCACCCTCGAGCGCGCCGCGCAGACCGCCGCGCTCCTGATGCTCATGGAGCGCCGCACCTCGATGATCGGCCACGAGCTGCGGGCCGAGCTGGTCGAGGACCTGCTGGCCGAGCGGCCACCCGACCCGGCGACGCTGCGGCGCCGGGCCGACCGCCTCGGCGTGCACGTGCTGGAACAGCCGCACACCGTCGTCGTGCTCGCCGCCCCCGGCCTGCCGAGGCGCGCGCTCCTCGCCGCGGCGACCGCGCACGCCGCCCGCGCAGGCGGCATCGCAGGCGAGCACGCGGGCCACCCCGTCCTCCTGCTGCCCGGCTCCACCCCCGCCACAGCGGCCCGGGCGGCCGCGGCGCAGCTGTCCGTCGCGACCGGACGCACGGTGACCGCGGGCGGCGCCGGTCCCGCCGGTTCCCCCGCCGAGACCCGGCGCCAGCACCGGGCGGCCGGCCGGTGCCAGCGCCTGCTCGTCGCGCTGGGCCGCGCCGGGGAGGGCGCCGACATCGCCGAGCTGGGCGTGCTCGGCCGCGTGCTCGAGAACGCCACCCCCGAGCACGTGCACCGCCTGCGGGAACGCGCGCTCGGACCGCTCCTGCGGTACGACCGCGACCACGAGGCGCAGCTCGTCGAGACCGCGGACCGCTACTTCGCGCACAGCCAGAACGCGCAGGCGACCGCCGACGAACTCGGCGTGCACGTGAACACCGTCTACCAGCGCCTGGAGCGGATCGACCACGTGCTGGGCGGGGCGGGATGGCGCGCCCCGCCCAGCGTCCTCGAGATGCAGCTGGCCCTGCAGTTGCACGGCTCGATGCGCGCGGAACCGCAGGGGCGGCCCTAGTACTCGGCCCTAGTACTCGGGCAGTGCTCAGGGGCGCACGCGGACGACCGTCTTGCCCTTGCGCCGCTCGGTCGGGTTCAGCGCAGGGACGGCGTCGTCGAGGGTCGCGACGGTTCCGATGTGCGTGCGGAGGCGCCCGTCCCGCACCCGGTCGACGATCTCCACCAGCTGACTCGGGACGGACTCGACGACGAAGTCGATCGCGAGGCCCTCGGCAGGGCGAGCCTCAACGGGCCCGACAACCGACACCAGCGTCCCGCCAGGCCGGATGATGCCCGCCGAGAGCCTTTGGACGTCCCCGCCGATGACATCGAAGACCAGGTCGACCCCGCCGATGTCGCCAAGATCCTCGTGGCCGAGGTCGAGGAACTCGTTCGCGCCGAAGTCGAGCGCCGCTCGGCGGTCCGCCGCCCGCCCGGTCCCGATGACGTAGGCGCCGAACTCCCGGGCGAGCTGTGTCACCACAGACCCGACCGCGCCGGCGGCGCCGTGCGCGAGGACGCTCTGCCCCGCCTGAAGACGGCCGTGCCGGAACAGGCCCTGCCACGCGGTCAGGCCGGAGATCGGCAGACTCGCACCCACCGTGAAGCCGACGTCCCCCGGCAGCGGCGCGAGGTTGCGTGCCTCCACAGCCGCGTACTCGGCCAGGGTTCCCTCGCGGTGCCAGTCCGTGATCCCGAACACCCGCTGCCCCGGCGAGAATCCCGTCGTGCCGTAGCCGAGAGAGGAGACGACTCCGGCGAACTCGTGGCCGATGATCGCCTGGGCTCGATCGTGACCGAGGCGATCGACCCACGTCGAGGGCCACTCCCACTCCGCAGGAACGAACCCCGACGCATGGACTTCAACGACGACGTCGTTGATCGCCGGCGTCGGCTCGGGCCGCTCCGCGAGTGTGATCCCGGCTGCTTCCGCGGCCCGATCCGTCGCAACGATCGCCTTCACTGGTACCTCCGTGGCCGAAGCATCGGAACCAACGCGATGACTGCCTGTTCAGAGCTAGCGCGATGGAATGGTCGAGCCCCCTGGCCGCGATGAGCGGGCATGGGCGAGGGACGTGCAGATCGAGCTCCAGGACTGCACGCGAGCGACCCTAGCTCTGGACCGGTCCACCGACCTGAACCAGTTTCGTTCGAGTTCGTTGTACCGGTCGGTTCGCCGGCGCTCAAGTCCCCCACGACGGCCCACCCACGTCGCCGCGGAGCTTCACGCCGACCGGTCGTGAGCGGCTCGTCGCAGGAACTCGGCGAGCCGAGGGAAGTCATCGTCCAGCTTGACCGCCGCCGCCTCGAGTTGTTCCGCGTCAGCAATCTCGCGCAAGTCGTCAATCGCCGTGGAGCCCGTTCTCCCACCTCGAGGCCATGGCTCCCGGATACGAGCAACCTCGTCGAGGATCTCCTCGGCACGCCGAACCTCCAGGCCGCGGACGAGCGCACGACGCTGGTCGAGAACCATCAGACGAGCGCTCGCGACCGGGTCCCCGATCTTGATGCGCTCCCCGGAGACCAGCTGAGACAGCATCGCAGGGCTGACCCCGAGCACTCGTGCCAGACGCGCCTGGCTGATCCCGTAGTCCTCGGCGAGGCCGCGAACGAGGCTTTGCAACGAAGCGCCATAGAGATCTTTCTGACGCTCACGAGCCATTGCCCGACGGGCCGCTGGTGTCGCAACAACACGGTCGCCCATCTCCACCATCCTCGTGGATGACTACATGATCCCGTGGCAGAACAACGCAACTCAACCGTCTCACGTCGTGCCGTGCAGGAGCACCGAGGAAGGCGGAAGCGCGCTTCCGCACAGGGCGGCGCCGATTCGGTCCCCCGCAGCAGGCCACCGAGCATGCGATACGACTGGCCGAGGAGTGATCACCTTTTCTGCCCGCGGCTCGTTCACGGCGTGCTCGCGACATCGGCCCGCGGCGCACAGAGACCGTCATTCCCCGGCCGGTACGTACCGGCGGCGCATCTGCCGAGCCCACCTGGACGCCTCGCACCAGTCCGAACCTGCGCGCGTCGCCATGGCGCTGCGCGAGCTGTGGAGGCAGTAGAACCTCTGCAACGCGCGCCGACACCGCCGGCGAAACCTTGCTCGGCGTGCGCACGACGGCGACGACGTCCGAGCCCGGCACACCACGTCTCATGAGCTCCTGGACCGCGAGGCGCCCCAGCCGACCCGAAGCTCCGGTGACGGCGTACGTGGCCGGCCTGCGGGTCACGAGAAGACCGCGGCGTGGTCGGCGACGAACTGTTCGAAGCTCCGCGCCGGCCTGCCGACCACCGCGGGCACGTCGTCGGTGACGTAGTCGCAGTCACCTTCGGCGAACAAGCCCACTGCCTGCGCGTTCATCGCCGCCAGGCCCTCGGGTAGGCCGACCTCGATCAGTGCTCGTGCCTGCTCCTCGACCGTCAGCGGGTCGAACCCGATCGTCCGCCCGAGCACCTTCGAGAGCACCTCCGCGGCATCCGCGAACGAGATCGACTCGGGGCCGGTGGGCCAGTACGTCCTGCCCGCGTGCGCAGCGGGCGCCGCCGCGATCTCGGCGGCAACGGCAGCGACATCACGAGTGTCGACCATGCCGAGACGACCGTCGCCGGCTGCCGAGCCGAATCTGCTCGTCCGCACGATCGACGGGGCCGACATGAAGAAGTTCTGCATGTAGGCGTTGTTCCGCAACAGCGTATGGCCCAGCCCGGACGCGATCAGCCGGTTCTCGATCTCGGCCTGATCCCGCCGCCGGGCGATCGGTGAGTCCACCGACGCCTTGCTGGTGATCTTCACGACGTGCCCGGCCCCTGCCCGGACCGCACTCTCGACGACGTTGATCTCCTGGACGGGGATCGCCGGGCTGACCAACACCACCGAGGAGACACCGCGCATCGCCACGTCGACGGACGCGGGATCGTCCAGGTCGCCCGTCGCGACCTCCACCCCCGACCTCGCCGGCGCGGTCACCTTCCCCGGGTCGCGAACCAGGACCCGCACCGGTTTCCCCCGATCGGCGAGCAGCCGAGCCACCTCCGTACCCACCTTGCCAGCGGTCGTGACCAAGATCATCGCGTGCACTCCCCCATCGTCCTGTCGACCACCGGTGCTCGATCTAATTTTGTGGTGCACCCCAATCATAGCGCCATGTCCAGGAAAGTTGCTAGCCTCCGGCGATGACCAGCCCCGGACTACGCGAACGCAAGAAGGCGCGTACCCGTCGCCTCATCGCCGACACCGCAGCCCGCCTGTTCGCCGAGCAGGGCTACGAGCAGGTCGCCGTCAGTGACGTGGCTCGCGAGGCCGAAGTCGCCGAGCAGACGGTCTACAACTACTTCCGGACCAAGGAGCACCTGGTCACCGATCGCGACGAGCAGATCCAGGACCGACTCGGCGACCTGATCCGCGCCCGCCCACCGGACACGACGCCGGCGGCCGCGATCCGTGCCTTCGTCCTCGAGTCCGTCGCGGGGATCCGCCGCATCCCACCCGACATCTGGCACGGCGAGCTCGGCCACCTGGCGGCCATCAGTCCCACCGTCCACCGACTGGCGCTGGAGCTGACGGACCGCCAGGCCACCGCCCTCGCCGGCGCCATCGCCGACACCACCCCCGTCCGGCCGGAGATCGCCCGACTGCAGGGGATCGCGCTGGCCGGCGTGTTCCAGATCATCATCGGCGAGGCCGGCAGGCGGACCCGCGACGGCGAGAGCCAGGACACCATCGCCGACGAGCTGTCCCCGATCGTGGAGAACGTCCTCGATGAGCTCGACCGGTGGTTCGGAGTGTCGGGACCGCCGACCCTGCAGCGCTCGTGAGGTCGGGCTGGGCCGCCACTCCTCCCTGGAACGCCCTACTCCGGGACCTGAGCCCGCGTGCGCGCGATCTCACGGCACCGGTGCGGTGAGGCTCAGCCGTGCGGGCCGGGGTCCGGCCCGATTTCGGTGGCGGCAGCCGTGACCTGCCACAACTCGCGCGCGAGCAGCTGGTCCTGCGCAGTCGCCGACCGGCGCGCCGGACCGGCCGGGCCACGGATCTCGAAGGGGCCGGTGGGGCCCAGGTAGTCGCCGCCGCGGACCGGCCCGGTGGCCGCGAGGAGCTGGGGCAGGATTCCGGCCGCGACCGGCTGGGAGAGCCAGCGGTCCGGCAGCACGAGCAGGCGGGCCCTCCACGTGCTCCCGCGCGCCAGAGCGTTGTCGAGCAGCGCCGATGCCGTCAGTCCCGGGTGTGCGGCGACCGACAGGACGGGGTCACCGGTGAGTCGCAACTGTCGGTCGAGCTCCGCGGCAAACAGCAGGTTCGCGAGCTTCGACGCCCCGTAGGCCAGCGTGGGCGAGTACCGCCGACGCTCCCAGCGCAGGTCAGCGAGGTCGAGCCCGCCCGAGCGGTGACCGAGGCTCGACGTCGTCACCACCCGGGAAGGCATCTCGGATCTTCCGGCCGCCCGAAGCGCCGGCATCAGCAGCCAGGTCAGCGCGGCCGGCCCGAAGTGGTTGGTCCCCATCTGCAGCTCGAACCCGTCGCGGGTCCGGTTGTGCGGGCCCAACGACACCGCGGCGTTGTTGATGAGCACGTCGACCTCGTCCTCGGTGCGTGACCTGATGTCCGCAGCGGCGGCGCGCACCGAGGCCAGGTCGGCCAGGTCGAGCAGTACGGCCTCCGCCGAGCCCGGCCCGTCGATCCCGGCCCGCACCTGTTCGACGGCCGCTTCCCCGCGCTCGGCGTCCCGGACGGTCATCAGGACCCGTGCGCCGGCCCCGGCCAGCGCGGCGGAGAGAGCGAGGCCGAGGCCGGAGGTCGTGCCGGTGACGACGACGGTGCGGCCCGTGAGGTCGGGCGGGAGTCGCTGTGGTTCTGCGGTAGGCATCGATGTCTCCTGCCGGGGTTGATTCGCAGGCGAGGGAACGGACCCGCTCAGCGCTGGAGGGGGACGTCCGCGGGTGTGAGGGCGGCCTGGAAGATGCCGAAGTTCCCGGTCATCCACCGGGCTGTCAGCTTGACCGCGGCGATGCGCCAGCCGCTGGGGGTGCGTTCGAAGCGGTTGGTGTAGTACCCGTGCACGGTCTGGTCGCTGTCGCCGGTGCTGTTCGGGAGGTGGTGGCTGGCCCGGACGTAGGCGACGCAGGTCGCGAAGTCGTCGCCGTCGAACGTGATCACGAGGTTGGTCATCATGTGCTGGGTCGCGGTGAAGGACTCCATCCTCGGTGCGGTGCCCTGCACCCAGTCGTCGGCGCTCACGCGGACGACGGGCTGACCGAAGCCGTCGCTGAAGTCGATCTCGACCTCGTCGGTGAAGCAGCTACGGAACAGCTCCCAGTCGTGGGAGTCGGTGCCCGTGGCGTACCGGAGCTGGACATCGCCGATCTCGGCTCGGTCGTTCAAGCGGCGCAGGGCGGCATCGGCGTTCGGAACTTCATATGACAGTGTCATGCCGACCAGCGTGTCCCACTCGGATGACACTGTCAACTATAGTGGGCGGCGTGACACGAGCCGAGACTGCTGCGGCGACCCGGCGAACTCTGGTTCGCGCTGCTTCCGAACTGCTCGACGCAGGAGGGCCCGACGCGGTGACCCTGCGTGCTGTGGGGGCGCGGGCCGGAGTCAGCCGCGGTGCCCCCTACGGGCACTTCGAGAACAAGGAGCATCTGCTGGCGCAGCTCGCGATCAACGCATGGGACGCGCTGGCCGCCGACGTACAGCGGCTCCGCGCAGACCTCGACGTCGCTCCGGCCGCGCGGCTCGAGCGCGCCGTCCTGGCGCTCATCGACGTCGCTCGCCGGCAGCCGCACCTCTACGCGCTGATGTTCAGCACCCCGGCGAACACCTCGGCCACCGCCACGGCCGCGGGCCGGCTCGAGAACGAGTTCCTCGGTCTCGTCGCGGACGTGGTCGGCGATCCCGACGCCGCTCGCTACGGGGCCCTCGTCATGTGCACCGCGCATGGCATCGCAGGTATGGAGCTCAGCGGCCACCTCCCGAAAGACAAATGGCAGGTGGGTGTGGAGCAGCTCGTGCGCATGCTGACAGCCGCCATCCGGCCGGGTGAAGAGGCGGACGCGAGCAGCTGACCGACCGCGGTCCCACGGCGGCGACGACTGGCGTCGGCGGCCTTCCCTCGCGCTGCCCGGCTACGGCCGCAGGTCGAGCCCTGTGCGGCCAAGGGGTCTTCCTACAGGTCGTCGACCCGTCCGGGTTCGCAGGTCCTGCGTGCCCGATCCTGTCATCTACACCGCTGTGCTCCCGGATGGTCGCGTACGCACCAGCAGTCAGGCGGGGCATGCGACACCCCCTCGCACACAGAGGAAGTTCTGCGATCGCGCATGAAAGGACCCGATCGGGGGAACGAGATGAAAGTGGATCTCGACCAGCCAGCTGCCGGCGATCCGAAGTCGTGCCTGCTCGCCGGCCGGTACGAGCTGGGCCCGGTGATCGGGGTCGGGTCCTCCGCGGTGGTGCGCCGGGCCTGTGACCTGCGCCGCGGCGTGTCGGTGGCGGTCAAGCAGTTCCCTCCCGGCATGTCGGCGCTGGAGCTGCGCCAGCAGCGCAGGGAGATGACGGCGCTCGCCAGGCTGCGCCATCCCGGCCTGGTCGGGTTGCTCGGCGGCGGCACCGAGCAGGGCCGCCCGTTCGTGGTGACCGACCTGGTGGAAGGGCCCACACTGGCCGGCCGAATCCGCGCCGGCCCACCACTGCACCCCGACGCCGTACGCCGCTTGGGCCGGCAGCTGGCCGCGGCGCTCGCCCACGTACACAGCCGGGAGTTCATCCACCGTGATGTGAAACCCGCCAACGTCCTGCTGGGAAACGATGGCCGAGCCCGCCTCGCCGACTTCGGTATCGCTCGCGCCTTCGACGGCACCGCCGCGACGACGAACGGCTCCGTGGTCGGCACCGCCGCTTATCTCGCACCCGAGCAGGCGCGCGGCGAGCAGGTCGGCCCGGCCGCGGACGTGTACGCGCTGGGCCTGGTGCTGCTGGAGGCCCTGACCGGGCACCGCGAGTACCCAGGTGGCGCGGTGGAGTCAGCGATCGCTCGGCTGCACCGCTCCCCTCGGGTGCCCGACGGGTTGCCCGCCGAGTTGGGCGAGCTCCTCGTGGCCATGACAGATCTCGAGCCGCAACGCCGGCCCACCGCCGACCAGGTCGCCACGGCGCTGGTCGCGCGTCCGGCGAGCGCACCCCGGCACACCCGTCACCGCCGGCGCGGCTGGGCGGTGACGCCGCTGGCCGCGGCCGTGCTGCTCGGGGCAGCCATCGCAGGCGGTGTCATGGTCCTTTCCGAAGCGCCGCAGCCCGCTCCGAGCGACACGACCGTGATGCCCACCGGCCAGCAGCCCTAGCTGCGGGGCAGCGCCCCGCCTACGCCGCCCCAGCCCTTCCCGGACTCATCAAGCCGCGTGCCCGACAAGCCCTCACCGGGAATCGCCGCCATCTCACCCCACCACGGTGACCCTTCCCCGGCCGTCACTGCGACCGACCCTGAGGTGCCGCCGCCGGCAGCGTGGTCACCTGGCCGGCGCAGGGCCCCGGGCGGGGTCGGCCCATTGTTGGCCCCACCGCCATAGCTTCGATCTGTGTCTGGCCCGCAACGCACGGTGTGCAACGTGTCCGCGCGGATCCGCGCCTGCCTGCTGCGGGGTTGATCGTCTGTTTCGACGGGCAGGAGCTGATCGCGGCCACCGCCGCGAGCCCGCACCTGCGCCGCGCCGCACGCCGCCACGGGGTACGTCGCCTTCCTCCACCTGCATCACGACTGAACAACCTGCCCCCGAGCCTGGCCACCGGCAGGCCCGGCCACCCGCTGCGCCCGGTGCCGTGGTCGGGCACCGGCGAGGTGCCCGAATGGCTGCGCCGGCCTCCCGCGCGGCCTCGGCTCATCGTCACCCACAGCACCATCGCCGGGGCAGGCGGCGCCGCGCACCTGCAACCCGTTCTCGCCGCCGCGGCCGGACTCGACGCCGAAGTGGTGCTCGTGCGCCCCCCGTCGAACCTGACGGTCCCGCCGGCGGTGCGCACCACCGGCTGGGTGCCGCTCGCGGCAGTACTCCCGCACGCCACCGCAGTGGCGCACCACGGCGGCGCCGGCACCACCCTCGGCGCGCTCGCCGCCGGAATACCTCAACTCGCTGTACCTGGCAGCGGAGACCGGCGCCACAACTCCGCAGTGGTCTCCGGCTCCGGCGCAGGCTTGGCCGTGCCCGCCCGCGGCATCACCCGTGACGTGCTGCACCGCCTCCTGCACGATCGGCACCTGCGCGCCAACGCGTGCGAGCTCCGCGACGAGATCGCCGCGATGCCCGGGCCCGCCGAAGTCTCCCGGACGATCACCGCCCTGCTCAGCCGCGGGGCGGCGTAACGCCCGGGCGCGGTCGCGGGCAACCCACGGGCCCCCGTCACCACGAGGGAGATCGATCTCCGGGAGCAGACTGCAGTCGCGTTGCCGACGGCACCATCGACGGGGACGGACGAGCACTCTCGTCGGGAAGTGATCAGCCCTCGGTGGGGCCGCCTCTTCAGAGGCGTTCGACGCGGTCGGCCTGCGGGCCCCGGTCGCTCTGACGCACCGCGTACCGGACCCGGTCACCCTTCTGCAGCGGCTCCGACCCCATGATCACGGACACGTGGACGAAGAGATCGTCGCCGCCTGCGTCCGGGGTGATGAAACCGAAGCCGCGGTCGCCGTCGTAGCGCGCGACGACGCCCTCGCCGCCTCGTGCGGGCACGTCCCGCGCCACCGGCCCTGCGGCCTCGGCAGGTGCCGACCGCTGCGGCGCAGTCTGGGGCTCGGCGCCCCGGACCAGCTGCACGTCGCGGGCCTGCGGGCCCTTGTCTCCACTGGCCACCTCGTAGGCGACGCGGTCGCCCTCCGTGAGCCACGTCAGCCCCTCGGCCAGGGCCCGGGCGTGGACGAAGACGTCCCCGGCGCCGGAGTCGGGGTTGATGAAGCCGAAGCCCTTGTCCTCGTCGTACCAGGCCACCGTGCCGTCGGCGCCGTCTGTGGTGCCGGCCGCAGCGGGTAGGCCGGCTCCCGCTCCCAGCGGGATCACGTGCCCGGCCTGCGGGCCGCGCTCGCCCTCGACGATCAGGAAGGCCACCCGCTGCCCCTCGGTGACCACGCCGCCGGTCACGATGGCGGAGCTGTGCACGAAGATGTCGGCGCCGCCGCCGTCCGGCGACGCGAAGCCGTACCCCTTGCCCGGCTCGTACCAGTTGACGGTGCCGAGCAGGCCCACGGCGCTACCGGTGACCGCGTCGGCGGTGACGCGAACGCGCAACGCCTGCGGCCCGCGGTCGTTCTCGCCGACCTCGAACACGACGGCCTGGCCCTCGCGGAGCACTTTCACACCGCCGTCCCCGACGATCTCGGAGGCGTGCACGAACACGTCCGGCGAGCCGTCCTCGGGCGCGAGGAAGCCGAAACCCCGTTCGGCGTCGAACCAACGGACGGTCCCTTGCGGCATCAAAGACTCCAGGTCGGGAGGGCGGGCACTGGCCCCAGTCTCCCCGACGAACCTCGCGGTCCGTCGGGCCGGGCCCACAGGCGCCAGGTCGCGGCGTCGGCACCCGGTCGAGAGCACGAACAAGACCCCTTCCAGGGCAGCCCGGTCGTCGAGCACTCCTCCGAGTCACGCGCCGATCGACTTCCGCATCGAGCGGACCGAACCAATGCAACACTTAAGTACCAAACAGTACATATATGGTCCTCGGTCACGGTCCGCCAGTGGCGACGTCGGCCGGACGGCGCACCGTCCTCCGCCTTCGGTCGTGCGGTTTTGTCCTTTCGACGGACCCGCGGAACCAGCCGGCCGCCCTACGTTCGCGGCGAGCCCCGGGACTCCCCGGAGAGTGGAACCCGGCTGGAACCACCTGTTCGGGGGTTGAGGATGCCGCTACGGCATCTCGTCTGCTGGAGTTCGCACCAGTGATCGACACCGTGCCCGCCCGAACGAACGAAAGAGGAAGCGTGCAGCGACGAAGCATCCGGATGACGCTCGCAGCGGTGGGACTGCCACTGTTGCTGGCGACGGCCTGCGCCCAGCCGGGCACGGCCGGGGAACCCCGGGTGCCGGCACCGGACCTGACGCAGTTCCACGACCAGCAGCTCGCGTTCGAGCCGTGCGCCCCGTACGCGACGAAGCTTGCCGACGAGGCGCTGTTCGCGAACGAGCGGTTCGACTGCGCCCGGATGCAGGTCCCGCTCGACTACGCCGACCCCGACGGCCCCCGGGCCGAGATCGCCCTGCTGCGGATGAAGGCCCGGGGCGAGCGGATCGGATCGCTGGTCGTCAACCCGGGCGGCCCCGGTGGTTCGGGGATGAGCCACATCGCAACGATGGCGCCGACCTTGGACCCGACGCCGATCGGGGAGCGGTTCGACATCGTCGGCTTCGACCCCCGCGGCGTGGGTGCCACCACACCCCGGGTGGACTGCTTCACCAGCGTCGAGGACGACCGCGGCGACGGCTTCAACGGCACCCTCGTCCCTGAGGACGTCCCCGACGCGCGGGCGGCGGAGACGATCGCGCTGCGCTGCGCCGACAGCGTGGGCGGCGAGCAGGCGCTGGCCCACATCGGTACCCGGGAGACCGTCCAGGACCTGGACGTGCTGCGCGCGGTGTTGGGCGACGAGCAGCTGTCCTTCCTCGGCTACAGCTACGGCACCGAGCTCGGCGCGGTGTACGCCGAGACGTTCCCGGACAACCTGCGGGCCATGCTCCTCGACGGCGCCATCGACCCCGAGCTGTCCGGCGTCGAGTTCACGGTGTCCCAGGCCGCGGGAATCCAGCGAGCCTTCGACGGGATGGCCGCGCAGTGCACCAGCGGCCCCGACTGCCCGCTGGGCACCGACCCGACCCGGGCGGTCGAGACCTACCACGCACTCCTGCGCCCGCTGCAGGACGACCCCGTGCCGACCACCGACGGACGCGACCTGACCTACGAGGACGCCGTGACCGGGGTGTTCGCCGGGATGTACTCCGAGGACCTGTGGCCGATCGTCGTGCGGGGGCTGGCGCAGGTGGCGGACGGGCGAGGCGACATCCTGCTGGCGCTGCACGACCTGTACGCCCAGCGCGGCCCCGACGGCCACTACGGCAGCCTGCTCGAGTCGTTCCGCTCGATCCGGTGCATGGACTGGGACCGGCGCACCCCGGCCGAGCAGGCCGACCAGCTCCGCCAGGTCCGGGAGGCCGCTCCGATCATGGACGACGGCACCCCGGTCACCGAGAGCTACCACGAGTGCGCGGCCTGGCCGGAGCCGCCGAGCCGGACCGGGCCGTTCGTCACCGGCGACGTCGACGTGCCGCCGATCCTCGTCACGTCGGTCACCGGTGACCCGGCGACACCCCACCAGGGCGGCATCAACCTGGCCCGGACCCTCGGCGGCGCCCTGCTGACCGTGGACGGGGCCCAGCACGGGATCGCCCTGTTGGGGCAGAGCCAGTGCGTCGACCAGATCGCAACCGACTACCTGATCGACCTGGCGCTGCCGCCCGCCGACGCACGCTGCGAGCAGTAGCCGCCGGACCGCTGTTCGACTGTGCCGCAACCGCCGGGTGCGACCTGGCACCACACGGTCGAGGACTTCGAGGGGGAACCAAGAATGATTTCCATCGGCGCCGAGGACTACGCGCGCGCTGAGTCGATGCTCGCGCCGAATCGGAAGCAGGCGGTGCCAGCGGCATCCGTGGTGCCGCAGTGGCTCGCCGGCGGTCGGCGCTTCGTCTACGAGGTCGGCGGCCGGCACGTGCTGGTCGACCCGGCGACGGGTACGCGTCGCGACGCGTTCGACCACGCCCGGCTCGCGGCCGCGCTCTCGCTGGCGTCCGGGCACGCGGTGGACGCCGCAGACCTGCCGGTGGTGCTGCCGGAGTTCGAGCTCCCCGGACGCGACGAGGACGTGGTGCGCTTCTTCGCCTTCGACGAGACCTGGGAGTTCTCCGGCAGCGACGGCACCTGCGAACGGGTCGAGGGGCCGGCGCTGCCCACCCGGGTGGAGCTGGTGTCCCCGGACAAGGCCTGGGCCGCGTTCACCCGCGACGGGAACATCTGGGTCCGGTCACGGGACAGCGGCGAGGAGTTCGCGCTCACCGAGGACGCCGAGCCCGACCACTCCTACGGCGCGATGCTCGACTGGGCCGGGATCTTCCAGTGGCGGGCGCTGGGCATCGACCCGCCGTTCGTCGCCGAGTGGTCGCCGGATTCCACCCGGCTGTTCACCCACCGTCTCGACCAGCGGGGACTGCCCGAGCAGGTGCTGGTGGAGTCCGCCCCGGCCGGCGGGGGCCGCCCGGTGGAGCACCGGCTGCGCTACCCGGTGCCGGGCGACGAGCAGGTCGCGACGATGTCCTGGGTGGTGCTCGATGTGGCCGCTCGCACCGTCGTGCACCAGCAGGATCCGCCGACCCCGATCGTGCACACCGCCGGCCTGGCGTCGCGGTGGTGGGTCGGGGACTCCGTCTACTTCCTGCGGTACTCCCGTGACGCGTTGACCCTCGAGATGCACCGCCTCGACCCCGCCACCGGGGCCGGCACGCTCGTCGTCCAGGAGACCGGACGGACCTGCGTCGACCCGGGCGCGTCGACCGTCGAACCGGCGCAGGTGCGGGTGCTGGGCTCCGGGGAGGTCCTCTGGTGGTCCCAGCGCGACGGCTGGGGGCACCTGTACCTCTACTCGCCGGACGGCGGGAAGCACGTCCAGGTCACCTCGGGCGAGTGGCTGGTGCGCCGCGTGCTGTGGGTCGACGAGGACGCCCGCCGGGTCTGGTTCCTCGCGAACGGGCTCGCCGAGACCGACCCCTACCTGCGCCAGGTCTGCCGCATCGACCTGGACGGGACAGGGTTCACCCGGCTCACCGACGACGAGCTCGACCACGACGCGATCAGCCCGCCCGAGGGCGGGTACCTCGTCGACCGGGCCTCGACCGTCGCGACGCCTCCGCGGTCGTCGGTGCTCGGTGGGGACGGCAGGGTACTGGTCGAGCTCGAGGCCCCCGACACCGCCGCGCTGGCTTCCCGCGGCTGGGCACCGCCGGAACGGTTCCGGGCCACCGCCGCCGACGGCCGGACCCCGATCTACGGGCTGCTGTGGCGGCCGCACGGGTTCGACCCGGACCGCCGCTACCCGGTGATCGACCACGTCTACCCCGGGCCGATGGTCTACCGCGCCTCCCCTGCCTTCGACGCCCCGCCCTTCACCGGGGAGGCCGAGGCGCTGGCTGCACTGGGGTTCGCCGTCGTCGCCGTCGACGGGCGGGGCACCGCCGGGCGCAGCAAGGCCTTCCACGACCACTCCTACCGCAACTTCTCGGCCGCCGGGTTCCTGGTCGACCACGTCGCCGCGATCCGCCGGCTGGGCGAGCGCCACCGGTGGCTGGACACCACCCGGGTCGGGATCACCGGCAGCTCCGGGGGCGGGTACGCCACAACGCGAGCGCTGCTCGCCCACCCCGACTTCTTCCGCGTCGGCGTCGCCCGGGCCACCCCGAACGACATCGGCAGCTACTACCCGTACTGGGGCGAGCGCTACTACGGCCACCTCGACGACGACGCCCGCCGCGACCTCGACAACGCACACCTCGCCGCGAACCTCCAGGGCCGGCTGCTGCTGATCCACGGCGAGCTCGACGACAACGTCCTGCCCGCCCAGACCCTGCGCCTGGTCGACGCGCTGGTGAAGGCCGACAAGGACGTCGACATGCTCGTCGTCCCCGGCGCCGAGCACCTGTTCAACGCCAGCTTGCACTACGTCCTGCGCCGCACCTGGGACTACTTCGTCCGCCACCTGCACGGCGCCGAGCCACCCTCCTACCGCCTCACCCCGCTCCCGCCGAGCCTGCCCGTCTGACCGCAGCTCCACCTCGCGTAAGGATCTTCGTGTCCACGTCTCCTCAACCTGTCGCAGGGCCGGTCGCACCCACGCCGCTGTCGCAACGCCTGCTGGCGCCGGACCTCGCGCGGGGCGTGATGCTGCTGCTCATCGCGCTGGCCCACTCCCGTCAGCTGCACGCCGGGGGCAACTCGCTCACCACACCTGCCGGTGGCGGCCCCGTCGACGTCGCCGTCCAGTGGCTCCTGACGTCCTTCGTGGACGGGCGCGCCGCCCCGCTGTTCGGGATCCTCTTCGGCTACGGCCTCGTGCAGATGACCCGGCGCTACACCGGCCTCGGCGGCGACCCGGCGCAGGCCCGGCGACTGATCCGCAGGCGCGGGGCGTGGCTGATCGTCTTCGGCATCGCCCACGTCGTCCTGCTCTACAGCGGGGACGTGATCGGCGCCTACGGTGCGTTCGCAGTGATGTTCGCCGGGGTCGTGTCCTGGTCGAGCCGTCGAATGTGGACGGTCATGGCGATCACCCTCGTCTTCGGGGTCACTGCCTCCGCCCTGCTCCAGCTCCTGACCCCCTCCGACGCACCACTCGCCGTGGGTTCCACCCTGCTCGACAGCGCGATCCTGCGCATCTCAGCGCTCCCGGTGCTGCCGATCGCCGCGGTGGGGATCGCACCGTCCGTCCTGATCGGAGTCCTGGCCGCGCGGATGCGGCTGCTCGAACAGCCCGACCGCTACCGGCCGCTACTGCGCCGGTTCGCCCTGGTCGGGTTCCCGGTGGCGGTGCTCGGCGCGCAGCCGGTGGCCCTTCAGGCAGTGGGCCTGTGGAGCCCCGCCTCCCCCGGCATCGACGCGGTCGGCCTGGCGGTGTGGGCGGCCACCGGGATCGCCGGCGGGCTCGCGTTCCTGGCCGCGATCGCACTCGTCGCCTACCGACTCGGTGACCGGCGAGGACCGGTCACGACCGGGCTGGTCGCGTGCGGCCGGCGCTCGATGACCTTCTACATCGCCCAGTCACCGGTCTGGCTGGTCGCCACCGAACCGTCGCTGCTCGACCTCGGCGGGAAGCTGGGCGCCGCCACCGCCGCCGGGCTCGCCATCGCCACCTGGGCGGGCACCGTCGTCATCGCCTACGGCCTGGACCGCGCCGGGCGGCGTGGCCCGTTCGAGGCCCTCCTGCGACACCTGACGTACCGCAGCCGCGCTCGCCCCCGCCCGGCCGTGTGATCCCGGACGGCTCAGCCCGAGGAAGCTGGCACTCAACGCGTTCGCGATCACCGTCGAAGGCCGTACCGTCCCGGCCGGCACCACCTGAAACCCATCAACACCGGTTACACCGTTGAGCGGACACTCCCGCGGTCGGCGGGGTCAGGGGAGCCGCAGGTCCGCAGCTGCCGGCGGGAGCTGATGTCGAGCTTGCGGAAGATGCTGCGAAGGTGCGCCTCGATCGTGCGCGGGCTGAGGAACAGCTGGGCGCCGACCTCGCGGGAGGTCACCCCCTCAGGCCGAGTCGCGGTCGCGGTGGAGGGTTCGCCGACCCAGTCGACCCAGGTCCACCCCGCCATCGCTGAGGATGCGGTGCGCCTTCACCAACTTGTAGACGAACAGCACCACCGCGACGGTCACGCCGGCGTCGTCGACCAGCCCGAGCGGACCGAGGACCGCCTCCGGCACGACGTCGATGGGCAAGACGAGGTAGACCGCCGCGGCGCCCATGGCTATCAGGCCACGCGGCGGGATGCGGTAGCGCCACATCACGTACCCGAGCACCATGACGACGAGCAACCCGAGTACGCCGACGATCAGCAGGGTGGTGCGCAGCCAGTCGGGCATGGCCCCAGTCTGCCGGGTCCTGGGCCACTCCGCCGGATGCCGGCACCGGTTCCCCGCAGGGCTCCAACGGCGGGCCGGGAACGGCGCGCCAACCGGCGGAACAATGATCAGGTAGACGTGAGGGCTGTCGGATCTTCCCGCGACAGCCCTCACGTCTATGTGACCATGCTCCGAGCCGCGTTCAGCGGAAGTGGCCCGGGCGCGACAAGACCGTCGCGACGCGTGCGATGGTGGATGAGGGCTCGGTCCGGCCCGCGGCGATCCTGCTGATCGACGGTGGTCAACAGCGGATGTGTCCAGCGCGGCGACTCCTCCGGGGACCAGCACCGAACCGGCCGCAGCGCCTGCGGCCGTGGCGCCCGCTGTCGCCGCGACCATCCCGGCCGCGGAAGGCAGGCGGTGCACCCGGAGCACATGGACGGCGTCGTCGTGCTGGTCAGCCGATCTGCGGATCGCGGCCTGCGGATCGGTCATCGGTCATATCGGGACTGGGTGGGCGGCCGTTCCCGGCGCGGCCCAGGCCTGTCTGGACGAGCCCGCCCCTGCTGCGTGCTCGCGCGCCTTGCGGTGGTCCCGCTCCACCCCATTACGGATGATCATCGGGCCGACTCGAGGCGTGTCCACCCTCATGATCGGCGGGATCGGGACATGCGCTGCAGAGGTGCGGTTCATGCCCCTGGTCCGCTGATCAAGGCCGTTTCGGAGGGGGTCGGGAACGGCACCACAGCCAGTCGAGCGGGCACCCGGCTATGACGGGCTCGTCCGGAACGGGCCTGGGCCCGCGTCGGGGACGGCCGCCCGGCCAACCACGATGTTCGTGGGTTGTGCCCAACCCGGCCGCCCTCGGCGCGGGAGGTCGAGCTCGGCGCCGGACCGACTGCGCGTGAGACCCAGCTGTGGGGTGGGGCAGGAGGTGACGAGCCGGGAACGGCGCGCCCACCGCATCCCGGGCTACGAGGCAGGGCCCCGGGGAGGGGCGACTGCCCCGGATTCGCGTGCGGGGTAGATGCGGAACGGGCACTGCGTCTTCCGCCGCACCGTTCATTATTACAAACGGTCAACCACCCGAACAGACCCATGCCATCGAACACCTGTTCGACTAAACTTGAAGTATGTCCGCAGTCGCCGCCGCATACGAACACCTCCAAGAGGCGTTCGACGCATTCCGGCAGGCCGCGGAAAACCCCCTGACCTCAGACGCGGAACTGCTGTCGGTGCTCACCATCGGTGAAGGCATGTCCCGACAACACGACCACCTCACCGTCTCCACCACTGCCGCGCTGCAACGGCGCGGCACGTTCGCCGAACGTGGCTATCGCAAACCCGAAGGCGCGTTGACCGACCTTCTGGGATGCGACTCCTACGAGGCGCGCCGCCGGGTCGTCGCCGCGGAGCAGGCGTGTGAGCAGATCGGGTTCGACGGCACCGTGCTCCCCGCCCGGCTTCCGGCGACGGGGAAGGCGTTCGCCGCCGGGCACGCAGGGCTGCGCCACGTCGAAGTCATCGCCGCCCTGCTGGGCACCCCCGAGGCCGGGCGGATCACCGACTGGCAACGCGCCGGGCTGGAAGAGCAGCTGGCCGGTATGGCCGGCGAGTACTCGCCCGGGCAACTACGCAAGATCGGCACCCAGCTGCTGGAAGCCCTGGACGGCGACGGTCCCGAGCCTGATGACAACCCGCCGGAGCCGGTCAACCGGCTGCAGGTCCGTAAGCGTCGCGACGGGTCAGGCGGCACGATCAGCGGGCAGTTCGACGATGCGGCGATGTTCGATGCGATCGCCACTGTCATCGACGCCAAGGCGAAGCCCCTCGGCCGCGATGATCAACGCTCGACGGGGCAGCGTCAGGCCGAAGCCCTCGCCGACGCGTGTGGGTTCGTCCTCGCCCACGCCGACCACGCCACCCTGCCCGATGCCGGTGGGCGGCGGCCGCACTTGAACGTGTTGATCCGGCTGGAGGACCTCGAGACCCGCGCACGGTCGGCGATGCTCGACTTCGGTGGCCGCATGACCGCCGCCTCGTTGCGGATGCTGGCCTGCGACGCCGCGGTCGTACCGATCGTCATGAACGGCGCCGGGCAACCCCTCGACGTGGGGCGCTCCACCCGGGTGATTCCCGACGGGTTGCGCAGGGCGGTCACCGCCCGCGATCGTGGATGCGCGCACCCGGGCTGCGACCGGACGCCATCGTGGTGCGAAATCCACCACATCTGGGAGTGGGAGCACGGCGGCCCCACCGAACTGAACAACCTGGTCAGCTTGTGCAAAGTCCACCACCGCCTGATCCACGATTCCGGATGGGTGGTGCGGATCCGTGACGGGTTACCCGAATTCATCCCGCCGAAATGGATCGATCCGGAACAAAAACCCCGCCGGAACCCCTGATGGGCGGCCGAGGATCACGACTGCGGGTCGACCTCTCGGGCGCTCCGGTCAACCACCGCACCTCGTGCCGGGAGGTCGCCGTGGAACGCACCTCCATCCCTGGAGCGCAGGCTCGGGCGGCGACAGCGGTGCCGCCGGGGTATGCCGTGAACCTCCACCGGTGATCCCAGCGCAGGGCTCGCCTGCGGAGCCGTTCCGGCGAGGCATGGGAGGCACCGATCGCGACGGACAGGAACGAGGCCGGGAAGCGGGCGAGGACCTGGGCCGGTTCGATCAGGGTCAGCGCGGTGAGCCGCGCCGGATCAAGGCCCGTCTGGGCAGGCCGGCAGCGAGTTCGTCGGCGCGGATCGGCCCAGCCCCGGCCGGGACGCGGCGATCACAGCCGATGGCCAGCACATACCCGACCCGACGCAACTCCAACTCGGCGCACAACACAGGACCGGCGCCGTCGACCTCGTCCCCGGCCACCCACGGCGCCTCACGAACTACGGCTGGAGCTCTAGGTTCGAAGAGCCCGCAAATCTGCAGCTTGTCAATCTGAACAACGAGGGGCCGACACGTGAGTGCGTTGACCACGATCGTCACCGGAATGTCGTTCACGGAGTGCCCCAGGTGGCACGACGGACGCATCTGGTTCTCCGACTTCTACACCAACCGGGTGCTGTCCTCGGCCGAGGACGGTTCCGGTCTGACGACCGAGCTCGAGGTGCCGAACCAGCCGGGCGGGCTGGGCTGGCTCCCCGACGGCCGCCTGGTCGTGGTCTCCGCGCGGGACCACACCCTGCTGCGCCGCGAGCACGACGGACAGGTGGTCGTCCACGCCGACCTGGGCAAGCACGCCGGCGGCAACCTCAACGACATGGTGATGGACTCGACCGGTCGTGCCTACGTGGGTGACTTCGGCTTCGACCTGGGCGCCGGTGCGGACCCCGCCACCACCACCATCACCCGGGTCGAGCCGAACGGAACCGTCAGCGAGGCCGCGAGCGGCCTGCACTTCCCGAACGGCAGCGTCATCACCGACGACAACGTGCTGATCGTCGGCGAGACGTTCGGCAACCGGGTGACGGCCTTCGACATCGACGACAGCGGTGCCCTGACCAACCAGCGGGTCTGGGCGACGTTCGGTGACGTGCCGACCGAACCCGACCTCGCCTCCGTCCTGGGCCAGTTGAAGATCGCGCCCGACGGATGCTGCCTCGACGCCGAGGGTGCCCTGTGGATCGCCGACGCGCTGGGCGGCAAGGTGATCCGGGTGCAGGAGGGTGGGGACATCGTCGACGAGATCCAGGTCGACAGTGGTGTCTTCGCCTGCATGCTGGGAGGCGACGACGGCCGGACCCTGTTCCTCTGCGCAGCGCCCGACTTCGATGCCGCCGCCCGAGCGGCGGCTCGCGAATCCCGGCTGCTGACCACCCGGGTGGACGTCCCCCATGGCGGTCGCCCGTAGCGGTTCCACCGCGGGGCCGGTCGGGACATTCTGGCTGCTCCCCCTCCGGCACGCGCCACGATCACGCGGACGCCGCTGGAAGGGGTGGGCGGCGTCCCGGCCGAGTCCCGTGGCGATCACCTCGCGAGTAGAGCCAGCCCGCTTCGGCACGCAGCGCTGCAAGCTCGTCCCGCATCTCAGCGACGCGGTGGTCGGCGAACCCAAAAGCTCGGCGTGCCACTCGCGCCGTCCTTTCCTGCTCCCTCGTCGTCATGTTGATCGGTTCTCGCCAGGTACTCCTTCGCCGTCGTGTCGAATGCGCGGTGCGACAACGAAGTCGCGTACCCACGCAGATGTTGCCGTGATGGCTCCGAAGGTGTAAAAGTGCGTCCGCACGTCCCCGTGGACGGCCGGGTCGAGCCCATCTGCCAGCGCCGAGACGAACGCGTCGGGGCCGGCGGTACCCAAGAGATTGGCGAGGGAGAATCCGTACTTGCGGGTGATCCCGGCGGACGTGGCCACGCCGAACCGGCGGGCGTAGGCGAGCAGGCGCTTGACCCCGACCGGCCCCGGAACCCCGACACGGATCTGCGCCTCGATCCCCTGCCGGCGAAGCGCACGGATCCAGCCGAGGACGGGCTGCACGTCGAAGCCGAACTGGGTGATCACCGCGGGGGCCAGCTCCTGTTCGGTGAGAACCGCGACCTTGGCGTGCAGTGCCTCGGACAACGCGTCCACGGCGATGTGCGGATGCCCCTCGGGATAGCCGGGGACGCTCACCCGCCGCACACCGGTCTCCTGCAGGATACCGCTGCGCAGTACCGAGAGGCCGTCGGCGAACGGGCCGGCAGGAGTGGTCGGGTCGCCACCGACCACGAAGATCTCGTCGAGCGCGTCGGCCTCACCGAGGGCTGCGAGGAATTCACCGAGCTCTGCCGGCGAGCGCATGCGACGAGCGGCCACGTGCGGAACCGGGGTGAAGCCGTGACGCCGCACGGCTCTGGCCGCGCCGACCCGATCCTGCATGGTTTCGCCGGCGAGGTAGGTGATGTTGACCCGGGTCCCGGGCGGCAGGTACGCCGCGGCCTCGTCGAGCCCTGCGCGGTCCCGTCCGGTCATCTCCAGTGAGAAGCCGTCGAGGACGCGGGGGTGCTGGCCGTTCTGCATCGGGGGTCGTGCCTCCAGTCGCGTCATGGCGAATGCGTATGAGGACGTCGGTGTGGCGGGCAGACGTTCAGGGACGACCACGCGATGACGCCGTGTCCGGAGATGGGCAGAGGGCGGCGGCGGTGACGGTGTTGCGCAGGAGCATCGCGATGGTCATCGGCCCGACCCCGCCGGGCACCGGGGTGAGTGCGCCGGCGACCTCGCGGACCTGGTCGGCGTCGACGTCGCCGCGCAGTCCGGTGCCCGTGCGGTGGATGCCGACGTCGATCACCGTGGCACCGGGCTTCACTCCGTCCACGCCGACGATCCCGGGGACCCCTGCTGCCACGACGAGCACGTCGGCGAGGCGGCAGGTCGCGGCGAGGTCGCGGGTGCGGGAGTGGCACACCGTCACGGTCGCGTGGCGCTGCAGGAGCAGCGCCGCCATGGGCTTGCCGACCAGATCGGACCGGCCGACGACCACCGCGTGCGCGCCCGCCAACTCCACCCCGATCTCGTCGAGCAGCACGAGCACCCCGGCGGGCGTGCACGGGCGCAGCCCCGGGCGGCCCAGCGCCAGTCGCCCGGCGCTGCCCGCGGTGAGACCGTCGACGTCCTTGCCCGGCGGGATGCGGTCGATCAGCGCAGCGGCATCGAGGTGCGGGGGCAGCGGCAGCTGGACCAGGATCGCCGTGACCGCGGGATCGGCGGCGAGCTCGTCGATCACGGCCGCGGCGCGTGCCTGGCTGATGTCGCCGGGAAGCGGCCGGTGCAGGTCGCGCATCCCGGCCTCGACGCACTGCCTGCGCTTGTTGCGCACGTAGATCGCCGAGGCCGGGTCGTCGCCGATGATGATCGTGGCGAGCCCGGGTGGTGCCGGCAGTGCCTCGACGTCCCGCGCCACCTCCTTGCGCACCCGGGCGGCCACCGCCCGACCGTCGATCAGGGTCGCCGTCATGCCGCCGCCCGGCCCGCGCGCAGGAGGGGCGCGATGTCGCCCTCCGCCGAGGCCCCGTAGGTGTCGGCCAACCGGGTCAGCGCCGCGTCGACGTCGAGGTGCCATTCCTGGGGTCCGGAGGACTCGAGGACGAGGGTGGCGATGAGCGAGCCGAGCTGCGCGGCGCGTTCCAGCTCGAGCCCGCCCGCGACCCCGGCGAGGAACCCGGCCCGGAACCCGTCGCCGACCCCGGTCGGGTCGACGACCTCGTGCGCCGGCACGGCCTCGACCGTGGTCTCGGCGCCGTCGGCGTCGACCAGCAGGCAGCCCTTGCTCCCCAGCGTGGTGACGCGCAGCCCCACCCGCTCGGCGATGTCCTGCTCGCTCCACCCGGTGCGGCGCTGGAGCAGCTCCCACTCGTACTCGTTGGTGAACAGGTAGCGGGCGCCGCCCACGAGCATGCGGCAGCGGTCGGTGTCCAGGCGGGGCAGCTGCTGGGAGGGGTCGGCGGCGAACGGCACGCCCAGCTCGCGGGCCTCCTGGGTGTGGGCGAGCATGGCGTCGGGGTCGTCGGCGCCGATCAGCACCAGCCCGACGCCGTGGCTGTCGACGAGCGGGCCGATCCGGATCGCGGCGGCCTCGCTCATCGCGCCCGGGTAGAAGGACGCGAGCTGGCACTGGGCGTCGTCGGTGGTGCAGGTGAACCGCGCGGTGTGCGCCGTCGCCGAGGTGTGCACGCCCGCGCAGTCCACCCCGTGCCGCTCCAGCCAGGCGCGGTAGTCGGCGAAGTCGGGCCCGACGGCGCCCACGAGCACCGGGCGGGCGCCGAGCACGCCCAGCGCGAACGCGATGTTGGCGCCCACGCCGCCGCGCCGGACGACGAGGTCGTCGACGAGGAAGCTCAGCGAGATGCGGTCGAGGTGACCGTCGATGAGCTGCTCGCTGAACAGGCCGGGGTAGTGCATGAGGTGGTCGGTCGCGATGGAGCCGGCGACGGCGATGGCTGCGGGCGGCATGGCATCTCCCCGTGGGATGGGTAGGTGGATCAGAGGACGACGCCGTCAGAAGACGACGCTGGTGCGCCCGTCGACGAGCACCCGGTCCTCGCAGTGCCAGCGGACGGCGCGGGCGAGCACGGCGCGTTCGATGTCGGCGCCTGCGCGGGTGAGGTCGGTGACGCCTGCGCGGTGCGACACCCGCACGACGTCCTGCTCGATGATCGGGCCCTCGTCGAGGGTCTCGGTGGCGTAGTGCGCGGTGGCGCCGATGAGCTTCACGCCGCGTTGCTTGGCGCGCTCGTAGGGGCCCGCGCCGGCGAAGGCCGGCAGGAACGAGTGGTGAATGTTGATCACCGGCACGCCCACCCGGTCGAGGAAGTCACCCGAGAGGACCTGCATGTACCGGGCCAGCACCACGAGATCGACCCGCCCCGCCAGCAGGTCCAGCTCACGCTGCTCCGCCTCCGGCTTCGTGGCGCGCGTGACCGGGACGTGCGCGAAGGGCACGCCGAACGCGGCGACGTCGGCCGCGAGGTCCGGGTGGTTGGACACGACCTGCACCACCGTCATCGGCAGCTCACCCCGGCGGACGCGCCACAGCAGGTCCAGCAGGCAGTGGTCGTAGCGGGACACGAACAGCGCCACCCGCGTCAACGACGAGGCGTCCCGGAAGCGGAACGTCCCGCCGATCGCGGGCGCGACCTCGTCGACGAAGGCCCGTTCGAGCTCGGGCAGCGCCCCGGTCAGGCCGGGCAGGTGGAACTCGGTGCGCAGGAAGAACCCGCCCCCGACGGGCCCGGTGGAGAACTGGTCGGACTGCACGATGTTGGCACCGCGCCGGTGCAGGAACGCGCTGACCCGGGCCACGATCCCCGGCCCGTCGGTGCACGAGACGACGAGCCGGCCGATGTCCTGCCCGGCAGCGGGTTCGGGGGTCCCGGCCGCGTGTGGCCGTTCTGCCGTGGTGGTCATCAGTACCGGTAGTGCTCGGGCTTGTACGGGCCCTCGACGTCCACGCCGATGTACTCGGCCTGGTCCTTGGAGAGCGTCGTCAACTCCCCGCCCAGCGCCAGAACGTGGATCTTCGCGACCTTCTCGTCCAGGATCTTGGGCAGCCGGTAGACGTCCTTGTTGTACTCCTCGAACTTCGTGAACAGCTCGACCTGGGCGATCACCTGGTTGGAGAAGCTGTTGGACATCACGAACGACGGGTGCCCGGTGGCGTTGCCCAGGTTCATCAGCCGACCCTCGGACAACAGGATGATCGAATGCCCGTCGCCGAAGACCCACTCGTCGACCTGGGGCTTGATGTTCAGGCGGCGGATACCCGGGTAGCGCGTCAGCCCGGCGACGTCGATCTCGTTGTCGAAGTGGCCCACGTTGGCCACGATCGCCTGGTGCTTCATCCGGGACATCGCCTCGGTGGTGATGATGTCCTTGTTGCCGGTGGTGGTCACGATGATGTCGGCGGTGTGCACGACGTCCTCGAGCCGCGCCACCTGGAAGCCCTGCAGCAACGCCTGCAGGGCGCAGATCGGGTCGACCTCGGCCACGATCACCCGCGCGCCCTGACCGGCCAGCGCGGCGGCCGAGCCCTTGCCCACGTCACCGAAACCGCAGACCAGCGCCACCTTGCCGCCGATCAACACGTCGGTTGCCCGGTTCAACCCGTCGATCAGCGAGTGCCGGATCCCGTAGGTGTTGTCGAACTTGCTCTTGGTGACCGAGTCGTTGACGTTGATCGCCGGGAACAGCAGCAGACCCTGCTCGGCCAGCTGGTAGAGCCGGTGCACACCGGTGGTGGTCTCCTCGGTGACACCCCGGATGTCCGAGGCCACCGTGGTCCAGTGCTTCGGGTCCTCGGCCAGCGAACGGCGCAGCGTGTCCAGGATGATCCGGTACTCGTCCGAGACCGTCAGGTCCTCGTCCTCGACCGTGGGCACCACACCGGTCTTCTCGAACTCCACGCCCTTGTGCACGAGCAGGGTGGCGTCACCACCGTCGTCGAGGATCATGTTCGGACCGACCACGTTGCCGGCCTCGTCGGTGAACTTGAACAGCTGCTCGGTGCACCACCAGTACTCCTGAAGCGTCTCGCCCTTCCAGGCGAACACCGGCACACCCTGCGGCTCCTCCGCGGTGCCGTGCGGGCCCACGACGATGGCCGCGGCCGAGTGGTCCTGGGTGGAGAAGATGTTGCAGGACACCCAGCGCACATCGGCGCCCAGGCTGACCAGGGTCTCGATCAACACCGCGGTCTGCACGGTCATGTGCAGGGAGCCGGCGATCCGCGCCCCCTGCAGCGGGCGCGCCTCGGCGTACTCGCGGCGAAGCTCCATCAGGCCGGGCATCTCGTGCTCGGCGAGCCGGATCTCCTTGCGGCCGAACTCGGCCAGGCCGAGATCGGCCACGGCGAAGTCGATGCCGCCGCGGGTCTGGTGAAAAGTGGGCACGGGGATGTTCGCGACAGTCTTGTTCGTGACAGTCATGTCAGTCCTCTCAGGCGGTGAGGCCGGCGGCGTCGCGCAGCGCCGCGGCGCGGTCGGTGCGCTCCCAGGGCAGATCGAGGTCGGTGCGCCCGAAGTGGCCGTACGCCGCGGTCGGCGAGTAGATCGGCCGGTGCAGGTCGAGGTAGCCGCGGAACGCGGCCGGCCGCAGGTCGAAGTGCTCGGCCACCAGCTTCTCGATCAGCCGTCGGTCCACCTGCTCGGTGCCGAACGTCTCCACCAGCAACGACACCGGGCGTGCGACACCGATCGCGTACGCCACCTGCACCTCGGCGCGCCAGGCCAGGCCGGCGGCCACCACGTTCTTGGCCACGTACCGGGCCGCGTACGCCGCCGACCGGTCGACCTTCGAGGGGTCCTTGCCCGAGAAGGCGCCGCCGCCGTGGCGGGCGAACCCGCCGTAGGTGTCCACGATGATCTTGCGGCCGGTCAGCCCCGCGTCCCCCACGGGACCGCCGATCACGAACCGGCCCGTCGGGTTGACCAGCAGGTTGGAACGCAGCTCGTCGGCGTCGTAGAAGTCGGTCGGGAGCTCGGCGGCCACCACGTGGTTCCACAGGTCCTCGCGGATCTGCTCGTTCGTGGCCTCCTCGCCGTGCTGGGTGGACACCAGCACCCGTTCCACGGCCACCGGCACGCCGTCGACGTAGCGCACCGACACCTGCGTCTTGCCGTCCGGGCGCAGGTATCCCAGCCTGCCGTCCTTGCGCACGGCCGCGAGCCGGCGCGAGAGCCGGTGTGCCAGCGCGATCGGCATCGGCATGAACTCGGGCGTCTCGTCGGTGGCGTAGCCGAACATCATCCCCTGGTCGCCGGCCCCGGCCCGGTCGAGCTCGTCGTCGGAGCGGCTGCCCCGGTGCTCGTGGGCCTGATCGACGCCCTGCGCGATGTCCGGGGACTGCTTGTCCAGCGCCACCAGTACCGCGCAGTTGTGCCCGTCGAAGCCGTAGCGACCGTCGTCGTAGCCGATGCGGTTGACGGTGTCGCGCACGATCTGGGTGTAGTCGAGGTGCTGCGGGGTCGTGATCTCCCCGGCCAGCACCACCATCCCGGTGGTGATCAGCGTCTCGCACGCCACCCGCGAGTACGGGTCGTTCGCGAGCGCGGCGTCGAGCACGGCGTCCGAGATCGCGTCGGCGATCTTGTCCGGGTGCCCCTCGGTCACCGACTCGGACGTGAACAGGTACTCGTGCGGGTCGGACTGGGTCATGACGGTGCTCCTTCTTCGGAGGAGGCGCCGGCGAGCGAGCGCCGGACCTGTTCGGTGCCTGCCACCATCGCGGCGAGCTTCGCCCGCGCGACGGGGCCGCTGAGGTTGCGCAGCCCGCAGTCCGGGTTGATCACCAGGCGATCGGCGGGCACGAGCTCGAGCGCCCCGCGGATGCGGGACGCGATCAGGTCGGGGCTCTCGACCTGGCCGCTCTTGACGTCGACGACACCCACGCCGAGCGCGCGGTCCCACCCGTGCTTCGCCACGACGGTCAGGTCGTCGTAGCCCTTGCGGGCGAACTCGAGCACGAGCTGGTCGACGGCGGCGTCCATCACGGCGGGGAACAGGAAGTCGTAGTGGCCCTCCCACGAGGGCCGGGCGTAGCGGTTGCCGTAGCAGACGTGCAGTCCCCACGTGACGTCGACGCCGGCGGTGACCACGTTGATCGCCTCGACCGCCGTGGCCACCTCGTGCGGGTGGCCCGCGAGGAACGGCTCGTCGATCTGCAGCAGCCGCGCGCCCCGCGCGGCCAGCGCGTGCGCCTCGGCGTTCAGGATCCCGGCGATCGCGAGCACCAGGTCCCGGCGATCGGGGTAGGCCTCGTTGGACAGCCGCCGGGACAGTGAGAACGGCCCGGTGAACGAGAACTTGATCGGCTGCGTCGTCTGCGACGCGGTGAACGCGAAGTCGTCGGCGAGCCCGAGCGGTACCCGGCCGTCCGGTGCCTGCAGCGGCGCGCTCACCCGGGTGTCGTAGTAGTCGAAGTAGAAGTCCTTGGCGGTGTGCGCGATCTCGACGCCCGGCATGCGGGCGACGAAGTAGTCCAGGTCGTTGTCCCGGCGCAGCTCGCCGTCGGACACGATGTCGATCCCGGCCAGCTCCTGGTCGCGCAGCGCGGCCTTGATCGCCATGTCGTGCACGTCCTGCAGCTGGGCGTGGCTCATCTTGCCGCGGAAGTACTCGGTCTTCAGACGCTCCATCCACTCCGGTACGGGGTAGGAGCCGACGACCGTCGTGGGCAGCAGGGGCAGACCGTCCATGTCGGCGCTCAGTCCCGCACCTGGGCGGTCATCGTCACGATGTTGCCGCCGCTGCGGTGCCGGAACCGCTCGTAAGCCACGTCGAAGCCGCGCCGGCGGCCCACGTGCGCAAGCAGCGGCCCGTTCACCCAGTTCACCACCGAGCCGTCGTACTTGCCGGGGCCGCGGAAATGCGTCCGGTAGCCCCCGATGTCGGTGACGAACAGGTCGTGGCAGACCAGGGTGCCGAACGGGTGCAGCAGCATCAGGCTGTCGACGAAGCTGGCCAGCGCCCCGTTGTTGACGTGCATCCGGACGTCGGCGCCCGACTCCAGCAGCGGGCGCAGCAGCTCTCCGCTCAGCGGGATCTGCCCGGCCCCGCCCGTCACGGGCGTGAGCGGGTAGGTGTCCAGCCCGAGCAGGGGGACGTAGCGCTCCTCCTGCCGCAACGCCGACCAGGTGCGCCGCCAGAACGCCACCGCGGAGTCGACGTCGGGGAACTGCGCCGGGGCGACCTCGGGAAGGAGCGCAGGCCCCAGCCGCAGCAGCTTCTGCACCAGCGCGGGCAGTTCCTCGGTGGTCGCCGCGACCGAGCCGGCCAGCTCCGCGGCCTCCGCGGCCGGCAGGTAGGCCCGCGTCTGCACGCAGTAGGTGCGGCCCCCGAGGTGGGCCACCTCGTCGGTGGGCAGGTTGTCGTAGACGTTCGAGACGTAGACCAGGAATACCTTGTACTGCAGGAACCCCAGCGACGTGCGGGGCCGGGTGGCGTCCAGCGCGAACGAGCTGACGTGCGCGATGTGCTCGGCCACCGTCTCGCGCGCCAGATCCAGGACGTGCTGGGAGTAGTCGCACATGAGGTAGTGCAGGCGCCGGTAGTAGCCGCGCCCGTGCTCCCGGTCGCGCTTGCGGAACTCGTCGAGGAACACCTTCGCCTGGCCGCCGTTGCCCACCCCGAGCTCGACCACGTAGAGCTCGTCGGGCAGCGCGTTGGACTCCGACAGCCGATCCCACACCGCGAACAGCCCGTCGATGAGTTCGTGCGCCGCCTCGCGGTTGCGGGCATCGCTCTCCCCGCCGGGGAGCGCCTGCTCGTACCCGCGCCCCGTCGCCTTCTCCCACAGCTCCAGCGCCGACCAGTAGAGCGCGTTGAAGTCCCAGACGATGCTCTCGCTCCCCCGCCCCCACCCCTCCAGCACCACGCGGTCGGGGGCACTGCGCAAGAGCGAGGCGGTCAGCTCCTTCAGGGCGACGTCATGGCTGCGCCGCACGTCGACGGCGACCTCGAGGTCGTCCTCGCGCACCCCCATCGGAACCGGGACCGCGCCGCCGGCACCGGCGGCCGACGGTGCCGAGTGCAGGATCGGGCGCAGGTCCACCACGTCGCGGAAGTTCTCGCGGTACTGCACCCAGTCCGACACCACGCGCACCTTCGCCAGGTCCACCGCGCCCTCGCCCAGCGCCTCCACGACGGGGACGAGCGAGGCCGTCAGGTCCACCGGCTGCGTACCGCGCAGGCGGGTGTGCGGTCGGAAGTCAACAAGCATCGGAGATCGCCCTTCGTGTGTCGTGCAGCAACCTCATGGCCAGAGCCGCGAGCTCGCGAGCGCGGCGCCCTCCCCGAGGGCGCGCAGCTTCGCCCAGACGATCTCCTCGTGACCGACCCGGGACCCGATGCCGCAGTCCGTGCCCGCCTGGACGTTCTCCCGCCCGAGCACGCTCGCGAAGTTCGCCAGCCGCTCCGCCACCAGCTCGGGGTGTTCCACGAGGTCCGTGGCGTGGCTGACCACCCCGGGCATGACCATCCGGCCCTCCGGGAGGGCGACGTCCTCCCAGACCCGCCACTCGTGAGCGTGCCGGACGTTGCCCGACTCGACGGCGTAGCACTGCGCGTTCACCCGCACCAGCAGGTCCACGACGTGGCGCAGCTCGATGTCCGTGGTGTGCGGGCGGTGCCCACTCCCCCAGCACGAGTGGAAGCGGACCTGCTCGACCGGGATGCCCTCGAGGGCGTGGTTGATCACCCGGACGGCCATCTCCAGGTAGCGGCGCAGGTCGGCGACCTCCCACTCCGGGTAGAACGTCCAGGTCGTCAGGAACTCCGGCTCGTCGACCTGGACGATCAGGCCCGCGTCGGTGATGGCCCGGTATTCCTCCCGGACCACCTCGGCCACCGCCATGAGGTACTCCTCCTCCGAGGAGTAGTGCTCGTTGACCGCCGAGGCGCCGAGGCTGAGCGGTCCGAGTGCGGCGATGAAGCCCTCGGTGTCACCGTCGCGGCCCTTCAGCGCGTGCTGCAGGGCGGTGATGTCCGACGCGATGGCGTCGTGCCCCACGTAGCGCACCGGCTCCACGCACACCCGCACGCTGTTGCTCTGCGGGACCGCGCCCGGTGTCGCGAAACCGGGGCGGACCGGGCCACCGGAGCCCGACATCCACAGGCCCGACCCGTAGACCCCGGGGAACTGGTGGCGGTCGCGCTCCGCGGTCCCCGCGCGCTTGGCCGGCGGGGCGGTGTCCCCGGTCCGCCGCTCCCAGCCGGTGACCCGCGCATGGATGTACCCCGCGTAGGCGCCCGCCGCGCCCGCCTTCACGTACTCGCCGTCGTTCAGGACGTCGACGCCGCTCTCGGCCTGGCGGTCGACGACCTCCTGCACGGCGTCGGCGAGCCGGCTCCGGACCGCCGGCTCGTCGCGTTCAGGCGTCGCGAGCATGGCGTTCAGGTCGGCGGGCAGCGGGAGGTTGCCGCCGTGCGAGGTCCGGATCCGTCCGTCGTTGCGCTTCATCGCTGGGTTCCTCCTCGTCGAGGCGCCGGGGCTTCCCGGCGCGCAGCACTGCCTGCCGGCGCAGCAGTCGCTGCCCGGTGGGTGGTTCCGGCTGGGGGCCGGCACGGTATGACGTCACGGTGTGGCGTCGCGGGGCGTCAGCCCCCGATCACGTGGTGCGGGTGAACTTCTGGAGCAGGTGTCCGGCCATGCTGTCGGGCACGCGACCGGGCTTGATCCCGAACGACCCCGTCACCTCCCCCACGTAGACCGAGCCGTGGGAGTCGACCGCGATGCCGTGCGGGGCGACGAAGTTGCCGAGCCCGTCCCGCATCACGGTCGAGGCGCCCCAGCGGGCCACCACCGTGCCGCGCGGGTCGAACACCGTCACCCGGCCCGGCAGGTCCACCGACGTCGTTCCGCGGGTGAACGACGCGTTGCCGCGGGGCCGCCAGAGCTCGGCGACGTAGATCAGGCCATCCCGGTCGACGGCCAGGTCGGTGGGCCGCTGGACGTCGGTCCACTCCGTCATGTACGTGCCGTCGAGGTCGAACACCTGGATGCGGTCGTTCTCCCGGTCGCCCACGAGGATGCGGCCGTCCGCGGTCGCGCAGATGCCGTGCGGGAGGCGGAACTCCCCGGGGCCGAACCCCACCGCGCCCCACGACCCGATCAGCTCCCCGTCCGCGGTGAACCGGTGCACGCGGCAGTTGCCGTACCCGTCGGACACGTACAGCTCGCCGGTGGGGGCGATCGCCAGGTTCGTGCACCCGTTGAAGGGCCCGGCGGCGCGCCGGACCGTCTCGTTCGCGTGCACGACGGCGCCGGGTCCGGGCCGGTACCCGGTGTCGGTGGCCGACCCGGGGGTGCCGATCGTCTGGATCAGTTCCCCGTCCGGGGTGAACCGGCGGATGCTGTGGTCGCCGCAGTCGACGCAGTACACGGTGCCGTCGGGGGCGAGGGTGAGCCCGTGCGGCGTGGTGAAGATCCCGTCGCCCCATGCCGCCCGGAAGCCGCCCGCGGAGTCGAGGACGAGCACTCCGTTGCGGTCCCGGGTGAGCAGGTAGACGTCGTCGTCGGCGGCGACGTCGACGGCCGCGACGTCGCGGTACGCGAACTCCGGCGGAACCTGCGCCCAGGTGTCGGACGCGGTGAACCGCAGGTCGCCTGCCGGTCGCTCGCCGGTCATCGCGCGACCTCCGCCGCGTCGGCGGGCAGCCAGCCCCACGGATGCGGGCCCCAGCCGGGCGCGACGAGCTCGCCGGCCCGCACCGTGGCGACGGGCACGATCCCGTACCCGCCCCCGAAGCTCGCCTTCGTGGTGTCGACGAAGCCGAAGTCGCCGCGCACCAGGTCGAGCACGGTGATGTCGGCCTCCCGGCCGACCGCGAGAGCCCCGATCTCGTCCTGCTTGCCGATGGCCGCGGCCGCGCGCCCGGTGGTCATCGCGACCACCTCCCGCAACGAGTAGCCGATGGCCATGAACTTCGCCATGCACTCGACGAGGCTCTGGAAGCTCTGCCCGCCGGCCGTCAGGTCGCTGCTGATCGTGTCGGGGTGCAGCCCGCGCTGCGCCTGCTCGGCGGCGATCGCGTAGCCGAAGTTCCCCAGCCCGAGGGCGGGGTCGAGCACCACTCCCCGGGCGCGGGCCTCGGTCAGCAGTGGCAGCGTCGCGCCGGCGTCGTCCATGACGCCACCGATGTTCGGTGTGCAGAGGTGGGTGAGGATGTCGCCCGGCTCGAGCGCCTCCAGCAGGTGGCGGGTGACCTCGCCCATCCGGTCCGGGCGTGGCCGCTCCGCCGCCCGGAAGTCTCCGATGTGCACCATGAGCGGCACACCGTGCTCCCGCGCGACCTTCTTGGACCGGTTGATCACTTCCTCGCCCGCCTCGGTGACGATGTCACCCACCAGCCGCAGCTTCACCCCCTCGACGAGCCCGGGGTTGTGCTCGACGCAGGAGGCGATGGCGCGATCGTCGATCTCGTCGAGGCTCGCCATGTCGGCCCACCCCGGCATGGTGTGCGCGTGGCTCCCGGCGTTGACGTAGACCACCACCCGGGTGCGTGCGCGCGGCAGGACGTGCACCGGGAACACCCCGAGGTTGGCGACACCGACCGAGCCGCAGTCCACGACCGTGGTGACGCCCGAGCGCACGCCGATCTCGTCGGGATCGCAGCAGCCCATCCCCACTCCGGCCGTGGTGGCGCCGTGCGCCACGTGCGTGTGGATGTCGATGAGGCCGGGCACCACGTACCGGTCGTCCCCGCGCATCTCGAGCACCCGCTTCGCCCCGGTCACGTCCAGATCGGGGCCGATCGCGCTGATCCGGCCTCCGGCGATGGCGATGTCCATCCGCCCGTCGAGGCCGGAACCGGGGTCGAGGACGTGCCCGTTGCGGATCAGGATGTCGCAGGACGTCGGCGGCGCTGTCATCGTTTCTCCAGCCTTTCCGAAAAGGAAGCCGACGGCTACCTCATCAGCTCGCTTGCTATTCAGTAGTTTACGACCAGGAAAGGGAGGCACCAGCGACGAGAACTGCACCAACCGTTGAGCTCCGGGAAACAGTTGAGCACCCGTTGACGGAACCGTGGCCGATCGCCGAGACTCCACGGGTGGATGGCAGGGATGCACCGATGCAGCTTCCGCCCCTCAACGCGCTGCGCAGCTTCGAGGCGGCAGGCAGGCTCGGGAGCATCCGGGCGGCGGCGGAGGAGCTGGTCGTCACCCCGGGTGCCGTCAGTCGCCAGGTCCGCGTGCTGGAGTCGTGGCTCGGTGTGTCGCTGTTCCGCCACGAGGGCCGCACCATCCAGCTCACCGACGTGGGCGCCCGCTACCTCGAGGCCACCTCGCGGCACCTGTCGGAGATCGCGAAGGCCACCGGCCAGGTCACGGGCCGCTGGCGCGGCGAGGAGACGCTGCAGGTGCGGTCCTTCACCCTCTTCGCGAGCAACTGGCTGGTCCCGCGGCTCGCCCGCTTCCACCGGAGCCAGCCGTGGGTCGAGCTGGAGCTGGTCACCTCCAGCCGGCCGGAGGACTTCGGGCAGTTCGACGTGGACGCGGAGATCCGGCCGAACAGCCACCTGCCCGGGGAGGAGTTCGACCTCGATCTGGTGGTCAGCGACGTGATCGTGCTGATCTGCAGTCCCGAGTTCAAGGACGAGTACCGCCTGAACGAGCCCGGCGACCTCCGCAGGGTGCCGAGCGACGGGTTCCTGCGCTCCGTCGCCTCCCCCCAGCTGTGGCAGAACTGGCTCCTCAGCACCGGCATCACGGGCATCGACGCCACCCGCGGGTCCCGGTTCAGCGACACCAGCCTGACCTACCGGGCAGCGGCGTCCGGCCAGGGCGTGGCGCTCGCGCCGCGGTCCTTCGTCGAGCCGGAGATCGCCGCGGGAACGCTCGTCATCCCATTCGACGCGCGCGGTCAGAATCTCGACTTCTACCTCCTCCACCCGGCCCACAGACCGCGCCGGCGCGCATTCTCGGTATTCCGCAACTGGCTGCTCGACGAGGCGCAACCCGCCGCGATCACGCCCACTCCCGCGCCCGCGGCGACCGAACTCGGCTGAACCGAGGGCCATCGCGGTACTGCTCATCGCGAGTCGACCGTGACGTCCGCCAGGTTCGCGTCGAACAGCGGCGGAACCTGCAGGCCGTGCACGTTGTCCCGGTGCGCGTAGAACGTGGTACGCGTGCAGATCGGGATCACCGGCGGACCGTCGTTCAGGATATCGGTCATGATCTTGTGCATCGGAGGCTTGCGGACCTCGAGATCGGGACTGGACGAGGACTCGGCGAGCAGCTCGGCCACCCCCGGCAGGTCGTAGCCGGACGGGTTGAACAGACCCCCCGGCAGGTAGAAGGTCTTGATGAACTCGCTCTGGTCCGGCCGCGCGGACTGGTAGGTCGAGAGGGTCGACTCGAACGAACCGTCCCGGCGTGAGGTCACGAACTGGACGTTCTCCATGGGCCGCACGGAGACCGTCACGCCGATCTCACCCAGCTGCGCCTGCAGGACCGAGGCGATCTGGGTCCAGGTCTGCATCGTGTTGGTCTGGATCTCGAACGAGAACCCGTTCGGAAACCCGGCCTCGGCCAACAACTGCTTCGCACGCTGCGGGTCGTACTGCGCCGCCGGCAGGTCGTCGATCCCCGGGGCGTACGCCCAGTCGTCGGGCCGGAACGGCTGCGCGCTCGGGACGCAGCCCTCGCCGAACACGTTCTGCACCAGCGCCGGACGATCCACTGCGAGCATCATCGCCTGGCGGACCTTCGGGTCGGCGAACTCGGCCTTGCCGGTGTTGACGATCAGACCGAAGAAGTCGGCCGTGGGCGCGCTGGTGATCGAAAGGTCTGCCGACCGCACCTCCGCGACCTGGCTCGGCTGGATGAAGGCGACGTCCACCTGCCCGGACCGCAGGGCCCGCACCCGGGCGCTCTCGTCGAGGAACACCGTGACGTCGATCCCGGACAGATCCACCTCGTCCCGGTTCCAGTAGCCGGCCCAACCGGTGAACGTCAGGTTGGAGCCGACGAAGCCGTCGAGAGTGAAGGGGCCGGTGCCTGCCGGGCTGGTCGACAGGTCGTCCTGCGACAGCGCCCGCGGACTGATGATCATGCCGGCCTCACCGGCCAGCGTTCCCAGGGTCGGGGCGCCGGCGTCGGACAGGTTCAACCGCACGTGCATGTCGTCGACGACCTCGACGCTCTCCACGTTCGACAGGTAGTTCGTGAAGTTGGTCGAACCGGCGAGCGCAGCGTCGAGGTTCGTCTTGACGGCCTCGGCGTTGAACGGCGCGCCGTCCTGGAACGTCACCCCACTGCGCAGCGTCAGGTCCAGCACCCGCATGTCGTCGGAGAACGTCCAGCTCTCGGCCAGCCCCGGCGCGAAGGTGCCGTCCGGAGCCCGGTTGACGAGCGCGTCGTAGAGCAGACCCACCCACATTGCGTCGTAGGGCGAGGACTTCCGCGGGTCGAGGGACGCGGGAACGGCGGCCGCGCCGATCGTCAACCGGGCCTGCCCGTCCCCGGCGCCGCCGGAACCCTCGGACGAGCCGCTGCTGCACGCGGCGAGCGAGACGGCGAGGAGCGACGTCAGCATCGCCGCGACGAGACGGGAAGGGCGCTGCCGGAACCGGATGCCGGTGGAGGTGCGGTTCATCGCGAATCGACCGTGACGTCCACCAGGTCCGAGTCGAACAACGGCGAGACCACCAGGCCGTGCACGTTGTCCCGGTGCGCGTAGAACGTGGTACGCGTGCAGATCGGGATCACCGGCGGACCGTCGTTCAGGATATCGGTCATGATCTTGTGCATCGGAGGCTTGCGGACCTCGACGTCGGGGCTGGACGAGGACTCGGCGAGCAGCTCGGCCACCCCCGGAAGGTCGTAGTCCGACGGGTTGAACAAGCCGCCCGGCAGGTAGAACGTCTTGACGAACTCGCTCTGGTCCGGCCGCGCGGACTGGTAGGTCGAGACCGTCGACTCGAACTCGCCGTCCCGGCGCGCGGTCACGAACTGGACGTTCTCCATCGGCCGCACGTTCACCGTCAGCCCGATCTCACCCCATTGCGCCTGCAGCACGGAGGCCATCTGGGTCCAGGTCTGCATCGTTCCGGTCTGCAGCTCGAACGAGAACCCGTTCGGGTACCCGGCCTCGGCCAGCAGCTGCTTGGCGCGCTGCGGGTCGTACTGCGCCGCCGGAAGGTCGTCGATGCCCGGGGCGTAGGCCCAGTCGTCGGGCCGGAACGGCTGCGCGCTCGGGACGCAGCCCTCGCCGAACAGGTTCTGGGAGATCGACGGCCGGTCCAGCGCGAGCATCATCGCCTGGCGGACCTTCGGGTCGGCGAACTCGGCCTTGCCGGTGTTGACGATCACGCCCCAGAAGTCGGCCGTCCCGGCGCTGGTGATCTCCAGGCCTGCGGCACGCACCTCCTCGAGCTGGTTCGGCTGGATGAACCCCACGTCGACCTGCCCGGACCGCAGCGCCCGCACCCGGGCGCTCTCGTCGATGTAGACCGTGACGTCGATCCCCGGCATCTTCACCGCGGCCTTGTTCCAGTAGCCGTCCCACTTGGTGAACTTCAGGTTGGATCCGACGAAGCTGTCGAGCGTGAAGGGGCCCGTGCCCGCCGGGCTGGTCGAGAGATCGTCCCGGGACAACGCCTGCGGGCTGATGATCATGCCGGCCTCGCCGGCCAACGTTCCCAGGGTCGGGGCGCCGGCCTCGGACAGGTTCAGCCGCACGTGCGTGTCGTCGACGACGTCGACGCTATCGACGTTCGCCAGGTAGTTCGTGAAGTTCGTGGCGCCGGTCTTGGCGGCGTCGAGGTTCGCCTTCACCGCCTCCGCGTTGAACGGGGCACCGTCGTGGAACGTCACCCCGCTGCGCAGGGTCAGGTCCAGCACGCGCATGTCGTCGGAGAACGTCCAGCTCTCGGCCAGACCCGGCGCGAAGGTGCCGTCCGGCTTCCGGTCCACGAGCGAGTCGTAGAGCAGACCCACCCACAACGCCTCGTACGGGGCGGACTTGCGCGGGTCGAGGGACGCGGGAATGGCAGCCGCGCCGATCGTCAACCGGGCCTGCCCGTCCCCCGCACCGCCGGAGCCCTCCGGCGAGCCGCTGCTGCACGCGGCGAGCGAGACGGCGAGGACGAACGCGAGCAGGGCGCCGAACACTCGGGGGAAGGAAGTTCTCATGTGGGGGTCCTCGGGGTCTCGACATCCGGCACGGGTACACCGGCACCGGAATGCAGCAGGCAGGCCACGCGGTGGCCGGGCCGGACCTCGGCCGGCACCGGGTCGATCGACGAGCACGAGGGCATCACCTCGCTGCAGCGGGTGCGGAAGCGGCAACCCGACGGCGGGTTCGCCGGGTTCGGCACGTCCCCGTGGAGCACGATGCGCCGGCGGGTGCGCTGGACCACCGGGTCGGGCACGGGCACCGCGGACAGCAGCGCCCGGGTGAAGGGGTGGAGGGGGTTGTTCACCACCTCGTGGGTCGGGCCCTCCTCGACGATGCGGCCGAGGTACATGACGGCGACGCGGTGGGCCAGGTGTTGCACCGTCGCGAAGTCGTGCGAGACCAGCAGGATCGACTGGCCCACGTCCTCCTGGAGGCCGAGCAGCAGGTTGAGGATCTCCGACCGCGTCGACAGGTCCAGTGCCGACGTGGGCTCGTCCGCGACCAGCAGCCACGGCTCCAGCGCGAGCGCGCGGGCGATGCAGACGCGCTGGCGCTGGCCGCCGGACAGCTGCTCCGGGTACCGGCGGGCGAGCCCCGGGTCGAGCCCGACCCGGGACAGCAGATCCTCGGCGGCGCCGAGCATCCCGGACCGCCGGATCCTGCGGTGCACGACCAGCGGCTCGGCGACGGCGTGCCCGACCGACTTCGTCGGGTCCAGCGACCCGAAGGGATCCTGGAAGACCACCTGCAGCCGCGTCCGCAGCGCCGACATGGCCTTGCCCCGCAGCCGGGTGACGTCCTGGCCGTCGAGCACCACCGAGCCGGAGTCCGGCCGCTCCAGCAGCGAGACCAGCCTGCCGAGCGTGGACTTGCCCGATCCGGACTCGCCGACGACGCCCACCGTGGTGCCGGCCGTGACGTCGATGTCCACGCCGTCGACCGCACGGACGTGCGTGGTCGGGCGGCCGAGGGCGTTCCGGGACAGCGGGAAGGACTTGGAGAGCCCGCGTGCCGTGAGCGAACCGCTGCCCGTGACGGGCACCTGCAGCTCGTCCCTCCTGGCCTTCTCACCGGTGCCGGTCATCGGGCCCTCCCTTCGGGAAGAACGAGGTCTCCGTCGGCGATGCGGGCGCACCGGGTGTACCGGCCGTCCTGGAGGGAGGCCTCGTGCTGCGGGACGGAGCACCGGTCGTGCCCGCCGTGTGCGCACCGCGGCTCGAACCGGCACCCCGTGGGGAACTGGCCGGCCGCCGGGACCCGGCCCTGGATGACCGGGAGGACGGTGCGCGGCCGCCCGGTGTGCGGGACGGCGTCGAGGAGCGCCCTGGTGTAGGGGTGAGCGGGCTCCCCGAAGAGCCGCTCGACGTCGGAACGCTCGACGACGGACCCGGCGTACATCGCCACCACGCGGTCGCAGAAGTCGGCGACGACGCCGAGGTCGTGCGTGACGAGCAGGACGGCGATCCCCTGCTCCCGCCGCAGGTCCCGCAGGAGCTCGAGGATCTCGGCCTGGATCGTGACGTCGAGCGCGGTCGTCGGCTCGTCGGCCAGCACCAGCTCCGGGTCGCACGCGATCGCCGAGGCGATCATCACCCGCTGCTGCATCCCGCCGCTGAGCTCGTGCGGGTAGGACGCCAGCCGCTTCTCGGCGTCGGGGATGCCGACCCGGTCGAGCAGCTCACGCGCCCGCCGCAGGGCCACCTTCCGGTTCTCCCGGAAATGCAGCCGCCGGACCTCCGCGATCTGGTCGCCCACCCGCATCGTCGGGTTCAGGCTGCTCATCGGCTCCTGGAAGATCGCGCCGATCGACCGGCCGCGCACCGAGCGCATCTCGCGCTCGCTGCAGGCGAGCAGGTCCCGGCCCTGGAAGCGGATGCTCCCGCCCGTCACCGTGAACCCGCCGGGGAGCAGGCCGAGCACGGCCATCGCCGTCATCGTCTTGCCGCACCCGGACTCACCGATGAGCGCCACGGACTCGCCGCCGTGGACCGCGAACGTCACGTCCTGCACCAGGCCCTGCTGGCCCCCGTGCCCGGTGAGGTCGATCGTCAGCCCGTCCACCGCCAGCAGCGGGTCACCCGCCCCGCGTGTCACCTCGGGGCTCATCGACGCCACCTCGCGGACATGACGTCGCGGATCGTGTCGCCGAGGGTGTTGAACGCGAGCACCGTGAGGACCACGGCGATGCCGGGTGGCAGGACCGCCAGCGGCGCCCTGAACTGGTTGTCGTAGGCCGTGCGCAGCATCGAGCCCCAGCTGGAGTCGGGCGGCTGGACGCCGAGGCCGAGGAAGCTCAGGCCGGCCTCGGCCAGCAGCGCGAGCCCCATCAGGATCGTGGCCTGCACCAGCAGCGGAGCCGCCACGTTGGGCAGGATGTGGACCCAGAGGATCCGGTTCGTCGAGGAGCCGATCGCCCGTGCCGAGTCGATGTAGGGCTCCTCCGCCACGGACATCGCCGCGCTCCGGACGACCCGGAACAGGCTCGGGGTGAACACGACGCCGAGCGCGACCATCACGTTCACCAGCCCGGGCCCGACGACCGCCACGATCGCGAGCGCGAACGCCATGCCGGGCAGGCTCAGCAGCGTGTCGGCGATCCGGCTCAGCACCGTGTCGGCGACGCCGCGGCGCAGACCGGCCCACAGCCCGCTCGGCACCCCGAGTACGAGCGCCACGCCGACCGAGATCAGGGGGGCGAGCAGCGCGAGCCGGATCGCGTGCAGCAGCCGGCTCGCGACGTCGCGGCCCAGCTCGTCGCCACCGAGCAGGTGCTCCGCGGAGTAGGGCGCGAACGCGGCCGACAGGTTCTGCTCGTTCGGGTCCTGGGGCGAGATCCACGGCGCCAGCGCCGCGAGCACGACCAGCAGGAGGACGAAGGACAGCGCCACGAGGCTGGAGGGCCTTCGCAGGAGTGTGCGGATCGCGCGGGCCCACCGTCCCGGATCTGCCGGGACGGCCGGCGGGTCCACGACCCGCCCGGGTGTCATCTCTGCGGTCATGCGGTACGCACCTTCGGGTTCAGCCACCCGTACAGCCCGTCGACGAGCAGGTTGACGGCGACGACGATGGCGGCGGCGAACAGGACATAGCCCTGCAGGACCGGGAAGTCGCGCTGGAGGATCGAATTGATCGTGAGAGTGCCGAGGCCCTGGATGCCGCACACGAGCTCGATGATGATCGCCCCGCCGAGCAGGCGACCGGCCTGGAGCCCGAGGACCGTCACGACGGGGATCGCCGCGTTGCGCAGGATGTGGTGGCGGACCAGCCAGAACGAGCCGGAACCGCGTGCCCGGGCCGTGCGGATGTAGGGCCGGGACAGGACGTCGGCCACGCAGCCGCGGGCGTGGCGGGCGAGCTCGGCACCGGTCGCCAGTCCGAGTGCGGTGGCCGGGATGATCGCGTGTTGCAACCAGAGGTCGACGCCCTCGGAAAGAGGCTCGTAGCCCGTGGCCGGCAGCCACGGGTTCACCAGGGCGAACATCAGGATGAGCAGCATCCCGACCCAGAAGCCCGGCATCGCGATGCCCACGGTCGCGAGCGTCGACACCGCCCGGTCCAACCAGCTGCCCTGTCGCAGACCCGCCACGATGCCGGCCGGCACGCCGAGGCCGACGGCGATGACCAGTGCGAGCAACGTGATCGACAGCGTGGCCGGCGCGGAGCGCAGGATCGCTTCCGTCACCGGCTCACCGGTGAACAGGGAGCTCCCCATGTCGCCCTGCAGCACGTTGCCGAACCAGGTCGTGTACTGCTCGATGATCGGCCGGTCGAGTCCCAGCTGCTGGCGGATGGCCGCGACGGTCTCCGGCGTCGCGGAGTCGCCCGCGGCGATCTCGGCCGGGTCGCCGGGTACGAGCTGGATCAGGCCGAAGGTCAGCACCGACACCAGCCACAACACGATCAGCCCCCCGAGGAGGCGAGAGAGGATCGACGAGACTTTCATCGTTTACGCCACTCCACTACGTCGACAACGTCGTACGACTGGTCGTGCCCGGACCTCCGCCATGGATGGCGGCACGGAACGGTTCCTGGCGTCGGCCGGATCGGCGACCGTCACCCGTTCCTCAGCACGACCTCCCCCACCGCGTGACCGGGCCACCCACCTGCACGGACCCGGCTGCGCGCACGCCGGCGGTCACTCCCATCCACCGGGCAGGCCGGCGGTCTGGACCGCCCAGCGGCGCTCCAGGGACTCCACGGCGCTGCCGAGGCCCGCCGTCTCGAGCACCCGGACGGCATCGGCACCGGGCTGGCGCACGGGGGCACCGATCCGCGGCGGGGTGGCGGTCATGGCGATCGCGAGGCCCGGCATCGTCACCTCGCCGACCTCCTCGGAGGCCTGTGTGACGCTCAGCTGCCGGCCACGCACCAGCGCGTCCTCCATGAGGGCGGCGAGGCCGACGACCTCGTGCGCGCCCACGCCTGCGCCGCGCAAGGACTCGACCCACACGCCCGCCTGCCGCTGCGCGAACGACGCCTCGAGCTGCGCCTCGACGTCCTCGAGCGATCCGCGGTGCGGGCCGCCGAGGCCGGCGACCTGCGTGACGCGGTCGAGGTCGTCCTCGCCGGCGCCGAGGAAGAACCACCCGTCGCTCGCCCGGTAGAACCGCATCAGTGGGCCCTCGCCCAGCGCGCCGGGCCCGGCGGGTTCGGTCCCGTGCACGGCGTCCTCGTGGTCGAGCAGGTGGGCCGCCTGGTGATAGGTCCCGGTCTGCGCCAGCGAGGTGCGCAACCGCAGCCCGCGGCCCGTCACCGCATGGTGGTAGATCCCCAGCGCGGCGGCGAACACCGTGAGGACCCCGGTGCCGTAGTCCAGCAGGTTGTAGGGACCGAGCACCGCGGGCCGCCCGCCCGGCCCACCCGCGCGAGCCATGATCCCGGTGACGGCCTGGCCCTGGGTCTCGTAGCCCCGCCCGTGGGTCCACGGGCCGATCCCGCCGTAGGAACTGACCGAGACGTGCACGATGTCGGGCTTGCGGGCGCGCACGTTCTCGTACCCGATGCCGTAGCGCTCGGCGGTGCCGGGCGGAAAGTTCTGCACGATGACATCGGCGTCCTCGACGAGCTTCCAGAAGACCGCTTGACCTGCCGGGTTCTCCACGTCGAGCAGGATCGTCTGCTTGCCCCGGTTGACGACGCCGTGTGCGGCGATGCGCCGCTGGGGAGCGTTGATCTTGATGACCTCGGCGCCGAGCTCGCCCAGTAGCCGCCCCGAGGTCGGCCCGGCGAGGATCTGGGTGAGATCGAGGACCCGCAGGCCGCTCATCGGGAGGTCCCGTCGTCCCGCCACGGTCGCGGGTGCTCCACCCGCGGCCTCCTCCCTGAGTTCGCGCAGGACGTCGGCGCGGTCGGCGTCCGGGAGATGGCGTGGCCGCAGCGGATGGTCCAGGCCGTTCTCGTCCTGGTCGTCACCGGCGTGCAGGGGCACTCCCGCCATCCACGTCGGGCCGAGGCGGGGATCGTCGAGCCGGGTGATCATCCCGGATGCGCGCGCGTGCGGCGTGGCGAGCCATTCCTCGCTGGTCCGGATCCGGGCGAGGGGCACTCCGGCCGAACGCCCGAGCTCTTCCCACTCCGACGCGGTGCGGGTGGCGAAGAGCTCGGTCAGCCGCTTGCGGAGCACGACGCCGTTCTCCTCGCCGTTCTCCTCGCCGGCCGCTGTCCACTCCGGCCGTCCGGCTTCCTGCAGGAACCAGGTGAGGAACCGGGGGGTCGCGCCGATCGGGTTGAACTGCACGTAGCGGCCGTCGGCACAGGCGTAGGTGCCGCTCCCGTGCTGTGCGAGAGGGAGTTGCGGGGAGAGCCCGCGTTCCGTCACGTACGCGCCTGCTGCGCCGATCGCCTCGAACATCGCGTCGAACAGCGGGACGGAGACCCGCTGTCCCAGGCCCGAGCGGTGGCGCTCGGTCAGCGCGCCGACCACCCCGACCGCGCCCAGGAACGCGGCGAAGTCGGACGCGACCGGGACGCTGCTGTAGGTCGGGACGCTGTCGTCCCAACCGTCCGGGGCCTCACCGACGCGGACGTGGCAGTTGCCGGTGGCCGCATCGACCAGGCCCTCCCACGCGGGCAGGCCGGCCCGCGGGTCCTCGGGTGCGAAGCCCGGCAGCGAGAGGTACACGAGCCGTGGCGCGGCCTCCCGGAGGTGCTCCCAGCCCAGTCCGAACCGGTCCATCACGCCCGGGCGGAAGTTCTCGACCAGCACGTCGGCCCGGACCGCGAGGCGGCGGGCGACGTCGAGGTCGGCCGGATCGGCCAGGTCGAGCGTGATACGCCGCTTGCCGCGGTTGTAGAAGGCGTCGGCAGGCTCGTCCGACCCCGGCGCGCCGGGCCGGTCGACGTGGATGACGTCGGCGCCCTGGTCCGCGAGCATCACGGCCACGAGCGGCCCGGCCACGTGATGACCGAAGTCGACGACCCGGATGCCCTCGAGTGGTCGCACCGAGCTTTTCGTGGAAATCCCTGTTTGCACGTTCCGCGACAATTGCAAGCCTCCGTCAACGCTGACCGGCCGAATCGGCAGTGCCCAGAAAAGAGCTGGTGCGCGCACTGGCCGGACGCCGCGGAAGCGATGTTCACACGAATGCGACCCGGCCAGCGATCTCACCGAAGCATACGGTGCGGCGGCCGTCGCGAAGACGACGAGAACGGTGCCAACCGTTGACCAGAAGGCAACAGCGACCGCCCGCTGGTGGGCCGTCCGGACCACCGACCTGCCACTACGACGCCTCCACGGGGTGCGTGACGTCGTCGGCGTCCGCGTCGACGTCGGCGGGGATCAGCGCCCGCCAGACGTCGGCTCCGCCCATGTCCGACGTGATCCGGAACGCCGCGCGGCGCAGTTCCCTGGCGGTCGTGGCGTCGAACGGCAGCGTGCCGACCACCGCGACGGTGGCGGCGATGTCGTGATCGTCGAACACCGGCGCGGCGATTATGGACATGCCGATCGGGGCGTGCGCGCGGGCCAGGCCGAGTTCGCCCGCGGCGGTCACCTCGGCCTCGACGCGGCGCCGCTCGACCGGGTCGAGGCTCTCCCAGTACTTCGAGACCACGTCGTGGTCGGCGGAGAAGCGCAGGAACAGGTGGCCCTGCGCCGAGTCCATGTCGAGCGTGGTGCCGACCCGCACCGTGATCAGGATCGGGTTCGTGCCGATCTCGCTGACCGAGGACACGACAGGGCCTGCCGATCCCCAGAGCGAGAGCACCACGGTCAACCCGGTCTCGCGGGAGAGGCGGCGCATGTGGCTCGGCGCCAGGTCGAGAACCCGGCGCTGACCCTGCGCCACCGCGCCCAGTTGCAGCACGAGCCGCCCGGGTTCGTAGGCGGTGTGCTCCTCGCGCGAGCGTTCCAGGACGCCGGCCAGCACCAATGAGCCGAAGTAGCGGCTGACGGTGCTCCGGTTCATCCCGAGTAGGGACGCCGCCTCGGCCACCGTCAGCCGGGGCCGGTTGACGGTGAACAGGGCCAGCAGTTGCCCGACCCGCTGCACCGCCTGGATCTCCCCGGTGCTGCCCGAGCGGTCGGCACCCACGCGGTCGGCACTCATTTGATGGCGATGGCGTTGGGCGGTGACCCGACCCCGCCCACCAGGTTCAGCGGCTTCGCCGTGACCATGAACTCGTAGATGCCGTCGGCGGCGCAGTCCGCCGCGAGCTCGTCGAGCTTCCACAGCTCGCCGATGATCATGCCGAGCAGGGCGATCAGCGGGCGGTGCATCATCCCGTTGTGCGACGGGCCGCGCGGTGGCGGCGGCTCGTCCGGGTCGACCCAGCCCGACGACGGGTTCACCGGGAAGGACTCCAGGCCACCGTTGTCGGACGCGATCAGGGCGATCCGGCGGTCCCACAGCCAGGCGAGCATGTCATCGGACTGGTCGAGGCCCGTCCCGCCGCCGCCCCGCTCGGCACGCTGCTCGGGGGTGAGCTCCACCCAGGCCTCGGCGTAACCGGTGCGGAGGAGCACGATGTCGCCGGGGCGGATCGTCACGCCGCAGTGTTCGGCGATGCGGTCCAGGTCGCCGGGTGTGAACCTGGTCATCGTGGCGAACTCCAGTGGATCGCCGATGCTCTCGTGGTAGGCCACGGCGTCGAGCAGGACCCCGCGTCCGGCGATGGCCTTCTCGGCCAGCAGCTGGATGCCCAGGTCGGGCCTGCCCACCTCGACCGCGTCGTCGGCGACCCCGCCGTAGAAGCCGTGGCGGGGATGGCGGATGTGGCGCAGGCCGTCCACCTGGGACGTCGACTGCAGGTAGAACGAGTCGACCCAGTCGTCGCGGTGGTTGGGGTTGTTGGCGAAGATGTGGTGCTCGGTGGGCGGGCGCGTGCCGGCCAGGCTGGGCACGAACGTGTTGAGCGGGTAGTCGAGGTTGAACGTCGTGCCCCGCCGCACCAGCCCGGCCGCGGCCGCGGTGCCCTCCTCGGTCAGGAAGTTGAGCGTGCCGAGCTGGTCGTGCGGGCCGAACACCCCCCACGACGACCCCGGTGGGGCGTCCACCCGCCGGGTCAGCTCCTCGTAGGTGGGTACGACGCTACGGCCGGCGGACATCATCTCTGCTCCTTCGCTGCGGATCTCAGGTGCCCGTTGCCACGGACGGCGTCGCACCGAGCGACGGCGGCCCGTCCTCCCGGTCCGCGTCCGAGCCCGCCGTGCGCAGGTCGATCCCCCGCGTCTCGGGGCCGCTCGCAGTGGCCACGAGGATGAGGACGGCGCCGAAGACGGCCAGGATGCCCGCGGTGTAGACGAACGGTACGAGAGCACCGAGCCAGATCATGTAGTACGAGAAGAACGACGGGATGATGACCGCGGTACCGTAGGCCACGCCCCATCCCGTCGATCGCACGGTGGTCGCGAACCGCTCGTTGATGTAAGCGGGCAGCACGCCGAGCGGGGCGACGGTGACGAGGTGCGCGGCGAGCGCGAGCAGGGTCAGGTTCCACCACCCCTCCACCGCGCCCGAGCCGAGCAGGGTAATCACCACGGGGTACACCACCACCGTGAGCGCCGTGGCAAGGTACAACGCCCGCTTCCGGCCGATGTGGTCGCTCAGCCATCCGAAGAAGACGTAGGACACCATGGCGGCCGAGGTGACCAGTTGCGTGTTGGCCAGGTCCGCGGGCGTGTAGCCCTCGTTCCCGAGCAGGAACTGGGGGATCACGCTGCCGGTCAGGTTCACGACGAAGAAGACGCCCATCATGATCACCCACGCCTGGACGAACGCCCGGCCCGCCTTGCCCCGCAGGATCATCAGCACCGGCGACTTCGCCCGCGCGCCGACCTCGGCGACCGCTTCCTTCTGGATCGCCGACTCCTCGACCTTGCGGCGCAGGAACCAGGCCACCAGGAAGGACAGGACGAAGCCGAGGATGAACGGCAGGCGCCACCCCCACTGCACGTACGGCGAGTCGAGCCCCCCACTGGGTGCCACGAGCAGGGTCAGCACCATGGCGATCGCCACGAGCAGCGGCCCGCCGCTGGCGGAGCACTGGATCAGCGCGCCGATCAGACCGCGGCGGCGCGGCGGCGCGTACTCGAGCGCCATCGGGGTGGCCGCCGTGTACTCGCCGCCCAGGAAGATCCCCTCCACGAAACGGAGCGCCAGCAGCAGGGTCGTCGCCGGAACCGCCCCGATCAGTTCGGCACCGGGGAGGCAGGCGATCAGCAGCGAGATCCCGCCGAACCCGAAGATCGTGATGGACCCGATGCGCCGGCGACCCAGCCGGTCCGCGAAGTGCCCGAAGATCAGACCACCGAGCGGCCGCCCGAGCAGGGTCGCCGCGAGCGTCATCCCGGCGAACACCGACTTGGTCTCCGGGGACATGTCGCCCTGGAAGTAGATGAGTGCGGGCAGGAGCACCGTCGACGCGATGTAGATCGAGTACGAGTCGACGGCGAAACCGGCCCAGGCACTCAGGATCGCGCGCCTCCGCTGGATCCGGAAGGCGGGGTCCGTCACCTCGGCCGGGCCGGAGGTGCTCATCGACATGACGAATCTCCTTCAACGCTGAAGACGGATCGGCCGAGTCGGGAACGAGCTGAGGATCAGTCGACCGGAACCGGGTACTCGTCGCCGTTGAGCACCCACCCTGGCCGTGCCGAGAAGTCACGGCGCGGGCCGGAGAAGATGTCGATCAGATGGTTGGTCCGCCACCCGATGCCCTGCGAGGTGTGGACCGTCGGCGGCGGGATGATCGTCAGCGACGGGCTGCCGACCTGCGCGTGGTCCTCGGGGCGCCACTGCCTGCCGTCGGTGCCCCACGGGGTCTGGATGTGGTGGATGTAGCTGCCCTCGACCACCAGGCTGGCCTGCTCGAAGTCGTCGTGGAAGTGCGGCGACATCTTCGACAGGTCACGCGGGCCGCTGGTCGGCGCGAAGAAGTTGACCATGAAGGAGCGGGTGCGGAACAACCGCCCGAAGCGCGTGGGCTCGTCCGGCACGTCGGACATGGGGTAGGTCCGCCACCGGTAGCCGCCCACCGGCTCGGGCCAGGGTTCGAGCGGCGCGACGTGCGGATGCGCCACGGCGTACTCCGCGGCGTTGGACGCCTTCGCGGCCCATTCGGCCTCGTCCGACTGCAGGAGCGCCACGATCGGGCCGGTTCCGGTGCTCGTGATCGCGCTGTGCCCCGGCGGCACGACGACCAGCGCGGGTCCACTCACCTCGTGCGGGCCGTCGTCGCCGGCAGTGCCGCGGACGGCGCTGTTCTCGTTGATGAGCAGCACCACCTGCTCGGCGCCCAGCGTGGATTCCCAGACCAGGTCGCCCGCGGCCGGCTCCGTGTAGATCAGCACGAAGTTCTGGCCACGGACGATCCACCGGCAGCTGCCGGCGGGTGACACCGCGTCCGGCGGGAGCAGGGAGAAGTCGAGGAACTGGGGAGCGGCGACGCCGGCACCCGGCGCGACGCCCGGTGCTGCGCCGGACGTCGCCAGTGCGGATCGCGGGTCGTCCTTCGCGTAGGCCACAGGGGTCAGCCCTTCTCGTCGACGGTGGCGGGAGCGGGCGGCGGGGCGAGCGCGACGCGGGCCGTCGAACGGGTCTGCCGGGCGGCCGCGGTGAGCATTCCGGTGTCGTTCCCGACGAGGAGGAACCGGCAGCCCTGCTCGGCCCGCAGCCGGATCTGGTCCTCGCCCTGCACCAGCGTCCCGACCGGGACACCTGCCGTCACCGCCGCCTCGATGCACGCGGTGACGGCATCGTGGACGGCGGGCGAGCCCATCGGCTCGCCCATCGACAGGGAGAGGTCACCGGGGCCGATGAAGACCCCGTCGACGCCCGGGGCGGCCAGGATCGCCTCGATGTCGTCGACGGACTCCCGCTCCTCGATCATGGCGATCCGGACCACGTCCTCCTGGCCGGCGCGGACGTACTCGGCAGGCCCGCCCGGCAACGTCCCCCACAGCCCGGCGCGGGACGCGTACCCCATGCCGCGGGTGCCCGCGGGCGGGAACAGGAACTGGCGCATGGCGGCGCCCGCCTGCACCCCGTTGGAGACGTGCGGCACGAGGATCCCCGCCGCGCCCGCGTCCAGGTAGCGCTGCGCGTCGCCGTAGCCGTGGTCGGTGATGCGGACGAGCGGCGCGACGCCCATCCGCGAGTAGACGACCAGCAGTGAGTAGACGTCGCGCACCGAGAGCAGCGCGTGCTCGGTGTCGATGACGACGAAGTCGAACCCGGCATTGCCGACGATCTCCGCCACCTCGATGGCGGGGATCTTGACGAAGGTGCCGACGGCCGGCCCGTCGGAGGATCGGAGGAGCTCGCGGAACGTGGTCATGGAGGCGGATCTCCAGAGATGTGCGCGGTGGCCCGGCGAACCCGGAGCCAGACCTGTTCGTCTTACGAACAGCGTGTTCGCGATGCAGGTTGGCACTCGACGATTCGGTTGCGCAAGGGGCAAGCGCCGCACCAGGACGCTGGATCGGTGCAGCCGTACTCCGCGACCCCGGCCGTCCTTGACGGAGGCTGACGCGTGCGGCTACCGTCCCGCATTTCGTCGCGTATCACGCGATGGCCATCCCACGATACGCGACAGCGCGGCTCCGGGCCTCGCCCGACGAGCGTCTGCCCACCCGTTCCGTGCCGCCGTGGGAACTCCGTTCCCCGACCCGGTTCCACACTCGATGACGAGGAGAAGGCGCATGAGACGTAAGCACCTGCTGGCCATTGCCGTCGCGGGCGCACTCGTGTCGACGGCCTGCGGATCGGAACCGCCCGCGGATCCGGCGGCGCCGGCCGGCCCGGACACGACGATCACCTGGCAGACGACCGGCGGCGACGCCACCGAGTACGAGAAGCGGGCGCTCCAGGAGCCCTTCACGGCCGGCACCGGCGCGGCGTTCGAGAACGTCACGTCCCTGAACTACATCAGCCAACTCCTCACGATGGTCGAGTCGAACCAGACCATCTGGGACGTCGTGCACACCGGCTCGTACCTGGTCAAGCAGTACTGCGGCACCCTGTTCGAGCCCGTGGACCTGAGCCGGTTCCCGGCCGACCTCGTGCCCGAGGGCACCACGACCGAGTGCTCGGTGCCCGCCACGAAGTACGCGGCGGGGTTCGCCTACGACGCGGCCGTCTACCAGGGCAAGGTGCCGACGAAGATCGGCGACTTCTTCGACACCGCGACGTTCCCGGGCAAGCGGGTGGTGTTCGCCGGCTCCCCCAAGGGGATCATCGAGGCCGCGCTGGTGGCCGACGGCGTGGCCCCCGACCAGCTCTACCCGCTCGACGTGGACCGCGCGCTCGCGAAGCTGGAAACGATCAAGTCGGACATCATCTTCGCGCCGTCGTTCACCGTGCTCCAGCAGAACCTCGTGAACAAGCAGGCGACGATGACGCTGACCCTGAGCGGCCGGCTGGGCATCATCCGCGACAGCGGCAGCGACCTGGCACCGGTGTGGGACTTCACCAGCTGGGACTTCGACGCGTTCGTCGTGCCGAAGGGCGCCCCGAACGCCGCCGCGGCCCAGGAGGCCGTCGAGTTCGCGCTGGAACCCGAGCCGCTGCGGACCTACGCCGCAATGAGCGGGCTGACGCCGGTGCGCAGCGACGTGGATCCGAACACCGTCGACTTCACCGAGTCGGGCAAGCTCTTCAACCCGTTCCTGGGCGGCGACCACGGCGACGTGGTCCTGCAGGACCCCGAGTACTGGGCGCAGAACTACAACGCGGTGGCCGAGAAGTGGACGGCGTGGCAGGTGGGGTGACCGCGCGGCCACCCCACCTGCCGGCGCCGCTACTGGGCCACGTAGCCGCCGTCCACGCTGAGGATCGTGCCGGTGATCCCGCCGGCCGCGGGCGAGGCGAGGAAGTCGATCGCCGCGGCGACGTCGTCCGGCGTGGAGATCCGGCCGAGGGGGTGGCGGCTCAGCACGGCGGCCGCCGTCGCCTCCGGATCCGGGTCGGCCGCGCGCGCCTCGGCGATGAACTCCGTCTCGATCGCGCCCGGCGCGACGGCGTTCACCCGGACGCCCCGCGGCGCGAGCTCCACGGCGAGCTGGCGGGTCAGCTGGACGAGCGCCCCCTTCGTCATCGCGTAGAGGGACTGGTTCGCCATCCCCACCAGGCCGGAGATCGACGTGACGTTGACGATCACGCCCCGCGTGCGCGCCAGGGGCTCGACGGCCGCGCGGGAGTGGGCGAACGCTCCGCGCACGTTGGTGGCGAACAGGCCGTCGAAGTCGTCGTCGCTGGACTGCCCGATCGGCCTGCGCAGGAACCGGGCGGCGTTGTTGACGAGCAGGTCGAGCCGGCCGAACCGGCGCACGGCCTCGGCCACGGCCAGCTCCGCCGTCGCGCTGTCCGTGACGTCGCCGACCAGGCCGACGACGGCCCCCGCACCGGGTGCCACGCCGTGGTCGGTGAGCTTCTCGACGTCGGGCGAGATGTCCGTGGCGATGACGGCGTACCCGTGGGCGGCGAGCAGCCCGACCGTGGCCCTGCCGACGCCGCCGGCCGCTCCGGTCACCAGCGCGACCCGTTCCTGTTCCGTCATGCGCTTCCTCCAGCTCTGTGTCGGGGTGCGCGGCACGCGCGCCGGGTCACCGTACTCACATCGTCGGACTGTCTGACAAATAGCGCTGAAGCGCATTGACCGTGACGGGAGGCTCGATTAACGTCCCTACCCGTCGCGTATGCCGCGACGATCATCCCGGAATGCGCGACGACGCGGAGGTCCGTGTGGGGAAGTCAGAAGCTCAGGCGCCGGCCGAGGGAGAGGGCTCGGGCGGCGACATCCAGGTCATCGCCCGCGTCGTGACCCTGTTGGAGTGCCTGGAGCCGGACTCCCCCTCGCTCGACACGCCGACCACCGCCAAGGCGCTGGGCGTCGGACGGTCCACCGCACACCGGTACCTCGTGTCGCTGGAGAAGCGCGGCCTCCTCCAGCGGCGCGACGCCACGACCTACGAGCTCGGCCCGGTCCTCTGCAGGCTCGGCACCTTGGCGCTGTCCCGGCTCGGCATCCTCGAGGCGGCGTGGCCGGTCATGCGGGAGCTCTCCGGGGAGATCGAGAACACCGTCGTGCTGAGCGTGTGGGGCGGTCGCGCCCCGGTCATCGCACGCGTGGCTCCCTACAGCAGCCGCATCACCACGATCTCGGTCGAGCTGGGGCGCTCACTGCCGCCCGACGCCGCCCAGACCCGCATCTTCGCCGCCTACCACAAGCTGGGCCGGGGCGGCGGCTCGCCGGCCGCAGGCCACCTGCGCGCGGTCGACGACGAGGAGCTCAGGTCGGTGGGGGGCGTGCTGACGGCGCGCCAGGTCTACGCCGGCGGCGGCTTCAAGACCATCGCCGCCCCGATCCGCACCCCCGACGGCGCCATCGTCGCCACGCTCGCCGTCATCGGCCTGGCCGTGTTCATGCCCGAGAGCGACGACGACCGGGTCGCGGAGCAGCTGGTGGCCGCGATCGCCCGGATCGGCGTGAGCTGACCGCACGTTCCTCCTGATCACGGCAGCACCCGGGTACGGGGTGACCTGCCGGGTTCGCCCATGCCCACCCTCGTCCCAGCGGAGCCGACGATGCACACCACAGCGCGGACCGAGCGGCGATGACCGCCACCGCCGTACTCGATGTCGGCCGACCGGCCCGGCCCCGCGCCGTCGAGCGGGAGACCGGCTCGCGGGCCATGACGTTCCTGCTCCTGGTCCCGGCGGTGGTCGCCTCCTGCCTGCTGTTCGTCTATCCCCTCGCGCGCATCGTCGTCGTCAGCCTCACCGAGCCTGCCGTGGGACCGGGCAACTACCTGGACCTGTTCACCGACGGCTACACGCTGCGGGTGCTCGTCCGCACGCTCGGGGTGGCGCTGGCGGTGGCCGTGCTCGACCTCCTGATGGCGTTCCCCTTCGCGTACGCCATGACCGTCTGCGGGCCGCGCATGCGGGCGGCGCTGTTCACGATCGTGCTCATCCCGTTCTGGACGAGCGCGCTGGCCAAGAACTTCGCCTGGATGATCCTGTTCCAGCGCGGTGGTCTCGTGGACCGGTTCCTGTCGTCGACGTTCGGCATCGACCACCCGCTGCTCGGCACCACGCCCGCGGTGCTGATCGCGATGTCGCAGGTGCTGCTGCCCTTCGCCGTCCTGCCGCTCTACGCCCGGCTGGACCAGATCGACCGGCGGCTGCTCGACGCCGCGCAGGGCCTCGGAGCGAGCCGCATGCAGGCGTTCCGGCAGGTCTACCTCCCGCTCTCGGCGCCAGGACTGATCGCCGCCGCGACGCTCACGTTCATCCTCTCGCTCGGCTTCTACGTCACCCCGGCGCTGCTCGGCTCGCCGCAGCAGACGCTGATCGCCCAGCTGATCATGGCGCGGGTCGAACAGGTCCTCGACTTCGGCGGTGCGAACGCGATCGGCATCTTCCTGCTGGTCGTCACGATCGTGATGCTGCTGCTCAGCCGGCTGATCTCGAGACGCGCCACGGGCCGTCGGGCCAGGACACCCACGATCTCCCCGAAGGGTCTCGCCCCATGAGACGACCGCCTTTCCTGTACATCGCGGCGTGGTCGGTCGCCGCCTTCCTCACGATCCCCACGCTGTTCCTGATCCCCATGAGCCTCTCGGGCGGGTCGACGTTCCAGTTCCCGCCGCCGAGCTGGTCGTTCCAGTGGTACCGCAACCTCGTCGTGGCCACCGAGTGGCGCGAGGCCGTGGTCGTGTCCCTGCAGGTGGCGGCGTTCGCGACGCCCATGGCGGTGGTGATCGGCACCTGCGCGGCGTTCGGGCTCGTCCGGCTGGGGCAGCGGCTGCGCATCGTCGGCACCGCGGCCCTGAGCGCACCATTGGTGATCCCCAACATCCTGATCGCGCTGGCGGTCTACGGCACGTTCCTGAAGCTGGGGCTCAGCGGGACGCTGCTGGGGCTCGTGCTCGGGCAGACGGCGCCCGCGATCCCCTTCGTGCTGATCGCCGTGCTGGCCCGCCTGCAGGGCTACGACCGGTCGTTCACCACGGCCGCCCTCAGCCTGGGAGCGACGCCCTTCACCGCCTTCCGCACGGTGACGTTCCCGCTGATCCTCCCGGGCATCGTCGCGGGCGCGGTGTTCGCGTTCGTCGCCTCGTTCGACGAGCTCGTGATCGCGCTCCTGCTGCAGGGGCCGGGCAACGTCACGCTGCCCGTGCAGATGTTCAACGCCGTCGTCGAGGCCGCGGATCCGACGATCTCGGCGGCGTCGACGGTCCTCGTGGTCGTCGTGAGCACGGTCGTCTTCCTGGTGCAGTTCGGTTGGATGCGCCGGAACGAGAACAGAAGTGGTAGCGCCACATGAATGCACAGGCTGGAAGCGTCGAGATCCGGGATCTGGTGAAGCGGTACGGATCGGAGGCCGCGGCGGCCGTCGCCGGCATCGACCTCACCATCGACTCCGGTGAGTTCATCACGCTGCTGGGCCCCAGCGGGTCGGGTAAGACGACGACGTTGAACATGGTCGCCGGATTCGTGCAACCCACCTCCGGTTCCATCCGTCTGAACGGCGTCGACCTCACCCGGCTGCAGCCACATCGCCGCAACTTCGGGATGGTGTTCCAGAACTACGCGCTGTTCCCGCACATGACCGTCTTCGACAACGTCGCCTATCCCCTGCGCCAGCGCAGGATGGGCAAGACCGAGGTCGCCCGGCTCGTGCTCGACATCCTCGAGCGGTTCGGACTGGCCGGGATGGAGCACCGGCGCCCCGCGCAGCTGTCCGGTGGCCAGCAGCAACGTGTCGCACTGGCCAGGGCACTGGTGTTCTCCCCGTCGGTCCTGCTGCTCGACGAGCCGTTGGGCGCGCTGGACCGCAAGCTCCGGCAGTCCCTCCAGGCGGAGCTGAAGAAGCTGCACCAGGAGTTCGGCCTGACCTTCGTGTTCGTCACCCACGACCAGGAAGAGGCCATGTTCCTGTCCGACCGGATCGCGGTCTTCAACGAGGGCCGGGTCGACCGGGTCGGCAGGCCGGCCGAGCTGTACGACGACCCCGGCACGCTCTTCGTGGCGAACTTCCTCGGCGAGGCGAACACCTTCAGGGGCGACCGGGTCGATGCACGGACCTACTCGTGGAACCACGAGAAGTGGCGCACGGCGACGGACCGCACTTCGGAGGGCGTTCTCGTCGTCCGGCCCGAACGGATGCGGGTGTTCGGCCTCGACGAGGTGCCGGCGGGCTGGAACTCGGTGGGCGCCGTCGTGGCCGACGTGTCCCGCCTCGGCCCGTCGTCCCGGATCGACCTCGTGCTCTCCGACGGCACCACCGGGGCGGCGATGCTGCCCTCCACCGAGCTGGTCCGGGTCCGGGTCGGGGACGACGTCCGCGCGGGCTGGGAAGTGGCATCGCAGGCGTTCGTCGTGGAGCGGGCAGCGTGAGCCGGGCCGGCGGGACGCACGACGTTCCCGACTACGCGAGCCTGCGCACGCGAACCGGTGCGCCGGCAGGGTCCTCGTGGGGCGTGTTCGGCGAGGCGGACGACCTCGGGATGCTGAACTTCCTGACCCCGGAGCGCACGGCTGCCGCGGCCGCCCTCGTGCGCACCGGGGAGGTGTTCAACCTCGACTACCCGATCAACGCCTTCGTGCCCGCGATCGGCGGCACCCGCCCGCCCACGCGGCACACGATCTTCGCGAACAACCCGAACCACCGCGACGACTGGCTGGATTCGTTCTACCTGCAGTCCACCTCGCAGATCGACGGGCTGCGCCACATCAGGCACCCGGCGGCCGGCTTCTACAACGGCGTTGCCGACGCCGAGATCGCGGAGGGCGGCCCGCGGCTGGGGATGCAGCACGTGGCCGAGCACGGCATCGCGGGGCGCGGGGTCCTGCTCGACATGCCGCGCTACTTCGCGGCGCGCGGCGCGGAGATGTCGCCGAGGCACCCGTTCCGGCCCGCCGATCTGGACGCCGCCGCCGCCCACCAGGACGTGACGTTCGCGCCCGGCGACGTGCTCCTGCTCCACACCGGCTGGGCGGAGCGGTACCTCGCCATGTCGGCCGAGGAGCGTGCGGCCCGCCGCGGATCGCCGGGCCTGCACCAGTCCGAGGAGATGCTCGCCTGGTTGTGGGACCACAAGCTCGCCCTCGTGGCCGCCGACAACCCGGGGCTCGAGTCCTTCCCGATCGACCCGGAGTCCGGGTTCGTCTTCCCGGATGAGCAATCGCCCGAACGCGGACCCAGCCACAACGGGATGATGCACCGCCCGATCCTGGCCCTCCTGGGGCTGCTGATCGGTGAGCTGTGGCGGCTGGGCGACCTCGCGGACTCCTGCGCTGCCGACGGCCGCTACGAATTCCTGGTCACGGCGAAGCCGCTCAATCTCGTGGGCGGTGTCGGCTCCCCGCCCAATGCGATGGCCGTGAAATGAAGCGCGCGCAGTAGGGCTCGGCACGACCCGAAGACAGTTCTCGCCGCGCGGCACCACCTCCTCGTGCCCGCGCGCACACCGAAAGGACACCGTGATGACCCGGACGCAGGAAAGCCTGCTCGACCCCGATCTCGACGCCGACCGGCTGCAGCCGGATCCGGAGGCCGACGCGCTGCTCGTCGGGGCCGTCGACCTGCACGTGCACCCCGGCCCGAGCCCCTTCCCCCGCCGGATCGGGATCCTCGACGCCGCCCGGGACGCGGCGGACGCCGGCTTCGCGGCGATGGTCGTCAAATCGCACCACCTGAGCATGCAGACCGACGTGCTCGCGCTGCGCGAGGCGGGGCTGGCCGAGCTCCCCATCGAGGTCTACAGCGGCATCGCGCTCAACCGCACGGTGGGAGGCCTGAACCCGTACGCGGTCGAGCTCGTGCTCGGCCTCGGCGGCCGGGTGGTCTGGTTCCCGACCATCTCCTCCCCCGCCCACATCGACTTCCACCACGTGCACAACGACAGCAAGTTCCCGACGAGCGTGCTGAAGCTGCGCGAGCACGAACCGCTGCCGGTGCTGGACGAGAACGGGAAGCTGTCCGCGGCCGCGCACGAGATCCTGGAGATCATCGCCTCCGAGGAGGCGATCCTCAACGCCGGGCACTCCGCGGCAGAGGTGACCGACGTCCTGGTCCCGGCAGCCCGTGCGGCCGGCATCGAGCGGATCGTCATCAGCCACCCGACCTTCATCGTGGGCGCCTCCGCGCAACGGTGCGGCGAGTGGGCGCGCCAGGGAGCGATGATCGAGCACTGCCTCGCGCTGGCGGTGAACCGGGCCCAGTCGCCGCTCACCCACGAGGCGTTGCAGCCCTACCTGGACGCGTGCGGCGTCGGCAACACGATCTTCTCCTCCGATCTCGGGCAGGCCGGCAACGCCCTCCCGGTCACCGGGTACCGGCGGATGGCCCGGCGGCTGCTCGACCACCGCGTGCCGGCCGACGACATCCGCGCGATGTTCGGCGGAAACGCGAAGAAGCTCCTGGCCAGGGGAGACAGCTGATGCGCGGTCCGGGCGACGCGAGCATCGCCGACGGGGTGACGGTCCGCCGGGCCGTGTTCGGAGCAGAGCTCGTCGAGCGCAACTACACGAACGCCTCCGACTTCAGCCGCCCCGCGCAGGACTGGATCGCCGGCGCGGTGTGGGCAGACGTCTGGGCGCGCGAGGGACTGGACCGCCGGACCCGCAGCCTGGTGACGCTGGCGATGCTCATCGCGCTCGACCGGCCCACGGAGTTCGAGTCGCACATCCGCGGCGCGCTGGCCAACGGCTGCTCGGTCGCCGACATCCAGGAGCTGCTCCTGCACACCGCGCCCTACTGCGGTGCGCCCGCTGCCCTGCAGGCGTTCCGGCAGGCGGAGCGGGTGCTCACCGAGGCCGACGCGCTATGACGCACATCCGGCGAAGGGCGCCCCGACGGTCGGTCAGGGTGGGCATCATCGGTGCGGGTTTCGGGGGTATCGCCGCCGCGGTCAAGCTCCAGCAGCGGACGTCGGCCACGTTCGTCGTGTTCGAGCAGTCACCGGAGGTGGGCGGCACCTGGTACGACAACCGTTACCCCGGCTGCGAGGTCGACATCCCCTCGCACGCCTACAGCTTCTCGTTCCTCAAGTACGACTGGTCGCACACCCACGCGCGGCAACCGGAACTGCTGCGGTACGCCCACGAGATCGTGGACGCGTTCGGGTTGCGGCCCCACATCCGGCTGAACACGAAGGTCACCGACGTCGTCTGGGACGACGCGGCGCACCACTACGTACTGCGCACGGACGCCGGGGAGACCCACACCTTCGACGTGGTGATCTCGGCGCTCGGGTTGCTGAACGTCCCCAACCACCCGGACTGGCCGGGCCTCGACGATTTCCAGGGGGTCTCCTTCCACACCTCGCGGTGGCGCGAGGACGTGGACATGGGCGGCAAGCGGGTGGCCGTGGTGGGCACCGGCTCGACCGCCGCCCAGGTGGTGCCGGGTATCGCCGCGTCGGTGAAGTCTCTGCTGGTGTTCCAGCGCGAGCCGGGTTGGGTCGAGCCCAAGCGCGAACGGCCCTTCAGCGCGCGGGAACGGTGGATCTACCGCCACGTCCCCGGAGCGCAGCGGCTGCACCGCGCCCGGCTGTTCTACCAGTCGATCGCCCGCTTCAAGGCCTACGACGCCACCAGCCGCTCCCAGGAGCGCAAGCGCCGGGCCTGCGTGGACTACATCGAGCGCACCGTCGGCGACCCCGCCACCCGCGAAGCCGTCACACCGGACTACCCGTGGGGCTGCAAGCGGCCGGTACTGGCCTCGACGTTCTACGAGGCGTTGAATCTGGCCCACGTCGATCTGGTCCCGCACCCGGTGGCGTCGGTGACCGCGAACGGGCTGGTCGACTCCCGCGGCGAGCACCACGAGATCGACGTCCTGGTGATGAGCACGGGCTTCCAGCCCACGAAGTTCCTCGCCAACCTCGACGTCAGGGGCATCGGCGGCCGGAGCATCCACGACGCGTGGGCCGAGCGGGCGTCGGCGTTCCTCGGCGTCACCGTGGCCGGCTTCCCCAACTTCTTCATCCTCTACGGGCCCAACACCAACGGCGGGTTCTCGATCATCGCCCAGCTGGAGCGGCAGGCCGAGGTCGCGGCCAAGGCCGTGCGCAGGCTCGAGTCCGGCCCGGGGTACGTCGACACCGACGAGCGGATCCAGCAGCGCTACGTCCGCTGGATCGACAGCCAGATCGCCCGGAAGGCGTCGGCGATGGAGTCCGGCTGCCGGAACTACTACCACTCGCCGGGTGGCAAGAACATCACGCAGTGGCCGGGCGCGCACCTGAAGTACCTGGTCGTCACCAGGCTGCTGCACCGCATCGGGATCCGGCGGATCGCGGTGCCGCGATGACGGCGCCTGCCCGGGCCCGCACCCGCGACGGCGCCACGCCCGAGCGGCGGGTGCGCGTCGGAGCGGTCACGATCGCGCCGGTCGTGCAGTTCCACTACCGCGTGGACCCGCTGCGGTTCTTCCCGGACCTCGACGTCGGTGCGATCGACGAGGACGCCTGGTACTGGCGGCCGCCCTACCGCGAGGACGGGATGCTCGTCATCGACATCGGCGCCTTCGTGGTCCGCACCCCGCAGCGGACCCTGCTCGTCGACGCCGGTGTGGGGAACGGCAAGCACCGGCCGAACCCGAGCTTCGACGACCGCGACGACCACTGGTTCGCCGCGCTCCACCGGGCCGGCGTCACCGCCGACGACATCGACACCGTCGTCTTCACCCACCTGCACGTCGACCACGTCGGCTTCGCCACCCGGTTCGACGGCTCCGCGTGGGTGCCGGCCTTCCCGAACGCCCGCTACCTCACCACGGCGGCCGAGCTCGACCACTGGACCGGCGGATCGGCGGCAGGCGACCGGGCGCGGCTGGGCGACTACATCGGCGACAGCGTGCTGCCGCTGCGCGATGCGGGTGTCCTGGACGTCGTCGAGCCGGACCTGCGGATCTGCGAGGAGGTGCGGCTCGTGCCGGCGGCGGGGCACACGCCGGGCAACATCTGCGTGGAGGTCTCCTCCGCCGGGCGGCGGGCCGTGTTCGCGGGCGACATGGTGCACCACGCCCTGCAGCTCGCCTTCCCCGAGCGGAGCACCGACTTCTGCGTGGACCGCTGCGGCGCGAGCGACGCGCGGCAGGAGCTCCTGCGCGACATCGCCGACCGCGACGTCCTGCTGTTCCCCGCGCACTTCCCGAACGCGACGCCCGGCCGGATCCGCACCGACCCCGCGGGCGGCTACCGGTACGACCCGGTAGAGGGGGAACCGCTGTGACCGCGCCGGACGGCGCCGAGGGCCGCGCCGCCTCCCGGTCGGCGGCGTCCTGGTCTGCGGCGTCCTGGTCTGCGGCGCAGCCCGCCGGGTTCGCCGACCTGCTCACCGGCGCGATCGACGTGCACGTCCACGGCCAGCCCGATCTCGCCGTCGACCTCGCGAACCGCGGCGAGGACCTGGCGGTGATCCGGCTGGCACAGGAGTACGGGATCACCGGCTGGGTGCTCAAGTCCCACCTCTGGCCGACCACCGACCGCGCCCACCTGCTGCAGCAGCTGGTCGGCCCCGACTTCGCCGTCCACGGCAGCTTCACGCTCAACCCGGTGCTCGGCGGCGTCTCGGCCACCGTCGTCGAGCTCGCCGCGGCGCACGGAGCGAAAGTGATCTTCCTGCCGACCTGGGGCGCGGCGGCGGACGTCGAGCGCGGCGGCTACATCTCCACGCTGCTCGGCCGGATCTCACCGTCCTTCGAGACCTTCGCCGCGCAGCGGTCGATCCGGCTCGTCGACGGCGACGCCCGCCTCACCGGCGCCGCCCGCGAGGTGGTCGACGCGTGCGCCCAGCTGGAGCTGTCGCTGGCCACCGGCCACGTGGGCCTGGACGAGAGCACCGCCATCGCCGAGTACGCAGGCGGCATCGGCTTCGACCGGCTCCTGCTCACGCATCCGCTGCACTACGTCGACGAGCCCGGCGAGCTGGGCCGCTTCACCGACGCCGGGGCGCTGGTCGAGTTCGCCGCCTCTCCCCTGCTGCACCCGGACGGGCACATGCACGTCCGGGATGTCGCCCGCGCCGTCCACACGCTCGGAGCCGAGCAGCTCGTCCTCAGCTCCGACGTGTTCTCGCGGTGGGCCCCGCCCGAGCCGGAGTGCCTGCGCATCGTCGCCGAGCAGCTCCGCCACCTCGGTGTCGCGGCGGCCGACCTGCATCGCATGCTCGCCGGCAACCCCCGGCGGTTCCTCGGCATCGGAAAGGACGCCCCATGACAGGACGCCCCATAGTCGAACGGCTGTCCCGCATCGCCCCCGACGAGATGACCACGGAGCAGGCGGAGATCTACGCCAAGTTCGCCGACGGCAGGCGGGCCGCCCCCGGGTCGGCCTTCACCCTCGTCCACCCCGACGGCGGGCTCACCGGGCCGCCGAACGCCTGGCTGCGCAGCCCGGCCCTCGCCCGCGTGCTGGAGCAGATGGGCTGGGCCATGCGGTTCGAGCTCACGCTCTCCGACCGCGCCCGCGAGATCGCGATCCTGCTCCACGCGTTCCACCGCGACAGCCCCTTCGAGCTGTACGCGCACCGGAAGGCCGGGCGGGCCGCAGGCCTCACGGACGCCGAGATCGAGGGCCTCGCCACCCGGACCCCGCCCGCCTTCCGCTCCGACGAGGAGCGCCACGTGTTCGCCACGACGCTCGCGCTCGTCGACCGCCGCACCCTGGACGACGCCGAGTACGCCGCGGCCGTCGCCGCACTGGGCGAACGCACGCTCTTCGAGCTGGTGACGCTGCTGGGCTACTACGACTTCGTCGCGACCCAGCTGGCCGTCTTCGGTGTGAGTCCGCCCGACTAGAACCCCGGAACGACGACGGAACCACTACTCGTACGGGCAGCACCACATTCGAGGCCGGCCCGACACAGCCGGACGCCGGCCGCCGAGCGCGATGACCACGAACGCCTTCTGAGACGGCTGAAGCGATGACCGACTGTGGACTGTCGTCAGCGGAGGCCGCCAGTCGTCTACAGCTGATTGGAGCTTCCTTTCGTCTTCTTCGTCGACGATGACGATGCTGCGACGCTGTGAGAGCGGCGGGCGCGTGGCGAGCCCGGCACGGCGGGAATTTCAGTCGCGATGGCAGGGCGATGTGAGAACTTCCCCACCACGACCGCGTCGAACCGGGAGGCGGACCGCTGGACCGTGCTGTCGCTCTCCGCGGGGACGTCGCAGACGACTGAGATGTCCAAGTCCGAGCCGTTGCCGAGCTCATCGGCGGCGACGAGCCACGGTCCCAGCGGGCTGAAACCGACGTAGCTCCTGCGCCGCGAGCGGTCGGCGGCGCTACGCACGGTGATGTCGAGGCCGGCGGTGCAGCCCATGCCGGCGTCCATCTCCTTCTCCACCGGGATGCCCTTGCCGCCGCCGTCGAAGTTCATCATCCAGGCCTCGACGCGGCCGAGGGTCCGCTCCTGCACGGCGTGCACCTCGGCGACGCGGTCGCCGTAGTTGCTGCCCGCCGCGATCACCTTGGACGGGCCCGACACCGGCGCCAGCAGCGCCACCTCCGACACCGGCCGTGACCGGCCGGCCGTCGCGACTTGCGGCTGGAGTACTGAGGAATCAACAACTGGGCAGTCCGGTTGTAGCCATCGGACAAGAGAGGAAGTGCGCGATGAAGTCGAGGAGTTCGGTGAGGTCGCTCCGCAAGAAGCGTGGATCGATCGTCACACGTCGCCGTGGGCATGTCGTGGTCCTGAACAAGCGCGAGCCGCGCTGGAAGGCTCGGCAGGCCTGATTCGGGCGGTAGAACGGCATCGCGCCCGCCGAAGCCGCTGGGTGCCATCGCAGGCCTAGTTCCAGCCGCACCGTGGGCGACGGCGCGGAAGACGTCCCGCGCCGTCCCCTGCACCGCGGGGGGCGCGTCGTGAAGCCGGCCGCGTGGCTCGCGGCAGTGGGACTTCGACTCGTTCCCGGCTGCCGCGATGCGGAGGCTTCGTTGCTCGCAGTGCCGCCCCACCGGTGCGGTCCTTCGCCCTGGCGTGCGGATCCGATTCGATCCCCGGTCAGGACACCTCGCGGTCGAGTGGTGACAAGCTCCGCTACCGCCACAACCCCGGTTGGAGGCTGTCGCCATCACATGTCATCCGGTGTCGGCCAGGCTTCCTCGTACTTCCCATCGACGCCTCCTGGACCTCGCAGTCCAGCCTGAGGCCCGCTCCGTCTCGGGTCGCAGGACAGGACTGCGGTCGGAGCTGGCGACTCCTGTCGCCCTGGCCGCCGAGGGGTCTGGGCGAGCCCCCCAAGGCCCCTACTCGGCATCGGCGGGACGCGAGCCGCTCCACACGGGTTACAGGAGCTGAAGCGCGGCGTCGAGCATGGCTTGAATCACCCGGATCGTAGCCTTGACCGAGCGCCTCTCGACCCCAATACTGGACTCTATAGTCCACTGCGTCCTGTCGGCTGCTCTCAACAGGCGGGAGCCGCACATCATGCAGCGTTCGGCGAGAGGAGTGGTCGCGTGCTCATGCGTACCGACCCGTTCCGGGGGTTCGACCGACTGCCCCTGCAGGTGACGGGCGCCTCTCAAGGTGCCCGGCATACATGGGCCGAGGTGTCCCCGTGGCCCTCCCATCAGCGATTTGGTCGAGATGGAGGGCGGGTCTGACGGGCCAGTCGGTCGCTGTGGGCCCTCCACACCCGCTTGATGTCGTCGCCCGAGATCAGCGTTGAGTGCGCCATCAGGGCGCGAGCTTCGACACGGCGGCTCCACGGTGACCTGCGAGAACCTCGTCGGGAGCAGCGCCAGGGCTGACCACCCGGACGTCGCGGTTTTCGGGCGCACCGACCGCACAGCAACACCGAGGAACCGAGCTCACCCACTGGCCACACGGGCCCGGTCCACCCCCGCCTCCAGGCCGGGGCCCGGAACAGACGCGTCGGACCGGGACGGGCTTTTCGGCAGCCTGGCAGAACCGATCGAGGAGCACATCGCCCAATGGCACGACTCTCCGGCGTCGATCTCCCCCGCGACAAGCGGATGGAGATCGCACTCACCTACATCTTCGGCATCGGGCGTACCCGGTCGAAGGAGATCCTCAACGCCACCGGCATCGACACGGACCTGCGGTCGAAGGACCTCACCGACGAGAACCTCGCCGCACTCCGCGAGTACATCGAGACCAACCTCCGCGTGGAGGGCGACCTGCGCCGCGAGGTGCAGGCCGACATCCGTCGCAAGATCGAGATCGGCGCGTACCAGGGAATCCGGCACCGACGGGGCCTCCCGGTGCGTGGCCAGCGCACCAAGACCAATGCCCGCACCCGCAAGGGGCCGAAGAAGACGGTCGCCGGGAGGAAAAAGACCGGTAAGAAGTAATTCCGTCCGCGCGGAGTGGGCCGAGACACGCCGCATCAGGATCGCCAACTCGAACGACGAGCACACCAGCGTCGAAAGCACCACAGCCGACCCGAACTGACCAATATTCCCACTGCGCGAAAGGCGCCGACCTTGGCTACACCCGCCGGCTCTGAACCCGACGGCCGCGATGGTCTGTCCCCCTGGGAGGGGCGGGTACTGGCCGGCATCGCAGCCGACCTGGCCGCGAGCGACCCCCGCCTCGTCCAGAAGATCGATCGCCACGGTTCGTTGCCGACCCGTGGATGGTGGCCGCTGTCGGCGCGCTGCACGGGTCTCTTGCTCCTCGCGCTATGCGTACTCGTCGTCGCCTCGGTCCTGGTACCGGCGTCGGGGTGGCTCATCCTCGGCCTGATCACCGCAGCCGTTGTGGTTCCGTGGATCCTGCTTTGCCTGTCCGACCCGCGCAGATCCGGCTGACGGGACCGCCAGGCAAAGATCTGCGTGACGCGGCGCCCGTCGTGGGCGCGCCTGCCGGAACGTCGGCCGTCCGCCCACCGGACGCAGGATTCGTATGACGCCGGTCGGAGTCCGCGAGGACGATTTGTGAGGACGCGTGTGTGAAAGGAATGGCTTCCTGTTGTGAATGGGTTCTGGGGCTCCGACTGGGTTGCGCGCTTCGCCGACGAGGTGATCGCGACGGCGGACCGTCGGAAGCCGGGCGCGACGATCGTGTGCGCCTCCGGACTGAGCCCGTCAGGGCCTATCCACCTGGGCAACCTACGCGAGGTGATGACACCGCACCTCGTTGCCGACGAGATCAAGCGTCGCGGCCGCGAGTGTCGCCACCTGCTGTCGTGGGACGACTACGACCGCTTCCGCCGCGTTCCCGCGGCCATTGACCCCTCCTACGCCGAGCACATCGGCAAGCCGCTCACGAGCGTGCCCGCCCCGCCCGGTAGCCGGCACACGAACTGGGCCGAGCATTTCAAGGCGTCGATGATCGGATCGTTGGCCGCGTTGGGCATAGAGGTCGACCCCATCAGCCAGACCGCCATGTACACCAGCGGTGCCTACACCGCGCCGGTGCTCCTGGCCATGCGCGAGCGCAAGCGCATCGACGAGATCCTCGGGCGCTACCGCACCAAGGAGTCGGCACCGGACGGCCCTTCGGACGGGGCCGGCACCGCGCCGGCCCCGTCCGAGTACTTCCCGTTCAAGCCCTACTGCTTGCAGTGCGGAAAGGACCTCACCACCGTCGTCCGCTACGACGACGACACCACCGAGATGACCTACGCGTGCGGGTGCGGGCACACGGAGACCGTGCTGCTGCGCGAGTTCACCAGCGGCAAGCTGGTGTGGAAGGTCGACTGGCCGATGCGCTGGGTGTACGAGGGCGTCGATTTCGAGCCCTCCGGCGTCGACCACACCTCACCGGGCTCCTCGTTCCAGGTGGGCGGACTGATCGTCGACGGAGTATTCGGCGGGAAGCCGCCGATCGGCCCGATGTACGCGTTCGTCGGTATCAGTGGCATGGCGAAGATGAGCAGTTCTCGCGGTGCCGTCCCGACCCCCGCCGACGCGCTGGCGATCATGGAGCCCGCGGTGTTGCGTTGGCTGTACGCGCGGCGCAGGCCGAACCAGTCATTCAAGATCGCCTTCGACCAGGAGATCTACCGCCTCTACGACGAGTGGGACGGCCTCGAGCGCCGCGTCGCGGAGGATGAGGCCAGTGCGGAGGAGCAGGTGGCACACGCCCGCTCCACGCAGACCGCCCTCGGCGAGATGCCCCTCACCCCGCGGCCGTTCCCGTACCGGACGCTCGCATCGATCGTCGACATCACCACCGGCGCCGAGGAACAGACGCTGAGGATCGTGCAGGGGCTCGACACCGAGAACCGCGTCACCGACCTGCACGAGCTGCGCCCGCGCCTCGACTGCGCCGAGCGTTGGTCGGTCACCTACCTGCCGGCCGACCAGCACACCACCGTGCGCGCCGAGCCGGACCGCCACCTGCTCGCCTCCCTCGACGAGGGCGCCCGCGAATCCTTGTGGCTGCTGAGCGAGCGCCTCACCGACGACTGGTGCCTCGGCGGGCTCACCTCGCTCGTCTACGGCGTGCCGAAGCTGAGCGCGGGCCTTCCACCAGACGCTGGCCCGACCCAAGAGCTCAAGGCCGCGCAGCGCGAGTTCTTCGCCCTTCTCTACCGGCTGCTCGTCGGGCGCGACACCGGCCCCCGGCTGCCCACCCTCTTGCTGGCGGTGGGGCCCGAGCGGGTGCGCGCGCTCATCGACCCGGCGGGGATCGCCTGATCACCGTGGAACCCGAGCGGCTGGGATGCACTACACGCCTACGTTGCAAGCCGCGTCCGGCCCTTCGCGGCGGATCAGCTGCGGCCACCGTGCGTGCCTGATCCACGGTCGGGGCACAGCGGCGACGTGCAGTCGGTGCAGGGCGGGACCTCGAGGGGTTGGATGCGGAAGTGGTCGGCTGGGTCGATGTCGATCGGCACCATGCGGTCGTCGAGCGACACGCGGACGCAGCGGGTCGTGGCGGTGAGAACGCCGCCCTCGATGTACCGCTGCAGCTGGGGGTCGAACACCTGGACCCTCTGCGCGGGCTGGAAGCCGGTCATGCGGCGGCGCTCCCTTCGCGTGGGTGGGTGGGATGGGTTTCAGGTGAGCTTCGGGAGGGGGCGGGTGTCCCGCTCACCGGGCCTGTCGCCCCAGCCGGGCGAAGCAGGCCGCCACACGCCGTCGGAGGTGTAGCGGGGCCGGGTGGGCGGCGGCTCCAGCGGTATGACGCTCTTCGCACCGCCCGTGGGCTTCTTCCACTGCTTCGGAACCGGGTCGTGAGGCTCAGGCATCGCAGGCGTCTCCGACAGGGACCGTGTCGACCTGCTCGTCGGCGAGGCCGCCGATCGTCGTCCAGCTCATGCCACACCGCCGGCCTGGGCGCGGATCAGCGCGGCGGCGTAGCGGAGCTCCGCCACGACCTCCCGGTCGCCGGCGTTGTCCGACCAGTCGTAGAGGTCCTCCGCCTCCCGGAACCCGAGCGCCGTCATCACGGTGGCCATCACGAGATGCGGGCGGTCGGGCTCGGTGGCACCGGTCCGAGGGTCGTAGTCGCTGACCCCGACGAACGCCTTCTCGGCGTCGACGCCGTCGCGGTAACCGGACACGGCCGCGAGCGCGCCCACGGTGCAGCAGGGCATCCCGGGCTCATACGGCTGGAACAGAGCCCTCGTCCAGTAGTCGCCGACCTCCAGGCCATCGGTCTCGATGAGCGTGGCGGCCTGGTCGATCAGATCGGCGACCTGTGCCGGTGACATGTCCCCAGCGGTCGGCGTGTCGCGCGGTATCGTTTCCATAACGGGTTTCCACTCCGTGCTCGGATCGATTGGTGTGGATCGGGTCTCGTGGACCGTTCGGATCGTGGTCGGCGACCGGCCGAGCCGGCAGGTCCGCCGGGTGGCGGGCAGCCATCACGCCACCCGGCGGATGTCGGTGGGACGGTCGCCCCACAAGCGCACGGGCGACGTTCCACTTCGAGCGGCTGCGCCGGGGCGACGTAGCCGGGAGGGCAGAAGAGTCGGATCAGGCGGCGGGACCGGGCTTGACAGCGGTGGTCTGGCTCGCCTGCCCTGGTACGCCACCAGCGCGAGGGGCCATGTCGTCGATCGGCGTTGCGCCCTGATCATTGACGATGCTGGTGTCCTGCGGATTCGCGTCGACGATCTCGGTAGGGGCGTTGCGCGTCGGCATGCCCCCAAGCGTCGTCACCGGAGCGCGGCTCGTCCGCCCGGTAGGCAGCAATTCGCTGTACCCGGAAGCCGGAACACCCACTACCTGCTGACCGGCACGCGCATGTTCCGCAGCGCTGCTCGCAGGAACGACGCTCAGGGGAGCGTGCGGACGAGAACGAGACGTGCCCGCACGTCGGCGAGGGGCACGGGCGCGGGTCAGTCGCTGTCGAGGAACGTGAGGACAGCCAGCACGCGCCGGTGGCTTTCGGCTGCCGCCGCGATGCCCAGCTTCGTGAGGATGCTGCGGACGTGCTTCTCGATCGTCCCCTCGGCCAGCCACAGCCGGCGGGCTATGCCGGCGTTGGACAGGCCCTCGGCCATGAGCGCGAGCACTTCACGCTCCCGTGGTGAGAGTGGCTGCAGGGGGTCCTCGATCCGGCGGGCCGCGAGCAGCTCCTGCACGAGCGCCGGATCCACGACGGACGCGCCCTTGATGATCCGGTCCAGCGTGGAGAGGAAGTCCTCGACGTCACTGACGCGGTCCTTGAGCAGATAGCCCATGCGCTGCCCGCCCCTGAGCAGCTCCGTGGCCTGCTCGACCTGAACGTGCCCCGACAGGACGAGGATCGCGGTGTCGGGCAGCTCCTGCCGGATCGTGCGGGCCGCGTCCAAGCCCTCGGTGGTGTGCGTAGGCGGCATCCGGATATCGACGATCACGAGGTCCGGGTTCAGCTGCAAGACGTGGGCCATCAGCTCGGTGTGGGTGCCGTAACGCCCGACGATGTCGAACCCGGCCCCCATGAGCAGGCTGGCCAGGCCCTCACGCAGCAACACGTCGTCCTCGGCCACCACCACGCGAGCGCCGCTCTCCGCCATGTCCACGATTATCGACCGGCCACGCCCGGGTTCCACAAATGATCGCGGTCTGACGACGCGTCGGGCAGCGTTCGGGCAGGTCGATCGGTTCCACAAGCCCGGACGAGTGGTCGCCTTCGCCCTCGAACAGGTGTAGGCACTGTGTGCGCGGGCGCCGTTCGTGCGGGGAGGTGTCGGATGGGGGCAGGCGAGGCGTTGCCGGGCCGCGATCCGCAGGCCGAGGTGCTGCACGAGAGCGAGCGCACGCGCGTGAGTCGGCTGTTCCTGACCGGGCGCACGGTCATCCGGAAGGAGCCGCTGGGGCCGGAGGCCGAGCGCCGGCTGCGGCGTGAGCGGGCGATGCTCGAGCGGCTGCGCGATGTCGCGGGTGTGGCGCAACTGGAGGCGCCCCGGTACCCAGGGTCCATCGTGCTGGAGGATGTCGGTGGCAACAGCCTGGCGGGGCTGGCCAAGCCGCTGGCGATCGATGTCCTGATCGGGCTTGCGATGGAGCTGGCCCAGGCGGTGGCGGGGATGCACCGGCGGGGTGTGATGCACCGCGACATCACCCCGGCCAATGTCGTGATCTCCGTCGACGGCGCCCCGTGCCTGGTCGATTTCTCGTTGGCGACCTCGTTCGCCGAGATCCGCCCGGAGTTCACCCACCACACGCAGATCGTGGGGACGTTGGCCTACCTGGCGCCGGAGCAGACCGGACGCACGGGCCGGGCGGTGGACCAGCGCGCTGATCTCTACGCGCTGGGGGCAACGCTGTACGAGCTGGCCACGGGGGAACCGCCGTTCGGCTCCGGGGACCCGCTGCGCCTCGTGCACGATCACCTGGCGCGGGTGCCGGTGCCACCCGCGAAGGTGAACCCGGACGTACCGGGGCCGCTGTCGGAGATCATCCTGCATCTGCTGGAGAAGGAACCGGACCACCGCTATCAGACCGCCGACGGCGTGGTTCACGACCTGGAGCGGGTGCGTGAGGCTCAGATGCGTCCGGCGGCAGCGTCGGTCCGCGTCGGCGAGCACGATGTTCCGCTGCGTCTGCTGCCGCCGCGGCTGGTGAGCCGCGACGACGAGGTGGAAACCCTGCATGCGGCGTTCGAGGACGCGCAGGAGGGCCGGTGCCGGGCGGTGCTGGTCGGGGGGACATCCGGGGTGGGCAAGACCGCGCTCGTCGACGAGCTGCGGCCGCTGGTGGCCGGCCGGGGCGGCTGGTTCGTGGCCGGCAAGTTCGACCAGTACCGGCGCGACCTGGAGTTCAACGGGGTCCACCAGGCGTTCCGGGCGCTCGGGCGGCTGCTGCTGGCCGAGCCCGAGGTCGAGCTGGCCGAGGTCCGGGCACGGGTCCTGGCCGCGCTCGGCCCGAACGCCGGGCTCCTGACCGCGGTGGTGCCGGAGTTCGCCGCGCTGCTGGCGGTACCGCCCGATCCCGGGGATGCGCTGACCGCGCAGAACCGGGCGCAGCGGATGGCCGTGCAGGCGCTGCGGGCGGTCGCGTCGCGGGAACGCCCGGTGGTGCTGTTCCTCGACGACCTGCAGTGGGCCGGGCGCGCCTCGCTCGGCCTCGTCGACATGATGCTCGACGAGGAACCGGTTGAAGGCCTGCTGCTGGTGGGGGCCTACCGCCACGAGGACGTGGACGCGGCGCATCCGCTGGCCGCGCCGCTGTCCCGATGGCACGACCGGGCCGGAGTGCGGCACCTGCTACTGGACAACCTGCCCGTCTCGACCCTCGTCACCATGGTCGCCGAGATACTGCGCACGCACCCGGCCGTGGCGGCCGATCTGGCCGAGGTGATCGGGCCCCACACGTCCGGCAACCCGTACGAAACGGTGGAGCTGCTCAATGCGCTGCGCCGCGACGGCCTTCTCACCCCCACCACCACCGGGTGGCAGTGGGACCCGGCAACCGTGCACACCCACCTGGGCCGCTCTCAGGTCGGCGAGCTGCTCGCGGCGCGCATCGAGACCGTACCGCCGCGGTCCCGGCAACTGCTGGAGGCGATGGCCTGTCTGGGCGGGCGCGCCGAGCTGAGCCTGCTGCAGACTGCGACGGGTGCCCCGGCGGCCGAGGTGCAACCGATGCTGGCGCCCGCCGTCGCGGAAGGCCTTCTCGTCATGGAGCCGGGCGCCCACGATGCGGTGCGGTTCCGCCACGACCGGATCCGCGAGACGATCCTGCGCGGGCTCGACCCGGGGCGGCGACGCACCCTGCAGCTGGCCACGGCCCGGCGGCTGGCCCGGGTGCCGGAGCTGTACGCGGTCGCCGCCGGGCAGTACCTGCCGGTCGTCGACGCGATCGATGATGCAGGCGAGCGGCGTCGGGTGGTGGGGCTGCTGCGACGCGCCGCCGAGCAGGCCATGATGATCGGGGACCATGCGCTGGTGAACGCGCTGCTGGCCGCCGCGCTGCAGCTGATCGAGCCGGGTGAGACCACCACGCTGATCGCGGTTCACACGGGCCGCCACGCCGCCCTCTACGGCCTGGGCCGCCTGGATGAGGCGGACGAGGAGTACCGCACGATCGAAGGGCTGCGCCCTTCCGCATCGGACCGCGCGGACGCGACGGTGGTGCAGGTGAGCAGCCTGACTCACCGGAACCGATTCGCGGACGCGATCGGACTCGGCATCGCCTCGCTGCGTGAGCTCGGCATCACCGTTCCGGTGGCGGACCGGCTCGCCGCCGAGCTCGACGACCAGTTCGACCGCCTGCACCGCTGGCTGGACCGCACCGACGGTGTCGATGATCTGGCTCGGCCCGACCTCACAGAGCCCACGCTGCTGGCCTCGACCCGTCTGATCGACGCAGTCCAGCCGGCTGCGTACTTCGGCGGCGGCCACGCCACGGTCGCCTGGCTGAGTTTGGAGTCCCTGCGGATCTGGCACGAGTACGGCCCTGGTCCCACCCTCATCGGACCCGCCAGCGCCGCCGCCGTCGCCGCGGTGGCGCGGCGCGGTCACCACGCCGCCGGGTACCGGGCGGTGCGCCGGGTCCTGGCGTTGGGTGAGACCCGCGGCTACGAGCCCGGCACCTCCGAAGCCCGCCGCCGGTTCGCCCTGCTGAGCTGCTGGTTCGAGCCGATCGAGAACGGTGTCCGAGCCGCGAAGCGGGCCCGCGAGGGGCTGATCGCGGGGGGCGACCTGGCCAACGCCGGCTACACCTACCACCCGACCGCGCACTACCTGCTGGACTGCGCGCCGTCACTGGACATCCTCGTCGCCGAGGTGGAGGCGGGGCTGACCTTCGTGCGGCGCACCGGCAACGAGCAGACCGGCCAGTGGCTCGACAGCTACCGGTGGCTGGCCGGTGTGCTGCTCGGCGAGAGCGTCGCCACCACCGGTGAGGCGGTGCCCACTGACGGGTACGCCGACAACCCGATGCGGCTCTTCCACGCGCATCTCAGCCACGCGCTCGTCGCCGCGGTCTTCGGCGATCCGAGCGGCCTGGCGCGGCACGCCGCGGCGGCGATGCCGCTGCTACCGGCTTTACCGGGCCTCTACCCCACCGCCGTGGCCCGCCTGCTGCGCGGGCTGGCCCTCGCCGAGCAGGCCCGCGCCGGCGATGGTGACGAACGCGGCGAACTGCTGTCCGAACTGGACGAGGTGACGCGGTGGCTGGCCGCCCGCGCCGCGGACGCGCCGGACAACTTCCGGCACCTGCAGCGGTTGCTGGAGGCGGAGCGAGCCTGGGCGGTCGGCGACTTCCGCGCCGGCGCCCTCGCCTTCGACACCGCCCGGCGCGAGGCCGCCGGCCGGCAGCGCCCATGGCACCGGGCCCTCATCACCGAACGCGCCGCCCGCTTCTACCTCGCACACGGGTTGGAGCAGGCCGGCCGCGACCTGCTCGCCCGCGCGCGGCAGTACTACGCCGCATGGGGCGCGACGGCGAAGGTGGCTCAGCTGGACTGGGCCTACCCGACCCCACGGCTGGGAGCACTCACGGCCGGCGAGCCCGGCGGCGACCGGCGTGCCGATGATCTTCGGCTTTCCTCGACGGTCACGACCGGCACGCTCGACCTGCTCGCCATCCTCGCCGCGTCCCAGGCGCTCAGCTCGGAGACCGACATCGAACGCTTGCACACCCGCGTCGTCGAGGTGCTCAGTGCGATGACCGGCGCCACCAGCGTCCATCTGTTGTTGTGGGACGACGACCACCACGACTGGCTGCTCCCCGCACCGGACCACACGAGGGATGCCGCCACGGCGGGCGGCCCGCATGAAGGCGACCTGCCGATGTCGGCCGTGCGCTACGTCCAGCGGACGGCTGAGATCCTGATCGTCGACGACGCCACCCGCGACGACCGCTTCGCCCGCGATCCGTACATCGTCGGCCTCGAGGCCTGTTCTTTGCTGGCCATGCCCATTCTCGGCCGCGGCGCGCTGCGGGCGGTGCTGTTGCTGGAGAACCGCCTCATGCGCGCCGCGTTCAGCACGGAACGACTCGACGCCGTCCGGCTCATCGCCGCGCAGCTCGCCGTCTCCCTCGACAACGCCCAGCTCTACGCCGACCTCACCGCCTCGCGCGCGCGTATCGCCGCCGCCGCCGACCAGGCGAGTCGGCGGATCGAGCGGGACCTGCACGATGGCGCCCAGCAACGTCTGGTGACGCTCGCCATGCGCGCGCGCATCGTCCGAGCAGCAGTACCGCCCGAGCTCGATGCGCTGCGGGAACAGCTGGAGGCTCTCGCGGCCGAAGCCGCCACTGCGATGACCGAGCTGCGCGAACTGGCCCGCGGCATCCACCCCCCGGCCCTCGCCCAAGGCGGGCTGCTCCCCGCCCTCAACGCGCTCGCCCGCCGATCACGCGTCCCCGTGCAGATCAAGTCGCCCACCGGCCGACGATTGCCGGAACCGGTCGAGATCGCGGCCTACTACGTCGTCGCAGAGGCGCTGACGAACGCCACCAAGCACGCCGAGGCCTCGGTCGTGACGGTGGAGGTCGAGGTCGACACCACCCCGGCCGGCGCCCTCCTGCGGGTCCAGGTGCACGACGACGGCCACGGCGGCGCGCACTTCACCGGCGGAACGGGCCTGCTCGGACTCAAGGACCGCGTGGAGACGCTCGGCGGCCGGCTCGCCCTGCACTCCGCCCCCGGCGCCGGCACCACCGTTCTGGCCGAGTTCCCCCTGCGGTGCGCCGGCACGGACCAGGCCTGACCGGGAGCCACCTCACCCCCGTGTGCCGCCTTCGGCGGCGCGGACCAGCGCCTTGATCACCGCGGCGGACAGCGACGGCTTCCACACGAACCCGATGGCCGGGCTCGCCTCGATCAGGTCGGTGAGATCCTCCTCGGCGTTCACGGAAATCAGAATCAGATGACCGGCGCCGGCGTCCGGACGCGCAGCCAGGCGCCCCGCCAGCTCGAAGCCGTCGGTCGTGCCGAGATCGACGTCGAGGAGCGTCACGTCGGGACGCAGTTCGGCAGCGCGGACGAGTGCCTCGGCGCCCGTCGAAGCGACGCCGACGACCTGGAGGCCCTCCTGTTCGAGCAATGTCCGCGCGGTCAGCAGGAACTCCAGGCTGTCGTCGACGAGCAAGCACCGCAGGGTCACGATCATCAGGCTAAGGCCGGCACGCCGGCCCCACCACACAGCTAGCCGCTATCCGAGCGGGCAGAACTCCATGGTCAACCCTGCCCCACCCTGGCTGCCCTCGAAACGTCGGGCCTCCCTGCTAGCAGGGTTTCCGGCGGACGGATCTCCGGACCGACCTTTGGCTGCTGGCGCGGCAGACAGCACCTCGTGAGCCCGCGATGGTGGATCCGCAGATCGTCGCCCGGCCTGAGCCGCGGACTCCGCACGACCTCCCCCATCGACCCGGACGTCGGCGGCACCGGCCAAGAGGAGCCTCATGACCTTCCGTTGTCGCATCCGGCCCACTCGTCCACTTTCGGGCGCATCGCGCACCCGCGCTGCCGACGAAGCCCCCGTTCCCCGGTGTGGTGAGCTGTTCGGGAGCCGCTACCGTCTCGCGGAACGAGTGGGCCGTGGGGCGACGGCGGACGTGTGGCGCGCCTACGACGAACTGCTGGACCGCGACGTCGCGATCAAGCTGCTCCGCGCGCACGACCCGATCGGCGCCGAGGCGCGGCTCACTGCCCGGGTACGGGATCCCCACGTCGTCGCCGTGCACGACCTGGTGCTGCACGGCGGCTCGGCCTGCCTGGTAATGGACTACCACCCCGGCAGGAGCCTCGCCGAGCTACTGCGGATCCAACGCCGGCTGCCACCGCTCGTCGTCGCCGCACTCGGCCTGCAGCTGTCCGCCGCACTGGCGGCGGTGCACGAGGCCGGCGTCGTGCACTGCGACGTGAAACCGGCGAACCTGGTGGTCGCCGACAACGGCAGGCTGGTCCTGATCGACTTCGGCATCGCCGAGCTGGGTGGCGGTGAGCCGGTCCACCCGGCCCGCCGCACCGGCGACATCGTCGGCTCTCCGGCCTACACCGCCCCGGAGCTCGTTCTGGGCGGGCCGCCGCGCCCCGCCTCCGACCTGTGGTCCCTCGGAACGGTGCTCTTCACCGCGGTTGAAGGCCGGCCTCCCTTCCTGCACGAAGGCATCGCCCCGACGCTCACCGCAGTGCTCCACGATCCGCTCCCCACGGCCTCGCGAGCCGGTCGTCTACGGCCGCTCGTGGAGCGGCTGCTGGTCAGGGACCCTGCGGCGCGACCTTCCTCGGCGGCGATCCGGTCGATGCTCGTCGAGGCCTACCCCGCGGCCTGCGGGGCGGTCCAGCTGAACAGCTCCGCCTAGCTTGCAGGGGTAAGGGCGAAGCTGGTGGGTCGTGTCGTTGCGACACGGACGACGGTGGGTCCTGGCCGGTATCCCGCACTACCGCTGACCGGTAACGACGCATGCCGCTCGCAGGGCGGACGGCAGGCCTCCGAGCGAGCAGGCTGAAGCAGGTCTCGAGCGAGCTACCCGCTGGGACAGGTCGAAGGCCCGGTGCCTGCGTTGCCGCCGACGCGCGGACAGCCCGTGGACAGATGTCCTGCGGCCGCCCGCTGATCGCCACATGAGATGAGGGGCTAGGGATGAGTGACATCGCGCCGAGCGGGACCAACACCACCGGACCCCGCGCACCCCGAGAGGTCAAGACCGAGCTGGTGGAGATGCACGGGAAGGTATTCCGCAAGGTGTACGTCGGGCCGACCACGAGCCACGGCTTGGTCGACGAGTACTGGACCTACATCGGAATGATCGAAGTCGACACCGCCCGACGAGGCCGCATGACCCGGGGGAACCCCCGATGAACGGGCGGGCGCTGACAGGAGATGGCGGCGCAACTGCCGCACGTAGAGGATCGTCGGGAGGAGGAGCTATGACCGTGTACACGGCCGACCATCGAGCGATCTCCGCATGCGCGTGTGTGTACCGCCGCCTACGCGAGGTCGACCGGCTGCTGACCGAGGCGCGCGACCACGTCCTGGACGCCACGGCAGCTCTGGAGGATTCCGCTGACGCCTGCCGGGCGGTCGATCTGCTTCGGCTCGCCGCGCAGAAGCGGGCGGACGCGCACCAGGAAGTCCGGGCAGGGCTGCGGGCGATGGTGAGGCCGGCACCGCCGGTCGACGCTGCACCCGACGACGCTGTGTCCGCCGGCTGACGGCGTCGACCCGACTGCGATGCGTGCGCCGGCCAGCTCGCACAGCGCGTCGGCGAGCTGACCGGCGTGGACGTCTTCGCCACGTCGAGGCGACGTACCCGGCTGTCCGGAAGAGTCAGATCAGGCGGCGAGACCGGACTTGATGGCGGTAGCCATCGTGGCGACCCGCCTGCCCTGGTACGCCGCGGCCGCGCGGGCCGTGTCGTCGACCGGAATCGCGCCCTGACCGTTGACATGGCTGGTGCCGTACGGATTGCCGTCGACGAACTTGATGGGGTCGGTGTAGCCCGGTGCAACGACGATCCCACCAAAATGGTGAAACGTGTTGTACATCGCGAGCAGCGTGGATTCCTGCCCGCCGTGGGCGGTTGCGGTCGCGGTGAATCCGCTGTAGACCTTGTCGGCGAGCAGGCCCTGTGCCCACAGACCGCCGAGCGTGTCGAGGAACTGCTTCAGCTGGCTCGAGACGTTGCCGAAGCGGGTCGGGGTGCCGAAGATGACTGCGTCGGCCCAGAGGATGTCCTCGTGTGTGGCGACGGGGACGTCCTGGGTGGCGGCACAGTGATCGGCCCAGCCCTGGTTCGAGGCGATGGCCTCCTCGGGCGCGAGCTCCTGGACCTTGAGCAGTCGGACGTCGGCCCCGGCGTCCTTCGCCCCCGAGAGAATGGAATTGGCCAGCTCGTAGACGGTCCCGGTCGACGAGTAGTAGACGACGGCGACCTTGGTGAGTTCGGGCATTCTATCGACCTTTCGGTGGTTGACGGAACAGGAACCCGGGTCGGGCTCGGATCGATCAGGCCGAGATTGTTCAGGAAAGGTCCTGTTCGCTCGGCACGGTGGGTCGGCCGCCACTGACGAAAGCGTCGCGTGGGTGCTGCACCGACGCCAGCGAGAGGATGTCTCGCCCGAACAACCCGGCGGTCAGCCAGACCACGAGCACGCGGACCTTGCGTTCCCAGCTGGGCACGGCCAGCACGTGGTAGCCACGGTGCATCAGCCAAGCGAGGGGCCCGGTGATCACGAGCCGCCGGTACTGGAAGATGCCGTGACCGATGCCGAGCGTCGCAACAGCCCCGAAGCTGTGGTGCCGGTAGTTCTTCGGTTTCCCGCCGTGCAAGGTCGCAGCGATGTTGCGGGCGAGCAGCTTGCCCTGGCGGACGGCGTGTTGGGCGTTGGGCACCGTGCGGGTGCCCGGGGTCGGGGAGGTGAGGTCCTCGATCCCCGCGTCGTCCCCGGCGGCCCACGCGTCGGGAACCGGTTCGGTGGCGGTGCCGACCCGCAGGTCGGGCCGGGTGATGAGGAACCCGCGCTCGTCCACTGGCAGGTCGGTGTGCATGCCCACGACCGGGTTCGCCGCGTTGCCCGCCGTCCACACGATGAGCTCCGAGTCGAGCTCCTCGCCGGTGGAGAGCACCACGTGCCCGCCGGTCGCCGACCTGATCTGCGTGTCCAGGTGCACCTGCCCACCTCGGTGTTGCAGGAAGCGCACGACCCACCGGCCATGCGGTTCGGTGACCTCGGGCAGGATCCGGCCTGACGCCTCGACGAGGTGGAACTGCAGCTCGTCGCGGTGCAGTTCGGGGTAGCGCCGCAGCAACGCGGTCGCCAGCGACAGCAGCTCGGCGAAGCCCTCGACGCCGGAGAAGCCGCCGCCGACGAAAGTGACGGTGAGCAGCTTCTCCCGCCGTGGGCCCGGCGGGAGCGTGGCCGCCAGGTCGAAGGAGGTCAGTAGCCGGTCGCGGATCGCGACCGCCTCCTCCACGTGCTTGAGACCGATCGCCCACTCGGCGATACCGGGAACCGGGAACTTGCGGGTGACCGCGCCCGCGGTGATCACGATGAGGTCGTAGCCCAGTTCGAACGTGTCGCCGTCGGCGGGCCGGACCGTGACCACGCGGTGCTCGTGGTCGATCGCGTTGACCATCCCGGCGACGACGCGCGTGCGGTGCAGGTGGCGGCGCAGCGACACGGCGGCGTGCCGGGCCTCGATCGACCCGGCCATCACCTCGGGCAAGAACGGCTGGTATGTCATGTATGGCCGCGGATCGACGACCGTCACCTCGGCCTCGCCGCGACGCAGCTTCTTCTCGAGTTTCCATGCGGTGTAGAAGCCGGCGTAGCCGCCACCGATGATCAAGATCTTGCGCATGGAACCCTCCCATTTCTGGCCGAACTCCAGGTCGGGCCGTCCGAGGTGTCCCGGACCTGCACGCCGGCGGCCAGCAGCCGACCGCGCACCGCGTCGGCCGTCACGAAGTCGCGCAGGGCACGAGCCTCGTCCCGCTCCCTCAGTAGTTGGCCGACCAGCGCGGAGAGCGCCGACTCCGCAGCTGCTGACGTCCGCACCGCCGAGCTCGCCCAGGGCTCGGTCAGCGGGTCGAGGCCGAGCACGCCGGCCATCGCGCGCACCGCAGCCCCCGCGGCGGGCGCGGCTCCCGCATCGCCCCGGTCGAGGGCCGCGTTGCCGTCGCGCACGACGCGGTGGATCGTGGCAATCGCCGCCGGGGTCGCCAGGTCGGCGTCGAGGGCCTCGACGAACCCCCTCGGCAGAGCCTTGTCCGGCGGCGCCGTCCCGTGCCGTTCGGCCAGCCGGCGCAGGAACGACTCGATGCGCCCGTACGCCGCACCAGCCTCGGCCAGGGCCGTGTCCGAGTACTCGATCACCGACCGGTAGTGCGGCGCCACCAGGAAGTAGCGGAGCCGAGCACCCCCGACGCGGCGCAGGAGCGCGTCGACGGACACCGTGTTGCCGATCGATTTCGACATCTTCTCGCCGGCCGCCGTGATCAACGCGTTGTGGGTCCAATAGCGGGCGAACCCGTCTCCGGCGGACCGGGACTGCGCACGCTCGTTCTCGTGGTGCGGGAACAGCAGGTCCCGGCCGCCGCCGTGGATGTCGAACTCGGCGCCCAGGTAGGTGGTCGACATGGCGGAGCATTCCAGGTGCCATGCCGGGCGACCCCGACCCCACGGGCTCGGCCACGACGGCTCGCCCGGCCTGGCTGCCTTCCACAGGGTGAAGTCACGGGCGTCCCGTTTTCCCGCGCCACCGTGTCCCCGGTCGCCGGGCCGCATCTGCTCGAGACGTTGTCCGGACAGGCCCCCGTAGTCGGGGTAGGAACGCACGTCGAAGTACACGTCCCCACCCGGCACCGCGTAGGCCTGGCCGCCGTCGGTCAAGCGGTGCATGAGTTCGACCATCTGCGGAACGTGCCCGGTGGCCCGCGGGCTGATCGAGGGCGGCAGGCAACCCACCGCGCGGTAAGCGGCGTCGAAGGCGCGCTCGTGGGTGGCGGCCCACTCCCACCACGGCCGACCGGCGTGGGCTGCGGCGGCCAGGATCTTGTCCTCGATGTCGGTGACGTTGCGCACGAACCGGACGTCCAGCCCGCCGCACGTCAGCCAGCGGCGAAGAACGTCGTAGACGACGGCGCTACGCAAGTGTCCGAGGTGCGCGGGCCCCTGCACGGTGGCCCCGCACACGTACATCGATGCAGTGCCTGCCAGGTGGGGGACGAACTCCCGCTCCTGCTGGGCAGCGGTGTCGTACAGCCGAAGGACCATCGCTCAGCCGCCCTGGCACCGCTGCGCGAGCCAGGGCTCGCCCCGGTCGCGGTAGCCGTCGTGCTCCCAGAACACCTGGTCATCGCCCCACTCGGCACGGCCTCGCGTGGTCGCCACAGCGTGATCCTCTTGTTCGAGTTGCCGATATCGGGCCTGAGCGGGTTGAACCGCGGTCGGACCTGCCGTTTCCGCCCTCCGTGCGTGGCCGCCGACGGCACCTGGGTCAGGACGAGGTCGTCGCCGAGGCGGCGAGCGCACCCGGCCCGTTCGCGATGTCGGTCCGGACACTCCACGCGAACTGGAGCAGCAGGGTGACCGGGGAGTTCTGCACAATGTTGATCATCGTCTGGAAGTCCTGCTCGGGGATCTCCTCCGACAACCGGACGGTGCGATGCAGGTAGCGCGACGACCCGACCGCCCTCGGCTGGTGGTACGCGACGTCCACGGTGATGTCGCCGGCGTAGTCGTACTTGCGATCCGCATAGCCGCGCAGGGTGATGGCAGTGCAGGAGGCGAGCGCCATCATCAAGTACTCGGTCGGGGTCGGGCCCGCACCCGGCGCACCGGTCCCCGGGTCGTCGGCCAGGCCCACGAACTCCCCGGCCCGGATCTCCGTCTCGAGCCGACTCGTGGCCAGCAGCGTCGCTCGTGCGGTCGCGACGACCGGGTCACCCTCCGGGCTCATGCCTGCTCCTTCCGATCGGTGGCCGGCCTCACAGCCGGCCGCTCCCCACAGACCTGTATCCAGTCCCCGCAGCACGGCAGTTCGGTTCACCAGGATCAGCTTCGACGCCAGTACCGGCGGGCTCTACAGTCGAACCAGACAGCCGAGCTTAGTAGTACCAGCCAGTCCAGTCGAGGGTGCAGGCGGCCCTCCATGGCGGCCCACATCGCCTCGCGGCGGCACCGAAGCCCGGGCGAGCGCCTGGCCTGCCAGCCACGGTCCCCAGCGGTCGCAGCCATCCGCCGAGGTGCCCGCACGTAGCCGCACCCCCCAGCTCGTCGCCTTGACCGCAGGCTCGCAGGACCCTGATACTCGGACTGCATAGTCCATAGTGTCAGGCTCCCGACCACTCGACGGGCGGGGGCCACACATCGGGCGGGCTGACGACGCCTCCGGCACGACCCCCGGGTCCGTTGAGACAGCCGATATCGCTGGCCGCGCAGCAGCTGAGCCGACGGAGTCGAAACAGCCAGACCAGCAACGACAGCAGAGTCGTGGCGGCAGCGATGGGGCAGCTGATGGATACGTTGACCAAGGCGCTCGCCCGCAACGCGGTCGCCATCACCAGCCGGAATCCGGACGAGAAGAGCAACCGCGATGAGCGAGCACCCGAGCTTCACGCCGACTTCGCCGATCATCGGTCTCCCGTTGAAGCTGTCCGCTGCCGTCATCACAACTGACGGCGGCCGGGCTCGCGGCGGTGGGCCCGATCACCTCCGGCAGTTGAAGCTCTCGCTCAGCGCGCGCGTGCTGGGCGGGATCGACATCCTGCTGGCCACCACCACGCAGTCCAGGGATTGCGCGGTCAACTCCGCTGAGGAGATCCCGGCAACAGAACGTCTCGAGATGCACGTCAACTCGATCTTGTTGAGCTCGCTGCCGCGCCTCATCCACCTCTCCGGCCGAAGCCTCGGAGCGCACGATGACGGGACCCGGGCTTACACGCTGACGCTGAGCTTCTCCGATGGGAGCGCTATCGCAAAGTCGTGGAGCACACCCTTCGAGGTGCCGCGCTCACCACTCATCGACTCCGAATGGCACCTGACCGTGCCGTTCAACCACTCGTTGACGCCGGCATCCTCTCCCTGCACCCCGTGACATCAGGTTGTCCCCACGGCGGCGACGTCACGCCCATGACCCGCCCGACCACTGCGACCACTCACGATCACCTGGTTCGCCGACCTCTTGGTGACGAGGCTCCCTGCGGGTGGTCGTAGTCGCCCCTCACCAGGTATGCCGATGTCAACTAGACTGAGGCGTCCAATGCAGAGTAGCGTGGCACCGATCGGTAAGCCTCCGGCGGCCACCGGCGGGTTTGCGCATCACCGCACCTGACGGCCCTGCCGGGGCACGCCGGTGCAGCGCCTCCGCCTCCGGTATCGCTCGTTCCCGGCCAGGTCGGATGCCCCTGCACCAGAGTTGAACTGGACGAGATGGTCCATGCCAACGCCCGCAGGGCGTGGCAACGGTGACTGAATACGAGGAGGTGCCGGATGAAGGCGATCGTGGTGACGGAACAAGCCGCGGGAACGGCCGGGATGACGCTCGCGGAGCGGCCGGAGCCCGAGGCGGCGGGGAACGACGTCCTCGTCGAGGTGCATGCGTCGGGGTTCACGCCGGGTGAGCTCACGTGGCCCTCGAGCTGGTCCGATCGCCTCGGTCGGAACCGGACACCGTCGATTCCCGGGCACGAGCTGGCCGGAGTGGTCAGAGCCCTCGGCTACGGAACGACGGGGCTTTCCGTGGGACAGCGGGTGTTCGGCCTCACCGACTGGACTCGCGACGGCACCCTCGCGGAGTACGCGGCCGTCGAGGCGCGCAACCTCGCGCCGCTGCCGGGCGACGTCGACTTCACGGTGGGCGCGAGCCTGCCGATCTCAGGCCTGACCGCATGGCAGGGACTGTTCGAGCACGGCCGCCTTCGGGCGGGGCAGAGCGTCCTCGTGCACGGTGCGGCCGGCGGGGTCGGCTCGATGGTGACGCAGCTCGCGCGAGAGGCTGGGGCCTACATCATCGGCACCGGGCGAACCGCCGACCGGCAGACCGCGCTCGACTTCGGCGCGCAGGAGTTCCTCGACCTTCAGATCGACTCGCTGGAAGACATGGGTGGAGTCGACCTGGTGTTCGACGTCATCGGCGGAGACGTCCAGAAGCGGTCCGCGGGTCTGGTTCGAGCCGGAGGAACACTGGTGACCATCGCCGGTCCCCCCGAGGCGCGACCAGCCGATGGCCTGGCCATCGACTTCGTCGTCGAGTCCGACCGTGCTCAGCTCGGCGAGGTCGTCCGGCGCGTGCGGGACGGGCGACTGCGGACAGACATCGGCAACGTCGCGACCCTTGACGACGCCGTTGGCGCCTTCAACCCGACCGAGCGGGTCAAGGGGAAGACGATCATCCGCGTTCGTCCGTGACGACTTCGCAACGCGGTCGTCAGGCGGCAGATCTGCGCAATGCGGACCCAACGCGCTGTATAGGGCGAAGACCGAAACATGAAGGTGTCCATGAAAGCGATCGTGGTGACGGACCAGGCCGCCGGGACGGCTGGGATGAAGCGGGTGGAACGGCCTGATCCGGATGCGGCGAGGCTCGCCAGCCTCGCCGGCGCGAGCTACGGCGATGTCATCGTCGAAGTTCATGCGTCGGGATTCACCGGGAATGAGCTGGAGTGGCCCTCGACCTGGGTCGATCGCCTCGGGCGGGACCGAACACCGTCGATCCCCGGCCACGAGCTGGCCGGCGTGGTCACCGCCCTCGGCTACGGCACGACCGGTCTGTCGGTGGGACAGCGGGTGTTCGGCCTCACCGACTGGACTCGCGACGGCACCCTCGCGGAGGCACTCGACGAAGGGACCCTCCCATGACCGACCCGACCGCACCGGACCGCTACGCCTTCGCGTATCCCGACGGAAAAGCCACCCTCAGCCAGGATCAGACCGTCCTCATCGACGAACTGCTCGACGATCCTCACGCCTCCGCGTCCGACTTCGAAGTCGTCAACGACGAGAAGGTCAACATCTACGAAGCCATCATCGGCGAGCGCGAGGTGGCCGGGCTGTCGTACAACGTCGCCGACGACGACCGGCTCGTGCTGCTGGCCGTTTCGGTGTTCCCCGACTTCCGCAATCAGGGCATCGCCACCGAGCTGATCCGACGCGTCCTCGACGACGTGCGCACGCGGGGCAAGACGATCACCATCATGTGCCCGATCGTGCGCACCTTCATCGAGAACAACCCCGAGTACGCCGACCTCGTCGACTCCAAGCGCCCAGGAGTGGCGAAGGGGGCGCACTGATCCTGACCAATCCACCGACTTCCGCGCAGAGAGTGTGACCTTGACGATCAACATCGAGGCCGAGGCGGCCACCCGAGAAGCGAACAACGCGGCGCTCATCGCTGCTCTGGACGAGAGCAGCCCCGGTGCGGTGGAGTCGAGCTGGGTGCTCGATGTCATCAACGACGCGGAGCGCGGTCGCTGGATCGCCACCCTCGGCGCCGAGGCGATCGCCGAGCTCTCGTACCGGTTCGTGGGCCTCCGCGTTGTGCTGCTGACGACCTGGGTCGATCCGGCCGCCCGCCACAACCGGGTGGCCACGGAGCTCATCGCTCACGTCTTGGATGAGGTCCGCGAGAGCGGAAAGAAGATCACCATCATCTGCCCGGTCGTGGGTGCGTTCATCGCCCGCCACCCGGAATACCTCGACCTGATCGACAGGGTTCATCCCGGTTCCGGCGCCTATCCGCAGCACGAACCCGCGAAGGGCAACCACGACGAGGACATTGCCACGTTCGAGCGCGACCTGGCGTAGTCACACGGAGTTCAGCCGTGATTGAACGCGACGGGTAACCCGCAGCTACGGCGACCTGTTCACCTCAGAGCCCGAGAAAGGCACCAGCTCGATGCACAACATGGCGCCGGTGACCCACGTGGCCGGCCGGGACAGAACGCTCCGGCTGGCTTTCGTGTCCGCAGTGGTCTCACTGGTGGCAGCTTTTGCCGCGGTGGGCTCCACGATACCTTTGTTCAACATCTACCGGGCCGAGGAGGGGTTCACCAACGCCGACATCTCGATTACCGTCGTCGCCTACTCCGTCGCCACCCTCACCACGCTGCTGGTGCTGGGGAGACTCTCCAACCATCTGGGCCGACGACCCATCTCGATCGCCGGCCTCGTCCTGCTCCTGCTCGGCTGCGTGCTGTTGTTGAATGTGCACGGCATAGGCATCCTGATCGCCGGTCGGCTCCTGATGGGCCTCGGCGCCGGGCTGGCCAGCAGCAGCATCACCTCCTACGTCGTCGATGCGGCACCGGCCAGGCCGGCCTGGTTGGCCTCCGTCGCCTCAAGCCAGACGATCATGCTCGGCCTTGCCGTCGGCGCCGTCGCCTCCGGCGCCCTGGTCCAGTTCGGTCCCTGGCCGCGGGAGCTCATCTTCCTGGTGGTCATCGCCCTCCTCCTGGCGTCCCTGACGCTGACCGTCGTCAGCCCGGAGACCGTGACCCGGATGCCGGGTGCGTGGCGATCGCTGCAACCCCGGGTCTACGTGCCGGCCCGGGCCAGGAGCCTGCTCCCGGTCGCGGCCGCGGTGTTCTTGGCCACCTGGGCGGCCGGTACCTTCTACCAAGCGTTCGTTCCCGCGCTCGTCGCGGAGCAGCTTCACACCAGCAGCCCGCTCATCGTCGGACTGGTGTTCGCCGCCTACATGGCCTCCAGCGTTCTCGGTGCTCCCCTCGGCGGCCGGTTCACACCAGCGGCAGCGCAACGCATCGGCATGATCGCCTTCCTGGCCGGGATGATCGGCCTCATCGCAGCGCTCGCCACCGGCACACTGGCGTTGTTCATCACCGCGACGATCGTCGCCGGCGCCAGCCAAGGCGTCGCCATCAGCGCCGCCATTCGCGGCCTGCTGCACGGCAGCACCCTGGCCGACCGGGCACCGATCTTCAGCGTCATCTACCTCCTCAGCTACAGCGGTGCGACGATCCCTGCGCTCATCGCCGGCCAGCTCTCCAGCACCTTCTCGCTACCGCAGATCGCACTCGGATACGGCGCGCTCGCCCTCGTCGCAACCCTGTTCACCGTCATCGCCGCACGTAACCCACGTACCGGTCCGACCGGGATCGCTCGGCTCGGTGCGTGATCACCAACCTCAAGGTTGTAGATCGCATTGGCCGCCGCCCTGCTCAGCTGCCATGCGATGGCGAAGGAGAACCATTCGAGCGGACCGCGGACCTTCACGGGGAGGTGCATCGCGTAGGCATCAATCGGTCCGATCGACTGCACCCACGGGGCGAGTGAGTCGTCGAGCGAGCCCAAGTACTTCGACGCGGCGCGCTGTTCCTTGGTCGCGCGGCTCCCCGTGAGAGTCGTGGTCACCTCACAACCGTTGCAACAGCTGCCGACACGCTTCCTCGCACCGCCGACACACCTCGGCGCAGATGCGGCAATGTTCATGGCGCGCAGCGTGCAGCTCGCACTCCTCGGCGCAGGCAACGCACGAGGCGAGACAGGCCTCGACGGCCGCCCGAGTGACCGTCACGTCAACAACTGCGCGACGCGACAGGATGCTCGTCGTCGTGGCGCACACGTCCGAGCAGTCGAGGTCCGTCCGTATGCACTTGATCAACGAAACGACGTCCGGCTCCGCCATGCAGGCGTCGGCGCACGCAGCGCAGGCTTGGAAGCAGGCGGCGCATTCTTCGATGCACTTGATCAATGCGTCATCGAAGGCCGGCCGGGAACCCGGGTGGGAGTCGGCCATCTGTCTGGCAACCAGGGACATCGTGGGATCCTCTCGTCGTCTCGACCTCCTGCGGGGACGGTGCCGGTGACGGTGACGCTGTAGAGGCGACTGGTGTGACGTGGCCATGACCCGGCTCCCAGCCACATTGCGACGATGACCATTGCGGCCATGCCGACGATGAACGCGCCCAGACCCAACTGGGCGGCCTGCCACGACTTCACGGTGCGCGGTGGGCCGCCCCGTCCTCCGGGAAGTAGGCGCCGGCGCTCGACCCGGTCACCGAGACAGACATCTACGCGGCGACGCCCACGGACCGGCGGAACAGCTCATTCAATGAGCATCCCGTCGACACGGCTGAATGGCGGAGGTAGGGACTAGTCCGCGGCCGGCCCAGCGCCTCGGACGATGTCCCCATTGAGTCCATCCGGGTAGAAGCCGCCGGAAGAAGCCCCTTGGGGGTCGAGGTAGACGATGTTGAGGATCTGCACAGCACTCCTGCCGAATGTGCGGCCGTACTCATCGGTGGGAACCAGGTTGGCCTCGTCCTTCGTACCGAGATCCTGATCATCGTCAGCCGGCCCGCTGACCGCGTTGCGAATCGCGGAAATCTTGTGGACGACGTCGAACACCGAGTCATCCACGAGCCCTTCGCTGAACAGCGTGGCCCGCACCACCCCCGCGTGGTAGGCCTCGGTGGCCAGCAGACCGGCTGCTGCGTCCAGGTAGGTCTTGTTGGAGATGAACGGCGCTGCACCCTTGAACGCAGTGACGCCGACGTCCTCGAAGAGGAACGCCGCGAAAAGGAAGTTGCGGTCGTTCGCATAGGCGTCGAAGACCTCCCCGGGCTTGATCAGTCCGGCCGCGGTCGCCGCGGCGGTGAAGCTGTTGTCGAGGGAGATCCGTGGCCGCGCGGCGGCCGCGTCACCGAGTGCGTCGCGGAGGAATGCGACGTGGGCTCGCTCGTCCATGGCGATCTCGCGGGCGATGTTCTTGATCAGCGGGCTGCGGAAGTCGACCTGACGACCACCGGACACCGCGCCGGCCTTTCCCGTCCCACCTACCATGTCATCAGGCAGACCCTGACCCGTTGCGCCACGAAGGTAGAACTCGGCTTCGAGGTACTCCAGGTTGAGCGCGAAATTCAGGATCGAACTGTCACTCGGCCCGCCTTCTTCGGTCGTGGCCGTCGGCGCATCGGCGCCGGCTTCGGCAACCATGCTGGTGAGCTTGGCGCGATCTTCGGCTGTTTCGGCGCTGCGGTTGATGGCGTCGTCGATGAAACGGTTCTCAGACATCCTGACTCCTGTGCTGTTCGATGGTGACGGTCACGCTTGGCGGCAAGTCGCTGTTCGTCGATGGCGAGGACGACAAAACGACTCGGGACACTAGGGCGTGTCCTGTAAGGGTTGTGACCTGCCGTCGGTGATCATGACCAGGTGGTAGGGCGCGGGGAGCTGACCGACAAAGCCTGGACCCAGATCGAGCCGTTGCTG
>NZ_NKYF01000069.1 GCF_002262885.1 Pseudonocardia sp. MH-G8 | reverse complement strand
TAGACGGCGATGCCGGTGTCGACCTTGAACTGCGCGTGAGCGGACAGCTCCTTGCCGCGGTCCCAGGTCAGCGACCGCAGCAGTTCGGCGGGCATCGTGGTCATCGTCGTGGTGAGGGCGTCCTTCATCGCGATGGCCCCGTAGCCGCCCAGAGCGGGCCCGTTCTTGACCGGCGCGATGGCGCCGTAGCCCTCGAGTCGGGGAAGGTGCACGAGCAGTGTGTAGCGGCTGCTGCGCTCCACGACGGTGCCGATCGCGGACCGGTTCAACCCGATGATGAGGTCGCCCTCCCAGTGACCGGGCACCGCCCGGTCCTCGGCCTCGGCGGGCCGTTCACTGAACACGACATCGGCGGTGACGTGGCCTTGCGGCTTGTTTCGCGACCGTGCCCGCGGTTTGCGCAGCGCGCGACCGGTGCGCAGGCAGGCCACCAGCTCACGCTTGAGCGCGCCGCGTCCCTGGATGTAGAGCGCCTGGTAGATCGCCTCGTGGCTGATGCGCATGTCGACATCGTCGGGGAAGTCGAGGACCAGCCGCCGGGAGATCTGCTCCGGACTCCACGCCGTGGCCCAGCGCCGATCGGCGCGGTGCGGCTTGTTCAGCCCCTTCCAGGTCGTCGGCGGGCCGGCCACGACGGTCCCATCAGGACGCTGCAACTGCCCGCTCAGCCGGGCCTGGACGTAGTCCTGCAGCCGTGGATTGCTCGCCAGCTTCGCCGGCTCGGGACGCCGCGCCGCGGTCTGCGCCTTCCACTGCGCGACACTCGCCCGATAGTCGGGCTTGCCGCCACGGGTCGCGGCGTTGCGCCGCACCTCGCGCGAGATCGTCCCGGGATCGCGCCTGAGCTCCCGGGCGATCTCACGGACGCCGTGGCCCTGCGCCATCAGCAGCGCGATCTCCTCACGCTCGGAGAACGACAGATAGCGGCCGGTGGGCTCGGCCAGGCTCAGCGGCGGCATGCCACCAGCCTGGCGAAACCAGCGCACCGCGACCGGCGTCGACACGCCGATCTCCAGCGCCGCCTCTTCTGTGCGCTTGCCCTGCGCGATCAGCCGCCAGAAGGCGCGCTCCACATGCCGCGCCGGCATCGGCCGGCCCGGCGAGCGCATCGCCGGTCGCAGAGCCCGATCCGCCTGTTGCTGACGCCGTGCCATCGAACACCTCCGAGATCAG
>NZ_NKYF01000068.1 GCF_002262885.1 Pseudonocardia sp. MH-G8 | reverse complement strand
GCTCCACATGCCGCGCCGGCATCGGCCGGCCCGGCGAGCGCATCGCCGGTCGCAGAGCCCGATCCGCCTGTTGCTGACGCCGTGCCATCGAACACCTCCGAGATCAGCAGAGGTGTTGCGACGACCGATTGAGTCCGCCTTGCGATCCCTGGTCGGAGTGGATGATCGTCCCCGGTGGTGGCCGGCGGGAGTCGATGGCCATGCCGAGCGCGTTGGTCACCAATGCCGCGGTCGGTGAGGAGTCGATCGACCAGCCGACCACGCGGCGGGCGTAGGTGTCGAGGACGACCGCGCAGTAGAGCTTGCCGTCGCGGGTGTGGTGCTCGGTGATGTCGGTGACCCACAGCTGGTTGGGTCCATCGCGGTTGAACTGGCGCTCGACCAGGTCCTTGGCGGTCAGGTCCGGGCGGGTGCCCTTCCAGCGGGGCCGCCCGGTGACTCCGGCCAGGCCGGCGCGCGCCATCAGGAGTTCGACGGTGCCGTGCGCGATGACCAGGCCGCGGCCGCGGGTGAGCTCGGCGTGCACGCGTCGGTAGCCGTAGGTGCCGCGCGAGGCCTGGTGCACCTCCCGGATCACGTCGGTCAGCAGCGCGTGCCGCACCGCCCGCACCGGCGGGCCGCGGCTGCGGAACTCGTAGTAGCCCGACTCCGACACGGCGAGGACGCGGGTGGCGACCTGTACCGGCAGGCCCTCGCCGGCCATCACCGCGATCGCTTCGTGGCGCCTTTTGGGGGCACCACCTTGCTGAGAAGCTCGCTTGCCCGCCGGTGCACGGCCAGCTCGGTCTCCAGCTCGGCGATGCGCCGCTTGGCTGCGCTGAGCTCGGAGCGCTCGGCGCTGCTCAGCCCCGGTTCCAGCCCCTTGTCGATGCGGTCCTGCTTGCGCCACACGTAGATCGACTGCGCGCTGATGCCCAGATCGCGGGCGACCTCGACGACCGGCCTTCCCGCCTCGATCAGATCCAGCACCTTGCGCCGGAACTCCGGCGGATACCCACGCCTGCCCACCACGGCCCTCCTCAGAGGCTCGGGTGACCACGATTCCAGCTACCCGACTCCAAGAATCACGGGGCACACCACCTGACCTTGGAAACGAGGATGGAGCCATGCCGAGGGAGCAGCCGCCGGGCAAGCCGACCACGCGTCGGTACTCCGAGGAGGAGAGGGCCGCCGCGGTGCGGATGGT
>NZ_NKYF01000067.1 GCF_002262885.1 Pseudonocardia sp. MH-G8 | reverse complement strand
TCGTCCTGGGTCTGATGGAGGCCCGTTCTATGGGATTTCGACCGTTTCGTGGTCGTCCCGTTGGGCAGCGTCGAACGCCTGCTCGAACTCGGCTGGCGGCCGGTCGTCGAGGTAGCCGTGCAGACGCGCGGTGTTGTGCCAGTGCACCCAGCCCAGCGTGGCGAGCTCGACATCGGCGACGGTCTTCCACGGCTGTTGCCGCGCAGGACCGCGGATGAGTTCGGCCTTGTAGTAGCCGTTCACGGTCTCGGCCAGGGCGTTGTCGTACGAGTCGCCGACCGAACCGATCGACGGCACGGCGCCGATCTCGGCGAGCCGCTCGCCGTAGCGCACCGACGTGAACTGCGACCCCGCATCGGAGTGACACCGCAGCCCGTCCAGCTCCGTGCCCCGTGACCAGCGGGCCATCTCGATCGCGTCGAGCACCATCGTGGTGCGCATGTGCGAGGCGACCCGCCACCCGACGATCGTGCGGGAGAACGCGTCGACGATGAAACACACGTAGGCCACCCCGGCCCAGGTCGGAACGTAGGTCAGATCTGTGACCCACAGCTGGTCGGGCGCCTCGGCCTCGAAGCGGCGCCCCACCAGGTCCGGGTGCCGCGCGGCGACGGGATCGGGGCGAGTGGTGCGCACCTTCTTGGTCCGCCGCACGCCCTCGATCCCCGCTGCGCGCATCAGCCGGGCGACCTGGTCACGGCCCACGTCCAGCCCGGCCCGGCCGGCGGCTTTCCATAGCTTGCGCGCCCCGTAGACGCGGTAGTTGTTCTCCCACAACGTGATCAGTTGCCCGATCAGCTCGGCGTCCCGGCAGGCCCGCTTCGAGGGCGGACGGGTCTTGGCGGCGTAATAGGTACTCGGGGCCACCTGCAGGACCCGGCAGATGGGCTCGACCCCGAGCGGACGTCCCTCGACCACCTCGGCGCGGCTCGCGTCGATAAACGCCACTACCTGCGATGCTGGCGGTCGAGCTCCGCCCCGAAGAAACTCGCAGCCCGCTTCAAGATCTCGTTCGCCCGGCGCAGCTCCCGGACCTCCTGCTCGAGCTCCCGCACACGAGCAGCCTCGTCGGTCGTCACACCGGGTTCGTGGCCGTCGTCGATGTCGGCCTGCCGCACCCACAACCGCACCGACTCGACCCCGTAGCCCAGCTGCTCGGCCACTCGCTTCACGGTGCCGTGCTCGCTGCCCAACTCCGCCCGCAGGGTCCGAACCATCCGCACCGCGGCGGCCCTCTCCTCCTCGGAGTACCGACGCGTGGTCGGCTTGCCCGGCGGCTGCTCCCTCGGCATGGCTCCATCCTCGTTTCCAAGGTCAGG
>NZ_NKYF01000066.1 GCF_002262885.1 Pseudonocardia sp. MH-G8 | reverse complement strand
CGATCCCACATCCTTTCCCACTTAGCGCACGCTTAGGGGCCTTAGCCGGTGATCTGGGCTGTTTCCCTCTCGACTACGAAGCTTATCCCCCGCAGTCTCACTGCCGCGCTAGAAATACCGGCATTCGGAGTTTGGTTGAGTTCAGTAAGCTTTTAGGCCCCCTAGCCCATCCAGTGCTCTACCTCCGGCATCCACCACACGACGCTGCACCTAAATGCATTTCGGGGAGAACCAGCTATCACGGAGTTTGATTGGCCTTTCACCCCTACCCACAGCTCATCCCCCAGGTTTTCAACCCTGGTGGGTTCGGGCCTCCACGACGTCTTACCGACGCTTCACCCTGGCCATGGGTAGATCACTCCGCTTCGGGTCTACACCCCGCGACTACAACGCCCTATTCAGACTCGCTTTCGCTACGGCTACCCCACACGGGTTAACCTCGCCACGAAGCATAACTCGCAGGCTCATTCTTCAAAAGGCACGCCATCACCCAAAGGCTCTGACGGCTTGTAGGCACACGGTTTCAGGTACTATTTCACTCCCCTCCCGGGGTACTTTTCATCTTTCCCTCACGGTACTAGTCCGCTATCGGTCATCAGGGAGTATTTAGGCTTACCGGGTGGTCCCGGCAGATTCACAGCAAATTCCACGAGCTCGCTGCTACTCGGGAACACGATCCAGACCGCATGCAATGTTTTCGCGTACGGGGCTCTCACCCGCTACGGCGACCCTTTCCAGAAGTCTTCCGCTAACACCACACCACGACCTCGCAGACCCGGCAGGATCCACACGACCACGTCCCACAACACCCCAGCCGCAACGCCTGCCGGCTTGACACGACCGAGGTTTAGCCTCATCCGCTTTCGCTCGCCACTACTCACGGAATCACGGTTGTTTTCTCTTCCTGTGGGTACTGAGATGTTTCACTTCCCCACGTTCCCTCCGACAGCCTATGTATTCAGCTGACGGTGACACCCCATGACGGGTGCCGGGTTTCCCCATTCGGAAATCCTCGGATCACAGCTCGGTTGACAGCTCCCCGAGGCCTATCGCGGCCTCCCACGTCCTTCATCGGCTCCTGATGCCTAGACATCCACCATGTGCCCTTAAACACTTGTTCACAACAAGATGCTCGCATCCACTATGCAACACTCAACACACAACCACACCCCAACCCCAAACGACCACCACCACCCCGACAACAGCAGAGCGTTAGATGACCCGAGCCAGGAGCCAAAAGACACACCCCAAAAACAAGGTGTCCCTTCAGGACCCAACAGTGTGCCAAGCACTCATGAACCAGCCGTATGTGTTCCACCCAGCGCCACACCCCACAACCACGCAGGTGCGACTTTATCGAAGAAAGGAGAACCAACACCCCAACAAACAGAGCCCGGTCAACCCCACCAACACGGTGGACTCCTTAGAAAGGAGG
>NZ_NKYF01000065.1 GCF_002262885.1 Pseudonocardia sp. MH-G8 | reverse complement strand
TACTGCAACGGCAGTTCATGTCCGCGGTGGTCGGTGGCCGCGACGTCGGTAGTGGCATGCGCGTGCCTGGTGTTGGCGGCGTCGTCGCCAGATCGACCAGTTGATCGTGCTGGTGGCGCAGACGATCGGGGCGAGGACCAGGCTGACGAGTAGGCGTCGGATCTCGTTGCTACTCAACGGGATCAACTCGTCGCGGCCGCCTGTAGATCCCCCTTTTTCGCCTCCTCGTCGATCTCGGCTTCGATCTCTGAGGCGCGGGTGGCGGCGAGGTAGGCGGCGGCGAGCATCGCGAGGGTGACGTGGGCGTACCAGGCTCGGTAGCCGCGAGCTTGGTAGTGGTCCAGGCCGGCTTCGTTCTTCGCGGTCTGGAAGCACTCCTCGATCGCCCACCGGGCCGCAGCGACCCGGATCAGCTCGGGCACCGGCGTCGCTGCGGGACCGGCGCAGCGGTAGAACGCCAGCTCCGGGTCCTTGCCAGGCTCCGGGTCGATCTGCCGCCGCACCAGCAGCCAGTGGCCCCACTCGGGCGGGAGGCCGTCGGCCTTCGCGGTGGAGTGCAGCGTGAGGACGGTCCAGTCGTAGAGCCGTTCCCCGTGCGCACCGGGCCCGGCCGAGCGTCGCTCCCAGGCGCTGTCCCCGGCCAGCGCAGCGAGGTCCTGGGCCGGGTAGCGGCGGCCGTCGGGGCAGGTCAGCGTGTCATCGCTGCGGGTGGCCAGCACGAACGGCACCGCGCGGGCGGCCAGCCAGACGCGGAAGGCGCGGTTCTGCCCGAACGCCTCGTCCGCGGTGACCCAGCCGGCCAGGACACCAGCGTCATACGCGCGGGCCAACATGTCCAAGGCGAGCTGCGGCTTGGTCGCGAACCCGACCTCGGCGGGGACGCCGGCGCCCGCGCACCGATCACGGTCCTCGGTCCACGAGGTCGGCAGGTAGAGCTCGCGGTCCACCAGCGCCCGCCCGCGCACGGAGCCATAGGCCAGGAACACCCCGAGCTGACAGTTGTCAATCTTCCCGCTGGTGCCGGTGTATTGGCGCTGCACCCCGGCCGAGCGCACCCCCTTCTTGATGAACCCGGTGTCATCAGCGATCCACACCCCGGACGGGTCACCGAGCTGATCCAGCACGTATCCGCGCAGGTCATCACGCACCCCGTCGACATCCCAGTCCGCGGTGCGCAGCAGCCGCTGCATCCCATCCGGCGACACCGCACCGGCATGCTCAGCCAACGTCCAGCCGTTCTTTCGCTCCAACCCCGCGAGCAACCCGCGCAAGTACGCCCCGACCCGGCGACGCGGCTCGACCCGACCGAACCGGCCCGCGATCAACTCCACCACCGCATCCAACGACGCGACCCACCCAGCAAGATCCACCACGCGGTGATCATCACCGCCGGACGAGCCTCAGCCTCTCACGACACGCCGAAGTGCCGTTGCAGTA
>NZ_NKYF01000064.1 GCF_002262885.1 Pseudonocardia sp. MH-G8 | reverse complement strand
CGGCAGGAACACCGGCGCGAACAACGTCGCGTCGTAGGCGTGCGCCGCGTTCCAGTACGGGTAGTTCAGAAGGACCACGTCACCGGCGTGCAGGTTCTCGGCGCCGACGTACTCCACGCCCTTGCGCAGGGAGTGGTCGTTGGCGCCGAGGAACCGGGTGAGACCGGGCGCCTCGGCCACCAGCCGCTGCTGCTCGTCGTAGATCGAGATCCCGAAGTCGAGCACCTCGTAGATCACCGGGTTGAACGCCGTTCGGATCAGCGTCGTGCGCATCTCCTCCGCCGCCGCCAGCAGGTACGAGCGCACCACCTCGACCGTCGCCCCGTCGGGGTCGGTCATCCCGGCTCCTGCACGCCGTGGACCTCGCGGGCGACGGCGGCCGAGACGTAACCCTCGGCGACGTCGCGGCGGACCGCGTCAGGGTCGCGGTCGCGGGGATCGCCGTGCCCGCCCCCGCCTGCCGAACGGACCAGGACGCGGTCGCCGGGCTCCACCGCCACCCGCTTGGTGCTCACCCGCTGCTCGCGCTCGGTTCCGGGGAAGAGCACGACCTGGTTGGGCTCCGGCTCGTGCCCGCCGGCGAGCGCCCACGGCCTGCTGCGCGTCTTCTTGATCACCGAGAGGAACTCGCCGGGCGAGACGAAGCGGATGACGCGGTCGATGCCGGCCCCGCCGCGGAAGCGACCGGCACCGCCGGAGTCGGTGCGGATCTCCATCTGCTCGAACCGCATCCCGCTGCGCGCCTCCAGCACCTCCAGCGGTGTGTTGCGGACGGTGGACTCGGAGATGTGGATGGTCGCGTCGAGCCCGTCGTGGTCGGGCGATGCGCCCCACCCGACGGGGTCGTTGTTGGAGATCGCGAAGAACTCCCCGGTGTCGGGGTGCGCGCCCACCATCATGAAGCCGGGCACGTCGCCACCCGAGGAGGCCGCCAGCAGGTCGGGCATGCCCTGCGCCAGCGCCTTGTAGATGAGCTCCAGCGCCACGATCCCGGTCCAGAGCGTGAAGGTGGGCGCCGGGTACACGGCGTGGAAGAGCGTGCCCGGCTCGGCGAGCACCCGCAGCGGGGCGGTCGTGCCCTCGTTGCCGGGCTGGTCGCGGGAGGTGAGGTTCTTGAGCACCACCTTCCCGAGCGCGATGGTCGCGCCGAACGGCATGTTCACCGGGCCGCGCGCGGCGGGGGCGTCGAAGGCGACCACGAACTCGCCGTCGCGGTTGGTGACGGTGACCCGCATGGGGATCGGCTCGTCGGTGATCCCGTCGTCGTCGAGCAGGTCCTCGGCGGTCCAGGTGCCCTGCGGCAGCGCGAGCAGCGCCTCGCGGGTGTGGGCCTCGCTCTGCGCGCGCACGACCGCGACCGCCGCGTCCACGGTGGGCTTGCCGAACTTCTGCACGATCTCGACGAGCCGGCGTTCGCCGGTGCGCAGGCACGACACCTGCGCGTGCAGATCACCCAGCACCAACTCCGGCATCCGCGAGTTGAACCGGATCAACTCGTGGATCGCGTGCACCGGCTCACC
>NZ_NKYF01000062.1 GCF_002262885.1 Pseudonocardia sp. MH-G8 | reverse complement strand
GTGGTGGGTCGGTGGCCGGTCGGTCCAGGATGCGGGGGTCGTAGCGGCGCAGCCGCTGATCGGCGTCGATGTCGGCGTCGGGATCGGGCCGGCCGTCGGGGTGCCCGACCAGGTCGGGGTCGGGTAGATCGGGCCGGATGGGTTCCCCGCGGGTCAGGTAGACCCGCCCGAGTGGGCTGACCCAGCGGAACAGTCCCGGTTCGGGCTGGGTGAGTTTCCAGCCGCGGTCCTTGTCGGGGTGGTGACGTTTGCATGCGGGCCCGAGGTTCGCCTCGACGGTGGTGCCGCCGCGGCCGTGTTCGCGGGTGTGGTCCAGGTCCGAGCCGCGGGCGGTGCGGGTGCAGCCGGGGCCGCAGCAGTGGCGGTCACGGGCACGGATGTGCTCGGCCAGGGGGCCGCGGGCGAACCGGGCACGTGGACGCGCGGCCAGGCGGGCACGCAGGTGGTCGCGGTCGGCCCAGCGGGCGGCGATCTCGGCCAGCAACGGGTGCCAGCCGGTGAGGGCCGGGTCGCCGGCATGACGGTCGAGTTCCTCCACCGTGAGGTGCAGCTCGACCACTCCACCGCGGACCCGACCCGAACCCGAACCCGAACCCGAACCGGGGCGGGGTTGGGGGTGGGTGCGGGGTCGGCGGCGCAGGGACCCGGCCAGCAGCAGGTGGCCGTGGGAGTCGAGGAGGGCGAACTTCCACGACGCCCCGCGCCGCTGGGCCGTGACCGCATCGCGGGCCAGGGCGGCGCCGACAGGTCCCAGCCCGGGGATTTCACCGGGGCGGTCGTCGAGCCCGGCCAGGGTGGCCAGCCCGACCCGGATCTCGATGCCCTCCCGGGTCGCGACCCGATCACCGGCCCCCGCCTCACCTGCCGGCGGATCGGCGGTGTCGGGGTCCGCGGGGTCGGTGTCGGTGTTGGGGTGGGTGTTGGGGTGGGGGTGGGGGTTGTCTTCGGCGCGGGGTGCGGCCAGGAGCGCGGCGATGATCTGCGCCTCGGTGAGCCGGTGGAACGTGCCGTTGAGCATGCCCAGGTACAGGTCGGCGCTGATCTGGGGGCGACGCCCCGGGTGTCCTGCCCGTTTCGCGGTCTCGACGAGCCGGTCGATCCGCTCGCCCGCCGCGGCGGCCTCGTCGGGGGGCAACCCGTCACCGACCAGGGTGGCGGTGCCGGTCCGCGGGTCCAGGTACAACGCCACACCACGTTCGCGGACCGCACGCTCGTAGCGGCGGCGGCGCAACCCCGGGTCGATCGCGTGCAACGCCCGGTACAACCGGTCCGACAACTGCTTACGCGTCCACCCCGGGGCCTGCCCCAGGAACCGGGCCACCAACAACCGCGCCTGCTCCGCGGTGACATCCCCGTTCGCCGGGTCCAGATAGTCGAGGAACACCTGCGCCTTACCGCGATCGATACGGCCCTGCTGCAACGCCGTGAACACCGCCGGTAGACGCTGCACCAACCCGGTCGCGAACCCGAGCTCGCGATCGGCCACGGTGGGTGTCCAGGTCAACCCGGCAGCGATCTCATGAGACGCCCACTCGAACCGCTTCCCCACCCGCGCCACAACCCGGGCGACGGTCTCGGACCGGCCGCCGGGTAGGTCGGCCACCGCGACGGCGTGGGTGATCTCCACCAGCCCGGCCAACAACTCCGCTTGATCATGCGCCAACTGCCGCGACCGGGCCTGCACGACCTCGACCAGCCGGGCGTTGGGGATCTTCTCCCACGACAACCCACCCAGCACGGCGGACAACTCCGGCCCCGGCGGCAACGCGACCGCCCGGTCCACGAGGTCCACCACATCGGCCA
>NZ_NKYF01000061.1 GCF_002262885.1 Pseudonocardia sp. MH-G8 | reverse complement strand
CCAGACAACCAGGAGGTTGGCTTAGAAGCAGCCACCCTTTAAAGAGTGCGTAATAGCTCACTGGTCAAGTGGTCCTGCGCCGACAATGTAGCGGGGCTCAAGCGCACCGCCGAAGCCGTGGCAACATCATTTGAGATCCGCTTACATCTTTTGGGGTGTGGGTGTAGTCGTGGTGTTGGGTAGGGGAGCGTCGTGCATCCGGTGAAGCTTCGGGGTGACCCAGGGGTGGAGGGTGTGCGAGTGAGAATGCAGGCATGAGTAGCGAATGCAGAGTGAGAACCTCTGCCGCCGAATGACCAAGGGTTCCTGGGCCAGGTTAATCCGCCCAGGGTGAGCCGGGACCTAAGGCGAGGCCGACAGGCGTAGTCGATGGACAACGGGTTGATATTCCCGTGCCCGTGATAGTGCGCCCGTGCTGGGGCCGGTGATGCTAACCATCCGAACCCGCCTGTGATCCCTTCGGGGTGATCGGGGTCGGGGGAGCGTGGGATCCGATCCGGTAGTAGGCAAGCGATGGGGTGACGCAGGAGGGTAGTCCCGCCAGGCGGTGGTAGTCCTGGTGTAAGCCTGTAGCCCGACATCCAGGTAAATCCGGGTGTCGTGAAGGGTGAGAGGTGACGCGTAGCCGATTGAGGCGAAGTAGGATGATCCCATGCTGTCGAGAAAAGCCTCTAGCGAGTGCTGTTGCGGCCCGTACCCTAAACCGACACAGGTGGTCAGGTAGAGAATACTAAGGCGATCGAGTGAACTGTGGTTAAGGAACTCGGCAAAATGCCCCCGTAACTTCGGGAGAAGGGGGGCCGGTTGCTCTGAAGCTCTTCGCGAGCTAGGGGTGGCCGGCCGCAGAGACCAGGCCCAAGCGACTGTTTACTAAAAACACAGGTCCGTGCGAAGTCGCAAGACGATGTATACGGACTGACGCCTGCCCGGTGCTGGAACGTTAAGAGGACCTGTTAGTCCCTTTGGGGGCGAAGCGGAGAATTTAAGCGCCAGTAAACGGCGGTGGTAACTATAACCATCCTAAGGTAGCGAAATTCCTTGTCGGGTAAGTTCCGACCTGCACGAATGGCGTAACGACTTGGGCGCTGTCTCGACCACAGACTCGGCGAAATTGCACTACGAGTAAAGATGCTCGTTACGCGCGGCAGGACGGAAAGACCCCGGGACCTTTACTATAGCTTGGTATTGGTGCTCGGTTCGGCTTGTGTAGGATAGGTGGGAGACTGTGAAGTGGCCACGCTAGTGGTTGTGGAGTCATTGTTGAAATACCACTCTGGTCGAATTGGGTGTCTCAACCTCGGGCCATGATCTGGTTCAGGGACAGTGCCTGGTGGGTAGTTTAACTGGGGCGGTTGCCTCCCAAAATGTAACGGAGGCGCCCAAAGGTTCCCTCAGCCTGGTTGGCAATCAGGTGTTGAGTGTAAGTGCACAAGGGAGCTTGACTGTGAGACTGACAGGTCGAGCAGGGACGAAAGTCGGGACTAGTGATCCGGCACCACCTTGTGGAAGGGGTGTCGCTCAACGGATAAAAGGTACCCCGGGGATAACAGGCTGATCTTGCCCAAGAGTCCATATCGACGGCATGGTTTGGCACCTCGATGTCGGCTCGTCGCATCCTGGGGCTGGAGTAGGTCCCAAGGGTTGGGCTGTTCGCCCATTAAAGCGGTACGCGAGCTGGGTTTAGAACGTCGTGAGACAGTTCGGTCCCTATCCGCCGCGCGCGCAGGAGACTTGAGGAAGGCTGTCCCTAGTACGAGAGGACCGGGACGGACGAACCTCTGGTGTGCCAGTTGTCCCGCCAGGGGCATGGCTGGTTGGCTATGTTCGGAAGGGATAACCGCTGAAGGCATCTAAGCGGGAAGCCTGTTCCAAGATGAGGTCTCCCACCACCTTGCGTGGTTAAGGCCCCCAGCAGACCACTGGGTTGATAGGCCAGAGATGGAAGCCCTGTGAGGGGTGGAGTTGACTGGTACTAATAGGCCGAGGGCTTGTTCATGACGAGTTGTTTGCATCCACTGTGCGACCCTGAGCGCATAATCGCATCCACATGTTTGTTTTATAATTTGATAGTGTTGTCGGTGGTTATGGCGGAGGGGGTACGCCCGGTCCCATCCCGAACCCGGAAGCTAAGCCCTCCAGCGCCGATGGTACTGCACTCGTTAGGGTGTGGGAGAGTAGGTCGCCGCCGACATT
>NZ_NKYF01000060.1 GCF_002262885.1 Pseudonocardia sp. MH-G8 | reverse complement strand
TGACCGCGGCCACGAGAAAATTCCCGGAGACGGCCACGAAGCTGCCCGCTGGCGGACATGAAAGCTGCCCGCTGACGGTCATGGGATCTGCCCGACACGACGTCGTCTGCCTCGCCGCGTCCCGTGGTTGAGGCCCCTCCTCGGGTGCGCTGGCGGTGCTGAAGCGCCGCCCACCCGAGAAGGGACACCGTGAAGTGTGCAGGGGAGATCATGGAAATTCTGGAAGCGTTCGACCTGACCGGGTCGTTGCGTGACGCTGCGGAGCTTGCGGGCTGCTCGCATCACACGGTGGGTCGCTATGTCGCGGCCCGCGAAGCGGGCGGGTTGTGTGACCGTCCGGCGGCTCGCCCGCAGCTGATCGACGAGTTCCTCCCGAAGGTCGAGGAGTGGATGGAGCACTCGGCGGGGAAGATCCGCGCGGACAAGTCCCACGAGAAGCTCCTCGCGCTGGGCTATACGGGTTCGGAGCGGACCACCCGGCGCGCGGTGGCGCAGGTGCGGCGGGCGTTCAAGGTCGGGCGGGTGCGGGTGCACCGGCCGTGGGTGACCGAGCCGGGGATGTGGCTGCAGTACGACTTCGGGGACGGCCCGGTCATCGACGGGGCCAGGACCACCCTGTTCTGCGCGTGGCTGGCCTGGTCACGGTTCCGGGTGGTGCTGGCGATCCTGGACAAGACCGCGCCGAGCGTGTTCGCCGCGCTGGATGTCACGTTGCGCCGCCTGGGTGGCGCCCCGACCTATGTGCTGACCGACAACGAGAAGACCGTCACGATCGCCCATGTCGCCGGGATGGCGGTGCGCAATCCGGCCACGGTCAGCTTCGCCCGCCACTACGGGGTCACGGTGCACACGTGCGAGCCTGCGGACCCGGCGAGCAAGGGCGGCTCGGAGTCCACGGTGAAGCTCGCCAAGGCCGACCTCGTTCCCAAAGACACCAACCTGCGCCCGGTCTACGCCTCGTTCGCCGAGTTGGAGGCGGCATGCGAGAAGTTCTGCGACATGGTCAACACCCGGGTGCATCGGGTGACCCGCCGCGCCCCGGCCGACATGCTCGCCCAGGAACGCGCCCGGCTCCATCCGCTGCCCGCGACACCGCACACGGTGTCGTTCGGGGTCACTCGCACCGTCGCGGCCACCACCCCGATGGTGACCTTCGAAGGCGCCCAGTACTCCGTCCCGCACCCGCTGCTCGGGCAACTGGTGTGGGTGCGGGTCCATGGCCGCGGGGAGGGCGAGGCGGTCGTCATCGTGCACGTCGGCGACGACGGGCCGGTCGAGGTCGCCCGCCACGGCCGGGCCGCCCCGGGCTGCCCCGCCATGGCCGACGCGCACTTCCCCCCATCGCCGGCCGGGGCGCTGGCGCGGGCCCCGAAGCCGCGCACCGCCGCGGAGGCCGAGTTTCTCGACCTGGGGGCCGGCGCCCGGTTGTGGTTGACCGAGGCCGCCGCCGTGGGCACCACCAGGATGCGCGTGAAGATGGCCGAGGCGGTCACGACCGCGAAGCTGGTCGGGACCACACAGGTGGACTGGGCACTCGGGCACGCCGCGGTCCACGCCCGCTTCGCCGAGGCCGACCTCGCCTCGATCCTGGATCACCGCGCCCGCACCCAGCCCGGCCCGGTGCACCAGGCCGGTGAACAGGCCAGCCTGACCCAGGGCACCGCCGGCTGGGCCGCCCTGGGCCGCGATCAGGCCACCAGCCGACCCACCGACGAGCTCGAGGGTGAGGTGGCCCCGTGAGCCGCAACGCGGTCCCCGCCGCTCCCGGCGGCGCCATCGTGCCAGCAGCCGTCGTGCCAGCGGCCGTCGTGCCAGCGGTCGGGGTCCCGGCCGCGGCGGCGTTGCCCACAGATGTGGAGGCGTTGCTGCGCCGGCTACGGCTGCCCCACATCCGCCGCCACGCCCCCGACGTGATCGCCACCGCGAAAGCGCAACGCTGGGAGCCGGTCGAGGTGCTGCGCGCCCTGCTCGTCGAGGAAGCAGCCGGTCGGGAACGCTCCGCGCTCGCGACCCGCCGCGCCGCCGCAGCGTTCCCGACCGGGAAAACCTTCGCCGCCTGGCAGGCCGGGTCCAGCTCGATCCCCGCCCCCACCCAGTCCGCGCTGCGCACCCTGGAATGGGTCAGCCGCCGGGAGAACCTGGTGGTCTGCGGGCCGTCCGGGACCGGAAAGACGTTCCTGCTCGAAGCACTCGGGCAGCAGGCGGTCGAGGCCGGGCTGAAGGTCGCCTGGTTCACCCTCGAAGACCTC
>NZ_NKYF01000006.1 GCF_002262885.1 Pseudonocardia sp. MH-G8 | reverse complement strand
TCGACCGCGGTGAGGATGCGGGTGCCGGCGGCCTGGATCTCGAACTGCTCGGGGCTGAACAGCAGGAACGTGCAGTCCACGACCATGTCCACGGACTTGAGCGCCTCGACCGCCAGCCGGTTGTGGGCCAGCCCGGAGTCGCCGACGGCCCAGGCGCCGGACGCGGAGGCGGGTGCGGGCAGGCGCAGGTGGAAGCCCTGGGCGCCGAGTTTCTGCACGGCCCAGAGGAAGGCGTCGGCGTACTCGGCGCGGTCGCCGCCGCGGGTGAGCACGGCCACGGTCTCGCCCTCGTGCACACCGGAGAGCGTGAGCTGCTGCAGGCAGATCTCGTTGAACAGGTTCTGGTCCACTGAGGGTCCCTCCAGGGAGTCCGGGGGAGATAGTCCGAACACTGACGATCCCTCGTCGAGGGTCTCGGGTCAAGAGGGGGCGTGTTTCCGGCGCGTGACGTACCGGGCGCCCCTGGTGACGCCGCGGCGTGATGTGATGGGTGTTGTGGCGAGCGGGGGACCGGCGGGACGTGCGGGGATCGATCCCTCGAAGGGTCTGCCCGCGCCGTCCGCGCTGCTCGCCGCGCCGGGTTACGTCGCGCGCAGGCTCCACCAGGCCTACACCGCGGCATGGGTGCGCCTTGTCGACCCGGTGCTCACCGGCCCGCAGTTCGCGGTGCTCACCGCCGTCGACGCGTTCCCCGGCGCCGAGCAGGGCTCGCTGGCCTCGTCGGTCGCGCTCGACCGCTCGACCATGGGGAGCATCGTGCGCCGGTTGGAGGAGCGCGGGCTGATCGTCCGGGAGCGGCCCGCGGAGGACGGTCGCAAGCGGCTGTTGCGCCTGACTCCCGAGGGGGAGGCGACGCTGCGCGAGACGGACCGGCGTGCGCGCGAGCTCGACCGGCTGCTCATGCAGGGCTACGAGGGCGCGGAGCAGGAGGCGCTGCTGCGCAGGTTGACGGTGCTCACGGAGCACTGGGAGAGCCTCGTCGACGACTGACCGGGTTGCCGGTCGCCGGGTTTCTGACGCGTTACAGCTTGCGGAACCCCTTGCGCTCCGGGATCGTCAGTGTTCGGATTATCTCCGCCGGGCGCCGCCGGATGTCCGCACCGAGCGGAGGATCGCGGCGGACCCCGCCACGCCGTTCGTCCACTGTGGACGGCTCATCACGCTCGACGACGTCCCGGGAGGAACAGTGCCGGCCAGCCAGTCCTACGCGGTCACCATCGCAGGCGGCGGTCTCGGTGGCCTCACCACCGCGCTCGCGCTGCGCAACCGCGGTCTGCGGACCACCGTGCTGGAGCAGGCTCCCGAACTCGGGGAGGTGGGCGCGGGGATCCAGACCGCGCCCAACGCCAGCCGCGTCCTGCTCGGCCTCGGCCTGCGCCGCCGGCTCGAGGCCATCCACACCGAGCCGCAGGACCAGGTGCGCCGCCGGTGGCAGGACGGCAGCATCATCGCCACCCTGCCGCTCGGCGACCGCGTCAAGCGGGAGTTCGGCGCCCCGTACTGGCACTACCACCGCGCCGACCTGCACAAGGTGCTGCTCGACGCCTGCCTGGACCCCGAGGGCCCCGGCCCTGTGGTGGAGGTGCACACCGGGGCGCAGGTCATCGACATCGACGTCGCCGATCCCGCCTGCCCGGTCGCGATCACGACCGACGGCCGGCGCTTCGCCGGCGACGTGCTGGTCGGCGCCGACGGCGTCCGGTCCGCGGTCCGCGACGCGATGGGCCTGCCCGACACGCTCGTCTTCTCCGGGGAGATGGCCTACCGGGCCCTCATCCCCGGCGACAAGATCGCGGCCGACCCCGCGACCCGCTTCCTGCTCGACCGGTTCCACTCCACGATCTGGTACGGCCCGGACCGGCACCTCGTGCACTACCTCATCCGCGGCGGGGAGTACCTCAACGTCGTCGCGATCGTCCCGAACACCCTCGACGTCGAGCAGACGTGGACCGGACCGGCCAGCGCCGACGAGATGGTCGACGCGTTCCGCGGCTGGGACGACCGCGTGGCCGCCATGTTGTCCAAGGCCGAGGGGGACGCCTCGAAGTGGGCGATGTACCGACGCCACCGCGACCCGGTGTGGGTGGACGGCCACGTCGCGCTGCTCGGCGACGCCTGCCACGCGATGCTGCCCTACCAGGCTCAGGGCGCGTCCCAGGCGATGGAGGACGCGGCCGTCCTCGCCGAGGAACTGGGTTCGGTGACCCGCGACGGCATCGCGGGTGCGCTCACCCGGTACGTGGCGCGCCGCGCCACCCACGCCGGCATGGTCCAGGACGCGTCCCTGTCGAACATGCGCTTCTACCACCTGCCCGACGGCCCCGAGCAGCAGGAACGCGACCGGCTGCTGCGAGAGTTCGGCGGCGAGTCCGACGTGTCCTACGACTGGCTGTGGCGCGGCACGCCGCGTGACGACGCCGACCTCGAGTCCTTCTCCTACCCGTTCGTGCGCTGAACTTCACCGAAGAACGGAGCCGCACATGCGTACCGGCGACCAGATCGTCCAGGACCTCCCCTGGAAGTGGGGCGTCCAAGGCAAGATCTTCATCATCGGCGGGCTCGGCTATATGTTCGACGCCTGGGACGTCGCCCTCAACGGGTTCCTGACGCCGCTGCTCGGCACCGAGTTCGAACTCGCCACCGGCGAGCGCGGCCTCGTGGCCACCGCGAACCTCGTCGGCATGGCCGTCGGTGCCGTTGCGTGGGGCACCATCGCCGACCGCGTGGGCCGCAAGAAGGCCTTCAGCATGACGCTGATGATCTTCGCGTTGTTCTCCGTGCTGGGCGCGCTGTCGCCGAGCTGGGAGATCTTCCTGGTGCTGCGCTTCCTCGCAGGTGTCGGTCTCGGTGGCTGCATCCCGGTGGACTACGCGATCGTCAGCGAGTTCTCCCCGCGCAAGCAACGCGGGCGGGTGCTCGCCGCGATGGACGGGTGGTGGCCGATCGGCACCACCCTCGCGGGCCTGACCGCCACCATGCTCGTGCCGGTCACCGGCAACTGGCGCTGGATGCTGGCGTTGATGGTGCTGCCCGCGCTGCTGCTGTTCTGGGTGCGCCGCGGCGTGCCGGAGTCGCCGCTCTACCTGGCACGCACCGGCCGGGAGCCCGAGGCGCGTGCCGTCATCGACGACATGGTGATGCGCACCGGAGCCGCGCCCGAGCCGTACGAGATCCCCGCCGTGGTCGCGGCTCCGGCCGCGTCGCGCAAGCGGGGGCTCGCCGCAGGTGTGGAGCAGCTGCGGATGGTGTGGGCGTTCAACCCGAAGATCACCGGGGTGGCCTGGTCGCTGTTCATCTCCGTGATGGTCGTGTACTACGCGGCGCTGGCCTGGATGCCGTCGATCCTGCGGGCGCAGGGCATGGGTGAGGTCGCCGCCTTCGGCAGCACCACCGTGATGAACGCGGTCGGCATCCTCGGCGTGATCACGGCGGTGCTGCTGGTCGAGGTGATCGGCCGCAAGTGGGTCATCGGCGTCGCCGCGATCCTCTCCGCCGCGTCGTTGCTGGTGTTCTCGCTCGTGCTCGGCTCGCCGACCGCGGCCATCGTGATGATCGCCGTCTTCGGGTTCTTCTCCCTGGTGGTGATCCCGGTGATGTACGCCTACGTCTCGGAGCTCTACCCCACGGAGCTGCGGGCCAGCGGCTTCGGCTGGGCGTCGTCGTCGAGCCGGGCGGTCACCGGCTTCGTCCCGCTGATCTTCGGCAGCCTGCTGTGGCCGGTGCTCGGCCTGCCGCTGACCTTCGGGCTGATGGGCGTCGTCGTGCTCGCCGCGGTGATCTTCATGGCCGTCGCCGCGCCGGAGACGCGTGGCCGCGAGCTCGACCACATCGTGACCGAGGGCGACGGGAACGCCGCTGCGGTGGCGCCGGACGACTCGGCTGTCCGAGGCTGAGCCGATGAAGCCCGCCGCATTCACCTACCACCGCGCCCGGACGATCCCGGGCGCGGTGGGGCTCCTCGACGAGCTGGGGGACGACGCGAAGGTCATCGCGGGCGGCCAGAGCCTGGTCGCGATGATGAACTTCCGGCTCGCCCGGCCCGAGCACCTGATCGACATCGCCCGGATCCCGGGGCTCGACGCGATCACCCGCGACGGGGACGCGCTGCGCGTCGGCGCGCTCGTCACCCACCACGCCGTCGAGACCGCCGACCTCGGACCGGGCTTCCGGGTCCTGTCCGACGCGATGGCATGGGTCGGGCACCTGCCGATCCGCACCCGCGGGACCATCGGCGGCAGCATCGCGCACGCCGACGCCACCGCCGAGTGGTGCCTGCTCGCGGTGCTGCTCGACGCGCTGGTGGTGGTCGAGGGGCCCCGCGGGCGGCGCAGCATCCCGGCCGAGGAGTTCTTCCAGGGAGTGTTCACCACCGCGCTCCAGGCGGACGAGCTGATCGTCGAGGTGCTCTTCCCGCGGCCGGCGCCCCGCGCGGCGCTCACCGAGTACGCCGAGCGGCGCGGTGACTTCGCGATCGTGGCCGCGGCCGTCGACCTGGACGCCGCGCGCGTCGTGCTGGGCGGCGTCGCCCCCGTGCCGCTGCGCGTCCCCGCGGCCGAGGCCGTGCTGGCCGAGGCCTTGAGTGGATACGAGTGCTTGAACGATTCGAGAGCACTCGTCTCCTACTCACGGGCGGCGGCAGCCGCGGCGGAGGCGATCGAGGCCCGGGACGAGCCGGGGCTGAGCGCGCATTACCGGCGCGGACTCGTCCGGACTCTCGTCGCGCGGGCCTGTACCGAGGCCTCTGGCCCGGAGGGAGTGGGATGAACGAGCCTCGGTTGCGCCGCGACGGCGCCTGGGTCGGGGCGTCGGTGCCCCGGCGGGAGGACCCGCGCCTGCTGGCCGGGCGCGGCCGGTTCGTCGACGACGTGGTGCTGCCCGGCATGCTGCACGCGCAGTTCGTGCGCAGCCCGGTGGCGCACGGGCGGATCGTCGCGGTCGACCTGGACGACGTGCGCGAGGTGCCCGGTGTCGTCGCCGCGTTCTCGGCGGCGGACCTGGACCTGCGCGACATCACCGCGCTGCTCGACCGCCCGCCGCACGAGTTCGTGCCCACCGCGATGCCGGTGCTCGCCCGCGACACCGTGCGCTACGTCGGGGAGCCGGTCGCGATCGTCGTGGCGCGCGACCCGTACGCCGCCGAGGACGGGCTCGAGGCCGCGGTCGTCGAGTACGAGGAGCTCGATCCGATCGTCTCCGACACCGCCGCGCTCGCCGAGGACGCCCCGCTGGTGCACGCCGAGGCGCCCCGCAACACGCTCGTGGACGTCTCGCTGTTCGCCACCGAGGGCATCGACGACGTGTTCGCCGACGCACACTGTGTCGTGCGGGTGCGGACCAAGACCGGCCGGCAGAACGCGCTGCCGCTGGAGACCCGCGGCGTCGTGGCGGACTGGGACGACCGCGACGAGCAGCTGCAGGTACAGACGGCCACACAGGTGCCCCACCAGGTGCGCACCGTGCTCGCACGCTGCGTCGGCCTGCACGAGAAGCAGGTGCGCGTCACCGTGCCGGACATGGGCGGCGGGTTCGGGCAGAAGTGCGTGGTCGGCCGCGAGGAGATCGCCGCCGCGGCCGCCGCGCTGCGCCTGCGCCGCCCGGTGAAGTGGATCGAGGACCGCCGCGACGCGCTGACGGCCGCCTTCCTGGCCCGCGAGCAGCGCTACGACGTGCGCGCCGCGTTCGACGCCGAGGGCCGCATCCTGGCCCTGGACGCCGACGTCGTCTGCGACATGGGCGCCTACTCCTGCTACCCGTTCACCGCGGGCATCGAGCCGCTGATGGCCTCGGCGGAGATGCCCTCGGTCTACAAGGTCCCGGCCTACCGGGTGCGCGGCCGCGCCCTCACCACGAACAAGGCGCCGACCGCGCCGTACCGCGGGGTGAGCCGCCCGCAGTACGTGATGGTGGTGGAGCGGCTCATGGAGCGGGCCGCCCGCGAGCTGGGCATGGACGCCGTCGAGCTGCGCAGGCGCAACGTGATCACGGTGTTCCCCTACACCGGCGTCAACGGCATCACGTACGACCCGGGCTCCTACCGCGAGTCGCTCGACCTCTGCGAGCAGGTGGTGCGCGACGAGGGCTGGTACGACGTGCGCGCCGCGGAAGGCCGGGTGATCGGCATCGGCTACGCGTGCTTCTCCGAGCGCACCGGCTACGGCTCCGGCGCCTTCGCGCAGCGGAAGATGCAGGTGGTGCCCGGGTTCGACATCTCCGAGATCCGGATGGACACCTCCGGCACGGTCAGCGTCACCACCGGCACGATGAGCCACGGCCAGAGCCACGAGACGACGATGGCCCAGATCGTGGCCGACCGGCTCGGGCTCGACATCGCCCAGGTCAAGATCGTGCAGGGCGACACCGACCGGATCACCTACGGGTGGGGCTCGTTCGCCAGCCGCTCGATCACGATCGGCGGCAGCGCCGTGGCGGCGGCGTCGGTGCAGCTCGGCGAGCAGCTGCGGGAGATCGCGGCGCACCTCCTCGACGCCGACGTCGACGGGTGCGAGCTGGACGGCGCGGGCGGCGTGCGCCTGCGGAACGACCCGGAGCGCCGCCTGTCGTTCGCCGAGCTCGCGGACGTCGCCTACCTGCGGTCGCACCTGCTGCCCAAGGGCGTCGGGCCGGGTCTCACCGCGACGGCGAGCTTCGACGTGCCGGGCGACGGCACGTTCTCCAACGCCACCCACGGCGTCGTCGTCGAGCTGGACCCGGGCACCGGCGGCATCGAGATCCTGCGGTACGTGTGCGTGGAGGACTGCGGGGTGGCGATCCACCCGCAGATCGTCGAGGGGCAGTGCCGGGGCGGGATCGCGCAGGGCATCGCCGGCGCGCTGTTCGAGCAGGTCACCTACGACGACGCCGGGCAGCCGCAGGCCCCGAGCTTCATGGAGTACAAGGTGCCGACGGCCGCGGAGATCCCCGACGTCGCGATCCACCACCTCGAGACGCCGTGCGCGTTCACCGCCAACGGCGCCAAGGGCGCGGGGGAGGGCGGCACGATCGGCGCCCCCGCCGCCGTGCTCAACGCCGTGAACGACGCGCTGCGCGCCACCGGCGTGGAGCTGGACGACACCCCGATCGCACGCGAGGCCGTGCACCGGGCGCTGGAGGGAACCCTTGTCTGAGATCCAGCTGATCGAGCTGACCGTCAACGGCGAGCGGCACGACCTCGCGATCGAGCCGCGGCGCACGCTCGTGGACGTGCTGCGCCACGACCTGGGCCTCACCGGCACGCACGTGGGGTGCGAGCACGGCATCTGCGGCGCGTGCACGGTGCTGGTGGACGGGTCGCCGGTGCGGGCGTGCCTGATGTTCGCCGCGCAGGCCGAGGACGCCGACATCCGCACCGTCGAGTCGCTCGCGGAGCCGGACGGCACGCTGTCGGACCTGCAGCAGGCGTTCTCGGCGCACCACGGGCTGCAGTGCGGGTTCTGCACGCCGGGCTTCCTCATGCTCGCCGAGGGATACCTCGCCGAGCGGCCCGACCCGACGAAGGAGGAGATCCGCGAGGTGGTGGCGTCGAACCTGTGCCGGTGCACGGGCTACCAGACGATCGTCGAGGCCGTGGACGACTGCGCGTCCCGGCGCCGGGCGGCACTGCAGGAGCAGCTGGACAGGAGGAGCGCATGACGGACGCGGTCTACGAGCGAGCGGGCTTCGGTGCGCCGGTGCGGCGCGGGGAGCGGCCGGCCATCGTCGTGGTCGACCTGACGCACGGCTTCACCGACCCCGCGGCCCCGACGGGTGCCGACCTGTCGGCCGTCGTCGCGGCCACCGCCACGCTGATCGAGGCCGGACGACCGGCGGGCGTGCCCGTGGTGTTCACGACGATCGCCTACACCCCGGCGGAGGCCGACGGGGACGCCGTCACGTGGCTGACCAAGGCGCCCGGCATGCGCGCGCTGCGCGAGGGCAGCCGCGCCGTCGCCGTGGACGACCGGCTGCCGCTCGACCCGCGCGACCACCTGATCACCAAGAAGGGCGCCTCGGCGTTCTTCGGCACCACGCTCGCCGCGCTGCTCGCGGGCCTGCGGGTGGACACCGTGCTCGTCTGCGGCGCCACCACCAGCGGGTGCGTGCGCGCCACGGCGGTCGACGCGGTGCAGAGCGGGTTCTCGGTGCTCGTGCCGCGCGAGTGCGTCGGCGACCGGGCAGCGGGCCCGCACGAGGCGAACCTGTTCGACATCCAAGCCAAGTACGGGGACGTGATCGAACTGTCCGACGCGATCGACTACCTGCGGGTTCCGGCGGAGGTGACCCGATGAGGGCCGTGCTGCAGTCCGCGCTGGCCGACCTGGCCGACGTGCCCGCCACCGGCCGCTGGGTCCGCTCCGGCGACGTGGCGCTGCACGTCCTCGACTACGGCGGCGACGGCGTGCCGCTCGTCGTGCTCCCGGGGATCACCAGCCCGGCGATCACGATGGACTTCCTCGCCCGCGAGCTGACCGACCTCGTGCGCCCGATCGTCGTGGACGTGCGGGGCCGGGGGCTCTCGGACTCCGGGAAGTCCTACACGCTCGAGGACTACGCCGACGACACCGTCGCCGTGATCGACGGGCTCGGCCTCGACCGACCCCTGCTGCTCGGCCACTCGATGGGCGCGCGGATCGCGGCGGTCGTCGCGGCCCGGGGCGTCCCGCTTCGGGGCACGGTGCTCGTCGACCCGCCGATGAGCGGCCCCGGCCGCGGCCCGTACCCGACCACGCTGGAAGCGTTCCTCGGCCAGCTGGAGCAGGCGCAGCGCGGCACCGACGCCGACGAGGTGGCCCGGTCGTGGCCGCGCTGGCCGCGCCGCGAGCAGGAGCTGCGCGCCCGGTGGCTGTCGAGCTGCGACGCCGAGGCGGTCGCGGCCACCCACGCCGGGTTCGAGAGCGAGGACTTCTTCACCACGTGGCCGCAGGTACCGGCTCGTACGGTGCTCCTGTACGGCGGGGAGAGCCCGGTCGTCACGGCGGCCGGTGTGGCCGAGGCCGCGGCCGCGAACCCGGGGGCCGAGCTGGTCGAGGTCCCGGGCGCAGGCCACATGGTGTTCTGGGACGAGCAGGAGACGGCGCGCCGCCTGCTGCGGGAGATCCTCGGCCACTGGTGACGTCGATCGATCCGCCGAAACGGCCACGGTGACGTACCCGTGCGCGCGATCCTGCCTGCCATGGTCGCCAACCGCGCCCTCCTCGCGCTGCTCGCCCGCCAGGACGGGCTGGTCACCGCTGCCCAGGCCGCCCGGTGTGGTCTGACGGAGCGGGCGCTGCAGCGACGTGTCCAGGACGACGGGTGGCGCCGGGTTGCTCCGCGGGTCTTCCTCGCCGGTGGGCACCGGCGAACCGACCGTGGCCGGGTCCGCGCTGCCGGGTTGTGGGCCGGCGACCGGGGAGCGGTATCCGGGCCGGCAGCGGCCTGGTGGCTCGGGATGTCGGCGGTGGTTCCCGCCCGGATCGAGGTGACGGTGCCGCGCCGGCTCGGGCTGCGCGGCTACCCCGGCGTCCGGGTCCGCCGCCGCGATCTGGCAGTCCCCGACACGGTCCTCCGCGACGGCATCTGGTGCACCGCCCTCCCACTCACGGCTTTGGAGACCGCGACAGCGCTGCCCGACGGCTCGGCGTTCCTCGACCGCGCTCTCCAGAAGCACGTCCGCTTCGAGGACCTGTACCGGGCGTACTGCCGCAACATGGGCGCTCGCGGTGCCGGCCGCATCGCCGCACTCCTGACCGCGGCAGCCGACCGAGCGGATTCCGCCGCCGAACGGCTCCTGATCTCACTCCTGCGCGATGCGGGGCTGACCGGGTGGGTCCGCGGCCGGCCGTTCGAGCGCTGGGTCATCGACATCGCGTTCCCCGACGCCGCACTCGCCATCGAGGTCGACGGCTGGGCCTGGCACATGGACGTGGACCGGTTCCGGGCAGACCGCCGGAAGGGGAACGCACTCGTCAGCGCGGGATGGCAACTCCTGCGCTTCACCTGGCACGACCTCACCACCCGACCGGCCGACGTCATCGCCGAGATCCGTTCCGCCCTGCTGGCCGCCGCGACCGCTTGATCACGTGATGGGCGCGTTTCCCGACGTCCTGGGTCGGGGAACGCACCGACCCGATGATCACCGTGCGGGTCAGGCCTCAGGAGCGCCGAGAAACAGCAGTACGGCTCCAAGGTGCGGAGTGTGGCGGTGAGGTGTGGCGGTGAGGAGGTGGCTCCGGCCACCGTCTGCGGCGGGCCACGGCCAGGGCGGGGATACTGGAGTTCGTGAGCGTCTCCCTGGGCATGCCCGCACCGCCCGCGCCGACACTGGCCTCCCGCCGGAAGACCCGGCAGTTGCAGGTCGGGGCGGTCGGGGTCGGTAGCGACCACCCCATCTCGGTGCAGTCGATGACCACCACCCTGACCTCCGACGTCAACGCCACCCTCCAGCAGATCGCCGAGCTCACGGCGTCGGGCTGCGACATCGTCCGGGTCGCGTGCCCGAGCCAGGACGACGCCGACGCGCTTCCCGCGATCGCGCGCAAGTCGCAGATCCCGGTGATCGCCGACATCCACTTCCAGCCCAAGTACGTGTTCGCCGCGATCGAGGCGGGTTGCGCCGCCGTCCGGGTGAACCCGGGCAACATCCGCAAGTTCGACGACCAGGTCAAGGAGATCGCGGCCGCCGCGAGGGACCACGGCACCCCGATCCGGATCGGCGTCAACGCGGGCTCGCTGGACAAGCGCCTGATGGAGAAGTACGGCAAGGCCACGCCCGAGGCGCTGGCCGAGTCGGCGATGTGGGAGGCGAGCCTGTTCGCCGAGCACGACTTCCACGACATCAAGATCTCGGTCAAGCACAACGACCCTGTCGTGATGGTCAGGGCGTACGAGCTGCTCGCCGAGCAGTGTGACTACCCGCTGCACCTGGGCGTCACCGAGGCGGGGCCCGCGTTCCAGGGCACGATCAAGTCGGCCGTCGCGTTCGGGGCGCTGCTGCGCCAGGGCATCGGCGACACGATCCGCGTGTCGCTGTCGGCGCCGCCGGTCGAGGAGATCAAGGTCGGCACCCAGATCCTGCAGTCGCTCAACCTCCGTCCGCGCAAGCTGGAGATCGTTTCCTGCCCGTCGTGCGGGCGCGCGCAGGTGGACGTCTACAAGCTCGCCGACGAGGTCACGGCGGGTCTCACCGGCATGGAGGTGCCGCTGCGCGTCGCGGTCATGGGCTGCGTCGTGAACGGGCCGGGGGAGGCCCGGGAGGCCGACCTCGGAGTGGCGTCGGGCAACGGGAAGGGCCAGATCTTCGTCAAGGGCCAGGTGATCAAGACCGTCCCGGAGCACGCGATCGTCGAGACACTGATCGAGGAGGCGATGAAGATCGCCGAATCGGTGGAGGGCGAGGGGGAGCCCCAGGTGACGGTGGGCTGACGCGCGCCGACCACCCGGATCCCGTCGTGGGCGCCGCCACGAGTGTCTGGCATCGTTGGGGGGTGCTTCGTCTCGCCGGAGCGCGGCTCCTCGACGACCGGGACCGCGCAGGGGTGCGTGCGGCCCTGGAAGAAGATCCGGTGGCCGCCTGCATGGTCGCGGCTCGTGTCGAGGTTGCGGGTCTGGATCCGTGGCGGCTGGGCGGTGAGCTGTGGACCGTCGGCCCCCGGCTCGACGCGCTCTGCTTCTCCGGCGCCAACCTCGTCCCGTTGCGCGGCGACCGCGCCGCACTGCGCAGCTTCGCCGACCGCGCGCGCCGCCACGGGCGCACCTGCTCCTCGCTCGTCGGGCGTGCGGAGCTCGTGCTGCCGCTGTGGGAGGACCTGGAGTCGCACTGGGCGCCTGCCCGCGAGGTACGCGCCGACCAGCCGTTGATGGTGCTCGCCGGTCCGCCCGCGGTCGACCCGGACCCCTACGTCCGGCCGGTGCGTCCGGCCGAGCTGGATCGCTACCTGCCCGCCGCCATCGCGATGTTCACCGAGGAGGTCGGGGTCGACCCCCGGCTGGGCGACGGTGGGGTCGGATACCGCGCCCGGGTGGCCGAGCTGGTGGCCGCGGGCCGCGCGTTCGCCAGGTTCGAGAACGACGAAGTGGTCTTCAAGGCCGAGATCGGCGCCCTGTCCGGGCAGGTCGGGCAGATCCAGGGGGTGTGGGTGCACCCGGAGCGGCGCGGGCACGGGCTCGGCACGGTCGGCACCGCCGCGGTCGCCGAGCGGCTCGCGGCCATGGGCCGGGTGTCGAGCCTGTACGTCAACGGCTTCAACACGGTGGCGCGCGCCGCCTACACGCGGATCGGTTTCCGCCAGATCGGCAGCTTCGCCACTGTCTTGTTTTGAGACACCCGTTCGGGCGGCACCCGTTAAGGTCAGTGAGTGCGTGTGCGCCCGGAGATCCCCGCGATCGACACCCCGACCGCCCACTCGCCCCGGCTGTGGAACTACTTCCTCGGCGGCAAGGACCACTACGTGGTCGACCGGCAGGTCGGTGACCTCTTCCGCCTGCTCTACCCGCCGATCGACGACGTCGCGCGTTCCTCGCGGGCGTTCCTCGTCCGGACGGTGCGGCACCTGGCGACGGCCGGTGTGCGGCAGTTCCTCGACATCGGCACCGGCCTGCCCGCCGCCGTGAACACCCACGACGTGGCCCAGCAGGTGGCGCCCGGCGCCCGCGTCGTCTACGTCGACAACGACCCCGTGGTGCTCGCGCACGCCCGAGCGCTGCTGCACGGCGCGGCCGACGGCACCACCGCATACGTCGACGGCGACCTGTACAACACCGGCGCGCTGCTCGAGGCCGCCGGGCGGACGCTCGCGTTCGAGCAGCCGGTGGCGCTGGTGCTCACCAACATCCTCGGGCACATCCCGGACCACGCCGACGCGCGGCGCATAGTGGCCGAGCTCGTGGCGGCCCTGGCACCGGGCAGTCATCTGGTGCTCGCCGACAGCACGACCGACGGCGGGCGGTTCGACGCGGCCGTCAGCATGTGGAACCAGGCGGGCTCGCTGCCCTACGTGCTGCGCACCCGGGATCAGCTGGCGCAGCTCTTCGACGGACTCGAGCTGCTCGAGCCCGGCTTCGGCCCGTGTGGGCTGTGGCGACCGGAGGAGGGTGGGATCGGCACGCCCGTCGCGGTGGACCTGTTCGGTGCAGTGGGCCGCAAGTCCTGAGGTGGTGGCCGGGGCATCCCGTCACCGGCCGAACATCACCGCACCGCGCTGCGTGTCCATGTATTCGCGTACGCGGTGGACCAGGCCGTCGCGCACCTCGAAGACGAAGCAGTAGTCGTTGTCGTAGGGCCGCCCGGACGCGAGCGTGGCCCGCATCCGCTCCTCGACGACCACGATGTCACCGTCGGCCACGACCGTTCGGAACTCGACCGTCACGTCGGACACGAACACGGCGGGGAACTCCTCGGTCAGGAAGCGGACGATCCGGTCCCGGCCGACGAGGTGGTGCTCCCCGCCGATCGCGCGGGCCGTGGCGTTCCCCGGCGGCGCGAGCCATTCGGCATCGGGCGTGAGGACCGCCGCCACGCGCTCGGCCCGCCGGCTCCCGAACGCCTCCCACGCCCTCAGCACCGCAGCCTTGCTCCCGCTCGATTCCTGGTTCACGCGCCGACCGTGACAGGTCGGGAGGCCGGGATCACGCCGGATCCGGACGTCCGGATGTGTCTCGTCGACGCTCCGGGGCCGCGGCACACTGGGCCGGTGGACGGGGTCGGCGCGGTCGTCACGACCGGCATCTACTGCGTGCCGTCCTGTGCGGCGCGGCCGCGGCCCGAGAACGTGCGCGCGTTCCCCACCGCGGCGGGCGCCGAGGTCGCGGGCTTCCGCGCCTGCCACCGCTGCCGGCCCTACCGCGGGGAGCAGCAGGCACCGGGGGCGGCCTCCCCGCTCGTCTGCCGCGCCGTCGACCTGATCGCGAGCGGCGGGCTCGACGAAGGCGGGGAGGCGGCACTCGCCGCGCGCCTGGGCATGTCCGCCCGGCACCTGCGCCGGGTCTTCCGCGACCAGGTCGGCGCCACACCCGACCAGCTGGCCCGATCGCGGCGCGCGCACTTCGCGCGCAGGCTGCTCGACGACACCGACCTGTCGATCACGGATGTGGCCTTCGCCGCGGGGTTCGGCAGCGTGCGGCAGTTCAACCGGGAGATGGCCGGGACGTTCCACGCGCCACCGCGCGAGCTGCGCGGGCGCCGACGGCGCGCCGACCGGCTGGTGGCCGACGGCGGGCTGGCGCTCCGACTGCCCCTCTCCCCGGCCGTCGACCTCGACCGGCGGCTGCAGCACCTGGCCGCAACCGCGATCCCGGGCGTCTCCTCGGGCACCGCCGGCGGGTACCGCCGGACCGTGCGGCACGACGGGGACCCCGGCGTGATCGAGATCTGCGGCGGCGGCCGCGGGCACGCGCTCCTGGTCGTGCACCTTCCCCGGCTGGAGGGCCTGATCCACCTCGTCGGATCCGTGCGCGGGCTCGTCGAGGGCCGGGCCGACGGGTTCGAGGAGTACGTGCGCGCTGTCGTCGCTCGTCGGGTCGATCCGGCAGACGTGCAGGGCGCGGTCGGCCACATCGCCGAGCGGTACGGCGCACCCGTTCCCGGCCTGCTGCCGCTGGGACTGAGCAGGACGTTCCCGGAACCGGACGACCTCGGGGCGGACGGCCTGGACCGCGCGGTCGCGGAGGCGGTGCGCTGTCGCGCCGTGCGTTCCGCCGACGAAGGTCAGCGGGACGTGCGCCGGTAGCGGCGCACCGCCAGCGGCAGGAACACCGCGACGATGACCACCGGCCACAGCACGGCCAGGAGCATCGCGTGCTGCGCGGGCCACGTGGCGGCGGTGAGCTCCACGCCGGGGTTGCCGAACAGCTGCCGGGTGGCGGTCACCGTGGCCGAGATCGGGTTCCAGTCGGCGAGGGTTCCCAGCACGGGCGGCATCTGGTCCGGCGAGACGAAGGTGTTGGCGATCATCGTGAGGGGGAACAGCGGCGCCCACGCCAGCCCGGCGGCCTCCTGGCTGACGAGGAGTCCCAGGAAGATCCCGACCCAGATCATCGCGAACCGCAGGAGGAGCAGCAGCCCGACGGCCGCCAGCGTGGGCAGGAGACCGGTGCGCGTGGTCCAGCCCACCAGCAGCCCGCACGCGACCAGGACGACCAGGTCGAGCACCGAGCCGACCATGTCGGCGAGGCTGCGTCCGATCAGCGGAGCACTGCGGGCCACCGGCATCGAGCGGTAGCGGTCGGTGACGCCGAGCGCCCGGTTCGCCGCGACCACCGCCACGGTGGCCGCCGCGCCGTTGACCATCGCCTGCGCGAACATGCCCGGCATGAGGAACTCGCGGTAGTCGCCGCCGCCGGGCACCGCGATGGCGCTGCCGAAGACGAACCCGAACAGCAGCACGAACATCACCGGGAACGCCACGCTGGACGCGATCAGGCTGGGGTTGCGCACCCAGTGCAGCAGCTCGGCGCGTGCGATCGTCCAGGAGTCGATCAGCGTCCAGCGCAGGGCATCGCTCGCGGGGGCGGCCAGGGTGCTCATACGGGCACCTCGATCTGGTCGGCGGGCGCGGGTTCCTCCGCCGGGTGCCCCGTCAGGTGCAGGAACACCTCGTCGAGGGTGGGCCGGCGCACCCCGATGTCCTCGACCTCGAGGCCCGCGTCCGCCAGCGCCCGCACGACCGCGGTGAGCGCGGCGACGCGGTCGTGCACGGCGGCGCTGACGCGGCGGACCGGCGCGTCGATCTCGGGCTCGCTGCCCGCGCCCCTGGCCAGCAGCGCGGCGGCCGCGGGGAGGTCGGCCTCGGAGCGCATCGTGACGTCGATGCGGTCGCCTCCGATCGCGTTCTTCAGCCGGGTGGGCGTGCCCTCCGCGACGGTGTGCCCATTGTCGATCACGACGATGCGGTCGGCGAGCTGGTCGGCCTCGTCCAGGTACTGCGTGGTCATCAGCACCGTGGTGCCGCCGGCCACGAGCCCGCGCAGCGCGTTCCAGACCTCGCCGCGGTTGCGCGGGTCGAGGCCGGTGGTGGGCTCGTCGAGGAAGTAGACGCGCGGAGCGAGCACCAGGCTGCTGGCGATGTCGAGCCGGCGCCGCATGCCCCCCGAGTAGTGCTTGGCCCGCCGGTGGGCCGCCTCGTTGAGCCCGAACTGCTCGAGCAGCTCGTCGGCCCGTCGCGCCGCATCCCGGGGAGGCAGGTGGAACAGCCGGCCCCAGTGGACGAGGTTCTCGCGACCGGTGAGGATCTCGTCGACCATGGGCTGCTGCCCGGTGAAGCCGATGGCGCGCCGCACCTGGTCGGGCCGGCGCGCCACGTCGAACCCCGCCACCTCCGCGCGCCCCGCATCGGGACGCAGGAGCGTGGTGAGCACCCGCACGGCCGTGGTCTTCCCCGCGCCGTTGGGGCCGAGCAGCCCGCACACCGTGCCCGGCGGAACCGCCAGGTCGAACCCCTCCAGTGCCCGTTTGTCGCCGAACCGCTTGCCGAGGCCCTCGGCGATCACTGCATCGGACCCGCGTGCCACGACACCCCTCTCACTGGGTACACTGTACAGATTGCTTCGTACAGCGTACTCAATTTTAGGATCTGCGGCAATGTCACACGATGAGGGGTCGGCTCGCCCCGACGGCGGCGCGGCCGTCCGACGCAGCCTGCAGTTGATGTGGGGCGGGGCGCCCGAGCCGACCCGCGGCCCGAAGCCCGGCCTCGCGGTCGGCTCGATCGTGCGGGCGGCGATCGAACTCGCCGACACCGAGGGCCTGGTCGCGTTGTCCATGCGGCGCATCGCCGGGGCGCTCGGCGTCGGGGCGATGTCGCTGTACCGCTACGTGCCCGGCAAGGCCGAGCTCGTGGACCTCATGGTCGACGAGGTCTACGCCGAGGACATCGCCACCGCCGAGACCCTCGGGGGGGGCTGGCGGGCACGGCTGGAGGCATTCGGGCGCCAGGAGTGGGCCCTGTACCTGCGGCACCCGTGGATGCTGCAGATCGCGCACGGGCGCCCGATGCTGGGGCCGAACTCGATGCGCTCCACCGACATCGCCCTGCGCGCCGTCGACGACCTCGGACTCACCGAGGACGAGATGCTCGGCGCCGTCGTCACGCTCAGTGCGTTCGTCTCCGGGCTGGCCAAGACCGCGATCGAGGCGATGCAGGCGGCCGACCGCACGGGCATCAGCGACGAGGAGTGGTGGGACATCCAGGGTGAGTACGTCGGCCCGGCCGTCGTGGCGGGGGAGCTGCCGATGCTGACGAAGGTGGGTGAAGCGGGCGCGTTCAACTCGAGCTTCGACAACTTCGAGTTCGGGCTCGCCCGGGTGCTCGACGGCCTCGAAGCGCTCATCGAGGCCAGGCAGGCCGCTGGGCGGAGCTGAGACGCCACACATCATCGTCACAGCGCTCCTCGTAATGTGAACGCGCAACAGTTCAACGCTCACCTACACGAGGAGTCATTCCCCATGATCCGCACGCTGCCGCCGTCCGCCCGGGACGCCGCGCTGCTCGTGGCCCGGCTCGTGCTCGGCGTGGTGCTCATCGCGCACGGCTGGCAGAAGGTGTTCACGAACGGGCTCGGGGCCACCGCCGAAGGCTTCGCCGGTATGGGTGTCCCGCTCGCGCCGGTCTCGGCGGCGTTCGCCGGTCTGGTCGAGCTCGTCGGCGGTGTCCTGGTCCTGGCCGGTGCGGCAACGGCGCTGGTGGGCATCCTCGTCGTGGTCGACATGCTCGGCGCCGCGCTGCTCGTCCACATCACCAACGGCGTCTTCGCCTCCGACGGCGGGTGGGAGCTCGTCGGCGTGATCGGCGCGACGGCACTGGTGCTGGCCGCCGTCGGCGCCGGCCGCTTCAGCGTCGACCACGTCCTCGCGACCCGGCGCACCGCGGCCACGGTCTGAGACGACGGAGGGCCGGTCCGCGCGGTGCGGACCGGCCCTCCCGTTCTCACGGGCGTCAGGCGAAGAGCTTGTTCTGCTCCTCGCGCAGCTGGTCGACCAGCCGCCCGGGCGGCAGGGTGACGTCGGCGTAGGTCAGCACCTCGTCCTTCGCGACGTTGCGCGTGAGCACGCAGCCCTCGGCCACGCCCATCGGCAGCAGGCCCTCGGCGCGGGTGGCCGCGGTGGCCTCGGCCACGCCGTAGGTGTCGTAGCCGCCCAGCCCGTCGATGGCCTGCCCGGCCGCGAGGTCCTGCTTCGCCGTGGCCACCACGTCCACGTGCGGACCCGCGGGCGGTGCGAGCGCCGCGTCGGCGAAGTCGACGGCCCGCACCACCGAGTTGGGCACCTCGAAGTGGCACAGGTGGTAGGGCGTGTAGAAGCTGTACAGCGGGCCCTTGCCCAGCTTGTAGAGCTCCAGGTAGTGGCGCTGCTTCGGGTCGTCGTGGGTGCCGAGCACGTACACGCCGGGGCCGGGCTTGGCCTTCACCACGTAGTCGACGATGCCGCCGAGCTCGCGCAGCTCGTCGACGTCGAACCTGTCGGTGAGCTCGTCGACGTGGCCCTCGTGGTCCCAGCCGTTCATGCCGCGCTTGGGCACGGTGAGCCCGAACGCGTTGGCCACGATCGCCTGCTCGAAGGAGATCTTGGTGCCGTCGGCGAAGCTCGTGACCATGTACGGGTCCTGGCCCCAGCGCTCGGCGAACGCCTTCTGCGTGGTGGGCGTGCGGTACTCGTCCTGAAGGCCCTTGATGTTGCCCGCGACGAGCGGGGTGACGCCCAGGCCCTGCACGAAGCGCAGCAGGTTGCCCTGCACGCCGGGCTGGTCGCCGTCGGCGCCGGTGAGCACGACGCCCGCCTCGCGGGCCCGGTGCGCGAGCAGCGGGCCGACGGTGCCGTCCAGCTCGGCGTTCATCGTGACCACGGGCAGGCCGCGCTCGATGGCGGCCACCGTGACGCGCGCGCCGAACTCCACCGCGCCGGTGACGTCGACGATGCAGTCCAGGTGCACGGCCTTGATCAGCTCGAACGCGTCCTCGAGAACGGCGGGGGTGCCCTTCTCGATGGCCGCGTCGAGCTGGGTGGCACCCTCCACCCGCACCGGCTCCACGCCGGCCTCGGCGTAGGCGCGCTCGGCGTTGGCCAACGTGCGGTTGGCGACGGCGACCAGGCGCATGCCCGGCACCGAGTTGACGATCTGGTTGGCCAGCCCGCGGCCCATGAAGCCGGCGCCGATCATGCCGACGCGGATGGGGCGGTCCTCGGCCTCGCGACGCTTGAGGGCGTTGTCCAGGATGATCATCAGCGGGCCTCCACCGAGACCTCGGAGAGCAGCGGCCACGCCGCGTCCTTCTCCGAGACGACCGCCGGCTGGATCGGCCACTCGACGCCGAGGGCGGGGTCGTCCCACCGCAGGCCACGCTCCGCACCCGGCGTGTAGGCCGTGCTCACCTGGTACATGACCTCGGCCTTGTCGGTGAGCGTGATGTAGGCGTGCGCGAAGTTGCGTGGCACGTACATCGCCGTGCGGTTGTCCTCGGTGAGCTCGGCGCCGAACCACTTCAGGTGGGTCGGCGACTCCGGGCGCAGGTCGACGATCACGTCCCAGATCGCGCCCCGGTAGCAGCGGATGAACTTGGTCTCCGCGTTCGGCTCCAGCTGGTAGTGGAATCCGCGCAGCGTGCCGGCCTTGTGGTTGAACGAGATGTTGGCCTGCTCGACCAGCGGCTCGAGGCCCGCGTCGATGAACTCCTGCCGGCAGAAGGCCCGCGCGAAGAAGCCGCGGTCGTCCTCCAGGAGCTTCAGGTCGACCAGGGCCGAGCCGGGGAGCGGGGTGGTGTGGATCTGCATGTCGGGAGGCTCGTCCTCTTCACGTCGTCCTTGAGGTCCGCCCGGAGCCTAGACCGGGCGCGGGATGCCTCTTCATCCGTCACCCCGGTCCCTCGCGTTACCCGTGGCGCCCGGTTCACCAGGCGGGCGCCTCACCGGTTGACAACGGTGCCCGAGCATCCACCGTGGTCGGCATGGCCGCATCGACACCGCCCGCCTGGACGACGGGCACCGTCCCCAACTCCTTCGCCGCGCTCCCGGCAGGCGCGCTCGGCACGGTCGGCGGGCAGCTCATGCGCCTGCTCAACCGGGCGCAGCAGCACGAGGTGGCCCGGTTGCTCGGGCCGCTGCCCGGTGTGGACGTGCTCGAGGTGGGCCACGGCCCCGGCGTCCTGCTGGGGCTGCTCGCCCGGACGGCCCGGCACGTGACGGGCGTCGACCCCTCGCAGGAGATGCGCCGTCTCGCGATCCGCGCGCACGCCGGCGCGATCGCCGCGGGCCGCCTCGACGTGCGGGCGGGCGACGCCGGTGCCACCCACCTGCCCGACGCCGCCGTCGACCTCGTCGTGGCGGTCAACAACGTCGCCATCTGGCCCGACCTCGACGCCGGCGTGGCCGAGCTGGGCCGCGTGCTGCGTCCGGGCGGCCGGCTCGTGCTGAGCTGGCACGGCGGGGAGCGGCCGGCCCGGACGGCGCGCGGGCTCGTGCTGCCCGAGGAGCGGCTGCAGCGCATCGACGGCGCCCTGCGCGCTCGCCACCCCGAGGTGCGCCGCACCCTCACCCGCCGGTGCACCGTGTTCGAGGCCCGCTGCGCCCCGTGATCGCACACGCGCACGATCGGGCGAAGCCCGGCTTCGTCGGGGGTGCTCGGCATACTTCGGCGCCGTGCCGCCCTCCCGATCTCCTCGGCCGTTCACCGCGATCGCCGTCGTCACCGCCGTGCTGCTCGCCACCACCGGTTGCGGGCTCTTCCAGGACACCAGCGCCCAGGACACCGCTACGGCATTCCTGGCCGCCTGGTCGGCGGGGGACGACCGGGGCGCGGCGGCGCTCACCGACGACGCGGAGAGCGCGGGCGAGCTGCTCGGCGCCACCCGCGAGGAACTCGCTCCGGAGAAGGTCGTCGCCACGCTCGGCCAGGTGCGCACGGCCGCCGACGTCGCCTCGGCATCGATCGACGTCACGTGGCACCTCGGGCCCGAGCGCACCTGGCGCTACCTCACCGAGATGGAGCTGCGCCCGGCGCCCGACACCGAGCAGGGCTGGCAGGTCCACTGGGCGCCCACCGTCGTGCACCCGGAGCTGGCCGCCGGGCAGCAGCTCGCGCTGCGCACCGTGACGCCCTCGCCCGCCCCCGTCGTCGGGCGGGACGGCGCACCGCTGCTTTCGGCCACCACCGTCGTGGCCGTGCTGCTGGACCGGCTCGCGGCGGGCGACCTGCCGGCCGTCACCGGTGCGCTCGCGCAGGCGCTGTCCCCGTTCGACGCGCAGATCACCCAGGCGTCCATCGCCGAGGGTGCCGCGCGCACACCCGACGGTCGGGCGTACACCGTGGCGGTGCTGCGCGAGACCGACTACGCGAGCGTCAAGGACGCCATCCACCACCTGCCCGGCGTCCGGTTCACCACCTCCGAGCGGCTGCTCGCCCCCGACGCCGACTTCGGACGGCAGGTGCTCACCGGCGTCCGTGCGGAGGTGGCGGCGCAGCTCGAGGGGGTCCCGGGGTGGTCGATACTCGTCGTCGACGGCAGCGGCAGCACCGTGCGCACCCTGGTCGAGCAGGAGCCGCGCTCGGGCACCACGGTGACGATCGGCATGGACCGCAGCATCCAGGCCGCGGCCGAGGACGCCGTGGAACCGGTGGCGCAGCAGGCGATGCTGGTGGCGGTGTCGGCGTCCACCGGCGAGCTGCTCGCGGTGGCCCAGAACCCCGCCGCCGACGCCTCCGGGCCGCTCGCGCTCACCGGCCGCTACCCGCCCGGCTCCACGTTCAAGGTGGTCACCGCCGCCGCGGCGATGACCGAGGACGACGTCACCATCGGCACGCCGCTGCCCTGCCCGCCCGCCACCGTCATCGGCGGGCGCGAGGTGCCCAACGCCGGTGGGTTCGGGCTGGGCACCGTCCCGCTGCGCACCGCGTTCGCCCGCTCCTGCAACACCACGTTCGCGCAGCTCGCCGTCGACCTCGAGCCCGGCGCCCTGCCCGCGACCGCCCTGCGGTTCGGGATCGGCGCCGACTACGCGATCCCGGGCATCACCACCATCACCGGCGCCGTGCCCACGGCCACCGAGCAGGTCCTGCGCGCCGAGAACGGCTTCGGCCAGGGGGAGGTGCTGGCGAGCCCGTTCGGCGTCGCGCTCGCGGCCGCCACCGTCGCGCGCGGCGCGCCGGTCGTGCCGCAGCTGATCCGCGACCGTCCCACCGAGGTCCGGGTCCCGGCCCCCGCGCCGGACGCGGCCGTCCTGGAACAGCTCCGGCCGATGATGCGTGCCGTGGTCACGGAGGGCACGGCATCGGCCCTTGCCGGGCTCGGCGAGGTGTACGGGAAGACGGGCACGGCGGAGTTCACCAACGACGGCAGTGCCCACGGCTGGTTCATGGGCTACCGGGGCGACGTCGCGTTCGCGGTGCTGGTGGTGGACGGGGCGTCGTCGGCGCCCGCCGTGGGCGTCGCCGAGCGCTTCCTCGGTGCGTTCGGCTGACCGCGAACGGAGGAATCCGGCCTGCTCCCTGGGGGAGGGCTTGCCCTGGCGCTTACCCTGGAGCCCATGTCGCCTCGGCGGATCCCCGCGCTCGCGATCACGGCAGACGTGGTGGCCGTCGTCGTCTTCGCCGCCGTCGGGCGGATGAATCACGCGCAGCCCGACGACCTGCTGGGCCTGCTCGCCACGGCCGCGCCGTTCCTCGTCGGGCTGGTGGCGGTGTGGGCCACGCCGATCGTGCGGGCCAACCCCGTCGGCATCCGAGGTGCGCTGGTGGTCTGGGCAGGCACCGTCGTGCTCGGCCTGGCGCTGCGCGCGGCCTTCACCGAACGCCTCCCGCTGAGCTTCGCGGTGGTCACGGCCGTCTCCCTCGCCGTGTTGATGCTCGGGTGGCGCGGCCTCTCCGCCCTGGTGGCGCTCCGCGCCCGCCAACGCGCCCTGCGCTGACACGCCCCGGGTCCGGCGCTCGCACCGCGACCGCGGCGAGTGCGCGGCGAGCACCACGTGTGGCTCAACCGGCTGTCGGCCCCGCGACACACTCCTCGTAGCGATGCCGCCGGCGGGCCGCGACGAGGCGGCCGCTGTGGGGCCGGGAGTAACCGCAGGCGGTACGTCAGCGATGAGCCATTTGCACGCAACTGGCACACGCGGCCGACACACGGCCAACGGGGGGATCGATCACCATGCGCGGGGGACGACGGACGGGCGAACGCCCGGTGAAATGGACGCTGGCGCTGGTAGCGGCGCTGGGAGTGGGGCTGCTGGGCGGGCCCCCGTCCGCTGGGGTGCCGGTGGGCGAAGCCCCGGTGGCGCTGGCCGGCGAGGTGACCGCCCCGGCCGAAGAGATCACCATTCCGGTTGGCGCGAACCCGGCCGGCATGGCCCTGCATCCCTCGGCCCCCCGGTTGTACGTCGCCAACTACGCCGACGACACGGTGTCGGTCGTCGACACCGACCAGAACGCCGTGATCGCCACGATCAACACGCGGACCGACCCGAACACGCGGACCGCCCCGAACGGCATCGCGCTGAGCCCGCGCGGGGACCGCGCCTACGTGACCCTGCCCAACTCCAACCAGCTGGCCGTGCTCGACACCAGCGACAACAGCATGATCGAAGCGGTGCCGATCGGTTCCGACCCGATCGAGCGGGCCCTCCCGAACGGCATCGTCGTCGCCCCCGACGGGAGCCGCATCTACCTGGCCAACACCGGCACCGATCAGATCTGGGTCCTCGACGCGGACAGCATCGAGGCACTCCCGCCGATCCCGCTCAAGAGCGGCGCCGGCCCGGTCGACCTCGCCATGAGCCCGGACGGCGACCGGATCTACACAGCCGACATCAACAGCGACGAGGTCTCGGTGGTCGACCCGGCCGCCGGCACGGTGCTCGACACGGTCGAAGTCGGTCGCGACCCGAAGGACGTGGTGATCGGTTCCGGCGGGGAGCTGTTCGTGCCGAACGGCTTCTCCGACGACGTCTCGGTCATCGACCCGGGATCGGCCACGGTGGTCGCGACCATCCCGGTCGCCGACGACCCGGGCAAGGCAACGGCCAGGGGCGATCGGGTGTACGTCGCCGACGGGCTGACCCAGCCGTCGGTGTCGGTGATCGACAGCACCAGCAACCAGGTGATCCGGACGATCGAGCTCGAGAACGGCTCGCGTCGGATCGTGACGAGCCCGGACACGATGTACGTGTCGGGCGACGGTCCTGAAGGGGAGGCCGGCGTCGTCACCGTCCTTCCGCTTCCCCGCTGAGCCTCCGGGTTTCTCGTCGGGAGCGGTGACGGGGGGAAGGGCGCCGGTGTGCGGGCAACCACGCGTGGTGAGGATCCGAACCGGCCTAGACTGGAAGCCATGCCCGTCCGCACGCTGCTCACCCCCGGCACCGTCTCGCCGACCCGGCCCGTGCCCGCGCACATCACGCGCCCGGAGTACGTCGGCAAGTCCCGGCCCGAGCGCAGCGGCGATCCGTGGGTGCAGACGCCCGAGGTCATCGAGGGCATGCGGGTGGCCAGCAAGATCGCGGCGCAGGCGCTCGAGGCCGGCGGGGCGGCGGTCGTTCCCGGTGCCACCACCGATGAGGTCGACCGCGTGGTGCACGAGTTCCTCGTCGACCACGACGCCTACCCGTCCACGCTGGGCTACAAGGGCTTCCCGAAGTCGTGCTGCACGAGCCTCAACGAGGTGATCTGCCACGGCATCCCGGACACCACCGTGATCCAGGACGGCGACATCGTCAACATCGACGTCACCGCCTACATCGGTGGTGTCCACGGTGACACCAACGCCACGTTCCTCGCCGGTGACGTCTCGGAGGAGGACCGGCTGCTGGTCGAGCGCACGCGCGAGGCCACGGTGCGGGCGATCAAGGCGGTGCGTCCGGGGCGGGAGCTGAACGTCGTCGGCCGCGTGATCGAGTCCTACGCCAAGCGGTTCGGCTACGGCGTGGTGCGCGACTTCACCGGCCACGGCATCGGCCGCGCGTTCCACAGCGGCCTGGTGGTGCTGCACTACGACGAGCCGAGCGTGCACACCGTCCTCGAGCCGGGGATGACCTTCACCATCGAGCCCATGATCACGCTGGGCACGATCGACTACGACATCTGGGACGACGGCTGGACCGTCGTCACGAAGGACCGCGCGCGCACCGCGCAGTTCGAGCACACGGTCCTCGTCACGGCCGACGGGGTGGAGATCCTCACTCTGCCCTGACCGGCCTACCGTTCGCCTCATGGGCAAGGTCTACGACGGGATCGACGCGGCGATGGCGGCGTGGATCGAGAAGCAGCCCGTGCTGTTCGTGGCCACCGCCCCGCTGGCCGCGGACGGGCTGGTGAACCTCTCGCCCAAGGGCACGATGGGCACGTTCCGGGTGGTCGACGCGCACACCTTCGCCTACCTGGACATGACCGGCAGTGGCGTGGAGACCGTCGCGCACCTGCGGGAGAACGGCCGCATCTGCGTGATGTTCTGCGCGTTCGAGGGCCGCCCCACCATCGTTCGCCTGCACGGCACCGGTCGGCCCGTGCTCGTGGGCGACCCGGACTACGAGGCCGAGCTCGCGCCGTTCGGGGAGGCGGCCGAGAGCAGACGGCCCTACCTGCGGGGCGTGGTGCGCGTGGACGTCACCCGGGTGTCGGACTCGTGCGGCTACTCGGTGCCGCAGATGGACCTCGTGGCGGAGCGCGAGACGCTGGACGCGGTCTGGGGCAGTCGCGACGACGAGCGCATCGCGCGCTACCACGCCGAGCGCAACGCGGTGAGCCTCGACGGGTTGCCGGGACTCATGACCCGGACGGCCCAGCCCCAGCCGCCGCCCGTGCGCTGATCACCTGCGTTCCCGGGCGTCGATCACACGGCGGCGTGCGGTGTGAGCCGTACGTGAGATCCCTCGCGACCGCGCTTACGCACTTCTCGCGCGGGGGCTCGCCGTCATGATCGCCAAGAGTGGTGGGGAAGATCCAACCCTGCTCACGTCTACGTGGTGATGGAATCTCCTGTGGGCGCGCCCACCGCAACCCGGGCTGCGAGGCGGGGCCACGGGGAGCAGCGGTGGTGGGGCGCCGGGTCGAGGGCATCCCGTCGACGGCGCGTGGCAGGAGGTGCGTGGCGCGGACCGGCTGCTGCACGACCCCGACAAGAGCGCGCTACCCGCCCTGACCCTCGCGGTGCCCCGTGCGGTAGTCGCTCGGGCTGCATCCGTGCACCGTGCGGAACTGCCGGGAGAAGTAGAAGGCGTCGGAATAGCCGACTGCCGCCGCGATGTCGCCGATGTCGCGTGACGAGGTGATGAGCAGCTCGCGGGCGCGGGCCATCCGCAGCCGCTTCGTGTACTCGACCACCCCGCCCCCGGTCGCGGCGCGGAAGAGCGCCGAGAAGTGCGAGGGGGAGAGTCCGGCCGTGCGGGCGAGCTCGGCCACGCTGAGCGGCTTCGCGAAGTTGCGGCGCAGGTAGGCCTGCGCCTGGCGGACCGGTTCGCTGCGCTGCGCACCGCCCGCCACGACGTCGGCCGCGAGCTGGGCCAGCAGCGCCCAGCCGGCACCGGCCGCGGAGATCAGGTTGGGGAAGGTCTCGTCGCGCTCGAGGAAGCCGATGGCGTCGTCGATCGCGGCGACGGCCCGGTAGCTGTCGTGCAGCTCGACCAGCGCCTCCCGGCCGTCGGGCGCGACGAGGCCGAGGAGCTCCGGCACCTGGGTGCCGGCCGCGTGCAGCCACCAGATCGTCCATGGTCGCTGCGGGTCGGCGCGGTAGGTGTGGGCGCAGTCGGGTGGCAGCACGAGCGCGTGCCCGGGCGCGACGACGGTGCTGCGGCCCTCGACCTGGCAGTGCCCGATCCCGTCGACGCACACGATCACGATGGCCTCCGGCGCGCCTCCCGTGCGATGTCGGCCGTGGTTCGCGGCGCGCGGGAAGTATCCGGCGTCGGTGACGAGCAGCGCGGAGGTGGGCGCCCTGCGCAGGGCGGAGGCGACGAGCGGGCGGGGGAGCACCCGCAACCGCTGGCCGGGGAAGCCGTCGGTCAGGAGCACCGGACCACCGTAGCGGGATCATCGGATCGTCCAGGTATCTCGGTCGAATCGCCCATGCCGCCGCCCGCGTCCTCGTAGCGTCGCGGCGTGCTCGAAGGTGAGTCCCGACTGCAGCTCCCGGACCGGCCGGCCGACCTGGCCGGTGCCGGTGTGGCGGGATGGCGGGAGCCGGTGGTGCTCGAGACCTACCTCCCCGAGGCGCCCGACCGGTACCCCGCCTACCTGGACCGGCGCGTCTACCAGGGGTCCTCGGGCCGGGTCTACCCACTGCCGTTCCACGACCGGATCAGCGCGACCGGCCGGCCGGTGACCTGGGACGCGGTGCACCTGGAGAACCGCTGGCTGCGCGTCATGGTGCTGCCCGAGCTGGGCGGCCGCATCCACGTCGGGTACGACCGCAGCGCCGGCTACGACTTCTTCTACCGCAACAGCGTGATCAAGCCCGCCCTCGTGGGGCTGGCCGGGCCGTGGATCGCGGGCGGTGTGGAGTTCAACTGGCCGCAGCACCACCGGCCGGCCACGTTCCTGCCCACCGACGTCGAGATCGAGCACGAGCCCGACGGCGCGGTGACGGTCTGGTGCTCCGACCACGACCCGTTCGCCCGGATGAAGGGGATGCACGGGATCCGGCTGCACCCGGACCGCGCCGTGGTCGAGGTGCGGGCACGGCTGTACAACCGCAGCGAGCAGACGCAGACGTTCCTGTGGTGGGCGAACGTGGCCGCCCGGGTGCACGAGCAGTACCAGTCGTTCTTCCCGCGGGACGTGCGCGTGGTCGCCGACCACGCGAAGCGCGCGATCACCGCGTTCCCGGCGGCCGACCGCCCCTACTACGGGATCGACTACCCCTCCCGCCGCGACACCGGCGGTGACCGCCTCGACTGGTACCGCAACATCCCCGTCCCGACCTCCTACATGTGCGTGGGCAGCCGGGAGGGGTTCTTCGGCGGCTACGACCACGCCGCCGGGGCCGGGTTCGTGCACGTGGCCGACCCGCACATCGCCATCGGCAAGAAGCAGTGGACCTGGGGCAACTCCGCCTTCGGGCACGCGTGGGACCGCAACCTGGGCGACGCCGGCGCCGCGTACGTCGAGCTGATGGCGGGTGTGTTCACCGACAACCAGCCCGACTTCTCCTTCCTCGCCCCGGGCGAGACGAAGGTGTTCTCCCAGGTCTGGTACCCGATCCAGGAGATCGGACCGGCGCACGCCGCCACCGTTGACGCGGCGGTGCACGTGGACGTCGAGCCCGGTGGCGTGCACGTCGGCGTCGCCGTGACGGCGGAGTGGCCCGGGTGCCGGGTGCGGCTGGAGGACGGGGCGGGCACGGTGCTGGCCGAGGTGGAGGCCGACCTCGCGCCGGGCGCGCCGCACCGGTCCCGGATCGCGCTGGAGATCCCCGATCAGCTGGTGCTGCGGGTGCTGCACGCCGGCGTCGAGCTCGTGAGCTGGAGCTCGCAGGTACCCGACTCCGGGGCGGACGTCGCGGCGGCGACGGAGCCCGCGGCGCCCGCCGACGTCGCGTCGGTGGAGGAGCTCGCCGTCATCGGCGCGCACCTGGAGCAGTACCGGCACGCGACGCGCTCGCCCGAGCCGTACTGGCGCGAGGCGCTGCGCCGCGACCCCGGGCACGTGGCCAGCGGAATCGGACTGGCGTCCCGGGCCTACCGGCGGGGCGAGTACGCCGAGGCCGAAGCCCTGCTGGGCGCCGCGGTCGAGCGGATCACCGCGCTCAACGCCAACCCGGCCGACACCACCGCGCTCTACCTGCTGGGGTTGGCGCTCGAGCGGCAGGGTCGGGCTACGCAGGCGTACGCGCGCTACGCGACCGCGTCCTGGACGCGGGCCTGGCGGGCGCCCGCCGGGTACCGGATGGCACGCCTCGACGCGGCAGCCGGCCGGGACGCCGCGGCCCTGGAGCGGCTCGTGGACGTGCGACGGGTCGAGCCCGAGCACCTGCAGGCCCGCGCGCTGACGGCGCTGCTGCTGCGCCGGGCCGGCCGGGAGCAGGAGGCGGCGGCGCTGCTCCGCGAGACCCTCGCGCTCGACCCGCTGGACTGGTGGAGCCGCGACCTGGCCGGCCTTCCGCTCACCACCGACGCGCAGACCTGCCTGGACCTCGCGCTGGAGTACGCGGGCGTGGGCGAGCCGGAGGAGGCACTGCGGGTCCTGGAGGTCGCGCAGGAGCGCGAAGCCGACCGCGCGCTCGGCCAGACCGCCGCCGCCCCACTGATCGAGTACCACCGCGCCGACCTGCTGGAACGGCCGGACGCGGCGCGGACCCGAGCGAGGACGATGGCCGCGACCTGGTGCTTCCCCTCCCGCCTGGACGACGTCGACGTGCTGGAGCGGGCCGCGGCGGCTGACCCGGGCGACGCGCGCGCCCTCGCCCTGCTCGGGCACTGGCGCTACGCGGTGGGCCGCGCGGACGACGCGATCGCGGTCTGGCGCGAGAGCGCGGCGCTGGACCCGTCCGACCCGGTCGTGTGGCGCAACCTGGGCCTGGCCGCCTGGAACCACCTCGGCGACGCCGAGCAGGCGCGTGGCGCCTACGACCGCGCGCTCGCCGCGGCAGGCGGCACGGATGCGCGGCTGGTGTTCGAGAGCGACCAGCTCGACGCCCGGCGCGGCGTATCGCCCGCCCGGCGGCTCGAGCGGCTGCTCGCGGTGCGGGAGGTCGTCGAGACCCGGGACGACGCGACGGTCGAGCTCGCGCACCTGCTGCTCACCGCCGACCGGTTCGACGATGCCCGCGCGCTGCTGCGCGGCCGGACGTTCCAGCCGTGGGAGGGCGGGGAGGGCGAGGTGCTGGCGGCCTGGGACCGGCTGTGCCGGTTGCAGGCGGCGCGTTCGAGCGGCGCCGCGGCCGTCGCGTTCCTCGACGCGGCCCTCGATCCGCCCGCTTCCCTCGGCGAGGCCCGGCATCCGTTGGCCAGCACGGCGGCGTTGCAGCTGCGGCGCGGCGACGCGCTGGCGGCGGCGGGTGACGCGGACGCGGCGCGCGCCGCGTGGGAGGCGGCGGTACGGGACGGGGACTTCCGCGCGATGTCCGCCGACCCGCACTCCGAGGCCACCTGCTCCTCGGTGCTCGCACTGCGCCGGCTGGGACGCGATGCCGAGGCCCGTGAGCGCACGGCGTCCCTGCGGGCCTTCGTCGATGCCTTGGAGGCCGCGCCCGCGACCGTGGACTACTTCGCCACGTCGCTGCCCTCGATGCTGCTGTTCGCCGAGGACCCGGCGGTGGCCCGGGACCGGCGGGTGGCGTTCCTGCGCGCGCAGCTCGACGTCCTCGACGGCGCCCCCGAACTAGCGCGCGAGCGGCTCGGCGCGCTGCTCGCACAGGACACGCACCACATCGACGCCCTGGAGCTGGCCGGCTCCCTGCACGCAGCCCTGGAGGAAGCCAGATGACGACGACCCTGCCCGCTCACCTGCCCGAACGCCTGACGATCTCGCTCTGGGACTTCTCCTGGTACGTCCGCACCGGGCCGGGGGAGCCGTTCGAGGACCTCGACGCGGCGTTCGCACAGGCCGTCGAGCGCGGCTACAACACGGTGCGGATCTGCGCGATGCCGTTCCTGCTGTTCGGTTCCGGGCTCGACACGTCGCAGCTGCGCCTCGGGGCCCTGGGCGGCGGGTACGGGCAGGGCCTGCGCTGGTACGACGTCGGCGCGCCCACGACGATCGACGCGCGCGAGCACCTGCTGGAGCTGTTCCGCGCCGCGCGCCGGCACGACTGCTACGTGATCGTCTCCTCCTGGGAGTACCAGCAGAGCTCGGCGTTCGGCGCCGAGCCCGCCTGGTGGGACGCGCTGCGCGCGGTGCCCCCGGCCGAGCGGCCCGAGCGGTTGGCCGCCGCCCTTGCCGATCTCATGGACCTGCTGATCGCCGAGGGCCTGGACGACCGCGTCGCGTTCACCGAGATCCACAACGAGGTGCAGGTCGGGCACCTCACCGAGGGCATGGAGCGCGCGCACGCCGTGGTGGAGCTGCGTCCGTCGCTGGAGAAGGCGGTCGACGCGTTCAAGGCGCGCCACCCGGAGCGGCCCTGCACCGTGAACTACGGCGGGGTGCCGCACGCGAGCATGCGGGGGATCCCGGAGAACATCGACGTGCTCGTCGTGCACCCCTACGTCTACGGGGTGCTCGGCGCGCTGATCGAGGAGTTCGGGCTGCGCCGCCCGGTCGAGGGCTTCCCGCAGGAGGCTGCGAACGCGCAGCTGCTGCGCCCCGGCGCGCCGCCGGTGGCCGAGTGGACCGTGCCGGACGAGCACCGCTGGCGCCTCGACGCCATGATCATCCAGCCCGCCGAGGTCTACGTGCACGACTGGACCGACGCGGACGCGTTCGACCGCTGGCTCTACGACCACTACGGCGAGCACCGCGTGGCGATGGACGAGAAGCTGCGGCTCTGGCTCGACGTCGCCGCGGACTGGGCGGCCGCGCACGGCGTCCCGCTGGTCCTCGGCGAGGGCTGGGTCGGCTACACCCCGCTGCGCGGCGACTTCGAGGAGGGCCCGGTCGGCGCGCAGATCTGCCGGGACGCCGTGCGCTACGCCCGTGAGGTCGGCGCGTGGGGCACGGTCGTCTGCTCCAACGCCGCCCCCCAGCACCCGATGTGGGCCGACCTCGCTCTCCAGCAGGAGTGCAACACGAGCTTCACCCAATGAACCCGACCGCGCCAACGAGGGCGCGCTGGAGGTTGTCATGAACCCGTCACCGCTGTCCCGTCGCCGGTTCCTGCTCGGAGCAGCGAGCCTCACCAGCGTGCCGCTGCTGACGTCCTGCGTCGGCTCGGGCAGCGGGGGAGGAGGCGTCGGCGAGGCGTCCGCGACGATCACGATGCAGTCCGCCATCCAGGACGCCGGGCCCAAGGCGGCTCTCGAGAAGCTCGTCGCCGCCTATGGCGGGGCCGGTGCGCCCGTCACGCTGAACTCGGTGGCCACCGAGCAGTTCCGGGCCCAGCTGTCCACCTACCTCTCCTCGGCGACGCCGCCGGACGTCCTCACCTGGTACGCGGGCTCCGTCGCCAACTCCTACGCCGCCGAGGGCCTGCTGCTGGACGTCTCGGACCTGTGGACGGGCGACGGCGCCTGCGCGGGCTACTCCGACGCGCTGCGGTCGCTCTCGACGTCGGCGGACGGCCAGGCGATCTTCGTGCCGACCAGCTACTACTGGTGGTCGATCTTCTACAAGCGCTCCGCGTTCGAGAACTGGGGGATCGAGCCGCCCACGACCTGGGACGGCTTCATCGCGCTGTGCGACGACCTCAAGGCGCGCGGCGTCCATCCCCTGACCAACGGGATCAGCACCACCCCCTGGATGGCGTCGGGCTGGTTCGACTACCTGAACCTGCGCGTCAACGGCGCCGAGTACCACCGCGCGCTGCTGGCCGGGGAACGCTCCTTCACCGACCCCGAGGTGGCGGCCGTGATGGAGCAGTACGCGCGGCTGATCCCCTACTTCCACCCCAACCAGAGCTCGTGGGACAACCAGCAGGCCGTCACACCGATGGTCAACGACGAGGCGGCGATGTACCTGGTCGGTGCCTTCGCCATGCAGTACTTCCCCGCCGACGTCCGCGACGACCTCGACTTCTTCTCGGTGCCCACGATCGACCCGAGCGTGCCGAGCGCGGAGGAGGCGCCCACCGACGGGTACTTCGCCGCGGCCGCCACGGACAACCCCGACGGGGCGAAGGCGCTGCTGAGCTACCTGGCCTCGCCGCCGGTGCAGCAGGAGTACATCTCGAAGCTCGCCGAGGCGGGTTCGGGGACCCTGCCCACCTCGCCGGACGTCGACACCTCGGGGTTCACGCCGCTCGTGCAGAAGGGCATCGAGCTGCTCAACAGCACGCAGGAGCTCACCCAGTTCTTCAACCGCGACTCCAGCGACGCCCTGCAGACCACCGCGGACGCGGCGCTCACCCGCTTCCTCGCCGACCCGTCCGACATCCCCGGCCAGCTGCAGGCCTGGCAGACGGCCGCCGCGCAGGTCTTCGCCTCATGACCGCGGTGCAGCAGGCCCCGACGGGCGCCCCGCCGGGCGGCACGGCCGGGCGGCGGGGCCGGGTCACGCGCCGGGTGCCGCCGCTGGTGTGGCTGTTCCTGCTGCTCCCGCTGGCCGTCGAGCTGTTCTGGGTGTTCTGGCCCGCGATGAACAGCTTCTCGCTGTCGTTCACCTCGTGGAGCGGCGTGGGGGCGGCCGAGCCCGTGGGGCTCGAGAACTACGAGCGCCTGCTCGCCGACCCGATCTTCGCCACGGCCCTGCGCAACAACATCATCTGGGCGATCGGGTTCGGCGGGCTGTCCGTGGCGGGCGGGCTCGCCCTCGCGGTGGCGCTCAACCGGCCCGGCCGGGGCGTCGGGATCTACCGCAGCGCCATCTACCTGCCGATGGTCATCTCGCTCGCGGTCACCGGCCTGTTCTGGCGGGTGATGTACCAGCCCGGTGGCCCGATCGACTCGGGCCTGGGCGTGATCGGGCTCGGCGCGCTGCAGCAGCAGTGGCTCGCCAACCCCGACACCGCGCTCTACGCCGTGCTGATCGCGGCGGTGTGGCGGCAGGTGGGCTACATCATGGTGCTCTACCTGGCGGGGCTGAAGGGGTGCGACCCGACGCTGGAGGAGGCCGCGGCCGTCGACGGGGCCAACGCCTGGCAGCGCTTCTGGCAGGTGGTCATGCCGCAGCTGCGGGGCGTCAACACGGTGGTCTTCGCGGTCACGGTGATCGACTCGCTCCGCACGTTCGACATCGTGTGGGCGATGACCCGCGGCGGGCCCTACAACACCACCCAGCTGCTCTCCACGTACATGTTCCAGCAGGGGTTCACGCTGGTGAACCTGGGTTACGGCTCGGCGCTCGCCGTGGTGATCTTCCTGCTGGCGATCGCGTTCATCATCACCTACCTGGTGCGCCAGGCCCGGACCGAGGAGGTCTGAGATGCGCACTCGCTCGCCGTGGTTCCACGTCGTGATGGTCCCGTTCACGTTGCTGTGGCTGGCGCCGATCGTCTTCGTCGTGTTCGTGTCCCTGCGCGAGTTCGACGACATCGCCACCCGCGGCCTCGGGGCCCTGCCGACCGGCATCTCGTTCGAGGGGTTCGCCACCGCCCTCGCCGGGGGCGCCGTGGCCACCGCGCTGCTGAACAGCGGCGTCGTCACCGTGTCCGCGGTGCTGCTGTCGCTCGCGCTGGCCGCGGTGGGGGCGTACGCGCTCTCGCGCTACCGCATCCCGGCGCGGCGCACGATCCTGCTCGTGATGCTCGCCGGCAACCTGCTGCCGCCCCAGATCCTGCTGATCCCGGTCTCGCGGATCACGCAGAGCCTGGGGATCTACGACACGCTGTTCGCGCTGGTCGTGGTGCAGGTCGGGTTCGGTCTGGGGTTCTACACGTTCGTCCTGCACGGGTTCATGCGCTCCCTGCCCACCGAGGTGTTCGAGGCCGCCCTGCTGGACGGCTCCGGCGCCGGGCGCACCTTCTGGAGCATCGTGCTGCCGTTGTGCAGGCCGGCGCTGGCCGCCCTCGCCGCGCTGGCCACGACCTGGATCTACAACGATCTGATCTGGGCGATGACGGTGCTGCAGACCGACACCAAGTTCCCGATCACGGCAGCGCTGCTGAACCTGCAGGGCGGCTACTCGAACTCGTGGAACGTGATCGCCGCCGGGTCACTGGTGGCCTCGGTGCCGACGGCGATCGTGTTCTTCGCGTTCCAGAAGCAGTTCGTGTCCGGGCTACTGGTGGGTTCGAACAAATAAGACCAAGGTGCTTCAGGAAGGTCCGAAGATCTCCTCCAACCTTCTCAGGGTTTCCCTGATCGACTTCGCGTTGCCCTTCGGGAAGCCGAGCAGCTCCATGCCCTTCGCCACCGGCGAGCCGCTGTAGTCGAAGGTCTCGGTGATCCGGGTGCCGCCGGGCGCCGGCTCGAGCTCGTAGCGCCAGATCGCCTTCGCGGGGTGGCACCAGCCGATGCGGCGGTCGGGCTCGAACTCCACCACCCGGTTCGTGATCCGGTAGGGAACCTTGATCTTCATGTCCATGCCGAAGCGGTCGCCGAGCGCGAGCCGCTCCGGACCGGACACCGCGCCGCGCACCGTGCCGGAGCCGTCGAACTCGTGGTGGCGGTGCGGGTTCGCCAGCAGCGCGAACACCTCCTCCGGCGGGGCGGCGACGACCGTGCCGGCCGAGACGGTGCGTCCGGCGATGGTGGCGTCCCCGGTCACGCCGCCGCCTCCTGCCGCAGCGCCTCGAGGGCCGCGTCGGCGTGCGCCGTCATCGACCGCTCGCTGGCCACCACGTGGCGGATCCGCCGGTCCGGGCTGATCACGAAGGTCATGCGACGGGTGTGCAGGCCGCCGGGCAGGAACCAGCGGTAGGCCCCGAGGTGCTTCGCCACGCGGTTGCCGTCGTCGGACAGCAGCGGGTAGCCGAGCGTGTGGGCGGTGGCGAAGGCGTGCTGCTTGCTGACGTCGTCGCTGCTGATCCCCACCGGCCGGGCGCCCGCGGCAGCGAACTCGGCGGCCAGGTCGCGGAAGTGGCAGGCCTCCTGCGTGCAGCCGCCGCTGGAGGCGATCGGGTAGAAGAAGAGCACGACGGGGCCGTGTGCGAGCAGGCTGCTCAGCCGGCGCGGCGTGCCCGTCTCGTCCTGCAGCTCGAAGTCCTCGACGTGGTCGCCGACGATCATGCGGATCCTCCTGGGGTGGGGCGTTTCGGGGGGAGCGGGAAGAACCCGCTCGTGCGGCGGACGTAGTCGGCATAGCCTGGCCTGCGCTCGGTGATGCTCGACTCCAGCAGCTTCGCGCCGGTGCCCCGCACGAGCAGCCACGTCATGAGCGCCGCGCCGATCAGCCCGGCCAGGCCGGCGCGGTGGTGCAGGGCGAGGACCGTGAGCCCCCACCATACGGCGGCGTCCCCGAAGTAGTTGGGATGGCGGGTGTAGCGCCACAGGCCGCGGTCCATGACCCGCCCGCGGTTCGCCGGGTCGGCGGTGAACGCCGCGAGCTGCGCGTCGCCGACGGTCTCGAACACGAACCCGACGAGCCACAGCGCCACGCCGAGCACCGCCAGGGCGATCGCGAGCGTGCCGCCCGCCGTGCCGTACTGGCCCAGCTGCACGGGCAACGAGACGACCCACATGACCACGGCCTGCGGGAGGTAGACCTTCCGGACCAGGTGCGGGACGGGCCTGCCGGGCGCGCGGGCGAGGATGTCGCGGTAGCGGGGGTCCTCGTCGCGGCCGTGGTTGCGGCGTCCGATGTGCCAGGCCAGCCGCAGGCCCCACGCGCAGGTCAGCACGGTGATGAGCCAGCGCCGCCAGGCGTCGCCGTCGCCTGCGGAGAGCGCGAGCGTGACGACCGCGATCACCGCGAACCCGGCGCCCCACACGACGTCGACGCCGTCGTGGCGGCCCCGCGCCAGGGCGAGCAGCAGTGCCGCCGCGAACAGCAGCACGACGACGGCGGCCGTCACGGCGAGGTTCGTCAGCACGCGGTCATCCTCGCGGGGCTGGCACGACGTCGCGCAGGGAACCGTTGCCCGCCGCGGTCCGGTCCGCGGCGGGGTCGCTGCCCAGCACGTCGCGTCGAGCGCGCGGCAGGCCGGAGCGGCCCTCGACGTCGGGGCGGACCAGGAGTACCTGGTGCACGCCCATCCGGTTCTCCTCGAACGCGAGCGCCGCACCGGCGAGGTAGAGCCGCCAGACGCGGTACTGCTCCTCGCCGATCAGCGCCACGGCCTCGTCGCGGCGGTCCTGCAGGGTCTCCAGCCACGGGCGCACCGTGTGGACGTAGTGCTCGCGCAGCGCGTGCACGTCGACCACCTCCAGACCGGCCGCCTCCAGCAGGTCGAGCGTGGCGCCGAGCGGGCGCATGAACATGTCCGGGGCCACGTAGCGCTCCATGAACGCGCCCCCGCCCGGCGCGGAGTTGGTGCCCGCCACGCCACGCGACATCTGCTGCAGCAGCAGCCGACCCTGCGGCACCAGCAGCCGGTGCAGCTGGCTCGCGTAGACCGGGTAGTTGGTCTCGCCGACGTGCTCGCCCATCTCGATCGACGCGACGGCGTCGAACGGCGGGTCCTCGATCGCGCGGTAGTCCTGCAGCCGGATCTCCACCCGGTCGTCCAGACCGAGCTCGCGCACCCGCGCCAGGCCGAACTCCCGCTGCTGCGCCGAGAGCGTGACGCCCACCGCCGTCACGCCGTAGTGCTGCGCGGCGTGCACCAGCAGGGATGCCCAGCCGCAGCCCACGTCGAGCAGCCGCATCCCGGGGCGCAGGCCGAGCTTGCGGCAGATCAGGTCCAGCTTGTCGCGCTGCGCGTCGGCGAGGGTGTAGGACGGCGACGCCTGCTGCGTCCAGTAGCCGCACGAATAGGTCATCCGCGGGTCGAGCAGGAACGCGTAGAACGCGTTGGACAGGTCGTAGTGGTGGGCGATGGCGGCGCGGTCGCGGCGGCGCGTGTGCAGCCCGCCGCCCAGCCGGGCCTCGGATGCAGGCGGTCGCGGGCGCGGCCCGAGCACGCCGAGGAGGGCCGCGAGCCGCGCCGCCGCGAGCGCGTCGGAGCGGGTGGGGCGTGCACGGGCGACGCCGTGCTCGCGCGCGAGCCGCCAGAACCGGGACAGGCCGTCGGCGAGGTCGCCCTCGACGTCCAGCTCGCCGGCCACGAACGCGCGCGCGAGCCCGAGCTCGCCGGGGTTCCACAGCAGTCGTCGCAGCGCGCGGCGGTGGCGCAGCACGGCGACCGGGCCGTCGGTGGCGCCGGCCTCCGAGCCGTCCCAGGCGCGGATCCGGATGGGCAACGGGGCGCCGAGCATCCGCTCGACGAGGGCGGCGAGCTGCGGGGCGACGGGCACGGGCACTCCTACCGGCGCTGGAACGAGAACTGGAGGACATCGAGGTAGCCGACGCGGAACCCGGCCTCGCAGTAGGCGAGGTAGAACTCCCACATCCGGCGGAAGGTCTCGTCGAACCCGAGCGCTGCGACGTCGTCCCAGCGGTCGAGGAACGTGTGGCGCCACTGCGCGAGGGTGCGGGCGTAGTCGGGGCCGAGGCTGCGACGCTCGACGACGCGCAACCCGGTGTGCTCGCGCAGGTTCTCCTCGATCGCCTCGACCGACGGGATCACCCCGCCGGGGAAGACGTACTTGGAGATCCAGGTGTAGTCGTCCTGCGAAACGAGCATCCGGTCGTGCGGCATCGTGATCGCCTGCAGCCCGACGCGGCCCCCCGGACGCAGCAGCCGGTCCAGCGCCGCGAAGTAGGTGGGCCAGTAGCGCACCCCGACGGCCTCGACCATCTCGACGCTCACCACGGCGTCGTAGCTGCCCTGCGCCTCGCGGTAGTCGCGCAGCAGCACCTGCACGCGGTCGGCCACGCCCGCCTCGGCGATCCTCTCCTCGGCCAGCCGCGCCTGCTCCGCGGAGATCGTGAGCGTGGTGACGCGCGCACCGCGCTGAGCGGCCCGGACGGCGAGCGAGCCCCAGCCGGTGCCGATCTCCAGAACGTGCTGCCCCGCGCGGACGCCTGCCATGTCGAGCACGCCGTCGATCTTGCGCAGCTGGGCCTCGGCGAGGTCGTCGCTGCCCTGGGCGAACCAGGCCGCGGAGTAGGACATCGTCTCGTCGAGGAACGTGGAGAACAGCGCGTTGGACAGGTCGTAGTGGCGGTGGATGTTCTCCCGCGACCCGTCGAGGGTGTTCGCCTCGGCGGCCGGCTTGCGGGCCTCCGCGACCCGGCGGAACGCGCGTTGCAGGGCGGGCGGGATCAGCGTCGACAGCTGCGCCGCGAACGGCGTGAGCAGGTCGGCCGGACGGCTGGAGGTCCAGTCGCCGACCATGTAGGCCTCCCCGAACCCGATCTTCGAACCGGCACCGAGGCGGTGGAAGAACGCCTCGGGCGCCACGATCCGCATGACCGGGGAGGCCGCGTCGCCCGCCCCGATCCGCTCCCCGCCGGGGAAGACCACGCGCACCGGCAGCGTGCGCACGGCGCGGCGGAACAGCGCCTCGGCGATGCGTGCCTTCAGCGGCGCGTGCGGTGGCGTGGCGAGGCCGGGCCAGACGCCCTCGGCGGGCCGGGGGACCGGGCGCACGGACGTGACGGGTCTGCTCATCGAGGTGGTCACTGGACGCCCTCCTGCGGGATGTGCACGGGCCGGGGGACCACGGGGAGCCCGCGCAGCCACAGCGCGATGCCGTGGCGGCGGATCCCGACCGTGGTGCGGTGGGTGACGAGCGGGTGGCGCAGCAGGAGGCGCGCGAGCGCCGCGGGGGTGGCCCGGCGGCGCGCCCCCGTCACGGTGGCGGTGAAGGCGGCGGCGCCCTGCTGCTGCAGCGTCACGGCCAGCGCCAGCCGCTCGCCGGGTACCGGCAGTCGCATCGCGTACTCGCCCTCCACCGTGAGGAACGGGGAGACGTAGAAGTCCTTCGCGGCGCGGGCGCGCCCCGCGTCGTCGGGGTGCAGCAGGTAGCAGTGCCGCCCGCCGTAGGTGTTGTGCACCTCGGCCACCACGCACGCGAGCACGCCCGCCGCGTCGTGGCACCAGTACACGGTGATCGGGTTGAAGACGTGGCCGAGCACGCGGGCGTTCGCGAGCATCAGCACCCGGCCGCCGCGCAGGTCCACACCCTGGCCCGCGAGCCAGGAGTCCAGGTTCTCCCGGATCGAGCGGCCCGGGTCGCCGAGGTGGTCGCGCGACTCGAACCCCGCGAACGGGCGCAGCCAGCGAGGGGGCCGCGGTAGGGCGTCGAGGTCGACGAGCCAGTAGTACGCGCGGTGGGAGAACGCCCGGGACATCCGCTGCCGGCGCACGTGGCGGACCTCGACGTCGTAGAGGACGGCGCTGCGGGTGGGGGTCACCATCCCGCTCCGAGCGACTCCGCGGCGCGGACGCCCGCGGCGGCGCCGTCCTCGTGGAAGCCCCAGCCGTGGTAGGCCCCGGCGAAGGCGAGGACGCCGTCGTTCAGGGCGGGCAGCCGCCGCTGCGCGGCCACCGACTCCGGCGTGTAGACCGGGTGCTCGTAGACCATCCGCGCGATCACCCGCTCCGGGGCGATCCGCCGCTGCCCGCCGAGCGTCACCACGTAGTCGTCGGGCTCCGCGAGCCGCTGCAGCCGGTTCATGTCGTAGCTGACCAGCACCGGGGCGTCGGTCGAGGAGCAGGCTGGCTTGAGGTAGTTCCACGAGGCGCGCGCGGCCGGCAGCCGCGGCAGCACGCCGGTGTCGGAGTGCAGCCACGTGGTGTTGCGGGAGTAGGTGAACGCGCCCAGCACCTCCCGCTGCGCCGCCGTCGGCTCCGCGAGCAGTGTGAGGGCCTGGTCCGGGTGGGTGGCCACGACGGCCCGGTCGACGCGGTGCGTCCCGCCGGCCTCGTCGCGGACCTCCACGCCCTCGGCCGTGCGCCGCACCGCGCGCACCGGCGTGGCCACGTGCACCGCGGTCAGTTCCTTCACGACGCGCTCCACGTAGCGCTGCGAGCCGGCGACGACCGTGCGCCACTGCGGCGACCCGCCGAGCGCCAGCAGGCCGTGGTGGTGCAGGAACGTGAACAGGTAGCGCGCCGGGTAGTCCAGCGACACCGTCTCGCCCGCCGACCAGACCGCGCTGACCACGGGCAGCATGAAGTGCTCCACGAAATAGCGCGAGTAGCCGCCGATCGCGAGGAACGCGCCGAGCGTGACGTCGCCCGCGCGCTCGTCGGCCAGCACCCGCCGGGCGTGCCGGTGGAAGCGCAGCACCTCCGCGAGCATCCGCAGGTAGGCGGGCCGGGCCAGGTTCGACGCCTGCGGGAACAGCCCGCCGAGCCCGCGGGCCCCGGCGTACTCCAGCCCGCAGCCCTCGCAGCGCACGCTCATCGACATGTCCGACTCCTGCGTGGCCACGCCGAGGTCGGCGAACAGGCGCAGCAGGGTCGGGTAGGTGCGCTCGTTGTGCACGATGAAGCCGCTGTCGACGCGCGCGGTACCGCCGTCGGAGCTCACCACCTCGTGCGTGTGCGCGTGCCCGCCGAGCCTGTGGTCGGCCTCGAAGAGGGTGACGTCGTAGCGGCGCTGCAGCAGGTGCGCGGCGGTCAGGCCGGCGACGCCGGCGCCGATCACGGCAGCGGTGGGGCGGCTCGTCATCGGTCGGCTCCGTTCCGGGGGAGGGCCACGGACAGGCCCTCGGGGCTCGGTCGTCGCAGTGCGTTCGTGATCAGCGGGTCCGCGGGTTCGATCCCGAGCTCACCGAGGACGAAGCGGCGCACCAGGGCGTGCCAGTCGCGGGCGCGGGCGAGCATCGAGTGGCCCGTGCCGTGCACGTCGAAGCGGGCGACGCGGTCGGTCACCCGCTTCGCCCGCACCGCGTACGCGTAGGACTCCCGCGGGTCGGTGTAGCGCTCCCGGTCACCGTGCGCGATGAGCACGGTCCGCCCGGCGAGCTGGTCGACCGGGTCCGAGACGTCGAGCCACGGCGCGAGCGCGCAGACCGCGGTCACGCCGGGCCCGCCCGCGGCCGCGAGCGCGGCCCGGGCACCCATCGAGTGCCCGACCAGCACGACGGGGACGCCGGGGTGCCGCGCGGCGATCTCGGCCAGCGCCCACCGCGCGTCCTGCACCGGGTCCTTGCGCGGGGCGTTCCAGCCGCGGTAGCGGTAGCGCAGCAGGTAGGTCGCGGCCCCGGCGCTGCTGAGCCCGCGCGCGAACGGCAGCATCCGCAGCCGCGTCAACCGGCTGCGTTCACCGCTCTCGGTGCTGCGCGAGCGCCCGCCGTGCAGCACGAGCGCCACGCCGGGGGGCGGGTCGGTGGCACGGGGCGGGATCGGGTCGAGACGGGGCAGGGACGGGGGCAACGGCGGACCTCACGTGGGGACGGGGTGTCATCGGGTCGTTCGGCTCCCCGTACCGGGCGGTTCACGACCTGGGACCGACGTCACAGCGGGCCACACCGCACCGGCGGTCCAGGCGGGGGTGGGATGATCGGAGGGTTCGACACGAGCGCGAGGAGAACGCAGTGACGCAGGGGAGCCCGACGCCGGCCGCGGCCCGACCGCTCTCGGAGTGGCAGAAGCTGCGGTTGACGGTCACCCGGCGCTGGCGCGACTCGGGGTTCTGGTACGGCGTCGCGATCGCGCTGATCTGGCCGTTCGCGATGTTCGGCACCCGGGTCGCGTGGCGCGGGGGCGAGCACCTGCCGCGCACCGGCGGCGCCCTGCTCGCCATCAACCACGTGTCGTTCGCCGACCCGATCTTCGACGTGGCGTTCACGATCTCGCACGGCCGGATGCCCCGGTTCCTCGCGAAGTCGGAGCTGTGGAACATGCCGGTGGTCCGCTCGGTGCTCGGCGGCGGCAAGCACATCCCCGTCCACCGCTCGTCCTCCCGCGCGGCCGACGCCTACAAGGACGCGGTCGCGGCGATCCAGCGCGGCGAGATCGTCGCCTTCTACCCCGAGGGCACCTACACCTCCGACCCCGACGGCTGGCCGATGAAGGCCAAGAACGGGATCGGGCGGATCGCCCTGATGACCGGCGCTCCGGTGATCCCCGTGGCGAACTGGGGCACGCAGGAGGTCCTCCCGCCCTCCAGCGGCCGCCCGCGGCTGTTCCCGCGCCGGCGGGTCACGGTGGTCGCAGGCCCGCCCGTCGACCTCTCGGCCTGGAGCGACGGCCGCCGCACCCGCACCGCCCTCGACGGCGCCACAGCCGCGATCATGACCGACGTCACGCGGCTCGTGGCCGGCATCCGCGGCGAGAACCCGCCCGCGGACCCGTACGACCCGACCCGCCCGGCTGCCGGCGCCCAGGACGAGCGTCCGGCGAGCTGAGGCGGCGCGTGTTCGCCGGCTGGCCGGCCGGCTCGCGATCGGTCGGGTGCGAACGTGGGTTGTGTGCGTCGAGTGCGGTGGTGCAGCCCCACGGGGAGGGCGTTGCCGTGGCGGGTCCGCGGATGCCAGACGCCTATCGCTGCGAGCAGTACCTGACGTCGCCGCGACAGCACCCACGTACTGCTCGGACCGATCACCAAGCTGTGATCACGCCGACAAGCACGCCACTGTCGCAGCGCCCGCCTCTTGGTACCGGTACGCGCGGGAGGGGGTGATCACCGGGTGCGGTCCCAGGACCGCATCGGTGCGGTCCGGGAACCGCATACGTGGATCACGGTCGCGACTTCTGCGGAACGGGCCCGCGCGGGAGCGGCGACGGGGAGGCTCACGGTTCGTGAACCTCGAACGCGTCCTCGTCCGGCAGGCCGGTGTCGTCACGCTGGCGCAGGTGCTCGCCTGCGGCCTGTCCGCCGACACGGTGCGGCGGCGCGTGCGGGCCGGGGCGTGGCGCGAGCTGCACCCGTGCGTGTACCTGGTCGGCGGGCACCGGCTCACGGACGAGGCGCGGGTGCGGGCGGCGTCGCTGTGGGCGGGAGCGGCCGGCGCGGCGGTCACCGGTACGGCGGCGGCGTTCTGGCACGGCATGCTCGACCGCGTTCCCGCGACGGTCGAGCTGACGCTGCCACGGGCGATGCACCGGCAGCCGCGACCGGGTGTGCGGCTGCGCCGTTGCGACATCCCTGCCGCCGACCTGGTCGAGTACCGCGGCGTCACCGTGTCCTCCCCGCCGCTCACGGCGCTGTCGACGGCGATCGCCGTCCCGCGCGGCTCGGTGTTCCTGGACCGCGCGCTGCAACGGCACGTCCGGTTCCCCGCGGTGTACCGCAGCTACTGCCGGGCCATCGGGCGGCAGGGCTCGGCTGCCATGCACCGGATGCTGGTGGCCGCGGCCGACCGGGCCGACTCGGAGGCCGAGCGCCTGCTCGTCCGGCTGCTGCGCGGGGCCGGCATCGGCGGCTGGGTGCTCGGCCACCCGTTCGGCCCGTACCGCATCGACCTGGCCTTCCCCGCCGAGCGGGTGGCGATCGAGGTCGACGGCTGGGCCTGGCACATGGACGTCGAACGCTTCCGCTCCGACCGCCGCAAGGGCAACGCCCTCACCCGCGCGAGCTGGGACCTGCTGCGCTACCCCTGGCACGCGCTCGACGGCGAGCCCGACACCTGCGTCGCGGAGATCGCAGAGACCCTCGAACACGCACGCAGGCGACCGGCCTGACCCGACCGCCCGTCGTCTCTGAACCGGGCTGGAGGGAACCCGCCGCCGGCCCCGGCGAGGACAGGAGGGTGCGGTCTCATCCGACCGGTCGGACACGCTGCTCCGATCGCGGCGCGAGGGCTCGCCGACCGACCGACCTCCTGCCCGCAACCGCGGCTGGTGATCGCCGGCAGCGTGATCAGCAGGTGCGGTGGCAGAACCGCACCGGTGCGGCCCTGAAACCGCAAACGGCGATCTTGGGATCCGGGCGACGGGATGATCGACATTCGTGGTCGCAGAACCGCACCGGTGCGGCTCCAGGACCGCACGCGGCGATCATGGCCCGGCCCGGCGCCCGGAGCCGCTGCCCGGTCAGCCCGCCTCGCGGGCCAGCTTCGCCAGGCGCCGCTGGGTGGGCCAGCGCACGGAGTGGGCCCAGCCCAGCTTCTCGAAGGCCCAGATGACGCGGGCGGAGATGTCGACCTGCCCGCGCTGCACGCCGTGGCGGGCGCAGGTGGGGTCGGCGTGGTGCAGGTTGTGCCACGACTCGCCGAAGCTGAGCACGGCCAGCGGCCACACGTTGCGGGAGTGGTCGCGGGCGGCGAAGGGCTGGTCGCCGATCATGTGGCAGATCGAGTTGATCGACCAGGTGACGTGGTGCAGCAGCCCGACGCGCACCAGCCCCGCCCAGAACAACGCGGTGAGCGCGCCCCACCACGACCAGGACAGCAGCCCGCCCAGCACCGCGGGCACCACCAGCGTGAGCACCGACCAGAGCAGGAACAGCCGGTCGACGCGGGAGATGTCGCGGTCGGCGAGCAGGTCCGGGGTGAAGCGCTCGCGGTTGGTCACGTCCCGGTCGAACAGCCAGCCCGTGTGGGCGTGCCAGAAGCCCTTGGCGAGTGCCACCGGCCCCGTTCCGAACAGCCACGGCGAGTGCGGGTCGCCTTCCTTGTCGGAGAAGGCGTGGTGGCGACGGTGGTCGGCCACCCAGGTGATGACCGGGCCCTGCATCGCGAGGCTGCCGGCCACGGCCAGGGCGATCCGGAGCGGTCGCTTGGCCTTGAACGAACCGTGCGTGAAGTAGCGGTGGTACCCGACCGTGATGCCGAGCCCGCTCGCGACGTAGAACACCGCGGCGATCGCCACGTCGATCCAGGTCAGCCCCCAGCCCCAGGCGATGGGGATCGTGGCGATCAGCGCCAGCAGCGGGAGGACCACGAAGACGTAGACGCTGATCTGGGGCGCCAGGCCGCGACGCCCGGCGATGATCGGGCGGGCGCCTCCCGCCGGTCGAGTGGGAGAGTCGGCAACGGTCACGGCACGCACCTCAACGAGTGATCCTGACGAGTGGTCCCCAACGAGTGATCGAAGGAAGGGTCACCTTACCCGCTCCGGGCGGGATCTACAGGTCGAGACCGAGGAGTGCGTTCTCCACCACTTCCGGGAGCGCGGGGTGGATCCAGTACTGGCCGGTGGCCATCTCCCGGGCGGCGAGCCCGAACGACATCGCCTGGATCAGCGGCTGGATCACGGTCGAGGCCTGCGGCCCCATGACGTGGGCACCGAGGATCCGCCCGGTGCCGCGCTCGGCGATCACCTTGCAGATGCCCGTGGTGTCCTCCATCGCCCAGCCGTAGGCGACGTCGCCGTACTCCTGCACCGCCGCGGTGTAGTCGAGGTGCCCGGCCCGGCACTCGGCCTCGGTGAGCCCGACAGCGGCGATCTGGGGGTCGGTGAAGACCGCGGCCGGGACGGCGCGGTGGTCGCTGCTCCGGGGCTGGTCCGGGTGCAGCAGGTTGTGCGCCACGACCTTCGCCTCGTGGTTGGCCACGTGCTTGAGCTGGTACGCGGAGCTGACGTCGCCGAGCGCGAAGATCCCGTCGACGCCCGTGCGCTGCTGGTCGTCGACGATCACCCGACCGTCGGGGTGGGTGGCCACGCCGGTGCGGTCCAGGTCCAGCCGGTCGCCGTTGGGCACGCGGCCGGTGGCGACGAGCAGCAGGTCGCCGTGCACGGTGGCGCCGCCCTCCAGGTGCAGCGTGACGTCGCCGGCACCCCCGGTGACGCGCTCGACCTCCCGACCGAGGTGGACGTCCCAGCGCCGGGACGCGACGTCGGTGAAGCGTTCGCACACGGTCTCGTCCTGGCCGCGGAGCAGGCTGCTGCGCCCGACGATCGACACCCGCGACCCGAGCGAGGCGAAGACGTGCGCGAACTCCGCGCCGATGTAGCCGCTGCCCAGCACCACGACGTGCTCGGGGAGCGCGTCGAGGCGCATGACCGTGTCGGAGGTCTCGTAGGGCACTCCTGAGCCGGTGACCACCTGCGGGACGACCGGCCTGCTGCCCGCGGCGAGCACGACCTGCTCGGCGGTGAACGCGTCCGTGCCGGAGCCGTCGGTGCGGGCCACCGCGAGCTCCTTGTGCCCGGTGAAGCGCGCGTGCCCCTCGTAGACGGTGACGTTCGGGCTGCGGTCCACCCGGTACTCGCGCCCGCCCGCCGAGATCGGGTCGATCCGGCCGAAGACGCGGTCGCGGATGTCGGTCCAGCGCACCTTGTCCACGCTCGCGTCCACGCCGTAGCGGCTCGCCGTCCGGACGACCTCGGCGACGTCGGCGGCGTAGACGTACATCTTCGTGGGGATGCAGCCGACGTTCAGGCAGGTGCCACCGAAGACGCCGTGCTCGACCAGCGCGACGTCGAGGTGCGCGAAGCGCTCGTCGACGATCGAGTTGCCGGAGCCGGTGCCGATGACGACGAGATCGTGGTGGCGCACCCCTCCACGCTACGTAACGACACCGCGGGCCTAGGTGCCGGTCTCGGAGAAGTGGTGCAGGTCCACCGGCGAGCGCCAGCGCCCGCCCCACGTCCAGCCGATGCGCTCGAACGCGGTGACGACCGGCCCGCCGTCGAGGATCATGCCGGGCAGGTCGCGGCCGCGGTCCAGGTAGGCCGAGGCCAGTTCGGGCAGGACCAGGTCGCCCTTGCGGTAGGGGTTCTGGAACGGGTTGACGTCCACGGCGAGGCCGAGGGCGTGCGCGGACCAGCGGGTGAGGCCGGTGGCGGGCCGGCACACGAAGGCGGTGGTGTTGTTGTCGTCGCCGGTCGGGGGAGCGGTCAGCTCCGCCTTCTCGACCACCCGCATCTCCTCGATCGGGAAGTCGGCGGCGAACAGCTCCCCGAACGCGGCCGCGACGTCGTCGGCCACGCGGGCGGCCACGATCAGCTCTCCGGTGTGCGCCGCGCCGTCGAACCCGCGGAAGGCCACGGTGAGGTAGCGCAGGTCGGCCGGGGCCACGGGGCAGTCCGGGCTCCAGGTCGAGCGCGCGAGCACGTCCTCGGGGACGGGCGCGACGGTGGCGCTGAACTCCCCGTCGACCGGCGGCGGGAGCAGGTCGCGGGTCGGCAACCTGCGGTCGACCAGGTCCGGGGGCGTGGGCTGGGCGACCCCGTACCCGTCGGGGCGCAGCGGCAGCGGCGGGCGCTCCGCTCGCGCCGACACGGCCCCGGGCGACAGCACGGCGGCGACGGTCACGGCAGCCGTCAGGGCCTGGAGCGCGGGGCGCGGGAGCACGGGCCGAGCCTCGCACGTGCGCGTGGAGCGTGCCGTCACCCGATCTGGTAGGCAGGGGCGAATGAGCGAGCGTGAGCGAGTGAATGATGGGCGCAGCGCCCGCGAAGAGCCGGCCGAGCGTCAGCGAGGACGGCGATGAGCAGCGAGGCGTTCACCGCGACGGTGCACCGGTCCTGGGCGGCCAACCTGGACCCGGGCACGCTCTACGAGCTGCTCCGGCTGCGTGTCGACGTGTTCGTGGTGGAGCAGGCCTGCCCGTACGCCGAGCTCGACGGTCGCGATCTCGAGGACGGCGCCCGGCACTACTGGCTCGGCGGCAACGGACACCCGGAGCCGGTGCTCGGCACGCTGCGGCTGCTGCGGGAACCCGGGGGCGAGTTCCACATCGGGCGCCTCTGCACGGCGCGGTCGGTCCGGGGCCGGAGGCTCGGGCGGCAGCTGATGGAGGCGGCGCTGGCCGAGGTCGGTGGCCGGCCCTGCGTGCTCGACGCGCAGGAGCACCTCGCCGGGTTCTACCAGGGGTTCGGCTTCGTCGCCGCGGGTGAGACCTACGACTGGGACGGAGTCGTCCACCTGCCGATGCGCCGGGGGTGAGCAGGCGCTCGGAGACAGCGCGCGTGAGGTCGTGGGCTGGGGGATACTCCGGGCCCGGCAGGACGGTCCCGAGCGGAGTGAGATGGGCGCATGAGTGACGACCCGACGCAGGCCACCCCGCGACCCGGGGGCGGCTGGTCGCCGGCGCACGGCAGCGCCGGTCCGCAGGACCCCCGTGCCGACCCGGCCACCCGCCCCACCATGCGGCCGGCGAGCCCGGTCGTGCCCGAGGGGCGCACGGTTCCGACGCCCACCGGCTGGGAGGAGCAGCCCCGGACCGAGGTCGGGCACTCCCGCACCGGGGTGCTGTGGACGGGCCTGATCCTCTCCGCGTTGGTGCTGCTGCTCCTGCTGGTCTTCATCCTGCAGAACAGCACGCCGATCCGGATCAACTTCTTCACCGTGTCCGGCACCCTGCCCGCGGGGGTGGCACTGCTGCTCGCGGCCATCGCCGGGCTGTTGCTCGTCGCGATCCCGGGCGGCCTGCGGATCCTGCAGCTGCGCCGCGCCGCCCGCCGGAGCCCTCGCAGGCCGTGAGTGGATGCGAGTGCTCCCGCACTCGTATCCACTCACAGCCGGGTCAGGAGTCGCGGCCGGTCACCGAGATCTGCCACGGCTGCATCGGCTCGGCGCCCGGGGCCGGCTCGCCCGGCGCCGCGCTCACGTTCGCCACGACCACGCCGTCCTCCGCGCGGAAGGCCAGCAGGTCCGGCCGGGACGGGGAACGCCCGATCTCGACGTCCCCGGCGGCGAGGTGCGGCACCAGGAACTGCCACGCCGCCGTCAGCGGCGTCGGCTGCCCACCGTTGTCCTCGGTGGCGTCGGTCCACAACGCCGCGGAGCCGAGGTCGTGCCCCTGCGGCCCCCACAGGAGCGCGCCCGCGGTGCCCGATTCGGCCATGGCGGCGACGGCGCCGAGCATGACGGCGGCGTTGGCCGGGCTCGTGGCCTCGTCGCTCTCCCCGTCGGGGACCTCCGGGTAGAACTCGGCCCACCAGATCGGCAGGTCGCTGCGCTCCTGCAGCCAGCGCGCCACGTCGGCGAACTTCTGGTTGCCGTCCCTCGGGGCGGGGACGGTCTCGGTGCGGGTGTCCGTCGCGGCGTCGACGACGAGGAAGTCGGCGCCCACGTTGTTCTGCAGCCAGTAGTCGACCACGTCGAGGGTGCGCTGGTCCGCCACGCCCCACGGCCCGGCGAACGACGACGCGTCCTGGGAGCCGGGATCGAGGCTGATCATGACGACGTAGGGCCCGCCGACCAGGACGTCGGGCCGGACGTCCTTCACCGCCCGGTAGACCTGGTTGTAGAGGTCGGTGTAGCCCTCGTAGTCCCAGCGGTTCTTGTCGTCGGCCCAGAAGCCCTTGAGCTCGTTCCACACCATCACCCGCTCGACCTGCGGGTAGCGCTGCACCGCCTCGGCGGCCAGCGCGGCGTAGTCGCCGAAGTGCTCCGGATCCGGGTTTCCCTCCAGGTCGTCCCAGTCCGTCTCGCCCTCCTCGCCGCCCTTCATCCAGTCCGGAGCGCAGCAGAGGGTGAGGACGCTGCGCTGGCCGGTCTGCTCCGTGAGCTGCATCCGCGCGTCGAGCGTGGCCCAGTCGTACTCACCGGGCGAGGGCTCCGGGTTGCCGGAGCCGAAGCCCATCAGGTGGTGGTTCTGCCAGATCGCGGCGTCGTTCGCGAGGATGTCGATCCCGCGCTGCCGCGCCTCCGCCGGGCTGTGGTCGTCGAGGCTGTACTGGGTGTGGGTGACGCCGAGCTCGAGCGGCGCGGCCTGCGGGGTCCACTGCCAGTCGCCCCCCAGCTCGATGGGCGGCAGCTGATCGGCCGGAGCGGGGGCGGGCGACGCGGTCGGATCGGTGGAGCAGGCGACCAACGCCGCAGCCAGCACGGCGAGTGCAGCGGCGAGGGGACGGGGAGCGCGCACGGGAACCTTCGATGTCGGAACGAGTGGTCCCCGAACACTGTCAGGGCACTCCTGTGGAGCGGCTGAGAGGGTTCCCGCGCGCCGGTCAGGCAGCGGTGCTGCTGCGACGCCCTCCGCCCGAGCGGGCGCCCGGTCGGCGACCCCTGCCGCCGGAACCGTGGGAGCGCCGACCGGCACCCCGCGGCGTGGGCTCGGGCTTGGGCGGCTCGACGACCGGCACCCCCGACGGTTGGCGCGCACCGGTGATCCGCGCCAGCTCCGGGGCGCCGGGCCCCACCGCGGTCTGCGGTGCCCGCACGCCCGCGAGCCGCATGAGCCGCTCGACGTCGCGCCGCTCCGCAGGCGTCACCAGCGTGACGACCGTGCCCGAGTCGCCCGCTCGGGCCGTGCGGCCCGCGCGATGCAGGTAGTCCTTGGGGTCGGCCGGCGGGTCGACGTGCACGACGAGGCTGACGTCGTCGATGTGGATGCCGCGTGCGGCCACGTCGGTGGCCACGAGCACCGGGGTGCTCCCGTCCTTGAACGCCGCGATCGCCCGGTTGCGCGCGTTCTGGGCCTTGCCGCCGTGCAGTGCGCCGGCCGCGACGCCCTCGCGGCGCAGGATCTTCACGAGCTTGTCCACGCCGTGCTTGGTGCGGGAGAACAGGATCGTGCGGCCCTCGCGCGCGGCGACCTCGGTGACGATGCGCGGCTTGTCCGCCGGGTCGGCGAGCAGGACGTGGTGGTCCATCGTCGAGACCTGGGCCGTTGCCGAGGCGACGGACCGGGTGACGGGGTCGGTGAGGTACTGGCGGACCAGCGCGCCCACCTCGCCGTCGAGGGTGGCGGAGAACAGCAGCCGCTGCCCGTCGGGCGGGGTGAGGTTCAGGATCGCCCGGACCTGGGGCAGGAACCCCATGTCGGACATGCGGTCGGCCTCGTCGAGCGCGGTGACCGTGACCTGCGAGAGGTCGCACGTGCGCTGGTTCGTGTGGTCGGTGAGCCGGCCGGGCGTGGCGACGAGCAGATCGACGCCCCGCGCCAGGTCGGAGACCTGCCGGTTGAACGACAGCCCGCCCACGACGACGGCGGTGGTGAGGCCGAGCGCCTTCGCGAACGGCGCCAGCGCGTCGTCCACCTGCTGGGCGAGCTCGCGGGTGGGGACGAGGACGAGCCCGCGCGGCTGGCGGGCCCGCGCGCGGCTGCCGGCGAGGCGGGCCAGCATCGCGAGACCGAACGCGAGCGTCTTGCCCGATCCGGTCTGGCCGCGCCCGAGCAGGTCACGCCCGGCGATCGTGTCGGGCAGCGTGGCGGCCTGGATCGGGAACGGCTCGGTGAAGCCGCGCTCCGTCAGGGCCCGCGTGACGGGTTCGGGCAGGCCGAGCTCGGCGAAGGAGGGCATCCCCGTCTCGGGAACGGTCCAGAGCACCTCGGGCGGTGCGGCAGGCGCGGCGGCGGAATGGTTCTGCGGGCCGCGCGAACGGCCACGGGGGGAGCGGGAGCGCCCGCCGTCGGAGCGACGGGAACGCGGGTCCGCCGAGAAGCCCGAGCGCGAAGACTGCTGGGCACGGCGGGGTGACGGGGATGACAAGAACGACCTCCGGGACGTGGCACGTCGCACGGAGAAGCAGCGCCGGATCGGCGGCTGGGATCTCTGAAGGACGAGCCCCGGGCGCAGGCGCTGCGCCCTGATGAGTACTGCGGGTGCGCCCACTCCACGGCTGGGTCCGGCCGGGCGCTCGAGATCGAGTCTACGGGGAGCAACCGGCCGGACGCCGGACGGACCGGACGGCTATCCCTGTGACGCCCCGGGAGCCGGTGGCATTCCCGCCTCCGCCCGCAGTTCGGCCAGCAGCGCCTCGGGGAGCCCGGTGTCCAGGCCGCGTGCGAGGAACCAGTCGCCGACGCGGCGGACGTCGCGGGCCAGGAACTCGGGCCCTTGCGGGTTGCCGATCACATCCACGACCTGCGGGAGATCGATGAGCACCAACCGCCCGTCGTGCACGAGCAGGTTGTAGGCGGACAGGTCGCCGTGGGTCAGGCCGTGCCGGGCCAGCCCGAGCAGCGCGTCCTCCAATTGGTGCCACAGATCACCCAGCTCGTCCCCGTCGGGGCGCAGCTGGGCCAGCCGCGGTGCCGCGGTGCCGTCGTCGGTGCCGAGGAACTCCAGCAGGAGCTCGGTGCCGCTGCACTGGACGGGGTAGGGCACCGCGATCCCGTCGGTCCACAGCCGGGAGAGCGCGGCGAACTCGGCGCTCGCCCACTGACCGGCGAGCAGGTCACGGCCGAACGCGGTGCGCCCGGCCATGGCCCGCATCTCCCGGGACCGACGGACCCGGCGACCTTCGAGGTAGCCGGCGTCGCGGTGGAACATGCGGTGCTCGGCCGTGCGGTAGCGCTTGGCGGCCATGAGCGCACGCCGGCCGGTGCCGGGCACGCCCCGCTCGACGAGGTGGACGTCCGCCTCCTTGCCGGTCTTGATCACGCCGAGCTCGGTGTCGACCGCGGCGTGCTCGGTGACCACCCAGTCCGGGCGGGGCCGCGGACCGTGCTCGGCGCCGTCCCAGGTGGACCAGCGGTCGCCGGTCGGCGGGCCGTCGGGCTCGACGCCGTCCCGCTCGTCGAGCGCGGACAGGTCCGGCGCCGGTCGGCGGCGGGCGGGCGCGTCGTCGTCGAAGCGACGTCGACGGGGCTTGCGGGGGCGTTCGTTCTCGAACGTCTCGAAGTACGACTCGTAGTCGCGCAACGCGGGGCTCCAGAGGAGTGTGCGCCCCGCGGATCGTGGTCAGCGCGGGGCGGGAATCGGACGAGGGCAGGCGTCGTCCAGGACAGGCATCGACACAGGCCACCTCCTCCGATCACGCCGGACCCCCGGCACCGAACGCGGGCGACGATGCCCGCCCACCCACGAGACCCGCAACCGAATTTCGCACCCCCCAACGCCGAGGTGCGGGATCGAGGTGCGGGATCAAGGTGGTCAGGCGGGGACGATGACCGACAGCGCGTTCCCTGCGCGTTCCACGTGCATGCCCGCCCTGCGGGCGATCGTCGCTACCCCTGCCGCGTCCGTCGGCTCGGCTCTCGTGCCGGCCAGCACCCGTGCCAGCCGGCCCTTGTGGGCCTTGTTGAAGTGGCTGACGACGCTGCGGGTGCCGTCCGGCTTCTCGGCGAGGACCGTGACCGTGACCGCGCCGGGCACCCGGCCCAGCGCGGCGTAGGAGCCCGAGCGCAGGTCCACCACCAGCTCCGCCGCGGCGACCGCCGCCAGCTCGGGCTCGAGCACCGGCTTCCACCGCGCGGCGAGGGTGCCGCCGGCGGGCAGCGCGGAACCTGCCGACAGGCGGTACGCGGGCACCGGGTCGCCGGCGCGCAGCAGCCCGAACAGCGCCGAGCCGACGGCCAGCCGCGCCCCGGCCCGGGCGGCCGCGGCACCACGCAGCGACCCGGGGTCGAGCGCGTCGTAGAGAACACCCGTGTAGCGGTGCAGGGCGGGCATGGTGGGCGCGGTCCACAGCGCCGCGTTGCGGGCGACCTCGGCGTCCTGCGCGGGGGAGAGCCCGAGCGCCGCGCGGCACGCCTGCGGGTCGGCGGCCAGGCTCACCAGCTCCTCGACGAGCGCCTTGCGCACCGCGTCCAGCGCGGGGTGCGACAGCGCGTCCAGCCGCAACGGCGGCCCGTCACCGCCGTCGCGCTTGGTCTCCGACGGGGGCAGCAGCACCAGCACGCCGGGCAGGGTAGCCCGGGGGTGCGGTTGTGCCGGGATGACGTGCGCATTACGGTCCTGGGCGTGATCCGCCTCGTGATGCGTCGGCATGTCGACTACATGCGGACCACGAGCGCGATGTGTCGTCCCGGCCGCTGACCGCCGAGCCCACTCCGTCCTCTCCCCGGGAGACAGCTGTGTCCGAGAACTGGTCCTTCGAGACCAAGCAGGTCCACGCCGGCGCCACCGCCGACCCGACCACCGGCGCCCGCGCCACGCCGATCTACCAGACCACGTCCTACACCTTCCGCGACACCGAGCACGCCGCCGCGCTGTTCGGGCTCACCGAGCTGGGCAACATCTACACGCGGATCATGAACCCCACGCAGGACGTGCTGGAGCAGCGCGTGGCCGCACTCGAAGGCGGGATCGCGGCCGTCGCGTTCGCGTCCGGCCAGGCGGCACAGACCCTCGCGCTGCTCAACATCGCCGAGGCCGGCGACCACATCGTGTCGAGCTCCGCGCTCTACGGCGGCACCTACAACCTGTTCCACTACACGTTCCCGAAGATGGGCATCGAGGTCTCGTTCGTCGACGACCCCGACGACATCGACGCGTGGCGCGCCGCGGTGCGCCCGAACACGAAGGCCTTCTACGCCGAGACGCTGGGCAACCCGCGCGGCAACGTGCTCGACGTGCGTGCCGTGGCCGACGCCGCGCACGCCGCGGGCGTGCCGCTGCTCGTCGACAACACGGTGCCCACGCCGTACCTGCTGCGCCCGCTCGAGCACGGCGCCGACATCGTCGTGCACTCGGCCACGAAGTTCCTGGGCGGCCACGGCACCGCCATCGGCGGCGTGGTGGTCGACTCCGGCAACTTCGCCTGGGGCGACCACGCCGACCGCTACCCGGGCCTGACCACGCCCGACCCGAGCTACCACGGCCTCAACTACTGGGACGCCCTCGGGCCGCAGTCCTACATCATCAAGCTGCGGGTGCAGCTGCTGCGCGACCTCGGCCCGGCCATCGCGCCGCAGAACAGCTTCCTGCTCATCCAGGGCGTCGAGACGCTGTCGCTGCGCATGGAGCGGCACGTGCAGAACGCGCAGGCGCTCGCCGAGTGGCTCGAGCAGCGCGACGAGGTCGAGAAGGTCCACTACGCGGGCCTGCCGTCGAGCCCGTGGTACGAGGCCGGGCAGAAGTACCTGCCGCGCGGCGCCGGCGCGATCGTGTCGTTCGACATCCGCGGCGGTGTGGACGCCGGGCGCAAGTTCGTGGACGCGCTCGAGCTGCACAGCCACCTGGCCAACATCGGCGACGTGCGCAGCCTGGTGATCCACCCCGCGAGCACGACGCACAGCCAGCTCTCCGGCGAGGAGCAGCTCGCCACCGGTGTGACGCCCGGCCTGGTGCGGCTGTCGGTGGGCCTCGAGGGCCTCGAGGACCTCAAGGCCGACCTCGAGGCGGGCTTCCGGGCAGCCAAGGGAGCCTGACACCGCTCGTGACCGCCGTCGACACCGATCTTCCTCCCGCCAGCGGCGCCTGGCGGGAGGGGGACGACCCCGGCCGCAGGCAGTGGGTCCGGCTCCCGGAACCCCTGCAGCTGGAGGCCGGGGGCACGCTGCCCGACGTCCGCCTCGCCTACGAGACGTGGGGGGCGTTGAACGCGGACGCGTCCAACGCCGTGCTCGTGCTGCACGCCCTCACCGGCGACAGCCACGTGGCCGGCCCGCCGGGCCCGGGGCACGCGACCGCGGGCTGGTGGGACGCGCTCATCGGTCCGGGGCGCGCGCTCGACCCCGCACGGTGGTTCGTGGTGGCTCCGAACATCGTCGGCGGCTGCCAGGGCAGCACCGGACCGGCCTCGCCCGCACCGGACGGCAGGCCGTGGGGGAGCCGCTTCCCCCTGGTGACCGCCCGCGACTCGGTGGTGGCGGAACGCGTGCTGGCCGACGCGCTGGGCGTGCAGAGCTGGGCCTGCGTGATCGGCGGCTCGATGGGCGGCATGCGGGCGCTGGAATGGGCCGCGATGGAGCCCGACCGCGTGACGCGGCTGTGCCTGCTGGCCTCCCCGGCTGCGACCAGCGCCGACCAGATCGGCTGGGCCACGCCCCAGATCGCCGCGATCCGCGCCGATCCCGGCTGGCGCGGAGGCGACTACCACGACGCCCCGCCCGGCCAGGGCCCGCACGGCGGCCTCGGCGTGGCGCGGCGCATCGCGCACCTGAGCTACCGCAGCGCCGGGGAACTCGGCGAGCGCTTCGGCCGCCGCCCGCAGGACGACGAGGACCCGTGGCACGGCGGGCGCTACGCCGTGGAGAGCTACCTCGACCACCACGCGAACAAGCTGGTGCGCCGCTTCGACGCCGCGTCCTACGTGCGGCTCACCGAGCTGATGAACGCCCACGACGTGGGCCGCGATCGCGGCGGTGTGGCAGCGGGGCTCGCGCGCGTGACGGCAAGGACGCTCGTGGCCGGCGTGACCTCCGACCGGCTCTACCCACCTGCGCAGCAGGCCGAGCTCGCGGCGGGCATCCCGAACGCGGGCCCGCTGCGCCTGGTGGACTCGCCGTACGGGCACGACGGCTTCCTCATCGAGGCCGCCGAGGTGGGAGCGCTGCTCACGGAGCTGCTGGAGTCGTGATCAACTCGGCCGTGGCCGCCTCCGTCTCCCCGATGCAGAACTCGTTGCCCTCTGCAACGCATGAGTTGTGACATGTTCCTGACCAGCGGGTTTAGCAGACCAACGTCAGCAGCGCGGCGCCCACGGCCACTGTGAAGGCCAGGAGCACGATGACCGCCACCTGCCACCACTCGCGCAGCCACTCACCGGCCCGTCCCATGCCCGCCCATCGATGGGCCAGGCGGTCGGGTTACCGCCGCGCCCCCCGCCAGATGGTTAGCTGCGGACGCGCCGCTTTTGGATCACTCGTCGTCGTCGGTGCGTTGCCGTAGCTCCCGGAGCTGCCGCTCCAGGTCCGACATTCGCCACCTGTAGTGGCCACTGGGCAGGGTGCGGGTCGGCACAAGCCAGCCGCGCGCGACGTAGCGCGCGAGGGACTGGCGGCTGATGCCCAGCTCCTTCGCGGCCTCCGCCGTCGTGACGTACTCCTCCCGCACTCCCGCACCCTCGCATGATCCGCGCGCGTCAGATGGGGCAGCGGTGTCACCTTTACCGTGATGGTCGAGTGTTCCGATTGAGTCAGTTGGACTACGGTGCAGGGGCTTGCCAGACAGCAGGCGGCCCCCGACCGGCGCGGTACCGCCAGCCGAGGGCCTAGACCCACCCCAAGGAAGTGGGCCCATGGCGACGATATCCAGCACCGAGCAGTCGCAGTACGAACGGCTCGCCGAGCAGTTGGCGTTGATGCCGGAGACGGTCGCGCGACTGCTCGTCGACCACGCCGCCGACGACACCGGACGGTGTGTCGGCTGCACCCGGCCGGGCACCGGCTACCCCGCGCGCGTGCACCCATGCACGCTGCATCGGCTCGCCCTGATGGCGTTGGCCGTGCGCAGGCGGATGGGCGAGCGGTGAACCGCGCCGGGGACGCGCATCCCGTGCACGGCCGTCATCGAGTGCGGCGCATCGTCACATGGCCGTTCGGCCGGGCGCTGCGCGTGCGGGTGTGCCCATTGTGCGCGTGCCTCTACGTGGCGTCGGCGGCCGACCAGCACGAGGCCGTTCACCGCCTCGCCCGGTAGTACCACCGACACGACCGAACGGGCCCCCGGGAGTGCAGCCCCGGGGGCCCGTTCTGTTGTGGCCAGACCTGTGGACGCGGGACAGCCGGACGATGCAAGCGATCACCACGACGAACAAGAGGGCTACGCCGTCCGGGTGCTCTGCGGCCAGGACGGGATGCGGGTCCGGCAGCACGGCGTTGTGACCGGTGCCGCCCTCGGGTGAGCGCAGCGCGGCCCCCGACCCGCGCTCCACGCTCTTTCCGCTCGCAATCTCCGCGCACGGCGGGCCCGGGGGCGGCCACGATCACCTATCCGACCGCGCCGCCGATCCGGTCCGCGATCTTGTCCAGGACCTCACCGACTTCGCGTTCGACAACGTGGGACTGACTCAGTGCCGCGGTGGCGAACCAGTCCGCCCGCGACGTCTGCGACACCCACGTATCCGAACCGAACACGGGATGCCGCCACGCGCCGCTATCGGTGTGCACCGGCAGCGTGGCCTGATCGCCCGGCATGCGCGACGAATCCACCATGACGAACGCGCCCCGCGCCGTATTGGAGAACCGCGTAGCGGCCGCCATGCTGGCGCGTAAACCGGTGGACTGCCCGGTTTCGGCCGGGAGCGCCAACGCACCCGCCTTGACGGCCTGCGCCATCGGCTTAGCGCCGCGACGAACGGCGGCGTTCAGCTCCTTGCGCATGTCTTCTTCTCCGGCATCGCGGAGAGCCTGAGCCAACCGGCGCAAACGCTGGTCGCCCCTCACGTTCGCGCGGACACGAATGCGTGCCATGTCGTCAGACGTCCTCGGACTAGTCGCTCTTGTCCAGCATCCGGAACGCATTCGGCACGACGACATCTGCACCGCACCTCCGCCACGCGAACCAACCGCGCTGCCCGGACGGACGGCCGGCGGCCCCGAAAAGGTGCGGCACAAGCTCGATAGTCATCCCAATACGATCGGCCACAATGAAATTCTCGAACGAGCCGTACACCGCAAGGTGGTCCGACTCGGTGGCAGTCACCGTCGAATCCATGTAGTTGGCTTCGTAGACCGGCTTGCCCAGGATCGTCGGCGGATTGCCCTCCTGCAGAACCGGCGAGTCCAGCCCGCTGGCAATCGGAGTCGCGCGCGCCGTGTTCATGGAAACCAGGTGCGTGATCCACGATGCGTTCTGCTGGAACCGGGGCGGCAACGCGTTCTGCAGGGCGAACCAGTCGGCGGCGTCCAGCGTGGTCCCGGCCTGATTCACTTCCGACGTGGTGCCGGTCAGCGCGGTCACGATGCCGAACGGCTGACCCGACCCGGAACCGGTGGTGAATGCCTGCTCGTCCAGCCGGAACAGCGCATCGGTAAGCAGCGTCGACACTTCCTGAGCGATGCTGGCGGCGTCGTCGAATGCCTCGAACGACACGGGCACAAACGCGCTGGACCGGTGCACCTGAATGGACGGCTGTGCCAGAGTCGGGGAATCGTCGGAAACCTCGGCGGCCTCCGCATACCAATTAGCCGTGACCCCTGCACTGGAAACGCCATTCCACACATCACCGGTGGCGACCACGGTCCGGGCGATCTGGCGAATCACGCCCGTGGTGCCGTCATTCGTGAGAAGCACAGTCGGGTCCAGCTGGAAGGGAACGAGATACCCACCGGACGAGTCGGTGAGGTTCATTGCGCGCGCTTCCGAATCGACGAACTGTGCCGCCTTCAGCTCCGCATCGGTCCACATGCGGTGACCATTTCCCGGGTCCACGGCGAGCTTGCACCAGGCGGCCCGGTAATCCGGGTCGGACGTGGCGCGAATCCAGCGGGCCACCTTCCCCATCGGTTCGCCGCGCTCCGTGTCCATGTAGCGGGTGAACCGGTCGCGGGCGGCGTCGGGGACGTCGGGCACGCGCTCGACGGCGGCCAACGCGATGGATCGTGCCTGCGCGGCCACTTCGGCGGGGGACCGGCCGAACGTGGCGATGCGCTCGGCCCACGGGTCGCCGACGTGACGCATCAGCTCCGGACCGGACCGGCGGCCACCGTCCGCGCCGAACGGGTCGCGGTCGTAGCCGTCCGTCTCGTTCACGGGGGTGCCGCGCTCAACGACCGCGCCACCACCGGTGAGGTACTGACGCAGCGCGGCGCGCTCAGCGTTCACACGCGCGCGCTCCAGCTCGGCGGCCTCAGCGAGCAGGACGTCACGGCGCTCGCGCTGCGCACGGGTGGGCCGCTCGTGCCGGTCGATCCGCGCGACCTCATCCAGGATGACGTCGGCGCGGTCCTGAAGGCCGCCACCGGCGACCAGCGCCACGGCCTCATCGTTGATCGGGTTGCTGCCGGTCGCATCGCGGACGGCGGTCACGCGCTCCAGCGCCGACCCACCCTCGCGGCGCGCGGCATCGGTGGCGTTCGCCGCGATCTGCGCGGCCACCCTCGAATAAATCTTGTCGGTCATGGAAGCCATCGGGGCAACTCCAAAAAACGGCAGGGATGGGGGACACCTGTCGCTCGGAGCTGACCCGCTGGTCAGCGGCGGCCATCTGGCAGCCGGGTCCGTGCTGTCCGGTGTGGACTATCCGGGATTCTAGGCGATGCTCGACGGATCGTCGGGCACGTCGGAAACGAACATGAAGTGCGGCACGCCGTCCGGCAACGGCAGGCCCGGGTGGCGCTCCCGCATGCGCTGCATCTCCAGCGTCACGGCAAAGTGTCGGCGGTCGATCGCGCGGCTGTAGGTCCACTTCTGCGCCTCGGTCATGTCGGCGAGGGCTTCACCGGGCAGCACGGTCCCGTGATCGAGCACGGCGTCGACAGCGGCCAGCAATTCCTCATCGGTCACAGTCGGGCGCCTTTCAGTCGGTTACACGGGCCGCACGCGGCCTGTAGGTTCGCGGGATCGTTCGTACCGCCCATGATGCGCGGAATGACGTGGTCGACGGTGTCGGCCGTGATGGTGCAGACGTCGAGCATGAGCCGACACGTGTAGCGGTCGCGCTCAAGGACCTTCAGCCGGGCCTTGCGGTACGCGTAATCGAGTCCGCGCTGAGTTGAGCTGAGCGCGTGATGTCCAGGTCCGCCGTTCGGTCGGCACCGCGGGTTGCAGTAGATCTGTGTACTGATCTTCGCGCTGAAGAACGCCCCGCACCGGGGGTTCTCGCACACGCGCGCGGAGACGAACGTCCGTCTCACGGGTCCAGCCCCACGATCCAGGACACGCGCTTGCCGTCCGGTCTGATCACGTCGTAGGTACCGGTCGGCGGGTCGTTCGGGTCGATGGGCTCGCTGGTGTCGACGCGCGTCCACGTGCCGGTGACCCCGCCGCGCGCGAACGCCGTGCCGTTGGCGGGCGCGTCGTCGCTCTTCTTCCTGGTCACAGTCGCAGTGTCTCAGGTTGGGGAGCCATCACCCAGCGTGCACGCGATGCACGGCGTGCACGGAGAGTGAGTGATCGGTGATCTTACGCTGTCCGCAATTGTCACCTTCCGTAGCAATCGGATCATGATCCACAACTATTTCTGATCTTGTGGAGAGAAAATCTGGATGAGGGCTGGGAGGTCGCCGGCCTCGACCCCCTCGCGATGCCTACGTGCCCCCGGGCGCCTCGTGCCCTATCCTATATCCGCTGGTCAGAGGCACAACTAGTGATCACGTAGGTCACCTTAAGATCATTCGTTGATCGTTTCGGGTGATCATCTGTGGTGTGCCACGCGCGCAGGGCCTACCCACCCGGCACCCCGACCCGGGGCCACCCGGCATCCGGTCACCCTCCGTGCTCACCGTGCCCGGCCCGTGAATCCCGCACCTGTCACCCTCCGTCACCTCCGTCGGGGTCACGCTCCGTGCTCACCGAGCATGTCCATGCTCGCGCGTGCGCTGTCCGTGCTCGTGCTCACGCTCGCGTGCACGTTGCTCGTGCTCGGTTCCGTCACCGGCCACGGCATCCCGAGTGCGGCGCCCGTCCGGGATGCCCGCCGGATGTCGCCCGCGGTGCGGCCCTGTGTGCCCCCGATGTCTGCCGGGTGGGCGGGTAGGCGGCGGGTGGGGTCGACCGCGAGCACGGCGCACGGGCCCCACTCAGCCCGCCGCGAGGGGGGCCCGATGTGCGCGCGCCCCTGATGTCCGCCCCGTGATGTCGGCCCCGACGTGATCGGCCCCGCGCGTTCAGCCCCGGGCGACGTGGAAGGTGGCGGGTCCGTCGGCATCGACGCGGCGTTCGGGCATGGCCGCGAGCACGGCGCACTCGGGATGGTGCGCCACGGTGAGATGCCAGACCGCCGGATCGGCCGCGTCGGGGGCTACCTCCTGATGCGCGCCCGGACAGGTGCATCCGCCCGGGATGCGAGCGGCAACGGGCCCGGTGCGCGGGTCGGTGGGTGTGGTCATGTGAATGTCCCTTCGTGAGCTAGCAGGATGTACGGGTGTACGCGGCGTACACCCGCTCTGACCTGCGGTTATGGGGGTGTACACCCTGTCCACCCCGTACACCCTGCAAGTGGATGGGGTGTACGGGGGGTGTACGGGGGGTCCACCCCTCCGACCTGCGGTTATGAGGGTGTACGGGACGTACACCCGTACACCCCGGACTCATACCGCGGGCAACGGCGGCAGCAGTGCGCCGCTGTCGCTGAGGCGGATGAGGCCCAGCTGATCGGCGCGCTCGACGACCTGTTCGTAAAGGTGGCGATCATCGCGGCGCATCCCGGTCCGCGCTTCCTTGCGGCGCAGTCCGCCAGCGTCCACGACCCGGGCCGCCAGTGTGGTTGCCAGCCGGTCCAACTTTGATTCGACGCCGTTGACGGCGGCGGCCTCACGTTCGCGGAGCTGCACGCGGGCCTGGGCGATGACCTCAGCCTGCCGCGCCTTCTCCTGGTCACCTTGCTCGATCACTGCGTCACGGACTGCGGAGCTGATGTCCCACATCACCGTGGCCAACTTCCAGTCCTCTTCGGACACCTCGAACCGGCCGTCGAGCAAGGCGAGTAGGGCGGCCATCTTGCAACGCATGAGCGGGGCCTGACTGTCCCGCTCAGGCACCGCCACCTCACCCCGGACTTTCGCCACATGATCGCGTCGGAGCTGATCGATGATCTCCGTGGGGAACGGCATCGAACCGGTACGGGCGGTGTGCTCGAACTGTTCGTCGGTAAGCGCGAGTGACAGCAGACCGGGGTGTGTCACCTGTTCGTCCGGCATCGTCGGGTCAATCGCGGACACCCATGCGAACCGCTGTGCGGTGCCGGTCGCCGTGTCGGCGAGCAGAGGCAGCGCGGTCACGGGCTGGAATCCCACCACCATGCCAAGGGAGTAGGTACCGGCCTTGATGATGCGCGTCGTCTCGGCGCCGCCGTTCGACTGACCGATACTCCGACCGACCCATGCGGAACGGAGAGCCGGGCCGATCATGCTGCCCTTCCGTTCACCGATGCGGCTGTAGGTCTCGCCTTCGTCCACCATGATCAGCGCGTTGTGCCGAACCATTTCGCGAACCTGGCGGGTGACGGGCGTTCCGTCCTTCCTCGTGTTGCCCGTCTCCTTCTCTTTCGTGCCCATGAAGATCTCCGCGATGCCTTCCCCTGACCCGAGGGGAACGCCGTCGGCGAATGCCTCAGCGTCGGTGCCTTCCTGCGGCAGAGTGAGGTAGGCGGGTGCCTTGATCAGTTCATCGCCGATCGCGTCCTGACTGAGGGACTTGCCGATGCCGGTCGGCCCGACGCCCGCAACGAAGTAGTTCAGGCTGGACTGTCCGCGCCCGGAGTCGAACGTCAGTTCATGCGAACGCATCGCAGCGAGCTTCGCCAGAACGGAGTGCATCACGAGGTCGGCGGGCGCCAGCCGGGAGTGCGCAGCATCCCTGATGTGCTTGAGGATCGGGCGGGCCTGCCAGAAGTCGGCAGGCAGGATCGGAAGCCTGGGCGTCGGGACGGCCGCCGGCTCAGGACTGCCGACACCCGGCACGCTGTGCTGGTCCGGCGCCGCAGTCTCGACGGGCCACGCGTGCAAGTCTCCGCAGTAGGGACAGGTCGACTTGTTGTCCGGGTCCAGCGGGTCGACGTCATCGCCGGGGCGGCACCGTTCGTGGATCGGGGCGGTCACGACGTGGCTCCGGTGCGCGGCACGGCCGGACAGCCGCCGACGCACGAGCGGCGCATGCAGTGAGCACAAGTGCCGTTCACTCGGCCCCGATGAGCCGACAGCGGGGGCAGCGCGGGCGCGCCGTACTTCTCCAGCATCCGTTCCGCGTGCTGCTGCCCGCGCCTGCACGCGGCGTCGTCCAGGTCGACGGCGCTCATGCGGCGCCGCGCTCATCGATCACCCGGATGCCGCGCGCATTCAGCTCCGCGATCAGCGGGCCGATCAGCGCCACGTCGACACGCCAGACCTTGGCCTGCACGTCGAAACGGCGATGCCGGGACGGCAGGGACTTGACCACCATGACGATCTCGCGGTCGTAACGGGAGGTCTCCACGGTGCACGCCAGTCCCGACGTCGAGCCGATCCGCACCGTGCGCTCGTGCTCGTCGCGGATCCACGGGTCACGGGACGCAAGTCCATTCCCGATACGGAGCGGCGGCAGCCGGTAAGCAGCCTGGGCGCGTCGGTGCAGCGCGGTACGATGCGGCTGAGCGTCGCTCTCCTCTCGGTAGCGGGGTTCAGGGTTGGAAGGGTTGATCGGGACGGGCGCCGTGTTCTCCGGACGGCGCCCGCCGTTCGTTTCGGGCATGGGTGGGCCTTTCGTCGTGTTCGGTTCCTTCCAACCGGGTTTGAATGGGGCCGGAGAAACCCCGACGTGTCAGGCGTGCCGACAAATCCTGATATGGGCCTTGACGGCCTCGATCTGCAGGGCGACCCGGGCGAGGATGTCAGCGACCAGCATCGGCATGTCGTAGTCCTCATCCGGGTCGTTCACCTCCCGCATTCCCTGGTCGTAGTCGAATCCGGCGGCGATGGCGAAGACGCGCAAGAGACGCACGATCTCCTCCGCATCGCCCGTGCCAAAGGCTTCGAGTACGTCCATGTCGACGGTGGTGCTCATGGGGTCAGTTCCTTTTCGCTGCGCAGCAATGCCGCGATCTGGTCGCGCTGTTCGGGGGCCAACGGGCCGAACTTCGCGACGGCCTTCTTGACGGCCGCAGCAAGCTGTGCGGCTTGCAGCTCATCGCGGAGCCGTTCAATTTCGGCCGGGTCGGGATTCTTGCGCTGGATGGCAGCGCCGAGTGCGGATGATGCGAGCACAACGGCGCGATCGCGCTTGTCAGCCATTGGCGGGGGTAGGTCCTTTCGGTGCCCTACCCGGTGTATCTCACCGGGGTAGGTACACCGCGCCCGTCCTCGACTTCGTGATCGTCACGGGATCGACGATACCTGAGACGTGTGGAGTGGACCTAATCGCCGGAAGAATTGCTCACCGTGCTTCACGCGCTCGTTATGCTCACCATGCACAAGAAAGCACAAAGGGCACCGCGCGTGTGCGCGATGCCCTCGTGCCGAGCGTGGCCTACGTGGTCGTCTTGGGCTCGATCGTCACGCGCGAGTAGTCGAACTCCACGCCCTTAGGCAGCCTGCCCCGACCGGCAGGCGCGATCGTCACGCGGCACAGCGCGTCGACCACCGCGCGCTGCCTCGCCACCGGGGCGGCCCGGAACGCCACGGACGGCGTGGGCGCCGTGGCGATGCCGTCGAACGCGCTACCGCTCCGCTCCGCCATCTTGGCCGTGACGGCGTCCAGCTTGGCCGTCACGCGCGCCTTCTGCCGGTTGTACGCGGCACGGTCCAACTCGCCGTCACCGAGCATGTCCGCCAACCCTTCCAGCCGGGCGCGCAACGTGTTGGCCTCTTCGTGTAGCCGGGCGCCGTCGTCGTTCTTGCGAGTCGGGAGCAGTGCGGCCCCCTCGCGGTCCAGTACCTCACAGACGGTCTTGATCACGTACTCGTCCAGCGGTTCACCCGGGATGGACACATGCGAGCCGCTACGGCACCGGTAGGACCGGGTGCCGTTGTTCGTGGTCGCCGACCTCAGGTCCGCGCCGCAGCGACCACAGACGTAGAGCCCGCTCCCGACCCACTTCAGCGACCGCTTGCCGCTGTAGGTGGTGCGCTTCGGGTCCTTCAAGATCGCGCACACGGCGCGGAAGTCGTCTTCGAGGGTGATCTCTGGCCAGGTGCCCCGGACGTTGTCGAGCACTACGCCCTTGTGCTCGATCAGGCGGGCGTTGCGGGGACGGGTCAAGATGCGGTGCACGTTCTGTGCGGCCCACCTCTCACCACGGGCAGGCTTGATCGTGGCCTGCCACGACTTCGTGATCGAGTAGACAGACTCCCCTGCGATCACCCGGGCGACGCCGTCGCGGATCGCGGCAGCCTCGGCAGGGTCCAGACCGAGAGTCATCTTCGGCTTGCCCGCCTTGTTCATCACCGGGCGGCCCTGCTCGTCCACCATGGGCACGAACACGTAGCCGAACGGGCGCCCGGAACCGATCCACTCACCACGGCCGAGGGCTTGCGCTTTCTCGCTCGTGATCCGCTCGCTCTTGTGCTCGCTCTCGTGCCGCGCCACGGCCCCCACGATGCGCGCGGTCATCCGCCCGGACGCGGTCGACAGGTCCAGCTCACCGGCCTTGACACAGTGCGTCGGCACGTCGCGGCCGTGGTTGCAGATGTCGATGTACTGCTCCAGCTCGACGGGCGAGCGGTGCAGCCGGTCACCGTGCCACGCGAGTACGGCGTCAACCTCGCCACGGCGGATGGCGTCGAGCATGGCGCGGTACTGGGGACGCGGCTTGCCGCTGTAGGCGGAGAGATCGTTGTCGGGGTAGACGGCGACCACGGTCCAGCCGAGACGTTCGGCCAGCTCGCGGCACTCGGCTTCCTGGCGCTCGACACCGAGTCCGGCGCCGGTCTTGTCTCGGCTGATCCGGCAGTAGATCGCGGCGCGCGTCCTGGTCATGGCCCTGGGCTCCTCGGGTCGGTGCTGGCGGAGCCAATAGTGTCACATGTGGTGTGTGGCATCGGGGTCGGTGAGGGTGGTCCAGGCGAAGACCGCCGGATCGCCCCGCTCCCCGAGCGCGGTGGCCCCGAGCTGCACCAGGCGCTCGACCTCGGCCTGCCGCCCACCCGTGGGCGCGCCGAGGTCGAGGTGCAGCCGGTTCTTGCCCGACCGCTCCTCCGGAACGCGCTGGAAGGCCAGCAGCGGCCCGCCCTGCGGCGGTGGGGCCAGCATGATGAACTCGCCGTCGTAGTCGGTGATGATCGTCGTGTCGAGCGCGGACGCCCAGAAGCGCGACAGCGCGGACGGATCCGCGGAGTCGACGGTGACCATGCCGATCGAGAGTGCCATGCCGAGGACGCTAGCGACGGGGTCCGACAGTCCGAGCGCCATCGGCCCGACCGGCGCCGCACCGCCGCCCTGATGCCTCGATCGACCCGCAAGATCGGGACGAGCCGCACACCTTGGCGGTCGACACAGCTGTGCCGTGCGGTTCGGATCGATCACGTCCCCGATCGTTTCGAGCCGCGCGTGGTGGTGGTGGGGACAGCGGTGTTGCGCTGCTCGGACGGATCACGTCTGGAGGATGATCCCGAGCCGCACACGGTGGTGGTCGGGACAGCTGTGCCGTGCGGTTCGGATCGATCACGTGCTCCGGACGCCCGTTCCGAGCTGGACCTACGGTGGTGTGGACGCCTGTCGTACGCCTCGGGTCGATCACCTGTCGAACGGCCCGAGCCGTACCCCTTGGCGGTCGGGGCCGCGCTGGCGTGCTGTTCGGACTGATCAATTCGGGAGATCAGTCCGAGCCGCGCACCAGGGCGGTGCGGGCAGCAGCGGCGCGCTGCTCGGGTTGATCACCGTCGAAGAGATCAGTCCGAGACGCGCACAACCTGAGCGGGGCCGCTTTGGCGTGCTCCTCGGACCGATCATCTCGGGGCCGGGGCCGGGGCCGGGGCCGGGGCCGGGGCCGGGGCCGGGCGACAGTCGGTCGTCGGGCAATCGCGGCTCCCGGCCGTTCCGGGCGACTCCCCTCGAGCAGGAGCGGGCGGGTGTGGGGCTGTCGGCCGCGGCGTGGGGCAGGATCGAGCCGTGCCCCACCGCCCCTACGTGCTGCTCTCGGCCGCGATGTCGGTGGACGGCCGCATCGACGACACCGGGCCGTCCCCGCTGCTGCTCTCCGACGCCGCCGACCTGGACCGCGTCGACGAGGTGCGGGCGGGTGTCGACGCGATCCTCGTCGGCGCCACCACCCTTCGCCGCGACGACCCGCGCCTGCTCGTGCGCTCCGCCGAGCGCCGGGACGCCCGGGTGGCGGCGGGACGGGGGCCGGACCCGCTGAAGGTCACGCTCACCGGTTCCGGCCACCTCGATCCGTCCGCGCGGTTCTTCACGCTGGGCGCGGGTCCCAAGCTCGTCTACGCCGCGACGCCCGCGGTGGACGCGGCCCGCCGGGCGGTGGGCGGGGTCGCGGAGGTGGCCGACGCCGGCGCGCCACTCGACGTGCGCCGGCTGCTCGCCGACCTGCGCGCCCGTGGCGTCGCGCGGCTGATGGTGGAGGGCGGCACTGCCGTGCACACCTTGTTCCTCACCAGCGGCGTGGTCGACGAGCTGCAGCTGGTCGTCGCCCCGTTCTTCGTCGGGGACGCCGACGCGCCCCGGTTCGTGGGGCCGGGCCGCTTCCCGCACGACGCGGCGCGGCGCATGCGGCTGGCCGAGGCGCGCCCGATCGGCGACCTGGTGCTGTTGCGCTACCTCCTGGAGGGCGCGTGAACGACCGCGCGCTGCTGGCCCGCGCCGTCGAGCTGGCCGGTCGTTGCCCGCCGTCGGAGACCGCGTTCTCGGTGGGGGCCCTCGTCGTCGACGCGGCGGGCGAGGTGCTCGCCGAGGGATGGTCGCGCCGGCGCGACCCGCACGACCACGCCGAGGAGTCGGCCCTCGCCGACCTGGGGGCAGGCTGGCGCGCGCCGCCGGCCACGACGGTCTACAGCTCGCTCGAACCGTGCAGTGCACGCGCCTCCCGCCCGCGGAGCTGCTCGGACCTGATCCTCGCCGCGGATGTCGACCGGGTGGTGTTCGCCTGGCGGGAGCCGAGCCTGTTCGTCGACGGCGAAGGCGCCGAGCTGCTCCGCGCCCACGGCGTGGAGGTGGTGGAGCTGCCCGAGCTCGCCGAGGCCGCCCGCGCGCCGAACGCGCACCTGCTGCATTGAGCCGCACATTGGAGCCGTACTGCTGTTTTCTCGGCCTCGGTTTCAGCAGCACGGCTCCAAGGTGCGGTCTGAACGCTCGGCTGCGGCGACCGGCGCGACCGGTGTCGGAGCGCGTCGCTACCCTCTTCCAGGTGCTGACCAGGATGTCGTCGTTGTTCCTGCGGACCCTGCGCGAGGACCCGGCCGACGCGGAGGTGCCGAGCCACAAGCTGCTCGTCCGCGCCGGCTACGTCCGCCGCGCCGCGCCGGGGATCTACACCTGGCTGCCGCTGGGTCTGCGGGTGCTGCGCAACGTCGAGCAGGTGGTGCGCGAGGAGATGGACGCCATCGGCGGCCAGGAGATCCACTTTCCCGCTCTGCTGCCCCGTGAGCCCTACGAGGCCAGCGGTCGCTGGACCGAGTACGGGCCCCTGCTGTTCCGCCTCAAGGACCGCAAGGGCGGCGACTACCTGCTCGGACCCACCCACGAGGAGCTGTTCACGCAAGTGGTCAAGGGCGAGTACTCGTCCTACAAGGACTACCCGGTGACGCTGTACCAGATCCAGAACAAGTACCGGGACGAGGCGCGCCCGCGCGCGGGCATCCTGCGTGGCCGCGAGTTCCTCATGAAGGACTCCTACTCCTTCGATCTCACCGACGAGGGCCTGGCGGAGTCCTACCAGCGCCACCGCGACGCCTACGTGCGCATCTTCGACCGGCTCGGCCTCGAGTACGTCGTCGTGAAGGCCACGTCCGGCGCGATGGGCGGCTCGGCGTCCGAGGAGTTCCTCGCGGTCGCGCCCACCGGCGAGGACACCTACGTGCGCAGCGCCGGCGGCTACGCGGCCAACGTCGAGGCCGTCACCACGACCGCGCCGCCCGCGCGGCCGGTCGAGGGCCTGCCCGCCGCCCAGGCCCACCACACGCCCGACACCCCCACCATCGACACGCTGGTCGATTTCGTCAACGCCGCCGACCTCGGTCGCACGTTCACCGCGGCCGACACGCTCAAGAACGTGCTGGTCAAGACCCGGCTCCCGGGCACCGGCGAGTGGACGCTGCTGGGGATCGGCGTGCCCGGCGACCGCGAGGTCGACATGAAGCGCCTGGAAGCGGCGCTGGAGCCCGCCGAGGTCGCGCTGCTCGACGAGGCCGACTTCGCGGCCCACCCGTTCCTCGTCAAGGGCTACATCGGCCCGGCGGCCCTGGCCGCCAACGGGGTGGCATACCTCGTCGACCCGCGCATCGTCCCCGGCACGGCCTGGGTCACCGGCGCCGACAAGCCCGACCACCACGTCGTCGACCTCGTCTGCGGCCGCGACTTCACCCCCGACGGCACGATCGAGGCCGCCGAGGTGCGCGAGGGCGACCCCGCGCCCGACGGGTCCGGTCCGCTGGAGGCCGCCCGCGGGATCGAGATCGGGCACGTCTTCCAGCTCGGCCGCAAGTACGCCGACGCCGCGCAGCTCGACGCGCTCGGCGCCGACAGCAAGCCGGTGCGCATCACGATGGGCTCCTACGGCATCGGCGTCTCCCGGCTGGTCGGTGTGATCGCCGAGCAGAGCCACGACGCCTCCGGCCTGATCTGGCCGCGCGGGGTCGGGCCCGCCGACGTCCACGTCGTGGTCGCCGGGAAGAGCGACGAGATCGCGGCGGGCGCCGAGCGGGTGGCCACCGAGCTGGACACCGCCGGCGTCCGGGTGCTGCTCGACGACCGCAAGGCCTCGCCGGGCGTCAAGTTCGCCGACGCCGAGCTGATCGGCGTGCCCACGATCGTCGTGGTCGGGCGGGGGCTGGCGAACGGCGTTGTCGAGGTGAAGGACCGACGCAGCGGTGAACGGCAGGAGATCGGCGTGGACGAGGTCGTCGCTCACCTCGTGGAGCTGACCGGCACCCGCTGAGCGGCGACCGGTCTGGTCGTGGCCGCTGTAGGCGTGGTCGACTGGACGGGTGCGACGGTGCCCCGGATCCGGTGACGCACCGGACCCGCATCGTCACCACCTGCAACGACGCTGGTGCGGCGGGAACCGTGGATCACGGGCCCCGTACCGTTCGCGTCGTTCGGCTGCTGTTCTGCACGACCGTGATCGTCACCTGGCCGGTGGCGGACGGGCCGCCGCGCCGTCCGTCTGCGGCTGCCGCGGGGGAGGTTGAATCCGAGTGGACTTCGACGCGCTGCGGGCCGCCGTCGTGCCCGGCGCGGGTGTCGTCGGGCGTTGGCCCGGCGTGATCTGCGTGGCCGAGTGCGCCGACCGGCACGTCCTGCGCCAGCTGCTCGAGGTGTGCGCGAGCGCATCCGGCGCAGAGCCGGGTCGCAACCTTGCGCGCAGGCTCGCCGGGTGGCTCGGTGGGCCGGACGCCCCGGGCGACGGGCTGCGGTTCGGCACGGTCGCGGTCACCGGCGGCGATTCCCGGGCCCGCGGTGAGCAGTGGGCGGTGTTCCTCTACGGGTCGGTCGGGCTTGTCGTGCCCGATCGCCAGGTGGCGCTGTCGGGTGCGCAGTCCGTGGCCTGGACCGACCGGCTGCTGCCGCGCCCCGACTCCCCGGTCGTGCTCGCGCTCGAAGGCGGGCCGATCCCGCCGGGCGTCGTCGACGGCGTCCACGATCTGCGGGACGGCGTGGTCCCGGCCGCGGGTGTGGTGCTCGTCCCCGGCGGCGATCCCGGCTCCGCCGCCGTCACGGACGAGGTGTCGCGCAACCGGCCGGACGACACGCGGTGGCCCGAGGCGGGCCCCCCGGAACGCCCGCGGTGGGACCCCGAGCCGTCCACCGCGCCCGCGGAGGGTCTCTACCCGGGCGACACCCCTGGCAACGGGGTGCCGACCCGCACCACCTTCGACACGATCGACGGCGGCTACGGTCGCTACGACGGTGCTGGATCCGAACGGCCCAACGGGAACGGCAGCGGTCGCGCCCACCTGCGGCCCGTGCCCTCCAACGGCGTCGCGCACCGCGGCTGGGCGCAGCGACGCGGTTCCTCCCTGGACGTCGACCGCGACCATGACAAGCGCGACCAGGACGCCCGCGACCAGGACGCCCGCGACCAGGACGCCCGCGACCAGGACGCCCGCGACCAGGACGCCCGCGACCAGGACGCCCGCGACCAGGACGCCCGCGACCGGGACGTCGCCGCAGAACAGCGCGTCGGTGATCAGGCTCAGGACGATCCGGCCGAGACGACGACCCAGCCCTCGGACCGTCCCGACGAACGGGTCCCCCCGCCCGATCGGGAGGAGCCGCGCGGTCCGGAGACCACCTCGCCCGGGATCGTCGACGACCCCGGCACGGACCGATCCCACAACGGCCGTCCCCCGGGAGACCGTCCTCACAACGGCCATCCCCGCAACGGCCGCAACGGCCGCAACGGCCACCGCCCCAACGGCGTCGGCTACGGCCTGCTCGGGGGAGCCGCCGAGGCGCTCCCGCGTGAGACGGACCGCAGCCCGTGGAGCGACGGGCGCGACCTGGGCAGGCCGGACCGGATCGAGGGGTGGTTCGCCACGCGCGACGACTCGGGCACCGAGGCCGATCTGAGCGCCATCGGCCCCACCGAGATGCGCCGGCGCCGTCACGGCCGGCCCGAGGACGACACCGCCCACGAGGATCCGCCGGCTTCCGAGGGCCCCGCGGTCGAAGAGGGAGAGGGAGAGGGCGAGCTCGACCGGTCCGGTGACGAGTACAGCGACCAGGGCGAGCTCAGCCGGCCCGGCGGCGAGTACGCCGACCAGGGTGGGTTCGGCACCGGATCGGGCGAGGACGACCGCGCCGAGCCGGTGTCCGAGGCGGACCGGCGCCCGGTTCCGGACGCCACGGACCTGGACGACGCCGCGGACGGCACGCCGCGCCTGGGAGTGCCGCGTGCCGCGGACGCCCCGCCCGCGGCGGATCCGCACGCGACCCTGTCCGACGCCGACGCCCCGCACACCATGGCGCTGCGGTCCGAGGCACTGCGGTCCGAGGCACTGCGGTCCGAGCGGATCCTCGGTGTCGCACCCGGCGAGGCGGACCGCCCCGCGCTCGACGACGGGCCGGCCACCGGCGGACTGGCCGTCGACGACAGGCAGGACGGGCAGCAGGTCCGCGGGTACCTGTGCCCCCAGGGCCACCTGAACGACCCGCGCGCGGAGTTCTGCGGGCTGTGCGGGATGCGGCTGGAGGAGCAGTCCGGCCCGCCCACGCCCGGTCAGCGGCCCCCGCTCGGCCTCCTCGTGTTCGACGACGGCGCCACCTACACCGTCGACGCGGAGTACCTCATGGGCCGCATGCCCGAGGCCGACGTCCGCGTCACCTCCGGGAGCCTGCGCCCGCTCGCGCTCGAAGACACCTCGGGCGCGGTCTCGCGCGTGCACGCCCAGATCGTCGTGGACGGGTGGGACGCGCTGATCGTCGACGCCGGCTCGCGCAACGGCACGTTCGTGTCCCCGCCGGGCGAGCAGGTGTGGACGCAGCTGCCCGCAGGGGAGACCCACCGGCTCGTGCCCGGCACCCGCGTGCGCATCGGTGGCCGCAGCTTCCAGTTCGAGCTGCCGGCGGGCGGTCGCTGAGTGCTGCCGGTCGTGCCGTCACCGGAGAGGAAGGACACCGGGTGGACCTGACGACCGCGCCTCTGCCCACGGCGGTCGCCGACTACGAGGTCCTGCACATGCTCGGCGAGGGCGGGCACGGGCGGTGCTACCTCGCGCGCCCGCCCGCCCGCCTGGGGCTCGACGAGCCGGTCGTCGTGCTGAAGGTGCTCGCCGACCGCGTGGGGGAGCACGCCTTCACCTGCGGGGTCCGCGAGCTGCGCGCCGTGTGCGCGGTGGGGTCGCCCTACGTCGTACGCGTCTTCGACGCCGTCTGGGAGGACGTCGTCGTCTACGCGATGGAGCACCTCCCGCTGGGGTCGCTGAACGATCCGGGCCGCCCCCTCGCGCGCATCGAGGTGCTCACGGCACTGGAGCACGCGGCGCGGGCCGCGCACGACCTGCACGAGGCCGGGATCGCACACGGCGGGATCCGGCCCGGCAACGTGCTGCTCGAGGAGACAGGCGGGATGCTCGGCGGGCGGCTGTCGGATCCCGGGCTCGCGCGCGTGCTGACGCCCGGCGCGGCCGTCACCGGCACGGGCCGCGTGGACGCGCTGGAGTTCACCGACCCCGCGCTGCTCGCCGGCGCGGCCCCGTCCCGCCGCTCGGAGGTCTGGGCGCTGGGCGCCACCATCCACCGGGCCCTCACCGGTGCGAGCCTGTACGGCCGGCCGCTCGGCCCGCAGCCGCTGGAGGCGATCCGGCAGGTCTTCTCGACCCGGCCCCAGGTGCGGCCCGGGCTGGAACCTGCGGAGGGCGCGCTGGTGCGTGCCTGCATCGCCGAGGACGGCGTCCGGCTCGCGAGCGCCGTCGACGTGGCCGACGCCCTCGCGGCGCTGCGCTCCCTGCCCTGAGCGCCCAGCGCGCTCCGGACATCCGTCAGCCGGGGAGGTAGGACAGGCGCACCGAGCGGACGGGGTTGTCGCCGTTCGTGTCGACCAGGCACACCGACTGCCAGGTGCCCAGGGCCGTGCTGCCGTCCAGGACCGGCACCGACATCGAGGGCGCGACGATCGCCGGCAGGACGTGGTCGCGTCCGTGGCCGGGGCTGCCGTGCCGATGCGACCAGCGGTCGTCGGCGGGGAGCAGGTCGCGCAGCGCGGCGAGCAGGTCGGTGTCGCTGCCGGCGCCGGTCTCGATCACCGCGAGGCCCGCCGTGGCGTGCGGCACCCACACGTTCAGCAGCCCGTCGCCCGCGCCCGCCGAGCGCAGGAACGCGGCGATCTCGTCGGTGAGGTCGACGACGGCCTCGCGGCCGCCCGTCCGGATCTCGATCAGCTGGCTGTCCACCGTCGTAGTGTCCCCTCCTGTGCGCACTGCATTCGGACAGGAGTTCGACGTCCCCGACGGGTACCTCAACACGGCCGGCATCGGCATCCCGCCCGCCCCTGCCGGTATGGCCGTCGCCACGGCCGTCGCCGGCTGGCGCGCCGGTGCCGGGCGGCCGGGCGAGTTCGACGAGCCGGTGGCACGGGCACGTGCGGGGTTCGCCGACCTCGTCGGCGTCACCGCGGATCGTGTGACGATCGGGCCTGCGGCGTCCGCCCTCGTGGGGTTGGTCGCGGCCGTGGTGCCCGACGGCACCCGCGTGCTCGCCGCCGCGGGCGAGTTCACCAGCGTCACGTGGCCCTTCGCTGCGCAGGCCGACCGCGGCGTCACGGTCACCGAGGTCGACCTCGGTGAGGTGGGTGAGCGGGCGGGGGAGTTCGACCTCGTCGCTGTGAGCGTCGTCCAGTCCGCGGACGGGCGCGTGGTCGACCTGGACGCCCTCCGGTCCGCCCGCGGCGGCGGCACGCGGGTGCTCCTGGACGCCACCCAGTCGCTCGGCTGGCACGACGCCGACCTCGCCTGGGCCGACGCCGTGGTCGCCGCGGGCTACAAGTGGCTGCTCAGCCCGCGGGGCGTGGCGTGGATGGCGGTGCGGCCCGACCTGCCGACGCGGCCCCACTCTGCCGGGTGGTACGCGGGCGCCGACCCGTGGACGTCCATCTACGGGCTGCCCATGGACCTGGCCGCCGATGCGCGAGGCCTGGACACGTCCCCGGCCTGGTACTGCCACGCCGGCGCCGCGGTGGCACTGCCGTGGCTGGCCGGCCTGGACCGCGCCGCCGTGCACGCCCACTGCACCGGCCTCGCCGACACGGTCCGCGCCGGGCTGGGGATGGAGCCGGCAGGCTCCGCGATCGTCTCCGTGCGTCGTGAGGACGCGGGTGAGCAGCTCGCAGCCGCAGGCATCGTCAGCGCGAACCGCGCCGGCGCGTCCCGCCTCGCGTTCCACCTCTACAACACCGAGGCCGACGCGGCCCGAGCCCTGGACGCCCTCACCTGACTCCCCCGCCCCGCGATTCGGGCCCTCCGCCGCGCGAGTCGTGCGCGGGCATCCCGCGAGTCGGGTCCCCCGCAGCGCGAGTCGGGCTCTGGCGACCCGCGAGTCGGGCTCCTCGCCCCGCGAGTCGGGCCCTCTGACGACCCGCGAGTCGGGCGCCGGCGCCCCGCGAGTTGCGTGCTGGGCCCCGCGAATCGTGCGCTGGGCCCCGAATTGGGCCCTGAGCCTGCGGGCGCGTCGTGCGCCGGCGAGTTGGACCCTGAACCGAGTGAGTCGGGCGCTGAGCGCGCTCCGCGAGTCGGGGTCTGGGGGTGTGCGAGTCGCGGTCCAGGTGCGGAGGAATCGCGCCCCGAGATGCAACGACCACGGACTTGGCTGCGCCGACGGCGCGACACCCGTGCACCGCGGCCACAACTGGCGGCGGCAGGGCCACAACTGGCGGCGGTAGGGCCGCGATTCGCGGGGGTAGGGCCGCGATTCGCGGGGGTAGGGCCGCGACTCGCGGGGGTAGGGCCGCGACTCGCGGGGAGAGGGCGGGAGGGGCGCGGTTCGCGGGGGTGGCGTCGCGACTCGCGGGGGTGAGGGTCGCGACTCGCGGGGACAGGGGCGCGGTTCGCGGGGTGGGGGTCGCGACTCGCGGGAGGGGGTGGGAGGGGTGGGGGCGCGGCTCTCGGGTCAGGGGCGGCCTGGGAAGACCGGGATCGCGGGTGGGGTGCCCACCACCGCGCGCCAGCGGGCGCACCGCAGGGTGCCGGAGTTGAGGGCGTTCATCGCGGCCTGGCGTAGGCCCCGGTCGTCGGTGCGTTCCATCACGGAGCGCCAGGCCGCGAGGGCGTCGGACTCGGCGACGACGGCGAGTGCCCCCGCGGATGCGCTGTCGGTGACGGGCTGCGGTGTGCGGTACGCCGGTTGGGCCGATACCGGCGGGGCTCCCAGCTGCGACAGCGTCTGCTCGATCAGGTTGCGCAGATCGCGGTGCGCGTCGTCGTCATCGCGGGCCCGTTCCTCGTCGGAGCCGCTGAGGAACGCCACGGCGAGCGTGTAGCTCCAGACGGCCGCGTGCTCGGCGGCGAGTGCGTTCTGCAGGGCGGCGATCGCGGTCTCGTCGATTCGGGTCCCGGTCGGCACGGTGATCATCTGCGGGTTGTTCACGACAGCACCTCCGCGTAGGTGCCGCAGCACGCGGCGACCGATGCCACGAGCCCGGTCCTCGCCGCCGGCAGGCCTAGCGCCACGTCCGTGGCCGCCTGCCCGGAGGCCAGGACGGCCTGCCGGACGTCGGCGAGGCCGGGTTGCGGCGTGGTCGGTGGGGGTGGGGGGCCGGGCGTCGGGCGGCCCGGGTCGAGGCGCGCGACCTCGGCATCGAGCGCCGTGGCGTGCTCGGTGCGCGCGTCGACGAGCGGCTGCAGTGATTCGGCCAGCTCCGGATCGGCGGCCACGGCCGCCGCGGCGAGTGCGGCGTCGGCACGGGCGGCGTCGGCGAGGGCGATCAGCGGATCGGGCTCGTCGGAACCGGATCCGGGTATCAGGGAGCAACCGGCCAGCGCGGGCGGGACGAGCAGCAGCCCGGCGAGCAGGCGCCGCCGGCTCCAGACGGTCCGCGGGTCCTGGCCGGCCGGCACGGTCGCCGCCGGGGGCGTTGCTGCCACCGCGTTCACTTCTCCGATTGCCTCCGCTTCGCTCCGGCGGGCCCGCGGGCCCGCCGGACACCGCCTTGCTCCTCCGGTGCCCGGTCGCGGCCGCGTTCGCCAGGCGCAGATCCTGCCAGGCGGCCCGCGCGGGGCGCCGGGTGCCGGGGGGTGCACGGGCGGTAGCGGGCTGCCCGGGTCCGGGAAGGGGCGCGATACCCTGACAGACCCACCGCGCACGTCCGATCGACAGGACGGTGGTCACCGAACGAGCAGGAGTACACGCGATGCCCTCCCCCCACCCCGCGCAGGATCCCGGGCCGCCGCCCGGCGAGCTGCACGGCGTGCTGGAACCGATCGTCGCGGACGCCGGATTCGAGCTGGACCAGCTGGACGTCCGGGCCGCAGGGCGCCGGCACACCGTCAAGGTGGTGGTCGACTCCGACGACGGCGTCGGGCTGGACGACATCGCCGCCGTCTCGCGGGCCGTCGCCGGTGAGCTGGACCGCCACGAGCACCTGCTCGGCGGCTCCTACACGCTCGAGGTCACCTCGCCCGGTGTCGATCGGCCGCTGACGAGCGCGCGGCACTGGCGACGGGCGTACCTGCGCCAGGTCGCGGTCCGCCTGCACGACGGTTCCACGTTCACCGGCCGCGTCGGCCGTGCGGGCGAGGAGGCGGTCACGGTGCTCGTCGACGGGCAGTTGCGCGAGGTGCCTTACGCCGACGTGGCCCACGCCGGGGTGCAGGTGGAGTTCCGGCAGGCGCCGGCGGCCGAAGTGGCGCAGCTTTCGGAGGAGGAGACGGCGTGAACGTCGACATCGCGGCGCTGCGCACGATCGAGCGCGAGAAGGACATCCCGTTCGACACGGTGATCGAGGCCATCGAGACGGCGTTGCTCACCGCGTACAAGCACACCGACGGCCACCAGCCGCAGGCGCGGATCGACATCGACCGCAAGACCGGGTCCGTCCGGGTCATGGCCCAGGAGCTGGGCCCCGACGGCGTCGTCGACACCGAGTGGGACGACACCCCCGAGGGCTTCGGGCGCATCGCGGCCACCACGGCGCGGCAGGTGATCGTGCAGCGGCTGCGCGACGCGGAGCACGAGCGCACCTACGGCGAGTTCGCGGCGAAGGAGGGCGAGATCGTCGCCGGCGTCATCCAGCGCGACGCGCGCGCCAACGCCCGTGGCGTCGTGCTCGTGCAGCTCTCCGGCGAGACCGAGGGGGTGTTGCCGCAGGCCGAGCAGGTGCCGGGTGAGCGCTACGAGCACGGCGAGCGGATCCGCTGCTACGTCGTGGGTGTCACCCGGGGAATGCGCGGGACGCAGATCACGTTGAGCCGCACGCACCCCAACCTCGTGCGCAAGCTGTTCGCTCTCGAGGTCCCCGAGATCGTCGACGGCTCGGTGGAGATCATCGCCGTCGCCCGGGAGGCCGGTCACCGCTCCAAGATCGCGGTGCGCTCCACGGTGTCCGGGGTCAACCCCAAGGGCGCGTGCATCGGCCCGGTGGGCGCGCGGGTGCGCGGGGTGATGAGCGAGCTGGCCGGGGAGAAGATCGACATCATCGACTGGGACGAGGATCCGGCCACGTTCGTCGGCAACGCGCTCTCGCCGTCGAAGGTGGTGTCGGTCACGGTGCTGGACGCCCGCACGAAGACCGCGCGCGTCGTCGTACCGGATTTCCAGCTCTCGCTCGCGATCGGCAAAGAGGGCCAGAACGCCCGGTTGGCGGCCCGGCTCACCGGGTGGCGGATCGACATCCGCAGCGACGCCGACCCCCGCGGGGCCCTCGACGCATCCGAGACGGAGTCGGTCGGCTGAGCAGGCGAGCGCACCGCGAGGGGGAAGTGGGCGTGGGGGCTGCGCTACACTCCAGACCGGTCCACCGTTCGGGTTCGGCCGTCGCTCGACCGACTCCCGCAACGGATCAACGATCCGTGGCGGGACCAGTCAGAACGTGCGTCGGATGCCGGAGCCGGGCTGTGGCCGACGGTCTGTTGCGGGTCGTCGCGGTGAACGGGGTGCTCACCCCGGACCTGCGGCGCCGGCTCCCCGGGCGCGGTGCATGGCTGCACCCCGCCCCGGAGTGCCTGGACCGTGCCGAGCGTCGCTCGGCGTTCCCGCGGGCGCTGCGCGTCCCGGGTCCGCTGGAGACCGCGCCGGTACGGGCCCACATCACGGCAATGAGCACGGACGGATCCCGGGAGACACCCGGGTCCGGCACACCAGGAAGCAAGGTCGACCCGTCATGAGCCAGTCGTGAAGATCGCACCATGAACGTGCTTCGACACTAGGTTCGAGGTCGAGCGGGACCGCCGCCCGGCCTCCGGAAACAAGGAGTGCAGTGGCAGGCAAGGCCCGCGTGCACGAGCTCGCGAAAGAGCTCGGCGTCAGCAGTAAGCAGGTCCTGAGCAAGTTGCAGGATCTGGGTGAGTACGTGAAGTCCCCGTCCTCGACCGTCGAGGCCCCGGTCGCCCGCAAGCTCCGCGAGTCCCTCGCGGGTGGCGGCGACTCCGGTGGCCGCCGGTCCGGCGGGGGCCGTCCGCGTCCGGGTGGTGCACCCACCCCGGGCGCCGTCCCGTCCCGCCCGTCCCCGCCGTCCGGTGGTGCGGTTCCGGGCCCGCCCCGGGAGCAGGAGCGCCCGTCCCCGGCCGACGGTCCACGTCCCAGCGGCCCGCGCCCGGGTCCGCGTCCGGGTCCGGCGCCTGCGCGTCAGGAGCCCGCCCAGCCGGAGCCCCGGCCGGAGCCCCGGCGTCAGGCACCGCCGGCCGGCGAGCCCGAGCGGCCCGCGGCGCAGAGCCCGGCCGCCCCGGCGCAGCAGCGCCCCGGCCCGCGTCCGGGTCCGCGCCCCGCGCCCACCCCGGAACCGCAGCAGCCTGCGGCCGCAGCGGCCGACGCCGGGGTCGTCCCGCCGCGTCCGTCCGCTCCGCGTCCGGGTCCCCGCACCCCGCGGGTGGGCAACAACCCGTTCGGTGTCGGCTCGGGCGCCCCGCCGCGCCCGGCGGCGCCACGTCCCGCCCCGCCCGGTGGTGGGCAGGCACCCGGTCAGGGTGGTCAAGGTGGCCAGGGGCAGGGCCAGGGCCAGGGCCAGGGCGGTCCGCGCCCCGGTGGTCCCCGTCCCGGTGGTCCCCGTCCCGGCGGTGAGGCCGGTCGTGGTGGCCCGCGTCCGCCGTCGCCCGGCAACATGCCTCCGCGTCCGAACCCCGGCATGATGCCGGCGCGCCCGGCCGGTGGCCGTCCCGGAGGCCCCGGTGGGGGTCGCGGCGGTCCCGGTGGTCGTCCCGGCGGTCCCGGTGGTCCGGGCGGTCGCCCGGGCGGTCCCGGTGGTCGTCCCGGCGGCGGTGGCGGCGGTTTCCGTCCCGGTGGCGGTGGCCCGCCGGCCGGTGGTTTCCGTCCCGGTGGTGGCGGTGGCCGTCCCGGTGGTGGCGGTCGTGGTCGCGGCGGTGCCGCGGGTGCGTTCGGCCGTCCCGGTGGACCGGCGCGCAGGGGTCGCAAGTCGAAGCGGCAGAAGCGCCAGGAGTTCGACTCGATGCAGGCCCCCTCGGTCGGCGGCGTCCGCCTGCCGAAGGGCCAGGGCGAGACGATCAAGCTCCCGCGCGGCGCCTCGCTCACCGACTTCGCTGACAAGATCGGCGCCAACCCGGCCTCGCTGGTGCAGGTGCTGTTCCACCTCAACGAGATGGTCACGTCCACGCAGTCGGTGTCCGACGAGATCCTCGAGCTGCTCGGCAGCGAGATGAACTACGTCGTCCAGGTCGTCAGCCCCGAGGAGGAGGACCGCGAGCTGCTCGACAGCTTCTCCATCTCCTACGGCGAGGACGCGGGCGGCGACGAGGACCTGGTCATCCGGCCGCCGGTCGTCACGGTCATGGGTCACGTCGACCACGGCAAGACGCGCCTGCTCGACACCATCCGCAAGGCGAACGTCATGGAGGGTGAGGCAGGCGGCATCACCCAGCACATCGGTGCCTACCAGGTCGTCACGGAGCTCGATGGCTACGAGCGCCCGATCACCTTCATCGACACCCCGGGCCACGAGGCGTTCACCGCCATGCGTGCCCGAGGCGCGAAGTCCACGGACATCGCGGTGATCGTGGTGGCCGCCGACGACGGCGTCATGCCGCAGACGGTGGAGGCGGTCAACCACGCCCAGGCAGCCGACGTGCCGGTCGTGGTCGCGATCAACAAGATCGACAAGGAGGGGGCGAACCCCGACAAGATCCGCCAGCAGCTCACCGAGTACAACCTGGTCGCCGAGGAGTACGGCGGCGACACGATGTTCGTCGAGATCTCGGCACGCGAGAACGTCAACATCGACAAGCTGCTCGAGGCGATCCTGCTCACCGCGGACGCTTCGCTGGACCTGCGGGCCAACCCCGACATGGAGGCCCAGGGCGTCGCGATCGAGGCTCACCTCGACCGTGGCCGTGGTCCGGTGGCCACGGTGCTGGTGCAGCGCGGCACGCTGCGCATCGGTGACTCGATCGTCGCGGGCGATGCCTCCGGGCGCGTCCGGCGGATGTTCGACGAGCACGGCGGCGACATCATCGAGGCCTACCCCTCGCGTCCCGTGCAGGTCATCGGGTTCACCTCGGTGCCCGGCGCGGGCGACACGTTCCTCGTCGTCGACGAGGACCGGGTGGCGCGCCAGATCGCCGACCGGCGCCGGGCCCGCGAGCGCAACGCCGAGCTGGCGTCGCGTCGCAAGCGGGTCAGCCTCGAGGACCTGGACGCAGCGCTCAAGGAGACCAACCAGCTCAACCTGATCATCAAGGGCGACAACTCGGGTACGGTCGAGGCCCTCGAAGACGCGTTGATGCAGCTGGACGTGGGTGAGGACGTCGAGCTCCGCGTGATCCACCGCGGAGTCGGTGGCATCACCGAAGGCGACATCAACCTCGCCATCGCCGACAACGTCATCGTCCTGGGCTTCAACGTCCGGGCCGAGGGCAAGGCCACGGAGCTCGCCAACCGCGAGGGCGTGGAGATCCGGTACTACTCCGTGATCTACCAGGCCATCGAGGAGATCGAGCAGGCGCTCAAGGGCATGCTCAAGCCGGAGTACGAGGAGGTCGGGCTCGGCACCGCGGAGATCCGCGAGGTCTTCCGGTCGTCGCGGTTCGGCACGATCGCCGGTTGCCTCGTGATGGGCGGTGTGATCCGGCGCAACGCCCGGGCACGCCTGCTGCGCGACAGCGTGGTGGTGGCGGACAACCTGTCGATCAGCTCGCTGCGACGGGTGAAGGACGACGTGGTCGAGGTCCGCGAGGGCTTCGAGTGCGGTCTCACGCTCGGCAACTTCAACGACATCAAGCAGGGCGACGTCATCGAGACGTTCGAGATGCGCGAGAAGCCGAGGAGCTGACGCAACGCGGGGGCCGGCCGGGAACGGCCGGCCCCCGCCGCGTCGGGTAGCCATGTTCGTGGGAGCTCTGGAGCTGGACGTCCTCCTCGGGGACGTCCACTCCCTCAAACAGAAGCGGTCGGTCGTCCGGCCCGTGCTGGCCGAGCTGCGCCGCAAGTTCGAGGTGGCTGTCGCCGAGGCGGGCCACCTCGACCTGCACCGGCGTGCGCTGCTCGGGGTCAGCTGCGTCGCGGCCGAGTCCCGGCACGTCACAGAGGTGCTCGAGCGGTGCGAGCGGCTCGTCGCCGCCCGCCCCGAGCTCGAGCTCCTCTCGGCCCGGCAGCGCATGCTGGGTCCCGAGGACGAGTAAGAGGAGAGGCGAGATGGTGGACCAGGCCCGCGCGCGGCGGCTGTCCAAGCGGATCACGCAGATCGTGGCGGCTGCCTTGGAACACGAGGTGAAGGACCCGCGCCTGAAGATGGTGACCATCACCGCCACCCGGGTCACCGGGGACCTGCGCGAGGCCACCGTCTACTACACGGTGCTCGGCGAGACCGTCGACGCCGACCCCGACAGCGCCGGTGCGGCGGCTGCCCTGGCCAGCGCCACCGGTGTCCTGCGTTCGTTGGTGGGAGCGGGCACCGGGATCCGGCACACGCCCTCGCTGGCGTTCGTGCCCGACGTGGTGCCCGACGAGGCCCGCCGCATGGAGGAGCTCCTCGCGCGCACCCGGGAGTCGGACGCCGAGGTGGCCCGGCTGGCGGCCGGCGCCCACCCGGCGGGAGACCCGGATCCGTACCGCGCACCGCGGGAGCGCGACGAGGCCGACGAGACGTGAGCGAGCCGGACCCCGCGATGCAGCGCGCCTTGGCCGTGCTCGAGGCCGACCGCGCCCTGGCGCGCAGGGTGTCCGACGCCGCCGAGGTCCTCGTCGGCGCCACGCAGGTCACGTTGCTCGCGCACGTCGACCCGGACGCCGACGCGCTGGGCAGCGCGCTGGCGCTCGGCATCGCCCTGCGCCGCCGGGGCGCAGAAGTCGAGGTGTCCTTCGCGAGCCCGGACCGGGTGCCGGAGTCGTTGGCCGCGCTCGACGTGCTGGGCCTCGTGGTCGCCCCGGACGCGGTCTCGGCCGCCCCGGAGGTGTTGGTCTCCTGTGACGCGGCGGAGCCCGCCCGGCTCGGGTCGCTGGCCCGGCTGCTGGACACCGCCGGCTGCACCGTCATGCTCGACCACCACGGCACCAACCCCGGCTTCGGTGAGATCCAGGTGCTGGATCCGGCCGCGGAGGCCACGGTGGTGCTCGCGCACCGGGTGCTCGTCGAGATGGGTGCGCGGCTCGACGCCGACGTCGCCCGCTGCCTCTACGCCGGGCTCGTCACCGACACGCGGGGTTTCCGGACCGCGGGCGCCGACGCGCACCGGCTGGCCGCCGAGCTGGTGGAGGCCGGCGCGCAGCCGGCCGTCCTGGCGCGGGCGCTGATGGACGAGCACCCGTTCGCCTGGTTCGCGGGGCTGTCGGCCGCGCTCGGGCGGGCGGTGCTCGAGCCCACGGGTCTGGTGCACACCACGATCCCGCTGGAGGACGTCCGGCGCTTCCGGCCCGAGGAGATCGACAGCGTCGTCGACGTCCTGCGCACCGCGCAGGAGGCCGAGGTCGCGGCGGTCCTCAAGCAGGTCGCACCGGCCCGGTTCGTGGTCTCGCTGCGTTCGACGGGCAGGGTCGACGTCGCCGCCGCGGCCACCGCGCTCGGCGGCGGTGGGCACCGCGCCGCTGCCGGGTTCACGCGGGAGGGCACCGAGCAGGAGGTCCTCGCGGGGATCCGCGCGGCTCTCGTCTAGTGGCGAGGGCTACGCACGTGCAGCGGCTGCAGAACATGACCGGCCGACCGGTCGGGCCCGCCCGATACGGTGGCGCCGTGACGAGCGGAGGGCATTCGATGACGTCCGACACCCCGGCCACCGGAGCCGACGGGCGGTCCGCGCGCCGGGCCTTCCTCGCGGCGGCGGTCCGGCGCCCGGCGACGATGGGTGCGGTCGCGCCGAGCTCGCCCCGGCTGGGCGCGGTACTCGCGTCGGTGGTGCCGCGCACGGGGAAGCCGGTGGTGGTGGAGCTGGGCCCCGGCACGGGAGCGGTGAGTGCCGTGATCGCCGAGAAGCTGCCCCCGGACGCCCGGCACCTCGCCGTGGAGCTGGACCCGGACATGGTCGGCTACCTGCGCCGCACCCGCCCGAACCTCGAGGTCGTGCCGGGCAACGCCGCCGACCTCGGGGACCTGCTGGCCGAGCGCGGCATCCCGCGGGCCGACGCCATCATCTGCGGGCTGCCCTGGGCCCTGTTCGACGACGCCACGCAGACGCGCCTGCTGAGCGAGATCAGCCACGCCATCGGCGACACCGGCGCGTTCACCACGTTCGCCTACCTGCACGGGATGACCCTCTCCGCCGCCCGCCGGTTCCGCCGGACCCTGCGCTCCACCTTCGAGGAGGTGCAGGTCACCGCCACGGTGTGGCGCAACCTGCCACCCGCGTTCGTCTACGTGTGCCGGCGGCCGCTCGCGCCACGGGGATGACGGCCGCGTCCGACCGGGTGCCGCTGCGCGAGGTGCTGCGGCTCGCCGCGCCCGCGCTGCCCGTGCTGGCGGCCGAGCCGCTCTACCTGCTCGTCGACACCGCGGTGGTCGGGCGCCTCGGCGCGGTGTCACTCGCAGGGCTGGCCGTCGCCGCGGTGGTGTTCGCCCAGGTCACCAGCCAGCTGAACTTCCTGTCCTACGGCACCACGGCCCGTGCGGCCCGGTTGCACGGCGCCGGCCGGAGCGGGGACGCGGTCGGCGAGGGCGTGCAGGCCACCTGGCTGGCTCTCGGCGTCGGGTTGCTCGTGCTCGGGGTGGGGCAGCTGCTGGCCCGGCCGGTGGCGGAGGTCCTCGGTGACGGCGGCGCGATCGCCGATGCCGCCACGTCCTGGCTGCGGGTGGCCCTGTGGGGGGCGCCGATGGTGCTGGTCACGCTGGCCGGCAACGGCTGGATGCGGGGTGTGCAGGACACCGCGCGGCCGCTGCGCATCGTGCTCGCCGGCAACGTGCTGTCGGCGGTGTGCTGCCCCGTGCTGGTGCACGGACTGGGGGAGTGGCCCGGCCTCGGCCTGGTCGGGTCGGCCTTCGCGAACGTCGCCGGACAGTCGGTGGCCGCCACGCTGTTCCTCGTCGCGCTGGTACGGGCGGCGCGGGCGGAGGCGGTGTCGCTGCGCCCGGCACCGGTGGTGCTGCGCGCGCAGCTCGCCCTCGGGCGCGACCTGCTCGCCCGCAGCCTCGCCTTCCAGGCGTGCTTCCTGTCGGCGGCCGCGGTCGCCACGCGGTTCGGGGCCGCAACAGCCGCCGCGCACCAGATCGTGCTGCAGCTGTGGTTCTTCCAGGCGCTCGTGCTCGACGCGGTGGCGATCGCGGCCCAGGCGCTGGTCGGCGCCGCGCTCGGCTCGCCCGATCGGGGTGCGCAGCGGGCGCGGGCGCTCGCCGGCCAGGTGGCCCGCTACGGGCTGGTGCTCGGCATCGGGTTCGGGGTGCTGTTCGCGGCGCTGATCCCCGTGCTGCCGCCGGTGTTCACACCCGACCCCGCGGTGCTGGCGGTCGTGCCGATCGCCTGGTGGTTCTTCGCCGCGATGCAGCCGGTTGCCGGGGTGGTGTTCGCCCTGGACGGGGTGCTGCTCGGCGCGGGGGACGCGGCGTTCCTGCGGACGTCCACGCTGGCGGCGGCCGTGATCGGGTTCCTGCCCCCGATCTGGGCGTCGCTGGCATTCGGGTGGGGCCTTGCGGGCATCTGGTCGGGTCTCACGGCGTTCATGCTGCTCCGGCTCGTGGCCGTGGGGTTGCGTGCCCGCAGCGACCGGTGGATCGTCACCGGCGCGGTCCGCGCCTGAGTGTCGGTACCTGCCGCGCGGCCACGTGCGGTAAACAGGAACTGCCATCGTCAACCCTGCGGGCCACGGATCGGGTGCACGTGAAGAGAATCGTCGGACTCCTCGTGATCGCACTGCTCGTCTTCTGGGTCTTCGTGAGCCCGGACAGCGCCGCCGGCACCGTGCAGGACATCGGCACGCTGCTCCGCAACGGCGCCGAGTCGATCATCCGGTTCTTCACGCAGCTGGTGTAGGCCGCGGTCGCCTGGCTCAGCGATCGGCCACGCACAGCGGGTCGAGGCTGCGGTCGAACAGCACGCACGGCTCGTAACCGGCCTCACTGATCAGCCGGGCCGTGGCGTCGCCGGACAGGTGCTCGAGGAACCGCTGCAGCACGCCCCCGGGGCGCGGCCGCCCGTAGGTGTAGGCGTACTCGACCGTCCAGAACGGGTAGCCGGTGCGGGCACTGCCCTGGGAGGCCTCGGCGCCGTCGATCGAGGCCGCGACCAGGCCGGGATACGCGCCGGCGGCCTCGGCGTCGGCGTAGCCGATCGCCCCGGGCACCGCGGCGACCTGCCGCAGCACCTCGTCGGTGGTGGCCCGCTCGCAGCGGACGACCGGATCGCTCGGCACCCGGTCGCGCTCCAGGCAGTCGTTGGACGATTCGCGCGGTTCGGCACCGCCTTGCAGGACGTAGCGCTCGAAGGCCTCCCGGCTGCCCGAGTCCGGGCCGCGGCCGACGATCCGGACGGGCACCGGCGCGCCGCCGAGCTGGTCCCAGGACGTCACCGCGCCCGACATGATCGACCGGATCTGCGCGGTCGAGAGCCGGTCGACGCCGGCATCGTCGTTGACGACGACCGCGTAGATCAGAACGGCGATCGCCTGGCGTTGCAGCTGACCGCTCGGGTCGTCCGCCACACCGTCGGACAGGGCGAGGGTCGCGTCCCTGTCCGCGCCCGGTGCGAGCAGGGAGCGGATGCCTTCACGGCTCGTCGACACGGTGGTGGTGGCCGAGGTGCCGGGGCAGGCGGCGAGGTAGGGCCGGGCGGATTCCGCCACGACGGGGACGAACGCGCTGGAGCCGGTGACCGTCAAAGGGCCGGATCCGCAGAACGGGGGAGGGGTGCGGGGCACCGCGATCGCGACCACGAGCGCCACCGCCAGCACGACGACCGAGGCGACCAGCGCCCGCGTCAGCGTGACGATCCGGCGCTTGCGACCCCGCTCCACGATCCGCCGGTCGGCGGGCAGCACGTTGTCCACGGCGCCGTCGACGGTGTAGTCGCGCTTCCGGCTTCCCGGGTCGTCGTCGCGGCAGCAGATGACCAGCCGGAACTGGCCGCCGGGCGGGATCGTGAGCGGCGGGAGGATGAGGACCCGTCGCCGGTCGCGTGCGGCGGGGTCGAGACCGCCGGCTCCGGCGTCGTTGAGGGAGTCCGGCAGGGTCTGGCGCAATGCCGTGCGGACGAGGCCGTGCCGGAGTGCCTCCGCCTGGTCGCGGCCGCTCGGGCACACGACCCAGCCGGTGCGCTCCGCGCCCTCGTCGGCGCGGCCGCCGGAGTCGATCCCCCACTGGATCTCGTTGTCCAGCGCGATGAGCGACGGCTGCGAGACCCGGAAGTCGACGATGAACCGGCCGTCGAGCGACACCTGCGGCAACGTGCGGTAGGCGGTCTCGGGGATCGTGCTCCAGCCGGCGTTGCGGAACTTGACGACCAGCACCGTGACGGAGTTGAACTGCGCGAGCGCCGGCGAGGAGTCGTGCGGGCCGAACGGCTCCATCCCGATCTTGGTGTTGAGCTCCTCCTCCCACACCAGCCGCCTGCGCCCCACGTAGAGCCGCGTGAGCAGGGCGAGGACGGCCAGCCCCAGGGTGACGAGGAGCCCGGTCAGCCCGAACGCCTGCAGAACGGACACGAGCGCATCCCACACAGCCGCCAACTCCGCAGCCCACCCCGTCTGGTCGCCCGGCTCGGTCGTGCCGCAGCATAGATCCGGTCGATCACCCGACCGTGATCGGTTCGGCCGGCTACCGCGACGGGACCGCCGACGTCGTGCGGTCGTGCGACTCCCACACCGGCTCCGGGGTCTCGCGGACCTCGCCGTCCCCGCCGACCAGCAGGAACCGGTCGAACGTCCGGGTGAACCAGCGGTCGTGCGTCACCGCGAGCACCGTGCCCTCGAACGCCTCGAGCGCCTGCTCGAGGGCTTCGGCGGAGGCGAGGTCGAGGTTGTCGGTGGGCTCGTCGAGCAGCAGCAGCGTGGCGCCGGACAGCTCCAGCAACAGGACCAGCAGCCGCGCCTGCTGCCCGCCGGACAGCGTGGCGAACGGCTGCTCCGCCTGGCCCGCGAGCTCGTAGCGGGCGAGGGCCTTCATCGCGTCGCCGCGCGTGGTCCCGGGCCGGTCGGCGTCGCCCTCGACGAGGACGTCCAACGGCGTGCGGCCGCTCAGCTCGGGGCGGTCGTGGGTCTGGGAGAAGTGTCCGGGGCGCACGCGCGCGCCCAGCCGGGCGGTGCCGCCGTGGGCCACGGGGGCGAGCGCGCGCCCGCTCGCCGGCACCGTGGCGGGCTCCGGGTCGGTGCCACCGCGGGCCAACAGCCGCAGGAGGTGCGACTTACCGGTGCCGTTGGCGCCCAGCACCGCCACCCGGTCACCGAACCAGACCTCCAGGTCGAACGGGTAGGTCAGGCCGTCGAGCTCCAGCTGCTCGCAGACCACGGCCCGCTTGCCCGTCCGGGCCCCGCGCAGCTGCATCCGCAGGTTCTGCTCGCGCGGCTTCTCCGGGGGCGGGCCCGCGTCGAGGAAGCGTGCCAGCCGGGTGCGTGCGGCCTGCAGCCGCGACGCCATGGAGTCGTTGTGGGAGGCCTTGGTCCGGTAGTGGACGACGAGCCGCTCCAGCTTCTCACGCTCCTCGTCCCAGCGGCGGCGCTGCTCGTCGAGCCGGTCGTGGCGGGCCACGCGCGCGGCGTGCCAGGACGCGAAGCCGCCCGGGTGCACCCAGACGGAGCCGGCCTCGACCGTCACCACCCGCTGGGCCGTGCGCGCGAGCAGCTCGCGGTCGTGGCTGACGTAGAGCACGCTCTTGACCGACTCGTCCAGACGCGCCTCCAGCCAGCGCTTGCCGGGGACGTCGAGGAAGTTGTCCGGCTCGTCGAGCAGCAGCACCTCGTCGGGCCCGCGCAGGAGCAGCTCGAGGGCGAACCGTTTCTGCTGGCCACCGGACAGCGTTGCCGCCGGGCGGTCGCGCACCTGCTCCCACGGCAGGCCCAACGCGGCGACGGCGGCGGTGTCGAACTCCACCTCGGCGCCGTAGCCGCCGGCCTCCCCCCACCCGGCGAGCGCGTCGGCGTAGCGCAGCTGGGAGCGTTCGGTCTCGTCGAGGGCGCGCTCGGCCGCGCGCAGCCGCTCCCCGGCGGCCCGCACGGTGGGCGGGGCCAGCGAGAGCGCCAGGTCGGCCACGGTCGAACCGTCGTCGATCGAGCCGATGAACTGGCGCATGACACCGAGCCCGCCGCTGCGCGCGATGCTGCCGGCCACCGGTGTCAGCTCGCCGGCGACCATCCGCAGCAGGGTGGTCTTCCCGGCGCCGTTGGGCCCGACGAGGGCGATCTTGGCGCCGTCACCCACGCGGAAGGAGACGTCGGAGAACAGGGTGCGGCCGTCGGGCAGCCGGTGCCCGACCGCCATCGCCTCGATGTGGCCCACGCGGTGATGGTGGGGGTTCGGGGTGCCCGCGGTCGAGCGGGTATCAGACCGGCAACGGGTTGCGCAGCAGGCGCTCGCCCACGAACGCGGCCATCACGTCGAGGCGCTCCTCCGATGCCGCGCACACCTCGGGGGTGGCCCCCAGGCCCCACACCCGATCGGCCTCGTTCCAGGCGAGGTCGCGGGTGAACCGGATGACCAGGTCCGCCATCCAGTTCGCCGCGCGATCCCAGATCGCGCCGTCGGGGCCGGCCGACAGCAGGGAGTCGAGGTCCTCGCGCAGCGGGTCCATCTCGGCCTCGAACACCTCGTTGACGAGCCGGTAGTCGTGGAACTGGGCGCCGTCCTCGCCCTCGCCGTCCGGCGCGATGTGGCGCCAGGTGGCGATCAGCGCGCACGACAGGTCGAAGTTGATGTGCGCGTTGACGCCGGCCACGGCGAAGTTCACCGGGGCCACATGCGGGTCGCTGCGGTTGTCGAACAGCACGCGCCAGACGCGCGGGGGCGAGGAGAGGTCCCGGGCGTAGCTGCGCAGCGCCTGGAAGTAGCGCTCCGCGAACTCGATGTCCAGGCGCACCAGGAAGTCGGTGGAACGGAACTCGCCCCCCTCGGCCATCTCCCCGATCCGGCGCGTGATGATGTGGTACAGCGTCGAGAACGACGCGATCCCGTCGCCCTCGCCCAGCAACGACGTGCTCACGGCGTGGTCGCGGATCGCCGCCAGCCGCTCGACGACCTCCGCGATCGAACCGGCAGGCCGGTCGCCGGCCAGCTCGGCGAGGCGCTGCGTACTTCCTCGACCATCCGGCCTGAGCCCGACGGCCGGCTCCCGCCCCCTGGTCACGATCCCACTGCTCCCCACACCTGCTCCTCTCGCGGCCGCCCTCTCGCCGGCGGTCCGCGGCGAGGAGCACGCGACGGCGGCCCTGATACGTGTAGAGGGTGCCGACCTGGTCACCGCAACAGCCGCACACTAACGTCACCAGGCGTGACCGAGCGATGGCCGGTGAGCCCCTTGGTCGGCCGGGAGGACGAGCTCGGCGCGCTGGTCGCCGCGCTCGAGACCGTCCGGCAGCGGCGGATGGCCACGATCTTCCTCACCGGGGACGCCGGTGTGGGCAAGACGCGGTTGGTGCAGGAGCTCGTCGGGCGCGCTCACGACGCCGGCGCCACCGTGCTGCTGGGTGGCGCGTCCGACATCGCGGAGAGCCCTCCGTTCTGGCCGGTGGCCTCAGCCCTGCGCACGATGCTGCGCTCCGCCGTCGGCGAGCCGGCCCGCCGGCTGCTGGCACCCTGGTCCGACCAGCTGGACGAGCTGCTCGCCCTGCGCGCCCCGGTGCCCGCCGCGGTGGCGCGGGTGCAGACCCTGGAGCTGCTGCACCGCGTGGTGCTGCGGCTGGCCACCGAGTCGGTCCTGGTGCTCGTCGTGGAGGACGTCCAGTGGGCGGATCGCTCCACGCTGGACCTGCTGGCCTACCTCGTGGCGAACCTGCCCGACGAGCGGCTGCTGCTCGTGGCCACGCACCGCACCGAGCCCGGCGCGGAGGCCACCGCGGCACGCACGACGATCCGCGAGCTCTCCCGGCACCGGCAGGTGCGCGGCATCGACCTGGCACCGCTGCGCCGCCCCGACGTCGCGGCGCTGGTGCAGGCAGGCGCCCCCGACCGGCCCGACCTGGTCGACCTGGTCTGGACGCGCTCGGCGGGCAACGCGTTCATCGCCGAGGAGACCCTGCGCGCGGCCCTCGACGGCGACCCGACCGCCCTGCCCACGACGCTGCGCGAGCTGGTGCTCCACCGCATCGCCCGGCTCTCGCCCCCGGCGCTACGGGCGGTGCGCGCGGTCGGGATGTGCGAGGGCCCGTTGCCGCACCGGCTGCTCGACGCCGTGCTCGGTGGCGAGCCGTGGGGCGGATCGTGGCTGCTCGACGCCCTGCGGGAGGCCGTGGACGCCGGCGTCGTGGAGGTGGACGGTGCCGTGGACGGGTACCGCCTGCGCCACGGCCTGATGACCGAGGTGGTGGTGGGGGAGCTGCTGCCCGGGGAGCGGATGGACCTGCACCACCGCTACGCCACGGGGCTGGAGAGCGCGTGGGCGCGCGAGCTGCCGGGTGTGGATGCCCGCCTCGCCCACCACTGGTACGGCGCGGGCGACCGGGAGCGCGCGGGCGCCGCCGCCGTGGCGGCCGCCGAGGCCGCCGACCGGGTGCGGGGCTACGCGGAGGCGCACCGGCACTGGCTGCGTGCCGCGCAGCTGGCCGGGGAGCTGGACGGGGCGCCGGTGCCGCGGGCCACCTGCCTCGAGCGGGCGGCCGAGGCGGCGCACCTTGCCGGGGACGCCGACCAGGCGGTGGCGTTGCTGGCCGAGCGGCTCGACCTCCTGGAACCGTCCGATCCGTCCGACCTCGCCCACGACCTCGACGCCGCGCTGCTGCACGCCCGCACCGGTCGCTACCTCGTGGCGGCGGGCCGCGGCAGGGAGGCCGCCGAAGCCTTCGGCCGGGCCACCGCGGCGCTGCCGGCCACCGGTGCCGAACCCGAGCGGGCCGAGGTGTTCGGCGGGCACGCGTGGGCGCTGTGGACGGCGGGCGACTTCGCCGGAGCCCACGAGGCGGCCGGGCGTGCGCTGACGGCCGCCCGGCGGGCCGGCCTCGCCGCGGAGGAGGCGCGGGCCCTCGCCACGCTCGGCTTCAGCCTCGCCTACCGGGAGGATGCGCAGGCGGGTGAGGCGGCGCTGCGCGAGTCGATCGCGGTGGCCGAGCGGGCCGGCGAGCCGAGCGGGATCATGCGGGCGCACCGCAGCCTCGCCGAGCTGCTGTCCGGTCCGCTGAACGAGCTGGACCGGGGCATCGCGATCGCGCGGGCCGGGATCGAGCGGGCGCGGGAGCTCGGGCTCGCCCGCAGCGCGGGCGCCGGTCTGCTCTCCGTGGCCGCGAACGGGATGTTCCGGATCGGGCGCTGGGACGAGGCGGACGCCACGATCGCCGAGGCGTGGGAGCTCGCCCCCAGCGGGGCGGAGGCGCTGGAACTGCGGCTGGCCCGGGCCCGGCTGCACACCGGGCGCGGCCGCTTCGACGCCGCCGAGGACGACCTGGAGGCCGTCGAGGCGCTGTCGGCGGCCACCGCGGGCCCGCGCTACCGGCTCCCGCTGCTCACCCTGCGGGCCGGGCTCGCGATGTGGCAGGGGCGTCCCGACGTGGCGCTCGACCACGTGGCCGTGGGGCTCGACGTCGTGGAGCAGGGCTCGGACGACGTGTGGCTGGTGGCGCCGCTCGTCTGGCACGGCGCCCGTGCCCGTGCCGAGCTCACGCGGCTGGGGATGCGCCGCGCGGACGACGCCATCGTCGCCCGGCTGCGCCGCCACGCCGACGAGCTGGCCCGCAGCGCGGCGTCCTCGGTGCCGGCGGTGCGCGAGGTCGTGCTCGGGTTCGTGGCGATGTCGGCGGCCGAGGACGGGCGCGCCGCGCAGCGCTCCGACCCGCAGGCGTGGGAGCACGTCGCGGAGGTCTGGCGGGCGCACCGGCAGCCCTACCCCGCCGCCTACGCCCACCTGCGACGGGCCGAGGCGCTGCTCAGCAGCCGGTCCCAGTCGGCCGCGGCCGCTGAATCGTTGCGCCACGCCGGAGAGGTGGCGCGGGACCTGGCCGCCACCCCGTTCCTCGCGGAGATCGCGGACCTCGCCGAGCGGGCCCGGGTGCGGCTCGACGACGTCGTCCGGCTGCCCGACCCCGCGCAGCCACCGGCCGCCCCCGCCCCCGACGACGAGCTGGCCGCCCTCACCGCCAGGGAGCTCGAGGTCCTCACCGAGCTGGCAGGCGGGCACACCAACCGCGAGATCGCGCAGCGGCTGTTCATCAGCGAGAAGACCGTGGGCGTCCACGTCACCCGCATCTACGCGAAGATCGGCGTGCACAGCCGGGTGCAGGCGAGCGCAGTGTTGTTCCGCGCACGTCCGAACGGGCGCTGACCCGGGGAGCCGCGTCACGCCGGAGCGGGCGTGCGGGTATCGGGCGCGCTCGTGTCGGGTCGTGCGGTGTCGGGCGCTCCCGTGTCCGGCGTGCCCATGTCGAACGTGCGCCGCACCCGCTCGATGAGGCGGGCGCGGCTGGGGCCGAGGCTCCCGATCGGGATACCGGTGTCGCGGGCCACCTCGGCGTAGGGGCGCGGGTTCTCGGCGAACAGCTCGCTCATGATCGTGCGGCCTCGGGGCGGCAGGTCCGACACGATGGTCCACAGCCGGGAGACCGTGTCGGCGTCCACGACCTGGTCCTCGACCGCCGGGACGGCGTCGGGGACCGCGTCGAGCTCGTCGGAGACGACGGCCCGGTTCTCCCGCAGGATCCGCAGGCACTCACGGGAGGCCGTGGTGGCCAGCCAGCCGCCGAGCCGTTCCGGGTCGCGCACCGCGCCCCGGTGCTCGACCAGGCGCAGCCAGGTGCGCTGCTCGGCGTCGCGGGCGTCGGCGTCCTGCATGCGGTAGGACCGCACGATCGCGCCGACCATGCCCTCGTAGCGCAGCACGATCTCGGTCCAGGCCTGCTCGTCGCCGCGACCCGCCGACCGCAGCAGCTCGCCGTTCGCGGCGCCGGTGCGGGCAGGTGCGGTCATCGCAGACTCCTCACGGGGTGGTCGGGGCCGGGCCAGCCTCGCGGGGGCGCGGGGTGGGTGTCGTCAGGTCAACGCCCTATATCCGGCCGCGCGGACGCCTTACATCGCGGCCGCGCGTATCAGCGGCGGGGTCCGCGTCCTCTCCTCGTGGCCGGCAACCGCCGGGGACCGGAGGCCATCCAGTGCCTCGGCGAGGAGGAACGGTGGTCGAAGCGATCGGCGCGGGGGTGGTCGGGACGGGCCCGAACGGCGTCCACCGGCCCTACCCGCGCGCAGGTGGTCTGGCCGAGGCAGTGGTGCGGCTGCAGGCCGGCGCCGACGAGCGGGCCAGGGGACACGGGGCGGGCCCGGTCGGGCGGGTACTGACGGCGATCGCCGAGGCCGCCGACGACGGACCCCCGGACGCGGCCCGCGAGTTCCGCTCTGCGCTGCTCGCCGAGGTCGTGCGGCGCTACCTGCGGGCCGTGCGTGCCCACGCACGCCCCGGGTCGGTGCCGCGCGTGTGGCAGGTGGTGCTCGACCGGTGGGAGGCGGGAGCCGATCCCGTCCGCACGACGCTGGCGGGTGCGCACGCGCTCGTCGGCTACGACCTCGCCCCGGCCGTCGTGAGCGCGTGCACGGTGCTCGGCCGGGCGCCCGGGCGGGCCGAGCGGGCGGTGGTGCAGGACGTCGTGGGCCTGATCGCCGATGCGGTCACGGCCGTCGCGGCGGACGCCGATCCCCTCACCCGCGCCGACGCCCGCGACCTCATCCTGCTGGGGAGCCGGGGTGAGCACTGGCGTCGCGCCGAGCACCTGTGGGCGGTCCGGGGGCGCCCGTCGGAGGCGGAGAAGGAACGCGCGGCGCTGGACGGGCACGCCGCGCTGGTCGCGAGCGCGCTCCTCGGGCCCGGCTAGATGTTCCCGGCCGCGAGATCGTTGCGAGATCCATCGGACAGCGCGATCTCGCAACGATCAACCACCGGGGCCGCGAGTGCGCCGTCGCCGCCTGCGGTACCCCGGACCGTTCAGCTGCGGGGTGCCGCCCAGGCCGCCCACAGCGCGGCATAGCTGCCGCCCGCGGCCACCAGTTCCTCGTGCGGCCCGGACTCGACGATGTGTCCCTTGTCCAGCACCACGACCCGGTCCGCGTCGGCGGCCTGGGTGAGCCGGTGGGCGATCACCACCGCGGTGCGCCCGGCGAGGGCGGCTGCGGCGGCGTGCTCCAGGGTGCGCGCACCGGCGCTGCCGGCCTCCGCGGTGGCCTCGTCGAGCACGGCGACGGCGGGGTCGGCGAGCACCAGCCGGGCGAGCGCGAGCTGCTGGGCGCGGGTGGCGGAGAGCTCGTCGGCGCCGTCGCCGACCACATCGGCGAGCGCCAGCGGCGCCGCGACGGTGCGCAGGGCCGCGGCGAGCTCGGCGTCGGTGGCGTCCGGGCGGGCCAGCCGCAGGTTGTCGGCCACGGTGCCGGCGAAGACGTGCACCTCCTGGGTGACGAGCGCGACGTGCCGGCGTAGCTGCGCGATCTCCGCCAGCGGGACGCCGCCGATCTCGACGGTGCCTGCGGTGGGGGTGTGCACGCCGGCGAGGATGCCGCCGAGCGTGGTCTTGCCCGCGCCGCTGGCCCCGACCACGGCCACGCGCTCGCCCGGCGCGATCGTGAGGTCCACGCCGTGCAGCACTTCGGGGCCGGCGTCGTAGGCGTGCCGGATGCCGCGCAGGTGCACGGAGGCGTCCCGCGGGATGCGCGGCGCCTGTGGCCCGGGAGGGGTGGGCATGTCGGTCACCCCGACCAGGCGTGCCAACGCTGCGCCCGCGGACTGTGCCTCGTCGAGCAGGTAGAGCATGATCCCGATCGGGTCGAACAGCCGCAGGAAGTACAGCGCGGCCGCGGTGGCCGCGCCGACCGTCACGGCGTCGGCCCGCACCAGCAGGAAGCCCGTGACGAGGATCGAGAGCACACCGACCAGCTCGGCGCCGTTCATCACGAGCCCGAACCGGGACTCGGCGGTGGACGCGCGCACCGAGGCCCGGACCGCCGAGGTGGAGTGCCGCTCGATCCGGGCGAGCTGGGCGGCGCGCCTGCGGAAGGCGCGGACGGTGGCGGCCCCGCCGACCCCGGCGAGCAGCGACTGCGTGCGCACCCCCTCGGCCACCCGCTCGGCCGCGTAGAGGCGCCCCGACGTCCGCAGGTACCAGCGGCCCACCAGGATCCAGATCGGCAGGGGTGCCAGGCCGGCGAGCGCCAGGCGCCAGTCGAGCACGGTGAGCCCGACCAGCGTGAGCGCGACGTCGAGCAGCGAGATCACGACGGTGGGCAGCGCACGCCGCACGCCCTCGGAGATCACGGCGATGTCGCCGCCGACCCGCTGCAGCAGGTCGCCGGATCCGGCCCGCTCGACGTCGGCCAGCGGCACGTCGAGGGCGCGTTGCACGACGTTCTCGCGCAGGGCGGCGAGGACCAGCTCGCCCAGGTGAGCCACGAGCACCGAGCCGAGTGCCGCCAGCAGGGCCCGCGCCACGAGCGCGACGAGGATGCCGAGCGCGAGCGTGTCGATGAGTCCGGCGACGCCGCGGGAGATCACGGCGTCGACGATCCGGCCGAGCAGCGCGGGTACCACCAGCACCGCCACCGAGGCCGCCACGAGCGTGACGACGGTGCCGGCCAGCAGCGCGCGGTGCGGCCGGACGAGCCCGGCGAGCGCCCTGCGGGTGCGGGCGGACGTGGCGATGGGGAGCAGCGTCGGCGCCGCGCCGGGCTTCGTCACGCCAGCACCGCCCGCTGGTAGCGGGGGTCGGACACCAGCTCGGCGTGCGTGCCGGACGCGACCACCGCGCCCCCGTCCACCAGCAGCACGCGGTCGCAGCGGGCCAGCAGCGCCGGGCTCGACGCCACGAGCACCGTGGTGCGCCCCGCCCGCAGCGCCGAGACGCCCGCGGCGATCCGGTGCTCGGTGGCGGCGTCGACCGCGGTGGTGGGGTCGTGCAGCACGAGTACGCACGCGCGCGCGGCCAGCGCCCGGGCCAGCCCGATCCGCTGGCGTTGCCCGCCGGACAGCGTGCGGCCCCGCTCGGCCACCTCGCTGTCGAGGCCGTGCGGGAGCGTGTCGACGACCTCGTCCGCGGCCGCGGCGGCGAGGGCGCCGGGGTCGCGGCCGGTGTTGTCGGCGACCGTGCCCTCGAACAGCGTGGCCTCGTGCCGTGCCACCAGCACCGCGCGGCGGGCGTGGTCGAGGGTGACCTCGCGCAGGTCCTCGCCGTCGAGGACCACCTCGGCGTCGCTGTCGCGGGCCAGCGCGTCGAGCAGCGCCGCGGCGTCGGCCGCCTGCAGCGTGACGATCCCGAGGTGCTCGCCGGCCGCCACGTCGACGGCGGGTCCGCGGGGCACGCGCACGCGCAGCGCGCCCGCCGGGTGCTCGGGCAGCGCACCGGCACCCTCGCGGACCGTGGGGGGAGCGTCCAGCACGATGGCCACGCGGCGGGCCGACCCCCGGGCGCCCGCCAGCACGGTGCCGATCTCGGTGAGGCGTTCGAGCGGCCCGATGAGGAACTGCGCGAGCCCGACGCCGGCGACCAGCTCGCCGATGCTGATGGCGCCGTCGAGGGCGAGCCGGCCCCCGACCCACGCCACGACCACGAGGAAGAGCCCGGTGATGACGTTGGTGGCGCCGAGGTAGCCGCCCTCGAGGCGCGCCGCGGAGAGGCGGGCCGCCAGTGCGGACCGGCTGGCGCTGCGGTAGGACCCGGTGGCGGCCTGCTCGGCACCGATGCCCTTGATCACGCGCAACCCGCTCACGACGTCGGTGGCCACGCCGGTGGCAGCGGCGAGCGCGGACTGCTCCGCCTCTGCCCGCCCGACCAGCGGCCGGGCCAGCAACCGGGACGCGAGCAACACCAGCGGCACCCCGACGAGCACGACGAGCCCGAGGACCACGGACGAGCCGAGCAGCACGACGGCGCCGCCCGCGAGCGCGGCGAGGGCAGCGGAGCCGCCCCAGATCACCTGGCACACGAGCGCCGCGCGGTCGGCGTCCGCGCCCGCGGTGCTCACGAGCTCGCCGGAGCGCCCGGGTGCACCGCCCGCCGGGTGCAGCACGCGCGCGGTGACGTCCATGCGGAGCCGGTGGGCGGCCAGCAGCTCGGTGCGCCGGGCCAGCCAGTAGCCGCCCAGCGCGCTGGTGGAGAGCACCACGAACACCCCGAGGACCACCGCGAGCCAGCGCAGCAGCGCGCCGGTGTCGCCGGTGACCACGGCGAGGTCGATCACCCAGCCGACCGTGACGGGCACCGCGGCCTCGGCCAGTTGGTGCACCCCCACCAGCAGCGACGCGGCGACGAGATCGCGGGGGCGCGCGCCCGCCCCGCGGCGCAGCACGGCACCCGCGGTGACCGTTGTGGTCGACATCTGCAGGCCCCCTGAACCGCTGTCCGCGGTGACGGTAACCGGCGCCTCCGACGGTCGGTACGCACATTGCGAGAATCAGGTGGTGGACATCCCCGCTCCCGGACTCGTCGTCGTGGACAAGCCCTCCGGCCTGACGTCGCACGACGTCGTCGCACGGCTGCGCCGGATCCTGCGCACGCGCAAGATCGGGCACGCCGGCACGCTCGACCCGATGGCCACGGGCGTGCTCGTGTGCGGGGTCGGCCGCGGCACCAAGCTGCTCGGGCACCTGGCGCTGGACACCAAGGCCTACACCGCCACGATCCGGCTCGGCGCGTCCACCCGCACCGACGACGCCGAGGGCGAGGTGCTGGCCACGGCCGACGCGAGCGGGGTGACCGACGCCGCGATCGCCGCGGGCATGACGGCCCTGACTGGCCCGATCGAGCAGGTCCCGAGCACGGTGAGCGCCATCAAGGTCGACGGGAAGCGCGCCTACGCGCTGGCCCGGGCGGGGGAGGAGGTCGTGCTGGCCGCGCGGCCCGTCACCGTCACGGAGTTCACGTTGCTGGAGCGCCGCGGCGCGGACCTGGACGTGACCGTGAGCTGCACCTCGGGCACCTACGTCCGCGCGCTGGCGCGTGACCTGGGCGCCGCACTGGGCGTCGGCGGGCACCTCACGGCGCTGCGCCGCACCCGCGTCGGGCCGTTCGCCCTCGAGCACGCGAGCACGCTCGAGACGCTGGAGGCCGACGCGAGCGCGGTCGTCCCGCTCGACGACGCGGTTGCGCTGGCCTTCCCCCGCCGCGACCTCGACGCGGCGCTCGCCGCCGACATCTCCCACGGGCGCCCGCTGCCCGCCACCGGGACGAGCGGCACGTACGGCGTCTTCGCCCCCGACGGCCGCGCCCTGGCCCTGGTGGCCGACCGCGACGACCGGGCCCGTCCGCTGGTGGTCCTGGCCCCCGCGGCGACGTGACCTCCCCGCCCGCAGATCGCGGCTCGGCGGGGATGGGGACCCATGATCCGGGGCTCGCACACCGATCGCCGCGTCCGCACACCGACTGCAGTCGGTGTGCGGGCACCGGATTCGGTGTGCCGGGCGTGGGCACTACCGCTCGCGGTGGTGCGAGCGGCGTTCCGTAGGCTCGCGACCGTGCAGCGCTGGCGTGGGCTGGAGGCCGTTCCCACCGGTTGGGGCCGCAGCGTCGTCACCGTCGGCGTGTTCGACGGCGTGCACCGCGGGCACCAGCAGCTGATCGGCCGTGCGGTGGAGCGGGGGCGGGCGCGCGGGCTCCCCACCGTGCTCGTGACGTTCGACCCGCACCCTGCCGAGGTCGTGCGCCCCGGCAGCCACCCGGCGCGGCTGACCACACTGCCGCGCCGCGCGGACCTGGTAGCCGGGTTCGGCGTCGACGCGTTCCTCGTGCTCCCCTTCACGCTGGAGCTCGCGCGCACCGCGCCCCCCGAGTTCGCGCACGAGGTGCTGGTGGAGCGGCTGCACGCCGCCGACGTCGTGGTCGGGCGGAACTTCACGTTCGGGCACAAGGCGGCGGGGGACGTCGCGCTGCTCACCGAGCTGGGGCAGCGGTTCGGGTTCGGAGTCGAAGGCCTGGAGCTGATCACCGACGACGGGATCACGTTCTCGTCCACCTACATCCGCGCGTGCATCGACGCGGGCGACATGGCTGCCGCGGCGGCGGCGCTCGGCCGGCCGCACCGCGTCGAGGGTGTGGTGGTGCACGGTGATCGCCGCGGCCGCGACCTCGGGTTCCCGACCGCCAACCTCGCAACGGTGTCCTACTCCGCGCTGCCCGCCGACGGCGTCTACGCGGGGCGGTTCGTGATCGGGGAGCGCAGCCTGCCGGCGGCGATCTCCGTGGGCACCAACCCGACGTTCTCGGGCAAGGAACGCACCGTCGAGGCGTACGTGCTCGACGTCGACGAGGATTTCTATGGCTTCGAGGTCGCCCTCGACATCGAGCACCGGCTGCGCGGCCAGGAGCGGTTCGCCGACGTCGACGCGCTCGTTGCGCAGATGCACCGGGACGTCGCCCGCACCCGCGAGCTGCTCGCTCCCTGACCGGTCCGGCGACCACGCGCGCTCGCCGGCGAGCGGTCAAGATCGATGCTTCGGCGCGAAAGCGGGCGGATCGAGCGTGTGGCCGGATCGGGTGTCGGATGCCCGGTGGTGATCGCTTCGAGAAGTACCTGACGTCGCCGCGACAGCACCCACGCACTGCTCGGACCGATCACCCGGCCCTGATCACCCCGAGAAGTACCTGACGTCGCCGCGACAGCACCCACGCACTGCTCGGACCGATCACCCGGCCCTGATCACCCCGAGAAGTACCTGACGTCGCCGCGACAGCACCCACGCACTGCTCGGACCGATCACCCGGTCCTGATCACCCCGAGAAGTACCTGACGTCGCCGCGACAGCACCCACGCACTGCTCGGACCGATCACCCGGTGCTGATCACCCCGAGAAGTACCTGACGTCGCCGCGACAGCACCCACGCACTGCTCGCACCGATCACCAGGCCCTGATCACCTCGACACGTACGCGACCGTCGTCACACCCGCTCCCAGGTGCTGATCAGATCGATCACCGCGGGCCACGTCCCGACCGGCAGCGTCGATCATGGGCGGAGGGTCGTGGCCGAAGATCGACCGACCGCCATCTGCTCGTGATCGAGCAGCGCCCGCGGTACGGGCCTGACCCATCCGGCAACAGGCTTCCCCCTGCAGCCCATGTCTCGATCCCGCCGATCATGAGAGGTGGACGCGTCGCGAACCGGCCCGATGGTCACCGGGAGGGGGTGGATCGGGACCACCGCAAGGTGCGCGAGCACGCAGCGGGGCGGGCTCGTCGCGGACAGGCCTGGGCCCGCGCCGGGGACGGCCGCCCACCCAACCCCGATATTCGGCAGTGCTGCCAACCCGGCCACCCCGCCGACGGGAGGAGCAGGGGGAACCCGGCCGACTACGCCGAAGACCAGGGCCGGGGTGTGAGGCAGTGGTCGCGAGCCGGGAACGGCGCGCCCGCAGGAGATTCCACGACGATGTAGACGTGAGCGGGGTTGGATCTTCCCCCAACCCCTCTCACGTCTACGTGGTCGTGCAACGGGCGCGGGACGCGGAACCTGGACGGCCACGTCCGCCACGAGCGAGACCTCAGCGGGGTTTGATCTCCAGCAGACCCCTCTCACGTCTCATTGATCATGCACGGGGCGCGTCCCGGGACGCGAGGTGGCCGTGATCAGCGAAAATGGTGCGAGGTCGACAGATCGAGCGTTGCCGAGCTGGGCCCGTGGATGCCGGATGGTGATCGCTGCGAGAAGCACCTGACGTCGCCGCGGCAGCACCCGCGCACTGCTCGGGCCGATCACCTGGCCCTGCTCGGCCCGACATGTACGCCACTGTCGTCGCGCCCGCACGCAGGTACTGATCGGATCGATCACCTGGCCCTGCTCGGCCCGACACGTACGCCGTCGTCGTCGCGACAGCACCCAGGTACTGCTCGGAGCGATCACGTGGCCGTGATCGCTCCGACAAGTACGTCACCGTCGCAGCACCCGCCGCCAGGTACTGATCGGATCGATCAGCGCGCCGCGTCCCGACCAGCAGCGTCGACCCTGGGCGGACGGTCGTGAGCGGCGATCGACCGGCCACCGTGGGCCGTGATCGACGCAGCGTCCGCGGTGCGGGCCGTGACCGATTCGGCAACAGGCTCGATTCGACCCGCGAACGCGCCGAAGTGCCGATCACGAGGTCGGCCTCCCGTGCCGCCGACACCCCGACGACTTTCCGGCGGGAAGCACCAGTTTCGCCGTTCGCCCACGGGGAGGGGTCGTGCCTTGCGAGCATCCTCCTCATGGCGGATGCGGGCGGCGAGGCGACGAGCGCCTGGCTGATCGAGAACCGGGAGCGGCAGCGCGAGCTGTACGGCGCCCCCCTCGGTGACCGCGTGCGCCGCCTCACCGGCGCGCTGGGCATCTCCCAGGCGCGCCTGGCCCGTACCCTGGGGATCAGCCCGGCGATGCTCAGCCAGCTGGTGAGCGCGCGTCGGGTGAAGATCGGTGATCCGGCCGTGCTGGCCCGCATGCTGATGCTGGACCACCGGTGCCACGGGCTGCCGAGCGTGCCCGACCCGCGGGCGGTCGAGGTCCTGCTCGGGGAGATCTCCCGGGCGCGCTGGCAGTGGAACGGGCCCCGCACGGCGGCCCGGCGGGCTCGGCGCGCCGCGTCGGACGGCACGGCGGCCGCGGCGCTGCGCGGCGTCAGCGACCCGGCCCGGCTGGCCGCGGCGGCGGCGGCGCTGGGACCCTCGTTCCCGGAGCTCGCCGAGGTGCTGCGCCAGGCAGCGAGCCGGCCGGGGGCGTGAGCAGCGTGAACACGGCCCACTGGTAACGTGGCGTACTGGGTCCGGCTGCAGTCCGTGGCGGCCGTGCACCGTCTTCCGCCCCCTTCGCGGGGAGCGGGCTTCACGGCACAGCAGAAGGAAAGAGGAGCACGTGGCACTCGACGCCGCAACCAAGAAGAGCGTCCTGGACGAGTACGGGGTCCACGAGGGCGACACGGGTTCGCCCGAGGCGCAGGTGGCGCTGCTGACCAAGCGGATCATCGGCCTCACCGAACACCTCAAGATGCACAAGCACGACCACCACTCGCGGCGCGGACTGTTGCTGCTGGTCGGCCGCCGCCGCCGGCTGCTCAAGTACCTCGCGTCGGTGGACGTCGCGCGCTACCGGTCCCTGATCGAGCGCCTCGGCCTCCGCCGCTGACACACCGCCGGCCCGGATCCGACGAGGATCCGGGCCGGCGTCACAACTGGAACGACGCCATGCCCCGCCGGCAGACGATCCGCCGGTCCTCGGTAGTGGCTCCCGGGTGGACAAGAACCCGAGGGCTTCGATCGAAGACCGGCTCGGCCGGGATCCGCCGCTGCGGCGTGGAGTCACACGCACAGAGAAGGACCACATGACCGACCCCATGGACGACGTGCACGAGACCACTGCCGTGATCGACAACGGCAGCTTCGGCACCCGCACCATCCGGTTCGAGACCGGGCGCCTCGCGCGCCAGGCCGCCGGATCCGTCGTCGCGTACCTCGACGACGAGACCATGCTGCTCTCCGCCACCACGGCGTCGAAGCACCCCAAGGAGCACTTCGACTTCTTCCCCCTCACGGTGGACGTCGAGGAGCGGATGTACGCCATCGGCAAGATCCCCGGCTCGTTCTTCCGCCGGGAAGGCCGCCCGGGCACCGACGCGGTGCTCACCTGCCGCCTGATCGACCGGCCGCTGCGCCCGTCGTTCGTCGACGGCCTGCGCAACGAGATCCAGATCGTCGTCACCGTGATGAGCCTGGACCCGCAGGACCCCTACGACGCGCTGGCCATCAATGCCGCGTCGATGTCCACCCAACTGTCGGGGCTGCCGTTCTCCGGCCCGATCGGCGGCGTCCGCGTCGCGCTGATCGACGGCCAGTGGATCGCGTTCCCGCAGCACGAGGACCTGCAGCGCGCCGTGTTCGACATGGTCGTCGCCGGTCGCGTGGTCGGCGACGACGTCGCGATCATGATGGTGGAGGCCGAGGCCACCACCGAGACCGTCGAGCTCGTCGCCGGTGGCGCGCAGGCGCCCACCGAGCAGGTCGTGGCGGCCGGGCTGGAGGCGGCCAAGCCGTTCATCCGCAGCCTGTGCGTGGCCCAGCAGCAGCTGGCCGACGTCGCCGCCAAGCCGACGCGCGACTACCCGACGTTCCCCGCGTACCAGCCCGAGGTCTTCGAGGCCGTCGAGGCGGAGGGCAGCAAGGACCTCGCCGCCGCCCTGACGATCGGCCCGAAGCAGGAGCGCGAGGCGAAGCTCGACGAGGTCAAGCTCGCCGTGCTCACCTCCCTCGAGGGCAAGTTCGAGGGCCGCGAGAAGGAGCTCGGCGCCGCGTTCCGGTCGCTGAACAAGAAGCTCGTGCGCCAGCGCATCCTGCGCGACCAGGTCCGCATCGACGGCCGTGGCATCACCGACATCCGGCCGCTGTCGGCCGAGGTCGAGGTCGTCCCGCGGGCGCACGGCTCGGCGCTGTTCGAGCGCGGCGAGACCCAGATCATGGGTGTCACCACGCTGAACATGCTGCGCATGGAGCAGCAGATCGATTCGCTCGGCCCGGAGACGCACAAGCGCTACCTGCACCACTACAACTTCCCGCCGTACTCGACCGGTGAGACCGGCCGGGTGGGTTCGCCGAAGCGCCGCGAGATCGGCCACGGCGCGCTGGCCGAGCGGGCCCTGCTGCCCGTGCTGCCCACGCGCGAGGAGTTCCCCTACGCCATCCGGCAGGTGTCGGAGGCGCTGGGCTCCAACGGCTCCACGTCGATGGGCTCGGTCTGCGCGTCCACGATGTCGCTGTTCAACGCCGGTGTGCCGCTGAAGGCGCCGGTCGCGGGCATCGCGATGGGCCTCGTGAGCGACGAGGTGGAGGGCCAGACCCGCTACGTCGCGCTCACCGACATCCTCGGTGCCGAGGACGCCTTCGGCGACATGGACTTCAAGGTCGCCGGCACGTCCGAGTTCGTCACGGCGCTGCAGCTGGACACCAAGCTCGACGGCATCCCGTCCGAGGTGCTCACCGCGGCCCTGTCGCAGGCCAAGGACGCTCGCATGACGATCCTCGAGGTCATCGGCGAGGCGATCGACCGGCCCGACGAGATGAGCCAGTTCGCGCCGCGCGTCACGGCGGTCAAGGTGCCGATCGACAAGATCGGCGAGGTCATCGGCCCGAAGGGCAAGATGATCAACTCGATCACCGAGAAGACCGGCGCCGACATCTCCATCGAGGACGACGGCACGATCTACGTCGGTGCCGCCGACGGGCCCTCCGCGGAGGAGGCCATCGGCATGATCAACGCGATCGCCAACCCGCAGCTGCCGAAGATCGGCGAGCGGTTCCTCGGCACGGTCGTCAAGATCGCGGCCTTCGGCGCCTTCGTCTCGCTGGTGCCCGGCAAGGACGGTCTCGTCCACATCTCGAAGCTGGGACAGGGCAAGCGCATCGCCAAGGTGGAGGACGTCGTCAAGGTCGGCGACAAGCTCCGCGTCGAGGTCACCGACATCGACAACCGCGGCAAGATCAGCCTGGTCCCGGTGGGCGAGGAGTCGGAGAACGGCACTGCCGACGCCGCCGCGCCTGCCGACGCCGAGGTCGACGCCGAGGCCGAGGCGGTCTCCCCCTCTTGACAGGTGTTCTCACGCCGGGGGCGGGGGCTTCGGCCTCCGCCCCCGGCGGCGTCTCCAGGACCGAACTGCCCGGCGGCCTGCGCGTCGTCACCGAGACGGTGCCGGGCGTGCGCTCGGTGTCGTTGGGGATCTGGATCGGCATCGGCTCGCGCGACGAGTCGCCGACCCAGGCCGGCGCCGCCCACTACCTCGAACACCTGCTGTTCAAGGGCACGCAGCGGCGTAGCGCCGTGGCGATCGCCGAGGAGTTCGACGCCGTCGGCGGGGACCTGAACGCGTTCACCGCGAAGGAGCACACCTGCTACTACGCGCAGGTGCTCGACACCGACCTGCCGCTCGCGGTGGACGTGCTCGCCGACGTCGTCACCGACGCCACCCTGGCGCCGCCGGACGTCGAGGTGGAGCGCGGGGTGGTGCTCGAGGAGATCGCCATGCGCGACGACGACCCCGAGGACCTGCTGGGCGAGCTGTTCGACGAGGCCCTGTTCGGTGACCACCCGCTGGGTCTGCCCGTGATCGGCTCCGAGGAGTCGATCCGGTCGATGACCCGCCACACGCTGCACGAGTTCTGGCGCGGCCGGTACACCACGCCACGGATGGTGGTGGCGGCGACCGGCAACCTGGTGCACCACGAGGTCGTCGAGCTGGTGGGCGCCGCGCTGGAGGCGGCCACCGCCCGTGCGGGCGACGTCGCGCCGGTGCCCCCGCGCCGGCCGGCCCCGGCGACGCTCGCGTCCGGGCCTCGCATGATGCTGCGGCCCGACGACACGGAGCAGGCCCATCTGCTGCTCGGCGTCCCCGGTCTCTCCCGGCACGACCCGCGTCGCAGCGTGCTCCTGGTGCTCAACACCGCGCTCGGCGGTGGGCCGAGTTCACGGCTGTTCCAGCAGGTCCGGGAGCAGCGCGGGCTCGCGTACTCGGTGTACTCGGCCCTGTCCACCTACGCCGACGCGGGCAGCTTCTCGGTCTACGCCGGCTGCGCGCCGGAGCGTCTCGACGAGGTCGCCACGGTCGTGCGGGCCGTGCTCGCGGAGGTGGCGGCCGACGGTCTCACCCCCGCCGAGGTCACCCGTGCCCAGGGCAACCTGCGAGGCGGCCTGGTCCTCGGGCTGGAGGACACGCCGTCGCGGATGAACCGCATCGGTCGCTCGGAGCTGGACCACGGCCGGCAGCGCACGATCACCGAGAGCCTGGACCGCATCGCCGAGGTCACGCCCGAACAGGTCGCGGAGCTCGCCCGCGAGCTGCTCTCCGCTCCGCTCACGGCGGCGGTCGTCGGCCCGTACGACGACGAGGCCCGGTTGCCGGACAGCCTGCGGTCCCTGACGTGACCCGCGGATAAAGGGCAGCCTAAGCTCACCTCCTCGGACCGTCGAAGGGGAGCAGCCGTGGGCAGAGGGAAGTCGGGAGCGTTCGCCGTCGCACTGGTGGTGGCGGCACTGCTCGCCGGATGTGCCGGACCGCCCACCTCGGAGCCCGCACCCCCGGCGCCCGCCGGGGATGGCGCGTTCCCCGTCACGGTCGAGCACGCGTTCGGCGCCACGGTCGTGCCCGCAGCGCCACAGCGGATCGTCTCGGCGGGGTACTCCGAACAGGACGTCCTGCTGTCGCTCGGCGTGACCCCGGTCGGGGTCACCGAGTGGTACGGCGAGCACCCGTCGGCCACCTGGCCGTGGGCGCAGGACGAGCTGGGCGACGCGGCGCCAGAGGTGCTGAACATCGACGACGGGTTCCAGTACGAGCGGATCGCGGCGTTGGAGCCCGACCTCATCGTGGCCACCAACGCCGGTGTGGACCAGGCGAGCTACGAGCGGCTCTCGGCGATCGCGCCCACCATCGCGCAGCCGGCCGGGGCCACGGCCTTCTTCTCCCCGTGGGACGGCCAGACCCTGCACATCGGGCGGGCGCTGGGCAGGGAACGTGAGGCGCAGGAGGTCGTGGACGGGGTCAATGCGCGGTTCGCGGCGGTCGCGGCGGAGCACCCGCAGTTCGCCGGCACCCCCGCGATCTTCCTCCAGGCCCCGTACTACAACGGCGCGGCGCTCGCCTACCCGGAGGGGCTGTCCACAAACTTCCTCACCGACCTCGGGTTCGTGGTCCCCGACGCGCTGGACCCCTTCGTCCCGGCCGACGCGGACGTCTTCGGCCAGGCGTCGATCCCGCTCGAGCAGCTCGGCACGCTCAACGCCGCAGACGTGCTGATCTGGGCCACCGAGGACGCGGAGGCCCGCACGGCGCTGGAGGAGCAGGCGGTCTACCGCCAGCTCACGCCGGTGCGCGAGGGGAACCTCGTGTTCACCGACGCGGTACTGGCCGGCGCCATCTACTTCACCACGCCGCTGAGCCTGCCCTACGTCCTCGACAACCTCGTGCCGCTGCTGGAGAAGGCCGTGGCCGGCAACCCGGAGACCGTCCCCGCGGTCTGACCAGCCGCGCTGATCGCGGGCAGATGGTCGTGCAACGGGCGGCCTTGATCAGCGAAAGTGGTGTGAGGGCGACAGATCTGACGCCCTCACACCACTCCTGGCGATCATGACGGCCAGCCCGCGTGCGAGACGTACGTGAGCACGGTCGCGAGGAGCCCGATGCGCGACTCGCACCCCGCCGGGGGATGAACGAGCGCGCCGTCCGTCCGGACCGGAGCGCTGATCGTTGCGAGATCGAGCTGTTCGCCCTCGACGGGGCGCTGAGGTCGATCTCGGACCGATCATGTCGCAGTGCTCGATCCGAGATCGACTCGATCGCCCTTCGAAGGGCGATCAGCTGGATCTCGCGATGATCTACGTCGCCGCGGCCGGGGGAGGGACGCGCGCGCGTGCCTCCGCAGCGTTGCGGCCCGTCGCACACCTGCACGTCTCCACACACGCCCGGACGTGTGTGCCAGGGGGAAGCGTGTGCGGACGGGTCTCAGGCGGTCGGCAGAGCCGCGAGCCGGTCCGCTCCGTGGTCGCGGCCACCACCAGCAGCCTGGTCGGCGAGCCGTGGCGGGTCGGCCGGCTTCTCGTCGGGCGGCCGGCGGTGTGCGGCCCGTCCTCGAGCGCGGCGATCGCTCCCGATGCGCAGGCCACCTCGGTGAGCTCGGGACGCTGCGGGCGGCCGACTGCGGGAACGCGTGCTCGGAAGCGGCGGCCGGGGGCGTGACATGCTCGTCGGCGTGGAGATCGCTGTCGTGCTGGCCGCGGTGCTCGTCGCCGTCGGGATCGTCGGGATCGTGGTGCCGGTGCTGCCGGGGCTGATCCTCGTGGTGGCGGGGGTCGCGGTCTGGGCCGTCCCGCGCGGCGACGCCACGGCGTGGACGGTGCTCGGGATCGTCGTCGCGATCGTCGTGCTCGGGTCGGTGGCGAAGTACCTCCTGCCTGGCAGGCGGCTGCGCGACTCCGGGGTGCCGGGGCGCACCCTCGCGTTGGGCGGCGTGCTGGGGATCGTCGGTTTCTTCGTGATCCCGGTGGTCGGGCTGTTCATCGGCTTCGTGCTCGGGGTGTACCTCGCCGAGCTGGCCCGGCTCGGCGGGCGGGAAAGCGCCTGGCCGTCCACGAAGCGGGCCCTCACGGCCGTGGGCTGGAGCATCGTCATCGAGATGGCCACCGGTCTGATCGCCGCGGCGGTCTGGATCGGGGCGCTCGTGTTCGCCTGACTCCGCCGTTTGACTACGCTGCCCGCCGTGAGCGAGATCAGGGTGGGCGTGCTGGGCGCGCGCGGGAGGATGGGCACGCAGGTCTGCGCGGCCGTCGAGGCGGCCGAGGGGCTCGCGCTCGTCGCGCGCATCGACGACGGCGACCCCCTGACGGCCCTGCCCGATGCCGGCGCGCAGGTGGCCGTCGACTTCACCCACCCCGGCGCCGTGCTCGACAACCTGCAGTTCTGCCTGGACCACGACATCGCGGTGGTCGTCGGCACGAGCGGGTTCGACGAGGACCGGCTCGACGACGTGCGCGCGCGGCTCGAGGCGCGGCCGGGCCACGTGCTCGTCGCCCCCAACTTCGGTGTCGGCGCCGTGCTCATGATGCAGTTCGCCCGCACCGCGGCGCGGTTCTTCGAGTCCGTCGAGGTGATCGAGCTGCACCACGCGAACAAGGCGGACGCGCCCTCGGGCACGGCCGTGCACACCGCCGGGCTGATCGCCGCCGCGCGCGACGAAGCAGGTGCCGGCCCGCTGCCCGACGCCACCACCTCGGAGCTCCCGGGAGCCCGCGGCGCTCAGGTCGAGGGCGTCCGCGTCCACTCGGTCCGGTTGCCCGGGCTGGTGGCGCACCAGGAGGTCGTCCTCGGGACCGCAGGGGAGACGCTGACGATCCGGCACGACTCGTTCGACCGGGCGTCGTTCATGCCCGGCGTGGTCATGGCCGTCCGGGCCGTGCGGGACCGTCCCGGCCTGACGGTCGGCCTCGAACCGCTGCTGGGCCTGTAGCGCGCGGCCGACCCGGGCCGGTGATCGCCGCGAGCCGCGCGTGACGGTGGTGTCGGCGGCGTTGGTGTGCGGCTCGGGCTGATCAGGTCGCTGTGATCGCTGTGAGCCGTGCATGACGGCGGTGCCGACCACGATGAGGTGCGGCTCGGAACGATCACCCGGCCCTCTCGTGCGGGGCTACCTCGGGTTCTGAGCGCGACTCGTGCGCGGCGGCGCGCGACTCGCGTGGGCTGGGACGCGACTCGCGTGGGGTGGGGCGCGACTCGCGTGCAGTGGGCGCGGCTCGCCGGTGCGGCTCGGGCGGGTGGGCGGGTGGGTCAGGTGAGTTCGAGGTCGAGGGAGCCGGTGACGCGGACCTCGCGCACGGTGCCCTCGCCCGTGTCGAGCACCCGGATCGTGCCGTCGGTGGCCCAGCCGGCGCGCTCGTAGAACCCGCGGGAGGCGGTGTCGGACTCCGGGATCCAGGCCAGGCCGTAGCGGGCGCCGTCGCCGCGCAACGCCTCGGCGGCTGTGGCGAGCAGGCGGCCGCCGTGCCCGCGACGGCCCCAGCGCGGCTCGACGAGCAGGATGTTGATCTCGGCCCACGCCTCCGGGCCGAGGGTCGGTCCGGACGGCGCGACCGCACCCTCGGGCGCGACGGCCGGCGCGGCCGCGCAGAAGCCCACGGTCCACTCGCCCTCGGTGGCCACCAGCACGTGGTGTCCGTCGCCCGCGGTGACGGCGCCCTCCCAGGCCGCATGCGTCTCGGGCGCGCGCAGCTGTTCGAGCGCCGAGGCCGGCACCAGGCCCTCGTAGGCCGTGGACCAGGTGTCGGACTGGATGCGGACGATCTCTGCCACGTCCTCGGGGGCGGCGGGGCGGACGAGTGCGGTGGCCATGCCGCCATCCAAGACCACCCCGGTCCCCATCCCGTCGGTCGCCCCCTGCGATCCGCCGTGGCACCGTGGTGCGGGTGCCCGTCCCCGCCGTTCCCGCCCGCGCGCCCGCCCTCGCCTGGGTGGCGCTCGGGGTGGTCTACGTGCTGTGGGGTTCGACGTACCTGGCCAACCGCTTCATCATCACCGACCTGCCGCCGCTCTTCGCGGGCGGCGGCCGCTTCCTGGTCGGGGGCTCGCTGCTCACGCTCGTGGTGCTGGCCTTCGGTGGCCGGCGGGCGTTGCGGATGGATCGGCGGCAGTTCGCGACCACAGCGCTGGCCGGGCTGCTGCTGCCGGCATGGGGCAACGGGCTCGTCACGGTGGCGCAGCAGCAGGTCGCGTCGGGAGTGGCCGCGCTGCTGATCGCCTCGGTGCCGCTGTGGATCGTCGTGTTGCGGGCGCTGACGGGGGACCGGCCGCGGCCGGCCACGGTCGTCGGCACCGGGGTCGGGGTGGTGGGTCTCGCGGTGCTGCTGCTCGCCGGCTCGTCCGGGGGCTCCGGAGGCGTGCTCGGCAATGCGTGGTGGGGGCCGTGGCTGGTGGTGCTGGCGGCGGTCGGCTGGGCGTCGGGGACGTTCGCGACCACCCGCCTGCCCGCCCCGAGCAACCCCTTCGCGCTGGCCGCGGTGCAGATGCTGGTGGGTGGCGTGGTGTTGATGGCGGGCAGCGTGGCGGTGGGGGACCGCCCCGACCTCGCGGCAGTCTCCCCGAGCGCGTGGTGGGCGTGGGCCTACATGGCGGTGGTGGTGTCGCTGCTCGCGTTCAGCGCGTACGCCTACGCGCTGGCGGTGCTTCCGGTCTCCACGGTGACGACCTACGCCTACGTCAACCCGGTGATCGCGGTGCTGCTGGGCATCTTCGTGGCGGGGGAGCGGTTCTCCGGGCTGCAGTTCGCCGGTGGCGCCGTGGTGCTGCTCGCGGTCGTGCTGGTGGTCGCGGCGGAGCGCCCCCGCGCGGGTCGGCGGAAACGTCGGGGGCACCTGGCAGCATCCCCGCCGTGACATCCACTGTCGAGACGATCGGTCCGGCCGCCGCCCGGCGGGCCGCGCTGGCCGCCCAGGGCTTCGCCGACCCGCCGCCTTCCGGTCCCGTCACGCGCCGCCACCTGTTGCGCGCGCTCGGGCGGGTGCGGCTGCTGCAGCTCGATTCGGTGAACGTCGCGGTCCGCGCCCACTACATGCCGCTGTTCAGCCGGCTCGGGCCCTACGACCCCGCCCTCGTCGACGACGCCGCGTGGTCCCATTCCGCGCGCAGGCCCCGCCTGCTCGTCGAGGCGTGGGCCCACGAGGCGAGCCTGCTGCCGGTGGAGGAGTGGCCGCTGATGCACGCCGGTGCCATCCGCGATCGCTGGTGGCGCAGCTACCAGCCGCTGGTCGAGCATCATCCCGGCCTGGTCGACGACGTGCTGGCCGCCGTCAAGGAGCTGGGTCCCGTCGGGGCAGGCACCCTGGAGGCCGCGGTGGCGGCCCCCACCCGCCCGCGGCCCCCGGGAGCGTCCTGGTGGGAGCGCTCGGAGGTCAAGCGCATCTGCGAGTACCTCTTCGGCGTCGGCACGCTCACCACGGGCACCCGGCGCCACTTCGAGCGGCTCTACGACCTGCCCGAGCGCGTGCTCCCGCCCGCGGTGCTCGCCGCGCCGCAGCCCTCCGCGCAGGAGGCGGCGCGGGCGCTCGTCCTGCGCTCGGCGTCCGCGTTGGGCGTGGCCACCGAGCCCGAGCTGCGCGACTACTACCGTCTGGCCCCGGCGCGCAGCCAGGCCGCGGTGGCGGAGCTGCTGTCCTCGAGCGAGCTGGAGCAGGTCCGGGTGCGCGGGTGGGAGCGCCCGGCGTACCGGCTACCGGGCACCAGGGTGCCGCGGCGGATCACCGGGCGGGCCCTGCTGTGCCCGTTCGACCCGTTGGTCTGGGAACGCGAGCGCACCGAGCGGATCTTCGGGTTCCGCTACCGCATCGAGATCTACGTGCCGGAACCGAAGCGGCAGTACGGCTATTACGTGTTCCCGTTCCTGCTCGACGGCGAGCTGGTGGCGCGCGTCGATCTCAAGGCCGACCGCAAGGCGGGCGTCCTGCGCGTGCGGGGAGCCTTCGCCGAGCCGCAGGCCGACCTGCCGCGCGTCACCGCGGAGCTGGCGGCCGAGCTGCGGGTGATGGCCGGCTGGCTCGAGCTCGACGGGGTGGTGGCCGGCGACCGCGGCGATCTCGCGGGCCCGCTCGCCGCGGCGCTGCGGTGAGCACCGTCAGCGCGGCTCGATCGCGTATCGCACCCCGGTGAGGTGCTCGGAGCGCTCCCACAGCCGGGCGGCGAGCGTGGTGTCCCGCGAGGCGCGGCTCGACCGGACGAGCGTGGGGTAACCCTTGCGGTGCCGTGGCCCGTCGGGACCGACGTAGTCGCCGCCTCCCACGCCGGGGGCCACCGCCGCGTAGAGCAGCGGCAGCACACCCATCTCGGGGCCCTGCGCGCGGCCGCCGGCCACGATCCTGCCCTGCAACGAGGTGTCCCGTCGCTGACCCTCGGTGGCGCTGACGCCGGGGTGGGCCGCCACCGAAACGGTATGTCGCCCCGCCGCGGCCAGCCGGCGCTGGAGCTCGTAGGCGAACAGCAGGTTGGCGAGCTTGGACTGCCCGTAGGCCAGCCACCGCTGGTAGCGGCGGCGATCCCAGTTGAGGTCGTCACGGATCCGGCCGAGCACGTGCAGGCCGCTCGACACGGTGACGACGCGATCGTGCACCCGGTTGACCAGCAGGCCGGTCAGGGCGAACGGGCCGAGGTGGTTGGTGCCGATGTGTCGCTCGAACCCGTCGACCGTGGTGCCCTTCGGCACCGCCAGGACGCCGGCGTTGTTGATCAGTACGTCGATGTGGCCGTCGAGACCGTCGGCGAACGCCCGCACCGATGCAAGGTCGGCCAGGTCGAGCCGGCGCACCTCGGTGTGCCCGTCGATCCGCTCCGCGACGACCCGCGCGGCGTCGACATCGCGGCACCCCATCACCACCCTCGCCCCGGCCCCGGCGAGCACGCGTGTCGCCTCCGCGCCGAGCCCGCTGTTGGCGCCGGTGATCAGCACCGTGCGCCCGCGCTGGTCAGGAACGTCTGCCGCCGTCCATCCGGTCATGTCGCGCCCCTCTGCCGTGCCCTTGGGTGGATCATGCAGATCCGAGCGGGCGGGGCGGATCTCGTCCACCCCGCCCGCCCTCGCCCTGCACCGATGCGATCCGCCCGGGCCGCTCCCCACTCGGCCCGCACGTCCCCCCGGACCGTCGATCAGGCAGGCATGTCGCCGGCACGGCCGCTCGCGCGCCCACGGCAACCGCGGTGGGAGCGCGAGTGCCCGGGCCGCCGGTCAGGCCGGCACAGCGGCCCGGGAGACCAGTACGTCGCCGCTGCCCGTACGCCCGCGCACCTTCAGCGCCGTAGGCGCAGCCGGGGCCGTTCCGGCCACGTCGAGCTCGCTGCGGGCGCGTCCGGAGCCCGACACCAGGTCCAGCTCGGCCCCGACACCGCGGTGCACACCGACGCGCAGCCCGCCCGAGCCCGTGGTGATCTGCAGGGCGCCGCTGCGGGCGTCGGAGACGGTGACGTCGCCCGAGCCGGTGCGCAGCTCGACGTCGCCGTTCACCTCGCCGAGGGTGACGTCGCCGCTGCCGGTCTTGATCTCGGTGGGGCCGCCCGTGGCGGCCACCCGGATGTCGCCGGATCCCGTGCGCAGCCGCGCTCGGCCGCTCACCGGCCCGAGGTCGATGGCGCCGGAGCCGGTCGTGACGTCCGCGTCGCCGTCCACGGCGTCGAGCGTGGCGCCGCCCGAGCCGGTGCGCACACCCGCCCAGCCGGCCTTGCCGGTGGCCCGCACCTCGCCCGCGCCGATCCGCGCCGCGAGACGGGAACGGGTGGGGGCCCAGACGGTGATCGCGAGTGGCACCACCCGCAGCGGCAGGTCCTGCGACGAGCGCACCACGAGCCGGCGCCCGCTCTCCGACCAGCTGATCTCCGCCGCGGACACGGCCTCGGCGGCCAGCTCCTCGACGCTCCCGCCGGGCGTGCCGCTGCCGGCCGTGGCACCGCCCAGCCAGGAGATGATGCCCGACAGGCCCTGGCTCCAGCTGTTGCCCGCCGACGGGTCGTGGCGCACCTCCACACGCACCTCGCCGGCCCCGTCGGGCTGGTCCTCCAGGTGCACCCGGATGCGGCCGACGTCCGCGCTGAGCTCGAGCTCGGCCGGTCCGTCGGAGCGCCACTCCTGCCGGCGCACCATCCCGGGCCCGGGCGCGGGGTCGTCGGCGGAGTCCTTGTTGAAGTCGATCCCGAAGTCGCTCATGCCGCTCACCCCTCGACCCATCCGCGCAGGCGCTTGCCCCCGCGGTCACCCGTCCAGTCGTCGCGGCGTCCGCCGCGGAGGCGATCGGCGAGCGCGCCTTGCACCGCCTGGGCCACCCAGGAGTTCAGCGACACCCCCTGCGCCGCGGCGGCCTGCTCGGCCTGGCCCTTGATCTGCTCGACGAGCCGCAACGTGATGCGGCTGATGTCGCCGGAGTCGGCGCCGGGGAAGCCGCCGGGGAAACCACCGGGGAAGCCACCGGGGGGCGGCTCCGAGCCCGGCTCCGGCTCGGAGCTCTCGTCGCGGTTCACGGCCACCCGCACGTCGCGGCCGTCGAGGCGGACCTCGACCACGCGGTCGCCGAGGGTGGCCGTGACCTCTGCAGCCAGGTCCGAGAGCGCATTCATGATCGCCAGGCGGGCCGCGGGCTCGATCGCGGCGCCGAGCAGCGCGGCGGTGCGCTGCGTCTGCTCGTCACCTGCGGCGGCGGCGGACGAGAGGTCCTCCCGCAGCTGCCGCACGTACTGGTTCAAGTCCATGACGCCACTATGGCGTCACTCGTGACATCGGTCAAGGAGTCCGTGTGACGCCATCCGGCGTCACACGGTCCTGTCGGGGTGCCCGGTTACGCTCCCGCCATGCCACAGGCCGTGCCGTTGGGCGTCCAGCTCGTCGCCAAGACGGAGTTCGTCCAGCCTGCGGACGTCCCGTGGAGCACCGACGCCGAGGGCGGTGCGGCGCTGGCGGAGTTCGCGGGCCGCGCCTGCTACCAGTCCTGGTCGAAGCCCAACCCCGCCACGGCCACCAACGCCGGCTACCTGCGTCACATCCTGGAGGTCGGGCACCTCTCGGTGCTGGAGCACGGCACGGTGAGCTTCTACCTCACCGGTGTGTCGCGCTCGCTCACCCACGAGCTCATCCGCCATCGCCACTTCTCCTACAGCCAGCTCTCCCAGCGCTACGTGCCCGAGCGTGACGCCGCGATGGTCGAGCCCGACGTCATCGCCGCCGACGAGGAGCTGCACGCGCTGTTCACGGAGGCGGCCGCCGCGTCGGTGAAGGCCTACGAGGAGCTGCTGGAGGGGCTGCAGAAGCGGTTCGCCGACGTCCCCGACGCCACGCTGCGCCGCAAGCAGGCGCGGCAGGCGGCGCGCGCGATCCTGCCCAACGCCACCGAGACCCGCATCGTGGTCACCGGCAACTACCGGGCCTGGCGGCACTTCATCGCGATGCGCGCCACCGAGCACGCCGACGTGGAGATCCGCGCCCTGTCCATCGAGTGCCTGCGCCAGCTGCAGCGCGAGGTGCCCACGGTGTTCCGCGACTTCGAGATCGCCACCCTCGAGGACGGCACCGAGATCGCCTCCAGCCCCTTCGTCACGGAGGGGTGAGCAGCCGTGCCCCGGCCAGCACGGCGAGCGCGCACGGCCACCGCGGCGCGTCCCGGGTCTGGCTGGTGCACCCCCGGCAACGGCCTCGGGCGTCGGGCACGTGGGCGGCCGACAGCCGGGCGCGCACGAGCGGCCACCCGGTGATGATCTCGGCGGCCTCGAACAGCAGGCGGCCGTTGCGCTCGGGGCGAGGTGTCGTCATGGGGGCGAAGGGTCGCCTGGGGTCCGCCGGATCCGGATTCGCCGATGTGGGAAATGCCGGTGCGGGAATCCCGCACCCGGATTCCCGTGTGCCACGATCCGTGACCGGGGCCGGACGGGGGGTCACGTGACACAGCACGAGGGGTCCATGATCCGCCGACGGGTGCTCGCCCGCCAGTTGCGACTGATGCGCGAGGACGCGGGGCTCACCCTCGAGCAGGCCGCCCCGAAGCTCGACTTCTCGGTGAGCAAGCTGAGCCGGATCGAGAACTCACAGGTCGTCATCGATGTGCACTGGGTCCCGTGCCGCCTACTATGGCACACATGACTCCTCCCGTCCACGCCGCGATCTACCTACGGATCTCGCTCGACAAGACCGGCGAGGGGCTCGCGATCGAGCGGCAGCGTGACGAGTGCACGGCGCTGGCCGTCCGCCGTGGCTGGACCGTCGCCCGGGAGTACGTCGACCACTCGGTGAGCGCCGCGGGGAAGGTCGAGCGGCCGGGGTTCCGGGCACTACTGGACGCGCTGCGGGCCGGGACGATCAGCCGGGTTGTCGCCTGGGACATGTCCCGACTGGTCCGCAACGCCCGTGACCGATACGAGCTGGTCGAGCTGTGTCGTGAGCGTGGCGTGATCATCTCCATGGTGCGCGGCAGCGACCTGGACCCCACCACCGCGGCCGGGCGCATCGTGATCAGCGTGCAGGGCGAGATCGCCGAGGAGGAGATCGCCGTCAAGGCGGATCGACAGCGCAGCGCGCGGCAGCAGGCGGCGACGAACGGGCGCCCGGTGCGGTTCAGCCACCGGCCGTTCGGCTACTGCGCCGACCGGCTCACCCCGCACCCCGTCGAGTCCGCGGCGATCGCCGACGCCTGTCAACTCGTCCTGTCCGGCGGATCGCTGCGCTCGATCGCGCAGGCGTGGAACGTTGCCGAGTTGCCCACACCGCAGGGCGGGGAGCGGTGGCTCCCGTCGGTCGTCCGCGGGGTGTTGCTCAACCCGCGCAACGCCGGGCTCGCCGTCTACGAACCGGCCCCGCAGAAGGGCGAGCGGCGCAAGCTCCCGCACGAGCGCGAGGTTGTCGGCCGCGGGGAGTGGAAGGCGATCATCACCGAGGAGGTCTACCGCGCCGTGGTGGACACGCTGACCGACGCGACCCGGGCCACGCCGAAGGGCACCCGCACGTTGCTCGGTGGGCTGGCCCGCTGCCCCTGTGGCGAGCACGTCTACGGCGGCAAGAACAGCCGGGGCACGTCCATCCTCAAGTGCGGTCGACTGCACCGCGGGGAAGCCGCCGACGGCGGGCACGTCAGTCGCAGAGCCGAGCCGGTGACCGCGTTCGTGGTCGCGCTGGTGCTCGCCCGGCTGTCGCGCGCCGACGCGCTCGATCTGCTGGCGCCCGACGAGGACGAGTCCGCGCAGGCGGTGGAACCGCTGCGGACCCGGGCGCGGGCACTGCGCACGCGCCTGGCCGCACTCGGCGAGGACACCGAGCTGCCGTTGCCGACACTGCGCGCGCAGGTCGCCGCCGCCCGTCGCAAGCTCGCCGAGGTGGAGGCCGATCTCGCCGAGGCAGGCAAGGCGAGCGTACTGGCCGGTGTGGTCGGTGCCGACGACGTCGCCGCGACGTGGGAGGCGCTGGATCTGGACCAGCAGCGGACGATCGTCGACACCCTGGTGAGCGTGACAGCGCTGCCGCCCGGCAAGGGGCCGCGCGCAGGGGTGGTGCGCGACGCGGAGTCGGGCGAGTGGGTGGCCGACCCCGCCACCGTCGACACCACGTGGAAGGTCTGACGCCCCGCGGTGTCCGGTGTACAGGACATCTTCCCAGGTCAGAGGGGGTGCCGGTGTTGCGCGGTACCCCACGCGTCCGCTAGAGTCGATCTCGACAGCGGCCCGCGTAGTACCCGGCAAGCGCGGCGCATAGGCGCACTCCCCCCGGGTGTCCCTCGCCGAGTGCGAGGCGTGGGGGCTTGCTCCTGACCGGCGGGTCGGGGAGCGGGCGAGCGGCAACCGCGCGGCCCGCGGCGAGACGTAACCGCCGGGCAGGTCATCGCACGACCCGGACGCACCGGAGCGCACGTGCACACCTCCTGATCACCCGGAGCTGTGCCATGTCCAGTCTGGACACCCCTGACCGTCTCATCGGCGTGACCGAGGCCGCCCGCCTCTGCGCGGTCGACACCTCCACGATCCGCCGCTACGCCGACCGCGGTGTGCTGCACGCGGAGCGCCTGCCCAGTGGCGTGCGCCGCTACCGCCTCAGCGACGTGCTCGCACTCCTGCAGCCGCAGCGGGCGGGGCAGCCGTGACCCCCGCCGAGCGCGCCGTGCAAGCACGCCGTGACGCGGTGGCCGAACGCGTCCGCACCGCACCGCCGCTGAGCGCGAGGCAGCGCGACACGCTCAGCGGTCTGCTGCGGCCCGTGCTGCGTGGCCGGCGCCTCAAGCGCGCCGCGTAGCACTCGCACGACCCCGCCGGTGCCGACCACCGGCGGACGCATCACCCCGGGCCCGCAGATCGGGCGCCGGACGACGAGAGGACACCGGCCATGATCCAGAAGACGAGGAATCGCCGTGCTCGCTCCCCCGGGAACGGGAAAGGGCGGCCTGCCCGCGCGTGACCAGCACGCCGGCAACCGCCCCGACCCCAGCAACCACGACGCCAACCACAACGTCATCGATAACAATACCGTCGCCGTCCGTCAGGTCCAGCCCGTCGAGCGCTGGGCCGCGGTGCCCTCCTACGAGGGGCTCTACGAGGTCTCCGACCGTTCCCGCGTCCGGAGTCTCGATCGGGAGGTCGTCGACCGCAACGGACGCCCGATGCGCCTGCGTGGCCGCGACCTGGTCGCCGTCGACGGGCGGGTCCGCCCCTACCGCGATGGGCGCGGCAGGACTGTCCACGTGGCCGCGCTCGTCCGCTCGGTGTGGCCGGAGGTGGCCCGATGAGCGCCGACCTGATCGAGACCACCGTCGACGGCGAGTGGGCCGCGCTCGTGGCCGCGGAGATCCCCGACGGCGCACCCGCGGCAGTGCGGGAGGGCATCGCTCGTCGGCGCCTGGTCGTCACCCAGGGCGAGTGCCCGTGTGGCGCGGTGTTCCGGCCGCCGCCCCGCGCCGAGCGCCGTGCGGCGGCCCGCACGGGGCGCGTGCTGCACGTCCGCGTCGAGCACTCCGACGACTGTCCGGCGATCACGACCCACATCGAGCAGGCGTGGAGGGAGGCGCGATGAGCGCGGCACTGGACATCGAGCAGGGCACCGAGTCCACCGAGCAGGAGCGGTTCGCGCTCTCGGAGGCCGTCCGCCTCGCCGAGCACGGGTACGCGCTCACGCCGGTGCGGCTCACTCGCAACACGGAGGACGGGAAGAAGGTCGCTCGGTTCTTCCTGAACTGGCGTCGATCGAGCGCGTGGTCGAACGATCCGGCGCAGATCCGGGACTGGTGGGCCACGTACGGGCCGTGCTCGTTCGCCCACGGGTGCGCGGCCAACGGCACCGAGGGGGTCGACCTGGACGCCAACCGGCCCGCGTGGTGGGCCGAGCAAGGCCACCCGACCGGCGCGCTCGTGCACCGCACGCCGTCCGGCAGCGTGCATCACATCTGGGCCGCGGACCCGGACGGCGAGCAGTTGCCGCAGGAGGCCGGCGCCACGCTGGGCCGCGGTGTGGACGCCCGCAACGGCAGCGGGTTGTTCTACGCGCCCGGCTCCTACATCGAGGGCGAGTCCGGCTCCTACCGCGTCGAGGGCGAGCTCCCCCGGCGCGAGGCGCTGGCACGCACTCCGGCGAGCGTCCTCGCCCTGTTCGCCGACCGGGCCGAGCGCTCCGACCGACCGGCCGACGGGCGCATCACGTTCCACGACCGGGAGTGGCTGCGCGCTCGCTACGCCGAGGCGCTCGAGCGGGTGCGATCGCACGACGTGGACACCGGTGGGTACCGGGACAAGCTGCTCGGCGCGGGCATGGTCCTGGGCCGCCTCGTCGATGCCGAACTCGTGGACCGTGAGCGGGCGGTGGCCGATCTGACCGCCGCGCACCTGAGCGTGTGGGGTGCGTCGCGGCTGTACTCGGCGAACCGGCGAGACATCGACCGATCGCTCGCCGACGGGCCGAGCAAGGAGCGATGGCGGGAGGACCCGGGGCCACAGGAGCTCACCCCGGACCCGGGCCGCGAGGCGGGGCCGGACTACTGGGCGCGCTGGGAAGCGCAGTTCGGCGCGCAGGCGTCCGCACACGGCACGAACGGAGGCACCGGCGGGCGGGTCGTTCGGCTCAAGCGCGCGTCCGAGTTCGTCATGCGCGCCACGGACTGGCTGTGGGACCGCCGCATCCCGTCCGGAAGCCTCACGCTCGTCGCGGGGCGCGAGGGCGATGGCAAGTCCACGCTGATGTACACCGTGCTCGCCCAGGTAACGCGCGGGACGCTCGCCGGGGATCTGCACGGCACGCCGCGCAACGTGGCCGTGGCGGCGACGGAGGACTCGTGGGAGATGACGATCGTGCCCCGGCTGGCCGCCGCCGGGGCCGACCTCGACCGGGTGTTCCACATCGAGGTCATGACTTCGTTCGGCGCGGAGACCGTGCTGCAACTGCCGCACGACCTCGCGGCGACGGAGACTGTGCTGCGCGAGGCTGAGGTACCGCTGCTGCTGCTCGACCCGCTCATGTCGCGCCTGGAGGGCCGACTCGACACGCACAAGGACGGCGAGGTGCGCCAGGCGCTCGAACCGCTCGTCGCGCTCGCCGACCGGGCCCGCTGCGCCACGGTGGGATTGATCCACTTGAACAAGGCCGGCGGGGCCGACCCGTTGAACGCGATCATGGCCTCGAAGGCGTTCGTGGCCGTCGCCCGCTCGGTGCTCTTCGTCCTGCGCGACCCGGACGACGAGCAGCGTCGGCAGCGGTCGGTGGGGCTGGCCAAGTCGAACCTGACCGACGACTCGGACGTACCGACGCTCAACTTCACGATCGAGTCGCGCACGGTCGGCGAGGATCCCGAGTCCGGAAAGCCGATCATGGCCGGTGCCCTCGCCTGGGGCGCGGAGTCGTCCCGCTCGATCCGGGACATGATCACGTCGGCCAGCGAGGATCCCGACGACCGGTCGGCGGTGGACGAGGCGAAGGACTGGCTCGACGACTACCTGACGCAGGCGGGCGGAGGCGCTCCGCGGAAGACCGTCATCGGTGCGGGCCGGGTGGCCGGACACAGCGAGTCGGCACTCAAGCGAGCGGCACGGACGCTCCGGATCGAGAAGACCTCCGGCGGGTTCCCCCGGGAGTCGCGATGGTCCCTGCCCGGTGCCTCCACAGTCGGGTCAACGGACGTCTCCACAGTCGGGTCAGCCCCCTAGGACCCGCAGGTCAGCTCCAGTCGGGTCAAACCATGGGGAGAGTGACCTTACTGAACTGACTGGACTAACTGTGACCTGACTGGACGGTCACGGCTCCAGTCAGTCCAGTCGGGTCAGTCAGGCCAAGCCCCCCCCGCGCGTGACCCGACTGGAGCGCCTGGCACCACTCCGACAAGATCAAGAAAGGAACACGAACATGATCGAGAGCCCCCCAGTCGCCGAGGACCACGACCCCCTCCCGCACGACGTGGCCGAGTACCGCGGCCCCGGGGCGAGTGCGGTGCCCGCGCTGGCGCGAGCCGTGCGGGCCTACGGCCTGACCGACCTCGACGAGATCACGCCCGTCGTGATCGCCGAGACCGGGCTCAGCGACACCACCGTGTGGAAAGCGTGGCTGGCACTGCTGGACCTGGACCGGCTGGCACTGGTCGGGCCCGGCCACCCGCGGCCGGGCAGGCACCGGGACGCCCACGTGTGGGTGGACGAGCCGTGACCGCATCGCCGATCGTTCGGCGTTCAGCCGCAAGCGCTGAACGGCCTTCGGGATAACGCGCTACACCAGGGAGAATGAACGGCATGAGCGCTGAACGGGCTGAACAAATCGCGGGTGACGAGCTCGCGAGCAAGCAGGCGCGCGCGTTCGTCCTGCACACGAAGGGCGAGAGCTACCGCTCGATCGCCGCGCAGCTCGGCATCTCGACGGGCACCGCGTGGAACTGGGTGGCCCAGGCCGCCGCCGCGCTGGAGTTCAGGCCGTCCGACGAGTCGGCCGAGCGGGCCCGCGACCGCGCGGTGCTCGACGAGTGGCTGTCCCGGCTCACCGCCGAGCACGACCGCGGACTCGTCGACACGGTGGCCACGGCGCGCACCGTCGTGCAGATCCTCGGCCGCAGGGCCGCGATGCTCGGTTACGACGCGCCGCGCAAGTCCGCGATCACGATCGAGCCGGAGCGCGAGAAGGCGGTGCCGGACATGGCGCTGCTCGAGGAGCTACGCCGCGCAACCGAGCATGCCGCGGCTATGGCCGCAATGGAGGCCGATGACGGCCTCTTCGACGACGAGAAGGGATCGACCGCATGAACGTCCACATCGAACGCGTCCCGCCCGACCCCGACGACCCGCGCGCCGCTGCGCTCGCCGAGACGCTGCGTGCCGAGCGCCCGGGCGAGCACGCCCAGCACCGCGCGGACGACATCGTCGTGACCCGGTTCGACGTGAACGCCGACGACGAGCCGCTCGGCACGACGTCGGTGCGCGTGCCGCACATCACCGGCTCGGCGCGCGTCACCCCCACCGGCCGCCGCCACGTCGACGACCCGGGCACGACCACCACCCACGAGCACGAGGAGGACGACCAGTGACGCACGCGCAGGACGCCGACATCACCGACGACGAGGCCGAGTCGCTGCTCGCCGAGGGTGCGGAGAATCTCCGTACCCCTGACGACGACGGCGAGCACGACGACGCGGTGTCCGAGGACGACGACGACCCGCGGCTGTCGAAGGCGCGCAAGGACGCCGCCACGTACCGGGAGCGCCTCCGCGACGCCGAGGCCGAGCGGGACGCGCTGCGCGAGGAGCTGAGCGGGCACCGGACGAACGAGGTCGTGCGGCTCGCCGAGGGCGCGGGGATGCGCTCCGGTGCCGACCTGCTCGCGGTGACCTCGCTCGAGGCCCTCAGAGACACGGAGACGGGCCGGATCGACCCGGAGAAGGTCACGGCAGCGGCCCGCGATGCGCTCAGCTCACGGCCGCACTGGCGCGGCTCGGCGAAGCTGCCCGCTCGGCCGACCGAGCGGCTACGCGGCACGGGCGACGCCGACACCGAGCCGCGCGAGGCATCCTGGGCTGACCTGCTCCAGCCCGGGCGGTAGGATCACTCGCTACGGGTGTCGACCATCGGCCCGGCGCCGCACCGGCACCCGTAGCGCGGCTCCAGGTGAGCCATCCCGCGCGGTCGCCCGGTGCACCGCGGACACATCACGCGCAGTCTGCGCATGTCCGTAGGAGCACCGCATCATGACCATGCTGACCACCACCGAGGACGTCGGCGGCCTGCTGCCCGCTGAGTACGGGAAGTTGATCACTCAGCCGGTCGACGAGCAGTCCGCGATCATCCGCGCCAGCACGCTCGTCACGACCAGCGCATCCGAGTACCACACCCCGCAGGTCACCGAGGACAGCCAGGCGTCGTGGGTCGCCGAGGGCGCTGAGATCCCGCAGGACGACCCGGTGCTCGCCGAGTTGGTCACCGTGCCGCGCAAGATCGCCGGACTCACCGTCGTGTCGTCCGAGCTCGCCAACGACTCCTCCCCGGACGCGCTGCGCATCATGGGCCAGTCCCTCGCCCGCGACATCGCCAGGAAGATCGACGTGGCCGCGTTCGGCGACCTCGCGGCACCGGCGCCGCCCGGACTTGAGGGGCTGACCGGCATCACCACGATCCAGCTGGGTGCCGGCGTCGTGGCGTGGGTGAACCTCGACCCGTTCGCCGCCGCCGTGAACGCGGCCGAGCAGGAGGGCGCGACGATCTCCAGCTTCGTCGCGAACCCGGACGACGCGCTCAGCCTCGCCGTGCTGAAGGACGAGGACGGCAGCAACCGCCCGCTCTTGGGCAGCGACCCGGCCAACGCCGGTGCACGCACCGTGCTGGGCGTCCCGCTCATCACCTCCCCGGCGGTCACCGCAGGCACGATCTGGGGGATCCCGCGGGTCTACTCGCTCGTGATCCGCCGGACGGACGTGCAGGTGACCCGCAGCGATCACGCGTTCTTCTCCAGCGACAAGATCGCGGTCCGCGCGATCATGCGCGTGGCGTTCGCGTGGCCGCACCCCGCGGCTGTCGTCGCGGTCCGCCTCGCGGCTGCCTGACACCCAAGACGTGGAGGCAGCGCGGCGTGAACGTCACCGACCCCGGTACCGATGAAGGCCGGTGTCAGAGCGAAGGACGCGACGCGGCCGTGGTGCTCCTCCTGCCACGGAGGAGGTTTCGCCGCGTGAGGCCCTGCGCCGTTCTGCCTCCACACGCACCACCTGAGCCGGGAGCCGGGCGGGAGTGGATCGGCTCCCACCCGGCTCCCACCCACCCGCGTCGTCCACACCGATGCCGAGTCCCGGCACGACGACGTGCGTACTGCGCACTACCTCGTGAGCCACGACGACGGCGAGCACGCGACGAGCGCGACGAGGTGCAGCACGACGCGGGCAGCACGAGCAGCGCACGGCGAGCGTGAAGGAGGGACGCGGCGATGGTCTCGCAGTCACGACGCGCGGAGCTGACCGCGGCACGCGCGGCGCGGGACGAGCGGGCGCGGGAGAGCGCACGAGCGCACGCACGCGGCGCGCAGACGGCTGTTGAGCGACGGCTCGCACGAGCGCACGCGCGGGCCGAGGCAGCGCGAGCGGCAGCAGCAGCGCGAGCACGCCGCGCGGACGAGCCTCCGTCACCGTACGTGAGCGAGGCCGCGACGCGTGCGAACGCAAGGCCGGGCGGGCACCCGACCCTCTGGCCATGATCACCGCCGAGTCATAGCAGGTCAGGGCGCCGAGAGCTGAAACGCCCCAACGCGCACGCGAGCGCGAGCAGAGAGAGGCCATCACGATGAGTGACAACGAACCCCCCGAGGATCTGCGCGAGACCGGACGCCGGCTGTGGGTCGAGACCCTGGGCAAGTACGGGCTCGGCCACCACGAGCTCGTGCTCTTGCACGAGGCGTGCCGGACCGCGGACCGGCTGGAGCGCCTCGCCGTCGAGGGCCGAGACGCCCCGCTCACGGCGGTGGACCGCAAGGGCGACCCGATCGCGAGCCCGCTGCTCGTGGAAGCGAGGCAGCAGCAGATCGTTTTCGCCCGACTCGTCGCGAGCTTGCGATTGCCCGACCTCGAGGACGTCGGAGCGCGTCCGCAGCGGCGCGGTGGCGCGCGCGGCGTCTACGGCACCGGCGAGCCCGCGCACGTCCCGGACCGGTGGCGGCCCCGCACGGGCTGAGCCGGAGCGCCGACGAGCCCGCGGCGGCCGGTAGCGTCGCCCAAGTCCCCGTAGCGGCCACAGGAGCGCCGGTGCGGGCCGTACCGGGAGCCGCGGCAGCAGGACAGCGCAGCGCCCCCGCTCCGGAAGCCCGGAACGGGGGCGCAGTCCTCTCGGCGGTCAGGCGGTCACTGCCACCACGACCGGCGCACCTGCACCACCTCGTAGCCGTCGGAGGTCAGCTCGCGCCGGATCGCGTTCTTCGTCGCCTTGCCGGTCACCCGCACCGAGTACGTCTGCCCGGCGTCGACGAGCGGCACCCGGGCGCGGAACTTCACGACGAACTTGGTGTCCTCGCCGTCGCGGTCCGAACCCTTCGCGGCGTTGCGGGCGCTCTTGGTGGCCGCGCTCTTCGGGCTGCTGAACAGGCCCATGTCAGATCATCTCCTCCTGTGTGGTGGTGTCGGCCCGCGCCTCATCGCGCCAGGCCGTGAACATCTCGACGAGCCGGTCATCGGCAGCGAACGCGGCGAGGTGCCCCGTGCGGTGCTGCTCGGCGTCGACGACCAGCGCGGCACACAACGGGCACGCGAAGGCCGTCAGGCGCCCGCGAGTGGTGAGGAGCCGATGGGTCCGCCAGCGGGCGGCGTGCGCGCTCATCGGCGGTGGCGCCCGACGTAGGCGGTGCCCGCGGTGCGCCGGTAGGCCATCACCAGCGGCGCGAACGCGAACGCGAGCACGAAGGCGAACCACGCCTCCCCACCAAGTACGGCCAGCACGGCGCCGCCGATGACGAGCGCGACGCCGAGGGCGAGGAGAGCGAGCCCGAGTGCCGCGGGGTGACGGCGGCGCGGGTCGTGAGAGATGATCTGCATCGCGATCAGGGCCTCTTCCTGGTCGTAGGCCCCGGCCGGTGCTTCGATCACCGGTTCGGGGCCGCCTTCTTGAGCGGAGGGGACCCGTTCCCTAGTGGTCTAGGATCTTGTTCACTGGGTGAAGAGCATGCTGGACGTCTACGACGTCGGCGGCGACCGGTGGACCGAGCTGGTGGACCTGGCCCGGGAGGCCGCGCAGCGGGGGTGGTGGCGGGCGTACGGGTTGGGCAACACCAGCTACATCGCCTTCGAGACGGAGGCGGCGCGCGTCCAGGACTTCACCATCACCTACGTCCCCGGGCTCCTGCAGACGGCGGACTACGCCCGCGCGATGATGCGCGCGGTACCGGTGCGTCGCAGCGCCGAGGACCTGGACAACGAGGTGGCGGCGCGGCTGTACCGCCAGCGGCGCCTGACCTCGGTCGAGGATCCGCTGGAGCTGATGGTGGTGGTCGACGAATCGGCGCTGCTGCGCCCGGTCGGCGGGCCGCGCGTGCTGCGGGCCCAGCTCTCGCAGATCGGCGAGCTCGCCGCGCTGGAGACGGTGACGCTGCACGTGCTACCTGCCGCGGTGGGTGCCCACGCTGCGCTGCCGTCCGGTTTCACGATCCTGAACTACGGGGACCTCGGTGAACCGGACATGGCCTACGTCGAGCACACCCTCGGCGCGCTCAGTCTCGACAAGGACGGCGACGTCGCGCGGGCTAGGCTGACGTTCGAGCGCGTGCTGTCCGACGCGCTCGACCCGGCTGAGTCCGTGGCTCTCGTCCGCCGGCTGGCCGGGTCGTGAGCCCGTCTGGAGGAGATGGCCGTGGGCGACGAGGAGCTCCGCTGGTTCACGAGCAGTTTCAGCGGCGGCAACGGGAACGGCTGCGTCGAGGTGGCGCTCCTGCCCGACGCCGTCGCCGTGCGCGACACGAAGGACCGCACGCGGGTGCCGCACCGCTACCCGGCCGCCCGCTGGGCCGAGTTCCTGGCCGGTGTGCGGGCGGGGGAGTTCGACCACTCCTGACACGGTGATCGCCGGTTCGGTGCAGGGGCGGCGACATGTGGCCGTTGATGCACCGATTCGCCGATCATGCTGTCTGCGGCTCGCAGTGATCACCAGATGGGCGCACCCGCGGCAGCATGTCGCCGTTCCTGCGCCGAAACGCTGATCATGCCTTTGGCGCCGGGTCGGGTGAGGGCGTGGTCACCAGTCCGGTGCAGGAACGGCCAGATCGAGCGCGGTGACGACTCGGGCCCGCGGATGCCGGATGGTGATCGCCGCGAGAAGCACCTGATGTCGCCGCGGCGGCATTGACGTACTGCTCGGGTCGATCATCAGGTCGTGATCGTTGTGAGAAGTGCCTGACGTCGCCGCGGCAGCAGCCACGTACTGCTCGGGTCGATCATCGGGCCGTGATCGTTGTGAGAAGCACCTGACGTCGCCGCGGCAGCATTGACGTACTGCTCGGGTCGATCACCGGGCCGTGATCATTGCGAGGAGTGCCTCACTGTTGCTGCGACAGCTGCCACGTACTGCTCGGGTCGATCACCAAGCTGTGATCACTCCGACAAGTACGCCACGGACGCGGCGCCCGTCCCCAGATCGATCACCCCCGGCCGCGTGGCGGTCCGGCAGCGCCCGCGGTTCCGGGCCTGACCGGTTCGGCAACGGGCTGGGTTCCGCGGCGAGAGTGGGGTCGGCGGGGAACCCGGGCGGCTTAGGCTGGCCGCGTGCCTCCCGCATTGACCTTCCTCGACGGCGTGCGCTGGCGCGGCGCACCCGTCGCGGGGGAGCGGGCGCAGACGTTGCTGGCCGTGCTGGTGCGCCGCGGGCGCGAGGGTGCCGGTGACGAGCGGCTCGTGGGCGAGCTGTGGGGGGAGGACCTGCCGGCGAACCCGGCGAAGGCGTTGCAGGTGGTCGTGTCGCGCACGCGCGCGGCGTGCGCGCCGGAGGTGGTCCTGCGCACGGCGCGCGGCTACCGGCTCGGCCTGCCCGACGACGAGGTCGACGTGTTGCGGTTGGGCGGGCTGGTGGCGCGTGCCCGGGCCGCGCTCACCGACGGTGACGCCGAGGCGGCGCGGGAGCACGCGCACGCGGCGCGGCAACTGGCGGAAGGGGTGGCGCTCTCCGGTCCCGTCGGCGGCCCTCTCGACGAGGTGCTGGCCGCCGCCTCGGACCACGCGGCCGACGCCGGGATGCTGCTCGGCGTGGCGCTGCACCGGTGCGGCGAGCACGCGGCGGCGCTGCCGTGGTTGGAGACCGCCGCAGCCGGGCGCCCCGGTGACGAGGAGCTGCTGGTCGCGCTCCTGCGCAGCGAGGCGGCGGTCCGTGGCCCCGGCGCCGCGCTGTCCCGGTACGAGTCCTACCGGCGCGACCTGGTGGAACGGCTCGGCGTCGAGCCGGGTGAGCCGCTGCGCCGCGTCCACCACGAGCTGCTCGCCCTCGACCGCCCGGTGCGCGACGGCCTGCTCTTCGACACCACCTCGCTGCTCGGGCGCGACGCCGACCTCGCCGCGCTGCGCGCGCTGCTGCACACCGGGCGGGTCACCTCGATCGTCGGCGCGGGCGGGCTCGGCAAGACCCGGCTCGCGCACGTCCTGGGCCGGGAGGCCGGGCAGCCGGTGGTGCAGTTCGTCGAGCTCGTGGGTGTCACCACCGGCGACGACGTCGTCAGCGAGGTCGGGTCGGTGCTCGGGGTCCGCGACTCGGTCACCAGCCGTCGCGCCCTCACCCCCGCGCAGCGCGCCGACGTCCGCGCCCGCATCGCCCAGCACCTCGGGCAGGCGCCCGCGCTGCTGATCCTCGACAACTGCGAGCACGTCGTGGAGGCCGTGGCGGATCTGGTGGCGTTCCTCGTGGCCACCACGCGCGACCTGCACGTCCTGGCCACGAGCCGGGCCCCGCTCGCCATCGCCGCCGAGCGCGTGTACCCGCTCGCGCCGCTCGGTGCGCCGGACGCCGCCGAGCTGTTCCGCACGCGCGCGGTGGCCGCCCGGCCCGGCGTCGCCCTCGACGACCGGGCCGTCGCCGACATCGTCGCGCGGCTGGACGGGCTGCCCCTGGCGATCGAGCTGGCCGCGGTGAAGGTGCGGGTGATGTCGGTGGCGGACGTCGCGCGCCGCCTGGAGGACCGGTTCAGCCTGCTGCGCGGCGGTGTGCGCGGGGCGCCGGACCGGCACCAGACGCTGCTGGCCGTCATCGACTGGTCGCACAACCTGGTCACCGACCGCGAACGTCGGGCCTGGCGGCGGCTCTCGGTCTTCCACGACGGGTTCACGCTCGCCGCCGCGGAGGCGGTGCTCGGGCCGGAGGCGGTCGATGCCGTGCACGCGCTGGTGGACCAGTCGTTGCTCGCCGTGCGCGAGGCCGGGGCGAGCGTGCGGTTCCGGATGCTGGAGACGGTGCGCGAGTTCGGCCGCAGGCAGCTCGTCGAGTCCGGGGAGGAGGCCGAGGCCCTGGCCGCGCACCGGCGGTGGGCCACCGCGTACGCGGACGCCGCGCGCTCGGGCCTGCACGGCCCGGACCAGGTGCGGTGCATGCACCTCCTGCTCGAGGAGGAGACCAACCTCGCGGACGCGCTCCGCCAGGCCCTCGCGGCGCCGGACCCCGCCGACGTGGTGGTGCTGTACGCGGCGTTGACCGGCTTCTGGTCCATCAGCGGTGACCACGCGCGGGTGGTCGGGCTGATCCACGCGGTCCAGGTCGCCCTGCGCGGCTGGACACCGCCGCCGGAGCTGGCCGGCCAGACCCGGATGGCGTTGGCGGGCGCGTTGAACAACACCGTGATCGTCGACGAGCTCGGGTTCGACGTGGGCGAGCTGTGGGCGCAGCTGCGCCGGCTCGGCCCCGGCCCCGGCCCGTCCGAGGTCGCCGCGAGCGTCGCGGTCACGCTCGCCCTCGACCCGGAGGACCCCGAGGGGATCGACACCCGGCTCGAGGAGCTGTCCGACGGTGCCGATCACCGCACGGCGGTGAAGGCCCTGATGTGGCGCAGCCACAGCCGGGAGAACGCCGGGGACATCGAGGCGGCGATCGCGCTCACCGCACGGGCCCTGGCCATGGCGCCGGAGGAGGACGGTCCGTGGTCCCGGGCGATGCTGCACACCCAGCTGGCGCAGCTGCACGCCGGCAGCGGGCAGCACGGCGAGGCGGCGGGGCACGCCCGGCGTGCCATCCCGGTGCTCGAGCGGCTGGGCGTCGACGACGACCGCGCCCAGCTCCTGTCGGTCACCGCGGTGCACGCGCTCGTCGAGGGCCGGCTCGAGGAAGCCGAGCGGATCTTCGCGGCGGTGGACGGTGTGGGTGAGCGCGGGCTGGGCCTCGGTAGTCGGGTGGTCCGGCTGGTCGGTCGCGCGGAGCTGGCGCTGGCCCGCGGGCGGACGTCCGACGGGCTGGCGTTCTACCGGGCGGCCGTCACCACCGCGCGGGAGCTGCGCTTCCCCGGATTCCCGTCCCTGAACGGGCACGAGCCGTGGACGGTGTCCATCGAGGCCACCGCGCTCACCGCGCACGCCCTGCACGGCTGTGGCGACGGCGCCGAGCTGGCCGCGGTGGTGCGTGGCAAGGCGTGCGCCCTCTTCGCGCCGGGCCAGTTCCACGACCACCCGGTCCTGGGGCTGGCGCTCCACGGCCTCGGCATGTGGTCGCTGTGCCGGAACGGGGAGGGCACCACGCAGGTGCCGGTGGCGGTGCGCCTCCTCGCGCTGGCCGAGCGGCTCGCCTACAGCCGCTCGGCGCCCACGATGGACTGGACGCACGCCGTCGACGCCGCCGAGCGCGCCGCGCCGGGCCTGCTCGAGAAGATCCTCGAGGAGTACGGCGAACGCCGCGGGCCCGGCCTGCTGGAGGAGGCCCGCGCCGTCGTGTGCACGCTCCGGTGAGTCACATCCGCCGGCGGAACGTGGCGACCGACAACGGCGCGAAGATCGCGACCACGACGGCGCAGACGAGCAGCGCCCAGCCGACCTCGGCCGTCACGGCGCCGGTGTTGGCGAGGGCACGGATCGCGGAGACCACGTGGGACACCGGGTTGACCTGCACGAACCCGGCCAGCCAGCCCGGCAGGGTCTCCACGGGGACGAACGCGTTGGACAGGAACGTCAGCGGGAACATGATCATCATAGAGATGCCCTGGACGCTCTGGGCGCTGCGGGCGATCGTCCCGACCCACGTGAAGACCCACGCGAGCGACCATCCGGCGACGACCGCGACCAGGCCGCCCGCGACGACCCCGAGCACCCCGCCGCCGGGCCGGTAGCCCAGGAGCAGGCCCATCGTGAACGTGAGCGTGGCGGCGATCGCGTAGCGCAGCAGGTCGGCGACCATCGGGCCGGCGAGCGGGGCGATGCGGGCGATCGGCAGCGACTTGAACCGGTCGAACACGCCCTTGTCCATGTCCTCGCGCAGTTGCACGCCGGTGGCCATGCAGGCGGTCAACGTGGTCTGCGCGAGGATCCCGGGGATCATCAGGGGCAGGTAGCTCGCGACGTCCCCGGCGATCGCGCCGCCGAAGATGAAGGCGAACATCGCGGTGAACAGGATCGGCTGCAGCGTCACGTCGAAGAACTGCTCGCCGTTGCGGCGCATCTTCATCGTGGCGCGCCAGGCCAGGGCCATGGTCTGGCGCACGGTCTCGCCCAGCGTGATGCGGGGGCGCGTCATGGCCACCCGGTCGGAACCCGTGGCGTGGGTCGGTTCGGCGAGGAGGGTGGTCATGCGGACTGCTCCAGGGTGGTGTCGTGGCCGGTCAGCGCGAGGAACACCTCGTCGAGGCTGGGCTTCTGCACGCTGACCGAGGCGATGGAGATCTGCGACGAGCGCAGGGCGACGAGGACGTCGGCGGCGTCGTCGGCGCGGTCGAGCGCGACGGTGATCCCACCGCGTTCGGGGGTGAGCACCGGTTCGGTGCCCAGCAGGCCCTGCACGGTGTCCGCGGCGGCAGCGGTGTGCGCGGGGTCGGTGAGAAGCAGGTGCAGCGAGGAGCTGCCGACCGAGGACTTGAGCTGGTCGGGGGTGCCCTCGGCGACCTTGCGGCCCCGGTCGATCACGGCGATCCGGTCGGCGAGCTGGTCGGCCTCGTCGAGGTACTGGGTGGTGAGCAGCACCGTGGCGCCGTCGTCGACGAGCGCGCGGATCGTGCCCCACATCTGGCCGCGGGTGCGCGGGTCCAGTCCGGTGGTCGGTTCGTCGAGGAAGATCAGCGGCGGTCGGGTGATGAGGCTGGCGGCCAGGTCCAGGCGGCGGCGCATACCGCCGGAGAACTGCGAGATCGGGCGGTTCGCGGCCTCCTCGAGCCCGAACTGCCCGAGCAGCCGGCCGGCGGTGCGCCGCGCCGTCGCGGAGGACAGGCCCTGGAGCCGGCCGAACAACCACAGGTTCTCGGCGGCGGTGAGGTTCTCGTCCACCGAGGCGTACTGCCCGGTGAGGCCGATGAGCTGGCGGATCTGGTGGGGGCGGCGGCGCACGTCGACGCCGAAGACCTCGGCGTGCCCGTCATCGATCGCCAGCAGGGTGGCCAGCATGCGCAGCACGGTCGTCTTGCCCGCGCCGTTCGGGCCGAGGACGCCGAAGATCTCTCCGGGCGCCACCTCGAGGTCGATGCCGTCGACGGCGCGGTGGGCGCCGAACGCCTTCACCAGCCCCTCGGTGCGGACGGCGGGGGGAGTCGGGGATGTCGTCACGGGGCAGAGGATGGGCCGGCGCGGTTTCACCGGGCCCTCGCCGCGCCTTCACCGCCTCCTGCAGGTGCAGGCGCCCAGCTCGCGGATCCGGGCAAGGCGCACGGCCGTCATCGTGGCGTCGGCACCGTCCGCCCACCCGGTGCGAGGGCCGGTGCGAGGCCGACCGCCACCGCGTCGGCCGACGGCGGCCTCGTCACGAGGCTGACCGCGACCGCCAGGACGAGGTTGACGACGAGCGCGGGGAGGCCGACCACGGTGCCTGCCGGGACCACAGCCTGCGCGACGGCACCGAGCTGTGGCAGGGCGACGATCAGCCCACCCGCCACCGCGCCGACGGTGAGCCCGACCGCGGTGACCCGGCGCCACAGCACGGACAGGAAGAGCGCGGGCGCCAGCTGCCCGACGGCGCTGTAGACGCCGGTCATGATCGTCAGCAGCGTGTCGCTGCGCAGGGCCGTGAAGAGCACCGCGAGCAGCGTGAACGCGAGGACCCCGACCCGCGTCGCCGTGAGCGAGGATTTCAGCGCCGGCCTCGCGAGGCCGAGCACGTTGGAGGTGAACATGCTGCTCGCGGTGAGCATCAGCACCGCCGTGGGGACGAGTGCCACGAGCACCCCCGTCCCCGCGAGGAGCCCGATGATCCAGTCCGGGTAGTTCTCGCGGACGAAGACGAGGAGCGAGCCGTTGGCATCCGATGCCGGCAGGTCGGGCATCGCGAGCAGGGCCGCCATCGCGATGATGATGATCAGGACGTAGAACAGCGAGTACAGGGGCTGGATGATCTGGTTCTTGCGGATGGTGCGGACGTCCTTCGCGCTGAAGCACACCTGGAAGGCGTGCGGGAGCGCGAAGGCGCCGAGCGGGGTGAGCAGCAGGAAGCTCATCCACCACCACTCGTTGGTGGCGGTGCCGCCGCCGATGCCCGGCAGGGTCGCGGCGTCGGGGTGCGCGGTGCGCACGCCGTCGAACACGTCCGCGATGCCGGCCACCCCGACCGCACGTGCCGCTCCCGCCGCGACGACGAGCAGCACGACGATGAGCAGGACGTCCTTGACGACGGCGACGAACGCGGCGCTGCGCATCCCGCCGACGAGGACGAACAGCGCCACGATGATCCCGCCCGCGGCCACGTAGGCGATCGCGGGCACGTCGAGGCCGAACAGCGTGGCGAGGATGAGCGCCAGGCCCGTGAGCTGCACGCGGCTGTAGAGCAGCAGCGCGATGATGCCGAACACCGTCAGCAGGGCCCCGAACCACGGGGCGTCGAACCGGGCCGAGAAGAAGTCGCCCATGGTGACGAAGCCCCGCTGCTTGCCGGCCTGCCAGATGCGGGGCACGAGGAAGTAGCCGACCGACGCGGTGAGCACGACGGTGCCCAGCACGTAGAACCCGGCCGCGCCGGTGCTGAACACCCCCTGGGACGCGCCGAGCAGCGCGAACGTCGTGAAGGTCTCGCCGACGAGCAGGAACCAGAACAGCCACGTGCCGAACCGGCGGCCGCCGACCGACCACTCCTGCACGTCCATCCTGGTGCCACGCAGGGCCAGCAGGGTGCCGCCGAGGACGGCGCCCACGGCGACGACGAGACCGATCGCGAGTGCCATCAGGTCCTCTCGAGGTCGCCGTTGCGGCTGTCGACGGCGAAGACGATCCCGATGGCGGCGCTGCCGACGAGCACTCCCGCCACCATCCAGACCAGGAGCAACGGGACCGACCCGAAGAGGTAGACGTCCCGGTTGACGACCGGGATCGCGCCGATGCACCAGACGAACGGGAGCACGAGCAGCCACCAGTGCCGTCGCGGTCGGCGGGGCACCGGTGTGGTCGGATCGTCCTCCGGCATGCGATCGCTCCTCGTCCGATTTCACTGGTACTGAAACGCGGACAGTGTCACCGGAAGGGTTCTGCACGTCAACGGCTGGACAACGACGCACGCGCGGCCCTAGTTTCACTACAGCTGAAGGGAGGCCTGCAGTGCTCGTCGCGATCCGCGCCGCCACGGTGGTACCGCACAGCGCAGCGGAGCCGATCGAGGACGGCGCCGTTCTCGTCGAGGGCTCCACGATCGTCGCAGTGGGGCCGTGGCGCGACGTCGCCGCGGGCGCCGCTGCGGACGACGTGGTGGACCTCGGCGCCGCCACCCTGTTGCCGGGGATGATCGACTGCCACGTCCACCTCGCGCTCGACCCGGCAGCCGAGGGCACCACGACCGCGTCCGCGCTCACCGCCGCGCAGACCGCGCTGCTGATGGAGGCCAACGCGGGCAAGCTCCTCGACGCGGGCGTCACCACGGCGTGCGACCTCGGGGCGCCGGGAACGCTCGCCACGACGGTCCGCGACCGCATCGCGCGCGGCGAGGTCGAGGGCCCGCGGATGCTCGTCGCGAACGCCCCGATCACCGTCCACGGCGGGCACGCCCACGCCATGGGCGGGGAGGCGACCGGTGTGGACGAGGTCCGCGCGATGGTCCGCCTGCGGGCGAGCGAGGGCGCCGACCTGGTCAAGGTCATGACGACGGGCGGGTTCATGACGGCCGGCACCCATCCCTGGGAGGCCCGCTACTCGGTGGAGGAGCTCGCGGCCGTCGTGGAGACGGCGCACGAGCTCGGCCTGCGGGTGACCACGCACGCCCTCGGGGTCGAGGGCATCGAGCGCGCCGTCGCGGCGGGTGTGGACACCATCGAGCACTGCGGCTGGGTCACCCGTGACGGCACGCGCTTCGACGAGCGGATCGCCCGGGCGATCGTGGCCGGGGGGATCAGCGTCAGCCCGACGATGAACTCCGCCTGCCTGCCGCAGGACTACTTCTGCCCCTGGGACGAGCGCGACCACGTGGTGGACAACCTCAGGGCGATGCACCGCGCGGGCATCAGGATCGTCGCGGGCACCGACGCCGGCATCGGGCTCGTCGCCTTCGAGCGCTACGCCGACGGCCTCGCGGTGCTCGCCGACGCGGGGATGGCGCCCCGCGAGATCCTCGCCGCCGCGACGAGCCTCGCTGCGCAGGTCTGCCGCGTCTCCGACCGGACCGGCCGGCTCGCGCCCGGTCTGGACGCCGACCTGCTGGCCGTCGACGGCGACCCGACGCTCGACCACCGCGCCCTGGCCCGTCCGGTGTTCGTGATGGCCCGCGGCCGACGACACGCGCTGCGCCCGATCCCCGGCCTCGGCGACCGCGCCGCGCAGGCGCGACGCATCCAGCAGACGCTCCGCGCCGGTGCGGACCGCAGACCGTGAGCCGACACGTGACATCAACACCGCACAGGAGGACACCCTGACCGCCGGACCCACGCCCGCGCAGTTCCGGCAGCGCTTCCCCGCGCTGCGCGAGACCGTGCACCTGGCCAGCTGCAGCCACGGCGCGCTCTCCGACGCCCTGGCGGGCGCGCTCGCCGAGTTCCAGTCGTCGATCCTCGAACACGGTGCCCCGTGGGGCACGTGGATGGGGCGGGTGGAGCAGGCGCGCGCCGCGTTCGCCGCGCTGATCGGGGCCGAGCCGGACGAGGTGGCGATCGTGTCCTCCGCGTCCCACGGCGCCTACCAGGTGGCCTCCACACAACTGTTCGGGGAGCGGCCGCGGATCGTCACCACGGACCTCGAGTTCCCCTCGGTGGCGCACGTCTGGCTCGCCCAGCGCGCCCGGGGTGCCGAGGTCGTGCACGTACCCGCCCGGGACGGCATCGTCGTGGCCGAGGACTACGCGCGGCTGGTCGACGAGCGGACGGCGCTCGTCTCGGTGCCGCTGGTCTCCTACGCGGGCGGTGCGCGGCTGCCGGCCCGCGACGTCGTGGCGTTCGCGCGCGAGCGCGGCGCGCGAACGGTGGTGGACGCCTACCAGGGCGCCGGCGTCGAGCCCGTCGACGTCCGCGACCTGGACTGCGACTACCTCGTCTGCGGGGCGCTCAAGTACCTGCTCGGCATCTCCGGCATCGCGTTCCTCTACGTGCGCGGTGGTCTGCGCGACGCCGAACCGCCCGCGCAGACCGGCTGGTTCGGGCGGGTCGACCCGTTCGCGTTCGACCCCCGCGCCATCGACTACCCCGCCACGGCGCGCCGGTTCGAGAGCGGCACCCCCTCCGTGCCGTCCGCGTACGGGGCGGTCGCCGGGCTCGGCCTGCTCGCCGCGCTGGACCCGTACGCCGTGCAGCGGCACGTCGCCGGGCTCGGCGCGGTGCTGGACGCGGAGCTGCGCGCGATGGGCGAGCGCATCACGTCGCCGGCCGATCCGGCGTTGCGCGGCCCGATGGTGGCGGTGCGCGACGCCGACCCCGAGGCGCTCGCCGGCTTCCTCGCCGCCCGGCGGATCGTCGCGAGCCCGCGGGGGCAGGCTGTGCGGCTGTCGCTGCATTACTACAACGACGAGTCCGACGTGCACCGATTGGTGGACGCGCTCCGCGCCTACCGCGGCACCTGCGGGGTCGGCCCGTAGGGTCGCAGGCATGAGCCTCGCTACCAGGGAGCGCGCGGCGCTCGCCGACGAGCTGGAGCGCGCGGGCCCGGACCGGCCCACCCTCTGCGCCGGCTGGACCACCCGTGACCTGCTCGCCCACCTGCTGATCCGCGAGCGCAAGACGTGGGCGGCGGCGGGTGCGGTGGTGCCGGCGCTGGCAGGCGTCACCGAGCGGGCGATGGACGGCTACCGCGACATGCCGTGGGAGGAGGCCGTCCGGCTGTTCCGCGGCGGTCCGCAGGACTGGTCGCCGTTGCGGATCGAGCGCGTCGACGCCGCCGCGAACGGGATGGAGTTCTTCGTCCACCACGAGGACGTGCGGCGCGGCGTGCCGGGCTGGGAGCCGCGCGAGCCCGACTACGCCCGCGACGCGGCGCTCTGGGCCGGTGTGCGTCGCCTGGGCGCCCTGCTGCGGCGCAGCCCGGTCGGCGTCGTGCTGGCCCGCCCCTCGGGAGAGCGGTACGTGGTGCGGACCGGCCCGGGCGTCGCCACGGTGGTCGGGGAGCCCGGCGAGCTCGTGCTGTTCGCGTTCGGGCGCGAGGCCGTGCGGGTCGATCTGCAGGGCGAGCACGGCGACGTAGAGGCCCTGCGCCGTACACCGCGAGGAGTCTGACCGCAGCACCCGCGTCCTGGCGCTTCGCGCTCCGGTCGCGGGGGTACCGTCTCCCCATGAGCCCCATCGCCCCTGGACTGCGGCCGCCCGGCCGCCCGTTCGGCCGGATGCTGACCGCGATGGTCACGCCCTTCGACATGGATGGCCGCCTCGACCTCGCGAAGGCCGAGGAGCTGGCCGCCCATCTCGTCGATCTGGGCAACGACGGGCTGGTGGTCAACGGCACCACCGGGGAGGGGCCCACCACCACGGACAAGGAGAAGTCCGAGCTGGTCCGTGCCGTGGTCAACGCGGTCGGTGACCGTGCCACGGTGGTGGCCGGGGCGGGCACCTACGACACCGCCCACAGCATCGAGCTGGCGCGCCAGGCCGAGAAGGCCGGTGCGCACGGACTGCTGCTGGTCACGCCGTACTACTCGCGGCCGCCGCAGTCGGGCCTCGTGCTGCACTTCAGCGCCATCGCCGACGCCACCGAGCTACCGGTGATGCTCTACGACATCCCGCCCCGCAGCGTCATCCCGATCGAGGTGGAGACGCTGCAGCGCCTCGCCGAACACCCGCGGATCGTGGCGGTGAAGGACGCGCGCAACGACCTGCGCGTCGGCACCGAGGTGCTCGCCACCACCACGCTCGCCTACTACTCCGGCGACGACCCGGTGAACCTGCCGTGGCTGTCGGTCGGGGCGGTCGGGTTCGTCAGCGTGATCGGGCACGTGGCGGCCAACCGGCTGCGCGAGATGCTCGACGCCTACGAGGCCGGCGAGGTCGACCGGGCTCGCAACCTGCACTACGCCACGTTGCCGCTGATCCGCGCGATGGGTCGGGTCGGCGGCGCCGTGTTCGCGAAGACGGCGCTGCGCCTGCGTGGTCTCGACGTCGGCGACCCCCGGCTGCCGCTGCCGCCCGCCACCGAGGAGCAGGTGGCCGCGATCTCGGGTGACCTGCAGGCCGCCGGCATCGCGCTCGCCACCGACCGGCGCACCGACCTCGGCCACGGCGCCCTCGGCGCCCGGGCCGCCGCCGACCTCGGCGCCGAGGTGGCCTACCAACACTGATCCCTGCGCGGCGCCGAGCGTGCCGAGCGACCTGTACTGCGAGGAAGAAGAGCTTGAGCCATCCACCCGCACGGTCCGACCGTCCCCGGTCCGACCGTCGTTCGCGGCCGCCCCGGCGCGACCGCCGTCCGGCCCCCGCCCCGCCCGAGGAGGTCAACCGGGCCGAGTTGCCCTCGGGCCCGCCACCGGCACTGCCGGACGGCGCCCTGCGGGTCGTCGCGCTCGGCGGCATCGGCGAGATCGGCCGCAACATGACCGTCTTCGAATACGACGGGCGGCTGCTCGTCGTGGACTGCGGGGTGCTCTTCCCCGCCGAGGACTCGCCCGGCGTCGACCTGATCCTCCCCGACTTCCGGGCCATCGAGGACCGCCTCGACGACATCGACGCGCTCGTGCTCACCCACGGGCACGAGGACCACATCGGTGCCGTGCCGTTCCTGCTGCGGCTGCGGCCGGACCTCACGATCGTCGGCTCGCGCTTCACGCTCGCGCTCGTCGCGGCCAAGTGCAAGGAGCACCGGCTCACCCCGCACCTGCTGGAGGTGAAGGAGGGGGAGCGGCTGCACCACGGGTCGTTCGACTGCGAGTACTTCGCGGTGAACCACTCGATCCCCGACGCGCTGGCCGTCGCCATCCGCACTCCTGCCGGGATGGTGCTGCACACCGGTGACATCAAGCTCGACCAGCTGCCGCTGGACGGGCGGCTCACCGACCTCGCCGGGTTCTCCCGCCTCGGCGACGAGGGCGTGGACCTGTTCCTCGTCGACTCCACGAACGCCGACGTCCCCGGCTTCGTGATCTCGGAGCGGGAGATCGGCCCGGTCCTGGACGGCGTGTTCCACCGCGCCGACGCCCGGATCATCGTCGCCTGCTTCGCGAGCCACGTGCACCGCGTGCAGCAGGTGCTCGACGCCGCGGCGGCGCACGGTCGCAAGGTGTGCCTGGTCGGGCGCTCGATGGTGCGCAACATGGGCCTGGCCGCCGAGCTGGGCTTCCTGAACGTGCCCGAGGGGCTGCTCGTCGAGCTGGACGACGCGATGGAGCTGCCCGACGAGCAGCTGGTGCTCGTCTCCACCGGTTCCCAGGGGGAGCCGCTCTCGGCGCTCGCCCGGATGGCCCGCGGCGACCACCGCTCGGTGCGCATCCAGCCGGAGGACACGATCATCCTGGCGAGCTCGCTGATCCCGGGCAACGAGACCGCGGTGTTCACCGTGATCAACGGCCTCACCCGGCTCGGGGCGGCCGTCGTGCACCAGGGCACGGCCAAGGTGCACGTGTCCGGCCACTCGCCGGGCGGCGAGCTGCTGTTCCTCTACAACGCCGTGCGGCCGAGCAACGTCATGCCGGTGCACGGCGAGTGGCGGCACCTGCGCGCCAACGGCCGCCTCGCCGTGCAGACGGGGGTGCCCGAGGAGGCGGTGGTGCTCGCCGAGGACGGCGTGGTCGTCGACCTCATCGACGGCCGGGCCGTCATCACCGGGCGCGTGGAGGTCGGCCGCGTGTACGTCGACGGGCTCGCCGTCGGCGACATCGGCGAGAGCACCCTCGGGGATCGGCTGGTCCTCGGCGAGGGCGGCTTCATCTCGATCACGGTGGCCATCGACGGCAACACGGGCCGCGCGGTCTCGCGTCCCACGTTGTCGGGGCGCGGCTTCTCCGATGATCCGAAGGCGCTCGACGCCGTGCTGCCGATGATCGAGGACGAGCTCTCCCGCACCGAGGCCGAAGGCATCACCGACACCCACCGCATCGCCCAGTCGGTGCGCCGGGTGGTGGGCAAATGGGTGGGAGAGACCTACCGCAGACGCCCCATGATCGTCCCCACGGTCATCGCGGTCTGAGAACGAGAACCCACCTTGGAGCCCTACTGCTGTTCTGAGGGCGCCTGAGCAGCGGTAAGGCTCCGAGGTGCGGGTGGTGGGGGCGGAAAACGGGTCGACCGCCTCTCGCGCGGCGCGCATGATGCGTCCCGATGAGCGAGACCACGTTGTCTGCCGACCGGATCGAGAGCTTCGTCCGGGACGGGTTCGTGCACCTGCCCGGCGCTTTCAGCCCTTCCCTGGCCTCCACCTGCCGGGACCTGCTGTGGCGGCGCCTCGACGCGCGGCCGGACGAGCCGTCGACCTGGACCGCACCGGTCGTGCGGATCGAGGGGATGGCCGACGAACCGTTCACCGCATCGGCGAACACCCCCGCGTTGCACGCCGCCTTCGACGCGCTCGTCGGGCCCGGGCGGTGGCGGCCGCGGATCGGGATGGGCACGTTCCCGATCCGGTTCCCGCACCCGGACGATCCCGGCGATGCGGGATGGCACGTCGAGAGCAGCTACGCCGGCCCCGGTGGTGAGCCGCGGCTGAACATCCGGTCGCACGGGCGGGCGCTGCTGATGCTGTTCCTCTACTCCGACGTCGGCCCGGACGACGCCCCGACCCGGATCCGCGTGGGCTCGCACCTCGACGTCGCGGCGCTGCTCGCACCCCACGGCGACGACGGCGCGGAGTTCTTCGCGTTCGCGGGCGAGGCCGTCCCGGCGACGGAGCACCGGCCGGTCGCCGACGCCGTGGGCGCCGCGGGCGACGTCTACCTGGTGCACCCGTTCGTCGTGCACTCCGCGCAGCCGCACCACGGCACGCGTCCCCGCTTCATGGCCCAGCCGCCGTTGGAACCGGTCGACGACCTGCGCCTCGATGACGCTGACGGCGACCTCTCCGCCGTCGAACGGGCCGTGCTGCTCGGTCTCGGCCGCGAGCGGTAGCCGCGTCACGGTCGCGGGTGCGTCACGACCGCACCGCCCGGGCCAGCGCCGCGACCGCGAGGTCGAGCTCCTCCTCGCTGACGGTGAGGGCGGGGCGGAAGCGGATCGAGCGCTCGCCGCCGCCGAGGATCAGCACCTTCTCGTCGCGGTGCAGCCGGGCGACGGCGGCGGCGCGCGCCTCCGGAGTGGGGAGGTCGACCGCGACGAACAGGCCGCGGCCGCGCACGTTGTCGATCCCGGGCACCGCCGCGAGCCCGTCCAGCAGCCGCTTGCCCAGCACCGCGGCCCGCTCGACCAGGCCATCGGCCTCGATCACCTCGAGGTAGCGGCGCGAGCGGACCATGTCGGCGAGCCCGCCGCCCCAGGTCGAGTTGATCCGCGAGGACACCGCGAACACGTTGTCCGGGACCTCGTCCACGCGACCGCCGGCCATGATCCCGCAGACCTGCAGCTTCTTGCCGAACGCGACGACGTCGGGCGTGAGACCCAGCTGCTGGTACGCCCAGGCCGTACCCGTCATGCCGCCGCCGGTCTGCACCTCGTCGAGCACGAACAGGGCGTCGTGCTCGTGGCACAGCCGGTGCATCGCCTGCAGGAACTCGGCCCGCATGTGGTTGTCGCCGCCCTCGCCCTGGATCGGCTCGGCGATGAAACAGGCGATGTCGTGCGGATGGGCCGCGAACGCCGCCCTGGCCTGCTCCAGCGCGCGTGCCTCCGCCGCCTCGACCTCGGCCTGGTCCACCGGGAAGCGCAGCGCAGGCACGTCGATGCGGGGCCAGCCGAACGTCGGGAACAGGGCCGTCTTCACCGGGTCGGTGTTGGTCAGCGAGAGCGTGTAACCGCTGCGGCCGTGGAACGCCTTGCGCAGGTGCAGGACCTTCGTGCCCCGGTCGGTGTCGTCGTCCCCCAGCCCACCCCGCCCACGCATGGCGTTGTGCTTGCGCTTCCAGTCGAACGCGGTCTTCAGCGCGTTCTCGACGGCGAGCGCGCCCCCCTCCACGAGGAACAGGTGCGGCAGGGCGGGATCGCCCAGCACGCGCTCGAACGTCTCCACGAACGCCGCCATCTGCACCGTGTAGATGTCGGAGTTCGACGGTTTGTTGACCGCCGCCTCGGTGAGCTCCGCCAGGAACGCCGGGTCGCCGGCGAGCGCCGGGTGGTTCATCCCGAGCGGCGCGGAGGCGAAGAAGCTGAACATGTCGAGCCAGCGCGTGCCGTCGCGGGCGTCGACGAGGCACGACCCCTGGCTGGCGCGGGTGTCGAGCACCAGGTCGAAGCCGTCGACGAGCATGTGGCGCCGCAGCGTCTCGTGGACGCGGTCCGGGGTGACGGTCATGCCTCCAGTGTCGGAGCGGTGATCGTCGCGACACACGACTCCGAGCGTCGGGATCCGACCACGAAGTGCCACGATGTGGGCTGTGTCACCGACGGATCGTCAGCTCGACGACCTCGACCGCAGGGTGCTCGCGCTCCTCGCGGCCGACGGGCGTGCCTCGATGGCCGAGCTCGGGCGCGCCGTCGGGCTCTCGCGCACGGCGGTGCTCGCGCGCGTCCAGCGCCTGGAGCGCGAGGGTGTGATCGGCGGCTACCACGCGGAGGTCGTGCTGCCGGGCTACGAGGCCGCGCACCGCGCCCGCGTCGGCATCGTGATCCGCACCCCCGACGTGGCCGGGTACGTCCGGCGGCTCTCCACCCTGCCCGGCGTCACCGGCATCGAGACGGTGACGGGGGAGTACGACCTGATGGTGCTGGTCACGGCGTCGAGCGCGGGCGAGCTGGACGCCGTGCTCGACGGGGTCCAGGGCTGGCGGGAGACCGTGCGGACGACGACGTGGGTGGTCCTGACCAGGTACCGGTAGGCCACACGTGGCCGCCTGCCGGAGACCGCGACACGCCTACTCCCAGACCCCGACTCGCCGGCAGTGATGCCCCGACTCGCGGGGATGGGGGAGGTCCCCACCCCGCGAGTCGGGGTTTGCGTGTGCGCGTGTCGCGGGCGCAGGGGCGGGTGTCGGTCACCGGACCGGGGGTCACTCCCCGATACCGTGGAACGCATGGCAGGACGGACGACCGCCGGCGACGGCAGGGGCACCGCGACACGGTCGTCCCGGGGCGGCGCGCGCAAGCCCGCATCCCGGTCGACGCCGCGCCGCTCCGGCTCCACGCGCCGCGCTCCGGCGAAGCGCCAGCCCGACATGATCGACCGCGGTATCGACGGTGTCGGCCGGGGGATCGCCCGGTTCGGGAGGTCGCTGGGCCGGGCCGTCGGGCGCACCCGCGAGCTCGACCCCGAGCACCGCCGTGACGGGCTCGGTTTCGCGCTCCTCGTGCTCGGCGTCGTCGCCGCGGCGGGCATCTGGTGGGGCGCAGGCGGGCCGGTCGGCGGGTGGATCTCCGGGGCGGTGGCCGCCGTCGTCGGGCTCGGCGCGGTGGTGCTGCCCGTGCTGCTCGTGGCCGTCGGCGTGCTGCTGATGGGCACGCCGCCACACCCGGACTCGCGGCCCCGCGTGGCCGTCGGCTCCCTGCTGCTGGCCCTCGGGGTGCTCGGCCTCGTGCACATCGTGGCCGGCCTTCCCGACGAGCCCGCGCTCTGGTCACGGGGTGGGGGAGCGGTCGGCTACGTCGCGGCCACCCCGCTGGCCACCGGCCTGACGTCCTGGGTGGCCGTCCCCGTCCTCGTGCTGCTGTCCGGGTACGCGTTCCTGGTGCTCACCGGCACGCCCGTGCGGGCCGTGCCGAACCGGGTGCGGCGGCTGCTCGGGCAGACCGTCGAGGAGCCGGAGACCGAGAGCGCCGCGCAGGGCGACGCCGTCACCGACGCCGCGCCGGTGGCGTTGCGGCGCCCGTCGCGGCGGCGCCAGGCCTCCCGGGTGGCCGACGTCTACCGCGACGAGCCCGGCGAGACCGCCGACTCGCTCGACCCGCCCGCCGCCGCGGAACCGCCGGCCGCCGAGGCGCCCGCGCGTCCGAAGCGCAAGCCCGCGGCCGTGCAGGCCACACCGCCCGCCGAGGCCGAGCCGGACGGCGCCGTGGGGGAGCAGCTGCGCCTGACCGTGCAGCCCACCGTGGAGGGCCAGGAGCCCTACAAGCTGCCCCCCAGCGACCTGCTGCCCACCGGCCCGCCGCCGAAGACCCGCAGCCGGGCCAACGACGCGATGATCGAGTCGATCAGCGGGGTGCTCGAGCAGTTCAACATCGACGCGCAGGTCACCGGCTTCACCCGCGGCCCCACCGTCACCCGGTACGAGATCGAGCTGGGCCCGGCCGTCAAGGTCGAGAAGATCACCCAGCTCACCAAGAACATCTCCTACGCCGTGGCCACCGACAACGTGCGGATCCTGGCGCCGATCCCGGGCAAGTCGGCCGTCGGGATCGAGGTGCCCAACACCGACCGTGAGATGGTGCGGCTCGGTGACGTGCTGCGTTCCGGCAATGCCCGCTCCGAGCAGCACCCGCTGGTCATCGGCCTCGGCAAGGACATCGAGGGCCACTTCCTCGTGGCGAACCTCGCGAAGATGCCGCACCTGCTGGTGGCCGGCTCCACCGGTTCCGGCAAGTCGAGCTTCGTCAACTCGATGCTGGTGTCGCTGCTGTCGCGGGCCACGCCCGACGAGGTCCGGATGATCCTCATCGACCCGAAGATGGTCGAGCTCACCCCGTACGAGGGCATCCCGCACCTGATCACGCCGATCATCACGCAGCCGAAGAAGGCGGCGTCGGCGCTCGCGTGGCTCGTCGAGGAGATGGAGCAGCGCTACCAGGACATGCAGGCCAGCCGGGTGCGCCACGTCGACGACTTCAACCGCAAGGTGCGCTCCGGGGAGATCACCGCCCCGCTGGGCAGCGAGCGCGAGTACCGGCCCTACCCGTACATCCTCTGCATCGTCGACGAGCTCGCCGACCTCATGATGACCGCGCCGCGCGACGTCGAGGACGCGGTCGTGCGGATCACCCAGAAGGCCCGCGCGGCCGGTATCCACCTGGTGCTCGCCACGCAGCGCCCGTCCGTCGACGTCGTCACCGGGCTGATCAAGACGAACGTGCCCTCGCGGCTGGCGTTCGCCACGTCCTCGCTCACCGACTCCCGCGTCATCCTCGACCAGCCCGGCGCCGAGAAGCTGATCGGCATGGGCGACGGGCTGTACCTGCCGATGGGCGCGGGCAAGTCCGTCCGCATGCAGGGCGCCTACGTCAGCGACGAGGAGATCTCGAGCGTCGTCGCGTTCACCAAGGAACAGGCCGAGCCCACCTACACCGAGGGTGTCACCGTCCAGAAGCAGGGCGAGGCCAAGGAGATAGACCCCGACATCGGCGACGACCTCGACGTGCTGCTGCAGGCCGCCGAGCTGATCGTCACCTCGCAGTTCGGGTCGACGTCGATGCTGCAGCGCAAGCTGCGCGTCGGGTTCGCGAAGGCCGGGCGCCTGATGGACCTGATGGAGAGCCGAGGGATCGTCGGCCCGTCCGAGGGTTCCAAGGCGCGCGAGGTGCTGATCAAGCCCGACGAGCTGGAGAGCGTGCTCTGGCTGATCCGCGGTGGTGGCGGCCCGGAGCCCGACGGCGAGGACGAGGACGAGTGACATCCACGCGCCCGGCCAGGGTCGAGGACCATCGCGCGATGGTCGAGTGCGTACAGCTCTGGTGGGGCGACTCGCGCACGCCCGAACAGGCGCGAGAGCTGTCGCTGCTCCTGCCGAGGCTGTTCCTGCAGCACTTCGCGCGCACCAGCTCGGTCGTCGAGGACGCCTCCGGGATCCGCGCCTTCCTCGTGGGGTTCCACTCCGCCGACGTCGCGGACGAGGCGTACATCCACTTCGTGGGGGTCGACCCGCGGCTTCGAGGCACCGGCACGGCGCGTGACCTCTACGGCAGGTTCTTCGCGCAGGCGGCAGAGGCCGGCAGGCGGACGGTGCGGGCGATCACGTCACCGGCGAACACGGGATCCATCGCGTTCCACCGCGCGCTGGGTTTCGAGTTCGTACCGGGTGACCGGGAGGTCGACGGCGTCCCGGTGCACGGCGACTACGACGGCCCCGGACAGGACCGGGTCTGCTTCCGGCGGTTGCTCGACCCGGCCTGACGCACCGGGTTCAGGTCCGCGGTCCGGCGCCGGAGGCACGGCGTGCAGGTCGCTTCGCAACGAACGGCACCCTCGTCGACACCTGGTCCTACAGCCGTGCTTCGTGATCTGCGCGATGGGTGCCGTGGCGGGGCCGGAAGCGCCGGCCAGAAGCATGGTCATCGGTTGGGTGCACGGGCGGCCACATCCGGCCGTTCGTGCGCCCAACCGATGATCACCGCAGCTCCGAGGCATGGGAGGGTGATCACCCTCCGCAGGTCGGCCCCGCGGGCGGGCAACTGGCGATCACGGCGCCCGCACCGGTCGCCCCGCCTGGCGCCGGTAGTTCGGGCGGTCGGGTCGACATGGTCTGCGGCTGCGGTGCCAGAACCGCATCGGCGCGTCTCTGCGACCGCAGGCACCGATCGATCCTGCGGCACGGCCGGTCCTTCCCGAAGCCCTCTCCCCGCCACCCCACTCACCCGGGCGGCCCAAGGGGTGACCACCGGATCGCCGGCACACGACCGTCCGCCCATGATCGACGCTGCTGGTCGGGGCACGGTCCGCGGTGATCGATCTGGTCAGTACCTGGGCGCGGGCACTGCGACAGTGGCGTACTCGTCGGGCTGATCACGGCCTGATGATCGGTTCGAGCCGCGCGCGGACGCTGCCGCGACGACGGTCAGGTGCTTCCCGCAGCGATCACCTCCGCATCCGCCGGCCTGAATCGGCACCACGCTCTCCCCGACAGTGCGCACGCCAGACCGGCGATCACGACTCGCGTTATCACGATCCACTGCTGTGGTGCCAGCCTACGAAAGTGCCGTTCGTCGCGTTGGGGAAGCGCGGGCGCAACGTGGCGAAGCCCTTGTCGAGCAGCTCGCCGCGGTCGGCGCGGCCGTCCGTGCGCACCCATTCGGCCGCGACACTCTCGAGCACGGCGACGGCCGCGTTCGCCAGCAGGTCGGCGGCGAAGTCGTCGAGTGCGCCCGCCGACCGCTCGACGAGCACGTCGCGGGCCGCGTGCCGCCAGAGCTCGCGCTTCTGGTGCAGGCGGGCACGCAGGACGGGGGTCGACTCGATGAGCCGCTCGTGGGCCAGGGCCGTGGCCGATCTGTGGATCTCCTCCTGCCAGCGGCGCAGCACCTGGTGCAGGCACTCCCAGGGGGGCTCGTCCGCCGGCCGGGCCCGCAGATCGTCGACGACCCGCTCGACGAGCACCTCGGTGCCCGCGAAGACCGCGTCCTCCTTCGTCGGGAAGTAGCGGAAGAAGCTGCGCTTGGTCATGCCGACCGCTCGGGCGATGTCCTCGACCGTGGTCTCGTCGAACCCGCGCTCGGCGAACAGTGCGACGGCCGCGTCGGCGATCTCGGCGCGCACGGCGCGCCGGGTCCGGTCCCGCAACGTCTCGGCCATCACCTGAGGCTACTTCGCTACATCTGCTGTCTAAGTTGTCACTTGGTGTCGTAGTATGACTCCTGCTTCGAGAGAGGGAGGGAACATGCTGGACCGGACGGTTGTGATCACCGGGAGCACCGGCGGGATCGGCAAGGAGACCGCGCGCGGGCTCGCGCGCCTGGGTGCGCGCGTCGCGCTCGTGGGGCGCGACGCGCAGCGCGGGGCGGCGGCGGCTGAGGAGCTGCGCCGCGACACCGGCAACGACGCCGTCGACGCGCTCACCGCCGACGTCACGCGGCAGGCCGACCTGCGCCGCCTGGCCGACGAGGTGGGTGCCCGGTACGGCCGGCTGGACGTGCTGGTCAACAACGCCGCGATCGTGCGGGACCGCCGCGAGCTCACCGCGGACGGAGTCGAGGCGATGTTCGCGGCGAACGTCCTCGCGCCGTTCCTGCTCACCCACCTGCTGCTCCCGACGCTGCGCGCCGCGGGGCAGGCCCGGGTCGTGAACGTCACCGGCGCTGTGCCCAGGGGCCGGATCGATCTCGACAACCTCCAGGGGGAGCGTCGCTACCCCTGGTTCATCAACCAGACCAAGCGCGCGCTGATGGCGATGAGCTACGAGTTCGCGACGCGCGTCCCCGGCGACGAGGTGACGATCAACGTGGCGTACCCGGGCCACGCGTACACCGACATGAACCGCAACCTGTCGGCCGCCACGTTCCCCGTCCCGGCCCGGCCGCTCGTGCCCCTGCTGCGGCTCGTCCTGCCGATCGTCTACGGCGGCCGGGCGGTCGAGAAGGCCTCCCGGTCGAGCGTCCGGCTCGCGTCCGACCCCGCGCTGTCGGGCGTGCACCGCACGTACGTCGACACGAACGGCCGGCCCACCGCGTGGCCGCGCTGCGCCGTCGACGCGCGCAACCGGGAGGTGATCTGGGCGCTGTGCGCACGGCTGAGCGGGCTACCGGCGGCTGCACCCCGCCCTTAGGAGCGCCCTGAACAACTCGGGCCTACTGCGCGACGCCCGCTACGGCCGGAGTTGTTCAAGACCCTCCTGACCGACGGGAGTGTCGTTCGTCAGGCGGGGGGAGAGCCACGTGGTCGCCGGCTCGCCTGCCAGGTCGCGGAAGTCGCGGGACAGGTGGGCCTGGTCGGCGTAGCCCGCCTCCGCCGCGACCCGGGCCAGCGACGGGCGGTCCGGCGCGAGCAGCCGGTCGCAGGCGCCCTCGAAGCGGATCACCCGCGCCGCGGCCTTGAGCCCGAGCCCGGTCTCGGCCCGGAACTTCTCCGTGAGGTGCCGCCTGCTCCAGCCCACCTCGCGGGCGAGCTCCTCGACGCGCAGGGTGCCGCCGGTGTCGGTGAGCCGGTCCCACGCGTACCCCACCTCCGGCCGCACGCCGCGCTCACCGCGCCCGTGCGCCAGCAACGCCGTGAGCTCGGCGTCGAGCAGGGCGAACCGCTCCGGCCACCCGTCGGCGCCTGCCAGCCGGTCCAGGAGCGTGGCCGCCGGGCGGCCCAGCAGCGCGTCGAGGCCGACGGTGTCGCCGGCCAGCGCCCCGGCCGGCAGGCCCAGCAGTGCGCGGGCGCCGCGCCAGGTGAGCCGCAGCTGCACGCCGGTCTGCGGCTCGCCCTGGGCGATGCGCGCCGGCCCGTCGTGCAGGCCGCCGACCGCGGCCGTGAAGCTGCCCGGCGCCTTGCCCGGGTCGGCGTTGGCGAGGACGTCCACGCGGCCGTCGAGGCAGAGCAGGAACGTCAGGTGCGGAGAGGCCACCCCGTGGTGGACCGACGGCGGCGCGGCCTCCTGCCGGTAGCCGGTGTACGCGCTCACGTACGGCAGCAGCGGCGCCGCGGGCGTGCGCCAACAGGCGCGGATCGCGGGCTCGGCGACCTGGACGGCCATGTCCCGGAGGCTACGCGCGGACCCCGACGAGTTGCAGCAAAGCCACTTTCACGCGACGAGGTGGCATGAAAGTGGCTCTGCTGCAATCGGCGCGCCTCAGAGGTGCAGCAGCATTCGCACGTTGCCCAGCGTGTTGGGCTTCACGTGCGCCAGGTCCAGGAACTCCGCCACGCCGGTGTCGTAGGAGCGCAGCATCGCGGCGAAGACGTCGGGTTCCACGGGCGTGCCGTCGATCTCCACGAAGCCGTGCCTGCCGAAGAACTGCTTCTCGAACGTCAGCACGAACAGCCGCTGCAGCCCCAGCTCGCGCGCCCCGCCGACGAGCGCATCGACGAGGGCGTGCCCGACCCCGTGCCCGACGACGCGCGGGTGCACCGCGACCGTGCGGATCTCGCCGAGGTCCTCCCAGAGCACGTGCAGCGCCCCGCACCCGACGACCTCGCCGTCGAGCTCGGCCACGAGGAACTCCGGCACGGACTCGTAGAGCGTGATCATCTCCTTGGCCAGGAGAACCCGGCCCGCGTAGGCGTCCACGAGCTGCTTGATCGTCCCGACATCTGCGGTGCGCGCCCGCCGAACCGCCACCTCTTCCACGACCCGTCAGATTAGATCAACCCCGGCGGATACCCTGGTGCGCGTGCCCGAACCCGACGCTCCGCGACGTGCCGCCCTGCTCACCCTGGGCTGTGCCCGCAACGAGGTCGACTCGGAGGAGCTGGCCGGTCGGTTGACCGGCAGCGGGTGGGAGCTGGTCGACGCCGACTCCGGCAGTGCCGACGTGATCGTCGTCAACACCTGCGGCTTCGTCGAGCAGGCCAAGAAGGACTCCATCGACACCCTGCTGGCGGCGTCCGACGCGGCGGCGCCCCGTGGCGCGAAGGTCGTGGCGGTCGGCTGCCTCGCCGAGCGCTACGGCGCCGAGTTGGCCCAGAACCTGCCCGAGGCCGACGCCGTGCTCGGCTTCGACGACTACCCGGAGCTGGCCGAGCGGCTCGGCGACGTCCTCGGCGGGCACGCGCCCGCCGCCCACGTCCCGGTCGACCGGCGCACGCTGCTGCCGATCTCGCCCGTGGAGCGGCCGGCGGCCGCGAGCGACGTCGCGGTCCCCGGTCACGCCTGGGTGCCGAACCTCGCCCGCACGCGGCTGTCCGACGCGCCCGTCGCCCCGCTGAAGCTCGCTTCCGGCTGCGACCGGCGGTGCGCGTTCTGCGCGATCCCGTCGTTCCGCGGGGCGTTCGTGTCGCGGCCACCGGACGACGTCGTCGCCGAGGCGGCGTGGCTGGGCATGCACGGGGTGCGCGAGCTCGTGCTCGTCAGCGAGAACTCCACTTCCTACGGCAAGGACCTGCCCGGCGGCACCAGCGCGCTGGCACGGCTGCTGCCCCGGCTGACGCACGTACCGGGCATCGACCGGGTGCGGGTGTCCTACCTGCAGCCCGCCGAGCTGCGGCCCGACCTGCTGGAGGTCATTGCCACCACGCCGGGCCTCGCCCCGTACTTCGACCTGTCGTTCCAGCACGCGAGCCCCGCGGTACTGCGCCGGATGCGCCGGTTCGGCTCGCGGGAGGACTTCCTCGCGCTGTGCGAGCGCATCCGCGCGCTCAACCCCGAGGCCGGGATCCGCAGCAACGTCATCGTCGGCTTCCCCGGCGAGACGGAGGACGACGTCGCCGAGCTCGAGGCGTTTCTGACCGGCGCGCGGCTCGACGCCGTCGGGGTCTTCGGCTACTCCGACGAGGACGGCACCGAGGCCGCGGGTTACGAGGGCAAGCTCCCGCCCGAGGAGGTCGCCGCCCGCGTCGGACGGATCACCTCGCTCGTCGACGAGCTGATGGCGCAGCGGGCCGAGGACCGGGTCGGCACGGAGGTCACGGTGCTCGTCGAGGCCGCGGAGGACGAGGACTTCGAGTGCACCGGGCGCGCCGACCACCAGGCGCCCGAGGTCGACGGCGAGTGTGTGATCGAGCGCGGCTCCGGGCTCGAACCCGGGGAGATGGTGCGGGCCGTCGTCGTCGGCACCGAGGGCACCGACCTCCTCGTCTCGCCCCGGGAGACGCTGCCCTCCAGCGTGCTCGCCGCGTCCGGATCAGGCCGGGGGGCGGGGTGAGCTCAGCCCCGGCGAACCCGCCACCGCTGCTGAACATCGCGAACGTCCTCACCGGTGTCCGGCTGCTGCTGGTGCCGGTGTTCCTCGTCGTGCTGTTCGTCGAGGACGGCGGTGACACCGGCTGGCGCCTCGCGGCCACCGGCGTGTTCGTGCTGGCGGCGATCACCGACCGGTTCGACGGGGAGCTGGCCCGCAGCCGCGGTCTCGTCACGGCGTTCGGCACGATCGCCGACCCGATCGCGGACAAGGCGCTCACCGGGGCGGCGCTCATCGGGCTCTCGGTGCTGGCCGAGATCCCGTGGTGGGTCACGATCGTGATCATGGGCCGGGAGCTGGGCATCACCGTGCTGCGGTTCTGGGTGCTGCGGCACGGGATCATCCCGGCGAGCCGGGGCGGCAAGGTGAAGACCCTGTGCCAGGCGGTGGCCATCGGGCTGTTCCTGCTGCCGCTGCCGGAGCTGCTCAGCATCGCGGGGCCGGTCCAGGTCGCGCGCTGGACGGTGCTGGGGCTCGCCATCGCCCTGACCGTCCTCACCGGGCTCGACTACGTGCTGAGGGCCGTACGGCTGCGGGCCGCGGCCGCGGCCACCGTGCCCGACACGGGCTGACGGGAGCCCTTCCGTCTCCGTGTTCGCCGTGGGCGTACGGGACGGGTCGCGTTGCGCGGCGACGTGGCGGCCCGCGAGTCGGTACCGTGATCTCATCGGCCGCGGTGTTCGGGCGTGCCGGCGGACGAGCGAGGAGGGTCGCATGGCGGTGCTGATGCGGGAGGCGATCGGCGGCAGCCTGCGACGGGTGCGCACGGCGCGCCGACGCACCCTGCGGGACGTGTCGCGCCGTGCCCGGGTGAGCCTGGGGTACCTCTCCGAGGTGGAGCGCGGCCGCAAGGAGCCCTCCAGCGAGCTGCTCGCCGCCATCTGCGAGGCGCTCGAGATCGCGCTGAGCGACCTGCTCGCCGAGGCTGCGGAGGCGATCGCGGCCGAGGCGGTCACGGCCGAGGCCGCGCGCCTGCGCCGTCCGGTGGGCCTGCGGCAGATGGACCTGCGCCTGGCGTCCGGCTCGGACGAGCCGATCCCGGCGATGTCCCCGGTCGCACCGGTCGCGCCGCGCCCGGTGTCGCCGCAGCCCAGGAGCCCGCAGCCGGTGGCCCTGGCATCCGTCCGCGCCGCGTAGCGCCCATCCCGTTGCCGCACGTTGGAGCCCTACTGCTGGTTTTCGAGCCCGAGAACAGCAGTAGGGCTCCAACGTGCGGTGATGGGCGGCGCGCACTCGGGGTCGGGCCGGTAGCCTGAGGTCCGGGTTGCCCCCACGGTGACCTCCGGATGATCCCCGATATCGTCGCGGATCGGTGGAAGCCGGGCCTCGTCGGTGCCACGATGGGGCACAGTGCGGTCCGGCAAGCAGGCCGGGCAGCCGGAACGGACGGATAGGCAGCGGCGAGCGCGTCGCACTCGGAGGGCGGAGCAGATGGCCAACGGTTTCACGAAGGCCTGGAAGTACCTGATGGCGCTGTTCTCGTCCAAGGTCGACGAGTACGCCGACCCGAAGGTGCAGATCCAGCAGGCTATCGAGGACGCCCAGCGTCAGCACCAGTCGCTGTCCCAGCAGGCCGCCGCGGTGATCGGCAACCAGCGCCAGCTCGAGATGAAGCTCAATCGCCAGCTCGGTGAGATCGAGAAGCTGCAGGCCTCCGCACGGCAGGCGCTCGTGCTCGCCGACCAGGCACGCGCCGCGGGCGACGAGGCCACGGCGCAGCAGCGTGAGCAGGCCGCGCAGGCGTTCGCCAGCCAGCTGGTCACATCCGAGCAGTCCGTCGAGGACCTCAAGACGCTGCACGACCAGTCGATCCAGGCGGCTGCGCAGGCCAAGCAGGCCGTCGAGCGCAACTCGATGATGCTGCAGCAGAAGATCGCGGAGCGCACCAAGCTGCTCAGCCAGCTGGAGCAGGCGAAGATGCAGGAGCAGGCCTCCGCCTCGCTCCGGCAGATGACGGAGCTCGCCGCGCCGGGCAACACCCCGTCGCTGGAGGAGGTCCGCGACAAGATCGAGCGCCGCTACGCCAACGCCATCGGGTCGGCCGAGCTGGCGCAGAACTCGGTGCAGGGCCGCATGCTCGAGGTCCAGCAGTCCACGGCCGACATGGCCGGGGCGAGCCGCCTCGAGCAGATCCGCGCCTCGCTGCATGGCGGCTCCGTGGCCGGGGAGGTCACCTCCGGCGACCCCGCCGCCGCGCCCACCCAGCTGAACAAGCAGCAGCAGCCCGGCACCGCCTGAGCCACCGCGTGTCCCGACGCCGCCCGCCCCACCTCGGGGCCGGGCGGCGTCGGCGTCTGCGGCAGGAGGGGCGCCCGCGACCCCCCAAGCGCGACACACGTGCATCCAGACCCCGACTCGCGTGCATTCAGACCCCGACTCGCGGAGGGGGTGGGTGCACCCCCTCCCGCGAGTCGGGGTCTGCGTGTGGACGTGTCGCGCTCGGGGCGGTTACGCGGCGAGGCCGTGCCCGTCCGCGGGCACCGGGTAGGCCGGGAGGTCGAGCTCCGTGGCGATCGACTTCGTGCCCGCCACGAGCAGCCGCTGCACCACCCTGGTCCGCAGCAGGGCGTTGCGCAGCCACAACCGCGCGGCCGTGGACGGCGCGAGGAACTCGCCGGGGGCGGCACCGCGCTGCCAGCGCCCGGTGTAGGCGCGCAGGCGCCGCTCGTAGGCGGCGAACGCCGTGCGGTGGTCGCCCTGCGCGACGGCGAGCTCCCCGGCCAGCACGTAGGAGCCGACGACGGCGGCACCCACACCCATGCCGCCGAGCGTGACGCCCCCGGCCGCGTCCCCGAGCAGCGCGACGCGCCCGGTGGACCACTGCGGAACGCTCACCCGGCTGATCGAGTCGAAGTACAGCTCCGGTGCCGCCGGCAGCGTGTCGAGCAGTTGTGGCACGAGCCAGCGCCCGCCGGTGAACGCGCCTGCGACGAGCTCCTTCTGGTGGTCGATGTCGGTGGGGTCGTACTCGAGGCGGGGTGAGGCGAAGACGAGGAACGCACCGGCGCGGTCGGGGTCCCGGTCGTCGCGGGAGACGCTCGCCATCCGTCCGGGCACGTTGTACTGCTGCGGTGTGGTGGGCAGGCGTGGGCCGCCCACGGCGGCGGCCGGCAGGTCCCAGCCTGCGAGGTGGTAGCCCAGGTGCCGCGCGTAGCGCGACTCGTCGCCGAAGGCGAGTCGCCGCACGCCCGAGTGCAGCCCGTCGGCACCGATGACGAGGTCGACGGTGCGGGTGGCACCCCGCGCGAGCTCGACGTACACGCCGTCGGCGGTCTGCGTCAGAGCGGCGACGGCGTTGCCGAACAGGTACTCCGCACGATCGGCGCTGCGGTCGTGGAGCACCCGGGACAGGTCCCGGCGCCGCACCTCGACGTCGCCACCGGCGAACTCGGCCGGTAGCCCGAAGATCTCCCGCCCGTGCTCGTCGACGCAGCTCGAGGCGCCGCCGTGCGTCTGGAGGGAGCGCAGCTCGTCGAGGACACCCATCGCCGCGAGGACGCCGAGGTGGGTCGGGCCGCGGAAGTCGACGGCGAATCCGCTGGTGCGCAGCGCGGGGGCGTTCTCGACCACGGTGGTCGTGGCGCCGTACCGCGCGAGCCAGAAGGCCAGGGAGGGGCCGGCGACGCCGGCGCCGGAGACGAGGACGCGCAGACCGTGCAGCGGGAGGGGGTTCATCAGGGCCGTCCTCGGATCGAAACTGTGTCTGAAGGACACAGTATATGATGGACGCAGTGAGCTCCCCGGACCACGACCGGGCCACCGCACTGCTGTGGGGCGAGCGCCCCGCGCCCACCCGCGGTCCCCGGCCGACCCTGACGCTCGACGCGATCGCGCAGGCCGCGATCGCCATCGCCGATGCCCAGGGCCTCGCCGCGGTGACCATGCAGCACGTCGCGAGCGCGCTCGGCGTCACCAAGATGGCGCTCTACCGGTACGTGCCCGGCAAGGTCGAGCTCGTCGCGCTCATGACCGACACGGCCATCGGCGAGCCGCCGCGCCTCGACGCAGTCGGCGGCTGGCGACCCCGGCTCGAGGGATGGGCCCGGCAGCTGTTCGACCGGTTCCGGCAGCACCCGTGGACGCTCGGGACCACCGTGGGCGCCCGCGCGCTGGGGCCGCACGAGCTGGGCTGGATGGAGCAGGCCGTCGCCGCCCTCAGCGGCACGCGGCTGGACGGCGGCGAGGTGCTCGACGTGGCCGTGACCCTCGTCGGGCACGTCCGCTCCATCGCGCAGCAGGCCGCCGCGACGGCCGGCCCCCCGGAGGCGGCCATGGACGCAGCGCTCGGTGCACTCGTCCGCGGCCGTGAGGATCGTTTCCCCGCGCTGACGGCCGCCCTCGGGTCGGTCGCCGCGCACGGCACCCAGGACCAGGCCCTCGACGTCGGTCTGCGCCTCATCCTCGACGGCGCCGACCTGTTGATCAGCACCCGCTCCGGGGGCTGACGCCGGCGAGCTACGCCGCGGCGCGCGTGCCCCTCGCCGGGACGAACAGCATCGCGAGCGCCCCGAGCAGCGCGGGCACGGCGAACGCGTAGAAGTTCACCTCGATGCCCCAGCCGGACGCGAGCACGGCGCCGCCGTACAGGGGGCCGAGGATGGCGCCGAGCCTGCCGACGCCCAGCGCCCAACCGAGCCCGGTGGCCCGCATGTCCACCGGGTAGAAGGCCGCGGTGTAGGCGTTGACGAGGATCGTCGTGCCGATCGTGCACGCCCCTGCGATCCCGACCAGCACGAACAGCAGCGGCGCCGGCAGCGGCACGCTGAGCAGGAAGATGCACAGCGCCGCGACGAGGAACATCCCCACGGTCACCGGCTTGGAGCCGACGCGGTCGGCGAGCGCGCCGAGCAGCGGGGTGCCCAGGATCGCGCCCAGGTTCAGCACGAGCAGGAACGCCAGCGCCGACCCCAGCGGGTAGCCGGCCTCGCGCATGATCTGCGCGAGCCAGGTGTTCAGCCCGTACACGAGCAGCAGGCCGACGCCGGTGCCGAGCCAGAACATCAGCGTGCCCAGGACCAGCGACGGCGCGACGAGACGCTTCACCGTGGTGGCAGCGCCGGTAGACCCGGCAGGCACCGCCGGTTGCTCGAGCGTCAGGCCGAACCGCTCTGCCAGTGCGCGGGCCTCGGCCTCCCGGCCGCGCGCGAGCAGGTAGCCCGCCGACTCCGGCAGCAGGCGCCAGGCCACCGGCAACAGCAGCGCGCCGAGTGCGGCACCGATCCAGAACATCGCGCGCCACCCGAGGTCCGGGATGACCATGATCGCGACGAGCGCCGCGGCGATCCCGCCGATCGAGTAGCCGGAGAACATCACCGCGTTCGTGGTGCTGCGGTGGCGCGGGTGGGCGTACTCGATGGTGAGCGCGATCGCCGTCGGGACCACACCGCCGAGCCCGAGCCCCGCCACGAACCGGGCCGCGGCGAACAGCTCCACCGTCGGTGAGGCGGCGGCGAGCGCCATCGCCACGGAGAACCACGCGATGCAGCCCAGCATGATGCGTCGCCTGCCGACGATGTCGGTGATGGTGCCGACCACCATCGCGCCGATCAGCATGCCGACCAGCGCGTACGAGCCGATGCGCCCGGCCTCGGGTGTGGTCAGCGTCCACTCGGCCGAGCCGTCGACCAGCGTGGGCACGACCGTGCCGTAGACGATGAGGTCGTAGCCGTCGATCACGATCGTGACGCAGCAGAGTGCGACGACGAGGAACCGTGACGACGTGCGACCCGGGGTGTCGGTGCTCACCGCCCCATCCTCGCCGGAGCGGGACCCGGCTGGCAGGTGGGGCACCAGTAGGCGATGCGGGCGTAGATGCCGTCGCCCTGCTCCGCCGTGCGGATCCGGGTGCCGCAGCGGCGGCAGCGCTGCCCGCCGCGCTCGAACACCCAGTGCTGACGGCCGCGGGCCAGCTCGCCGGTGGTGGACTGCTGCGGGCGGTCGGCGTTGCGCAGGAGCAGCTCGCGCGACAGCGTGATCGCGGCGTCGGGGTCGGGGACGTCGCGCACGAGCGTCCACGGGGAGAGCCCGAGCAGGAAGCACACCTCGGCCCTGTAGAGGTTGCCCACGCCCGCCATCACCCGCTGCTCCAGCAGCACCAGCCCCAGCTCGGACGCTCCGCGTGCGGTGAAGCGACGCAGCGCCTCCGCGGCGTGCGTGTCGTCCCACGCGGGGTCGAGCAGGTCGGGGCCCAGGTGCCCGACGAGCCGGTCCTCCTCGGGCGTGGGCAGCAGTTCCAGGTCGTGCAGCGCGAACCCGACGGCGGTGCGCGTGGCCGTCTCCAGCACTGCGCGGGCCTGGTGGGCCGGGCGCTGCCAGGCCATGCCGGGCCGGTAGAGGTGCCACGAGCCGTCCATGCGCAGGTGGCTGTGCAGGCTCTGCCCGTCGTCGAAGCGGGTGAACAGGTGCTTGCCGACCGACGCGACGTCGAGCACGGTGCGGCCCGCGAGATCGTGCTCGACGAGGCGCGGGTGCCGCAGCTCGCCGCGCACGAGCACCTGCCCGGCGAGCGCGGCGCGTAGCCGGCGTGCGGTCAGGTGGACGGTGTCGCCCTCGGGCACCGCTCGACCGTATCGCGCGATCCACCGATCGGTGGATCGCGCTCCGACGCGACGGTCGATCCGCGCGGCCCGGCGCGGCAGCACGATCGGTGCCATGCCCGTCATCGAGGTGGACCGCCTGCACAAGCGCTACGGCACGCAGGTCGCGGTCCAGGACGTCTCGTTCGTGGTCGAGGAGGGGGAGATCTTCGGGATCCTCGGCCCGAACGGCGCAGGGAAGACGACCACCGTGGAGTGCATCGAGGGGTTGCGCTCCCCGGACGGCGGCTCCCTCTCGGTGCTCGGGCTGGACCCGCGACGCGACCGCGACCGGCTGCGCGAGGTGCTGGGCATCCAGCTGCAGGCCGGTGAGCTGCCGGACAAGCTGCGGGTCGGGGAGGCCGTGCGGCTGTTCGCGTCGTTCTACCCGGCGCCCGCCGACGGCGACGAGCTCGTGGACCGGTGGGGCCTGCGTCCGGCGTGGCGGACGCCGTTCCGGGCGCTGTCGGGCGGGCAGAAGCAGCGGCTGTCGATCGTGCTGTCGCTCATCGGGAACCCGCGGATCGCGATCCTGGACGAGCTGACCACGGGGCTGGACCCGCAGGGGCGCCGCGACACCTGGACGGCGATCGAGCAGATCCGCGACAGTGGCGTGACCGTCGTGCTGGTGACCCACTTCATGGAGGAGGCCGAACGGCTCTGCGACCGGATCGCCGTCATCGACGCCGGGCGGGTGGTCGCGCTCGACACCCCCACCGGGCTGGTGCAGGGGATGGGCGGCGGGCAGCGACTGCGGTTCCGGGCGTCCGTGCCGTTCGAGGACGAGCTGCTCACGGCGCTCCCCGAGGTGGACGCGCTACGCCGCACGGGCCAGACCGTGGAGGTGACCGGCAGCGGCGAGTTGCTCCACGCCGTCACCTCCGTGCTCGCGCGCCACCAGGTCGTCGTGGTCGACCTGCGGATGGACCGGCCCGGGCTCGAGGACGCGTTCGTCGCCCTGACCGGTCACGCGGTCGCAGCGTGAGGCCCGCCGTGCGCGCCCTCACCGCACTCGCGCGGACCGAGACCACGCTGTTCCTGCGCGACCCGACGGGCGTGCTGATCGGGGTGTTCATGCCCACCGCGATCCTCGTCGCGCTCGGCTCCGTCCCGGCGCTGCGCGAGCCGTCCGCGACGTTCGGCGGCCTGCGGTTCGTCGACTACTTCGCCCCGCCGCTGCTGGCCGTCAGCATCGCGGTGCTGGGCCTGCAGTCGCTGCCGATCGGGCTCGTGACCTACCGCGAGAAGGGCGTGCTGCGCCGGATGTCGGCCACACCGCTGCGGCCGTGGGCGGTGCTGCTCGTGCAGCTGCTGGTGAACCTGGGGACGGTGGCCGTCGCCACTGGGCTGATGGTCGCGGTGGCCGTGCTCGGGCTGGGCGTGCCGTTCCCGCGCCACCCGCTCGGCTTCGCGGTGACGTTCGTGGTCGGCACCTCGGCCGTGTTCGCGATCGGCCTGCTGATCGCGGCGCTGGTGCCCCGCGCGAAGCTCGCCAACGGGATCGGCACGATCGGGTTCATGGCGCTGCTGTTCTTCGGCGGGGTCTACCTGCCGAAGTTCCTGCTGCCCGAGGTGGTCGTGCGGATCGGCGAGTTCGTGCCGCCGGGCATCGAGGCGTTCGCCGACTCGTGGACGGGGGAGGGGCCCGTCCCGTTGCAGCTGGCCGTGCTGGCGGCGATCGCCGTGGTGACGACCGGTGTGGCGGCTAGGTTGTTCCGGTGGGAGTAGGTGCCTGCGGTGCCGCGACCGCTCGGCCGGGGGACCGCGAGCGGCGGCTCGACGCGGTCGAGCGCCGCGTCGACACCGCCGTGGACCGGTACTCGCCCTACGTCGGCCTGGTCATCGGCCTCGCGCTGAGCCCGCCGTTCCTCGCCGACGGGGCGACGTGGGCGTGGGTGGTCGTCGGCGTGCTGGTGCCCGTGACCGCCGCGTGGTGCGCGGTGTTCGTGACGACGGGGTGGGTGCGCCCGGAGCGGCCCGCGGCCGGCGCCGTCTACGTGGGCGGCCTGCTCGTGCTGATGGCCCCGCTGGTCTACGCGTCGCCGATATTCGCGTTCCAGGTGATCGCCGTGTACCTGCACTCCTTCGCCTACCTGCACGGCCGGTGGCGCTTCGTCGGCGTCGCACTCGGCGCCACCCTCGTGGCGTACGCTCAGGTCGGCGGCCGGTTCGCGGATTTCACGCCCGGCCTGGGCATCGCCCTGGGCGTGCTCGTCGTCGCCAACGCGCTCTTCGGCGGCGGGGCCACCTACTTCGGTGTGTTCACCTCGGAGCAGAGCGCGCGCCGCCGCCAGGTGATCGAGGAGCTCAACGAGGCCAACCAGCGGCTGTCGGAGACCCTCGACGAGAACGCCCGCCTGCACGCGCAGCTGCTCGCCCAGGCGCGCGAAGCAGGCATCCTCGACGAGCGGGCGCGGCTCGCGCGCGAGATCCACGACACGATCGCGCAGGGCCTCACCGGCATCGTCACCCAGCTCGAGGCCGCCGGCGCCGCCGACGACGAAGCGACCGTGCGGCGCCGCCACCTCGACACCGCTCGTGCGCTGGCCCGGGAGAGCCTCACCGAGGCCCGCCGCTCGGTCGACGCCCTGGCGCCGGGGCAGCTCGCCACCGCGCAGCTGCCGGACGCCATCGCGGAGATGGCGAAGGCGTGGGCCGAGACCGCGGGCGTCGAACTGACCGTCGACACCACCGGCGACCCCCGCCCGCTGCTGCCGGAGCTGGAGGTCGCGCTGTTCCGGGTGGCCCAGGAGGCGCTGGCCAACGTCGGCAAGCATGCCGGCGCCGGGCGCGTCGGGCTCACCCTGTCCTACATGGACGACGTCGTGGTGCTCGACGTGCGCGACGACGGGTGCGGTTTCGCCGTCCCCCGCGAGACGCCGCGGGCGGACGGCTCCGGGTTCGGGCTGGTGGCGATGGAGCAACGGGTGCGGCGCGTGTCGGGCACGGTGACCGTGGAGAGCGCGCCGGGCGAGGGTGCGGCGCTGAGTGCGAGCGTGCCGGCGATCCCGGCGGAGGTCAGGTGATGGACCGGATCCGGGTGCTGATCGTGGATGACCACCCCGTCGTGCGCGACGGGCTGCGCGGTGTCCTCGACGGCGAGGCCGACATGCAGGTGGTCGGCGAGGCGGGCCACGGCGCGGAGGCGCTGGCGCGGGTGCGGGACGCCCGCGTCGACGTGGTGCTGATGGACCTGCGGATGCCCGTGATGGGCGGCGTCGAGGCGATCCGGGAGCTGCGGCGCATCGCGCCCGAGGTCCGGGTGCTCGTGCTCACCACCTACGACACCGATCGTGACGTGCTGCCGGCGATCGAGGCGGGTGCCACGGGCTACCTGCTCAAGGACACGGCGCGCGACGAGCTGCTGCGCGCGGTGCGGGCCGCGCACGAGGGCGAGGCGGTGCTGTCGCCCGCGGTGGCGGGCCGGCTGATGGGGCAGGTCCGCGCGCCCGTGCAGGACGCGCTGAGCGCGCGCGAGCTGGAGGTGCTGAGGCTCGTCGCGGCCGGGTGGACCAACCGCGAGACCGCCAAGCGGCTGTTCATCAGCGAGGCCACGGTCAAGACCCACCTGCTGCACGTCTACGCCAAGCTCGAGGTGCGTGACCGGGCCTCCGCGGTGGCGGCCGGCTACCAGCGCGGCCTCTTGACGACCTAGGAGTGCCCTGAACAACTCGGGCCTACTGCGCGACGCCCAGGCGGCGCCCTCGCCGCGTTGGACGGTCGAGCCGATACAACAGCGGTATCGGCTCGACCGTCCGCCTAGGTATCACCCATTTGTTCTACATCTGGCCAGGACCTCATGCTTGCCGAGCGGGCACAAGGGCGATTGCCCGGATAGCCCGCCTTCGCGCCGCAGCGCCGGTCACCTTGCCGTACGCCCGCTCCCACCGGGACGCCTGCGGAGCCCGACCGGTCAGCTGACGGCGGCCAGCAGGCTGACCAGCGTCGGCACGGCCATCAGAACTGCCCCCACCGACCAGGAGCAGGGCCCAGAGTTGCAACTTCACCGTGCTCACCGCGATCGAACGGGCCAAGTCACGGATTCCCTCGTCGGCAGCGCGCAGCTCGATCGCGTGGCCGTCGACCTGCGCGGTGACCTCGTCGGGCCCTTCACGAACCGGACGCGGTCGCTCGATGCCTGGTTCTCGATGTTGCGCACGCGGTGCACGAGGAGCCGCACCTGCTCCTCGATGGGCAGACCCGTGTCGATATCCGGTCCAGACACGACTCCTGTCGCGTTGAAAGTCTCGCGAATACGAACCTGGCGGTCCGGATGGTCGGCCTCGAACAGCTGGGAGGCCGCGAGCACGGCGTCGGCGGCTTCCAGTGGGCAGGCACCAGTTCGTCAACGGAAGCGCGCGCCGGCCGGTGTGATCGCCACCCGGCGGCTGGTGCGCTGGAACAGCAGCAGGCCGAAGCGGCGCTCCAACCGCTGCACGGTCTGACTCACCCGCCCCTGGGAAATCCCCAGCCGCTCGCCGGTGCGACCGAAGTGCAATTCCTCGGCAAGCGTCAGGAACACCTCGATCTCGTGCCGCTGCGCCGTTGAAGACGCCGCCGTCACCGCGGCGGGGGTTGTTGCGGATCTGCTGGACGCGGTCGTGAGGCGGAAGGGGGCGCCTTCGCTGTATGTCTCCGGCTTGTCGTCGGCCGACGGGCTGAGGCGTTCTTGCAGCCGGAGGCTGAGGTCGATCGTTCCGGCGACGTTCTTCTTCGCCGGGCACAGCACTTGGCTGGCCCCAGGGGTGACCGGCGTGCCGGATGACACCTCCCCGTGCCAGCCGACAAGATCCGAAAGGAGGCCCTACGGCCGCCCCGCGTGTATGCGGCACAGCGTGTCCGTGAACGCCTGCACCCGGGACGTGAAGCCGTCGCGGCGCCAGATCAGGCCGTAGTCGATGGGCGGAGCGTCGCAGAACGGGACGTAGGTGAGGCCGGGGCGGCCGTGGTAGTGGGCGGCGAGCAGCGACGCGACGGAGATGCCGCGGCCGGAGGCGACGAGCGGGGGGACTTCCAGCCAGTACACGAAGGTGGGGCCCCGGGGGATCGGCTTGCCCTGCGGCGTCTTGCTGGGCCAGATGTACTCGCGCCAGTACGGCGGGCTGTCGCCCGTGACGCCGATCAGCGGGGCGCGGGCCAGGTCCTCCACGGAGACCGACTCCTGCCGGGCGAACGGGTGGTCTGCGGGCACCATCATCGCCCGGGTGTCCGAGAAGATCACCGAGCCGGCCACCAGGTCGGGCTCCTCCACCGGGAACTCGGTGAGCTGCAGATCCACCACGCCGGCGCGCAGCGGGCCGAAGGTGTCGTAAAGCGGGATCTCCTGGATCTCGACCAGGCAGCCGAGGTGGGTGCGGCGAAAGGCCTCGGCGGTCCGCAGCACCATGTCGCCCGCCCACGCCGAGGAGAAGCCCACGCGCAGCGTGCCGGTGATGCCCTTGCCGGTCGCCAGTGCCTGCGCGACAGCCTCCTGGATCTCCTGGTGGGCCGGGGCCAGGCCGTCGTACAGGCGTTGCCCCGCCGGGGTCAGGGTTACCTTGCGGCTCGTACGGGCGAAGAGCGCGACGCCCAGGCGGCGTTCGAGCCGGCCGACGATCTGGCTCACCCGGCCCTGGGCGAGCCCGAGCCGCTCGGTGGCGCGGCGGAAGTGCAGCTCCTCGGCTACGGCCAGAAAGGCCTCGATCTCATGCCGCTCCAGCATCGCTGATCACCCCCGGCCCCGCCCCCGTGAAACCGACTGGTGAGCTTCGCTCACCGATCGTAGAGCAGGTCGCTCTCGTTCCGGCAGGCGTCAGCAGACAGCTTGTAAGCCATGCCTATGGACAACGAGCTCTACGACTACGGTCCGATCACCGAGCGGGAGCCCTTCAGCTGGCCCGGCGGTGCCCGAGTGGCGTTCTACGTCGGGCTGAACATCGAGCACTTCCAGCTCGGCACCCCCTCGACCAGTCTGAACGAGGCAACCGCCGCGCTCGTCCCGGACCCGCTGAACCACGGCTGGCGCGAATACGGCGTCCGGGTGGGCATCTGGCGCGTCATGCAGGCCCTCGACCGGCACGGCGTACGCGCCAGCGCGCTGCTCAACTCCGCCGTCTGCGAGCACTATCCGCAGATCGTCGAGGCCGGCCTGGCCCGTAACTGGGCGTGGCTCGCGCACGGCCGTGACAACTCCACCCTGCAGGCCGGGATGACGGAGGAGGACGAGCGCGGCTATCTCACCGACGTCGTCGAGACGATCGAGAAGGCCACCGGGCAACGGCCGCGCGGCTGGCTCGGCCCGGCGCTCACCGAGACCTTCCGGACGCCGGCGCTGCTTGCCGAGCTCGGCCTCGGTTACGTGCTCGACTGGACCAATGACGATCAGCCGTACCCGCTGAACATCCCTGGAATGCTGAGCGTGCCGTACTCGGTCGAGCTCAACGACCTCGGACTCTTCACCATGCACGGCATGACCGGGCCCGATTTCGTGCAGCTGGTCAAGGACCAGGTCGACCAGCTGCACGACGATTCGGCCGCCGGCGGCCGGGTGATGGCGCTGGCGCTGCATCCGTTCGTCATCGGTCAGGCGTTCCGGACCAGGTACCTCGACCAGGCGCTGGAATACGTCGTGAACCACCCGGGCGTGTGGACGGCCACCAGCGACGAGATCGCCGAGCACTACGTCCGTACCTTCACGGGCAGACCGTGACCGGGCAGGCGGTCACCGCGAAGGCCGTGACCGAGCGGCCGCGAGCCACATCGCCCTGGCTGACGATCACCGTGCTCTGCATCGGGCAAGTGATGCTCGTCATCGACCAGAACATCGTCAATGTCGCCCTCCCGACCGTGCAGCGCGGCCTCGGCTTCTCCGCGGAGAACCTGGTCTGGGTGGTCAACGCCTACGTCGTCCCGTTCGGCGGGCTGCTGATGCTCGCTGGCCGACTCGGTGACCTGATCGGGCGCAAGCGGGTCTTCCTCGTCGGCGTCGCACTCTTCAGCGCGGCCTCGGTGCTCTGCGGATTCGCGACCGGCGAGGCCACGCTGATCGGCTTCCGGTTCCTGCAAGGCGTCGGCGGCGCGATCGCCTCGGCCTGCATTCTCGGCATCGTTGCGACCCAGTTCACCGACGCGCGCCGGCAAGCCCAGGCCATCGGCGCCTACAGCTTCGCCTCCGCGGGCGGCGGCACGGTCGGCCCACTGCTCGGCGGCGTCCTGACCGACCTGCTCAGCTGGCACTGGATCTTCTTCATCAACGCACCGATCGGCGCGGCGGTCATCGCCGTCGGCCTTCGTACGATCCGTAAGGACGAGTCGCAGGGCCTGGGCAAGGGCACCGACTTCCTCGGTGCCGCCCTGGCCACGGCCGGCATGATGCTGCTCGTCTACACCATCGTCGACGCCGAGCAGGCCGGCTGGACCTCCGCCCGGACCCTGCTGCTCGGCGTGCTCGCCCTCGCGCTGCTCGCCGGATTCGTCGTACGGCAGGCCCGCGCCGAGCGGCCGCTGCTGCCGCTGCGGCTGTTCCGCTCGCGGCGGCTGACCGCGGCGAACGTCGTGCAGTTCATGGTGATCGCAGGCATGTTCGGGCTGCTGTTCTTCGGGACGCTGTATCTACAGCAGGTGCTTGGCTACAGCGCGCTCGCGGCAGGGCTCGGCTTCATGCCGGTCGCCGCTGTCATCGCGGTGATCTCGCTCGGCCTCTCGGCCCGCCTGATCATGAAGTTCGGGCAGCGGCCGCTACTGTACCTGGGACTCGTCCTGATCACGGCGGCCTTCGTGCTGCTGTCGTTCAGCCGAGCGGACGGCACGTTCGCGGTGGACTTCCTGCCCGCGTCCCTGCTGATGGGCATCGGTTTCGGCCTGGCCGCGCCCGCCATGATGGGGCTCGGCATGGCCGCCGTCGCCCCCGAGGAGTCCGGCATCGCCTCCGGCCTGTTCAACACCACGCAGCAGATCGGCGGCGCCATCGGCCTCGCCGTGATGAGCGCGGTCGTCACCGCCCGTACGAGCGGCCTCGAAGCGGGCAGCGCGGACAGCTTCGGATCCGGCGGCGAGGCCGCCAGGTCGGCGCTGCTCGAGGGCTATCACGCGGCCTTCCTGACCGCCGCCGGTTTCGTGGCGGCGGCCCTTGTCCTCGCCCTCGTGCTGCTGCGGGGAACTCCCGGAACTACCTCAAGGAGCCACTCATGACCACCCCCACGCGCACCCCCGCCCCCATCCCCCGCAGCCGCGAGATCCGCCTGGCCTCGCGTCCCACCGGCGCCCCCGGCGCCGAGAACTTCGACCTGGTCCACGCCGACATACCGGCGGACCTGGCCGACGGCGAGATCCTGGTCCGCAACGACTGGATGTCGGTCGACCCGTACATGCGCGGCCGGATGACCGACGTCCCCTCCTACATCCCGCCGTTCCAGCTCGGCGTCGCGCTCGAGGGCAGCGCGGTGGGCGAGGTCGTCGCCTCCCGGGCGCCGGCGGTCCCGGCCGGCGCCACGGTGTCGCACTTCGCCGGGTGGCGGGAGTATGCAGTGCTGGACGCCGCCGTGGTCTCCGTGGTCGACACGGCGCTCGCCCCTGCCGAGGCGTACCTGGGCGCGCTGGGAACCACCGGTCTGACGGCGTACGCCGCCCTCACCGAGGTCGCGCCGGTGCAGGAGGGCGACGTGGTGTTCGTCTCCGCCGCGGCAGGCGCCGTCGGCAGCGTGGCCGGGCAGTTGGCCCGCCGCCTCGGCGCCGCGCGGGTGATCGGTTCGGCGGGCGGCCCGGCCAAGACGGCCAAGCTGCTCGACGACTTCGGCTTCGATGCGGCCCTGGACTACAAGGCCGCCCCCATCGCCGAGCAGCTGGCGAAGGCGGCTCCCGAAGGCATCGACATCTACCTCGACCACGTCGGCGGCGACCACCTGGAGGCGGCCATCGACGCCGCCCGCCCCGGCGCCCGCTTCGCCTTGATCGGCGCGATCAGCGCGTACAACGCCACCGCCCCGGTGCCGGGCCCGACCAACCTTTTCCAGGCGTACACCAAGGAGCTCAGCCTGCGCGGCCTGCTGGTGAACTCGTACTTCCGCCTCTTCCCCGACTGGATCAAGCAGGGCGCCGCCTGGCTGGCCGATGGCACCCTGCACACCGAGCAGACCGTGGTGCACGGCCTCGACCATGCCCCGGCCGCGTTCCTGGGCGTCCTCAGCGGCGCGAACACTGGCAAGATGCTCGTCCGCCTGGACAGCGGCGGCGCCAAGTGAGCGGCCAAGTGTGGGGGTGAGGGAGGGGGAGGGGAGAGCATGATCGGCATCGACGGCTATCTGGCCTCCGTCATTCACGGTGATCTTGGAATGACTGTGTCGTGACAAGGAAAAGTGCTCCTGGCCTGGGATGATGCGATTGCTGAAGTCACATAGCCCGGAGCCGGAGGAGCACTTTTCAGCTGCACGATAACGGATGGCGTATCGGTCTGCCGGCGCGAAGATCCTGCGCTCCTCGATGGTCGCGCCGGCACGCCGCCATCCGACCAGGCGTCGCCCGCCCAATGGCGTGCCGCGCCGGCCTGAACTCATTCGAGGCCGGCCGGAGCGGAGTGCCCTGGGCCGGACCAAAGCTCCTGCTTGCGATGACACCACCTGGACGCCGCTCGCTACGGCCGGAGTTGTTCAGGACCCTCCTAGGACCGGCTCGGGACCGGCGTGCGCAACGCGTACAGGACGTCGTCGCGCTCGTGGACGAATCCCAGCCGCGCCGCCACCGCACGGCTGCCGGTGTTGTCCGGTGACGTCGTCCAGGTGGGCACGCGGCCGCGGGCGCGGATGTCGGCCACCAGCGCGCCCGCACACGCGGTGGAGAGCCCTCGCCTGCGGTACGCGGGCTCGGTGACCACACCGATGTCCTCGTGGGCTCCGCCGACGTAGAACGGCACGGCGAGCGCGGCCACCCGGCCCTCGACGAGCACGCCGCGCGCGACCCCGGCCGCGAGCAGCCCCGCCACGCCGCCCCAGGTCTCGGCGATCCACGCGCTGTCCGCGCCGAGCGCGGCGAACGCGGGCGCGTCGGCGGGGGTGAGCAGCGCGACGTCGGGTGCGGGCACCGCCGCGCCTGCGGGGAGCACGGCGACCAGGCGGTCCCAGACGCCGGTGGCGGGGTCGACGTCGCGCAGGGCGGGCAGCCAGTGCGTCGGTGCCTCGACGAACCCGGTTTCACCGTCGAGGGCGTCGGGCGGCAGGCGATCGGGTGCCCCACGCAGGGCGACGTTGCCGGGCAGCGCGGCGACCACGACCTGCGGGTCGGGCCAGCGGTCCACGCGGACGTGCCCGTGTCCCGTGCGCGCCACGTGCTCGAAGATCATCGGCCCCGGGCGTTCGGGCGCGAACCAGGGGCGCAGGGCGGGAAGCTGGTCGGGCGCGACGGTCAGCACCACCCGCACCTTGCCGCGACGCCGCCCCGCGCGCCACCGGTTAGCCGGTACGTTGGTCCCGTGCGGTGGACCACGGCGCGGACGGAGCAGCTGAGCTCCCTCGCGTACGCGCGCCTTCCCGGCGTCGCGCTGGCCCTCGCGGTCCTCTCCTCGGCCGTCCTCGCGGCCGCCACCGTTCCCGCAGGAGATTCCTCGCTCGTCGTCGGCGTGCTGGGCACCCTGCTGGCCGCGTGCGCGGTGGCCCGCGGGGTCGCGGTCGTGCTGCCCACCGTCACCGGCCTCGGCCCGGTGGTCGCCGCACGCGATCACCACCGCGCGCTCGCGCGGCGGCCGGTACCCCGCCACCGCGACCCGGACGCCCCGGGCCACACCCGTTCCCGCGCGCCGTCGGAGCTCGCCCCGGCGGCGTAGACGCACTTCACGCCGCCGGACGACGAGTCCCTTCCGTCCCGGCTGCCCGTGGAGTGCCGTCATGCCCCGTTCCGTCCTCGTCGACCCCTGCGCCACGGCGGTGGCGCCGTGCTAGATCCCGTCTACTTCGCCGTGTCCGGTGTCATGTGGTGCTGGCACCAGCTGTTCGGCTTCCTGCTCGGTCCCGCCAGCGGCGCCGCATGGGCCCTGGCGGTCGTGTTCCTCGTGCTGACGCTTCGCGCGCTGCTGATCCGCCCGTTCCTGGCCCAGGTGCGGTCGGGCCGGGCGATGCGGGCGCTCGCCCCGCAGCTGGCGCAGCTGCGCACCCGGCACGCCGACGACCCCGCCCGGTTGCTCCAGGAGACCCGTGCGCTCCAGCAGGCGCACGGCGTGAGCGCGGCCGGCACGATCCTGCCCGCGCTGCTGCAGGTGCCGGTGTTCGTCGGCCTGCTGCACGTGCTGACCCACTTCAACCGCGAGGGCCTGACGTTCGCGCAGAACGCGGGGCTCGCCAACTACGCCTTCGGCCCCGACGAGGTGCGCTCGTTCCTGTCGGCGCGGCTGTTCGGGGCGCCGCTCTCGTCGTACCTGAGCATGCCGCAGCAGCTGCTCGACTCCTTCGGCGGTCACGTGGACCGCTGGGAGGTCGCCGCGGTGGCCGTGCCGCTGATGCTGCTGGCCGCCGTGGCCACGCACATCTGCGCGCGGCACTCGCTGCGCCACCAGCCCGCCGACAGCCCGCTCGGCGCGATCCTGCGTTGGTCGCCGTGGGTCTTCCCGCTCGGTGCGCTGGTCGGTGGCGCGTTCTTCCCGCTCCCGGTCGCGATCCTGCTCTACTGGCTCGCCAACAACGTCTGGACGCTGGTGCAGCAGTGGATCGTGTTCCGGCCGGTCGCGGAGCCGCCGCGCCCGCTCGAGACCGCCGCCGCGACGTCCACCGCCGCCCCGTCGGGGGGCGGTTCCGCGTCGGCCAGGCCCCGGCGCAACTCCTCGGGCCGGCGCAGGCGGCGGTCCCGGCGGTAGGAAGATCGGACCCGTGCACGCCACGACAGCGCCCGACGGCATCCGCATCGCCTACCAGGTCCGCGGGTCCGGGCCGCCCCTGCTGTTGCTCTCCGGGCAGGCGAGCTCCCACTCCTGGTGGAACGGCGTCCGCGACGAGCTCGCGGCCGCGCACACGACCGTGACGATGGACTACCGCGGCACCGGCGCCAGCGACAAGCCCGACGCGCCCCACAGCACGCCGGGCTTCGCCGAGGACGCGGTGGCGGTGCTCGACGCGCTCGGGATCGAACGGACCGATGTCTACGGCACGTCGATGGGCGGGCGGGTGGCCCAGTGGCTGGCCGCGCGACACCCGAGCCGCGTGCGCCACCTGGTCCTGGGCTGCACGTCCCCGGGCGGGGTGCACGCGGTGGAGCGCAGCGACGAGGTGCGCCGTTCGCTCGCGCAGCCCGACCCGGCGGCCAACCGGCAGGCGCTGCTCGAGCTGATGTACACGCCCGACTGGCTGCGTCGCGAGCCCGGCCCCTACTGGACCCTGGGGGACCGGGACATGCCCCCGCACTCCCGGCGCGGGCACCTGCGCGCCAGCGCGCAGCACGACGCGTGGGACGCGCTCCCCGGGATCGCGGCTCCCACGCTCGTGCTGCACGGCGGCGACGACCGGCTCAACCCGGCCGCCAACGCGCCCCTGCTGGCCGAGCGCATCCCCGGGGCCCGGCTCCACGTGATCCCGGGCGCCCGGCACGCCTACTTCGAGGAGTTCCGCGCCGAAGCGACCCCACTGGTGGAGGCGTTCCTGGCAGCGGCGTGAGCCGCTCGGGGCGCGGCTAGAGGCCCAGGCCGCGGCGCAGCGCGACGAGCGCCTCCTCGGACTCCCGGCGGCTCACGGCGGCGCTCTCCACCAGCGCCGAGCCGTGGAACGTGCCGGGGAACAGGTGCAGCTCCACCGGCACGCCGGCGTGCAGGAGGGCCTGCGCGTAGGCGATCCCCTCGTCGCGCAGCGGGTCGAACTCCATCACCGACACGTAGGCGGGTGGGAGCCCGGCGAGGTCGGTGGCGCGGGCGGGCGCGGCGTAGTGCGAGACCTCGGCCGTGCCGCGCTTCCCGGCGCCCAGGTAGGAGTCCCAGCTGAACTCCGCGCGGGGCCGGTTCCAGAGCGGGGTGTCGGTGAAGGCGCGCATGCTCGGCGTCTCCAACCGGTCGTCGACCTCCGGCACGCCCAGGTACTGGAACGCGATGTGCGGGCCGCCGCGGTCGCGCGCGAGCAGCGACAGCGCCGCGCACAGCCCGCCTCCCGCGCTGATGCCGTGCAGGGCGATGCGATCGGCGTCGACCCCGAGCGCGTCGGCGTTCTTCGCCGTCCAGACCAGCCCGGCGTAGCAGTCCTCCAGCGGCGCCGGGAACGGGTGCTCCGGGGCCAGCCGGTAGTCGACCGTCACCACGACGGCGCCCAGCTCGCGCGCGAGCTGCAGGTTGCTCGCGTGCCCGCCCTCGAGGTCACCCAGGACGAAGCCGCCGCCGTGCACGTCGTAGACGGCGGCAGGCGCCACCGGGCGCTCCGGCGTGTAGATCCGCAAGCGGACGTCCGGGGCGCCGTCCGGGCCGGGCACCAGCTCCTCGCGGAACCGCACCCCCGACTCGTCCGGGGCGCCCCGAGCGGCCAGCATCTCCTCCATCATCTGCTGCATGCGCTCGCGCGCCACGCCGACGTCGTTCATCTCGAAGTCGGGCAGCTCGGCGACGGCCGGCGCGAGCTCGGGGTCGAAGGCGTAGGCCACGGGTCCTCCCTGGGGGTCGATGACCTCGATCATGCCCGCTCCTCCCGACATCGGGGCGCCGTTGTCAGGCCCGCAGGCGCAGGCCCTTCGGTGTGACCCGGAAACCGGCCTCGGTGAGCACCTCGGCCAGGTCGGAGCCCAGCGACCCGACGCCGTCGGCGCGCTCGACGGCCAGGCTCCCCAGCCAGCCCTCGTGCACGGCACCGGCCAGGGCGTGGGCGGCCGCCACGAGCTCCTCGCGCTCCCCGCTGAACGACAGCAGCGACCGGCCGCCCCTCTCGACGTAGAGCACGGGTGCACCCTCCACGAGCACGACCAGCGCGCCCGCCTTTCGCCCGGGCCGGTGCTTGCTGTCGCCGACCGTGGCGGGCCAGGCCAGCGCGGCCCCGTAGGCCTGCGCCGGATCGGCGGCGGCCAGCACCACGCTGGACGGGCCGCCCGAGCCGCGCGCGTCGGCCTCCGACCTCCCCGGCGGGCCGCCGTCCGGCCGCGACATCGCGCGGAGCCGGTCGATCGCCCCGGGCACCGCGAACTGCGCTGCCCCGAGGCCCTCCACCACGTAACCGCGGCGGGCGCGCCCGGAATCCTCCATGGCCCGCAGCACCCGGTAGACCCCGGCGAAGCCCCCGCTGACCCGTTCGGTGCCCAGCGCGCCGCGGGTGAGCACGCCGTGACGTTCCAGGAACGCCTCCGCGCGTGCGTGGGCCCTGCGGGTGGGGTCGGGCTCGCGCGGCGCAGCGAGTGCCCACCGCCCGCCGACCGAGGGCGGTCCGCTGCGGCTCGGCATCGCCGGGCGCCCGGCGCGCAGCTGCGCGTACCGGCCCCGCGCAGGTGAGCGGCGGCTGCGGTGGGCCGGGGCGCCCCGGCTGCCCGGTGCTCGCCCCCCGCCCAGGCGCCCCCGCAGCGGTGCGAGGGTGTCGTTGGTGAGCAGACCCGCCCACACCAGGTCCCAGACCGCGGCGACGACCACGTCGTCGGCCGGGGCCTGCTCCCCGGCGTCGAGCAGGGTGCGCGTGGCGCGGTCGGCCAGCTCGCGGAAGAAGAGCGCGCCGCCGCCGACCGGTGGGGCGTCGAGCTCGGGCAGGCCCAGCGCGGTGAGGACGGCCCGGTGCAACGGCGTGCCGGCGATGTCGGGCTCGGGCTCGGGCAGCAACAGGTCGGCGACGTCGGACGGGGCGACCGCGAGCCAGCCGTCGGTGCCGGCGAGGGGCCCGCAGCCGGTCCAGGTGACCTCGCCCGCCGCGGTGAGCTCGTCGAGCAGCGCCGGGGTGTAGCCGGGCAGCCGGGCGGGCAGGACCAGCGACTCCAGCGCGCTCGCCGGCAGCGGCGCCCCGGCGAGCTGCTCCACCACGCCGAGCACGTCCTCCGCGCCCGGCGCGCGCCGCATCCGCCCGCGTCGTTCCCCTCCGGGCGCGGCCTGCACGCCCTGCCAGGCGGGCAGGAACCGCCCGAGCGCCTGCTGCTCCACCGGCTCGACCTCGGCGCGCAACCGCGCGAGCGAGCCGCGCCGCAACCGCCGCAGCACCTCGCCGTCGCAGTACTCGAGCGGATCGGCGCCGTGGCCGGCGCCGGCCGGCGCCAAGGCGAGCGGACGCAGCTCGCCGCGCACCAGGCGACCGGTGCCGACCAGCCGGTCGAGCACGCCGCCCACCACCGCCACCCCGAGCCCGAAGCGCGCCGCGCACTCTGACGCGGCGAACGGGGCGTGGCTGCGGGCGTAGCGCAGGACGAGATCGCCCAACGGGTCGGCCACGGGCTCGGTGAACGTCTCGGGCACCCCGACGGGCAGGGCCGCGCCGAGCGCGTCGCGCACCCGTCCGGCGTCCTCGACGGCCAGCCAGCGCTCCTCGCCGCCCATGCGGACGCGGATGGCCCGGCGCGTGGACTCCAGCCCGTGCAGCCATTCCTCCTGCACGCCGCGGGCCGCCGCCTCGGCGGTGGTGAGGTCGCCGAGGAAGCGCAGCAGGTCGGCCGCGCCCTCGGCGTCGCGCGCGTGCCGGTCGGGGGCGAGCCGCTGCAGCTGCGCCTCGACCTCGGCAACGACGTCCGGGTCGAGCAGCTCGCGGATGGCCTCCGAGCCGAGCAGCTCCGCCAGCAGCGTGGAATCGAGCGACAGGGCCGCTGCGCGCCGCTCGGCCAGCGGCGCGTCGGACTCGTAGAGGAACATCCCGACGTAGCCGAACAGCAGGCTGCGCGCGAACGGTGACGGGGCCGGCGTGGCCACCTCGACCACCCGCACCTTGCGCGCCTGCACGTCGGCCATCAGCTCGCGCAGGCCGGGCAGGTCGTAGACGTCCTGCACGCACTCGCGCATGGCCTCGAGGGTGACCGGGAACTGCTCGTAGCGCCCGGCCACCGCGAGCAGCTGCGAGGCCCGCTGCCGCTGCTGCCACAGCGGCGTGCGCCGCCGCGGGTCGCGGCGGGGGAGCAGCAGGGACCGGGCCGCGCACTCCCGGAACCGGGACGCGTACAGCGAGGACCCGCCCAGCTCGGCCACCACGATCTGCTCCACCTCGGCCGGGTCGAGCAGCACGTCCTCGGCGGTGGGCACGACCTCGGCGCCGGACTCGTCGACGGCGTCGGGGATCCGCAGGACGATGCCGTCGTCGGCGCCCGACGCGTGCACCTCGACCCCGCGCCGCTCCCGCATCCGGGCGGCGATCGCGAGCGCCCACGGGCCGTTGACCTTGGCCCCGAACGGGGAGTGCACCACCAGCCGCCAGTCACCCAGCTCGTCGCGGAACCGCTCCACGAGCAGGGTGCGGTCGCTGGGCACGTGACGGGTGGTCTCGCGCTGCTCGTGCAGGTAGGCGATGAGGTTGTCGGCGGCCCACTCGTCGAGCCCGGCCGCCGTGGCGCGCTCGCGGGCGTCCTCGGCGGACAGGCCCGCCATCTCGCGCACGAACGCACCGACCGCCCGCCCCAGCTCCAGCGGGCGACCGACCTGCTCGCCCTTCCAGAACGGCATCCGCGCCGGCTGCCCCGGGGCCGGGGTGACGATCACGCGGTCATGGGTGATGTCCTGCACGGTCCAGCTGGAGGTGCCGAGCAGGAACGTGTCGCCGACGCGGGACTCGTAGACCATCTCCTCGTCGAGCTCGCCCACCCGGGAGCCGCGCCCGTCGGCCCCGCCAGGCGTCATGACCGTGAACAGCCCGCGGTCGGGGATGGTGCCCCCGGACGTGACGGCGAGCCGCTGCGCGCCCGGGCGGCCCTGCAGCGTGTCGGTGACCCGGTCCCAGGTGATGCGGGCGCGCAGCTCGCCGAACTCCTCGGACGGGTAGCGCCCGGCCAGCATGTCGAGCACGGCGTGCAGCGCCGACTCCGGCAACGCCGCGAACGGCGCCGCCCGCCGGACGACGCGGGCGAGGTCGTCGAGCTGCCACGCCTCCAGGGCCACCATCGCCACGACGTGCTGGGCGAGCACGTCGAGCGGGTTGCGCGGGTAGCGCATGGACTCGATGGCCCCGCTCGTCATCCGCTCGGCGACCACGGCGCAGGAGACGAGGTCGCCCCGGTACTTCGGGAACACCACGCCACGCGAGACCGCCCCCACCTGGTGGCCGGCGCGCCCCACGCGCTGCAGCCCCGACGCCACGCTCGGCGGGGCCTCGACCTGCACGACGAGGTCGACCGCCCCCATGTCGATGCCCAGCTCCAGGCTCGAGGTGGCCACCACGCACGGCAGCAGGCCGCTCTTGAGCTCCTCCTCCACGAGCGTGCGCTGCTCGCGCGACATCGAGCCGTGGTGCGCCTTCGCCACGGTGGGCGCCGCGCCGCCGCCGACGCCGGACTGCCCGACGGCCTCGGCGGGGAAGGTGTCGAGGTCCTGCACCTCCCCGTCGGCCTCCTCGGCGGCCAGCTCGTTGAGCCGAGCGGTGAGCCGCTCGGCCAGGCGCCGGGAGTTGGAGAAGACGATCGTGGAGCGGTGCTCCCGCACCAGCCGGAGCAGGCGTCGCTCCACGGCGGGCCAGATCGAGGGCCGCTGCGCGGTGCCGGCCGCCGAACCGATGACCTCCTCGTCGCTGCTGCCCACCGAGGGCTGCTCGTCGAGGGCGGCGAGGTCGGGCACCGGGACCTCGACGGTGACCTCGATCGTCTTCGGGATCGGCGGCTGCACCACCTCCACCGGGCGCGCGCCTGCGAGGAACGTGGCCACCTCGTCGACCGGGCGCACGGTGGCCGACAGCCCGATGCGCTGGGCGGGCTGCGGCAACAGCTCGTCGAGACGCTCCAGCGACAGCGCGAGGTGCGCGCCGCGCTTGGTGCCGGCCACGGCGTGCACCTCGTCGACGATCACCGTCTGCACGCCGCGCAGCGACTCCCGCGCGGCGGAGGTGAGCAGCAGGAACAGCGACTCCGGCGTGGTGACGAGCACGTCGGGCGGGGTGCGCGCGAACTGCCGGCGCTCGTCGGCCGGGGTGTCGCCGGTGCGCATGCCGACCGTGATGTCGGGAACCGGCAGCCCGAGGCGCTGCGCGGCCTGCCGGATGCCGGTGAGCGGGGAGCGCAGGTTGCGCTGCACGTCGACGGCGAGCGCCTTGAGCGGGGACACGTACAGCACGCGGCAGCGCTGCGCCGGCTCCGGCGGCGGTGTGGCGGCGAGGCGGTCGAGCGCCCACAGGAACGCGGCCAGCGTCTTGCCCGAGCCGGTGGGCGCGACGACGAGCGCGTGCTTGCCCGCCTGCGCCGCCGACCAGGCCCCCTCCTGGGCGGCCGTGGGCGCGGCGAAGGCCCCGCGGAACCAATCGCGGGTGGGCGGGGAGAACCCGTCGAGCGCCGTCACGCCCTCCATGATGCGCCCGGCCCCCGACAGTTCCGGCGGAACGCGGTCCCCGCACCGACGAGGGTGCCGCTCGTCGGGTGGGTCGGGGTTCGCGACGTGCGCAGCGCGAGGGCCACGCCCGCCGCGCAGAGCACGATGCCGGGAACCGCGAGCGGGCCGGGCACCTCGCCGAACATGAGCAGTGCCCACACCATCGTCGTCGGCGGGGTGAGGTAGAGCAGCGTGCTGACGCGCACGGCCCCGCTGCGGCGCAGCACGACCAGGTAGGCGCCGTAGCCACCGAAGGTGGACAGGACGACCACCCAGGCCACCGCCCACCAGAAGGCCGGGTCGGCCGGCGGTTGCAGCCGGCCCCCCGCGGCGGCCACGGCGACGAAGAATCCGGCCCCGAGCACGGTCTGCGCGGTCAGGGACTGCAGGGGGGTCTCGGCGGGGCGCAGCCGCCGCTCCAGCAACGTGCCCGCCGACAGCGCCGCCATGCCGCCGACCGGGAGCAGGTAGGCCCACCACGGCGCGCCCGCGAGGCCGAGGTCGGCGCCGACGACGAGGACGACGCCGGCGAGGCCCAGCCCGAGGCCCGTGCGCCGGCCGGGTCCGGTGCGCTCCCCGAGCAGCGGCCCGGCGGCCGCGGCGACGAGCAGCGGCTGGAGCGCGGCGATCAGCGCGGTGGTACCGGGTGGCACCCCGAGCGCGACACCGGTGACGACCCCGCCGAGGTAGAGGCACTGCCACAGCAACCCGAGCACACCCTGGCGCAGCAGCGCGCGCGGTCCGAGGCGCGTGCCCAGCACGGCGGCCAGCGCCGTCAGGACTCCGGCCGCCACCAGGTAGCGCCAGGCGAGGAGGGTGTCGGCCGGCGCGAACCGCGTTCCCAGCTCGGCTCCCACGAAGCCGGAGCTCCACATCACCACCAGCGCCGCACCGGCGGCCGCGTCCACCCGTCGTCCATCCATGCCTTGCAGGTAACCATACCGGTCGGTATACTTGCCGTGTATGGACACCGACTTCGACGTCGAGCAGCCGCTGACGCCCGCGGGCGAGCGGCTCGTCACCGCCGCGGCGGAGCTGTTCTACCGGCGCGGGATCCGCGCGGTGGGGGTCGACCTGATCGCCGACTCCGCGGGCACCACCAAGAAGACCCTCTACGACCGGTTCGGCAGCAAGGACGCGCTGGTCGCGCTCTACCTGCGCCGCAGGGCGCGGCGCTGGCAGGTGTTCGTGGGCGAGTACCTCGAGCGCACGCCGCCCGGGCGGGGCCGGGTGCTGGCGGTGTTCGACGCGCTCGAGGAGCGGCTCGCCGATCAGGACCGCGGGTGCGCGTTCGTCAACGCCCACGCCGAGATCGGGGGGACCGACCACCCGGGCGTCACCGTCGTCCGCGCCGAGAAGGCGGCGATGCGGGCGCTGTTCACCGCGCAGGTGCAGGCGTTGGGCCTCCCGGATGCGGAACGCCTCGGTGGGCAGCTGCACGTGCTGTACGAGGGCGCCAACGTCGCGGTCACCGCGGGCGGGCAGGCCGACGCGATCGAGCACGCCCGCGCCGCCGCCGCCCGGCTACTGGAGGGCTGACAGCTCCTGGACGAGCCCGGCCAGCCGTCGGCCGGCACCGTCGCCGGCGCGATAGGTGCACGCGAGCCCGACCGCGGCCACGCCACCGGCGGCGACGACGGTCCGGACGGCGTCCGCCACCGCGGACAGCGGCGGGCCACCCGGGGCCGGGAACAGCAGCCCCGGGAGGTCTGCCGGGTCGATGACGTCGACGTCGACGTGCAGGTAGACCGGCCCGTCCGGCAGCGCCGACGCCAACTCGGCGACCGGCACGTGCCGGATCTGCGAGCCCGCCAGGAACGCCACCTCGGGCGGGTCCAGGTCCCGGGCGTCGACCAGCACCACGTCGTGCTCCGCGACCGGCCGCAGCCCCAGCCGCCCGGGGAGCGTGCGGTCGGAGCCGCCCACCAGCTGGCGCACCGGGAACCCGCCCAGGTACCCCGAGGCGGACGTGTCCGGCGCCTGCACGTCACCGTGGGCGTCGAACCACACGATCCGGGGATCGCGCCCGGCCCGCTGCAGGCCGGCGACCACGCCGAGCGCGGTCGTGCAGTCGCCGGAGGCCACGACCGGCACGCGGCCCGCTCCGACCTCCGCCGCGACCGCGGCGGCGACCTGCTCGTAGAGGACCGCCATCCGCTCCCACGGCGTGCCCGGCGGCAGCGCCGGCGCGATCGTGCGTTCCGCGGGCAGGGGGAGGTCCAGCTCGGGGAGGGGCTCGTCGAGGTGGAACGGGACGGCGATCACGGTCACGTGCACAGTTTGCTGCCCCGCCGCCCGGGCTACCACCGGGAATGCCCGACGTGATCCGGTTGATCCTCGACGACCACGAGTGGTTCCGCAGCCGCTTCGCCCGGCTCGCCGAACTGCGTGCCGACCCGCAGGCCGCCAACGAGGTGTGGCTCGGCCTCGCCGCGCGCCTGGAGACGCACGCGTCCGCGGAGGAGGAGCACTTCTACCCCGCGCTGCTGCAGCAGGTGGAGGGCAGCGAGGACGAGACGCGCGACGCCATCGGCGACCACGACGAGATCCGCCAGGGCATCCGGCGCGCGGCGGCCGCCGAGGTCGGCAGCGACGAGTGGTGGGCGGGGATCCAGGACGCGCGCGAGGCGAACGACGAGCACCTGGACGAGGAGGAGCACGACGACCTCCCCGACTTCCTGCGGGCCGCGTCGCTGGAGCTGCGGCAGGAGCTCGGTGCCCGGTTCGCCGGCTTCGAGGACGAGCACCGCGGTGCCCGGGGACTCTCCGGCGCAGACAAGGACCCGGACGAGTACGTGTCCGAACACGGCGGCTGAGCGGGAATCGGACGCCGACATGCGGTGTCCGATCTCCGCCGGACCGGGGGCGCGCCGGCCGCGAGGCTCTTCGGTGTGGAACTGAATCTCGCTGACAAGGTCGCCGTCGTCACCGGCGGTAGCAAGGGCATCGGCCTCGCGACGGCGCGCACCCTGCGTGCGGAAGGCGCCCGCGTGGTCGTGGCGTCGCGCAAGAGCAGCGCCGAGCTCGACGCGCTCGCCGGGCCCGGCCTCGTGCACCTGCCCGTCGACCTGACCGACCCCGACGCACCCGCCGCGGTCGTCACGCACGCCGTGGACGTCTTCGGCGGGCTGGACATCCTGGTCAACAACGCCGGCGGGCCGCCGCCCGGCGTGTCCCTGCCCCGCTTCTCCTTCCTCCCGCTCACCGACGCGGACTGGCGGGAGATGTTCGAGTTCAACCTGTTCGCCGTCGTCCGGGCGGTGCGGGCGGCGATCCCGGCGATGCTGGAACGCGGCGGCGGCGCGATCGTGAACGTCTCGACGGTGAACGCCCGCCAGCCCGGCCCGATGAACGTCGACTACGCGTCCGCGAAGGCGGCCCTGAACAACCTGACGAAGGCCCTGTCGGAGGAGTTCGCGCCCCAGGGGGTGCGGGTGAACACGGTGTCCCCGGGTCCCGTCCGCACCGCGTGGTGGACTGAGGAGGGCGGCGCGGCCGACATCCTCGCGGCCGCGGTCGGCGCGGACCGCGACGCGGTCATGGACCAGATCGCTCCCGAGATGATGGCGCTGCGCACCGGGCGCCTCGTCGACCCGCAGGAGGTCGCCGACGTGATCGTGCTGCTCGCCTCCGCACGCTCGGCGAGCACGACGGGCGCCGACGTCGTCGTGGACGGGGGGTTCCTCAAGGCCGTCTGACGCGGTAGCCACCGCCCACGTCCCTCACTTCTCCGCGCGAGCGGCGTGTCGACGGGGTGCGCAGCCGGAACGGGTGCGTGAGCACACCTCGACCGGGCGCCGCGGCCGGCTCCTCTCCCGGAGGGTGCTGCCGCTCGGGACGGATTGCGTGGGCGCGCCCACGCCTTCTCCTCCCGTCCCACGCCCCCGTCGACGGGGTGGGCGGCGCAAATCCGGGGGCGTGGCGGAACACGGACGGGGTGAGGCTGCCGTCGCTCTTCCCCGCGGCCCTGCCTCGTAGGCCTGGTTGCGGTGGGCGCGCCGTCCCCGGCTCGAGACCTCCTGCCCACCCCGCACCGGGGTCTCACTCGCAGTGGGGCCGGCGCCGACCGCGCCGAAGGTGGCCGGGTTGGGCACGAGCCACGAATATCGTGGTCGTTCGGGCGGCCGTTCCCGACCTGGCCCAGGCCAGTTGTGGACGAGCCCGTCGCGGCCGGGTGCCCACTCGAATGGCGGTGGTGCCGTTCCCGAACCCCTCCGACAACGGCCTTGATCAGCGGATCGGGGACATGAGCCGCACCGGGAGCGTGTTGCCGAATGGGGCCCGCGGCCGCGCGATGGCGATCGCTGCGAGAAGTACCTGACGTCGCCGCGACAGCACCCACGCACTGCTCGGACCGATCACCCGGTCCTGATCACCCCGAGAAGTACCTGACGTCGCCGCGACAGCACCCACGCACTGCTCGGACCGATCACCCGGTCCTGATCACCCCGAGAAGTACCTGACGTCGCCGCGACAGCACCCACGCACTGCTCGCACCGATCACCAGGCCCTGATCACCTCGACACGTACGCGACCGTCGTCACACCCGCTTCCAGGTGCTGATCAGATCGATCACCGCGGACCGCGTCCCGAGCGGCAGTGTCGATCATGGGCGGATGGTCGTGGCCGAAGATCGACCGACCGCCATCTGCTCGTGATCGACGCAGCGCCCGCGCTGCGGGCCTGACCCATCCGGCGACAAGCTCCCCCTGCAGCCCATGTCTCGATCCCGCCGATCATGAGAGGTGGACGCGTCGCGAACCGGCCCGATGATCATCGTGAGGGGGTGGATCGGGACCACCGCAAGGTGCGCGAGCACCCAGCAGGGGCGGGCTCGTCCCGGACAGGCCTGGGCCCGCGCCGGGGACGGCCGCCCACCCGGCCCCGATATTCGGCAGTTCTGCCAACCCGGCCACCCCGCCGACGGGAGGAGCAGGGGGAACCCGGCCGACTACGCCGAAGACCAGGGCCGGGGTGTGAGGCAGTGGTCGCGAGCCGGGAACGGCGCGCCCGCAGGAGATTCCACGACGATGTAGACGTGAGAGGGGTTGGATCTTCCCCCAACCCCTCTCACGTCTACGTGGTCGTGCAACGGGCGCGGGACGCGGAACCTGGACGGCCACGTCCGCCACGAGCGAGACCTCAGCGGGGTTTGATCTCCAGCAGACCCCTCTCACGTCTCATTGATCATGCACGGGGCGCGTCCCGGGACGCGAGGTGGCCGTGATCAGCGAAAATGGTGCGAGGTCGACAGATCGAGCGTTGCCGAGCTGGGCCCGTGGATGCCGGATGGTGATCGCTGCGAGAAGCACCTGACGTCGTCGCGACAGCACCCGCGCACTGCTCGGGCCGATCACCTGGCCCTGGCTGCTCGGCCCGACATGTACGCCGCCGTCGCCGCGGCAGCACCCGCGCACTGCTCGGACCGATCACCCGGCGCTGATCGCTCCGACAAGTACGCCACTGTCGCCGCACCCGCACCCAGGTACTGCTCGGACCGATCACCCGGCCCTGATCACCCCGACGAGTACGCCGCCGTCGTCGTCGCGACAGCACCCAGGTACTGATCGGAGCGATCACCTGGCCGTGATCGCTCCGACGAGTACGCCACTGTCGCAGCGCCCGCCCTCAGGTACTGATCGGACCGACCACCGCGCGCCGCGTCCCGACCAGCAGCGTCGACCCTGGGCGGACGGTCGTGAGCGGCGATCGACCGGCCACCATGTGTCGTGATCGACGCAGCGTCCGCGGTGCGGGCCGTGACCGATTCGGCCAACAGGCTCGATCTGCGGCTCGGACGAAACTCCCGGCGATCAGGGCGGCGGGCCGGCGTGCGAGAAGTACAGGAGCGCGGTCGCGAGGGCACCGGTGTACGGCTCACAACGATCATCCGGCGCCCTGCACGTGCTACCCGCTGCCGGGAACCGGGTGGTGCGGGGGGCGCCGGGGCACCAGGATCGGTGGCCGTGCCCGTCGAGACCGCCGTACAGCGCCGCATCCTGATCGTGCTCGCCGCCACCCAAGTGCTCGGCGGGGTCGGTGTGTCCGCGGCGATCGCGGTCAGCTCGCTGGTGGCGTCGCGGCTGTCCGGGTCGGAGGTCGTGGGCGGGCTGGCGCAGACCGGCTCGGTGCTCGGCGCGGCCGCGGCGTCGTTCGTCGTGGCGCGTGTCGCGGCCAGGAAGGGGCGCCGCCCCGCCCTGAGCCTCGGGTACGGCACCGCAGCGGTGGGCGGCGCGGCCGCGGTGGTGGCCGTCTCCGTCGGGTCGGCGCCCGCCCTGCTCGTCGCGCTGGTGCTGGTCGGTGCGGCAACGGCGGCGGGCCTGGCCGCGCGCTTCGCGGCCACCGACCTCGCGGCCCCCGAGCGGCGGGCGCGCTCGCTCGCGATGGTCGTCTGGGCCACCACGGTCGGTGCGGTGGCGGGCCCGAACCTCGCGGGTCCGGTCCAAGGGGTGGCCGGAGGGCTCGGCCTGGAGCCCACCACCGGCCCGTACCTGCTGTGCGCGGTGGCGTTCGCCGTGGCGGCGGCCGGCACCTGGATCGGCCTGCGCCCGGATCCGCTGCTGCTCGCCCGGCACGCTGCGGGCGTCACGACGGCGGCTGCCGGGGGAGCGGAGGTCCGCGCCGCCCTGCGGAGCTCGCCCGCCGCGCTGCTGGGGCTGGGCGGGATCGTGGTGAGCCACCTGCTCATGGTCGGACTCATGTCGATGACGCCGGTGCACATGGACCACGGCGGCGCCACCCTCGCCGTGGTCGGCCTGGTGATCAGCCTGCACGTCGCGGGCATGTACGCGCTCAGCCCGCTGTTCGGCTGGCTCGCCGACCGCGCCGGGCGGTCCCGCGTGCTCGCGCTGGCCGGGGCGTTGCTGCTCGCCGCCGGCGTGGTGTGCGCGGTGGCGGGCCCGACCGACACCGGCCTGCTCACCACCGGCCTCGTGCTGCTGGGCCTCGGCTGGTCCGCGGGCCTCGTCGCGGGCTCGGCGCTGGTCTCGGAGTCGGTGCCGGCGCACGTGCGCACCGGCGCGCAGGGCCTGGCCGACGTCGCGATGAACGTCAGCGGCGCCGTCGGGGGAGTCGCCGCCGGGATCGTGGTCGCCGGCGCCTCGTACGCGGTGCTCGGCGTGGTGGCCGCGGTGGTCGTCCTGCCGTACCTGGCGGCCGCGGGAACCACCGCCCTGCGCCGCGCTCCCCGCCCGGCCACCTGAGCGAGGCGGGGCCGTCCGGCGCCTCAGCGCCTGCGGTTGTACCACCACCAGCGCAACAGCACCGCCAGCGACGCCAGCAGCCCGAACAGCACGACCAGCCGCCCCACCGGCGACGACAGCCCCGTGGGGTCCTGCGCGAGCGCGAGAACGGACATCACGGACACGACGCTACCGTCCCGGGCGCGATCGGGGACTCGTCGACGGATGGTCGTGATCGTCGGTTCGGTGCAGCCACGGCGACATGTCGCCGGGGATGCGCCCGTCCGGTGATCACGGGTCCCAGCGGGGCTGTGCCGTGCCGAAGGAAGGGGCCGGTGCGGGCCAACTCAGAGGTTCTCCGTCGACCGTGCCCGGCGGGGCGGCAAGGGTCAGGCGCCCGGCCGGCGACTCGAGCTCGACGAGGTGCGGCGCCGGGTCGGCGGGCAGGTCGGCGGGATCGGTGCGGGGTAGCGACTGCAGCCAGGCGGCCGTACCGGCCAGCGCGAGCCGGACGTGGTGGCTCCCGCCCGTGCGCCGTTGCGCGTACAGCGCGAAAAGGGCGCCGGCGGCGGCCACGTAGCCGGTGGCGTGGTCGAGCAGCTGCGCGGGCAGGGCGCCGGGCACGCCGCCGGCCGCCTCGGCGTGGGCGATCCCGCACGCCGCCTGCACGATGCTGTCGAAGCCCCGGCGCCGTGCCCACGGGCCCTCCTGCCCCCACGCCGACAGCGTGACGATCACCAGCCCGGGGTGGCGGCGGGCCAGCGCCCCGGGGGCCAGCCCGAACCGGTCGAGCGCGCCCGGGCGGTAGCCGGTGACGACGACGTCGGCGCCGGCGAGGAGCTCCTCGAGCAGCGGGCCGTGCGCCGCGAGGTCGAGCAGGGCGCTGCGCTTGCCCGGCAGCGTGTCGTAGGCCTGCAGGGGGATCTCGGGGCGGTCCGGCGGGTCGAGGCGCAGGACGTCGGCGCCGTGGGCCGCCAGCGTCCGCGTGGCGACGGGCCCGGCGATCACCCGCGTGAGGTCGAGCACGCGTGGACGTCGCGGCGCGCGCGGCGCGGCGGGGCCGAGCACGCGCCGCTCCACGAGCGGTGGCGGCGTCCCGGAGGCCGCCCGCCACTCCTGCTCGGTGCGCACCGCGGCGCCGATCCCGCCCGCGGCGTGCAGCGCGGTCTCCAGCTCGACGGCGCCGCGCCGCGCGATCGCCGCCGGGGCATCGGCCTCGGCGCAGCCGAGCACGCGCAGGGCGGCCGCCCGGTGCCACGGGTAGTTGGCGTGCAGCCGCAGCCAGCCGTCCGCGGTGGGGTGGAAGGCGGACAGCGGGTCGAACGGGCTCCCGACCGACCGCCCGTCCAGGCGCACGTACCGCTCGCTGCGCAGCGCCACGGCGAGCCCGGCGGTGTCGACGCCGACCGGCACACCGGTACCCGCGGTGGCGGCCAGCAGGCTCGCGCCCACCGCCGCGGCACCGACGGCGGTGACGGGGAACCGGGAGGGCAGGACGGCCGGGGGGCCGGTGACACGGATCCGGTCGAGCTCCTCGGCCGCACCGCCGAGCGCGACCCACACGGCGGGCAGCAGGTCGGGCACGCCTGCAGCCTGCCACTACCGTGGGACGGGTGCGAATGACCTACTTCCGGGAGCTGATGGAGGGCGAGTTCGGTGCCGCCCGCGCCGCTGCCGTGTCCCGCGACCACGTGTTCGCCGAGCTCGGCGACCGCACCGTGGAGGACGCCCTCGAGGCCGCGATCGAACCGCGTGAGGTGTGGAAGGCGGTCTGTAACGCCTACGACGTTCCGGCTGCGCGCCGCTGAGGAGCGAACACCCGGGCTGGGCGGAGCGTGCCGCTCGGCGCACGCAGGCCGCGCATCGTAGCCGTCTGGCGTGTCGCCGTGGTCGATCGAACACGTGTTCGCTACGCTTTCTCCACGTCGCGGTGCGGCTGTCCACAGATCGCCACCGCTCACGCAGACCGTCGGTGGCGCCCCCTACCGTCGGCGCCAGAACGACAACCGTCCGAGCACTGAGGTGGAGACCCGGCGATGAGCACACCCGACCGCGAGAAGGCGCTGCAGCTCGCGCTCGCCCAGATCGAGAAGAACCACGGCAAGGGGTCGGTGATGCGCCTCGGCGACGACACTCGTCCACCCATCGGGATCATCCCCACCGGGTCCATCGCGCTCGACGTCGCCCTCGGCGTCGGTGGCCTGCCCCGTGGTCGGGTCGTGGAGATCTACGGCCCGGAGTCAAGCGGTAAGACCACCGTCGCGCTGCACGCGGTGGCCAGTGCCCAGGCGGCGGGTGGCGTCGCCGCGTTCATCGACGCCGAGCACGCGCTCGACCCCGAGTACGCCAAGGCGCTCGGCGTCGACACCGACGAGCTGCTGGTCTCCCAGCCCGACACCGGGGAGCAGGCTCTCGAGATCGCCGACATGCTCATCCGCTCCGGCGCGCTGGACATCATCGTCATCGACTCGGTCGCGGCGCTCGTCCCCCGCGCGGAGATCGAGGGCGAGATGGGCGACAGCCACGTGGGCCTGCAGGCCCGGCTGATGAGCCAGGCCCTGCGCAAGATCACCGGCGCGCTGAGCACCTCCGGCACCACGATGATCTTCATCAACCAGCTGCGCGAGAAGATCGGGGTGATGTTCGGGTCCCCGGAGACCACCACGGGTGGCAAGGCGCTCAAGTTCTACGCCTCGGTGCGTCTCGACATCCGGCGCATCGAGACGCTCAAGGACGGCTCCGACATGGTCGGCAACCGCACCCGCGTCAAGGTCGTCAAGAACAAGGTGGCGCCGCCGTTCAAGCAGGCCGAGTTCGACATCCTCTACGGCGTCGGCATCAGCCGCGAAGGTTCGTTGGTCGACGTGGGCGTCGAGCAGGGCATCGTGCGCAAGTCCGGCGCCTGGTACACCTACGAGGGCGACCAGCTCGGGCAGGGCAAGGAGAACGCCCGCAAGTTCATGCGCGAGAACCCCGACGTCGCCAACGAGATCGAGAAGCGGATCAAGGAGAAGCTCGGGATCGGCGCTCAGGTCGACACCGGGGCCGAGTCGCTGCCCGCTCCCGTCGACTTCTGAGCATGGCCGAGGGCCGGCGCGAGCACCCGGCTGATCAGGTCGAGGCGAGCGTTGCCCGCCTCGACGGGATCGCCGGCGGGGTAGCGGAGCCCGCGGGCGCGCCGGTCGCACGGTTCGATGCGCTGAGCGCGCCCGGCTCGGGCTCGACCACCGGCTCGACCACCGGCTCGGCTGCCGAACCGGCGTCGTCGGACGGGTCCGGGGCTGCGGCTCCGGCTGGTTCCCGCGAGGGGGCGGAGGCGCCAGATCCGGGCGTCGCGGCCGATCTGGGGCGCATCGGCGCGGTCGAGCAGGCCGCCGCGCCGGTGGCCTCCTTCGACGCTGCCCCACCGACGCCCGTCCACGAGCCGGTGGCGCTCTTCGATACCGGCGGGCTCGGGGCCGATCGAGCGGACGTCGGCGTGGCCGAGCTCGGTCCCGGTGCCCTCCGCCGCGGCGGTGCCGCACGTGGTGAACGCGGCGGCCCGCGCCGGACGGGCGGGGGAGCCGGCACGCGCGGCTCGCGGCGAGCGCAGCGCCGCGCCGCGGCAGCCGATTCCCAGCGCGCAGCCGAGCCCCGCAGCGCTGCTGATCCGCGCAGCGCCGCTGATCCGCACACTGCTTCTGATCCGCACGTTGCCGACCAGCGCGAGGCGGTGCCGGGCCCCGACGCAGGGGATCGCCGCGACGGGAGCCGGGGCGGCGGCCGGTCCGGCGGGCGGGGCGGCGCGAGCCGTTGGCCGGGAGGCCGGGCGGAGCTCGATCCGGATGCCGATCCGGTTGCCACTGCCCGGGAGATCTGCCTCCGGTTGCTCACCGACCGTGCCCGCACGCGCCAGGAGCTCGCGCAGGCGCTGCACCGCAAGGGCGTGCCGGACGACGCCGCACACTCGGTGCTCGACCGCTTCGACGAGGTCGGCCTGATCGACGACGCCGCGTTCGCGGGGCAGTGGGTGCGTTCCCGGCACAACCACCGTGGGTTGGCCCGGCGGGCCATCGCGATGGAGCTGCGGCGCAAGGGCGTGAGCGAGGAGGACGCGGGCGAGGCGCTCGCCGAGGTCGACGAGGATTCCGAGGCGCAGCGCGCCCGCGAACTCGTCGATCGGAAGCTGCGCTCGCTCGCGGTCGGCACCACCGAGCAGCGCGCCGTGGCCAGCCGACGGCTGGTCGGCATGCTCGCCCGCAAGGGCTACGGGGCGGGCACCGCCTACCGGGTGGTGAAGGAGGCGCTCGCGGAGCGCGGCGCCGAATCCGACGAGCTCGGCGACGTCGAACCACCCGAGGACTGATGCGGTACGGGGCCGACCGCGGGGGTGCTACCGCTTCTGTCGCCTGCTCCCGCCGTGCCAGTCCTCCTGCGTCCCGACCTGGTCCTCACCGACGCCGAAGGCGCGCAGCTGCACCTGCTCGCGCAGGCTGCGCTTCATCTCCGAGAAGCCGGGGAAGCGGGCGAGCGCGATCACGTGGTCCCACAGCTCGAGCGCCTGCTCGTCGTCGGGCAGGCGGCTGATCACCGGACCGAAGAAGGCGACACCCTCGGGCGGTTCGAAGTGCAGGATCGGCGTGCCGACGTCCTTGCCGGTCAGGGCGAGGGCCTCGTCGGTCTCGGCCTGGACGACCGCGTCCCACGCCGGGTCGTCCAGCGCGTCGGCGAGTGCGAGCGGCAACCCCAGCCCGGTGAGTACGGGTTCGACGAACCCCCGCGTGCCGCGCTGCTCGCGGACGCCCGTCTCGTCGCGGTCGCGGTCGCGGTCGCGCTCGCTGTCGAAGATGCGCGCCCCGAGCGCGGCGTAGAGCCCCTCGATGGCCTCCCTGCCGTGCTCCTCGCGGGTGCGGGCCGCCATCCGCAGCAACCGCAGGCCCGCGGTGTGGCCGGCCTCGTACTCGGGCGGGAAGTGCGCGTCGTAGTCGATGTGGGAGTTCAGCAGGCGCAGCGAGATGAACCGCCAGTCCACGCGGTAGTCGCGGCGGGCCTGCACCGTCCGCACCCATTTGCTCGTCATCCAGGCGAAGGGACAGACGGGGTCGAAGTAGAAGTGGATGTCGGTATCGGCCACGGTGCCGACCGTAGTCCTGCGGTCGGCACCCGGCACGTCGCTGTCCGAGCGCCCCACCGGCCCGAGGTCAGGGGAGGAACCTCGCGGCGTTGGCCTGGGCCCACTGCGCGAACGTGGTGGCGGGCGCGCCGGTGACCCGCTCCACGGTGGGCTGCACCTCGGCGGGCCACTCCACCGATCCCGCCAAGATCGTGTCGACGTACCACGCGGCTTCGTCGCCCATGGTCGGCTCCAGCGCCGCCACCGCCTCGTCCCGGGTGACCGTCTCGAACCGCACCGGCTTGCCGCGGGCCGCGCCGATCCGGTCGGCGAGATCGACCCGCGAGAGGATCTCGGGGCCGGTCAGCGGCAGCGCCTGGCCGTCGTGCCCGACGGTCGTCAGCACGGTGGCGGCGACCCGCGCGATGTCGTCCATCGCGATCGGGGTGCTGCGGCCCTGCGGGTACGGCTCCCGCACCGCGTCGGCCTCGATGATCTGCGGCGCCCAGCTCAGCGTGTTCTCCATGAAGTCCCCGGGGGACAGGTGCGTCCACGCCATGCCGCTGGCCTCCACCGACTTGGCGACCCCGCCCCACCAGCTCTCGTGCTCGCCGGAGAGGTCGACGATCCGCTGCACCCCGGCCTCGCGGGCCAGGCCGAGGACCTCCTCGACGGTGTCCGGGGTCGGCGCGAGGTACATCGCCTCGACCCCGTCGAAGGCCGCGGGCAGGGTCGTGGGCTTGCGCAGGTAGCCCACGGCGACCTCCACGCCCTCGGGCAGCGCGGCCTTGGCGGGATTCGTGGTGAGCGCCCGGACGGCGCCCGCCCCGCGAGCCAGCAGGTGGTCGACGACCATCCGGCCGATGTTCCCCGTCGCGCCCGTCACCAGGATCGTCACGCTTCCCCCTTGTCCGTACGGTGTACGCAGAACTCTGACAGTACGCCGTACGGAGTCGTGCGTCCCGGTCACTCCTCGGCGGGCCGCAGCACCTGGACGTCACCCGCGAAGCCGTCGCCCGCCGAGAGCACGGCGAGGAACGACAGCAGCGTCCTGCGGAACGCCTGCATCGCGTGCGTCGGGACGAGGTCGGCGCGCCGCGCCAGTGCGACGGTGCGGAACACCGGGGGAGTCAGCACCGTGCGCCGCAGCCGGGGACGCCCGGCGAACACGAGGTCCGGCACCACCGCGACGCCGGTGCCGGCTTCGACCATCCGCAGCACGGCGTCCATCTCGCCGCCCTCCACGGCGAAGTGTGGCGTCACCCCGGAGTCGGCGAACGCCTGCAATGCCTTCTCGCGCACGTCGTAGCCCTTCCGCGGCATGACCAGTGCCCGGCGCGCCAGCTCGCGCACGCTCATCGATCCCCGGGAGGACGGTGCCCGCTCCGACGCCGGAGAGGCCACCGACAGGCGCTCGCGCAGCACGGGCGTGGTGTGCAGGGCGGCGTCGGCGCCCGACGGGGGCACGATCACCAGTGCCACGTCGAGCTCACCGCGGGCCAGGGCGCGCACCAGCGGCTGGGAGCCGTCCTCGGCGAGCTCCAGGCGGATGTCGGGGTACTGCTCGTGGAACACCCGCAGCACGTCGGCCAGCACGCCGATGCACAGCGACGGGGTGGCGCCCACCCGGATCCGGCCGCTGCGCAGTCCGACGATCTCGGCGACGGCCGTGCGTGCGCTGTCGGCGTCGGAGAGAATCCGGCGGGCGAGCGGCAGGAGCGCCGCACCCGCCGGCGTGAGGATCGGGCCCGCGCGGCCGCCGCGGTCGACGAGGGCGGCGCCCAGCTCGGTCTCCAGCGCCTTGAGCTGTCGTGACAGCGTGGGCTGCGCCACGCCCAGGGACTCGGCCGCCCGAGTGAAGCTGCGCACGTCGGCCACGGCCAGGAAGTACGCGAGCTGCGTGAACGTCACGTCCATAGCGTACGTACATCGCTACTGCGTCTTCGATGCATTGGACGCTAGGTGGGCCCGCTAACGAGGCTGGTCCGCATGGTGACCCTGCGACAGCGCCCGGCGGCGCGCACACCGGTGCGGCGGACGTCGGTGCAGCTCAAGTACGTCATGGCGGTCACGGGCGCGGTGATGCTGCTCTACCTCGTGGCGCACATGGTCGGGAACCTCAAGATCTTCTTCGGCATGGCGGCGATCGACACCTACGCGCACTGGCTGCGGGAGGTCGGCGAGCCCGCGCTGCCGCACGGCACCGTGCTCTGGATCGTCCGGGTCGTGCTGCTCGTCTCGGTGGTGGCGCACATCGTCTCGGCGACGATCCTGGCCCGCCGCGCGCGCCGCGCCCGCCCCGTGCGCTACGCCCACCGCCAGCCGGTGCAGGGCAGCTACGCCGCGCGCACCATGCGCTGGGGCGGCGTGATCATCGCGCTGTTCGTGGTCTACCACCTGCTCGACCTCACGACCGGCCACCTGAACCCGCACGGCGTGCACGGCGAGGTGCACGCGAACGTCGTGGCCGACTTCGCGCCGGAGCGCTGGTTCGTCACGCTCGCCTACACGCTCGCCGTGGTCGCCGTCGGTTTCCACATCCGGCACGGCATGTGGAGCGCGCTGCAGTCCTTCGGCCGCTCCAACGCCGCCACCGAGCGCGCGCTCAAGGGCGTCGCGCTCGGCGTCGCGGTCGTGCTGGTGGTCGGCTTCCTCTCCGTCCCGTTCGCCGTGCTCACCGGATTGGTGGCGTGACATGAGCACCTACGCAGACTTCACGATCGGTGACCCGGTGGTGGACACCGCCGCCCCGGACGGCCCGATCGAGACCCGCTGGGAGCGGCGCCGGTTCGGCGTCAAGCTGGTGAACCCGGCCAACAAGCGCAAGATGAAGGTCATCGTCGTCGGCACCGGCCTGGCCGGTGGGTCCGCGGCGGCCACGCTGGCGGAGCTGGGCTACCAGGTCAGCTCGTTCTGCTACCAGGACAGCCCGCGGCGCGCGCACTCGATCGCCGCGCAGGGCGGGATCAACGCCGCCAAGAACTACCGCGGCGACGGCGACAGCATCCACCGGCTGTTCTACGACACGGTCAAGGGCGGCGACTTCCGCTCCCGCGAGTCGAACGTGCACCGCCTGGCCGAGATCAGCGTGCAGATCATCGACCAGTGCGTGGCGCAGGGCGTGCCGTTCGCCCGCGAGTACGGCGGGCTGCTCGACACCCGCTCCTTCGGCGGCGCGCAGGTCTCGCGCACCTTCTACGCGCGGGGCCAGACCGGCCAGCAGCTGCTGCTGGGCGCCTACCAGGCGCTCGAGCGCCAGATCGACGCCGGCGGCGTGACCATGTACCCGCGCCACGAGATGCTCGAACTGATCGTGGTGGACGGGCGCGCCCGCGGCATCGTCGCGCGCGACCTGGTGACGGGGGAGACCCGCACCCACCTGGCCGACGCCGTGGTGCTCGCCTCCGGCGGTTACGGCAACGTCTTCTACCTCTCGACGAACGCCAAGGGCTGCAACGTCACCGCGAGCTGGCGCGCGCACCGCAAGGGCGCGCTGTTCGCCAACCCCTGCTACACCCAGATCCACCCGACGTGCATCCCGGTGAGCGGCGACCACCAGTCCAAGCTCACGCTGATGAGCGAGTCGCTGCGCAACGACGGCCGCGTCTGGGTGCCGCAGAAGGCGGGCGACACCCGGGCACCCGGCGACATCCCGGAGGCCGAGCGCGACTACTTCCTGGAGCGCCAGTACCCGGCGTTCGGCAACCTGGTGCCCCGCGACATCGCGAGCCGGGCCGCCAAGAACGTCTGCGACGCCGGCCGCGGCGTCGGCCCGACCGGCTTGGGCGTCTACCTCGACTTCGCCGACGCGATCGGGCGCCTGGGCCGCTCGGCGGTGGCCGCGAAGTACGGGAACCTGTTCCAGATGTACCAGCGCATCACCGGTGAGGACCCCTACGCCGTGCCGATGCGGATCTTCCCGGCCGTGCACTACACGATGGGCGGGCTGTGGGTCGACTACGACCTGCAGAGCAGCATCCCGGGCCTGTTCGTGGTCGGCGAGGCGAACTTCTCCGACCACGGCGCCAACCGCCTCGGCGCGTCGGCGCTCATGCAGGGCCTGGCCGACGGCTACTTCGTGCTGCCCAACACGATCGGCGACTACCTCGCCCGCGGCGTCGAGCCCGTCGCGGCCGACGCGCCCGAGGTGCGGGAGGCCGAGCAGGCGGTGGCCGACCGCGTCACGACCCTGCTCACGATCGACGGCGACCGCACCGTCGACTCCTTCCACCGGGAGCTGGGCCACATCATGTGGGACCACTGCGGGATGGAGCGCACCGAGGAGGGCCTGCGCAAGGCGCTGGACCGGATCCCGGAGCTGCGGCGCGAGTTCTGGCAGTCGGTCAAGGTGCCGGGATCGGCGGCCACGCTGAACCAGTCGCTGGAGAAGGCCGGGCGCGTGGCCGACTTCCTCGAGCTCGGCGAGCTCATGTGCCTCGACGCCCTGCACCGCGAGGAGAGCTGCGGCGGGCACTTCCGCGCCGAGAGCCAGACCGACGACGGCGAGGCGGCGCGCGACGACGAGCGCTTCTCCTACGCCGCGGCCTGGGAGTACACCGGCGCGGCCCCGGTCCTGCACAAGGAGGACCTGACCTTCGACTACGTCACCCCCAGCCAGCGTTCATACAAGTGACCTGGAGCCACAAGTGAAGCTGAACCTCAGGATCTGGCGGCAGGACAACCCGGAGGACAAGGGCCGCCTGGTCGCCTACCGCGTCGACGACGCCGACGAGGACATGTCGTTCCTCGAGCTCATGGACGTGCTCAACGAGAAGCTCATCCTCGACGGCGACGAGCCGGTGGCGTTCGACCACGACTGCCGCGAGGGCATCTGCGGGGCCTGCAGCATGGTCATCAACGGCGAGCCGCACGGCCCGCAGAAGGCCACCACGACCTGCCAGCTGCACCTGCGGCACTTCCGCGACGGCGAGACCATCACGGTGGAGCCGTTCCGCGCCGCGGCGTTCCCCGTGGTCAAGGACCTGGTCGTGGACCGGACCTCCTTCGACCGGATCGTCGCGTCGGGTGGCTACATCTCCGCACCCACCGGCGCGGCTCCCGAGGCCCACGCGGCCCCGGTGCCGAAGTCGAACGCCGACCGCGCCTTCACCGCCGCTGCCTGCATCGGCTGCGGCGCCTGTGTGGCGGCCTGCCCGAACGGCAGCGCGTCGCTGTTCGTCGGCGCCAAGATCACCCACCTCGGCGAGCTGCCGCAGGGGCAGCCGGAGCGCTCCGACCGCGTGGTGCGCATGGTCGAGACGCACGACGCCGAGGGCTTCGGCGGCTGCACCAACACCGGCGAGTGCGCGGTGGCGTGCCCGAAGGAGATCCCGCTCGACGTGATCTCGCAGCTCAACCGCGACTACCTCAGCGCCACGACGGGGAGCCGCCGCTCGGCCTGACGTCCCCGGCGAGGAGCCGGACCGGCAGCGACCACGCTCCGCAGGACAGGAGCGTGGGCGTTGCCATGTCCGGCGACGGAAGGGGCTGCGTGAATCGCGTCACGATGGGGAACAGAGTGTGACGGTCGCCGAGGCCGCGCGGCCACGGGCGTCGTAGGCTCCCGCGAGATCCAGACGTCCCGACGCCGCGGCCTGGGAGCGGTCGGCGTCGGCACCGCAGAAGACGAGGGACCCCTGACGTGTCATCCACCACAGACGCGTCCGCAGGCCGGGCGCAGATCTCGGAACGGACGCTCCGCACGGACCGGTGGTGGCTGCCACCTCTGGCCAACTTCACCGGCCTCACGCTCTGGGTCGCCTACGCGACCGTGCGGGCCTTCATGCAGGACTGGTACTACGTCGAGCAGTACAACTACCTGACACCGTTCTACTCACCGTGCGTGTCGACCGGCTGCATCGAGGAGGCCGCCCACTTCGGTCGCTTCCTGCCCGACGTGTGGTGGCTGCCCTACGCGGCGCTGACGCTGCCGTTCCTGCTGCTGTTCCGGCTCACCTGCTACTACTACCGCAAGGCCTACTACCGGGCGTTCTGGCTGTCCCCGCCGGCCTGCGCGGTGGCCGAGCCGCACAAGCGCTACACCGGTGAGACGCGGTTCCCGCTGCTCGGGCAGAACCTGCACCGCTACTTCTTCTACGCCGCCGCGATCATCTCGCTGATCAACACCTACGACGCGATCTACGCGTTCCGCACCGCGGAAGGTGGGTTCGGCCTCGGTCTGGGCAACCTGATCCTGCTGATCAACGTGATCCTGCTGTGGGCGTACACGATCTCCTGCCACTCCTGCCGCAGCATCATCGGCGGCCGGCTCAACCACTTCTCGAAGCACCCGGTGCGCTACAAGCTGTGGCTCCAGGTCTCGAAGCTCAACACCAAGCACATGCAGCTCGCCTGGACGACACTGGCGACGCTGGCCATCACGGACTTCTACATCATGGCCGTCTCGGCCGGGTGGATCTCCGACCTGCGGATCGTGGGGTGATCGACATGTCGGAAGAGATCGAGCGGCACGAGTACGACGTCGTCGTGATCGGTGCCGGCGGCGCCGGGCTGCGCGCCGCCATCGAGGCCAGGGCGCAGGGCAAGCGCACCGCCATCATCTCCAAGTCGCTGTTCGGCAAGGCGCACACGGTGATGGCCGAGGGCGGCTGCGCCGCGTCGATGGGGAACGTCAACCCCAACGACAACTGGATGGTCCACTACCGCGACACCATGCGCGGCGGGAAGTTCCTCAACAACTGGCGGATGGCCGAGCTCCACGCCAAGGAGGCACCGGACCGCGTCTGGGAGCTGGAGACCTACGGTGCGCTGTTCGACCGCACCAAGGACGGCAAGATCAGCCAGCGGAACTTCGGCGGGCACACCTACCCGCGCCTGGCGCACGTCGGTGACCGCACCGGGCTGGAGATGATCCGCACGCTGCAGCAGAAGGTGGTGTCGCTGCAGCAGGAGGACTACCGGGAGACCGGCGACTACGAGTCCAACATCCGGGTCTTCCACGAGACCACGATCACCGAGATCTTCAAGGACGATGGGAAGATCGCCGGCTGCTTCGGCTACTACCGCGCCACCGGTGGCCTGATCCGCTTCGACGCGCCTGCGATCGTGCTGGCCACGGGCGGGGTCGGGAAGAGCTACCAGGTCACGTCCAACTCCTGGGAGTACACCGGCGACGGCCACGCGCTCGCACTGCGCGCGGGCGCCACGTTGATCAACATGGAGTTCCTGCAGTTCCACCCGACGGGCATGGTCTGGCCGCCGTCGGTGAAGGGGATCCTGGTCACGGAGTCGGTGCGCGGCGACGGCGGCGTGCTGCGCAACTCCGAGGGCAAGCGGTTCATGTTCGAGTACGTCCCGGACGTGTTCAAGGACCAGTACGCCACCACCGAGGAGGAGGGCGACCGCTGGTACACCGACGCCGACAACAACCGGCGTCCCCCGGAGCTGCTGCCCCGTGACGAGGTCGCGCGCGCGATCAACTCGGAGGTCAAGGCCGGCCGGGGCAGCCCGCACGGCGGCGTTTTCCTCGACATCGCCTCCCGGCTCTCGCCCGAGGAGATCCAGAAGCGCCTGCCGTCGATGTACCACCAGTTCAAGGAGCTGGCCGACGTCGACATCACGAAGGAGCCGATGGAGGTCGGCCCCACCTGCCACTACGTGATGGGCGGGGTGGAGGTCGAGCCGGACTCGGCGATGTCGAAGGTGCCCGGGCTGTTCGCCGCGGGTGAGGTCGCCGGCGGCATGCACGGCTCCAACCGGCTCGGCGGCAACTCGCTGTCGGACCTGCTGGTGTTCGGCCGCCGGGCCGGTGCGGGTGCTGCCGCGTACGTCGACGGGCTCGCGGGCGTGCGGCCCGCGGTGCGCATCGACGACGTCACGGCGGCGCAGGAACGCGCGCTGCTGCCGTTCGCGAACGCCGCCGAGGGCGGCGAGAACCCGTTCGTCGTGCAGCTGGAGCTCCAGAAGACGATGAACGACCTGGTCGGCATCATCCGCAAGGCCGACGAGATGGAGCAGGCGCTCAAGGCGGTGCAGGACATCGCGGCCCGGGCGAAGACGGTCGCGGTCGAGGGTGGCCGCGCGTTCAACCCCGGCTGGCACCTCGCGCTGGACCTGCGCAACATGCTGCTGGTCTCGCTGTGCGTCGCGAAGGCGGCGCAGGAGCGGCAGGAGAGCCGCGGCGGGCACACCCGCGACGACTACCCGGTGATGGACGCCGACTGGCGGCACCTACTGCTGGTGCTGTCGGCCGAGGGTGAGGACGACGTGAGGCTGGTGCGGCAGGAGCAGGTGCCGATGCGGCCCGAGCTGCTGGACCTGTTCGAGATGGACGAGCTGAAGAAGTACTACACCGGCGAGGAGCTGGGCGGGCACCGCGCCGGCGCGGCAGGGGAGACGGCATGAGTTACGACGCGCACTTCCGCGTGTGGCGGGGCGACGACGAGAAGGGCGAGCTCGTCGACTACCCGGTGGAGGTCAACGAGGGCGAGGTCGTCCTCGACATCATCCACCGGCTGCAGCAGACGCAGGCCCAGGACCTCGCCGTGCGCTGGAACTGCAAGGCCGGCAAGTGCGGCTCGTGCAGCGTGGAGATCAACGGCAGGCCGCGGCTGGCGTGCATGACCCGGATGTCCACCTTCACCGAGGAGGAGGTCATCACGGTCACGCCGCTGCGCACGTTCCCGGTGATCCGCGACCTCGTCACCGACGTGTCGTTCAACTACACGAAGGCCCGCGAGATCCCGAGCTTCGCCCCGCCGCCCGACCTGGCGCCGGGGGAGTACCGGATGCAGCAGGTCGACGTCGAGCGGAGCCAGGAGTTCCGCAAGTGCATCGAGTGCTACCTGTGCCAGAACACCTGCCACGTGGTGCGCGACCACGAGGAGAACAAGGAGAACTTCGCCGGGCCGCGCTACCTGATGCGCGTGGCGGAGCTCGACATGCACCCCCTCGACGCGGCCGACCGGCGTGCCGACGACGCCCAGGACGAGCACGGCCTGGGCTACTGCAACATCACCAAGTGCTGCACCGAGGTCTGCCCCGAGCACATCAAGATCACTGACAACGCGCTGATCCCGCTCAAGGAGCGCGTGGTCGACCGCAAGTACGACCCGCTGGTCTGGCTCGGCAGCAAGATCTTCAAGCGCTCCGAGGCGTAGCCGGCATTGCAGCAGAGCCACTCTCACGCAACCACGAGGCGTGAGAGTGGCTCTGCTGCAACGGTGCCGGGGGGTCAGCCGAGCGAGCGGCGGATCTCGTCCAGCTTCGCCTTGGCCGCCGCCGCGCGGTCGGCCTCCTGCTGCTCCACATCGCGGCCCGCGGCCGTGCCTTCGGCCAGCTCGGCGGCCCCGATCGAGGTGGCGTAGCGGCCCTCGATCTTGTCGCGCACGTAGTCCAGGCTCGGCACGCCGTGCTCGTCGTAGTCGGGCGCGGGTGTGGCGGGGGGCGGCGGGTCCGGCACGATCTCGGCGTCGATCGGCTCCGGAGGGGGCGGGGCGGGGTCCGTCATCGTGCGACTCCTCTCGGCGGGGCACCGGTCCCCGGTCACGCTACGCCGTCGACCGCCCCTCCGGATGATCACGCGGAGCACTCGAACGGTCGCATCACGTTACGATCCACGGCTCGTTGTCCTCCCGGGGACGCTGCCGGTGTCCCCGGTCCGGAGGGGGACGAGATGACGGCTGCGGCGGTGACGGCGGGCCCGGCGATCATTCGGCGGACCGCGCCGTCGGGAGCGGCGGTGGAGCTCACCCTCCCCGCGGAGCTCGGCGAGCTGCGCTGGTACGCGAGCACGCGCTTCACCGGGCCGGGCATGGCCCGGCAGTTCTTCGTGGCACCGCGCGGGGAGCACCGGGCGATCCCGCGGCACCTGATGCCCGGTGCCCGGGAACGCCGCCTGCCGATGCGGGGCGCCGACGCGGTGGTGTTCGAGGCCGCCGACCGTTCCGACGCCGCCCTCGTCGTCGTCGGGCCGCACCACGAGGCCACCACCTGGTTCGGTGGACCGGCCCCGGACCCGGCGGGGCTGGCGGGGCTGCTCGCCGCCGTCCGATTCGCCGATGCCCCGGTCGGCGCCGCGCTGACACCCGCGTCGGACCTGCTCGTTCGACAGGCAGGCGTGACGCTCATCGGGCGCAGCCCGCGGTCCACCGTGCTGGTGCGCGGCGCGAGCGACGCCCTGCCGGGCCTGCCGGCCTGGGCGGGGGCGCCGATTCCCGGCGGCGAGTTGTGGCGCGTCGATCGCGTGCTCGCACCGCAGGTCGCCGCTACGGTCGCCGGCACGGCGCACGAGTGGCGCTACCTGCTGGCGAGCGAGACCGCCGTCGTGGACGTCGTCCTGCACGGGCCCGAGTCCCGGCAGCCGGCGGTGGCGGAGCCCGCCGCGGTGGCCGCGCTGTCGGCCGTCGTCGCCCGATGGGGGGTCTGACAGTGTCCGTGCCGCTCGCCGTGGCCCTGCTGGCGCTGCTCGTCGCGCTGTTCGCGCTGGCCGCGCTCGTCGCCGTGTACGCGCGGGTGCGCGCCCTCGAGGCCGGTCGCGCGGAGGGGATCGTCGGCTACGACGCCACCGTCGGCCGTCCGGCGCCCGCGATCGTCGCGCCCGGCCCGGGGCAGCGGGGCACCGTGCTCGCCGTGCTCGACGGCGACTGCGCGCTCTGCCACCTCGTGTGGGATGCCCTCGTGGCCGCCGCGCACGACCCGGGCCTGCGGGTCGTCGCGCTGGTCGACGCGCCGGACCGGTTCACCGCGCCCCCCGGCACGCGGGCAGAGGTGCTGGCGGACCCGGCCGCGAGGGCGGAGCTCTTCGAGGGCTACGCGCCCACGCTGCTCGGCGTCGACGCCGGCGGGGTCGTCGTGCAGCGGCACTTCGTCTACGCCGACACGGACCTCCCCGGCCTGCTCGCCGCGACCGCGCTCGGCCGGGAGGTGAGCGCGGCGTGATCGACCTGCACGACATCCCGACGGCGTCCGCGCCTCCGGCAGCGCCGCGCCCCAGCCCGGTGGTCGCGCGGATCCGGGCGATCCGGCCGTCGCGGCGCACGGTGCTGCGCGGGCTGGTGGTGAGCGCGACCGCGGCAGCACTCGTGCCGTTCGACTGGCTGCTCGACCGGCACGAGGCGAACGCCCGGCCCGGACGGGATCGAGCCACGTCCGAGTACCGCAGCTGCGCGCCGGCGAACTACGACGTGGAGGCCAACAACTGGCCGAACGACGGGCCCGCGGTCTGCTACGGCGGCTGGCGGCGCGGCGCGTTCCCCTGCGAGGACGGCTTCCACCGCGAGGGCTGGTACGAGCGCGGCACGGAGGAGGTGGAGTCCACCCGCCTCGCCACCAACTGCGAGGGCCGCAACGCCTGGCGCTGGAAGGGCTACCGCTGCTCGGACGCGGTCACCGACGTCACGTTCGAGGACGGCGACTACTACACCGGCGTGACGATCGCCGCGTGCGCGCTGCCGGAACAGGGATCGGCGACGGTGCCGCTGCTCGACGGGGAACGCCCGACGGGATCGGCGGATGGCTGAGCGCGTGCCCGGCGGGACGGCGTTGCTGCTGCACCCCGTCGCCGCGGTGGTCGCGCTGCTCGCTGCCGCGTCGGGAGCGGCCGTGGTGCCTGCCGGTCCGGTGCGCGTGGCGCTGCTCGTCGCGGTGGCCGGGGCGGCCGCGGGCTTCGCCAACTCCGGCAGCACTTGAAGCCACAACTCGGCGTTCCTGCTGAGCGCGTCGGTCTGGCGCGACGAGCCCGTGGTGCGGTACTTCGGCACCGGCCTGCTGCTGGGTGCGTCGGTGGTGGCGTTCACGGCCGGCGTCCTCGGGGCGCTCCCGCAGGCGCTCGTGCCGGCGCCGGTGCGCCTGCTGCTGCTCGGCGCGGTCGCGGTGGCGGTGGTGCTGCGCGAGTGCGGGCTTGTGCGGTTTCCCGTCCCGCAGAACGCCCGGCTCGTGCCGGAGGACGTCCAGCTGCTGCGGCGCTACGGTGCCCTGCAGTTCGGGTTCGAGATGGGCACGGGGATGCGCACCTACTCGCCGTCGGCGCTGCCGCACCTGGTGCTGGTGGCCGTGGTGCTCGCGGTGCCGTTCCCGGCCGCGTTCGCCGCGGCGGCGGGCTTCGCCGCGGGCCGGCTCGCGATGCCGCTGCTGTCCAACGCCTGGAGCGACGACGGGTCGTGGACGCTGCGGTGGCAGCGCGCGGAGCGGGTGGCCCGGCCGCTGCTGGCGTGGGCCTGCGCAGGTGCGCTGGCCGCTGCCATCATGAACCTGTGATCACTGCCGTCGTGGTCGTGTACGACGTGGCGTGCCCCGTCTGCTCGCGCGTCGCCCGGGAGCTGCCGGACATGGTGCGGGTGCCGGTCACGGTCCGTTCCTGCCGGGATCCGCAGCTCGCCGGGCTGCGCCCGGCGCCGTCGGCAGCCGTGCGCGCGTGCGCGACCCCCGCGCTCGGGACCGTCGGTCGGGACGGTTCGGTGCGCTGGTGGCCGGGCCTCTCCGGGGCGATCGGCGTGCTGCCGGTGGTGCGGCCCCGCGAGCTGGGCGCCGCGATCGCCCTGCTCGGGTCGGCACTGCGGGTCCGTCGCCGAACGCCGTGGAGCCGCGATCACCACCCGGACTAACGTGCAGACGTGACGATCGCGCCCTACGGTTCATGGTCCACTCCCATCACCTCCGAGCTGGTCGTGGCCGCCGCGGTGCGGCTGGGAGAGGTGCACGTCGACGGCGCCGACATCGTGTGGTCCGAGGGGCGGCCCGCGGAGGGCGGTCGCACGCAGCTGGTGCGCCGTGCCCCTGACGGCACGACCGCCGACCTGCTGCCCGAGGGGATGAACGCGCGCACCGCCGTGCACGAGTACGGCGGCGCCGCCTGGTGGGTGCGCGACGGCGTGGTCTGGTTCGCGAACTGGGCCGACCAGCGGCTGTACCGCATCGCGCCCGGCGGAGAGCCGGAGCCGCTCACCCCCGAGCCGGCCACGCCGCGCGCCGACCGCTTCGCCGACGGCGAGGTGGCCCCGGACGGCGCCACGATCGTCTGCGTGCGCGAGCGGCACACCGGGCCCACCGCCGCCGACGTCCGCAACGAGGTCGTCCGGCTCGCCGCGCACACCCCGTCCGAACCGGAGGTGCTGGTCACCGGCCCGGACTTCGTGGCCGCGCCGCGCCTGAGCCCGGACGGCGCCACCCTGGCCTGGCTGCGGTGGGACCACCCGTCGATGCCGTGGGACGACACGCAGCTCGTGGTCCGCGACCTCCGCACCGGGGAGGAGACCGTGGTGGCGGGCGGGCCGGGGGAGTCGGTCCTGGAGCCGCGCTTCGAGCCGGACGGGTCGCTGCTGTTCCTGTCCGACCGTTCGGACTGGTGGAACCTCTACCGCTGGACGCCCGGCGCCGACATCGCCCCGGTCGTACGCCTGGACGCCGAGCTCGGCGTGCCGGCCTGGGTGTTCGGGTCCGCGCGCTACGTGCAGCTCGGCGACGGGAGGGTCGTGTACGCGCGGTGGCGCGACGGCCGCGACGGGCTCGCGGTGCGGGAGACCGACGGCGCCCTGGTCGACCTGGACGTGCCGTTCTCCGCGATCGCCGCGGTGCGCGGGGCCGACCCCGGATCGGTGGTGGTGATCGCGGGCAGCCCGACCGAGGAGCCCGGCGTGCACCGCGTCGACGTCGCCACCTCGGTGGTCGAGACGCTGCGCGCCCCCCGGGATCTCGGGCTGGACCCGGCCGGGATCTCGCAGCCCGAGCACCTCACGTTCGACTCGGTGGACGGCTCCGGCGCGCCGCGCAAGGCGCACGCGCAGTTCTACCCGCCGGCGTCGAACGACTCGACCGGCCCGGAGGACGAGCGCCCGCCGCTGCTGGTGCAGATCCACGGCGGCCCGACCGGATCCGCCACGCCGGTGCTGAGCACGAGCGTGCAGTACTGGACGAGTCGCGGCGTCGCGGTCGTCGACGTCGACTACGGCGGCTCCACCGGGTACGGGCGCGCCTACCGCCAGGAGCTGCTGGGGGAGTGGGGCGTGATCGACGTGGCCGACTGCCTCGCCGCCGCCCGTCACCTCGCCGAGCAGGGCCGCGTCGACGGCGAGCGGCTGTGCATCCGCGGCGGCTCGGCCGGCGGCTTCACGGTGCTCGCCGCGCTGGCCCGCGAGGACACCCCGTTCGCCGCCGGCGCCGACCACTTCGGCGTGGCCGACCTGGCGGCGCTCGCCGCCGACACCCACAAGTTCGAGAGCCGCTACCTCGACCGGCTGGTGGGCCCCTACCCGGAGGCCCGCGACGTCTACGAGCAGCGCTCCCCGATCCACCACGTGGACCGCTTCACCCGCCCGCTGATCGTGCTGCAGGGCGCCGAGGACGAGGTGGTCCCGCCGAACCAGAGCGAGATGATCGTCGACGCGCTGCGGGCGAAGGGCACGCCGGTGGCCTACCTGCTGTTCGACGGCGAGCAGCACGGCTTCCGGCGGGCGGAGAACATCCGCCGGGCCCTGGACGCGGAGCTGAGCTTCTACGCCCAGGTGCTCGGCTTCGACCTGCCGGCGGAGGAGGGCATCGAGCCGGTGGCGATCGAGAACCTCCGCGCATCGTGAGCGTGATCGTCTAGTTCAACAGCTGGACTTCGTGCGCTGCGCGGCAGCACCGCGGGCCGGCAATGGGCGATGATCGGCGGTTGTCGATCCGGCCGTGGTGGAGAACCCGGGTCGTGAGCCGGGCCGGGGTGCCGACATCGGCGGCGGCACCCCGACCGGGATCAGCCGCCGCCACCGCCTGCGGTGTCCAGTCCTGCCGGGGCGGCCACGGCGGTCGTGCGGGACCTGGAGAGCCGCCGCTCCACGTACTCGGCGAGCTTGCCCAGCCCGTAGTTGAGCAGGATGAAGATCACGGCGACCAGGAAGTAGATCTGGATCGGGTTGCGCAGCTCCTGGACGATCAGGTTCGCCGTCCGGACGAACTCCATGTAGGTGATGATGAAGCCGAGCGAAGTGTCCTTGACGATCACGACGAGCTGGCTGATGAGTGCCGGGAGCATGATCCGGAAGGCCTGTGGCAGCAGGATCGAGGACAACACCTGGCCGCGCGTGAGCCCGAGCGAGTAGCCGGCTTCGGACTGGCCGCGCGGGAGCGACTGGATCCCAGCGCGGATGATCTCCGCGATGATCACGCAGTTGTAGGCGGTCAGGCCGATGACGAGGTACCACAGCAGCGGCAGGTCGAGCCCCACCTCGGGCAGCACCCGAGCGGCGAAGAAGATCGCGATGACGACGGGCACCCCCCGGAGCAGTTCGACCACACCGACGACCAGCCACCGGTACCAGGGCGCCGCAGTGATCCGGGTGACGGCGAGAGTGGTGCCGATGACCAGCGCGAAAGCCAGGGTCAGGACTGCCGCGGTCAGGGTGGCGACCAGCGCGTTGCCGAGCAGGGTCCACACCGCGGGGAAGGCGCGGTCGGTGGGGTTGAACAGCGGCGACCAACGCTCGCCGTCGAACTGCCCGCTCGCCCCCAGCCGGAACGCCACCACGACGAGCACAGCGGCGATGATCACGCCGGCCACGACGCTCGAGATCATGGTGCGGCGCCGGGTCACCGGACCCGGTGCGTCGTAGAGGACAGATGCGGTCATCGCGCGACGGCCACCTTCCGCTCGAGCACGCCGAGCAGGAGCCCGGCGGGGATGGTGAGGATCAGGTAGCCGAGCAGCACGCCGGTCAGTGCGCCCACCGCGGCGTAGCCCTGTGCTGAGGTCAGCTGCGTTCCCACCGAGAAGAGGTCGCCGCCGACGCCGAACGCGCCGACGATCGCCGAGTTCTTGATCATCGCGATGATGACGCTGCCCAGCGGGGGCACCACCGTGCGCAGCGCCTGCGGCAGGACGATGAACGACAGCGACTGGGAGAACGTCAGCCCGACCGCGCGGGCCGCCTCGGCCTGCCCGGCGGACACCGAGTTGATGCCGCTGCGCACAGCCTCGCAGACGAACGCCGATGTGTAGACGGTCAGGCCGGCGACGCCGAACCAGAAGTACTGGCCGTTGATCCCGATCTCCGGCAGGCCGAACGCGAAGGCGAACAGCACCACGGCGAGCGGCGTGTTGCGGAAGACGGTCACCCATGCCGCACCGACTGCGCGCAGCGGCGGGACGGGCGACACGCGGAAGCCTGCCAGGATCGTGCCGACCACGAGCGACCCGATCGCGGCGAACACGCAGATCTGGATCGTCCCCCATAGGCCCTGCATGTAGAGCGGGAACTGTTCGACTATCACTCCCACGGGAGACCCCTTCCAGGCGAGCGCGCCGCCGGTGCCGGCCGATCGGCCGGCACCGGCGGTGCCATGGGACGAGCGTCAGCTGCAGGTACCGGCCGGCGGCAGGGTCGGCGCCTCCGGTGCGACCTTCCCGGCGGTGGACTCCCAGGCAGCCTGGTAGGACCCGTCGGCCTCGGCTTCCTTGAGCGTCTGGTTGATGAACTCGCAGAAGGCGACGTCGCCCTTCTTGATGCCGATGCCGTAGGGCTCCTCGGTGAACTTCTGGTCGACGAGCTTGAACTGGCCGGCGCTCTGGTCGATGAGGCCGAGCAGGATGACGTTGTCCGTGGTCACGGCGTCGACCTGGTTCGTGCGCAGGGCGTCGGCGCACTTCGAGTACACGTCGAACAGAACGAGGTTCGCCTCGTCGATGTACTGCTTGATGGTCTCGGACGGCGTGGACCCGGACACCGAGCACACGCGGGCGTTGGCGCCGCGCAGGCTGTCCGGGCCGGTGATAGTGGTGTTGTCGCTGAGGACCATCAGGTCCTGGCCGGCGACGTAGTACGGGCCGGCGAAGCTGACGCGTTCCTTGCGGCGGTCGTTGATCGTGTAGGTGGCGACGACCATGTCGACGCGGTCCTGTTCGAGGACCTCCTCACGGATGGCCGACGGGGCCTCGGAGAAGGTGACGCCGTCCGGCTGGATGCCCAGCTTGCCGGCGATGATCTTCGCGATCTCGACGTCGAAGCCCTCGGGCTGGTCGGAGAGCCCGGTGGCGCCGAACAGCGGCTGGTCGTACTTGGTGCCGACGCGGATCGTGCCCGCCTCGGCCAGCGCGGCCATCGTGGTGCCGGGCTCGAAGGCGGCGTCCTCGGCGACCGGGGGCGCCGGCGGTGCGTCACCGCTGAGCGAGGGGGCGTCGCCGCCCCCGCAGGCGGTCGCGGTGAGCACGAGGGCCGCCGTGACAGCGGCGACCCGGGTGATGTGGGAGAGGCGCATGATCGTGCTGGTCCTTCCGTCGGGAAGCAGGTCGTGCAGTCAGTGGGTGAGGATCTTGCCGAGGAAGTCCTTGGCGCGGTCGGACGCGGGGTTCGAGAAGAACGTGTCGGGGGTGGCGTCCTCGACGATCTCGCCGTCGGACATGAAGACGACCCGGTGGGCGGCGCGCCGGGCGAACCCCATCTCGTGGGTGACGACGAGCATCGTCATCCCCTCCTTGGCGAGCGTGGTCATCACGTCGAGGACCTCCTGGACCATCTCCGGGTCCAGGGCCGAGGTGGGCTCGTCGAACAGCATCACCTTGGGTTTCATCGCCAGCGCCCGCGCGATCGCCGCGCGCTGCTGCTGACCGCCCGAGAGCTGTGCGGGGTGCTTGTCCTTCTGGTTCGCGATGCCGACCCGCTCGAGCAACGCCATGCCGTTCTTCTCGGCCTCGTCCTTGCCCGACTTGCGCACCTTGATGGGGCCCAGCGTGACGTTCTCGAGGATCGTCTTGTGCGCGAACAGGTTGAAGCTCTGGAACACCATGCCGACGTCGGCGCGCAGCGCGGCGAGGCCCTTGCCCTCCGCGGGCAGCGCCTGGCCGTCGACCTCGATGGTGCCGCTGTCGATCGGTTCGAGACGGTTGATCGTGCGGCAGAGCGTGGACTTTCCCGACCCCGACGGGCCGAGCACCACGACGACCTGGCCTCTCGCGACCTCCAGGTCGATGTCGCGCAGGACGTGCAGCTCGCCGAAGTGCTTGTCGACGGACGCCATCCGGATCATGGGGATGTCGGTCATATACGGCCTCCGGGCATGGCGGGACGCTAGGGCGGACTGGTCCGTCCAGTCCAGCACCTTGAGCTACCCATAGGGTTTCGCTCCTATAACGCTCTTGGGGAAGGTGGGGACGTGCACATCCTGCTGGTCGAGGACGACGACCGCGTCGCGGCCGCGCTGCGCCCCGCCCTGCACCGCCACGGCATCGCCACCACGCGCCTGGCCACCGGCCGCGAGGCGGTCGAGCACCTCTCCGGTGTGGACGTCGTGCTGCTCGACCTGGGGCTGCCCGACGTCGACGGCGTGGACGTCTGCCGGGAGATCCGCGAGGTCAGCGATGTGCCGGTGATCGTGGTGTCGGCGCGCGGCGAGGTGGACGACCGGATCCTCGGCCTGCACTCCGGCGCCGACGACTACCTCGTGAAGCCCTACGACATCAACGAGCTCGTCGCGCGCATCCACACGGTGTACCGGCGGCGTCGGCAGTCGGCGCCGTCCGGCCCCGAGGAGGTCGTCGAGTTCGACGACGTGGTCGTCGACCTGCACAAGCACGCCGTCACCGTCGCGGGCAAGCAGGTGAACCTCACGCGCAAGGAGTTCCAGGTGCTCGCGCTGCTGGCGACGTCGGGCGGTGCGGTGTGCACGCGCAGCCGCATCGTCGCCGAGGTGTGGGGGCGTACGTGGGCGGGCGCCAACCGCACGCTCGACGTGCACGTGGCCACCTTGCGCACCAAGCTCGGGCGGGCCGACCTCGTGCAGACCGTTCGCGGCGTGGGTTATCGACTCGGATCTCCGGAACAGTAGGCGGGATGCGCGCCCGGCTGCTGGTCATCGTGCTGTTCCTGGTGGGGCTGCTCGCCGCCGGGCTCGGGGTGCCGCTGGCGTTGTCCTACGCGCAGGCGCGGCAGCTGACGATGTTCGCGGACCGGTTGACCGACACGATCTTCTACGCCTCGGTCGCGGAGCGCCCGATCACCCAGGCGGACACCACGGGGCTCGAGGACGAGCTCATGCGCTACGACGAGGTCTACGGGGTGGCGGTCCTCGTGCTCGACGAGGACGGCGATCTGGTGGCCACCTCCCGCCAGCCCCCGCCCGTCCTCGACGCGGACGCGCGGGAGCGCGTGGAGCTCGCGCTGGCGAACCGGCGCTCCGAGGTCTACCCGTTGTTGCTGCCGTGGGACGAGCGCCCGCTGGTGCTGGCCGAGCCGGTGCTCGTGGACACCGAGGTGCGCGGGGTCGCGGTGACCGTCTCGTCGACCGACGGCCTGCGCGCCGAGGAACTGCGGGTGTGGGCGCTGGTCGCGGCGGCCGGGCTGGTGGCGCTGGCGCTGGGCGTCGTCGTGGCGCTGCCGATCGTGCGGTGGATCCTGCGGCCGGTGCACCGGCTCGACGAGGGCACGGGCCGGGTCGCCGCCGCCGTGCTGGCCGGCGCCGACCCCGAGCCGGTGGCGGACGGGTCGGGGCCGCCGGAGCTGCGGCAGCTGTCGGTCTCGTTCGACCGGATGACCGCAACCGTGGCGCAGGCCTACGCCGCGCAGCGCGCGTTCGTGGCCGACGCGAGCCACCAGCTGCGCAACCCGCTCACCGCGCTGCACCTGCGCCTGTCCAACCTCGACGGGCACGTGGAGGCCGCCGCGGCCGAGGAGCACGTCGCCGCGCTCGAGGAGGCGCAGCGGTTGACGACCCTGCTCGACGGCCTGCTGGCGCTGGCCCGGGCCGAGCGCACGGCGCCACCGGTCGTCGTCGAGGTCGATCCGGCGGTGGAGGACCGGCTCGAGGCGTGGCGCCCGCTCGCCGAGCACGAGGAGCTGCGGTTGGTGCACGGCGGGGTGAGCGGGCTGCGGGTGCGGGCGCCGGAGAACGCCATCGAGACCGTGCTCGACGCGGTGCTCGACAACGCCGTCAAGTACGCGCCGGCGGGCAGCGCGATATCCGTGCACACGGCGACAGCGGACGGCCTGGTGGAGATCGCGGTGCGCGACACCGGCCCCGGGATGCCACCGGAGGAGCTGGAGCGCGCCACCGACCGGTTCTGGCGCAGGTCGGGGCAGAGCAACATCGAGGGCACCGGGCTCGGCCTCGCGATCGCGGCCCGCACCCTCGCGGTGGCGGGCGGTGAGCTGGTGCTCGACCTCCCCCCGGGTGGCGGGCTGCGGGTGGTGGCGCGGCTGCCCCGGGCCGGCGAGGACCCCGGCGACGCGCCCCAGCCGGATCCCCCGCAGGGCCGTGGACCGGCTGTGGGGTGGTGAACGGCCCCGGTCAGGCCGGTTGCGCCACCTCGCGCCGGGAGGGCAGCAGCGCGCGCAGCGCCAGGTACGCGAGCAGGCCGAGCGGCGCGAGCAGGATCGTCAGCACGAGCACCGGGGCGGTGACCAGCGGGTGGATGCCGCGCTCCCGGGCGTCGAGGTGGATCCAGCGCCCGACGAAGAGGTCGAACGCGATGAAGTGCGCCCAGCCCGCCGCAGCCCCCGCGGGTACGCCGAGGAGTGCCGCCACCCCCACGAGCTGGGGCGAGGAGACCGCGGCGAGGAACCCGGCGAGGTCCGGGAGGACGAGGGCGGCGTAGACGAGCATCGGCGGCACGACGATCAGCGGCGAGCCGATGATCCGGCGGGTGACCGACCAGCCGGGCGCGAGGATCATCAACGCCCAGAACGGCGCGGCGAGCGGGAACGTGAGCGTGAACAGCAGCTGCGGGTCCATGGGGGCCTCAGGGGGTCGCGGTGGCGGTTGACGGGTGGCGGCGGGCGGCGCCGCGCAGCACGGCGGCGAGCGCACCGCCGGTGCCCGCGAGGACGACCGCGAGCGCGGCGAGGGTGAGGGCGTCGGGGGCGAGCAGGGGCTGGCCGCGCAGGGCCTGCCAGGTGAGCAGCACGACGAGCGCGCCGTAGCCGGCGGCGGCGACCTGCACGGTGTGGACGCGCGCGGTCTCGTCGAGCCTGCCGGCCACGGCCGCGAGCCCGGCGGCCAGCAGCGGGAGCAGTTGCAGCGCGTGCATGCCGACGAAGTGGCTGATCCGCAGGTCGCCGCCGGTGGTGCTCCAGCCGACGAACGGCAGGCCCGGCCCTCCGTCCGCCACTCCCACCGCATGCGCGCCGTTGGGTGCGAGCAGGAACCCGACGGCCATCCCGGCCAGCCCGACCAGCAGCCCCAGCCGCACCGCAGAGCTCGTCACGCGGTCGGCCGGTCGTTCGCGCAGGAACCGCAGCGCGACGGCCACGGTCGCCAGCCAGAGCCCGGTGATCGTCGCGCCCATGACCGCGAAGAGGAGGGCGTCGAACAGCGTGTCGTCGTTGAAGTGGCTGCGCACCCCGCGAGCCGCCTGTCCCACGATGATCAGCTGCTCCAGGCCGAGAGCCGCCACGATGGCCCACGCGGTGCGGTGCATCGCCGATCCCGGCAGCCGCGAGAGCATCCACGCCAGCGTGGCGGAGTACAGCATGATCGAGAGGGAGAACTTCACCGGCTTGAACCACAGTGGTGCGCCCAGCAGGGTGCGCTGGTCGATGACGGCGAGGACCGCCGTCACGAGGGTGAGGGCGGCCATCACGACCGCCAGCCAGTAGAGGCCGGGATGCCCGCGACGGGCGTCCGCGAGAACCGTGCGCATGACCGCTCCTGCCTGACAGTGTTAGTCTGTGCGAGCGGCGCCAGTATGTGGGCGTGTGTCTAACAGTGTCAAGGAGAACTGTCGTTGCCAGTTGAAGGATCGGTGCGAGACCGTCGGCGGGCCGAGACCGTGCACGAGATCAAGGTCGCCGCGCTCGAACAGCTCGCCGAGGGCGGGCCAGGGGGCCTGTCGCTGCGCGGCGTCGCGCGGGCCGTCGGCATGACCGTGCAGTCGCTCTACCACTACTTCGACAGCCGCGACGCCCTGCTCACCGCGCTCGTCGTCGACGGGCACCGTGCGCTGGCCTCCGCGGTCCAGGAGGCCGCCGAGGCCAGTCGCGGCCGGGCGCACGTGGAGCGGCTGTTCGCGGCCTCCAACGCCTACCGGCGCTGGGCGCTGGCGAACCGCGCCGCGTTCCTGCTGCTCTACGGCACACCGGTGCCCGGCTACGAGCCGCCGTCGAGCGAGGAGGTGGTCGGGGCGTCCGCCGGCTTGGCCGCGCCGTTCCTCGAGGTCGTCTTCGACGGGTGGAGCGCCGAGGAGCTCGCCCGCGTGCCCGTGCAGCCGGGGGCGGAGCGGCTCGCCGCGGTCGACCCGGGCCGCGTGCCGCTGCCCGTCGGCGCGCTCGCGCTGTTCTACGAGCTGCGCGCCCAGATGCACGGCTTCGTGATGCTCGAGCTCGTCGGCCACCTCACGCCGATGGACTCCCTCGCCGAGGACCTGTTCCAGGGGATGATGCACCGTGCGACCGACCAGCTGGCCGCCGCCCGGGGGACCGCCGGCTGAGCTGCCTCAGGGGTCCTTCTCGTCCCGGAAGAACCGCTCGGCGCCGGGGTGCAGCGGCACGGGCTGCGTCCCGATCGCGGCCCGCAGGTCGATCGTGAGCGCCGCCGGGCTCACGGCCGCCAGCTGCTCCTGGGCGGCGAAGAGGCCCTCCACGAGCGCGCTCGCCTGCGCGTCGGGCATGCCGGCACCGACGATCAGGAAGTTGCGCACGAGCAGCGTGCTGACCGGCTCCGGGATGCCGTAGCTCTGCGCGGGCACCGTGCCCGCCGCGTAGGCCGGGAACGCGGCCCGCACGGGTGTGATCAGGTCCTCCAGGTTCAGCAGCCGGATCGGGCGCAGCGCCGCCAGCTCCGTGACGCCCCGGGTCGGCAGTCCGCCGGACCAGAAGAACGCGTCGATCTCGTGGCGGGCCATCGCCTCGACCGAGTCGTTGATGCCCAGCTGGAGCGCCTGGAAGTCGGTCGCGACGGACAGCCCCGCCGCGGTCAGCAGCCGCTCGGCGATCACCCGCACGCCGGAGTCGGGTGCGCCGACCGACACGCGCGCGCCGCGCAGGTCCGCCAGCGTGGCGGCGGGGAAGTCGGCCGGCACGACGACGTGCACGACATCGTCGTAGATCCGGGCGAGGGCCCGGGGTGCGCGCGGGTCGCTCGGGGGCGTGCGCACCAGTTGGTCGGCGGCCGTGTCCACCTGGCTGAACACGAGGTCCGCGATGCCGTTCGCGAGCCTGTCCAGGTTGTCCACCGAGCCCGCGGTGGACAGCACGGTGGGGCGCTCGTCGAGCTCCAGGCGCGCCTGCCACACATCGGCCAATGCGTTGCCCAGGTTGTAGTAGACGCCCTGGGTGCCACCGGTCGCGAGGGTGAGACGTACGCCCGCGAACGGCGAGGAGCAGCCGGAGAGCGCGGGGAGGGCGCCGAGCGCGGCGACGCCCGCCAGCAGCCCGCGCAGGACGCGGCGGCGGTCCACCACGTCGCTCCGGGCCTGCATGCGGGCATCCTGCCGTGCCCGGCCGATGCGGTCGACACGGCGGGCACGGCCTACCCTCGTTGTCGTGACCGAGCGTGCGAGGTCACCATCGGCGCAGCCCGGGGGCACGGCCGTGACGAGCGCAGCGAGGAGGGGTCGTGACCCGCAGCTACACCGTCCGCACCTACGGGTGTCAGATGAACGTGCACGACTCCGAGCGGATGGCCGGACTGCTCGAGGCGGCGGGCTACGAGCGGTCGACGTCCGACGAGGCCGACGTGGTCGTGTTCAACACCTGCGCCGTGCGGGAGAACGCCGACAACCGGCTCTACGGCAACCTCGGGCACCTGCGTCCGGTGAAGGACGCCCGCCCCGGCATGCAGATCGCGGTGGGCGGCTGCCTCGCGCAGAAGGACCGCGACACGATCGTGCGCAAGGCCCCGTGGGTCGACGTCGTGTTCGGCACCCACAACGTGCACGCGCTGCCCACGCTCCTCGAGCGCGCCCGGCACAACGAGGCCGCGCAGGTGGAGATCGCCGAGTCGCTCGAGGTGTTCCCGTCCACGCTTCCGGCGCGGCGCGAGTCGGCCTACGCGGGCTGGGTGTCGATCTCCGTCGGGTGCAACAACACCTGCACCTTCTGCATCGTCCCGTCGCTGCGCGGCAAGGAGAAGGACCGCCGCCCCGGCGACGTGCTCGCCGAGGTGCAGGCGCTGGCCGCCGAGGGCGTCCTCGAGGTCACGCTGCTCGGGCAGAACGTCAACTCCTACGGCGCTGAGTTCGGCGACCGCGGCGCGTTCGCGAAGCTGCTGCGGGCCTGCGGCGACGTCGACGGGCTGGAGCGCGTGCGGTTCACCTCCCCGCACCCCCGTGACTTCACCTCCGACGTCATCGCCGCGATGGCCGAGACGCCGAACGTGTGCCCGCAGCTGCACATGCCGCTGCAGTCGGGCTCCGACGACGTGCTGCGCCGGATGCGCCGCTCCTACCGCTCGTCGCGGTACCTGGCCATCCTCGACGAGGTGCGCGCGTCGCTGCCCGAGGCCGCGATCTCCACCGACATCATCGTCGGCTTCCCCGGCGAGACGGAGCAGGACTTCCAGGCCACGCTGGACGTCGTGGCGCAGGCGCGCTTCTCGCAGGCGTTCACGTTCCAGTACTCGCCGCGCCCCGGCACCCCCGCCGCGGGGCTGCCCGACCAGCTGCCCAAGGCCGTCGTGCAGGAGCGGTACGAGCGGCTCGTCACGCTGCAGGAGGAGATCTCCTGGCAGCAGAACCGGGCCCTGGAGGGACGCACGGTCGAGGTGCTCGTCTCCACCGGCGAGGGCCGCAAGGACGGCGCCACCCGCCGGATGAGCGGTCGTGCCCGCGACGGCCGGCTGGTGCACTTCGCGCCCGGCGAGCTCGCGGTGCGGCCCGGGGACCTGGTCGAGGTCACGATCGGCTACGGCGCCCCGCACCACCTCGTGTCCGACGGGCCGGTGCAGACCCACCGCCGCACCCGGGCGGGCGACGTCCACGAGTCCGGCGTGCGGCCCGGCGGCGCGCCCACCGGCCTCGGCCTGCCGAGCTTCGGTGCGCCGCCGGCCCAGCCCGCGGCGGCCTGCGGGACCAACGCGTGACCGAGGAGGACGAGGACAAGGTGCCCGAGGAACTCGCCGCTCTCGACGCCGAGCTTCGCGACGCCGAGCGGCGCGGCACGCGCGCGATCGACCCGGGACCCACCGGGCTGGTCGTGTCGGTGGCGATGCTGGTGCTCATCGGCGGCACGATGCTGCCCTGGACCGGCTCGGTACACGGCTGGGAGGTGCTGGCCGGCCTCGCCTCGCTCGGGATCCTCCCGCCGCTGTTCTCGGCCACCTCGCTCGGCTTCGGGCTGGTGTGCTCCGCGCTCGCCCTGGCCACGCGCTGGTGGGGCCTCGCGTGGCTCTCGGCCGTCGGCTGCGGCATCTCCGTGGTCACCGGGGTCTGGGCCATCTGGTCGCGGCAGATCGCGGTGCCGTTCGGTGCCACGGGGCCGGGCATCGGGCTGGTGCTGTCGGTGCTCGCGGTGCTGGTGCTGGCGGTGTCCTGGGTGCGGATCGCGACCCGCCGCTGAGTCCTGGCGCGGGCGGCCCGGAGGTCGCCGGCTGCGCGGTCTCCTGCCCTGATGGTTGCGAGTGGCCCGGGGCCGCGGGTCGGGTTCGGAGGTCCCCGGCACGATGATCGCCGGCCAGGTGCACGAGCGGCGTCATGCCGCCGGTTGTGCGCCGATCTGGTGATCACGCCTTCGCGGCGGAGGCCAGGAGGGCCGCGCGGATCTCGGCGACCACGTAGCCGGGGCGGTTCGTGAGGTCGTGCCAGGTGAAGCGCAGGACGACCCAACCGTCGCGGACGAGGGCGTTGCCCTTGCGCCGGTCGGTGCGGAACCGCTCGACGTCCGTGTGCCAGGCCCAGCTGTCGATCTCGATCGCGATGCGGGCGTCGGGGAAGGCGAGGTCGATCAACCAACCCTGGAACGGCAGGCCGACCTGCCACCCGCCGATGCCGGCGTCACGCAGGAGCCGCAGCAGGATGCGCTCGGCCGCGGAGGCGGCGCGGTCGGCGGCCGCCGTGAGCAGCGCGGCGATCTCTGCGCCACCTCGCGAGCCCAGGTTCCGGCAGTAGGCGCTGTACACCTGAGCGAACGGCACGTGCTTCTGGAGCGCGCGGTCGAGGAAGCCCGAACCGTCCGGCACCGCGATCGCCGTCTCGAGGGCTGTCAGCGCCCGACCGGTCACGGCGAGCTCCTGGACGCGGACGCGGTCGGCCGAGTGCAGGTCACGCCGCCGCATCCGGATCCCGGGCCGGCTGCGCTTCCCCCGGTGCCGCGGCACCGTCACGCCGATCTCCTGCGGCGCGCACTCGAGCATGGCGTGCCACCACGCCGCCGCCGGCCCGCACACCGTGGCGTCCTCGCCCGCAGACAGTCCCGCCGCCCGGATGCGGGCCCGGTGGGTGAAGCGGTGGCCGCCCGCGAGGTACACCCGCGGCGCCACCTGGCCCCAGCCGTCGTCCTCGGCCCGCTGCCGCAAGGTTCGCGCCGGGAGGCCGTGCTCCTCGGCCTGGCGGCACGTGATCAACCCGTCCTGGCGCCGGAGCAGAGCGAGGAGGCTGGGGTTCGTGGCCATGGTCGGCAGCATGGCGCTCGCGCCCGACCCGCTGGGGCCGTTCGACAGAACTCAGCACGATGATCGCCGGGTCGGTGCACGGACGGCGATATGACGCCGGTTCTGCACCTGTCCGACGATCACGGCCTGCGGGCGACGCCGCGACCGGGCACCTGCGGCGTCTGCGGGCCCTGTGACCGCCCCTCCCGAGCGGGTGATCGCCGGATGGGTGCACCAGCGGCGACGGACCGCCGCCGGTGCACCCGTCCGGTGATCATGCAGTGGTTCACCCACCCCCCCGGAGGTGCTCAGCGGTGCTGCACCGCCTGCTCCGCGGTGGAGAGCCACTCGCGCCACTGGTCGGCCTGGTTCTGGGCCTGTTCCGCCCGGCGGGCGTCGCCGGCGGCACGGGCCTTCTCGGCCTGTGCCTCGAACTGGGCCACGCGCTCGCGGAACTGCTCCACGCGCGCCTCGGCCTCCGGGTCGCTGCGCCGCCACTGCCGGTCGGCGGCTTCGCGCACCTTCTCCTCCACCGCGCGCAACCTGCCCTCGAGCGGACGGATCTCGTCGCGCGGGACCTTCCCGATCTCCTCCCACCGCTCCTGGACCGCGCGCAGGGCGGCCCGTGCGGCGGTCGGGTCGGTGGGGTCGATCTTCTCGGCCTCGACGAGCAGGGCCTTCTTGGCCTCGGCGTTCGCCGCGAACTCGGCGTCGCGCTCCGCGAAGGTGTCGGACCGGCGGGCGAAGAAGGTGTCCTGGGCGGTGCGGAAGCGCTGCCAGAGGGCGTCGTCGGAGTCCTTCTGGGCCCGGCCGGCCGCCTTCCACTCGGTCATGAGGTCGCGGAAGCGCGCGGCGGTGGGACCCCAGTCCTCGGAGTCGCTGATCTTCTCGGCCTCGAGGACCAGCTCCTCCTTGCGGGCCTTCGCGGTGGACCGCTGACGGTCCAGGTCGGCGAAGTGGGAACCGCGCCTGCGGTTGAACGACTCCCGAGCCTTGGAGAACCGCTTCCACAGCTGCTCGTCGGTCTTGCGGTCGATGCCGCGGATGGTGCGCCACTCGTCGAGGATCGACTTGAACCGGTCGCCCGCCTGCTTCCACTGCGTGGCCTCGGCGGCGAGGGTCTCCGCCTCGGCTGCGAGCTCCTCCTTGCGGGCGATGGCCTCGGTGCGCTGGGCCTCGCGAGCCGACCGCGCCACCCCGATGGCGTCGTCGGCCGCGGTGACCAGCTCGTCCAGGCGGCTGCGGATGCCGACCAGGTCACCGACGACGGTGGCCTCGTCGAGCCCGTCACGCAGCGCCTTCGCGCCGCTCAGGGTGTGCTTCGGGTCGGCGCCGCCGGTGGCGAGCCGGGTGATCAGCAGCTCCACCTCGGTGAGCATGTCGTCGAACCGGCGGGCGAAGTGCGCGAGCCCTTCCTCCGGCGCGCCCGCCTGCCAGGAGCCCACGACCCGCTCACCGTCGGCGGTGCGCACGTAGATGGTGCCCTCGGCGTCCACGCGGCCCCACCGGCCGGGGTCGGCGCTCGCCTCCGGGACGGGGGAGGTGTGGGTCACCGGCTCGGGGGCCGGGGCGGGCGTCGACTCGGGCCGGGCGGCCGCGGGCGGCGGCGCGGGGCGCGGGGGACCCGGTCGCGGTCCGGGCGGCGGGCCGGGGACCGGCGGACGACCCGGTCGCGGCGGCCCGGGGACGGGCGCGGCGGGCGGGCCCGCGGGTGCCGCGTGCCCAGCGGGTGCGGGGGCACCGCCGGGGCCGTCGGCCGGGACGGCGGCGCGGTCTGCGGGGTCGACGGCAGGGCCGTCGGTGGGCGCGGTGACAGGGCCGTCGGTGGGCGCGGCGGTCTGTCCAGGTGTGGCTGCCGCGCCCTCGGCGGGCAGGGCGGCTTCCGTGGCGGACGGCTCGGACGCCGACTGCACGGCGGCGGCCGGGCCCGCCCCGTCGGCGCCGGACGGCCCGGGAGCAGCCTGGCTGGAGGAGGGGCCGTCCGTGGTGCCGGCAGCGGCCGGCGGATCGGCCGGCAGGGCAGCCTCCGTTGCGGCGGGGTCGGTGGCCGGTCCGGTCTGCTGCGGCGGGTCGTCCGGCGTCGGGCCCGGGTCCTGGCTCGTGCCGTCGGCGGGGGTGGCGCCGGACGGGGCGTCGGCCGCCGTCTGCGTGGCCGGGTGCACCGGGCTGTCCCCGCCGAAGGCGGGAGCGGTGGCGTCGACCTCCACACCGGCACCCGGTTCGGATCCCGCGCCTGCGCCGTGCGCCTGCGCCGTGGTGTGCCGCTGCTGGTCCGTCGCCCGGTCCCCGACCGGCTCCGGCCTTGCGCTCCCCTGATGCTCCGACACGGTCGTCCTCCTCGCTCCGGCCCGCCGGCGGCGGCGGGCGCCCCGCCCGGGGGCGGGGCCGTGCACGTCGGCCGTCGCCGGTTCACCCGGAACCGGCGGCCGTCCCGCGATTCAAACAGCTCGGCGGTCGGACCGGAACAGCCCGGACGGGCGCCGGGCCGCGGACGGGCGGTCCGCGGCGGCGAGCCGCACGTCGGACGGCCCGCCGAATGCGCCTCCCGCGCCGTGATCCCCACCCGCGCCGTGCCCTCTACGCTGCGCTGCGTGCTCTCGACGGTCGCCGTGCTCCCCGAGGTGCCGTTGCTCGTTCCCGAGCCGGTGTCGCGGGTCGCAGATCTCACCGCGGCCGACCGGGCGCCGCAGCCGTGACCCGCCTCGTCGCCGTCGTCGGACCCACCGCCACCGGCAAGTCCGACCTGGGGATCGCGCTGGCCGCGGCGTTGCACGGCGAGGTCGTCAACGCCGACGCGATGCAGCTCTACCGCGGCATGGACATCGGCACCGCGAAGCTCGGCCCCGCCGAGCGGGCGGGCGTGCCGCACCACCTGCTGGACGTCCTCGACGTCACCGAGGCAGCCTCGGTGGCCGCCTACCAGCGCGACGCGCGGGCGGTGGTGGAGCGGTTGCTCACCGCGGGCCGGACGCCGGTGCTGGTGGGTGGCTCGGGGCTGTACGTGCAGGCCGTCCTGGACGAGCTGGAGTTCCCGGGCACCGACCCGGCCCTGCGCGCCGAGCTCGAGGCGGAGCTGGCCGAGCACGGCCCCGCGGCCCTGCACGCGCGGCTCGCCGCGGTCGACCCGGCCGCGGCGGAGGCGGTGCTGCCCAGCAACGGGCGCCGGATCGTGCGCGCGCTGGAGGTGATCGCCCTGACCGGCCGGCCCTTCCCGGCACGGCTGCCCACCGGCGGCGCGCCCCGCTACGACGCGGTGCTGCTCGGTGTCGACCGGCCCACGGGAGAGCTCGACGAGCGGGTGGCGCGGCGGGTGGCCCGGATGTTCGCCGCCGGCCTCGTCGACGAGACCCGCGTCCTGCAGGCCCGGGGGCTGGCCGAGGGGCGCACCGCCTCCCGTGCGCTCGGCTACCAGCAGGTGCTCGCCGCCCTGGACGGGGACGGCGACCTGGGTGCCGCGGCCGCCGAGACGGTCCGGGCCACGCGCCGGTTCGTCCGCCGCCAGCGGTCGTGGTTCCGGCGGGACCCCCGGATCCGGTGGCTGGATGCCGGCTGCGGTGAGCTGATCGCCGACGCGCTGCGCCACGTAGGCTCGTGAGGTGCGTTCCGGCGAGGTCCACTTCAGCAAGGGGCACGGCACGGAGAACGACTTCGTCCTGCTCCCCGACCCCGACGGCGTGCTCGACCTGACGCCCGGGCGGGTCGCCGCGCTCTGCGACCGCAGGCGCGGGATCGGCGCCGACGGCGTGCTGCGCGTCGTCCGCTGGGAGGCGCTCCGCGACGGGCCGGAGCCGGTACCCGGGGTCGAGTGGTTCATGGACTACCGCAACGCCGACGGCAGCGTCGCGGAGATGTGCGGCAACGGTGTGCGCGTCTATGCCCGCTACCTCGAGCACGCCGGCTGGCTGCCCGGGGACGGCTTCCGGCTGGGCACCCGTGGTGGCGTGCGCACGGTGCGCGTCGCAGGCGACGAGGTCTCCGTCGACATGGGCGCGGCCGCCGTCGGGGCGCTGAGCACGGCGAGCGTGGACGGGCACGCGTTCGCGGGCGTCGCCGTCGACGTCGGCAACCCGCACCTGGCGTGCGTCACCGACCTCGCGATCGACGACCTCGACCTCACCCGCCCACCCGGCCACGACCCGGCCGTGTTCCCGCACGGCGTGAACGTCGAGTTCCTGACCCCGCTCGACGCCGGTGGGGTCAGCATGCGGGTGCACGAGCGCGGCGTGGGAGAGACCCGCTCGTGCGGTACGGGCACCGTGGCGGCCGTGGTCGCCGCGCTGCGCCACGCAGGCCGCCACACCGGCGAGGTCGCGGTGCGCACGCCCGGCGGGCGGCTGCGGGTCACCGTCACCGACACCACCACGGTCCTGCACGGTCCGGCCGTCCTCGTGGCGCACGGCGCGCTCACTCCCGAGTGGTGGGCCGGCGCCGCCTGAGTGCGTTCAGCCCGGCACGCCCGTCGGGAGGTCGCGCAGGCGGCGCAGTGGTGAGGCCAGCAGCCACAGCGGGGCGAGCACCGTGCCGACGCCCGCCACGAGCAGCGTGGCGCGCAGGCCCAGCAGCTCACCGAGCGCTCCGCCGAGCAGGCCGCCGAACGGGATCGTCCCCCACACCAGGAAGCGGATGCTCGCGTTCATCCGGCCCAGCAGCCGGTCCGGGCAGACCGTCTGGCGGAAGCTGACCTGCGCCACGTTGTAGACGACGCCGCCGTAGGCCACGGCGAACGTGCCCACCGCGAACCAGACCAGGCCCGCGCCGGGCGTCGTCAGCGGGATCACCAGGGCGATCGGCCCCGTCACGAGCAGCGCCGCCACGAGCGTCCGTCCCTGCCCGAACCGGCCGACCCAGCGACCGGCCGTGAGCGCACCGAGCACCCCGCCGACGCTGCCGGCGGCCAGCACCAGCCCGACCGTCCCCGCCGCCAGCCCGAGCTCGCCCGCGAGGAACAGCACGGAGACGGCGGCGAGGACGCCCCCGAACAGGTTCGCCGTCCCCGTGCACAGCGCGATCGGGCGCAGCAGCGGGTGGCCGAGCACGTAGCGCAGGCCCTCGCCCATGTCGGCGCGCAGGGTGCGTGCCGGGTCGCGCGGCGCCACGACCTCTGCGGTGCGCATCCGGTGCAGGAAGGCAGCCGAGACGAGGTAGCTCGCCGCGTCCAGCAGCACCGCGCTCGCGGCGCCGACGAGCTGCACGAGCCCGCCGCCCAGCGCCGGCCCGGCTGCCTCGGCCGCGGCCCGCGTCGATTCCAGCTTCGTATTGCCCTCGACGAGCCCGCCGCGGCCGACGACAGCGGGCAGCACCGACTGGTAGCCGACGTCGAAGAACACGGTGGCGAGCCCGCCGAGCAGCGCGACGGTGATCAGCTGCCCGAAGGTCAGGTGCCCGAGCCACCAGGTCACCGGGATGCTCGCGAACAGCACGAACCGCACCAGGTCGGCCGCGATCATCACCGGCCGCCGCGGCAGCCGGTCCACGACCACCCCGGCCGGCAGGCCCACCAGCAGGAACCCGGCGCGTTCGGCCGCGACGAGCAGCCCCATCTCCCAGGGCGACGCGCCGAGCGCGGTGGCGGCGAGCAGGGGCAGTGCGAGGTGACCGACCATCGTGCCGACCTGGCTGAACGTCTCACCCGACCACAGCAGCATGAAGTCGCGGTGGCGCCACAGGCTCATGCGTCGAGCCTGGCCCACTGATTGGAAAGCGTCAATCACTAGGCTGCCCGGATGAGCGTCGAGCGTCGCAGGCCCGCCACCGAGGCGGAGGCCGCCACCCTGGCCTCGGCCGTCCGGCTGCGGATCATCCGGCTGACGCTGCAGGAGCCGCTGACCAACGCCCAGATCGCCGCGCGGCTGCACCGCGACCCGGCCACCACGCTGCACCACGTCCGGCGCCTCGTCCGCCACGGCTTCCTGGAGGCGCTCCCGGCCCGGCGGGGGCCGCGCGGCTCCCGGGAGATCCCCTACCGGGGTACGCGGCTGTCCTGGTCGCTGGAAGGAGGCGGTGACCCGTCGCTCGCCGAGGCGATGCTCGAGGCCTACCTGGACGAGGTCACCGAGGTCGGCGTCGCCGCGCTCGAGCAGAGCAGGCTCGCCGTCCGGCTCTCGCCCGCCGACGCGTCGGCGCTGCGGGCCGAGCTCGGCGCGGTGCTCGACACGTACGCCGCACGACCGGACGTCCCCGGCGGCGTGGAGGTGGCCGTCTACCTGTCGGTGTACCCGGGGCGATCCGAGGGGGCGTGACTCCCCGCCGGACCCCCCTGCGGGGCCACACACGGGTGTGCGCGCTGACCGTGTGAAGCAGTGGGCGGTGCGCCGCGACCCGACCGGTTGGCGTCACGCGCGGTCGCATAGGGGCAGGCCAGGCAGGTACCCGCTGGACATCCGACCCCGTACAGGAGGAAGAGATGAACACCAGGATCAAGCGGGCCGCGGCCGCGTCCGCTCTCGGCCTCGCCATGGGGCCTGCTGGGCCTGACCGGCCCCGGCGGGCGGCGCCGCAACACCGTGGACCACCACGGGGGTGCGACGACGAGGTAACGACGACGAGGTGACGTGACACCCGGGTTCCGGCGCCGGCCCCGCGGAGGTGGTGGCCGGCGCCGGTGCCGGTCATCCGGCCGTGCCCGTCCGGGCACCGGTCGGCGACGCGCGGAATCAGACACGACGCCCGGAGCGTTGACGTGGGAGCATGACTTCCACGATGACTGAACCCGCCCTGTCCACCCCCACCGATTCGACGGCAGCCGACGACCTGCTCCGTGCCACCCAGGGTGACTACGAGCTCGAGGAGCGCAGCTCGCTGCGCCGCGTCGCCGGGCTCTCCACCGAGCTCACCGACGTCACCGAGGTCGAGTACCGGCAGCTGCGCCTGGAGCGCGTCGTGCTCGTCGGGGTGTGGACCGAGGGCAGTTCCGAGCAGGCCGCTGCCTCGCTCGCGGAGCTGGCCCGGCTCGCCGAGACCGCGGGCTCGCAGGTGCTCGACGGCCTGGTCCAGCGTCGGCCCCGTCCCGACCCCGCCACCTTCATCGGAGCGGGCAAGGTCGACGAGCTGCGCTCCGCCGTGCTCGCCACCGGCGCCGACACCGTGATCGCCGATGGCGAGCTCTCGCCCGGCCAGCTGCGCCAGCTGGAGGAGAAGCTCAAGGTCAAGGTGATCGACCGCACCGCGCTGATCCTCGACATCTTCGCCCAGCACGCCCGCTCCAAGGACGGCAAGGCGCAGGTCGAGCTGGCCCAGCTGTCCTACCTGCTCCCGCGCCTGCGCGGGTGGGGCGAGGCGTTGTCGCGCCAGGTCGGTGGCCGCGCCGCGGGCGGCGTCGGGATCGGCGGCCGTGGCCCCGGTGAGACCAAGATCGAGCTCGACCGGCGTCGCATCCGCAACCGCATGGCCAAGCTGCGCCGCGAGATCTCCGGCATGAAGCAGGTGCGCGCCACCCAGCGCAGCGAGCGGCGGCGCAACGACGTCCCGTCGGTCGCGATCGTCGGCTACACCAACGCCGGCAAGTCGAGCCTGCTCAACGCGCTCACCGGTGCGGGCGTGCTCGTCGAGGACGCGTTGTTCGCCACCCTCGACCCCACCACGCGCCGCACGTCCACCTCCGACGGGCGCACCTACACGCTCACCGACACAGTCGGGTTCGTGCGGCACCTGCCCCACCAGCTCGTCGAGGCCTTCCGCTCCACGCTGGAGGAGACGGCCGACGCCGACCTGCTGGTGCACGTCGTCGACGCCTCCGACCCGTTCCCGGAGGACCAGATCAAGGCCGTCCGGCAGGTCCTCGTCGAGATCGGCGATCAGCACGACGGGCGGATGCCGCAGGAGCTGCTCGTGGTCAACAAGACCGACGCCGCGGGCGACCTGCAGCTGGCCCGCCTACGCCACCTGCTGCCGGAGGCCGTGTTCGTGTCGGCCCGGGCCGGCCACGGTGTCCGGCTGCTGCGCGAGCGGATCGCCACGCTGCTGCCCACTCCCGAGGTCGAGGTCGACCTGCTGCTGCCCTATGTGCAGGGCTCGCTCGTCGCGCGCGTGCACGGCGAGGGTGAGGTGCTCAGCGAGGACCACACACCCGAGGGCACCCGGATGCGCGCCCGCGTCGGCGCCGAGCTCGCCACCGCGGTGCTCCCGTACGCGATGGTGGGTGCTCCCGAGGAGAACGGCGCCGCGCACTGATCCGATCGCTGGTGGTCCTGGCGTTCGGCGCCGCACTCGCCGGAGTGCCCGCGCCCTCGCCGGAGTGCGCGGTGGACGACGCCCGGCTCGACGAGCTGTCCGGCATGGTCGTGCACGACGACGAGCTGTGGGCGATGGGCGACGGCGGCCGCCGGGTGCAGATCCACCGGCTCGACCGGTCCTCCTGCGCCGTCCTCGACAGCCGCACCTCCGACATCGACCCGTACGACGCCGAGGACCTCGCCGTCGGCCCGGACGGCGCCCTCTGGGTGGGCGACACCGGCGACAACGAACGCGGGCGCGACACCGTGGCCGTGGTCGTGCTGCCCGAGCGCGGCGACGCCCGCCTGCACCGGCTGACCTATCCCGACGGCCCGCACGACGCGGAGGCGCTGCTGGTGGACGCGAGCGGCCGGCCGTTCGTCGTGACGAAGGAGGTCGGGCGGCCCGCAGGCCTCTACCGCACCGCCGACCCGCCGGAGGGCGTCGGACCCACCCCGCTGCTGCGCGTCGGGGAGCTGGCGCTGCCGGCGTCGGACACCCTCGGCGGTCCGGTGGGCGGCATCGGGTCCCGCGTGGTCACCGGCGCGGCCATGAGCGCCGACGGCACGGTGGTCGCGCTGCGCACCTACACCGACGCCTGGCTCTTCCCGGTGCAGGACGGCGACCTCGTCGGCGCCCTCAACGAGACACCCGTGCGCGTGCCCCTGCCGGACGAGCCGCAGGGCGAAGCGATCGCGTTCGACGCCGACGGCACCCTGCTCTCGGGCTCCGAGACCCGTGGCGGCGTGCTCGGCGAGATCCGTACCGTCCCCGAGGCCACCGCGCTGGCCGGGGCGCCGACCCCTGTGGGAGCGCGGCCCGTCGACACCTCGGGCCCCGCCCCGTCCGGCACCGTGCAGGCCCCCGACCCCGGCCCGCCGAGCTGGTTGCCCGCGGCGCTCGGTGGCGTGGCGGTGGTGGGGGCGCTGCTCCTGCTGAGCGCGGCGGCCACACTGCGAGGCCGCCGACGCTGACCCGCGCATCGGGGTGAACATCACCAGATGGGTGCGGAAACGGCCGGATGTGGCCGGCACTGCACCGATGCGGCGATCATCGCCGGCCTCAGAGCCGCCGCATCACCGCCACCACGCGGCCGAGGATCGTGGCGTCGTCGCCGGCGATCGGGTCGTAGGCGGGGTTGGCCGGCATGAGCCAGATCCGCCCGTCGCGGCGCTTGAGGGTCTTGACCGTGGCCTCGCCGTCGATCATCGCGGCGACGATCTCGCCGTTCTCGGCCACCGGCTGCTGGCGCACGACGACCCAGTCGCCGTCGGTGATGGCCGCCTCGACCATCGAGTCACCGCGGACGTTCAGCAGGAACAGGGTGCCCTCGCCGACGATCTCGCGGGGGAGCGGGAACACGCTCTCGACGGCCTGCTCGGCCAGGATCGGGCCACCGGCGGCGATGTTGCCCAGCAGTGGGACGAAGGCGGGGGCGGGTCGCAGTTCGTCGCCCGCGGTGTCCTCGGTGCCGGCGACGGCCGCCGCGGGCGCGTCGGTGACCTCCTCCGGCCCGCGGACGTCGACGGCGCGGGTGCGGTTGGGGTCGCGGCGCAGGTAGCCCTTCCGCTCCAGGGTGCGCAGCTGGTGGTGCACCGAGGAGGTGGACGTCAGACCGACGGCGTCGCCGATCTCCCGCACGCTCGGCGGGTAGCCGAACCGCTCGACCCAGTCGCGGATCACCTCGAGGACCTTGCGCTGCCGGGGGGTGAGCCCGGCGGGCGCGGTGGGCGGGTCGGGGAACGTGCTCACCCGCGCCGTCGTGACGGAACTCCCGCGCGTAGCGTCCGGGGTGTCGGCTCCGGCCTCGTGGTCGGTTCCGGTGCCGGGCTCGTCCCGTGCCATCTGCTCGCGCCTCCTCGTCGTGGGCGGCGCCGGCCGCCCGCTGCGGTGGGCGGGATGCCGGGATGAGGGCACCCACGCCTCGTTGCGGACGACGGTAGCCCCGATCGTGCTCGTCGCCAAACACATGTTCGAACGACACGCCCGCGTTTCTCGATTCTGTCGGACCGTGGTGGTAGACATCCGCACAGACGTTCGAACACTTGTTCTGGCTCGCGCCAAGCGGGAGAAGCGGAGGCGGCGACATGCACGAGCACGAGGTGAGCGGGCGGCCGGTCCGATACCGGCGGGCAGGGGAGCGGCGGCACGCACCGCGTCGGCGCGCGCGCGGGCCCCGCCCCGTCCGGCCGGGCGTGGTGCCCGTCGCGGTGCGGCCCGCGGAAGCCGAACGGCCGCGGGTGCGCCGGTCCCGGCCGGCGCGGCGTCCGGAGCCGGGGATGCGGGTGCTCGTCCGGCGCCCGCTCGCCGTCCTGCCCACGGGTGGGGCGCTCCTGCGGGTCCGTCGGGCACTGGCCGGGCTGGCCGTCACGGTGGGGGCCGCGCTCGTGGTGGTGGGCCTCGGTCTGCTGGCCGACGCCGCGGCCGCGTCGCGGGCCGCCGAGGTCTCCGAGCGGGTCGCCCCGATCGAGCGGATCGTCACCGAGGGCTCCCTCACTCCGGTGTCGCCGGGCCCCGGGCAGGTGCTGAGAGTGACCTCCGACTGACACTGCGCGCCCGTGGCCGGGCGCTCTCGTGGTGTTCGTCCCGTTCGGACGACATACCGCACCGATTGGGGTGTCCTGCTTTCCCTAGCCCCACATCTTGTGGTTACACTCCTGTTGTTCGTCTAGAGGTGGGGTTCAGCAGGAGGGGGATGGTGCCGATGCGCTGCCCGTTCTGCCGCCACTCGGACTGCCGGGTGATCGACTCCCGGGAGGTCGACGACGGCCAGGCCACGCGCCGCAGGAGGTCCTGTGCGGCATGTGGCCGGCGGTTCACGACGGTCGAGGAGCCCGTGCTCGCCGTGGTGAAGCGCAGTGGTGTCACCGAGCCGTTCAGCCGCGAGAAGGTCGTCAGCGGCGTGCGCAGGGCCTGCCAGGGGCGGCCGGTCGACGAGGACGCGCTCCAGCAGCTCGCCCACCGGGTGGAGGAGGCCGTCCGCGCAGGCGGCACCGCCGAGATCCCCAGCCACGAGGTCGGCCTGGCCATCCTCGGCCCGCTCCGCGATCTCGACGAGGTGGCCTACCTGCGCTTCGCCAGCGTCTACCGCTCGTTCTCCTCCATCGAGGACTTCGAGAAGGAGATCGCCGACCTGCGCAGACCACCAGGGGCCGACCCACCGGGCTGAGCGGTCCGCCCGCTCGACCGGTCCGGCACGTGCCGGCCCTCGCCACATCCCCGTCATGCGTCACCCATCGACGTCCCACGGCGTCGAGCCGTGCCCCCGTTCCGGCGGTCCACCGCCCGCGACGGCACGGTCACCGCACGAGCACGAGCACATCCGCCACAGCCGCCAGCACCAGCCGCACCGCAGCACCGCGACCCCGGCGGACCCCAGCCCGCCGGGACGCGCGCAAGGAGAGGGAGAGCATGACCGAGACCGTCGGAACCGCGACCGGACGAGGGAAGAGGAGCACCGGCAAGGCGGGGAAGCAGGCCGGGCTCACCGTGGAGCGGCTGTACACCACCGCCGGTGTGCACCCTTACGACGAGGTCACCTGGGAGCGCCGCGACGTCGTCATGACGAACTGGCGCGACGGCACGGTCAACTTCGAGCAGCGTGGCGTCGAGTTCCCGGACTTCTGGTCGATCAACGCCACGAACATCGTCACCAGCAAGTACTTCCGGGGCGCCGCCGCGTCGCCGCAGCGCGAGTCCAGCCTGCGCCAGCTGATCGACCGCGTGGTGGGCGTCTACCACCGCGCAGGGGTCGAGAACGGCTACTTCGCCACCGAGCAGGACGCCGAGGTCTTCGCCCACGAGCTCACCTGGATGCTGCTGCACCAGGTGTTCAGCTTCAACTCGCCGGTGTGGTTCAACGTCGGCACGTCGAGCCCGCAGCAGGTCAGCGCGTGTTTCATCCTGTCGGTCGACGACACGATGGAGTCGATCCTCAACTGGTACCGCGAAGAGGGGCTGATCTTCAAGGGCGGCTCCGGTGCCGGCCTCAACCTCTCCCGCATCCGCTCCTCGAAGGAGCTGCTGTCCTCGGGCGGCACCGCCTCCGGGCCGGTGTCGTTCATGCGCGGCGCCGACGCGAGCGCGGGCACCATCAAGTCCGGCGGTGCCACCCGTCGGGCGGCCAAGATGGTGGTGCTCGACGTCGACCACCCCGACATCGAGGAGTTCGTCGCCACCAAGTCCAAGGAGGAGGCGAAGATCCGCGTGCTGCGCGACGCGGGCTTCGACATGGACCTCGGTGGCTCGGACATCACCTCGGTGCAGTACCAGAACGCCAACAACTCGGTGCGCGTCACCGACGAGTTCATGCGCGCCGTGGAGGACGACACCGACTTCGGGCTGCGCGGCCGGATGACCGGTGAGGTCATCGAGCGCGTCGGCGCGCGGAAGCTGTTCCGCACCATCGCGCAGGCGGCGTGGGAGTGCGCCGACCCCGGCATCCAGTACGACGGCGTCATCAACGACTGGCACACCTGTCCCGAGTCGGGCCGGATCTCCGCGTCCAACCCTTGCTCGGAGTACATGCACCTGGACAACTCCAGCTGCAACCTCGCCTCGCTGAACCTGCTGAAGTTCCTCGGCGACGACGGCATGTTCGACGGCGCGCGGTTCCGCAAGGCCGTCGAGCTGGTCATCACCGCGATGGACATCTCGATCTGCTTCGCCGACTTCCCGACGGACCCGATCGCCGACACCACGCGCAAGTTCCGCCAGCTGGGCATCGGTTACGCCAACCTCGGCGCGCTGCTGATGGCCACCGGGCACGCCTACGACTCCGAGGGCGGCCAGGCGCTGGCCGGGGCGATCACGTCGCTGATGACCGGTGCCGCCTACAAGCGCTCGGCCGAGCTGGCCGGCGTCGTCGGCCCGTACGAGGGCTACGCCCGCAACGCCGACGCGCACCAGCGCGTGATGCGCAAGCACGCCGCGGCCAACGACGACGTGCGCACCTTCCCGGCGAGCGGCCCGGTGCACAAGCTGGCCACGCTCGCGTGGAAGGAGTGCCTCGCGATCGGTGACCGCAACGGCTGGCGCAACGCCCAAGCCTCGGTGCTCGCCCCCACGGGCACGATCGGCCTGATGATGGACTGCGACACCACCGGCATCGAGCCCGACCTGGCGTTGGTGAAGTTCAAGAAGCTCGTCGGTGGCGGATCGATGCAGATCGTCAACCAGACGGTGCCGCGCGCGCTCGTGAAGCTGGGGTACCAGGCCGAGCAGGTCGAGGCGATCGTCGAGTACATCGCCGAGCACGGCCACGTCATCGACGCCCCTGGTCTGCACCCGGAGCACTACGAGGTGTTCGACTGCGCCATGGGTGAGCGGTCCATCGCACCCATGGGGCACGTGCGGATGATGGCGGCGGTGCAGCCGTTCCTGTCCGGCGCGATCTCCAAGACGGTGAACATGCCGGAGGCGGCCGCCGTCGAGGACGTCGAGCGGATCTACCTCGAGGGCTGGCGGCTCGGGCTCAAGGCGCTCGCGATCTACCGCGACAACTGCAAGGTCGGGCAGCCGCTGTCGGTGGGCAAGGAGGCCAGGAAGGCGGACACGGCCACCGTCGAGGCGGCGGCCCCCGTGGAGGCCCGGCCGGTGCGCAAGCGCCTGCCGAAGAAGCGCCCGAGCGAGACGGTCTCGTTCACCGTCGGCGGTGCCGAGGGTTACCTCACGGCGGGTTCGTACCCCGACAACGGTCTCGGCGAGATCTTCGTCAAGCTCGGCAAGCAGGGCTCCACGCTGGCCGGCGTGATGGACGCGTTCTCCATGTCGATCTCGGTGGGCCTGCAGTACGGCATCCCGCTGGAGTTCTACGTCTCGAAGTTCTCGAACCTGCGGTTCGAGCCGGCGGGCATGACCGACGACCCGGACGTCCGGATCGCCACGAGCGTGCTCGACTACCTGTTCCGCAGGCTCGCGCTCGACCACCTGCCCTACGAGAAGCGCACCCAGCTGGGCATCTTCTCGGCGGAGGAGCGCACGGCGCAGGTGGCGAGCACCGACTACGGCACCAGCGACGTGGACATGGAGGCCCTGCGCTCCTCGGTCGACGCCGCGCCCGCCGCGGAGAAGGAGGAGCCGGTCGGTGCCGCGGCTGCTCCGGTCGAGGTCGGCAGCTCCACCGAGCTGCTGGAGCTGCGACTGGGCAAGGCCGCCGACGCGCCGCTGTGCATGACCTGCGGCACCAAGATGCGCCCCGCGGGCTCCTGCTACCTGTGCGAGGGCTGCGGCTCCACCAGCGGCTGCAGCTGACGCCGCCGACCTGAACGCCAGGGGGCCGACTCGCGGTCGGCCCCCTGGCGTCCGGGGTATGGCGCGGGACTCGCGACCGCGGCGCTAGGGCCGGCCGTGTCTCGGGCCAGGACGCCGCGGCACGATCGGCATCTCGGTCGTCATCGCCTCGCCCGCGTCGATCAGGTCGGGGTCCTTCCAGTTCGGCTCGGCGAAGTACTTCTTGGTCTCGGCGATGACCACGCCGGAGAGCACCAGCAGGCCGATCAGGTTGGGCACCGCCATCAGGCCGTTGGCCACGTCGGAGAACGTCCAGGCCAGGTCCAGCTCAGAGGTGGCGCCGACGTAGACGACCGCGACGAACAGCAGCCGGAAGGGCAGCACAGCGGCGCGGCCGACCAGGAAGTCCAGGCACCGCTCGCCGTAGTAGGACCAGCCGACGAGCGTGGTGAAGGCGAAGAACATCAGGCTGATCGCGACCACGTAGCCGCCGATCGGCGCCAGGGCCGGAGAGATGTCGCCGAAGGCCTCGCTCATCGCCCAGTTGGTCATCAGCGCGCCGTCGCCGGCCTCCGCCTGGGTGCTCCAGGCGCCGGTGACGACGATGACCAGCCCGGTCATGGTGACCACGATGAGGGTGTCGATGAAGGTCTGGGTCATGGAGACCATCGCCTGGCGCACCGGCTGGGCGGTCCTGGCGGCGGCCGCCGCGATGCCCCCGGTCCCCAGGCCGGACTCGTTGGAGAAGATGCCGCGCGCCATGCCCTGCTGCATCGCGAGGATGAAGGTGGCGCCGGCGAACCCCCCGACCACCGAAGTGCCGGTGAAGGCGTCGCTGACGACCAGGGCCACGGCGGCGGGGATCTCTGCGACGTTCACCGCCAGGACCAGGAGCGAAGCGAGCACGTAGACGATGATCATCAGTGGGACGGCGCCCGCGGCGAACCGCCCGATGCTCTTGATCCCGCCGAGGATGACGGCGCCGACCAGGACCACCATCCCGATGCCCGAGGCCCATGTGGGGATGCCGAACGTGGAGTCGAGCTGACCGGCCACCGCGTTGGCCTGGGTCATGTTGCCGATGCCGAAGGAGGCCAGGGCGCCGAAGAGGGCGAACAGGACGCCCAGCACGATACCGACACGCGCGCCCCCGGTGCCGGGTCCGAACTTCTCGGCCAGGCCGTGGCGGAGGTAGAACATCGGGCCGCCGCTCATCTCGCCCTTGGAGTCGGGGCGGCGGTACTTCACACCGAGCAGCGCCTCGCTGTACTTGGTGGCCATGCCCAGCAGGCCGGTCACCCACATCCAGAACAGCGCGCCCGGGCCGCCGACGCCGATCGCCAGCGCGGCACCGGCGATGTTGCCGACGCCGACCGTGGCGGCCAGCGCCGTGCTCAGCGCCTGGTAGTGGGAGATGTCCCCTTCGCCGTCCTTCTCGTTGCGCCGGACGAGCGCCAGCCACAGCGCGTGGAACAGCACGCGGAACTGCAGGCCGCGTAGCCGCACCGTGAGGTAGACGCCCACGACGAGCAGGAGCGGGATGAGGAAGAACGGCCCCCAGATGAAGGAGGACGCGGCATCCAGGGCCGCCTGGATCGCTTCGGTCATGGTGAGGTGTCGCCTCCGGGTCCGAATGGGTGTCGCGAATGGGTGACGCGACGGACGCTCCGCAGTATCCCGGTGTGCCGATGCGCCACGGATCGGCCCTGTGCAGCTCGCCACACCTTCCTGTGCGCCCGGTCGCGCGACGTAACGTGTCCCTCCGGCGCACCGGGGCGCACCGGGCGCAGGAGGGATGCCAGGCGTGATCTTCGAGGACGACCCGGCGGGCGACTGGACGGCACCCGGTGTGTACCGCTGCGCGCCCGGGGTGCACCGCATCCCGTTGCCGCTGCCGAACGACGGGCTGCGCGCGGTGAACGTCTACGCGCTCACCGACGGCGACGGCATCACGCTGATCGACGCGGGCTGGGCTCTGTCGGAGGCTCGCGAGGTCCTGGCCACCGCGCTGGGGCAGCTCGGGGCGGGCTTCGGCGACGTCCGGCGCTTCCTGGTCACCCACGCGCACCGGGACCACTACACGCAGGCGGTGGCGCTGCGCCGCGAGTTCGGCACGCCGCTGGCCGTCGGGCGGGGCGAGCAGCCCTCCCTCGAGGCGCTGAACCGGCCACCGACCGGCCCGGCGCACCGTGACCGGCTGCGTCGCGCGGGCGCACACGAGGTGATCCGGCAGCTGGAGGCGCTCGGCGAGCGTCCCTTCGACCCGGTCGACTGGGCGTTGCCCGACGAGTGGATCGAGGACGGCGCCGAGATCGTGGTCGACGCCGACGCGCCGGCCCGCCGGGTGCTGGAGGCCGTCGCGACGCCCGGGCACACGCGGGGACATGTCGTGTTCGCCGACACGGCCGGCGAGCTGCTGTTCGCCGGCGACCACGTGCTGCCCCGGATCACGCCCTCGCTCGGGCTGGAGCCCGTGGCGCCGCCGAGCCCGCTGGCTGATTTCCTCACCTCGCTCGAGCTGGTGCGCAGCCGGCCGGACGCGGTGCTGCTGCCCGCGCACGGGGCCACCGGGATGAGCGTGCACCAGCGGGTGGACGAGCTGATCGCCCACCACGCGAAGCGGCTCGACGCCACCCTCGCCGCCGTGCAGGCCGGCCGGTCCACCGCCTACGAGGTGGCGCAGGTGCTGCCCTGGACGCGCCGGGACACGCCGCTGGCCGAGCTCGACCTGTTCAACACGATGCTCGCCACGCTGGAGACCGCGGCGCACCTGGAGGTGCTGGCCGAGCGGAGCCTCGTGACGACCCTCGAGCAGTCCGGTGTCGTCCACTACACATCGTGATAACGATTCACTCTTCGTAGAACCCCAGCAGCGACAGCTCCGCCATCCGGCCGTACTCTCTGCGCCATGGCGAGGCCTCGGGGACCGGCGCGTGCGTTCGCACGCGGCGGTCTGGCGCTGGCCACCTGCGGCCTCGCCGTGGCGGGCGTCCTCGTCGCGACCGACGGCACGACGTTCCCAGGAGTCCCCGCCTCCACGGTGGCGCTGGCGCCCGCGATGGCGGCGGTGGAGTGCGCCGCCGCGGGTCCGTACCGGGTCCCCGAGCGGGGCAGCGTCGGCGTCCCGGCCGGCCTCGCGCTGTGCCCGAGCGCGCCGCGCAGGATCACCGTGGCAGGCGTCGTGCTGGACGGCTGGGAGGTGCACGGCGGGATCGTCGTGGAGGCGCCGGACGTCGTGGTACGACGCAGCCGGATCGTCGGCGACGGCAGCACGCCCTACGGCATCCGCACCGAGGGCGAGGGGTCGGTGCGGATCGAGGACGTCACGCTCACCGGGGACTTTCCCGAGGCCGCGATCGGCGGTGGCCACTGGAGCGGCGAACGCGTGGAGATCACGGACGTGACGCGCGACGGGGCCCGGCTCGGCGACTCCGCGCGGCTGCGCAACAGCAGCGTCCACGACTGCGCCACTGCACCCGGGGGTGACGCCTCCGCGCTCGTGGTCCGTGGGACGGGCGGCGACGTGCTCGTGGAGGACAACACCGTGGAGGTGGGCAAGGGCCCCGGACGCGACAGCGCGGTGCTGCTGGCGCCCGAGGAGCCGGCCGAGGCCGGCGAGGGTGCCGTGGTGATCCGGGGCAACGTGCTCGGCGGCGGTCGCTACACGCTGCGCCAGGACGAGCCTCGGATGCCTGCCGAGGTGCGGATCACCGGCAACCGGTTCCGCCGCAACGCCGAGGAGGCGCCGCTGCGCGTGTCGCGCCGTGCGGTGCTGGAGGACAACTCGTACCTGGACGGGGGGCGGTTGCCGCTGCCCTGACCGGTGAGCGCCCGGGCGTGCGACACGCCCGGGCGTCCGCCCGGCTGGCGCGAGTCGCGCCACACCGGGCAGACTGATCACCACAACCTAGATCGGCGGACCCGACGGGTCGCGAGGGCGTAGGGGAAGACGTTCCTCGTCGACGTTGGAGGTCTGCAGTGAACGCACGCGGCGTGGTCTTCGTCCACTCGTCGCCGACTGCGGTCTGTCCGCACGTCGAGTGGGCGATTTCCGGCGTGCTCGGGTCGAAGGTCTCGCTGCAGTGGGCTCCACAGCCCGCTGCACCCGGCCAGATGCGGGCCGAGTGCAGCTGGAGTGGTCCCGCGGGCAGCGGTGGGGCGCTCGCCGGTGCCCTGCGGGCTTGGCCGATGCTGCGCTTCGAGGTGGCCGAGGAGCCCAGCCCCGGGGTCGATGGCGAGCGGTTCTGCCACGTGCCCACGCTCGGGCTCTGGAGCGGGCGCACGAGCGCGAACGGCGACATCGTGGTGGGGGAGGACCGGCTGCGCAGCATGCTCGCCGAGGTGCCGGCGAACCGGATCGCCGGGCGGGTGCACGAGGTGCTCGGCGGGCCGTGGGACGACGCGCTCGAGCCGTTCCGGCTGGCGGGCGACGGCGCCCCCATGACGCTGCTGCACCAGGTGGGGTGAACCGCGGCCGTTAGCATCGCCGGGATCGCAGGGCAGATCCTCTGCGCGGCAACGGGAGGACGGCAACGGTGGCGGACACAGTCGGGACGGCCGGCGCATCACGCCGAACGGTCTTCGGTCACCCGATCGGGCTGACGAACCTGTTCGGTGTGGAGCTGTGGGAACGGTTCTCGTTCTACGGGATGATCCTCATCCTGGGGTACTACCTGTACTACAGCCTCGAGGAGGGCGGGCTCGGCCTGCCGCAGGCCACCGCCACGGGCATCGTCGGTGCCTACGGCGGCGTGGTCTACCTGAGCACGGTGCTGGGTGGCTGGCTCGCCGACCGCGTGCTCGGCATGGAGCGGATGGTCTTCTACGGCGGCGTCGTGGTGATGCTCGGCCACATCGCGCTCGCCGTGCTGCCGGGGATGTCCGGCGTCGCGGTCGGCCTCGTGCTGGTCGCGCTGGGCAGCGGAGCGCTGAAGGCCAACGCCTCGTCGCTGCTGGGCATCCTCTACGAGAAGGACGACCCGCGCGCCGACGGCGGCTTCACCCTGTTCTACCTGGGCATCAACCTCGGGGCGTTCATCGGGCCGCTCATCACCGGGTTGCTGCAGACGTCCGTGGGGTTCCACGTCGGGTTCGGAGCCGCGGCCGTCGGCATGGCGTTGGGGCTGCTCCAGTACGGGCTGTTCCGGCGCAACCTCGGCGACGCCGGCCGGCGGGCGCCCAACCCGTTGCCGCGCTCCGCGCTGCCCAAGGCCGTCGGGATCGGCGTGGCGATCGTCGTGGTGATCGCGGTCGTCGCGCTCACCGGGCTGGTGACGCTGGCGACGCTGCCCCGCGTGGTCACCGGCGTCCTGGTCGTCGGGTCGATCGCGTACTTCGCCACGATGTTCGCGAGCCCGAAGGTGACCTCGAGCGAGCGCACCAAGCTGCGCGCCTACATCCCGCTGTTCATCGCCAACGCGGCGTTCTGGTCGCTGTTCCAGCAGATCTTCACGGTGCTCGCGGTGTACTCGGACGAGCGGATGGACTGGACGATCTTCGGGTGGACCGCTCCCGCGTCCTGGATCGGCTCGCTGGAGCCGATCTGGATCATCCTCCTGTCGCCGGTGTTCGCGGCGCTGTGGACGCGGCTCGGGCGCCGCGCGCCCTCGACCCCGCGCAAGTTCGCGTTCGGCGTGATCGGGATGGGCGTGGCGTTCCTGCTCTTCCTGATCTTCGCGGGCGGCACCGGGCCGAGCACGCCCGCCGTGGCCGTGCTGTTCATCCTCGCGCTGTTCGCGGTCTCCGAGCTGATGATCTCGCCGATCGGGCTGTCGGTCACCACGAAGCTCGGCCCGGAGTCCTTCCGCGCGCAGATGATGGCCCTGTACTTCTTCTCCGTGGGCCTCGGGACGTCGATGTCGGGCGTGCTGGCGAAGTTCTACTCGCCGGACTCCGAGTTCGCCTACTTCGGCCTCAACGGGGTGGTCGTGATCGTGATCGGGCTGGTCGTGCTCGCGCTCAGCCCATGGATGGTGCGCCACATGGAAGGCGTGCACTAGGGAGGACCCCGCTGTGACCCGCTGGGCGACGCCTGCCGTCGCACTGCTGCTCGGTGTGCTGCTCGTGGCGGGCGGTGCGACCGCACTCGCCACCCGGGCGAGCGCCGGCCCCGCGCCGCTCGCGGCTCCGCCGTCGGTGCCGGCCGAGGGGGTCGGGTCGGGGGAGGTGCAACTCTCCGCCGACGCTGCGCGGCATCCGGCGGCCGACGAGGTGCGGGTGCAGCTGCAACGCCACTACGACGCGATCAACGAGCGGGACTACGCCGGGTGGCGTGCCACCGTGGTGCCGGCCCGGGCGGATGCGCTGCCCGAGGACGACTGGCAGGACGCCTACGCGACGACCCGGGACGGCACGATCCGGGTGGACCGGATCGACACCGAACCCGACGCCGGCCTGCTGGTACGGGTGCGTTTCGTCAGCATGCAGGATGTGCAGGACGCGCCGGCGGACCTGCAGGTCGAGCGCATCTGCTGGCGGTCGACCCTGCCCATGCGCGGAGCGCCGCCCCTGATCGACGTGACCGGGGGCGGCAGCTCCGCGCCGGAGGCGTGCTGACCCCGCTCAGACCTTCGTGAACGCGACGGCGGCGTTGTGGCCGCCGAAGCCGAACGAGTCGCAGACGGCGGCCGTGAGGTCGACCTTGCGCGGCTCGCCCGCCACCACGTCGAGCTCGACGCCGGGGTCGAGCTCCTGGAGGTTGAGCGTGGCGGGGATGACCCCCTCCTTGATCGAGAGGAGGGTGATGATGCTCTCGACGGCCCCTGCCGCGCCCACGAGGTGGCCCAGCGCCGACTTGGGCGCGGTGAGAACCGGGTGGTCGCCCAGCGCCTTGCGCACGGCGCGGGTCTCGCCGACGTCGCCGGCCACCGTGGAGGTGGCGTGGCAGTTGACGTGCCCCACGTCCGAGGCGTCCAGGCCCGCGTCGCGCACCGCCTTGGCGATGGCCCGCGACTGCCCGATGCCCTCGGGCTCGGGCCCCGTGATGTGGTAGGCGTCGGCGGTGAGGCCGGCGCCGGCGAGGCGGCCGTACACGGTGGCGCCGCGGGCCGCGGCGTGCTCGGCCCGTTCCAGGACCAGCACGCCTGCGCCCTCGCCGAGCACGAACCCGTCGCGCCCGGTGTCCCACGGGCGCGATGCGCGCTCCGGGTCGTCGTTGCGCTGAGAGAGCGTCCTGGCCTGCACGAAGCCGGCCACGGTGATGCCCGTGATGCAGGCCTCCGCGCCGCCGGCGAGCACGACGTCGACCTCACCGCTGCGCAGCAGCGTGAGGGCCCAGGCCAGCGACTCGGCGCCGGACGCGCAGGCCGAGACCGGTGCGTGCACGCCGGCGCGGGCGCCGTACTCGATGCCGACCCAGGCCGCGGGCCCGTTCGGCATCAGCATCGGCACGGTGAGCGGCGAGACCTTGCGCAGGCCGTCGCGCTCGAGCAGGTCGTCCTGGTCGAGCAGGGTGACGGCGCCGCCGATCCCGGTGCCGATGACCACGCCGAGCCGCTCGGGGTCCACCTGCTCGCCCGGTTCACCCAGGCCCGCGTGCTCCCACGCCTCCTTGGCTGCGACCAGGGCGACCTGCTCGCAGCGGTCCAGGCGCCGGGCCTTCACCCGCGGGAGCACCTCCGTGGGCGCCACCGCGAGCGGTGCGGCGATCTTGACCGGGAGCTGGTGACGCGTCACCCACTCGTGCTCGTCGTCGTCGATCCGCCGGATGCCGGAGCGCCCGGCCAGCATGGCGTCCCAGGTCGATGCGACGTCCCCACCGAGCGGGGTCGTCGCGCCGAGCCCGGTGACGACGACCTCGACCTGGGTGCCGCCGACCTGAGGGCTCATCGCATGACCTCGCTGCGCTCGGTCAGCGCTTCGCGCAGGCGCTGTGACATTGGTTCGCTCGCAAGCTCGCTCACTGGTTCTTCTGGATGTAGTCGACGGCGTCGCCGACCGTCTTCAGCTCGGCCAGCTGGTCGTCCGGGATCTTCACGCCGAACTTGTCCTCGGCCTGCACGGCGATCTCGACCATCGACAGCGAGTCGATGTCCAGGTCGTCGACGAACGACTTCTCGGCCGACACCTCGGCGGTGTCGATGCCGGCGACCTCCTCGACGATCTCGGCGAGCCCGCTGAGGATCTCGGTGTTGTCGGCCATGGTGGTTCTCCTTCTGGTGGGGGACTTGCGAGGAGTGAGCAGGATCCGGCAGCGATCCTAGGGACAGATGACGACCTGACCGGCGTAGGACAGGCCGGCGCCGAAACCGACGAGCAGCACGGTGTCACCGGAGCGCACCCGCCCGGCGGCGCGCATGTGGTCGAGCGCGAGCGGGATCGACGCCGACGAGGTGTTGCCGGAGTGGACGATGTCGTCGGCCACGACCATGTCGTCACGCGCCCCCGCCGCGCGCAGCCGCTTCGCCACCGCCTCGACGATGCGCAGGTTGGCCTGGTGGGGCACGAAGACGTCGATGTCGGCCGGCGTGACGCCGGCCAGCTCGATCGCCTTCAGGGCGACGGGGGCGATCTTCGTGGTGGCCCAGCGGAAGACCGCCTGGCCCTCCTGGAACAGGGCGTTGGTGTCGGCGTTGACGCGGATGGTCTGGGCCAGGTCGCCCGCGCTGCCCCAGGCCAGCGGCCCGACACCGACGGAGGCGGCGTCGGTGGCCGGTCCGAGGACCGCGGCGCCCGCGCCGTCGGCGAAGATGATGGCGGTGGAACGGTCGGTCCAGTCGATCCAGTCCGACAGCTTCTCGGCCCCGATGACCAGCACGTTCCGCGCCGATCCTGCGCGCACGAGGTCGGCCCCGGTGCCCATCCCGTAGCAGAAGCCGGCGCAGGCGGCGTTGAGGTCGAACGCGCCGGGCGCGGGGATGCCGATGCGCTCCGCGGTCTGCGCGGCGGCGTTCGGGATCCCGTTGGGCATCGTGCAGGTCGCCACGATCACGGTGTCGATCTCGGTGGGTGCGAGCCCGGAGTCCTTGACCGCGCGAGCACCGGCCTCGACCGCCATGTCGACCAGCAGCGTGCCCTCCTCGGCGATGCGCCGGCTCTGGATGCCGACCCGCTCGCGGATCCACTGGTCGTTGGTGTCCATGCGCTGGGCGAGGTCGTCGTTGGTGACGACGTTCTCGGGTTGCGTGCTGCCCAGGCCGAGGATCCGGGCGCCGGCGGCGGCCCGCGCGGTGCGGAGTGGTGTCACGTGTCGGCTCCCGCGTGCTCGGTGATGAGTTCGACGGCCCGGTCCAGGTCGTCGGGGGTCTTGAGGGCGAGCGTGGCCGTGCCCTTGAGGTCGCGCTTGACGAGCCCGACCAGCGTGCCGGCCGGCGGCAGCTCGATCACGGCGGTGACGCCCAGCTCGCGCAGCCGGGCCATGCAGGAGTCCCACCGCACCGGCAGGGTGACCTGCGCGACGAGCCGCCGCAGCGCCTCGGCCCCGTCCGCGACGACCTCGCCGTCGGCGTTGGACAGCAGCGGCCGGACCGGGTCGGCGGGCGTGACGGAGCCGGCGTGGCGGCGCATCGCGTCCTCCGCGGGCGCCATGAAGCGGGTGTGGAACGCGCCGGCGACCGGCAGCGGGATCACGCGAGCGCGCTCGGGCGGGTCGGCGGCCAGGGCCTCGAGCGTCGCGACGGGACCGGCCGCGACGACCTGTCCCGCTCCGTTGCGGTTCGCCGCGTCCAGACCCAGCTCGGCGAGCTTCGCCAGCACCTCGTCGGGTTTCCCACCGAGGACCGCGCTCATGCCGGTGGGTTCGAGGGCGCACGCGGCAGCCATCTCACGGCCGCGCACCGCGGCGAGTGACACGGCGGCATCGGGGGAGAGGACCTCCGCGACCGCCGCGGCGGCGAGCTCCCCGACCGAGTGCCCGGCGACGGGCGCGGCGGCGGGGAACGCGATGCGTTCGGCGAGCCGGGTCGCGGCCAGCAGCGCGGTGGCGACCACCAGCGGCTGCGTGACGGCGGTGTCCTTGATCTCGTCCGCGTCGGCGGTGGTGCCGAGGCGTTGCAGGTCGAGCCCGGTGGCGTCGGACCAGCGGGCGAGGGTCTGCATGGCCGCGGGGTCCGCGAGCCACGGGGCGAGCATCCCGGGGGTCTGGGAGCCCTGGCCGGGTGCGAGGAGGGCCATCACGGTTGCGAGCAAACCCGGTACGGCGCCGGCGCGGCAGCGTCGGCGCCCACCAACTCGGCGAGCCGACTTTGGAGGTTTCCTCCAAAGCACTGGTGCCGTCCCGTCACGCTTCCCACCGTGCCACCGCCCTTCGTTGTCTGGTCTCCGCAGCTCACCCCGCATCCGCCGGGTCGCGGCCGGGGCCCAGTCTGGCGACCAGCACGGCGATGCGCAGCACCAGGGCATCGCGGGGATCGGTCGGTTGCAGCCCGGTGAGGTCGCTCACGCGGCGCAGCCGGTAGCGCACCGTGTTGGGGTGGACGAACAGCGCTCGGGCGCACGCCTCGAGCGCACCGCCGCCGTCGAGGAACGCGGCGAGCGTGGTCAGCAGCTCGCCGCCCGCGACGGTGAGTGGGTCGACGCAGGTGGTGACGAGCTTGCGGTGCGCCACCGGGTCACCGGCGAGCGCGCGCTCGGGTAGCAGGTCGTCGGCGGCGACGGGGCGCGGGGCGCCCGGACGGGCGGGTGCCGCGCGCAGGCCGGCGAGCGCGTCCCGAGCGCTCACGTGCGCGGTGGTGAGGTCCTCGGCGCGGGGGCCGACGACGACGGGACCGGGTCCGAAGGCCTCGACGACCGTGCCGATGTCGCCGCCCGTGTCCAGCCCCGGCGGCTCCGAGAGCAGGACGACGAGCCGGTTGCCCTGCACGCCGATGAGCACGGACTGGCCCGAGCGGTCCGCCTCGCGGCGCAGTTCGGACAGCAGCTCCTCGCGGGCCTCGGGAGCCGGGGTGCCGACCACCACGCGCAGCGGCTCCGTGGGGTCCCAGCCCAGCGCGGACGCGCGTGAGACCAGGCCGTCGGCCCTGCTGCGGGCGGTGCTGCCCGGCTCCGCACCGGGACCGCGCACGACGGCGTCGACCACCAGGGCCTCGACGCGCGCGTCCCACGCCCCGCGCGTCTCCGCCTCGCCCGCGTACACCGTGGCCGCGGAGAAGGCGATCTCGCGACCGAACCGCAGCACGCCCTCCACGAGGGCGCGGTGCTCCGCCGCGTCCGCTGCCAGCGGTGGCAGCTGCTGCTCGAAGACCTGCGTCGCGATGCGGACGAGGTCGACGGTCTGGGACAGGGTGAGCCGGCGCGCCAGGTCGCGGGGCGCGATCCGGAACGCCTCGGCCGTGAGCCGGACCCGCTCACCGCGATGACCCAGCCAGGCGACGAAGTTGGCGACCCCGGTCTGCGTGACGAGCTGGACGCCCGCACGCATGTGCGCCGGCAGCCGGGCGAACCACGGCAGCCCTTGCTCCATCGCCGCGAGGCACGCGGCAGCCAGATCGCCCGCAGCCAGTTCCAGCCTGCGGAGGGTGGCCGCGGAGACCGGCGCAACGGCGCCAGGACCTCCGACGTCAGAACCTGCTGGTGTGTCGGCGATCAGCCGAGCGGGGTGACCTTGGTGGCCTGCGGGCCCTTCTGGCCCTGCTCGATGTCGAACGACACCCGCTGGCCCTCGTCGAGGCTCTTGTACCCGTTGGTCTGGATCGCCGAGTAGTGCACGAACACGTCCGCGCCACCACCGTCAGGAGCGAGGAAGCCGTAGCCCTTCTCGCTGTTGAACCACTTGACGGTGCCCTCTGCCATTCTTGCTCTCCTCGTACCTGGTGCCGGGGCACGTCCGCCCCGGTCGGGACCCCGTTCGCGATCACCCGCGCCGGCGTCGCGCCGGAGCGTATCGTGTTCGGGCCCCGCTGCCGAGAGTCAATGACCAGTGATTTTTCAAAGACGGCGGCGATTTCCCGGCTCTCAGGTGGAGGGGGCCGCGTTCGCACCACCACGCGGCCCCCTCCACCGGTGTCGGGTCAGGCCACCCCGCTGTCGCTGGTCTGCGGACCGGCCGCCCGCGGGTCGTCGATCCGGTACTTCGCGGCGGCCTCGGCCACCGCGCTGCGGTCGAACTCCCCGCGCCCGGCCAGCGTCGCCAGCGCCGCCACCGTGATGGACTCGGCGTCGACGTTGAAGTGCCTGCGCACCGCGGGCCGCGTGTCGGACAGCCCGAAGCCGTCCGTGCCGAGGCTGGTGAACGGCGCGGGCACCCACTGGCGGACCAGGTCGGGAAGGGCGCGCATCCAGTCCGACGTCGCGACGACGGGGACGTCCCCGGCCAGCGCCCGGCTGATGTGGGGGACGCGTGGTTCGGCATCCGGGTGCACCAGGTTGTGCTGCTCGCACTCGACACCGTCGCGGCGCAGCTCGCCCCACGACGTCACCGACCACACCTCGGCGCCCACGCCCCACTGCTCGGCCAGCATGTCGCGGGCCTGCAGGGCCCACGGCAGCGCGACACCGGACGCGAGCAGCCGCACCTGCGGGCCCTCGGACCGCGGGCTGGCCGCGTACCGGTAGATGCCGCGCAGCAGGCCGTCGACGTCGAGGTCCTCCGGCTCGGCCGGCTGGACGTAGGGGTCGTTGTAGACCGTCAGGTAGTAGATGACGTTCTCGCCCTCGAGGGTGTCCGAACCCTCCCCGTCCGCGCGTGCCCCGTACATCCGGCGGAGCCCGTCCTTGACGATGTGCGCCACCTCGAACGAGAACGCGGGGTCGTAGGAGACGACGGCCGGGTTGCTCGCCGCCAGCAGCAGCGAGTGCCCGTCGTTGTGCTGCAGGCCCTCACCGGTGAGCGTGGTGCGCCCGGCCGTGGCGCCGATGAGGAACCCGCGGGCCATCTGGTCGGCGGCGGCCCAGATCGAATCGCCGGTGCGCTGGAACCCGAACATCGAGTAGAAGACGTAGACCGGGATCATCGGCTGCCCGTGCGTGGCGTACGACGTGCCCGCCGCGGTGAACGAGCCGACCGAGCCCGCCTCGTTGATCCCCTCGTGCAGCAGCTGGCCCTGCTCGCTCTCGCGGTAGGCGAGCATCAGGGAGGCGTCCACGGACGTGTACTGCTGCCCGTTCGGGTTGTAGATCTTCTGCGTCGGGAACATCGAGTCCATCCCGAACGTGCGCGCCTCGTCCGGGATGATCGGCACGAACCGGTCGCCGATCTCCGGGTCCTTGATGAGCTCGCGCAGCACCCGGACGAACGCCATCGTGGTGGCGACCTCCTGCTTGCCCGAGCCCTTGCGCACGACGTCGTAGACCTTGTCGCCGGGCAGCACCAGCGGTTTCGCCGTGACCCGCCGCGAGGGCAGGTGCCCGCCGAGCGTGCGCCGCCGCTCCTGCATGTACCGGATCTCCGGCGCGTCCTGGCCCGGGTGGTAGTACGGCGGCAGGTACGGGTCCTCCTCCAGCGCCTTGTCCGCGATCGGGATGCGCTGCGAGTCGCGGAACTCCTTGAGGTCGTCCAGCGACAGCTTCTTCATCTGGTGCGTGGCGTTGCGCCCGGCGAAGTGCGAGCCCAGCCCGTAACCCTTGATCGTCTTGGCCAGGATGACCGTGGGCTGGCCCTCGTGCTCCAGCGCGGCGGCGTAGGCGGCGTAGACCTTGCGGTAGTCGTGCCCACCGCGCTTGAGGTTCCAGATGTCGGCGTCGGACATCGGCTCCACCAGGGCCTTCGTGCGCGGGTCGCGACCGAAGAAGTGGTCGCGGACGTAGCCGCCGTCGTTGGCCTTGTAGGTCTGGTAGTCGCCGTCCGGCGTGTCGTTCATGAGGTTGATCAGGGCGCCGTCGCGGTCGCCGTGCAGCAGGGCGTCCCACTCCCGGCCCCAGATCACCTTGATCACGTTCCAGCCGGCACCGCGGAAGAACGACTCCAGCTCCTGGATGATCTTACCGTTGCCGCGGACCGGGCCGTCGAGGCGCTGCAGGTTGCAGTTGACGACGAACGTCAGGTTGTCCAGACCCTCGGTGGCCGCCACGTGGATCAACCCGCGGGACTCCGGCTCGTCCATCTCGCCGTCGCCGAGGAACGCCCACACCTGCTGCTGGGAGGTGTCGGAGAGGCCGCGGGCGCCCAGGTACCGGTTGAACCGGGCCTGCATGATCGCGTTCATCGGGCCGAGGCCCATCGAGACCGTGGGGAACTCCCAGAAGTCCGGCATCAACCGCGGGTGCGGGTAGGACGGCAGGCCGTGGCCCGGCCCGCCGTGCGAGAGCTCCTGGCGGAACCCGTCGAGCCGGTCCTCCGTCAGCCGCCCCTCGAGGTAGGCGCGGGCGTAGATGCCCGGGGACGCGTGGCCCTGGATGTAGACCTGGTCACCCCCGCCCGGGTGGTCCTTGCCACGGAAGAAGTGGTTGAACCCCACCTCGTAGAGCGTGGCCGAGGACGCGTAGGACGAGATGTGCCCGCCCACCCCGATGCCCGGGCGCTGCGCGCGGTGCACGGTCATGGCAGCGTTCCACCGGATCCAGCGGCGGTAGGCCCGCTCGGCCTCCTCGTCACCGGGGAACCACGGCTCGCGGTCGGTGGGGATGGTGTTGACGTAGTCGGTGCTCGTCAGCGACGGGACGCCGACGTGCCGCTCCCGGGCGCGCTGCAGCATCCGCAGCATCAGGTACCGAGCACGCTGCTGACCTGCGGCGTCGAGCATGCCGTCGAAGGAGTCGAGCCACTCGGCCGTCTCCTCGGGGTCGATGTCCGGCAGGTGCGCGGCGAGCCCGTCGCGGATGACGTGCACGCGGCGCGGCCCAGACCCAGAAGTCCGGGTACTGCCGTCGTTGTTCTGGCCGGTCAAGGGATCTCCCTGCATGGCTCGTGCTGAGTCGGTGGACGCTGCTGTCGTCCCCTATCGTGCCCCTCGGCGCTCGATCTCGTAACGAGTGGTTGCGCGCCGGACAGTCGTCGTGTTCGGATTCCGCAACCGACGGGCCGGACCTGCACCAGGCAGGCCCGGTCGCACCAGGATACGAGGCAAAGGGGTACACGCGTGGTCGCCGCGGATGATGCCGGACGTTCGTCCGACATCGCGGGCAAGCTCGGCGTCGAGCCGGGAATGGTCGTCCAGGAACTCGGTTGGGACACCGATGTCGACGAGGCGGTGCGTGATGCCGTCGAGGAGAGAGCCGGGGACGAGCTTCTCGACGAGGACGCCGTCGAGGTGGTGGATCTCGTCCTGATGTGGTGGCGGGACGGGGACGGCGACCTGGTCGACGCCCTGATCAACGCGATCGGGCCGCTCGCCGACAACGGCGTGATCTGGGTCCTGACACCCAAGACCGGTCGTCCCGGGCACGTCGAGCCGAGCGAGATCGCCGAGGCAGCGCCGACGGCAGGGCTCTCGCAGACGTCGAACGTCACGGTCAGCGAGAGCTGGGTCGGGGCGCGGCTGGTGTCGCCGAAGTCCGCCAAGTCGAAGCGCTGAAGGTCGAGGCGCCGAACGACGAGGCTCGAACGACAAAGCGCTGAACGTCAAAGCGCTGAACGTCGAAGCGTTGGAGGTCGGTGCGCTCTACGGCTCGGGCGGTCGTCACCAGCGGTGCCGGAGCCGGTCCCGCCACGGGCGTCCGTCCGGGTCGTAGAGCGCCCGGTACGCCGGCACCGCCCACGACCGGGTGAGCCTGCTCATCCTTTCGGGGCGGTGGCGGCGCAAGCGGCCCGCGGGGCGCGGCCCCGTCCGTCCGGAGTCGTGCCAGGCGTCCAACGCCGTGGCCGCGGCCTCGACGGCGTGCACCGCGCCTGCGGGGTCGACGAGGTCGGCGTCGTCGCCCGGTTCCCGGTCGAGGTGCTCGCGCAGCAGCTCCAGGCGCAGGCCGCGGGCGAACCCGGCGTCGAGGACGGCGACCGACAGCTCGCTGTCGTGCGTCCAGGAGCGCCGGTTGAGGTTCGCGCTGCCCGCGCACGCCCACGTGTCGTCGACGACGGCGACCTTGGTATGCACGTACACCGGCGTGCCCTGGTGGTTCTCCAGGTCGTACACGTCGACCCGGTCCGGGGCGGCCCGGTGGCACACCTCGATGGCCTGCAGGCGCCCGACCTGGTTGGGCGGGAGCGCGAACCCGCCGTCGACGTCCGGGTGGCGGGGCACGACCACGACCAGGTGCAGCCCGGGGCTGCGGCGCAGGGCGTCGGCGAGCAGCTCGGCGATGTGGGGCGACCACATGTACTGGTCCTCGAGGTAGACCAGCCGCTGCGCCCGGCGCAGGACCTTCGCGTACCCGCGGGCCACCGACCGCTCGCCGCGCGGGGCGAAGGGGTAGCCCGGCCGGATGGCCGGATAGGTGCGCAGGACCTGCACGGCCGCAGATCCCGCGGCCGGCGGGTCCGGCGGGCGTCCGGGTAGCGGGTCGGCGACGAGGTCGGCCCGGAACAGCCGGTCCCGCAGGTACGCGATCGGGTTGTGGGTGTCGAGCGAATGGGGGTCTTCCCAGCGCTCCCGGAACACCTCGTCGAGCAACCCGACCGCCGGCCCGCGCACCTCGAGCTGCACGTCGTGCCAGGGCGGCCGGTCACCGTACGCGCGCGCCATCGGCACCGCCTGCGGATCGCCCGCGTGCGCGGCGTCGTCGCGGCGGGAGTGGCACAGGTCGATACCGCCCGCGAACGCGACGTCGCGCTCGGGAGCGCCCGGGCGGCGCAGCACGACCAGCTTCTGGTGGTGCGACCCGGCGCGGCGCACCCGCTGGTCGAGCAGCACCTCGCCACCCGCCGCGCTCACCTCGTCCCCGAGCTGGCGGTTCTGCTCCTCGCTGTAGGACAGCTCGTCGCGGTGCGAGCGCCACATCAGCCCCTTCACCAGCACACCGCGGCGTGCGGCGGCGCAGAACAGCTCACCGACCGTGGGGCCGTCCGCGCAGAGGCGCTCGTCGGCGTCGCCGCGCCAATCGGTGAAGAAGAGGTGGTCGCCGCGCTCCAGCTGCCGCACCTCCTCGACGAGTCGGGCGAAGTACGCCGCCCCGTGCACGTGGGCGACGACGCGGTTCCCGTCGCAGCGTCCGGGCAGCCGGCAGGCGCGGTTCCCGCGCTCGCTACCCGCGAGGAACCAGTCCTCGGTCCGCATCCCCACCACCTCCTGCCGGTTGACTAGGCTTCCCGCGACGGCACCGCACGAGGAGAGGCGATCACCCATGGCTGCACCCGAGGTCGGCACCGACGCCCCGGACTTCACGGTGAAGGACCAGGACAACCAGGAGATCACGCTGTCGTCGTTCCGCGGCGACCGCAACGTCCTGCTGGTCTTCTACCCGTTCGCGTTCTCCGGCACCTGCCGGGGCGAGCTCTCCGCCGTGCGCGACGACCTCGCGAGCTTCCAGAACGACGACGTGCAGATCCTCGCGATCTCCGTCGACCACCCGTTCGCCCTCAAGGCCTGGGCCGACGCCGAGGGCTACCGGTTCCCGCTGCTGTCGGACTTCTGGCCGCACGGCGCCGTCGCGGCGTCCTACGGCGTGTTCCAGCAGGACCGCGGCATGGCCCTGCGCGGCACGTTCCTGATCGACAAGACGGGCGTCGTCCGGTTCGCCGAGGTCAACCAGCCCGGTGAGGCGCGCGACCAGGAGCAGTGGAAGAAGGCGGTGGCCGCGCTGGCCGGGTAAGGTGCCGCGGCCGGCCGCCGTCCGGCCGCGCGGGGCGCGTAGCTCAGCGGGAGAGCACTCGGTTTACACCCGAGCGGTCGCAGGTTCGAACCCTGCCGCGCCCACCAGTCCGACCAGGACATTCCACCGCCGACGGCTGCGTGGCCGGGTCGGTGGGTGAGCTCACCGTCGGTGGGTACCGCGCCGGCCGGAAGGGCGCCGCGCGGCGCCCTTCTTCGTGGGGGCGGGTCTGCCCGGTGCTGGGGTTGCGTCCCGGCGGGGGGTGCGTGAGCTGTTGACCGTGCGGCCGCGGACGATCCCGATGAACTCTTCCATCAGGTCGGTGTTCTCCGCCTTCGGCCAGGCGAGAGCGACGCCCGACCCGGGCGCGTCGGTCAGCGGTCGGTGGACGAGGTCCCGACGGTGGTGGAGGCGGGCCAGCGACTGGGGGACGACCAGCAGCCCGACGCCCGCGGCGACGAGCTCGATCGCCGCAGCCGTCGTCGCGGGGGTGATCGCCGCGGACCGTCCCGGCCGGTCACCGGGCCAGACGAGTGTGTCGTCCAGCGGGCGGAAGACGATCTCGTCGGCCAGGTCCGCGACCGTGGCCTCCTCGGTCGCGGCGACCACGTGTTCCTTCGGGACGACGGCCACGGTGGTCTCGGTGTAGAGCGGGATCGTGTGGAGCCCGGTCCGGTCGATCGGCAGCCGGAGCACGGCCGCGTCCACGGCGCCGGTCCGGATCAGCTCCAGCGCCTCGTCCGTGGTCGCCATGACGAGCTCCAGGGCGACGTGGGGACGGCGCTCGGCCCAGATGCGCGCCCACTTGCCCGGCGTGACGCCTGGAACGTAGCCGAGCCTGAAGGCTGTGGTGTCGCCCGGCTCGGTCACCGGCCCAGGCTATCGGTTGCTCCGGCCCCGATATCCTGGGCGTATGACGCGGCAGAGGTCGATCCAGACGATGAAGCCCGCGACGGCGGCGAAGAAGCTCGGCGTGCACCCCGACGCGACGCCCGACGAGTTCCGGGCCGGGGTGGTCTCGCGCGACGAGCTCGACGCCCTGCAGGCCGATCCGCCCGAGTGGTTGCGCGAGCTGCGCCGCAACGGCCCGCATCCCCGCCAGGTCGTCGCGGACCGACTGGGAGTGTCGATCTCCGGGCTGGCCCGTGCCGAGATCACCGAGCCGCTGACCACCGCTCAGATCGCGGCGTTGAAGGAGGAGCAGCCGGAGTGGCTGCGCCGCGAGCGCAACATCCGGGCCGAGGCGCAGCGCGCGGAGGCCCGGCTGCGGGCCGAGCGGTCCGAGAATCGTCCCGACGATCCGGCCGGGAGATGAGCAGGGCCCTTTCGGCGACGGTCCGTGCAGTCGCGACGCCCTGGTCGGATGGCACGGGGCGCCCTTGATCGATGCGACCCGGCCGTGGTGTCACCGGAGGCCTTGGACGGCGCCGCCGTAGATCGGCGTCGTGACATTGGCGTAGGTCGGGTTGGCCTCGACCATCCGGGCGACGAACTCCGCCAGGCTCGGGCGCGGGTCGGCGCTCAGCAGCTTGTCGCCGAGCTCGACGTACTCGATGGTCTTGGCAAGCGGGCTCGCGTCGTTGACGGCGTCGGCCTTGCGGTGGGACGCGACGACGACCTGGGGGTTTCGGCTCTGGACCTCCTTCAGGGTGGCGATCCAGCTCTTGCGGGACTCGGGTGTGGTGGTCTCGATCAGGGCGGCGTGCACGTCGTTGTAGGCGATGTCGCCGACGACGACGGCGGACAGTGCGGGCACCCAGGCGTAGGAGGACTCGCTCAGGTCGGACTGGCCGGCCGGGATGCCGATGATCTCGTGGCCCTCGAGGTCGAAGCGGCCGTCGGCGGGCAGCGCCTCGGGGAGGACGACCTCCTCGACGACGTCGTCGGCGAAGATCGCGGAGTAGGCCGTGGTGTCGCGCTTGGTCCTCTGCTCCTCGGCGATGAAGCCGGCGGTGGCAGCGGTCGAGACGACCGTGACGCCGGGGAACCTCGCCTTGAGTGGAGCGGTGCCGAGGTAGTGGCCGATGTGGCCGTGCGTGATGAAGATGTGCGTGAGCCGCTTGCCGCTCGCCTCGATCCAGTCGGCCAGGTCGGCGGAGTCCTCGACGGTGGGCAGCGTGTCGATCAGGACGGCGTCGTTCTCGCCCGCGATCAGCGTCACCGACGTCGGCGGCCAGGTCCAGCCGCCCTCGGGCGGGTCGATGGGCAGCGGGATGTTCAGCGGCCGGGCCGGTGCGTCGAAGGTGCTCAGGGTCAGGGTGGTGCTCACGGCGCTTCTCCTCGTGGTGGTGATGTGAGCGAAAAGGGTTCTTGACCTACAGGTACAAAACATGGGCAGGCGGAAAGGCGTGCGGTGAACTGCCGTGTCAGAGCAGTGCGAGCGTCGCGTCGACGACGCGGGTCAGGCGGTCGGGTCCGGGTTCGAGGCGCGACAGGACGTGGAGCCCGGTGGTGGCGTTGAGCAGCATGCTCGCCAGCGCCTTCGCGTCGACGTCGCTGCGGATGTCGCCCTCGCGCTGACCTCGGGCGACGAGCGATTCGAAGACGCTCTCCGCTCGATCAAACAAGGCGCGGACCTGTGTGGCCACGGCCTCGTCCAGGCGGCCGAACTCGACGGCACTGTTGGTCGCCAGGCATCCGCGGCGATCGGGGTTGTCGAGGTCGCCCTTCACGAAGAACAGCAGGGCCTCGCGGAGTCGGTCCTTGGCCGGCCCGGTTCCTTCCAGCCAGTACGTGAGGCCCTCGACGCGAAGATCGAGGTAGTGGCGCAGGGCGAGGTCGAACAGCTGGCGTTTGCCCCCGAAGGCGTTGTAGAGACTGCCCTTGCCGATGTGCAGCTTGTCGGCCAACTGCTGTGGCGAGGTGGCGCCGTACCCCTGCGCCCAGAAGACGTCCATCGCCTCCGCGACGGCGCGGTCCGGGTCGAACTCCTTGGGGCGGCCCACGGGACGAGCATGCCCATTCTTGACCTGTAGGTCAAGAGTTGGGTCTCGTCACACGCCCTTCAGGACGCGGTCGAGTGCCGCCCGGCCCACCGGTCCCCAGTTCGGCTTGCCGCCGGGAAGGCCTCGATCCCCGTTCTGGCCCATGAGCATCAGGAAGAGGCTCTTGAGGGCCGCCAGCCCGCGGGCGCGCCGGATCGCCGCCTCGTCCGCATACGCGTACGCGTCGAAGAACCGGGAGGCCGTGCCCGCAGGTAGCAGCACCCATGCGGCGGCGAGGTCCCACGCCGGGTCGCCGGCGAACATGTCGCCGAAGTCGACGATGCCCGCGAGCGTTCCGTCCGAGACGACGACGTTCGCGGGATGAAGGTCGCCGTGCACCCACACCGGCGGGCCCTCCCACACGCCGGCGGCAACGGCGTCGTCCCAGACGGACCGGACATCGGCAGCGATGTCGTCGGGGGCGACAGCGCGGAAGAAGTGCTCGAAGCCGTTCGTGCAGTCCCGGGGATGCGCGCCGCGGTCCGTGGCGATCGGCGCGTCGGCGGGCGCCTCCACGTGGAGCGCCCGGAGGAAGCCCGCCAGGGTGTCGGCCGCGTGGGCGCCGCGGCTGATCGAGCCGTGGTCCAGCGGCCGGCCGGGCACCCACGTCATCACGGTCCAGTGCTTGGGGAAGCGGTCGGACGGTGCGCCGAACCGCACCGGGGTCGGCACCGGGAGCGGCAGGCGCGGGGCCAGCACGGGTAGCCACCGCCGCTCCTTGAGCTGGAGCTCCGGGGTGGGGTCCATGCGCTGCATGCGCACGGCCAACTCGTCACCGAGTCGCCACATCTGGTTGCCCCAGCCGCCCGCCACCTCACGGACGGCCAGCCCTGCGAGGTCCGGGTGTTGCTCCTGCAGCAGGTCGCGGACCAGGTCTGCGGTGATCTCGATCTCGGTATCGGTCACGCGGAGCCACGGTACTGAGGTGGCAGGCGGAGCGGCTCTCGCGGAGAGCTGTAGACGGCGTCGACCTCACACACGGTTTCCCCCGGCGTGTGGGCGTTGCTCACCCACCGCCCGTCCAGGGAGTGGGCTGACCCGAGGTTCAGGCCGTGACGGCCGCGCCGGCCCGCGGACGTGCCCGTCGGGGCGGATCCACAGCGGCATCCCGTCGGACAGGCCGAGCCGTTGCCGAGCCGCCCGGCGGTGGTCGAGGAACGTCCGCGCGCGGTCGCCGCAGCGGACCGTCAGGTCGGCGCCGGTGATGCGGAGCTCCGTGTCCCCGCCGGCGCCGAGGATCGAGTGCAGGGATGTCGGGAGGCCGTCCCCGGTCAGGAGGGGGATGTCGGGGACCCGCGCTCCGGCCGGAAGGGTCGCGCCGCGGCGCCGTGATCGAGAGCCCGGCGGGGCGTAGTCGACGTCGAGTCCCGCGACCTGCTCCAGCAGCCGGCGACGCAGCGCCGCAGGGAGGTGATGGATCATCTGGTCGCGCAGCACTCGAGACAGCGGGGAACGCAGGTGCGCGAGCTGCATCGACCGCTGGGTCTGGGCGAGGACCCGGGCCGCGGCCGGGTGGCGTTCGCGGTGGTAGGTGTCCAGCAGTCGCTCATGGGCGTCGCCGGTGACGACCGCGGCGAGCTTCCAGCCGAGGTTGAACGCGTCGTGCAGGCCGATGTTCATCCCCTGTCCGCCGGCCGGGTTGTGGGTGTGCGCGGCGTCGCCCGCGAACAGCACACGGCCGTGGCGGTAGTCCAGCAACTGGCGGTGCCCGCTGCGCAGCACGGTCAGCCAGGTCGGGTCGCGCAGGAGCAGTCGGCGGGGAAAGACGCGGTCGACCTGGCGCTGGATGTCGGCGAGGGTGGGTTCGGACGCCTGCCCCGAGGTCGCCGGCGCGGTCACCGCCACCCGGAACGTCCCGTCGCGGAAGGGGACGAGCACGCCGAAGCCGTGCGCCGACCAGATGAGCTGGAGATCGGGGGCCACCCCGTCGAGGGAGACGTCAGCGCCGTAGTAGGTCCAGGCTTCGCGGGCGCCCCGCACCGGAGCCCGCAGGAGGTCGCGCACCGTGCTGTGGGCCCCGTCAGCGGCGACAAGCCAGCGCGCCCGTACCCGGCGTCCGACGGTGGTGGCCACCACGTGGTCCGGCCCGGGCTCCACCGCGGTCAGCCGCTCGCCGCGTCTCGGCGCCCCGCCCAGCTCGCGCAGCCGGCGTTCGAGGATCTCCTCGGTCTCGGCCTGCGGCAGGACCAGCACGAACGGGAACGGTGAGTCGAGCTCGTCCAGGCGTAGGTGCATGGCCCGACCCGACCCGGTGACCAGGGCGATCTCGCCGACCATCCGCCCTCGCGCGACGAGGTCCCCGCTCATGCCACGCAGGTTGAGCAGCTCCAGCGTCCTGGAGTGCAGCGTCAGCGCCCGCGAGCCCGGCTCCCGCTCCGGCCTGGCCTCGAGCACCTCGCACTCGACGCCGAACCGCCGCAGCTCGCCTGCCAGGGCCAGCCCGACGGGGCCGGCGCCGACGACGAGGACGTCGATGGTGTCCATGTCGATCTCCTCCACTCGGCTATGCTGGCACTCTAAGCGCAGTTGGCACTAAAGTGCCAATATGGAATGGAGGGGTCATGGCCGGGTTGCGGGAACGGAAGAAGGAGTCGACCCGGCAGGCCGTCGAGGACGCGGCGCTGCAGCTCTACCGGGAGCGGGGGATCCACGAGACGACCATCGACGAACTCTGCGCCCAGGCGGGCATCGCTCGCCGCACGTTCTTCCGCTACTTCAGCTCCAAGGAGGACGTGCTGCTCGCGCGGATGCGCGTCGACATCGGAACCGTCGAGGAGGCCTTCCGGCAGGCGCCGCCAGCAGAACCCCTTGCCGCGCTGCTGACGCGGGCCGTCGACGCCGTGGTGGCCGACCCCGCAGCATTCGCGCGGTTCGCCGGCGTCGTACTCGCCGTTCCCGCATTGCGTGCGCTCTACCTGGGCATGCTCGCCGACTTCGAGGACGCGCTGCGTGACCTGATCGCCCGCCGGCTGCGGATCCCGCCAGAAGGAGAGCGAGCCCGGATCCTCGCCGCTGCCGCGGTCACCGGCTACCGCGTCGGGCTCGAGGCCTGGATGGCCATGGAGCCCCGGCCCGACCCCGGCCCCGTGCTGCGACGCACCGTGACGGCGCTCGTCGAGCCACTGACGACGGTTCCGGCAGAGGACTGAGCAGATCCGTTCGGCGAGTGAGTTGGCCGATTTGCGGCGGGTGCGGGACGAGCGAGACGTGAGCGGGGTTGACCCGTGATCGAACCCCGCTCACGTCTCGCTCGTCCGGGATCGGCGCGTGGCCGGTCTAGGTCACGGCGAACCGGTCGAGCGCTTCGCGGATCCGCTGCGACATGGCGTCGCTGCCACCGTGCCCCGCGTCGTCGACGATGACCAGTTCGGCGTCCGGCCAGGCTCGGGCGAGCATCCAGGCGGTGTCCAGCGGGCAGCTCAGGTCGAGTCGGCCGTGGATCAACACGCCGGGGATGCCGGCCAGGCGCGGTGCGCCGCGCAGCAGTTCGCCGTCGGGGAGCCATGCACCGTGGGCGAAGTAGTGCGCGCAGAGGCGGACGACGGCCAGCCGGTCGGCCGGGCTACGGCTCGCGAAAGCTCCCGGCGCCCCGTTGGGCTCGTGGGCCTGCAGCGCGTCCTCCCACGCGCACCAGGCGTCCGCGGCGCGCTCCCGCACGGCCGGATCGGGATCCTCCATCAGGCGTGCGTAGGCGGGGACGAGGTCACCGTCGCGCTCGGCCTCGGGAACGGCGTCGCGAAAGGCCTCCCACTGCTCGGGCAGGAGCCGGCCCGTGTCGCGGTAGAGCCAGTCGATCTCCGCCCGTCGGCTCGTCGTGACGCCGACGATGACGATCTCCGAGACGCGCGCGGGGTGCCGCTGGGCGTAGGCGAGCATCAGGGTGGAGCCCCAGGAGCCGCCGTGCAGCAGCCAGCGCTCGATCCCGAGGTGTTCGCGCAGTCGCTCCATGTCGGCGATCAGGTGAGCGGTCGTGTTGTGCCGCATGTCGGCCGCCGGGCTGCTCGCGTGCGGGGTGCTGCGGCCGCAGCCGCGCTGGTCGAACAGCACGGCCCGGTACCGGTCGGGGTCGAAGCACCGGCGCCGCACGGGCAGGCTGCCCCAGCCCGGTCCGCCGTGCACGAACAGGGCGGGTTTGCCGTGGGGGTCACCGCACGCCTCCCAGTAGACCCGAGAGCCGTCGCCGACGTCGAGCAGGCCGTGCTCGTAGGGCTCGATGGTCGGGTACAGCGGGTCGGTCTTCTCGCCGCTCGTCACGTCCGCGAATGTAACGTCGGCGATGATCGTCAGTTGGGATCACGACACGGTGCTGCTCGCCCTACGTGCGGTGATCAGGACGTCGGCGGCTCGGGCGGTGGCATCGAGCGGAGCAGCGCGTAGGTGCGGCGGATGACGTCGAGCTGGGCGGGGTTGTAGAGGTCCAGCATCGCCCGGCCGGCCGTCTGCTCGGCGAAGCGGCTCCCGCCGGGAGCATCGGCGTTGACGTCGGCGAGCCCGGGGTTGTCGACGAGCAGGTCGCGGACGTAGGGGGCGAAGCGTTCGGCCAGCGCGGCGCGGGTCCGTTCGTCGGCGTCGGCGGGCAGGTCGTCGAACTCGGCCGAGGAGGGGTCGGTGCGCAGGTTCTGCAGCATGTCCGCGTAGGTCTGCAGGCCCTGGGGGCCCAGTACGCGGGTCATGACGACGACGAGGGAGCGGTCGGCGTCGGAGAGCCCTGCTCCCGCCGCGGCCGGGGCGAAGTCGGGCGGCAGGTCGGTCGGTGCCGCCTGGCTCAGGATCCGGCCGAGCTCGACGCGTACGTCCTGCAGCCGTTCGATCGTGGCGGCGAGCTCGGCGTCGAGGCTGCGCAGCTCGTCCGCGGGGTGGTCGTCGGCGTCGCCCATCGCGGCGATCTGGGACAGGGAGAACCCGAGGCCGGTCAGCCGCGTGATCCGCAGGACACGGACGAGGTGGGCCACGCCGTACTGCTTGTAGCCGTTGCTCCGGCGTTCGGGCTCGGGGAGCAGCCCGACCTCGTGGTAGTGGCGCACCGCGCGCACGGTGGTGCCGGCGAGCTCGGCGATCTCACGGGTGCTCCACGCCACTGCTGCCACTCCTCGGGGACCGGGGCACCGCACGATTCGCCGGCAAGGGTAGCGCGCGACCTGCGGCCTTCGGCCGGTCAGGGCACGACGTCGAGTGCCGCCAGTCGGCGTGGGTCCGCCAGGATGTCGATCTCGACGATCCGACCCTCGTCGACGGTGAAGGCCAGGACCCCCGTGATGCGGCCCTCGACCACGGAGATGAGGCCGGGGCCGCCGTTGACCACCGCGAACCGCGACCGGAGCCCGCCCGCCCGGAACCTCGCGGCCTGCCCGGCCACCGCGGCCGCGCCCCGCAGGAGCGTCGAGCCGGCGCCGCCGGTGTCGACGCGCAGCACGGCGTCCGGGTGCAGGAGCGCGACCAGCCCCTGGAGGTCGCCGCCGCGGGCCGCCGCGAGCCAGGCGTCGACGATCTGGCGTTGGCGGGTGCGATCGGGCCGCCCGGCGGGTGTGCTGCCCCGGACGCGTCGCCGGGCCCGGCTGGCCAGCTGCCTCGCGGCGGCCGGGCTCCGGTCCACCATCGGGGCGATCTCCTCGAACGGCACCGCGAACATGTCGTGCAGCACGAATGCGAGCCGCTCCGCGGGATCGAGTGCGTCCAGCACGACCAGCAGCGCGAGGCCGACGGAGTCGGCGAGGACACCCTGCTCGGCCGGGTCGACCCCGTCTCCGGACTCCACGACCGGGTCGGGCAACCGCACGTCGAGCGGGTCCTCGCGCCGGGTGGCCCGCGAGCGGAGCATGTTGAGGCACTGGCGCGACACGATCGTCGTGAGCCAGCCGCCGACGTTCTCGACGTCGTCCCCGGATGCGCGGGAGAGCCGCAACCACGCTTCCTGCACGGCGTCGTCGGCCTCGGCGTGCGAGCCGAGCATCCGGTAGGCCACAGCCCGCAGGCGGGGCCGGTGCTGCTCGAACTGCGCCGCCCAGAATTCGTTGTCCTGCACCTGTCACATCCTCACGGTCCCGCGGGTCTCCCTCCATGACCGGCCCGGACGGGCGGATGTGACCGCAGGAGGAACATGATGCAGGCTCGGATGACCCACCCCATGAAGGTGCTGCCGGACGCGATGAAGGCGCTGCTCGCGTTGAGCAGGTCCGCGCAGTCGGGCACCGTTCCCGAGACGACGCACCACCTGGTGCACCTGCGGGCGAGCCAGATCAACGGCTGCAGCGTGTGCGTGGACATGCATGCGCGCGAGCTCAAGGACGCCGGTGAGAAGGACGAGCGGATCTGGGGCGTCGGCGCGTGGCGCGAGTCGCCCTACTTCAGCGACGCCGAGCGGGCGGCACTCGCGCTCGCCGAGAGCGTGACCCGGCTCGCGGACCGGCCCGACGCCGTCCCCGACGTCGTGTGGGACGACGCCGCCCGTCACTACGACGAGGCGGAACTCTCGTCGCTGCTGGTGTCGATCTCGGCGATCAACGCCTGGAACCGGCTCAACGCCGCCGTCCGGCAGCCTGCGGGCTCCGCCTGGTAGGCAGCGAGTTCGAGGCGTACCCGCTGCAGCCGCGCGATGGTCGCGGCGAGTTCGGCGTCGAGGGCGCGCAGGGCGTCCTCGGGGTGGTCGTCGGCGCCGCCCATCGCGGCGATCCGGGAGAGGGAGAACCCGAGCCCGGTCAGCCGGGTGATCCGCAGGATGCGGACGAGGTGGGCGACGCGGTACTGCTTGTAGCCGTTGGGGCGGCGTTCGGGCTCGGGGAGCAGCCCGACGTCGTGGTAGTGCCGCACCGTGCGCAGCGTGGTGCCGGCGAGCTCGGCGATCTCGCGGGTGCTCCAGGCCACGACCTCACCTCGTTCCGACAGCGGTCCGCCGGCGATCGCACCGACTGGGGACAGTCGACGGCGTGCCGTCGCGGCATGGTCAAGCGTTCTCGCCCGATCCGCCTCGGAAACCGGTCCGGACCGGTTCGATCGGGCGCGGGAACGCGGTTGCGTCGGCGGCAGAAAGCGGGACAGGCACGCGTCTGGTGGCAGGGTCGGCGCGTCTTCGAGGCAAGCTCGGGAGACGCTCGTGCCCTGTCCTGCCCCTGACCTGTGGGTCTACCGCGATGGTGTGCTGATCGTCGCCGCCACGGTGTTGTTGCGGACGGGCCGACCCGGGAGCGCGTGACGCCGCCCGGCGGGTCGAATCGGGCACGTAGCCTCGGGGTATGAGCGTCAGCGCCCCACCGCTGCTGGATCTCGGCCACTCCTACGCGGACGCGTTGCCGCAGCTGTCGGTGCCGTGGACGGCCGCGCCGGCCCCTGCACCCGCCCTGCTGGCCCTCAACGAGGAGCTGGCCGCAGAGCTGGGGGTCGACGCGGAGGCGCTGCGGGGGCCGGCCGGTGTCGGCCTGCTCGTCGGCACGGCGGTCCCGGACGGCGCGCGCCCGGTCGCGCAGGTCTACGCCGGCCACCAGTTCGGCGGCTACGTGCCGCGGCTGGGGGACGGGCGGGCGCTGCTGCTCGGTGAGCTCGTCGACGTGCGCGGGCGCCGCCGGGACCTGCACCTGAAGGGCTCCGGGCGCACCCCCTTCGCCCGCAGCGGCGACGGGAAGGCAGCCGTCGGGCCGATGCTGCGCGAGTACGTGATGGGGGAGGCGATGCACGCGCTGGGCATCCCCACCAGCCGGGCGCTCGCCGTGGTCGCCACCGGCGACAAGGTCGTGCGGGAGACGGTGCTGCCGGGGGCGGTGCTCGCGCGGGTCGCAGCCAGCCATCTGCGGGTGGGCACGTTCCAGTACGCGGCCGCGTCCGGCGAACCGGAGGTCCTCCGGGCGCTCACCGACCACGCGATCGCGCGCCACCACCCCGAGGCCGCCGAGGCGGAGAACCCCGCCCTGGAGCTCTACCGGCGCGTCGTCGACGCGCAGGCTTCCCTCGTGGCCCGATGGATGCTCGTCGGGTTCGTGCACGGCGTCATGAACACCGACAACGTGACGATCTCCGGGGAGACCATCGACTACGGCCCGTGCGCGTTCATGGACACCTTCGACCCCGACACGGTCTTCAGCTCGATCGACCACGCCGGCCGGTACGCCTACGGCAACCAGCCGGGCATCGCGCAGTGGAACCTGGCGCGGCTGGGCGAGACGCTGGTGCCGCTGATCGACGACGACGTGGATGTGGCGGTCGAGGCCGCCACCGAGGTGGTCACCTCCTTCGTCGCGCGCTACGAGGACCACTGGGCGAGGGGGATGGCGGCCAAGCTCGGTCTGGAGGAGCAGGCTCCCGCCCTGGTCCAGGAGCTGCTGGCGCTGCTGCACAGCCAGCGCGTGGACCACACGACGTTCTTCCGCTCGCTGTCGTCGCACCTGCGGGGAGGGCAGGCGCGGTCCCTGTTCTCCGAGCCGGAGGCGTTCGACGGGTGGGCCGCGCGGTGGGAGGAGCAGCTGCCCCGGGACCGCGGCGCCGTGGCGGCGGCGATGGACCGGGTCAACCCCGTCTACATCGCGCGCAACCACCTGGTCGAGGAGGCGCTGGCCGCGGCCACCGCGGGTGACATGGCGCCGTTCCACCGCCTCGTCGAGGTCGTCACCGACCCGTTCGTCGAACGTCCGGGGCTCGAGCGCTACGCGGAGCCGGCACCGGCGGGCCGCGGCCCCCACGTCACCTACTGCGGCACCTGAGTGCCGGCTCGACCCTCGGCGTCGACGGGGGGCGGTCGTTGCACTGATCGCCAGTAGGTTGCGCAGGTGGCTGGGGCATCCGGGCGGAAGTGGTACCGCGGCGACTGCCACGTGCATTCTGCGTACTCGCACGGCGCCGACCTGACGCCCGAGCAGATCGTGGCCGAAGCCCGTGGCGCGGGCCTGGACTTCATCGCGACCACGGAGCACAACACGTCCGCGGGGCACGGCCTGTGGGGCCCGCGCACCGGTGGGGAGCTCGTGGTGGTCCTGGGCCAGGAGGTCACCACGGGAACGGGGCACTGGCTGGCCCTCGGCATCGAGCCGGGCCAGGAGATCGACTGGCGGTACCGCCTCCGCGACGGCGTCATCGACCGCCACCTGGACCGGGTGCACCGGGTCGGCGGGCTCTGCGTGGCGGCGCACCCGCACGCGCCGTACGTCTCGGGCACCTTCATGTACCCCTACGAGGGGTTCGACGTCATCGAGGTCTGGAACGGGCTGTGGACCTCGGACCAGGTGTGGCAGGCCGACAACGAGGCGGCGCTGGCCGAGTGGGGTCGCAATCTGACCGTGGGCGTCCACCGCGGGCGGTGGATCCCGGCGATGGGGAACAGCGACGCCCACCTGGAGGGACAGATCGGTACCCCGCACACCGTCGTGCTGGCGGAGGAGCTGAGCGTGGTGGCGGTGCTGGATGCCATCCGGGCCGGCCGGAGCTGGGTCGCGGGGTCCGCCGCCGTCGACCTGTCGCTCACGGTCTCGGCGGGCGAGCGCGCCGCCGGGATCGGAGAACGGCTGCAGACCCTCGACCTGCAGGCGGTGCTGCGGCTCGAAGTGCGTGGAGTGCCGTCCGGCACGGTCAGCATCCACACCGACAGGGGATCGGTGCACCGGACCTCGTTGCCCGCCGCCGGGACCGGCGCGGTCGAGTGGGGCACGAGCGCGCAGGAGTCCGCATTCGTCCGCGTCGAGGTGCGCCACGCCGACGGCAACATGGCCGCCCTGACGAACTCGGTAGTCCTCGAGTGACCGGAGATCACGCGGCTGTGATCGGCACAAGCGGTGCCTGCTCGGTCGTCAGGGGCGTAGCCGGACCAGCGACGGGTCCAGCTGGTCGATCTGCGAGACGCCCAGCAGGTGCATCGTGCGCCTCAGCTCGCTCCCGAGGATCTCGATGACCTTGTCGACGCCGGCCTCGCCGCCCGCCATCAAGCCGTAGAGGTAGGGGCGGCCGACGAGGCATGCCTTCGCCCCGAGCGCCACGGCGGCGGCGACGTCCGCCCCGGTGCGGACCCCGGAGTCGAGGAGGACGTCGAGGCGGTCGCCCAGCTCCGCGACGATCTCGGGCAGCACCTCCAGCGGCACCGGTGAGCGGTCCAGCTGGCGCCCGCCGTGGGAGGAGATGACGACGCCGTCGGCGCCGTGGTCGGCGGCCCTGCGCGCGTCCTCGACGGTCTGGATCCCCTTGAGCACCAGGGGCCCGTCCCACGCCTCGCGCACCATGGCGAGGTCGTCGAACGACACGGCGGGGTCGAAGACGCCGTCGATGAACGCGGCGTGGGCCGCCGGCTCGCCGGCCGGGATGGTGGCGAAGACCAACTGCTCGGTGGTGAGGAGGTTGAGCCACCACGCGGGGCGCCGGGCGATGTCGAGGACGGTGCGCGGCGTGAGCTTCGGCGGCACCGAGAACCCGTTGCGCACGTCCCTGCGCCGCTGCCCGGTGACCGGGGTGTCGACGGTGATGGCGAGGACGGAGTAGCCGGCCGCCTTCGCCCGGTGGATCAGCTCGACGGTCAGGCCGCGGTCGCGCATGACGTAGAGCTGGAACCACCGCTGCGCGTCCGGCCCGCCGACGGCGGCGACGTCCTCGATCGAGACGGTGCCCATCGTCGTCAGCGCGAAGGGGACGCCCGCGGTGGCCGCGGCGCGGGCCGCCGCCCGCTCGCCCTCGTGGTGGGACAGGCGAGCGAAGCCGGTGGGGGCGAGGACGACCGGGAGCGTCGACGGGTGCCCGAAGAGCGTGGTCGACGGGTCGACCGTGGCCGCTCCGCCGAGGACGCGCGGCCGGAACTCGACCCGGTCGAAGGCCTCGCGCGTGCGGCGGAGGGTGAGCTCGTCCTCGGCGCCGCCGTCGACGAACTCGAACACCGAGCGCGGCACGCGGTGCCGTGCGGCGGCGCGGAGATCCTCGACGGTGACGGCCCGGGCCAACCTGCGCTGCCGGGCGCTCGGGCGGAACGGCTCGAACCGGAGCAGCGGACGGACCTCGGACCACTTCGGGACACGCCGGGCGACCTTCTGACGCGGCGGGACGGTGTGGCCGGGTCGGGCCGGCTGCGGGGCGGGGGCGGGAACCTCGGGCGGGCTGGTGTCCCCCGCGGCCGGGTCGTCGGTCGTCGTCATCGAGATCCTCCTCGGGAACGGCCGCGAGCACTTGCGCCCCGCCGGCCGTGACCGTCTTCTGGATGGCATGCCAGACAACCCTTACAGCACGCTGTTCCGGCTCGACGGCAAGCGCGCCCTGCTGATCGGAGCCGGTGGGATCGGACGCGAGGTCGCGCTCGCCCTCGCCGCGCACGGCGCCGAGGTCGTCTGCGCGGACCGGGACGCCGTGGCCGCCGGGGAGACCGCCGCCGCCGTCGACGGCGAGGCCGTCACGCTCGACGTGACCGACGCAGGCGCCGTCGAGAGGGTGGCGCGCGAGCTCGGCGCGATCGACGTCCTCGTGCTCACGGCGGCCACGAACGTCCGCAAGCGGATCCTCGACTACGCGCCCGAGGAGTTCGACCGCGTCGTCGGGCTCAACCTCAAGGCCACCTTCACCGTGCTGCAGGCCTTCGGACGGGCCATGGTGACGCGGGGGAGCGGGAGCATCATCGTCTTCTCCTCCGTGCGCGGCCAGGTGGTCGAGCCCGGGCAGTCCGTGTACGCCGCCACCAAGGCCGGGGCGATCCAGCTGGTCAAGACGGCGGCGGCGGAGTTCGGCGAGGCCGGCGTGCGGGTCAACGCCGTCGCCCCCGGCGTGGTCGAGACCCCGCTCACCGCGCAGATCAAGGCCGACCCGCAGTGGTACCGCGCCTACGCCACCAAGGGCGCCCTAGGGCGGTGGGCCCAGCCCCGCGAGGTCGCCGGAGCCGTGGTGTTCCTCGCCTCCGAGGCCGCGAGCTACGTGACCGGCTCCACGGTGATGGTCGACGGCGGCTGGACGGCCGTGGACGGCCGGTTCACCCCGCCCACCTGATGGCCGTCCGGTGCCGGTCAGCCTCCGTTCAGCGCGTCCGCCAGCGGGCCGAGCGGCGGCGCCCACTCGCGGATCTCGGCGCGGGCGACCACGCCCGCCGTGGTGAACGGGTCGTCGTCCACGAACACCTGCACCGCCGCCTTGTCCTCGGCGCGGAAGACCAGCAGGCCGCCGGGCGCCTCGGCCGGTGCCCAGGCGCCGGCCACGAGCAGCGCCCCCTGGTCGGCGAGGCTGCGCAGGTACTCCCGGTGCACGGGGCGCGTGTCGTCGCGCAGGGCGGTGTCGTCGGTGTAGGTGTAGAGGACGGCGAAGGTCGAGGCCATAAGCCGATCCTGCCACGGCGGGCCGTCCGGCCCGATCACCGCAGGAACCGCTGCAGCACGTTTTGCGTGACGCCCGTGACGTACGGGTCCTGGAGACGCAGCCCGTTGACCCACTCGCAGGTGCCGGCCGTGAAGACCTCGCCCGGGCCCCGGGGGAAGGAGACGATCATGCCGGCGCCACGGCGGAAGCGGCCGCGGTTCTCCCCGGAGTACGGCTCGCCCGCGATGCCGGCCCGGAAGCGCGCGTCCCCGTCGCCGAGCATGAAGTGGGCCTCGTCCACCTCCCGCCCGGCCTCGGCGGCCGTGGACCAGTTCATCGCCAGGATCTCGAGGTTCTCCGGCGCGCCGTCGGTGCCCCTGGGGTGGGGCAGCCCGTCCCGGAAGTCGTAGTCGAGGCCGTCGACCTCGTAGGAGAACACCGCGGCCTCGTCGCCGAAGGTGTCGGCGTACCCGAGACCGGTTCCGGCGAACGCCCAGTGCTCGGGACGGAACACCGTGTATCCCCGTGAGGAGCGCGGTGCGAACGCGCCGAACCCGGCGTACATGCCGCGCAGCGCGTTGACGCCGAAGGTGGTGGCGCCGGGGTTGCCCACCGCGGGGTCCTCCCACGCGCCGGTCAGCAGGTGCCGTGCTCCCGTGGCCGCCACCGGGTCGCGGGTGGCGGCGTCGTACTTGTAGGCGACCTGCCTGCGCAGCTGGTCCTCGAGGCGGATCTGCCACATGAAGTTGCCGGCGAAGCGGGCCACGTGCCCGCCCGCGGTGACGTACTCGTCCACCCGGGTCCGCATCTCGGCGGTCCAGTACTCGTCGTGGCCGGCGAAGACGACGCAGCGGTAGGGCGCGAGCGGTTCGTCCGGGTCGTGCAGGTCCTCCTGGACGAGCAGGTCGACCTCGTACCCCTGGGCCTCGGCCCAGCGGAAGAAGTGGCGCTCGTAGCTGGCCCAGCCCGCGGCGGCGTAGTACTTCGCGTAGCCGTGGAGGTAGGCCCACTCGGCGAACTCGTAGCGCGGCGGCTGCGGCCCGCGGGGCCGGTGCTCGGTGACCATCCGCGGGGCGCCCGCCGGCAGCCAGATCTGCCCGCGGGCCCACGGGCGCTGCGTCGACAGGACGGGTGAGCGGCCGCGCGCGGTGCCCGGGTGCAGGCCGAAGTAGTGGTTCGCCCCGCCCCAGTCGTCGTAGGCCGACCACGTGCAGGTCGCCAGCACCTGGGCGATCGCGCCGGGTCGGGGAGCGGGGGAGCGGACGACGAAGAAGTGGTGCCCGAGGGGATGCGCGTTGCCGGGGGCGTGGTGGTCGCGCATCTCGACGACGTAGGGCCCGGGTGGCAGGTCGTCGGGAAGGGGGACGGTGGCGCTGACCGACCAGCCGCAGCCCGTGCGGTAGGAGTCCTCGGCCACCGGCTGGAACGCGACCGCGGTGAGCCGGGCGTGGTGCACGGTCTCCTCGCGGGCGCCGTCGCGGTAGATCCGCAGGTCCAGCTCGGAGGTCGTCGCCGAGAGGCACAACTCGACCGTGTCCCCGGGCCGGTAGGCGCGCCGGTCGGAGTAGCACCACGCGGCCGGGTCGCCGCCCGGGCGGGGAACCTCGACCCACACGCGACGGGCTCCTGGAGGCAACCCCGAGATCGTCTCCGGTACGAGGTCCCCGCCCGGCCGTGATCCGTCAGCGGAATCGGTCATCGCGCATCCTCGGTGTGGGACGGGACGGAGTCGGTGCCCGCTCCGGGCCGGCGGTGCCGGGCGGCGGGAGCGACGTGGTCGTGGGCACCCAGGGCCGGCGCAGTCTCCGGCAGGACGAACAAGGTCAGGAGCGAGACCGCGACGGCGATCGCGACGTACAGGGCGGGCATGAGGCCGCTCCCGGTGACCGAGATCAGCCAGGTCAGGATGAACGGCGAGGACACCGACGCGATGACCGAGAGGTTGAAGCCCAGCGACACGCCGGTGTAGCGGACGCGGGTCGGGAACAGCTCCACCCAGGTGCACACCAGCGGGCCGGTGTAGCACCCCAGGGCGAGGCCGCCCGCGAGAACCTGCAGGACCGCGACGAGAACCGGGTGGGCGCCGCCCTGCATGAGCAGGAAGGTCGGGAAGATCAGCACCAGCATGGCGATCGACCCCACGAACAGCAGGGGCTTGCGGCCGATGCGGTCCGACAGCCGGCCCGCCACCGGGATCGTCAGCGCGTACACCGCGATCGCGAGCGACGTCGACACCAGCGAGCTGCTCTGGCTGTAGCCGAGCTCGGTGCGCAGGAACGTCGGTGTGTAGACCAGCACGACGTAGTAGCAGACCGTCTGCCCCAGTGCGATGCCGGCGACCTTGAGCACGTCGGCCAGGTGGGTCCGCAGCGTCTCGCGGACGGGCGAGGTCGCGACTTCGTCGGCCTCGGCCAGCTCCGTGAACGACGCGGTCTCCTCCAGCCTCAGCCGGATGTAGAGGCCGACGACGCCGAGCGGGATCGCGATCAGGAACCCGACGCGCCAGCCCCAGGACTGCATCTGATCGGGCGTGAGCGCGCCGGCGAGGACGACCGCGAAGATCGAGCCGGCGAGCAGCCCGAAGCCGGTGCTCGAGGGCATGAGGCTCACCATCAGGCCCCGCCGCTTCGCCGGGACGCTCTCGGCGATCAGGGCCGCACCCCCGGCGTACTCACCGCCTGCTGAGAACCCCTGCACGATCCGCGCCACGACGAGCAGGAGCGGGGCGGCGACGCCGATGGCGGCGTAGCTCGGGATCAGGCCGATCGACCCGGTCGACAGCGACATCAGGATCAACACGAGCGCGAGCGTGCGCTTGCGCCCGATCCGGTCACCGAACCGGGCGAAGACCACACCACCCAGCGGGCGGGTGATCACCGGCAACGCGAAGACCCCGAACGTCGCCAGCAGCGCGGCCGTCGGGTCCTCGCCCGGGAAGAAGGCCGCCGCGATCGTGACCGCCATGAACCCGTAGATGCTGTAGTCGAACCACTCGATGAAGTTGCCGATCGCGCCGGCGACGGTGGCCTTGCGCGAGTTGCTCGTCATCGTGGACGCCATGCCCTGTTTCCTCCGTCGGATCGACCCCGGCGGGATCGACGAGGTGGAGATGCGCCTGCGACGACCTCCGTTGCCTGTGTGTCGCGTCGGCGGGGACGCTAGAGCCCGGCGAGCCATAGGGGTAGTCGGGTAGGGCTACAGTTCCCATAGGGTTGCCCTGACCCAACCCTGTGGGATGCGAGAGGCGGCCGCATGACGCTCAACCAGCTGCGGGCCTTCGTCGCCGCGCAGCGGTCCGGCTCCTTCACCGCGGCGGCGAGGCAGCTCGACATCGCCCAGGCGTCGGTGTCGGAGCTGATCCGGCGCCTCGAGGAGGAGCTCGACGCCGTCCTGTTCGTCCGCGGCCCCCGGCGGCTCTCCCTGACCGCCGCGGGGCAGGAGCTGCTGCCCTACGCGCGGGAGAGCATCTCCGCGGCCGACGAGGGCTCGCGCGCGGTCACCTCGCTGGGCTCGCTCGGAGGGGGCACCGCGACCTTCGGGATCCTGCGCAACGCCGACTACTACCTGCTCGGCAACCTCGTGCAGACGTTCCACCGCCGCTACCCCGCGGTGCGGGTGCGGCTCGTCGGTCAGAACTCGGCCGAGACCGCGGCGGCCATCGCCGCGGGCGAGATCGAGGCCGGGCTGATCGTGCTGCCGGTCGACGACGAGGACCTGGTCATCAGCCCGCTCATGCAGGACGAGGTGCTCTACGTCAGCGCCGACCCCGCGATGACGACCTCGCCCATGACGATCGAGCGGTTCGCGCAGGCCCGGCTGGTCCTCTACGACGCGCATTTCGGCTGGCGGGACCCGACCCGCCGGCAGCTGGCCGACCGCGCCCAGCTCGCGGGGGTGCGCCTCGAGCCGATGATCGAGATCGAGCACGTCGAAGCCGCGTTGAAGCTCGTGGCCGCCGGTATCGGGGACACGATCGTCGGGTCCGCCCTCGCGCGGAGCGCGGTGTTCCCGGACGGGCTGCACGTCACCCCGTTCGCCGAGCCGCTGTTCGACACCATCGCCTTCGCCCGTCGACGGGACCGCCCCCTGTCGCGGGCCACGCGCGAGTTCGCCCGGCTCGCCGACGACGCCATCAGCGAGGTCCGGGCATCCGCGCCGCGGCCGCGGCCCCGAGGCCGAACGGCCGACGACGAGCTGCACTGACCGCGACCTCCAGGGCTACCCGATGAATTCCCCAGGAGTCACCCCTCTGGTCCTGTGGCCGGGATCTGCCTACCGTCCGGCGCCATGCAGATCACTTCCGCCGAGGCCGCCGCGCTGGGGCCCCTGACGTGGCTCAAGAGGCCCGCCGTCGACGGCCCCCCGGCCCAACGCGATCCGAAGGTCGTCGAGCGGGTCTCGCAGATGCTCTCCGAGATCGAGCGGGGAGGCCTGGACGCCGTCCGCCGGTTCTCCCAGGAGCTGGACGGCTGGTCCGGTGCGCTGGAACTCGATCAGACCGCGCTGCGCCGCTCCGGTGCTGCCCTGCCGGCCGACGTGCGGGCCGCGCTCGAACTGGGCCACGAGCGGACCAACCGCTTCGCCCTCGCCCAGCGCGAGCACCTGGTCGACTTCGAGATCGAGCTCGCACCCTCGGTCGTCTGCGGGCAGCGCTACGTCCCCGTCGGCCGGGTCGGCGCGTACCTGCCCGCCGGGCGGTTCCCGCTGCTCGCGAGCGCGTTCATGACCGTGGGCGTGGCCAAGGCCGCCGGCGTCCCGACCGTGCTGGCCTGCACCCCGCCGTCGGGCGAGCACGGCGCCCACCCCGCGGTGCTCTACGGCGCCCACCTCTCCGGCGCGGACCGCGTCTTCACCATCGGCGGGGTGCAGGCGCTGGCCGCGATGGCCTTCGGCCTGCTCGACGACGCCCCGGTCGACATGCTCGTCGGCGCCGGGAACGCCTACGTCACCGAGGCCAAGCGCCAGCTGTTCGGCCAGGTGGGGATCGATCTGCTCGCCGGACCGTCGGAGGTCGCGGTGATCGCCGACGAGACCGCCGATCCCGACTGGGTCGCCGCCGACCTGCTGGGCCAGGCCGAGCACGGCCCGAACTCGCCCTCCGCGCTGGTGACCACCTCCGAGGTGTTCGGCGCGCAGGTCGGCACCGCCATCGACCGCAGGCTCGAGACCCTCGCGACCCGCGAGATCGCGGGGGCGGCGTGGCGCGACTTCGGGTCGATCGTGGTGGCGCGCGACGCGGCACAGGCCGTGGCGGTCAGCGACGTCTGGGGGCCGGAGCACCTCGAGATCCAGACGGCCGATGACGACTACTACCTCGAGAACCTGACGAACTACGGTTCGGTGTTCCTGGGCCGGTGGAGCACCGTCGCCTACTCGGACAAGGGCATCGCCGGCACCAACCACGTCCTGCCGACGGGCAAGACGTCGCGCTACAACGCCGGGCTGTCGGTCTCGCGCTTCCTCAAGCCGCTGACCTACCAGCGCGCGGCCGAGGAGGGCACGGCCTCGCTGGCCCCGGCCGTGGAGCGGATCTCGGCGTTCGAGGGGTTGGCGGCCCACGAGGCCACCGCCACCGTCCGGATCGACCACGTCGGACGGCACTCCGGTGTCTTCGACGGCACGCCGGCGGTCGACCGCCGCTGACCCGGCTCAGTCCCGGCCGTCGCCCGCGGCCGGGACCACCTCGTCCCCGACCCGCACGACCCCGGGCCGGACGACCTCGGCGTAGCACCCGGCGCACGGCAGCACCCCGAACCCGGGGACGTCCACCCGGTTGTCCGCCATCAGCGTCCGCACGGCGTGCGGGGCGCGGGGGAGGGGCCCGTGCTCGAGGGTCGGCACCGCGCACCGCGGGGTCGGCAGCGCGATCCGCAGCACCGCCTCCCCGACGACGAACTCGCGGCCGACCCAGCTGTTCTCGACGAACCCCGGCGTGCCCGGCGGCGTCTCGACGACCAGGTTGGGGCGGTAGCGGACCTGCTCGGCGCCGATCGCGGCCAGCGTGGCACTGGTGATCAGGTGCACCGGTGCGTAGTCGACGAACGTCGTTCCGGGCGTGCCCTGCCCGATCTGGAGGGTGGCCGCGGCGACGACCGCGTCCACGCCCTGGTCCAGCACGTCCTCCGGCGCGGGGCGCTCGACGGTGGCGCCGTCGGGGCGCTCCGAGGCGACCCGGACCGCACGGCCGAGACCGTCGGACAGCAACTCGTCCACGCCGGGCGCGGTCGCCTCGCGCGTCCACCCCGCGGGTGAGGTGATCAGCACCCGCTCGCCGTCGACGGCGGCCGAATGCGCGAGCAGGGTCCGCCACAGGCGCGGGTGCTTGGCGGTGGCGACCAGGCCCGTCGTGCGGTCGACCAGCGCGAGTGCGCGGTCGTGGGCGAGTCCGGCCTCGGTCAGGCGCACGTCGTCGAGGCGCTCCCCGAGCATCGACTTGACCGGGTAGCGCCACACCGTCGTGATCTGCATCTGTGGTTCGTCTCCGTGGAGGGTCGGTGGGGCCAGGTCACATGACCGTGGGGGTGGACGTCTGCGCGCCGAGGCCCTTCGCGGCCGCCGCGGCCCGCACCGCCTCGATGACCAGTTGCAGCGACGTCCTGCGGGCGTCCTTCGTACGGTAGGCGATCGACACCGTGCGCATGACGGGCTCGGTCAGCGCCACGACGTCCACACCGGGTGGGCACAGGGAGAGCCCGAGGTCGGAGACGAGGGTGACGCCGAGGCCTGCGGCGACCATCGCGAGCGCCGTGGTCTGCTCCCCGACCTCGTGGTTGATGGTCGGCTCGAAGCCGCTGCGCTGGCACGCTATCCGCACCGCGCGACCGAAGTGCGACCGCGGGCCGGCGAGGATCCAGGGGTGCTCGGCCAGCTCCGGCAGGGCCACGGTCGCCGAGGGGAGGGCTCCGGTGGGGACGGCCGCGTGCAGGCGTTCGACCGCGATCTCCGCCCGGGACAGCGCCGAGTCCCAGGGCATCGTGTAGCTCGAGTAGTCGATGACGAAGGAGAAGTCGAGCGCGCCCTCCCGCACCGCGCCCGCGGTGTCCTCGGGCGCGAGCTCCCGGGTGCGGACCTGGATGCCGGGGTGCTCGGCGGCGAGCGCGGTGAGCGCGGAGGGCAGCAGGCCCGAGGCGACCGACGCCCACACGCCCGCGGTGAGCCGCACGGAGACCGACTGCTGCGCCTCCTCCAACGCGAGGGTGGCGCGCTCGACGGAGGAGAGGATCTCCTCGGCGTGCTCGGCCAGCACCATGCCGAGGTCGGTGAGCTGGACGCGGCGGCCGAGCCGCTCGAACAGCTTCGCGCCCACGTCCCGCTCGAGCTGGGCGAGCTGCTGGGACACCGCCGAGGCGGTGTAGTGCATCGCCGAGGCGGCGGCCGTGACGGTGCCTCGCCGATGCAGTTCCCGAAGCATCCGCAACCGCTGCAGCGAGAGCTCCACACGGCTCAGAGTAAGCAGTGCGGCACCGTCATCGCGCGTATGCGTGCCGGAACGGGTCGCTCGCGCTGTGTAGGAACCGTGAACCCCACTGTGCATGATCCTTAACTGGACGCCGACCTCCGGGTCGGCGCACTCTGGGGTCATCCGGGCGAGTTTGCCGACAGCCCCGGATCCTCCGCACGGCAACAGCCGCTGCACCGCACACCGGTGCAGCGGCTCCGGGTGCTGCGCCGAAGCGGTGGTCGCAGGTCGAGTACAGGAGTGGAGGAGAGTCGAGTGACGACGATGCAGGACCCCATGGGGCCGGCCGGCGAGCAGACGCTGCACGCGGTGCCCCCGGCGGGCGGTGCGGGCCCGCGGGACACCGAGCCCCTGCTGCGGCTGACGTGGACCGATCCCGTCACCGGCACCCACGGCTACCTCGTCGTGCACTCGCTGATCTCCGGGTTGGCCACCGGTGGCACCCGGATGCGGGCCGGCGCCACCATGTCGGAGGTCGAGGACCTCGCCCGCGGGATGGCGGCCAAGACCGCGGTCTTCGACCTGCCCGTCGGCGGGGCGAAGGGCGGCATCGACTTCGACCCGAAGGACCCGCGCGCCGTCGGGGTCCTCGAGCGGTTCTGCCAGGCCATGCGCCCCTGGCTGGACGACCACTGGGTGACCGCGGAAGACCTCGGCGTGCCGCAGCACCTGATCGACGAGGTCTTCGCCCGAATCGGGCTCGGGCAGTCCTACCACGCCGCGATCCGCCGCTCCGCCGATCCGGAGCAGACCCTGCGCCGCGTGCGCGCCGGCCTGGACACGCCGGTGCCGGGAGGCCTGCTCGGCGACGTGATCGGCGGGTACGGCGTGGCGCAGGCGTGCCTCGCGGCCGCGGGTTCCTGGGGCTGGCCGCTGCCCGACACCACCGTGGCCGTCCAGGGCATCGGGACGATGGGCGGCGGCGCCGCCTGGTACCTGCACGAGGCCGGCATGCGGGTCGTCGCCGTCGCGGATGCGGCGGGAACCCTGTACCGCCCGGAGGGGCTGGACATCCCGGCCTTGCTCGACCTGCGCGACTCCTACGGCGAGGTCGACCGCTCGCGCCTGCCGGCCGACGTCCAGCAGCTCCCGCGCGCGGCCGTGATCGCCATGCAGGTCGACGTCCTGGTGCCCGCCGCCATCTCCTACGCCATCACGCCCGACAACTCCTACGACGTGGCCGCGCGGGTCGTCGTCGAGGCGGCCAACAACGCGACCACCCCGGAAGCCGAGGACATGCTCAGCGCCCGGGGCATCCCCGTGATCCCGGACTTCGTGGCCAACGCGGGCGCCGCCGCCTGGGCGTGGTGGCTGCTGCTCGGGCAGGTCGGCACCGACCCGGAGGACTCGTTCCGCCGCCTGCGCACCGAGATGCGCACCAAGGTCGCGATGCTGCTGGACCGGTGGAGCACCGCCTGGGTGCCGCCGCGGCAGACCGCGTGGGGCCTCGGCGTCGACCGGCACACCGCGCAGGTCGGGGAAGCGGCTGTCGAGGACCTGATCATCCCCTGACCGTCGCGTACGGTGCCGCGGTGGGATCGGACGACCGGACCGCCGCGGCACTGCACCGCACGTTCTGGATCGGCGGCGGCAGCGGCGCAGGCAAGTCCACCGTCGCGCGCCGCCTCGCCGCGGCCTTCGACCTGCGCGTCTACGCCACGGACGACGTGATGTCCGCGCACGCCGCGCGGCTCGACGCGCAGAGCGCGCCCCACCTGGCCGACTTCATGGCGATGGACATGGACGAACGCTGGGCCCGCCGTTCGCCCGAGGTCATGCTCGACACCTTCCACTGGTTCCGCGGCGAGGGCTTCGACCTGGTGGTCGAGGACCTCCTGGGGCTCGCGCCGGACGGGCCGGTCGTCGCGGAGGGTTTCCGGCTCCTGCCGTCGCTGGTGGCTCCGCTGCTGGCCGAACCGGCGCAGGCGGTGTGGCTCCTCCCGACGCCTCGGTTCCGCCGCGCCGCGCTGGAGAGCCGCGGCAGCACCTGGGACATCCCCGGCCGCACCGCCGACCCGGAGCGCGCCCTGCACAACCTGCTCGAGCGCGACCGGATGTTCACCGACCGGCTCGCCGAACGGACCCGGCGTCTGGGGCTGCAGGTCGTCCACGTCGAGGTGGGGATGGGCGAGGACGAGCTCGTGGGGCGGGTGGCGGCGATGTTCGGGCTGCAGCCGGGCGACCAGCAACTTCGCGCCGTGGACGCCGCCCGGCGCGGCGGCGACGACCTCAGCGGGAACCCCGCAAGCGGTTGACGGTGTGGTTAGCCTTACTTCCGGAGCGTGGCCGGCCTCTTGCGCGGGACCCCGGGCCGTGTTTGGTTAGGAGAGCCTTGCCTGACCGACCACTGGAGTAGTTCGTGCCGCCGTTCGCCCCACCCGAACCTGCCCTCGCTCTGGTGACGGGCGCGGCGCGCGGGATCGGGGCGGCGGTGGCGCGCGCGTTCGCCGCCACCGGCGCTCCCGTCGCCCTGCTCGACCGGGACGAGGCCGTGCACGAGGTCGCGGCGGAGCTGGGTGCCCTGGCGGTCACCGCCGACGTCGCCGACGCCGAGGCCGTCGAGGCGGCCGTCGCCCACGTCGAACACGAGGCCGGCCCGATCGGGGCGCTCGTCAACGTGGCCGGTGTCCTGCGCGGCGGGCCCGTGCTCGACCTCGACGACGCCGACTGGCACACCTGCCTCGCGGTCAACGCGACGGGCGTCTGGAACACCGGGCGGGCGGTCGGGCGGCGCATGCACCGGCGGGGCACGGGCAGCAACGTCACGGGCAGCATCGTCACGGTCGCGTCGAACGCCGCCGCCGTCCCGCGCACCGGGATGGCGGCGTACGCGGCGTCGAAAGCGGCGGCGGTGGCGCTCACGCGTTGCCTCGGGTTGGAGCTCGCGCCGCACGTGCGCTGCAACGTCGTGTGCCCGGGTTCCACCGACACTCCGATGTTGCAGGCCTCGCTGCCCGCAGGGGCCGGCACCGAGGCCGTCGTCGAGGGCGTCGCGGAGCAGTTCCGGGTGGGCATCCCGCTGGGCCGGATCGCGGCACCCGCCGACGTCGCCGCGTCCGTGCTCTTCCTGTCCGGGCCCGCGGCCCGCCACATCACCCTGCAGTCGCTGACCGTCGACGGCGGCGCCGCACTCGGCGCCTGACTCCCCCCACCGGCGAAAGGAACACCCACGTGTCCATACCGGCCCTGGACCGGCCGCGCCCCGAGCACCGCGCGGCCGACCTGCTGGCGGCCTACCTGCCGGGCTCGTTCTTCTACTCCTCGACGAGCGGCAGCCTGCTCGCCGACGGCGTGCACGCGCTGGTCGACACCGGCCGCGGGTCGCGGGCCGACGCCGCCGCGACCGCCCTCGCCGACGCCGCGGCGTCGGGGGTGGACGAGCCGGTGGTGGTCGGCGCGCTCGGCTTCGCGGCGGCCGCGCAGGCGTGCCTCGTGGTGCCCGCGCTGGTCCGCCGGGCCGGCGCCCGCAGCGCGGCGCCCGCCCCGCCGCCGCTGCCGGGCCGCTGGTCGGTGCGGCGGCGCCCGGAGCCGCAGGACTACGTCGACGGGGTGCGGCGCGCGCTGGCCCTGATCGGCGACGGCTCGCTGGAGAAGGTGGTGCTCGCGCGCAGCCTGGAGCTGACGGCGGACCGGGTCGTCGCGGTGCCGGCCCTGCTGTCGCGGCTGGTCGCGGCCGACCCCGCCGCGCACGCGTTCGCCGTCGACGTCACGGCCCCCGGTGACGCGGCCCCGCGCACGCTCGTGGGCGCGAGCCCGGAGCTGCTCGTCTCCCGCACCGGTGACGTCGTGCGCGCCAACCCGCTCGCCGGCTCCCGCCCGCGGGCCGGCGACGCCGCCGAGGACGCCCGTCGGATCGCGGGGCTGCGCACATCGGACAAGGACCGTCGCGAGCACGCGATGGTGACCGCGCAGGTCGCCGAGGTGCTCGGCCGGTTCTGCACCGACCTGCAGGTACCCGCGTACCCCGACGTGCTGGGCACGGCCACGATGTGGCACCTGTCGAGCCCGATCAGCGGGCGCCTCGACGACCCGTCGGTGTCCTCGCTCGCGCTGGCCGAGGCCCTGCACCCGACGCCCGCGGTGTGCGGCACGCCGGCGGCGGCGGCACGCGGCGCGATCGGCGAGATCGAGGGCGTCGACCGCGGGTACTACAGCGGCCTCGTGGGCTGGTGCGACGCCGGCGGCGACGGCGAGTGGGCGGTGACGCTGCGCAGCGCCGAGGTCAGCGGCGACACGGTGCGGCTGTTCGCGGGCGCGGGCGTCGTGGCGGGCTCCGACCCGGATGCCGAGCTGGCCGAGACCGGCGCCAAGTTCCGCACCCTGCTGCGCGCGATCGGGCTGGAGGACGTGTGAGCGGCCCCGACCACACGCCGTGGCCACCCGCGTTCGCGGCCCGCTACCGCGCAGCCGGGCACTGGCGCGGGCAGACGTTCGGCGCCCTGCTCACGGCGCTGGCGGAGGCGCACGCCGACCGTACGGCCGTCGTCGGCGAGGGTGCCCGCTGGAGCTACGCCGAGCTGGACGAGCGCGCGCACCGCCTGGCCTCCGGCCTGGTCGAGCTGGGCGTGCGGGCCGGCGACCGGGTCGTCGTGCAGCTGCCCAACGTGGCGGAGTTCCTGCCGGTGGTGTTCGCCCTGTTCCGGGTGGGGGCGTGGCCGGTGTTCGCGCTGCCCGCGCACCGCGACACCGAGCTCGTGCACTTCGCGGAGCAGGCCGAGGCCGTCGCGATCGTCACCGTCGACGCGCACGACCGGTACGACCACGCCGCGATGGCGCGCCGCGTCGCGGACCGGGTGGCGTCGGTGCGCCACATCATCGTGCTCGGGGCGCCGGCTGCCGGGACGATCGACCTGGAAGAGCTGGCCCGCGAGCCGAGGCAGCTACCCGACCCCGATCCGTCGGGAGTGGCGTTCCTGCAGCTCTCGGGCGGGAGCACGGGCCTGCCGAAGCTCATCCCGCGCACCCACGACGACTACCTCTACAGCGTGCGGGAGAGCGCCCGGATCTGCCGGCTGACCCCGGACAGCGTCTACCTGGCTGCCCTGCCCGTGGCGCACAACTACCCGCTGAGCTCGCCCGGGGTGCTCGGCACGCTGCACGCGGGAGGCACCTGCGTGCTGGCCCCGCGCCCGGATGCCGACACGGCGTTCCGGCTCATCGAGGCCGAGCGCGTGACGATCGCCGGCGTGGTGCCGCCGATCGCCGCGGCCTGGGTGCAGGCGGCCGCGCGAACGGAGCTGGACCTGGGCAGCTTGGAGGTGCTGCAGGTCGGGGGCGCCAAGTGCGGCGCCGAGCTGGCCGCGCGCATCGGGCCGGCGCTGCACTGCGCGCTGCAGCAGGTGTTCGGCATGGCCGAGGGACTGGTCAACTACACGCGCCTCGACGACCCCGCCGACCTCGTCCTCGGCACCCAGGGCCGGCCGATCTCACTCGACGACGAGCTCCGCGTGGTCGATCCGGCCACGGACGCGGACGTGGCGCCGGGGGAGACCGGTGCCCTGCTCACGCGCGGGCCGTACACGATCCGCGGCTACCACCGGGCCGCCGCGCACAACCGGACCGCGTTCACCCCGGACGGCTTCTACCGCACGGGCGACCTCGTGCGCCGTCTGGAGTCCGGGCACGTCGAGGTGGTCGGGCGCGTGAAGGACCAGATCAACCGGGGCGGGGAGAAGGTGGCGGCCGAGGAGGTCGAGAACCACCTCATGGCCCACCCGGACGTCCTCGACGCGGCCGTGGTCGGGGTGCCCGACGAGTACCTGGGCGAGCGCAGCTGCGCCTACGTCGTGCCCGTCGCGGGCGCGCAGCCGACGCCCGCCGAGCTGCGCCGATTCGTGCGCGAACGCGGGGTGGCCGCGTTCACGGTGCCCGACCGGGTGCTGGTGGTCGACGCGTTCCCGGCCACCCCCGTCGGCAAGACCAGCAAGCGCGAGCTGCGTGCCGCGATCACCCGGTCGCTGGTGCCCGCAGCGTCGTCGAAGGAGAGGTGAGCAGCATGTCCCTGCCCCGCATCGAGCCCTACCCGTTGCCCGACGCCGCGGACGTGCCGTCCGGGCGCGTCGGGTGGCGTCCCGATCCCTCACGCGCCGCGCTGCTCGTCCACGACATGCAGCGCTACTTCCTGGCCGCCTACGCGCCCGACGCGCAGCCGCTGGCGGGCCTGGTGCGCAACGTCGCCGCGCTCGTCGCGGCCTGCCGGGAGCGCGGGGTGCCGGTGTTCTACACCGCGCAGCCCGGGCGGCAGGACCCCCGCGACAGGGGGCTGCTCACCGAGTTCTGGGGTGACGGCATCGGCTCGGTGATCGACGCCGACCCGGCCGCCGCCGAGATCGTGGACGAGCTCGCACCCGCCCCGTCGGACGTGCGGCTGACCAAGTGGCGCTACAGCGCGTTCCAGCGCAGCACCTTCGCCGAGCAGCTCGCCGCCCGCGGCCGCGACGAGCTGGTGATCACCGGCGTGTACGCGCACATCGGGTGCCAGGCCACGGCCGTCGAGGCGTTCATGCGCGACGTCCGCCCGTTCCTCGTCGCCGACGGCGTGGCGGACTTCTCCCGCCGCCACCACGAGCAGGCGCTGGAGTACGTGGCGCAGCGCTGCGGCGTGGTCACGACCACCGCCGCGGTGCTCGAGGCGCTGGGTGCGCGGGTGCCGGCGGGAGCGGCCGGATGAACGCCGAGGACACCGCCGCTGGGGGCAAGGCGGCGCTCGCCCCCGAACGCATCCGCGCCGACGTGGCCGACCTCCTCGGCTGCGACCCCGCCGAGATCGACCCCGACGAGGACCTGCTCGACCGCGGCGTCGACTCGATCCGCCTGATGTCGCTGGTCGAGCACTGGCGCCAGGCCGGCGCGACCCGCCTGGAGTTCGCCGACCTGGCCGAGCAGCCCGACCTGCGGCATTGGGAACAACTGGTGGGAGAACCCGGATGAACCCGTTCGACGACCCGGACGGCACGTTCCGCGTGCTCGTCAACGGCGAGGACCAGCACAGCCTGTGGCCCGACTTCGCACCCGTTCCCGCGGGCTGGCGCCCGGTCTTCGGGCCGGACACCCGCGCGGCGTGCCTGGAGCACGTCGAACGGCACTGGAGCGACCTGCGCCCGCGCAGCCTGCGCACGGCGATGGCGCAGAGATGATGGTGCAGCGATGACGCGCGAACGGCACCTGGAACGGATCGGCGAGGTCAGGGCAGGCGCGAGCAGCGCGCGGGTGCCCTACCCGATCCGCCTGCGGGAGTGCGAGGTGCTCGGCACCCGGATGGTCGGGTCGGCGCTGCTGCGCCTCACCCTCGGCGGCGACGGTGCGGAGGGCTTCGAGAGCCACGCACCGTGCGAGCACGTCAAGCTGATCTTCCCCGACGAGCGCGGCGAGCTGCGGCTCCCCGAGCCGGACGGGCTCATGCTGGCCTGGCCGCGCCCGCTGCCGGTGACGCGCGAGTACACCGTGCGCCGCTACGACGCGGCCGCCCGGGAGATCGACATCGACATCGCGCTGCACGCGGGCGGCCTCGCGGCGGACTGGGCCACGAGCGTCGCCCCCGGCGTCCGCGTGCACGTGGCCGGGCCGCCCGGGGGCGTCGTGGTGCCCGACCGCTACGACAGCTACCTGCTCGGCGGCGACATCACGGCCCTGCCGGCCATCGCCCGCCGGTTGGAGGAGCTGCCGCGCACCGCGGCGGGGTGGGCCTTCATCGAGGTCGCCGACGCGTCCGAGGAGATCGAGCTGGACGCGCCGGAGGGGGTCGTCGTCCGGTGGCTGCACCGCGGCCCCGCGGCGCCGGGCACCAGCGACGTGCTGGAGCGCGCCGTCCGCACCGTGCAGGTGCCGCGCGGCGAGCGCGTCTTCGTGTGGCTCGCCGGCGAGGCGGGCGTGCTCAAGCCGCTGCGCCGCTGGGTGCGCGACGAGCTGCGCATCCCGCGGGAGGACTGCGACATCACCGGCTACTGGAGGCGTGGCGTCGCCAACTTCGACGAGGACCACAACGACCCCGGCAACCCCGACCACGACCACGACCACGACCACTGAGACATAGAAGGAGAGCGGGATGCGGGTTGTCGCGTTCGGATACATGACCTGGGGACGGCGGACGATCGAGGCACTGCTCGACGCCGGCCACGAGGTTCCCCTGATCGTCACGCACCCCGACAGCGACAACGCGTACGAGAAGATCTTCAACGAGTCGGTGGCGGAGCTGGCCGCCGACCACGGCATCCCGCTGCTGGTGCGGGAGCGCGCCGACGACGTGGAGGTCCGCGACGCCGTCCTGGCCTCGGAGGCCGACGTCATGGTGGTCTCGAACTGGCGCACGTGGCTCTCGCCCGCGGTGTTCTCGATCCCGCGGCTGGGCACGGTCAACGTGCACGACGCGCTGCTGCCCGCCTACGCCGGGTTCGCCCCGCTGAACTGGGCGCTGATCAACGACGAGCCCGAGGTCGGCGTCACCGCGCACGTGATGAACGAGGAGTTCGACGCGGGCGGCATCCTCCTGCAGCGTTCGACGCCGGTCACCGACGACGACACCGTGGTCGACCTGTTCGACCGCACGCTGGCCATGTTCGGCCCGATCACGGTGGACGCGCTGGAACTGGTGGCGTCGGGCCGGGCCGTCCCCGTCCCGCAGGACCGGAAGGCGGCGTCCTACTTCCACCGCCGCACCGACGAGGAGAACCGCATCGACTGGTCGTGGCCGGCGCGCGACGTCTTCAACCTGGTCCGCGCCCAGACCGACCCGTACCCGAATTCCTACTGCTACTACCGGGGCGAGCGGCTGCGGGTGCTGTCGGCCTCGGTGACCGACGACGTGATCGGCGGGACACCGGGGCGGATCGTCATCCGGCGCGGCCGGGGTGTCGTGATCGTCGCGGGTGCCGACGCGCGGCGCGGCCGCAACCGCGGCGTAGTGCTGGAGCGGGTGCGCAGCGAGGACGGCCGCGAGTTCGACGCCGCCGACTTCTTCCCGCACATGGGCGGCTACCTGACCTCCCGCCCGTGAGCTACGCGACCCGCACAGCCCGAAGGAATCCCGTGAGACCGCACGCGTCGTCGCGCCTCGTCGCCACCTGCGCGGCGGTGCTCGCCCTCGTCGTGGCGGGTTGCGGTTCGCCGGAGCAGGCCAGCACGCCGGAGACGGGGGCCCAGCCGCCGACACGGATCTTCGCCGCCGACAACGGCGAGGTCAGCATCCCCGTGGCGCCGCAGCGCATCGTGGCCACCGGCTACGCCGTGCCCGCGCTGATCGAGACCGGAGCCCCGCTCGTCGGCATCTCGACGTGGGAGCGGGGCGTCCCACTGATGAGCCCCGAGGACAAGGCCGCCTACGACGGGCTGGAGAAGGTCGCGGGCGAACTGGCCGCGGAGACCGACTACGAGGCGATCGCCAGGGTCGATCCCGACCTCATCGTGATCGGGGTGCCCGCCCCGATCCTCACCGACGTCGACGTGGAGCTCCTGGAGTCGGTGGCGCCGGTCGTGGCGATCGGTCCGACGATCCCGTCGAAGTGGCGGGAGGTGTCGCAGCGGCAGGCGGACGCGGCGGGCGTGCTGCCCGCCTTCGACGCCCTGCGCGGCGAGTACGAGGCGAAGGCCGCGGGGCTGGAGGAGGAGTACGCGCCCGCCGTCGGGTCGCTGCGGTTCGGCCACGTCGGCGCGTACGGCGAGGTGGCGCGCGGCACCTTCCATCGGGAGTTCGACGGCTCGTGGGGCACGAACGTCCTCAACGACCTCGGCGTCTCCTACTACGGCGAGGTGCGCGAGCCGGGCCCGGGCTCGCGGGCGGTCAGCGAGTACACCTCGCTCGAGGAGCTGCAGGCGAGCCTCGGTGGGGCCGAGGTGATCACCTACAGCGCCGAGCCCGACGGGTCGGTCCGCGAGGGCGTGCAGCAGGTCCTCGACTCGCCGCTGTGGCAGCTGCTGCCCGCCGTGCAGGCCGGCCGCACGATCCCGATCCGCTACACCGAGGCGGCCACCTACAAGGCCGCGCTCACGGCGCTGGACGCGGCGGACGAGGCGCTCGCACCGCTGCTGTCGCCGCCGGCGTGACCGAACCCTGATCTCCGACAGACGAGGAATGCGTGTGACCACCGGCGTCCAGGCTCCCGCGACGTTCGACCTGACCACCGCGCAGCTGGGCATCTGGAACGCGCAGCGGCTCGACCCGGACTCGCCCTACTACCTCGTCGGGGACGTCCTCGAGGTCTCCGGCCCGGACCCGGTCGATGCCGGCCTGCTCGCCGAGGCGGTCCGGATCACCACCGACGACGCGGAGGCGCTGCGGGTCCGCGTGTTCGACACCCCGGACGGCCCGCGCCAGCTGATCGACGACGCACCGGCGGCGGCGCCGCGGATCCTCGACCTGCGCGGCGAGCCCGACCCCGTCGCGGCCGGCAACGCGTTCGTCGCGGCCGAGCGCTTCCGGGCGGCCGCGCAGCTGTCCGGCATGACCGGGCGCGACCTGGCCGTGCAGGCCGTTCTGCGGATCACCGACCGGGACGTGTGGTGCGTGCTGCTCTACCACCACCTGGTGATCGACGGCTACACCCAGTCGATGCTGTGCCGGCGCATCGCCGCGGTGCACACCGCGCTGGCCACGGGCGAGCCGGTGCCGCCGGCGCCGTTCCGGCCGTTCGCCGAGTTCGCGGCGGCCGACGCGGCCTACCTCGCGAGCGCGGACAGCGCGGCCGACCGCGCCTACTGGGTCGACCGGCTGACCCCGATGCCGGAGTTCGACGAGCGTGCGGCCCTTGCGGGTCCGGCGCAGCACACGCTCTCGGCGAGCCGGACCGTGTCGCCCGACGAGATCGAGGCGCTGCGCGCGGTGGCCAAGGAGGTGGGCGCCACCTGGGGCGAGGCCGTGATCGCCTGCTACGCGGCGTTCCTGCACCGGATGCAGGGGCGCACCGACGTCGTGTTCGGGCTGCCGCTGATGTGCCGGCTCGGGTCGACGGGGCTGCGCACGCCCGCCATGGCCGTGAACGTGCTGCCGCTGCGCGTGGCCGTGCGCAGCGGCGACCGGTTGCCCGAGCTCACCCGGCGGGTCGCCGCGGCGATGGCCGAGATGCGCGCCCACCAGCGCTACCGCGGCGGGAACATCCCCCGGGACCTCGGCGTCCCGGGGGCGAGCGCGCTGCTGCACGGCAGCGGCGTCAACTTCAAGGCCTACGACCTCGTGATGGACTTCGCGGGCGCCACCGGGCAGATGCGCAACGTCGCGGGCGGCCCTCCCGAGGACTGGGGCCTGACCGCCACCCCCACCCGCGACGGCGGGCTGCTGCTCGGGTTCGAGGTGGACGCGCGCGCCGGTGACCAGGCCGCGGTGGACCGCAAGCCGGCCGCGATGCAGACCATGGTGCGCGAGCTGGCCCGTCCCGAGGCGCCGGCCGTCGGTCAGGTCGACCTGGTCGGCGACGCCCGCACGGCCCTGCTCACCGCCGCGCAGACGCCCGCCGTGGACGGCGCACCCGAGCCGGTGCCGGCGGTGCTCGACGCGCTCGCCGCGACCCGGGCCGGCGAGACCGCGCTCGTCTCGGGTGCGCAGCGGCTCACCACGGCCGAGCTGGCCGGGCGCGTGCACCGGCTGGCCCGCGCGCTGCGCGCCCGCGGGGTGGGGCCCGACGACGTGGTCGCGCTCGCGCTGCCCCGCGGCGCCGATCTCGTCGTGGCGCTGCTCGCCGTCCTCGACGCCGGCGCCGCCTACCTGGCGCTCGATCCGGAACACCCGGCGCCACGGCGCCGCGAGCTGCTCGCCGACGCCCGCCCGGGGCTCGTGGTGACGGCCGGGCCGGCACCGGACCTGGGCGCCGTGGACCGGCTGGACCTGACCGACCCCGCGGTGCTCGCGGAGTTGGCCACCCTGCCCGACGGCCCGCTCGCCGACTCCGAGCTCGCCGCGCCGCGGCACCCGGAGCACCTCGCCTACGTCATCTACACGTCCGGCTCGACGGGCCGCCCGAAGGGCGTGCTGGCCCGGTCGGGTGGTCTGGCCGAGCTGGTGCACCGCCAGCGGGCGACGATCGTCGCTGCGGCCCGGGAGCGCGCACACGGGCGGCGGTTGCGGGCGGCGCACACCTACTCGTTCGCCTTCGACGCCTCGCTCGACCAGCTCTGCTGGCTGCTGTGCGGACACGAGCTGCACCTCTACGACACCGACACCGCCCGCGACGCCGACGCGCTCGTGGCGGCGGTGCGCCGCGACGGCATCGACGTCGTCGACACCACGCCGTCGATGGCGGGGCCGCTGCTCGCGGCCGGCCTGCTCACCGGGTCACCGGCCCCGGGCGTGCTGCTCCTCGGCGGGGAAGCCGTCGGCGAGGGGCTGTGGCACACCGTCGCCGCGGCCGGGGTCACGGCGTTGAACCTGTACGGCCCGACCGAGGCATGCGTCGACGCCACCGTCGCGAGGATCGAGGGGGACGCCCCGACGATCGGCACGGCGGTGCCCGGCACCGGCGCCTACGTGCTCGACGGCGCGCTCGCCCCGGTGCCCGACGGCGAACGCGGTGCGCTGTACCTGGCCGGGCCGCACCTGGCCCGCGGGTACCTGGACCGGCCGGGCGTCACCGCCGAGCGGTTCGTCGCGAACCCGTACGGGCGGCCGGGGGAGCGGATGTACCGCACCGGCGACGTCGTGCGGCGGCGGTCCGACGGTGGCCTGGAGTACCTCGGTCGCGACGACGGGCAGGTCAAGATCCGCGGGCACCGCGTGGAGCTGGGCGAGGTGGAGGCCGGGCTGGCCGCGCTGCCCGGGGTGGACGCCGCGGCGGCGCTGGTGCGCACGGAGTCCGGGCGGGCGCAGATCGTCGGGTACGTCGTCCCCGCGCTCGGCGCGAGCACGACCCCCGAGCAGCTGCGCGACGCGCTCGCGGTGCGGTTGCCCGAGCACCTGGTGCCGGCGGCCGTCGTCGTGCTCGACGAGCTCCCGGTGACGGTCAACGGCAAGCTCGACCGCGCGGCCCTGCCCGCGCCGGCCGTCACCGACACCGGCCGGGCCGCGGAGACCGCGCAGGAGCAGGCGCTCTGCGCGGTGATCGCCGACGTCCTGGGTCTGCCGCACGTCGGGGTCGACGCCGACTTCTTCGCGCTGGGCGGCGACAGCATCACCGCCATCGCCGTCAGCAGCCGGGCCCGGGCCCGCGGGCTGGACCTGCGCCCCAAGGACCTCCTGGGCCGACAGAGCATCGCGGCGCTGGCCGCGGGCGCGGGCCGGGTCACCGATGACGCCGAGCGGGCCGCGCCGGACGGGCCGCTGGTGCACATCGACCGGGCCACACTGGACGAGATCGAGCGCACCCACCGCGTCGAGGAGCTGCTGCCGGCCACCCCGCTGCAGGTGGGGCTGGCGTTCCACACCCTGGTGCGTGGCGCGGACGACACCGACGTCTACGTGGCGCAGGCGGTCCTGCGGTTCGACGGCGAGCTGGACCCGGACCGGATGCGCGCCGCGGCCGGGGAGCTGCTGCGCCGCAGGCCTGCGCTCCGGTCGTTCCTCGTGGTCACCGACCCCGGCGACGTCGTGACGGTGGTCCCCGCCGACACCGAGCTGCTGTGGGAGTACGCCGATCTCAGCGGGCTCGCGCCCGCGGCCCGCGAGGCGCAGCTGCATCGCCTGCGGCGCGACCAGGTGCAGCGCGGGTTCGACCCCGCGACGCCGCCTCTGGTGCGGTTCCTGCTGGTGGCCACGGGTCCCGGCGAGCACCGGTTGTGCCTCACCATGCACCACGCGCTGCTCGACGGCTGGTCGATGCCGCTGGTGGGGCGGGCCCTCAGCGGCCTCTACGCCGAGCTGGGCGGCGGCCCGGTGGTGCCCGCCGCGCCGGGCCTGGCCGCCTACCACCGCTTCGTCGCCGGCCGTGATCCCGAGAAGTCCCTGCAGGCCTGGCGGGAGCTGCTGGCCGGTGTCGACGGGGGCACGCGGCTCGCGCCGGCCACGACCGCGGCCCGCGTCGAGCGTCCGGAGCGGGTGACGCTCGACCTCGGGTCCGAGTTCTCGGAGCGGCTGCGCACGTTCGCGCGCGAGCGCGGGCTCACCCTGTCCACCGTGATGCAGACCGCGTGGGGGCTGCTGCTCGGCCGGCTCACCGGTCGCCGCGACGTCCTGTTCGGCTGCCCCGTCTCCGGTCGCCCGCCCGAGGTCGAGGGCGTCGAGGACATGATCGGGCTGCTGCTCAACACGGTCGTCGTGCGGGTCGCGTCGCGCCCGTCGGACACCGCGGCGCAGGTGCTCGACGCCGTGCAGGCCCAGGCCGTCGCGATGGCCGAGCACCACAGCGTCGGGCTGCCCGACGTGCAGCGTGCAGCGGGCGTCGGGGACCTGTTCGACACGATGCTCGTGGTGGAGAACTTCCCGCTGTCGGACCGGCGGCGGGTCCCCGTCGCGCCGGGCCTCGACCTCGCCGGGGTGGAGATCGCCGACGCCACGCACTACCCGCTGACGGTCGTGGTGCTCCCCGGCGACGCGATCACCGTCGGGCTGGCCCACCAGCCGCACGCCTTCACCGAGGAGACCGTGCGCGCGCACGGACGCCGGCTCGTCGCGCTGCTGCACGAGCTCGTCGCCGACCCGGACCGGCCGGTCGCGCGGCTACCGCTGCTCGACGCGGACGAGCGGGCCGCCGTGCTCGCCATGGGCGACATCGCACCCCGCCGGACGCGGCGCCCGCTCCTGGCCGAGTTCGCGGCCTGGGTGCGGCGGCGCCCCGGTGCCGAGGCGGTGGTCTGCCGCGGCCGCAGCCTCACCTACGCCGAGCTGGAGCGGCAGGCCAACCAACTGGCGCACGCCCTGGTCGCGCAGGGGGTGGCCCCGCAGGACCCGGTGGCGGTGCTGCTCGGTCGCGACATCGAGATGGTCGTGGCGCTGCTGGGCGTGCTGAAGGCGGGCGCGGTGTACGTGCCGATGGACCCCGCCTACCCGCGCGACCGGCTGGCCTACATGATCTCCGACATCTCCCCGGCCGCCGCCCTGACCACGGCGGACGTGCAGGCTCGTCTCGAGGTGGAGCTGCCGGACGGGATGCCGGTGCTGCGTCTCGACGACCCGGCGACGGTCGCGGGCCGGCCCGGCACCGATCCCGCCCGGCCGCGCGCCCGGTTCACCCCCGACGCGCTCGCGTACGTCATCTACACCTCGGGCACCACGGGGCGCCCCAAGGGCGTCGCGGTCACCCACCGCGGCCTGCCGGACCTGGTGGCGCTGCAGGAGGAGGTCGTCGGCATCACGCCGGGAGACCGGTACCTGCAGTTCGCCTCCACGAGCTTCGACGTGGCGTTCTGGCAGACGATGGTGGCCCTGCTCTCCGGCGGCACCTCGGTGATCGCGCCCGACGAGGTGCGGGTGCCCGGCGACGAGCTCGTCGACTACATCCGCGAGCACCGCGTCACCGCGATCAACCTGCTCCCGTCGTTCGTGGCGGCACTGCCCGACGACCTGGAGATCGACGGGGACATATTGATGATGGTCGGCGCCGAGCGGCTCGACCCGGCGATCGTGCGCCGGTGGGGCCGCAGGCGGCGGTTCCTGAACGCGTACGGCCCCACCGAGGCCACGATCAACGCGACGATGTGGGTCCACGATCCCGACGAGCACGACCCGGACGAGACCCTCGACGGCGGTCCCGTGCCGATCGGACGCCCCGACCCGAACGTGCGCGCCTACGTGCTGGACGACGGCCTGCTCCCGGTCGAGGTCGGTGCGGTCGGCGAGCTGTACCTCGCCGGGCCCGGACTCGCGCGCGGCTACGTCAACCGCCCTGACCTGACGGCGGCGGCGTTCGTCGCCGACCCGTTCGGCGCGCCGGGCTCGCGCATGTACCGCACGGGCGATCTCGTGCGGTGGCGTCCCGACGGCCAGATCGTGTTCCTCGGCCGCGGCGACGACCAGGTGAAGATCCGCGGGTTCCGCATCGAGCTCGCCGAGATCGAGACCGTGCTGGGACGGCACCCGGCGGTGCGCGGGTGCGCGGTGGTCGTGCGCGAGGACCGGCCGGGGGAGCGGCGCATCGTCGGCTACGTCCTGCCCGCGGGCGACGCGCCGCTGGACGTCGCCACCCTGCTGGCCGAGGCCGCCACCCAGCTCCCGGACCACATGGTGCCCTCCGCGCTGGTCGAGCTGGACGAGCTGCCGCTGGGTCCGAGCGGCAAGCTGGACCGGGCCGCGCTGCCGGCGCCGGCCGTCGTCGCCACCGAGGCGCGGGAGCCGGCCACACTGGCCGAGGCCGTGCTGCTGGAGGTGTTCCGCGACGTCCTCGGGCAGACGAGGGTCCAGCTCGACGACGCGTTCCTCGACGCAGGCGGCGACAGCATCGTGTCGCTGCAGGTGGTGTCGCGGGCGCGGCGGCGCGGGCTGCTGCTCACCGCGCGCGACGTGTTCGAGGGCGTCACCGTGGCCGGCATCGCCGCGCGTGCGGTGAGTGCCGGGGAAGGACCGGCGGATCTGCCCGAGGCCGGTGACGCCCCGCTGACCCCGGCCATGCGGGAGTTCCTCGGGCTGTGTGCCGCCGCCGGCGCCTCGCCGGACGCGTTCTGCCTGTGGATGCAGCTCGTGGTCCCGGCCGGGGGCGACCTCGCGCGGTGGGAGGCCGTGTTCGACGCCGTGCTGGCGCGCCACGACGTCCTGCGCGCGCACCTGGTCGAGCCCGATGGCGCCGAGCCCGTGCTGCGCATCCCGCACGCCGTCACCGGGGCCGAGGTACTCACGCGCGTGGCCGTCGCGCCGGACGAGGTGGAGGCCCTCGACCGCACCGCCGCGGCCCGGCTCGAGGAGGCCCGCGCGGCGATGGACCTGCGCCGCGGCCCGCTGCTGCGCGCGGTCTGGCTCGACGCCGGGGATGCGGAACCGGGACGGTTGCTGCTGGTCGCGCACCACGTGGCCGTGGACGGTGCGTCGTGGCGGATCCTCGTCGACGACGTCGCGCACCTCTACGAGAGCGGCGAGACGACGCTGCCGGCCTCGGGGACCTCCTACCCCGGGTGGTCCCGCGCGCTGCGGGCGGCCGTGCCGGCCCGGCGCGCGGAGCTGCCGCACTGGCGGCGGGCCACCGCGGACGTCGCGCCGCTCGGGGTGCGCCCGCTCGACCCGGCCCGCGACACCATGGCCGCGGCCGTGCACCGCGAGCTGCGCCTCGACCCGGACACGGCGCGCGCGGTGCTCACGACGCTGCCGGCGGCGCGCGGCACCGCCCCCGACGCGGTCCTGCTGACCGCGGTGGCGCTGGCGGTGCGCGCGTGGCGCGGCGACGCGGCGGTCACGCTCGCGCGGGAGGGCCACGGCCGTCCGGCCGCCCTGCCCGACGCCACCGGACCCGCCGACCTGTCCGCGACCGTCGGCTGGCTCGCGGCGTGGCACCCGGTGCGGGTCGAGCCCGGGGACGCGGCGCCGACGCTCGCCGCGGTCGCGGAGCAGCTCGCGGCGGCCGGAGACGGGCTCGGGCACGGCATCCTCGGCGACCTCGTCGAGGGGGACCGGCCCCGGATCTCGGTGAACTACCTCGGCCGGTTGCCGACCGCGACGAGCGAGCAGGTCCTCTGGCGGCCCGTCCCCGGCACCGACCCGATCGGCTCCGGCGGCGACGCGGACCTCCCGCAGCCGCGGGAGGTGATGGTCAACGCGATCGCCGTCGACGGCCGGGCGGGCACCGAACTCGTCGTCCGGATCTTCTGGGCGCCGGGAGTGTTCCCCGGCGAGGAGCCCGCCGCACTCGTCGAGCACCTGCGTGCCGCGCTCGTCGCGCTGGCCGCGAGCGCATGACCGGGCCGGAGGCGCAGCGGATCGACGCCCCGCTGGTGCGCACCGCGTTCGTCCTGGTGCTGGGCACGTTCATGGCGACGATGGACGCCACCATCGTCACCGTCGGCATCGACACCCTGACCGAGGAGCTCGGCGCCTCGATCGCCGACGTCCAGTGGGTCACCACCGCCTACCTGCTCGCCGTCGTCACGGCGGTACCGGCGTCGGGCTGGTTGGTGGACCGGTTCGGCGGGCGCCGCACCTGGATCGGCGCGGTGCTGGTGTTCCTGGCCGGGTCCGCGCTGTGCGCGCTGGCCTGGTCACCGGCGAGCCTCATCGCCTTCCGGGTGCTGCAGGGCCTCGGCGGCGGGCTGCTGCCGCCGACCGGGCAGACCCTGCTGGCCCGGGCGGCCGGGCCGGGCCGCATCGGGCGGATCATCAGCATCGTCGGGGTCGTCCCGCTGCTGTCGCCGGTGTTCGGGCCGATCATCGGCGGCGCGATCCTCGGTGTGGCGCACTGGTCGTGGCTGTTCTCCGTGAACCTGCCGATCGGGCTGGTCGCGGTGGTGCTCGCGCTGCGCCACGTCCCGCGGGACGCGCCGGCGGCGGCCGGGGCGCCGCTGGACCTGCGGGGTGCTGCGCTGCTGTCCCCGGGCATCGCGGTGCTCGTCTTCGGGCTCACCGGCTTCGCCCACGGCCAGGCGGTGCCGGCCGCGGTGAGCTGGGGCGCGCTGGCGCTCGGCGCCGGCATCCTCGCCGGGTTCGTCGTGCACGCGCTGCGCCATCGGCGCGACGACGGGCGCCGCGTCCCGCTGCTCGACCTGCGGCTGCTGTCGCGGCCCCCGTTCGGTGCCGCCGCGCTGGCGTTGCTGATCCTCGGTGCGTCGGTGTACGGCGCGATGTTCCTGCTGCCGCTGTACCTGCAGAGCGGGCGTGGCATGACCCCGTGGGAGGCGGGCCTGCTGCTCGTCCCGCAGGGCATCGGCGCCGTGGCCGGCTCGGTGCTGGTCAGCCGCATCGTCGACCGGGTCGCCGCCCGCACCCTGGTGTTCACCGGGGTGGCGCTGGTGGCGCTGGGCACGGTGGTGTTCACCCAGCTCGCGAGCGCGCCGCCCGCCGCGCTGATCGCCGGGTCGCTCGTGGTGCGGGGGCTGGGCAGCTCGATGATCAGCGCGCCGGTGATGGCGCTGGTCTACAGCACGCTGGAGCGGACCGTGATCCCGCGGGCGTCCAGCGCGTTGAACCTGCTCAGCACGATCGGCGGCTCGGTCGGTACCGCGCTGCTCGCGGTGATCCTGCAGACCCGGCTCGCGGCCCGGGAGCCGCTCGGCGCCGCCGGGGTCACGTGGGCGTTTGCCGACGCGTTCTGGTGGGTGCTCGGGTTCTGCGTGGTGGCCCTGCTGGGCGTCAGCAGGCTGCCCCGTCGCAGCCTGCGGGAGCGCAGGGCGGCGCAGCAAGGGCGCTGAGTGAGGTCCGGGGTCTCATATTGAGACCCCGCAGGCCTGCGCACAGCCGGCCCGCATCCCTAGCTTCACCTCCGGAGCCCACCACCAACGGAGGTAGCAGTGGTTGCATCGGAGAAGCGGGTCGCACTGGTCACGGGGGCTGCGCGGGGCATCGGCAAGGGCATCGCCCTGCGCCTGGCCGCCGACGGTCTCGACGTGGCAGTCAACGACATCGAGGCCAACGGCGACCAGCTCGAGGGCGTCGCCGACGAGATCGCGGCGCTGGGGCGGCGTTCGGCCGCGGTGGTGGCCGACGTGTCCCAGCCGGACGCCGTGCAGGCCCATGGTGCAGCAGGCGGTCGGCGAGCTCGACCAGCTCGACGTGATGGTGGCCAACGCCGGGATCGCGCAGGTGAAGCCGCTGCTGGAGGTGACGCCCGAGGAGTTCGACCACCTGATGTCGATCAACCTGCGCGGGGTGTACCTCTGCTACACGGCCGCGGCGAAGCAGATGATCGCGCAGGGCGGCGGCGGCAAGATCATCGGTGCCGCGTCGATCGTGGCGTACCGGCCCTTCCCGCTGCTCGGGCACTACTCCGCCTCGAAGTGGGCGGTGCGCGGGCTCACGCAGGCCGCCGCGATGGAGTGGGCCCAGCACGGCATCACCGTGAACGCCTACTGCCCGGGCATCGTCGGCACCGCGATGTGGGACCACATCGACGAGAAGCTCGCCGACCACGAGGGCCTGCGCAAGGGGGCGGCCATCGCGAAGTACTCGGAGCTGATCCACCTCGGCCGGGTGTCGGTGCCGGAGGACGTGGCCGGCTTCGTGTCCTACCTCGCCTCCCCAGACTCGGACTACATGACCGGCCAGTCGGTCATGATCGACGGCGGGATCCAGTTCTCCTGACACCTGCGCGCCCGCAGCGCCGGCGACACCGGGGCACGACGGCCGGCTAGTGGTGCGGTGGCGGCACGTCGAGCGCCGGGTTGCGGTCGAAGAAGCCCGCGGGCTGCAGCAGGAAGCCGACGTGCTGCACCGGCATCACCGGCCAGTCCTCCAACCGCGCCACGTGGTGCGAGCCGAACGTGTACCAGACCACCACGTCGGTGTCGGTCACGTCGCGGTCGGCCGCCGTCCAGGCAGGGAGGCCGTCACCGCCGGCGTGCTGGTTGGGGTAGTCGCCCGCGGCGTGCCGTTCGCTCTCGGCGTGCGGCGTGACCCAGAGGTGGTGGGCCATGAACCCGGCCCGCCGCATGACGCTCGCCTCGGGCCGGGCGAACGGCACGGTCGTGCCGTGGGGCTTGAGGGCGTACGCGGTGGGCTCGCCGACGGCGTTGCGGGCGTGGGTGCTGCGCACGACCCAGTAGCGAGCCCGGTCCAGGCTCACCCGCCGCCGGGCCGCGAGCTCGGTCTCCAAGCGGGTGGCGGTGGTGCGGAACGCGTTGCCGAGCGGGTTGTCGGGGCCGGGCGGATCGGTCTCGGTGTCGATCTCGTAGACCGAGTTGGCGGTGCCGTCCACGTCGAAGTCCAGGCGCATGTTGAACACGTGCTGGTGGATCGGCGCGTAGAGGCCGTCGGTGTTGAGCAGCTGGCCGTGGGTCGGGGTGGTGCCGGGCGGCACGGCGCCGGTGGACATGATCCCGGTCAGCTTGACGTCGAACTCGATCGTGCCGTCCTGGTAGAGGTACCAGAAGAAGCCGTACTCGTAGTTGCCCACGGTGGCGACGAACGAGATGACCAGGCGACGGGAGCGGCGGACCTCGACCTTCTCGGTGCGGAAGTCGGTGTGCTTCCACAGCAGGCCGTGGTCCTCCTCGTGCAGGCACACGGCGTTCGGGATGGTCAGCGGGTTGCCGTCGCCGTCGGCGAGGACGGCGTCGAAGTAGCGGATCTCGCCGAGGCAGTCGCAGCCCAGCTCGAGGGGGTTGGCCAGGGTGCCGATGTTGTACTCGCCCGCGTCGAACGCGTTCTTGCGCCGGTGGGTGGGCGCCGGGTCCCCGTAGGGCACCACCATCTCCGAGAGCGACGCGCGGTGCAGGACCGAGCGCTCACGGCCCGCGTCGGCGTACCGGACGGTGTGCAGCACCAGGCCCTCGCGCGGGGTGAACCCCACCCGGAACCGCCACTTCTGCCAGCGCACCTCGTGCCCGTCCACCTCGAAGGAGGTGCCCTCGGGCTGGGTGATCGAGATGGGCTTCAGGTCCGTGCGCGGCTCCACGTCCGCGGCCGTGTAGTTGCCCGGCTGCTGCGGGACGGGCACGACGCCGTGGTCCTCGATCGTCGCGACCCGCCCGGCGAGGGTGTCGACGTAGACGACGAGGTTCTCGACGGGATGCGCGTAGCCGTTGTCGTCGGGGCCGCCGATCTTGACCCAGACCAGCGCGCGGACCAGCCTGCCCTCGGTCTCGTCGCCGTAGTGGCCCGCCGACCACGGGTCCACCATCACGCCGCCGAACTCGGTGATCCCGCGCTCCCGCAGCGCCTCCTGCACGCCCGGGTCGGCCTTCACGATCTCCTCGCAGGCGAAGAACTCCTCGAGCAGCACCTGCGGCTGCACACCGGGCACGTGCTCCCAGCGCGTCACGGCCGAATCGGTCAGCGACACGCCGGCCTCGTAGGTGCGCCCGTCGGCCCGATCGAGCACGACCGCGGCGACCTCGCGGGCCACGGGGGTGGCGTCGGCGTCGAACGCCAGGACCGCGGCCTTTGCCGGCTCGTGCAGCACGAGCGAGACGAACCGGCACGTCGGGCCGGCGTGACCGGCCTCGCGCAGCAACGCGGCCGCGGCGCCGACCTCGGCGGCCGACAACGGATCCAGGGGATGGACGACGGTGGTGGACGGACGCTGCTCGGTAGCGGTCACGAGAAGGCTCCTTCGCCGGGTGCGGCCCCAATTCGTTCTCCACTGTCTCCCGCACCGGCCGGCGACACCACCCGCCGATCGGGCCGAACCGGTAACGAACCTCGGGCGGATGCGAGTCATCCAGGCGTCCGCGGTGATCCCCCCGGCTGCGGACGCATCGGCCGGGGTCCGCTCCGGCCGGCGGCAGCACCCGCCCTGCCCGGGCGGGTGCTGCTCGTAGTAGCCGGTGCGGGGGTGCCGGGGAGGTGGTCAGCCCAGGATGCGCTGCAGGCGAGCGCCGCGGCGGGGCGCGCTGGTGCGTTCGCGGATCGCGGCGCACAGCAGGCACGGCTGGCCGTCCGGCTCCACCATCGAGGCGGCGGTGATGCGGTGGCCGCACAGCGCCTGGAAGCAGCCATCGAGGCGACGGGCAGCCTCGGCGAGCTCGGTGTCGGGCACCTCGTGCGCGTGGCTGTCCACGCAGCAGGTGACGGTGATCGTGTCGACGGTGCCTGGACCTGACCGATCGCCCCCGCTCATGGGAGTCAGTGTCCCCACTCCGGCTTGCGGATGCAAGCGCGTCTGCAAGTACATTCGTCGCGTACATCTGAGGCGTACACCTGGCGCTGGCATCGGGGAGAACACATGCAGCACAACGAGGACAACGGCATCGCCGCGGACGAGCTCGGCGCCGTCACGTGGCGCAAGAGCCGGGCGAGCAACCCGAGTGGTGACTGCATCGAGGTGGCGGCCCTGGCGAGCGGCGCGGTCGCGGTGCGCAACTCGCGCGACCCGCACGGCCCGGCACTGGTGTACACGCGGGCCGAGATCGCGGCCTTCCTCCGCGGTGCCAAGGACGGGGAGTTCGACGACCTGGCGGGCTGAGTCGCCGCCCGTCCGGCCGCCGCGGCATACGCACTACCCGGGTCGGTGGCAGCAGTACAGCGACCCGCTGCCACCCCGGTTCGAGATGTACCTGCGCCTGGACAGGCGGCCGAGTACCTGCGCACCTTCCACGGGCAGCTCATCCCCGGACTGCTGCCCGATCTGCCCGACATCGACCACACCGAGCAGCTGACCAGTGCTGTCTATCTGGACGAGCGTGTGGACGTGGAGCGCTACCTCGCCGTGATGGAACAGGTCACGGCGCAGGCCGAGACACCCGTGGGGTCGCAGGACATGCTGCGGCGGCTGAGCCGGGAGTGGGACTAGGACGCGCACGTCCGCCGCAGGATCTCACCTTTCGTCACCGATGGATGGGCGCTTCGGGTGAACCCTGGAAGCCTTTCGGGATCGGCCACGAAATGTCGGGGGTCGAATCTATGTTCGAATCATGTCGGCAGTGCTGGATCTCGTGGACCGGGCGGTCACCACCCCGCCCGGCCCCCAGTTGTCCGCGCTGCTGCACGCGCTCCCGTGGGGCTCCGTGCCCAACTCGCGGGTGCCCGAGCTGCTGCAGGCCCACCTGCGGCAGCGGTCCCACGAGGATGCCGAACTGCTGGCCGGGCTCAACCAGCTCTCCCACACCGTCCCGATCGGCGGGCTTCCCGTCTCGGCCCGGGCCGAGGCGGTGGCACGGTCGGTGGAGCACCACGAGTGGGCGGGCCACGAGATCGCCGCGGCCCTGACCTGGACGCCCACCGCCGCCGAGCGGGAGCTCGGGTTCGCCACCGCGTTGACCGAACGCCTGCCGATGGTGTTCACGGCGTTCCACCAGGGTCGGATCGACCGCGGAAAGGCCGGGGTGTTCGTCGACTACCTCGACCCGGACACCGGGGATGTCACCGTCGAGCAGAGCCGCCGGTTGTGTGAACGTTTCCTGCCGTTGGCGCCGGGGCTGACCGCCAAGCAGTTGGCGGACCGGATCTACCGGGCGTTGTACGCGATCGATCCGCAGTTCCGGCGCCGCCGGTATCGCCGCGCGGTGCAACAACGCGGTGTGGCGTTGTTCCTGGACCCGGCCACCGGCACCGCCACCGTGGTGGGGCACGGGCTGCCCGCGGACGAGGCCGCGGCTGCGGCAGCGCGTCTGGACCGGTTGAGCGATGCGGCCATACGTGCCGGGCATCCCGGGCGGCGTTCGCAGATCAGCGCGGATCTCTACCTGGGGATGCTCAACGGTCTGTTCGACGGCCTCACCGAGGCTCAGATCATCGACCTGCTACGTGCCGGCCCCCGGCCCGAGGACAACCCCGACGACGACACCGACGACGACACCGACGACCCGGGCGACGACGACCCGGGCGGGCCTGACGACGGCGGTCCCGATGACGATCCCGACGGCGGCGATCCCGACGACGACCCGGCGGGCAAGGCTGCTGTCGCAACCATCGGCGCGACCGGGGACGACGTCGTGATCCGCACCGAGGCGGGTGGAGGGGGTGACGACCGGCCCCCGGATCACTCCGAGCCTGGACGCCCCGCACCGCCGACCGGTCAGCCCGGCAGCTGTCGCACAGGAGGCCCGATCGGCGTGCGGGAGGGCATCGAGATCCGCCTCGGCCTGGCCACGCTCGCCGGCCTCGACGAGCGTCCCGGGGAGATCCCCGGTCTCGGGCCGGTCTGCGCCGATCTTGCCCGGGATGCGGTTGCCGCGCAGCGGCGTGGGGCGGTGTGGCGGTTCGCCGTCGTCGACGCCACCGGGCACCTCCTGCTCGCCGGCCCGCTACGGCGTCGGGGCCGTGACCACGTCCGAGGGCGCCGGGCCGGGGCGGAGCGGGTGCGGGGAGGCGTGGTCGAGCTGCACGTGGCAGTCGCCGAGCTGGAGGCCTACGCCTCTGGTCCTGTTCTGGGCGAGTGGCAGGCCGTGGTGGCCGAGATCGCCGCCCGCTGGGCCGACCGTGATCGGCTGCGCGGGCTTCTCGACGCGCACCCGTATGCGCGGTTCGCGCGTGGCCCGCTGGCCGAGCACGTCCGTATCCGGGATCGCACCTGCTGCGGGCCTGGCTGCACTCGCTCGGCGCGCCGCTCGGATCTGGACCACACCCGCGATCACGGTCTCGGCGGCCGGACCGTGGAGAGCAACATCGGGCCTCAGTGCAAGCGGCATCATCCCGACAAGGAGCGCGGTTGGGCGCTCACCCAGCCCGGTCCGGGCCGGTTCCGGTGGGTCAGCCCACTCGGGCGGGTCTACCTCACGCGCGGAGAACCGGTCCGTCCGGATCTTCCTGATCCGGATCCGGCGCCGCATCCACCGCAGGAAACGGCCAGAGAGATCGATCAGCGGTTGCGCCGTGACGGACGGCGGATCCTGCGCCGTCCACGTGCGGGGCCACCCGGGCGACCTCCTCCGGCGCCGGCGCACGGTCCTCGGCCGGACGACGAGCGGCCGCCGTTCTGAGACCGTTCCGAGGCGACCGGCCGGGCCGCCGCCGAACGAGCCGAGGCGTCCTCGGAGCCTCGTCCCGTCGGTCGTGCGGCGCGCGCGTCTACGCCTTGCGACCGATCCCGGCGGCGTGCAGCGTGTGCACCGGCCCGTCGACGGGTGTGTGCTCGTCGGGCCGCCAGTCGTTGGCGTACACCAGGCCGGGCTCCACCAGCTGCAACCCGTCGAAGTAGCTGCGCAGCTGGTCCCAGGAGCGGAAGCGGCCCGAGCCCAGGCCCCCGTGCAGGAAAGCGCGCTCGAGTGCGAAGGCGCGCGACTCGTCGTCGAAGAGGAAGTGCGAGAGGAGCAGGTAGCTGCCGGGGGAGAGCCGGTCGCGCACCGTCGCGACGACCGCGCTGGGATCGTCGTCGTCGGACAGGTGGTGCAGCACGCCGCTCAGCAGCACTGCCACCGGCTCGTCGAGGTCGAGCAGGTCGTGGGTGCCGAGCTGGTCGAAGATCGAGTCGGGCGTGCGCAGGTCGGCCGTGACCACCGTGGTGCGCTCGTCGGTGGCGAGCAGCGCCCGCGCGTGAGCGAGCACGACGGGATCGTTGTCGACGTAGGCGATGCGCACGGCCGGATCGACGGCGTGCGCCACCTCGTGCACGTTGCCGGCGCTCGGCAGCCCGGAGCCGACGTCGACGATCTGGCGGATGCCGGCCTCGCCCACCAGGTACTCCACGCCACGGCGCAGGAAGCTGCGGTTGTCCTTCGCGATCTCGGCAGCCTCGGGAACGACGTTGAGCAGGGCGTCCGCGGCGCGCCGGTCGACGTCGAGGTGTTCCTTGCCGCCCAGCAGGTAGTCGTACACGCGGGCGATGGAGGCGCGGGAGAGATCGACGTCGGCGGGCATGGGCATCTGGTCGTCCACCCAGCCCTCCTCCAGCAGCCCTGCCGGCCGCTCCTCGTCCTGATGCGAGCGCCGACACTAGCGTGATCGACGCGGCCTCGGAAGTGCGCGGTGAGCGCTTACCGCACGTAGGGTCGGAGCGTGGACGTCGCCGCCGTGCTGACCGACTCGTACTCCCGCATCGGGGAGGAGGTGCACGCCGCCGTCGAGGGGCTGTCCGCGGAACAGCTCGCGTTCCGGGTGGACCCGCAGGCCAACTCCATCGGCTGGCTCGTCTGGCACCTCACCCGCGTGCAGGACGACCACGTGGCCGGGGTCGCCGGCACCGAGCAGGTGTGGACCGCGCAGGGTTTCGCGGAGCGCTTCGCCCTGCCCTTCCCGGTCGGTGCGATCGGCTACGGGCAGTCGTCCGAGGACGTGGCTGCGGTGCGGGTCGGGTCACCGGACCTGCTCACCGCCTACTACGACGCGGTGGCTGCGGCGAGCCTCGACTACGTCGGCCGCCTCACCGAGGGCGACCTCGACCGCGTGATCGACGAGGCCTGGGACCCGCCCGTCACCCTCGGTGTGCGGCTGGTGAGCGTGGTCGACGACTGCGCCCAGCACGCGGGCCAGGCGGCGTTCATCCGCGGGATCGTGCAGCGCCGCTGACCCCGCCGGCCCGTGCGCTCAGCCCGCGGGCAGGGCGCGGTGCAGCAGGGTCCCCGCGTCCGGCCAGTCCAGTTCGAGGACCTGGGCCGCGCGGTCGGCGCCGACGCAGTCGGTGACCTTCCGGGCGAGGTCATCGCCGGTCGGGGGGCGCAGCGGGTGGCCGTCGGGCACGTCGAGCCGGGCCTCGTCGCGCGTGCCGTCGGCGTGCTCGCGCACGATCAGCACGTCACCGTCGAGGATCCCGGTACCACCCGCAGGCGCGTCGACCTCCACGCGCTCGACGAGCCGCTGCGCCTCCGGCCGGGTGACCGCGGCGTCGGTGAAGCTCGCGGCGCCGGGGAATCCGTCGAGCAGGGCTGCCACCACGGCGTATTGCAGGGAGAACTTGCCCTCCAACCCGGTCCGTGGCCGGTCGTGGATCAACGGCTGCAGCGCGGCGGACGGTGTGCGGACCCGCAGGCGCGTGACCACCTCGACCGGAACGGGCGGCAGCGCGCGGGCCGCGGAGATCGGGCGCTGCAGCGCGTAGCAACAGGGGTGGAGCTTGACCGCGAGGCCCTCGGGCACGAGCGGCCCGTCCAGCTGCACCTCGCCGGTGCCGCCGACCAGGCGGAACCAGTGGTCCAGAGCCGCCGGGTCGGCGGAGGCTCCCGCCGCGGCCAGGTGCGCGGCCCGCACGCCCGCGGACGCGGCGAAGCCGACCTGCAGGGACTTCGCGGCCGTGCCGAAGGCGCGTTGGACCCCGCCGGCGGCCGGCACGGCCAGCGCCATCGCCTGCGCGAGCCGACCGGCGTCCAGGCCGAGGGAGAGCCCGGCGGCCACGGCGGCGGCCGGCGCGCCCGCGGTGCACGTGGCGTGCCAGCCCGATCGGTAGTGCTCCCAGCCCAGCGCCGCTCCGAGGCGGGCCATCACGCCCGCGCCGGCCAGGTACTCGCGGGCGCCCCCGCCGCAGGCGAGGGTGGCGGCGGTGCACACGACGCTCACGTGCGAGGTGGAGGGCAGGTGCACGTCGTCGAAGTCCAGGACGTGCCCCACTGCGGCCCAGCGCAGCGCCGCGTCCGAGCCGGCGGTGAAGCCGGCCACCGGGTCGTCGGCTGCGGCGAGGGTGACGGCCACCGTGTCGACGAGCGAGCGGCGGGCCAGCTCCTCGTCGGCGTCGGTGGGGCGCACGTCGCACGCCCAGTCGGCGAGGTCGGCGATGCTCATGACAGCAGCCCCGGCAGGAACGTGGCGAGTTGCGGGAAGGCGATCATGATGACCAGCAGGAGCCCTTCGATGGCGACGTAGGGCGCGATGCCCCGGAAGATGTCGGCGAGATCCAGTTCGGGGACCACCGACTTCATCGTGTAGAGGTTCAGCCCGACCGGCGGCGTGATCACCGCGATCTCCAGGTTCACGACCAAGAGCACGCCGAACCACAGGGGGTCGTAGCCCAGCTCGCTGATCGCGGGCACCAGGATCGGCGTCACGACCAGCAGCAATGACGCGGCGTCGACCAGGCACCCGAGCAGCACCAGGACCAGCATGATCCCGATCATGATGACGGTGGGCGGGACGTCGAGCCCGACGATGAACGCGGTGAACGCGTCGGGCACGCGGGCCAGTACCAGCATCTGCGTGAACACGAACGCCGCGCCGACGATCGCGAGGATGGCCCCGGTGACCTGCGCGGTCGAGACGAAGATCCGCTTGAGGTTCGCCCCGCCGAGCTTGCGGTAGATCGCCCCGGTGACGACGAACGCCGCGAGCGCGCCGACCGCCGCCGCCTCGGTGGGCGTCGCGATGCCGGTGTAGATCGAGCCCAGCACGAGCAGGATCAGCAGCAGCGCGGGGGAGATCCGCCCGAGCGCGACGAGCCGCTCCCGCCACGTGAAGCGGTCGGGGTCGACCGGGGCGTTGTCGGGCGCCAGCTTCGCGCGCACCACGACGTAGGTGATCATCATGGCGGCGAGCAGCAGCCCGGGGAGCAGCCCGCCGGCGAACAGGTCGGCCACGCTCTCGCCGGTCACCGACGAGTAGAGGATGAACATCAGGCTCGGCGGGATCAGCATGGCCAGTGCCCCGGACGCGGCAACGGTGCCGCTCGCGAACGCCGGCTTGTAGCCGCGCTCCAGCATCTCGGGCACGGCCATCCGGCCGATCACCGCCACCGAGGAGATGCTCACCCCGGACATGGCCCCGAACAGCGTGGACGACCCGACGGCCGAGGCGCCCAGGCCACCGGGCACCCGGTTGAACCAGCGGTGCGCGGCGCCGAACAGGTCGCGGCCCAGGCCGCTCACGGCCAGCGCCTCGCCGAGCAGGATGTAGAGGGGTGCCGCGACGAGCGCGTACTCCTGCAGTTGGGAGACCAGCGCCAGCGGGACCAGGTCAACGGCGGCGAAGCCGCCCATGCCGAGCAACCCGGCGACGCCGGCGACACCCAGCGCCACGAAGATCGGCGTCCGCAGGGCGATGAGCACAAGCAGCAGCGCCACTGCGAGCGTGACGATCACACCATCGGCGATCATCAGGCCACCCCCTGGGCGTCGGCGCGGGCGTCCACGTCACCGGGGACGGCCGCAGGCGAGTCCGCGTCCGGCGGAGTGGCGGGGAAGAGCAGTGCCACCAGCACGAGGAACACTCCCGAGAGGGTCAGGACTGCGTCGGGCACCCAGAGCGGGATGTTGAACGTGCCGGCGCCGGTGAGCCCGCCGGCGTAGGCCACGGTCATCGAGTGGAACGCCGTCGCGGCGAGCACCACCCCGAGGAACGCCGTCGCGACCGTGGTGACGACGTCGGCCACCCGGCGGGCCCGCGCGGGCAGCGCGCGGTGCAGCAGGTCCATGGAGATGTGGTGACCGGTGGCGTACAGGTGCGGGACGGTGAGCACCGTCGCGACGAGGACGCCGGTCGAGTTCAGGGGGTAGGCCCAGTCGGTGGGGGCGGCGAACGCGAACCGCATCAGCACGTCATAGGTGATGGTCAGCATCTGCAGGCCGATGACGGCCATCGCCACGATCGCCATCGCGCGGGTGCAGGCCAGCACGGCCCGGCGGATTCCGGACACGGTTCCTCCTAGGCCTCGTTGATCAGCGCGACGGCGCGGTCGGACACGGCGGGATCGCCGATCAGGTGTTCCCACCGGCCGTACACGGGGGCGACGGCCGCGCGGAACGCCTCGAGCTCGGGGCCGTTGGGCTCCACGAGCTCGACCCCGCCCTCGACGACCGCGGGCAGGTAGTCGTTCTCGTGCACGCGGGCCATCACCTCGGTGCCGTCCCGGTAGAGCGCGCGGCCCGCCTCGTCCAGCGCCGCGCGCAGCTCGGGCGGCTGCTGCTCGTACCAGTCCGTGCGGCAGTAGGCGTCGACGGTGTAGGCGCCGAAGTGCGCACGCGTCGCGTACCGGATGATCTCCTGCAGGTCGCGGGACACGACCGTGCCGACGTAGCTCATCAGGCCGTCGATCGTGCCCCGCTCCAGGGCCTCGAACACCTCGGAGGAGCCCATGAACACCGGCGCGCCGCCGAGTGCCTTGACGGTCTCGCCCTCGATCTCGCCCGCCACCCGGATGCGCATGCCGCGCGCATCGGCGGGCTCGAGGATCGGTCGATCGATCGTCCACAGGTACTCGAAGGTGCAGGGCATCCCGCCGAGCAGCCGCACGCCCTGCGGCGCCAGCTGCTCGTTCACCAGGGTGAACAGCGGTCCGGCGGGGTCGAGTGCCCGGCGCTGCTTCGCGAAGTCCTCCGCGCCGAAGGGCAGCTCCATCGCCCCGAGGATCGGGTAGCTGGACGAGACGTACGAGCTGGTCTGGAACATCACGTCGGCGACGCCGAGCAGGAGGCCCGGCAGCAGCTGCTCGGCCCCGAGCAGCGTGCCCGAGTCGAACATGTCGCAGTTGAGGCGGCCGCCGCTCGCCGCCCCGACGGTGTCCATGAACGTCTGGATGCCCGGGTAGAGGTCGTCGTAGGACTCGGGGATGTAGGTGGCGGTGGTGACGGTCTCGACGCCCGTGGCCTCGGCCCGGGCGCAGCCGGTGAGCCCCGCGAGACCGAGGCCGGCTGCCGCGAGGAAGGAACGCCTGCGCAGGGTCATGCCGTCACCCCTGCCAGCGCGGGCAGCACCTCGTCGGTGAGGCGCTGCAGGCTCCCCATCACGCGTTCGTGCGGCAGGCCCGGCCACTGCGGACGCAGCAGGACGTGCGCGGCCCCGGTCGTCGTGATCAGTTCGGCGAGCCGGTCGCGGCAGGTCTGCGGCCCGCCGAGGATGAACCGGCCGCGGCGCAGCTCGTCGAACTCCCGGTCGAAGCTCTGGGAGTCGGGCAGGATCCGGTCCTGGCCCCACGACCGGTAGGTGGCGTACTTCATGGCGAGCGCGTCCCGCACGTCCTCGACGGCCTGCTCGTCGCTCGCACCGACGTAGACCTCCTGCAGCACGTTGATCTCCGCGTCGCGTCCGTGCTCGGCACACCGGGCGCGGAAGAACGCGGCCTGGGCCCGCAGGTAGTCGGCGTCGACGTGCGCGGCGGCGGCGATCCACGGCAGCCCGGTGGCGGCCGTACGGGTCAGCGCGGAGTCGGTGTGCCCGGCCAGCCAGATCGGCGGGTGCGGGCGCTGGACCGGACGCAGTTGCGGCCGCAGCCCGTCGATGCGTCCCGCGTCGCCCGCGAAGGTCACCTGTTCTTCGGTCCAGAGCTTCCGGACGAGGTCGAGGTTCTCGCGGAATCGGCGCAGGCGGCGGTCGCGCGGCACACCGAACGCGTCGAACTCGGCGTCGCGGTAGCCCAGTCCGGCGCCGACGACGAGTCGTCCGCCGGAGAGGATGTCGAGCGTGGCGAGCTGCTCGGCGAGGTCGACCGGGTGGGCGAGCGCCATCAGCGTGATCGCCGTGCCGATGCGCATGTCGCCGGTCTCGGGCACCAGCCTGCCCAGCACCGCGAGCGGGTGCAGGTACTGCACCTCCTCCGCGAGGTAGTGCTGGGTCGCCCAGACCGAGGCGAAGCCGTGGTCCCGGGCGTGGTGCACCTGCTCCACCTGCTCGGCGAACCGCGCCGTCGCGTCGTCACCGGGCAGGAACTGGCTGCACAGCACCAGGCCGTACGCGGGACCGTCCACCGTTGGACCTCCGGGGTTTCTCAGAACGAGCGGGGCATTCCCAGCACGTGCTCGCCCACATAGGACAGGATGAGGTTGGTCGAGATCGGCGCCACCTGGTAGAGGCGCGTCTCCCGGAACTTGCGCTCGATGTCGTACTCGGCGGTGAAGCCGTAGCCGCCGTGGGTCTGCAGCGCCACGTCGGCGGCCTCCCAGGAGGCGTCCGCGGCGAGCAGCTTGGCCATGTTGGCCTCAGCGCCGCAGGGCTGCCCGGCGTCGAACAGGTCGGCGGCCTTCCACCGCATCAGGTCGGCCGACTCCACGTGCACGTGGGCGCGCGCGATCGGGAACTGCACGCCCTGGTTGCGCCCGATCGGCCGGCCGAACACCTCCCGCTCGCTCGCGTAGCGGCTGGCGCGCTCGACGAACCAGCGCCCGTCACCGATGCACTCCGCGGCGATGAGGATGCGCTCGGCGTTCATGCCGTCGAGCACGTAGCGGAAGCCCTTGCCCTCCTCGCCGATGAGCGCGTCGGCCGGGATGTGCACGTCGTTGAGGAAGACCTCGTTGGTCTCGTGGTTGACCATCGTGCGCAGCGGCCGCAGCTCGACGCCCTTGACCTCGCGCAGGTCCAGCAGGAACAGCGAGAGCCCCTCGGACTTGCGCGCCACCTCCTCGCGCGGCGTGGTGCGGGCCAGCAGCAGCATCAGGTCGGAGTGCTGCACGCGGGAGATGAACACCTTCTGCCCGTTGACGACATAGCCGTCGTCCGTGCGGCGCGCGGTGGTGCGGATGCTCGTGGTGTCGGTGCCCGCGGTCGGCTCGGTGACACCGAACGCCTGCAGCCGCAGCTCACCCGAGGCGATCTTCGGCAGGTAGCGGCGCTTCTGCTCGTCGCTGCCGTGCCGCAGCACCGAGCCCATCGTGTACAGCTGCGCGTGCACGGGCCCGGCGTTGCCGCCGTTGGCGTTGATGCCCTCCAGCAGCACCGAGGCGTCACCGAGCCCGAGGCCCAGCCCGCCGTACTCCTCGGGCACGAGCGCGCCGAGGCACCCGGTGCCGGTCAGCGCGTCGACGAACTCCTCCGGGTAGCGGCGTGCCTCGTCCACCTCGCGCCAGTAGGCGTCGGGGTAGTCGGCGCAGATGCGGTCGATGAGCCCGCGCAGGTCCTTGCGCAGCTCGGCCTGCTCCGTCATGCGCCCTCCGCCCGCGGGCCGTGCCCGCGCTTGTAGACCAGCAGCGTGCGGGTGAACTCGACGACGGTCTCGCCGGTCTGCTTGAACCCCGTGGTCCGCACGGTGACGAGGCCCAGTGTCGGCCGCGACTTCGACTCGCGCACGGCCTCGACGCTCGAGCGGGAGTGGATGGTGTCGCCCTCGAACACGGGGTTGGGCAGCGTGATCCCGTCCCAGGAAAGGTTCGCGAACACGTTCTGCGAGACGTCGGTGACGGTCTGGCCGGTGACCAGCGACAACGTGAACGCGGAGTTCACCAGCGGCTTGCCGAACTCGGTGCGCTTGGCGTACTCGTGGTCGAAGTGCAGGGGCGCGGTGTTCTGCGTGAGCAGCGTGAACCAGATGTTGTCGGTGGTCGTCACGGTGCGACCGAGCGGGTGCTCGTAGACGTCGCCGACCACGAAGTCCTCGTAGAAGCGGCCCTGCCAGCCGGTGTGCACGGTCATGGGGTCTCCTTCTCCAGCTCGGCCAGCACGGCCGCGGTGTGGGCGCCGAGCGCGGGCACGGCGCCTGCGGTGGCCACCCGGTCGCCGGGTGTACCGGGCGGGCGCAGGGTGCGCACCGGGCCCGCCGGTGTCGGGGTGTCCAGCCAGCGCCGGTCGGAGGCGAGCTCCGGGTGCTCGGCCAGGTCGGCCAGCTCGGTCAGCCGGCTCCAGGCGATGCCGGCCGCGTCCAGGCGCGCGGTCAGGACGTCGGTCGCGTGCCGGGCGCACGCGGTGGCGAGCGCGGCGTCCAGCGCGGCGCGGTTCGCCACCCGCAGGGAGTTGGACGCGAACCGCGGGTCCCCGGCGAGCGCGGGCTCGTCGAGCACATCGGCGGCCAGGCGCGCCCACTCGCGCTCGTTCTGCACGGCGATCATGATCGACCGCCCGTCCGCCGCCGTCACTGCCCCGTACGGGGCGATCGTGGGGTGCGCGGTGCCCATCGGCACGGGCGCCGCCCCGGAGTGGCGGGTGTAGTAGAGCGGGTAGCCCATCCACTCGGTGAGCGCACCGAACAGCGACACGTCCACCGGCAGCGCCTCGCCGGTGCGGTCGCGGTGGCGCAGCGCCGCGAGCACCCCGCTGTAGGCGTAGCAGCCCGCGGCGATGTCGGCGATCGAGATGCCGACCTTCGAGGGTGCGCCGGCGCTGCCGGTGAGCGACATCAGCCCGGCCTCGGCCTGCACCAGCGCGTCGTAGGCCTTCTTCTGCGCGGACGGGCCGCCCGGCGGGTAGCCGCTGATCGCGCACGTGATCAGGTGCGGGTGGCGCGGCGCGAGCGCGGCGGCGGTGAGGCCGCGGCGCTCGAGGGTGGCGGGGGACAGGTTGGCCACCAGCACGTCGGCGCGGGCGAGCAGGCGGTGCAGCGTCTCGAACTCGTCCGGGTCGGAGAGGTCGAGCTGCACCGACTCCTTGCCGCGGTTGAGCCAGACGAACGCGCTGGACTGGCCTTCCACCACCGTGTCGTAGCCGCGGGCGAAGTCGCCGCCGTCGGGGCGCTCGATCTTGATGACGCGGGCGCCGAGGTCGGCGAGCTGGCGGGTGGCGAACGGGGCCGCCACGGCCTGCTCCAGGCCGACGACCGTGACGCCGTCCAGCGGGAGCCCCGTCATGCCGGCACTCCCAGCAGCGAGGTGGCCCGGCGCAGCACCGGGGCGTCCACGAACGTGCCGTCGGGCAGCCGGAACGCACCGGACCCGGCCTCCCGCGCCGCTGCGACGATCTCGCGGGCGCGGGCGAGCTCCGCCGCCGTCGGGGCGAACGCCTCCTGCACCGGCGCGAGCTGGCGCGGGTGCAGCACGACCTTCCCGGTGAAGCCGAGCTCGCGGGCCAGCACGCTCGCGCGGACCAGACCGTCGGTGTCGTCGAGGGCGGCGTGCGGGCCGTCGAGCGGGCCGGGCAGTCCGGCCGCGGCCGTCGCGAGCACCACCTGCGAACGCGCGTGCAGCAGCTCCCGGCCCTCGACGGTGGGGGTGACACCGAGGTCCGAGGCCAGGTCGAGGGTGCCGAACAGCAGCGTTGCGACCCGCGGACCCGCCGCGGCGACGGCGGGCGCGGCCAGCACACCGCGGGCGGTCTCGACGATCGGCAGCACGGCCGTGATGCCGACGGGCCTGCCCGCGGCCGCCTCCAGTCCGGTGAGCAGCTCGTCCAGGCGCTCGACGGCGCGGGCGTCCTCCACCTTCGGCAGCAGCACCCCGGCGAGGCGGGGGAGCAGCACGGCGACGGTGGCCAGGTCGTCGGCGAAGTAGGGGGTGTCGAGAGCGTTGACGCGCAGGAGGAGTCCGTCCTGCGGGTCGGCGGCGGCGACCGCCGCGGGGACGGCCTCGCGCGCCCGGGACTTGGCCTCCGGGGCGACGGCGTCCTCGAGGTCGACGGCCACCGCGTCGGCGTCGGTGGCGATCGCCTTGCCGATCCGCTCGGGCCGGTCACCGGGCACGAACAGGAGTGTCCGGCCGACGAGCATCCCCGCTCCTCCATTCGTGCTGTCTCCCGGCACATGTTCCGCGCTGCGGTCCGGGACCGTGCCACCATCGGGGAACCGTCCGCGACTGTCAAGAGGAGACCTCTGATGAGTCCTGCCGCCGAACCGGGCATGCGTGTCGTCCGGACCGCCCTGTGCGTGCTCGAGGCGGTGTCGGAACTGCAGCCCGTGGGGGTCTCGGCGATCGCGCGGGCCACCGGCGTGCCGAAGAGCTCGGTGCAGCGGTGCCTGGTGAGCCTGCGCGAGGCCGGCTGGATCAGCTCCCCGCCCGGGGGTCCGCAGCGCTGGACGCTCACCGGGCGCGCCCTCGCCGTCGGGTTGCGCGGCTCGGCCGAGCACGGGCTGCGCGAGGCCGCGCACGCCGTCATGCAGGACCTGCGCGACCGGACCCGGGAGACGATCCACCTCATCGGGTTCGGCGCGGGGCACTCCCCGGCCTCTGATGCCGACCCGGCGCTCGTCGTGATCGACCGGCTGGACAGCCCCGAGCCGGTGCGCACGTGGGTGCGGCTGGGGACGCGGGTGCCGCTGCACGCCAGTTGCAGCGGGCGGGCGGTGCTGTCCCGACTGCCCGAGGCCGAAGCGCGTGCTCTGGTCGGCGACGGCCTGGAGCGCTTCTCGGACCAGACGATCACCGATCACGACGCCCTGGCCGACGAGCTGCGCGCGGTGCGCGAGCGGGGCTACGCGATCGCCGACCAGAGCTGGCGTTCCGGTGTCGGTGCCGTCGCGGCGGCAGTCGTCGACGCGGCGGGCCGACCGGTCGGCGCGCTGGCCGTATCCGCGCCGCAGCAACGGTTCGACGCCGAGCGGGCCGTGGACCTGGGGGCCGCGGCGGTGGCCGCGGCGGCGCGGGTGAGCGCAGCGCTGTAGACCCTGGGTGACCCAGGTCTCCAGGGTCCTTCCGAATGGCATCCGGATGAACTGCCCAGGAATCAGGGAAACGGGCGGTGAACGTCACCTGACATCATTTCGGAGACATCGGACATCTGTTGTGCGGCTCTCGATCGGGTGGTGTCGTCGGCTTAGGGTGAGCGCTGCACCGACAACGAAGGACCTCCCCGTCACATGGCCACTGCCACCACGTCGCCGGCTGCGCGGATCCGGGCCGCCGGCTCGCGCAGGCCGCCGCAGTCCCGCCCCGGACGTCGCCACCGCACTCGCAGCCGCCTGCGGAACTGGCTGCTCTTCGCCGTTCTCGCCGGGCCCAACATCGCATTGCTGGTGGTGTTCACCTACCGCCCGTTGATGCAGTCCTTCTTCTACTCCACGCTGCAGTGGAACCTCGGCTCGGCCACGGCGATCCCGATCGGCCTCGACAACTACGCCGCCTGGTTCTCCGATCCGGGCACCCCTCGCACGCTCGTGATCACCGCGATCTTCACGCTGGCCACCGTGGGTGGCGGCATGGTGATCGGGCTGCTGCTGGCCCTGCTGCTCAACCGCAAGCTGCGCCTGGGCGGCGCGGCCCGCACGGTCGTCGTGGCCCCGTACGTCCTGTCCGGCGTCGCCATCGGGCTGCTGTGGTTGTTCGTGTTCGACCCGAACTTCGGTGTGCTGTCGGCTCTGCTGAGGGTGGTCGGGATCGCGTCGCCGGACTGGTACACGGACCCGGAATGGGCGCTCGCGATGGTCATCATCGTGTACCTCTGGAAGAACGTGGGATATGTCGCGATCATCTACCTCGCCGGATTGCAGGCGGTGCCCCGGGATCTACTCGAAGCGGCCACCCTCGACGGCGCTTCCGGCACCCGGACCTTCTTCTCCGTGGTGCTCCCGCTGCTCGGCCCCACCACGTTCTTTCTCAGCATCACCACACTGCTGACGTCCTTGCAGTCGTTCGACATCATCCGGGCGATGACGAACGGCGGGCCCCTCGAGGGAACGACCACGATGATGTACCAGATCTACCTCGAGGGATTCGCGAACGGTCGTGCCGGATACTCGTCGGCGATCGCGACGATCCTTTTCGTGGTGCTCTTCGTCATCACCGTGGTCCAGTTGCGGTTCGTGGAGAAGAAGGTGCACTACTCGTGATCGCGCCCGCGCCCGCGCCTGCTCCACCCCGCGCACCCCGGCCCGCCGTCGGCGCCTACCTCTCGCTGGCGCTCGCGGTGGCGGTGATGGTGCTTCCGCTGGTCTGGATGGTGCTGGCCAGCTTCAAGGGACTCGACGAGATCTACCGCCTGCCGATCCAGTGGCTGCCCGACTCGTTCGCGCCCACGAACTACGGCACGGCCACGCAGACCGTGCCGTTCGGCCGGTTCTTCGTCAACAGCGCGATCACCACGGTGCTGGGCGCGGGGCTGAAACTGCTGCTCGGGATGATGACGGCCTACGCGCTCGTGTTCCTCGACATCCCGTTCCGGCGGTTCTTCTTCTGGCTCGTCGTGTGCGCGCTGCTGGTGCCGCAGCAGATCGTGCTCATCCCGAACTACGTGATGATCGCCGACCTCGGCTGGCTCAACACCTACCAGGGCCTCATCCTCCCCGGGCTGGCCAGTGCGTTCGGCACCTTCCTGTTCCGACAGCACTTCCTCACCCTGCCGCGCTCGATCCTCGAGGCCGCCGAGTTGGACGGGGCCGGGCACTGGCGCCGGCTGTGGCGGTTCGTGGTGCCGCTGTCCGGGCCCACCATCGCCGCCGTCGGGCTCGTCTCGATCGTCACCGAGTGGAACGACTACCTCTGGCCGCTGCTGGTGATCGACCGGCCGGAGATGATGACGCTCCCCGTCGGGCTCACGCTGCTGATGAACAGCGACGGCCTCACCGACTGGGGCGTGCTCATGGCCGGCACCGTGCTCGTCACCGTGCCCGTCCTCGCCGTCTTCTTCCTCCTCCAGCGCCGGATCGTCGCCGGGCTGGTCGCCGGCGCCGTCACCGGCTGAATCCTCGAAAGGCCTTCGATGAGTACTCCCGATCTCTCCCGGCGCGGACTGTTGCGGCTGGGGGCCCTGCTGGGTGGCTCGGCCGCGCTGGCCGCCTGCGGGGGGCCGAGCCTGAGCGGCGACGGCGGCGCCGCGCAGAGCGACGTCGACTGGTCCGGTGTGCAGCCGGCCTCGCAGATCACCTGGTGGAGCAACCACCCGGGCACGTCCATGCCGCTGGAGCAGGAGTACATCCGCCGCTTCCAGGAGCAGAACCCGGACATCACCGTCAGCCTCGTCACCGCAGGCGCGAACTACGACGAGGTCGCCCAGCGCTTCCAGGCGGCCGGCGGCACGGACAACGTCCCGGACCTGGTGGGCGCCAGCGACGTCTGGTGGTTCCGCTACATGATCAACGGCCAGATCCTCCCGCTCGAGGGGCTGGCGCAGCACCTGCAGATCGACACCGCCGACTACAACCGCACGCTCTACGACGACTACGCGTTCAACGGGCAGCACTGGGCGCTGCCATACGCGCGCTCCACGCCGCTCTTCTACTACAACCGCGACGTCTGGCAGCGCGCCGGACTGCCCGACCGCGCCCCGCAGAACTGGGACGAGTTCGAGCAGTGGGCGCCCGCCCTCGCGGGGGTGGTCGGCCGCCCGCCCCTGGGTCTGGGCGGCGGCACCTCGTGGAACGCCTGGTGGTTCTGCAACATCATGTGGGGCCGTGGCGGCGCCTACTCCGACGAGTGGACGGTCACGCTCGACCGGCCGGAGACCTTGGACGCGGCGGAGTACCTGCGCGCCATGGTCAACGACCAGAAGCTCGCGGCCGTGTCCACCGGCGGCACGGACGGCTACGTCGCCGACTTCTCGGCGGGCGTGACCGCGTGCACGATGGCCTCCACCGGCTCCCTGACCGCGATCCTCGAGCAGTCGCAGTTCGAGGTCGGCACCGGATTCCTGCCGGAGGGCCCGGCGGGCGCCGGCTGCCCGACCGGGGGCACCGGGATCGCGATCGCGTCGGACCGCACGCCCGAGCAGCAGCTCGCCGCGGGGATGTTCCTCAAGTTCCTCACCGAGCCCGAGCAGACGGCGAACTTCTCGGCGGGCACCGGCTACATGCCGGTCCGCACCTCGGCGGCCGACAGCCCGGAGATGACCGCGGTCTACGCCGCGCAACCGCAGTTCCGGACGGCCGTCGATCAGCTCGCGACCACGCGCGTGCAGGATTGGGCGCGCGCCTTCGTCCCCTCGGGCGACCAGTACCTCACGACGGCCCTGGAAAGGATCATGCTCCAGAACGAGAACCCGGCCACCGCCCTCTCCGCGGCCGCGGCGGAGATCACCACCTCGTACGAGCAGAACGTTGCCCGCTATCTCTAGCCCGCGCAGTGGGAGTACGCAGCCGAGCGACCTGCTCCCCGAAGCTCTCCGCCCGCAGCCCGGCCGGATCCGCACCATCGCGCACCGCGGCGACTCGACGACCGCCCCGGAGAACACGCTCGAGGCGTTCGCGGCGGCGGTCGCCGCGGGCAGCGACCTCATCGAGATCGATCTGCGGTGCACCGCCGACGGCGAGGCCGCGGTCATCCACGACGCCTCCGCGTTGCGCACCACCGGGATCGACGCACCGGTGTCGGCGCTCACGTCGGCCGAGCTCGGTGCGGCCGACGCCGGCAGCTGGTTCGGACCCGAGTTCGCCGCCGCTCGGGTGCCGATGTTCGGCGCCGTCGCCGAGTGGGGCACGGCGCACCCGGACGTCGGCTGGCTCATCGAGCTGAAGGGCAGCTGGACGGCCGCGCAGCTCGCCGGGCCGGTCGGCGCGATCCGGCGCCACGGCCTGGCCGGGCGCACGATCCTGCAGGGGTTCGAGCCGGAGACGGTGGCCGCGGCCCGCGACGCCGCCCCCGACCTGCCCCGGGCTCTGCTCGTGCTCCGCCGCGAAGACCCCGACCTGTTGCTGGAGCGGCTGCGCGCCCTCGGGGTGGCCGGCTGCAACCCGATCGGGAATCTGCCCAACCAGGTGCCCGGCCTCGCGGCCCGGCTGCGCGGGGCCGGCTACAGCGTGTTCCCGTGGACGCTCGACGAGCCCGACGAGTGGGGAGCCGCGGGCGGCGCGGGGGTCGACGGCGTCATCACGAACCGCCCGGGCCCGTTCCGCACCTGGCACGGGCGGCGCTGGAGCCCCGCCGCGGCGGAGGCCCTGGCGTCGTAGCCGGCGAACCGAGGCCGGGCTCAGTAGGGCGAGCCGCCCAGGTCGCGGCCGGGTACCGGCTGGCCGGCCTCCTCGCGGCTGCCGGCCCGGGTGCGCTGCGGGTCCGGCGCGCTGTCCTCCGGGAAGCGGCGCAGGAACTCCCGCTCGAGCGCCAGCATCCGCTCCGTGTGCGCAGTCAGCGCCGACTCGCTGCCCCCGAGGAGCGTGTCGTGGCGGGTCTCGTGCAGGTGGGCCACCTCGCGGCGCAGGTCGTCGTCGGCGAGCTCGTCCGGGGCGATGCCGTGCGATCGGTCCGTCATGGGGCAGGAGTGCCCCGACCGGGCGGCGATCATGCCGGTGGCGGTGCGCGGCCCACCGCCCGCGCGCGTCGTCGCCGCCCCGATCAGGCAGGATCGATCGGGTGATCGTGCGACTGACGGCGCAGGGCGCCGTCGTGCAGGACCCCGACGACCTCGCCGGGGTGCGCCTGCGCACCGACCTCGACGCCGCCGGCGTCCGTACCGCCCTGGAGACGACCGGTACCGGCGAGCCGGCGGACGCGGACGCCGTCCTCCTGGACGTGGCCGTGCTCCGCTCGCTGGCGGTCATGAGCCCGACCGCCCCGGACTGGCCGCAGCGCTGGACGTCCATGATCGAGGATGCGCGCTGCAGCGGCCGGCTCGCGCCCGACGGCCGTTCGATCCGGGTGCCGATCGAGCGTTAGCGCTGCATCAGACCGTGTCGCCCGCCCGCGGCCCGTGGGCGCCGAAGACCTGGGCCGGGGTCGTGCCCAGCACCTTGCGGAACGCGGCGACGAACGCGCTGGGGGTGCGGTAGCCGACGCGTCCGGCCACCACTGCCACCGGGGTGCCGGCGGCGAGCAGTGCCAGCGAGGCGCGGATCCGGGCCCGCATGCGCCATTCGGCCGGCCCGCAGCCCGTGGAGTCCTGGAAGAGCCGGTGCAACGTCCGCGGGCTGGTGCCGGCGAGCCGTGCCAGCGCGGCGGCGCCGCGGGTGTCGGCGGGGTCGGCGAGCAGGGCGTCGGCCACGCGGGCGGCGCGTTCGTCGGTGGGCAGGGTGAGCTCCACGGACGCCACCGGGGCGGGGGTGAGCTGGTCGAGCAGCACCGCTTCGGCGCGGGTGCGTTCGGCGTCGCCCAGATCGGTACGGCCCAGGTGCGGGATCAGGGCGGCGAGCAGCGGTCCGACGGCGAGCACCGTCGGGCCGCTCCACGGCGCCGGAACGCGGTCGGGGCGCAGGTACAGGCCGTGCATCGCAGCGGCGACGGAGGCACCCGTGATGTGCGGGACGCCGGCCGGGATCCACAGCGCGCGCGTCGGCGGGAGCACCCACGTGGTATCGCCCACGGAGATCGACAGCACCCCGCGTTCGGGCCATGCGAGCTGATGGGTGGGGTGGACGTGCTCGGGGAAGCGGCGGCCCCGGGCGAGGGTGAACCGGGCGACGAGCACAGCCCCCAGCGGCGGATCGACCAACCCGGGCGGATGGCCGGAACGCGACACGGGACGGCAGCGTACTCGGTTCCGGACGGCCGCGGTTCCCCCTTAGCGTCGCGGAGTGCCGATGAACCTGCTGCACCGCCGCATCTGCCGGTCCGACTCCTGGGCTGCCCGCATGCGCTCCCAGATCCTGCCGTGGGCGTGCCGCGGGGTACCGCTGCACGCCGACGTGCTCGAGATCGGCCCCGGCTACGGCGTCGCCACCGGATGGCTGCTCGAGCAGGGTGGGCGCGTGACCGCGGTGGAGGTGGACCCGGTGCTGGCCGCGGCGCTGCGCGAGCGTCTCGGGGACCGGGCCGACGTGCGCACCGGCGACGGGGCCGACCTCCCGTTCCCCGACGGGTCGTTCGACGCGGTCGTCTGCTTCACGATGTTGCACCACGTGCCGTCGGCGCTGCAGCAGGACCGCCTGTTCGCGCAGGCGGCCCGCGTCCTGCGCCCCGGCGGGGTCTTCGCGGGCTCCGACAGCCGTGCGGGCTTGTTCTTCCGCCTGCTGCACGTGGCCGACACGATGGTGGTCGTCGACCCGGGGAGTCTGTCCGGGCGCCTGCGTTCGGCCGGCTTCGCCGACGCCGCCGTCGACACGGTCCCCCGGGCCATCCGGTTCCGCGCAACGCGCTGACCGCCCCGGTTCAGAGCGTGGGCGCCCCGGCGCTCTGCACGATCCGGGCCCGCACCCCGCCGTCGACCACCCGCGCGGCGAACAGCGGCACGGCGGCCGTGGCGGGACCGTGCCCCACGCAGCCGTCGGTGAGCGAGAACTCGCTGCCGTGCCACGGGCAGACGATGCGCGCGTCCCCGTCGTCGCCGGTCAGCTCGCCCTCCGAGAGCGGGGCGGACAGGTGCGGGCCGCTGTCGGCGAGCACGGTGACCCGCTCGCCCCGGCGCAGAACGAACACCGGCACCCCGCCCGCGTCGCGCCGAACGGGGTCGCCGTCGGGCAGGTCGGCCAGCCGGCCGAGCGGGCGCCAGCCGCCACGGTCGGCGGGGTGAGCAGCAGGCCGGTACCGATCAGCCCGCTCGACACGCTGCGCCGTCCTCCGACCAGGTCGACGAGGGACGCCGACAGCAGCGACCCCAGCGTCACCTGCACCGGCACCGGGTGCAACGGGTGCCCGAGCCAGACGCCGTGCAGGGCGTCCTTCAGCTGCCGCCGCTCGCCCAGCGATCCGTTCAGGACGCGGCGCACGGGTGCCGCCGCCCGATCGAGCGCCGAACACCGTTCCAGCCGGTCGATGTCGTCGAAGGGCCACATGTGCGCGGGGTGTCCGCACGCGTACTCGACAAACCCGCGGGTAACCGGCCGACCATGACCACCGCCGCACCGCTGACCGCGCTGGCCCTCAACTGCACGCTGACCCCCTCGCCCGGCGAGTCGAGCACCGAGATCATGACCGACCAGGTCCTCGAGGCGCTCGGCAAGCACGGGGTGACCGGCCGGAGCATCCGCGTCGTGGACCTGGACGTGATGCCCGGCGTCGAGATGGACATGGGTGCGGGCGACGCGTGGCCGGGCATCCGGCAGGAGATGCTCGCCGCCGACATCCTCGTGATCGCGACGCCGACGTGGCTGGGCCAGCGCAGCAGCGTGGCCCAGCGCGTGATGGAGCGGCTGGACGCCGAGCTCTCCGAGACCGATGACGAGGGGAGGCCGGAGACCTTCGGGAAGGTGGCCGTCACGGTCGTGGTGGGCAACGAGGACGGGGCCCACGGCATCACCGCCGGGCTGATGCAGGGCCTCAACGACACCGGCTTCACGATCCCGGCGAACGGCGGCGTCTACTGGAACGGCGAGGCGATGACCACCACCGACTACAAGGACCTCGACGAGACGCCCTCGGCCGTCGCCTCGACGATGCAGAAGCTCGCGACGAACGCCGCCCACCTGGCGAGGTTGCTGGCCCAGCAGGGCTACCCGCCGCCCGCCTGACGGGTCAGCGTCCGGGGTGGGCGAACCTCAGTGTGAACGCCTCGAAGCGGCCCGCCTCCACCCCGCTCGGGGCGCGGACGAGCCCGTCCGGCCCCGGCTGTGGCGGGCGCGGGGGATCCTGCAGCAGCCGCCGCAAGCGGGCCAGCGCGCGACGGTAGAACCGCAGCTGGGTGTGCCGCCCGAACACGGTGAATCCCAGCCGCAGCAGCGGGTTCGCGATCGGAGCGCGGCGGGAGTAGGCGTCGATCCGGAACTCCACCCGGCCCGTCTGCAACTCCTTCGCCACCTCGTAGGTCAGCCGGCCCTGCTCGAGGTGGCCCTGCAGCGTCTGGTACGACCAGCCGATCACCTGCTCCGGGCCGTTCGGGCCCTCGCGGCGGTCGTCGTGCGCCGCGGTGATGCGCACCCCGAGCAGGAAGCGCAGCACCAGGAACCGGCCCTCGAGCAGCATGTCGCGGCCCACGAGGTCGCCGGGGGCGTGGAAGGCCGCCCGCAGGATGGCGGGGTCGCTGAACTCGTAGCTGTTGACCAGCGCCTCGGCGGTGGCGACGAGTCCGTCCGGCTCGGGTTCTCCGGGTGCCTCGTGGCCCAGCTCGAGTGCGCAGTGGTCGCGGTGCCAGCCGGTGAGGACGGCAGGCGGCGCCTGGTCCTCGTCGTAGTTCACGGGTCGGTCGCGCAGCGCGGCGACGGCATCGGCGAGCGGGGCCGGCCTCACCTGTCGTGGGTGTGGTCGGCGCGGTGGTCGACGGTGTCGCCCATCAGCCACAGCATCGGCGGCCACAGCCCCACGAACAGGGCGCGCCGCTCCGCGTTGCCCCGTTCGCTCTGGTCGACGGTCTTGGCGCGCACCCACAGGCTGATGCAGAGCCCGATGGACGCGAGCGACGCGGCGCGGAAGACGTGCGCGGCGCGCCGGAGCAGCGCTCCGTTGGAGATCATGCAAGACGGGTACCCCGGCACTCGTGCCGATACGCCGTCGTCCTCGTCCGGGCAGCCCCGTGCACCGGGTCGGAATCGTCCTGCGGTGGCCGCTGGGCCTGGCCCGGGTGAGCTGGCGCTACCTGTGGCGCGTCACCGCGATCCACCGGAGCGAGGCGGACGGCGCGCCCGCCGACCGGCCCGGCCCCGTACCGCAGGCCGTCCTCGACGGTGACGTCCAACGCGTCGAGGACGGTGTCGGCCCGCTGCTGCGGCGCCGCTACGCCGTGCGGGTGGTCGGCGCGACGCTGTCGCCCGCGCAGGTCATCGGCCGCTTCTCGGGCGATCCCAACTGCGGCGCCCCGTCGGAGGTGGCCGTGTTCGAGAAGGTCCGCGGCCTCGACGGCGAGCTGCGCGTCGGCGACGAGTTCCTGATCCGGATGCCGGGACCGTGGGACGGGCCGGTGCGGGTGATCGACACCGGCCCGGCGTCGTTCCGGCTCGCGACGCTGCGCGGGCACCTGGAGGCCGGGCAGATCGAGTTCCGCTGCCGCGCCGAGGACGGCGAGCTGGTGTTCGAGATCGAGTCCTGGGCGCGTTCCGGGGACCGGCTGTCCAACCTGCTCTACACCCGCCTGCGGCTGGCGAAGGAGATCCAGCTGAACCTCTGGGTGGAGACCTGCCTGCGTCTGGCCCGCGACGTCGGCGGGCGCGCCCGCGGCGGCGTCCGGGTGGAGACGCGCCGAATCCCGCTCCCCGCGCTGACATCGATGCCCTGACAGCTATGCCCTGACAGCTATGCGCTGACTCGCGTCAGGCGTGTCGGCGGGCATCGCTCAGCCGGAGAGCAACGCCCTCGCCGCGCGCTGGACGTGCGCGGCCACGGTGGCGGCGTCCGGTGCCGGCCGGGCCTGCAGCCCCCGGTACAGCACGGCGATACCGAGCAACCAGGCCACCAGCAGCTCGGCGCGCACCGCCGCATCGGTCGGATCGTCGGTGGCGGTCTGCGCCGCGAACGCGTCGGTGTAGGCGGCGCCGAGCCGTTCCCGCACCTCCGCGGCGACCTGCGCGCTGCCCGTGGCCCGCAGGACCGCCATCAGGACCTCGCCGCCCCGATCGTCCTCGGCGAGGATCGCCGACAGCGTCCGTTCCAGCAGGTCCTCGCGCGATCCGCCGGCGAGCAGCTGCACCGCGTCGCCGAGCACCGCCTCGCCGAACAACCCCTCCTTGCTGCCGAAGTAGCGGAACAGCAGTGCCTGGTTGACCCCGGCGCGCTGCGCGATGGCGCGCACCGTGGTGGCGTCGTAACCGGCCGTGGCGAAGAGCGCGCGGCCCGCGTCGAGCAACGCGCGACGGGTGGCCGCCGCGTCCCGCGGACGCGTCGCCCGCTTCGGCTCGCATCGCGCTCCCTCGCTGCGCTCGGTCGACGCTTCGCGAAGGGGCTGTGACATTGATTCGCTCGCGGGCTCGCTCATGGGCCCTCCTGCACGGCTCGCCGACGGACGCCGATCAGAACACACCGGACCACCCGGACGTGTCGCGGCCGGGTGTGGCACGCCGAGGCCCCGGGTAACCGATGCCCGATCGCAGATCGAACGTGTGATCGGCGAACGGCTGATCGCAGTCGGATGTGGAGGTGCACGCCGCATGGCGCAGCGCGATTACGAGGAGCAGCCCGAGGCGCCCGACCTCGGGGCATCCGTGCAGCTGGAGAGCGACGAGCACCTCGCGGCGCCGCCCGGGGACCGGGACGGCCTCGACGCCGGGTACTCGCCCCCCGACCGGCCCTACGCCGCGGAGGAGGACGGGGTGACCGCGCGCGGCATGCGGGAGGGCGACTCGCTCGACGAGCGGTTGCGCCGGGAGCGGGGGGACCAGGCCCTGGACGAGGACCGCAGCGGCCGGATCGCCGTCGAGGGCGAAGGCGCCGCGCTGGAGACCCCGGATGCGATGGACGGCGTGGACGTGGGGGTCGACGGAGGTGGTGCCGGCGCTGAAGAGGCGGCCGTGCACGTGGTCGACGATCCGGGTGCGCCGGTGGAGACGGAGCCCTCGGTCGCCGGGTCGCCGGCTCTGGACGACCCCGAGCTGGACGCGGTCGTCGGTGGTGATCCCCGCGCGGACCGGGCACGGTCGGAGGCCGCCCGCGACGTGCGGGCCGAGGGGCAGGCGTTCGACCCCGGGATGACGGGTGCGCCGGTGGCCGAGGGGAGCGAGGACACCCGCGGTCCGGCGGCGCCGGACGGTGGCGATCCGGCGGGCGGCGACCTCACCGGTCGCGGTCCGGACCCCTCGTTCCCGCGCGATCCGTTCGACGCGGATCCCGCGCGCCGTGGGTTCGCGGACTCCGCCGAGTCGATCGACGAGTCGCCGGACGCCCGGGGTGCGGCCGCAGGCGCATCGGGCCGCGACGACGCAGGCCCCGAGGCCTGGCGCCGGTAGGAGGCGTTACTCGGCGCAGCTGCTGGTGATGCGGGCGATCTCCTCGTCGAGGTCGATGCGGCCCGTCTCGTCACCGAGAGCGACGACGTCGAGCGTGGTGTCGACGAAGTGGCGCAGGAGGTCGCGGTCGACCTCGAGCACGGCGCGGCCGTCGTGCGAGCAGATCTCGATCTCGACGATGTCGTAGCCCTGGACCGAGCACGGGCGCATGCGCACATCGCCCTCGCCCACCGGGCCGGACAGCCCCTCGACCACGAGCTCGCGCCCGACGAGCCACTCCACCCACCGGTCGTGCCTGGTGCGAACCGACAGCGAGACGGCGAACGGGTCCGCCGCGCTGTAGCTCCACCGGGTCACGACCGGTGCCGGCTGGCCGTGCAGCACGGTGAACATGTCTTGCTGAACGGTGTCGCTGGTCATCTCGCCCCCTGGGCGCCCGGGCCGCCCTCTCGTGCGGGCGGCGTTACTGGGTGCATCGCCGCCACCCGCTGAAACGCTGCACTTCCCGGCGTTCTTCACCCGAACAAGTGAGGGAGTGCCTGCTCCCGCACGGTCGGTGACAAGGCGCTGGGCCGACCGGACGGACCGGTCCGTGCAGGTCGGACGGGCTGGGGGAGGGCGTGACTCAGTGCTCGGCCGTGACCACCCAGATGCCGTCGCCACCGTGGCGCGCGGGCTGGGCGAGGCTGAGGCTGAGTCGGTCACCCGCCGCGTTGCGGACGTCCACGCTGGTGCCGTCCGGGCCGGGGTAGGCCTCCGCGTCGGGCCAGTCGTGCGCCGCCGCGGCGTAGGCGATCGCCACCTCGGACGGATCGAGCAGCCACGGCTGCGACCCGCGGTCGACCTCGGCCTGCAGTGCCGCCGCTTCTGCCGTGCCGGATGCGGGCCAGGGCAGCGTGACGGGGTCGGCCGGAGGGCTCTCCTGTCCTGCGGACGGTGCCGTGCCGGGCGCGACGGCCTGCGGTGCCGGTTCCGCACCGGTCCGGGTGCCGGACGTCGGGGCGGGCCCGGTGGCGCAGCCCACCAGCAGGAGCCCGCCGAGCAGGAGAACGACGGCGGCGCGGCACCGGACGGGCGTGATCACCGCGCCACGGTAGGGCGGCGCGGGCCCAACCCCGGGCGCGCCGCCCGGCGCGTCCGGGGGATCGCCGCGGGCGACCTGTCCGATCGGAGGTGCACCGCGAGCGCCGTGAATCACTAGGGTGCGGGACGGCAGCGTGGCAACTTCCGAGGTGAGGTCATGAACGGGTCCGCAGGGTCGTCAGCAGCGTCATCGTCGTCGTCTTCATCGTCGTCTTCATCGTCGCTGGCGAACTTCTACGCCGCCCGCGAGTTCCTCGCGGCGCACCGGGAGGACTACGACACCGCCTACCGCGACTTCCGCTGGCCCGAGATCGACGAGTTCAACTTCGCGCTGGACCACTTCGACACCGTCGCCGCCGATCCCGAGCGCGGCGCGGCACGGGCGCTGTGGATCGTGGAGCAGGACGGCTCCGAGGCGTACTGGACCTTCGCCGAGCTCGCGGACCGGTCGAACCGGGTGGCGAACTGGCTGCGCTCGCACGGGGTGCGCCGCGGCGACCGCATCATCCTCATGCTCGGCAATCAGGTCGAGCTGTGGGAGACCCTGCTCGCCGCGATGAAGCTCGGCGCGGTCGTCATCCCGGCCACCACGCTGCTGACGGCGTCGGACCTGCGTGACCGCCTCGACCGCGGCGGGGCCGGGCACGTGGTGGTGGGCGGCGCCGATGCCGGCAAGTTCGACGACGTCGCGGGCAACTACACGCGGATCGCCGTGCGCGGTGCCCCCGAAGGGTGGCTCGACTACGCCGCCGCGGCCGCCGCGTCCCCCGCCTTCGCACCCGACGGCGTCACCCGTGGCTCGGACACGCTGCTGCTGTACTTCACCTCCGGCACCACCGCGAAGCCGAAGCTCGTGGAACACACGCACGCGTCCTACCCCGTCGGGCACCTCTCGACCGTCTACTGGATCGGGCTGCGACCCGGTGACATCCACCTCAACATCTCCTCGCCGGGCTGGGCCAAGCACGCGTGGAGCAACGTCTTCGCGCCGTGGATCGCCGAGTCCTGCGTGTTGGTCATGAACTACGCCAAGTTCGACGCCGAGAGCGTGCTCGGGGTGCTGGACCGCTGCGGGGTCACGAGCTTCTGCGCGCCGCCGACCGTGTGGCGGATGCTGATCCAGGCCGACCTGTCGAGCCTGCCGAACCCGCCGGCCAAGGTCGTCGGGGCGGGGGAGCCGCTCAACCCGGAGGTCATCGAGCAGGTCGAGAAGGCGTGGGGAATCCGCATCCGCGACGGGTTCGGGCAGACCGAGACCACGGTCCAGATCGGCAACCCGCCCGGGCAGACGGTGAAGCCGGGTTCGATGGGCCGGCCGATCCCGGGCTATCCGATCGCCCTGGTCGACCCCGCCTCCGGAGCCCTCGCCGACGAGGGCGAGATCTGCATCGATCTCGCGCAGCGCCCGCTGGGGCTGATGGTCGGCTACTCCGGCGACGCGGAGCGCAACGCCGAGGCCATGGCAGGTGGCTACTACCACACGGGCGACGTGGGCTCGCGCGACGCCGACGGGTACATCACCTACGTCGGGCGGTCCGACGACGTGTTCAAGGCCTCCGACTACCGCATCAGCCCCTTCGAGCTCGAGAGCGTCCTGATCGAGCACCCCGCGGTGGCCGAGGCCGCCGTCGTGCCGTCGCCGGACCCGGTGCGCCTCGCCGTCCCGAAGGCCTACGTGACGCTCGCGGCGGGGCACGAGCCCACGGAGGAGACCGCGCGGGCGATCCTGCAGTTCGCGCGCGACAACCTGGCGCCCTACAAACGGATCCGCCGCCTGGAGTTCGCGCCCCTGCCCAAGACGATCTCGGGCAAGATCCGCCGGGTCGAGCTGCGCGGCCGCGAGGCCGAGTTGCACGCCGACGCCGCCGCGACCCCGTCCGGTGAGTTCACCCTCTGACACCCGTTGCGCCCAGCGGTGATCTTCGGCCGACGATCGGTCGTGCGTGCCGGTATGGCGCACATCACGGGCGACCGATCGCGTCTCGATCGCCGTTCGCCGACAGGACCCTCCAGGTGGAATAGCTCCTCTGACCGGTTCGGGTTGGAACGGGCGTGACGCTTCCAGAGACGCCGGGCGGGCTCGCCGACGTCATGGCCGGGATGCCCGAGGTCTGGCGCCGGCTGCTCGCCGCGCACGTGCCCGACCGGCTCGGCCGTTGCACGGCCTGCCGCAACTCCAGCGGTTCCGGTGAACGCTGGCCCTGCTCGCTGCACCACATCGCCACCGACGCCCAGCACCTGCACGGATTGCGGCTGGGCCGGGCGGTCGGGGGCGACTAGAGCGGCCGTTACCGTTCCGCCATGACCACGACCGACCCGTCCCTCGCCGTCGTCACCGGCGCCGCCGGTGGCATCGGGGCATCGCTTGCGGTGGAACTGCGGGGACGTGGGTACCGCACGTTCCTCGCCGACGTCGACGCCGAGGCGCTCGCGCGGGTCGCGGCGCGCACCGGGGGCACGGCCGTGGTCACCGACGTCGCCGATCCCGACGCCGTGGAGGCACTCGCCGCACGGGCCGGCGCAGCGTCGCTGGTCTGTCTCAACGCCGGCGTGCTCGGCGCCGATCTCGGCGCGCCGTGGGAGGTCGGCCCCGAAGACTGGAAGCGGGTGTTCGACGTCAACGTCGGCGGCGTGGTGAACGGCCTGCGTGCCTTCGTGCCCCGGCTCCTCGCTGCCGACCGGCCGGCGCACATCCTGGTGACGGCCTCGCTGGCCGGGCTCACGGTCTTCCCGGGCGGCGGCGCATACGGTCCGTCCAAGCACGCGGTGGTGGCTGTGGTGGCGCACGCCGCCATGGCGCTGGCGGGCACGCCGGTGACGATCAGCATGGTCTGCCCCGCGCTGGTGGCCAGCGGGATGTCGACCGACGGGGTCGCTCCCGCGTCCGTGGCCGCAGAGGCGCTGGATGCCGTCGACGCCGGCACCTTCGCGGTCTTCCCGCCGGAGTGGCGGGCCGCCGTGATCGGCCAGGTGGAGGAGATCGCCTCGGGCCGGGTACCGACCCCGCCGGTGCCGGGCTGACCGTCAGCCCTCACCCCCGTCGGCGGGGCGGTGGCCCGTGAAGTGGCCGGGCCACTCGCGGTGCGGGATGCGGGTGATGTCGAGGACGTCGCCGATCGTGGACCACTCGTCGCGTCCGAGGCGGGCCAGCGGCCGGAGCCTGCCGATCGCGGGCAGCCCGCCGTCGTGCGGGTCGCCGTCGAACACGTCCGGCGCGACCGCGGCGTGCAGGACCCGACCGATCACCACCGTCGAGTCGCCGAGCTCGAGGGACCGGTGCAGCCGGCACTCGAGGGCCACCGGCGATTCGGCGACCCGCGGCGGCGCCACGTGGGTGCTGGGCTCGGGCGTCAGGCCGACCTCGCCGAACTCGCTCACCCCCGCCGGGAAGTTGGTGCCCGTGGCGTTGACGTGCTCGAACAGCGGTTCGGTGGCGAGGCAGACCACGAACTCGCCGGTCTCGAGGACGTTGCGCAGCGAGTCCTTCTTCCCGACGCTGGTGAACTGCACCATCGGCGGATCCACGCACGAGACCGTGAAGAACGAGTGCGGCGCCAGGTTGTCGGTGCCGTCGGCGGAGCGGGTGGAGACCCACGCGATCGGGCGGGGGACGACGACCGCGGTGAGCAGCTTGTAGAACGGGCGCGGCCCCAGCTCGGCGGGATCCAGTTCGGTGCGCATGCCGCGATGATGACCTGCCCACCGCGCACACGCTCCCGCGAGTGGCGGTCCGGGTGCCGTCCGGACCGCCTGCTCAGTCCGCGGCGGGCGCGAACAGCTCGACGAGGTTGCCGTCGGGGTCGGCGAGCAGGATCTGGCGTCCGCCGGGGCCGCTGACGATGTCGCTGCGGAACGGCAGGCCGGCGTCGCGGTACCGGGTGACGGCGGCATCGAGGTCGTCGACGATCAGGTGGATGCGGTTGCGGCCCGGCGTCGCGGCGTCGGCGGGGGTGGCGCGTGCGCCGGAGCTGGCGGGTCCGGACAGCAGCAGCCGCAGCCGGCCGCGGACCACGTCCGCGAACGCCGGTGCGGCGTTCATGCGGAGCTCGAAGCCGAGGTGGCCGGTGTAGAAGTCGACGGCGGCCTGGACGTCCTCGACGATGTAGCGGACGCCGACGTACTGGTCGGTTGCGTTCACGGCAGACCCTCCTGGCGGTAGGTGGCGGCGAGGACCGGCAGCAGGTGCCGGACACGCGTGTCGATGTCTGCTGCGGCGCGCTCGAAGGCGGAGTACGTGGCGTCGGTGCCGCCCTCGGGCGTTGCGGGGTCGCGGACGCTCCAGTGGGTCCGTCGGGGACGGTCGGGGAACTCCGGGCAGGTTTCGCGGGCGCGATCGCACAGCGTGATGACGTGGTCGAACCGCTGCCCGGCGAGCGTGTCCAGGTGTCGGGGGCGGCGGCCGGCGGCGTCGATGCCGAACGACCCGCGCAGCACCCGGATGGTGTGGGGGTGCAGGCGCGGCTTGGGTCGGCTGCCGGCGCTCGTCACGGTGACGGCGCCGGCGGTGTGGTGGCGCAACAGGGACTCGGCGATCGGTGACCGGCTGCTGTTGCCGGTGCACACGAACAGCACGGCGAGCGGGCCCGGGGGTGGCACGGGGTCCCGGCGCAGCGCCGGGTGCAGGGCGGAGCCGCTGTCGGCGAGCGCGTGCGCGCAGCGGTCCAGGTCCAGGTGGTAGTAGCTGTCCCGACCGTCGAAGCTGCTCCGGGTGGCGGTGACCAGCCCCGCGTCGCGCAGGAGGCGCAGGTGGTAGGAGACCAGGCTCTGCGGGTGGCCGACCTGGGCGCCGAGTTCGCGGACGCGGTGGTCACCGGTGGCGAGCGCGGTCAGGAGCTGCCAGCGCAGCGGATGCGCCGCCAGTCGGAGGAAGACCGGCGGACCCGTCGTGCGCCGTGCCAGGTCCGGCATCCCGGGAAGATACATCAATCCAGCCTGATGCATCAAGTCGCTTTGATGGAATCACGGCGCCCGCCGGCTTTCGTGCCCGGGCGCCGCCTCGGTGCGGCGGCGCAGCGCCAGCCCGCCGAGGACGAGGCCGACCAGCCCCAGCGCCATGGCCACGACGGCCCCGGCCAGCCCGTTGCCGGTGCCGAGACCACCGGCGGAGTTCGCCGCGTGCAGCCCGCCGACGACCACGCTGATCAACCCCAGCGCCGTGGCCACGACGGCCCGGGTCCGATTCGTGGGCGAACGTCGCGCGCGGCGGGACAGGGCGAGCCCGCCGACGACCACGCTGATCAGTCCCAGGACGGCGGCCACGGTGGGCACCGTGCGCCCGGCGCCGAGGCCGCCGGCGGCGAGGAGGACGTACGCGGTATCGGGTGCGGCGAGCAGGAGGCGGACGGACATGGGAGGTCCTTTCGGTCGACCGGCCGATGGTGGCTGCCCGGCCGGGGTCTTCGCGTCGGGCGAGGGAGGTGTTCTCCGACTGCTGCGCCCGGCGTACGGTCAGCCGCCGGCAGTAGCCGCGTCCACCCGTTGCGGTAGTGCCGGTGCACCGCACACGGCGGATGCCCGGCGGTCGTCGGACCGGGCACGATGAGCCGAGGGCGGTGTGCGCCCCGTCGAGCCTGGATCGAGGGTGGGGATGGTCAGCACCATGCCTGTGGCGGTGGGCCGCCGCCATGTGCCGCCGCTCGTGGCCGACGTGGCTCTCGGCGTCTGCGTGGCTGTGGGGCTCCTCGTCGCCGCGGTGCTCGAGATCGGGCCGGTGGCGGCGGCGAGCCCGCGCCCGGCGGACGCCGGAGCGGGCGCCCTGGCCGCCACGGTCGCCGCCGCGATCGCGGTGCGGCGTCGCTACCCGGTCGCGGCGCTGGTGGTGCTGAACGCCGTCAGCATCGGCTGGTTCCTCGGCGCCTACCCCGGCCGGTTGGTCGTGCTGGCGCCCCTGATCGGCTGTTACACCCTCGCGGCCCACCGCGGCTGGAGGTGGGGCCTCGCCGGTGCCGTGCTCACGGCGCTGGTCCAGATCCTCGCGATCCGGGTGGTGCTCGGCGACGTCGCGACGGTCGGCGTGGTCCCCGACGCCGTGCTGTCGGTGGCCACCGCGAGCAGCGCCGGCACGGCGGTGGGCTACTACCGGATGGTCCTGGCCGCCACCCGCGCCCAGTTCGCCCGTGAGACCCGGAGCCGCGAGGAGCGGGCGCACCGGATCGCGGTCGAGGAGCGGCTGCGCATCGCCCGCGAGTTGCACGACGTGTTCGGGCACGCCATGGCCACCATCAGCGTGCAGGCAGGGGTGGGTCTGCACGTCGTCGACCAACGCCCCGGGCAGGCCCGCGAGGCGCTGGCCGCCATCAAGAAGATCTGCGACGAGGGCCTCACCGACGTCAAGAGCATCCTCGGGATCCTGCGCGCCGACACCTCGCCCGGGGAGGGTCCCGAGCAACCGCGGTCACCACTGGGCGGGTTGGAGCGGCTCACCGACCTGCTCGACATGGCCGAGGCGGGCGGCCTGCGGGTGGAGCTGGACGTCGACGACGACGCAGGTCCGCTGCCGGCCCCGGCGGATCTGGCCGCCTACCGGATCATCCAGGAGGCGCTGACCAACGTCCTGCGCCACGCCGGGGCGCGCACCGTGCGGCTGACGGTGGAGCGCGAGCCCTCCCGGCTGCTCATCCGGGTCCGCGACGACGGGCCCACCACCGGCGCGGACACCTCGCGCGGGCACGGCATCGAGGGCATGCGCGAACGCGCCCGCGCGCTGTCGGGCCGGCTGGTCGCGGCCCCGCACCCCGAGGGCGGCTTCGAGGTGTGCGCCGAGCTGCCCCTCCCGGACCGGCGATGATGTCGCACGAACCCATCCGGGTGCTCATCGCCGACGACGAGGCACTCGTGCGCGGCGGTTTCCGGGTGCTCATCGACAGCGAGCCCGGCATGGTCGTGGTCGGTGAAGCCGGCGACGGGGCCGCCGCGGTGGACCTGGTCCGTGAGACCCGCCCCGACGTGGTGCTGATGGACATCAGGATGCCGGTCGTCGACGGGCTGCGCGCGACCCGCGAGATCGGCGCCGACCCCGACCTCGCGGGCGTCCACGTGCTCATCCTCACCACGTTCGACCACGACGAGTACGTCGTCGAGGCGCTGGGCGCCGGCGCCGCGGGCTTCCTGATCAAGAACACCGAACCCGGTCAGCTGCTGCACGGCATCCGGCTCGTCGCGGGTGGCGAGGCGCTCCTGTCGCCGGGGCTGACCCGGCGGCTGATCGCCCGGCTCACCGGGCGCAGCACGACCCTGCGGGTGGATCCGCAGGCCATGGACCTGCTCACCGCGCGCGAGAGGCAGATCGTGGGTCTGGTCGCCCACGGGCTGAGCAACTCCGAGATCGCCACGACCCTCACCATCAGCCGCGCCACCGCGAAGACCCACGTCAGCCGGGCGATGGCCAAGCTCGGCGCGCGCGACCGCGCGCAGCTGGTCGTACTGGCCTACCAGCACCACCTCGTCGAACCGCCCGAACGCACCGATCCCGCGCCCGGCGGGTGACGTCCGTGGCGACCCGCTCGCCGCGTACGGTCCGGTCGTGCGGAGGCGGGTGTGGGTGCGACCGGCGGGTCTGGTGCTCGGGGCGGTGGCCGACGCGCTGTTCGGCGATCCGCGGCGCGGGCACCCGGTCGCGGGTTTCGGCCGGCTCGCCGTCGCGCTCGAGCGGCGCTGCTACGCGGATCGGCGTCTCCCGGGGACGGTCCACGCGGCGGTGCTCGTCGGCGCGACGGCCGGGCTGGGTGCGCTGGGCGAGCGGGCCACGGCGGAGCACCCGCTCGCCCGCGTGGTGCTCACGGGCGCGGCGACCTGGGCCGTCCTGGGCGGTACCTCCCTCGCCCGGCACGGGGCGGGCCTCGCGCACGAGCTCACCGCGGCCGACCTCACCCGCGCCCGGGCCCGGATGCCGTCGCTGTGCGGGCGCGACCCCGCCGCGCTCGACGCCGCGGGCATGGCGCGCGCGGGCACCGAGTCGATGGCGGAGAACACCTCCGACGCCGTGGTGGCGCCGCTGCTGTGGGGCGCCGTGGCGGGCGTTCCCGGGCTGCTGGGCTACCGGGCGCTGAACACCCTCGACGCGATGGTCGGCTACCGCTCGCCGCGGTACCGGCGCTTCGGATGGGCGGCTGCCCGGCTCGACGACGTGGCGAACCTGGTGCCCGCGCGCGTGTCGGCGTTGCTGTTCGCCGGCCTCGCCCCGGCGGTCGGCGGCTCACCCCGTGCGGCGCTGGCGGCGTGGCGACGGGACGCCGCCGCGCACCCCAGCCCGAACGCGGGGCCGGTCGAGGCGGCCGCGGCCGGTGCGCTCGGCGTGCGGCTCGGGGGGCGGACCGTCTACGCGCACGGCGCCGAGGAGCGCCCGTCCCTCGGTTCCGGAGCCCCGCCCACCCCGGCCGACCTCGCCCGGGCCGCCCGCTTGTCCCGCCTGGTCGGCGCGGCCGCGGCCGTGTTCGCCGCCGGGTTGGCCGTGATCGTCGGCGGTCGAGCCGAGATCGTTCCGAGCCGTACCTGACGGTCCCGGCTTGTCGCCCGGTCCCGCCGCGTCCGGGACCGCGCGAGCGCGTCCCGCGACTGCCGTGATCGATCCGAGAAGTGCAGGGAGTACTCCGGGGAAGCGCTGCGGTGCCTCTCGGACCGATCACGGCCTGGTGATCGGTCCGACACGTACTGGGCTGCCGCTGGGCAGCGTTGTGGTGCGGCTCAGATGGATCACAGCCGTCGGGGCCGAGCGGCGGCTCGCGAGGATCGGGCCTCCGGCGGGATCTCGCCCGGGCTCAGCGCTCGGCCGGGGGCTCGTCGTCGCCTGCGAGGGCGCGGCGCAGGGCGGTGCGCTCGGACTTCCGGTCGCCGCCGCGGCGCTGCAGCAGCTCCAGCCGCACGAAGTAGACGAGCGCGAACAGGGCGATGAGGCCGAAGGTCAGCCACTGCAGGGCGTAGGAGAGGTTCGTGAACGGGGCGCTGCCGCCCGTGGTGGGGGCGACCACGAGGGGGTCGAGCACGCCGGGCTGGTCGGGGGCGAGCTGCAGGAAGCCGGGCTCGGGGTCGAGGCCGGTGGCGGCGGCGAGCGCGCGGGAGTCGGCGGCGTAGATCTGCCGGTGGCCGCCGGTCTCGATCGGGTCGCGCCCCTGCGGGTCGGTCTGGTCGAACCGCAACCGGGCGGTGAGGGTGACGGTGCCGGCGGGCGGGGCCGCGTAGTCGGGCACGACGGCGCCGCTCTCGGCGGTGACCGAGCCCCGGTTCACGACGAGCAGCCGCCCGTCGTCGGTGCGGAACGGGGTGAGCACCTCCACGGCGGGCTGCCCGTCCACCACGCGCAGCCGCACGAGCGCCTCGGCGTCGGGGAGGTAGCTGCCGGTGACGACCACCTGGCGCCACTCGTCGTCCGCTGACACCGTGTCGCCGGCGGGTACCAGGGTGTCGAGCGGGACGGGGGCGGTGGTGCTGGCGGCGTCGATGGCGCGCTGCTGGGCCTCGCGCTCGGCCTCGCGGCCGAACTGCCACGGCGCGAGCAGGGTGAAGGCGGCGACCGCGAACCCGACGATCACCGCGATGAGGGCGAGCCAGCCGGGACGCAGGAGGAACCGCACGGGTCGACGATACTGGCGGCGTGCGGGGCGCGGTGCTGGTGGCGGGTACGACGTCGGACGCGGGCAAGAGCGCCGTGGTCACGGGGATCTGCCGGCTGCTCGCGCGCCGCGGTGTCGCGGTGGCGCCGTTCAAGGCGCAGAACATGTCCAACAACTCGGTGGTGACCCCCGACGGCGGCGAGATCGGGCGCGCGCAGGCGGTGCAGGCGCTGGCGTGCGGGCTGGAACCGAGCGTCGCGTTCAACCCCGTGCTGCTCAAACCGGGGAGCGATCGCAGCTCCCAGGTCGTGGTGCGCGGGCGGGTGGACGGCACCGTGAGCGCCCGGTCCTACCAGGAGCGCAAGAAGGCGTTGCTCGACGTCGTGACGGGCAGCCTCGCGGAGCTGCGGGCCCGCTACGACGTCGTGGTCTGCGAGGGCGCGGGCTCGCCGGCCGAGATCAACCTGCGGGCCTCCGACATCGCCAACATGGGGCTCGCGCAGGCCGCCGACCTGCCGGTGCTGGTGGTCGGCGACATCGACCGCGGAGGTGTGCTCGCCCACCTCTTCGGCACCCTCGCCGTGCTGGACCCGGCCGACCAGGCGCGGATCGCCGGGTTCGTGGTCAACAAGTTCCGCGGCGACCCCGCCCTGCTCGCCCCGGGCCTCGACCAGCTCGCCGCGCTCACCGGCCGCCCCACCCTGGGCGTGCTGCCCTGGGAGGAGCGGCTGTGGTTGGACGCGGAGGACTCGCTCTCGGCCGTGGCCGACGGGGTGCTCGGCCGTCCCGCACCCCCGCACGGCGGGCAGTGGCTGCGGGTGGCGGTGGTGCGGCTGCCGCGGATCTCCAACGCCACCGACGCCGAGGCGCTCGCGGTCGAGCCGGGTGTGGCCGTCCGGTACGTGACCGAGCCGTCCCGGCTGGCCGATTCCGACCTCGTGGTGCTGCCCGGTTCCAAGTCCACCGTGAGCGACCTCGCCTGGCTGCGCCGTACCGGGCTCGCCGACGCGGTGCTCGCGCACGCCCGCGCCGGCCGTCCGGTGCTGGGGATCTGCGGTGGCTACCAGATGCTCGGACGGCGGATCCTCGATCCGCACCGCGTCGAGGGCGGCGACGCCGAGGGCCTGGGCCTGCTCGACCTGGAGGTCGCGTTCGACGTCGACAAGCACCTCGGCAACCCCACGGGCACGGCCTGGGGCGAGCCCGTGCGCGGCTACGAGATCCACCACGGCCGGGTCGTGCACACCGGTGACCCGCAGCTGCTCGACGGCGAGGGGTCCGATTCCGGCGCCGTCCTCGGCACGCACTGGCACGGGCTGCTGGAGAACGACGGGTTCCGCCGCGCCCTGCTGCGCCGCGTCGCCACGCATGCCGGCCGCACGGGCTTCGTGCCGGCGCCCGACACCTGCTTCGCGGCCGAGCGCACCGCCCAGCTCGACGTGCTCGGCGACCTCGTCGAACGGCACATCGACATACGCTCACTTGAACATGTCATCAATCACGGTCCGCCCCCGGACCTCCCGACGGTGACCTCCTCTCTGGCAGGCTCCCCCCGGTGACCGCTTCGCCGTTCCCGTTCTCCGCGCTCGTCGGCCACGACGACCTGCGCCTGGCGCTGCTGCTCAACGCCGTGCACCCCGGCGTCGGCGGCGTGCTGGTGCGCGGGGAGAAGGGCACCGCGAAGTCGACGGCCGTGCGCGCGCTCGCCGCCCTGCTCCCGACCCTGGACGTGGTGCCCGGCTGCCGCTTCGGCTGCGCGCCCGACGCACCCGACGCCGCCTGCCCCGACGGGCCGCACGCCGCCGGCGCAGCGGCCGAGACCCGCCCGGCGCGGCTGGTCGAACTGCCGGTCGGCGCCACCGAGGACCGGCTCGTCGGCTCGCTGGACCTGGAGCGGGCGCTGTCCGAGGGCGTGCGCGCCTACCAGCCGGGCCTGCTCGCCGACGCGCACCGCGGCGTGCTCTACGTCGACGAGGTCAACCTCCTGCACGACCACCTCGTCGACCTGCTGCTCGACGCCGCCGCGATGGGTCGCGCGCATGTGGAGCGCGACGGGGTCTCGGTGTCGCACGCCGCCCGGTTCCTGCTGGTCGGCACGATGAACCCGGAGGAGGGCGAGCTGCGCCCGCAGCTGCTCGACCGCTTCGGCCTCGCCGTCGAGGTGCGGGCGGCGCGCGAGGTGGAGACGCGCGTGGAGGTCGTGCGGCGCCGGCTGGCGTTCGAGGCCGATCCCGACGGGTTCGTCGACCGGTGGCGCGCCGCCGAGGCCGAGACGGCCGAGCGGATCGCCGCCGCCCAGGCCCGCCTGGCCGCCGTGGTGCTCCCGGACACCGAGCTGCGCCGGATCGCCGCGGTGTGCGCCGCCTTCGACGTCGACGGGATGCGCGCCGACCTCGTGATCGCCCGCGCCGCCGTGGCCCACGCCGCCTGGCGGGGAGCCGAGGCCGTCGCGGAGGAGGACGTGCGCGTGGCCGCCCGGCTGGCGCTGCCGCACCGCCGCCGCCGCGACCCGTTCGACGAGCCCGGCATGGACGACCAGGCCCTCGACGACGCCCTGCGCGAGGCGGGGGAGCAGGAGCCCCCGGAGGGGCCGGACGACGACGGGCCCGGCGGCGGCCCCGAGGGCGGCGGCCCCGACGGTGGCGGACCCGGTGACGGGCCGGACGGCGGCGGCCCCGACGGTGGCGCCCCGGACCCCGCGACGGACACCGCAGCCGGCGGGGAGCCCTCCGCCCGCCCGGGCGGGGACGGGCGCACGCAGGCCGCGCCGCCCGCGACGGCGCCGTTCCGGGCGCGGCGGCTCGAGGTGCCCGGGGTGGGCGAGGGGGCGCCGGGCCGGCGGTCCCGGGCGCGCACCGGCGCCGGACGCGTGGTGCGGGCGTCCGGGCGCACCCCCCGACGGGCCGCGGACCTGCACCTGGCGGCCACGGTGGCCGCCGCGGCGCCGCACCAGCGCGCCCGCGGGCGCACGGGCGCCGGGCTGCGGCTGCACCCGGCCGATCTGCGCAGCGCCGAGCGCGAGGGCCGCGAGGCCAACCTCGTCCTGTTCGCCGTGGACGCCTCGGGCTCGATGGCCGCCCGGCAGCGGATGGCCGCCGTGAGCGGCGCGGTGCTGTCGCTGCTGCGCGACGCCTACCAGCGCCGCGACAAGGTCGGGCTCGTCTCCTTCCGGGCCGGCGGTGCGGAGCTGGTGCTGCCGCCGACGTCCAGCGTGCCCACGGCGCAGGCGCGGCTCGCCCAGCTGCGCACGGGCGGGCGCACACCGCTGGCCGAGGGGCTGCTGCGGGCGCGCTCGGTGCTGCGCGTCGAGCGGCTGCGCGACCCGCGCCGCCGCGCGCTGCTCGTGCTGCTCACCGACGGGCGCGCCACCGTCGCGGCCCGCCCGGGTGGCGACGCCGTGCACGACGCCTGCCGGGCCGCCGGGATGCTGGCGGCCGACGGGGTGGCCACGATCGTGGTCGACTGCGAGAGCGGGCCGGTGCGCCTGGGTCTCGCCGGCCGGGTCGCCGCCGCGGCGGGCGGCCCGGTGCTCGGGCTCGCCGAACTGTCGGCCGACCAGGTCGCGGGCGTCGTGCGCGCCGTGCGCGCCGCGTAGGAGGGACGGACATGCCGCAGGGTCAGGTCACCACGGTGCCCGACGACGGGCTCACCACCCGCCAGCGCCGCAACCGGCCGCTGGTGGTCGTGCACACCGGAGAGATGAAGGGCAAGTCGACCGCCGCGTTCGGGCTCGCGCTGCGCGGCTGGAACCAGGGCTGGTCGATCGGGGTGTTCCAGTTCGTGAAGTCGGCGAAGTGGAAGGTCGGCGAGGAGGCCGCGTTCCGCGCGCTCGGCCGCGTCCACTCCGAGACCGGCGAGGGCGGGCCCGTCGAGTGGCACAAGATGGGCGAGGGCTGGTCCTGGACCCGCAAGCACGGCACCGAGGAGGACCACGCCGCGGCCGCCGCCGAGGGCTGGGCGGAGATCCGCCGCCGCTTCGAGGCGCAGGCGCACGACGTCTACGTGCTCGACGAGTTCACCTACCCGATGAAGTGGGGCTGGGTGGACGTGCACGAGGTCGTGGAGGCGCTCGCCGCGCGCCCGGGCCGGCAGCACGTGATCATCACCGGCCGCGACGCCGCACCCGAGCTGATCGAGGCCGCGGACCTGGTGATGGAGACGACGAAGCTCAAGCACCCGATGGACGCCGGGCAGAAGGGGCAGCGCGGGATCGAGTGGTGACCGCGCAGCGGCCGGGGGAGTAGACAGGCCCCATGGAGTACACGCGACTGGGTTCCACCGGACTGCAGGTCTCCCGCATCTGCCTGGGGATGATGAGCTACGGCTCGTCGAGCTGGCGGGATTGGGTGCTCGACCTCGACGCGTCCCGGCCGCTGGTGCGCAGCGCCGTCGACGCCGGGATCATCTTCTTCGACACCGCGGACATGTACTCGCTCGGCGCGAGCGAGGAGGTCACCGGCACCCTCCTGCGCGAGTTCTTCGCCGACCGCGACGACTACGTGCTCGCCACGAAGGTCTTCAACGCGATGGGCGACGGTCCGAACGACCGCGGCCTGTCCCGCAAGCACGTCATGGCGAGCATCGACAAGTCGCTGCAGCGCCTCGGCACCGATCACGTGGACCTCTACCAGATCCACCGCTACGACCCGTACACGCCGATCGAGGAGACGATGGAGGCGTTGCACGACGTCGTGCGCGCCGGCAAGGCCCGCTACATCGGCGCGTCGAGCATGTACGCCTGGCAGTTCGCGAAGGCGCAGCACACGGCCGACCTCGGCGGCTGGACGCGGTTCGTCGCCATGCAGGACCACTACAACCTGCTCTACCGCGAGGAGGAGCGGGAGATGCACCCGCTGTGCCTCGACCAGGGCATCGGGGTGATCCCGTGGAGCCCGCTCGCCCGCGGCCGCCTGGCGCGGCTGCCGGAGGAGCGCACCACCACCCGCTCCTCGAGCGACCCGATCGCCGACCGCATGTACACCGAGTCCGACGACGCCGTCGTGCGCGCGGTCGCCGACGTCGCGAAGGCCCGCGGTCTGCCGCTCGCCCAGGTGGCGCTGGCCTGGATGCTGCACAAGGAGGCCGTCAGCGCGCCGATCATCGGGGCCACGAAGCCGGGGCACGTGGAGGACGCGGTGGCCGCCGTGGACGTCGAGCTGTCCGACGAGGAGATCGCCGCGCTCGAGGCGGCGTACGTGGCGCACCCGGTGCTCGGCCACTAGGCCGAGGACATCGGCAAGATCCGCAGTATCGGTTGTCCATTGCTGCCGTCACGACAATGAGCAACCGATACTTCGGATCTTGGTGCGCGGCGGCGACGGGCTGACGCGGCTGGGTAGCCTCGCCCTGTGACCCGCGCGCTGGTGGTGGCCGCGCCCGCCTCGGGCAGCGGCAAGACCACCGTCGCCACCGGGCTGATGGCCGCATTGCGCCGGCGGGGCACGGCGGTGGCGCCGTTCAAGGTGGGGCCGGACTACATCGACCCCGGCTACCACGCGCTCGCCGCGGGCCGCCCGGGACGCAACCTCGACCCGGTGCTCGTCGGTGTCGACCGGATCGCTCCGCTGGCCCGGTACGGGTCCGCGGGTGCGCAGGTGGCGGTCGTCGAGGGCGTGATGGGCCTGTTCGACGGCCGGTTGCCCGATGGCGCCGGGTCCACCGCGCAGGTCGCGTCCCTGCTCGGGGCACCGGTCGTGCTGGTCGTCGACTGCCGGGGGATGTCGCGCAGCCTGGCCGCGCTGCTGCACGGGTTCCGCTCGTTCGACCCGGGCCTGCGGATCGCCGGCGTCGTGCTCAACCGGGTCGGCAGCCCGCGGCACGAGGAGGTGCTGCGCGCCGCGGCCGACGAGGCCGGGCTGCCGGTGCTCGGGGCCCTTCCCCGCCGCGACGCGCTGGCGGTCCCGTCCCGGCACCTCGGGCTCATCACGGCGGCGGAGCACGGCGCCGCGGCGACCGGCGCCGTCGACGCGATGGCCGAGCTGGTGGCCGCGCACGTCGACCTGGACGCGGTGGTCGGTCTGGCGGCACCGCTGCCGGCCGGCGCCGCGTGGTCGCCCGCGGACGCCGTGGACCGGGTCCGGCCCGGCGGGACGGGGGAGCCGCCGGTGGTCGGGGTGCTGGGCGGGCCGGCGTTCACGTTCGGCTACGCCGAGCACGTCGAGCTGCTGGCCGCCGCGGGGGCGCGGCCGGTGACCGTCGACCCGCTGCGCGACGAGGGCCTCCCGCCCGGCACGGCGGCACTGGTGCTCCCCGGCGGCTTCCCCGAGGAGCACGTCGTGGGGCTCGCGGCGAACACGCCGCTACTCGCAGCGGTGCGCGCGCTGGCGGCATCGGGCGCGCCGGTGCACGCCGAGTGCGGCGGGTTGCTGTACCTGTGCGACACGCTCGACGGCGCGCCGATGGCCGCGGTGCTGCCGGCGACGGCCACCCGCGCCGAACACCTCACGCTGGGCTACCGCGACGCCGTCGCTCTCGGTGACTCCCCTCTGTTCCCGCAGGGCACGCGGGTGGCCGGGCACGAGTTCCACCGCTGGTCGGTCACTCCCCGTGCCGGCGCCGCCGCCGCGTGGGGTTGGCGGGGGTCGGACCCGGAGGGCTTCGTCGCCGGTGGCGTGCACGCGTCGTTCCTGCACACGCACCCTGCGGGGCGCCCGGAGGCGGTCGGGCGGTTCGTCGCCGCCGCGACGGGCGCGGCGCGTCCCTGATCAGAGGATCCCGCGCGACCGCTCCTGCTTGCTACCGTTCGGTAACCGACGCTCACCGGGGAGGTCGTCGTGCCGGACGTGCTCACACCTCGGTCCCGCTCCCGCCGGCGCCGTACGCCTCGCGTGGGCCTCGTGCTCGGCGCCGGTGGACTGCTCGGGTCCGCCTGGACGGCCGGCGCCCTCGCCGTCCTCGCCGAACGCCTCGGCCGTCCTCCGGGCGAGCTCGACCTCGTGCTCGGCACCAGCGCGGGCGCGGTACTCGGGGCGGCGCTGCGGTGCGGCATGGACGTCCCCGAGCTGCTGGCCCACCAGCGCGGCGACGACCCCGCCGACGTCCAGGACCGCAGGCCCGACGACCTGCCGCAGCTGCGCGACATCGAATGGGAGTCCGGCGACGGGTGGCCGCCGGTGCCGCTGCCGCTGCTCGGCTCGCCCCGGCTGCTGGCGGCCGCCGCCGTGGCGCCGAGGCGGATGAACCCGGTGGTGGCCGCCTCGGGTCTGCTGCCGCGCGGACGGGCCCGGATGTCCTCCCTCGTGCAGATGGTGGACGTCCTGCAGACCCGCGGCGGCACGAGCGTCGACGGCTGGGTCGCGGGCCCGCCGCTGTGGGTCGTGGCCGTCGACTACGACTCCGGTCGCCGGGTGGTGTTCGGGCGGCCGGGTGCCCCCGCGGCCTCGGTGGCCGATGCGGTGCTGGCGTCCTGCTCGATCCCCGGCTGGTTCGCGCCGCACGTGATCGGGGGACACCGCTACATCGACGGCGCGGTCGCCTCGGCCACCTCGGTGGCATTGCTGGCCCGACCCGGTGCCCCGGTGCTGGACGAGGTGTACGTCCTCGCCCCGATGGCCAGCCACGCCTACGACCGGCCGGTCGACCCCCTCGCCGTCGTGGAGCGCCGGGTGCGCCGGCTGCTCACCCGCTGGCTCGACGCCGAGGTGCGCGCGGTGCGCGCGGGGGGCGCCCGCGTCACCGTGCTCACCCCTGGTCCCGTGGACCTCCGGGCGATGGGCGGGAACCTGATGAACCCGCGCCGTCGCGCGCAGGTGCTCGACACGGCCCTGCGGACGTCGGCGACGGCGCTGGACGAGGCGGCGTGAGCCCGACCGGGACCGGGTCGAGCGAGAACGACTGCGCCGCCGCGTCGATCCGCCCCGACAGCACGCGCTTGAGCGGTCCGAGGTGGGGGAGTGCGGCGAGGACGCGGTCGCGCAGCCAGAGCGCGGTGCGCGTGGCCGGGATCAGCGTGGCGCCACCGGAGCGGGCGAGGTCCTGGTTGCGCTCGACGAACGGGCGCAGCGCCTGCTCGTAGGACTCGAACGCCACGGCCGGGTCGCCGCCCGCCCGGGCGAGCTCTGCGGCCAGCACGTACGCCCCGATCAGGGCGAGGCTGGTGCCCTGGCCCGAGAGCAGCGCCGGGGCGTACGCGGCGTCGCCGACGAGGGCGACCGGCCCGCTGCTCCAGCGCGGCATCCGGATCTGGCTGACCGTGTCGAAGAAGAAGTCCTCGGCCGTGCGCATGCCGTCGAGCAGCCGGGGCACCTCCCAGCCGGCGTCCGCGAACGCGGCAGCCACGACGTCGCGCTGCCCGTCGGCGTCGCCGGGGTCGACGGTGAACGCCGGAGGGGTCGCGAAGGCCAGCAGGCCGATGAGTCCGGGCTGCCCGCGCAGGGCGTAGTACCCGGCCATCCGCCCCGGTGCGTTGTGCACGATCGCCTCGCGCTCGACCCGCGCGGTGTCCCCGGTGCGCTCCAGGCCGAACCCGGCGAACGCGAAGCCGAGGTCGCGGCGGAAGTCGGTCTCGGCGCCGAAGGCGAGCCTGCGCACCGTCGAGTGCAGGCCGTCGGCGCCGACGACGAGGTCCACCGTTCGCGCGGGGCCATGGCGGAAGGTGACGCGTACCCCGTCGGACCGCTGGTCGAGTGCGGTGATCGAGTCGTCGAAGACGTACTCGACGTCGGCGCGCGTGTGCTCGTACAGCAGCCGGGCCAGCTCGCCGCGCGGGAGCTCGACGTCGCGGCCGCTGGGGCTGCCGGTGAACTCCTCGGGAGTGATCCGGGCGATCACCTTCCCCCGGGAGTTCACGAACGACGTGCCCCGGGTGTCGACGTGCGCGTCCCGCAGCGCGGGCAGCAGCCCCATGCGGTCCACGACCTCGATCGCCGACGCGCGCACGTCGATGGGGTAGCCGCCACCCCGTACGGTCGATGCCCGTTCCACGACCACGGCCCGGAAGCCGTGGTGGTGCAGCCAGTACGCGAGCGCGGGTCCGGCGATGCTGGCACCGGAGATCAGGGCCGTGCGGGTCATGGTGTCCCTCCCAGTTGTTTACCTGCCGTACGGTAAGCAGCTGGCTGACCGGCTGGCAAGTAGATAACCGGGCGACAGGCAGGCAGCTAGGCTCCGGGCAACCGGAGGAGGGAGCGCCGTGCCGCGCCGCAGCACCGACACGCGGGAGGAGATCCGCGCCGTCGCGAGGGAGCTGTTCGCCGCGAACGGGTTCGAGCAGACGAGCTTGCGCCAGATCGCCGAGCGGCTCGACATCACCAAGGCGGCGCTGTACTACCACTTCCCGTCCAAGGACGACCTGCTGGCCGACCTCGCCCAACCCATGATCGAGGATCTCGACGCCTTCCTCGCCGACGTCGCGGACGCCGGCACGGGTGACGCGCGCGACGTGCTCGAGCGCTACCTCGCGCTGTGCCACCGGAACCGGTCCTTGCTGCAGGGCATGCTGCGCGACCCCGCGGCGCTCGCGCGGCTGGACGTGCTCACCGCGCTGCTCTACCGGCGCCTGGAGGTCGACCGGGCACTGGTCGGCAGCGACCGCCCCGCCGACCGCGTCCGCGCGATCATCGCGTTCGGCGGACTGCAGGACTGCGTGGTCCTGATGGGCGACGAGCCCCTGGCGAACTACGGCGACGCGGCGCTCGCCGCCGCGTTGCGGGCACTGCAGCGCCCGTGACGGCCCGGCCGTGCCCGCGACGTGCGCAACGTCGCAGTCCGCTCGGCTGGATGGACGCGGCAGCCGTGCGCGGCACAGACTGACCGGCGTGGAGCGCGGGAAGGTGTCGTTCATCGGGGCAGGGCCGGGTGCGGCCGACCTCATCACGCTGCGCGGCGCACGGCGGATCGCCGAGGCCGACGTGGTGGTCTGGGCGGCGAGCCTGGTGGCGCCGGAGTGCGTCACGGAGCACGCGAGGCCCGGCGCCGAACTGGTCGACTCCTCCCAGATCGCGCACGAGGACGTCCTCGCCCTCTACCGGCGCGCCGCCGACGAGGGCCTGCGGATCGCGCGCGTGCACTCCGGCGACCCGTCGCTGTGGGGCGCGGTCCAGGAGCAGTACGACGCGGCCGAGGAGATCGGGCTCGACGTGGAGATCGTGCCCGGGGTGTCGGCGTTCGGTGCGGCGGCGGCCGTCGCGGGCCGCGAGCTGACCATCCCCGAGGTCGCGCAGTCGGTGGTGCTCACCCGCCTGGAGGGCGGCAAGACCCCGATGCCGCCGGGGGAGAAGCTGCGCGAGTTCGCCCGGCACGGCACCACGATGGCGATCTTCCTGTCCGCGGCGCGTTCGGCGCAGATGGTCGCCGAGCTGCGCGCGGGCGGCTACGCCGAGGACATTCCCGTGGTCGTGGCCTACCGCACGAGCTGGCCCGACGAGCTGACGCTGCGCTGCCGGCTCGACGAGGTCGAGGCGGTCTGCAAGCGGCACAAGCTGTGGCGGCACACGCTCTTCCTCGTCGGCCCCGCCCTGGGCGCGAGCGGCACCCGCAGCCACCTCTACCACCCCGGGCACTTCCACACGTTCCGCAAGCCGGACAAGGCGGCCCGCCAGGCCCTGCGCGCGGCCCGCGCGGCGTCCCGCCCGGCCCCGTGACCCGCACCCCCGAGCAACGAACGGCACTCTCGTCGGTACCTAGTCGACGAGAGTGCCGTTCGTTGCCGGACGGGGCGAACCTCACGGTGATCGGGATCGATGGCGGCGACCTCCCGCCGGGTGCCGACCTCGCCCTCGCGGCCGCCGAGGTCGTGCTCGGGGGCGCGCGACACCTCCGCTCCGTTCCCGTGCCGCCCTCGGCCGCGTGCGTGGAGCTGGGGCCGGTCGAGCCCGCCCTGGAACGGTTGGTCGGGCGCCGCGGTGTCGTCCTGGCCAGCGGCGACCCCGGCTTCTTCGGCATCGTGCGGCTGCTGCGCGAGCGCGGGCACGAGCCCGTCGTGCTGCCGGCGCGCTCCAGCGTGCAGCTCCTGTTCGCCCGGCTGGGGCGCTCCTGGGACGACGTCGCCGTCGTCAGCGCGCACGGGCGCGCGCTCGGCCCCGCCGTCAACGTCTGCCGCGCGCGGCCGGCCGTCGCGGTGCTCACCGCGCCGGGAGCGGGGCCCGCGGAGATCGGCGCCGCGCTGGCGGGCTGGCCGCGCACGCTCGTCGTCGCCGAGGACCTGGGTGGTCCGGACGAGCGGCTCACGACGCTGCCCGCCGCCGAGGCGGCCGCGCGCGACTGGCACCCGCTCACCGTCGTGCTGAGCCTGCGTGACCCCGACGCCGTGCCCGGCCGCGGCTGGCACGCGGGCGGCGAGCCCGTCCCACCCGGCGCCGGGTGGGCGCTGCCCGACGACGCGTTCGGGCACCGTGCCGGCATGGTCACGAAAGCGGAGGTCCGCGCGCTGGTGCTGGCCCGGCTCGCGCCGCGGCCGGGATCGCTCGTGTGGGACGTGGGTGCGGGCTCCGGGTCGGTCGCGGTCGAGTGCGCCCGGCTGGGGGCCGCCGCGCTCGCCGTCGAGCGGCGGGCCGACGACGCCGCGCGGATCGCGGCCAACGCCGCCGCGCACGGCGTCGACGTCCGGGTCGTCGAGGGCGAGGCACCGGCCGCGCTCGCCGGCCTGCCGCGCCCGGAGGCGGTGTTCGTCGGGGGCGGCGGCCCGGAGGTGGTCGCGGCCGCAAGCGGCGCCGACCGCGTCGTCGTGGCGCTCGCGGCTCTGGACCGGATCGCCCCCACCCGCGCCGCGCTGCGGGACGCCGGCCTGGCCGTGGACGGGGTGCAGCTCGCGGCGTCCCGGTTCGCCGACCTGCCCGACGGGAGCGTCCGGCTCGCCGCCACCAACCCGATCACGATCCTGTGGGGGACCCGTCCATGATCGCCCTGTTCGCCGTCACCGACGCCGGGCACCGTGCCGCCGCCGAGGTGGCGCCCGCGCTCGGGGCGGACGTGCACCCGCTCGACGCGCTGTCCGCGCTGTGGCCGCGCCTCGACGGCGCGGTGTTCTTCCTGGCCACCGGCGCCACCGTGCGGCTGGTCGCGCCGCTGCTGGGCGACAAGCGCACCGACCCCGGCGTCGTCTGCGTCGACGAGGCCCGCCGATTCGCCGTGGCGCTCACCGGCGGGCACGAGGGCGGTGCGAACACCCTGGCCGATCGCGTCGGCGCGCTGCTCGGCGCGCAGCCGGTGGTCACGACGGCTTCCGACGCAGCCGGCAGCACCGGCATGGACGAGCTGGCCGCCGCCCTGGACGCGGTGGTCGACGGCGACGCGGCCGCGGCCGGCCGGGCCCTGCTGGACGGCACGGCGGCGATCGAGAACGAGGCGGGCGCGCCGCTGCCACCCCTGCCCCCGCGTCAGCAAACCCACTCTGCCGAAGCCCAGCGTCAGCAAAGTGGCTTTGCTGACATCCGGGAGCACCAGCGGATCGTCGTCACCGACCGCCTCCGGACCGCCGGCGGAGGCGTCACCCGGGTCGTGCCGCGCACGCTCGTCGTCGGGATCGGGTCGGCGCGGGGCGTTCCCGCGGAGGCCGTCGCCGCGACGCTGCGGCGGATCGAGACCGAGCACGGGTACGACCTGCGCGCCGTCCGCGCCTACGCGAGCGTCGACCTCAAGGCCGACGAGGCCGGGATCCTCGCCGCCATCGCCCCCGCCGAGCTGCGGACCTACCCGGCGCAGGCGCTCTCCGGCATCGAGGTGCCGAACCCGAGCGAGGTGGTGCGCGCCGAGGTCGGCACGGCGAGCGTGGCCGAGGCCGCCGCCCTGCACGCCGCCGCCGAGCTGGGCGCGGGTGCGCCCGTCGAGCTGGTGGTCGAGAAGACCAAGGGCGAGAACGTCACGGTCGCGGCCGCGCGCATCCGCCCCCGCGGCCGGCTGGCGATCGTCGGGCTCGGGCCGGGTGCCGCCGACCTGCGGGCGCCGCGCGCCGAGGCCGAGCTGCGCCGCGCGTCGGTCGTCGTCGGGCTCGACCAGTACGTCGAGCAGGTCCGCCACCTGCTCCGACCCGGCACCGAGGTGCACGCGAGCGGCCTCGGCGACGAGGAGCAGCGCGCCGCCGACGCCGTCGCGCTTGCCGCGAAGGGCCGCGCCGTCGCGCTGATCGGCTCCGGCGACGCCGGCGTCTACGCGATGGCGAGCCCCGCGCTGCAGCAGGCCGGGGCGGACATCGAGGTCGTCGGCGTCCCCGGCGTCACGGCCGCGCTCGCCGCCGCCGCGCTGCTCGGCGCCCCGCTCGGGCACGACCACGTGCTGATCTCGCTGTCGGACCTGCACACCCCGTGGCCGGTGATCGAGCGGCGCGTCGCCGCGGCCGCGGAAGCCGATCTCGTCACCTGCTTCTACAACCCGCGCAGCAGGGACCGGCACTGGCAGCTCGGCGCCGCCCTGGAGGCGTTCCGCGCGCACCGCCCGCCGTCCACGCCGGTCGGGGCCGTGCGGCAGGCGAGCCGCACCGGCCAGCGGGTCTGGACCGCGCCGCTGTCGGAGTTCGATCCGGCGGAGGTCGACATGCTGACGACCGTGGTCGTCGGGTCGTCGGCCACGCGGATGGTGGGCGGGAGGATGGTCACACCGCGCGGCTACCGCTGGAGCTGAGCGGCCCCGAAAAGAATCTCGGGGGATTCGCATCGCGGTGTCGAATCCCGGTGGCCGCGTTCGTGGCCATGGTGAGGGACCGGCATCCGCGCCGGTCTCCGCACCCACCGGAGGTCACCGTGACCTGCACCGCCCCGCTCGCCGCCCCCGCCCGCACCGCCCCGGCCGTCGGTTCGCTGCTGCTGGCCGGCTCGGCCGCCACGGTCGCCGCGGCGGCCGCCACCGCGCTCGTGGCCGTCGCAGGCCAGGCGGCCGGCATCAGCACGGCCGTCTCGGGCGCGTCGATCCCGCCGTCCGGGTTCGCCGTCCTGACGGTGATCTTCTCCGTCCTCGGCCTGGGGATCGCCGCGCTGCTGCGCCGGTTCGCCCGCAGCCCGCGCGTCGCGTGGGTCCGCACCACCGTCGCGCTGACCGTGCTGTCCTTCGTGCCGGACCTGCTCGCGGACGCCACCGTCGCCACGAAGGTGTTCCTGATGGTGACCCACGTCGTGGCGGCGGCCATCGTGATCCCCGCCGTCGCCCGCCGACTGTCCTGACCGACCACCGCCGACCGCACGCGAGGAGAGACATCATGACCGCCACGTACACCTTCGACGTCTTCAGCAGCCTCGACGGCTACGGCTCCTACGGGGGCGACGGCGACTGGGGCGGCTACTGGGGCAAGCAGGGCCCCGAGCTGCTCGACCACCGCCTCGCCTCGTTCGGGACGGAGCAGCGGATGGTCCTCGGGGCCACCACGTTCCGCCAGTTCGTGCAGATGCTGGCCGAGAGCACCGAGGGGGACGACGTGCGCGACCCGTGGGTCACCCGGATGCGGAGCATGCCCGCCACGGTGGTGTCGTCCACCCTGGACGGCCCCCAGGACTGGCCGGACGTGACCGTCGAGCGCGGTGACGCCGTCGACGTCGTCGCCCGGCTCAAGGAGGAGTCGGAGGCGCCGTTGCGCTCCCACGGCAGCCTGTCGCTCAACTGGGCGCTGATGGCCGCCGGCCTGGTCGACCGCGTGCAGGTGACCCTCTTCCCCGTGATCACCGGCCGGACCGGGGCGGACCCGGTCTTCGGGGGCGCGGGAGACTTCGACCTCGAGCTGCTCGAGCACCGCACGCTCGACGGCGACATCCAGGAGCTCGTGTACCGGCCCACCCTGCACGGCTGATCATGTCGGAGGAGCTCGCCATGACGAGGTACCTGCTCGCCGTCCAGTACGACGAGAGCGCGCCGGAGACCGACGAGGAACGCCGGGAGCAGATGGCCCGCACGGCTCGGGTCACCGCCGAGATGCAGGCCGCCGTCCCGTGGGTGTTCGTCGGCGGGTTGCTGCCCTCGCACGCCACCACCGTCGTGCGGCCCGCGGGCGGCACGACCACGATGACCGACGGCCCGTTCGCCGAGACCAAGGAGCAGCTCGGCGGGTTCTGGGTGATCGAGTGCGACGACCTCGACCAGGCGCTGGCCTGGGCCGGGAAGTGCGTGCTGGCCTGCGGGTCCCCGATCGAGGTTCGCCCGTTCGAAGACGCGCAGTGGACGTGAGCGCGGATGGACCTGGACGGCGTCTACCGGGCGGAGTACGGCCGGTGCGTGGCCACGCTGACGCGACTGCTCGGTGACATCGGGCTCGCCGAGGAGGCCGTCCAGGACGCGTTCGCGGTCGCGGTCCAGAAGTGGGACCGGGCGCTGCCGCCCAACCCGGGCGGCTGGATCGTGACCACCGCCCGCAACCGGGCGATCGACCGGCTGCGCCGGGAGTCCACCCGGGAGTCCACCCGGGAGGCCCGCCACGCGCAGGCGCTGCTGTTGCACGGCCCCGACGAGCCGCAGGAGGTGGGACCGGTGCGCGACGACCAGCTTCGGATGATCTTCACCTGCTGCCACCCGGCGCTGTCGCCCGCCGCGCAGGCCGCGCTCACGCTGCGCCTGCTCGGCGGGTTGGAGGTGGCGGAGATCGCCCGGGCCCACCTGGTGCCGGAGGCGACCGTCTCGCAGCGGATCGTCCGGGCGAAGAAGAAGATCCGGGACGCCGGCATCCCCTACCGGGTGCCCGACGACGCCGACCTCCCCGACCGGCTGGCATCGGTGCTCACCGTGCTCTACCTGATCTTCAACGAGGGCTACGCGTCCACGTCGGGGGAGCTGCTGCGCACCGACCTGTGTCTGGAGGCCGTCCGCCTGGCGCGGGCGCTCGCCGAGCTGATGCCCGACGAACCGGAGGTGACCGGGTTGCTGGCGCTGCTCCTGCTCGTCGAGGCCCGGCGGCCCGCGCGGGTGGGGCCCTCCGGTGAGCTGGTGGTGCTCCCGGAGCAGGACCGGTCGCTGTGGAACCGGGAGCTGATCGCCGAGGGGCACGAGCTGGTGCGCCGGTGCCTGCGCCGCAACCGGCCGGGCCCCTACCAGCTGCAGGCCGCGATCAACGCCGTGCACACCGACGGGCCCGCGACCGACTGGACGCAGGTGCTGGCGCTCTACGACCAGCTGCTGCAGCACACCCCGACCCCGATCGTGGCGCTCAACCGCGCGGTCGCCGTCGCCGAGGTGCACGGGCCGGCGCCGGCACTGGCCATCATCGACGAGCTCGAGCTCCCCGGCTACCACCTGCTGCCCGCCACCCGCGCGGACCTGCTCGCCCGCCTCGGCCGCACGGCCGACGCCGTCGCCGCCTACGAGGAGGCGATCTCCCTGGCCGGCAACGACACCGAACGCGCCTTCCTCCGGACGCGACGGGCCCGCCTGGTGCGACGTCGCGCACGCGACCGGGGAGCGGAGCATCGCGGCGGGATAGGCTCGCCCGGCTGCGTGGGAACCCGGTGCGAAACCGGGGCGGACCCGCCACTGTGATCCGGCGCTGCGGCGCCGGTGAGCCAGACCTCGCGCGGCGCACCCACCACCGACCCCGTCCGGGCGTGGACACCCGGGGAGGAGCACCGTGAACGCGCGCGCAGCCGTGCACCCGATCGAGCAGGAGTCGTACGCGATCCTGCGCAGCAGGCTCGACACCTCCGACCTGCCACCGCTCACCCGCGCCGTCGTGGAGCGGGTCGTGCACACCACCGCCGACCCGACGTGGGTCGGTGACCTCGTCGCCGCCGAGGATGCCCTGCGCGCCGGCCGCGACGCGCTCCTCGCGGGTGCACCGCTGGTCACCGACGTGCGCATGGTCGCCGCCGGCATCACCGCCCACCCGGCGACGATCGCGCTCGACCTGGCCTCCGCGCCGCAGCAGGGGCTCACCCGCTCGGCGGCCGGGATCCGCGCCGCCGTCGCGCAGCACCCCGACGGCGCCGTGTGGGCCATCGGGAACGCGCCGACCGCGCTCGCCGAGCTCGTCCGCTGCGCCGAGGCGGGCCTGCTGCGCACGCCGCTCGTCGTGGGGCTGCCAGTCGGGTTCGTCGGGGCCGTGGCGGCGAAGGCGGCGCTGCGCGCGTCCGGGCTCCCCGCCGTGTCCAACCGCAGCGAACGCGGCGGGGCGGCCGTCGCTGCCGCCGCCGTGAACGCCCTGCTCTACAGCGAGGAGGCCGCGTGAGCGCGCCGTTGCTGCTCGTCGGCCACGGCACGGTCGACGCCGCGGGTGTCGCGGAGTTCGTCGGCTTCACCGACCGCATGCGCGGGTTGCTCGAGGCCGACCGGATCGACGCGGCAGGCGGGTTCATCGAGCTGTCCGCGCCGACGGTCCACGAGGCCTGGACGGACCTGTCCGGGCGCGGCCACACCACGATGGCCGCCGTGCCGATGGTGCTCGTCGCGGCCGGGCACGCGAAGGGCGACATCCCCGCGGCCCTGCAGCGGGAGGTCGTGCGCGACCCGGGCACCGGCTACGTCTTCGGCCGCCCGCTGGGCCCGCACCCGCTGCTGCAGCAGGCCGTCGAGGCCCGCGTCGCCGAGGTCGCGCCCGCGCAGGACACGGCAGACAACAACTGCGCCGTGCTGCTCGTGGGCCGCGGCTCCACCGACCCGGATGCCAACGCCGAGATCTGCAAGGTCGCGCGGCTGCTGCAGGAGGGCCGCGACTACGCGTTCGTCGAGCCCGCGTTCGTCTCCCTGACCGGGCCGGACGTCGCGGGCGGGCTCGCCCGCTGCCGGGCGCTGGGCGCGCGCCGCGTCGTCGTGGCGCCCTACTTCCTGTTCGACGGCGTCCTGCCGCGCCGGGTCGGCGACCAGGCCCGCGCCTTCGCCGCGGCGCACCCGGACGTCGACGTGCACGTCGCCCAGCACATCGGCGACTGCCCCGAGCTCGCCCAACTGGTGCTCGAGCGGTACCAGGAGGCGCTGCAGGGCGACATCCGGATGAACTGCGACACCTGCGCCTACCGGGTGCTGCTGCCCGGTTTCGAGGACAAGCTCGGCGCCGCGCAGACCCCGCACCACCACCCGGACGACCCGTCCCACGGCCACGGCCACGGACACATGGCAGCGGGATGATGCTGCACATGGATCCCTACCTGGTCGGGCTCGACCTCGCCGGCCGTCGCGTCGTCGTGGTCGGCGGCGGCGTGGTCGCCCAGCGCCGCCTCGGCGGCCTGCTCGCGGCGGGCGCCGATGTCACCGTGGTCGCGCCGCAGGTCACCCCGGCCGTCGAGGGCATGGCCACCGCGGGCGAGGTGCGCTGGTCCGCGCGCGGCTACCGCCCCGGCGACCTCGACGGCGCCTGGTACGCGATCGCCTGCACCGACGCCCCGGACGTGAACGCCGCTGTCGGCGCCGAGGCGCAGGAGCGGCGGGTGTTCTGCGTTCGCGCCGACGACGCCCCGGCCGGCAGCGCCGTCACCCCCGCCGTCGGGCGGCACGACGGGCTGACCGTCGGCGTGCTCGCCGGACGCAACCCGCGCCGCTCGGCCGCCGTCCGGACGGCGCTGGTGGAGGCCCTGCACGCCGGCGTCGTCGACGACTCCGCGGAGCCGGCGCACCCGGGCGTCGCGCTCGTCGGCGGCGGGCCCGGCGACCCCGAGCTCATCACCGTGCGCGGGAGGCGGCTGCTGTCCCGGGCCGACGTGGTGGTCACCGACCGGCTCGGCCCCCGCGACCTGCTCGACTCCCTCGCCCCGCACGTCGAGGTGGTCGACGCGTCCAAGATCCCCTACGGCCGCGCGATGAACCAGGCGCGGATCAACGAGCTGCTGGTCGAGCACGCCAGAGCCGGGAAGTTCGTGGTGCGGCTCAAGGGCGGCGACCCCTACGTCTTCGGCCGTGGTTTCGAGGAGGCACTCGCGTGCGCCGAGGCCGGGGTACCGGTCACCGTCGTGCCCGGCGTGACCAGCGCGTTCGCCGCCCCGGCCGTCGCCGACGTGCCGGTGAGCCACCGCGGGGTGGCCCACGAGATCGTCGTGGTGTCCGGGCACGTCGCGCCGGACGACCCGCGCAGCCTCGTCGACTGGCCCGCCCTCGGACGGCTGCGCGGCACGCTGGTGCTGCTCATGGCCGTCGAGCGGATCGGCGCGTTCGCCGCGGCGCTGATCGAGGGCGGCCGCCCCGCCGACACCCCCGTCGCCGTGGTGCAGGACGGCACGATGCGCATCCAGCGGTCGCTGCGCGCCACCCTGGCGACGGTCGCCGACGAGGTGCGCGCCCAGGGGATCAACCCGCCCGCCGTGATCGTGGTGGGGCCGGTAGCCGGGCTGGGCGAGGGAGTGACGGCGGACCGGTGAGTCACGGGCGCAGCATCACGAACGTGCCCGAGAGGTGCCGGCCCGCGTCGCTGCACAGGTAGGCGCACAGGCCGACCACGTCCTCGGGCTGACCGACCCGCCCTCCGGGGTAGGTGGTGGCGACCTGCGCGACGTGGTCCTCGCCCGCCACCTCCCGCATGCCGGGGGTGTCGGTCAGACCGGGCGCGATGGCGACCGTGCGGATGCCCTGGTCGGCGAGCTCCTGGTGCACGACGTTGCTGAGGATGTTCATCCCCGCCTTGCTCGCGCCGTACGCCGAGGCGCCCGCGCGCGATTCCACGGCGCCCTTGCTGGACATGTAGACGATCCGGCCGCCGCCGCTGCGGATGATCAGCGGTGCCGCGTGCCGGGTGACGAGGAACGCGCTGACGAGGTTCGTCTCGAGCATCGAGCGGAACTCGTCGGCCGCCATGTCGAGGACGGGCCGGCCGGTGGCCATGGCGCCGGCGTTGTTGATCAGGGCGTCCAGCCGGCCCCAGTGCCGGTCGACGCGGTCGACGGCGGCGGCGACCTGCTCCTCGTCGGTCACGTCGGCCACCACGGGCAGCGCGCGGTCGTCGCCGCAGCGACGGGTGATCTCGTCGGCCACCTGCTCGGCGGTCGCCGCGGCCCGGGTGAGGACCACGACCCGGGCACCGAGCTCGGCCAGCCCGACGGCGAGCGCGCGGCCGATGCCGCGTCCCGCCCCCGTGACCATGACGATGCGATCGGAGATGTCCTGGGGGTGCGTCATGGCGGCGACGTTATGGACGTCCGCGGGCTTGCGGGTATCCGTGCGACGTGCACCCGGACCGGCGCCCCGGCACCTACCCTCAGGGCATGCGCACGGCGACCGGCAACCGGCTGGGGGAGTTCCTGCGCGCCCGCCGCGAACGGGTGCAGCCGGGCGATCACGGGATGCCGGCGCCGTTCGACCGCCGGACGCCGGGCCTGCGGCGCGAGGACGTGGCGGCGCTCGCGGGCGTGAGCACCGGCTACTACATCCGCTTGGAGCAGGGCCGGGAGCGCAACCCGTCCCCGCAGACGGTCGACGCGCTGGCCGAGGCCCTGTGCCTCGACGCCGACGCGCGGGCCTACCTGCACGGCCTCGTGCGGCCGGCGCCGGCGCGCCGCCGTCGGCGCGCCGAGGACCGCGTGGGGGCGGGGCTGGTCGCCCTGATCGACAGCTGGCACGACACCCCCGCGTTGATCATGAACCGCTGGACCGACGTGCTGGCCACGAACACGCTCGCCCGCGGCCTCTACTCCTGGATGCACGACGCGGGCGAGCACAACCTGGTCCGGGCGGTGTTCCTGCACCCGGCGGCCCGGGAGTTCTACCCGGACTGGGAGCGCGCGGCGGCGAGCGTGGTGGCGGACGTGCGGCTGCGCGCCGACGGCGATCTCGACGACCTCCGGCTGACCACGCTGGTCGGGGAGCTGAGCGTGAAGAGCCCGGAGTTCGCGCGGCTGTGGTCGCGCCACGACGTGCGGCGCAAGCACGGCCAGGCCAAGACCGTCCGCCACCCGGTGGTCGGGGAGTTGGAGCTGGATGTGCAGCCGCTGACCGTCGACGGTTCACCGGGCCACCGGCTGATGGTCTACCGGGCCGAACCGGGGAGTCGCTCGGCGCAGGCGCTGGCCCTGCTCGGGTCCCTCCTCGCCGAGCCGCCGGCGCCGGGCGTGCGAGGGTCGGGCGTGCGAGAGTGACCCCGTGGCCGACCCGGATCCGTCCCTGCTCGACCTGACCGTCCGCGAGCTGCTCGACTCCGTCGCCGCCCGCACACCGGCGCCCGGCGGGGGCGGGGTCGCCGCGCTCGCCACGGCCATGGCCGCCGGGCTCACCGCCATGGCCGCCCGGTTCGGTGACGGCGCCGTGGCCGCGCGGGCGGACGAGCTGCGCGCCGCGGCGGCCCCGCTCGCCGACGCCGACGCCGCCGCCTACGGGGCGTTCCTGGACGCCACCCGGCGGCCGCGCGACGAGCCCGGCCGGGCGGAGGCGGTCTCGCGCGCCCGCGCCGACACGATCGCGGTGCCCGCCGTGATCGCCGATGTCGCTGCCGAGGTCGCCGGTCTCGCCGCCGACCTGGTCCTGAACGGCAACCCGAACCTGCGCAGCGACGCCGCGGCGGCCGTCCACCTCGCGGCGGGCGCGGCAGCGACGGCGGCGGAGCTGCTCGCGTCCAACGCCAGGGGCGAGCAGGGGGCCGCCGAGCGCGACCGCGCCCGGGAGCTCGCGGAGGCCGCCCGGGTGCTCGCGGGGCAGGTGGACCGGGAGTAACGCCGCTGCAACGAACGGCACTTTCGTCGCTACCTAACCGACGAAAGTGCCGTTCGTTGTGTGTGGTGCCCCCACCCCGGTCGATCAGGCCGGCACGGCGCCCGGCCTGCCCGCCTCCACCACGAAGCTGCCCACCGTCTCGACGGGTGCGTCCGGCCGCGTCACGTAGGGCGTGACGCGGTAGTCGCTGCGCCACGTCCCCGGCGTGACCCGGCAGCTCACGTAGCCGCGTTGGGAGTTGTGGAACTTCATGTGCGGGTTCGCGGTGAGCCAGTCCCGCCCGAGCTGGTCGTTCGGCTCGCCGTCCTCCCCCGAGGTGATGGAGGTACCGGCGAACTCGGTGGCGACGACCGGCGAGCGCTCGTCGTCGAAGTCGAGCTTCAGGTCGCACACCACGCTGCGGTGGATGTCGCCGGTGAGCACGACGGGGTTGCTCGCGCCGCGGGACTGCAGGCCGCCGAGCAGCCGGTCGCGCTGGGCGGTGTAGGCGTCCCACAGGCCCCGGCTCCAGTCGGTGACCTCGGGGTCGGGGTCGTGGTCGGCCTGCGCGACGAGGGTCTGGTTGCCCAGGGCGTTCCAGACCGCGGCGGAGCCGCCCGCCCCGTCGAGCAGCCGGCGCTCCTGGGCGTCGCCGAGCAGGGTGCGCGACGGGTCGTGGCGCACATCGGTGTTGCCGTCCTGCTGGAGGGGGGAGCGGGACGAGCGGGTGTCGAGCATGTGCAGGTCCAGCAGCCCGCCGAAGCCGATGCGGCGGTACAGCCCGATGCGCGCACCGTCGGGACGCTGTGGCAGCCGTAGCGGCAGGTGCTCGTAGTAGGCCTGGAACGCGTCGGCCTTGCGCGTCCGGAAGAAGGCCGGGTCGTCGTCGGGGAAGCCGTCGGTGTCGGGCCAGGCGAGCTCGCCGGCCCAGTCGTTCTCGACCTCGTGGTCGTCCATCGTGACGATCCAGGAGCAGGCGGCGTGCGCGGCCTGCAGGTCGGCGTCGAGCTTGGTGAGCGCGTACCGGTTGCGGTACTCCGGCAGCGTCACGGTCTCGCGCTGGTACTGCGCGTCGAGCTGCATGCCGCGCACGCCGGCGTTCTCGCCGACGCCGTGCTCGTACAGGTAGTCGCCCAGGTGCACCACGAAGTCGAGGTCCTCGGCGGCCATGTGCCGGTACGCGGTGTAGAAGCCGAGGTACCAGGCTTGGCAGGAGGCGAATGCGAACGCGAGCTCGTCCACGCGGGCGCCAGGCGCCGGCGCGGTACGGGCCCTGCCCACCGGGCTGAAGTCGTTCGCGGTGCGGAAGCGGTAGAAGTATTCGCGGCCCGGCTGCAGGCCCGACACCTCGGCGTGCACGGAGTGGCCCAGCTCCGGCGTCGCGAACGTGTGCCCCTGCCGCACGACGCGGCCGAAGCCTTCGTCCTCGGCGACCTGCCAGCGCACGTTCACCTTGCGGTAGGGCATGCCGCCGCGACCGTCGACGGCGAGCGGGTCGGGCGCCAGGCGCGTCCACAGCACCACACCGTCCGGGTGCGGGTCGCCGGAGGCCACGCCGAGTCGGAACGGGTCGCCGGGGAACCGCGGCTGCGCCCACGCGGGGGACGCGCTCGCGCCCGCCGCCCAGAGCGCGAGGGTGGCCGCGCCCGTCGTACCCAGGAAGTGCCGCCTGCTGAGAGTGCCCATGATCGGGACACCCTGACGGGTGATCGTGAACTGGCGGTCGACGGGAACCGTCGGGACGGCGACGGCGAGGGCATCCTCACGCCGCGTTGACCGGTGCGGCCGGGTGTGTTGCAGTTCTCGGTGACGAGCGGTGGAGGAAGCCGGTGCGAGCCCGGCGCGGTCCCGCCACTGTGACCGGGGGCGACCCCGGGAGCCAGACACTCGCTGCCGTCACTACTCCACCGAGCAGAGGGCGCGGACCCTCGGGAGGAACGCCATGACGCAGCCCGTGCTGCTGCTCTCCACCGCCGACACCGAGCTGCTGGCCGCCCGCGGGTCCGGGGAGCTCTACCGCACCGCCAACCCCGCGCGGGTCGAACCGGACGGCCTGCCCGCGCTCCTCGACGGCGTCGCCGTCGTGGTGCTGCGGCTGCTCGGCGGGCGCCGGGCGTGGCCCGAGGGGGTCGACGCGCTGGTGGCGTCCGGGCTGCCGGTCGTGCTGCTGGGTGGCGAGGCCGCGCCGGACGCCGAGCTGATGGCCGCGTCCACCGTGCCCGCCGGGGTGGCGTCCGAGGCGCTGGCCTACCTCGCCGCGGGTGGCACCGACAACCTGCGCGAGCTGCACCGCTTCCTCTCCGACACCGTGCTGCTCACCGGTGAGGGCTTCGAGCCCCCGGCCGCGACGCCCGAGTTCGGCGTGCACGGCTCACGGGAGCAGGACCCGGCGCGGCCGACCGTCGCCATCGTCTTCTACCGGGCGCACGCGCTGTCGGGCAACACCGCGTTCGTCGACGTCCTGTGCGATGCGGTCGAGGCGCGCGGGGCGAACGCGCTGCCGGTGTTCTGCGGCTCCCTGCGCGGGGCGCAACCGGAGCTGATGGCGCTGCTCGGCCGGGCGGACGCGCTGGTGGCCACGGTGCTCGCCGCGGGCGGTGCGGTCGCCGCGGGCGCGAGCGCGGGCGGCGAGGAGGACTCGTGGGACGCGGGTGCGCTCGCCACCCTCGACGTCCCGGTGCTGCAGGGGCTGTGCCTGACGACCTCGCGCGCCACCTGGGCCGCGTCCGACGCGGCGCTCTCCCCGATGGACGCCGCGATGCAGGTGGCGATCCCGGAGTTCGACGGCCGCCTGATCACGGTGCCGTTCTCGTTCAAGGAGACCGAGCCCGGCGACGACATCCCGGTGTACCGCGCCGACCCGGAGCGCGCCGCCCGGCTTGCCGGGCTCGCGGTGCGCCACGCCCGGCTGCGGGCCACCCCCGTGGCCGACCGGAAGCTGGCCGTGGTGCTGTCGAGCTACCCGACCAAGCACTCCCGGGTCGGCAACGCGGTCGGGCTGGACACGCCCGCATCCGCCGTCGTGCTGCTGCGGGCGCTGCGGGAGGCCGGTTACGCGGTCGGCGAGTTCCCGGAGGACTCCGACCAGCTCATCCACTCCCTCATCGCGGCAGGTGGGCACGACGTCGAGTGGCTCACCGAGGAACAGCTGGCCGCCGCGCCCGCCCGCGTCGGGCTCGCCGACTACCGGCGCTGGTTCGACGCCCTGCCGTCCTCGCTCACCGACGGGATGCGCGAGCACTGGGGCGAGGCGCCGGGATCGCTCTACGTGGACGGGGACGAGATCGTCCTGGCGTCGCTGACGTTCGGCAACGTCGTCCTGATGATCCAGCCGCCGCGCGGGTTCGGCGAGAACCCGGTGGCGATCTACCACGACCCGGACCTGCCGCCGTCGCACCACTACCTCGCCGCCTACCGCTGGCTCGAGGAGTCGTTCGGTGCCGACGCGGTGATCCACCTCGGCAAGCACGGCACCCTCGAGTGGCTGCCCGGCAAGGGCCTGGGGCTGGCCGCCGAGGACGCACCCGACGCCGTGCTCGGCGAGCTGCCGCTGATCTACCCGTTCATCGTCAACGACCCGGGCGAGGGCACCCAGGCCAAGCGCCGCGGCCACGCCGTGGTGGTCGACCACCTCGTCCCGCCGATGGCCCGCGCCGACACCTACGGCGAGATGGCCAAGCTCGAGCAGCTGCTCGACGAGTACGCCACCGTGCAGGCGATGGACCCGGCCAAGCTGCCGGCCCTGCGCACGCAGATCTGGGAGGTCGTGACGGCGGCGCAGCTGCACCACGACCTGCACGTCGACGCGGCGCCGGGGGAGGACTCCTTCGACGACTTCGTCCTGCACATCGACGGCTACCTCTGCGAGGTCAAGGACGTCCAGATCCGCGACGGCCTGCACATCCTGGGCGGCCCGCCCGACGGCGAGGCCCAGGTGAACCTGGTGCTGTCGATCCTGCGCGCGAGCCAGGTGTGGGGCGGGAAAGCAGCGTTCCCAGGCCTACGCGCCGCGTTGGCGGCATGGGCAGGCCTGGACGAGCAGACGCTACTGGCGAACCCCGGCAACAAGGTGCAGGAAAGCCACATTCATGAACCTGCAGGGCAGGAAAGTGGCTTTCCTGCACCTCGGGAGCGGTTGCTCGCCGTCGCTCCGGGGCCTGCCGTCACCAATGCCGATCTCGTCGATGTGCTCGAGGGCGTCGCTCGGGCGCTCGTCATCGACCTGCAGTCGCGTGGCTGGACGGGGGCCGCTGCGGTCTGCGCCGGCTTGTTGGGGGAGGAGATCCCCTCCGTCGTCGCCGTGCTGGAGTTCGGCTGCACCGAGGTCGTGCCGCGGCTGGAGCGCACCACCGACGAGGTCACCGCCGTCCTGCACGCCCTCGACGGCGGCTACGTGCCCGCCGGGCCGTCCGGCTCGCCGACGCGCGGTCTGGTCAACGTGCTGCCGACCGGTCGTAACTTCTACTCGGTCGACCCGAAGGCGATCCCCTCGCGCAGCGCGTGGGACGTCGGGTCGGCGCTGGCCGACTCGCTCGTCGCCCGCCACCTCGCCGACACCGGTGCCTACCCGTCGAGCGTCGGGCTCACCGTGTGGGGCACCAGCGCGATGCGCACCCAGGGCGACGACCTCGCGGAGATCCTCGCGCTCATCGGTTGCCGCCCGGTCTGGGACGACGCGTCGCGCCGCGTCACCGGAGTCGAGGTCGTGCCGCTCGACGAGCTGGGCCGCCCCCGCATCGACGTCACCGTGCGCATCTCCGGGTTCTTCCGGGACGCGTTCCCGCACGTGATCACGCTGCTCGACGACGCGATCCGGGCCGTCGCCGAGCTGGACGAGCCTGCCGAGCAGAACTACCTGCGCGCCCACGTCGAGCAGGACACGGCCGGGCACGGCGACCGCCGCCGTGCCACCTCGAGGATCTTCGGGTCCAAGCCCGGTGCGTACGGGGCCGGCCTGCTCCCGCTGATCGACGCCCGCAACTGGCGCAGCGACGCCGACCTCGCCGAGGTCTACGCCGTGTGGGGCGGCTACGCCTACGGGCGTGGGCTGGACGGGCGCGAGGCGCGTGCGGACATGGAGCAGTCGTTCCGGCGCATCGCGGTCGCGGCGAAGAACCAGGACACCCGCGAGCACGACATCGTCGACTCCGACGACTACTTCCAGTACCACGGCGGCATGGTCGCGATGGTCCGCGCGCTGACCGGCCGCTCGCCCGCCGCGTACGTCGGCGACTCGGCGGTGCCGCAGGCGGTGAAGACCCGCACGCTGGCCGAGGAGACCAAACGGGTGTTCCGCGCCCGTGTCGTGAACCCGAAGTGGATCACCGCGATGCAGCGCCACGGCTACAAGGGCGCGTTCGAGCTGGCTGCCACCGTCGACTACCTGTTCGGCTACGACGCCACCGCGGGCGTCGTCGACGACTGGATGTACGGGCAGCTCGCCGAGAGCTACGTGTTCGACGAGACCAACCGCGCGTTCATGGAGAAGTCGAACCCCTGGGCGCTGCGCGGGATCACCGAGCGGCTGCTGGAGGCCGCCGACCGCGGCATGTGGGCCAAGCCCGACGACGCCGTGCTCGATCGCCTGCGCCAGACCTACCTCGACCTCGAGGGCGACCTGGAGGGTCAGGAGTGAGCGTCCTGATCGGGGTCGGCGTCGGGCCCGGCGACCCCGAACTCGTCACCGTGAAGGCCGCGAACCTGCTCGCGAAGGCCGACGTCGTCTTCGTCCCGGTCGCCGACTCGGGCGAGACCGGTCGCGCCGAGCAGACCGTCCTCTACTACGCCGAGGCGTGGCGGGTGGAGCGCGTGGTCTTCGCGCTGCACGACCGCGAGCACACCGAACGCCGCGAGCGCGCGTGGGACGAGGCCGCGGCGCAGGTCGCCGACTGGTTCGCCGCGCACCCCGGCGGCACCGCGGTCTTCGCGACGATCGGCGACCCGTGCGTCTACTCCACGTTCAGCTACCTCGCCGCGTCCGTGCGGGAGGTGCTCGGCGAGCTGGACGTGCAGCTCGTCCCGGGGATCACGGCGATGCAGGACCTCGCCGCCCGCTCCGGCACACCGCTGGTGGAGGGCCGCGAGCCGCTCGCGCTGTTCCCGATGACGGCCGGGCCCGAGCGGTTCCGCGAGGCACTGGAACGCGGTGACGCCGTGGCCGCCTACAAGTTCGGCCGGATGCTGCCCGAGACCCTCGCCGCGCTGCGCGAGAGCGGCCGCCTCGACGAGGCCGTGTACGGCGCGGGCCTCGGCCTGCCGGAGGAGGACATCCGGCCCGCGGCGGAGCTCGACCCGGACGCGCGCGGCCCCTACCTGGCCACCTTGATCGTCCCGCCGAAGCGCTCCGGCCGTGGCCATGGCCTGCGGTGAAGAGGCCGTGAGTGGTAACGAGGGCCATAGCACTCGTGACCACTCTCGGCCGTTCTACGAGGTCCTGCACTCCCGGCGGGACGTGCGCTCCGGGTTCCGACCGGATCCCGTCGACGATGCCGTGCTCGGCCGGGTCCTGGAGGCTGCCCACGCGGCGCCCTCGGTCGGGTTCTCCCAGCCCTGGGACTTCCTCGTCCTGCGCGACCGCGCCGTCCGGGAGCGCGTGCACGCCCACGTCACGGCGGCCCGTGCCGCCTACGCCGCGTCGCTGCCGGCGGCCCGGGCGGCCGCGTTCCGCGACGTCAAGGTCGAGGCGATCCTCGACGCGCCGCTGAACATCGCGGTCACCTGCGACCCGACCCGCGGTGGCCGTCACGTCCTCGGCCGTCACACCCAGCCGCGCACCGCGCCGTATTCGGTGGTCGGTGCGGTGCAGAACCTCTGGCTCGCCGCCCGCGCGGAGGGGCTCGGTGTCGGCTGGGTCAGCTTCGGCGACGAGCGGGCGCTGGCCGGGTCGCTGGGCCTGCCGCAGCACCTGGAGCTGGTGGCCTACCTGTGCGTGGGGCACGTCGACGCGTTCCCGGACGAGCCGGAGCTGGTGACGGCCGGGTGGGCGCGCAGGCGGCCGCTGCGATGGGCCGTGCACCACGACGCGTACGGCCGCCGCGGGCTGCCCGGGGAGGAACCGATGGACCTGCTCGCCGACACCGTTGCCGCGATCACGCCCCCGGACGGCGCGGCGCGCGCCGCCGCCGCCGAGCGGCTGGACCGCATGACGAAGCCGCACGGGGCGCTGGGCCGCGTCGAGGACGTCGCCGTCACGCTCGCCGGGATCGCCGGGACCTGCCCGCCGCCGGTGCCCGAACCCGCCGCGGTGGCCGTGTTCGCCGGCGACCACGGCGTGCACGCGCAGGGCGTGACGCCGTGGCCGCAGGAGGTCACCGCGCAGATGGTGGCCAACTTCCTCGGTGGGGGAGCGGTGGTGAACGCGTTCGCGCGCCGGCTCGGGGTCGAGGTGTGCGTGGTCGACGTCGGGGTGGCCGCGCCGCTCGAACCCGCGCCGGGCCTGCTGTCCCGGCGGGTCGCCTGTGGCACCGCCGACCTCACCGCCGGTCCGGCGCTCACCCGCGAGCAGGTCCGGGCCGCGGTCGAGGTGGGGATCGAGACCGCGCGCGACCTGGTGGCCGCGGGCAACCGCTGCCTCGTCACGGGCGACATGGGTATCGCCAACACCACCGCCGCCGCGGCGCTGATCGCGACCTTCACCGGCGCGGGCGCGGGGGAGGTGACGGGCCGCGGCACCGGTGTCGACGACGCCACGCTCGCCCGCAAGACGGCCGTCGTGGCGGCCGCCCTCGCTCGGCACCGCCCGGACCCCGCCGACCCCCTCGGCGTGCTCGCCGCGTTCGGCGGGCTGGAGCACGCGGCGCTCGCCGGGTTCGCGCTCGGCGGGGCCGCGCTGGGCGTCCCGGTGCTGCTCGACGGGGTCAGCGCCGGTGCCGCCGCGCTCGTCGCCGCCGCGCTCGCCCCGGCCGCGGTGGCGTCGTGGGTCGCCGGCCACCGCTCCGCCGAGCCGGGGCACGCCCGCGCCCTCGCCCACCTCGGCCTCGACCCGTTGCTGGACCTCGGCATGCGCCTCGGCGAGGGCACCGGCGCCCTCCTGGCCCTCCCGGTGCTGCAGAGCGCGGCCCAGGCCCTCCAGGACGTCGCCACGTTCGACGCGGCGGGCGTCACCGACAAGACCACCGCGACACCCACGCACTGACACCCCGACTCGCGGGGTGGGCGACTCAGTGGCGGGGGAGGACCGCAGGGGGCGCCGCCGCGGCGCCGGAGCGGACCGCCACCCACGACACCCGTACGAGCTGGACCGCCAGCGCCGCCACCACCGCGACGTCGAACGCCAGGACCATGCGTTGCAGGATCCCGCCGACGTCCACGGCTCCGAAGATCCCGGGCACGATGTCGTCGAGCCGGCTCACGACGTAGGCGACGGCGAGCGCGGCGGCGCCCGCCGAGAGCACCCGGACGGTCGGCACGACGGGCCGCCAGGCCAGGCTCTCGGCCAGTCGGGGTGCGGCGGCCAGGCCGGCCAGCGACAGCAGCGCGAGGATCCCGGCGCCCGCGAACTGGTGCACCCAGCCCGCGACGGTCAGGATCTGCGGGGAGTCGTCGGCGGGGAACATGGCGGCGAGCACCAGGCACAGCGCCCACACCGCGAGCAGGACGGTGGGACTCCCCGCCATCCGGACGCCCGCCCGCGCCAGCCCGACCAGGAGCGCGAGCGCCCCGATGGCGAGGGCCACCGCGGCCGAGTTGAACAGCTCCTGGCCGCCGTCGACGAACACGTAGTAGCTCAGCGGTACCGAGATCGGGTCCACCTCGGTGCGGAAGGTGACGCCGAGGTAGACCATGATGACGCTCGAGCGGGCGGCGGACATGAGTGCGAGCACTGCCAGCAGCAACGTCGCCACACCCAACCGACCCGGCCGCTGCACACCGCTCATCCTGGCCCCCCGCCACGCGCCCTGTGATCACGCGAACGCGGCGCGCCGGGGGAAGTGTTCCCGGCGGCGTCAGGAAGTGGGGCCGACCACGGCGGGGGCGGTGCTCTCCAGCGCGTCGACGAGGTTCTCGACGGTGATCGCGCCGCGGTGGAGCTGCCCGTTGACGAACAGCGACGGCGTGCCCCGCACCCCACTGCGCACGCCGGAGTTGAAGTCGGCCTCGACCCGGTCCTCGACGAACCGGGTGGCCGGCCAGAGCACCTTCTCCGGGGGGATGCCGAGCTCCTCCGCGTAGCGCCGGAGGTCCTCCTGCCGCAGCTGTGGCTCGTCGCCCGCGTAGAGCTTGGCGTGCATCGGCCAGAACTGGCCCTTCAGCGCCGCCCCCTCGGCGGCGACGGCGGCCGACAGCGCGAACGGGTGCAGCTCGGCCAGTGGGAAGTGCCGGAACGCGAAGACGAGCCGGTTGCCCAGCCGCGCGACGACCTCGTCGATCACGGGCGCGGCGAGGCGGCAGTACGGGCACTCGAAGTCGCCGTACTTCACGAGCGTGAGCTCGGCGCCGAGCATGCCCTGCAGGTGGTCGTAACTACCGATGCGAGGCTCGAGCGGCATCCGTGGCCCCCTGTCATGTAGACGACACGTAGATCCGGGCGGATTGTCCAAGTGGCAGGATCACGCCGTGACGGTGACGACCCTAGCCGAGCGCGGCGACCTGAGCCGCGCCGCGCGCAGCTTCCTGCGCACCGAGTCCGGTTCGGCCGCGCTGTTGCTCACCGCCGCCGTGCTGGCGCTCGCCTGGGCGAACCTGGGCCTGGGCTACGAGGAGTTCTGGCACACCGAGGTGGCCCTCACCTTCGGTGACACGGTGCTCGCCCTCGACCTGCGGCACTGGGTCAACGACGGGCTGATGGTGCTGTTCTTCTTCAGCGTCGGGCTCGAGATCTCGCGGGAGATGGTGCTCGGCGAGCTGCGTGGTCTCCGGGCGCTCGCGGCCCCGACGGTCGCGGCGATCGGGGGGCTCGTCGTCCCCGCGCTGCTGTTCCTCATGCTCAACGCGGGCGGTCCGGGAGCGGGGGCGTGGGGCATCGCGATCTCCACCGACACGGCGGTGGTGATCGGCGTGCTCGCGCTCGTCGGCCCGCGCTGCCCGGACCAGCTGCGCGTGTTCCTGCTGGCGCTCGCGATCGTCGACGACATCGGTGCCGTCGCCGCCATCGCGATCTTCTACACCGAGGACGTGGACGTCACCTCGCTCGTGCTGTCGGTCGTGCTCTTCGCGGCGCTGCTCGCGATGCGCTTCGCACGGTTCTGGCGCACGCCGATCTACGTGGTGATCGGCCTCGTGATGTGGCTCGCGGTGCTCGACTCCGGCGTGCACCCGAGCGTCGTCGGCGTCGTGCTGGGGCTGCTGGTCAACGCCTACGCGCCGCGGCCCCGGGACATGGCCAGGGCGCACGTCCTGGGAGGCAGCTTCCTGGTCGACCCGAGCCCGGAGCGCGCGCTCGCCGCGCAGGCCGCGGTGACGGAGGCCGTCTCGCCCAACGAGCGGTTGCAGCTGCGGATCCAGCCGTGGAGCAGCTACGTGATCGTGCCGCTGTTCGTGCTGGCCAACGCGGGTGTGGTGCTCACAGGTGAGACCCTCGCCGCGGCCGTCCGCTCGCCGATCACGTGGGGCATCGTCATCGGGCTGACGGTCGGCAAGCTGATCGGCGTCTCGGCAGGCACGTGGGTGGCGTTGCGCACCGGCATCGGCCGCGTCCCCGACACGCTGCGGTGGGGCCAGCTGATCGGCGGGGCCGGGCTCGCGGGCATCGGGTTCACCGTGGCGCTGTTCGTCACGGAGCTGGCGCTGGACGACGAGGCGCTCGTGACCGACGCGAAGATCGGCATCCTGGCCGGCTCCCTGCTCGCGGGCCTGATCGGCTGGCTGATCTTCCGGGTGGCGGGCGAGCGCGGAGGCCAGTGCGCCCCGACAGGCCTACCGGTCCTGCCCCCGCGCCCCTGGCGCCCACCGGCCTGAGACAGACCCTGACCCTCCCGAGGTGCGTCAGTGGAGTGCGGTCAGTTGAGGCTGGACAGCGGGTCGGCTCTGGTCAGGGACTTGTCTCCCGCTGTCAGCGTGCGTGCGCGGCCTGGGCCCGTGCTGCGCGTCTCGAATCGCACCGTGACGCGGCCGTGCCCGGCTCCCTGCACCCAGCCGTGCCCGAACTCGGCGTGGGTGACGTCGTCGCCGGGGCGCCACGGGCCGCCCACGTCGGCGCCGGTCTCGATCACGGGGACCGGCGGCTCCTCGACCGCGACGGGCACGTCCGGTGCCGGTGTGAGCGCCTCGAACAGGGCGGGCGGCGGGTCCTCGGTGAGCCCGGCCAGCGACACCCCGATCAGCCGCACACCACCGTCGGGAACGGCGGCGCGGGCCAGCCGCTGGGCGACGGAGGTGAGCGCACCGAGGTCGGTGCTCGCGGAAGCGGCCGTCTCGGAGCGGCTCGACGTCGTGAAGTCGGCGCTGCGCACCTTCACCGTGACGGTGCGCGCGGCCCGCCCGGATGCGACGAGCCTGCGGTGGGCGGCCTCGGCCATCCGCGCGACGGCTTCGTGGACGGCGGTCATCGCGGTGAGGTCGGTGTCGAACGTGGTTTCCGCGCTGACCTGCTTGGCCGCACCCCGGGGAGCCACCGGCCGCTCGTCGATCCCGCGGGCCAGGCGGTGCAACTCGGTGCCGATCGCGGCGCCGAGCAGGCCGTGCACCTCGCGCAGGTCCATGGCGGCGAGCTCGCCGATCGTGCGGACGCCGAGCTTGTGCAACCCGGCCTCGGCCACCGGGCCGACCCCCCACAGCGCCCGCACCGGCAGCGGCCCCAGCACCTCCTGCTCCTGCGCGCGGGCGACGACCCGCGACCCGTCCGGTTTCGCCAGCTCCGAGGCGATCTTCGCCAGCTGCTTGCCCGACCCGGCGCCCACCGACGCCGGGAGGCCGGTGGCGGTCCGCACGTCGGCGCGCAGCCGCGCCGCGAACCGCTCCACCTCGGCCGCGGGCGCTCCGGCGAGGGCGGGCGGCTCGAGGAAGGCCTCGTCGATCGACACCGGTTCGAGGATCGGCGAGGCGTCCGCGAGCACGGCCATCACCCGCGCGCTCAACGCCTGGTAGAGCGCGAACCGTGCGGGCAGCACCACGGCGTGCGGGCACAGCCGGCGCGCCTGGCCCATCGGCATCGCCGAGCGCGCCCCGAACACGCGCGCCTGGTAGCTCGCGCCTGCGACGACGGCCCGCGGCCCCAGCCCGCCCACCAGCACGGGACGCTCCCGCAGGGTGGGACGGGTGAGCTGCTCGGACGCCGCGAAGAACGCATCCATGTCCAGGTGCAGGACCCAGCGCGCGCCCACGCCGACATTCTCCCTGGACACCCCGACATCCTGCGCCGTACCGTCCTGGGAACGTGACGTACACCGAGGCAAGTACCGGGACCAGTACCGAGATCTCCAGTGCCGAGATCACCAGCATCGCCGAGCTGGAGGCCGTCGTCGGGCGGCCCACGCCGGCCGTCGCGGAGAAGGTCCGCCCGTCGCTCGACCCGATCGACCGGGTGTGGCTCGCCCACTCCCCGCTGTGCTTGGTCGGCACGAGCGACGCCGAGGGCCGGGGCGACGTCTCGCCCAAGGGCGACCCCGCGGGCCGGCTCGCCCACGTGATCGACGACCACACGCTGGCGATCCCGGAGCGGCCCGGCAACAAGCGGGTGGACGGTTACCGCAACGTCCTGGCCAACCCGAACGTCGGCCTGCTGTTCATCGTGCCGGGGCGCAGCGACACCCTGCGCGTCAACGGGCGGGCGCGGGTGCTGCGCGACGCCCCGTACTTCGACGAGATGCTCGTCAAGGGCCACCGGCCGATCCTCGCGCTCGAGGTGGCGATCGAGGAGGTCTTCTACCACTGCGCGAAGTCGTTCATGCGCTCGAAGCTGTGGCAGCCCGAGACCTGGGACCACGAGGCCATCCCGTCCACGGCGCGCATCTCCAAGGCCCTCGTGCGCAAGGACACCCCGCTCGAGGAGCTCGAGCGCTACTACAGCGCGTCGTCCTACGCCGAGCAGCTCTACCGCGCCTGAGCCAGCAGGTCGTCCCCGGCCCGCTCGGTGACCACGGGCTCGGCGCCGAACCCGGCGACGGCGGCCCGGTAGCCGGGCGCCGGGTGCAGGTCGCGCAGCCAGGCAGGGTCGGTGGGGGCGTCCTCACCGACCCAGTCCAGGACGCCCGACGGGCCGAGCGTGATCGCCGACATCGGCGCCGCGAGCCCGGTGCCGGCCGCCTTGAGCAGGGCCTCCTTGCGCGTCCAGAGCGTGAAGAAGGCCTGCGCGTCGGGCGCGGTCTCGTGCGGTGAGCAGACGTGCGCGGTCATCGCCTCGAGGTCGGTGAGCTCGCGGACCTGCTCGACGTCCAGGCCGACCGGCCCGGCCGGGTGCACGGCGACGCCGACGAGGTCGCCGGCGTGGGTCAGCGAGAAGCCCGGGCCACCGGGCAGCACGGGTTTGCCGTGCTGCGCGCCGCAGCGGCAGGTGCGGTCGAAGACGAGCGCCGCCGGTGCCCGCCCGACGACCTCGGCGAGCGTGAGCCGGACGAGGGCGTGCGCGGCCAGGTAGCGGGCCGCGTCGGCGGGGCGGCGGAAGCGGGCGAGCCGCTCGCGCTCGTGGGCGTCGAGCAACGGGACGAGAGCGGGCGCGCTCTCCGGCACCACCGGGGCGGCCCACCATACGACGGTCACGCCTCTGATCGTCACACGTCCGGCCCGCATGCACCGCTACCCCACGTGCGCCCCGCCACCCGGTCGGTGGCATTGGTAGCGTCACCACCACCCCATCAGGACCTCGACCGTGGCCCGGGAGGCACGATGACCGCCGGCCGTCACCGGTCCCGCCTGCTGGCCGCCGTGTTCGCCTCGACCGTGCTGCTCGCGGGATGCGGCGCGCAGCCGCCTGCGGCAACGAGCGAGTGCCCCTGGAACGAGACGGGCCCGCAGCTCGACGGGTCCGAGGGCTGTGCCGGCGGCGCGCCGCCGGCCGCCACGGGCACCCCGGACGACGGGAGCGGCGGGCTCGATCCCGAGGTCGGGCGCATCGCCATGTCGGCGGACGGCAACCAGCACGACAACGACGACTGGGCGTCCGCACCGATGGCGCTGGCCATGCTCGCGCACCGCGACCTGCAGCCCAACCTCGTGCACTACGACTACAACAACCACATCTGGGACTCGTCGCAGGACCACGTCGAGAACATGACCGAGAGCGTGCAGGAGGGCGGCGAGCGCTTCGGCTTCGACATGTCCCGGTTCTTCGACGACACCGACCCGCAGCGGTTGGAGGCGGGCACCCAGAACCTGGTGGAGGAGATCAACGCCTCCACCGAGGACGACCAGCTGTCGATCGTGCTCGCCGGCCCAATCGAGACGGTCTGGATGGCGCTGGACGCCGCGGACCCGGAGGCCAGGACGCACGTCGAGTGCATCACCCACGGCGACGACTCCTTCAACCAGACCCACGGGGCGCAGGAGCACGGCGGCCACGACTACGAGGACCTGATCGACCTCGGCTGCGAGCGCGTGGAGATCCCGGACCAGAACTCCGGGCTCGGGCCCGTCGAGATGGACTTCTGGGACTTCCTCGACGACAGCGGCGACGAGAACTGGAAGTGGCTGTACTCGCGGCTGGACGTGGTGGGCAACGGTGACGTCTCGGACGCGGGCATGGTGTTCTACGTGATCACCGGCGAGGAGGAGTCCGACCGGTCCGAGCTGAAGTCCTACCTCGAGTCGTAGCGTCCCGCGTCAGGAGTTCGCCGCGTCGAGGAACCTCTCGAGCTCGCCACGGGTGTCGGGGCCGCACGGCTGGAACACGATCTCGGTGACGCCGTGGGAGGCGAGGTCGTCCAGGCGGCGCCGGACCTGAGCGCGGGTACCGCTGATCGTCACGTCCGGGAGCATCGCGTGGCCGCCCGCGTGCCACGCCGCCCGGTCCGCGTCGTTGAGGTGCACGCAGTGGCCGGTGTGGATCGCGAGGTGCCGCTGTGGCGCAGGTGCCTCCTCCACGACCGCCATCCACTCCGCGCCCCCCGGGAGCCTGCGCACGGCGTCGGGGCCGCCGAACTCGTAGGCGCCGTGGTAGGCCAGCGCCCAGCCCGGGCCGCCCGCGACGCGGGCGTGATCGGAGTCCGGTGCCTCCCCGTCCTCGAGCACCGTGCCCCAGGCCAGGTAGGGCACCCACGAGTACTCGCTGATGAACTCCGGGAGCTGCAGCGTCACGTAGAGCCCGTCGCCGAGCTCGCGGGCCACCTCGTGGCCCTTGGGCCCGAGCGCGCCGATGAGGACGGGGACGTCGACCGGGCGGGCGGGCGCGTGCCCGTCGGGATGCAGCATCCGCATCTGCGCGCCGTCCCACTCGACGACCTCGCCGCGCAGCAGGCCCCGGTACGCCCGGATGTAGGACGCCATGAAGGCCCACGTGATCGCGCGGTAGCCCATGGCCCGGCGCCCGGTGAAGCCGGTGCCGAAGGCGACCGCGACCCGGCCCGGGGCGAGCGCGGCGAGAGTGGCGGTGGCGGCGGCGTTCACCATCGGGTGGCGCAGGCTCGGGACCAGGACGCCCGGGCCGAGCCCGATCCGCTCGGTCCGCTCGGCGGCGAGCGCGAGCGTCATCCACAGGTCCGGACTCTGCTGCGGTGTGTCGTAGACCCACGCGCGGGCGTAGCCGAGGCTCTCGGCGAGCGCGATGTCGTCCGGCGAGGACAGGGCGGTCGGGAAAGCGCAGGACACCTCCACGGGGCCCTCCAGTTCGCGCGTCGGGGTCGGACGGGTCGGCCGGGACGGTCAGGGCAGGCCGGCGTGCGGGACGTCGACGCGGACCGCCAGCAGCTGGGCCTCGCGGACCGGCCGGCGTTCGTGCTCCGGGAACGAGGGCGCCGCGCACAGGAACAGGGTGCGGCCGTCGGCGCCGCCGAGCATGCAGGCGAAGACCCCCGTTCCGGTGGGGATCTCGTCGATGATCTCGCCGCCCTCCCGCACCCGGATCACGCGCGGGTGGAGGGCATCGGCCACCCAGATCGCGCCCTCGGCGTCCGCGCAGATGCCGTCGGGAGCGACCTGGAGCAGCCGCACGGCCTCGTCGACGTCCTCGGTCTGCGGGGTCTCGCCGAACTGCGCCCACACGCGCCGGTGGGCGAGCCCGCCGTCCTCGTCGATGTCGAAGGCGGTCAGCCGCCCGGCGAACGTCTCGGCGACGACCAGCACACCCCCGGGGAGGATCACCATGCCGTTGGGGGAACCCGAGGTCGTCGGCGACGGTGGTGACCGTGCCGTCGGGGTCGACACGGGTCAGCGTGGTGTAGCGCAGTGCGGCGCCGGCCATGAGGTCGAAGCCGAAGTTGCCGACGTAGGCGCGGCCCTGCTCGTCCACGACCATGTCGTTGAGCATCCCGGTGACCGCGCCCGTCAGGTCGGCGTGCTCGCTCAGCTGCCCCGACCCGCTGCGCACCAGGATGCGGTGATCGCGCATCGACACGATGAGCGCCCGCCCGTCGGGCAGGAAACCGAGCCCGGACGGCTGGCCGGGCACCTCGGCCACGACCTCGGTGACGCCCCGACCGTCGGTGGCCACGACCTGGTCGGTGTAGAAGTCCGAGACCCACAGTCGGCCGTCGCGCCACCGCGGGCACTCCAGGAAGGAGAACCCGTCCAGCACGACGGCCGGCTGCCTGTCCGTCAGGCCCCCGGTCGTCGGTCGTCCTGCCGCCATCGTGACCCCGTCCCCGCACGTCGTCGTCGGTCACCGGGGCGCGGGACGGACCCGCGCTGTCGCACCATCCCGTGGAAACTGTGACTGATCGCATACTCAACGCGGAGACCGAGTGGTGTCAAGAGTGCCGCGGACGCCCCTCGGGCGCTCCGGGATCCACCCACTCGGTCGCGTGGTCCCGGACGAACTCGGCGAAGGTGCGCGGTGGACGGCCGGTCAGCTCCAGCACCGCGGTGCTGACGTGGTCCTCCTTCCCGGCGCCGAGGCGGGCGTCGACGGCGGCGAGGGCGTCGGCGAGCTGGGCCGGCATTCCCGAGGCCCGGAGGCCGCGGACCGCCTCGTCGACCCCGACGAGCTGGACGCGGACCGGGCGGCCGGTCTGCGCGCTGATGATCGTCGCCGCGTCCCGGTAGCTCAGCGCCTTCGGGCCGGTGAGCAGGTGGTCACTGCCGGCGCCGGGAGCGTCGTCGGAAGGGAGGTCGGGGTCGGTCAGCAGCGCGGCGGCGGCGGCCGCGATGTCCCGCGCGTCGATCCAGCCCACGCGGCCGTCGCCGGCGGCCGTGCGGATCTCGCCGTGCCGGCGGATCCGCTCGCCCATCGGGTGCGGGGCCAGGAAGTTCTGCATGAACCCGGACGCGCGCAGCACCGCCCACCCGGGCCGGGCCCGCACCTGGGCGGCGAGCTCCAGCGCGCCGGGGGCGTTCGGCAGGACGATGGCGGAGCCGAGCAGCACCACCCGGCGGACGCCTGCGCGTTCCGCCGCGGCCAGGAACGGCCCGACCTGCGGCAGGGGATCCGTGGTGAGCGGGGGAGGCACCAGGTAGACCCGGTCCACCCCGCGCAGCGCGCCGGCATGGCTCGCCGGGTCGTCCCAGTCGAACCGGACCGCGTCGGGATCATCCACCGACGGCGTGCGGGTGGCGACCCGGACCGGCACACCACTGCCGCGCAACAACTCGGTCAGCGTCCTCCCGGTCTTGCCGGTGCCGCCGGTGACGAGCACGCCGGTCATCGGGTCGCCTCCGCGCGCAGCGCGCCGAGCAGCTCGGGCAGCGTGCCGGCCGCCGAGGCGGCGGCGAGCGGGTTCCAGTAGTCCCGGTACCGGGTGATCAGGCCTTCCTGGGTGGTGATCACCGTGACGTAGTCCAGCCGGTAGGGCTCGCCGGTGCGCACCGTGCTCCCGTGCGCGCTGAACTCCACCACGACGGTGTCCGGCTGCTGCGTGTGGTGCACGGTGATCGTCGGAATCGACCGCACGTCCATCAGTTCCGGGTAGCCCGCCAGGTAGGCGCGGACGGCCTCGCGCCCGTCCAGCCGCCCCGGCGACGCGCCCTCGGCGAACGGGAACTCGGCGCTGCCGTGCTCCGCCCACAGGTCGGCGATGGCATCCATGTCCTTGGCCAGTAGCAGGTCCAGCAGCTGACGGAACGTTTCCTCGGGGGTGCGTGGCACCGTGGTCCTCCAGCATCTCGTGGGGTGTGTGACCACCAGGCTGGGTGCGGGCCCGTCGTCGTGGAACGGACGGATGAGCCCCGGACCGCCGGTCCGTGGATGGATCGACGCCGGCGTGCCACGCTGGCGTGGTGAGCAGAGCGGAACTGGCGGACTTCCTGCGCCGTCGGCGCGAGGCACTGCGCCCGGACCAGGTGTCGGGCCACCCGACCGGCCGGAGTGCCCGTCGCACCCCCGGACTGCGCCGGGAGGAGGTGGCTGCGCTGGCCGCCGTGTCGAACAGCTACTACGAGCGCCTGGAGCAGGCCCGAGCGCCGCGCCCGTCGCCGCAGGTACTGGCCGCGTTGGGCACGGCCCTGCGGCTCACCACTGCGGAGCGCGAGTACCTGTCGAGGCTGGCGGGGCAGGCCGCGCCCAGCGCGGAGGCCGATCGCACGCCCGTGCCCGAGGACGCCCGGCGGGTGCTGGACCGGCTCGGGCCGATACCCGCCTACCTCGTCGACGAGTGGGAAGACATCGTGGCCTGGAACAGCGCGGCGGTCGCGTTGATCACCGATTTCGCGCAGCTGCCCGTGGAGGAGCGCAACACCGTGCGGCTGTCCATCCGCCTGGGCAGCACCCTCTGCTCGGCACCGGCGGGCGTGGAAGCGGCGTTCGCCCGGCAGACGGCCGCCGATCTCCGTGCGACCAGCGCCCGCCACCCGGCGGACCGCGTGGTCGGTGAGCTGGTCAACGAGTACGCCGCGCACAGTCCGGAGTTCGCCGCCGCGTGGCGCAGCCACGACGTGCAACCCCGACCGACGCTGCGCAAACACCTGCACCACCCCGAGCTCGGCGAGCTCGAGCTGGACTGCCAGACCCTCCTGCTACCCGGCACCGACCTGCGGCTGGTGATCTACACCGCCGACCCGGGCAGCCCGAGCGCCACCGCACTGGCCCGGCTGGGCACCCCCGGCACGGCGTCCTGACGGTGCGCGGTACCGCCGGCCCCGTGGACGCGGGACCGGCGGTACCGGTGGATCAACCGGTGCGACGCACCGGGTTGATCCGGCGGCCCTGGGCGGCGCGGGCGTTCCCCGAGGAACCGGCGTGGACGGCTCCACTCGGGTTCTTCCGGCCCGCGCGGCCGCGCCGGGCCGCCCGGTTGGCCGGCGCCGCAGTGGCGTCGGCGGGAGTGGGCTCGCCGTCGGCGGCGAGCAGGGACGAGAGCAACGGATCACGCATGGAGTGCCTCCTGCAGGGGTGACGGGCCGGCACAGCAGAGCCGAGACGACTCCTGGATCAGCTCCAGGGCCGGCCGGGGTGACTGGGACGGGGCGGCGGGGGCAAGGGCCCCGGGCCGCGGTGCCGCGCGTGGCGGCCGTCTCTTACAGGCGCATGGGAGCAACGATAGGCGTGGGTGTCCCGGTCCGCCACGGGTTTTCCGCACGCGGGTGATCAGGCCTCAACGCCTGTAAGCTGGTGCTTACATCGACCGTGGGAGGACCTGTCGTGACCGCCACCCTCGAGCTCTTCGACGGCGCGTTCTGGCGCGATCCCTACCCGGCCTACGCCGCGCTGCGCGCCGACGAACCGGTGCGCCGGGTGCAGCGACCGGACGGCACGGTGTGGCTGCTGAGCCGCCACGCCGACGTCCGCGCGGCGCTCGCCGACCCCCACCTGTCCAAGGACTGGCGCCACACCCTGCCGCCCGAGCAACGGGCGGACGCGCCGGGCACGCCGATCCCGATGATGATCTTGATGGATCCGCCGGAGCACACGCGGCTGCGCAAGCTCGTGTCCCGCGCGTTCACGCTGCGCCGGATGGAGGGCCTGCGACCGCGCGTGGAGGAGATCGCGCGCGGACTGCTGGACGCGTTGCCCGCCCGCGGGCGCGTCGACCTCATGGCCGACTACGCGTTCCTGCTGCCGGTGTTCGTGATCTGCGAGCTGCTCGGCGTGCCGGCGCAGGACCGCGACGAGTTCGCGGGGTGGTCGCGCACGATGGTCGACGACTCGAGGCAGGAGGAGAGCGCGGCGGCGATGGGCGCGCTGCACGCTTACCTGGGCCGGCTCATCGACGCCAAGCGGGCGGCATCCGACGGCGCACTGATCAGCGCGCTCATCGAGGAGGCCGACGAGGGTGACCGGCTCTCCGAGGAGGAGCTCGTCGCGATGGCGATGATGCTGCTCATCGCGGGCCACGAGACCACCGTCAACCTCATCGGCAACGGCGTGCTCGCGCTGCTCACCCACCCCGCGCAGCGAGCGCTGCTGCGGGAGCGGCCCGATCTGCTGCCCGCCGCGGTCGAGGAGTTCCTGCGCTGGGACTCCCCGGTGCACAGCGCTCCGGTGCGCTTCGCGGCCGAGGACGTCGAGTACTCGGGCGTGACGATCCCGGCGGGCTCGATCGTCACCCTGTCGCTCGCCGCGGCCAACCGCGACGGGGCGCGCTTCGCCGACGCCGAGGAGCTGCGGGTCGATCGGGACGCGGGCGGGCACGTCGCGTTCGGACACGGCCTGCACCACTGCCTCGGCGCCCAGCTCGCCCGCATCGAGGGCCAGGTGGCGATCGGGGCGCTGCTGACGCGCCGCCCCGAGCTGGCGTTGGCCGTGGACGCCGAGGAGCTGGTGCACCGCCGCAGCACCCTGATCCGCGGCCTGACCGAGCTGCCGGTCGACCTGGGCCCGCCCGCCTGAAGCCGCGAGCGCGGTGGCCACGGACGTTCACGGGGTCGTGCCGCGGCCGGTCCGCGCGACCACCCGCTCACACCTCCCGCCCTCCGCCAACGTGAGTCGTCGACGGGGTGCACGGGGCGTGGCCGCAGGCGGGGCGCGCGAGCCCTTCGCGACCGGTCGCCGCGCCCCGACGCCCCTTCTCCTTCGACGCCACCCGTCGACGGGTGGCGCGGCGCGGATTCGGGGGTGTGACCGGTGCGCGCGCACTCCTCGCCCCGGGTCCGCCATCGCTGCTCCGGGGGCCCTGCCTCGTAGGCCGGGTTGCGGTGGGCGCGCCGTTCCCGGCTCGGGACTTCCTGCCTCACCCCCGCCCGGGGCCTCGCTCGCAATGGGCCCGGTGCCGAGCCCGTCCTCGGTGCCGAGGGTGGCTGGGTTGGGTACGAGCCGCGAATATCGTGGTCGGCCGGGCGGCCGTCCCCGGCGCGGGCCCCGGCCTCTCCACGACGTGCCCGTCGCGGCCGAGTGCCAATCGACTGGCTGTGGTGCCGTTCCCGAACCCCTCCGGAAACGGCCTTGATCAGCGAAGCAGGGACATGAGCCGCACCCTTGCGGCTGATGCCCCGATCCCGCCGATCATGAGAGGTGGACGCGCCTCGAACCGGACCGATGATCATCGTGAAGCGGTGGATCGGGACCACCGCAAGGCGCGCGAGCACGCAGCAGGGGCGGGCTCGTCGCGGACTGGCCTGGGCCCGCGCCGGGGACGGCCGCCCACCCAGCCCCGATATTCGGCAGTTCTGCCAACCCGGCCACCCCACCGACAGGCAGAAGCAGGGGAACCCTGCCGACTACGCCGAAGACCAGGACCGGGGTGTGAGGCAGTGGTCGCGAGCCGGGAACGGCCCGCCCACAGGAGATTCCACGACGACGTAGACATGAGCGGGGTTGGATCTTCCCCCAACCCCGCTCACGTCTACCTGGTCATGCAACGGGCACGGAACCTCGGCCGTCCGCGTCCGCAGGATGCGCCACGAGCGAGACGTCAGCGGGGTTGGATCTCCAGCAGACCCCGCTCACGTCTCATTGATCATGCAACGGTCGCGTTCCGGAACGTGAGGTGGCCGTGATCAGCGGAAATGGTGGGAGGTCGACAGATCGAGCGTGTGGCCGACCCGGGCCTCGGATGCCCGATGGTGATCGCTGCGAGAAGCACCTGACGTCGCCGCGGCAGCACCCACGCACTGCTCGGACCGATCACCAGGCCGTGATCGCTCTGAGAAGTACGCCACTGTCGCAGCGACCGCTCGCAGGTACTGATCGGATCGATCACCCGGCGGTGATCGCTCGAGAAGTGCGCCGCTGTCGCAGTGACCGCTCGTAGGTACTGCTGGGATCGATCACCCGGCGGTGATCGCTCGAGAAGTGCGCCGCTGTCGCAGTGACCGCTCGTAGGTACTGCTGGGATCGATCACCCGGCGGTGATCGCTCGAGAAATGCGTCGCTGTCGCAGTGACCGCTCGTAGGTGCTGATCAGATCGATCACCGCGGACCGCGTCCCGACCGGCAGCGCCCGCGGTGCGGGCCGTGACCGATTCGGCAACAGGCTCAGATCTGTCGCCCCCACACCACTCCTGGCGATCATGGTGGCCAGCCCGCCTGCGAGACGTACGTGAGTGCGGTCGCGAGGGCCCTGGCGTGCGGCTCGCCGCGCCGCCGCGGATCGGAGCCGGCGGGGACGTACGTGGTCAGCGCGCTAGCGCAGCGGTGCACCGGTGGCCGCGCGGACGTCGTCGGCGTCGACCCCGGGCGCCGTTTCGACCAGCACGAGGCCCGCGAGGGTCACGTCGATCACGGCGAGATCGGTGACGATCCGGTCCACGCAGGCCAGGCCGGTGAGCGGCAGCGTGCACTCCGCCACGATCTTGGGGGAGCCGTCGCGCGCGGTGTGCTCCATCATCACGATCACGCGGGCCGCGCCGTGGACGAGGTCCATCGCACCGCCCATGCCCTTGATCATCTTTCCGGGCACGGCCCAGTTCGCGAGGTCCCCGCGGGCGCTGACCTGCATCGCACCCAGCACGGCGACGTCCACGTGCCCGCCGCGGATCATGCCGAAGCTCGCCGCCGAGTCGAAGTAGGACGCGCCCGGCAGCACGGTCACCGTCTCCTTGCCGGCGTTGATCAGGTCCGGGTCGACCTCGTCGTCGGTGGGGTAGGGGCCCACGCCGAGGACGCCGTTCTCCGAGTGCAGCACGAGCGTGCGGCCGGGCGGCACGAACCCGGGCACGAGGGTCGGCATGCCGATCCCGAGGTTGACGTATGCGCCGTCGGGCAGCTCCTCGGCCACCCGCGCGGCGAGCTGCTCGCGCGTGCGGCGCGGCGCCGATGACTCGTTCGCGGGCTCGCTCATGCGCGCACCGTCAGGAACTCGACGGGCTTCTCGGCGTCGGGCACGTGCACCACCTGCTGGACGTGGATGCCCGGCGTGTGCACCGCGTCCGGGTCGAGCTCGCCGGGCTCCACGAGGTGCTCGACCTGCGCGATCGTGATCCGGGCGGCCGCCGCGCACACCGGGTTGAAGTTGCGCGCGCTGCGGCGGAAGACGAGGTTGCCGTGCCGGTCGCCCTTCCAGGCGTGCACGAAGGCGTAGTCGGGCACGATCGCTTCCTCCAGTACGTAGCCGCGGCCGCCGAACTCGCGCACCTCCTTGCGGGGCGAGTGGACGGCCACCCCGCCGTCGGCGTCGTAGCGCCATGGCAGCCCGCCGTCGGCGACCTGCGTGCCGACCCCTGCGGGTGTGAAGAACGCGGGGATCCCGGCCCCGCCCGCGCGCAACCGCTCGGCGAGGGTGCCCTGCGGGGTGAGCTCGAGCTCGATCTCCCCGGCCAGGTACTGCCGCGCGAACTCCTTGTTGTTGCCCACGTAGGAGCCGATCGTGCGCCGGATCCGGCCTGCGGCGAGCAGCGTGCCGAGCCCGAACCCGTCGACACCGAGGTTGTTGCTGATCGTCTCCAGCGCGGTTGCGCCCTGCTCCAGCAGTGCCGCGATCAGGGCCGCCGGTACCCCGGACATCCCGAACCCGCCGACGGCCAGCGACGCGCCGTCCGGCACATCGGCGACCGCCGCTGCCGCCGAGACCACCACCTTGTCCATCACGCGCGTCACTGTACGAGAGGGTTCGGCTGACGCACAAGCGTTCGCTGTGCGAACACAGAGCGGATCGCGGGCCCGAGCCCGCGCGCGATAGGCCGGGACGTACGGTTTCGCCCCATGGTCAGTGCGCTGTTCGACCCGATCTTCGGGGCCGACCGGGTGGCTGCGCGGCTGGACGACGCGTCGTGGGTGGCGGCGCTCGTCGCGGTCGAGGTGGCGCTGGCGCGGGCGGCGGCCGAGCACGGTGTCGTGCCCGCCGCCGACGCCGAGCGGATCGAGGCCGCCGCCGCCGGGCTGCAGGTCGACCCCGCCGCGCTGGGCCGGGCGGCGGTCGAGGGCGGCAACCCGGTGATCCCGCTCGTGCGGATGCTGCGGGCGGCGGCGGGGGAAGCGGGTGCCTCGGTCCATCCCGGGGCCACCAGCCAGGACGTGATGGACACGGCCGCCGTGCTGCTCGTCGGTTGGGCGGGCGAGGTCGTGCTCGACGACCTGCGTGGCGCCGCCGACGCCGCGGCCGAGCTGGCGCGCGCGCACCGGGACACGCCGATGATCGCGCGCACGCTGGGGCAGCAGGCACTGCCGACGACGTTCGGGCTGGTCGCGGCGGGCTGGTGGGCCGGCATCGACCGGGCCCGGGTCCGGCTGACCGAGGTGATCGGCGCGCTGCCCGTGCAGCTGGGCGGTGCGGCCGGCACGCTCGCGGCCCTGCACCCGCACGGACCGGCCGTGGCCGCGTCGCTCGCCCGCGCGCTGCGGCTCGCGGACGCGGCGCCGTGGCACACCGAGCGGACGCGGATCGGCGAGCTCGCCGGCGCCCTCGCGGTCGCCGCCGGGGCCTGTGCCAAGCCGGCCACGGACGTGGTCCTGCTCGCGGGCACCGAGCTCGGCGAGGTGTCGGAGGCGGCGCCCGGCGACTCCTCGTCGATGCCGCACAAGCGCAACCCGATCGCCGCGATCACCGTACGCGCGGCCGCCCGCCGTGCCCCGGGCCTCGCGGCCGTGCTACTCGCCGCGGCCGACCACGAGCACCAGCGCGCCGCCGGTCCGTGGCACGCCGAGTGGCAGACCCTCGACGAGCTGCTGCGTGCTGCCGGTGGCGCCGCCGCACGGCTGCGGACGTCGCTGGAAGGGCTGCAGGTCCACCCCGAGCGGATGGCGGCGAACCTCGCGTTGACCGCGGCAGGCGACGGGGGGCCCGGCCACGCGGGTGAGCTGGTGGACCGGCTGCTCGCCGAGCGGGCCGGCCGATGATGAGCGCGGCGAGCGACCCGGTGTCACGTGGGTGACGGGCCGGCCCCCCGCAGCGAGCACGTCCGCTCGCTGGACCGCGGTCTCGCCGTGATCAGGGCCTTCGACGCCGAGCACGCGGAGCAGAGCCTCAGCGATGTCGCCCGCCGCACCGGGCTCACCCGTGCGGCCGCGCGCCGCTTCCTGCTGACCCTCGCCGAGCTCGGCTACGTCCGCACCGACGGGAAGCTGTTCGCGCTGACGCCGCGCGTGCTCGAGCTCGGGTACGCCTACCTGTCCAGCCTCTCGCTGCCGGAGATCGCCTCACCCCACCTCGAGGCGCTGGTGCGCGAGGTGCAGGAGTCCGCGTCGGTGTCGGTGCTCGACGGTGCCGACATCGTCTACGTCGCCCGCGTGCCGACGTCGCGGATCATGACCGTCGCGATCACGATCGGCACGCGGTTGCCCGCCTTCGCCACGTCGATGGGGCGCGTGCTGCTGGCGGCCCTGCCCGCGGACGAGCGGGAGTGGCGGCTCGCCGCGCTGGCGGCTCCGCAGCTGACCGAGCTCACGATCACCGATCCCGAGGCTCTCGGGCGCGAGCTGGATGCCGTCCGCGAAGCCGGCTACTGCGTCGTCGACCAGGAGCTGGAGCTCGGGCTCCGGTCGATCTCCGTGCCCGTCCGCGGGCGGACGGGCGAGGTGGTGGCCGCCGCGAACGTCAGCACGAGGGCGGGGTCGCGCGACGTCGTGCGCGATGTGTTGCCCGCCCTGCAGGCCTGCGCCGCGGCTATCGGCACGGACCTCGCCGCCGGTACCTGACCCGTCCCGCCCGGTCGGGCGACGGGACTGTCGGGGGCGAGCGGCAGACTGCAGCCATGGCCGAGCGCGTGCTGTCCACCCGGGAGCTGAACCGTGCGGTGCTGGCGAGGCAGCTGCTCCTGGAGCGCTCCACGGCCGGTCCGGAGCAGGTCGTCGCGCAGGCCGCGGGGCTGCAGACGCAGTACGCCCCGTCGGGCTACGTCGGGCTGTGGTCACGCCTTGCCGGGTTCCGGCGCGAGATGCTCACCGAGGCGCTGCTCGACGGCCGGATCGTGCAGGCCTGGATGATGCGCTGCACGATCCACATGGTCGCGGCGCCCGACTACTGGCCGCTCACGGAGGCGGTGCGCGAGGCGCGCCGGGAGTGGTGGCGGCGCACGGGCCCGCGGGCCGGTGAGTTCGACATGCAGGTCGTGGCGTCGGCGGTGCGCGGCCACCTCGCCGCGGGCCCGTTGAAGCAGGCCGAGATCCAGAAGCGGCTCGTCGCCGACGGCTACCCGCGCGAGCTCTGGTCCGGCGTACAGCTGTGGCTCGATCTGGTGCGCGTGCCACCCGCGGGCACCTGGAGCACCCCGCGCGCCCACGTCTACGGGCTCGCCGAGCACACGGTGCCGCGCACGACCGCCGACCCCGAGGAGGCCGCGCAGCTGCTCGCCGCCCGCTACCTGCGGGCGTTCGGCCCAGCCTCGGCCGCCGACGTCGCCTCGTTCTGCGGCTGGAGCATCAGGGCCGCGCGCGCCGTGCTCGCCCGCCTGGAGCTGCGCCGCTTTCGCAGCGAGACGGGCGGGGAGCTGCTCGACGTGCCGGACGCGCCGTTGCCTGCCGCCGACACGCCGGCTCCCGTGCGGTTCCTCGGGCAGTGGGACGCCAACCTGCTGGTGCACGTGCGGCGCGCGCAGATCCTCCCGGAGGAGTACCGGCCGCGCATCTTCGGACGGAGCATCCCGCAGTCGGTGCCCACGTTCCTCGTCCACGGGCAGGTGGCCGGCACCTGGCGCTACGCCGACGGCGCGGTGCGCTGCGAGCCGTTCCACCGGCTGCCCGCCTCCGTCGGCCGGGAACTGGCCGAGGAGGCGGAGCAGCTGGCGGCATTCCACGCCTGAACGTCGGGATCAGATCGGCGGGAGCTGCGCGCGGGATCCTGGCAACGCGCGCAGTTCGGCGAGTTGTCGTGCGCGGTCACGGTCCTTCTCCACGGTCGGGAGGCCGAGGACCGGGAGGCGGGCCGGGCGCACGATCGACAGGGTGAGGAGGGCGGTGAAGACGAGCAGGAGGATGATCGCTGTGGTCATGGCGCTAAGTCTCCGCCCGCAAATATGCTGCCACTAGTGGCGGAACTGACCCCTCTAGTCAAAATCCTGCCATAGACTGGTTCCCATGCTCTCGACGATCGCCGTGCTCGTCCTCCCGCAGGTCTCGCCGTTCGAGTTCGGCACGGTCGCCGAGGTCTTCGGGATCGACCGCACCGCGGAGGGCCTGCCCCCGTTCGAGCTGCGGGTGTGCGGGCCGGTGGCAGGGGAGCCGTTGTCCAGCACCGTCGGGTGTGAGGTCGTGCCCGCCTACGGGCTCGAGGGCCTGCGTGGAGCCGACCTCGTCGCGGTCTCGGCCACCCGGATGCGGGAGTTCCCCGACGAGGTGCTCGACGCCGTGCGCGACGCCGCCGCGTCGGGCAGCACGATGCTCGCCGTCTGCTCGGGAGCGTTCGTGCTCGGCGAGGCGGGGCTGCTCGACGACCGGCGGTGCACCGCGCACTGGATGAACGTCGACGACCTGAGGCAGCGGTACCCGCGCGCCCGCATCGATCCGGACGTGCTGTTCGTCGACGACGGCGACCTCGTCACCAGCGCCGGTACGGCCGCGGGCATCGACGCGTGCCTGCACGTCGTGCGGCGCGAGCTGGGCAGCGCGGCGGTCAACGTGATCGCGCGCCGGATGGTCGTGCCCCCGCAGCGTGACGGCGGGCAGCGGCAGTTCGTGGAGCAGCCGGTGCCACAGTGCCGCGCCGACGGGCTCGCGCCGGTGCTGGAGTGGGTCGTGGAGAACCTCCAGATCGAGCACACGGTCTCCGACCTGGCGCGGCGCGCGCGGATGTCCGACCGCAGCTTCGCCCGCCGGTTCGTCGCCGAGACCGGCACCACCCCGCACCGCTGGCTCACCCTGCAGCGGGTGTTGCGGGCCCAGCGGCTGCTGGAGGACACCGACCTCGGCATCGACGAGGTGGCTCAGCGCTGCGGTTTCGGCAGCGGCGCGCTGCTGCGCCACCACTTCCGCAAGGTCGTCGGGGTGGCTCCGGCCGACTTCCGGCGCACCTTCGCCACTCGCACGGCCCTCGCCGGCAGCTGATCCGATGCTTCCGATCCGGGACCGCGCCGATCCGGGGCCCGGGGCGGTGCGGAGGTCTAGGGTCGGTGGGGTGACCGAGGGTGCGGGCACCGACGGTGCCGGAGGCGCCGCGCCCGCAGATCGTCGCGCCCGCCGCCCCCTGACGCGTCACGCAGGCGCCACCGTTCCCCGCGCCGCGCCACCGACGCCCCGGTCCACCGGCCGGCCAGAGGGGGTGACCTCCTCCGTCGGGCGGCGCGCGCCGCTCGGTCCCTTCCCGGACTGAACTCCACCACCACAGGAGATGAGCACATGCAGCAGCGACAGGCCCGGGTCGCGGTGATCGGAGCGGGCCCGTCCGGGCTGTACGCCGCCGCCGCGCTGCTGGCCGCGGGGGAGCCGATGAGCGTCGAGGTGCTCGACCGGCTGCCCGCCCCGTACGGCCTCGTGCGCTACGGCGTGGCCCCCGACCACGTGAAGATGAAGTCGGTCATCCGCGTCCTGCAGCAGCCGTTCGAGCCGGCGGAGGCCGAGTTCCCCGCTGTCGAGTTCCTGGGCGGCGTGCGGGTGGGGGAGGGCGGCGTGCCGCTCGACGTGCTGCGCGAGCACTTCCACGCGATCGTGCACGCCACCGGCAGCTCGGTGGACCGCGCGCTGGGCGTCCCCGGCGAGGAGCTGGCCGGGTCGCTGGGCTCCGGCGCGTTCGTCAGCTGGTACTGCGGGCACCCCGACCACACGCAGCTGCGGCCGGTGCTGGACCACCCGGGCGTCGCGGTGGTCGGGGCCGGCAACGTGGCGCTGGACGTCGCGCGCGTGCTGGCCAAGACCCCCGACGAGATGGCGGCCACGGACGTTCCCGACCCCGTGCTCGACGTCCTGCGCGGGAGCGCCGTGCGCGACGTGCACGTGCTGATCCGCCGCGGCCCGCAGCACATCCGGTTCACCCCGGCCGAGCTGCGCCAGATCGGGGAGCTGGCCAACGCCGACGTGTTCGTGCACGACGACGGGCTGCTCGCGGCGGGCGTCGAGGAGCCGGAGGACCGGCGGCACCGGCAGATGCTCGACATGCTCGCCGAGTGGCAGGTCGCCGCCCCCGCGGGCAAGCCGCGGCGGATCCACCTGCGGTTCCTGCGCTCCCCGGTGCGGATCGTCGGCGCCGACGGCCGGGTGAGCGGCGTGGTCGTCGAGCGGAACGAGATCGTCGACGGCCGGGTGGTCGGCACCGGCGAGCAGGAGAGGATCGACGTCGGCCTCGTCGTGCGGGCCATCGGCTACGACGCCGAGCCGATCCCCGGGCTGCCCTTCGACGAGGCCACCGGCACCGTGCCGAACGACGGCGGCCGCGTGGTGTGCGACGGCGAGCCGGTGCCCGGCGCGTACGTCACGGGCTGGATCAAGCGCGGGCCCACCGGTGTGATCGGCACGAACAAGGCCGACGCCGTGGAGACCGTGGCCGCGCTGCTGGAGGACCTGCCCGGCCTCCCCGCGCCGGCGCACCCGGAGCCCGCCGCGCTGCGCGCCACGCTGACCGCCCACGGGCAGCGGCCGGTGGACTGGTCGGCGTGGTTGCGCCTGGACGCCGAGGAGGTCCGGCGTGGCGGGACGCGCGGCGCGGAGCGGGTGAAGGTGGCGGAGCTGGCCGAGATGTTGGACGCGGCGCACGGAGCCACCACCACCCCGTGACCTGGACCGCGACCTGGACCGCGACCCCCGCGCGAGGGTGCCGCCGGTATCAGCAGGGTTCGACGGAGATGACCGCCGGCACGGCGCCGAGGCGGTCGGCGAAGCAGGCGCACTCGGCGGCGGTGAGCGAGACCGTGCACGTCACCGAGCTGTAGGGGACCCCGTCGCGGACCTCGACGGCGAACTCCCGCACGGGAAAGCCCTCGGCGCGCAGTGCGGTGGCGATGTCGAGCACACCCTGCATCCCGCCGGTGGTGACGATCTCGCGGCGGCGTTGCAGGCGTGGGGACCACGTGGTGCGGGGGGAGTGATCGAGAACAGACATTGTTCGGCTCCAGTTCCACGGAGGGTGGGGGCCGAGCCAGGCCTCGGGTGCGTGGGGGCGCGGCGCGCCGGCGGCCTGGTTCAGCCGACGCGCGGCACTACGGCCGCGGCGAGGGCGAGGGCGAGGGCGTTACGCATGACACGAGAATAACGCGCATCACATCCAGCGGGTGCGCCGACCCGCCCCTGTCGGGTGATATGCACGTGAGATGACGACAGTCGCCGTGACCGGCAGCAGCGGGAAGCTCGGGCGCCACGTGGTGCACCACCTGCAGGAACACGGCTACCGGGTGGTCGCGCTCGATCGCGTCCCGGACCCGGGTTCCGCGGCGGCGGTGTCGGTGCGCGTCGACCTCACCGACCACGGGCAGGTCGTCGAAGCCCTCACCGCGGTCGACGACCGGCACGACGGCCTGGATGCGGTCGTGCACCTCGCGGCCATCCCCGCGCCGGGTCTCACCACCAACGCGGCCACGTTCTCGAACAACATCACGGCCACCTACAACGTGTTCGCGGCCGCGCGCACCGCCGGCATCCGCAACATCGTCTGGGCCTCCAGCGAGACCGTGCTGGGGCTCCCGTTCGACACCGCCCCGCCCTACATCCCGGTGGACGAGGGGTACCCGGTCCGCCCGGAGAGCACGTACTCGCTGGTGAAGAGCCTCGAGGAGGAGATGGCGCGGCACTTCTGCCGGTGGGTGCCGGAGCTGAAGATGATCGGGCTGCGGTTCTCCAACGTCATGGACCCCGAGGACTACGCGCGCTTCCCGGCGTTCGACGCCGACCCGCAGCTGCGGCGCTGGAACCTGTGGGCCTACATCGACGGCCGAGACGGCGCCCAGGCCGTCCGCCGGGCTTTGGAGCACGAGGCCACGGGCGTCGACGTGTTCGTGATCGCGAACGCCGACAGCGTCATGTCGCGTCGCAGCGCCGACCTCGCCGCCGAGGTCTACCCCGGCGTGCCGGTCACCCGGGAGCTCGGCGAGCACGAGACGATGCTGTCGATCGACAAGGCCCGCCGCGTGCTGGGTTACGAGCCGCGGTTCAGCTGGCGGGGGTAGGGCCCACAGCGGATTCGGGTCAGCGGCGGGTGCGGCGCCGGTAGGTCACCTGCCGCGAGCCGACGCCGGCGAAGTACAGCGCGAGGCACAGCAGGCCTGCGGTGACGAGCAGCGAACTCGTGATCACCTGGACGGAGATCCCGGCGAGCTCGAAGAGGAGGGCGAGGCCGAACAGGACGGCAGCGACGACGGCGAGCATGGGGATCCTTCCGCAGGTCCGGACAGGGCTCTGTTCCCCCTGTGGAGTGATCCCAACCGGCGGCGTGTCACCCCCGCCGCAGCACCTCCGTCGCCGGGCCGAACAGCGTGTCGTCGTGGGGGTAGGGGGCGTAGGGGGTGAAGCGGTCGGCGATCCCGTCGAACCGGGCGAGCAGGGCATTGCCGAGCCGGTCCGGCTCCGCCACCACGGCGAAGGTGCCCAGCACCTCGTCGTCGACCAGCTCGCCCATCCGCCGCCACCGCTCGGGGTCGGTGCCGCGGGAGAGCCGGTTGAGCTCGACGCCCAGCTCACCCCACCCGTGCAGCTCCAGCACGGGGCGGTAGGCCGGGGTGCTGCCGTAGAAGGCGATCTGCTCGCGCACGCCGCGCGCCGCGACGGCCATCTCCTCCTCGCTCGTGCCGGAGACGACGAAACCGGAGAGGGCGATCGAGAAGTCGGCACGGGAGCGCCCGCCTGCGGCGAGCCCCTCCTCCAGCACCGGCAGCGTGTGCTCGCGCAGGTAGCGATCGGTGGTGAAGGCGTGCGGCAGCAGCCCGTCGCACACCTCACCCGCCACGCGCGTCATCTGGTCGCCGACGGCTGCGAGGTACACGGCGGGCGGCCCGTACGGGCTGGGTGCGGGCGTGAAGAACGGGGTCATCAGGGTGTGGGAGTAGAACTCGCCACGGAACGCGAGCCGCTCGCCGTCGTTCCAGGCCGACCAGATCGCGCGCAGCGCCTGCACGTACTCGCGCATCCGCCGTGCCGGGTGGCTCCACGGCATCGCGAAGCGGCGCTCGACATGCGGTTTGACCTGGCTGCCCAGCCCGAGCAGGAAGCGCCCTCCCGAGTGCACCTGCAGGTCGTGCGCGACGTAGGCGGTGCTCATCGGGTTGCGCGCGAAGGCGACGGCGATCGCGGTGCCCAGCGCCACCCGGGAGGTGTGCTCGGCCACCGGCATCAGCGGCAGGAACGGGTCGTGGGGGCCTTCGTAGCTCCACAGCCCGTCGAGACCCGCGGCTTCCCGCTCGCGCGCTTCGGCGGCCAGCTCGGCAAGCCCGGTGCCCCGCAGCATCGCATCGACCTTCATCGGCCCTCCGTCGCCATCGCCGCCTCTTCGGCTCGCCGCGACCGCGGCTGCCCGCGGGAACGGTACGGCCGGAGGGCAGGCCCGGTGGCTTCAGCCGGTGCGCGGCTGCTGCAGTGCGGGCCGCTGCCGGGGGATGAGCTGGTGGGCGAGGTGCCCGGCAACGACGCCGGAGACGGCGCCGGCCACGTCCTGGTGCACCTGCCACTGCTGGTGCAGCCCGAGCAGCGAGACCACCCGCCAGGCCGCTCCGGGGCGGGGGCACACGAGGTGGGCCGCGCCACCGCGCGCCTCGACCGCGCCGACGGCGAGCTCCACGCAATGCACGCCGGCCGCGGCGAAGAACCGCACGCCGCTGAGGTCGACCACCATGGTCAGCGCGTCGGCGCCCACAGCGCGGTCGAGGGCGGCGGCCAGCTCGGCGCGGGTGCCCGTGTCGACGTCGCCGGCCACCCGGACGGCGACGTACCCGTCGCCCGGATGGCAGTTGACCTCGGCTCGGAACACCTGGACCGTCCCTCTCCTCGACACCGTGGGGGACCCAGAGTGACCCGGCACACACCACAGGTCAATCCCCTGACCGTGATCACTATCCCTGATGCACCCGGTCGTGACGGGCGCCTGAGCAGCGGTCATCGCCGTTCTCGCCCGGCGGGCGGTGCAGGGCGATGCCGTCGGCGCGCGCACTCGTCCCATGGCGCCGCCGTGACCACTGCGGTCGTGACCGTCGCCGCGGTGACCCGGGTGCGGTGGGACGGGTCGACGCGCCACCATGCCGAGCGTGAGTGGCGATCCCGCTTCATCCGTCCACGTCGAGGAGCGTGTGCTATGGATTCCGGCGGGGTTTCTGTTCGGGGTCGATCCATTTCGGCGGGATGAATTCGGGGTAACTAGTCAGGTCGGCGGGGCCGCTTGATCGACATGTGAGATGATCTTGGTGTGCCGGTCGAGGGTGAGCGTCCGTCCTACGACGAGCTCGCCGCGCTGGTCG
>NZ_NKYF01000059.1 GCF_002262885.1 Pseudonocardia sp. MH-G8 | reverse complement strand
AGGAGGTTGGCCAGCTTGGCGCACCACCGCTCCCAGGTCGGCGCGCCCACGATAGCGACCTTGTCGAAGTCGCGGCGGTGGCGCAGGTCCAGACAGGTGTTGCGCCATGCGGCCCGAGCGTTCCAGCCGCGGAACGTCTCCTCCATGAGGAGGAGCACCCGGATCCGCTCTGCGGCCTCGAGCGCCTTCTCCAGGTGTGGGATGAGGACGCCCTCGTAGTCGTCTTCGGTGAGTACGCCGCGGGCGCGGAAGCCGATGACATCACCTCCGCTCTCGGCCATCAGTTCGAGCATCGTCAGCCGACTTCGTCGGTGGTCGGCGTGCGTCCGGTGCCCGGGTCGATGTCGGCGAAGGGGATCGGGCAGCCCGGGGTGCAGGAGCACTCGGCCAGGTCACTGCACCCGGCGCTGAGTACGTCGGCCAGCGAGGCGCGGACCTGGTTCAGATCAGCGATCTTCGCGTCGACCTCGGCCAGCTTCGTCGCGGCGGCGTCGCGTAGCCCCGGGCGGGGCCCGCGGTGCGCGCCGACCTCGATCAGCTCGGAGATCTCGGAGAGGGTGAACCCGAGCCGGGCCAGGCCGCGGATGACGCGCAGCACCGTGACCGCCTCAGGGCCGTACTCGCGATGCCCGCCGAGGGTGCGCCGCGGTTCGGGGAGCAGGCCGCGGCGCTCGTAGTAGCGCAGGGTCTGCGCGTTCACCCCAGCCGCCTTGGCCAGCTGCCCCGACCGCAGCGCCCGGCTCACGCGATTGCCCCGGACCCGCCGCCGCGAGCGGCTTCGGCGCGACGGGTGAGCCCGTCGAGAACCTCGATTCGCGCCTCGGGCACTCGCACATCCAGCACCAGCCGGTCCTCGGCCGGGGTGAGTTGGAAGTCGAAGAACGAGCAGCACGTCGATTCCCGCGCCGTCAGCTCCCGCGTTCTGGCCTCCACCCCGGACCCGGCGTCGAGGTGCAGCCGCAGCAAGGTCGGTGCCAACCGCTCGACATCGCGTACCGCTGTCGCGAACAACGCGTCGAACTCGGGCTCCCGCAGCGGCTGGTCCGCCGTCGGCAACGTGCACGCATCGACGGGCGCCCACGCCAGCGGCGCCGGCACCGACTCGTCCGCTACCGGGGATTCGATCATCGTGGCCAGCAGCTCGCGCACGGTGTTCTCCGGCTGAGCGCCCACCAGCGTCCCGGCCGGCTCACCGTTGGAGAACAGGACCAGAGTGGGGGTCGACGACACTCCGTAGCGACGCACCAGCTCCGGGTTCTCGTCCGCGTTGACCTGCACCACCGGCACCCGGCCCGCGTACTCGACCGCCACCCTTTCCAGGGTCGGGGCAAACCGGCGGCAACTCCCGCACCAGGTGGCGAAGAACTCCACCAGCACCGGCCCACCGGCACCGAGCACGTCCCGGTCGAACCTCGCGTCGCTGGTCTCGACCAGCACACTCGCAGCCGTTCCGCTCACTGCACTCGCCTCCCGTCGGGCCCGCCTATCGAGCCCAACGCCCACGCTAAGTCTGTACCTAGGTACCAGATACAAGCGGGCGGGGAGGCCGACGAGGGCGGGCGCCGAGAAGGTCCAGCGTTTGACCCGACGGGCGGCTGCGGGAGCGTGGGGCTCCGGGTTGGCTCAGCCGGGGTGAGCAGGTTCCCGAACAGGCGGACGCCGAGGTCTTCGGCCTCGGCCTGGGTGAGGATCTGCCCGGGAACCTGCGGGTGCGTGGCGGTCCAGGCTCGCGCGGTCGCGGCGTCGGTGAAGAAGTTGAGGTAGCCGCAGCAGCAATCGGCCGACGACCCGCCCGCGGCGTCGGCGCCGACGAACACCACTGCCTCCGCCGGAGCCCACCTGGTGACGCCCCTGGTCGTGCCGGCGGTCATGAAGACGGTCACCGGGTGCCCGGTGGTCACGTCGACCGAGTCGATCCGGGTGTCCTCGCCGAGCATCGCGGACATGCCGAGCGCGTCGAGCGCGCACATCGCGTAGACCTCCAGGCGGTCACCGATCCGCACCCGGTGCCGGGTCGGAGTGGCGGAGAACGGGTAGGCGACCGCGACGCGGCCGTCGGGGCCGAGCCGGACCGCGTCCAGCTCGTGCAGCGCGGCCAGCACGTCTCCGGTGGCGCGCCTCGAGCCGGCAGTCACCGCGTTCAGCGCGCTGATGGTGGGTGGGCGGCCGGTCGCGGCGAACGCACGCAGCACCGCCTGATGCACCGCCTTCTCCACCGGATGCAGCGGCAGGGCCCGCGCCCGCCACGCGCTCAGCGCGTCACCGGGCCGGACCGGATCGCAGCACGGCTCGTCCCTCGACGCACCGACGGCTGCGCGTAGCTGCCCCACCGACGGTGCCGGCACTGCTCGGCCGTGCTCGTCGCGGTAGATCCGGCACGTCAACCCGCAGTCGCAGTCCTGCAGGTTCGGGTTCGGGAACGGATCCCGCCCGTTGACCAGCAAGGTCGGTGAGCCGTTCATGCCTGCGGCTGTCGCCGCAACGTCGGTACTGATCTCCCGGGTGGTGACCGGGAGATCGGTGGCCTCCCGCAGCCGCTCCAGCAGCGGGGCCAGATTCGGGCAGTCGGCCACGTGCAGGACTTCCAATGCGATGCTCATCGGCGCCTCCGAGGGACGCGGGGCGGCTGGGTGGCGATCGCAGCCAGCAGTGGGCAGCTGCGGTCGGCGCGAGGCAGATCGCAGGTCGCCACCAGGTCTGCCAGCGAGTCCCGCATCCGCTGCAGGTCCGCGATCCGGGCCTCCAGATCGGCCTTGCGGGCCTCGGCCAACGCGCGGGCGGCAGCGCAGCCGTCCGGGCCCCCGCCGTCCAGATGCAGCAACTCCTCGACCTCGTCGAGGGTGAAGCCGAGGTCCTGGGCACGCTTGATGAACCGCAGTAGCCCCACCGCCGCGTCCGGATAGTCCCGATAGCCGCCGGAGGTACGGGGCGGCTCGTCCAACAGCCCGCGCCGCTCGTAATACCGCAGCGTCTCGCCGTTCACACCGGCCTGGCCGGACAGCTCGCTGGTGCGCATGGCCCCATCGTGAACCCCGTACCGAACTACGGAGTCAAGCCCCGTTCACCGTTCCTTCTTGCCCTCCTCAAGCAGACGGACCATCTCGGCGATCCGCACCGCGCGCTGCCCGGGACGTCGCTTGGTGGCGTCGATCCACCGCAGGAAGGCGTTCCGGTAGAACTGGGCAAGCGAGTCAAAGAACACCCCCGCAGCCGGCGACGCGTCCAGCGCCGCCGCCACGTCCGGCGCCCCCAAATCGCCGCGCTGCGGGCCTTCAGGCGTGAGCATGACCTCGACCGTCGTGCCATCAGCCGGCCCGCAACAGCGGCTCCACGCCGGCCCGACCACGAGGACCACGCCGCCGTCACCGGCATCGAGCACACCACCCACACCGCGGGCGCCGACCGTGCCCGTCACGTGGTGGCGAGGCTTGGTGTCCCACACTGCGTCAGGTTCGAACGGGACCGGCACATGCGTGCGGCCCTGCCGATCTACGGCCACGGTCGCAGCAAACCGCTGCGAGCGCCCCGAGACCGTGTCCCGCCGATCACGTGTCATGGCAGTCCTCCCTGTTGCCCGGACCTGCCACCCGCCCAATGATCTCGCCGCTTCCGTCGGTGCGCGACCCGCCTGGCCACCTCACCTCCAACCGCCCAGCGGGTCGACAAGACCGCAGCCGTGAGACCACCACTGCGATGTTCTTCCGCTTCCAGCGGCTTCGGACGGCTCTGCCGGAGTTCAGTCAACTAAGCGGGTGGTCGCCACTGACGGCGGCGCCGGGAAGAACAACAACGTCGGCAGGACTACCTCATGTTGCTGAAGACGATCCGGGACACCAAGGACCCCCGACGACGTCGCCGACTGGTACGCCTACCGAGCGAAGCAGAATGGCTCGGACTTCGCCGAGACCGGCGCCGCCATCGCGTCTCACGTCAAGCTGCTCGCCAACGCCGCCTGCGCCGGACGATGTAACATCCCGATCGGCGAGTCCGCGGCGGGTTCACAGGCACGTCATGGAAATGGCGCTCACCCGTTGACCGCACGCCAGACACAGCAGGCCTGTCGCAGCAGTGGCTGGACGTCCCGCCACTGGAGCGATTGCTGGAGCCAGGAATCCTGGAGCGAAGCTGGAGCCACCATCGGCTTCGGGTCGAATCGAAGCGCATTGAACTGCGTGCAACCGCCCGGGCGTGACCTGCGGATTCGGCATTCCTGCAGGTCGATGCACTTCTGCTGGCTACCCTGGGGGTCAAGGGGTCGCAGGTTCAAATCCTGTCGTCCCGACGGTGACCAGAGGCCGGTGTCCAACTCGATGGACACCGGCCTCTGGTGTGTCTAGCAGGGAAGACGTCTGGCCTCGTGATCATGGCTGCGGCGCCGAGTGATCGTTTCCATGATCTAGGCAGAGCCTGCTTGGGGACCAGTTGGGGACCACTGCCCCAGGTACGCCGTCAGCGAGTCGCCGGCGGCGACGATGTGGGACCAGTCGGAGTGCACGTACAGCTGGGTCGTCTTCACCGACGAGTGCCCGGCGATGACCCGGAGGACGTGGACCGGGACACCCGCATCGGCCATCCACGTCAACCCCGTGTGGCGGAGATCGTGTCGGCGAAGGTGTTCGTAGCCGAGCGTTACGACCACCTCGTCCCAGTGCGTGGCATCCCGGAGGATGGCAGTGGTGATACGACCGCCTCGCGGCCCCGTGAACAATCTCGCCCCCGGTCGCCCCTCCACCGCATCAATCCGCTCGAGAACGAGCGGCCGGATCTCATGGATGATCGGGACGATGCGTGCTCGCTTCCCCTTGGTGCGCTTGTCCATGAGGCCGCCGGGGCCGGGCGTGGTCTGTCGGCGAACCGTCCAGAGCCACCTCCTGGTGTCGATGTCTTCCACGCGACAGCCGGAGACCTCGCCGATGCGAGATGCGGTGCATGCCTCGAACCTGACGACATCTCCCCACCCCCGGTAGCGGCCCGATGACCTCGCCACGAGAGCGTCCGCGAGGGTGGTGAGTGCGGTCCAATCGGCGAGTGCGAGCGACCGCGGGTTCTCGAGTTCGTCGTAAGCCTTCTGGAAGGCGTGCTGCCATCCGGTGACCTTCGCAGGATTGCGATCAATCAGGCCGTCCCTTCGAGCCTGCTCGAGCACTTTCACGAGCACAGCGAGGCTGTTCTTGATCGTCGAGCGGCCGTGTCCGTCAGCGATCCACGCCTCGACGGCGCGGTCAACGGCGCCGTGGGTAATCATTGCTGGGGAGAGGTGTCCGAGGGTTGGTTTGACTCGAAGGCGCCATCCGGCCATGTAGGGGTCGAGCGTCTTGGGCTCGAGGCGACGCGTTGCCAGATGCATCACCGACTCGCCGTACTCAGCCAGGGACATCGTGGCCGTCTCAGGGTGGACGCCAGCGCGGGCGAGCCGCTGGAGCTCGTCGATCCAGCCGTCCGCAGCTTCTCGGCTGTCGAAGGACTCCGACCTGGACGGACGTTTCCCCGTCGCAGGATCGCTCCATCGAACACGCGCCTTGAACGGCTTGGGCCTGCCTGCGCGATACTCGACGTCGCCGTTCAAGGCGACACCAACAGGGCCGGCCGCGACACGTCTCATGCTGCAGACCCCGGCTCGACGCGCTTTGCCGTCAGCCAGGCGTCCACGTCGACGCTGTTGTAGATGACGCGGCGCGCCGAGACCCTGACGAACGGGGGCCCTTCCGGCGGTCGAGCCGTTCGCCAGCGTCGCAGGGACGATGGGTCGACGTGAAGGAGCGTGGCCAGCTCCTCCGTGGTGTACCAGCGGTGGTCGCTCGACTGCGCGTTCATCGGTCGCCTCCTCGTTCGGGCGTCCACGACACCTCTGTTCGGCGCCGGGGCTGCTGCCGATCGTGCGGAGACGTGCGTTCGTCTCGTGGTCAGCTCTGGTCGTTGCGTGGGCTTGCTTGGCGGGCCAGTACGACCGTCGGCGCCGAACGCAGTGCAGAAGCAGATGTCAGAAGCACAAGGGGAAGTACGACGGCTTGCCCGTGGTCGATGAGTGGTCGTGCTGCTTCGAGGGCCCGTCAGGGAGTTGGCGGTCGCGAGCGAAAGCCCGCGGGTGGGTGAAGCCGCTGCTGCGTTGTCTGGCATGCCCCAACAAGACGCGAGGCGGCGGATCTCGTCGAAAATTGGCGACGAGTTGTCCACAGGCGGGATGGGGGGAGGCAGCCGTGTCCACCGCCCTGCACGCCGGGCGACGAGCCCAGGAGGCATGGATGATGCGAGCGCGCGCACGGGTCGGCACGTCGCCGCGATACGGCTCCGGCAGCAACAGCTCGCATATCGAGCCGCTCCCGATGGACCGAGGTCGTGACCGCACCTCGCCCGGCTGACCGCGGCCACGAGAAAATTCCCGGAGACGGCCACGAAGCTGCCCGCTGGCGGACATGAAAGCTGCCCGCTGACGGTCATGGGATCTGCCCGACACGACGTCGT
>NZ_NKYF01000058.1 GCF_002262885.1 Pseudonocardia sp. MH-G8 | reverse complement strand
CGGGACATGGCCGCAGGGGGAGCTTGTTGCCGGATGGGTCGGGCGCGTACCGCGGGCGCTGCGTCGATCACGGGCACATGGTGGTCGGTCGATCTTCGACCACGACCATCCGCCAGTGATCGACGCTGCCGGTCGGACGTGGCCCGCGGTGATCGATCTGATCAGTACCTGGGCGCGGGTGCTGCGACGGTCGCGTACGTGTCGGGGTGATCAGGGCCGGGTGATCGGTGCGAGAAGTGCGTGGGTGCTGTCGCGGCGACGGTGGCGTACTTGTCGGAGCGATCAGGGCCGGGTGATCGGTCCGAGAAGTGCGTGGGTGCTGTCGCGGCGACGTCAGGTGCTTCTCGCAGCGATCACCATCACGCGTCCGGGGCCCCAATTCGGCAACACGCTCATATACGGCCGTCGTGCACCCGACTGCTGATCACACTCGCCGCAGCTGCTCAGCCGAACGCACCGGCGTACGCGTTGAGCGCGGGCTGCCCGCCGAGGTGCGCGTAGAGCACGGTGGAATCCGGCGGGATCTCGTTCGCCCGGACCAGGTCGATCAGCCCGGCCATCGACTTGCCCTCGTAGACCGGGTCGATGATCATCCCCTCGAGCTCGGCGGTGAGCCGGATCGCGTCGATCGTCGAGGCGACCGGGATGCCGTAGAGGTCACCGGCCCAGCCCTCGAGCACGCTGATCTCGTCGTCGCGCAGCGCCCGGCCGAGCCCGATGAGGTCCGCGGTGTGCCGGGCGATGCGCGCGACCTGCGCGCGGGTCTGGTCGATCGTCGCGGACGCGTCGATGCCGAGCACGCGCCGCGGGCGGTCCTGGCCGGCGAACCCGGCGATCATGCCGGCGTGCGTCGAGCCGGTGACGGTGCAGACGACGATCGTGTCGAAGAAGACCCCGAGCTCCTGCTCCTGCTGCGCCACCTCCTGCGCCCACCGGGCGAAGCCCAGCCCGCCGAGAGGGTGCTCGGAGGCACCGGCCGGGATGCCGTAGGGCACTCCCCCTGCCGCGCGGACCTCCTCCATCGCGCTCTCCCACGAGTCCTTGATCCCGATGCCGAAGCCGGACGGGTCGAGGCGCACGTCGGCACCCATGATCCGGGAGAGCAGGATGTTGCCGACCTTGTCGTTGACGACGTCGGGCCAGTCGACCCAGCGCTCCTGCACCAGGCGGGCCTTCATCCCGAGCCGGGCGGCGACCGCGGCCACCTGCCGGGTGTGGTTGGACTGGTAACCGCCGATGGAGACGAGGGTGTCCGCGCCCGCGGCGAGCGCATCGGGGACGACGTACTCCAACTTGCGGATCTTGTTGCCGCCGAAGGCCAGCCCGGAGTTGCAGTCCTCGCGCTTGGCCCAGATCTGCGCACCGCCGAGGTGACGGGTCAGCCGTTCCAACCGGTGGACGGGGCTCGGCCCGAACGTCAGCGGGTACCGGTCGAAGTCGTCAAGGGACATGCTGCTCCTCGTTCCGTGGGGCGTGTGGGCATGATGGGGTATGCCGGTTCCCGTGGCGGGCGCGTCCGAACAGCGTCAGTTGCTGCGCGACAGCGTGTTCGTGCGCATCCGCGACGCGATCATCGAGGGCACCCTCGAGCCCGGCGAGCGGCTGCTCGACGGTGAGCTGTCCGGCTGGCTCGGCGTCAGCCGCACACCGATCCGGGAGGCGCTGGCCCGGCTCGAGTCGGCGGGCCTGGTCGCCACGAAGCCCGGGCGCTACACGATCGTCAGCCCGATCGACGCCCGCACCGTGGCCGACGCGCAGGCCGTGACGGCCGCGATGAACGAGCTCGCCGTGCGCACGGCCGTGCCGCTGCTCACCGGTGCGGACCTGGCGGCGATGCGGGAGGCGAACGACGCGTTCGACGCCGCGCTGCGGGCCGGCGAGGTGGCCGCCGCGATCGCCGCCGACGACGCCTTCCACCGGGTCGCCGTCGACCGGGCCGGGAACGACGCCGTCCGCTCCGTCCTCGACCAGTACACCCCGGTGCTCAGGCGGGTCGAACGTATCCGGTTCGCGTCGTTGCGCGGGCGGGACTCCGTCGCGCAGCACGCCCGCATCATCGATCTCGCCGCGGCCGGCGACGCGGACGCGGCGGCCGTGGAGGCCCGGCGGAACTGGCTGACCCTGGACGCGTACGCACCGGCGGACTGAGCGGCCGCTGCGCGCGGGCCCGTGCCGGCAGACCATGCGCTCTCCTCCTCGTGCGATATGCAAAATATCGCGCACTCCGCCCCTGGTCAATGCCGTGCGGACGGTCGGCGGCCCCGAGCTTGCCAACCGGAACATTGCTCCGTATCGTTATCGGAGCAGGGTTCCGCTTGCCCATGATGACCATGTGCATCGGCCCGGACCACTTACGGAGGAACACGCTCATGCAGTACCGCACGTTGGGCCGCACCGGTGTACAGGTCAGCTCCCTCGCGCTCGGCGCGATGAATTTCGGCAAGATCGGGCGCACGAGCCAGGACGAGGCCACCGCTCTCGTCGAGGCCGCTCTCGAGGGCGGGGTCAACTTCATCGACACCGCCGACGCCTACAGCGCCGGCGAGTCGGAGGAGATGGTCGGCAAGGCCATCGCCGGCCGTCGCGACGACATCGTGCTGGCCACGAAGGCGAGCCTGCCCATGGACGACGAGCGCAACCATCGGGGCGGTTCGCGCCGCTGGCTGGTCACCGCGCTGGAGGGCAGCCTGCGTCGGCTCGGCGTGGACCACGTGGACCTCTACCAGGTCCACCGGTGGGACCCGAGCGCCAGCGACGAGGAGACGCTGTCGGCGCTGTCCGACCTGCAGCGGGCGGGGAAGATCCACTACTTCGGCACCTCGACCTTTCCGGCCTACCGCCTCGTGCAGGCCCAGTGGGCCGCCCGCGACCGGCAGCTGGGTCGATACGTGACCGAGCAGCCCAACTACTCGATCCTGCAGCGCAGGATCGAGACCGACGTCCTGCCTGTGGCCGAGGAGTACGGTCTCGGCGTCCTGGCCTGGAGTCCGCTGGCCTCGGGCTGGCTGTCGGGTGCGATCCGCGAGGGCCGGGCGGTCACCACGAACCGGTCCGGGTTCATGCCGCAGCGCTTCGACACCACCATCGCGTCCAACCGCGCCAAGCTCGACGCTGTCGAGCAGTTGGCCGGCGTGGCCGACCAGGCCGACCTGACCATGATCCAGCTCGCGCTCGGGTTCGTGACCGCGCATCCAGCCGTGACCAGCGCGCTCGTCGGCCCCCGCACGCCGGAGCACCTGCGCTCGCAACTCGCCGCCGCGGACACCGTGCTCTCCGCCGACGTGCTCGACGCGATCGACGCCATCGTCGCACCCGGGGTCGACCTGGCCCCGCACGAGAAGAACGACACCCCACCCGCGCTGCTCGACCCGTCACTGCGGAGGCGCTGAACCATGTCGGACACCCCGAGCTTCGGCGAAATCATGACCGCCCGCTAGAACAGCTCGCCGTAGCCGTACCGGTGCAAGTTGTCGTGCGAGATCCGCAGCGACTCCCACACGGTCCGGCCGTAGAGCTCGTCCTGCTCGACGAGCAGGTATTCCGCGCCTGAGCGGAGCGACGTCTCGATGATCGAACTCCAGTCGAGGTTGCCCTCCCCGACCTCGGCGAACTGCACCACGCCGAGCCACGCGGCCTTCCAGGCGTCCATCTCGCCCGCCGCGTGGGCGTCGATCGCCGCAGCGGAGGGCCAGCCGATCCGGTAGTCCTTGAGGTGGACCATTCGCACGCGGCCCGCGTGCTGATCGATCACGCGCGCGGGGTCGAGACCGCCGCGGGCGATCCAGTGCGCGTCGAGTTCGAGGCCCACGTTCGGCGAGTTCTCCGCGATCACGTCGAGCAGGTAGCGCCCCTCGTGCTTGGCGAACTCGACGTGGTGGTTGTGGTAGTAGAGCCGGATCCCCTCGTCGGCGAGGCGGCGGGCCGCGGTGTCGGCCCGGGCGCAGAAGTCGAGCACGGCCTCCATCGACCGCAGCGCCGGCACCGGCAGCATGCCGATGCGCACCATGTCGGCGCCGAGCCTGCGGGCGTCGGAGACGATCTTGTCGAAGGAGTCCTCGAGCGAGTCGTTCGCGCCGCCCGGGGCGAGCGCGGCCGAGGTGGACGAGAAGGCGAAGCCGAGCTCGTCGCGAGCCTTCACGAGCTCGTCCACCGTGGCCGGCGTCAGCGGGATCTGGGAGACCTCCGCGACGCGGTAGCCGATGTCGACGACGCGGCGCAGCGTCTCGAATGCGCCGAGCTCCGCGACCGCGTCCTTGAGCATCATCGCCTGGACGCCGATGCGTGCCATGGGTTCCTCCCTGCGCGACTTGCCGGTATGCGGTGACAACGCTACAAGGAAGCGTTTTCCGCAGCCTGTCCTCACCGAGACGTATGCGCGCCGCCCTCCCGTGATCAGGTAGGGCTGCCCCCCACCGTTCCGTGGGGCGCCCCGGCTGATCTTGGGCTGCCGACCCTCCTAGCCTTCGTCGTATCCGCCGGGCGTCGCGAACACGCGAAGCACGTCCGCCACGGCGGGGAGCAGCCGTTGCCGACCTCGTCACCTTCTCGCTGGAGGAACCGTGTTCCGCCCTTCCCAGGCGTCCGCTCTGATCGCGCTGTGCTGCACCGTCGGCGGGGCGGTGCTCGTCGGTTGTGACGACGCCCCGCAGGCGGACGCGCTCAGCGCCACCGCACGGCCCACCGACGGGGACCCGTTCTCCGGCACGACGACGATCGATGTCGGCAGCGGGTCGGTGCACGTGTCCTGCTCGGGTGGCCCTGCGTTGGGCGAGCCGGTGATCGTCCTGATGGCGGGGGCGGGCGACCCGCTGGAGAAGCTCGCCGGCATCCAGCAGACCCTGAGCGAGGACCACCAGGTCTGCGCCTACGACCGGCTGGGCGAAGGCGCGAGCGACGCGCCGGACGGGCCGCAGGACGTCGCGAGCAGCGGGGAGGTCCTCACCGGGGTCCTCGACGAGGTCGCCGGGAACAGCCCGGTCGTCCTCGTCGGGCACTCCCTGGGCGGGCTGATCGCCGCCCGGTACGCCCCCGACCACCCGGGCGAGGTCGCGGGCCTGGTCCTGCTGGACGCCACACCACCGCACGCGATCACGGACACGATGAACCTGATCCCCGAGTCCGCCACCGGACCCGCGGCCGAGATCCGCGGCCAGATGATCGCGGTGGGCGACGGCCAGAACCCGGAGAAGCTCGAGGTCACCGACGGGGACGTCCGTTCCGCAGGGGACATCCCGGTGGAGGTGATCCAGCACGGACCGCACTTCCTCACCGCCATCCCCGACTACGGGCAGGATCTGGAGCGGATCTGGACCAAGGGCCAGAACGAGTGGCTCGCGGTGTCGAGCCGCAGCACCCTGAGCGTCGCCACCGAGAGCAGCCACCACATCTACCTCGACCAGCCCGACGTCGCCGTCCAGGCGGTGCAGCGCGTCGTGTCACAGGTCGAGGAGGATGCGGGGTGAAGGCGAACGGTGCTCGGCGGGTTCATCCGGAGCGGCAGGGCCAGCAGCACCGTTCGAGCGTGCCCACCATGAGGAGCACCACTGCTGTGCGCCGTCGTGTGAGGCTGCGGTAGTGCCTCCTCGTCGCGTCGTGCTGTTGAACGGCCCCGCCGGCGTCGGCAAGACGACCATCGGTCGACGGCTCGCCGAGCGCTCGCGCAACGGCGTCTGCATCGAGGGCGACGCGCTCAGGAACTTCGTCGTCTCACGTGATCGACACCGGCCACGCGGACTCGCGTTCCGAGCAGCGGGCGCGTTGACCGACGTCTACCTCGACGCCGGGTTCGAGCTGGTCCTGTTCGACTTCGTCTTCGAAGGCGAACACCACCTGGAGCCGTTCCGCCGATCCGTGTCGGCCGGCACCGCGGTCCAGGTGGTGACCCTCTGGGCGCCGCTGTCGGTGGTGACCGCTCGCGAAGCGGCCCGACCAGGACGTGCCCGGCTCGGCGCCCGCGTCGAGGAGTGCTGGAGCTCGATCCAGCGCAACCTCGACGCGCTCGGCGCCGTCGTCCCTGCCGCTGGCGCCGTCGACGACGTGGTCCGCGAGGTCGAGCGCGCCATCGACGATTCCCCGCAGTGACGGGCTGGCCCAACGCTTTTTCCCGGTCAGGTTCTCCGAGCGTCGACGAGCCACGCGCTGTGACCGCCGGGATCGTCGGTGACCTCGATGGTCGCCGCCTCGATGGAGTTCACCCGCCACCCGTCTGCGAACCACGAGGTGATCTCGTCGCGGGTGAGCCGATGCGGTCCATCCTGTTGGACGGGCACACGATCACTGATCGGCCACCCGGAGTGCGTCGTGGCGTAGGAAACGAGCGCTCAGCCCGCGCGCACGCGCCTTTCCCCTGGCCACCTCCAGCGCGGACCCGGCCAGATCGATACCGGTGGCAGCCAGGCCGCGCTCGGCGCACATGAGCAGTAGTTCGCCGGTGCCGCAGCCCACGTCGAGCACCTGGCCACGGATCGCGCCTCGGTCGGCCAGCTCCAGGAACACCCGTTGCGGGCGGCCCAGATCCCGTGGCCGCGGGGTGGCGTAGAGCGCGTCGGGATCGAAGCTCCTGACCACGTGATCGGACATCCGCGCATCGTGGCAGAGCGGCGGGCCCACATGCCGCTCGACTGCTGCTTGACCTGAACCTGGGTCGAGGTCGAAGACTGACGAGATGACGGATCACGTCCTGCTCGATGCCCTCGACCGGCTCCACGACACCGGTCCGGAGTTCGACGACTTCCTGGCGAACCACGGCCCGATGGCGGCGGAGGCGCTGATCCGGCTCGGCGGATCGGATGCGGTCGCCAGGTGGGTCGACCACTACCTGCCCCGCCTCGGCCCCGCACCCGCCGTCGTCAGGGGGATCAGCGACACCGACTGGCAGGAGCACCTCGGCGACGTCCGGCTCGCCGGCGACTGGACCACCTACCTGCGACGACAGGCCCGCGACCTGCCGTGGCACGACCTGCTGCTCCGCTGGTGGCCACGGCTGCTGCCGGGTATGGCGGCCAGCGCCACCCACGGCGTGATCCGCACCGCGCACGCGGTCAGGTCCCTGCGTGCGGCCGGGGACGAGCCCGACACCCTGCTCGTCGACGAGCTCGTCCACGGTCTCGCCCTCTGGGCAGCCCGCTACCAGACGTTGCCGGGTGATCCACGCCCGAAGGGCCCGCTCGACGCCGTGACCGCCACCAGCCGCCTCCCCCGCCTCGACCCGGCGGTGCCGTCGGAAGGGCCAGGCATCGGCGGCCGACTGCAGTCGCTGCACCACCTGCCCCACCTCGCCGACGGGCTGGACGCGTGGAACGCACCATCCGTGCCCGACCAGGCCTTGGACGAGCTCGTCGGCGCTGCGTCGCGGGTGCTGGCCGCGCGCTCGGACATGCCCATCGCCTTCTGTCACGCGGTGACCGCCCCCGCTGCCGTACGGCTCGTACTGCCCGCGCTCCCCGCTCATCTGCAGGAGGCGAGCGTCGCGGCGAGCTGGCAGGTGGTCGGCGGCATCGTCGCCGCGTTCGCCTCTCCCCGGCTGCCGGCCGAATCCACCCCCGCCGTGGGCGACGCCGCGCCGCCCGTCGACGAGCTCGCCGCCCGCGCCATCGAGCACGGCGACGAGCACGTCATCAAACTGACCGAGGCGGCGATGCGGGAGTTCCGGCGCAGCGAGGACCCCACCCTCCTCATCGGCGCCGCCCGGTTCCGCGAACGCATCCCGGCGGCCTGATCGGGAAGCGGCAGCCAGGGGTCTGGGGCGAATGGCGCAGGACAGCTACCCGACCGCGGCGTAGATCGCGCGGCCGTAGGCGGCGCTGCGTTCCGAGCCGATGATGCCGGGCGCCATCCGGTTCATCATGTACGAGATCGTCATCCGTCGGCCCACGTCCATGACGATCATGGAGCCGCCCCAGCCGCCCCAGAAGCAGATCCGCTCGTCGGGGACCCAGGGCAGGGTGTCGAGTTGTGGCAGACCGAAGCCGATTCCCCAGCGCAGCGGGACGCCGAGCACCAGGTCCACTCCTCGGGCCTGCTCGTCGAAGATCAGGTCGATGGTGCGCGGCCGGAGCAGCCGCACACCGTCCACCTCGCCGCCACGCGCCACGACGGACAGGATCCGGGCCAGCGAGCGGGCGTTGCCGTGCCCGTTGAGGCCACCGAGGTCGGCCCGGCGCCAGGCGGGGGTGTTGGCGTGCTCGGCGCTGATCGGCGGGCCGGTGAAGGTCTTGGCCGCCACGCTGTCCGGGGACAACTCGGCCGCGGACGGGGGCGGCGGGACGACCGGCGCGATCCGGTGCCGATCCGCCTCGAGCGCGCCGATCTGGAAGTCGGCAGCCAGCGGCCCTGCGATCTGCTCGGCCACGAACCGCTTCAGCGGGACCCCGGTGACCCTCCGGACCAACTCGCCGATGAGGTGCCCGTAGTTCGACGCGTGGTAGCCCGAGGCGGCACCCGGCTCCCACCACGGGTCCTGCCCGGCATAGCGGGCCAGGGCGGAGTCCCAGTCGTAGAGGTCCTCCACCACGGCCGGCTGCTCCAGACCCGAGACCCCGGACGTGTGCGCCAACAGGTGCCGGACCTCGACATCCTGTTTGCCGTGGGCGCCGAACTCCGGCCAGTACCGCGCGACCGGCACGTGCACGTCCAACTCCCCGCGGTCGACGAGCACCAGCGCGGCCAGCGCGGTGACGGCCTTGGTGGACGACCAGACGTTCGTGATCGTGTGCTCGTCCCAGAGCAGGGTGCGGGCCTGGTCGCGGAAGCCGCCCCACAGGTCGATCACCCGCTCGCCGTCGATGTCCAGCACCAGCGACGCGCCCAGCTCCTCACCGGAGTCGATGTTGCGCTGCAGTGCCTCGCGGACCGCGTCGAACCGAGGTGCACAGCTTCCCCGCAGGTCGGCCACGGACTTCCCTCCTCATCGGGTTCAAGGTGTGGATCCGGCTCCGCCCGGCAGGGCGGCCGCGGCGTGTTGAACGCGGACCCGCTCCCACCCGCAGAGGTGCAGCGGCTGGTCGGCACACGGGAGTAAGGCAGGGTCGGCTCGGTGGTGGCCGCCTCGCCGCACACGCAGCGTATGGCACAGCTCCCCGCTCTCACAGCTGTGTCGCGGGCGGGATCGGCGCCGCCTGGACGGAACCGCCCCCACCCAGGGCCCTACAGATCCTGCGGTGGTCCCGATCCGCAGCCCAGAACGACCACGAGGAAGTGGCTACCTGATCAACCGACAGATGACGTGCGCAGCAGGACGCGACGTCACTCGTTGTTCTTCCACGCCGACCATTTCCCATGCAACGTTCACCATTGGAAACGGTGGCCACCCGAACGGACCATGCCATCGAACACCTGTTCGAGTAAACTCGGGGTATGTCCGCAGTCGCCACCGCATACGAACGCCTCCACGAGGCGATCTCGGAATTGCGGACGGCTGCGGAATCCGCTCTGGCCTCCGACGGTGAACTACTCTCGGTGTTGTCGGTGACCGAAGGCGTGTCACGGCAACTGGACTACCTCACCGTCTCCACCACCGCCGCCCTGCAACGGCGCGGCACGTTCGCCGAACGCGGCTATCGCAAACCCGAAGGCGCGTTGACCGACCTGCTGGGATGCGACTCCTACGAAGCGCGCCGCCGGGTCGTCGCCGCGGAGCAGGCGTGTGAGCAGATCGGGTTCGACGGCACCGTGCTGCCCGCCCGCCTCCCCGCCACGGGGAAGGTGTTCGCGGCCGGACACGCCGGGCTGCGTCACGTCGAAGTCATCGCCGCCCTGCTCAACACCCCCGAGGCCGGGCGGATCACCGACTGGCAACGCGCTGGGTTGGAAGAGCAGCTGGCCGGTATGGCCGCCGAGTACTCGCCCGGGCAGCTACGCAAGATCGGCACCCAGCTCCTGGAAGCCCTCGACGGCGACGGCCCCGAGCCTGATGACAACCCGCCCGAGCCGGTCAACCGGCTGCAAGTCCGTAAGCGTCGCGACGGGTCAGGCGGGACGATCAGCGGTCAATTCGACGACGCGGCGATGTTCGACGCGATCGCCACCGTCATCGACGCCAAAGCCAAGCCCCTCGGCCGCGATGATCAACGATCGACCGGGCAGCGTCAGGCCGAAGCCCTCGCCGATGCGTGTGGGTTCGTGCTCGCCCACGCCGACCACGCCACCCTCCCCGACACCGGCGGGCGGCGGCCGCACCTGAACGTGCTGATCCGGCTCGAAGACCTCGAAACCCGCGCCCGCTCCGCGATGCTCGACTTCGGCGGCCGCATGAGCCCCACCTCGCTACGGATGCTGGCCTGCGACGCCGCCGTCGTACCCATCGTCATGAACGGCGCCGGACAACCCCTCGACGTCGGCCGTTCCACCCGGGTGATCCCCGACGGACTACGCCGGGCGGTCACCGCCCGCGACCGCGGATGCGCCCACCCAGGATGCGACCGAACACCATCTTGGTGCGAAATCCACCACATCTGGGAGTGGGAGCACGGCGGCCCCACCGAACTGGGCAACCTGGTGAGTCTGTGCAAAGTCCACCACCGCCTGATCCACGATTCCGGGTGGGTGGTGCGGATCCGTGACGGGTTACCGGAGTTCATCCCGCCGAAATGGATCGACCCGGGTAACTAGTCAGGTCGGCGGGGCCGCTTGATCGACATGTGAGATGATCTTGGTGTGCCGGTCGAGGGTGAGCGTCCGTCCTACGACGAGCTCGCCGCGCTGGTCG
>NZ_NKYF01000057.1 GCF_002262885.1 Pseudonocardia sp. MH-G8 | reverse complement strand
CGGTGCGTGAGGCCGGTGCGGTGGTGGCGGTGGCCGGTGGAGCCATCTACAACGCTTCTGACCCGGGCGCCGCTGCGGCCGAGCTCAAGAAGCGCGCCACCCGCTGAGATGGCGGCCGGCGTGGAAGACGAGCGATCCCAGCGGGTGACGGCCGCACCTGACACCTACGGCGCCTTCATGCTGCAGGCCGCCACCGTGGTCCGGTTGCGCTACGTGGACTGCGGCCATGACGGGCTGTCCCCGGCCCAGGCGACCGAACTGGCGGACGTCTTCGAGAGACTCGCCAACGGGGACCCGGCCCTCGACCAGATCGACCCGAACGAGGCGATCGCGCTGGCGCATCGCCTGCTCGACAACGACCATCCCGAGCATTCGAGGCTGTGGCCCCGGACCCCGTGAGTGCCTGCAGGTCCACCGGAGAGGGACCTCCAGGCCCGGGCCGACCGGGGTCGTCCTGAACCGCCACCGGGTGGGCGCGCTCATCGCCGCCCACCCGGTTCGGCGTTGTGCGTCGGCGGAGGAGTGTGCATCAGCGATCGCGGACCGGGCTGTGCTGGGAACGAACAGCGACTCAGCGCCGACGAACGGCGCCCGTGGTCGTACGGAAGGGAACGTGAGGCCCGACACCGCCGCCTGATTCGGGAGCCGGCCCGGAGATGGCCCGGGGCACGCCGTTCGTGCTCGCGTGACGTGCGTTCGTCTTCGGAGGCTTGACCCCCCAACTCGCGGTCCGCAACCTCGGTGGGGACCCGAGTCGCTGGTCAGAGCGAAAGGTGAAGACAATGGTGCTTCCGTCCAAGATGCCTCAGCTCGCCGACCTCGATTTGCTGCTGTCGGTCGAGAGCTGCGGCAGCGTGGGAAAGGCGGCTCAGGCGCACAGCCTTTCTCAGCCCGCTGCCAGTATCCGGATCAGCGCGATGGAACGTCGGCTCGGTCTTCGACTGCTGGATCGCTCTCCCGCCGGGTCGAAGCTCACCGCGGACGGCGAGATGCTGGCGAGGTACGCCCGCAATGTGATGCAGGCGGCGCAGGAGCTGCTGGAGTTCGGCTGCCGGGCCCGGCCCTCGGAGGCGAAGAGGCTTCGGATCGCGGGCAGCCCGGCGGTCTCCGAGCATCTGATCCCCGAGTGGCTGAACCGTTCCGGGTTCGCGTTCGGTGAAGCGCGGGTCGAGGTGCAGACCGGCAGCGTCGACGCGCTGTGCCGGCTGATCGCGGCGAACCATGTCGATCTCGCTTTCATCGACGGCTGGTGTCAGGCGGGCGGCCACGGGCGGCAGCATCGCGACGACCTGGTGACCCGGAAGATCTGTGAGGACGAGCTGGCGGTCGTGGTCGGCTCGAGGCATCCGTGGGCAGCGCGAAGCGCACCCGTGACGCTCCCGGAGCTGGCGGCCGCGCCGCTGGTCCTGCGCGAGCGCGGCTCCGGGCTCCGGGAGTTCACCGACGAGCTGCTGGGGGCCGCGGACGCCTCCCCGAGCTACGTCGAGCTCCCGTCCAACGCCGCGATGAAGCAGGCGGTGGCGACCAGCCGCCGGGTGACGGTGCTGAACGTCTCCACCGTGCGGGCCGAGCTGGCAGAAGGGCGTCTGCACCGGGTGGCCGTTGACCAGGAGATGCCCACCAAGCCCATTTTCGCGGCGTGGAGCGGGCGCCGGGCTCTTCCGGAGTACGCGCAGGAACTCCTCGAGATCGCCGCCTCGAAGGGCTCGCCGGTGTCCCCCATCAGGGCGGCTCAGAAGTCGAGAGAGGCCGGCTCGCGGACCCGGACGCGGCCGCGGAAGACCTTGGCGATCGACGTCCACGAAGCGATCGCCTAATCGCTGAACCCGTTGTGAAAACAGGAGGATCAACGAAGTGTCAGCCCTGAACAAGATCGCAAAGACCATGGTCTCCGACCGGCGCGGCATTCTCGCCGCTGATGAAAGCATCGCGACGATGTCGGCCAGGCTGGAGAAGGTCGGCGTCGAGCCGACCGCCGAGAACCGCCGGGTGTATCGGGAGTTGATCGTCACCACTCCGCAGCTCGCCGAGTCGATCAGCGGCATCATCCTCGCGGACGAGACGTTGCACCAGCGCCTGTCGAACGGCCGCACGTTCCCGGAGTACCTGGAGGAGATCGGGATCCTCGCCGGGATCAAGGTCGACACCGGGGCGAAGCCGCTGGCGGGAGCACCGGACGAGAAGATCACCGAGGGTCTCGACGGGCTGCGGGAACGGGTCACGGAATATGCGCGGCTCGGCGCGACCTTCGCGAAGTGGCGCGCAGTGATCACGATCGGTGACGACATGCCGTCGGACCGCGCGGTGCACGCGAACCTGCACGCACTGGCCCGCTACGCCGGCCTGTGCCAGGAGGGCGGCATCGTGCCCATCGTGGAGCCCGAGGTGCTGATGGACGGCGCTCACTCGCTGGCGCGCTGCCGGCAGGTGACGACCGCCGTGCTGGAGGCGCTGTTCCAGGAGCTCGACCTGATGCAGGTGCAGCTCGACGGGATCGTCCTCAAGCCGAACATGGTGGTTGCCGGGACCGACAGCGGGGAGCGGCCCACAGTGGCGGAGGTGGCCCAGGCCACGGTGGAGACGCTGCGCGCGACCGTTCCTCCGTCGGTGCCGGGAATCGCCTTCCTCTCCGGTGGGCAGCACCCGGAGGTGGCGACGCAGCACCTCGGGGCGATGCAGGGTCTCGACCCGCTGCCCTGGGAGCTCACGTACTCGTTCGGCCGGGCCATGGTCGGGCCGGCACTGGAGGCCTGGCGGGGTGACGAGAACAACTGGGCCGCCGGCCAGAAGGCCCTTTCCGAGCGCGCCGTCGCGAACGCCGCCGCACGCTGAGTGCCCGAGCTGTGCCGGTGATGAGCACCGGGGAGCGGTTCGCCACGAACGTCTCCCGGGGACCTGATCAGGCTCTCGCGCTGGAACTCGTGCGGGTGACCGAAGCCGCCGCGATCGCGGCAGGCCGGTGGGTCGGCCGCGGTGAGCGGGGCAGCGGCGAGGCCGCCGCCACCGTCGCGATGTACGAACACCTCATGTCTGCGCCCCTGCGCGGCGTCGTGGTGATCGGTAGGGGTGGGCGGAGCGACTCGCCCGTCCTGTGCGCGGGCGACGCCGTCGGGTTCGGCGACGGGCCGGTGTGCGACGTCGCCGTCAGCGTGGGCGACGGCGCCCTGTCAGCGGACGAGGACGTGCCGAGCTCGGTTGCCGCGATCGCGGTGGCCGAGCACGGTGCGCTGTTCGCACCGCCGTCGTCGCAGGTGGTGGAGAGGTTGGCCATCGGCTCCGAGTACGCCGATGCCGTCGACATCACCCGACCGGTCGCGGAGAACCTCCGCGCTGTCGCCGCGGCCAAGGGTGTGCGGGTGTCGGAGCTGGTGGTCGCGGTGACCGACGGGTTGCGGGACCGGGAGCTCGCGGACGAGATCTGCGGCGCCGGTGCCCGGCTCCAGGTGCTGGCGGGCGGCGACGTCATGGGAGCGGTCGCCGCGGCCCATCCGGAGAGCGCGGTCGACGTGGCGTGGGGAACCGCGGGAGCGGCCGAGGCGGTCGTCGCGGCGGCCGCCCTGTCCTGCATGGGTGGGTCGCTGCAGGTCCGACTGCGTTGCGACGGCTCCGACGAGGTACTGCGCACCCGCGACCTGGTACGGGACGGGCGCGTTCTGTTCATCGCCACCGGCGTGACCACCGGCGAGCTGCTGCGCGGTGTCCGGTACCCCACGGGGCGCACCACCACGGAGTCCATGGTGCTGTGCTCGGCACCGGACACGGCGTGGACGATCGGATCCGAGCAGCGTCAGCGGTGATCATTTGCGGCCGGCCACCGGGTCGGTGGGCCGGTGGTCACCTCGAGCCATCCCGTTCTCCCGGCAGCGCGGGCGGTTCGCCGGTGCGCTCGTACTCCACCAGCAGGTCGATCCGGCGCTGGTGGCGGCCGCCCTCGAACTCCGTGGTGAGGAAGGCGTCCACGATGCGCTCGGCCTCCTCGACCGGGTGCATCCGGGCGCCGATCGCGGCCAGCAACGCGTTGTTGTGGCGGCGGGCCAGCCGGGCGGTCTCGACGTTCCACGTCAGTGCGGCGCGGGCGCCGGGCACCTTGTTCGCGGCGATCTGTTCACCGTTCCCGGAACCTCCGATGACGAGACCGAGGCTGCCGTCGTCGTCGACGACGAGCCGCGCCGTTTCGACGCAGAACGGTGGGTAGTCGTCGTCCGCGTCGTAGGCATGGGGGCCGACATCGGTCACGTCGTGGCCGCGTTCGGCGAGCCGTTCGACGAAATGGTTCTTGAGTTCGAGTCCTGCGTGGTCGGAGCCGAGATAGATTCGCACATCAGCAGTCTATGCGCGGGTTTTGGTCGGTGCACATTGCTAGTCATTATGGCCATGACAGGTCTCCTCATGGGTCGTTGTGCCGGTGCCGGGGGTGGGACCGAGCCCGCTCCGCTCGTGGGCTCAGGAGCGCCGTTCGGCACCGCTCGCAGGCCGCTGGTTCGCGGTCTGTTGCGACGGCCCGTGACGTCGATTACACTTCTGCATGGCCGCGGAATATCGAGAAATAGTCTTCGAGTGTGCGCGGATCATGACTGCGAGGAGGCAGAAATGAACTGGGAAACTCCGGAGTAGACGCCGGCTCTCAGGCCGCGATGGTGGTCATGCCCGTTGCCGGCCGTGCACCGACAACGGGCGGCCGACGGGGGGAGGACAACGATGCCCCAGCATCCCGACACGCACGTCTACCGCACTTACGACAAGGTCCTTGACGGCACCCGGAGCGAGGCAGCGAGCGGTGGCAACCGCGGCTGGTGGCCGGACCTCGTCGACCTGGGACGACTCCGCAGCCGCCGGCCCGCGGATGCGGGCTACGCCGATCGATTCAGGTCGGTGGATCTCGACGAGCTGGCCCGCGACGTCGACGAGGTGCTGACGACCCCGCAGGACTGGTGGCCCGCTGATTTCGGACACTACGGACCGCTCGTACTGCGCATGGCGTGGCACGCCGCAGGCACCTACCGCGTCAGTGACGGGCGAGGCGGGGCGAGTGCCGGGATGCTGCGCTTCGCCCCGGTGAACAGCTGGCCGGACAACCGCAACCTGGACAAGCCGCGCCGGTTGTTGTGGCCGGTGAAGCAGAAGTACGGGAGCCGGATCTCCTGGACGGACCTGATGGTCTTCGCAGGCAACCGGGCACTGGAATCGATGGGTTTCACGACCTTCGGGTTCGGCGGCGGTCGAGCCGAGGTGTGGGAGTCCGACGACACGTACTGGGGACCGGAACGCGAGTGGATGGCCGAGGAGCGCTACCACGGCCTGCGCGAGCTCGACGAGCCACTGGCGGCCACGGCGATGGGACTGGTCTACGTCGATCCGCAGGGCCCTGCCTCCAACCCCGACCCGGTGCTCGCAGGCCGCGACATCCGCCAGACGTTCGCCCGGATGGGGCTGAACGACGAGGAGACGGTGGCGCTCATCGCGGGCGGGCACACCTTCGGCAAGTCACACGGCCCGGTGGATCCGAACACGACCACCTGCCCCGAGCCGGCGGCCGCGCCGCTGCAGGCGCAGGGCCTGGGCTGGCTCGGCGGGCACTGCAGCGGCATGGGGGCGGACACGGTCACCAGCGGCCTGGAAGGCATGTGGACGCGCACGCCGGTCGAGTGGGACCACACGTTCTTCGAGACGCTCCTCGGGTACAAGTGGGACGTCGAGCTCAGCCCGGCGGGTCTGTGGCAATGGATTCCCGCCGACGGCGGGGGTGAGGGCACCGTCCCGGACCCCTACGACCCGGCCACGTCGCACCATCCGGTCATGCTCACCACGGACCTCGCGCTTGCGGAGGACCGGACCTTCAAGACGATCTCACAGCGCTTCATGGAGCATCCGGAGCAGTTCGAGGACGCGTTCGCGCGGGCCTGGTTCAAGCTGACGCACCTCGACATGGGCCCGATCCAGCGGTATCTGGGGGCACTCGTGCCTGCCGAGCGGCTGATCTGGCAGGACCCGGTGCCGGAGGTGGACCACGACCTGGTGGACGCCGGCGACATCGCCGCCCTGAAGGCCGAGATCCTCGGTTCCGGCCTGACGGTGGCGCAGCTCGTGGCCACGGCGTGGGCGTCGGCATCGACGTACCGCGACAGCGACAAGCGCGGAGGGGCGAACGGGGCACGGATCCGGCTCGAGCCGCAGCGCGGCTGGGAGGTCAACGAGCCCGACCAGCTGGATGTCGTCCTGCCCGCACTGGAGGCGGTCCAGGAGCGGTTCAACTCCTCCCGGACGGGGGGCAAGCGGATCTCGATGGCCGACCTGATCGTCCTCGGAGGGTGTGCCGCGGTGGAGCACGCCGCGGCGGCCGGTGGCCACGAGGTCGAGGTGCCGTTCCGTGCGGGGCGCACCGACGCGACCCAGGAGTGGACCGACGTCGAGTGGTTCGGCGCGCTGCGCCCCAGGGCGGACGGCTTCCGGAACTACCTGGGAGGCGGCGGTCGGGTGTCGTCGGAGCACCTGCTGGTGGACCGGGCGAGCCTGCTGACCCTGAGCGCGCCCGAGATGACGGTGCTGGTCGGCGGGTTGCGGGTGCTCGGAGCGACCCACAGGGGTTCCCCGGAGGGGGTGCTGACCTCGGCGCCGGGGGTGCTGACGAACGACTTCTTCGTCAACCTGCTGGACATGGGGACGCAGTGGGCGCCGAGGGAGCACGGCGACACCCCGGAGCCGATCTACGAGGGTCGCGCCGCGGACACCGGCGAGGTGAGGTGGACCGCGAGCCGTGTCGACCTCGTCTTCGGCTCGAGCGCGGAGCTGCGGGCGCTCTCGGAGGTCTACGCGTGCGCCGACGGCGGCGAGAGGTTCGTTCAGGACTTCGTCGCGGCATGGGTGAAGGTCATGGAGCTCGACCGGTTCGACCTGACGTGACCCCCGGGCATTGATTGTGCGAGCGATTCCCGGACGGCAGGTACGAACGGTAGCTCCCACCGGGCGAGCGGCAGATGCGGACCGGTTAGCGGTGAGAGATGTCGGAATGGCTTGATCAGGGGGTAGAGTACGTACTCGGTACAGGGTTCAGCGGCGAAGTGAACATCGGCTCAACCGCGTGTGACCAGCGTGCCGCACCAGGGTCGGCCGTGGCGAAAAGATTTCGCGGACAGGCGATTCTGCGGAATCGGCCGACGCGCTCATTTCTCAATGACGAGGAGGTGAAGTCCGATGACGTCCACCCAGGAACGAGAAGATCTCCTGGCCGAACTCGGCGGACAGAACAAAGCAACGATCGGTGCCGTGCTCGGGACGGGCTCGATCGCCAAGGCGACCGAGCGTGCCGACGGGACGATGGAAGCGACCATCCGGATCCCGGAGGACGCCATGGCGTGGGAACCAGGGGTTCTGATCATGCCGCACGGCGGCGTCCTCGAGCTGACGATCATCAACGACGACAAGAACACCCATGCTTGTCTGCTGCCCAGCAACGGTGACAAGCAGTTCATCGGCCTGCTGAACCACTCCAAGGGCTACGCGACGCTCGAGCTGGACGGTCCCGGCTGCTACTGGTACGGCTCGCCCGCCGGCAACGACGAGGGCCGGGGTCTGACCGCCGCCATCGTCGTGAGCGGCGAGGTGCCGCCGGAGGCCAAGCTCGACCGACCCGCCCAGCCGCGACCGTAGAAGGGCAGCAACGACCATGACGATCGAGTACGTTGACGCCGGCAAGGCGATCAACCAGAGCCAGCTGTCCAACCTGCCGCACAGCGCGCCGGACGTGACGCGCGGCGTCGACTACGACCGCATCCTCGCGGCGCGCAGTGAGTCGCACAACTGGATCACGTATTACGGCGACTACGACGGCAAGCGGCACAGCCTGCTGAACGAGATCAACGCCGAGAACGTCGCGAACCTGAAGGTGGCCTGGATCTTCCAGGCCAGCGCGACCGGGATGATCGCCTCCACCTCGACCTACGCGTTCGAGGCCAGCCCGCTGGTCGTCGACGGCATCATGTTCGTCACCGGCTGGGACGGCTGGCTCTGGGCGCTGGACGGGAAGACCGGCGCGCAGCTGTGGCGCTACAAGCACGCGGTGCCGATCGACGTGACGCTGTGCTGCGCCAACGTGAACCGCGGCTGTGCCGTGGCCAACGGCAAGGTCTACATGGTGACCCAGAACGCCCAGCTGGTCGCGCTCGACGCCACCAACGGTCAGAAGGTCTGGCAGAAGACCATCGGCGACGTGCGGGCGGGCGAGAGCGCATCCATCGCTCCACTGGTCGTCAAGGACTTCCTCATCACCGGCTCCGCGGGTGGTGAGTACGGCGTGCGCGGCCACATCGACGCCTGGGACCTGGAGACCGGCGAGCAGCGCTGGCGCACCTACACCGTGCCGAAGCCGGGTGAGCCCGGATCGGAGACCTGGCCCGACGACGGCGAGGCCTGGCAGCGCGGCGGTGCGAACCACTGGGTCACCGGCACCTACGACCCGGAGCTGAACCTCTACTACGCGGGCACCGGGAACCCGGCTCCCGACTTCGACGGCGAGGTCCGCGAGGGGGACAACCTCTACACCGACAGCGTGGTCGCCCTGGACGTGGACACGGGCGAGATCAAGTGGCACTACCAGTTCACCCCGCACGACCTGTGGGACTACGACTCCACGATGGAGATGACCCTGTTCGAGCGGGACGGCAAGAAGCTGCTCGCTCACTTCGACAAGAACGGGTACATGTTCGTTCTCGACCGCACCAACGGCGAGCTGCAGCACGTCACGCCGTTCGTCGACCGGATCGACTGGGGTGTCATCACCCGCGACGGCAAGGTGACCCCGCGCAAGTACCCGGACAAGGAGGGCGAGCCCTGCCACTTCTTCCCCGGACCCGCCGGCGCGAAGGAATGGACCCACGCGTCGTACAACCCGGACCACGACCTGTTCTACGTGCCGGTGGCCGATGTGGGTGCCACCGCCACCCGGCGGCGTCGCGAGTTCAAGGAGGGCATGCCCTACTGGGGTGCCGCCGTCGAGGTCGACATCGACAACATGGCCGGGTCGGTCAGCGCGTTCGACTCCCACGGTGAGGAGAAGTGGCGGTATCGGATGAACAACATGCCGATGGCCGCCTCGACGCTGAGCACCGCGGGCAACGTGGTGTTCGCCGGCACCCCGGAGGGCGAGTTCCTTGCGCTCCACGCCGAGACGGGTGAGAAGCTCTGGAGCTTCCAGTGCGGCAGCGGTCACCACAGCAGCCCGAGCACCTTCATGATCGACGGCAAGCAGCACATCGCCGTACCGGTCGGCTGGGGTGGCTGGCTGGAGGGCATCGTGCCCGGCATGTCCGGTCAGGGCCACGGTGCCGCTCTGATCGTCTTCTCCCTGTGAGACTGTGACAGGGATCTGACGTCTGCCGACCGATGGTCGGGCCGTTCCGGCGAACGGCCCGACCATCGGTTTTCGGCGTGTCAGCCCTCGGCGACGGAAACGAACGAACGAACGGTGATGTGATGACCCAGTCCTCGACGCCTCGGGAGCAGGAGCGTCTGCCGTGCATGTACTGCGGCGAGCGCTACGGGCCGGACGAGCTCGCGCACCACACCGAGCCGGTGCACTGCGGGCGGTGCATCACCTGCGTCGACAAGCCCGAATGCTTCAGCTGTCGCCTCATGTACTGCGTCTGCGACGTGCACAGGTACCGAGGCTGAGAGGTCAGATCTCCAGCGCCCGGCGCACCGTCTGGGTGTTCCGCCGGGAAACCGGCACCATCGTCTGGTCCCGGTCGTCCATGACCAGGACCAACTCGCCCTTGTCCCGGCGATCGACCTCCCGGACACGGCTGAGGTTCACGACGTACTGGCGGTGCACCCGCAGGAAGCCGGAGTCACCCAGCTCAGCGTCGAGCCGGTCGAGGCCGGGGGAGGCGGACCGCAGCATCCCCTCGTCGGTGCACAGCCACACGTCGTTGCCCTCCGACTGCGCGAAGCAGACTTCGGGGAGGCGGAGCAGGACCAGGCGACTCCCGCGGAGCGCGACCATTCGACGCGGCTGTGGGCGAGTCGGTAGGTCTTCTCCTCGGGCGTGAAGTGGGTCGCCGTCCGACACCCCGAACGACACGATGTTGCCGACCAGGTGCCCGGCGAGGAACACCGGCCGGAAGCTGATCGACGTCGGTTCGTTGGCCAGCCGGGTGCGGATCTGCGTCGAGCCGGCCCAGTCGGGATTGCGCGCCGCCTGCTCGGCGGCGTACTTGGCGGCCTTGATGAACTCGGGCAGCTCTGCTTTCCACCGCACCGCGGCGTCGGGCGCCGGGGTGGAGCCGGGGACGCCGAGGAGTACGCCTGCGGTGTCGTCGGCCAGCACGACCCGGCCTGCGGGATCCACGGCCGCGAGCGGCGCGGTCGAGCCCGACCTGGTGTGGTTGAAGGCGGCGATCAGCTCGGTGCCGTCGTCCTTGGCGCGCTGGCGCAGGATGCGCTGGGTCGTCGTAGCGGCATTGCTGAGCCAGGCGTTCGTGGTCCCGGGGAGCTCGCCGCGCCAGCAGGAGATGTTGAGCACCGCGACCGGTTTCCTGGTCACCACGTCCCGGATCGCCACAGCGGCGCAGGTCCAGTCGTGGAAGGCCTGGCACCAGTGCTCGGCGCCGCGGATCAGCACGGGGGTGTAGGACATCAGCGCGGTACCCATGCCGTTCGTGCCGGCGGCGCCTTCGGCCCAGCAGAACCACTGCGCCAGGTTGGCTTCGGCGGCGACGGCGCGCGTGCCCTCGTCGCCCCACTGGGCCAGGACCCGGCCGGTGGCGTCGGCGATGGTCACGATGCCACCGACGGTGCCGACCTCGTGCGCCATCGCGGCGGCGCGGAACCCGAGCTCGGCGATCACGACGTCGTGCTCCAACGCGTGGTCGACCTCGGCGACCGCCGCCGGGGCCTTGGCGAGGCGGGGGTCGACCCCGTACTGGTCCCGACACCGGTGCCAGGAGATCGCGATCTCGGGTCGTACGCCGCTGAGGTCGTCCTCGCCCCCCGCGAACCGCTCCCACGCGCGGTGCATCGTCGTGTCGCCCCGGCCGGGAGACCTCGTGTCGAGCCCACGTACGGGTGCCATGGGGAGATCCGCCTTTCGGTCTGTCGGGCCGGGGGCACGGTGATGTGGCCTTGCTCTCACGCTAAGCGTCGCCTCGAATCGAGGGCAAGAAGCGTGAGCCACCGGTTGACGAACGGTGGTGGATCGGTCATCAGCGGCGGTCGTGGGGCCATCCGCGGTAGACACTGCACCGGGACGCGCGGCCACGTACAATCAATGCACGACTGGATCATCACGGCTTTCCGGCCCACCTCTCCGATCGGACAGTTCTGCGGAGATGTGGCCGACGTGCGGTGAAGCAGCTGTTAGCATCGAAATTTTGCGCAATTCAGTACGTGCTCGGTGATCTCCGGATCCCCGGTGCGACTGGTGACGAGGAGGTCGCTATGACCGGGAGAGTGCCGCCGCTGGTGATCGCACCGAGCAGGCCGAGCGGACGTGACCGCGCGCTCGACGGATCTCTGGTGGCGACCTCGTCGGCCAAGGAAGTCGCTCGCGCGTGGGAGGACTTCGCCGCGGGCGAGGACATCGAGACGGGCGTGCGGCCCGAGATCCTGGCCTCCTGGTACCGGTGCCGGGATCGGTACGAGGTCGACCGCACGCTCGACGTCGCCCCGCGGGTCCCGGGCGAGGAGGCCCAGCAGGTCGGCAATGGCGTGATCTTCACCACGCTCGGTGGGGTGGGTGCGCTGGCGGGCAAGGAGGTCGAACGCGACGGCGCCGTCGTCACCGTCACGGACGGGGAAGGGCGGGTCCTCGGTGCCTGGGGTGACCCCTCTGCGAAACGGCGCGCCGAGCTGCACAATCTCGCGCCCTGGTCGTCGTGGTCGGAGGAGTGCACCGGCACGAACGGGATGGGCACCGCACTCGAGGTGTCCGGCCCGGTGACGGTGACCGGGCCGGAGCACTGGTGCCAGGCGTTCCACCAGTGGGCGTGCGCGGGGATCGCGATCCGTGACGTGGTGACCGGCGCGCCGGCGGCGTCGATCAACATCTCGCGGTGGAACGGCTCGCTGCCCAAGCTCGTGCCGCCGTGGCTCACGAAGGCGGTCTCGTGCGTGGAGCAGGAGCTCTACCGACGCGCCATCTACGAGGCCGACAAGGTGATCGCCGAGTTCACCAGGAGATCCTCGCAGGCCCGCGGTGCGTTCATGGCGATGGACCGCGGCGGGAACGTGATCGCCGCGAACGACGCGGCGGTCGCGATGCTCGGGCTGGCCGGCGAGACCCCGATCGTCGCGGGGGCGTCCGAACCGGCGGAGCGCTGGATCCCGGACATCCCCGGGCTGCCGGACGTGGTGCGGTGGGCCAAGGGCCGGGCGCAGGGACTCGCGGAGTGGAGCGGCTACGCGCGGCTGCAGGTGTCTCTCGGCGAAGGGGACGTGTCATTGACGATGCGGTCCGTCGTCGACGTGAACCACGTGGTGGGCATGCTGTGCGAGTTCGGGGTGCAGGATGGCGAGTCCTACGAGCGGGGCGACGACCAGGCGACGGGTCCGCTGCCCCGCTGCGTCATCGGGATGCGCAACGACCGGCTGGTCCTGCTGGCGCCGTCGGAGATCCGCTACGCCGAGGCCGACCGGAACATCGTCTGGCTGGTCACGGAGCGCGGCCGCATCCAAGCCGCGACCCGCGGCCTGGACAACGTCGAGCGGGCGCTGGCGCCCTACGGGATCCGCCGGGTGCACCGGGGGTACCTGGTCAACCTGCGCCGGGTGGCCGAGATCGAGCGGGGCCTCAAGGGGGAGCTCGGCCTGGTCATGGACACCCGGGAGCACGAGATGGTGCCTGTCTCCCGACGCCACGCCCCGGAACTGCGGCGCTTGCTCGGTATCTGATCAGGTCGACCGCTCGTAGAGCGCCTCCACCTGGCTGCGCAGCCCTTCCACCGCCCGCGCCGGATCCGTGGCCGCGTAGACGGCCGAGCCGGCGACGAAGCAGTCGACGCCGGCTTCGGCGGCCTGTTCGATCGTGTCGGCGTTGATGCCGCCGTCGATCTCCACCACCAGGTTCAGGTGGCCGGTGTCGACCAGCGTCCGCGCGCTGCGCACCTTGTCGAGGACGTCGGCGATGAACGTCTGGCCGCCGAATCCGGGCTCCACGGACATCACGAGCAGGGTGTCGTAGTGCGTGAGCACGTCGACGTAGGGCTCCAGCGGCGTGCCCGGCTTGATCGCCAGCCCCGCCTTCGCGCCCGCGGCCCGCAGGTTCTTCGCGAGCATGACCGGGTCCTCGGCGGCCTCGACGTGCACCGTGACGTTGTAGGAACCCGCTTCCGCGTAGCCGATCGCCCAGCGATCCGGATTCTCGATCATGAGGTGGCAGTCCAGCGGTAGGTCCGTGGTGGCCAGCAGCGACTGCACGACCGGCAGGCCCAGGGTCAGGTTCGGCACGAAGTGCGCGTCCATGACGTCCACGTGCAGCCAGTCGGCGCCGTGGCCGGGCTCGCCGCGCACCGCGGCCACTTCGTCAGCGAGCCGGGCGAAGTTCGCGGAAAGGATGGACGGCGCGATCAAGGGCTGCTTCGACACGGCTTCGAGGCTAAGCCGGTGGCTCGGCGCCAGGGCTATTCGGTGTGCGGATGGGGGATTGGGCTTTCGCATGTGCTGGAGTGTTGCCGGGATTCGTGGGGTCGGGTGATGGTTGTCGGGACTTCGCTGAACTCTGGCCCTGAGGAGAATTGTCGTGCAGTTGCAGGTGGCGTTGGATGTGTTGGATCTTCCGTCGGCGTTGAGCCTGGCGGATCAGGTGGCCGAGCATGTGGACATCCTGGAGTTGGGGACGCCGTTGGTGAAGTCGGCGGGTATCGCGGCGGTGTCTGCGGTGAAGGCGGCGCATCCGGACAAGTTGGTGTTCGCGGATCTGAAGACTGCGGATGCTGGTGAGTTGGAGGCGGGGATGGCGTTCGAGGCGGGTGCGGATCTGGTGACGGTGATGGGTGCCGTGGACGACGACACGGTGCG
>NZ_NKYF01000056.1 GCF_002262885.1 Pseudonocardia sp. MH-G8 | reverse complement strand
GGCTCTTCGACCGCATCGACGGCAGCGCCGCACAGGGCGTCCAGCGCCTACCGTGCCGGCTCGTGCTGCGCGAGTCGACTCTCGGCGCCGGCTGACCCCCGGCTACGGAACCGCGACCGGCACGCCCGTCGACCCGCGGAACACCATGCTGGGCGCAACGGTCTCGACACCACCGCTCGGACGACCGTCGATCGCCTCGAGCAGCCGCTGCGCCGCCCGGCGCCCGATCAGCTCCAGCTGCGGGTCCAGCGTGGTGAGCGCCGGCGACCGGCCGGTCGCCATCACGTCCCAGTTGTCGAACCCGATCACGGCGACGTCGCCCGGCACCGACCGGCCGGCGTGCTCCAGGGTGTCGATGACACCGCGTGCGACCTGGTCGCTGCCGCAGATGACCGCGTCGAGGTCCGGGTCGACGGTGAGGAGCTGGTGGGCGGCCTGTCGGCCCCACTCCTCCGACCACGCCCCGTACCGGGGCGCTCCCCCGGTGAGACCGAGTCCGGCCTCGGCGAGCACACGCGCGGCTGACTCAGCCCGCTGCGTGGCGGAGCGCTGGTCGTCCCGCCCGGAGATGCACCCGATGCGCCGCCTGCCCGCGCCGAGGAGGTGCTCCGCGGCCAGCCGGCCCGCGCGCTCATTGTCGATCGTCACCGACGCGTCCCGCGGGTCAGCTGACGGCGCGATGGCGTAGACGACCGGTACCCCCTCGGGCACGTCGATCGGCGGGCGGGGATCGGTGACGCACCCGGTCACGATCAACCCGTCGACCCGGCGCCCGACCAGCGTGTCGACGTACAGGCGCTCGCGCACCGGGTCGCCCCGCGTGTCGCACAGGAACACCGCGATGCGGCCCGGTCCGAGCGCGTCCTCCGCGCCGAGCAGAACCGGGAAGTAGAACCGGCCCACGTCGTCGGTCGCGACGAGGCCGACGGTGTAGGTGCGACCCGAGTGCAGCGCTCGAGCGACGCCGTTCATCGTGAAGCCGAGCTTCTCCGCCGCGGCCACGACCGCTGACCGCGTCTCGCTCCGCAGTTGGCCCCGGCCGTTGAGCGCCTTCGACGCGGTGCCGACGGAGACGCCGGCGAGCCGGGCGACATCTGCCAGCGTAGCGGTGCGGCCACGTGCGGAAACCCCTTGCGGATCCACGCCCCTACCTCCGACCCGGACTGATCGTGACCCTAGCCGGACCCAGCGTACCGATCACGGAGATGCACGCAAAGAGCCGCCTTGACCGTCGGCCGCGGCCCGACTTACAGTCCGGCCGCGTGCGGCAACCGTTTGCCGTCACATTTCCGAGAGAGGGTGTCAGATGGTCGCGCGGATCAGCCGCCGGCGGATACTGGGGGCGGCCGGAGCTGCCGCACTCGGCGCTACCGCCGGGTCCGTGACGGGCTGCGCGGCCCACTCGGACCCGCGCACCGTCCTGTCGGTCTGGGACTACTGGACCGCGGGCGGCACCAGCGCGGCCGCCGACTGGGTGCACGAGCAGTATGTGGCGCACCGCCCCGACGTCCGTGTCGAGCGCCGGGTCGTGCCCTTCGACCAGTACAAGCGCACAGTGCTGCAGTCGGCGAGCGCAGGCGACGTCCCTGACGTCCTCGCGATCGACAACTCCGACGTCGCCGCGTTCGCCGCGATCGGCCTGCTCGACGACCTCACCGACCGGATCGGCGGGTGGTCGGGCGCCCCGGACATCCTGCCCGCGGCGTGGCGGACCACCGAGTACGGCGGGCGGCGGTTCGCCGTGCCGGACGCCGTGAACGACCTGGCCCTCTACTACGACCGCACGCTGCTCGACGCCGCCGGCGTCGGTCCCCCGTCCACCTGGGACGAGCTGCGCGAGGCCGCCGCCCGCCTCACCGGTGACGGCCGGTACGGGTTCGCTGTCTCCGCGGTGCAGAGCGAGGAAGCCACCCTGCAGTTCCTCCCCTGGCTGTGGCAGGCGGGCGGCGACGTCCCGACTGTCGCGGGCGCGGGCGGGCAGGCCGCGCTCGGGCTCTACAAGGAGCTGCTCGACGCCGGGCACATGTCCCGCGGCACCCTGGGCTGGACCCAGGCGGACCTGCTCAACCAGTTCGTCAACGGCCAGACCGCAATGATGATCAACGGGCCGTGGCAGATTCCGGAGCTGTCCACATCGGACGTCGAGTGGGCGGTCGCCCCGCTCCCCCGCCGTGACGCCGCGGCCACCGTGATCGGCGCCGAGGACCTGGGAATCTGCGCCGGCACCCCGCACGCCGACCTCGCCTGGGACTTCATCACGTTCTGCAAAACCGTCCCCGTCGCCACCCGCTACACACAGATCGGCAACCAGTTGCCCAGCAGCCGCACCGTCTCGCAGGACCCCTACTGGTCGTCGGACCCCGTCCTGAGCGTCTTCACCGAGCAGCTCCAGGTCGCGCGACCCCGCGCGTACGGCGAGAACTACCTCGCGATCTCCCAGGACATCCAGAAGGCGATCCAGGCTGCTCTGACCGGGCAGGCGCCCGTGGCGGCCGCGCTGGGGCAGGCGCAGGACGCCATCAGCGGGAAGCTCGCCGCATGATCGCGCTGGACGCCCGCAGGAGGGAGGTGCGTCGCCGGGACCTGCGGCAGGCGGTCGGCCGCTACGCCTTCGCGGCACCGGCACTGCTGTTCATCGTCCTCGCGCTGGTCTACCCGCTCGGCTACAACGTGTACCTCGCGCTGCACGACGTCACGATCGGCACGCTGCTGCGCGGGCAGGCCCCGTTCGTCGGGTCGGCGAACTTCCGCGCGCTCCTCGACGACCCGGCGTTCGTCCCCTCGCTGCTGGTCTCGGCGGTGTTCACGCTGGCCAGCCTGGCGCTGCAGTTCACGCTCGGCTTCGCGCTGGCGCTGCTGTTCCGCCAGCCCTTCCCCGGCGCCGGCCCGATGCGCGCGCTCCTACTGCTGGGCTGGCTGCTGCCGATCGTCGTCTCCGCCAACGTGTGGCGCTGGATCCTCGACGGCGACTTCGGCGCACTGAACGCCGTCCTCACCGGAACAGGCCTGCTCGGCCACGGCGAGTACTGGCTCAGCCAGCCCGTGACGGCATTGATCAGCGTAGTGGTGGTGAACGCCTGGATCGGGATCCCGTTCAACATGATCCTGCTGCTTGCCGGGCTGAACGGGCTGCCCGACAGCGTCTTCGAGGCCGGGACGCTCGACGGGGCCGGCCCGTGGCAGCGATTCCGGCACCTGACGCTGCCGATGATGCGCCCGGTCGCACTCACCGTCCTGCTGCTGTCGTTCGTCTACACGTTCAAGGTCTTCGACCTGGTGTACGTGCTGACCGGCGGTGGCCCTGTCGACGCGACGACAACCCTGCCGATCTACACCTACGAGACGACGTTCACCGCGTTCCGTTTCGGGCAAGGCGCCGCAGCCGCGGCGGTCCTGCTGGTCATCTCCCTGGTCGTGGCCGGGTTCTACCTGCGCCTGATCCGACGCGAGGAGGCGTCCTGATGGCCCGCACCTCGAGCCGCCGACGGCGTCGGACGCTGGCGGTCGTCGGCCTCGCCGTCACCGTGACGTACCTGTTCCCGGTGTACTGGATGGTCGCGACGTCGCTCAAGACGCAGTCGGCGATCTTCACCTCGCCCCCGCAGCTCGCACCGCTGGAGCCTGTCCTGGCCGCCTACCGGGACACCGTGCTCGGCAACCCGGCGATCCTGCGCGGCTTCCTCAACAGCCTCGTCATCAGCACCGGCGCCATGCTCCTGACGCTCGTGCTCGCCGCACCGGCGGCGTACGCGCTCGCCCGGCTGCGGCTGCGGTTCGTCGGAGCCGCGGTGCTCGTGCTGCTCGTGGCCCAGATGCTGCCGACGATCAACCTCGCCGTCCCACTGTTCCTCATCTTCCGGAAGCTGGGCCTCGTGGACACCTACCCGGCGCTGATCCTTGCCAACACGCTGTTCACGCTACCGCTGGCGATCATCATCCTGCGCCCGTTCTTCCTCGGCCTCCCCGGTGACGTCGAGGACGCCGCCCGGGTGGACGGCTGCGGGCAGCTGCGCACGTTCTGGTCGGTCATCCTGCCGCTGACCCGGCCGGGCCTGATCACCGTCGCCACCATCTCGTTCGTCCTGACCTGGGGCGAGCTCGTCTTCGGCCTGACCCTGACCACGAAGGAGAGCATGCAGCCGATCACCGTGAGGCTGGCGTCGCTGGTCGGGCAGTACGGGACCCAGTGGAACAACCTGATGGCAGTGGCCACGGCCGTCGCGATCCCGATCATTGTGGTGTTCGCGGTGCTGCAGCGCCAGATCGTCAGCGGGCTGACCACGGGAACGGGGCGGGACTGACATGCGATTGGAACCGTTCCCCTCCAGCGGCGGCGACGGCATCGTCCTGCGGGCCGAGGGCATGGAAGTGAGTGTGCCCACCCCGGTGGCGGCCGAGTGCCTCGGCCACGTCCCGGTGCTCGCGCGGTACGACTGCCTCACACGCGAAGGCATCGCGCTGGTCGGAAGGTCGGGGTGGCGGGTGGCGGAGCGCGACTGGGAGCTGCGCGATGTCTGGTCGGCCGACGACCACGGCGTCACAGTGCACCGGCGGCTGCGCGTCGGCCCCGGCGCGGGCACCGTGGGCGCGGCGCTGGCACTGAAGGCGCACGTCAATGACGGCTTCCGCATGCTGGTGCCGGGCGCGGTCTACTCCCCCGAGCAGCACGCCGGGCACGCCGAGACGGTGTTGTCGGAGGACCGGATCGCCACCCCGGCGGTGACGGCCCGCCGCCCCGACGGCCGGGTGGTGGGCCTCCTGCGGCTCACACCCGCGACCCGGGATACAGCACCGGTCCGCACGCCGGGCGGCCAGGAGTTCCTGCAGGACACCGACATCGGGGCGGTGGGCTTCTCCCCCGACGCGCTGCACGCCCGGGTGCCCTACCGCAACAGCGCGGGGAGCTCCGCGTTGGACAGCGACGGCACGCCGTCGCGCGCCTACCTGCCGATCGGCCCCGACGGGGGCGAGATCACGGTGTCCTACCGGTTCTGGACCGACCAGATGCCGACGTTCGCCGACGCGGCAGCGGCCACGGTCGAGCGGGCGCTCGCGGCCCACGGCATCGAGCCCGTCGACCCGCCCATCACCCTCGCGGAGGCGGTGCGGCTGCGCCGGGACGGACTGGCCCGCACCTACCGCGAGTGGTCCGGCGGTGGCGCCGGTTTCGTCCTCAACTTCGATCCCGACCGCGGGTACACGACACCGGCCCGCGCCTTCGGCGCGAGTTTCGCCAACCACGAGATGTCCCGCGCGTTGGACATCCTCGAGTACGGGTTCACCGGCCGCCAGCTCGACGCGGCGCATGTACTGGCCGAGCACGACCCGGAAGCATGGCTCGACCGTGGGGGCCGCGTCTGCGACTTCTTCGTCGCAACCATGACCACCCCGTCCGGCTGGAACCACAGCCACTACGACCTGGCGCGGGCCGCTCCGGTGCCGCCGATCGGCGGCGACCGCCCGCTCCTGCACTACCTCGCCCCGTCCGACGTCACGGGCACCTATCTGCGGCTCATCACCGAGCCGGCCGAGGACCTGCTGCACAACTATCTGCTGCACCGTGCGCACGGCGACGAGCGCCCGCACTGGCGCGACGCCGTCCGCCGGACCGCCGACTTCCTCGTGCGCGTGCAGCACCCGGATGGCTCCTGGTTCCGCGCGTACACCCCCGACGGCGACCCGATCACCCAGGGCAGCTGGTTCGGTGACGACGGGCCCGCGGCGCGCAGCGCGACCGCGGTACCCGTTCCGTTCCTCCTACACGCGGCGTCCGCGCTCCCCGACCGCGCCGACCGGTTCAGACGCGCGGCAGAGCACGCCTGCCGGTTCGTGCGCCACGCACAGGTCGATCCCGACGAGTACCGCGGCGGCACGCTCGACAACCCCAACGTCATCGACAAGGAGGCCGCCCACCTCGCGTGCCGGGCACTGCTCGCCCTGTACCGCGCCACCGGCACGTCCCGCCCGGAGCTACTGGAGAGCGCCGCACGTGCCGCAATGGTCGCGGCCAGCTGGACGTCACTGTGGGACGTCCCGTCCCGCCCGGGCACGCGGCTTCACCGCCATGGCGTGCGCTCCATCGGCTGGGGCGGCATCAACGAAATCTGGGGCACCGGCGTCACCGACATCTACAGCCTCTTCTTCCTCGACGACCTGCTCGCGCTCTCCGAGCTCACGGGCAGACCCCTGTTCGCGCGCGTCGCCGACCTCATCGCGCACGGCACCGCCCAGCTGCTCGCCCACGACGGCGACTGCTACGGCTTCGCCGACACCGGGATGCAGCCGGAGGGCATCGCGTTCGCCGACCAGGGCGTGGACGACAGCCTGATCCGAAAGGGCGACACGTGGGGTGGCCTCGGCTGGATCTATGCCGCCGGCACGTCGGGGCTCAGCTCCTGGTGCCGGGCGGCGGAGGCGACCGGGCGGGCGCGGATCAGCGGGCCGCTCAGTAGTTCCGGAGCGGCTAGTGCCTCGTCAGGAACGGTCGACGTCGTCACCGGGCCAGGTTGATCGACTGGCTTGGTGACCGGGAGGCTGTCGCCCGGAGGTGGGTGATGACGCGACAGCCTGAGGTGTTCGTCCGCGAGCTCGACCCGACCGAAGCGCAACGCCTGGTGAAGATCACCAGGACCGCGCGGGACCGGGTCCGGCTACGCCGGGCCGGGATCGTGGTGGCCTCGGTGCAGGGCCGCAGCGCCGCCGATGCGGCGGCGATGTTCGCCGCGACGGCGCGGTACGCGCGGGAGATGATCCACGCCTTCAACGAGAAGGAGGTCCTCAAGGGCATCGACCTGGACGTGCGCAGCACCAGCGCGGCGGTGACACCCATCAGGATCGTCGCCACGGCCGTGATCGCCGGATCGACGCCGAACTGGACCGAGTCGAAGATCAGCTTTGGCAGTGTGACGAGTCCGGGGGCCGGACCCGCCGAGGAGGTCGCCGGCCCGCAGCGGCGGGCAAGCACCCCTTAGCAGCCGACGGGTTGGGTTCGATGGCCCCGGCAGACACCCGTCCGAACGAGCCAGCGGCCCCGTCTACCGCGTCGCCTGGGTCGGCTCGTTCTCCGTGAAGTGCCGCAGCGCGAGCGCGCGGGAGTCGCCCACGTGCTCGCGCATGAGCTGCTCGGCGCGCTCCGCGTCGTGGTCGCGCAGCGCCATGATGATCGCCTCGTGCTGGGCGTTGGCTCGGCGGAGCTGATCCGGCGGGTAGGGGTATCGGGAGCGGTAGGTGGCGGTGAAGGCGTGCACCTGGCCGAGGATCGTGCGCAGCAGCTGACTGCCCGCCGCGTCCGCGATCAGACCGTGCAGCTTCAGGTCCGCCTCGGCCTGCTCCTGCGGGGTGGCGTGGTCGTTGAGGCGCTCGATCCGGCCGTGCGCCTCGTCGAGCGCGGCCAGTTCCCGCTCGGTGATCCGGCCCGCGGCCAGTGCGGCGGCATGCGACTCGAGCAGCGTGCGGACGGAGTAGATCTCGGAGATGTCGGTGGCCGTGATGGTGCGTACCGTTGCCCCCCGGTTCGGCGTCATCCCGACGAGACCCTCTCCCTGCAGGATGAACAGGGCCTCGCGGATCGGGGTGCGGCTGATCCCGAGCTCTTCGGCGAGCGCCCGCTCCCGGAGGGGCTGTCCCGGCTGAAGCCGGCCGTCGAGGATCGCTCTGCGCACGATGCGGGCGACGCCCTCGCTGCTGCGCTGGGACATGGGCAGGCCGTCATCGGTCAGAAGATCCATTGCGTGGCCGTCTCCAGAGTCCGCCCCCACGAGGCATCTGCGTGCCCCTCCGCCGACGATCGTAGACGCCCGGGTCGTCCGGGCCGGTGGACGCAGCAGGCGGCCCGGCCCGGGAACGACGGGCAGGCCCGGTACTTCGTCACGAGTGTTACGAGCTCGTTGATTCGAGACGAAGGTCTTGCCCGATCGGCGGTCCACCCGTCATGGTGGAGCCACCCCAAGCCGGGAAGCCGCGAACGAGTACGGCCCCAGATGGTATACAAGTATGCCATCCGTCTCGCTCGGGCCCGGCACCAACGACGCAGGGGAGGACCAACGTGGATCGGCCTTCGACGGCCCACGTCTACGAGCGGGCCGGGTTCGGCAGACCGGTGGTGCGCGGCGCGCGGCCTGCCGTTGTGGTCGTGGACTTCACCTACGGCTTCACCGATCCGCAGTACCCGACGGCAGTCGACATGACGGCTCCCGTGCTGGCGACCGCGCGCCTGCTCGACGCGGCCCGGGCCGCAGGCGCCCCGGTCGTCTTCACCACGATCTCCTACGACGCTGCGCAGGTCGCCGCGCTCGCCTGGCTGCGCAAGGCCCCGGGCATGGCAGCGCTGCAGGTCGGGAGCCGACTGGTCGAGATCGACCAGCGATTGTCGCCGCGACCGGACGAGCACCTGCTCACCAAGACCGGGGCATCCGCCTTCTTCGGCACCGCGCTGGCGGGCCACCTCGCCTCGGTGGGGGCCGATACCGTGATCGTGACCGGCGCGACCACGAGCGGGTGCGTCCGCGCGACCGCCGTGGATGCCGTGCAGCACGGCTACCCGGTCCTGGTCCCGAATGTCTGCGTCGGTGACCGGGCGCGGGCCCCGCACGACGCGAGCCTGTTCGACATCAACGAGAAGTACGGCGACGTCGTCGGCCTCGACGACGTCCTCGCCTACCTCGAAGCCCTGCGGCCGGATCCCCCCGAACCGGAGCAGCTGTCCACCACCACGTCCCAGGCGGAGGCGCGCGCATGACGTCCACCAGTCCCACCCCGACCGACGCCCCACCCGTGCCGGCGGGAGCGGCGGACGCGCCCGCTCAGGCAGTGCCGGGGAAGCGCTTCGCCAGCCCGTTCGCGGTGCAGACGCCGCCAGGTGCGGAGGGCTGGCACAGCATGTACCCGTACTACGCGCTGCTGTGCGACGAGCGCCGCGAGTTCGACGACGGCAAGTTCTGGTTCTTCGACGGGATGCACAACCCCGAGCCGCTCTACCCGTTCGACACGATCATGACCGAGAACTGGTGGGTCGCGGTCAGCCAGATGTCGACCCGGGTGTGGCCGATCCCGCTGGCCGGCGGCATCGACCACCGGATCATCAACGGGTACCTCTACATCAGCCCCAACGCGGTCACCGACGCCGACGAGATCGCCCAGCGGGCCCAGGAGTTCACCGTCCGCGCCGGGCACTACTACGAGAACTGGGACGAGATCTACGAGCAGTGGGTCGCCAAGGCGACCGACTGCATCGAACGGCTCAAGGCCATCCGGTTCGCGCCCCTGCCCGGCATGGAGCCGGCGGACCGCGTCTTCGAGCACCGCGGCCTCTACTCCAGCTACGACCTGCTGAAGAGCTACGGCGAGCTGATCACGAACCTGTTCGAGATGGGTTCGTACCACTTCGAGATGCTCAACCTCGGCTACGGCGCCTACCTCACGTTCCGCGAGTTCTGCCAGACCGCGTTCCCGGGCATCACCGACCAGACGATCGCCAGCATGGTCTCGGGCATCGACATCATGCTCTTCCGTCCCGATGACGAGGTCCGTGCGCTGGCGGAGCTCGCCGTCGAGCTCGAACTGACCGACGTGCTGCTGACCGAGGAGGACCCGAGCTCCGCGCTCGCCGCGCTCGCCGCGCTCCCGGGAGGCGCGCGGTGGTTGGAGTCCTTCGAACAGGCCAAGGACCCGTGGTTCTGGTTCTCGACCGGGGCGGGCTACCAGCACAGCGACCGCGCCTGGATCGACGACCTGCGTCTCCCGTTCACCGCGCTGCGCGGCTACATCACGAGGCTGCTCGCCGGCGAGGACATCCGCCGGCCCCTCGAGGAGATCCTGGCCGAGCGCGTGCGGGTGACCGACGAGTACCGCAGCTACCTGCCCACCGACGCCGACCGCGAGTCCTTCGACGGGCTGGTCGCGCTCGCCCGGCAGGTCTTCCCGTTCGTGGAGAACCACAACTTCTACGTCGAGCACTGGCACCACTCGATGTTCTTCTCGAAGGTGCGCGAGCTCGGCGACGTCTTCGTCGCCCATGGGTTCTTCGACGACCGCGAGGACATCTTCTACCTGCACCGCAACGAGATCTACTCGGCGCTCTACGACCTCAACATCGGCTGGGCCACCGGCACGGAGGCCCGCGGGGTCACCTACTGGCGGCCCGAGATCGAGCGCCGGCGCCGCATCCGGGAGGTGCTCAAGGCCCACCCGCCGCAGCCTGCGCTGGGCGTCCCGCCGGACTACATCACCGAGCCGCTGACGGTGATGCTCTGGGGCATCACCCAGGAGTCGGTGCAGGAGTGGCTCGGCAGCGAGGGCCGCGACGGCGGTGAGCTGCGTGGGGTCGCGGCCTCGGCCGGCAGGGCGACCGGCCGGGCGCGGGTGATCGTCGACCCCGAGCAGCTGCACGAGGTGCAGGACGGCGACATCCTCGTCTGCCGGATCACCGCTCCCAGCTGGGCGCCGGTGTTCTCCCGGCTGTCGGCGGCGGTGTCCGACGTCGGCGGGATCATGGCCCACACCGCGATCGTCTGTCGTGAGTACGGCCTGCCGGCAGTCGTCGGCACCGGCTTCGCCACCACATCCCTGCGCACCGGCCAGCTCATCGAGGTCGACGGCAACACCGGCGTCGTCCGCGTCGTGGAGGACGTGCCCGCATGACATCCACCGCCTCTGTCCACCCGTTCGTGCTCTGGATCGACGACTCGACTGCTGTGGGCAACCGGCTGCTGGGTGGCAAGTTCGCGAGCCTCGCGGAGATGACCGCGAACGGCTTCGCCGTGCCCCCCGGTTTCGGGATCACCACCACCGCCTACCGGCACTTCCTGGACTCCGCGGGGCTCGCGCAGCGCGCCCGCCAGGTCCGGGCCGAGGCCCGTGGGGCCGACCTCCCACGGGTGCAGGAGCTCAGCGCGGAGTTCGCCGCCGCGATCGAGGCGGCGCCGATGCCGGCCGACCTCGAGACCGCGATCCGCGAGTCCTACGCCGAGCTGGAGCGGCGGACCGGGAGCACCGGCCTGCCCGTGGCCGTGCGCTCCAGCGGGGAGTCCGAGGACCTGGCGGGGGCCAGCTTCGCCGGGCAGTACGACACGTTCCTGTGGATCCGGACCGGAGACGGCGTGCTCGCCCACGCGCGGCGCTGCTGGGCCGGGATGTTCGGGCCTGCTGTCCTCACCTACCGCCCCGACACCGAACGGGACGCGGCTGCCGGCGACCACGCCATCTGCGTCGGTGTGCAGCAGATGGTGCAAGCACGGGCGGCCGGTGTCATGTTCACCCTCGACCCCGTCACCGGCGACCGCTCCAAGGTCGTCATCGAGGGCTGCTGGGGCCTCGGGGAAGGCGTCGTCAGCGGCGGGATCACGCCGAGCCGCTACGTCGTGGACAAGGTGACCTTCGAGGTCGTCGCCCAGGAGGTGCAGCGACAGGAGACCCAGTACGGCTTCGACCCCGACACCGGCAGCGTCGGCCTCGTGCCGGTCGATGCCGAGGTGTCCGGCTCGCCCTGCCTCGAGGCCGCACAGATCAACACGCTTGCGCGGCTGGCGAAGGAGATCGAGCGGCACCGCGGCGCCCCCCAGGACATCGAATGGGCCGTCAGCCAGACGGGCGAGGTGCACGTCCTGCAGGTTCGCCCGGAAACCGTCTGGAGCCGACGCCAGGCCGAGCAGCTCGTCACCGAACGCAAGTCCGCGGTCGGTCACGTCCTGGCCCGCTTCGCCGGCGTCGGCGTGACGCATGGCGGCGGGGGCCGCACGTCGTGAAGCCCGCCCCGTTCGCCTACCACCGTCCGACCTCGGTCGCCGAAGCGGTTGCCCGCCTGGCCGAGTACGACGGGGCGGCCCGCGTGCTCGCCGGAGGCCAGAGCCTCGTGCCGATGCTGAACATGCGGCTGTGGCGGCCCGCGGCACTCGTCGACATCAACGAGCTCGACGAACTCGACGACGTCCGGCTCGACGGGCACCGAATCACCCTGGGCGCCCTGGTCCGCTACGCCGCCCTGGAGCGCTCGCCACTCGTGGCCGAGCGGCTCCCGCTGCTCGCGCGGATGGTGGGGCACATCGGCGACCGGCAGGTGCGCAACCGCGGCACCGTCGGTGGTGCACTGGCCCAGGCCGACCCCACCGGGGAGCTGGCCCTGGCGTGCCTCGTGATGGGCGCGGTCGTGACCGCCACCGGGCCGGGCGGGACGCGGCGGATCCCCCTGTCCGAGCTGTACGCCGGCTCCTACGCGAGCACGCTGGAGCCCGACGAACTGCTCACCGCGGTGGAGATACCGCCCCAGTCGCGCCACGTCGCCTTCCGCGAGGTCTGCCGCAAGCACAACGACTTCGCCGTGCTCAGCGTGGCCACCACCGGCGACCGGGATGCCGACGGCCGGTGGCACGACGTCCGCATCGGCCTCGGCGGGGTCGCGGACACCCCAGTCCTCGCCGGAGCGGCCGCCGCCGCCGTCACCGGCACGGCCCTCGACGACGCCGACCTCGAGGCCGCCGCGGCCGCCGCACTCGAGGTCGTCGACCCGCCCACCGACGTGCGCGCCTCGGCCGAGTACCGCCGGCATCTGGTCCCCGTCCACGTCCGCCGGGCGCTCGCCGAGCTGCGCGCGGCGCCGTCCCGGTGACCCCGTCCACCACCCGCCGACCCGCCCCGAGCGGAGGAGAGGTTCCATGAAGCTGCGCGAGACGTTCGAGGTCGACCAACCGGTCGCCACGGTCTGGAGGTTCTTCGAGCAGCCCGAGTCCGTGGCCAGGTGCATGCCCGGGGTCGAACAGCTCACCGCGGTCAGCTCGGACGACATCGAGGTCCGGGTGACCCAGAGCGTCGGGCCGATGCGCGCGACCTTCGCGGCGACGATCAAGATCGTCGAACGGGTTCCCGAGAAGCTGATCTCCTTCACCGCCACCGGCAAGAGCGTCGGCGGGGCCGTGGGCAACGTGCGCGCCACCGCGAACGTCCAGCTCGAGCCGGCCGCTCGGGGCACCCTCGTGCTGGTCGACGGGGACGTCGCGCTGGCGGGCGCGCTGGGCAGCGTGGGCCAGAAGGTCATCGCCAAGCAGGTCGGCAAGGTCACGACCCAGTTCGCCCGCAACCTGGAAGTTGCCCTCGGTGGCGGCCCCGCAGCGGCGCCCTCGGAGCCGCGGACACCCGGCACGCTCGCGCCCTCGGGGTCGCCGTACCCGGAGTCCGTGAGCGGGACCGCCGGACGCCTCGGCATGCCCCCGCCGGAGGGACGGCCGGGCGGTGATCCCTGGGCCAAGGTGGCGGCGGCCCTCAGCGCGGTGTCGGTGGTGCTGGCCGTCGTGGCCCTGCGGCGCGGATCTCGGCCCGGAACGCGGCGAGGGCGGCGGTGACCCCGGTGCCCAGCCCCGCAACGAGTCCGGTCACCAACCCCACGGGCCTGCCCTGGACGGCACCGCAGGTGCCGGTCGACACCGAGATCGAGGCGCTGGCCGCCGATTGGGTACGGGCTTACGACCAGGTCGAACACCTGATGCGGGCACGGGACTGGCTCGTACATCTCGACCCGGCCGCGACCGTGGAGATGCGGCTCGCGGCGATGACCCACGACATCGAGCGGATGTTCCCCGGCGGCCCGAGGCTCGACCACGCCACGACGGAGTGGGACGACCCCTTCTACCTCTACCCGCACTCGCTGCGCTCCGCCGAGGCGGTCGGCGTGTGGTTGGGCGGGCTCGGCCGGGCCGCGTCCGGCGTCCGGCTGAGCGAGGTCCGCCGGCTGATCGGGCTGCACGAGGTGGGCGGGCTGCAGGGGGCGGACGCGGTGCAGGCGGGCGACTCGCTGTCGTTCCTCGAGACCCTCGCCGGGCTGACCCGCGACTGGGTGCTCTCCGGGGCCTGCCCACGGGACAAGGCGATCGCAAAGCTGCGCTACATGGCCGAGCGGGTGCATCTGCTGCAGGCCACCGAGCTCGCCGCTCCCCTGCTGGAGTGGGCGATCGACCAGTTGCCCGCGCAGGGCGCGGGATCGGAAGGGAGCCGGCGATGAGCGGTGTCACGATCCAGGGCCGCAGCGCGGTGGTCGAGGCCAACGGGCTGCGGCACCGCGTGCTGCGGTACGGCGAGCCCGGGGCGCGCGATCTGCTCGTGCTGCCGGGGATCACCAGCCCGGCCGTCACGGCCGACTTCCTGGCGGTCCGGTTCGCCGAGCTGGGCTACCGGGTGACCCTGCCCGACATCCGCGGGCGCGGCGAGAGCGACCGCGCCCCCGCCGGCGCGTACCGGATGCAGGACTACGCCGCCGACGTCGCCGGTCTGGTCGATGCGCTCGACCTGCGCGAGCCGGTGATCGTCGGACACTCCATGGGTGCGCGGATCGCCGCCGCCTACGCCGCACGGCACGCCCCCGACCGGCACGGGCTTCTCGTCCTGGTCGACCCCCCGGTCTCCGGTCCCGGCCGCGGCCCCTACCCCACCTCTCGCGAGGCGTTCCTGCAGCAGTTGCACGAGGCACAGCGGGGCACCACCGCCGACGAGGTTCGCCGCTACTACCCGCTGTGGCCCGAGCGGGAGCTGCAGCTGCGGGCCCAGGCGCTCGCCTCCTGCGACGAGACGGCCGTCTGCGAGACCCACACCGGTTTCGAGACCGAGGACTTCTTCGATCACTGGGCGGCTGTGACCCCACCCGCGGTGCTGGTCCGCGGCGCCGACAGCCCGGTCGTGCCCCCGACGGCCACCGACGACCTTCGCCGCGCCCGCCCGGACATCGAGATCTACAGCGTCCCGGGCGCCGGACACATGGTGCCGTGGGACAACCTGTCCGGCTTCCTCGACACCGTCCGTCCGCTCCTGCTCACTCACGTCCACGACACCTCACCTGCCTGATCGGAGTGATCTGATGGATCAGAACCTGTTCAACGAGATCTGCCTGCAGCAGCTCACCCTCTCCGGTGTGCACGAGGGCGAGACCGTGGCCGTGCTGACCCGCGGCGCGGAGCGCGCCGAGTACGCCGACGCCTTCCTCTGGGCCGTGCAGAAACTCGGCGCCCAGGGCTTCCACCTGCGCCTGCCCTCCCCCGCCTCCGCGTCCGGCGCCTGGGCCGTCGGCGACTCCGGGCTGGCCCACAACCGGCTGGCGGTGGAGGCGCTCAAGTCCGTGGACATGGTCGTGGACTGCACGTTCCTGCTGTTCAGCCCCGAGCAGTTCGAGATCCAGGCCGCCGGCACCCGCATCCTCACCGCGGTCGA
>NZ_NKYF01000055.1 GCF_002262885.1 Pseudonocardia sp. MH-G8 | reverse complement strand
CGCATCCAACGACGCGACCCACCCAGCAAGATCCACCACGCGGTGATCATCACCGCCGGACGAGCCTCAGCCTCTCACGACACGCCGAAGTGCCGTTGCAGTATTAGTGTCGAATCATGGTCGAAGAACGTCTGGAAATTGACTATGAGGCGTGGCGACGCGGCCGCTGGGACGAGATCGCCGGACCTCTCGGGAAAGCCGGGGTCGTCCAACTCGCGACGATCACCGGGTCGGCTCAGACGGTCGAGGGCGTGCCCGGACGATGGGACGCGAGCGACTCGGACGGGTTGAAGTTCACCGCGGCTGGTGCGGATGGGGTGTCGCTGGACGGCCGTCCGGTGAATGGCACGGTCACGTTGACCGGGGGCAGCAGTCTGCGGTTGTCGGGTGAGCGCACTATGGCTGTCTCCGGGGGCGGGGGGATCTACGGGCTGACCGTATGGGACCCCGCAGCCTCCTCGCTGGCATGGTTGCGGGAGATCGCGGTCTTCCCGGTGGATCCGACATATGTGGTCGATGCGGAGTACCGGAGGACGCCGGGACGGGAAGTGGAGATCGAGCGACTGACCGATCCGCCCACCAAGCACATCCTCCCGGCGCCCGCCGATCTGGTGTTCGACCTTGCCGGGCAGCAGTGCTCTCTGATGGTGATCGAAACGTTCCCCGGCAACCTGCTGGTGGTGTTCACCGATTCCACCAGTGGTGCTGGGACGCCGGACATCGGCAGATGGGTGGTGTTGCCGCCGGTGGCGGGCGACACCGTCCGGGTCGATTTCAATCAGGCCGTGCTTCCCCTGCACGTCTTCTCGCGCGCTTTTCCGTGCCCGCTGGCGCCGGAGGGTAACCATCTACCTGTGCCCGTACCGGTGGGTGAGCGCGCACCTGTTCACAGAGAATCGATAGGAACACGTGAGGCCATGAGCACCGATCTCAAAGACACCGCTACCCGCTACCTGCGACGGCTGGAAGCGGGCGACTACGCCGGGATGCGTGCGCTATGCACGGACACCGCGACCGTCTGGCACAACGACGGCAAGGGGCAGCAGACCATCGACGAGAACCTCGCGATGCTCAAAGATGGTCCTGCGGCGGAGGCGTCGCTGCGCTACGACATCACCCGCCAGTTCACCGAAGCGGACGAGGTGCTCCAACAGCACGTACTGCGCATCACCAACGCCGACGGGCCGGTCGGCGAAGTGCAGGCGGCGATGTATTTCCGCTTCAGGGACGGACTCATCGACCGGATCGAGGAGTACGCCAACTTCATCCCGGCCTCTGGCTGACGCTGAGATGAAGGTGGTGATCGTAGGTGGCGTGGCTGGTGGGATGTCAGCGGCCACCCGCCTGCGTCGACTCGACGAGAAGGCCGAGATCGTCGTGTTCGAGAAAGGTGGGTACGTTTCGTTCGCCGGCTGTGGCCTGCCCTACTACATCGGCGGCGTGATCGGTGAACGGTCGGCGCTGCTGCCGCAGAGTCCGGACGGGTTGAGGGAGAGGTTCGCGCTCGACGTGCGAGTGGGCCAGGAGGTGCTGGCGATCGACCGAACAGCCCACACGGTCACGGTGCGGGATCACCGGTCCGGTGTGGACTACGCACAGCACTGGGATCACCTCGTCCTCAGCACGGGTGCGGAGGCGGTGGTGCCGCCCGTGCCAGGAGTGGAACGCGCGCATGTACTACGGGACGTCGTCGACGCCGACGCCATCGTCCAGGCAGCCGAGCACGCCCGTACCGCCGTGGTGATCGGCGCCGGGTTCATCGGACTGGAGATGGCCGAGAATCTCCACGCCAGGGGCCTGTCGGTTGCGCTGGTCGAGCAGGCAGGACAGGTGCTGTCCCCGCTGGATCCGGAGATGGCGGAGCCGGTGGCGGCACACCTACGTGCTCACGGTGTCGAGGTGCGGCTGGGCACGCGAGTGGCCCAGGTCGGTCCGGACACCGTGGTGCTCGGCGATGGCGCCGCCCTGCCTGCCGATCTGGTCGTCCTGGCCGCCGGGGTACGGCCGCGAAGCGGCCTGGCCGTGGCCGCCGGCCTGGGGATCGGCCCAGGCGGTGGAATCCTGGTGGACGCCTCGTTGCGCACCTCCGATCCACGCGTCTACGCGGTCGGTGATGTCGCCGAGAAGATCGACGCGGTATCCGGGCAGCCTGTGCTCATCCCGCTGGCGGGGCCCGCCAACCGGCAGGGTCGGCTGGCGGCGGATTCCATCATGGGCCGCCCGGCGTGCGACACCGACGGTTATGGCACCGCCGTGGTCGGCGTGCTCGGGCTCACCGCCGCGGTCACCGGCTGGAACGAGAAACAGCTGCGAGCCGTCGGACGCGCGCATCGGGTCGTCCACATCCACCCGCCGGCACACGCCGCCTATTACCCAGGGGCAGCGCCGCTCTCGCTGAAGCTGCTCATCGACGGGGACACGGACGGGATCCTCGGTGCGCAGGCAATAGGAACCGAGGGCGCGGCCAGACGCATCGACGTGCTCGCCACAGCCATGGCCGGAGGACTGAGCGCGTCGGATCTGCTCGGACTCGACCTGGCCTACGCGCCGCAGTACGGTTCTGCCAAGGATCCGGTGAACTTGTTGGGGTATGTCGCGGAGAACCTCGCCTCTATGGCCACGACCACCGTGCAGTGGCACGAGTTGGATGAGGCGCGGGTCGGCGGCGCGACGGTCCTCGACGTTCGGACACCGGACGAGTTCGCCGTCGGTGCGATCCCCGGTGCGATCAACGTGCCTCTGAGCAAGTTGCGTCAGGATGCACCCGACCTGCCACCAGGGCGGTTGATCGTGTACTGCCGCGTCGGGCAGCGCGGTCACACGGCCACCCGTCTGCTGAGCGCGTACGGCCGGGAGACCGCCAACCTCGACGGTGGTTTCCTCACCTGGAAAGCCGGTGTCAGGTCGGCGTCGATGTCACCCAACAACGCACGGTAGTACGCAAATACACCGCTCGCGCCGAGGCTATGAACGATCAGATTTCCTGGGGCTCGCCCGGATGTGCGCACGTTCACCCTGTTTACCGAACAGACTGAGGAACTCAACGGACTCCGTGTCGGCGGCGCCGAACCAGTGGGGAACGTGCGTATCGAACTCGGCCACTTCGCCGGGAGTCAGCACGAGATCGTGCTCACCGAGCACCAACCGCAGGCGTCCGTTGAGGACATAGAGCCATTCGTAGCCCTCGTGGCTCTGCGGAGACGGGTCTTTCGAGCGGGCTGCGGCCGAGAGCACGAACTTGTATGCCTGGACGCCACCTGGGCGCCGCGTGAGCGGCAGGACCGTCATCCCGCCGTGGCAGCTGATCGGCCGCAGGTGCAGGCGTGGGTCGCCGGTGGGTGGGGCGGCGACGAGCTCGTCGAGTGTGACGCCATGTGCCTTGGCCAGTGGGAGGAGCTGTTCCAGGGTCGGACGGCGGCTGCCCGATTCCAAGCGGGACAGGGTGCTCACCGAGATGCCGGTCGTAGCGGACAGCTCGGCGAGCGTGCTGCCCCGGTTCCGGCGCAGCGCGCGTAGCTGGAATCCCACGGCGCCTAGCGCCTTCTCCACGTCGTCCATACCGTCCCAGATTGCCAGTCGGGCAACTCGATTTGCAAGTCTGTGTATACAGGGTGCGATAGTGCCTGGGGAGGTGATCCAGGGTGACCGAGGAGATGGACAGCCGCTTCGCCGTGGTGGTCGTCGGTGGGGTGCCGCTGGCCTGGGAGCGGCGCGCCGCCGGCCTGCCGGGGACTCGAACCTGCGCAGACCTTTCCGCTGCACCTAGGCCGGGCGTGCCCGTGCTGGAGCGACAGGGCTGGGCACTGCTGCGCGATGTTCGGGGTTCTCCTGTGACGCGCGTCGCTACTTCCTCGTGCCCTGTTCGCGCAGGACGCGTTTGATCGTGCTCTCGCTGACGCCGTGGCTTCTAGCCAACTCGGCCAGCGTCGATCCGGCTGAGTATGAGGTGGCAATGGAGCTCGAATCGAGCTTGGCCCGGCCTGTGAGGTGCGGTGCACGGCGCCCAGGTGTTGTCGCGACAGATGCCCTGGTGTCGTTCGTGGGTTGACCGGCGCCTACAAGAACCTGACTCGCGGGGTCGTCGTACGCGTGTACCGCTGTCACCCAACCGGCGGGGAAGCCACCGCGACCGACGAAGCCCAGCGCGTTCGGTGGCTCACGGCCTCCGAGGTCGAGCAGCGCATGACACCGGCATACGCGGTGTGCGCGTCGGGTCATCGATGCCACGGTGGCTTCCGAGACCGGGGTGCGGAACATCCCAAAGACACGATCAAGCATGTTCAACGACCTGACCAGCCAAGGCTGCGGCGCTGACCCTGCTCGATGATCTCCCAGGATGTAAGAGATCGTCGGTGACTCCCATCTCGTTACGAGACGGCTCCTGAGGGAACAGTCCCACTGACGAGTGCGAGCTCAACTCGGCCCGGGCCTCAAGCGAGGTGTCGGGTCCAAAAGCCGTCGTCCGCCCAGTCATCTGGGACGCCCATGCCGCGGAGGTTCATCGGCGGGCGCGTGCTGAGCAGGTCGTGGAGTCGCCTCGTCCACCTACTGCGCGGAGACGCCGAGTCCAGAACTGATTGCAGAGACACGAGCACTGGGTAGAGGCGCTTTCGCGACCGCTCCGGAAGGGAGCCCGCGTTCTGCAGCCATGAGATCGTGGGAGTTGTCGGGATCGCCGGGTATACGCCGAGGCCGACGTTCCACAGCCGCCCGTGGTGGGCGCAGACGTTGCGGACGCGGACGTAGGTTTGCATCCAGGACTCAAGCACTGGGGCGGTCAGCCCGATGCTCTTGGCGACCGCGGTTCGGTTGGACCGCCCACTCAGGTTGCGGTACGCGCTGGCCAACTGGCCAATGGTCAGGGTCTCGACCATGAGCCAGGACGGCGGCAGCTCGGGCGAGCCGTAGGTCGTCAGGTAGTGCTCGAGGGCTGAGCGGTGGACCAGCGAGTCCTCCCCGGCGTCCGGCGTCCCGCGCAGCCGATCGTCGCAGGTGGTTCGAACGATCTTCAGGAGCCCTTCGTGCTTGCCGCGGTCGTCGAAGTGCTTGGCGTCCAGGTACCAGTGCGGGTCGTCGTACGTCGTCGACATGTGGTCGGTGAGCGCGGCGCGCACGGCCACCTCGACGCGTTCCAGCGCGTCCATGACCAGCAGCCGGAGGGCCCGGTCGAAGGCGTAGAGGTCGAGCACGTCGTCGAACCCTGTGCCCTCGCGGAAGAGGTGATCCGGCCCGCCGTGCTGGAAAGGGATTGTGTACGGCGAGAGCCTGTAGTAGCCGATGTGTCGCAGGTACCGTCCGGCACGATCCGGGTCCGGGATCCCCAGCCCGCGCTCGGTGAGCCTGTCGACGAGCTGGTCGAGGCTCAGCGGCGACTTGTCGTAGGGCAGCGAGCCGCGGGGACGCGACGGCCGAGGCGCACGCGTTCGTCCAGGCATGCAGCGCTCCTCCATGCCCGCGGCAGAGAAAATCCCCCAAGTGCGCATCGTTGAGAGGCGTGGGGGATGTAGTGGTTGAACCGTAGCATGGATCGCTGGCCCAGTGGATCGGAGGAGCGGGCGGAACCTGAGGCCGGCTCAGTCGACGACGGGGCACAGCGACAGCACCTGCAGCCTGGCTTCCACTCAACAGCATCGCCGGGTGTAACGGGGTCCCGGTCGTGCGGGACGTCGAGGCATCAAGAAGGCATCACCAGTCCTGACGCGGCCTGCTACGAGTGAGTACACAGCAGCACGTCAACCAGCAAGAACGCTCCTGAGCGGCCCTTGTCGGCAGGCGGGAACCGCGTTCACACCGATGAGGCCACCGGCTCAACAGTTTGTGACGTCAGTGCGAGCGCTTCGGTCGGCCTTCGTGAGGCCATTCGGTCCTCGCTGCTCGTGGCCGGTGCTCCGCTGTCGGTGACAACAGCGTGGGCGTTCGCCGCCGGCCAGCAGAGCCGCGGTCGGGGCCAGGCCGAGCTGGGCGAGGCGGCGCAGAGTGCCACTGCCACGGCGAGGACTGCGCGACGAGCACGACGACGCCGCGACGTCCTGGCCCCTCGTCCCTGGGACTCACGGGTCCCGTCCCTGACCCGCGTTCAGTGCTGCCGGATCAGTGATCAGTCGGCCCAGGGCTCCTGGGAAGTGCGCACCGTCGCGCCCGTGCGGGCCGACTCCTCGATCGCCAGGCTGATCAGGTGGTCCTGGCAGGCGTGCGCCAACGGGTACGGGGGCTCGCCGGCGCCGCGGCACCAGGCACCCATGCGGTCGATGATGGTTGCCACCGAGATGTCGTCCTCGGCCAGCCGCGCTCCTCGGTAGGGGTTGCGGTAGACGACGCGGCCGTCGGCGATGATGTGATCCAGGTCGAAGCCCTCGAGGTTCAGGTCGATCCCGGTCTGGCGCCGCACCAGGTGGGACTCCACTGCGGTCGCCGGGTCGGCCAGGCGCACGAGGCGGTCGTCCACGAGCTCGCCGTGGCTGCCGCGTACGACGATGCGGTTGGCCCGCAGTGGGTTGAACCACTGGTTGTCGGTGAAGTCGTACAGGCCGGAGCGGCCCTCGCCGAAGTCGAGCACCGCGAGGGTGGTCAGTGCGGGCTGCGGCTCGGTCCCGCCGACCCAGCCACGGCGGTCGAGCGGGTCGGCGAGTGGTGCGGTGAGGCCGCGTGCGGTCACCTCGGCGTCGGCGAACCCGGCGTCGAGCATCATCCGGATCATCGACACCGCGTGGTAGAGGTGCGTGGAGGAGACCTGCACCGAGGTCACCCGCCCGATCGCGCCGCTGCGCAGCACCGCCCAGCGCGCCGCGTGGGCAGGCATCATCAGGTACTGCTCGGCCACCTGCACCAGGCCGCTGCCGCCGACGCGTGCCCACAGGTCCCGCAGGCCCGCGAGGTCCGGGGCGGGCGGCGTTTCGCTGAGCACGGGTACGGCCCTGCTCCACCAGCTCCACGGTGACCGCCGGTGCGGCCGCCCACGGCACCGAGACGATCACGAAGTCGGGCCGGTCGGCCGCGACCAGCTCATCGGTCGTGCGGAAGGTCGGGACGCCCCACTGCTCCTCGACCTGCGCGCCGCGCTCGGCGGTGCGGGTGACGACGCCGGTGGCGGCGAACCGTTCGGGCATCGTCTGGGCCAGGCGCAGGAAGAACCCGGTGCGCCAGCCGCTGCCGACGATCCCGTAGCGGACGGCGGCCGTCACAGGCCCGGGCGCCGGTGACCGGGGTGAACGCCTGGGGCGCGACCGACCCAGGAGGCGCTGTTCCTGGAGGGGGCGAAGGACGACGAGTGGCTGGGGCGCAGGCCTACACCCGCACGCTGATCGGCCCCGACGATCCAGTTCCCGTTCCCGAGGAAGCCGAGACCACGCAGATGGGGTGGGTGTACTTCCCGGACGCCATCGGAGTCGGCTTGCGCGCTGCAGCCCGGCCACCTCACCCATCGCACACCAGCTCCCGCGGCGGTGGCGACGACTGCCCGGTGCCTGTCCGGGACCACCGGGAGTCCCGTGCCGACATCACGAACGGGGCGGCTCATGCGCACCCGAGGGGACGTGCCCCCTGTGCGCCACTCAGAAGGATGCCACCGGGGCGCCGAAGAGGTCTTCATCGGGCGTGATGCCCAAGCCCGGGCCTTGCGGTCGCTTGATGTGGCCGCCCTCGGCTCGGATGCCGTTCTCCGGGTCGTAGTGACCTTCGATGTGATCGGCCGCCAGCCAGACGCCCTCGAGCAGTTCGGGTGCGACCGTGGCGCCGATGTGGGTACAGGCGGCAGCGATGATGTCGCCGCCCCAGGAATCGTCGCAGGTGTGCGGCAGGTTCCGCGCCGCGCAGAGGTCGCGGAAGGTGCGCATCGGGTGCAGTCCGCCCAACCGGGTGACCTTCATGCCAAAACCGTCGACCAAACCGGTGCCGGCGGCGGTGACGACCTCGTTCAGGCTGGTGCCGTTCTCGTCCACGTAGATGCCGTGGCTGACCTGAGAGCGGATCTTGCGTAGGTCTTCGAGGGTGTTGCAGGGCTGTTCCATGACGAACGGGATGTCCGGGCACTCGCGGCTGAGCCGCAGCGCGTCGCGGGTGGTCAGGCTGCGGTTGCCGTCCACCGCCAGGCGCATCGCCGACCCGCGGATTACCTCCCAGACCTTGCGGACGGTTGCGATGTCCTCCTCGACAGGCCGCCCGCCGATCTTGACTTGCAGGCGCGGGTAGCCCTGGTCGCGCTTGACACCCGCCAAGCGGGCGGTGTCCTCGGGTGAGCCGACGCCGGTGGAGTAGTAGGCAGGAACGCGATCGGTGAGCGCGCCACCGAGTAGGTCGGACACGCTCACACCGAGGTGTTTGCCCAACAGGTCGTGGGCGGCGATGTCGATGGCGGCCTTGGCGTAGTGGTGGCCGTGGAGCAGCCCGTCCATACGCCGGTGCAGAGGTACCGGCAGCACCTCGGCCCCGAGCAGCCCAGGCGCCATCTCGGTCAGCGCTGCCACGGCGCCGGCGGCGTGGGCCTCGGCATAGGTGGGTCCCACCGGGCAGGTCTCGCCCCAACCGACGAGTCCGTTCGCGGCCACCAGCTTGACCAGCGTCGTGGACAGGGACCGGACTTCCGCCTGGGCGAGTTTGTAGGGGCCGCCTCGCACCGGCAGTTCATGGCGGTAGAGATGGATTTCCGCGATCCTCACTGTCCGACCTCCGGCATCGCGAGTACGAGCTCGCCGAGCTGCTCCTTGTCGAGGAACTCCCCCTGGGCTGCCCGGATTTCGTTGGAGGCTACCAACTCGGCCGGCCCGTTCCGGGCCGCGCTCTTTGATCTGGCGGCCGGTCGGGCTCGGCTCGATCGCGCAGCCAGGTCGATGCCGCCCGCGGCCCGCACGACGCCGCGCTGTTCGACCTGCAGGCCGATTCCCCATGGCGAAGTGCCGACCGGGACCGGCAGCAGCGGCCCTCGGTGTTCGTGCTGGGGGAGCGCTGGAGGGAGCCGGATCAGGCACTGGAGCTTCAGCTGTTGTTCCAGTCGAAGGCCGGCGGCGACGCGTTGCCCTCCATCGGCTGCTGACGAAGTGTGCGGACGGTTCGTCGCTGCCGTGGAGATCGCGGTGACCGGACGGCGGTTCGCCTCCACGCCTGCGCCGACTGTTCAGATTCTGCACAGCACGCCCCGGTCAGAGGACGCGAGACCGCACACTCGCCGCATCAGACCTGCGTGGTCTCCCGCGGCATCGGCGGTGTCTGGGCGGGCACGTGGCCCCGATCGCGATCGAAGAAGGGCACATCGATGGATCTCAAGGTCGACTGGGACGGCGACGTCACACGAGTGCACCCCGAGAAGTCTCAGCGCGCGAAGCAGGACGTCAACGCCCTGTTCGGGGTCAACGGTGTGACCACCCCGTCGAAACACCTGTCGCTCCTGGTCACGTACCTGAAGCCTGGTGAGAAGTCGAACGCCCATTACCACCTCGAGCACGAGTCGGCCCTGTTCGGTATCGGGGGCAGCGTCCACTTCTTCTGGGGCCGCGAACTCGAGCACGACCTCGTGGTGGGCAAGGGCGACTTCCTCTACATCCCGCCGTTCTGCCCGCACGTCTCCTACAACCGCAGCCACACGGTGGACGCCTCGTTCGTCACCGCGCGGACCGACGCCTACGAGCAGGAGCGGGTCGTCGTCCTGCCCGATCTGGATGACGACCGGTGCAAACCGCGCGTGTCGTACATCGACTGAAACCACCCGAGGTGCGATGAGGACGAGGAGGTTCTGATCGTGATCGACGTTCCGGTTCTCGTAGTCGGAGGCGGTCCGGCCGGTATGAGCATGTCGCTGCTCCTGGACCGGTTCGGCATCCCGAACATGCTCGCCGAGAAACGCCCGTCCACCACAACCCACCCGAAGGCCCGCGGGTGCACCGCCCGCACGATGGAGCAGTTCCGGGTCTGGGGCATCGAGGAACGTGTCCGCAAGGCCGCGCTCCCGCAGGAGTCCGATGTGGCCTGCTGGTGCGAGAGCCTCAACGGCCCGCTCGTGGCCTACACCCAGCCCGCACCGGTCCAGAACACTCCTGCGCCCCGGTCGATCGTTCCGCAGGACGCGGTGGAGGAGGCGCTCGCGGACGAACTCGCGACGCGGCCGGGCGTTGCGCTCCGCCGACGCACCGAGTTCCTCTCGCTGGCGCAGGACGCCGAGGTCGTCACCGCCCGTCTGCGCGACCTCGACACCGGTGAGCTGCTCGAGGTGCGGGCCCGCTACCTGGTCGGCTGCGACGGGGCCAACAGCCGGGTCCGCGACGCGGTGGGGATCGAGATGGAGGGCCCGCCGACGCTCGCGCTGATGGCCAACCACTACTACAGGGCCGACGTCGGCCACCTGCCACACGTGCGCAGCGCGATCGGCTTCCTCGTCCGACCTCGGGACCGGTCACGGCCGGACGTCAACGTCCTGGCCACCGGGCCTCGGGGGGATCGGTGGCTCGCGGTGCAGAAGCTCCGTGACGGCGAGGAACCGATGTCGGAGGAGGACCTCATCGCTTTCGTTCGGGAGATCTGGGAGATCCCCGATCTTCCGGTGCAGCGGATCAACGTCATGAACTGGCACATGAGCGCCCAGGTCGCGCAGCGGTTCCGATGCGGCCGGGTGTTCCTGGCGGGCGACGCCGCTCACCGGTTCCCCACCGCCGGGGGCAACGGCCTCAACTCGGGGGTGCAGGACGTGCACAACCTCGCCTGGAAGATCGCGGCGGTGCTGTCCGGGCACGCCGCGGTGTCGCTGGTCGACACCTACGAGCCCGAGCGCCGTCCGGTCGCGGTGTCGAACACCGAGTTCGCGGTGCGCAACCAGGGGCGGATGGACGAGATGGACGAGGCTTTCCGGCGGCGCGACGAGGACCCCGAGACCTGGCGCAGGCTGCTGGTCGACCAGGACAACCAGCTGCACAGCGATGGGCAGGCCATGGGCTACGTCTATCGCAGCGCCGCCGTCGTCGATGACGGCTCACCGCTGCCGCCGCACGACTCGCGGCGGTACTGGCCGGCCGACCGGCCCGGCGCCCGGTTCCCGCACCTCTGGCTGGACGTGGACCGCACCGAGACGACCATCGACTGGTTCGACACGACGTTCGTCCTGGTCTGCGGACCGGACGCCGATGAGTGGGAGTCCACCGGGACACGCCTGGCCGGCGCCGGGGCCCCGCTGCGCGTGCGGCGCCTGCCCCACCTGCTCGGCCCGCTGACCATCCGACGCGACGGTGCGGTCCTGGTCCGCCCCGACGGGCACGTCGCCTGGCAGGCGCCCGGAGCCGGTGCGGAGGCGCAGCTCGCCGTCGCGCTCGACCAGGTCCTCGCCCACGTTCCCGACGCCGCATCCGTCGCCCCGTCCGAAGCCCGAGGAGTGGAAGCATGACCGGTCCGTCCGCCGTTACGCCGCCCGAGCTGCCGTCCTACGCCAACCCGGCGGGCGTCGGCGTCCCGTTCAGCTCCTACTCCCACGTCTCCCGTGTCGGTGGGCTCGTCTTCGTGGCCGGCCAGGTCGGCATCGACGATGCGAACCGCCCGGCGGGCCCGGACGTCGCCGCGCAGACGGCGCGCGCCTACGACAACGTGCGCACGATCCTGGAATCGCAGGGCTCCTCCTTGCGCCACGTCGTCCGCTTCGTCAGCTACCTCGTCTCGGCCGACGACGTCTCCGAGTTCTACAGAGCACGGGAGGAGTACTTCGCCCAGGCGTATCCCGACGCGCAGTACCCGCCCAACACCCTGCTGATCGTCGCCGGGCTCGTGCGTCCCGAACTGCGTGTCGAGATCGACGCGACCGCGAGCGTCTCGACATGAGCGCCGCGACCATCCGGGACGCCGTGGACGGGGCGCGGATGAGCCCGTTCCAGATCGCCACCGTCGCCATCTGCCTGTTGATCAACCTCGTCGACGGCTTCGACGTCCTGGTGATGGCCTTCGCCGCATCCGGTGTCGCGCAGGAGTGGGGCCTGCGCACGTCCGAGGTCGGCGTGCTGCTCAGCAGCGCGCTCGTCGGCATGGCACTCGGCTCGGCGTTCCTCGCACCGCTGGCCGACCGGATCGGCCGTCGCCCGATGACCCTGGGCTGCCTGGCCCTGTGCACGCTGGGCATGGCGTTGGCCGCGGTCAGCACCGGACCCGTGACGCTCGGTCTTTCGCGACTGCTGAGCGGACTCGGCATCGGCGGGATGGTCGCGGGTCTCCCGGTCGTGATCACGGAGTACTCGCCTCGACGGCTGCGCGGCACCATGATCGCCCTCTACGGCACGGGCCTGCCCATCGGTGGTGTCCTCGGCGGCGCGGTCGCGGCCGCGCTGGCCGCGGAGTACGGCTGGCGCGCCCTGTTCGTGTCCGGGGCGGTGATCACCTTCGTCATGCTGGTCGTCGTCGCCGTGGCCCTGCCCGAGTCGCTCGACCACCTCCTCACCCGCCGGCCCGCGGGAGCCCTGCCGAAGGTCAACGCGCTGCTCGCCAGGATGCGGCTGGAGCCGGTCACCGAGCTGCCCCCGCGAGCCGGGGACGGGCCGCGGCAGGCCCGCGCCCGGGGCATCGGGGCCGGACGTTCGGTGCTGCTGTGGCTGGCCTACTTCGTGATGATGGCCGGGTTCTACTTCGCCGCGAGTTGGACACCGCTGCTGCTGGAACAGAGCGGCTACTCCGCGCAGGAGGGCGTGCAGGCCGGCCTGCTGCTCAACCTCGGAGGCATCATCGGAACGCTGATGATCGCCGGGCTGGCACTCCGGATCGCCCCGAGCGTCCTCGCGGTCTGCTCCCTCGTCGCAGCGGGGGCTTCCTACCTCGTACTCAGCCTGTCGCTCGGAGCGACGACGGCCGCGCTCGTCGGGGCCGTCGCCGTGGGGCTGTGCATCAATGCCGGCGGCAACAGCCTCAACGCAGTGGCGCCGGCGCTGTACCCACCGTCGACCCGTGCGACCGGGGTCGGATGGGCCATGGGCGTCGGCCGGGTCGGCGCGCTCACGGCCCCGCTGCTCGCGGGCGTTCTGCTCGAGGCCGGCTGGACTCCCCGGTCGCTCTTCGGTCTCTTCGCCCTCCCGCTGGTGGTTGCGGCAGGCGCGATCGCCGTGGTCACCTTCGCCCCGGGCGACCGCGTGCGCGTGGAGCGGCTGGCACCCGCATCCGTCCCCCCGGTCTGAGAGGGCAGCAATGCGAATCGTCGACATCGCAGGGGACACGCACCTGTTGCACGCAGCGACGCATCCGGTGGCCCGTGATGCGCGGTGACCTGGTAGCGATGTGGGAGCGCTTCCTCTGCGGGGAGCCGGTCACCGTGCGTCCGGAGATACAGGCGTCGTGGCAACGGTCGAAGGCCGGCGGCATCGACCCGGAACGGCTCGATCTCGAGCGAACGGAGATCGATCCCGAGCAGACCCTGGTCCGGGCCGGTGCACCGGTGATGCTGGGGATGTCCGACCAGTTCGCGGGCACGGCGACCGCACTGGCGCTCGCGGACGTCACCGGGACCGTGATCTGGCGCTGGGAGGCCGACCGGCGGCTGACGGGTGACCTCGACCGGATCGAGTTCACCCTCGGGTCCCGGGCCGGGGAGCGCAGTGCGGGGACCAACGGAATAGGGATCGCAGCCACGACGTCGCGCACCTCGGTCGTCGTAGGCGCCGAGCACTTCAAACAGGCGTGGCACGGGTGGGCCTGCGTCGCCGCGCCGGTGGTCGATCCGGTCAGTCGCAGGGTCGCGGGAAGCGTCAACATCGCCTGCCCCGCACCGGACGCCAACCGGTTGCTCGTGGTGGTGGCACGCTCGCTCGCCGCGAACATCTCCGAGTCCCTGCGGCGGACGATGACAGCCCGGCAGCACCGGCTGCTCGACGCCCACCTGGCCTTCTGCACGTCCGGCGCCGGCGCCGTGGTCAGCCTCGACCGTCAGCACATGATCGTCGAGGACGGTGCGGCTCCGTACGGGCTCGACCGGGCTGCGCTGTGGCAGGTGGTCGACCAGGCCGGGCCGGCGGCCCGGGAGGTCGAGATCGCCGCAGGCGTACACGCACGGATGTACCCGGTCACGCCGAACCGTCTCGACGACGGGGTGGTGCTGCTCATCGGCCGTGGTCCGGTGCCGTCGGCGTCCCCGCCGAAGCCCTCCACAGTCACGCTCACCCCGCTGGAGCAGGCCGAGGCGCGGGTCATCGTCGATGTCCTCACGGAGTGCGGTGGCAACAAGTCCCTCGCCGCGAACCGGCTGGGGATCTCCCGGGGCACGCTCTACCAGCGGCTCCGCTACTACCGGCTGAGCGACGCGACCTGAGGGACGGGTCCCCGCTCGCCCAATCCCACCAGCAGATCAGCAGGAGGAGGTACCGCGATGAGTGTTGTCCGAGGCAAGGTCGCCCTGATCACCGGCGGCGAGAGTGGCATCGGGTTGGCGACCGCCAGGTTGTTCGTGGCCGAGGGTGCGCGCGTGCACCTCGTAGGGCTCGACGAGGCGCGGCTCGCGGCCGCCGTCGAGGAACTGGGTGCCGCCAACGCCTTCGGCTCGGTCGCCGATGTCACCGACGAGGCGGCCGTCCGCGAGGCGACGCGCCTGGGGGTCGACCGCTACGGCCGGTACGACGTCGTGCTCAGCAACGCGGGGACCAGCGGTGAGGTCGCGAAGATCGTGGACTACCCCGCCGACGTCTTCACCCGCACCCTGCACGTCCACGTCCTCGGCGCCTTCCACGTGCTCAAACACGCGATCCCGCACGTTCCCGACGGTGGGAGCATCATCATCACCTCCAGCGTCGTCGGGCTCATCGGCTTCGGCGACCTCTCCGCCTACGTCGCCGCCAAGCACGGCCAGGTCGGCCTCATGCGCTCGGCGGCCAAGGAGCTGGCCGGGCGCCGGATCAGGGTCAACACCCTGCATCCCGGGCCGACCTCCACGACCTTCCAGGACGACATCGAGATGCGCGCGACGCGGCTGGATCGCGAGACGGCGGCCAAGACCTTCGACGGGATCATCCCGCTCGGCCGGCACAGCACGCCCGAGGAGATCGCCCAGGCCGCGCTCTACCTCGCTTCCGACGCGAGCGCGATGGTCACGTCGTCGACGTTCGCGATCGACGGCGGCATGAGTGGTTGACGCGACGGGGCGCGGCGGAAACCGCGCTCCAGAAGTGTGTAGCGGCCGCAGCGCATGCGTCGTCGACGAGCGCATCGCCATATCGATCGGCAGATCGCTGACGGTCATCTGATACGTACTGCGTATGGTGGGGATGGTGGAAGCGCGTCACCTCCGTTACGCGTTGGCGCTCGCCGAGCACCAGCACTTCGGCCGGGCCGCCGGGTCGGTCGGCATCGCCCAGCCGCCGCTGTCGGCGCAGATCGCGGCGTTGGAGCGGGAGGTGGGCGAGCGGTTGTTCGACCGCACCTCCCGCGGGGTGTTCCCCACCGCGGCAGGCACCGCCTTCCTCGCCCGTGCCCGGCGTGCCCTGGACGAGATGGGTGGTGCGGTGACCGACGCCGGGCGCGCGGCGCGCGGTGAGACGGGCTGGTTGCGGCTGGGGTTCATCGGGTCCGCGCTCCTCGCGCCGTTGCCAGGGGTGTTGGGTCGCTTCCAGCGGTCGCGTCCGAACGTGCGGCTCGACCTGCGGGAGATGGCCAGCCCGGACGGGGTGGCGGCGCTGATCGCCGGGGAGCTCGACGTCGCCGTCGGGCGCGGCGGCCCCCGCGGCGCGGGGGCGGAAGGGCTGGTCACGGTGCCGATCGGCGTCGACGATCTGACGGCCGTCGTGGCTCGGACGCACCCCTTCGCGGGGAGCGCGGCCATCGATCACGCGCAATTGGCGGGGGAGAACCTCATCGTGGCTCCGTCGGACCAGGAACCGGCGGTCGTGTCCCGGCTGCGGGCGCTGTTCGGTTCCGGGTCCTCCCCGCTGGACTGCGCCACGGCGGCCCGCGACATCCATACGATCGTCGGGCTGGCGGCGTGTGGGGTGGGCGTGGGGTTGGGCCCGACGCGGATGCGGCAGCTGGCGCGCGAGGACGTCTGGTATTGCGAGGTGCGACCGCACGTCCGGCTGCCCGACCTGCAGCTGTCGTTCCGGGCAGCGGACCGATCGCCGGTGCTCGCCGCGTTCCTGGACGTCGTACGCGCGAACTGCGCGGAGGTCGGCTCCCGCCTCGACGACGTGCTGGCCAAGCACCCGGCCGTGCGCATCACACCTTGATCAGCAGAGCGAGGATGCAGACGGTGGCGGGGACGAGCAAGGAGAGGAAGACCTGGCGGTAGCCGAGGCCCGCGGCGACGAGCACCGGCTCCGGTGCAGTACGGCCGCCGCGAGAGCGGCGAGGGCGAAGACCGCGACCTCGTAGCCCATCGCGTGCCCGAAGGCGGCACCGGCGTCGGCGGCGGGTGCGGTGTAGGCCAGGCCCGCGAGCGCGACCCCGAAGGTCCCGCCGAGCTGTTGCGCGGTGGGCAGCAGACCGGACACCGAGCTGGCCGCCTCGCCCGGGACCTGCGCCAGGACGAGGGAGAACGCCGACGCGGTGAAGACGCCGAAGGCGATCCCGCCGACCCCGAGCACGAGCCAGAGCGCCGGGCCGGGGGCGTCGATCGTCACGGCGGTCAGCACCGTGCTCACCCCGAGCACGCCCGCGCAGAGGACGAGGACCGCGGCGCCGAGGCGGCGGGCCGCCGCCTCGGCGAGGGCGCTGCCCAGCAACGCCCCGACCGCGTATGGGGTGATCGTGAGCGCGGTCGGCAGCGGGCCCAGCTCCAGCGCTCCTCGCAGGTGCAGGGACAGGAGCAGGATGAACGAGGGGATGCCGGCGTTGAACAGCAGCACGGCCGCGACGCCCCAGCGGGTGGTCGGGCAGGCGAGGGCGGCCGGGTGCAGCAGCGGGTGGCGCACCCGGCGCTGCGAGGCGACGAACGCACCCACCAGGACCGCGGCCGCGGCGAAGCTCACCCACACCCACGCGGGCCAGCTCTGGTCGGCGCCGAGGGTCAGCGGCAGGACCAGCAGGAACAGCCCCGACAAGCTGAGCCCGGCGCCGATCGGGTCGATGCGTGTCCGGGAGCCGTCCCGGCCGCGGCCCGGCGGGAGGGCGGGGGACAGCGCGATCGCGGCGAGCCCGACCGGCACGGTCAACGCCAGCGCCGCCCGCCAGCCCAGACCGAAGGGGTCGATCTCGAGCAGGATGCCGGCGAGGACGGGACCCGCCAGCGATGCCCCCGCCATCGTTGCGCCGTACCGGGCCAGAGCGCGGGGTCGGCGGTCCTCCGGCACGGCCTTCTGGATGATCGAGAGGATCTGCGGTGCCATCAGCCCGCTCCCGAGGCCCTGGACCAGCCGTGCCACGACGAGCACGTCCCCGTCCGGAGCTGCGGCACCGGCGGCCGCGGCGAGGGTGAACAGCGCCATGCCGGAGACGAAGAGCCGCCGGTAGCCGTACCGGTCTCCCAGCCGGGCCGCGGTGATCAGCGAGCAGGCGAAGGTCAGGGTGTAGCCGGCGAGGACCAGTTGCGCCGCGCCGGGGCCCGCGCCCAGCTCCTCTCGTACGTCCGGGACTGCGACCTGCATGACGGTGACGCTCATCAGCTGGACGAACGTCCCGGACAGCAGTACCGGCAGCGCGAGCGGTCTCACACCCTCTCCGCGAGCGAGGCCAGCACCGTGGCGAGTTCGTCGGGCCGGGTGAGGAAGGGGGAGTGGGCGCCGGGCAGCGAGTGCACCTCGGTCTTGGTGTCCGGCGCCACCTGGTCGGCCTCGGCGATCATCAGGTCCTGGGTGGCGAGGGGGAGGGCGAGGTCGTCGGTGAGCCGGATGTAGGTGCGGGGAACGCGTCCCCAGCGCGCGGCGGTGACCGGGACCGGGGCAGCCAGCGACGCGACCGGCTCGTCGGGGTGCAGGAGCAGCCGCCAGCCCGGCCGGTCGGCCGGCCAGTCGGCGAGGAAGGAACGGTGGATCGCGGCCACCTCGGCCGGGTCGGGGGAGAGCGGGTTGATCCGGATCGCGCCGATCGCGGTGGGGTCGCCGACCCGTGGGACGTGGACCGCGCCGGCGTTCTCCGGTGCGTCGACGTAGTCGAGGAACCGCGGCCGTCCCGCGGGCACGAACGCCGACAGGTAGACGAGGTGGTCGATGAGTTCGGGCGCGCGTTCCGCGGCGGCCGAGGAGGTCCCGCCGCCCGCGCTGTGCGCGACCAGGACCACGCGGCGGAACCGCGGCCGGACCTCGGCGAGCCGGGTCACCAGCGCGTCGGTGAGGTCGTCCATCGTCAGGTCGGCCAGGTCGGAACGTTCGGTGGCGATGCCGGGTTGGCCGGGCTGCAGGTAACCGGTGGGAACGGGCGCGGTGATGCCGTGTCCCGGCAGGTCGATCGCAGTGCTCGCAATCCCCCGCTGCGCCAGGGAGCGTTGGGTGGCCGCCCAGTGCAGGGACGAGTGCCAGGCGCCGTGGACGAGGACGACCAGGGTGGAGGACGTGGTGGCGTTCATGGAGCGGCCTTCCGACGGTGGGTGGGTCTGCCACCAACACATCCCAAGATCGCCAAGTCATCCAGCCTGATAGCTCACTACCGGCATCGCAATACGCGCAACATATGGACGGGCGGTGGGCGCCGTTCGGGCCACGGCCCCTGCATGATCGCCGGGAGCGGCGCAGAGCTCCTGTTCGGTCGCATCGACGGAGACCGGTCGGCCCCCCGGTCGGTCGTCGTGCACACCCGGCTCGTCGACTACCCGGGTACACACCGGTGACGGCCGCGGTCCGCAGATGTCGAGCGACGCCGGCGACTTCTCTCCTGCCGCTTCAGCTCCCGTGGCACACCTTCTTTCTGTACCGAACGGAATAGAACTCGTGCGGTCGGGGTTGCTCCCGCCAGGGCGGCTCCGCGATGAGAGGTCGCAGTGTGTCGCCCGGTTCATCGCAGCCGAGTGCAGTCCCGGCTCCGGGGCGGCAGGGAGACCATCGTGTCCGACGTCGACGTGCGCGAGTTCTACCGGCGCTACATCGAGGCGCTCAACGCCCATGAGTTCGACCGCATGGACGAGTTCATCAACGACGAGACCACCCTCAACGGCGAGCCGGGCACTCGGGACGACGTCATCGCCGTCCTGAAGGGGGATGCGGACGCGGTGCCCGACTTCCACTGGGAGCTTCAGGAGTTCGCCGTCGACGGTGACCGCCTTGCTGCCCGTCTGATCAACACGGGCACCCCGGTGAAGGAGTGGCTGGGCGCGGTCCCGACCGGTGTCTCCTTCGAGATCGTCGAGTACGCCATCTACCAGGTCCGCGGCGGCCGGTTCGTGCACATGACGGCCCTGCACGACGCCGAGGTGCTGCAGCGGCAGTTGGCCGGCTGACCCAGGAGCAGCCCAGCGGCGAGCGGTACCCGGAGATCGGTTCGGTCCGATCTGTCAGACGGAGGAAGAGGCAATGACAAGGGGCAACGTGGGGGCAACGGAGAACCTGGGCGGAAGTCGTCGGATCGGTGTCGGCATCGTGGGTCTGAGTGCGTCGGGCGGTTGGGCGGCCGGAGGGCACGTGCCTGCGCTGTCGGTCGTGGACGGGATCGAACTTCGAGCGTTGGCGACGGGTTCTGCTGCGTCGGCTCGCGCCGCGAGCGAGGTCTACGGGGTGCCCGGGTACGCCTCGGTCGAGCAGCTCGCGAGGGATCGGGGTGTCGATCTGGTCGTCGTTGCGGTCAAGGTGCCTCGGCA
>NZ_NKYF01000054.1 GCF_002262885.1 Pseudonocardia sp. MH-G8 | reverse complement strand
ACGATGACCACGATGCCCGCCGAACTGCTGCGGTCGCTGACCTGGGACCGCGGCAAGGAGCTGTCCGCTCACGCGCAGTTCAAGGTCGACACCGGCATCGCCGTCTATTTCGCCGACCCGCACTCGCCCTGGCAGCGCGGCACGAACGAGAACACCAACGGCCTGTTGCGGCAGTACTTCCCCAAAGGCACCGACCTGTCTCGCTGGTCCCACGACGAGCTGCTTGCCGTCCAGGCGGCGGTCAACAGCAGACCCCGGAAAGTCCTGGTCTGGAAGACGCCAGCCGAAGTTCTCGACGAGCAGCTACGGTCGCTGCACCAAGCCGGTGTTGCAACCACCAGTTGAGCCCAGGCAAAATTCGGGTCCTGGGCCTTCACCGACAGGGCCAAGGACTCCGGGCTGGTGCCCTCGATGGGCAGCGTCGGGGACTGCTTCGACAACTCCATGATCGAGGCCTTCTGGTCGCGCATGCAGATCGAACTGCTCGACCGGCAGCGGTGGAGGACCCGGATCGAGATGGCCAACGCGATCTTCGAGTACCTCGAGATCTGGCACAACCGGCGACGTCGACACAGCGCGCTGGGCTGGCTGTCACCGATAGAGTTCGAGTCCAACAGCAAGATCGTTGTGGCCTAGTTTCCAGGAACCCGACTCCACGGAACCCGGGGCATCCCAGAGCCTCCACAGGACCCAGGGCGACTCAGCGTCCCGGAACGGGCGCGTCGCACCCAGCCTCCGGTGGCTCGCCGACGTGGCCCCAACAAGGCATCCCGCCCCGCCTTCGGGCTGCCGGGAGCTCACCCCCATCCAGGCGTCGGTCCTCGGCGTGGTCGTCGCGCGCGGGCCGATCCGGATCTCCGCGGTCGCCGAGCTCGAGGGCGTCAACCCCACGATGCTCTTGCGCGTGATGGGCGTACTGGAGCAGAAGGAGCTGATCGTGCGCTCCTCGGCCACGTCCGACCAGCGCGGCGTGGTGGCCGAGGCCACGGTCGCAGGGCGCGAGAAGAGCATCCGGATCATGGAACGGCGCACCGCGATCCTGCTCTCGGTGGTCGAACACCTCCCGGAGCAGACGGCTGCCGCGCTCCTGACGGCCCTCCCCGCCTTGGAGGAGCTGACGGCCGCCTTCGTGGAGCGCCGGCCGACCCTGGCGCGGGAGGGCTGAGCCGCACGAACGGCACTTCCGGCCAGGCCTATTGGACGAAAGTGCCGTTCGTGCAGATTCTTGGTGGAGCCTTTGCCGTCCGCTGGATCTTTGCTGTCCGAGCCCTGCATACTTGTCGATGATCGTGGGAGGCGATCACCCGATCGACGCAGGGAGAATTGATGCGAGGCCTTGGTCGCCTTTCTCGTCCCGTTCTGATCGCCGCTGTTTCCGCGGCCGTGCTGGGGCTCGCCGGATGCGGTTCCTCCGTCGCGGCGCCGACCCAGCCGACGACGTTGCCGACGAACCAGGAGGTCACCGGGCTGTTCGACCGGTGGAACCAGTCCCTGGCCACCGGCAACCCGGAGCTGGTTGCCGACCGCTACGCGGCGGACGCGGTGCTGCTGCCGACCGTCTCCAACGAGGTCCGCAGCGATCGCGCGGAGATCGTGGACTATTTCGATCATTTCCTGGAGAACAAGCCGCAGGGGCAGATCCTCGAATCGCACATTAAGGTTCTCGGCCCGACCGACGCGATCGACGCCGGAACGTACCGCTTCACCCTCACCACGGACGGGCAGCAGCGCACGGTGGACGCGCGCTACACGTTCGTCTACGAGAGGGTCGACGACGAGTGGTTGATCGTCAACCACCACTCGTCGGCGATGCCTGAGCCCGCAGGGCAATCCTGACCCGCAGACCCCCGGTCTCGGCCTCGTGCAGGCTCACCGTGCCGCCGTCGTCGGTCACCAGCTGCTTGACGATGGCCAGGCCGAGGCCCGAGCCGCCGCTGCCGGTCAGCCCGCGGCCACGCCAGAACCGGTCGAATGCCCGCTGCCGATCGGCGGCGGGCATTCCCGGGCCCTGGTCGACGACCTCGCAGATCGCCTTCCCGTCCTCCCGGAAGGACCGCACGGTGATCGTCGCGTCGTCGGGGGAGACCTCCAGGGCGTTGGACAGGATGTTGTCCAGCACCTGCTCCAGGTGGCCGTGACTGGCGAGGGCGCGCAGGTCCGGCTCGATGAGCTCGATGAGCTCGTGGTGCAGCGTGACGCCGCGCTCGTCGGCGACGGCCCGCCAGCTCTCGAACCGGTCGGCCACCGCGTCGGCCAGCTTCACCGGTTCCGGGCTGGTGACCGCGGCCTCGGCCCTGGCCAGGGTGAGCAGCCCGTTCACCATCCGGCTCATCCGCACGACCTCGGCGGTGGCGCGCTCGACGTCCTCGCGCACGTACGGGTCCTCGACACCGTCGGCGATGTTGTCCAGCGAGAGCCGGAGCGCGGTGAGTGGGGTGCGCAGCTGGTGCGAGGCGTCCCCAATGAACGCCCGCTGGGCGCCGACGAGGGTGTCGATTGTCCCCATGGCGGTGTTCAGGGTGCTGGCCAGCGTGCGAGTCTCGGCCGGCCCGGTCTCGGCGGCGCGCGCGGTGAGGTCGCCGTCGCGCAGCCGGCTCGCCATGAGGTTCAGCTCGCGCAGCGGCCGCGTGAGCCGCCGGGCGAGGAGCACGCCGCTCCCGGCCGCGATGGCCAGCACGATCACTGCGAGGATCGCCCGGAACCCCCAGATCTCCCACAGGCGGTCGGTCAGCGGCTTCGACGGGTAGCTGACCCGCACCGCGCCCACCACCGTGCCGTCCGGGGCGCGGGCGGGCACCGCGAGGACCAGCCCGTCGGCGCCCAGCGCCTCGGCGTATCCCCACCGCAGCGACTCCCGGCCTTCCAGGGCCTCGCGGAAGGACGTGACGTCCGGCGCGACGGGCGCCGGCATCCCGCCCACGGCCGGCAGCACGTCCAGCCGGCCCGGTGTCTGCTGCGAGTAGGCGCTCATCAGCTGTACGAGGGCCTGCCGCGAGGATTCGTCGTCGGTGGCGAGCACGAGTGCGGCGACCTGCGCCTCCCGGCGCGCCGAGCCCTCGGCGTCGCCGTAGACCTGCTGGGTGGGGGTGACCGCGACCGGGGCCGTGAACGCCGCCAGCGCCACCGCCACCAGCAGCACGTAGCTGGCGACCAGCTGGCGGATCACCGCAGCACCAGCCGGAACCCGACCCCGCGCACCGTCTCGACCGCCATCGCGTCACCGAGCTTGCGCCGCAGCGCTCCGACGTGCACGTCGAGCGTCTTGGTGGGTCCGAACCAGTTGGCGTCCCACACCGCCTCCATGATCTGCTCGCGCGTGAACGCCGCCCCCGGCGCCTCGGCGAGGAACGCGAGCAGGTCGTGCTCCTTCGGTGTGAGCGCCACCTCGACGCCGTCGACGTGCACCCGTCGCGCCCGCCGGTCGAGCACGAGCCGGCCCGACTGGGCCGCCTCATCGGCCGGCACCGCCGCCGGCCGCACGCGCCGCAACACCGCCCGCATCCGCGCGATGACCTCACGCACGCCGAAGGGCTTGGACACGTAGTCGTCCGCGCCGATCTCCAGCCCGGCAACCCGGTCCGTCTCGTCCGCCCGCGCACTGATCACGATGATCGGCACGTCGCTGCGGGCCCGCAGCTCGCGGCAGACGTCGAGGCCGTCGATGTCGGGCAGCCCCAGGTCCAGCAGCACGACGTCGCCCACCTCGGCACGCAGCGCCTCGCCCCCGGTCCGCACCCACTCGACGTCGAGGCCGTACCTGACCAGCCCTCGCGTGAGCGACTCCGCGACAGTGTTGTCGTCCTCGACCAGCAGCACCCGCACCCGGCGGATCATTTCCATCGGTGCGATTCCTTTCCGCGCATTGCCGGGTCTACCGCGTCATGGCTATCCATGACGTGATGCCCGACTCGAGGGACTTCGCCACGCGCACCGAGCCCTTCCGCCGCGAGCTGCTCGCCCACTGCTACCGGATGCTCCCGTCCGGTCCGGGATCGCCGTCCGGTGGCCAGGATCGTCGGGTGCAGGACGTAGTAGCCGGGATCGTCGAGCAGGTAGCGGGGGCTGCCCGGGGTGGTGAGGGCGTGCAGCTCGGCGACGTCGGTCTCGGTCATGCCGACCTGGGGGCCGCAGGCCAGGGCACACTCCCACATCTGCGGCTACACGGTGGTCGTCAGGTAGGTGCGCACGTGGCGGTCGGTGTCGATGCGCAGGCCGATCCGGGGGAAGACGTCGAGGGTGAGGTGCTCCAGCCCGGCGACCTGGAGCCAGCACAGGTGTCGCTCGTGCTGGCGGCAGCCCTCGGGTGACACCCCGCGACGTCGGGCGGAGGCGGCCCGCAGGAGGTTCTCCAGCCGGGCGTGGCCGGGCAGGAACACGGCCTCGTGGTGGTGGCCGTGGAACAGGGCCAGTACCCCGCCTGGGCGCAGCGCCCTGGCCATGGCCGCGACGGCCGCGACGGGATCGGTGAAGGTCCCTGGCTCGACGACGTCGCCGGCCCAGATCCGCGTCGAACCCGCCACCCGGCTCGGTCGCGGACCGTTCGACGACGTCGACGAGATCGGCGTGTTCCACCGTGCACCGCGCGGCCATCCCGTGCCGGGTGGCGTGCGCGGTGGCCAGCGGCAGCACGGTCGGGTCGATGTCCACGGCACGGACCGAGCCCGCCGCGCCGACGGCACGCGCGAGCGCCGGCAGCGCTGATCCGCTGCCGGCACCCGCGTCCAGCACCCACCCTCCCGCGGGCAGCCGCAGCGAGGCGACGGCACGATCCACGGCGGGGGCGAGGAAGTCCCGGCCTGCTACGAGGCAGGTCGCCCGACCGGGAGCGAGCGGCGGGGCGCCCGCGGTCACGCAGGCTCCTCTCCGGCGATCACCGCACGCTCGGTCACAGCATGACCTCGCCGCCGTTCGGCGAGATGCAGGTGCCGTGGAAGAAACTGCCCTCGGGGGAGCCAGCAGCAGGGCCGCCGGTGCGATCTCGGAGACCTCACCGAACCGGCCGAGCGGGATGGCCGCCCTGAGGGTGTCGAGCAGCTCGTCGGCGAGCGGGGTCAGGAGGTCGGTGTTCGTCACGCCGGGGGCGACGGCGTTGACGAGCACGCCGGTGCCGGCGCACTCCAGGGCGAGCGCGCGGGTGAAGGTCATGTTGGCGCCCTTGGCCGAGGCGTAGTGGGTGAGCAGCCCGGCGCCCTTGTAGGCCAGCTGCGAGGTGACGTTGATGATCCGACCCTCGCCGCGGGCCACCATGTCGCGGAAAACGGCCTGGGTCATGAAGAACGTGCCCTTGACGTGCACGCCGAACATGCGGTCGTGGTCGGCCTCGGTGATGTCGGTGAAGTTCTGATTGACGTTATGGCCGGCGTTGTTGACCAGGATGCCGATGTCGCCGAGCGTGCTCACGGCGTCGGTGTAGAAGGACCGGACGGCGTCCACTGAGGAGACGTCGCAGTGGGCGTGGTGCACCCGACGGCCGAGTGCCTCGATCTCGGCGCCGGTCTCCTTGGCGCGGTCCTCGTCGTCGAAGTGGTTGAACGCGATGTCGGCGCCGTGGGCGGCCAGGAGCACCGCGATCGCTTTGCCGATCCCCCGGGACCCGCCGGTGACGATTGCGCTCTTGCCGGTCAGCTTCTGGTCGCTCATGGCGGTTCTCCCGAGTGCTGGGGCGGAGAGACCGTTCCGAGACTAAACGAAATGAAAGTCGTTGTCATTAGACGCCGGGGTGGGTAGGGCCCACCTGCGCGAGTACTCTCGGCGCCCACGGCAGCGAGCTTCGATCGGGGATCCCATGGTGTTCGGCGCGTTCGTCGGCAAGGCGGCCTCGTCGCTGGCCACGGGCATCGCCGGCGCCGCGGTGTACGACGGTGTCAAGAAGGTCGTCGGGTCGAACGTGCTGCGCGGCAGCGCGGTCGCGGTCACCGCGCTGGGACTGCGCGGGGCACGCGCGGCCGAGACGGGCGCGGAGAAGGCCCGGCTCGTCACGGCCGACATCGTCGCCGAGGCCCGGGAGAAGATCGGCGAGCAGGTCCCGGCTCCCGGCGCGCCGGTCGAGCACGGGCACGACCACTGACCGTGGCGGTTGCCGCCGGCCCGATCCGATGCGTCTCCGACGCGGGTGGACGGGTCCGCTTCGAGACCTCCGTCCTGCGCCGCATCCCGGCGCTCGCGGTGGCCGTCGAGGACGCGGTGGACGCCGTGACCGGCGTGCGCCAGGTACACGCCTTTCCCCGCACCGGCAACGTGGTGGTCTGGTTCGACCCGGACCGCTGCGACCGCGCCGAGCTGCTCGAGGCGATCGGCAAGGGGCTCGGTGCCGACCCGGAGGCCACGGCGGCACGCTCCCCGCGGTCGGCGGACGTCCGCAACGGCGATCTGCTGCGGCTGGTCGCGGGCGGGGTCGCGCTTGCGGCGCTCGGCGTCCGCCGTTACGGGCTGGGTCGCCCGCCGTTGCTCGGTCCGACCAGCCGCACCGTCGCCACTGGAGTCACGATCTTCACCGGATACCCGTTCCTGCGGGGTGCGTTGCGGTTCGCTGACCGGTGGGCGCGGGGTCGGTACGGACGCGCTGGTGTCGGCGGCCACCGTCGCCAGCCTGGTACTGCGCGAGAATGTCGTCGCACTGACCGTGCTGTGGCTGCTCAACATCGGTGAGTACCTCCAGGGGCTGACGCTGCGCCGCAGCCGCCACGCGATCTCCGAACTGCTCACCGGAACCCAGACCCGGGCCTGGGTCCGGCTCGACGACGGCATCGAGGTCGAGGTCGACATCGACCATCTGGTGATCGGCGACGAGGTCGTGGTCCACGAGCACGTCGTGCTGCCCGTCGACGGCGTGGTCGTCGACGGCGACGGCGTGCTCGACCAGGCCGCGATCACCGGTGAGACGCTGCCGGTCACCGTCACCGCGGGAACGGCGCTGCACGCCGGGTCGGTGCTGCTGCGCGGCCGGATCGTGGTGCGGGCATCCGCTGTCGGCCGCGACACCGCGATCGGGCGGATCATCAACCGGGTCGAGCAGGCTCAGGCCGACCGGGCGCCGATCCAGACCGTCGGCGAGAACTTCTCGCGCCGGTTCGTGCCGACCTCGTTCGCGCTGGCCGCGGTGACGTTGCTGGTCACCCGCGACGTCCGGCGGGCGATGACGATGCTGCTCGTGGCCTGCCCGTGCGCGGTCGGGCTGGCGACGCCGACCGCGATCAGCGCCGCGATCGGCAACGGGCCCGGCGGGGCATCCTGATCAAGGGCGGTGCCCACCTGGAGGCGGCCGGGCGCGTCGACGCGATCGTGTTCGACAAGACCGGCACGCTCACCCTCGGCCGCCCGATCGTCACCAACGTCGTGTCCTTCGACGACGACTGGTCGCCCGAGCAGGTCCTCGCCTACGCGGCCAGCTCGGAGATCCACTCACGGCATCCGCTGGCGCAGGCCGTCATCCGCTCCACCGAGGAGCGGCACATCGCGATCCCGCCGCACGAGAAGTGCGAGGTGCTGCTGGGCCAGGGCATGCGGGTGCAGAGCGATGGGCGGGTGCTGCTCATCGGGTCGCGCGAGCTGTTGAAGGCGCCACGGGTGCCGGTCAGTCGCAAGGCCCACGACTGGGTGCGGCGGCTGCAGAAGGCCACCGAGACGCCCCTGCTGCTCGCGGTCGACGGCAGGCTCGTCGGCCTGGTCTCGCTGCGGGACACGGTGCGCCCGGAGTCGCGGGCGGTGCTCGACGCGCTGCGTGCCGACGGCGTCCGCCGGATCGTGCTGCTCACCGGGGACCACCCGACCACGGCCGCCGCGGTGGCGGCCGAGCTGGGCATCGACGAGTTCCGCGCCCAGGTGATGCCCGAGGAGAAGCAGGACATCGTCCGGGATCTGCAGGCGCAGGGTTATACCGTCGCGATGGTCGGCGACGGCACCAACGACGCGCCCGCGTTGGCGCTGGCCGACATCGGGATCGCGATGGGCGTCGGCGGCACCGACGTGGCCGTGGAGACCGCGGACGTCGCGCTCTCCGGCGACGACCTGCGCAAGCTCCTGGAGCTGCGCGACCTCGGCCGCCGGGCGATCGGGCTGATCGGGCAGAACTACGGGATGTCGATCGCGGTCAACGCCATGGGCCTGCTGGTGTCGGCGGGCGGGGCGATGTCGCCGGTGGTGGCCGCGATCCTGCACAACGCCTCGTCGGTGGCCGTGGTCGGCAACAGCTCGCGGTTGATCCGCTACCGGTTGACGGACTGAAGACCCCTGTCGGTAACGACAGTCGTTTTCAGTTAGTGTTCGGACGGGCCCAGATCGTCGTCGCGCACCGGTACCGCCCGCATCGCTCGAGCTCGTGTGGCCGGGCGCGTGTGACGGCTGGTGAGCGCCGCTATGTCACGGTTCGGTGCGGTCGTGTCGCTCCGTCGTCGCGTGGCAGCCGACGGCCGGGCCCGGCTTCCTGCTGGCTGTCGGCGGGGGAGCCGGGCCGCCGAGCACGAGTGCATGGGTGACCCGTCGCCGGCCCTGCGGTCCGTCGAGGCGGGCGTCGATCCAGCTCCCGACGGGCCGGGCCGGGACGCCGTGTGCGGTAGCGGCGAGCCAGGCGGCGTGCACCACCTCGGCCGCGTCGAGATGGCGGGCGACCACGGTCGGTGGGTCGGGGTCCGGTGTGGCCGTCACCAGCAGGATGGCGGCCGCGTCGGCGAGCCGGACCTGTCCGGCGCTGTGCCGGGCCAGGGCGGCGAGCAGCGTCCTGTTGTCCTTGCGGGTCACGACGTGGGTGTCGACCAGGCCGGATCGGCATGCGCGGGCGGCGTCGAACACGGCAGGCGGCAGGTCCTCGGCCCCGGGGCGGGTGATCTCGTCCCATGTCGCCGACCGGCGGGCGAGGAGCACACGGGCTGGCACCGGCGAACTGGCGGAGGGCACCCACACCGGCGGGACCGCGAGGGACCGCAGCGCCGCGACGATCTGCCGGTCCGCGGGACGGGCAGGCGGTCCGGCCGCGTCCGCCGTGGCAGGGCCGGACACCGGCGGTGGCGAAGGCCCCGATGCGGGACCGATCCGGATCGTCGCAGCCGGGAACCCGCCCGCGCACCGGGCAAGCGTGACCGTGGCGCCTGCGCCGGTCGCGGCGGACGCTGCCCGGACCGCGGCGACCGCGTGACCGAGGTCGAGCAGCAGCAGTGGCAGCGAGCGGCGGCCGTAGCGCCAGGTCGTGCGGTCCGGCGCCAGGGTGAGCCGGACCGTCCATCCGGGTCCGGACGGGGGTGGGGCGTACAGGGCGTGGGCGAGCGGGTCGTAGCCGGTGGCACCCCCGTCGAGGGCGACGTGGGCGTCCACCGGGTAGCGCCCGCCCGCGGACGGCACCCTCCGCAGGCTGACGCCACCGACGCGGCGCCCTGGGTCGGCGGAGAGCGCAAGGTCCAGCAACGCACCGATTCCGCCTCCGGGCCATCGGCCCAACGGCCGCGCCGGGTCACCGCAGGTGGGCACGGGGGCGGGTCGGGCGGCATGGTCGGCGGGGCCGGGATCCGCGCCGGACCACGCCGCCCGCAGCGCCGCCTCCACCGCACCCGACCCGGTCCCGACGACCTTCCTCACAGGAACGGTGGGGGCACGAGCAGGATCCCGCCGGGTCCGGTGGCCGGGTCGACGCCGGGCGCCCAGCCCCGAGCCGCCGCGGCTTCCCGCCAGCGGGTCAGCCCGAGGTAGCGGAACGCGGCCGGGGCGTTGGGCACCAGACCGGTGGCACAGACCCGCACGACCCGCAATGACGTGCACGCGACGTCGGGCGTGGTCAGGTCGGCGTACACCACACGGTTCCCGGCCCGGCGCAGGGCGGCCCGCAGCGCCGGTAGGTCGCCGACCGGTCCGTCCGGCAGCTCGGCCTGCTCCGCCGGGTCGGTGAAGCGGTGCAGGTGCGCGGCCTGCACGCGCGGGTCGAGCCACACCTGCACCTGCGCACCGAGGTCGCGCACCGCGGCGAACCCGGGCCCGGCGTCGTCGAGATGGTGACGGTCGTCGCGGTGCGGCAGGTACAGGCCGCGAGCGAGCACCCCGGCCTCGATCGCGGCGAACACCCAGCCGTCGGGCTCCAGGAGGCCCTGGGTGAACACCCAGGTGTGGACGGCCTCCAGTACCGCCTTCGTCGCCGCTTCGGCCGGGTCGAAGCGGGCCGCGCCGCCGCCCGCGACGATCCCCGTGGCCGGGTCGACGACCACCGCCGCCACACAGCTCACCGGATACTCGGTGGGTAGCTCGACGAGGTGCGCCTGCAGCCGGCTGCCGGCCAGCGCGGCCGCGAGCCCGGGAACCCGGTCGGGGTCGATGCCCCGCGAAGGTCCGCCGAGGTGCCACCACAGCTCCAGCGCGTCGCGTTCCACCAGCTCCAGCAGCCCGCGCCGCAGGGCGTCGGTGCGATCGGTTCCGGTGGCGACACCCGCGTAGTTGAGGTGGTGCAGCCGGGGTTCGGCCCGGCGCTCGCCGCAGTGGTAGTTGAGGTAGGTGTAGGACGCGGGCAGCCAGCACCGATGCCCGTCCTCCACGCCGGGCACCCAGGCGATCGCGGTGTCCGCGGTGAACGGGCGGTAGGGCCAGGGCGGCGCGCCCTCGGCGGTGCGGTGCTGCCACGGCGCGAAGAACGGAAGGTCCTCGGGCCCGAGCAGGCGTTCCCCGGCGGCGGCCAGCTCGGCCGGCGTGGCCACGCGCAGACCGGGCGGCACGCGGTTGCCGCAGTAGCGCTCCACCGCCTCCCCGACGGCCGCCGCGCGGGCGCCGTCGACGTCGCCGAACGTCGTGCCGAGGCTGACCCGGTCGGCCGGCCAGACGCCGAGCCTGCGCGCGTCGGCGACCTCCGCTGTGACCGCCGTGTACGACGCGGGCAGGCCGGGCAGGGGGGCGACGTCGACGAGCCGCCGGACGATGCCGACGAGCGGGTCGACGAGCAGGTCGGTGACGGCGGTCATCGTGCGATCTCCTCGGCGATCCGGGCCGGCGCGACGGTGCCGCGACCGGTGGGGGACAGGGGCAGGTCCAGCACGGCGGCGAGGACGGTGCGGCGGTCGGGCCGGAGCTCGACGGCGGAGGCGGCGTCCGCGCCGGTGTGCGGGTTGCGGGCGTGGGCCGGGAAGTGGTGCCCGGCCACCTCCAGCACCAGCCGCCCCCCGGAGGGGACCACGGCCCCGGCGGGGGGTGTGGTCAGCCGCACGGCGATGGGGGCGACGCGATGGCGGAGCACGGCGGTGGCGATCTCGTGGCGACCCCCGGGCCCGGGCAGGGAGAGCCGGGCGAACCAGTCGGCGTGCGGAGCGCTCAGCCCCACATGCAGCGTGATCCCGACCGGCCCGCGCAGCTCGCCCCCGGGCAACGGCGGTGTGCTGAGCAGGAGACGGTCGCGGCGGGCGTCGTCGATGCGCAGGTCGGTGCCGCGCGGGCGGGACGGAAAGGGGTCGTCCGGGTCCGCGGTGAACGCGCCGCCACCCAGCTCGACCCGCAGCCCGGCATCCGGATCGGCCCAGCGGCCGTCCGGGCCGGCCGCGACGAGCTCGCCCCGGCCGGTGGCGGCGCCGTCCAGGACGGCCCGGGCCCAGCACGCGTAGACGGCCCCGATCCGCGCCCCGCCGAGCGCCGCGCCGGGCGCGTCGGCGTCCAGGCGGTGGCCCCAGGGGCCCAGCAGCAGGCGGGCCGGACCGCCCCAGGCCCGGGCCAGCGCCGCCGTGGCGGCGGCGAACGGGTCGGCGGTGCCGCCCACCGCCAGCAGCGGCGTGCCGATCCCGGGCAGCCGCGACCACAGCGCCGGGTCCCGTGCAGGTGCCGTCCACAGCGCCGGCCACCCGGGCGCGTCGAGGATGCCGGTCACCGGGAGCGCGTCCAGGCGCACCGGCCGGGCGGGGCGGGGCACACGCCTGCCGCCGTGCTCGGACCACCACCCGGCCCGGCAGGCCAGCCGGGCCGCGCCACCGCACTCGCGCACCGTCTCGCCCCGGCCGAGGGCCGGTACCGCGGCCAGCACGCCCGCGACCGCGCCGGGGCGGGCGAGGGCGGTCCGCACCGCGCAGTGGGCCCCGTAGGAGGCCCCGGCGAGCACGACGCGGCCGTCGCAGAAGGGGAGGTCCCGTACCGCGTCGAGGACGGCGGCCCCGTCGGTCTCCTCGTGGAGGTAGGGCTGGAACTCTCCCGACGAACCGAACCGGCCCCGCACGTCGCCCACCACGCAGGCGAACCCGTGCGCAGCCCAGCCGGCCGCCTCGCCGAGCAGGGTCCGCCGGTCGTAGGGGGTGCGGATCAGGACCGTCGGCCACGGTCCGCGACCGGTCGGGCGGACGACGCAGTGGTGCAGCGCGCAGCCGTCCGGGGCCGCCACGACGAGGTCGCTCACGGGGCGCAGGGCGGCACGGGCAGCACCGGGTGCTCGGCGATCGAGGCGGTGTCGAGGTCGACGACCCGCAGCCGGAGCCGGGCGGGCAGCGGCGCGGGGACGAGAGACCCGGCACCGGCCGTGTCGGTGGTGTCCCCGGCGACCCCGTCCGGGTCGGCCGCGTCCGGGTCGGTCACGTCCGGGTCGGCGACGGCCCAGGTGCGCAGGTCGGCCGCGGCGAGGGCGGCGATCAGCGCCAGGTCGGCCGGATCGAGGTCCAGCGGTGCCGTGGCCGACCAGTAGGCGGCCAGGTGGCGGTGGCCCGACCCGGCCGCGGCGAGCCTGCGTGCCCGGACGTCGCGGTGCCCGACGTCGTGCGGTCCGGCGGCCACCGGTTCGAACAGCGCGTGCCGGCCCTCGACCGCGACCCGCTGCCAGGCCACCCCGTGGCCGGGCAGCACGTCGAGGTCTGCCCACCACCGCGGGGCCGGGCCGGCGTGCACGGCGCAGACCGCCCAGGGGGCCATCGCGAGGATCTCCGCCAGCAGGTCGGGCGACGGACCGGCCGGGTGCGGCAGCGGCGCCGCCCCGGCGAGGCGCAGCGCCGCGACGACAGCGGCGCCCACGGGCCCTGCTCCGTGCAGCACGACGACCCGCGCGCGCTCGGGTGGCCACGAGCGAGGCGCGCCCAGATGGCCCGCCTCGGCGAACGCCGCCAGCTCGGCCGGGGCGTCGCCGGGTGCCGGTGCGCCGGGCGGGTCCGCGGGTGTGGAACCCGGCTGCCCGGACGGCGGCCGGTCGAACCACTCGCGTAGCGCGGCGATCCGCTCGGGCGCGAGCCCGATGTCGAGCAGGGTGCCGTCCGCCGCGCGCAGGGCGGCGCCCCGGCCCGGTACATCGAACAGCGCGACCCCTGGCCGCAGCCGTGTCCCGTCGCTCACGTCGATCCGTCCCCTCCGCGTGCGGGCCGCGCGGTGCCGTTCCCGGCACCGCGCGGCGTGGCTCACTCGCTGTCGTCGGAGGCCGGGGTCTCGGCCTCGAACGGGTTCTCGACCAGCGCGTTGCTGTGGCTGGCGGAGTTGTGCGGCAGAGCCCGCTCGGCCTCGACCATCGTGAAGACGTCCTTCATGTGATCACCTCCTCTCGTCTCGGGTGGGACGTCCCCAGTTGACCTGTAAATGACAATGATTGTCAACTGTGATGCGGGCGTGATCACTGCGGCTAGTAAACGACAACGATTGTCACTACGGTGCAGCGGTGACACCCGACTTCCGCCGGTACCTGGCCGCCCGCGCCGTCGCCGTCGCCGGCACCCTGGTGTCGCTGGTCGCGATGCCCGTGCTCGTGTACCAGCTCACCGGATCGGCGGCCTGGACCGCGGCGGTGGCCGCTGTGGAGGCCCTTCCGTACCTGGTGTTCGGCCTGGTCGCGGGGGCGGTGGCGGACCGGTTCGATCGCCGGTGGCTGATGGTCGGGGCCGATCTCACCGCGGCCGCGGCGCTCGCGAGCGTGCCGGTCGTGTGGTGGGCGGGCGGGCTGTCCGCGGCACAGGTCCTCGTCGTGGCCGTCGTGGTGCAGACGGCGTTCGTGTTCTTCGACGCCGCGAACTTCGGCGCGCTGCCCACCCTCGTCGGCCGCGATCGGCTGACCCGTGCCTACTCCACGCTCTTCGGGGTGACGACCGCTCTGGAGCTGGTGGTGCCGGCCGTGGCCGGTCTCGCCGTCGCGACGCTGGCCGCCGCCCCGCTCGTCGGTGTCAACGCCGCCACCGCGGTCGCCTCCGCGGTTCTGGTGCGCCGCATCGCCGGGCCGCTGTCGCCTCCGGTGTCCGAGGGGTCGCGGAGGCGGATCGGTGCGATCCCCGCCGGGATCGCCGAGGGCGTGCGGTTCGTCGCGCGGCACCCGGTCGTGCGCACGCTCACGCTCGTCGGCGCGGCGAACGCCGTGGCGGGCGGGGCCTGGGTGGCGGTGCTCCTTCCCTGGGCCGATCGTGTGCTGGGGATCGGGGTCACCGGCGACGCCCGGCTCGCCCTGCTGTTCTCCTGTTTTGGGGTGGGAGCGGTACTGGCCTCCCGGATCGTGCCGCCGTTGTCGGCCCGGATCGGCGGTGCCCGGCTGGCGTTGTGGGCGCTGCCGGTCTCGTTCGGGTGCGGACTGCTCGTCGTCGCATCGGTGCACTGGGTGCCGGCGCTGCTCGCGGCGCTGGCCTGGGGGACCGCGCACGCCACGGTCGTGCTCAACGCGATCACCTACCGGCAGCAGGTGTGCCCGGCCGACAAGCAGGCGCGGGTCAACACCACGGCCCGCATGCTGTCGTGGGGGCTGGGCACGCCGGCCGGGGCTGCGCTCGCCGGGGTCGTCTCCGTCGGTCCGGCCGGACCGCGCGGCGGACTGGCGGTCGCGGTCGCAGCGCTCGCCCTCGCCGGGGTGCTCGCCTGGTCGGCGCCCGCGCTGCGCCGTGCGGCCTATCCGGTGCCGACCGGGGCCTCGTAGCTGCAGGACAGCCGACCGCTGACCGGGTTCCGGTGCACCGTGCCGTCCACACCGAAGACCTCGCGCAGCAGCGAGGTGTCCACGACGTCGGAGGGTGGCCCGTCGGCGTGCACCCGCCCGCCGCGCAGGGCGATGACCCGATCGGCGCACCGGCCGGCGTGCGCGAGATCGTGCAGCACGGCGACGACGGTCAGCCCGCGCTCGGCCTGCAGGGCCCGGACCAGGTCGAGCACCTCCAGCTGGTGGCGCACATCGAGGTAGGTCGTCGGTTCGTCGAGCAGCAGCAGCGGGGCGTCCTGGGCCAGCGCCAACGCCAGGCGCACCCGCTGGCGCTCGCCGCCCGAGAGCCGGTCGACCGCGACGTCGGCCCAGCCGGTGACACCGGTGGCCGCCATCGCCTCGTCCACGACGCGGTCGTGGCCGCCGCCGAGCATCCCGAGCGGTCCGCGTACCGCGTACCGGCCCTGCGCGACGAGCGCGCGCACGGTCAGCGCCCCCACCGGGGGCAGCGCCTGGGGCAGCACCGCGAGGCGACGGGCGACGGCGCGCCGACCGAGCCCGGCGAGTGGCTCGCCGCCCAGGGCCACCGTGCCCGTGTCGGGTGGTTGCAGCCCGGCGAGCACGCGCAGCAGCGTGGTCTTGCCGCAGCCGTTGCGCCCGACCAGCGCGACCCATTCCCCCCGGCGCACCGTGAGATCGACCCCGTCGAGCACGGTGCGCCCCGCGAAGGCCACCCGCACCCTCTCCGCCACCAGCGTCATCGGTCCTCCCCGACCATCGCGCGCGAGCGTCGTCGCACGATTCCGACCAGCACGACCGCCCCGAACACGGCGGTCACCGCACCCGTGGGCACCCCGATCCGCCCGGCCTCGCCCGGCACGGCCGAGGTCACCAGCTGGGCGACGACGTCGGCTGCCGCGACGGTCGCCGCGCCCGCCAGCGCCGCGCCCGGCAACAGCAGGCGGGGGTCGGCCCCGGTGACGGCGCGGGCGGCGTGCGGGGCCAGCAACCCGACGAAGGCCAGCGACCCCACCGCCGCCACCGCCGCCGCGGTGGCCAGCACCGCCACGCCGAGCACACCCGCGCGGGCCGGCGCCACGGCCAGCCCGACAGCACGCGCGTGTTCGTCGTCCACGGTGAGCAGGCCCAGCACCGGCGCCGACAGCATGCCGCTGAGCAGGCAGGCCAGCAGTGCGGGCCACAGCGCCGCCCAGTGCTCCCAGCCGCGACCGTTCAACGATCCGACCAGCCATCGGGTCATCGACCCGGTGAGCTGCGGCTGGGCGGTGAGCAGCAGAAGTGTGGCCCCCGCCAGCACGGCGGAGACCAGCACCCCGAGTACCGCCAGCCGCAGCGGGTCGGCCCCGGCACGGGCGACGAGGGCGAGGAGGATCCCGCCACCCACCGTGCCGCCGACCAGCGCCGCCAGCACGAGACCGACGGGCCCGGCCGCCGCGCCGCCCGCGGTCGTGGCCGCCACCGCACCGAGCACGGCCCCGGACCCGACACCGGTGACCTCCGGCGCGGCCAGCGGGTTGCGCAGTACACCCTGCAGCACGGCCCCGGCCAGGCCCAGTGCGGCGCCGGCGGCGAGCCCGGTGAGCACCCGTGGCACGCGCAGGTCGAGCACGATCGACGTCGTCAGCGGATCTGCGGAGCCGGTCAACGCCGCGAGTGCGGCGGCAGGCGTCAGCGTGGAGCCGACGAGCAGCTGTACCGCACCGAGCACCAGCACGAGCGCCGCACCGCCCACCAGCAGGGCCGTGCCGCGGACGGCCACGGCGGAGACCGGGCGCCGCCGCACCGCGTCGCTCCCGCGCGCGGGCGCAGCGTCCCGCCCGGGCGGCCAGGTCGAGGCATCCTGCCGCTCCGCGGCTCCGCGGGCGGGCGCGCGCCCCGTCACACCCGCTCCCGACCACGCGCGGCGAGCAGGGCCCCACCCAGCACCACCGCGACCACCGCCGTGAGCCCCCCGACCGGGAGCTCGACGGGATGCAGCACCGTGCGGGCCGACAGGTCCGCACCCGTCACGACGAGCGCGCCCGCTCCGGCGCACGTGGCGAGCCGGGCCGGCGGCCGGGTGGCGGGCGCGAGCCGGGCCGCGAGTTGCGGGGCGAGGAATCCGACCCAGGCGATCGGTCCGCACGGCCCGACGACCGTGGCGGTGAGCAGGCAGGCCACCCCGAGCACGGCGATCCGCGCCCCACCCGCCCGCAGCCCCAGCGCGGCGGCCGCGTCACCGCCGAGGCGCAGCAGGCCCAGCGCGGGCAGGGCCAGCACCGCCGCGACGCCGCCGAGCGCCAGCCCGGGCACGACGGCCGCAACGGTCGACCAGGTCGTGCCGGTCAGCGACCCCAGCAGGTAACGCACGAGGACGCCCTGGTCGCGTGAGTCCGACAGCGTCGTCGCCGCGAGCATCACCGCCTGCAGGGCCGCGCTCACCCCTGCGCCGATGAGCAGCACCGCCGCCGGACCGACGGCGCCGCGCACCGCGAGCACCGTCAACACCGCGCCCACGGCCGCACCGAGCAGCGCCGGCAGTAACGGCGCGAACGGAACCGGCACGGCGAACACCACCGTCACCGCGACCGCCGCGGACGCGCCGCTGGACACGCCCAGCAGCTCCGGTACCGCGAGCGGGTTGCGCAGCGACTCCTGCAGCAGCATCCCGGCGACGCCCAGCGCCGCCCCGGCAAGCGCGCCGAGCACCAGCCGGGGTGCGCGCAGCTCGGTGAGCAGCACGTACTCCAGGCCGGAGCCCGTGGCGAGCGCGCCCGGCCACGCGGGCGGGGGGATCACCGGTTGCCCGAGGGCCAGCGCGCCGACCACCACACCGACCGCGAGCGCGGCCGCGAGCACCCTCACGCGGGCGGCACGAGCGTGAGCGACTCCTCGATCACCGCCGCGAGGCTGCGGGTGCCCCGGCCGCTGCCCCACAGCCGCGGGTCGATCTCGTGCACCCGCCCCTGCTGCACCGCCGGCACCAGCGCCCAGACGGGGTTGCCCTCGAGCTGCTCGGACAGGGTGGCGTCCTCGGGGGAGAACAGCAGCGAGTACACCAAAGCCACGTCCGGCTGCTGCGCGAGGATCGCCTCCACGCTGTACGTGCTGGCCGTCTCCGCGTCGGTGCCCTGCGCCGCGAAAGGGTAGCGGTAGAGCTGGGCGAGCAGATCGCCCTTGAGTGACGCGGTCGTGTCCACGCCCACGGAGTCGGCGCTGCCGTACATCAGCACCACGGTGCGCTCGGACTGCCCGGTCTCCCGCGTCCTGGTGACGGCGTCGGCCAGGGTGTCGCGGAACCGTTGCTCGGCGGCGGTGGCCTCGGTGACCCGGCCGGTCAGGGCCCCGAGCGCGCGTAGGTACCCGACCGACTCCTGCCAGGTGCCGGGCTCGCCCAGCCACAGCGGCGCGAAGGCCTCCACCGTCGGGCGCAGGGAGTCGTGCACACCGGAGAGCCCGATCACCAGATCGGGATCGAGCTCGGCGATCGACTCGACGTCCTCGCTGCCGAAGCTCCCCTGCACCTCCGGCACGGCCGCCGCCCCGTCGCCGAGCAGGACCGGCGAGGCCAGCAGCTCCGGGTTCGACGTACCGGCCGGCACCAGGCCCAGCTCGACCAGCATGTCGTCACACAGCCCGGACAGGCACACGATCCGCTGCGGCGGCGCGGGCAGCGACACGGTCGTTCCGGCCGGGTCGGTGACGGTGAGCGCGGGCTCCAGGGGTGCGACGGCCCGGTCGATCCGCGGTGCGGGGACCGCGTTGATCTCGGTGGAGGGGGGCGGGGCGGCGCACGCGGTGAGAAGCGCCACGAGCAGGGCCGCCGGGAGCAGGCGAGGGTTCACGACGCCACCGACAACTGCTCGTCACGCCAGCCGCGCAGCCGTGCCGCGTCCCGCTCGAACGCGTCCACGTCGTCGCCGGGGACGAACTCCAGCACGACCTCCGCGTCGCCGCCCTGCGCGGCGAGGGCGGCGAGGACGGGCCGCCACAGGTCGGCCCGCGCGTCGAGCGGGAGGCGTTCGGTGAACCCGTCGGCGCCCCAGCTGAACGCGTGCACGACGGCGGGGACGAGCGCGTGGACCTCGGCGAGGCATTCCCCGGTGTCCGGCAGCTCGCGGGGTTGCCAGTGGGCCACGAGCCCGGGCACCTCGGAGCGCAGTGTGAGCGCCGAGGCGAGCGTGTCGGTCAGCGAGGACACGTGGTGCTCGACGACGACCCCCAGACCTGCCTCGCCTGCCCGGTCCACGCACTCCCGCAGCGCCTCGACGACCGCGGCGCGCTGCAACACCGGGGTGTCGTCCGACCCCACCGTCCCGGCCCACACCCGCAGCCGCGGCGCACCCAGCTCCCGCGCCGTGCGCACCAGAGCCGGCACCGCGTCAGGATCGTCAACCCCGGCCTTGTAGTACGTGCCGTACGTCCCGACCCTCAATCCGTGGTCGACCGTTGCCGCCTGAGCGTCGGCCGCCGCTGCCAGGTCGTCCGCTGGCACGTGCACGTCGCCCGCCCACTCCAGCACTTCGAGCCCCGCACCGGCCGCCAGGCCGACTACATCCGCCACTGTCCGTGACCTGAAGGTCACCGACGCCACTCCCGTCGTCAACATGGGGGTAACGATAGTCGTTTTCAAGTAACCGTAGGCAAGTACCTGCCAGGATCATCACGTCCTGCTCTCGACAACCATGGACTGCGACCTGTCCAGATGGGCCGTCCGCACGACTCTGGACGAACCTCGAATCCGCCCGACCAACTCAAATCCACTCCCGCCGCGTTGCTCGATATTGACTCGCCCTGGGTCCTGTGGAGGCTCCTGACCTTGGAAACGAGGATGGAGCCATGCCGAGGGAGCAGCCGCCGGGCAAGCCGACCACGCGTCGGTACTCCGAGGAGGAGAGGGCCGCCGCGGTGCGGATGGT
>NZ_NKYF01000053.1 GCF_002262885.1 Pseudonocardia sp. MH-G8 | reverse complement strand
GGCTCTTCGACCGCATCGACGGCAGCGCCGCACAGGGCGTCCAGCGCCTACCGTGCCGGCTCGTGCTGCGCGAGTCGACTCTCGGCGCCGGCTGACCCCCGGCTACGACCGGCTGAACCTGCCCACCACACCTCACAGGCCGGGCCAAGATCGGTTCGGGCGCTGTTGCCACCTTCTACCCAGCCGGATCGACGCTGGTCGAGTTGCTCAGACGCCGCGACGTCAGCGCGAGCACGATCAAGCGCGTCCTGGGCGAGCATGGCGCGAGGAAGTACCGACGCGCGCCCGGGGACGCCCAGGCATCGCGCGACGGCACCCGGGCTGCGGTCCGACGCGGCCTTGTGCTTTCCGGTGTGGTAGGACCAGTCGCCAACGGCCGCCGTGCCGACCCGATCGGTCCACAGCAGGGCGCCGTCGACGATCACCACGCCTTGCGTCGGCGCGGTCGACGGCCTGTCCGACGCTCGGCGCTTCGATGCAGGGCAGGATGAAATGATGGGCCAACGTCACAGGACGTAACAGGACGTAGCGGTGGAGGAACAGCACATGGCCGAGCCCGGCGGGGGTAGTGGTCCGCGGGAGGTTGCGGTCGCGTCGGGGCTGTTGCGGGAGATGAACAAGCGGTCCCTGCTGGAGCGGCTGTTCGCGGACGGGCCGGCGACCCGGCCGAAGCTGGCGCGGGCGGCGGGGCTGTCGGTGCCGACAGTGATCGCCGCCCTCGGGGAGCTGGCGGCGGCCGGCCTGGTTCGGGAGCAGGGTCGGTCGGCACCCGGGGGCGGACGCCCGGCGGCGGTCTTCGAGGCCAACGCCGCGGCCGGACACGTGCTGGGCATCGACATCGGTCGCAGCTGGCTGCACGCCGCGGTCGCCGATCTGACGGGGACCCAGCTGGGCACCGTCGACCTGCGTAACGTCGCCCGCACCTCGGCGGGGCTCGTCGATCTCATCGCTACCGCCGCCGACGAGGTCGCCGAGGCCGCAGGCATCGAGCCGATCGCGATCACGCACACGGTGATCGGTTCGCCCGGTGTGTACGACCCGCGTCGAGGTCGGGTGCTTTACGCAGCGAACCTGCCCGGTTGGCAGCGGGTCGGACTGACCGAGGCGCTGGCGCAGCGGTTGAACACCTCCTTGACCGTGGACAACGACGCCAACCTGGCCGCGATCGGCGAACACACCTACGGCGCCGGGCGCGGCCACGCCGACTTCGCCTACGTGCACCTCGGCACCGGTGTCGGCGTCGGACTGCTGCTCGACGGCCGGCTGTACCGCGGGTTCACCGGTGCCGCGGGGGAGGCCGGTTACCTGCCGATCGGTGGCGAGCCGGCGTCCGGGCGTCGGGGTGCGACGCGTCGGGGCATGCTCGAGGAGAGACTGGGCGCCGACGCCGTCGTGCGTTACGCGCGTGACGCCGGGATGCCTGCGCGGGTCTCCGCCCAGGAGGTGTTCACCGCGGCGCGCGCCGGCTCCGCGCCTGCGCTGCAGGCGGTCGCGACCGAGGCAGGGCACCTCGCGCAGCTGATCGGGGGCGTCGCCGCGCTGCTCGACCCGGAGATCATCGTCGTCGGGGGTGGCGTCGGCCAGAACCTCGACCTGCTCGAACCCGGGATCCGGGCCGCACTCGCCCAGCTCACCCCGATGAGTCCGCGCCTGGTCGTGGCCGAGCTGGGCAGCTCCGGTGTCTTGCGCGGCGCCATCGCCACCGGTGTCCAGCGGGCCCGCGAACTGCTCTTCGCCGCCACCACCGAGGCGGACCGGCCCGCCCGAGTGGCGACGAGCACCCGATAGCGACGACTACATCTCGTGCCGGCGGCGCGGGCTACCGCGCCTTGACAATGAAAGAGCCTTTAATAAATACTCTTTAACATGCCCGCAGCACTGGTCGCCGCCATCGACATCGGCGGCACGAAGGTCGACGTCGCCGTGGCCGGCTCGACCGGCGAGATCCTCCAGCGGCTCCGCCTGCCGACCCGTCCCGCAGGCGATCCCGACGACCTGTTCCGCCGTCTCGGCGCGGCCCTCGACGAGCTGCGTCGACGGGCCGGGCGAGAGATCGAAGCCGTCGGCTGCACCTGCCCCGGGATCGTTCGACCGGACGGCATCCTGCTGGCGCCCAACCTGCCGGGGTGGCAGGACGTGGCGCTCGCCGAGAAGGTCCGCGAGCTGAGCCGCGTCGACGTCGTCGACGTGACCAACGATGTGAAGGCGGCCGCGCTCGCCGAGGCGCGGGCGGGGCAACTCCGCGGCGCCGAGCCCGGCCTGTATCTCAACGTCGGCACCGGGATCGCCGCCGCTGTCACGGTCGGTGGTGGCGTCCTGCAGGGTGCGCACCAGGCCGGTGGCGAGATCGCCTACTTCATGCCGGACGTCGACGATGACAATGCGACGGCGCCGGAACCGGCGCTGGAACGGATCGTGGGCGGCGGGCCGCTGGGCGAAGCGGCGACCGCAGTGCTCGGCCGCCCCACGACCGCGGCCGAGCTCTACCGCTCGACCGACCCGGTGGCGACAGCTCTCGCGCATCGGGCACTGGCCCACCTGGCCGCGGCACTGGTCAACTGCTGCGTTCTCGTCGACCCGGAGCGGGTTGCGCTCGGCGGCGGGCTGACCGGGTCCGCCGACCTGGTGCTGCCGCTGCTCGCGTCGGCGCTGACCAGACGGGTGCCCTTCCCCCCTGATCTGACGCTGGCGAGGTTCACCACGGACGCATCGCTGCACGGCGCGCTCGCCCTCGCTCTCGACGCACTGGCGGACCGGGCCTCCCGCCCCGGCGAGCAGGCCTCGCCGGCCCTGATGCACGGGTCGGTGTCCTGATGGGAGTTGAGCTGGGTCGCCTGATGTCGGCGGAGATGAACGAGCAGCCGACGGTGCTGTCCCGGTTGGCCGACCAGTTCCCCGACATCACGGGGCAGGTTCGGGCCGTGCGCCCGGCCCGGCCCGGCGGGGTTGCCTTCCTGGCTCGCGGTTCCTCTGACAACGCGGCGCTGCTTGGGCGCTATCTCGTCGAACGCGATCACGGGCTGCCGACGTGCCTGGTCGCACCGAGCATCGCCACCGCGTATCGCCGCCCGCTCGACGGCTTCGCCGGCTGGATCGTGGTCGCAGTCTCGCAGTCCGGCCGGACCCCGGAGATCGTCGACCTGGCCGGCCGGTTCCGGGCCGCCGGTGCGGTCGTCCTCGGCATCTCCAACGACGACGAGTCCGACCTCGCTGCCGCGTCCAGCCTGTCGATCGGGCTGGGCGCCGGGCCGGAGCGAGCGGTGCCGGCGACGAAGACCGTCACCGCGCAGATGCTCGCGATGCTCGCCGTCGCCGGTGGGCTGGGTGACGCGGCGGGATCCGCGCTCGGCCCGGGCGAGATCGGGTACGCCGTGGCCGAGGTGCTGCAGGACCGTGACGCGGTCGAGGCGGCCGCCGCGGCGATCGATGTGGACCGGATGGCCGTGGTCGCACGGGGTTTGTGCCTGGCCGCCGCAACGGAGAGTTCGCTCAAGCTCCAGGAGACGACCGCGATGATGGCGCACGGGTTCTCCACCGCGGACTTCCGGCACGGCCCGATCGCGGTGTGCGGCCCGCGGACACCGGCACTGCTCATCGCCGGGTCCGGCCCGGCCGACGCGGACACCCTTGCCCTGCGCGACGACCTGGCCGCACGCGGCGCCCGCAGCGTGGTCGTCGGGACGACTCCGGATGCGGACGTCCCGCTGCCCGAAGGCGAACAGGACCTCGAATGCGTGCTCGCCACCGTCCGCGGCCAGCAGTTCGCCCTTGCCCTCAGCCAACGGCGCGGCATCGACCCGGACGCGCCCAGCGGCCTCCGCAAGATCACGCCCACGCAGTGAGCACTGCCCCGCGGGAAGGACACCAATGAAGCCCACGATCGTCGCCAGTGCAGTCGGGGTCGCCCTTCTGCTCGCAGGCTGCAGCACGGGCGCCACCCCCGGCGACCGGCCCAGCCCGGACGCGCAGGCGGGCGGTGCACCCGGATCGTCGGTGATCGACCTGGACATCACCGGCACCACCGGGCCGAACGGCGAGCAGCCGACGCCGGTCGACCAGCTGATGCTCACCGACGACGAGGTGGCCACGTTGCGGGCCGGCGGGTTCACCGCCGCCCAGATCTGGCACACCTCGGGGCCGTTCGTCGCCGCCGTGCAGGCCGGCGCGCAGGCAGAGTTCGACCGGCTCGGAGTCGAGGTGGTCGCCTCCACCAACGCCAACATGAATGCCGGCACGCAGAGCAACCAGGTCCAGACGGCCATGGCCACCCGGCCGTCGGTGATGATCGGTCTCCCGGTCGACCCGACGTCGGCGGCAGCGGCGTTCCAACCGGCTGTGGACGCCGGGACGAAGCTGGTGTTCCTCTCCAACGTGCCAACGGGTTACACCTACGGCAAGGAGTACTCCTCGATCGTCACCGACGACCTGTTCGCCATGGGGCAGCAGGCCGCCCGGGCGCTCGGCATCGCGCTGGGCGGGCAGGGCACCGTCGCGATCGTCTACTACGACGCGAAGTACTACGTCACCAACCAGCGCGACGCCGCGTTCAAGGCGACCCTGGAGCAGGAGTTCCCCGGGATCCGCATCGTCGCGGAGCAGGGTTTCAGCGACCCGAACAACGCAACCGGCATCGCCAACGCGCTGCTCACCCAGAACCCCGACCTGGACGGCATCTACGCCAGCTGGGCGCAGCCGGCCGCCGGGGTGATCTCCGCGCTGCGCACGGTCGGCAACACCCACACCAGGGTCGTCACGCTGGACGTCGAGGACCCGGTCATGGTCGACATGGCCAAGGGCGGCGCCACCGTCGCGGTCGTCGCGGACGAGGCCTACAACCTCGGCAAGGGCATGGCCGCCTCGGCCGCCTATGCGTTGCTGGGCAAGCAGGCCCCACCGTTCGCCGTCGCGAACGCACTCACCATCGCGAAGGACACCATCCCGGCCGGGTATCGACAGTCGCTCAACATCGACGTACCGGCATCAGTGCAACAAGCCCTGCGTTAGCCATTCGTCGGAGAAGGGAACCCATGACAACAACCGTCGCGCCGAGCCGACCAGCGGCCCTGCGCCATCGATTCGACCTCGACCACTACTTCGTCTACGTCGGGTTCGTCCTCATCTTCGTCGTGATGGCGGCCCTGTTGGGCAACCAGGGTTTCCTGCAGCCGCAGAACCTGCTCAACATCCTGCTGCAGACCGCACCGGTCACCCTGATGGCCGTCGCCACCGTGTTCGTGCTGAGCACCGGAGAGATCGACCTGTCGATCGGGGCGGTGGTCGCGTTGGCCGCGCTGGTGTCAGCGGTCGCGGTGGCGAACTTCGGCCTGGTCGCCGGGATCGTCGGGGGGCTGCTCACCGGGGTGGTGGTCGGGCTGGTCAACGGGGTGCTCATCACCGTGCTGCGGCTGCCGTCGTTCCTGGTGACCCTGGGCATGTTGGGCCTGGTCACCGGGCTGTCCCAGCGTGTGACGAACCTGCAGGCGGTGCCGTCGCTCGACGAGTACTACAACGGCCTGTTCGGCACCGGCTCGCTCGCCGGGATCTCGTCGCTGATCTGGTGGTCGGCGCTGTTCGTGGTCGGCGGGCACTTCCTCTACCGGCACACCCGCATCGGCGCGCACGTCCTGGCCACCGGCGACAACGAACGGGCCGCCCGAGTTTCCGGCATCAAGGTCGACCGGATCAAGATCGGTGTGCTGGTCGCGAGCGCGGTGGCCGCGGCGCTGGCCGGGATGCTCTACACCGGCCGCCTGCAGGGAGCGACCTACACGCTCGGTGCCGCCGACCTGCTCACCGTGATCGCGGCGGTGGTCATCGGGGGGACGCGGCTCTTCGGTGGGAAGGGCAGCGTGATCGGCGCGCTGGTCGGCTCACTGATCCTCGGCATGCTGAACAACGGGCTGATCCTGGCCGGTCTCACCGACTCCGAACAGCAGATCGCCCGCGGGCTCATCATCCTGATCGCCGTGGCCCTCACCCTCCGGGAGAAGAAGCAGTCGTGACCACCAGCTCCGTCACCGACACCGCCCCGGCGCTGTCCCTGGACGGCATCCGCAAGCAGTTCGGCGGCATCGTCGCCATCAACCGCTTCGACCTCGAGGTACGCCGCGGAGAGGTGGTCTCCCTGGTGGGCGACAACGGCGCCGGGAAGTCCACGCTGATCAAGATGGTGTCCGGCATCCACCAGCCGACAGCAGGGACGGTGTCGCTGGACGGGGAGGCGGTCAAGCTGGCCGATCCCAGCGTCGCCCGCGGGCTCGGCGTCGAGGTGGTGCACCAGGACCTCGCGCTTGCCGACCACCAGCCCGTGTACATGAACATGTTTCTGGGGCGCGAGTTGGTCCGCGGGCCGCTGCGCCGGCTGGACAAGAAGGCCATGGCCCAGCAGACCCAGGAGCTGGTGGACGAGCTGGACGTGCGCATTCCGTCGGCGCGCTCGATGATCCGGGACCTGTCCGGCGGGCAGCGGCAGGGCATCGCAATCAGCCGGGCGACCCACTGGGCGTCCCGGCTGATCCTGATGGACGAACCGACCGCTGCCCTCGGCGTGGCCGAGACGGCCAAGGTCGAACAGCTCATCCTCCGGCTGCGCGCCCGCAACCTGGCCATCCTCGTGGTCAGCCACAACTTGGACCAGGTCATGCGGATCTCGGACCGGATCACCGTTCTGCGCCGCGGCGAGCAGATCGGCACCCGGGAGGTCGGCGCCACCGACAAGAACGAGATCGTTTCCATGATCACCGGGCTGCAGGCCGCCGACGGAGAGGAGTGAGACCGTGTTCCTGGACCTACTGCGCCGCCGCAACCCGGCCCTGGTCGACGCCGCCGTCGGGCTGCACCAGAGCGCCCAGCTGCCGGCCAACACCTACGTCCTCGACCTCGACACGATCACCGAGAACGCCCGCGCGATCGCGGCCGCGGCCAGCCCGCTCGGCCTCACCGTGTTTGCGATGACCAAACAGGTAGGGCGCAATCCGGACTTCTGCCGAGCGGTGCTGGCCGGCGGCATCACCGCCAGCGTCAACGTCGATCTCGAAGACGCCCGGGCGACCAGCCGGGCCGGCATGCGGATCGGCCACCTCGGACACCTGGTCCAGATCCCGTGGGCCGAAGCCGCGGCGGCCGCCGCGCTGCGCCCGGACAACTGGACGGTGTTCAGCCGGGACAAGGCCGTCGAGGCGGCCCGCGCCGCCCGCCGGAACGGCCACGAGCAGCGGCTGTTGGCGCGCATCCAGGCGCCCGAGGACGAGTTCTACCCCGGTCACGAAGGCGGATTTCCGGCCGCCGACATCGGGCGCGTCGCCGACGACCTCGACGACCTCGACGGCGCCGCCTTCGCCGGGATCACCACCTTCCCCGCGCTGTTGTTCGACCACGACCGGCGCACCGTCCGACCCACCCGCAACGCGCAGACCCTGGCCTGGGCCGCCGACGAACTCCGCGGCCGGGGCCGGTCCGGCATCCGGGTCAACGCCCCCGGCACCACGTCGGCGTCGACGCTGCCGGTCCTCGCCGAGATCGGCGCCACCCAGGTCGAACCCGGCCACGCCCTGACCGGCACCACGCCCTGGCACGCCGTCGAGGACCTGCCGGAGCGGCCGGCGATCTGCTACCTCTCCGAGATCAGCCACCGGCACGCAGGCCGCGGCTACTTCTTCGGCGGCGGGCTCTATGTCGACCCGGTGTTCGCCGCATACCCGATCCGCGCCGTCGTCGGCCGCGAGGGTGCCGCCGCCACGACGCGCGCCGCCACCTTCCCGGACCGCACCGCCATCGACTACTACGGGCAGCTCGACGGCGGCGCGGTCGGCGACAGCGTCGTGCTGGGGTTCCGAGCGCAGGCGTTCGTCACCCGCGCCTACACCGCCGGGATCAGTGGCATCTCCACCGGCAGCCCGCGGATCACCGGAATCTGGTCGGCCGCCGGCGCGGCGACGGACTGGCCGACCTGATGGCACATATCCAGACCGTCCTGGGCCCAGTGGACGCCGCCGGCGTCACCGGGATCCTGCCGCACGAGCACCTGTTGTCGCTCACTCCGGGCGGCTGGCTGTCCGGGGGCGGGACCTCGGACGAGGACCAGGTCACCACTGCGGTCGGCGCGCTGCGCGGGCTCCGGGAGCTGGGCATCGACACCGTGGTCGACCTCAGCCCGTACGGCGTAGTCGGACGCGACGTCGACGGCGCCAACGTGACCCTGCTGCGTCGCATCGCCGAGCTGTCCGGCCTGCACGTCGTCACCGGAACCGCCGTCTACCTAGAGAGCTTCAGTCCCGCGTGGGCCCGCGACGCGACGCTGTCGGAGATGACCCGCCGCCTGGTCGACGACGCGACCGTCGGCATCGGTGGGTCCACGATCACCGCAGGTGTGCTCGGTGAACAAGCCACCAGCCTCGGCCGCATCACGCCACACGAGGAGAAGTGCCTCCGCGCCTCCGCCCGCGCCCACCGGGAGACCGGACTGGCCCTGTGCACCCACACCACGCACGGCACCATGGCTCTGGAGCAGATCGAGATCCTTCGGCAGGAGCGGGTGCTGCTGGACCGGGTTGTCATCGGGCACGTTGACACGCACCCCGACACCGACTACGTACGCACCATCCTGGCCACCGGCGTCATGATCGCGTTCGATACGATCGGCAAGCAGCACTGGGATTTCCGCGTCGACCCCATCGACCCCGACCAGCCCGACGGCGCCTACCGCAAGGACGCCTACAAGCGCGCCGACCACACCCGCGCGGACCGGATCGCCACGCTCGTAGCAGCGGGGTTCGTCGACCAGATCCTGCTGTCCCACGACCTCACCGGCTCCGAGGTCTACCTCAACCCCGATACCCACGGCTTTTGGGGCTACAGCTACCTCGCCCGCCGATTCACGCCGATGCTCCGGGACCGCGGGGTCACCCAACCTCAACTCGACACCATGACACGCACCAACCCGACCCGGATGCTGACGATCCAGTAGCAACGTCGGACGGCATCCGCGGCGTCGAGATGGGAATCGCCATGATCCGCTCCTGGCTTGGAATCGCTCTCACGTAAGGCCACGCTGCCAAACCAGCCCCGCCGACACGCCGTTCAGCGCCGAGTGGGCTCATGATCTGCCGGTCTCGGTCCGGCTGCGGCTGGGCACGGGCCGGCGCACGCCGAGTGAGGCGACGATCCGGCGGGTCCTGCAGCGGGTGGATCCCGACGAGCTGGACACTGCGGTTAGCGGGTGGCTCGCCCGCCGCGTCACCGGCCCGACCAGCCCGACCAGCACCGGAGGACCGGCGCGGGCGATCGCGCTGGACGGCAAGTCCGCCCCAGGCGCCCGGGCCAGCGGCGGGCGGTGCATCTGCTCGGCGCGCTCGACCACGCCACCGGGGTCGTGCTCGGCCAGACCGAGGTCGACCCCAAGACCAACGAGATCACCGCGTTCGCGCCCCTGCTGGAGCGCATCGACGCCGCATGCCCGCTGGCCGGCGCGGTGATCACCGCCGCACGCCCACGCCCGGTGGCTGCACGCCCGCGACGCGCACTACGTGTTCGCCGTGAAGGCCAACCAGCCCACGCTGCACGCCCAGCTCGCCGCGCTGCTCTGGTCGACGATCCCGGTCGTGGACGACGTCCGCGGACGTGGGCACGGCCGGGTCGAGACCCGCACTTTGCAACTGTGCGCGACCGCCGCGGGAATCGGATTCCCGCACGCCCCTGGCCGCCCGGATCGTCCGCCGACGCCGGCCCGCCGCCACCAGCACGAAACGGTGGTCGACCGAGACCGTCCACGCGGTGACCAGCCCCGGGTTCGGCGATGTCCGCCCCGACCGGCTGGCCGATATCATTCGTGGGCACTGGCATATCGAGAACCGGCTGCATTGGGTGCGTGACGTCACCTTCGACGAGGACCTGTCTCAGATCCGTACCGGCACCGGCCCGGCAACGATGGCCGTGCTGCGCAACCTCGCGATCAGCCGTCACCGGCTCGCCGGCGCCACCAACATCGCCGAAGCCGGCCGCGAAACCGGACGCCACCCGCTGCGAGCCGTTGACCTGCTCACATAATGCAACATCAACTATGCCGGGCCCCTGACCCGCGGGCAGACGCAGGGACCTCATCTACGCGCAGTGGCAGCTGCTGGAACCACTCCTGCCAGCGACAAGCACACTCGGACGGCCCCCGATCTGGACTCGCCGCCAACTCATCAACGCGATCTGGTGGCGGATCCGCACCGCCGCCCTATGGCGCGACGTGCCCGAACGCTGCGGCTCTTGGCAGTCGATCTACGGGCCGTTTCGCGGCTGGCAGCGCTCCACCTTAGTCAGGCGGAGCGCCCACCGCGCAGGCTCAGTCCGCCGTCGACCGTGAGGCCTCACCGGCCCGTGCGCGAGGGTGCCCGTCGGACAGCTCCGCGGTGGCGGTCTCGGTGAGCGCGAGCGTGCAGAGGAGCGAAACCACGATCATCGCGATCATGTACCACGCAATCCACTCGTACCCGCCCGTGACGTCGAGAAGCCAGGTCGCGACGATCGGCGCCACCGCGCTGCTCGCCAGGGTGCCCAGGGTGTAGCCGAAGGAGATGCCGGAGTACCGGATCCGGGTCTCGAACGACTCGGCGAAGAAGGCCGCGAGCGGCCCGTACGAAGCCGCGAAGGCGACGCAGGCCAGCACGTAGCCGAGCATGGCGAGCACGTGCGAGCCCGAGTTGAGCGACCAGAACCACGGGAACACCATGGCCCCCATCGCGATCACGCCGCCGACGAACACCGGTTTCCGCCCGACCCGGTCGGACAGGCTTCCGAACACCGGCAGCGCGAAGAACGTCACAGCCATGGCCACCAGGACGAAGACGAGCATCGCGTTGCGGCTGAAGCCGAGCTGCTGGGTGCCGTAACTCAGGCCGAACACCGTGGTGACGTAGAAGGTCACGCCGATCGCCAGGTACGCCCCGCCGGTCAGTAGCACCTGCTTCGGGTACTTGCGCAGCACCACGGCGATCGGCAGCTTCACGACGTCGTCGCTCTCCTTGAGCGCGGCGAAGTTGGGGCTCTCGCCGAGCTTCAGGCGCATCACGAGCCCGAAGAGCACGAAGACGCCACCGATCAGGAACGGGATTCGCCAGCCCCACTGCAAGAAGCTCTCGGGTGACATCGCCCCGAATGCGAGGAAGACCGCGTTGCCGAGCATCAAGCCGGCCGGCACCCCCATGTGCACCCAGCTCCCGTAGTACCCGCGCCGGCCGGCCGGCGCGTGCTCGACCGCCATCAGTACCGCACCGCCGTACTCGCCGCCGAGCGAGAGCCCCTGGATGAAGCGCAGGCTCACCAGGAGGATCGGAGCGGCGATGCCGATCGTGTCGTAGCTCGGCAGGAGACCGACCGCGAACGTGGTCGCCCCCATGATGGTGAGGGTCAGCACCAACATCGACTTGCGACCGATCCGGTCGCCGAAGTGCCCGAACAGCACACCCCCGATCGGCCGTGCCACGAACGCCGCGGAGAACGTGGCGAAAGCCAGGAGGGTGCCGATCAGCGGGTCGAACTGCGGAAAGAACAGGTGGTTGAAGACCAACCCGGCCGCGGTACCGTAAATGAAGAAGTCGTACCATTCCACCGTCGTTCCGACGGCACTGGCCAGACCCACTTTCCCACTGCGCGTGACGAGAGGCATGCGAGCTCCTTCAGCGTGTGTCGGACGGCCATTGCCGGGCGCCCGGAAGTTCATCGGAATGTGCGATACAACGTGGTTGCGGGGAGGATCCGCGCGACCACTACCGGTTCCGCCCGGTCGAGCCCGAGCGCGGTGTCGGTTCTCAGCACGGCGCATCCCGCGCCGAGCGCGGCGTGCGCGGAGGCAGGGACGGACAGGGTGGACACAGGGAAGCGGTCCACGAGCGCGGCGACCCGTGCGACGGTCCCGGAGTCCGTAGAGGCCGTCAGATCCGCCGCGATCTCGTCGACCAGGATCGCGGCGCCGGCCGACCAGGGCTCGAACAGCGCGAACACCACGCCGGCGAGGGTGTGCGACGGCACGAGGTTCAAATGCAGGTCCGGCTTCGGCCGGGTCCAGCGCCGCGCGGCGAGCCGGTCCTGCGCCTCGCGTATCTCCTCGTACCCGCGCGCGGTGACGGTCGCCGCATCGTCGTGAGTCAGCACCACCGGACCGCGGGACGGAGGGGCGTCGTGGTCCGAGTCCGAGGAGTGCATGACGGCCCAGATCGCCGACCCGTAGTCCACGACACCACCCATGGCGGGTACCGACGAACCGCGCACCCGGATCACCCGGCGCACCGAGGGACATCCCTCCCGGACCGCCTGAACGAGTTCCGACCGCGCGCCGTCGACCACGAGGACCGTCGCGGCCACGGCGCGCACCGCGGCCACCAGGTCCGGCATGCCGCCACCTTCGGGCAGCGGCGCGAACGGAACGCCCGCATGCGCCGCCCCGGCCGCCAGCTCCCACCACTCGGGAACCGGCGGCAGCGCCAGCGCGATCCGGTCGTCGGGCGTCACGCCCAGACCGTCGAGCACGTTCGCGACGCGCCTCGCCATGTCCGAGAAATGGCCGACGGTGCGCAGCAGCGGCGGGCCGACCCGCGGGACCCACACCATTGCGGGCCTTTCTCGCCACCGCTCCCACTCGGCGTAGAAAACCGAGTCGAAACTCGTTCTCGGCGGCGTCTCGCGCACCCGACAGCCGTTCATTTACAGCACCTCCGCGCCTTGTCGGACAGCATCGACCTTAGACAAGAACTCCGGTCAGACCACAACTTTTCAGAGCAGCCGCAACTGGTGCGCTTTCGCAATAGCTTCGACCCTGTTGCGCGCATTCAGCTTCTGCATCGCGGTCTGCAGATACGTCTTGACGGTGTTCCGGGCGAGTGCGAGCTCGTCGGCGATCTCGGGGTTGCTGTGTCCCATCGCCGCGAATCGGAGCACCTCGTACTCGCGACGGGTCAGCCCGACCCGGAACAGCAGTTCGGGTGTGGCCGAGGTGTGTCGGCCGGTCAGCCGCGGGTCGACGACCCGGACGCCGTGCGCGACCCGGTGCACCGCGGTGGCGAAGTCGCCGCCGGTGATGTCCTTGACCAGGCATCCATCGGCTCCGGCGTCGATCAGCACGTCGATGGCGCCGTGGTCGGCGAACGCGGTGAACAGCAGGATCTTGGCGTTCGGCGCCACCCGCCGCAGCCGGGTCACCAACTCCGGCGCCGGCATATCGGGCAGGCGCAGGTCGAGCAGGATCACGTCCGCAGCCACCTGCTGGGCAACCTGCAGGGCCTCGTGCCCGGTGCCGGCGCCGCCCACCACGGTGATGGTCGGGTCCTCTGCGGCCAGCAACTCCACCCCGTCCCGGATCACCGGGTGGTCGTCGACGACCAGCACCCGCACCTGCACACGGGCCTGCTCAATCATCGGTCGCCTCCTCGCTGGCCTGCGGCACCCACGCCCGCACCGTGACGCCGCCGTCCTCATTGCCGATGACCGACAACCCGCCCCCGACGCGCTCCATGCGCCGGGCTGCCAGCGGGAGCCCGAGATGACCGGCCTTCTCCGGCGCGGTGCCGCCGTCCTGGCTGCCCTGCCCGTCGTCAGCGACGGCCACCGTCAGCGCGTTGCCGGTGACCACGACGCTCACCACCACGGTGCATGCGCGGGCGTGCTTCTCGACGTTGACCAGGGCCTCCCGCACGACGCCGGTGAGCGCCTCGACCCTGCTGGGCGGCAGCTCCGGGATCTCGGCGAGCGCAACATAGCGGGCCGGGATCCCGGTCCGCTCCTCGAACGCCTCGCAGTCCTCCTGGATCGCGACGGCGAGCTGCCGCTCCGCCGGCTGTTCGGTGAGCCGGGCCAGCGAGGTGCGCAGCGCCGCGTTCACCGACTGGACCTGGCGCTCGACCTCGTCGAGCCGCCCACGGATGCGATCAAGGTCCTGCACCGACCGCAGGCTTCGCAGCTCGGCACCGATGCGGAACAGCACCGGGCTGACCGAGTCGTGCAGGTCGGCCGCCAGCCGCCGCCGGTCGGCGTCCAGTGTCAGGTCCGTCCGCATTTTGGCGCGGTGCGAGCTGACGAGACTGATCGAGGCCCCTGCCGCCTCCTGCTCGACCCGCGCGATCACCCCGTCGCCGAAGGAGACCTTCTCCCGCACCCCGACGTACACGGCGCCGAGCACCGCGCCGTCGTAGACCATCGGAACGGCCAGCATGGCGCGCAGGCCCTCCCGGTCCACCAGCTCGTCGAACTCGTGGCTGATCGTCGTCGACGCGAGGTAGTCCCGCACCCAGACCGGCTTGCGCAGTGCGATGCTCTTCCCACCCAGGCCGATCCCCTCGGGCACGACGAGCCGGTGCAGCGCCGTGCTCTGGGTGCCCTGCCAGCTGCGGTGCACCATCCGCCTGCCGGCCTCGACGCGGCCGACCAGCGACATGTCGAATCCGCCGAGCTCCCGCAGACGGCGCGCGACCGCCTGCATCGCGACCGAGTCGTCCTGCAGCACGAGCAGCTCGGAGTGCCGGACGGCCAGCTCGTCGAGCACGGCGTCGGTCTCGCCTCCGGACGGCAGCGACATCGCTCGTCTCCTCGTTCCTCGTCGCCTGACCCTACGTTCCGGGAGTCAGGCCCTCACAGGTCACAGGCACCACAGGTCACAGCGATGCGGGCTCGATCCTGCCCCGTAGCGCCAGGAGACTCTCCAGCAGAAAGTAGTCACCCCATACCAGCTCGCTGTCGGTCGCCACGCCCCGTGTGGGGTCGAAGCACCCGCCGCTGAGCGCGCCGGACGGGGTGAGGTGGCCGGCAACCAGCATGTCCACCATCGCCGCCGCGTGCTCCCGGTAGTGCGGGCGGTCCGGCAGCAGCGCCGCGAGCTTGAGCAGCGCCGCAGCGGCGATCGCGGTCGCCGAGGTGTCCCGCGGCTCGTCGCGGCCGGCATCGAAGTCCCACAGCGCGACACGGTCGGCCGGCAGGTTCTCGATCCACCAGTCCGCGACGGTCACCGCGGTGGGCAGGAAGTCCGGCGACACCCACCGGCCCGCCTGCGCGAAGCCCAGCATCGCCCAGGCCTGGGCCCGCGCCCACGTGCTGTCGTCCGAGCGCCCCTTGTGCGTGTAGCGGCGCAGCAGGCTCCCATCCCGCTCGTCGAACGCCGCCGACTGGCAGATGGAGCCGTCGGAGCGGACGCAGTACTCGACGTGGCGCTGCGCATGCCGGCGGGCCATGTCGAGGAGCGCGGGTTCGCCGAGCTCGCCAGCCGCCCACGCGAGGAGGGCGACCGTCCCCGGCACGGCGTCGATGTTCGCGGCGCCTCGCCCGACGGCGCCGGCCTCCTCGGCCTGCGTGCCCAGCGGGATGAGCCCGGCGGCGTGGTGGAAGCTCGCCGCAAGGCCCCGGGCACCGGCCAGCGCGGCATCTCGCGCCGCGTCGCTCGGCGCGGTCAACTGCGCGACGCCCGCCCCGTAGAAGAACAGGAATCCGCGGAAGGCGGTGTCCGATCTCGCCCGTGGGACGAGCCGACGCGCCACGTCCTCGGCCAGCCCGGCGTAGGACCGGTCACCGGAACCGAGTGCGCTCAGCGCGAGCAGGCCGCCCCAGAACCCGCCGGTCCAGAACCCATCCGGGGTGCGTGTCCACCGCCCGCCCGCGGTCTCCGCGTAGTGCGGGAACCCGGTCTCGGCCTCGGCCGCGGTTGCGTTGACGCGGGACAGCATCTGCCGCACCCCGTCGTCGATCCGCCGCAGCTGCTCCCCGCTCACGTCCGTGCCCCGTTCACCAGCACCGGCTTGAGCGTGCGCCCCGCGCGCATGTCCGCCAGCGCGTCGTTGGCCCGCTCGAGCGGATAGGCCGTCAGCAGCGCCGGCAGGTCGAAGCGGGCGGCCAGCGCGGGAACCGACAGCACGTAGTCGACGTGGTTCTGCGGCGAGAACGCCCAACTGCCCAGCACCCGCAGCTGCTTGCGGGTGATGTGGTGCGGGTTGATCGGCGTCTCGCCGTGGTCGGTGTACTGGCCGACCACCAGGTACGTGCCGCCCCGCCGGGCCATGTCGATCCCCTCGGCCACCGCGGACGGCACGCCCGTGGCTTCGATGACCAGATCCGCGCCCCGACCGTCCGCTGTCTCGGCGAGCACGCGTGCCAGCCGGCCCCGCGGGTCGGTCTCGGCGCCGATGTCGATGTGCACGTCACCGACGCCGATCCGCCGCGCGGTCTCGAGCCGGTTCGCGGGGCCGCCCACGACGACCACCCGGCGCGCCCCGGCGACCGCGGCGAGCATCGCCGCCGCCATGCCGACCGGGCCACTGCCCTGGACCACGACCACATCCCCCTCGCGCACCTGCGCAACGTCGCGCAGCGCGTGAGTCACGGTCGGGCCCGCGCAGCCGAGCGCGATCACCTCTTCCGGCCCGACGCCGTCGGGCACCCGCACGATCGTCGAGCCGGGCTGCAGGTAGATCTGCTCGGACCAGCCGCCGGACAAGTGCGGCGGCTGCGCGCAGCCCTGGTTGATGCCGTAGACCCGCCGCGTCTCGCAGAGCGAAGGCGCGCCGTCGGCACCGCAGGCGGTGCACGCGCCGCACGGGATGTTCGATGCCCACGACACCAGGTCGCCCACGCACAGCGGCGCGCCGGTGGCGTCGGTGCGCACGCCCGCACCGAGCGCGCGGACCCGCCCGACCGCCTCGTGACCGAGCACGATCGGCAGCGGGATCGCCAGCCGCCCCTGCTGCAAGTGCATGTCGGTGCCGCAGACGCCGGCGTGCGTGACGTCGGCGAGCACCGCGCCCGGCTCGGGCATCGCCTGTGGGAACGTGCGGAGTTCCAGATCCGTGCCGAACTCGTGCAGCACGATGGCGCTGGGCCGGCTCATGGGGTGACCTCCTTGCGCTCGCCGCGGTCGCGAATCGCCCCGCTCGCCCGCAGCGCGTTGATGTCGGAGTCCCCGAAGCCGGACTCCCGCAGGACGGGTTCGGTGTGCTCGCCGACGGCAGCGACGCCCCGGGTGATCCGCGCGGGGGTCCGGGAGAGCGTGACCGGGTTGCCGAGGATCCGGGTCGACGTGCTGCCGGCCACTTCGACCCGGGTGATCGTGCCGTTCGCGAGCACCTGCGGGTGGCGCAGCGCCTCGTCCAGCGTCAGCAGCGGCGCGGACAGCAGGTCCGCGGAGTCGAACCGCTGGATGGCGTCCTCGGTGGTCAAGGCACGAACGGCGTCGCGCAGCAGTTCGTTGGCCCGCTCCTTGTTGCGCGCCTGCAGGCTCGCGGTGCCGAACTCCGGCCGCCTGCTCAGGTCCTCTAGGTCGAGCGCCTTGCACACCAGGTGCAGCGCGTTCTCCCGGAACAGGCCGAGCACCGTGACCATTCCGTCGCTCGTCTCGAAGACGCCGCTGTACCAGTCGGTCACCCAGTTCGTCTCGCGCCCATACATCAGCATCGACGCGCTCTCCAGCGTCTGCAGCGCCATCGCGGTGTCCAAGAGGTTGACACTCACATGCTGCCCGCGCCCCGAACGCTCCCGCTCGAGCAGCGCCGCGAGGATCCCTTGGGCCAGCGCCATCCCGGAGGCGTAGTCAACCACCGGCACCGGTGAGATGTGCGCCGCAAGACCGGGGTCCCCCACCGTCCGGGCCATCCCGCTCAGCGACTGCGCGAGCATGTCCTGGCCCGCCTTGTGCGCGTACGGCCCGGTCTCCCCGAAACCGGACGCGGACGCGTAGACCAACCGCGGGTAGCGGTCGGCCAGCTCCTCGTAGGACAGGCCGAGGCGGCGCACCGCGGCCGGCCGGTAGCTGTGCACCAGTACGTCGGCGCGCTCCAGCAGACGGTGCAGCGCCGCCAGCCCCTCGCGCGTCTTGAGGTTCAGCGAGACGCTGCGCTTGTTGCGGTTCACCGCCACGTAGTAGGAGGACGGCTCGCCTGCCTCGATGGCATCGCGGTCCAGCGAGCGCATCATGTCGCCCGCCACCCCGCGCTCGACCTTGACGACGTCGGCCCCGAAGTCGCCGAGCACCTGCGCCGCAAGCGGCCCCTGCATGATCTCGCCGAGGTCGAGGACACGGATCCCCTCCAGCGCGCGCGTCATGCCCGCGCCTGCCCGGCGTAGACGTCCTTGGCGATCACCAGACGCTGGATCTGGTTGGTGCCCTCGTAGATCTGCGTGATCTTGACGTCGCGCATCATGCGTTCGACCGGGTAGTCCCGCACGAACCCATACCCACCGTGCAGCTGCACCGCGTCCGTGGCCACCGACATGGCGTTGTCGCTGCACAGCAGTTTGGCCATGGAGACCCGGGCCCGGGCACGCGGATCGTCGTCGGAGATCAGGCGGACCGCGTCGTAGAGCAGCGCGCGCGCCGACTCGATCTTCACGGCCATGTCGGCGACCATCCCGCGGAGCATCTGGAACCGGGAGAGCTGCTGGCCGAACTGCTCCCGCTGACCGGTATAGGCGACGGCCGCGTCGAAAGCACCCTGCGCGATCCCCAGCGCCTGTGCGGCAATCAGCGCGCGGCTGCCGTTGAGCTCGCCGTTGATGTAGCGGTACCCCTGCACGGGATCGCCCACGACCCGACGGGCGGGCACGCGGCAGTCGTCCAGGGCGACGTCGGTGGTGGGGCTGCCCCGCATGCCCATCTTCTTCTCGTGCGGGCCGAAGGAGATGCCGGGGTCGTGGCGGTGGACCATGAGGACGCCGAAGTCCCGTTCTCCGGTCCGGGCGAGGATCGCGTACCAGTCGGCCCAGGGCGCGTTGCTGATGAAGCGCTTCTGGCCGTTCAGCACCCAATCGCCGCCGTCCCGTACCGCGCTCGTCCTGATGCCGGACAGGTCCGAGCCGACAGTCGGCTCGGTCATGCACCACGCCGCTCCGGCCTCGCCGCTCGCGACGCGCGGGACGACCTCGGAACGCAGCTCGTCCGAACCCTGGCTGACGACGGTGGACGTGCCCGCCCAGTTGACGAGCAGCACCAGCGCCGAGCTGGCGCAGGCCGCCGCGACCTCCTCCACCGCGATCACCTGCGAAAGCAGGTCGGCACCGGAACCTCCCAGCTCCTCGTCGTAAGGCAGGCCCGGGAGGTCCGCCGCGCACAGCGCGTCCCACGCCTCCTGAGGGAACCGCTCCTGGTCGTCCACGTCCGCGGCGTGAGGGGCGACCTTGTCGGCCGCGAGCCGCCGCACGCTGCTGCGAAAGTCGTCGTACTCGGTCTGCATTCGTTCTCGCTCCTCGGGATCGTCGAGATGAGTTCAGATCGGCGGCCAGCGCAGGCCTCGCACGGCATCGGGCGTGCTCGAGCCGATCGCCTTGCGCGCGTCCTCGTCGCCGATCCCGAAACGCGCGAGCACGCGCGCCGTCGAGTCAGCGGTCTCGGTCGGGCCAGCTGCCGCCGGGGTGCGCGAGTACTGCGGAACCGCCGGCACCGATCGGGTCGGGGAGTCCGGGTAGCGCTGCGCAATCTGGTCAGATCCGGCGAGCTCGTGCGGTTCCAGCACCGGGGTAACGCAGGCGTCGATGCCGGAGAAGAACTCTGCCCATTCCGCCATGGTGCATTGCCGGAACGACTCGGTGAGGCGGACCTCGATGGTCGCGAACTCCTCCGGGTCCATGTGGTCTGGCACCGGACCCAGTTCGAGGGCCTGCCACAGGTTCGTGAAGAACGCGTTCTCCAACGCCCCGACGGCCACGTACCGGCCGTCTGCGCACGCGTAGCAGCGGTAGGCGGGGTGCGTTCCGGCGAGCACACCCTCACCGCGCCGCGGCAGCGACGGCCCACCCCAGTCAGCGAGGTTCATACCCATCATCGACAAGACCCCGTCGACCATCGCCGCGTCGATGTACTGGCCACGCCCGGAGTGCTCGCGCTCGTACAGCGCACCGACGACCCCGAAGGCGGCGAGCAGTCCTCCGCCCGCGAAGTCGGCCACCAGGTTCAGCGGCGGCACCGGCGGTCCGCCGGGCGGACCGAAGGTGCCGAGCGCACCACCGACGGCGAGGTAGTTGATGTCGTGTCCGGCGCGCTGCGCCCACGGACCTGTCTGCCCGTAGCCGGTGACGCTGCAGTAGACCAATCGCGGATTGATCTCGCTCAGCTCGGCGTAGCCCGCACCGATCCGGTCGGCCACGCCGGGCCGGAATCCCTCCATCAGGACATCCGATTCCGCCACCATCCGTTGCAGCACGGCTCGCCCTTCGCCGGTCTTCAGATCCAGCGTGACGAACTCCTTTCCGCGCGACAGCGCCGGGACCGGCAGGCCCGATCTCCCACCGCCGACGGCGATCACCTCGGCACCGAGATCGGCCAGCAGCATGCTGCCGTATGGCCCGGGCGCGAGCCGGGTCATGTCGAGTACGCGCACTCCGGCGAGCGGCCCTTTCCGGCGGGCGGTTCCGTCATCGGCGGTGCCCCCGGAAATCACCGGACTTGACGGGCCGGTCTGTGCGTGAGGCAAATTCGTCCTCCTCGTCGAGGTCCTCTCAGAACGCGTCGGGCTTCACCTTCCGCGGGACGGCGATGGGTGTGCACCTCCACATGGAGGGGTCGCTTTCACGCGCCGTCTGCCTCCCGGCCGGCAGGGATCACACGGCTACAGCATCGGCCGCACCAGGCGATGCAGGCCGTCCGAGACGCACCGCGCCGATCACGCACCTACGGCCATTCCCCCGCCGCGCGTCGCGCCGCCTCGGTGGAAGAGCCACCCCAGGTTTGGCCTCCACAGGTGGGTCGCCGCGCGAGCAGGCGCGGCGGGCGTGGGGTCGCCGCCGGTGGAGCCATGGCCTGCGGCGCCGCCGACCGTGATCACCTCGTCGGGCCCTGGCTCGCACCTTCCCCGCCGGTCGGCGACTTCGTCGCGATCGCGGGCCGCAGGTCGCGGGCACGGGCGAGGGAGGCGACCCCTCCGCAACCGGCTCAGACCGTCGGCAGCCAGACCCGCATCGTCGACGGACCGCGGGCCGCCCATGAGTGGTAGGGCACCAGTGGGATCCTGACGGGCGCGCCCGCCCGATCGCGCTGCCCGGCCTGTCCGTAGGGCCATGCCGCGTCCGTGTGCTCAACCAGCACGCCGGACGCCGTCACCGCGCCGTCGTCCCGCAGCGGCCGGTCCGGGTCGACCCGGACGTGGTCCACGTGCGGTCCGCCGGGGATATCCGTGGACTCCACACACAGGACGAGCGGGCCACGCTCCACCGCCACGCACCCGCGGACCGCGTCGATGCGCGGATCGGCCGCGGTCCAGCGCGGCGCGACCGGCAGGTCCAGGTGGATCTCCTCACCGACCGAGAAGCGCCGGCGCATCGAGAAGCTCCCGGGTCCGGCTTTCCTGTGCCCGTCCCTGTCGACCACCGCCGCACCCGCCGCCCAGGACGGCACGCGGAGGGTAGCGACCACGGCGCATCGTCGGTCTCGGTGACCCGCACCGTGACGCGCCCCGCGTCCGGGTAGGCCGTGCCGATCTCGACGAACACCGCGCGACCGTCGGGGAGCCGTGTGGAGATCCGCGCATCTGCGTACTGGTGCACCTGCAGACCGTCCTCGTCCGCCGTCGCGAGGTAGGTGTCGAGGCTCGCGAACGTACGCCCACGTTCGTCGGACAGCATGAGACCGAGAACCACCGCGCCCGCAGGCTGCTTGCCGCCCGCGGAGTCTCCACCTCGAGCGAAGCCGGAAGCCCCAGCTGCCGCTGGTGCAGCGTGTTGATGTAGTAGAACGCCCGGCCGTCGGGAGAGGGCGAGGTTGCAACGACGTTGAACAGCGTCCGCTCGGCGACGTCGGCGTACCGCGGATCGCCGGTGGCGAGCAGCAGCCGCCAGGACAGCATCACCGACGCCACTCCCGCACAGTCTCGCAGTACGCGCGATCGGGTGGGAGGACGTAGTCGTCGCCGAACGACTCGTCCTGGTGGTGCGACCCCATCCCGCCAGTGAGGTACGTCCGTCGGGCGATGGTGGCGTCCCACTGCCGCTCCACGGCGGCGAGCAGATCGGCGTCCCCCGTCTCCACCGCGACGTCCACGGCCCCGGCAGCCAGGTACAGCGCACGGACCGCGTGCCCCGCAGGACCGTCGCCTCGCGCACCGGCACGTCGTCCTGGAAGTAGGCACGCCCGAACTCGATGTCCGCGAACCGCTGGTGCCCCCGCCGCTCGACGAACTCGGCCGCCATCTCGAGGTAGCGCTGCTCGCCTGTCAGCCGGGCGAGCTCCACGAACGCGGTCTCGATCTCGGGATGGCCGTCGATCCCGGGGCTCCCGCCAGGGCCGAAGACTTCGAGATCGGGCGCCGGCACATCGCCCACATCAGCGGCGACCGGGAGTACGTGGCCGCCACCGACCGCGCCGAGGGCGCGGCGAGCGCGCTCGCCGCCCACGGCCTGCG
>NZ_NKYF01000052.1 GCF_002262885.1 Pseudonocardia sp. MH-G8 | reverse complement strand
GCTCCACATGCCGCGCCGGCATCGGCCGGCCCGGCGAGCGCATCGCCGGTCGCAGAGCCCGATCCGCCTGTTGCTGACGCCGTGCCATCGAACACCTCCGAGATCAGGAGAGGTGTTGCGACGACCGATTGAGTCCGCCCTGGGTTCCATGATCACCGTGGATGATCCCGCCCGGGACCTGCCCGGCGATGCCGCGCGAGTCGATGGCCATTCCGAGGGCTGAAGTGGCCAGGTCCGCTCGTTGACGGGAGTCGATGGCCCAGCCGACGACCCGGCGGGAGAAGACGTCGAGGACCACGCAGCAGTAGAGCTTTCCCTCGCGAGTGGGGTGCTCGGTGATGTCGGTGACCCAGAGCTGGTTCGGACCGTCACGCCGGAAGTCGCGTTTGACCAGGTCAGTCACGGTCCTCGCCGAAGGGACCCGTTTCGCTTTGCGCCGCAACGGAAGTCCGGCCAGACCGGCGCGGCGCATCAGCGCTGCGACGGTCTTGCGGGACACGATCACGCCTTGGCCGAGGACGAGTTCGGCGCGAATCCTCGGCGCCCCGTAGGTCTGGCGGGACGCCTCGTGGACAGCGGTGATCCGGTCGGTCAGCCAGGCCTGCCGGATCGTCCGAGACGAGGGAGGGCGGCCGCGAGCCTCGTAGAAGCCCGCCCGGGACACCCCGAGGGACAGGCAGGCCTGCTTGACCGGGACGCCCTCAGCGGCCAGTCCCGCGACGAGGGCGAACCGAGCTTTTGGGGGCACCACCTGCTCGACTGCGGCAGCTGCCCTGCGCAGGATCTTGACCTCAGTCTCCAACTCTGCAATCCGCGCCTTGGCCGCGGTGAGCGCTGCCGACTCGACCTGCTCAGGGGTCGGGGTCTTGAGCCCTCGGTCGAGCAGATCCCGGGACTTCCAGCGATGCAGGCAGGACTCCGCGATGCCCAGCGACGTCGCCACGTCCCGCACTGAACGTCCCGAGTCGAGCAGATCAAGGGCGCGGCGCCGGAACTCCGGCGGGTAGGGCTTCGGCACGACGGACGATCTCCTTCACAAGATCGTCGGACACTATGTCTCCTCACGTCCGTGTCCGCTGAGCGGGGTCAACATCACTGTGTCCGTGAAGCGGGGTCAACATCACGTCACCTGAGGTGGACCCGGTCCGCCAGGGAGGATGTCGTTCGTGCCTGCACCTCACCCGCCGGAGTTCCGGCGTCGCGCCGTCGAGCTGGGTCGTCTGGGCGAGAAACCGATCTCGGCGATCGCGAAAGAGCTGTCGATCTCCGAGTCGTGCCTGCGGAACTGGATGGCCCAGGCCGACGCCGATGACGGCAACACCAGCTCCCGGTTGAGCAGCGATGAGAAGCGTGAGCTCGCCGAGCTGCGCAAGACCAATCGCCGCCTCGAGGTCGAGAACGAGATCCTCAAACGAGCTGCCGCCTACTTCGCCCGGGAGAACGTCCTCCTAAAGTAGTGTTCCCGCTGGTCCGTGAACTCGCCGACGACGGCTTCGACGTCGCGGTGACCTGCCGGGTGTTGAACGTGTGACGCCAGGGCTACTACGAATGGCGATCCGGAGTGAAGTCCGCCCGCACACTGGAGAACGAGATGCTGCTCAAACACATCGAGACGATCCACGAAGACTCCCGCGGCACGTATGGGTGGCCGCGGGTGCACACCGAGCTGTCCCTCGGCCTGGGCATGACGGTCAACCACAAGCGGGTCGCGCGGTTGATGCGCGAGGCCGGCATCCAGGGCCTCTACCGGCGCCGGCGCCGTGGCTGCACCGTCCGTGACCTGCACGCCGAGCCCTACGCCGACCTGGTGGACCGGGACTTCGTCGTGGACGGGCCGGACGAGTTGTGGTGCACCGACATCACCGAACACCCGACCCTGGAGGGGAAGGTGTACTGCGCGGCCGTTCTCGACGCCTACTCGCGGCGCATTGTTGGATGGTCGATCGACAGCACCATGCGCACCGCGCTCGTCGTCGACGCGCTGGGCATGGCAATCAGCCGCCGCACCCCCGAGTATCATTCGGCGATCCTGCACTCCGACCACGGCTCGCAATTCACGTCGTGGGCGTTCGGGCAGCGATTGATCGACGCAGGCCTCGTCGGCTCGATGGGCTCGATCGGTGATTGTTACGACAACTCCATGATGGAGTCGTTCTGGGGCACGATGCAACTCGAACTACTCGATTCCAGAACCTGGACGACTCGTGCGGGGCTTGCCCACGCGATATTCGAGTGGATAGAGTGTTGGTACAACCCCAAGCGGCGACATTCCAGCATCGGAATGCTCTCGCCGGTGGACTACGAAATTGACTGCCTACTCCGTACAGCAGTCGATGCTCCCTTCTGGTGCTGGCCGAGCCGCCACCCCCGAACAACTTTCAGTGACCTACGTCACGATCCCTGAGTCAGGCCCTGGGAAGCGTCGGCGCGGTCCACGTCAGGCTCGACGATGCCGAACGGGCGCGGCTCCAGGCGGTCGAGCGCTGCGCCGCGGCGGGGCGCACGACGACGCGGATCGGGTTCGGCAGCGGATCGCCGACCTGGCGATATAGCGGGTTATCACCAGGTCCACCATGGATAGTCATGTGACCGCGCCCTTGACGTACGAATCATGTTTCGCGATTATGAGTGCGCTAAGGCGGTGACGGGGTGTGAGCAGACGGTGTGGTGATGGTCGTGGGCTGGTCGGCTCAAGGTGGTTCGGATCGACACCGAGGGGCCAGCCTGGGGTTGCGCGGGACGCGTCAGCGCGTCTGGGGCGGGCGAGTAGAAGTGAAGGAGGGGGGTCAGTGTCGGTCGACAGTTGCCGCCGCGGTGTCCGGTGCGAACAGGGCGAGCAGTGCACCGATACGGTGCTCGCTCTCGGCGGGGTGCCGGAACCGGCCTGCCTGGTTGACGGTGTACTGGTTGCGGCGGCCGATCCGGGTGCGGGCGAGGTAGCCGCCGGCCTCGAGGTCGGCGACGATCATCTGAACGGCTCGTTCGGTCACGCCGACCGCGGTGGCGACGTCACGCATCCGGGTCTCCGGGTCTGCGGCGATGGCCAGCAGTACGTGGGCGTGGTTGGTCAGGAAGGTCCATGCCGGCCCCACCGGATCCGGGTTCGCCGGTCGCGAGGCTGCCGGCATCGCTTCTGTCGGCTGCGCTCCCGTGGATCCGTTCGTCGTCCCGGCCTGGCCTGTTGCCCGGTTCACGGCCCGCCCCTCTGAGTCTACGTCGGTGCGCAGCATCATCCATGTACGAAGCCTGTTTCGCTACACCGGCTGCGGTTGAGGCTGGTCAGGTCCCGAGGAGTGTTCGTGTTCGACGTTCCGTTGTGGCTGTGGTGGGCCTTCGCCGCCACTGTGGTGATCGCGCTGGCTATCGACCTGCTGGCCCACCGTGGCGCGCATGTGATCGGTTTCCGGGAGGCGGCCTGGTGGAGCGCGGTGTGGGTGGGCCTGGCGGTGGTGTTCGGCGGGGTCGTGTTCGCCGTGCTCGGCACTACGGCCGGGGTGGAGTACACCACCGCGTGGCTGCTGGAGAAGAGCCTGTCGGTGGACAACCTGTTCGTGTTCGCGCTGATCTTCGCCTACTTCAAGGTGCCCCGAGAGCTCCAGCACCGGGTGCTGTTCTACGGGGTGATGGGAGCGCTGGTGTTCCGGGGGATCTTCCTGACCCTCGGCGTGGCGGTGGTCAGCCAGTTCACCGCGGTGCTGTTCGTGTTCGCCGCGATCCTGCTCTACAGCGCCTACAAGCTGCTACGCGACACCGGCGAGAGCTTCGACCCGAGCACCAGCATCGCGCTGCGGCTGCTGCGCCGGATCGTGCCGGTTCGCGAGGAGTACGCCGGCACGAAGTTCTTCGTGAAGGAGGCCGGCAAGCGCGTGGCGACCCCGCTGCTCGCCGTGCTGGTGGCGATCGAAGCGGCCGACCTGCTGTTCGCCGTGGACAGCGTCCCCGCCGTGCTGGCGGTGTCGGACGACCCGTTCATCGTCTACACCAGCAACGCCTTCGCCATTCTCGGGCTGCGTGCCCTCTACTTCCTGCTCGCCGGGATGCTGCACCGGTTCCACCTGCTCAGCAAGGGCTTGGCGCTCATCCTGGCGTTCATCGGGGTCAAGCTCGTCCTGCAGGCGGCGCACAAGACGATCAGCCCGGCCGTGCCGGAGATCCCTTCACCGGTCAGCCTCAGTGTGATCGTGGTCGTGCTCATGGTCAGCATCGCGCTGAGCCTGTACCGGCCGGCGCCCACCGATGCCGCCGCGCCCACGGATGCCGCGCCCACCGGTGCCGGGACGCCGGAGCGGGACGGCGCACACCCGAAGCATGACGGCTGATCCTGGTGTCTCGGCACGATGCAGCGCTGCGCGTGCCCTGCCCGCCTGATGCTGGGAATACCGATGACTGTCGCTGACCCGATCCGCCCGGTCACCCCGGCGCAGGCGTTGACGGAGTTGCTCGCCGGGAACAGCCGGTTCGCCCGGGGCCGGCCGGCGCATCTGAACCAGGGCGCCGGGCATCGCGCTCGCAGCGCCGACGGGCAGCGCCCGTTCGCGGCGATCCTGGGCTGCTCGGACTCGCGGGTGGCCGCGGAGATCGTGTTCGACCGCGGTCTGGGTGACCTGTTCGTGGTGCGCACCGCCGGGCACATGCTCGGCGCCGAGGTTCTGGCCAGCATCGAGTTCGCCGTCCTGGGCCTGGACGTGCCGCTGGTCGTGGTGCTGGACCACGACCGCTGCGGCGCCGTTGCGGCGGCGATCGCCGCCCACGACAGCGGTCGCGCCCCGACCGGGCACCTGCGCGTGGTGGTGGAGCGGCTGAGCCCGGAGATCCTACGCGCGCAGGCCGAGGGCATCACCGACCCCGACGCGATCACCCGCCTGCACATCGCCAGCACCGCTCACCGGCTGCTCGACGACGCCCCCGGCCTACGCGGGCGGGTCGACGCCGGCCGCTGCGCGGTCGTCGGTCTCGGCTACGCCCTGGCCGAGGGCCGTGTCGACAGGGTGGTCGCCCACGGGCCGGTCACGCACGGAATGTCAGCACCGTGAGCGCAGTCGTGACAGCGCGCCTGGCGGCACCCACCGCTAGTAAGACTGCACTGTGGTACACGAACTACATTTCGTGTATAGTGGTTCGTGAGGGGAGTACCTCGATCCGGTATCCGTCGTCATCACGGCACCTCCGCAGGTGCCCGGCGAACCCATTCGCGACACCGGCAAGATGGTCCGGTGCGGGTGGAGGGAGACCTCGCTATCCCCGTCCGTGCTGGTTGCGGGCGGCTCAGCCGAGGAGCCCGTCATGACACCTCTCTCCGCAGCATCCGGCCCGCCGCCGAGGCTCGGCGACCCGTCTGTGGTTTGTCGCTTGCCCCGTCGGAACGGCAGTGGTGTGGTTGCGCCGTTGCTGGTGGTGGTGGCCGGTCCGCGGGACGTGACCGGTTCGCTGGTCGACGCGGCCGGTCGTTCCGTGGCCGAGGAGCGGTCGCTGGTGGTTGTGGTGGTCCGCCCGGCGGCTCCGTTGACGATCAACCCGGTGGTGCAGGCGCTGGTCGCGCGCCGGGTCGGGGACCAGGTCGCCAGCTTGTCGCGGGCGGCCCGCCTGATGAGCACGATGGTCGGGGTCGAGGTGTCCGAGACCGTCGTGGTGCGGGAACCGGTGCGGTGGACCCGCGCGGGGCGACGCCGTGCCTTGACCCGCCGGCTGCACGCGCTCGCCGGTAACCTGGGTGCAGAGCTGCACCCCGTCGACCGGTGCGACGACGGGGGCCCCCGGTGACCGCGAACGCCACGCCGGCCCACACTGACGGTTCCGTATCCCCGACCTCGCTGGCCCCGACCCCGCTGACCGCGGCGGCTGTGCTGGGGTTGCAGGGTCATCGCGCCTTCCCGACCGTGTCGTTGCTGCTGACCACCACACCGGGGGAAGGTCTGGACAGCCAGGGTCGGGCCGCCATGGATGCGTTGGCGCGCAAGGCGCGTCGGCGGCTGCTCGGCGTCGACGACGCGGCCACGCGGGACCTGGTGCGTGTGCTCGATGCCGTGGTCGCCGGGATCGTCGGCCCGCTCGATCGTGGGCTGGGCCTGTTCGTCTCCACCGGACATGTAGCCCGGTTCGACCTGCCGGTCGAGGTGAGCGACCGGTGCGTGATCGACCCGACCTTCGCCACCCGGGACCTGGTGCGCGCCCTGCACCGCACCCCGCGCCATGTAGTGCTGCTGTTGGCCGCTGACGAGGCCCGCCTACTCGACGCGCCCGGGGGACGGATGAGCCCGGTGACCCATGGATTCCCGCGCACCGACCCGGGGCACCGACGTGGTGAGCCGGCCCGGGAGCGGTCCTCCGTGAGGTGGACCAGTCGCTGGGCGCCTACCTGCGACTGCATCCCGCCCCGCTGGTCCTCGCGGCCGCGCAGCCCACCCTGGCCACGTTCCGCCGGCTCTCGCGCCACACCGCCCGGCTGACCGGCACACTGACCGGGAACCACCTGTCCACCCCGCGCGAGCAGCTGCAGACCCGGGTCCGGCCGATGATCGAGGACTACTTGCTCTCCCGCCAGGCCGAAGCGCTCACCCTGCTCGCCGAACGGGCCGACCAGGGCCGCGCGGTGCACGGCATCGAACGGGCCTGGCTGGCCTCGCGGTGGGAACGCCCCGAGATGCTCGCGGTCGAGCAGGGCTACTTCCAGCCGGCTCGGCTCTCCGCCGACGGGGACACCCACTTCCCGACTAGCGAGGTGGCGCAGCTGAGTGCTCCGGACGTGCTCGACGACGCCGTCGACGAGCTCATCGAGGCGGTCCTGGCCCGCGGCGGGTGGGTCGCGCTGCTGGCCGACCGGACCCTGCCCGCCGACGGCCGCGTCGCCCTCACTCTGCACCCTGACCCGCCACGGTCACCCCGCCCCGGTTCCTGCACTCCTGGTACCCGCGGCGCGACGGACGCCCCTGCCCGTCGATCCGGAACCCCTGTCCTGAAGGTGGTGTGTGTTGCTCGTTCCCCTCTGGGCCTGGCTCGCGGTTCTCGCCGTGATCCTGGTAATGCTCGCGATCGACCTGTTCGCCCACCGGCGCGCCCATGTCATCGGCGTCCGTGAGGCCGCCGCCTGGTCGGTGGTGTGGGTGGCGTGCGGGGTCGGGTTCGGTGTCCTGATCTGGTCGCTCTACGGCGCCGAACTGGGCCAGCAGTACTTCGCCGGCTACCTCATCGAGAAGTCCCTCGCCGTGGACAACGTGTTCGTCTGGGCGATCATCTTCAGCTATTTCGCCGTGCCACGGGAGTACCAGCACCGGGTGCTGTTCCTCGGCGTCCTCGGCGCGCTGGTGTTCCGTGGGATTTTCATCGCCGCCGGCTCGGTCATCATCGCCAGCTTCTCCGCGATCCTGTACCTGTTCGCCGCGTTCCTGATCTACACCGGCTACCGGATGATCCGCACCCGCGACGAACACCTCGACCCGGCGAAATCCCGCGCCCTGGCCCTGTTCCGGCGCATGGTCCCGATGACTGATGCCTACCACGGTCAACGGCTGCTGATCCGCCGCGGTGGGATCCTGCTCGCCACTCCGCTGCTCGCGGTGCTGGTCCTCGTCGAGGTCACCGACATCGTGTTCGCCGTCGACTCCATCCCGGCGATCTTCGCCGTCACCGACGAACCGTTCCTGGTGTTCACCGCCAACGCCTTCGCCATCCTCGGGCTGCGCGCAATGTACTTCCTGCTCGCTGACCTCATGCACCGCTTCATCTACCTCAAGCTCGGCCTCGCCTTGGTCCTGATCTGGGTCGGGATCAAGATGGCGCTCAAGGTCGACCTGTTCTACATCCCCACCACGATCTCCCTCGCCGTCATCGTCACCATCCTCGCCGTGTCCATCGGTGCCAGCCTGCGCGCCACCCGCGGACAAGCCCGCCAGGCGATCACCGAACCGGAGAACCCGCCGTTCCGGATCGCCACCCCCGCCGAGATCGCCGCCCTGCAACCGACCTGGCGACCCCGCCGAGCCGGGCGCCGCAGCGAACCGGCACCCGCCGACCACACGACCACACCACCGCCGCCACGACCAGGCGAGGATCGATGATCGCCCGACAGGTTCTCGCCGCGATGCGACCCGCGCCCACTCCCGCGCAGCTGGCCCGGGTGCTGCGACCGCGCACCGGGGAGCGGATCCTCGAGATCCGCCCCGGCCTGGGCCACCACGCCCGCCACATCGCCGGGCTCGTCGGCCCCAGCGGTCAGGTGCACCTGCTCGACACCCCCGAGCACATGCTCGACGACGCCCGCCTGCGCACCGCTGGGCTCCAGCCCCGGGTGATCGCCCGGGTCGCCGACGCCCGCCGCCTACCTCTCGACGACCACTCGATGGACGCCGCCTACCTCGTCGGGGCGCTGTCCACCCTGCCCGACCCCGGCTGCGTCCTAGACGAACTGCACCGCGTGCTGCGACCCGGTGGCCGGCTCGTGATCGCCGAGCATTACCGCGCCCACTGGCTCACGCTGCGCGACACCCACGCCCTCGCCCGGAGACACCGATTCCGGGTCGAACACCACACCGGACGGCTGCGCTACCTCACTCTGTTACGTCCGAGCACCAGCCCGACACCGCCAGACAGGACAGGACACCGGCTGCCCGCGGTGCGGGCCGACACCTGACGGGCCACTTGATGTCAGATCAACATCATGGGCATGCAGATGCGCGAGCAGGCAACCCCCGCCGAGACCGTGGCGCCCCGCCCGCATGGGGATCGATGATCCGGCCCGGGGTCAGGTCGTGGTGAGCTCGTCGCCAATCTGTACCAGTCCCGGGTCGGTGACCGAACCGCCCACCGACAGGTTCCTGGCCCGGTCGCGGTGGATGCGCCGCGGCACCTCGCGGTCAATGTCGATCCCGCCCGGTTGGGCGCGGGTGACCATCACGCACCGCGCGATCGGGGTGGCCACGGCTAGGGTCAAAGCCGTTCAGTTAGCGGCTGGGCTTGGCGGTCAAGGATCGTCGGGTCTCGCGTGTCGGTGCCGATCATGGGAGCGGAGCTCCGGTAGGAGAGGTCGTCCTCCAAGACATCCTCTGCCCTACCTGGAGCTTCGCTGAGCACGGATTCTGTCATCAGTCGCGTCGTGAGAGTGGCCGCGGGCCGGTTCGCGCCGGGCCATGTCGGTGAGCTGACCCGGATCGAGCCTTTCGAGATGGTCGACGCGGTGTTGGCCGAGAGACGAACACGACCCAACAGCGGGTGCGGCTGCTGCCCTCCCGGGTCGTGGTCTATCTGCTCCTCGCGGGCGGGTTGTTCGCCGAGCTGGGCTATCGACAGGTGTGGGCGCGGATGACCGCTGCACTGGCCGGGCTCGCGCCGGCCCGACCGAGCCCGAGCGCACTGGCCCAGGCCTGCCGCCGGATCGGCCCAGCTCCGCTGCGGGCCCTGTTCGACCTGCCACGCGGTCCGGCGTCGGGCCTGTCCCGGACCGGGGTGTGGTGGCGCGGCCGGTTGGTCTGCGCGATCGACGGGACCATCCTGTGCTGCCCGGACACCCCCGCGAACCTGACGGTGTATCGACGCGGTGCCGGCAACCACGGCGGCACCGGGTACCCGATGGTGCGGCTGCTCACGCTGGTTGCCTGCGGCACTCGCACGATCATCGACGCCACGTTCGGCACCGATCGGGTCGGGGAGACCCGCTACGCCCACGACCTGCTCGCCGCGCTCCGGGCCGGGATGATCGTGCTGGCCGATCGGACCTTCGCTGTCCGCGCCTGGATCGTCGCGGTCGTCGCGGTCGTCGCGACCGGCGCGGACGTGCTCGTGCGGGTCAAGCTCAACCGGGCCCTACCGGTATGCCGCCGCCTGCGCGACGGCTCGTATGTCTCCCGGATCGGACCGGGTCGAGGTCCGGGTGATCACCGCCCGGATCACGATCACCATCAGCGCGGGCCGCGCAGCGAGATCTACCGGCTGGTCACCACCGTGACCGACCCCGACTACCCGGCCGCAGAGATCATCACCCTCTACCAACAGCGGTGGGGTGCGACACGAGGTCGCGCATGTTGAGGTTCCCCCGCTAGCTCGGAGACCGACGATCATGGCCGTAGGCCGTGAAGGGAGTCTCTGTGGCAGCACCGAAGAAGTACCCCGACGAGCTGCGTGAGCGCGCGGTCCGGTTGTACTTCGAGTCCGAGCCGCGTCCGGTGATCCGGCGGCTGGCCGAGCAGTTGGGCGTGCATCACGAAGCGTTGCGGACCTGGATCCGCCAGGCCCAGGCCGACCGCGGCCAGCGCACCGACCTGCCCACCACCGCGGAAGTCGAGGAGTTGCGCCGGCTCCGCAAGGAAAACGCCGAGCTGCGCCGGGCCAACGAGATCCTGAAGGCGGCGAGTGCTTTTTTCGCCCAGGAGATCGACCCGACAAGGAGGCGATATTGAACGCCGTCGCCCATCTGCGCGACCGGTTCGGGGTCGACCCGATCCTGCGGGTCCTCGACGTCGCCCCCTCGACGTTCTACGGCTGGCTCGCCCAACAACGCCACCCGTCCGACCGCCGACGGACCGACGAGCAGGTTCTCGCGGAGATCGTCGAGATCCACGATCGCTCCGGGGGCACCTACGGTTCGCCGCGGATCCACGCCACCCTGCAGCGGCGCGGGGGGCGCATCTCGCGCAAACGGGTCGAGCGACTGATGCGCGAGCACGCCTGCAGGGCGCATTCCTGCGCAAGAAGTGGCGCACGTCCTCGACCAGGCAGAACCAGGCCGCGACACCAGCACCGGACCTGGTCAACCGGGACTTCACCGCACCCGCGCCGAACCAGCTCTGGGTCGCCGACGCCACCCCCATCCCGTGCGGGCAGGGCGTGTTCTGGCTGGCCGCGGTCCGCGACGCCTTCTCCAACCGGATCGTCGGCTGGCGCTGCTCGGACCGCTGCGACACCGACCTCATCCTCGGCGCCCTGGAGTACGCGGTCTGGTCACGCGGCATCCGCGACGGCCAGGTCGTCCATCACTCCGACCGCGGCTCGAACTACACGTCGCTGCGCTTCGGGCAGCGACTCGACGACCACGGCATTCTCGCGTCGATGGGTTCGATCGGGGATTCCTACGATAATGCGCTGATGGAGAACTTCTTCTCCACGCTCAAGACCGAACTGGTCTACCGGACATCGTGGCGGACCCGCGACGAGGCGGAGAACGCGCTGTTCGCCTACATCGACGGGTGGTACAACACCGAACGCATCCAAGCCCGGCTCGGCTGGCTCTCACCCGACGAGTACGAAGCGGCCTGGCATGTCCAGACCGACGATCACCCGGCAGCTGACGCTGCCGAACCCGACCCGGCCGCCGCCAGGTAGCCGACACTCCGCGCTACCGGGGGAACCTCACAAGAACACACAGCGAGCACGGCAGGCGGCTCATACCTTGGTCGTAGGCCGCGTGGTACGGGACGCCGGACTGGCGAATTCGCTGCCAGACCTGGGCTTCGGTCCAGTCGTGGATCGGCAGCCAGGTGTCGACGGTTCGCCGGCCACTGCTGGCGGCCTCGTCGCGGCTCAAGGGTGTCTGCTGGCACTGAGCAATGTCGGCTGGCGCCGAGTGGTCACCCATCGCGATCACTCATGGTGACTGTCGCCGCCGGGTGAAAACTGACCCCGTCTGACCGACCGCTCGGGTCCAGGACGTGGGTAAGCGGGTCAGTGACCGAGGGGCGTGGTCAGGGATTGCTTGCCGAGGGTGGCTCGCCGCTGATGGCGCGCCAGGCCGCGTCGGAATCAACGGTGTCGGCGAGGTCGTGGTTGGTGAGTACGGCGAGCGCGTCGATGGCTGTCAGCCAGTCGCGGCTACGCCGGTGCACCTCGTCGCTGGGGTCGTATCGGTTCAGGACGACTAGCACCTCGTATCCGGTGAGGGCTCGCGCGGCGAGGCGCACCTGGGACACAACTCCTAGGACAGGCTCGGTGACCAGTAGCACGAGGTCCGGTCTCACCCGCTGCGCCAGTGAGAGGGTGTCGCCGTCATGGGCGATTGGTGAGCACAGCCCGCCTGCGCCCTCGACGAAGCCGATGGCGACGCCTGCGGGCCAGTCGAGTTCGGCGACGAGGTCGTCGAGCAGGATCGGAGCCAGTTGTAGGGTGTCGGCGGCCATCGGTGGCGCGAGGGGTACCGGGTACCACCGGTGTGGCGGGCACACCGTGTCGGCGGGCGTGTCGGTTGCCTCGCCGAGCACGGCGGCGTCGGTCGCGGTCTCACCGGGTGTGAACGACTGCGCCGGTTTGCGGGCCGCGACCTCGATGCCAAATGCTCGCAATCGTCGCGACAAGGCGGCGGTCACCCAGGTCTTGCCGACCTCGGTGCCGGTGCCGGTGACCAGGATGAGTCGGCTAGGTCGGGTCATGGAGCGCTCGCTGGCTGGTCGCAGACTGGGCAAGATCTCGGCTGGTTGAACCGGTGGGAGGTCGAAGGGGACCGTGACGTCGCCGCTGTTGAGTCGGTCGTCCTGCATCCGGGAGGCACGGTCTGGGTGAAGGTGGCGGACGTGGCATCGAACCCGCTGTCGCTGCGGTGGCTCCGGTCGCGGTCCGTGCGCATCCAGGCGGGGGTGGCGAGGCCCCGGCGCCGACGCTGTAGCCGAGCGACATCGGCACGGCGGTCACCGGCGCCTGTCGGTGGACCACGTCGGGCGAATCTCGTTCCTTGCCTGCGCAGCCGACGGCCGTGGCGGTGTCGACGAGATGTTGCTCGGTCTGATGTGGTGAGTCTCCGGTCCCCCTGGTGTAGTGGCCGGTGGTGGTCCACCGTGGCGTGTCACCGCGATCGTGATCTCTGGGTGGGCCGGCTTCGGCCTGGGTGCGGTCTATCGCCACGCACCTGCCCTGGTCAGTGTGGAGGTGTTGGACGTCCGCGTGGCCCATCATGATCCCTGTTGGCGCAGGGGCGCGGCCATGGCGTGGTAGCCGCCGTCGACGTGGAGGATCTCGCCGGTGATAGCGCGGGCGAGGTCGGAGAACAGGAAGCAGACGGCGTCGGCCACCGGGGTCGAGTCGGCTGGGTCCCACCGCAGGGGCGAACGGGTTGCCCAGGCGTCGAGCAGGGCTTCGAAGCCGGGGATGCCGGTGGCCGCCCGGGTGTGGATCGGCCCGGCCGCGACGAGGTTGACCCGGATTCCGGCAGGCCCGAGGTCGCGTGCGAGGTACCGGTTGAGCGACTCCAGTCCGGCTTTGCAGACGCCCATCCAGTTGTAGACCGGCCACGCGGCGCCGGCGTCGAAGTCGAGCCCGACCAGGCTGGCGCCGGAGGGTGGGGCGAGCCGGTTCACCGCCGCGGCGAGCGCGGCGAGGGATACGGTGCTGGTCTGGAACGCCAGTCCGATCCCTTCGGGTCGGGCGTTGAGTAGGGGGCCTGCCAGGGCGTCGGCGGGTGCGAAGGCGATGGCGTGCAGGGCGCCGTCGAGTCTCTCCCACCGCTCAGCGATCGTTGCGGTGAGCCGGGCGGCGTCGTCGGAGGCGGTGGCGTCGAAGGGGATGACGTCGATGTCGCCGGTGAGCTGCGCTGCCGCCGCACGGGCCCGATCGAGGTCGCGGGGGAGCCCGGTGAGCAGCACCTCGGCGCCGAGCTGTTGGGCGCGGCGGGCGACGGCGAAGGCGATGCTGTCGGTGGTGACGACCCCGGTCACCAGGATGTGCTTGCCGTTCAACACAGTGCGGCTCCTTCGCGGGGGTTGGTGTCTGCGGCCCGGCAGGCGTGGGCCGTGGCGCTTGGTGGGCGTCGATGGCCCGGCGGATGCCGGGTCCGGTCGTGGCGGTGATTCCTTCGATAGGGCGGTCGGCGTTGGCGGCACCGCCGATGCGCCCCGCAGGCCGTGCCGCCGGCAGGCGCCGGCGGCACGGCGACAGGAGAAAGCCGGATCGCTCGCGTGACATGATGTTGTTTCCGTCGGGAGGGCTGCTCATCGTGGGGTGGCGCCGACGAGCGCCCCCTGCGAGGCGCAGCCGACGAGGCGGCTGTACTTGGCTAGGAAGCCGTTGCCGGTCGGGGCAGGGGGTGGGTGCCAGCGGTGACGGCGTCGTTCGAGTTCGGCAGGGTTGACGTCGAGATCGATGGTGCGTGCTGGGATGTCGATCATGATCGGGTCGCCGTCGGCGACCAGCGCCAGCGGCCCGCCGGCAGCGGCCTCGGGGGCGACGTGGCCGACGCAGAGGCCGGTGGTGGCGCCGGAGAAGCGGCCGTCAGTGACCAGCGCCACCTGGTCACCCAGGCCGGTGCCGCGGACAGCGGCGGTGACGGCGAGCATCTCCGGCATTCCCGGCCCGCCGCGTGGGCCTTCGTACCGGATCACGATCACCTCGCCTGCGGTGAGGCGGCCGCCTGCGACGTAGCTCATGGCGGCGTCTTCGTTGTCGAAGACCCGGGCCGTGCCCTGGAAGCGGTCGACGCTCAGGCCGGCCATCTTGACCACCGCGCCGCTGGGGGCGAGTGCCCCGCGGAGGATGGCCAGGCCGCCGTCGGGGCGGAGCGGGTCGTCTGGCGTTCGGAGGACCGTACCGTCGGGTTTCGGGGCTGCGAGTTCGGCGAGGTTCTCGGCCAGGGTGGCTCCGGTGACGGTCAGGCAGTCTCTGTGGAGCAGCCCGGCGTCCAGCAGCACGGCGAGCACTGCGGGCACGCCACCGACCTGGTGCAGGTCGACCATGACGTGGCGCCCACCGGGACGGAGATCAGCGATGTGGGGGGTGCGTCGGCTGATCCGGTCGAAGTCGTCGAGGGTGAGGCGGACGCCGGCTTCGTGGGCGATGGCGGGCAGGTGCAGCGCGGCGTTGGTCGACCCACCCAGGGCCATGACCACGGTGATGGCGTTCTCGAACGCTTCGCGGGTGAGGATGTCGCGTGGGCGGATCCCGGCGCGCAGGGCGGCGATGACGGCTGTGCCGCTGTCGTGGGCGATGCCTGCGCGGGTGGGGTCGACAGCGGGTGCGGATGCCGAACCGGGCAGTGCGATACCAAGGGCTTCGGCTTCGGCGGCGATCGTGTTGGCGGTGTACATGCCGGCGCACGACCCGGCTCCCGGGCACGCGGCGCGTTCCAGATCGTCCAGGTCGTCGGTGCTGAGCAGGCCGCTTGCCTGCGCGCCGACGGCCTCGAAAACGTCCTGGATCGTCACCGGCTGACCCCGCCAGCTACCGGGGAGGGAGGAACCGCCGTACACGAACACCGTGGGTACGTTGAGGCGTGCGGCGGCCATGAGCATCCCGGGAAGGCTCTTGTCGCAGCCGGCGATGGTGACCATCGCGTCGAGCTGTTCGGCCTCCATGACGCACTCGACCGAATCTGCGATGAGGTCCCGGCTGGGAAGTGACGCGCGCATGCCGCGGTGCCCCATGGCGATCCCATCGGAGATGGCGATGGTCGAGAACCGCATCGCCACCCCGCCGGCCTCTCTGACCCCGTCGGCCGCCGCGCCTGCCAGGCGGTCGAGGCCGGTGTTGCAGGGTGTGAGGTCGTTGGCGGCCGCGGCCACGCCGATCTGCGGCCGGGTGAAGTCCTCGTCGTCGAAGCCGACTGCCCGCAGCATTGCCCGAGCCGGTGTTCGGGTGACGCCGTCGGTGACGATTCGGCTACGGTGACGCGGGTCCATGTCTTCTCCCAGCTTCGCTTGGTCAGCTCGGCCCTTCACTGGCCCTGGCCTCGGGTGAATGCGGGTTCGCCGTCGAAGGCGTAGAGGCCTTCGGTCTTGATCGGTTCGATGCCGTGCTCGACCATTCGGGCCTGGAGGGCGACGACCTCGGCGGCGGTGGTGGTCCCGCGCGGGTCGAGGAAGCGGCATCGCCAGTGGTCGGTGAGCAGGGTCTCGGGCGCGCCGCCTGGCCAGACCTTCTGTCCCCGGTTGGAGATCATGTCAAGGTGCAGGGGTGCGGCGAACGGACGAAGCTTGGCGGCGAGTTCGTCTGGGGTGGTGTCTGGGCTGTGGACGAACACATCGACGCCGAGCTGGGTCTTGGCGGCAGCGGATCGGCCCGCGAGCTTGACGGTGATCGGCCTGTGCTGGGCGTAGTGCGTTGCCGGCAGCCGGGTGGGTTCTTGGCCGAGACGGTCGATGACCGATGCCGCGAACGCCGTGGTGCCGACCTTGGAGGTGCTGGTATCGGGCTCGTAGATGTCGTAGGTGTGGATGCCGTCTTCGATGGTCCGCAGCCAGGCGTTGTGGACTCGGCTCGCGACGTCGGCTTGTCTGATGTGGACCAGCATCTGCACCGCGGCCAGCAGCAGCCCTGAAGGATTCGCAACGTCTTGGCCGGCTCGCCGGGGGGCGGATCCGTGGATGGCTTCGAACATGGCGACTCGCTCGCCGATGTTCGCGCTTCCGGCGAGGCCAACAGATCCGGCGATCTGGGCGGCGATGTCGGAGAGGATGTCGCCGTAGAGGTTCGGCAGGACGACGACGTCGAACGCCTCGGGGGTGTCGGCGAGCTTGGCCGCACCGATGTCGACGATCCAATGCTCTGCCTGGATATCGGGGTAGTCGGCGGCGACCTCGTCGAACACCCGGTGGAACAGGCCGTCGGTCATCTTCATGATGTTGTCCTTGGTGAACGCTGTCACCTTGGTTCGCCGATAGGCGGTGGCGTACTCGAAGGCGTAGCGAATTACCCGCTCGCATCCCTGCCGGGAGATGAGCTTGAGGCACTGCACGACCTCGTCGGTCTGGCGGTGCTCGATGCCGGCGTAGAGGTCCTCTTCGTTCTCCCGGACGATGACGACGTCCATGCCAGGATGCTTGGTGGCGACGAACGGTGCGTAGGCGACGCATGGCCGGACGTTGGCATAGAGACCGAACGTCTTGCGCACGGTGACGTTGAGGCTCTTGAACCCTCCGCCTTGAGGGGTGGTGATGGGCGCCTTGAGGAACACACCCGTGCGGCGGATCGACTCGAGCGCCTCGGGAGTGACGCCGGCGGGATTGCCAGCCTGATAGACCGACTCTCCGATGGTGATCGTGTCGATATCAAGGGCCGCGCCTGCGGCGTGGAGCACCGAAAGGGTGGCTTCCATGATTTCCGGACCGATTCCGTCTCCGTGGGCGACGGTGATCGGTGCGGATGTGGAATGCGTGGTCATGCTGCTCCTGAGACCGAGGACGTGACGGGACGATGGGTGGGCTAGGGGCGAGTCGTTGCGGTGCCGCGTAAGAGCCGGCATCCGGCGCTGGTCGTGCCGCACGGTCCACTGATGCCCTGCTCTGGGTCATCGATGTACCAGTGGGTCGCGACCAGGTGCGGATAGCGGCTGCGGAGTTGGTTGGCGTTGACGGTGTGGTCGGAGTCGGTGTGCGCGAACACCGGAAAGAACGCTCCCGGCAGGCTCGCCGCGGGCGCCGCGCCCTGCACCAGGAAGTCGAGGACCCGGTGCCGTCGCTGGTGGGGGTTGTGGGCCTCGCGCAGGGCGGGACCGCCGAGCCAGCACAGCGACCACAGCCCGGACACCGAGGAGGATGTCCGGATCCCCACCGGCACTTCTGGCAGGCGCTCTTCCGGGGGGTCGTCGACGGCGCATCCGCAGGTCTGCCGACGCTCGCCGCACGGGAACAACGTGGGCAGGTCCGCGTCAAGTTCGCGGCGGATCCATATCCCGAGCAGGGTGTCACACTGATCTGGATCGTCGCCGTAGCGACGGTGGTGGACCAGGTAGTCGCTCGCCTGCTCGACGGAGACCTCGGCGAGGTCCACGCTTCGGATCAGTAGAAGCACGCTCATGGGGTACCTCTCTTTCAAGCGGCTCTGTTACGTGGTTGTTCCGTCGGGCTCGTGCCGTGCGCCTGCGGCGTCGCGGCGGAGCCAGGTCCTCCCGCGTCGTGCCGGGTGGGACGCCGCCTTCGGGTGGTGTGGGCATGGGTGGTGTGGGGCGGTCACGGGAGCGTCTCCTGGGTGTCGGTGCTGGGGTGCCAGGGCTGCCACCCGGTGGGGGTGTAGCGGTGCCACCGGTCATCGGGGCGTTCCCGCGCGGTGAGGCCGACCCAGTCGTGGCTGAACATGTGGTGCAGTACCGTGTTGCGTGCGATGAGGGTGTCCAGCCTGCGCAAGGGCGCCTGCACGATGGCGAGCAGGCGTTGCGGTTCGTGTCGGGCGTGGTGTCCGTCGGTGAGGGACTGCCAGGGCAGGCCGGGCAGGAGGTCGCTGGTGTGGCCGTTCATGACACCCAGGCCCCCGCCGGTGACGTTGTGCAGGGTCTTGCTGCCGGCGCCGAAGGCGTGCGGCTCGATGGTGGCGAAGTAGTACTGGCTATTGATCCAGTGCGCGACGACGAGCGGCGCGGTGAGGATGGTTTCCAGGACGGTGCCAGCCGGGTCGAGGTCGGGGTCGTAGTCGTGGAGGAACGCGCGGCTGTGCAGGTTGATGCCGCGGGTGAGGGCGCGCGGCGCGATGACGAAGGCGGCGTTGTCGGCGAGACCCCATTCGGGGAAGACCTGGGCCCAGTCGCGGGCACGGGCGCGGGTGTGGCGGGCCGCGCGCCGGGGGCGGGGCCGGGTGGGTGCGCCAGGCAGGATGGCGCAGCGTTCGGCGGCCAGTCTGGTGCCGGCCGTGCGGAGATCGGCGGTGAGCGTGTCGGCGTCCCGGCGGTGGCTGTCGGGCAGGAGGTGGGCGTCCAGCAGGCGCACGGTGTCGGTGGTGGTGTCGTGTTCGGCCGGGATGAACCAGGTGTCGTCGGGAATGGTGATGCCGCGGGCGGCCAGGTGACGGCGGACCTGCGGATCGTTGAGCAGGGCGGCGGCGGTGCGGGCGTTGGGCCCCCCGGGATGGCCCCCGCAGGCACCACAGTCCAGCGCGGCCTGGTAGGGGTTGTTGTCGGTATGGGCGCGGTGCCCGCAGAACACGACCAGGCGTGCGAAGCCCCGGGTCAAGCCCATCAGCGTGAGGATGGTCTCGGCGGTCGCGGCGCGCTCCTCGGGGGTGAGGACGTCGGTGATGGAGATCTCGGTCGGCGGGTCGGGGGTGATGCGGCGGGCCCCCCACGCGCGTGTGGCGCCGGCGGCGCGGGGAGCGAAGGTCTTGGCCGCGGCCAGCGGGCCGGCCAGCCAGCCGGCGGATTCGGCGAGAACGAACGGCGCCAGCAGGTCGTCCTTGGCGGTGTGCAGGGAGTGCTCAATGGCGGCGAGCACCCGGCGACCGGCGAGTGACCGCTCGGCCGCGCGCTGCCGGCCAGGGGTAGGGCGTTCGGTGACGGTGTGCCGGGGCGTGATCGGGCCCGGGCATTGGGCGCGAGCGGCACCACCGGCGAGGTCGCGGTAGCGCATGGCGACCGCGAAGAAGCCGGCGAAGCCCAGGGTCTGGTAGTTGCCGAGCGCTTCCAGGTGGCGGCGCAGCCCTTCGGAACGGGGATCGATGCAGCACACCACCTGCGCCCGCGGTGGGGCGTCGGGCTGCTCAGGCTGGTGTCGGCTGAGGGTGCGCAGCAACTGCCCCCGGTAGTGGTCCTCGTAGGCGTCCAGCCAGACCAGTGCCCGCTGCTGCAGCGGAAGGTGGTCGAGCAACCGCGCCAGTGCGCTCCGCTGCGCGGCGTCAGTGTCGGTGACTTCCAGCGCGCCCAGCAGGTGGTGGGCCCGGCCGCCCGGGTCGACGGTGGCCTGCCGGGTGTCGATCCAGCCTGCCGAGGCCGAGGCCCATGCTGTGCCGTGGGAGTGGGTGCCGGCGAGCGTGGCGGCTTCGGTGGCCAGCCGCAGCGCAAGGTAGTCGACCAGGTCGATGCCGCTGTCGGGCCGCTGACCCTGCCACCGGATGTGGGCGGCGAAGCCGGGAAGGCAGGCCAGGTGGGCCTGCAGATAGCGGGTGCGTTGGTTGTCCGGGACACCGAGCGCGGCCAGCGCCTCCAGGACGGCGTGCTCGGCGCGTTCGGGTAGGTGCCACAGCCGCGCCCGCACCGGCCGCGGCAAGGTCGCGTCGTGGGTGGCCAGGGCTCGCCAGGCGGGGTAGAAGCCGCGGTCGCGGCCCGGCATCCGCCAGGTGGACTGGCCCTCGTCCAAGAAGGCGGCGCACCACTGGATCGTGTGGGTGTTGAGCAGGGCGACCACGTCCGGGGCCAGTGCTTCCGCCGCGGTGTGGACCTGGCGGCGCGGCGGTGGGCCCGTGACGCCCTGGTGCAGGTCGGCCACCAGGAGTTCGACCGGGTCGTAGGCGCGGTTGCCGAGGGTGAGTGGGCCCTGGCGCAGCGCCGCGGGGTGGCGGCGGGCCAGCACGGCACGCAGGCCGTCGTCGGTGATCCGTCCGTGCCGCCAGGCATCCCGCAGCCACGTTTCGTCCGGAGTGACTCGTGCTCCGAGCAGATCCGCGGCGATGGTGGCCGCTTCGGCGAACGGCCGGTCCAGCAGGCCGGACAACGGGTTGACCGCGATGAAGTCGGCCAGTGGCCAGGTCGGTGCCAGAAAACCGGCCGCGTCGGCGATCTCGGTGCGCACTGCCGCCAGCTGGGTGGAGACGTCAGGGACGGCATCGGGGGCGAGGTCGGTGGCGGGGCTGGTGGTCATGGGGAGGAACCCTCCTGCGTGAGCACGGCGATAACGGTGGCGAACAGTGCGATCGTGTGCGGCCCTGGCGACCGCACGTCCGGGGCGGTGGCTCCGGTCACAGCGGCGGATCGCTTTCCGCGGTGCCGTTGAGAGCGCGGGGTCGCCTGATCACGCCCGAGGTCCTTCCAGTTGGGGGACCGGCCGCGGGCGTGGTGTCGGCACCAGCCGTGGCGGGTGCGCCCAGGTGCCGGTGTGCGTGCGCTGCTGCCCGGCTGACAGGGCCAGCACGTAGAGGCGGTCGCGCCAGCGGCGGAGACCGGTCGTGGGCGCCAGGTGGAGCAGCAGCGCGCCGGCCGCCAGCACCGCCACCACGGTCGCCAGCAACCAGGCCGGGACCGCTGCCGTGACGGCGGCGGGCAGGCTCGGGGCCAGGAACTTCGTGACCGCGCCCACCACGGCCAGGTAGCCGATCGCCGCGCCCGGCAGCACGATCACCACCGTGACCAGCGCGCCGGCGGTTGGGAGGCGCCGCAGCCAGCCCCACGCCAGCCGGGCAGCGGTGGCCACCGCGAAGATCAACAACGCCGCGCCCCCGGCATGCGGGGGCAGCCACCAGGCCGCCACCGTCACCGCCGCGACGGCGACGGCCCCGGCGAATACAGCAACCTGTGCCGCGCGCGCGGGAGCCATCCGAGGCACGGGAGGAGCCACGGTGTGGCGGGCGTAGCGTTGCACGGCGGACCCCGAACCGAGGAACAAGGCGGCTTTGAACAGCCCATGCGCCACCAGGTGCACCACCGCCGCGGCGTAGAGGCCCAGCCCGCAGGTCATCAGCATGAACCCCATCTGCCCGATCGTGGAGTGCACCAGCGCACCCTTGATGTCGGGACGGGCCAGCATGATCGCGGTGGCGGCCACGACGCTGGCGACTCCGATGGCGAACGCCAGGTGTGTCGCCACCGGCGCGGCACCGAAGATCGGCCACAGCTTCACCAGCAGCACCCCGCCGGCGTTGACCACGCCGGCGTGCAGCAGCGCCGAGACTGGGGTCGGTGCCGCCAGGGACGCGGGCAGCCAGCGGTGCCACGGCAACTGGGCACACCGCGCGGCCGCGGCAACCACCAGCGAACAGGCCACCGCCGTGCCCACCGCGCCGCCGACCGCCACGTCGCCTTGGTGGCGTAGGTCGAGATCACCCCAGGCAGCGACCGCGAGGACAACCCCAACCCACAACGCGGCGTCCCCGACGAGGACGGCACGTGCGGTACGGCGGGTGGCGTCAACGGCCGACGGAGCCGGCCGATACACACCCACCAGCCGACACAAGATCACCCCGGTCAGCGACCACGCCACCGCCAGGGTGACAAGAGTCGCCGCGGTCACCATGACCGTGGTCGCGGCGGTCAGCGCCCCAGCCGCGACAGCGAACCTGGCCGCCGCTGGGTCACCACGCAGGTAGCGGCGGGCGAATGCCTGGACCACGGCGCTGACCGCGCACACCAACAGCAGCACGATCGCCCCGACGTGGTCGAGCACCAGCCCGGTCCAGGCTCGCCCGTCCGGGTTGGCCAGAACCATCGCCACCGGCCCGCCGTCCGCCACCGTCACGGCTAGCGTCCCCGCCAGCGCGGCGGCTAGCACTGCCGCGCCGGCGCCCAGCGCGGGCGCCAGGGCCCGCAGGCAACGGACCGATCCGGCCGCGGCCGCGACAGCGGGAAGGGCCACCACGGCGAGCAGCAACACCCCCGTCACGCCGTCGTACCTCCCGCCGCCGCGCGCTCCGCCGCGCCGCGCGTCGCCGGGGTTCCGGTGACGTCGGTGGCGGGCGGCTCAGCGCCGGTGCCCGCCGCGGGCTCGGGGGTCGGGTCGAGGTGTTCCAGGCAATGCGGAGGCAAGGCACGCCCGTCGAAACCGCCGACCCGCACCCGAACGAAGTCATCGCGGACCACGCAGTACAGCGACCGCCCTCGTTCCAGCTCGCGGGCGATATAGATGCCCACGCTCTGCGCGGCCCCTCGCCGCGCGCCCGGCGAGCTGGTGTCGATCACCACGTCCGGCGGCGGCGAGCCCCACCGGTGCGCCCAGCGCCGCGACATTTCACCGGCCGCAGGCTCGCCGGCGGTCAGCACGCGCGTCGTCTCGGCGTCGACCACCGCGCCCACCTCTCTCAGCACGTTCTCCCACGGGTGCGCCATCTCCTTGTCGCCCATGACACCCACCTCCCAAGCACGTCACCGGTAACACGTGTTCTAATACGCGACATGAATCATACGACATCGGTGACGTGTATTGGCAAGCGTGACTCGCGTTACCCCGGTCGAGGTAGAGTTACGGCCATGCAGGAGTGGATGTTTCTGACGAATCACGCCCACGTCCTGCTGTGCGTGGTGCGTGATCCACAAGCTCGGTTGCGGGATGTCGCCGAGCAGGTGGGCATCACCGAGCGGGCCGCGCAGCGCATCGTGGCCGACCTGGTCGAGGCGGGCTACCTGGAACGCACCCGGGACGGGCGGCGCAACCGGTATCGGCTGCACCCGGACTTGCCGCTGCGGCACCCCATGGACCGCGACACCGCCATCGGGCAGCTCGTGGCCCTGCTCACCGGCATCGACATCCGGTCCGGCGACGTCGCGTGATGCTCGCCGTGCACCCCTACGCGGGCGCACAGGTCGCACTGGCCACCCGACACGGCAAGCAGCGGGCCCTCGCTGCCGCTCTGGCGCGTATCCCCGGCATGCGCCTCGTGCTCGCCCACGACGTCGATACCGATCGGCTCGGCACCTTCACAGGTGAGATCCCCCGCACCGGGTCGGCGGCTGAGACGGCGGTCCGCAAAGCGCGCCTCGCGATCGAGTCGACCGGCCTCGGGCTCGCCGTGGCCAGCGAAGGTTCCTTCGGCCCGCACCCGGTCGCGCCGATGCTGAGTGCTGGCCAGGAGATTCTCGCCTTTCTCGACATCGCTCGGGATGTGTGCGTCCTGGAGCGCCGAACCACACCGACGAACTTCAGCCATACCACGACCCGCCGCATCGACGAGGCCACTGACGCCTTCCTGGCGCGCGTCGGTTTCGGCGGCCACGCGGTCATCGTCCGCCCTCACACCCCCGCCGACGCGCGGGCCCCAGGCCCCATCCGCAAGGGCATCCAGACCCGCGCCGACCTCGACGCGGCGATCAGCGAGTGCGCCGCGCACTCCACCGATGGCCTGGCTCGACTGGAGACCGACATGCGCGCGCACGTCAACCCCACCCGTATGCGTGAGATCAGCGTGCTCGCCCACCAGCTCGCCTCGCGTCTGGCCACCCTGTGCTCGGCCTGCGGCACCCCCGGATACGGCCCGGTGGACCGCGAACCTGGTCTGCCCTGCGGCACGTGTGGCGAGCCCACCAGCCTCACCCTGGCAACAATCCACGGGTGCGCCCACTGCCCGCACCGCAGTCGCCACCCCCGCGATGACTGCCAACGCCGTGCCGATCCCACGTTCTGCGAGTGCTGCAACCCTTAACCCGGTACATCACCCCGCGGACCCACCCCGCTGTGCGCCCGAAGGAGCGTCACCCCATGATCCCCCTGACCGCCGCCGAGATCGCGGCAGCCACCGACGGCCACCTCGTCCCGGGGACCGACCCGTCGCTGCTGGTGACCGCACCCGCCAGCATCGACTCCCGCTGGATCCACCCCGGCGGCGTTTTCGCCGCTCTCCCCGGCCGGCGCACCGACGGGCACTACCACGCTCCCGCGGCCCTCGCCGCGGGAGCCGCCCTGGTGCTGGCCTCACGCCCGGCAGCCGCCCCGGCCGTCCAAGTCGCCGACGTCACCCGCGCGCTCGGCGACCTGGCTCGCCACGTCGCGGGCCGACTGCCGGCGACCGTGATCGGCATCACCGGGTCGAACGGCAAGACCACGACCAAGGATCTCGCCACCCAGGTCCTGGCACACCACGGCCCGGTCATCGCCACCCGGGGTTCCTTCAACAACGAACTGGGCTTCCCCCTCACCGTCCTGCGCGCCACCCCCGACACGCGCTACCTCATCCTGGAAATGGGCACCCGGGGCCGTGGGCACCTCAGCTACCTGTGCGGTCTGGTCACGCCCCACGTGGGGGTCGTGCTCAACGTCGGCACCGCCCACCTCGGCCAATACCCCGACGGGCAAGCCGGCATCGCCGCGGCCAAGAGCGAACTGCTCACCGGACTCCCCCCGGCCGACCACGGCGGGCTGGCCATCCTCAACGCCGACGACCCGCTCGTCGCCGCGATGGCCCCGCTCACCCCCGCCCGCACCCACTGGTGGAGCCAACACCCCCACCCCACCAGCGTGCACGCCCGGGAAGTGCACGTCACGCCCCACGGCCGAGCCTGCTTCACCCTGCACACCCCCGAAAGCACCGCACCCGTCACGCTCCGCCTGACCGGCCGGCACCACGTCGGCAACGCCCTCGCCGTCGCCGCCCTCGCCCACGGACTCGGCCTCGACCACCACACCATCGCCCACGCCCTGAGAGCCGCCGAACCCACCAGCGGCGGCCGCATGCAAACCATCGTGCGCGGCGACGGTGTCACGCTCCTCCACGACGCCTACAACGCCAACCCCGACTCCATGGCCGCCGCGCTGACCACCCTGAGCACCATGCCCGCCCGCCGCCGAATCGCCGTCCTCGGCGAGATGGCCGACCTCGGCGACCACGCCGCTGGCGCCCACCACCACCTCGGCGTGCTCGCCGCGCGCGCCGACCTCGACGTCCTGATCACCATCGGCACCCAGACCGCGCCCCTGATCGCCGACGCGGCTGGCACCGGGCACAGCACTCTCGACATCATCGCCGTCCCCGATAGCCAGGACGCCCACGACGTGCTAAGTCGAATCCTTCGTCCCGACGATCTCGTCCTGATCAAAGCATCCCGCGCCGCCCACCTCGAACACCTCGTCACCGCGCTCAGCAACCGCTGAACCGGCTGACGTCGCGGCCGGTCTGGCGGCGCGGCCCGGCCGCTCGGCGGAGCCGATCCGCGATCGCCAATCCGGGCCCGTCCGGGGCAGGAACCGAGGCCACCACGACCTCGCACCCATGCCGGTCAAAGTCACGGAGAAACTCAAAAAGCCGCCGCGCGTACCGCGCACCCGAGTCTGGCACCGCGATAACGCGCGCGGGTGCTGCCGGGCCAGCGCCGGTTGAGTCGTCCTGGGTCTGATGGAGGCCCGTTCTATGGGATTTCGACCGTTTCGTGGTCGTCCCGTTGGGCAGCGTCGAACGCCTGCTCGAACTCGGCTGGCGGCCGGTCGT
>NZ_NKYF01000051.1 GCF_002262885.1 Pseudonocardia sp. MH-G8 | reverse complement strand
GTGTCGCACCGCGAAGCGCTGGGCAACTGCTTCATCGCGTTCCACTTCCGGGAGGCGGCCGCGAACCTGTTGACCATCGACGAGATCGACCCCACCGGCAAGATCCCGGAGTTCAAGTTCTGCGCGGTGCAGGTCGAACCGATCGGAGTGCGGGCATGACCGCCGGGGTGCGGGTGCCCGGCGTCGAGGGGCGCGCGGGCAAGTTCCCCGGTCCGTCGTTGATCCCGGCGCTCACCGCGATCCAGGACCGGCTCGGGTGGCTGCCGCGCGAAGAGCTGGAGGAGCTCGCGCGCGAGACCCGCCGCCCCCGGTACGAGATCGAGGGCCTGGTCTCGTTCTACCCACACTTCCGCACCAGCCCGCCGGCCCCGGTGGCCCTGCACGTGTGCCACGACCTGCCCTGCTTCCTGCGCGGCGGCGAGGAGCGGCTCGGCGAGCTGCGGGAGCGCTACGGCGCCGATGCCGACGTGGAGCTGGTCGAGGTGTCCTGCCTCGGCCGCTGCGACACCGCACCCGCGGTGGCGGTGAACGAACAGCCCGCACCGGCCTCGGACGCCGACGAGCTGGTCGCCGCCGCCCGGCTTCCGGCACCCGCCGCGAGCGCCACAGCACCCGCGGGCCCCGGGCGCAGCGAACCGTGGCCGAACGACCCCTACCCCGCGGGCTCCGGGGTCGCCCAGCGCTACGCCACGCTGCGCGCCCTGCTCGCCGGCGACCTGGACGCGGACGCGCTCGTCGGCGTCCTGAAGGACTCCGGCCTGCGCGGCATGGGCGGCGCCGGGTTCCCGACCGGGCAGAAGTGGGGCCTGGTCCTCGCGGCGCAGGAGGGCACGAAGTACGCGATCTGCAACGCCGACGAGTCCGAGCCCGGCACCTTCAAGGACCGCCAGATCCTCGCCGACCAGCCGCACCTCGTGCTCGAAGGGCTGCTGCTCGGGATGGCCGTGGTCGGGGCCGAGCAGGGATGGGTGTTCCTCCGCCACGAGTACGGTCCCGAGGAGCACGTGCTGCGCGCCGAGATCGACGCGCTGCGCGCCGCGGGCGTCGTCGGCCCGGACGCGTGCGGCAGCGGCCGGCGCCTCGAGCTGGACGTCTTCGTCTCCCCCGGCGGCTACATCCTCGGCGAGGAGACCGCGCTGCTGGAGTGCATGGAGGGCCACCGCGGCGAGCCGCGCAACAAGCCGCCCTTCCCCGGCAACCACGGCCTGCACGGCCGCCCGACGCTGATCAACTCCGTTGAGACGTTCGCCGACGTGCCGGTGATCGTGCAGCGCGGCCCGGCGTGGTGGCGCGACCAGGGGGTCGGCGAGTCGGTCGGCTGGAAGTTCTTCGCCGTGTCCGGGCACGTGGAGCGGCCCGGCGTGTACTGCGTGCCGATGGGCACCACCGTCGGCGCGCTGATCGAGCAGGCAGGCGGTGTCAGCGACGGCCGTGCGGTCGGGGCCGTGCAGCCCGGCGGCGCGTCGTCGAACTTCATCGGGCCCGATCAGCTCGACATCCCACTCGACTTCGGCACCGCCGCCGCGGCCGGCACGATGCTCGGCTCCGGCGCGCTCGTCGTGCTCGCCGAGGGCACCGACCTGCTCGCGGCGGCCACCAACGTGCTGCGCTTCTTCCGCAACGAGTCCTGCGGGAAGTGCGTGCCGTGCCGGGTCGGTTCCACCAAGGCGCACGCGATGCTGGAGGGCCGCAGCGACCTCGACGCCACCGAACGCGCGCGGATCGCCGAGTTGGAGCAGGCGATGCGCAAGACCTCGATCTGCGGGCTCGGCCAGGTGGCGCTCGGCCCGGTCGTGAGCGTGCTGGGCCTGGAGCGCAGACAGACCTGATTCACGCGCGCTCGGGTGTCACGGTTCGACGTCCGTCGCCGCCCACGGGTCGACCGGCACGACGCGCACGCTGCGGCCCTGCTCGTCGACGATCCGCCCGTGCACCTTCACCTGCTGCAGCACCACCCGCCGGTCGACCACGTTCGCCGTCGGGTGTGCCCGCACGATCCGGCCCAGCACCTCGTCGAGGTGCTCGAGCGAGCGCAGGCTGACCACGAGGGCCAGGTTGGCGGGCCCGGGGACCCCCGAACAGTGCCGTGTCTCCGGCAGCGCGCCCAGCGACCGGCCGACCGCCGCAAGATCGTCATCGGGTACCGACAGCCAGAGGAAGGCCATCGAGCCCCAGCCGGTGAGCGGGCGGGCCACGTCGCACCGGAAGGTGACGTCGCCGTGGCGCCTCAGCCGGTCGAGGCGCCGGCGGACGGCCTGCGGCGAGGTGCCGAGTTCCTCGGCCAGGTCGTTGTAGGACCGGCGCCCGTCGCTCCCGAGGGCGAGGAACAGGCGCCGGTCCCCCTCGCCGAAGGGTCGCATCGACGCCGGTGCCGGGCCGGCCACCTCGCGGACCTGCTCGGCCTGCACCCGGTTCATCACCCCCAGCCGCCACACCACGCCGCCGAACAGGCCGCTGTAGAGGTAGGAGTGCAACGCCGTCACGTCCTGCGGAACCGGCAGTCTGCGCACCAGAACGTCGGCGATGGCCGGCAACGTGGGCGCCAGGACCAGCGCGAAGACCTGGTAGCGACCGGTCGTGATGCCGACGGTGCTCACGTGCGGCAGCTCGGCGAGCGCCAGCGCGACCGCGCGCGCCGTGCCCGGCCGGCAGGACATCTCCAGCACCGCGCCACGCATCCGCCGGTTGCTCAACGCCACCGTGACCCACGCGGACCCGGAGTCGACCAACCGCTGCCACCGGCGTGCCAGCGTGATCGGCGCCAGCTCGAGGACGCTCCCCAGGCTGGCCCAGCTGGCTCGGGGGTTGAGCTGCATAGCGTCGACCAACGCGAGATCGGTCTCGTCGAGCACGTCAGGCCGCGGAGGGTGACGAGCGCGACCATCTGTCGCGATCGAACATCTGCTGCGTGATCAACGACGATTTCCTGCCCTTCTGCTCACCGGATCAGCGATCTCCCGCACGGTACCGGCAAGCGACCACCAGCTGAACAACGTCCGTCGGACCCGGCCCGCAGGAGCAGCAGATGGCCATCGGCCACGAGAGCACCGATCCGCCCACCACCGTGCCACCCGAGCTGTACCGCAAGATCGCGTGGCGGATCCTGCCGCTGCTCGTGGTCTGCTACCTCTTCGCCTACATCGACCGCGTCAACATCGGCTTCGCGAAGCTGCAGATGGCGCAGGACATCGGCATCAGCGAGGCCGTCTACGGGCTGGCCGCCGGCGTCTTCTTCGTCGGATACGTGATCTTCGAGGTCCCCAGCAACCTGCTGCTGCGCCGGATCGGCACCCGCAAGACCGTCTTCCGGATCATGCTGCTCTGGGGGATCACCTCGGCGGCGATGCTGTTCGTGCACGACGCGACGAGCTTCTACGTCCTGCGCTTCCTCCTCGGGGTGTTCGAGGCGGGATTCGCGCCCGGCATCATCTTCTACCTGACCCTCTGGTTCCCCCGGGCCCGGATGGGTGCGGCCATGGCCGTGCTGATGATCCCCGGCCCGCTCGGCTCGATGATCGGCGGCCCGGTGTCCGCGCTCCTCATGACCGGGATGGATGGTTCTGCGGGGCTCGCCGGCTGGCAGTGGATGTTCCTCCTCGAGGGGCTGCCCTGCGTGCTGCTCGCCTTCGTCGTCCTGAAGTTCCTGCCGAACGGGCCGGGCGACGCCCGCTGGCTCACCGCGCACGAGCGCACCCTGGTCGAGGGCGCGATCACCACCGGCCAGGAGAACGGGGAGCACCGGTTCCGGAAGGTGCTCACCGACCCCCGCGTGTACGGGCTCGCGGTCGGCTACTTCTGCCTCATCAGCGGCCTCTACGGGGTCGCCTTCTGGCTGCCGACGATCCTGTCGGAGAACGGCATCGAGTCCGTCGTCGCGATCGGGCTGTGGTCCGCGGCGCCCTACGCCGTCGCGCTCGTGCTGATGCGCGTGCTCGCCCGCCACTCCGACGCCACCGGCGAGCGGCGCCTGCACATCGTCGTCCCGACGTTCATCGGTGCCGCCGGCATGGCGGTCGCCGCCGTCACCGGTTCGACCTTCGCGCTGTCGATGACCGCGCTCATCGTATCCACGGCCTGCATGTGGGGCGCCTACACCGTGTTCTGGTCGGTTCCTTCCACCTTCCTCACCGGTGATGCCGCGGCCGGGGGAATCGCCTTCATCAACAGCATCGGGCTGCTCGGTGGCTTCTTCAGCCCCACCCTGATCGGCTACGTGAAGGAGACGACCGGCAGCACGGAGATCGGGCTCCTCACGCTCGTCGGGCTGCTGGTGGTCGGCGGGATCTCGCTGACCGTGACGCGCATCCGGACCGGGGCCGCGCCCGCCCCGCTCGCCGCCGGAGCGGAGGGCCTCCGATGACGGCGCGCGCGCCGCGGGTGCTGGTCGCGGGGTTCCAGCACGAGACGAACACGTTCGCAGCGGCGCCGGCCGACTACGCGAACTTCGAGAACGGGGAGGGCTTCCCGGCCCTGCGCCGCGGCGAGCGGGTGCGCGAGCTGGAACCGGTGAACCTGCCGGTGGGCGGTTTCCTGCAGCAGGCCCGCGCGCGCGGCTGGGACGTGCTCCCGGTGATCTGGGCGGCAGCCAGCCCGTCGGGCCCGGTGACCGCGGCGACCTACGAGCGCATCGCCGGCGACATCGTCGACGCCGCGCGGGCGTCCCGGCCGGACGCCGTGTACCTCGACCTGCACGGCGCCATGGTCGTCGAGCACCACGACGACGGGGAGGGCGAGCTGCTCAGCAGGGTCCGCGCCGTCGTGGGGCCGGACGTTCCCGTCGTCGCCAGCCTGGACCTGCACGCCAACATGTCCGCCCGGATGTTCGACGCCGCGGACGCGCTGGTCTGCTACCGCACCTACCCGCACGTCGACATGGCCGGGACCGGCGCTCGGGCCGCCGGACTGCTCGCCAGGCGGCTGGCGGGCGAGCAGCTGCGGCTCGCCTGGCGCCGGGTCCCCTTCCTGATCCCGATCAACTCGGGTTGCACCGACCTGGAGCCCGCACGGTCGGTCTACGGCGGGTTGGAGGCCCTCGACGGACGCGATGCGTGCACCTCGTTCGCCGCCGGCTTCCCCGCAGCCGACATCCCCGACTGCGGGCCGGTCGTGTGGGCCTACGGCACCGGCTCCGTGCAGGAGATCGTGGACCGGCTCCACGACGAGGTCACCCGTGACGAGGAGAAGTGGGCCGTCGAGCTGCTCGAGCCGGCCGACGCCGTCGCCCGGGCCCTCGCGGCCGACGTGACCGGACCCGACGGCGAGATCGGCCCGGTGGTCATCGCGGACACCCAGGACAACCCGGGTGCCGGCGGTTCGGCCCGCACGACGGGCATGCTGCGCGCACTGCTCGCGGCGGCCAGCGACGAGCCCACCGCGCTCGGGCTGATCACCGACCCGGACGCCGCCGCGGCTGCCGCGGCGGCGGGCGTGGGCACGGCCGTGGATCTGTCCATCGGAGGCGAGCCGCTGGTGCCCGGCGACGAGCCGGTGACGGGCCGGTTCGTCGTCGAGGCGCTGTCCGACGGGCGCTGCCGCTTCGACGGGCCGATGCTGCACGGGACCGAGATCGACCTGGGCACCTCCGCCTGCCTGCGGTCGGGATCGGTCCGCGTCGCGGTGACCACCGGGCGCTCCCAGGTGTTCGACCGCAACCAGTTCCGGATGGTCGGCATCACCCCGGAGGAGCAGCAGGTGCTCGTGGTCAAGAGCTCCGTCCACTTCCGCGGGGACTTCGCCGCGATCGCACGGGATGTCCTCGTGGCGCGGTCACCGGGGCTGATGGCAGCCGATCCCGCCGACCTGGAATGGCATCGGCTGCCCACCGCCCTGCGCGTCACTCCGGGCGGGCTCACGTACCCGGTCAGTCCGCCTCGACCGGGGCCTCTCCGAACACGGCGAAGCTGACGACCCAGTAGGCGATGTAGAGCGCCAGCAGCAGGAACCCGTGCCAGCGCCTCAGCCGGCCCGTGTAGAGGAAGTACGCCGACAGGCAGGTCATGACCACCAGCACCGGGAGGTGCCAGGAGAGCACGTCGTCGTCGACGACGATGCTGCCGGCGAGCAGGATGATGCCGAGCTTCCCGGTGACCCCGAAGACGACGCTGCCGATGACGTTCCCGACGCCGATCTCGGGCGCACCCTTCCGGGACGGTCCGACGGTCAGGAGGATGTCCTCGAGGGTGAGCACGAGGGTGGCGATGGTGGCACCGAACAGGGCGCCCTCGATCCCGTAGTCCTCGAGGATCCCCTCGGTCCCGATGCTGGTGGCGGTGGCGCCGGCGATGAGGCCGACGAGGGCGACGAGGGCGAGCCCGATCGCGGCCCAGCCGGGGATCGGACGGCTCTTGTTGAACGGCATCGTCACGACGAAGGGCGGCTTGTTCGTGGGCTCGTCGCCGATGGACTCGTCGGTCGCGACGGCGGTGGCCGTCCCACCGCCACCTGCCTCGATCTTCTCGAGTATCTCCGCATTCCGGAAGACCGGCGTGGTCCTCCTGAGCTCCCGGGAGGCGACGTAGGCGATGAAGAGCACGAACAGGATCATGAGCACCACACCGTGAACGGCGGTGAGAGGCGCGGTCAGGATGAAGGGGATCATCACCAGCGGCGCGGCGGCGAACATCGCGATGTACTCACGCTGGACGTTCACCCTGCCCGGGCAGAATATCGCGGCGAGGGCAAGCACGACCCCGGTCATGGATATCGCGGTCCCGAACACGGTTCCGAGAGCCACTTCGCTGAGGTCCTCGAGGTTCAGCGCCACCCCGAGCGCCACGTCGTCGAACTCGATGCCGGTGAAGACGATGGCGAGCAGGAACACGGATATGTGCAGGCCCGCGGCTGAGCCGACGAGATAGACGATCAACTTCTCCGCGCTGTATATCAACAGCGCTGCCCCGAAGATGAAGATGAGTATTGACATCATTCTGGACGCTCCTCCTTGAGACGCCGAAGTGGTTCAGGGCGGTGCCGACGCGGGGTGCGGCTAGTGGCCGCGGACGATCCACTCTTCCAGCTGCGGGGCCTCGTCGCCGATGCTGGTCGAACCCCCGTGCCCGGTGCGGACCTCGGTCCCGGGCGGCAGGCTCAGCAACCGTTCCGTGATCGAGGAGATGATCGTGTCGAAGGAGGAGAACGAGCGCCCGGTCGCTCCCGGCCCGCCCTGGAACAAGGTGTCCCCGCTGAACAGCACCCCCAGCTCCGGCGCGTAGAGGCAGGTCGATCCCGGGGAGTGCCCCGGGGTCACGAGCGCCCGCAGCTCCACCCCACCGGCGCGCAACAGGTCACCGTCGACGAGCTCGCGGTCCGGCTTCCGGTCCGGCCACGTCATCTCCCACAGCGGGGCCTCGGCCGGGTTGAGCAGGATCGGCGCGGCGAAACGGTCGGCCAGCGCCGGCGCCTGGTTGACGTGGTCGTCGTGGGCGTGCGTGCACACCACGGCCACCACCCGGCGGTCGCCGACGGCCTCGGCGATGGCGTCCGCGTCGTGCGCAGCGTCGATCACCAGCACCTCGGACCGGTCGCCGACGAGCCAGACGTTGTTCTCGACCTCCCACGTGCCGCCGTCCAGCGAGAACGTCCCCGACGTCGCGACGTGCTCGACGGTCACAGCACGACCACCGAGCGCAGCACCTCGCCGCGTTCCATGCGGTGGAACGCCTCCTCGACGTCGCCGAGGCCGATCGTCTCGGTCACGAACCTGTCCAGCGGCAGCCGGCCCTGCAGGTGCAGGTCGATGAGCATCGGGAAGTCCCGGCTGGGCAGGCAGTCGCCGTACCAGGACGACTTGGTGGCGCCACCCCTGCCGAACACGTCGATGAGCGGCAGCTCGATCGTCATGTCCGGGGTGGGCACGCCGACCAGGACCACGGTGCCGGCGAGGTCGCGGGCATAGAACGCCTGTCTGAAGGTCTCGGGCCGGCCGACCGCGTCCACGACCACGTTCGCGCCGTTGCCGTCGGTCAGCTCCTGGATCGCATGCACGGCGTCGACCCGGCGCGAGTTGACGGTGTGCGTGGCGCCGAACTCCGTGGCCCACTCCAGCTTCTTCTCGTCCACGTCGACGGCGATGATCGTGGTCGCGCCGGCCAGGTTGGCGCCCGCGATCGCGGCGTTGCCCACGCCACCGCAGCCGATCACCGCGATCGAGTCGCCGCGCCCGACACCGCCGGTATTGATCGCCGCACCGATCCCGGCCATCATTCCGCAGCCGAGCAGCCCGGCCACCTCGGGCTTCGCCGCCGGGTTGACCTTCGTGCATTGCCCGGCGTGCACCAGTGTCTTCTCCGCGAACGCCCCGATGCCCAGTGCCGGGGTCAGCGGCTGACCGGACGCCAGCGTCATCGGCTGCGCGGCGTTGTGCGTGGTGAAGCAGTACCACGGCTGGCCGCGCTTGCAGGCCCGGCACACCCCGCACACGGCGCGCCAGTTCAGGATCACGAAGTCGCCGGGCGCAACATCCGAGACCCCCTCGCCCACGGACTCGACCAGCCCGGCCGCCTCGTGGCCGAGCAGGAAGGGGAATTCGTCGTTGATCCCGCCCTCCCGGTAATGCAGGTCGGTGTGGCAGACCCCGCACGCCTGGATCGCCACCACCGCCTCACCCGGCCCCGGGTCCGGTACGACGATCGTCTCGACCGACACCGGTTCGCCCTTCGACCGGGCGACCACCCCGCGTACCTGCTGCACCACGTCTCCACTTCCGCCCGGATTCCGTCAAGAGTGCCGGTCCACGGCCCTCCCGGATCGGCGCCACCATGCCTTACTCGACCGGACAGGGCCACAGTCGGGTTGTGGAGCCACACTCGGGTTGTGGAGCATCGGATGCAACTGTTGCTCCGCCGACGGAGCGGAAGCTCCTACGAACGGTAGCTCTTCGCCAACGAACGGAGGAGGCCGCCACGACCCGGTTTCCGCCCTTGCCCAGCTAATCCTCGAGACTGTACGGTAGTTCTCGCCTGGCATTTACAAAAGAAGGCTCCCCGAGCGGGTTTCAAATCGAGCGGGTAGCTCTTCCTTTGCGCCAGAGGTCGACCAGCGGCGCCTGGATCGGCAACAGAGGCAGGTCGCGCCACCACACTGAGACACAGGAGTTGCAGTGGGATTACATCTGGAACGCCGTCACCGGGCCCGTAGCGAGCCGCGCGGACAACGCGCAGAGTGACAGTGGCCGTCGTAGGTCACGATCGGTAGCCAGGCCCGCTGCTCGCGCAACTGACAACTCGGTATCTGACAATAGCCGGCCGGCAGCCCTACCCCGTACAGCATCGACGGCCGCCGGTACATCGCCGCGCCGACCGGATGGGGCGGATGGCTCGAGGGCTTCCTCCCGGGCCTCCTCGGGGGTAACAAGGGAGAAGCACTGTTCGCCCTGTCGAGGTCCAGTCATACCCCGCGCACCACATCCGCGGAGAGAGAACAGAAGGGAGGTGACGGCGTGGAGTCCACCATCATCGAGTGGGAGGCCCCCGACTTCGAGGAGATCGGGTGCGCCCCTGAGGTGACCATGTACATCGCCCGCTCGGAGGCCTGAGCCGAGCACGAGTACGAGGAGGAGGGGCGCCGGACGGGTCCGGCGCCCCTCCTCCCGTTCGGATCCGCGACACGCGGATCCACGGCACGCGCCGCGGCGCGGGAGGAGGACTCGAGGATGTGGTTGCGGGTTCTGGGATCGGCCGCCGGAGGCGGGTATCCGCAGTGGAACTGCAGTTGCCCGACGTGCCGCGCGGTCCGCGACGGGTCCCGGCCCGCCCGGGCGCGCACGCAGTCGTCGATCGCGGCGAGCCCGGACGGACGGCGCTGGTTCCTGTTCAACGCATCCCCCGACATCCGGGCCCAGTTCGAGGCGTTTCCCGCCATGCTCCCCGGTGACGGGCGGGCAACTCCGCTGGAGGCGGTGCTGCTCACCGACGCCGAGATCGACCACACGCTGGGCCTGCTGCTGTTGCGCGAGGGGCGCGGCATCCAGCTGCACGCGACCGCGGCCACGCGCGCGACGCTGCGCGAGGGCACCGGGTTCCTGAACACGCTGGAGCGCTACTGCCCCGTCGACTGGCACCCGGTCGTCCCGGGGCAGGAGGTGTCGCTGGGCGGGCTCTCCTACCGGGCGTTCGACGTGCCCACCGCCAAGCACGACCGGTTCGGCACCGGTGCCGACCAGGGACGGGTGGTGGGCTACCGCCTCACCGACGAGAGCACCGGACGCACTGCGGTGTACCTGCCGGGTGTGCAGGAGCTGACACCGAGCGTGCGCGACGAGCTCGACGGCATCGACTGCCTGTTCATCGACGGCACCACCTGGCACGACGACGAGCTGATCCGGCTGGGGCTCGCCGAGAAGACCGCCCGGGACATGGGGCACCTCGCGATCGGCGGGCCCGGGGGGAGCCTCGAGCTGCTGTCCCCGCTGCCGATCGAACGCAAGATCTACATCCACATCAACAACACCAACCCGATCCTGTTGGAGGACACTCCAGAGCGCCGCCTCGTCACCGAGGGCGGCATGACGGTGGCCCACGACGGGCTCGAGGTGGAGGTCTAGGCGCGATGACGACGGCGATGACGACGGCGGCGACGACCGACCACGGGGCTGTCCCGGGGACCGACCCGGGGACCGTGGCCTTCTTGGAGCGCCTGCGCGCGCACTCGCAGAGCTACCACAGCGCCCACCCCTTCCACCTGCGGATGAACGAGGGCACGCTCTCCCCCGCCCAGATCCGCGGATGGGTGGCGAACCGCTTCTACTACCAGGAGAACATCCCCCGCAAGGACGGCGCGATCCTGTCCAACTGTCCCGACGTGGAGGTCCGCCGGCGCTGGATCCGCCGGATCATCGACCACGACGGGATCGCAGGCGAGGAGGGCGGCATCGAGGCGTGGCTGCGCCTGGGCGAGGCGTGCGGGTTGACCCGCGAGGAGATCCTCGACCACCGCCACCTCGTGCCCGGCGTGCGGTTCGCCGTTGACGCCTACGTGACGTTCGCCCGGACGAAGCCGTGGGTGGACGCGGTCGCGTCGTCGCTCACCGAGCTGTTCGCACCGGACCTGATGGCCGAGCGCCTGGCCGCGTTCGAGCGCCGCTACACCTGGATCGACCCGGACGGGCTGGCCTACTTCCGGGCCCGGCTCGAGCAGGCGCCGCGCGACTCCGAGCACGCCCTCGAGGTCGTCACCGCGCACTGCCTGACCCCCGAACAGCAGGACCGTGCCGTGGAGGCGCTGTCGTTCAAGTGCGACGTGCTCTGGTCCATGATGGACGCGATCGACCAGGCCCATGTCGAGTGACCCCGGCGCCACCCGGCCCGCCCCACCCGCGCTGCCCGACACCGCCCGTCCCCGGCTCGGCCCCCACCTGCGGCTGCGCTTCGACCGCTCGCGCGGCAAGCACGTCCTGCTCGGACCGGAGTCGGTGATCGTCCTCAACGGCACCGGCGCGGACGTCGTCGGCCTGTGCGACGGGTCCACCACCGTCGCCGGGATCGTGGACGAGCTGCGCACCCGCTACCAGCGCCCGGTGGACGACGAGGTGCGGGACTTCCTGGCCCGCATGGCCGCTCGCCGCCACGTGGTCGTCGAGCCCGTGACCGTCGAGCCCGTGACCGTCGAGGAGGTCAGGTGATGGACAGGCCCTTCGGACTGCTGGCCGAGCTCACCTACCGCTGCCCGCTCGCCTGTGCCTACTGCTCCAACCCGCTCGAGCTCGCCGCCTACGACGACGAGCTGTCCACGGCGGACTGGCAGCGGGTGTTCACCGAGGCGGCGGAGATGGGCGTGCTGCAGTGCCACCTCTCCGGCGGCGAGCCGCTGCTGCGCCGCGACCTGGTGGACCTGGTGCGCACGGCGGCCGAGCTGGGCATGTACACGAACCTGGTGACCAGCGCGATCGGGTTCTCCCGGCCGCGGGCCGAGGCGCTCAAGGCGGCGGGGCTCGACCACGTGCAGGTCAGCGTGCAGGCCGACGAGCCGGCGACGTCGGACCGGATCGCGGGCATCCCGTCGTTCGAGCGCAAGCTCAAGGCCGCGGCCGTGGTGAAGGACCTCGGCTGGCCGCTGACCGTCAACGTCGTGCTGCACCGGCAGAACATCGACCGCATCGCCGAGATCGTGGCGCTGGTCGAGGAGCTGGATGCCGACCGCGTGGAGCTGGCCAACACCCAGTACTACGGGTGGGCGTGGCGCAACCGGGCCGCGCTGCTGCCCGACCGCGACCAGCTCGCCCGCGCCGAGGAGGTCGTGCGCGACGCCCGGGCCCGCCTCGGTGGCCGGATGGAGATCGTGCACGTCCTGCCCGACTACTACAGCGAGTACCCGAAGCCGTGCATGGGCGGCTGGGCGGCGCGCCAGCTCATCGTGACGCCGAACGGCGAGGCGATGCCCTGTCTGGCCGCGCACACGCTGCCCCTGCCCACGGCCAGTGTGCGCGAGCACTCCCTGGAGGCGATCTGGGACGAGTCGCCGATGTTCACCGCGTTCCGCGGCACCGGGTGGATGCAGGACCCGTGTCGCAGCTGCGAGCGCCGCGAGCTCGACTTCGGCGGGTGCCGGTGCCAGGCGTTCCAGCTCACCGGCGACGCCACCCGAACCGACCCGGTCTGCCACCTCTCCCCCGACCACGGCCTGGTGACCGAGGCGGTGGAGAAGGCCAACGTGGCGGTGCGACCGGTGGACGAGCTGCTGATCCCCCGCCCGCACCGCGGCTAGGTGGAACGGGTCGGACCGCTCGATGGAGGCCGGGGATGGCGGCGTCAGAGCCCCAGCGCGTCACGGACGGCCGGGGTGTTCCTCCGGGAGACCGGCACCACATCGCTGGCCCGGCTGTCCATGACCAGGAACAGCTCGCCCTTGAACCCGCGCTCGATCTCGCGGACGCGGCTGAGGTTGACGATGTAGCGGCGGTGCACGCGCAGGAACCCGGCATCGGCCAGCTCGCCTGTGAGCTTGTCCAGGCCCGGGGAGGCAGCGCGCAGCCGCCCCTGGTCGGTGAACAGCCACACATCGTTGCCGTCCGACTCGGCGAAGCACACCTCCGGCAGCCGCATCAGCACCATCCGGTCCCCCCGCAGCGCGACGACCCGGCGCATCGGCTTCTTGGGGGCGGGAACAGTCGCCATCGTGGAGATCGACTGCGCGTCGTCGGAGGCGCCGAGCAGAACCAGGTGCCCGGCGAGTTGCCCCGAGAAGAACACGGGCCGGACCGTGACCGGGGCCGGCTCCTCGGCGAGATGGGTGTAGATCTGCGTCGAGCCGACCCAGTCGGGATTCTGGGCGGCCCGCGTACTCGCGTGCTGGATGACGCGGATCAGGTCCGGCAGCGACGTGTGCCACCTGACGGCCGGCTCGACCGCCGGCAGGTCGGCGGGTACGCCCATCAGCACGCTGGCTCGCTCATCCGCGATCACCACGTTCCCCGCGGTGTCCAACGCAGCCACAGCGGCGCCGGCGCGGCCTTTCAACTGGGCGAATGCGGCGATCAGTTCGGTGGCGCTGCCTCGAGCGCGCCCCTTCAACGTGTTCTGGGTCTGGGTGACCGCGTTCGAGAGCCACTTGCCGGTGGCATCGGGCAACGGGGTGCGCCAGCAGGAGATGTTGACCACGGCGATCGGCTCGCGCGTCACCACGTCACGCACGGCGACCGCCGCGCACGCCCACCCGTGGAACGCCTGGCACCAATGCTCCGCGCCCCTGATCAGCACCGGTCCGTGCGACTCCAGCGCCGTACCCATCCCGTTCGTGCCGGCCGCGGACTCCGACCAGCAGGACCAGGTGGCGAGATTGGCGTCCGCGGCTCTGGCCACCGTGGCCTGGTCACCCCACGTGGCCAGGATCCGGCCGGTGGCGTCGGCGACGGTCACGATGCCGTTGCGGCCCTCGACCTCCCGCGCCATGGCCCCGGCGAGCCCGCCCAACTCGGTGAACACCACATCCTGTTCGAGCGAGTGGTCGCTGTGTGTCGCCGCCAGCGGCGCTTCGGTCAACTGTGGATCGACCCGGTACTGCTCGCGGCACCGATGCCAGGAGATCACGACCTCGGGGCGGACACCACGGACATGGTCCTCGCCCTGCACGAACTGCTCCCACGCCGCGAATACCGTGCCCCGGCCGGCACCCGCAGACGGGGTGTCGATTCGCTGCTGCACATCACTCATACTTGAGAACCGCCTTTGGCCCATCCTCGCGCCGCACAGCACCCATCCAGCTGGGCCGACGTCCCGCTCATCGCCGCCGAGCCGACCGCAGCCAGGTACCGCGTGGCGCATCTCCTGCTTCGTCGCCCAGCTCCCTCACCATGTGTACCTTGCCCACCACGGTCTGCAAAGCCGGTGACCACGCTCCTGCGCGCTCCCGATGCGGCCGGGACCAGCGCGCTGCTCCAGCTCACCCGCGCCTGCTCGACCGACGGATCGTCGGTGCAGGATCCGCCACCAGCGCGGTGCAGGGGCGTGGTCGAGGTTCTGCACAACGCCCTGCGCGCGCCGAGCAGACCGCACCGCGTGTTCGGTGGCTCCGCCGGCACGCCCCGCCACCTGACCGAGTGGTCAGGGCGGGCCTGACCGGGAGCGAACACCAGCGCCGGCCACCTGCGCTCGGCGCGCGGAGGCCGCGAGGGAAACCCCCCGGATCGACAGGCGCGTGCGCCGGCTCCGGCCTCCCCCTCCAGAACCGCCCTACCGTCGCGGATTGATTGCGAACAAGCATTTCCGGCATGCGCGAGGGATAGGGAGACACGTGATCAGGCCACCGTGCGCGCCCCGCCGGATCTCCGCTCGAACCCACCGCCATTCCGACCGTCGAGTGAACGGTCACGAATGTGGTCGTTCCGCGGGAGATGTGGCGCACCAGCCGGTCCCACAGCCGCACGGTGTGTCAGGGTGATGTCGCGGATGCCCCGCAGATCACGCCGCCCGGCGCCCGGTCCGCGATGGCGCACCGCCCCGGGTCTGGGCGCGGACGCCACGGCCGACGGCCCGACGGTCGACGACCCGACGGTCGACACCGACCAGGCTCCTCCCGGCCGGGCCTGGCTCACCGACGCCGCCCCGCCTCCGCCGCGGACCCTCGGCCGCCCCTCACGGCTGCCCGTCCCGAACCCCGCCGACACCGGTCGGTTCGACGACCGGTTCGAAGTCCGACGCGAGGACCGGCGCGAGGCCGACGAGGACCACGGCGCCGCTGCCGGAGCAGCGGCGGAGACGTCGGAGCCCCCGCCCCCACCCTCATCTGCGCCACCGCGCACGCCCGATCCGGCGCAGCCCACCCCGTCGGACGCCGAGCCGGAGCCGGAGCACCAATCAGCCGGGGAGGAGCTCCCACCGCCCCCGCAGAGCGCAGGGCGACTCGAGCGCGCCGCCGGTGGGAGCAATGGCGCCCGCGGTGTTCTGGCCCGCCACACCACGGACAAGGAGCACTTCTCCCGGTCGATCCGATCGCTGGAACCGATCTCCGATCTCGAGGCCGCGGCGTTCGCGGGGCGGTTCGCCGCAGACTTCCAGTCCTTCGACGAGGAAGACCCCAGCCACCGGGCGGAGGTGCTGCGGCCGCTGCTCGCCGACCCCCAGGCCTCCACGTGGGGGTGGTCGGGCGTCGGCAGGCAACGCGCCGACTCGCCACTCCCGGGCCGGATCTTCCGGGTCTCGGACACGGTGGTGTTCGTCGAGGTCCTCGTGCGCACGACGATCTACGTGCGCATCCGTCCACGGCTCGAGCCGAGTGTCGGATCCGCTCCCGCCGACGTCGAGCCGATCGGGCTCGTCGGACCTTCCAGCGCGCCGTCCGAGTCCGACCCGTACTGGGCCGCGACCGAGGCGAACTGGGTGCGCATGACCGTGCCGGTCACCCGCTCCGCCGATGACGGTCGTCTGGCCGTCGACCCCCACCTGGTCCCCGCCCAGTCCACCTGACCCACGAGGTAGCAGCTCCATGTCGTCGACCAACCACACGTCCGGCACCACACCGTCCTGGCTGGCCGATCAGGGCAGCAGCGCCTGGGCCGTCGGCCGCCCCCGCTCGTCCGGGCGTCCGTCCTCCCCCGACTGGAGCTCTGTGCCCGAGCCCACCGAGCCGCCGCCGGCCCCCACCGACGGTGATCAGGCTGCCGAGGACGCGCCCGCGAAGGACCAGCCGGTCACGGCTGCCCCCGCCGGCGAGGGCCCGGCGAAGGCCGCTGAGGCGACACCGGCACCGACGCCCGCGCCGGCCCCGGACCCCGCGGAGGCCTCGCATCCCGCGAAACCTGCCTGGCACGACGGTGACAACCTCCTGACCAACGTGGTCCGGACCCGCAAGTCGCCGCCGCGGGAGGGCTGGCGCGCCTTCGTCTACCGGGCCAGCGGCGGGCGCTGGAACCCCGGGCTGTCACAGGGCGAGGCGCGGCTGCGCGAGCAGATGCAGAAGATCCGCACTCCGCTGCCCGGGCCGCACAGCGTGGTGGTGGCGAGCATCAAGGGCGGCATCGGAAAGACCACCGTGTCCGCGCTCCTCGGCCTCGCGCTGGCCGAGCACCGCGGTGACCGGGTCATCGCCATCGACGCCAACCCCGACGCCGGCACCCTCGGTGACCGGCTCGTCGGGGAGGAGGCGGCCTCGAAGATCACGATGCGCGACCTGCTCAACAACATCGACCAGGTCCGCTCCTCCACCCAGCTTGCGGGCTACACCCACCTCGCCGGCAGGCTCCAGGTCCTGACCAGCGAGCAGGAACCCGAGCTGTCGGAGATGTTCTCCGCCACCGACTACGAGACCGTGCTCCGCCTGCTGGCCCGCTTCTACGAGGCCATCGTCACCGACTCCGGCACCGGGGTCGTGCACTCCGCGATGCAGGGCAGCCTCATCCACGCCGATTCCCTGGTGATCGTCGGTGCCCCGACCCAGGACGGCGCCTCGCGCGCCTCGCGCACCCTGCAGTGGCTGGCCATGCACGGCTACCCCGAGCTCGTCAGGGAGGCCGTCGTCGTGCTCAGCTACGACCGGCACTCCCCCTACGTCGACGAGTCGGTCATCCACGAGCACTTCAGGTCCCGCTGCCGCGCGGTCATCGAGCTGCCCTCGGACCGGCACCTGGCCACCGGCGGCCTCATCGAGCTCGACGCGCTGTCCCCGGCCACCCGGGACGCCACCCTCGAGCTGGCAGCCACGGTCGCCGACGGCTTCCACTCCCCGCGCACCCGCGGCCTGGCCGCCCACGGCTTCCGCAGCGAGACGCCACGGTGATGCCGGGAGCGGCGGCAGGCCGCGACGGACCGACCCGACACGACCGCATCCACCCACGACCGGGCCGCTCCCGCCCATCGAGGAGGTGGCCGCCGATGACCGCGGCCGAGCAGCACCACCGGCCGAGCGCCGGGCACGGTACGCCGGACGAGCTCACCCACGCGCTCGGCTCTGCGGCGCGCTGTCGCGCCCCCTGGCTCGGCCTGGCCGACACCGAGGCGATCGTCGACGTCGCCGGCGCGATGACGGTCGCGGGCGACGACCGGGACGCGCTCGACCTGGCCGGGCAGCTCGGCGCTGCCGTCGACGCCGTCCAGGAGCGGGCGCGCACCGTGTTCCCGGACTCCGGCACCCGTTCCCTGTCGTGGTCGGCGTTCGGCACCGTGATCCCGGTGCTGGCCGGATCGGCGGGGGCCGGCGCGTCCTGCATCGCCGTGGCGATCACCGACGCGCTGCAGCAGGCGCAGCGGTGCGCCCTGCTCGTCGACGCCGACGATCCCGCCCGCTCCGGGCTGACGTGCGCGTCCACCAACGACGGTCCGTGGGTCAAGCGGGTCGGCGACGAGGTGTCGGTGCGCTACAGCTGGCGCGACGACGCCCTGGTCGCGCGGCTGTCCACCGAGTTGCCCACGATCACTCCCGGGATGGTGCCCGCCCCGCCGGACTGGCTTCCCGACCCGCCCCCGGACCCGCTGCAGGCCACCGTGATCGACCTCGGCCACGGTGGCTGGCGGGCCGCGGCGACCCCGCTCTACGGGGCCGGCGCCTGGTTGCGGCGGGGCCTGCCCTCCCCGCACCCGATCCTCGTGGTGCGCGCGACGCGGCCGTCGCTGCGCCAGGCCGAGCAGCTGCTCGCCCGGTTGGAGCCGTGGGTGGACCGCGGCGTCGCCACGGGCGTCCAGCAGCTCGTCGTCAACGGGGCCCGCAAGTGGCCCTCCGGCGTGACGGGTGTCGCCGGGCCGCGCATGGCCGCACTGCTCGACGACGCGGTCTTCGTGCCGCACCAGGCCGGCTGGGGTGTCGCCGGTGTCACCGACGAGCCCTCCCCGCCGCGGGCCGTCGAGGCGCTGTGGCCGTTCCTGGCGTCCTGGGGGCTCATGCCGTCCCCGCGTCGCCCCTGACTCCGTCCGACCCACCCGTCCGAGGACGTCATGCTTCTTCCCCACCTGATCCACGACACCGTCGCCGCACTGATCCACGACACCGTCACGGTCCTTCCGGTGCAGGACCCGGGCCCGTTCGACGACATCGCCCCCCGGACGCCACCCGGGTTCCAGGCGATCGAGCAGATCGTCGGGTACGTCCAGTGGATCGCCGGGGTGTCCATCGTCGGCCTGTTCTTCGGCGGGATCGTCGCCGCCTCCGCCGGGCGCCTGTGGGACCACCACGGTTCGGGCAGGCTCGGCGCCCGGATGATCGTGGGCAGCCTGGCACTGGCCGTGCTGTTCGGCCTGGGCTACACGCTGATCTCCCAGTTCGCCGGGACAACCGCCTCATGACGGTGCTGGAGCGGCCCGGCGCGCCCGCGCGGGCTGCGGGGCGGACACGGGCGTTCCTGATCCTGGTCGGGGTCGGAGGGCTGCTCCTGGTGGTGGCGGCCGGCCTGATCGGGTCGCTGCCCGGGCTGCTCTCCGACGAGCGCGCCCGGCCGCCGGGCGGCGCGCAACCGGCCGGGGAGACCGTCGCGGACAGCGGCCCCTCTGCCGAGGCCGCGCTGGCCCGCGCCCCCATGCTGGACCTGCCGCCCGCCGCGGCCTCCCCGCACACGCTCTCCGCCCGCACCGCAGGCCCGCCGATCACGCTGCCCGAGCCGGCGCAGGTGGCCGGCTCCGAGGTCCCGACCGGGTTCCCGCCCACGCCGGAGGGCGCGCTCGCCCAGCTGGCCGCGCTCATGACGATCGGCATGGCCGGCGGGGACCCGCAGACATGGGCCTGGGCCTACCGCTCGGTCGCCGAGGACGGCGCAGCGCCGGCCGGTGAGACCTGGACGGGCCGCGACCTCGTCGCACTGCGCCGGGGGTCCGACATGGCTCCGAGCGGGCCTCCGCCTCCGGGGATGACGATCTCCTGGACCCCGACCGGCGCGATGGTCAAGGGGACCGCAGGCGGCGGCTCCTTCACCGTCGCGTGCGTGCTCGGGGAGTTCGTCGCCGACTACAACGGCCGGGTCGTCAACGCCGGCTGGGGCAACTGCCTGCCGATGCGCCTCCTCGGCGGCCGGTGGCGCATCGCGTCCGGGCCGACGGCGGCCGCCGCCCCGTCGGCGTGGCCGGGCAGCGCAGAGGCCGTCGCCGCGGGGTGGCGGGAGATCCGGCGATGACGACGGCACAGTGGGCACAGTCGGTCCGTCCCGGTCAGCAGCCCCCCGGCGGCGGGGACGGCGGCTCCGGCCTCGGCACGTACCTGTCCGACCCGATCGGATCGATGACCGCGTCGGCGTTCGACGCCGCCATGCAGAAGGTGTGGGACGCCGGGATCGGCCTGCTGCGCGGCGGTCTGTCCCTGGCCGACGACGTCGCCGTGGTCGACCCGAGCGCCATCATCGGTGGCGACGCCGCGTCGCTGCGGCCGACGATGGTGTGGCTCGCCACGGTGATCGGGCTGGGCTTGTTCTTCTACCAGTTGATCTCGGTCGCGGTGCGCGGCGGACGGGGCATGTTCCGCGCGTTCGCCGGCCCGGTGCAGTTCGGGATCGCGATCGCATTGACGACAGGCACCGTCGCCACCCTGCTCACCGCGGCGGACGGCCTGACCACGATGTTCCTGAGCAGCCTGAGCGCGCAGGGCGACTTCGCCTCGATCGTCGACAACCCGGTCGTCGCCGACCGGATCGGGCCCGACCCCGAGCTCAGCGACGTCGACGGCGAGGTCCGGTCGATGCTGCTCGGGCTGGCCGCGTTCTTCGGGACCATCCCGGCGGGAATCGGCTTCTCGCTGCTGATGATCTTCCGGCAGGCCGCGGTACTGGTCCTGATCGCCACGATCCCGATCGCCGCGGCCGGCCTGGTCGCCGACACCACCGCGTCGATCTTCTGGCGGTCGGCGCGCTGGATCCTCGCCGCGATCCTGATGAAGCCCGCACTGGGGCTGGTCCTGCTCGTCGGGGTCACCGTCATGGCCCGTGCGGACGGGGTCGCGGGCCTACTGGCCGGCACCGCGGTGCTGCTGGTGGCGTTGGCATGCCCGATCGGGCTCTTCCGGTTGCTCGCCTTCGTCGACCCCGGCACCGCCGCGGGGGCTGCGGTGCGCTCCCGCGGTGAATGGCGGGGCTTCAGCGAACCGGGCAGCGACAACGGCACCACCGAGTCGGTGAACATCGCCCGCTACACCGAGCAGGCCCACCGCCCGGGCGGTGCTCAGCACGGCGGCTCGACCGCCGCTGCCGGAGGCGAACTCGGTGGGACCACCGCGGTCGCGGACGGGACCGCTCACCCGCGCCGCGAGCGAACGGCCGGCACCGGCGACCACGCCGACGACCACGACGCCGACGACCACGCCGGCCGGACACAACCGCAGGAGACCCGATGAGCGCGCAGACCTCGTCGCCCGGACCGCGGGTCTACCGGGGCCTCAACCACAAGGAGGGAATCGGCTGGATCGCCGGGATGACCCCGGTGCAGGCGTTCCTCGTGATCGGGGTGTGTTCCCCCGCGCTGTTGGCGATGTCGCGCGAGCAGTGGAGCCAGGCCCTGGGCTGGGGCGGGTTCGCCGCGGTCGTCGCCGTCCTGATCCTCGTGCCGATCCACGGCCGCCCCGCGTTCCGGTGGCTGGCCGACCTGGTCATGTTCCAGACAGGAGTGCTGATGCGCTGGTCACCGTGGCAATCCCGGGCCGCCGCCGGGCTGGCCGGGGAGCGCGCCGAACCCGACCTGCCGGGCGTCCTGTCACGGCTGGAGTTCCCCGACGGGCCGGAGTTCCACGGCTCGCGGACCTGCCTGATCCACGACACCGTGGAGGGCCGCTGGGGTGCCACGGCCAGGCTGACCCACTCCGGGGTCGGGATGCTCTCCGACGAGGAGTGCGAGCGCCTGGCGTCGCGACTGGGGTCGATGCTGGTCGGGCTCGGGCACCGCGAGGTCGTCGACCGCATCTCACTGCTGGTGCGCACCGTGCCCGACGACGGCAGCGAGTACGCGGTGTGGCGCTCCCGGCACGAGCGCGCGGACGCCCCGGACCTGGTCCGGCAGGTCACCGCGGAGATCGACCGCGACGTCGCGTCGGCCAGCGTGCGCACGGAACTGTTCGTGACCGTCTCGGGCACCGAGGATGTACTGCGCCGCCCGGCCAAGGCGGCAGGCGGCGGCGTGAGCGGGCGCGCGTACGCCCTCTACCGGGTCCTCGAGGGCGTGGCGGACAACTTGCGCGGTCTCGGCATGACGACGGTGACGTGGCTGACCTCCACCGGGGTCGCCGAGGCGATCAAGACCGGTTTCAACCCCGCCGCTGCCGGTTCCCTGTCCTACCGGCACCTGATGCGTCCCGACGCCGACGGCAGCGTCGGGCTCCCGGTCTCCCAGGCCGGGCCCGCCCTGGCCCCGGTCCCGGCCGCCCGGGCGTACCACCACGACGGGTTCTCCTCGGTCTCCTACGCGGTGCAGCCCCCGGAGGCGGGCACGTTCTTCGCTTCCCTCGGCCCGCTCCTCGCGGTTCGCACGGCGGGCGAGCGCCGCACCTTGGCCATCCACTACGAGGTGCTCTCGCAGGCCGCCGCCGCGCGCGAGGTCCGGTCGAACCGGTTCCGCAACAACGTGATCGTCGACGCCAAGGCCGCCCGCGGGTTCAACACCACCGCGGTCGACACCCGGCGCCGGTCCGGAGCGAGCGAGCAGGAAGCCGCCATCGCCGCCGGACACGCGCTGGTCCGCTTCACCATCGCCAGTTCGGTGACCGTGCCCTCGGACTGGAACCTCGAGGACCACGCGGCCCGTCTGGAGAACGACTCCTCCGGCCGGTTCCGGCTGCTGCGCCTCGAACTCGCGCAGGACTCCGCGTTCGTGGCGGCCGCGCTCCCAGTGGGGATCGGGCTGCCGCGCCTGACCAGGGCGTTCGACTCATGAGCAGCCGGAAGCGGCGCCGGGTCGAACCGCGCAGCGCCGGCGAGATGCTCGCGCAGTTCACCGACCTCGACGGCGTCCCGGTCGGCGTACCGCCCGTCCCCGCGCCCGACGAGCCGTCCGGGAGGCGTGGCCTGCGCAAGCGCGTCAACACGCCGACCGCACCGCGACAGGGCCACCGGGAGGCCGGCCGTGGCTGGGCCGCCGTCGACGCGTCCCGCCGCGCACCGGTCTACCGCGCCACCACCGCCGAGATCGGCGGTCTCTTCCCGTTGCTCGCCTCCAACGGGGTCCCGGCGGTCGGCGCTCGCCTCGGCTACGACGTGCAGAGCGGTGGCGCGTTCTACGTGCACCCCACCGAGTGGGTGCTGCGCGGCATCGTCACCAACCCCAACCTCGTCGTGTTCGGCGAGCCCGGCCGCGGCAAGTCCTCCACGGTCGTGGCGATGATGCTGCGGATGATGCTGTTCGGCGTGCGCTCGCTGATCTCGGGCGACGTGAAGGGCGAGTACACCCCCTTGCTGCGCGCACTCGGCATCACCCCGATCTCGCTCGGCCGCGGCAGCCCGAACCGGCTCAACGCCCTCGACCTCGGTCCGATCCGCACCCGCTGGCCCGGCTGGTCGACCGCGCAGCAGCGCGAGGAGCTCACGGGGATCCTCGCCCGCTGGACCCGGTTGCTCACCGCGCTGGCCGAGGCCCAGGGGTACTCCCCCACCGTCACCGACGAACTCGTCATCTCCAAGGTGCTCGCTCGCCTGGTCGGCGCCGAGCACGGCAACAGCGTGCTGCGCCCGATCACGGTCCCCCAGGTGGTCGCCCAGCTCGCCGACCCCGACGATGATCTCTGGCAGGTCACCCGGTTCGCCGACCACCGCCAGTTCCTCGACCACACCCGCCAGATCACCGACGCCCTGTCCAACCTCGTCGTCGGCCCGCTCGCCGGCCTGTTCGACGAGCCGACCAACTTCGACCTCGACTGGGACGCACCCGTGCAGTCGATGGACCTCTCGCTGCTGCGCCCGCGCGGTGACCAGGCCATCGCCGTGGCCCTGACCTGCCTGGGCTCCTGGTCGTCGATGATCACCGACCTGCAGGACGACGGCGACGTGCGGCTCGTGGTCCGTGACGAGGTCTGGCGCCAGATGCGCCTCGGACTGCGCGCGATCCAGGCCGTCGACTCCGACCTCCGGCTCTCCCGCGCCGAACGCAAGATCCAGATGCTGGTCCTGCACAAACCGTCCGACCTGCTGTCGGTCGGCGCCGCGGGCTCGCAGGAGGTCTCGATCGCCAAGGACCTGCTCGCCCTGTGCTCCTCGCGGATCCTGCTCGGCCAGTCCACCCGCGTCGGCGACGATCTCGCCGAGGAGCTCGGCCTGTCCGAGCGCGAGCAGGCCGTGATCACCGGCTGGGCGATGGAGGGCCCCGGCCGGGCGCTGTGGAAGCTCGAGAACTCCCCCGGAATGAAGATCCAGACGGTGCTCTCGTCCACCGAGCGCGCCCTCTTCGACACCAACGCCGGGTTGCGCGCAGCCCCGGCCGCCGACCCGCTCGACCCCGGTCCGGCCGAGAAGCGCCCGAGCCTGGTAGCGGTGCCGGACGCGGCCCCCGCGCGGCGCAACGGCGCCTCCGCGCTCCGGTGACGTCGTGGGCCGGAGAAGGGTGATCATCGCGCTCGCCGCGGCCGCGGCGTTCCTGACGTTCCTGGTCGCCGCCCTGGGCACGGGCATCGCGATGCTCACCGTCACCGTCAACGGCGCGCTGCCCGGTGGCGGCTGCATCGGTGACGGCGGCATCGGCGGCGGGTCGCAGTCCATCGGCGGCACCCCGTGGAACGCCGAGCAGACCGAGAACGCCGCCACGATCGTCGACCTCGTCCTGCGGCGCGGGATGCCCAAGCGCGCCGCCGTGATCGCGATCTCGACGGTGATCGTCGAATCCGGTCTGGTCAACGTCGGGCACGGCGACCGCGACTCGCTCGGGCTGTTCCAGCAACGCCCGTCGCAGGGCTGGGGCAGCCCGGAGCAGGTCCTCAACCCCGCCTACGCCACCCGGACCTTCCTCGACCGGCTCGTCGCACTCCCGGGCTGGGCGAGGATGCCCCCGGGCCGGGCCGCCCAGGCGGTCCAGCGCTCCGCGTTCCCCGACCGCTACGCGCCGCAGGAGGCCCAGGCGGCGGCGCTGGTCGACCGGTTCTGGGTCGGGCCGGACATCCCCGTCCCCACGCCGGCCGCCCCCACCGGGGCGAACGTGCTGGCCGCCTCCGTGTTCGCCTGCCCGGACCAGGGCGGCGCCGGGTTCCCCGTCGCGCCGTCGGAGGTCGATCCCCGCCGACTCCCACCCGCCTTCACCCCGCCTGCCGACCCGGCGCAGCGCGCCGCGGTGACCTACGCGCTGGCCCAGCTCGGCAAGCCCTACGTCTGGGGCGGCAAGGGCCCCGACAGCTTCGACTGCTCGGGGCTCATGCTCGCCGCCTGGGCCGCCGCGGGCGTCCCGATCCCCGCCGGAACGGTCAACCAGAAGACCGCGGGGACCCCGGCCACCCTCGCCACCCTCGCCCCCGGCGACCTGCTGTTCAGCGCGGGCTCGCTCGGCAGCCCGTCCAACCCGCGCCACGTCGGCATGTACGTCGGTCACGGCCTCGTCGTCGATGCCCGCGACTCCGCCACCGGCGTGGTCCTGCAACCGCTGGCCGACTGGACGGGCCGCGTCGTCAGCGTCCGCCACATCGCCGGCCAGGCCACGTCGACCCGCCAACTCCCGTAACCAGCGTCGGTCCCGGACCGGGGCCCGGAAGGATGAATGAACCGTGTCGAACGAGGCTGGGACGCACGAGGCCGGGAAAAAGCCCACGTCCGCGACGCTGCGCGGGGGCGCCCGCAGGCGCAACCCGCTCGCTGTCGCGGGGATGACGGCGATCGCCGCACTGGGGGTGTCCACCGCGGCCGTCGCCGCACCCCTCCTCTCGACGCCACGCGGCCACGCCACCTACGAGCTGCCCGTCTGGACGGCGGCGGGCGAGGCACTGCCCGAGCCGGCCGACCGCACGGACGGCGCGGACGGCGACGTGTCGCTGAACGCGGCGCCGCCCACCGTCGAACGGGCCGAGCTGCCGGCCGCGGACCTCGCCGAGCTCCCGGCCCTCGACCCGTTCTCGGCCGAGCCGGTGGGCCGCGCGGCACCCCCCGCACCCGCAGCACCCCCGGAACCCGCAGCGGCACCGGCACCGCCGGTCCCGACCGGGGCCCCGGCACCCGGCCCGGCCGACGGCGCCCCGCCGCCGGCCCAGGCGAACGCCGCCGTGCCGTCCACGGCTCCTCGCCCGACGACGGACGCCCCGGACACCAGGACCACGACCGAGCCCCCCGCTCCCACCGCGGTCGCCCTCCCGGACATCACGCCCTCGCAGAGCGCCCCGACGAGGGCGCGGACGACCGACTCCGACGACGAGGACAAGAACAAGGACGACGAGGACGACAAGGACGAGCGGTCGGAGGCCGGCGACCGGGGAGACGATCGGGAGTCGAGCGCACGGCGGACGACCGCGCCGCGAACCACTGCACCGCGGACCACTGCACCCGAGAGCCGCACCCCGTCGATCGCGGCCGCCGCCCCCGGGGACCGCTCCTCGCGGACCACCACGAGCGAGCCTCGGCGGGCCGCCCCCACGGCGACCGAGCCGACGACCACTCCGAAGACCTCGACCCCCAGAACCTCGACCCCCGAGACGACCACCTCGAGGCCGTCGGACTCCGAGGACGGGGACCAGGACACGACGAGGACCAGCACCCCGACGACCAGCGCGACCGACCGGCCGGACGACACGGACGACACCGGCGACAGGGACGACACCGGCGACAGGGGCGACACCGGCGACAGGCCGGACAGAGGCAACACGGGCGACAGGGACGACGAGGGCAACGACGGCGACGAGGACAGTCCGAGGGCCACCACCTCGAGGACCACCACGTCGAGGGCCACGTCGAGGGCCTTCGCCTCCGACACGGGCCCGCGAACCGCGCAGGGATGCACGATGGGCTCGGAGCTGGAGACCGAGTCCCGGTTCGGCCCGGACGGGGAGGTGACCGGCGTCGACGTCTCGGGCCTGCCCGAGTCGTGTTCCGGGCGCGAGGTCAGCTTGGTGATCGAGAAGGAGTCCGGCGACGAGGTCGAGGTGTCCGCCACCGCGGACGACGGGAAGGCCCGCTTCACCCTCCCCGAGCCCCTCGCGCCGGACGAGATCGCCGACCTGGAGGTGCGGCTCCCCCGGCCGTCCGACGGTTCGTGATCCCGGACAGCTGCCGGACCCTGAGTGCTTGATCGCCAGGATCGGGACATGCCGTCCCTATCTGAGCGTGTTGCCGAACTGGGCCCGCGGATGCGCAAGGGTGATCGCTGCGAGAAGCACCAGACATCGCCGCGACAGCACCCCCGCACTCCTCGCACCGATCACCCGGCGGTGATCGCAGCGAGAAGCACCAGACGGCGCCGCAACAACACCCACGCACTCCTCGCACCGATCACCCGGCGGTGATCGCAGCGAGAAGCACCTGACGTCGCCGCAACAGCACCCACGCGCTGCTCGCACCGATCACCAGGCCCTGATCACTCCGACACGTACGCGACCGTCGCAGCACCCGCCCCCAGGTGCTGATCAGATCGATCACCGCGCACCGCGTCCCGAGCGGCAGTGTCGATCAAGGGCGGAGGGTCGTGGCCGAAGATCGACCGACCGCCATCTGCTCGTGATCGACGCAGCGCCCGCGCTGCGGGCCCGACCCATCCGGCAACAGGGTCAGGCTCCCCCTGCAGCCGATGTCCCGATCCCGCCGATCATGAGAGGTGAACGCGCCTCGAACCGGCCCGATGATCATCGTGAGGCGATGGATCGGAACCACCGCAAGGCGCGCGAGCACCCAGCAGCGACGGACTCGTCCCCAACAGGCCTGGGCCCGCGCCGGGAACGGCCGCCCACCCAACCCCGATATTCGGCAGTTCTGCCAACCAAGCCACCCCACCGACAGACAGCAGCAGGGGAAACCCGGCCGACTACGCCGAAGACCAGGACCGGGGCGTGAGGCAAAGGCCGCGAGCCGGGAACGGCCCGCCCACAAGAGATCCCACGACGACGTAGACCTGAGCGGGGTTGGATCTTCCCCCAACCCCTCTCACGTCTACCTGGTCATGCAACGGGCACGGAACCTGGACGGCCACGACCGCAGGATGCGCCACGAGCGAGACCTCAGCGGGGTTTGATCTCCAGCAGACCCCGCTCACGTCTCGTTGATCATGCAACCGGCGCGTTCCGAACCCCGAGGTGGCCGTGATCAGCGACAATGGTGCGAGGGCGACAGATCGAGCGTTGCCGAGCCGGGCCCGTGGATGCCGGACGGTGATCGCTGCGAGAAGCACCTGACGTCGCCGCGACAGCACCCACGCACTGCTCGGACCGATCAACCGGCCCCGAACACCCCGACAAGTACGCCACCGTCGCAGCGACCGCCCCCACGCACTGCTCAGACCGATCAACCGGCCCCGAACACCCCGACAAGTA
>NZ_NKYF01000050.1 GCF_002262885.1 Pseudonocardia sp. MH-G8 | reverse complement strand
CCGGGCGTTGGGGATCTTCTCCCACGACAACCCACCCAGCACGGCGGACAACTCCGGCCCCGGCGGCAACGCGACCGCCCGGTCCACGAGGTCCACCACATCGGCCATGAGTCGAACCTACGTTCGACCCCCGACAGAACCACGCCGGATCCAGACCGCCCAGCACACCGAACCCCAGTTCACCCGACACGCCCAACCACCGACGACGGAACGTGAGATCCCGCGGCAACGGGACCACAACCACATCCGCGGCATCGCTACGCGGGCGCCTGCAGCGACGCCTCTCCGCGTTTCAGGCCCGCCCTCTCCCGCTCCTTCTCACGGCGGATGATCAGCGCCAGCACCGGCACCAGCGCGACGCCGACCAGGGACGCCGCGGCGATCGTGTAGTACGGCGCCATGAGGCTGCCCGTGGCGCTCTCGATGAGGCCGTAGACGAAGGGGCCGACGAAGCCGCCCACGATCCCGATCATGTTGATGAAGGCGAGGCCCGCCGCCGCCATCAGGCCCGACATCCGCGACATCGCGACCACCCAGAACAGCGGCAGGGTGCCCAGGGCGAAGAAGTTCGCAACGTAGATCAGACCCAGGCTCAGCCCCACGCTCGTGGAGAGAATGAAGGTCACCAGGATGAACAGCCCGGCGCCGGCGCACACACCGATGAGGGCGATCTCGTGGCCGACGCGACGCTGGAGCCAGGGGAAGAACAGCACGCCCGCCAACCCCGCGATGCCACCGCCGCCCGCCACGACCCCGATGAGGAACGGGCTCTCGATGCCGAGCGACTGCACCAGCGCCGGGAAGTTGAACCCGATGCCCGCACTGATCGCCTGGTTGATGAAGTAGATCGCGGCCAGGAGGACCACGACCGGGCGCCCGAACGCGAAGCGCAGGTTCCCGCGCAGGTGCGTCCGCGACGGTTCGTCGCGCCCCACCGCACGCTCGGTGAGCGCGGCCGCCTCCTCCGTGGTGAGCCACCTCGCGTCCGCGGGTCGCCCGGGCAGCACGAACCAGACCAGCACCCCGATCAGCACCGTGACGATCCCCTCGACGAGGAACATCCACTGCCATCCGTGCAGGCCGCCGACGTCGTCCAACTCCATCAGCGCTCCGCCGATTGGCGAGCCGATGAAGATCGCGATGCAGGGCGCGGTGTAGATCAGCCCCACCACCATGCCGCGGTGCTTCTGGGAGAACCACAGCGTGACCATGTACATCATGGCCGGGAACAGACCCGCCTCGGCCGCGCCGAGCAGCACACGCAGGGCGTAGAACGACAGCTCGTTCTGCACGAACATCATCGCGGCGGAGACCGCGCCCCACGTCACCGCGATCCGGGTGATCCACAGTCGGGCGCCGACCCGGTAGAGGATAAGGTTGCTCGGCACCTCGAGCAGGGCGTAGCTCAGGAAGAACAAGCCCGCGCCCAGCCCGTAGGCGGCCGCACTGAGCCCGATGTCGGCCTCGAGGGCCGTCTTCGCGAGAGCGACGTTCGTCCGGTCGACGTAGGACATGAAGTACGCGATGCCGAGTATCGGCAGCAGCCGCGTCATGGCCTTCTTGGTCGCACGTTCGTGCAGCAGGTCTGTCGCGCTCGTCATCGGGCGGCCTTCCGGCGTCGACTTCGGTGTGGATTCCAAAGGCCTGTCACCTGCGATACTACTGAGTATCACGGTAAGGTCGGCCGTCACGGGGTGTCAACAGCCGGAGTCTGACGAGCCAGGAGGAACCGATGAGCACGAGCCCGGAGGTCGAGGCCGGCGCGCGGAGCAGGATCCTCGGCGCGGCTGCGGAGGCATTCATGCGCAACGGCTTCGCCACCACCACGATCGACGACATCGCCCGGGACGTCGGGGCCACGAAGGGCCTGGTCTACTACCACTTCCGGTCGAAGTTCGACATCTTCCTCGCGGTGTACGGGGAGGGCATGCGTCGTGTCCGCGAACGGGTCGAGCCCCATAGCTGCGGCGACGGCACCGGCCACGACCGGCTGGTCGCCATGTCGATCGCCCACCTGCTCAACCTGATGGAGGACCTCGCCTACCACCACGTCGTCCACCAGGCGGTGCGGGGTGAGCCGTCGGCCGCCCTCAAGTCCCGCCAGCGCGAGACGTTGCGGGACCTCAACCGGCTCCGCAAGGACTACGAGCAGATGTTCCACCGCGTCGTGAGCGACGGGATCGACGACGGCTCGTTGCGCCGTGTCGACGCCCCCCTCGCCACCAGGACCCTGCTGAGCAACCTCAACGCGGTCGACATGTGGTACCGCAGGGTCGAGGGCCAGACCGACGACGACCGGCGGGAGCTGGCCCGCCGGATCGCCGACCTCCTCATCGGCGGCCTCACCGGCTGACCGCGGGGCTCCCTCCTCGCGCCCGCAGGATCTGCGCCGTATACGGGTTGAGCTCGATCGGCGCGTCCTCGCCGATGACCACCGTGCCGCCGATATAGGCGAGGTGCCGTCCGAAGACGTAGTTGGGCTCGAGGGCGAAGCTCATCCCGGGCCTGAGCTCGATGTCGCCGGAGAGCGTGCGGTGGTCGGCCTCGGGTGGGTAGGCCTCGGCGCCGGCCATCTGCCTGCTGGCGTCGGCGGGGAAGCCGCTCACCGCGATCATCGGGTTCAGCGCGTGCAGGCAGGGACCGAACTCCCAGCCGTCGGCGGCGATCAGCGGCTTGCGCATGGCGTCGACGACATCGCCGAACGTGCGGCCGGGACGCAGCGCCTGCAGGCCCGCGTCGTAGGCCGCGCGGGCGACCTCGGCAGCACGCCGCAGGTCCTCGTGCGGCTCCCCGATGGTGATCGTGGCCTGGTGCTGGGTGTGGCGGGCTCCGAAGTGGGAGAACACCTCGGCGGAGATGATGTCGCCGTCCTGCAGGACCCGCGGAGCTTGGGGTCGGTAACCCCACTGCGGCAGGCCCGAGGCGAGCGGATTCGGGCCCGACCAGAAGTGCATGGCCGCGGGGATCGTTCCGCGCGCATATCCCGCGGCCATTCCCGCCGCGTACACGACGCTCTCGGAAACACCTGCGGCGGCGGTCTCGACCATGGCGCGCACCATCGCATCGCCGATGCTCGCGGAATGGCGCACGACGGCGATCTCCTCGGAGCCCAGCGGCATGATGAGCCGGAGCAGGGCCATGCCGACCGGCGTGAACTCGACCGCGGGGAACTCGTCCAGGACGTTGTTCCAGAGCCGGTGGGGCACGATGCCCTCGGGGTGCCACGGCGGGTGGACCTCCAGGCCGACGACGCCGATCCTCGCCCGCCCCAATCCGAGCTCGCTGAGGCACTCACCGATCGCGCGGGAGTCGCGGGACGCCCGGATGCTCCGTGGCGGGATCCAGATGACGTCGCCCCGGCGCGTGGATTCGAGGTGGTCCTTCGTGAACATCTCCATCGGGAACAGCGCGACCGGCTCGCCGTCACGGGGAAAGACGATCGTCGTCCCGGCCCGGCCGTTGGTGAACCACGTGTCGTAGGCGAACGGCGCCGGGCCCGCGTCCTCGTGCTCGCCGAAGACGAGCAGCGCGTCGAGGCCTTCGCGCTCCATGAACCCGCGCGCCAGGTCCCAACGCCGATCGCGCTCCGCCATCGAGTACGTCGGTACCTCCAGGTCTCTCATCCCGTTCTCGGCGGTCACCACGGGAGGGCGCCGTCGCGGTCGCGGTACTGACCGGTCGGCCCGGGTGAGGTGGTGGCGAACTCGACGATGGCGTCGGTGCCCTCGGTGACGGTCTGAGTGCCCTGGTTGCGGTTGAGATCAGTGGCGGTGAAACCCGGATCGGCCATGTTGAAGCGGACCTCCGGAATACCCCTGGCGTACTGGGTGGTGATCATGTTGAGGGCCGCCTTGGAGGCCGGGTACATCATCTGGGGGAAGGCGTCCTTCCGCTCCCCGTCCGCCGTGACCGCCTGCGACCCGGCACTGCTGGAGACCATCACCACCCGCGGGTCGTGCCCGGCGCGCAGCAGCGGCAGGAACGCGTGGGTGACGCGGACCGGGCCGAGCACGTTGACGCGGAAGACGGGGATGAGGTGCTGCGGCAGCGTGTCCTCCGGGCCGATGAGCTCACCGGTGACCCCGGCGTTGTTGATCAGCACGTCGAGGTGGTCCGTGGTGTCGCGGATGGTCTCGACGGCGGCGGTGACCGAGTCGTCGGAGGTGACGTCCAGCGGCACGAACGTCACGTCCGCGCCGCCGGCCGCCAGCCGCTCGGCGGCTTCGCGGCCCCGGACCTCGTCCCGCGCGCCGAGGAAGACCCGCCAGCCGAGCTCACCGAGCCGCCGGGCCGTCTCGTGGCCCAGGCCCTTGTTGGCGCCGGTGATCAGAACAGTGGTCGCGGTGGCTCGAATCGATTCACTCATGGCTCGACGATGTCCCGGCGACGCATCGCTATCCAGACACGCTCGAGACTGGGAGCGACCGTCCCAGCCTCACCGGAGCCGACGGGAGGAGGATGGGCCCGTGGACCGTGTCGAGCTCGCGAACGTGCTCAAGGCCGCGCGCGCACGCCTCGCACCCGAACAGGTCGGCCTCCCGGCCGGCCCACGACGGCGGGTCGTCGGCCTGCGCCGCGAGGAGGTGGCGCAACTCGCCGGGCTCAGCGTCGAGTACGTGGTCCGCCTCGAGCAGGGCCGCGGGCCGCACCCCTCCCCCCAGGTGATCACGGCGCTCACCCGGGCACTCCGGCTCGAGCACGACGAACGCGACCAGGTCTTCCGCCTCGCCGGCAGCGCACCGCCGCTCGCCGACCGGGTCGAGATGTCGGTCCGGCCCAGCATGCTGCGACTGCTCCGACGGCTCACCGACCTGCCCGCGCTGGTGCTCTCGGCGAAGGGTGACGTGCTCGCGCAGAACCCGATGGCCTGCGCGCTCCTCGGCGACCTGAGGCGCTGGCCCGAGGGTCAGTGCAACATCATCTGGCAACGGTTCCTCGGCACCGGCGTCGCCCGGGTGGCACCCGACCCGCAGGAGGACGAGGCGTCGGCACAGCAGTCGGTCGGGGTGCTGCGCACCGCGCTCTCGCGCTACCCGCACGACCCCGACCTGCGTGCGCTGATCGAGGCGCTGATCGCCGGCAGCGAGCGGTTCTGGAGCATGTGGGAGGAAGGGCGTTCCACGGTGCGGCGCTCGACGCACAAGACGATCGACCACCCCGAGCTCGGACGCCTCGTCCTGGACTGCGACACCCTCCTGCTGCCCGACACCGACCAGTCGATGATCGTCTACTCCGCCGCGGGCGAGCGCGAGGCCTCCGCACTCGACGCGCTGCGCGTCAGCGGCACGGACGACGGCACCGGCCTGACCACGACGCCTCCGAGAAGTGTGTGACGTCGTGATCGTCGAACACCGGTGCGGCAGGAACCGGCCGGGCTCGTAGGCCGTGCGGGGGTCGACCGTCGGTCAGAACGTGGCGATCGGGTTGACCGGGCTGCCCGATGTACCGGCGAAGCGGACCGGTGCGACCGCGAGGTGGAAGTCCCACTGGTCCAGCTCGGCGGCCGTCGTCGCGCATGCCTCCAGGTCGCAGTTGTCGAGCAGCCACAGACCCATCGCGACGAGGCTCACGGCGTGAACCGGCATCAACACGTCCGGGTACCCCGACGGCTGGACGTCCTGGGGGGTGTCGGCGCCGATCAGCGCGACCCCCCGCTCGTGCAGCCACGGCAGGCAGGACGCGTGCCAGCCGGCCTGCGTGAAGCTGTGCGCCGCACCGGCCTCGTGCCGGGCGCGGCCGTAGCCGGTGCGCAGCAGTACCGCATCGCCGGGCCGCACCCGCACACCCTGGTGACGCTCGGCCTCCTCGAGGTCCTCGGGGAACACCCCCTGCCCCGGTTCCACCCACGGCACATCGCGCACTCTCGCGACGTCCAGCAGGACACCACGCGTGACGATCCCGTTCGCCGCCGCCGTGACGGCCGCCCACCCCGATCCCGTTGCGGGGTCGACCAGGGAGTGCGAGCGCCCGTTGTACATCGTGCCGTCCCAGAAGATGTGGCACGGCGAGTCGACGTGGGTGATGGTGTTGCCGTGGAACGCGATGCCGAGCTGCTCGGACGAGAAGCCCCAGCGCCGGTCGGCGTGGAACGCGGGCACCGGCATGTTCTCCGCGCCCGGCATCTCGGCGGCGCACGGGCACGTGGTCGTCGACCGCTCCATCTCCCCCGGCACGGCGACCTCCCACGCGCACGACACGCTCCTGCCGTGGCGCACCGCCCGCGCCGCCGCCAGCCGCACCTCGTCGGTGATGTGGTTCAGCGTGCCGAGCTCGTCGTCGTCGCCCCACCGTCCCCAGTTCGACAGCGTGTGGAAGTACGCCAGTACGTCGTCCTGCGTGGGCCGCGGTCGCATCGGGTCATCCCAGCACCTACTGCCGCTCCGCGGCGAGCTCCGCGAGGATCGGCGCCGCCGTCGTCGCGGCGTGGATGCCGATGACGCTGACGATCGCGAGCACCTCCATGACCTCGCCCGCGGTGGCGCCGAGCCGCACGGCGTTCTGCATGTGCAGCTTGAGCCCGGGCACGTAGAGGTGGGTCGCGGAGGCGTCGAAGGCGATGTAGATCAGCTCCTTCACCTTCGGCGGCAGCGTGCCGGTCTTCCAGGGCACCGAGGAGAACTCGATGTAGGCCTCGAACAGGTCGGGGTCGAGTTCGAGCAGCCCGTTCCAGAACTCGTGCCAGTAGCCGCGGTTGGCGGTGAACTCGGCCTTGAGCTTCTCGCGGCGCTCGTCCAGCGGCGCCGGGCCGTCGCGCAGCCCTTCCTCCTCCAGCACCTCCAGCAGCAGCGGCACACCGATGTTGCTGGCGTGGATGCCGAGGGTGGAGGTCAGCTCGATGACCTCCATGATCTCCTCGCGGGTGGCGCCGTGGTCGAACGCGGCGGCGATGTGCTGGCGGATGCCGGGCTCGTAGAGGTGCGTGGCCGCGGCGTCGGCGGCGATGTAGACGAACTCCTTGACCTTCGGCTCGAGGTGCGAGGTCCCGGTCCAGGGCACGGCGGAGAAGTGCAGGTAGGCGCGGACGAAGGCGGGGTCGAGCTCCAGCATCCGCTGCCACGGCTCGCCCCAGGTGCCCCGCACCCGCGTGAACTCGTCCTTGATCTCCTGCTGCTCGGGGGTGAGGGCCTGCTGGTGGGTCGACGACATGGGGAACCTCCTGGAGGACGGGTCCGGGCGCGCCACGTCCGGGCCCTCAGGACCCAGGGGTGGCTCTGCCGGACTTCGGAAGGTGGGGGATCAGGAATCGGTGCGCAGGCGCGCGAGTGCCGTGCGCGCCGCGTTCTGCAGGTGGAGGGTGCAGGCTGCGGCAGCCCGTTCGGCGTCGCCCGCCTCCACCGCCTCGACGACGGCCCGCAGCTCCGCGGCGGCCTCCCGAGGCCGTCCGGGCTCGGACAGCGACGTGGCCCGGAGCAGCCGGACCCGCGCCTGCAGCCCGGCGAGCGTCTGCTGCAGCGGCAGGCTGCCCGAACCGAGGAAGAGCACCTCGTAGAAGCGGTCCTTCGCCTGCAGCTGCTCCTGCGGGTCGGCGGAGTCGGCGGTGCGCTCGATCTCGGTGACGGCCGCGCGCAGGTCCACCACGTGCTCCGGGGCGGCCCGCTGCACGAAGCGCTGCACGGCGAGCGCCTCGAGCGAGGCGCGCATCTCGTAGAGGTCGGCGGCGTCGTCGGCCGAGAGCGCCGTGACGATCGCCCCCCGCTGGGGCACCACGGTGACCAGTCCCTCGGCGGCGAGCTGGCGCAGTACCTCGCGCACGGTGGCCCGCGAGACACCCAGCTGCTCCACCAGCTCGCGCTCGACGAGCCGCTGGCCCGGCTCCAGCCGGAACCCGAGGATGGCGTCGCGGACGAGGGTGACGACCTGCTCGCGCAACGGCGCGGCGACCCGGCCGATCTGGTCGGCGGACCACGTCGGGCGGCCGACGGCCGACGGCGAGCTCCCGTTCACACTCATCCTCCCCCCGCGCTTCCCTGCTGCAACCATCGCACGATCTCGGTGTGGTCCGCATCGGGGCCCAACGCCGCGGCGGCCTGTGCCCAGAGCTCCACCGTCCGCGCCGCGTGCGCGGTCGGCGCCCCGGTGGCCTCGGCCAGCCCCAGCGCGATGCGGATGTCCTTGAGCATCAGGGTGAGCGCGAACCCCGAGTCGTACGTCGCGGGCAGGACGAAGTTCGGCCACTTGTTCTCGGTGGAGCCGCTGCGCCCGCTGGAGCCGTTCACGGCGTCGAGCATCACGGCCGGGTCGAGCCCGAACGCCTGCCCGGCCAGCAGGGCCTCCGAGCTGGCGAGCAGGTGCGCCGCGGACATCAGGTTGTTCAGCGCCTTCAGGGCGTGCCCGGCCCCGGCCGGCCCGACGTGACGGACCCGGCCGAGCACGGTGAGCAGCGGCGTGAGCCCCGCGACCGCGTCGTCCGCACCGCCCGCCATGATCGTCATGGTGCCGGCGGTCGCGCCCGTGACACCCCCCGACACGGGTGCGTCGACCAGCGTGGCGCCGCGGGCGGCCACCTCGTCGGCCAGCGCGCGTGTCCGCAGGGGTTCCGAGGAGCCCATGTCGACGAGCACGGTGCCGGGCGCGAGCGCGTCGAGCAGGCCCGCCCCGTGGACGACGGCGTCGACGACGTCGGAGTCCGGCAGCATGAGGATCGCGACCGGGACACCCTCGGCGACCTGCGCCGCGCGTTCCACGAGCGTCACGACGCCGTCCAGCCCCGGGCGGGGCGCGGCGTCGTGGCCGCGGACGGTGATGCCGGCGGCGGCGAGCCTGCGGACCATGGGCTCGCCCATCCGCCCCAGACCGACGAACCCGACGGTGCCCGGCAGCCCTCCCCCCGGAACCGGGTCAGCCATCGCCGCGCTCGGCCGCGATCTCACCGAGCACCCGCTCCGCCACGCGGAACGACTCCAGCGCGGCCGGAACCCCGCAGTAGATGCCCGCCTGCAGGAGCGCCTCCTGGATCTCCTGCTCCGTGGCGCCGTTCGTGATCGCGCCCTTCACGTGCACGCCGAGCTCGTGGTTGCGGCCCAGCGCGGTGAGCATCACGAGGTTGAGCAGGCTGCGGGTGCGCCGGTCGAGGCCGGGCCGGCCCCAGACGTCGCCCCAGCACGCGCCGGTGACGAACTCCTGGATCGGCCGGGAGAACTCGCTCACCGCCGCGAGCGAGCGCTCCACGTGGGCCTCCCCGAGCACCTCCTTGCGGATCGCCAGTCCACGCTCGTACCGCTCGTCAGCCATCGGTGGGTCCCTTCCGGTACTCGTCCTCGTCGACCTCGTCCAGCCACACGGTCGGGCCGAGCGACACCGCGAGGTGCGTCATGATCGTGTCCACGGTTCCGCCGTGCCAGTGCCGCTCCCCCGGCGGCACCCAGACCACGTCGCCGGCCCGGATGACCTGTGGCGGTTCGCCCTGGCTGCACACCCAGCCGCGGCCCGCGGTCACCACGATGATCTGGCCGGCCGTGTGGTGGTGCCAGTAGGTCCGCGCGCCCGGCGTGAAGGTCACGGAGTTGATCGTGTTGCCCTCGGCGGTCGTGGGCAGCACCGGATCGCCCCACACCGTGCCGGTGAAGGTCTCGGTGCGGGACTGGGTCGGGGTGGTCTCGGGGGCCCGCCCCCGGACGATCTGCACTGCTCATCCCTCCGTCGTGTCGTGTACGCGCACGCCGCCGGCCACGTCGCCGATGGCGTCGACGACGCGGTTGCTGATCTGGTCGCCGTAGCCGAGGTTCTCCGCGAGCCCGAAGCTCGCCAGCGGCCCGGCCGCGTTGAGGCTCGGGACGCCGAGCCGCCCGACCAGGTCGGTGTAGAGCGCGACGTCCTTGGTCATCAGCCGCCCGGTCAGGCCGCCCTCCAGGTAGTCCCCGCGAACGATGTGCGGGAACCGGTTGAGCGTCGCGAAGTTGACGCCACTGCTGGTGTTGAGCACCTCGAGCAGCTGCGTGAGGTCCAGCCCAGCCTTGCGCCCGGCGACCATCACCTCGGCGGTGGCGGCGAGGCTCACCGCGTTGAGGAAGTTGTTGAGCAGCTTCGCGGTGTGCCCGGCGCCGGGCGCGCCCATGTGGTGCACCTGGGCCGCGATCGGCGCGAACACCCAGCCGATCTCGGCCAGCGCCTCGGCGTCACCACCGGCCATGATCGTCAGGGTGCCCTTCTCCGCCGCGGCCGCGCCGCCGGAGATGCCGGCGTCGAGGTAGCGCACCCCGGCCGCGGCGGCCTCGGCGTGCAGCGCCGCGGTGGAGTCCGGGGAGGCGGTCGACAGGTCGACGATCGTCGCGCCGGCGCTCGCACCGGCCAGCAACCCGTCCGCGCCGCGCACGACCGGCTCCACCACGTGGCTGTCGGGCAGCGACAGCAGCACGACACGAGCCCGCCGCGCGACCTCGGCCGGGTCGGCGGCGGGCACCGCCCCGACGGCCTGCGCCGCGCCCGGCCGCGGGTCGAACCCGATCACCTCGATCCCCGCGTCGACGAGGCGGCTGGTCATCCGCCCACCCATGTTGCCCAGGCCGACGAACCCGACGGTCTGCTGCGCCATGTTCTGGTCTCCTTCCCTCACGCCAGCTCCGGGTGCATCCGGACGTCACCGGGGCGCGGGTCCCACGCCCCGGCGCCGCCGGAGGGCCGCACGATGCTGACCGCGGCCGCGCCGCCGTCCACCGACACGACCTCACCTGTCATGTACGCCGCCCCGTCGCCCAGCAGGAACGCGACGACCGAGGCGATCTCGTCGCCCGTGCCGGGCCGGCGCAACGGTGTGGTGGCGGCGCGGCGCGCCATGTCGTCCCCGCCGCCGGGGGCCGTGCCCGCCCCGGCGAACAGCGCCGTCGGCACGATGCCCGGCGCCACCGCGTTGACCCGCACGCCGATCGGGCCGCCGTAGAGCGCGGCGCCCTTGAGGATGCCCAGCACCCCGTGCTTGGACGCGTGGTAGGCGAGCAGGTCGTCACTGCCGCGCAGCGACGCGATCGAGGCGGTCAGCACGATCGCCCCGCCGCTCACCCCGTCCCGGGCCTGCGCTTCGTACTGCCGGAACGCCGCACGCACGCCGAGGAACACCCCTCGCAGGTTGATGCCCATGACGCGGTCCCAGTCCTGCACGGACAGGTCGGCCAGCCGGGTCAGCGGGCCCGGTACCCCCGCGTTGAGGTGGTGCAGGTCGATGCGGCCGAACTCGGCGACGCCCGCCGCCACCGCGGCGTCGACGTCGGCCTCGCTCGCGACGTCACCGGCGTGCGCGACGGTCTCGACGGGTAGCTCCGACGCCAGCGCCGCGAGCCGGTCGGCGTCGATGTCCATGAGCACGAGCCGCGCACCGTCGGCGGCCAGGCGCCGCGCGGTCGCCGAACCGAGCCCCCCGGCCGCGCCCGTGATCAGGCAGACCTTCCCTGCGATGCTCACACCTTCTCCTTCCCCGGGTGCTCCCCGGCGATCCGAACCACCAGGTCGGTGAGCTCGGCGGGCAGCTCCGTCACGCGGCCGGTGAACCGCGTCCTCACCTGGGCGTCGTGTCCCGCCACCAGCAGCCGGCCCCCGTCCTCGGTCATCTCGCGCAGCAGGTCGAACCCGCGGTACATGTCCACCAGGTCGGCCACCACGAAGAACGGTCGGTCGCGTTCCAGCTCCTCGTAGAAGTGCAGCGCGTCGGCGGCGAGCACCACCGCACCCTGCCCCTCGTCCGGACGCTCGACCGCCACCTGCGCCACCATCTGGCCGGGCGTGTGCCCGCCGACGACCACCAGCTCGATCCCGGGCGCGAGGTCGAGCGTGTCCTCGACCAGGCGCAGGCGGCCCTGCTCGCGCGTCGCCGCCAGGCGCTCCAGCTCGTCGGCCTCCGTGGAGTGGGCCAGCTGCAGGCGCCCGGCGTAGGGCCCCGTCCAGAACTCGTACTCGCGACGGGCGACGACGATCTCGGCGTTGGGGAAGCGGTGCAGGTTGCCGATGTGGTCGTAGTGCGCGTGGGTGACCACGAGCTGGTCGACCGCCTCCGGCTCGACCCCCAGCGCCGACAGCGCGGCGACCGGGTCGACCAGCGTGGTCCGTCCGCGCCGCCGGCCCGGCTCCGCCCCGAACCCGCAGTCCACCAGGATCGTGCGCCCGCCACCGCGGACGAGCCAGAAGAAGTAGTCCATCCCGAACGACTCGTCCGGCTCGCCGTAGAGGTGGTAGTTCAGGTAGCTCTCGCTCTTCGTCGCGGTGCGCGTGCCGTAGCGGACCGCGAGGACCTCGTAGCCGCTCACGCGTCCGCTCCCTGCGTGGTGGCCGAACGGGGCGCGGCGTCGAGGGTGCGGCCGCGCACCTCGGGGAGCCACCTCGCGAGCGCGAGGGTCGCGAGGGCGGCGACGACCACCATGTACAGCGCGGGGAGCGTGCTGCTGCCGGTGCCGCCCGCGATCGCCGCGGCGATCAACGGGCCCGGACCGCCGATCAGCGCCAGACCGAGGTTGAACCCGATCGCGCTGGACGTCGAGCGCGTCTCCGCCGGGAACAGCTCGACGAGCATGCACACGGTCGTGACGCTCACCATCGCCTGGAACACCGAGAAGAGCACCATGCCGCCGACCACGCCCGCCGCGGTCCCCGTGCCCATGAGCACGAACGCCGGGATGCTGACGACCGCCAGGCCGAACCCGCCGATCAGGTTCACCCGCCGCCGGCCGATCCGGTCCGACAGCGCCCCGGCGAACGGGGTCAGGACGGCGTAGCAGACCAGGCCGGTCGCCACGAGCACGAGCGCCCGCGGGCGGGCCAGCTCGACCGTCGCCGTCAGGTACGTGACGACGTAGGTGGCCAGGTAGTAGAAGCCCAGGCCCTGCACGCTGGAGAAGGCGAAGGTGAGGGCGATCGCGCGGACGTCGCGGCCCGACTGGCGCAGCGGCGCCTCGGCACGTGCCCCCGCCTCGACGAGTCGCTGGAACACCGGGGTCTCGTCGATCCGCAGCCGTACCCACGTGCCGACGGCGGTGAGCGGCACCGCGACGAGGAACGGGACCCGCCAGCCCCAGGTGGCCATCTGCTCGGCCGTCAGGCTCAGCTCCAGGGAGAGCACCAGCAGCCCGCCGGCGCAGGTCGCGAGCGCCGCCGTGGCGGACACGACGCTGGCGAAGCGCCCGCGACGGTCCACCGGGGTGTGCTCGATGAGGAACGCGGCCGACCCCGTCCACTCGGCGCCTGCCGAGAAGCCCTGCACGCAGCGCAGCAGCACCAGCAGGACGGGCGCCAGCAGGCCGGCGCTCTCGAACGTCGGCAGCACCCCGATCAGCGTGGTCGACAGGCCCATGAGACCGATCGAGAGCGTCAGCAGGGCCCGGCGGCCGAGCCGGTCCCCGACCGCACCGAGCACGAACCCGCCCAGCGGACGCATGAAGAACGCCACGCCGAACACGGCCAGCGACGCCAGCAGCGACGCGCCCGGGCTCGCTCCCGGGAAGAACAAGCGGCCCAGCGTCGCGGCGAGGAAGCCGTAGATGGCGAAGTCGAACCACTCCGTGAAGTTGCCGACCCCTGTCGCCAGGGCGACGACCCGACGCGCGGCGGCGTCCTGATCACCCTGCGACTGGCGCGCACTGAGCATCTTCGCTCCCCTTGGTCTCTGCCTGCCCGACCGTCAGGCTGTCAGACAATCTGCGCGCCTGCAAGGGCTCCGGTCCCGGGCAGGGGTGTCGAACCGCTACCCGATCCTCAGCACGACCTTCCCGCTCGCGTGCCCGGACTCGACCACGGCCAGCGCCGCCGCGGCGTCGTCGAGCGGGCGGACGTCGGTCACGTGCGGGTCGAGCGCGCCCTCTGCCACGAGCCGGGCCAGCTCACCCAGCACCGCCGTGCTGCGGTCGCGGACGAGATCCCGCCCGCCCAGCTCCTTGCCGAGCGCCTTGTCCGCCACGGAGATCAGGCGGGTCGGGTCCGCGAGCAGGGCGGACACGGCCCGCAGCGACTCCCCACCTGCGAGGTCGAACACCGCCTCGACGCCCGCGGGCGCCGCAACCCGCAGCCGGTCCACCACGCCCTCGCCGTAGGCCACCGGCACTCCACCGAACCCGGCGATGAGCTCGTGCTTCCCGGGGCCCGCGGTGCCGACCACCGTCAGCCCTCGAGCTCGTGCGAGCTGCACGAGGGGGAGCCCGACGCCCCCTCCGGCCCCGTTGACCAGCAAGGTCGCCCCGGCCGGGAGGTCGAGGTTCGTCAGTGCGTCGTACGCGGTGCCCGCGGCCACCGGCAGCGCCGCGGCGGCCTCCGGCGCCACCGCCTCCGGTCGGTGCGCGGCGAAGGAGGCCGTGACGAGGGCCTGCTCGGCCCACCCGCCGACCATGTCCGGGCAGCCACCGAAGACCTCGTCGCCCACGGCGAAACCCCTGCTGCCCACCCCGAGCGCGACCACGACACCGGCCACCTCGCGCCCCAGGACGGCGGGCGGCACGGTGCCATGGCTGCCTTCCCGCAACCGCCAGTCCCCCGGGTTCACACCGGCGGCCCGCACGCGCAGGAGCAGCTCGCCAGGGCCGGGCGCCGGCACCGGGACGTCGAGGAACTCCTCGTGCTCCGGGCCGCCTGTCCGCACGAAACCGTATGCCCGCACAACCCACCCCGATCGACGCCCGACAGTTCCCTCGCCCGGCATCCTGGCCGACGCCGCCTACCGGCTGCTACCGGTCTGCCGGTTCGATCTCACTTCAGGTGCCGGACGAAGAACCGGTTCCCGTCGTCCCCCTCGAACTGCGGGACCCCGGTGTGCCCGCCCATGTTGGCGTGCAGGGTCTTCTCCCTGGTGCCGAAGGCGTCGAACAGGTCCAGGGCCATCTGCCGGTCGTTCCACTCGTCGTCCCACTGCAGCAGGACCTGCAGCGGGATGCCGACCTGCCGGGCCTCCTCGAGGATGACCCGGGGCACGAAACTCCCGGCGTACAGGAGGGCGGCCGAGATGCGCGGCTCGACCACGGCCAGCCGGACGCCGATGGAGATCACCCCTCCCGCGTACCCGACCGGCTCGCCGATCCCGGGCAGCGGGAGGAGAGTGTCCAGGGCGGCCCGCCATTCCGGGACCGCCTTCTCGACCAGCGGGAGGACGAGCCGGTCGACGATCTCGTCGCCGACCGGCTCACCGGCCTCCAGCACCCGACGCAGGTCGGCGCGGGCCTCCTCGGCGGCTGCGGAACGGGGCCGGTCCCCGCTCCCGGGGAGCTCGATGGTGGCCGCGGCGAAGCCCTCCGCCGCACAGTGCCGGGCCCGGGCAACCAGCCTGGGGTACATCTGGTGCAGGCCCCCGGGATGACCGAGCAGGATCAGCGGGGCCGGTGCGGATGCGGATCCGGGCGTCCACAGGATGCCGGGGATCTCGCCGAGGGTGAATTCGCGTTCGAGGACGCCGTCGTCGAGGCGCTGTTCAGAAGTGAATCGCATGGTCGTGCCCTTCGGGAGTGCGCGTTGAACGGCGCTCCCGGACGACCTATCGCCCGACCGTGACCCCGCAGGAGAGCACCCATGTGGATACAGCGTTCACGGGTACCACCTCCTCGTTCTCTCGCACGGCCTCGGCAAAACTAGCAGTGGTCGCCGTGGCCCGCCACGGGGTTCTGCCCCGGAAAGAGGCATGCGTGATACGCATGGCTCCGGTGCAGAAGCATCGCTTGTCCGCATCCCATCGTCGGGCGATCGTGGAGGCGACCCACCGAAGGAGTTCTCATGATCCGCACACCGGGCAAGGTCCCCGTCGCCCGCGCCACCAGCCCCGTCCGCGGGGAGCGGGAACCGACCACGTGGTTCGTCACCGGCGCGTCCCGCGGCATCGGTCGCGAGGTGACCGAGCAGGCGCTGCGGCGTGGCGACCGCGTCGCCGCCACCCTGCGACGCCCCGAGCAGCTCGACGACCTCGCGGCCGTGTACGGCGACATGCTCTGGCGGCGCCGCCTCGACGTGACCGACACAGCCGGGATCGACGAGGTGGTCGGCCAGGCGTTCGCCGATCACGACCGGATCGACGTGGTGGTGTCCAACGCGGGCTCCGGCGTCTTCGGCAGCGCCGAGGACCTCACCGACGAGCAGGTCGAGCGAGCCATCGCGACCAACCTCACCAGCTCCGTGCAGCTCGCCCGTCGGGTCGTCCCGCACCTGCGGCAACAGGGCGGAGGCGTGCTCGTCCAGCTCTCCAGCATGGGCGGCCACATCGTCTTCCCCGGCTTCGCGATCTACCACGCCACGAAGTGGGCGATCGAGGGCTACTTCGAAGCGCTGGCGACCGAGATCGCGCCGTTCGGGATCACGACGATGCTCGTGGAGCCCGGCATGGTCCGCACCAGCTTCTACGACGCCGCCGAGCGGGTCCCCCTCAGCGCGCCGTACCGCGGAGGCCCCGCCGACGGCCCCGGGATCCCGGTCGAGGACATGGTCGGCAGCCAGTCCGGTGTCGCCCACGCCATGATCACCGCAGCGCTCTCGGCGAACCCGCCGCTGCGCCTGCTGCTCAATTCCGACGCCTACGAGGCGGTCACGACCACCCTGCGCCGGCGGCTCGTGTCGTTCGAGAGCCAGCGCGACTCGGCGTATGCCGCGGACGCGGAACACGTCCCCGCCGGCGCGTGAGGCACCGACCCCCGCGAGCGTCGTCCACATTCACCGATCGCACCGGGGCGCGTGCTGCGAGTCGTACGTCAGGGCCGTCGCGACCGCGCTCACGTACTTCTCGCTCGCAACTCGCCGTCGTGATCGCCAGGAATGGTACGAGGGCCGCAGATCTGCTGTTTCGGGACCACTTTCGCTGATCAAGGCCGCCTCCGCGTTCCGCGGAACGCACTTTTCATGATCAGATAGACCTGAGAGGGATTCGGGGAAGATCCAACACCCCTCACGTCTATCTGGTCATGAAAACACCTGTGGGCGCGCCGTCCCCGGCTCGCCACCACTGTCCCTCACTCCTGTCCAGGTCTTCGGCGCAGTCGGCCGGGTTCCCGGGATCCCGCCCGTTGGCGGGATGGCCGGGTTGGCAGAACTACCGAATATCCGGGCAGGGTGGGCGGCCGTCCCCGGCGCGGGCCCTGGCCCGTTCGGGACGAGCCCGTCGCTGTCGCTTGCATGCGCACCTTGCGGTGGTCCCGATCCACCCCTTCACGATGATCATCGGGCCGGTTCGAGGCGTGTTTCCGGCCATGATCGCCAGGATCGGGACACCAGCTGCAGGGGTGCGGCTCATGTCCCTCGTTCGCTGATCAAGGCCGTTGTCAGAGGGTTCGAGGACGGCACCACAGACAGTCGCGCGGGCACCCGGCCGCGACGGGCTCGTCCAGGACAGGCCTGGGCCCGCGTCGGGGACGGCCGCCCAGCCGACCACGATATTCGTGGCTTGCCCCACCCAGCCACCCTCGGCGCGGAGGTCAGGCTCGGCGCCGAACCGATTGCGTGTGAGGCCCCGGGCGACGGTGGGGCAGGAAGTCTCGAGCCGGGAACGGCACACCGCAACCCGGCCTACGAGGCAGGGCCCCGGGGGCCCCGGGTCGAGGGCGCACGACCCCTTTTCCCGCCACACCCCCGGATTCGCGCCGCGCACGCCGTCGATGGGGGCGCGGGCCTGGGGCCCGGCGATGCATGACCCACGTGGACGTCCGTGACCACCGCACTAGCATCAGACCATGTCGCAGGTGACGCTGGCCGGCCTGCGAGTGACGGTCGAAGTGGCCCAGCGGGGGTCCTTCACCGCGGCGGCGGAAGCGCTCGGCTACACGCAGTCGGCGGTGTCGCGCCAGGTCGGCGCCACCGAATCCGCGATGGGGACCGCGCTGTTCGAGCGGCTGGCCCGCGGGGTCCGGCCGACCCCCGCCGGGGAGGTGTTCCTGCGCCGCGCGCGGCACGTCATCGCGCAGTTGGATGCAGCCGAGCTGGAGATCGCCGGCCTGCGCGACCGGATCGCGGGACGCCTCGCCATCGGTGCGTACCCGACGGCGGCCGCGACGCTGGTTGCGCGGGCGATCGGGCGCCTGCGCGACGAGCACCCCGGCCTCGCGGTCACCCTCTGGGAGTCCGGCAGCCCGGCACAGGTCCGCCGCCTGCGCGCCGGACGGATCGAGGTGGCCGTGGTGGCGACCGGGGACGGGCTGCCCGACTACGACCTCACCGGGCTTCGGGTCGAGGTCCTGGACCTGGGCCGGGGCATGGGTGTGGCCGTCGGCGTCGACCACCCCCTCGCCTCGCGGGATCACGTGGATGTCGACGACCTCGCCGAGGAACCGTGGATCGTGGGAGCCGCAGGTGAGGGCGAACCCCAGTTCGGGGCGTGGCCGACCCTCACCGCTCCCCGCATCGTCCACGAAGCGCGCAGCTGGCAGACCCGGCTCGGGCTCGTCGCGGCGGGGCTGGGCCTGTCCGTCCTCCCGGGCCTGGCCGCGGACACCGTGCCCCACGGCGTCGTATGGCTCCCGGTGCGCGACCCCGGCCTCGTGCCGAAGCGGCAGACCGTGCTGCTCACGGCCGCCGACCGCTCGGCAGCCGCGAAGGCCATGGTCAGCGCGGTGCGGGCGGAGGCTACCCGGTTGTCGCCATCGCCGCCGTAGCCCTCGAGTGCGTGCGGCGTGCTCGGGCCATGTCGGCCAGCCACGACTCGAGCTCGCCGCGCAGCGCGTCGACCACGTCGGGGTGCTCCGCGGACAGATCCGTCGTCTCCTCCGGATCGCTGTGCAGGTCGAACAGCAGCACCCCCTCGACGTTGGGCTCCCCCAGCCGGTCGACGGGATCGCACACGAGTTTCCACCGGCCACGGCGCAGCGCGCTCTGCCCCTCGTACTCCCAGTGGAGCGACCGCTCGCCCTCGGGGGGAACTCCGCGCAGGACCTCGAGCAGACCGACGCCGTCCACCGGATCCTGACCAGGGGCCGTCGTGGCCTGCAGGATCGTGGGGAGCAGGTCCATCATGGCGCTCGGCCGATCGAAGGTCACCCCCGCCGGGAGTCCCGCGGGCCACGACAGCACGGACGGCACGCGGATGCCGCCCTCGAAGACCGATCCCTTGTTCCCCCGCAGCCCGCCGGTGCTCCCCCCGGTGTAGGAGATCTCCTCGCCGTCGAGCCAGTTGCGCGATTCCGCCGACGGACCGTTGTCGCTGCTGAAGAACACGATGGTGTCCTCGAGCAGGCCCGAGCGCGTGAGCTGGTCGACGATCCGGCCGATCCCGTCGTCCATCGCGGCGATCATCGCGGCCATGATGCGACGATCCCCCGCGAGGTGCGCGAAGCGGTCGACGTACTCCTTGGGCGCGTGCATCGGGTAGTGCGGGGCGTTGAAGGGGACGTAGCAGAAGAACGGCCGGTCGGCCGACCTCTCGATGAACGCCGCCGCCTCGTCGGCGATCACCTCGGTGAGATACCGGCCGTTGTCGTAGATGTGCTCGCCGTCGCGCCACAGGTCGTGCACGGGATTGCGGTCGGACGCCCAGTAGAAGATGTGCGAGTAGTAGTCGACGCAGCCGGCCAGGAAGCCGAACTGCTCGTCGAAGCCGCGGTCGGCGGGCCTGTTGCCGGGGTCGACGCCGAGGTGCCACTTCCCGAAGATGCCCGTGCGGTATCCGGCGCCGCCCAGGATGCTCGCCAGCGTGTCCTGGGCCGGCATGCCGGCCGTGCCCGCGTGGCCGCCGAGGATCTCGTCCACCCCCGCGCGCGCCGGATAGCGCCCGGTGAGGAGGGAGGCACGGCTCGGCGAACAGACCGGGGAGTTCGAGTACCAGTCGGTGAGGCGCAGGCCGCGCTCGGCGATGGCATCGATGTTCGGGGTCGGGATGTCCGCACTGCCGAAGCAGGAGACGTCGCCGTACCCCAGGTCGTCGGCGTAGATGACGACGACGTTCGGGCGCGCGGTCATTCCTTCACTCCCCCGGCGGTCAGGCCCTCGACGAGCCTGCGCTGCACGATCAAGAACAGGACGATGGTCGGCAATGCCGTGACCACGGATGCCGACATGACGAGGTCCCACTGGGTCGTGTACTCGCCGAAGAAGTTGGCGAGCGCCACCTGCGCGGTCTTCATCTCGTTGTCGGTGACGAGGATCTGGGCGAACAGGTATTCCTCCCATGCATTGATGAACGCGTAGATTCCCACGGTCGCGACACCGGGCCACGCCACCGGCAGGAGCACTTTGAAGATCACGGTGGGCAGCCCGGCCCCGTCGACCTGCGCGGCTTCGTCGAGCGTCTTCGGAATCGAGTCGAAGTAGCCGAGCATCAGGAAGATCGAGAACGGCAGGGTGATCGCCACGTAGGCGACGATCAGACCCTGGTAGGTGTTGAGGACCCGGTACTGGGCGAACAGCGAGTAGATCGGGGTGATGAGGATGACGAACGGGAAGAGCTGGGTCGCCACGACGCAGAGCAGCAGGAACCGCCGCCCGCGGAAGCTGAACCGGGAGAACGCGTACGCCGCGACGGCCGCCAGCACGACCGTGATGATCGTGGCCGCGCCCGCCACGATCAGGCTGTTCACGAGGTAGCGCCCGAAGTCCGCGGCCTCGAACAGCGCCACGACGTTGTCGAAGGTGAGGCCGCCGAACAGCGACCCCCAGCTCACCGGGGCGAACAGCGAGTCGCTCGGTCGCAGAGCGGTGAGGACCATCCACCCGAAGGGGAAGATGAGGATCGCCAGCACCACGGCGGCGAGGGCGACCGTGCCGATGTCGCGTGCGCGACGCCCGGGCGGAATCCGCCGGTTGACCGCGATCTTCTCGATCCGCGCACCCATCAGACGTCCCGCTTCCTGAATGCGATGCTCATGTACACCGCCGCGAAGGCGATCATGACGAACATCATGAGCATCCCGGTCGCCGCGCCCCGGCCGAGGTCGTTGTCGACGAAGGCCGACGAGTAGAGCTGCGTCGCCAAGACCTGCGTGAAGGTTCCGGGACCGCCGCCCGTGGTCAGCCAGACGTAGACGAAGTTGTTGAAGGTCGCGATGGTCGTCAGCATCGTGGCGACGAAGATGACGGGCCGCAGGTTCGGCAGGGTGATGTGGACGAACCTGCGCCAGCCGTTGGCGCCGTCCACGGCCGCCGCTTCGTACTGCTCGCGCGGGATCGACTGCAGGCCGGCCGTGACGACGATGACGACGAACGGCAGCTCCCGCCAAACGATGATCGTGGTGATCGCGTACCAGACGGTGGCGGTGTCGGCGAGGAAGGCGATGGGCGCATCGATCAGCCCCATTCCCAGCAACGACTGGTTGATGAACCCGCTCTGGGGGTCGAGCAGCCAGCGCCAGGCGGCCACCGCCACGGTCGGCGGGATCATCCACGGCACGAGCACCAGGGTCCGGGCGATGCCACGCAGCTTCCACCGGCGCAGCACGTCGGCGTTGAGCAACACGGCGATCGCGACGCCGAGAACGATCCGGACGACCACCGTCGATGCGGTGAGGAAGAAGAGCGTGTTGGCGCCCGCGTCCCAGGTGAGCTGGTCGGTCAGGACCTCGACGTACTTCTCGAGGCCCACCCACTCCGCATCACCCGCGACCGAGTACGGCGAGGTCTCCTGGAAGCTGGTGAGGATGTTGTAGATCGCCGGGAAGAGGAACAGCGCGCCCAGCACGAGGATGGCGGGCGAGAGGAGTAGATAGGGCTGCGCGCGTCGCATTCGATCGGGCGCACGCGGCGCGGGCACCGGTGCGCGCGTGGCCTTCCGGCCCCGGACCATGAGCGTCACCGTTGCTCCCCGTCAGTCGTCGAGCAGTTCGCGGAACTGGTCGATCAGGCCGGTGGCCGCCTCGGCGGGCGGGGACTGCCCGGAGTAGACCGCGCCGAACTGCTGGTTCACGATCTTCTGCATCGACGTCACCGGGATCCCGGACGCCGTGTACCGGGCGAAGGACACCGCGTTGGGCAGCGCTTGCGTGAAACCCACCTCGGAGTCGGGGACGTCGAGCCCCTCGAGGACCGCCTTCTGCGCCGGGTACTGCTCGTAGGTGGCGAACGTGTCGGCGCTGATGAGGTACTGGATGAACTCCCACGCCTCGTCCGGGTGCTCGCTGTTGGGATTGATCCCGAGCGCGCGGCCACCGAGGTGCGAGATCGTCGTCTCGGTGCCTCCCGGCATCGGCGCGGTCATGAGCGGCCCGGTGGCGCCGGCCTCGGCGTCGCGGAAGGCGGCAGGGGGAAGGCTGCTCATGGCGCAGGTCCCCGAGCGCAGCCCCTCGACGATCGCCGGGTCGGCGAAGCTCGTCACGCCCACCATGCCGGGATCCGTCGCGCCCGTGGTGAAGAAGTCGGCGAAGTACTCCATGGCCCCTTGGATTTGCGCCGCGTCGACGCCCAGGACCCACTCGCCCGCGCCGTTCTGCTCGACGAGGCTCTGGCCGTTCGACCAGAGATAGTAGTTGATCATGAACCACTGGGCCGCGTCGGGACTGCTGCCGGCCGAGAAGCAGTATCCGGCGGTCTCGCCACCCGACTGGCGGGAGACGGCGGCCGCGGTGTCGAGCAACTCCTGCCAGGTGGCCGGAGCGGCCAGTCCGTACCGGGCGAGCACGTCCTGTCGGTAGGTGAGCGCGAAGGTGTCGGCCGTCCAGGGAAGTGCCCACGTGCTGCCGTCGAACCGGACGAGGTCGGTGGCGAGGAAGTCGTCGATGCCCTGCCCCGGCGCCTTGCCCGCGATCAGCTCGTCGAGCGGCAGCAGGATCTGGGGCTTGGCGAGGTCGGGCACCCAGGCCAGGGCCAGCTGCTCGACGTCTGGCCCGGCACCGGTGCTCGCCTCACGGGCGTACTGCTCCTTCGCGTTGTTGCCGGTCACGGTCTCCAGCGTCACCTGGATCCCGGGATGCGATGCGTTCCACGCGTCCACGGCCGTCACGAGGCCCTCGATCTGGCTCGCTTCGTCGAACTGGCGGAAGGTGAGGTCGACCACCCCGTCGTCGTCACCGCTGTCGCCGCACGCGGTGAGCGACACGGCGAGCGCAGCCGCTGTGGCCAGGACCGCGTATCGCGGCAGGGACTTCATCATTGACTCCCTTGTCATCCGTCGACGTGCGGCACGGTGCGGGTGCGAGGCTCGCCGGGGTATGTAAACGGATGAGATTAACTCTGTCAAGATTGTCCGCCGCTGCCGGCGCCCGGGCCGTCAGGGGGCGAGCAGGATGGACGAGGGTCGGCGGGAGAACGCGTTGTCGAGCACGAGGCAGGCCGCACCGGTTGCGGCCACGTCGGTGCCGACGGCCGCCCCGACGATCTCGATCCGGCCCCGCGCGTGCAGGGCCGCGTCGGTGCGCAGCACGCTCTGCAACGACTCGACCAGCGCAGACTCGGCGACTTCCCAGAACGGGCCACCGAGCACGACCCTGGTCACGTCGATCACCGCGACGAGGGTGGCCACCGCGCGGCCGATCCGGCGACCGGTCTCGGCCAGCAGCGTCGCGGCTGGGCCCTGCGGGTTCTCCCGGACCTGCGCCACCAGCGCTGTCATGTCCGCGAGCAGCGACGACGCGGAACCCTCGGCGCCGTCGGCCCGCGACGGGAGAAGCCCGAGATCACGCGCCTTGCGCACGACGATCTCCGGCGTGCACGTCGAGTCGAGGCAGCCGTCGCGACCGCAGAAGCACGGCTCCCCACCCGGCCCGGTGCTGACGTGGCCGGCCGCTCCCGCCCGCCCGTTCACCCCGCGGACCACGTCACGTCCCAGTGCGATCCCCGCGTTCACGCCGGTGCCGTAGTAGAGGAACAGGAAGTCGGCGACGGCGTCGTCGACGGGCGCCCACAGCTCGGCCACGACCGCAGCGGTGACGTCCCGCTCGACGAGCACGGAGTAGCCCGTCTTCTCGATCAACGCGGCACGGAGCGGGACCGTGCCCCATTCCCGCAGGTGCGGCGGATGGCTGACGATGCCGGTGCGCGAGTCCAACGGACCGGGGCTCGCGATGCCCACCCCGAGCACCCGGGCCTCCTCGATGCCGACGGAGGCCACCACGTCGTCGATCACATCGGTGATGCGGCCGATGAGCGCATCCGGCTTGGCCTGCTCACGCAGGTCCACCGAACGGCGGGCGACGACACCGCCGACCAGGTCGAGGAGCACGCAGGTCAGCACCGCGGGGTCGAGGTGCACACCCACCGCGTAGTACCTCTTGGCGTCGAGCTCGAGAATGGTGCGGGGTTTGCCCGGCCCGTTGCTGACGGTGCCCTTCTCGCGGACGATGCCCGCGGAGATGAGTCGCCGGGTCACCTTCGAGACGGTCTGCGCGGACAACCCCGTGATCTGCGCGAGCTCGACCCGGCTGATGTCGGACGCGGCGCGTCGTACCGCGTCGAGGATGACGGCCTCGTTGTACTCGCCGAAAGCGGGGAAGTTCGCTCCGCGGCTCACCGCCCTCGACACATCGCTCACGCGTCCATCTCGGGCCGACGACATGTCGACACACTAGGACCTGGCCTCAGGACCCGACGCCGGAGACGAGCGCCGTCAGCGTCCGAGCGCGCCAGGCCCGTGACGGCGTGCCCGGCCGCGACGAGCGCGGCGGCTCGGACGCACATCTCGCCCCACGCCTTCGACGATTTGCGCGCCCTCTCCGCAAGGAGCCCGGGGCGGCCCGATTGATTCAGGCCACCCCGGGCGTTTTCTTGCAGTTTTCGGGTCAGCCGGCAGGCATGAGAACCTTGTCGATGACGAACACGGTGGCGTTCTCGGTCGGGATGTTGCCGCACAGGACGTTGGCGGTGTTGCCCATGCCGTCGGTCACCGTGGGGGCCTCGGGCGTGCCACCGATGGTGACATCCCCACCGGCCAATTCGGTCACCGTCGCGGCCTCGACGAGACCCGCTGCGTCATAGCGCTTCGGAACCACGTGGTAGGACAGCAGCCCGCCCAGCTGCTCCTGGTTGCCCAGCAGCTCGGTGAACGCCTGGTCCCCCAGCGCCGCCTTGACCTCGTCGAACGCGCCGTTGTAGGGGGCGAACACCGTGATCGCCTCCTGGGAGTTGAGGGTGTCGGCCAGGCCGTCGACCTGTCCGACGGCGGTGACGAGCGTGCTGAGCAGCGGGTTCGTGCTCGCCGCGGTGGCCACCGGCTGCGGACCCATGCTGTTCAGCGACCCGGGCTCGTCACCCTGCGGGAGCTGGGAACAGGCCGGTCCGAACACGTCGGCGTTGGTGGTCACCCCGTCCGCGGCAGCGGCCGCGGCGGGCGCGGAGGTCATCGGCGCCGCCGGCGCCGCCGGCGCGCTCGGCGTCGCGCCCCCCGCTTCTCCATCCATGCCGCCGCATGCGGAAAGTGTCACGGTCAGTGCAGCCAGAGCGCCGAGAGCGGCAGCTCGCTTGATGGTGCGCACGGAAACTCCTTCAGAAACATCCCCGGGCGTTCCGGGCTCGCAGAGCATTCGTGTCCGCGCTTCGGGCGGTTCACCACTACAGGTCACGGTTGTGTAACGGACCTGACCGGTGACCACCCCCTTGCAGGTCGGACCGGCATTTCAGGCAGATTTTTCACGCAACGCTGAAGATGGTGGCGGGCCAACCCGAAGCGCCATCGGGAATCGGGTCGGCGCGCTGTTCGGTCTGGGTGAGGCCATTGCTGTCGGTGGCGCGGGTCTGCACCGTGTGGCTCCCGGGAGAGAGGTCGAACTCGCGTCGCCACATCCGCCAGGTATCGCCCGTGACCTCGGTCGACAGCTCCGCCTCCTGCCAGGCGCCGCCGTCCATGCGCACCTCCACCCGGCTGACGCCGACGGGTTGGGACCAGGCGATCCCCGCCACCACCAGCCGACCGGCGGGGAGTGTGGCGAAGCCGCGTGGCGTGTCGATGCGGGACTGGGTCTTGATCGGCGCCTTCTGCGCCCAGCCACGCTCGAGCCAGTAGCCGGGCTTGGCGTCGAAGGTGGTGGCCTCCATGTCGACGACCCACTTGGTCGCGGACACGTAGCCGTAGAGGCCGGGCACGACCATGCGCACCGGGAACCCGTGCTCGGGTGGCAGCGCTTCGCCGTTCATCCCGATCGCCAACAGGGCCCCGCGCCCGGGTTCGAGCAGCACCTCGCTGGGCGTACCGGTGTACCAGCCGTCGATGCTGGTGGAGTAGATCTGATCGGCGCCGGGCCGGATGCCTGCTTCGAGCAGCAGGTCGCGCAGCTCGACCCCCACGAAGTTCGCGGTCGAGACGAGGTCCCCGCCGATCGGGTTGGACACGCACGTCATCGTGATCGTGCGCTCCACCAGTGGCCGGGTCAGCAGGTCGTCGAACGTGAGGGTGAAGGGGTTGTCGACCATGCCGTGGATGGGCATGGTCCAGTCCTGCGCGCGCTGGGCGGGCACCCGCAGCGCGACGTCGATGCGGTAGAAGTCGCGATTCGCGGTGAGGAAGGTGGGGGTCCCGAGTTCGGGGAACGCCGCACCCGCGGGGATCGCGGGTGCCCGCTTCGCCAACCGGACCCGGGCCAGCTGCGCGGTGACGCGTTGCCGGGAGTCGCCCACCCCGCTGAGCAGCATTCCGCCCAGACCGGCCCCCACGGACATCACGGCGACCGCGGCCGACGAGCCGACCAGCACGGCGCGTCGCGACAGGCGGGCACCGGAATCGGCGGTTCGGGCGCCGCAGGCGCGCAGGGCGAGCGCGTGCAGCCCGACGAACACCGCCACGCCCACCGCGGACGCCACGAGCGGCGCGACGAGATCGAGCGGGGAGAAGACCGGCGCGAAGACCGCGGCAGCCAGGCCGAGCACCCCCAGCACCGACACCGCGACCACACCCGGCCCGCGGCGACGCCGCGACGCGAGCCCGGCCGCCGCCGCCACGACCGCGATCACCACTGCCATGCCGGTGAGCAGGACCGGCTTGTCCGCCACCCCGAAGGTGGCCTTGGCGAACTCGGTGAGGAACTGCGGGGAGAACCGGATCACCGTGTCCCCCACGGCCAGGAACGGCGACGACGCCGGCGACACCACCCCCGCCACCAGGTGCCCGAACCCGAGCGCCGCGGCCACCGCCAGCAGCCCGATCATCGCTGCGGGCAGGCGCGGGATCCCCCGTCCCGGTGGGTGATCAGCCCCGGGTCGGGCGGCGGTGGTGGTGCTCATGAACCGTGTTCGGTGAACACCCCGTTCCGGTTCGTGCGGATCACCACAACCCGTTCAGCGACCGGGCCCGGACCGCCGGGTGCACGGCGGGGATGCCGGAAGCCGGCTGCAGGTACCGCAACGCCTCGCGCGACCGACACCGCCGACGCAGGAAGCACCCGAGCGCGTGGAGCGGCATCGCCAACCTGGCGTCGGCCGTCGCGTTCAGGTCGGCCTCGACCTCCCGCCCGAGGCGGACGGCGTCGTCGACGCGCCCGTCGGCGGCGGAGGCGGCAGCGAGGTAGATCGTCGTGGTGACGTTCAGCGCCCGGTCGCCGCCGTTGGAATGCAGCTCGAGCGCACCCGCAGCAGGTCGTGCATCCGGTGGCGGCCATCCGGTGCCACCTCCATCAGGCCGGAGCGCACCAGCTCGCCGAGCAACCGCCGGGCGGTGCGGAGGTCCGTCGCACCGAGCAAGGCCGCTGCGCCGTGGACGTCGAGGTGGTGCCCGGGGTGCGGGCAGCGGAAACCGCAGAGCCGGTACAGGCGTGCGGCCTCGGGAGCGAGTCGGCGGTAGGACCAGGACAGCACCGCCCGTACCGAAGTGTGATCGTCTCCCGTCTCGAGCAGATCGAGACGGTCCTCCTCGTTGTGGAGCTCGGCCAGCAGCTGCGTTGTCCAGCACGACCAGCAGGCGACGCCCGTCGCTGCGGGTGCGGAACCGGGCGGCACGCTCGAGCGGATCCGACGGGATCGTCGCGGGGTCCTCTCCCAGCGACCGCAGGAACCCGCCGAGGGCCGCGGTGGCCGGCAGCGGTTCGTTCGGGCTGAAGCCCTGGAGATCGACGTAGAGCTGACCATCCGGGAAGCGCCCCTTGGCGCCGTGGGCCCAGTGGGTGACCAGCGCGGTCTTGCCGACCCCCGCGGTGCCGCTGACCACCACCACCGTGGCTCCGTTCTCGGCGGCACCGAACTCGTCGAGCGCCGCGAGCTCGGCCCGGCGTCCCACGAAGTCCCGGGGTGCCCGCGGCAGCTCGGCGGGTCGGCACCGCGGGGCCGGCGCGCGGACAGCCGGATCCTCGCCGGCCGCCCAGTATCGCCACGGCGAAACCCGGGGACAACCGCGATGCGCGTCCCGCTCCGTTCCGACCCACAGCGCCGGGAAAGCTCGAGGACAGCGCCAGGCCAGTGGCGTTCGTACCATTCCGGACGACCAGGCTGCACGTACCTACGGCGAGATGAGGGGTGAGGCGCGACATGGACGGCGCGGAGTACATCCTCGACAGCGCGTCCGACCTGGGACGCGAGCAGCTCGCCTCCTTGCCGATGCTGTTGGACGCTCCCACGCACGGAATGCTCGAGGGAGTGGGGGTGCAGCCGGGCTGGCGCTGCCTGGACGTCGGCGCAGGCGACGGCTCGATCGCGCGTTGGCTGGCCGAGCGGACCGGTCCCACCGGCGGGGTCGTCGCGGTCGACATCAACACCGACTTCCTCGTCGGACGAGCCGGCGTCGACATCCTTCGCCACGACATCAACGACGGCGTGCCGCCAGGCGGCCCGTTCGACCTGATCCACGCTCGCTTGGTGTTGTTGCACCTGTCGCGGCGCAAGGAGATCTTGAAAGATCTCGTCGACGCCCTCGCCCCGGGCGGATGGCTGGTCATCGGCGAGTACGGCGCCCGCCTGCCCTACGCGGTGTCCGCGGCAAGCCGGTCCGACATTCAGGTGTTCGACCGCGTCCAGGACGTCGGACACAACGTCGTGGGGGCAGCCGCTGGTCAGTCCATGCGATGGGCCCACGAGGTGGGCGACCACATGGATGCGGCCGGGCTCGTCGACATCTACGCGTTCGAGCACTCGCAGACCACCATCGGCGGCGGCACGGGGTGCCACTACCACCGGAGTCTCATCCTGCAGATCGACGCACCACTGCTCGCTGCCGGAATCACCGAGGACGAGCTGAAGCGCTACTGCGATCTGCTGCTCGACCCGCGGTTCCGCGCGTGGTTCTACCAATTCATCTGCACTCGCGGTCACAAGCCCCGACTCTGACGATGTCGTCACGCAGCCCGATCGCCCCCGCGACGTGATGCAGTTCGGGATCCGCCGAGAGACGCTGCCGCACGGGGAGGGCTAAGGTTCCCGACGCCCCGGGTGGGGCCAACCCGGCAGAAGGGCGCAGGCGAGGTGGGACGGCCCCGCGATGAGCGGATCACCGATGCGGTACTCGGCGCCGCCCGGGAACTGCTCGGCGAGGTCGGCTACCGCGGGTTGACCGTGGACGCCCTGGCGGTGCGCGCCGAAACCACGAAGCCTGCCATCCGGCGCCGCTGGCCATCGCTGAAACACGTCGTGGTCGACGCCATGACCCGGGACATCGTGACGATGCCGGACACGGACACCGGCTGCACGCACTGCGATCTCGTCATCCAGGTCGAGGAGCTTCGCCGCTCCATGGACGACGTGATGCTCGGGAAGCTCCTGCCGCCGCTGGTGGCAGATCTGGCCGACGACGAGAACCTCAAGAGGCGATTCCTGGAATCGGTCTGGGAACCACGCCGCGAGGTCGGCGCCCGCGTGCTCGAGCGAGGTGTCGAACGCGGTGATCTGCACCCCGGGCTCGACCCCGTGCTGACCATCGACCTCCTCGCCGCACCCGTCGTGTTCCGGATGTTGTTCGCCCACGCCGACCTGGGGCCGGATCTGAGCGAGCAACTCGTGCGCGTCGCCCTCCGAGGGCTTGCGACCGACGCGGGTCTGCGCTCCATCGACGCGCAGCACCACCGACAGCAACCCTGATCACGGGGCAGGCGCCCCGTCCAGCGTGACCGTTGACAGCACATGCAGGCGTCAGTAGCGTTCCGATCCGGAACGAAACGAAACGAAGTGGGAGATGCCCGTGCTCACGGTGATCGTCAAGTCGGCCGAGGAACTCGCCGTGGCCGATGCCCCCGAACCGGTTCCGGCCGCGGGCCAGGTACTGCTCGAGGTCGACGCGGTCGGCGTCGGCTACGTCGACGTCATGTCCCGCCGAGGGGAGTACGCCACCTTCCCCGGCGCCGGGGCAACGCCTGGCATCGAGGTCGTCGGCCGCGTCGTGGCCACGGGCCCGGACACCCCCGACGGACTGGTCGGCCATCGGTTCCTGGCAGTGCTTCCCGCCTTCGGCGGCTACGCCGAGAAGGTCGTCGCCGACGCGGAGAGGCTCCTCCCCGCGCCGGAGGGCGCCGACGCGAGCGATGTGGCTGCAGTGGGACTGAACGCGCTGGTCGCCGAGAACGCGTTGCACCGGACGGGGGTGAGCGTCGGAGAGCGCGTGCTCGTTCTCGGTGCCGGCGGCGGGATCGGCGTGCACGCCACCCAGATCGCCCGCGCTCGAGGAGGGGAGGTCACCGTCGTCACGTCGTCCGCCGCTCGCGGCGAGCGCCTGCGTGCGCTGGGCGCCACGCACGTGGTCGACCGGACCAGCTCCGCCCCTCCGGACGGCGACACCTACGACGTCATCGTGGACACGGTGGCCGGTCCGGCGCTCGGGCAGCACCTGGAACAGCTGCGCCCCAACGGCCGCTACGTGCTGTGCGGCGGAGCTGCCGGACCGCCTCCACCGGATGCCTTCGCTCCACTGCTGCGCGACTTCCACAGGTCACCGACGCTGTACGCCTTCAGCCTGAACTCGGTCACCTCGCAGGACCTGCAGCTCTCCTGGAAGAGGATCACCGCGTTGCTGGCGGAGGAGCGGCTCTCCCCCGTCATCGACCAATGCCTCCCGCTCACCGAGGCCGACGCCGCACTCCGGCGCGTGGAGGCCGGACTGCCCTTCGGCAAGGTGGTGCTGCTGCCCGAGTAGCCCGCCCGCACGAGGACGACTGCGGACAACCGCTACTCGACAGAGCCGTTCTGCACGCATGACCCCCTGGGAGTTCGCCCGCCTCTCGGGTCCGAATACGTCACCTGTCACGACCTGACCAATCGCATCCTGCGATGGGTCCCGCAGATCTACCTCTTCAGGGATGGCACTACTCGATGATTCATGGCCGCCCGCGTTCCGCAGTGCCCGTTTCATGATCAGATAGGCATGGGAGGGATTCGGGGAAGATCCAACCCCTCTCACGTCCATATGGTCATGAAATCTCCTGTGGGCGCGCCGTTCCCGGCTCGCGACCACTGCCTCACACCCCGGTCCTGGCCTTCCGCGTGGTCGGCCGGGTTCGGCTGCTCCTGCCTGTCGGTGGGGTGGCCGGGTTGGCACAACTGCCGAATATCGTGGCTGGCCGGGCGGCCGTCCCCGACGCGGGCCCAGGCCTGTCCGGACGAGCCCGTCGCTGCCGCGTGCTCGCGCACCTTGCGGTGGTCCTGATCCACCCCCTCGCGATGATCATCGGGCCGGTTCGGGGCGTGTTCACCGCCATGATCGGCGGGATTGGGACATGGGCTGCCGAGGTGCGGTTCATGTCCCCGGTGCGCTGATCAAGGTGGCTGTCGGAGGGTTCGGGGACGGACACCGCCGGTCGAGTGACACCCGGCGGCGACGGGCTCGTCGTGGACAGGCCTGGGCCCGTGTCGGGGACGGCCGCCCGAACGACCACGATATTCGTGGGTTGTGCCCAACCCGGCCGCCTCGGTGCCGAGGTCGGGCTCGGCACCGAACCGACTGCGAGTGAGACCCAGCTACGGGGTGGGGCAGGAGGCGTCGAGTCGGGAACGGGCGCGCCCACGGCAAACCGGGCTACGAGGCAGGGCCCCGGGGAGGGGCCGCTGCAGGCCGCGGGCGGCAGGACGCCGGGACGGCGGGACGGCGGGACGGCAATGCTCACGCCCCTGTGTCCGGTCACGCCCCCGGATTCGCGTCGCGCACCCCGCCGACGGGTGGCCTGGGGCGGAGAAGGGGTGCACGGGCGGGGTGGATGCGGACCGGGCACTGCGCCCTCCGCTGCACCGTTCACTATTGCAAATGTGGACCACCCGAACAGACCCATGCCATCGAACACCTGTT
>NZ_NKYF01000005.1 GCF_002262885.1 Pseudonocardia sp. MH-G8 | reverse complement strand
CGGGACATGGCCGCAGGGGGAGCTTGTTGCCGGATGGGTCGGGCGCGTACCGCGGGCGCTGCGTCGATCACGGGCACATGGTGGTCGGTCGATCTTCGACCACGACCCTCCGCCCTTGATCGACACTGCCGGTCGCGACGCGGCCCGCGGTGATCGATCTGATCAGCACCAGAGCGCGGGTGCTACGACGGTCGCGTACGTGTCGGGGCGATCAGGGCCGGGTGATCGGTCCGAGCAGTGCGTGGGTGCTGTCGCGGCGCCGTCAGGTACTTCTCGCTGCGCTCACCATCGCGCATCCGCGGACCTCAATTCGGCAACACGCTCAACCGGGAACGCGCCGACACGTCGATCATGGGTCTTGCGGCCGTACGGCCGTACCGCATCTCAGCATCCGAGAACCCAGTACCGCATCGCAGGAATAGTTTGGCATCCTCGTAAGGGGCCGCACCCGGCCCGCCGATCAACTCGCCCTGCCGACCCAGGACGACCTCCTTCCTGGTTCGACGCGCGAAGGCGGTCCGTATGACCCTCTCCCTGCCCCTCCCTCTCTCCTCCCGGCTGCGCGACGTGCGCGGTTCGGCGATCCGCGACCTCCTCGCCCTGACCGCCCGCCCCGAGGTGATCTCGCTGGCCGGCGGGCTGCCCGGCACCGACCTGCTGCCCCGCGAGCGGATCGCCGCCGCGCTCGCCGCCGCGGTGGCCGATCCGGCGGCCGTCCAGTACGGCGAGACCGCCGGGCTGCGGCGCCTGCGCGAGATCGTCGCGGCGCACGAGTCGGAGCGGATCGGCCGCGCCGTCGAGGCGGATGGCGTGGTCGTGACCAGCGGCTCGCAGCAGGCGCTCGACCTGGTGGCGCGCGCGGTGCTCGATCCCGGCGACCCGGTCGTCGTCGAGGACCCGGTGTACGTCGGTGCGCTGCAGGTCTTCCAGGCCGCGGGCGCGGCGCTGCACCCGGTGCCCGTCGACGACGAGGGCATGGCCGTCGACGTGCTCGCCGACCACCTGGCCGCCGGCCTGCGCCCGCGGCTGGTGCACACCGTGGCGAGCTTCCACAACCCGCGCGGGGCCACGCTGAGCCCGTCGCGCCGCGCGGCGCTCGCGCAGCTGGCCGACCGGTACGGCTTCCTCGTGGTCGAGGACGACCCCTACGGGCTGCTGGCGTTCGACGCCGCACCGCCGGTGCCCGTGGCCGCGTACGGCGAGCGGGTGGTCCGGCTGGGCAGCGCCTCGAAGGTGCTCGCCCCCGCACTGCGGGTCGGCTGGCTCACCGGGCCCGCCGAGCTGCTCGGGGCCGTCGAGCGGCTCAAGCAGTGCACCGACCTGTGCACCTCCAGCCTCACCCAGATCGTCGCCGCCGACCTGCTGGCCGACCACGCCTGGTTCGCGGCGCACCTGGTGGGGCTGCGGGCCGCCCTGCGCGAGCGGGCCGGTGCGCTCACCACCGCGGCGCGGTCCGCCTTCGGGCCGGCCGCCCTCTGCTCCACGCCGACCGGCGGCATGTTCTGCTGGCTGGAGTTCACCGACGGCACCCACCCGGCCGACCTGCTGCCCCGCGCTCTGGAGCACGGGGTCGGGTTCGTGCCGGGTGTCGCGTTCGCCGTCGGTCGCGACCTGTCCGGCGCCGCCCGCCTCTGCTTCGCCTCCAACCCGCCCGCCTCGCTGCACACCGCCGTGCAGCGGCTCGAGGCGGCCTGGCGCACCACCGGGCCGTAGGGTCGGGCCGTGCGTCAGATCCTCGAACTGCTGGAGCGCGACGCCCAGCTCTCCCACGACACGATCGCGACGATGACCGGGCTCCCGGTCGCCGACGTGAGTGCGGCGATCGCGGCGTGGGAGGCGTCCGGCGCGATCCGGCGATACAAGGCGGTGGTGAACTGGGACGCCGTCGACGACGACCCGACCAGCGAGACCGTCACCGCGTTCATCGACGTCTCGCTGGCGCCCGCACGCGGCGTCGGGTTCGACGACGTGGCGGCGCGGATCGCGCGGTTCGACGAGGTGCGCAGCGTCCACCTGGTGTCGGGCAGCCACGACCTGCGCTGCACGGTGGTGGCGCGCACGATCCGGGCCGTCTCGGACTTCGTGTCCCAGAAGCTCTCGACGATCGACCGCGTGCAGTCCACGGCCACGCACTTCGTGCTCAAGACCTACAAGCGCGACGGAGACGCGTTCACCCCGCAGGAGGCCGACCACCGGCTGCCGGTGACCCCGTGAAGCCGCTCAACGACGTCATCGCGGCCTGCCCGCCGTCGGGGATCCGGCGGTTCTTCGACATCGCCGCCGAGATGGACGACGTGATCTCCCTCGGCGTCGGCGAGCCGGACTTCGTCACGCCGTGGCGGGTGCGCGAGGCCGGGATCTACGCCCTCGAACAGGGCTACACCACCTACACGTCCAACGCGGGGCTGCCGCGGCTTCGCGAGCTGATCTGCGCCGACCTGGCGAAGCGCTACGGCGCCGACTACGACCCGGGCGACGAGTGCCTGATCACCACCGGCGTCTCGGAGGGCCTCGACCTCGCCCTGCGGGTGCTGCTCAACCCGGGTGACGAGGTGATCGTGCCGGAGCCCTGCTACGTGGCCTACGAGCCGTGCGTCGCGTTCGCGGGCGGCACCCCGGTGCGCGTGCCCACGCGGTGGGAGGACGGGTTCGCCGTCGACGCCGACGTCGTCGCGGCCGCGATCACCCCGCGCACGAAGGCCATCCTCCTCGGCTCACCCGCCAACCCGACAGGCGCCGTGCAGCCACGCGCCGCGCTCGAGGCGCTGGTGCGCCTGGCCGAGGAGCACGACCTCTACCTGGTCTCCGACGAGATCTACGACCGGCTCACCTACACCGGCGGTCACACCTGCCTCGGCACGCTCCCCGGCGCCCGCGAGCGCACCGTGCTGCTCGGCGGCTTCTCCAAGGCGCACGCGATGACGGGCTGGCGGGTGGGGTGGATCTGCGCGCCCGCGCCGGTCGCCGAGCTGGCGGTCCGGGTGCACCAGTACACGATGTTGTGCGCGCCGCACGTCTCGCAGCTCGCGGCCGTCGAGGCGCTGTCGGCACCGGACGACGAGGTCGACGCCATGGTCGCCGACTACGACCGGCGCCGCCGCGTCTTCGTCAAGGGCCTGCGCGAGACCGGGCTGGAGTGCCCGGAACCGGGCGGGGCGTTCTACGCGTTCCCGTCGATCCGCTCCTCGGGGCTGGACTCGGAGACGTTCGCCGAGCGGCTCCTGCACGCGGAGCACGTGGCGGTGGTGCCGGGCAGCGTGTTCGGCCCGTCCGGCGAGGGGCACGTGCGCTGCTCGTACGCCACTGCCCTGCCGCTGCTGGAGGAGGCATTGGTGCGGATCGACCGGTTCCTGCGGACCCAGCAGGACGTCCGGTAGTCGGACATCCACGCAGCGTGAACCTTCTCGCGGGGTTCACGCCCCGGCAATCCGGGTCGGGGAACCTCGGCCCCATGGACAGCACCACGTGCCCGCTCTGCGCCCTGCCGCGCACCCCCGCCGACACCGCCGGGCTGGCGTGGAGCAGCCTGCACGAGCGCGACGGGTCGCTCACCTGGATCTGCCCGACCTGCACCCGCGGCGAGCTGTGGCGCATCGAGGCCCTCCTCGAGGTCAACGCGCCTTCGGCTCCGGCGCCGCTGCGCCTCGCCGCCTGAGGCAACCCGCGTCGGTCAGCCCTGGCCGGTGGCACGCAGCTCGCTCACCAGGCCGGCCAGGATCACCGGCCCGAGGTCGCCGCCCCGCCGCACGAGCCAGGGCACGCCTCTGAAGATCAACCAGGCGGCCCGGTGCAGCGCCGTGACCTCCCTGCCCCCTCCGCACTCCGGGCTCACCGGACGCGGCACCGCGAACCCCGCGTCGGCCAGCAGCGCCGCGAGCCCGCCGGCGAGCAGGCGGTGCCCGCGCTCCGAGGGGTGCAGGCGGTCCACCGCCCAGGACGCCCGCTCGTAGCCGCCGGGCAGCAGATCCAGATCCAGCACGGCGATCCCGCCCGGGTCGTCCTCGACCACTGCCGCGGTGGCGGCGTTCAACGCCACGACCCGTCGCTGCAGGGCCCGGCGCAGCGGCGCCGGCAACGGGAACACCCGCGTGTGGTCGTGGTAGCGCACCAGCAGCACGTAAGCGCCGGCCTCCCGCAGCGCGGCCACGATCGCGGCGCAGTCGTCCCGCAGGCGCGCCGGGTCGAAGTCCGACCGCAGCGTGTCGTTCATGCCGACGAACACCACTGCGACGTCCGGCGCCGCGGCCACCGCGGCGGGCAGCTGCGCGCGCCGCACGTCGGCCATGCGGGCGCCGGTGAAGGACGGGTTCACCAGCTCGGCGCCGAGCGCCTCGGCCAGCAGGACGGCGAACCCGCGCCAGGCGCCGCCGGACACCGGATCACCGAGCCCGACGGCGGTCGAGTCCCCGAGGGCGGCGAGGACGCGGGCGGTCCGCGACGCCGGGGCGGACGGCGCGGGGACGGGGGAGAGGTGGGGGACGCTGGGCCGATCGGCGGATGGCGGCACGGTCAACGGCCGCATGATCAACGGCTGCACGCTCACGCCGACACCTTCACCGATCCCGGCTCCGCCGGGGTGTGCGCCGGATGACGCCGCGTGGGCAGGTCGGCGAACGCTTGGGCGCAGCCCACCGCTCACACACCGATTCCGGTGCCCGCACACCGACTGCAGTCGGTGTGCGGGGCCAGGTGTCGGTGTGCGGCTGCTGATGTCGGTGTGCGAGCCGCCGCGGCGACGGCGACGGCGGTGGCACACCGATTGCGGTACTGCCGCACCGACTGCAGTCGGTGTGGCAGCGATGCTTCCGGTGTGCGAGCGGTCAGGCGACAGAGCGGAACGCCGGGTAGACCGGCAGCGTGCCGGGAGCATCGGGGAACCGCTTCGCGAACGCGTCCGCGACCGCGTCACCGAGCTCGGCGGTGCCCGGCAGCCCGCCCGTCTCCGCGGCGCGGGCCATCTTGCGCCAGTAGTGGGCCAGCGCGGTGCTGATGCGCGGCGAGCGGGTGGCGTCGGGGCCGATCGGGCGGTCGCGCTCGCGGATCCGCGGCAGCAGCCACCAGGTGCACAGCCACACCCACAGCAGCTGGGCGTGCAGCAGGCGGCGCTCCAGCAGGTCGGGCTCGTCGAGGTCGGGCCAGACAGCAGCGATCTCGTTGCGCCACGCCTCGAGCATCGTGTCGGCCAGACCGTCGGGCAGGGCGAAGCTCGCCTCGCAGCTCGGGAACGGCACGCGGAAGTAGGCGGCGTCGAGCGCGACGTCGCGGAAGCAGCCCCACTCGAAGTCGACGAAGCGGACGCCGCGGCTGGTGACGAGGTTGTTGTCCGGGCAGGTGTCGGACGGGCTGAAGGCGCGGTAGCGGGTGCCGCCGAGCAGCCGCGCCGTCTCGTGCGCTTCGAGGGTGGCCGCGGACGAGGCGTCGACGCCGAGCTCCTGGGCGAGCAGCGCAGGCCCCTTCGCCAGCGCCACCCGCGCCTCCTCGGCCACGGGGTCGCGCCAGGCCCGCTCCCCCAGCCGCCGCAGCAGCGCCCCGAAGTCGCCTTCCCGGCCCGCGGTGGCCGCCTGCATCCGGCCCAGCGCCCGCGCCCAGCTCAGCATGTCGCGGTGCGCCCCGGCCGGGTCGGTGCCGAAGAGCTTGTCAGCGAGTGTGGAGCTGCGGCCCAGGTCCTCCAGCACCAGCAGCCGGGCCTGCGGGTCGTGCGCGATGAGCACCGGGCTGGGCCGCGCGTCGGCGGGGAGCGCGGTGAACAGCTGGCAGCTGGCGACCTCGTAGTGGAACGGGTCGGGCCGGTCGGGATCGGGCTCGGCGAGGTAGTGCTTCACCACGATCGTGCGCGGCAAGGAGAACGGGTTGCGCGCCAAGCGCGCACGGGCCACCACGGACCGGTCGCTGCCGCCGAGGTCCTCCGGGTCGGCGAGCACGACGCCGGCGCCGGACCGGCGGGTGAGCAACCGCTCGGCGGCAGCCAGCGCTGCCAGCACCGGCCTGGGGAAGCTGCCCAGGTCGCGAACCATCGCCACGACCCTACCCCGCTGACAGCTTCCTGCTCCCCCGCCGCGGACGGCGGGCGAGCAGGAGCACCACGGCCGCCGCGACGACGATGCCGACGAGGTTGACGGCGAGCTGGATCCCGGACTCGAGGGCCTGCAGGTACCGGCCCTCGACCAGCGCGACCGACGCGAACGCGGCCGCGGGCACGGTGGTCACCGAGATGAACACGCCCACGAGCGCGGCCGACTTCGCCGACGTCAGCGAGAGCATGCCGGCGGCGCCCGCGAGCAGCGCGACGATCAGGGAGAACGGCCCGACCTCGTAGATGAACCCGACCTGGTCGAGATCGGCCAGCTGCGCGGTGGACAGCAGCCCGGTGGCGTCGAACAGCAGGGACGCGAGCGCCGTGGCCACCATCGCGAGCGGGAACCCGACGGCGAGGGCGAAACCGCCTCGGCGGACGAGGTCGCCGCGGCGCAGCACGATCCCGACGGCGACGGCCGCCAGCGGCCCGAACTCCGGCCCCAGCACCATCGCCCCCACGACCGTGACCGGCGAGTCGGTGATGGCACCGACCGCCGCGAGCAGGCACGCGATCGTCAGGAAGGCCTGGAAGCTGAACGAGAACCGGGACTCCTCACCGGTGCGCGCCACGACCTCGTCCCAGATCACGGCGTCCTGCGGGTCCCCGGGAGCGGTCTCCTCGGCCGTGTCGGCGGCGTCGGACAGCGTGGTGTCGATCAGCTCGAGCGTCACGCCGCCCGTCCGGTCGATCCCCAGCGCGCACAGCTGCCCCAGCAGGTCGTCCACGGACTCCCGCGCGACATCGGCCTCCACGACGTCCCCCGGGGGCTGGACGGCCACCCCGGGCAGCACGGTGATGTGCGTGGCGCCGGCAGCGTCCAGCAGCAACTCGCGCACGGCGTCCGTCCGCTCGGTGGGCGCGATGACCCTCATGTGCAGCACCGGACCGCCAGGTGTGTGCGGAGGGTGTGCGGCCGCGTGTCGGCCGCGGCCGTCACAGCTTCGTGGGCGGCTCGTCCGCAGCGGGCGAGGCCGCGGGTGGCGCTGCCGGGGGCTGCGCGTCCACCCCTGCCTCCTTGCGCTGCGCTGCCGTGATCGGCGCGGGCGCCGCGGTGAGCGGGTCGTACCCGCCGCCGGTCTTCGGGAACGCGATCACGTCGCGGATCGACTCGCCGCCGGCGAGCAGCATGCAGGTGCGGTCCCAGCCGAACGCGATGCCACCGTGGGGCGGAGGGCCGTAGGCGAACGCGTCGAGCAGGAAGCCGAACTTCTCCCGCTGCTCGGCCTCGTCCATGCCGAGCAGGGCGAACACGCGCTCCTGCACGTCGGAGCGGTGGATACGGATGGACCCGCCACCGATCTCGTTGCCGTTGCAGACGATGTCGTAGGCGTAGGCGAGCGCCTGGTCGGGCGCGGACTCGAAGCGTTCGAGCCACTCCCCGTTCGGGGAGGTGAACGGGTGGTGCACCGCCGTCCAGCCCAGCTCGTTGCCCTTGTCGTCGCGGATGCGCTCGAACATCGGCGCGTCGACGACCCACACGAACGACCAGGCGCTCTCGTCCACCAGCCCGCAGCGGCGCGCGATCTCCCCGCGCGCGGCGCCCAGCAGGTCGCGCGCGTCGGACGGATGACCTGCGGCGAAGAAGATCGCGTCACCCGCCCCGGCGCCCACGGCCTTGGCCAGACCCTCGCGCTCGGCGTCGGACAGGTTCTTCACGACGGGGCCGCGCTCGCTGACCGTGCCGTCGTCGTCGACCAGCACGTACGCGAGACCACGGGCGCCGCGCTGCTTGGCCCACTCCTGCCAGGCGTCGAGCTGCTTGCGCGGCTGGCTCGCCCCGCCCGGCATCACCACGGCGCCGACGTAGGGCGCCTGGAACACCCGGAAGGCGGTGTCGGCGAAGTACTCGGTGAGCTCGGTGAGCTCGACGCCGAACCGCAGGTCCGGCTTGTCGGAGCCGTACCGGGCCATCGCGTCGGCGTAGGTGAGGCGCGGGATCGGGCGCGGCACCTCGTAGCCGGCGAGCTCCGACCACAGCGCGGCCACGATCTGCTCGCCGAGCTCGATCACGTCGTCCTGCTCGACGAAGCTCATCTCGATGTCGAGCTGGGTGAACTCGGGCTGGCGGTCGGCGCGGAAGTCCTCGTCGCGGTAGCAGCGCGCGATCTGGTAATAGCGCTCCGTGCCTGCCACCATCAGCAGCTGCTTGAACAGCTGCGGGCTCTGCGGCAGCGCGTACCAGGAGCCGGGACGCAGGCGGGCCGGCACCAGGAAGTCGCGCGCGCCCTCGGGCGTGGAGCGGGTGAGCGTGGGCGTCTCGACCTCGACGAAGTCGCGGTCGTGCAGCACGGTGCGCGCGATCCGGTTGGCCTCGCTGCGCAGCCGCAGCGCCGACGCCGGCCCGCTGCGGCGCAGGTCGAGGTAGCGGTGCTTGAGCCGGATCTCCTCGCCGGCGTCGCCGCCGTGCTCGTCGAGCGGGAACGGCAGGGGCGCCGCCTCCGACAGCACGGTGAGTTCCGTGACCGTGACCTCGATCTCGCCCGTGGCGAGGTCGGTGTTCTCGTTGCCGGCCGGACGCCGGACGACCTCGCCGGTGACCTGCACGCAGAACTCCGCGCGCAGCCGGTGCGCCCGCTCGGCCATCTCGCCCTCGCGGAACACCACCTGCGCCGAGCCGGAGGCGTCGCGGAGATCGATGAAGATCACGCCACCGTGATCGCGGCGGCGCGCCACCCACCCGGAGAGGGTCACGGACTGGCCGGCGTGTTCGGCACGGAGAGTGCCGGTGGGGTGGCTGCGCATCACAACCGAAGAGGCTATCCGGCAGAGTCGAGCCGGTTTCCCCCGCACCCCGCACCACGGCGACCGGTCAGAGGAGGGTGAGCTGTTCCGCCGCCGGCGCGGGCGGATCCGGACGCGACGCCGCGGGGGTGCGCAGCATGCCGACGCCGCGCTCGAGTCCGTGGCGGCGCAGCAGCGGCCGTACCCGTTCGGCCAGGGCCCGCCGGTACTCGGGGTCGACGTACGCGCCGCGGCGGTACAGCCGCGCGTAGGGCTCGACGAGGTGCGGGTGCTCGCGCGCGAGCCAGGCGTGGAACCACTCGCGGGCACCCGGGCGCAGGTGCAGGGCCAGCACGGTGGCCCCGCTCGCCCCGGCCGCGGCGATGCGGCCGAACAGGGCGTCGAGAGCCTCGGCCGAATCGGTGAGCAGCGGCAGCACCGGCGCCACCATGACCCCGCAGTACAGACCGGCATCGGTGATCCGTTTGACCAGGTCCAGCCGGGCAGCCGGCGACGGCGTGCCGGGCTCCAGCCGCGCCTGCAGCGCGCGGTCGAGCAGGGCGATCGACACGCCCAGCGACACGGGCACCTCGCCGGCGGCGGAGGCGAGCTGCGGGAGGTCCCGCGCCAGCACGGTGCCCTTGCTCAGCACCGAGAACGGGGTGCCGGACCCTGCGAGCGCGCTGATCACGCCCGGCATGAGGCGGTAGCGGCCCTCGGCGCGCTGGTACGGGTCGGTGTTGGTGCCCATCGCCACCGGCTCCCGCGCCCACCGCGGGGACCGCAGCTCGCGCTCCAGCACCCTGGCCACGTTGACCTTCACCACGATCTGGCCGTCGAAATCGGCCCCGGCGTCCAGGCCCAGGTAGGTGTGGGTGTTGCGGGCGAAGCAGTAGGAGCACGCATGGGAGCAGCCCCGGTAGGGGTTGACGGTCCAGCGGAACGGCATCGCCGACTCGCCCGGAACCCGGTTGAGCACGGACTTCGCCTCGACCTCGTGGAACACCGTGTCGGCGAACTCGGGCGTGCGCACCGACCGCAGCACACCACGCAGGCCCGGCAGGGCCGGCGCATCGCCGACACCGTCGTCGAGCACCTGCTGCCCGCCCCACCGGAAACCCGATCCCATCCCGTGATTCGAACATACGTTCGCCACCTCACGCAAGCGCGCGCCTCGGCGATGCGCCAAGCTTCGACCATGACGCGCACGCTGGTGGTGATGGGCGTGTCCGGGGTCGGCAAGACCTCGGTCGCCGACGAGATCGTCGAACGGACGGGATGGGCCTTCGTCGAGGGTGACGACCTGCACACCGACGCCAACCGCGCGAAGATGGCCTCGGGGGTGCCCCTCGACGACGACGACCGCTGGCCGTGGCTGCGCCGGATCGCCGCCTGGATCGGTGAGCAGGAGGCGGCGGGGCGCGGCGCCGTCGTCACCTGCTCGGCGCTCAAACGCAGCTACCGCGACCTGCTGCGCGACGGCCACCCCTCGGTGTGGTTCGTCCACCTGCTCGCACCACCCGAGCTGATCAAGGAGCGGGTGGATGCGCGCCGCGGGCACTACATGCCACCCTCGCTGCTGCAGAGCCAGCTCGCCACGCTCGAACCGCTCGGTCCCGACGAGCCCGGCGCGGGCGTCGAGACCACCGGCTCCCCCGACGACGTCGCCGAGCGGGTGCTCGCCCAGCTCGCGGACGACGGCGCAGGAGACGCGCTACAGGGCCGGTGACCGCGCACGGAGCACCGGCGGGCGGACGGGACGGCCGGAGCGCCCGGACCGTTGACAGGATGGGGATGTGCCAGACGAACCGGACGCGACGACGGGAGCGGCCCGCGCCCCACGCGGCGAGCCGGGCCGGCACCGCCCCGGGCAGGCCGACCCGGCGGGCCTGACGCCCGCGGCGGACGCCCCCGCCGGGCCGCCTCGAAGGCCCCGCCGTTCCCGGCACGCCCGGCCGGCGGACGCCGACGCCCCCTACGGCAGCCGGCACACCGATGCCGGCCGCGACGGCTACGACGACTGGTACCGCAGCGACCCCTACGTCGCCTCCCCCGCCGATCCGGCGCAGGACCGCAACGGCCACGACACCGCCGAGCGGCGCGCCGCCGACCCGCAGCGGGCCACGGCACGAGCGGCGGATCGTCACGGCGGCGCGCACCAGAGCGGCCCCCACCGCGCGGAGCCGTCCCGCTCGGGCCGGTTCGCCGCCGACCCCTACGACACCGGCTCCTACGGCGAGGCCCCGTACGCCGCTGAACCCCTCCGTGGACCCCGGCGCGCTGACAGGTACGCCGACCAGCCGCACGACGACCCGCCACTCGAGAGCATGCGCCGGCCGGCCGTACGCTCCGGCCCACCCGACCGCCACCGCGCGACACCGCCGGGAGCCGCCCGGCACGACAGCAGCAGCCGCATCGGCACCGACGGTGCTCACCCGAGCGCGGCACGGGGCGGTGTGGAGACATCCGGGCCGTCGTTCCCCGATTCGGCCGCGAGCCGGGCCGCGGACCGGGAGGGGCACCACCGGGGCACGGCACCCGACCCCCCGCTCGCCGCACCCGGCCTGCCCGACCGGCGCCCGGGCGACCCGCCCGGCGTGCCCGCCGAGCTCTTCGTGGAGACCACCACGGAGACACCCGCCCTGCGCCTCGACGACCTGCCGCCCGAACTCGACGAGCGGTCCGGCACGGCCGAGGCCGACGAGGCGGCGCCGCGCCGTCGCAAGGCCCGCGCGGGTCCGGGGGGGTCCCTGCTCCGACGCCTGCGCCCGGACCGGGACGCCGAGCCGGCCACGGGGCACGGCCACGGACCCGCCCGCCCCGCCGGGCGCCGGGTGCGGATCGTCATCGCCGCGCTGCTGGTCCCGTGCGCGCTCGCCACACTCGTCGGCCTGGTGCTGCTGTGGCCGACCGGGGGACCCCCTCCGACGGCCGGACCCATCACCCAGGAGCAGGTATTGGCGCAGGTGACGGCCACACGTGTCACCGACTGCACGCAGGGCTCCGGGGACGGCGCCTGCGTCGCGCTCGTCGTGCACATGGCCGACGGTCCCCGCCCCGACCGCGATCTCGTGCAGGTCGTACCCGTCGAGCCGGGGTCTCCGCGGTTCGCGGTCGGCGACCAGGTGGTGCTGGCCTGGTCGGGCGCCGATCCGGAGGACGCGGGCTCCTACCAGATCGTCGACTTCCAGCGCGGCGCGCCGCTCGCCTGGCTGGCCGGCCTGTTCGCCGCCGCGGTGCTGCTGCTGGGGCGTTGGCGCGGTCTCGCCGCGCTCGCGGCCCTGGCCCTGAGCTTCGTGGTGCTGCTGCTGTTCGTCGTGCCCGCGATCCTCGCCGGGCGCGACCCGTTGGCCGTCGCGGTGGTCGGTTCCTGCCTGATCATGTTCGTGGTGCTGTACCTGACGCACGGCCCGTCGGCCCGCACCTCCACCGCCGTGCTCGGGACGCTGCTGTCACTCGCGCTCATCGGCGGGCTGGGCGCCGCGTTCGCCGGCGCGGCCAAGCTCACCGGGCTCGACGAGCAGACGAGCAACCTCATCGCGTCGCTGGGCACCGGGGTCGACGCCCGGGGCCTCCTGCTCGCGGGCGTCGTGATCGGCGCGCTCGGCGTGCTCGACGACGTCACCGTCACCCAGACCAGCGCCGTCTGGGAGCTGCGCGAGGCCAACCCGCAGCTGGGGGCGCGGGCCCTGTTCACCCGCGCGATGCGGATCGGCCGCGACCACGTGGCGTCCGCGGTCAACACCCTCGTGCTGGCCTACGCGGGCGCGGCGCTCCCCCTGCTGCTGCTGTTCTCGCTCTCCGGGCGCGGGATCGGCGTGGTGGTCACCGCGCAGGACGTGGCCACCGAGATCGTCCGCACGCTGGTGGGCAGCATCGGGTTGGTGGCCTCGGTGCCGATCACCACGGCGATCGCGGCGGCGGTGGCGGTCCGGGAGACCAGACCCGCGCCCGAACCGGAGGCCGTGCGGGCCTAGCGCCGCCGTCCGTCCCGTGGGACAGCGCTTGCCAGACGACCCCGGCAGCAGTGATCCTCGACGCGGCGGGGCGCGACCGCGTCCCGTCCGTCGACCCGAGGAGCGCGCTGCGTGACCGCGCCTGCCAGCAACGCCGTCCCCCCGCTCTCGGTCCAGCTCTACACCCTGCGGGAACTGCTGGCCGAGGACCTGCCCGCAACCCTGGAGCGCCTGGCCGCGCTGGGGTTCACCCACGTCGAGCCGTTCCGGCTCACCGACCACGCCGCGGCGCTCGGTCCGGCCCTCGCGGCGAGCGGGCTCACTGCGCCCACCGCGCACCAGCACGTCGTCGGCACCGGCGCCGAGGAGGACGTGTTCGCCGCGGCCGCCGCGCTGGGCGTCGGCACGGTCTTCGACCCGCGCGTCGACCGGGAGCGCTTCACCAGCGCCGACGCGGTCAAGTCGGTCGCCGACGACCTCAATGCCGCAGCCGCCGTGGCCGCCCGGCACGGCGTGCGCGTCGGCTACCACAACCACGCGCAGGAGCTGGAGATCGTCCTCGACGGCACCCCGGCGCTGGAGCTGCTCGCCACGCACCTCGACGACGCCGTGGTGCTCGAGGTCGACACGTACTGGGCGGCCGTCGGCGGGCAGGACCCCGTGGCGCTGCTGCAGCGCCTGGGCGAGCGGGTCACGGCCGTGCACGTCAAGGACGGCCCGGCGACGCCCGAGCCGGCCGACCAGGTGGCCGTGGGACGCGGCGACCTCCCGATCCGCGCCATCCTCGACGCCGCTCCGCAGGCCCTGCGGGTGATCGAGCTCGACGACACCCGCGGCGACCGCTTCACGGCCGTCGCCGACAGCTACGCGTGGCTGCGCGCCGAGGGGCTGGCGTGACCCACGGACTTCTTCCCGCGGAGGCGGCGTCATGACCAGCGACAACGGCAGCGGCCCGGTCCGCGTCGGCGTCATCGGTGCCGGGGTGATCAGCACCGAGTACCTGCGCAACCTCACGGGCCTGCCCGACCTGGACGTGCGCGCCGTCGGCGACCTCGACCCCGATCGCGCCCGCGCCCAGGCCGACGCGTTCGGTGTGAGCCGCGCGGGCCCCGTGGAGACGGTGCTGGCCGACGACGAGATCGAGCTCGTCGTCAACCTCACCGTGCCGCAGGCGCACGTCGACGTCGCGCTGCAGGCGATCGGCGCCGGGAAGCACGTGTGGAACGAGAAGCCGATCGGCCTCGACCGCGCGGGCACGGCGGCGCTGCTCGACGCCGCGCGCACCAGCGGGTTGCGGGTGGCCACGGCGCCGGACACGTTCCTGGGCACCGGCATCCAGACGGCGCGCCGGCTCATCGAGTCCGGCGCCATCGGCACGCCGCTCACGGCGCTCACCCTCATGCAGAGCCCGGGTCCGGAGTCCTGGCACCCCAACCCCGACTTCCTGTTCCAGGACGGGGCCGGCCCCCTGTTCGACATCGGCCCGTACTACCTCACCGCGCTCGTGCAGCTGCTCGGCCCGGTCGCCCGGGTGCAGGCGGAGGCGTCGCGGGCGCGGGCCGTGCGGGTCGTCGGGTCCGGTCCGCGGGCCGGTCAGCGGTTCGACGTCACGGTGCCGACGCACGTGGCGGGCCTGTACGCGTTCGCGGGCGGGGCGAGCGGGCAGTGCCTGTTCAGCTTCGACTCCGCGATCAAGCGGCGCCAGTTCGAGATCAGCGGCACCGACGGCACGATCTCCGTGCCCGACCCGAACACGTTCGCGGGTGAGGTCGTGGTGCACCGGATGGACGGCGAGCAGGTCACGGTGCCGGCCGTCCCCGCGGCGACCACCCGCGGCCGCGGGGTGCTGGAGCTCGCGCGCGCTGTGCGGGAGGGCCGTCCGGAGCGCGCGTCCGGGGAGCTGGGCGCCCACGTCCTGGACGTCATGATCTCCACCGTGGAGGCCGCCGACGGCCGAGGTGCGGTGGACGTGGCGAGCACCGTCGAGGTGGGCCCGGCCCTGCCCGAGGACTGGGACCCGGCGGAGCGGACACTGCACGGATGACCGGCGGGAAGGCCGCCGCCCCGTCGGGGCGGCGCATCGCCGTCGCCAGCTTCGTCGGCACGGCGATCGAGTTCTACGACTTCTACATCTACGGCACGGCCGCCGCGCTGGTGTTCGGCGGCGTGTTCTTCCCGTCGTTCTCCCCGCTCGCCGGCACGCTCGCGTCGCTGGCGACGTTCGCGGTCGGCTTCGTCGCCCGGCCGCTGGGCGCGATCCTGTTCGGCCACTACGGCGACCGCATCGGCCGCAAACGGATGCTGATCGTCTCGCTGGTCCTGATGGGCACGGCCACGGTGGCGGTCGGCCTGATCCCCTCCTACGACACCATCGGCGTGCTCGCCCCCGTCCTGCTGGTGATCGCCCGCTTCGCCCAGGGCATCGGCCTGGGCGGCGAGTGGGGCGGCGCGGTGCTGCTGGCCACCGAGTACGCCCCACCGGGCAAGCGGGGCCTGTACTCCGCGTTCCCGCAGCTGGGCCCCTCGGTCGGGTTCATCCTCGGCAACGCGATGTTCCTGCTGCTGGACGCCACGATGTCCGACGAGACCTTCGAGTCGGTGGGCTGGCGCATCCCGTTCCTCGCCTCGGCCGTGCTGCTGGTCGTCGGCTACTACATCCGCATGCGGATCGCCGAGACACCGGTGTTCCAGGCGGCGGTGCAGCGCCAGGACCGGTCGAAGGTGCCGTTCGCGGACCTGCTTCGCAGCCAGCCGAAGGTGCTGCTGCTCGCGACGCTCGGATTCATCCTGTCGCACACGCTGTTCTACACGGTCACGACGTTCGCGCTCTCCTACGGCACGAACACCTTGCATGTCGACCGCACCACGATGCTGCTCGCCGCCATGGTGGCCGTGGCGATCATGGGGGTGGCCACGCTGTGGTTCGCCGTGCGCTCGGACCGCATCGGGCGCGGGCGGATCTGCCTGGCCTCGGCCGTGTGCGCCGCGGTGTGGGCGTTCCCGCTGTTCTGGCTGATCGACACGCGCGACCCGCTGCTGATCACGCTCGGGATGACCGGCGGGCTGCTCTGCTTCGCGATGCTCTACGGCCCGATGGGCGCGTTCCTGCCCGAGCTGTTCCGGGTGCGCTACCGCTACTCGGGCGCCTCGTTCGCCTACAGCGCCAGCGGGATCATCGGCGGTGGGGTCAGCCCGCTGGTCGCCACCGCCCTGCTCGATCGCACCGGCACGAGCGCCGCGGTGTCGGTCTACGTGATCGGTATCGCGATCGTGTGCCTGGTCAGCGTGGCCATGCTGCGCGAGACGAAGGACGCGGACTTCACCGACGGGATGACCAGCTCCCGGACGTGAGTGCGGCGCGGGCCACGAGGCTCGCCTCGCCGTCGCGCTCGAGGTGGTGGAGCACCTCCAGGTGGCCGAACGCGGCGCGCAGCTCGCCCGCGGGCGCACGGAACTGCCCGGGCCCCTCCCCGACCTGCGACAGCACGGTCACGACCAGCAGCCCGCCCGGGACGAGCCGCGCGGCGAGGTCCGGGTAGCGGGCGGGGTCGCGGAACCGCTGGCAGACGACGACGTCGTACGGGCCCGCGCCCGGCAGCCCGGCGTCGAGGTCGCGGGGCCACCACCGCACCCGCTCCCCCACGCCCTCCCGGTCGGCGAGCGCGCGCCCGGCGTCGAGCGCCACCGGGGAGACGTCCACCGCGTCCACGGCGAACCCGCGGGCCGCGAGCCAGACCGCCACCGTGCCGCGCCCACAGGCGAGGTCGAGGGCCCGCCCGCCCGGTGGCAGCAGCGCCTCCCGGCCGCGCAGCGCGTCCGGGGGTGCCGGGTTCCGCGCGGCGCCCGCGGCACCGGCGGCGGCGTGCCGCGCGTCCCAGCGCTCCCGATCGGCAACGGCCACCGCGGCAGCGTAGGCCGACCCCGCCCCGCCGCTCCCCGAGCCTGCCCGCAGCGGGGCCATGCCGAGGCCACGAGCTGTCGCACGCCCGTCGAGCCCCTGATCGGTCCGAGCCGCACGCCACGGCTGCCCGTGCCGCGATGCGGTACGACTCGGACGGATCGATCACTCCGAGCCGCACACCAATGCGGCCACCGTGACGCTGCGGTGCGCCTCGGACGGATCGATCGCTGCGAGCCGCACAACAGTGGGGCTACCGGGACGCGGCGGTGCGACTCGGACCGATCGCGCTGCGAGCCGCACACCAATGCGCCCACCGCGACGCTGCGGTACGACTCAGATCGATCGATCGCTGCGAGCCGCACACCAGCACGGCCACCGCGACACCGCGGTACGACTCAGATCGATCGGTCGTTCCGACACGTACAGCACGGCTGCCCGAATGGCCCAGCCGTACGTCCCGGATCGATCACAAGCCGCCGGCCGCGACGGATCGGTCGACCTCCCCGGGCCGCGCACGACCGACGGTGGGTGCGCGCGGTCGAGCCGGACGGCGACCCTGTGATCGCCGGCTCGGTGCATCCGCGGCGACATCTCGCCGCGGGTGCACCCGAACGCCGATCATGCGGCGGGAGGGCTACGCCAGCGCCGCGACCACCGAGTCGAGCACCGCGTCCAGCGCCACCGCCTGCTGCTCCCCCGACACCATGTCCTTGACGCCGATCGTGCCCGCCTCGAGGTCGCGCTCACCGAGCACGAGGGCCAGCCGCGCGCCCGAACGGTCGGCGGCCTTCATCGCGCCCTTGAGGCCGCGGCCGCCGTAGGCGAGGTCCACGCGCACGCCGGCCCGGCGCAGCTGCGCGGCCAGCACCACCAGCCGGCGCTTGGCCGTGTCCCCCAGCGCCACGCCGAACACCTCGCAGCGCGCCTCCGACCAGGGCGCCACGCCCTCGGCGCGGCAGGCCAGCAGGGTGCGGTCGACGCCGAGCCCGTACCCGATGCCGGAGAGGGCCTGCCCGCCCAGCGTGGCCATCAGCCCGTCGTAGCGGCCACCGCCGCCGATCCCGGACTGCGCGCCGAGACCGTCGTGCACGAACTCGAACGTGGTCTTGGTGTAGTAGTCCAGGCCCCGCACCATCCGCGGGTTCTCGGTGTACGCGACGCCCAGGTCGTCGAGGTGCTCCTTCACCGCCGCGTAGTGCTCGGCCGAGGCCGCCGACAGGTGGTCGCGCAGCAACGGGGCCTCGGCGACCAGCGCCCGCACCTCGGGCCGCTTGTCGTCGAGCACCCGCAGCGGGTTGAGCTGCGCGCGGGTGCGGGTGGCCTCGTCGAGCGGCAGGCCCGCGAGGAACTCGCGCAGCAGCGCGCCGTAGGCCGGGCGGCACTCGGCGTCGCCGAGCGAGGTGAGCTCCAGCCGGTAACCGGTGAGCCCCAGCGCCCGGAAGCCCTCGTCGGCGATCGCGATGACCTCGGCGTCCAGCGCGGGGTCGTCCACGCCGATCGCCTCGACACCCACCTGCTGCAACTGCCGGTAGCGGCCCGCCTGCGGCCGCTCGTAGCGGAAGAACGGCCCGGCGTAGCGCAGCTTGACCGGCAGCCCCTGGCGGTCGAGCCCGTGCTCGATCACCGAGCGAACCACCCCGGCGGTGCCCTCGGGCCGCAACGTGACCGACCGGTCCCCGCGGTCGGCGAAGGTGTACATCTCCTTGCTGACCACGTCGGTGGACTCGCCGACGCCGCGCGCGAAGAGCCCGGTCTCCTCGAACACCGGCAGCTCGAGCAGGCCGTACCCGGCGCGCTCGGCCGCTGCCTCCAGGGTGGCGCGCACGTGCGCGAACCCGGCCGACTCCGGCGGGAAGTACTCCGGGATCCCCTTCGGCGCGGCGAACGCGCTCGCCTTCTGCTGCTCCACCGCGGTCACAGCCCTCGTCCCTTCGCCGGCAGGTCCAGACCTTGCAGGAACGGATTGCCGGCCCGTTCCCGCCCGACCGTCGTGGTGGGCCCGTGCCCGGGTAGCACGACCGTGTCGTCGGCGCGGGTGAGCAGCTTGTCGCGCAGGCTCGTGAGCATCTGCGCGTGGTCGCCGCCGGGCAGGTCGGTGCGCCCGATCGAGCCGGCGAACAGTGTGTCGCCGGCGAGCACGACGTCGACGCCCTCCTCGGTGGGCGTGGTGAACACGACCGACCCGCGGGTGTGGCCGGGCGTGTGGTCGACCGTCAGCGTGAGCCCGGCCAGCTCCAGCGCGGCACCGTCGGTGAGCTCGCGGACCTCCCGCGGCTCCCGCATCTCCAACCGCCCGCCGAACAACGCGGTGGCCTCGGCCGACAGGCCCTTGAGCGGGTCGGTGAGCATCTCCCGGTCGTCCGGGTGGATCCACGCCGGCACGTCGTGGCCGTCGCACACCGGGGAGACGCTGAAGGTGTGGTCGAAATGGCCGTGGGTCAGCAGGACCGCCACCGGCGTGAGCCGGTGCTCGGCGAGCAGCGCGTCCAGGGGCTCGACGGCGTCCTGGCCGGGGTCGACCACCACGCACGCCTCACCCGGACCGGCTGCCACCACGTAGCAGTTGGTCTGGAAGGAACCGGCGGGAAATCCTGCGACGAGCACGTCACCAGCGTAGAGGCCGGCGAGGTCGATTACGGACCAGCCTCCCTCGCCACACCACCGCGGCGTGCCGTGGGGCCGGAGAAGGCCGCTGTCCGCGCACCGGCCTGCTCCGCATCGTCGTGATGCCGGGCTTCGGCCGATCGGCCCTACATCGTTCACAACTGCAAACGATCCTGCCTCGCGGGCACCAGAACCGTCGATGCCGAAGTACCGTACGGGAGCAGCCGAAGGAGGCTCCTTGGACCGGACGCCCCGCGCTTTCCGAGCATTCCCTCTCATCGTCGTCCTTGCGATGTCCCTACTCTCGCTGACAGGCAGAGCGGACTCAGCCCTAGGATTCGAGCCCAACTGTCAGACCTTCACACATCGCTACTTCGTGAGCGCCGGTTCGGCAATCCCACTGCGAGTCGGCTTCGTCGACACATCGCTCACCGTCTGTCGGAGCTCGAACGGATTCATCACACGCGCGTCTGCCGACCAGTCAACCGGTGTGACCGGACCGGGATCGGCGGCCGGCTTCGTCGTCGAACCCAGCTTGGCCTCAGTGACCGATCAGCGAGCAGGTGAGGCAACCGCGCGGTACGAGGGGCGGCTTCGCATCTGCATCTCTCGGCAGACCGGGATCTGCTCAGAAGCACACGACTACACGATCCACAGCTACTTCAGCCCGGTCGGCCCTACTCTCCGGGATCGGACCCAGCCCGATTGGACGCACGACGAGGAGACTCCCGGAGGCGTTCACTACCATGAAGATGCATGAAGCCGAACGCCGAGTGCTCGAACTCATGTGGCCACTCAGGCCGTTCGACGCAGCCACCATCTGTGGCTGCGCGGTTCTGATCGCCGTCTTCTGGCCGGACAGCGCTCAGACCGGCGGATGGTCGGAGCTCTGGGCGGGGGCCGCTCTTGGCATGGCAATAGTGCTCGGTCGAGTACGTCGTCGCGTTCGAGGTGGTTCGCACCCACTCGAATGATCAGAGCCGAGAGCGACAGGCGCGGCGGGTCGGGCCTGACATCGGGCTCGCACGAGGCTGGCTAGGATGCACGCCGAAGACCCGTCCCGAGAGGTGGCACGTGACGACCAATCAGATGAGGCGCGAGGCAGCGAAGCGCAAGCTGGAGCACCAGCAGATGCGGCGGGCCGAGCGGGCCCGGCGCCGCCAGCGCGTCGCCATCATCACCTCCGCTTCCGTGGTCGTCGTCGTTGTCGTCGCCGTGGTGCTGTTGAGCACGGTCGGGATGCCCGGCGGTGACGACGCGGCCGCGCCGGCCGCGCCGGCGGCGGAACCCGCAGCGCTGGGCGACTGCTCCTTCACCCCGACTCCCGAGGAGCCGGCCGCCCGACCCGCGCCGATCCCGACCGTCGCGACGGCGAGCACCAGCGGCACCGTGCCCGTGTCGATCCAGACCGACCAGGGCGCCATCCCGCTCACATTGGACCGCTCCACCGGCCCTTGCGCCGTGGAGAGCTTCGTGAACCTGGTCAACGCCGGCTACCTCAACGACACGCCGTGCCACCGGCTCACCACCGGGGAAGGCCTGCGGGTGCTGCAGTGCGGAGATCCCACCGGCACCGGTACAGGCGGCCCCGGTTACACGATCAACGACGAGCCGCCCACGGATCTCGCACCGGCGCCGGACGGCGGATCGGCCATCTACCCACGGGGCACGGTTGCGATGGCCAAGACCCAGGCGCCCGACTCCGGAGGCAGCCAGTTCTTCCTCGTCTACGCCGACTCCACCCTTCCTCCTGAATACACGGTGTTCGGCACCGTCGGCGAGGAGGGCTTGGCCACTCTCGACACCATCGCCGAGGGCGGGTCGGACGAGGCGAACGGGCCGGGAGACGGCGCACCGCGCACGCCGGTCACGATCCAGGCCGCCACCCTCTCCTGATCAAGGGCCCGGTGATCTCCGAAGGGCACGCCCAGAGGGCACCCGCACGGCCCGCGACCGTCCCCCTGATCCACCCATGAGTTGAAAACCCGACCGGCACTCCGTCGAGTGGGCGATCGGCGTTCTGCACAAGGACCGCATCGTCGAGTCCCTCCGACGGGAGGTCCAGGATCGCGCACACGAGACCGATGACTACTGGCTGCTCGTCGTGTCGATCGCCGTCGAGCACATCGCGTTCGATCTCGGCCGCCAGCTCGACCACTGGGAGCGCAACGACCGGGAGAGCGGCCAGTGACCACCACGTGAGCAGGCGCGTCCTCGACCGGCTCCGCCGGTACGCAGCGGTGGCCGTGGGAGCGCTACTGCTCGCCTCGTGTTCGGCGGCCGAGCCGGAGCACCAACCTCCCCCGCTCGGCGAGCTGGTCTCCATCGACCAGGGCGAGCTGCTCGGCGCCACCGACGGGTCGGTGTTGCGCTACCGCGGCATCCCCTACGCCGCGGCGCCGGTGGGTGAGCGGCGCTGGCGACCGCCGGGCCCCGCGCCGAGCTGGAACGGCACGCGGCCGGCGACCGAGCCCGGTGCCCGCTGCCCGCAGGTCGCCGTGGCGCCCGACGCGCCGCCCGCGAGCGGCTCGGAGGACTGCCTGTCCCTCGATGTCACGGTGCCGGCGGGAACGACCGCCGACGACGCGCTCCCCGTGCTCGTCTGGATCCACGGTGGCGGGTTCAGCGCGGGAGCGGGCAGCGACGTCGACCCGCGCCGGCTCGCCGAGGCGGGGCCACTGGTCGTCGTCACGGTCAACTACCGGCTCGGGATGCTCGGTTTCCTCGGGTTGCCGGGCCTGGAGGGGTCGGGCGAGTTCGGGCTGCTGGACCAGCAGGCGGCGCTGCACTGGGTGCAGCGCAACATCCGCGCGTTCGGCGGCGACCCGGGCTCGGTCACGCTCGCCGGTGAGTCCGCGGGCGCGGACAGCGTCTGCAGCCAGCTCACCTCTCCCGGCGCGCTGGGCCTGTTCCACCGGGTGATCATGCAGAGCGGCGGCTGCAGCACCGCCAACATCGTCGACGTCATCCGGCCGGGCACCGGGCCCGCGGGTGACACCTGGAAGACGCTCCCCCTCCTGCAGGCCGCGGGTGATGCCGCAGCCACGGCCTTCGGCTGCCCCGAGGAGGAGCTCGGCCGACCGCCCGCCGCTCGCTTCGGCGACCGGTACGACTCCGCCGCCGTGCTCGACTGCCTGCGCACGCTGCCGGCCGCCCAGCTCGTCGACGGCACGGACTACTACTGGAGCCCGGCCACCGGCACCCCGACGCTGCCCCGACGTCCGTCGGACGTGGTCGTGGACCGGGACGTGCGGCTCGGCACCCCGGTGCTCGCCGGCACCACCAAGGACGAGGGCACGCTGTTCACGGAGCTGTTCTACGCACGCGCAGGCGTCCCGCTCACCCCTGCCGGCCTCGACGCGTTGCTCGCGGCCACCTCGGGGCGCGCCGCCGCGCAGGCCGCTCGTGCGTACGCCGCCACCGACCGTTCACCGGACCGCGCGTGGTCGGACGTGATCACCGACCGCGCCTACGCCTGCACCGGCCTGGCGTCCTACCGGATGCTCGCCGATGTGGGTCCGGTGTACGCGTACGAGTTCGCCGACGCGTCCGCACCGTCGCCCTTCGTGGCGCTGCCGCCCGAACTCGCCGGCGGCGCCACGCACGGCTCCGACGTGCCGTACCTGTTCGACCTGGTTGCCGAGCAGCCGCCGCTCTCGACGGCGCAGCAGGAGCTCGCCGCCGAGATGGTGGACCGCTGGGCCCGCTTCGCGGCCACCGGGAACCCGAACGGCGGCGCCGGTACCCCGTGGCCGCAATGGTCCGGCGAGGGGCAGATCCTGACGATGACCGGAGCGGGCGCGGGCACCACCGTGCAGACCTCCTCCCAGTTCGCCGCCGACCACCATTGCGACGTGTGGGGCGTCCTCTGAGGCCCAGCTCAGGCCGGCGCGCCCGGCCCGGGGGCGATGCCCGCCTCGGCGGTGCTGCGATCGAGCTTGCGGTGGTAGCGCATGCCGGCGAGACCGCCGAGGACCGCCCCGACCAGGCTCGCCACCAGCGCGCCGACACCCGCGGCGATGCCCGCGGTGGTCACGGCGTTCCCGTCGAGGGGGATGCGGGGCAGCCCGCCGAGGTTGCCCAGCACGTCGAACTGCACGCCCGCGACGGCGCCGGCGATCGTGACGAGCGCGGCGACGAGCAGCGCCCACAACCAGACCGCGACCCCCTGCTTCGCACCGGCGAACCGGGCCATGCGGCCGGCGACGTAGCCACCGCAGTAGTAGGACACGAGCAGGATCGCCAGCACGACGACCGCGCCGGCGACGCCCACCGTGCGCGCGGCGGCGGGGTCGCGGGTGGCCTGGTCGACGGCCTGGGCCGGCCCGCCGGGTGCGGTGGCCAGCCCCAACGCGGCGCCGATACCCGCGACCAGCCCGGTGAGCAGGACCGCCATGCCCGTGGCTGTCAGCCATCCGAAGAACGCCGAGCCCCAGCGGATGCCGCTGAAGCGCCGCTTCTGCGCGGCCCGGTCCTCCCTGGCGCCGCGCACCGGAGCCTGCGGAACGGTCGGGACGGGCTGGGTGGGATCAGCGTCGGGAACCGTGCTCATGGTCGGACTCCTCCCTGTTGGGGAGGAGGTACCCCGATCGGGGGTGCGGCACTCAGCTCGCGCTGGTCACCCGGTACACGTCGTACACGCCCTCGACGTTGCGCACCGCCCGCAGCACGTGCCCCAGGTGCTTCGGATCGCCCATCTCGAAGGTGAACCGCGAGACCGCCACCCGGTCCCGGGAGGTGGTGACCGACGCCGAGAGGATGTTGACCCGCTCGTCGGCCAGCACCTTGGTGACGTCGGAGAGCAGCCGGTGCCGGTCGAGTGCCTCGACCTGGATCGCGACCAGGAACACCGAGCCCGGCGACACCGACCAGGCGACGTCGACGAGCCGCTCCGAGCGCGCCTGCAGGTCGCCGGCGTTGGTGCAGTCGGTGCGGTGCACGCTGATGCCACCGCCGCGGGTGACGAAGCCGAGGATGTCGTCTCCGGGCACCGGGGTGCAGCAGCGGGCGAGCTTGGTGTAGAGATCAGCGAGGTCGCCCGCCTCGCCGCGGGCCACCACGCCGGCGTCCCCGCCGGTCCGCCGCAACCGCACGGTGGAGGGGGTGGCGCGCTCGGCGAGGTCTTCCTCTGCCTGCTCCTCGCCGCCGAGCAGCGCGACGAGGCGCTGCACGACGTGCCGGGCGCTCGCGTGCCCCTCCCCGACGGCCGCGTACAGCCCCGACAGGTCGGGGAAGTGCAGCTCCCGCGACAGCGCCGCCATGGCGTCGGCCGAGACGAGCCGGTGCAGGGGGAACGACGTGCGCCGCGCCTCCCGCGTGATCGCCTCCTTGCCCGCCTCGATGGCCTCCTCGCGGCGCTCCTTGGCGAACCACTGCTTGACCTTGGTCTTCGCCCGCGGCGACGCCACGAACTGCAGCCAGTCGCGGCTCGGCCCGGCGCCCTCCGCCTTGGACGTGAAGATCTCCACCACGTCGCCGGACTCGAGCTTGCGCTCCAGCGCCACGAGCTTGCCGTTGACGCGCGAGCCGATGCAGCGGTTGCCGACCTCGGTGTGCACGGCGTAGGCGAGGTCGACGGGTGTGGACCCGGCCGGCAGCGTGACGACGTCGCCCTTCGGCGTGAACACGAAGATCTGCTGCGAACCCAGGTCGAAGCGCAGCGACTCGAGGAAGTCGCCCGGGTCGGCCGCCTCCCGCTGCCAGTCGAGCAGCTGGCGCATCCAGGCCATCTCGTCGACCTCGACGGCCTGCCCGCGAGACGCTCCGGCACCCTGCGAACCGCGGGTCTCCTTGTACCGCCAGTGCGCAGCGATGCCGTACTCGGCCGTGTGGTGCATGTCGCGGGTGCGGATCTGCACCTCGAGCGGCTTGCCGTCGGGCCCGATCACCGTGGTGTGCAGGGACTGGTAGACCCCGAAGCGGGGCTGGGCGATGTAGTCCTTGAACCGACCCGGCATCGGCTGCCACAGCGCGTGGACCATGCCCATCGCGGCGTAGCAGTCGCGCACCTCGTCCACGAGCACGCGGGCGCCGACGAGGTCGTGGATGTCGTCGAAGTCGCGGCCCTTGACGATCATCTTGCGGTAGATCGAGTAGTAGTGCTTGGGCCTGCCCTCGACGGTGGCCGAGATGCGCGCCGACTCGAGCTGCTGCATCACCTCGTCGATGACCTGCTTGAGGTAGGTATCGCGCGACGGCGCCCGCGTGGCGACGAGGCGGACGATCTCGGAGTACTTCTTCGGGTGCAGGATCGCGAAGGACAGGTCCTCCAGCTCCCACTTCACCGTGGCCATGCCGAGGCGGTGCGCCAGCGGCGCCAGCACCTCAAGGGTCTCGCGGGCCTTCTTCGCCTGCTTCTCCGGCGGCAGGAAACGCATCGTGCGCATGTTGTGCAGGCGGTCCGACAGCTTGATCACGAGAACTCGCGGGTCGCGGGCCATCGCCACGACCATCTTGCGGATCGTCTCCGCCTCCGCGGCGCTGCCCAGCTCGACCTTGTCCAGCTTGGTGACGCCGTCGACGAGGTGCGCGACCTCCTCGCCGAAGTCCTCGCGCAGCCGCTCCAGGGAGTAGTCGGTGTCCTCGACCGTGTCGTGCAGCAGCGCCGCCACCAGCGTGGTGGTGTCCATGCCCAGCTCGGCCAGGATCGTGGAGACGGCGAGCGGGTGGGTGATGTAGGGGTCGCCGGACTTGCGCTTCTGGCCCTCGTGCTTGGCCTCCGCGACGTCGTAGGCGCGCTGCAGCAGCCCGAGGTCCGCCTTGGGGTGCAGGGTGCGGTGCACGCTGGCGAGCGGCTCCAGCACCGGCGCGACGACGGCCACGCGCTGCGGGGTCATCCGGCGGGCGATGCGGGCACGGACGCGCCGCGTGGCCGACGGCCGCGCGCCGTTGCCTGCGCCGTTGCCGTTGGCCGCGCCGTTCGTGTCCGGCGCCGCGGGCTGGTCGGGCGCAGCCGGGGACGCCGCGTGCTGCAGCTCCGTCATCCGGTGGTGCCCTTCACCCACGCCAGTCTAGGCCGCACGTGCTCAGACCCGCAGCAGGGCGTGCACCGGGACGTCACCGAGCTGTTTCCTGCCGTCCAGCTCCGTGATCTCGAGGAGCGTGCCGAACCCGACCACGGAGGCCCCGACGTCGGTGAGCAGGTCGACGGCAGCGGCCGCCGTGCCGCCGGTGGCGAGCACGTCGTCGACGAGGAACACGCGCGCGCCGGGAGCGATCGTGTCCTCGGGCAGCTCCAGCGTGGCGGTGCCGTACTCGAGGTCGTAGGTGCGCGAGGCCGCCACGCGGGGCAGCTTGCCCGCCTTCCGCACGGGAACGACCCCGGTGCCCGCCACCACGGCCACCGCGGCGGCGAGCAGGAACCCGCGCGCCTCCACCCCGGCCACGACGTCGGCCTCCCCGACCAACGACGCCAACTCGGTGGTGACCACGGTGAACGCCTCCGCGTCGGCCAGCACCGGCGTGATGTCTCGGAACAGGATGCCGGGCGCAGGGTGGTCGGGCACATCGCGGACCAGCTCCGCGATGCGGTCGAGCTCGGGCGTCTCCCCGGTGGCCGGGTCGGGGCCGGTCACCGGTTGCGCTTCCCGGTGGGCCGCGCCGCCTTCACGGCCGCCGCCTTCCCCGCCGCGCGCTTGCCGCGGTGTTGCGCGGCGCCGCCGGAACGCACCGGGACGCCGGCCGCGGCCGCCATCGCGCGTTCCTTGCGCAGCTCCGTGGCGAGGACCGCGTCGTCAGCGACGTCCGGATCCGCGGCGTCGGCGTCGGGGGCTGCTGCCTTCTTGCGGCGGGCCGCCACCCGCGCGGCCTGCTGCTGGAACCGCGGGTCGCGCAGTTTCAGGTCGACGAGGACCGGCGTGGCCAGCAGCAGCGACGAGACCACACCCGCGGTCATGCCGATCAGCTGCACCAGTGCGAAGTCGGCCAGCGTGCCGACGCCCAGCAGCCCGACGCCGATGACCATCAGCGCGAGCACCGGCAGCACCGCGAACAGCGAGGTGTTGATCGACCGGATCAGCGTCTGGTTCAGCGCGAGGTTCGCCGCCTCGGCGTAGGTGCGACGGGTGAGCCCGAGGAGGCCGCGGGTGTTCTCCTTGACCTTGTCGAACACCACCACGGTGTCGTACAGCGAGAACCCGAGGATCGTCAGCAGGCCGACGACCGTGGACGGCGTGACCTCGAACCCGATGATCGAGTAGATGCCCGCCGTGACGACGACGTCGTGCAACAGCGCCACCAGCGCCGCCACCGCCATGGAGCGCTCGAAGTAGAACGCCAGGAAGATCGTGACGAGCACGAGGAACACGACCAGCGCGATGAGCGCCTGCCGGGTGATCTGCCCGCCCCAGCTGCCGCTCACGGCGCTGTCGCTGATCACCTCGGGGGCCGGGAGGCCTGCGGCGCCGATCGGCTGGAAGGTGTCGAACAGCGCCTGCTTCAGCGCGAACAGCTGCGCGGGCTCGAGCGTTTCGGACCGGATGAGGACCGACGCCGACGGGCCCGTGCCCACCGACTGGACGGCCGCCGCCTCGGCGCCGACCACCCGCTCGTAGACCGCCTGCACCGACTCCACGTCGGCGGGGGCCGCCGCGGTGGTGGCCGGGAACTGGATCTGCGTGCCCCCGGTGAAGTCGATCCCGAGGTTGAAGCCCCGGAAGAGCATCGAGCCGATGCAGATGAGGACCAGCGCCGAGAAGGCGATGTACCAGATCTTCTTGCGTCCGACGATGTCGAACGCGCCCGTGCCCGTGTAGAGCCGCGCGAGGACTCCGGCCACGTCAGGCTCCCTTCGATCGGCCGGCCACGGAGGTGACGCGCCGGCGCTCGGCGCCCGCCCGTGCCGCCTCGCCCAGCCCGGACAGGCTCGGGCTGCTGAACACCCGCGACTTCGCCGCCAGCGCCACCAGCGGGTGCGTCACCAGGAACACCACGATCAGGTCGAGCACCGTGGACAGCCCCAGGGTGAACGCGAAGCCGCGCACCTGCCCGACGGCCAGCATGTACAGCACCGCGGCCGCCAGGAAGCTCACCGCGTCGGCGGACAGGATCGTGCGGCGCGCACGGATCCATCCGCGCGGGACGGCCGAGCGGAACGTGCGGCCCTCGCGCATCTCGTCCTTCAACCGTTCGAAGTAGATGATGAACGAGTCGGCCGTGATTCCGATGGCCACGATGAACCCGGCGACCCCGGCCAGGTCGAGCGTGAACCCGATCCAGCGACCCAACAGCACGAGCACGCCGTAGACGATCGCGCCGGAGAGCACCAGCGACAGGATCGTGAGCACACCGAGCACGCGGTAGTAGAAGAGGCTGTAGAGGAACACCAGCCCCAGCCCGACGCCCCCGGCGAGCAGTCCGGCCTGCAGCGAGGCCAGCCCGAGCGTGGCGGAGACGGTCTGCGCCTCCGAGGACTCGAAGGACAGCGGCAGCGAGCCGTAGCGCAGGACGCCCGCGAGCTGCTCGGCACCCTCCTGGTTGTACTGCCCGCTGATCTCGGTGGCCCCGAAGATCGGCTGGTTGATGCTCGGAGCGGACACGACCTCCGTGTCGAGGGTGAACGCCACCTGCTTGCCGACGTTGTTGGTCGTGTACTCGCCCCAGATCTGGGCGCCCCGGCTCTCGAACGTCAGGCTCACGACGTAGCCGACCCCCTGCGGGTTCGGCGTGGCCTGGGCGCTCGCGATCTCGGTGCCCTCCAGGAACGAGGGGCCGAGGACGTACTTCTCGGTGCCGTCCTGGTTGCAGGCCACCAGCGGCAGCGTCGGGTCGTCGTAGCCGCGCAGCGGGTCCTGGGCGTTGCAGTCCAGCGCCATCAGCGCGGCTTCCTGCGTGGCCGGATCGGTGCTCTGCCGCATCTCGCGCGCGGCGTCGATCGCGGCGGCGAGCTCCGGGTCCGCCGGGCCGGCCGGCGGCGCCGAGCCCGGTGCGGGCGCCGGTGCGGGCTCGGGTGTCGGCGGGGGCGGCGGGTCCTGCAGCGGCTCGGTGTGGGCGACCGGGGCGACGTCGCGCTCGACCGGCTCGCCCTCCATGCCCTGCGGCTCCGGCTCGCCGGAAGGGGCAGCCGGATCCGGCGCGGCGGGGGGCGGCGCCGGGGCACCGGGATCCGCGGCGGGCGGCGCACCCGGCTGGCCCGCGGGCGGCGCCGGCGGCGTGGCCGCGAACGGCCCCGCCACCACCTCGCGGAACCGCAGCTGGGCGGTCTGGCCGAGGTTGCGGGCCTGCTCGCCCTCCTGGCCGGGCACGGTGATCGTCAGGTTGCTGCCGTCCAGCACGACCTCGGCGCCGCTCACGCCGAGGCCGTTGACGCGCTGCTCGATGATCTGCTGCGCCTGCACCAGCTGGTCGCGCGGGGGCTCGGCGCCCGTCTCGGTGCGGGGCTGCAGGGTGACGCGGGTGCCGCCCTGCAGGTCGATTCCCAGCTTCGGGGCGGGGTTGCCGTCGCCGGTGAAGAACACCAGCGAGTACAGCACCGCGACGACGCCGACGAACGCCGCCAGGTAGCGCCAGGGACGGATGTGCCCCGGGGTGGTTGCCACTGCTTGCGATCTCTTCCTGTCAGGTGCGGCCCGCGCTGGGGGCGCGCGGGTGCGGCGCGGTCAGCTGCGGGGCGTGCCGTTCGCGGAGTCGTCCTTCTCCAGCGAGGGGGCCTTCTCCAGCGACGGCGCCGAGGTCGACTCCGCCTCCGGCTCGCCGGCCGACTCGACGGCGGGCGCGTCCTCCCCGGCGGGGACGGCGACCTTCTCCCGCACTGCGCCGCGGACCCACGTGGTGACGACGCCGTCGGCGATCTCGAGGTCGACGGTGTCCTCGTAGGAGGCGTCGACGACGGTGCCGCGCATGCCCGACGTGGTCATGACGACGTCACCGGGCTCCAGCGAGCTCTGCAGATCCTTCATCTCCTTCATCTGGCGCTTCTGGCGCCGTCCGGACAGGAAGATCGGGATGAACAGCAGCAGGATCAAAAGGGGGAACAGCAGTGAGATGTCCATGGTCTCTTCTCAGGTCTCCGAATCTCCGCACGTCGAGAGCCACCCGAGTCTGCCAGCCCCCGCTTCACAACAACGCGGGAGGTCCGCCCGGGGTGACGTCCGGGGGCGCAGCGATGCCCAGATGTGACCAGGCGGCAGCCGTGGCCACCCGGCCCCGCGGGGTGCGGGCCAGCATGCCCGCCCGCACCAGGTACGGCTCGCAGACCTCCTCGACGGTACCCGGTTCCTCACCCACCGCCACCGCCAGCGTCGACACGCCCACCGGGCCGCCCCCGAACGACCGCACGAGCGCTCCCAGCACGGCGCGGTCGAGGCGGTCGAGGCCCAGCTCGTCGACGTCGTAGACGGCCAGCGCGTCCCGCGCGACGGCACGGGTGACGGCGCCGTCGGCACGCACCTCGGCGAAGTCGCGCACCCGGCGCAGCAGCCGGTTCGCGATGCGCGGCGTGCCGCGCGACCGCAGCGCGATCTCCTCGGCGCCGTCGGGGCGCAGGTCGACGTCCAGGATCGGCGCGGCGCGGCGCAGCACCAGCTCCAGCTCCGCCGGCTCGTAGAACTCCATGTGGGCGGTGAAGCCGAAGCGATCGCGCAGCGGACCGGTGAGGGAGCCGGACCGGGTGGTTGCCCCGACGAGGGTGAACGGGGCGATGTCGAGCGGGATGGACGTGGCGCCGGGCCCCTTGCCGACCACGACGTCGACGCGGAAGTCCTCCATCGCGAGGTAGAGCATCTCCTCGGCGGGGCGCGCGATCCGGTGGATCTCGTCGATGAACAGGACATCGCCCGGTTCGAGGTTGGACAGCATCGCGGCGAGATCGCCTGCCCGTTCCAGCGCGGGTCCGGAGGTCAGCCGGATCGCGGCGCCCAGCTCGGCCGCCACGATGAGCGCCAGGCTCGTCTTGCCCAGCCCGGGTGGGCCGGACATCAGGATGTGGTCGGGCGGCTGGCCACGCCCACGCGCACCCGCAAGCACGAGCTGCAGCTGCTCGCGCACGCGCGGCTGGCCGACGAACTCGTCCAACGAGCGTGGCCGCAGCGACGCGTCGGCCTCCACGTCCTCCGGTTCCGGTTCCGGGGACAGGGCGACTTCGTCCACCGGATCGGTCACCGGCCCTTCCCGCCCAACCGGGTCAACGCAGCGCGCAGCAGTGCGCTCGTGTCCGAGGATCCGTCGTCGCCCAGCACGCGGTCGACGGCCTGCTCGGCGGGCTTCGCCGCGAACCCGAGGCCGACCAGCGCCTCCACCACCTGCTCGCGACGCGGGTCGGCGCCGTCCGCGACGGGGAGCGTCGCCGGAGCGCCCGCCGGGGCCACGACCTTGTCGCGCAGCTCCAGGGCCAACCGCTCGGCGCCCTTGCGCCCGATGCCCGGTACGCGGGTCAGCGTGGCCAGGTCGCCGTCGACGAGGGCGCGACGCAACGCGTCCGGGTTCAGCACGGCGAGGGTGGCCAACGCGATCCGCGGCCCGATCCCGCTGACGGTCTGCAGCAGCCCGAACAGCTCCCGCTCCTCGTTGTCGGCGAAGCCGAACAGGGTGAGCGAGTCCTCCCGCACCACGAGGGCGGTGGCGACCCTGCCCTGCTCCCCGCGGCGCAGCCCGGCGAGCGTGCCCGGCGTGGCCTGCACGGCGAACCCGACGCCGCCGACCTCCACCACGGCGTGGTCGAGCCCGATCTCGAGCACCTCACCGCGTAGCGAACTGATCACGACGCCTCCCCCGCCGCGGCGAGCCGCGCCTTCTGCTCAGCGGCGAGCCGCGCTTTCTGCTCAGCGGCGAGCCGCGCCTTCTGCACGGCTGCCAGGCGAGCCTTGTGGGTCCGGGCCAGCTCCGCGGACCGCGCCTGCGCCTGCGCCATGCGGTCGAGCATCGGGGCCCGCCAGCAGTGGCAGATCGCCAGGGCAAGCGCGTCGGCCGCGTCGGCGGGTCGCGGGGCCTCCTCGAGCCCGAGCAGCCGCGTGACCATGGTCGTGACCTGCTCCTTGCCGGCCCGACCCTCCCCCGTGACGGCCGCCTTCACCTCGCTGGGCGTGTGGAACGCGACCGGCAGGCCCGCCCTCGCCGCGAGCATCGCGACCACACCGCTGACCTGCGCCGTGCCCATCACCGTGCGCACGTTGTGCTGGCTGAACACCCGCTCGATCGCCACGACGTCGGGCCGGTGCCGCTCGATCCAGCGCTCCACCTCGGTGCCCACGGCGAGCAGCCGCTCCGGCAGCGGTGCTTCGGGCGGGGTGCGCACGACGTCCACCGCCACACTGCGCACCCGCCGCCCGCCGGCCCCGTCGACGACCCCGAGACCGCACCGGGTCAACCCCGGGTCGACGCCGAGCACCCGCACAGTGTCCCCTCCCGATCTCGGTCCACGACCGCGAACAGTCGTTCGAGGGGCAGGCTACCGGCGCACCGTCGCGCCGCCCGGGGGGACGCGCCGGGTGGCCGGTCAGGCCCGGTCGTTGACGAGCAGCTGCCGCCCCTCGGGGTCGGTGACGCGCACGTAGCTGCCCCACGGCTCGGCCACCGGGTCGGTCACCTCCACCCCTGCGGCCCGCAGCTGCGCAGCCGTGGCGGCAAGGTCGGAACAGGCGAACGTCATCGGGTACGCCGGGTCCGGCTCGCGGCCGAAGTCCTTCGCGGCGCTGAGCACCACGCCCGTCCCGCCGCCGGGCGGGACCACCTCCACCCAGCGGGCGCCGGGCCACATCTCGGCGTCGGTGACCTTCTCGAATCCCAGCCGCTCCACGAAGAACGCGGCCATGACGTCCTGGTCGGCGACCGCGAGGATCGCCGTGGCCACCCGGGAGATCACGATGCACCGCCGGTGAGGCTGAACCAGTTGCCCGAGTCGTCGCGGAAGATCGCCTCCACCCCGTAGGGCCGGGACGCGGGCTCCTGGGTGAACACGACGCCGCGCGCGGACAGCTCCTCGTAGGTCTTCTGCACGTCGTCGGCGGCCATCACCCCGGCGCCCAGCGCACCCTTCGCGACGAGCGCGCGGATCTGCTCGGCGCTCTCGGGGTCGTTGCCCATGCGGGGGTCGGCCAGGATGATCTCGACGTCGGGCTGGTCGGGTGGCCCCACGGTGAGCCAGCGGAATCCCTCCCCCGCGCCCTCGAACTCCGCGCCCATCGACACGTCGTTGCGCACGTCGAAACCGAGCTTCTCGGTGTAGAAGGCCTTCGCCCGGTCCTGGTCCAGCACGTAGAAGCAGGTATGCGAGATCCGTCGAATCATGGGGGCAGGCTAGGACCGGGCGGGCGGCGGAGGCTTCTCCGAGATTGCGGTGGGCCGGCTCCAGGCCATCGCGAAGCACCCGGGCACCGGCGTCGCGCCGCGCTCGGCATGCACCCGCCGGTACGCGCTCGGCGAGGTACCGACCAACTCCGAGAACCGGGCACTGAACGAGCCCAGGCTGGAGAACCCGACGAGGTGGCAGACCTCGGTGACACCGAGGTCTGCCGAGCGCAGCAGGTCCTGCGCGCGCTCGATCCGCCTGCGTGTGAGGTACTGCCCTGGCGTCTCGCCGTAGGCCTCCTTGAACCCCCGCGCGAAGTGGTGGCGGGAGAACCCGGCCGCGCGGGCCATCGCATCCAGGTCGAGCGGCTCGGCGAAGTGCCGGTCGATCAGGTCGCGCGCCCGGCGCAGGTGGAACACGGCGGGGACGACGGGCGCGGCCATGGCTCCATCGTCCCCCGTCCGGCCCGTTCCCGCGGAAGGCCTCCTGCGCCCGCCCGACGGTTGATGTTCCCCGGGACGTCACCCCGCCACCCCCCGCTCCTGCCTAGGGTCACGGCGTGAACGACGGCCGGGTGCTGTTCCAGGAGTTCCTCCGCGCGCCGACGCGCGTCGCCACCGTGACGGCGAGCTCGGACGCGCTGGTCGCCGCCCTGCTCGCGCCGCACCGCCTCGACGGCGCGCCGGACGCCGAGCGCGGTGCCGAACCGGGTGCTCAGCCGACTGCCGATCCGATCGTCGTCGAACTGGGAGCCGGCACCGGACGCGTCACCGACGCCGTGGCACACCGCCTCGGCGGTCGCGGCCGCCACATCGCCGTCGAGATCAACCCCGTCCTCGCCGCCCGGCTCGCCGGCCGCCACCCGGACGTCACGGTCGTCGCCGCGGATGCCGCCGGCCTGCCCACGGTGCTGGCCGAGCACGGCGTCGAGCGGGTGGACGCGATCGTCAGCCTCCTGCCGTGGTCGGCCTACGCGGCCGCGCCGGTGCCGGAGCTCGCCGCGGGCGTCCTCGCGCCGTCCGGCACGTTCACCCAGGTCACCCTGCGCGGTCTGCACCTGCTCCCGCCCGCCCGCCGGCAGCTGCGCGATCTGCGGGAAGCGTTCGGCGAGGTCACCGGCGGTGCCACCGTCTGGCAGAACCTGCCGCCCGCCCGCATCCTGATCGCCCGGTCGCCCAAGCGGGCCTGATCACCGGCAACGGGACGTGCGCTGCACCGTGCTGATCACGACGGCAGCGCGGCGATCCACTGCCGGACCTGGCGGCGGCTGCGCAGGCGCACCACCGGCGGAGCACCGGCCTCGCCGGACAGGGCCTGCATCCGCCGCCGGTTGCGCGCATAGGACACCCACGCCCACCGCAGGATGTGCTCGGGGTCGCTGAAGACCGTGAACAGCGACGGTTCCACGTTCCCGTTCCACAGCTCGACCCGCCGCAAGCGCCGGTGCACGGTGCGCCGCAGGAGCTGGGTGAACACCCGCCGGCGCGGCAGGTCGAGCCAGACCACCAGGTCGGCCCGCCGCAGCAGCAGCGCCCGGACCTCCCCACCCTGCCACTCCGTGACCCACCGCTCCGTCGCCGCGAACGCTGCCACGTCGGGCACGAACTCCGGGCGCAGGGCCCAGCCCGGGCCGTGGCGCAGCGCGTCGAGCTCGTGGTGCGGGAGACCCAGCCGCACGCCGAGCGCCGCGGCGACCGTGGACTTGCCCGCGCCCGCGCAGCCGGCCACGAGCACCCGACGCAGGCGGGGTGGCAGCGGGTCATCCACAGTCAGCAACGGCACCCCGAGATCCTGCCGCGGCAGCGGTTCCCTGACAGCACCTGTCGTGGTTCGATCGTACCGTTGCCCGACATGAGCACCTGGGACGAGTTCAGCACGGGCGCTCCGCGGATCGCGGAGATCTTCACCCGCCGCCACGCCGCCACCGGCAACCTCTGCATGCTCGCGACCCTGCGCTCGGACGGCTTCCCGCGGATCAGCCCCATCGAGCCGCGGATCTTCGAGGGACGGCTGGTGGTCGCGGGCATGCCGGGCACCACCAAGTTCCTCGATCTCGCTCGCGATCCGCGCTTCTGCCTGCACACCGCCACGGTCGACACGCAGGTCTCCGAGGGCGACGCCAAGCTGTTCGGCCGGGTGCGCGACGAGCAGGACGTCGCCCTGCACCGGCGGTTCGCCGACGCGCTCTACGCCGAGATCGGGTTCGACCTGCGCGGCCGGGAGTTCCGCCCGTTCTACGTCGCCGACCTGACCGGGGCGTCATCGGTGGAGATCGTCGACGGGGCGATGGAGGTGACGGTGTGGAAGACCGGCGAGCCCGAACGGGTGGTGCGCAAGACCTGAGGTACGGCCGGACCTCCCGTCACCTCGGTGATCATTGCGAGTAGCACACCGGAGCGGCTCCGACCACGCTCCTGCACGGGTCGCCGCGGTCTCCTGGCCACGTACCGAGCCGACTCCGCCGGTGCCGGCAGGGCCGGGGGCGCTCCCCGAAGCCGTGATCGTCAGATGGGCGCAGGACCGGCGACATTCCGCCGTTCCTGCACCCGAACGTTGATCACGGCCTTGGGGCAGGGTCCTCCATCGCCCGCAGCGCGTGCGCCTGCGGTCCCCATGGCCGTGCCCGTGCCGATCCGTCCGAAGGTGACCGCGTGGTGGCGCGGCCTGCGCGTCGAGCAGGTGCTGCGGCCGCTCGCGATCAGGACGGGCGGGTCGCAGTCGGCGCCGCGGGCTCGTGCACCCGCAGGAGGGCGGGGCCGAGGCGGAGCACGCCGTCGTCGAGCGGAGCGCAGCGCACCCCGCCGCGGCCGCGCATCGCGCGAAACGCGCCCTGTGCGAGCACCACGTCCATCCAGCGGCACGGGTTGGCGGGCCGGTGGGCGCGAAAGCGCACGGGTCCGTCACCGGAGTCGAGGCTGAACACCGCCCCCGAGCGGTCACGGCCCGCGGCGAGCTCGTCCACCGGGAAGCCGCGCAGCACCACGTTGCGCCGGGTGAGCAGGGGGTCGGGCACGGTGGGCAGGGCGAGCTCGTGGGCGACCGCGGTGAGCGACTCCGCCGCGAACAGCGTGACGGCCGCCTGCCGGTGCGCCTCGCGGCCGAAGTACCGGTCCCCGACGAGGCCATTGCCGGCGCGCACCGTGACCGACGCGGGCCGGCGCCCGTCCGGGTCGGGGAGCGGGCCGTCGTCGGGACGCCCCTCGTAGGCGTGCACGGGAGAGACGAGCAGGCCGACGATCTCCACGGACACCTCGCTCCCCTGCTGGACCAGCACGCCCTCGACGCTACCGCCCCGCCACACGATCACCAGATCGGCGCGCACACGGCCGGATACGGCCGCCCTCGCACCCATCTGGCGATCTTCGTCTGCCGCGGGCCAGCGCGGGCCGATGTCAGTGCGCCGCGTCGTCCCAGCTGCGCCCGTAGCCGACCGACACCTCGAGCGGCACCGACAGCTGCGCCGCCGCCCCCATCTCGCGACGCACCAGCTCCTCGACGCGCTCGCGCTCGCCCTCGGCCACCTCGAGCACGAGCTCGTCGTGCACCTGCAGCAGGATGCGGCTGCGCAGACCCTCCGTGCCGAGGGCGCGGTGCACGCCGAGCATGGCGACCTTGATGATGTCGGCCGCGCTGCCCTGGATCGGGGCGTTCAGGGCCATCCGCTCGGCCATCTCGCGGCGCTGGCGGTTGTCGCTGGTGAGGTCGGGCAGGTATCGCCGGCGGCCCATGATGGTGGCGGTGAAGCCCTCCTTGCGGGCGACGTCGACCACGCTGCGCAGGTAGTCGCGCACCCCGCCGAAGCCCTCGAAGTAGCCGTCCATCAGACCGCGGGCCTCCTCGGTGGAGATCCGCAGCTGGCCGGACAGGCCGAAGGCCGACAACCCGTAGGCCAGGCCGTAGTTCATCGCCTTGATCTTGGCCCGCTGCTCGGGCGAGACGTCGGTGGGCTCGCAGCCGAACACGCGGGCCGCGGTCTCGGCGTGGAAGTCGTGCCGCGAGCGGAACGCCTCGATGAGCGCCTCGTCCTCCGACAGGTGCGCCATGATCCGCATCTCGATCTGGCTGTAGTCGGCGGTCATGAGCTCGGCGTGCGCCGAACCGACCACGAACGTGCCGCGGATCCGCCGGCCCGCCGCGGTGCGGATCGGCACGTTCTGCAGGTTGGGTTCGGTGGACGACAGCCGCCCGGTGGCCGCGATCGTCTGGCTGTAGGTCGTGTGGATGCGCCCGTCCTCGGCCACCGACTTGAGCAGGCCCTCCACCGTGACCTTGAGCCGGGTGGCGTCGCGGTGCAGCAGCAGGTGGGACAGGAACTCGTGGCCGGTCTGCTCGAACAGCGTCTGCAGCGCGTCGGCGTCGGTGGTGTAGCCGGTCTTGGTGCGCTTGGTCTTCGGCATGCCCAGCTCGTCGAACAGCACGACCTGCAGCTGCTTCGGCGACCCGAGGTTGATCTCCTTGCCGATCACGGCGTAGGCGTCCTGCGCTGCCTGCCGCACCTGCGCCGCGAACTCCGCCTCGAGCTCGGAGAGCGCGTCGACGTCCACAGCGATGCCGGCGGCCTCCAGATCGGCCAGCACGTACTCCAGCGGCAGCTCCAGCTCCGCGAGCAGCTCGGTGCCGCCACGCTCGGCCAGCTCCGCGTCGAGGGCGGCGGCCAGCTCGCCCACGGCCGACGCGGACACCATCTGCGCCTGCGCCCGGGCCGCGTCGGCCGCCTCCTCGCCGCTCGGAGCGTCGGCGTCGAGCGCATCACCGCTGCCGAGCAACGACAGCTGACCGTCCTCGGCCTCGCCGTCGGCGCGCAGCTCCCGGCGCAGGTAGCGCAACGCGAGGTCGGCCAGGTCGAAGCTGCGCTGCCCGGGCCGGGCCAGGTAGGCCGCGAGCGCGGTGTCGCTGGTGAGGCCGGCGAGGCTCCAGCCGCGGCCGCGCAGCGCGTGCAGCGCGGACTTCGCGTCGTGCGCCGCCTTCGGCACGGCCGGGTCCGCCAGCCACTCGCCGAGCGCCGCCTCGTCGTCGGGCGTGAGCGTGGTGACGTCGAGGTAGCCGGCCTGCGGGACACCCGCGGCGGCGCCTTCGGCGCGGGCCTCCACGGTGGGCTCACCGGCGGCGAGCGCGATACCTGCGAGGTCGCCGCTGATGGCCCCGCCCCGGACCCCGGAGAACGCCAACCCGACACGCCTGCCGTCGCGGGCGTGCGCCTCCAGCCAGGCGCGCACGGCACCCGGCTCCACGGCGCCGCCCTGCACCTCGATGCCGCCCTCGGCCTCCGGCTCGGCGCTCTGCAGCGTGGCGAACAGCCGCTCGCGCAGCACGCGGAACTCCAGCTCGTCGAACAGCCGGTGCACGGCGTCGCGGTCCCACGGCCGCACCTCGAGGTCGGCCGGGCCTGCGTCGAGGGGCACGTCCCGGATGAGCTCGGTGAGCTGGCGGTTGAGCAGCACCCCCGCCAGGTGGGCGCGCAGCGCGTCGCCCGCCTTGCCCTTCACCTCGTCGACGCGGTCGGTGAGCTCGGCCAGCGAGCCGTACTCGCGCACCCACTTGGCTGCCGTCTTCTCCCCCACGCCCGGGATGTTGGGGAGGTTGTCGCTCGGGTCGCCGCGCAGCGCCGCGAAATCGGGGTACTGGGCGGGGGTCAACCCGTAGCGGTTCATGACCTCGCCCGGGTCGATCCGCCCCAGGTCGGACACCCCGCGCTTCGGGTAGAGCACGGTGACGTCATCGCTCACGAGCTGGAACGCGTCGCGGTCGCCCGAGGTGATGAGCACCTGGAACCCGTCGGCCTCCGCCTGGGTGGCCAGGGTGGCGATGAGGTCGTCGGCCTCGTAGCCCTGCACCCCGAAGTTCGGGATGTTGAGCGCCCCCAGGACCTCCTTGATGAGGTCGACCTGGCCGCGGAAGTCGTCCGGCGTGGTGGTGCGGTTGGCCTTGTACTCCGCGTAGCGCTCGTTGCGGAACGTGACCCGCGAGACGTCGAAGCACACCGCGAGGTGCGTGGGCTGCTCGTCGCGCAGCAGGTTGATCAGCATCGAGGTGAAGCCGTAGACCGCATTGGTGGTCTGCCCCGTGCCGGTGCGGAAGTTCTCCGCCGGCAGCGCGAAGAACGCGCGGTATGCCAACGAGTGGCCGTCGAGCAGCAGCAGCCGCCGGCCGGTGGACGCCGGCTGCGCGGCGCCGGACTTACGGGAGGCGGTGGTGGCGGTGCTCACGGCGGCGAGTCTAGGACCGACCCCCGACAGTGTTCGATGGCCTCCGCTTCGCTCCGGCGGGCCTGCGGGCCCTGATGACGCCGCCTTGCTCCTCCGGTGCTCGGTCGCCCGTCCCTCGCTCCCTGCGCGCCTCCCCCGCAAAGCGGCGTCGGCCCACCCGTGACCGGTTCGGCGACAGCCGGTCACACCGCACGCATTCATGATCAGGTCGATCTGGGCGCTGGTCCCGCCCGTCTGCACGACCCTCACGTCTACCTGATCGTGGGAACGCTTCTGTGGACGCGCCGTACCCGGGCCGGCGACCACGGCCTCCTGCCCTGGCCGGGGTCGACCGTGCGATCACCCACCTCTTCCCGGCCCCGCGCGTCCGCGAGGTGGCCGGGCTGGCACCGGAGTGATCGCAAGGAAGGCAGGAGCGATGGCGAGGCAGCTCGCCTCGAGCCGGGAACGGCGCGCCCACGGGAGGCGCACGCGAGAACCGGCGCACCGAACCTCCGTTCGCGGGTGAGCGGAACACCAGAGCTGTCCCGGCGTGATCGAACAACACTGGTGTTCCGTTCACCCGCGAACCGGGCCCACGCCGACCAGGCAGCAGCCCTTGCCCTCGATTCGATCCGGCATCGCCGCCACCTCGATCCCGCGACGTCGAGCGGGCCCGCTCGCAGGCCGAGTCGGTCGAACGGGCCTCAGGGGGCCTTGTCGAGGTCGAGGGGAACGGGAGCGGCGCCGTTGCTCGCCGCCGGCTCCTGCTTCTCCCCCATCGACGTGAGCAGCGAGCGGGCCAGGCCCAGGCCCGTGCCGCCCATCGCGAGCGCCTTCGTGAGCAGCTCGGAAACCCCGTCCGCGCCGTTGAGGACCACCATCTGGTCGACGTTGCCCAGCGCGCTCGCCCCGGCCTTGACGATCTCGGGCCAGTTCTCGGCGAGCTGCTGGGCGATCACGGCCTCCTGGTTCTCCGACAGCGCCTCCGCACGGGCCTGGATCGCCTTGGCCTCGGCGAGACCCCGCGCCTGGGCCGCGTCGGCCTCGGCGAGGCCGCGGGCGCGGGCGGCGGCGGCGTCGGCCTCACCGGTGGCGCGGGTGGCGCTGGCCTGCGCATCGCCGCGGGCCTTCGTGGCCTCCGCCTCGGCCTGGGCGGCGGTCTTCACGCGCGTGGCGTCGGCGCCCGCGCTCAGCTCCGTCTCCCGGGCGTGCGCCTCGGCACGCGCGATCTGCGCGTCCCGCTCGGCGTCGGCGAGGGTGCGCGTCTCGTAGGCACTGGCGTCGGCAGGCTTGCGCACCTGCGACTGCAGCCGCTGCTCGGCGAGGTCGGCCTCGAGCTGCGCCGCGCGCGTCTCCTGGACGACGACCTCCTGGCGGGCCGTGGCCTCCGACAGCGGCCCCGCCTGCGTGGCCTTTGCCGACGCCTCGTCCATCTCGGCCTGGTAGCCGGCCTGCTGGATGCGGCTGTCGCGGATCGCGGCGGCCTTCTTCGCCTCGGCCACCTGCTCGGCCTCGGTGGCCTCCTGGTCGCGCTGCGCCTCGGCGATGCGTGCGGAGGCGGCGATCGCGGCGGCGTGCGGCTTGCCCAGGTTGATGATGTAGCCGGAGTTGTCGTCGATCTCCTGGATCTGCAGCGAGTCGATGACCAGGCCGAGCTTGCTCATCTCATCGGCCGAGCTCTGCCGCACCTCGCCGGTGAGCGCCTCCCGATTGTGGATCATGTCCTCGATCGTGAGCCCGCCGCAGATCGAGCGCAGGTGGCCCGCGAACAGCTCGTGGATCGTGTCGTTCATCGTGTTCTGCTGGTCGAGGAAGCGGCGCGCGGCGTTGGCGATGGACACGAAGTCGTCGCCGACCTTGTAGATGACGACCCCGCGCACGGCGACCGGGATGCCCTGCTTGGTGACGCAGGAGACCTGCAGGCTGGTGGCGCGGGTGTCGAGCGACAGCCGGCGCGCGGCCTGGAAGCCGGGGATCACCATCGTCCCCTTGCCGGTGACGATCTTGAAGCCGAGGCTGTCGGCGGCAGCGCCCGGGCTGCTGCGCGCCCGGAACCCCGAGATGATCAACGCCTCGTTCGGCTCGGCCACCCGCCAGAGCAACTTGAGCACGAGTACGAGCACGAGGATGCCGACGACGACGGCACCGATCGTGATGAGAAGTTCCACGTGTCCCCCCGGTGTGCGGATCAGCCCGCGGTGTTCCAGCGCTCGACGTAGGCCGTGCGCGGCGCCTGGAAGTCGACGATCAGTACCTGCGCGCCGGGCTCGATCTCCTCGTCCGACCGCTGCGGGTGGGCGTAGAACGCCTCCGACCCGCCGCGCACCGCGACCATGATCTCGCCCACCAGGCCCGGCCCGACCCGCCCGGTCACCCGTCCCACCTTGCCGATCACGCATCCCCCCGACTCCCGAGCGTGAGCAGCCTAATAGACCGCCTCACCCTGGTGGGAGCCTTCGTCGGGAACCGCGCGGGACCGTTCCCCGTTGGCCCTGTGACGTACCTGGCACCGAGTCCGGTTCATCCCGTTAAGCTCGGCCGCGCCAGCTCGGACCAGGGGGGTACGAGCCCCCCGCGACAGATGCGGAGCACTACGTGAGCGTCAGCCTCACCAAGGGCGGAAACGTCAGCCTCTCCAAGGAGGCCCCCGGCCTGACCAACGTCGTCGTCGGCCTCGGCTGGGACGTGCGCAGCACCACCGGCACCGACTTCGACCTCGACGCGTCGGCGATCGTCCTGGGCGCCGACGGCAAGGTCATGTCCGACAGCCACTTCGTCTTCTTCAACAACAAGACGAGCCCGGACGGCACCGTCGAGCACACCGGTGACAACGTCACCGGTGAGGGCGAGGGTGACGACGAGCAGATCAAGGTCAACCTGGCCGGGATGGCCGCGGAGGTCGACAAGATCGTCTTCCCGGTCAGCATCTACGACGCCGACTCGCGCTCGCAGAGCTTCGGCCAGGTCCGCAACGCGTTCATCCGCGTCGTGAACGAGGCGGGCGGTTCCGAGATCGCCCGCTACGACCTCTCGGAGGACGCCTCCACCGAGACCGCCATGGTCTTCGGGGAGCTCTACCGCAACGGCGCGGAGTGGAAGTTCCGCGCGGTCGGCCAGGGCTACGCGTCGGGCCTCGCGGGCATCGCCCGCGACTTCGGCGTCAACGTCTGACCGGTCCGTCGTGGCGATCGACTACACCAAGCGGCCCAAGGCCGGCGGCGGGGACGCAGCCGGTGGCGTGTCCCTGTCCAAGGTCACGCTCACGAAGTCCGCGCCGAGCATCTCGCTCACCAAGCGGGGTGCCACCGGCGGGCAGCTGCGCGTCAACCTCCAGTGGAGCGCGGGCGAGCAGCAGAGCCGGGGCCTGTTCGGGATGCGCCGCGGCAACGCGATCGACCTGGATCTGGGATGCCTGTGGGAGTTCTCCGACGGCAGCAAGGGCGTGGTACAGGCCCTGGGCAACGCCTTCCAGGCTCCCTACCAGGGCACGCCGATCATCCGGCTCGACGGTGACGACCGCTCGGGGTCGGCCTCCGGCGGCGAGAACATGTTCATCGACCTGTCCCGGGTCGACGAGATCCGCCGCATCCTGGTGTTCACCTTCATCTACGAGGGTGTGCCGAACTGGGCGAGCGCGGACGGCGTCGTCACCCTGTTCCCCGCCGCCGGGCCCGAGATCGAGGTCCGGCTCGACGAGCCCGACCGGAACGCGCCCACGTGCGTGATCGCGATGCTCGAGAACAAGGGCGGTGACCTGCAGGTGCGCCGAGAGGTGCGCTACATCCAGGGCGGCCAGGCCGACATCGACGCGGCCTACGGCTGGGGGATGGAGTGGGCGCGCGGGCGCAAGTAGCCCGCGTCGTCCGCCTGGACGTTCGCGTGTCGTGCCACACCGGGGTGGCTTCTTCGAGGGGAGCACCACCGTGCGGCACTTCGGGTACCTGAGCGCGTCCGACACGGACGCGTTGTTCGAGGCGCCACCGGAGCCGTTCAGCCGCGGGAGCGGCACCGGACTGCTCTCGGTGGCCCTCGGTGCCACGCTGTACATGCCGGCGAGCCGTCCCGCGCTCGCCGCCGACGTCGTCAAGCAAGCGGCGGCCGGGGTCACCTCGGTCGTCGCCTGCCTGGAGGATTCGGTCGCCGACGAGCAGCTCGCCGAGGCCGAGGACAACCTGGTGGCGGCGCTGCACGAGCTGTACGGGACGGCCACCGCCGACCTGCCGCTGCTGTTCGTGCGGGTCCGCACCCCCGAGCAGGTCCCGGCGCTGGTGCGGCGGCTGGGCCGCGCCGCCGAGGTGCTCGACGGGTTCGTGCTGCCGAAGTTCACCGCCGAGCGCGGCGCGGCGTTCCTGCGCGCGGTCGACCAGGCCGACGCGGTGCGTGACGGCGCCCCTCCACTGCTGGTCATGCCCGTGATCGAGTCCGGCGCCGTCCTCTACGCCGAGTCCCGCGTCGACGAGCTCACCCGCCTGCGGGACCTGCTGCACCGCGAACGGCGCCGGGTCCTCGCCCTCCGGCTGGGCGCCACCGACCTGTGCGCCCTCTACGGCCTGCGCCGCTCCCCCGACCTGTCGATCTACGACGTGAAGGTCATCAGCAACCTCATCGCCGACGTCGTCAACGTGCTCGGCCGGGCCGACGGCACCGGCTTCACCGTCACCGGCCCCGTCTGGGAGTACTACGGGAGCCACGACGGGAGCCACGGCAGCTGGCCGGAGCGGATCTTCAAACCGCAGCTGCGGCAGTCGCCGTTCGTCGAGCACGACGAACCGGACCTGCGCGGCCAGCTCGTCTCCCGCGCGATCGACGGCCTCATCCGGGAGGTCGCATTGGACCGCGCCAACGGCCTCACAGGCAAGACGGTGATCCACCCGAGCCACGTGGGCGTCGTCCACGCGCTGTCGGTCGTCCCCTACGAGCAGCACCGGGACGCGGCCGACGTGCTCGACTCCGGCACCTCCGGCGGTGTGCTCGCCTCGGTGCGCCGCAACAAGATGAACGAGGTCCGCCCGCACGCGGCCTGGGCGCGGCAGACGATGCTGCGCGCGAAGGTGTTCGGGGTGGCGGCCGACGGCGTGTCGTTCGTGGACCTCCTGGCCGCGAGCCTGTCCCGATGACGGGCCTGACACCCGCCGCATCGATGGCCGGGCCTTCGCCCGAGGCGTCGCTCGTCGAGCGTCTCGGGGTGCGGCTGCATCCGTCCGGGCCGGGCGCCGACCCCCGGGTGCTGCTCGGCCTCGCGCTGCGCCGCAACCCGCGCCGCGCGCAGTTGCTCGTCTCCCGGGTGCTCGGCAAGCACGTGCCCACCGAGCCGCGGCTGGTCCGCGCGGCCGGCCTGCTGCTGGGTGGGCTCGTCGACGACGCGTTGGCCGGCCGCCCGGCGCGAGCGCTGCCGTTGGCCCTGCTGCACGCGGCCGTGGGTGGGGACCGGGACGCCACCGCGGCGCTGCACGTGCAGGCCCAGGAGGCGATCGGGCCACCGTCGGGCGCGCTGGTCCTGGGGTTCGCCGAGACCGCCACGGCGCTGGGCCATTGCGTCGCCGAGGGCCTCGGCGGCGCCGAGGTGCTGCATTCGACCCGCCGGCCCGTGCCCGGCTTCGCCACCGCGGGCGGCTTCACCGAGGAGCACTCGCACGCCACCGACCACCTGTTGCTGCCCGCCGACGCAGGCCTGCTGCGCGACGGCCGTCCCCTCGTGCTGGTGGACGACGAGCTCTCCACCGGCCGCACCGCGCTGAACACGATCAAGGCGCTGCACCGCAGCACGCCGCGCGCGCACTACGTCGTGGCCGCCCTCGTCGACGTCCGGGCGCCGGGCGGGGAGCTCGCGGCGGGGGTCGCGGAGCTCGGCGCGCGGCTCGACGTCGTGGCGCTCGCGCGCGGACGGGTCGAGCTCCCCGCCGACCTCGCCGCGCGGGCCGGGGCGCTGCGTGCCGAGCTCGACGCCCGACCCGCATCGCGACACACGTGCGCCCAGACCCCGACTCGCGGCACTGTTGTCGTGCCGCGGGTGGAGCTGGGGGCGCTCGGATGGCCTCCCGGGGTGCCGGCGGGGGCGCGGCACGGGTTCGACGCCGCCGCGCACCGCGCGCTCGCGGCGGCGTTGCCGGGGCTCGCCCGCGATCTCGTGCGCGCGGCCGGGCTGCGCGCCGGTGAGCGCACGCTGGTGCTGGGCACCGAGGAGTTGATGCAGCTGCCGCTGCGGCTGGCGCAGACCCTCGCCGATGCCGGGCACGTGGTGGCCTTCTCCACCACCACCCGCTCCCCCGCCGTCGTGGCCGACGAACCGGGGTACGCCCTGACCAGCGGGATCACGTTCCCCGCCCACGACGACCCCGCCGACGGAGCCGGTCCCCGCTACGCCTACAACGTGGGCGCCGCGCAGTGGGACCACGTGCTCGTGGTCGTCGACCCGCCTGCCGACACGGAGGCGCTGCGTGCCGGGCTCCTCCCGGCACTGGCCCCGTACACCCGCCGCACGACCCTGGTGGTGACGCCCTGAACACGCCCGAGCCGCTGCGCGGACCCACCTTCGGCAGCTACGCCCCCGACGAGGTCGCGTGGCTGCTCACCGACCTCTCCGGCGTCTCCCTGGAGGCACCCACCGAGGAGCGCGAGGAGGCGATCCAGAGCGGCGGCGCGCATTACGCCGAGTCGCTGCCGCAGGAGTACCAGCCCGACGCCGGGTACCTGCAGCTCTACCGGTCGGCCCTGGCGGCGGGTGCGCCGCGGCTGGCGCAGGCCGTCGCCACCGTCGCGGAGCTGGTGCTGGCCGAGCGCGGGCGCGACGTCGTGCTCGTGTCGCTGGCCCGGGCCGGCACCCCGGTGGGGGTGCTGCTGCGCCGGTGGGCCCGCCACGCCCACGGGCTCGACCTGCCGCACTACGCCGTCTCGATCGTGCGCGGCCGCGGCATCGACCGGCTCGCCCTGCGCCACCTCGCCGCCCACCACGACCCCGCGCGCGTCGTCTTCGTCGACGGCTGGACCGGGAAGGGCGCGATCTCCCGCGAGCTCGCGGGAGCGCTCGCCGAGCACGAACGCGACACCGGCGCGCGGTTCGACCCCGACCTCGCGGTGCTCGCCGACCCCGGCCGCTGCGCCACCACGTTCGGCACCCGCGACGACTGGCTCATCGCGTCGGCGTGCCTCAACTCCACGGTCTCGGGCCTGGTCTCGCGCACCGTGCTCAACCCGCGGCTGCTGGGGCCCGGCCAGTACCACGGGGCGAAGTTCTACGCCGAGCTCGCGGACGCGGACGTCTCGAACGACTTCCTGGACACGGTCTCCGCCGAGTTCGCCGGAGTCACCTCGACCCCGCCGCCGCCCGTCCGCACCGTCGACCACGCCGGCCGGGCCGCCGTCGACCGGATCGTCGACGCGTACGGCATCGGCGACGCGAACCTCGTCAAGCCCGGCGTCGGCGAGACCACTCGCGTCCTGCTGCGGCGGGTGCCCTGGCGGGTGCTGGTGCGCGCCGACGCCCCGGCCGCCGACCTCGCGCACGTCCGGCTGCTCGCGCAGCGCCGCGGCGTGCCGGTGGACGAGATCGGGGACGAGGTCGGCGACCTGCCCTACAACTGCGTGGGGCTGATCCACCCCCGCTACACGCGCGGCGCCACCGGCGCCGACGGGCTCGCGGCGGCCGGCCGATGACCGTCGTCTGCCTGGACCTGGACCGCACCACGATCTACTCCGCCGCCGCGCTGGAGCTGCGCGCCCCCGACCACGAGGCCCCTCGGCTGCTCTGCGTGGAGGTCTACAAGGGCGCACCCCTGTCGTTCATGACGGAGGCGGCGGTCGCTGCCTTCCACGAGCTGAGTGCGGCCGCCACGGTGGTGCCGACCACCACCCGCACCCCGGAGCAGCTCGCCCGCGTGCACCTGCCGGGCCCGCCGGCGCCCTACGCCATCGCGAGCAACGGGGGTCACCTGCTGGTCGACGGCGTGGCCGACCCGGAATGGGACGCCGCGGTGCGCGAGCGGCTCGCGAGCTGCGCCCCGTTGGCCGAGGTGCAGGCCCACCTGCGCGCCCGGGGTGGCCCGTTCGTGCTGGCCCTGCGGGAGGCGAGCGCGCTGTTCGCGTACGCGGTCGTGGACCGCGCCGTACTGCCCGAGGGCTGGGTCGAGTCGCTGGCGGCGTGGTGCGCACCGCGGGGCTGGACCGTGTCGCTGCAGGGCCGGAAGGTCTACGCGGTGCCGGCCGGGCTGACGAAGTCCGCCGCCGCCGCGGAGGTCGTCGCCCGCTGCGGTGGCGGGCCGCTGCTCGCCGCCGGTGACTCGCTGCTCGACGCCGACCTCCTCGAGGCCGCCGACGCCGCGATCCGCCCGGCGCACGGCGAGCTCGCCGACACCGCGTTCGTGCGGCCGCACCTCGCCGTCACCGCCGCGCGCGGCGCCGCGGCGGGCGCTGAGCTGCTCGGCTGGCTGCGCGACCGGGCGATCGCCGCTCCGATGTCCGTTTCTGGCACGCTGTGAACCAGTCGACACTCAACAGGAGGTAATCACCCCATGGCGCTGTGGGACCAGCTCAAGGAACGCGCGGCGGACATGTCCGCCCAGGCCAAGACCCAGGTCGGCAAGTTCAAGAACAAGGACTTCGCCAACGCCAGCATGGCCATGTGCGCGCTGATCGCCGCGGCCGACGGCAGCATCGACCCCGAGGAGAAGCGCAAGACCGCGGGGTTCATCAGCAGCAACGACACGCTCTCGATCTTCCCGGCGAGCGAGCTGCTGGAGAAGTTCAACCACTACGCGAGCAAGCTCGAGGCCGATTACGACTTCGGCAAGGTCGAGGCCGTCCAGGCCCTGTCCAAGCTCAAGTCGAAGCCGGACGCCGGACGAGCCGTCATCCAGGTCGGCATCATCATCGGTGGCGCCGACGGCAACTTCGACAAGAACGAGATGCAGGCCGTCCGTGAGGCGTGCCAGGCGGTGGGCATCTCGCCCGCCGAGTTCGACCTCTGACAGCTCACGCACGACACGGGCCCCGGCGGTGCTCCGCCGGGGCCCGTTGCCGTACCGGCTCGGTGCGTGCGCCGAGCTGAGACCTCAGAGGTGGCCGGTGGTGGCCGGCAGCAGGTCCTGGAAGGTCCGGCCGCTGGCCGTGGAGCCGATGGCCGTCATGCTCCAGGCGCCGGCACCGTCCCGGCTGACCTTCGCCATGATCTGCGCGTTGTGCTGGCCTGCGCCCGACAGCTCGTAGCGCGCCAGCTCCTCGTTCGTGGTCTCGTCGACCAGCCGGCAGAAGGCGTTCTCGATCTGCGAGAAGTCCTGCCCGGTGAACGAGTTGACCGTGAACACGATCTGCGTGGTGCTCGGCGACAGCCGGGCCAGGTCCACGACGACCGACTCGTCGTCGCCCTCACCGGCGCCGGTCTGGTTGTCGCCCGTGTGCTGGACGGCGCCGTCCTTGCTGCGCAGCTGGCGGAACCACACGGCGTCGACGAGGTTGCCCCCGGCGTCGAACAGCAGCGCCGAGGCGTCCAGGTCGATCGACTGGGACTTCGAGCCGCCGAACAGGCCGCGCTTCTTCACCGCATCCCAGCCCAGGCCCATCCGGACCAGGGTCAGAGCGCCGCCACCGCGCTTGGCCAGCGACACCTTCTCGCCCTTGCTCAGGTTGACACTCACACGTACCCCCTCATGACGCGGAACTGGAGATCAGGCGTTGCTGTGGTCGGCAGCGAGCTCGTCGGCGCTCTTGTGGGTCTCGACGCCCTGCGCCGCGAGCCTGCGGTTGCGCAGGACGCTGGACAGGAACGCGGCCCCGATGAAGGCCACGCCGACGAGACCGGTGACGACCTCGTTGACGTGGTAGCCGATCCCGATCAGCAGGATGGTAGCCAAAGCACCGATCGCCCAGTGCGCGCCGTGCTCCAGGTACACGTAGTCGGCCAGCGTGCCCTTGCGCACCAGGAACACCGTGAGCGACCGGACGAACATCGCGCCGATCAGGCCCAGGCCCAGCGCGATGATGATGGGGTCGGTGGTGATGGCGAACGCGCCGATCACGCCGTCGAACGAGAACGCGGCGTCGAGGACCTCGAGGTAGAGGAACAGGAAGAATCCTGCCTTACCGGTGGCCTTCGCCAGCTGCGACGGGCCGGAGCCGTTGGCCGGGGTCTGGGCGGCCCCGTCGACCTCGTCCATCTGCCGCTGCCCGACCTGCTCGAAGAAGTCGCCCAGGCCGTTGACCGCGAGGTAGGTGATGAGGCCCAGCGAGCCGGCGATGAGCACGACGGCCGCGTCCTCGGCGAGGACGGTGGCCAGCAGCACCAGCACGACGACGGCGATGACGACGGAGAGCCGGTTGAGCTGGCCGATCTTGGCCAGCGGCCGCTCCAGCCAGGCGAGCCACACGTGCTCGCGCTCGGTGAACACCCAGTCCAGGAACAGCATGAACAGGAACATGCCGCCGAACGCCGCGATCTGCGGGTAGGCCTCGTTCAGGAGGTGCGCGTAGCTCGTGGGGTCGCTCTCCGGCCGTCGCTCGAGCGCCAGCGTCATCGCCTCGACCGGGCCGAGGTTCGCGGTGACCCCGACGATCAGCAGCGGGAACACCAGCCGCATGCCGAACACGGCGATGAGGATGCCGATGGTCAGGAAGATCTTCTGCCACCAGTCGCTCATCCGCTCCAGCACCGTGGCGTTGACGACCGCGTTGTCGAACGACAGCGAGATCTCCAGGATGCCCAGGATCGCGCAGAGCAGCAGCGCTTCCCACCCCCCGTAGAGGAGGGCGACGACGAGCGACACCGCCGTCACCGCGTAGGACCAGCCGAAGATCCGAAGGTTCATGTCCTCTATTCCTGATTCCGTCCCGGGGTCCGCGACCCGGCGCCTGTCCTCGCGCCCCGCGCAACACCTCGGGACGCGCGCCCGAGCCGGGCACTGATGTCCAGTGTGCCCGAAACGTCGCGACCTGTCGGAGAGGACCGGATTACGTCACGTTGTCGGGCGCGTCCCGGTCACGCTGCGTCGCACGGATGGTCACAGTACGTGCTAGCGCCCCGTGTGGCGCCAGGCTTGCCTGGTGGATCTTGTCCGACAGACACGCCCTGGTGCCGGCCGCACATCGTGATGCGCCGCCGGCCGGCGAGAAGGACACGAGCGCGGTCACGAGGACCCGGCTGCGCGGCTCACACCGCCGGCGGCGGGATCAAGCCCTGTCGACGCACCAAGCCTCTAGGCCTCGGAACGGACCTCCGCCGACCGTTCGCCCCCCACCGCTGCGCTCACGGCGTAGACGGGGACCGCGCCGCCGCCGGGCGCACCGCCGTCCTCGAGGTCGTGCGCGCGGGTCCGGCCGACCACCCGCCACCGCCCGTCCGGGGTCAGGCACCGCACGCGGTACTCCGCGCCGGTCCCGCCGCCGCTCCAGCTCACGCGGACCGCTCCGCTCGCCTCCCGCACCGCACGGACGGCGCGGGGTGCGCCCGGCCCCGACGCCGGGGACGCAGCCCGTGAGGACTGAGGCGGCGGGGACGGCGGCGGCGACGCCTGTGCGGCGTCGGAGCGCGTGGCGTCCGACGCCCGTCCCGCCTGCAGGGCCGCCACCGCGTACACGGGCACCTCGACGCCCACCGGGGCGCCCCCGTCGTCCATGGAGGTGCCTCCGCAGCGGCCGAGCACCTGCCAGCTGCCGTCGGGGCGCATCCGGCTGACCCGGTAGACGACGCCGGGCGTGGCCGATGCGGCCCACAGCACGAGGACGTCGCTGCGGGCGTCCCGCGCAGCGCTCACCCACGCAGGGGCACTCACCGGGATCCGTGCCAGCGCGGCGACCGCACCGGGATGTCCGGGGCAACGGTCCAGCACGGCGAGCAGGGCAACGGCCCGGTCGCCGGGAGGACCGTCCAGCGCTGCGGCGACGGCCCGGTCGGCGCGCTGCACCTCGCTCCGGGCCCGCTGCAGCTCGGTCGCGGCCTCGGCGCCCCGCGGGCCGGGCACGTCCCCGGCACTGCGGTGCAGGTGCTCCAGGTGCTCCACGGCCTCGTTCCAGCGGCGCGCCGCGCCGGCCTCGGCGGCGGCCCGCCACCGCGTGCCGGCCTCGGCGAGCACGGCGGCGACCTCGTCGGCGACGGCGCGCACGGGCGTGGCGCCGTCGTCGCCCGCATGCCGCTGCGCCTCGCGCACCAGCAGCTGCGCCTGCGCCGGTCGCCCGGCGCGCAGCGCGGCACGAGCGGCCTTCAGCGGCTCCTCCCACGCCGGCCGGCGCGGTGGCGCTCCCGGCGCCGGTTCCGGATCCTCCTCGCCGACATCCAGCTCGACGTCCAGCTCCGCGGCCAACGCGACCAGCACGGCCGCTGCCCGCTGGGGGTCCAGACCGGCTTCCAGTGCCATCTCCAGCAGATGCGCCCGGTCCTGCGCGACGAGCCGGTCCTCCACCAGCACGGCGGCGCGCACCCGCGGCCGGAGGTGGTCGGCCACGTCGGCGGCGATCGCCTCCAGGTAGGCCTCCCGTGCCGCCGGTCCCGGTTCGATCAGCTCCGCGACGTGGACGAGCAGCTCGTCGACGACCGCACGCAGCCGGTCCGGCGGCAGTTCGCGGGCGCGGGCGCGCCACGCCCCGGTGCGGGCGCGCACCTGCGCGTCGGTGGTATCGGCAGTCAGCCCGAGGAGCGCGAACAGGGTGGGCGGGGCGGCTTCGTCGGTGAGCCTTCCGAACTCCTCCAGCAAGGCGCGGACCTGGCGACGCCGCTCCGCGCCGACAGCCTCGCGCACGGGAGCGGCCGCGGCCGGCAGCACCCGGTGACGTCGCAGCCGCACCTCGACCTCGGCGCGCGCCAGCCCGGCCAGCGCCCCGACCTCGTACAGGCCCTCCACCTTGTCGGCCGGGATCCCGCGGTGGCGCTCCACCAGCCGGCTGACGGCCGCGTCGAGCAGCTCGAAACGGGTCGCCTCACGCTGCTCCCGTTGGGCACGGACGCGGGCGGCGGCGGTGCGGCGGCTGCCGGCGTCGCGCAGCTCGGCGCTGCGCGTCGCGTGCTGCGCCACCAGCAGCCCCACGAGCACGCGGTACTTGGGGTGGTCGCGCTGGCGCTGCCACGCCCCCCAGACCTGCGCCACCCGCTCGGCGACGGCCGCGTCGTCCAGGTCGTCGACCGGAGGCAGGTCGTAGAGCTCGAACGGGTCCGACGCGTCCGGTCCACCGCGCTTCTCGACGGCGGCGAGCACGCGTTTGCGGTAGTCGTTGGGATCGAAGGGGGTCAGGTCGGCCATCACCGCTCACCCACGGCGTCACTCACGGCGGCGCGTCTTCCCCAGCTGGTCGCGCTCCCGCGCCACCTCGGACTGCGACAACGTGGCCCCGGTGGTGGCGGTGAGCTCCAGCGGGATGCCGGCGTCGACGTGGAACGCGGTCACGTGCAACACGCCGTCGAACCCCATCTCGAACGTCACGCGCACCTCGCTGCCCTCGTCGTAGCCGGGCGGGATGCCGGAGATCTCCCCGATCATGAGGACCTTCGCGTCCTCCGGCCGGGACGACTCGGCCTGGCCCTGCTGCTCGACGACCGTCACCTGGATCTCGTCCTGGTCGGCGCGGATCGTGCCGTAGGAGCGGCTGGTGCGGATCGGGAGCCGGTCGTTGCGGTGCACCAGCCACGAGGGCTCGAGGCGCCCGGCGAGGGCGTTGACCGCCAAGACCCCGAACCCGCGTGACACCACCGTGTCGACCTGGATCTCCACGGCGCGGCGCACCTGCGACAGCGGCACCGCGTAGGCGTCGGCGACGCGGCGGCAGGCGTCGTCGAGGTCGGCGGGAGCGGCGTCGTCCAGCGGAGCACCGTCACGCAGCCGGCCACGGGTGCGCAGGTCGGCGGCGACCATCCGCTCGAGCTCCTTCTTCTCCCCGTACAGCGCGGCACCCCGGACCACGGCGAGGTCGGGGTCGTGCAGCCGGGGATCCAGCTCCAGGTCGCTGCGCAGTGCGGCCGCGACGGCCGGCATCCGCGACGAGCCGCCGACGAGCAGCACCCGGTCCACGCGGTCGACGCCGCGGCGGGCCGCCTCCGCGAGGCAGGCGCGGGTGAGGTCCACGGTGCGGCGCAGCAGCGGCGCGGTCATCTCCTCCAGCTCGGCGCGCGTGAGGTGCACGGTCGCGCGGGCACCGTCGTGCGCGACGACGACGTCCGTGCTCTCGGCGTCGGTGAGCTGGTGTTTGGCCCGCTCCGCGGCCAGCACGAGCGCCTGCGCACCCGCGGAGTCGTCGAGCGGGTCCTCCGCGTCCGGGTTCTCGGCGCAGAAGCGCCGCGACAGGTGCAGCGCCACCCGCTCGTCCCAGTCGGCGCCGCCGAGCTGGTGGTCGCCGTCCACGGCGAGCACCGAGATCCGTCGGTCGGCCAGCTCGATGACGGTGGCGTCGAACGTGCCGCCGCCCAGGTCGTAGACGAGGACGGTCTCGTGCCGGGTCGCCTCCTGGCTCTTCGAGACGTCGGGGCTGCCGTCGAGGCGCCCGAACCCGTAGGCGAGCGCGGCGGCGATCGGCTCGGACAGCACGTCGACGACGTCGAGCCCGGCGTAGCTGCCCGCGAGCACGGTGGCGCGCCGCTCCTCGTCACCGAAGTAGGCGGGCACCGTGATGACGGCGGCCGAGGGTGTGTCGCCGGTGGCGAAGCCCGCGTCGGCGACCAGGCTCTTGAGGATCAGCGACGAGACGGCGGGCGCCGACCAGCCCGAGCCGTGGGCGACGAAGCGCCACTCCGAATCGCCCATCCGGCGCTTCACGAGGGCGCACACACGCTCCGGGTCGAGCCGGGCCTCGCGGCGCGCACCCTCTCCCACGACGTGCTCGCCCGCGCCGGCGAACAGCACCACCGAGGGGGTGGTCGGCGTACCCGAGAGCCCTGTGAGGACCTCGGGACGACCGTCCGGGCCGGTACGGGCGATGGCGGAGTTCGTGGTGCCGAGATCGATACCGTGGACGGCCACGTTCGGAGACAGTAGCGATAGGTTCCCCGGGATGGCCGACCCCTCGCTCCAGGACCTCGCGGACAAGGTCGACGACCTGTCACGCCTCGTCACCCGACAGACCACCACGCTCGCCACGATCGCCGGTGCGAGCGGGCGCTCCGGGCCCGACGTGCCCCTCCTCGTGGAGCTGCACGCCCTGCGCAACGACGCGCTGGCCTGCGCGGGGACCACCCGCACCCGCAAGGAACGCGCGGCGTTCGCGGCCATCGCCGGCGGGCTGGAGCGCCTGCTCGCCGGCCGCGGCGGCACGCTCGTCTCGCCCCGCCCGGGGCACCCGTTCAGCGCCGCGACGATGGAGGCCGCGGAGGTCGTGAGCACCGACGACCCGGCACTCGACCGCACGGTGGCCGCCTTGCGCGAACCCGGCCTGGAGGTCGAGGGCCGATCGGTGCGCCCGGCGCGCGTGGCCGTGCACCGCCACCGATCCCCCCGACCGACGAACGGCACTTCCGTCGGCTAGGTGGCGACGGAACTGCCGTTCGTCAAGTGGAGCGGGTTCTTACGCGTTCACTTCTTCCAGGACCTCGTCGCTCACGTCGAAGTTCGCGTAGACGTTCTGGACCTCGTCGGAATCCTCGAGGGCCTCGATCAGCCGGAACACCTTCTTGGCCGCGTCGGCGTCCAGCGGGATCGACATCGAGGGCAGGAACGTCGGGTCGGCCGAGTCGTACTCGAGGCCGGCCTCCTGCAGGGCCGTGCGGACCGGGATGAGGTCGGTGGCCTCGGAGACGATCTCGAAGCTCTCGCCGAGATCGTTGACCTCCTCGGCGCCGGCGTCGAGGACCGCGAGCAGGACGTCGTCCTCGGTGAGCCCGTTCTTCGGCACGATCACCACGCCCTTGCGGGTGAACAGGTAGGCCACCGACCCCGGGTCGGCCATCTGGCCGCCGTTGCGGGTCATCGCCGTGCGCACCTCGGTGGCGGCGCGGTTGCGGTTGTCGGTGAGGCACTCGATGAGCACTGCGACGCCGTTCGGGCCGTAGCCCTCGTAGGTGATCGCCTGGTAGTCGGCGCCACCGGCGTCGGCGCCGGAACCGCGCTTGACCGCGCGTTCGATGTTGTCGTTGGGCACCGAGCTCTTCTTCGCCTTCTGGATGGCGTCGTAGAGCGTGGGGTTGCCGTCGGGGTCACCGCCGCCGGTGCGCGCGGCCACCTCGATGTTCTTGATCAGTTTGGCGAACATCTTGCCGCGGCGAGCGTCGATGACGGCCTTCTTGTGCTTGGTGGTAGCCCATTTGGAGTGGCCGCTCATCGATGTCCCTTCTCCGTGCACAGATCCCGACGATCCTACCGTCGGGCCTCCGCGCGACGGAGCCGGTGTGCGTGCATAGGGTGCACGGGTGGGGACGGTCGTGGGTGAACGCCTCGAGGAGCTGCGCGCCCGGTGCGCGCCGCTCACCTTCGCGCCGCTGCCCGAGCTCGCCGCCACGGCGCCCACCGGCCCGGGGTGGTCCAGCGCCGCGGAGCTCGCCGCGCCCGGCTCGGCACGGCTGGACGAGCTGCTGAAGATCGCCGCCGCGAGCGCACCCGCAGGCCCGCACGCCGTCCACGCGCTGCGCACCGTGCTGCGCGAGCTCATCTTCTGCGTCAGCACCGCGGTCTACCTCGTCGACGCCGCGCCGTCGATCACCGCAGACGGGTACTGGTGCCACGCCGGTGGCCGGACCGGCGTGGACCGCAGGCTGCTCGTCAGCCCGGCCACCGCACGGGTCGGCGGGCCGCCCGCGAGCGGCGGCGCCGACGTGCGCGTGCCGTCCACCGCCGCGTTGGACGCCTGGGTCGCCGAGGGGTTCGTCGCGACGGTCGCGCCCCTGGTCGACGCCGTGCGCGCCGCCAGCAGGGTCGGACCGCGCACGCTGTGGGGGTACGTGCTGGACATGCTGCACTTCAACCCGCTCAGCGTGGCCCGCCAGCTCGGGCACGACCGCACCGCCGCGTGGGAGCGCGCAGCCGCGCTCGCCGAGGCGCTGCACGCCGCGGGCGCGCCGCGGTTCTCGCGCCCGGAGCTGGTGCGCTTCGGCGCCGACCCGGACGAGGTGTGGGGCGTGCGGGGCGCGTGCTGCCTCGACTTCAAGGAGCCGACGCACGGCATGTGCCTGACCTGCCCACTGCTGGACGCGGACGCCCGCCACGCGAAGTGGGCCGCCTCGACCCTACGGCCCACCCGTCGCTGAGGTTAGCCTCACCTCTACTGTCGAGGCGTGATCACCGCCGCGTCGCCTCCACTCACCCGTCGCGGGTTCCTCGCCGGCACCGCCGGGCTCGTCTCGCTCGCGGCCTGCACGGCCGACCCGGCGCCGGTCGCCCCCGCGGCCACGCGACCGGTCACCCACCCGCTCGGCACGACCGACGTCCCGGTGGCACCGCGGCGGGTGGTCTCACTGGACTCGAACGGCGCGCTGCAGGTCAGCCTCGAGATGGGCGCCCCGCTCGTCGCGTCCGAGACGCTCGACGGCGCCGTGACGGTGCCCGGGTACCTCCCCGGACCGCCGAGGGGCTTCACCTCGCTCGGGTTCAACCAGCTCGACCTGGAGCGCGTGGCCGCGCTGGCGCCCGATCTCGTGCTCGGCAACGTGCAGCGCGTCGAACCCGCCTACGCCGAGCTCAGCCGGATCGCCCCCACGGTGGCGTACGAGAATGCCGGGGCCGGGCAGGACTGGCGCGAGGCCGTGCGCACCATCGGCGGCGTGCTGGGCGCGGGCGACCGGATCCACGCGCGGCTCGACGAGTACGCCGCGCAGGTGTCGGAGGTGGCGGCGCGGCATGCCGCCACGATCGCCGGGGCCACCGTCGCCTTGCTCCGGTTCACCGCGTCGGAGCTGCGGATCGTGCGCGGCGAGATCTTCGGTGCCTCGATCCTCGCCCACGCCGGGATCCGGCGCCCACCCTCCACCGACACGCCGGGCAGCAGCGCCACCTACGTCTCTCTCACCGAGGAGACCGTCGGTGTCACCGCCGACGCCGACGTGCTGCTCTACTTCGTGGGCGGGGGCGGCTCGGCCCTCGACGCCGCGGCCACCGCGCAGCGCTACCTCTCGGGCGGCCTGTGGGCGCAGCTGCCCGCGGTGCAGGCGGGGCGGGTGGTGGAGCTGGACCCGGTGGCCTGGTGGGACGGCTACTCGGTGTCGGCCGCCCTGGCCTGTGTCGACGAGCTGGACGCCGCGCTGGCCCGCGTCTAACGCGTGGCGGTCTGCTTCACCAGCTCGCAGAACAGGCCGTGCACGCGCAGGTCGCCGGTGAGCTCCGGGTGGAACGAGGTGGCGATCACCGAGCCCTGCCGCACGGCGACGGGGCGACCGGCCGCGGCACCCGCGTCGGCGCCGGTGCTGGTGCGGTCCGGGACGGTGGCGAGGACCTCGACCGCCGGACCGACCGACTCCACCCACGGCGCCCGGATGAAGACCGCGCGCACCGGCCCGTCGACCAGGCCCGAGAACGGGAGGTCGGTCTCGAACGAGTCGACCTGGCGGCCGAACGCGTTGCGCCGCACGACGACGTCAAGGCCGCCGAGCTGCTGCTGGTCGGGCCGGCCGTCGAGCACCTCGCTCGCCAGCAGGATCATCCCGGCGCACGAGCCGTAGGCCGGCATCCCGTCCACGATCCGCTTGCGCAGCGGGTCGAGCAGGTCGAACGTCTGCAGCAGCCGGCTCATCGTGGTGGACTCGCCACCCGGGATCACCAGGGCGTCCACCGCGTCGAGCTCGGAGGCCCGCCGCACCGACACCGCGCGCACGTCACCGCACGCGGTGAGTGCCGCCACGTGCTCGCGGACGTCACCCTGCAAGGCGAGCACGCCGATCACCGGAACCACGCCCACCAGCGTACGTCGCGGGGGCGACGCGGATCCCGGGTACGCCCTTCAGCTCACCGAGCAGCGCCGCGGTGACCTCGACGGGGTAGGGGTCCAGCGCGAACAGCCGCGGGCCGCAGCGGCCCTCCAGGCGCACGTGCACCGGTGTGTCGCCGCGGTGCGCGGCCAGGGTGCGGCGCAGCTCGTCGACGGCGTCGGCGTCGAACCGCTCGGGCGCGCAGGCCAGCACGAGCGGCTCGGGACCGTCCCCGGCCGTGGCCAGGTCGAGCGTGACCAGCTCGTCGCCGAACACCGACATCCGCTCCTCCCGCCAGTTGATCCGCCCTCGCACGGCGACGGCCCCGTCCTCGACGAGCTCCCCGCCGAGCACCGCGTAGGCCTTGGCGAAGAACAGCACCTCCAGGCTCGCGTCGAGGTCCTCCAGGGTGCAGATCGCCCACGGTTCGCCCCGCTTGTCGACGCGCCGCTCCACGGCCGTCACCAGGCCCGCGACGACCACCTCCCCCTCGCGCGGCCGGTCGGCGAGCAGCGCGGCGAGCGGGCGCTCGGCGTGGCGACGCAGCAGCGCCTCGGCGGCGTCGAGCGGGTGGCCCGACACGTAGAGGCCCAGCATCTCGCGCTCCTGGGCGAGCAGCTGCGCGCGCGGGTACTCCTCGGCGCGCAGCGGCAGGTGCGCCAGCGGGGAGACCGCTCCCGGCTCGTCGACGTCGTCGGTCCCGAACAGGTCGAACTGTCCCGCAGCCGCCCGCCGCTTGAGCGGGGCGACTGCGTCGACCGCTGCCTCGTGGACCTCGACGACGGCACGCCGCGTGGCCCCCAGCGACTCGAAGGCTCCCGCTTTCGCCAGCGACTCCAGCGTCCGCTTGCCGCACGCCACCAGCTCGGCGCGTTCCACGAAGTCGGCGAACGACCGGTAGGGCCCGGCGGCCTCGCGCGTGCGCAGGATCGAGTCCACGACGCCTCCCCCGACGTTGCGCACCGCCTCCAGGCCGAAGCGGACGTCGTCGCCGACCGCGGCGAAGCGGCGGGCCGAGGAGTTGACGTCCGGCGGCAGCACGCGGATGCCCAGCTTGCGGCACTCGGCGAGGTATACCGCCGACTTGTCCTTGTCGTTGCCCACCGACGTCAGCAGCGCCGCCATGTACTCCACGGGGTGGTGCGCCTTCAGGTAGGCCGTCCAGTAGCCGACCAGCGCGTAGCCGGCGGCGTGAGACTTGTTGAACGCGTAGCCGGCGAACGGCAGGACCGTGTCCCACAGCGCCTGCACGGCCTCGTCCGAGAAGCCCTGCGTGCGCATCCCGGCGTGGAATCCGCCGAACTCCTCTTCGAGGACCTCCTTCTTCTTCTTGCCCATCGCCCGGCGCAGGACGTCGGCGCGGCCCATCGAGTAGCCGGCCACCCGCTGCGCGATCTGCATGATCTGCTCCTGGTAGACGACCAGGCCGTGGGTCTCGGCGAGGATCTCGCGCAGCGGCTCGGCGAGCTCGGGGTGGATCGGCTCCACCCGCTGGCGCCCGTTCTTGCGGTCGGCGTAGTTGTTGTGCGTGTTCATCGCCATCGGGCCCGGCCGGTACAGCGCGTTGACCGCGACGATGTCGCCGAAGCCGGTGGGCCGCAGGCGGCGCAGCAGCTCCCGCATGGCCGCGCCGTCGAGCTGGAACACGCCCAGGCTCTCCCCGCGCGCCAGCAGCGCGTAGGTCTCGGGGTCGTCGAGCGCGAGGGTGTCGAGGTCGACGTCGACGCCGCGGTTGGCCCGCACGTTCTCGATGGCGTCGCCGATCACGGTGAGGTTGCGCAGGCCGAGGAAGTCCATCTTCAGCAGGCCGACGGCCTCGCAGGAGGGGTAGTCCCAGCCGGTGATCAGCGCGCCGTCGTCGCGCCGCCACAGCGGCACCGTGTCGATCAGCGGCTCGGCCGACATGATCACGGCGCAGGCGTGCACCCCGGCCCCGCGGACGAGGCCCTCCAACCCGCGCGCGGTCTCCATGATCGTGGCCACGCTCTCGTCCCGCTCCACCAGCGCGCGCACCTCGGCGGCCTCGGCGTAGCGCTCGTGCGCCGGATCGACGATCCCGGACAGCGGGATGTCCTTCGCCGCGACGGGAGGGGGTAGCGCCTTGGAGATCCGGTCCGCGATCGCGTATCCGGCCTGCCCGAAGTGCACGCGCGCCGCGTCCTTCACGGCGGCCTTCGTCTTGATCGTGCCGAACGTGATCACCTGCGCGACGCGGTCCGCGCCGTACTTCTCGGTGGCGTAGCGGACCATCTCACCGCGCCGGCGGTCGTCGAAGTCCATGTCGATGTCGGGCATCGAGACGCGCTCGGGGTTGAGGAAGCGCTCGAACAGCAGGCCGTGCCGGATCGGGTCCAGGTTCGTGATGCCCAACGCGTACGCCACGAGCGAGCCTGCCGCCGACCCGCGCCCCGGCCCGACCCGGATCCCCACGCTGCGGGCGTAGGACATGAGGTCGGCGGTGATCAGGAAGTACCCGGGGAAGCCCTTCTGCACGATCACGTCGATCTCGAAGTCGGCGCGCTCGCGGTAGGTCTGCGCCACCCCGCCCGGCAGGCGCCGGGCCAGCCCTTCGGCCACGCTGTGCCGCAACCAGGACGCGGCGTCGTGGCCCGGCGGGACGTCGTGGACCGGCATCCGGTCCCGGCTCGCGAAGACCTCCGCGTAGGAGCCGACGCGCTGCGCCACCTCCAGGGTGCGGTCCGCCGCGCCGGGCACCTCGAGGTCCCAGTAGGCGCGCATCTCGGCGGGAGAGGCCAGGTGGTAGCCGTCGCCGTCGAAGCGGAACCGCGTCGGGTCGGTCAGCGTCTTGCCCGACTGGACGCAGAGCAGGGCGGCGTGGGCCTGCGCCTGCCCGCGGGTGACGTAGTGGGAGTCGTTCGTGGCCAGGGGAGGCAGGTGCAGCGTCCGGGCGATCTCGAGCAGCCCCTCCCGGACCGACCGCTCGATCGGCAGGCCGTGGTCCATCAGCTCCAGGTAGACGTTGCCCGCGCCGAAGAGGTCCTTCAGATCCGACGCGGCCGCCAACGCCTGCGCCCGCTGCCCCAGCCGCAGCCGGGTCTGCACCTCACCCGACGGGCACCCGGTCGTGGCGATGATCCCTCCCGCGTACTCCGCGAGCAGCTCGTGGTCCATCCTCGGCTTGCGGTAATAGCCCTCCATGCTGGCCAGCGAGGAGAGCCGGAACAGGTTGCGCAGCCCGACCGCGTCCTGCGCCAGCAGCGTCAGATGCGTGTACGCGCCGGCACCGGACACGTCCCCGCCCTCGCCCAGCTCGTCGGCGCCGCGCTGGTGGGACTGCCCCCAGAACACCGGCTTGCGGTGGAACCGGCCCGTCGGCGCCACGTAGGCCTCGATGCCGATGATCGGCTTCACACCGGTACGACCAGCCACCCGGTGGAACTCGTCGGCGCCGTAGAGGTTGCCGTGGTCGGTCATCGCCACGGCCGGCATGCCCAGCCGCTCCGCCTCGGCGAACAGCGGCGCGATCTTCGCGGCGCCGTCGAGCATCGAGTACTCGGTGTGGACGTGCAGGTGGGCGAACGAGTCCACGCGTACTCTCCTCGCGGTGGTAGCTGGTGATCAGAGCACCGGCATCACACCGAGGACAGGGTGCAGCGGTCCAACAGCGGACACGCCCACCGTCACAACCAATGGTTGTCGAAGGAGAACGCGGTGGAGCTCGACCTGGGGGCGGTGCGCGCCTTCGTCGCCGTCGCCGACCACCGCCGCTTCGGCGAAGCCGCCGACGATCTCGGGATCAGCCAGCAGGCCGTCTCCAAGCGGATCGCGAAGCTGGAGTCCGACCTCGGCGCCGCCCTGCTGCACCGCAGCCCGGCCGGCGCGGACCCCACCGAGGAGGGTGTCGCCTTCCTCGTGCCCGCGCGGGCGCTGCTCGGGGCGGCGGACCAGGCCCTCGACGCCGTGCGGTCCCGGCGGCGCGCACTGCGCGTCGACGTGCTCGGCACGCGCCTGGCGGCCACCGAGATGGTCCGGGACTTCCACGAGGCCACCGGCGCCGACGTCGAGATCATCACGTCCGACGGCCTGCGGTCCGCCGTGCCCGCGCTGCTGCGCGGAACGGTCGATGCGGCGTTCGTGCGGGTCCTCGGTCCGCTCGACCCCGCGCTGGCACACACCCCGGTGGCACTCGACCCGCTGCACGTGCTGGTCGGCACCCGCCACCCGTTGGCGGGCCGCAAGCAGGTGCGGATGGCCGAGCTCGCCGGGGCCACCGCGTGGATGCCCGGCAACACGCCGGGCACCGAGTGGACCGCCTGGTTCACCGACCTCGCCACCGAGTTCGCGGTCCGCATCACCAACCAGGGCCCGGACTTCGGCTTCGACCACCTGCTCGACGAGGTCTCCCGCTCGGCCGAGGTGCTCACGTTCGCGGGCGAGGGCGTGCGAGTGCCCTGGCACCCGGAGATCGTCCGCATCCCGGTGGCGCCGCCGGTGCCGGTCTACGCGCACTCGCTGCTGTGGCGGCGCGCCAACCGCCACCCGCTCCTCCCCGCCCTGATCACGCACCTGCGCGGCCGGTACCGCCCACCGACCCGGTCCGAGGTCTGGCTCGCGCCGGCGGAGCAGCACCTCTTCGCCGCGACCTGACCCACCGACCCACCGACGGCGAGCCCGCCCCACCTTCCGCGAGCCGCGCCCCCTACCCGCGAATCGCGCCCACCCACCCGCGAGCCGCGCCCACCCACCCGCGAGCCGCGCCCCCCCTACCCGCGAGCCGCGCCTACCCGCGAATCGCGCCCTGAGGCGCGCGAGCGGGCTCCCTCACGCGCGAGTTGCGTCCTCGCGCACGCGAGCCGCGGCCGCGTACCCCAGTCGCGGTGCCGTCACACACGTCGAGGTCGGGGACGGTGTCGCGAACGGTGATCGTCGATCCGGCGCATACCCGGCGACATCTCGCCGCCCCTGCACCGAAACAGTGATCACGAGGGGAAATCGAACCATGATCGGCGTTCGGGTGCAGAAGCGGCCGCATGTGGCCGCCTGTGCACCGGAACGGTGATCAGTGGGCGGGCGACCGGCGATCCAGATCTTGCCCGAGCGGCGGCCACGGGTCTGCGGCAACGGCGACGCGCCATCCATCCGCAGGCCCGACACCACCCAGGCCGACACCCCGACTCGCGCCGGAACAGCCCGACACGCGCGCACTCACACCCCGACTCGCGCGGGGCACACCGACACGCAGGCGCTCACACCCCGACACGCGCCGGGCACACCCCGACACACGCGCACCCACACCCCGACACGCGCGGGGCACGCCCCGACTCGCGCGCGCTCACACCCCGACACGCGCCGGGCACACCCCGACACGCGCGCACTCACACCCCGACACGCGCCGGGCACACCCCGACACGCGCGCACTCACGCCCCGACTCGCGCGGGGAGGGCCCGAGACGCACACCCCTACACCCGTGATGGCGTCAGACCGGGGCGACGTCCTTCTGCTTCGTGGCCTCGCGGACCGCCTCGGCCACGGCGGGGGCGACGGCGGCGTCGAACACGCTGGGCACGATGAACGACGGGTTCGGTTCCGTGACGACGTCCGCGATCGCCGACGCGGCGGCGAGCAGCATCGCGTCGGTGATGTCGCGGGCCTGCGCGTCGAGCAGGCCGCGGAAGACGCCGGGGAACGCGAGCACGTTGTTGATCTGGTTCGGGTAGTCCGAGCGACCGGTGGCGACGACGGCGGCACGGGTCGTGGCGATGGCCGGGTCGATCTCGGGGTCCGGGTTGGCCAGCGCGAACACGATCGCGTCGTCGGCCATCGTGGCGAGCTCGTCGGCGCCGAACAGGTTGGGCGCCGAGACGCCGATGAACACGTCGGCACCCACGAGCGCGTCGGCCAGGGAGCCGGAGATGCCCTCGGTGTTGGTGTGGGCGGCGATCCAGCGCAGGTTGTCGTCCAGGCCGTCGCGGCCGGGGTGGACGATGCCGTCGATGTCGACGGCGAGGACGTCACCGGGCGCGCTGGAACGCAGCAGCCGGATGATCGCCGAGCCCGCGGCGCCGACACCGCACACCACGACCTTGCAGTCGGCCAGCTTCTTGCCGACCACCCGCAGTGCGTTGCGCAGCGCGCCGAGCACCACGACGGCAGTGCCGTGCTGGTCGTCGTGGAACACCGGGATGTCGAGCATCTCGCGCAGCCGGGCCTCGATCTCGAAGCAGCGCGGGGCGGCGATGTCCTCGAGGTTGATGCCGCCGTAGGCGGGCGCCAGGATCTGGACGGTACGGATGATCTCCTCGGTGTCCTGGGTGTCCAGGCACACCGGCCAGGCGTCCACGCCGGCGAACCGCTTGAACAGCGCCGCCTTGCCCTCCATCACCGGCATCGCCGCGGCGGCGCCGAGGTTGCCCAGCCCGAGCACCGCCGAGCCGTCGGTGACGACGGCGACGGTGTTGCGCTTGATGGTGAGCCGGCGGGCGTCGGCCGGGTTGGCCGCGATCGCCTGGCAGACCCGGGCCACGCCCGGGGTGTAGGCGCGGGAGAGGTCGTCGCGGTTGCGCAGGCTGACCTTCGACTCCACGGTGAGCTTGCCGCCGAGGTGCAGCAGGAACGTGCGGTCGGAGACCTTGCGCACGCGCACGCCGGGCAGCGCCTCGAGCGCGGCGGTGATCTCCTCGGCGTGCGCCTCGTTCAGCGCGTTGCAGCTGATGTCGACGACGAGCGTGGCGGTGTGCGACTCGACGACGTCGAACGCGGTGACGACTCCACCGACGCGGCCGACCGCCATCGCGAGGTCGCCCGCGGCGCTGGCGGAGGCGGGGACCTCGACCCGCGCGGTGATGGCATATCCGGGACCGGGAACGGGCACCTGCGCACCTTACCGGCGGGGTGGATCGGGCCCTCGCACCGGCCGTCGCGGCGCAGGGGTTGTGACCTCCGGGAGCGAGGTGTGTGATGGCGGACACGTCACGGGCGCCGGCCCACAAGGAAACCGATGCAAGGAATCGGCCCGAGGAACGCAGTGTCGCGGAGGTGGTCCCATGTCCGGCAGAGCAGCAGTGGTCAAGGAGAGCGGGCAGCGCGGAGGCCGCTCGGCCGCCCCGACCGACCCCGCTCGGATCCGCAACGTGGTCCTCGTCGGACCGTCGGGATCGGGAAAGACGACGCTGGTGGAGGCCCTGCTGGCCCACACGGGGGCGATCGCGCGAGCGGGCACGGTGCTCGACGGCACCACGATCTGCGACCACGACCCTGCGGCGGTGCGCCAGCAGCGCTCGGTCGGCCTCGCGGTGGCACCCCTCCTCCACGAGGACACGAAGATCAACCTCATCGACACGCCCGGCTACGGCGATTTCGTCGGCGAGCTGCGCGCCGGGCTGCGCGCCGCGGACGCCGCGCTGTTCGTCGTGCCGGCCAGTGAGGGACGCGAGGGCGTGATCGACCCGGCCACGGTCGCCCAGTGGGAGGAGTGCGCCGCGGTCGGCATGCCGCGCGCGGTCGTCGTGGCGCGCTGCGACCACGCCCGCGCCGACCTGGAGGCCACGATCAGCGCCTGCCGGCAGTCGTTCGGCGACGGCGTCGCCCCGCTCTACCTCCCGCGGCGCGACGGCGAGCAGCTCACCGGGCTCTACGGCCTGCTCTCGCGCACCCCCGACGGCCAGGCACCCAGCGGCGCCGAGGACGCCAGGAGCTCCCTGATCGAGGGGATCATCGAGCAGTCCGAGGACGAGACGCTCATGGAGCGCTACCTCGCCGGCGAGGAGATCGAGCTCCCCACCCTGATCGACGACCTCGAGACCGCCGTCGCCCGCGGCGCGTTCCACCCCGTCGTGCCCGTCTGCGCCACGTCCGGCATCGGGTGTGACGCCCTGCTGGAGGTCCTGGTCGGCGGATTCCCGTCGCCGCTGGAGCACCCGCTGCCCCGGGTCACGGGTATCGACGGCTCCGCGCACCCCCCGCTCACCGCCGACCCGGACGGCCCGCTGGCCGCCGAGGTCGTGCGCACCGCGGCCGATGCCTACGTCGGGCGCGTGTCGCTGGTGCGGGTGTTCAGCGGAACGCTGCGGCCCGAATCGACCGTGCACGTCAGCGGCCACCACCACGTCGCGGTCCCCGAGCCGCGCTCGGCAGCCGATGACCGCGACGGCGCCCACGAAGGCGGGGACGACGGGGGGCACGACACCGACGAGCGCCTCGCCCACGTGTACGCGCCGCTCGGTTCCACGCTGCGCGAGGTCGACGCCTGCATCGCGGGCGACATCTGCGCGCTCACCAAGCTCGGCAGCGCCGAGACCGGCGACACCGTGTCGGCCGCCGAGCACCCGCTGCTGCTCTCGTGCTGGAACCTGCCGGACCCGCTCCTGCCGGTCGCGATCGTGGCGCGCACCCGCGGCGACGAGGACGCGATGGTCAAGACGCTCGCCAAGATCGTCGCCGCCGATCCGACGCTGCACCTCGAACGCAACCAGGAGACCCACCAGACAGTGCTGTGGTGCATGGGCGAAGCCCACGCCGACGTCGTGCTCTCCCGGCTGCGCGCCGGTGGCGCCGACGTCGACACCGAACCGGTGCGGGTGCCGATGCGGGCGACGATCGCGAAGCCGGCCCGGGTGACCGGCCGCCACGTCAAGCAGTCCGGCGGGCACGGCCAGTACGCGGTGTGCCACGTCGAGTTCGAGCCGCTGCCCCGCGGTGCGGGGTTCGAGTTCCGGTCACGGGTCGTCGGCGGGTCGGTGCCCACGCAGTTCGTCCCGAGCGTCGAGAAGGGCATCCGTGCGCAGCTGGTGCGCGGGATCTCCGACGAGCACCACCCGGCCGTCGACCTCCGCGCGGTGCTCGTCGACGGGAAGGCCCACAGCGTCGACTCCTCCGACGCGGCGTTCCAGACCGCGGGTGCGCTCGCCCTGCGCGAGGCGGCCGTGGCCTGCGGCACCGTGCTGCTCGAGCCGTTCGACGAGGTGTCCGTGCGGGTGCCCGACGAGCACCTGGGCGCGGTGCTCGGCGACCTGTCCGGGCGCCGCGGCCGGGTACTCGGCACCGACGTGGCCGGTGTGGGCCGCACGCTGGTGCAGGCCGAGGTGCCGTGCGCGGAGCTGCTCCGCTACGCCGTGGACCTGCGGGCGCTCACCGCGGGCGCGGCGACGTTCACGCGCCGTTTCGCCCGCTACGACGTGGCGCCGGGCGCGGACTGAACCGACGATCATGCGCCACGGCGGTAGCGTGGGCCGGTGCGAGGACGCGCGGTGCCGGCGCTGTGGACGGCCGTCTTCGTCGTGGCGTTCGGCACCAACGTGCCCACCCCGCTGCTGCTGCTCTACCGCGACGAGCTCGGGCTCTCCTCGAACGCGCTCACCGGCGCGTTCGGCGTGTACGCCGCGGGCCTGGTGCCGGCGTTGCTGCTGGCCGGCCCGGTGTCCGACCGCATCGGGCGGCGGCGCGTCGTCCTCCCCTTCGTGGTGCTGTCGGCGGTGACGTCGCTGCTCTTCCTCGGCGCGGGGTCGTCCGTGCTGCTGCTGTTCGCGTGCCGGTTCCTGCAGGGCGCGGTGTCGGGCGTGGTGTTCAGCGTCGGCACGGCGTGGCTGGGCGAGCTCGTCGGCGAACCTGCCCGGGCGGCCCGGTGGACGACGGCGGCCCTCGGCGGTGGGTGGGCCGCCGGACCGCTCACGGCCGGGTTGCTGGCGCAGTTCGCCCCGGCGCCGACCGTGCTGCCCTACCTCCTGCACGTCGCGCTGATGGTGGTCGGGCTGGTGCTGCTGCCGGTCGTCCCCGAGACCCTCGCCGCCACCGAGCGGCGCGCGGGGCCGCTGATCAACCTCGGGGTGCCCGACCGCGCTCGCCTGCCGTTCACCCTGGTGGTGCTGCCGGTCGCGGTGGGCGTGTTCACCTTCCCGTCCACGGCCGTGACGGTGCTCCCGCTGCTGATGATCCCGTCCATGCCGGAGATCGCGGTGGCCGTCACCGGCGTCGTCGCCGGGGTCACGCTCCTGACGGGCGTGCTCGCGCAGCCGATCGGGCGCCGGCTGGGCGCCGTGCGCGCCGGGCCGGCCGGGCTCGCCACCGGCGCGGCGGGGCTCGGGCTGAGCCTCGTCGGCGTGGGGCTGGACGCGTGGCCGCTGCTGGTGCCGGTGGCGCTGCTGCTGGGGGTGGGCTACGGGCTGTGCCTGGCCGCGGGGCTCACGCTGGTCGCCACGCTCGCCACCCCGACGGCGCGCGGTGCCCTCACCGGCACCTTCTACGCCTGCGCCTATCTGGGCTTCGGGGCGCCGCTGCTGCTGTCCGTGCTCGGCGGCACCGAAGGTTTCGTGGTGCCGCTGGCCGAGCTGGCGGTCGTGGTGGCGGTGGTGGCGATCGCCCTGTCCCTCCCGGCGGCGCGGCGCCTCGTCACGCCGGGGTGAGCGGCACCCGGGCCGCCACCCCGGCGATCGTGCGGGCGGTCACCCCGAACACGAACCGGTGCGCGGGCAGCTGGGCGTACCAGTACGCGCGGCCCGCGGCGCCGTGCGGGCGGAACGTCACCCGCTGGACGAGGCGGCTGCCGCCGGCGGCCGGCTCCACCCGCAGCTCGAGGCGCGCCGTGCCCGGCAGGCGCATCTCGGCACGTAGCGCCAGCGTGCGTCCCGGCTCGACCTCCTCGATGCGCCACCAGTCGAGCGCCGCGCCGGGTGCGAGCTGCTCGGGCCGCGTCCGGCGGGCGCCCACACCGCCGAGCAGCCGGTCGAAGGCACCGCGCAGCGCCCAGGCGCCCGGGAGCGTGTACCAGCCCGTGTCACCGCCCAACCCGGCGATGACGGCCCACAGCGCCGCGGGCGGCGCCGCCACCCGTTCGACGTGCTCGCTGACCAGCGGCTCGTCGGGCGTGGCCGCGGCGAGCGCGGCACGCACCGCGTCGGCGTAGGACGTGGGCCCCCCGGGCGGTGGCCCGGCGGGTGGCTCGCCGCGGCAGACGAGGTCGTGCGCCATCGACGCGAGCAGCGGACCGGCGAGGAAACGGTCCACCGACGTCAGTGCCGCGACCGCGCGGGCCGTGAGGCGCGGCGCCGCCCCCGGCACCGGGAGCACGAGTGGCCGCGGCCTCCCGGCGATCTCGGCACACCGGCCCACCATCTCGGCGTAGGTGAGGACCTCGGGCCCACCGATGTCGAAAAGGCCGTGGGTCCGCTCCGGTAGCGAGAGGCAGCCCACCAGGTGGTGCAGGACGTCGTCGACGGCGATGGGTTGCGTGCGGTTCCACGCCCGGTCGGGCATGGGCAGCACCGGCGCCACGGCGGCGAGGCGGCGGATCATCTCGAAGCTCGCCGATCCGGCCCCGACCACGATGCCGGCCTGCAGCACCACCGTCGGCACGCCGGAGGCGAGCAGCAGCTCCCCGACCTCGCGGCGCGACGCGAGGTGCTCCGAGCTGCCCGCCCCTGCCGGTTGCAGCCCGCCGAGGTAGACGATCCGCCGCACACCCGCCGCCCGTGCCGCCGTGGCCACGGCCGACGCGGCGACCCGGTCCCGCTCGGCGAACCCGGGGCCGTCCATCGAGTGCACGAGGTGGAACACCGCGTCCACGTCGCGGCAGGCGGTCACCGCCGCGCCCGTGTCCGTGGCGTCGCCGTGCACCGGCTCGACCCGGTCGGCCCAGTCCCGCCGCGCGAGCCTGCCCGCGTCGCGCACGAGGCAGCGGACCTCGTGACCGCCGTCGAGCAGGCGCGGCACCAGTCGGCCGCCGACGTAACCGGTCGCTCCGATCACCAGACAACGCACGGGTGTCAGCCTCCCGCACCCCGGCGATCACGGCACGCCGAGCGCCCGCAGACCGGCGGTCGTGGCCGCCGCGAGCACCACGACCAGCACGAACGGCACCCGCCGCCACGCCGCGACGGCCCCGACGAGCACGCCGGCGGGGCGGGCCCAGCCGGCGAACCCCCCGTCCTGGGTCAGCGCGGCGGTCGCGATCAGCGCCACGAGCAGGGCGGTGGCCCCCAGGTCCAGGTAGCGCTCGAGGCGCTCCGGCACGCGCAGCCGGTCCCGCAGCACGATCCCGACGACGCGCAGCAGGTAGGTGCCCGCAGCGAGGGTGAGGACGGCGGCCCAGTTCACGACGTCCGCCCCTCGGGTGCTCCCACCGGCGCCCGGCCCGCCGCGACCAGCCCGAGGAGGCCGACGATCACCGGCACGCCCGCAGGCAGGTACGGGGTGGCCACCAGCGCGACGGCCGCGGCCGCGAGACCGACCCGCCGCGCGTCCGCCCGGCCCAGCGCGGGCAACAGCATGGCCAGCAGCGCGGCCGGGAACGCGGCGTCCACGCCGAACGCGTCCGGGTCCGGGATGGCCGCGCCGGCCACCCGGCCCACCAGGGCGCCGACATTCCAGAACACGAACAGCAGGACCCCGCAGGCCCAGTAGGCCGCGCGGGCCCGTTCCCCGCTCCCCCGCGACCGGGAGAACGCCACGGACTCGTCCACCATCAGGTGCGCCCCGAGCAGCCGCGCGGGCCAGCTGTCGCCGACGTTCCCGCCGATCGCCAGGCCGAACGGCACGTGGCGAGCGTTCATCACGAGCCCGGCGGCGACGGCCGCCACGATGTTCCCGCCGGCCGCCACCACCGCGACGACCAGGAACTGGGAGGCGCCCGCGAACACGAGCACCGAGAGCGCCACCATGAGGACGAGCGGCACCCCGGCAGCGGCGGCCAGGGCGCCGAAGGACGCACCGACGACACCGACGGCGGCGGTCAGCGCCAGGGCGTCCCGGAGGTCGTCCGGGTGGAGTGTTCGGAACAGCGAACGCATGTCCGTTACAGTGAACGAGCGCGCCCGTGTTCGTCAAGCCGAACAAGGAGTCCGATGGACCGAACGGCCCCCCTCGCCGCCATCGCGGCCGCCCTGCGCCGCGAGCGCGGGCGCCACCACGTGTCGCTCACCGAGCTCGCCCGCCGCGCGGGCATCGCCAAATCCACGCTCTCACAGCTCGAGGCGGGCACGGGCAACCCGAGCGTCGAGACGCTGTGGGCGCTGGCCGTGGCCCTCGACGTCCCGTTCAGCCGCCTGGTGGACCCGCCGACCGCCCCGGTGCACGTGCTACGCGCGGGCGAGGGGATCGCGATCGCCTCCGAGCACGCCCCGTTCACCGGCACGCTGCTCGCCGCCTGCCCGCCCGGTGCGCGGCGCGACCTGCACGTCATCACGGCCGAGCCCGGCGCGGCCCGCGAGGCGGACGGCCACATCCCGGGCACCGTCGAGCACATGCTCGTCACGGCCGGCCGCTGGAGGGTCGGCCCGGACGGGGACGAGGTCGAGCTCGGCGTGGGCGACTACGCCCGCTTCCCCGGCGACCGCGCCCACCGCTACGTCGCCCTGTCCCCCGGCACTGCCGCAGTACTGGTGATGGAGTACACCTGAGGGGTCACCCGCGCAGGTCAGCGCGTCGCCGGGTCGGGAACCCCTTCGGTCACGCGGCCCTCGACGCGGGTGGCCGCGTCCGGGTCCGAGGGCGCGCGCCGGGCCGAGCCGGGCACCGCGGAGCTCTCCACGGCTTCGTCGGACGGCTCGCTCTGCTGCCCCTCGTCGAGCGGGTAGCGCTTCACCCAGTCGACGTGCATCGCGGACTCCTGCACCTCCCCGTCCCCGTCCTCGGGGAACCAGTCGAGCTGGACGCACAGGTGCATGGCGCGGGGCGGGAGGATCTGGGTGTCCTCGGTGCGCCACCACTCCTCGCCGTCCACGAACGCCGCCACGTGGTCGGGTGTCCACTCGACGGCCCAGTTGTGCCACTGGGTCGCGTCGATCTGCACCTCGCCGACCACCTGGTCGTTGTCCTCCCCGAAGTGCAGGAAGATGTTCGTGGTCTGGCGGGTGTGGTCCATCATCTCCATGAAGTCGATCTCGCCGCCCACCGGGAAGTCCTCGGCGTCGGGCCACAGCAGCAGCAGCGCGTTGTAGCTCTCGTCGCTCGCGGGCGCACGCACCCGTCCCTCCCAGCGCCCGTACTTCTGGCCCTCACCCCAGGCCATGCCCGCGGTGTTGCCCTCCGGGTCGCCGGTGATCGTCAGGATGCCGTCCTGGATGCTGACCGCGTCCGGGGTGCGCCTCCCGTTGTCGGCGTGCCCGGGGCCGTCGTAGACGTTCCACTCCTCGCCCAGCGGCCCGTCGAACTCGTCCGCGCGGTTGGGCTCACCCCAGCCGAACGCGGCCGCCGCGCTCGTCTCGTGGCCCGCCGACCGCCCCGCCTGGCCGGGGCGCTGTTCCGGGGCCGTGGGGCCCGGGGGGTCCGGCGGGGCCGGCGCCGCGACGGCCGCCGTCGACAGGGTGAGCAGCATCGCCGCCGCGATACCGCACACCGTGGGCCAGCGCCTCATGCGTCTCCTCCGCCACTGCAGTCCCAATCCGGACACGACGGGACGCTAGGCGGGGGTGGTGACTCCAGCAGGACGGGTCACCGGACCGGGTGCGGGAGCCGACCCGGACGGGTGAGGGCACCGGCTACGCGCCGCCTCGGCGACCGCGGGCGGCGATGACGGCCGAGATCGGCCCGAACCGCACACCACGGCGGCTGTGACCACCGTGGTGTGCGGGTCGCACCGATCGATCGTCCGAGCCGCACACCAGCGCCCGCAGCGCAACGGTGGTGTGCGGCTCGCGACGATCAAGCCGGGTGGGTCACCAGCCGCGGTCGGCGTAGCGCTGCTCGGCCGGCAGCTCGGCGACGTTGATCCCGACCATCGCCTCGCCCAGGCCGCGGGAGACCTTCGCGATCACGTCGGGGTCGTCGTGGAAGGTGGTGGCCTTGACGATGGCCGCGGCGCGCTGGGCCGGGTCGCCGGACTTGAAGATGCCCGAGCCCACGAACACACCCTCGGCGCCCAGCTGCATCATCATCGCGGCGTCGGCCGGGGTGGCGATGCCGCCCGCGGTGAACAGCACCACGGGGAGCTTCCCGGCCTGCGCGACCTCGCGCACCAGCTCGACCGGCGCGCGCAGCTCCTTGGCCGCGACGAACAGCTCGGCCTCGTCGAGCGCGGCGAGCTTGCGGATCTCCGAGCGGATCGAGCGCATGTGCCGGGTGGCCTCGACGACGTTGCCGGTGCCGGCCTCGCCCTTCGAGCGGATCATGGCTGCGCCCTCGGACAGGCGGCGCAGCGCCTCGCCCAGGTTGGTGGCGCCGCACACGAACGGGACGGTGAACGCCCACTTGTCGATGTGGTGCGCTTCGTCGGCGGGCGTGAGCACCTCGGACTCGTCGACGTAGTCGACGCCCAGCGACTGCAGCACCTGGGCCTCGACGAAGTGGCCGATGCGGGCCTTGGCCATCACCGGGATCGAGACGGCCTCGACGATGCCCTGGATCATGTCCGGGTCGCTCATGCGCGCCACACCGCCCTGCGCGCGGATGTCGGCGGGCACCCGCTCCAGCGCCATGACGGCGACGGCCCCGGCGTCCTCGGCGATCTTCGCCTGCTCCGGGGTGACCACGTCCATGATCACGCCGCCCTTGAGCATCTCCGCCATCCCGCGCTTGACGCGGGCGGTGCCCAGCGCCGACTCGGTGGATCCGGTGGCGGGTGTTTCGGGGGAGGACACGGCGTCTACCTCTCGGTTCTGCTGCAGGGAACACCCGATCCTACGTCAGGCGGGGGGTGACACCGGCCGCCGCAGGGGGGCGGCGGTGGTCACACCGGCCTCGGCGTCGGCGATCTCGAAGTACTCCGGCATCGGGGCCGTGCCGGCGAGGTGCAGCCAGCGCACCAGGCGCCGCGAGCGCAGCCCGCGGGTGTCGCGGACGGCGTCGTTGTGCACCCGCCGGGCGAGGATCACCAGCTGCTCGGCGTCGACCAGCTCCTCGAGAACCGCAGCCGGTAGCCGGGACCGGTCGGCGGCGGCGAGGGCGCGGCCCAGCCGGTTCTCCGCGGCCTCCCGCTCCGTCCCGGTGGCGCGGGCCTGCCGGGCGCCGGCCACCGCCCGGTGCACCGCGTCCGCCTCGTCGCGGCGCAGGACCGCCGCCGCGGCCAGCGCCGCCGTGGCCCGCCGCTCCAGCGCCGCCTCCAGACCGGCGCGCGCGGCGTCGGTGCGCACGTGCAGGCGGTCCAGCCGCCGGACGCGGGCGGCGACCTGCGCCACGACCCCCACCAGCACGAGCACGCCGAGGGTGACGAGCAGCCAGACGAGGACGCTCACCGGACCCGCCCCCACGGCACCGACGGGTGGACGGGGCGGGCAGGGCAGGGCCTCATCGCATGCCCTGCGCGATCGTGCGGCGCGGATCCGCCGCCACCGCCGCCCGGTAGACGCGCACCACCGCTGACGCGACCGCCGGCCAGCCGAAGTCCTCCGCGCGTACCCGGCCCGCGTTCGCGAGCGCGGCGCGCCGGGCCGGGTCGTCGAGCAGGGCGGCGAGGCGCGCGGCGAGCGCCGCGGCGTCACCGACGGCGAACAGCTCCCCCGCAGCGGGCTCGCCGAGCACGTCGCGGAAGGCATCCAGGTCACTGGCCAGCACCGGGGCCCCGGCGGCCAGCGCCTCGGCAAGGACGATGCCGAAGCTCTCCCCGCCGGTGTGGGGCGCGCAGAACACGTCCACCGACCGCAGGGCCGCCGCCTTGGTGGCGTCGTCGACGGGGCCGAGGACGTCGAGCCGATCGGCCGCCGGGCCGGCCGCCCGGCGCAACCCGGCCGCATCGCCGCGCCCGACGACCAGGACCCGCAGCCGCGGCCGGTCGGGCGCGAGCCTGCGGACGGCGTCGAGGAGGACGGGCATGCCCTTGCGGGGTTCGTCGAACCTCCCGAGGAAGCCGACCGTCTCCGGGCGCGGGTACCCGGGCAGTGCCGGCCCGGTCGCGAACTCCTCCACGTCGACGCCGTTGGGGATCTCGACGGCGTCGCCGCCCAGGTGCTCCACCTGCACGCGGCGCGCCAGCGGTGACACGGCGATGCGCGCCGTGACCTTCTCCATCAGCGGCCGCAGCACCCCGCCGAACGCGGCGAGCGCGCGCGAGCGCTCGGTGGACGTGTGGAAGGTCGCCACGATCGGACCCTCCGCGGCGAGCAGCGTGAGCACCGAGAGGCTCACCGTCGTGGGCTCGTGCAGGTGCAGCACGTCGAAGGTGTGCTCGGCGAGCCAGCGCCGCGCCCGTGCGTAGGTGAGCGGGCCGAAGGTCACCCGGGCGACGGAGCCGTTGTAGGGCACCCCGAGCGCCCGGCCGGCCGGTGTGACGAACTCCGGCACCGCCGTGCCCTCCGCCGCGGGCGCGAGCACGGCCACGGTGTGACCGAGCCGTTCCAGCGCCGCGGCGAGGCCGACGACGTGCGCCTGCACCCCGCCGGGCACGTCGAGGGAGTACGGGCAGACGATCCCGACGCGCAGCGCCGGCCCGCTCGCTCCGCCGGTCACCGGCGCTCCTGGTCCGCGGTCCACACCGGCTGCAACGCGTGCCAGTCCGCCGGGGCCTGCGCGATGAGCCGGGCGAACGCGTCCGCGATCGACTGCGTGGCCTTCGCGACCGACTCCGGGGAACGCTCCACCGGCACCGGTGCGGCGATCGGCACCACCCAGCCGTCGCGACTGAAGTGCGGGTAGGCCGGCATCAGCACCGCCCCCGTCAGCGCGGCGAGCCGGGCCGGGCCCGCGGGGAAACGCGCCGGCTCGCCGAAGAACGAGACCTCGATCCCGGAGCCGGCCAGGTCGCGGTCGGCCACCAGGCAGACCACGCCTCCGGCCCGCAGCCGGCGCGTGAGCGCACGGTGCGCAGCGGTTCCCGCTTCGGCGGCCACCACCTCGAAGCCGAGCGCCTCCCGGTAGGCCAGGAACCGGCGGAACAGCGACTCCGGCCGCAGCCGCTGCGCCATCGTCGTGAACACCGGTTCGTGCCCGAGCCCGCGCAGCGTCTCCACCACCCAGACGCCTGCCGCGTCCCAGTTGCCGCTGTGCGGCACCGCGAACACGACGCCGCGCCCGGCCGCGATCGCCTCGAAGAACGGTCCGGTGCCCGAGATTCCCTCGTCCATGCGGGCGTGCACGGCCGGTGCGTCACCGGGGCGCAGGCGGAACATCTCGCACCAGTAGCGGGCGTAGCTGCGCAGCCCGGCCCGGACGAGCCGGTCCAGCTCGGCGGGCGATGCGGCGGGCACGACCCGCGCGAGGTTGGCGCGCAGGCGCACGGCCGGACCGGCGCCGCTGCGGGCCGCGAGGTCGGCCGCGATCCGGAACACCCCCGCCGCCGCACCCGCGGGCAGCGCCCGCACCAGCCGCCACGCCGCGGCGTACTGGGCGTCGGCGAGCCGCTCCGCTGCGGTCACGGGTTCGCGGCAGGGTCGGGCGGGCCGGAGGTGGCCGGTGGTGGGACCGCCCGTTCCTGCGCACCGCGGTACACGATCGCGATCCGCTGCCCCACCGTCCACACCGACGCCGCGGCCAGCACCCACAGCGCCACGTGCAGGGCGTAGGGCACGCCCAGCCCGTGCAGCCCGCAACCCACGAGCGCGATGATCAGCCGCTCCGCCCGCTCGACGAGCCCGCCCTCGACCACGAGCCCGGCGCCCTCGGCCCGGGCCTTGATGTAGGAGACGAGCTGGCCCGACACCAGGCACAGCAGCGCCGCCACCCCGAGCACCCGCTCCTCCCCCACCCCCAGGCACCACCAGGTGAGGCCCGCGAACAGGGCGCCGTCGGCCACGCGGTCGCAGGTGGAGTCGAGCACGGCCCCGAAGAGCGTGCTGTGCCCGCGGGCGCGCGCCATCGCGCCGTCGAGGAGGTCGAACAGCACGAACAGGGTGACCACGGCGGCGCCGACGAACAGCTCGTCGCGCGGCAGGAACCACAGCGCGGCGGCCACCGAGCCGACGGTGCCGGCGACCGTGACGACGTCGGGCGCGACCCCGCGCGCGACCAGCCACCGGGCGAGGGGCTCGGTCACGCGGTTCACGTGCACGCGGGCGAAGACGTTGAGCATGGACTCCTGCTTGAGACTCCGGCGTGGTCGCCGGTACTCGGGCTGCCGGCCGCCGCCTCTACCCCGCCCAGCCTAGCGCTGCACGCCCTCGGCCCGGTCGGGCGGCGCGCCGGGCTCGGGCCACGCCGACTCCAGCAGGGCCCGGGTCTCGGACAGCAGCTGCGGGATCACCTTCGTCTGCCCGACGACCGCGATGAAGTTGGAGTCGCCGCCCCACCGCGGCACCACGTGCTGGTGCAGGTGCTCGGCGAGCGACCCGCCTGCGACCGTGCCCAGGTTCAGCCCGACGTTGAACGCGTGCGGCGCCGCCACCCGCTTCAACGCCCGCACCGCGGCCTGCGTGAACGTCATCAGCTCCGCCGCCTCGTCCGCGTCGAGGTCCTCCAGCTCGGCGACGTGCCGGTAGGGCAGCACCATCAGGTGGCCCGGGTTGTAGGGGTGCAGGTTCAACACCGCGTACACCGTGGCACCGCGCGCGAGGACCAGCCCCTCCTCGTCGGGCAGGCTCGGGATCCGGCAGAACGGGCACCCGGCCGCCCCGGCCTCCTTGATGTAGGCCAGCCGGTGCGGGGTCCACAGCCTCCGGAACCCGTCGGGCGTGCCGACGCCGTCGCGCGGCTCCATATCGGGCTCGCCCGCGTCGGTCATGCGCCGATCCTAAGCCTCGATCCGCGGAGGGGATGAGGTGGTGAAGGCATTGGTAGTGACGCCACCGACCGTTTATGAACGGTCGTTTCGGTGACCGATCCCGAATTCACTGATGCGCGTCAGTGTGTCACCAGGAACTCACCGCCGGCGGCCAGCGCCACCTCGGGACCGAAGAGCCCGGCCGGGGTGAACGCGCCGGGGCGGCCCTCGCCCTTGGCAAGGCGCTGCGCCACCTCGGTGACGGCACCGACCGTGAATGTCATGGCCTCGCCGGTGCGCAGCCAACCCTCACGCACCAGACCGGACGGCCATTCGACTCGGGCGCGACCCCAGGACGATCGGCGCGGCCGTTCCTTGGGCGTTGTCGTCGTGATGCGGGCGAGCTGCCGGGTGGCGAAGCCCGCCATGCCAGGCAGGCGCAACACGCCACCGGCCGCCAGGAGGGCCCCTCGGACGGCCGGGTTGGCCGGGGCGAGGGACGAGGCGCCGATCACCGACGGGGCGCCGCTGGTCCGCCAGGCCGCGTAGAGCTCACCGATGCCGAGGGAAGCGGTGGTGACCACGTCGCCGTCGGGGGTGGTCACCCGCTCGGCGGCACCGCCGGCCACGGTGCGCACCAACCGGTCCTGCCGCACCTCGCGGCCGCCGTCGCGCAACATCTGCACCATGGTGGAGGCCAGAGCCTCGCCGAGGGCGCCGGGTTCGGTCGCGACCGACGCGATCGCGTCGACGCGTACTCGCGAGGGCCTTTCCTCGTCCCCCAGCAGATGCCGCAGGATGCTCTCGGTCGCGAGCACGCCGAAGCCCGCCCCGGAGACCAGCGTGCGGCCGGTCGCCGTCGCCTCCCGGTCCATGCCGTGGAGCAGCTCGAAGACGCTCAGTTCATTGGCGACGTCGACGTAGTGGGTGCCCGGCGGGCAGGCCCGCGCGACCTGCGGCGCCGTGACCGGGAACGGGCCCACCGTATTGATCACTACGGCCGGCTCCTCGGCGGCGAGCTGCGCGCAGACCTCCTCGAGCGAGCCGGTCACCGCCCGGGCGTCCGGGCTCACCCGGGTCAGCCGCTCCCGATCGCGGCCAGCCGCCACCACCTCGACGCCTGCCTCCTGCAGGCGCTGCACCGCCAACCTGCCGACCCGTCCGGTCGCGCCGAGCACCCAGATCTCACCCGTCATGTTGCCCTCCATCGGTCATGACATGTCGTGTCATCACCAGCGTAGAGCACGACACGGCATGTCATCACTAGAATCAGCCGCATGGGTCGATGGAAGCCGGGTGCGCGCGAGCGGCTCGAGCAGGCCGCGCTCGACCTCTTCCTCGAGCAGGGCTTCACCGAGACCACCGTGCCGCAGATCACGGCACGGGCCGGGCTCACGACCCGCACGTTCTTCCGGCACTTCGCCGACAAGCGTGAGGTGCTGTTCGCCGGCGAGGAGTCGGTGCCCGAGCACGTGGCCCGCCTCATGGCCGAGGTCCCGCCGTCGCTCGGACCGATGGAACTGATCGTCGAGGCCCTACCGCCCACCGCGGTCGAGATCGTCGAGGGCCGCAGCCTCGACTACCTGCTCCGACGACGGGCCGCGATCGACGCCGAACCAGCCCTGCACGAGCGCGAGCTGCGCAAGTTCTCGCTGATGTCGCAAGCCCTGGAACAGGGATTCCGCGACCGCGGCGTCGACGACCTGACCGCCCAGCTGGCGGCCGAGATCGCCGTGACCACGTTCCGGATAGCGGTCACCCGCTGGATCGACCGGCACGGCGAGCCCGACCTCGCAACCACCATGATCCAGACCCTGGCGGCGATGAGGCACCTGACGAACACGCCGATCTGATCCGCGTGATCGTCTCCCCCGACGAAAGGTGGGTTACGGCGTCGCCGCGAAGACGTCCCCGGTCGGAGAGGTGTTGCTGCGGCTCGCGATCCAGTCCACCACCGCGGCCACCGCGTCGGCCGTGGGCATGCCGTTGAGCTGGCTGCCGTCGCGGAACCGGAAGCTCACCGCGCCCGCCTCGGCGTCGCGTCCGCCCACCAGCACCATGAACGGCACCTTCTGCAGCGTGTGGGTGCGGATCTTCTTCTGCATGCGGTCGTCGCTCGCGTCCACCTCGACGCGCACGCCCTTGGCCCGCAGTTGCGCGGCGACGTCGGAGACGTAGGGCACCTGCTCGTCGGTGACCGGGATCGCGACGACCTGCACCGGCGCCAGCCACGCCGGGAACGCGCCCGCGTAGTGCTCGGTGAGCACCCCGAAGAACCGCTCGATGGAGCCGAACAGCGCGCGGTGGATCATGACCGGCTGCTGCCGGGAACCGTCGGCCGCGGTGTACTCCAGCCCGAAGAGGTCCGGCTCCATCAGGTCCACCTGGATGGTGGACAGCTGCCAGCTCCGCCCGATCGCGTCCTTGACCTGCACACTGATCTTCGGCGCGTAGAACGCGGCGCCACCGGGGTCGAGCACCAGGTCGAGACCGCTGGCCTCCGCGGCCTCGCGCAGCGCGTCGGTGGCCTTGTCCCAGTCCTCGTCGCTGCCGATCGACTTCTCGGGGTCGCGGGTGGACAGCTCCAGGTAGAAGTCGTCCATGCCGTAGTCGCTCAGCAGGTCGAGCACGAACTGCAGCAGCGAGCGGATCTCGCCCTGCATCTGCTCCTGCGTGCAGTAGATGTGGGCGTCGTCCTGGCTGAAGCCGCGTGCCCGGGTGAGCCCGTGCACCACGCCCGACTTCTCGTAGCGGTACACGCTGCCGAACTCGAACAGCCGCAGCGGCAGCTCCCGGTAGGACCGCCCGCGCGCACGGAAGATCAGGTTGTGCATGGGGCAGTTCATCGGCTTCAGGTAGTAGTCCTGCCCCTGCTTGCGCACGGTGCCGTCGGCGTTGCGCTCCTCGTCGAGGTGCATCGCCGGGTACATGCCCTCGCGGTACCAGGACAGGTGCCCGGAGGTCTCGAACAGCTGCGCCTTGGTGATGTGCGGGGTGTTGACGAACTCGTAGCCCGCCTCCTCGTGGCGCCGCCGCGAGTAGTCCTCCATCTCCTTGCGGATCACCCCACCCTTCGGGTGGAAGACCGGCAGGCCGGAGCCGATCTCGTCGGGGAACGAGAACAGGTCCAGCTCCGCCCCGAGGCGGCGGTGGTCGCGGCGCTCGGCCTCGGCGAGGCGCTCCAGGTGTGCGTCGAGGGCCTCCTGGCTCTCCCACGCGGTGCCGTAGATGCGCTGCAGCTGCGGGTTCTTCTCGTCCCCGCGCCAGTACGCCGCCGCGCTGCGCATCAGCTTCACGGCCGGGATGAACTTCGTGGTGGGCAGGTGCGGGCCCCGGCACAGGTCCGACCACACGGTCTCACCGGTGTGGGCGTGCACGTTGTCGTAGATCGTCAGTTCGCCGGAGGCATCGACCTCGACGACATCGTCCTCCGGCGCGCCCTTGAGGTCGATCAGCTCCAGCTTGTACGGCTCGTACGCGAGCTCCTTGCGGGCGTCCTCGCGGGAGTCGAAGCGACGGCGGGAGAACCGCTGCCCGGCCTTGATGATCTTCTTCATGGCCGACTCGAGCTTGCTCAGGTCGTCCGGGGTGAAGGGCTCCTCGACGTCGAAGTCGTAGTAGAAGCCATCGGTGATGGGCGGGCCGATGCCGAGCTTGGCGTCCGGGCGCAGCTGCTGCACGGCCTGCGCCAGCACGTGCGCGGCCGAGTGCCGGATGACGCTGCGACCGTCGTCGGTGTCGGCGCCGACCGGCTCGACCTCGACGTCGGAATCGGGCACCCACGCGAGATCGCGCAGCTGCCCGCCGGCGTCGCGGACGACCACCACGGCCGACGGTCCCGAGGTCGGCGATCCCGCCTCCCGCAGCGCGGTGCCGGCCGTCGTCCCGGCCGGCACCCGGACGGGGGCGGACGCGGGACGGGATGCGGGCGCGGACACGGGAGACCTCCACAGGATTTGCCCCGGGCGCGTACCGCCCGAGTTGCGTCGATGCTAGCCACCGCAGGCGAGCCGGTTTCGCGCAGCGCCCCTGTCCCGGTCGGTGCCGCCACCCCACCGTCAGCGCAGCCGGTGCAGCCCGTCGAGGATCCGGTGCATCGTGGCGGTGTCCGACGCCCACGCCTGCTGCAGCACCGGGGGCCCGGCGGGCGTCTCCGCGTGCGGGGCGGGAGGTGCGGGCACCAGGGGCCGGCGCCGCGGCAACCCCGCCACCGGTGGCAGTGCCAGCACCGCGAGCGCGCCCGTGCGGTGCACCGGCAGGCCGCCGTCCACCGCGGCGAGCGCGGGTTCCTGGTCGCGCCGGGCGACCGGGACCGGTGAGGGACGCGGCCGCGGCAGGGCGGGCGGTGCCGGTCCCCGGTCGGGGGCCGTCGGCTGCCCCGGCACGACGGGGCGCATCTGCGGCACCGTGGCCGTCGAGGCCGATACCGGCTGCGGTGGGGCCCCCGGAGCGACGGGGCCGGCGGGCGGTGGCCCGGGGCGCGCCGCAGGGGCCGGGCGGAGCGGGGCAGGGACCGACGCGAGCCCCACCGGGGCGTCCGGGCCGGGCCTGATCCGCGCGGGTGCCGCGCGGGCGTGCGGAAGCGGGTTCGGCGCCCCGAGGCCGGGCACGGCGCTGCGCTCACCGGTGTCCCCCGCCCTGCCCTCCGCCCTGACCGACGGGGCCGGGCCCGTGCCGGTCGGGGCGGGAGCCGGCGTGGCGGCCTGCGCGGCGCGGTGCAGCGCGGCCTCGGCGAGGGCTGCCCGCAGTACCGCCACGTCACCGCGCGCCGGGTCGAGCCGCGCGTGCAGCACGACCGCGCCGGCCCCGCACTCCCGCAGCACGTGGACCGTGCGCCCGAGGGTCAGCACGACGTCCTCCAGCCACTCGCCGTGCGCCCTGCCGGCGGCCAGGGCGGAGTGCGCGAGCTGCACCAGGGCGGCGACGTCGTCACCGCCGGCGAGCCCGGCCTCGGCGAGCACGGCACCGCCGCGGGTGTCGACGGCGCGGGCGGCTGAAGCGCCCGCGGCCCGCAGGAGGCCGGTGAGCCGGTCGGCGAGCGGGGGATCGGGGGCCACCGCCTCGGGTGGCAGCGGGTCGCGGGGAGCGGGGAGCATCGCGTCAGCCTCCCGCGTCGACGGGGAGCAGCGGCGCTCCACCCGCCCGGCGGGGGCGCCGTTGCGCCGATCGGTCGGGCGCGGCGCGCGCCACCGGACCGCGCGTGTCGGCCCGCCCGACCGTGGCATCCGCGACCACGCTCCGCAACGGGCCCGACGACCTGCTCTGATCCGCCGGTCCGGGAGCGAACGCCCTCCTTGTGGTGGTGACGGCGGCCACGCTGCTGCCGGGGATGCGGCCGGACGATGGACGCCAGATCACTGTGCGTCACGTTCTCGCCGAGAGAAGCCGGATCGAGATCACTTCGCGCCCGCCCTTCGGGTGATGTCGCTGCCCTCGGCACACCGCGCCCGCGGCGCCCCCCGTTGGTCCCCACGACTGCCCCGCTGCCGACGCGGGGACAACGGTGGCCAGGAGGTGGGACGCGTGGACGGATCCCGGCCCCGGAGATCCACACGGGTGGCCGGACCGGGCGAGCGCCGACCCGGGCTTCCCCTCCAGCGCTCCCGGCGCGACGAGAACCCGCGCGGGGTCGGCTGGTGGCAACCGCCGAAGGGCCAGGCCCCCCGCAAGCAGCCGCCGCGCGGTGCGGCGCCGGCCCCCGACGCCGCGGCACGCCACCGGGTGCCCGAGGCCACCGACGTCCTGCCGGTCGCGCTCGCGCCCGCCCGCCGGGGCCGACCCGGCCGCCGTCGCTCCCAGCACCAGCGGCCGCTCACCGCCGACGAGCAACGCGCCCGACGCCTGCGCCTGCTGCGGCGTGGCGCGCTCGGTGCGGCAGCGACCGTGGTGCTGGGCCCGCTGCTCGCCTTCGCCGTCGGCTACCTGGCGTTCTCCGTCCCGAGCACGGACGCCGCGGTCGACAACCAGGTGGCACTGGTCTCCTACGCCGACGGCAGCCAGCTCGCCCGGCTGGTGCCCGAGGAGGGCAACCGGATCAAGGTGCCCATCGAGCAGGTGCCGCTGCACGTGCGGCACGCCGTGCTCGCGGCCGAGGACCGCACGTTCTACTCCAACCCCGGCTTCGACCTCACCGGCATCATGCGGGCGGCCTGGAACCAGCTGCGCGGCGGCGAGGGCGGCGGGTCGACGATCACCCAGCAGTTCGTCAAGAAGGCGCTGGTGGGCGACGAGCAGACACTCTGGCGCAAGTACAAGGAGGTCATCCTCGCGGTCAAGATCTCCCAGGAGCGCTCGAAGGACGAGATCCTCGCCGACTACCTCAACACGATCTACCTCGGCCGGGGCGCCTACGGCATCCAGTCCGCCTCGAACGCCTACTTCCGCAAGGACGTCTCGGAGCTCTCCCCCACCGAGGGTGCGCTGCTGGCCGGGCTGATCCAGTCGCCGTCGCGGTGGGACCCCGCCGTGAGCCCCGAGCGCGCGGTCGAGCGGTGGTCGTTCGTCCTCGACGGGATGCTCGCCCAGGGCTGGATGACGCCCGCGGAGCGAGCCGGTGCGCAGTTCCCCCAGACGGCGGCGCGGCGCTCGCTCGCGGGTGGTGTGCCCACCGACAGCCGGGGCCACATCGTCACCGCCGTCACCGCCGAGCTGGAGGAGCTCGGGTTCACCGAGCAGAACATCGCGCAGGAGGGCCTGCGGATCACCACCACGGTGGACCCGCGCCGCCAGCAGCTGGCGGTGGACGCCGCGCACACCGCGCTCGACGGCCAGCCGGTCAACCTGCGCAGCGCGATGGTGGCGATCGACCCGGCGACCGGGGGTGTGCTCGCCTACTACGGCGGTGACAACGGGCTCGGCCTGGACTACGCGCAGGTGCGCAAGCTCGCCGGCTCGACGTTCAAGCCCTTCGTGGTGCTCGCTGGGCTGCTGCAGGACCCGCCGGTCGGGCTGGGCGAGGTCTTCGACGGCACGGAGCTGCCGGGGCTGCGCAACGCCGCGGGCGCCGACTGCCTCGAGTGCGACCTCAAGCAGGCCATGACGGTGTCGAACAACGTCGTGTTCCACACCCTCGCCCGCCAGGTCGGGCCGGATTCGGTGGCGGCCGCGGCCCACGCCGCCGGCATCACCGCGCCGCTCGAGGACCCCACCGCCGGCATCGCACTGGGCAACAAGGAGGTTTCGGCGCTGGAGCTGGCCTCGGCCTACGCCACGATCGCCGCGGGTGGCGTCTGGCGGCAGCCGCACCTCGTCGCGTCGGTGGTCACGACCGACAACCGGGTCCTCTACGACGCCGCGACCGAAGGCGAGCGCCGGTTCCCCGAGCGCGTGGCGCGCAACGTCACCGAGGCGATGCTGAACGTCGCGGAGAACGACGACCTGGCGCTACCCGGCGGGCGTCCGGTCGCCGCGAAGACCGGCACCGTCCAGTCGCGGTTCGAGGGGGAGAACAACGACGCGTGGATGTCCGGGTTCACCCCGGCGCTGGCGTCGACGGTGTGGATGGGCACCGACATGAACTCCCCGATCCGCACCGCCCGCGGCACGCCCATCCAGGGCAGCAGCCTGCCGGGCGACGTGTGGCACGAGTTCATGTCCGAGGCGCTGGAGGACGCGCCGATCGAGGAGTTCCCGCCGTTCCGCGCGATCGGCGATCCGCCGTCCCCGCTGGGCCCGAACGAGGAGCCGGAGCCTCCGCCGGTCAGCACACCTCCGACGCCTGCGCCGGGTTTCCCACCCCCCGGACCTCCGTCCGGCCCGGCCGCGCCGGGGGCAGGCGCGGTCGCCCCCACCGCGGAACCCCCGTTCGACGACGACGGCCCCCGCCTGTTCGAGGACCCCGACTCCGACGACGTGGACCGGGACGGTGCGGACCGGGGTACCGACGACGAGAACGAGCCCGAGGAGGACTGCTCGGTCACACCGTGCGGCTGACGGCGGCGCTACCGTGGTCGATGTGGCGCCCCGCGATGGCGAGCGGACGTTCGAGGTGGTGGCTTGGCTCTCCGAGCGCCACCTCGTGCTCTACGTGCCCGAGATCGAGGCGGCCACCACGGCCCCGGCCATGCCCCAGGCCGAGGATGCTGCGCGCGCGCTGATCGTGGAGCTCACGGGCCTCGACGCCACCGCCGTCCGGTGCGAGATCCGGATGGGCCGGGCACGCGGGTTCGGGGGCCCGCCCACGTCGGCCGTGTGACGCAGCGCCCGGAAACAGCAGTGGAGCTCATGGTGCGCCCGATAGGGTCGTCGCATGGGGCAGGTGGTGGCGGACGCGGCTCGCGAGGTCGCGGACCGGATGGCCGAGGCGGCCGCGGGGTGGCTGGAATCGCTGGACGCGCAGCAGCGGCCGGTGGCGCTCGGCGCCCCGCCCGGCGCCGGCGCGGGTGCCGAGGCCGAGCGGCGGCGCTGGTTCTACACCCCCACCGACCATGGCGGGCTCACGCTGCACCAGCAGCGCCCGGCGCAGCAGCGGCTGCTGATGCGCCTGGTCGCCACGGGCCTGTCCGAGGCCGCGTACACCACCGTGGCCACCGTGCTGGGTCTGGAGAACGTGCTCGACCGCGCAGAGGGGTTCACCGCGGGTTTCGGCCGTGAGCGGGGCCGCGATCCGGGCATGTACTACCTGCGGGTCTTCGGAGAGCCCGGCGGCGACGCGCCGTGGGGGTGGCGGTTCGGCGGGCACCACGTCTCGCTGAACAACCTGGTGGTCGACGGGCGGGTCGCGGCCACCACGCCCTGCTTCCTGGGCGCCAACCCGGCGTCGTCCCCGCTGCTGGGCGGGGCGGCGCTGCGCCCGCTGGCCGCGTCGGAGGATCTGGCCCGCGAGCTCGTCCGGTCCCTCGACCCGGAGCGCGCCGCACGGGCGCTGCTGCTGCCGCACGCGCCCGCGGACATCGTCACGGGCAACAGCTCCCGGCTCGACCACGCGGACCGACCCGTCGTGCGCGACGCGCTGTGGCGCCCCGGCCCGCACCTCCCGCACGACGCCACCGACCCGGTCACCGAGCTCCACGGCGACGACCAGCGCGCGATGGCCCTCACCGCCGCGCCGAAGGGCGTACCGGGCGGGGAGCTCGACGCCGGGCAGCGCGAGCTCCTGCGCGCGCTGCTCACCACCTACCTCGACCGCGCCCCCGAGGGCATCTCGCCGATGCCGCGCTACGACGACCCGGCGGCGCTGGACGCCGTGCACCTCGCGTGGGCCGGCTCCACGGCCCCCGGCGAACCGCACTACTACCGGCTGCAGGGGCCCCGGCTGCTCGTCGAGTGGGACAACACCCAGAACGCGGTGAACCACGCCCACGCCGTGTGGCGCGACCCGGAGGCCGACTTCGGCCACGACGTCCTCGCCGCGCACCGGGCCACCCACCACGCCTGAGGACCCGTCGCACACCGATTTGGTTGCTCCCACACCGACTGCAGTCGGTGCGCCGGCACCGAAGTCGGTGTGCCACGCGCGATGTCGGTGTGCGGCGTCCGATGTCGATGTGCCGCGGCTCCGGCGTCCGGGTCGCCGTTCGCACACCGATCGTGGTGCTCCCACACCGACTGCAGTCGGTGCGCGGCCGCCGAAGTCGGTGTGTCAGCGCGTCAGGTCGGGCGCAGCGACTCCAGCACCGCGGGCGGGACCACGAGGTCGGCGCGCCCGCGGGTGGCCTGCACGAGCGCTGCGTTCGGCTCGTCGACGGCCGCAACCCACGCCGCCGCCTCCTGCGGCTCCTTGCCGAACTCGACGTGCCGGGCCGTCAACCGCGCCAGCCGGACGTCCGGCGCCGGGTCGCAGAACCACACCTCGTCCAGCAGCGGACGCACCTCGTGCCAGCGGCCGTCGGTGAGGAGCAGGTAGTTGCCCTCGGTCAGCACGAGGCGCGCGGCGCGCGGCACCGCGATCGCGCCGGCGAGCGGCTGCTCCAGGTCCCGCTCGAACATCGGCGCGTACGCGATCTCTTCCGGTTCGGCCGCACGCAGCCGGCGCAGCAACGCGACGTAGCCGCCCACGTCGAAGGTGTCGGGCGCGCCCTTGGCGTGCCGCAGCCCGAGCCGGTCGAGCGCCACGTCGGCGAGGTGGAAGCCGTCCATCGGGACGTGCGCGACAGCGCCGTCGGGCAGCAGGGCACCCAACCGGGCCAGCAGGGTCGCGGCGAGCGTCGACTTGCCCGCGCCCGGGCTGCCGGTGATGCCCAGCACGGCCCGTCGCGGACCCGCGGCGAGGCCGGTGGCCCGCTGCACCAGCGAATCGAGATCCACGGGCGTGCAGCGTAGAGACCGCACGTGCCACCCTGGCCGGGTGGACCTGCCGCGCAGCGAGTACGTCCTGGGGCGAGCGCATCCCGCGCTCGCCGGCCACGTGCGGCGCTACCTCGGCTACCGCGAGTACAGCGCCACACCGGTGCGGCGACGGCAGGCACCGGTCGGCTCGTGCACGCTGATCCTCAACCTCGGCCCCCCGATCCGGCTGCACGGCCCGGCGGGCCCGTCGGTGCCCACGTCGTTCCTCGCCGGGATGCACGACGAGGTGGTGCACACCGAGTACACCGGCCACCAGTTCGGGGTGCAGGTCGACCTGAGCCCGCTCGGTGTGTTCGCGCTCCTGGGCCGGCCGATGCCGGAGCTGAGCAACGTGGCGCCCGCGCTCACCGAGCTCGATGCTCCGGAGCTCGCCGCGCTCCCGGCACGGATGGCCGACGCGCCGGACTGGCCACGCCGCTTCGCCCTGCTCGACGCGCTGCTGCTGCGCCGCCTCGAGACGCCCGCTGGCCGGCCCGATGCCGAGGTCGCCTGGGCGTGGCGCCGGCTCGTCCGGTCCCACGGCCGGGTCGGGGTGCAGGAGCTGGCCGAGGAGACCGGGTGGAGCCGCCGGCACCTGCTCACCCGCTTCCGCGGTCAGGTCGGCCTCGCGCCCAAGCCCACCGCACGGGTGCTGCGCTTCCAGCGGGCGGCCCGGCTGCTGGTGCCCACGGCCGTGTACGACGGCAGCACCACACCTGCGGTCCGATCGATCGCGGAGGTCGCCGCCGAGTGCGGCTACGCCGACCACGCCCACCTCGTCCGCGAGTTCCACGCCCTCGCCGGCTGCACCCCCAGCGAGTACCTCGCCGGGTGGAGCTGACCCGCGCGGACGAGGGACGTTCCCATTCGTACAAGCCGTGGTCCGGGCTCCGCTCCTACGGTCGCCGCATGAGCATCTACACCACCCTCCGCTATGACGACGCGCGCGCCGCCATGGCGTTCCTGACCGGGGTGCTCGGGTTCACCGAACAGCACGTGAGCACCGCCGACGACGGCAGCATCGCCCACGCGGAGCTGAGCTTCGGCGACGGCGTCGTCATGATCGGCTCGCGTCCTGCCACCCCGGATGCCTTCGACACGGGACGCGCCGTCGTCTACCTCGCCGTGGACGGGCCCGGCGCCGTCGACGCCCACCACGCGCGTGCCGTGGACGCCGGCGCGGAGGTCGTGCACGACCTGGTGGACCAGCCCTACGGCTCGCGGGAGTACGCGGTGCGCGACCCCGAGGGCAACGTGTGGTCGGTCGGCAGCTACCGGCCGCAGGTGAAGCCGTGACGGCGTCGGAGCAGGAGCGGGTGGCCGGGCTGGTGTTCGGGTTCTTCCCCGCCCAGGTCGTGCAGACCCTGGCCCGCCTCGGCGTACCCGACGCGCTCGGGGAGGGCGCGCTGGGCCTCGATGCGCTCGCCGCACGCACCGGGTCGCGGCCCGGGCCGCTCGCCCGGCTGCTTCGCGCGGCCATCGGGCTCGACCTCGTGACTCCGGCCGACGACGGGTACGCGCTGACCGACGGCGGGCAGCTGCTGCGGACCGGCACCCCGGGTTCGATGGGCAACCTCGCCCAACTGTTCTGCGGGGACGCGGTCTGGCGGGCCTGGGGCGAGCTGGAGTGGAGCGTCCGCACCGGGGAGCCGTCGTTCGAGAAGCTCACGGGTCACTCGTCGTTCGCCCACTTCGCCGCCGACCCGGCACTCAACGCGATCTTCACCGAGGCGATGGCCGAGGGCACGCGGCGGGCCGCGCCGGGGATCGTCGCCGCCTGCGACCTCACCGGGGTCGGCACGCTCGCCGACGTCGGAGGCGGCAACGGCACGCTCCTGGCCGCATTCCTCGACGCGCACCCCGAGCTGCACGGGATCCTGTTCGACACCCCCTCCGGGGCCACCGACCTGGTCGTCGACCAGCGCTGTGAGGTCGTGACCGGCGACTTCTTCGGCACCGTGCCCGCCGCGGACGCGTACGTCGTGAAGAGCGTGATCCACGACTGGGACGACGAGCGCAGCGTCGCGATCCTCGCCCGGATCCGGGAGGCGATGCCGCCGCACGGTGTGGTGCTCGTGGTGGAGCCCGTGTTCGTCGACGAGCCGGCGGCCCTCGCGGGGCAGCGGACGCTGCTCATGAGCGACCTGAACATGCTCACCTGCACCGGGGGGAAGGAGCGCACGGAGGAGGAGTTCACCGCCCTGCTCTCCGCGGCCGGGCTGCGCCTGGTCGGGGTGACGCCCGCGGCCGGGTCGGGCTACTCGGTGCTGCGGGCGGTCCCGGCATGACCACTCCCCTCGAGCGGCTGCGGGCGCTGTGCACCGCGTTGCCCGAGGTGACCGAGAAGATCAGCCACGGCGAGCCCACCTGGTTCGTCCGCAAGACCTTCGTGATGTTCGCCGACCACCACCACGACGACCGGCTCGCGTTCTGGTGCGCCGCCCCGCCCGGCGTGCAGGAGGAGCTGGTGGCGTCGGATCCGAGCCGGTTCTTCCGACCTCCCTACGTCGGTGGCCGCGGGTGGCTGGGCGTGTACCTCGACGTGCCCGCGCTCGACTGGACCGAGATCGCCGAGATCGTCACCGACGCCTACCGGGAGGTCGCACCCCGGAAGCTGACCGCCCGGCTGGACGGGGACGGCTGATCGCAGGCAGGCTCGCGCTCGTGCTCGAGATCAGGGCGGCCCGCGATCAGGACTGGCCGGACATCTTCCCGATCTTCTCGGCCGTCGTGGCGGCCGGGCGGACCTACGCCTACCCGGAAGGGCTGACGGCCGCGCAGGCTCGCCCGCTGTGGATGGAGGAACCGCCCGGGCGCACGGTCGTCGCCGTCGCGGACGGCACGCTCCTTGGCTCGGCGAAGATGGGACCCAACCGCCCCGGCCGGGGAGCCCACGTCGCCACGGCCAGCTTCATGGTCGACCCGCAACACCAGGGCCGCGGGGTCGGGCGCGCGCTCGGTGCGCACGTCGTGGAGTGGGCCCGCGCCGCCGGCTACCGGAGCATCCAGTTCAACGCGGTCGTCGAGACCAACACCGCCGCGGTCCACCTCTGGCGTCGCCTCGGCTTCGAGGTCCTCGCGACCGTGCCGGAGGCGTTCGACCACCCCGAGCACGGGCTCGTCGGCCTGCACGTGATGCACCGGTATGTCTGAGCTCCCGCTCGTCGGCGTGCCGGGTGGCCGCGTCGAGTACGAGGACGTTCCCGGCGACCCCGCCCGCGCCGCGCTGCTGTTCCTGCACGAGGGGCTCGGCTCCGTCCGGCTCTGGCGCGGGTTCCACCACCGGCTCGCCGCCGCCACCGGACGGCGCGCGGTGGCGTTCTCCCGCCTCGGGCACGGCGGTTCCGACGTCCCGCCCGGGAAGCGCACCCCGCGCTACATGCACGACGAGGCAGGCGAGGTCGTACCGGCGGTGCGCGCGGCGCTCGGGCTGGAGCACGTGGTGCTCGTCGGGCACAGCGACGGCGCGTCGATCGCGCTGCTGCACGCGGCCGCCTCGGCGGTGGACGGTCTCGTCGTGCTCGCGCCGCACGTGTTCGTGGAGGAGGCCGGGCTGCGCGGCATCGAGGAGGCCCGCCGCGCCTACACCCAGGGCGACCTGCGGGCCCGGATGGCGCGCCACCACCGCGATCCCGACGTCACCTTCTGGAACTGGAACGACGGCTGGCTCGACGACACCTTCCGGGAGTGGGACATCCGGTCCGAACTGAGGGGGATCAGCGCCCCGGTGCTGGGGGTGCAGGGCACGCAGGACCCGTACGGCACGGTGGTGCACGTCGAGGCCGTGCGGGACCGGGCGAGCGGCCCCGTCGCGCTGGAGGTGCTCGACTGCGGCCACGCCCCGCACCTGGAGCGCGCGGACCAGGTGGAGGCCGCGGTCGCGGCGTTCCTGCGCACCCTGGCCTAGCGACCACCCACGTTCACCGGTCGTGCCGCGGCCGGTCGGCGATCCGTCCCCCGTCAAGGGGTGCACGGCACGAACCAGGGGCGTGACCGGACACGGGTCAGCCCGGCGCCTGCGGCCGGCCGACGCTCCTCGCCGTGGCCTGCCGACGGTCCTCCCCGTGTACCTGCCTCGTAGCCCCGGTTGCGGTGGGCGCGCCGTTCCCGGCTCGACAGGTCCTGCCCCACCGCAATTCTGGGTCTCACGCGCAGTGGGTTCGGCGTCGAGCCCGACCTCCGCGCCGAAGGTGGCCGGGTTGGGTACGAGCAACGAATATCGTGGTCGGCCGGGCAGCCGTTCACGGCGCGGGCCCAGGCCCGTTCCGGGGACGGCTGCCCACCCAGCCCCGGTATCCGGCAGTTGTGCCGACCCGGCCACCCCGCCGACGGGCAGGAGCAGGGGAACCCGGCCGATTGCACGGAAGGTCCAGACCCGGTACGAGGCAGTGGCAGTGAGCCGGGAACGGCGCGCCCACAGGAGATTCCACGACGACGTAGACGTGAGAGGGGTTGGATCTTCCCCGATTCCCTCTCCCGTCTATCTGATCATGAACAGGGCGTTCCGCGGAACGCGGGGCGGCCATGATCAGCAGACGGTGTGGGGGCGACAGATCTGTCGCTGTCACACCACTCCTGCCGATCATGGCGCCAGCCGGCATGCGAGACGTACCTGAGTGCGGTCGCGAGGGCCCTGGCGTACGGCTCACGCCGCGCGGCAACCGGATCGGCGCCCTCCGCAGCCGGCGTCACCCCGTCGCCGTCCACCCCGCCCACCGGGTCGGGGTGATCACCAGCACCGCGCCGGCCGGCGGCGCCGCGGCGTAGGGCGGATACTTGGCCGCCAGGGCCACGAGCGCGCGGGCGCGCAGTTCGCCGTCCCGGTGCAGGGCCGCGGTGCCGTCCACGCGCACCCACCACAGCGCTGACCAGTCGTCGGCGTAGTGGTCGGCCACGAGCCCGACCCGCGGGTCGCCCTCGATGTCGGTGAGCCGGGCGAGGCGGGTCGTGGTCTTCGGCTTCACCTCGTCGATCGCCGAGCAGATCAGCCCGTCCACCAGGGCGAACGTGATCGGCACGAGGCGCGGGGTGCCGTCGGCGCGCAGCGTGGCGAGGCGGGCGACGGGGGCGGTGGCGAGCCGGGAGCGCCGGGCGGCGGGATCGAGGGCGGGCACGCCCCGCAGTCTCCTCCGGGGCCGGAGTTGCTGAGCCCCCTGCCAGCCGGACGTGGCTACGCTGCGGGTGCATGGCCCCTCCCCCCGCCGTGGCGATCGCCCCCGGCGTCTTCCGCATCCCCACCGTCGGTTCGGCGGCCACGAACTCCTTCGCCCTGCTCGACGACGACGGCTCCGTCACGCTCGTCGACACGGGACTGCGGAGCGCGCCGCCCAAGATCGTCGCGGGACTGGCGGCACTCGGGAAGCACCCGTCCGACGTGCAGCGGATCGTGCTCACCCACGCCCACCCCGACCACGCGGGCGGCGCGGCGGACCTGGCGGCCCGCACCGGGGCCCCGATCGCCGTGCACGAGGGCGACGCCGGGTTCGCCGAAGCGGGTACGTCGCCGCCGAACGACCCCTCGACCGCGACGGGGCGGCTCTTCGCACGGCTGCCCGGGGGCGGCTTCCCACCCGTGCCGGTGAGCGAGCAGCTCGCCGACGGGCAGGTGCTCGCTGTCGCGGGCGGGCTACGGGTGGTGGCGACCCCGGGCCACTCCCCCGGCCACGTCTCGCTGCTCCACGAGCGGTCCCGCACGCTGATCACCGGAGATGCCATCTTCAACGTGCTCGGTGTGCGCTACTCGCCCCGCATGCTGTGCTCGGACTTCCGGCTGTGCCGCCGCACCGCCCACGTCCTCGGAGAGCTGGAGTACGAGCAGGCCGGCTTCACCCACGGGCCCGAGATCATCGACGGCGCCCGGGCGGCCGTGCGACGCTTCCTCGCCAAGGCCGTCACCCGGCGCACCCCCGAGTAGCCCCGAGTAGCCCCGACGCGAGGAGATGCCATGACCGACGACCGGACCACGGTCCAGGACGTGGCCGAACGGTCGCGGTTCGAGATCCGGGTCGACGGCACGCGCGCCGGCCTGGCCGCGTACGCCGCCGAGGACGGGGCGATCCGCTTCACCCACACCGAGATCGACGACGCGTACGAGGGCAAGGGCCTGGGCGGCACCCTGGTGCGCGGGGCCCTCGACGCCGTGCGCGCCCGGCAGCTGGCGGTGCTGCCCGAGTGCCCCTTCGTCCGCAGGTGGATCGCGAGGCACCCCGACTACGTGGACCTGGTGCCCGAAGCCGAGCGTGCCCGCTTCGGCCTCTGACGCGACGGAACCCGGTCGCGACGGCACCGGCCCGCCGGGATGATCGCGGTGTGCCGGATCGGAGCAACACGCAGATCGAGCCGGCGGCCCCGGACTCCCCCGCCGCCGAGGCGATCCTGCGCGCCTACACGGCCGACATCGCCGGCCGGTACCACGGGCGGCCGGCGACGCAGGAGGAGATCGACGCCGCGCTGCGCGCCGCCCCCTCCGACGACCTCGCGCCGCCGAAGGGCATCTTCCTCGTGGCCCGCACCGGCGGGCGCATCATCGGGTGCGCCGGGCTGCGGGTCCTGCAGGGTGACGTCGGCGAGGTCAAGCGGGTCTTCGTCATACCTGCTGCGCGCGGCCGCGGGATCGGCACCGGCCTGCTGCGCGAGCTGGAACACCGCGCCGCGGGCTGCGGCCTCACCCGCCTGTAGCTCGACACCCGCCACGACCTCGTGGAGGCCCGCGCGCTGTACGCGGCGCTCGGGTACGAGGAGGTGGAGCCCTTCAACGCCGGCCCGTACGCCGAGCGCTGGTTCGCCAAGGCGCTCCCGGCCGGTCAGGAACCCGCCGGCGCCGCTGTGCCTTCGAGTAGCCCGCGGATGTAGCCGACCGCGTAGAGGCGTCCGAGCACCCCGTACCCGGCCTGGGCGCCGACCTCGCCGTGCAGCGTCGGGACGTGGTCCGAGCGCATCAGCCCGTCGAAACCGATGCCGCGGTAGGCCTCGATGCAGGCGCGCATGTCGGTCGGGCCCGCGTCGTGCCAGGTCTCGACGAAGGAGTCGACGGTGCCCTCCACGTCGCGGAAGTGCACGAAGTGGATCCGGCCGGACCCACCGATCTCGCGGATGGTGCCCGGCACGTCGTCGGTCATGAGCCGGAAGTTGCCCTGGCAGAACGTCACACCGTTCATCGGGCTGTCGGAGATCTCCAGCAGCCGGCGGAACCCGGTGACGCTGGACATGATCCGGCCGATGCCGCCCAGCGGGGAGATCGGCGGGTCGTCGGGGTGCATGGCCAGCCGCACGCCCGCCTCCTCCGCGACCGGCAGCACGCGCGCGAGGAAGTACTCGAGGTTCTCCCACAGCTGTTCCTCGGCGATGCCCCCGAGTGCCGGTGACGGCCCGGCCTCGAAGATCTTGCGATCGAAGCCGGTGACCGTGGAGCCTCCGCGCGCGGGGATCGCGGTGCTCGTGCGCACCCAGTTGCGGTCGGTCATCCACTCGTAGCACCAGACCGGGATCCCGAGCCTGCCCATGTTGCGCAGCAACGTGCAGACGTTCTCGATCTCCTCGTCGCGGCCCGGCAGCCCGCGCTTGGCGAGGTTGAACGGGGGCCGCCACTCGATGACCCCCAGGTCGAACCCGTTGCGCTCGTAGAGGTCCTTGGCGCGAACCATGGGCAACCAGTCCCACGGCGCGTCCTCGCCCGCCCGCGGGCGGGGATCGCCGGGCAGCGTGCCCACCGCGTCGGTCACCCCGGCCTGGCGCATGAGAGGCCAGAGGTTCCCGTCCGCCCGCTCGGCCGGCAGCATCTCGGCGATCCGCATCGGCCACCCCCTCGTTCCACTACTCGGAATTCGATCCCGTTCCATCGAACGTGGTGACCGTACGCCTACCGGGGCGTCGGGATCCACCGTCGATCCCGACGCGATCGAGGCGAGGGCGGCGGGAAAATCGTCCGTTGCAAGATCGGTCCGAGAAGCACGCCAGGGCGGTGCCGACCACCGCCACGTGCTGCTCGCCGCGATCAACGCCTTGTGATCATTGCGAGTCGCGCGTCACGGCTGCGCCGACCGCGGTCCTGTACTGCTCGCATCGATCAGAGGGGCCGGCGCCGGCGCGGAGCACGCGGCCCGTCGCGCCGAATCGTCGGAGCGCCTCCGTAGCCTGAACCCGTGCTCGCCGTCCACGCCCTCTGGTCCCCCGGCCGCGGGGTGCTGCTCTGGGCCGAGGACGGCGAGCGGCCCGCCACCTCGTCGGTGCGGTCCTTGCGCAGCGCGCGGCCGCACCCGTTCGCGGCGCCGGCCTCGGTGCTCACCGCGCTCCACCCGGGCAAGCCCACCTCGGCCACGCTGCTGCTGCCCTCCCGCCCCGGTGGCCCGCTCGCCTCGCCGGAGCTGGTCCGCAGCGGCCGGCGCGGTGGTTCGCCGCGGGGCGGCCCGGTGCTCCGCGCATGGACGGTGCCCGCGCTCGCCGTCGACGTCGCCGAGCTGGAAGACCTCGCCGACGAGGCCCGCTACGGCGCCTCGGTCGCGCACCTGCGCGCGGTCGCGGCCCTGGCGGCCGATCTGGCGTCCCGCGGTCGGGTACTGCCCACGATGGCGCGCGCCGGGTCGCGCGCGGTGGCCCGGTGGCGGCCGGTGGTGCAGGGTCTCGACGCCGTCACCCTCGACGCGCTGGTCGAGGCGCTCCCGCCGGTCGCGCGCGCCGAGGCGGCCGGGTCCGCACGCACGCGCCAGAGCGGCGCCGATCCCCACGAGCTGGTCGCCGACGCCCTCGCCGCCCTCACCGACACCGCCGTGCGCGACCGGCTGGCCCGCGCCCCGGAGCCGGTCGCGGTGCTGCCGCCGCGATCGGGCCGCGCGCCACGCCGGCTGCCGGCGGCCGAGGCGTGGCTGGCCGCCCTGCTCACCCCGGGTGGTCGCGTCGGGGGCGAGCAGGGGGTGCCCGCGGGCGAGCTCGCCGTTCTCGCCGACGCCGTCGCCGAGTGGGACGCGTTCGGTGCCGGCACCACCGGTGAGGGCCGGGCCTGCTTCCGCCTGTCGGAGATCAGCACGCTGCACGACCCGGCCGACCCCGGCGCCGACCCGATCGACCAGACCGGCGACGGCACCCGGTGGGTGTTGGAGTTCCTGCTGCAGTCCACGGCCGATCCGAGCCTGCTCGTCGGTGCCGAGCAGGTCTGGTCGGGCGGTGCCGAGCGCTTGTTCGTCGATCCGCAGGAGATGCTGCTCGCCGAACTGGGTCGCGCGGCGCGGGTGCACCCGGCGCTGGCCCGGGCGCTGCGGCAGGCCCGCCCCGAGCGGCTCGACCTCACCGTCGACGACGCCCACGAGTTCCTCACCACGCGCGCGCCGCTGCTCGTCGAGGCCGGGTTCGGCGTCCAGCTGCCCAGCGGCTGGGACGGCGCGCGCCGGGTCGGGCTCACCCTCAGCGCCCGCAGCACCCCGGCCGAGCGCGTGCTCACCCGCAGCGGGCTGGGCCGGGAGCAGCTGGCGGAGTTCCGGTGGTCGATCGCGGTCGGCGACGAGGAGCTGTCCGAGGAGGAGATCAGCGACCTCGTCGCCACCAAGGCGCCGCTCGTACGGCTGCGCGGGCGGTGGGTCAGCGTCGACGCCGAGCGCCTGCGCAAGGGGCTGGAGTTCCTGCGCAAGGCCCGCCGCCGCCGCGATGCCGGGGCCCCCACCGCGGCCGAGGTGCTCGCCCTCGCGCAGCGCCACCCGGACGACTGGGATGAGGACGAGGTCCCGCTCCCCGTCACCGCCGTCCGGTCCGAGGGCTGGATCGGCGCGCTCCTGGACGGCTCCGCGGAACGCACGATCGCGCCGGTCGCGCCCCCGCCGGGCTTCCGGGCGCAGCTGCGCCCCTACCAGCAGCGCGGCGTGTCGTGGCTGGCGTTCCTGTCCGAGCTGGGGCTCGGCGCCTGCCTGGCCGACGACATGGGTCTGGGCAAGACCGTGCAGATGCTGGCGCTGGAGGCCCACGAGCGCGCAGCACGCACGGATGCGGGGGAACGGCGCGGGCCCACCCTGCTCGTCTGCCCGATGTCGCTGGTCGGCACCTGGCAGCGGGAGGCGGCGCGGTTCACCCCCGACCTGCGGGTGCTCGCCCACCACGGGCCCGGCCGACGGCACGGCGAGGCGCTGGCCGCCGCGATCGCGGAGGCCGACCTCGTGGTCACCACCTACGCCACCGCGGCCCGCGACGGCGACGAGCTGGCGGCCGTCGCGTGGCGAAGGCTCGTGCTCGACGAGGCGCAGGCGATCAAGAACAGCAGGGCGTCGCACGCGCGGGCCGTGCGCCGCTTCGACGCCGAGCACCGCGTGGCGCTCACCGGCACCCCGGTGGAGAACCGGCTGTCGGAGCTGTGGTCGATCATGGATGTGCTCAACCCCGGGCTGCTCGGCACCGCCGAGAGCTTCCGCCACCGCTACGCCATCCCGGTGGAACGCCACGGCGACACCGAGGCGGCCGGGCTGCTGCGCCGCGTCACCCGCCCGTATCTGCTTCGCCGGCTGAAGACCGACCCCACGATCATCGACGACCTCCCCGACAAGATCGAGGTCACCCAGCACTACCGGCTCACGCGCGAGCAGGCCTCGCTCTACCGCACGGTCGTCGACGACATGCTGGAGAAGATCGAGGACACCGAGGGCATCGAGCGGCGGGGCAACGTCCTCGCGGCGATGGCCAAGCTCAAGCAGGTCTGCAACCACCCCGCCCAGCTGCTGCACGACGGCTCCCCCGTCGGCCGGCGCTCCGGGAAGATCATCCGTCTCGAGGAGATCCTCACCGAGATCCTCGACGAGGGCGACCGGGTGCTGTGCTTCACCCAGTTCACCGAGTTCGGCCACCTGCTGGTGCCGCACCTGTCCGCGCGTTTCGACACCGACGTCGCGTTCCTGCACGGCGGCACCCCGAAGAAGCGCCGCGACGAGATGGTCACCCGGTTCCAGGCCGGCGAGGGACCGCCGATCATGCTGCTCTCCCTCAAGGCGGGCGGCACCGGGCTCACCCTCACCGCCGCCAACCACGTCATCCACCTCGACCGCTGGTGGAACCCCGCGGTCGAGAACCAGGCCACGGACCGCGCGTTCCGCATCGGGCAGCGTCGCAACGTGCAGGTCCGCAAGTTCGTGTGCCCCGGCACCGTCGAGGAGCGGATCGACGAGCTGATCACCAAGAAGAAGGCCCTGTCGTCCATGGTCGTGGGCGACGGCGAGGGCTGGCTCACGGAGCTCTCCACCGAGTCGCTGCGGGAGCTGTTCACGCTCGGCGCCGACGCGCTCGAGGAGGCCGCCGCGGAAGACCTCGCGGAAGACCTCACGCAAGACGCTGCGGAGGTGGGCGGTGCCTGATCCCGATCCGTTCTGGTGGCGTGACGCCGAGCCGTCCCGGCCGCGCAAGGTCGAGGGCGGCATCCAGATCAACAGCAGCCGGGGCCCGGTGGCACGCACCTGGTGGTCGCAGCGCTTCCTCGGCGTGCTCGAGTCGCTGGGCATGGGCGGGCGCCTGTCCCGGGGCCGCAGCTACGCCCGGGCCGGGCAGATCGTCGCGCTCGACATCGACACCGGTGGGGCGCTCGCCACGGTGCAGGGCTCGCGCCCGAAGCCCTACCAGGTGCGGGTGGGTGTGCCCGCGTTCGGCAAGTCCGAGTGGGGAGAGGTCGCGCAGGCGCTGGCCGACGACGCGTCCTACGCCGCCCTCCTGCTCGCCGGGGAGATGCCGCGCGACATCGAGAAGGTCTTCGCGGCCGTCGGGCTGTCGCTGTTCCCCGCGGAGAGCCGCGACCTCGCGATGGATTGCAGCTGCCCGGACTACGCGGTGCCGTGCAAGCACCTCGCCGCGGTGTTCTACGTGCTCGCCGAGCGGTTCGACACCGACCCGTTCCAGATCCTCGCGCTGCGCGGGCGCGACCGGGAGGCGCTGCTGGCGGAGGTGCGCGCCCGCCGCGCCGCGCTCCAGGACGAGGCGCCGGTGTCCGGCGCGGCGCTCGCCGACGTCATGGACCGGTACTGGAGCGCGGGCGGCGCGCTCGACGAGCAGCTCACCGGCCCGCGCACCCCGCCCGACACCCTGCTCGACCAGGTGCCCCCGTTCCCGATCGACGTACGCGGCGCGCAGGTGGTCGAGCTGCTGCGCCCGGCCTACCGCGCCCTCGCGGCCGAGGAGCAGTAGGGCTCCCTGCCGGTGTAGTCGCCCCGGGCGCAGATCCGCCCGTGCGTGTGCAGCCGGCGTGGACGCGTCGAGGCGGCACCGGGCTCTCGCGGGGCCCGTCTCCCGGCTCCGGACGGGCTGGCGTACGAAAGGGGGCGTGTCCGACTCCCCGCCCGACTCGCCGCAGCCCGACTCCCCCCACCTCGCCACCCTCGCCGTGCACGCCGGCAACGCCGTCGACGCCGGGAGCGGGGCGATCCGCCGGCCGCTGGTCATGGCCAACTCCTATGCGTTGCCCGACGACCCGTCCGAGCTGTCCTGGTCGGGCACCGGTACCCCGCTCTACACCCGCAACGGCGGCGTCAACCAGGGCTGGCTGGAGGAGAAGCTCGTGGCGCTCGAGGGCGGGAGGGCCGCGGTGGCGCTGGCGAGCGGGATGGCCGCCCAGCACGCGGTGTTCTTCGCCGCGCTGCGCTCCGGGGACCACGTGGTGAGCTCCGACAACACCTACGTGGGCACCTACCGGCTGCTGTCGGAGCTGCTGCCCCGCAAGTACGGGATCACCGCCACGCTCGTCGACACCTCCGACCTCGACGCCGTGGCCGCCGCGATCCGCCCGGAGACGCGCATCGTCCACGTCGAGACGCCGGCGAATCCGACCACCCGGATCACCGACGTGGCCGCGGTCGCGGAGCTCGCCCATGCCGCGGGTGCCCTGGTGTCGGTCGACTCCACGTTCGCCACGCCCGTGCTGCAGCGCCCGCTCGCGCTGGGCGCCGACGTCGTCGTCCACTCCCTGACCAAGTACATCAACGGCCACGGCGACGCGATGGGCGGCGCCGTCGTCGGCGGCGGTGAGGCGGGCTCGGCGCTGGTGGACCTCATCCGCAGCGAGGCGATGGTGAACGTGGGCGGGGCGATCAGCCCCTTCAACGCCTGGCTGATCATGCGCGGGTCGGTGACGCTGCCGATGCGGATGCGCGCGCACTGCGCGAACGCGATGGCCGTGGCCGAGTTCCTCGAGCACGACTCCCGCATCGCCTACGTGGCCTACCCGGGACTGGCGTCGCACCCGCAGCACGAGCTCGCCGCGCGAACGCTCGACGGAGGGTTCGGCGGGATGCTCGCGTTCGCCGTGCGCGGGGACCCAGACACCCAGAACCGGTTCGTCGCGGCGCTGCGGGTGATCACCTCGGCGGTGTCACTCGGGCACGACGAGTCGTTGATCGTGCACGTGTCCGGCGACGACGAGCGGGCCCGGTACTACCCGCAGGAGTTCCGCCGGTACGGGCACCTGCGGTTCTCGGTGGGCCTGGAGGACCCGAGGGACCTGGTGGCCGACCTCGACCGGGCCCTGACGGTGGCGGTCGGCCCCGGGTGAAGGATCCGGCGAGCGCCGCCCGCACTATGCGGCGGCAGCGCGCTCGGCGAGCATGCCCCGGTGGCGGGCGCGCCGCTCGAACCACAGGGTGGCCAGCGGCGGGATGCTCGCGACGAGGGCCAGCAGCGTGGTGCCCGCGCTCCACCGGAAGGTGCGGGCGACCAGCAGCGTGACCACGACGTAGGCCACGAACAGCGCGCCGTGGATCGGGCCGAACACGGTCACGCCGATCTCGTCGAACACCACGACGTACTTGAAGAACATGCCGATGAGCAGGCCGGCCCAGGAACAGGCCTCGGCGATCGCGACGACACGGAACACGAAGGCAGCGGTGGACGGGGAGACGGCAGCCACCCCTCCACTGTGCCCGACCCGTGATCCACTGGTTCTACCGGGTGTCGAACCATCACCACACCGCACCTTGGAGCCGTACTGCTCTCTGACGGGCCGCGGCGAGGCAGTATGGCTCCAAGGTGTGGAGTCGGAGGCGCGGAGGGTGCGGGTGGCAGTTCCAGAGGTGGGCTCGGCGGGTGGGCTGGTGATCCGGGGCCGGCGGCCGGTGCGGGATCGGGCACTGGTCATGGCGATCGTCAACCGGACCCCCGACTCGTTCTACGACCACGGCGCGACGTTCGCCGACGACGCCGCGAAGGCCGCCATCGACCGGGCGGTCGCCGAGGGCGCCGACGTCATCGACATCGGCGGCGTCGCGGCCAGCCCCGGCGACACCGTCACCGCCGAGGAGGAGATCCGCCGGGTCGTGCCGACCGTCGAGTGGATCCGGGAGCGGTACCCCGACATCGTGATCAGCATCGACACCTGGCGCCACGAGGTCGGGGCGGCGGCATGCCGGGCGGGCGCCGACCTGCTCAACGACGCGTGGGCGGCCGCGGACCCGGAGCTGATCGACGTGGCCGCCGAGTTCGGCGCGGGGTACGTGTGCACCCACACCGGGGGGCGGGCGCCGCGCGCCGAGCCGTTCCGCCCCGCCTACGCCGACATGGTGGCCGAGGTGCTCGAGTTCACGGTGCAGCTCGCGGAGCGGGCCCTGGCCCGGGGCGTGCCGCGCGAGGGGATCCTGATCGACGCCACCGGGTTCGGCAAGAACACCGCCGACCACCTGGCCCTGTTGCGGGCGGTCCCGCGGTTCGTGGCGACGGGCTGGCCGGTCCTGATGGCGATGTCGAACAAGACCTTCGTCGGGGAGACGCTCGGGGTGGGCCTGTCCGAACGGCTCGCCGGCACCCTGGCCGCCACGACCATCGCGGCGCAGGCCGGCGCCCAGGTCTTCCGCGCGCACGAGGTGGCGCCCACCCGGCACGCGCTGGAGATGGTCGCGAGCGTCTTCAACGCCCGCCCGCCACGTCGGGCGTCGGAATGGATCGCCTGATGCACCGGATCTGGCCGCCGCACGCGGCGGGAGCGCCCGATGACGGCCCGCTGGACGACGGGCAGCTGGACGAGGCAGCGCTGGAGCGGCTCTACACCTATCCGGCACCGCCCTGGCTCGTGGTCAACTTCGTGGCCAGCGCCGACGGGGCGGTGGAGCTGGGCGGGCGGGCAGCCGCGCTGTCGAACGCGCCGGACCGGCGGGTCCTGCAACTGGGCAGCGATCTGGCCGACGTGCTGCTGGTCGGTGCCACCACGGCCGTGGTGGAGGAGTTCCGCGGCGTGCACCCCGACGCGCAGACCACGCAGCGGCGCGCGCGGCACGGGCTCGCACCGATCCCGCCGACAGCGGTGGTCACCACCGGCCGGTCCCTGCCGGCGGACGCGCCGGTCGTCACCGAGGCGCTGGTGCCGAGCATCGTGCTCACCACGGCCGATGCGCCGCCCGACAAGCGGCGGGCCTGGACCGAGGCGGGCGCCACGGTGCTCGTCACCGGGGAGCACACCGTGGACCTGCGTGCGGGCGTGGCCGCGCTGGCCGCGCGCGGGCTGGGCCGCATCGACTGCGAGGGCGGCCCGCGCCTGTTCGGCGCCCTTCTCGCCGCAGGCGTGGTGGACGAGCTGCGCCTGACCGTGTCCCCGCTGCTGGTCGCCGGCGCCGCCGAGCGCATCGCCGCCGGTGCCGGCGTCGAGCCGGCGACGCTGGAGCTTGCGTCCGTGGTCACCGAGGCCGACACCCTGCTGGTGCGTTACCTCCTACGCCGCTGACCCGGTTCTGTCGGGGCGCTGGGATGCTCGCGCCCGTGGCGAGGAGGGGCACGACGACCGGCGGGTGGACGAGCACCATCCTCCACGTCGAGGGCACGGGTCATGCGGCGGCCGGCCCGCGCTCGAGACTCCCTGCCCCACCCCATTTCCAGGTCTCACACGCAGTCGGTTCGGCGCCGAGGTCGTCCGCCGCGCCGAAGGTGGCCGGGTTGGCAGAACCACCGAAACGCGGCCGACTGCGCCGAAGACCGGGACCGGCGCGCCCACAGGAGTTTTCATGACCATATAGACGTGAGGGGGTTGGATCTTTCCCGGAGCGCTCTCAGGTCCATCCGATCATGAAAAGCGCGTTCCGCGGAACGCACGGGTGGCCATGACCAGCGACAGCGGTGCCAGAACTGCAGATCTGTGTCCCCCGCACCGCTCCTGGTGATCATGACGCCGAGCCGACGTGCGAGACGTACGTGAGCGCCGTCGCGAGCGCCCTGGCGTACGACTCGCACCACGCGCCGCCCCGTGGGCAAACCCGGCGACCGTCGGTGGTCGACGTCCTAGGCTGCGCCCGTGCCGCCCGCTGTGGAGATCACCGACGACCCTCGGCGCATCGACGTCGACCTCGTGCACCGCGAGCTCGCCGCCAGCTACTGGTCCCCGGGCGTGCCCCGCGCGGTCGTCGAGGCCGCCATCGCGGGATCCGAATGCTGGAGCGCCCACCGCGACGGGCGGCAGGTCGGGTTCGCCCGGCTGATCACCGACCGCGCCACGTTCGGCTGGATCTCCGACGTGTTCGTGGTGGAGCAGGCCCGGGGTGCCGGGATCGGGCGCGCGCTCGTCGAGGCCGTCGTCGCGCGGGCCCGGCACCACGGGCTGCGCCGCGTCATGCTCGCCACCCGCGACGCCCACGAGGTCTACCGGCCCTTCGGCTTCACCGACCCGCCGGCCGGGCTGTTGATGCAGCGCACCGTCGAGAACCCGTACCAGGCGCCGGACGCACACCTTTCCGACCGGCCCTGACGCCTGCCGCCCGCAGACGCTTCTCCGAATCTGCCTCTAGAGGTGGATTCCAGGACGGGCTGTCCCCGCGCCACGCCACGAGGCACGATGACTCCGGCGGTAACACGGCGACGACGACACGGCGACGACCAGGAGGCCGGCACGATGGCGTGGGACTTCTCCACCGAACCCGAGTTCGAGGCACAGCTGGAGTGGATGCGCGGGTTCGTCCGCGACGAGATCATGCCGCTCGAGACGCTCGATCTGGACCGCGACACGTTCGGGCGCATCACGGCGCCGCTCAAGGAGCAGGTCAAGGAGCGCGGGTTGTGGGCGGCACACCTGCCGCCCGAGCTGGGCGGCGGCGGGTTCGGGCAGGTCCGGCTCGGTCTGATGCACGAGATCCTCGGCCAGTGCCGCTTCGCGCCGGGGGTCTTCGGCAACCAGGCGCCCGACTCCGGCAACGCCGAACTGCTCGCCATCGGCGGCTCGCCGGAGCAGAAGGAACGCTGGATGCATCCGCTGCTGCGCGGTGAGCTGCGCAGCTGCTTCTCGATGACCGAACCGGGCGCCGGGGCGGATCCGACACTGCTGTCCACCCGCGCGGTCCGCGACGGCGACGATTACGTCATCAACGGGCACAAGTGGTTCTCGTCGAACGCCTCGAACGCCGACTTCCTCATCGTGATGGCCGTGACCGATCCCGACGTGTCGGCCTACCAGGGCTCGTCGATGTTCATCGTGCCGGTCGAGACGCCCGGGGTGCAGATCGTGCGCGACATCCCGGTGATGGACCACCCCACCGTCACGGGGAAGCTCTACGGCGGGCACGCCGAAGTGCTCTACACCGATGTGCGGGTGCCGGTGGAGAACCTGGTCGGCAACCCGGGCGACGGTTTCCGGCTGGCGCAACAGCGACTCGGCCCCGGCCGCATCCACCACGCCATGCGCTGGCTCGGCCAGTCGAAACGGGCGTTCGACATGCTGTGCGAACGCGCGGTGAGCCGCTACACGCACGGTTCCGTCCTCGCCGACAAGCAGATGGTTCAGGACTGGGTGGCCTCTTCCGCCGCCGAGATGCAGGCCGCCCGGCTGCTCACGCTGCACGCGGCCTGGACGATGGATCAGGTCGGCGCGTCGAATGCCCGCGTCGAGATCGCCATGATCAAGTACTGGGGCGCGCGCGTGCTGCACGACGTGATCGACCGGGCCGTGCAGGTGCACGGATCCCTCGGTTTCTCCGGTGACCTGCCGTTGGAGGAGATGTACCGCGCCGCCCGCGCGGCGCGGATCTACGACGGACCCGACGAGGTGCACAAGGCCTCCGTCGCGCGCCGGATCCTGCGCGGCTACCAGCCGGTGGACACGCCCACCGAGCACGTCCCCACGCGGGCCGAGGCGGCGCGGCGCAAGTTCGCCGACTACCTGGAAGCCGCCACCGCCGACCTCTGAACCGCCCCCCGACCGGCCCCTCTCGCTGCGGGGCCGGTCGGCTCTTTCCGGCCCCACGATCCATTCGGGCCGGCGCCGCACACCGGCGACACACCTCGGATCCGCCCCGGATCGACATTGCGCGCCCTGCTCCTTTATCATCGTTCTCGCAATTAACGACCACCTCGTTCTCGGAACCGCCGGAACCCTCGGCCGACTGCCCGTCACACCGGGGGTGCGTCGACGTACCCGGAGCATCTTCGAAAGGCTGTGCACGTGGCAAAGCAGACAACCGTCACCTTGGTCGACGACCTGGACGGCAGCACCGCCGACGAGCAGGTCGAGTTCGCGATGGACGGCAAGTCCTACGAGATCGACCTGTCCACGGCCAATAGCGCCAGATTGCGGGAGGCCCTCGAGCCGTTCGTTTCGGCTGCTCGCCGCACCGGCGGTCGCCGGCGTTCGACCGCCAGCACCGCTGCGGCGCGGCCCAGCACCGACCGCGAGCAGAACCAGGCCATTCGGGAATGGGCCCAGGCTCAGGGGATGAAGATCTCCGAGCGCGGCCGCATCCCGTCCAACGTGCTCGAGGCCTACCACAAGAGCCGCTGAACGGCGGATGCGACCGCGTCGGGCTCAGCGCGGCGCCATGCGGATCGCACCGTCGAGCCGGATGACCTCACCGTTCAGCATCGGGTTGGCCACGATGTGCGCGGCCAGTGCGCCGAACTCGGCCGGGTTCCCGAGCCGGGCCGGGTGCGGCACCTGGGCCCCGAGCGAGGCCCGCACCTCGTCCGACGCCCCGGCCAGCAACGGGGTGTCGAACAGGCCGGGCGCGATCGTGACCACCCGGATCTGCGCACCCGCGAGGTCGCGGGCGATCGGCAACGTCATCCCGACCACTCCGCCCTTGGAGGCGGAGTAGGCGGCCTGGCCGATCTGGCCGTCGAACGCGGCCACCGAGGCGGTGTTGACGATCACACCGCGCTCCTCCCCGACGGGGTCGTGGCGGACCATCCGCTCGGCGGCCAGCCGGATCACGTTGAACGTCCCGATCAGGTTGATCTCGATGATCCGGGTGAAGTCGGCCAACGGGAACACTCCCTTGCGGCCGACCGTCCGGATCGCGTTCCCGGTGCCGGCGCAGTTGACGGCCACCCTCAGCGGGCCGAGGGCATCGGCGGCGTCGAGCGCGGCGGTGACATCGGCCTCGCTGCGCACGTCGGCGGGGGCGAACACCACCCCGTCCCCGAGTTCGGCGGCGCGCTCGGCGCCGGCGGAGCTCGGCAGGTCGAGGATCACGACCCGCGCCCCGGCTGCACGCAACGCCTTGGTGGTGGCGAACCCGAGCCCGGACGCGCCCCCGGTGACCAGCGCAACGCCGTCGGTGATGTCCACAGTGGCTACTCCTCCTGCCGATCGCGGTCCCGCGGGTCCCCGCGGTCGTCGGAAGTCATACCACCGCTGGCGCGCATCACTGCGCGGCCGGCGCCGGCCCGACCCCGCCGTCGGCGCCGTAGCGCCTGCGGGCCACGACGGCGGCCACCGCGAGCGGCACGGACACCACCAGCGCCACGCGGAACACCGCCTCGAAAGCTCCGGCGTCGGCGAGCGGCGCGACCGCGGCGGTGCCCGCCGAGCCGCCGAGGAACAGCAGGGCCGCGAACAGCGCCACCGCGGTGGCCCGCTCGGTGGGCACGACCTCGGTCACCCAGCTCTGCAGCGTGGTGTGCAGGAATGCCCACGAGCCACCCAGGAGCACCCCCGCGACGACCACCGTGGTCATGGTGACGGCGACGGCCGGCACCGCCCACGCCGCCACGAGCAGGACTGCGCCGACGGTCGACAACGCCGCCGGGGACAGGCGCCCGACCAGCCGGCGCACCACTCGCGACCAGACCAGCGACCCCACCCCGAACGCGGCCGCCACCGCCCCGGCGACGGCCGCGGAGGCGCCGAGGGCCTGCACGGCGGGCGCGAGGTAGGTCAGCACACCGAGCACGACCATGCCTTCGACCAGCACGAGCGCGAGCACGACCCGCGCCCACCGGTGGTGCAGGACCGTCGCGATCGAGCGAAGCGGGCTGCCGGTGACCGGCCCCCGGTCCGGCTCCGGCAGCCGGCGCAGGGCCACCCACAGGGCCGCCGCGGCCACCCCGGTGACGCCCGGGACGATGCGCCACCCGACGAGGTCGGCCAGCACTCCCGCGCCCGCGGTCGCCACCGCGGTGCCGAGCGAGGAGGCGGTGAGCACGTCCGACAGCGGACGCTGGCGGACCTGCGGCGGCCACATGTCGCCGACGTAGACGAGGGTGGCCGGGATCAGGGCGGCGAAGCAGCCGCCCGCGACCGTCCGCGCGATTCCCAGGACCAGCAGGTTCGGCGCGACGACGGACGCCACCCCGGCGAGCGCCGCACCCAGCAGCGACAACCGCATCACCCGCACGCGGCCGATGCGGTCGCTGATCAGCCCCCACACCGGCTGCATCAGCCCGTAGGCGAGGAAGTAGACGCTCGCCACGGCGGCGACGGCCGCCAGCGGAGCACCCATGTCGAGTCCGATGACCACCAGCAGCGGGGCGATCGCGAACCGGTCGCAGGTACTGGTCAACGCGGCCAACTGGAGCAGCCGCAGCCTGCCCCGCTCCCCCACCACGCCGCCGGTCTCCGTCGTCACCGCTCGACCATGCGCCGCCGCGGCATCCGGCGCTGCCCCCCGCGGGCGTGAGAACCGCCACTGGTTAGCGTTGCTCCGTGAATTCCGCGAACCCCGCAGACCTCGGCCCGGAGGAGTTCCGCAGGCTCGGCCACGCGGTCGTCGACTGGATCGCCGACCACCGGGCGGGCCTGGACGCCCTGCCGGTGCGGGCCGACGTCGAACCCGGCTGGGTGCGTGACCGCCTGCCGGTGGCGCTGCCCGAGGACCCCGCGCCGCTCGACGCGTTGCTCGCCACCGTGGACGAGGTCGTGGTGCCGGCCAGCACGCACTGGCAGCACCCCCGGTTCTTCGCCTACTTCCCGGCGAACGCCTCGCTGCACTCCCTGCTCGGTGACATGCTCTCCGGCGGGCTCGGTGCGCAGGGGATGCTGTGGTCCACCTCGCCCGCCGCCACCGAGGTGGAGCAGGTGCTGGTCGACGGCCTCGCGGCCGCGCTGGGTCTGGACCCGGGATTCACCTTCGCAGGCGGCGGGGGCGGCAGCATCCAGGACTCGGCCTCGTCCGCGGCGCTGGTGGCGCTGCTCGCCGCCCTGCACCGCGCGGAGCCGGGGTGGCGCGAGCGCGGCGTCACCGGCACCGAGCGCGTCTACGTCACCGCCGAGACGCACTCGTCGCTGGCCAAGGCCGCGCGCGTGGCCGGGCTCGGTGCCCGGGCGCTGCGCACGGTCGCCCCGACTCCCGGCACCCGGGCCATGTCGCCGCAGGCGCTGGCCACCGCCGTGGCGCAGGACGTGGCGGCCGGGCTGACACCGGTGCTCGTCTGCCCGACCATCGGCACGACCGGCACCGGCGCGATCGATCCGGTGCGGGCGGTGGCCGAGGTCGCTCGTGAACACGGCGTGTGGGTGCACGTGGACGCCGCCTGGGCCGGCGTGGCCGCGCTGGCACCCGAGTTCCGGCACCTGCTCGACGGGGTCGAGCTCGTCGACTCGTTCTGCACCGACGCGCACAAGTGGTTGCTCACCGCGTTCGACGCGTCCCTGCTGTGGGTGCGCGACGGCACCGCGCTGCCCGCGGCGCTCTCGATCACCCCGGAGTACCTGCGCAACGCCGCGTCCGAGTCGGGCGCGGTGGTCGACTACCGCGACTGGCAGGTGCCGCTGGGACGCCGCTTCCGGGCACTCAAGCTGTGGACGGTGCTGCACGGCGTCGGCCTGTCCGGGCTGCGGGCGCACATCCGCGGCCACGTCGCGCTCGCCACCGGCCTGGCCGAACGCGTCCGCGCCGACCCGGCGTTCGACCTGGCCGCCGACCCCTCCCTCGCGCTGGTGTGCCTGCGGGTCGTCACCGGCGCCGGGCCCGACGCCGACGACGCCGCCTCCCGCGAGGTGCTCGAGCGCGTGAACGACTCGGGCCTCGCCTTCCTCACCCACACCGTGGTCGAGGGCCGCTACCTGGTCCGCGTGGCGATCGGCGGGGTCAGCACCGGTCCGGAGCACGTCGATCAGCTGTGGGAGCAGTTGCGCGCCGAGGCCGACCGCGTGCGGCGGCGCTACCCGGCCTGACCCACGGCCCAGGCCGGGACCTGCGCGCCGGTCGCCGCCGCGATCGCGTCCGCGATCTCCCCGGAGCGGGTCGCGACCGTCGACAGCAGCGTGGAGGACAAGCCGTGGCTGTGCTCGGTGGCGCCCTGGAGGTAGATCCCGGCGCCGATCTCCGGCCGCGTCGCCACGCGGTAGTCGCGCTCCACGCGCAGCCGCCCCTCCTCGTCGCGGAGGCAGGAGTCGGCGAGCGCGCCCAGCATGCGGGCCGGATCCGAGGACCGGTAGCCCGTGGCGTAGACGACGAGGTCGGCGCTGAGCACCTCCCGCCCGCCGTCGACCATCGACTCCACGGCCAGCTCGACGCGCCCGTCCACCTCGATCGCGTCGGCGACGCGGCTGACGTTGTGGAAGCGCAGCCGCTCCCGGCCGCTGACCCGCTCGTGGTAGTGGCGCCGGTAGAGCGACTCGATCAGCTCCGGGTCGACGACCGAGTAGTTGGTGTTGCCGTGGTAGCCCAGGATCAGGCCCTTCACCTCGGAGGGCGCGCGGTGGAATGCGTCCACCGCCGAGGGGTCGAACACCCGGTTCGCGAACGGCGTGTCGTCGGCCGGGCTGTAGCCGAAGCGGCTGAAGACGGCCCGCACCTCCGCAGCGGGGAACGTGCGGTGCAGGTGGTCCAGGGCCTCGGCGGCACTCTGCCCCGCGCCGACGACGACCACACGCCGGGGGTCGTGGAGCGAGTCGACGCGGGTCAGCAACTCGCTGCTGTGCCAGACGCGGGGGCCGCGCCGCACGCCTTCGGGCAGTTGCGGCACCAGGCCGGTGGCGAGCACGACGTTGCGCGTGCGCACGGATGTGGCACCGCGCGTGGCGTGCGACGCGTGCACCTCCAGGAGCCCGGGTTCGCCGGGAACCGCGGCGATCCGTTGCACCTCGGCGCCGTAGTCGACCCGGTCGGCGAAGCCGGCGGCAGCCCACTCGAGGTAGTCGTGGAACTCGATGCGGGTGGGGAACGGGCTGCCGTAGTTGATGAAGTCGGCGAGCCGCCCGCGCTCGTGCAGGTAGGACAGGAACCCGTAACCGCTGGCCGGGTTGCGCAGCGTCACGAGGTCCTTGAGGTAGGAGACCTGCATCGTCGCGTCCTCGAGCAGCATCCCGCGGTGCCACCCGAACCGCTCCTGCCGCTCCAGGAACCGCATCGAGAGCGCCGGACCGGTGCGCTCGTCCAGCGCGATCGCCAGCCCGAGGTTCGAGGGCCCGAACCCGACTCCCACGAGATCGAGCGCGTGAGGCTCCTGCATCGTCTCCCTCCCCGACCGCGCACCGCGCGCGACCTTTGCCAGGGCAGCCTCACCTAAGTTTGCGCGGGGTTCAAGGGTTGTGTGTCGTTCCCCGCCCACGACTGCCGCGTGTCACCCCGGCTCCCCGCGGCCCTTCCGGTAGAGCACCCAGGCCAGGTCGCCCAGTGCGATCACCGCCACGACCACCATCGCCCAGCCGAGCACCCCGAGCCCGGAGGCGAACCCGATCCAGGCCGCACCCACCGCGAACACGAGCCCGAACACGGCGAGCACCGCACGCAGCGTCAGGGCGCTCCGGGCCGGGGCGGCGCCGCCGATCCCGGCCGTCGGGTCGTGGTAGTCGGGCAGGCCGCGCTCGTAGTCCGCCCGTGTCCGTCGTCCCTGCGCTTGTCCCCGTGCCCGCCGGTCCTGCGCTGCCATGAGGGCGGGGTACCCCGGATCGCGCCTCAGGCCTCCTCGGATCCGCGCTCGGACGAGCGCCCACCCTCCAGGCTCGGGATGCGGTGACGCAGCAGCACCCGGCTGCCCCGGTCGTCGAAGTGGATGAGCACCGACTCGGACATGTGGCTCATCAGCGGGATGCCGCGCCCGCTCTCGCGCGACCGGTCCGCCGGCGGCCGCCAGCTCCCGTGGTCCACGACCTCGATGCACAGCGTCTCGGACTCGGTCCAGAGCGTGAGCTCCACGACGCCCGCCTCGTCGGGGCCGTAGGCGTGGCGCACGGCGTTGGCCGCCGCCTCGTCCACGGCGAGCACGACGTCGGCGGTCTCCTCCTCGGTCAGCGCGAGCGGCGCGAGCCAGCCGCCCAGCTCCCGCCGGATCACCGCCAGCTGCTCGGAATCGGCCGGCCAGCTGCGGTGCACGAACTCGATGTGTCCGGGTCCGGGGCGGACGGGATACTCCATGTTGCACACTTTCCACGACGTGCCGGGGGAACAAACGTCACCCGTCGCCGTGGTGCGGCCGGTGGCCCGTTCGCCGCGCCGACGCGACCGGCGGACCGTGACCCGCCCTCCGGTCGGTACCGCTCAGCCGCCCCCGCCGAGCTCGTCGCCGGCGCCACCCTCGCCCGGCTCCCCGGCGCCGTCCTCGCCGGCGCCGCTGTCTCCGCCGGTGCCGAATTCGCGGTCGACGTCGCCCTGCTCGCCGCCTTCCCCGACGCCCGGACCGCCGTCGTCGCAGGCCCCCGCTCCGGTGAGCAGCAGTCCACCCGCGGCAACGGCCGCGAGGACGGATCGCCTGATCCTGGTGCGCTCCATGAACAATCGGTTGCCCGCCGAACCGATTGCGAAACGCGCTCGCGGCGTGTGCCAGGATCACCCAGGTGCACGGCTTCCAGCTCAACGGGCCACGCGTGCTCGAGATCGACCTGCACGGTGGCTCCGTGCGGGCGGCCACCGGGTCGATGATCGCCTACACCGGCGAGGTCTCCTTCCGCAACGCCGGGATGGGCGGGGGCGACGGGCTGCGGGCGGCGCTGAAGCGGCGCGCCACCGGCGAGTCGGTGGCGTTGATGCAGTGCACCGGCACCGGCACGGTGTGGTTCGCGAAGGACGCCATGGACGTCGTGGTGATCGAGCTCGCCGGCGACACGCTCAAGGTCGAGTCCGAACAGCTCCTCGCGATATCCGACGGCCTGCGCACCGACGTCGCCTTCGCCGGTCTGCGCGGGGCGTCGTCGGGCCAGGGGCTGTTCACCACGACCGTCACCGGCGACGGCGCGGTGGCGCTGCTGTCCGCGGGCGGCCCGCCGATCGCGCTGGAGGTGGCGCCACAGCACCCGCTCGTCGTCGATCCCGACGCGTTCGTCGCGAGCACCGGTCGGCTCGACCAGACCTTCGTCACCGACGTCTCGTGGCGCAACATCGTCGGCGAGAGCTCCGGGGAGGCGTTCTCCCTGCGCTTCGACGGCACCGGCGTCGTCTACATCCAGCCCGAGGAGCGGTAGTGGCCTTCACCCAGGTGAACCCGAAGGTCGTCTCCGCGGTGGTGGCGCCCGGGGGCGAGGTGCTGGCCCGCCGCGGCGCGATGCTCGCCTACACCGGTGACGTCGGCTTCGCGCCCGTGCACACCGGCCAGGGCGGTCTGGGCGGCATGGCCGGGCGGATGGTGCGCGGCGAGCAGGTCGCGATGATGGCCGCGCGCGGCAGCGGCACCGTCTACTACGGCCTCGGGGGCCGCTACGTCACGGTCATCGAGCTCGACGGCTCCGGGCCGCTGTCGGTGGAGGCCGACCGGCTCGTCGCCCACGACGCCACCTTGCAGTCCGCGGTCGTGTTCCTCGGCCAGCAGGGCGGGATCCGCGGGGCCGTGCGCGGGGCCGTGAGCGGCCAGGGGATGTTCACCACTCAGCTGCACGGCGTGGGCTCGGTGGCGGTGCTCTCCCACGGCGGCACCCTCGCCCTGCCGGTGCGCCCCGGCGCTCCCACCACCGTCGACCCCCAGGCCTACGTGGCACACGTCGGGCAGGTCGACGCCGACATCGCGGTCGCCGCGAGCTGGCGCGACGCCGTGGGGCGGGGTTCCGGCGAGGCCATCCAACTCAAGCTCACCGGGTCCGGCACCGTCTACGTCCAGGCCTCCGAGCAGAAGGTGTGACAGGCGTGAACGCCCCTCTGAATCCCCGCACGCTGCCCGACAACGACAACGTGCCGGGCAACCACTACGCCTACTGCGTGCGCCTGGACGGGCAGCTGTTCATGCAGACCGGGCGGATGATCGCCTACTACCCCGCTGCGGGCGGGTCGGGCATCCGGTTCGAGCCGCTCACGTCCGCGAGCGTCGGCGGGTTCGTGGCCGCCCGCTTCTCCGCGCCGCTCTACACGCGCGACTGGGTCGTGGCCACCGGTGCCGGGCACCTGCTGCTGGGCGATCGCGGCTACGACATCAACAGCTACGACCTAGACGAGGGCAACCTCACGCTGCGCGCCGCCAACCTGCTCGCGTTCGACGCGACCCTCGAGCTGAAGCAGTCGATCGTGCCCGGCTTCCTCACCCTGATCGGCACCGGGAAGTTCCTCGCGTCCAGCTCGGGACCGGTGATCTTCGCCGAACCGCCGATCCGGGTCGACCCGCAGGCGCTGGTGGGCTGGGCGGACTGCCCCTCCCCGGCGCACCACTTCGATGCGAGCTGGATGACCGGGTTCCTCGGTGCTGCGGCGGGCGCCCTCGGCGTCCAGTCCGGGGAGGAGCGGCAGTTCGACTTCACCGGTGCGGGAACGGTGCTGCTGCAGTCCTCGGAGCTCGGCGTCACCGACCCGCACCTGCTGCGCCAGCTGGAGAGCCAGATCGCAGCCCTCGGTGCGCCGGACCTCACGCACCTGCAGGGCATCATCCAGTCCCAGCTGGCGCAGCGGCAGCGGTAGCCGCAGGCGTCAGGTGCGGGCCCGCAGGTCACGGCCGAGCAGCACCCCCAGTCCGATCATGCCGACGGCGAGCACCAGGTGCAGCCAGTTGTCGGCCGTGTTCAGCGGCACGAAGTTCGCGGCGCTGTCGAAGTCGATGATCAGGCCGTAGATCCACAGCACGGCGTAGACGATCCCGCCGCCGATGAGGAACGCGCGCGCACCGGACGCCGTGCGCGACATCGCGAACCCCACGACGCCGAACGCCAGGTGCACGAGGTTGTGCAGCACGGAGACGGCGAACAGGCCCAGCAGCAGCGCGCCGGACATGTGCCCGGCGAACGACAGCCGGTCGAAGTCGGTCGTCGCACCCGGGATGAACCCCAGGATCCCGACGACGATGAAGACCGCGCTGACGACCATCCCCGTCGTCTGAACGGGGTGGCGGGTGCGCGGGGTGAGGGCCGAACCGGGCATCGTGTGCTCCCATCTGCAGCGACGGAGCGCGGTGTACCCGGGGCGCGGCGACCCAAGCGGCCACGGCCGGGATCCACCGGAACGCCGCCGTGCCGCACCGGAACCGGTCAGCGGGTGTTAGACCGGGCACGCCGGGGGTAGGCCTCCCGTATGACTCCGCAGACGACGGACGTGCCGAGCCAGCGGGCCACGAGCGCATCGGGCGCGACCGTGGCCGGCGTGGACCCGAGCCCCGTTCCCCAAGGTGCACACGACGGCCTGACCGCCGCTTCGACCGGTGAGCTGGTCCAGCGGCTCTCGACCCAGCTCTCGGAGCTGATCCGCCGCGAGCTGGAGCTGGCCCGCACCGAGCTCACCGCGAAGGGCAAGCGCGCAGGTGCCGGCGCCGGGCTCGCCGGAGCAGGTGGCGTGGTCGCGCTGTTCGGCGTCGGCGCGCTCATCGCCGCCGCGATCGCCGGGCTCGCCACGGTGCTGCCCGTGTGGCTGTCGGCGCTGATCATCGGCGTCGTGCTGCTGCTCGTGGCCGGGGTGCTGGCCCTGGCCGGGCGCAGCCAGATCAAGCAGGCCACGCCTGCAGTACCGGAGAAGGCGGTGCAGGGTGTGCAGGACGATGTCGCCACGGTGAAGGGTGCGGTGCACCGATGACCGCCTCGCAGTCCGACACACCGGCCGGCACCTCCCGGGACACCCCGGCTGACCCCCAGCGGGAGGTCGAGGAGCTGCGGACCGAGCTCGGCGACACCGTCCAGGAGCTCGCGCACCGCGTGGACGTCCCGTCCCGGATGCGCGAGAAGCGCGCCGAGACGGCCGAACGGGTGCAGGCCCAGGTGAGTCACGCCCGGGAGGTCGTGGCCGAACGGGCGCCGGAGGCGCAGGCCGCCTTGCGCGAGCGCCCGGCCCTCGTCGCCGGCATCGGCGCCGTACTCGGCTTCCTGGTGCTGCGCGCCCTGCGTCAGCGGCTGCGCACGCGCAAGATCCGGAAGGAGGACGCGGATGGAACGCGGTAGCTCCAAGCACAGTCCCCGTCAGGACGAGGCGCTGGCCGACGAGGTGGCCGGCGAGCTGGGCCCCGGCGGGTCGAACCGCGAGGAGTGGGCGGCTGCCGAGCCGCCCGCCGACGACGATCCGCCGGCCCGCACCGGCACCACCCGGGAGTCGTGACCCACGAAGGAGCGCGACGAGCGGCACGGTCGCCTCTGATCGCTCGTCCGGCGGCCCGGTTCAGTACGCCACCGTGAATCGCGTGCGGCGATGCGCAGGGTTCTGCGCCTCGTCCAGCAGCGCGACCGCCAGATCCTCCACGGAGATCCTCGACCGGCCTCGGGTGTCGAGGAGCAGCTCGTCGGTGCCCCGCCGGTAGGTGCGCGTCCGCACGCCGGGCACCAGCTCGGCGGGCGGGCTCAGATACGTCCAGTCCACCTCGTCCGGTGCTGCCCGGCACGCGGCGAGCTGCTGCACACCCGCCAGCGCTATGGCGCGGTACCCGCCGGTGACCAGCGACGGGTCATCGGCGACCAGTCCGCCCGTGCCGGGCACGACCAGGCTGCCGGCGCCGCCGACGACCAGCAACCGGGCTCCGGACCCCACGAGTCCCGCCAGCAGTGCCTGCGTCGTCGGGACGAGTTCGGCCTCGGACCCCACGGCGGGGCGGATGGACGCCACCACGACGTCCTGATCGGCGGCCAGGCACGCGACGGCCACGACGTCCGCTGCGTCACCCGCCCGCACGCGCACGGCGGGCGGCAGGTCGGCAGCGCGGGTGGTGTCGCGCACGACGGCGGTGAGGGAATGCCCCCGGGCGAGCGCCTCGGCCACCACCCGCCTGCCGACCATTCCGGTGGCTCCGATCACTGTGATCTGCATGATCATGCTCCGTTTCGGGGTCAGCGGGGGACCGGCTGGGGCCGGTGGTCGAGGGGAGGGAGCGGCGCCGCTGGACGGCCGAGCACCTGACCGGCCACGAGGGCGACGAGCGCCACGCCGAGCCCGACGGTCTGGGCCGGGGTCAGCGTCTGGCCGAGCACGACCAGCCCGGCGACGGTGGCGGTGAGCGGGTTGGACAGGGTCAGCAGCGAGACCGTCGTCGGGCTGAGGCGCTCGATGCCGCGGAACCAGCAGACGTAGGCGAGCGCGCCCCCGATGGTGGCGAGGTAGGTGTAGCCCGCGACGTTGGCAACGGTGAGCGTGGGCGGCAGCCCCTCCACGAACAGCGTGGCGGGAGCCAGGACCAGGCCGCCGAGCGTCAGTTGCCACCCGGTCGTCATCAGGGGCGACCCCGGACTCCCCCACCGCTTCCCGAGGACGATGCCGAGCCCGACCAACGACGTCGCAGCGAGCATCGCGAGCAGGGCCGCAGGGTCGAGGCGGGCCGCTGCGGTGAGCGTCATCAGCGCCACGCCGGCGACCCCGACGAGCGCGGCCAGCAGGTGGGGCAGCGGTGTGCGCGTGTGCAGCACCAGCCACGCCAGCCCGGCGACGACGAGCGGCTGGACCGCGCTGACCGTTGCGGCCACGCCCCCGGGCAGCCGGTAGGCCGCGTAGAACAACAGCGGGAAGAACGCGGCGAAGTTCACGACGCCGAGCGCGAGGAACCGCCACCACCAGATCCGCCCAGGCGGCAATCGCCGCACCAGCAGCAGCACCAGCAGGCCCGCGGGCAGCGCCCGCAACAGGGCGGCGAGCAGCGGCCGATCGGGCGGCAACAGGGTTGCCGTGACGACGTAGGTGGTTCCCCAGCTGACGGGGGCGATCATGGTCAGGAGCCGGTCGGCGGCCATCGCACTCTCCATGCTGATATTCTCGATGTCGAGAGATATCCGAGCACGAGCAGTAGCACGACGTCAAGTATCTCGAGATGAAGAGAGTTCGCTCATGCGCGACGCTGTCGACCGGATCCTCGAGCAGTGGCACCGCGAGCGCCCCGACGCCGTGGACGACCTGTGGCCCATGGAGCTCGTGGGCCGCATGCAGCGGCTCACCCGGGTGCTCGAACGCGAGCTCAAGGCCTTCTACGCCGAGCGCGACCTCGAGCTGTGGGAAGCTGACGTACTGCTCACGCTGCGCCGGGCCGGGGCGCCGTACGCCCTCACCCCGGGCGGCCTGCTGAAGGCATCCATGATCACCTCAGGGGCGATGACCAACCGCATCGACCGCTTGGAGGCCAAGGGGCTTGTCGAGCGCCGGCCCGGCGCCGACGACCGCCGCTCGGTGCGCGTGCAGCTGACCCCTCGCGCCCTGGAGCTGATCGACGCGTTCTTCGCCGACCACCTCGCCAACGAGGCACGCCTGTTCGCCGCGCTCACCACCGACGAGCGCGCCCAGCTCGCCGGGGTGCTGCGCATCGCGCTGCACTCCCTCGGCGACACCGACATCACCTGATCCCCGCCGCGCACACCACGCCGGTCAGGTCGGCGGCATCACCGCGTCCTGCGGCTCCTTGTCGCTGCGCAGCCCGCGCCACGCCGCGTGCCGCAGCCGCCCCTCCCGCGTCAGGACGCGGTAGACGACCTCTCCCACCAGCTCGGGGCGCACCCACCGCGCTTTGCGCGCCTCCTCCCGCGGGACCTCCTCGTCGAAGGGGCTCCCCGGCTGCTCGCGGGCCCGCAGCTCGACGAGCAGCGACCGCAGCGCCGCCTCGGTGAACCCGGTGCCGACGTGACCGAGGTAGCGCAGCGACCCGGTGTCGTCGTAGGCGCCGAGCAGCAGCGCGCCGATGCTCTGAGCGCGCCGCCCCTCCCCCGCCGTCCAGCCGCCGACGACGACCTCCTGCGTGTGCAACAGCGCCGTCTTGATCCAGGCCGCCGAGCGACGGCCGGGCTCGTACCGGCCGGTGCGACGCTTGCCGACCACACCTTCCAGCCCGTGCGCCCGCGCCACCTCCAGCAGCTGCCCGCCGCTCACGCCCGGAGCCGCGGGGGGCACGCGCACGCGGGGGCCGGCGAGCTCCAGCTCCTCCAGCAGTGCACGGCGCCGGTCGTAGGGTTCGGCGAGCAACGAGGCGCCGTCGGCGTGCAGCAGGTCGAACACGACGTAGGACACCGGGATCTGCTCGACCAGCTCCGGGGCGGGCGAGCGGACGTGCATCCGGTGTTGCAGCAGCCCGAAGTCGGGACGCCCCTGCGCGTCGAGGGCGACCACCTCGCCGTCGAGCAGGACAGGGCGTCCGTCGAGAAGGGCCGTGAGATCGGCGAGCTCCGGGTAGGCGGCGGTGACCTCGTTCCCGCGGCGGCTCTGCGCCCGGATGCGCTCGCCCGCCACCGCGGTGACGGCGCGGACCCCGTCCCACTTGAACTCGAACGCCCAGCCCGGCCCGGCAGGGGGCTGCCCGGCCGTCGCCAGCATCGGCGACACCGCCGGCGGGAGCGAGGGCAGGGCGTCCATCCCGCGCAGCTTGCCCGCCACGGCCCCCGCCTGCACCTCTGACTACCGGAAGGGTGACTCCGGAGGAGACCGGCGGCCGCTTCTCGAGGGGTGGGGAAGCGGCCGCCGGAGCACGGGGGCGGCCGGGGGGTCCGCCAGAGCCGTGCTACTCCACGGTAACTGTTGCACGCGCAATCGGGGGATCTTCGGGGCGGAGATCGCACTAAGCTCGCTGTGTGGCCGACCACAGCCCGACGACGAGCGCCGAAGATCCGGATTCGGCGGGTCTGGCCGCCGTCGCGGACGAGCTGTACGGCCTGCCGCCCGACGAGTTCATCGGCGCCCGGGACGCGGCCGTCGCCAGTGCGCGCGAGCGCGGCGACCGGGAGCTGGCCAAGGCGATCGGGCGGTTGCGCCGCCCCACCCGGGCCGCATGGCTGGCCAACCTCCTCGCCCGCCACCGCACCGCGCAGCTGGACGGGTTGCTCGGTCTCGCCACCGGCCTGGCCGACGCCCAGCGCACGCTCGACGGCGCCGCGCTGCGCCAGCTGTCCAGCAAGCGCCACCAGCTCGTCGCCGCGATGGCACGCGAGGCCGGGCGGCTGGCGCAGGAGGCGGGCGACCCGGCGGCCGAGAGCGTGCTGCGGGACCTGCAGGGAATCCTCGATGCCGCCCTCGCGCGCCCCGAGGTCGCCGAGCAGGTACGCGCGGGCCGGCTCACGCGCACGCTGAGCTACACCGGCTTCGGGCCCGAGACCGACCCGGACGCCGTACCGGCCCCGCGGCACGCGCCCGAGGAGCCCTCCGCCGGCGAGCCCGAGCCCGCGAGGGACACCGAGGCCGACGACCGCGCCCGCAGCGAACGGCTGCGCGCCGAGCGCGACCGGCGGGCGGAGGCGCTGGCGGCCGCGGAGGACGAGGAATCGCAGGCACGCTCGGCCCAGGACTCCGCCGACTCCGCGCGCGACGACGCGGCCGGCGCCCGCGACGACGCTCGTCACCGAGTGGCGGAGCTGACCGCCGAGCTGGAGGCCGCCCGCGAACGCGAGCGCACCACCGCGTCCACCGCGCGGGACGCGGAGTCGGCGGCGAAGTCCGCGGCGCGCGCCGTCGGTGTGGCCGCCTCCCGCACCGCCCGCGCCCGCGCCCGCCTGGAGGAGCTCGAGAACGAGCTCTGACCCGCGCCCGGCACAGCGCGACATCCGCCCCCGTAGACCGCGACTCGCGGAAGTTCGGCGCCCACCCCCCGCGACTCGCGCGCCCACGCCCGCGACTCGCGGAGGTTCGGCGCCCACCCCCGCGAGTCGGGGCTGTGGCGTGCTCGTGTCGCGTCGCCCGCACCGACGCCGTACGCCGCGAGCTGCAGCAGAACGCCGAGAACGCTGTGCGCCGCGCTGCCCGCATCGCCGACGCCCTCGACGACCTCGACGCCGTGCCCGACGTCGTGACACCGGCGATCGGGCGCGTCCTCGCCCTGGCCAAGAGCACGCTCGAGCAGACGCAGCCCATCGACGAGGCGCTGCTCTCCGATCTCACCCTCGAGCACCAGCTGCGCGACCGGGCCCGGTACGTGCGCGTGCTCGCGCAGCGGGCCGGGCTGCCCTCGGTGGAGCGCCTGGCCGACGACCTGGTCACCGCGCACTCCGCCACCGTCGAGTGGCTCACCACGGTGCTGGCCGAGGAGGCCCTCGGCGGCCCGGCCGCCCTGACGCCCACGCCGCTGCAGCGGGTGGCAGGCGGCGTGGCGCACGCCGTCGGCCTGCCGACCCGGCTCGCGGTGCAGCAGGTCAACTGGGCCGTGCACACCGCCTACCGCACGGGCGAGCAGGCGCGGGGCGTCGTCGGTGACGTCGCGGGCAGGGCGACGCAGCTCGGGCTCGGTACGCGCGAGGTCGCCTCGGCGAGCCGGGATGCCGCCCTGCGCCAGACCGAGCGGGTGGCCCGCCGCGACGGCGCCGACACCGTGGCGGGCGCGGTGCACGAGACCCGCGCCGACCTGGGGCGGCTGGCCGCGTCGGAGCTGCCGATCAAGCACTACGAGGAGATGACCGCGCAGAACGCGATCGCCGCGATCCGCGAGCTCAGCGACCCCGACGCGTTGCGCACCATGATCGCGTTCGAGGAGAAGCACAAGAACCGCAGCGGCATCATCACCGCCGCGCAGACGCGCTACGCGGCGGTGGCCAAGACGCGGACCGAGAACTGATGTGGCCGCGCAAGTGCGTTTGGCGGGCGCCGCGCAGGGCATCAGATGGTCGTGATGTTGCTGCGCCCACCCGGGGTGTACCGGGCCGAGGGTGACACCGAGTTGCTGACCGACGTGATGGACCGGGACGGGTTCGCCCTCGGTCGTGACGTGCTCGACGTCGGAACGGGAAGCGGTGCGCTCGCGCTCGCCGCGGCCCGGGCCGGCGCCGCCGCCGTCACGGCGGTGGACCTGTCGCTGCGGTCGGTGGCGGCGACGTGGTTCAACAGCAGGCTGCACAGGATGCCGGTCACGGTGCACCGCGGCGACATGTTCGCCCCCGTCGCCCACCGGCGCTTCGGGCTGGTGGTGGCCAACCCGCCGTACGTGCCCGCCGAGACCGGCCGCCTCCCCCGACACCGCAAGGCGCGGTGCTGGGACGCGGGCCCGGACGGCCGCGCGGTGCTGGACCGGATCTGCGCCGGTGTCACCGACGTCCTCACGCCGGACGGCGACGTGCTGCTCGTGCACTCGGCGGTCTGCGACACCGACCTCACCCTCGACGCGCTCGACCGCGCCGGGCTGGTCCCGCAGGTGCTGGCCAAGGCGACCGTCCCGTTCGGGCCGGTCATGCGGGCCCGCAGCGCGCTGCTGGAGTCCCGCGGCCTGATCGGGCCGGGGCAGCGCGAGGAGGAGCTGGTCGTCGTGGGGGCGCATCGTGGCTGAGCGCGTGCCACAGGTGGTGATCACCGACGACGGGCCGCTGCTCGTGTCCGGGCCGGTGGACGTCGTGCTGCCCGACGGGCGGCGGGTCCGCTCCGACCGCCCGGTGAGCGCGCTGTGCACCTGCAAGCGCAGCCGTCGCCCGCCGTTCTGCGACACGAGCCACCGCCGCAAGGTCCGCGGCGGTGGCGAGGAGGAGGACCGTGCTCAGCCGTAACCCCGCACGTCCGGTCGCGGCACCGCCCCTGCCGGCGCCGCGCGGGCCCCTGTCCGCCGCGGTGATCACCGCGCTGCGCGAGGACCGCGAGGCCGGCGCACCCACCCTCGACGCCGACCCCTACGGCGCCGACCTGCAGCTCGCGCTGTACTGCCTCTACGAGCTGCACTACCGCGGGTTCGCCGGGGTGGCGGACGAGCGGGAGTGGGACCCGGCGCTGCTGACCGTGCGCGCCGCGCTCGAGCGGCTGTTCACCGACGCCCTGCGCGCCGACGTCGAGCCCTCCGACGACGTGGGCGCCGAGCTCGACGCGCTGCTCGTCGAGCCGGTCGAGGGGCAGGGCCCGTCGTGGTACCTGAAGAAGGAGGGCGAGCCCTGGCAGGTGCGCGAGTACGTCGCGCACCGCTCGCTCTACCACCTCAAGGAGGCCGACCCGCAGGCCTGGGTGATCGCCCGCCTCGACGGGCCGGCGAAGGCCGCGCTCGTCACCGTCGAGCACGACGAGTACGGCGCCGGCGACCCCGACCGCATGCACGCGCAGCTGTTCGCCGACATGATGCGCGCGCTCGACCTCGACGACACCTACGGCGCCTACCTCGACGCCGCACCCGCCGAGACGCTCGCCGAGGTCAACCTGATGTCGTTGTGCGGGCTGCACCGCCGCCTGCGCGGGGCACTGATCGGGCAGTTCGCGACCGTGGAGCTCACCTCCTCCCCCGGCTCGGACCGGCTGGTGCGCGCCATGCGCCGGCTCGGCCTGCCCGAGGCGGCCGTCGAGTTCTACGCCGAGCACGTCGAGGCGGACGCGGTGCACGAGCAGCTGGTCCGCCGCGGCGTGATCGCGCCGCTGCTGGCGGGTGAGCCCGCCCTCGCCGCGGACGTCGTGTTCGGCATCCGGGCGAGCGGGTTCCTCGCCGACCGGTTCGGCGCGCACCTGCTCGGCTGCTGGGCCCAGGACCGCACGTCGCTGCGGCACCCGCTGCCCGACCACGCGGCCCGCGCCTCCAGCGCGTAGAGATCCCACTCGGCGTCGCCCTGGAGGTGCGGTGGGCCACGTCACGACGGGAGCGACCCGGCACACTGGCCGGCGATGAAGCTGCCGGAGCTCCCCGACCTGCCGGTGCGCGCCGCGCTCGACGAGATCACCGGCACGCTCGCGGCCCGCGGTTCCGCGGTGCTCGTGGCGCCGCCCGGCACCGGCAAGACGACGCTGGTGCCGCTCGCGCTGGCCGCCGCGCTGGGAGGGGGCCGGGTCCTGGTCGCCGAGCCGCGCCGGCTCGCCACCCGCGCGGCCGCGGCCCGGATGGCGGCCCTGCTGGGCGAGGAGGTCGGCGGCACCGTCGGCTACGCCGTGCGCGGCCAGGCGCGCCGGTCGGCCCGCACGCGCGTCGAGGTGGTCACCTCCGGGCTGTTGCTGCGCCGGCTGGTGGCCGACCCCGAGCTCGCCGGCACCTCCGCGGTGGTGCTCGACGAGTGCCACGAGCGGCACCTGGACGCCGACCTGCTCCTGTCCCTGCTGCTCGACGCCCGCGACGGCCTGCGTCCGGACCTGCAGCTGCTCGCCACCTCGGCGACCGTGGCCACGGACCAGCTGGCCGGGCTGTTGGACGGCCCGGTGCTCGAGGTGGCGGGGACCGCGTTCCCGGTGACCGTCGGCCACCTGCCCCCGGTCCGCGGCGAGCGGATCGAGGCCTGCGTCGCGCGCGCCGTGCGCACCGCGCTCGACGAGGGGGACGGGGACGTCCTCGCGTTCCTCCCCGGCGTGGCGGAGATCCGCCGCACCGCCGCGGCGCTCACCGGGTTGGACGCCGACGTCCTGCCCCTGCACGGTCGCCTCCCGCCCGCCGAGCAGGACCGGGCACTGCGCCGCGGCACCCGGCGCCGCGTGGTGCTCGCCACCGCCGTCGCCGAGTCGAGCCTCACCGTGCCCGGCGTACGGGCCGTCGTCGACGCAGGCCTGGCCCGGGTGCCGCGCACCGACCACCGGCGCGGCCTCGCGGGGCTGGTCACCGTGCGCGTCTCGGCCGCGGTCGCCACCCAGCGGGCGGGGCGCGCCGGACGGGAGGGGCCGGGCCGGGTGCTGCGCTGCTGGCCCGAGGGCGAGCTGCTCGCCCGCGCACCGGAACCCGAGATCCGCACCGCCGACCTCACCCGCCTCGCCCTCGACCTCGCCTGCTGGGGCACGCCCGACGGCGGCGGCCTGCGCTGGTGGGACCCGCCGCCGGAAGGCCCGTTGCGGGCCGGGCAGGCGGTCCTGCACGCGCTCGGCGCGCTGTCCGCGCCGGGCGGCGGGGTGACCGAGCGCGGCCGCCGGATGGCGGAGCTCGGGCTGCACCCGCGGCTCGCGCGTGCGCTGCTCGACGGTGCGGCGGCCACCGGAGCGCGGACCGCCGCCGAGGTGGTGGCGCTCCTCGACGACGACACGCTCGCCACCGGCCCCGAGGTCGACGACGCGCTGCGCCGCCTGCGCTCCGGGGACGCGCCCGCGGCCGGCCGCTGGCGGGGCGAGGCGGGCCGGTTGCGGCGCCTGCTCCCCGGCGCACGTGACGGCGACGCAGCCGGTGAGCGGCGTCGGCACAGCGGACCGGCCGACGCCGCCCTCGTCGTCGCGCTCGCCCACCCGGAACGACTCGCGCGGCGCCGCTCCGCCGGCTCGGCGCGCTACCTGATGGCCGGCGGCACGGCCGTGGAGCTGCCGCCGGGCTCCGCGCTCGGAGCAGCGGAGTGGCTCGCCGTCGCCGTCGCCGACCGCACGCCCGGGGCCGAGCACGCCCGCGTGCGCCTGGCCGCCGCGGCCGACGCGGAGCTCGCCGTGCGCGCCGCACCGGCACTGCTGACCGAGGGCGACGAGGTGGCGTGGGTGCGCGACGACCCGGCCGGGGTCGTCGCGCGGCACGTGCGCCGCCTCGGGGCGATCGTCCTGGCCGAGCACCGCCTCCCCGCGCCCGACCCGGAGGCACTGCGCGCCGCCCTTCTCGACGGGCTGCGCACCGAGGGCACGGGCCTGCTGCGCTGGACCGACGGGGCGCGACGGCTGCGCGACCGGCTCGCCACGCTGCACCGCACGCTCGGCGCGCCGTGGCCCGACGTCTCCGACGCCGCGCTGCTGGCCGACCCGGACCGCTGGTGGAGCGGGCCGGTGGCCGGCGCGCGCAGCCGGGCCGACCTCGCCCGCGTCGACGCCACCACGGTGCTGCGGGCGGTGCTGGGCTGGCGCGAGGCCGCCCTCCTCGACGAGCTCGCGCCCGAGCGCGTCACCGTGCCGTCGGGGTCACGCGTCGCGCTGGACTACTCCGGGGAGCGACCGGTGCTCGCCGTGCGCGTCCAGGAGGTGTTCGGCTGGAACGCTCCGCCCGCCGTCGCCGGCGGACGGTTGCCGGTGCTGCTGCACCTGCTCTCCCCCGCAGGCCGGCCGGCGGCGGTGACCGATGACCTCGATTCGTTCTGGAAGGTGGGCTACCCCCAGGTCCGAGCCGACCTGAGAGGCCGCTACCCGAAACACGCGTGGCCGGAAGACCCCCTGAGCGAGCCCCCGACCCGCCGAACGAAACGCTGACGCACCCCCACCCGCACTGTGGGGCGTCAGGGCCGCTCGCGGGCGCGGGCCTCCTGGGCGAGTACCGCTTCCTCCTCCAGGGCCGGGACCTCGGTCACCGCTTCCTCCGCGTCGGCGATCGGGCCGGGGTTCGCCGCGTCGGCGTCGGCGCGGTCCAGGTCGGCGCGGACGGTCTGCAGCAGGACCGCCCCCGCCAGGACGACGACGGCGCCCAGCAGGAACGGGACGTGCGCGCTGAAGCCCTCGGCGAGCAGCCCTGCGGCGAACGGGGCCAGACCGCCGCCGATGAACCTGACGAAGCCGTACGTCGCCGACGCCACGTTGCGCGGCACCGGCGAGATGCTCATGACCGCCGTCGTGACCAGCGTGTTGTTCAGGCCGACGACCGCACCCGAGAGGATCACCGCGACGATCACGACCCACCGCGTCCCGGGGAAGGTCCCGATCAGGGCCAGCAGCACCGCCACGACCACGAGCGCGACGGTGAGGGTGCGCGCCGTGCCGAACCGGCCGCCCAGGCGCGGCGCGCCGAACACCGCGAAGAGCGCCACGAGCAGGCCCCAGGCGAAGAAGACCCCGCCCAGCTGGATGGCCGAGAGGTTCATCAGGAACGGGGCGTACCCGAGAAGCGTGAAGAAGCCCCAGTTGTAGAGCAGGCCGGTCAGGCTGGTGTTGCGCAGGCTGCGGTGGCGCAGCGCCGCCAGGGGTTCGCGCAGCGAGGAGGGGTGCGCGGGCTTGGGCGTCGGCGGCACCAGCACCACGGTCGCCACCAGCGCGAGCAGCATCAGCACCCCGACGCCGAGGAAGGGGCCGCGCCAGCTGATGTCGCCCAGCAGCCCGCCGAGCAGCGGGCCCGAGGCGATGCCGATGCCGAGCGCCGTCTCGTAGAGCACGATCGCGCCGGCGAAACCGCCGCTCGCGGAGCCGACGATCACGGCGAGCGAGGTGGCGATGAACAGCGCGTTGCCCAGGCCCCAGCCCGCGCGGAAGCCGACGATCCCGGCGATGTCGGCAGCCAGCCCGGCGGCCGTGGCGAACACGACGATCAGGGCCAGCCCGAGGATGAGCGTGCGCTTGGCGCCGATGCGGCTCGACACCACGCCCGTGACGAGCATTGCGAAAGCCGTGACGACCAGGTAGCTCGTGAAGAGCAGCTCCACCTCGGTGTGGCTCGCGTCGAGCTGGGTGGCCAGGGCCGGGAGGATCGGGTCGACGAGGCCGATGCCCATGAACGAGATGACGCACGCGAAGGCGACGGCCCACACGGCCTTGGGTTGACGGAACGGGCTGGTCCCGGTGGTCGGCTGAGAGCTCACGGCGGCGAGTATAGATAGCGTTGCTAAGTACTTGGCGTCACCGTGGCCCGCGCCACGCCTTCCCGGCACCGGGAGGCGGGCAGGATGGGCCCCGTGAAGCCAGCCAGGCACACCCTCGTCCAGCTCACCGACCTGCACCTCGTCGCCGACGGCGCGGCGCTCCCCCACGGCATTGACACCACCGCGCTGCTCGACCGCGCACTGCGCGCCGTCGAGGAGTCGGGCCTCACCCCGGACGCCCTCGTGCTCACCGGCGACCTCACCGAGCACGGCCTCCCGCAGGAGTACCGGCGGCTGCGCGAGATCGTGGAACCCGCCGCCGCACGGCTCGGCGCGCCGCTGGTCTACGCCGCCGGCAACCACGACGACCGCGCGGCGCTGCGCGAGCACCTGCTCGGGGTGCCGGCCTCCCCGGAACCGCTCGACTCCGTGGTGCGCGTCGGCGACCTGCGGATCGTCGTTCTCGACAGCACGATCCCCGGGCAGCCGCACGGCGCGCTGCGCCCCGCCCAGCTGGAGCGCCTGCGGGCCGAGCTCGCCCAGCCCGCCCCCGCGGGCACGGTGCTCGCCCTGCACCACCCGCCGCTCCCCAGCGCCGCGCCGCTCGCCGCCAGCATCCCGCTGCTGCGCCGGGAAGACCTCGCTGACGCCATCGCGGGCACGGACGTGCGGCTGGTGCTGGCCGGGCACACGCACGTGGTGAGCGCGGGGACTCTCGGCGCGGTGCCGGTCTGGACCGGCGGCCCGCTCGCCACCGTCCTCGACGGTCTGGCCCCCGGCGCCGCGCTGCGCGGCCTGGCGGCGCCGTCGCTGAGCCGCATCGACCTGTTCGACGCCGACCTGATCACCACCAGCCTGCCGATCGACGCGCCGAGGATGAGCGACGTGCCGTCGGAGGAGATGGAGCCGACCCTGGCCGCCTTCCGAGCCGCCCTGACCGTCGACTGAGCGGGAGACGCCGCGCCGTCGTCGCACACCGATCGCGGCGTCACACACCGATCGCAGGCGTCGCACACCGACTGCAGTCGGTGTACGAGCACAGCGGTCGGTGTGCGAGCACCCGCGGCGCAGCGCTACGCGCCCGGCCCGGTGTCGAGCCAGCGGAGGATCTGCTCGGTGTGTTCGCCAACCTCCGGGATCGGGGTCAGCTTCGGCGGCTCGCCTTGCCATGTGAGTGGGGGCAGCAGCGTTCGGATCTCGCCCGCGGGCGAGCCGACCTCCGTCCAGCGCTCCCGCGCCGCCAGCTGCGGGTGCTCCAGCACCTCGGCCACCTCCCTGCGGCGGGCTGCGGCGATGCGCGCTTGCCCCAGCCGGTCCACCACCTCGGGGCCGGTGAGGCGGGCGAAGACGGCGTCGATCTCCGCGTGCAGGTCGGGGCGGTGCGCCACCCGCAGCGCGCCGGTGCGGAACCGCTCGTCGTCGGCCAGGTCGGGGCGGCGCAGCACCGTGGTGCAGAAGGCCTGCCACTCGCGCTCGTTCTGGATCCCCAGCACGACCTCGGTGCCGTCACCGGCCGCGAACGTGCCGTAGGGCGCGATCGCCGGGTGGCTGGTGCCGGCGCGCGGCGGCGGCGCCCCGCTCCCGGCGGTGTACTGGAGCGGGAAGCCCATCCACTCCACGAGCGCGTCGAACAGGCTCACCTCGATGTGCGTGCCGGTGCCGGTGCGCTCCCGGTCGTAGAGCGCGGCGAGGACGCCGGAGAACGCGTACATGCCCGCGCCGATGTCGGCGGCCGGGATGCCGCTCTTTGCCGGCTCGTCGGCACTGCCGGTGACCGACACCAGCCCGGCCTCGGACTGGATCAACAGGTCGTAGGCCTTCGCGTCGCGGTAGGGGCCATCGGGGCCGTAACCGGAGATCGAGCACGTGATCAGCCGCGGGTGGCGGGCCCGCAGCTCCTCGTGCCCGAGCCCGAGCCGTTCCGCCGCGCCGGGCGCGAAGTTCTGGACGAACACGTCGGCGCGCTCGAGCAGCCGCGACATGACGTCCACGTCCTCCTTGAGATCCAGCGCCAGGCTCTCCTTCGACCGGTTGAGCCAGACGAAGTGGCTCGACAGGCCGCGCACGGTGGTGTCGTAGTCGCGGGCGAAGTCCCCGCGGCCCGGCCGCTCGATCTTGATCACCCGAGCGCCGAGCTCGGCGAGCTGGCGGGTGGCGAACGGCGCGGCGACGGCCTGCTCGCAGGAGACGACGACGATTCCTTCCAGGGGCAGCACGCCGCGCATCATGCCCGCCCGTGGCCGTGAGTAGGGTCGAGCGCTGCCCGCACCCCATGGGAGAGCCCCTTGAAGATCGCGCACCTCGTGCCGACCCTGCACCCGGACGGGCCGGAGATCGGGCTGGTCGACCTCGCGGGAGCCGCGCGCGAGACCGGCCTCGAGCTCGTGGTCGTCGCCCTCGCCGGAACGTCGGACACCACCCAGGTCAGTGCGCTGCGCCGGCTCGACGTGCCCGTCGTCGAACTCGGCCTCGCCCGCTTCGACCCGCGCTCCGTTCCCCGCGCGGCCGCGCAGCTGCGCCGCCACGGCGCGCAGCTCGTGCACACGCACCTCCCACCCGCCGACGTCGTGGGCGCGGCCGCGGCCCTGCGCGCGCGGGTGCCCGCGGTGTCCACCCTGCACCGCATCGAGAACCTGCCTGCCGACCGGGCCGACCGGCTCAAGCGTTCCGCGCGGATCCTGGCCCGGCAGCGCTTCATGGCGCGCACGATCGCGATCTCACAGGTGCAGCGCGAGTGGTACCGCGGCCTGTCCGGCTCGGGCCGCAACCTCGTCGTCGTCCCGAACGGCGTCACCGACCCCGGCCCGGTCGACCCCGACCAGCGCCGCGCCCGCCGCGCCGCGCTCGAGGTCGGCGACGACGAGGTGCTGGTCGTCAGCAGCGCGCCGATGCGCCGCGACCAGGGCCACGAGCTCCTGCTCGACGCGGTCGAGTCGCTGCCCGACCGGCTGCCGCTCGCGGTTGCGCTCGCCGGCGACGGGCCGCTGCGCCCGTGGCTGGAGTCGCGGGTCGACACCAGCGACGACCTCGCCGCGCGCGTCCGGTTCGTGCACCGCCGCCAGGATCTGTCGGGTCTGCTCGCGGCCGCCGACCTGGTGGTGCACACGGCGCGCTCGGGCGCCGCACCGACCGCGCTGCTGCGCGCGATGGCGGCCGGGATCCCGGTGGTGGCCACCCGGGTCGGCGGCGTCCCCGAGATCGTCACGGCAGCGACGGGCGCTCTCGTCCACCGGGACGCGGGCGCCGTCGCCGACGCGCTGGTCGGCCTCGCCGAGGACCCGCAACGCCGCCTGCGGATGGCCGAGGCGTCGCGCGCCCGGTTCCTCACCGAGTTCGACGCGACGGCGTGGGCGCTGCGGTTGCGGGGCGTGTACGAGGCCGTGCTGGCCGGCGTCGCCGCCCCCGCCTGACCGACGGGGCCGCATACCGGTCGACTCCTCCCCGTGGACCGGGCAGACTGCGTTCCCGTGCTGCACAGTGACGCGCTGCGCCCTGCCCACGCTCCCGTCGACCTGCGCCAGGCCGTGGCGGCGGACCTCCCGGTGATCGCGGAGGTCGACGGCCGCGCCTTCGGGATGCACTACTCCGACGCAGACCTGGACGACGTCCGGCTGCTGTTCGAGCCCGATCGGTTCCTCATGGCCCGCGCCGGGGACGACACGGTCGGGGTCACCGGTTCCTTCCCCTTCGACGTGACCCTGCCCGGGGGTGCCGCCGTCGCGGCCGCGGGCGTCACGTGGGTCTCCGTGGCGGTGACGCACCGCCGCCGCGGCATCCTGCGCGCGATGCTGGCCGCCCAGCACCGCGGCTTCGTCGACGACGGACTGGCCGTGTCCCTGCTGACCGCCAGCGAGGGCGGCATCTACGGCCGGTTCGGCTACGGGATCGCCACCGAGCACCGCACGGTCGAGATCGACCGGCGCCGCGCCGCGCTCCGCAAAGACGTCGAGGACACGGGCGGCGTGCGCGAGGTCGGCACCGCCGAGCTGCGCCGGCTGGCCCCCGACATCCACCGCCGGTGGGCCGCGCTGACGCCCGGCGCGCTCTCGCGCAGCGACGGCTGGTGGGACACCCTGCTCGCCGACCGCGAGCACCAGCGCCACGGCGCCACACCGCTGTTCCACCTCGTCCACCCCGACGGGTACGTCTCCTACCGCCGCGACAACGCCACCCGGACCTGCCGCATCGTCGAGGTCGTCACCGCGAGCGACGAGGCCTACGTGGCCCTGTGGTCCACGGTGCTCGCCATCGACCTCGTCGACACGGTGTCCTGCCGGTCGATGGCCGCCGCCGAGCCCTTGTCGCACCTGCTGGCCGACCCCCGGCAGATGCGCACGGTCGACCAGCGCGACGGCATGTGGGCCCGTGTGCTCGACGTGCCCGCCGCCCTCGCCGCGCGCCGCTACACCGTCGAGCTCGACGTGGTGCTCGACGTCCACGACCCGTTCCTGGACCGCGGCGGCCGCTTCCGCCTGCGGGGCGGCCCCGACGGGGCGGAGTGCGTGCCGGCCGAGGGTGGCGCGCCGGTCGTCGGCGTCGGGACGGCGGCGCTGGGCACGCTCCTGTTCGGCGGCGGGCACGCGGGCGCGCTGGCGCGGGCGGGCCTGCTCCGAGCCGACGATCCGGCCGCGCTGCGCCGCCTGGACGCCGCGTTCCGGGCGGACCGCACGCCGCAGCACGGCACGGAGTTCTGAGCCGATCACCCGTCCGGGCACCGGGTAACCCCGGGCCATGGCTTTCCAGGTGACCGAGGTGCAGCACGTCCTCAAGGGCGCGGGCTACCCGATGGACGGCAAAGCTCTCGCCACGCTCGCGAAGAAGAACGGCGCCGGCGGCGACCTCGTCGGCGGGAAGGGCGTCGGCACCGCCAACGGGCCCAACGAGGTCATGAAGCAGCTCAAGGACCACCTCGGCGGGCGCCCCGACGCCTGAGCGGGCCTTAGGGTGCAGGCATGACGGGCCGGCGGGTGGACCTGACCTACGGCGCCTACCTGCACCTGGACGAGCTGCTCTCGGCCCAGCACCCGGCCAGCAGGCCGGTGCACCACGACGAGCTGCTGTTCATCGTGCAGCACCAGACCTCCGAGCTGTGGCTCAAGCTGGTGCTGCACGAGCTGCGGGAGGTGCAGGCCCGCCTCGCGGCCGACGACCTGCGCCCGGCGCTCAAGGGCCTCGCCCGGGTCAAGCACATCCAGCACACCCTCACCGACCAGTGGGCCGTGCTGGCCACGCTCACGCCGTCGGAGTACGCCGAGTTCCGGGGTGCGCTCGCGACGTCGTCGGGGTTCCAGTCCGACCAGTACCGGGCCGTCGAGTTCGTGCTCGGCAACAAGAACGTCGCGATGCTGGAGCTCTTCGCCGGCGACGACCGCGCCCGGGAGCAGCTGGCCGACCTCCTGACCCGCCCGAGCGTCTACGACGAGTTCCTGCGCTACCTGCACCGCGCGGGTCACGACGTGCCCCGCGCGGTGCTCGAGCGCGACGTCACGCAGCCCCACCGCTTCACCCCGGAGCTCGTGCCGGTGTTCCGGGCGATCTACGAGCACGCGAAGCAGCGGTGGGAGGCCTACGAGGCGTGCGAGGAGCTCGTGGACCTGGAGGAGAACTTCCAGCTCTGGCGGTTCCGGCACCTCAAGACCGTGGAGCGCACGATCGGTCTCAAGCCCGGCACGGGCGGCACCGGCGGGGTCTCGTTCCTGCGCTCGGCGCTGGAGATCACGTTCTTCCCGGAGCTGTACGCGGTGCGCACGGAGATCGGGCGGTGAGCGATCTCGCCGCGCGGGCGGCGCAGTTGGACGCCGCCGATCCGCTCGCGGCGTTCCGCGAGCGGTTCCTACCGGCCCCGGACGTCGTCGCCTACCTCGACGGCAACTCGCTGGGCCGTCCACCGGCCGCCGCCGCGCAGCGGCTCGACCGGTTCGTCCGCGAGGAGTGGGGCGCCGGCCTGATCCGGGGGTGGACCGGCGACGGACCCGGCGGCCCGTGGATGCAGTGGCCCGAGCGGGTCGGCGACCGCATCGCGGCGGCCGCGCTCGGCGCCGCACCGGGCCAGACCGTCGTCGCCGACTCGACCACCGTCTTGCTCTACAAGCTGGCGCGCGCCGCGGTCGACGCCGCGGGCCCCGGACGCCGCGAGATCGTGTTCGACGAGGGCGACTTCCCCACCGACCGCTACGTCCTGGAGGGCATCGCGGCCGAGCGCGGCTGCGTCCTGCGCCCGATCCGCGGCGCCGCCCCGGAGCGCGTCGCCGAGGCCGTCGGCCCGGGAACGGCCCTCGTCCTGCTCAGCCACGTCTCCTACCACTCCGGCCTGCGCACCGACGCGGCCACGATCACCCGGATCGCGCACGACAGCGGGGCGGCGCTGCTCCTCGACCTCTGCCACTCGGTGGGCGTGCTGCCGCTCGAGCTGGACGCGTGGGGCGTCGACCTGGCCGTGGGCTGCACCTACAAGTACCTGTGCGGCGGGCCCGGATCGCCTGCGTTCGGCTACGTGCGGCGCGACCGCCAGGACACCCTGCGCCAGCCGGTGCAGGGCTGGATGGGCCGGCGCGACCCGTTCGAGATGGGCCCGGGCTACGTCCCGGCGGCGGGCGTGCGCGGCGTCGTCAGCGGCACCCCGCCGATCCTCGCGATGGTGCCGCTGCTGGCCGGGCTCGACCTGCTGGAGGAGGCCGGGATCGCCGCCGTGCAGGCGAAGGCCGAGGCGCTCACCGGGTTCGCGATCGAGCTGGTGGACGCCTGGTTGGCCCCGCTGGGCGTGCGGCTGGCCACCCCGCGGGAGGCACAGTGGCGCGGCGGGCACGTGATGCTGCGCCGGGAGGGCTTCCGCGAGCTCCTGCCGCGGCTGTGGGAGCGCGGGGTGATCCCGGACTTCCGCGAGCCGGACGGCATCCGCATCGGTCCGTCGCCCCTGTCCACGAGCTTCGCCGAGGTGCACGCCGGGCTCGCGGTCCTGCGGGAGCTGCTCGCCGGAGACACGCCGGCAGGTGGGGTCAGAGCAGCACGAACAGCAGGATGAGGCACGCCGTCAGCACCAGCGACAGCAGCACCGACCCCAGGCAGCCGATCCGCCGGCTGTAGAAGGCGATCACCACGCCGGTGTACCCGCGGCGAACCGGCCTACGCTGGTCGGGTGCCCGATACCGGCGCCGAGCCCGACAACTCCCCCGGACCCTCCCCCGACGGGGAGGCTGACGGGCTCGACTACTGGTCGTTCATCGACCTGGCCGTCGCCCGCACGGTGCGGGCCCTGCCCGACGTCGACCCGCTCCCGATGCGGCTGGTGCTGAGCCTCTACCGCGCCTCCAACGCGCTGGTCTACGACCTCGAGTCGGCCGTGCACCGCCCGCAGGGCTGGTCGTGGGCGGGCTTCCGGCTGCTGTTCGTGCTCTGGCTGGCAGGGCCTGCAGAGGCCAAGCGGGCCGCGCAGCTGTCCGGGATGAGCCGCGCCGCGGTGTCGGCCCTGGTGAACACCCTCGAACGGGACGGGCTCGTGGCGCGGCGCAAGGCCGGACCGGACCGCCGATCGGTGGAGCTGTCGCTCACCGACCGCGGCACCGAGGTCGTCATGCGCGCGTTCGTGGCCCACCACGAACGGGAGCGGACGTGGGCGTCCGCGCTGTCGGACGAGGAGGTCACACAGCTCACCGCCCTGCTGGAGAAGCTCATGTCGAGCCCGGTGGCGGCCGCGGCCAACCGGCGCCGCTGAGCCGACGACGGGCGGACGTCCCTGGCTGCCGTGCGGCAGACGGCGGAAACCCGGCTCGGTACGGCGCTGATCCCCCTAGGCTGGCGGGCTGTGCCCGATGCCGCCACGCCGCCCGCCGCCACCCCGCTCGCACCGGTCCCCCGACTCGACGCCCCTGCACTCGTCGCCGCGCTGTGCGCCCACACCGGCGAGGAGTTCGAGCTGGTGGCGCCCCTGCCCGGCGGGCAGGTCGGGGCCGCGATCGTCCGGCGGCCGGGCCACCGCGAGGAGGTCCTGACGCACCGGGGCGATGCCTCGGACGCCACGTGGGCCCTCGTCGAACGCACCGGCGCCCTGCTCGAACTGGCGCGCGAGGCCGGGATCCCGGCGCCCCGCTACGCGCTGGTGACCCGGCTGCCCGACCGGATCGCCGTCGTCCAGGAGCGGCTGCCCGGGGAGCCGCCCGCCCGCGTCGACCTCGCGCTCGTCCAGGAGTTGGTGGCCCTCGCCGGGCGCGGGGCCGGCCTGCTGCGCCAACGCCGCGACGTCCCGGGGGCCGAACTGTTCCTGCTGCGCAGCGGCCCCGGCTTCTGCCTTCACGAGTCACTCGCGCAGTACGACGAGCGCACCCGCCGCCTGCTCGACCTCATCCGCCGCATCGGCACCGGCCACGCCTCCCGGATGGCGGGCGACGACCTGGTGCACCTCGACTTCCACCCCGGCAACGTGCTGGTCGACCGCACCGGCACGGTCACCGGCGTCGTCGACTGGGACGGGATCGGCCGTGGCGACCACCGCTTCGCCCTGGTCACCCTGCGCTTCGACCTCGCCGTACCCGGCACCGATTCCACCGACCGTTCGGCGCGCGCGGCCGCCGCACGCTGGCTGGACAACCGCATCGACGACCTGTTCGACGACCCGGCAACCCTGCGGGCCTACTGGGCGCACATGGGCCTGCGGCAGGTGGACTGGGCCATCCGCCACCACGGCCCCGACGACGTCGACCGCTGGCTGACGGTGGCGGCGTCGCGGCTGGCGTAGGACGCCACTTCGCACACCCACTAGTCACTTGGCACAGCGCCCGCCTTGCGCGGAGTGGAGGCTGGGTGTGCGAAGTGGGGCCGGCGGGTCAACCGGAGCCACTCCACACCTCCGGTGCAGTCGCCTCGGCGGTGGCGGGGGTCGGGTGGCAGGGTGGCGGCGTGAGCACTCCCGATCAGACCGTCGCCGTCGTCACCGGCGCCGCCCGCGGCTTCGGCCGCGAGATCGCCCGCCGCCTCGTCGCCCGCGGCCACCGGGTGCTCATCACCGACCTCGACACCGACGCCGTCACCGCGACGGCCGCCGAGCTGGGCGTCACGGCCGTCACCGCGGACGCGCGGGTGCCCGGGGACCACGCCCGGGTGGCGGCGGCGGCTGCCGAGCTCGGGCCGGTCGGGGTGTGGGTGAACAACGCCGGGGTGCTGCGCGCGGGCCAGTCGTGGGAGCAGCCCGACGAGGACATCGCGTTGCAGGTCGACGTCAACCTGCTCGGCGCCGTGCACGGGTCGCGGGCCGCGGTGCGCGTGATGCGCAAGCGCGGTGGGCACCTGCTCAACATCGCGTCGATGTCCGCGCACGGTCCGGTGCCCGGGCTCGCGATGTACGCGGCCACGAAGGCGGCGGTGCTGTCGTTCAGCACCAGCTTGGCGGGCGAGCTCGACCTGGCCGGGCTGCCCATCCGGGTGCACGCCCTGTGCCCCGACGCCGCCGACACCGCGCTCGTGCGCAGCGAGCAGGAGAGGCCCGACTCCGCGCTCCTGTTCTGCCAGCGCGGGCTGCTCACGCCCGAGGCGGTCGCCGACGCCGCGCTCCGGCTGCTCGACGGGCGCCGGATCGTGCGCACCCTCCCGGGCCACCGCGCGGCGGCGATGCGGATCGCGGGGACGCTCCCGCGCCTGGGCCTGCCCGTGCTCGCCCGGCTGCGTGCGCAGGGCGAGCGCCGCCGCACGGCGGGCAGGTGAGCCCTCGCGCGAGCCGGCGTCACGACCACGATGCCGGCGGTGACCCGGAGCTGCTCGCGGCCAAGGCCGCGCTGCGCGACGAGGTGTGGACGGCGCTGTCGCAGGCCCGGGTGGCGCGCTTCCCCGGCGCCCGCAACCGCATCTCCAACTTCACCGGCGCGGAGGCCGCGGCCCGTCGCCTGGCGGAGACGGACGCCTGGCGCGACGCGGCCACCGTCAAGGCCAACCCCGACTCGGCGCAGCTTCCCGTGCGTCAGCGCGCGCTGGAGGACGGCAAGACCGTCTACATGGCGGTGCCGCGCCTGGCCGAGCCCGAGCCGTTCTTCCTGCTCGACCCCGCCCACCTGGCGGACCCGCCCCGGCGCGCCGCCTCGATCGCCGGCGCCACCCGCTCGGCCCGCCGGGTGGCCGTCGCCGAGCTGGAACCGGTCGACATCGTGGTGAGCGGCTGCGTCGCCGTCGGCGAGGACGGAGCGCGGCTGGGCAAGGGCGGCGGGTTCGCCGACCTGGAGTTCGCGCTCGCCACGGCCGCCGGGCTCGTCGGGCCGGACACGCTGGTGGTCACCACGGTGCACGAGCTGCAGGTGCGCCCGGCGGGCGCCGTCCCGACCGCGACGCACGACGCGCCCGTCGACCTCGTGGTCACCCCGGACCGGGTGATCGACTGCCGGGCCCGGCGCGGGCCACGCCCCGTCGACGGCATCCGCTGGTCCGCGCTCACCGCGGAGAAGATCGAGGCGATCCCCCTGCTCCGAGCCCTTGCAAAGGAGGCGGTCCGATGACCGGGACCACACGCGTGCAGCTCGCCTACGGCGAGGCCGGCCTGCCCGTCGACCTGCCCGCCGCGCGCACCACCGTGGTGGAGCCGGTCCACGCGCACGGCGCCACCGACCAGCGGGAGGCGCTGCGCACCGCGCTGCGGCAGCCGGTGGCCGGCCCCCCGCTGCGCGAGCTCGCCCGGCGGGGCCAGAAGGTCGCGATCTCGATGTGCGACGGGACCCGCGCCCAGCCGCGCCACCTGATGATCCCGGCCGTGCTCGAGGAGCTCGACGGGATCATCGACCTCGACGACGTGGTGATCCTCGTGGCCACGGGCACGCACCGCGGCAACACCGAGGCCGAGATCCGCGCGATGCTGGGCGACGCGGTCGTCGACTCGGTGCACGTGCTCAACCACGACGCCCGCGAACCGTCGTCCCTGGTGCACCTGGGAACCCACGGCGACGGCGTTCCGGTGTGGCTCAACCGGCACTGGGTCGAGGCGGACCTGCGGATCACCACCGGGTTCGTCGAGCCGCACTTCTTCGCCGGCTTCAGCGGCGGACCGAAACTGGTCGCGCCCGGCCTCGCCGGGCTGGACACCGTGCTCACCCTGCACGACGCGCGGCGGATCGGGCACCCGAACGCCACGTGGGCGGTGTGCGAGGGCAACCCCGTGCACGACGACGTCCGCGCCGTCGTCGGCGCTGTCGGCGGGGTGGACTTCGGCCTGGACGTCGTGCTCAACCGCGAGCAGCAGATCGTCGAGGCCTTCGGCGGCGAGCTGTTCGCGATGCACGCCGCGGCGCGGGAGGGCGCGAAGCGCCTGGCGATGCGCCCGGTGCCGGAACTGTTCGACGTGGTCGTCACGACCAACGCAGGCTTCCCGCTGGACCAGAACCTCTACCAGTCGGTGAAGGGCATGTCGGCGGGCGCCACGATCGTCCGGGAGGGCGGCACGATCATCTGCGCGGCCGAGTGCCGCGACGGCTTCCCCAACCACGGCTCCTACCGCGAGGTGCTGGAGTCGGCGCCGTCCCCGCGCGCGCTGCTGGAGGCGATCGAGGCACGGCCGGAGACGCTGCCCGACCAGTGGCAGGTGCAGGTGCAGGCCAAGGTCCAGGCGCGGGCCCGGGTCGTGATGCACACCTCGTACCTGTCCGACCACGCCCTGGCCGCCGCCCACCTGGAGCAGACCCGCGACATCGCCGGCACCGTCGCGGACGCGCTCGCCGCCGCGGGGCCGCAGGCGCGGGTCTGCGTGCTGCCCGAGGGGCCGCAGACGATCCCCTACCTGGCCTGACGCGCCGTACGGCTCAGCCGTCCGGGTCGCGGTCGGAGCCCTTCTCCGCCCACTCCCGGTCGGCCCGGTCGGCGGCCTCGGTGCGCTCGCGCGCGATCTCCAGGGCCCGCCCCGCCGTCGCCCGGTCCGGGTAGGGCCCGAGCCGGTCGGCGGCCCGGCAGCCGTCGGCCTGCTCCACCGTGCCGTGCTTGAGGCAGTAGAACCACTGCTCGTCGTCCATACCTCGCAGCGTGGCAGCTCGCGCGGGCTCCCGCAGCAGCAGCGCGTGCGAGCATGTGCCCCATGGTGGAACCCGCCTCGGCACCCGTGATGACCGATGTCGCGCGGCTGGCGGGCGTGTCGCACCAGACCGTCTCCCGGGTGGTCAACGGCTCGCCGCACGTCAGCGGGCCGACGAGGGCGCGGGTGCTCGCGGCGATGGAGGAGCTCGGCTACCGGCGCAACGCCGTCGCCCGCGCACTGGCCACCCGCCGCTCGGGCGCCCTGGGCGTGATCACGTTCGACACCGTGCTGTACGGGCCGGTCAGCACCCTCTACAGCGTCGAGCAGGCGGCGAGCACGGTGGGCATGGGCGTCAGCATCGCCGTGGTCGAGAAGATCAGCTCGGACGCCGTCGAGCGGGCGCTCGCCCGGCTGCAGGACCAGTCGGTCGAGGGGGTCGTGGCGCTGGCGGCCCAGCAGGACGCGGTGGACGTGCTGACGGCCGAGCTGCGTCCCGTCCCCACGGTCTTCGTCGGCGGCGTCCTCGGCGGCGGGACCGGCGGCGAGATCGCGCCGGTGCCGGCGATCGGCATCGACCAGCGTGGTGGCGCGGCCCGCGCCACCGAGCACCTGCTCGAGTTGGGGCACCGCACGGTGCACCACATCGCAGGCCCGGACGACTGGCTCGACGCGCGCTGGCGCGTCGAGGGCTGGCGCGCGGCGCTCACCGCGGCCGGCGCGCCGGTGCCCGAGCCCGAGCGCGGCGACTGGAGCGCGCGTTCCGGGTTCCTGGCGATGCATCGGCTCCTCGGGGCCGACCCCGGCCTCACCGCCGTCTTCGCGGCCAACGACCACATGGCGCTCGGCGCCCTGCGCGCACTCGACGAGGCCGGCCGGCGGGTGCCCGCGGACGTGAGCGTGGTCGGCTTCGACGACGTGCCGGAGGCGGAGTTCTTCCGCCCGCCCCTGACGACCGTGCGCCAGCACTTCCCCGAGGCCGGCCGCCGGGCGGTGCGCCTGCTGCTCGACATCATCCGCCCCGACGAGGCCGCCGGCACCGGCACCGGCAGCGCGCTCGACCTGGTGCCTACCGAACTCCTCGTCCGCCGCAGCACCGGCCCAGCTTCATGATCGACGTGTCGGCGCGTTGGCGGGTTGATCTCGCCCGTTTTCGCGCCGAGGTATTGATCATGGCCACTCGGGTGGCGTCTCGCCCTGCGAGATCCGGATCCAGGAACGTGCGCCGGCCGGTCCCCCCGTGCGCGGCTCTGGACCCCGTCGGCCGTCAGCGCAGCTGTCGCCTCACAGCGCGCAGCCCGGCCGCGGTGGCGAGGACTGCGATGAGCGGGATCGGCAGGCAGCAGCCGCAGCCGCCGACCGAGACCTCGGAGCCGCGACGCGTACGCGTCGAGTAGTACGGCACCGGTCCCCAGAAGCCGAACCTCCCGCGCCGGCCCTCCCTGGCGCGGGGGCCGCGGGCGGGGAGGTACCGCCGGGCGAACCCGTCGAATCGGCGCATGCCGCTCGTCTACCCGCTACCGGCGAGCCCGAACGGAGCCCGCCCGCGTGCGCGAGGCCACAGCAACGTCGCACCGGCCGCGAGTTGCGCTGTGGCGCGTGCATGTCGCGCGGTGGGTGTACGAGCTCGCCGCGGGGCGGGCTGGGCGCCGAGGGGACGTGCGCCGCCAGACCCCGCGCAGCAGGTGCAGCCCGACTCGCGGGCGCCAGACTCCGACTCGCGGGTGGGTGGCCTCGACTCGCGGGTGGGAGGGCACGACTCGCGGCTTGACAAAGCCCCCACCCGACCCAGATTGTGAGCGCTAACAACGCCGTCGACGGAAAGAGTGCACAGTGGCCACTCCGCACCCCCCGCAGAGCGCCGTCACCGTCGGGATCGATTTCGGCACCCTGTCCGGACGCGCGGTGGTGGTCCGGGTCTCCGACGGCGCCGAGCTCGCCAGTGCCGTGCACGCCTACTCCCACGGGGTCGTGGACCGCACCCTGCCCGCCACCGGCGCGACGTTGCCGCCGGACTGGGCATTGCAGATGCCGGGAGACTGGATCGAGGTGCTGAAGGTCGCCGTGCCCGAAGCCGTCGCCGCGGCGGGCGTGGACGCCCGGGACGTCATCGGCATCGCGACCGACTTCACCGCCTCCACCGTGCTGCCGACCCTCACCGACGGCACGCCGCTCTGCGAGCTCCCCGAGCTGATCGACCGCCCGCACGCCTACCCGAAGCTGTGGAAGCACCACGCCGCGCAGGGCCAGGCCGACCGGATCAACCAGGTGGCGCAGGAGCGCGGCGAGTCCTGGCTCGCCCGCTACGGCGGCCGGATCTCCAGCGAGTGGGAGTTCGCGAAGGCGCTGCAGCTGCTGGAGGAGGACCCGGAGGTCTACGCCCGCACGCAGCGCTGGGTCGAGGCCGCCGACTGGATCGTCTGGCGCCTGTCCGGCACCTACGTCCGCGACGCGTGCGTCGTCGGCTACAAGGGCATCTACCAGGACGGGAAGCACCCCGACCGGGAGTACCTCGCCGCCCTCAACCCCGAGTTCGCCGGCTTCGTCGACGACAAGCTCGACCACCCGATCGCCCAGCTCGGCGAGCGTGCCGGCGGGCTCACCGCCGAAGCGGCCGCCTGGACGGGGCTCCCGGAGGGCATCGCGGTGGCCGTCGGCAACCTCGACGCGCACGCCACCGTGCCGGCCGCGCAGGCGCTCGACCCCGGTCAGATGGTCGCGATCATGGGCACCTCCACCTGCCACGTGATGGTCTCCGACCAGCTCGGCGAGGTGCCCGGTATGTGCGGCGTCGTCGACGGCGGCGTCGTCACCGGGCTGTGGGGCTACGAGGCCGGCCAGAGCGGGGTCGGGGACATCTTCGGCTGGTTCGTCGACACGTCCGTCCCGCCGGAGTACCACCGGCGTGCGGCCGAGCGCGGCGTCGACGTCCACGACCTGCTCACGGAGCTGGCCGCCGCGCAGGAGGTCGGCGAGCACGGGCTCGTCGCCCTGGACTGGCACTCCGGCAACCGGTCGGTGCTCGTGGACCACGAGCTGTCCGGCGTGGTCGTCGGCCAGACCCTGGCCACCCGGCCCGAGGACACCTACCGCGCCCTGCTGGAGGCTACCGCCTTCGGCACGCGCACGATCATCGAGGCGTTCGAGGCCTCCGGCGTGCCGGTGCGCGAGCTCGTGGTGGCAGGCGGGCTGCTGAAGAACCGCTTCCTCATGCAGGTCTACGCCGACGTGTGCGACATGCCGCTCTCGACGATCGTGTCCGAGCAGGGCCCGGCGCTGGGCGCCGCCATCCACGCCGCCGTCGCCGCCGGCGCGTACCCGGACGTGCGCGCCGCGTCCGCCGCGATGGGCGGGCTGGACCGGGCCGCCTACACCCCCGACCCCGAGCGCGCCCGCGCCTACGACGCGCTCTACGGCGAGTACCGGCGCCTGCACGACCACTTCGGACGAGGAGAGAACGATGTACTGCACCGGTTGCGCGCGATCCGGCGGGAAGCGGTGAAGGGCAAGTGAGCTCCGTGATCCCCGAATCCGCGAAGGCGGCCGTCGACGAGCTGCGCGAGCGCGTCTCCGACCTGCACGCCGAGCTGGTCCGCTACGGCCTCGTCGTCTGGACCGCGGGCAACGTCTCCGCCCGCGTCCCCGGGCACGACCTCATGGTCATCAAGCCCAGCGGTGTGTCCTACGACGACCTGTCCGCCGACCGCATGGTCGTCTGCGACCTGCACGGCCGCCTCGTCGAGGGCGAGCACTCCCCCTCCAGCGACACCGAGGCCCACGCCCACGTCTACCGGCACATGCCCGAGGTCGGTGGCGTCGTGCACACGCACTCCAACTACGCGAGCGCGTGGGCGGCCCTGGGCGAGCCGATCCCCTGCGTGCTCACGGCGATGGCCGACGAGTTCGGCGGCCCGATCCCGCTCGGCCCGTTCGCCCGCATCGGCGACGACGCGATCGGCCGCGGCATCGTCGACACGCTCACCGGCCACCGCTCCCGCGCGGTGATCATGAAGAACCACGGCGTGTTCTCGATCGGCCCGGACGCGAAGGCCGCGGTCAAGGCCGCCGCGATGTGCGAGGACGTCGCGAAGTCGACGTTCATCGCCCGCCAGATGGGCCCGCTCGTGCCGATCCCGCAGGACGACGTGGACGCGCTCTACGACCGCTACCAGAACGTGTACGGCCAGCAGGGGGGCGCCTCATGAGCGAGCTTGCGAGCGAATCAATGTCACAGCACCTTCGCGTAGCGCCGGCCGAGCGCAGCGAGGCCGAGTGATGCGCGCACAGGTCTGGTTCCTGACCGGCAGCCAGGGGCTCTACGGCGACGAGACGCTGGCGCAGGTCGCGCAGCAGTCGCAGGAGATCGCGAAGGAGCTCGGCGCGGCGCTGCCGGTCGAGCTCGCCTGGAAGCCGGTGCTCACGAGCTCCGAGGGCATCCACCGCGTGATGCTCGCGGCGAACGCCGACCCCGACTGCCTCGGCGTCATCGCGTGGATGCACACCTTCTCCCCGGCCCGCATGTGGATCCACGGGCTCGACGCGTTGGCGAAGCCGCTGCTGCACCTGCACACGCAGGCCAACCAGGCGCTGCCGTGGTCGACCATCGACATGGACTTCATGAACCTGAACCAGGCCGCCCACGGCGACCGGGAGTTCGGGTACATCCAGGCCCGGCTCGGGGTCGTCCGCAAGGTCGTCGCCGGGCACGTCGCGAACACGGACGTGCAGCGCAAGATCGCGGCGTGGTCGCGCGCGGCGAAGGGCTGGGCGGAGATCCGCTCGCTGAAGCTCGCCCGCTTCGGCGACACCATGCGCGACGTCGCCGTCACCGAGGGGGACCGCACGGAGGCGCAGTGGCGCTGGGGCGTCACCGTCAACGGCTACGCCGTCACCGACCTCGCCGAGGCCGTGCACGCGAGCCTGGACACCGAGGTCGACCGGCTCGTCGCCGAGTACGAGGAACGCTACGACGTCGACGCGCCGCTGCGCCGCGGCGGGGAGCGCCACGAGTCGCTGCGCTACGGGGCGCGGATCGAGCTGGGCCTGCGCGCCATGCTCGAGCACACCGGCGCGAAGGCGTTCACCAGCAACTTCGAGGACCTCGGCGCGCTGCGCCAGCTCCCCGGCCTCGCCGTGCAGCGGCTGATGGCCGACGGCTACGGCTTCGCGGGCGAGGGCGACTGGAAGACCGCCGCGCTGCTGCGCACGCTCAAGGTCGCCGCCGAGGGCCTGCCCGGCGGCACCTCGTTCATGGAGGACTACACCTACCACCTGGGCCCGGGCACCCCGAAGATCCTGGGTGCGCACATGCTCGAGGTCTGCCCGACGATCGCGGCCGCCACCCCGCGCATCGAGATCCACCCGCTGGGCATCGGCGGCCGTGAGGACCCGGTGCGCATGGTGTTCGACACCGCCCCGGGCGCCGGCTTCGTCGTCGGCATGTCCGACATGGGCGATCGCTTCCGGCTGGTGCTCAACGAGATCGACGTGGTGCCCGCGGACGAGCCGCTGCCGAACCTCCCGGTCGCGCGCGCGGTGTGGGAGCCCCGGCCCGACCTGGCGACCTCCGCCGAGGCGTGGATCACGGCAGGCGGCCCCCACCACACCGTGCTCTCCACGGCGCTCACCACGGACGAGGTCGCCGACCTCGCCGAGTTCGCCCGCACCGAGCTGGTCGTGATCGACGCCGACACGCAGGTGCGCCGGTTCCAGCAGGAGCTGCGCTGGAACCAGGCGTACTTCCGGCTGGCCGGGGGCCTGTAGGAACAGGGGCCCCTGTAGAAACATGACCATGGACGTGATGTGGCTGCGCAGCAGCGCGCTCGAGGTCGGCGTGATCGCCTACGGCGCCCGTATCGTCTCGGTCCGCACCCCGGACCGTGACGGGCAGTGGGGCGAGGTGACGCTCGGGCTGTCCGACCTGGACGCGTACCGGGAGGCGCCGGGCTACCTCGGCGCCAGCGTGGGCCGCTACGCCAACCGGATCGCCGGCGCGCGCTTCACCCTCGACGGCGTGGAGCACCGGATCCCGCCGAACGAGGGGGAGAACGCCCTGCACGGCGGCCCGGGCGGCTTCGACGCCGCCGAGTGGAGCACCGACGGGGTGGACGGGTCGTCGGTGACGCTCCGCCACACCAGTCCCGACGGGGAGAACGGGTTCCCGGGCACGCTCGAGGTCGCCGCGACCTTCAGCGTCGAAGGGCCGGAGCTCTCGATCACCTACACCGCCACCACGGACGCTGCGACGGTGCTCAGCCTGACCAACCACGCCTACTGGAACCTCGCAGGCGGCGGTACCGCGGAGGACCACGAGGTGCAGTTGCACGCCGGGCACGTGCTGCCGGTGGGCGACGACTCGTTGCCCACCGGTCCGCCGGTACCGGTGGACGGCACCCCGCTGGACTTCCGCTCCCCCGCGCGCCTCGGTGCGCGGATCCGGGACGCGCACCCGCTGCTGGTCAACGTGCGCGGCTACGACCACGCCTACGTCCTCGAGGGCCCCGCGGGCGAGCTCCGGGCGGCCGCCCGGGTGGTGGAGCCGCGCACCGGACGCACCATGGAGCTGCGCACCGACCAGCCCAGCGTGCAGTTCTACGCCGGCAACATGCTGAACGGCACGCTGGTGCTGGGCGAGGGCAGCACGGCCCGCCAGGGCGACGCGTTCTGCTTGGAAGCGCAGAACTTCCCCGACGCGCCGAACCACCCGGACTACCCGTCCGCGGTGCTGCGCCCCGGCGAGGAGTTCCGCTGCCGGATGGTCTTCACCTTCGGCGCCGAGTAAGCACCGGCGTAGCGACGCTGGTGCAGCGGCGGCACGGACGGGGCTCGCGGGGCCCGCTGCGGCGTCCGCTACCGTTCGGCCGATCGGATGGCTGTAGGGGGAAATTGTGGAGCGTGGCGACCTGATCGCCGGGCGATACCGCCTCGAGGCCGAGATCGGCCCCGGCGGGAAGGGCGGCGTGTGGCGCGCCACCGAGCAGGGGTCGAACGCCACGGTGGAGCTGCGACGCGTACGGCTGCCGATGGCGCCCGCGAAGCGGGAACGCGCCCGCGAGCAGCTGCGCGCCGACGCCGGGCTCGCCTCACTGCTGGACCACCCGAACATCGCCCCGGTGCACGGCCTGGTGCAGCACGACGGCGAGCTGTGGCTCGCCACGCGGTACGTGGCGGCGCCGAGCCTGGCCGACCTCACGGCCACCGGCCCGCTGCCCCCGCACCAGGCGGCCGCGATCGGCGCGCAGGCGGCCGGGGCGCTGGCCTTCGCGCATTCGCCGGCACTGCGGATCGTGCACCGGGCCGTGGCACCGCGCAACGTCCTCGTCGGCGGTGGCGACCGCATGACGCTCACCGGTTTCGGCTCCGGTGACCGCGGCGCCCCGGACGTCGAGGCCTATGTCGCCCCCGAGGTGGCCAACGGGCTCGAGCCCGGCCCGCAGGCCGATGTCTTCTCGCTCGGCGCCACGCTCTACGCGGCGGTGGAGGGGCGACCGCCGTGGGGTGAGGGCGACCCCGGCCAGACCCGCACGGCGGCGATGCGGGGGATCGTGGAACCGCCGCGCCGGGCCGGGGCGCTCGGCCCCGTGCTGGCGAGCATGCTGGAGAGCAGGCCGCGCGAGCGGCCCACGGCTGCCGAGGCCGCCCAGATGCTCACCGAGGTGGCGCGCACCTCGCCCGCCGACGCGCGGGGCGAGGGCGCCGGCGGCAGGCGGTGGCTGTGGATCGCGGCCGCCGCGGTGGTCGTGGTCGTGGCGGCGGGCCTGTTGGTCTGGCCGCGCCTCGGGCCCACGACGGTCGAGGCGACCGGGCCCGGCCCCACCCTCGGCGACCCCGCCACTGCCGCGCCGTGTTCGATGCTGAACCCCGAGTGGTTCGAGCGGTTCGGCAAGCCCATCCTGGAGACCGATGGCGGCGGCTTCGAACGCTGCGACGTGTACATCGAGTCCGGACCGGACCGTGCCGTCGCGCGGCTGCAGTTCACCGCGGCCGGCGAGGTGCTGCCCGAGGGCGTGCCCGAGGAGCGCAACGGCCTGGTGATCGTGCGGAGCGCACCCGTCAACGGCGAGTGCGTCCGCACGCTGCGGCTGTCCGACGGCAACGACGTCCGCGTCTCGGGCCAGCTCCTGCTGGGCCCGGCTCCCGACCCCTGTGCGGTCGCGGACGTCGCCACCGACGGCGCGCTCGCGATGCTCGCCCGCGGTCCGGTGCCCCGACGCCCGGCGCCGTTCGACACCGGGTCGCTGGCCACGGTCGACGCCTGCGGGCTGCTCGACCGGGCCGCCGTCGCGAAGGTCCCGGGCCTGGAGACCGTCGAGCCCGACCCGGGTTTCGCGAGTTGGGACTGCGACTGGGAGAACGTGGCCACCGGAGCGGCCATCGATATCGCCTACGACCGCGACGAGGGGATCAAGCCCGACGCCGGCACCCCGAGGAGGATCGCGGGGCACGATGCCGCCATCCGACCGGACGAGGACCGCGCCGGGTGCGACGTCACGATCCTGCACCGTCCCTACACCGAGCCGGGCGGGAATCCGGCGGACGAACTGCTGCTCGTGAAGGTCGACCACCCCGTGCCGATCCCGGACCCGTGCGCGCAGGCCATCGAGATCGCCGAGGTCGCCGTGGACCGCCTGCCCGCTGTGCCCTGACCCTGGAACTAGGGGGTGCAGCGCCGCGGTGCGGTCATCACCGCACGCGGAAGATCGCCACGACGTGCGGTGCACCGACAACTGGCTCCCGCGCCGGCGGCCGCGGATTGGTCCCCTGAGCCGACGCCCCAGTGGTCCCCTGTCGAGGACCACTGTGGCGCCACGCTGGAGCCATGTCGCTCTCGCTCTCCCCGAGGACCGCCGGTCGCTCGGTCCCGCTCGCCCTGGGCGCCCTCGCGATGGCGAGCGTCGGAGGCAGCGTCGCCGTGTCCGCCGAGCTGGGTGACGCGCCGCTGTTCACCTCCCAGGCCGTGCGCTACGCCGTCGCCGTCCTGCTGCTGATCGGGCTCGCCCGCGTCACCGGGAATCGCGTGACCTCGCCCCGGGGCGCCGAGTGGCTCTGGCTCGCCGGGGTGGCCGCGGTCGGGCTCGTGCTGTTCAACGTCGCGCTCGTCCGCGGTGCCGCGCACGCCGAGCCCGCGGCACTCGGCGTGGCGGTGGCGTGCGTGCCCGTCGTCCTCGCGCTCGTCGGACCGCTGCTGGAGGGCGAGCGGCCGACGGCGCGGGCGGTGCTCGTGGCCGCCGTCGTCACCGCGGGCGCGCTGGTGGTCCAGGGCGGCGGCCGCACCGACCTCGCCGGGCTCGGCTGGGCGGCCACCGTGCTGGCCTGCGAGGTCGGGTTCACCCTGCTCGCGGTCCCCGTGCTGCGCAGGCTCGGTCCGTGGAGCGTGTCGGTGCACACCTGCTGGATCGCGACCGCGCAACTCCTCGTGCTGAGCGCCGCCACCGAAGGGCCCGCCGCCGTGACGACGCTGCGCGCCCCGCACCTGCTGGCGATCGCCTACCTGGCAGTGGTGCTCACCGCCATCGCGTTCGTCCTCTGGTACTCGGCGGTCGGCCGGCTGGGCACCGCCCTGGCCGGCCTGCTCACCGGGGTGGCGCCGGTGGCCGCGGCCGTCGCCGGGGTGCTGCTGGGCACCGCGATCCCCGGGCCGGCGGTGTGGACGGGAACGGCGATCGTGGTGGCTGGACTGCTCGCGGGTGTCCACCTCACCCCGCACCGTCGCTGATCACAATGCCCGCCGCCGCGGAAACAGGCACTATGGGGTGAGCGAGGGGGCTGAGGGGGCTCCGTCACGATGACGGGTGTTGTGGGGGATTCGATGAAGGTCGTGTTGTTCTGCGGCGGGTACGGGATGCGGATGCGGGACGGGGTGTCCGATCTGCCCAAGCCGATGCATCCGGTGGGCCCGCGGCCGTTGATCTGGCACGTGATGCGCTACTACGCGCATTTCGGGCATACCGATTTCGTGCTCTGCCTGGGGTATGGGGCGCATCACATCAAGGACTTCTTCCTGAGCTACTCCGAGACCGCGTCGAACGACTTCGTGTTGCGTGGCGGGGACGTGGAGCTGCTGGGCAGCGACATCTCGGACTGGACGATCACGTTCGTGCACACCGGTGTGGATTCGCCGATCGGGGAGCGGTTGCGGCGCGTGCGCAGGCACGTGGAGGGCGAGGAGATGTTCCTGGCCAACTACGCCGACGTGCTGACGGACCTGCCGTTGAACTCGATGGTCGAGCGGTTCCGGCGTTCGTCGGCGGTGGGGGCGTTGCTGGCCGTACCGCCGCAATCCGCCTTCCACTGCGTTGACGTGGACGACGACGGGCTCGTCTCCAGGATCTCGACGTTGCAGGAGATGGCGCTGTGGGAGAACGGGGGCTATTTCGTGCTGCGGCCGGAGGTCTTCGACTACCTCCCGCCGGGCGGGGACCTGGTCGCCGACGCGTGCCTACCGTTGGCGAAGGAGGGTCGATTGCAGGGCTACCAGCACCGCGGGTTCTGGCAGCCGGCCGACACGCTCAAGGAGCGCAGCTCCCTCGAAGCGGCCTACCAGGCCGGGAACCGGCCGTGGATGGTCTGGGAGAACGCCGCGGACGACGTCGAGCACGACCTCGAGGACGAACGGCTGCAGGCCGCGGTCGCCGCCTTCCGCTGAAGGCGCCGGCGCGGGGTCCGGCGGACCCCACGAGGCGACGGCACACACCGAGCCGGGACCGCGCACACCGCGGGCGCTCTGCGCGGTCCCGAGACGGTGTGTGCGGTCAGACGCCGAGCAGGTCGTGCAGCGCCGTCTCGCCGGCTGCCGTCCGTCGTACCGCTCGGTCGCCTTCGCGGCGAGTGATCCAGCCGTTGCGCTCCAGTTGCGCGCACAGGTGCGCGCCGGCCTGCCCCGCGAGGTGCGAGCGGCGCTCGGTCCAGTCCAGGCACGGGCGGGCCACCGGCCGCCGGGACCGGGCGGGGACGAAACCCAGCTCCGTGGCGAACCAGTCGAGCCCGGTGGAGGTGAGCGCGAACCCGCCCGCGCGGTCGAGCAGCCCGCGGGCGCCCAGGGAATCGGTGATCGCGACGCCGAGCCGGCCGGCGAGGTGGTCGTAGCAGGTGCGGGCCTCGGCCAGCGCCGCTGCCGCCCGCACCGCGCGCAACCCGACCGGCGCCGCCTGCGCGGGGGTGGCGAATGCCGCCATGTCCTCGACCAGCTGCGCGACCTGTGGCGAGGCCAGCTGCACGTACCGGTGCCGCCCCTGACGGCGCTCGACGAGCAGTCCGCCGGCGACCAACCGCCCGAGGTGCTCGCTCGCCGTCGACGGGGCCACCCCGGCCACGCCGGCCAGCTCGCTCGCCGTCCACGCCCGCCCGTCGAGCAGGGCGACGCAGAACCGCGCGCGCGTCCGGTCGGCGAGCAGGGCCGCGAGCTCGGCGAGGGCGACTGCGGTCATGACCCGATCCTCCCGCAACCACGGTTCGGGCTGCTCCGAACCGATCCCCCCGGACCGTGGCCGGAGGGAGGCGCCCGGCACCCGGCACGCACGGTGGCGGCCGGGGCGGGGTCCGGGCGCGGGCTGGGGAGGGGCCTAGGACGCGACGCGGCTGCGTTCGGCGTCGTAGCTGCGGCGCGCCATGTCGGCGATGCCGTGGATCACACAGGGCCATGGCGTGGTGGGCAGCCCGGTGCCGCCCTTGGTGCAGGTGCGGCAGCGGCCGGCACGGTCGGGCACGTGCTGGGCGAGCAGGCGCTGCCAGACCTCGACCATCGGTGCGAGCTCGGCGGCCACCCGCTGCTGTTCGAGCACCGGGCCATCGGGCTCGGGCGCCACAGCCGGCCCGTCGACCGGCCGCGGACCTGCGACCGCACGGTCGAGTGCCAGGCCGCTCACGTGCGCCGAGCCGCGGCTCGCCCCCCAGGAGTAACTCATCGGCATCCCCCGTTCGCTGCGCGCCATCCGGTCGGGTGGCGCTCGTCGCACCCTGATCGTGTCCCTCCGAGCTTGCATCCGCAAGTGCCAGTGCATGAGCATCTGCACGTGCAACTCGCTTCAACGGACATCTGCAGGGACGCCCACAGAACCACCCAGTGGGCCATCACCTGGCGCAAGAGCACGGCGAGCAACCCCAGCGGCAACTGTGTTGAGCTGGCAGAACTCGCCGACGGAGACATCGCGCTGCGCAACTCGCGGTTCCCGACCGGCCCCGTGCTGGTCGGGACCCGCGACGCGGTGGCGGCTTTCCTGCGCGCCGCCCGTAGCGGAGAGTTCGACGATCTGGGAGGCTGACGCGCATCTGCGCACGCTTGCCGTTCGTGCGGATGCACGGCAGAGTGACTGTTCTCACTACGCTGTGCAGCGAGTACGACCGAATGAGCAGGACCAGTCGCACACTTCCGGGGGAGCCCATGACCGCCGTGCCCGACGACGCGGAAGCCGAACCGTTCGGCCGGTCCGTCATCGACCCGGTCTCGGCCCCGGCGCTCAAGGGGCCCGTCACCGGTCCCACGGTGCTCCGCATCGGCCTCGGCGGTGCGCTGCGGCGCAAGCGCGAGGCCGCGGGCGTCACCCGGGAGCGCGCGGGCGAGGCGATCCGCGCGTCACCCGCCAAGATCAGCCGGCTGGAGCTGGGGCGCGTCGGGTTCAAGGAACGCGACGTCGCCGACCTGCTCACGGCCTACGGCGTGCAGGACCCGGCCGAGCGCGCCGAGTTCCTCGACCTCGCCCGTCAGGCCAACACACCCGGCTGGTGGCACCGCTACTCGGACCTGCTGCCCAGCTGGTTCGAGACCTACCTCGGCCTGGAGCAGGCCGCGGCGGTCATCAGGAACTACGAGCTCCAGTTCGTTCCGGGGCTGCTCCAGACGCGCGACTACGCGCGCGCCGTCACGATGCTGGGGCACAGCGACCCGGTCGAGGTGGAGCGCCGGGTGGAGCTGCGGATGCAGCGCCAGGAGCTGCTCATCGGTCCCACCCCGCCCACGCTGTGGGCCGTGGTCGACGAGGCGGCCCTGCGCCGGTCGCTGCTCGGGCCCGCGCAGTCCCGTGAGCAGATCAACCACCTCATCGAGATGAACGAGCTCCCGCAGATCTCGCTGCAGGTGGCGCCCTTCTCCTACGGCGGCCATGCCGCGGCCGGCGGCCCGTTCGCGATCCTGCGCTTCGCCGAACCCGACTTGCCCGACATCGTCTACCTCGAGCAGCTGACGAGCGCGCTGTACCTGGACAAGCGCGCCGACGTGGAGCACTACGCGGCGGTCATGGACCGGCTGTGCGCGCAGGTGGAGCCGCCGGACCGCACCACCAAGATCCTCACCGCGATCCGCGACGAAATCTAGTGCCCCCCGCCGGAAGTCTCCCGGGTGTGTCGGGCCGGCGGGCGCTGGGGCGTTCCCGCTGAGGCGCAAGTTGGCCTCGCCGCTGCCCCCGCGGCACGGGCTCGATCCGGTCCGGCTGCGCACACCCGTGGCATCCCCCGAGGGGCCGCCGTGGGCCACGATGCGCGACCACCTGGTCGAGCGGCTGCCCCGCGTCGACCCGGCCCGCATCGACGCCATGCTGCGCGAGGAGCGCATCGTCGGCGTCGACGGCCCGATCGGCCCGGACGCACCGTTCGTGCCGGAGTCGTTCCTGTGGTTCCACCGGGACCTTCCCGACGAGGTCGCGGTGCCGTTCGGGATCGGCATCGTGCACCGCGACGATGATCTCCTCGTCGTCGACAAGCCACATTTCCTGGCGACGATCCCGCGCGGGCGCCACATCCTCGAGACCGCGCTCGTGCGCCTTCGGCGCGAGTTGGACCTGCCCGCGCTGTCCCCCGCCCACCGGCTGGACCGGGTCACCGCGGGCCTGCTGATGTTCGTGGTGCGCCCGGAGCGGCGCGGCGCCTACCAGACGCTGTTCCGCGACCGGCGGGTCCGCAAGACCTACGAGGCGGTGGCCCGGCACGACCCCGGCCTCGAGCTCCCCCGCACGGTGCGCAGCCGGATCGTCAAGGAGCGCGGCGTGATCCGCGCGTACGAGGAGCCGGGAGCGCCCAACGCCGTCACGCACGTCGAGCTGCTCGCGCACCGAGACGGCCTCGCCCACTACCGGCTCGTCCCCGAGAGCGGGCGCACTCACCAGCTGCGCCTGCACATGAGCGGTCTCGGCGTCCCCCTGCTCGGCGACGACTTCTACCCCGTGCTCACCGACCGCCCCCTCGACGACTTCCGCCGCCCGTTGCAGCTGCTCGCCACGGAGCTGGAGTTCCAGGACCCCGTCAGCGGGCAGCAACGCCGGTTCCGCACCCGCCTGCAGCTGCAGGCCTGGACGTCCTACGCCGACTGGGCCTCCCACTAGCTGGACGCGGGGGCACGGGACCGCACACACCTTCCGGTCTCGGCACAGACCTCGGGGCCCGTGTGCGGAGGGGTGGCTGTGTGTGCGGCGGGCGGTGATCGCCGAATCGGCGCGTTTCCCGACGGATCCGGTCGGCTTTCGCGCCGATCTGACGATCATGGATGGTGCAGCGTGACCCCGGAGCGCGGTCGTGCTGCGAATCCGAGCCCGACCTTGAGATGCTTGCGGGCATGACAGCGCTGCGACCAGGCGGACGCACGGCCCCGACGCTCGAGTCGGTGGCCGCGCTCGCCGGCGTGTCCCGGGCGACCGCGGGGCGGGTGCTCGCCGGATCACCGAACGTGGGGCAACAGGCACGGGAGGCCGTGCTGGCGGCCGCCGACGAGCTGTCCTACGTCACCAACCGGGCCGCCCGCTCCCTGATGACGCGCCGGAGCGACTCGATCGCCTTCGTCGTGGCCGAGTCCGAGGAGCGGTTCTTCGCCGACCCGTACTTCGCGCTCGTCCTGCGCGGCGCACACACGACGGTGGCCGAGCACGACGTACAGCTGGTCTTCACCGTCCTGGCCGGCGAGAAGGACCGCGAACGCTTCGAGCGCTTCGCCCGCGGCGGCCACCTCGACGGCGTGATCTTCGTGTCGCTGCACGGCGACGACCCGCTCCCGGGCAGGCTGCAGGCGGCCGGGATCCCGGTGATCCTGGCCGGTCGGCCGTTCGCGGCGACCAGCACGATCCCCTACGTGTCGGCCGACAACGTCGGTGGCGCCCGGTCGGCCGTGCGGCTGCTCGTCGACAAGGGTCGGCGCCGGCTCGCGACGATCACCGGCCCGATGGACATGACCCCCTCGATCGACCGGCTCGCGGGCTACGAGGCGGAGCTCGCGGCCCACGATCTGCGCAGCTACGGCGTCGCGGAGGGTGACTTCTCGATGGCAGGCGGCCGCGACGCGATGGCGCAGCTGCTGGCCGGCGACGTCGCCCTCGACGGGCTCTTCGTCGCCAACGACCTGATGGCGCTCGGCGCGCTGCAGGTGCTCGCCGAGTCCGGGCACCGCGTCCCGCAGGACGTGGCCGTCGTCGGCTTCGACGACTCCCCCCTCGGCGCCTCGGCCCGGCCGGCGATCACCTCGGTCCGCCAGCCCATCATCGCCATGGGCCAGGCGCTCGCCGGCCGCCTGCTCGCCGGCATCGACAGCGGCGAGCCGCAGGAGCCGGTGGTGATGGGCACCGAGATCGTCCTCCGCGATTCCGCGTAGTCGGCCTCCGCTCCGCTCCGGCGGGCTTGCGGGCCCGCTCCTGTACCGCGACCGCGCTCGGAACACGACTCCGTTACGTCCTGAGAGCGCTCTCTTGACAGGAGCTCTCCCGATCGGGACCCTCCGAGGGAGTCGTGAGAGCGCTCTCACCGTTATGGAGGATCAATGCAGACCCCACGGAGAACGGCGGTCGCCACGGCCGTCGTCGCCACGAGCAGCTTGCTGCTGCTCGCCGCCTGCGGCGGCTCGGATGGCACCGGTGACACCGGTCCCGCCCCCGGCGAGCCCGTCGAGATCTCGGTCGGCCTGTTCGGCACGATGGGCTTCGAGGAGGCCGGACTGTTCGACGAGTACGAGCAGCTCAACCCGGGCGTGACGATCCGGTACGAGTCCACCCAGGGCGAGACGAACTACTGGCCCGCGCTGCAGACCCGGCTCGCGTCGGGCACGGGCGTGGCCGACGTCCAGGGCATCGAGGTGGCGCGCATCGCCGACGTCACCACGAACCAGCCGGACATGTGGACCGACCTCCGGGAGACCCCCGCGGGCGAGGCCCTCGACGGCTACCTCGAGTGGAAGAGCGACGCCGCCACCACCGACGACGGCGCGGTGCTCGGCCTCGGCACCGACATCGGGCCGATGGCCATCTGCTACCGCCAGGACCTGCTCGGCCAGGCCGGGCTGCCCACCGACCCCGCCGCGCTGGCCGCCGAGATGCCCGACTGGAACGGGTTCCTCGCGCTCGGCGAGCGCTACCAGGCCAACGCCCCGGAGGGCAACGCCTGGCACGACTCCGCGGGCGGCCTGTTCAACGCGATCATCTCGCAGGAGAGCGAGCTCTACTCGAACGCCGCGGGCGAGCCGGTCTACGACACCAACCCGGTCATCCGCTCCGCCTTCGACACCGCGGCCCGCGCCGGCCAGAACGGCCTCACCGCGCGCCTCGAGCAGTACCTCGACCCGGCGTGGGACCAGGGCTTCGCCTCCGGCTCCTTCGCCACGATCGCCTGCCCGTCCTGGATGATGGGCTACATCAAGGGCAAGGCGGGCGACGCCGGCTCGGGTCAGTGGAACATCACCACCCTGCCCGGCGGTGCCGGCGGCAACTGGGGCGGTTCCTACCTCGGCATTCCCGCGGTGAGCGAGCACAAGGACGCGGCAGGCCGGCTGATCGCCTGGCTCACCGCCCCCGAGCAGCAGGAGCGCGTCTTCCGCGAGGTGGCCAACTTCCCGTCGCGCACCGCGGCGCTCGAGTCGGTCTCCGACGCCACCGACCCGTACTTCTCGGACGCCCCGATCGGCAAGATCTTCTCCGAGTCCGCGGAGAGCGCGCCGGTACAGACGATGGGCGCGAACGACGGGGCCATCGAGGAGGCCATCGTGCAGGCCCTGCTGTCGGTCGAGACCACCGGCGCGAGCCCCGAGCAGGCCTGGAGCAGCGCCGTCGACACGATCTCCAACCAGATCGGCTGACGGATGTCCCTGCAGGTCGACCGTCCGGTCCCCGGGGAGCGCACGCCGCCCCCGGGGGCCGGGTCCCCACCTCGGTCGCACTGGCGCTCCCGGCTGTACCGCTGGGAGGGCCGGTCGGCTCCCTACGTCTACGTCGCGCCGTTCTTCCTGGCGTTCGGCGCGTTCGGGCTGTTTCCGCTGCTCTACACGGCGTGGATCAGCTTGCACTCCTACCGGCTCGGCAGCCGGATGCGCTGGAACGGGCTCGACAACTTCGCCTGGCTGTTCGCCAACCCCGACTTCTACAACTCGCTGTGGAAGACGTTCACGATCGGCGTCCTGTCGACCGTGCCGCAGCTGCTGATGGCGCTGGGCCTGGCCCACCTGCTCAACTACAAGCTGCGCGGCCGGACGTTCCTGCGCATCGCGATGCTCATGCCCTACGCCACGTCGGTCGCCGCCGCCACCCTGGTGTTCGCGCTGATCTTCGGACGCGACCAGGGCCTGGTGAACGGCCTCATCGGGCTCGTCGGCATCGAGCCGATCGACTGGCGCAACGGCGACTGGACCGCCCAGATCGCGATCTCCGTGATCGTGATCTGGCACTGGACCGGCTACAACGCCCTGATCTACCTCGCAGGCATGCAGTCGATCTCCAAGGACCTCTACGAGGCCGCGGCGATCGACGGGGCGAGCCACTGGCGCCAGTTCCTGCACGTCACGATCCCCGGCCTGCGCCCGACGATCATGTTCACGATCATCGTGTCGACGATCGGGGCCAGCCAGCTGTTCGCCGAGCCGTTGCTGTTCGGCGGCGGCACACCGAACGGCGGATCGGTGAACCAGTACCAGACGCTCGGGCTGTTCATGTACGAGCAGGGCTGGCACTACGGGCAGCTCGGGCGCGCGGCCACCGTCGCCTGGGTGATGTTCGTCCTGATCATCGTGCTCGTCCTGGTCAACACGCGGCTCTCGCGCAGGCGCCGCGCCGCAGGAGAGGACCTGCTCTCGTGACGATCGTCGACGAACGCACCGCCGCGGCACCCGCGTCGCCACCGGCGCGGCTGCGGCCCCGCCGGGAGTCGGGCGGGGACAACGAGCGCGCCGGCTGGGTGGTCTACACCATCCTCGGCATCACCACCCTGGTGTTCATCGCGCCCTTCTACTACATGCTCGTCGCGGCGAGCAGACCGATGGCCGAGATGAACGTCTTCCCGCCCCCGCTGCTGCCCGGCGACGACCTGTTCACCAACATCGCCACGGCGATGGGGCAGCAGAACATCGGGCTCGCGCTGTGGAACTCGCTGGTGGTCTCGGCCACCATCACCGTCGCCACGGTGCTGCTGTGCACGCTGGCCGGGTTCGCGTTCGGCAAGCTGCGGTTCCGGGGCCGGAACGTGTTGTTCGGCCTCACGCTGGGCACGATGATGATCCCACCGACGCTCGCGGTCGTGCCGCTGTACTCGATCATGGCCGACCTGGGGCTCGCCGGCACGCTGCCCTCGGTGATCCTGCCGTCGCTGGTCACCGCGTTCGGTGTGTTCTTCATGCGGCAGTACCTCGTGCAGTCGCTGCCCGACGAGCTGCTGGAGGCGGCGCGGATGGACGGGGCCACCTCCCTGCGCACGTTCTGGAGCGTCGTGCTGCCGATCGCCCGCCCGGGCGCCGCGGTGCTCGCGATGCTCACGTTCATGACGGCGTGGAACGACTTCTTCTGGCCCGTCATCACCCTCAACTCGACGAACCCGACCGTCCAGGTGGCACTGAACAACCTCGGCAGCGGCTACGTGCCTGACACCGCGGTGATCATGGCCGGCACCCTCGTCGGCACGTTGCCCGTGCTCGTGGTGTTCGTGCTGCTCGGACGCCAGATCGTGGGCGGAATCATGGCCGGGGCCGTGAAGGGCTGAGCCCTCTCCGATCCACGTTCACACCAACGGAAGGACGATCTTGACCACCACGCAGGCAGCACCGTCGACCGATGCGCTGCAGTTCCCACAGGGGTTCCTGTGGGGATCCGCGACGGCCGCGTACCAGATCGAGGGCGCCGTCGCCGAGGGCGGGCGCACCCCGTCGATCTGGGACACCTACTCGCACACGCCGGGACGCGTCGTACGGGGAGAGACCGGCGACGTCGCGGACGACCACTACCACCGGTTCCGCGAGGACGTCGCGCTGATGGCGCGGCTGGGGCTCACCTCCTACCGGTTCTCGGTGTCGTGGCCGCGGATCACGCCGCAGGTCACCCCCGACACGCTGGGGCCGGTCAACCCGGAGGGCGTCGCCTTCTACTCCGACCTGGTCGACGAACTGCTCGCGCACGGGATCAGCCCCTCGATCACCCTGTACCACTGGGACCTCCCGCAGGCCCTCGAGGACGCCGGTGGCTGGGCCGAGCGGCGCACCGCCGAGCGGTTCGGGGAGTACGCCGAGGTCGTCGCGGCGGCGCTGGGCGACCGGGTGCCCCTGTTCATCACCCTCAACGAGCCGTGGTGCAGCGCCTACCTCGGCTACGCCAGCGGCGTGCACGCACCGGGCCGTACCGAACCGGCCGCCGCCCTCGCGGCGGTGCACCACCTCAACCTCGCCCACGGGCTCGCGAACGCGGCGATCCGCCGCGCCGCCCCCTCGGCGCGGGTGGCGACCACGCTGAACCTCGCCTGGGTGCGGCCGGAGAAGCCCGACTCCGTGCTGGACACCGAGGCCGCGCGCCGGGTCGACGGCCTGCAGAACCGGGTCTTCCTCGACCCGGTGCTGCGCGGCACCTACCCCGCCGACGTGCAGGCCGACACCGCGGGCGTCACGGACTGGTCGTTCGTGCGCGACGGCGACCTCGAGGTGATCTCGGCCCCGATCGATGTGCTGGGCGTGAACTACTACTCCCCCACCCCGGTGCGGCACTGGACGCGGGAGCGCCCGAAGGAGAACGCCGACGGCCACGGCGACGGCACCGCCAGCCCGTGGATCGCCTGCGACGACGTCGAGTTCCCGACCCAGCACGGCCGCAAGACCGACATGGGCTGGAGCATCGACCCGCGCGGGCTCACCGAGCTGCTGCTGCGAGTGGCCCGGGAAGCGCCCGGCCTGGAGATCATGGTCACCGAGAACGGGTCGGCGTTCCCGGACACGGTGAACGACGAGGGCCGCATCGTCGACAGCGACCGGATCGCGTACCTGCGCACCCACCTCGCCGCCGTGCACGAGGCGATCGAGGCGGGCGCACCGGTGACCGGCTACTACGTCTGGTCGCTGCTGGACAACTTCGAGTGGGCGTGGGGTTACTCGAAGCGTTTCGGGATCGTCCACGTGGACTACGAGACGCAGGTCAGAACGCTGAAGGACAGCGCGCTGTACTACGCCGACGTGATCCGGCGAAACGCTGTGCCGCGGTAGAACGACTCCTTCCTGGACGGACCCCGGCCGTGGCGACGGCCGGGGTAGTCTTGTCACCGGTCGTCCGGCCGGCATGATCCATACCGAAGCGGAGGTCGGGGTGCGGCTCGGAGACGAGAACGATCTCCCCGACGAGGGCGCAACCGACAACCCCGCGGCCTCGCCCCACGAGAACGAGGGTCCCCTCGACCTCGCGGCGCTGCGGGCCGACGACGAGTTCGTCGAACTGCTCGGCGCCGGCCTCGTCGCCCCGCGCTCCGTGTCCCCCGCCGGCCGCGGCACCGACGACGAGCTCGTCGCGATGCTCGCCGCCTGGGTGTCCGAGGTGCGCCCCGACGCCGCTGGCTCCGCCTCGACCTCGGCCCACGGCGCGTCGACCACCGACGACGACACCACCGTGGGCGAGCGGGTCTCCGGCGCCGCGGCACGGGGCACCGCCGGCGCTGTCGTCGCCGGGCCGCTGGGGATCGGCGCCACCGCCGGCCCGGACGAGCGCGTCGTCGAGCCCGCGGAGGACCACCCGGCCGGCGCCGGTCCCGTCGTGGCGGCCTCGGCCGCCGCCGTCCCGCTGCGCGGGCGGCACCGGGCCATCACGGGCCCCTACGCCCGCCGCCTCGCCGTGGCCGCCGCCCTCGTCGTGTTGGCCTCGTCCGGCACGGCCGCCGCCGCGTCCGACGCCGAGCCGGGCGGCGTGCTGTGGCCCGTCTCGAAGGTCTTCTACGCCGAGCGTGCGCGTTCGGTGGAGGCCGCCATCCAGGTGAACTCGCACCTCGAGCACGCCCGCAGCGCGCTGCGCGAGGGGCGCGCCGACGAGGCCGCCCGGGAGATCGCGGGGGCCGCCGCGCAGCTGCCCGTCGTACGTCCGGACGAGGGCCGCGACGAGCTCACCCAGGCCCAGCAGCAGCTCCTCGACGCCATCAACGGCGCTCCCCACGGCGACGAGCCCCGTGACCCGGGCACCCCGCAGACGTCCTCCCCGCAGCCCGACGACGAGAGCGTGCTGGCCGCCCCCGGTCCCCAGGGTGAGTTGCCTCCCGGCATCCCCGCACCGCCCGACGCCCAGGCCGCGCCGGACGGCGAGGCGCCCGGTAGCCCCGGTCAGCCGGGCACGGACCCCGGCACCGAGCCCGGCACTCCCGGCGAGCCCGGACCGGGCACCGAGCCCGAGCCGGCGGGAGAACCCGACCCTGGCCTGCCGCCGGCCGAGGACGTGCCCGCTCCTCCGTCGGGCTCCGACGGCACCGAGGACGGCGCGAACGACAACCCCGACCCCGGCGACGAGACACCCGCCCAGGACGAGGACGACGCGCCCGCGCCGCAGCCCGATGGCGACGAGGACTCCGAGGGCGCCGAGGAACCCACCGCGGCCGAGGACGACGCACCCACCGCTGACAGCGGCTCCGACGACTCCACGAGTTCCGACTCGGGCTCCGATTCCAACTCGGGCTCCGACTCGGGCTCCGATTCCAACTCGGGCTCCGACTCGGGCTCCGATTCCAACTCGGGCTCCGACTCGGGCTCCGATTCCAACTCGGGCTCGGACTCGGGCTCCGGAAACTCGGGCGGCGATTCCGGTGAGGCGGAACCGGCACCGCAGGCAGACGGTGGCGAGGCGGCGGAGACGACCGACGAGGACGCCGACACCGGTGGGGCGAGCAGCGCCCGGACCGCACCGGCCCCGGCGGCCGGCGACGGCCCCGCGTCGGGCGACACGGCAGAAGGCACCCCCGAGGGCACCGCGGGCGACACCACCGAGGAGCCCTCCAGCTCCAGCGACCCGGACGACGACTCCGGGGAAGACACGTCGGGCGACGACACGTCCTCCAGCAGGGACTCCGACGACAGCAGCTCCGACGACAGCAGCAGCTCCGGTGAGAGGTCCTCCACCGGAGATGATGACTCCGACGACAGCTCGAACGAGTCCGGCGGGGACAGCGACTCCGACGGCGGGGACAGCGGGTCCAGCGACTCCGAGAGCAGCGACTCCGAGAGCAGCGACTCCGAGAGCAGCGACTCCGAGACCAGCGACTCCGAGACCAGCGACTCCGAGACCAGCGACTCCGAGACCAGCAGCTCGGGCGACGACGACTCGGACGATGACGACTCCGGCGGCTCGTTGATCTCCCACGTCACCGACACGCTGTCGTCCGCGGTCAAGGCCCTCATCGGGAGCTGATCCGCATTCAGCGGAACGCTCCGCCGTCCGTGATCGGTGCGAGAAGCGGCCGGGCTGCTGCGCAACGGCGTGATCACCGATTCGGCACAGGAACGGCCGTATCCGGCCGCTCCTGTGCCGAGCTGGCGATCACGGCGGTGGAGCGTTCTGGACAGCCCACAGAAGTCAGGGTGGCGGTGGGTCCTGCACCGCCGGGGGGCGTCGGCGGGAGACCGCTACCAGCACCGTGCTGCGCGTGGTCGAGACGTTGTGCAGTGTCACCACGTCCAAACCGACGAACCACAGGACGGCGCCGGTGCCGAACGCGCGCCGGCCGCCTGCCCGGCACTCCACGACGAGTTCCCCCTCCTCGACCGCCACGAGGGCGTCGCGCCACTCCTGCTCGTCGTACGGGTGCGAGGCACCGGGCGCGATCGTGACGACCCGTTGCGCGAACGACGGGCCCGGTGGGCGGTGGCGGAACGTGGCCGCGCCCTCAGCGCACATCCGCCGGCCCCGTCCCCGCGCCGCCGTCTTCCCGCCGGCACCTCTCCACCCGTGCGGAGCGGACCGCACGGTCACCGCCTTGCGTCGCGCCCATCGCTGCTGCCATGCCGGATCTGACCGGCCGGGGGCCCGGAACTCATCGTCGGCCGGGCTCGCTCTCGTCCAGGTGCAGCCGCAGCATGGCCGCCGCCGCCCAGGCGGGCGGGCGTCCACGAAGGGACACCAGCACCATCGTCGCGAACGCGAGCGGCACCGACCACAGCGCAGGCCTGCCGAGCAGGATCGCCGCGAGGCCGGGCGGGGCGCCGAGGAACAGGTCGACACCGATCACGCCTGCGGACGCGAGCAGGCCGGTCACCATGCCCACGATCGCGCCCTGCGCGGTGAGCCCTCGCCACCAGATCCCGAGCACGAGCAACGGGCAGAACGTGGAGGCCGCCACCGCGAACGCGGAGGTCACCAGCACGCCGACGTCGACCCGGCCCGCGGGCAACGCGAGCAGGACCACGCCGAGCGCCGCGACGAGCGGGGTGAACCGCAGCCGGCGCAGCGTGCCCGGCACCAGATCGTGCGACAGCGCACCGGACACGGCGAGCAGCAGCCCGAGCGAGGTGGCGAGGAACGCCGCGAAGGCGCCCGCGGTGAGCAGCGCCGTGAACGCCGTGCCCACCGGTCCGGAGTCGACCCGGGCCGGGAGCGCCACGACCACGGTGTCCGTGGCGCCCGAGAGGTACAGCTCCGGCAGCAGCGCCGCTCCGAGCAGCCCGTACACGGCGGGGAACAGGTAGAACACCCCCAGCATGCCGACGGTGATCGCGGCCGTGCGCCGCGCGCCGCGCCCGTCCGGGCTGGTGTGGAAGCGGATGAGGATGTGCGGCAGCCCCATCGTCCCCAGCACGGTGGCCACGAGCACCGACCACGTGGCGAGCACCGGGTACCCGCCCGGGTCCAGGAGCGGGCGCGACCAGTCCGCGCCCCCGGGCGGTCCGGCCCCGACGTGCGGGACACCCGTGCCCGCGCCGAACACCCACGTCTGTCCCGCCTCCACCGGGTACTCGCCCGGCGCCAGCTGCCGCTCGATGCCCCCGGGCACCGTCACGCGCGTCGGCTCGGTGATCGTGAGGTCCAGATCCAGCTCGAACTGCACCGGGGTGTCGACCTCGAACCGGCTGAACTCCACGGGGGTGAGCGCGTCGCGGCGGGTGTCCGGCCCGACCTGCAGCACCAGCCAGACCGCGGGCACGATGAACAACACCAGCTTGAGGACGAACTGGAACGCCTGCACGTAGGTGGCCGCACGCATGCCGCCCAGGGCCAGCGTGACGCTCACCGCGGCCCCGGCGATCACCACCCCGACCCAGTACGGGCTGCCGCTGACCACCCCGAGCACCTGCCCTGCCGCGGTGAACTGCGGCACCAGGTAGAGGTACCCGATCACCAGCACCACCGCGGCCGACAGCTTCCGCAGCGCCGGTGAGCCCAACCGCGCCTCCGCGAAGTCGGGCACCGTCAGGGCTCCGGTGCGGCGCATCGGCGCGGCCACGAGCGCGAGCATCGCCACGTAGCCCGCCGCGAAACCGACCGCGTACCAGAGGGAACCGACACCGTCCTTGAGGACGAGGCCCGCGATCCCGAGGAACGACGCCGCCGAGAGGTACTCGCCGGACACGGCGGCCGCGTTGACAGCCGGGGAGATCCGCCGCGACGCGACCAGGAAGTCCGAGGTCGTGCGCATGGCGGCGACGCCACGTGCTCCGATCAGGAGGGTGACCAGCAGGACCGGGACGATCGCGAAGATCACGGGCGCGCTCGGCGGCGGTGCGGCTGGTGCCCCTCCGCACGGGGGCGCTCGGCGCGCTCGGCCGAGCGCAGCTGCCAGCTCGCCAGCAGCACCAGCAGCGGGTAGGGCAGCACGGCGACCGCGATCCAGGAGACGGGGACCCCCGCCACGCGCACGTCGTCGAGCCCGGGGAGCCCGGCGAGCAGCAGCGGCAGCCCGAGCAGCAGCGCGGCCAGCAGGCCGAGCACGACGAGCGCGTACCGCAGCTGCACGTGGTGGATCCGGCGGGCACGCTCCGCGTCGGCCGGGGCGAGGTGCGGTGGAGCGGCCGGCGCGCCGGTGCGACGCCCGGCGAGCGCCACCCGGGTCTGCGGGCTGGTGACCGCGACGCGCCGCTGGTGCCTCACCGGGCCGCCCGCCCGCCCGGCGGCTCGAACGCCCCGCGCGTGGCGGCCTCGAGCAGATGTTCGCGCAGCTCCCGGGAGTGGCGCCGGCTCACCGGCACGTCGCCGACGTCGGTGTGGGCGAGCAGTCCCCCGGACAGGTCGCTGCGCAGCTCCCGGACCGCGGGCACGGCCAGCAGGTAGCTGCGGTGCACCCGGCTGAACCCGGCGTGCTGCCAGTGCTCCTCCAGCCGCGAGATCGGTATCCGCACCAGGTGCGCGCCCGTCGGGGTGTGCAGCCGCACGTAGTCGCCCTGCGCCTCGACGAAGCGGACGTCGTCGCGCCGGACGAACCGGGTGCGCCCGGCCAGCTCGACCGGCACCGCGGCGAGGGCGTCGACCGGCGCGGGTGCCGGCGCGGTGTCCGGGGCGGAGAACCGCCTGACGCGGGTGAGTGCCGCGGCGAGCCGCTCCGCGCTGACGGGCTTGAGCAGGTAGTCCACGGCGCCGATCCCGTACGCCGACGCCGCGTGCTCCTCGTAGGCGGTGACGAAGACGACCATCGGCGGATCGGTCATCCGGGCGAGCAGCGATGCCAGTTCCAAGCCGTTCATCCCCGGCATCGAGATGTCCAGGAACACCACGTCGAACGGGCCCGCCTGGATCAGCCTCAGCGCGGTGATCGGGTCTCCCGCCTCGGCGACGTCCCCGACCTGCGGGGATGCCCGCAACAACCGCACGAGCTCCACCAGCGCCGGCGCGACGTCGTCGACGGCGAGCACCCGCAACGGCCGCGTCATGCGACCACCACACCCGGTTGGAAGCGCGGCAGCCGCAGCAGCACCCGTGTGCCCGCACCCTCAGCGGTCTCGATGACGAGCCCGTACCCGGCGCCGAAGACGGTGCGCAGCCTGCGGTCGACGTTGACCAGCCCGAGCCCGGCACCGGAGCAGTTGCCCGCGAGCACGGCGGCGGCGTACTCCGGGGCCATGCCGGGCCCGTCGTCCTCGACCGCGATCAGGCACTCCGTGCCGTCCGCCTCACCGCTGACCTGGACCAGCCCGCTGCCGCCGGGCAGCTCCACGCCGTGCCGCACGGCGTTCTCCACCAGGGGTTGCAGGGCCAGGTAGGGCAACGCGACCGGCAGGATCTCCGGTGCGATCCGTATCTGCACCTTCAACCGCTCCCCGAGCACTGCCCTCGCCAGCGCGAGGTAGGCCTCGATCGCCCGGAACTCGCCCTCCACGGTGGTGTACTCGCCGTAGCGCGCCAGGCTGTGGCGGGTGTACTCGGCGAAGTCCAGCATCAGGTCCCGCGACCGCTCCGGGTCGGACTCCACGAACGAGGCGATCGCCGTGAGGCTGTTGTAGACGAAGTGCGGGGAGATCTCCGCGCGCAGCGCCCGCAGCTCGGCCTGCTCCGCCACGTGCGCCGACTCCTCCAGGCGCGCACGCTCGAGCGCCTCCCCCACCCACAGGGCCGCCTCGCGCGCGGAGGCCGCCGGAACCGGGCCGGCGACGACGAGCACGCCCGCGAGCTCGTCGCGCGCGTGCACCGGCAACGCGACCGTGCCCGCCGCACCCGCGCGGGCATCGGTGCGCAGCACACCCTCCGCGAGCCCCTCGGCCGCGACGACATCCGCCGGACGCCCCGCCCAGACCAGCCCGCCGTGCAGCCCACCCAACGCCACCGCCTCGACCTCGAGCAGGCGGCGCAGGCCCCGCGCTGCCGCGATGGCGTCCGGTCCGCCGATCCCACCGCGCAGGCTGGCCGCGATCCGGCGCCCTTCGGCCAGCGTGCCCATCGCGCCGCCCTTCCTGCGCGCAGGGGCCACCGCGCGTGCGGAAGCAGCAGTCGTGTCCGCCGGCCCCTGCGTCGTCCCGTCCTCGGGTTCACCTGCCGCGCCGCGACGCCCCCAACGCCACCTGCGACGGGAATCCTCTGGCGCGGGTTCCGCGTCCACTGCCACCATCGCCGCCTCCGTCGCCGAACAGGGTGACGTTAGGTCACCCGGACCGGTCGGTGCCAGCCGCAGGCACAACGAATCGGAATCGATACCGTACCCAGAGTGAGGAGAACGGTGCGCCGTCTCACCGAACGGCTCAACCTGACGCCCGTCGGCCCGGAGCACGCCGACGAGCTCTGGCGGCTGCACCAGGACCCCGACCTCGAGGGGTGTCTGCAGAGCCACCCTTCCTGACCTCTCGCGTCGTGAAGGTGGCTTTGCTGACGCCGGGGCGGAAACCGCGTCAGCTGCGGCGCAGCGCCAGGTACCAGGCCGTGCCGAGCAGCGTGAGCGCGGCGCCGGCTCCGACCACCACCCGCGACGGCGCTGCGCCGGGACCGGCGAGCAGCACGACCAGACCCGCGCAGGCCACGGCGCACAGGACGGCGGCGGTCGGCGTGTACTCGGGCTGGTCGAACAGCCGGGCCAGCGGGAAGAAGTGCAGCCCGACGACCAGGCAGACCAGCGGCGGCACGAACTCCGGGCGCCCGAGCAGCAGGAAGACCGCGACGACCAGCGCGATCGCGACGAACTGGCCGCCGTTGACGAGACCGACTCCGCGCCGCCACCCGTCGGGGAGGTGCGCCTCGCGTGCGACGCGCCCCGCGGGAACGGGACGCAGGGCGACGACGACGGCTCCGGCCGCGACCAGCGCCGCGGCGATCCGCAGGACCCACCCGGGGCCGGCCGGGAGCCCGGAGGCCCCGACCAGTCCCCAGGCCACTCCGAAGACCGCCAGGATCACGACCCCGCGCCGCTGCCCGCTGCGGGCCAGGTCAAGCCCGGCGGCGTCGTGACCGGCGGCCCGGCTCATTCCCCGCCGCTGCTGAAGGCGGAGTCGAACGCCGCCGACGGCGCCTCGAAGACCGTGCGCTTCACGAACTCGAGCGCGTCCGGGGCGCCCACCAGGCGGTCCATCCCGGCGTCCTCCCACTCGATCGAGATGGGGCCGGTGTAGCCGATGGTGTTGAGCATCCGGAAGCACGCCTCCCACGGCACGTCGCCGTGCCCGGTGGAGACGAAGTCCCAGCCGCGCCGCGGGTCCGCCCAGGGCAGGTGCGAGCCCATCCGGCCGTTGCGCCCGTTGCCGACCTGGCGCTTCGCGTCCTTGCAGTCGACGTGGTAGATCCGGTCCTTGAAGTCCCACAGGAACCCGACCGGGTCGAGGTCCTGCCACACGAAGTGGCTCGGGTCCCAGTTGAGGCCGAACGCCTCGCGGTGCCCGACCGCCTCCAGCGCGGCCACTGCGGTCCAGTAGTCGTAGGCGATCTCGCTCGGGTGCACCTCGTGGGCGAAGCGCACGCCGACCTCGTCGAACACGTCGAGGATCGGGTTCCAGCGGTCGGCGAAGTCGCGGTAGCCGTCGTCGACCATGGACTGCGGCGTGGGCGGGAACATCGCCACGGTCTTCCAGATCTTCGACCCGGTGAACCCGACGACGGTGTCCACGCCGAGCTTCGCGGCGGCGCGGGCCGTGTACTTCATCTCCTCCGCCGCCCGCTGCCGCACGCCCTCGGGGTCACCGTCGCCCCAGACGCGCGGGTGCACGATGGCGTGGTGCCGCTCGTCGATCGGGTCGTCGCAGACGGCCTGACCGTTGAGGTGGTTGGAGATCGCGTAGACCTGCAGGCCGTGCTTCTCCAGGATGTCGCGGCGGCCCTGGACGTACGAGTCGTCCTCGACCGCGGCCCGCACGTCGAAGTGGTCACCCCAGCAGGCGATCTCCAGCCCGTCGTAGCCCCACTCCCCCGCGAGCCGGGCGACCTCCTCGAACGGGAGGTCGGCCCACTGCCCGGTGAACAGCGTGATCGGTCGTGCCATCAGCCCTCTCCTGCGATCGTCTGCCAGTTGCTGCCGGCCTCGGCCGAGCGGACCACGGCGTCGAGCACCTGCTGGACCTGCAGCCCGTCGGCGAACGACGGGGTGGGGTCGGCGCCGGCGGCGAGGTCGCGGACCAGGTCGACGACCTCGTGGGTGAACGCGTGCTCGTAGCCGAGCCCATGGCCCGGCGGCCACCAGGCGCCGATGTACGGGTGGGTCGGCTCGGTGACGTAGATCCGGCGGAACCCGGCGGTGTCGGGGTCCTCGGTCCCGTCGTAGAAGGACAGCTCGTTCATCGACTCGAAGTCGAACGCGAGCGACCCGGCGCTGCCGTTGATCTCCAGCCGCAGCCCGTTCTTGCGGCCGGTGGCGAACCGGGTGGCCTCGAACGTGGCCACCGCCCCGCCGCCGAACCGGGCGAGGAACAGCGCCGTGTCGTCCACGGTGACCTCGCCGCGCGCGGACGACCCCGTGGCGGACAGCCCCGAGGACGCCTCCGGCAGCGGCCGCTCCTTGATGAACGTCTCGGTGAGCGCCGAGACGCCGCTGATGCGGTCGCCGGTGACGAACTGGGCCATGTCGACGATGTGCGCGCCGATGTCGCCCAGCGCCCCGGAGCCCGCCTTGTCCTTCTGCAGGCGCCACACCAGCGGGAACTCCGGATCGGTGATCCAGTCCTGCAGGTAGGTGGCGCGCACGTGCCGGATCTGGCCGATCCGGCCCTGCTCCACGAGCTGCCGCGCGAGCGCCACCGCGGGCACCCGCCGGTAGTTGAAGGCCACCATGCTGCGCACGCCCTGGGCCTTCGCCTTCTCCGCCGCGGCGACCATGGCCTTCGCCTCGTCGACGGTGTTGGCGAGCGGCTTCTCGCACAGCACGTGCTTGCCGGCCTCCAGCGCGGCGACGGCGATCTCGGCGTGCGTGTCCCCCGGGGTGCACACGTCGACCAGCTGCACGTCGTCGCGCCCCAGCAGCGCCTTCCAGTCGGTCTCGGTGTGCCGCCAGCCCATGCGCTGCGCGGCCGCGGCGGTGGCGTCGGCGTTGCGGCCGCAGAGCACCGCCATGTCGGGCTGCAGCGGCAGGTCGAAGAACCGCCCCGCCGTGCGCCACGCCTGGGAGTGGGCGGCACCCATGAAGGCGTAGCCCACCATCCCCACGCCGAGCGTCGGACCGGGTGTCGAACCTGGGGTCATGACTCGAAACCGAGGGGCATGTACGTCTCCACGTTCTCCCGCGTGATGGTCGCCGAGGCCAGCGTGATCGACGCAGGCACCTCCTGCTCGGCAAGATCGCTCATACCCCGACCCTGCGCCACGAGCCGCGCGAGCGCAATGGCCGAGGAGGCCATCGACGGGCTGTAGGTCACGGTCGCCTTGAGCACGCCGGTGTCGGCCTGGATCTCGCGCATGGCGTTGGCCGAGCCGGCCCCGCCGACCATGAAGAACTCGGAGCGGCCGGCCTGGTTGATCGCGGCGAGCACACCGATGCCCTGGTCGTCGTCGTGGTTCCACAGGGCGTCCAGGCGGGGAGAGGCCTGCAGCAGGTTGGCGGCGACCTCCTGCCCGCCCTGGGCGGTGAAGTCGGCGGCCTGGCGCGGTCCGACCGCGAAGCCGAACGTGGCGAGCGCGTCGGCGAAGCCCTGGCTGCGGGCGGCGGTGAGCGGCAGGTTGTCGATGCCCGCGATCTCGCCGATGATCGGCTGCGCGACTCCCGCGTCGCGCAGCCGCTGCCCGATGTAGTGGCCGGCGCTGACGCCCATGCCGTAGTTGTCGCCACCGATCCAGGTCCGGTAGGCCAGCGGCGAGTCGAAGACCCGGTCCAGGTTGATGACGTGGATGCCGGCGTCCATCGCCTGCTGTCCCACCCGGGTGAGCTGGCTGCCGTCGTTGGGCAGGATCACCAGCGCGTCGACGCCGCGGTTGATCAGCGTCTCCACGGCCGCGATCTGCTGCGCGATGTCGTTGGTCGGGTTGACCGGCTCGAACGTCACGTCCGGGTACTGGTCGGCTTGGGCCTGCGCGTTGGTGGCCATCGCGGCCATCCAGCCGTGGTCCGCGGCCGGGGCGGAGAAGCCGATGGTGACGGGCGGACCGGGCTCGGCGGCGCTGCCCGCGGCGGGTGCCGGGGCGACCGGGGCGCCGCCGGCCGGGGCCGGTGCCTCGTTGCTGGTGCACGCGGTCAGGGCCGCGCCGGCGCCGACGCCGAGCGCGCCGGTGAGGAACCTGCGACGGTGCAGGCCCCGGGTGGGATCGGACATCTTCATCTCCTGTGTGGAAAGGCTCTAGTTGGATGAGACCGACGAGCGCTGGGCGCGGGCCTGGATCAGCACGGCGACGACGATGATCGCGCCCTTCGCGATGTTCTGGACCTCGGTGGCGAGGTTGTTGAGCACGAACAGGTTCGTGATGGTGGTGAACACCAGCACCCCGAGGATCGAGCCGATCAGCGTGCCGCGACCGCCGGACAGCAGCGTGCCGCCGATGATCACCGCGGCGATCGCGTCGAGCTCGTAGAGCGTGCCGTGGGTGCTCGAACCGGTGGTGGTCAGCGAGGCGATCATGATGGCGGCGATGCCGCAGCACAGGCCCGACACCATGTAGAGCAGGATCGTGTGCCGCTTGACGTCCAGACCCGCCAGGCGGGCGGCCTCCGGGTTGCCGCCGATGGCGAACGTGCGGCGGCCGAACGTCGTGCGGTTGAGCACCACCCACCCGACGGCCACGACCGCCGCGAAGAGGAAGACCAGCAGCGGGATGCCCAGCACGCGGGTGGTCGCGATGCCCGCGATCACCGGGTCGGTGACGATCTGGCTGCGCCGCCCCGAGATCTGCTCCGCGAGCCCCTGGGCCGAGATCAGCATGGCCAGCGTGACGATGAACGGCACGATCCGCCCGTAGGCGATGAGCAGGCCGTTGACCATCCCGGCCCCCACGCCGACCGCGATCGCGCAGAAGACCATCACGAGCGGGCCGAACGACTGCGTCGCCACCGTCGTGGCCCACACCGAGGACAGCGCCATCACCTTGCCGACCGACAGGTCGATGCCACCGCCGATGATCACGAACGTGGCGCCCACGGTGATCACACCGATGATCGAGGCCTGGGTCAGGACCGTGAGCAGGTTGGACGCGGTGAGGAACGTGTCCGCGGTGATCGCGCCGACCAGCGCCAGCAGCACCAGCACGGCGACCAGGCCCAGGTTGCGCCCGGCACCGCTGTCGAGCAGCCGCCGGGCCGGGGAGCGGGGCGGCTCCGCCTCGCGGGCGGCCTGTTCCACCCGGTCGCGCTCGTCGGCAGTGGGAACGGTCTGTTCGGTCACGCCCTGCTCCCTTCCATCACCAGGTCGAGCACGCGACCCTCGTCCAGCTCACCTGCGGGGGCCTCGTGGACCACGAGGCCCTCCCGTACCACCAACACCCGATCGGCCAGGCCCAGCACCTCGGGCACCTCGCTCGACACCAGCACGATTGCCGACCCCTCCGCGGCCAACCGCCGGACCAGCGCGTAGATCTCGCTGCGCGCGCCCACGTCGACGCCGCGGGTCGGCTCGTCCAGGAGCAGGACCGAGCAGCCCTGCAGGAGCCAGCGGGCGAGCACGACCTTCTGCTGGTTGCCTCCCGAGAGCGTGCGCACCGGGCGGGTGGCGTCGGTCGGGCGCACGTCGAGCTGGGAGGTGACCTGCGCGGCGGCGGCGAGATCGGCCTGCGGACCCAGGAACCCGCCACGGGCGAAGCGGCCCATCGCGGGCAGCGTCACGTTGCGGAACACCGGCTCCCCCAGCAGCAGGCCCTGGCTCTTGCGCTCCTCGGGAGCCAGGCCCATCCCCGCGCGGACGGCCGCGGGCACCGAGCCCGGGCGCAGCGTCGCGCCGGCGACCCGGACGGTGCCGGCGCTCGCCTTGCGCGCCCCGTAGACCGTCTCGAGGATCTCCGAGCGCCCGGAGCCCACCAGACCGGCGAGCCCGAGGACCTCGCCCGCGCGCACCGTGAAGGAGACGCCGGAGAACTCCCCCGTGCGCGCGAGGCCCTCGACCTCCAGCACCACCTCGTCCGAGGGCGCCTCGGTGCGCCGGGGGAAGACGTACTCGATCGTGCGGCCGGTCATCAGGCGGATGACGTCGGCGGTCGGGGTGTCGCGGGCCGGCAGGTTGCGGGCGACGGTCCGCCCGTCCTTGAGCACGGTGGCCCGGTCGCCGATCTCGCGGATCTCGTCCAGGCGGTGCGAGATGTAGACGACCGCGACGCCGTCCGCGGTGAGCTCCCGGATCACCCGGAACAGGTTCTGGACCTCCTCCGGGTCCAGCACGGCCGACGGCTCGTCCATGACGATGAGCCGGGCGTCGCGGGCCAGCGCGCGCGCCATGCTCACGACCTGCTGGCCCGCCGCCGACAACCGGCCCAGCTCGCGCCGCGGCGGGATCTCGGGGTGTCCGAGGCGCCGCAGCAGCGCCCGCGCGATGTCCTCGCCCGCACGCAGCCGGCTGAAGCCCATGCGCGACGGCTCGTGGCCCAGCACGATGTTCTCCGCCACCGACAGGCCGGGAACCAGGTCCAGCTCCTGGTAGATCGTCGCGATGCCGGCGGCGTCCGCGGCCTGCGGCGCCCCGAAGGACACCGGGCTCCCCGACCAGACGATCTCACCGGCGTCCGGCCGGTGCGCCCCGGCCAGCACCTTGATCAGCGTGGACTTGCCCGCCCCGTTCTGCCCCAGCAGGCAGTGCACCTCGCCCGCGGCGACGTCGAGGTCGACGCCGTCGAGGGCGCGGACCCCGGGGAACTGCTTCACGATGCCGCGCATCGTGAGCAGCGGTTCTGCTGTCATGTGTTCCACCTCGCGAGCGGAGCGAGCATCGGCGCTGGCCCGTGCGCCGCGAACGGTAGAAGCATTGACCAGTGCCGTACAAGGACGGAATAATGCCTCTTTCCGCCAGATTTCCGTCGATATCGGACCGTGATGCTGCCACCGTCCCCACAGGAGCCGCTGCCGCCGCTGCGGCTGTCCGCGCCTCCGCTGTCCGGCCGCATCGAGGCCGCCGTCACGCTCAGCACGGTGGCCCGCCTGGTCGCCTCCGGCGCGGCCGTGAGCAAGGCCGATCTCGTCCCCGCGGCGGGCCTGGCGCGTACCACCGTGAGCACCGCGGTCGACGAGCTGCTCGACCGCGGCCTGCTGCACGTCGACGGCACGCGGCCGACCGCCGGGCGCGGACGCCCCGCGGACCGGCTCGCGCTCTCCCCGCGCGGCGGGCACGTCCTGCTCGCCGACGTCGGGGCGAGCAGCGCGCACCTCGCCGTCGTCGACCTGTCGCAGCGCGTGCTCGCCCGCACCCACGTGGCGGTGGACGTCCGGGACGGCCCCGACGCCGTGCTCCGGGCGGTGGAGACCGAGCTCGCGCAACTGCGTGAGAGCGCCCTGCCGCTGCTGCGCGGGGGCGCTCCCACGGGGCGGGCGGCCGGCGTGCCGGTGCGCGCGGTCGTGATCGGCCTGCCCGGGCCGGTCGACGGCACCCGCGGTGTCCCGGTGCGGCCGCCGATCATGCCGGGTTGGCACGCCTATCCCGTGGCCGCGCGGCTGTCGCGGACCTTCGGCTGCCCCGCCGTGCTGGAGAACGACGTCAACCTCCGGGCGCTCGGGGAGGCGCGCGCGCTACCCGCCGACCAGACACCGCTGCTCTTCGTCAAGGTCGGCACCGGGATCGGCGGCGGGCTGGTCGGCCGCGAGGGGGTGCTGCACCACGGTGCCGACGGCGCCGCCGGGGACATCGGGCACGTCCGGGTACGCGGCGCCCCCGACGACGCGTGCGTCTGCGGCAACGTGGGCTGCATCGAGGCGGTCGCCTCCGCCGGTGCGATCGCGCGACGGCTCGGCGAGCCCGGCCCACCGGTTCCGATCGACGAGGTCCGCACGTTGCTGGCCCGCGGCGACCCGGCCGCCGTGGCGGCGGTGCGCGAGGCGGCCGGGCTGATCGGGGAGCTCGTCGCCACGCTCGTGCACTTCTACAACCCGGCGCGGGTGACGATCGGTGGCGGCCTGTCCGCGGCCAGCGACGAGCTGCTGGCGGGCGTGCGCAGCGTCGCCTACCAGCGCGCCCTGCCGCTGGCCACGCGCAACCTCGTCCTGACCAACAGCGTCCTCGGCGAGTACGCCGGGCTGGCCGGCGCCACCGTGCTGGGGATCGAGCGCGTGCTGTCGACCGAGTCGATCGGGTTGCTCCTGGCCCGGAGCGACTGACTCGGGCCGCTGGATCCCGGCACCGGATCGGGTGAAACCGGGGACCCGGGCGACGGCGCCGATACGGGGGCCGATTCACTGGTCGCCTGCACCCGGGAGAACGGAGTTCGATGACCGCACCGCCTCCGGCGCCGACCCGCCGTCCCGGGGCCACAGCTGCCGCGGGCGCGGCGGCCGCCCTCGTCGTCCTCGGCGGGCTCGGCCTCGCCCTCGACGGCGACGCAGGACGGCTGGCCGCCGACCTCGGACTGTTCCTGCTCGCGGCCGTGGCCGGGTTGTGCTGCCTGCGCGCGGCCCGGCGCAGCCGTGCGCGGGCGCGGCGCGGGTGGACCGCGCTCACCGTCGCGTGCTGGTCGTGGGCCGCGGGACAGGCGGTGTGGACCGTCCACGAGAACCTGGGCACGACCGCGTCTCCCGCCCTGGCGGCCGAGGTCGGTTTCCTCGCCTTCCCCGTCGCCGCACTCGTCGGGCTGGCCCGGCTCGCCCCACCGGGCGCGCGCATGGCCACACCCCGCAGGCTGCTGGACGCGCTCGTCATCGGCTCCGCGATCGGGCTCGCGGCGTGGGTCGGCGGGCTCGACACCCTCGTCGCCCGTTCCGGCACCGCACTGCCCGACGCCGCGGCGGCGCTGGCCTACCCGATCGCCGACGCCGTCCTGCTCACCGCCGCCGTGCTCACCGTCGCGCAGACCCGGGACACTCCGCTGCGCTGGGGGCTGCTCGGTGGCGCGGTGCTCGCGATGACCGTGTCCGACACGGTGTTCGCCTACCAGGTGGCGGCGGGCGCCTACGCCAACGGCACGGTTGCCGGGTGGGGGTGGCGGATCGCGTTCTGCCTGCTCGCGATCGCCGGTGCCCTCGTGCAGCGCGACTCCACACCCTTCACCACCGCCGCGCCCCTGCCCCGCGAGGCCGGCCGCGCCGCGCTGCTGCTGCCCTACGTGCCGCTCACGGCGGCGGTGGTGCTCGCAGCGCTGGACTCGCTGGCCGACGCCGGGCCGGACGCGGTGGAGGTCGCCCTGGTCGTCGTGCTGGTGCTGCTCGTCCTCGCGCGGCAGTACGTCACGGTGCGGGACAACCAGGAGCTCACCCGCGCCGTGCAGGAGCGCGAGGTGCAGCTGCACCACCTCGCCTTCCACGACCCCCTCACCGGGCTCGCCAACCGCGCCCTGTTCCTCGACCGGCTCGAGCACGCCCTGGAGCGGGCCGAGCGCTCCGGGCAGTCGGTGTCGGTCGCGTTCCTCGACCTCGACGGCTTCAAATCCGTGAACGACACGCTGGGGCACGCGGCGGGCGACGCCCTGCTCACCGGCGTCGCCACCCGCCTGCGCGGCGAGTTGCGCGGATCCGACACCCTCGCCCGCCTCGGCGGCGACGAGTTCGCGGTGCTCGTGGAGCAGGGGGACGACGCCACCGTCGTCGCCCGCAGGCTCCTCGCCGCGCTGGGCACGCCCATCCACGTGGACGGGCGGTCCGTGGAGGTGGGGGCCAGCATCGGGGTCGCAGGCGTGGAGGCCGGCCAGGACACCAGCCCCGGCACCCGCGCCGCCACCCGCGCCGCCACACTCCTGCACCGGGCCGACCTCGCCATGTACGCGGTGAAGGCCTCCGGCAAGGGCGACGTCGCGGCGCACTCCCCCGAGCTCCCCGCCGGCCGCCGTGCCGACCCGGCGGACCCGGTCGCACGCCGCGGCACCCTGCGGCGGGGGCGGCCGGGCCTGCCGGCCGCGTTCGCCGCCGCGCTGCAGCGCCACGAGGTGCACGCGATCTACCAGCCGGTCGTCGACCCGGTCTCCGGGCGGATCTCGGCACTCGAGGTGCTGGCGCGCTGGACGCACGACGGGATCGCCGTCCCGCCGTCGGATTTCGTGCCCGCCTGCGCGGAGGCCGGCCTGTCCGGGCAGCTGACGGCGCTCATGCTCGAGCAGGGGTGCGCGCAGCTCGCCGCGTGGACCGCCGGGCTGGCGCACCGGCGGCTGCGCATCGCGGTCAACGTCGATCCCACGGAATTCGGCGACGAGGGGCTGCCCGAGCGCATCGCCGGCGTGCTGCGCCGGCACGGCCTGTCCCCCGGCCAGCTCGCGCTGGAGATGACCGAGACGGCGGTCAACAACCGCCCCGGCAGCGCCGTCGACGTGATGCGCCGGCTGCGCGCGCTCGGCGTCCGGGTCGCGCTCGACGACTTCGGCACCGGCTACAGCACGCTGTCCCGCCTGGCCCGCACGCCCGCGGACACCGTCAAGATCGACCGGTCCTTCGTGGCGCACATCGACCACGACGAGCAGCAGCGCTGGTTCCTGCGCGGCATGCTCGACCTCGCCCGCCACCTCGGCCTGCGCACGGTGGCCGAGGGCGTCGAGCGCGCCGGGCAGCTGCACGAGCTGCGCCGCCAGGGCTGCGACCTGGTCCAGGGCTACTTCGTGGCCCGTCCCGCCACCGGAGCGCGGCTGACCCCCGCCGTGCTGGCCGACCTGCCCGTCCTGCCCCCGCACCTGCGCGGCATCCGCGCGAGCGACCAGCCCCTCGGGGCCGGCCGCTGGTTCCGCCCGGCCTCCGAACCCGGCTGAACGCCACCACGACACGCACGCACCCACACCCCGACTCGCGGGGGTGGGGCCCCGACTCGCGGGTGGGGGGCACCCACACCCCGCGAGTCGGGGTTTCCGTGCGCGTGTGTCGCGCGCGGGGTGCGTCAGGCGTGCTCGCCGCGACCCGAGAGCTGCTCGACGAGCAGGAGCAGCGCGCTGTGGTCGAGGTCGCCGTGGCCCATGGCGCGCAGCGCCCCCACGAGCTGGGCGACGTGCGCACCGAGCGGGATGGCCACGCCGGCCTCGCGGGCGGCGGCGGTGACGATGCCCATGTCCTTGTGGTGCAGGTCGATCCGGAAACCGGGCGCGAACTCCCGCGCCCGCATCCCGGCCGCCTTGCGCTGCAGCACCGTGCTGCCGGCCAGGCCGCCCCCCAGCACCTCGGTGGCCGCCTCGGTGTCCACGCCCTGCGCCTCCAGCAGCACCAGCGCCTCGGCGAGCAGCTGGATGTTGCCGGCGACGATGAGCTGGTTGGCCGCCTTGACGGTCTGGCCCGCGCCGACGGGGCCGACGTGCACCACGGTGCCGCCGACGACGTCGAGGTAGGGGCGCGCCGCCGCGACGTCGGCCTCCGCGCCGCCGACCATGATCGACAGCGTGCCCTCCTTCGCGCCGGCCTCGCCGCCGCTGACGGGAGCGTCGACCACGCGGACGTCGCGCTCCGCGGCCGCCTCGGCCAGCGCACGGGTGACGTCGGGGCGGATCGTCGAGCAGTCGATGTGCAGCGTGCCGGGCTTCGCGCAGGAGTAGATCCCCTCGTCCCCCAGCGCGACGGCCTCCACGTCCGGGCCGTCGGGCACCATCGTGATCACGACGTCGGCGTCGCGCACGGCGTCGGCGGTGCTGTCCGCACCCCGCCCGCCCCGCTCCACCAGCGCGTCGACGGCGGGACGCGAGCGGTTGTAGCCGACGACATCGTGGCCGGCGTCGATCAGGTGGCCCGCCATCGGGGCACCCATGATCCCGAGGCCGATGAACGCGATGGTGGTCACTTCTGCTCCAGCCAGTCGAAAGCACTGTCGGTGGTCGTGGTCGGTGCGTACTCCAGCCCGATCCAGCCGTCGTAGCCGGTGTCGTGCAGGGCGGCCAGGTGCGCGTCGAACGGGATCTCGCCGGTGCCCGGCTCGTGCCGGCCGGGGGCGTCGGCGATCTGGACGTGCCCGATGCGGGTGGCGTGCTCCCGGATCACGGCGGCGACGTCCTCGCCGTTCACGGTGAGGTGGTAGAGGTCGGCGAGCAGGGCGACGTTCGGGGCGCCGACCCGGTCGGCCACGGCGAGCGCGTCGGCGGCGGTGCGCAGCGGGTAGGGCTGCGGCCCGCTCAGCGGCTCCAGCACCACGGTGCCCTCCAGCAGGGCTGCCGCGCGCCCGAGGTTCGCCGTGGCGAGGTCGTCCTGGTCGCGCGGGTCGACGCCCTCGACGCGGTTGCCGTAGAGGGCGTTGAACACGCGCGTGCCCAGGCGCTTGCCGACGGCGGCGGCGATGTCGATGCTGTCGCGGAACTCGGTCTCGCGCCCCGGCCAGGAGGCCAGCCCGCGCTCGCCCGCGGGCATGTCGCCCGCGGCGAGGTTGAGGCCGGTGAGCTGCACGCCGGCGTCCTCGACGGCGCGGACGAAGCGGTCGACCTCGGCGGCGCCGGGCGCGGCGGTGGGGAACGGCCACCAGAACTCGACGGCCTCGAAGCCGGCCGCGCGGGCGGCGGCGGGGCGCTCCAGCAGGGGGAGCTCGGTGAACAGGATGGAGCAGTTGACGGTCCAGCGGGTCGTGCGGGTCATCGCATCCTCGGGGTCGATGGGAGTTCAGGAAAGCCACATCGCTGTCCTGCACGTTCATGAAAGTGGCTTTCCCGTACTACTGGAAGCCCTGCGCTCACGCCGCTCCCCGCCGCAGGAGCCGGCCGCGGGGCGTCTCGTCGACGCGCCTCCCGCGCAGCCACGTCTCCCGCACCACGCCCGAGAGCTCGCGCCCGGCGTACGGGGTGACGGGGTGGCGGTGGTGCAGCTGCCCCACCGCGTACGGCGCGTCCGGCGCGAAGACGACGAGGTCGGCGTCGGCGCCCGCGGCGATGCGGCCCTTGCGGGGCAGCCCGACGAGCGCGGCCGGCCGCTCCGCCATCCATCGGACGACGTCGGCGAGCCCGTGCCCGCGCCTGCGGGCCTCGGTCCACACCACCGGCAGCCCGACCTGCAGCGACGCGATGCCGCCCCAGGCGGTGCCGAAGTCGCCGGTCTCGAGCTGCTTGAGGGCGGGCGGCGACGGCGAGTGGTCCGAGACCACCATGTCGATCACGCCGTCGGCCAGGCCCTGCCACAGCGCGTCCCGGTTCCCGGCCTCGCGCACCGGCGGGCAGCACTTGAACCGGGTGTCGCCGTCGGGCACCTCCTCGGCCGTGAGCGCGAGGTAGTGCGGGCACGTCTCGACGCTCACCGCCACGCCCTGGGCACGGGCGGCGGCGAGCCGCGGCAGCGCGGACGCCGCCGACAGGTGCACCACGTGCACCCGGGCCCCGGTCTCGCGGGCGACCCCCAGCAGCGTCGCGATCGCGCCGTCCTCGGCCTCGGGCGGGCGGGAGGCCACGAAATCGGCGTAGCGCCGACCGGCCGCGGGACGGACCAGCGCGCCGTCCTCGGCGTGCGCGATCAGCAGCCCGCCGTACGCGGCCACCGCCGAACACGCAGTCGTCAGGTCGTCGGTCGACAGCGGCGGGAACTCCGGCACCCCGCTCTCGAGCAGGAAGCACTTGACCCCGAACACCCCGGCGTCGTGCAGCGCCCGCAGCTCGCCCGCGTTGCCCGGCACGGCCCCGCCCCAGAACCCGACGTCCACCGCGCACTGCCCCGCCGCGGCCGCCTGCTTGGCCTCCAGCGCCGCGACGTCGACAGTGGGCGGCAGCGCGTTGAGGGGCATGTCCACGATCGTCGTGACGCCGCCTGCGGCCGCCGCCCGGGTGGCCGTGTCGAAGCCCTCCCACTCGGTGCGGCCGGGCTCGTTCACGTGCACGTGCGTGTCGACCAGGCCGGGAAGCAGCACCTCGTCGTCGGCGAGGACGATCTCCCGCGCGGCGTCGACCGGCAGGTCGACCGGGAGCACGGCCTCGATGCGCTCCCCCGCGACAAGCACCGCCGCGGGCCGCTCGAGGCCGTCGACGACGACCCGACGCGCCCGGACGATCTGCATCTACTTGCCTCCGCTCCGCTCCGGCGAGTACGCCCGCCAGCTCGCCAGCCCGGAGATGTCCGTGAGCTCCGGCAGGGCCGGGTACTCGCGCCGCAGCACCATGGCCAGCGAGCCGCTGCCGTCGGCCAGCTCGATGACGCCCAGCTCCAGGCCGTCCGGCTCGCCGGGCAGCAGCACCTCGCGCAGCTGGTCGTAGGACAGGTCGTAGACCTCGCCCTCGACGGCGGCACCGCTGTCGCCGACGTCCTCGAGCGCGGGGTAGCGCCCACCGACGGCGTGGAAGCGGTAGCGCGGCGCCGTGGTCGTGCGGGCGACCAGCGGGGCGTCGCCCACGAGGTGGTGGTCGGCGCCGCCGGCCATGGCGGTGCCGTTCAGGAACATCCGTGGCACGTCTCAGACCCCCGAATCGAGTTCGACGATGTGTTCCGGCCGGATCGGGACCCGGCGCAGCGCCCGCCCCGTGGCCGCCCGGATCGCGGCCGCCACGGCGGGGCCGCTGGAGATCGTGGGCGGTTCCCCGACCCCCCGCACACCGTAGGGTGCGTGCGGGTCGGCGTACTCGAGGACCTCGATCTTCATCGGCGGCATGTCGAGGATCGTGGGGATCAGGTAGTCGGTGAAGGACGGGTTCTTCACCATCCCGTCGGTGACCACGACCTCCTCCATCAGCGCCAGCCCCATGCCCTGCGCGCTGCCGCCCTGGATCTGGCCGAGCACGGCGTCCGGGTTGATCGCCTTGCCGACGTCCTGCGCCGTGTCCAGCGCGACGACCTTCACCAGCCCCAGCTCCACGTCGACGTCCACGACGGCGCGGTGCGCGGAGAACGCGTACTGCACGTGGGCGTCGCCCTGCCCGGTCTCCGGGTCGATCGGGTGCGTCGGGCGGTGGCGCCACTCGACGGTCTCCTCGACGACGTCGTCGCCCAGCACGTCCGCAAGGCCGGTCAGCACCTCGCCGCCAACGGAGACGACCTTGTCGCCGTCGAGCTGCAGATCGGGACGGCCGAGCCGGGCCGCCGCCCGCGTCAGCACGGCGGCCCGCACCGCCTCGCAGGCCGCCTTCACCGCGCCGCCGGTCACGTAGGTCTGCCGCGACGCCGAGGTCGACCCCCCGGAGCCGACGGTGGTGTCCTTCGGCGCGACGACGACCCGGTCGACGCCCAGCTCGGTGCGCACGATCTGCTGCTCGACGGTGACGAGCCCCTGCCCGACCTCGGCGGCGGCGGTCTGCACGGTGGCCACCGGCTCGCCGCCGGTCATCTGCAGCCGCACCCGGGCGGTCGAGTAGTCGTCGAACCCCTCGGAGAACCCGACGTTCTTGTAGGTCACCGCGTAGCCGACGCCGCGGACCACGCCCTCGCCGTGCGTGGTGTTGGAGACCCCGCCCGGCAGCTCCCGCAGGTCCCGGGCCTGCCCGGGCGCGGGCGGCTGCGGCAGGTCCCGCACGATCCGGATGAGCTCGGCCACCGGGGCAGCAGAGTCGATCACCTGGCCGGTGATGTTGACGTCGCCCTCGCGCATCCCGTTGCGCGCCCGGATCTCCACCCGGTCGACGCCCACGGCGTCGGCGAGCGAGTCCATCAGCGCCTCGTGCGCGAACGCCGCTTGCACGCAGCCGAACCCGCGCATCGCCCCGCAGGGCGGGTTGTGCGTGTAGACGCCGCGGGCGTCGACGCGGACGTTCGGGATCCGGTACGGGCCCAGCCCCAGCGTGCCCCCGTTGCCCACGACCGCGCCGGTGGAGGAGGCGTAGGCGCCGCCGTCGAACAGGATGTCGGCCGTGGCGTAGACCAGCGTGCCGTCGGGTTCGGCGCCGAACTCGTAGCGCAGCCACGCGGGGTGGCGGTGCACGTGCCCGAAGAACGACTCCTCGCGGTTGTAGCTCATCTTCACCGGTTTGCCGGTGTGCAGGGCGAGCAGGCAGGCGTGGACGTGCATCGACAGGTCCTCGCGGCCGCCGAACGCGCCGCCGACGCCGGCCAGGTGCAGCCTCACCTTCTCCTCGGGCATCCCGAGCACGCGGCAGACCTGTCCCTGGTCGACGTGCAGCCACTGGGTGGCCACGTACAGGTCGACGCCGCCGTCCTCGCCCGGCACGGCGAGCCCGGACTCCGGCCCGAGGAACGCCTGGTCCTGCATGCCGACCTCGAAGTCGAGCGCCACGACCACCGGGGCGGTCGGCTCGTCCTCGCCGCGGCGGATGCGCACCTCGCGCACCAGGTTGCCGCCGGCGTCCGCCCGGCCGGCGTGCACGAGCGGCGCGTCTGCGTCGAGGGCCCGGCGCGGGTCGGTGACGGCGGGCAGCTCCTCGTAGGTGACGACGATCCGCTTCGCGGCACGGCGGGCGGTCTCGGGGTGGTCGGCGGCCACCAGCGCCACCGGCTCGCCCTGGTAGCGCACCACACCGTCGGCGAGCGCCGGCTGGTCGTGGTGCTCGAGGCCCACGGCGTTCTCGCCCGGCACGTCGTCGGCGGTGAGCACCGCGGACACCCCGGGCACCTTCAGCGCCTCGGTGATGTCGATCGACACGATCCGGGCGTGCGGGTGCGGGCTGCGCAGCGTGACGCCCCAGACCATGTCGTCGTGCCACAGGTCGCTGGCGTAGGCGAACTCGCCGGTCACCTTCAGCGTGCCGTCCGGGCGCAGCGGGCTGTCCCCGATCCGGCCCCGCGTCACCGTCTCGGTCTCCGTGCTGGTCATGAGGCCTTCTCCAGGAGGTTCCGGTGGACGGCGACGCACTCGCGCGCGACGGCGTCCTCGTCGACGGTCAGCACGCGGCCGCGCTCGACGACCGCCCGCCCGTCGACCACGAGCAGCTCCAGCGGGGGTGGGGAGCCGAGGACGAGCGCGGCGACGGGGTCGGCGACGTCGGCGTGGGCCGGGCCGTCGATGCGCCAGAGCGCGAGGTCGGCGAGCTTGCCCGCCTCGATCGTGCCGATCTCGTCGGCGCGCCCGAGCACCGCGGCGCCGCCCGCGGTGGCCAGCTCCAGGGCGTCGCGCACGCCGAGGGCGGTCGGGCCGCCCACGGCGCGGGCGAACAGCAGCGCGTGCCGCACCTCCTCCAGGAGGCTCGCGGCCTCGTTGCTGGCGGCGCCGTCGACGCCGAGGCCGACGCGGGCGCCCGCGGAGCGCAGGTCCCGGGTGCGGGCGATCCCGGCGCCGAGCCGTGCGTTGGACGACGGGCAGTGGGCCACGCCCGTGCCGGTGTCACCGATCTTCTTGACGGCGGTGTCGTCGAGGTGCACGGCGTGGGCGAACCAGACGTCCTCGCCGGTCCAGCCGAGGCCCTCGACGTACTCCAGGGGCGAGCAGCCGAACCGCTCGCGGCAGAACTCCTCCTCGTCGACGGTCTCGGCGAGGTGGGTGTGCAGCCGCACGCCGCGCCGCCGCGCCAGCTCTGCCGACTCGCGCATCAGCTCGCCGGTGACGGAGAAGGGCGAGCAGGGGGCGAGCGCGATCCGCAGCATCGACCCGGGCGACGGGTCGTGCCAGCGGTCGATCGCGGCGTCGGACGCGGCGAGGATCGCGTCGCGGTCCTCCACGACGTCGTCGGGTGGCAGGCCACCGTCGCGCTGCCCGAGGTCCATCGAGCCGCGGGTGGGGTGGAACCGCAGGCCCACCTCGGCTGCGGCGCGAATCTCGGCGCCCAGCAGGTCGCCGCCCTCGCGCGGGAAGACGTAGTGGTGGTCGGTGGTGGTCGTGGCACCGGTGCGGGCCAGCTGGGCCAGGGCGCCGCGGGCGCCGGTGTGCACCGCGTGCTCGTCGATGCCGGCCCACACCGGGTAGAGCGTGGTGAGCCACTCGAAGAGCGTGGCGTCGACGGCGAGGCCGCGCGTGACCCACTGGTAGAGGTGGTGGTGGGTGTTCACGAAGCCCGGCGTGAGCAGGCAGCCGCGCCCGTCGACCACGTCGTGGCCGTCCCGCTCCGGGGCCGGCCCGGCGCCGACCGCGGTGATCCGGTTGCCCTCGACGACGACGTGCCCGCCCGCGAACTCGTCGCCGGAGACGGTGACGACGTGCGCGCCCTCGATGATCATCGCTGCACCTCCGCGGCGCTCCGCACGGCTTCCATGATCTTCTCGTACCCCGTGCACCGGCAGAGGTTGCCGGCGAGGGCCTCCCGGATCTCCGGGTCCGACGGGCTCGGGTTGCGCTCCAGCAGGTCGTGCGTGGAGACGATCAGACCCGGCGTGCAGAACCCGCACTGCACGGCGCCGCGCTCCAGGAACGCCTGCTGCACCGGGTGCAACTGCTCGCCGGAGCCGAGACCCTCCACGGTGGTGACGTCGCGTCCGTGCGCCTGGCCCGCGGCCACGAGGCAGGAGCACACCGGGGTGTCGTCCAGGTACACCGTGCAGGAGCCGCACTCCCCCTGCTCGCAGGCGTTCTTCGACCCGGGCAGGCCGAGGCGCTCGCGCAGGGCGTAGAGCAGGCTCTCGCCCTCCCACACGTCGTCGGCCTCGCGGCGCTCGCCGTTGATCGTCAGCTCGATCCTCATGTCACGCGGCCTTCCGGTAGTCGTCCCACGCCCAGCCGGCGGCGCGGCGCGCCATCACCGACAGGGAGTGCAGCCGGTACGCGGCACTGCCGCGCACGTCGTCGATGGGGGCGGCGGCGTCGCGCACCTTCCGCCCGAACTCCACGGCCAGCCCGTCGGGCAGCACGCCGCGGGACTCCCACAGCCCGGCCGCGTCCAGCTCGCCGGCGAGGAACTCCGCGGCCGCGTCGGCGCGCCGCGGGGTGGGTGCGGCCGAGCCGATGCCGGTGCCGACGGCCCGCCGCTGCGGGTGCAGCGCCAGCCCGAACGCCGACACCGCGATGACCATCGCGTTGCGGGTGCCGATCTTGCAGAACTGCTGCGGGCCGGCGGCCGGGGCGATCAGCACGGCCGCGACCAGCTCGTCGGCGGCGAGTGCGTTGCGCTTCACGCCGGTGTAGAACTCCGCGACCGGGATGCGCCGCACGCCGCGCACCGAGGCCAGCTCGACCTCCGCGTCGGCCGCGAGCAGCGGCGGGTGGCTGTCCCCGGCGGGTGAGGCCGCGCCCAGGTTGCCCCCGACCGTGCCGCGGTTGCGGATCTGGGGCGAGCCGACCGTCCGCGCGGCCATCGCGAGGCCCGGGAGCCGGTCCCCCAGCTCGTCGATGATCCGCGTGTAGGTGACCCCCGCGCCCAGCCGGATGCGGCCGTCCGCCTCGGTGCCCCACTCCCGCAGCTCGGGCACGCGGGTGAGGTCGAGCAGGGCGGGCGGCCTGCGGTGGTCGAAGTTGATCTCGACCATGACGTCGGTGCCGCCCGCCACCGGCGCCGCGTCCGGGTGCTCGGCCTTCGCCGCGAGGGCGTCGGGCCACGTCGTCGGGGCGAGGAAGTCCATGCGAGAAGTACAGCGCGCCGACTCGTGGCGATGAAGTCGCCGACCCGACGAATCGCCCACCGGGTCACCGCATCGGGTTGTAGGTTCCTCCAATGCGGCCACCGTTGTTGTTGCTGCGCGACCTCCTCGCCCGGCCCGAACTGGGACTGCAGCTGCTGCACGCCGGCCGGGACGCCGAGGCGGCGCTGGAGCGGCCGGTGCGCTGGGTCTACACCACCGACCTCCTCGACCCGGCCCGCTACCTCGGCGGCGGCGAGCTGGTGATCAGCGGGCTCGTGTGGCGGCGCGAGGAGGCCGACAGCGAGCGCTTCGTGGCCGCCGTCGCCGGCGCCGGCGCGGTGGCGCTCGCGGCGGGCGCCGCGGTGTTCCACGGCATCCCCGACGACCTCGTCGACGCGTGCCGCCGCCACGACCTGCCGCTGCTCGCCGTGCCGGAGGACGTCTCGTTCGCGGCGCTCACCGAGGTGGTCGTCGGCGCGCTGAGCGCCGCCCGCGGTGAGCGGCTCGCGCACACCCTGGGCCGGCAGCGGCGGCTGCTGTCGGCCGTGGCGGGTGGGCTCGGGCTCGACGAGCTCGCCGCCGACGTCTCGGCCGCCACCGGCGCGGCGATCCGCGTGCTCAGCGCCACCGGCCGCGCCCTGGTCCCCGGACCGTCCCCGCTGCCGCTCGACGCGCTCGACGCGGCCGTCACCACCTTCCTCACCGCGGACCGGCTCCCCGCCGTGGTGCCGGGAGCGCAGCGGTCGGTGTTCCCGGTGGGGCCGGCCTCCGAGCCTCGCGTCACCTCGTGGTTCGTCGCCGTCGACGGCGACTGCACGCGCTGGGACGCCGAGACCGGCGACGCCGTCGGCGAGCTCGTCGCGATCGCGGCGCTCGACCGCGCCCGCCGCAGCGAGGGCCTGCGGGTGGCGCGCGACATCGCCGAGGACGCCATCGCGCTGGTCGCCGAGGGCGCGGGCGACCGGCCGGAGACCGCCGTGCGGCTGCGCCAGGCCGGCCTCGACGCCACCCACCCGCTGGTGGTGGCGGTGGCCGGCTTCACAGACGGCGGCTCGGTGGAGACCGCCCGCGCGGTGCTCGGCGACGCGGCCGCGCACGTCGGCCCGCCCGTCGTCGGGGTGCACGACGGGCTCGCGGTGGCGCTGCTGCCCGCCGGCGCGTCGGATGCCCCGACCGACATCCCGACCGACACCGCGCTGCGCACGGCGCTGGGCCGCCTGGCCCCCGGCCTCGGCACCGGCCGCCTCACCGCCGGGATCAGCAGACCGGCCGCCGCAGGCGCCCTGTCCGGCGCCGTGGCGGAGGCCCGGCACGCGCGCGACCTCGCCGCGCTGCGTCCCGGCCCGGTGCACGTCGTCACCGGCGCCGAGGTCACCTCGCACGTCGCGCTGCTCGCCGCCGTGCCCGACGAGGTGCGGCGCGCGTTCGCCGCGCGCGTGCTGGACCCGGTGCTCGCCTACGACGCGCGCACCGGGGCCGGCCTGCGCGAGACCCTCGAGGCGTTCCTCGACTGCTCCGGCTCGTGGAGCCGGGCGGCGCAGCACCTGCACCTGCACGTCAACACGGTCCGGTACCGGATCGGGCGGGTGGAGGAGCTCACCGGCCGCGACCTGGGCGAGTTCGGCGATCGCGTGGACGTGTACCTGGCCTTGCGCTCCCTGTAGCCGGCCGCGATCGAGGAGAACGCCAGTCCCCTCATTCCCCGCGAGTCGGGGCCTGGCTGCGCGTGTGTCGCTGGGCCGAGTGGCCGTCCCAGCACGAAGCACGCTCGCGGGCAGAGTCGGGACTGCGCGACCGACGCTGGTTGGGCCGCGGGCACGCCGGCGCCGTGATCGATCCGAGCAGTACCTCACTGCTGCAGTGTTTACGGGGGCCTGGAAGCCTGGATCGGTACGAACGATCGTGCTAGAAAGGACCCGTGAGCAAGGGAGAAGAGACCCGCGGGGTCATCCTCGACGAGGCGGGCCGGTTGGCGCGCCGCGTCGGGCTCGGCGGCCTCACGATCGGCTCGCTGGCCACCTCCACGAGCATGAGCAAGAGCGGGCTGTTCGCCCACTTCGGCTCCAAGGAGTCGCTGCAGCTGCAGGTGCTCGAGCACAGCACCGACCGGTTCGTCGACGAGGTCATCCGTCCGGCGCTGAAGGCGCCGCGCGGGGTGCCGCGGGTGCGCGACCTGTTCGAGCGGTGGCTGGAGTGGGACTCCGCCGAGGGTGGCTGCCCGCTCGTCGCGGCGTCCTTCGAGCTGGACGACCAGCCCGGCCCCGTGCGCGAGCGCCTCGTGCAGGTGCAGCGCGACTGGTCCGACACCCTGGCCACCGTCTTCACCAGCGGCATCGCCGAGGGCCACTTCCGGTCCGACGCCGACCCGCGCCAGTTCGCCCAGGACGTCCAGGGCGTGATGCTGGCCTACCACCTGGCGAGCCGCCTGCTCGCCGAGCCCGCAGCCGTGGACCGGGCCCGGCGGGGCCTGGACGCCCTGCTCACCGCCGCCACGGCCTGACCCCGCACGGAGGCCTCACATGACCAGCCCGTCGCCACGAAATAGCACGATCGTTCGTACTACCACGTTCTCGCCCACGCACTGCCGCCCGCGGCTGCGCGAGGACCGGGGGCCGCGCGCGGTCGTCGTCCGGCCGCTGGACCGCGCCGGCGCCGGCGCCGCCGTCGACGCGGTCTTCGCCGGCCTCTCCCCGCGCAGCCGCTACCTGCGCTTCCACTCCCCCGTCCCGCGGCTGCCCGCGACCGTGCGGCAGCGGCTGGTCGACGTCGACGGCCGGCGCCAGGCTGCGGTGGTGGCAACGGTCTGCGGCACGCCGGTCGGCATCGCCCGGGTGATCGGCGACGGCGATGGCGCGGCCGACGTCGCCGTCGCCGTGGTGGACGCCTGGCAGCGCCGCGGGGTCGGCCGGGAGCTGCTCACCGCGCTGGCGGCCCTCGCCGAGGAGATCGGGTACCGCGAGCTGCGCGGGAGCATCCTGCCCGAGAACGTCGCCATGCGCGGCCTCGCCGCCCGGGTGCTGCCCTGGGCCCGGCCCTGGTTCGACGGCGACACGGTGCAGTTCGCCGCCCCGATCGGGCCCGCCGCGTGGACGGTGACACACGAGGACCTGCTGGCCGACCTGGTGCGGCGCTGAGCTCGACGCCGACCGGCACCGGGAGTCCCCGGCGCGTTCAGCCGCTCCCGGTGGTCATGCGGCGAACGGCGTGGTCGGCTGCAGGACCGTCTCCACGAGCGCCTCGCTGCGCAGGTGCGCCACCGCGCGGTACTCGGGATCGCGGATCATGTCGGCGAACGCCTGCCGGCTCGGGTAGCGCACGAGCACGACCATGTCCCAGGCCTGCCCGTCCTCCGCGACCAGCGCTCGCCCGCCGGCACCCAGGTACTCCACCTGCAGCCCGTAGCGGGCGTTGATCCCCGCGCCGAGCGCGTCGGCGTAGCGCTGGTAGCTCTCGCGGCCGCCGTCAGGGCGCAGGCGCAGGAGGTTCAGCATCACCACCGGACCACCCGGGTCCTCTGCGAGCAGCACATCCAGGTCGCTGTCGTCGAACTCAATCATCGATGCCTCCATCTCGGAGACACCACGATCACATACTTGTTGGCTAACACGCAAGTTTTTCGCGACTCAGTCCCGCGTCACCGTCGCCTCGATCAGGCCGTACGGGCGGTCCGCGGCGTAGAACACCTCGTTGGGGTTCTCCAGCCCGAACGGGGCCAGGTCCACGACGAAGTGGTGCTTGTTGGGCGCCTGCAGGCTGATCCCGGCGATCTCCGGGTGCTTCTCCAGCGCCGCGCGGCCCATCTCCCACAGGGTCTGCTGCAGCGCGCGGGAATGCACCACCGCGAACTGCTCGAGCAGGATGCGCCGGACGTCGGCCCACGTCGCGTCCCAGTCGACGGCCGTGCCGGTGTAGCGCCACTGCGCCACCAGCGCCGTGGACATGATGCGGTCGTCGGTCTCGGGCAGCGTCGTGTAGCCGTCGGTGAGGAACCCGCGGAACTCCGATCCCGTCGACTTGAGCAGCACCAGGTCGCGCAGCCCGGAGACGACCTCGGTGCCCGCGTCCGAGACGTCCACGACGGTCGTGCGCACGTCCTGGCCGCGGCGCACCCACGTGTGGTCGTGCCCCTTCTCCCCGACCGGCACGCGGTCCCAGGCGAACTCGTCCACGCCGATCCGCGCGCCGCGCACCGGCGCCACGTCGTCGACGAAGTGGCGGGCCAGCGTGAGCGCGTAGTCCTCGATCGCGCGCAGCCCGTGCTCCTTCGCGAACGCGTAGGCGGTGTTCTTCTGCGTGTCGGTCGGCAGCACGTCGGACTGGTCGCCCGCCAGGTGCGCGGCCGCGAAGTCGCCGCGCAGCGAGGTCGACACGCTGACGTCGCGGATCTCGTGGCGCGGGGTGTCGCGGTAGATGCGCACGAGGCGGTTCTCCGCCTTGCCGTACTGGTTGGCGCCCAGCGTGATGCCCATTCCTCAGCTCCCGCGGTAGGTCGAGTAGGCGAACGGTGACAGCAGCAGCGGCACGTGGTGGTGGCGCCCCGCGTCGGTCACGGTGAAGGTGACGGCGACCTCGGGGTAGAACCCCTGCTGCCCGGTGGCGGTGAAGTAGGCCGCCGTGTCGAACGTGATCCGGTAGTCGCCCTCGGGCAGCGTCGCGGCGAGCCGGGCGATCCGGCCGTCGTCGTCGGTGACGCCGGCGGCGAGCTCGGTGCCGTCGACGGCGGCGAGCCGGACGGGGACCCCGACGGCCGGCGCGCCGCGGGTGGCGTCGAGCACGTGCGTCGAGAGACTCATGAGACCACCAGCCGCTCGATCCGCAGCCGGTTGATCGCCGCCAGCTCGCGCAGCGCCACGGCGCGCTCGGTGGCCGGGTCGTTGCCCAACCGGGCGTGCAGGGTCGCGAGCAGGTCGTCGGCGCTGCGCCCGGCGGCGCAGACCAGGTAGACGTGCCCGAACCGCTCCTCGTAGGCGCGGTTGCCCTCGGCGAGCGCGGTGCGCACGTCGGCCGCGGCCGTGGCGACCGCGCTCTGCTCCCGCCGCGACGCCCCGGCCGCGGCACGGTCGCCGATGCGGGGGTGGCCCGCCAGCGCCTCGTCGAGGTCGGCGTCGGTGAGGGCCGCCGCGGCCGCCTCCTGCAGCGCGCCCGTCGACCGGTACGGCCGCCCGGCCGCAACCTGCCGCGCCCAGCGGGGCGCCCGGCACACGCCCAGTAGCTCCCGCTCGGCCTCGGCGGCATCCAGCGCGTCGAACTGCGTGATCTTCACGTGTATCCTCTCCCGAAGGCCCGCGCCCGGGCCGTCGCGATCGGGTTGGCGCCGGCCACGAGGTCGGCGAAGCGGTGGTTGGCGACCTTGGCGATCTCGATCAGCGCGGCGGCGTGCTCCTGGGCCGGTGAGTTCGAAAGGCGCCGCTGCCCCTCGGCGAGTACCCGGTCGCGCGTGGCGGCCTCGCGCACGCACACGATCAGGGGGATGCCGAACCGCTCCCGGTAGGCCGCCGCCAGCGCCGCGAACTCCTCCCGGTCGTCGTCGGCGAGCCGGGTGAGGCCCGCGCACGACTGGTCGCGGGCGGAGTCCTCGCCCTCGTCACCGTCGGCCACGCGGTCGCCGCCCAGGTCGGGGTAGGCCGACATCAGCGCGCGCTGCGCGTCGGCGGGGGCGGCGAACAGGGCTTCCTGGAACGCCGCACGCAGGTTCGCGGTGTCGGCGAAGGGCCTGCGGTCGTAGGCGCGGGCGACCACGTCGGTCGGGCCCTGGAACAGCCGGCCGAACGTCGCGACGAACTCCTCGCGGGTCATGCGGTTGACCTGCTCCAGCCGCACGGTGCCCGCGCCCGGGGTGCCGGCGACCGCCGGGCCGCGGCCCCCTCCGATGTGGTGGAACACCACGTTGAGCCCGATCGCGGCGATGCTGCCCAAGGTGATGCCCGAACCGAACACGATCTGTGCCCACCCGGGCACGGCCGTGGCGACGTCGGGCTGCGCGGTCACGAGCATTGCGAGCCCCACGCTGGAGCCGACGATGACGACGTTGCGGTGGTCGTGGAAGTCGACGCGGGACAGCGTCTGGATGCCGACCACGGCGACCGTCGCGAACATCGCCAGCGCCGCACCGCCCAGCACCGGGTGCGGGATGCCGGCCACGATCGCGCCCGCCTTCGGGAGCAGCCCCAGCACGATCATGAACCCACCCGCGGCGACGACCACCCACCGGCTCTTGACCTGCGTGAGCCGCACGAGCCCGACGTTCTCGGCGAAGCACGTGTAGGGGAAGGAGTTGAGGACGCCGCCGATCGTCGTGGAGAGCCCGTCCGCGCGCAGGGCCCGCGTGACGTCCTCGCGCCCGACCCGCTTGTCGACGATCTCGCCGGTGGCGAAGACGTCGCCGGTGGTCTCCACCGCGGTGATGAGCATGACCACGATCATGGACACGATCGCCGCGACGCTGAACTGCGGCCACCCGAAGTGGAACGGGGTCGTGACGCCGAACCAGGCCGACTCCCCCACCTGGTCGAAGTGGGCGTCCCCCAGCAGCCACGCGACGCCCGTGCCGAGCACGAGCCCGACCAGCACCGCGACCGTGGCCATGAAGCCCCGGAACAGCCGCTGGATCACCACGATCACGGCGAGGGTGCCGAGGGCGTAGGCCAGGTGGCGCGGGTTGCCCGGCTGGGGGTCGGAGCCGCCCCCGACGACGTCCAGCGCGGCCACCGGCAGCAGCGCCAGCCCGATGATCAGGATGACCGATCCGGTGACGACCGGCGGGAAGAACCGGATCAGGCGGCCGAAGAACGGGGCGACGAGGAACGTGACGAGCCCGGCGACGATCACCGCGCCGTAGATCACCAGCAGCCCGTCGGTGCCCCCGCCGGCCGCCAGCCCGATCGCGATCATGGGTGAGACGGCGGTGAACGTGACGCCCTGCAGCAGCGGCAGCCGCACGCCGACCTTCCAGAACCCGGCGGCCTGGATGATCGAGGCGATGCCGCAGGTGAACAGGTCGGCGTTGATCAGGTGGATGAGCTCGCGGTCCGACAGGCCGATCGCACCGGCCAGCAGGATCGGGACGATGACGGCACCCGCGTAGAACGCGAGCACATGTTGGAACCCGTAGACCGCGAGCCTGCCCGCGGGCAGCACCTCGTCGACGGGATGGGGACGGCGTTTCGCGGCAGTTCCGCTCACGGGACACCTCGTTGTGCAGGCGGCGGGGACCCGATGAACGATGACCGGCCGCGGGTGGCGCCCGACACCCCCCGAACCCACAAACCGTCCGGCACGGGGCGCGGTGGCGCTGTGCGATCCGACAGGTGCCTGCCCGCCGGTTGCGTCGACGTGGTTGCACGCCACGCCCCCGCCGATACGCTCTCACCTGCGCCGATGAGATCACGCGGCACGCTCCGACGGCGATTGGCGAACCATGACCTCAGCGCTCGGAGTGGACGGTGACGTCGGCGCAGCGGTGCACCCCCTCGACCGACCGGTCCTGCACGCGGCCGGGGACGGCCAGACCGCGCCCGGCCCGTTCGCCACCCGCGGCCGCGGGGTGACGCGCTCACGGAGCCTGCGCCACGCCGTCGTGCAGCTCGCCTGCGTCGCGATCCTCCTGGGCGCGGTGGAGCTCGCCGCGGTCGCCGCAGGGCCGGCCCCGATCTGGATGAACGTACTGGTGACGCTCACGGCCGCGGCGTTCGTCGGCGCCGGGGCGCTGGCCTGGCTGCGCCGCCCGAGCAGCGACATCGGCGCCGTGCTCACCGCCGGCGGGTTCGTCTGGCTCGCCGCCGACTTCGGCAACGCGACGGCTCCCGCGCTGGTCGCGATCGCGACGATCACCGCGACGGTGCCGCTCGCGGTGATCGTGCACCTGCTGGTGAGCTTCCCCTCCGGCCGGTTGACCGGCCGGGGTGCGCGGGTGCTGGTCGGCGTGGCCTACCTGACGTGCCTCGTGCTGCAGGCGCCGCTGTACCTGTTCGCCGACGCCCCGGCCCCGTACGACACCCTCCAGGTCGCGGTCCGGCCCGAGCTGGTGAGCATCGGCGGGTGGGCGCAGAACGTCGTCGGGATGGCCGTGATGGCGGTGACCGCATGGCTGCTCGTGGGGCGCCTGCGCGCCGCGACCCCGCCACAGCGGCGCGTGCTCGCCCCGCTCTACGCCTACAGCACCGCCGCGGTGCTGCTCGTGCCGCTCAGTGCCATCGTCGTCGCCCCGGCGCTGGGGTGGAACCCGACCACGCTCTACGCCGTGCAGGTGGCGGGCATCGGTCTGGTCCCCATCGCGTTCGTCTGGTCGCTGCTGCGCGGCGGCTTCGCGCGCACCGCCGAACTCGAGGAGCTCGGCGCATGGCTGGGTGTCGAGGAGCGCGGGCACGCGGCGCTGCGGCGGGCGCTCGCCGAGACCCTCGGCGACCCCACGCTCCAACTCGTCTTCTGGCTCCCCGACCGCGGCTACGTCGACGCCGCCGGCACGGTCGCCGCCGCGACTCCCGTCGCCGGTGCGCACCGCGGCGTGTCCGAGATCGAGCTGGCGGGGGCCCGCGTGGGGGCGATCACCTACGACCGTGCGTCGTTGGACGATCCGGCCCTCGTCGCCACGGCGGGCCGGGTCGTCGCGATCGCGGTCGACCGGGAGCGTCTCACCGCCGAGCTGCTGGCGAACCAGGAGGCGCTGCACCGTTCGCGCCAACGCATCGTCGAGGCAGGCGATCGGGAGCGCCGCCGGATCGAGCGGAACCTCCACGACGGCGCCCAGCAGCGCATGATGACCGTCGCGATGGGGCTCCGCCTCACCGAGGCGCACCTGTCCGGCGCCGACCCGGCCGCCGGACGGCTGCTCGCGGCCGCGGCGAGTGACCTCGAAGGCGCCATGCGCGAGCTGCGCGAGCTCGCGCGCGGCCTGCACCCCTCGCTCCTCGCCGACACCGGGCTGGCGGGGTCGCTGGAGTCGCTCGCCGAACGGTCGGCGGTGCCGGTGCACCTGTCGGTGCGCCTCGCGGCCGACCTCCCGCAGGCGGCGCAGATCGGGGCGTACTACGTCGTCGCCGAGGCGTTGACCAATGCCGCGCGCCACTCGGGCGCCACCCGCCTCGAGGTGCGCGCCGCCACCCGGGGCCGGCTCCTGCACGTCGAGGTCGTCGACGACGGCGTCGGCGGCGCGGCCCCCGCGCCCGGCTCGGGCCTGGAGGGGCTCGCGGACCGGGTCGACGCGCTCGGTGGCCGCCTCCGGATCACCAGCCCGGCCGGCGCCGGGACCGCACTCGTCGCGGAGCTCCCGTGCGGGTGATGCTCGTCGACGACGCCGCGCTCGTGCGCGACGGCATCGCCCGGCTGCTCACCGCGGGCGGGTTCGACGTCGTGGACCAGCGGGCGGACGCGCTCGGACTGGTCGGCGCGGTGCGTGCGGCAGCGCCCGACGTCGTGGTCATGGACGTGCGGATGCCCCCGACCTACACCACCGAGGGGCTGCAGGCGGCCGTCGAACTCAAGGCCGCCGTGCCCGACGTGGGAGTGCTGATGCTGTCCCAGCACGTGGAGAGCCGCCACGCGATCGACCTGCTGACCGGCAGCGGCGCCGGCGTGGGATACCTGCTCAAGGAACGCATCAGCCGCCCGGCCGAGCTCGGCGAGGCCGTGCGTCGCATCGCCGCGGGCGGCACCGCCGTCGACCCCGAGGTCGTCGCCGCTGTCCTCGGAACGCGGCGGGCCCCCGACCCGCTGCAGCGGCTCACCGCCCGGGAACACGACGTGCTGGCCCTCGTCGCCGAGGGACTGTCCAACGACGCGATCGCCGCCCGGCTGGTCGTCACCGCCCGGACGGTCGAGGCGCACATGGCGAACATCCTCATCAAGCTCGGCCTCGCCACCGAGGCGGGCACCCACCGTCGTGTGCTCGCCGTGCTGGCCTACCTGCGGGTGCGGGCCTCGGACCGCTGAGGTCTCCGTGCTGGCTCGGAAGACGCGGCATCCGCCCGCGGGGAGGATCGCGCCGGTACCGGACCTGTGAGCCGGTCGGAGTGAGATGGGGTTCCCGCCATGCGAGTCGTGATCCTGGGTGCCGGGTTCGGTGGGCTGGAGCTGGCCACGAGGTTGTCCGAGACCGTCGGCGGCGAGGTCGACGTGGTGCTGGTCGATCAGAGCGACACCTTCGTCTTCGGGTTCTCGAAGCTCGACGTCATGTTCGGGCGGCTGCCGCCCTCGGCGGTCCGCCACTCCTACCGCGACCACGTGAAGCCCGGGGTCCGGGTGGTCCGGGCGGTGGTGCACGCGATCGATCCGGTCGCGAAGCGCGTCGAGACCGACGCCGGGCCCCTCGACGCCGACGTCCTGGTGGTCGCGCTCGGCGCCGATCTGCACCCCGGTGCCACGCCCGGGTTGGTCGAGGGCGGTCACGAGTTCTACACGATCGCGGGCGCCTTCGCGTTGCGCGAGGTCCTGGCCCGGTTCGCGGGCGGCCACGTGGTCGTCGGAGTCACCTCGACGCCGTTCAAGTGCCCGCCCGCGCCGAGCGAGACGGCCCTGCTGATGCACGACCACCTCACCCGGCGCGGCATCCGCGAGGCGTCCCGGATCTCGCTCGTGATGCCGATGGGGGTCCCCATCCCCCCGTCGCCGGGCGCGTCGGCGGCGTTGCTCGCCGCCTTCGCGGAACGCGGGATCGAGTGGCACCCCGACCGGTGCGTCCAGGCGCTCGACCCGGCCCGTGGGGTCGCGGTGCTCAACGACGGCAGCGAGCTGCCCTACGACCTGTTCCTCGGCGTCCCGGTGCACCGCGTGCCGGCCGTCGTGGAGAAGTCGGGAATGACCGTGGACGGCTGGGTCCCGGTGGACCCGCTGACCCTCGAGACCGCGTTCCCGGGCGTCTACGCGATCGGGGACGTCACAAGCGTCGGCACCCCGAAGGCGGGCGTCTTCGCCGAGGGGCAGGCGCTGGTGGTCGCCGACCGGATCACCGCGCTCGTCCGGGGCACCGCGCCGTCCGGGGGCTACGGCGGCCACGGCACCTGCTACATGGAGTTCGGCCACAACCAGGTGGCGGCCGTCGACGTCACGTTCCTTCCCGGCCAACCACCCCGAGGGACCATCGACGGCCCTTCGCGGGCCATCGCCGCCGACAAGGTCGAGTTCGGCGCGCAGCGCACCCTGCGCTGGTTCGGCCGCACGTACGTCGCGCCGGATCAGCCACCCGTCTGACATCTCCGTGCTGGCTCGGAGGACGGGCCCTCCCGCCGTCCATACGCTCGACCTGGTCGCGGCGCCAACGGGGAGGGATCCGCCACCGACGGTCATCGAGGCGAATGGAGCCGCCGTGTTGCAGGAGCAGATGACCGGAGCGCGACGGGTGCCTTCGGAGGGGATGGCGCCGCGACCACGTCACGGAACCCGCAACGGTTCCCGATACGGGATGCCGAGCGACCTCGCGGCGCTGTGGGGCCCCGCGGGTGCGGGCAACCGGCCGCCGCGGGTACTCGGGTTGTTCGCCCATCCCGACGACGAGGTGTTCTGCGTCGGCGGCACGATCGCCCGGTGCGCCGCGGCGGGCGCGACGACCGCGATCGTGTCGCTCACCCGCGGCGAGGCCGGTCAGATCCGCGACGCCACCGCCGCCACGAGGCGGACGCTGGGCGCCGTGCGTGCCGCGGAGCTGGCACGGGCCGGCGACGCGCTGGGGGTGGACCACGTGACGTGCCTGGACCTGGGAGACGGGCGTCTCGGGAAGCAGCCGCTCACCGAGGTCGCCGCGACGGCCCGGGCGGTGATCGCGTCGTTCCGGCCCGACGTGGTCGTCACGTTCGGACCCGACGGAGCGACCGGCCACCCGGACCACGCCATGTCCTGCCTCGCGACGGCCGAGGCGATCCGCACCACGGCCGACCCGCCGCGACTGCTGCACGCCCGGTTCCCGGTGCAGGAGCAGCTCCTGCTCGACGTCCTCGTCGCCTGGCTCACCTCGCACGACGAGCGGTTCACCGGGACCGCCGAGTTCGGCCACGCGCTGAAGCTGATCGCCGACGGTTGTTCGATGCTGGGCGTCGCGGCCGACCACTTCGACGTCGAGTGGTTCCCCGCGGGCTCGTCGATCATCGAGCAGGGTGAGTTCGGCACCGAGCTGTTCTGCATCCTGTCCGGCTCGGCCGACATCCTGGCCGAGGGCGCCGACGGCCACGTGCACGACCTCGCCACCGTCGGTCCCGGGTGCTTCGTCGGCGAGGACGAGATCGCCACCCGGTGCCCGCGCAAGGCGCACGTGGTGGCACGCGAGGACGTGACGTGCCTCGTGCTCTCCCCGGGCCGTGCGGACCCGTCGGCGGGCCGGGACGCAGGGGGCGCGGGGACCGAGCCCGCCGGCACGGAACGCTTCGCCGTCGACGTGCACGCGGCGCTGGACCACAAGGTGGCGGCCCTCGCGGCGCACCGCACGCAGTACGCCCTGGGCGCGGACCTGCTCCCGCGGACGCTGCTGGAGTCCCTGTTCGCAACCGAGCACTTCACCGTCGCGCAGCCCGCGCACGCCGCACCGGCCGAGGAATCCCATGAACACGCCGTTCTGTGAACCGGCGGGTGCCGCTGCGGCGGAGCTCGCGTTCCTGTCGACGTTCCCCGACTTCGACCCGCACGGCGCCCTGGCCGAACTGCGGCGGGTCGAGTACGGGCGCCTCGACGCCGACGCCCACGTGTACCTCGACTACACCGGCGGCGGGCTGCACGCGGCGAGCCAGATCCGAGACCACGCCGAGCTGCTGTGCACCCGAGTGCTCGGCAACCCGCACTCGAACAACCCGACGTCGCTGGCGGCCACCGAACTCGTCGAGCGCACGCGGTCGCTGGTCCGCGAGTTCTTCCACGCGCCCGCCGACGAGTACCTGTGCATCTTCACCGCCAACGCGAGCGCCGCGCTCCGGCTGGTCGGCGAGTCGTACCGGTTCGGGCCCGGCGGCACGTTCGCGCTCACCTTCGACAACCACAACTCGGTCAACGGCATCCGGGAGTACGCCCGCCGCAGGGGCGCCCACGTCGCCTACGTCCCCGTGGTGGCACCGGAGCTGCGCCTCGATCGCACCGCGATGACCGACACCCTCCGCGCGGCCGACCCGTCGGCGCGCAACCTGCTCGCGTTCCCCGCCCAGTCCAACTTCTCCGGCGTCCAGCACGACCTCGACCTGGTCGACGAGGCGCACGACGCCGGGTGGGACGTGCTGGTCGACGCCGCCGCGTTCGCGCCCACCAACCGGTTCGACGTCGCGGCGACGCGCCCGGATTTCGCGACGTTCTCGTTCTACAAGGTCTTCGGCTTCCCGACGGGGGTCGGTTGCCTCCTGATGCGACGCGACCGCCTCGACGCCCTCGTGCGGCCCTGGTTCGCGGGCGGCACGATCACGATCGCGTCCGTGCAGGGGGACGGCCACTACCTGCACCTCGACGAGGCGGCGTTCGAGGACGGCACCGTCGACTACCTGAACCTCCCGGCCGTCGGAACCGGTCTGCAACACATCGCCCGCACCGGCCTGGACTCCATCCACTCCCGCGTGGCCTGCCTGACGGCCTGGGTGCTCGGCGCGCTCGCCGGGCTCCACCACTCCAACGGCCGCCCGCTCGTCCAGGTCCACGGACCGACCGGCACCACCGCGCGCGGAGGCACGGTGACGTTCACGATGCGCGACCGCGACGGCCACCCCGTCGACGACCGCCGGGTCGAGGAGCTGGCCATGCGGGTCAACATCTCGCTGCGCACCGGGTGCTTCTGCAATCCGGGCGCCGGCGAGATCGCCCACCACCTCGGCTCCGAGGCCATGCGGAAGTGGTTCGTCCGGAACGAGCCGATCTCGTTCCTCGAGCTCCGCGAGCGGCTCTACGCCGAGCACGACCTGCTCGTGGCCGCCATCAGGATCTCCGTCGGCATCGCCAGCAACTTCGCCGACGTGTACCGGTTCATGTGCTTCCTGCAGGGATTCGTCGACAAGACCGTCGACGACATCGGGCGCATCGAGTTCGTGTCCGACAGCTGCCGAATCACGCGCGACGCCGCGTAGGAGGAAGGGTCACACGATGAAGCTGACCTACGGTGAGGTCATCGACGGGCTCTCCGTCGACGGCGCTGCGGTGCGGGCCGCCGTGTTCGACGAGAACGCCGTGCGCGCCGCGGCCGGTGTGACGATGGCGCTGGGAGCGCTGGCCTTCGGGTACGCGTTCTTCGCGAACGTGTACCCCCCGATCCAGGTCATCACCGTGTTCTTCTTCGTGGAGTTCCTGATCCGCGTGACGGCGGGACTCACCTACAGCCCGGTCGGCGTGCTCGCCCGGTGGCTGACCCGGCGGGTGCCGCCGGAGTGGGTCTCGGCCAAGCCGAAGCGGTTCGCGTGGACCCTCGGCCTGGTCATGTCGCTGGCCATGGCCGTCATCACGAACGTCGGGATCCGCGGAGCGCTTCCCGCGACGATCTGCCTGATCTGCCTCGTGCTGATGTGGTTCGAGGCGGTGCTGGGCAGGTGCCTGGGCTGCGAGATCCACGGCCTGTTGGTCCGGCGGGGATGGGCGACGAAGGACCCGGCCTTCGAGATCTGCGCGAACGGAGCCTGCGCCGTTCCCCGTCAACCGTCGAGCGCGTGATGGGACTCGCCGGCGACGGAACGTCTCAGCGTTCGCTGCCCGCGGGCAGCGGCTCCAGCACCAGGTCCTCGAACTTGCGGCGGATCGTCTCCATCCGCCACTTGTTGCTGAACACCGCGAGCACGGCGCCGTCGGAGCGGCGGGTGAGCACCTCCACCTCGCTCTGCCCGGCCAGCAGCGCGGCACCGGCCTCGTCGGTGCGGCGGGTGATCGTGTAGCCGAGGTTCTCCAGCCTGACGGGAGCGCGGAACTCCGACTCCAGCCGGGAGGTCACCACCTCGAACTGCAGCGGGCCCACGGCCGCCAGTACCGGCGCCTGGTCGCCACGCAGGTCCGAGACCAGCACCTGGATGACGCCCTCGCTGTCGAGCTGCTCGATGCCGCGGCGGAACTGCTTGTACGCCCCTGCGTCGGCGGCGCGCACCACGGCGAAGTGCTCGGGCGCGAAGCTCGGGATCGACGGGAAGTGCACCGGGTCGGACGCGTAGAGGGTGTCGCCCGGGCGCAGCGCGCCCGCGTTGACCAGGCCGACGATGTCGCCCGGGAACGCCTCCTCCACGGTGGTGCGCTGCTGGCCGAACACGGCCTGCGCGTACTTCGTGGCGAACGGGCGACCCGTCGCGGCGTGGGTGAGCACCATTCCGCGCTCGAACCGGCCCGAGCAGATCCGCACGAACGCCATGCGGTCGCGGTGGGCGCGGTCCATGCCGGCCTGGACCTTGAACACCAGCCCCGACAGCGGCGCCTCCAGCGGGCGCGGGGTGCCCTCGGCGTCGTCGCGCGCTTCGGGGGGCGGCGCGAGGTCGACCAGCGCGTCGAGCAGCCGCCGGACCCCCACACCGGTGAGCGCGGCGCCGAACAGCACCGGCGTGGCGCTGCCGGCGAGGAAGTCCTTCTCGTCGAACTCGGCACCGATCTCGTGCAGCAGCGCCAGCTCGTCCTTCGCCGCGGGCCAGAACTCCGGCTCGGCCGCGGCGACCTCCGCCTCGGACACCTGCTGGGCCTCGGCGCGGGTGGCGCCCCCGGCGGTGCGCGTGAAGCGGGTGAACTCGCCCGTAGCGCACTCGACCAGGCCGCGCAGCTCCCCCGCGATCCCCACCGGCCACGTCAGCGGCATCGGACGCAGCCCGATCGTCTGCTCCACCTCGTCGAGCAGTTCCAGGGCCTCCCGGCCCGGCCGGTCCCACTTGTTGACGAACGTGAGCACCGGGATGCCGCGGGTGCGGCAGACGTCGAACAGCTTCAGGGTCTGCGGCTCGAGGCCCTTCGCCGCGTCCAGCAGCATCACCGCGGCGTCGACGGCGGCGAGCACCCGGTAGGTGTCCTCGGAGAAGTCACCGTGGCCGGGCGTGTCGAGCAGGTTGATCACGCAGTCGCGGTAGGCGAACTGCAGCACCGCCGACGTGATCGAGATGCCGCGCTTGCGCTCCATCTCCATCCAGTCCGACGTGACACCGCGCCGGCCGGACTTGCCGTGCACCGCCCCGGCCTCGTCGATCACCTCGGCGTAGAGCGCGAGCGCCTCGGTGAGCGTGGACTTGCCGGCATCGGGGTGGCTGATCACGGCGAACGTACGGCGCCTGCGCGCCTGCGCCGGCACGCCCGCCGGCTCGGCGTGGACCGCTGAATGGACCTCTGACATCAGGTCCCCAGCTTACGTGGCCCGCGTCTGCGCCCGCGGGGCACGGTCGGCGGCCACGCGCTCGGCCACCCGGACGGCGAGCGCGACGATCGCGAGCGTCGGTCCGACCGCCCCGCCCGTCGGGAAGACGGCGCTGCCCGCGACGAACAGGTTGGCGCAGCCGTGCACCCGGCAGTCCCGGTCCACGACGCCCGCGCGCGGCGAGTCGGCCATCCGCAGCAGCCCCATCTGGTGCGTGCCGTCGGTGAAGGGCATCGTCGCGATGCGCTCGGCGTCGGCCGTGTCGACCGCGCCCAGCCCGAGCCGCGCGAACTCCGCGCCGATCAGCTCCATGCTGCGCCGGATCCGGTCCCGGTCGCCGTCCGAGACCCGGTAGTGGATCGCCGGCCGCCGCTGGCCCAGCGCGTCGCGCTCGCGGGAGAGCGTGACGCGGTTGTACGGCTCGGGGGTCTGCTCGGCGTCGAACCGCAGCCGGCAGGTCGCGCCGTCCAGCGGCATGAACGAGGGCAGGATCCGCCCGCCGGTGACCCGCGGCAGCGCCCACGACCCGGCGAACCGAGCGACGCGCGGCCAGTCGCGCACGACGTTGCCCACGTGCGCGCCCAACCCGCTCGCGTCGGCGTAGCGGGCATGGGTGCCCGCGGCCTTGAAGCCCATCCGCGCCCGGTGCAGCGCGTAGTAGGTGAGCGAGAACGTCGAGAGCAGGCCGTCGCGGTGGGTCGGGTCCATGGGGTCGGCGAACCACAGGGCGGCCTTGAGGTTGCCCAGCCCGTGGCGCTCCTGCACCTCGGGCGAGAGCGCCAGCATGCGGCGCGCGTAGACGCCGTCGCGGGTGCGCCGGTAGCCCAGCCCCAGCGCGCGCCCGCGGTCGCCGAGCACGACGGTGCCGACCTCGCCGACCGGGTGGGTCATGTAGTGGCGCCCGACCTGGTCGTGCTCGTTGCCCAGGCCCGCGGGCGTCTGCCGGTCGGAGGCGAGCAGGATCCGCGCAGACTCCAACCCGCCTGCGGCGAGCACGAACGTCCCGGCCGTCACGGTGATCTCGGCACCCGCTCGCGGCACGACCACCGCCTCGGTGACGGCGCCACCCACCGGGTCGCGCTCCAGACGCACCACGGTGGCCTCGACCAGCAGCCGGACGTTGCGGGCGCGGGCCAGCGCGCGCATCCGCCCGTCGAACGCCGTGGGCGGGCTCCAGCGCCACAGCCGCTCCACGTCGAGCGTCGCCGACGGGGGCACCGCCGCGCGCGGGAGCCCGGCGGCCGTGGCCCTGTAGTCGTACTCGCCCGCCTGGAGGTGCCGCTGCGCCCGCCGCAGGTGCGGGGCGAGCTCGTCGGGAGACACCGGCCAGCCGGGCACGCCCGCCCACTCCCGCGGCGCGTGGTCGAGCGGGTCGAGCGGGGCGCAGCGCCCGCCCCAGACCAGGCTCGTGCCGCCCAGCCGCTTCTGCCGCACGGCCTCGGCCGGGTCGTGGACCTCGGATTCGGCTGCGGCGCGGTAGGTGTCCAGGTGATCGCCGGTGTAGCGATCCGCACCGCCTTCGAGGACCACGACGTCGACCCCGCGCACGGCCAGTTCCGCGGCCACGGTGGCACCCGCCGGACCGGTCCCGATCACGCAGACCTCCGCCGAGATGCGGGTTTCCGGCGCGAGGTCACGCGCATCGATCAGCACGTCGCCCGAGGGTAGTGACGCCCGGAGCCCGCGGTCGGCCCCCGTCTCTTGCACACTGGGGAGATGCGAGTCCGGGAGATGGCCGCGGCGGTGCGGGTGCTGGCCAAGGGCGACCTGGCGCGCTACGGCGGCTCCGGCACGTCGGAGACGGCGCAGCTCGAACGCGACCTGCGTGCGCGGATCGGCGTCGAGCACGCGCTCGCCGTCAACAGCGGCACGAGCGCGCTCGTCGGCGCGCTGGTCGGCGCCGGGATCGGCCCGGGCGACGAGGTGCTGGTGCCCGCGTTCACCTGGGTGGCCACCGCGGCGGCGCCGCTGGCGGTCGGTGCCGTACCGGTGCTGGTCGAGATCGACGAGAGCCTGACGATGGACGCGGCCGACCTCGCGTGCAAGGTCACGCCGCACACGCGCGCCGTGATCCCGGTGCACATGCTGAACCTCGTCTGCGACATGGACGCGATCATGAAGGTGGCCGCCGAGCACGACCTGGTCGTCATCGAGGACGCCTGCCAGGCCATCGGCGTGACGCACCGCGGCCGCCGCGTCGGCTCGATCGGGCACGCCGGCGCGTTCAGCTTCAACCAGCACAAGAACATCACCTCCGGTGAGGGCGGCGCCGTCCTGACGAACGACCGGCGCATCCACGCCCGCGCCGCGATGCACCACGACGTCGGCAGCTACGAGCGGCCGGGCTGGATCGAGACCGAGGCCCTGTTCCCCGGCGTCAACCACCGGATGCCGGAGCTCTCGGCCGCGGTGCTGCGCCCCCAGCTCGCCCGCATCGACGCCCAGCTCGCGCGCCGCCGCGACCGCAGGCGCCGGGTGCTGGACCGGATCGCGGGCAGCTCCTGGTCCGGCGTCTCCGTCGCCCCGCACCACGACCCGTCCTCCGCCGTGGGGCTGGCGCTCACCTTCGAGGACCCGGCGCAGGCGCAGGCGTTCGGCGCGCTGCGCGGGGCGCGGCGGCTGCTCGACAGCGGCCGGCACGTCTACGCGAACTGGCAGCCGGTGCTCGCCAAGCGCGCCCACCACCCCCGGCTCGACCCGCACGCGTGGGCCCACCGCGAGGTCGACTACGGCCCCGGCTCCTGCCCGGTCACCCTCGACGTGCTGGCCCGCACGTGCGCCGTCGAGCTCGCGCCGGAGGTGCCGACCCCGGCCTTCCAGGTGCTGACGCGGGCCATGGGTCGCTGATCGGGCATCCCCGATCAGCGACTGCGTCCGTTGGCGAGCCGTCGCAGCTCGCGGGAGAGCATCTCCAGCCCCTGCACGTGAGCGCGCAGGGCCTCGATGCGGCTGTCGGTGGCGGCGCGGTACATCGCCAGCCGCCCGTGCAGCTCGCTGCTGCGCTCGGCGTCGGATCCGGTGTCGGACTCCAGCCCGTCGATCGTGTCCAGCAGGTCGCGCATCTGCTCCAGGCTGAAGTCGAGCGGCTTGAGCGTCTTGACCAGCGCGAGCCGCTCGATGTCGGCCTCGGTGTAGAGCCGGAAACCGCCGGTGGAGCGCTCGGACGGGACGACGAGGCCCATCTCGTCCCAATGGCGGATCGTGCGCAGCGAGAGCCCGACCCGCGCCGCAACCTCACCGATCTGCATCACCGACCGCACCTCCCCCGCGCCGCGCCCGGCTGCGAGCTTAAGCGCACCCCCCACCCGCACCTTGGAGCCGTACTGCTGTTCTGAGCGCGAAAAATCAGCAGCATGGCTCCAAGGTGGGGTTCGGTTATTTCTGCGCGCGCGTGAAGCCTTCCGGGACGATCAGGTCTTCCGGCGTCAGGTCGCCGATCGATCCTCGGCCCAGGCCCAGCAGGGCCTCGTCGATCCCGCTGCGCAGGATCTGCAGCACGTTCGTGACGCCGGCCTCGCCGTTCGCGGCCATGCCCCACAGGTAGGCCCGGCCGATCAGCACGGCCCGCGCGCCCAGGGCGAGCGCCTTGACGACGTCGCTGCCGCGGCGCACGCCGCCGTCGAGCAGCACCTCCACCTGATCTCCGACGGCGTCGACGACGGCGGGCAGGGCGCGGATCGAAGCGGGTGTGCCGTCGAGGTTGTTGCCGCCGTGGTTGGACACCGAGATCGCGGTGGCCCCGGCGTCGACGGCGCGGCGCGCGTCGTCCGGGTGCATGATCCCCTTCACCGCGAACGGGCCACCCCACTGCTCGCGCAGCCAGGCGATGTCCTCCCAGGTGGGCAGCGGGGTCTGCATCCACTCGCCGTACGCGCCGAAGAACGTGGGTGCCTGCTCGCCCGCGGCGGCGAGGTTCGGCGTGGTCAGGTCGGGCAGCGCGCCGCTGCGGGCCCAGTCGAGCAGGTAGCGCGGGCGCACGACGGCTTCGGGCGCGAACCGCAGCATCGCCTTGAGGTCGAGCCGCTCGGGGATCATCGGGCTGCCCCAGTCGCGCCGGGACGCGAAGGTCCAGTCGAGCGTGACGATGAGCGCCTTCGCCCCAGCGGTCCGGGCCCGCTCGGCCCGGGCGAGGATGCGCTCACGCGTGCCGACCCAGTACATCTGGAAGAACGTGGCCGGGTTGGCCGCCACGACCTGTTCCACGGGCTTGCTCGCGAACGAGCTCAGGCCGATGGCCGTGCCCGCTGCGGCGGCGGCGCGGGCCACGGCCACCTCGCCTTCCGGGTGGACGGCCTGCACACCGGTCGGTGAGATGACCACCGGGAACGCGATGTCCTGCCCGAGCACAGAGGTGGCCTGCAGGCGCTGCGCGGGCAGGTCCGCGATGTGCGGGCGGAAACCGATCTCGTCGAACGCCTCGACGTTGTCGGTGAGGGTGAGCCCGCGCTCCTGACCCGCCACCAGCGCCATGTACACCGACTTCGGCAGCCGCCTGCGCGCTCGCCGCTGCGCCTCGGCGACCGACTCGAACCACTCCCTCGTGCTGGCCATGGGCGACACACTAACCAGCGCGACCCGCCCGACCACGTGACGCGCGCCTCGTGGCGGTCGCGCGGTGAGGTTTCTTTCCACCGCCCGGGAACGCTGTTCGGTCACGGCACCTCCGTGCGGACGATGTCAGGAAACCTGACGCACGGAAGGAGCCCCTGGTGACCACCATTCCCCGGAACCAGTGGTACGTGGCCGCCTACGGCCGCGAGATCTCCCACGAGCTGTTCTCGCGCACCATCTGCGGCGAGTCCGTCCTGTTCTGGCGCACCGCCGCCGGCGAGGTGACGGCCATGTCGGACCGCTGCGTGCACCGCCGGTTCCCGCTCTCCCAGGCCCCCACCCGCCTCGTCGAGGACCAGGTGGTCTGTGGGTACCACGGCTTCACCTACGCCGCAGACGGCCGTTGCGTCGCGGTGCCGGGCCAGACCCGCGTGCCGCGCACCGCCCGCCTGCGCTCCTACCCCGTCGTCGAGCAGGACTCGTTCGTCTGGATCTTCATCGGCGATCCGGACCGCGCCGACGCGGCGCGCATCCCCCGGGCGCCGTGGCTGGACTCCCCCGGCTACACGACCGTCAGTGGGATGGAGCCCCTCGCCGCGCGCTACGAACTGCTCGTGGACAACCTGCTCGACCTCTCGCACGAGACCTACCTGCACGGCGGTTACATCGGCACGCCGGAGGTGGCCTCCACCCCGATCCGCACCGAGGTGGACGAGGCGGCCGGTGTCGTCACCGTCAGCCGGCACATGGACGACGCGGAGTGCCCGCCGTTCTACGCCCGGTCCACCGGTCTCACGGGGCGGATCTCCCGGTGGCAGGACATCGAGTACACGCCGCCGTGCCTCTACACGCTCCACTCGCGGATCGCGCCGGTCGGGAGCGTGCCGCACCCCGACGGCGGCGACCCGGACGCCTTCCACGTCGAGGTCGTCTACGCGATCACCCCCGAGACCGAGCACTCCACGCACGACTTCTGGGCCGTCGCCCGCGACTTCGCCCGCGACGACCAGGAGGTCTCGGACTTCCTGGCCGAGCAGAACCGCACCGTCGTCCTGCAGGACGTCGAGGCGCTCGACGTGCTGGAACAGGTGATCGCCACCGAGCCCGCGGGCTACCAGGAGCTCTCGATCAACATCGACACCGGTGGGCTCGCGGCCCGCCGGATGCTCGCGGCACTCGTCGCGGCCGCGCCGGCCGGGGCGGGCACGTGACCGGCGTCCTGCGGGTGGACTGGGTGCCCGGCAGCGACCGCCTGCGCGGCACCTGCCACTGCGGCGCCGCGCACGTCGCCGACGGACCCGTCGAGATGTGGGAGTGGCTGCTGGCGCACCCCGTCGGGCACGGCGCGCCCGTTCCGGCCCCGCATCCGGAGCCGGCCATGGCCGGGGCGTCGCGATGACCGAGGAGCTGCGCGAGCTCGTCGTCGCCGGACGCACCGACGCCGCCGAGGGCGTGGTGACTCTCGTGCTGCGCGATCCGGCCGGCGCGGCGCTGCCGCCGTGGGAGCCCGGTGCGCACGTCGACCTCGTGCTCACCCCCGAGCTGACCCGCCAGTACTCGCTCTGCGGCGACCCCGCCGACCGCGGCGCGTGGCGGATCGCCGTGCTGCGCGAGCCGGACGGACGCGGCGGCTCGGAGTTCGTGCACGAGAAGCTGCTGCCCGGCACGACCGTGCCCGTCCGCGGTCCGCGCAACCACTTCGCCCTGGTCCCGGCCCCGCGCTACCTGTTCGTGGCCGGCGGCGTCGGGATCACCCCGATCGCGACGATGCTCGCCGCCGCCACCGACGCCGGGGCGGACTGGCAGCTGGTGTACGGCGGGCGCAGCGCCGCGACCATGGCCTTCGCCGCCGAGCTGCGCGCCGCGCACGGCGAGCGGGTCCAGCTGCGCCCGCAGGACGAGCACGGCCTGCTCGACCTCGACGCGATGCTCGCCGCGGCGGCTCCGGGCACCCTCGTCTACTGCTGCGGGCCGACGCCGCTGCTGGACGCCGTGGAGCAGCGGTGCGCCGGGTGGCCGCCGGGCACCCTGCACGTCGAGCGGTTCGCGCCGAAGGAGGTGGGCGCGCCGGTACTGGCAGGGGCGTTCGAGGTCGAGCTGGCGCAGTCGGGCGCGACGGTGACCGTGCCGCCGGACCGCGCGGTCCTCGACGTCCTGGAGGAGTCCGGCGTCGCGCTGCTGTCGTCGTGCCGGGAGGGCACCTGCGGCACCTGCGAGACCGCCGTGCTCTCCGGCGTGGTGGACCACCGCGACTCGCTGCTCACCGAGGAGGAGCGCGCGGCGCACGACACGATGTTCCCCTGCGTCTCCCGCGCAGCCGGCCCCAAACTGGTGCTAGACCTCTGAGGGCCCCGCCCCCGGGCGCAGCGGGAGCCAGGCGAGCACGTCCTGGATGCGGGCGTCCCAGTAGCCCCACTCGTGCTCGCCGGGCGAGAACTCGGCGCGCAGCGGCACTCCCGCGGCCCGGCACGCGTCGCGGAACGCCTCGTTCTCCCCGAGCAGCGGGTCCTCCGTGCCGCAGCACAGGTACAGGCCCGGCAGCACCCCGGCGTCGGAGTGCTCGAGCAGCGCGTGCAGGTCGTGCGGGCTCCCGGCGACCTCCTCGTCGCCGAACACGCGCGCGAACAGGTGCGGGTCCTCCGGGCGAGGGCGAAGGCGCGCGGTCACGTCGAGCGCTCCGGAGAGGCTCGCCGCCGCGGCGAAGCGCTCCGGCGCCCGCAACGCCCAGCGCAGGGCGCCGTACCCGCCCATCGACAGGCCGGCCACGAAGGTGTCCTCGCGCCGGTCGGACACCCGGAAGAAGGCGCCGACGATCTCGGGCAGCTCCTCGGACAGGAAGGTCCAGTACCGCCCGCCCGCGGCCTGGTCGGCGTAGAAGCTGCGGTGCACCTGCGGCATCACCACCGCGAGCCCGAGCGCGGCGGCGTAGCGCTCGATCGAGGTGCGCCGCAGCCAGGTCGTGTCGTCGTCGCTGAGCCCGTGCAGCAGGTACAACACGGGAGGTGGGCCGTCGCCGCCGCCCGCCATCCCGATCTGGGTGCTGGTGCGCTGGGGCAGGAGCACGGTCATCGAGGTGCTCAGGCCGAGGACGTCGGAGAAGAAGTCGCATCGCAGGTGGGCCACACGTCGAATCCTGCACGGTGGGCACAGGTGGATACCGGAACGGTGTCAGAGCTTGACAGCGCCCACGCCCACTGTTGCGATCTAGCGACCGCTCACCCACCCGGGTGAGTGCGGGCGGTCCTGTACACGGTGGTGCGGACATCGGCCACCTTGACGCGCAAGGAGGCGCCGATGGGCCCCGAGCCCGCACAGAACCAGATCACGCTCCCGAGCAAGTACCTGCCGCCGGTCGATTTCCGGGATCTCCCGGAACCGGTGTCGCTGCGCAAGATCTCCGGGGCGAGCGTCATCATCCTCGCCACGGCCATCGGGTCCGGGGAGACGATCCTCTGGCCCTACATCACGTCCCAGATCGGTTTCGTCTTCATCTGGGCCGCGCTCGTCGGGTTCGGCATCCAGTTCTTCCTCAACATGGAGATCGAGCGCTACACGCTCGCCACCGGGGAGTCCGCGATCACGGGCTTCACCCGGCTCTGGAAGCCGTGGTGGTGGCTGTTCATCATCTTCGCGCTCTGCCAGAACTTCTGGCCCGGCTGGGCCACCGGCGCGGCCACGACCGCGACGTTCGTCCTCGACCTGGGCGAGAACGCGCCGATCGTCCCGATCACGATCGCGGCACTGATCGCGATCGGCATCACCCTCACGCTGTCGCCGGTCGTCTACCAGGCCGTCGAGAAGATCCAGTTCGTGCTGGTGGCGATCATCATGATCATCATCGTCGTCGCGATCCCCGTGGCGACCACGGGCGAGGCCTGGGGTGCACTCGTCAGCGAGGGCATCGGCCAGGCCACCTTCCCGCTCGGACACCCGGATCTCAGCATCCCGCTGCTCCTGGGTGCGCTCGCCTTCGCCGGCGCGGGCGGCGCGAACAACCTGGTGCAGAGCAACTACATCCGGGACAAGGGCATGGGCATGGGCGCCCACATGCCCAAGATCGTCTCGCCGATCACGGGACACGAGGAGGCGCGGCCCTCACTCGGGTACATGTTCCCGGTCAACGACGAGAACATGCGGCGCTGGCGCGGGTGGTGGAAGGTCGCGAACTGGGAACAGTTCATCACCTTCTTCCTCGTCGGCGTCCTGTCGCTCATCGTCCTGTCGGTGCTCGCGTACTCCACGCTGCCGCGCGGGGTGCAGGCGCAGGACCTCGAGTTCCTGTTCCTCGAGGGGCAGACCCTCCAGCAGACCGTGGCCCCGTGGTTCGGCACCGCCTTCTGGATCGCCGCGACGGTCGCGCTCTTCTCGACCAACCTCGGGATCCTCGACTACACCAGCCGGCTGATCGCCGACCAGTTCAAGGTCAACGCGCTCAAGGACAGCACGACCTGGACCGAGAGCCGGATCTACGTCATCACCGTCTGGATCATGATCCTCGTGGGCTCGCTGATCCTCCTCGCGGGCGTCGACCAGCCGTTCCTGCTCGTGGTCATCGCGTCGTCGATCGCGGGCGTGCAGATGTTCTTCTACTCCGGCCTGCTGGCGTGGCTGAACAGGAAGGCGCTGCCGAAGGAGATCCAGGTCAGCGGGGTGCGACTGGCCGTGCTGGCCGTCTCGTTCCTCTTCTTCGGCTTCCTGTCGGTCATGCTCGTCCTCGACAACCTCAGTGGCGGATGATCTGTTGCTCAAACGGTTGTGGCTGCGCGTGCTCGTCGCGCTGGCGATCTGGATGGTGCTGCTCGCCCTGATGTGGGCGACCGGGATCATCGCCTGATCGCACGAGGAGCGAACTGAGAGAGCACTCTCCCACCACGGGAGGGTGCTCTCTCAGCATGGGTTAAGCGACCAGGTCGCATGCTGGCCACGGCGAGGCACACAGCCTCCCGTGACCGGAAGGATCCATGGCCGCCCTCCAGGAGCGCTTCGACCCCCGGCGCAATGCGTTCGACCTCTTGCGGTTGTCGTTCGCGCTGCTCGTGGCGGTCGGTCATGGAATCGCCAACCACACCGGCGACCAGCCGCGGATCGGCCTCTCGACCATCGGCGACTTCGGTCTCGACGGGTTCTTCGTCCTCAGCGGTTTCCTCGTCACCCGCAGCTGGTGCACCCTCACCTCGTTCCCGCGGTTCGCGTGGCACCGCTTCCTGCGGATCATGCCGGGGTTCTGGGTCTGCCTGCTCGTGGTCGCGTTCGTGGCGGCACCGGTGGCCGCGCTCCTGCAGGGGATGTCGCCGCTGCAGGCGGTCACCGGCACCCCCTCGGCGTGGCGGTACGTGCTCGAGAACGCGGGCCTGCTGATCCTGCAGTACGACATCGCCGGCATCCTCGCGGCGACGCCCCACGGGGTGAGCTTCAACGGGGCGCTCTGGACGCTCGCGCTCGAGGCGTTCTGCTACGCGGTGGTCGGCGTGCTCGGCGCGCTCGGGCTCCTGCGCTCGCGCCCGGTGCTGGTACCCGCGGCCGCCGCCGTGCTCCTGGTGCTCACCGCGCTGCAGGAGGCCGGAGTCCCGGTGCTGCTCGACGAGCGGGTGATCCGCCTGGTGCTGGTCTTCCTGCTCGGCGCCACCGCGTACCTGTACGCGTCCCGGATCCCGTTGCGGCGTGACCTCGCCGCGGCCGCTGCCGGCCTGTTCCTGGTGAGCCTCGCGCTGTTCGACGACTTCCGCGTGCTGGGCGCCGTGCCGCTGGCCTACCTGATCCTGTGGGCGGGCACGTGCTTCCCGTGGCCGTGGTCGATGCGCACCGACCTGTCCTACGGCGTCTACGTCTACCACTGGCCGCTGCAGCAGGTCCTGGTCCTCACGGCGCTGGGCGACGCGCCGACGGGCGTCTTCGTGCCGGTGACGATCGCGCTGACCGTGCTGCCCGCCGCCGCGTCGTGGTACCTCGTGGAGCGACCGGCTCTGCGCCACAAGAACAGCTCGCTGCCCGACCGGATCGCCGCGCGCCTCGCCGCCACCCGCCTCCGGCGGCCGTGAGTGGCCTCATGGCGCCTACCGTCCGGCCCCGGCATCCACCCAGGTGCCGCCCCGGCGCTCGATCTGCGGCAACGCCGCCTTGGCTTCGCCCACGAGCTCGGAGACGAACACGAGCACGACGTCCGGCTCGGCGGCCACCAGCTCTTCGGGGGTGATGATCGGGATGTCGGTGCCCGGCATGCGCCGGTCCTGCTTGCCGGGCGAGGCGTCCGCCACCCCGAGCAACAGCGAGGCGTCCAGCTCGGCGAGGCGCAGCAGCGACACCGCGCGCGACGCCGCGGCGTACCCGTACACGCGACGCCCGGCGGCGCGCTGCGCGGCGAGCATCTCGCGCAGGGATCCCGCCGTGCGCTGCACCGAGTGCTGCAAGGTGCCGACGGCCGCGGGCCGCAGGACGCCCGCGGTGAGCTCCGGCGCGACGACGGCGTCGAGCGCGGCGGCGTCCACCGCCGGATCCTCGTCGGCGCGCCCCGCCACCAGCACGACGGTGCCGCCGTAGAGCGGGTACCGGCGGGCGGTCGTGACGGTGAGCCCGGCACGGGCCAGCAGGCCGATCATCGCGGGCGTGGAGTAGTAGGCGTAGTGCCCCAGGCGCAGCGCGTTCCACTGGGTGCCGGACATGATCGCGTGCAGCGAGTGGAACTGCACCACCAGCCGCCCGCCGGGGCGCACGGCCGCGGCGCGCTCCGCCACCGCCGCCTCCTGGTCGGCCGCGTGCATGATGCCGAAGCAGCCGTCGACAACGAGATCGGCGACGAGATCGGCGACGGGATCGCCGCCGCCAGGGGGCGCCGAGGCGAAGCCGTGCGCGGCGAGCAGCTCGAGCCAGCTTCCGCCGTGCGGGCTCGGGAACTCGGTGACGGTGCCGCCGGGGGGCAGCGCGCCGGCGGCGACCAGGTCGCGGACGGCGTCGGCGCGCTGGGCCGTCAGGGCGCCGGGCTCGGCCCCGACCACCTCCTCCGGGACGTCGGCGTCGTCGGCCAGCTGAGCGAGGCCGCAGCGGGTGCACAGCCACATGCGCAGCGGGAACAGCTCGTCCGGGCCGGGGTCGACCACCTTCGGGAACAGCTCCGACGACGGTTGGGCGCCGAGGTCCAGGACGATGTCGCCCTCGGTGTGGTGGCAGGCACGGCAGGTGGGGCGGACGGTCTCCATCTACTCTCCCGGCTCGTTCCGGTGGTGTGGCGGGTGGTGATGGCGGACGGCGGTAAGGTCGCGCGACCCGCCCGGGACGTCACCCGGGGACATCGAACGAGGTTCGGACGAACCGACCCGGAGGCAGCATGCACGTCCGCGAGACCGCGATCGCCGGCCTCCTGGTGTTCGAGCCGTCGCCGCACCGCGACGAACGCGGGTGGTTCAGCCGCACCTTCGACGCCGACGTGGCGCGCAGGGCAGGCGTGGATCCGCACGCGTTCCTGCAGGACTCCCAGTCGCGAACCGTAGTCGGCGGGCTGCGGGGGATGCACGGGCGGGTCGGGCGCGGCGAGGCGAAGCTGGTGCGCTGCGCGCGCGGCGCGATCTTCGACGTCATCGTGGATGCGCGGCCCGACTCGCCCACCATGGGCCGCGTCGAATCGTTCCGCCTGGACGACGAGAACATGGCGAGCCTGTACATCCCGCGCGGGTGCCTGCACGGCTTCCAGGCCCTCGCCGAGGCCGACACCTGCTACCGGATCGACGCCGAGCACGACCCGAGCGAGGACGTCACGGTCCGGTACGACGACCCGGACCTCGCGATCGACTGGCCGTTGCCGGTGGCGGTGATGAGCGCCAAGGACCGTGCCGGGCGGACGTGGAGCGAGCTCGGGCAGTTGCTGGGCACCACGGCCTCAGCGTTCCCGCCCTCATGATCGCCGTGTCGGCGCGTTCCCGGGCGGAATCGAGCGTGTTGCCAATCGGGGCCCGCGGATGCGCGATGGTGATCGCTGCGAGAAGCACCAGACATCGCCGCAACAACACCCACGCACTCCTCACACCGATCACCCGGCCCTGATCGCTCCGACAAGTACGCCACCGTCGCCGCGACAGCACCCACGCACTGCTCGGACCGATCACCCGGCGGTGATCGCAGCGAGAAGCACCAGACGGCGCCGCAACAGCACCCACGCGCTGCTCGCACCGATCACCCGGCGGTGATCACTCCGACACGTACGCGACCGTCGCAGCACCCGCCCCCAGGTACTGATCAGATCGATCACCGCGCACCGCGTCCCGAGCGGCAGCGTCGATCAAGGGCGGAGGGTCGTGGCCGAAGATCGACCGACCACCATCTGCCCGTGATCGACGCAGCGCCCGCGGTACGGGCCCGACCCATCCGGCAACAAACTCCCCCTGCAGCCCATGTCCCGATCCCGCCGATCATGAGAGGTGAACGCGCCTCGAACCGGACCGATGATCATCGTGAGGCGGTGGATCGGGACCACCGCAAGGCGCGCGAGCACCCAGCAGCGACGGACTCGTCCCCAACAGGCCTGGGCCCGCGCCGGGAACGGCCGCCCACCCAACCCCGATATTCGGCAGTTCCGCCAACCCGACCACCCCACCGACAGACAGCAGCAGCCGAAACCCGGCCGACTACGCCGAAGACCAGGACCAGGGCGTGAGGCAAAGGCCGCGAGCCGGGAACGGCCCGCCCACAGGAGATCCCACGACGACGTAGACCTGAGCGGGGTTGGATCTTCCCCCAACCCCTCTCACGTCTACCTGGTCATGCAACGGACACGGAACCTGGACGGCCACGACCGCAGGATGCGCCACGAGCGAGACCTCAGCGGGGTTTGATCTCCAGCAGACCCCGCTCACGTCTCATTGATCATGCAACGGTCGCGTTCCGAACCCCGAGGTGGCCGTGATCAGCGAAAACGGTGCGAGGTCGACACATCCAGCGTGCGGCCGACTCGGACCTCGGATGCCCGATGGTGATCGCTGCGACAAGCACCTGACGTCGCCGCGACAGCACCCACGCACTGCTCAGACCGATCACTCGGCCCCGAACACCCCGACAAGTACGCCACCGTCGCAGCGACCGCCCCCACGCACTGCTCAGACCGATCAACCGGCCCCGAACACCCCGACAAGTACGCCACCGTCGCAGCGACCGCCCCCACGCACTGCTCAGACCGATCAACCGGCCCCGAACACCCCGACAAGTACGCCACCGTCGCAGCGACCGCCCCCAGGTACTGATCGGACCGATCACCCGGCCGTGATCGCTCCGACGAGTACGCCACTGTCGCCGCCTCCGCACCCAGGTACTGATCGGATCGATCACCGCGCACCGCGTCCCGACCGGCAGCGTCGATCACGGGCGGATGGTCGTGGTCGGAGATCGACCGACCACCGTGCGCCGTGATCGACGCAGCGTCCGCGGTGCGGGCCGTGACCGATTCGGCAACAGCCTCAATCCGCCCGTTTTCGCGCCGACACGCTGATCATGGCCCGGAACGGCCGCACAAGCCGGGCGATGCACGGGTCGACGCACTAGCGCGCATCGCCGATCCGGACGATCGCGTACCCCTGCAGCACCACGGCCGCGACCAGCACGATGATCGCGGCCGGATAGCCACCGGTCAGGTCGATCAGCAGGCCCATCAGGAACGGCCCGATCCCGGCGACCGTGTAGCCCACACCGAGAGCCATGCCGCTCGTGGCCGCGCTCGCCGCGCCGTCGGGCGTGCGCCAGGTGACCATCGCGATGCCGAGCGGGAAGCCGGCGCCGAGCCCGACGCCCAGCAGCACCACCCACGGCCAGGGCCCGACGACCGGCGGCAGCGGAGCGAACAGCAGCCCGAGCGTTCCCACCGCGGTACCGGTCAGCCCGACCGCGGACCAGAGTCGCCACCGCCCGCTCCGTTCGGCGAGCGCCGGGAGCACGAGCGCACCGGGGATCTGGGCCGCCGACCACACCGCCAGCAGCAGCCCCGCGTCCCGCGGGCTCCACCCCTCGCTCGTGACGTAGGGCGCGAGCCAGGTCATCCAGCCGTAGACCAGGAGCGACGTGGCGGACTGGTGGGCCGCGGCGAGGCGGGCGAACCCGTTGCGCCAGGGCAGCCGGAGGTGGGGCGCCGTCGCGGCCGGCCTGGCGAGGCGGCGGGCGACCGGCGCCCAGACCGCCACCGCGAGCACTGCGGGCACGGCCCAGACCGCCAGGGCGAGCGACCAGCCGCCCACCCCGACGGAGATCGGCACGGCCACGGCGCTGGCGACCGTGGCGCCGACCATCATCGCGACGACGTAGCCCCCGGTGACGACACCCGCCCGGGAGGCCAGGTGCTCCTTCACCACGCCGGTGAGCAGCACCCCCGCCACGCCGATGCCGAACCCGGCGACCAGGCTGCCCGCGACCAGCGGCACCGCTGCCGGGATCCCGCGGGCGAGGCTGCCGATCGCGACCAGCCCGACGGCGCCGACCAGTGCCCGCTCCGGGCCCGCCCGACGTGCGGTGGCGGAGCCCGCGAGCGAACCGGCCGCCATCATCAGCACCGCGCCGGTCTGCACGAGCCCCGCCGCGCCGGCCGTGAGCCCGAGATCGACGCGCACGGTCTCGATCAGCGGCGGGTAGCCGGCCAGCGCGCTGCGCAGGTTCAGCGCCAGCACCAGCAGGCCGAGAAGCACGACGACCGGACGAACCCGTACAGAGGTGTACGGTAGTTTCACCCATTACACACTAGGGCGGGGGCGTGCGGGGTGCAAATCCAGCTCGACGACTACCGGCTCGGCGCCGCGGTGGCGAGCGATCTCGTCAACACCGCCGCCGAGGTCATGGTCAGCACCGGCGACCGGCTCCCGGACACCACCGCGCTCGCCCGCTTCCTGGCCGGGCACGGCCTCGTCCCCGACGCAGGCGACCCCACTCCTGCCGACGTTCGCGCCGTGCACGGGCTGCGCCGCGAGCTGCGCGGGTTGCTGGAGCGGCCCGACGCGGCGGCCACGGCCGCGCTCACCGTGCCGGCGGGCACGGGTCCGGGGTTGCGCCGCGACGGCGACGGCCGCTGGCAGTGGCAGGTCGCCTCCCGACCGGGCGCCCCGCTCGTCGACGAGCTCGCCCTCGTCACCGGCACCGCGCTGCTGTCCGTGCTTCGCACGCTGGGCGCCGACCGCTTCCGCGCCTGCGCGGCCCCGGACTGCGCCGGCCTGTTCGTCGACACCAGCCGTGCGGGCCGTCGCCGCTACTGCCTGCCCGAGGTGTGCGGCAACAGGGTCAACGTCGCGGCCCACAGAGCCCGCCGCCGCACCCCCCACTAGCCCACCCGCGCACCCCCCGCACCTTGGAGCCTTACTGCCGTTCTATCGCCCGTGAAACAGCAGTACGGCTCCGTAATGCGAGGGACCCCCGCCTGACGTGCTGATTTGCTGGTACAGGCTATCTACCTGCGACAACGTGTGACAAGAGGGGTCATGGCGGGGCGTGGTGTGATACCCGAGGGGCACCGTGGGACACGGAATTCCCACGCCGTTCCCACGGGGTCGGCGGGTCGCGGTGATCGTGGGAAGCGCCCGGGAGCATCGCTCGCGTCAGGTGGGCAGGCTCCACCCGTGCGCGCCGTCCGGCTCATCGAGCCACACACGGTGCTGCCCGTCGGCGGTGACCGTCAGCCCGAGTCGATCCCACCCGGGCCGCCCGAGCGCCTCCCACTCGCCGTGCACGGTCTCGAACTCACCCCATATGGCCACCGGGCCGCCCTGGCGCACCTCGCGCTCTCCGTGCCCGTCCGGTTGCATCCGGATGGCGCACCATGATCCGTCGTCGCCGGTGAACACGGCCCACTCCGGGCCGTCGCCGGTGAAGCCGAGGTGGCCGAATCCGAGATGCCGGGGAAGACCGGCGCTGGCCAGCAACCACGGCACCGGTGCCGACCACGGGGCCGGGTCGAGCGGCGTGGAGGTGCGCTCCCCATCTTCGGGGTGCACGCGACCCACGCTCGACTTGGACGGCGGCGCGGCGTCATGGTCGCGAATCGCCATGAACCCCGCCCACTTCGGCAGGAACCGACCCTCCAACCGGTCCTCCTCCCGGCGGAGCAGCACCAGGTTCCCGGCGTGCGCGCCGCGCTTCACGTCGACCAGGACGAGTCCGCCGTGCCGCACCTGTTCGGCCCACGCCCACGGCACCGTGGGGACGGAGCAGGTGGCGATGACCCGGTCGTACGGGGCGTGCTCGGGCAGCCCGTTCCGGCCGTCACCGACCGCGAGGGTGGGGGTGTAGCCGAGTTCGGCCAGGCGTTCGCGGGCGGTGTCGACGAGCGCGGCGCCGATGTCGACGGTGAACACGTTCTCGTCCCCAAACCGGTGCGCCAGCAGCGCGGCGTTGTACCCGGTGCCGGAGCCGATCTCCAGGACCCGGTGCCCGGCGCGCACCTGCAACGCGCGCAGCATCCGCAGCATGAGCGCCGGTTTCGTGGAGGACGACACGGTGACTCGTGCGCCGTTGTCAGTTTCGGCGAGTGCGGTCACCAACGGCACATCCTCATACACGGCATCCAACCAAGCGTCGGAGTCGGCAGCCGTTTCCGACCACTCCCCGTCCGGTTGTTGCACGTAGAACCGAGGCACGAACACATGGCGGGGCACCGACTCGACGGCAGCACGCCACGCGGGATCGTCCAACACCCCGGTATCAGCGAGCTGTTGCGCCAGCCGCCGTGCACGGATCTGCCAGTTCACCGAGGTTGATGTCATGTGCACTGTTCCCCTCACAAAGTAGGTCGGCGATCGTCTCGGTGATCGGTGCATCGATCGCGTCTTCGATCCACCCGTACTGGCCACCCGGGTTGCATTCCAGGAACACCCACCCGCCGTCCGGGCGAATCACGAAGTCGAACGCGCCGTAGGTCAACCCCAGCGCGGCGCAGTACGCAAGCACCCCGGCGGTGACGGCCGTGGGAGGTTCGACCACTTCGTATCGGAGTGCGGCGTAGTCGTTGCGCCAGTCCACATAGCTCGCGGCACTGCCTGCGCGGATTGCGGCGGCGAACACCCGCTCACCGACCACGATGAGCCGCGCCTCAAACGCTTTCGGCACCCACCGCTGGAACTGGTGCGCGGTGTGCTCGACTCCGCGCAGGTCGGCCAGGTCGGCGGGGCCGAGCCGGTGCGTGAACGTGGTTTTGCGCCCGCCGTCCTCCACGATCGCCGGTGCCCCGAGCGCCTTGGCGACCGTCTCACCGTGCGCGGCGAACCCGCGCACCGCGTCCGCAACGTTGCCGATCAGGGTGTCCGGCACGTTCAACCCGCACCGGGCCGCCGTCGTGAGCTGCAAGGGCTTGTACGCGGCGTCCGCGTTGCGGCTCGGGTGGTTGATCCACCGCACCGGCAACGCTGCCAACACCCCGCCGACACCGAGTTTCGCCTCTGCCATCGCCCAACGCCGTTCCGTCTCCGTCAACTCCGGCGGAAACTGGAAAGCGGACGGGCTGCGATACCAGACCGATCGCAGCCCTTCCAACTCGATTCTCCGTCCTCCGGCGCGGAGCGTCCCTTCCCACTGGCCAGCGTGAAACTTCGCCGCCACGGTGGCCTTCAGCGGAAGCCAGGCAGTGTCCATGCGCGCGGTCGGCACGCCACGTTCCTTGAGAGCGGCAACCATGCGATCGGCGGTGAAGTCGCGCTCCGCCGCCAGGATGAGGACCGTCATCTCTAGTCGTTGTTCCAGTCCTCGGACGACGGTGGGTCCTCACCGTCGGTCCTCGACGTCGTGTCGGCGGTGGGATCACCGGCGACGATCACCGGCAACCCGGATTCCATGTCGATTGCCATCTGCTCGTGCTCGTCGTACCGGCACACCGGAATTTCGCGGCCCGGACCGGCAGGGCATGCCCTACGTAGGCCCCACGGCCGCAACCCCACCGGGGACGCCTGATCGTTGCGCCGGTCGGTGAAGGTTGACCCCGACAACGCGAACTGTGCGCTCGTCGGGGCGAAAGAGTCACCCGCGAAGCGTTCCACGATCACAGTCATCTGTGCGCCTTCCCGTTGTTGTTGGTTTCGGCCCGCTGCTCAGCCCTCTGTGCGAGGGTTGCGAGCAGGCACGGCCAATGGCCGCCCGGCGTGCCGTAGCCGGGCACCCGGCAGCCCGTGCAGCGTCCGTTGCCGTCGTCGGCGTGCTCGGCAAGCAGACGGGCCCGAAGGTCGGGCCAGCGGGTGGCGAGAAGCTCGACGAGTAGCGACGGGGCGTCTGCTCCGCCAGAGCCGGTGCGGTCCACACCACGGAGCATCGACTCGGCCACACGGGGTGTGGAGGGCAGCGCGGTGGGCATGCGGGGGCAGCGGGGGGCAGGCTCACACGCCCCATGTTGGGGGCAGGCGGGGGCAGCCCCGCCCACGAGGCCCTGACAAGGCCGCTGAGCGCCTAGACTCGGCCGGTCGGAGGCGGGGAAGGGGACGCGCGTGGCCGAGCACAACCGCGCGCTCCGCGCCGCCCGGGAACGCACGCCCTCACCGGCCGCTCCCGACGAGCACATGACCCGCGCTGAACTCGCGGAAGCCGTGAACGCGTGGATATGGAAGACCACTGGCCGCCGCTACGAACTAGATGATCATTTGCTCGGAAAATGGGAGCGCGGCGTTGTCCGCTACCCCATCCGTGACTACCGGTCCGCGCTACGGGCCGTGCTCGGCGTTGCCACCGACAGCGAGTTGGGGTTCCGGCCATCCGTCCGCCGAGTTGCCGACCCCGGGCCCGCGGCCCTGCCCGCGCTCGGTCGGTGGGCGCGAGGCACCATCGTGGCCGACGCAACGACGGCGGCGGAGTGGGATTTGATCAACCGGCGAGACACCCTGAAGGGCGCAGCAACGATCGTCGGTGCCGGGCTCGTCGGCCCGCTCGTCGGATGGCTCGAACCCCTCGCCGACGCCCAGTTGTCGTCCCGGTCGGGTGCGTTCGCGCTGGCCGAGGTGGAAGCGCTCGAACACCTCGTCGCGACCTTCCGGGAGTGGCGTTCCGCCGGTGCGGGACTCGGTCGCACTGCTGTTGTCGGGCAGCTCGCCGATGTGGCCGAGCGGTTGCGCGGCGCCCCCGCCGGTGCACACACCGACCGCGTGTTCCTCGTCGCCGCCGAACTCAGCAAGATCGCGGCCTCCATGGCGTTCGACGCCGGGTCGCACCGGGTCGCGCAGCAGCACTATGTGACGTCGGCACGGTTGGCGAAAGCGGGCGGCAACCTGTCATTCGGGGCTGTCGCGCTGGCTGCGCTGGCCCGGCAGTCGTTCGACCTCGGCGCGCCCGAAGATGGGCTCGCCGTGGTGCAACTCGCGCAGCGCGGCACTCGTGCCGCCACGACACCGCGCCTGACGGCGATGCTCGCCACCCGTGAGGCCTGGGCACACGCGCAACTCGGCGATGCCCGGCACTTCCGCGCCGCCGTCGACATCGCAGAGGACGCCCACGCCGCCAGCGGCCCGCACACCGAACCCCGGTGGCTGCGCGGACTCGACACCGCCGAACTGGTCGGCACCATCGGCGCCCGCTACCGGGATCTCGCCTGCCACGACCGGCGGCATGCCCGGCAGGCGGTTCACTACCTCGGCCGCGCCCTTCAACTACGAGACGCAACCCGTATCCGCAACCGCGCATTCGACCTTGTTTCCCTCGGCCGCGCACACCTCCTTGTCGATGAAGCCGACCAGGCTGCCGACACTGTGCGCGCCGCCCTTCCGTACCTAGATCTGCACCGGCCCGGACGGCTCGCCCAGAAACTCGCTGACTGGCACAGCGAGGCCGCACCCTTCGCCGCCGTCGCGGCCGTCGCCGAAGTGCGGGAGCAGACCCGCGACGTACAATCGACCATCGGGAGCAGTTGAACGTGAGGATCGGAATCACCGGACACTCCAACCTCACACCCGACTCGGTGCCGCTCGTCGCCGCCGAGCTGCGCAAGGCGCTCTCCGAGTACGGGTCCCCGCTAGTCGGTGTCAGCTGCCTCGCCCGGGGCGCAGACCAGGTGTTCGCCCGCGTCACTCTCGAACTCGGCGGCGATCTAGAAGTGGTTCTTCCAGCCGCCGACTACCGGGAACGCAAGGTCAAGCCGGACAACCGCGAGGACTTCGAAACCCTCTTCGGGCAGGCCACCACAGTGAGGGTGCTGCCGTTCGGCACCTCGAACCGCGATGCCTATGCCGCCGCCAACGCGGATGTGCTCAGCACCGTGGACGTGCTTCTTGCGGTGTGGGACGGCGCCCCGCCAGACGGCAAAGGCGGCACTGGCGACACGGTGCAGGAGGCCCGCACGCGCGGCGTGCCGGTCGCCGTTGTGTGGCCCGATGGCGCCCGGCGCTCGCAGTAATGGCAGATCCCCGTACCGAGTTCGTCAAAGAATGCGTGGAAGATCTAGACCACGCAATTTCTGAACTCGCACATGCACTTGGCGATCAGCCGCGCCAGCGACGCGCCGTCAAGGCGGTCGTGAACGAGCTGTATCGACTCCAGGAATACAGGCACGAGCAAGAGGGATCGGCGACGCCCTACAAGGGCCGCGCAAAATCGGCGACGGCCGGGAAAGTGACCGAAGGCATAATCTTTCTTCGGGGGCTGCTCACGCATCGAATCACACGCCCAGTCGCGCCAGTCGGTGGCCAGGAAACTTGTATCCCCCCTTCTATCCACGTCGAGACCTCTCGTGGATCGGACAAGTAGAAATGCGCGCCTTGTTCCCGGACGCGGAATCGAAAGGCGAACGATTCAGTGAGACTGGGTTCGCGTTCTACCTGAGCCACGTGGCGGATCAACGTGTTCTCGGCACGGCTCGGATCGCCCGTGATTTTCTCGTAGATGACCCCGTCCTCGGGCCTCTCCCCTAGCTGAGGGCACGCAGGCGTTGCACCCGCACTTGCGTCGACGGACCTCACGAACATAATGCGAGTCCCGCGACCGCGCACATTTCTGCCCGAATTCGCGAGGAGAGATGACCGATCACTCGGAAGCCTCCGACCATCGGCCAGTGACGCACCGTCACAAGGAAGCCGGGACCCCCTGGGGTATGCCCCGCGCCGAGCGCGGCCCCCACCGGCACGTCATAGCTGCCATCGCCGTGCATTCGATCGGTGGTGTTCTCCGGCGTTCCGCAACTGGCCTTGTCGCGGTGCGTAACAGCTATTTAGAAAGGCCCCCGCTCTCGATTCCCTGCGCCATTGAACAGGGGGTCGAAGACGGGGGTCACTGGGCGCATTTGCGGCGGGTGCTCGCGGTTCACTTACCGGCAAATTGTCCAGGAATGCGGGTCGGTACGACTAAGGCGTGCGGGCCATGGCCACTTTCCCTTTCACCTGCACCGTGCCGAGCGCATTCGACCGGATTCTAGTACGGGATCGGGCCGGTCGGCGGGATGCTTTACGTCTTGCCGGACACGCGAACGGGGCGGCCGTCCTTCGTCGAGGCTCCGGGATAGTCGCGAGGAGCAGCACCGAAAAGAGGTTCCCGGATGACGGCGTCGGCGAGGCCGCGCACATCATTGTCGGCTCCAAGGTGCGGTCTTGGGAGCGGGCGGGCCGGGGCGGCGGGCGGGTCACTACTTGGCGAACAGCTCCGGCACTGCTGCCTCGGCTGCCGCGCGCAGGGCGGGGACCGCGTCCTCGGGCACCGAGCGGTGGGGCCAGCGGATCCGCGTGCCGGTGGGCGCCCAGCCGCCGATCGCGGCCAGCGTCTTGTCCAGGGCCGGGTCGCAGTAGCCGGCGCGGGCCAGCGGGCCGATGTGGGTGTCCAGGAACCCGCGCAGCCGCTCCTCGAACGCGAGCGCCGCGGGGGGATCGCTGCGGATCTGCGCGTACCAGCGGACGGCGCCGGCAGGGCTCAGGCAGGCCACGTTGGAGTACGCGCCCGCGGCGCCCCGCGCGACGCCGGACGCGAGCGTGTGCCCGGCCACGAACACCGCCAGCCGCCCGCCCACGGCGTCGGCCATGCGCGCGTACCAGGCGTCGTCCCCGCCGGGCACCTTCACCCCGATCAGCGCGGGCACCTCGTCGGCCAGCCTGCCGAACAGCTCGGGCGTGACCTGGGTCTTCGCGTACGGCGGGTTGTAGAGCACCAGCGGCACCCCACCGGCCGCGCCGGCCATCCGCTCGACGGCCGCCACGACCTCGTCGGGGGCCAGCGGCAGCCAGTCGGGCAGCACCACCTGGATCGCCCCGGGGGCGAGCGCGGCGGCGCGGCCGATCCGGTCCAGCGACACCTGCCCGCCGGGGTGGCTCGCGCCGAGCTGGAACGGCACGCCCGCCTCGGTGCAGCGCCGCGCGACGAGCTCGTGCAGCTCGTCGTACTCCGCCTCGGTGAGCGTGTGGAACTCCCCGGCCGTGCCGTTGGTGTAGACGCCGTGCACGCCGGCGCCGAGCACGTGGTCCAGCGCCACGGCGAGCCGGTCGGTGTCGATGCTCTCGTCGGGCCGGATCGGCAGCAGCACCGTGGCCCAGACGCCTCGCAGCTCGGGTGTCGTCAACCTGGTCACCCGCTGATCACCCCTGCGTCCTCGGACGGCCGCGCAGGGCCTGCGACCAGCGCGGCCCGCACCCGGATGTCGTCGAAGTGCTGCTGCATCGCGGCGATTCCCGCCTCGGCGTCGCCGGCCTGCAGGGCGCGGATGATCTGCAGGTGCACGACGCCACGCCCGCCCTCGGGCGGCACCGGGATGGCGTCGCCGAGCCGGGTGAACAGCTCCCAGAACACCTCGATCAGGTTGTCGACGAGGGGATTGCCGAGCGTGCGGTACAGCGACAGGTGGAACCGCTTGTCGACCTCGGCGAACGACTCGCCGCGCGCTTCCAGCGCGCTCATCTCCTCGGCGAGCCGTGCGCACTCGGCCAGCTCGGCCCGCGGGTTCAGCCGGGCCACGGCGGGCATCAGGCCCACCTCCATCGCCTCGCGCGCGGTGAGGATCTCCTCCAGGGCGGTGCCCGACGCCGCCAGCCCGTAGGGCAGCTGCTCGATCAGCGGGCGGAAGGAGAACGCGGAGACGAACAGACCGTTGCCGTGGCGGGCCTCGATGACGCCGAGGGTCTGCAGGCTGCGCGTGGCCTCCCGCAACGACAGTCGGCTCACGCCGAGCTGTTCGGCGAGGGCCGACTCGGCAGGCAGGCGGTCGCCGGGCCCGAGCCCGGTCTCCTGGATGAAGTCCCGCAGGCGGGCCTGTGCCTCCAGGTAGATCGGGCTCCGGCCCGTCCGCTCAGCCACCGGCTTCCTCCAGCGCTGTGCGCACGACCCCCGCCAGCTCGCGCACCTTCGCGCGCGCCGGGTCGGAGAGCCGCCCCCACGGCGACCGGGCCGGGCCCGCGTCGGGACCGAGCTCGTTCATCAGCGCCTTCAGGAAGCCGACCCCGCCGTTCGCGTCGGCCGCCGTGGCCACCTGCCGGAACGGGGCGTGCAGGCGGTAGGCCTGCGCCGTGTCCCCCCGGTCGAACGCCGCGGCGACGGCGAGCGCGAGCGGCGCCATGCCGTTGTAGAGGGTGCCGATCACCCGGTCGACCCCGCACGCGAGACCGGCGGGCAGCAGCTCGTCGCGTCCGAAGAACGCGGTCAGGCCGGGGGCCGCGGCGCGGGTGCGGTCGAACTCCAGCAGGTTCCCGTCGGTGAACTTGACCGCCGACATCGTGGGGGCGGCCGCCGCGAGCGCGGCGACGACCTCGGAGGGCCGGTACGCCGAGCCCGTCATGCTCGGGATGTGGTAGAAGCCGAACGGCGTGGAGGGTGCCGCCGCGGCAATGTCGGCGAGGTGCCCGACCAGCGCGTCCAGCGTGGCCGCGTCGCCGTAGTAGGGGCCGACCGCGGCCACGAGGTCGACGCCGCACGACTGCGCGTGCGCGGCGAGCTGCTGCGCCTGCGCGAGGTCCGAGTGCCCGACGTGCACCCCCAGGCGCAGGCCGGAGGGGCGCGCGGCCTGCCACGCCTCCGCCAGCGACACCCGCTCCGCGACGTCCATCGCGGGGAACTCACCGGTCGTTCCCCCCACGAATGCGCCCGTGACACCCGCGGCGTGCAGGTGCGCGGCCTGCTCGGCGACGACGTCGAGCGCGAGCTTCCCGTCGGACGTGAACGGCGTCGGCGCGGCGGCCCAGATCTCGAGCATGGAGGAAGCCCTTTCCTTAACCCTTGGTGGCGCCGTCGGTGAGACCGGCGACGATGTAGCGCTGGAGCAGCACGAACAGCACGATCACCGGCACCGCGACGACCGCCGAGACGGCCATCAGCTCGTTCCAGCGGGTGCCGAACGCGTTGGTGAGCTTCGCGATCACGACGCTCACGGGCTGCAGCTCGTCACCGGTGGCCAGTGCCAACCCGAAGACGAACTCCCCCCAGGCGCCGAGGAAGCTGACGACGGCCATCGTGATCACGCCCGGGATGCTGACCGGCAGCGCGACCCGGACGAACGCTCCGAACGTCGTGCACCCGTCGACCCGCGCGGCCTCGAGCACCTCGCCGGGCACCGACAGGAAGTAGGGCCGCATGATGGTGATCGCCAGCGGGATCGACAACGAGCAGTTGGCGATGATCAGCCCGGCATAGGTGTTGACCAGCCCGACGCGTCCGAACAGCACGAACATCGGCAGCGCGAGGTTGACCGCGGGGATCATCTGCACCGCGAGGAACAGCAGCAGCGCGGGGGTGACGAACCGCAGCCGCAGCCGGGCCAGCGCGAAGGCGGCCGGCACGGCGACCACCAGCGTGAGCACGGTGGTGCCGGTGGCGATGATCGCCGTGTTGGCGAGGCCGCGCGCGATGTCCGGGTCGCCGAACACCGCGCTCTGGTAGGCCGCGAGCGTCGGCGGAAGCGGCACCAGCGCGGGGGGCCGCTCGAACACGTCGGCCTGCGCCTTGAACGACGTGTTGAGCATCCAGTAGACGGGCAGCAGGTACACGGCGGTGATGACGACGGCGACGGTCAGGCGGACGTTCTCGCCGCGCGACCGGCGCCGGCCGGTGGTCAGGGTGCTCATGCCGATTCCTCCCGGCGCAACGAGCGGAAGTAGAAGACCGACAGCACCAGCGGCACCAGGAGCATGACCGTGGTGGCCACCGCCGCGGTGTCGTAGCGCCGGAACTCGAAGGCCTCCTGGAAGGCGTACAGCGGCAGCGTGAGCGTGGCCCCGCCCGGCCCGCCACCGGTCATCAGGTAGATCGTGTCGAAGGTCTTGAACGCGAAGATGAAGATCAGCAGCATCACGGTGACGCTCACCGGGCGCAGCACCGGCAGCGTGACGTGGCGGAACTGTTGCCAGGCGCTCGCCCCGTCGATGCGCGCCGCCTCGTACAGCACGCCGGGCACGCTCTGCAGACCTGCGACCAGCAGGATCATCGCGAACGGCGCGAAGCTCCACGCGGTGGCCACCACGACCGAGACGAGCGCAGGCCCGGGCTGCCCCAGCCAGAAGACGTCGCCGTCGATGAGGCCGAGGCCGCGCAGGACGGCGTTGAGCAGTCCGTAGGAGCCGTCGAGCAGCCAGCGCCAGACGTTGGCGCCGACCACCGTCGGCAGGATCCAGGCCAGCATCAGCAGCGCTCGCATCACGTTGCGCCCGGCGAAGCGGTGCAGGAACAGCAGCGCGAGGCCGAGGCCGCCCGCGTAGCTCAGCGCCACCGTGCCCACCGTGTAGGCGAGCGAGAGCCACAACGCCTGCCAGAACTCCGCACGGCCGAACTGGTCGGCGAAGTTGGCGAACCCGACCCAGTCCGCCCCGCCGTTGATGACCTCCTTGAGGCCGACGTCCTGGAAGCTCTGCACGACGTTGTAGATCAGCGGGTAGACCACCGTGACGCCGACGAAGAGCACCGCCGGCACCAGGAACAGGTAGTTGGCCCCGAACCCCCCGCGCCGGCGCGGGGATCGCCCGGCCGGCGCGGGGGTGCGGGAGCGTGCGCGCACTCCAGTGGTGACGGTGGTCATGAGGTGGCGAGGGCCTCGTCGATGGTGGCCTGGGCGCTGCGCGCGGCGTCCGGGACGGGGGTCCCGCTGATCGTCGACTGGAGCGCGGACTGCAGGGCCGTCAGCACCTCGTTGTTGTGCGGGGCCAGCGCGGCGTCCGGGGCCCACGCCTGCTGGAGCTGCTCGGCGAAGACCGCGCGCACGGGGTCCTCGGCGGTGCCGGGCACGTCGTCGCGCGCCGGGAGCTTGTTGCGCTCGGGCAGGTAGGTGGCCAGCTCCTGGGGCTGCTGCATGAACTCGATGAGATCCCAGGCCTGGTCGGGCTGGTCGCTCGTCGCGCCGATGGTGAGATTCTCCGCGGCGAGGACGGTCTGCCCCGACGCGTCGCTCGGGAGCACCGCGACGCTCCACTGGAGCTCGGGGTTCTCCTCACGCAGGATGCTCACGTAGGTGGCCGAGTTGATCATCATGGCCGCCTGGCCCGTGGCGAACTGGTTCTTGGCGTCCTCCTCGTTCCAGGTGAGGAAGCCCTCCGACATCCCGCCGCTCGCGACCAGGCGCTGGAACGACTCGAGTGCCGCGTGCCCGGCCGGGCTGTCGATCTCGGTGGGCTCGGCGCCCCCGGCCAGCATCCGGATCTGCAGGCCGGTCGCGCCCTCGGCACCCTCGATGCCGCTGACAGCCAGGCCTGCCCGCCCGTCGGCGGCCAGCGCGCCTGCCGTCGACTCCATCTCCGCCCACGTCGTCGGCGGCGTCAGGCCGGCCTGCTCGAACATCGCCGTGTTGTAGTAGACGGCGTAGGCGTCGGCGAGGTGCGGGACCCCGAAGGTCTGGCCCTCCACCTGCGTGGACGCCCAGCTGGTCGGGAAGTAGGCGTCCTGCTGGCCCCACTCCTGCACGTGCTCCGACAGGTCCTGCACGACCCCGGCATCGGCCATCGCCGCGGTGTCGAACGCGCTGATCAGCGCGATGTCCGGCCCGTCACCCGAGGCCGCGGCCTGGGTCAGGGTGCGGTTGAAGTCGTCGTAGGGGATGAACCGGATGTCGACGTCCACGCCCCGTTGCTGCTCGAAGCGGCCCACGAAGTCGTAGAACGGCTTGCCGGTCGCCATCGACTCGTCGCCGTAGAACTGCCACACCGACAGCGGCTCCCCCGCTGCCTCACCGCCGGCGTCCCCGCCGCCGGCGCACCCCGCCGCGGCGAGAGCCGCCGCGGCCACGACCAGCCCGAGCCGGTACGGCGCCGACCGCCGGCTGGATCCCACGACTGCGCGCATGTCCGACCTCCTCGTCCTGGATGCGGAGGAAAATAGGTTAGATATCTAACCTCTGTCAACACGCGGCGGGGGCAACGTCACGCAGGGGCGCCGAGCGGCGGGTGCTCGAGCACGCGGGGCTCGTACTCGACCAGCTGGATGCAGCCGTCGAAGGTGCGGTGCTCGATCATCTCGAGGGCGACGTCCGGGTAGCCGTCGTAGATGCGCTCTGCGCCCGTGGCCCCGGTGATCACCGGGAACATCACGACCCGGAAGCGGTCGACGAGTCCGGCTCGCAGCAGGGCCCGGCACAGGCTGAGGCTGCCGATCGTGCTGAGGAGCCCCGAGCCGTTCTCCTTCATGGCACGGACCGCCTCGACGGCGTCGCCGCGGACGAGCGTGGAGTTGGCCCACGTCAGCGGCTCTTCGAGCGAGGAGGAGAACACCACTTTGGACGCCTGCGTGAGCTCGTCGACGGACGCCTGTTCCTCGGTCCTGAACTCGTCTTGGCCACTCGGGACCTCGCCGGCGGCGAAGCCCGACATCTGGCGGTAGGTGTTCGCTCCCATGAGGTAGGTGACCTCGGGCTGCTCACCGAGCCAGGCGAGGTACTCCGGGCCCTCGAGGCCCCAGAACCCGGGCCAGCCCTCCCCCGATGCGTAGCCGTCGAGGGAGGTGATGAAGTCGACGAGAAGCTCTGACACGGCGGTGTCCTTTCCTCGGGTGTCACGAGCTTGGACCAGCCGGGAGCCACGAACTCATCGGCCGTGCGCCGCAGGTCAGCAGCGCACCGGGACACTGGGGACGGGCCCCGTCCGCCGCCCGTGAGGAGACCGGTGACCAGGAAGATCGACTTCAAGCGTGACCTCGACTGCTACGAGGCGCAACGGGACACGCCGCGGCTCGTGCAGGTGCCCGAGCTCCGGTACCTCATGCTGGACGGGCACGGCGACCCGAACACCCCGGCGTTCGCGGAAGCCACCGCGACGCTGTACCCGGTCGCCTACAAGCTGAAGTTCGGCAGCCGGACCGACCTCGGCCGGGACTACGTGGTGATGCCCCTGGAGGGGCTGTGGTGGGCCGAGGACATGGAGTCCTTCACCGCCGCCCGCGACAAGGCGCAGTGGGACTGGACCCTCATGATCATGACCCCGGACTGGATCACGGAGGAGATGGTCACCGCTGCGGTCGAGCAGGTGGGGGCGAAGAACCGCCCTGCCCGACTCGACGACCTCCGGCTGGAGCCCCTCGCCGAAGGGCTCTGCGTGCAGGCCCTGCACGTCGGCTCCTACGACGACGAAGCCGAGCTGCTGCGCCGGATGCACCACGAGTTCGTTCCCGGACACGGCCTCACGATGGTCGGCACGCACCACGAGATCTACCTCGGCGACGCCCGCAGGGTCGCGCCGGCGAAGCTCAGGACCATACTGCGCCAACCCGTCGCCCGGACGCGCTGATCGACCGCCCGGGCCACTCGAGCGGTCCGCGGGGCGCGCAGCTGGAAGACTCGGCCGGGTGCACCCCGACCCGGAACGCGCCCCCGCCTTCGGCGATGACCTGCTCGCCGCGCCCCCCGGCGCCATGATCTCGATGATGATCGACGTCGCCTTCCGCACCGGCCCGTTCGAGGCGGCCGCGTCGTGACGGCCGAGGCGAGCGCCGAGGTCCTCGAGCGCACTGCAGGCCGCAACGGCGAGCTCGTGCTGCGGCGCTCCGGGGAGCACCACGAGATCGTCGCGAACGGCGTGTTCCTGATGGACACCCGCGGCGGCGCGTCCGAGCGGCTGCTCGTCACCGCGGCCGCCGGCCGGATGCCGCCACCCGGCCGGATGTTGATCGGCGGGCTCGGCGTCGGCTTCTCGCTGGCCGCCGCGCTCACGACCGCGGCCGTCACCGCCGTCGAGGTGGTCGAGTTCGAACCCGCCGTCATCCGCTGGAACCGCGGACCGCTCGCCGCGCGCCACGGGGACGCGCTCGCCGACCCCCGCGTCACCGTGCACGAGGCCGACGTCGCCGACCGGCTCGCCGAGGCCGCCCCCGCGTCCTTCGACGCGGTCTGCCTCGACACCGACAACGGCCCCGACTGGCTGGTCTCCCCCGCGAACGCCCGCCTCTACACCGACACCGGACTGGGCGCCGCGGCCCGCGCGCTCTCCCCCGCCGGAGTGCTCGCGATCTGGTGCGCCGCGCCGGCCCCCGCGCTCGCCGCCCGTCTCAGGGCGCTGTTCCGCGAGGTCGAGACGCTGGTGGTGCCCGTCGAGCGCGGCGAGCCCGACGTCGTGGTCCTGGCCGCTCGGCAGCGCTGAGCCGTCCCGCCCGGTCGCACGCCGTCCGCCGCCGGTGAACTCCGGTTGCCCCCGCGCCCCCGCCTCGCCAAGGTGGTCGCGTGGCGCGCGACTTCCGCTTCTCCGTCAACGTCTTCGGCATCCCCTCCCGCGCGGCACTGCAGGAGCGCTGCCGCCGCGCCGAGAGCGCCGGGTTCCACACGGTGTTCGCCCCCGACCACCTCGGCGCGCCTGCGCCGTTCCCGGTGCTGCAGGCGGCCGCGGACGCCACCGAGCACCTGCGGGTGGGCACGCTCGTGCTCAACGCTCCGTTCTGGAACCCGGCGCTGCTGGCGCGCGAGGCCGCGTCGCTGGACATCCTCACCGACGGCCGATTCGAACTGGGGCTGGGCTCCGGGCACATGAAGTGGGAGTTCGACGCCGCCGGGATCGAGTGGGAGGGCTTCGCGGCCCGCGCGCGGCGGCTCGAGGAGACGATCACCGAGCTGCGCCGGTTCTTCTCCTCCGACATGGCGGCACTCCCGGGCGGGCGCGCACCCCTACCCGTGCAGCGCACCGGCTTCGACGGGTCCGGGCCGCCCCTGATCGTCGGCGGCACCGGGGACCGGGTGCTCACGATCGCGGGGCGGTACGCCGACGTCATCGGCGTCGCCGGCGTGTACCAGGTGAAGGGCGAGCCCCCGGGAACGCTGCGCATCGGCACCGCCGCGGAGACCGACGAGCGCGTGCGGTTCGCCCGGGAGGCGGCGGGCGAGCGCGCCGCGCAGGTCGAGTGGCACCTGCTCGTCCAGGCCGTCGTGCCCACCGACGACCGGCGCGCCGCCGCCGCGGAGCTGATCAGCCGGTCCGGTGCTGCCATGACCGTGGACGAGGCCCTGGAGACGCCGTTCGTCCTGATCGGCACACCCGCGCAGATGGCCGAGCAGCTGCGGGCCACCCGCGAGCGCTACGGCTTCTCCTACGTCACCGTGCACGAGCCGTACTACGAGGCGTTCGAGCCGGTGGTGGAGCTCCTGCGCAGCTGAGGGCCGGTAACCTCGTCTCGGTCGTTGACGAGGTCGACAGCCTGCGGATACTCTGTCCACGCAAGAGACAAGGTTCGGGATGACGGAGCACTACCTCGGCGTCCTCGGCGTCGCCGAGGCGCTCGGGGTGAGCCGGCACGCGGTGCACAAGTGGCGCTCCCGCTACCCGACCGACTCCACCCACCCCTTCCCGGAGCCCGACGTCGAGATCGACGGGGCACCGGGCTGGGCGGCGCAGCGATTGGACGAGATGGTGCAGTGGCGTGACGGCCTTCCGGGACGCGGCACAGGGGGCGGCCGCCCGTCCACCGCGCGTCAGACCTACCTGACCGAGGCTCTGGCACGTGGCCTGAACAGGGACGAAGCGACCCGCCTGATGGCCACCATGGGTGAGGAGTTCCCCGAGATGTCCGAGGCGCAGGTCTGCGAGTTCCTCCTCGAGAAGTGGCGCGGCCTCGACGAGATGGACGAGATCCTCGCTCGGTACCGCTAGCCCTCCGACGCCACCAGCGTCGACGACGGGCGCACGACGAGGTCGGGGCGCAGCAGCCGCTTCTGCGCCGGGGCCGCGGACCGGTCGCGCACCCGCTCCACGAGCAGGTCGACGGCCGAGGCGCCCACCTCGTAGGCGGGCAGTCGCACGCTGGTGAGCGGCGGGGTCAGGAACCCGGAGAACGGGAAGTCTCCGTAGCCGAGCACCCTCATGTCCTCGGGCACCCGCAGCCCGCGCTCGGCGAGCGCACGGTAGAGGCCGAGCGCGAAGTAGTCGTTGCCGACCAGCACGGCGTCCGGACGGTCGGGCCGCTGCACGATCTCCTGCGCCACCACGTAGGACTCCTGCGGCTGCCACGGCAGCGCCGCGGACTCGTGGCGCCGGGTGGGCACCGACAGCACGGCACCGTCCGGGACCGGGAGGCCCGCCTCCGCCATCGCACGTCGGAATCCGGAGACACGACCGGCGATCGTCGTGATCGGCAGGTCCTCCTCGAGCATCCAGATGCGCCGGGCGCCGGACGCCACGGCGTGCGCGGTGGCCTCGTAGGCACCCTGCTCGTAGTCGATGCCCACGAAGTCGTGCCGCCCACCCGGCAGGTCCCGGTTGACGAGGACGAGCGGGATGCCCGCGCCGGCCAGCCGGTGCCACGGGTCGGCGCCGCCCTGCACCGGCACCACGAGGGCGCCGTCCACGGCGGCCCGCAGGAGCGACTCCACCGCCCGCTGCTCGATCGCCTCGGACTCGTCGGTGACCAGCAGCAGCACCGAGTAGCCGTGCTTGCGCCCCTGCACCTCGATCCCGTGGATGAGCTGGGCGTAGAACGGGTTCGACGGCGTGGTGATGACCAGGCCCAGCGTGCTCGCCGAACCCAGCACCAGCGAGCGGGCCAGCGAGTTCGGCACGTAGCCGATCCGCTGCGCCTCGACCTCGACCAGCCGCCGGGTCCGGGCGCTGATGTCGCCCTTGCCGGCGAGCGCCCGGGACACGGTGTTGACCGAGAGGCCGAGCGACTCGGCGATGTGGCGCAGCGTCGGGCGGCGGGCCCCGGTCATCGGATCAGCCCTTGACGGCCAGGTAGATGCGGACCTTGACCTGCGCCCCCGCAGGCGTGACCTCGCCGCGCAGGCGCAGCCACTGCCCGAACTCGCGCACCGTCCACGTCGTGAGCTCGCGCCCCTCGGTGGAGCGTGCGGCGTCGTCGTGGTCGCACCAGGTCAGGCCGTCCGGCGAGACCTGCGCGGTCAGGGTCAGCGCGGCGTCGGACGCGGAACGCTCCAGCACCTGGACGAACCAGCGCGCCTCCCCCGCCCACGCGGCCTCGTACGGCTCGGTGGCGAACTCGCCCGTGAGCGTCGTGTTGCGCTCCAGGACCGCGGTCTGGGACTGCCTCATCACGGGGCTCATCACGGTCACCAATCGACGGAGATGACGACGGAGTCGAGGAACAGGAAGTTCCGCGAGGCCGAGTGCGTGCGTACGGAGAAGTAGAAGTTCAGCAGGTTCTCCAGCGAGTCGTAGCGGTCCTCGTAGGGCGGCACCGGAACGTCGCGCATGTCGAGCACGCGGTCGTTGACCTGCAGTTCCACGTTGCGTCGCGCCTCGGTGTCGATCTGCCACCGCAGGTAGTGCCAGTTGACCTTCGTGGGCACCTCGTTGTAGCAGAGCTCCTGCGGGTCGCCGAACGGCTCCCAGTCCTCGGGGTTCGGTGCCGTGAAGTCCGCAGCGTATCCGAGCTTGACCTTGCCCTCGAGGTGCTCGCGCGGGGTCGGCTCGGGCACCGTGGGGTAGACCCACTGCCGGGTCAGCCGGTTGTCCAGATCGGTGTTCAGGTAGCGGGCCACCGTGTGGTAGCGCAGGCCGCCGTCGCCACACAGGTCGGTGGCCACGGTGAACGCCCCGAACTGCGCCTCCGACGGGTGCAGGTTGCCGTCCCAGACGACGTCGCCGAACCGGTCGCTCTCCGGCCCGCCGCCCAGGGTGGCCTCGGACTTGTAGGTGAAGTAGGCCTCGATCTGCAGCAGCCCGCGTCCGCTCATGGTCAACCGGCGGATCGCGGTAGCGGTGTGGCCGGGGATCGGCCGGGTCGCGAGCTTCAGCGCGTAGGTGCCGCTCATCGCCCCGTGGGTGCCGATGTCGAAGAACGTGCACGATGACAGCTGCGGCGGCCGGAAGTCGCGCATGTGGTCGTCGACCGTGTCGAGGTCGCCGCGGCCGTCGTAGTTGCCGAGCAGCTCGGTCCAGCCGTGCACGCCGGAGTCGAAGGTGTCGTGGGCGAGGATGCGGGGCAGCGGCCGGAACTTGGACAGCTGCGGGTCGACCGACAGCAGGGCCGACCGCAGCGCGGCGTCGGGAGCGGCCTGCTCCGAAGGCGCGGAGCGAGCTGAGGACATGCGGACTCCAGGCGACGAGGATCGTGGTTCGGTGACATTAACGTTAATGGAACAACTCGGTCAAGCGCGGTTCGGAAGGACCGCAGGTACTCTTGACACCGCCGGACACAGCCCCATAACCTGCCTCCGGCTGACGCCATTAACGTTAATGGACCGGGGAGCAATGATGCATTCCGTGACACGTCGGAGCCGCTGATGGCGGCCTACCTCGTCCGGCGGCTCGCCTTCTCGGTGTTCGTCCTCTGGGGCGCCGTCACGATCATCTTCCTGGTGCTGCGGCTGGTACCCGGCGATCCCGCGCTGCTCATCCTCGGCTCGGACGCCACAGCGGAGCAGGTGGCCGCGCTGCGCGCCCAGCTCGGCCTGGACCGGCCGCTGCTCGTGCAGTACGGCACCTACCTCGCCGACGTCGTGCGGCTGGACTTCGGCCCGTCCTACCGGCTGTCGGGCGACGCGCTCGGCCTCGTCGTCGATCGCCTTCCCGCGACCGCGGAGCTGGCCGTGGTGGCGCTGAGCCTGTCATTGCTGGTCGGCATCCCGCTCGGCATCGTCGCTGCCCTGCGCGTCAACACCGCGATCGACCGGATCGTCTCGGTCTTCTCGCTGGTCAGCCAGTCCATGCCGTCGTTCTGGCTGGGCATCGTGCTCATCCTGGTGCTCTCGCGCACCTTCGGTCTGCTGCCGAGCGCCGGCACCGGATCGCCCGCGCACATGGTGCTGCCCGCGTGCACGCTGGCGCTGCCCTTCCTCGCGATCCTGGTACGGCTGACCCGCAGCGGGCTGCTCGAGGTGATCCACGAGGGTTACGTGCAGACCGCGCGGGCCAAGGGCCTCCCCGAGCGGGTCGTGATCTTCCCGCACGCGATCCGCAACGCCCTGATCCCGATCATCACGGTCGTCGGCCTGCAGCTCGGCTCGCTGCTCGGGGGGACCGTGATCGTGGAGACCGTCTTCTCCTGGCCGGGGGTCGGGCGGCTGCTCGTCGACTCCATCTCGCACCGCGACTACGGCGTCGTACAGGCCGCGGTGCTCGTGATCGCCACCGGGTTCGTGCTGGTCAACCTGGTCGTCGACGTTCTGTACGGCTACCTCGATCCCCGGGTGCGACTGGCAGGCAGGGCATGACGGACGTGACCGACCGACCCACGACCCGCCCTGCCGCCGCGCCGGAACCGGCCTCCGGGCGGCGGCGCCGTCCCGGGACCGTGCGGATCCGGTGCGCGCTGGCCGTCGTGGCCGTCTACGTGGTGGCCGCGGTCCTCGGCCCGGTGCTGCTGGCCTACGACTCCGTCGTCACCCGCACCGCGGACCGGCTGCTCCCGCCCGGCTCGCCCACCAGCGACGGCGGGTTGGCCGTGTTCGGCACGGACCAGGTGGGGCAGGACCTGCTCGCCCAGATGCTGCAGGGCGCGCGCGTCTCCATCGCGGTCGGCGTGGCGACGCTGCTGCTCGCGGGCCTGATCGGCGTGACGGCCGGCGTCGTGGCCGGCTATTTCGGGGGCTGGCTCGACAGCGTCCTCATGCGCCTGGCCGACGTGCAGCTCACGTTCCCCTCGATCCTGCTGGCGATCTTCATCGCCGCGCTGCTCGGCCCGAGCGTCGTGAACGTGGTGATCGTGCTGGCCGTGTCCAACTGGGTCACGTTCGCCCGCGTGGTGCGCAGCCAGGTGCTCACCGTGCGCGGCCGCGAGTACGTCGACGCCACGCGCACCCTCGGGGCGCGCACCTGGCACGTGGTGCGCCGCTGCATCCTGCCGGCCTGTGTGGCCCCCGTGCTGGTGGTGGCCACGGTGGAGCTCGGGCACGTGATCCTCGCCGAGGCCTCGCTGAGCTTCCTGGGGCTCGGCACCCCGACCAGCACGCCCAGCTGGGGCGTCACGATCGCCAACGGCCGCAACTACCTGGCAGAGGCCTGGTGGATCGCGACGATCCCCGGCATCGCACTCGCCCTGCTCGTGGTGGCGTTCGGCGTCCTCGGTGACGCGCTGCGCGACCGCTACGACCCGCGCCTGGAGAGCCTGTGACCACGCTTCCCGCTCCCCAGGGCCCCGGCGCGTCCGCCGCCGACCCGTCGTCCGCCCTGCTGGAGGTCACCGACCTGCGCGTGCAGTTCGCCACGGCGGCCGGCCCGATCACGCCGGTGGACGGGCTGAGCTTCACGGTCGCGCCGGGCGAGACGCTCGCGGTGCTCGGCGAGTCCGGCAGCGGCAAGAGCGTCACCGCGCAGGCCGTGATGGGGCTGCTGCCCCGCCCGGCGGGCCGGGTGACCGGCGGCCGGATCGTCTACGACGGAGTCGACCTGCTCACCCGGCCCGCGGCGCAGGTGCGGCGACTGCGCGGCCCGGAGATGGCGATGGTGTTCCAGGACCCGCTCTGCTCGCTCAACCCGGTGTTCCGGGTGGGTGCGCAGATCGGCGAGATGTTCCGCCGGCACCGCGGGGCCTCGCGGCGGCAGGCGAAGGCCGCGGCCGTGGACCTCATGAAGCGAGTCGGCATCCCGGACGCGGCGAAGCGGGTGGACGACTACCCCCACCAGTTCTCCGGCGGCATGCGGCAGCGGGTGGTGATCGCGATGGCGATCGCGCTCGACCCGCGGCTGCTCATCGCCGACGAGCCCACCACGGCGCTGGACGTCACGGTGCAGGCGCAGATCATGAACCTGCTGGCGGGCCTGCAGCAGGAGTACGGGATGGCCATGGTGCTGATCACGCACGATCTCGGGGTGGTGGCCGACGTCGCCGATCGCATGCTGCTCGTGTACGCCGGTCGGGCGGCCGAGACCGGCCGGATCCGCGAGGTCTACGAGCGCCCGGCCCACCCGTACGCCGCCGGGTTGATGGCGTCGCTACCCGGTGTCGCCGGCGACCAGGAGCGCCTCACCCCCATCCCCGGGGCGCCCCCGAACCTCGCCGCGCTGCCGTCGGGATGCCCGTTCCACCCCCGCTGCCCGTACGCGGTCGACCGCTGCCGCGCCGAACGCCCGCCGCTGCGCGCCGTGTCCGGGGCGGGCCGGGCCGCCGCGTGCCACCGCGCCGAGGAGGTGCTCGACGGTGGGTGACCCCCTGCTGTCGGTCCGCGACCTGCACACGACCTTCCCGCTGCGCTCGGCCCTGCTGCGCCGACGCGTCGGGGCCGTGCAGGCGGTGGCCGGGGTCTCGTTCGACCTGCACCCCGGGCGCACCCTGGGGCTGGTCGGGGAGTCCGGGTCCGGGAAGTCGACCCTGGCCCGCACCGTCATCGGGCTGGAGCGGCCCACGTCGGGGCAGGTGCTGTTCCAGGGCCGTGACCTCGCCGAGGTGGGGGCCCGCGAGATGCGCCACTTGCGCCGCGACATCCAGATGATCTTCCAGGACCCGTACGCGTCGCTGAACCCGCGCCGCACCGTCGAGCAGATCGTCCGCGAGGCGTGGGAGATCCACCCCGACGTCGTGCCCAGGGCGCGGTGGGCGGGCGAGGTGCGCGAGCTGCTGGAACGGGTGGGGCTCGACCCCTCGCACGCGGGTCGCTACCCGCACCAGTTCTCCGGCGGCCAGCGCCAGCGGATCGGGATCGCACGGGCCCTGGCCCTGCGGCCCAAGCTCGTGATCTGCGACGAGGCGGTCTCCGCGCTCGACGTCTCGGTGCAGGCGCAGGTGCTCAACCTGCTGCAGGACCTGCAGCGCGACCTCGGTCTGACCTACCTGTTCATCGCCCACGACCTGTCGGTCGTGCGGCACATCAGCGACGAGATCGCCGTCATGTACCTGGGGAGGGTCGTGGAGCAGGCACCGCGTCACGAGCTGTTCGCCCGCCCGACCCACCCCTACACGCAGGCCCTGCTCTCCGCGGCGCCGGTGCCGCGGCCGTGGGACCAGCCCGGACGCGCGCGCATCCTGCTGCAGGGCGACCTGCCCTCGCCCACGGATCCGCCGTCGGGGTGCCGGTTCCGGACCCGTTGCCCCAAAGCCGTGACCCGCTGCGCGCAGGAGGCACCCGCGCTCGTGGAACGCCACGGGCACCCGAGCGCCTGCCACTTCGCCGAGCCGCTGACGGGCGTGGCCCCGTGAACACGCACAGCGTCCTCGACGACCCCGACCTCGCCGACTGGCGCGCGGTGCGGGTCGTCCTGGTGCGCCACGGCGAGTCCCAGGGCAACGCGGCCGCCCGGTTCGAGGGCCAGACCGGCCCCGGACTCACGCCGCGCGGCCACGCCCAGGCCCGCGCGATCGCCGACGGGCTCGTCGGCCGCCACGGCGCGCCCGACCTCGTGCTGGCCAGCGACCTCGTCCGGGTCTCCGAGTCGGCGGCGCCCCACCTCGCACGCACCGGACTCGCCGCGCGCGTCGACCCGCGGTGGCGGGAGGCGGCGGTCGGGACGTGGAGCGGACGCGGCATCCGCGAGATCGCTGCCGAGTTCCCCGACGCCATCCGCGCGCTGCGGCGCGGCGAGGACGTGCGGCGCGGCGGCGGCGAGACGTTCGCCGAGGTACGGGTGCGCGTCGCCGCCGCGCTCGACGACGCACTCGCACCCTTCGCCGGTACGCCGGTCGGGAGCCGGCACGCGGTCGTGGTCTTCACCCACGGCGGCCCGGTCCGGGTCGCCACCGCCGAGGCCATGGCCCTGCCCGCGGGCGGGCACCGCGGGCTCGACGCGCCGACGAACTGCTCGGCCACCGAGCTGGAGTTCGTCCTGGCCGGCGACGGGAGCCGCACCACGCGCCTCGTCGCCTACAACACGCCCGCGCCCACGCTGCCCGAGGAGGCCACGTGTTCACCTTCGTCGCCATGACCTGCAACCTGTGGGGTGACGCGCACCTGGTCGAGCGCGAACCGGCACTGCGCGCGCTCTTCCGGACCCGGCCGCCGGACCTGCTGGCCACCCAGGAGCTGCGGGCGGGCTCGCGCGACCTCGTCGACGCCGAGCTGACGGGCCACGACCGGGTCGTGGACACGCACCCGGGCTGGGAGAAGCAGAGCAACCTGTGGTGGCGGCGCGACCTGTTCACCCGCATCGAGCACGGCGTCCGCGACGTCGGCATCCTCGACCCCACGGCCGGGCTGTTCTGGGTGCGGCTGCGCGCCGGCGACGGCACCGAGCTCCTCCTCGCGACCGTCCACCTCACCTGGCCGGGCCACCCGCAGGAGCGGGCCGACGGCGTCAACCGACGCGTCCCGCAGGTCCGCGCGGTCATCGCCGCTCTCGACGAGCTGGCGGGCGACGGGCCGTGCCTGCTCACCGGCGACGTCAACGACATCGGCGGCCCGCTGTGGGAGCTGGGCAACGCCGGCTTCCTCGACTCGTTCACCGCGCTGGGCTCGCCGTCGCCGCCGACGCACCCGGTCGTCCCGATGCCGTTCAGCACCGGGCGGGGCACGCGCCTGTCGCCGGTGCAGTCGCCGGCGAAGGCCATCGACTGGCTGTTCTTCCGCGGCGCGTTGCGCCCCCGCACCAGCGAGGTCGTCGAGTTCTTCCACGACGGCTCCGCTCCGTCGGACCACAAGCCCGTGGTCGCGGCGTTCAGCACGACCGTCGGAGAAGGAGCGAACCCGTGAACGGACGGAGGCTGCGCGCCGTGCTCGTCGCGGCGGTCCTCGCCGGTGCCATGGCGCTGTCGGCCTGCACCACCACCTCGGGCGGCGGCGATGCGGGCGGGGAGCAGGTCCTGCGCTACTCCCCCGCGCTGTTCCCGGTGTCGCTCGACGCGCACCAGTACCCCGCGGAGGAACCCACGCAGACCGCGGTGCAGCAGGTGCTGGAGACCCTCGTGACGATGGAGGACGGGGAGCCGGTCGGGCTCCTGGCCGAGTCGTTCGAGCCGGTCGACGACCACACGTGGGTCTTCCACCTGCGCGACGGCGTCACCTTCAGCGACGGGACGCCGCTCACCGCCCGCGACGTCACGGCCTCGGTGGAACGGGGTCAGGCGCTCGAGTGGTCGCTCGCCCCGCTGTTCGCGGCCGTGGAGGCGGTCGAGGCCACCGACGACCGCACCGTCACCTTCCGCACCACCGAACCGCTCGGCACGCTGCCGAGCACCCTCTCGCTGGTGTTCATCGGCCCGGCCGACCGCGTGAACGACCCGGCGTACTGGGAGCTGCCGGTCGGGACCGGGCCCTTCGTCTTCGAGAGCTTCACGCCCGACGACCGCGTGGTGCTGCGCCGCAACGACTCCCACTGGGGCGAGAAGGCCACCCTGGACCGCGTGGAGATCGTCAGCATCCCGGAGACCGCGGCGCGCATCACCGCGCTGCGCACCGGCGAGGTGGACGTGCTGCAGTCGATCCCGCCGGACCAGGTCTCGGAGGTGGACGGGCAGCCCGACATCACCTACGGCAGCGGGCCGAGCTTCACCTACTACTTCACCTGGTTCAACTCCTCCCGCCCGCCGTTCGACGACGTGCGCGTGCGGCAGGCGCTGTGGCACGCCCTCGACCTCGAGGCGATCATCGGCGACCTGTTCGGCGACAGCGCGAGCGTGGCACGGGCCCCGATCACGCAGGACGTCTTCGGCGCCACTGCGCTGCAGCCCTACCCCCACGACCCCGACCGGGCGAGGGCGCTGCTCGCCGAGGCCGGGCACGCAGACGGCCTGCAGGTCTCGATGCAGTGGCCACGCGACGGCGGGCCGAACATCCGGGCGCTCGCGCAGGCCATGGTCTCGGCGTGGGCCACGGTCGGCGTCACCGTCGATCCGCTGGAGAAGGAACGCCCGCAATGGCTGCAGGACCTCAACACCAAGAACTTCGACCTGAACCTGCAGACCAACACCACCGGCACCGGCGACGCCGACTTCACCCTCGCCCGGCTCTACGTCTGCTCGGCCGACCGCAACGGCTACTGCAACCCGGAGCTCGACCGGCTGCTGCTCGCCGCGCGCGCCTCGCTGGACCAGGGCGAGCGCGAGCAGCTCTACGCGCAGGCAGCGCAGCTGATCTGGGACGAGGCCGTCGGGATCTTCCCCGCCGACCTGCGCAACAACTTCGCCGTGCGCAACCAGGTGCAGGGCTTCGAGCTCCCGGTCAACGGCCGCCCCGAGTTCCGGACGGTCTCGATCGGCGACGCGACCGGCTCGTGAGCCCGCTCGGGGCGCGCCACCCGCGCTCCTCGACCTGCGTCATGCGCTCTGAGAGGATCTCTCGGTGTCGCGATCGTTCCTCCGCCCGGCCGTCGTCGTCCTGGCCGGTGCGCTGCTCGCCGCCGGGTGCTCCGCGGGTTCCACCGCCTCCCCGGGCGGCGGTGCGGGCAGCGGGCCGGACGCCCCGCTGCGGATCGGGCTGACGGCGGAGCCCGCGAACCTCGACTTCACGCGCACCGACGGCGCCGCCATCCCGGAGGCGCTGCTGGTCAACGTGTATGAGGGCCTCGTGGCGCTGGACCAGGAGACCGGCGAGATCGTGCCGGCGCTCGCGGAGTCCTGGACCATGAGCCCCGACGGGCTCGTCTACGACTTCGCCCTCCGCGAGGGCGCCACCTTCTCCAACGGGGAGGCGTTCACCGCCGACGACGTCAAGTTCAGCATCGAGCGCGTGCAGTCCGACGAGTGGACGATCTCGCTCAAGGACGGCATGAGCGTGGTCTCGGGCGTCGAGGTGGTGTCCCCGACGCAGGCGCGCGTGACGCTCGCGCAGCCGAGCAACAGCTGGTTGTTCCGCATGACCACCCGCATCGGGGCGATGTTCGACCCCTCCGGCGTCGGCGATCTCGCGAACGCCCCCGTGGGCACCGGCCCGTACACGGTCGCCGAGTTCCGCCGGGGTGATGCGCTGGTGCTCGCCCGCCGCGACGACTACTGGGGCGAGGCGCCCGCGATCGAGCAGGTCGTCCTGCAGTACTTCGACGACGCCACGGCCGCCACGAACGCCCTGCTCACCGACGGGATCGACGTGATCGGCACCGTCCAGGCACCGGAGTCGCTCGCCCAGTTCGAGGGTGACGACCGGTTCCAGGTGATCGAGGGCACCACGAACGGCGAGGTCACCCTCGCGATGAACAACGCGGCCGGCCCGACCGGCGACCCCCGGGTGCGCCGCGCCATCGCGATGGCGATCGACCACCAGGCCGTGCTCGACACCGCGTGGGCCGGGCGCGGAACGTTGATCGACACGATGGTCCCGCCCACCGACCCGTGGTACCAGCCGCTGCCCGACGTCACCCCCTTCGACCCGGACGCCGCCCGCGCGCTGCTCGCCGAGGCCGGCACCCCGAACCCGACGCTGCGCTTCCGGATCGCGAACCTGCCCTACGCCGTCGCGGCCGCGCAGGTGGTGCAGAGCCAGCTCTCCGCGGTCGGGATCACCACGCAGATCGAGCCGTTGGAGTTCCCCGCCCGCTGGCTCGAGGAGGTGCTGACGAACGCCGACTACGACCTGTCGATCGTCAGCCACGTCGAGCCCCGCGACATCCGCACCTTCGGCAACCCCGGGTACTACTGGCGCTACGACAACCCGGAGGTGCAGCGCCTGCTCGCGGAGTCCGAGCAGGGCACCCAGGAACAGCAGGTCAGCGCCCTGCAGTCGGTGGGGCGGCTGATCGCCGAGGACGCGGCCGCCGACTGGCTGTTCCTGCTGCCGAACCTGATCGTCGCCGACGCGGACGTGCGAGGGCTGCCGGAGAACCGCATCGGCGAGTCGCTCGACCTCACCGCGCTCTCCCGCGCGTAGCCGTGCTGCTGCAGCTCCTCCGTCGCGCGGCCGTGTTCGTCGCCGGCCTCGTGGTGGCCTCAGTGGTCGTGTTCGCGTTCATGACGGTGCTGCCCGGCGACCCGGCCCGGGTGGCGCTGGGCCTGAACGCCACCGAGGAGGCCGTGGCGGCCACCCGCGCGGCGTTCGGCACGGACCGCCCGCTCGTCGTCCAGTACCTGGACTGGGTGAGCGGGCTCCCGGTGGGCGATTTCGGGCGCTCCTACGTCACCCAGCTCGACATCGGCCCGCAGGTCCTCGACCGCCTGCTGGTGACGGCCTGGCTGGTGCTGTCGGGCATGGCCGTCGCGCTGGTGGTGGCGCTGCCGATGGGGGTGCTCGCCGCCGTCCGGCACAGGCGCGTGAGCGGCACCGTGATCTCGGCGTTCAGCCAGGTCGGCGTGGCCGTGCCGAGCTTCCTGGCCGGCATCCTGCTGGTCACGGTGTTCGCGGTGCAGCTGGGCTGGTTCCCCTCCGGCGGGTGGACACCGCCCGCGCAGGACCCGGCCGCGTTCCTGAGCAAGCTGGTCCTGCCGGCGCTCGCGCTCGGGCTGGTGCAGGGCGCCGTGCTCACCCGCTACGTCCGCTCCGCGGTGCTCGACGTGCTGCGCGAGGACTACCTGCGCACCGCGCGCTCGAAGGGGCTCACCCCGGGCCGGGCCCTGGTGCGCCACGGGCTGCGCAACGCGGCGATCCCGGTCGTCACGGTGCTGGGCCTGCAGCTGGCCACGCTGCTGATCGGCGCGGTGGTCGTCGAGCGGGTGTTCGTGATCCCCGGGCTGGGCAGCCTGCTGCTCGACGGCGTGGCCAACCGCGACCTGCTGCTCGTGCAGGGCGTGGTGATCGTGCTGGTGCTGGCCGTGCTGGTGGTCAACTTCCTGGTCGACGTGGCCTACACGGTGCTCGACCCGCGCCTGCGGAGAGCCGCATGAAGCGCCCGGCGAGCCTGACGGCGGGCGCGGTGCTCGTGGGCGTGGTGGTGGCCGCGGCGCTGGTGTCGTTCGTCTGGACGCCGTACGACGCCGTGCAGGTCGACCCGACCACGCGGATCGCCCCGCCGAGCCTCGCGCACTGGCTGGGCACCGACGTGTTCGGCCGCGACGTGGTGAGCCAGCTGCTGGTCGGGGCGCGCACCACGCTGTTCGTGGGGGTGGTCGCGGTCGGGCTGGCCGGGGTCGTCGGCACCCCGCTCGGGGTCCTCGCCGCGATGGGCCCGCGGTGGCTGGGCGAGCTGTTGATGCGCACCAGCGACCTGGTGCTCGCATTCCCCGCACTGCTGCTCGCGATCATGTTCGGGGCCGTTTACGGGCCGAGCACGCTCACGGCGATGGTCGCGATCGGGATCGCGACCGCGCCGTCGTTCGCCCGGCTGGCCCGCGGCGCGGCGCTGCAGGTGCTCACCACCGAGTACGTGCTCGCCGCGCGGGCCGCGGGCCGCCCGCCCGCCGCGATCGCCGCCCGGCACGTCCTGCCCAACATCGCCGGGTTGCTGCTGGTGCAGTCGTCGGTGTCGTTCGCCATCGCCGTGCTCGCCGAGGCCGCGCTGTCGTTCCTCGGCTTCGGCACCCGCCCGCCCACGCCGTCGTGGGGGCGAATGCTGCAGGAGTCCCAACAGCTGCTCTACACGACCCCGGAGCTCGCGCTCTGGCCCGGCCTGGCCATCGCGCTCGCCGTGCTCGGCTTCACCCTGCTCGGCGACGGCCTGCGCGACCGGTTCGACCCGAGGCTGGTGGACCAGCGGTGACCCGGGCGTTGACGAAGGCGGCCGAGGTGCTGCGGGTCGAGGACCTCCACATCGGCACGGCCGACCTGCGCCTGGTATCCGACGTGTCGTTCACCCTCGCCCGCGGCGAGCGGGTGGGCCTGATCGGCGAGTCCGGCTCGGGCAAGTCGCTCACCGCGCTCGCGCTGATGGGCCTGCTGCCCGAGGGCGTGCGCGCCACCGGCTCGGTGCGGCTGGCGGGGATCGACGACGACCTGGTGGCCGCGCCCGAGGCACGGCTGGCCACCGTCCGCGGCGCCGCGATGACGATGGTCTTCCAGGAGCCGATGTCGGCGCTCAACCCGTCGATGCGGGTGGGCGACCAGGTCGCCGAGGTGATGCTGCTGCACGGTACCCAGCCCGACCGCCGCCGCGCACGGGCCGCCGCCGTGACACTGCTCGAGAGCGTCCAGCTCCCCGAACCGGAACGGCTCGCGCGCGCTTACCCGCACCAGCTCTCCGGCGGCCAGCGCCAGCGCGTCATGATCGCGATCGCGCTGGCCAACGGCCCGTCGGTGCTGCTCGCCGACGAGCCCACCACCGCGCTGGACGTCACGGTGCAGGCCCAGGTGCTGGACCTCGTCCTCGCCGGGGTGGCCGCGCGCGACGCCGCCCTGCTGTTCATCACCCACGACCTCGCGGTCGTCGCCACGGTGTGCGAGCGCGTCCTGGTGATGTACGGCGGGCGGATCGTGGAGTCCGGGCCGGTTCGCGAGGTGTTCACGCGACCGCGCCACCCCTACACGCAGGGGCTGCTCGCCGCGTCCGACCTGGCCGGTTCCGGCAGCGACGGGCGGCTGCGCACGATCCCCGGCGCGGTGCCGGCGGCGGGCCGCTTCCCCGACGGCTGCGTGTTCCGCACCCGCTGCCCGAACGCGGCGGCGGACTGCGCGGTGCTCCCAGGGTGGAGCGCGGAAGCGGAAGGCGGCTACGCGTGCCACCACCCGGTGGCGTCCGCGCCCCCACCCGCCCCGGTTCAGGAAAGCCACATTCCTGCCCTGCAGGTTCATGAAGGTGGCTTTCCTGAACTCGGGGAGCCGGGCGAGCGCCCGGGCGAGCCGCTCATCGCCGTTCGCGATCTGCAGCGGTCCTACCGCCGGCCGCGCACCTCGCTCACGCAGGCCGCGCCGCCGGTGCACGCGCTGCGCGGGGTGTCGTTCGACGTCGCGGCGGGGCAGCGGTTCGGGCTGGTCGGCGAGTCCGGGTCGGGCAAGTCCACGCTGATCCGGCTGCTCGCGGGGCTGGACTCCCCCAGCTCCGGCACGATCACGTTCGACGGCCGCGACGTCGGCGGGCAGCCGGAGCGGCGCCTCGGGTTCCTGCGTGAGCAGTTGCAGGTGGTGTTCCAGGACCCGATGGGCTCGCTCGACCCGCGGATGCGGGTGCGCGACATCGTCGCCGAGCCGCTGGCCGGACGCCGGGAGCCGGACGTGCGCGGGCGGGTGTCGGAGCTCCTCGACGCCGTGGGTCTGCCCGCTGACGCGGGCGACCGCTACCCGCACCAGTTCTCCGGCGGGCAGCGCCAGCGCATCTCGATCGCCCGGGCGCTGGCGCCGCGACCGTCGGTGCTGGTGGCCGACGAACCGGTGAGCGCCCTGGACGTGTCGGTGCGCGCGCAGATCCTCAACCTGCTCGCCGACCTCGTCGAACGGTTCCGCCTCACGCTCGTGTTCGTCTCGCACGACCTGTCGGTGGTGCGCCACGTCTGCGACACGATCGCGGTGCTGCACGGTGGCGAGCTGGTCGAGCTCGGGCCGTCGGCGCGGGTCGCGGACGCCCCCGAGCACCCCTACACGCAGCGGCTCGTCGCCGCCGTCCCCACGATCCGCGGGGCTCTCGACGGCCGCACCACCTTCGACCTGGCCCACGGCGTTCGGGAGGAACCCGCGTGACGTACCCCGTCGACGAGGAGGCCGTCGTCGCGCTGACCCGCGACCTGGTGCGGCTGCGCACGGTGAACGAGGACGGGGCCCGGGAGGCGCCCGCCGCGGCGCTGGTGGCCCAGACGATGCGGTCGTTCGGCTGGGACCCGCAGGTCACCGAGGTGGCGCCGGGGCGGCCGAACGTCGTCGCCGTGGTGGAGGGCGGCGGCGGGCCGGGGCGCACGCTGGCGTTCGAGGGCCACACCGACGTCGTCACCGAAGGCGATCCCGATCGCTGGAGCGTCGAGCCCTACGGCGGCGAGATCCGCGGCGGACGGCTGTACGGGCGCGGCGCGGCGGACATGAAGTCCGGCGTCGCGGCGATGCTGCACGGCGTGCGCGCGCTGCAGGTGGCCGGCCCGTTCCCGGGCCGGGTGCTCGTGTGCGCGCTCGTCGACGAGGAGGGGATGATGCTCGGCGCCAAGCACTTCGCCGGCACCGAGCTCGCCCGCGGCGTCCACGGCGCGATCATCTGCGAGCCCGAGGAGGGCGAAATCTGCACGTCGGCCAAGGGCGCCGTGCGGATCCGCGTCGACCTCCACGGCGCGATGGCGCACGGCGCGATGCCCCAGCACGGCCGCAACCCGCTGCCGGCGCTCGGGCGGCTGCTCGTGGCGCTCGCCGACCTGCAGGAACGGCTGCAGGCGGCGCACCCGGCGCACGAGCACCTCGGCGCGGTGTACGTGACACCCACCGTGAGCGACGCCGGCTCGCTCGAACAGATCAACGTCATCCCCGCGCGGGCCACCGTCGCGGTCGACGTCCGCACGGTTCCGGGAGTCGACCACGCCGCGCTCGTGGCGCGGGTCCACGAGCTGGCGACCGAGGCCGGCGCGCCGGACGGGGTGACGTCCGAGGTGTCCGTCGTCGACGACCGCCCCTGCGTCGACATCCCGCAGGACCACCCGCTGGTGACCGCGCTCGCCGGCGCCCACGAGGCCGTGCTCGGGGAGCCCGCCCGCTACGGCGGGGTACCCGGCGCCACCGACGGCACGATCCTCACCCGCGACGCCGGTATCCCCACGGTCGTCTACGGGCCAGGCGGCAAGTGGATCGCCCACCAGGTGGACGAGTTCGTGGAGGTGGCCGACATCGTCGGTTGCGCCCACGTCTACGCCGAGGCCGCCGCCCGCTTCCTGCGACAGTGACCCCCTCCGCGCGCCGACCGGTGCAGGCGCTCATCGTCGTCGACGTGCAACGCGGGTTCCTGTCCGGGCCGGGCGCAGTCCCTGCCGCACCGGCGGTCCTGCACAGCATCGGGGTGCTCCTCGCCGCGGCCCGGGCCGCCGGGGTGCTGGTGGTCCACCTGCAGAACGACGGCCCGCCCGGCGAGCCCGATGAGCCGCACACCGCCGGCTGGGAGCTGGCGCTCGCCGCGCAGGACGAGGAGCCGGTGCTGCGCAAGACGGTCGACGACCCGTTCGAGGAGACCCGCCTCGCCGAGCTGATCACCGCGCACGGCGTCACCCGGCTCGCGGTCTGCGGGGTGCTCTCGGAGTTCTGCGTGAGCGCGACCGCCGCCGGCGCCCTGGAGCGCAAGCTCGAGGTGGTCCTGCCCCACGACGCGCACGCCACGTACGACGTGCCGCCGGGCCCGGGAGGTCCGGGCGTGCCCGCGGAGCTGGCGTCGCGCGCCGCGGAATGGGCACTGGGCGACCAGATAGAGATCGTGGCCGCGGCCGCGGGCGTGGCGTTCAGCCGCCCATGATCTCGAGTATCGGTTGCTCATCGCTGTCACCACGACCATGAGCAACCGATACCGCGGATCTTGGTCGCCGGGTCGGCCCGTCGCCCACCCCTCCCGAGGTTCAGGAAAGCCACATTCATGCCCTGCAGGTTCATGAATGTGGCTTTCCTGAACCTCCCCCCGGGGGGCACCGTCTAGGCGGTCGGCGCCTAAACGCGGTGCGGGTCCGGGGACCGTCTGCCAGCCTCGCCCGCATGGCACGATTCGACGATCTCCTCGCCGAGGGCGCCGCGGTGCCCACCGAGGGCTGGGACTTCTCCTGGTTCGCAGGCCGGGCCACCGAGCAGCGCCCGTCCTGGGGCTACGCGCGCCTGCTCGCGGGCCGCCTGCCCGCCGCCGAGGCCGCGCTCGACCTGCAGACCGGCGGCGGCGAGGTACTCGCCGAGGCGCTGGGGGCGCTCCCCGCGCCCCCGTCCACGCTCGCGGCCACCGAGGCGTGGCCGCCGAACGTGGAGATCGCGCGGCGCACCCTCGCGCCGTTCGGCGCCGACGTCGCCGAGGCCGACGTGCTGGGTGATCTGCCGTTCCCTCCCGGGCGGTTCGACCTCGTCGTCGGCCGCCACCCGGTGGCGGTCCGCTTCGACGAGGTGCGCCGGGTGCTGCGCCCGGGCGGGTCCTACCTCGCCCAGCACGTCGGCGCAGGCTCGGTGCGGGAGCTGACCGAGTTCATGATGGGTCCGAATCCCACTTCGGCCCACCCGTCGCCGGGTCCGTTCACGGCGTTCGCCGGGGCCGCGCCCGCGGCGGCCGCGGCCGCCGCGGAGGCCGCCGGGCTCGAGGTCCTCGACCTGCGCCGGGAAGCGCTGCGCATGGAGTTCTGCGACGTCGCCGCCGTGGTCGTCTTCCTGCGCAAGGTGATCTGGACCGTACCCGGCTTCACCGTGGAGGCCTACCGCGAACGGCTCGCGGAGCTGCACGCCTCCATCGAGCGCCACGGCCCGTTCGTCGCCCACGCGCAGCGCTTCCTCCTCGACGCCCGTGCGGTCGAGCCAACAATTGAGTAGTTGTTCAGATGAGCTGTAGTGTCGCTCGCCGTGCGGCGCATCGGGATGATCATGGTGGTGGCGGCGGTGCTCACCGGGTGCGGTGGACCACCACAGGCCGCGCAACCGGCGGCGGGCGGCGCGGTCACCGCCACGAACTGCGGGATCGAGGTCTCGGTCCCCGGCCCACCGCAGCGCATCTACGCCGCCTTCCAGCCGGCGATCGAGATGGTGCACGCCCTCGGCGTCGGTGATCGCGTCGTCGGCACCGCCTTCCTCGACGCGCAGGTCCTGCCCGAGTACGCCGACGCCCAGGCCGGCGTCGAGTACCTCCCCCAGCTGCCCAGCCGAGAAGCGTTGCTGGCGACGAGTCCCGACTTCGTCGTCTCGGGCTACAACGGGCTGTTCGCCGAGAGCGGCGCCGAGACCATCGGCACCCGGGCGAGCCTGCGCGAGCTCGGTGTCCAGAGCTGGATCTTCGGGCCGCTGTGCCCGAGCGCGGACGGCCTGTCCGACGAGGCCATCGACCCGGCCTCGGTCACGATGGAGAACGTCTACACCGATGTGCGGGAGCTGGGCAGGCTGTTCGGGGTCGACGAGCGGGCGGGCGCCCTCGTGGCCGAGATGCAGGCGCGCATCGCCGCGGTGCAGCAGCGGGTGGCCGGCGCTCCTCGGGTCCGGGTGGCCGTGGTGGCCCCGCAGGACGACGGCACGTTCCGCGTGGCGGGCGGGCGGGACTTCGCGACCCGGATCCTGGAGATCGCCGGGGCGGAGAACGTCTTCGCCGACCTGACGACCCGCCGCAACGTCCCCGTGGGCGCCGAGGAGATCATCGCCCGCGACCCGGACGTGATCCTGACCAGCACCTGCTGCGACGGCTCCTACAAAGTCGCGGACGCGGAGCCCGACGCCGAGCGCATCCGCACCCACCCCGCGCTGGCCGGGGTGTCCGCGGTGCGGGAGGGCCGGGTGCACGGGTTCCTGTTCGCCGACCGCGCGGCCGGGGTGCGCGTGCCCCGTGCTGCCGAGATGGTGGCCGACCTCGCGCATCCCGACCGGCGATGACCGCGCCCCTCGCCGCGGCCCGCGCCACCCGCGCCGGCCCGGCGGCGAGCCGGGACGCCCCGCGCCGCCGGACGGGCGCCGCGGTCTCCGCGCTCGGGCTCGCCGCCGTCGCGGTCTGCGGTGCCGGGGTGCTGTCGTTGCTCGTCGGCAACGAGCCGCTCACACCCGCGCAGGTGCTCAGCGGGCTCACCGACTTCGCCGGGCGCGACTCCGACCTGATCGTCCGGCACGTCCGGTTGCCCCGCACGCTCGCGGGACTGCTGGCCGGGGCGGCACTGGGCACCGCGGGCGCGGTGCTGCAGGGCCTCACCCGCAACCCGCTGGCCGGCCCGGGCGTCCTCGGCGTGAACGCCGGCGCCTCGCTGGCCGCGGTGGTCGCGCTCGCCCTGGTCGGGCTCGGGTCGCTGGGCGGCTTCGTGTGGTTCTGCTTCGCCGGGGCCGCGGTGGCCATGGCGGCCGTCTTCGCGATCGGCTCGGCCGGCCGCGGCGGTGCGACGCCCGTGAAGCTGGCGCTGGCCGGCGCCGCGGTCTCCGCGCTGCTGCACTCGCTCACCTCGGCGATCGTGCTGCTCGACGAAGACCTGTTCGTCCGCTACCGCTTCTGGCTGGTCGGCTCGCTCACCCGCGCCGACCTCGCGACGCTCGGCCAGGCCGTCCCGTTCGTCGTCGCGGGCACCGTGCTGGCGCTCGCGCTCGCCCGGCCCCTCGACGCGCTCACCCTCGGCGACGACACCGCGCGCAGCCTCGGCACCCGGCTCGGGCTCGTGCGCGGGCTGGGGCTCACCGCGGTGGTCGTCCTCGCCGGTACCGCCACGGCGGTCGCCGGGCCGATCGGCTTCGTCGGGCTCGTCGTGCCGCACGTCGCCCGCCTCGTCGCCGGTTCCGGCCACGCGCGCGTGCTGCCGCTGGCCGCACTCCTCGGCGCGCTCGTGCTGTTGCTCGCCGACGTGGCCGGTCGGGTGCTGCTGCGCCCTGAAGAGGTCCAGGTCGGCGTGACCGCGGCCGTCCTGGGTGCCCCCGTGTTCCTCTACCTGGTCCGCAGGCGGCGGAGCGCGCAGCTGTGAGAAGCCTTCAGGTGGTGCGGCGCGGCGGGCTGTCCGTCCGGCTGGCACCGGCGTCGGTGCTGCTCGGGGCCCTGGCCTGGATCCTCGCGTGCGCCGTGGCGCTGTACGGGGTGACGGTCGGCGACTACCCGATGCCCCTGGCCGACGTGGTCGCGACACTCGCCGGGGACGGCACCCTGATCACCTACGACATCGTGGTCCGCCACCGGCTGCCGCGCGCGCTCGTGGCCGTGGGCGTCGGCGCGGCGCTCGGCCTCTCGGGCACGGTCTTCCAGCGGCTGGCGCGCAACCCGCTCGTCAGCCCGGACGTCATCGGCATCAACGCGGGGGCCTCCGCCGGCGCCGTCGTCATGATCGTCGTGGTGGGCGCGGGGTCGGTGGCGATCGTCGCCGGGGCGCTGACCGGCGCCGCGCTGGCCGCCGTCCTCGTCTACGCCGTGGCGTACCGGGGCGGGTTCAGCGGTTACCTGCTGGTGCTGGTCGGCATCGGGGTCAGCGCATTCATGAACGCGGCCGCGTCGTACCTGCTCACCCGCTCCGACCGGAACGAGGCGTTCCGCGCCGCCGTCTGGCTGGTCGGCAGCGTCGCCGGACGCTCGTGGCCGGACGTGCTCGCCGTGGCCGTGGCGCTGGCCGTCGGCGGGCCGGCGGTGCTCCTGCTGGCCCGCCAGCTGCGGCTGCTCGAACTGGGCGACGAGCTCGCCCGCGGGCTGGGCGGGCGCGTCGGGCTCGCGCGACCCGCCCTGCTTGCCGCCGCGGTGGTCCTGGCCGCGCTCGCGACGGCCGCGGCCGGCCCGGTGGCGTTCGTCGCCCTCGTCGCTCCGCAGATCGTGCGCCGCGTGCTCGACGCCCGCTCCGCCGGGCTCCTGCCCGCCTCCGGGGTCGGGGCGCTCGTCGTCGTCGCGGCCGACCTGGCGGCCCGACGCCTGGTCAGCCCGTACGAGCTACCCGTCGGCGTGCTCACCGCCGCCGTCGGCGCGCCCGTGCTGCTGTACCTGTTGGTGCGGGCCGGGCGAGCCGGCACGGGCGGTTGAGCCACGATGTGCCCGGCAACCGCGACGGGTGAGGGGCAGGAATGACCGACGAGCAAAACGTGGACCTCGTGCTCGAGGGCGGCGGTGTACGAGGCATCGCCCTGCTCGGGGCGGTGCTGCGCCTGTCCGACGAGGGCTACCGGTTCCCGCGGATCGCCGGCACGAGCGCCGGCGCGATCGTCGCGGCGTTCGTGGCCGCCCACCAGCGCGCCGGCCGCGATCTGCACGGGCTCGAAGAGGTGCTGCGCCGCGCCCCGCTGGCCGAGCTCGTCGACGAGCCGGCCCTGCAGCGCGCGGCCGGCCCCATCGGCGACGGCGTCGCGCTGCTGCTGCAGAACGGCATGCACGACACCGCACGGCTCACCGGCTGGCTGGCGAGCGAACTGGCGGCCGTCGGCGTCCACACGTTCGCCGACCTGCGCCTGCCGCCCGACCCCGACACCAGCCTCGAGCCCTACCAGCGCTACGCCCTCGTCGTGCACACCAGCGATCTGACCCGGCGGGTGCTCGCACGGCTGCCGTGGGACTACGACCGCTACGACCTGGTTGCCGACGACCAGCGGGTGGCCGACGCCGTCTGCGCGTCGGCCGCCACGCCGTTCTTCTTCCGCCCGGTGCAGCAGCGCACCGGCCGCGGTGTGGCGACGTGGGTCGACGGCGGGCTGCTGTCGAACTTCCCGATCACGGTGTTCGACCGCACCGACGACCGCGGGCCGCGCTGGCCGACGTGGGGGATCAAGCTCTCCGGAGCGCCCGTCGACCGGCCGGACGAGGCGGTGCGCACCCCACTCGGGATCGCGGTCGCCTCCCTGCGCACGCTGATGAACGACGAGGCGAACCGCTACCACCTCGAGGAGGAGGGGGTGAACCGGCGCACCATCTTCGTGGACACCGACGAGATCCCCGCACTGGACTTCTCCCTCACCGAGGCCGACCAGGACGAGCTGTTCCGCCGGGGCACCCGCGCCGCCGAGACGTTCCTCGAACGGATGGGCCGGAGGCGGGACGCGGTCACGCGACCGGAGTGACCGCCTGCACCCGGGCGCCCCGCGCAGATACCGTGCAGGGCGTGCCCGACGATCCGACCGCCGCCCGGTCCCTGCGCGTGTCCGACGCCGAACGCGAGCACGTCATCGGGTTGCTGCAGCGGGCCACCGGCACGGGCCTGCTCGACCTCGACGAGTTCACCCGCCGCGTCGACACGGTGGTGAGCGCCCGCACCCGCGGCGAGCTGAACGTCGTGCTGCTGGACCTGCCCGGCCTGACGCACCCGGAGCGGCCTGCCCAGGTCCCGATGCCGGCGCGGCCCACCACCGCCCGCCCGGTCCCCACCAGCACCGACACCGGCCACGAGGTTCGGAGCACGCTCGGCGCCGTCACCCGCCGCGGTGTGTGGGACGTGCCCGCGCACCTCGTGGTGCGCACCACGCTGGGCTCGGCGGAGCTGGACTTCACCGAGGCCCGCATCCCGCACGAGGTCGTGGAGATCGAGCTGGAGGTGGTGGCGGCATCGGTGGAGCTGCGCCTCCCGGCGGGCGCCCGCGTCGACCACAGCGCGCTGCAGGTCACCCTCAGCAGCGTCGAGCACCGATCACGGGGGCGCACCGACACCCCGTCGACTGTGTTGTTCCGCCTCACCGGCTCGGTGCGGGCGGGGTCGGTGGAGATCCGTCCGCCGCGCCGGGCGCGCTGGTGGCGCACGACGTGACAGCGACCCTCGCAACGATCACGACCCGACGATCAACCCGAGCAGTGCATGAGTGCTGCCGCGACGACGTGAGGTACTCCTCGCAGGGATCACCATTCGGTATGGGTGGTCCGATGCGGTACGCCCACTGCTACGGCACGATCTCGGCCACCACCGAGGACAACGCGCGGATCCGCGCGTTCTCGTGGTCGCGGTGCCACACCAGGCCCAGGGCGGTCTCGGGGAGGCCGGTCACCGGGATGTCGACGACGTCGGCACGGCGGTGGTAGACGGCGGTCGGCTCGCACAGCAGCATCGCGCCGCGCCCGGCCGCGATCAGCCACACCCCCTCCTGCAGGGTGGTGACCGCGGGCCCTTCCGGGATCGGGCGTCCGCCGGGCGTGACGAGCGGGGCGTGCGCGCGGCGCCAGTACTCCCCCGCGGGAGCCGCGGCGGAGATCAGCGCGACGTCCCCCAGATCCTCGGCCGACACCTCGTACCGGGCCGCCAACGGATGCCGCGCCGAGATCGTGAGCCGTTGCGGCTGCCGGGAGAACACCGGCCCGAGCACCAGCTCCTCCTCCTGCACCGGCAGCAGCACCACGGCGGCGTCGACCTCGCCGCGGTGCACCGGCCCGAACGGATCCGACAGCGCGACCTCGGTGATCTCGACGCTGCTGCCGGGGTGCCGGTCCTGGTAGGCCGTGACGGCGCCCAGCAGGCGGTCGTCGGCGGTGCCCTGGAACCCGATCCGCAGGCGGCCCGCCACCTCGCGCGCAGCGTTGCGGGCGTCGTCGACGACTTCGCGCAGCGCACCGTAGGCCGGCCCGAGCGCGTCGCGGAACCGCGCGCCGAGCGGGGTGAGGCGCACGCTGCGGCTGGTGCGACTCACCAGCCGGGCGCCGACGCGCCGCTCGAGGGAGCTCAGGAGCTGGCTGACCCGGCTCTGGGACACGTAGAGCCGCTCCCCCGTCCGCCCGAAGTGCAGCTCCTGCGCCAGCACGAGGAAGCACTCCAGCTCCCGGACCTCCAGCCCGCCCACACCGCCTCCCCCGCGATCGATGAGCCTGACTCATGGAAGCGTGAGTGATCGGCCGTTGTTCCCGGAGCCTCCCGGTCTGTGAGGTGAGGGCATGACTGCGAGTGGGCCGGCGCCGTCCTGTGGGGGACGCGCGCAGGGAGCGAGGAACGAGCGACCGAGCACGGGAGGAGCAGGACGGCGCCTGGAGGGCCCGCGAGCCGCCGGAGCGGAGCGGAGGCAATTCGGCAGGGTCCGGGCGGCCGTGGTCGTGGTGACGGCCGGGATCTTCACGGTCGTCACCTCGGAGATGCTGCCGGTCGGTCTGTTGACGCCGATGGCCGCGGCGCTGGGGGTCAGCGAGGGCACCGCCGGGCAGACGCTGACCACGACCGGGCTGGTGGCGGCGGTCGCGGCACCGCTGGTCGTGCCCGCCCTCGGGCGGCTGGACCGGCGGCGGGCGCTGGTGGCGCTGATGGCGCTGCTCGCCGCGGCGAACCTGCTGGCGGCATGGTCGCCGGGGTTCGCGGTCATGACCCTCGCCCGGGTGCTGGTGGGCGTCGCGATGGGCGGGGTGTGGTCGCTCGCCGCCGGCCTCGCGGTGCGGCTGGTGCCTGCCGCCGCGGCCGGACGGGCCACCGCGACGATCTTCAGTGGTATCGCGGTGGCGTCGGTGCTGGGGGTGCCTGCGGGAACGTTCCTCGGGGAGCTCGCCGGGTGGCGCGCGGCCTTCGTCGTGGTCGGGGTGCTGGCGGCCGTGGTGGCGATCGCGACGGCCGCGGCGCTCCCGGCACTGCCGGCCGAGCGGGCGGTGCCGCTGCGCGGGGTGCTGGCGCTGCTCGGCGACCCGCGGGTCGCCACCGGGCTGCTGGTGGTGGCGCTGCTCGTCGTCGGCCACTTCGGCGCCTACACCTACGTCCGGCCGGTGCTGGAGCAGGTCGGCGGGATGGGCGCACCGCTGATCGGCACGTTGTTGCTGGTCTACGGCGTCGCCGGCGTGCTGGGCAACTTCGTGGCGGGCGCGGCGGCGGCCCGCTCCGCGCGCCGCACCCTCGCAGGGCTCGCCGGGCTGCTGGCGGCCGCGGTGGTCCTGCTCGCGCTCGCGCCCTCCGTGCCCGGCGCCGCCGTCGCGCTCGTCGTCTGGGGGCTCGCGTACGGAGGGGTGTCGGTCACGGCGCAGAACTGGATGATGGCGGCCGCCCCGCAGGCGCGCGAGTCGGTCTCCTCGCTCTTCGCGGGCGTCTTCAACGCAGCCATCGCGCTCGGCGCCCTCGGCGGCGGCCTGGTGGTCGACGGCTTCGGTCCGCCGGCCGTCCTGGTGTGGGGCGCGGTGCTGGCACTCGCGGCCCTCGCCGCACTGGCCGCCGGCCGCGCCCCGGCGCGCGCGGGCGGCTGACGCCGGCCGTGAGTGGATACGAGTGCTGGACGCACCCGTATCCACTCACCGTCCTCCCTCGCTGCGCTCGGTCGACCGCTTCGCGGACCACGCTGTGTCCATGGTTCGCTCGCTGCGCTCGCTCACGGCCGGGTGAGAGCCCTCCGGCGGCGCTTGGCCACCGGCAGCAGCAGCGGGATCAGCAACGACAGCGCCACGACGAGCCACAGGAACACCGTGATCGGCGAGGACACCAGGATCGCCGGGTCGCCCTCGGACAAGGTGAGGGCGCGGCGCAACTGCTGCTCGGCGAGCGGGCCGAGGATCAGCCCGACCACGGCCGGGGCCACCGGCACCGCAGCCGTGCGCATCAGCAGGCCCAGCAGGCCCAGCCCGCACAGCACCAGCAGGTCGACCGTCGTGCCGCCTGCAGCGAACGCGCCGAGCGTGGCGAACACGAGCACACCCGCATAGATGCCGTAGGCCGGGATCTGCAGCAACCGCGCCCAGACACGCACGAGCGGCAGGTTGAGCACCAGCAGCATCACGTTGCCGACGTACAGGCTCGCGATGAGCGTCCAGACCAGCGGGCCGGACTCGGTGAACAGCTGCGGGCCCGGCTGCAGCCCGTAGGACTGGAACGCCGTGAGGATCACCGCCGCCGTCGCCGAGGTGGGCAGCCCGATCGTCAGCAGCGGCACCAGCACGCCCGCGGCGGCCGCGTTGTTCGCCGACTCGGGCCCGGCGACGCCCTCGATCGCTCCGTGCCCGAACTCCTCGGGGTGCTTCGTGAGCTTCTTCTCCGCCGCGTAGGACAGGAACGTGGGCACCTCGGCCCCGCCGGCGGGCAGGCTGCCGATCGGGAAGCCGAGCGCGGTGCCGCGCAACCACGCAGGCCACGAGCGGCGGAAGTCCGCGCGGGAGAGCACCGCGGGTCCGCGCAGCGGCTGCACGGTCGCGTGCCCGGTGCCGGTGAGCAGATGCCCGAACGCCTCGGAGAGCGCGAAGAGGGCAACCACCACGATGACGACGTCGATGCCGTCGAGCAGGGCGTCGATGCCGTAGGTCAGCCGGGGCTGGCCGGTCTGGTCGTCGATGCCGATCAACCCGATCGTCACGCCGACGAGCAGGCTCGCGAGCCCCTTCAGCAGGTTCGGTCCGAGCAGTGCGCTCACCGTCACGAACGCCACGGCCATCAGCGCGACGTACTCCGGCGGGCCGAACCCGGTGGCGAAGTCGGCGACGAGGGGCGCGAGGAACGTGAGCGCGATCGTGCCGATCGTGCCGGCGACGAAGCTGCCCAGGGCCGCGGTGGCGAGCGCCGCGGCGGCTCGGCCCGCGCGGGCCATCTTGTTGCCCTCCAGCGCCGAGATCATCGAGGCGCTCTCGCCCGGCGTGTTGAGCAGGATCGACGTGGTCGAACCGCCGTACATGCCGCCGTAGTAGATGCCGGCGAACAGGATCAGCGCGCTCGAGGGCTCCAGCCGGAACGTGATCGGCAGCAGCAGCGCCACCGTGAGCGCGGGCCCGATGCCGGGCAGCACGCCGACCGCGGTGCCGATCGTGACCCCGACCAGCGCCCACAGCAGGTGCCCCGGCGTCAGCGCCGAGGCGAAACCCTCCATGAGCAGTCCGAGCTGTTCCATCAGAACCCCCACGGACCGGTCGGGAGCGTGAGCCCGATGAGCCGGTCGAAGACCAGGAACACCACCGCCGCGAGCGCCCAGCCCCAGGCGAGCACCCGCCAGTCGCGCGGCGCGTCCAGCAGCAGGGCGGCCGCCACGAACAGCGCGGTGGCGGTGACGACGTACCCGAGCACCGGCAGCAGCAGCGCGAACGCGACCAGCGCCGCGACCAGCCCGAGCACCCGCAGCGCGGCGCGGGGCTGCCACGCCTGGCCCGCCTCGGCGCGGCCCAGCTTGCGGCGGGAGTCGACCAGCAGCCCGGCACCGACCACACCGAGGGCGACCCCGACCGGCAGCGGCACGGCAGCGGGCCCGACCACCGCCGAGGTCTCCGGCAACCGCGCGGCGTCGACGATCACGAGAACGGCCGCCAGCAGCAGGAGCGCGCCGAACGCGGCCGTCGCGAGCACCGTGTGGCGGTCGACGGCGGGCGGTACCGGTTCCTGCACCGGTTCCTGGACGGTCATCCGGTCACCCCAGTCCGATCTCGGCGAGCACCCGCGACACGCGGTCCTGCTCGGACCGCACGAACTCCTCGAACTCCGGCCCGGCCAGCAGCGCGTCACCCCAGCCGCGGCGCGCGAGCGCGTCGCGCCAGGACTCGGTGCGCGCCATCTGGACGAGCAGGTCCTCGAGCGCCTGCTCCTGCGCGTCGGAGATGCCGGCCGGGGCGACGACGCCGCGCCAGTTCTCCACCACCACGTCCAGGCCCGCCTCGGGCAGCGTGGGCACGTCCGGCAGCGCGGGCAGCCGCTCCGCGCTCGAGACCGCGATCGCCCGCACGGTGCCGGCCTCGATCTGCGGCTGGATCTCCGAGAGCCCGAAGATCCCGATGGTCGAGCGGCCGGACAACACGGTGGTGAGCGCTTCGCCGCCGCCGGAGTGCGCGACGTAGCTGACCTGGGCCGGATCGGCGCCGACCGCCTGCGCGAGCAACCCGGCCATGATCTGCTCCGCGCCGCCTGCCGAACCGCCGGCGATCGAGACGCCTGCAATGTCGGCCTGCATCGCCGCGACCAGACCGGGCACGTCGGTGAGCGGCGAGTCGGCCGCCACGACCACCACCTGGTAGTCCGTGGTGAGCCGGACCAGCGGGGTGGTCTCGTCGAGCGAGTGCGGCGAGCCGTTCGCGGTGACCGCCCCGATCATGATCAGTCCGGTTGTCATCAGCTCCGACGGGTCGCCCGTGCGCCGCACGAACTGGCTCAGGCCGATCGTGCCGCCTGCGCCGGAGACGTTGTAGACCTCGGTGCGTCCGACCAGCTCGCGCAGCGCGGCCTGCATCTCACGGGAGGTCTGGTCCCAGCCGCCGCCGGGCGAGGCGGGCGCCATGATCCGCAGCTGCTCCTCCCCGAGCACGTCCTGCGCGGCGGACCCCTGCTCGTCGGCCGGTGCGGTGAGCACGACCGCCGCCGTGGCGGCGATCGCGGCCACCAGCGCGACGACGCCACTGCGCCGGCTGCCGCGTGGCGTGGGCCCGCGCTCCTCAGCCGTGCCGGGTGGTTGCATCGCCCGCCCTCCTCTGCCACGCCGACCGCATTGTCGACGGTTGTATACAGTGATGTGCAGTTGGAGACAAGCGGAGGGACCTGGGATGCACGAAGAGACCGACGTCGTCGTCATCGGCGGCGGCAACGCCGGGTTCAGCGCTGCCCACGCGGCGGCCGAACGCGGACGGCGGGTGCTGCTGCTGGAGAAGGGCGACCCTGAGCTGGCGGGCGGCAACAGCTATTTCACCGCGGGCGCGGTGCGGATCGCGCACGACGGGCTCGACGATGTGGCCGACCTGCTGGACCCCGACGACCGGCATGCGGTCACCGTACTGCCGCCCTACCCCCGCGCGGCGTTCCTCGCCGACATGGCGAAGGTGACCGAGGGGCGCAACGACCCGGAGCTCACCGAGGTGCTGGTGGCGCAGAGCCAGGACACGCTGCGCTGGCTGCACGGCAAGGGGCTGCGCTACCGGCTCATGTACGAGCGCCAGGCCTACCCCGACGCGCAGGGCCGGCAGGTGTTCTGGGGCGGGCTCGCCGTCGGCAGCACCGGCGGCGGCAAAGGGCTGGTCGAGCAGCACACCGAGGCCGCGCAGAAGGCCGGCGTCGAGATCCGCTACAGCACGCGGGCGCTCGACCTGCTGCCCGACGGGCCGGGCGTCACCTGGGAGGACTCCGCAGGCCGGACGGGCACGGTCCGCGCCGAGTCGGTGGTGCTCGCGGCCGGCGGCTTCGAGGCCGACGCCGACCTGCGCCGCCGCCACCTCGGCGAGGGGTGGCAGCGCGCGAAGGTCCGCGGAACCCCGCTCAACACCGGCGACATGCTCACCGCCGCCCTCGCCGCGGGCGCCGTGCCGCACGGCGACTGGAGCACGTGCCACAGCGTGGCCTGGGACGCCTGGTTCCCCGGAAACGAGGGTGACCGCGAGCTGACCAACCAGCTGACGCGCAGCGGCTACCCGCTCGGCATCGTGGTCAACAGCCGCGGGGAGCGGTTCCTCGACGAGGGCTCGGACTTCCGCAACTACACCTACGCCAAGTACGGCGCCCGCATCCTCGCCCAGCCCGACGGCGTCGCCTTCCAGCTCTTCGATGCCACCACCCGCCCGCAGCTGCGCGTCGAGGAGTACGACATGCCCGGCGCGTCGGTCGTCACCGGCGCGACGCTCGCCGAGGTGGCAGCCGGCATCGGCGTGGACGCGGGGGCACTCACCCGCACCGTGGAGGAGTTCAACGCGGCCGTCCGGCGCGACGTCCCGCTCGACCTGGCCGTCAAGGACGGGCGGGCCGCCGACGTCGACCCGCCGAAGTCCAACTGGGCGATCCCGCTCGAGACCGCGCCGTACTACGCCTTCCCGGTGACCTGCGGCATCACGTTCACCTTCGGCGGGCTGCGGGCCGACACCTCCGGCCGGGTGCTCGACGCCGACGGCGCGCCGCTGCCGGGGCTGTTCGTCTGCGGCGAGATGCTGGGCGGCCTGTTCAGCGGCAACTACCCCGGTGGCAGCGGCCTGACCGCGGGGTCCGTGTTCGGGCGGCGGGCAGGCTCGCTGGCCTGAGCGACCCCCTCAGTCTTTCCATTGACAAGATGTACCCGGATCGGGCATCTTGCCATTGCCAAGACTGGAAAGGGGTCCCCATGGAACCGCTCATCACCCTCGTCGCCGTCACCGCCGTTCTCCTCGCCGCCGGGGCCGCGGGCGCGCAACGCCTGCGCCCGTGGCCCGTGGCCGTCCGGGGCGGGCTCGCGGCGATGTTCACGCTCACCGGCGTCGTGCACTTCGTCGCGAAGCGGGAGGAGCTCATCGCGATGGTGCCGCCGGCGCTGCCGGCACCCGCCCTGCTGGTGACGATCACCGGTGTGCTGGAACTCGCCGGCGCGATCGGCCTGCTGTGGCACCGCACGGCACCGTGGGCGGCAGGCGGGCTCGCCGCGCTGCTCGTCGCGATGTTCCCGGCGAACGTGCATGCCGCGCTCGCGGGCACGAGCACACCGCTGCTACCGCGCACCGCCATGCAACTGGTGTTCCTCGCCGCGACGGTCGCCGTCGTGGCGCACCACGCGCGCACGCGGCGCGCCGGAGGTGATCAGCCCGGGTTCAGGCCGTGGCGCGCGCCGTCGACGAGTGAGGCGGTGGGCGCGGCGACGGTCGCGGCGCAGGCCGTTCAGGGTGCGGGGACACCAGAGCCAGCGGCGGGACGGGAGTCTCGCTCGGATGCTCGTCGGCCTCGGGCGTATTGAACAGCGCGGCCTCCAGCCTCTGCAGGAGCACCGCGGCCAACAGGACCGCGAGGGGTACGGCGAGCGAGATCCACACGTGATCGGCTACCCCGATCGACCCCTGCAGTACACGGCTCGGGACAGAGGCCGCCCGGACGGGTTACCGGCGGGCGCGCCGCTCACCGGCAGTAGTCGGGCGTCCGCCGCAGACTGCGTCGCGACAGGCGTGCCGCGGCGGTTACGGTGCTGCGATGAGCGACGACGAGCGCGGCAGGCCGGCGACACCGGACGAGCCGGGCGACCTCATGGCGCTGGCGACCACGCGCGTCGGCTCGGCGGCGGTGGTGACGGTGACCGGCGAGCTGGACCTGCACACCGCTCGCGAGCTGATGACGGCCGTCGACGACACGCTGCGGTGGCCGGACCTCGCCGGCGTGGTCGTGGACCTGACGGGCGTGAGCTTCCTCGGCTCGTCGGGACTGGGAACCCTCGCAGAGCTCGCCACGCGCACCGCCGCACCCGGGGGTTCCGAGGGCTACCGCACCGAGGCACCGCAGCCGCTGCCGCCGCTGCGCCTGGTGGCCCCGCCGGACAACACCGCGGTGATCCGCCCGTGGGAGACGATGAACCTGCAACAGATCCTCCCGCTGCACCCCGACCTGACGACGGCCCTGAACGACCTCTGAAACGCGCCTCCCGACCCCCCGCACCTTGGAGCCTTACTGCTGTTCTCGGGCGCTCAAAACAGCAGTAAGGCGCCAAAGTGCGGTTTGTCCTGTTCCCCCCAATCGCAGGAGAACCGTGGCCCTCTCCGATCTGTCCCTCGATGAGCTCGTCCGCTATCGGCCCTCGGTCCGCGAGCCCGTGGACTTCGACGACTTCTGGAGCCGGACGCTCGCCGAGGCCCGCACGCACGACCTGGACGTCGAGGCCCGGGAGGTGGACACGCCCTACCGCACCGTCGCCGTGCGGGACGTGAGCTTCCGCGGGTTCGGCGGCGACCGCATCGGGGCCTGGTTCACCGTGCCCCGCACCGCGGTGGCCCCGCTCCCCGCCGTCGTCGAGTTCATCGGCTACAACGGCGGCCGGGACCTGCCCGGCGAGTCGCTGCGATGGGCGAGCGCGGGCTACGCACACCTGCTCGTCGACACCCGCGGCCAGGGCGCGCGCTGGGGCGCCGGTGGTCGCACGGGCGACCCGCACGGCTCCGGCCCGAGCGCCCCGGGCTTCATGACCCGGGGCATCGAGCACCCCGAGACCTACTTCTACCGCCGCGTCTTCACCGACGCCGTGCGCGCGGTCGAGGCGGTGCGCACGCTGCCCGGCGTCGATCCCGCGCAGGTGGCGGTGCAAGGGGTCAGCCAGGGCGGCGGGATCACCCTCGCCGTGGCCGGGCTGGTGCCCGACCTCGTCGCGGTCATGCCGGACGTGCCGTTCCTCTGCCACTTCGCCCGCGCGCTGGACATCTGCGACAAGGACCCGTTCGTCGAGATCACCCGCTACCTGGCGGTGCACCGGCCCCGCGCCGACGACGTGCTGCACACGCTCTCCTATGTCGACGCCGTCAATTTCGCCAAGCGCGCCACCGCCCCGGCCCTGTTCTCGGTGGCGCTGATGGACCTGGTCTGCCCCCCGTCCACCGTGTACGCCGCGTTCAACCACTACGCCGCGACGCGCAAAAACGTCGAGGTCTACCGCTTCAACGACCACGAGGGCGGCGAGTCCTACCAGCGCCAGGCCCAGATCCGCTGGCTCGACGAGCTACTGGGACGCACCCGGCCGTGAGTGGATACGGGTGCTGGGGCACTCGTATCCACTCACGGCCGCTCAGCGGGTGGCAGCGGCGGCGGGCTGCAGCATTCGCGCCTGCCGGGCGAGCACCACCGCCACGACCACCGCCGCCAGCAGCGGGAGCAGCCCGCACACGGCCATGCCGACGCGGGCGCCGAACGCGCCGGTGATCCACCCGATCATCGGGCCGCCCAGCGGCGTGCCCCCGACGAACGCCAGCATGTAGAGGCCCATGACCCGGCCGCGGACCTCCGGGTCCACCCACGACTGCACCGACGAGTTCGCCATGGCCTGGAAGGCCAGGTTCACCGCGCCCATCGCGACCAGCGCCGCGAGGAACGTCCCGAGCCCCGGCGCCAGCGCCGCCGCCACCTGCGCCACGCCGAACGCGGCCCCGGCCAGCACGATCGTGCGCAGCCGGGTGTGGGTGCGCGCCCCCGCGAACAGGGCACCGGCGATCGAGCCGACGGCGAGCGCGACGTTGAACAGGCCGTACAACTGGGCGCCGCCGTCGGTCGTCCCCCCGAAGGTCTCCGACGCCATCGCCGTGAGCACCACCGGGAACTTCAGGCCGAAGGTGCCGACGACACCCACCAGCACGATCGTCCAGGCCACGTGCGGGCGGTCGGCCACGTAGCGCAATGCCGAACGCAGCTGGCCCGGCGCTCGCGCCAGTGGCGGGCTCGGCAGCAACTCGGCGGTGCGGATGATCATCAGCCCGACCAGCGGGGCGAGGTAGGACACCGCGTTCGCCGCGAACGCCCAGCCGGTGCCCACCGTGCTGATCAGAACGGCGGCCACGGCCGGCCCCACCAGCCGCGTGGTCTGGAAGACCGCCGCGTTGAGCGCGATCGCGTTGCGCACGTAGCGCGCCGAGACCACCTCGTTGACGAACACCTGGCGCGTGGGGTTGTCGACGACGAACACCAGGCCGACGACGAGCGCGAACCCGTAGACGTGCTCGACGCGGACGTTCCCGCTGATCGTCAGGACGGCGAGGGAGGCGGCGAGCAGGCCGTTGACGGTCTGGGTGACCATCAGGATCATGCGCTTGGGGTAGCGGTCGGCGATCATGCCGCCGTACATCCCGATCAGCAGCATCGGGAGGAACTGGCACGCCATGGTGATCCCCACGGCGACGGGGCTCCCCGAGAGCTCGAGGACCAGCCACTCCAGCGCGATGTTCTGCATCCAGGTGCCCGTGCTGGCCACGGCGTGCGCGCTGAGGTAGATGCGGAAGTTGCGGACGCGCAGCGCGCCGAAGGTGCGGGTGCGGCGTCCGGCAGGGGTGAGATCGGTGGTGGAAGTGGTCCCGCTCACGGGTATGTCGGCCGGAGCCGTTGTCACGGAAAACCTTTCGTAGCTCGGAGCACAAAAATGTCCGCAGCCCAGTATCCCCGTGACGTAGCGTATTGTGAACGTCGATCAACCGACTAACTGTTATTGCGGAGCGAAATGACGGCGTACGACCCGGTCCAGCTCCAGACGTTCCTGGCGGTGGCCCAGACCGACAGCTTCACGCAGGCCGCGGTGCGCCTGGGCATCCGCCAGCCCACCGTGAGCCAGCACGTGCGCAAGCTGGAGGAGGCCACCGGACGGGTGCTGGTGCACCGCGACACCCACCACGTGTCCATGACCCCCGACGGCGAGGCGATGATCGGGTTCGCCCGGACGATCCTGGCCGCCCACGAGCAGGCGGCGAACTACTTCAGCGGTGTGCGCCCGCACGGCCGGCTCCGGATCGGGATGTCGGACGACCTGGCGCTCACGCGACTCCCCCAGATCCTGCGCGACTTCCGCCGCGACCACCCGCTCGTCGACCTCGACCTGGCGATCGACCAGAGCGGCTCGCTGCACCGCAGGCTGGAGAACGACCGCCTCGACCTGTTCGTGGGCAAGCGCCCGCGCGGGGAGCCGCGCGGGCAGCTCGTCAAGCGTGACCGGCTGGTATGGGTGGGCACCGCCACGACGCGGCTGGACGTGAGCAAGCCGCTCCCCCTCGTGGTCTACCCCGCTCCGAGCCTGAGCCGCAGCGCGATGGAGAACGCCCTGCAGCGCGCGAACACCGCGTACCGCAGCGCCTGCATCTGCCGCGGCGTCAACGGGATGATCGGCGCGGTGGCCGCGGGCATCGGGATCTCCGCGCTGGCGAGCAGCCTCGTCCCGGTGCAGCTCACCCCGCTCGGGCCGCAGCACCGCCTCCCCGAGCTGGGCTACATCGACCTCGTCCTGCTCACCAACCCGCGTACGGAGGATCGCCCGGCCACGAAGGCGCTCGCGGCGGCGGTGCTCGCGAGCGGCCCGGCGAGCCTGTCGACCCCCAGCTGAACGGTGATCTGCGCCATGGCCGGCTTGAGCTGAACACGGGTCGAGGTTCGAGGATCGGTCCATGGCCCAGTACACGCTGCCCGACCTGCCCTACGACTACGGCGCCCTCGCCCCGCACATCGCCGGCGAGATCATGCAGCTGCACCACTCCAAGCACCACCAGACCTACGTCACCGCCGCGAACCAGACCCTCGACAAGCTCGCCGCCGCCCGCGAGTCCGGCGACTTCGCCGCGATCGTCGGCCTGGAGAAGACCCTCGCCTTCAACCTCGGCGGCCACGTCAACCACTCGATCTTCTGGAACAACCTCTCCCCCGACGGCGGAGGGAAGCCCCAGGGCGAGCTCGCCGCAGCCGTCGACGAGCACTTCGGCTCCTTCGACGCCTTCCAGGCCCACTTCACCGCCGTCGCCACCACCATCCAGGGCAGCGGCTGGGCGATCCTGGGCTGGGACACCCTCGGCGAGCAGCTGCTGATCCACCAGCTCTACGACCAGCAGGCCAACCTCCCCGCCGGCCAGATCCCCCTGGTCATGCTCGACATGTGGGAGCACGCCTTCTACCTGCAGTACCGCAACGTCAAGCCGGACTACGTCAAGGCCTGGTGGAACGTCGTCAACTGGGCCGACGCCGCAGCGCGCTTCGACGCCGCCCGCGCCTGACCGGAATGACCGCCACCCGGACCGCAGCCGAGGCAGGGCTGCTCGGGAGCGCGTTCCGGGACGCCTTCCGCCACCACCCCACCGGCGTCGCCGTGGTCACCGCCCGCGACGGCGCCGGTGTCCCGGTGGGTTTCACCGCGTCGTCGGTGGCGTCGGTGTCACTGGCGCCGCCCGCCCTCGTCCTATCGGTGTCGCACCGCAGCAGCGCCGCAGGCGGGGTGCTCGCCGCGGACTCGTTCCTCGTACACCTGCTGGAGGCCCGCAACGTGGACCTGGCCCGGCGCTTCGCGACCTCGGGCGCGGACCGGTTCGGCCCGGGAACCGGCTGGACACCGCTCGCCACGGGCGAGCCGTGGTTCCCGGAGGCACCTACTGCTCTGCGCTGCCGCCCGCTGGCCCGGACGCCGGTCGGTGACGCGACGGTCGTGACCGCCGAGGTCGTCGGGATCCGCTCGTCGGGACGCAGGGGCACCCCCCTGCTGCACCACGACCGCGGCTACCACGCACTCGGACCGCTGCCGTGAACCACCGCACCTTGGAGCCCTACTGCAGTTCTTCGCCCGAATATCTGCAGTACGGCTCCACGGTGCGGGGCTCATTGTCCGGTGTACCGGGGCGGGCGACGCTCGGAGCGGGCGCGCAGGCCCTCCTCGGCGTCCGCGCTGGACCAGCAAGCCGCGTAGGCGTCGTGCTCGGCGTCGGACGGCGCACCGTCGAGCACCAGCTTGGAGTAGGCGAGGGTCCGCGGGGCGAGATCCGCCATCTCCGCGGCCCAGGCGAGTGCGACGTCCAGGCCGCCGAGGCGGTCGACCAGCCCGCACCGGCGCGCCTCCTCGACGTCGAGACGGGCGCAGCCCAACAGCACCGCCCGCGCCGCGCCGCCGCCGGCCAGCTGGGCGAACCGGCGGATCGTCCAGGGATCGACGGCGATCCCGAGCCGCGCGGTCGGCAGCGCGAAGACCGCCTCCGGACCGGCCACGCGCAGGTCCGCGGCGATCGCGAGTTGGGTGCCGGCGCCGATCGCGGGGCCGTTGACCGCAGCGATCACCGGGATGGGCGCGTCGGCCACGGCGCGCAGCGCCGCCGCGTGGGCGGCGTGGAACTCCGGGGCGGCGACCACGTCGAGGTCCGCGCCGGCGCAAAAGCTGGTGCCGCCGCCGGTGAGCACGAGCACCCGGGCCCCGCCCTCGATCGCGGACCCCACCGCGTTGCGCAGCCGGTCGCACAGCTCGATGTTGAGCGCGTTGCGCTTCTCGCGACGCTCCAACGTGACCACCGCGACCCGCTCGTGCCACGCCAGGTCGATCATCGCGTCGATCATCTTGTCGATCATCCCGTCGGTCATCGAGGCCTCCTTCCCGCCCCGGACGCTACTGGGAGCGGCGCCACCGCCCGAGACGGAGGACCATCGGAGGCAGCGCCCGTCGCGCCGCCGCGGGCGGCCGGGCGCAGAGGAGGTGGACGTGCCGCAGGATCGACCGGGACCGGGGCCCTTCGACGACCTGTTCGAGCGGCTCATCGGCAACCTCGAGAGCACGCTGGGCGACTCGATGGGTGGCACCGCGGGCCGCCGCCCCGCGAGCGGTGGCCGCACGCCTCGGCTCGACCGCTTCGGCCGCGACCTCACCGCGGACGCCGCGCGCGGGGCGCTGGATCCCGTGATCGGCCGCGAGGCCGAGGTGGACCAGGTGCTCGAGGTGCTGGCCCGACGGACGAAGAACAACCCCGTGCTCGTCGGCGACCCCGGCGTGGGCAAGACGGCGATCGCGGAGGGCATCGCCCAGCGGGTGGCCGACGGCGCCGTGCCGGCGGCGCTGCGCGACGTCCGCGTGGTGGCGCTCGACCTGGCCGGGATGGTGGCGGGCACGCGCTACCGCGGCGACTTCGAGCAACGGCTCACCGGCGTGATCGACGAGGTGGTCGCGGCGGAGCGCGGGATCGTGCTTTTCGTCGACGAGTTGCACGCCGTGGTCGGCGCCGGGTCCGCCGAGGGCGGGGCGATGGACGCCGCCACGCTGCTCAAGCCCGCGCTCGCCCGCGGTGAGCTGCAGCTGATCGGCGCCACGACCGTGCAGGAGTACCGGCGCCACATCGAGAAGGACGCCGCGCTGGAGCGCCGGTTCGAGCCCGTGCGGATCGCCGAGCCGGGCGTCGAGGCCACGGTCGCGATCCTGGGGGGCCTGCGGTCGCGCTACGAGCAGCACCACGGCGTGCGGATCACGGACGCGGCGCTGAGAGCCGCGGCCGAACTCTCCGACCGGTACGTGCCCGATCGGTTCCTGCCCGACAAGGCGATCGACCTGCTGGACCGCGCGAGCTCGCGGGCCCGGATCCGCGCGGGTGCACCGGACACCGGTTCATCCTCCGGCGCGGAGACCCGCGCAGGCCGGGACGAGCTGGAGCAGCTGCGGCGGGCCCGGGAGGTGGCCGTGGACGCCGACGATTTCGAACGCGCCCACCTGCTCACCCGCGAGATCGAGGCAGCCGAGGCCGCCCTGGGCGATGCCGGACCGGCAGCCGGCCCCGACCTGCGCAAGGGCGCCGGCACCGTCGAGATCGGGCCGGACGACGTGGCGCGCGTGGTCTCCGACAGCACCGGGATCCCGATCGCGCAGCTCACCGGCGCCGAGCGGCGCCGGCTGCTCGATCTGGAGGCGCTGCTGCACCACCGCGTCGTCGGGCAGCACGCCGCGGTCGAGGCGGTGGCCGACGCGGTGCGGGCCGGGCGGGCCGGCCTCGCCCACCCGGACCGGCCGGTCGGCTCGTTCCTCTTCCTCGGCCCGACCGGGGTGGGCAAGACCGAGCTGGCGCGGGCGCTCGCCGAGGCGCTGTTCGGCAGCGACGACGCGCTCCTGCGGTTCGACATGAGCGAGTACACCGACCGCAGCAGCGCGATGCGGCTCGTCGGAGCCCCGCCGGGGCACATCGGCTACGACGACGCCGGCCAGCTCACCGAAGCCGTGCGCCGCACCCGCTACTCGGTGCTCCTGCTCGACGAGATCGAGAAGGCGCATCCCGACGTCATCGGCACCTTGCTGCAGGTCCTCGACGCCGGCCGGCTCACCGACGCCCACGGGCGCTCGATCGACTTCACGCACACCGTGGTGATCATGACGAGCAACCTCGGCGCGGAGCGCGTGCTCGCCGCCGGCGCGGCCGGCCGGCCGGTCGAGGAGGTGCGCGAGGGTGTGCTCGCGGTGACACGCCTGCACTTCCGCCCGGAGTTCCTCAACAGGATCGACGACATCGTGCTGTTCTCCGCGCTCGACCGCGACGAGCTCCGGCAGATCACCGAGCTCCTGCTCACCGGCACGGCCGACCGGCTGCGGGCGCAGGGCATCGCACTGGAGGTCACCCCTGCCGCCGTCGACCGGCTCGCCGAGCGCGGCCACGAGCCGGAACTGGGCGCCCGGCCGCTGCGCCGCACGATCGCCCGCGAGGTGGACCGAGCCCTGTCCCGCCTGATCATCAGCGGCGAGCTCGGCCCCGGCGGGCGGGTACTGGTCGACGTGCGGGACGGGCTGCTGGTGCTGCGGCCGGCCTGAAGATCGCCGGTTCAGTGCGCCGGCTGCAGCGCCGACGACAGCGCCGACGACACTGAGCGCACTGAACTCGCGATCACGACCGCACCAGCCGCCGGTGCACCGCGTGCAGGGCCAGCACCAGCAGCGCCGGCAGGAGCAGGGCCACGCCGGGCAACGTCACCGCCAGCAGGATCGCGACGCCGGTGACGGCCAGCGCCGCGAGCGCTGCTGCAGGCGCCCGCAGCAGCGCCGTCCAGCCCCCCGCGAGCGCGGCACGCCACGACGCGCCGTCCGCGAGCCGAGGCACCGCGAGCAGCACCACGGCGAGCAGGCACCCGGTGGCCAGGCCGAACGCGGCCAGCGCCACCCCGCCGCCGGGCACCACGCCGTCGCGCAGCCAGGCCACCTGCTGCACGACGACGAGCGTGGCGAGCAGCCCGACCAGCCCGACCGGCACCCCGGGCAGCAACCGGCGCCGGAACTCCGCGCCCATCGCCCGCCACGCCGGCAGGTCGTCGTGGTCGGCCCAGTGCCCGACGGCGGTGGACAGGGTGGCCACGACCGCCCCGATCGTCACGACCGGCATGCTCGCCAGCAGCGCGACGATGCCGAGCAGGCACAGCTCCCCGACCCGGCGCAGCTGTTCCTTCCAGCCCCGCGCCGGCGCGGGCGCCGCGGCGGTCATCCCTTGATCCCGCTGGTGTTGATGCCGTCGACGATGAGCCGCTGGAACACCAGGAAGAACAGGAAGACCGGCACCAGCGACAGCACCGACATCGCGAACATCGGCGCCACCGCGTTCTGCCCGCTCGAGTCCAGGAACAGCCGCAGCCCGATCGGCACGGTGTAGGCCTCCAGGTCGTTGAGGTACACGAGCTGGGAGAAGAAGTCGTTCCAGGTCTGGATGAACGAGAAGACCGCCGTCGTGACGAGCGCGGGCTTCGTGAGCGGCAGCACGATGTGGAAGAACCGCCGGTAGGGACCGCAGCCGTCGATCTCGGCGGCCTCGTCGAGGCTGCGCGGGATGCCCCGCATGAACTGCACCATCAGGAAGACGAAAAACGCGTCGGTGGCCAGGAACTTCGGCACGATCAGCGGAAGCGGCGTATTGATCCACTCGAGGCTGTTGAACAGCACGTACTGCGGCACGATCAGCACGTGGTGCGGCAGCAGCAGGGTGCCGATCATCAGGGCGAACCACAGCCCGCGCAGCGGGAAGCGCAGCCGCGCGAACGCGAACGCGGCGAGCGCGCAGGCCACGACGTTGCCGACGACCACCCCGATCGCGATCACGGCGCTGTTGAGGAAGAACCGGCCGAACGTGATGCCCGGGATCCCGCTCCAGCCCTCGGGATAGTTGCCTGGGGTGAACTGCCGCGGCAGCACGTTGACGTTGTTGAGGATCTCCTCGGGCGACTTGAACGACGTGCCGAACATGTAGGCGATCGGGTACAGGGCCACGACCAGCAACACGATGAGCACGACGTGCGCCGCACCGCCCTCGTACCAGCGGCCGCTGCGCTTGGCCGGCCCGGGCGCGGCCGCAGAGGTATCGACAGGAGCGACGGCGGTCGGGGTGGCCATCAGCGATCCCCCTCGTCGGCGTAGTGGACCCACAGCGAGCCGCTGCGGAAGACGAACGCCGTGATGATCCCGAGCACGAGCAGGAAGACCCAGGCCATCGCCGAGGCGTAGCCCATCTGGAAGTCGCCGAAGCCGCGCAGGTAGAGGTAGAGCGTGTAGAGCAGGGTGGAGTCGGCCGGGCCGCCGGTGCCGCCGCTGATCACGAACGCCGCCGTGAAGCCCTGGAACCCGGCGATCGTCTCCAGCACCAGGTTGAAGAACAGCACCGGCGACAGCAGGGGCAGCGTGACGTGGAAGAACTGCTTGAACCGTCCGGCGCCGTCGAGTGCCGCCGCCTCGAACATCTCGACCGGGATCTGCTTGAGCCCGGCCAGGAAGATGACCATCGGCGCACCGAACTGCCACGCGGCCAGGATCACCAGGGTGCCGAGCGCGGTGGCCGGGTCGCTGATCCACGCGCGACCCCCGATGCCGAAGATCGCGAGCACCCCGTTGATCGCGCCCTGGCCGCCGAACAACGTCTGCCACACGATGGCGATCGCGACGCTGCCACCGAGCAGTGACGGCACGTAGTACAGCGAGCGGTAGAGCCCGACGCCTCGCCGGTTGCGGTAGAGCAGCAGCGCCACGCCGAGTGCCACCGCGAGCTTGAGCGGCACCGACGTCACCGCGAACAAGAAGGTGGCGCCCACCGAGTTCCAGAACTGCGGATCCCCGGTGAACATCCGCTCGTAGTTCTCCAGACCCACCCACTCCGGGTCCTGCAACAGGTCGTAGTCGGTGAAGCTGAGGTAGAGCGAGTAGAGCATCGGCAGCAGCGTGATGCCGAAGAGGCCGAGCAACCACGGGCTGAGGAAGACGTAGCCCGCGATCGCCTCCTTCCGGCGTCCGGGCCGCGTGTGGGTGCCGGACGCCGCCGGCCGCCCGCCCGGCGGCGCCTGTCGTACTGCCGTGTCCACCATGGACGTGCTCCCTGTCGTGTGCGGGCGCTCGGTCAGCCGGCCGCGCGCTCGAGCTCGGCGGTGGCCTGCGTGAGGAACTCCTGCGCGCCTGCGGCAGCCGGCTGGCGGCCGAAGCCCACGTTCTCCGCCGACGCGGTGAGCAACCGGCCCATCTGGTTGTCGCCCTGAGCCGGGACGGGCGGGGTGGGACCGGCCTGGGGGACGACCCGCTCGTCGTAGGCGAGGACGTACTTCAGCTGGTCGTCGAACGACGGGGAGATCGCGTCCCGGACCTGCTTGTTGGGGGGCAGGCCGCGCTCGGTGCCGAGGATCGCCCCGGCCTCCGGGTCGCTGACAAAGAAGTTGATGACGTCGACGGCGGTGGCGACGTTGTCGCCCTGCGCGTAGGCGGTGAAGAACTGCGAGGGCCGGGCGTAGTTGCCGGTCGGCGAGCCGGGCAGCGGCACCAGCACCAGCTCGTGGTCGGTGGCCTTCGCCAGCTCGGTGAGCTGGTTGTCGTAGGTGAAGGTCGCCGCGGTCTGCTTGGTCAGCACGGTGTTCTTCGAGATGTCGCCGGCGTTGGCGGGCTGGGCGACCGCCTGGGGCGAGGCGGCCCCGCTGTCGCGCAGCGCGGCCCACATCTCGAACCAGGTGGTGACGTCCTCGGCGGTGAAGCCCGGCGCCTGGCCGTTGTAGAGCTCCTTGCCGTTCTGGCGCAGCCACGGCTCGAACAGGCTCATGTTGGCGCTCTCGTCGCGGATGCCCCACACCGTGCCGCCGGTGGCCTGGGTGACCTGCTGGGCCCAGGTACCGAACTCGTCCCAGGTGGCCCAGCCGGTTTCCGGCGGGAGCAGCCCGAGCGGCTCGACCACGGTCTTGTCCACGACGAGCGCCTGCGTGTTGGCCGCGAGCGGCACGGCGAAGAGCTTGTCGTCGACCTTGCCCGTGCCCAGCAGCTTGTCGTCGATGCCGTCGGTCTTCAGCGTGCCACCGACCCAGGGGTCGAGCTCCGCGATCAGGCCCTTGTCCGCGTACTCGCGCAGCACCCTGTTGTCGATCTGGATGATGTCGGCGGCGTTGCGGCCCGCCGCGGTGGTGTTGACCTTGTCGTAGTAGCCGGAGTAGCCCTGCCACTGCGTGGTGAAGGTGACGTTGGGGTGCTTCTGCGTGTAGAGGTCCAGCACCTTCTGCGTGAGCTCGGCCCGCGCGGGCCCGCCCCACCAGGTCACTTCGAGCTCCACCGGCTCGTCGAAGACCGGCGGCCCGCCGGCCTCCTGGTCTCCCGCGCGCGAGCCGCCGCCACCGCACGCGGCGGTGAACAGGACGGTCAGCGTGGCGACGCCCGCCAGCACCGTGCGCACGGAACGGCGCCTGCCGAGGATGGCCATAGGAGCTCCTTCGATCACACTGGCCCGGTTCGGACACCACGTGGCGGCGGCCACAGGCCTGGCTGCGGGTCATTAGTTCAGAGCACGAGCGCGGCGTCAACAACTCTTGCGGTTTCTTTCAGCCGTTTGCATCATTGGAGGCCGCCACCGCGTCGGACGGCGGCTTCCACAACACCATGAGCTGCCCAGCTCACCCGAACTGCCAGCTTGCAACCCTTTGCAGCCGGCTCTACAACCGGGAGTGTCATGCCCGCCAGCGCCGGGAGCTCGCCGCGCACCCGCTACGCCATCGTCGGCCTCGGGGGCCGCGCGCAGATGTTCGTCGGTGCCCTGACCGGCCCACACGTCGCCACCGCCGAGCTCGTCGCCTTCTGCGACGTCAACCAGACCCGGATGGACGTGCACAACCGCACCGTCGTCGAGAGCGGGCTGCCGGCCGTCCCGACCTACCGCGCGCAGGACTTCGGGCGGATGCTGGAGGCCGAGCGGGTCGACACCGTGATCGTCGCCAGCATCGACCGCACCCACGACGAGTACATCGTCGCGGCCCTGCGCGCTGGCCGCGACGTCATCACCGAGAAGCCGATGACCACCGACGCGCAGCGGTGCCGCCGCATCCTGGACGCGCAGGCCGAGAGCGGCCGCTCGGTCACCGTCACCTTCAACTACCGCTACAACCCGCTGCACGCGCGGGTGCGCGAGGTGATCGCCTCGGGCGCGATCGGCGAGATCGGGTCCGTGCACTTCGAGTGGTTGCTCGACACCCGCCACGGCGCCGACTACTTCCGGCGCTGGCACCGGGACAAGGCCAACTCCGGCGGCCTCATGGTGCACAAGGCCACCCACCACTTCGACCTGGTCAACTGGTGGGTGGACTCCTCCCCCGAGGTCGTGTTCGGGCTCGGGCGGCTGTTCTTCTACGGCGACGAGAACGGCCGTCGTCGCGGGCTGGCCCGCCCGTACGACCGCGCGCACGGCGCCCCGGAGGCGGCCGACGACCCGTTCGCGCTGCACCTGGCCGGCAACGAGAAGATGACCGCGCTCTACCTCGACGCCGAGCACGAGGACGGCTACCACCGCGACCAGAACGTGTTCGGTCCCGGCGTCACGATCGAGGACGACATGGCCGTGTCGGTGCGCTACCGCAGCGGCGCCACGATGAGCTACCACCTCACGGCCTACTCCCCCTGGGAGGGCTACCGCGTCGCGTTCAACGGCAGCGCCGGGCGTCTCGAGCTCGACGTCATGGAGAACTCGTTCGTCGAGCCGAGCTCCGCCGGGACGGTCAAGGGCGAGGCGCTGCACGGCCGGCCCGGCACCGAGGTCCGGGCTGAGAACGGACAGGGGCCCGACCGCGGCGCCCGGCTCACCCTGCGCAAGCACTGGGAGAAGCCGCAGGAGCTGGACGTGCCCGACATCTTCAGCGGCGGACACGGCGGCGGCGACGAACGGATGCTGGCCGACATCTTCGGCGGGCAGCCCGTGGACGACCCGCTGGGCCGCGCTTCCACCCACCGAGACGGCGCCCAGTCGCTGCTCACCGGTCTCGCGGCCAACCGTTCCTTCGAGACCGGCCTGCCGGTCCGCGCCGACGAGATCCTGGAGCTCTGAGATGCCCGCACGCCCGCTCGAACTCGACGACAACCGCATCCTGCCCACCGAACCGGCGGTGCGCGCGATCGCCCGCGAGATCTTCGCCGCCATCCGCGACCTGCCGCTGATCAGCATGCACGGTCACGTCGAGGCGTCCGTGCTGGCCGACGACGCGCCCTTCGGAGACCCGGCGCAGCTGCTCGTCGTGCCCGACCACTACGTCACCCGCATGTTCGTCTCGCAGGGCACGCGGTTGGAGGACCTCGGCGTCCCGCGCCGCGACGGCGGCCCCGTCGAGACCGACGGGCGGGAGATCTGGCGCCGATTCTGCGCGGGCTGGCGCCTCTTCCGCGGCACGCCCAGCCGGTTCTGGCTCGAGCAGGAGCTGCACGACGTCTTCGGCGTGCAGGTGCACCCCTCGGTCGAGACGGCGGACGCGATCTACGACCGGATCGCCGAGTGCATCGCGCAGCCGCAGTTCCGACCGCGGGCGCTGTTCGACCGGTTCGGCCTCGAGATCCTCGCGACCACCGACGCGCCGAGCAGCAGCCTCGAGGCGCACGCCGCGATCGCCGCGAGCGACTGGGACGGGCGCGTCGTGCCGACCTTCCGCCCGGACGCCCTGGTGCACCTGCGCCAGCCCCGGTGGAAGCAGGACGTCGAGGAGCTCGGCGAGGTGGCCGGCACCGACGTCGCCACCTACGCCGGCTACCTGCAGGCGCTCGAGCAGCGCCGCGAGCACTTCCGCCGCCACGGCGCACTGGCCACCGACCACGGCCACATCTGCGCCGACACCACGCCGCTGGAGCGCGCCGACGCCGAACGCATATACGCCGCCGCGCTGGCCGGCACGGTCGATCCGGTGCAGGCGGACGCGTTCGCCGCGCACATGCTGTTCGAGATGGCGCGGATGAGCCGCGACGACGGCCTCGTCATGCAGATCCACCCGGGCGTGCTGCGCAACCACGACCCGGCGGTGCACGAGCGGTTCGGGCCGGACAAGGGCTTCGACATCCCGCTGCCGGTCGACTTCGTCCGCGGCCTGCGCCCGATGCTCTCCGCGTTCGGCACCGACCCGGGCTTCCGCTGCGTCGTGTTCACCATCGACGAGGACTCCTACTCCCGCGAGCTCGCCCCGCTGGCCGGCGTCTACCCGGCGATGCGGCTGGGCGTGCCGTGGTGGTTCCTGGACAGCCCACTGGCCATGCGCCGCTTCCGCGAAGCCGTGACGGAGACGGCGGGCTTCTACAACACCGCGGGCTTCGTCGACGACACGCGCGCCTTCGCCTCGATCCCCGCCCGCCACGAACTGGCGAGACGGGTGGACAGCGGCTACCTGGCCCAACTGGTGGCGAACGGCCAGCTAGGCAAAGAAGAGGCGATAGAGACAGCGGTAGACCTGACGGCAACGATCCCGCGGCAGGCCTACGCCCCCCGAGCGACCTGACAGCACCACTGCACACACCCAGCAGTCGCTTCACACAAGGCGGGCCTTGTGTGAAGCGACCAGCCGGTGTGCGGAGTGGCGCGAAATTCCCGTTCGGGTCCCTCGCCGCGCTTCAGCTGTGATGCTGCTCGCCGTGGACCTCCCCGAGCTCACGCTGCGGCCGGAGTTGCTCGCTGCAGGCTTCTCCGATCCGGAGCTGCGGCGGCTGGTGCGGGCCGGGCGGCTCACGCCGGTGCGTCGGGGTGCCTACGTCCTCGGCTCCGTGCCGGACGACGTCCTCGCGCGGCACGCGCTCGCGGTCGAGGCCGCGATCGGCGAGCTGGCCCCCGACGCCGTCGTCAGCCACGTCTCCGCCGCGGTGCTGCACGGGCTGCGCATCTGGGGCCTCCGGCTCGACCGCGTGCACGTCACGCGGCCGCGGCGCAGCGGTGGGCGGCGCGGGTCCCTGGTCCACGTGCACACGGCAGCGGTGGATCCCCGCGAGATCGTCGTGATCGCGGGCGTGGCGGTCACCTCGCTGGCACGCACGGTCGCCGACCTCGCCCGGATGCTGCCGTTCGAGCAGGCCGTGGTGCTCGGCGACGCCGCGATGTTCCACGAGCGCGCGGACCGCGCGTCGAAGGCCGACCTCCTGTCCGCGCTCGATGCGGAGCCTCGCCGTCCCGGCACCCGAGCGGCCCGCCGCGCGATCGCGTTCTCGAACGGACTCAGCGAGAGCGTCGGCGAGTCCCGCAGCCGGGTGGCGATCGCCGAAGCGGGCCTCCCACCGCCCGTGCTGCAGTGGGAGGTGCGCGCCGCGGCGACCGGCGCGTTCATCGGGCGGGTGGACGCCGGCTGGCCGGGCCTGCGCACCGTGGGCGAGTTCGACGGCCTCGTCAAGTACGGGCGCACGCTGCGTCCGGGCCAGGACATCACCGAGGTGCTGGTCGCGGAGAAGCTCCGGGAGGACGCCCTGCGCGACGAGGACCTCGGCGTGGTCCGCTGGATCTGGGCGGACCTCACCGACTTCGCCCCGACCGCAAGACGACTGCGCTCACGCTTCAGGCCGAACTGAGCGACTCCACACACCCAGCGGTCACTTCGCACAAGGCGGGCCCTGTGTGAAGTGGACACCAGGTGTGTGGAGTGGGGGTCAGGGGGTCGTGGCTGCGGCTACCCCGCCCTTCGTCAGCGCCGCCAGGCCTTCTGTGACCAGGGCTCGGAACCGCTCGTTCGCCGGCAGGTCCTCGCCGAAGACCTCCTCCAGGGAGAGGAGCGCATCGGCCACCGCCTGGGGTGTGGCGGCCTGGGCCGTGAGCTCTCCGAGGCGGTCGGCCAGGGGGTCGTCCACCGGGAGGGGGGTGCCGTCCTCGGCCTGCCGCACCCAGACGTAGCGCATCCAGGCCGCCACGCCCAGGCAGGCGAACCGCGGCTCGGCCCCGGCGGCCAGCCGCTCGGTGATCGTGCCCAGCAGGCGCTGCGGCAGCTTCTGCGTGCCGTCCATCGCGATCTGGACGGTGCGGTGGCGCAGCGCCGGGTTGTGGAAGCGCTCGATGAGCTGCCGCTGGTAGGCGGCCACGTCGAAGCCGTCGGGGACGGCCAGGGTGGGCTCGACGTCCTGCGCCATCAGGGCCGCGACCACACCCGCGATGCCGGGGTCGCGGATCGCCTCGGCGACGTGCGCGTGCCCGGCCAGCGCGCCGAGGTAGGCCAGGGTGGAGTGGCTGCCGTTGAGCAGCCGCAACTTCATCGCCTCGTACGGCGCTACGTCCGCGGTGAGCACGGCGCCCGCGCGTTCCCAGGCGGGGCGCCCTGCGGCGAAGTCGTCCTCCACCACCCACTGCCGGAACGGTTCGGTGACGACGACGCCGTGGTCGTCGTACCCGAGCAGGCGCGCGACCTGCGCGCGGTCCTCGTCGGTGGTGGCCGGGACGATCCGGTCGACCATGGAGGAGGGGAAGCGCACCGACTCCGTGATCCACGCGGCCAGCGCCTCGCCCTCGGCCGCCGGGAGCGCGGCGCAGAAGTCGCCGACGAGCCCGCGCAGCACCTCGCCGTTGGCGGGCAGGTTGTCACACGACAGCAGCGTGATGGGGCCCGCGTCGGCGGCGCGGCGGGCGGCGAGCCCCCGCACCAGCTGGCCCACGACGGTGCGCGGGAGACCGTTGCCGGACAGGTCGGCGGCCACCTCCGGGTCGGAGCGGCGCAGCCGTCCGGTGGCCGGGTCGTGCCGGTAGCCCTTCTCCGTGACGGTGAGCGTGACCAGCCGGGTGCCGGGCGCGGCGAGCAGGGCCTGCAGCCGCTCCCCCTCCTCGGCGGCGAACAGCAGGTCGCGCACCGCGCCGGCCACCCGCACCGAGCTGCGCTCCCCCCGCTCGAGCACGGAGTAGAGCCCGTCCTGCGGACGCAGCTGGTCGACCACTCCCCTGCTGCGCTGGCTGACCCCGCAGATGCCCCAGTCACCGCCGGCGGCCGCGATGGCCTCCTCGGTGAAGACGGCCTGGTGGGCGCGGTGGAAGGCGCCGATGCCGAGGTGCACGATGCCGGTGCCGAGCGACCGCGGGTCGACCAGCGGGCGCTGCGCGGCGTCGAGACCGGGGAGCGCGTGCAGATCCAAGCGTGCCACGGCGCTCACCGCCCGACCAGGGCGCGGGGGACGCCGCTGCCACCGGCCGTGTCCTCGCGCGGTGGCGCTGTGGTCGACCGCACGATGAGCTGGGTGCCCAGCCAGCGGTGCGTCGGGGCGCCCTCCGACGGCTCGGGCGCGTCGAGCCCGTCGAGCAGCAGGTCGACGGCGGCCCGCCCGGCGGCTTCCATCGGCATCCGCACCGTCGTGAGCGGTTCGGTGGTCATCGCGGACATCTCGATGTCGTCGAACCCGGTGACGCTGATGTCTCCGGGCACGGCGACGCCGCGCGCGGCCAGTCGGTTGAGCACTCCCACCGCCATGAGGTCGTTGAAGGCCAGCACCGCGGTGACTCCGCGGGCCAGAGCGAGGTCGGCGGCCTGGACGCCGCCCTGGAAGGTCGGCGGGAACGGCCCGAGCTCGACGGTCTCGACGTCGGAGGCGGTGGCGGCCGCGCGCACACCGCGCAGCCGCTCCTCCCCCGCCCACGAGGCGGGCGGGCCCGCCAGGTGCGCGATGCGCCGGTGACCCAGCGCGGCGAGGTGCTCCAGCGCCTGCCGCGCGCCGTCGCCGGAGTCCATCAGCACGGCGGGCAGGCCCGCTTCGTCGCGGTTGACCAGCACGATCGGCGTGGTGCCGACCAGTCGCTCCAGCTGCGCGGGCTGCATCCGGGGCGAGCAGAGCACGACCCCGTCGACCTGTTTGGCCATGGCGCCCACGACCTCGGCCTCCACGCGCGGGTCCTCCGCGGCGTCGGCGAGGAAGACGACGTGGCGGACCTCGCGGGCGCGCGCCGTGCACCCCTTGAGCATCGCGGAGAAGAACGGGTTGGCGACGTCGGGCACGACGACGCCGATGTTGCCGGTCTTGCCCGTGACGAGGCCGCGGGCCGCGCGGTTGGGTTGATAGCCGAGCTCCTCGGCGACCTGCAGCACCTTCCGCCGTGTCGCCGCGTTCACCATCTCGGGCATCGTGAACGCCCGGGACACCGTGGACACCGACACGTCGGCGCCCTTCGCCACGTCGTGGATCGTGACCGCCATATTGCTCCCGTCGCCGCTGACCTCACTCTGCAAACCATTGCAGCAAGTGTCAAGAACGGAAGCGCTTACGTCTCGAGGCGATCACCACACGGGGAGCAGCAGGCCGCGACCTCTCACCTGGTCTCGGCGAACAGGGACGTGACCTGTGGCGTGGACGCGACCGGCGCCGGCACGACCTGCGGCCGCGCGGGCCCCTTCGGAGCGAGCGGAGCCTTGCCGGTGATGATGTCGGCCGCCTTCTCAGCGATCATCATCGTGGGCGCGAGCGTGTTGGCGTTCGTCAGCGACGGCATGACCGACGCGTCGACGACGCGCAGCCCCTCGACGCCGTGGACCCGCATCGTGTCGGGATCCACCACCGCGAGCTCACCCCGTCCCATCGGCGCGCTGCACGCGACGTGCAGGCCGGCGCGCGCGGTGCGACGCACCCAGGCGAGGATCTGCTCGTCGGTGGCCACACCCGGGCCGGGCAGCGTCTCGCCGCCGTCCAGGCTCCGGAACGCGGGCTGGCCGAGCAGGTCGCGCGCCCGCTGGATGCCGTTGACCCAACGGTCCTGGTCGGTCTGGTCGGACAGGAAGTTGAGCACGATCTTCGGGTGCACCGCGGGGATGGGCGACGCGATCCTGACCGAGCCCCGTGCCGCGGACTGCATGACGCCGACGTGCATCTGGTAGCCGTGCGCCGAGACCTCGACCGAGTCGTCGGCGCTGTGCATCGCGAGCGGCGCCAGCAGGAACATCAGGTCCGGCTCGCCGTCGGCGAAGTCGCTGCGCACGAAGCCGCCCGCCTGCATCGGGTTGCGCGTTCCGGGCCCCTTGCCGAAGACCAGCGCGTCCAGGACGACTCCCGGCCACCTGGCCTTGTTGCGGATGTTGGACATCGAGACCGGCTGGATGCACGTGTGCTGCACGTGCACCGCGAGGTGGTCCTGCAGCGACTCCCCCACACCCGGCAGGTCGTGCACCACCGGGACGCCGAGGCTTCGCAGGTGTTCGGCGTTGCCGACGCCCGAGAGCTGCAGCAACTGCGGCGTGCCGATCGCCCCGCCGCTGAGGATGACCTCGCCGCTGTGGACGTCGTGGGCCTCGCCGTTCTTGTCGCGGTAGCGCACGCCCACCGCGCGTGTGCCGTTGAACAGGACCTTGCTCACCGAGGCGTGGCAGCGGACCTCGAGGTTGGGCCGGTCCTGCACCGGGTGGAGGTAGGCGGCGGCCGCCGAGTTGCGCTTCCCGTTGCGAACCGCCTGGTCCAGGGGCGAGAAGCCCTCCTGGGCGTTGTCGTTGATGTCGGGCACGACCGCGTACCCCGCCTGCTCCGCCGCCTCGAAGAAGGCGTCGAAGATCGGGCCCTCCGCCGGGCCACGCTGCAGGGCCTGCGGCCCGCTGCGGCCACGGCCGGTGCCGCGGGGCTCGCCCACGCTGCCTTCCAGCCGGCGGAAGTAGGGCTCGCAGTGCGCGTAGTCCCAGGCGTCGGACCCGGACTCCGCGCCCCACCGGTCGTAGTCCGCCCGGTGCCCGCGCTGGTAGATCATCCCGTTGATGCTGCTCGAGCCGCCCAGAACCTTGCCGCGAGGATGGTGCAGCCGCCGCGATTCGAGGCCGCCCTCCGGCTCCGACTCGTAGCGCCAGTCGAAGGTGCGGTGGCCCACCGGGAACCCCATCGCGAGCGGCAGCTGGATGCGCAGATCCCACCAGTGGTCGGGGCCGCCGGCCTCGAGCACCAGCACGCGCACCGAGGAATCGGCGCTCAAACGGTTGGCCAGGATGCACCCGGCAGGGCCCCCGCCCACGATGACGACGTCGAACCCGGTCTCAGACATCTCGACTCTCTCCCCCTCGCCGGCGCACCCCACCGGCACGTTCGGACTCGCCCGCCCGCCGACACGGACGGTGAACGCGTGCATCCGGCTATCGACCACGACCTGATCGACGTTAGCCGGATCGGTGCAGAACGGAGCGCAGCGGGGGGAGGCGCGCCACCCCGCGGTCACCGGCGGTCCCCACAACGGACGAATGCGGACAATTCGCCTCAGCGCCGGGACATGTCCGGTCGGCACCGTTCCCGTCACGGCACACGGAAGGCGGGCATCGACCCGTCGTTCGCCGGTGCGGTGCAGAATGTCCATGTGGTGTTCACTGACCCGCAACCTCGTGCGGTCCGACGGTGAGCGCGCGGCTCACGGTGACCCGGCTCCTGCAGAACCCGCTCGGCCATCCCGCGCCCGACGGTGCGCCGGGCGACATCGTCCGGGTCAGCGACGGCACGCGCTCGATCTACCTCACGCCCCAGGAGTTCGAGGACTCCAGCGAGCAGCAGCTGCGCTACCAGCTGGCCGCCGACGGCTGGGGCCGCGCGGGTTCGGGGTAGTCAGCGGCTCAGCCGCCGTGAGCGCAGTCGTAGCCGAGGTCGCCGTGCGGATCCACCTCGAACGGCGTACCGCTCAGCGCGACGACGGAGAGGCACCGCGGCCGGACGGACGGACCGTCGGCACCGGCGGATACCTCGTGCGCGAGGTCGTACCCGTAGTCGCCGGAGTACTCCTGGTCGATCGACATGACGCCTCCCCCTTCGGCGGGCCGCTACACGGCCCACCAGACGTGACTACCCGGCCTCGTCGGCCCGGGACGCTGCTGACCGGCACTTGACGTCGTCTTGCCGATGACGTCTCCCTCATGACGCTGTGCGACCACCTGCCTCCGATCGGTGCTCCCGATGATCGCTCCCAGGTGTGGCGGCCGCAAGGGAGCCGACGCTGCGCCACCCGGCCGGACGAGAGGCGTGTCCGCGCTGGTGAAGATCGCGATCCGACCGGGTGAGATCGATCTCTCGACGATGCCCGGCGGGGCGTTCCCGATGGCAGGATCACGCGCGTGCGGTGCGTGATCGTGGGATGCGACGGGGCCGGGAGGACAGCGCGGTGAAGGTCTCCGTCTGCACGGTGAGCCTGCCCGAGTGGACGCCCGAGCAGGCCGTCACCGAACTCGCGGCCCTCGGGTTCGACGGGATCGAGTGGCGCGTGGCCGATGACCCGCCCACCGAGGACCCCCCGGGGTTCTGGCGCGGCAACCGGTGCACCTGGCCCGCGGCGAGCTTCGAGCGCGACGTCCCGCGGATCGCCGAGCTCACCCGGGCCGCCGGTCTCGAGATGCCCGCGATCGGCCCCTACGCGCGTTGCGACGACCTCGAGGCCGTGGACCGGCTGATGCGCGGGGCCGCCGCGCTCGGCGTACCGCGGATGCGGGTGCAGGTCGGGGCGCCCGGGCCGCAGGGGTACCGCGAGACGTTCGCCCGGCGCCGCGAGGAGTACCGGGCGGTCGCCGAGCTGGCGCTTCGCCACGGGGTGCAGGCGCTGCTCGAGCTGCACCACCAGAGCCTGGTCGCGAGCGCCTCGGCCGCTGTGCGGTTCCTCGACGGCCTCGACCCGCGGGCCGTCGGAGTGATCCACGATGTCGGCAACATGCTGCGCGAGGGTTACGAGCACGACCCGTGGTGCCTGGACATCCTCGGCGAGTACCTCGCGCACGTGCACGTGAAGAACGTCGTGCTGCGGCCCGCGCCGGGTGCGTCCCCGCCCTGGACCTGGGAGTGGGCGCCGATGCGTACGGGCGCCGCCGCGCTCGACCGGCTCGTCGACGCCCTCGCCGGGGCGGGTTACGACGGCTGGCTGTCGCTGGAGGACTTCTCCACGGCGGTGCCGCTGCGCGAGCGGATGCGCGACGACCTCGCCTACGTTCGCGACCTGGCGGCCAGGAGCTCGTAGTGACCCCGGCCGGGCGCCGCAACGGCCGAACGGGGCACCACCAACCCGTTGACGCTGCGCGACGAGGGTGGCCCCGAGATCGTACCGCCTGCCCTTTCCGGGTGATGACCGGCCAGTACCCTTCTCCAGCGGGAACCCGAGGAGCACCGTCGCTTCGCGAGCGAACCCGCCGCTGAGAGGGAGTGCCTGGATGAGCCAGCGCAGCACCGCGCTCGCCCCGTTCCCCACCCCCCGCCGACCTCGCGACGACGACACGATGATCGTGGTCGCGCAGGACCCGGACGTCCCCTCGTGGGTGGTCCGGACGTGCGAGCACTCCGGGCGGGGCGTCCGGATCGAGCCGGTCCCCGGTCCGGTCGAGGACCGCATCGGCCTCGTCGCGTCGCTGGCCGGCCGCAGCGTCCTCGTCGCGAGCCACCACGACGCGCGACCCCGGACGGGCACGGCACGGGTGGTGGCCGCGGTCCGCGACCTCCCCTCCGACGCCACGGTGCTCGCGGAGGCCGCCGCCGCGGCGGTCGCGCTCGACGCCGTGATCGTGCCGCTGCACGGCGTTCCGCTCTCCTTCGGCGAGCGCAGCGTCGGGTTGACCGAGGCGCTCGCCCGCGGGCACCGCGTGCTGGACGCGGCTGCGGAACGGCTCGGCGCCGACGTCCCGGGCGTCACCGTCCTTCCCCGCCTGCTCCGCGCGCGCCCGCACGAGCTGGTCGGCGAGGAGCTCGACGCCGACCTGCTCGTCCTCGGCGGGCCGCGCCCAGGTATCCCGGCCCGTGTCGGGCTGGTCGGCTGCAGTGCCGTCCAGCACGCCCCGTGCCCGGTCCTGCTCGCCGCCCGGCCCGGCTGACGCCGCCGGTCAACCTCCCCTGCGGGACTGCACCGCGCGGTGCGTGCGGGTGAGCCGGTCGATCGTGCGGTCGTAGGAGCGCTGGGCGACCCCGACGAACAGGCAGTCGATCACCGCGAGCTGGGCGATCCGGCTGGCCATCGCGCCGGACCGGAAGGTCGTCTCGCGCGCAGCGGTGGCCAGCACCAGGTCGGCGCAGGCGGTCAGCGGCGAGGGCGCGAAGTTCGTGACGGCGATCGTCGTGGCGCCCGACTCGCGAGCGACGCGCAGCGCGTCGACGGTGTCGGTGGTGGTGCCGGTGTGCGAGATCGCGATGGCCACCGACTCGGCGTCCAGCAGGGCCGCGGAGGTCAGCGCGGCGTGCGGATCGGGCCACGCGAACGCGAGCAGGCCGATGCGGTGCAGCTTCTGCTGCAGGTCCTGCCCGACGAACCCGCTCGCGCCGAGCCCGTAGACGTCCACCCGCCGGGCGGCGCCGACCGCGGACACCGCGGCGGCGAGCGCATCGAGGTCCAGCGTGGCGGCGGTGTCCTGCACCGCGGCGGCGTCGGTGAACGCGATCTTGGCGACGATCTCGGCGAGCGAGTCGCCGGGGTCGATGTCCGGCGACAGCGCGGCGCCGTCGCCCGCGTCCTCACGCCCGGTCTCCCGGGCGAGCGCGAGCCGCAGCTCCGGGTAGCCGCGGAAGCCGGCCGACCGGCAGAACCTCATCACCGTGGCCGCGGAGGTCGCGCACTGCTGCGCGAGCCGGCCGATCGGCAGCTGCGCGGATCCGGCCGGGTCGTGCAGCACGGCCTCGGCGACCCGGCGCTGCGCCGGCCGCAGCGACGGCAGCACGGCACGGATCCGCACCAGGACGCCGCGGGCCGGATCGGAGCTCACCGCCGCAGCGTATCGACCGGCCGTGGCACGCCGTTGCGCGCTCGACGGCGGCGTTGTGAGCGCGATCACACTCGAGCAGGAGCACGGTGAACCTCCCGACTTCCGACCCTCTCACCTGCGGCGATGCGCCTCGCGCTCGCCGCGGTGGCGACCTGGAGACCAGGCTGGGACCCGATCGACGGACTCGATCGAGAAAATCTCGCCGAGACCGGAACACATCCGCCACCTGGGGAGTTGTAGCTATCAGGTCGTACAGTTTCGGTGCTCGTGTTTTGCACGCCCGCAGGAACAGTAGGTGGTCACCTCCGCGGGCGTCAGTTCGACGCTCGCGGAGGCCCACCGTGGCCGACCGGTCCCGCACGGTGCGGGGCTTCAAGACCTGCGAGGAGCAGATTCATGGCACAGGGAACCGTCAAGTGGTTCAACGGCGAGAAGGGCTTCGGCTTCATCAGCCAGGACGACGGCGGCGCTGACGTCTTCGTGCACTACTCCGAGATCGACGCCTCCGGCTTCCGGAGCCTCGACGAGGGCCAGCGCGTGGACTTCACCATCGGCCAGGGCGCCAAGGGTCCCCAGGCCACCGGCGTTCGCATCATCTGAGCGAACTGCCCGATCAGGAGCCCGTCCCGCACTGCGGGGCGGGCTCCTGGCGTTCGTGTGTGATGATCCACGCGGTATCACGCGTGGTGCACCGGGGTAGTAGATGCCATGACCAACCGCATGACCATCCCGGTGCGTGACGTGCAGGCAGCACGACCGGGTCGAGAGCAGGGGGGCGCGGTGTCGGGAGCAGCGGCGCGGGAAAGTCCGTTCGACCGGGTTGTGGTGATCTTCAACCCGCAGAGCACCGGAGATGCGCCCCGTGCGGCCGAGGAGCTGCGCGACGAGCTGGCGCAACGACTCCCTGAGGTCCCCGTGCAGATGCGGCCCACCGAACACGCCGGGCACGCACGCGAGCTGGCGGCGGACGCGGCGCGCCACGGAAGTCCGCTCATCGTGTCGGTGAGCGGGGACGGCGGCTACAACGAGGTCGTCGACGGGGTCGCGCAGTCGGGCAGCGAGAACGCGGTCTGCGCGGTGAAGGCCGCGGGCAACGCCAACGACCACCGCCGGGTGACGGCCGAGCGCCCGCTCGTCGACGCCATCGTCGCCGGCGAGGTCCGCCGCATCGACCTGCTCCGGCTCACGGTCGGCGAGGGCGACGAGGCGCACAGCCGCTACGCCCACTCCTACATCGGGATGGGGCTGACCCCGGTGGTCGCCATCGATCTCGAGAAGGGCGGCAAGGGGTCGCTCCGCGAGATCGTCTCGGTCGTGCGGACCTTCGCCCGGTTCCGGCCGTTCACGATCACGCTCGAGGACGGGAGCCGGAACCGCTTCGACAGCCTGCTGTTCGCCAACATCTCCGAGATGGCCAAGTACGCCACCCTCAGCGAGTCCGGACGTCCCGACGACGGGCGGTTCGAGGTGATCACCCTGCCGCACACGGCGAAGTGGCGGATCCTCGGCGTCGCGATCCGGGCGGCGACGCGCGGCCTGGGGCCGCAACCCACCGCGGCGCACTACGCGTTCCGCACGCTGAAGCCCCTCCCCCTGCAGCTGGACGGCGAGCTGGTGACGCTCGACGCCGGCGTGCCCGTGCGCGTCGACATCGCCCCACACGCCCTGGCGACCGTGGGCTGAATGCCCGCGACCTCCCGATCCTGGAGCCTCTGTGATCAACGACGACGAACGCATCGCCCTGTTCCTCGACTACGAGAACCTGGCGATCGGCGCGCGTGACGGGCTGGGGGTCGTGCCCTTCGACTTCGGACCCGTCGCCGACGCGCTCGCCGAACGCGGCCGGGTCGTGGCCCGGCGGGCCTACGCCGACTGGTCCGCGTTCGACGACGACCGCAGGCTGCTCGCCAGGGCCCAGGTCGAGCTGATCGAGATCCCGCAGCGGCTGGGCGCCTCGCGCAAGAACGCCGCCGACATCAAGATGGCCGTCGACGCCATCCAGCTCGCGTTCGAGCGGGGCTTCATCACCACCTTCGCCATCGGCACCGGCGACTCCGACTTCACCCCGCTGGTGCACAAGCTGCGCGAGCTCGACAAGCGCGTGATCGGTATCGGTGTCCAGTCCTCGACCTCGGCGCTGCTGCCGCCGGCCTGCGACGAGTTCCTCTTCTACGACCGCCTGCCCGGTGTGGAGCCGACCCAGCAGCCGCGCGGTGGCAGGCGCCGCCCGCGCCCCTACCCGGCGGCCGCTCCCGAGCCCGCCCCGGTTGCCCCCGACCCGGCCGAACCGGTCGAGGACCCGCCGCGCGCCGACGAGGCGGCGGCCACCACCGAGGACCGCGACGTCGGGCCGCTGGTGGCCCGCACCCTCGCGGGGCTGCAGCGCCACGCGGACGGCCCGGTGCTCGCGTCCCGCCTCAAGCGCGCGATGCTGCGCAAGGACCCCACCTTCGACGAGGCAGACCACGGGTTCCGGGGGTTCGGCGAGCTGCTGCGCCACCTCGAGCAGCAGCACGTCGTCGCGCTGCGCAGCGGATCCGCCCAGGGTGACCCCGAGGTGACCTTCCCCGAGGACGAGTCGGCGGACGGCACCGCCTTCCGGCTGCTCGCCGAAGTCGTGCTCGAGCTGCAGGCCACCGGGTCCCGGCCCCAGCTCAGCGGCTTGAAGGACCAGCTGCGCAAGCGGCGGCCGGACTTCAGCGAGAAGCGCTACGGCTTCAACACGTTCCTGTCCTTCGCCAAGGCCGCCCGTGCCCGCAACGTCGTCGCGATGGACTGGGACGAGGACGAGAGCGACTACCTGCTCCACATCCCCGACTGACGCGACCCCGGGAGCGCCCGGTCAGGCGCTGTTGCGCAGCACCGGCCAGCCGTCGTCGCCCCAGACCACCGGCTGCAGCGCGAGCCGCGGCGCCCCGTCGGCCGAGGCGTCGTAGTAGTGGTAGGCGATGATCTCCTCGGAGACCGACTGGCCGCCCGGCCCGACCCGGTTGCCCGCAGCCTCGAGCAGCGTGGTGCCGCCGCCGTCGAGCAGGGAACGCCCGTCGCGGTCGACGTAGGGCCCGGTGACGTCCTGCGAGCGGCCCACCATGATCTTGTAGTCGCTGTCGACGCCGGCGCAGCACTGGCCCCATGACGTGAACAGGTAGTACCAGCCGTCGTTCTCGACGATGTAGGGCGCCTCGATGGCGTTGGGCGCCGCTTTCCGGTCCGCGATGTGCAGCGACTCCTCGCCGGGATCCGCGGGCTTCCCGGACGGCCAGTCCAGCTCCACCATGCGGATCCCGCTCCAGTACGAGCCGAAGGCCATCCACGGCGTGCCGTCGGAGTCCTCGACGATGCCCGGGTCGATCGCGTTGTAGTTGTCGTCCGACGTCGAGCTGACGACCTCGCCCTCGTCCACCCACTCGTAGTCGGGATCGGAGGGGTCGAGCGTGGTGTTGGTCGCGAGCCCGATGACCGAGGTGTTGTGACCGAAGGTCGAGGCCGCGTAATACATGTAGTAGGTGCCGTCGTACTCGAAGACCTCGGGCGCCCACAGGTTGTGCACGCCCGGCACCGCCTCGCCGAGCCACGCGGGGATCGTGTCCCAGATCGTGCCCTCGTAGGTCCAGTCCTTGCCGTCGGGCGAGGAGCGGATCTGGATCGTGCCACCGCCCATGCTGGCCTCCCCGGTGGCGAAGACGTACCAGTCCTCCCCGCTCCCGCCTGCGACGAGCGCGGGGTCGTGGGCGGCGAGGTCGCCGGTCAGCCGCCACGGCTCCTCGGCCTGCGCGGGCACGGTGGCGGCGGCCGGAGGCGCCGCGAGCACCGCGGTCCCGACCAGCACGGCGGCGACGGTGGCCAGGAGCGGTGCGAGTCGCACGGGCGTCATCCGATCTGGGAGAGGGGCCGGACACCGGGACGATCCGCTGGGGATGATCGTCCAGACGGTGATCAGCGTAGGCGCGCCGCCGAGATCGGCAACGGTCTGGCAACGATCAACCACCCGAGAGTGATCCGCATCACTCGACCGCGTGCCACTGATCCACTCAGTGCAGCCGGAAAGCCCTGGTCGTGAGCTCGCGCGCCTCCCCCGCATGATCGAGGAATCCGGTCGTGCCGTGCTCGAGCAGCTCGCGGGCCGCGCGGCTGACCGCCCCGAACGCGATCCCGCTGAACGCCCCGCCCACCGAGACCCGGGCGACGCCGGCCTCCGCCAGCTCCGCCACCGGTGCCATTCCGGGGAGCAGGAGCACGTTGACCGGACGATCCACCGACGACACCACGCTGCGGATGTCGGCGATGTCGATCAGGCCCGGGGCGTAGAGGACCTCCGCACCCGCCTCCTGGTAGGCCTGCAGCCGCGTGATCGTGTCGGCGAGGTCGGGGTTGCCGCGGATGAAGTTCTCGGCCCGCGCGGTGAGCACCAGGCCGCGCCCCTCCTGCGCGGCCTCGGCCGCGGCCGCCACCCGCTCCGCCGCCGGGCCGATGGGGTGGATCTCCGGGTCGAGGCCTGCGCTGTAGTCCTCGATCGAGCAGCCCGCCAACCCGGCCGCCAGGGCGTCGGACACCGTGGCCGCCACCCTCTCGGGATCGTCGCCGTAGCCGTCCTCGAGGTCGGCCGAGACGGGGACGTCGACGCACCCCGCGATCGCCGCCGCGTGCTGGAGGGCGTCCGCGGCGTGCACCCCTCCGTCGGCGGCGCCGAGGGTGGCCGCGAAACCGCTGCTGGTGGTGGCCAGCGCCGCGAACCCGAGCGTGGCGAACACCTTCGCCGTGCCCTCGTCGTAGGGGTTGGGCATCACCAGCGGCGTGCCGGGGACGTGCAGCGCGCGGAACCGGGCGGTCATGTCGGCGGGGGCGTACGTCACGCCCGGGGACGCTACCGGCAACCGCGCCGCGCGCCGCTGGGTTTTGCGCTGCGCGCCGCGGGGGTTCTCACGCCTCCCGGCGGCGTGCCCGGGGCGCCCCGTCCAGGGCGGCCACCAGGTCCTCGCGGGCCCGGGCGACCCGGGACCGGATCGTGCCGACGGGACACCCGCACACCCGCGCGGTGTCGGCGTAGCTGAGGTCGAGCACCTGGGTGAGCACGAACGCTTCGCGCCGGTCCGGGTCGAGCGCCCCGACGAGCTCCCCGAGCAGGACGGCCTCGTCCGCGGCCCCGCGCACCACGCCACTGCGGGCCGCGACGACGTCCCAGTCCTCGACCGCGCTGGTGCGGGGTCGGCGCGCGGCCGTGCGCACGGCGTCGGCCGCGGCCCGCCGGGCGATCGACAGCAGCCAGGTGCGCGCCGACGACGCACCCTCGAACCGCGGGAGGGCCCCGACCGCCCGCAGGTACGTCTCCTGCGCGAGGTCCTCGGCGTGGCCCGGGTCGGCGAGATGGGTGACGAAGCGCAGCACGTCGCGCTGGGTGGCGCGGACGAACGCCGCGAGCGCGTCCCGGTCACCGCGGCCGGCCGCCAGCGCCCAGGCCGTGATCCGCTCGTCGTCCGGTCGCTCGGCCACGTGCGGAACCCTACGGTTCCCCGGGCCGGGAACTCGGACGGCCCTCGTTGCGACCATAGGCACATGCGGTGTGAGGAGTGCCGGGACGCGATCTCCGCCCGGATGGACGGCGAGGACGCCGGCGTCGACGGCGATGCGATCGAGCGGCACCTCGCCGGGTGCGCGCGGTGCCGCGGGTTCGCCGACCGGGCGGCGCGCGTCACGCGGCTCACCCGGATCCGCCCGGCCGAGCCCGATCACGACGTCCTGCCAGGCCTGCTCGTCGCGCTCGACGCGGGCGCCGCACGACCAACCCCGCCGCGCGGGTGGCGCTGCGTCGTCCGGGACGGGGTCCGGGTCGCGCTGGCCGTCCTCGGGGTCGGCCAGCTGGCCCTCGCGCTCTCCGGCGTGATCGCCGCCGCGGGCACGTCCGGCGGCGCGCACCGCCTCGCCGGCGCGAGCATCACCCACTTCTCCCACGAGAGCGCCGCCTGGAACCTCGCGCTCGGTGTGGCCTTCCTCTGGGCCGCGAGCGGCGCGGCGCGGCGCGTGAGCGGGCTCGTCCCGGTGATCGGCGCGTTCGTCGGGCTCCTGGTGACGCTCAGCGTGCTCGACCTGGTGGCGGGCCACGTCGAACCGGGCCGGCTGGCAGGACACGCGCCGGTGGTCGCGGGCCTGATCCTGCTGCTGGTGCACGCCCGGCTCGGCCGCGGTGGCGGCGGCACCACGAGCACGTCCGACACGCCGGCACCGACCGTCGCCGACGACGACCGGCACGACGACCGGCCCGGCGCCGGGCACGCCGACGGCGGCCTCGAGCCGACCGCACGCCACCGCGCCGCCTGACGCGTCGGCTCCGGCGGGAACCGGAGCCCCGTGCGCGACGACCACTCCGGTGATGCCGCACACCGCCTCTCCCCCACCCGCCGTCCGCGCCCGGGTCCTGCCCTGGCTGGGCACCGCCGCCCGCCTCGTGCTGGGCGCGGTCTGGCTCGTCGCCGGGGCCGCGAAGATCACCGACCTCGACGCCTCCGTGCGGGCGGTGCGCGCCTACCGGCTCCTGCCCGAGACGGCGGCCCAGGTCGTCGGCGCCGGGCTGCCCGTCGTGGAGATCCTGCTCGCCGTCCTGCTGGTGGCGGGCGCGGGTGTCCGTGCGGCGGCCGCGGTCTCGGCGGTGCTCATGCTGGCGTTCGTGGTCGGCATCGCCGCGGCGTGGGCCCGCGGGCTGCGCATCGACTGCGGATGCTTCGGCAGCGGCGGTGAGCTGCCCGCCGGGCAGGACCCCACCTACGGGCTCGAGCTCGCCCGCGACGCCGCGCTCACCGTGCTCGCCCTCGTCCTCGTCCGGTGGCCCACCGGACGGCTCGCGATCGACCGGCTGCTGGACACCCGCCGGAAGGAGATCCTCTGATGCCCTCTCGTCGCTCCACCCTCACGCGCAGGCGCGGGCCCGCGACCGGAACCGTCGTCGCGGTCCTGGTGCTGGTGCTCTTCGCCGCCGCCGTCGGGTTCGGCGTCTACCGCGCGCAGTCCGACGCAGACGACGCCGGCCTCCCCGCCGGAGCGGACGCGGCCGGTGCGGTGGTCGGGCGGGCGGACGCGCCCGTCACGATCGACCTGTACCTCGACTTCCAGTGCCCTGCCTGCGCTCAGTACGAGCAGGCCACGGGCGCCACGCTCGACGAGCTGGTCGCGTCCGGGCGAGCGCGCGTGGTCTACCACCCGGTGGCCTACCTCGACCGCTTCTCCAGCACCCGCTACTCCAGCCGTTCCTCGGCCGCCGCCGGGTGCGCGGCCGACGCCGGCGTGCTGCCGCGGTTCGCTGAGCTGCTCTACGCCCACCAGCCCCCCGAAGGCGGCGACGGCCTCCCCGACGACCAGCTCGTGGCCCTGGGACAAGAAGCCGGTGCGGGCGCGGACTTCGCGCCGTGCGTCCAGGAGGCGCGCTACGCGGGCTGGACCCGTTCGCTCACCGAGGCCGCGTCCCGCGCCGGCATCAACCAGACGCCCACCGTGCTGGTCGACGGGCAGGAGATCGACCGCTCGGTCGAGGCGCTGCGCACCGCGGTCGGCTGACCCCTCGTCCTGGCCCCTCCTCGTCGCGGGCCCGCGCCTATCCTGGGCCCGCCGGGACGCTCCCGGCCGGTGTGGGAGGCGGCATGTCGACGAGGTGCCGCAACGGGGCGGGGCGGTGACCGGCGGGCTCGTCGAACCGACGCGGCGCGTCTCGCGCGGGTGGATCGCCCGCTTCGCGCTGGCCTGGATCGGGTTGTACGCGGGCCTGTTCGGCCCGCTGCAGATCCTGCTGCCCCAGCAGGTCGAGGCGCTCGCACCCGAGGCCAAGGAGGCCGCGCTCGCGCTGGTCCTCGCGGCCGGCGCCGCGTGCTCGCTGGTGGCGAACCCGCTGTTCGGTGCGCTGTCGGACCGCACGCGCTCGCGCTGGGGCCGTCGCAGGCCCTGGATCGCGATCGGTTTCGCGGGCGGCGCCACGGCGATCGCGTTGCTCTCCGCGGCACCTACCATCGCGCTGGTCGTGCTGGGGTGGTGCGGCGTGCAGACCCTGCTCAACGCGCCGTTCGCCGCCCTGTCCGCCGCGGTGCCCGACCAGGTGCCCGCCGCCCAACGGGGCACCGCCGCGGGCTACCTCGGGCTCGCCTTCGTCATGGGCGTCGGCTGCGGCGCGGGCCTCGCGGTGCTCGGCGGGGCCACCACCGCGGGATATCTCCTGTGCGCAGGGTTCGCCCTGGTCAGCTGCCTGCCCTATCTCCTGGGAGGACGCTCCGACCAGGTGCCCGCCGCCGAGCCGTGGCGGTGGGGCGTCTTCCTGCGCGGCTTCTGGATCGACCCGGTCCGCCATCCCGACTTCGGGTGGGGGTGGCTCACCCGGTTCCTGATCAACCTCGGCAACGCCGTGGTGCTGCTCTACCTGTTCTTCTTCCTCTCCGACGTCGTCGGCGTGGCCGATCCCGCCGCCGGCGTGCTGGTCCTCACCGCCGTCTACTCGGTGGCGGTGCTCGCCTCCGTCGTCGTGGTGGGCGTCCTGTCGGACCGCGTGGGACGGCGACGGGTCTTCGTCTCCGCGGGAGGGGTGCTCATGGCGGCGGCGGCCGTGCTGATCGCGGTCTGGGCGACCTGGGCGGGTGCCCTGGTGGCCGCGGTGGTGCTGGGCGTCGGGTTCGGCACGTACAGCTCGGTGGACTTCGCCCTGCTCACCCAGCTGCTGCCCTCCGCGCGGGACCGGGGCAAGGACCTCGGGGTGCTCAACGTCGCCAGCTCGCTGCCCCAGGTGCTCGCCCCCGCGATCGCCGCACCGATCGTCACCGGGCTCGGCGGGTACACCGCGCTCTACCTGGTGGCAGCAGGCATCGAGGTGACCGGTGCGCTGCTGGTCTACCGGATCCGCTCGGTGCGGTGAGCGTTCAAGTGACCTCCCGGTCGTCGCGGTGCGCGCCGTAGAACGCGGTCTGCCCGGCCATCACGGTGCGCATGCCGGTGCCACGGCGCACCCCGTAGACGGTGCCCGGGAAGTCGAGCTCCCGCTGCACCTCCCACAGCTCGTCGTGCCGGTCCGGCGGGAACAGCTGCGCCGGGTCGCCCGCGGCGATCCACCCGATCGGCACGACGGTGCCGGGCGCGAGCCGGGACCGGACGTGCAGGACGCTGTGGATCCGCAGCTCGCTGCCCGCCCCGGCCAGGGCGCCGGGGAACAGCGCCGCACCGGTGGCGACGAACACCTCGTCCTCGACGGTGGCGCCGTTCACGTGGGCGTGCGGGCCCACCAGCACCGCGTCGCCGAGCACGGCGGGGTGTGCGGCGCGTCCGCGGACGAGGGCGTTCTCCATCACGACGACGTCCTCGCCGACGCGGACCTCTCCGTCCTCGGCCGTGAGCACGGCGCCGTGCAGCACGCGCGCCCGCTCGCCCAGCGCCACCGCGCCGCACACCACGGCCGACGGCGCGACGTAGGCCGACTCCGGCACGACCGGGCGCCGGCCGCGGTGTTCGAGCAACATGGGGGTGGAGGGTAACGGCGAACGGCTGCGCGAGCGGTCAGTGCACCGCGGGCTCGTCCGAGGAGGCCGAGCCGCGGATCAGGAACGCGCCCACGATCGCGAGCATCGACAGCGACGCGGCCACCAGGAACGCGGCGTGGACGCCGCCCGCGGTCTGCTCGACCAGGGGCAGGCCCTCGGCGGCGAGCGCCGACGAGCGGACGCTCAGGATGCTCACCAGCAGCGCCACCCCGGCCGCCCCGGCCAGCTGCTGCGTGGTGCCGAAGATCGCGCTGCCGTAGGAGTACAGGTGCGGCGGCACCGCGCCGAGCCCCGCGGTGAACAGCGGGGTGAAGACGAAGGCCAGCCCGGTGCTCAGCAGCAGGTGGAAGCCCAGGACCTGCAGCATCGAGCTGCCCGAGGTGAACAGCGTGGTGGACCACAGCGCCGCGCTCGTGGCGATCGTGCCGGGCACCAGCAACGCCCGCGCGCCGAACCGGTCGTACAGGCGCCCGACGACCGGGCCGAGCACCCCCATGAGCAGGCCACCCGGCAGGAGCAGCAGGCCGGTGGTGAGCGGCGGGAGCATCAGCACGTTCTGCAGGTAGATCGGGAGCAGCACCACGGTGCCCAGCAGCGTGGCCATCATCAGCATCATCATCGCGCTGGCCACGGTGAACGTCCGGGCCCGGAACGTGCGCAGGTCGAGAAGCGCCCGGTCGGTGCGCTGCAGCACCAGCTGCCGGGCGACGAACGCCACCAGCCCGGCGATCCCGATGACGAACGCGGCCCACAGCACGACGGGGGACGCCCCCTCCGCCGAGTGGCCCACGCTGCTCAGGCCGTACACCAGCCCGCCGAAGCCCAGCGCCGCGAGCACGACCGACGGGACGTCGATCCGGGCGGAGGTGGAATCGCCGACGTTCGAGATCCGCCGCATGCCCAGCAGCAGCGCCGCCAGCGCGATCGGCAGGACCAGCCAGAACATGTACCGCCACCCGAACATGCTCAGCACGACGCCGGACACGGTGGGCCCGATCGCGGGCGCGACCGAGATGACGATCGAGATGTTGCCCATCACCGCACCGCGGCGGGCGGGGGGCACGAGCGTCATGACGGTGGTCATCAGCAGCGGCAGCATGATCGCCGTGCCGCCGGCCTGGATGACGCGGCCGGCGAGCAGGACGGGGAAGCCGGGCGCGACCGCGGCGACCAACGTGCCCGCGCTGAACAGCGTCATCGCCGCCCCGAACAGGGTGCGTGTGGGGACCCGGCGGATCAGGAAGCCGGTGATCGGGATGACCACCGACATCGTGAGCAGGAAGCCCGCGGTGAGCCACTGGCCGACGGCGGCGTCCACCTGCAGGTCGACCATGAGGACCGGCAGTGCGACACTCATGATCGTCTCGTTCAGGATGACGACGAACGAGGACACCAGCAGGACCGCGATCACCAGGCGATCGCGGGCGCTGAGCTGCCCGGAGGCATCGGGCCTGCGCGACGCGCGGTCGAGCACGTCGGACTGGTCGTTCACGGGTCCCCCAGGGATCTTCGGTCGTGGTCGGCCGGTGGGCCTCGACCACAGATGGCGAATCTAGGGACTAGGACCGACAGAACGCGCAGGATTAATCCCTCGCCGCGATGAGTCGCCCGTCACGCCCGCGGCGCCTCACCGGGGGCCGGTGCACGTCCGATCCGGCGCTGAGCGGTCGGTTCCGCCCTCGTCGGGCACGGCCGGGTCCGGGCCGAGGACGGTGACCCCGACCTCGCCGTCGCCGTCGGTGTCCAGCGCGGCGACGAGCGCGGCGACCAGCGCGGCCACCAGGTCCGCCCCTGGCCCGGGCACGCCGGGTGCGGCCGCCTCGGGTGCGGCCGCCTCGGGTGCGGCCGCCTCGGGCGTGCCGCCCGGCACGAAACCCGCGTCCGCCAGCTCCTGCTGCAGAGCCTCCTCGTCGGTGCCCGCGACGCCGGCGAGCTCGTCGGCGAGGGCCTGCGCGTCGCCCTCCCACCGCGCGGCCTGCTCGCACGTCTCGGGCGGCGCGACCGGCACCGGGGCGGGGCCGCCGAGCACGGCGGACCCGACGGCGAGACCCGCGATGACGGTGACCAGCGCAGCGGCCATGGTGCCCAGCTCCTCGACGTGGGGCGCAACGGCGTCCGGACACGAACGCTAGCCCCGCCGCACCCGGCGCGGGGCCGTTCCACGAAGTCCGTGCCCGCGCTCGAGCGGCCGTGTGCGCAGGATCAGGCGATCCGGCCGACCCCGCCGACGCACCGGCCGGAGATGATCACTGTGCCCGTGAAGGGCCGGCCGACACCCCGGGTCGGCTGCGGGGTCGCTGCGGAAGGTTGCGGTACAACCTGCGGATGGCCTTCAGGTTGACGCCACACGAACGCGGCTTCTACCCGCTGTTCACGCGGGCGGCGGAGAACATCGTCCGGGCTGCGGACGACCTCGCGCTGCTGATCGCCGCGGCACCCGAGGACCGGGGCCCGCTCGCGGAACGCGTCAAGGACGCGGAGAACGCGGGCGACGAGGTGACCCACGAGATCCTCGTGAAGCTCAACCAGACGTTCGTGACGCCGTTCGACCGCGAGGACATCTACCGGCTCACCTCCTCGCTCGACGACGTGGTCGACGCGATGGAGGAGGCCGCCGACCGGATCGTGCTCTACCGCCTCCAGGAGCTCCCGCCCGGGATGACCACGCAGGTCGACGTGCTGCGCCGGGCGGCCGCCGCCACCGCCGAGGCGATGCCGCGCCTGGCCACGATGGCGGAGCTGCGCGAGTACTGGGTGCACGTCAACTCGCTGGAGGACGAGGGCGACGTGGCCTACCGCGCGCTGCTGGGCGACCTGCTCGCCCCCGCGGAGGACGCACCCGCGCTCGACGTCCTCACCATCCTCAAGCTCAAGGAGGTGGTCGAGGTGCTCGAGGAGGCCGCCGACGCCTTCGAACACGTGGCGAACACGGTCGAGAGCATCGCCGTGAAGGAGTCCTGACCGGTGCTGTTGACCACGATCGTCGTGGTGATCGCGGTCGCGCTCGTCTTCGACTACACCAACGGCTTCCACGATGCCGCCAACGCGATCGCCACCTCCGTCGCGACCCGCGCCCTCTCCCCGCGCACCGCGCTCGCCATGGCCGCGGTCATGAACCTGATCGGCGCGTTCCTCGGCACCGAGGTCGCCTCCACGGTCGGCAGCGGCATCATCGACGCCCCGCAGGGCATGCCCGGGCTGATCGTCGTGCTCTCCGCCCTCATCGGCGCCATCGTCTGGAACCTGATCACGTGGTGGTTCGGCCTGCCCTCGTCGTCGTCGCACGCGCTCATCGGCGGCCTCGTCGGCGCCGCGCTCGCCGCGTCCGGCGGTGTGCAGTGGAACGGCGTGGTGGCGAAGGTCGTCATCCCGATGGTGCTCTCCCCCATCGTCGGGTTCACGCTGGCCGCGCTCGTGATGCTGGCGTTGCTGTGGATCTTCCGCAACGGTCGGCCGCGCCGGCTCACCGCCGGGTTCCGGCACGCGCAGACGGTCTCGGCCGCGGCCATGGCGCTCGGACACGGCCTGCAGGACGCCCAGAAGACGATGGGCGTGATCGTGCTGGCGCTCGTCGTCGGTGGGTACCACGAGGGCTTCGACATACCCTGGTGGGTCGTGCTGATCTCGGCCGGCGCGCTCTCGGCCGGAACCTACGCCGGAGGTTGGCGGATCATGCGCACGCTAGGCCGGCGGATCATCGATCTGGACCCGCCGCACGGCTTCGCCGCCGAGGTCACCGCCTCGGCGGTGCTCTACACCACCGCGTTCGCGTTCGCCGCCCCGATCTCGACGACGCAGACGATCACTTCCTCGATCCTCGGCGTCGGGGCCACCAAACGGCTCTCCGCGGTGCGCTGGGGTGTGGCGGGCAACATCCTGGTGGCCTGGGTGCTCACCATCCCGATGGCGGCCCTCGCCGCGGCACTCGCGTTCTGGGCACTGCACCCGCTGGTCGCCTGAGCTCGACCTGTGCCGGCGCGGTCACGCCGCCATCGCCGGCTCGGGCTCGCCGGTGGATCCGGTGGTGGAGTCGGCAGGCACGGCGACGCCGGCGTCCCGGTAGTGCCGCGAGAGCCGCCGGTAGTGGCGGGTGCCGAACGCCGCGAGCGTGAGCAGCAGGCCGAGCACACCCGCGATGGTGAACAGCAGGGCGAGGCCCCGTTCGGGCCCGGTGCCGAACCAGGGACCGAGCAGCTCGGCGCCCGAGCCGGTGGTCATGAACGGGATGAACACGAACTGGGCGACCGGGCTGATGAGGAACGCGGTGAGCGGCGACGCGGCCTGCTCCATGCTCTGCGCGAAGCCGAACACGCGGCCCTGCCGCTCGAACGGCACCACCTTCTGCAGGACGGTCTGCTCGGAGGCCTCGGCGACGGGGATGAGGCACATGTAGACGAGCATCCCGACGGCGAGCAGGACGACCGACGAGCGCACGGCGAAGACGCTGCAGATCGCCCACATCGCGACGTTCGCCAGCAGCAGGGCCCGCAGCGGGTTGCGGCCCAGGCCGCGCTTGCTGATGACGAGCCCGCCCACGATGAAGCCGGTGCTCAGCACGCCCCACAGCAGACCCCACGTCTCGACCGACACCAGCGACAGCCCGTAGGGGTCCATCAGGGCCATGAACACGCCGCCGAGGAAGTTGTTGATCGTCGAGAACACGATCAGCGCCAGCAGGCCCGGCATGGCCGTGACCAGGGCGATCGTGCCGCGCAGGTCGACCCGGTTCGGCTCGTCACCGGTGCGCTCGGCCCGCTCCTCGGGGATCGACAGGCTCGCCAGGTGCACGATCGCGCCCGCGGTGGCCACGACGGCCAGCAACAGCACGGCGAGCATCCCGGACAGCCCGATCAGCAAGCCGCTGATCACCGACGTCACGAGGAAGGACACGCCGGACGCGGAGCCGACGAGGCCGTTGGCCCGGTCCCGGTCGGCCGCCGGAACCAGCAGCGTGACAACGGTGGACATCGCGATCCCGCGGATGTTGCCGACGATCACGCCGCTCATCAGCAACAGCACGAACGCCCACAGCACAGGGCTCGTGGGATCGCGGAATGTCTCCCGCCCGGCGGCGAGGTAGACCGCGAGGCTCGCGCCGTACAGCGTCAGTGACGCGGCGCTGGAGGCCAGCATGATGTCACGCTTGCGGTGGTGGTCGACGAGGCTGCCGAACCAGATCCCCGAGCCCGCGGTGAGCGCGAGGAAGATACCGCCGATGATGCCGGTGGCGAACACCGAGTGCGTCTCGAGGTAGACGAAGAACGTCACCGCGAACCACACCGTGAAGTTCACGACCGACGCCACGAGGCTGTTGGCGAGCACGAGGTGGAAGACGCGCCGGGGTGCGGGAGGCTGAAGTGCCGTCGGGGCGCTGGTCATGCCGATGAGACCGCCCGTGGCCGGAGAACTCATCGGTGCCCGATCAGTCCCGGGGCCGGTGCTTCTCGTAGTGGCGTGCGACCCGGGCCCGGTTGCCGCAACCCGCCGAGCACCACTCGCGTCGAGGGTGGTCCTTCACGAAGTAGAGCACGCACCCGGGCGCGTGGCACGCCCGTAGCAGCCCTCCCGGCTCCCCGGTCAGCAGCTGGGCCGTCTCGAGGGCGAGCTCCGAGCGGGCCCGGTCGGCGGGCCGGGCGCCGGGGCGCCACCGGAGCGCGAGGTCGCCGCCGTCGAGCACGAGCGTCGGTGCGCACGCCGTCGTGTCCGCGTTCAGGTCGGCCATAGCGGCGGCGAGGTCGGCACCGCCTGCCGTCGCGGCCGGCCGGTCGTCGGCCGTGACGTGTGCCGCGATGCGCCGCGCCGCGGCGCGCAGCCGCCGGAACGCGGCGAGGTCCTGTGGCCCGAGCTGGGACGCCCCGTCGAGCCCGGTCCGTTCGAGCCCGGTCCGGTCGAGCCCGGTCCGTTCGAGCCACTGCCGCAGCCGGTCCACGCTCGTCAGGTCGTCGTGGACGCCGTGCCGGTCGGCCCAGACCGTGTTCATGAGCCGGACCGGCAGCGGTTCGGCCGGCACCAGGTCGGCGATCTCGTCGGACACCGCACCAGTCTAATGCGAAGAGAACTTGACAGCATTAGGCACGCCGTGATCACATGCATCTAACGGCAAGGCGCCGTTCAAACATTAGATGCAGCACGGAGGCAGCCATGACCCTGAAGACCGGACACGTCGCCCTCAACGTCACCGATCTGTCCCGCTCGACCGCCTTCTACCGCACGGTCTTCGCGTTCGACGTCCTCGCCGAACGCGCGGACGGGGACCGCCGGTTCGCGCTGCTCGGCCGGGACGGCGTTCTCGTGGTCGCCCTCTGGGAGCAGAGCGCGGGCAGCTTCGCCGCCGACCTCCCCGGCCTGCACCACCTGTCGTTCGAGGTGGCCGACATCGACGCCGTGCGCCGCGCGGAGACGATCCTGCGCGGCCTGGACGTGGAGTTCGCCTACGACGGGATCGTCCCGCACGGCGAGGGCGCCTCCTCCGGCGGCGTGTTCTTCGCCGACCCCGACGGCATCCGGCTCGAGATCTACGCGCCGACCGGCGCCGACGTCGCGCCCGCACCCACTCCGGGTGCTCCGACCTGCGGATTCTTCTGATCAGCCGACGAGGACGAGGAGGACGTCATGGAGCACCAAGGTGAACGGTCCGTGCAGCGGCGGACCGGTTTCCCGGACCGGCCGTGGGGATCGGCCCGCGTCGACGCCACCGTGCCTCGGGTCGCCGCCGACTTCCTGGACCGGCAGCGGCTGGTCGTGATCGGCGCCGCGACCCCGGACGGGGCGGTCTGGGCCGGACCGGTGACCGGCGACCAGGGGTTCGCCACCGTCCTCGACGAGCGGACGGTCGCGGTGCGGTGGTCCCCGAGGCCCGGCGACCCGCTGGCGGGGGTGTTCGAGGACGAGCACGACATCGGCATGATCGCGATCGAGCCTGCGAGCCGGCGCCGGATGCGGATCAACGGGCGCGCGCGCCAGGTGGCCGACCGGCTGGTCGTACGCACCGAGCAGGTGTACGCCAACTGCCCGAAGTACATCCAGGCGCGGTACATCCAGGCGCGCGACGTCGAGCCCGACCCGGCCGGCGGGGGCGCCGGCGCGGCCGCGGAGTCCGGCGCACTCTCGCCCGACCAGCGCGCCTGGATCGCCGCGGCGGACACGTTCTTCGTCGCCACCCGTGCTCCGGGCATGGGCGCCGACGCCTCGCACCGTGGCGGGAGCCCCGGGTTCGTGACCGTCACCGGCGAGGGGCGCCTCACCTGGCCCGACTACCTCGGCAACTCCATGTACATGACACTCGGCAACCTCGAGCTCGACCCGCACGCCGGGCTGCTGTTCCTCGACTGGCAGCGCGGCCGGTCCCTGCAGCTCACCGGCCGCGCGTCCGTCGACTGGGACCCGCAGCGCGCCGCAGGCGTGCCCGGCGCGCAGCGCCTCGTCGACTTCGAGGTCGACCGGGTCGTGCAGATCGACGGCGCCGTGCCGCTGCGCTGGACGCCACCCGAATACTCCCGGTTCAACCCCGGCCCGAACGACCAGCAGGAGGAATCCGCATGACCCGCCCACCCGTCCCGCCGTTCACCGCCGAGACCGCGCTGCGCAAGGTCCGCGCCGCCGAGGACGCCTGGAACACCCGCGACCCACAGCGCGTGGCGCTCGCCTACACACCCGATACGCAGTGGCGCAACCGCGACGTCTTCCTCACCGGCCGCGCCGAGGTCGTCGCCTTCCTCGAGCGCAAGTGGGCACGGGAGCTGGAGTACGCGCTGCGCAAGGACCTCTGGGCGTTCACCGAGGACCGCATCGCGGTGCGCTTCCAGTACGAGTGGCACGACGCCGGGGGCCGGTGGTGGCGCAGCTACGGCAACGAGCAGTGGGAGTTCGCCCCCGACGGGCTCATGCGCCGCCGGGAGGCGAGCATCAACGACGTGCCGATCGAGGTCACCGAACGGCGCATCCACGGGGCGCGCGCACCGGGCGAGGACGCGGCGCTCCCCCTCGCATGATCCGCGCGCTCAGGCGGCCGGCCCTCGTCGTGCCAGCACCCGCTGCAGCACCACGAACACCAGCAGCAGCAGGCCGATCACGATCCTCGACCACCACGAGCTGAGCGTGCCCTCGAACGACAGGATCGTCTGGATCGTGCCGAGGACGAGCACGCCGAGCACGGAGCCGAGCACGAACCCGGAGCCGCCGGTGAGCAGGGTGCCCCCGATGACGACGGCGGCGATGGCGTCGAGCTCCATGCCCACGGCGTGCAGGCTGTAGCCCGAGAGCATGTAGAAGGTGAACAGCAGCCCGGCGAGCGCCGAGCACGCTCCGCTGATCACGTAGACGCCCACCCTGGCCTGCGCCACCCGCAGCCCCATCAGCATCGCCGACCCCGCGCTGCCGCCGACGGCGTACACCGTGCGCCCGAACCGGGTCAGGTGCAGGACGTACACCGCTGCCGCCACCACGGCCAGCGCGACGAGGACGCTCGGGCTCACGAACAGCTCGTCGCCCAGCGGTATGGCGGTCTGCGCGACCGTGCGGAACAGCGGGTCGTCGATCGGGATCGACTCGAGGTCGATCACGTAGCACAGGCCGCGGGCCAGGAACATCCCGGCGAGCGTGACGATGAACGGCTGGATCTCGAGGTAGTGGATCACCGCGCCCATCGCGAGGCCGAAGACCGCACCGCCAGCCAGCACCAGCAGCATCACGACGAACGGGCCCAAGCCGGCGCGCAGCAGCGCCGCGGCCACCATCGTCGACAACGCCACGACCGAGCCGACGGACAGGTCGATGCCGCCGGTCAGGATCACGAACGTCATCCCGACGGCCAGCACCACCAGGAAGGAGTTGTCGATCAGCAGGTTGAGCAGCACCTGCCCGGAGGCGAAGGACTCGTAGCGCAGCCCTCCCCCGGCGAACATCAGCACGAACAGCGCGAACGTCACGACCACCGGCAGGAACCGCGTCGGCACGCGGCTCCCGGCGGCCGCGGAGCGGACGCGTTCGACGAGCGCGGTCACCGGCCACTCCCGGTTGTCTGGGAGGTATGGGGCGGGTCGGCAGCCGGGTCGGCTGTCCGGGCCGGGTCGGCGGGCACGGCGGGCGGCCCGACGTCCCCGGGACGGCGGCGCCGCCGCTGCAGCAGCGCCTGCACCTTCGGGGCCTGCGCCAGGAACACGAGGATCACGACCGCCGCCTTGAACACCAGCGAGACCTCCGGCGGGATGCCGACCGAGTAGATGGTGGTGGTCAGCGTCTGGATGGTGAGCGCGCCGAGCAGGGTGCCGGCGATCGAGTAGCGCCCGCCGGCCAGCGACGTGCCGCCGATGACGACGGCGAGGATCGCGTCCAGTTCCAGCCAGAGCCCCGCGTTGTTGGCGTCGGCGGCGTTCACGTTCGAGCTGATCATCAGCCCGGCCACGGCGGCGCAGAGCGCGGCGAACACGTAGACCGTCCACACGATGCTGCGCGACCGGATCCCGGCGAGCCTGCCGGCCTCGGGGTTGATGCCCACCGCCTCGACGAGCGTGCCCAGCGCGGTGCGCCGGGTCACGAGCGCCACCAGCGCGTACACCGCGGCCGCCATGATCACGGTCAGCGGCACCGCGAGCAGGGAGCTGCCGCTGATGCCGGAGAAGAACGCGTTGTTGACGGTGATGATCTGCCCGTCCGTGACGAGCTGGCCGAGCCCGCGGCCCGCCGTCATCAGCACGAGCGTCGCGATGATCGGCTGGATGCCCAGGTGCGCGACGAGGAACCCGTTCCACGCCCCGAGCGCCACGGCCAGCCCGAGGGCGAGGCCGATCCCGGTGAGCGCGGTCGCCGGGCTCGCCGGGTCGGCGCTGCTCGCGATCCACGTGCAGGTCACCGCCCCGGAGATGGCCACGACCGCCCCGACGGACAGGTCGATGCCGCGGGTGGCGATCACCAGGGTCATGCCGAGCGCCACCAGCGCCAGCGGGGCGCCGTTGTGCAGGATGTCGATCACGCTGCCGTAGAGCCTGCCGTCCTGCAGTCGCACGGCGAAGAAGCTCGGCGTGACGGCCAGGTTGAGCAGCAGCAGGGCGACGAGCGGCCAGATCGGCTTGCGCAGGAGTTCACGCACGGGTGCCCCCGCCGGTCGCGATCAGCTCCATGACCCGGTCCACCGCCACGTCCTCCCCGGCGAGCTCGGCCACCGCCCTGCGGTCGCGCAGCACCAGGACGCGGTCCGACAGGCGCACCACCTCGTCCAGCTCGGCGGAGATGAAGACGACCGCCGTACCCTGGCGCGCCTGCTCGGCCACCAGGGACTGGATCTGCGCCTTGGCGCCGACGTCGATGCCGCGGGTGGGCTCGTCGAGGATCAGCAGGCGTGGCTGCATGATCAGCCAGCGGGCCAGCAGCACCTTCTGCTGGTTGCCGCCCGAGAGGTTGCCCAGCAGGGCGTCCGGGTCGGCGGGGCGGATGTCGAGCAGCTCGATCCAGCGCCGGGCGAGCTCGTACTGGCGCCGCCGGGGGATCCGGCGCATCCAGCCCCGCGACGCCTGCATCGCCAGCACGATGTTGGCCCGCACCGACAGGTCCCCGACCACCCCTTCGGCCTTGCGGTCCTCGGAACTGAACGCGATGCCCGCGTCGATCGCCGCCCGCGGGCTCCGGATCCGCACGCTCCGGCCGGCCACGGTGATCTCCCCGCTGTCGGCGTGGTCGGCCCCGAACAGCAGCCGGGCGAGCTCGGTGCGCCCGGAGCCGAGCAGCCCGGCCAGACCGACGACCTCGCCCGCCCGCACCGCGAGGTCCACCGGCTCCACGGCGCCGCGACGGCCGAGCCCGGACGCCGCGAGCACCGCGGGCTGGTCGTCGGCGGCGGGTTCGGCAGGCGCGCGGTCCAGCCGCTCGAGCACCTCCAGCTCGCGCCCGACCATCGCCGACACCAGCTGCATCCGCGACAGCTCCGCCGTGCGGTACTCCCCGACCAGCCGACCGTTGCGCAGCACCGTCATCCGGTCGGAGATCTCGAAGACCTGCTCGATGAAGTGCGAGACGAACAGGATCGCGACGCCCGAGTCGCGCAGCCGGCGGATCACCCGGAACAGCTCCGCCACCTCGTCCGCGTCCAGGCTGGACGTCGGCTCGTCGAGCACCAGCACCCGCGCGTCCACCTCGACGGCCCTGGCGATCGCCACCAGCTGCTGCATGGCGATCGGGTGCGCACCCAGTGCCGAGGACGGGTCGAGGTCGAGGTGCAACGTGCCCAGCACCTCGACCGCCCGCCTGCGCATGCCGCGCCAGTCGATGCGGCCCATCCGGCGCGGCTCCCGGCCCAGGAGCAGGTTCTCCGCCACGGTGAGGTTGGGGCAGAGGTTGACCTCCTGGTAGACGGTGCTGATGCCGGCCGCCTGCGCGGCGGCGGGCCCGCCGAAGGCGGCGGGCTCGCCGTGCACCCGGATCTCCCCCGCGTCGACGGTGTGCACCCCCGTGAGTGCCTTGATCAGCGTGGACTTGCCGGCGCCGTTCTCGCCCATCAGGGCGTGCACCTCGCCGGGGTGCAACCGCAGGTCCACCGACGCCAGGGCCTGCACCGGCCCGAACGCCACGGAGATCCCGGACATCTCCACCAGGGGTGTGCGGTCCATCAGTACTGGCGGGTCGGGAGTGCGGCCTTGGCCGACTCGCCGTCGAACGTCGTCTCCTCGGTGACGACCCGCGCCGGCACCTCCTCGCCCGCGGCGACCTTCTTCGCGAGGTCCATCAGCTGCGGGCCGAGCAGCGGGTTGCACTCCACGATGAAGTTGATCTTCCCGTCGGCCAGCGCCTGCATTCCGTCCTTGACGGCGTCGACCGTGATGATCTTGATGTCCGTGCCGGGCACCTTGCCGGCCGCCTCGATCGCCTCGATGGCACCCAGACCCATGTCGTCGTTGTGGGCGTACAGGACGTCGATGTCCGGGTGGGACTTCAGGAAGGCCTCCATCACCTGGCGGCCGCCGGAGCGGGTGAAGTCGCCAGTCTGCGATGCGATCACCGTCAGGTTCGGGTCCTGCGCGATCGTCTCCGCGAAGCCCTCCTGACGGTCGATGGCCGGCGCGGAGCCGGTGGTGCCCTGCAGCTCGACGATGTTGACCGGCTCGGTGGCGCCCGCGGACTCCTCGAGCAGCCACTGGCCGGCCTTGCGGCCCTCCTCGATGAAGTCCGACCCGAGGAAGGTCTTGTACAGCGTCGTGTCGGTCGAGTCGACGGCCCGGTCGGTGAGGATCACCGGGATGTTCGCGCGTTTGGCCTCCATCAGCACGGTGTCCCAGCCGGACTCGACCACCGGGCTGAACGCGATCACGTCGACGCGCTGCTGGATGAAGGACCGGATCGCCTTGATCTGGTTCTCCTGCTTCTGCTGGGCGTCGGAGAACTGCAGTTCGACGCCGGCGGCCGCCGCGGACTCCTGCACGGAGGTCGTGTTCGCCGTCCGCCAGCCGCTCTCCGCCCCGACCTGGGCGAAGCCCATCGTGAGCGGCTCCCCGCCCCCGGCGGGTGCCTCGCCGCCGTCGCCGCCCCCGCCGCCACAGGCGGCCAGCACGAGCGCCACCGCGCCCGCGGCGATCAGCTTCCGGAGTGCGGGCAACGTCTTCGTTGTGCGCACAGCGCCTCCCGTGTTCGATTGCGGGACGATGTGATGCACGTCCCACCGGCGGACACTGTGAGCGCTAACATGGCCCGGCGTCAAGGGACTTCGGCATCAAGCCGATAACGCTCGCCGGCACGCGGAGGGCGGCTCGATGGCAGAGCGTGTACGCCATCCGGTTGAATGCACTCGTGCGGCATAACCCCGCCGAGGACGACGAGCCGACCGGTCGACTCCCGGTCGGTACCGAGGGCTGGACAGCGGCGCCCGCGCCACTGGACGACCTCGAGCCCGGTCTCTGGGACTCCGGCGGCCCCGGGAGCGCCTCGGCCGCCGACCGCGGGTGCCTGTGCCCGATGCTGCCCAACGACCCCCGCGCAGGCCTGGGCCTGCTCATCGCCCCGGACTGCCCACTGCACCGGCAGCTGCTCGACTGACGTCGGACGCGGCTACGAGCTAGCTCAGGTTGGGCCGGAGCCAGTTCTCGACCTCGGCGAGCGGGAGGCCCCTGCGCTCCGCGTAGTCCCGCGCCTGGTCATCGCCGATCCGCCCGACCGTGAAGTAGCGCGACGCCGGGTTGGCGAAGATCACGCCGCTGACACTGGCGGGCGGCGTCATGGCGTAGGACGACGTCAGGCCCATGCCGATGCTCTCGGCGTCGAGCAGTTCGAACAGCTCGCGCTTGAGGCTGTGGTCCGGGCTCGCCGGGTAGCCGAGCGCGGGCCGGATCCCCCGGAACCGCTCGGCGTGCAGGTCCTCGAGCGCCGGCTCGGCACCCGGCTCGAACCAGGCACGCCGGGCCTCCAGGTGGATGTACTCGGCGAACGCCTCGGCGAGCCGGTCCGCGAGCGCCTTCACCATGATCGCCCGGTAGTCGTCGTGCTCGGCCTCGTACCGCGCGGCGAGCTCGTCGGCCCCGTGCACCGACACCGCGAACCCGCCCAGGTGATCGCCTGCGGGCGCGACGTAGTCGGCGAGGCTGCGGTTGGCCCGGCCCTCCGGCTTGACGGTCTGCTGGCGCAGCATGGGGAAGCGAACCCCGTCACCGGTCGCGAGGATGATGTCCTCGCCGTCGCTGTGCGCGGGCCAGAACCCGTAGGTCCCGCGGGCGGTGAGCGAGCCGGCGGCCACGATCTCGTCGAGCAGCCGGTTCCCGTCGTCGAACAGCTCACGGGCCACCGGCTGGTCGAGGATCGCCGGGTACTTGCCCTTGAGCTCCCACGCCAGGAAGAAGAACTGCCAGTCGATGAGCGGCCGCAGCTCGTCGAGGCTCGGCGCGACGGTGCGGGTGCCGGTGAACGCGGGCACCGGCAGGTCGTCGAACGCCACCGGCTCGCGGTTGGCGCGGGCCGCGGCGAGCGACAGCAACGGGCGCTGCTGGCGGCCGGCGTGCTGCACGCGCAGCCGCTCCTGCTCCTCGCGGTTGCCGACGTCCAGCAACTCGGCGCGTTCGGGGTCCAGCAGCTGTGCGACCACCCCGGTGACCCGGGACGCGTCCAGCACGTGCACGGTGGAGGCGTCGTAGGCGGGCGCGATCCGGACCGCGGTGTGCTGGCGCGACGTGGTGGCCCCGCCGATCAGCAGCGGCAGCTTCAGCCCGCGGCGCTGCATCTCCTGCGCCACCGCCACCATCTCGTCGAGCGACGGGGTGATCAGCCCGGAGAGCCCGACGACGTCGGCGCCCTCGGCCACGGCGGTGTCCAGCACGACGTTGGCCGGCACCATCACCCCGAGGTCGACCACCTCGTAGTTGTTGCAGGCGAGCACGACCCCGACGATGTTCTTGCCGATGTCGTGCACGTCGCCCTTGACGGTGGCCAGCACGACCTTGCCCTGGCCGCGGTCCTCCTCCACGCGCCCCTCGAGCCGGGCCTGCTCCTTCTCCGCCTCCATGTACGGCTCCAGGTAGGCCACCGAGCGCTTCATCACCCGCGCGCTCTTCACCACCTGCGGAAGGAACATCTTGCCGGCGCCGAACAGGTCGCCGACCACCTTCATCCCGTCCATCAGGGGACCCTCGATCACGTCGAGCGGCCGGGCTGCCTGCGCGCGCGCCTCCTCGGTGTCGGCCTCGACGAAGTCGACGATGCCGTGCACCAGCGCGTGCGACAACCGCTGCTCGACCGGCGCGTCGCGCCAGGACAGGTCGACGACGCGCTGCGTCCCGGAACCGGACACCGTGCCTGCGAACGTGACCAGCCGGTCGGTGGCGTCCTCGCGCCGGTCGAAGAGCACGTCCTCGACGAGTTCCAGCAGCTCGGCGGGGATGTCCTCGTAGACGGCGAGCTGCCCCGCGTTGACGATGCCCATGTCCAGGCCGACCTTGATGGCGTGGAACAGGAACGCCGAGTGGATCGCTTCGCGCACGACGTCGTTGCCGCGGAAGGCGAACGACAGGTTGGAGATGCCACCCGAGACGTGCACGCCCGGGCAGTTCTGCTTGATCAGCGGCAGCGCGTCGAGGAAGGCTTTCGCGTAGCCGTTGTGCTCGGACATGCCGGTGGCGACCGCGAGCACGTTGGGGTCGAAGACGATGTCCTCGGGCGGGAACCCGATCTCTTCGGTGAGCAGGCGGTACGCGCGGGTGCAGATCGCGACCTTGCGCTCGGCGGTGTCGGCCTGCCCCTTCTCGTCGAACGCCATGACGACGACGCCTGCCCCGTAGCCGCGGATGTGCCGGGCCTGGTCGAGGAAGGGCTGTTCGCCCTCCTTGAGGCTGATCGAGTTGACGATCCCCTTGCCCTGCACGCACTTCAGCCCGGCCTGGAGCACACTCCACCGCGAGCTGTCGATCATGATCGGTACCCGGGCGACCTCCGGCTCGGTGGCGATCAGGTTGAGGAACGTGGTCATCTCCTGCTCGCTCTCGAGCAGGTCGGCGTCCATGTTGACGTCGATGACGTTGGCCCCACCGCGGACCTGCTCCAGCGCGACGTCCACGGCGGCCTGGTGGTCGCCCGACTCGATGAGCCGTCGGAACCGCTTGGAGCCGGTGACGTTGGTGCGCTCGCCGATCATCAGGAACCCGGTGTCCGCGCCGAGGGTCAACGGCTCGAGGCCGCTGAACCGGGACGTCCTGGGCGGCGCCGCGACCTCGCGCGGGGCCAGCCCGGAGACCGCGGAGGCGAGCCGCGCGATGTGGTCGGGACCGGTGCCGCAGCACCCGCCCACGACGTTGACCAGGCCGGAGTCGGCGAACTCGCGAAGCAGCTCCGCGGTCTGCTCGGGGGTCTGGTCGTAGCCGCCGAACGCGTTGGGCAGGCCGGCGTTGGGGTGGCAGGCCACGTAGGTGTCGGCGAAACGGGCCAGCTCCGCGACGTGGGGGCGCATCTCCGCAGCACCGAGGGAGCAGTTCACGCCGACGACGAGCGGCGCGGCGTGGCGGACGGAGCTCCAGAACGCTTCGACGGTCTGCCCGGACAACGTGCGGCCGGACAGGTCGACGATGGTCACCGAGATCCACAGCGGCAGGTGCGGCGCGACCTCCTGGGCCGCCGCGACGGCGGCCTTCGCGTTGAGCGTGTCGAAGATCGTCTCGATGAGCAGCAGGTCGACACCGCCCTCGGCGAGCCCGGCGATCTGCTCGGCGTAGCTCGCGCGCACGTCGTCGAAGGACACGGCCCGGTAGGCCGGGTCGTTCACCTGCGGCGAGAGCGAGAGCGTGACGTTGAGCGGCCCGACCGACCCAGCCACGAACCGGCCGCCGGCCTCGTCGGCGGCTTGGCGGGCCAGCTGCGCGCCTCGCACGTTCATCTCGCGCACCGCGGCCTGCATGCCGTAGTCGGCCTGGCCGATCGAGGTGGCCGTGAAGGTGTTCGTGGTGGTGATGTCCGCGCCGGCGGCGAAGTAGCGCCGGTGCCCGTCGAGCACGATGTCGGGGCGGGTCAGGTTGAGCAGGTCCGGGTCGCCGGTGAGGTCGTGGGAGTGGTCGGCGAACCGCTCGCTCCGGTAGTCGGCGGGTGTGAGCCCGGCGTCCTGCAGCATCGTGCCCCACGCGCCGTCGAGCACGGCGATGCGCTGGTCGAACAGCTGCGCAAGCGCCTCCGCACGATGTCCTGACATATCTCTGCACCCGCCCTCCGGAATCGGAGGCGCCCTTGGTGCAGATCAGCCGGGTCGAGCGTGGCGGACATCGTCCGTCGCAGCGCCTCTCGACCCGCCCCCGGAGCGTACCGGGTGGCGATGAGGACGGGACACACGCCGCTGGGGCGTCGGTGTGACCGGGTTCACGTCGAGCGGCCTTCTCGTGTACGGTCTGCGCCACGGCCAGCAGTGTCGACGTGGGGGAAGGCTGCTGATGTCCGCAATTCTGTGTGGTTGCCCAGGGGCCGCCGATTCCGGCGGGTGCCGGAAATGACCATTCGTTCGTGGCTGCGTGCGGCCGCCGTTCCCACCGCCCTGGTCGTCATCGCCGGTTGCGGAGCGCTGGGGGGCGAGCAGGCGCCGGAACCGGGCGCGGACGGGGCGCCCGCGCCGGCAGCCATCACCGTCTCGATCATGCCGACCACCGATCTCGCCCCGTTCCACCTGGCGGTGCAGAACGGCTACTTCGCGGCCGAGGGGCTGCAGGTCGAGACGGTCACCGCCCCGAGCGGGCAGGCCTCGCTGTCCACGCTGATCGGCGGGGACGTCGACATCGCCTACAGCAGCTACACCCCGTTCTTCGTGGCGCAGGACAAGAAGGCCGCCGATCTGCGGTTCGTCGCCGCGGCATCGTCCGCCGCCCCGCAGACCACGATGATCGTGGCGATGCCGGGCTCCGCGGTGCGCGGCGTGGCCGATCTCGCGGGCAAGCGGATCGCGGTGACCGCCACGAACACGATCTCCGACGTGCTCGTCAAGACGGCCATGCGGCAGAACGGCGTCGACCCGGGCGGGGTCGAGTGGATCAGCATCCCGTTCCCGGACACGGCGGCCGCCCTGGAGCGCGGCGACGTGGACGCCGCGTTCCTCACCGAACCGTTCATCACGCTGGCGGCGCGCGACGTGGGCGCGGTGCCGATCGTCGACACGGCCACCGGCGTCGCCGCGGACCTGCCCACCGCCGGGTACGCCGCGCTCGAGGAGTTCACGACCACGAACCCGGAGACGGTCGCATCGTTCCAGCGCGCCCTGGAGCGGGCCACGGCCGAGGCACGCGACCGCAGCCTGGTGGAGCCGCTGCTCGTGCAGCACTCGGGCATCGACGCCGAGGTCGCGTCGACCACGGCACTGCTCACCTTCCACTCCGCGATCGACCCCGCGCAGCTGCAGCGGGTGGCGGACCTGCTGGCCGACAACGGCGTGACCACGCAGCGGGTGGACGTCGCCGCGATGGTCGCGCCGGCGCCGTCCTGACGTGCCGCGGGCGGTCCGCGGCCTTCTCGGGCTGCTGGCGTTCGGGCTGATCTGGGAGGTCGCGGTGGCCGTCGGGCTGCTGCCGGCGCGGTTCCTCCCCCCGCCGAGCGTCGTGCTTGCCGGGGTCGTGGAGCTGTTCACCCGCGAGGCGTTCCTCCGTGACGTCGTCGCCACGGTGCTGGCGTGGGCGATCGCGTTGGGGCTGGCCGTCGCCGTTGCGGTGCCCGCGGGGCTGGTGCTGGGCACCCTCCCGGGAGTGCGGGCGGCGAGCCGCGTCCTCGTCGAGTTCCTGCGCCCCATCCCGTCGGTCGCCCTGATCCCGCTGGTCGTGCTGCTGGTCGGTGGCGGCCCCGAAGCCAAGATCACCTTGGCTGTCTACGCCGCCGCGTGGCCGATCCTCTACAACACGATCTACGCCGTGGGCGCGATGGACCCCGTCCTGCGCGACACCGCCCGCACGTGCGGCGCGGGCCCGGTCGCCACGATGCTGGGCGTGGCGCTGCCGCACGCGGCGCCGTTCGTCTTCACCGGCGTGCGGATGGCCGCCGCGATCGCGTTGATCGTGGTGGTGAGCACCGAGTTCCTCGCCGGGGCGAGCCGCGGTATCGGCAACGTCGTGCTCACCACCAGCAGCGGCGCCGGCCGCGTCGACCTCGTCCTCGCGGCCACGCTCGTCGCCGGCACCGTCGGCATCCTGATCAACCAGGCGCTGGAGCGGCTCGGCGAGCGGCTGTTCGGCTGGAGCACCGTCGGAACGGATGCGGTGTGAGGCCGCTGCACGGCTGGCCGGTGGTGGTGGCCGCGCTCGTACTGGGCGAGCTCGGCACGCGCGTGGCCGCTCACCCGTTCTTCCCGCCGCCGAGCACCGTGCTCGGGACCGCCGCGCAGCTCTGGCTGACCGGTCCGCCGACCCGCGCCTTCCTCGCCGACCCGGTGTTCGACGACGTGCTCCCGAGCCTGGCGCGGGCGCTCGGAGGTTGGGGGATCGCCGCCGTGCTCGGCGTGGCGTGCGGCGTCCTGCTCGGCCGCTCCCGCACCGCGCTGGACTACGTCGGACCGTTGTTCGCGTTCGCCCGCGCGATCCCGCCGCCGACGCTGATCCCGGTCTTCCTGGTGCTGTTCGGCATCGGCACGCGCATGCAGCTGGCCACGATCGTCTTCGCCACCGTCTGGCCGATCCTGCTCAACACCGTCGACGGGGTGCGCTCGCTCGACCGCGTCCAGGTGGACACGGCACGGTCGCTGCGGACGCCGCGCGCGTGGTGGCTCGGCATGGTCGTGCTGCCCGCCGCACTACCGAAGATCTTCGCCGGGCTGCGGCTGAGCCTGTCGCTCGCCGTGATCCTCATGGTGGTGTCCGAGCTGGTCGGCGCGGCGAACGGGATCGGCTACGAGCTGCTGCTCGCCCAGCGCCAGTTCGACTTCCCGCTGATGTGGGCCTGGATCGGCCTGCTCGGCGTGCTCGGCTACGGGCTCAACGCGCTGCTGCTCGCCGTCGAGCGGCGCGCCCTGCACTGGACGGCCCTGCACACGACGGCACAGCGCTCGACGGCACAGCACGGGACGGCACAGCACGGGACGCGGCGGTGAGCGGCGTGCCGGGAGCGCCCGTGCTGGACGTGCGCCACCTGCGCCACACCTTCGGCGCCGGCCCGGACGCGCACGCGGCGCTCGACGACCTGTCGTTCTCCGTCGCCGCGGGCGAGCTCGCCTGCGTCGTCGGTCCGTCCGGTTGCGGGAAGTCGACGGTGCTGCGCGCCATCGCCGGGCTGCTCGCGCCGGGAAGCGGTGACGTCCTGTTGCACGGCAGTCCGGTGCGCGGGGTGCCTGCCGACCTGGCGTTCGTCTTCCAGGACTACAGCCGCTCGCTGTTCCCCTGGCTCACCGTGGCGCGCAACGTCGAGTTCCCGCTGCGGTGGAGGTGCGCCCGCGCCGAGCGCCGGGACCGGGCCCAGCGGGAGCTGGAGCGGGTCGGGCTGCCCGACGTGGGGGCGCGCTACCCGTGGCAGCTCTCCGGGGGCATGCAGCAGCGCGTGGCGATCGCGCGGGCCCTCGCCACCGAACCGGCCCTGCTGCTGATGGACGAGCCGTTCGCCTCGGTCGACGCGCAGACGCGGTTCGAGCTGGAGGACCTGCTCCGGCGCGTGCAGCGCGAGCGCGGCACCACGGTCCTGCTGGTCACGCACGACATCGACGAGAGTGTGTACCTGGCCGACCGGGTTCTCGTGCTCACCCCGGCGCCCGCCCGGCTGCTGGCCGACCTGCCGGTCGGGCTGCCCGAGCAGCGCGATCAGATCGCCACCCGCGAGTCGCCGGCCTTCGTCGCCCTGCGGGCCGAGGTGGCGCGGCTGCTCAGGACGCGATCACCTGGGGCGAGGTCACCTTCAGGTGGGCGTTCGCCCACCGCATGACGCGCAGGGTCTGCGGGTGGCAGGCCTGGGCGAGGTCCAGCAGGTCCCGCTTCCTCATCGCCTGCGCCGCCTGCGCCAGCAGCTCCCAGTCCAGCGATACGCCCGCCGCCTTGCGGTGCACGCGGCGCAGGTCGGCCAGCAGGAGCAGCCCGGTCTCGGGGCGCTTGCGCAGCGCCGTACCCGCGCGCTGGGCGAGGTCGGCGAGCGGCGCCACGTCCCAGCGCGGTTCCGGGTTCAACCGCACGCCGTGCTGGTGGCCGACCTCGGCGAGGCGCCGGACGTGGATCTTCGACCACCCCGCGATGTCGCGGGCGACGTGGAAGATCTCCTGGTCGGCGGGGTGCCGGTCGGCGACGGCGAGCAGGTCGCGCCCCAGCGAGGTCTCCGAGCGGTGCAGTTCGCGCAGCACCAGTGGCAGTTTGCTCATGACGTCGCTCCCCCCGTGCGGGCCGGTTCCGGTCGTTGCTCCTCGGCGCGGCCGTCCGGGCCGCCGCGGGTCGGCGGAACGCCTTCCGTGACAGGGCGCGGCGCCCCGATGGTCGGTGCCGGGGACGGGCCGCTGCCGGCGGCCACGCGGGTCAACCGCGCCGCGGCCGACTTGAAGAGGGGCTGCTTGGAGACCGGATCCCAATCGGTGATCGTGAGCTCGTTGGCGGCACGACCCCCGTTCTCGTCGGGGCCGGAGCCGCTCGAATCCCAGTAGCCGTAGTGGAACGGGACGAACAGCACGCCGTCCCGGATCCCGCTGATCCGCACCGTCGCGCGGATCGCGCCGCGTGGCGTGGCGACCTCGGCGAGGTCGCCCTCGGCCACCCCGAGCCGCCGCGCGTCGGTCGCCGAGCACTCCACCCACACCTCGGGCGCGGCGGCCTGCAGCTGCGGGGCACGGCCGGTCTTGGTCCGGGTGTGGAAGTGGTAGATCGTCCGGCCGGTGATCAGCACGAACGGGTGCTCCGGACCTGGCCGCTCGTGCGGTGGCAGGTATTCGGCCGCCTTGAGGATCGCGCGCGCGTCCGGGTTGAGCGCCCGGTACTCGGTCTCCTCCAGTGGCGCCCCGGTGACCATGTCGCGGCCGTAGCTCTCGCAGTGGTCCGGTGCGCTCCAGAACTTCCCGTCGACGTAGAGCCGCTCGGTGCCGTCGGGGTGCTCGGCGTCGCAGGGCCACTGGATACCCGACGCGGCGCTGCGCAGTGCGGCGTGGCTCAGGCCGGTGTAGTCGCACGGGCGGGTGTCGGTCGAGGCCGCCCACGCGGCGAACGCCGACTCGGCGTCGCGCCACTGCGGGAACGGCCGGCCGTCGGAGTCGCGGAAGTCCATCCGGCGGGCGAAGTCGAGGAAGATGTCGAGGTCCGAGCGCGCCTCGCCGGGCGGGTCGACGGCCTTCTCCGACAGGTGCACGGTGCGGTCGGCGTTGGTGAAGCAGCCCGTCTTCTCCCCCCACGTGGCGGCAGGCAGCACGACGTCGGCCAGTTGCGCGGTCTCGGACAGGAAGATGTCCTGAACCACGAGGAACAGCCGCTCCTGCGACAGGATGTCGCGGATGCGCGTGAGGTCGGGCAGCGACACCGCGGGGTTGGTGCCGCTCACCCAGAGCATGCCGATGCTGCCCTCCTCCGCGTAGCGCACCATCTGCATCGTGTGCGTGGGCGGGGCCATGTGCGGGATCTGCAGCGGGTCGAGGTTCCAGTGCCGCGCGAGGTCGGCGACGTGGGTGTCGTTGTTCCAGTTGCGGAACCCGGACATGTCGCCGTCGGCGCCGCACTCGCGCGTGTTCTCGGCCGTGGGCTGGCCGTTCATCTGCAGGATCCCGCAGCCGGGCCGGCCGAGCATCCCGCGCACCAGGTTGACGTTGTTGACCTGGACGCCGGCCGCCGAGGCCTGGTGGGACTGGTAGAAGCCCTGCAGCACGGTCGAGAGCAGCCGCTGCGCCCGACCGAGCACCCGGGCCGCCGCACGGATCTCCTCGGCACCGATCCGGCAGATGCGCCCGACCGCCTCCGGCGGGTAGTCGGCCACCTGCATCTGGAGCTCGGCGAACCCGACGGTGTGCGCGTCGACGTACTCGCGGTCGACCCACCCGTTGCGGATGATCTCGTGCAGCAGCCCGTTCATCAGCGCGACGTTCGTACCGGGCAGTGGCGCCAGGTGCACACCACCGCTCTCCCGCGCCGCGCGGGCGACCTCGGTGTCGCGCGGGTCGACACACACGATCTTCGGCGGGTCCTCGCCTGCCAGCCGGTCCAGCATGCGCATCCAGAGCACCGGCTGGGTCTCGGCCGCGTTGTGCCCGTACAGCGCGATCACATCGGCGTGGTCGACGTCGGTGTAGGAGCCGGGCTGCCCGTCGCAGGCGAACGTCTCCTTCAGCGCTGCCGCCGCCGTCGCGGTGCACAGGCGGGTGTTGCCGTCCATGTGGTTGGTGCCGATCGCGCCGTGCCCGATCGCGGCGAGCGTGTAGTACTCCTCGGCGAACAGCTGGCCCGTCGTGTAGAAGCCGATCGACGACGGCCCCCGCTCCGACAGCAGCCCCTTCGTCCGCTCCACGAGGTGTCCCATCGCGGTGTCCCAGTCCGTCTCGACGAGCTGCCCGTCGCGGCGCACCAGCGGGCGGGTCAGCCGGTCCGGCGAGGCGTTCGCCCGCCAGCCGAACAGGTCCTTCGGACCGAGCCGTCCGCGGTTGACCCGGTCGTCGGCCCGGCCCCGCACGCCGACGATCCGCCCGTCGCGCACGGCGATGTCCATCGCATCGCCGTTGGAGTGCAGCAGCGACGCCGTCCGCACCCAGCGCTGCACGTCCTGTTCGGCGACGCCCTCGGCGAGGTGCTGGTCCACCCGGACCGGCCAGCTCCCACCCGCCGGATAGGGCGTGCGGCTCCCCCACGGCTCGCCGATCGCGTCCCTGCCGGCACCCGGTTCCCGTCGCATGATCCGCGCATACCCGTCCGAGGGCGGTGGGACTCGCGCCGTTCCCGCTCCGTGATGTCGAGCGCCGGAAAGGGCGGTGTGCCACCTCGACGAGCGGCGCACCGAGCGCGGGGGTTTCCATGCGTCCGAGCCGCAGCACCGCGGGTGGGTATCGTCGCGCCCCGGCGCCGGTGCCCCGCGGCGCCAGGACCGACGAGTACGGAGGGTGTCGCGGTGCTGATCCCGCTCAAGGCCAGGGAGACCGGGGACGGATACCTGGATCGCACACCGATCCTCCAGTTCGTCCTGCTGTCGCTGCTGTTCCCGATGTGGGGCGCCGCAGCAGGCCTGAACGACATCCTGATCCCCCAGTTCAAGGCGGTCTTCGGGATCTCGGACGCGGCCGCGGCGTTCGTCCAGAGCGCGTTCTACGGCGGTTACTTCCTGATCGCCATCCCGGCCTCGCGCATCATCAAGCGCACGTCCTACAAGGCCGGTGTGCTCACCGGCCTGGTCTTCTACATCGCCGGCTGCTCGCTCTTCTTCCCGGCATCGCACGTCGCGACGTACACGGTGTTCCTGGCCGCGATCTTCGCCGTGGCCGTCGGGCTCAGCTTCCTCGAGACCTCGGCGAACACGTACTCCTCGATGATGGGCCCACGGCGCCATGCCACCCTGCGGCTCAACATCAGCCAGACCTTCACCCCGCTGGGCAACCTCACGGGGGTGCTCCTGGGCAAGTTCCTGATCTTCGACAACGCCGGGCAGATCGAGGAACGGCTCGACCAGGTCCAGGGCGCCGAGCGCGAGGCGCTGGCCGAGCAACTGCTCGGGCAGACGCTGCTGCCCTACGTCTACATCCTGGTCGTCCTGGTGGTGCTGCTGGTCCTGTTCATGATCACCACGTACCCGCGGTGCCGGCCCGCCGAGAAGCAGGACGCCGAGGAGCAGGCCGGCATCCGGGAGACACTCGGTTACCTCGCCCGGATCCCTCAGTACTGGAAGGGGATCGCCGCCCAGTTCCTCTACGTCGGCCTGCAGACCACGGTCTGGTCGTTCACGATCCGCCTCGCCGTGGAGAACACCCCCGGCCTCACCGAGTACGACGCGGCGAACTACATGATCTTCGGGTTCGCCTGCTTCTTCCTCGGCAAGTTCCCCGCCAACCTGCTGATGCGCAGGTACCAGCCCTCCACGGTGCTCATCGGCTACAGCATCCTCGGCGCGCTGGTCCTCCTGTTCGTCGCCTTCGGCCCCGCTCACCTGGCCGTGTGGGCGGTCCCCGCGACCAGCCTGCTGATGGGGCCGTGCTGGCCCACCATCTTCGGCAGCACGCTCGACACGATCGACGACAAGCGCCACCAGGAGACCGGCGGCGCGATCCTGGTGATGGCGATCGTGGGTGGCGCGGTCGTCCCGGTCGTCCAGGGATTCGTCTCCGACACCGTCGGCTCGCTGCAACGATCGTTCGTGGTCAGCGCGATCTGCTTCGTGCTGATCCTGCTCTACTTCGTCGACCAGCGCCGCCGCGGCATCTCCGACGTCCCGCCCGGCGATGAGCGGGGAGAGCACCCCACCCGGTAGTTCCGCCGCCTGCGATCATGGCGGGACCATCGTGGGAGGAGCAGGCGTGGCGGACAAGGTCGCGGTACTGGGGGCAGGCGCGGTCGGCGGGATGCTGGGCGTGCTGCTCGCCGAGGCGGGCCACGAGGTGACGCTGCTGGCGTCGGACCGCACCAGCACCGCGATCAACCTGGACGGCCTGCGCCTGCGCAGCGGCCGGTTCGGCGAGCACCACGCGCGGGTACCGGCGCGGCCGTGGCTCACCGCCCCCGTCGACGTCCTGTTCGTCGCCGTGAAGGCGCCCGACCTGCTCGCCGCGCTGGGCCGGGTGGCGCCTGCCCTGGTGCACGGCGCGGTCGTGGCACCGCTGCTGAACGGCGTCGACCACGTCCCGCTGCTGCGCGCGGCGTTCCCGGGCGCCACCGTCGTGCCGATGACGGTGTCGGTCGAGGCCACCCGGGTGGCCCCGGGCGTGATCGAGCACGTGTCGCCGTTCGTCGACTACGCGCTCTGCGGTGCCCACGCCGACAGCGCCCCCGGCCCGCTCCTGCGCAGCGCGGGCCTCGACGTCGACGTCTCCGCGCCGGACGAGGCCACGCTCCTGTGGCGCAAGCTGTCGTTCCTCGCCCCGCTCGCGCTGCTCACGACGCACGCCCGCGACGCGCTCGGGCCGGCCCGCGACGCCCGTCCCGACCTGCTCGACGCGCTGGTGGACGAGGCCGCTGCTGCGGCGGCCGCGGGCGGTGCCGCCGTCGACCCGCAGGGGGTGCGGGAGCGGCTGCGCGGGCTGCCGGCCGGCATGCGGTCCTCGATGCTCAAGGACGCCGTCGCGGGGGCGACCCTCGAGCTGGACGCCATCGCCGGCCCGATCCTGCGGGCCGCGCCGGACGGCGCACCGGTCACGCGCGAAGTCGTCGCCGCGATCAGCCGCGCGGCCTGAGCCGGGCGCGCACCGCCGGGGGCAGCAGCATCCGCCGCGGGTCGACCAGGGCCAGCGCCGCGAGACCCACCACCGGGAGCAGGGTGAGCTGCACCAGCCCGGCGCCCGACCAGCCCAGACCCGCGACGAGGCGGGCGAAGAGCAGCCCGGACACCGCGGCGGCGACGTAGTAGGTCAGGGTGAACAGCCCGGCGCCGCGCCCGACGTGCTCGGGCCGCACCGAGCGCTGCAGCACCGTGGTGCAGTTGGTGAACAGCACACCGCTGGCGAACATGCCGATCAGGAAGGCGAGCACGTACTGGGCGAGCACCCCGGTGGCCACCTGGTAGGCGAGCAACGCGGTGAGCGAGGTGCCGGCGAAGCCGACGGCCATGAGGATCCGCTGGTCCACGCGGTCGGCCAGCCAGCCGACGGGCAGCGCGGTCATCGCGCCGAACCCGATCAGGGACGCCGCGAGCGCCGCCTGCCCGGCGTCGAACGCGAGCTCCTCGCGCAGGAACGTCGGGTAGAGGCCGAGGAAGCCGTAGAAGACCAGGCCCGACACCGCCGAGGTGGTGCCGAACGCCAGCGTGTTGCGGTTGTACGGGCTGGCGGGCACGTGGTCGAAGTCGCCCGCTCCGGCGGCCGCGGCGCGACCGGCGACGGCCTCACTCATCGTGCGCGGCACCGTCACCAGGATGACCGCGGCCATGACCAGACCGAGGACGCCGAACAGGTAGAAAGGGGCGCGCCAGGTGCCGCCGGCGGCGGCCAGCGCCTGCCCGATGACCGGGCCGAGGAAGACCCCCAGCCCGAACGCGAGGCCGATGAACCCGGCGGCAAGCGCCCTGCGGTGGAAGAAGAACGCCCCGATGATCGCGTAGATGGCGGTGGCCTGCACGCCCTCGCCGACGCCGGACACGAGCCGGTAGACGGCCATGTCGGCGAAGCCCGCCGCCAGCGGGATGGCACTCGTCCCGAGCGAGTACACGACGACGCTGACGACCACGATCGTGCGCCGGGACATCCGGTCCAGCAGGTATCCCGCCGGGATTCCGGTGAGGGCGAGCCCGAGGGTGAAGCCGGTGGCGAGCAGGCCGGACTGGTCGAGGGAGAAGGCGTACTCCTCCCGGATCTCGGGCAGGAGCGGGTAGAAGACCTGCCGGTCCATCGCGTTGAGCAGGTACGACAGGCACAGGACGGCGAAGCCGATCCCGATCGCCGCCGTGGACGCCTGCTTCTCCCGACCTCCGGACACGGTGCGCTGCACCATCGATGCTCCTGGCGATGACTCGGCCGTCAGTGCCCGCGGGTGCTGGCGCTGTGGTAATCGGTGTAGGTGTAGGGGTTGTCGAGGATCGAGGTCTGCGGGACGTCGGGGTTCATCCCCTTCTCCCAGGCCTCCTCACCGAGCGTTGCGCGCAGGTGCTCGACGGTCCGCCCGACCGCGCGGCGCGCCGCGTCCAGGTCGATCCCCACGAGGCGGTGCTCGTGCTTCACGACCCGGCCGCCGACCAGCACGGTGTGCACGTCGCCGCGCTGGGCCTGGAACGCCACGTGGCCGTGCGGGTGCAGCAACGGCGTCATCACCGGCGAGTGCTCGTTCTTGATCAGCACGATGTCGGCCTTCTTGCCCTGCTCGATGCTGCCCAGCTGCGCCTCCCGGCCCAGGGCGCGGGCACCGCCGCGGGTGGCCCACTCGACCACCTGCTCGGCCCGCAGCGCGGCGTGGGTGACGGTCTCGCCCTTCGCGTGCGCCTCCAGGTGCTCGCGCGAGCGGTCGGCGCCCAGCGTGGCGCGCATCGCGGAGAACAGGTCACCGCTCCACCAGACCGAGGTGTCCATCGACAGCGAGACCGGGATGCCGTGCGCGCGCAGGGCCCACGTGGGCGGGTAGCCCTGCCCCGCGCTCTGCTCGCTCTCGGTCGACACCGACACGGTGCCCCCGGTGGCGGCGATGCGGTGGTAGGAGTCGGCCGAGAGCGACGCGCCGTGCACGTAGACCGTCTCCGGCGTCATGAACCCGTGCTCGTGCATGAGCCGGATCCCGTCGTCGCCGGTGGCGCCCCAGACGCCGGCATGCGTGGTCACCGGCACGCCGAGCTCGCGCGCCACCTCGAACGCCGGCTCCTCCGGGAAGGCGGGGTCGCCGGTGACGTCGAAGGCGAGCTGGAAGCCCAGCATCTCGTCCCCGCGCCCGCCGCCCGGGATGCGGCGGGAGACGAAGTCGCGGAACCCGGGCGAGGCGGTCCAGCTCGCCGGTGCGTCCTGGATGTTGCCGTAGGCGAGGACGAACCGGCCCGGCACCGCCTCCAGCGCGTCGACCGCGGCGTCGGCGTGCTGGGGCGTCTGCAGGCCGTGCGACCAGTCCACGGTGGTGGTGACGCCGGCGTCGAGGGCCTCGATCGCCCCGAGCAGGTTGCCGGCGTACACGTCCTCGGGCCGGAAGACCTTTCCCCACTCGAGGTAGTACCAGACGAAGTACTGCGTGAGCGTCCAGTCGGCGCCGTAGCCGCGCATGGCCGTCTGCCACAGGTGCCGGTGCGTGTCGATCATCCCGGGCATGACGATCCCGCCGGTCGCGTCGATCTCGACCGTGCCCTCGGGCACCGTCAGACCGGGCCCGACGGCGGCGATGGTGTCCCCGATGACCAGCACGTCCTCGCCGGGCAGCACCCGGCGTGCGGCGTCGACGGTGAGGACCGTGCCACCGCGCAGGACCACGGGACGACCTACCGCGACCGTGTCGGGCTCACTCATCGCCTGAAACTCCCTCATTGGAGCGGACGTCCGTCCGCATGACGGTCGATCCCTGGGGGCGCAGCTTGCTGCAGGCTCGGAGCCACTGTCAATCCGCTCCTCGGAGGATCGTGAGCACCGGAGGGCTGCCGGTCTGTCCGCATCGCGGACACCGAGGCGTTACCCTCGGACGATCGGCACGTGAGGAGTGGTGGATGCCACGCGAAGGAACCGGCCCCGACTTCATCGAGGCGCTGGCCCGGGGGCTCGAGGTCATCGCCGCCTTCCCGCCGAACCGGCCGGCGATGACGCTGGCCGAGGTGGCCGCGGCCACGAACCTCGCCCGCCCGACCGCACGTCGGATCCTGCTGACGCTCGAGGAGCTCGGGTACGTGCGGGTCGTGGAACGCGGCTACTCGCTGACCCCGCGCGTGCTGGAACTCGGCGTCTCCTACGTGCGGTCGATGGGGCTGTGGGACGTGGCGAGGCCGCACCTGGAGCGCCTGGTCGCGCAGACGAACGAGTCGTGCTCGATCGCCCAGCTCGACGGGTCGGACATCGTCTACGTCGCCCGCGTATCCGTCCCGAAGATCGTCTCGCTCGCGGTGCAGATCGGCACCCGCTTCCCGGCCATGGCCACGTCGCTGGGGAAGGTGCAGCTCGCGGCGCTGCCCGCGGACGAGCTGGAGCGGGTGCTCGCCGAGCCCACGCGGTCCGGGCTGGTGCCGCGCTGGCAGCCCGACCGGGCCGAGCGCGAGGCCGCGCTGCGCGAGGTGCGCGCGCGGGGCTGGGCGCTCACCGACGAGCAGCTGGCGCTCGGCATCCGCTCCGTGGCCGCTCCCCTGCGCGACGGGTCCGGCCGGGTGGTCGCGGGGGTCAACGTCAACTGCCACGCCGCCGAGACCACCGTCGAGCGGCTGGTCGAGCACCACCTCCCGCTGCTGTTGCAGGCGGCAGGCGAGATCAGCGCCGACTTCGCGCGTCTGGCCGAGGTCCCGCACGTCACGGTGAGCGCCTCCTGAGCCCTTGACGCCCCTCGCATCCGCCAGAACAATCCAGCGCGTCGGACGAATGTCCGAGGACCGGACAGAGGTGTTGTCAGTGCAGGGGTGTTGTCAGTGACCGAGAACGGCGCGGGGCAGCCGCCGACCGGGGGACCGCTGCGCGGGCTCCTCGTCGCGGACTTCTCCCGGATCCTCGCCGGCCCTTACGCCACGATGCTGCTGGCCGACATGGGCGCGGAGGTCGTCAAGGTCGAGGGGCCGCGCGGCGACGACACGCGCACGTGGACCCCGCCCGAGCACGAGGGCGTGTCCACCTACTACCTCGGCATCAACCGGGGCAAGCGCTCGATCGCGCTGGACCTGCGCGACGCCGACGACGCCGGGGTGGCCCGGGAGCTCGCGCGCCGCGCCGACGTCGTGATCGAGAACTTCAAGCCGGGCGGCATGGCGAAGTACGGGCTGGACGTCGACGCCGTGCGCGCGACCAACCCCGGCGTCGTCTACGCCTCGATCAGCGGTTTCGGGTCGGGCGCGGGCCGCGACGTGCCGGGATACGACCTCATGGTGCAGGCGATCTCCGGGCTGATGAGCCTCACCGGCGACCCCGAAGGACCGCCCTACCGCGCGGGCATCTCGGTGTTCGACGTGATGGCCGGCAACCACGCCGCCATCGGCATCCTCGCCGCGCTGCGCCACCGCGACGCCACCGGGCAGGGCCAGCACGTCGAGGTCAACCTGCTGTCCTCGGCCTTGACCGGGCTGGTCAACCACAGCTCGGCCTGGGCCGCGGCGGGCGTGGTGCCCTACCGGATGGGCAACGCCCACCCCAGCGTCTTCCCGTACGAGCCGCTGCCCACGGCCGACAACGATCTGATCATCACGGCCGGCAACGACGGGCAGTTCCGCAAGCTGTGCGAGGTGCTGGGCATCCCCGAGGTCGCCGACGACGCCCGCTTCGCCCGCAACGCCGACCGCACCGAGCGCCGCGAGGAGCTGCGCCCGATCCTGGTGGAGCGGCTCGCGGAGCACGGGGCGCTGGAGTGGTTCGACCTGCTCACCGCGGCCGGGGTACCGAGCGGACCGATCAACACCATCGACGGCGGGTTCGCGATGGCGGAGCGCTTCGAGCTCGACCCGATCGTCACGGTCGGCGAGGGCGAGCGCGCGGTGCCCACCACCCGGCACCCGATCCGCTTCTCCGAGACCCCGGTCGGCTACCGGCTGCCGCCACCCGAGTTGGACGAGCACGGTGTGGAGCTGCGCAAGTGGCTCTCCGCCCCGCGCGAGGAGGCGCAGGCATGACCGAGCGGCGCGAGTACCCCACGGCTCTGGGCGCGTCCAGCCTGGAGAAGATCACCTTGCTCGGGCACGACCTCGCCGAGGACGTGATGGGCTCGGTCGGGTTCGGCGAGCTGGCGTTCTGGCTCGCCACCCAGCGTCGCCCCACCCCGGGCGAGACGCGGGTGTTCGAGGCGGTGCTGGCCGCGCTGGCCGACCACGGCTTCACCCCGACCGCGATCACCACCCGCCTGACCTACCTGTCCGCGCCCGACTCGATCCAGGGCGCGCTCGCCGCCGGGCTGCTCGGCGGCGGCTCGCGGTTCCTCGGGGTCACCGAGGACTGCGGGCGCTTCCTGCACGACCACCTGCCCGCCGAGCTCCCGACCGACGACGCGGGCTGGGACGCGCACGCGCTGCGCGTGGTCGCCCAGCAGCGGGAGGCGAAGAGGTTCGTCCCCGGTCTGGGCCACCACGTGCACAAGAACGGCGATCCGCGCACGCCGCGCCTGATGCAGATCGCCGCCGAGGAGGACCTGGTCGGCCCGCACCTGGCGCTGTTCGCGGCGATCGGGCGGGTCCACCCGCAGGTGCTGGGCAAGACGCTGCCGCTCAACGGGGCCGGCGTCTGCGGCGCGGCGCTGGCGGACCTGGGCCTGCCGCTGGAGCTGCTGCGCGGCTTCGCGCTGCTCGCCCGCACCGCGGGCCTCATCGGCCAGCTCGCGGAGGAGCTGCGCCACCCCGTCGCGAACGACATCTTCCTGTCGGTGGACCTGCACAACCGGTCCGTCGCGCCCGATCCGTACGAACCCGACGAGCCCGGAGGTCCACGTGGCTGAACTGGTCGCGGTGATCGCGTCCACCCACCATCCCTTCTACTACCGGGCCAGCACGTCCACCGGCGAGGACCGCCCGCCGTTCGCCGACGAGTGGGTGCGCAAGATCGAGGCGTTCCGCGAGACCCTGACGAAGGCGCGCCCCGACGTGCTCGTGATGGTCGGCTCGGACCACTTCCACCAGCTGTGGCTGGACAACATGCCGCAGTTCCTGGTCGGGAAGGCGCCGGTCTACGACGCCAACTGGTACAACGAGGAGCGCGAGTTCGGCCTTCCCCGGATGGTCCTCAAGGGCCAGGAGGACCTCTCGGCGTACGTCCTGCGCGAAGGCCTCGACGCGGGTTTCGACCTGGCGTTCTCCAACGAGCTGCGGATCGACCACTCGATCACGTGCCCGATCATCACGCTGCGCCCCGAGGCCGACCTGCCGATCGTGCCGATCTACACCAACATCTTCGCCCCGCCGCTGCCGCAGCCCAAGCGGTTCGTGCAGCTCGGGCGCACCATCCGCGAGCTGATCGAGTCCTGGCCCTCGGAGCAGCGCGTCGCGGTGATCGGCACCGGGCACCTGTCGCTGGAGCTGGGCGGGCCGCGCCAGTTCGGCCCGCACGGCCCCGACCCCCAGTTCGACCAGCGGGCCGTGGAGTGGATCTCGTCGGGCGACATCGAGGGCTGCCTGGCCGAGGTCACCCTCGACAGCCTGCACGCCCCCGGCAACGCCACCCACGGCTTCATGGACTTCATGCTGATGATGGGAGTCGCCGGCGAGGGGCAGAAGGCCGACTACGTCGACACCTACGACCTGTTCCACACGATGGAGGCCTACTTCACCTGGTATCCGGGAGGTCGGTCGTGAGCAAGTACCTGCTGAACAAGTTCCTGTTCACCGTCGACCGCGACGCCGACCTGGTGGAGCGCTACCGCGAGCAGCCGCGCGAGACGGTCACCCGGTGGGAAGCCGAGTACGCCAACCGGCTGCTCAACTGCGTCGACGACGAGCGCTCCACCTGGCTCGCCTTCGACGACGCGGAACGCGAGGCGCTGGCCACCCACGACTACCCCACGCTGTTCGCGATGGGCGCCCACCCGTTCCTGACGCTCACGCTGTTCATCGCGATGTTCGAGCGCGACCACGCCGAACCGCTGGGCTTCCAGCTGGAGTACGCGCAGCGGCTGTCGCACCACCGCCTGCCCTACCCGGACATCGCGACGTGAGAGCCGTCCAGGTCCGCGAGCCGGGCCGGCCGCCGGTGGTCGCCGAGCAGGCGCCGCCCGCGGGGCACGTGCTGGTCGAGGTGCTCGCCGCCCCGATCACCCCGCTCGACCTGCTGTGTGCCACCGGCACCTCGTACTTCGGCGCGCCGCAGACGCCCTACGTGCCCGGGGTGCAGGGCGTCGGCACCGTCGGCGGGCGCGTCGTGTGGTTCCCGACGTCGGCGGGCATGGCCCCGGGTGACGGGAGCATGGCCGCGGTCGCGTCGGTCCCGGAGGCCGACCTGGTGGACCTCCCGGCCGAGGCCGACCCGGTTGCCGTCGCCGCCGCGGGCCTGTCCGCCGTCGCCGCGTACCTCGCACTGACCTGGCGCGGCGAGCTCGTCGAGGGCGAGCAGGTCGTCGTGCTGGGAGCGGGCGGCGTGGTGGGCCAGGCCGCGGTGCAGCTCGCCCGGGCGGCCGGGGCACGCCGGGTGGTGGCCGGTGCGCGGTCGACCGCGGCGCAGGAGCGCGCCCGCGACGCCGGGGCGGACGCCGTCGTCGCGCTCGACACCGACGACCACCTCGCGCTCGCCGACCGGTTCGCCCAGGCCTGCGACGGGCCCGCCGACCTGGTCCTGGATCCGCTGTTCGGTGCTCCCGCGGCCGCCGCCGCGCGCGTGCTGCGCCCGGGCGGGCGGCTGGTCAACCTCGGCAGCTCCGCCGGGGAGACCTCGCCCCTGGACTCGTCCACCCTGCGCAGCCGCTCGCTGCGCGTGCTCGGCTACACCAACAACGAGCTCTCCCCCGAGCGCCGTGGCGCCGCGATCCGCACGGTCGCCGACGCCGTCGCCCGGGGTGTGCTGGCGGTCGCGCACGAACGCGTGCCGCTGGAGCAGGCCCCGGCCGCCTGGGAACGCCAGGCCGCCGGTGGCAGCGCCGGGCGCATCGTCCTGACCCCGTAGATCCGAGGAGTACCCGTGTCGCTTCCCCTGCTGCCGACGTCCCTGGTCGGGAGCTACGCCCAGCCGGACTGGCTGATCGACCGCGCGAAGCTCGCCGGCCGGTTCCCGCCGCGCGTGCGCGCCCAGGAGCTGTGGCGCATCCCGCCCGAGCACCTCGGAGAGGCCCAGGACGACGCCACCATCGTCGCGATCCGGGCCCAGGAGGAGGCCGGGCTCGACATCGTCACCGACGGCGAGATCCGCCGGGAGAGCTACAGCAACCACTTCGCCACCGCGCTCGACGGCGTGGACGTCGACAACCCCGGCACGGCCCTTGACCGCAGCGGCCACCCCAACCCGGTCCCCCGCATCGTCGGGCCGATCGGGCGGCCGCACCCGGTCGAGGTGCAGGACCTGCGCTTCCTGCGGGCCCACACCGACCGGACGATCAAGATGACGGTCCCGGGCCCGTTCACGATGGCGCAGCAGGCGCAGAACGACCACTATCCCGACGCCGAAGCGGCCGCTATGGCCTACGCGGAGGCCGTCAACGCCGAGATCAGCGATCTGTTCGCGGCCGGCGCGGACGTCGTCCAGATCGACGAGCCGTACCTGCAGGCCCGCCCCGACGCCGCCCGCGCCTACGGTCTCAAGGCGCTCAACGCCGCGCTCGACGGCGTCACCGGCACCACCGCGGTGCACCTGTGCTTCGGCTACGCCGCGATCATCCACGAGCGTCCGGAGGGCTACTCGTTCCTGCCCGAGCTCGCCGGCTGCTCGGCCGACCAGATCTCGATCGAGACCGCGCAGTCCGAACTGGACCTCGGCGTGCTGGCCGACCTCAGCGAGAAGACGATCATCCTGGGTGTGCTGGACCTGTCCACGCCGGAGGTCGAGAGCGTGGAGACGGTGGCCGGGCGCATCCGCCGCGCCTTCGACCACCTCCCGCCCGCACAGATCGTCCCGGCCTCCGACTGCGGGATGAAGTACCTGCCCCGCGCTTCGGCCTTCGGCAAGATGCAGGCCCTGGCCGCCGCCGCCCGCCTGCTGCGGAAGGAACTCGCCTGACCAGGCCGTGAGTGGATACGAGTGCCACAGCACTCGTATCCACTCACGGCCTCGTTCAGGTCGGCCTTGTTCTTCAGGAACGGACGGCCTGGATGTCGATCTCCAACCGCAGCGTCCGGCCTACCGCCAGCACTCCGGAGAGCACGGACTGGTTCCAGCTGACGGCGAAGTCGTCGCGCGCGATCTCGGTGGTGGCGGCGAACGCGGCGCGCACTCCGCCGAACAGGTCCGGGCCGGTGCCGCCGTACACGACGTACAGCGGGACGGGCGCGCTCACGTCCTTGAGCGTGAGCACGCCGTCGAGGATCCAGTGCTCGGCGTCGAGGCGCCGCAGCCCCTCGCTCTTGTAACCGATCTCCGGGTAGCGCATGACGTCGAGGAAGTCGGCGCTGCGCAGGTGGGCGTCGCGGTCCGGGTCGTCGGATCCGACGCTGCCCGGATCCATCGTCACCTCCACCGAGCTGCCCTCCAGGGGATCCGCCACCTCGATCCGGCCGCCGAAGCGGCGGACCCGACCGTGGATCCGGCTCAGCCCCAGGTGCAGGGCGGTGGCCCGGATGCTGGAGTGCTGCGGGTCGATGGTCCACGTGCCCGGCGCGGGCAGCACCGCGCCACCCGCGCGAGCCAGCTCCAGCACGCCGAGCGGGGTGAGGCCCCCGTCGGCCACCGTGACCGATGTGGCCATCGGCTCGTGGCCCGGGCTCGCGCCGACCAGGGTGTAGGCACCGGTGGCGAGCCCGTCGAGCAGGAAGTGCCCGTCGTCGCCGCTGGTCGTGCGGGCGCCCTGCCCGCCCGCGGCATCGACCGCCGTGACGGTGCCGCCCCCGATCGGCCACCCGTCCGGCGTGGTCAGCCTGCCGGTGACGGCGCCGCCGGTCATCCCAGGCTCCGGGCGTCGACCGGGGAGGGCTGGGCAACCGGGGAGGGCTGGGCAACCGGGGAGGGCTGGGCAACCGGGGAGGGCTGGGCAACCGGGGAGGGCTGGGCAACCGGGGAGGGCTGGGCGGTCCCGGTCGGCGCGGTGAGCGCCACCGCGGCGTTCGCCACCGACCCGGCGGCCACCTGCACCACCTGCGCCACCGGCGCGTAGCCGCGCGCGGTGAGGGTGTAGGTGCCCGGTGCCAGGTCGGGGAACTCGAACGCCCCGTCCGGCCCGGTGACCGCCGACGCCACGACGGTGCCCTCGACGTCCACGAGCGTGGCCAACGCCTCCCCCACCGGCGCCCCGCTGCTCGCCGCGGAGACGCTGCCGCGCAGCACCGCCCGCGCGGGCAGCGCGAGGTTTCGCTCGGTGCGCGTGCCGGCGCCCAACCGGACGCTCGCCGCCGCGGGCGGGCGACCGGGGGCGGCGGCGACCAGCGTGTACTGCCCGTGCGGCACGCCCGCGAGCCGGTAGCGCCCGCCGGCGTCGGTGGTGGTGGCGCCGGCCACGGCACCCTGCACGTCGATCAGGGTGACGGCCGCGCCGACCACGGGAGCGGGCTCTCCGGCAGAGTCGACGCAGGTGACGACGCCCTGCACCGCGCTCGTGCCGCTCAGCGCGATGTCGTGGCGGACCGGGCTGTCGGCCACCGGCACCAGCGCCGCGTGCGGCTCGTAGGCACCGGAGGCCGCGACGACCAGGTAGGTGCCGCCGGTGGGCAGCGTGAGCCGGTACGCGCCGTCGCGGCCGGTGGTGGTGCTCGTCTCGTGGTGCCCGCCCTGGTCGGCCACGGTGACGACGGCGCCACCGAGTCCGGCACCGTCACCCCGCAAGACGGTGCCGTGGACTCCGGGCCCGGGTGTCGGGCGTTCGGCCGCGGGCTCGCCGGCCACCGCGTGCTTGCCGTTGCCCACGGGCGCGTGGTCGTCGGCCGGCCGGAAGGCCGGGGCCTGGGCGATGGCCTGCGCGGGGGTCTCCCACCCGGCGCGCGCGTGCCCGTTGGCCGGTGCGGCGACGGCGGGCACCGGCGCCGTGGCGCCGTGGCCGTTCGCCACACCCGGGTTCTCGTCGCCCGCACCGCCCGAGCGGGCCTCGGCGCGCTCGCGCTCCATGCCTGTCTCGGTACGCAGCGGGACCTCCCGGATGAACAGCACCGCGAGGAGCGTGATGATCGCGAGCACTCCGGCCACCATGAAGATCTGTGCCGTCGCGTCGCCGTAGGCACCCCGGACGATCCCCACGAGGGCGGGCGGCAGCTCGTTCAGGCTGCCGATCCCGACCTCGCCGACCCCACCCTCGGGTGCGGGCACCCCGGCCGACATCAGCCCCTGCGTGGTGAGGGTCGCGACCTGCGCGGCGAGGATGGCGCCGAGCACGGACACCCCGACCGTGCCGCCCATCGAGCGGAAGAACGTGACGGTGGACGTCGACGAGCCCAGATCGGTGGCGGCGACGGAGTTCTGCACGGCCAGCACGAGGTTCTGCATCAACATGCCCATGCCGGAGCCGAGGACGAACAGGGCGGCGCCGACCAGCACGATGTTCGTGTCGTGGTCGATCGTCGACAGCATGCCGAAGGCGCCGATCATCAAGAACGCGCCGGCGACCAGGTAGCCCTTCCACCGCCCGTAGCGGGTGATGAGCCAGCCCGAGACCGTCGCCGAGATCGTCGACCCGATGATCATCGGGAGCATGAGCAGGCCGGCGATGGTGGGCGAGTAGCCGCGCGCGATCTGGAAGTACTGCCCGAGGAAGACGGCGCCGCCGAACATGGCGACACCCACCGAGATGCTCGCGATCGTGGCGAGCGTGGTGGTCCTGTCTCGGAACAGCCGCAACGGGATGATGGGCTCCTTGGCCCGGGTCTCCACGATGAGGAAGAGCACGATCAGCAGCGCGCCGAGCCCGGCCAGGCCGAGCGACGTGGTGGAGCCCCAGGCGAACTGGTTTCCTGCCAGCGTCACCCAGATCAGCAGGGCGGACACGCCGCCCGCGATCAGCGCCGCGCCGAGGTAGTCGATGCTGACCTTGCGCTTGACGACGGGGAGGTTGAGCGTGCGCTGCACGACGATCAGCGCGAGGACGGCGAGCGGCGCGCCCACCCAGAAGCACCAGCGCCAGCCCAGCCACTCGGTGTCGACGATGATCCCGCCGATCAGCGGGCCGGCCACCGGGGCGACCGACATGACCGTGGAGATCACGCCCGTGTAGCGGCCGCGCTCCCGGGGGCTGATCATCGCCGCGATCACGATCATGATCAGGGCCTGCAGCCCGCCGAGGCCGATGCCCTGCAGCGCGCGCCACGCGATCAAGGTGCTGACCGACTGGGAGAACCCGGCGAAGATCGAGCCGACCGTGAAGATCGTGATCGCCAGCTGCACGAGCAGCTTCTTGCTGAACAGGTCCGCGAACTTGCCCCAGATCGGCGTGGTGGCCGTGGAGGCGAGCAGGGTCGCGGTGACCACCCAGGTGTACTGGCTCTGCGAGCCGTGCAGGTCGGTGATGATCGTCGGCAGGGCGTTCGACACGATCGTCGAGGACAGGAACGCCGTGAACATCGCCAGCAACATCCCGGAGAGGGCCTCCAGGGTCTGCCGGTGCGTCATCCGGCCGCCCTCCTCGGCGGCCGGTTCCCGGGCGGCGCTCGCCGGCGGGGCGAGCGTCCCCTCTGTGGACGTGGTCAAGTCCTTCTCCTCGGGCAGGTCGTGCGATGGGTGGGGCGGGGCGGCATTGCCCGGGTCAGGAGGCCGGCCGGGCTACGGCCCGCAGGGCGGGCTCGCTCCGCTCGCACAGCGCGTGATGCAGGTCGTGCACCAACAGTTCGAGCCGGGCGACGAGCTGCGCGACCTCGGCGTCGTCCCAGCCCTCGAGGGCGTCGGCCACCCAGCGGGCGCGCATGTCCCGGTAGCCGCCGAGCGTGGCGATGCCCGCGTCGGAGGCGGCGAACAGCTGCGCACGCCCGTCGGCGGGGTCGGGCCTGCGCAGCACGAGCCCCAGCTGCTCCAGCGCGGCCACCTGGCGGCTCGCCACCGACGGGTCGACCTCGAGGTGCGCCGCCACCCGGCCGAGGCGCTGCTCACCCTCGCGGGCGAGCATGCTCAGCACCGCCACCGTCCACGCCGGCAGGTCGTCCTCGAGGGGGATCTGCCGTGCGGTCCGGCTCGCCCGCGCGATGGCGCGCAGGACGTCCATCAGTTCGTCCGCCGTTGCAGTGGTGATCACGCCGTTCTCCCAGTTGGTTGCTACCAGCAACGGTACGCCGTTAGTTGTGCTCTACAACTTCCGGGGTGTGTGCGGTCGCTCACCAGCGCGGCGTACGAGCGGCAGCGCCGGGACGTGGCCCGGCGGGCTGCAGGACGGCCTACCAGAGCGACGGGCTGTCACCGGGCGGGCCGGCCTCCTTGCGGTGGCGCCGCGCCAGCCCGATCCACCCGGCGGTCACGCCCGCGGCGGAGAGCAGGAAGAGGGCGGGGCTCAGCACCACCAGCGCGAGCAACACCCCCAGGCAGCCCAGCACGAGCACGAGGACCGGCCAGGAGCGCCACCGGCGCGTCCCCTCGGGAGGCCAGTGGGAGAAGCGGCGCGCGAACTCGGGATCCTCGTCCCGCAGCTGCCGTTCGATCGCCTCGAGCCGGCGTCGATCGTTCTGGTTGAGCATCGCGTCTCCGTCAGCGGTCCGTCCGTGCACATCCGCCCGTGCACGTAGCAGCGTGAGCAGCGGGTTCCCCTGCGCGACGCCGCCAAACGGGGCACCACCCGGCGAGCGCCCGGGCACAACGGGACACCCCGAACTTCGTCGAGGAGCACGAAGACCCGCTCCGCGGGAGCGAGTTGGCTGCTGTCCATGGGAACGCCGCTCGAGCTCGACGACGTCCACCAGGTGCCGCTACCGAGCGCGCCCAGCATCTCGCCGGACGGCCGGCGGATCGTGTACGTGCTCCGCACCACGGACGTGGCGGCCGACGCCGACCGGTACGCCCTCTGGTCGATCACGACCGGAGGCGACGGCGCGCCGGTGCGGCTCACCCGCGGCGACGCCGACACCGCGCCCGCGATCGCGCCCGACGGGAAGCGGGTGGCGTTCCTGCGCCGCACCGCCGACGGGCCGCAGCTGCACCTCCTGCCGCTGGACGGCGGGGAGCCCGAGGCGCTGACGGCGTTGCCCCACGGTGCGGGCCCGCCGGTCTGGAGCCCGGACGGCAGCCGGATCGCCTTCGTCGCAGGCGTCGATCGGACCGCGCAGGGCGAGGACGCGCCGGTGGTCGTCGACCGGCTCGACCACAAGGTCGACGGCGCCGGCCTGCGCCGCACCCGCCGCCGCCACCTGCACCTCCTCGAGCTCGCCACCGGCGGCGTCGCGCAGCTGACGGACGGCGACTGGGACGCCGGGCCCCCTGCGTGGTCCCCCGACGGGCGCAGGCTCGCGTTCGCCGCCGCCCCCGAGCCGGACGCCGACCTCACCCTGGCCTCGGCCGTGCACGTGCTCGACCTGGACGCCGCCCCCGCCGGCGCCGGGCCGCGGCGCGTCGGCCCCGCCGGCGGCACGGCGGGCCTGGTGACGTGGACCCGCGACGGCGAGCACCTGCTCGTGACGGGCACGCCGGAGGTGGCGATCCGGCACGCGGCCCTGCTGCGGATCCCGGCCGGCCCCGACGCCGGCGCACCACCGGTCGACCTCGCGGCGCCGCTGGACCGCAACGTGATGCCGGGCGGGCCGGGCTACCCCGGTGGCGCTGCGCAGCTCGCCGCGGACGGGCGCACGGTCGTGTTCTGCGTGCGTGACCGGGGCTGCACCCACGTCCACGCGACCGACGTGGACGCCACGACCGCGCCCCGCCCGCTGCTGACCGGTGCCGACGTGGTCGTGTCGGGCCTGTCGGTGGCCCGCGACGCCGACAGGGCTGCGGTGGTCGTGGCCGACGGCGCCACCTACGGCGAGGTCGCCGTCCTCGAGCTCGGCACCGGCGCGCTCACGCGGCTCACCACCCACACCGCGGACGCCCTTCCCGACGTCACGCTGTTCCGGGCGGAACCGCGGGAGTTCACGGTGCACGACGGGACGGTGGTGCACGGCTGGCTGCTGCGGGACCCGGCCGCGCCCTCCCCCGCCCCGCTCCTGCTGGACGTGCACGGCGGGCCGCACAACGCGTGGCACCCGGCCGCCGACGCGGCGCACTCCTACCACCAGGCCCTGGCCGCGCGCGGTTGGACGGTGCTGACCCTGAACCCGCGCGCGAGCGACGGCTACGGCAGCGACTTCTACACCGGCGCCGTCGGCGCGTGGGGCCTCGCCGACGAGCGCGACTTCCTCGACCCGCTGGACCAGCTCGTCGCCGAGGGGGTGGCCGACCCGGCGCGGCTGGCGGTGAGCGGGTACAGCTACGGCGGGTTCATGACGTGCTGGTTGACCGGGCGCACCGACCGGTTCGCGGCCGCGGTGAGCGGTGGCGTCGTCGTCGACCTGCGGGCGCTGGCCGGCACCAGCGACCTCGGCCGCGGGCTGGGCTCGCTGGAGTTCGGGGAGGCACCGGAGCAGGTGCGCGCCCAGTCCCCCCTCGAGCACGTCGACCAGGTCCGGACACCGACCCTCGTGCTGCACGGCCTGGCCGACGAGCGCTGCCCGGTGGGCCAGGCCGAGCAGTGGTTCAGCGCCCTGCGCACCCGCGGCGTCCCGGCCCGGCTGGTGCTCTACCCGGGCGCGTCGCACCTGTTCATCCTGGACGGCCGCCCCTCGCACCGCAGCGACTACGGCCACCGCGTCCTCGACTGGCTGGAGCGCCACGTCGGCGGGCGGCCCGCCCTCGACGCCGCGCACTGGCAGCGCAGGCTGGGCGAGCTGGCGGCGCGGTGCCAGGTCCCGGGCGCCGGCCTCGCCGTCCTGCGCCTCGGTTCCGGGCCCGGTGGCGTCGACGAGCTCGTCGAGGCCACCCACGGGGTGCTGAGCCGCGACACCGGCGTCGAGGTCACCACCGACACCGCGTTCCAGATCGGGTCGATCACGAAGGTCTGGACCGCGACCCTGGTGATGCAGCTGGTGGACGAGGGCCGCCTGGACCTGGACGCCCCGATCACCGACGTCCTGCCCGACTTCCGCGCCGGGGACGCCGAGGTGACCGAGAAGGTCACGATGCGCCACCTGCTCAGCCACACCAGCGGGATCGACGGCGACATCTTCACCGACACCGGACGCGGCGACGACTGCGTGGAGGCCTACGTCCGGCAGCTGGACGGCGCCGCCCAGAACCACCCGCTGGGCGCCACGTTCTCCTACTGCAACTCCGGGTTCATCCTCGCCGGCCGGGTCGTGGAGGTCCTGACCGGGCTGACCTGGGACGCGGCGCTGCGCGAGCGCCTCACGACGCCCTTGGGCCTCGCGCGCACCTCGACGTTGCCCGAGGAGGCCGTCCTCGGGCGGGTCGCCGTGGGCCACGTCGGCGAACCCGACGAGGAGCCCCGGCCGACGCCGGTCTGGCTGCTGCCCCGCTCGGCGGGCCCGGCCGGGCTGGTCAACGCGACGCCGCGGGACGTGGCGGGGTTCGCCGCGATGCACCTGCGCGGCGGCACCGCTCCCGACGGCACGCCGGTGCTGGGCGCGGCGTCGGTGGCCGCGATGCAGGAGTGCGAGGTCGAGCTGCCCGACCGGCACACCCTCGGCGACTCCTGGGGGTTGGGCTGGATCCGGTTCACGTGGGACGGCAGGCAGGTGATCGGCCACGACGGCAACACGATCGGCCAGTCGGCCTTCCTGCGGGTCGTGCCCGACGCCGGGATCGCCGTGGTGCTGCTGACGAACGGCGGGCACGCGCGGGACCTGTTCCAGCAGCTGTACCGGGAGGTCCTCGCCGAGACCACGGGCCTGGCGATGCCGGCGCCGCTCGCCCCGCCCGCGGATCCGCCGCCCGTGGACACCGCCCGCTACACCGGGACCTACGAGCGCACGTCGGTCACCACCGAGGTGTTCGAGCGCGACGGCGCGCTCGTCATGCGCACGACGAGCACGGGACCGGTGGCCGCGGCGCTGGGCGAGCCCACGCACGAGTACGACCTCGTCGCGGTGGCCGAGGACCTGTTCGCGATGCGGGCACCGGGCACCGAGACGTGGACGCCGGTGACGTTCTACCGGCTGCCCGACGGCGCCGAGTACCTGCACTACGGCGTGCGCGCCAACCCGAAGCGGCGGTCGTGATGGCCGCCCCCGCGGGCGCCCTCACCACGGCCCGATTCGAGGCCGCCCTGCCGGCGATGCTCGCCGACCTCGAACAGCTGGTCACCTGCGAGTCGCCCTCGGCGGACCGGGCCGCCGTCGCGGCGAGCGCCGAGGTGGTGGCCCGCCAGGGCGCCGCCGCGCTCGGCGTCGCGGGCGAGCGGTTGGTCGTCGACGGTTCCACGCACCTGCGCTGGCGCTTCGGTGCGGGCCGCCGGCGCGCGCTCGTGCTCGGCCACCACGACACCGTCTGGCCGCTCGGCTCCCTCGCCACGCACCCGTGGTCGCTGCGCGACGGCATCGCCACCGGACCCGGGTGCTTCGACATGAAGGCCGGTGTCGTGCAGGCCTTCCACGCGCTGGCCGCCCTGCGCGCCGACGGGCACGACCTGGACGGCGTCACGGTGCTCGTCACCGGCGACGAGGAGATCGGGTCCCCGTCCTCGGAAGCGCTGATCCGGCAGGAGGCGCGGGGCTGCGACGCCGCGTTCGTGCTGGAGGCGAGCGCCGACGGCGGCGCCCTCAAGACCGGGCGCAAGGGCGCGTCGATCTACGAGATCGAGGTGCACGGCCGCGCCGCGCACGCGGGCCTCGAGCCCGAGAAGGGGGTCAACGCCGGGATCGAGCTCGCGCACCAGGTGCTCGCGATCGCCGCGCTCGCGGACCCGGCGCAGGCCACCACCGTCACCCCGAGCGTGCTGCGCGCGGGCACCACCACCAACACCGTGCCGGCGAGCGCCGGTCTCGCCGTGGACGTCCGGGTCCTCTCGGTCGCCGAGCAGGACCGGGTCGACCGGGCCGTCCGGGCGCTGCGCACCACCGTCGCCGGGGCGCGGACCACCGTGTCCGGCGGTCCCAACCGGCCCCCATTGTCCCCGGACTCGTCGGCGGCGCTGTTCTCGCTCGCCCGCGAGGTCGCCGGCCGGCTCGGGCTGCCCCCGCTCGAGGGCGTGACGGTCGGCGGCGCGTCCGACGGCAACTTCACCGCGGGCGAGGGCGTTCCCACCCTCGACGGGCTCGGCGCCGTCGGCGGGGGCGCGCACGCCGACGACGAGCACGTGCGGGTGGCCGAGATGCCCGGGCGCACGGCCCTGCTCGCGGGCCTGCTCGCCACCGTGCTGGAGGGCGGCGGGCGTGGCTGACACGACGGTCACCGCGCGGGACCCGCAGCCGGCGCAGGCGATCGCCGACGCCGAACGCGCGGCGCGGCACAGCGGTGTGCGCATCAGCGAGCTCACCGACGTCGCGGCGATGGACTCGGCGTACGCGCTGGTCGACCGGATCTGGCGCCCGGACCCCTCGAACCCACCGATCACCGCGGAGCTGCTGCGGGTGTTCGCGAAGGCCGGCAACTACGTAGCCGGGGCGTACGACGGTCCGGTGCTGGTCGGGGTGACGGTCGGCTTCTTCGCCGCGCCCGCGGGTGCGGGCCTGCACAGCCACGTCACCGGGGTCGCCGGCTCGGCGCGCCGGCGCAGCGTCGGCTACGCCCTCAAACTGCACCAGCGCGCCTGGGCCCTCACGCGCGGCATCACCACCATCACGTGGACGTTCGACCCGCTCGTGCGCCGCAACGCGTACTTCAACCTGGCGAAGCTGGGCGCGGTGGCGTCGGAGTACCTGCCCGACTTCTACGGTCCGATGCAGGACTCGATCAACGGCGGCGACGAGACCGACCGGCTGCTCACGAGGTGGGAACTGGCGTCGCCAGAGGCCGTGTCGGCGTGCGGCGGGCGCCCGCGGACCGTCGACCCGACCGCGCTGCGCGCCGCCGGTGCGACGGAGTCGCTGGCGGTGGACCCGTCGGGCGAACCGCGGACGGCACCCGGACGCGCAGGCCCGGTGTCCCTGGCGGCGGTGCCGCCCGACATCGAGGCACTGCGCGCCGAGCACCCCGAGCTCGCCCGGCGCTGGCGGCGCGCGCTGCGCGAGGTGCTCGGCGACGCGCTCGGCAGCGGCGCCCGCGTGACGGGCTTCGACCGCGAGGGCTGGTACGTGATCGACCGTTCCGGATCAGGGGGGTCCACTCGATGAAACTCACCGCTGTCGAGCTCCGGCGGGTGGCGATGCCGCTGGTGGCGCCGTTCCGCACGTCGTTCGGCACGCAGACGGTCCGCGAGCTGCTGCTGGTGCGGGTGACGACGCCGGAGTCGCAGGGCTGGGGCGAGTGCGCCGCGCTCGCGGACCCGCTCTACTCGGCCGAGTACGTCGACGGGGCGGCGGACGTGATGCGGCGCTTCCTCGTCCCGGCCCTGGCGGCGGTACCCGACCTCGACGCGCACGCGGTCGGGCGCGTCCTCGGGCGGTTCAAGGGCCACTGGATGGCGAAGGCGGCCCTGGAGACCGCCGTGCTCGACGCCGAGCTGCGCGCCGCCGGGCAGTCGTTCGGGCGCTTCCTGGGGGCCGCCCGCGACCGCGTGCCGTGCGGAGTCTCGGTCGGGATCATGGACTCGATCCCGCAGCTGCTCGACGCCGTGGGCGGGTACCTCGACGCGGGCTACGTCCGGATCAAGCTGAAGATCGAGCCCGGGTGGGACGTCGAGCCGGTGCGCGCCGTGCGCGAGCGCTTCGGTGACGCGATCGCGCTACAGGTCGACGCGAACTGCGCGTACGAGGTGGCCGACGCGCGCCACCTGGCCCGCCTCGACCCCTTCGACCTCCTCCTGATCGAGCAGCCGCTCGACGAGGACGACGTGCTGGGCCACGCGGAGCTCGCCCGGCACCTGCGTACCCCGATCTGCCTGGACGAGTCGATCACGTCGGCGCGCACGGCCGCTGCCGCGATCCGGCTGGGCGCGTGCGCGGTGGTGAACGTCAAGCCCGCGCGCGTCGGCGGGTACCTGGAGGCGCGGCGCATCCACGACGTCTGCGTGGCCAACGGCGTGCCGGTGTGGTGCGGCGGCATGCTCGAGACCGGGCTCGGCCGGGCGGCCAACGTCGCGCTGGCCGCGCTGCCCGGGTTCACGCTGCCCGGGGACACCTCGGCGTCCGACCGCTACTACGCCACCGACGTCACCGTGCCCTTCACGCTGCAGGAGGGCCACCTGCCGGTGCCGACGGGGCCCGGGCTCGGGGTCGAGCCGCTGCCCGAGATCCTCGACGCCGTGACCACCGCCCGGGAGTCCGTTCCGCTCCGCTGATCGTTCCCGCGCCACTACGGTGGCGTCGTGGATCGTGACCGGAACGGACGTGGGGCGCCGTCGCCGGCCCGGGCCAGCCTCGGTCGGGTGCTCGATCGGCTGGGCACCACGCTGCTGGACGTGGCGGCCGGCGACCCGCACGGCCCGGCCGCCGCGCACGGCATCGGCGGCGTGGTCATCCACGACCCCACCGACGAGCCGGTGCTGCCGCCCGGGGCCCTGGTCCTCGCGGTCGGGGTCACCGGCGGCGAGGAGATCGCCGCGCTGCTGCGCCACGTCGCCGACCAGGGCGGCGCGGGGCTGGTCGTGCGCGCGCCGGTGCCGGTCGACCCCCGTCTGGGCGCCCTCGCCGCCGACACCGGCACCGTGCTGCTCGGGCTCACCCGGGGCGCGACCTGGAACCAGCTGGCGGCGCTGCTGCGCGCGTTGCTCGGCGAGGGCGACGTCGCCCTGGCCGCCGGCGCGGAACCGGAATCGCTCGGCGGGGTGCCGGCCGGTGACCTCTTCGCCCTGGCCAACGCGATCGGCGCGCTGCTCGACGCCCCGGTCACCATCGAGGACCGCAGCTCCCACCTGCTGGCCTTCTCCGGTCGCCAGGACGAGGCCGACGAGAGCCGGATCGAGACGATCCTGGGGCGCCAGGTGCCGGACCGCTACATGCGCAGGCTGGAGGAGTGCGGCGCGTTCCGCCGCCTCTACACCCGCGAAGGCCCGGTGTTCGTCAGCCCGGACGACCTCGGCATGCCCGAGGTCTCCCTCGGGCGGGCCGCGGTCGCCGTCCGCGCGGGCGACGAGATCCTCGGCTCGATCTGGGCCGCCGTGCCCGCGGCGCTCTCCCCCGCGCGGGCGCAGAGCCTCGTCGACGCCGCCAAGCTGGTGGCCCTGCACCTGCTGCGCATGCGCGCCGGCGCCGACGTCGAACGGAGGCTGGTGGCCGACCTGGTGGCCACCGCGCTCGAGGGCGGCCCGGGCGCCGGGGACGCGCTGTCCCGGCTGGGGCTGGCCGACCGGCCGCTCGTCGTGCTCGCCCTCGGCCTGCCCGAGCCCGGCGGCGAGCCCGAGACGCTGGCGCTGGCCCGCCGCGAGACCGAGCGCCAGCGCGCGGCCGACGCGCTGGCCGTCCACCTGTCCGCGCTGCACCCCGACGCGGTCGTCGCCGCCATCCGCGGGGTCGCCTACGGCATCGTGCCGGTGCCGCCGGACGCGGTCGACGCCGGCGAGGAGCGCGTGGTCGCCATCGCGTCGGGCTTCCTGCAGCGCACCGGCGACCGCGCGCCCGGGTTCGTCGGCGTGGGCCGCGTGGCCACCGACGTCGCGACGCTCACGCGTGCCCGCGAGGACGCCGACCGGGCGCTGCGCGTGCTGCAGGGCGGCACGACCTCACGGCGGGTGGCGCGCGCCGCCGACGTGCAGGTGGAGTCGCTCCTGCTGCGGCTGGCCGACCTCAACGCCGCCGAGGGCCACGAGCAGTCCGGGCCCGTCGGGCGCCTGCTGCGCTACGACGGCGCCCACCGCAGCCGCCTGGTGCGCACCCTGGAGGCGTGGCTCGACGCCTTCGGCGACGTGAACGCGGCCTCGGCCGCCGTGCACGTGCACCCCAACACCTTCCGCTACCGGCTGCGGCGCATCGCCGAGATCGGTGACCTCGACCTCGACGACGCCGACACCCGCTTCGCCGCCATGTTGCAGCTGCGCCTGCTGCGCCACGCGGGTGGTGCCGGGTGAGCGATCAGGCCGGCGTGCGCAGCGCGTCGACGACGATCCGGGCCACCTGACCGATCGCGCGGTCGACCGCAGGGTCGCGCTGCGCGTGGGTGCGGCCGCGCAGGAACACGGCCACGGCGTACTGCTCCCCCGCGCCGAAGTCGATCACGCCGACCTCGTTGCGGACGCCGACCAGCGTGCCGGTCTTCCCGCTGATCACCGGGCCGTCGGCGTAGGCGGTGGAGAGCCGGTGCGGCGCGTGCTGCAGCCCCATCACGCGGCGCGTCTCCGCGCAGGCCTGCGCGGGCCCGGCCTCGTCGCGCCAGATCAGCTCCAGCAGCGCCGTCATCTCCCGGGCGGTGGTCCGGTTGCCGCACTCGGCGCGCAGGGACGGGCTCGCGGCGAGCACGCGGGCCCGCTCGTCGGTGTCGAGCGCGTGGAGGGTGTCGAGGACGTCGGGAGCACCACCCAGCTCGTCGACCAGCAGGGCCAGCAGGTCGCGGCAGTCGTGCTCGACCACCGTGGCGGTGAGGCCGAGAGCGGCCACCCTGCGGGCGACGGACGCGGTGCCCACCAGGCGCTGCACGACGTCGGTGGCCGTGTTGTCGCTGATCTGCATCATCAGCACGGCCAGGTCGCGGGCGGACATCTCGACGTCGTCGCGCAACACCGACAGGCCGGTCGGGCCCATCGTCCGCTCGTCGGCAGGCACCCGGATGCGGGTGGTGGGCGAGAGCGTGCCCGCGGCCACCTGGCAGGCGAACTCCAGGAGGACGAGGATCTTGAACACCGACGCGCTCGGCACCGGCCGGTCGGCCGCGAGCGCGAACCGCTGCGGGCCGCCGATCCGGCGGACGTGGACCGCACCGTCGGCGTCGGCGGCCTCGAGGACGGCCCGGACCCGCTCGGCCGGATCGGGTGGCCCGGACGGCTCGGGGGTGGGGGCTGCGCTGGGCATGCCGTCTCCTCTCCTGCTCAGCCGGCCGGCATCGTGATGCTGGTGGGGATCACGGCGCCGCCGCGGCTGCCGAACCGCGCGCCGCTACCGAACACCGGTCTCGGGGCCTGCGCGATCGGCACCACGTCGAACGCGCTGAACAGGGCGGCCTCGGCGCGGTTCCACAACTCGCAGCCCGCCTCCCCTGCGGTGACCTGGGCCTGCGCCGACAGATCGGTGTAGAGCGGGTTGTCGATCGCCGTGTAGTTCGAGCCCTCGGGCGGCAGCGCCCCGGTGGCGAACGGCGAGATGGTCACCGGCAGGTAGGCGTTGAGCGGGAGGTTGGCGACGTCCCACGCGTCGCCGCCGAACGTCGCCTCGATGATCCCGGTGTCGGTCATGGCCTGGCTCTCGACCACGACGGCGAGGTTCTCCTGCCACCGGCGCGCCAGCAGCTCCATGCCCGCGGACAGGTCGTCGAACCCGCTCTTGTAGAGCAGCCGCAGCGTCAGCGGCGTGCCGTCGCGCGACCGGGTGCCGTCGGCGCCGACCGTCCAGCCCGCCTCGTCGAGCGCTCGCCGCGCCGCCTCGACGTCCTGGGCGGGGAGCGTGCCCGCCACGGTGTCGCCCGTGCAGCCGCGCGGCTCCAGGACCGCCATGGCCGTGGGCGCCGAACCGAGCCCGCTGGTCATCACCATCCGCAGCTCGTGCAGGTCGAGCGCGAGCGTCAGCGCGCGGCGCACCGCGGGATCGCTGCCGGGGTGGCCCTGCTTGTGGTTGAACCAGAGCTGCCCGGTGATCCGGTCGGTCGACGACTCGAACATCCCCCGCACCCGCAGGCGCTCCTGGTCGACGCCGGTGATCGCCGCCGCGTTGACGTCGCCGGCGAGCAGCAGGTTCGCGGCGGTGGCCTCGTTGTCCACGATGCGCACCACCACGCGGTCGGGGAAACCGGCGGCGTCGGTGGACGCGCCGCCCGGGCCCCAGGTGTAGCCCTCCCGGCGCACGAGCGTGTAGTGGTCGCCCGCGACGGCCTCGGTCAGGGTGAACGGGCCCGTCCCGGCGGACCCCCTGGCCAGCAGCTCCCGGTCGGCCAGGCCCGCCGGGCAGACGATCGGCAGGGTCGCCACCGCCTCCAGCAGGAAGCCGTAGGGCCGCGCCATGGTCACCGTCACCGTGCCGGCGGCGTCGTCGGCCGTGGTGGTGAAGTCCCGGTGCGGCAACGTCGTCCCGATCAGCGGCGAGGCGTTGGCCGGGTCCTTGAGATAGTCGAAGTTCGCCTGCACCACCGACGCCGTCATCGGCGTGCCGTCGTCGCAGACCACGTCCGGGCGCAGGGTGAACGTGGCGGAGGTGGCGTCGGCCTCCCAGGACCCGGCGATGCCCGACACCATCTCGTTGTCGGCGTCGTAGGCGACCAGGGTGTCGTAGGTGAGCGTGTTGAAGTCGTTGGTCACCGACAGCACCGTCTGGTGCGGGTCGAGGTTGCCCGGGTCGGCGCTGATCACGTAGGTGAAGGTGGCCCCGTCCACCGGCGGGCCTGCCGACCGGTCGGCGCCGCCGCAGGCCGTGGCCAGCAGGGCGAGCGCACAGAGGCACGCGGCGAGGGACGGGATCGGGGCGCGTCTCATCGTCTCCTCCAGGCCGGCCGCGGCGGGTTCCGCCCAGCCTGGGGATCGCGCCGGGCGCGCGCATCGTCGAAACCGACCGAGATCGACGGGCCCGGTCGTGCGTGGCGCCGAATCGGGTCGGGCGCGCGGGTCTTGTGCGGCCACCACCGACCAGGAGTCCATTCTTCGTCGTCGGCGACGATGCTTCCCGGAGTGCTCCACACCACTCTGGGGCGATGACCGAGCTCGCCGGGTCCCCCCGGCTCACCGGCCCGCGCCGGGCCGGCCCGTGGCTCGAGTTCGCCGTGCGCCGCACCGGCAGGCTGCTGGTGTCCGTGCTGGTGCTGGTGACCGCGTCCTTCGCGATGATCCACCTGATCCCGGGCGACCCCGTCCGCGCCGCACTCGGCATCACCGCCTCGCCGGAGCTCATCCAGGAACGCACCCGGGCGCTCGGGCTCGATCAACCGCTCCCGGTGCAGTTCGCGAGCCACCTGTGGGGGCTCCTGCGCGGCGACCTCGGCACGTCCACCGTCTCCGGGCTCCCCGTCGCGCAGGTCATCGGCGACCGGTTGCCGGCCACCGCGGGCCTCGGCGTCGCGGCCTTCGTGGTGACGATGGTCGTGGCGCTGCCGCTCGGGATCGTGGCCGCCATCGCCACCCACGGCGGAAGGCGCCGCGGCGGCGAGCTCGCCTTCGCCGGGGTCACCGGGGTGCTGGCGGCGATCCCGGACTTCCTGATCGCCGTCGGCCTGGTGTTCCTGTTCGGCGTCACCTTCACCGTGCTGCCGGTGGCCGGGCTGTCCGGGCCGGAGTCCTTCGTGCTCCCCGTGATCGCCCTCGCGGTGGCACCGGCCGCCGCGCTCTCGCGCATCGTCCGGGTGGAGGGGCTGCGCGTGCTCGGGCAGGACTACATCCGCACCGCCCGCGCCAAACGGCTGCGCCCGCGGCTGATCCACCTGCGCCACGCCCTGCCCAACATGCTCACCGCGGCGCTGACCGTGGGCGGGCTGCTGCTGTCCGGGCTGATCGCGGGCACCGTGCTGGTGGAGAACATCTTCGCCTGGCCCGGCCTGGGCACGACGATCGTCGGCTCCATCACCGAGAAGGACTACCCGCTCGTCCAGGGGATCGTCCTAGTCTACGGGGTCGCCGTGCTGCTGGTCAACCTGGTCGTCGACGTGCTGCTCGCGCTGCTCGACCCCCGCTCGACGATCCGGGAGGGCTGAGGGGTGGGATCGCGCTGGTCAGGTCTGCTGCGCACACCGCTGGGAGCCTCGGCCGGGGCGGCGGTGCTGGCGCTCGTGGTGCTCGCGATCATCGGCCCTGCGGTCTGGGGTGGTGCCGCCGAGGCGATCGACGTCGACGCCCTGCGCGACGGACCCTCGGCCGAGCACCTCGTGGGCACCGACGGCCTGGGACGCGACGTGCTCGCCCGGGTGCTGGTGGCCACCCGCACCTCGCTCGGCCTCGCCCTGCTCGCCACCGCGATCGGTGTCCTGTCCGGCGTGGTGCTGGGGGCGCTGCCCGCCGTGCTCGGCCGCCGGGCCGGACGTCTCGTCGTCGCCGCGGTGAACCTGGCCGTCGCCTTCCCCGCGCTGCTGCTCGCGATCTTCCTCGCCGTCGTCTTCGGCGTCGGGTCCCAGGGGGCCGTGCTCGCGATCGGGTTCGCCATCGCGCCGCCGTTCGCCCGGCTCACGCAGACGCTCGCCGCATCGGTGGCCGGGCAGGACTACGTGGCGGCGGCCAGGGCGCTCGGTGTGGGCCGGACCCGGCTGCTGGTCCGCCACGTGCTGCCCAACATCGCCGAACCGCTGGTGGTCAACGCCGCGCTCGGTGCCGGGAACGCGCTGCTCGCCTTCGCCGGGCTCTCCTTCCTCGGGCTCGGGGTCCAGCAACCCTCCTACGACTGGGGCAGCCTGCTGGGCGAAGGCCTCAACCGGATCTACCTCAACCCGGCGGCAGCGTTGGCGCCCGGGGCGGCCGTCGTCCTCGCCGGGCTGGCCTTCACCCTGCTCGGCGAGGCGGCGGCGGCCGCGATCGGGCTGCGCGCCACCGCCTCGCACGGCCGCCTCCCGCGCCTCCCGGCCCTGCCGCCGGCCGCACCGCCGGACCCGTCCGGATCGGTGCTGCAGGTGCGCGACCTGCGTGTGGCGTTCCCGCGCTCGGGCGCGTGGACCGTCCCCGTCTCCGGTGTCTCCTTCGACGTGCGCGAGGGCGAGGCCGTCGGCATCGTCGGCGAGTCCGGGTCCGGCAAGAGCCTCACCGCACTCGCCGCGGCCGGCCTGCTCCCGCAGGGCGCCGTCCGCACCGCCACCGCCCTGACCGTCGCGGGGCAGGAGATCCGGGACGTCCCGGACCGGACGCTGCGCCGCGTGCTCGGCACGGACCTGGCGATGGTGTTCCAGGACCCGCTCACCTCGCTCAACCCGGCTCTGCGGATCGGGCGGCAGCTGGCGGAGGTCGCCGAGGAGCACCTGGGCAGCTCCCGCCGGGCGGCCCACGAGCGCGCGGTCGAGCGGCTCGCCGACGTCGCGATCCCCGACCCGCGCCGGCGGGCCCGCCGCTACCCGCACGAGTTCTCCGGCGGCATGCGCCAGCGCGTGATGCTCGGCATGGCGCTGATGGCCGGCCCGCGCCTGATCATCGCGGACGAGCCGACCACCGCCCTCGACGTCACCGTCCAGCAGCAGGTGCTGCGGCTGCTGCAGCGGGCGCGGGAGGAGCACGGCACCGCCCTCCTGCTGATCTCGCACGACCTCGCCGTGGTGGCGAGCGTGTGCGACCGGGTCCTGGTGATGTACGGCGGCCGCATCGTCGAGGAGCTCCCGGTGAGCACGCTCGTCGCGGGACCCGCCCACCCCTACAGCCGGGCGCTGCTGGCGTCGGTGCCGCAGATGGACGCCGACCGCGCCCTCCCCCTGGCGACCATCACCGGCAGGCCGCCCGACCCCGGGTCCCGCCCGCCCGGGTGCCCGTTCCAGCCGCGGTGTGCCCACGCCACCGACCGCTGTGCGGACGAGGTGCCGCCGCTCGAGCCCCACGCCGCCGGCCACCGCGTGGCGTGCCTGCACCCGCAGGTCGGCCCGGTCGGCCCGGCAGCGTCACCGTCCCTGGAGGCCACCTCGTGACCACCCTCGAGTACCGCGGGCTCACCGTGGAGTTCGGCTCCGGCCGCCACCGCGTCACCGCCGTCGACCGCGTCGACCTCGTGGTGCCCACCGGCACCGTCGTCGGCCTGGTCGGCGGGTCCGGCTCGGGGAAGTCGACGCTGGCGCGCGCGACGATCGGCCTCACCCCCGTGGCGGCGGGCCAGGTGCTGCTGGGCGGGGAGGACGTCACCCGCGCCCGCGGCCGGCGCGGCGGGCGGCGGCGCGGCGTCCAGATGGTGTTCCAGGACCCGTACTCGTCGCTGGACCCGCGGATGCCGGTGGGGCGCTCGGTCGAGGAGGCGCTCACCGCCAACCGGGACCGCGTCGGCCCGGTGGCCGCCACCCGGCGCTCGCGGGCGGCCGAGGTGGAGCGGCTGCTCGACCTGGTGCACCTGGATCCGGCGCTGGCGGCGGCCCGGCCGGGCGCGCTGTCGGGCGGGCAGCGCCAGCGCATCGCGCTCGCGAGGGTGCTGGCCGCCGCGCCGGAGGTGATCATCGCTGACGAGATCACCTCCGCCCTCGACGTCTCGGTGCAGGGCTCGATCCTCAACCTCGTCCGCGAACTGCGCCACGAGCTCGGGCTCACGATGCTGTTCATCTCGCACAACCTCGCCCTCGTCCGCTACGTCAGCGACGAGGTGGCGGTGATGCGCCGCGGCGAGCTGGTCGAGACGGGCCCGACGGAGCAGCTGCTGGGTGCGCCGGAACACGAGTACACCCAGCAGCTGCTGGGAGCGGTCCCCCGCCTGGGCGAACGGCTCACGGCGCCCTGAGCACCTCAGGCGCGGACGGGGCGGCCGGGGAGGACGTCCGTTCGCAATTTCCCGTCTCGCACCACGAACTCCCCGGCCACCAGCACGTGGTGGAAGCCCGTCGAAGGGGCTGCAGTGTCCTCGTACGTCGCCCGGTCCGTGACCGTGGCGGGGTCGAACACCGTCACGTCGGCGTCGCACCCGGGCTGGATCCGGCCCTTGCGGCGCATCGCGGGGACGCCCGCACCCAGCACCTCGGCCGGCACGAGCGTGCAGCGGCGGACGGCCTCGGCCACGTCGAGCAGGCCGCGCTCGCGTACCAGCATCCGGAACGTCCGGGCGTAGGTGCCCGCGGTGCGGGGGTGCGTCACGGCGTCGGGCGCAAGCGGCCAGCGCAGCGGGTCCGGCTCGCCACCGCGCCACAGGAGCGGGGAGGCGTCGCTCGCGACCGCCGCGTCGTCGAACGCCAGCGCGCGCTCCACGTGCGCGAACGCCTCCGGGTCGGACTCGTCGAGGAAGTGCACGAACGCGGCGCCGCCGGGGTCGGACTCGCGCATGGCCCGCAGCTCGGCCTCGTCGGCCATCCGGCGCCCGGTGCCGAGGTGGCCGATGGAGTGCGGGGTGAGGCCGCGGCGGTGCAGCAGCTCGGGGGCGAGGAACGCCGCGCCGATCCCGGTCATGCCGCTGCCGTAGGGGTAGGCCTCCGTGGTGACCCGCGCGCCCTCGCGCCGGACCTTCTCCACGAGTGCCAGCACGCGGTCCACGTGGCGCACCGACGTGCTGTTCACGTGGCAGTAGTGCATGTGCGCGCCGGTCTCCGCGGCCGCGCGGGTGATCTCCTCGGCGCCGTCGACCGGCGTGGTCGGGTCCTGCTCGATCAGCTCGCGGGCGTGGGTGTAGGTCGGGCGACCGGCACGCGCGGCCAGCGCGGCGACGGCGAGGTACTCCTGCGGCCCGACGCGCGGCGCGTACCCGACCAGGATGCCGACGCCGAGCGCGCCCGCGGCGAGCTCCTCCTCCAACCGCCCCATGATCCGCTCGACCTGCGCGGGGCTCGCCTCGCGCTGCCACTCCGCGCGCCCGATGTTCGCCATGAACCCGTCGATGTCGGCGGTGGGCTCGAGCCCGGCGACCACCTCCATCCGCACCGCGGCCCACGACGCCGAGTAGCCGTAGTTGATCGGGCGGCCCTGCGCGGCCGCCGCGCGGTAGGCGGGTTCCACCGGGCTCACCCCGGCTTCGAGCTCCAGCGCGGTGGTGACGCCGTCCAGGGCGCGCAGCCGCTGGCCGGCGATGTCGTCGGTGTGGTTGTGCAGGTCGACGAACCCGGGGCCGACCACGAGGCCGGACACGTCCACCCGCGTCCGGCCCTCCAGCGGCTCCGCGCTGACGGCGGCGATCGTGTCGCCGGAGATCCCGACGTCACGCACGGCGTCGAGGCCGGTCTCCGGGTCGATCACCCGCCCGCCGGCGAGCACCAGGTCGTAGGTCGTGTTCATGTGCCTCCGCTTCACGTCGCCGGGCCCGCGGGCCCGTCCGCCAGCTCGAACCGCTCCGGTCGCTGCGGCACCCAGGTGGCGATGAGCGCACCCAGGACCGTGGTGCCGATCAGGAACCCGAAGGCGGCGGTGTAGGAGAACCGGTCGACCAGGAACCCCATCAGGACCGGCGCGACGACCCCGGCCACCTGGCCGCCCACGTTGACCACGCCCATGCCGGAACCGATCACCGCGCGGGGCAGCGCGCGCACCGGCATGCCGAGCACGCTCATCGTCGAGAGCCCGGCGACGCCCATGGCGAGGGTCTGGTAGATCGTGAACTCCACGGCGCTGCCGGCCCGCAGCATCAGCAGCAGCATCACGGCGGCCACCAGCAGCACCGGGATCACCAGCACCCGGGCGCGGTAGTAGAACCAGCGGTCGAACAGCACACCGCCGACGAACGTGGTCACCGTCATCACCAGGCTCGGGATCGCGGTGGCCAGACCGGTGCCCAGCAGCGAGATGCCCCGCTCCTCGATCAGGTAGCTCGGCACCCAGGTGATCAGCCCGTAGACGAGCATGTTCGTGGCGCAGAACAGGGCGGCGAACTTCCACACCGCCGCCGAGCGCAGCACCCTCGCGATGCCGGGCGCCGGGGCGTCGTCGGCGGTGTCGGGTTCCGACAGCCGGGCCGGGAGCGGCCGCGGCAGGAGCGCCCACAGCAGCGTGCCGACGAGCGCGCCCGCGCCCGCCACGATCCAGAAGGTGTCGCGCCACCCGAACGCCAGCAGCACCGGAGCCACCACGAGCGGCGCGAGGCCCGCGCCGAGCGAGTTGGACGCCAGCATGGAGCCCGCCGCGGTGGCCCGCCGGTCCGGTGTGGTGCGTTCGGCGAGCGCCTTGAACGACGCGCCCGGGAACAGCGCCTGCGCCACCCCGAACAGCCCGCGCACCGCGACCAGCGCGAAGAACCCCCACATGGCGCCGGTCAGCGCGGTGAACGCCGACCACAGCAGCAGCGACACCAGCAGCAGACGCTTGGCGCCGAAGCGGTCGGCGAGCATGCCGCCCGGCACCTGGAAGACCAGGTAGGCCAGCGCGAACGTCGTGACCAGCCAGCCCTGCTCGGTCTTGCTGAGATCGAACTCCTCCCCGATGAAGGGGAGCGCGATCGCCACCATCGTCCGGTCGACATAGTCGATCACCCAGACGGCCATCAGCAGGCCGACGGTGGCCGACGCGGTCCGGCGGACCCGGGAGGGCGTCCACGACTGGTCGGTGGAACTACCGGTACCCGGCTCCATCAGACCTCCCTGGCTGCGGTGTGTAGCGATTGTCGCCATCCCGCGCCCGCCCGCCTTCGTCGGAACAGCACAAACCGATGGCCGGATCTCGGACGAGCCGACGAACCGACCGGCTCACACCTCCCGCAAGAACCGGTCCAGCACCCGCGCGCCGAACTCCAGGGCGGCCACCGGGACCCGCTCGTCCACACCGTGGGCCATCGCGCGGTGGTCGTAGCCGTCATCGGTGCTCAGGCCGAGCGGGCCGAAGCCGTAGCAGGGGATGCCGAGCGTGGAGAAGGCCTTCGCATCGGTGCCACCGCCCAGGCAGTAGGGCACCACCACCGCGTCCGGGTCCTCCGCCCGCAGCGCCGCGGTCATCGCCGCGAACCACGGCGCGTCGAACGGGGCCTGCACCGGCTCCCCGTACGTGAGGAACTCCCGCCGCACGTCCGGGCCGAGCAGCTCGTCGACGGCCGCAAGCACCTCCTCGGTGCCGCCGGGCAGCACGCGGGTGTCCACCAGCGCCTCCGCGGTGGAGGGGATGACGTTCACCGCGCTGCCTGCCGACAGCACGGTGGGCGTGGTGCTGGGCCGCACCACCGCCGCAGCGAGCGCGCCGGCCCCGCCCAGCCGCGCGACGGTGGCGTCGACCGCGGCGTCGGAGCCCAGGTCCACGGGCACGTCCAGCGCCTCCCCGGTGCGCACGAGGTACTCGCGCACCGTCGGGGTCAACCGCACGGGCCAGCGGTGCGCCGCGATGCGGGCGAGCGCGGCGACCAGCGCCACCACCGCGTTGTCCGCGTTGGGGCGCGAACCGTGCCCGGCCCGGCCGGATGCCGTGAGCCGCAGGTGCATCGTGCCGCGCTCGGCGGTGCCGACCGGGTAGAGCCGCACCCCGTCGACGCCGAGGCCGTACCCGCCGCCCTCCCCGATGCCGGCGCCACAGTTCGCGAACAGCTCCGGGTGCTCGTCGACGAGCCACCCGGCGCCGTACTCGCCGCCGGTCTCCTCGTCGGCGACGAAGGCCAGCACCAGGTCGCGCCGCGGCGCCGTCCCGCGCGAGCGCCAGGAACGCAGCGCGGACAGCACGGTGGCGCACATGTCCTTCATGTCGACCGAGCCGCGGCCCCACACGTAGCCGTCGCGGACCTCCCCCGAGAACGGCGGCACCGACCAGCCCGCGGGGTCTGCCGGGACGACGTCGAGGTGCGCGTGCACCAACAGGGCGGGCAACGCCGGGTCCTCGCCCGGGACGCGGGCCACCACGTTGGCCCGCCGGGGCGCCGACTCCAGCACGCGCGGTTCGACCCCGACCTCGTCGGCCAGCACGGACGCCACGAGCTCGGCCGCTTCCCGCTCCCCCTCCGCGTCGCCGGACGCCCGGTTGGTCGTGTCGATGCGCACGAGCGCCGCGCACAGCTCGGCGACGCCATCCGACGGATCAGCCGTAGGCACCCGCACCACCCCGCCCGTGATCTTCGTGATGTCACGCCACGCTATCGGCGGGTTACCCATTGACGCCATCCCGGCGCGGTGGTTGGTTTCCCCCCACCGCCGCAGCGCTGCGGGGCCGATCGGGGGGAAGCGATGCTCGGGGGAATCGTCCGCAGATCCGTCATGTCCGCTGCCGCGGTGCTCGCCGCGGCAGCGCTCGCGCTGTCCGGGGCCGGCGTCGGGCAGGCGCAACCGGCGCCCGGCGCCACGCTGCGGGTGGCGCTCACCCAGGACATCGACTCGTTGAACCCGTTCGTCGCGGTGTTCCTGTCCTCCACCCAGATCAACCGGCTCAACTACGAGAACCTCACCGTGGTGGGCCCCGACAACGCCGTGCAGCCCGGGCTCGCGGAGCGCTGGGAGGCCTCGCCCGATGCGCTGACCTGGACCTTCCACCTCCGGGACGCGCAGTGGTCGGACGGCACGCCGATCACCGCGCGGGACGTGGCGTTCACCTACGACCAGATCATGACCAACCCGGCCGCCCAGGACGCCAACGGCTCCGCGGTCTCGAACTTCGCCTCCGTCACCGCCGTCGACGACCGCACCGTGCAGATCACGACGACGCAGCCGCAGGCCTCCATCCTCGCCACCGACGTCCCGATCGTGCCCGAGCACGTCTGGGCCGGGCGGGTCGCCGAGATCGGCACGCTGAACAACGCCGAAGAGCTCCCGGTGGTCGGCAGCGGCCCGTACGTCGTCACCGGCTACCAGGAGGGCCAGTCGGTCACCCTCAGCGCCAACGACCGGTTCTGGCGGGGCCGGCCGAAGGTCGACACGGTGCAGTTCGTCCGCTACGAGAACACCGACGCGGCCGTGCAGGGCCTGCTCAAGGGCGACGTCGACCTGGTCCGCGACCTCACCCCCGCGCAGTACGACTCGCTGGCCGGCAACGACACGGTGGCCCGCAACGACGGCCGCAACCGCCGCTTCACCGAGATCCTGGCCAACTGGTCGAATCCCAGCGGCGTGGACGGGCAGCCGTTCGGCGACGGCCACGCCGCGCTGCGCGACCTGCGGGTGCGCCAGGCGCTGCACCACGCCGTCGACCCGGACGCGGTCGTCGAGCGCGTGAAGCAGGGCCACTCGGAGGTGATCCACGGCCTCATCCCGCCGGTCTACCCGGACTGGACGTTCACCCCGTCCGACGGGCAGCGCCGCGACCACGACCCCGAGCGGGCGAAGGCGCTGCTCGACGAGGCCGGCTACCGCCCCGGGCCCGACGGCGTCCGCGTCGGCCCCGACGGCACACCGCTCTCGCTGCGGCTGATCGCCGGGAACCAGGTGGCCACGAACCCGCAGCTGCTCGAGTTCCTCGCCGGTTGGTTCGGCGCCGTCGGCGTCGGCGTGCAGCCGCAGATCATGTCGTCCAACCAGATCGACGACGCCACGGTGGCCGGCAACTTCGACCTCGCCGTGAGCGGCTGGAGCGTCAACCCCGACCCGGACGACATGCTCTCCCAGCAGACGTGCGCGGTGAACGGCACGTCGAAGTCCGACTCCGGGTACTGCAACCCGGCCTACGACCAGCTCTACGCCGCGCAGCGGGCCGCCGTCGACGAGGGGCAGCGGCGCGAGCTGGTGCAGCAGATGCAGTCGCTGCTCTACGACGACGTCCACGCGATCGTGCTGACCTCGGACACGCTGCTCGAGGCCTACCGGGCCGACCGCTTCACCGGTTTCGTCACCCAGCCCGAGGACGGCGGCGTCATCACCGGGCAGACCGGCTACTGGGGCTACTACGGCGCCACCCCGGTCGCCGCCGACGAGGCGGGTGCGGCCGGCGACTCCGGGGGCGGCAGCGGCGCCACGATCGCCGCGGTGGTCGCGGCCGCCGTCGTCGTGGCCGGCGGCGGCGCGTTCCTCGTCACGCGGAACCGGCGGCGCGGCCGCGACGAGCGCGAGTAGCCGTGTCCGAACTCCCCACCACCGCCGTTCCCGTCGACCGCGCGCCACCTCCGTCCGGACGCGGGCGCGGGACCGGCGCGTTCGTCGCCCGCACGCTCGGCGGCGGTCTGGTCAGCATCGCGCTGATCGTCGTGCTCGGGTTCTTCCTGTTCCGGGTGCTGCCCGGCGACCCGGTGCGCACGATGACCCGGGACCGCCCGGGCAACCCCGAGCAGCTGGCGCGGCTGCGCGCGGAGTTCGGCCTGGACCAGCCGCTGCCCCTGCAGTTCGTCGACTACGTGGTCGACCTCGCCCACGGCGACCTGGGCACCTCCTACGTCTACAGCCGCCCGGTCACCACGATCATCCTCGAACGGCTGGGCCCGACGGTGCTGCTCACCGGCACGGCGCTGGTCATCGCCGTGGCGCTCGGGCTGTGGCTGGGCAGCCGGGCGGCCTGGCGGCACGGCAGCACCTTCGACCGGCTCGCCACGGGCACGGCCCTGGTGCTGTGGTCGGTGCCGACGTTCTGGCTGGGCCTGATCGCCCTGATGGTGTTCTCCGTGGGGCTGGACCTGTTCCCCACCGGCGGCATGACCTCCCCCGGCGGCGTCGAGGGGTTCCTCCCCGCGGTGCTGGACGTCGCGCACCACCTCGTGCTGCCGAGCCTGACGATGGTGGCCGTGGTCTACGCGCAGTACCTGATGGTGATGCGCTCCTCGCTGCTGGAGGAGATGACGGCCGACTACCTGACGACGGCCCGGGCCAAGGGCCTGCGGGAGGACCTGGTGCGCCGCCGGCACGCCGTGCCCAACGCGCTCCTGCCGACCGTCACGATCATCTTCCTGCACGTCGGGCTGGTGATCGCGGGCGCCGTCACGGTGGAGACGGTGTTCTCCTGGCCGGGCCTGGGCCTGCTGACCTACCAGGCGCTCGCGGTGCCCGACATCCCGCTGCTGCAGGGCACGCTGATCGCGCTGTCGGTGGCCGTCGTGCTGATGAACGTCCTCGCCGACCTCGGCTACCGGCTGCTCGACCCGCGGGTGCGTGCGACGTGACGGCGGCCATCACGTGGCAGCGAAGGAGGGCGGCCGCCGCCGGCTTCGCCCGCTCCTACCTGGCGCAGCCGCCGGGTGTGGTCGGGGCGGCCGGGCTGCTCATGGTGCTGCTGGTCGCGCTCGCCACGCCGCTGCTCGTGCCGGCGGAGGCGTTGTCGGTCATCACCGCGACCGGCGGGGTGCTCGAGCCGCCGAGCGTCGCGTTCCCGCTCGGCACCGACGAGAACGGGCTGTCGGTGCTCGCCCTGACCCTGACCGGCACGCGGATCTCGCTGCTGGTCGGGGTCTCGGCCGCGCTGCTGTCGGTGGTGATCGGCACGCTGGTCGGCATGGTCGCCGCGCACTTCGGCGGTTGGCTCTCGGCCCTGCTGCTGCGGCTCACCGACTTCTTCCTGGTGCTGCCCTCGCTGGTGCTCACGATCGTGCTGTCCACCGTGCTGGAGCGCGGCGTCCTGACGATCATCGTCGCGATCGGGCTGACGTCGTGGCCGTCCACGGCGCGGCTGGTGCGCGCGCAGACCCTCACCGTGGAGGCGCGCCCCTACATCGAACGCGCGCACGTGCTCGGCGGCGGGCACCTGCACGTGCTGGGCCGCCACGTGCTGCCCGCGGTGCTGCCGCTGGTGCTGGCCAGCACCACGCTGGCCGTGGGCAGCGCGATCATCGCCGAGTCGACGCTGGCGTTCCTCGGCCTCGGTGATCCGACGGTCGTGTCCTGGGGAGGCATGCTGAAGTCCGCGCTCGACTCCGGGGCGATCACCGCGGGCGCCTGGTGGTACCTGCTCCCGCCCGGGTTCGCGATCGTCGTGGTGGTGCTGGGCTTCACGCTCGTGGGGCGCGCGCTCGAGATCGTGCTCAACCCGGCGCTGGCGGCACGCCGATGACCGCGCCGATGACCGCGCCGCTGTTGGAGTACAAGGACCTCACCGTCTCCTACCGCACGGCCCGCGGTGACGAGCCCGCGGTGCGCGGGGTCTCGCTGGCCCTGCACGCCGGGGAGACGCTGGGCCTGGCCGGCGAGTCCGGCTGCGGCAAGACGACGCTGGGCATGGCCGCACTGCGCCTGCTCCCCCGCTCCGCCCGGATCGGCGGCCAGGTCCTCGTCGCCGGCTCGGACGTCGGCGCGCTGTCCTGGGGGAAGCTGCGGGCGCTGCGCTGGGCGCAGGCCTCGATCGTGTTCCAGGGCGCGATGCACTCGCTGAACCCGGTGCGCAGGGTCGGCGACCAGATCGCCGAGCCGATCCACCTGCACCACCCGGGCAGCGCCGACGTGCCGGCCCGGGTCGCGGCCCTGCTCGCCCAGGTCGAGCTGCCGCCCGAGCGCGCCGCGGCGGCCTACCCCCACGAGCTGTCCGGCGGGCAGCGGCAGCGCGTCATGATCGCGATGGCGCTGGCCTGCGACCCGCAGCTCGTGATCGCCGACGAGCCGACCACCGCACTCGACGTCGTCGTGCAGCAGCAGGTGCTGGAGCAGCTCGGCGCCCTGGTCGCCGACCGCGGCATCGGCATGGTGCTGATCAGCCACGACCTGTCGGTGCTCGCCGCGAGCTGCGACCGCGTCGCCGTGATGCGCCACGGCGAGGTCGTCGAGAGCGGGCCGTCCGGCTCGGTGATCCGCCGCCCGTCGCACCCGCACACCCGCGCGCTCGCCGCGGCGTTCCCCACCGTGGGCGATCCCGCGTCCCGGCGCGTGGTGGCCGGGGCCGACCCCGGCCCGCCCGTGCTGGAGGCCGACGGGCTGAGCGTGCGGTTCCCGGTGCGCGGCGGCGGCGCGGTGCAGGCCGTCGACGACATCTCGCTGACGCTCGGGGCGCGCGAGATCGTCGCGCTCGTCGGGCAGTCCGGCTCGGGCAAGACCACGCTGGCGCGCTGCCTGCTCGGGCTGCAGCGGCCCGACGGCGGCGAGGTGCGGTTCGAGGGCGAGCCGCTGCCCCGCACGGCGAAGGGGCTGAAGGCCTACCGCCGCCAGGTGCAGCTCGTGCTCCAGGACCCGACGGGCGCCCTGAACCCGCGCCACACCGTCTCCGAAGCGGTCGCCGAGGGTCCCCGGGTGCACCGGTTGCCCGGCGACGAGCGCGAGCTGGTGGCCGCCGCGCTCGACCAGGCCGAGTTGCGCCCACCGGAGCGCTACCTCGCCGCGCTGCCCAGCGAGTTGTCCGGTGGCCAGCGCCAGCGGGTGGTGATCGCAGGTGCGCTGGCCTTGGCGCCGCGGTTCCTGGTGGCCGACGAGCCGGTCGCGTCCCTGGACGCCTCGGTGCGCGGCGAGATCCTGGCCCTGCTCGTGCGCCTGCGCGAGACGCTGGGGCTCGGCGCGCTGGTGATCACCCACGACCTGGGCCTGGCGTGGACGATCGCCGACCGCGTGGCGGTGATGCACGAGGGCCGGATCGTGGAGGAAGGCCCGACGGAACAGGTCCTGCTGAACCCGGAGCACGCATACACAAAACTGCTGCTAGGCGCCCTCCCCGCCCCCATCGATCGTTAGGCGTGCACGGCGCGGAGGGTGGTGGCTTCTGCGTCCAGTTCCATCTCCGCGCCCAGCGGCACCGTCAGTTGGCCTCTGCAGTGGCCGAAGCCCATCTCCTCCACCAGCGGCACGCCCAGGCCGCCCAGCCGGTCGAGCACGACGTCGCGCACCTCCTCGGGCGGCCCGCAGTCCTTCCACGAGCCCAGCGCGATGCCCGCCACCCGGTCGAACCAGCCCGCGCGCAACAGGTGGGTGAGGAAGTGGTCGATCCGGTACGGCGCCTCCGTGACGTCCTCGAGGAGCGCGATCGCGCCGTCCGGTGGCCGTGGCACGCCGGGCACGCCGAGGCCCGAGACCAGCAGGCTCAGGGTGCCGCCCACCGTGGTCCCGCGGGCCCGCCCGCCCACCAGCGCGCGGGCGTCCGGGCCGCCGTGCAGCACCGCGGGCGGCTCGAACAGCGCCTGGCGCAGGCCCTCCCGCGCCGCCGGGTCGTCGGTGACGGCCGCCGTGGCGATCATCGGCCCGAACAGCGTGACCAGCCCGCACCGCGGCCCGAGCACGGCGTGCAGGGCGGTGGTGTCGCTCGACCCGACGAACAGCGTGGGACCGGCGGCCGCCATCGCGTCCCGGTCGAGGTGGTCGAGCACGCGCAGCCCGCCGTACCCGCCGCGGGCGCAGAGCACGGCGTCGACGTCCGGGTCGCACCAGGCGCGCTGCAGCTGCGCCGCCCGCGTGGCGTCGTCGGCGGCGAGGTAGGGCAGCCGCGCGTCCCGGCCCCCCGCGGCGAAGCACGGCGTGGCCCGCAGACCCCAGGACTCCAGCACCGCCAGCCCTGCGGCCAGCAGGTCCGCGGGCACGGGACCCGCCGGCGCCACGACCGCCACCCGGTCGCCCGCACGCAGCGGCCCGGGCCGGACGCGGCCGCTCAGGGCCGGGTCCCGCACCGCCCGGTGGTCGGCACCGGCCGCCGGGATCGGGGCCACCAGTCCACCTGTGGACGCAAGGTCCCGATCCTCCCCATCACGGGCTGCACTGTAGCGACCTGCGTCACCCGATCTCAGCCGCTCACCCGAAAGCGGCATCCCCGGGGCAACCGCCGGGTATCCGCAGCCGTGTCCACCAGCGCCACCGACCCCGACCCGCCCTCCGACGCCGGCACGGGCCGCCGAACCGTCGTGGTGGGCCTGCTCGCCGACCCCGGCCTCCCGACGCGCATCGCCCACCGTTTGGCCGAGGACCTCCCCGAGGTGCTCGCAGCGCAGATCAGCAACGTCGTCGACTGGGCGATCGAGGTCGTCGACGAGCCCTTCGAGATCGCCACCTCGTTCGACCGCGTGATCGACAAGGCGCGTTCCCGGGTCGAGGGCACCGACTGGGACATCGCGATCTGCATCACCGACATCCCGATCTCGACGGGCAACGGGATCGTCGTCGCCGACGTCAGCATGCAGGACTGCGTGGCGCTGGTGTCGCTGCCGGCCCTCGGCGGCGTTCGGCTGCGGCACCGGACCCGCGAACTCGCCCTCGAGATCATCGACGAGCTGGCCGCGTGCCTCGACCCCGCGCTGCCCCACTCGCCCGACGGCGCGCCCTCCACGAGCGAGCACCGGCCGGCGATCCCGCACCTCGCCCGCCGCGTCGCCCCCGTCGACCGCGACGTCGACATCGAGCTGGTGATCCCCCGCAGGCTGGGGATGGCGCGGCTGCTCGCGGGGACGGTGCGGGCGAACCAACCCTGGCAGCTGGTCGTCGGGCTCTCGACGGCACTCGCGGGCGCCGCGGCCGGGAGCGCTTTCGGCATCCTGTACTCGTCGATCTGGATACTCGGGACGGTGCTGTCGCCGTGGCGGTTGGTCGCGGGGACGCTGGCCTCGATCACGGTCCTCGCGGTGTGGCTGATCGCCGGGCACGGCCTGTGGCAGCGCCGGCGGCTCCACGGGCCCGGTCAGCTCGGTGACCTGCTGAACACCGCCACGCTGCTCACCGTCATCAGCGGCACCCTGGTGTTCTACCTCGCGCTGTTCGCCCTCAACGTCACCGCGGCCGCGTTGATCATCCCGCCGGAGTACTTCGGCGAGGTCGTCGGCCACCCGGTCGGCTGGGTCGACTACCTGCGCGTCGCCCTCATGGCCACCGGCATGGGCACGGTGGCCGGAGCCGTCGGGTCCGGGCTGGAGAACGACGCCACCGTCCGCAAGGCGGCCTACAGCACCCGCGAGCAGCAGCGCCGCGCAGGCTTCGGAGCCTGAGCCCCGCGGCGTCAGGTCACCGGCACCGCGAGACCGGCCGCCCCCAGCTCCGAGGTCACCAGCTCGGGAGCCCCGCGCTGCAGGAGCGAGAGCCCGATCTCGGCGCGCCGCACCCGCTCGCGGGACAGGGTGACGTTCAGCGCCTCGTGCTGGCCGCCGCTCGGGTAGACGTCGGGGTGGTTGCGCAGCCCGAACTTGACGTAGATCGGCGCGAGCACGCGCACCAGCTCCGCGATCTCGTGGTGGCGGACGAACCCGCCCAGGGTGTCCGGGGACTCCACGTACATGTCGATCGGGAGCTGCGCCGCCGCCCGGATCGACGCCAGCCGTGGCAGGGACAGGCCCGGCGGCACGTTGTAGGTGTCGGCGCCCAGGTCCTGCATCAGCCGCACGCTCACCGGGTTGGACGCCATCATCTGCACCGACACCTTCACCACGAAGTCGGCCGCCAGCAGCCCGGCCTCCTTCATGTGCTTGGTCATCAGCAGCAGCCCCTCGTCCGCGACGAGGGCGCCGCGCACACCGAGCTCATTGGCGCGGACCAGGTCCTGCATCGCGTAGGCGAGCTGGTCGGCGCCCTCGTGCCGGCAGCCGACCAGCCCGCTCGTGGGTGTGCGGGCCTGGGCGCCGATGTCCCACGGCGCCCGCGGCCCGACGAACAGCGAGAGCTCCACCCGACGGGCGGCGCAGGCCTGCACCATGTCGGTGATCTCCGCATCGGTGGCCAGCATGATCCCGCTGCCGGAGGACACGCGGTGCACGCGGACCCCGCGCGCGTCGGCCTCGTCGAACACCGCCGCCAAGGCGGCCGGCCCCTCCACGCTCGGGATCTCGGTGCGGTAGTGCGCACCGTCGGGGAAGCGCACCGGCGAGTCGGGCAGGTCGTTGACCTCCCGGGCCGGGTAGCCGAGGCGGGTCAGCAGATCGATGACGGCGCTGCGGTGCGGATCGGGGCTCACCACGACGCCACCGCCTTGCCGCTCCAGCCGATACCGCTCGCCTCGCACGGAGACCTCACCAGTTCCCTCCCGGGGTGTCGCAACGTCTCGCTGTCGCCGGGATCCTCCGTGGCGGAGCGGCGCTACCGCAACGGGGCAGGTCGACACGTGGTCGCGGCAGTGGCGCAGGACACGTCCCCGCCCGACCCGGACTGCGACACCCGTTCCCGGACCCCGACTCGCGGGACGCCGGACCCGACTCGCGGCGTGTCAGCGGGCCAGCAGCATCTGCGGGAGCTCGGCGATCGCACGGCGGAACGCCGTGGGGTCGCCGTGGAGACGGGCCAGCACCAGGCTGCCCTCGATCCGGACGAACGCCTCCTCGGCGAGGAGACGGGCGGCGTCGACGGCGGCGCCACCGCGTCGGGCGGCGGCGGCCATCGCCTCGATCCACCCCGCGGTGATCCCGGCGGCGCTCGCGCGGATGCTCTCCGGCGCGCCCGAGAGCGTGAGCGTGTCCAGGACGCAGGGCAGCGTGCCGTCGGCGTAGATCGCGCGGATGCGGCCGGCCGACTCGACGATGCCCGCCGTGACGTCCCGATCGCTCGTCATCGGATCGAGGGCGTGCACGAAGCGCTCCCGTACCCGGCCCATCACGGCCTCGGCCATCTGGGTCTTGCCGTCGGGGAAGCGGTGGTAGAGGCTCGCCCGGCGCAACCCGGACCCCTCGGCGAGAGCGCCGAGGGAAGCGCCTTCGAAACCGGCCACGCGGAAGACGGCCGCGAGGCGGTCGAACAGCTCGTCGTCGGGCACGGTCTGGGGGCGGGGCATGGGATCCGATGTTACCGAACGGACGGTAAGGATAAGAGTCGTCCTCGTCACGTTGTATTACCGATCGTTCGGTAATACGTTCGTCACCGTTCGCACCGCCACCTCCGAAGGGAAGCCACGGTCATGTCTCACATCACGGTCGGCCACGAGAACAGCACCGAGATCAACCTGCACTACACCGACCGGGGCAGCGGCCGGCCGGTCGTCCTGATCCACGGCTACCCGCTGGACGGGGCGTCCTGGGAGAAGCAGGAGGATCGCCTGCTCGACGCCGGCTACCGCGTGATCACCTATGACCGCCGCGGGTTCGGCGGGTCCAGCAAGCCCAGCACCGGCTACGACTACGACACCTTCGCCGACGACCTGGACGCGGTCCTGTCGGCGCTCGACCTGAACGACGTCGTGCTCGTCGGCTTCTCGATGGGGACCGGCGAGGTGGGCCGCTACCTCGCCAGGCACGGCGCCGGCCGGGTGGCGAAGGCCGTCTTCCTGGCGTCGCTGGAGCCCTACCTGATCAAGACGGCGGACAACCCCACCGGCCTCGACCAGAGCGGGTTCGACGAGATCCTCGCCGCTGCCAGGAGCGACCGCTACGCCTGGTTCACGCAGTTCTACAACAACTTCTACAACCTCGACGAGAACCTGGGCTCGCGCATCGGGGAGGAGGCCGTGCGCAACAGCTGGAACGTGGCGGCCGGAGCCGGCGCCCGGGCGTCCTGGGCGGTCGTGCCCACCTGGGGCACCGACTTCCGGGCCGATGTCGAGAAGATCGCCGAACTCGGCGACAGCGTGCCCACCCTCATCGTGCACGGCACCCACGACCGGATCCTCCCGATCGACGCCACGGGCCGCGAGTTCGCCAAGCGCCTGCCGGCAGCCCGCTACGTGGAGATCGAAGGCGCCCCGCACGGCATGCTGTGGACCCACGCCGACGAGGTCAGCGACCTGCTGGTGGAGTTCCTCGCCGACTGACGACCGCTGCGCCGAACGGCGCTCCCGCCCGGCTCCGCGGGACGGGGCGCCGTTCAGGCACCGGGGGCGAATCCGGGGTCGTTCCAGGCACCCGGGTCCAGCCCCGGCCGGACCATCCCGATCCCGGCGAGCTCCTCGTAGGTGGTGCGCCAGCGTTCGGGCGAGTTCGCCACCAGGTTCTCGCCGCCGTCCGCGACGAACGACTCCACGTAGGCCTGCAGGCTCTCCCGGGCGACCTCGGGCTCCTCCAGCACGGTCACGTCGAACTCCTCGTCGATGAGGCGCATCGTCTCGGTGAAGCCGGTGTCGGCGTCCGCGACCATGAACTCCATCGACCGCTCCACGGCGGCGAGGAAGCGCCGCATCCGGTCGCTCTTCGCGGGGTCCCGCGCCTGGTCGGCGGAGGTGACGAACACCTGCGCGCCCGCGCTCACGTCGTCGCTCGCCCGGTAGACCACCGCGGCGGGCTCGGCGCGCTCCAGCTGGACCGCCGTGTCGAGCGCCACCGCGTAGGCATCGATGCGCCCGTTGCGGACCAGCTCGAAGATCCCGGGCGCGATGCCGACCACCTGCCGGCGCACGGCGTCGGGCGGCAGGTCCGCCGACCCCGCGATGAGGTCGAGCATGGCCTCGCTGCCCCCGCCCTCGGAGGCGACGCCGACGAGCGCGCCCTCGAACCCGGCCGCGGTGGTGATCGGACGGCGGTCGCTGGAGACGATCCGGAACAGGCTCGACTTCACCGCCGAACCGATCGTGACCAGCGGCGCCCCGCGCTCCCCCACCGCGACCATCGTCTCGATGTCACCGATCCGGGTCAGCAGCGCGCGGCCGGTCAGGACCGTCTGGATGGCGGGCCCCGATCCCTGGGTCGCCTCGAACCGGACGTCCAGCCCCTCCTCGGCGAAGTAGCCCGCCGCCTGCGCCAGCATCTCGGGCGCGAAGGTCAGGCCGTCCAGCGGGAGGAAGTTGAGGAAGGTGACCTCGTCCCGGCCACCCTGCTCGTCCGGGCCCGCGCAGGCGACCAGGAGCGCAGCGCACGCCAGCAGGGCGACGAGCGCGCGCCGGGTGGGACCCGCCGCAGGGCTTGAGGACATCGTCGTCTCCTCGCTCCAGCTTTTGTCATACAATCCGACGGTCTGGTGATCCTGTCAAGCGATCGCTGAAAGTCGATCTTCAACACCCGGCCGGTGCTACCGTGGCGCTGTGTCCACCGACGATGGTGCGGCCACGCCGCCCCCGCCCGGGTCCTCCTCCGTCCGGGACGCCGTGCTCGGGTGGATCGTGCGCGGCTCGTCGTCCCCGGGCGACGTCCTGACCACCTCGGAGCTCGCCCGGCGCACCGGCGCGACCCCCGCCACGGCGGCCGACGCCCTGTGCGAGCTCGTCGACCTCGGCGTCGCGCGCCGGGAGCCGCGCGGCGTCGTGATCGCGCACCCGACGCCCGGCGACATGGCCGACACCGACGAGGTGCGCCACATCCTGGAGGAGGTGGCGGTCCGCCGTTTCGTCCAGCAGGCCACGGACACCCAGATCGGCGCGCTGCGCCGCGCCCTGGCGGCGGTCGAGCAGGTCGTGGCCGCCCCCGACTCCTCGCTCGAGCAGCTCGTCCGCGCCCGGGACTGGTTCTTCGTCGTCATGCTCCGCAGCACCGCCGGGCTCGCCACCGCGGACCTGCTGCGCACGCTGCGCCCGCACGCGGGACTGGTGATGTCGCTGGCCGCGGCCGGCCCGGGTCGCGACGCCGAGATCGCCGACGAGCTGCGCGAGATCTACCTCGCCCTCGCCGCACGCGACGCCGCGGCGGCCATCGCCGCGTGCGACCGCCACCGGCGCACCTCCACCGACGCCGGTCTCAGACGCCTCCAGCGCCACCTCTGACCGCAGCGCCGGGCACGATCACGCCGGTGACCACCCGGTGCGTGCGCGAGGCCTCCCGCACCCGCTCGACGTCCTCGAGGGCGAACTCGGCGCTGACGACGAGCGACGCGTCGAGCCGCCCGTCCTCCAGCATCCGCACGTAGCGCGGGATGTCGTGGTGCATCCGGACCCTCCCGTTCTGGCTGGAGAGCACGGCGCGGCCCTGCAGCGCCATCGGCACCTGGGGCAGGTTGAGCTCCGCACCCAGCGGCTCGCAGCCGGTCAGCACGGCGGTGCCGCCGCGGTGGGTCATGAGGATCGCCTGCCGCTGGGCGAGCGCCGGACCTGCCGCCTCCAGCGCGTACGTCACGCCGAACCCCGCGGTCAGCGCGCGCACCTGCTCGACGGGGTCGGCCTCATCCGGGTCGAGGGTGGCGGTCGCGCCGGCCTTCGCGGCCCGCTCGCGCCGGCCGGCGTCCGGGTCCAGCGCGATGATCTGCCCGGCGCCGGCGAGCCGCGCGGCCTGGATCATCCAGAGCCCCAGCTGCCCGCACCCGACCACCGCGACGTCCGAGCCCGGCACCACGGCGGCCACGTTGAACACCGACCCGAGCCCGGTGGTCACCCCGCACCCGAGCAGGCCCAGCTCCACGTCGGACAGCGTGCTGCGGACCGGGACGACCTGGCGCGCGTCCACCCACATCAACTCCGCGTACCCGCCGACGTTGCCGGCCGCGGTCACGATCCGCCCGTCGGGCAGCCGGGCGACCCCGGGCGGGCCGTCCGGGCGGTCGAAGATCAGCGAGCACTGGTCGGCGCGACCGCGGGCGCAGTAGAAGCAGCGACCGCACTCCGCGGTGCCGTGCACGACCACCCGGTCCCCGACCCGCACCCCGCTGACCTCGGGCCCCAGCTCCTCGACGACGCCCATGGAGGCGTGCCCGAGGATGGTCGGCGGCACCTTGCCGAACACGCCGTCGGCATTCATGACGTCGGTGACGCAGAAGGGTGTGGCCCCGGTGCGGACCCGGATCCGCCCCGGCGCGAGCGGCAGGAGCTCGACCTCCAGCACCTCGACGCGTCCCGCCGCGGTCATCACGGCCGCTCTCATGCTCGTCCTCCCGCTCGCCGCCGCGCCGTCGCCTCCTCGTCGACGACGAGGCCCTCCGGGTCGCGCTCCGGATCCCCGATGACGACCACCCCGTAATCGCGTGCCGCGCCGGCGATGCTGACGTAGCCGTCGCGCACGTCGACGCGCACGCGCTCGGGCTCACGCCGGAAGGGGTCGCCCCAGCCACCGCCGCCGTTGGTCAGGTAGCGCAGCACGGCCATCGGTGCGGTCGGGTGCGCGGCCTGCGCGAAGGGGTAGTGGTAGCGCCCGCCCGGCGACGGCAGGTGCGTGGCGTCGTCGATCACCCCGGCCAGCGGGGTGGCGTCGCGGTAGGAGGCGGCGCCGGTGCCCGGGCGGGGCAGCGGCGCCCGCGCCGGCGGGAACGTCCAGACCCCGCCGGTGCTCCCGTCCCGTCCACCGCAGACACCGAAGCCGGGCACCCGCTTGTAGCGCATCTGGTTGATCGTGTGCGCCGCCGCGGTGAGCCACACCGAATCGCGCAGCATCGCCGCACCACCCCGGTGGTAGCCGGCGCCCGCGGTGTCGGGCACGGGTTCGTGGCGCAGCACGACCACCGGGCTCGCGGCCTCGATGGCCTCGATCTCCGGGGCCACGCCGTTGGCCTGGTAGGTCATGCACTGCGTGTCGGCGTCGCCGAAGCGGTTCGCCCCGAGCGGCCCGATCTCGCCCCCGCACTGCATCGCCGACACCCACGCCCGCCCGTCCGCGTCGACGCCGAAGGCGGTGTGCAGGTCCGTGCTACCCCGGTCCCCTGCGATCGCCGCCTCCCCCACCGCGCGCGAGAGCGCCCGCAGCAACGCCGAGAGCAACGCCTGGTTCTGCTCGAAGTACATGAACACGACCCCGTCGGGCGGCAGCGCGCTGACGATCGTCTGGTCCGGGATGACGATGTCGACGTCGCGGTAGGAGCCCGAGCAGAACCGCCCGCGCGGGTCGAACAGGTACTTGAGCGCGATCCCGACCGTGGTCTTGACGTCCAGCGCGGTCGCGTTGATCGAGCTTCGCGCCTGCCGCGACGTGCCGGACAGGTCCACCTCGACCCGCCGGCCCCGCTTGCGGAGCAGGACGTGGATCTCGTACTGCTCGGTGTCGTCGACGCCGTCGCAGTCGATCACCTCGTGGCCGCTCCAGTCGCCGTCCGGGAGCTCGGCGAGCGCGGCCGACATGCGTTCGGCGGCCACGTCGCAGGCGTAGCGGATCGCCCCGTGCACCGCGGCGAGCCCGTAGCGCCCGATCGACTCCCGCAGCAGCCGCTCCCCCAACTCGAGGCCCGAGCACAACGTGTGGATGTCGGGTTGGATCACCTCACCCATCCGCACGTTGTCGAAGATCAGGTTCCACGCCGCCTCGACCGGCTCGTCCGCGTGGACGATCAGCTGCGGCGCGATGACGAGGCCGTTGTCGTAGACGCTGCGCTTGGTGCAGCTGAACCCGCCCGGCACCGTGCCGCCCATGTCCAGCTGGTGGGCGTTGAGGTTGACGAACGCGGCGATCTCGCCGTCGTGGAAGACCGGCCGGACGAACAGCAGGTCGTTGTTGTGGTTGCCGGTGCGGTACGGGTCGTTGGCGATCAGGACGTCACCCGGCACGAGCCGCTCGGGCCCGAACTCGGCCACCGTGTTGCGGACCGCGTCGATCGTGGTGCCGGCCATGAGCACGATGCCGTTGCTCGCCGCGGGCACCGGGTAGCCGAGCCCGGGTGGGCCGCTGAGCGTGGCGGCGAGGTCGTAGAAGTCGCGGAGGACCGGCGAGAACGCGCCGGTCAGCAGCCGCACGCTCATGTGTTCGACGACGTAGTCGAAGCGGTGGCCCAGCACGGTGGCGGTGAACCGGTCGCAGCCGTAGCGGGCGGCGAACTCGGGCTCGGACAGCTCCCGGATGCTCGGGGCCCGCTCTTGCATCGCGGTCATCCGCCACCCGTCCTCTCGATCACGATCTCGCCGAGCGCACCCACGGTGGCGCGCTGGCCGGGCAGGACGAACGTCGTGGCCAGGTCCTCGCGGATCACCGCGGGCCCGGGGACGACGGCGCCCGCGCCGAGGGCCGCCCGCCGGTACTCACCGGCCGGCAGGGGTTCGGGCGTGAGGTACTCCAGCAGGAAGGTCGCCTCTGCGTGCGCGGGTTCGCGTGCGGGCTGCAGCCGCGGGTAGGTGACCTTGCCTGCCGGCACCGTCAGGTGCACCCGGTAGGTCACGCCCTCGACCGGGATCGCGTCGAAGCGGTTGCCGTTGCGCGCCTCGTAACCGTCGTGGAACCGGCGCACCAGCTCGCCGATCGACCGCGCCGTCACGGGGCCCCCGGACATCTCGACGAACGGCGTCTCCCAGGACTGGCCGAGCAGGCGGCCGTCGAAGCTGCGGCGCGCGGGCACCCCGTCGGCCGCCGGGCCCACCTGCGCGCGCAGGTCGCGCTCCATGCCGGCGAAGACCTCCTCGATCCGGTCGGCGTTCTCCGGGGTGAACGGCAGGTAGGCGCTGCAGCTCTCGTGGTGCACGAGGTCGGTCGAGAGCAGGCCGAGCGCGGAGAACAGCCCCGGGTGCGGCGGCACGACCACCTCGCGCAGGGGCACCAGGTCGAGCACAGCAGGCAGCAGCATCGGCCCGGCGGCGCCGTAGGCGAGGAGGGAGAAGTCGCGGACGTCGACACCGTGGCGGACCGCGACCCCCGCGATCTCCTCCGCCACGTGCGTGACGGCGACGTGGAACGCCGAGCGCACCCGGTCCTCGAACGGCACGGGCGTGTCGAGCGCCTCGAACGCGCGGCGGGCCGCGTCGGCGTCGAGCGGGATCTCGCCGCCGGCGAACCCGTCGCCGCGCAGCACGCCCATGAGCAGGCACGCGTCGGTGACCGCGGGGACGGTGCCGCCGCGCCCGTAGCAGGCCGGGCCGGGGTCGGCGCCCGCGCTGCCCGGGCCGACCTGGATACCGCCGGAGGCGGACACCGTGACGAGGCTGCCGCCCCCGGCGCCCACGCTGGCCACCTCGGTGGACAGCGCGTTGATCACCAGGTCGTGCTCCAGCTCGAACGTGTTCTGCACGAACGGCCTGCCGCCCACCACGAGCGAGACGTCCGTGGACGTCCCGCCGACGTCCGCGCAGATCAGGTCCCCACGTCCGAGCGCGCCGCCGAGCTGAACGCCCGCAACCGTGCCGGCCGCGGGGCCGGCGAAGACGATCCGGAAGGGCGTGCGCATCGCCGACTCCCACGGCAGCAACGCCGCGGTGCAGTCGGCGAAGCGCAGGTCGCCGTCGAAGCCCAGCGCACCGAGGTCGCGGTGCAGCACGCCCGCGTACTCGTGGAACAGCAGCTTCATCAGCACGTCGACGACCGTGGTGGAGGCCCGCGCGTACTCCTTGGCCAGCGGTGAGGTCTCGGACGAGATCGACACCGCCACGTCCGGCCCGAGCACGTCGTGCACGAGCTCGCGCAGCCGCCGCTCGTGGCGCGCGTCGGCGTAGGCGTGCAGCAGGCAGATCGCCACGCCGCGGACCCCGCAGCGCCGCAGCACCTCCAGCTGGCCCACGGCCTGGCCCTCGTCGAGCGGGAGCAGGACCCCGCCCGCGGCGCTCATCCGCTCCACCACGCCGCGGCGCAGGTAGCGGGGCACGAGCGGGCGTGCGGCGTCGCCGAACGAGCGCCGCCACGCCGGATCGGTCTGCGCGTCCAACGGCCGGTGCACCGTGCCGCGGTCGAGGATGTCGCGGAAGCCGTCGGTGGTCAGGAACGCGACCTTGGGCAGGCGGCGTTCGAGTACCGCGTTGAGGCCCATCGTGCTCGCGTGGTGGAACGCGCGGCTGCCGGCCACGCCGAGCCGCCGGGCGCCCTCCACCACCGGCTCCGCCGGCGCGGCGGGGCTGCTCGCCACCTTGGTGACCGCGATGCGCCCGTCGCGGAACGCCACCACGTCGGTGAAGGTCCCGCCCACGTCGACGCCGAACACCCTCAGCTCCCGCTACCGAGCGGGCGGAAGGCCCCGAGCACCGGAACCGGGACGCGCCGCACCGAGTGCAGGCACGAGCGGCACTTCTCGACGTCCCACCACCCGCCCTCACCGAGCACGCGGTAGGCGGCCAGCTCCGGCGCACCGCACGCCGGGCAGGGCCCCGGCAGCGCGCGCCTCTCGACGTGCAGGTGCGTCTCCCGGGGCCTGGGGAACGAGTGCACGGCGCCTCCGCGGGTCGAGGTGTGCTCGGGACGAGCAGCTCGCGCGCCGCAGCCGGTGGCCGCTGAGCGCCCACACAGATCGTATGACAATCAGACGGTCATGAGAAGCGGGCGCCGGTCAGACGATCTGCTGCAGTGCGGAGTCGCGCATCGCCGCGATCCCGAGCTGCGCGGCGGCGCGCACGTGCGCCGTCATCGCGGCGGCCGCCCGGCCGGCCTCCCGCGCCTCCACCGCCTCCACCAGACCGCGCAGCTCCTGGACCGACTGCGCGGGCCGCCCCGCGTCCGAGGACAGGGAGCTCGCACGCAGCAGGCTCACGCGCGCGTGCAGCTGGGACAGGCTCGTGCGCAGCGCGCTGTTGCCCGCGCCCTCCAGGAGGACGTCGTAGAGCGCGTCCTTGGCGCGCAACACCTCCAGGGTGCCGCCGCCGGACTCCACGACGTTCTCCAGCCTGGTGAACGCCCGGCGCAGCGCGACGAGGTGGCCGTCCGTCGCGTGCGAGACGAACCGCCGCGCGAGGTGGCCCTCGAGCACCTCGCGGATCTCGTAGAGCTCCTCCGCCTCCTCCACCGACAGGGCCACGACCACCGCGCCCTTCTGCGGGATGGTGCGCACCAGGCCCTCGGCCGCCAGCTCGCGCAACACCTCGCGGATGGTGGTGCGCGAGACTCCGGTGAGGTCGATCAGCTCGCGCTCGATGAGCCGCTGGCCGGGCGCGAACCGCATGGTGAGGATGGCCTCGCGGAGCACGTCGAGGACCTGGGTGCGCAGCGGCGCCGCCACCCGCCCGATCTGCGATGCGAGCGAGGGCAGCTCGGCGTCGTTCACCCGCTCAGAGTACGGCATGTTCGTCATACGTCTCCGATGCTGCACGACGCGCGCTACAAGGCGGTCGGGAGCCCGAAGTGGACGCGGGCGTTCGCGGTGTAGTGGAGATCGGCCTGGGCGCCGATGTGGGTGCGGTACATGGCGACGTCGCGGAAGCAGCGCTGCAGCCGCGACCCGCGCTTCGACGCGCCCGTCCCGCCGGTGGTGAAGAGCCGGTCGACGGCGGCGGCCGCGAGCAGGGCCGCCTGCTGGGCCATCCCCCGGTACCGGACGTCCTCGGCGATGCCGAACGAGCCCGTGCGCTCCCACTCGCGTCCCGCGGCCAGGTAGCCCGCACCGGACGCGACGAGCACGGCCAGCGCCGAGTCGGCGAGGCTCTGGGCCTCCCCGAACCAGCGCTGGTAGTCCGGCGACTCGCAGCGCAGCACCTTCGGCGGCACGGTGGTCTGGCGGGTGCGCAGCATGTGCTCGTACTCGTCCAGCGCCGCGCGGGCGGCTCCGACCACGGGAGCGGCCAGACCGCCGTAGTAGATCGTCAGCGAGCGGCCGAGGTACATCGGGTTGCGGTGCAGGCGGTAGCCCGGCGTACCGCCGTCGGGCATCGCGAAGCCCTTCCAGTCGTAGTGCTCGGCCAGGTGCTCGGGCACGAACACGTCGTCGACCCGCACGGAGTTCGACCCCGTGCCCTGCAGCCCGAGCGTCGCACCGCCGCCCCAGTCGTCGAGCACGGTGTAGTCGCCCCGCGGCAGCACGCAGGCCAGTGGAACGGGCGGGCCGTCGGTCCCGCGGGCGGGCCCCATCGCCGTCGCGATGAAGTGGGTGGCGTGGGTGATGCCGGAGCAGTAGTCCCAGGTGCCGCTCACCCGGTACCCGCCGGGCACCGGATCGGCCGTGCCCGTGGGGGCCGCGCGGTGCGGCGCGCAGAAGTGCCCGTCGGTACCGAAGAGCTCCTCCTGGGCCTGCTCGGAGAAGAACGAGGCGATGTGGAAGATGTGGTCCGAGGCCAGGCACACCGACCACCCGGTGCCCGGGTCGCCGTGCGAGAGCTCGGTGATCAGCCGGAAGAAGGTGTCGAGCCCGAGCTCGTACCCGCCGTAGCGGCGCGGCTGCAGCGCCCGGTAGAAGCCGGCCTCGGTGAACCGTTCGTGCAGGCGGGCGGAGTACCCGCCGCGCTCCTCCCCCGCAGGCGCCTCCTCGATCAGCTCCTCGCGCATCGCCACGGCGCGCGCGATCATCGCCTCCGGGGTCAGGTCCGGTTCGGGGACGGGGACGGCGGTAGGGGTCTGGATCTGGGTCATCGTGCCTCTCATGTCGTGACCTCGACGGGCCGGCGGGTCGGTCTGGTGAGCACGGCGAGGCAGGCGAACGACAGCGCGAGGGTGAGCACCACGTACCCGGCGGCCGACCACGACGTCCCGGTGGCGTGCACGAGCCCCGTTGCGACGAGCGGGCCGAACCCGCTGCCGAGCACGGTGCCGATGGCCGTGCCGACGGCGATGCCGGAGTAGCGCACGGGAGCGTCGAACACCTCCGCGAACGCCACGGGCTGCGCTCCGTACCCGACGCAGTACAGGACGCCGAAGCCGAGCAGGTAGCCGGCGACGATCATGCCGACGTCGCCGCTCTGCACCGCCGCGAACACCAGCACGATTCCCGCGGCGGCGGTGACGCTGCCGGCGAGCACGAGCGGGCGCGGCCCCCAACGGTCGGCGAGCGCGCCGGAGATCGGGACGGTCACCAGCTGCGCCACGTTGCCGGCGAGGACGGCCCACAGCAACACCGCGCTCACCACACTCGCGTGGCCCAGCATGAACGTGACGGCGACCGCGGGGACGGCGGCGAAGCCCAGGTACCCGCCCGCCACGAGCAGCACCTCGCGGGGATACCGGCGGACCACCCGCATCAGCGGGAGTCGCTCGACGGTGCCCACCCGCTGCGTCTCGACGAAGTCGGCCGTCTCGGCCACCGACAGCCGCACCGCGAGCCCGAGGCCGACGAGGACGACGCTGGCCAGGAACGGCACCCGCCATGCCCAGGACGACACCGCGGCCGGCCCCAGCGCGAGCACCGGCAGGAACGCGAGGTTGCCCAGCAGCACCCCCGCAGCCGGACCGGCTTGCGGGAGGCTGGCCAGCAGGCCCTTGCGCCCGTCCGGCGCGCTCTCGTACGCCAGCAGCACCGCCCCGCCCCACTCCCCGCCGAACGCCGCGCCCTGCACGACCCGCAGCAGCACCAGCAGGATCGGTGCGGCGACACCGATCGCACCGAAGCCGGGGAGCAGCCCGATGCCGATCGTCGCCCCGCCCATCAGCACGAGCGTGATCCACAGCGTCGTCCGCCGGCCGTAGCGGTCGCCGAGGTGCCCGAACAGGACGGCGCCCAGCGGGCTCGCGAGGAACCCCGCGGCGAAGGTGCCGAACGCGGCGACGGTGCCCAACAGCGGGTCCGACGACGGGAAGAACACCGCGGGGAACACCAGTGCCGCGGCTGTGCTGTAGATCGAGAAGTCGTAGTACTGGACGGCGGTCCCCACGAAGCTCGCCGCGCCCACCCGCCACGGCGCGCGTCCCTCGGTGGCCACGACCGGCACCCCTCAGTCCGCGACCGTCGCCGGCACCGCGGCCGCGTGCGTCCGGCCGGTCAGCACGGCGAGGCAGGCCATCGAGATCAGCAGCATCAGCCCGACGTAGCCGGCCACCGCCATCGGCTGCCCGGTCACCCGCAGCACGATCGTCGCGATGCCGGGGCCGAGCGCGCTGCCGAGCACGTTGGACAGCTGGAAGCCCAGCGACATGCCGGTGTAGCGGACCCGGGCGTCGAACGCGCGGGCGTAGACGGCGGGCTGCGCGCCGTAGCCGATGCAGTACAGGAACCCGAACCCGAACACGTACCCGGCCACGATCACCCCGAAGCTGCCCGTGCCGACCGCCGCGACCAGCAGGAAGATGGCGGCGATCGCCGTGACCGACCCGACCAGCACGATCGGGCGCGCGCCGATGCGGTCCGACAGCGCCCCGGACAGTGGGACCACCACCAGCTGCACGACGTTGCCCAGCAGGATCGCCGTGATCATCGACGTCCGGTCCACCCCGATCGTCGTGCCGTAGCCGAGCAGGAAGGTGGTGGCGACGATCGGCAGCGTACCGAAGCCCAGGAAGCCACCACAGACGAGCAGCACCTTCCACGGGTAGTGGCGCAGCACCTCGAACAGCGGGACCCGCGCCTCGGTACCCGAGCGCTGCACCTGCACGAACTCCGGTGACTCCGCGATGCGCAGCCGCACGACGATCCCGAAGACGATCAGCACGATGCTGACCAGGAACGGCACCCGCCAACCCCAGGAGTAGAGCGCCGCGTCGGGCAGCGCCGCGACCGGCAGGAAGACCAGATTGCCCAGCAGCACACCGGCGGCGGGCCCGGTCTGGGGCAGGCTCGCGAAGAACCCGCGGCGTTCCGGCGGGGCGTACTCGTAGGCGAGCAGCACCGCGCCGCCCCACTCCCCGCCGAACGCGAACCCCTGCACCAGGCGCAGGCCGATCAGCAGCGCGGGGGCGAGCGCACCCGCGGAGGCGTAGCCGGGCAGCAGGCCGATCGCGGTGGTCGCCACGCCCATCAGGACGAGCGTGACCACCAGCATCCGCTTGCGCCCGATGCGGTCGCCGAAGTGCCCGAACACCAGGCCGCCGATCGGGCGGGCCAGGAAGCCGGCCGCGAACGTCCCGAACGCGGCGAGCGTTCCCAGGAACGGGTCGGCCGCGGGGAAGAACAGCCGCGGGAAGACCAGCGCGGCCGCCGTGCCGTAGATGGCGAAGTCGTAGTACTCGACGGTGGTGCCGGCGAAGCTCGCCGACGCGACGCGCCAGGTGGACACCGTTGTCCGGTCCTTCGCCACCATCAGGTCACCGGCAGCCCGAGGTGCAGCTGGGCGAGCTTGCGGAACATCAGCTCCCGGAAGCCCGTGTTGCGGTGGCTGGCGATCATGGTGAGATCCCGCCAGACGCGCTCGAAGCGCTCCCCCGCGCGCAGCGCGCTGGAACCGATGTTGCGGAACAGCTGCTCGTCGACGGTCTCCCAGACGGCGACGATCGCCTCGCGGGCGATGATCCCGATGCGCTGCTCGTCCTCCTCGCTGTAGGGCTCGCCACCCGACGCCGTGCGCTCGCACAGCTGCATGTGCTCCTCGGCGCAATGCAGCACGGCGGCCTCGGCCGTCGCGAGCTTCCCGAGGGCGGCGCCGTACCAGCGCTGGTAGTCGGGGTCGCCCAGCCGCGGCACCATCGGGGGGACGGTGGTCTTGCGGGTGCGCATCTGGTGCTCGAACTCGTCGAGCGCGTGGTAGCCGGCCCCGAGCGTCAGCGCCGCCAGCGAGATCGTGAACGGCGAGAGTGCGCGCCCGACGTACATCGGGTTGCCGTGCAGCGCCAGGCCCGGCGTGCCGCCGCTGACGTCGACGTTGACCATGCTCGTGTCCTCGACCGCGAACTCCGCCGGGATCCGCCCGTCGTCGAGGACGATGCTGTGCGAGCCGCTGCCGCGCAGGCCCAGCGAATCGCCCCAGGAGCCCTCGACCATCGCCCACTCGCTGCGTGGGGCCACGTAGAGCAACATGTGCTGCGCCGCGTCCTGCGGGGGCAGCCCGGCGAGGAACGCCTGGCCCATGAAGTGGGTGGAGTACGGGATGCCCGAGCAGTAGCGGACCGTGCCGTCGAGCCGCCAGCCGTCCTCCACCCGCTGCGCCTTCGCGTCCGGGGCGGCCACCGACGCGCAGCGGAAGTCACCGTCACCGAAGATCTTCTCCTGCGCGGCCTCCGGGAAGTAGGAGGCGATCTGGACCGCGTGGCTGCTGGCCAGCGCCCAGCACCAGGCGGTGGACACGCACCCGCGCGCCATCTCGATCTGCAGGCGGGTGAAGGTGGGGAAGTCGAACTCGAGCCCGCCGTAGCGTCGCGGCTGCACCACCCGGTACAGGCCCGCCGCCACGAACGCGTCGTGCATCTCCTGCGAGTAGTACGTGCGCTCCTCGGTCTCGGCCTGGGCGGCGACCAGCGTGGGGCGCAGGTCGACCACGGTGCGGATCAGCTGCTCCGGCGTGGTGGCGGTGGTGGCGGTCGCGGTGGTGGTCATGGTCCCCCCGGTGGTCGGTCAGTCGGAGTTCGGCAGCAGGACGGCGGTGAGCACCTCGCGGTCCTCCGCGGCGGCGAGGGCGCTGCCGGCGTCGGGCAGCGGGTAGGTGCGCTCGACCATGGCGACGGGGTCGAGCAGCCCCGACTCCAGCACGCGGGCGTACCGCGGCAGGTCGCGCTGCAGGTCGACGTTGCCGTACTGGCAGCTGCGCACCTCCCGCCCGCGCATCGCCAGGTCGTTCACGGGCAGGTCCACGGTGACGCCGAAGTCGGTCATCCCGAGCGGGACGACGACCCCGCCGCGCCGGGTGGCGGCGAACGCCGTGCGCACCGCGGCCGCGGTGCCCGGCCCGCCGGTCGCCTCGAAGGCGGCGTCGACCCCGCGGCCCCCGGTGAGGTCGCGGACCTGCTCCACGACGTCCCCGTCGGCCGGGTCGAGCACGTCGGAGGCCCCGAGTGCGGCCGCCCGCTTCCGCCGCTCCGGCAGCGGCTCCACGGCCACGACGCGCACCGCCCCGGCCAGCCGGGCGGCCTGGAGGAGCCAGCCGCCGATCCGGCCGGCACCCAGCACCGCGACCGTGTCGCCGAGGCCGACCCGCGCGATGCCGAACACAGCGCCGAGCGCGCTGGCCGCACCGCAGCTGAGCAGGCACAGGTGCTCGTCGGGCAGTGTGGTGTCCATCCGGACGACCCCGTACTCGCGCACCAGCAACTGCTCGGCGTAGGTGCCGACACCGCCGGCCGCGCTGACGAGCGTGCCGTCCGCGCGGCGCGCCACGTGACGCACCCCGCCCTCGAAGATCTCCCGGCACTGGTGGCCCTCGCCGCGCCGGCACCAGAAGCAGTCGCCGCAGGCCGGCGTGCCCGCCACGAGCACCCGGTCGCCCGGCGCCACCGTCGTGACGGCCGAGCCGACGGCCTCGACGACGCCGGCCGCGGAGTGGCCGAGGATCGCCGGCGGCCGGGAGAGCGGGCCGGGGCGGGTGGCGTAGGAGTCGGTCACGCACACCTCCACCGCGCCCGGGCGGACCACGACGTCGCGCGGACCGGGCGGAAGCAGCTCCAGCTCCTCCAGCACCAGCGGGGCCTCGAACTCGGGGAGCACCGCTGCGCGCACCTGGACCTCCTTGTCGGATGGTCATACAATCCAGGCGAGCGTGAGGACTGTCAAGTGTCCGCGCGAGACGACAGCGCCGCGGCGACGACCGTCCCGCCACCCGGGCCATGATCGTTCCGAGATCGCGCTCAGCGCCCTCGTAAGGGCGGAAAGCTCGACCTCGGAACGATCGATCATTGCGAGGTCGAGCTCAGCGCCCTCCTCGGGGCGCTGCGCCGGATCTCGGGCCGATCAACGGTCCTCGGCGTCGATCACGAGCGGCGGGCGCGTCGCGCGTGACGATCAACCCAGCGCGGCCCGCAGCGCGTCGGGCAGGTCCGCGAACCCGGCGAACGGCCGATCCGACACGAGCCCACCGGCCCGCTCGGCCCCGACCAGCGGGGCGAGCACTTCGCGGGCCTGTGTCCCGGGCAGCGCGTGGAACCAGCGCAACCCCAGCTCCCGGCGCTCGTCCGGGGGCAGGGCGCCGTGCAACCGGACGCGCGACAGCCCGCCGTCGGGGTAGACGTCCATCCGGACGTGGGTGACCACGTCACCGGCGGCGAGCCGGAACCGGTGGGGGGTGTCGGGTTGCAGCCGGGTACGGGGAAGCAGCTCGGCCCACGCCTGCGGATCGTCCGGTGCGGCAGTGCGGGCGTCGATCCCGCGCAGCGACGCCCACCCGGGCGCGTTGCCGACGAAGCGGCTGGTGTCGAGCTCGGCGATCGCCACCACCCCGGGCGCCGCCAGCGCGAACGTCACGTGGTCGTTGCCGTCGTCGCGGCGCCGCGCGTTCTCCCAGCCCTCACCCATGGTGCGCGCCTGCCCGGGCAGGATCAGGTTGACCGGTGACGAGTAGAACATGTCGGAGCAGTCGTGGATCCGGCCGCCGTTCACCAGTGCCGCGAGGTCGAACGTCGACGGCAGCAGCCGCGGGTCGGGCACGACGTCGCCGTGCACGCGGAACCGCGCGACCCCACCGTCCGGGTGGATCGAGAGCCGGACGTGGGTGAACCGCTCCCCCGCCGTCACCGGGAACGGGTTGGCCGTGTCGCCCTGCAGCGGCGAGCGAGCCACGATCGTGCGCCACTCGGCCGCCGCCAGCTCGTCCGGGGACGGGTAGCCCTCCACGCCGGTGGCCTCCACGGAGGCGAAGGGCGGGTAGTTGCCGCGGAACCAGGCGGTGTCGACCACCACCCCGCGCACGATGCCCGGCGCCCCGAGCCGCACGATCGCGTGGTCGTGGCCGGGCTCTCGGCGGCGCCGGGTCTCCCAGCCGTCGTAGACCTTGCCCTTGTGCCCGAAGTCCTCGGTGTCGAACACCGCGGGGCCCGGCGTGATCAGGTTCTCCCGCGGGGCGAACAGCTCGTCGTTGGCGTAAGGGACGCCGCCGCCGAGCGTCCGCGACGCGAGGTCGGGCAGTCGCAGGAACTCACGCCCGTCAGTCATCCTCCACCTCTCTGCAGCCGGGTCACGGGCCCGCTCACGCCAGCGCGCCCAGCGCGGTGGGAGCGTGCTCGCGGGTCGTCGCGAGCTCCCCGAACTCGTTCACGTTGTCCAGCTCGGTGCCCATCGCGATGTTCGTGACCCGCTCGAGCACCACCTCGACGACGACGGGCACCCGGTACTCGGCCATCAGCGTGCGCGCCTTCTCGAACGCGGGCACCAGGTCGTCGGGGCGGCGCACGCGCAGCGCCTTGCAGCCCAGGCCCTCGGCGACCGCGACGTGGTCGACACCGTACCCGCCCAGCTCGGGCGCGTTGATGTTCTCGAACGACAGCTGCACGCAGTAGTCCATGTCGAACCCGCGCTGGGCCTGGCGGATCAGGCCGAGGTAGGCGTTGTTCACGACCACGTGGATGTAGGGCAGCTGGAACTGCGCCCCCACCGCCAGCTCCTCGATCATGAACTGGAAGTCGTAGTCTCCCGAGAGCGCCACCACGGTGGCCTCCGGTTCGGCGGCGCACACACCCAGCGCCGCCGGCAGGGTCCAGCCCAACGGGCCCGCCTGCCCCGCGTTGATCCAGTGCCGCGGGCGGTAGACGTGCAGGAACTGCGCCGCGGCGATCTGCGAGAGCCCGATCGTCGTGACGTAGCGGGTGTCCGGCCCGAAGGCGCGGTTCATCTCCTCGTACACGCGGTGCGGCTTGATCGGGACGTCGTCGAAGTGGGTGCGGCGCAGCATCGTGCGCTTGCGCTCGGCGCAGGCGTCCACCCACGTCGAGCGGTCCGGCAGCGCGTGCCGCCGCTCCCCCGCGACCGCGACGAACAGCTCCAGCGCCGCGCGCGCGTCGGAGGCGATGCCGTAGTCGGGCGCGAAGACCCGCCCGATCTGCGTGGGCTCGATGTCGACGTGCACGAACGTGCGGCCGCGGGTGTAGGTGGCAAGGCCGCCGGTGTGCCGGTTGGCCCACCTGTTGCCGATGCCGAGCACGAAGTCCGACTCCAGGAACGTGGCGTTGCCGTAGCGGTGCGCGGTCTGCAGCCCCGCCATCCCGGCGGCGAGGGGGTGGTCGTCGGGGATCGCGCCCCATCCCATGAGCGTCGGGATCACCGGCACGCCGACGAGCTCGGCGAACTCCACGAGCAGGTCCGCGGCGTCGGCGTTGATCACACCGCCGCCGGCGACGATCACCGGCCGCTCGGCGCGGGCGAGCATGTCCAGTGCCTTCTCGACCTGCGCGCGGCTCGCGACGGGCTTGTACACCGGCAGCGGTGCGTAGGTTTCCGGGTCGAACTCGATCTCGGTCTGCTGCACGTCGATCGGCAGGTCGATCAGCACCGGCCCGGGCCGCCCGGAGCGCATCAGGTGGAACGCCTGCTGGAACACCCCCGGCACCTGTGCGGCCTCGAGCACCGTCGTGGCCATCTTCGTGAGCGGGCCCGCGACGGCGGCGATGTCGACGGCCTGGAAGTCCTCCTTGTGCAGCTTCGCCACCGGAGCCTGCCCGGTGATCGCGAGGATCGGGACCGAGTCGGCGGCCGCGGAGTAGAGACCGGTGATCATGTCCGTGCCCGCGGGCCCGGAGGTGCCGACGCAGACGCCGATGTTGCCCGCGCGGGCCCGCGTGTAGCCCTCCGCCATGTGCGCCGCGCCCTCGACGTGCCGCGCGAGCACGTGCGAGATGCCGCCGGCCGCCCGCATCTCGGCGTAGAAGGGGTTGATCGCGGCGCCGGGCAGCCCGAAGGCGCGGGTGACGCCCTCGCGCGCCAGGATCTCGACGGCGGCGCGGGCGGCGGTCATTCGGGGCATGGTCGGTCACCTCTCGGATCAGCGCAGGTCAGGCAGTTGCTACCGGATCAACTTCCGCATCGTGGATGTATACTTTCTCATTGCGGGAACAAGTGTGAGGTTCTGCCCGCGCTGACGTCAAGGGGTTCCGGCGCGGCCCGATGCACGTTCTGCCGCCGTCTAGACTTCCGCGGTCCGGCGAGCGGGGAGGTGCGATGGCCGTCGACGCCGCGGGTGATGCCCCGGATGTGCGCCATCGCGGCAGCGGCCCCCTGCGTGACCGGGTTCGCGACGAGCTGCGGGAGCGCATCGCCGACGGCCGCATCGAGCCGGGCCAGCGGCTCTACGAGATCGCCCTCGCCGCGGAGCTGGGCGTCTCACGGCTACCCGTCCGGGAGGCCATCCGGATGCTCGAGAGCGAGGGCATGGTCTCGGTCCTGCCCCGCCGCGGCGGGGTGCTCGTCCGGCAGCTCGACCGGGAGGACGTGGAGAACCTGTTCGACGTGCGCGAGGCCCTCGAGGTGCTCGCCGCCCGGCGGGCCGCCGAACGGGCCGACGAGGTGGGGCTGGCGGAGCTGCGCCGGCTGGTCACGACCGCCCGCGAGGCCCACCGCGCCGGCGACGCGCCGGGTGTCGACGCGGCCAACACCGCCTTCCACGAGCAGGTGCACCAGCTGGGCCGCAACCCGCTCGTCCCGGAGATGCTGGGACCGCTGACGGGGCGACTGCGCTGGCTGTTCCGCCAGAACGTCGAGCACGAGCGGGTGCTCGACGACCACGAACGCCTGGCCCGGGCCCTCGCCGACCGCGACGCCGAGAAGGCCGCGGAACTGGCACTGGCCCACATCCGCGCCTCCCGCCGGATGGTCCTGGCGATGCTGAGAGACGCATGACCGGTCGGGGAGCGGGTGCTCAGGCCGTCAGGTCCACCACCCCGGCCACTGGGTCCGGACGGCGGCACGTCGTCGTGAGCTGCACCGACGTGTGATCGTCAGCTGCCTGCTGGACCGATTCCATGATGTCGAGCACGTGCAGGCCCAGCTCGTCGCCCGCGCGGTGCGGGCGGTCCGCCGCGACCGCCAGGGCCAGATCGGCCAACCCGTACCCGCGCCCGGCATCCCGGTAGCCGGCCTCGACGCCGACGTCCACCCAGCCATCGTCGGGCGCGCTCGCCGAGAACAGCTCGACGGGGCCGTCGAAGTGGTTCGGGTCGGGCACCGAGAGCGAGCCCGCGGTGCCGTGCACCTCGATGCGCGGCAGCCGGGCCGCCCAGATGTCGAAGCTCATGATCAGCGTCGACAGGGCGCCGGAAGCGTGCTCGAGAACACCGGTGATCGTGGAGTCGATCGCGACGTCGAACGACTCCCCCGCCCGCGCGCCCTTCCCGATCGTGCGGGTGGCCGACGGGCGCGCGGAGGCACCCGTGACCCGCACGACCGGGCCGAGCAGGTGCACCAGCGACGTCAGGTAGTAGGGCCCCATGTCCAGCAGCGGGCCGCCGCCGGGCTGGTAGTAGAACTCGGGGTCCGGGTGCCAGCGCTCGTGCCCGGGCGTGGTCATGAACGCCGTGGCGGCGTGCGGCGTGCCGATGCGGCCCGCGTCGACGACGGCGCGCGCGGTCTGCACGCCCGTGCCGAGCACCGTGTCGGGCGCGCAACCCACGCGCAGCCCGGACGCGGCGGCCGCCTTGACGACCTCCCGGCCCTCCGCCACGGAAGCGGCGAGCGGCTTCTCCACGTACACGTGCTTGCCCGCGCCCAGCGCCGCCTGCGCGACGTCGGCGTGCGTGGCCGGCAGCGTGAGCGCCAGCACGACGTCGACGTCCGGCGCCGCGAGCAGCTCCGGCATCCCCAGCACGCGCGCGTCCCCGTGCTGGGCGGCGAGCGCCTCGGCGCGGTCGGCTCGCAGGTCGCAGACGGCGGTGACCTGCAGTTGCGGCAGCCGCGCAAGGGAGGCCGAGTACTGGCCGGAGATGTTGCCCGCGCCGACGATCCCGACCCTCATCGGGCCGCCCACAGCAGCCCCCGCTCGATGATCGTGTTGACGTTCGGGTCGCGGACCACGTCCATGTCGTGGCCCGGGGTGCAGACGAAGACCTTGCCCCGGCCCCATCCGCGGGTCCAGATGGCGGGTGTGGTGACCGGCCGGTGCCACGGCTCCCACTCGTGCGACGCCACCGTCGTGGTGGCCAGCACGTCGTTGTAGGAGTCGGCGAGCACCCAGTACTGCTCGGTGACGAGGTCGAAGTCGGCGATTCCCCGCGTGATCGGGTGATCCGCCGCCGCCGGCTGCATCTCCACCCGGTACGGGATGAAGTAGTCGGCCTGCTCGCCGGTGCGTTCCTCGGCCTTCTTCGGCGGGTGGCAGGCGAACTGGCCGCCGATCATCTGCAGGTAGTCGCTGGAGTTGCGGTAGGAGTCGGCGATGCCGCCGTGCCAGCCCGCGAGGCCGGTGCCGTTCGCGACGGCCCTCGTCAGCCCGGCGAGCTCGTCCTTCTCGATGGTGCTCATCGTCATGCACTGCATGACCAGGTCGACGCCCGCCATGAACTCGGCGTCGGCGTAGACCTTCGGCGAGTCCTCGGCCCGGACGGCGAAGCCGTTCTCCTGCAGGTGCGGGATGAAGTGGTCGGTCGCCGCGACCGGGTGGTGTCCTTCCCAGCCGCCGCGCACCACCAGTGCCTGCCGATCCGTCACGAGAACCCCTTCACTTCGAGAAACCGGCGGTCATTCCCGCCAACAGGTGTCGCCGACCGACCACGTACAGCGCGAGGATCGGCAGCGTCGCGAGCACCACGGACGCCAGCACGGCCGGGACGTTGATCCCGTACTCGCCCTGGAAGGCCCACAGCGCGAGTGGGAGCACCCGCATCTCCGGGCTCTGCGTGAGCACCAGCGGCAGCAGGAACGCGTTCCACACCTGCAGCCCCTGGTAGATCGACACCGTGATGAGCGCAGGCTTGGTCAGCGGGAACGCCAGCCGCCACATCGTGCCCCACTCGCTGGCACCGTCCAGGCGCATCGACTCGAACAGCTCGTTCGGGACGTCCCGGATGAAGTTCGCCAGGATCAGCACCGAGAGCGGGATGGCGAACGCGATCGAGGGCAGGATCAGCGCGAGGTGGCTGTCGTAGAGGCTCAGCCGGATGATGATCAGGTAGACCGGGATGATCACGGCCTGGAGCGGGCAGGCCAGCCCCATCAGGAAGATGGTGTTGCTGACCCGCAGGAACCGGCCGCGCCCGCCGCGGACGATCGCGAATGCCGCCATGAACGAGACCAGCACCGCGGGGATCGTCGCGCCGAGCGTCACGATCACCGAGTTGAGGAAGTAGGTGAGGAAGTCGGCCTCGAACACCGCCTGGTAGTTCTCCAGGGTCGGCTCGGCGGGCAGCATCGGGTTGCTCGTGTAGTAGGCCGACTGCGGCTTGAAGCTGGTGATGACGACCCAGTAGATCGGGACGATGATGATCGCGAGCCACACGTAGCCCGCGAGGCCCCCGAGGTAGTTGGGCCGGTCCGCGCCCGCCGGACGCCGTCGCGACGCCCGCCTCGGCGGCGGACCCGGCACGGGGCCCCCGGAGCGCACGTCGGGGACGGTGGTGCTGGTCGGTGTGGCCATGTCAGGCTCCTTCCAGCTGGCTCGCGCCCGCGTCCTTGCCGCCGAGGCGCTGGATGCCCATCGCGAGCAGCACCGCGACGACGACGATGATCAGCGCGATCACGCTCGCCGGCCCCATCGCGTTGCCCCGGAAACCGCGCAGGTACATGTCGAGCGCCAGCACCCGGGTGGCATCGCTCGGGCCGCCCCCGGTGAGCACGAAGATCAGGTCGAAGAACGTCATCGATCCCGCCACCATCAACGTCGAGGACGTGATCATCGTGTACTTCAGCTGCGGCAGCGTGATCGAGAAGAACTGCCGCACCCGCCCGGCACCGTCGATCCGGGAGGCCTCGTAGAGCGAAGCGGGGACCTGGCGCACCGCGCCCTGGTAGATCAGCGCGTGGAAGGGGATGAACTGCCAGGACACGATGAAGACCACCGTGCCGACCGCGAGGACGGGGTCACCCAGCCAGTTCTGCACCAGCAGCGGGATCCCCAGCGACGCACCGAGACCGAAGTTGGGGTCCAGCAGCGCCTTGTAGGTGATCGCGATCGCCGCCGAGCTCAGCAGCAGCGGGGTGAAGTACAGCACCGCGAGCACCGCGCGGTAGCGGTGCGGGCCCGAGATGAACACGCCGAGGAGGATGCTCAGCGGGGTCTGCACCGCCCAGGACAGCGCCATGATCAGGAACGTGACGCCGAGCGAGTGCAGCAGGCCGGGGTCGGCGAGCACCGACACCCAGTTGCCGAACCCGGTGGGCGTGATCTCGCCGATGCCGTTCCAGCTCGTGAAGCTCAGGACGAGCACGCCGATCAGCGGGATGATCCCGAACGCCGTGAAGAATGCCAACGCCGGCAGCACGAGCCACGTGAGTGACCCGCCCTGCCGGACGCTGACCGAACCGCTGCTCACGACGAGGGGACCGCATTCATGTTGGTGGCGAACTGCTCCGGTGTGATCGACAGCGAGAACAGCTGCTCGATGTTGTTGAGCAGCTGTTCCGCGGGGCCGGGCAGCAGCGCCTGGTCCCAGGAGTGCACCCAGCTCGACGCCTGGGTGGCCGAGTCGTAGACGAACTGCTGGAACGGAGCGTCCGGCCCGGAGAACTTGCTGTCGACGCCCTGGACGATCGGCACGGCACCACTGGCGACCCAGCCGTCGATGTCGGCGTCGGTGAGCAGGCCGTTGGCGAAGTAGTCCAGCGCGATGGCCTTCTGCTCCTCCGAGGCCTGGGAGGACAGCGCGAGGAACGACGCCGGGTTGCCGACGCCGGCGGTGGGGTCACCCGCGCCGCCCTCGATGGCCGGGAACTGGGACCAGCCCAGGTGCCCGCCGGTCACGAAGTCGCCGCCCTCCTCCTTCATGGAGCCGTACGTCCACGCGCCGTGCAGCATCATCGCGGCCCGGCCCTGGTGCAGCAGCGCCTGGTCGGCGTTGGCGTCGGCGGAGATCGACTGGAACCCGTTGGCGAACCCGTTCGCCCGCACGAGGTCCTGCACCTTCGTCAGCCCGGCGATCGCGGCCGGGTGCGACCAGGCGTCCGGCTCGCCCGCCGCGATGGCGTCGAAGACCTCGGGGCCGCCCTGCCGGTCGAACAGGAACTCCAGCCACATCATGTTGGTCCAGCGCGACTGCCCGGCGAGCGAGAACGGTGCGATGCCCGCGTCGTTGAACACCGGCACGAGCGCCATCAGCTCGTCCCACGTGGTCGGCGGCTGCGCGCCGACCTGCTCGAACAGCTGCTTGTTGTGGAACATGACGATCGGCGACACCTGCTCGCACGGCATCGCGTAGATGCGTCCGTCGATCGTGGCCGCGGGGAACGCGTTCTCGAACAGCTTCGACTTGATCTCGGGGTTCTGCGCGAACCAGTCGGTGAGGTCGTCCACCTGACCGTTGTTCACGTAGTCGCGCAGGCCGCCGCCGCCCCAGGTCCAGATGGCGGAGGGCGCCTGGTTCGCGCCGACGGCCGTGCGGATCCGGGTCTTGTACGCGTCGTTCTCGAAGAACGTGGCCGCGAGCTGCCCGTCGGGGTGCGAGGCGTTGAACGCGTCGACCGTCGCCTTGCGAAGGCCCTCCTGGGGCTGGCCGGTGAGGTACCAGATGCTCGCCTCGCCTGCGGCCGCCTGGCCGGGGCCCGTGGTGCCGCATGCGGCGAGCGCGCTCGCGCCAAGAGGTGCGGCCATCGCGAGGGCCAGGAACGACCTTCGGGAAAGCGGGTTCTGATCCACGTCGATCTCCGTTGCGCCGGGCCGCACCACTGCGGCCGCTCCGTTCGAGCGGGGGCCGCCATGCCGATACTTTTCGAAACAGCTGGCGTGCGCCGCAGACGATAGGCAGTGGAGCGGAAGCGGGTCAATAGCCAGATACAGCCCGTGGCCAGCCCGATATCGAAACGTCTTCCCGGGCTCGATCTCGAAAAGTTTCGGTGGCGCTGTGCTCCGTGGTCTGCCTAGACTGCGCGTCGTCAGAGGAGGAGGCATTGCCGTGGGTGCACTGGAAAGGCCTGCCCCACGCCGGTCCGCCACACGCGCGACGCTCGCCACCGTCGCAGCGTCGGCCGGGGTGTCGGTCGCCACGGTCTCCAAGGTCGTCAACGGCCGGGACGACGTCGCCGCGGGCACGCGCGCGCTCGTGGAGGAACTGCTGCGCCGCCACGACTACGTGCCTCCGTCCACCCGGCGCACCTCGACCGCGCCGGCCACGGTGGAGCTGCTCATCCACGGCTCGTTCGGGGCGTACTCCACCCAGGTCATCGAGGGGCTGGTCCACGCGGGCGCACAGGCAGGCGCCTCGGTCGTGGTCGGCGCGCTCGACGACCGCCTCTCCGGCACCACCCCGCAGGCGTGGGCCCGCCGCCTCGCCGCCGCCGGGCGCGTGGGCGTCATCGTCGTCACCGGTGCCCTCACCCAGGCGCACATCCACGCGCTCGCGCTCGCCGGCGTGCCGCTGGTCCTGATGGACCCGCTGAACCTGCCGCGCGCCGAGGTCACCAGCGTCGGCTCCACGAACTTCGCCGGCGGTATGACCGCCACCCAGCACCTGATCGGTCTCGGCCACCGCGACATCGCCTACGTCGGAGGCCCGCCGACAGCCGGCTGCAACCAGGCACGGCTGCACGGCTACCGCGCCGCGCTGGAGACCGCCGGGATCACCGCGCGTCCCGAGTTCGTCCACGGCGAGGACTTCAGCTACGACGTCGGACGCCGCGCGGGCGCCGCGCTGCTGGACCTGCCGACCCGGCCCACGGCCATCGTCGGCGGCAGCGACACCATCGCGCTGGGGATCATGGAGGCGGCGCGCGTGCGGGGCCTGCGGATCCCCGACGAGCTCAGCGTCACCGGCTTCGACGACACCGAGGTGGCCACGATGGCCGCTCCCCCGCTCACGGTGATCCGCCAGCCGCTGCGCGAGATGGGCCGCGTCGCCCTCAAGACCGTGCTGCGCCTGGCTGCAGGCGAGACGCTCGACTCCCACCACGTGGAGCTGGCCACGGAACTCGTCGTCCGCAACACCACGGCCCCGCCGCCCGGCGCCTGACAGAGCGACACACGCGCACCCAGACCCCGACTCGCGGGGTACGGACCCCGACTCGCGGAGCGGGTGCTCCCCCCCATTCCGCGAGTCGGGGCTGGAGGCGCGCGATGGCCTCGAGCGTGCCCGCGCCGGGCGCGGCGGAAGCGCACGGCTGCGGCTGGAGTTCAGCCCCTCCGGCGGGGCTCCGCAGGGCTCCTCGCGGCGACCAGCGGGTCGTGCTCGCGGCCTGCGCTGCTCTCGCGCACCACCAGCGAGGGCTGCACGACCACGGTCTCGTGCCGGTGCTCGCCGCCACGGGCCACCTCGTCGACCAGCAGGCCGACGGCGGCCACACCGATCTCCTCGCCCGGCATGCGCACCGACGTCAGCGGCACGGCCCCGCCCCAGGCGCGCTTGTCGTAGTCGCAGCCCATCACGGCGATGTCGCCGGGCACCGCGAGGCCGGCCCGCCCGAGCTCCTGCACCAGACCCATGCCGAGCAGGTCGGTCACCGCGATCACGGCGTCCGGACGCCGATGCGCCGGCAGCGCCGCGAGCCGGGCGGCCGCACCGGGTCCGCCTCCGGCGCTCAGGTCCTCGGTGGGGATCTCGACCAGTTCGGCCCCGGCGTCGGTGACCGCGCGGCGCACGCCCCGGCGGCGGTCCCGGACCGGCTGCAGGTGGTCGCGTCCGGCGACGAAGGCCAGCCGCCGGTGCCCGAGGTCGAGCATGTGCCGGGCGGCGAGGTGGCCCGCCTGCTCGTTGTCGACCAGCACGGTGCAGCAGTCGGGGCGGCCGGAGTCGTAGTTCAGCACCACGACCGGCGTGCCCCGGCGCCGCACGCGGTCCACGCCGGTGCGCGGGTCGGTCATCGGGGCCAGCAGGATCCCGCTGACCCGGGCGCCCTCGAAGAAGTCCAGGTGGACGTCCTGCAGATCGTCGTCGTTGTCGCTGTTGGCCAGCAGCAAGGTCATCCCGCGGGCGGTGGCCTCCTGCTGCGCGCCCCGGGCGATGTCGACGAACAGCGTGTTGCCCAGGTCGACCAGCACGAGCCCGATGGTGCGGTTCTCGCCGGCCGCGAGCGAGCGGGCCTGGGAGTTGCGCACGAAGCCGAGGGCGTCGATCGCGGCGTGCACGCGCCGCCGCGTGGACTCCTTGACCCGCTCCGGGTGGTTGAGCACGTGCGAGACGGTGCCCAGCGAGACCCCCGCACGCGCCGCCACGTCGGTCATGCTCGGTTTGACCCGCCCCGACCGTGCCGAGCCGCCGGAGGACATGGGGGCACCTTAGTGCGGCGGCCACGAACGTTCACCGGGTCATGCAGCGGCCGGCCCGCGGCCACCGCGGGAGGCGATCATGACGGCGTCGAGGGCCTCGCCTGCAGCCCACATCGCTCGCCGCCCATGGTCGAAGCCGGCGACCGTGGCTACGACTGTCCTGTCGGGCTTTTCACCTCCGCATGACGCGGCGGACGCGGGGTAGGACGATGAGGACCGGTGAACACCGTCCGTCCCGCGACCCCGACCGACGCACGGGCGGTACCGGCGGCGCTGCTGATCGCCGCGATCCTGCTGCTGGCTCTGAACCTGCGCGGGCCCCTCGTCGCCGTGTCGGCGGTCGTCGACCCGATCCGCGCCGATCTGGGGATCGACGCCGCCACCGTCGGCCTGTTCACGAGCCTGCCGGTGCTGTGCTTCGGGTTGGCCGCTCCCCTGGCGTCCGCGCTGCTCGCCCGCACCGGCACCGGCCGCGGGGTGCTCGTCGCGCTGGCCGTCCTGCTCGTCGGGATCGTGGTCCGCTCGCTCGGCGGCCTGCCCGCCGCGATCGCCGGGACGCTCCTGCTCGGGCTCGCGATCACGACGGCCAACATCGCCGTGCCCGTGGTGATCGGCCGGGATCTGCGCGGGCACGCGAGCGCGATCCTCGGCGCCTACACCGCCACGTTGAACGTCGGGTCGATGCTCTCGCTCACGCTGACGGTGCCGATCGCGGCCGCCACCGGCTGGCGGGCCGCGCTCGCGAGCTGGGGCGTGCTGGTCGTCGTGGCCGCCGCACTCTGGTGGCACGCCACCCGCAGGCCCCGGATCGAACCGGCGGCCGGCACCACAGCACCGGCGGGAGCACCCGCGTCGTCGTGGCGGCAGCCGGCCGCCTGGGGTCTCACGGCGGCGTTCGCCGGGCAGTCCTTCGCCTACTACGGCGTGACGGCGTGGCTGCCGCAGCTGCTGCGCGACGAGCTCGGGATGCCCGCCGCCGGTGCGGGCGCGGCGTCGTCGGTCTTCCAGATCGCCGCGCTCGGCGGGGCGTTCGGCGTGCCCGTGCTGCTGCGGTACGGCCGCGCGCGCACCACCGTGCTCGTCGTGTGCGCCGCGTGGGTGACGCTCCCGCTCGGCCTGCTGCTCGCACCGCACCTGTGGGCGCTCTGGTGCGTCCTCGGCGGCGCCGCGCAGGGCGGCGGCCTGACCGTGATCTTCTCGCTGGTCGTGCGGGTCGCCCGGGACGAGGCGGAGAACCGGCGGTTCTCGGCCCTGGTCCAGGGCGGCGGCTACACCGTCGCCGCGGCCGGGCCGCCGGTGATCGGCGCCGTCCACGCCGCTACCGGCGGCTGGACGGCGCCGCTCCTCGTCGTGGTCGCCGCGATCGCGTTGCTCGCGACGGCGGCCACCGCCGTGGCGGTCGGGCAGCGGGCGAGCCGCGCGGCCTGACCGCCTGCGGGGTCAGCGCACGCCGGTCCGACCGCTGCTGACCGACTCCAGCGCAGCCCGCACGTGCTCCCTGACCTGCGGCGACACCCGGTCCAGGGCCTCGGACAGCGGCTGGTTCGGCAGCCAGCGCGTGCGGTCGCGGAAGTCCCGCGCCTGCGCGGCGTCCTGTGTCCGCAGCGTGGTCACGAGCGCCTCGTAGGCCTCCGGGTCGTCGATGACCTCGGCGAGCGGGGTGTCCAGGCCGACCGGGCCGTGGCCGTTGGACGCCGCCGGTGCGGCCACCTCCCAGCGGTGGGCGCCCGACCCGACCGTCAGCACCTGCGACGCGCCGGGCAGCCGCACGGTGGCGGTGGTGTTCGCCGGCACGACGGCGTCGACCACGATCCGGTCCCCGCGGCGCTCCCACCCCGCCGACGCGCGCCCGTACGGGGTGTCGTGCGCGGTGCGCGCGAACTCCAGGCCGGGCAGCGGCTGGGGCGCGATCGTGATCTCCGCGTACCCGGGTGCGGCGGGGGCCAGTCCCGCGACGACCCGGTGCAACCAGTCCGCGATCGCCCCGAACGCGTAGTGGTTGAACGAGGTCATCTGCCCGGGGTTGACCGATCCGTCCTCGAGCAGGCTGTCCCAGCGCTCCCAGACCGTGGTGGCGCCCATCGTCACCGGGTAGAGCCACGACGGGCAGTCGGTCTGCAGCAGCAGCCGCGCCGCGGCGTCGGTGTGCCCCGCGGCGGTCAGCGCGTCCTGCACGATCGGCGTGCCGACGAAGCCGGTGGCCACCCGGTAGCCCGCCGTCCGCACGAGCGCGGCCAGCCGCTCGGCCATCACCCGCCGCAGGTCCAGGTCGGTGACGATGCCGTAGACCAGCGCCATCGCGTAGGCGGTCTGGGTGTCGGAGAGCATCCGCCCGGCCGGCGTGACGTACTCGCGCAGGAAGGCCGCGCGCACCCGCTCCGCGACCTCCCGGTAGTGCGCGGCGTCCTGCTCCCGCCCCAGGAGCGCGGCGGCACGGGCGAGCAGATCGCTGCTGCGGAACAGGTGCGCGCTGGCCACGAGGTCCTGGTCGGTCGTCGCGTCACCCGGACGCTCCGGCGGGGCGGCCGGGTCGAGCCAGTCACCGAACTGGAACCCGCCCTCCCACAGCAACCGCGACCCGGACAGCCCGAGCAACACCTCGACCCAGTCGCGCATGCTGTCGTACTGGGCGGCGACCACCGCGCGGTCCCCGAAGCGCTCGTGCAGCACGAGCGGGAGCACGGTCGCGGCGTCGCCCCACGCGGCCGCCGGCGTGCGCGCCTTCTCCAGGACGTTCGGGACGATGTAGGGCACGACCCCGTGGTGGGCACGCTGCTCGAGGGCGAGGTCGCGCAGCCACGAGGCCAGGAAGCCGTCGCAGTCGAACAGCAGCGACGCGGTCGGGGCGAACACCTGGATGTCGCCGGTCCAGCCCAGCCGCTCGTCGCGCTGGGGGCAGTCGGTGGGCACGTGCAGGAAGTTGCCCCGCATCCCCCACACCACGTTCTCGTGCAGCCGGTTCACCAGCTCGTGCGAACTGGAGAACCAGCCGGTGCGGCGCATGTCGCTGTGCACCACGACGGCGACGACGTCGGCCGGGTCCAGCGCACCCGGCCAGCCCTCGACCTGCGCGTAGCGGAAACCGTGGAACGTCGAGCGCGGCTCCCAGGTCTCCGCCTCGCCGCCGGCGAGGGTGTAGTGATCGACCGCGGCGGCCGCCCGCAGCGGGCGGGTGCTCAGCTCCCCGTCCTCCATCACCTCGGCGTGGCGCAGCGTGACGGTGCTGCCCCGCTCGCCGCGCACGGTGATCCGCAGCCAGCCCACCAGGTTCTGGCCGAAGTCCAGGACGGTGGCGCCGCTCGGGGTGGTCAGCACCTCGCGGACCGCGACCTCCTCGGTGCGCCGGGCGCCGGGGGACATCCGGGCCTCGGGCACGGGGAACTGCCCGTCCACCCGCACCGGCGACCAGCCGGAGTCGTCGAAACCGGGCGCCGACCAGCCCGGCAGCGCGCGGGTGGCGTCGTAGGACTCGCCGGCGTAGATGCCGCCCGCGGTGATCGGCCCCTCCCCCGTCGCGCGCCAGTCCGGGCCGCTGGCCACGGTCTCGGTGCGCCCGTCGGCGTAGTCGAGCACCAGCTGGAGGGCCACCGCCGGCTGCGTGCCGTAGAACCGCGCCGCGCTGTCCCGGAAACCGAACCGCTCGCAGAACCAGCCGCCCGACAGCCACACCCCCACCGCGTTCTCGCCCTCGGTGAGCAGACCGGTGACGTCGGTGGTCTCGTGGAGCAGCCGCCGCGCATACGTCGTCCAGCCCGGCTTGAGCACCTCGTCGTCGACCTCGCGGCCATTGAGCTCCACCTGGTAGACGCCGTGCGCCGTGGCGTACAACGTGGCACGGCGCAGCGCCCCGTCCACGGTGAACGCCGCCCGGACGAGCGCGGGCTGGGCCTCCGCCGCCGGCTCGGCCAGCCCGACCATCCGCGCGGTCCAGCCGCCCTCGGGCAGGAACCCGGCGACGACGGGCTGCGGCGCGCTCCACTCCGACGTCTCGCCGTCGGTGCCGGTGACGCGGACCCGGACCTCGTGCGCCGCACCCGGCTCCAGGGCGTCGAAGGGCCAGTCGACGAGCACCGAGCCCTGCCCGTCCAGGCGCACGGATCGGCGCTCCTCGCCGGTCTGCAGCTGCACCTCCGCCGCCGCCTGCCGCCAGTCGGTGCCGTCGGACTCGGTCACCCACGACAGGCGTGGGCGCGCGGTGGCGACGGTCGCGCGGTCGGTGGCGTACTCGGCGGTGATGCGGGCAACGCGGATGGGCACGAATCCTCCTGGTGCGGGCTTCTCAGCCCTTGACGGCTCCGGCGGTCATTCCCGCCACGATCTGGCGGTTGAAGAACAGGAACATCACTAGCGGCGGGATGGTGATGAGCAGGATGTTCATGAACAGCAGGTTGTACTGGGTCTCGTACTGGCTCTGGAAGTTGTAGAGCGTCAGCTGGACGGTCGCGTTCTCCTCACCGGGCAGGAAGTACAGCGGGTTGGTGAAGTCGTTGAACACGACGACGGACTGCACGACGATCACCGTGACGACCACCGAGCGCAGCAGCGGGAAGATCACGCGGAAGAACAGGCGCAACGGGCCCGCGCCGTCGATGATCGCGGCCTCGTCGAGCTCGCGCGGGATCGTCGAGATGAAGGCCCGGAACAGCAGGATCGAGAACGACAGCCCGAAGGCGATCTCCACCAGGATCAGCCCCGGCATGGTCCGGAACAGGCCCATCCCCTGCAGCACCCAGATCGTCGGGACCACCGCGGGCGGGATGATCAGCCCGGACAGCACGAGGAAGTTGACGAAGCCGGTCCAGCGGGTCTTCCGGCGCTGCAGCACGAACCCGACCATCGCGGCCAGCACCACCATTCCGGCGACGCTCGCGACGGTGAGGATCGTGCTGTTGATGAACGCGATGATCAGGATGTAGTCCCGGGCCTCCAACACGGCCCGCAGGTTCTCCATGAGCGCGATCTCCGTGGGCCAGGAGAACCGGAGCATGCTCGCCTCCTGCCGCGTCTTCAGCGCGGTGACCAGGATGAAGGCGAACGGGATGATGAAGACGACGGAGAACGCGATGATCGCGGCCGCGCCCAGCCAGTAGCGGCTCGCGGTCTTCGTCGCCGTTTTCACAGCTCCACCTCCTTGCGGTTCAGGAACCGCGACAACGGCAGGACGATCGCGGTGACCAGGACGAACAGCAGGACGTTGCCCGCGGTGGACAGCCCGTAGAAGCCCGCCTGGTACTGCTTGTAGATCACCGACGCGATCACGTCGGAGGTGAACCCGGGCCCACCGCGCGTCATCGCCCAGATCAGGTCGAACGAGCGCAGCCCGCCGATCAGCGACAGGATGATCACCGTGGTCGTCGCCGGGCGGGCCAGCGGCAGCAGGATGTGCCAGAAGTTCTGCCACGCGCTCGCGCCGTCCACCTTCGCCGCCTCGAAGAACTCCTGCGGGATCGAGACGATGCCGGCGATGTAGATGACCGTGGCCAGCCCGACGCCCTTCCAGACGTCCACCAGCGCCACCGACAACAGCGCCAGCGACGGGTCGGTCAACCAGCCCGGCCCCTCGATCCCGATCACCGCGAGCGACTCGTTGATGAACCCGCCGAACGGGTCCATCAGCACCTGGAAGGTGATCCCGATGCCGATCCAGCTGACCAGCACCGGGAAGAACACCACCGAGCGCAGGAAGCCACGGGCGATGACCTGGGAGGTCAGCAGGACCGCGAGCAGCAGCCCCAGCACGACCTTCAGGCCCGAGGTCACGACCCCGTAGATCACGGTGTTGGTCAACCCCGTGACGAGCGCCGGCTCCCGGAAGAACTGGACGAAGTTGTCGAACCCGATGAACTCGAAGTCGAACAGGCTCCAGCGGGTGAGGCTGAAGTAGAACGACGCGAACGTCGGGACCAGGAACAGGACGGCGTAGATGATCGCCGCCGGCAGGTAGAACCACGTGGGGTACGGGCTGCGCATCCCCCGCTTCCGCGAGGGCGCGCTCCGTTCCACGGCGGCGGTTCCCGGCGTGGTGCCGGTCGCCGGCCCGGTCGTGTCGGTCGTCGTCCTGGTCGTCGTCCTGGTCGTCGTCCTGGTCGTCGTCCTGGTCGTCGCGGCCATGGCGGCGTCCTCCCGCTCCGGGTCCTGCTACTCCCAGCCCTCGAGCCCGAGCTGCAGAGCCTGCTTGCGGACGTCCTCGTCGTAGAGCGCGGCACCGTCGGCCGCCGGGCGGATGCCGGAACCGACCTCCACCGTGATCTGCTCCAGCGCCGGGCCCTTGATCGGCGACAGGAACTCCAGCGCCGGGCTGAACGCGCCCGCGTCGATGTAGGACTGGAAGTCGTGCGTCGCGGGCAGCACGTCGTCGGGCAGCTCGCAACCGTTCACGGCGTACGGGCCGGTCGGGGTGGCGCCCTCGGCCTGCGCGGCGCACCCCTCGGGGCCGGCGAGGAACGCCTGGAACTGCCGCGCGGCGTCGAGCTGGGCGCCCTCGGTCGTCTTCGGGATGTACACGCCGGACGGGGACCAGACGGTCAGACCGTTGGCACCCGCATCCTCGCCCGGGATCGGGAAGATCCCCACGTCCTGAGCGCCCTCCGGCGAGGTCAGGGCGAGCACGGCGAGCGCGTTGGACAGCATCGGGTAGTGCGCGCCCTCGCCCGCACCGAGCTGGCGCAGACCGTCCTCCAGCTTGGCGGTCGGGAAGTCCTCGTTGTAGTAGCCGGCGTCGTGCAGCTCCTGCAGGTGCTGCCAGCCCTTGAGCGCCGCGGGCGACGTCGCGTACTTGGCCTCGCCCGCCGTGTAGCGCTGCGCGAAGTCCGGTTCGGCCGAGGCGACGTTGTGGAAGTCGCCGAGGACGAACAGCTGCGAGGTGTAGGTGTCGCCGTAGGTCTGGATCACCGGGGTCAGGCCCGCCGCCGCCACGGCGGCGTTGTTGGCTGTGAACGCCTCCCACGTCGTCGGGATCTCGAGCCCGAGGTCGGCGTAGACGCGCTTGTTGTAGAGCACGGCGCCGGTCATCTGCGGGCCGAAGGGCGCCCCGTAGACCTGACCCTCGGCGGTCACGACGTTCTTGAAGTTCGTCTCGAGGTCGGCGACCCAGGGCTGGTCGGAGACCGGCACGAGGTTCTGCACCGGCCCGATCGCCTGGAACAGCGAGCCGGAGTTGTAGAGGAAGACCTCGGGCATGTCGCCGGTCGCGAGCCGGGTCTTGACGATGTTGTCGCCCTCGGAGCCACCGGGGCGCCCTTCGACCTCGACCGTGATGTCGGGGTGCAGCGCGGTGAACGCGGCGGCCGCGCTCTCGGCGGCCGCCAGGTTGCTCTCGTTGCTGTCGACGAGGAACGTCAACGAGACCCCGTCCCCGCCACCTCCGCTCGAGCCGAGGCTGCCCGCGCTGCAGGCGGTGAGGGCCAGCGCGGCGCCGGCGACGAGGGCGAGCAGGCGGATCTGCCGCCGCGAGGATGTGTGCTTCCGCATCGGGACCTCTTTGTCAGGACGGGAGCGCTCGAATTGAAGCGTTTCAGAAGGCGCGGCCGACGATAGGGCTCGCCCTCGACGGCGTCAAGACCTGGAGGGCGGCACCACGAGGGCGCGAGAACGCCGGCCGGCGAGGACCGGCACGGGCGTCTCCAGCGGCGTGAAACGTTTCACCCAGGCGACGACCTGACGCACGGGGGATCAACGGCCTGCGGAGGAGCTCCGCTGCCGGATCGGGTCGCTCAGCGCCTCACGGCGCAGCGATGACTCTTACCGCTCGGCCTTCTTGTCCATCACCCTCGTGACGAAGGCGAGCGAAGCGAGGAGGAGCAGGACGGCAGGGAGGAACATCGTCACCGTCCAGTAGTCCAGTACGACTTCCCAGAGATCGTCCATGCCTCATCCATTCAACGCGGTCGCTCGAACCACACGGTAGCAAGCTTCTCCCCGTCCGGGCCGAACGGGTGACGAGGATCAGCCTGCGGAGAGCTCGGCGACCACGAAGCCGTCACTCTCCACCGTGGCCCCGACCTCGACCTCGACGGGGTGGACGAACCCCGGGCCGTCCACGACGAACGTGTGGAACTCCCCGTGCTCCCCGCACGGGTCGACACCCCCCGGGAGGTCGGCCAGGAAGCGCGCGTCGAACCACCGGCCGGCCAGGTCACCGGGCGCCTGCGCGGGATCGACGCACGTGACGACGGCGCGCAACCCGCGCTGCACCATCCCCGCCGCGAGCGCAGCGGTGCGACTTCCCCACAGCGGGAACAGCGGCACGACCCCCGAGCCGGTCAGCGAGGCCTCCCGGTAGTCGCGGACATCGCGCAGGTGCAGGTCGCCGAACACCAGCCGCTCGACGCCGTCGCGCCGCGCCCCGGCCACCGCCTCACCGACCCGCGCCTCGTAGACCTCGCCGGGACACGGCCACGGGAGCTCGACGGCGTGCAGCGGCAGCCCGAGCGCCCGGGCCTGCGCCCGCACCAACTCGTGCGGCACCCCGTGCACGGGGACCCGCCCGCTCCCGGCGTCAAGCGTGGTGAGCAGGCCGACGACCTCGACGGTGCCGCGCACGGCCTCGAGGGCGAACGCCGCGTCCTTGCCCGACGACCAGCTCACCCAGCCCCGACGAGTTCCCCGCACCGGCCGGACGTTAGTGCCCCCGCACCGCGACACACGTGCAGCCACAGCCCGGCTCGCGGGCTCGCGGGCACGCGGGCTCGCGAGTCGGGGTGTCGATGTGGACGAGTCGCGCTCGCCTCGCGCTCGGGCCCTCTCCTGCGAGCCGGGAACCGGTGCGGGGCGCAGGACGACCTCCGCTGCGGGCGTTGCCGAACGGCCGCGCCGAGCCCCGGAGGACACGATGCCTGGTCGTCGCCCGCTCACCCGACGGACGCTGCTCGCCGGCGCGGGAGCTCTGCTCGCCGGCTGCGCCACCTCTGCGACCGCGGGCCCGGGCGCGACGGCGCCGCCCGACCGGCTGGTCACCCTCGGCGGCGCCGCGGCCGGACTGGCCCTGCTCCTGGGCCCGACGCAGGTCGGCACGGCGTCGTTCCTGTCCGCCGACCCGCTCCTGGACGCCATCGCCCGGATCCAGGAGACACCCGTGGCCGACGTGTCCGACGCCGGCGGCGAGATCGACCTCGAGCGGCTGGCCCGGCTGGCGCCCGACCTGCTCGTCGGCTTCGACACCCCGCCGCCGGACCGGGCGCTGAGCAGCCTCGCACCCCTGCACGCGGTGCCGCGCACCGGCGACGTCGACACCGACTGCCGAGCCCTCGCCGCCGGTATGGGCGGCGCGGACCGCGTCCAGCACGTGCTGGCCGACGTCCACGCCCGGGCGGCCGAGACGGCCGCGCGGCTGCGCGGCGGCCGCGCGCCCACGGTGTCGGTGCTCTCCCCCGGCCTCGACGGCGCGTCGCTGTACGCGCTCGGCACCGCCACCCCCGCCGGAGCCGTGATCGCGGAACTGGATCTGCCCCGCCCCGGGGCGCAGCGCAGCCAGACCGACCCGGCGCAGCCCTTCGTCCCGATCTCCGCGGAGCGGTTCACCGAGCACGACGCCGACCTCGTCCTGCTCCTCACCGGTCCGACCGCGAACCCGGCCTTCCTGCGCGAGCAACCCCTGTGGCGACGGCTCGGGGCGGTGCGGGACGGCCGCGTCGTCGAGGTCGACGCGATGCGCTGGGCATCGATGTCGTGCCTCCTGGGCAGCTGCTGGGTGCTCGACGACCTGGCTTCGCTCCTGCTCCACGGGGTTGCGCCCGTCCTCGGGGCGGCCTCACCGGCGGGCCTGACGCGGCTGCGCGGCTACCGCTCCCGGTCCACACCGTGACGGGCGCGACGAGCCACAGGCGCGCGCGGAGGACGTGCGGCGCGCCTCGGCGGCGTGGCCGTGGTCAGCGCGAGGCGGCGCCGAGCGGGTCGAGATCGGCAGCGGTCGACTCGTCCTGGTCGGTGGAGACGCTGAGCTCGTGCCACCGCTCGTCGGCGTCGGCCAGGTCGCGGGCCGCCATGCCGGCGACGCGCACGGCGTCGCTGCCGAGCAGCAGCCGCAGTGGCGGGTCGTCCATCGCCGCGACGGCCAGTACCACCTGGGCGACCTTCGCCGGGTCGCTGGCCCGGCCGCGCGCGCCCGCCGCCACCATGCGCGCCCGGCCGCCGACGGTGGCCGCGTAGGGCGCACTGATCGGCGGAGTCGTCATCGCCGACTCCGCCCGGTCGACCGGCATGGCGCCGGCCTCGAGGACCGTCACCCGGATGCCGAGTCGACGCACCTCCTGGTCGAGCACGCCCGCGAAGCCACCGACCGCCCACGTCGACGCCTGGTAGGCACCGAACCCGGCGCTGGCGAGCCGGCCGCCGACCGACGACACCTGCACGATGTGCCCGCGGCCCTGCTCCCGAAGCACGGGGAGGGCGGCTTTCGTGACGGTGACGAGGCCGAAGAATGTGGTCTCCACCTGCGCGCGGAAGCCCTCGAGGTCGACGTCCTCGATCGCCACGAGGTCGGCGTGACGGGCGTTGTTGACCACGACGTCGAGGCGGCCGAAGGCCTGCACCGCCACGCCGACGGCCGCCACGGCCGCCACCGGGTCGGTGACGTCGAGGGCCGCCGTGCGCACGCGCTCCCCGTACCGGTCGGCCAGGTCCGCGAGCTGCTCCGGCCGACGCGCGGTGGCGACGACACGGTGCCCCGCCGCGAGAGCCGCATCGACTATCCGGCGCCCGAGCCCCCGTGAACTGCCCGTGACGAGAAAGACCTGGCTCATGACTCCCCCACCGTGGCGGCCGACCACGTCGGCTGCCTGCGCCACCCAGCCTAGTGACTGCCACCCGATCGAGGCGCCCGCTACTCCTTCGGCGGCACCAGGTTCATGTAGAGCCAGTCGTGACCGGGAGCCAGGCCGCCGAGGGACCGTCCACAGGCCTCGATGACGCCCGGCGCGGAGGTGACGTGCTGGGTGCCGGCGTGCATGTCGCGGAAGTACTGCTGCAGCGCGCCCGAGCGCAGCGCGGTGGTGCCGCCCGCGCGGTACACGGCCACGCTGATCTCCTCCGCGGTCCAGGTGGCGTGGTAGAGCGCGAGGCGGGCCATCGTCTTCTGCTCGACGTCCAGTGCGGCACCGGAGGCGATGGTGGCGCCCACCGCCCGCCACGTCTCATGGACGAAGGCGCGCGCGGCGTGCCAGCGGGCCTCGGCCTCGCCGTAGACGGCCTGGAAGCGCGGGTTGTCGGCCATCGTTCCCGGGCGGCCCGCCTTGGCACGGACCAGCTGCGCCAGGTCGTCGAGCATGCGCCGTGAGACGCCCAACGCCCACCCCGAGTGGCCGATCAACGCCAGATGCATGATCCCGAGCGTGAACAGCGCGCCGCCGCGCACCGGGGTCTCGGTGGGGCCGAGGTGGGTGAACGCGGCCGGGACGTGCACGTCGTCGATCGTGTAGTCGATGCTGCCGGTGGCCGCCAAGCCCAGCACGTCCCAGTTGTCGGCCAGGTCGGCCTTCCCCACGGGGAGCACGAAGATCAGCGGGTCTCCGGTCTCCTCCACGACGGCGAGGGTGTGGATCCAGCTCGCGTGCTTGATCCCCGAGGCGAAGCCCCAGGAGCCCGAGAGCCGGTAGCCGCCGTCATCGCGGACGGCACGACCCGGTCGGGTGCCCTGGCCCGCCACGACGGGGAAGCGCGGGCCGCCGAACAGCTCCGCGACCGCCTCGTCGCCGAGGTAGGCACCACCGGTGCCGGTGGCCAGTGCCGCAGCCATGGTCACCCACGCCGCCGACGGGTCGGCCTCGGCCAGCGCCTGGACGACCTCGAGCGAGGAGACCGGGTCGAGCTCGGCTCCCCCGAGCGGCGCGGGCACCCACATGCCGAACAGGCCGGCGTCGTGCAGGGCGTCGACCACGGGTGCGGTGAGCTGCCCCGCGGCCTCGCCCGCGGCGGCGTTCTCGCGCAGCAGCGGCTGGAGCCCGCGCGCCGCGGTGATCAGGTCCGCCTGCTGGTCGGATCCACCGGTCCGCCCGATCGTCTCGGGTGCTGTCGTCATCGATCTCTCCTCTCGGGGATCAATTCGCCACCCGCAACGCGGCCACCGGGCAGACCGTCGCACCGCGCTCCGCGGCGTCGGCGAGCTCGTCGGGCACGTCGCGGCCCTCGAACCGGTGCACGACGTCGCCCGCGTCGTCGAGCGTGTAGACCTCGGGTGCCTGCTCCTCGCACAGGCCGTGGCCCTCGCACCGGTCGTGGTCGACGGTGATCCGCACGTTCAGGACCCCGTCTCGACGGTGACCGGCAGCGACCCGAACGCCCGGATCAGGTTGTTCAGCGCGCGCTCGGGCGCGCCGAGGCGGAACCGCGTGACGTCGCGGGCGAGCGCGGCGAGCAGCGACTCCGTCTCCATCCGGGCGAGGCCCTGGCCCGCGCAGCCGTGCTCGCCGACGCCGAAGCCGAGCTGCTGGACCGCGTTGCTGCGGGTGACGTCGAAGTCGTCGGGGCGCTCGAAGACGCGCTCGTCACGGTTGGCGGCCGCGTAGATCACGAGCACCCGGGACCCCGCCGGGACCGCGATCCCGCCGATCTCGGTGTCGACCTCCGCGAGGCGGCCGAACGCGCGGATCGGCGACTCGAACCGGACCACCTCGTTCACCGCGTTCGGGATGAGGCCGGGGTCGGCCCGGACGCGGTCCCACTGCTCGGGGTGCTGCCCGAACAGCCACACCGCGCTGCCGACGGCGCTGATGGTGGTGTCCAGCGACGGCGCCAGGTAGTCGAGCATCAGCATCATGCTCTGCTCGGTGCTGATCTCGCCCCGGTCCCGCGCCTCGAGCACGCCCGCACCGAGGCTGCCGGGCAGAACGTTGCCGGTGCGCACCATCTCCGCGCCGTAGGCGGCCATCTCGCCGCACTTGGGCATCGCCCGCTCCGCGCGCGGGTTCATCGGCCCGAAGGAGTCGAAGTTGGCGCCGGCCCATTCCAGGAGGTGCTCGCGGCCCTCCTGCGGCCAGCCGATGAAGTCCGGGACGATCGAGAGCGGCAGCGCGCGGGCGAGGTCGGAGACCGCGTCGAACGACCCCTGCCGGACGAGTCGCGCCACGAGCTCGTCGGCGCGTTCGGTCACCAGGTCACGCATCGGGCGCAGCGCGCGCGGGGTGAGCCGGTGCGCCACCACCTTGCGCAGCGTGGCGTGCAGGTCGCCGTCGCTGGCGAGCGTGCAGCCCAGGATCGCCTGGTTGGCCGGCTCGTTGAGGGCGATGCCGCCCGCCGAGCGGAACGTGTCGGTGTCCAGCAGGACGGCGCGGGCCTCCGTGTGGCGCGCGACGGCGAACGCGCCGTGCTGCTCGAGCCAGACCGCAGGCCCGAGCTCCCGCAGGGCGCGGTAGTGCTCGTACGGTTCGAGGAGCGCGTCGTCCTCGTAGATGTCGGATCCGTACGTCGGCACGGCGGAGGTGGTGGGCATTCCGAGGTCCTCCCGGGGCAACGCTGCAGACCCACGAGACTGTTCGTGGACAGTCGTCCGCGTCGCGGACAGCCCGGACGATGCCGGAGGCCTCGAACGACTGTCAAGGTTCCTCTCGCCCGCCGGAAGCGCGCACAGCGGATCGCGGACGGCCACCATGCGGACAGCCGTCCGGCAGATCGGACACAGCTCCTGCGGATTCAGAGCCGACCCACCACACGCTCCGGGGCGACGCGCACGACCGTCATGGCGACCTCGCCGTTGCGGGCCGCGGCCTCCGGGTTGTGCTCGGCGTAGGTCGCGCCGGTGTACTTCACGGCCAGGGCGTCGCGGAGCGCGCCGGCCCCGTCCTCCCGCATCGTCGCGCGGCCGTGCACCGCCGCGTAGGTGTAGGGAGCCTCGGGCGGGGTCAGCAGCACGCTCACCCGCGGGTCGCGGCGCAGGTTGCGTTCCTTGCGACTGCCCACGGCCACCGCGAACAGCACGTCGTCGCCGTCCCTGGTCACCCACACCACCGACTGGTGCGGGCTGCCGTCGGGCTGGACCGTCGCCACCGTGGCGAACACGGGACGGTCCAGCAGCCGGCGCAGCTTCGCGGGGGAGACGCCCGGCTCGGCCGAGGCGAGCCGGGACAGCAGGCGGACCGTCTCGGCGTGCAGCCGCCGCGCCGGCGCGACGTCGAACGCCGGGGTGTCCACCGCCAGCCGCCGTCCGGTGTCGAACGCGCTGAGCGGCTCGACCGGCGGGTGGTCCAGCACGTCGAGGATCGGGAGGATCGCCTCGTCGACCGGTGTCGCGCTCGCCCGCAGCGCCTCGACCGCGGCAGCGGTGGCCGCGTCGTACTCCCCGGAGAAGCTCGTGGCCACCACGCCCGGGAACAGCAGCACGTACCGTGCCTTCGCCGACACCCGGTCCTGCGCGAACCCGATCCCGAGCAGGTCGGTGAGCCGGCCGGCCTGCGCGAGGGCGCGCATGCCGTCGTAGCGGCGCTCGCCCTGCAGGTCGTCCCAGTCGACCGCGTCCGTGCCGTCGCCGGGCCGGCCGGCGACGTTGAGCACGACCGGCGCGTCGGCGGCGTCGAGCAGGTCGGCCATCTCGTGGCTCAGGACGAAGCGGCTCAGGTAGTACAGCGCGAAGGTGTGCTCGAAACCCTCGGCCGTGACGCGCCGCGTGGACCGGTGGTGGCGCGCGCAGAGCACGAGCGCGTCGACCCTGGTGAAGATCGTCCGGATCTCGTCGATCGCGGCGCGCGTGCCCGCGACGAGGCTCAGGTCGGCCCGCACGAAGTGGGCGCGATCCGCCGCGCCGAGCGCCGCGGCGTCCTCCAGGAACGCGGCGCCCTTCGCCTCGTCGCGCCCGATCACCGCCACCTCGCCGCCGCGGCCGAGGTGGGCGAGCGCCACGGCCTTCCCGATGCCGTCCGTACCGCCGCTGATGACCATCGATCCCACGGTCCGTCTCCCCCTGTCGTCACCTTCGGCGCGCCGCGCGGCCCTAGAATCTCGCTCAAGAGACACAGACGCGCCGACGACTATGTCGTCTGCGCGACTCTATCGTCTGCGCGACAGAATGGAGAAGTGGGTGTCGAGCGAGCTCCAGATCGCGCTGCGCAGGCTCGTGGCCGCGTCCACCCGGGTCGACCACGAGGTCGGCACCATGTCCGGCGTCACGGTGAGCAGCTGCGAGGCGATCGCCGTGAACGTGCTGCTGCAGCACGGCCCGCTCTCCCCCGGCCGCATCGGGCAGCTGGCCGGCTTCACCTCTTCCGGCACGATCACCGGTGTGATCGACCGGCTGGAGCGCGCCGGTTACGTGCACCGCGAGCGGTGCGTCGAGGACCGGCGCAAGGTCCTCGTCCAGCTCGACGAGGACCGGCTCGACGCCGGGGACGCCCGCTCCCGGCGGCTCGCCGCGATCACGCGGGACTACGACGCCGAGCAGCTGGACCTCATCACGGGCTTCCTCGACCGGGTGGCCGACGCCGAGGCCGCCGCGACCCTGCCGGAGGCCGGCGAACTGCACTAGCGTCGGCGCCCACTCGTCCATCGGGGGGTGCCGGGTGCGGGTCATCGTGATCGGGGGGAGCGCGGCGGGACTGTCCGCGGCGCTGGTGCTCGCCCGTGCCGGGCATGAAGTGATCGTCGTCGAACGCGCCGACCTGACGCCGGCCGCGGACGTCGAGGCCGCCGCCGGGGGTGCGCTGCGTGCCACCGCGCCGCACATCGTGGCGCCGCACGTCGTGCTCGCGACGTTCCGGGAGGTCCTGCGCGAGCGGCTCCCGGACGTCTACGCCGGGCTGCTGGCGGCCGGGGTCGTCGAGGCGCCGCTGGTGACCCAGATGCCGCCCTCGCTCACCGACCGCGCCACCCTGGTGGGCGACGACCGGCTCCCCCTGCTCGTGACCCGCCGGTCCACCGTCGACTGGGTGCTGGGCCGCGCCGCTGCCACCGAACCGGGCGTCGATGTGCGGTACGGGGTGCAGGTCAGCGGGCTGCTGGCCGATCCGGGCGACCCGCCGCGCGTACGTGGCGTGCGAACCGACCGCGGAGCGCTCACCGGCGATCTCGTCGTCGACACCACCGGCCGGCGCTCGCCCACGGACCGCTGGCTCACCGCGATCGGGGCCCGGCCTCCGCGGCGGACCCGCGCGGACTGCGGCGTGGCCTACTACAGCCGCCAGTTCCGGTTGCGCCCCGGGCCGCTGCCCGGGCATCCCACGACGCGGGTCGTCGCCGGCCTCGACGAGTTCACGATCGGTCTCTGGGGTGGCGACAACGCCACCATGCAGGTGGCGCTCGCCCCGCTGGCCGCCGACCGGCGCTTCCGGGCGGCGCGCGACCCGCGGGCCTTCACCGCCGTGCTGCGGACGGTGGCTCTGTACGCCTCGTGGCTCGACGTCATGGACCCGATCACCGACGTCGCCGTGATGGGCGGGCTGCACAACACTCTGCGCCGCCTCGTCGTGGACGGCCGCCCGATCGCCACCGGCCTGCACGCGGTGGGCGACGCGGTGTGCACGACCAACCCGACGTTCGGGCGCGGGATGAGCATGATGATGCGCGGGGTCGCCGACCTCGCCGACACGCTGGCGGCCCACCCGGACGACCTGCACGCCCAGGCCCTGGCGATGGACCGCGCCGTCGCCGACCACGTCGCGCCGTGGTACGCGGACCAGGCGGCGACGGACGCGGGCAGGCTGGCGGCGCTGCGCCACACCGTCCTGGGCGCGCCCCCGCCCCCACCGCCGCCGGCCATCGCGGGCCGGATCACGTTCGGGCAGCTGCGCTCCGCCGCGCAGGTGGACCCCGTCGCGTTCCGCGGGATGTGGAGGGTGATGGGCATGCTCGGTCGCCCGTCGGACGTCTACGACGACCCGGCCCTCGTCGCCCGGGTCCGGGAGGTACTGGCCGCGGGCCCGCCGGCACCGGTGCCGCAGCCGACGCGGTCCGAGCTGGAGACCGCCCTGTCGGCCTGAGCGGTGGCCACGGGGTCACCGGCTCGGGGTCCGGGCAGGTGAGGGCTGCGCGGGAACACCGATCTGAGCGGCAACGGCTGCGGCCGTGGCGAGCAGCTCACGACGTTCCGCGGGGCCCACCCAGCGACCCTCGACCACCACCGCGTGGATCCGCGTGGTGTTGCGGATGTCGTGCAGCGGGTCGGCGTCCAGCACGACCAGGTCGGCGGTCCTCCCTGGCTGGATCGTGCCTGCCCGGTCCTCTCGGCCGAGGAAGCGCGCCGGTTCCAGAGTGGCGGTCTGGAGCGCGCGCATCGGGGTCAGCCCCGCGCCGACCAGCAGTTCGAGCTCGTCGTGCAGGGCGAACCCGGGCAGGGTGCCGGGCGTGCCGTTGTCCGTGCCGGCCAGCAGGCGCACACCCGCCGCGTCCATCGCGGCCACCGCCGCTCGGCGGTGCTCGAACAGGGCCCGCCGCCTCGCCTCGACCTCGGGGCTGCGCCCGCCGTCGTGGAAGACCTGATCCTGCAGGAACGACCAGGCCTCGGGGGTGTCGGGCGGCAGGTAGCGCAGCAGCGGATCGTCGGTGCGCACGAAGTCGGGGAGGTCGATGGCCGCGTGCATGACGAGGGTCGGGCAGACGGCGACGTCGGCGGCGACGATGCGGTCGAACAGCGCGGTGGCCGCCGACCGGCTGTGGGCGCCGACCGCGTCCCACTCCACCTCGCCGACCTGGGTGAACCAGCTGCCGAAGTAGAAAGTCGGGTTCCAGCGAGATGCGCGCCAGCGCGGCCTCCACCCGCTCCGGGTCGCCTGACGTGGCCGGCCCGAGCCCGAAGAGGTGCTCGAACGAGCGCTGGCCGCTCTCTACCTGGTCGGCCAGCGGGAACCTGTCCGACCGGTGGCCTGCCACCGGGATGCCGCGGCGGTACGCCTCGTCCAGCACCGCGAAGTAGGGCTCCCGGTCCAGGCGCGAGTAGACCTTGACGAAGTCCGCGCCGCCGTCCACGGCGTCGGCGACGGCGCGGCGTCCCTGCGCAGCCGTGGTGGCGACGACGACCGGTCGTTCCATGCCGAGTTCGTCGCCGGGGATGTCGGACCACAGGGCAGGAGCACCGTCCACCAGCGGGCCGGCGATGACCGAGCGCGGCGCCAGCAGCCCGCCCGCATCCCGGCGGCGGCGCCACTCGTGCAGCCGGGGCCGGCCCCACATCTCCCGCACCGTGGTGTTGCCGTTCGCGATGTAGAGCGCGGGGGCCAGCCGCTCGTCGTCGATGTCCGTCCCACCGCTGTGGACGTGCATGTCGGCCAGCCCGGGGATCACGTACTTCCCCGTCAGGTCCACGACGGCCGCCCCCTCGGGAACGGGCACCTGGGCCGACGGGCCGACCGCCGTGATCACCGTGCCGTCGACCAGCACGGTCTGGTCGGCGTGTACCGGCTGCAGTGGCGGCTCTACCGGCGGCATCCGTGGCTGGCCGAGCTCCTCTCGGTCACCAGGCCGCCCTTGGTCCCCGAGGCGATGGCGCACAGCGAGTGGACGTTGCAGGCGCTGGACGAGCTCGGCCTCCCACCGCCCGAGCGGACCCGGGCCGCCCTCGCGCTCCCCGCGCTCGTACGCGGTCTCGCCCTCGGCGCCGCCGGCGAGCTGCGCGCCGAACGTGAGACCCGGATGCGCACCGCGCAGTGGTGGTCGGTGGTCGACGCCGAGGTGTCTTCCCTGCTGGGCTCCGGGCGTCTCCCGCGGCTCGCGGAGGTGGAGCAGGCTGCGGTCGTCGACGACGTCGACGGGGTGTTCGACCACGCCCTGACCACCTACCTGGACGGCCTCTCGCAGACCCACCCGAGCGGGGTCTGACCGTTCAGGCGTGGACCTCGCGCGGGTTGCCGACCATCGCGCGGTAGCAGGCGGCCACCTCCTCGTGGCCGCGGGCGAACCGGAGCGCGACCTCCGACCTCGAGCCGAACTCCCGCCGCACGGCCTTGCGCACCGTGCGACGGATCCGGCGCACCAGCTCCTCGTCGTCACCGGGCACCGCGTCGCAGGCCGGCTCGAACATCAGGGCGAAGGTCAGCTCCTCCCGCCACCGCAACGAGCGGCTGAGCACCGGGACCCACACGATCTCCGCGACGACCGGTGGGTCGAGGCACGCGAGGGCGCGGGTGAGCACCGCTTCGACCAGTGCGGGCCCCGGTGAATCCGGCACCCGGACACGCACCAGGGCCGGCACGAGCTCCGACCCCACACCGCTGCGCCCCATCGTCGCTCCCGCCTCTCGTCCTGCGTCAAACGTCCTGCGTCAGAAGTCGGACATACCCGGCACGATAGCGCGCCATTTCACAGGTGGTCCCGGGCGATGCTGCGCGACCAGTCGCGGGAGAACGTGCGGTGCTCGCCCTCGTACGCGTCGAGGTGGCCGTGCACCTCGAAGGTGGTGGGCGTGCACGTCAGCACCGTACGGGTGATCGTGCGCGTGCTCCAGCCGTCGCGGTGCAGCGACAGCGACCACTCGACGTCCCCGCGGGGGGAGGCGAAGTCGTCGGCGAGCGAGCTGTAGCGCTCCACCACGCGCCGGCCGCTCGTCATCCCGGTGTCGTCGTAGCGCAGCACCCCGCCGTCCTTCACGATCTCCAGGACCGACCGGTAGTCGATGAGGTCCCGCGACACCGTCCAGCTGTTGTCGCCGGGTTCGAGCTGCGTGGTGGGCGCGGGCGGCGCGCCCTCGGGCTCGTCGAACGGGCGCAGCGACACCTCGTCGGCCTCGGCGACCGGGCGGACGGGCAGCACCAGCCGACTGGACCCGGTGCGGACGGTGAGGGCGGCCGGTTCCGGCGGGGGCCACGCGAGCGGCCAGTACGAGGTGGACAGCGACAGCCGGATCCGGTGCCCGGGCGGGAACGCCTGGGCCACGCCGTTGAGCTGCACCCGCACCCGCTGGAACTCGCCCGGCTCCACCGGCTCCGGCGCGTCGTCACGCTCGCGGTGGGTGAGGTTGAGCAGCCCGTAGGTCACGCGGGTCGCCCGCCCGTCCGGCGCCACGTCCGACAGCCGCGCCGCGACCATCGCGACGGGCCGGTCGGCGGCGACGTCCAGCTCCACGGCGGGCGCACCGAGGATCTCGCAGCGTTCGGTGAGCGGGTCGGTCTCGAAGACCAGCGAGCCGCCGTCCTCCTCGCGCTGGTCGTAGGGCAGGTCGGGGGGTGCGTTGTAGGACGCCCACTTCCCGGCGAACTGGCCGACCGACAGCGGCGACTGGACGTGCACCTCGCCCGGCTCGACCTCCTCCTCGGGACGCGCGATCCGGTGCGGGGCGAGCGCGCGGCTCACGGGCTGCACGTGCGGCGAGGGCCAGCTCGGCTCCCCGACCCAGCGCCCCGGCCGCTCCTCGTAGGCGGTGGAGGGCGGCACGCTCTCCTGCATCCACGTGCGCACCATCGGCCCGTCCTCGGCGCCGTTGTCGCGGTCGCGCAGCCACCGGTCGAACCAGCGGACCACCTCCTGCAGGTAGCCGATCGCCGGGCCCGGCACGCCCAGGTGCGGGTACTTGTGCGACCACGGTCCGACCAGACCCTTGCGCGGCACGTCGAGGTGCTCGAGCACGCGGAAGACGGCGTTGGAGTAGCCGTCGGCCCAGCCGCTGGAGGCGAACACCGGCACCTGCACGCTCGCGTAGTCCTCGCACACCGACGCGCGGCGCCAGTAGTCGTCGCGACGCTGGTGGGCGAGCCACTTGAGGATCCACGGCTCCGCCGCCTCGAGGCGCTCGTGCCACATCTCCCGCCAGCGCTCGCCGACCACGGCCGGGTCGGGCGGCAGCGTCGAGTAGGCGAACATCGTGCCCGCCTCTGCGAGGTTGTCCGAGAGCAGGCAGCCGCCCATGTAGTGCATGTCGTCGGCGTACCGGTCGTCGGTGAAGGACGCGATGACGATCGCACCGAGGCTCGGCGGCCGGCGCGCGGCCACCTGCAGCCCCGCGAACCCGCCCCACGAGATGCCCATCATCCCGGTGCGCCCGGTGCACCACGGCTGCTCCGCGAGCCAGGCCAGCGCCTCCTCGATGTCGCGGTGCTCCTGCTCGGTGTACTCGTCGAGCAGGGCGCCGTCGGAGTCGCCGCTGCCGCGCAGGTCCAGCCGCAGGCAGGCATAGCCGTGACCGGCGAGGTAGGGGTGGTGGACGGAGTCGCGCACCGAGGTCAGGTCACGCTGGCGGTACGGGATCGCCTCGCACACCGCGGGCACGGGCTCGCCGTCGGAGGACATCGGCCGCCACAGCCTCCCCGCCAGCTCGGCGCCGTCCGACATCGGGATGCGGACGGCCTCGGCCGGGCGGAGCTCGTGCGGGAGGGAGGTGACGGTGCGCATCAGTCGAACTCGTAGTCGAGAGCGGCGACCGCGCTCTCGTACTTGGCCACCAGCTCCGCTTCGTCGCGCGCACCGACGATCACGTCCGTGAGCTCGTAGCTGTAGCTGTCCTGGGCGGGCATCTCGGACAGCCGCTGCCCCTCCTGCGGCACCGGCGACAGCCGCACACCGGGGATGTCGCGCTCGATGCGGGCGATCTCCTCCGCGGTCGGGACGCGCCGCACCACCCCGTCGTCGAAGCGGCGGTGGTACCACTTCGCCGCGATCTCGTAGGGGCCCTTGCCGCGGGGCATGTCGGGGTCGTGCCCCAGCGCCAGCTCCACCATGGCGTGGTGGTTGGCGATGCCGTCGACGTCGGCGAACAGCTCGGCGTGCGACTGCGAGTGCCGCGGGTTGATCTCCAGTACGGAGACGGCGCCCGAGTCCGGATCGCAGAAGAACTCGACGCTGAACGTGGTCCAGTCCAGCCCGACCTGCGCGATCACGCGCTCGGACACGTCGACGAGCTCCCGCTGCACGCGCTCGGGCAGCTGCGACGGGTACTGGTGGCGCAGGAAGCTGGACCGCTGCGGGTAGGGGATGGAGTCGAGCACCCCGTAGACCACCACGCGCCCGTCGTGCACGTAGCCCTCGGTGGCCGCGCGCGCCCCGGTCATCGCCTGCTCGACCAGGCACGCCTGCCCGCCGACCTCGGCGATCTCCCGCGGCAGGTCGACCTGGTCGAGCACCCACTCGAACGGCCTGCCGAGCCGGCCCACCCCGTCGGCGATCTCGGCCATGGCGTCGGCGAACTGCTGCGCGTCGCGCACGTGGAAGGCCAGCTCGGAGGAGTAGGACTTCACCGGCTTGAGCCAGACCGGGAACTCGATCCCGTCGGGCAGCCGGGGCTCGTCGAGGTCCACGAGCCCGAAGCGGGGGTAGGCGTCGGTCACCTTCTGCTGCTCGAGCCGACTCCAGTACTTGTGCTCGCACTTCACCACCGCCGACAGCGGCGCGGAGTGCAGGTCGTAATGGCGCGCGAGCAGCGGGACCAGAGTGCTGATCGGGAAGTCCCAGAAACCGACGATCGCGTCGACGGGTGTCTCCCGCTCGTCGAGGGTGGCGACGGCGCGGTCGAGCAGGTCCGGGACGGACACCTCGCCGAGCTGCATCTCCTCCGGCGTCAACACCGGCACGAAGCGCTGCCGTTCATGGCCCGGCATCGCCCGCAGGACGTCCAGGTTGGTCTCGTCGGCCCCGAGGACCGCGATCGTCGTGTCGTCCGTTGCTTCTCGATCCACACGGTTCCGTTGCCCGTGCCGGGCCCGCCGAAACCCGGCAGGGGGCCCGCGTGCCGCCCGTCACGCCGGTGCGGGGCCGGTGAGGTAGCGCTGCAACGTCGGTCCCATCCAGTCCGCCAGCGCGTCCGCCGGGGTGGAGGCGAGCGGCTCGATGCGGACCACGTAGCGGGCGAGCGCCAGGCCCATCAGCTGCGAACCGACGAGCTCGGCGCGCAGGCGCGCGGGCTCCGGTACGGCCGCGGCGATGCGGGCGACGATCTCCCGTTCGACGTACTCGGTGAACATCGTGGCCGAGCGCTCGTCGGTGGGGGCGGACCGCAGCAGGGTCAGCAGCGGCTCGACGGGGGCGTGGTCCCACGCGGCGAGGAAGTGCCGCACGATGCGCTCCCCCAGGCCGTCCATTCCGCCCGCGAGCTCGGACGCCACCCGTTCGGCCGGGTTGACCGGCATCGCGAGCGCCGCGGCGAACAGCTGCGACTTCGCCTCGAAGAAGTAGTAGACCATCGCCGGGTCAACCTGCGCCTCCGCGGCGATCTGGCGGATCGTGGCCCGGGCGTACCCGCGCTCGGCGAAGCAGGCCCGGGCCGCGTCGAGGATGCGCCGGCGGCTGCGCTCCCCCGTGCGCCACCGGCCGGGTCGGCCGGGTCGGCCCTCCGACTCCTCGACGGTCATCGGCGCAGCTTAGTTCATCGGATGTTGAACAACAGGTGTCGCCGCGGTAGCGTGAACTCCACCAACTGGTGAACAAATCCGTACGGGAGGCCTGCCGTGGCCGACTACACGCTTGCGCTGTCGCACGTCGGACGTCACGACGCGGACCTCGTCGGGGGCAAGGCCGCCGGGCTCGGCGCACTGATCGGGGCGGGCTTCCCGGTGCCGGACGGGTTCGTCGTGACCACTGCCGCCTACCGCGACTTCCTGGACACCACCGGCCTGGCCGGACGCGGACCGCAGGAGCTGCACGAGCGGATCCCGTGCGCACCGGTTCCCGAACGGATCGTCGCGGCCGTGCGAGCCGCCGGCGCCGGGCTGCGCGGGCCGGTGGCCGTCCGGTCCTCGGGTACCGCGGAGGACCTGGCCGGAGCCTCCTTCGCCGGGCAGCACGACACCTACCTCGGCGTCGACGGCGAACAGGCGGTGCTCGCGGCCGTCCGCAACTGCTGGGCGTCGCTGTGGACGCCGCGGGCGGTGGCCTACCGCGAGCGCTACCGCTGGGACGAGAGCGACCTCGCGCTCGCCGTCGTCGTCCAGGAGATGGTGGACGCGGAGTGGGCGGGCGTGCTCTTCACCGCCGACCCCGTCACCGGACGGCGCGACCGCGTGGTGGTCGAGGCCGTCCGCGGCCTCGGCGAGGCGCTGGTCTCCGGCACCGCCACCGGCGAGCACCTCGTCGCCGACAAGGCCACCGGGCGGCCGGTGAGCGGCGCCGCGGCGGTGCCCGGCACCTGCGAGCTGGTGCGGATCGGCCGCGACGTCGAGGAGGCGTTCGGCGCGCCGCAGGACATCGAGTGGGCCTACACGGCGGGGCGGTTCCAGCTCGTGCAGGCCCGGCCGCTGACGGCCCTCCCGGACGAGCCGGACGCGCCGCCGCGCGGCGGGCGCCGGCGTCGGGACTACGGGATGGCCGCCGACCACATGCCGTTCCCGCCGTTCCCGATGGACACCTCGCTCTTCCTGCGCCCCGCGCTCCGCGCGGTCCTCGCCGCCACCCGGTCGGCAGGCCTCGCCACGCCGACGCTCGAGGAGACCGTGGTCGAGATCGACGACGGCGTGGTCCAGCTCGTCCCGCCGCCCGGAGTGCGGCTCACGGGACGGGCCGTCACCGGCCTCCCCCGCGCCCTGCCGGGCCTCGTCCGGCTGCTGTGCACCTCGACCACCGCGTGGCGGGACCGGTCGGATCGCACCCTGGTGGCGGGCTGCCGGCGCGCGGACGCAGCCGACCTGCGCGGGCTCTCCGACCGCGAGCTGCTCGAGCAGGTCGACGCCCTGCTGGCCACGACGGGCGGGCTCATGCCGTCGCGGTTCGGGGCCGTTCCCCGCGGCGTGCTGGCCGGCGCGATGTCCGAGCGGCTGCTGGCCGCGGTCGTCGGCCGGGAGCGGGTGGCTTCCCTGCACGCCGGGCTGATGTCCGCGATCCCCTGCGTCACGACCAGTGCCAACGCCGCGCTCGAGCGGATGGCCGCCACCGTCCGGGCGGACCCGGAGCTGCGCGACGCCTACTGCGAGGAGGAACCCGCGCAGGTGGCCGAGCGGCTGCGCGGGTCGGCGGCCGGGCGGGCGCTGCTCGCCGACGTCGACGCCTACCTCCGCGAGTTCGGCTTCCGCGAGATGTCGATCTTCACGGTCGGCCTGCCACCGCTGCGGGAGACCCCGGAGGTGGCACACGGGTTGATCAAGGGCCTCGCCCGGGGCCGGCCCGCCGACGTCGACGCCGCCACCCGCCTCGCCCGTGCCCGCGCCGAGCTCGCCTGCGCCCGCGGGCCGCGCGCGCGGCTGCTCGCCCCCGTGGTCCGGCGGCTGGTCGACGCGGCCCGCACGGCCGCGGGATTCCGGGAGGACAGCCACTACCAGCTCATGATGACGATCGCCGTGGTGCGGCGCGTGCTGCTGGAGCTCGGACGCCGGTACTGCGAACGCGGCCTGCTCGACACCCCCGACGACATCGCCTACCTGGAGCGCGCCGAGGTGTCCGACCTCGTGCCCGCCGCCGTCCGGGAGACCGTGGCGCGGCGCAAGGCCGCCCGCCGGGCCGCCCTCCCCGGCTACACGATCATCCCGGCGGAGCTGATGGCGTTGCCCGCCGAGGGCAGCGGGGTGCGCGGCACCCCCGCGAGCCGGGGCACCGCCGTCGGCCCGGTCCGAGTCGTCCACGACGAGTCGGAGTTCGCGACCCTGCAGGACGGCGAGGTCCTGGTCTGCCCCTACACCAACCCGACGTGGACGCCGCTGTTCGCACTCGCCTCAGCCGTGGTCGTCGACGCGGGCGGCGCCGCGTCGCACGCCGCGATCGTGGCGCGGGAGCACGGGATCCCGGCGGTCATGGGCACCGTCAACGGCACCCGGCTGCTGGTCGACGGGCAACGGGTCGTGGTGGACGGCAACGCCGGGACCGTCGCGCACGTCGGTGCGGCGGGTTGACCACGACCCGCCCCCTCCGGCCCGGCGCGATCACCGCCGTCGTCCTGTGCGGCGCGGTGCTCGGCCCGCTGAACTCCACGATGATCGCGGTGGCGCTGCCACCGATGGCGGCCGACCTGCGCGTCGACGCGGGCACGATGAGCTGGCTGGTCACCGCCTATCTGATCACGATGGCCGCGCTGCAGCCCCTCGCGGGCAAGCTCGGCGACCGGCTCGGGCCGCGACCGGTCCTGCTCACCGGGTACGCGCTGCTCTTCCTCGCCTCCGGACTCGCGGCGTTCGTCCACAGCCTGCCGCTGCTCGTCACGTGCCGCGTCGTCCAGGCCGTCGCGGGCGCGCTGCTGGCACCGACGGGTTTCGCGCTGCTGCGTCAAGCCGCTCCGCCCGACCGGTTGGGGCGGGCGTTCGGGGTGGTCGGCGCGGTGCTGCCGCTCGCGGCGGCGGTCGGCCCGGTGCTCGGCGGCGTCCTCGTCGAGTTCGGCGGCTGGCCGGCGATCTTCCTGGTCAACCTCCCGGTCACCCTGTTCGCGCTGGTGCTGGGCTGGTGGGTCATCCCGCACGCCCCGCGCCCCGCCAACCGCAGCGCCGGCGGGTTCGACGTCGTGGGAGCCGGGTGGCTGTGCGCCCTGCTCATCGGGCTGACCGTGCTGCTGGACACCGCTCCCGGCGGCGCCGTGCTCGCCGCGGCGTGCGCGGTCCTGGCCGTCGCCACGTGGGCCTTCGTCCGCCACGAGCGGCGCCATCCCGACGCGGTGCTCCCGCCGCGGCTGTTCACGCACCGCAGCTTCGTCGCCGCCGCCGCCGGCATCGGGCTGTCCAACCTCGCCTTCTACGTCACGCTGCTCGCCGTGCCGCTGCTGCTGCACGACCGCGGGATCGACGGCGCGCAGGCTGGCCTCGTCCTCGGGGCGCTGACGCTCGCGTCCTCCCCCCTGGCCGTGTTCGGCGGCCGGCTCGCGGACCGCGCCGGGCTGCGGCTGCCCGCCGTCGCCGGGCTCGCGCTGGTCCTGGCCGGCCTGGTGCCGCTGGTGCTCGACCCGGCAGGGCTCCCCCTCCCGCTGCTGGTCGCCGCGCTGGCCGTGATGGGCGCGGGCGTCGGCCTGTCGATGCCCGCCTTCCAACTCGGCGCCCTGCACGACGTGGCGCAGCACGACACCGGGACGGCGACCGGTGTCTTCTTCACGAGCCGCTACCTGGGCAGCGTGGCCGGGGCGAGCCTGCTGGCAGGCCCACTGGCCCCCACGAGCCCCGGCACGGAGACGCTGCTGTTCATCGTGCTCGCGATCGCCGCGGCAGCCGGTGTCGCGGCGGCCGCCGCCCTGCCCTCCGGAGCGCAGGCGAGCCCGGCTTCCCGCGGGGGGCGCTGAGCCGGCTCGTGGGCGTGAGCTCCTCCCCGTGGCCCTGCCTCGTAGCCCGGGCTGCGGTGGGCGTGCCGTTCCCGGCTCGACACTTCCTGCCTCGCCGCCGCCCGGGGTCCGACGATCACAGACGCGAGCCCTGCTGGAGGAAGATCCCACGACGAGCGAGACGTGAGCGGGGTTCGATCAGGGCGCGACCCCGCTCACGTCTCGCTCGTGCTGCACCGGCCGCCACGAGGACGGTGCGTCCCGGACCACCGCGACGATTCGCGCCTCAGCCGGGCGGCGGCACCGGGGTGACCGCCTGACCCGTGGCGAACCAGCTCCGGATGTTGTCGATCATGCATTGGTCCATGTCCTGGCGGGTCTCCTCCGTGTTGCTCGCGATGTGCGGGAGCACCACCACGTTGTCCGCCTCGCGCAGCGCCGCAGGGACGTGCGGCTCCTCGGCGAACACGTCCAGGCCGGCCCCGCCGATCGTGCCCGAGACCACGGCGTCCACCAGCGCCTGCTCGTCGACCAGCCAGCCGCGGGAGATGTTGACGAACACGCCCTCCGGGCCGAGCGCGGCGAGCATCTCGGCGCCGACGAGGTCGCGCTGCCCCGGCCCGCCCGCCGCGCACAGGAACAGGAAGTCCGAGGCCTCGGCCAGCTCCACGCCGGTGCGGTGGAGCCGGTACTCGACGTCCGGCGCGGGCCGCGGGTCGTAGTAGCCGATCTCCATGTCGAACGCGGCGAGGCGCTTCGCGAGCATCCGCCCGATCCGGCCCATCCCGAGGATCCCGGCCTTCTTACCGGAGAACCGGCGCCCCGACGCCGGGGGCCCGCCGGTCCCCCACCGGCCCGCCCGCACCCACCGGTCCCCCGCGGTGACCCGGCGGGAGACGTCCATGGCCAGGACGACGGCGGTGTCGGCGACGTCCTCGTAGAGCACCGGGGTGGTCGTGACCACGACGCCGCGCTCTCCCGCCGTGGTGAGGTCGGTGCGCTCGAGCCCGACGCCGAACAGCGCCACGATCTCCAGCTTCGGCAACGCCTCCATCGTGGCCGCCGAGAGCCCCACCATCGGGCTGGAAAGCGCGCCGCGGATCCGTTCGGCCGCAGGCCCCAGCGCGGCGGCGAGATCGTCACCCGCCCCGACGTGGTGCAGCGTGAACTCGGCACCCAGCGCCTCCAGCACCGCGGGACGGGCACCGCCGATCACGGCTAGCTCGACCCGGTCTGCCGGGGCCGTCACGCGTACTGCCCCGTCGAGGGCAGCACGACGTCGCGGCTGCCCTCGAACGCCTGCGCGACCACGGTCGTGGCCGCCTGCCGCATCAGCGCCGCGTCGGAACCGACGGTGAACATGCCGTACCCGCGGGCGTGCCAGCGCCGGACGGTCTCGACGCTGTCGCAGTGGATGCCCGCGACGATCCCGGCCCGCCGGCAGCCCTCGATGACGGTCTCGATCAGCGCCTCGTGCTCCGGGTCCGTGACGTTGAGCGTGGGGGTCATGCCGTGGCCCAGCGCCAGGTCCGACGGGCCCACGTACACCGCGTCGACGCCGGGCACGGCGAGGATCGCGTCGAGGTTCTCGACCCCGCCCGGCGTCTCGATCATCACCGCGACGACGGTGCGCCGGTTGGCGAGCTCGGGGCTGTAGCCCTCGACGTCCAGGGCCGCGCGGATCGGCCCCCAGGACCGCATCCCCATCGGCGGGTACTTCACGGCCGCCACCGCCGCCCGCGCCTCGTCGGCCGAGCTGACCATCGGCACGATCACTCCCTGCGCGCCGGCGTCGAGGGCCTTCATGATGTGGTCGGGCTGGTTCCACGGCACGCGCACGAACGCGGGCGTGGCGGTGATCGACAGTGCCTGCAACATCGGGACCAGCTGGTCGTAGCCGATCAGGCCGTGCTGGGTGTCCACGCAGACCCAGTCGAAGCCCGAGCGGCCCATCAGCTCAGCGGAGAAGGCACTCGGGATCGAGCACCACCCCCCGATCGTCGCCTCGGTGCCGTCCCAGTGCTCCCGCAGCGTCCGTGCCATGCCGTCTCCCTTGCTCGTCGTCACGCGAAGGTCAGCTCCTGCCTGCTCTCGATGCGGTTCTCGTCCAGATCCATGCCCAGACCCGGCTGGGTCGGCGGGGTCAGCACGCCGTCCACGGGGTGGACGGGATGGGCGAGGAACCACTGGTGCAGCGTGTTCCACTTGATCAGGTACTCGATCATCGGTGTGAGCGTCGGCGACAGCGCGAAGCTCAGGTGGGTGTTGGCCGGCACCGAGTGCCCGTGCGGGATGAGCTGCACGTCGTACGCGCTCGCCAGGGCCGCGATCTTGAGCATCTCGCTGATGCCGCCCGCCCAGTAGGTGTCGGGCTGGTACAGGTGCATGGCGCCGGCGGCCATCAGCTGGTGGATGCCCCAGCGCGTGTACTCGTGCTCGGCGCCCGACACCAGGATCCCGGGGCGCATCCGGCGGGTGATCTCGGCGTAGGACGCGGGCTTGTCCGGCATGACCGGCTCCTCGATCCACCGCGGCGCGTACTCGGCGAGCCGCTCGGCCATCTGCAGCGTGTACGGCACGTCCCAGGACATCCAGGCGTCGACCATGATGTCGACGTCCGGACCCACCGTCTCGCGCAGCGCCGCGACCAGCGCGACGTTGGCCTCGATCCCGGCCTTGCCGTCGGTCGGCCCGTGCCGGGGGAACCACTTGGTGGCGGTGAAGCCGCGGCCCACGATCTCCGCGGCGCGCTCCCGCGCCTTGTCCGGGTCGAGCGAGTAGCCCAGCGCGGAGGCGTAGGCCGGGATCGTCGCCCGTGTCGGCCCGCCCAGCAGGACGTGCACCGGCACGCCGAAGAAGCGGCCCTTGAGGTCCCACAGCGCGCAGTCCAGCGCGCTGATCGCCATCATCTCCACACCCTTGCGGCCGTGCACCGCGTAGCGGTACATGACGTCCCACAGGTACTCGGTGGCCAGCGGGTCCTGGCCCGTCAGCAACGGCACGAAGCCGGTCTCGATCACGTGCGCCTGTTCCCGGGTGATCGGCCCCGCCGTCCCCGTGACGCCCTCGTCGGTCTGGATGTGCACGAACACCGACGTGACCCGGTAGGAGCCCGAACCGGTGGGCGGGAGGAAGCCCGGACCCTCGGCCCGGAACTGCGGGTAGATGTCGACCGGGCGGATGAGGCGTTCCTCCCAGAACGCACCCGGGTGGTCGAGCGTGCCGGTGTACTCCACGCAGCGAACGGCTGCGATCTTCACGTGTCCGGTCCCCTTCCTGGCCGCTAGCCGCGGTCGAAGTCCTCGAACTGCTCCTGGATCTGCTCGAGTGCCCAGTCGGCACCCTCCTGCGGTGACTGGCCCTGCAACGCCACCCGGCCGAGCGCGTTGCCCCACACCTGCAAGCTCTCGACCTGGGCGTAGGCCGGGTTGAGGTTCGCCCAGGACGGGACGGTCGGCCCGCGCAGCTGCGCCACGACCGCCTGGATGTTCGGGTCCTCGGACTGGGCGAAGTACGGGTCCTCGAGCAGCTGGGTGTGCACCGGGAACCAGCGGGCCTGACCGCCTTTCAGGATCTCGACCATGTTCTCCGGGCGCATGGCGAACGTGAGGAAGTCGAGCGCCATCTCCTTCTTCTCACTCGCCTCGAACACGACGGCGTCGTGCACCAGCGTGATCGAGGGCATCGGTCCGCCGACCGCCCGCTCCGGGAAGCCGGTGGTCACGATGTCCTGCCACTGCTGCGGGTCCTCGTCCTTCACCGCGCCGGGCATGGACAGCGACCCGTTCGGCGTGCACAGCACCGAGTGGTTGAGGAAGTAGGTGTTGTTGCTGCTGTCCTGCCAGTTGACGGCGTCGCCCGGGGTGTAGGCCTGCTTGTGCAGATCGGTGATCCAGGCCAGCGCGTCGGCGATCCCGCCACGCAGCTCGTCGACGGGGCGCAGGTTGTTCTGGTCGTCGAACATGTCCACGCCGTAGGCCAGTAGCGCCTGCTGGGTGTCGTAGTTGGTGTCGCCCGCAGCCGTGCCCATCGGCCAGCCGAGGGCGAACACCTCGTCGTTGCCACGGGCGCGGTGGGCGTCCTGCGCATCGCGCCAGAACTGCCAGTAGCCCGCCCAGTCGGCCGGCGCCCGGGCGTGGTCCATGCCGACGTCGGCCAGCATGCTGCGCCAGTGGAACAGCGACACCGTGAACTGCCACATCGGCACGCAGTAGTACGCGGTGCGTTCCTCCTCGTTGTTGTACAGCTGGGCGGACCGCAGCGCGCCCTCGGTGAGGTCCAGCGCCTCGACCACCGGCGTCACGTCGGCGAGCAGCCCTTCCCACGCGTGCTTGGGTGTCATCCCCTTCTCGGCGAACAGCACGTCGGGCGTCTGACCGGCGGCCACCGCGCTCTGCTCCTTCTGCGCGATGTCCTGCGTGCCGTAGAACTGCAGGTCCAGGCGCTGACCGGACTGCTGCTCCCACGCCCGGCCCACTTGGATCACGGCCTCGTCCTCCGCCGGGTAGAAGCCCTGGTTCCACCACACGACCAGCGCGTCGCTGCTGCCGGCGCCGGAGCTGCCGCAGGCCGAGAGCAGCGGCGCGGCCGACGCGCCTGCGGCCAGGAGCCCGGCGCCGCGCAGGAACTCGCGCCTTCCCATGAACCGGTGGTCGGAGCGCATCCCCGTTCTCATCGCCGTTCCCTTCTCCTCGTCGAGCAGGTCACGTCTTCACGCCCCCGGCGGTCATCCCGCTGGTGACGTTCTTGCGGAACACGTAGTAGACGATCACCGGCGGGACCGCGTAGAACAGCGATGTGGCCATCAGCAGGTTCCACGGCACCTGGTCGGTGTTGAGGAACGACCCGAGCGCCACGGGCAGCGTCATGTTCTCCGCGGAGTTCAGCAGCAGGAACGCGAGCAGGTACTCGTTCCAGGCGCTCAACATCGCGTAGGTGCCGATCGCCACGAGCACCGGTCGCATCAGCGGCAGGTAGATGCGGAAGTAGATCTGCCAGTTGGTGGCGCCGTCGACGCGCGCGGACTCGTCCAGCTCCCGCGGGATGCCGCTCTTGGCGTACTGCGTGAACACCCACATCGCGTACGGCGACGCGAACGCGGTCATCGAGAGGATCAGCGCCCACGCCGTGTCGAGCAGGCTGTAGGTGGCCATCGCCTGGTAGAGCGGGATGGCGAGGAAGCTCGTGGGAACGACGTAGGTGGCCAGCGCGGCATTCGACAGCGCGTTGCCCCAGCGGGGCCGCAGGCGCGCGATCGCGAAACTGGCGAGCGTGCCGATCGCGAGCACCAGCAGTGTGGTGACCACGGCGACGTAGATGCTGTTCCACAGCTGCCGCCAGAACTGCTCGATGAAGAAGTCGCCCGCGGTGAGAACGGTCCAGAAGTTCTCCAGCGTGGGGTTCTGCGGCCACAGGTGGCGCTCGAACACCTCGCCGTCGGGGCTCAGCGCCATCATCACCATGTGGTAGATCGGCAGCAGCGTCCACACCAGCAGGACGACCGCGATCGCCCCGAGCCCCACCGCCCGCCGCGCCCGTGCGGCAGGCGTGCCCATCGTCGTCGTGGCCACCTACACCCCCTCCCTGCCGAGCCTGCGCACCAGCACGACGATCAGCGGGACGATCACCGGGAGTGCGCTCAGCGCCACCGCGACGCCCTGCTCGATGTCGCCGACGGCGAACGCGTACCGGATGCCGAGCGTGGCCAGCACGTGCGTGGAGTCGGCAGGGCCGCCCCCGGTGATGAAGTGGATGCTGTTGTAGTCCGAGAGCGTCCAGATCGTGGAGAGCAGCGCGCTGGTCAGGAACACGTTGCTGAGCATCGGGAAGGTCACCCACCAGAAGCGCCGCAGCCCGGTGGCGCCGTCCACCGCGGCCGCCTCGTACACGTCCTGCGGGATCGCCATCCGGGCCGCGAGCATGATGAGCGTCCAGAACGGCAGCCACTTCCAGATGTGGGCGCCGATCGCGGCCGCCATCGCCCACCAGTAGTCGATCAGCCAGGCCGGGTTCTCGACCCCCACCGTGCCCAGCAGCGTGCCCAGCATCCCCCACTGCGGGTTGAGCATCCAGTGGATCGACAGCAACGCGGGCACCGAGGGGATCGCCCACGGCAGCAGGCTGATCGCGAGCAGGGCCCGGATCCACCCCGACCCCAACGCGAAGAACCCGGAGAGCAGCAGCGCCAGCACCAGCTTGAGGTTCACCCCCACGCCCACGAACAGCACCGTGTTCCAGACCGTCCAGAGGTAGGTCTCGTCGGTGAACAGGTCCTCGTACAGATCGAGGTCGCTGCCCAGCCAGAACCCGTAGACCACGGGGTAGCCCACGACCAGCAGCGACGTGATGACGAACGGGACGGCGAAGATCACCGGCCAGTTGGCCAGCGGCGGGAGGCGGGCGGGCCAGGGCGTGCGTTCCGCGGGCCAGGACGGCGCGGCGTCCCCGTCCGGCGCAGGGCGCGGCGAACGGTCGACCGTGTGCCTGGTCATCGCGGGTCCTCCTCCTCGGGGCGTGCGGCGACCACCGTCCGAGCCGGTCGGACGATCGGCGGGGCGGAAGTGGGCGCGGCTACCCGGCGAGGGCCTTCCCGAGAGCGGCGAGCCGCTCTCCCGTCCGGTCGAGGTCGGAGCCCGGGGAGCGGATCCGACCGACGTCTGCGCCCGGGTACCCCTCGTCAGGCGGGCGCACGTCGAACGTCTCGATCGCATCGGACGGGGTCGGCGAGTCGTACCCGCGAGGCGCCTCCGGCACGGACGGATCGAGCGCGTCGAGCATCGGGCGGAACTCCTCTCGACGTGGAAACCAGCGGCGAGCGGGGACGGCGGTGGCCCCCGGGAGCGTAGGAACGTGGCCGAAGCGTAACATCTGGTCTGACCAGATTGGAAGACCGCGCGTCCCCGATGCCCGCCCGGTCGGCACAGGAGGAGTGGGCATGGAGGAGTGGTCGTGAAGGAACCGCACGCACTGGTGGCCGAGCTCGTCCCGTTCCTGCTCTCCCGGGGCTACGCCCCTCACGAGCGGGCGCCGTCGGAGCGCGAGCTCGCCGAGCGGTTCCGGGCCAGCCGGCCCCAGGTGCGCGAGGCCCTGTCCGTCCTCGAGGCGCTGCGCGTGATCGAGCGCCGCCCGAAGTCGGGCATCTACATGACCACCGAGTCGGCCAGCATCGAGGCGCTCGCCCTGTTCGCCGAGCTCGGCATCCCGCTGTCCCGCGACGAGATCGACCAGACCGCCGAGGTCCGGCGCATCCAGGAGCTCGAGGCCATCCGCCTCGCCTGCCGCCGCCACCGCGAGGAGGACATCGACGCGCTACGGCGCTGCCTCGCCGAGTGGGACCACGCCCTCGCCACCGGCGGCCCGGTCGGCGAGCTGGACCGCGACTTCCACTGCGGCATCGTCTCGGCCACCCAGAACTCGGTGCTCCTGCGCCTGGTCAACATCTTCTACCTGATGACCGTGCGCCAGCGGGAGTACTACTTCCGCGACCGCGAACGCTGCCGCACGTCCGACGCCCAGCACCGGCGCATCTTCCAGGCCGTCCTCGAGCGCGACGAGGACCGCGCCGCAGACCTCCTCGGCGCCCACCTGGTGAGCGCAGGCAGCTACTGGCACGAGCTCATCGTCGGCTGACGACCTTGCTGATCCCCCAGGCCACCAGCCCGCTCACCGCGCCCACGAGGACACCGGTGAAGACGCTGCCGACCGCCGCGAAGCTCCGCACCACGACCGCGCTGGTCGCCGCCGGGACGTCGGCGAGGTTCCCGCCCAGCCGGGGCGTGCCGTCGGGGAAGCTCACGTCCCAGAGCAGCTGGTGACCCAGCGCGAGGAGGACGCCGTAGATCGCGCCGATCACCAGGAGGGTCAGGAACGGGTTGGGCACCCGCCGCAGCACCACCACCGCGATCCAGGCCACCGGGGGCACGAAGACGAACAGGGCGTTGGGGAAGGTGCCCTCCTGGATGACGTCGAGGTCGTGCAACACCACCCGCGGCGCGGCGAGCAGCGCCAGGCCGACGAGGGCGAGCACGGGGAGGCCGAGCGCGGAGCGCTCCTGCCGGCGGGTGTTCTCCATGTCGGGCGACGCTAGGAGCGCGGGAACCGCGCGCCATCCGTCTCCGATCTCGACCGGGTACGTCCAGGAGCGACGGATCGGGTCGCTCCTCGACGCTGACCGCGCCGCCCCGGATTCCCTACGCTCCTCACGTGGACGATCACGCAAGGCGCCGGCCGTTCCCGGCGTGGTCGGTGGACACCGCGCTGGGCGTGGGAGTCGCGGTCGTGGTCTCGGTGGTGATCTCCGCCGGGCAGGGCGGGCGCCAGCACCCGGACGCGGCCGCGTACCTGTGGGCGGTGGGCCTCGGCGCGCTCATGCTCGCCCGGCGCCGCTACCCCCGTGCCGTGCTGGCCGTCAGCGTCCTCGGCCTGTTCGCCTACTACGCCGCGGGCTACCCCGCCGTCGGCCTCGCCGTCCCGGTGGCCGCCGCCCTGTTCTCGGCGGCGGAGGCCGGACGCCTGGCCACCGCGATCGGGGCCTCGCTCGTCGCCGTCGGCACATCACTGTGGTTCCGGCTGCTCGAAGGGCAGGACGTCGCGTTCGTCCTGGGTTACGACCTCGTCCCGCACGTCACGCTCATGGCCGCGGCCATCGCGCTCGGTGACACGCTGCGCAGCCGCCGGGCCCAGCGCGCGCAGCAGCACGAGCTCACGCGGTTGCAGGCGCGGCAATACGCGCAGGACGCCGAGCGGCGCGTCCACGCCGAACGCCTCGCGATCGCCCGCGACCTGCACGACTCACTCGGCCACACGGTCGCGGTGATCTCCCTGCACGCCGACGTGGCGCGCGAGGCGGTCGGTCGCGACGAGGGCGCGGCCCGCGAGGCCCTCGCGCTCATCCGCGACGCCGCCGGTCGCACGATGCGCGAACTGCGCACCACCGTGGCCGTGCTGCGCGCGCCCGACGAGGCCACCGACCGGCTGGTGTCGCTCTCGGGTGTCGAGCCGGTCCTGCGCACCGCGCGCGAGGCGGGCATCCGCGTCATCGAGGACATCGACGTCGCGCCGGGCACACTCCCGGCGACGGTCGACGCGGCCGCCCACCGGATCGTGCAGGAGGCGGTGACCAACGCGGTGCGACATTCCGGGGCGGAGCACGTCCACGTCGTCGCCCGCACGGACGGGACCGCGCTCGCGCTGTCGGTCACCGACGACGGTGGCGCGGTGGCGTCGCCGGGAACCGGCGGCCACGGCATCGCCGGCATGACCGAACGCGCCCACGCCCTCGGCGGTGAGCTCACGGCCGGCGCCCGCGAGGAGGGAGGGTTCGGCGTGCAGGCCCGAATCCCCCTGGAGCCCCCGCCGTGATCCGCGTGGCGCTCGTCGACGACCAGGACCTCGTGCGCGCCGGGCTGCGGGCGCTGCTGGAGACCGAGCCCGGGATCACCGTCGTCGGCGAGGCCGCGGACGGTCGCGCCGGGCTGTCGGTCGTCCGGCAGCACCGGCCCGACGTCGTGCTGGTCGACATCCGCATGCCCGTGATGACCGGGCTGGAGGCGGTGGCCGCGATCCGGGCCGACCCCGCACTCGCCGCCGTCCGCACCGTCATCCTCACCACGTTCGACGACGACGCCGACATCGTCGAGGCCGTCACCCTCGGCGCCGCCGGCTACCTGCTCAAGGACATCGGTGCCGAGGACCTCCGCCGCGCCGTCCACACCGTCGCCGCGGGCGACAACCTGCTGTCCCCCGCGATCACCCGCCGCGTCATGGACCGGCTGGCCGCCGCGCCGGCCCCGCCGCAACCCGACCCGCGTCTGTCCCTGCTCACCGACCGCGAGCTGGCCGTGCTCGCCCGGGTCGGGCTCGGCGAGACCAACGACGAGATCGGGCGCGCCCTGTACATCAGCCCGGCCACCGCACGCACCTACGTCAGCCGGCTGCTCGGCAAGCTGCACGCCCGCGACCGCACCGCGCTCGCCGTGATCGCCCACCGTTCGGGGCTGACGGGCTGACCGGCCTCAGCCCCGCCGTGCCCGCGGCGCCGGCCGGCTGGTCAGCCTCACGGTGGTGCCACCCTCGTCGCCGTCGATGACGACCTCGTCGCCGCCGGCGCGGATCATCCGCAGCCCGTGGCCGCGGTGCGCGGCGTCGCTCGGCTGCCGCCACCCGCCCGAGTCGCGGACCGTGAGCGCCACCCGCTGGGCGCTGTCGGGATCTGCCACCAGCTCGGCCACCACCTCGACGACGGCGTCCTCGTGCCCCGCGCTGCCCGACCGCACGCCGTAACCGTGCTCCACGCTGTTGCTGACGGCCTCGCTGAGCGCCAACACCAGGTCCTCGCGCTGCGCGGCGGGCCAGACCAGGTCACGGAGCCAGTGCTCGAGCCGGTCACGCGCGATGGAGGGCGCCACCCAGTCGGCCGGCAGCGCCATCCGCAGCGGGGGAACGGTGGACGGCGACCGCGCGGCGGCGCCCGACAGTGGCACCCGAGGCGGGCGGCCCGGATGCTCGTCCTGGTCGGATGGCGGTTTCACGTCAGGATCGTCCTCCCGGAGTACTCGGCCCGCAGACCGATCACTCCGTCACGGTGCCGGCCACGGCGGCGTCCACGTCGTGGTAGAGCGCGAGGACCGCGTCGTAGCCGGTGAGCTCGATCGGCCGCAGTACCGGCCGGTTGTGGTCGACGACGACGCGCAGCGGTTCGAACCCGGGGCGCGTCGCCGCCCGTTCGGTGCCGTCGGCGAGCGCGCGCAGCCCGGACGACCCGAAGAACCCGACCTCGGTGAGGTCCAGGACGAGCGGGCGCCCGTCGAGCTGGTCGAGCGCGGCGACGATGAGCGTGCGGAGCCGGGGCGCCGTGAGGCCGTCGACCGCGCCGCTCACCTGTACGACGACGGCATCGGGCCGATCCTCTCGCCGGAGGCCGATCAGCTGCTCCACCGGCGGGTGCACTGTCGTCGCCTCGCCACCGTCAGGAGTGAGTTCGTCCCCAGCAGGCTTCACGCGACGACCCTAACGGCCCGGCGTTCACTGCCGGTTCACGGCTCGACGACGACCTTGCCCAGCACGCTGCGCGCCCCCAGCAACGCCACGGCCTCGCCCGCACGCTCCAACGGGAACGTCGCACTGATCGGCGGATCGATCACGCCGGACCCGAGGTGCGGCAGCAGCCGGTCCCACTCCGCGCGGGTGAACCCCGGCCGTGACGCGGCGTAGGCGCCCCAGCCGACGCCGCGGACGTCGATGTTGTTGAGCAGGAGGCGGTTGACCTTCACCGTGGGGATGTCGCCCGCGGTGAAGCCGATCACCAGCAACCGGCCGAGCGGGGCGAGACTGCGCAGGGAGTCGGTGAACCGGTCACCGCCGACCGGGTCGACCACCACGTCGACACCCTTGCCGCCCGTCAGGTCCCGGACCGCGTCCTTGAACCCGTCCGCGAGCACCGACTCGTCGGAACCGACGGATGCGGTGAACTCGGCCTTCTCCGGCGTGGAGACCACCGAGATCACCCGCGCCCCCAACGCCTTCGCCAGCTGGATGCTCGCCGTGCCGATCCCACCCGCCGCGCCCTGGACGAGCACGGTCTCGCCCTCGACCAGCTGCGCGCGCGTGGTCAGCGCGAAGATCATCGTCAGGTAGTTCAGCGGAACGCAGGCCCCGGCCGCGAACGAGACCGCGTCCGGCAGCGGGTAGACGTTCTGCACGGGCACGGCGGCCAGCTCGGCGAACCCGCCGATGGTGCTCGTGGCCGCGACCCTGTCGCCGGGCGCGAACTCCGAGCCGGGCGGGGCCTCGCGCACCACCCCGGCGAACTCGCCGCCCAGCACGAACGGCACCTCGGGCTTGTACTGGTACATGTCCTTGGTCAGCAGCAGATCCGGGAAGTTCACCCCGGCCGCCTTCACCTCGACCAGCACGTCCTGCTCGCCGCGGACCGGGTCCGCGACGTCGGCGACCTCGACCGCCTCCGGCCCGTCGAGCCGCTTCACCTGCACCGCACGCACGCGCACCACCCCTGTCGATCAACCATCGGCGCTGCCAGTGTCCCAGGCGCAGCAGGATCGAGTCGGCCAGATCAGCTCCAGCCGGAGACCCCACGGCCGCAGGTGATCTCCCGGTCGGACAGCCCGAGCCGGCGTGGAAGCCTGCGTCGAGAGCCGCGGGGTCACGACCGTCGTCTCGTGAGCACCCCCGGTCCCGGCTCGAAGTCGGCGGAGCGGCCAGGGGCGGCGTTCCCGGCACAAGGCTGTTCCGAACTCGGCGACACTTTCTCCGATCATTGCCGCTCGCGCTCCCCGAGCATTCCCGTTTTCATGATCCGATAGACGTGAGAGGAATTCGAGGAAGATCCAGCCCCTCTCACGTCTACGTCGTCGTGGAATCTCCTGTGGGCGCGCCGTTCCCGGCTCGCTGCCACTGCCTCACGCCAGGTCTGGGCCTTCCATGTGATCGGCCGGGTTTTCCCTGTTCTCGATCGTTGGCGGGGTGGTCGGGTTGGCGCAACTGCCGACCGAATATCGTGGCTGGGTGGGCGGCCGTTCCCGGCGCGGGCCCAGGCCTGTCCGGGACGAGCCCGTCGCTGCCGCGTGCTCGCGCACTTTGCGGTGGTCCCGTTCCACCCCCTCACAACGATCGTCGGGCCGGTTCGGGCGTGTTTCCGGCCATGGTCGGCGGGATCGGGACATGGGCGGCAGGGGGCGGGCGTTGCAGAATCGGTCCCGGCCGTGCCGCTCCCGCGCTGTGTCGACGGCGCCTGAAGACTGACCCCCATGCGGCGGGGTCGACAAGGGGTCAGTTTCAGCCGACGTTGACACGCTGCGCGCTCCCGCGCTGCCTCGAGCATGGGCGCATGGCGGTCGGCGATCTTCGATCATGATCGTCCGCCTGTGACTGCTGCTGCCGGTCGGGGCGCGGTCCGCGGTGATCG
>NZ_NKYF01000049.1 GCF_002262885.1 Pseudonocardia sp. MH-G8 | reverse complement strand
CTGCCGGGGGCACAGGTTCGAGTCCTGCCGGGGGCACAGGTTCGAGTCCTGCCGGGGGCACAGGTTCGAGTCCTGCCGGGGGCACAGGTTCGAGTCCTGCCGGGGGCGGCGGCCACGATGCACGAACCGGCACGTTCAATCCGATGAGCCGCCGCCACCCGTCGCGATCACGGGTTGCGTATCCGCCGTCTGCCACTGGTTCGCGCGCTCCGGCCGAGGTAGCACTATTCGCGGCACGACGTTCGCGTCGGCGGTCCGGCCCAAGTTGCACTCCCCTGGCATGCTCCGAGCTGATTGGCTCGAACGCTTATCCTCGCTACTGCGAGACTGGTAGCACAACCCGGCGCCGCGCCCGGCTACGGGACGTGCCGGAGGCAAAGAGCAACAGGGACCGTGACGTTCGTCACGTCCGACCCCATTTGGTGCATCGCAGTCAAAGAACTCGACCCCATTTGGCCGCTTCGGTCAAAGGCAGGAGCACGCCGCTCCTGATTCGCTCCTGTTTGATGCTCAACGACCACAAGGGACGATCATGCAAGATCCACAGAAGATCAACTTAAGATCGCCTGATGCGTCCGTTTCCCCTGGTAGATACGCCGATGGGCGGCTCCCTCATAGCAAAGGAACCGCCCATCGTGCCGTCGGGACGACAGGATTTGAACCTGCGACCCCTTGACCCCCAGTCAAGTGCGCTACCAAGCTGCGCCACGTCCCGGCCACCCCCCGAGGGGGCTCGATCAGCCTACCGCATGGCCGATCAGCCTCCGCGGCCGGTCGTGGCTCCCCCGACGAGCTCGGCAGCCGCACCTTCCTGTGCCCGCACCGCCGATGACCCGGCGCTGCGGAGGCCCCAGTCTCGGTGCAGGAGCGGGGGTGCACCACCGTCGTCGGTAGCACCGTCGAGGCGACTTTGGTGGGTACTGGTCGGTAGCTCAGATGCCGGGCGGGGCGGCGAGCAGCTCGGCCGCGGCGCGGTCGATGAACGCGGTGTCCACCGGGTTCGCGCCACCGCCCGCGAAGTGCCCCCACACGCCGGGGATCACCCGCAGCTCCGCGTTCGGGATGTGCGAGACGGCCCAGCGCTCGTCCTCGGGCGGGAAGTAGAGGTCCTTCTCGGCGGGCATGACGAGCGCTCGCGCCCGGATCGATGCGAGTGCCTCTTCGGTCGAGGAGAACCCCGGAGTCCGGCCGACGTCGCCGTGCCACCAGGTGTCGAGCATCGTCAGCAGGTTGTTCGGGTCCCGGTCGTCGAGGAAGAAGCCTTCCCAGAACCCGACGACGAAGTCCTCGAGCGAGGTGTGTCCGAGCTCGCGCCACACCTCGTCCCAGTAGAACGCCTGGGAGAACCCCCAGCCCGCGTAGATCCGCGCGAAGGCGCGCAGGCCGAGCACCGGTGGTTCGTCGGGCCGGTACCAGCCGCCGGCGAACGTGGCGTCGGCCTTCAGTGCGTGGCGCAGCGAGTCGAGGAACACGCGGTTGTGCGGTGCGGTGCGCGCCGATCCGCAGAACGGCATGATCCGCTGCACCATCTCCGGGTGGCTCACCGCCCACTGGTAGGTCTGGCCCGCGCCCATGGACCATCCGAGCACCAGCGGGATCGTCTCGATGCCGAAGACCTCGGTGATGAGCCGGTGCTGCGCGGCGACGTTGTCGCGGACCGCGATCGGCGGGAACCGGGCGCGGTCCCACGGGGGCGGCGTGTTCGACGGGGAGGACGACACGCCGTTGCCGAGCATGTTGGGCACGATGACGAACCAGCGCTCGGGGTCGAGCGCCATCCCCTCACCGATCAGCCACTCGTTGTCCCAGTGCCGCCCCGAGTACCAGGTCGGGTAGACGATCGCGTTGTCCTTCGCGGCGTTGAGGCTCCCGTAGGTCTGGTACGCGATCCGCGCGGGACGCAAGGTCGCGCCGCAGGCGAGCGTGAAGTCCGGGATCTCGTGGACGTCGTAGGGCGCATCCGGGCCTGTCACGAGCACCTCCGCGGGCTGTTAGTACCGGATGAAAGTATTCCGGGGTTCAAGGCGGGTCAAGTGCGGGCGCGAGGGCTCCGGCAGGGTGCGGCTCCAGCGGGAACGTCGCGCGCACGGTGAAGCCACCGCCCTCGCGGGGGCCGACGACGAGCTCGCCGCCCGTTGCACCCACCCGCTCCGAGAGCCCCGTCAGGCCCGCTCCCCCACCCGCCGTCACGGCGCGGGACTGCGACGCGACCGGGGCGTCGTTGGCGACCTCCACCACGAGCTCCGTGGGATGCCAGTGCAGCCGTACGCAGACCCGAGCGCCGGGGGCGTGCCGGGCGGCGTTGGTGAGCGACTCCTGCACGACGCAGTACGCGGCGCGGCCGGTGCCGGGTGCGACGCCGACGGGCTCGCCCCGGTCCTCCCGCTCCACGGCGACCCCGGCCGAGCGGGATCCCGCGACCAGGGCGGTGATCTCCGCGAGGCCTGCGGCGTGTCCGGTGCCGTCGAGCAGCCCCAGCGCCGCGCGCATCTCGGCGAGCGCGCGCTTGGCCAGCACGCGCAGCTGCTCGGCGCCGCGGCGGGTCTCGTCCTCCGCGGTGGAGGCGACGATCGCGGCGGCACCGACCGCGATCAGCGTGGCGTGGTGGCCCACCGCGTCGTGGATCTCCCGGCCGATCCGGGCCCGCTCCTGCGCCCTCGCGGCGTCGCGGGACGCGGCGAGCGCGTCCTCGCGGGCGCGCTCCAGCTCGCGCAGGCTCTCGGTGAGCCGGCTGCGGGTGCTCACGAGGAGGCCCATCACGGCGGGCGCCCCGGCGTAGAGGCCGACGAAGCCGAACGCGAGCACGATCTTGTTCCAGCCCAGGTCCTGCGTCATCAGCACCGGTGTGACGGCGACGAGGACGGCGGCGGCGGCCCACGGCACGAGCGAGGGAAGGTGCCGGCAGCGGCGGCCCATCGTGTAGAGCGCGACGATCGCGGGCGGCCAGCCCAGACCACCCGCGAGCCCCCAGAGCCCGCCGAGCAGGCCCAGCGGCGGCCAGACGTGACGCAAGGGCAGCAGGGCGCAGGCCACGAGCGCGGCGGGCACCGACCAGGCGAACGGCGCCTCGCCGAGCAGCACCGCACCGGCCGGGACGAGCACGGCCGCGGCCTCGAGCAGCGCGCGCCGGCCGGGCAGCGGGATCGGGATCCGCAGGGGCGTCACGGCAACCCCCAGCCCTGGGCCCGCAACGCGGCCTGGACGCGGTTCTCGGCGCCCAGCTTCACCAGCAGCGCGGAGACGTACTTCTTGACGGTGGCCTCGGCGAGCCCGAGCCGCTCACCGATGGCGGCGTTCGACTCGCCGGCCGCGAGCCCGCGCAGCACCTGCAGCTCCCGGGTCGTGAGCCCGTCCGGTCGCGACGGTTCCGGTTGCGGCGAACCCGCCGCGAGCCGTGGCAGCAGCCGTGCGGTGATCCGCGGGTCGAGCACGGCCCCACCCGCGGCGAGGTCGAGCACGGCGCGGACCAGCGCGTCCGGCTCGGCATCCTTGAGCAGGAAGCCCTGCACACCGATCCGCAGCGCCTCGGCCACGTAGTCGTCGAGGTCGAAGGTGGTGAGCACGGCCGCGGGTGGTGCGTCCGGACGGGCGCAGAGCAGGCGCAGCGCCTCCAGGCCGCCGGTGCCCGGCATCTGCACGTCGACCAGCACGACGTCGGGCCGGTGCGCGTCGACGGCCGCCAGCATCGCCGCGCCGTCCTCGGCCTGGCCCACGACCTCGACGGAGCCGCCCGCCTCCAGCACCGTGCGCAGCCCCGCCCGCATCAGGGGCTCGTCGTCGGCGAGCACGACCCGGACGGGGCGGCGCGCGACCGGGGCGGCTGCCTGCAGCGTCGCCGTCACCCGTCGAGCGTAACGGCGCCGGCGCCGGATCAGCCCTTCCGGCTGCGCTTCTCCCGCACGCGCACCGAGATGCGCACCGGCGAACCGGCGAACCCGAACTCCTCACGGAGCCGTCGCTCCAGGAACCGCCGGTAGCCCGCCTCCAGGAAGCCGGAGGTGAACAGCACGAACGTCGGCGGGCGGGTCTGCGCCTGGGTGGCGAACAGGATCTTGGGCTGCTTGCCGCTGCGCACCGGGGGCGGTGTCGCGGCGACGACGTCGGACAGCCATCCGTTCAGGCGCCCGGTGGGGATCCGCTGGTCCCAGGACGCGAGCGCGGTGCGCAGCGCGGGTGCGATCTTCGCGACGGACCGTCCGGTCAGCGCGGAGACGTTGACCCGCTCCGCCCACGGCACGCGCACGAGGTCGCGCTCCAGCTCGCGCTTCATGGCGAGGCGGCGGTCGTCGTCGACGAGGTCCCACTTGTTGAACACGAGCACGAGGGCGCGGCCGGCCTCGTCGACCATCGTGATGACGCGCTGGTCCTGCTCGGCGATGGGCTCGCTCGCATCGATCAGCACGACGGCGACCTCGGCCGCCTCGATCGCGGCCCGCGTGCGCAGGCTGGCGTAGTACTCCATCCCGCTCGCGGTCTGCACGCGCTTGCGCAGCCCCGCGGTGTCGACGAACCGCCAGACCTCGCCGTCGAGTTCGACGAGCGAGTCGACCGGGTCGACGGTGGTGCCGGCGACGTCGTGGACGACCGAGCGCACCTCCCCCGACACCTTGTTGAGCAGGCTCGACTTGCCGACGTTCGGCTTGCCGACGAGCGCGACACGGCGTGGCCCGCCGCCCGCGGCGCCCACGTCGTCGCGCGGGGTCTCGGGCAGCGCCTCGAGCACCGCGTCGAGGAGGTCGCCGGAGCCGCGGCCGTGCAGCCCGCTCACCGGGTGCGGCTCACCGAGCCCGAGACGCCACAGCGCGGCGGTGTCGGAGGTGAGCCGGTCGTCGTCGACCTTGGTGGCCGCGAGCAGCACCGGACGGTCGGAACGGCGCAGGATGCGCGCCACCGCCTCGTCGGTGCTGGTGGCGCCCACGCTCGCGTCCACGACGAGCAGCACCGCATCGGCGGTGCGGATCGCCATGTCGGCCTGTGCGGAGACGGCGGCCTGCAGGCCGCGCGCGTCGGGCTCCCAGCCGCCGGTGTCGACGAGCGTGAAGCGCCGCCCGTTCCACAGTGCGTCGTAGGCCACCCGGTCGCGGGTGACACCCGGGATGTCCTGCACCACCGCCTCGCGGCGCCCGAGCAGCCGGTTGACCAGCGTCGACTTCCCGACGTTCGGTCGTCCGACGACCGCGAGCACCGGTGTCGGCACCAGCTGCCCGGGGTCCTGCCCTTCTCCCAGCACGCCGTCCGGCGCGGAGAACTCATCGGGGTCCAGCCCCAGTTCCGCCATCGCGGCGCGGTCGTCGGTTCCGTTCACGTCCAGCCCACTCACGTGTTGTTGCGTCGCTCGTCGAGTTCCCGGACCATCCCGGCCAACTCGGCCCGGAGAGTCTCGGTGGCGGCGGTGAGCCCGGCCCGTCCGCCACCGGTGGCCACGGTCAGCGGCTCACCTACCACGATGTCCACCCGCGGGCGCCAGCGCCGGCGCGCCCCGTCGGGGCGTCGCGTACCCCGGCACACGACCGGGAGCACCTGCGCCCCGCTCGTGCGCGCCAGCCACGCGGCTCCGTGCTGTGCGGCCGCGACCTCGCCGCTACCGCGCGTGCCCTCGGGGAACACCCCGACGAGCCCGTCGCCGCGCAGCACCGCCACCGCCGCGGTGAGCGGCCGCCGGTCGGCTTCGCCCCGGCGCACCGGCAACTGCCCGATCCGCCGCAGGCCGACGCCGGCCAGGCCGGTGAACATCTCCTGTTTTACCCAGAACACCGCGCGGCGCCCCAATAGTCCGAAGATCATTGGCCCGTCGACGTTGGCGCTGTGGTTGGCGATCACGACCACGGGCCCGCTCGCCGGGATCCGCCCCCGGTGGTGCACCTGCACGCGGTAGAACGGCCGGAACATCCACGACGCGAGCCACCGGCCGCGGTCGTGCAACCAGGGCCACGCGCCGGGCGGCAGGTCCGCCGCACCGTGCGGGCTCACGTCAGCAGCCCCCGGTCGCGCACCAATCGCAGCAGCTCCGCCAGCACGTCCTCGACGCTGAGCTCGTCGGTGTCGATCACGAGTGCGTCCGCGGCGGCGTGCAGCGGCGAGGTCTTGCGTGTGGAGTCGAGCCGGTCGCGCCTGCGGACGTCGGCCAGCACCGTGACCGTGTCGCCGCCCCGGCCCGCCTTGCGGTCCTGCGCCTCGCGCCGCGCTGCCCGGATCTCCTCCGACGCGGTGAGGTAGACCTTCAACGGCGCGTCGGGCACCACGACGCTCCCGATGTCGCGGCCCTCGACCACGATCCCACCGTGGCGGGCCACGGCCTCGGCGATCAGCTCCCGCTGACGCTGCACGAGCGCCGTGCGCACCGCCGGCACCGCCGAGACCGCGCTGACGGCGGCGGTCACCGCCGGTCCGCGGATCTCCGCCTCGATGTCCTCGCCTGCGAGCCGGATCGCCGGGGCCGCGGGATCGGTCACCGACTCCAGATCGTTGGCGGCCGCCACCGCAACATCGCCTGCGGTCGGGGCAGCGCCGTCGAGCCCGGTGCGCAGGACGGCGAGGGTGAGCGCCCGGTACATCGCGCCCGTGTCGAGGTACGCCGCGCCGCAGGTGGCCGCCAGCCGTCGCGAGACGGTGGACTTCCCCGTGCCCGACGGCCCGTCCATCGCCACGACCCCGTGCAGCCGCCCGGTCACCCGCAAGCCCCCTCGTCCTCGGGCCGCGCGGACCCGTTCTGCCGCGCGCCGTCCGCGGGCCGCCGACCATCATGCCTTGTGGCCCGAGGCCACCCGTGAGTGGATACGAGTGCCGGAGCACTCGTATCCACTCACGGGCGGCGGCAGCCGCTACATGTCCACCGAGCGGTAGAGGCCTCCGACCTCGGCGCGGGTGAGCGGGCGGAACCGGCCGGGGCGCTGGTCGCCGAGGCGCACCTCGCCGATCGCCGTGCGCACGAGCCGCTGCACCGGGTGCCCGACCTCGTCGAGCAGCCGGCGCACCACGTGCTTGCGGCCCTCGTGGATCACCAGCTCGATCAGGGACCGGCCGGGCGCGGAGTCCACCAGCTTGAACGAGTGGACGGCGACGGGCCCGTCGTCGAGCTCGACGCCGTCGCGCAGCCTGCGACCCAGGTCCCGGGCCACCTGGCCCATCACCTCGGCGAGGTAGGTCTTCTCGATCTCGTACGACGGGTGCATCAGCCGGTGTCCCAGCTCGCCGTCGTTGGTGAGCAGCAGCAGGCCCTCGGTCTCGGCGTCGAGGCGGCCGACGTGGAACAGCCGCGCCCGCGGTGCGCCGGTGAAGTGCTCGTCGACGATCCCGCGCTCGACCACGAGGTCCCCGACGCACTGGCGGCCGCGGTCGTCGTGCATCGTCGAGAGGATGCCGCGCGGCTTGTTCAGCGCGAGGTGCACGACGTCCTCGTTCAGCACGATGCGCGAGCCGTCGACGTGCACGACGGCGGTGTCGGGGTCGATGCGGCGCCCCATCTCCCGCACGATCTTGCCGTCGACGCTCACTCGGCCGGCCGCGATCAACTCCTCCGCGGCGCGGCGGGACGCGACGCCGGCCTGGGCCAGCACCTTCTGCAGGCGGACGCCGTCGGGGCGCGCACCAGTGGTCATGTCACTCATCGGGCTGTTCTCATCACGTCGGGTATTCACAGTTCTCGGGTAATCACATCTCGTCGATCGCGTCGACGTCGGGCAGCAGTGGGGCGAGTGGCGGCAGCTCTTCCAGCGAGGAGAGTCCCAGCCGTTCCAGAAACATCTCGGTGGTGCAGAACAGGGTGCCCTGGGTGGCGGGATCGACGCCGGCCTCCTGCACCAGGCCACGCGTGAGAAGCGTGCGCAGCACGCCGTCGCAGTTGACGCCGCGCACCGCCGAGACGCGGGCACGGGTGACCGGCTGCCGGTAGGCGACGACGGCCAGCGTCTCCAGCGCCGCGCGGGTGAGCCGGGCGCGCTGGCCGTCCAGCAGCAGACGCTCGACGTAGGGCGCGTACGCGTCGCGGGTGTAGAAGCGCCAGCCGCCGCCGGAGTGCCGCAGGTCGATGCCCCGTTCCGCGGCGGTGTAGGCCCCGGAGAGCCGGCGCACCGCCTCGCGGACCCGCGCCACCGGCTGGTCGAGCGCCAGGGCGAGGGTCTCCTCGTCGGTGGGGGCGTCGACCACGAGGAGCAGCGCCTCGAGCGCGGCGTCGAGTGCCGCGTCGTCGGCGAGGGCGTCCTCGGCGAGGACGTCCTCGGGTGCTTCCTCGCCCGCCCCGTCCGGGACGAGGTCCAGCACGGTGGCGGCGAGGTCGGCGGGGGTATCAGTCATCAGTGGTCGTGGCGCCCGGTTTCTCGGAGGTGGACGGTGTCCAGCGTACTGTCAGCTCCCCGAACGGCTCGGGCTGCGCCAGATCGATGACGGCCTCCCGGAAGAGGTCGAGCACCGCGAGGAAGCGGGCCACGACCTCCAGGGGGCCGTCGCAGTCGGCGGTGAGCTCGGCGAACGTGGCCTCGCCGAGCTCGGCGAGCCGCTCCGCCACGATGGCCACCTGCTCGGCCACCGACACCGTCGGGGCGTGCAGGTGGTCGATGCCCACGGTGGGCGGGGGCTTGGGCCGGAACACCGAGGCGGCGAGCGCGGCGAAGGTCTCCGGGTCGACGCCGAGCAGCACCTCGGGCAGCAGCGCGGAGAAGCGCTCCTCCAGCGCCACCGACCGCGGGAACCGCCGCATCGCCCCGGCCTCGAGCTCCACGAACAGCCCGGCCACCTGCTTGTAGGCGCGGTACTGCAGCAGCCGCGCGAACAGCAGGTCCCGGGCCTCGAGCAGCGCGAGGTCCTCGGCGTCCTCCACCTCGGCGTCGGGCAGCAGCCGAGCCGCCTTCAGATCCAGCAAGGTGGCCGCGACCAGCAGGAATTCCGTGGTCTCGTCCAGGTCGGCGTCGTCGCCCAGCGCGGCGAGGTGCGCGATGAAGTCGTCGGTGACGGTGTGCAACGCCATCTCGGTGATGTCGAGCTCGTGCTTGCCGATCAGCTGCAGCAGGAGGTCGAACGGCCCCTCGAAGTTGTACAGCCGGACCTGGAAACGCGGGCGGGCACGGGTGGGCGCCGACGCGTCGTCGTCGACGACCGTCACGCGGCTCGGCCCCTCGCGTGCCCGTTCACCGGGCGATGACCTCGCGGGCCAGCATCCGGTACGCCTTGGCCCCGTTGGATGCGGGCGCCCACGTGGTGATCGGCTCCCCCGCCACGGTGGTCTCCGGGAACCGGACGGTGCGGTTGATCACGGCCTCGAACACGAGCTCGCCGAAGGCCTCGATCACGCGCTGGCGCACCTCCTTGGTGTGCAGCGTGCGGGGGTCGAACATCGTGGCCAGTATGCCCAGGATCTGCAGGTCGGGGTTGAGCCGCTCCTTCACCTTGTCGATGGTGTCCATCAGCAGGGCGACGCCGCGCAGCGAGAAGAACTCGCAGGCCAGCGGGATGAGGATCGAATCGGCACAGGCGAGCGCGTTGATCGTGAGCAGGCCGAGCGACGGCTGGCAGTCGATGAGGATGACGTCGTAGCGGTCGAGCACCGGCTTGATCGCCCGCCCGAGCGCCTGCTCCCGGCCCACCTCGGTGACGAGCTGCACCTCGGCGGCGGACAGGTCGATGTTGCTGGGCAGCAGGTCCATGCCCTCGACGCCGCTGGGCCTTATGACCTCGTCGATCTCCGCCCCGCGCTCCATGAGCAGGTTGTAGATCGTCATGTCCAGCTCGTGGGCCTGCACTCCGAGCCCGACCGAGAGCGCACCCTGCGGATCGAAGTCGACGAGCAGCACCCGGCGGCCGTACTCCGCGAGCGCCGCGCCCAGGTTGATCGTCGACGTCGTCTTGCCGACGCCGCCCTTCTGGTTGGCGACCGCGATCACCCGCGCCGGACCGTGTTCGGTCAGCGGGGCCGGTTCGGGCACGTTCACGCGGTCTCTCCCCACGGAGTCGGCGTCCAGCTCGTCGTCGTAGCGATCTTCGTCGAGCGGCTCCGAGCGGGGGGCGAAGGGCCGCGGCGTGTCCATGCGGTCTCCGGTCTCTGGCGGGTGACCCGTGACAGGGCCGATCCGCGCAGCGTAGGAGCCCGGGCGGACGACCGGCAACGCGCCCCGCCGCGTGTCGGCCATCCGATCGGCCGAGTGTGACCGAAGGGACCCCGAGGTTACCCGGAGACGACACCGGGATGGACGACGGGCGCGCGGCGCGGTCGGGGGAACGGCGGGTCCGGATCGGGTGAGCCGGAACCCCTGCTCACGGCGTGCGCACCGCACGCAGGGCGCGTGGGTGCGAGGTCGCGTAGACCTCGCGCAGGGTGTCGACCGTGACGTGCGTGTAGACCTGCGTGGTCGTCACCGACGCGTGGCCGAGCAGCTCCTGCACGACGCGGACGTCGGCGCCCCCGGCGAGCAGGTGGGTGGCGAAGCAGTGCCGCAGCGTGTGCGGGGAGACGTCGGCGGTCAGCCCGGCGGCGTCCGCGGCGGCGCGCAGGGCGTGCCAGGCGCTCTGCCGCGACAGGCGCGCCCCGCGGGCGTTGAGCAGCAACGCCGGGCTCCCCCGCCCGCGTGCGGCCAGCGCCGGGCGGCCCCGCACCCGGTACACGTCGACGGCGGCGAGCGCGGGCCGCCCGACGGGCACGATCCGCTGCTTGCCACCCTTGCCGCGCAGCAGCACCGTGCGCGCCGTCGTGTCGAGGTCGTCGACGTCGAGCCCCACGGCCTCCGAGATCCGGGCGCCGGTGGAGTAGAGCAGCTCCAGCAGCGCGCGGGAGCGCAGCGCGGACGGGCCGTCCCCGATGCACCCGGCCAGCAACTGCTCGACCTCGTCCACCGACAGCGTCCGCGGCAGGCGGACCGGCAACGCGGGCGGCGCGACGTCGCGGGCGACGTCGTCGGGCACCAGCCCGTCCCGCACGGCGAAGCGGTGCAGCCCCCGAACCGCGGCGAGCGCCCGCGCCGCCGACGACGCCGCCAGGCCCGCAGGGCCGCTGCGCAGCGCCGGGACGAACGCCGCGACGTCGCCCTCGCGCACGTCGGCGAGTTCGTCCATCCCCTTCCCGGCGAGGTGCTCGAGGTAGCGGGCGAGGTCCTTGCGGTAGGCCCGCAGCGTGTTCTCCGCGCTCCCCCGCTCGACCGCGAGGTGGTTCAGGAACGCCTCGACGACGTCGTCCGGTCGGGCTCCCACACCGACCATCTTCCCGCGGACGCGCTGCGGCGGCACGCAGGACGCGCCCGGCTACCCGCCGCCGAGGAACGCGAGCGAGATCGCCGGGACGTAGGTCACCAGGAACAGCGCCGCCAGCAGCACGAGCGCGGTGGGGATCGCGGCCCGCGCGACCTGCAGGACCGTCATCCCCGACATCCCGCTGGCCACGAACAGGTTCAGGCCCAGCGGCGGCGTGACCATCCCGATCTCGAGGTTCATCACCATGATGATCCCGAGGTGGATCGGGTCGACCCCGAGTTCGAGGCCGATCGGCAGCAGGATCGGGGCGATGATCAGGATCGCGCTGGAGGTCTCCATGAAGCAGCCGGCCACCAGCAGGATGACGTTGACGAGCAGCAGGAACGTCCACTTGTTCAGCTCGGCGCCCAGCAGCAGCTCGGTGATCTCGCCCGGGATCCGCTCGGAGGTGAGCACGAACGAGAACAGGATCCCGTTGGCGATGATGAACATGATCATCGCTGACGTGCGCGAGGACGAGAGCAGGATCGCGCCGAGGTCGGGCAGCTTCAGCTCGCGGTAGACGAACACGGAGACGATGACCGCGTAGAACACGGCCATCGCGGCCGCCTCGGTGGGCGTGAAGATCCCGCCGTAGATGCCGCCGAGCACGAGCACGGGCAGGGCGAGGCTCAGCAGCGCGTCACGCAGGGCGCGCAGCTTCTCCCCCGTGGTCATCACGATCGCGTGCTCGCCCGTGCCGTAGCCGCGGCGGTGGGAGAGCACGAACACCAGGGCGAGCAGCATGAGCCCGGCGACGATGCCCGGCAGGACGCCGGCGATGAACAGGTCGCCGATCGACTGCTCGGTCGCGATCCCGTAGACGATCAGCGGGATCGACGGCGGGATGAGGATGCCGAGCGATCCGGACGTCGCGATCAGGCCGGTCGAGAACCGCTTCGGGTAGCCGCTGGCCACCATGGCCGGGATGATCAGCGTGCCGACGGCGACGACCGTGGCCGGGCTGGACCCGGAGATGGCCGCGAAGAACATGCACGAGAGCACGCCGGTCATCGCCAGTCCGCCGCGGAACTGGCCGACCACCGCGTTGCACGCCGCGATCAGCCGCCTGCTGATCCCGCCGCGGCTCATGATGCTCGCGGCGAGCACGAAGAACGGGATCGCCATCAGCGGGAACGTGTTCAGCGCGTTGAACAGCCGCTCCGGCACCTGCGTGAGCGGGATCGTCGTGTAGTAGAAGAAGTACGCGAACGAGGTCAGGCCCAGCGCCACCGCGATCGGGGTGGAGGAGAACAGCAGGGCGAACAGGAGGACCACGAGCACGATCGACGCCTCGGTCACCGGTCGTCCTCCTCGCGGTCGCCGGGCCGGGCATCCGGTGGGTCGTCGGGTTCGGCCCGGGTCCGCTCGACGTCACGCCGGTCGACGCCGGCCGCGTCCGCCTCGACCTCGAGGATCGAGCGGTGCCCCTCGGCGAACGCCTCGGTCCCGCGTGCCGTCCGCACGAGGATCTCCAGCGCGCGCAGCAGCATCAGCGTGAATCCGATCGGGACCGCGGCCTCCACGACCCACAGCGGCAGCTTCAGCGACGGCGTGATCGTCGCGGTCGAGAACGGCTCGAACAGCAGCAGCCAGGCGTAGGTGCCGATGGCCACGAGGTAGACGACTGTGATGGCGGCGCCGAGGACGGCGAACGCGCGCTTGCCGCGGGCGCGGAGGAAGGCGCCGAAGATGTCGACGTTGACGTGCTCGTTGTGCCGCAACGTGATCACGGCGCCGAGGAACGTCGAATAGATGATCAAGTAGATGATCGCTTCCTCCGACCAGAAGAGGAAGATCCCGAGCCCGTAGCGCAGGAGCACGGCGACGATCGCGATGATCGTGGCCAGGCCCAGGGCCGACGCGGCCAGGACGTTCTCTATCCGGGTCAGCACCTGGTCGAAGCGCTGCACGTGACCTCCATGCGGGAACCGGGGACGGCCACGTGGGCCGTCCCCGTCCGGTGTGTGCGCTACTGGGAGTTCTGCTCGGCGAGCAGGTCGGCGATGAGGTCCGGCCCGACCACGTCGGCGTACTGCTCCCACACCGACGGCACGACCGCGTCCTTGAACGCCTGGCGCTCCTCGGGGGTCAGGTCGAGGATCGTGGTCGTGCCCGCCTCCTCGATCGTCGCGCGGGCCTCCGCGTTCAGCTTCGCCGCGACATCACGGTTGTAGGTGCTGGCCTCGTCGGCGGAGGTCTGCACGACCTCCTGCAGGTCGGCCGGCAGGGTCTCGAAGAACTGGTTGTTGATCACCAGGACGTAGCCGATGTACCCGTGGTTGGACTCGGTGATGTGGCTCTGCACCGTGTGCATGTTCTGCGACTCGATGTTCGAGTACGGGTTCTCCTGGCCGTTCACCACGCCTTGCTGGAGGGCGTTGTAGACCTCGGCGAACGCCAGCGGCGTGGAGCTGGCCCCCCACTTCTCGAACTGGGTGCGCAGCACGTCGGAGGGCTGGATGCGGAAGCTCAGCCCGGCCAGCGAATCCGGAGTGCGCATCTCCGTGTTCGAGGAGAGCTGCTTGAGCCCGTTGTCCCACAGGCCCATCACCTTGATGTTGCTGGCGGCGAGCGCCTCGTTCTCGTAGATCGCCTTGCCCGCCGCGGAGTCGGGCGAGACCACCTCGGGGATGTCCTCGACGCTGTCGAACAGGAACGGCAGGTCGAGCACCTGCAGGGCCGGTGCCACGGTCGTGAACTTCGCGCTGGCGGGCGCGAGCATCTGCACGCTGTTGGACTGCAGGGCCTGCAGCTCGTCCTTGTCGCCGTAGAGCTCGGAGTTCGGGTAGATCTCCACGGTGATGCGGCCGCCGGAGCGCTCCTCGACGACCTCCTTGAACCGCTGCGCGGCCTGGCCCTTCGGCGTGGCCGGGGTGACCACGTGCGAGAACTTGATCGTGAAGTTCTCGCCCTCGGCCCCTCCACCGCCATCGGCGCCCGCCCCGCGCGCGCCGCATGCGGCCAGGACCAGCGCCGCGGCGACCATGAGCACCGCGACCTTCGAACGACGCCCTTGTCGTCTGATCATGTCCGTTCCTCCACCTCGCCGCGTCGATGCGTCGATCCGCTGGATACTCGCGGAGGAGATCGGGATTGGGAAGGCCGGGCAGGCAACGTTCCGGTCACCACTGCACGCGGCCCGGTTGCAGCAGAGCCACTCCCATGCAACGAGGTGGCAGGGAAGTGGCTCCGCTGCAACGGGTGCGCCAGGGTCAGCGCAGGGCGGGGATGACCTCCCGCTCGAACAGCTCGATGCCCGAGCGGTCGTAGGCGGCCTCGGAGAAGTTGAAGATCCCGTAGGTCATGCCGGCCTCGCGCAGCGCGCCGAGGCGCTCCACGACCTGCGCCGGGGTGCCGCAGGCGGGCGAGTCGCGGAACTGGCCCTGCAGCTTCTGGGCCGCCTCCTCGCCGATCGCGGGCTGCACCCGCGTGACGACGTCCTGCAGCCGCTTCTCGACCTCGGCCTCGGTCTCCCCGATCGCCACGTTGAAGTTCGACGACCGGACGATGGCGTCGAAGTCGGTGCCGACCGTCTCGCAGTGCCCCTTGAGCAGCTCCGACTTGCGGACGAACTCGTCCTGGACGCCCACGAAGTTGGTGTACTGCGCGTACTTCGCCGCGATCTTCAGGGTGACCTTCTCCCCGCCCCCGGCGATCCAGAGCGGGATCCCGCCCTCCTGCAGCGGCAGCGGGCGCACGATCGCGCCGTCCACCTGGTAGTGCTGCCCGTCGAGCGTGGCACGGCCCTCGCTCCAGGCCTGGCGCATGATCTGCACGCCCTCGTCGAGCATCCGCAGCCGCTCACGGGCCGGCGGGAACCCGTAGCCGTAGGCGCGCCACTCGTGCTCGTACCAGCCGGCGCCGATGCCCATCTCGACGCGCCCGCCGGACACGACGTCGCAGGTGGCGGCGACCTTCGCGAGGTAGGCGGGGTTGCGGTAGCTCATGCAGGTGCACATCTGCCCGAGCCGCACCCGCTCGGTGACGGCCCCGAACGCCGCCATCAGCGTCCACGCCTCGTGCGTGGCCTCGTCGGTGGGCACGGGGACGGTGTGGAAGTGGTCGTAGACCCAGATGGACTCCCACGGGCCCGCGTCGGCGTGCTGCGCGAGGCCCTTCATCGTGGCCCACTGGTCCTTCGGGTCGATGCCGACGAGGTCGTGTCGCCAGCCCTGGGGAACGAACATTCCGAAGCGCATTCCGGTCACGAACTCCTACCTTAGCCCTCCTCCTCTGAGGAGTGCTGCCGGTGCAATGTGCACACTGGCGGGCCGAGATCGGGCGATCTGCCTCGTGACCGCTTCCTGACCAGGGCATAGCTTTCCGCAAACACCGGAGGAGGTCGCCGTGAGCGAAGGTCGGGTGGGCGTCGACGACTACGCACTGGTTCGCGTGCCCGAGGCCGCGCGGTACTCCTGGTGGTCGGTGGCGGTGCAGCGGTTCGGGCAGGTGTCCGCCCTGAGCCAGTTCCTGCTGGGCTCCACGCTCGGTTTCGGCATGACCTTCTGGGAGGCGTTCCTCGCGTTCACGCTCGGCGCGGTCGTCCTGGAGCTCGTTTCCATCGGTGTCGGCATCATCGGCTGCCGCGAAGGCATGCAGACCTCGATGCTCACCCGCTGGACCGGCTTCGGCCAGGGCGGCAGCGCGGTCGTCGGAGTGGCGATCGGCATCTCGCTGATCGGCTGGTTCGGCATCCAGTCGGGCGTGTCGGCCGAGGGGCTGGCCAGCCTGATCGGCGTGCTGCCGGTGTGGGTGTGGTCGCTGCTGTTCGGGCTCGCGGTGACCCTCATCGTGCTGTGGGGCTTCGCCTCGATGAAGTGGGTCGCCTACGTGACGGTGCCGGCGTTCCTCGTGCTCATCGCGTGGTCGATCGGGAGCGAACTGCTCGCCCACGACGTGGGGGCGCTGGTAGCCTCCGCCCCGGCAGGCCCGAGCCTGTCGCTGCTCGAGGGCACCACGCTGGTGGCGGGTGGCTTCATCGTCGGTGCGGTGATCACCCCGGACATGACGCGGTTCAACCGCACCGCGGGCGACGTCGTGAAGCAGACGGTCGTCGGGTTCACCCTCGGCGAGTACGTGATCGGGATGTCAGGAGTGCTGCTGGCGCACGCGATCCGCTCCGACGACATCATCACCATCGTCACCTCCTCGGTGGGGTGGGTCGGCACCCTGGTGATCATCCTGGGGACCTTGAAGATCAACGACTGGAACCTCTACAGCTCCGGGCTCGGCGTCGTGAACTTCGTCGGCACGGTCTTCGGCAAGCGCGTCAACCGCGCGGTGGTGACGCTCGCGCTCGGCGTGGTCGGCAGCGTGCTCGCCGCGGGCGGCATCCTCGACAGCTTCATCGGGTTCCTCACCCTCCTCGGCGTGGCGTTCCCGCCGATCGCCGGGATCATGGTGGCCGAGTACTTCGTCGTGAAGACCTGGCGCGCGGAGCTGGACCGCTCCCGCGCCGCGGGCCGGCTCCCCGAGACCGCCCCGACGTGGGTGCCCGCCACCCTTGTCGTCTGGGTGGCCGCCGCGCTGATCGGCCAGTTCGGCACCTGGGGCCTGCCCAGCATCAACTCGCTGGTGGCCGCGTTCGTGCTCTACGTCGTGGCGGGCAAAGCCGGCCTCGTCCGGGGGGTCGGCGTCAGCCGCACCCTGGACGACGCCGCCGCGTCCGCCGGAGAGAAGGAGGCAGTCTGATGCGGATCGGGATCGACGTCGGGGGCACGAACACCGACGCCGTACTCATGGACGGCGATCGGGTGCTCGCCGCGGTCAAGGCCGCGACGACCCCGGACGTCACCTCGGGGATCGTCACGGCGCTGGACGGGTTGCAGGGCCGGCACGCTTTCGCGCCCGCCGACGTGCAGGCCGTGATGATCGGGACGACGCACTTCATCAACGCGCTCGTGGAGGCCCGCGGCCTCGCGCCCACCGCGGCGCTGCGGCTCGGGCTGCCGGCCACGGCGTCGCTGCCGCCGCTGGTCGACTGGCCCGCCCGGCTGGTCGCGGCGGTCTCCGGACGCGCCTACCTCGCCCACGGCGGCCACGAGTTCGACGGGAGACCGATCTCCCCGCTCGACGAGGACGAGCTGCGCCGCCACGCCGCCGACATGGCCGCGCACGGCGTGCGGTCGGTCGCGATCTCGTCGGTGTTCTCGCCGGTCAACACCGAGTTCGAGGTCCGGGCCGCGCAGGTGCTCGCCGAGGAGCTCGGCGCGGACGTCCCGGTGTCGCTGTCGCACGAGATCGGCCGGGTCGGGCTCCTGGAGCGGGAGAACGCCACGATCATCAACGCGGCGCTGCGCGAGCTCGCCGCGGGGATCGTCGACGGGCTGGCCGCCTCGATCGCGGGGCACGGCATCACGGCGCCGCTCTACCTCAGCCAGAACGACGGCACCCTGATGGACGTCGAGTTCGCCCGCCGCTACCCGGTGGCGACGTTCGCGTCCGGGCCGACCAACTCGATGCGCGGCGCGGCGGTCCTGTCCGGCCTCGCAACCTGCGCGGTCGTGGACGTCGGGGGCACCACCACCGACGTCGGCGTCCTCACCGGCGGTTTCCCACGGGAAGCCACCGTCGAGGTGACCGTGGCGGGCGTGCGCACCAACTTCCGCATGCCCGACGTGTTGAGCATCGGTCTCGGCGGCGGCAGCCTGGTGCGCGGCAGCGGGGCGGACGTCGGCGTCGGGCCGGACTCGGTCGGCTACCGGCTCGTCGAGCAGGCGCGCGTGTTCGGCGGTGACGTCCTCACCGCCACCGACGTCGCCGTCGCGGCCGGCCGGGTGGACATCGGCGACCCGGCCCGGGTCGCGGGGCTCGCCGCCTCCGACGTCACCGCGGCGCTGGAACGGATCGCCGCCGACGTCGCCGACGTCGTGGACCGCATGCGGATCTCCGCCGACCCGCTGCCCGTGGTGGCCGTCGGTGGCGGATCGGTGCTGCTCCCCGACACCTTCCCCGGCCTCGGCGCGGTGCACCGCCCCGAGCACTTCGCGGTGGCCAACGCCATCGGCGCGGCGATCGCCCAGGTGGGCGGCGAGGTGGACCGGGTCTTCGCGATCGAACCCGGCCGCCGCGACGCCGCCGTCGACGAGGCGCGCCAGGAGGCGGTGGACCGCGCCATCGTGGCCGGTGCCGACCCCGCCACGGTCGCGATCGTCGACTTCGACGAGGTCCCGATCCCCTACTTGCCCGGCAACGCCACCCGAATCCGCTGCAAAGCGGTCGGCGACCTGCGGATCGAGCAGCCGACGGGACCGCGCGCATGACCGGCACGCTCACGACCGCGCAGATCACCGCGGACGACCTCGAGGCGCTGGCCCGCGGCGCCGCCGTGCTCGGCACCGGCGGCGGGGGCGACCCCTACATCGGGCGGCTGCTCGCCGCGCAGGCGCTGCGCGAGCACGGCCCCGTCACGCTCGTGGCGCCGTCCGACCTGCCCGACGACGCCCAGGTGTTCCCCGTCGCCATGATGGGCGCGCCCACCGTGATGGTGGAGAAGACGCCGTCGGTCGAACGGATCGGGGCCACGGTCGCGGAGCTGGCGCGCCACCTCGGCGTCACACCCACCCACATCGCCTGCATCGAGGCCGGCGGCGTCAACTCCACGTTCCCGCTGGTGGCCGCCGCGCAGCTCGGCCTGCCGGTCGTGGACGGCGACGGCATGGGCCGCGCCTTCCCCGAACTGCAGATGGTGCTGCAGACGCTGGCCGGGATCGGGTGCACGCCGATGTCGATCGCCGACGAGAAGGGCAACGTCGGGGTTCTGCAGACCGTCGACAACCGCTCCGCGGAGGCGCTCGCCCGCTCGCTGACCCTCACGATGGGGTGCTCCGCGATCATCTCGAACTACGTGATGACCGGTGTGCAGGCCCCCGCGAGCCTGGTGGCGGGCACGCTGAGCCTCTGCACCCGGATCGGCAGCCGGGTGGCGCAGGTGCGCGCCGAGCACGGCGACGCGGTCGGCGCCGTCGCCGCCGAGCTGGGCGGGCGGGTGCTGCACTCCGGCAAGGTCACCGACGTCGCACGGCGGACGACCACCGGATTCGCGCGCGGCACCGCGGTCGTCTCGGGAGGGGCGGGCGAACTGGTGCTCGAGTTCCAGAACGAGCACCTGGTGGCCCGCCGCGACGGGACCGTCGAGGTCACGACGCCCGACCTGATCATCGTGCTCGACACCGACTCCGGCGAGCCGGTCACCACCGAGGCGTTGCGCTTCGGGCACCGGGTCTCGGTGCTCGCCGCACCGGCCGACGAGCGCTGGCACTCCCCCGACGGGATCGCGCTGGTCGGGCCGCGCTACTTCGGCTACGACACCGACCCCGTGCGCTTCGACGCCCGGGAGGCTCGATGACCTGGGAGCTGAGCCCTGCCGACCTGCCCGACCTCGCACGCGGGGCCGCGCTGCTCGGCACCGGCGGCGGCGGCGACCCGCACATCGGACGGCTCATGGTCGAGGCCGCGATGCGCGCGCACGGGCCGGTCACCGTGCTCGACCCCGACGACGTGGACGACGCCGCGTTCGTCGTGCCCACCGCGATGATGGGCGCGCCCACCGTCATGGTCGAGAAGATCCCCCGCGGCGACGAGGCGGTCACCGCGCTGCGTACGCTCGAGCGCCATCTCGGCCGGCGCGCCGACGCGACGATGCCGATCGAGTGCGGCGGCATCAACTCGATGATCCCGCTGGTCGTGGCCGCGACGACCGGCCTGCCCGTCGTCGACGCCGACGGCATGGGCCGGGCGTTCCCCGAACTGCAGATGGAGACGTTCGGCGTCTACGGCGTGCCCGGCTCGCCGATGGTCGTGGCGGGCGACCACGGCGAGACGGTCACCATCGACACCGGCCACGACAACCGGCGGATGGAGTGGCTCGCCCGCGGCGCGGCGATCCGGATGGGCGGGGCGGCGCTGATCGCCGATTACGCGATGTCCGGCGCGGACGTCAAGCGCACGGCGGTCCCGCGCACGCTGTCGCTGGGCCTCGCGCTCGGCAGGGCCCTGCGCGAGGCCCGCGAGCAACTGCGGGACCCGATCTCCGCGCTCACCGAGGTGCTCGCCCCGACCGGCTACTCGCACCTGCGGGTGCTGTTCGCCGGGAAGGTCGCCGACGTGGAACGCCGCACCGTGGACGGGTTCGCCCGCGGCCGGGCCCGGTTCGTCTCCTTCGACGGCGGTTCGACGCTGCGTACCTCGTTCCAGAACGAGACGCTCGTCGCCGAGGTCGACGGCGCCGTGCGCTGCATCGTGCCCGACCTCATCTGCATGCTCGAGGCCGAGTCCGGCGAGCCGATCACGACCGAGACGCTGCGGTACGGGCAACGGGTCGTGGTCGTCGGCATCTCGACCCCGCAGATCATGCGCACCCCCGAGGCGCTGGCGGTGTTCGGACCGGCCTGCTTCGGTCTCGACCACCCGTTCCGGCCGGTGGAGGACGTGGTGCCGGTCGTCGGGTAGGCGGTTCTTGGAGTCACGAACAGCCGCCCGGCCGTCCGGGAGCGCGGCGACCTCCACGCAGTTGCCGCTGGCTCGGCTGTAGGAGCTTGTCCGCCAACGACGGGGGCTGTACTCGCCGATCATGAGGAACCTTCCTCGGTCAGCTCACCGAGGAGCGACGCTGTGTCCTCAGGCGTCATCGCCTCGTCAAGCTCCAACGGATCGTTCCCGGCGAGTCGCGACTGCTGGGCGACACGTAACCTGGCCAAGAGACGCGGGGGCGGTGTCGAGCAGCCGACCACCGGCGTCGGTTCCGGTCAACGGTGGGGCAGATACCGAGATGCGCGGCGGTACGACCGGAGTGACTGGATGCGGATTCTGATCGTGACGGCGGGTTCGCGCGGCGATGTCGCGCCGTTCACGGGCCTGGGCCGGCGACTGCAGCAGGCAGGCCACCAGGTAGCTCTGGCTGCACAGGCCCGGTTCGCCGATCTCGTGCGCGACTGCGGGCTGGAATATCGGCCCCTTCCCGGCGATCCGGTCGAGCTGGTCCGCGCACGCACGGCCGCCCCTACCCCGGAGGCGGCGCGATCGGTCTTCGCCACGTTCCTCGACGAGCTGGGCGAGGGTGTCACTGCCGCCGTCGCCACCGGCACGGACGTGCTGCTCACGGCGTTCGGCCCGGCCCCACTGAGCAGGCTCGTCGCCGACGCGTTCGGCATCCCCAGCCTTGGCGTCTATCTCGTGCCAGGGGTCCCCACCCGCGAGTTCCCGCCACCCGGCTGGCCCGTCGCCGGGCATCCCACGCCCGCCGACAACATCGCCGCGAGCCGTGAGCAGCTCGCCCGGACCGACTTCCTCTACGCCGACGTCCTGCGGCGGCTGCGCGCCCGCCTCGACCTCCCCACCACCACGGAGACGACGGCCCCACCGGACGACTGGCCGATCTGCCACGGCTTCAGCCCTGCTGTGGTCCCCCGACCCGCCGACTGGCCCGCCACGGTGCACGTGACCGGATACTGGTGGCCGGCCACGCCACCGGGATGGCAGCCCCCGGACCTGCTGGCCGACTTCCTCGGGGCCGGTCCGCCACCGGTGTTCGTCGGGTTCGGCAGCATGACCGTGAACCACGAGCGGATACATGACGTCGTCACGGCCGCCGTCACACGGGCCGGCGTGCGCGCCGTGGTCCAGTCCGGTTGGGCCGAACTCGGACCCGCGGGTGATGACATCCTGATTGTCGATGACGTGCCACACAACTGGCTGTTTCCCCGGATGGCTGCCGTGGTCCACCATGCCGGAGCCGGCACCACCGCGGCCGGGCTGCGCGCCGGAGTACCAGCGGTCCCGGTTCCCGTCCTGCTCGACCAGCCGTTCTGGGCGGACAGGCTGCACCGCCTCGGGGTTGCGCCACCCCCACTGCCACTCCACGAGCTGACCGCCGACACCCTGACCCAGGGACTGCGGTCCTGCCTCGACCGATCGACCTCTCGCAACCGTGCCACCGAACTCGCTCGCCGGGTCGGCGCCGACGACGGCCCCTCAGTCGTGCTCTCGCTCATCACTCAGCTCCAAGGCGCGTGCGGGTAGCGGTTCTCAGCCTCACGCACCGACGGACGTAACGATCTACGGCTGGAGCACTGGACCGCCCGATGCAGATCGATCTTGAAAAGTTTTCTTTTCGAGATTCCAGTGATCCCACCAGCGGACACGGGGCGGAAAGGGATCCGGACGTTGAGGAGACCGACCGATGACGGTGGGGCTTCGGATAAGCCCGAGAACAACTTCGATCTCGACCATCAGAACGAGTCGCGCCGGGGTTATCTCGCGATCTTTGAGTGAGGTCCTGCCGAGTCACTCGGTGTTCTGGGACCATCTCCCGATGACGACAGGGCGGCTCACCGTCGACGACGTCGACGCGCTCGTCGTCGGGCTCACGCTGCTCGGCTCCGGCGGCGGCGGTGATGCCCACGCCTTCCGGCACGTGCTGCGCCGCACCCTCGCCGGCACGGAACTGGTGCTGCACGACCCGGCCGCGCTCGCCGAGGCGCCGGTGGTGGCCATCGGCATGATCGGGGCCACCCGCGTGCTGACCGAGAAGCTGCCGAGCGGCCAGGAGATCGCCGGCGCGGTCGGCGCGCTGGCCCGGTGGACCGGCGTCGAGCCCACCGCCCTCATGTCCTTCGAAGCGGCCGGGCTGAACGGCGCGATCGCCGTGGCCGGCGCCGCCGAGCTGGGACTCCCCCTCGTGGACGCCGACCTCATGGGCCGCGCGCTCACCCGCGTCGACCAACTCAGCTTCGCGGTCGCGGACCGCCCGCTCCCCCCGTTCGCGATGGCCGAGCCGAGCGGGCAGACGGTGCTGGTGGACGACGTCGCCCCGGGCGCGCTCGAGCGGGTCGCGCGTACGGCCGTCGCCCACGGCGGTGGTTGGGCGGCGTGCGCGCTGGGTCCGGTGCCCGCGAGCCTGGCCGCCACGGACGCCTGCACCGGCACGCTCGCCCGCGCGCTTCGGCTCGGCCGCGCGCACGAGGGGCTGGTCCGGCCGGAGCCGGAAGAGGTGGCGGCGGCGCTCGGCGGGCGGGTGCTCGCCACCGGGCGCACGGTGGAGATCGCACGCCACCCGTCGGCGTCGTTCGGGCGGGCCGGAGTGGCGATCCTCGACGACGGGGGCGCCGTCCTGCGCGTCGAGGCGGAGAACGAGTACCTGCTGGCGATCCTCGACGGCGAGCCCGTCGCCAGCTGTCCGGACCTGCTGTGCCTGCTCGACCGCCGCACGGCGGCACCGATCGCGGTGGACGGCCTGCGGCTCGGCGACGACGTCGTCGCGATCGTGCTGCCCGGTCCGCCGTGGTGGCGCGCGAGCCCGGAGCGGCTGCGCCGGGTGGACCCGCGGGCGTTCGGGATCGACTGCCACGCGGTGCTGCTCCCCGACCCGGTCGGAGATCTCCCGTGAGCGCACCGTTGACCGTGGACGCACTGCTCTCACACCCGGACTGGGCAGCCGTGACCGTGCTGGCGACGCGCACGGGCGGCAGCGAGCCCGACCCGGTCCGCGAGGTGCACACCGTGGCGGACCTGCGCGCGGACGCACCCGCGGTGCGCGGTGCGCTGCTCGCGGTCGCCCTGTCCGGGAACCGGGACGACTGGCACCTCGACGCGCTGCTGCGTCGCGCGGCCGCCGCCGGCGTCGCCGCCGTCCTGCTGCCCGGCACCGACCCGCTGCGGGCGGCGAGCCGCCTGCTCGCCGCCCGGGTCGGCGTCACGGTGCTGGGCGCCCCGGACCCGCTCGGCGCGGCGCTCGCGGCCACCCGCCTGCTGCACGAGCCCGAGCAGGTGGTCGCCGACCTGGTGGCGCGCACGGCGGTCGCGTGCGCGGCGGTCGGCGGTGGCGTCGACGAGCTGGTGGCGGAGCTGGCCAGGACGTGGCGCCGGCCGGTGTGGCTGCTCGACGGGTCGGGTGGCGTAGTGGCGGGCACCGGGCCGGGACCGGGGAGCGGCGGTGAGGTGCTGAGCCGACCGGTCGGCACGGAGCGGCCACGACCGAGCGCACTCGTGGCCGAGCTGCCCCGCGGGGCAGCGGCCGAGCGGGCTGCCGTCCTCGCGGCGCTCGGCGTGGCCGCCGGCACCGTCGGGCAGCGGATGGCCGACGTGCGCCTGGCCGTCGAACGCGACGCCCGGCTGCGGATGTCGCTGCTCGCGGAGCTCGTGGCCGCGGCGGCCGAACCCGGCGCCGGCACCCGCCGGCGCGCCCTGGACGCGGGCTGGCAGTTGGAGGGTTGGCACGCCGGCATCCGGATCGACGTGCCGGGCAGCGTCGACCCGGTCACGATGCGCCCCGAGGTGCTGCGCGCCTTCGACGCCGCCCACCTGCGCGCGGTCGTCGTGGAGCAGGGGTCGGGGTGGGGCGCGTGGTCGACGTTCGCGCAGGAGCCGGGAGCGGACGAGCTGAACCGGCACGCGACGGCGGCGCACCGGGCGCAGTCGCTGCTGCGCTCGACCCTCCCGAGCGCGATGGGCGTGGGCCGCCTACAGCGCGGCGCGGGCGGGCTGGCGCGCACGCTCGGCGAGGCGGGCGACGCCGCCCGGCTGGCCGCCACCCGCTCGGCCAGTGGCTGCTTCGTCCACGTCGACCGACTCGGGCTCGGCCAGCTCCTGCTCGCCTGGACCCGCACCGACACCTTCCTCCCGGCCGCGCGCTCCATGCTCGAGCCGTTGCGCGACCAGCCCGGCGACCTGCTCCGCACGCTCACCGCCTACCTCGACGCGGAGTCCTCGCTCACCGAGACCGCGGCCGTGCTGGGCGTGCACCGCAACACGGTCGCGGCACGGGTCGCGCGGGCCCAGGAGCTGCTCGGTGTGGTGCTCACCGAGCCCGACGAGCGCCTCGCCCTGCACCTGGCCTGCCGCAGCGTCCTGTTCCACACCTGAGCCGACATCCGCCGACGCGGGTACCGTCGATGTCGTGAGCACGCCCGAGACGCACGGGATCCGCATCGGCCACGACGAGCGCGAAGCCGCCGTGCGCGAGCTCGGCGAGCACTTCTCCGAAGGCCGGCTCGAGCCGCAGGAGTACGAGGAGCGCATGTCCGCGGCCTACGCCGCGCGCACCACCGACGACCTCGCCCCGCTGTTCGCCGACCTGCCGCGGGCGCAGGACGCCGCCACCGCGCTCGTCGCGCAGGCACCGGCGACGCAGTGGCCCGTGGCGCCGATGGCCGCCGGCCCGGACGCCGCCTGGGGCCTGGATCCCGTCACCGGGCGGCCCTACTCCGACCGCTCGAAGGTCGCCGCCGGGCTGCTGCAGCTGTTCCTTCCGTTCTTCGGCGCGGGCCGGCTCTACTCCGGGCACACGGCCATCGGCGTCATGCAGCTGCTGCTGGCACCCCTCGGCGTCGGCATGGTCTGGGCGTTCATCGACGGCATCGTGATGCTGACCGGGGAGCCGACCGATCGGCACGGGCGCCCGCTGCGCCCCTGACGCGCGTCAGGCCTTGCGCTCGGCGAACCGGGTGGGCCGGTCCGGCCACGGCGCGTGCGCCTCCCGAGCGGCCGCAGGCGCCCCGGCCAGTGCGTGCGCGGCGAGCACGCCGGCCACCGTGGTGGCGTTGACGATCGTGCCCGCGAGCACCATCCGCACCGCCACAGACAGTGACACCCAGCGGGTGGCCAGGTCGGCCTCCTCGTCGTCCTTCTGCTCCGGGCGCCCCACCTCGGTGACGCCGCGCGCCAGGTAGACGCGCACCGCCTCGTCGGAGAAGCCGGGCGAGGGCGCCACGTCCACCAGCGCGGCCCACTCCGATGCGGCCAGCCCCGTCTCCTCGGCCAGCTCCCGCTGCGCGGTGGCGAGCGGGTCCTCACCGCGGACGTCGAGCAGGCCCGCCGGCAGCTCCCAGAGCCGCCGGCCGACGGCGTGGCGGTACTGGTGGATCATCATCAGCCGGTCGTCGGCGTCCAGCGCGGCGATCGCGACCGCACCGGGGTGCTCCACGATCTCCCGCACCGCGGCGCGCCCGCCCGGCATCAGCACCTCGTCGGCGCGCAGGGCCATCACGCGCCCGGTGTACACGTCCTTGCTCGCCTGCACCGTGAACTCGTGCCGGGGCGCGGTCACGTCGCCGCCCCGTTCACGCCCGCGGCGGCCCGCTCCCGGGCGGGCAGCTCGACCGGCAGCCGGTCAGCGGCCCGGTAGCCCAGTGCAGCCTTCACGAACGCGCTGAACAGCGGGTGCGGGCGCGTGGGGCGGCTCTTCAGCTCGGGGTGTGCCTGCGTGCCCACGAAGAACGGGTGCGTGTCGACGGGCAGCTCCACGAACTCGACGAGCTTGCCGTCCGGCGAGGTGCCGCCGAACACGAGCCCCGCCTCCTCCAGCCGCTCCCGGTAGGCGTTGTTGACCTCGTAGCGGTGGCGGTGGCGCTCGGACACCTCACGCGCGCCGTAGGCCTGCGCGACAACGGTGCCCTCCCCCAGCTTCGCCGGGTAGGCGCCCAGGCGCATGGTGCCGCCCATGTCCCGCTCGCCCGCCACGACGTCGCGCTGATCGGCCATCGTCGAGATCACCGGGTGCGGGGTGCGCTCGTCGAACTCCGACGAGTTCGCATCCGCCAACCCCGAGAGCGACCGCGCCGCCTCGATCACCATGCACTGCAGGCCGAGGCACAACCCGAGGATCGGCACGCCGCGCGTGCGGGCGTGCCGGATGGCGCCGAGCTTGCCCTCGATGCCGCGCACGCCGAACCCACCGGGGATCAGGACGCCGTCCATGCCCTCGAGCGCCGCAGCGGCACCGGCGGGCGTGCGGCACTCGTCCGACTGCACCCACACGATCTCGACCCGCGCGCGGTGGGCGAACCCGCCCGCCCGCAGCGCCTCGGTGACCGAGAGGTAGGCGTCGGGCAGGTCGACGTACTTCCCGACGAGCGCGATCCGCGCCGTCTCCTCCGCGTGGTGCACGCGGTCGAGGAGGTCGCCCCAGATGGTCCAGTCGACGTCGCGGAACGGCAGGCCAAGGCGCCGCACGACGTAGGCGTCGAGGCCCTCCCGGTGCAGGACCCGCGGGATGTCGTAGATCGAGGGGGCGTCCGGGGTGGCGATGACGCCGTCGGTGTCGACGTCGCACATGAGGCTGATCTTGCGCTTCATGCCCTCCGGGATCTCCCGGTCGGCGCGCAGCACCAGCCCGTCGGGCTGGATGCCGATGTTGCGCAGCGCGGCCACGGAGTGCTGCGTCGGCTTGGTCTTCAGCTCCCCCGACGGCGCGAGGTAGGGGACCAGCGAGACGTGCAGGAAGAAGCAGTTGTCGCGGCCCACGTCGTGGCGGACCTGGCGCACCGCCTCCAGGAACGGCAGCGACTCGATGTCGCCGACCGTGCCGCCCACCTCGGTGATCACGACGTCCGGGACGATGCCGTCCTCGTCCGGCAGCGCCATCGCGTGGATGCGGTCCTTGATCTCGTTGGTGATGTGCGGGATGACCTGGACGGTGTCGCCGAGGTACTCCCCGCGCCGCTCCTTCGCGATCACCGACGAGTAGACCTGGCCGGTGGTGACGTTGGCGCGGCCGTGCAGGTTCCGGTCGAGGAACCGCTCGTAGTGGCCGATGTCGAGGTCGGTCTCCGCTCCGTCCTCGGTGACGAACACCTCGCCGTGCTGGAACGGGTTCATCGTGCCGGGATCCACGTTCAGGTACGGATCCAGCTTCTGCATGATGACCCGCAGACCACGGGAGGTGAGGAGTTGGCCGAGGCTCGAAGCCGTCAGGCCTTTACCCAGCGAGGACGCGACCCCGCCGGTGACGAACAGATGACGCGTCGCGCGAGGCTGCACGGGACTCCAGAGTACGCCAGAGACTGTCCGGGCGATCGCCGGGCCCGCGTGTCGCGGGCGGGTTCCCCGGATCAGGCGGCGGGGGCCGACCCGTCGGACGCGCTCGACGCCGTGCCGTAGCGGCCCGCGCGCCCGTCGAGCTGCTCGCGCACGGCCAGCACCGCCGACACCCGTCCCGCGCCGGTGTGCACGTCGTCCACGGTGGACACGCGCTCGACGATGTCCGGTTCGGCCCGCGCGACGCCGACGGCGCCGGTGGCCTCCGCCGACCCGGCGCGTCCGGCGAGGACGGCCCCGCCGCCCGCCCGGTCGAGCTGCCCGGCGAACCGCGCGAGCACCGCGGCGGCGTCGCCCCCGTCGATGCCCTCCAGCGCGCCACCGGTGAGCACGAGCACGGCGTCACCGGGCTGCGGGCGCGGCCCCGGGCCGACGAAGCCCGCGGCGGCGAGGCCCGCCAGTACCGCGTCGGCCTGCTCGGTGTTGATCGGCGCAGTTGTGGTCTGCTGGCCCGGCTGCTCCCCGCCCGGGGTCAGCAGCACACCGCCGAGCAGCCCGCCGAGCAGGCTTCCGGTGTCCGAGGCCGCAGGCAGCTGCGCTCCGGTGGGCAGCAGCTGCGAGGTCAGCTCGCGCAGCTGGTCGGCCCGTGCGGGATCGCCGACGGCCGGGGTCAGCGCCACCTCACCGGTCGCGGTCGCACCGGCCTGCGCCAGCAGCTGCAGCACCGCCTCGCGGTCCGCGGCGTCGGCGCCCGAGGTCACCAGCGTGACGGTGCGGTCCTGCAACTGCCCGCGCACCGCGGCCGGGCCGACCCGCTGCGCGAACTCGTCGGACGCCCGCTGCGCGGCGGCCAGGTCGTCGCGTTCGGCGCGCAGGGTCTGCACCTGGCCCTCCAGGTCGTCGGCCTGCGTGGAGACGGCCGACAGCAACCGGTCCGACACCCCCGCCGAGCCGAGGACCACGCCGACGGCGAGCGCCAGGAACACCGCCGCGATCGAGATCGCGTGGTAGCGCATCGAGATCACGCGAACCAGCTCCGGATCTGCTCGACGAGCCCGAGCCAGGTCTGGGTGAGCCACGTGAGCACCGCTTCGCCCGCGTCCGACACCAGCAGGGCCGCCACCACCGCCACCAGCGCGGCGCCCACCATCAGCAGGATGGCGCCGATCGAGATGCGGCTGCGGTAAAGCGAGGCGATCACCTGCCCGTCGACCAGCAGCCCGCCCAGCTGCAGCCGGGTGAGGAACGTGGAGGCGATGCTGCCCGAGCGCCCGCGGTCGAGGAACTCCGCCATGCTCGCCGACAATCCCACCGTGACGACCAGCGAGGCGCCGTTGTGCGCGGCGATCAGCAGCGCCAGGTCCTCCGGGTTGGCCGAGCTGGGGAACGTCACGGCGCCGGTCCCGAGGTCCTGCACCCGGGCCAGGCCGGGCGCGTGACCGTCGGCGAAGGCCGGCACGACCACGTCCGCGCCGCTGGTCAGCGCCTCGCTCGAGATCTCGTTGGGGTCGCCGACGATCAGCTGGGGCCGGTGGCCCGCCTGCAACAGCGCGTCCGCGCCCGCCCCGACCCCGACCAGCACCGGCCGGTACTCGCGGATGAAGTGCGCGAGCCGCGCCAGCTCGGCGGCGTGGTCGTAGCCGGCCGCCACCACGAGCACCTGCCGGCCGGCCAGCTCGACCTCGACGTCGGGCACGCCCGCCCCGTCGAGCAGCATCGACCGCTCGCGGCGCATGAACTCGATGGTGTTGGCCGCGAACGCCTCCAGCTGGTGAGTGAGGCCCGACTTCGCCTCCACCATCGCGTCGGCCACCGAGTCGGCGTCCTGCTCGACGCCCTCGGCGAGGCGCAGCTCGCCCGCGTACACCACGCCCTCGTGGAGGCGGATGCGGCTGCCGTCCTTGATCTCCCGCAACGCCTCGGGACCGACGCCGTCCACCAGCGCGATCCCGGCGCCGACGAGCACCTCGGGGCCGAGGTTGGGGAACCGCCCCGAGATCGACGGCGCCGCGTTCACGACACCCGCCACCTTCGCCGCGACGAGCGCGTCGGCGGTGGTGCGGTCGAGATCGACGTGGTCGATCACCGCGATCTCCCCCGGCTTGAGCCGGCGGAGCAGGCTGTCGGTGCGCCGGTCGACCCGGGCGACGCCGGACAGCCCGGGCAGCTCCGTGCGCGAGCGATGCAACAGGCCGGACAGCTTCATGCACGCACTGTGACATCCGATCGGCAGGATCCGAGGAAGGCACGCCGGACCGTCACGGTGGGTTCACCCGTGCTCCCGCACCTCGGAGCCACACTGCTGTTTCCGGCGCTCTGGGCAGCAGTACGGCTCCAAGGTGCGGGTCAGCTGGGCTGGGGCGCTGCCTGCTTCCTCCTGCGGGCGGTGCGCTCCGGGCGGGCGGCCGCGGCGCGGTCGGCCTCCCGGTGCGCGCGGGCCGCGTTCAGCAGCTCCTCCGCGTGGGCGCGTCCGGTATCGGTGTCGTCGAGCCCGGCGAGCATCCGGGCGAGCTCGACGATGCGCTCGGACTCGGGCAGCGTGCGCACGATGCTGCGCACCCGCCCATCCGTCCCCGCCCCGTTCTGCCCGCGCGCGGACTTGTCGACGACCAGGTGCCGGTCGGCGTAGGCGGCCACCTGCGGCAGGTGGGTCACCACGATCACCTGGTGGCGCGCCGCGAGCCGGGCCAGCCTGCGCCCGATCTCCACCGCCGCCCGGCCACCGACCCCGGCGTCGACCTCGTCGAACACCATCGTGGGCACCGGGTCGGCCCCGGCGAGCGCCACCTCGAGGGCGAGCATCACGCGCGACAGCTCACCGCCGGAGGCACCCTTGTGCAGCGGCTGCGGCCCGGCGCCGGCGTGCGCGACGAGCCGCAGCTCGACCTCGTCGACGCCGTCGGTGCCCGCCACCAGCGACGCCCGGCCCACCCGCAGCGCGTCGGGCGCATCCGGCCCCGCCTCGCGCGGGACGACCGACACGTGCAGCCGCGCGTCGGGCATCGCGAGCCCGGCCAGCTCCGCGGTGGCGCCCTCGGCGAGCCGCGCCGCGGCCTCGGTGCGCGCCGCGGTGACGGCGGCGGCGTGCTCGGCCAGCTCGCCGGCCAGCGCGTCGCGGCGGGCGGCCAGAGCGGCGAGCGCCTCGTCGGAGGTGTCGAGGCCGTCCAGCCGTTCGCGGGCGGCGTCGGCCCATTCCCGCACGCCGTCGATGTCGGCGGCGTACTTGCGGGTGAGCGCCTTCAGCTCGGCCTGCCGGGCGAGTACCTGCGCGAGCCGGGCCGGGTCGGCGTCGAGGCGGTCGAGGTAGCCGGTGAGCTCCGTGCCGACGTCGCCGAGCAGGGCGAGCGCCTCCCCGAGCCGCGCGTCGAGAGCGGCCAGCTCCGGATCCTCGGAGCCGCTGAGCCGGTGCCGGGCGTCGCCGATCAGGGCGAGCGCGGCGGGGGCGTCGGGATCGACCTCGTCGGCCCCGACGAGGGCACCCTGCGCCGCGACGGCGGCCTCGCGCAGGTCGTCGGCCGCGGCGAGCCGGCGCGCGAGGTCGACCAGCTCGACGTCCTCCCCCGGCTGCGGATCGACCGTGGCGATCTCGGCGAGGCCGTGACGCAGCATGTCGGCCTCCTGCGCGAGCCTGCGCGCGCCGTCGCGACGCTCGACGAGCTCGGTGGCCACCCGCTGCCACTCGGCGCGTACGGCCCGGTAGCGCTGCAGCGGCACGGCGACGGCGTCGCCGGCGAAGCGATCCAGCAGCGCGCGCTGCTCGGCGGGGCGCAGCAGCCGCAGCTGGTCGTTCTGCCCGTGCACGGCGAGGGTGGCCTCGGCCAGCCGGGACAGCACCCCGACCGGCACCGACCGGCCACCGAGGTGGGCGCGGGAACGCCCGTCGGCGGAGACGGTGCGGATGGCGATGAGCGTGCCGTCCTCGTCGGCGTCGGCCCCCACCTCGTCGGCGACGGCGAGCGCCGCGGCGTCGGCGTGGAAGCGCCCCTCGACGACCGCGCGCCGGGCGCCGTCGGCCACCCGGGAGGCCTCGGCGCGGCCCCCGCCCAGGAGCGAGAGGCCGGTGACCACCATCGTCTTGCCCGCCCCGGTCTCGCCGGTGAGCACGGTGAGGCCCGCGTCGAGCTCCAGAGTCGCGTCGTCGATCACGCCGAGGCCCTGGATCCGCATCTCGGCCAGCATGGGCCGCAGCGTACGGCGCCGTCCCGACAGCGGATCCGACGCCCGCCCCGCGCCCCCGCTCAGCCGCGCGTCGTCAGCGGGAACCGGACGTCCGCGCCGCGCCACGCCACCCGCGCACCGGGAGGTCGAACTTGCGGACGAGCCGGTCGGCGAACGGCTGACCGTCCAGGCGCACCATCCGCACCGGGGTGGCGCCGCGCGCCAGCTCGACGCGCGCGCCGGGCGGCAGGACGACGGTGCGGCGCCCGTCGCAGTCGAGCACGGCGGGCGGACCGTCCGGGTCGACCTCGATCGCCACCTCGCTGTCCGGACCGATCACCATCGGCCGGGCGAACAGCGCGTGCGCGTTGCTCGGCACCAGCAGGAGCGCCTCGACCTGCGGCCACACCAGCGGGCCGCCCGCGGAGAACGCGTAGGCGGTGGAGCCGGTGGGCGTGGCGCACAGCACGCCGTCGCACCCGAACGCCGAGACCGGCCGGCCGTCCACCTCGAGCACGACCTCGAGGATGCGTTCCCGGCTGCTCTTCTCCACGGTGGCCTCGTTGAGGGCCCACGTGCGCGCGAGCACCTCGCCGTCGACGCGCGCCACGGCGTCGAGCGTCATCCGTTCCTCGACGGCGCACCCACCGTCGATGATCGCGTCCAACGCCGTGTCCAGCGACTCCTGCTCCGCCTCGGCGAGGAACCCGACGCGGCCCAGGTTCACCCCCAGCAGAGGCACCCCGACCGGGCGGGCCATCTCCGCGGCCCGCAGCAGCGTGCCGTCCCCGCCGAGGACGAGCACCATCTCCGCGCCCTCGGCGCACCCCGGTCTGCCGTCGACGACGCGAGGGGTCATCTCGGCGGGCAGGTCGCCGTTGCGCACCTCGGCCCACTCGTCACCCAACACCCGCAACCGCACGCCCGACGAGGCGAGCCGGTGCGCCACCGTGGCCGCGGTGCGCCGGTTGGTCTCCCGCCCCGAGTGCAGGACGACCAGGATCTCCCTCACGGGCCCTCCTCGACGGCGGCGGCGAGCACGGCGTCCCCGGTGTCGGATCCGGAGCGCGCGAGCCGGAGGAAGTACTCGACGTTGCCCGACGGCCCCGGCAGCGGACTGGCCACGGCGCCCCGCAGCACCAGCCCCAGCGCGCGCGCTGCGGCCGCCACCTCGGTGAGCGCCGCGGTGCGCAGCTCCGGGCTGCGGACCACACCACCCGCCCCGAGCCGCTCCTTGCCGACCTCGAACTGCGGCTTGACCATCGGCAGCAGCTCCCCGCCGTCGGCGGTGCAGGCGACGAGCGCGGGCAGCACGGTGCGCAGCGAGATGAACGACAGGTCCGCGACCGTCAGGCCGACCGGCCCGCCGATCGCCTCAGGAGCGAGCGCGCGGACGTTCGTGCGGTCGTGCACGTGCACCCGCTCGTCGCTCTGCAGCCGCCACACCAGCTGCCCGTACCCGACGTCGACGGCGACGACCTCGGCGGCCCCGCGGTCCAGGAGCACGTCGGTGAACCCGCCGGTGGAGGCTCCGGCGTCGAGGCAACGCAGGCCGGCGACGTCGACGGCGAACGCGTCGAGCGCGCCGATGAGCTTGTGGGCACCCCGCGACGCCCAGTCCCGCTCGTCGCCGCGCTGCACGACGACGGATGTGCCGCGGTCGACGACCGTGGCCGGCTTCCCCGCCGGCACCCCGCGAACGATCACGCGGCCCTGCTCGATCAGCTCCGCGGCCTGTTGCCGGGAGCGGGCGAGGCCGCGGCGGACGAGCTCGGCGTCGAGGCGGGCGCGGATGGTCACCGCGCTCACGCGCCGCCCGACGACCCGGCCGCCAGCGCGTCGCCGAGCGCCGCGTGGACCCGCTCGAACACCTCGACGTGCTCGCCGAGCGGACGATCGGCCAGCCCGTCGAGCCCGGCCACGGCCCGGTCGACGGCCACGAGGGGGTCCGCCGGGCGGGGCGGGGGCCCCGGGGTGGGGACGGTCATCGGTGCGCTCCCGCCGTGTCGTCGCTGGTGCCGTCGTCGCTGGTGTCGCTGGTGTCGGGCATCGGGCTGCTGCCTGGGGCCGGACCGCTGCTCGCCACGGTAGCCGAGCCTGCGCCCGGCGCGTCGAGGCCGAGCCGGCGCAGCGCGTCCCGGGCCGCCGGCCCGTCCGCCGCGACCTGCGCGGGCCCGCCCCCCGCGGCCCAGTGCGCCGCGCAGAGCGCCCGCAGCGCGTCGACCGCGTCGCTCCCGTCCCCGGACAGCACCAGGACGCCGGACCCCTCCGCGCGCACGTCCCACCCCGGTCGCGGGCCCGGCGCGAGGCCGTCCGCGGGCGCGGTGAGCGATTCCAGGTCGGCACCCACGTAGTCGGGCCGCAGCGCGGGTGGCGCGGCCAGCAGCTCCGCGGCGTCCGAGACGCCGGTGAGCACCAGCAGCGTGGGCATGCCGGCGGCGCGACCACCCTCGATGTCGGTGTCCAGGCGGTCACCGACCATCAGCGGACGCTGTGCCCCCGTGCGGCGCGCCGCCTCGCGCAGCAACGCCGGCCCCGGCTTGCCCGCGACCTGCGGTTCGCGCCCCGTGGCCAGTCGCACCACGCCGACCATCGCACCGTTGCCGGGCATCGGGCCGCGCTCGGTCGGCAGCGTCGGGTCGACGTTGCACGCGACCCAGAGCGCCCCGCCGCGCACCGCGACGGTCGCCTCTGCGAGTTGGCGCCACCCGGTGTCCGGGTTGTGGCCCTGCACGACCGCGTCGGCGTCCTCCGCCCGCGCGGTCACCTGCAGGCCCTGCGCCGTCACCTCCGCCACAAGCGCCTCGGTGCCGACGACGAGCACGCGCGCCCCGGCAGGCAGCTGCTCGGCCAGCAGCGCCGCCGCGGCCTGCGAGCTCGCCACCACGTCCTCGGGGCCGGCAGGGAACCCCAGCTCCTCGAGGTGCTCGGCCACCGCGGCCGGACGGCGCGAGGCGTTGTTGGTGACGTACACCGTGCGCACGCCCCGCTGCACCGCACCCCGCACCGCCTCCACGGCGCCCGGCACGACCGCCGGACCGCGGTAGAGCGTGCCGTCCAGGTCCGCGAGCAGCACGTCGTGGCGCGCGAGCAGGTCGCTCACCGGCCCGGACCCTCGGCGTCGTCGACGGAGACGTCGCCGGGAGGCTGGTCCTTCGCGCTGGTCGTCGGGGCCGTCGTCGGGTCCGTCACCGCCTCGGGCGCAGCGACCGCATCCGCGTGCCCCGCATCGGCCGAATCGACGTCGGCCGAATCGACATCGACACCGGGGCCTGCGTCAGCCGCACTCACATCAGTCGGGTCGTCGGGGTCCGCCGGGTCATCGGGGTCCGCCGGATCGGCGTGGGCCGAGCCCGCGTCCTCGCCGGCGTCGACCGGATCGGCGTTCGCACCCGCCGCTGACGCCGGTTCGGCTCCGGACGGCGTCGCATCGTCGGTCGGGCGCTCGCGGTCATCGCTCGACCCGCCCCCGTCCCGCACATCGCTCGCCGAGGCCTCGGACGTGTCGTCACGAACCGAATCGGCTTCCGACGCGGTCGCCGCTGTGTCGTCCGCCGCCGTGTCGTCCGCCCCGGACGGCTCCTCCTCGATGCCGAAGGTGACGTCGTCCTCGGACAGCGGCTCTCCGGTCAGGTCCGCGATCCGGCGATCGGCATCGGTCTCCCCGTCCGCGTCCGCGTCGACCGTGTGGACGAACCACTGCAGCGCGTCCGCCTCCCGGCCGGCGGCAGCGAGGTTGTCCGCGTAGGCGTAGAACAGGCGCGCGCTCCACGGGTCGCGTCGTGCCGCGTCGAGCTCCGGGATCTGCAGGCTGACGACGGCGGCGTCCAGCTCGCCGAGATCGCGCCGCGCCCCGGCGGCGACGATGGCGAGCTCGATGGCCTCCGCCCGGTCCAGGTCACGCACCTCGGGCCCACGGCTGAGCTCGAGGGCGCGCTCGGGCCGGCCGAGCGCGCGTTCGATGTCGGCCATGACCGCGAGATGCCCCGGGCCACCGCCCATGCGACGCGCGGCACGCAACTCGCCGAGAGCCTCGGTCCATTCCCCTGCGTGGTAGGCGGTGATGCCCGCCGCTTCTCGCACGATGGCGATGCGGGACGCCCTGCTCCGTGCGAACCGGGCGTGCGCGAGCGCCAGCTGGGCGTCCTCGTCCACCAGGCTGCCCGCCGCGACGAGGTGCCGCGCCACGCTCTCGGCCGTGTCGCGCTGCAGGCCCCGCAGATCCCGCCGCACCTCGGCGTCCAGCCCCGCCGCAAGGATCTCCTCGGGAAGCGCGGGCTCGGGCACGCGGACAGGTGCATCGGCCCCGCGCGGGGCACGCTCGCGCCCGCCGGACGGCCTTTCCCGCTGAGGGCGGTCGACGCCCCGACCCGCGCCGGCGGACCGGCGGTCGTCACCGCGCTCGCCTGCACCGCGCGCGCTCGGACGCCGGGCATCGCGCTCGTCCCGGGACCCGCTCCGCTCGGGCCGGTCGGACGACCGGAACCCCTGCCGTTCTGCGCGCTCTACGCCCTCACCCGCAACGCGGTCCTGCCGACGATCGCCGCCGCCCTGCGGGCCCCGGTCGTCGCGCCGACCGCTGCCGGCTCCGGCACCCTCGCTACGACGGGAATCCTCCTGACGCCGGGGATCCGGGCGCCGTTCCACCCGCTCACCGCGGCCGGAGCCCGCGTCGTCGCGACGGGGCCGCTCCACCCGCGGCTCGTCCCGCTGCGGCGGCCGCTGGGTGAACCGACGGTCGTCGGCGCCGGCTCGGGGGCCGCGCTCGTCCCGCTGCGACCGGTCGGGTCGGGTACCGCTCGTGCCCGTCCCCCGGCGCTCCGCGGGCTTGCCACCCTCTCGCCGGTCGAACCGTGCCCGGTCACCGCCGCGGTCGTCCCTCTCCCTACGGCCCCCGTCGCCCTGGCGGTCCCATCCGCCGCCTCGCGGTGCCCGGTCGCCCCGCTCCGCGTTGTCGGAACGACCCGGCCGCTCCGCTCGCCCACGGTCGAACCGGTCTCGATCTCCACCGCTCGCCGGTCGCGCCGGAGCATCGGACCGCTCGGAGCGTCCGCGCTCCCCGCCACGCTCCTGCCAGGCGGGACGACTGCCGCGGTCCGGCCGGTCCCCTCGCCCGCCGCGATCCCAGCCGCCACGGTCGGAACCAGAACGGTCGGAACCGGCACGACCCGAACCGCCACGCTCCGGGCGGCCACGCTCCTGCCACTCGGGCCGGTCGCCACGGTAGGGCCGATCCCGATCCGGCCGAGCTCCACGCTCCGGTCGGTCGCCACGGTAGGGCCGGTCCCCTCGGGACGGCCGGTCACGATCAGGTCGATCACCACGATATGGCCGGTCCCGATCCGGGCGGTCGCCACGCTCGGATCGGTCGCCACGGTAGGGCCGATCCCGATCCGGCCGAGCTCCACGCTCCGGTCGGTCACCACGGTAGGGCCGATCCCGATCCCCGCCGCGCTCGAACCGCGCCGGGCGGCTGCCGCCCCGGTCCTCGGACGATCGGTTGTCGCGATCCCTCGACCCACCACGGCCCGCCCAGCCGCTGCCGGAGCCTTCCTCGCGACGCCCGCCGTACCGCGGGCCGCCGGCTCCACGGGAGCCGCCCGGCGCCGCCTGCTCGCCGTGCCGACCCCCGCCACGCACCGGCCCGCGTGCCGATCGGTCCGACCCGCGGTCCGGCCGCTGCGCGCCGCCCCGCCGGAACCCGCTCTCGCCACGGCCCGCGCTGCGGTCGGCGTTCCAGCCGGAGCCGGATCGCGCCTCACCGGCGCGGGGGTTGCGGCCCCGCTCCTCGCCTCGGCGGCCGCTCCGCGGTGCATCGCCGCCGGAGCGGCCTCGTCGATCATCGTTTCCACGGCGGCCGTCGCGATCATCTCGTCGCGAACGGTCATCGCCGGAACCATCCGCGATACTCACCAGTAGATGATACAAAAGTGGGCCCCCGCCTGCTGGCGGGGGCCCACTGAACGTTGAATGTCGGCGGCGACCTACTCTCCCACACCCTAACGAGTGCAGTACCATCGGCGCTGGAGGGCTTAGCTTCCGGGTTCGGGATGGGACCGGGCGTACCCCCTCCGCC
>NZ_NKYF01000048.1 GCF_002262885.1 Pseudonocardia sp. MH-G8 | reverse complement strand
CAGCAACGGCTCGATCTGGGTCCAGGCTTTGTCGGTCAGCTCCCCGCGCCCTACCACCTGGTCATGATCACCGACGGCAGGTCACAACCCTTACAGGACACGCCCTACGTCCCGAAGGACACCGACGTCCTGTGCGCCTTCCGGATCACCCCGCAGGAGGGGGTGCCGCCGGAGGAGGCGGGCGCCGCCGTGGCGGGCGAGTCGAGCACCGCGACGTGGACGGTGGTCTGGACGGACCGGCTCACCGCCCACGACCACTACCAGGCCAAGTGCTACTCGGTCGAGGCCGTGCCGGGCACGCCAGGGCAGTACATCGCGCGGATCGCCTACGAGATCGACCTCTTCGAGGAGGGCTCGATCGCCAACCTGACGAGCTCGATCATCGGCAACGTGTTCGGGTTCAAGCCGCTCAAGGCGCTGCGCCTGGAGGACATGCGGATCCCCGTCGCGTACGTGAAGACGTTCCAGGGTCCCGCGCACGGCATCGTCATGGAGCGCGAGTACCTGAACAAGCACGGGCGCCCGCTGCTCGGCGCCACCACCAAGCCGAAGCTGGGCCTGTCGGCCCGCAACTACGGGCGCGTCGTCTACGAGGCGCTGCGCGGCGGCCTGGACTTCACCAAGGACGACGAGAACATCAACTCGCAGCCGTTCATGCGGTGGCGGGACCGCTTCCTGTTCTGCATGGAGGCGATCAACCGCGCCCAGGCCGAGACCGGTGAGATCAAGGGCCACTACCTCAACGTCACCGCCGGGACGATGGAGGAGATGTACGAGCGGGCGGACTTCGCCAAGGAGCTCGGCTCGATCGTCGTCATGATCGACCTGACGGTCGGCTACACCGCGATCCAGTCGATGGCGAACTGGGCCAGGAAGAACGGGGTGATCCTGCACCTGCACCGCGCAGGACACGGCACCTACACGCGGCAGAAGTCCCACGGCGTGAGCTTCCGGGTGATCGCCAAGTGGATGCGGTTGGCCGGGGTGGACCACATCCACGCCGGCACGGTCGTCGGGAAGCTCGAGGGCGACAAGAACACGACCCTCGGATTCTACGACATCCTGCGCGCGGACCACATCCCCGCCGACCCGGTCAAGGGCCTGTACTTCGACCAGGACTGGCAGTCGCTTGCCCCGGTCATGCCGGTGGCCTCCGGCGGGATCCACGCCGGGCAGATGCACCAGCTGCTGGACCTCTTCGGCGACGACGTCATCCTGCAGTTCGGTGGCGGCACGATCGGTCACCCCATGGGGATCGCGGCCGGTGCCGAAGCGAACCGGGTGGCGCTGGAGGCGATGGTCAAGGCCCGGAACGAGGGCCGCGACTACGCCGCGGAGGGCCCGGACATCCTCAAGAAGGCGGCCGCGAAGTGCCGGTCCCTCGACATGGCCCTGGCCACCTGGGGCGACATCACCTTCGACTACGAATCCACCGACACCGCCGACGTCGTCTCGACGCCGACCGCCCTCTGAGGAGCCAGAACATGCGTGTCACCCAGGGCACCTTCGCGTACCTGCCCGACTTCACCGACGAGGAGATCACCAAACAGATCGAGTACTGCATCGACAACAACTGGCCGCTGTCGGTCGAGTTCACCGATGACCCCCACCCGCGCAACGTGTACTGGGAGATGTGGGGCCTGCCGATGTTCGACCTCAAGGACCCTGCCGGGGTGCTGATGGAGGTCAACGCCTGCCGGGCGGCCAAGCCCGGCCACTACGTCCGGCTCAACGCCTACGACGCACGGCTGGGGCGCCAGACCACCGCGCTGTCGTTCATCGTGCAGCGGCCGGCGCAGGAGCCGGGCTTCCGGCTCGAGCGACAGGAGGTCGAGGACCGCCGGATCCGCTACACCACGCGCGCCTACGCCACCGACCGTCCCTCCGGGGACCGGTACCGGCCGGAGTGACGTGTCGACCGCGCAGAGCGGCACCCCACGACCTGCCTTCGGATCGGCCGTCGAGGACGAGGAACGCGTCGAGCTCCTGCCCCCGGGCGCCGTGGTCGACCTGGCCGCGGCGCGCCGGGAGTCCGGTATCGACGACGTGCTGGAGCGGCTCGACACCGAACTGGTCGGCCTGGCGCCGGTGAAGACGCGCATCGCGGAGGTCGCGGCCCTGCTGCTGGTCGACCGCGTGCGCGAGCGGTACGGGATCGTGGCCACCCGCCCGACCCTGCACATGTGCTTCACCGGCAACCCGGGCACCGGCAAGACGACGGTCGCGCTGCGGATGGCCGATCTGCTGCACCGGCTGGGCTACGTGCGCCGCGGACACCTGGTGAGCGTCACCCGCGATGATCTCGTCGGCGAGTACGTCGGCCACACCGCCCCGAAGACGAAGGACGTCATCAAGCGCGCCATGGGCGGCGTGCTGTTCATCGACGAGGCGTACTACCTCTACAAGGTGGAGAACGACCGCGACTACGGCTCGGAGTCGATCGAGATCCTGCTGCAGGTGATGGAGAGCAACCGCGACGATCTCGTGGTCATCCTGGCCGGGTACGCCGACCGGATGGACACGTTCTTCGCGGCGAACCCCGGCATGCAGAGCCGGATCGCGCACCACGTCACGTTCCCGGACTTCACCGTCACCGAGCTGGAACAGATCGCCGTCGGGATGACCGGCGAGCTGTCCTACGGCCTGTCGGATCAGGCGCGCGTGGTGTTGCGCGAGTACCTGGAGCGGCGCGTCGGGCAACCCTGGTTCGCCAACGCGCGCAGCGTCCGGAACGCCATGGAGCGGGCCCGTCTGCGGCAGGCGCGCAGGCTCGTCGCCCGGGCGGACCCCATGGTCGACCTCGCGGCGCTGACCACGATCGAGCCGGAGGACCTGCTGGCCAGCCGGGTGTTCGGCGACGACGCCGCGGGCAAGACGGTGCGCTCGGGGTGACGCGCGGGTCGGGGCGTTCAGGCGAACGGGCGCCTGGCGGGTCGGGCGGGCGCGAGGCCCCGCACGGTGCGCTCGACACCCACCGAGAGCACCGCCTGCCCGAGGGCCACGCGAGCGGGTTCGCCGAGCCACGCCAGCAGCGGCGAGATGACGAGTGCGCCGCCGAAGGCGAAGGTGCGCGGCCACGGGGCGTCCACGCCCTGCATCGCGGCAAGGTTCGTGGCGGCGACCGCCGGCGGCAACCCGCCCGACATGAACGCCACGCCCGCAAGCTCGTTCGGGACCGCGGCCACGAGAGTCCTGACGCAGCGCCGAGCCACCGCGGCGGGAGAGCAGCGTCGCCTCGTGTACGCGCCCGAGACCACCATGGTCGGCCGCAGCACGACGGCGCCCGCGTCCACGCGCGCGTCGCCCAGCGCGCGGAATGTGTGTCGAAGGATCTTCAGCGTCGCCTCCGCACACTCACTGTGGGAGTTCGCGCCGTCCACGAGAACCCTGGGTTCGACGACGGGCACGACGCCCGCGGCCTGGCTGGCCGCGGCGAAGCGTGCCGTCGACTGGGCGTTCGCGCGCAGCGCCGCCATGCTCGGCCGCCCCGCGCCGACCTGGAAGACGGTGCGCCACTTCGCGAACCGGGCCCCGAGTGCGCGGTACCGCGCCAGGCGCGGCCCGACGGAATCCACGCCCTCGGTGATCGCCTCGCCGGCAGTCCCGGCGAGCAGGTGCACGCCTGTGTCGACGGCGACACCGGGCACCATCCCGAGGTCGCCCACCAGCCTCGGGAATGTCCGGCCGTCCGAGGCCCGCTGGCGGAACGTCTCGTCGCAGAGGATCACGCCGCTGATCCCCTCGTTCAGGTCCGGGGTCGTGACGAGGAGCTCGCGGAACGCCCGGCGGTTCCCCGGTGTCGAGGACACACCGGCCTTCTCGAGGCGAACCGTCATCGCGGCGGGGCTCTCGTCGGCGACGAGGATCCCGCGCCCGTCACCGACGAGAAGGCGCGCGGTCCGGCGTAGCTGCTCGAGGCCGCGCGACGCTCCCGGCTCAACCCCCATCGGATGTACCTCCGGTCGGCAGCACGTCGGACACTCCGGGGCCGCGACCCGGTGCTCAGCTCTTGGCGATGACGAGGTCGCGCAGCACCCCGGTCTGGAGCTCCATCTCCCGCAGCCGGTGCTTGACGAGGTCACCGATGCTCACCAGCCCCACCAGCTCACCCTTGTCGAGCACCGGCAGGTGCCGGAAGCGGCCGCGAGTCATCTGCGCCATCGCGTGGGTCAGCGAGTCATCGGGCCCACAGGTCGCCACATTGCGGGTCATGACGTCCGCCACCGAGGCCCTCAGCAGCTGCGAGCCGCGCGTGACCAGCGCACGGACGATGTCGCGTTCCGACACGATCCCGCAGATCTTGCCGTCGTCGTCGCACACCAGCAGTGCCCCGACCCCGGCACCGTGCAGCGCGTGCACCGCCGCTTCCACGTCGGAGTACGGGAGAACCGTGTGCACCGTCCGGCCCTTGTACGTCAGAATGTCCGCGATCCGCACCGTTCACCTCTTTCTGTTCGTCTCGCATGTCGGTTGAGCGCTCCGACCTGATGTGCGGTGGCCACGCGGTGCGTGACGTCCGTGGGCGGTGCTACTGGTAGTCGACCGCGCTGTAGCGGGCGAGCCGGTCGAGCCGGTGGTCGCTCTGCATCCGCCGGACGGTGCCGCTGCGCGCGCGCATCGCCAGCGAATCGGTGGTCGCGACGTCTGGTCCGTACCGGACCCCGCGGACGAGCTCGCCGTCGGTGATCCCCGTGAGGACGAAGAACACATCGTCACCGCGAACGAGATCGTCGACGTCGAGCACGGCTTCCGCATCGATCCCGGCGTCCTGCAGGCGCGCGAGCTCCGGGCCGTCGGCCGGAGCCGGTGTGCCCTGCAGCGTGCCACCGAGGCACTTGACGGCGCAGGCTGCGATGACGCTCTCCGCGGTGCCGCCGCTGCCGATCAGCAGGTCGATCCCGGTCTGCGGGCTCGCGGCGACGATGGCCGCGGTGACCTCACCACCGGTGAGGAAGCGGATCCGCGCGCCGGCGTCGCGCACCTCGCGGGCGCGTTCCTCGTGATGGGGCCGAGCGAGCATGCCGACCGTGACGTCCTCCACGTGACACTGCCGCACCTTCGCGAGCCGCTGCACGTTGTCGCGCACCGGCTGTCGCAGGTCGACGTGCTCCCGCGCCTCGCGCCCCGCGACGAGCACGTCCATCCGGGCGCAGGCCGACGGATCGAACAGGGCCCCTCGTGGCGCGACCGCGAGGACGGAGACCGCGTTCGCCAGCCCCTTGGTCGTGAACGTGATGCCGTCCACGGGATCGGCGGCGATGTCGTAGGCGGCGCCGGTGCCTTCGCCGACGAGCTCACCGCGGGCGAGCCGCACCTCACCGTCGGTGTCGCAGTCGGGGCCATCGCCGATCACCACCGTGCCGGCCATCTCGACCGTGCCGATCATGGCGCGCATCGCCTCGACGGCTGCGGTGAGCGCACCGGCCGGGTCGTTGCGACCGACCCAGCGGCCGGTGGCCATCGCGGCGGCCTCGGTGACCCGGACCAGTTCCAGTGCGAGATTGCGATCCGGGGCGGGTCTGGCCGCGCGTTCGGTGATGGGGGCCATGTCACTCCTGTCCGGTCCTCGGTGCCGAGCGCCACCGCAGCGATCGTGGACAGTCAACTGATCGATCGGTCCCGCCGAATCACCTATGCGGGGGAGGCGCCCGGGGAGATGCCGGCCGCGCTCGCGGGAAGGGCGCGGGCCGCGGCGAGCTCCGCGTGTCGAGCGGTCAGCCACGAGCACCACAGGTCGATCCCGGATCCGGTTCGTGCGCTCGTCTCGATGGCCTCGACGCCCGGATTGACGTTCCGGAGGTTGCGGTAGAAGGCCTCGATGTCGAAGTCGAGGTGCGGGAGCAGGTCCACCTTGTTGACCAGCACGAGATCGACGGATCGGAACATCACGGGGTACTTCAGCGGCTTCTCCTCGCCCTCCGTGATCGAGTAGACCATGGCCCGATTGTGCTCGCCGACGTGGAACTCGGCCGGGCACACGAGGTTCCCCACGTTCTCGACGATGACCAGGTCCAGGTCACCGAGCGGGAGCCGGGGCAGGGCGGAACGGACCATCGGTGCGTCCAGATGGCATTCGCCGCCGAAGCCGTTCGCGGTGTTGAGGAGTGCGACCTCAGCGCCGAGGCCCGTCAGGCGGTCTGCGTCGATGCTCGTCTCGATGTCGCCCTCGACGATGCCGACCCGCAGGTGGTTGCGCAGTCGCATGAGCGTCTGCCGCAGGAGCGCGGTCTTTCCCGCGCCCGGGGACGACATCAGGTTCACGGCCAGGACGTCCGCCTGATCGAAGTCCGCCCGGTTCGCGTCCGCGGTCTGGTCGTTCTCGTCGAAGATGCGCTCGAGGATCTCGATCCGATCGGACCCGGTCGTGTATCCGGAGTGATCTCCGACGGGGGCGTCGTGGCCGTGGCCATGGCCGTTCCCGGGGTCGTTGTGGTTCTCGTCGTGTCTGTGGAAACGGCCCACGAGCGTCATACCTCCATGAGGTCGAGAGAAGTGATGAGGAATTCCTCGCCGGCCACGATCTCGACGTCTTTACCCTGGCAATTCGGGCAGACGAGAACCGGTTCGGTGAGGGTGTGTTCGTGAGAGCATCCAGCGCAGCGGATCGCCGCGGGTACGCGCTCGATCTCGAGCGTCGCCGACTCGAGATCCGAACCCTCCGTCACGAGCTCCCAGCAGTAGGTGAGCGTGTCCGGAACGATCTGGCGCAGCTCGCCGACCCGGAGCCGGACGGTACGGACCGTGCTGCCCGCCGCGTGGCGTTCGACGAGCTTGGTGATGGCACGACAGATCGAGAGCTCGTGCACGTCGACCTCCTGAGTTCAGCGGACAGTCCGGGCGGCGGGGTCACCGGCGCAGGGTCTCCGACGGCGTCTCGCCCCATCTCTTGCGGTACTCGACCGAGAAGTTGCCCAGGTGGTGCATGCCCCAGCGTTGAGCGACGCTGGTGACGGTCACGCCGTCGGTCGGCAGTGCATCGGTGAGTTCCTCGCGGGAACGCGTCAGGCGTCGCTCGCGGATGTAGGCGACGGGGCTGAGGCCCAGCTCGTCGTGGAAGGCCTGCTGGACGGATCGTACGCTCAGGTGGACGCTGCGCGCGATCATCTCCAGCGTGATCCGCTCGCTCAGGTGCGCCTCGATGAAGTCGGTCGCCTCCGTGATCACCCGGCGTTCGGCGCGCACCACGGGCGTCGTGAACTCGTGGTGGTAGTTGGAGGGCTGCAGGTGCAGGAGGCTGCTCATCAGCAGCTCCTCGATCGCACCGATCCCCTGACCGCGCTGGACGAGCGAGCCTGCGTAGTACACCTCCGCGTGCAGCAGCTGCACCGCCGTGTTCCACCGCATCGCCGCCTCCTCGGCGAGGTCGAACGCCGGCTCGAAGGCGATGGGGTGCGGCAGGGTCCTCCCGATCAGCCTGGTGAGGTGCGCGGCCAGTGGCGGCTCCTCGATGCGGATCACCAGGACCGGCGAGTCGTGGCCGAACTCCATCCGGACGCCCGGGCCGGGGCTCGTGACCAGCGCCTGGACCGTGTTCGCCTCGATCGTGATCTCCTTCCCGTGGCACATGACCCGGCCGTTGGTCGGCATGCAGATCGTGAAGTACGGACCGAGGACCGGGATGTCGAGCGTTGCGGCGACGGTCAGGTCGAGGTAGAGCATGCTGATATCGCGAAGCCGCACGCCGAACAGGCTCGCCGCGAACCCCCGCTCACCCGGGCTGAACAGTGTGAGCGAACCGGGGGAGAGCACCTTGCCCAGCATCTGGGCGGCCGAGCGCACGTCCTCCGAGTAGAAGATCTCGTGCTGGGCCAGTGCGGGCGGAACGCCGCGGGACCGGACCTTGCGGCGGACCGGACCGGCGGTGCGCCGGGCGTCGATGAACCGCAGCCTCGACAGCCTCGACGTCATCTCCGGCGTCCCACGTCGGCGAATCCCCTGGTCACGAGCACCACAATGCAAGTCTGAGCAGCAACAGCTCGCATCAAAGACACAATCTCTTCGCAATCCTGATAGTCGCTGCGCGGAAACGATAGGCCGAGCCGGTGCATCTGCCTAGCGTGTGTGTCAGCTCACACATCGGACCCACCCGACGGACGGAGGCTCCCGTGGCCGTGAACGGTCAGCTCGTGGCGCGGTCCCCGGGCAGCAACCTGCTGCAACGCCTCGACGATCCAGGCACCGCCGCGGCACTGGGCCGGCTCCTCGACCACGCGGACCTGACCACTCTGTCCGGCGGCCTCGCCGGAGCCGCACCCACCATCAACGCCCTGCTCACCTCCGCGCTGATGACCGACCCCCGCACCGCCACCACACTCGAACTCCTTGGCGAGGCACTCGTGGAGGCCACCGAGGCGGACGCGAGATCGCCCACGGCACCAACCGGCGCGTTCGCCCTGCTCGGAGCGCTCAAGGCCCCCGACGTCGGTCGCGGTCGCGGCCTGCTGATCCAGGTCGCGAAGACCCTCGGCCGCAAGCTGCCCTGAGCCCCACCCGTACCGAGCCCGACGTGAGGTCGATGGCGTGCCCTCGCTGGGTGATCCACGCCCGCTCGACGTCCACCACCACCGACGATGCCGGGACCTGACACATGTCCGACCTGGAACCGCGCAACTTCATCCAACCGTGCCTGCTGCTCCTGCTGCGCGAATGTCCCGACCACGGCTACGAGCTCGCGGCCCGGTTGCGGACCATGCACGACGTCGACGGCGACGCGGGCGGGGTGTACCGGGCACTGCGGGGGCTGGAGCGCCAGGGGCTGGTGCGGTCGCAGTGGCAGGCATCCGACGTCGGGCCGGCCCGGCGCACGTATTCGATCACCCGGGAAGGAATCGCCAGCCTGGATGCGCGGGCCCAGGACCTGGCCCACGTGCACGAGGCGCTGCACGTGTTCCTCGATCGCTACGCGCGGGTGCGGAGGTGCGAGGAGCTGAACGGATCCGGGGTATCGGCCGATGCGCGTCGAGCTGGTGGCAGATCAGGTGGCAACGGCGTGCGCGCAGCCGATCCGAGTCGGGCGACCGGCCGTTGACCGGCTCCGCGCGGCCCGTCACGTGCAGGTCGCTCGCACCCACGCCTACCACTCCGGCAGACCGTCGCCGCGCGTTGCCGACACCTCCAGTACCTCGACGCCCGGCCGCGCCCGCCGCGCTCCTTCGGCGCACCGCGCGACGTCGAAGTCGACGTACGGGAGCAGGTCGATCTTGGTGAGCAGCACCAGGTCGGCGCTCCGGAACATGTGCGGGTACTTGTGGTTCGGCGCCACCAGAATGGCAGGCGCGGAACGTCTGCCTGCCGAGTGTCAGGTGATCCTGTAGCGCCGCGTCGGCGCATCCTTGGCCGTCACCGGCGGTGAGTACGGCGGTGGCGATGTCGTCGAACGTGGGGCACGCCGGCCCAGGTCCCGTGGTCGCGACCCGACCGATCAACGACGCCGAGCCGTAGACATCCGGCGTCACGGCGCGGCGTCCCGGCGGTGTCGCGGGGCGATCCGACGGTAGCCGCCCGGGTCGGCGGCGCTCATATGCAAGACCGATCGACGAGGCGCTCGCATCGGTTCCACAAGCTCTGCGCGATCCTGATAGTTGCTGCGTGGAAACGATAGGCCGAGCGGGTGTATCTGCTTACCGTGTGCGTCAGCTCACAGACCCGAACCAACCGACGCAGGAGGCTTCCCGTGGCCGTGAACGGTCAACTCGTAGCTCGGTCCCCGGGCACCGACCTGCTGGAGCGGTTGGACGATCCCGGGACCGCCGCGGCACTCGGCCAGGTCCTGGACCACGCGGATCTACTGGCCATGCTCGTCACCGGCCTCGACGGCTTCCTCCGCCGGGGCGACACCATCACCGAGGCCGTCGTGGACGGCGTGCACGAGCTGCGCAGTGCAGCGGGATCGACGCCGTCCCCACTGGCCGGCGTCGACGTCAAGGCGCTGCTCGCCAGCCTGACCACGCTCTCCAGCGGCCTCGCCGGGGCCACGCCAACGCTCAACGCCCTGCTCACCTCCAGCTTGATGACCGACCGCCGGACCGCCACGACGCTCGAGCTCATGGGCGAGGCACTCGTGGAGGCCAAGGAGGCGGACGCGAAGTCGCCGTCCGCGCCGACCGGTGCCTTCGGCCTCCTCCGGGTGCTCAAGGACCCGGACGTCGCGCGGGGTCTCGGCCTGCTGATCCAGGTCGCGAAGGCCCTCGGCCGCAAGCTGCCCTGAGTTCACCCGTACCCGGCTCGACCTGACGTCGGCAGCGTTCACCGCTGCCTTCACCACTGCGGCCCGCGTCGATGCGGATCCGAAGGAGAGGAGTACCCATGGCCTCCGTGCTGTGGTTCCAAGGAGGAGCGTGCAGCGGGAACACGATGTCGTTCCTGAACGCAGAGGAACCGAACGTCGTCGACCTGATCGTCGACTTCGGGCTCGACCTGGTCTGGCATCCATCGCTGGGCCTCGAGCTGGGCAAGAACGCACAGAAGCTGTTCTGGGACTGCGCGAACGGTGACCGACCGCTGGACATCTTCGTCTTCGAGGGTTCCGTGATCGAGGCACCGGACGGCAGCGGACGGATGGACATGTTCGCCGACCGCCCGATGAAGGACTGGGTGACCGATCTCGCCGCGCAGGCCCAGATCGTCGTCGCGATCGGGGACTGCGCATCGTGGGGCGGGATCCCGGCGATGGAGCCCAACCCGTCCGCCTCCACGGGGCTGCAGTTCCACAAACGCGCCAAGGGCGGGTTCCTCGGGCCGGACTTCACCTCCAAGATGGGTCTCCCGGTGATCAACATTCCGGGCTGCCCCGCGCACCCCGACTGGATCACCCAGATCCTCGTCGCACTCGCCACCGGGCGAGCAGGCGACATCAGGCTCGACGACCTGCACCGGCCGGAGACCTTCTTCAAGTCGTTCACCCAGACCGGGTGCACGCGGGTCCAGTTCTTCGAGTACAAGCAGTCGACATACTCGTTCGGCGAGGGCACCCGCACCGGATGCCTGTTCTACGAGATGGGCTGCCGGGGCCCGATGACGCACTCGCCGTGCAACCGGATCCTGTGGAACCGGCAGTCGTCCAAGACCCGTGCTGGTATGCCCTGCCTGGGTTGCACCGAGCCCGAGTTCCCCCACTTCGACCTCGCCCCGGGCACCGTCTTCAAGACCCAGAAGGTCAGCGGGACGATTCCGAAGGAGGTCCCCGAGGGCAGCGACCACCTGACGTACATGGCCCACGCCGCGGCAGCGCGCATCGCGGCACCGCAGTGGTCCAAGGAGGACATGTTCGTCGTCTGACCGACCCCTCCCCTGGAACCCCGGTCGTCCGGAAAGGACCCACCATGACCGCGCTCGACCTGCACGTGAGCCCGCTGGGCCGCGTCGAGGGTGACCTCGACGTTCGAGTGACCATTGAGGACGGCGTCGTCACGTCGGCCTGGACCGAAGCCGCGATGTTCCGCGGATTCGAGATCATCCTGCGGGGCAAGGACCCGCAGGCGGGGCTCATCGTCTGCCCCCGCATCTGCGGGATCTGCGGCGGTAGCCACCTGTACAAGTCGGCGTACGCGCTCGACACCGCGTGGCGCACGCACATGCCGCACAACGCCACGCTGATCCGCAACATCTGCCAGGCGATGGAGACCCTGCAGTCCATCCCGCGCTACTTCTACGCGCTCTTCGCGATCGACCTCACCAACAAGAACTATGCCAAGTCGACGATGTACGCCGAGGCGGTCCGCCGGTTCGCGCCGTACGTGGGCACCAGCTACCAGCCCGGCGTGGTGCTCTCCGCCAAGCCGGTCGAGGTCTACGCCATCTTCGGCGGCCAGTGGCCGCACTCCAGCTTCATGGTCCCCGGCGGTGTGATGTGCGCCCCGACGCTGGCCGACGTCACCCGTTCGATCGCGATCCTCGAGCACTGGAAGGACAACTGGCTCGAGAAGCACTGGCTCGGCTGCTCCGTCGACCGGTGGCTCGCCAACGAGACCTGGGAGGACGTGCTCGCCTGGGTCGACGAGAACGAGTCGCAGCACGACAGCGACTGCGGGTTCTTCATCCGCTACTGCCTCGACGTCGGCCTGGACAAGTACGGCCGCGGCGTCGGCAACTTCCTGGCCACCGGCACCTACTTCGAGCCGTCCATGTATGAGAACCCGACGATCGACGGCCGCAACGCGGCGCTGATCGGGCGGCAGGGCGTGTACGCCGACGGCCAGTGGCACGATTTCGACCAGGCCAGGGTCACCGAGGACGTCACGCACTCGTTCTACGAGGGCACCGGCTCGCTGCACCCCTTCGAGGGTGAGACGAACCCGATCGACCCCGCCGACGGCGCGAAGCAGGGCAAGTACAGCTGGGCCAAGTCGCCCCGGTACGACGTTCCGGGCCGGGGCTACATCCCGCTCGAGGCCGGCCCGCTCGCCCGCCGGATGGCGGCAGGCGGTCCCGGTGCCGCAGCCCACCAGGACAATGACGGTCTGTTCGTCGACATGGTCGACAAGATCGGTGCGAGCGTGTTCGTGCGGCAGCTGGCCCGCATGCACGAGGCGCCCAAGTACTACAAGTGGGCGCGGCAGTGGCTCGACCAGATCGACCTCAAGGAGAGCTTCTACACCAAGCCCGTCGAGCACGCCGACGGCAAGGGCTTCGGCTCCACCGAGGCCGCCCGCGGCTCGCTGTCGGACTGGATCGTCATCGAGGACAACAAGATCAAGAACTACCAGGTGGTCACCCCGACGGCATGGAACATCGGCCCCCGGGACGGCGCCGCGGTCCTCGGTCCGATCGAACAGGCGTTGGTCGGCTCTCCGATCATCGACCCGGAGGACCCCGTCGAGCTGGGGCACGTCGCACGCAGCTTCGACTCCTGCCTGGTGTGCACGGTGCACGCCTACGACGGCAAGTCGGGCCGGGAACTGTCCAAGTTCGTGATCAACGGAATGGTGTGATCCCGACGTCCACGGAACAGCACGTCACCGAGGCGGCTCCCGCCGTCGACATCGAGCCACCCGGATGTGCGGTGCTCGTCGTCGGCTGCGGGAACCTCCTGCGGGGTGACGACGGGCTGGGGCCGGTGCTCGTCCGGCACCTCTGGGAGCGCGGCGTTCCGTCGGGCGCCCGGCTCGTCGACGGCGGTACTGCCGGGATGGACGTCGCCTTCCAGATGCGTGGCGCCGAGCGCGTCGTGATCGTCGACGCCGCGGCCACGGGCTCCGCGCCGGGCACCCTGTTCCGGGTGCCCGGCGCGGAGCTGGCGGAGTTGCCTCCGCTGCAGGGCCTACACACCCACTCGTTCCGGTGGGACCATGCGATCGCGTTCGCCCGCTGGGCACTCGGCAGCGACTGCCCCACCGACATCACCGTCTTCCTCGTCGAGGTCGCCGACGTCTCCCTCGGGACCGATCTGTCCGAAACCGCAACGGCCGCACTGGAGCAGGTGATCGAGATCGTCGAACGCGAGTACCTTGCCCCGCTGCGGCCCGACCCCGGCACGGGCGATGCCACCGTCGAGTTCACCGAGGACGGCTATCTGAGGCTGGACGCGGAGCTCGCCGCAGCGCGGTTCCCGTCCGACGCTGCGGTGGCCGCAGTCCGCGAGGGTCAGTTCTGGCTCATCCCGCTGCGCGGTCCGCGCAGCGGCGGCCTCCTGCTCAAACAACGGAACCCGGCGGGCGATCGCTCCGTGCTGGTTCGGGAGATGCTCGGTGACCAGGGCATTGGCGACCAGGTGCCGATCGGCCGCCGGCCCGCCCACTGGGACGACGAGCAGGCGGCGCTGCGCATTCCGTTGGAGCGGGAGTCGTGATTCGCCGTGGCCACCGACGAGGCGGAGGACGTGCAGGTGCTGATCGTGCCCGAGCGCGGACGGTGGGCCGTGGAGATCGTCGTCACTTTCCCGGACGGGATCGTCCGTGAGCGGATCGACACCTATGCGACCGAGGCTCGCGCGCAGATCTCAGCCCGCCTGATCAAGCGCGCCGCCGAACGAGACCTTCGAGGACCGTTGAATGGCTGATGCACTGACCGCGCCGTCCCCCACCACCACACCGCTCGACCCATCGATCTCCGCCGTCCGGCCGCAACCGCTCGGTGCCTTCCCGCTTCCGCTGGGCTACCTGCTCGTCCCTGGCGGGGAGGAGAACGACGCCGCCCGCCGCGACCTGGTGGCGGGGCGGCTGCCGGACCGCTGGCCTGCGGCGTTGCGGGCGCACGAACTCAGCCTGGCCGGCGACCGGGACGGCGCGCTCGCCGCCCTGGACGTCGACGGCCCCGCCGATGCCCTGACGCGGTACAACCGGTTCGTCCTCGACCCCGACACCGCGGACCCGGACGCGCTGCGCGCCGAGCTCGGCGCACTCGGCCCGCTCGTCGACCTGGTGCAGTTCGTACTCGGACGCAGTGACGTGCCCCCCGACGTCGGATCGCTCGACGGCGAGCTGGCGGCGATGGTGCTGTCCGCGCAGGCCACCGCTGCGCTCGGCACGGGCGACGACGCGGCCGCCATCGAGCTGCTGGACCAAGCCGTGGCGTCGGCGGAACCGGTGTCACCGCCACTGGCCGGTCTGCTCCACGGCGCGGCAGGATCGATCCTGCGTGATCGGGACGACCCTGCCTGCGTCCAACGGTTCGAGCTCGCACTCACGCTGCTGGCCGCCGCATCCGACCTGCGCATCGGTCGGGCGGAGATCCATCTCGGCCTCGCCGGTGCTCTGCACGAGCAGGCTCGGGAGCGTCCCGAGCTGCTCGCCGTGACGATCCCGCACTACCACTCCACCCTCCAGCTGGTGCAGCGCGAGGAGGCCCCGACGACATGGGCTGCCGCCCATGCTGGGCTGGCGACCGCCTACCTGACCATGCCCATGACCGAGGCGTCCGGCCAGCTGCGACTGGGCATCGCCGCCCAGTCGCTGCGGTCGGCGCTGACGGTCTACACCCGCGAGGACCATCCGGCGGAGTGGGCGAGCCTGCAGCTGAACCTCGCCAACTCCCTCGTCTACACCCCGTCGAAGCACCAGGCCGAGAACCTCGTCGAGGCCGTCGAGCTCTACGAGGGGGTACTGCAGACCCGCGACCGGGACACCGACCCGCTCGGCCGGGCCCGCGTCCTGTCGAACCAGGGCAACGTGTTGGCACATCTCGGCATGTTCGACGACGCCAAGGCACGGCTGTACGAGGCGCGCTTCCTCTTCGAGGAGCACACCGACGAGGAGTCGGTGCGCGCCGTGCGCGGCGTCCTGGACGAGATCGCCCGCCAGGCCGCGCTCGCGCGCACTGCCGATCGATCCGCCGACCGCCCGCAGGACTGACGAGGAGACGAGCATGTCGACGACCGTCGCCGAGACATCGGCGGACACCACCGCACCGGACGCGACTCCGACCGCCGCGACCGGGGCCGACCCCACTTTCGAGGAGCTGGCCGGCCGCGTCGATCGGGCGGTGAGCGCGCTCGCCGGGCTGGAGCCTGCGGCCAGGTCCGTCGCCGAGGAGCTCAAGGCCGCGGTGGAGGCAGTCCATCGGGCGGGTCTGGTGACGATCGTGCGCCGGATGAAGGCCGACGACGCCGCCCGACCGGTGCTGTTCGACCTGGTCGACGACCCGGTCGTGCACCTGCTGCTGTCGCTGCACGAGATCGTGCGGCCGGACCCCATGACCCTGGGGAACCGGGTGCTGGTCGATGTGCGCCCACAGCTGCAGAGCCACGGCGGCGACGTCACGCTCGTCCGTATCGAGGACGGCACCGCGTTCGTCCGGCTCTCCGGCGCCTGCAACGGGTGCTCCATGTCCTCGGTGACCCTGCGCAACCTCGTCGAGGGCGCCATGATCGAGGGAGTGCCGGCCGTCACGGCGGTGGAGGTGCTACCCAACGAGCCCTCCCCGACGCTGATCCCGCTCGACGCCCTGTGGGTCGGGCCCGACCCGGCGAAGGAGGGCTGGGTGCGCGCCGCGAGCGCGGACGCCATCCCGGAAGGCGCCATCAGCCGGTTCGACCTCACCTCGCAGTCCGGCGCGCAGGCGCAGGTGATCGTGGTGAATCTCGAACAGCGGCTCACCGCGTACCGCAACGAGTGCGCACACGAGGGCCTGCCGCTCGACGATGCGCTGATCGATGCCTCCAACGGGACACTGACCTGCCCGTGGCACGGGTTCTGCTACGACGCGACGTCGGGCGAGTGTCTCTCCTCTCCCGGCGCCCAGCTCGAGCAGCTGCCCATGCGGGTGGACGATGACCAGGTGTGGATCCGGGTAGGGCCATGAGCGAGCTTGCGAGCGAATCATCGACACAGCGCCCCCGCGAAGCGCCGGCCGAGCGCAGCGAGGGCGTGCGATGAGCCGGTTGACCGTCCGGCACAACGTCGGCGGCAGACCTGCACGGCTCGACCCGGAGCCCGAGATCAGCCTGGCCGACGGCTGGAAACCGGAGACATGGCTCGGCGCACCGGCGACCGGCGGGCTCGCGTTGCCGCAGGCAACGCCGTCGATGGCGTGGATGTACTCGCCGCGTGCGGTCTTCCTCGGTGCGGACCACCTGGTCGTCGCCGATTCGGGTAACCACCGCGTGCTGATCTGGCATGGCGTCCCCGAGACCGATGAGCAGCCTGCCGACGTCGTGCTCGGGCAACCGGACGGCACGACCGAGGGACCCGCGGCGGGCGGGCGGGGGCCGGAGCGCGGGATGCATCTCCCCACCGGCGTACTGGTGCACGAGGGGCGGCTGGTCGTGGCCGATGCCTGGCACCACCGCATCCTCGTCTGGAACGAGGTGCCTCACGCCGACGATGTGGCACCGGACATGGTGCTCGGGCAGCCCGACGCCGGCTCCGTCGAGCCGAACGAGGGCGGGACCTGCTCGGCGTCCTCGCTGTACTGGCCGTTCGGGATCGCCATGGTCGGCGACCGGTTCTGGATCGCCGACACCGGCAACCGGCGCGTGCTCGGCTGGGACGGCGGGCTGCCGGAGCCGGGCCGCCCGGCCGACGTGCTGCTCGGCCAGCCCGACCCCGCGGCGCGCGACGAGAACCGCGGCGCGGCGGCGGGGCCCGCGAGCTTCCGCTGGCCGCACGACATCAACGGCCGCGATGATCTGCTGCTCGTCGCGGACGCCGGCAACCACCGGCTGCTCGGCTGGTCGCCGATGCCCGACGCCGACGCTCCTGCGACGTTCGTGCTCGGCCAGAGCGGGTTCGACGGCGCCGACGAGTGGCCGTACGGGCCGCACACCAACAAGCGCTTCCGGTTCCCCTACGCGGTCGGCCTCGACGGGACGCCCGGAGTGGACGAGCGGCTGGCGATCGCCGACACCGCCAACAACCGGGTACTGCTCTGGGACGGCGTGCCGACCGACGGCCGCGGCGCCGACCACGTGCTGGCCCAGCCGACGTTCGCGACCAACGGGGAGAACCGGTGGACCGCGGTGAAGCACGACACGCTCTGCTGGCCGTACGGGCTGTCGCTGCGCGGTGACCGGCTCGCCGTGTCGGACTCCGGGAACAACCGCGTCGTGATCTGGCGGCGGCACTGATGGACACAACCACCACTGTGGTACCCGCCCCGACGCGCCGCCGGTTCACCGTCACCGGGGTCGTCCAGGGCGTGGGCTTCCGCCCGTTCGTGCACCGGCTGGCCCGCGAGCTCCACCTCGGGGGGCTGGTCGGCAACGACTCCGCGGCCGTGTTCATCGAGGTCCAGGGTGCGGCCCCGGTGATCGACGAGTTCGCCCGCCGGCTGCGCGACGAGGCGCCGCCCCTCGCCGCGATCACCGACGTCGGCTGGGCGGACGTGCCGCCGGAGCCGGATCGCGGCACGCCTTTCCGGATCGTCGCGAGCCGGGCGGGCGACGGCGCGGCGACCGCCGTCCCGGCGGACGTCGCGGTGTGCGACGACTGCCTGCGAGAGCTGTTCGACCCGGCCGACCGCCGCCATCGGCACCCGTTCATCACGTGCACCAACTGCGGCCCGCGGTTCACCATCATCCGGGCGCTCCCCTATGACCGGCCCGACACCACGATGGCCGGGTTCGAGCTGTGCCACCGGTGCGCCACCGAGTACCACGATCCCGCCGACCGCCGCTTCCACGCGCAGCCCGTCGCGTGCCCCGACTGCGGGCCGTCGCTGTGGTTCACCGACGGACAGGGGTTCGCCGAGGGCCAGGACCGGGTCACCGGGGCCGACGCTGCGCTCACCGCGGCCCAGCGCGCGCTCGGCGCCGGCCGGGTGGTGGCGATCAAGGGCATCGGCGGCTACCACCTGGCCTGTGCCGCGGACGACGAGTCCGCGGTGGCGGACCTGCGCTCGCGCAAGGCCCGCGGTGGCAAGCCGTTCGCCGTGCTGGTCCGCGATCTCGACGTGGCCCGCCGGTACGCGGAGATCGACTCCGCGGAGGCGGAGGTGCTGTGCTCGCCGGCCCGCCCGGTGGTGCTGGTGCGCCGGCGGCCCGGTGCACCGGTGGCCGGTGGCGTCGCACCGGACAGCCCACTGCTCGGGATCGTGCTGCCCTACTCCCCGGTGCACCACCTCCTGCTGGCGCCGGTGCCCGGCGCCGGCACCGGAGTCCCGGAGGCGATCGTGCTGACCAGCGCGAACCGTTCGGACGAGCCGATCTGCTACACAGCCGACGACGCGGCGGACCGGTTGCCCGCGCTCTGCGACGGGGTACTCGACCACGACCGGCCGATCCACGTCCCCTGCGACGACTCGGTCGTGCGGGTGGTCGACGGCCACGAGCTGCCGATCCGCCGCTCGCGCGGCTACGCCCCGCTGCCGGTCGACCTGCGGCTCGACGGGCCCCCCGTGCTCGCGGTCGGCGCCGAGCTCAAGAACACCTTCTGCCTCACCGACGGGCGGCGGGCGTTCTGCTCGGCCCACGTCGGGGACATGGGCACGCTGGAGACGCTGCGGGCGTTCGAGCGGTCCGTCGCCCAGCTCTGCGACCTCCGGGGCACGCCTGCCCGGCTCGTCGCCGATCTGCATCCCTCCTACCTGACCAGCGCGTGGGCCGAGCGGCATGCCGGCGACCGCCCGCTGGACCTCGTCCAGCACCACCACGCGCACGTCGTTTCCCTGCTGGCCGAGCACGGACGGCTCGGCGAGCCGATCGTCGGGATCGCGTTCGACGGCACCGGCTACGGCTGCGACGCGACCGTGTGGGGCGGCGAGGTACTCGTGCTGGGCAGCGACAGCCACCGGTTCGTCCGCGCCGGGCACCTCGCCGCGGTCCCGCTGCCCGGCGGGGACCACGCCGTGCGCAATCCCTGGCGGATGGCGCTGGCGCACGCACGAGCGGCAGGCGTCGAGTGGGCCGACGACCTGGCGCCGGTCCGTGCCGCGACCCCCGCGGAGCTCGCCGCGCTGCGATCGCAGCTCGACACCGGAGTGGGCTGCGTCCCCACCACCAGCATGGGGCGACTGTTCGACGCCGTGGCGTCGCTGCTCGGCGTCCGCCACCGGATCTCCTACGAGGGCCAGGCCGCCATCGAGCTGGAGGTGCTGGCCGCGGAGGCGGACGACCTCGCCGTCGATGTGGCGTGGCCGGGCCTGGCCGTGCACGCCGACGGCTCGATCGACGCGGCCCCGCTGGTGCGGGACACGGTGGTGGCGCTGCGCGCCGGGGCGGCACCCGCGCAGCTCGCCATGGCGTTCCACGTCGCCGTGGCGGCGGCGGTGGTGACGGTCGTCGGTCAGGTTGCGGGAACCGTGCGCACGGTGGGTCTCACCGGCGGGGTCTTCCAGAACGTGCTGCTGCTGCGGCAATGCCGTCGGCGCCTGGCAGCGGCCGGGTACGAGGTGCTGACCCACCGCGTGGTGCCGCCCAACGACGGCGGCCTGGCGCTCGGACAAGCGGCGGTGTCGGTGCTGGCGGCGACCGCCGGACCGGCATCGGATCAGGAGGGTTGAGCGATGTGTCTGGGAATCCCGGGGCGGGTGGCGGAGATCTGGGACGACGAGTCCGGCGCCCGGATGGCACGGGTGGAGTTCCCGGGCGAGGTGAAGAACCTCTGCCTGGCCTACCTGCCGGACCTGCGGGTGGGTGAGTACACCATCGCGCACGCCGGCTTCGCGCTGAGCCGCATCGACGAGGACTCGGCGCGGCTCACGCTGGCGACCATGGCCGAGTACGGCGTCTTCGGGGACGAAGGCGTGGTTCCGTCATGACGACCGTGGTCGACCATGGCATCGACGAGGGGCTGTCGGACGATCTCGCCGCCGCGTCGTTCGCACTGGCGCGCCGGTTCTCGGCCGGGGCCACCATGTGGTGCCTGGCGCCGGCGTGGGAGCCGCACGCACAGCACGTCGCGGTCGAGTTCGTGCACCCGGTGATCGTGGGCAAGAAGGCGCTGCCCGCGGTGGCGCTGACCGGGCGCGACCTCGTCGGGTCCGCCCGCGTGTCGGTCCGCTCCGGCGACATCGTGGTCGCGGTGGCGAGTGCGGCCGACGCCGACGTGCGCGCCGTCATGCGGCGGGCTCCGGCCTGGGGTGCCACCACGATCTGGATCGGCAGCGGGGCGCGGCCGCCCGCGGGCGCGGCCGACCACGTGCTGTGGATCGAGGACCCCGATCCACGGGTGCCGGCCACCGGCGGGTTCGTGCTGCTCTACCACCTGCTCTGGGAGCTGACCCACGTGTGCTTCGAGCATCCGGGGCTGCTGGTGGCCGACCAGGCGGAGTGCACCGACGAGGTGTGCATCACGTGCAGCGACGAGGGCAGGCTCGGCGAGGTCGTGTCGCCGTCCAGGTCCGGATCGGCCAGGGTCCGCACCGCCGAGGGCATCGAGTCGGTCGCGACCGTACTCGTCGATCCGGTCGAGCCCGGCCAGCTCCTGCTCGTGCACGCGGGCATGGCGATCAGCACGGTGCGTGAGGAGGACAGCGAATGACACAGCCGACCGGGGCCGGAGAGGCGACCGATTTCCTCTACCCCTTCATCGATGCACAGGAACGTGACCCCCGGGCGCTGCTCGCCGACCTCGCGGCGTCGGCGCGCGCCAAGGCAACCGAGAGCGCGGCGCTGCGCCGGGCCACGCTGGAGGCGGGCGCGGACGGGCTGGCCACAGCCGGTGCCGAGATGGCGCGGCGGTTCGCCGCGGGCGGGCGGCTGTTCACCTTCGGCAACGGCGGCAGCTCGACCGATGCCGGCACGCTGGCCGCCCTGTTCGCCCGTCCTCCCGTGGGGCGCGCGCTGCCTGCCTGGTCGCTGACCGCCGACCAGGCGATCCTCACCGCTCTGGGCAACGACGTCGGCTTCGAGCTCGTGTTCGCCCGGCAGCTGATCGCCAGGGGTGACGCCGGGGACATCGCGGTGGCGATGTCCACCAGCGGCAGCTCGGCCGATCTGACCGCCGGGCTGCGGGAGGCGAAGCGGCGCGGCATGTACACCGTCGGCTTCGCAGGCTACGACGGCGGGCAGTTCGCGACGAGCCGCGACGTCGACGTGTGCTTCGTCGTCGCGTCGCAGAGCGTGCACCGCATCCAGGAGTCGCAAGCGCTGTTGGGCTACCAGCTGTGGGCCACGGTGCACGAGCACGGAACGGACGAAGCATGAGCAGGACCGTCAACGAGTACCTGTCGTCGGGCCCGACCTTCGCCGAGGGCGAGGTCATCGAACGGATCGAGGCGTTCCGCAGGCGCCGGCCCCGGCTGCGCGACGAGATCGTGACCATGGCCCACGGTGCGGGCGGGAAGTCGTCCGCGGCGCTGGTGGACGCGGTGTTCGTCGAGGCGTTCCGCAACCCGCTGCTCGAGTCGCTCGGCGACGGCGCCGTGGTCACGCTGCCCAGCGGCGAGCGGCTGGCGATGTCCACCGACTCGTTCGTGGTGCAGCCCCTGCGCTTCCCCGGTGGTTCGATCGGGCATCTGGCCGTGCACGGCACCGTCAACGATCTGGCGATGGCCGGAGCGGTGCCGTCGTGGGTCTCGGCCGCGTTCGTGCTCGAGGAGGGCTTCCCGATCACGGAGCTCAAGGAGATCGTCGCCGACATGGCCGGCGCGGCCGCCGCTGCGGGCGTGCAGATCGTCACGGGCGACACGAAGGTCGTGCCCAAGGGCGCGGCCGACGGGCTGTTCATCACCACCGCAGGCATCGGTCTGGTGCCTGCCGGGCGGGAGCTCTCGGCAGCCGCCGTGCGCCCGGGGGACAAGGTGCTGCTCTCCGGGCCGATGGGCGACCACGGGATGGCCATCATGCTGGCCCGCGGCGATCTCGCGATCGAAGCCGACATCCGCTCGGACACGGCGGCCGTGAGCGGGTTGGTCGAGGCGCTGCTGGCGGCCGCGCCGTCCACCCGGTGGCTGCGCGACCCGACCCGTGGCGGCGTCGGGACCGTCTGCAACGAGCTGGCGCGGGTCAGCGGCCTCGGTGTCGTGCTCGACGAGCAGCGGCTGCCGGTGCGGCCGGTGGTGAACGGGGCCTGCGAGATGCTCGGCATCGACCCGCTCTACGTCGCCAACGAGGGCAAGTTCCTGGCCGTCGTGGCGCCGGACGAGGCCGCGGCCGGGCTTGCGGCGCTGCGTGCGCAGCCGCTCGGTGACGGTGCTGTCGAGATCGGCACGGTCGTGGCGGAACCGGAAGCGACCGTGGTGCTGCGTACCGGCTTCGGCGGCACCCGGATCGTCGACATGCTCGTCGGCGACCCGCTGCCGAGAATCTGCTGAGAGAGGAGTTGTCACCATGTGCCTGGGAATCCCCGGACGGATCGTGGAGATCACCGACGCGGCGAACTGTCTGGCGAAGGTCGACGTCAGCGGTGTGCAGCGCACGATCAGTGTGCGGCTGCTGGAGAAGGACATGCCCGAACCCGACGAGTGGGTGCTGGTCCACGTCGGGTTCGCCATGGCGAAGATCGACGAGACCGAGGCGCTGCTCACGTTGGCAGCGGTGCAGAAGCTCGGTACGGCCTACGACGACGAGATAGACGCCTTCGACACCTCGTCAATCATCTGACTGTCTCGATCATCTGATTACGGAGAACCAATGCGATTCGTCGACGAGTTCCGCGACCCGGCGGCCGCCCGTGCGTTGCTGGGGGCCATCACGAAGCTCGCAGCCGCCGGCGACGGCGACGGCGAGCAGTTCAAGTTCATGGAGGTGTGTGGCGGGCACACCCATACGATCTACCGGCACGGCATCGAGCACCTGCTGCCGGACAGCGTCGAGCTGGTGCACGGTCCCGGCTGCCCGGTGTGCGTGATCCCGATGGGCCGGATCGACGACGCGATCTGGCTGGCCGGGCAACCGGACGTGATCTTCACCTGCTTCGGCGACATGATGCGGGTGCCCGGGTCGAACGGCAGCCTGCTCGACGCGAAGGCGCGCGGCGCCGATGTCCGCTTCGTGTACTCGCCACTGGACGCGCTGAAACTCGCCGTCGACCACCCCGGCAAGCAGGTCGTCTTCTTCGCGATCGGTTTCGAGACCACCGCGCCGTCCACGGCGGTGACGCTGGTCCGGGCCCGTGAACTGGGTGTCACGAACTTCAGTGTCTTCTGCAACCACGTCACGATCGTGCCGCCGATCAAGGCGATCCTGGACTCTCCGGACCTGCGGCTGTCGGGGTTCCTCGGTCCGGGGCACGTCTCGACCGTCGTCGGGAACCGGCCCTACCGGTTCGTGCCCGAGATCTACGGCAAGCCCATCGTCGTCGCGGGGTTCGAGCCGCTGGACATCCTCGCCTCCGTCGCGATGCTGCTGCGGCAGATCGACGAGGGCCGCTGCGAGGTGGAGAACCAGTACTCGCGGGTGGTGCACCCCGAGGGCAACCCCGCGGCACTCGCCCTGATGGGTCAGGTGTTCGCGCTGCGTCCGCACTTCGAATGGCGCGGGCTCGGCTTCATCTCGCAGAGCGCCCTGAAGCTGCACGACGACTTCGCCGAGTTCGACGCCGAGCAGCGGTACGCGATGCCCGGCATCCGGGTCGCCGACCCGAAGGCCTGCCAGTGCGGCGAGGTGCTCAAGGGCGTGCTCAAGCCGTGGGAGTGCAAGGTGTTCGGCACCGCGTGCACCCCGGAGACCCCGATCGGCACCTGCATGGTGTCAGCCGAGGGGGCGTGTGCGGCCTACTACAACTTCGGTCGGCTGCACCGTGACGCAGGTGCGCTGGTGGGGCAGGCAGGGTGCTCATGACGGCGCCGGCGGGGACGGACACGCGCGGCACGCGGATGTTCGCCCACTACGCCTTCGCGCCCAACTCGCTCGGCTACTGCGGGCCGCCCGGAGCGGCGGCGTTGCGCCGGGGATCCGCGGCCGGCGTCCGGGCGGCCGCGCAGCGCTTCTCCGGTGCCTGGCCGTACCTGCAGGTGCTGTCCCGGATGGCCGGGATCGACGATCCGATGGATCTCCGGGTGGTGGAGTCGTACTGGCTGGGCGGCGGTGTCGGGGCCGACCTCGATCCGCAGGTGTTCGGCGCGGAGCTGCTCGCCGTCATCGGCCCGCAGGCGGGCCACTACTGGGCCCACCTGTCCCCGGAGCTGCTGCAGGAGGCGGCCGGCAACCACAGCTTCCACGTCTTCGGGGTCTATCCCTGGACCCGGTTGCTCGGCCGGGGGATCGACGAGCACCCGCTGCACGTGCTGGACAGCTGCCGGATCGGCTGGGGGACCGTGCTGTCCCTCGACGAGGACGCCGCCGACGTGCGGTGCTGCAGGCTCGCGGTGCGGGACGGCCTGCTCGAGCTGTCCCCGCCTGCGGTCACGCGGGTGTCGGTCCGCGTCGACGGGTACAGCGCGGTGCCGGATCTCGCCGTCGGTGACGAGGTCGCGCTGCACTGGGGTCAGGTGTGCGGTCGGCTCGTCCCACACCAGGTTCGCGCGCTGGAGAACGGCACCGTGCGCCAGCTGCGCCTCACCAACCGGCGACTGGGCCGGGAGCGTGTCGGGTGAGGCCACGGATCCTCCAGGCCGACGGCCAGATCGGCTTCCGGTGGGCGACCCCCGACGGCCGGCCGAGCACGCTGCAGGAACTGGTGGTCGGCGACGACGAGCCGGACCGGCTGGTCGCCACGCACCTGGCCGCCCTCGACGACGCGCTGATCATCGCCGCGGAACGGTTCGGGGATCTCCTCGGAGGCGGGCGCCGCCCCGCCGATCACGGGGAGCGGGAAGGGCTGCTGGAGCTGCACCGCGCCCTGGACCGGCTCTGTCACGAGTTCGCGCTCGCGCTCGCGCTCACCCGCATCGGTGCCGACATCCGCGCCGGCCAGATCATCGGCACCGCGGCACTGTTCTCGATCCGGGCCCGGCTCCCACTGGATCTGCTCGGCCCCGCGCCCTTCGACGGCGAACTCGACGATCCCGTGGTGGGCATGGTCGGCGGCTTCGGGGAGATGGTTCAGGTCGATCCCGACCGGCCGTGGGCCGGCGGCCGGTGGATCGTGCGGACGGAATCCGGCCAGCGGTACCCCCTGACCCTGTCGACGCTGCTCTTCGACAGCTCGGGCACCAACAAGGATGCCGCACGGCAGGAACACCGCGATGCGCTCCGGTCGGTGACGGCGGCCGCGGAGTCGCCCGCTGCCGACCCGTTCGCCGTGGCGTGCGCCCTGGACTGGCTGCTCTACGACTTCCTGATGGCGCACCGCGATGGCCCCGACAGCGCGGCGATCGTGCTCGCGAAGGGCCAGGAGTCCGACGCCGAACTGATCGTCACCACCGCAGCGGCGTCGATCGTGGCGCGCGCCGCCTTCGACCCGGGACTCGTCGGGCTCGCATCCCGGTCGTGAGTGTGATGCTGGACCGCATGACGATCTGGACGACGCGCACGGGCCGGGCGGCGGCGTGACCACGAACGCCAGGCTGCGCACGCTGGTCGAGCTGGCCGACACCGGCTCGGTCCGCGCCGCGGCCGAGCGCCTGGTGGTCACCGAGTCGTCGGTCTCGTCGGCGATCAGCGCGCTCAGCGCCGAAGTGGGCACCCCGCTCGTCACCCGGCACGGCCGGGGCGTCCGGCTCACCCCGGCCGGGGAACGCTACGCCGAGTACGCGCGCCGCATCCTCGGCCTGCACGCCGAGGCGCTGCTCGCCGCCCGCGCGGAGGCCGACCCGGAACACGGCGCCGTCCGGATCGGGGCGGTCACCACCGCAGGGGAGTTCCTGATCCCGGCCATGCTGGCCTCCTTCCGTGCGCAGCACCCAGGCGTGGTGCTGCGCCTGGAGGTGGCGCCGCGCGGCCTGGTCTGGCCGATGCTGGCACGCCACGAGGTCGATCTCGTCGTCGCGGGCAGGCCGCCGGACGGCCTGCTCACCGCTCGGGTGCGGGCCGTCAGCCCGAACACGCTGGTCGTGGTCGGCGCGCCGGACAGGGGCGCAGGTTTCGACCCGGCTCGGGTGACCTGGCTGCTGCGCGAACCGGCGTCCGGGATGCGGGCGACCTGCGCGGCGTTGCTGGAGCGCCTGGACGTCTCGCCGCCGTCGATGACGCTCGGCTCGAACGGCGCGGTCGTCGCCGCGGCCGCGGCCGGACTCGGCGTCACGCTCGTGTCGCGGCAGGCCGTGCGCCGCGAGCTGGACGCCGGCGCGCTGGTCGAGCTGCCGGTCCCCGGCGCCCCGCTCGACCGGCCGTGGCACATCGTCGGCCAGCCGGACCCGACGCCGTCCACTCGGCTGCTCCTCGAGCACGTGCTGGCCGTCCCGGAGCTCGGCTGGCGCGCGCCCAGCGCATGACCCCCTCATCGGGCCCCCCACCAGGGGGATTCCCGCGCCCGCGGGTGCGAGCAGGCTCTGCCCATGCTGGCCGACCACACGACCCTCGCGCAGTTCCTCATCGAGGAGCGGCGCCACCATCCCACCGCGTGTGGGGACCTGAACTCGGTGATCCTCGAGGTGGCACTGGCGTGCAAGGCGGTCGCCAACCGCGTCGCGCTCGGTGGATTACGCGAGACGCTCGGCAAGATCGACAGGACCAACGTCCAGGGCGAGGTGCAGCACAAGCTCGACGTCATCGCCAACGACTACTTCCTGCGTGCGACCGAGCGCAACGGCCGCCTCGCGGGGATGGTCTCCGAGGAGCTGGACGATCCCTACGTGCTGCCCGCGGACTACCCGCGCGGCAAGTACCTGCTGCTGTTCGACCCGCTCGACGGTTCGTCGAACATCGATGTGAACGTCTCGGTCGGGAGCATCTTCTCGGTGCTGCGCGCGCCCCGACCGGGGGTGGACGCGAGGACAGCGGACTTCCTGCAGCCCGGAACGGCGCAGGTCTGCGCCGGGTATGCGCTGTACGGTCCGGCGACGACGCTGGTGTTGACGGTGGGCCGGGGCGTGCACGAGTTCACGCTCGACCGGTCGCTCGGCGAGTTCATCCTCACGCGAGAAGCGATCCAGGTGCCGGCCGCGACGGGCGAGTACGCCATCAACTCGTCGAACCGCCGGTTCTGGGAGCCGGCCGTGCGCCGCTACGTCGACGAGTGCATGGCGGGCAGTTCCGGGCCGCGGCACCGGGACTTCAACATGCGCTGGGTCGCCTCCCTGGTCGCCGAGACGCACCGCATCCTCACCCGGGGCGGGGTGTTCCTCTACCCCCGCGATTCCAAGGACTCGGCGAAGCCGGGACGGCTGCGGCTGCTCTACGAGGCCAACCCCGTCGCGTTCCTGATCGAGCAGGCGAGCGGCGCGGCGAGCACCGGGCGCGAACGGATCCTCGACGTGGGCCCGACCGGCATTCACCAGCGCATCCCGCTGATCTTCGGGGCGAAGGACGAGGTCGCACTGCTCGACCGGTACCACCAGCTGCACAACGACCACCCGGACGACTCCCCCCTGTACGGCGAGCGCGGCCTGTTCCGTGCGAACAGCGGCTGAGGAAGTTGGAGGAAGGGACGGCATGTCACGCAGGCACCCGATCATCTCGGTCACCGGCTCGTCCGGGGCCGGCACCACATCTGTCATGCGCACGTTCGCGCAGATCTTCCGGCGGGAGGAGGTGCGCGCCGCGTTCGTCGAGGGGGACAGCTTCCACCGCTATGACCGCGTCGCGATGAAGGCGGCGATGGCGGCTGCCCACGAGCGCGGCGACCACGCGTTCAGCCATTTCGGCCCGGAGGCAAACCTGTTCGACGAGCTCGAGGAGCTCTTCCGCACCTATGGCGAGACGGGCACCGGCAAGATCCGCAAGTACCTGCACGACGACGTGGAGGCTGCCCCCTACGGGCAGCAGCCCGGGACGTTCACGCCGTGGGAGAGCCTGGCGTCCGACACGGACGTGCTGTTCTACGAGGGCCTGCACGGTGCGATCCGCACCGGCACGGTCGACGTCGGCCGGCACGCCGACCTGCGGATCGGTGTCGTCCCCGTGCTCAACCTCGAATGGATCCAGAAACTGCACCGGGACAAGGGGGCCCGTGGGTACACATCCGACGCGGTCACCGAGACCATCCTGCGGCGGATGCCGGACTACGTGAACTACATGTGCCCGCAGTTCTCCAACACCGACGTGAACTTCCAGCGGGTGCCCGTCGTCGACACGTCCAACCCCTTCATCTCGCGATCCATCCCGACCGCGGACGAGTCGATGCTGATCATCCGGTTCCGCGATCCGCACGGGATCGACTTCCCCTACCTGCTCTCGATGCTGCACGACTCGTTCATGTCGCGTGCGAACACGGTCGTGTGCCCCGGCGGGAAGATGGAACTTGCCATGCAGCTGATCTTCACGCCGATGATCAGGCGGTTGATGGAGCGTAGCCATGTCGAGCTCGCGGCCGGCAACCGCCGGCAATGAGCTGCGGCAGGCAACGCACGGATAGCCGCGGAGGCGCGGACTTCTCGTTCCAGATCCGAGATCCGGGTCGTGTTGTCGACGGTGGTCGTGCCCGGTCGGATACCGGCGTCGATCTCGGCTCGGGCGACCCAGCCAGGCAGCGTTTCCGCACTGATCCCCACCTGCTCGCTGATCCGCCGGCACGCTCCCTTACCGCTGCTGCCCGGCTCGGCCCGGGCGTCGAGCACGAGCCGGATCGCCGGCTCCCGTAGCTCGTCGGGCTACTTCCTCGGCTGCCATCGTTCCGTGATCGGAGAATGGAGCCCCACCTCAACCGGGCGCTGCCCGAACTCGCCGTGCACGCCATCGAGCGCCGGCTCGCCGACGAGGTCGATGAGCGGCTGGCTCGTGCATGCCAGGCCCAACCCCCGGTCAGTCTTGCCGGTGCGCAACCAAGGTGATGGCGCCGAGGTTGTCGCGGTAGCGATGGAAGGTGCGCCAGATCCGCGTGAGGCGAGGTAGCACGGAGGGATTGGCGAGGCTGCGCCCGAGGATGGTGGCCGTCCCGCCGAGCCCCTCGTCGGCGAGAACGGTGCGGGGGTCGAGCAGGAGCAGGGGGCTGGTCTCCTCCACGTGGACGGTGAACCCGCTGCCTTCGAGCAGTGTGCACCACTCCGGGCGGGTCAGGGGCCGCGCGCCGATCCGGAGCACGCTAGTCTGGACGGTCTGGATGTCGTCCTTGGCGGCTTCGGTGAGGTTGTCCGGGGTGAGGAGAAGTTCGTGGATGCCGTAGCGCCCCGTGGGAGTCAGCAGGCGCGCCACCTCGGCGAGCACAGCAGCCTTCATGCTCGCGGGCTCGAGAGTGAGCAGCGCTTCGCCGTAGACGACGCCGGCGCTGTCGTCGGGGAGTCCGGAGCGGTGTACGGGAGCCACGACGCATCGGTGGCCAGTGCCGTCGAGCTGATTGCGTGCCCGGGCTGCCTCCGCCTCGCCGCGCTCGATCCCGATGTAGGAACGGGGTCGGTAGGCCAGGGCGAGCGCCGCGGTGCGCCCCAGGCCCGGCCACATCTCGACCACGTCGTCCGAGGCAGTGATCGCCAGGTTCGCGATCATCCGCTCGGACATCGCGAATCCGCCGGGCCGCATGACCTTCTTGCCCAGTCGGCCGAGCATCCAGTGTGCTGGCATGCGCGTGAGCGGGAGGCCCGCACCGAGCTCGGGCCCGGGTTGCGCGTCGTGGGTAGCGACCATGCAGTGAGCTTAGCGCTACCTAACTCGGGTTTGCCGTGACCGTTCGGTCCTGGGTCGGCAGCAGGGTGAGGACGAGCTGAGAGGCACCGATCGCTGCGACCTCGTGGGGCATGGACGCAGGGAGGAACATCAGCCCGCCGGGGCGGAGGTCCGTGGTCCGGCCGGCCGCCGTGATGCGTAGGTGCCCCTCGACCGCCTGCAACAGCAGGGGCCGCGGTGTGCGGTGCTCGCGAAGTACGTGACCGTCGGGGAACGACAAGAGGATGACGCGAGCGCCCGCCGCATCCAGGACGGTCGAGTGACCGAGGCGGTCGGTGTCGGTGGGTGCGAGCGAGCGCAGGTCGTCGATGGCGAGCAGGCCGGAATCCATGTGCCGATTAGATCGGCCGGGGTCGCCGCGGGTCAGGGCGGGCCGGCCGCTGCCGGCCGCGCCGCCGCCGGGCTCATCCGATGTCCGGTATGGGCGCTGAGCACGTCGGCGCCCGCGGCCGGCCGCTCGTGGAGCAAGTCCGGGACCCGACGGAAGCCCACCGGTTGAAGCACCGCGGCGCGGAGGGGGGCCGGCCGGTGCCTTCGCGCTGTTCGCCTGGCTGTTGAGCGGCATCCCCAACGCCGATCATCTGGCCGGGAGTCGTCGGTTCGGTTGCCGATGACAGGTTGATCTTGTTGGTGCTGTCGGGTGTGGTGGTCGGCATCGTCAGTGTGTCGGGGATCGGGAGTCCCGGCAGTCGGGCCAGCGGTCGACGACGCGGTTCCAGTACGAGCCGTACACCCGGCGGGTGCCGTCGCCGACCGCGTCGCGGACGCGGGGACGTACTAGGCGAAGGTCGGAACCGTGGCGCGGGGGCGGGGCGTGGGGAGCAGGTCGGCGGGGGTGATGCCCATGCGGTCGAGCAACAGCCGGGCGGCGTCGAGCTCGGCGCGCCGGGCGTGGTCCACCGTGGCTGCGTGGTGGTCATGGCGTGGCTCCTCGCAGGATGACGGTGTGGGGGGGCGTCGAGCAGCGCGCCCAGCGCGGCGGGTGGATGCAGGAGCAGTCGGCCGATGGCGGGTTCGGCGACCAGCAGCACTCGGTCACTGGCCGCGAGGCGGCACCCTCGGCGCACGCCGACCGGGAGGCGCAGATATCCGTCATTGCCGACGCGGGCCGTCCCGCCGTCGTGCGCGACGACGAGGACGGAGCCGGAGACCAGGGTCAGGGCGAGCGGGTGCCCGGGCCCCCAGTGCAGGGCGCGGAGCACGGTGCGCTCGGCGAGGCGGCCGTACCGGTCGAGGATTGCGATGCCATAGACCGCTTCACGAGCAGACCCGCATGGCAGCGGAGGGATCGGCAGCGGTCGGGCCGTGGCGGATCTGGGTCCCGCCGTGTCGCCTGTGGCGCGACGCCGGACCGTGGGAAGGGCGGGGACGACGGTCGAGGTCACCACCTCGTCCTCCGGCAGGAGGCACGGAAGGATGTGGCAGATGCGGACCGGAGGTGCTCAAGTGCGCTTGAGCACAGGTACGTCGGTCTGGCGATCGCGCCCGGACGCCGATCCCCTCGACAGCGACGCGGGTGTTGCAGGGATGCACTGCGTGGTGTCCGAGGGGGGACTTGAACCCTTCCCCCACGCCGTCGCGCTGGTAAACGACCTCGTCGTGGGCGCACCGAGCTGATCAGCGTCGCCTGAAATCGCTCCGATTGTCAACGGCGCGCGAATCTTGACCCTCTGGCGGCACGGGGGTTCGGGGGCTTGTCGCAACATGCCTGCTAGATCAGGGGTGTGTGGATGGGGCGGCGTGGTCGTAAGCGGCGGTTGGACCTGGAGGCGGAGTATTGGGCGTTGCTGGCGAACGGTGTGGGCACCGTTCAGGCCTGCAAGATCCTCGGGATTGGCCGGAAGACGGGTTACCGGTGGCGCGCCGAGACCGGCGGGTTGGCGCCCGAGCGGCTGCCCGAGACGAGCCGGACCGGCCGCTTCCTGTCGCTGCTGGAGCGGCAGCGCATCGCCACGCTGCGCCGCGGCGGCGTGGGGGTTCGGGAGATCGCGCGCCGGCTCGGGCGTGCTGCGTCCACGGTCAGTCGTGAGTTGCGCCGCAACCTGCGCCCGCACGACGGCGGGGTCTACGACGGCGACCTCGCCCACGCACGAGCTCGAGACCGGACCCGGTGGCCACGGCAAACCCGGCTGAGCCGAAACCCCGTCTGCGCCAGGTGGTGCAGGCGAAGCTCGAGCTGGAGTGGAGTCCGGAACAGATCTCCGCGCATCTGCGCCTGGCCTATCCGGACCGGCCGTCGTGGCATCTGTGCCACGAGACGATCTACCAAGCGCTCTACCACGGCGGGAAGGGCGGTCTGAGCAGGACATTGACCCGGCGGCTGCGCACCGGGCGTCGGCTGCGCAAGCGCCGCCGACGACCGGACACGCGGCAGACTCGTTATGTCGCGCCCGCCCGGTTGATCGACGCCCGCCCGGCGGTCGTCGCAGAGCGCAGCCGGGTCGGTGATTGGGAGGGCGATCTGATCGTCGGCCGGAGCAGCCAGTCAGCGATCGGCACCCTCGTCGATCGCCGCAGCGGGTACGTGCGCCTGGTCTATCTGCCCGACGGCCACGACGCGCAGCGGTGCCGGCTGGGCATCGAGCAGGCGATCGCCAACCTGCCGACGCAGGTGCGGTTGACCTTGACCTGGGATCAGGGCTCGGAGATGGCCCAGCACGATCTGCTCGCCGAGCACTTCGCCGAGGGCGTCTACTTCGCCTACCCGGCCAGCCCCTGGCAGCGACCGACGAACGAGAACACCAACGGTTTGCTGCGCCAGTACTTCCCGAAGAAGACCGACCTACGGATCTTCACTCCGCATGATCTCGCCGAGGCCGAGCACCGGCTCAACCACCGGCCCCGCAAGCGACACGGCTGGCGCACCCCGGCCGAGCTCTTCGCCGCCGCCCTGACACCCTGATGACGTCAGGTGTTGCGATGATCATGCGAATCCGCCCCCGAACCCCCGCGCCGCAAAGGGGTCAGTTTTCAGGCGCCGCCGACACCGATCAGGGCCGCTTCGCCTTCATCCTGAGGCGTCACTGTGGTCCACCTGACGGTTGCCCTCCACGACAGGACCAACCCTGGTACCGCCGCCGGCAGGTCAACGTGCTTCGGACGTAGCCGAGTGCCTCAGCCGGCGGGAATGCGTTGATGGTCGAGCAGTGGCGGGCTCGCCGATGACGTGCCCGCCGCCGCGGCGTGCTGGTGGGCGCGCACACCACGGTGGAGTCGACTGAGGCATCCCAGGTGATCAAGCCGGCGCTGTCGGCGAGCTGCTGCAGCCGCGAACACACCCGCGCCCAGGTGCCGTCGCGTTGCCAGCCGAAGAACAGTCCGTAGATCTACTGCCAGGAGCCGTGGCGTTCGGGCACGTCCCGCCAGGGCGCGCCGGTGCGGATCCGCCAGCGGATCCCGTTGATCAGTTGGCGTCGGGTCCAGATCGGTGCCCCCAGCACGCTTGTCGCTGGCAGGAGTGGTTCCAGCAGCTGCGACAGCACGTCGGTGAGGTCCCTGCGTCCGCCCGCGGGTACGGTCCCTGCGAGGTCTCCGTGTGATGGTCTTCTTCGTCGTTGATCCATCTACCGGAGACCTCACTTGTCTCCGCTCACCGACACGCACCCGGCGACAAGATCGACTTTCCAAACAGGTGTTAGGTCTAGGCTAAGATCCGCGACGTGCTGAACGCGCCCGCGGCCTCCATGGTGAGTGTTGAAGCGATGACGGCGCCTCGACCAGGCAGCGCAGCGGCTGACCGGTCGGTAGCGCGTGGCATCGTCGAACCTCGCCGATCTTGAGAGGTGGAGTTGGCCGGTCATCTCGTCGAGGGGCGCCGCGATACCGTTCTTCTCTGACGCCCTGTCTACTGATCTGTTCGATCTCGGTGAGCCGTCGTGAATGCGGTCTGGCCAACCAGCCGGACGCATCCATGACCCTTCGACGTGGCCGTCGACCGACCGCAAATCCGCGGCTGCTCGCACCCGGCCGCAACTGGTGCGCCCCTAGCGGGCACGGGAGGGCGTGGCGGCGTCCGGGCGGCGGGGGTAGGACGGCGGCACGTCGGGCTCCTCGATGTGGCGGTCCCACCCTGCTACCCCGGGACAGGCTTTCCACCGGGCGCCCGCCGTGCCAGCGCCTCCCGGGGCGATACGGGTCAGCTCATCAGGCGACCTGCTCCGGTGATGGCAGGCCGATGGCCAAGCGCGGTGAGCACCTCGAACGCCGTTGCCGTCGCGGCCGTCACGACGGGCAGCCCCAGCTCGTCCTCGACCTGCTGCACCGCGGGCAGCGACGGCATCTGGACGCAGGCCGACAGGACGACGGCCTGCGCTCCCTCCCGGCGCAGACCGCGGGCGATCTCCGGCAGCCGCGCGGGGTCCAGCCGGCCGACGGTCAGGTTGTCGGGCACCTCGAGGGCCACCGCGTCGAGCACTTCGATGCCCTCGGCCTCGATGTACTCGCCGACCATGCGGGTGAGGGGCGCCATGTACGGGGTCACCATCGCGACGCGGTCGGCGCCGATCATCCGCAGCGTGCGCACCAGGGCGCCGGCGCTGCTGACCACCTCGGCCGGGTGCCCGTTGGCACGGGCGGCGTCCGCGATCACCTGCTCGGACTTCTCGTGCGCGCCGGGTCCCTGCGCCATGACCGCGACGAGGCAGGCGTAGGCGATGACGTCGACGTCGGCGTCCGATACCGCTGTCGCGCAATCGGCCGCCTTGTCGACCATGGCCAGCAGCTCTTCCCGGTTCACCTGCTTCATGGCCGAGCGGGCGGAGTGGAAGGTGTACCGGTGCCCGGTGGCCTCGCTCTGCCGGCGGAAGAGCTCGGGAAGCTCGGTCTCCATCGTCGTGTTCGAACTCGGCACGATCAGGCCGATCCGCGACGAGTCGAGACCCTCGGGTGCGGGCTGGTCCTCGCAGGCCACGGCCTTCGTTGCCAGATCGGGTCCCGGTTCGGGGGTGCGGTGCTCGGTCATCAGTATCCAGGTCCTCCGTCGGGGAGATCGCCCGGAGTGGGCGCGAGGTGGTCGTCGGGTCCCTCGGGAGCCGCCCGGTGGGACAGAGCCCGCCAGATGACCTCGGGGGTGACGGGCAGGCTGTCGAGTTCCACGCCGAAGTCGGCGAGCGCGTCGCAGACGGCGTTCGCGACCGCGGCACCGGGCGGGATGGTGCCTGCTTCTCCGACCCCGCGGATCCCGAACGGGGTGACGGGGGAGGGCACCTCGGTGTGCAGGAGCTCGATCGGGGGCAGGTCGGCCGCGGTCGGCGGGAAGTAGTCGACCATCGATCCGTTGAGCAGTTGGCCGGTGTCCGGGTCGTAGCTCAGCTCCTCGGTGAGCGCCGCACCGAAGCCCTGCGCGAGGGCGCCGCGCACCTGGCCCTCGACGACCTGCGGGTTCACCACGGTGCCGGCGTCGTGCACCAGCACGAACCGCTCGACGTCGAACTCCCCGGTATGCGGGTCCACCGACACGCGCGCCGCGGCGGTGCCGTAGGAGTAGGCGGCGTCGGCGGGCTCGAAGTGGGTGGTGGACTCCAGGCCCGGCTCCTCGTCCGGCGGGATGCCCTGGCCGGTGATGGCGACCCCGAACACCTCCGCGAGCGACACTCGCACGTCCGGGTTCTCGCGGTGCCGCACGAGCGACCCGGCGATCTCCAGGTCGGCGGCCTCGACCTCCAGCCGCCAGGCGGCCAGCCGGAGTGTCTTGCCCGCCAGCACCTCCGCGGCCTGCTTGAGCGCCCCACTCGCCGCGATCATGGTGCGAGAGGCGAAGGCGCCGGTGTTCAGCGGGGAGGCGCCGGTATCCCCGGCGTGCACCTTCACCGCGGCGTAGTCAATGCCGAACACGTCGCTGACCACCTGGGCGAATGCCGTCTCGCTGCTCTGCCCCATGGTGGAGACGCCGGTGTAGACGTCGATCCCGCCGGACCGGTTGGAGCGCAGCGTGACGCTCTCGTGCGCCCCGAACTGCGACCCGCGCCGGGCCAGGAAGCGGGCGCTTGCGTAGCCGGTGCGCTCGACGAAGGAGGAGAACCCGATCCCGACGAGCCGGCCGTCCGCCCGCGGCGCCGGGGCGGCGGCCCGGCGCTCGGACCACCCGATCGCCTCGGCAGCCATCCGCAGGCAGCGCTCGTAGTCCCCGCTGTCGTACACGGCGCCAGTCGGGTTCTTCCAGGGCAGCTCCTGCGGCGTCAGCATGTTCTTGGCCCGCAGCTCCACCGGGTCGAGGTCCAGCCGGCGGGCGAGCTGGTCCATCAGCCGCTCGTAGGCGAAGTTGACCTCGGGCTGGCCGTAGCCGCGGTAGGCGCCGATCGGCGTCTTGTTGGTGAGGGTGACCCGGCGCTCGGCGTAGCCGTCCTCCACCCGGTACGGGCCGTTGAACACCACGCTCGACAGTTGCGCGGACCCGAACGGCGAGTTCCAGCCGCCGATGTCGGTGGCGTAGACGTTGGTCATCGCCAGGATGCGCCCCTCGGCGTCGGCTGCGATGCGGTAGTCGTGCACCGACTCGCGGGCGTGGGTGGATGCCCGGAAGTGTTCGGCGCGGTCCTCCACCCACTTGACCGGACGGCGCAGCGCCATCGCGTGCAGGCATGCGAGCACGTCCTCCGGGAAGACGCCGAGCTTGAGGCCGAAGCCGCCACCGACGTCGGAGGCGATCGTCCGGATGTCGCCCTCGGCCAGGCGCAGCGACTCCGCGAGCTGCTTGCGGACCAGGTGCGGCACCTGCGTCGAGCAGTGCACCGTCAGCTCGCGAGCGCCGGGCCGCCACTGGGCCAGGACGGCCCGGGTCTCCATGGGCAGGGCGGTCACCCGGTTGATCCGGAACCGGCCCTCGACGACGACGGCGGCCTCACGCATCCGCGCCTCGGGATCCCCGCTGCCGTCGGAGTTCGCGGCCAGCAGGTTCGAGTCGAGCACAGAGGGGTGCAGCACCGGGGCGTCCGGCTCGAGCGCGGCGAGCACGTCGACGACGTGCGGCAGCGGCTCGTACTCGATGTCGACCAGTTCGAGGGCGTCCTCGGCCACGTGCCGGCTGGTCGCCACCACGCTCACCACCGGTTGGCCCTCGTGCGTCGCGATGCCCTGGGCCAGCGCGTAGTAGGGCAGCTGCGGCGCGCCCGGCACCGGCCGGAGCACCGTCATCGGCTCGGTGGCGGCTCGGACGTCCGCGCCGACGAGGACGTGCAGAACCCCGTCCAGCCGCCGCGCCGCATCCGCGTCCACCCGCAGCACTCGCGCGTGCGGGTAGGGGCAGCGGGAGACGGCCATGTGCAGCACGTGCGCCGGCTCGACGTCGTCGGTGAACCGGCCGTCGCCGCGCAGCAGGCGCTCGTCCTCCTTCCGGAGGACGGAGGTGCCGATCACGCCGGTCCGCCGCTCGGTCCCGGCCGGGGCGGGGCGGTCCAGGATGGTCATCGTCGGCCTCGCGTCCCCTCGGTCACGTCGGCGGCGTCGTCGTCCGGGTCGGGCCGGGAGGATCCGGCGAAGTAGCGCTCGATGGCCGAGACGATGGTGGCGTAGCCGGTGCACCGGCAGAGGACCCCGGCGATCTCCTCGCGGATCTCCTCCCGCGTCGGGTGCCCGCCCTGGTACGCCAGCGCCGTCGCGGTCATGAGGAACCCGGGTGAGCAGAACCCGCACTGCAGTGCGTGTTCCTGGCTGAAGGCCTGCTGCAGCGGGTTGAGCCGGTCGTCCTCGGCGAGCGACTCGACCGTCTGCACGTTCCGGCCGTCGAGCTGACAGGCCAGCATCAGGCAGGACTTGATCGCCTCGCCGTCGACCACCACCGTGCACATGCCGCAGGCACCCTGCTCGCAGCCGACGTGGGTGCCCGTGAGCCCCAGCCGTTGGCGAAGGAAGTCGGCGACGTGCAGCCGCGGCGGCACGCTTTCGCTCACCTGCTGACCGTTGACGGTGGTGACCAGTTTGACGAGCGGCTCCGCCCGCCTGGTGGGTGGTCATCTCAGCGCTTCCCGGCCGGGCGCATCTCGGGGACGGTGAGTTCGCCGTTGTCGACGATGAGTTCGTCGTCGAGGTGGAGGGAGTTGCCGCGCATGGGGATGTCGAAGTGGCAGGGGGTGTCGTTGGGTCCGCCGAGTTCGTTGTTGGGGCCGATGGAGAACATGACGTTGCCGTAGAAGCTGCGTAGTTCCATGCCCATGCCGCCGCCGAACTGGGTGAGTCCGTGCCAGTGGGCGCGTTCGTCGAGGCCCCAGCCGACGTGGCTCATGCCGTAGCCGCGGGGGTCGTCGAAGGAGCGGATGTGGGAGGACAGCAGGTCGGCGTCGAGGCCTCCGCGGATGTCGCGGATGAAACCCTGCTCGATGGTGATCTCGACGGGGGTCTGCACGTAGGTGTTGAACGGCAGGAGTACGTCGCCGGGGGCCAGCACGATCTTCCCGTCGACGCCGTCGTCGGCGCCGCCGGTGAACACGAACGCTGCGGGCCAGTGGTCCCAGCGGCCGGGCTGGTCGGTGTAGCCGTACTCGCTCATGGTCGGGTAGACGCCGAGGCGGTAGGTGACGTCGGTGCCGTGCGGGCTGGTGATCCGCATGGTCTGGGCCTTGGCCAGCAGCTCGGCGCCGATCTCGACGCGTTCGCGCAGCTCCTTCGTGGGCATGAGCCGGGCCAGCAGCGGGGCGGGCTCGACCGCGGTGAGGATGCGGGTGCCGGCGGCCTGGATCTCGAACTGCTCGGGGCTGAACAGCAGGAACGTGCAGTCCACGACCATGTCCACGGACTTGAGCGCCTC
>NZ_NKYF01000047.1 GCF_002262885.1 Pseudonocardia sp. MH-G8 | reverse complement strand
CAGCGGTCACCCGGCAGATCGGGCGCAGGACACCACGGTCAGCGAGTCGGTGAGCCAGAACGACCGCTGCGGGGCTCCCCTACATCCTCACTGCGAGTCGGGGTCTCCGTGTGCCTGTGTCGCGGTCCCTGAGTGCGGGATCAACCTGGGTAGAGGGGGACTGCGTCGGGCGCGCCGCCGAGGACCTGGCGCCACGCGACCTGGTCACCACCGCCGAAGCTCCACACCCCGGTCTGGTCGGTGACCCACAGGGGCCGGTTCGCCGCCGCGGCGATCGCGGTGAGCGGCGGGGTGAGGTTGTTGCTGAGGACCGGCTGGACCACCAGACCGTCGACCGAGACCTGGGCCACCAGCATCTCCCCGGTCCGGGTGATCGCGATGATGGAGTCGCTCGAGCGCCAGTCCGCCGCCACGACCTCACCGAGGTCGTCCGGGCGCAGCCGGTGGATGTTGCGGATCGCGGCCTCGCCGTCGATGCTGCGTACCACGGCGCCGGTGTAGAGCCCGCCGCCGACGACCGCGACGACGCGCACACCGTCGCGGGACAGGCGCAGGTCCGCGATCGGCCCGAGCGCCGCCAGCTCGTCGGCGTTCACCTGGCCGGTCCGGGGCTCGCCCGTGTCGCCGACGAGCACCCGGGCGACGACGGCCGAGTCGAGCACGGTCCACACCTCACCGCCGGTCGGCGTCCACGACGGCCTGGTCATCGTGTCGGCCGCGAGCGACACCGTCGTGACGTCCCGCCCGGAGCCGTCCCCGACGAGGAGCGAGCGCCGCCCGCCGGAGCGGGCCACCGCGGCGAGCCGCCCGCCGTCCACGGTGGATGCCGCGGACTCCACGTCGAAGCTGCCGTCACCCACCGGACCGGGCAGCGGCGCGCTCGGCTCCGGGCCGGAGAGCTGGCGGACGCGGCCACCGGCGACCACGAGCCCGGGCACGTCCGCCGCGGGCTGGACGACCGCGGACAGCGCGGCGACGTCCTCGCGGGTGAGGTCCTGGCGGCCGGGAACGAGCGGTTCGCCGTCGACCAGCAGCCGGACCCGCCCCACGTTCACCTCGGACAGCGACAGCACCACCTGGGCGGCGAGCAGCATCCGGGACGGCTGGTCGAGGTCACCGAGGCGCGTCAGGTCCACGATCAGGGCACCGTCCGCGCTGACCGTCACGTTGGCGCGCAGCTGCGCGCCCGGCGGGAGCAGCGACACGGCCGCGCCGAGCATCGCGGGCGACGGCCCGGCCAGGAGCAGCTCCATCACCCGCGCGGCCTGCGCCCGGGACGGGGTGCTGGGCACGTGGCGCTGGTCGGCGACGGCGAGCCTGCGGACGGGGTCGATGAACCAGGTGCGCACGGGCTTGTAGTTGTCCCGGAACACCGGCAGCGGCACGACGACGCCCGCCGGGAGGTTCGAGATCCGCCACTGCCCGTCGCGGCGCACCACGGTGACGTCCTGCTGGAACGTGCTCTGCCCCGGTTCGAAGGATCCCGACGAGGTGAGCCTGCCGATCGCCGTGCCGCGGATCCGGATCGTCGTGACGCCGGTGGCGAGGCCGGCGGCCCCGGGTGCGGGGACCGTGTCGAACTGCCCGTCGAGCACGGTGAGGCCCGCGGCGTCGTCCCAGTTCTCGGCCTCGGGGGCCAGGAAGCGGCGCGCCGCACCGTGGCGTTCCGCGCTGCTGCCCGAGGCGAACACGAAGTCGCGCACCAGGTCGAGCGGGTTGCTGCCCTCGGCGGGGCCGGGCGGGAGCAGCTCGTCGTCGCCACTGCCGATCTGGCGCAGCACCTGGACCGTGGACGACTCGGGCACGCTCGCACACCCGGCGGCGGTGCACAGCGCGAGCAGCAGCGCCACCAGTGCCGCCCGGCGACGGGCGCTCACGGGTCCTCCCCCGGCCCACTCGCGTCCGACGGGTGCGACGGCACCGTGACCGGCCACCCCACCGGCGGTGTCGGCACGGACGTCGCGGCCTCCGCACCCGGTGGGGCGTCGTCGGCCGGACCGAGTGGCAGCGGGCTCGACTCCACGTCGTCGCCCAGCGTGCGCGGCAGCGTCAGCCGGAACGCCGCCCCGTCGCCGATCTCGCCCCACGCCTGCAGCCAGCCGCCGTGCAACCGCGCGTCCTCGATCGCGATGGCGAGCCCGAGGCCGCTGCCGCCGCTGCGCCGGGCGCGCGACTCCTCCGCACGCCAGAACCGGTTGAACACGAGGCTCGCCTCTCCGGGGCGCAGCCCGACGCCGTGGTCGCGCACCAGCACGGCGACCGCGTGCTCGTCCTCCGCGAGGACGACGCGCACCGGCCTGCTCTCGCTGTGGTCGATGGCGTTGGCCACCAGGTTGCGCACGATGCGCTCGACGCGGCGCGGGTCGACCTCGGCGTACACGCCGGTCGGCAGCTCCAGCTCCAGCGGGGTGCCGGTCTCGTCGGCGATGCCCCGCACGGCCTCGACCGCCCGCACGACCACCGCCCGCATGTCCACCCGCTCCGCGCCGAGCTCGGCCACACCGGCGTCGAGCCGGCTGATCTCCAGCAGGTCCGCCAGGAGCGCCTCGAAGCGGTCCAGCTCGGCGACGAGCAGCTCCGAGCTGCGCCGCAGCGCCGGCAGCAGTTCCTCGCGGGAGGCGTAGAGCACGTCGGCCGCCATCCGCACCGTCGTCAACGGGGTGCGCAGCTCGTGGCTCACGTCGGAGGTGAACCGCCGCTGCAACGCGCCGAACTCCTCCAGCTGGTGGATCTGGCTCTGGATGCTCGACGCCATCTCGTTGTAGGACTCCGCGAGCCGCGCCACCTCGTCCTCGCCCTGCACCGGCATCCGCTCGTCGAGGTGCCCGTCGGCGAACCTCTCCGCGATCTCGGCGGCCTGCCGCACCGGGCGCACGACCTGCCGGGTGACCAGCCCGGCGATCGCGGCGAGCAGCAACAGGAGGAGCAGCCCGGCCACGATCAGCGTGCTCTGCACCGTGCCGAGGGTGCGCTGCTCGGAGGTGAGCGGGAACAGCAGGTAGAACTCGAGATCACCGACCGCGGTGCGCACCGGTTGCCCGACGACCAGCGTCGGGACCTCGACGCTGTGCTCGCTCAGGGTGGTCGTGTACTGGCTCGCGAGCGCGCCCGCGGCGACGGCCTCGCGCAGCGTCGCGGGGACGTCCTCGACCGGCCCCGCCGAGACCTGCGAGCCCCCGTCGCCCGCGCTCGTGGTGAGGACGGCGCGGAACTCCCCCGCCGTGGCCGACTGGTCGTCGGCGGCGCTCGCGTTGGTCAGCCGGTCCAGCGCGTTGTTGAGCTCGCCCTGCGCGCCCTCGCGCTCCGGGTCGACGCCGGCCAGGTCACGTTCCAGCAGCACCGCGCCCGCTTCCGTGCGGGTGCGGGCGTCATGCTCCTTGTTCTGCAGGAGCCGCTGGGCGATCTGGGTCTGCAGCACCATGCCGAGCACGAGGACCACGGCCGTCGACAGCGCGAGAGTGCTGATCACGACGCGCAGCTGCATCGAGCGCCGCCATGCCACGCCCCAGGCCTCGATCAGCTCCGCGACCTGCTGGCGGACCGGGGCCAGAGCGCGACGGACGCGCTCCATCCTCATGGCGTGGCGCGGGAGGTCACGGTGGACCTGCCTTGTACCCCACGCCGCGCACCGTCAGGACGACCTCGGGATGCTCCGGGTCACGCTCCACCTTCGACCGCAGCCGCTGCACGTGGACGTTCACCAGCCGCGTGTCCGCGGCGTGCCGGTAACCCCACACCTGCTCGAGCAGGACTTCCCGGGTGAACACCTGCCGCGGCTTGCGGGCCAGCGCCACCAGGAGATCGAACTCGAGCGGTGTGAGGGCGATCGGCACCCCCGCCCGGACGACCTGGTGGGCCGGCACGTCGATCGTGACGTCGCCGATCGCGAGCTGCTCGGCCGGCTCGGCCTCGGTGCGGCGCACCCGGGCGCGGATGCGGGCGACGAGCTCCTTGGGCTTGAACGGCTTGACCACGTAGTCGTCGGCCCCGGACTCCAGGCCCAGCACGATGTCGACGGTGTCGCTCTTGGCGGTGAGCATCACGATCGGCACGCCCGACTCGGTGCGGATCGCCCGGCAGACGTCGATCCCGTTCATGCCCGGCAGCATCAGGTCGAGCAGCACGACGTCGGGCCGCATCTCACGGACGGCCGGCAGGGCGCGGGTGCCGTCGGCGACCACCGCGGTATCGAACCCCTCGCCCCGCAGCACGATCGTCAGCATCTCGGCCAACGCCGGGTCGTCGTCGACCACCAGAACGCGAGACTTCATGAACGCAGCATCCCACCCGCCGCCCGCGGCCCGCCTCGGACCCGCGGGTTCGCGCGATCTCACCGTCCGATCAGCCGGCTGATGTGCTTGTCGATGTTGCGAACCTGGGTCGACCCGCCACCGTAGGCAGCCGAGATGTGCGGGCGCAGGTCCCGCAGCTCGTCCAGGGCGTCCTCGGGGCGGTCCGCGGCCGTGAGCATCTGCGCGATGACGAACCGCGTGCGCAGGACCCGGTCCGTGTCCTCCCCGTCTGCGTGGCGCAGGAAGAACCACAGGTGCGGCAGTGCCTTGTCGGGTTTTCCGATCTCGGCATAGGAGTGCCCGGCGTGGTAGAAGGCGTCGATCACGAAATCGTCGGAGGGGCCCAGGCGGCGTTTGTAGTCCCGGCCGACGCCGTCGAAGAGCGGTGCCGCGCGGGTGTATTCGCCGGCGTAGTACAGCGCACCCGCCAGGAAGTGCCGCAGCCGCAGCTCCAGGAACGGCTGGTGAGCAGCTCGTTCGAGTCCCTCGTCGAGGAGGCGGATCGCCTCGGCAGGCCGGTCGTTGTCGAGCAGTTCCTCGGCAGCGGCACTGAGCTGCTCGAACTCCGCCTCGGTGAAAGATTCCGGCGCTGCTTCGGACGCCCGGCGCGGCGGGGTGGAGAGCAAGGGACGCCGGAACGGCAGCGCCGGATCGCGGTCTTCGTGCCGCGCGTCGGCCTCGGTCCGCGCCACGAGCGGGACCAGGGTGTCGTACGCCGCCTCCGCCGTCGGGCGATCCTGCGGGTCCTTCTCCAGCATTGCCTTGACCAGGTCGTCGAGTCCGGCCGGCACCTCGGCTCGTCGGTCGCGCATCGATGGCGCCGCCGACTGCAGGTGGTGGGCCCGCAACGACCGGTCGGCCGTGGCGAGGAACGGCGGGTCGCCGGTCAGGAGCTCGCACAGGAGGCAGCCCAGCGAGTAGACGTCCGATGCGGCCGTGACGACCTGCCCGAGGCCCTGTTCCGGGGACATGTAGGGCGGGGTGCCCACCGTCTTGTCGACCTGCGTCAACCGGGGAAGGGCGTCCCCGCCGCGCAGGATCGCGATACCGAAGTCGAGCACCTTCACCAGGCCGCCATCGACGATCATCACGTTGGCCGGCTTGATGTCCCGGTGGACGATGTCCACCCGGTGCACGTCGGCGAGGACCGCGGCGATCTGCGCGGCGACCGCCGCCGCCCAGGTCACGCTCGGCGGTTCGTGCACGTAGTCGGCACGGTCGAGTACGGCCTCCAGGGTGGAGCCGCGCAGCAGTTGCATGACGAGCCACAGCCGGCTGCTCCCGTCCGCAGCGACCTCCTCCCCGGTGTCGTAGACGGCCGGAGCGCCGGGAAGCTCCAGCCGGGCCGTGGTGCGGATCTCGCGGAGGAACCGCTTGCGGTCACGGTCGAGGGCGTCGAGGACCTCGGCGGCCTCCGGGCTGTCCGGCTCGGCCGGCAGCGGCGCGGACGGCGGGCGCAGCTCCTTGATCGCCACCCGCCGGTCGAGGCGCTCGTCGTAACCGTGGAAGACCTCGCTCATGCCGCCGCGCCCGAGCGATCCATCCACGCGATAGCGGCCCCCGAGCACCCGCCGTCCGTCCGCCCCGTCCGTCACCCCCCGCCCTCCGCCCGGTCGTCACGGTCGGCTGGACGGTCGAGCGCGGTCAAGGCGCGGATGTCGTCGAGCTCCTCGGCCTCGGCGATCTCCGCCTCGAGCGACCTCCGGCTCTTGTCGAACTCGGCGTAGCGTTCGCCCGCGACCTCCTTCATCTCGGACGCGGATACGCTCCCCGGGCCGTTCAAGACGTTGCGTTCGTTGAAGTCGAGGAACCGGTCGGTCTGCGCCACCCACTCCGCCATGAGGGTCGTCCGGCGCCGTTGAGCACGGTCCTCGGCGAAGTCGAGGAACATGGTCGTCAGGCGGTTGAGTTCGGTGATCTCCGGCTCGGTCAGGTAGTTCTTCGCGATCACGACGTCGCCCTTGCGGATCCGGTCACCCGCCCAGGTGGTGAGGCCCAGGCTCGGTGAGCGCGCGTCGGACCGGGAGAGGACCAGCTCGGCCGCCGTGTGGCCGGTGACAGCGAAGATGAGCTTGTTCTGGATCGTCGCGAAGAAGGTCTTGGCCGTTCCCGACGTGCTGCTGTAGTCGGCGCTCGTCACGGAGAACAGGTCCCGGACCTTCTGGTAGAAGCGCTTCTCGGAGGCCCGGATGTCCCGGATCCGCTGGAGCAGCTCGTCGAAGTAGTCCGTGCCGTCCGGGTCCTTGAGACGACGGTCGTCGAGGACGAAGCCCTTGACGAGGTACTCGCGCAGCACCGTGGTCGCCCACTGGCGGAACTGCACCGCCCGCGGAGTCGACACGCGGTAGCCGATAGCCAGCACCATGTCGAGGTTGTAGACCTTGACCTCCCGCTGCACGCTGCGGGAGCCCTCGGTTCGAACTCTTAACTCTGAGTTAATGGTTGCCTCGGTCACCTCGCCGTCGTCGAGGATGCGCCGGATGATCTGCACGATGTTCGGCACCGAGGTGCCGTACAGCTCCGCGATCTCGGCCTGCGCGAGCCACACCGTGCCTCCGACGGCCCGCAGCTGAACCTCTGACCGTCCGTCCGCGCCGCGGTAGACGATCAGTTCCCCGCCGGGTTCACTCACCTCGCGTCCCCACCTCGCGCGCCATCTCCTCCCGCAGGCGGGAAAGGGCCTCCTCGCGGGCCGGCTCCCTGATGATCCGGTACGCCCGCCTGCGCGCCGCCTCCTTGACCGCCTTCTGGAACTCGTCGTTGTCGAAGTAGAGCTTCATGAAGTCGGTGTTGCGCTCGGCGTTCTCGGCCACGATGTCGTCCAGGCGGTCGTCGGCCACCTGCCCGAACCGGGCCTCGTCGTTCGCCAGGGCGATCTGCTGCATCGAGGTGTCCTCGACGAGCCCGACGACCTGCTGGAAGACGAGGATCTCGTCGGAGGTGCCCAGGCCGAGCCCGAACCGGTCGTTGAGCTCGGCGATCACCTCTGCGAGCGGGGTCATCTCCGGCTCGCGCAGGCCGCCGCCGTCGGCCGCGTGGCCGCGGACGTCCCGGTCGCCGACGGCCGACAGCGACACGTTGTGCTGCCCGGTGAACTCCAGCCGGAAATGGCTGAGGTCGGCGTCGCCGATGTCGACCGACGCCGGCGGCCGCCCGGGCAGCCGGATCAGCAGGATGCGGCCGTACTGGTAGAGCCGCTCCAGATCGGGATCGCCCCAGTCGATCACCTGCGCGAGGAGGCTGTAGGCACGGACGTAGGTCTGGAGGGCGCCGCGGAAGCCTTCCCGCTCGTCGTCGGTGTCGAGGGCGTCGAAGCGGTCCCGCGCCGGCTTCAGGTACTCGTGCAGCTGTGCATGCAGCTTGCGCTCGGCCGCCTCCGGCATCCGCCCGGGCGGGGCCTCGCCGAGCACCCGCATGAACGCTTCCATCTCCGACGCCGCCAGCAGCCCGAACTCCATGACCTCGCGCTGCTTGTCGTAGAGCAGGTTGGGGTCGGCCTCTTCGGTGATGGTCGACTCGAACCAGTCCTCGAACGCGGCCTGGATGGCGGTGGCGTCGTTCTCGAAGTCGAGGATGCGCACGTCGTCCTGCGACTTGAGCGGGTGGATCCGGTTGAGGCGCGACAACGTCTGCACCGCCGCGACGCCGGTGAGCGGCTTGTCGACGTACATCCCGCACAGCAGCGGCTGGTCGAACCCGGTCTGGTACTTCTCCGCGGCGACCAGGAGCCGGTACTCGTCCTGGCCGCGCGCGGCGGCCTGCGGGTCGTCGGCCTTGGTATAGGCGAACATGTCCGGCAGCTGCTTCTCCGGGAAACCGTTGAGCTGCGCCTCGGTGAACTCCACCCCGGTGGACCCGTCCTCGAGCTTGCCGGAGAACGCGGCCAGGACTCCGAGGCCGGCATCTGTGACGTCGATGTAGCGCCGGATGGCCTGGTAGAGCCCGAGCGCGTGCTCCCGGCTGCTGGTGACGACCATCGCCTTCGCCCGTCCGCCGAGGCGCCCGGCGATAGTGTCCCGGAAGTCCTCGACGATCAGCTTGGCCTTCTGGTCCAGCGACTTCGGGTGCAGCTCGGCGAAGCGGACTAGCTTGGCCTTGGCCTTGCGCTCGTCCACCTCGGGATTGGCGAGCCTCGACTCCTGGTGCTCGACTGCCGCGTTGCGCAGCCGCCACTTGGTGTCGTAGGTGAGGTAGTTGGCAAGCACGTCGAGGATGTAGCCCTCGTCGATGGCCTGGCGCATCGAGTAGACGTGGAAGGGCACGTACATGCCCTGCTCGCCGGTGTGCGGGTTCACGCGCTGCGGGTCCCAGGTGCCGAACAGCTTGAGCGTCGGCGACTTCGGCGTGGCGGTGAAGGCGAAGTACGACAGGTTCGGGTGCTTGCCCCGCACCCGGGACAGGTAGGTCGCCGCGTCCTCATCCTCCTCCCGGGCCGGCACGTTCGCCCCCAGCACCTGCTTGAGCCGGATCGCTGACTCACCCCCCTGGGAGGTGTGCGCCTCGTCGATGATGACGGCGTACCGGCGGCCGGCCAGGCCCATGCCGGCGATCTTGCCCAGCACGAAGGGGTACATCTGCAGCGTCGAGATGACGATCTTCGACGTGGCGTCGTCGAGGGCGGCCGCGAGCTGCGTGGAGTCCTCGTCGATCTTCCGGACGACGCCCGGCGTGTGGTCGAACTGGAAGATCGTCTTCTGCAGCTGCCGGTCGAGCACGACCCGGTCGGTGATCACGATGGTCTTGTGGAACACCGGCTGGTTGTCGGCGTCGAACAGAGTGGACAGCCGGTGCGCCAGCCAGGCGATCGTGTTCGACTTGCCCGACCCGGCGGAGTGCTGGATCAGGTAGTTCCGCCCGGCGCCGTGCGTGCGGGCATCCTCGACCATCTTCTGCACGGCGTGCCACTGGTGGTAGCGCGGGAAGATGCGCGGCGCCGTGTGCGGGTTGGTGCGCACACCCTTCTTGTCCGGCGCCTGGATGTGGAGGAACCGCTGCAGGAGATCCAGCCAGTTGTCGCGCTGCCAGATCTGCTCCCACAGGTACGCCACCGCATAGGAACCGGGCTGCGCGGGCGGGTTCCCGGCTGCACCGCTGACCCCAGGACCGTTCGAACCGAGGTTGAACGGCAGGAACTGCGTGTCGCCGCCACGCAGCCGGGTGGCGACGAAGGCCCGGTCGGGGTCGACGGCGAAGTGGACGACGGCCCGCTTGCCGAAGAACACGTCGTTCGCGTCGCGCTCCCGGTACTGGGCGATGGCGTGGTCGGCGTTCTGCCCGGTGTTCGGGTTCTTGAGCTCGACGGTGGCCGTGGGCAGCCCATTGACGAACAGCGCCATGTCGACAGACCTGCTCGGGTCACGGGTGCTGTAGTGCAGCTGCCGGGCGACGGTCAGCACGTTCTTCTCGTAGTCGGCGAGCGCGTCGACCGCGAGCGTGTGGCCGGGCCGGAAGTAGGCGAGGTCGATCTGCACACCCCGGTCGCGCACGCCCTGGCGCAGCACGTCGAGCACACCGCGGGAGTCGACCTCGGACGCCAGCCGCTGCGCGAACTGCCGCTGCGCGGTGTTCTGGTCACCGCCGTACAGGTCGATGAGCTTGTTCCAGCTCTTCTGCTGCGTGGCGCCGAGGAACCGGTACAGCTCGCCGGTGTCGATGCCCAGCTCGGGCCGGTAGCCGCCCTGCGCCTTCTCCCACCCCTGCGCGAGCAGCTCGTGCTCGACCCGATCCTCGAACGCACGCTCGGTGTGGACCCCGGGGCTCACGCGGCCACCCCTCCCGCGGTCGTGACGTCGATCTGGCCGGTGACGGCGGCGGTGATGAGGGCCTGGCGACGCTCGGCAAGGAGCGCATTCGCAGCATCCAGCGCCGCCTGCGCGTTTCGAATGGAGGCAACCAGCGACTTCAGCTCAGCCACACGTCGGCGACTATCTGGCGGGATAGGGATTCGATACTCAGCGAGTTGTTCGCCAGTGAGATGCGGGATAGTCGCCAGGTTCCCATCTGCCTCAAATACGCCAGCCGCCTTGGCGTACCGCAACCAGTACATGAGCCACTCGACAGGTAAATCTTTCGTTGCTCGGACTCGATGAAGTGACTTCTGATAGAAGCATGGAGAGAACCGCCCATCCCACACGGCAGCCTCGGCGACGCCCGCACCGCCCTCGCATACGAGCAGGTCGCCCGCTCGAACGCCGTACCGGATTCGCTCGTCCTCGTCGAACGCCATCGACGCCATGTCCTCAGTGCCGACCTCATACCAGTGAACGTTCGCGTTCCGCAGGTAGGGCAGTCGACTCTCAGATGACGCCCTCGCCGCGTTCAACATCTTCCCTAGCTCCACATGGAAGTAGGCGTAGACAGGGCCAACGCCCCACCCGCTGGGGAGCGACGGCAGCCATCCCCAACCAGTGCCAATGCGACTGCCAGTGGCATCGAAGCCGCCAAGGTGCTCGCCGATTTGCGACAGTTCCACTTCGCCAAGCGCCGCCGACTGCGAGCGTCGATGTGCCGCAAGCGCATCCACCTTCGCGATCGCGGCGTCAAGAAAGTCAGCGATTCGACGCTGCTCGACAACGTCAGGCAGAGGGATTCGAACATCACCCAAGTCATCGGCATTAAGGTGCGGTTGCGCAGCCCTCGACTTTGCCAGATCTATCTGATCAAGAGTAGTCGCACCCAGAAGGCAGTATGCAATAAAGGGCGAGTAGGCCGCCATCGGACTTACGCGGAGGTCGTATCCCGGAGCGCTTCCCACCCACTCCCTCGTAACAAGCGCGGAGTCGCCGGTATAAGCCCCACTTCGTACTACTAGAATCTCTCCCTCGCCCAATAGGGGAGCGCGCTCGAGCGGGAGGTCGCTCTTGGTGGCGAATATTAGGCCGCGACTAGAGAACTTCCCTCGGTTGATGTTTGTGGCTCGCAGGATCGGGATGCCGGTGTCGCTAAGTTCCGGTGGCTGCCCGAGTCCATAGCCGACGCGCGCAACGTGCTTCAGCCGCATCGTTGTCCAGCTCACCCCGTCACCTCACCCAGCAGCTTCTGGATCTGCTCTTCCAACTCCCGCAACTCCGCGTCGATCTCCGCGAGCGGGCGAGGTGGGGTGTAGACGTAGAAGTGGCGGGTGAAGGGGATCTCGTAGCCGACCTTGGTCTTCTCGTGGTCGATCCAGGCGTCCGGGACGTGTGGGATGACCTCGCGCCGGAAGCACTCCTCGATGTCCTCGTCGAGCGGGACGTTCTCGTAGTCGCGCAGGTCCGGGTCGGGCAGCACCGCGCCCTTGGCCTTCTGCACCTCGCCGTCGGGGTCCGACACCGCGATCGCGCCCCAGATGGCCTTGACCAGCGCCGCAGTGGTCGGCCAGAGCAGGCCGGCCGTGCTCGCGGTGACGCGCAGGGCGTCGGCGGCCTCCGCCTTGGTCCACCACACCGTGCCGACGCAGGTGCGCATGGCCTCGACGAACGCCTCCCGGTCGTCCCACTTCGCGAGCGGGCGGGCGTTCTCCAGCGCGGCGAGGGTGTCGTCGCTGATCTCGAAGCGCTGCTTGAGCGGCCGTTCGACCGTGATGCGGTGGTAGCCGAAGTCGCGGGTGCGGAAGACCTTCACCTTGGCGTGCTCGGGGTGCTCGGCGTCGGCGGCGACCGTGAGGGCGTCGACGTAGAGCTTCGTGATGTGCTCGATCTGCGGGTCGCTGATCTGCTTGCGCTTGTCACCGAGGGACTTGCGCATCTTCTCCCACTGGTCGCGGGCGTCGAGCAGGATCACCTTGTCGCGCAGCGCCGCGTCCTTGCGGTTGGACAGGATCCAGAAGTATGTGGAGATGCCGGTGTTGTAGAAGAGCTGGTCCGGCAGGGCGACGATGCCCTCCAGCAGGTCGTTCTCCAGGATCCACTGCCGGATCCGCGACTCACCGGAGCCCGCGGCACCGGTGAACAGCGGGGAGCCGTTGAAGACGATCGCCAGGCGGGCACCCTTGCCCTCCACCGGCTCCATCTTCGAGATCATGTGCTGCAGGAACAGGAACGAGCCGTCGTTGATGCGGGGCAGGCCGGCGCCGAAGCGGCCGGCGTGGCCGAGTTCGGCCTCCTCCTCGACCTGCTCCTTGACCTTCTTCCACTCCACGCCGAACGGCGGGTTGGCCAGCATGTAGTCGAACTTCCGGCCCTCGTGGCCGTCGTCGGAGAAGGAGTTGCCGTAGACGATGCGGCCGCGGTGGCTGCTCATGAGCATGTCCGACTGGCACACGGCCCACGACTCCGCGTTGACCTCCTGGCCGAACAGGTAGACCTCGGCCTTCGGGTTGATCGACTTGACGTGGTCCTCGGCCGCGGTGAGCATGCCGCCGGTGCCGCAGGCGGGGTCGAGGATGTTGATGACCTGCCCCTCCCCCGCCACCGTGTCGGCGTCCGGCGCGATCAGCAGGTTCACCATCAGCCGGATGACCTCGCGCGGGGTGAAGTGCTCACCGGCCGTCTCGTTCGAATCCTCCGCGAACTTGCGGATGAGGTGCTCGAAGACGTAGCCCATGTCGTGGTTGGACAGCTTGTCGAGGTCGCGCATCTCGGCGAACCTGCCGACGACCTTGTACAGGAGCTTCGCGCTCCCCAGCCGCGTGATCTCCGTGTCCAGGTCGAACCGGCCCAGGATCTCCCGGACGTTGGGCGAGAAGCCATTGACGTAGTCGCGCAGGTTCTTCGCGACGTTGCCGGCGTCGGCGGCGATCGAGGCGAAGTCCTGGGCGGAGACGTTGTAGAACGGCAGCTTCGCCGCCACCTCCAGCAGGCGCTGCTTGTTCTGGATCTCCGGCAGCTGCGCGTCACGACTGCGGACGGCCTCCCGGGTGGGGGCGATGACGGCGTCCAGGCGACGCAGGAGGGTGAACGGCAGGACCACCTGGCCGTACTCGTGGCGCTTGTAGTCGCCGCGCAGCAGGTCGGCGACCGACCAGATGTCGTTCGCCATCTTCGTATGCGTCGGGCCGGAACTCACGTGCTCTCACTCTCGGTCGGGTCGGCGGAGATGCTCTCGCGGGCAGGGTGGAGCTGCGGGGCGAGGGCACCGGTCGTCAGGCTGTGGATGGTCTGGTCGAGCACGCCGGCGCTCACCGTGGCGAGCGCCTCGACGGCCTCCTGGAGGTCGAGGAGGTGCCGGAAGGACTCGCCGTATCGGCGTTGCTCGGCCAGGGGCATGCGGGGAAGGCGGCAGCGGCGCAGGTCGTCGCGGCTCAGCGCGCCGTGGGTGTTGGCCACGGGGAGGACACCGGCGTCGGCCCGCAGGAACATCGCAAGGAAGTGCGGGTCCAGCCGGACCGGGTCGATCTCGATCACCTGCGCGACGCCGTTCTCATCCGACGGGGAGCCCTGGGCGACGACCGGCGGCCTGCCCAAGTTGCGGATCAGGACGTCACCTCTGCGAGGTGTCGTGTCCCGGGGCCGGATCGTTAGCGCCGCGGACCGTTCCAGCTCGGCGATGGTCACCTGCGGGCGCTCCGGCCTCGGTGTGGCGCTCGCAGGCCGGGGAAGGGCCCGCCCGAGCCGGGAGTACGCCGCCCGCAACCGCGCTGTGAGGTCGGCCAGGTCGTCGGCCGCAGCCGCCTGCCGCGACGACAGGTACCGGGACGGCAGCAGGGCGGTGTCACCGTCGAGGAGATCGAGGCGCGGGACGCTGCGCACCACGGCGGGGTCGGCGTCGGCGAACAGCCGGTTCCAGGCGCCGTTCTCGTGCGGGACGTCGGCGGGATCGGCGAGCCCGGAGAGGTCGACCATCCGCACCGGACCGCCGTCCCAGGCGCCATAGGGTCGCTGCAGCACCCAGAGGTGCAGGCCGTCCCCGGCGGAACCCACCCCCTTCGGCAGGGCGATCACATCGCGCAGCACACCGGAGCGGACCAGCTCCGCACGGACGACCTGGCCGGACGGGCGGGTGCAGGTGGGCAGCAATACCGCGACCACCGCCACGCCACGCGGCCGCAGGTGGGCGTAGCAGTGCTGCACCCACGCCAGCTCCGGGTCGCCGGCGTCGGGTATGCCGAACCGCCAGCGCGGGTCGGCCGCCAACTCCGCGACGGGCCACTGCCGGACGTTGCCCGGCGGAATGCAGGCGACGGCTGCGGCAGCACCCAGGTACCGGGCCAGGTGGCTGTCCAGCAGGGAGTCGCCCTTCTGCACGTCGTGGAGGGGCGCGTGCGGATGGTTGCGCAGCTCGGCGGCGGCACGTGCGGCGACCTCTTCCTCGACCTCCTGGCCGACGAGCTTCACCTGGTCACCGAACCGGTCGGCGACGGCCAGGAGCAGTGCTCCCGCGCCGCACGCGGGGTCGAGGACGACAGGTGGCTCGCCGTCGTCCGGGTCCTCGGTCCCGGGGTACGGGAGCACAGCGGCCATCACCCGCGCCAGCAGCTGCCGCGGCTCCAGATCGGCGATGGCCCGCTCCTGGGGAACCGCGGCGGACAGCTCGGCGACCGGCCCGGCGTCGTCGATGCGCTGGGTGCCGGTGTCGGTGCGACCCATCGTCACCAGCTGACCGGCCTTGCCCGTGTCGTGCAGCCATTTCAGGACCTCCTCCCACGAGAAGACCGGGCTGCTCGCGGTGCCCCCGACCGGCTCGGGGAAGTGCGGATATCGGCGACGCCAGTTCGACACGGCCGCCCGGCCGACACCGGCGCGCCGGGCGATGGCCGCTGCCGTCACGCGGTCCTGGTCGTCCATGTTCACGGCGGCGACAGTAGCAGGAAGGTCAACGCATGTTCAAGCTTGTGAACTTGTTGACCGATGTTCACAGATGCTTCTATGGTCACAGCGTTCACCTCGTCAGAAAGGCAGGCCATGTCGCCCGACCTCCGCGCCGCGATCCTCGCCCTGGCGCTCCCCCACCCGAACCTCGGCTCCGCGCCTGCAAACGTCGTGATCACCCAGCACGCGGTCGCCCGCTACCAGGAGCGTGTCGAGGCCGTGCCCGAGTGGCTGGCGCGGCGCCGCCTCCACGAGCTTGTTGCGACGGCGAGGTGGCGCATCAGGCCCGACCCCACGTGGCCGATCGTGATCCGGGACCGCACCGTGTACGGCCGCAACGAACGGCGCCCGGGACTCTGGCTGATCGTCCGCGACGGCGCGCTCCGCACGGTGCTCGCGCCGGCTGCCGTCCACATCCCCGCGCAGCGCCGAGCCGAGCCGTGACGGCGCCGGTGATCGAGAAGGATGCGCTCATCGCCGCCGCCCAGCGCAACGAACCCGGCGCCGTCGACGCGCCGATCCGCGAGGTGATCATGCCGCTGGCGTGGCGGTTCTGCAGGAGGTATGCAGGAGGCCGGGCCCCCGATCCGGCCGCCGACCTCGACGACATGGTGCAGCTGGTCGTGCTCGCCGTCGTCGGGGCACTGCCGAGCTACCGCACGGATGGCGGCGCGTTCGAGGCCTTCGTCGCAGGCATCGCCCGTCACAAGGCCGCCGACGCCTTCCGTGGAGCGGCCCGCAACCGATCGGTGCCGGTAGCCGATTTCCCCGAACAGGCCGACCGCTCCGCCGGGCCGGAGCTGTCGGCGTTGCAGGCCGAACGGGCTGCCCTCGCCAAGCGGCTCATCGCCACGCTGCCGGAGCGGCAGCAGCAGATCCTGACACTGCGGCTGATCCACCAGCTCAGTGCCGCCGAGACGGGCGCCGCCCTCGGCATGACCGAGGGCGCGGTGCGAGTCGCGCAACACCGGGCTCTGACAGCCCTGCGCGCGCGGCTCGCCGAGGGCACCTGAGCCCTCCGGGCGGAGCAGGGGGCTACGCGACGAGCTGGGTGGCGAGCGCGGTCGTGTCGACCACCGCGGCGCCGTCCAGCACCGTCCACGGCGAGAGCCACGACGCGGCGGCCAGCTGCGTGTACGCCGCGCCGGTGCGTTCCTGCAGCCCGGCGTCGGACTCGTAGGCGTCGCGGGCGCGACCCACCTCGGTGCGCTCCCGGTGCGCGGCCCGCTCGGCGGCCACCGCCTGCGGCACGGCGAGCAGCAGCTGGTGGTCGGGCACCGGCACGCCGAAGCGCTCCACCTCCAGCTCGTGCACCCACGTGACGAGCTCGCCGTCGACGTCCTCACCCAGCCGCGCCATGTTGTAGGCGGCGTTGGAGGCCACGTAGCGGTCGACGAGCACCACGTCATTCGCCTCGCGCGCCGCCCGCAGCTCCGGCGCCGCGGCGCGGCGGTCCAGCGCGAACAGCAGCGCCATGCCGTGCACCGAGGCGGCGAGGTCGCCGTGGCGGCCGTAGAGCGCCTCCCGCGCCAGCTCGGCGTGCACGTCGGCGTCGTAGCGGGGGAACGCGAAGCGCGCGACGCGGCAGCCCCCGTCGGCGAGCGCGGCGCACAGCGCGTCGGACAGGGTGCGCTTGCCCGCCCCGTCCAAGCCTTCGACGACGATCAGGCGGCCCATCCGCGCATCATGCCGCGGGCAAGTCCAGCGACCACAAGCGGGCGAGACCGCCGCGGCTCGCTACTACTCCCGGTCGTCGGCGGCGCGTCGCCGCTGCCGCAGCTCACGGAGTTGGCGCCTGATGTCGTCGACGTTCCACTTGTAGTACCCGGACGGGAGCACGAGCGCCGGTTCCAGCTGGCCGGTCTGCGCGTAGTGCGCGAGCGTGCGCGGGCTGATGCCGAGCGCGCGGGCGGCCTCACCGGTGCCGAGCAGCCGTTCTGAACGCTCGGACATGCCCTGACGTTAGGTGCGCACCCTGCGCATATCCACTCACTGTGCTCGCTCTGCCGTATCTTCTCACTACGCTTGCCTTGCGTGGTTTGCTAGGTTGCGAGAGTCCTTCGAGACGAACGCGGCCCCCGGTCGGTGCGGGAACACCGAGCCGAGGGCCTTGATCCGCTACCTGAACAGAGCAGGAGACGGACCCGATGCGAAGCATCACACCTCGACCCAGTACAGCGCCCCTGCCGCCGCGAGCGGTGACCCGGTGACCGGCCGCACGCACGCCGGTCGGCCGGAGGGGCGCAGTCCCGCAGGGGGCAGCCCCAGCACCCACATCGACGACGTCCGGGGTGCGCGGTGAATGCGTTCGAGCTCGGCGATACGACCCGGTGTCCGCGCGGGGTCCGGTGCGAGTGCTGCGGTACGGAATCCCCGTCGTTGCGGGTGACCACCGCGGCGCTCGGCTGCGTGGGGGTGCTGTGCCTGACGCTGTGCGCCGGCTGCGCCGCAGCCGGCGTCGGGGTGCCGACCACACCCTCCACGGCGGCGCGGCTCGTCGAGCAACACGCCGCGCACCTCGGCCTGCGGGTGGCGCAGATGGTCGCCGCGCTCGAGTTCCGGCAGCGGCGGTGAGTACCGCGCCCGTCGCTACCTTCTGACGCGTCGCCTGTCCAGCCGCGCACCCCGAGTTGACCCGCGCTCCCCGTCGACGGGGAGCACAGGCGCAGAACGGGAGCACCGCCTGCAACGCCCCGACGTCGATGCCCCTGCACCGGGCCCTCACCGCACACTCCGCGAGTTCAGGAAAGCCACTTTCCTGTCCTGCAGGTTCACGAATGTGGCTTTCCTGAACCTCGGAGGGGCCGTACGCGCCGCACTCAGCCCGGAGGAGCGGCGCCGGGTGCCGGTGCGATCGACGCACCTCCGCCCGACGTGTGCTCGACCAGCTCGAGCAGGAAACGGTCGATCACACCGTCCCCGACCAGGACGGGCCCGCCCCGGTGCGGGAGCGTGTGGTCGCGCAGCGCCGCGACCCGCCCCAGCAGCTCCCCGATCTCCGCCCGCACCTGCGTCCGGGTGTCACCCGCGAGCACCGGCACCACAGCGGCGAGCGCGCGGCCCAGCAGGCCGGTGGCGTCCAGCCACGGCGCCGCCTCGGCGGCGAACCGCGGGTCGACGCCCCGACGGACCGTTTCCGGCACGGCCGCGAGCCGCGCCGCGATCCGGCGCAGCCGGGCCTGCGCCGCGGCCACGTCCCCCGTGCGCCACGCCGCGCGCACGGCGTCCAGCCCGGCCGCGTGCCGGGGCGCCTGGGCCAGGTGCAGGCGCTCGTCGCGGGTGTTGAGATCGGCGAACGCCACCAGCGCGTCGAGCACGTCCGCCCGCCCACCCGCCTGCGCCGCAAGCGCCCGGCGCCAGGACGCGCGCGGGTCGAAACCCTGGTCGTCCCACCCGTACTCGGCGAACGAGTGCAGGGCGACCCGGCTGAGCGTCGGCTGCACCATCGGGTTGGCGAGCACGCCCTCGACGTGCGCGGACAGCCCGTCCTGCCGGCCGGACCAGTCGCCGAGCGGGATGCGGCCCGGGAGGTAGTCGTTGACCGGGAAGTTGTCCCACACAAGCAGCCGGTGGCCGTACACGTCGGCCGCCGCGGCGGCGTCGGCGCGGGTGATCGTGGCGGGGACCACGCCGTCGCCGGTCCACCACACGAGCACCTGCGGATCGAGGCGCTCGCGCAACGCCCGCTTGTAGGGCGTGTCGGCCAGGTCGTAGTACTCGGTGGGGACGAACTGCACCGGGGCGCAGTCGCCGAGCCCGCGCGCCCACTCCACCACCCGCCCGGTCAGCCAGGCGTGGGCCGCCCCCGCACCCTCGGCGAACCGCTCGGCGTCGGCGTCCGCGTGCCAGACGCGCGGGTCGATGTCGTCCATCGCCACGGCGAAGTCCCGCCCGCCGAGGTCGTGCACCGCCTGGAACTTCGCCAGCAACGCGGCGACGTCGGCCTCGTCGGAGTAGCGCATCGACAGCCCCGGCGAGACCGTGAACACGAACCGGACGTGCCGCTCCCGCGCCCGCTCCACCAGCTCGCCGAGCCGGGCCAGCTCGCCGGGAGGGTAGGGCTCGCGCCAGCGCTCCCGGTGGTGGGCATCGTCCTTCGGCGCGTAGACGTAGGTGTTCATGCGCAGCGCGGCGAGGTGGTCCAGGTGCGCCAGCCGGTCCTCGTGCGACCACGGCGTGCCGTAGAAGCCCTCGATCGACCCCCGGAACGGCATCGCGGGCGCAGCAGACGTGCGCACCGCCGGCAGCGGTTCCTGCGGACGGGCCAGTGCGCGCAGCGCCTGGGCGGCGTGGTGCACCCCCGCGGCGTCCGCCCCCGCCAGCCGCACGAGACCGGGCTCGACCACCAGCCCGTACGACTCCGGCGGCCCGTCGTGCACCTCGCCCACCCGGACGACGAGCTGCGCCCCGCCGTCCACGACGACGGCACCACGCTCCCGCAGCCAGCCGAGGACGACCCGCTCCGCGGCGGGGTCGTGACGGGGCCCGGGCTGCAGGACGACGCGGCAGCCCGGCGCGCACGCGAAGGAGGGAAGATCGACGGCCACAGCCGCGAGAGGCTACCGGCCCCCGGCCCCGCCGGCGCCCCAGGAGTTCAGGAAAGCCACATTCATGAACCTGCAGGGCATGAAAGTGGCTTTCCTGAACCGGGGGCGGGGGCGGGGGCGGGGCCGCGGGGGGGCTCACGCGATCGCGCGGACCGTCTCCCACGTCGCTGCGAAGCCCGGGTGCAGGGGGAGGTCGTGGAGGTCCTCGACCCTGACCCAGCGGACCTCCAGCGTCTCACCGGTCAGGCCGGTCGGCAGCACGGCCGCGTGGGCGCGCGCCACGACGGTGGTGTACGACCAGCCGCCGTGGTCGTCGACGAAGGCGCCGGTGACCTCGTAGGAGTCGTCGGCGAGCCCCGCCTCCTCGGCGGCCTCGCGCTGGGCGGCCTGCTCGGCCGACTCCGCGCGGTTGCGGGCGCCGCCGAGCAGGCCCCAGGTGCCGCCGTGGTGGCTCCACAGGGCCCGGTGCTGCAGCAGCACGGATCCGCGGTGCCACAGCAGGAGCCCGGCCGCGCCGAACAGGCCCCAGTGCTTGTGGCCGAGCGCGCAACACGCCCAGCCGTCACCATCACCCCGGGGGAGCACCACCCCACCACATTAGGTGGCGGCGCTCCCCCGGGCGAGAGATCAGTACCGGTAGTGCTCCGGCTTGTACGGGCCCTCGACGTCCACGCCGATGTACTCGGCCTGGTCCTTGGTCAGCTTCGTCAGCTCACCACCCAGCGCCAGCACGTGGATCCGGGCGACCTTCTCGTCCAGGATCTTCGGCAGCCGGTAGACGTCCTTGTTGTACTCCTCGTGCTTGGTGAACAGCTCGACCTGGGCGATCACCTGGTTGGCGAAGCTGTTGGACATCACGAACGACGGGTGCCCGGTGGCGTTGCCCAGGTTCATCAGCCGGCCCTCGGACAGCACGATGATCGAGTGGCCGTCCGGGAAGACCCACTCGTCGACCTGCGGCTTGATGTTCAGCTTGCGGATGCCCGGGTAGCGGCCCAGCCCGGCCATGTCGATCTCGTTGTCGAAGTGCCCGACGTTGGCGATGATCGCCTGGTGCTTGGTACGCGACATCAGGTCGGCGGACACGATGTCCTTGTTGCCGGTGGCCGTGATGATGATGTCGGCCTGGCCGATCACGTCCTCCAGGCGCGCCACCTGGTGACCCTCCAGCAGCGCCTGCAGCGCGCAGATCGGGTCGGCCTCGGCCACGATCACGCGCGCGCCCTGGCCGGTCAGCGCCTCGACCGAGCCCTTGCCGGTGTCGCCGTAGCCGCACACGACCGCTACCTTGCCGCCGATCAGCACGTCCGTGCCGCGGTTGAGCCCGTCGATCAGCGAGTGGCGGATGCCGTACTTGTTGTCGAACTTGCTCTTGGTGACCGAGTCGTTGACGTTGATCGCCGGGAACAGCAGCAGACCCTGCTCGGCCAGCTGGTAGAGCCGGTGCACACCGGTGGTGGTCTCCTCGGTAACACCCCGGATGTCCGAGGCCACCGTGGTCCAGTGCTTCGGGTCCTCGGCCAGCGAACGGCGCAGCGTGTCCAGGATGATCCGGTACTCGTCCGAGACCGTCAGGTCCTCGTCCTCGACCGTGGGCACCACACCGGTCTTCTCGAACTCCACGCCCTTGTGCACGAGCAGGGTGGCGTCACCACCGTCGTCGAGGATCATGTTCGGACCGACCACGTTGCCGGCCTCGTCGGTGAACTTGAACAGCTGCTCGGTGCACCACCAGTACTCCTCCAGCGTCTCGCCCTTCCAGGCGAACACCGGCACACCCTGCGGCTCCTCCGCGGTGCCGTGCGGGCCCACGACGATGGCCGCGGCCGAGTGGTCCTGGGTGGAGAAGATGTTGCAGGACACCCAGCGCACATCGGCGCCCAGGCTGACCAGGGTCTCGATCAACACCGCGGTCTGCACGGTCATGTGCAGGGAGCCGGCGATCCGCGCCCCCTGCAGCGGGCGCGCCTCGGCGTACTCGCGGCGAAGCTCCATCAGGCCGGGCATCTCGTGCTCGGCGAGCCGGATCTCCTTGCGGCCGAACTCGGCCAGGCCGAGATCGGCCACGGCGAAGTCGATGCCGCCGCGGGTCTGCAACCTGCTGCTGATGTCGGCAGTGGCGGTCATGGGGTGGTTACGCCTCCTCGATGGGCTGGTGCGGCGGGCCACGCTACTCGGTGCGCGATGCCCGGCCGGGATGGGTGGAACCGCGAGGACGGCGTGCGGCAGCGCCGCCGGGAACGGCGGTACGCGGGGTGCACCGGGCTGCCCTCCTCGTGCGAGTGGCAGGCGCCCTTGTTGCATGCAACGGCCTGGTCATCGAGCGTGGCGGGGCCCGTGTGGGGGCAGCCCGTCGCAGCGCCTCTCGAGACCGACTACGCGATTGCCCCTCAAGCATCCGAGGGGACGCACGGGCTGTCAACCCGGCAGGTCGCCGCCTCGGCGGAGGAGGTCGCGCCGCCGGCACCGGGAGTGGGCGATCGGACCGCGTCGACTGCCACCCGCGCCTCACCCCCCGACGAGCCGGGCAGCCCGCAGCGCGGGTCGGTCCCCCTCCCGGAGCGCGCCGTTGCTGATGAACGCGATGTCCTCGCGGACGACCACCGCCGTCGTGCCCTGGAGGCCGTCGGCACCGTCGAGCAGAACCCGGTGCGTGCCGTCCGCCGCGACACCGACCAGTTCGTTCGTGTCGTTGAGCGCCGCGAGGATCTCCTCGCCCCGACCGGTGAAGTCGAAGTCGTCGATGCCGGCCAAGCCCGTGGCGTGCACGGCAACCGCGCCCGCCGCTCCCGACCGCTCCACCGCGATGCGCACGATCGTGCCGAGGTCATAGTTGCTCACCCACACCGCACCGGCGTGCAGCTTCAGCCCGTTCGCCCCGAAGAAGCCGGACGGAGCGAGGGCGGGGTCGGCGCTCCACACCGACGGTTCGCCGCCGGACAACGGGGCCTCCCACACCCGTCCACCGGTCGAGTCGGTGACGAGGAAGCGGTCCCCGGACTGGTCGATGAGCACTGCGTTCGGCATGGAGTCCGCCGGCATCGGAACGATCAGCTCCGGCTCGGCCACACCGGGCGCCAGTCTCCAGATGCCGGTCGACCCGCCCTGCCCTGCCGAGTACAGGAAGAACACCGCGCCGTCCTGGTCGCGCGCCACGCCGGTCACCTGCGCGGCTCCGACCACCGGCGTGGTTCCGCCCCCACCAGCCGGCACCGGCATGGTGGCCAGCACCTCGGTGGCGCCGTCTCCCCGCACCCGGACGACCTGCCGAGCAGCGATCATGCCCACCACCGCGCCGCCACCCGGCTCGAGCGCGATGCTCTCCGCGTTCTGCCCGGCGGCATCGTCGAACTCCGCCAGCACGCGGACGTCGGCCAACTCGCTGAACCCGCCGGGCGCCGGGGTCCCGATCGGCGCAGCGGGGACGGGGGACGCACACGCGACCGCGCCGAACGCCGTGCCCGCCGCCAGGGCGATGCCGAGTACGGCGGAGGACACGCGGATGTGCGGGGAGGACGGTGACCTTTGCATCGTGCTGCACCTTGTCTGTCCGATGTGGACTGTTGCCGAGCGACGGAACGGGCAGGTGGAGGGGGCGGTGACGTGCGGTCAGGGAGCCCGGTGCGGATCCGCGGTGGCGAACCGCTCCCGGCCGAGCACGGCGATCAGTTCGAGCTTCCCCACGGCCTCGCTGCCCGGAGCGGGCGAGTAGATGACCAGCCGCTGCCCCTGGCTGGTCGCGAGGACGTCGAAGTCGAGCTCGACCAGCCCGACCACCGGATGGATGATCCGCCGGCGATCGCTGCGACGGACCGCCACACCGTGTCCGGTCCACAACCGCGTGAACTCCGGGCTCGCGGCGCGCAGGGCCCGGACCAGCCCCGTGGCGAAACGGTCCCCGCGGCGCGCCGCGACCGTCGCGCGGAGGTCCTCGACCTGGGCACGACTCTCGTCCTCGTGGTCGTCGACCGGCTGGCGGGCGCGGAACGCCGGATCGGTGAACCAGCGGTACGTGCAGCTTCGGGCGTAGCCCCGCTGTGGGGTCTGCTCACCGAGCAGCGCGTCGGCGAGCGCGTTCTGGGTGAGCACCACGTTGAGGTCGGAGGCGATCAGCGCAGGGAGCGTGGCCAGGTCGTCGAGCAGACGCAGGAGCGCGCGGCTGACGTGCTCGTCCGGACCCGCCGCGGGGGGACCGTGGTGCCCCGCGAGCAGGAACAGGTGGTCGCGTTCGTCATGGCTCAGCCGCAGGGCACGGGCGAGGGCTGCGACGAGGGCGACCGAGGGCGCCGCGCCCCGACCCTGCTCGAGCCGGGCGAGGTAGTCCGGTGACATCGCGGCGAGCTGCGCGACCTCGAAGCGCCGCAGGCCCGGCGTCCTGCGCCGCGCCCCCGCCGGCATCCCGACGTCCGAGGGCTGCAACAACGCCCGCCTGCTGCGCAGGAATTCCCCGAGCTCGCCGCGATCCATGAGCTCCAGCATCGGTCGTCCCGGGTCGGACAACCAGGACCTGTCAGGTTCATGGTCCGGGTGCGCGGCGGCCGGCTCGGCCTGGGCAAGGGTCAGCCACCGGGCGCTCCCGGGATCGGACGCGCGCCCGTCAACCCAGCAGGTGGTCCTTCAGGAGCGACTCCGCCGCATCCGTGCGGCCCCGGGCCGCGAGCAGCCCCGCGGGCACCACCGCGAAGTCGGCGTCGACCACGATCGGCACGCCCGCGAGCGCCGGCGCGAGCACCGGGTCCGCGCGCAGGGTGGCCGCCACGGCGGCGAGCCCGCCCGCACGGTCGCGCTGGCGGAACACCCCGCCCGACAGCACCACGAGGCCCAGGTCACGGACGGCGTCGCCGTGCACGCGCAGGTGCCGGCGGACGGCGACCACGGCGGCCAGCGCGGCGACCCGCCGGTCCTCCGCGGCGCTGCCCGGATCGCGCGGCACGTAGCCCACCTCGCTCGCCATCCGGGCGACCGTGGGCCCGAGCAGGTCCGCCTCCACCGGGTCGACGATGCCCTCCGCCTGGCCCTCCACCAGCACCCCGCCGGCTGCGGCCCGCACACCCAGGTCGCCCTCGACGGTGCGGACGGCCTCGGACCCCACCGCGGAATGCACGTCGGTGGTGGCGCAGCCGACGTCGACGACGAGCGCGCGGGCGTCGCAGATGCGGGCGAGCCGACCGGCCGCGTGACCGACCGCATCCGGCGTGACCACGCGGACGAGCTTGCGGAAGCGGGGGCCGACGGCGGGGCCGCGACCCCCGATGGCGTGCCGGCTGTACAGCTCGGCGAGCGCGGCGCGGGCCGGGCCCGGCACCACCTCGCCCAGGCGCGGCAGGACGTTGTCGCAGCTGACCACCCGGCGGCCGGTGGCGCGCAGCAGCGCGAGCGCGTCGTCGTGCGCCGCGGCGTTGCCGGCGAGCACGATCGGGTGCCGGATCCTGGCCCTGGCCAGCCGGCCCGCGTTGTGCAGCAACCCGGCCGGGTCGTCGCCGTCGGCCCCACCCACGAGCAGCACGACGGCGGGGCGGGCGCTGCGCAGTTCCCGCACGTCGGACGGCTCGAGCGGCCCGGCGTGCACGTGCACGACGTGCGCGCCCGCCGTGAGCGCCACCCGGTGCCCCGCCTCGGTGGCCGCCAGCCGTTCGGAACCGACGACGGCCAGGCGCAGGCCGCCCCCCGCGGAGGAGCAGGCCAGCAGCTCCGGCTCCTCCCCCGAGCCTGCGGCCGAGACGGCGCGGACGGCCGCATCCATGCCCGCGAGCACGTCACCGGTGGTCGTCGGGTGCTCCGCGAAGCCCGCCAGCGCGCCGTCCGCACGGACGAGCACCGCCTTGGTCCACGTGGAGCCCACGTCGAGGCAGACCGATGCGGCCTGGTCGGTGGGCGTCACGACGAAGGAGCGTAACCGCTGGTGGCTCCGATGGCTGCGCAAGCGAGCCGATGGTCAAGCCACCCTTCCGGAGGTAACTTCCGCGGTGACACACGGCACAGTCGCCGACAGGAGGCCCCTGATGCTCGGACTCATGCAGGACCGCCCGCTCGCCCTGCCCCACGTCTTCCACCGCTCCGAGCAGCACTTCGGGCACAAGACGATCACCACGGCCGGCCCCGCCGGCGAGACCAGGACCACGGTGGCCGAATGGGCGCAGCGGGTGCGGCGCCTGGCCACCGTCCTCGACACGCTCGACGTCGCCCCGGACGGGCGTGTCGCGACGTTCTGCTGGAACACCGGCCGGCACCTCGAGCTGTACATGGCCGCCCCCTGCACCGGCCGGGTGCTGCACACGCTGAACATCCGGCTGTTCCCCGAGCAGCTCGTCTACGTGGCCAACCACGCCGAGGACGAGGTGGTGTTCGTCGACCGCTCGCTCCTGCCGCTGCTCTGGCCGCTGGCGGACAGGCTCGAGACCGTGCGGCACGTCATCGTGATCGACGACGGCGCGGACACCGAGATCCCGGTGGACCCGCGGGTGCACGACTACGAGGAACTGCTCGGCGCGGCCGCCCCGTTCGAGGGGGACTTCGTCGTCGAGGACGAGAACACCGCCGCCGCGATGTGCTACACCTCCGGCACGACCGGCAACCCGAAGGGCGTGGTCTACAGCCACCGCTCCACGGTGCTGCACTCGCTGATCACGCTCGTCGCCGACGGCGCGGCGCTGTCCGAGCGCGACACCGTGCTGCCCGTGGTCCCGATGTTCCACGCCAACGCGTGGGGCCTGCCCTACGGCTGCCTGCTCGCCGGTTCGGACCTGGTCTTCCCCGGTCCCAACATGTCGCCGCAGGCGATCGCCGGGCTGCTGGAGCGGCATCGCGTCACGGTCACCGGCGGCGTTCCGACGATCTGGATGGGGATGCAGCCGCTGCTGCCCCAGCACGACCTCAGCGCCCTGCGCACGATCCTCTGCGGCGGCTCCGCGGTGCCGCGGGCGCTGTCGGAGGCCTACCGCGAGGCGATCGGCGTGCCGATGCTGCACGCCTGGGGCATGACCGAGACCAGCCCGGTCGCCACCATGTCGAGCCCGCGCACCCACCACGCCGCGCTCACCGAGCCCGAGCGCGCCGACGAGCGCGCCCGGCAGGGCCAGGCCGTGCCGCTGGTCGAGCTGCGCCTCGTCGAGCCCGCCACCGGGGAGATCCAGCCGTGGGACGACGACGCCACCGGGGAGATCCAGGCGGCGGGCCCGTGGATCGCCGCCGAGTACTACCGCGGCGAGGGCGGCGGCTCCCAGTTCACCGACGACGGGTGGCTGCGCACCGGCGACGTCGCCGCGGTCGACCGCTACGGGTCCGTCCGGCTCGTCGACCGGACGAAGGACCTCATCAAGTCCGGCGGCGAGTGGATCGGGTCCGTCGAGCTGGAGAACGAGATCATGGCGCACCCGAAGGTCGCCGAAGCCGCCGTCATCGCGATCCCGCACGAGAAGTGGGTGGAACGGCCGCTCGCGTGCGTCGTCGTCAAACCCGGTGAGACGCTCACCGCGGAGGAGGTCATCGCGCACCTGGAGCCGCGTGTCGCGAGGTGGTGGCTCCCCGATGCGGTGGAGTTCATCAACGAGGTGCCCAAGACCAGCGTGGGGAAGTTCTCCAAGAGGACACTTCGTGAGAAGTTCGATGGCTACCAGGTGACCGGTCCCGGACCGGCGAGCACGACCGACGACGGCAGGACATGACGACCGCACGACTGGTTCAACACCGCACCACGCCCACCCGACCGACTTCTGCTCTGCCGCCGCTCACCGCGACGCTGCCGAGCCCCGAGCTCGCTGCGCTGCGGATCGCCTACTCCGACATCGCGACGATCGTCGCCTCGATCGAGGAGGAGGATTCCTGGCTGCCCACCCGCTGCACCGGATGGGTGGTGCGCGACCTGCTCGTCCACCTGCTCGGCGACGTCCAGCGCGCGCTGGTCGCCCTCGCCACGCCGGCCGCCGGACCGCCGGACCGCGACGCCGTGACGTGGTGGACCGCCGCGGAGCCGATCGACGACCCGAACTTCCGGGAGCTGCGGAGCCTGCGCACCATCGCGAGCGCCTGGGACCTCGACAACCTGGTGCGCACGTTCGTGGAGACCACGCGCGCGGTCGTCACGCTCGCCGGCCGTACCCCGCCCGAGGCCCTCGTGGCCACGCAGGGGCACGTCCTGCAGGTCGTCGACCTCGTCACGACGCTCGCGGTGAAGGCCGCTGTGCACCACCTCGACCTCGTGCTGGAGCTGCGCCGTCCCGGCCCGCGGCCGGAGCCGCTCGCGCTGGTGCGGTGCACGCTCGACGCGCTGCTCGGCCACCCGGCGCCCGCGGACTGGCCCGATGAGCGCTGGGCGTTGCTCGGTACCGGCCGGGTACCTCCGGGCGGAGGCGAACGCCGAGCGCTGGGCACGGCCGCGGCCCGCCTCCCCCTGCTCGGCTGACGGGGTGCACCTCCCCACGCCGGCACCGGTGTGATCACCTTCTCCGCGCTCGCGGAGCGGGTGCTCGCCACCCCGCCGCGGTGCGGGGCCACCCGGCTCGTGTGCGTCGACGGGCCGTCGGGGGCGGGCAAGACCACGCTGGCCGCCCGGCTCGCCGCCGCGCTGGGTGGCGCGCCGGTGCTGCACATGGACGACCTCTACCCCGGCTGGGACGGCCTCGCCGCCGCCGTTCCCCTGCTGCACGACCAGGTCGTCGCGCCGCTGGCCGCGGGGCGGGCGGCCCGCTACCGGCCCTACGACTGGCACCGCGGCGAGTTCGCCCGGCCGCGCGAGCTCGGGACGCCACCCGTGCTCGTCGTGGAGGGTGCGGGGTGCGGGGCACGCGTCATCGCGGCCCACGCCGTCCTGCTCGTCTGGATCGAGGCACCGCGCGACGAGCGGTACCGGCGCGGCATCGACCGGGACGGCGAGACCTACCGCCCGCACTGGGAGCGCTGGGCGCGCCAGGAGGCCGCCCACTACGCCGCGGAGGGCACCGCCGATCGCGCGGACATCCGCGTGGACGGTGCTCCCGAGGTGCCGCACGACCCCGCCCGGGAGGTGGTCCTCGCGGCGGGCCGGTGAGCGCACGACGCGGGGATCACCGGCCGCTCGGGACGTTCTCCAGCTGCCCCAGCAGGTCGGCGATGCGCGCGCGGTCGGCGGCCAGGGCGGCCTGCGGGTCGCCGCCGTCCCCGGTGTGGGTGAGCAGCAGCCGCGCGCCGTGCCCGGTGCCCTCCCGCAGCTCCCAACGCAGCCGGCCACCCTCGTCGGCGTCGTGCTCCAGCACGTGCTCGTGCCGGGCGGCGCCTGCCGGCGCACCGGCCGTCAACAACTCCCACACCGCGTCGGCGGGCCGGGTGAGCTGCCGCTCGTGGCGCACCCGCCAGCCGTCGGCAGCACCCTCGACCGCGCCGGCGTCCAGGCCGAACTGCGCGACGAGACGCTCGTGCAGGGCGATGTCGTCGACACCCGGGTCCTCGCCCGCCCGGCCGTCGAGTGCGAGGTCGAGCGCCACGATGCAGGTGTGCCAGCCCGCTCCGAAGCTGGCGGCGCCCGCCCGGTCGTCGAACGTGTGCAGCAGGACCAGGCGGGTGCCGGCGCCGTCGGGGTGCAGCTCCCAACGCAGATGGTCGGTGTCCCAGGTGTAGGCGATGAGCCGCGGCGGATCGAGATCGGTGACGAGCCCGTCCCCGCCGAAGTCGAACTCGACCTTCCCGCCCTCACGCAACTCCGGGACGATCTTCCCCGGGAACCAGTCGGCGAGCCGCTGCGGCTCGGTCACCGCCCGCCAGACCTTCTCCGGCGGGTGCTTCAACCAGCGCTCCATGCGCAGCACCGACCGGCCGTCCTTCGCTACCAGGCTCTCACTCATGGCCCCTCCGAGGCGTCGTCGTCGAGGTGCCGTTCGAGGGCGTCGAAGCGGTCGGCCCACATCCACCGGTACGGCTCGAGCCACGCGTCCACCTCGCGGAGGGGGGCGGGGTCGATCTCGTACCAGCGGCGTTGGGCGTCGACACGCACCCGTACCAACCCGGCGTCCCGCAGCACCCGCAGGTGCTTGGAGGTGCCGGGTTGGCTCAGGCCGAGCTCGGCGGTCAGCTCCCCGACCAGCCGCGGGCGCTCCCGCAGCAGGTCGAGGATGCGTCGGCGGAGCGGCTCGGCGAGGACCTCGAACGTCACGAGCCGAAGATACCCAAGAAGCTATATAACCGCAACAGCATTTACTGTGCCCGCTCCCGCTTCCCGAGCACCGAGTGCGACCGCCCGTAGGCGAAGTAGACCACCACTCCGACGGCCATCCAGACGACGAACCGCAGCCACGTCTCCACGGACAGGTTGATCATCAGCCAGACGCAGGCCAGCACCGCGAGGATCGGCACGAGCGGCACGAGCGGTGTGCGGAAGGCCCGCGGGAGGTCGGGCCGGGTGCGCCGCAGGATGACGACGCCGATCGACACCAGCACGAACGCGAAGAGCGTGCCGATGTTCACCATCTCCTCCAGCACGTCGGCCGGGAAGAACGTGGCGGTGATCGCCACGACGACACCGATCAGGACGGTGGCCCGCACCGGTGTGCCCCGCGAGCCCGTGCGGGCGAACGACCGCGGCAGGAGGCCGTCGCGCGACATCGCGAAGAACACCCGGATCTGCCCCAGCAACATGACCATGACGACGGTGGTGAGACCGGCCAACGCGCCGACCGCGATCACGGTGGCCGCCCAGTCCACCCCGAGCGAGGAGAACGCCGTGGCCAGCGTGGCGCGGGTGCCGTCGGGCTGGGTCTGCAGCTCCGTGTAGTGCACCATGCCGGTGAGCACGAACGCGACCGCGACGTAGAGCACCGTGACGATGGCGAGCGAACCGAGGATGCCTCGGGGCAGCGAGCGCTGCGGGTTGCGGGTCTCCTCGGCGGTGGTCGCCACGACGTCGAAGCCGATGAACGCGAAGAACACCAGCGACGCCGCCGCGAGCAGCCCGTAGATCCCGTAGGTGCTGCCGGCCTCACCGCCGATCGCGGAGAGCAGCGACTGCTGCAGCCCACCGCCGGAATCGGCATCGGCGGCCGCCGCCGGCGGGATGAAGGGCGTGTAGTTGTCGGCGTTGATGTAGCCGAAGCCGAGGATGATCACGAAGAGCACGATCGCGACCTTGATCGTGGTGATCACGAGGCTGACCCGGCTGGACAGCTTCGTGCCGAGCACGAGCAGGACGGTGAGGACGGCGATCAGCAGCAGCGCACCCCAGTCCACCCCGAACGGCCCGAGGTCCAGGGTGGTGGGCACGTCCGCCCCGAACTGCGAGAAGACCGTGGCAAGGTACTGCGACCAGCCCTTGGCCACGACGGCGGCCGCCACCGCGAACTCGAGCACGAGGTCCCAGCCGATGATCCAGGCGATGAACTCGCCGAACGTGGCGTAGGAGAACGTGTAGGCGCTGCCGGCCACCGGCAGCGTCGAGGCGAACTCGGCGTAGCAGAGCGCGGCGAGGGCGCACGCGACCGCGGCCAGCACGAAGGCGAGCGAGACCGAGGGCCCGGCCACGTCCCCCGCGGTGCTCGCGGCCAGGGTGAAGATGCCGGCGCCGACGACGACCGCGACGCCGAAGACGATCAGGTCCCAGGTGGTCAGGTCCTTGCGGAGTTTGCTGTCCGGTTCATCGGTGTCAGCGATCGACTGCTCGACCGACTTGGTGCGCATGATCCCGTTGCGGGTCTCGCCGAGGGCCATGACGCGCAACCTAACGTTCACCCGGGCCGTCGGCCAATCCGGCGGCGCGGAAGATCAGCCGGCGACGACGGCGCGGTCCAGATCCGGCTCGAGGTAGATCACGCGCGCCTCCGGCACCCGCTCGCGGATCCGGGCCTCGGCGGCGTCGATGGCCCGCGCCACGGTCTCTAGGGGCGAGCCCGGAGCGAGCGCGATCTTCGCCGCGACCAGCAGCTCCTCGGGGCCCAGGTACTGGGTCTTGATGTGGATGACGCGCTGCACGTCCCCCGACTCGATCGCCGAGACGATCGCGGTCAGCACCTTCGGGGCCGCACCCTCACCGATGAGCAGGCTCTTCATCTCGATGATCAGGATCACGGCGATGACACCGAGCAGCAGGCCGATGCAGATCGTGCCGATCGCGTCGAACACCGGTTCACCGGTGAGCACGCTGAGCCCGACGCCGAGCAGGGCCAGGACCAGCCCGACGAGCGCTCCGAGATCCTCCAGCAGCACGACCGGCAGCTCCGGCGTCTTCGACTGCCGGATGAACTGCCACCAGCTCAGCGAGCCCTTCAGCGGCCGCGACTCGTGCACCGCCGTGCGGAACGAGTAGGTCTCCAGGCCGATCGCGACCACCAGGATCGCCACCGCGACGAGCGGCGACGTCAGCGGCTCGTGGGACTCCAGCTTGTGGATGCCCTCGTACAGCGCGAACACCGAGCCCAGGGTGAACAACAGCAGCGCGACGACGAACGAGTAGAAGTACCGGTCCCGCCCGTAGCCGAAGGGGTGCTCCGCGGTGGCCGCGCGCCGCGCCGTGCGCCCGCCGAGCAGCAGGAGCCCCTGGTTGGACGTGTCGGCCACCGAGTGCACGGCCTCGGCCAGCATCGACGACGAGCCGGTGATCAACCAGCCTATGAACTTGGCGATCGCGATCCCGGCATTGGCGATCAATGCCGCCACGATCGCCCGCGTTCCCCCACCCGCAGCCATGTCCACCCCTCGTCCGGCCGATACCGCGTGGAGCCTAGACCGGGCGGATCCCGACGGCCGGGAGGATGGCCTGGTCGACGATCTCGGCCAGCCGCTGCCGCGTCGGCTCCTCGCCGGAGTCGATCGCGTGCTTGAGCACCAGCGCCTCACCGATGTCCTCGACGACCGGGGTGACCAGGGCCGGGTCGAGCCGACCCAGCCCGGCGTAGTGGTGCAGCACGGTGGCGGTGAACCGCCGGCCGGAGGCGTCGAAGACCTGCTGCAGCGCCTCGGCCAGCTCCGGGTGGCGGTGCCGCTCGGTCAGGACGGCCTGCACCGCTCGGGCGGTCGGGTGCCGCGACCACTCGATCAGCAGCTGCAGCGCCGCGATCAGGTCCCCACGCAGGTCGTCGGCCGCCGGGGACGGCACTTCCACGGGGTACGCGGCGGCCACCGCGTCGAGCAGCAGCTCCTGCGGCCCGGCCCAGCGCCGGTAGAGCGTGCTCTTCGGGGTGCCGGCGCGGCGCGCGACGCCCTCCATCGTCAGTCGTCCGATGCCCACCTCGTCGAGCTCGGCGAGCACCGCGGCGTGCAGGGCCGCGAGGAGCTCGGCCCCGCGGCGTCGGGATCGCCCGGTCATCACGCCTCCCGGCCTTGTTGAGATACGCAGCCGTATCTTATTCTGCGATAGCTACGTACCCGTATCTTACGAGGAGCACCCACCCGTGTCGTCGACCCGCTCCGGGCCCCCCGCCGTCCCCCGGGTGCGCGCCCTCGCCCCCGACCTCGCCCGCGGCGCCATGCTCGCCGTCATCGCGCTGGCCCACTCGCAGGTGCTCGCACGACCGTTCCTCGGACCGGCGCCCGCACCCGGAACCGCTGTGGACACCGTCGTGCAGGCCCTGCTGACGCTCTTCGTCGACAGCCGCGGCTACCCGATGTTCGCGGCGCTGTTCGGCTACGGGATGGTCCAGATCCTGCGCAGCGCTGGTGGGGACCGGCCCCGGGCACGACGGCTGCTGCGCCGCCGCGCCACGTGGCTGGTCGTGTTCGGCTTCTGCCACGTGCTGCTGCTCTACCCCGGCGACATCCTCGCCTCCTACGGCGTCCTCGCCCTCCTGCTGGTGGGCGCGTTGCGCTGGAGCGACGCGCGCCTGCTCACCGCCGCTGCGGGCGCGGCGATCCTCGGAGCGCTCGTGTACGGCTCGGTCCTCGCGCTGCCCGCCCCGGTCGGCGATCCGGCCGACCTGCCCGCGGGCCCGCTGGGCTCGGCGCTCTACCGGCTCGTGTCGTTCCCGCTGGTGGTCCCGATGAACGCGGTGATGGCCGCGGCGCCGCTGCTCGTCGGGATCTGGGCCGGGCGGCGCCGGGTGCTGGAGGAACCCGGGCAGCACCGGCGCCTGCTCACACGGGTGGCCGCTGCCGGGATCGCGGCCGCCGCGGTCGGCGCCGTCCCGCACGTCCTCGTCACGACCGGGACCTGGATCCCGGGGACGGGCACCCTCGTCGCGGCCGGGGCCCTGCACACCGCCACCGGCTACGCGGGCGGGCTCGGCTACGCCGCGCTGGTCGGCCTCGTCGCCCTGCGGCTGAGCGGGCGGAGGTCGGGTCCCGGCCCGGTGGCCACGGCGCTCGCCGCCTGCGGCCGGCGCTCCATGAGCTGCTACCTCGCCCAGTCCGTGGCCTGGTTCCTGCTGCTGGAGCCCTACCTGGCCGGCCTCACCGGTGCGCTCGGGATCGCCACCGCGGCGGCCGTGGGCCTCGGGATCTGGCTGGTCACCGTGGTCGTCGCCGATCTGGCCCGCCGCGCCGACCGTCCCGGCCCCGCGGAGGCGCTCCTGCGTCGCCTGACCTACCGCTCGCCTGCCTCAACCGCGCCGTGAGTGGATACGAGTGCCGGAACACCCGTATCCGCTCACGGCCTTCGGGGCTCAGACGGTGAGGGCGTCGCCGGCCAGGAACAGCTGCGTGCCGTCCGCACGCGGCACGACCGTGACGCCCGTGTCGGCCGCTCCCAGCCACACCGACGCCCCGCGGCCGATCTCCAACTCGCCTGCCTGCGACCGCACGCAGGCCGAACCCGCGGTGCAGAGCAGGATCCGCGGGCCGCCATCGGGCACCGGCACCGGGCCGCCCGTCTCGGCCACGGCATCGAAGCGGCGGAGCAGGAACTCCTCGGCGGGGGTGTCGTAGCGGATCCAGTCGCCCTCCGGCTTCCCTGCGACGAGCGGCGGCGGCGTGGCCTGGAAGTCCAGCACCCGCAGCAACTCCGGGACGTCCACGTGCTTGGGCGTGAGCCCTCCGCGCAGGACGTTGTCGGAGTTCGCCATCAGCTCGATGCCGGCGCCGGACAGGTAGGCGTGCAGGTTGCCGGCCGGCAGGTAGAGCGCTTCACCGGGCTCGATCGTGACGCGGTTGAGCAGCAGCGCGGCGAGCACACCCGCATCGCCCGGGTAGCGCTCGGAGAGCTCGAGCGCCGTGCGCGCCTCCGTGGAGAACTCACCGTCGCGGCCCGCCAGGCCCACACAGCCCTCCTGGAGCGCGGGGACCAGCGTGTCCAGCACGGCCTGCGGCAGCGTGATCCACGTGGTGAACAGCGCGCGCAGCCCGTCGGCGTCCGGCTGGGCGGCGAGCAGCTCGGCGTGCCCGGCGAGCTCGGGCACCCCGAGCGCGCGCAGCAGCCGCACCGTCACCGCCGGGTCCCGGAACCCGGCGAGCGCGTGCATCTCGGTGAGCGCGCAGATCAGCTCCGGCTTGTGGTTGGCGTCCTTGTAGTTGCGGTCGGAGGCGTCACGGGCGATCCCATCGGCCTCCTCCTGGGCGAACCCGGCCCGAGCCTGCTCGATGCTCGGGTGCGCCTGCAGCGAGAGCGGCTCGTCGGCGGCCAGCACCTTGAGCAGGAACGGGAGTGTGCCGTCCCAGCGCGCATTGCGGTCGTCGCCCAGCAACCGCCGCGGGTCGGCACGCAGCGCGTCGAGGAGCGACGTGCGCCCGCCGTCGGGGTGCACCAGGCGCGACGGGTCGGCGGGATGGGCCCCGAACCACATCTCGGCCTGGGGGTGCGCCGAAGGCACCTCCTCGCCCAGCAGTTCCGGGATCACCGTTCGCGAGCCCCACGCGTAAGCACGCACGGGGTTGTCCAGCAGCTCCACGTCCGGTCAGCTCTCCTCAGGCAGGCTCGATCGTGCGGGTGGCCAGTCCCAGGTACACCGCGGCCACGTCCAGGCGCGACGCGAGCAGCGCAGCCCGGAGCACGGTGGCATGGCGGGTCCCGCGCGCCACCTCGTCCACCGGGTGCGCCACGTCGGCGGAGGGCCACCCGCGTCCGGTGCGCCGCAGCGTCACCTGTCCGGGGTCATCCTCCCCGGTGGCCAGCAGCACCAGACGCACGGGGGGTGTCGCTGCGCGAGCATCCGGGTCGTCGAAGGGGTCACGGAAGATGTCCTCGCCCCGCGCGCCGCGGTCCAGCGCGCGCACCAGGCCCGTCGACACGGCGGACTCCGTCACCGCGCCCGCGTGCGCCACGACACCGGCCTGCGTGGCCAGCGCCGCAGCCCCGTGCACCGCGACGGCCGCCGCCACCGGATCCGTGCCCCACAGCAACGGCGTGTGGTCGGCCAGGCGCAACGCCAGCGACTTCGCCGGGTTCATGAACGGCTCGTGACCGGGCTGGTTGCGCTCCGCCTCGCCGTCGAGGACGTCGGCGAGCGCGTCCAGCAGCGGGTCCAGCGGTGCGTCGACCAGGCCGAGCGCCTGGACCGCGGCGAGCCCGACGGCAAGGGCGCACGGCAGGTCCAGACCCGGCGGCACCGGGATCCGCGGCTCCACCAGCCGCGCGCGGCCGGCACCCGCCGACGCCACCGGGCCTTCACCGGGGGCGGACAGCACCACCTCGGCGCCGCGGCGCACCGCGAGGACGACGCTGTCGGCCAGCTCGGCGTCGGTCTCCTCCGCCGTGTGCGCGATGACCACGTCCAGCGGGCCGATCCACGTCGGCGTCGTCTCGGCGACGACGACCGGCACCGCCACGCCGGGGCCGAGCAGCGCGGCGAGCAGACCGGTCGACGTGGCAGACGCGCCCGGTCGGCGCAGCAGCACCAGCGCCCGTGGCCGGCTCCCGGCCAGCTCGGCGACGCCGGCCTCCGCTGCGCCCTGCGCCGCCGACCTGACCTGCGCACCCGCAGTGGCCGCGGACCGCAGCACGCCGCCCGAATCGAGCGCCGCCAGCGCCCTCGGGTCGGCCAGCAGGGTGTCGTCGAGCACGATCAGTCGCTCGCCGGCGGTTCAGCCGGCGGGATCGCCTCGTCCAACAGCAGCACCGGCACGCCGTCCACGACCGGGAACCCGCGGCCACACGACGTGCAGGTGAGCACGTTCGCGTCCGGGTCGGCAGCGGTACCGGTCCGCAACGGCGCATGGTCGTCGGACGGGCAGGCCAGGATGTCCATCAGCTGGGGATCGAGCTGTACGGCCACGGTCCTCCTCCTTCGACGGCGCGCTCGGCGCATTTCGACAGGGCGCTCGGTGCATGGGGAACACCCGATGCTGCCAGTGCGCGGCGCACTCCGCCCGGTCGGTGCGCCGGAGCGGAGCTCGACCAGGTCAGGCGCGGACGACCGCGAGCACCTCGTCGCGCAGTGCGGCCACCGCGGCCGCGTCCGCAGCCTCGACGTTCAGCCGCAGCAGCGGCTCGGTGTTGGAGGGTCGCAGGTTGAACCAGGAGCCGTCGGGCAACTGCACCGTGAGGCCGTCCAGCTCGTCGTGCTCGACGCCGTCGCGCGCGGTGTACTCCGCCTTCACCGCGGCCATCCGCTCCGCCTGGTCGCGCACCGTCGAGTTGATCTCGCCGGACGCGGAGTAGCGCTCGTAGACGCTCATCAGCGCGGACAGCGGGCCATCCTGCTCGGCGAGCGCGGCCAGCACGTGCAGCGCCGCGAGCATCCCCGAGTCGGCCTTCCAGAAATCCCGGAAGTAGTAGTGCGCCGAGTGCTCGCCGCCGAACACCGCGCCGGTCTCGGCCATCGTCTGCTTGATGAACGAGTGCCCGACCCGCGTGCGCACAGGGGCGCCGCCGTGCTCGGTGACGATCTCCGGAACGGCCTTGGACGTGATCAGGTTGTGGATCACCGTGGCGCCCGGGTCCTTGGCCAGCTCGCGGACCGCGACCAGGGCCGTGATCGCGCTCGGGCTGACCGGCTCGCCGCGCTCGTCGATCACGAAGCAGCGGTCGGCGTCGCCGTCGAAGGCGACACCGAGGTCGGCGCCCTCGCTGACGACCCGCTTCTGCAGGTCCACCAGGTTGGCCGGGTCGAGCGGGTTGGCCTCGTGGTTGGGGAACGTGCCGTCCAGCTCGAAGTACATCGGCACGACGTCGAACGGGAGCGGCTCGAACACCGCGGGGACGGTGTAGCCGCCCATGCCGTTGCCGGCGTCGACGACGACGCGCAACCGGCGGGATGCGCTCAGGTCGACGAGCTTGCGCAGGTAGGCCGCGTAGTCGTCCCGGAGCTCGCGGGTGCTGACGGTGCCACCACCGGGCCCTGCGGGCACCCCCGCCTCGACGGCCTGCCGGATCGCCGCGAGGCCGGTGTCCTGGCCGATGGGCGTGGCGCCCGCACGGCAGAGCTTGATGCCGTTGTACTTGGCCGGGTTGTGGCTGGCGGTGAACATCGCGCCGGGAAGGCCGAGCGTGCCGGAGGCGAAGTAGAGCATGTCGGTGCTCGCGAGGCCGATCGAGACGACGTCGAGCCCCTGGCCCGTGACGCCGTCGGCGAACGCGGCCGCCAGGTCCGGGGAGCTGTCGCGCATGTCGTGGCCGATCACGACCCCGCGCGCACCCTCCGCCCTCACCAGCGCGGCCATCGCCGCACCGAGATCGCGCACGGTCGGGGCGTCGAGCTGCTCGCCGACCACGCCGCGGATGTCATAGGCCTTCACGATCGCCGCCAGATCTGCCACGACACAGACCCTAGCGCCGTCCGCGCTCAGTCCTCCGAGGGCCCGGGGAGGACGCGCAGATGCCCACGGCGCCCGGTGCCCGACGCGGGCACCGGCTCCACCGCCCGATCGGCGCGCCCGGCCTCCCGCACGGCCTCGGCCAGCGCGGTGAGGTCGTCGCTGCTGTGCTGCGGCGGGGCGAACTCGCCCTCGAACCGCACGACCTCCCAGCCCCGCGGCGCCGTCAGCCGGTGGGCGTGCGCCGTGCACAGGTCGTAGGAGTGGGGCTCGGCCTGCGTGGCCAGGGGACCGACGACGGCCGTGGAGTCGGCGTAGACGTAAGTGAGCGTGGCCACCGCGAGCTCGGTGCACCCGCTCCGCGAACACCTACGCACACTCAGCACGTCCCGGACGATACCTCCTCCCGCCCCCGCCGCCCGGGCACGACGCGCACCCTCCGGCGACTCGTCCTCGGTAGGCCCGGCCGCCGTCCCACGCGAGTCGCTGCCCCACCCACGCGAGTCGCTGCCCCACCCACGCGAGTCGCTGCCCCACCCACGCGAGTCGCTGCCCCACCCACGCGAGTCGCTGCCCCACC
>NZ_NKYF01000046.1 GCF_002262885.1 Pseudonocardia sp. MH-G8 | reverse complement strand
AACTGGTCGATCTGGCGACGACGCCGCCAACACCAGGCACGCGCATGCCACTACCGACGTCGCGGCCACCGACCACCGCGGACATGAACTGCCGTTGCAGTACTAACCGCCCACCTCGGCCGACCGTCAAACTAGCTTGCCGATCTGGCAAAACGGCCAGCGGCCGACCGGGTCAACGAGAGATCAGCCGTTGCCCGACGGCAAGTGTTGCTCCGCAGGATGGCCGACTGGATCATGGGGTGGCGGCCGTCGAGCATCCGGTCCAGCTCGCCGTCGCCGTTGCAGCACGGGTCAGCGCTCCCCCCCGTGGTCAACGGCCACAGACTTCGGTCAACGCCCCGTGGTCGTGATCGAGCTGCCCGTATTGCGGCCGCGCGCCCACAGCACAGCGGAGGCTCCCTCCGACCACAGTGCGAAATGGCTGACAAAGTTTGCCCCAACGAGCTCCCGCGTCAACTAGTTTCGACGGCTGAACCGACCTCGTCGACGCTAGCGGCGGTCAGTGACTCGGACCGGGTCGAGCGGGAGTCCGGGCGGCGGGCAACCCGCGACGGCGGACCAGGTGGAGCAGAGGCGGTGACGGTGGCGCTCGATGGCCGACCGGTGCGGTGCAGCGTCGGCTCGAGCCCCGCCGGAGCGGCACCGGGAAACGTCGAGATTCGGCGACCGGCCGAGTGCTAGCCTCGGCGCGCCGGATACGGGATCCGGTTCGAACGAGCCGTCGAAGGACGTGAGTTGATGCCCGCCCCGCAGGCCGCTGCTTCTCGCCGCGGTACCCGGACCATCCTCACAGTCCGGACTCCGACCTAGCCGACACTCGATCACGAGCCTGTCGGCGTCCTCGCTCATCTTGCGCGGAGTCCGCAACTCCCGAAGGCTCGAACATTGTCATCCGACCTCACCGGGCCGTCTCGTGACGCCCACTCGATCGACGACAGCAGCGCTTTCGCCGCGCTGCTCGACCTCCATTCCGACCTGCCCCGCCAGGGGCCGGGCTCGGACGCGACGACCCGCCGGCTCCTCGCACTCGCCGGACCACCGCGCCCCCGGCCGCGCATCCTGGATCTGGGCTGCGGTCCGGGGCGCTCCGCACTCGTGCTCGCCGCCACCACCGGCGGTCACGTCACCGGAGTCGATCTGCACCAGCCCTACCTCGACCAGTTCCTCGACACGGCCACCAGCGCCGGGGTGCGTGACCGGGTGTCCGCCATCCGTTGCCCGATGGACGCGCTCCCGTTCCCGGACCGGTCGTTCGACCTGGTCTGGTGCGAGGGCACGGCGTACAACATCGGCTTCACCACCGCTCTGCGGCGCTGGCGCCTCGCACCCGACGGGAAGCTGGTGGTGACCGAGATCGAGTTCACCGGCTCGATGCCGGCACCAGCCGTCGTCGACTTCTGGGCGCAGCGCTATCCGCTGCGCCACCCGGAGGCCAACCGGAACGCAGCCGTCGCCGCCGGTTACGCGGTGATCGCGCACCACGCACTCCCGCACCGCGACTGGTGGGACGAGTACTACCAGCCGCTCGAGAAACGCGCCGACACCTGGGACACCAGCACCCCCGGAGCCGCAGTCGCAGTTGCCGAGCTCCGCGCCGAGATCGACCTGCGTCGCCGCCACCACGACGACTACCACTACGCGGGATACGTCCTGCGACCGACCAACGACGAGGACGACCGCACCATGTGGAGCACCCGACCCGAGACCCCGGACGACATCGACGCCATCCACGCAGTGAACGTCGCGGCCTTCCCGACCTCACACGAGGCCGACCTGATCGACGCCCTGCGCGCTGACCCGCAAGCCTGGATCGACGGCCTGTCGATCGTGACCGAGAACGAGTCCGGCGAGGTCGCCGGCCACGCCCTGCTCACCCGGTGCCACGTGGGCCGACAGCCGGCGCTCGCGCTCGCACCGTGCGCGGTGCTCCCCGAGCACCAGGGACGAGGCGCCGGCTCGGCCGCGATCCGCGCCGGGCTCGACGCCGCCCGCTCGATGGGCGAGAACCTCGTCGTCGTCCTCGGCCACCCCGAGTACTACCCGCGGTTCGGGTTCACCCCGGCATCCGGCTTCGGCGTCCAGGCCCCGTTCGACGCGCCGGATGACGCGTTCCTGGCGCTGACGCTCGATGCCGCACGCCCCACCCCGACCGGGGCCATCGAGTACCCGGCCGCGTTCGGCGTCCAAGCGGGCTGACCGGCGACGGTGGTGGTCGGGGGCGTGCGGCTCACCGCCCGCTCAACGCCTCCGACACCCACCGTCGTGCCTGATCGTGATGCTCGCTCCAGGCCTGCCACGCGGAGCCGGCCCACTCGAGCGCCCGCGTCGCGTACTCGGCCGGGTCGTCCACGCCCAGGACGTGCCGCACCGTGAGATCACCCCGGCACAGCGGAGCGGGTGGCGTCAGCCGCGTGTAGTGCTGCGGCCCGTCGAGCCATCGCTTCAGCACCGTCGGCACGTGCTTCGACGGTCCGCGCTCCATCGACCAGCACATCGCCGCGAGGTGTGCCGCCGCCGATTTCGTCGACCGCATGTACACATCGGGATGTTGCAGGCAGTAAGCGTCCACCGTCAGCCGGTGCGACGCGAAGAACCGCGGTTCGGTAGCAGATTTTCTGCATAACTGACGCGATGTCCTGGTCGCTCGAATGAGAGCCGATTCAATCGCTGACGGCACCCACAAGGGTCTTGGCCCAGGGCTCAGCAACGTCGGCAAGACCCAGTGTGGCAACAACGTTTTCGAGCATGCCAGCGCCGAACCATCGCCGGACAGCGTCCCGGTCACCATCCAAGAGCTCGCAGACGAGCATCACTTGCTCAGCGTAACAGGCGCGAACGGCGTCGCGAATGACCGGTTCATCTGTTGCACAATTGGCCTGCATGAGAAAACGCAGTATGTTGCGATCCTCGATGAGCCCCCCGTATGCAGCCAGCAAAGCCTGCGGCGATCTCACCGTCTGCTCCTTCGCGTGGGCCGCGGAGGCAGTGATCAGCGCTTGCGAAAGCAGCCCGCCGACATGGTCGACAGCAGCAACGAACAATGCTTCCTTGTTGGCGAACAACCGATAGAGGTAGGGCTGTGAGATGCTCGCAAGCTTGGCGATCTGGTTTGTATTCGTCCCGTAAAATCCTTTATGAGCGAAACACGCTACTGCCGCTTCGATGGCATGTTGGCGGCGCACATCGCTCTTGACGCTCGTTCCCGCAGCAGGCATGACGATCACCTTAGCCGCTCAACATGCCGTCGAATGCCGACTCAGGCGCCGAAGGAGCCGGCGACCCCTGAGCCGTTCACGGTCTCGACGTCCGCAGGCTGGAGCGCCTCGATGGCAGCAAGGGGATTCCAATAGTCGTCGTATCGAGTGATGAGACCATCGGCGTCAGTGCGCACCACCCCGACACAATCCTGTCGAAACAACTTCCCGGTCGGCTTGGCTGTCCCGTCGAGCGTCCACTTCGCCACAGTGATCTCCGGGCTGGCCGTCTCGATGAACTGCAGGTCGACGGCCTTCACATCGAAGGTCGCAACGAAGTTCTGCATGTGCGCGTGAAGTGCGGCGCTTCCCTTCAGCTCAGCACCCATACCTTCGGGAGCAAACGGGAAAGTGAAGGTGGCATCGGCGGTGAACAGCTCCCCCCAAGCCTCCAGCTCACCGGCGGTGAGCAGGCGAAGGTGTTCCGCAACAGCGCGCTGGGCGGGAGTGTGGGGATCAGAGGTCTCAGTCTGCGCGGGGGGCATGGACAGAGCGTAGCACAGTTAGTGGCTGACCTATCACAGATGAGTTGCGACGACGACGGCCCGCGATGCCTCGATCATGCGCACGCACGTGATCGCCCAGTGGGGCGACTGGCCCTTGTCGAAGATCGATCATCTCGCCGTGCAGACGTGGATCACGGGGCTGAGCAAGCAGCTCGCGCCCGCCACTGTCGCCGAGTGCTGACGCCTGACCAGCGCCGTGTTCCGCTCGGCCGTCCGAAACCGGCTCATCGCGCACAACCCGTGCGACGACATCCGGGTTCCGAAGCGACGCCGGACGGACGAAGACGACCAGATCATCGCGCGCTCGGTGTTCCGCAACCGGCTGCTGCCCGTCCTCCCCCGCCGGCACCGCGGGATCGTCGCCATCGCCGGTGGTGCCGGACTGCGCTGGGGTGAGGCCGCCGGGATGTGCGCTGACGCGCTCGATCTCGACCGGGCCCAGGTCCACGTGCGGCGGACGGTGATCGAAGTCGCCGGGACGACCTCGTTCAAGCCGTTCCCGAAGTCGACGGCCGGTCGTCGGACCGTGCCGCTGCCTGCCTGGCTCGTGACGATCCTGCGCGAGCACATGGAGCGGTACCCGCTCGGCGCCGGGGACCTCGTGTTCGCCAACGCCGTCGGCGGCGCACTCCGACGCACCCTGTTCCGGTCGCGTGTCCGGCGGCCTGCCCTGGTACGCGCCGGACAGCTCGGCACCGTGATCGAGATCGAGCAGGGCACGTGCTGGGAGGCGTCATGGACCGACACCCTGGGCAACCGGCACCGGCAGACGTTCGACAACGAGCGTCAGGCCGTGCAGCACGTGGCCCGCAGCCAGGCTGGCGGCGGCCTCCGGTTCCACGACCTCCGCCACTCCTACGCCACCTGGCTCGTCGACGACGGCGTACCGCCCAACATGGTCCAGCGCGTCATGGGACACGAACGCGCAGCGACGACCCTGGACCTCTACACACGACGCACCAACGACCCGACCCGGATCCTCCAGGCACTCAACGACGAGGACCCCGACGACGGCCCGGCAGCAGCGATGGTGCCCGCTTGATGCCTTTCTGATGCCGATCTCTCCGGCGCAATGCGAAACTGGGATCGAACCAGTGACCTCTCCGGTGTGAACTCATGATACCGCCCAGATACCGATCCCTGACCTGGCTGTTAGCGTTCGCCCAGGTGGCAGGCAGCAGTTGACCCTCGCCCACGTTGTTGTCAGGTGTGTTGTCAGCACTATCTGACCACGAGTGGACCACGCGGAAGCAACCATCAACTGACATTCGTCAGCCGGACACCCACGTTCTGTGCCGTCAGCTCCTGTTCGTAGGCGGCGAGACTGAGCTGACCGTCCGCGGGGTGGGGGTCGGGAGGGACGAGCTCCCTGTCACCTCCTGATCGTCAGCGACATCGTCGTGTTCTGCCGGCCGCTCGGACATCCGCCGCCCCCGCCGAGGCTCGGCCGCGAATTCCGCCATCCGCTACGCGTTGGGCACCGCAAACTCGAGCCCCGCCGGATCCCGCGTCTCGATGAACGGGACGGATGCATTGAGCTCGACACGATGCCGGCCCATCATTCCGACGCGCGCACCCCCAACACTCCTGCGGCATGTATCGAGGTGGATACCGTGCTCGGACACGAACGGATCGACGATGATCCGATCCCGTCCACGACGGCGGTCGACGGACAGGCAGTCCTCCGCAAGGTCGCGCGACACTTCCTGCCCTTGATCGGGCTCTGCTACATCGTGCTTTACCTGGACCGGCTCAACATCGGTGTCGCTGCCCTGACCATGAACGACGAGCTGGGCATCTCCGCCACGGCATACGGCTTCGCGGCCGGTGTGTACTTCTGGAGCTATACGATCTGCGAGCCGCCGAGCAACTGGGTGATCTCCCGGGTCGGGGCCCGCCGATGGATCTCCCGCATCATGATCACCTGGGGCCTGGTGACCATCGCGACGGCGTTCGTGCAGGGCGAGACGAGCCTCGCGATCATGCGGTTCCTGCTCGGGGTGGCCGAGGCGGGGTTCTCGCCCGGGATGCTCTGGTTCGTCTCCCGGTGGTTCCCGAACGCCCGCCGCGGCGCTGCGATGTCGTGGGTCGTCACGTTCATCTGCATCTCGGGCCTGGGCACCCCGCTGATGACCCACCTGCTCGACCTGGACGGGTTCCTCGGGCTCTCGGGCTGGCGGTGGATCTTCATCATCACGGGGGTTCCCGCGGTGCTGCTGGCGTTCGCCTGCTATCGCCGTCTGCGCGACACCCCCGCGCAGGCCACGTTCCTCACCGTGCGCGAGCGGGACTGGCTGGCGCGGACCCTCGACGCCGAGGCACGGCAGACCGCCGGGAACGGATCCCACTCGTTCCGCCGAGGACTCGTCGAGCCGCGGGTGCTGCTGCTGGTGGCGGTGTTCCTCTGCGTGACGTTCAGCCTCAACGGCTACCAGTTGTGGATCGCGCAGATGCTCAAGAGCTTCGGCATGACGAACACGCAGGTCGGTTGGGTGTCGGCGCTCCCGCCGCTGCTGGCCATCGGCCCGATGCTCTGGTGGATGCGGCACTCCGACCGCACCCGCGAGCGGGGCTGGCACTTCTGCACCGCCGCGGCCGTCGCCGCACTCGGCTTCGGGATCGCCGCGGTCTCGCTGAGCAACCCGATCATCGCAGTCACCGGTTTCTGCATCGCCGGAATCGGCCTCTACACCGCCATGGGGGTCTTCGTGACGATCCCGGCGAGCTTCCTGACCGGTGCAGCCCTCGCAGCCGGGTTCGGCGTGATCAACGGGATGGGCAACCTCGGTGGCTACTTCGGCCCGCAGGTCGCCGGCCTGATCAAAGACGCGACGGGTGGGTTCGCCCTCGCGATCGGAGCGTTCGGTGCCGCGATGGCGCTGGCGGCGGTGCTCATCCTCGGCCTCAAGCGGCTGACCGCACGTTCGGCAGCCAGCGCATGACCGGGCGGCACGCGTTCGGGCCCGTCCGGCAGAACGGCTACGTCGTCCGCGACATCCACGCGGCGCTGCACCACTGGACGCAGGTCATGGGGGTCGGCCCGTTCTTCCGCATCGCGCGACAGCCCGTCAACGGCCTCCGCTACCGCGGCGAGACAAGCGACGCGTCGGTCAGCGTCGCCCTCGCCCAGAGCGGCGGTATCCAGATCGAGCTCATCCAGCCGCTCGACGAGCGACCGACCGCCTTTCGGGACTTCCTGCGCACCGGACGGGAAGGTCTGCAACACGTCGCCTTCTGGACCGACGACTTCGACGGGGCGATGCAGGAGGCCGGCAGGCGCGGTCTCACCGTGCTTCAGGAGGGGTGCTCGGGCAGCGGCTCCCCGGACGAGAGGTTCGTCTACTTCGCCGAGGAGCACCACCCGGGCACGATGATCGAACTGTCGGAGACCTGCGGCGCGAAGGGCCGCCTGTTCCGAGCCGTCGCCGCCGCGGCACAGGGCTGGGACGGCACCGATCCGGTGCGTGACATGCGCCCCTTGTTCGGGGTTCCCGCATGACGCGCACGGCGCTCGTCACCGGTGGGGCCTCGGGAATCGGGCTGGCGACGGTCCGGCGGCTGCTCGACGACGGCTGGACCGTCGTGGCCGCCGACCGGGACCCCGTCGCGCTGGCCGGCCTCCCCGTCGACGACCGGATCGTCGCCGCCGAGGTCGACGTGACCGACGAGCGGCAGGTCGAGGACGTCGTGGCCCGGGCGGACCAGCTCGGTACCGGACTCGGCGCCGTCGTCACCTGCGCGGGGCTCGCCCGAAACGCACCCGCGCTCGACGTCGACGTCGCCGACCTCAGGATGACGATCGAGGTCAACCTCGTGGGCACGTTCCTGGCCTGCCGGGCCGCCGCCCGGCGGATGCTGGACCGCGGCCACGGCGGCTCGCTGGTCACGATCTCCTCGGTGTCCGGGCTGCGCGGCGGTGCGCACAGGGCCGCCTACGCCGCGTCCAAGGGCGCAGTTCTGGCGCTGACGCGGGTGCTCGCGGTGGAACTCGGACCGGCCGGGATCCGCGTCAACCGCGTCGCGCCCGGCGCGACCGAGACCCCCGCGATCGCCGCGGCGCAGCCCCCGCACGTACGGCGCGTGGTGATCGACGCGATCCCACTCGCCCGGTACGCGCAGCCGTCCGAGACGGCAGCGGTGATCGCGTTCCTCGCCGGCCCCGAGTCGGCGTTCGTGACCGGCCAGACCTGGGGCGTCGACGGCGGCCAGATGGCCGGCCCCGGCTGGCGGATGCCGGAGGAGGGCAGATGAACGAGCTGGTCATCGTGGTCAACCCCAACGAGAACACGATGCGCGAGCCGAACCCGCACGTGCCGTGGACACCGGAGGAGATTGCCGAGGACGTCGCGGCCTGTGCGGCGGCCGGGGCGTCGGTTGTGCACTTCCACGCGCGAACCGCCGACGGCGCACCCGACCACACCGCGCAGCGGTACGCCGAGACGTCGCGGCTGATCCGGCAGCGGTGCGCCGTGCTGCTGGCCCCGTCGCTGGCCAACGGGCCGGGTTTCGACATCGACCGCAGGCTCGCGCCCGTCGTCGACACGGCCGCTGATCCGGCTGCGCGGCCCGACTTCCTCGGGATGGACATGGGCGGCGCGATCATGGACCTCTGGGATCCCTCGGCGTCCCGGTTCGTCACCACCGACCGGGTGTTCGTCAACGACACCGACACCCACCGGCGGCTGTTCGCGTGCGCCCGCGAGCACGGGCTCGTCCCGTGGATGGCGTCGTTCAACGTCAGCTGGACCAGGACGATCACCGCGCACCTCGACGCGGGCGAGGTTCTTGGGCGTGCGGTGCTGCAGTTCGTCCTCGGCGGGCCCGAGTTCGTCGCCGCGCATCCGGCGACCGCGGCGGGTCTCGACGCGCACCTGGCGTTCCTGCCCCGTGAGCACGACCTCGCCTGGGTCGTCTCGGCGCACCGCGCCGACGTGCTCGACGTCGCCGACGAGGTGGTCCGCCGCGGCGGACACATCGCGATCGGCGTCGGCGACCACCCGCACGTCGAGCGGGGCCTGCCCACCAACGCCGAGCTGGTCGGCCACGTGGTCGACATGGCACGGAAAGCGGGCCGCGAGATCGCCTCGCCCGATGCCGCGCGCCGGATCCTCGGCGTGCGCCCCACCGTCCCGGCCGGATGAACCGATGAGAGGAGCACAACCGATGCTGCTGGTCAACGACCACAGCGGGCCGGTCCGCACCGTCCTGGACGAGGGTGGGCTGCGGATCCTGGTGATGAGTTCCATCGCCTTCACCACGCCGGACATGGCCGGGAACCTGATCGTGACCGGGTCCCACGGCGGCACCAGCGCCGGGGAGTACGCCCGCCGCCATCGGGTGGCCGCCGTAGCCTGCAACGACGCCGGGATCGGCAAGGACGCCGCCGGGACCGCGGGTCTGGCCGCGCTCGACGAGGACGGCATCGTCGGGGTTGCGGTCGGGCACGACACCGCCCGCATCGGCGACGGCACCGACACCTGGCTGTGCGGGGTCATCACCTACGCCAACGTCACCGCGCTCGCCGCCGGGATCCGCCCTGGCCGGCCCCTGCAGGTGGCTTTCACCGAGCTCGCAGGCCGCTGGTCGCAAGGGGGCGCGACGGCATGCTGAGGACCGTCGCGCTCGAGCACCGCGGCCGCCGGGTCGTCCTGCTCGACAGCATGTCCCAGGTACAGCACGACGACCGCGGCCACATCCTGGTGGCGGCGTCCAACGGCGGTGTGGAGTCGGGCCGGATCGCGGTCGCGTCCGGATGCGCCTGCGCCGTCTTCAACGACGCCGGCGTCGGCAAGGACGGCGCGGGGATCGCGGGCCTGGAGACCCTGGACACGGCCGGGGTGCCCGCCGCCGCCGTCGGCCACCACTCCGCTCGGATCAGCGACGGCGCCGACACCTGGGAGAACGGCGTGCTGACCCATGTCAACGAGGCCGGCGTCCGGGCCGGGCTCTCCGTCGGCGCCACCGTGGCGGACGCGATCACCCGACTGCTGGAGGCAACGGCATGACCGCCCTGCTCAATGATCCCGACTTGCTCGTGCCCGAGGCGCTGACCGGGCTGGTGCTTGCCCATCCCGGGCTGCTGCGGCTGCACGGCGCCCCGGCCTGCGTCGTGCGGGCCGATCCGGGCGCGCCGAAGGTCGCGCTGGTGGCCGGCGGCGGCTCGGGGCACGAGCCGCTGCACACCGGGTTCGTCGGCACCGGGATGCTCGACGCCGCCGTGCCAGGTGCGGTGTTCGCCAGCCCGACGGCGCTGCAGATCCGCGAGGCCATCCGTGCCGTCGACCGGGGCCGCGGCGTGCTCCTGGTGGTGAAGAACTACACGGGTGACGTCCTCAACTTCTCGATCGCGGCCGAGCTGGCCGCCGACGACGGCATCGACGTGCGTACCGTGCTGGTGGCCGACGACCTGGCCACCGACAGTGACGAGGGCCCCGGGCGCCGCGGAACCGCCGCGGTCGTGGCGGTGGAGAAGATCGCCGGCGCGGCGGCCGAACGCGGGGCCGATCTGGACACGGTCGCCGAGGTGGCCGGCCGGGTCGCGGCGGGCGCCCGCACGCTGGCACTCGCACTGAGCGCGTGCACCCCGCCAGGACGCGACAGGCCCGCGTTCGCGCTGGCCCCCGGCGAGATCGAGTTCGGCGTGGGGATCCACGGCGAGCGGGGCATCGACGTCCGGTCCGGCGGAAGCGCCCGGGAGCTCGTCGCCCAGCTGGCGGAGCCGGTCGCCGACGCCATCGGCCTCCGCCGAGGCGACGCGGTGATCGCGTTGGTCAACGGCCTCGGCGCCACCCACGCCCTGGAGCTGTCGGTGGTGCACCGCGAGCTCGTGGAGCTCCTGACCGGCCGTGGCGTCGACGTCGTCCGGCAACTCGTCGGGCCGTACGTGACGGCGCTGGACATGCGCGGCTGCTCGATCACGCTGCTGCGCGCCACCGACGAGCTCCTCGACCTCTGGGACGCGCCCGTGCGCACCCCGGCCCTGACCTGGTGAGCGGAGACATGACGACACCGACCGTCCTGACCGGGACCGACGTCCGCGCGTGGGTCACGGCGTTCGCCGCCGCCGTCGCCGAGCACCACCACGTGCTGACCGAGGCCGACCGGCTCGCAGGCGACGGCGACTACGGCGACAACCTGCGCGCTGCGCTGCGCCGTGTCGCGGTGGCGCTCGAGGAGTCCGGCGCCACCGATCCCGCGGGCGTGCTCACCGCCGTCTCGCAGGGCTTCCTCGGCACCGGCGGCACCAGCGGACCGCTGTTCGGCATGTGGTTCCGGGAGCTCGCCCGCGCAGTAGGCGAGGAGCTGTCCACCGCGCAGCTCGCCGTGGGCGCCTGCCGCGCCGTCGCCACGGTGCAGCGCCTCGGCCATGCCGAGGTGGGCCACAAAACCATGGTCGACGCGATGGCTCCGGCCGCAGCGGCGCTGGAGCAGGCCGCGGCCGACGGCGTGGATCCGGCCGCCGCGCTGGCCTTGGCAGGCTCCGCCGCCCGTGCCGGCGCCGAATCCACCCGCGAGCTGCTGGCCCGCCGCGGCCGCGCGAGCTACGTCGGGCAGCGCGCCGTCGGCGTCGTGGACCCCGGCGCGGTGACGGTCGCGCTCTTCTTCGAGGCCGGAGCGGCCGCATGAGCCGTCCTGTGATCATCACCGTCGCGCCGACCGGCGGGATGCTGACAGCGGCGCAGCACCCGCACCTGCCGACCACGCCGCAGCAGATCGCCGAGGATGTCGCCCGCTGCGCCGACGCCGGCGCGAGCATGGCCGCCCTGCACGCCCGGCGCCCCGACGGCGGCGCCACCTGCGATCCCCGGATCTACCGCGAGATCAACGCGCTGGTCCGGGCCCGCTGCGACGTGGTGGTCAACAACTCCACCGGTGGTGGCGTCACCGGCGACATGGTGCGCCGCACCGTGGACGGGACGGTCGTCGACCGCACCCAGCGACTCGCGGGGGCCGACGCCGGCGCCGACACGTACACGCTCGACACCATCACGGCCTACGTCTCGGGACCGTTCGGCGAGGTGCTGATGGACACCCCACCGTCCTTCGCCCGCGAGCTGGCGGCGGCGTTCCGAGCGGCCGGCGCCAAGCCCGAATGGGAGGTCTTCAACCCCGCGCACCTCGTTGTGGACATGGCGGAGTTGAGCGAGTTCGACGATGCCCCGCACGTCGTCAACCTCGTCCTGAACCAGCACGGGACGTTCCAGAACGCCCTGCCCTACACCCCGACGGTGCTGCGGCAGCTGGTCGAGCTGCTCCCGCCGCGGTCGGTGTTCTCCGCAACGGTGTGCGGGCCCGACCCGCTCCCCGGCCTACGGCACGCCCTCGAACTCGGCGGGCACGTCCGCGTCGGGCTGGAGGACAGCCCCTTCGACGCCGAGGGCCGCCCGTCCACCAACCTCGAGCAGGTGCAGCGGATCGTGCGGATCGTGCGCGAGCACGGCGGCGAGCCCGCGACTCACTCCCAGGCGCGGGCCATCCTGGGGTTGGCCGCGTGAGCGATATCGACAGCTCGACACACCACAGAGCAGCGAGGCTGCGGTCGCAGAACCGGTTCGGCGGTCTCGACCTCGGCGGATTCGCCGCCCGGTCCTGGATGAAGACCCAGGGCCTCGCCGACCGCGACTTCGACTGCCGCGCCGTGATCGGGATCTGCAACACCTACTCCGAGCTCGCCCCGTGCAACGCCCACTTCCGCGAGCTGGCCGAACACGTCAAGCGTGGTGTGCGGGAGGCAGGCGGCCTGCCCGTCGAGTTCCCGGTCATGTCGCTCGGCGAGACGATCCTGCGGCCCACGTCCATGCTGTTCCGCAACCTCGTCAGCATGGACGTCGAGGAGTCGATCCGCGCGAACCCGATCGACGGCGTGGTGCTGCTGTGCGGATGCGACAAGACCACCCCGGCGCTGCTCATGGGCGCCGCGAGCTGTGACCTCCCGACGATCGTCGTGTCGGGCGGGCCGATGCTGACCGGCCGTTTCCGGGGACGGGCGCTGGGCTCGGGCACCGATGTGTTCACGATGGCCGAGGAAGTCCGCGCCGGACGGATGAGCGAGGTCGACTTCCGCGAGGCGGAGTCCTGCATGTCCCGCTCCGCCGGGCACTGCAACACGATGGGCACCGCGTCGACGCCCTTCGGCATCGCCTGCGGCCAGATCGACGTCGGCAACGCCGCCACCGAGATGACCAGCGAGATCGCCGAGGGTGCCCGCCAGGCCGACGGTTCCGTTCGGCCCGAACCCACCTTCGACGCCCGCCACGTCGCCGACGCAGTGCGCTACATGGCGCGGCTGCCACCCGAGGCGAACGTGCCGTTCCTGACACTGACCGCCACCACCATGCCGTTCATCGGTCGAGGCTGAGGACTGAACACCGTGACCATCACGCTGGGCCCGACCCGCATCGAGCGGGTCACCGAGGTCGACCACTGGCCGTTCCCGCCCGCCGCCCTGTTCCCGGCCGTCACCCCGCGCCATCTCTGCTGCGCGGACGGCGACCTCGACCTGTCGATCACCACCCACGTCGTCCGCACCCCCGATGCCGTCGTGCTCGTCGACTCCGGCAACGGCAACGCGAAACAGCGGCCCACGCTGCCACCCCATGACATGTTCGCCACCGACTACCTCGACAGGCTCGCGACCACCGGTGTCCGTCCCGAGGACGTCGACGTGGTCGTCTCCACCCACCTGCACCCCGACCACTGCGGCGGCAACACCCGGCTCGTCGACGAGAAGTGGGTGCCGACGTTTCCCCGCGCCCGCTACCTGTTCTCCCGCACCGAGTTCGAGTGGCTCGCGTCGATCCACGCCGCGGCCCCGGCCGAGGGGCCGGGGGCAGCGCTGGCCGCCACCTTCGCCGACAGCGTGCTCCCGATCCTGGACGCCGGGCTGGCCGATCTCGTCGACGTCCCCGCCACGGTCGCCGAGGGTATCGATCTCGTCGCGATGCCCGGCCACACCGCGGGGCACCTCATCGCCGAGATCACCGGCGGAGGCACCACCGCCCTCGTGACGGGCGACGTGCTGCACCATCCGCTGCAGTTCACCGACCTGGCGTTGGCCCAGGCGGGCGACGCGGATCCGGACCTCGCCGCCCGGAGTCGCCGCATCGTGTGCGACCGCGCCGCCGACCTCGGTGCGGTAGTGCTGCCCGCCCACTTCGGCGGGCCGGACGGTGGCCGCATCACACGTGCCGGGGACGGCTTCCGGTATGCCGATCGATGACACCCCTCAGTCGCGCCGCCCCAGCACCGGACGGACGATCGACTCCGCCGCGGCCAGGTCGCGGGTGATCGCAAGCGCGCTCGTCCGCACCGCCACGTCCATGCGCGCAAGGTTGATCCGTCCCACCGTCCCTGACACCGACAGCGCCGCCAGCACCTCCCCGTCGGGGCTCAGCACCGGTGACGCCACACCCGCCACGTTCGCAAACGACTCGCCTCGATCGAACGCCACCCGAGCCCGCCGCACGCGATCGAGCTCGACCCGCAGCACATCCGGCTGCGTGATCGTCCGGGGTGTCACCCGCTGCAACGGCCCGACCAGCACCCGGTCGATCTCCTCGTCCGGGCAGAACGCCAACATCGCCTTACCGGAGCAGCTCGCGTGCGCCGGCCACCGCCCGCCCGTGCGCTGGGGCACCCGCGGCGAGCCTTTTGCCCGCAGGATGTCCACGTGGATCACCTCGTCGTCGCGCAGCACGGCCAACCCGATGTTGTGCGCGGTGGCCTCGTGCAGAACCACCATGTGCCGGCGCGCCGTCTCGAGCAGGTCGCGCCGGTGCGGAACCGACTGCCCCAGCTCGAAGAGCAGCAGTCCGGGCCGGAACGCCGTCCCCACCCGCTCCAGCAACCCCACCCGAGCCATCTCGTGCAACATCCGGTGCACCGTCGCCTTGGGCAGCCCGGTCCGGCGAGCCAGCGCCGAGGGACCCAACGACTTCTCCCCCGGCCGGAAGACCTTCAGGATCACGACGGCGCGGCCGAGGGCGGTGATCTCACCGTCGTCTCGATGAGCGGGACACATGAAACGCAATGATGCCTGGATCCCGCGCTGTTGTCGCACGTACGAGGTCGCACACGGGATCGGACTCGGCGCCTCCTCGATCCAGTACGGCTACGCCGCAGCCACCGATCCCGAGTACGTCCGGGCCGCCGTCGGCGCCGTCACCCAGGCCGACATCGCGGTGCTCTACGTGCCCGGCATCGCCACCCTGGGCGAACTGCAAGGCGCGATGGACGCCGGCGCGAAGACGGTCCGGGTCGCGGTGCATTGCACCGAGGCCGACTGCGCCGAACAGCCGATCGTCTGGGCTCGCGAGCACGGGATGCGGGTGATGACCTTCCTGATGATGAGCCACAAGCTCGCTCCGGAGGCCCTCGCCGAACAGGCGGCGAAACTCGACTCCTACGGCGCCCAGGTCATCTACGTCGTCGACTCCGCGGGGGCCATGGTCCCCCGCGACGCCGGCGCGCGGGTGGACGCCCTGCGCGAGAAGATCAGCGCCGATGTCGGCTTCCACGCCCACAACAACCTCGGCGTCGGCATCGCCAACGCGCTGGCCGCAGCCGAGGAGGGTGCCAGCTACATCGACGGCTCCCTGCGCGAGTTGGGCGCCAGCGCCGGCAACGCCCAGACCGAGGTGCTCGCCGCCGCGTTCGAACGGGCCGGCTGGGACACCGGCGTCGGCCTCTTCCCCCTGATCGACACCGCCGAGCGCGTCGTGGCGCCGCTGATGACCGAACCGCAGATCATCGACGAGACCGCCCTGATCCTCGGCTATGCCGGTCTCTACTCGACCTTCTTCCACCCCGCCAAGCGGGCCGCGAAGAAGTACGGAGCCAAGGAACGCGACATCCTCATGGAACTCGGGCGACGCGACGTCATCGGCGGCCAGGAGGACATGATCATCGACGTCGCCGCCGAACTGGCCGGCCGCGGGGCATCGGCGTTGACGCGCAGGCCGATGCGGACCTCGACCTGGACTCGTGGCGGGCTGTGACAGCCGCCGGCTACAACGGCGCCGGGCACAGGGGCGTTCGACTCGCCGAGGGGCGATCAGCACCGAGCACACCTCCCCCGCGCAGCACCACCGGCGCGATCACGGCCGTGCCGTGCCGACCACCCCCAGCCGTGAGCGAAGTGATCATTACGACCGGACCGCTCACGCTGTCGTCAGCCCCGGATCGACACACCCGCTACCAGGCGATACACACTGACCGCCCGAAGAACGGACCGAACCGGTCGGGAATGTTGGCTCCCGCGACCTTCAGAGCGAGGATCGGAAAGGCGGCAGGAATCTCTCCCGGGGCATCTGGTCGGCGAGGGCGCCGCCATCGATCACGACCGTCGCTCCGGTGACGTAGCGGCTCGCATCCGCGAGCAGGAATTCCACCGCCCCTACAACGTCCTCCGGCGCCCCGAGCTCGTGGCGAAGCGGGATGCGCGCACGCCAGGCATCGAGCAACCCGGCCAGATCTCCCGCGAACGCATCCGCGATCCGGGTGTCGATCATGCCCGGTGCGACGCAGTTGCTCCGGACACCGTGCGCGCCCAGCTCACTGGCCAGCGACTTCGACAGCATCTCCAGGGCGGCCTTCGACGCGTTGTACGGCGCGAGCCCGGCCTCCGCGACCAGTGCGTTCTTCGACGTGACGTGCACCAACGCGCCCGGCACGCCGTCTGCGATCATGTGCTCGGCGATCCTGCGGGACAGGAAGAACGGCGCATCGACGTTCACCGCGAACACCTCGCGCCACACCGCCGGCGAGACCTCGTTGAACCGACCGTAATGCGAGAGTCCGGCATTGTTGACCAGGCCGTGGATCGGGCCCACCTCGCGACGGATCCGATCGACGACCCGCTCCAGCTCCGTCGTGTCGGCGAGATCCGCGACGACGGTGTGCGGCGCCGACCCCAGCTCGGCGAGTGTCCGGGCGGTGGCGACCGGCTCGATCCGGTCGAGGAGGCAGACCCGGGCTCCCGCACGGGTGAGCCCCCACGCCAGCGCGGCCCCGATACCGCGCGCCGCGCCGGTCACCAGCACCGTCCGATCCGCGAGCGGCCCGCTCACGTCAACCCCAGCAACGCGCACGCGTCACGCGTGATGAGGGCCTCGACCTCGTCGCGGTCGAGCCCGCCGAGGCCCTCGATCCCCGGGAGTCCCGCGAGCCGGCGAAGCCCGTCGACGGAGGCGTCGACGGTGGTGAACGGGTAGTCCGAGCCGAACAGCAACTTGTGCCAGACGCCGTAGTCCTGCGCAAGCCGGAGCGAGTGCCACAGCTGGAAGGGGCGGTAGTGCAGTGCCGAGACATCGGCGTAGACGTGCCGGTGCTTGCGGATCACCGCGATGCACTCGCCCTCGTAGGGATGGCCGAGGTGGGCGAGGATCATCCGCAGTTCCGGGTGCCGGATCGCCACGGGGTCGAGCCGAGCCGGCCTGGCCCACTCGATCGGCGCCGTGGAGACGAAGGTGGTCCCGGTGTGCACCAGCACCGGCAGGCCGTGCTTCTCGGCGTACCAGAACAGCTCGTCGTACGCGGCGTCACCGGGGTCGAACCCGGCGTACATCGGCATGAGCTTGATCCCGCGCAGCCCCAGCTCCTGGTGGCCGTACCGGAGTTCGTCCGACCAGCCGGGGACGGTCGGGTCGAGGGCGAGGAACCCGATGGCGTCCGGCTTGCCCTGGACGTAGTCGGCGACGGCGCGGTCGTCGACCCAGAGTCCGCTTCGGCGCGCCTTGCCCCCGAACACGACGGTCCGGGTGCCGGGTGGGGCCGAGGCGGCGTACTCGTGGTGCCGCACGGTCAGGTCGATCTCGCCGCCGTGCGCGTGCTGGGCTTCGCCGAGGAAATCCTCGGAGAAGTCGTGGGGGCACGAGAACAGGTGGGTGTGGACGTCGGTGATCACGTGCGCTCCCGCTTCTCCCAGCCCTCGGCGAACAGGTTCCAGAAGCCGTAGGTGGGAGGGTGCTCGGCGAAGACCTCATCGACCAGCTCGACGCCGAACCCGGGCGCGGTGGGCAGCCCGACCACGCCGTCGTCGATGCGCAGCACACCCTTCAGGGCGTCGAACACATGGCCTTCGACGAGGCCGTCGAACGCCTCGACGATCTTCAGGTTGGTGATTCCGAACCCGAGGTGCGCCGTGACCGTGGTGCACAACGGGGAGTTCGAGTTGTGCGGCGCGACCTGCATGCCATGCATGTCGGCAACCGAGGCGATCTTGCGGATCTCGGTGAGACCGCCGGCCATGCAGACGTCGGGTTGGACGATGTCGACGGCGTTGCTGGAGAACAGGGTCTTGTACTCGTGTTTGGTGTGGAAATGCTCGCCGCCGGCGATCGGCATGGAGGCGCGAGCACGCAGCTCGTGATAGCGCTCGATGTGGGTCCACGGCAGGGGTTCCTCGAACCAGCCGGGGTCGAACTCACCCAGGTCTGCGGTGAGTCGCGCCGCCGTCGGGAAGTCGAACCGGGCGTGCCCCTCGACGAAGAGCTCGACGTCCGGTCCGACCGCGTCCCGCACCGCCGCGACCAGCTCGAGCGAGTAGTTCCGCTCGCGGGAGTCCAGCGACCCCGACCCGGCGCCGAAGGGGTCCAGTTTGAGGGCCCGGTACCCGCGCGCGACGGTCTCCTTCGCCCGCTGCGCGAATGCCGACGGAGTGCGCTCGCCGGTGTACCACCCGTTGGCGTAGACCGGCACGACGTCACGGCAGGCACCGCCGGTGAGCCGGTACGCCGGCACCCCGAGCGCCTTGCCCATGATGTCGTGCAGCGCCTGGTCGACCCCGGACACGACGATCCCGCCCAGGTCGCCGCCCCGGAAGAAGTCGCCCTGCTGCATGCGGAACCAGATCTCCTCGACGTCGAAGGGATCGGCGCCGACCAGGTGCCGGTGGGCCATCGCCGCGGCCAGCGAGCACACCTCGGCCGTCCGGACCGGATGCGTGATCTCACCGATCCCGGACAGGCCGGCGTCGGTGTGCACGCGCACGAAGCTGAAGTCTCGCCAGGCCGTGCCGAGTGTCAGGGTCTCGATCCGGGAGATCCGGCCGGCCGGGCCCGGCGACCGCGTCCTGTTGACGGTGAGCATTTCGAGCTGAACTCCTGGTCTGGGATCGGTGGAGGGCGGCGGTCGGCGCGGACCACCACCGTCGGTATCGACGGGACTCGGTCAGAGCTCGCCGATGATGTCGAGGACGCCGTGGCGGGGCGCGTAGCCGAGCAGCGCCCGTGCCCTGCCGATGTCGATGCGGACGTCGAACCGGGGGCCCGGCAGCCGCACCTCGCACACCCGCGCACCCGTCCGCTCGGCGAGCGCCGGGACGGCCTCGTCGTAGCCGAACGACGACGGGCCGGACAGGTTGACGGTCTCTCCGACCGCGGCCGGGTGCTCCAGCAGCGTCATCAGGCCGGATTCGAGGTCCCGGACATCGCAGAACTGGAAGCGGTAGGGCTCTCCGTCCTGGTCGCGGGCCAGGACGAGGGTGTCTGCGGGGTCGGGCACGGCCTGGTCGAGGACCCGAACCGCATCGTCGCGGCCGAGGCCGGCGAGCAGTGCCCGTAGCCCCGCGGCGAACAGGAAGCGGCCCGACCAGCCGGTGGGACTGGCGATCTCGTGCGGCTCCGCCACCAGGGAGAAGCGTGCGACGGCGATCGGGAGGCCGTGGGCCCGGTGGTAGAAGGCGGCGAGCCGCTCGTCGAGCTCCTTCGTCAGCCCGTAGAAGCTGTAGGGCGCGAGCCGGCGGTCCTCCACGATCTCCTCGGTAGCGCCGAGGGTGGGGTACACCTCGTCGCTGGAGGCCAGGACCACCCTGCTCGGAGGGACCTCGCGTCGGGCGAGCCGCTCGAAGATCAGGTAAGTGGACTCGACGTTCGCCGCGAAGAGGTGGTCGTTGGCACCCGGCCCCCAGTCCATCGCCGCCGCGAGGTGGACCACGGCGTCGACCTCGTCGACGGCCGCGGCCACCGTGGCGGGATCGCTGAGATCGCCGCGGACGACCTCGACGCCATCGGCCAGCCGATCGGCGCCGGGATCGTCGGGGAGCACCACCGTGCGCACCCGGTCGCCCCGCTCGAGCAACGTGCGGGACAGCCTGCTGCCCACCCGTCCGGTCGCGCCCGTCACCAGGATCGATCTGCTCACTGCACTGCTCCTGTCAGCCGGTGGTCGTGGTGGGTGTCGCGGCGAACTGCTTCGTGCTGGTCTCGATGGCCAAGAGCACGCAGATGAACGGGATCACCGCCGTGATCAGGGAGAAGAGGGCCACCGGCCAGTAGCTTCCGGCAAGCGCGAGCAGGCCGACCGCGATGAACGGTGTCGGCCCGCCGATCACTGCTCCGCTGATCTCCCGGGCGACGACCACTCCGCTGAGCCGGAACCGCGTGCTGAACATCTCCGAATAGAACGCCGGCAGCGTCCCGAACATGGCGGCCGAACCGATCGAGAGCCCCAGGATCAGCGCGATGGTGATGAGCACCGGGTTCGCGGTGTTCACCATCCAGAAGAACGGGAACGCGAACAGGGCCGAGAACGCGGCGCCACTCAGGTAGACGACACGCCGCCCGATCCGGTCCGACAGGGCGCCGAACAGGGGCATCGTGAAGATCCCGATGACCGCAGCGATGAGCAGGCCGGTCAGCGCGACGCTGCTGGGCAACCCGAGCTCGGTCGTCACGTACGACAAGATGAACACCTGGTAGAGGTACGACCCGCCCTCCAGGAAGAAGCCGGCGCCGATGGCGAGGACGAGCTCGCGCCGATGGTTGCGGAGCACACCGCGCATCGGCGATGCGGAGGTCTTGTTCTCCTGCCGGAGCTGCTCGAACTCGGGCGTCTCGGTGAGCCGCATCCGGATGTAGAGGCTGGCGACGACGATGACCACGCTGATGAGGAACGGGATGCGCCAGCCCCAGCTGGTGAGATCCTCTCGGGGGAGGGTGGAGAACAGTGCGAACACCCCGGTCGCCAGGGTCAGTGCCAGGAAGTTCCCGGACGAGATGAGGCCCCCGTAGAAGCCGCGCCTGCTCGGGGCGTGCTCGATGGAGAACACCACCGCGCCCGCGTACTCCGCTCCGGCGCCCAACCCCTGGACGAGCCGGAGCAGCACCAGCAGCACCGGTGCGATCCAGCCCACGGTCTCGTAGGTCGGCAGCAGCCCGATGAGGAATGTCGAGGACCCCATCAGCACCAGCGTGATGACGAGGATCGGCTTGCGCCCGATGCGGTCACCGAGGTTCGCGAAGATGATGCCGCCCACCGGGCGGGCGAGAAAGCCCACCGCGTAGGTGGCGAACGACGCCAGCACTCCGGCGACGGGCGAGAAGGCCGGGAAGAACAGCTCGTTCAGCACGAGCGCCGCGGCCTGACCGTAGATGATGAAGTCGTACCACTGGAGCACGTTTCCCGTGATCGTCGCGGGCATGACCTTGCGCATGTGCCGGTGGCCCGACGGCGCTGTCGTCGACATGTTTCCTCCTGGCCTCATTCGGCACTTCGCTGCACGACATCGCTCTCGATCACTTCGATGCGCCGTTCATCTCGATGAGGACCTTCCCCCGCGGCTCGCCGGTCGGGGTGGCGAGTAGTTCCAGTGCCTCCGCGAACCGGTCCAGGCCGACGCGATGGGTCACGAGGTGCAGCGGCCGGAAGCCGCCGCTGTTGAGCAGCCGCACCGTCGTCGCCCACGCGGCCGCGGTGTAGCTGAAGCTGCCGCGGATCCGCAGGTCCTTGTTCACGACGTCGTCGACGAACAGGCTTGCGGCCCTGCCGTGACCGGCCATGCCGAGCAGCAGGACCTGTCCCCCGGGACGGGCCGAGCGGAACGCCGCCTCCGCCGCGGCGGTGCCGCCCGCCGCCTCGACGACGACGTCGTACGCCTCGGGGCGCGGGAGTTCCACGGTGAACCCGTCGACGCCCACCGCACGGCCGAGGTCCTCCTGCTCGGGGCGCCTGCCGGCCATCGCGACGGCGGAGGGAGACCACATGCGGATCAACTGCGCCGCCAGGAGCGCCACCGTGCCGTCCCCGATCACGAGCACGCGCGAGGCCGGTGCCACGTCGATCTCGGTCAGCGCGCGCAGCACGACAGCTGCCGGCTCGACGAGCGCGCCCGCCGCCAGCGGGACGTCGTCGGCGAGCCGGTGCACCAGGTGCGCGGGCGCGGTCACGCCCGGACCGGCGGCCCCGTCGAGGGTGAAGCCCAGCTCGTCGTAGCCCGCGCACAGGTTCGTCCGGCCGCTGCGACACGCCGCGCACACCGAACACGGGAAGATGCCCTCGACCACGACGGGGTCCCCGGTTGCCACTGCCGTCACCCGCGCGCCCACCTCCAGGACCCGGCCGGACCATTCGTGCCCCAGTACCAACGGGTATCGCGTGTAGGCCGGATCGAGGGCACCGCGGATGATCTCCAGGTCGGTGCCGCACAGCCCGACGAAGTGCGGCTCGACGAGCACGTCGCCCGGCCCGGCGGCCGCCAGTGGGCGGTCCTCCAGGAGCACCTCACCGGGCTTGCGGACGACCAGCGCCGGCCCCATCAGTGCGTCATCCCCGCCTCGACGACGCCGGCCAGGAGATCGAAGCGCCGGTCCACCTCCCGCTGCGTCTCCGGGTCGAGGGAGAAGCCGACCGGGCCGCGGGAACGCACCTCCGGAAGGACCCCCTGGCGGTGCAGCAGGTGCTTCTGGACGGCGACGAACGAGTCCAGGCTGTTCTGGACCGACACGATCGCCGAGAGCGGCGGGTTGATCGCGTCGACCGCCGCGTCGTCACCGGACTCCAGTGCCCGCCACAGCGCTACCAGGGCCCAGCACAGGTCCGGTCCGGGCATCGTCCCGACGACTCCACGCCTGAAGCTGTCGACCAGCGCGAGGCCCCCGGTCCCCTCGTAGACGCGGGCGCGTCCTCCGGTGGCGTGCCGCAGCGCGCTCAGCCGCGGCCCGATCGGGTGGGCCTCCGGTTTGAACACCGCTCGGTCCTCGCCGTACTCGCGCAGCAGCCTCGCCTGCAGCTCCGTGGACAGCGGCCTGCCGACGTAACCACTCGCGTCCTGGACCACCAACGGGATGTCGATCGAGTCGAGGATCCCGGCGAAGTACCGGTGGAGCTCGGCGTCGTCACACGCGGTGGCGAGCGGGGGGATCGCCATGACGGCGTTCGCCCCGCTCGCTTGGGCATGCCGCGCATGCCGGGCCGCGGTGTGCAGGCTCTCCGCGCCGACGCTGGCCGTCACGGTGGCCCGACCGGCAACCGCGCTGCAGACCCGCTCGGTGAGCAGGTCCCGTTCTTCGCTCGACAGCCGCAACACCTCGGAGACCATTCCGACGACGACCCCGTCGACCTGCTGGGCGAGGACCCACTCGATCTCGCCGGCCAGCGCTGGGAAATCGATCTCACCGTCGTTCCCGAACGGCGTGGCGAGCACGGGCAGGACACCCGTGGGTGACGCGGACATCGCAACTCCTCATGGCAAAGGTCCGGCCGCGTGGGCCCTGCGCCTGGCGACGCAGGTTCACGAGCCGGTCGCTCTCGTGGTTGTTCGGCTGTGCCGAACGCTGTATCTCTCAACCGAACCTAGTCCGCTCAGCTCGAGCCGGTCAAGACCCGCCACCGCTCGTTGCCACATGCGGCACTCGCTAGCCTGTTCGGCATGACTGGCAGCGGTTCGGACAAGTCGAACGAGGCGCGCCCCGGCGGCAAGTACAACCTCCAAGGCCTGTCCCGGGCCCTACGCCTGCTCGACGGACTCGCCGAGGCCGGCGGTGAGGGGCTGTCGCTCACGGAGGCGGCCGAATACATCGAGACCACGAAGAGCACCGCCTTCTCCGTGCTCCGCACTCTCATGGAGTTCGACTACGTGAGTTCCGTCGGCCGCACGCCGCGATACCGACTCGGATCGGCCGTCGTGCACCTCGCCGACCGCTACAAGAAGGCCGTGCCCTGGCTCGAGGTCGCCCGACCGGTCGCCCGCGACCTGACCGATCGGACCAAGTGGACCTCACGGATCGCCTCACACGTCGGCGGGCATCCGGTCTTCCAGGATCGCGTGGAGGCCCCCGGAATGATCCGTTTCAACACAGAACTGGGCATTCGAGAACTGCCGCACCGCAGTGCGGCAGGCAAGGCGATCCTCGCCTGTCTTCCGGAGAGCCAAGTTCGTCACATCGTCAGCGAGTCCGGCCTCCCGCGACGTACCCGCAACACCATCACCGACGTCGAAGCGCTCCTGGATGATCTGCAGCTGACCCGCCGACGCGGCTTCGCCGTTGACGACGAGGAAGACGACGAGGCCGTCTTGTGCATTGCAGCAGCATTCCACTCCTCCGACGTTGTCCCATTGGGCGCAATCAGCGTCACCGGCCTGAAGGCCGACATGCCCGACTGGCGCTTGCAGCAGACAGGACCGATCGTCGTGAACGCGGCGGAGCAGATCACTCGCGCGTTGGGCGGTAATGTCCGACAAACGACCGAGAGTGCTTCCGCAGGTGCCGAATGAGCTTGGTCTACCGCGACGCTTGAGGAACTGAAGGCGCGACCCCGAGCCCGCCCAACCCCCGGTCAGACGCATTTGCCAGTTCCCTCGATATGATCGTTCGCCGGCCGCATCAGCCGAAGTCCGCGAGACTGGGAACGAGAACCGGCCCGACTCGACTCAGTGATCTCGGCGGACGCCTGAAATGCGTGGAATGCGCGACCGTCGGGCTCGGTGCTGAACTTCACTCCGTGCCGGCGACGGCTCGGCGCGAAGTGAGCGAGGTAGTCGTGATCGGAAGGACAGCCAGTGCCGATCATAGGTGCTGGACGGCGTGAGGGTGGCAGGCAGCAGGTTCAGCCGCTCGTCACTCATCACCACCAGCGGCCGCATGCTCCGGACTCGATCCGGTTGAACGGCTCGACCCCCCTGCACGCTCATCCCGTTCTCGGAACGACCTCGGCCCGGTCCAGCCCCAGCGACCGCCACTGGACCGTGACGGAGGTCGCCGGGCACACTTCGTTCAAGCCTTTCCCGAAATCAGCGGCCTGACGACGCACCATCCCGCTGCCGCCGTGGCTCGTGACGATCGCGAGCGAGCACATGAAGCGGTGGCCGGCCGAGGCGAGCGAACCGATCTTCGCGAACGAGGTGGGTGCTCCACTGCGCCGAACCCTGTTCCGCACCCGGATCTGGCGCCCGTCGCTGGTACGCGCGGGGATGCTGGGTGCGGTGGTGACCGTCGACGGTGGGTTCGAGGCGCAGTGGTCGAACCTCGACGGCCGCAAGCACACCGAGCGCTTCCGTACGGAGCCCCAGGCGGTCCATCACGTCGCGCGGAACCAGGCTGGTGGTCTCCGGTTCCACGACCTCCGCCACTCCTACGCCACGTGGCTTGTCGACGACGGCGTCCCACCGAACATGGTGCAGCGCGTCATGGGGCACGAGCGGTCGTCGACGACGTTGGACCTCTACACGCGTCGGACCGACAACGGTGACCGGATCTTGCGGGCCCTCAGCGATCCGGACGACGAGGACCCGGACGACGGCGCGGCTCTCGCTCCGAGCTGAGAGGGCTGCTCCGGAGATGCTCCGGGTGTGGAGCCGATCATGCGAAACGGCCTGACCGGAAGCTCCTCGCGGAGCCTCTGACCAGGCCGTTTGCCTGTGGGCGATACTGGGATCGAACCAGTGACCTCTTCGGTGTGAAGCAATGGCCCGCCGCAGTCAACCACGCCATTCTCGCAGCTCAACGCGTTCTCAACGTCCGTGGACGACCGCCGACGACAGCGACTGTGCGCCCGGGTTGTCACTCACTTTGTCACCCACCTGGAACCGCCCTGAAAGCGTCGGCGGAGGCCGACCACGGTACCGGCAACCCGCACCTCCTGCTAGCCCGAGAGCTCGCAGACCGACGAGAGCACCAGCTTGGCGAGCGGATGAGTCAGGCGTCGGTCTCGTTAATCTGAGCGCCGTCAGCGGCGCGCTGCACCGACTCACAACCCTTCAGAGCCGCAACCTTGGTCTCGTACGCCTCTCACGAGGCCACGACCTCGCCGTTGCTCGCCTTCAACCGGAACCGGTACTTACCCGCCCGGTCCTCGTACACCTCGAACTTGCCTGCCACTACCCGCACCTCCACTACTCCCCGCTCCAAGGCCCACTGATCGACCGGCATGCGGCACGTTAGCGAAGATCGCGAGCGCTGCCCACCGGATCCGAGAACGCTCTTCCAAGGGCGCGGTTGAAAGCGTTCGACCAGCATGCATGGCGTGGATCAGCACGGCTGGCAGCCAGCGATCCGCCAGCGCTGCGCGTTACCGGCCCAACCCGGCATCCAGAGCTGATACCGCCTGGCGAGTCCAGGCGGAGCCGTCGCTCCTGCGCACGAGCGCCCAGCCGAGCGGGTACCAGGAACCGGTCCGCAGCGATCAGCGGGCGACATTCAACCCGTGAGGGCGACGATGTCAGCGATGGGCACCTGATAGGTGCGGTACGGACCAAGCAGGGGCGTGTCCCCATCCTGCAACTCATGGTGCGCCGGCGAGTCGATATCGTCGAGCTGCGTGGTCTGATACAGCACGTACGCGGTCGCCGCCAGCGACCGCCCCACATCCGCCGTAACAGACGCCACCGCCCAGGCCGCTACGGTCCAAACAGCCGCGGAATCCACTCCCCGATAAACCGCGTCGTCCTCACCCAGGGCCGGAGCGGTGAAGACACTCAACCTGGATGTCATTGGTATCAGCGTAGGTCAGTGTGTAGCCCTCGAGGCCGAGCCACAGTTGCTTGACCTGATTCAAGTCCGCCGCCTGCGGTGCAGCGTTCGGGTAAACACAGGTGGACAGGGTGTCGCCGTTTGGGGCGACCAACTCGAGTGCATAGACATTTCGGTGGGCGTCGCCGCCGACTACCGCGTCGACGACTTCAGCCAGTTGGACCATCGGAACCAGCCGTCTCCTTCCGGCGCGAGATCTGGAATTTCGACCCGGGGTGGGAAGCGCCATGGGGCACATTTGTGAAGAGTCACGATCCCAACCAACAGGACCGGACAGGCTCCTGATTAAGCCAGCTGATCGTTCGGGCCGACGACGGCGCCGGGGGACGAGCAGTCTTCTGCAAGGGGCACGCCACAGCGGGCAGATCACACGAGACTCAGTCCTCGACGCCGCCGCCGAGTCTGCGCGCTTTCCACCCGGACACGCTGCAGGACACACTCAAAGATCACACGAGGCCCGCCTTACACGAGGCCCTGCCCATCGCCGGGCCGGTCGCACACCAGCTTGGCGGAGGCCACTGACGCGGACCCGGAACCGGCCTGTCTCCACCGGCGCGCTGGCGGCGAGTCAGCCTGCGCCCTTCCCCAGCAGCCCCGACCACACATGAGAGGATAGCGAGGTGCCGATGCTGGCATGCCTGCAGCTGGCAGCGGCGCCGACCTCCTTCTCTCTGCGGCGGCCCGCTGACGCCCCGGGCGACTCAGACGTACGACCAGGATCGAGTTCGGAACACCACCTGTGGCAGACAACCTTCAGCAGTTCGGCCCGACCGGTTTCCAGGACCTGGCAGGGGCGCTCGCAATCGCCGCGTTCGGGCCCGGGGTTCAGGTAATGGGCCAAGGCCGAGACGGCGGTCGTGACCTGTACTTCCGGGGACCACTGGCGTGGCAGTCGGTCCCGGACTTCGAAGGCGAGGTCTGGGATGGCTACACAGTTATGCAGGTTAAGCACAAAGCCGCACTTGCGGTGCGGTCGGAGGACAACGCGAGCTGGCTCTGGAGTCAGCTACGCAGGGAGCTGAACGACTGGAGCCTGGCCGCAGACCGATCCGAGGTACCGGACTATCTTTTGGTGATCACCAACGTTCCCCTCACCCCGACACCAGGCACAGGGGGACACGACCGGGTGTTAGGCAACATCCGAAAGTACATCGCCGAGCTCGACGATGACAGCCGCGACATTGACAGCTCGGCCCGCGACGCCCGTGAGGCGCGACGAAACCGACTGCGCCGAATCAAGAAGTTTCGAATCTGGGACGAGCGGCAGGCGACGGCCTTGCTGAGCGTCTACGCGCATGTGCGCAGGGCATTTCCTGCGCTCCTCACCGCCGCGGATATATTCGCCGCGCTCTCTAACATGACGGACACGATCTCGATCGGCGACTTGGAACCGGCCCTACGCACACACGCTCGTACGACCTTGACGGGCGACGGATTTGTCTACTTCGACGAGGCCGGCGGCAGCGACGGGTCCGGGTACCCCATCCACGAGGTAGCGATCGACCTCCCTTCCATGAATGGGCACGGCGAGGTCAGCACTGTGGTGCGCTACGTGTTGAACCGATCCGAGCACATGCTCAAGCCAAGGTTGTCACTCGTTCCCAAACCTCGGCACCTGATCGTCACCGGCGCCCCGGGCAACGGAAAGACCACTGTGGCTCGGTTCCTGGTCCAGGCGTTCCGCGCGGCCATGCTCGAAGGTGGCAGCGAGCTGAGCGATGAACAGCGCACCACCATCTCCGGGTACCGCGAGGCCTTATCGCGCATGGGCTGTGCCATGCCCAGGAACAGACGGTGGCCTATGCGCATCGATCTTGCCGAGTACGCCGAGGAGGGTGGGCTAGGCGCAAAGCCGTTCAGTTAGCGGTCGCGGCTGCTGGTCAAGGATCTTGTTGCGGCGTGTCGTTGCCGGAGATGGGAGCGGAGCTCCGGTAGGAGAGGTCGTCCTCCAAGACAGCCTCGACACCACCAGGAGCTCCGCTGAGCGCGAATTCTGTCATCACCCGGGTCGTCACCGTGGCCGGCGGGCGTTTCGCTCCTGGTCATCTCGGCGAGTTGACCCAGATCGTGCCCTTCGAGATGGTCGACGCCGCGCTCGCCGACACCGCAGCGGTGCAGCAGCGGCTACGCCTGTTGCCCTCGCGGGTGGTGGTCTACCTCCTGCTCGCGGCCGGGTTGTTCACCGAGATCGGCTGGTCGCAGGTCTGGACGCGGCTGTGCACGGGCCTGGACGGGCTGGCGCCGGTCACCCCGAGCGCGAGCGCGTTGGCCGCCGCCCGGACCCGGGTGGGGGTGGCGCCGCTGCGGGCCCTGCTCGACCTGCTGCGCGGCGCAGAGACCGGGTGCGTGCAGATCGGCGCCGCCCGCGCGGGACGCGCCGGGGTGTTCTGGCGGGGCCGGCTGGTCACCGCGGTGGACGGCACCATCCTGTGCTGCCCGGACACCGCCGCGAACCTGGCCGAGTTCAGCAAGGGCGGCAGCAGCCGCGGCACCACCACCGGCTATCCGATGGTCCGGGTGCTGGCCCTGGTGGCCTGTGGCACCCGCACGATCATCGACGCGGTGTTCGGCACCGACCGGGTCGGTGAACTCGGCTACGCCCATCGACTGTTGGGGTCGGCCCGGGCCGGGATGATCGTGCTGGCCGACCGCAACTTCGCCGCCGCGGACTGGATCACCGCGCTGGCCGCGACCGGCGCGGACGTGCTGATCCGGGTCAAGAACGACCGCCGGCTCCCGATCTGCCGCACGCTGGCCGACGGGTCGTTCGTGTCCCGGATCGGGCGGGTCGAGGTCCGGGTGCTCACCGCCGCAGTCACGATCACCACCAGCGACAGCGCCCGGACCGAGACCTACCGGCTGGTCACCACCGTGCTCGACCCCGCCGTACCCGCGGTGGACATCGTCGGGCTCTACCACGAACGCTGGGAGATCGAGACCTGCTTCGCCGAGCTCAAGTCCACCAGCATGGGCGGACGGGTCCTACGCTCACGCACCCCGTCCGGGGTCGCCCAGGAGATCTACGCCCTGCTGATCACCTACCAGGTCCTGCGGATCGCGATCAGCGACACCACCCTGCACCGCGCCGACCTCGACCCCGACCGCGGCAGTTTCACCGTCGCCCGCCACGCCGCCCGTGACCAGCTCATCGCCGCCGCCGGTGTCATCGCCGACACCGTGCTCGATCTCGTCGGCACGATCGGCCGCCACGTCCTGGACCAGCTCCTACCCGCCCGCCGAGTCCGAACCAACCCGCGCGTGGTCAAACGCGCGATCTCCAAGTACGTCGCCAGCACCGCCAAAGGCCGCCACCGCGGTCCCAGCCGCCCCGCGCTGATCACCATCGAGATCGAAGCGACCTTGACAGCGCAGCCACCGGCCTAACTGAACGGCTTTGGGGCTAGGCGAAGAATCTACCCTGCTGCGTTGGGTCGCGCGGAAGGTCTCGCAGCGCTCGAACGACGGCGTGGTGCGGCCGACCGCTCTGCAGGGCTGGATGACCAGCTGGCCGTGGTTGCTGGTGCTCGACGGTCTGGACGAGGTCACCGAGCCAGAGACTCGAAAGCGACTGATCCGGCAGGTCACCGAGCTGGTCAACGAGGCCGAGGCCGACGACTGCGATCTCCTGGCCGTGCTAACCACCAGGCCGATCGGTTACACCGAGAACATCGCCCCCACGCAATTCGAATGCATCGACCTAAACGACCTCACCGTTGATGAGGCGGTGCGCTACGGCGAACAGGTTACAAAGGTGCGCCTTCGGGGCGATCATGATCGCACCGAACGCATCTCGGAGCGATTGCGCGAGGCCGCAGGGGATGAGTCGCTCCGCAATCTTCTGCGCACCCCGTTGCAGGTGCTCATCCTGACGATCATCCTCGACGGGACCGGAACATTGGCGCCAGATCGCTACAGCCTCTTCTGGGGCTACTACGACACGGTGTTTCGCAGGGAACGGGACAAGAAGGCCAGCCTTCGGCGTCTGCTGCAGGACTATAGCCAACAGATCCTGCGCCTGCACGAACGCATCGGCTTCGAGCTGCAGGTACGGAGCGAGTCTGGCGACCGTTCCCATGCCACACTCACCGCTACCGAGCTCCAGAACATCATCTGGCAGGTCCTACACGAAGCGGGTTTCCAACCATCGGGACGAGACTCCGGACTTCGAGAGAAGATCTTTACTGCTGTTACCCAACGGCTCGTACTGCTCACCCCACGCAGAACGTCCGATGGCTACGGCTTCGACGTGCGCTCGCTGCAGGAGCTGATGGCCGCCAGACAGCTGACTTCCGGTCCGAGCCCCCGGGTCGCGCAGCGACTGCGCACGGCGGGCGCCAGCCCACACTGGCGAAACAGTTGGATCTTCGCGGCGGGCCAGCTTTTCGCCGAGCCCCAAGATCACCAGCATGAGGTCGTGGTCGGGGTCCTCGAGTCGGCCGATGTCGACACGGGCCATCGCCTCGGCGCCACACTGCCGATCGGACCGAGGCTCGCGCTGGAACTCATCGACGACGGCATGGCTCGCTCGTTGCCGAGGTGGCGTAACCGCATCGCCGCACACGGTCTCCGGCTTCTGAACGAGCCCGTTTCTGACGACTTCGGCTTCTACGCCCGGATTCTGACGCGGTATGCGGCTGCGGGCGAAGAGCAATACGAGGCCGTCGTGGACGGCCTGCGCGATGCCCTCGGGGGGGTTGGCAACTCGTGTCTAACGGCTCAACATTTCCAGAAACTCGTCCCCGATTTAGTCACCGAGCTGGGCATTTCGGCACGTATGCGCGGCCTAGCCTTGGCCCTACCCAGGCCCGCGGGAGATACTCGCCCTGCTCCGACCGACGGCTGGGAGGACTTTGACCTCGAGATTACGACGTCTCAGGTCACGGACGCAAAGCGAGTCGCCCTAGAGGTCGCCGCGACCGCCCTCCGCCGACTCGCTCGCATTGACCAGCCCGCGGCCCGCGACGTCGACCCCATCACCGACGCACTGCTCAGCGGGATCGCCCCCACGTTGGACGACGCGCTGTCGAACGTAATGCGGCACGAACCCAGGCTGCTGAAGGCGCTGCGCGAACATGCGCTTCCCGTCGTACTGAGACAGCCGATCGGAGATCGCCTCCGAAGCTCTCATATTTGACCGTCATGTGCCCAAAGGAGCGCTCGGGCGGCGGATGCGGGCACCAGCAGCTCCCGGCGTGCTACCGCCGTCTATGCCAGGACTGCCATTCGTCGTTTCGTTGGTAGTCAATCTTCAACCGTGCTCGCACAAAGACTTGCTGGGCACCCACCCCGCCGACGGCATTTTTCGGGCCCGTGGCGACGTTCGGACCTTACCGACGAATCGTCACCCTTATGCCCTCGATTCATAAATGCGCTGCCGCTGACAGCAGCGGTCGTGGCTATTGACTCAAATGGCGTGATGTCTTCGTGCGACTTGACTGTCCGCCTGCTGCTCTCGGCACCGGCCTGGCCGGCGCAGCTGGCCTGATCAGGAGCATGACCGCCAGTAGCCGCTGAGGTATCCTGTTACAATCCTGCTGCCGACTCCGATCCAGGTCGGACCGGAGCCACGTCCCTCTCAGGGTCGGGGAACCGCGCTGTGCATGCTGGCAGGACTGATTGAGCTCCTCGTTGAGTCGGCACCCATCGGCACCCACACCCCCGCTGTGCTTGCCACCGGCGCCGGGCCGCCACAGCCACAGCCACAGCCACAGTAGGCGCCGACAAGGACGGCCACGCCAAACTGGTCGCGCTGGCCGAGGCTCATGGTGGATTCCGCGGGTGGGAGATCGAGACACCAGCGGCAACGTCTCCGGTCATTACGCCTAGCTCGAGACCTCGACGAGCTCGGTGATCGGGTTGTCGAGCTCGGTCGCCCGGTCGGCCCCCGCGCGCCGGGCCGCGCGGAGTCCGATGCGATCGACTCCGAGCGCGCCACCGGCGACGCACCCGCCAGCAACCAGCGGGCGCAGCCCAAGACCGGACTCGAACTGGCCGGCCTGCAGATCCTGCATACCGCACGACGCCCCGCGGTCGTCGCTGCCAGCACACTGGTCGCCTACGACACGAACCCGGCGCCCTGCGGGCGCAGGGGTGATCCGCAAGACGGGCCGCAATCGCGTCGATTGCGGCGTGCGCCGCGCGGACGCGGCCCTGGCCCCCAGTCTTTGGACACCAGCCCGATCGAAGGTGAGCGCCGTCCGCGGATTCTGAGGACGCCGTACAGCTCCAGAGATGTCGTGCTCGTCCATATTCATGCGTCCGTGAGCCACCGATCGACGCCAGCGACGGCCGAAAAAAATCAAGAACTGGACTGTACCGTCTCGGCACCTTGGCTCGACCGCGTGTAACCGCTGAGGCGCCAGGCGACCAGACCGCCACCGAGTGCGACCCCACCAAGCCCCGAGATGACAAGCTCCCAGCCGGGGAACACTCCCCGATCGGAGCTGCCGGCAGCCTCAACCGTCTCGTTGACCTGGCGCGTAGGCTCGACGGACGCGCTTGCCGCTTCCGGCCGCGGCTCCTCCTGTCCGAGGAACTCGCGGAGCATGCCCGTGTCGGTGATGACGTTGAAGTTCTGCCCGAAGAACGGGACCGTCATCTGACTGTTGATCCCGTACACCTCACCGCGAGAGTTCACGGTGGGCCCGCCGGACATGCCCTGGTCGAAGTCCGCACTGACTTGGTGCACAGCCACGCCCTGCCGGTACTGCCGGGCGGTGATCGTCCCGCTGGTGCTCGCAGGCTGGAGCCGAGAGTCCTGCAGGACGTCCGCCGGAGACTTGCCACCACTCAGCAGACCGGGAATGTCGATGCCATCGGTCTCGCTGATGTTCAGACCGGGGAATCCGATGGAGGCTACTGGCTCTCCGAGCCGGGGCGCGTTCGGTGCGATCGCGAGGGGCTTGGCCGGTGGCAGGCCGTGCAGCTCGAGCTTAGCGGTATCCCCCTCCTCTGCGGACCGGAAGCTGTGCACTCGAACGATGACCGGTGAGGTGAGGACCGCTCCGGGAAGCTCCCGCGGTTGGAACGCCCACACTGTGCGCTGCGGTTCGGGAAGCCCGGGATCCAGCGGGAGCGGCCACCCGGTCTCCGGGTCGACCGGGCCGTCCTGCATGTGCATGGCCAGCTGGCCTTCCTTCGGATCGACGCAGTGCCCTGCGGTGACGATCGTGGTCGGCGTGTCGAACCAGCCGGTGCAGATCGACATGACCGGAAGCTCGGGTGGTGCCGCCGGGTCCCGAGGCTCTGTGACGGCGGGCATCGCGAACGGGTCGACCGGTTCTTCCCAGATCGTGACGAGCCCGACGATCGACTGCTGGAGCGACTCCAGCCGCGCCGGGTCGATGAAGGTGTTCAGCGGAGCTGGCTGCGGTTGCATCCCCGCCGGGCCAGGTGCCGACGCGGTGAACGACGGTTCCTGTTCCGAGCGGTTCGCTTCGTCGGACGCGGGCTGCCCGGCGTCGGGTATCGGGGCCCCGGGCGGCGGCGGCCCCGCTGCGGCCGCCCCGCCGGAGACGCTCAATCCGAGAGAGACAGTGATCAGTGCCAGAACCGTGATGCGCAGCCATCGCCTGGACAGCGACCTTGCCGGAATAATTCGCATGCTGGTCTCCTCCTACTCGTTGAGTACGGCTTTGCTCAGGAGTGCCGTTCTGCCGGCGATCAACCTGGGTGATGTGCAGGTCGCGTGTCGGTGGCGTTGCTCGCCGCGCCGTGGCGCTGGTCGAACCAGGAATGCCAGCTGGGCATGTCGGCGGCCGACATAGCGATCAGCCGCCTCGTGGCCGATTCGGAGAATTGGACGACCGCCTCTGGCTGCGCGTGCTGGGGCCGTCGGGGTGCTCGATTCGAACCCGCTGCCAGCGTCCACGGCAGGCTCAGGGTTCGTCAGGCGAGCTGCGGGCCAGCAGCGCTCTCACCTCGATCAGTTCGGTGAGAGCGAGCCGCGGCCGATCGAGGGACGGGGTCAACGAAGCGGGTGCCGTCGTCGGTGCGAATGCGGCACAACGCGCGGCCATCGCGATGCGACCACCTGGGGACCGGACCGTCGGCGACACGCCAGTAGCCCGGGGGCTGGGCCCGCACCGAGCGCCGACAGACCGGACAGCACAGGTTCTCGACGGACTGCCAGCGACGCTCCTCACGACCGGTAGAGCCGGGGACCACGACACGACGGATCGTCACGAATGCCTCCTCGTTCGACCGTCGCTGACCGTGCTCCTCCGGGGTGGTCGTCCCGTGGCGCGCGCCGTGGTCGGCGCGCCGACGCCGTCTCTCGCGCACAAGGCGTAGATCTCGGTGCCGCCCGAAGGCGGCGAGGCAGCTGAGTCGCGCCGCCGGAGTCGGCTCGTCGGTCGCCGGCGCCGCTGCAACGGCGAGCAGGAACGACGACGCGTGGTCACGACCGTGGTCACGACGTTGTCACCGCTCACCGGGCACCGACCACATGCGCACCATCCCGCGACCACGCCCGCTCGCCATCGTCCTGCCAGCAGTTCCAGGCACGAGGAGCGGACATGGTCAGTACCGACAGGCGAGACGCAGTTGCGCGGCGAGGTCCGGCAGGGGTCACCGTCGCGGGTGTGGCGGGCGGTGTCGGCGCCACCACGGTGGCGCGCGCGATCGTCGGCGTCGACCGGGGTGTTTTCACCGGCCGGCCGGTCGACGTCCTGGTCTGCCGCGCGACCGGCGACTCACTCGTGCGCGCCTCCCGCGCCACCCATGTCCTCGCCGCCGCTGGCCATCGACCCGTCGTCGCCGTCACCGCCGCCGACGCATCCGGCCCCAGCCGCCCGGTCACAGCGCGGCTGCGGTTGCTCGAGCCGCACACCTCGGCCGTGGTGGTGCTGCCCTTCGTCCGCCGATGGCGGGAACTCGCGGTCCCACTCGACGACGTCCGCGACCTGCTCACCCGGCCGCTCATCGAGCTCCCCCGACAGCTGCGCCGCTACGCCACCGCCGCCCGCGAGCTGCGGGCCGCGGTCAGCGCCCCACTACCCGCCTCGACCCGGCGCACGGCTGCGCCGCTGGCACGCCCCGTACCCACGATCGGGAGGACCGCACGATGATCGCTCCGCTGGCCACACCACCTGACCCGCCGCCGTCGGCCCCACCGGGCCTGGACGAACTCGCCTCGCAGCTGCTCGGTTGGCTGAAGTGGGGCGTGATCTTCGCCGGGCTGATCGGCATCCTGATCTGCGCCCTCATGCTGATCATCGGCCGCCGCAACCGCTCGGCCACCGCCTACGAGGGCCTCGTCGGGTCGGCGTGGGTCCTCGGCGGGCTCGGACTGGCGTCGGTCGCGGCGCTCATCGTCGGGGCGTTCCAGCTGTGAGCGCGCCTCTGACCGGCTGGGCGGCATGGCGACGCAGCCTCGCGATCGGCGCCGGGCTGACCGTCGGGCTGGTGGTCATCGGCACGATCGGGTTCCTCACCGCGGACCAGCCGGCGCCGCGCGTACCCCCGGAACCGGTTGTGGTGGTCGAGGCGGTTCCCGGTGGGATCGCTGCCGTCTCGGACTCCCATGGACCACGCGACCGTCACGACGGTCGCAGCGCCGGATTCGCCCACGACGAGCTCGGGGCGGCCATCGCCGCCAGCAACCTCACCGCGCGGGTCTCCCCCGCTGCCGGCGCCGTCGCTGAAGCCACCGTCACCGAGCAGTGCTTCGGCGACATCCCGACCACGCTGGCCCGGCTGCACTCGGCGCTGCCGATGTCGGACTCGCCCTCCCGGGCGGCGCTGCAGCCGCAGGCGCTGCACTACCGGGTTCTCGCCGGCGACCCGCAAGGTGACACCGTCGTCGTGTCATTGCTGGCCGAGACTCCCCAGGCCCGGGACCTGGGAGGGCTCTCCCGTATCGACGCGACGCTGAGCTGGATCGACGGCGACTGGCGCCTGCGGGTGCCCCTGCCGGCACCCTCGATCCACCCCGACAGCGACGGCTACACATTGCTCGGGCGGACGTCGTGATCGCCCAGCCGCCGCAGGAATGCGGGACGTTCGACCTGGGCTGCCAGGCCGGGCAGGCGATCTCCTCGACGTTCCAGGCGCTCGTCACCGAGGTCGCCCGCGGCGCCGCCGACCTCGTCGTGACGGCCTCGACCTGGTGGGCGGAGACCGACAGCGTCAACCCCGCGGACTCGGCCGTGCTCGCCGCACAGGACGTGACCGCGCCGCTGGTCGCGACGATCCTCGTCGGATCGGTCCTCGTGCAGGCGATCCGGATGATCCTGAGCCGCAAGGGCGAGCCGCTGATCATGGTGGCGACCGGGCTGTTCCGCTTCGCCGTCGTGTCCGCGCTCGGCCTCACCGTCCTGCAGGCAGCCCTACGCGCCGGAGATGCCTTGGCCCAGGAGCTGCTGAACGGGGCGGCGAACAACTTCGCGCTCCTGATGCGCGACGCACTGACCACCAGCACCGCGAGCACGTTCGTCATCCTGCTCGTCGCGGTCGTCGCCGCCGTGCTGTCCCTGGTCCAGTGGGTACTGATGGCGATCCGCCAAGCCGGGCTACTGGTACTGGCCGCGATGCTGCCGCTCGCCGCATCCGGGTCCCTGACCCGCTCCACACGCGGATGGCTCGACCGATTGATCGTGTGGCTGATCGCCATCGTCGCCTACAAGCCGGCCGCCGCATTCATCTACTACATCGGCTTCTCCTACCTGTCGACGACGAGCTCGAACGCCCCGGGCGACATCAGCACCTTGATCACCGGACTGATGGTCCTCGTGCTGGCCGTCATCGCGATGCCGGTCATGCTCAAGTTCTTCTCCTGGACCGGCACCCAGATCGGCGGTGCCTCAGGCGGCGGCTCCGGATTCCTCGGAGCCGTCGGCGCAGCGACCATGGCCCGCAGCTACGGCCAGTCCCCCGCGGTCCGCCGCGCCGCCGCAATGGAGGCCACCGGACCCGGTTCCGCCCCCACCAGCGCGTCACCGCAGCCCGCAGGGGCAGCGGCGGTCGCCGGACGGGCCGGCGCGGCCGGCATGGCGGTCGCGGCCGGCGGGGCCATGGCCCGTGGCGCGGCCGAACGCATGACCGGCGCCCCACCGCAGAACGGCGGGCCGTCATGACCACCGCGGAGAACCGGGCGGCGGAACCCCGGCTCTACGGCAACTGGCGCCCCGAACGTGGCTGGGGCGTCGCGGGACTGAGCAGCGCCGCGACCATCACAGCGTTCCTCGCGATCCTCCTACCGCTGCTGGCGATGTCGGTCGCGCCGCGCCTTGTCCTGCCGCTCACCGGAGCGGCCGCCGCCGTCGTGGCGGGCATCGTCGTGCGCGTCGGCGGGGTCAGCCTCGCCGACGTGCTCGTGCGCCGGGGCAGGTTCACCCGGGCCCGGGTCGCTGGCTGGACCGAGCTCTCAGCCGGGGTGCTCACCGAGCACCCACGCGCTGCCGACCTGCCGGGGGTGCTCGCCCCGCTCCTCCCCCTCGACGTCGACGACGGCCGCGGCGGGCGGCATGCGCTGCTGTGGAACCGGCGCACGGGGACGCTTTGCGCGGTCCTGCGCTGCTCCCCCGTCGGCCTCGACCTGGCCGACCGCGACCAGACCGACGCGTGGGTCGCATCGTGGGGGGCGTTCCTCGCCGACCTGGGCTACCAGCCGCTGGTGCGCCACATCGCGGTCACCGTCGACACGATGCCCGCCGGCGGCACGACCGTTCCCGAGCACGTCGCCCGGGAGCTCGACCCGGCGGCTCCGGCGCTGGCCAAGCGAGTGCTCGGTGAGCTGGTCGCGGCGACGCCAGCAAGTTGCGCCGCGGTCGACGTCCGCCTGTCGGTGTGCCTCGACCCGAACCAGGCCACCCCGAAGCCTCCCGATCTGTTCGCGGCCGTCGTCGAAGCGGGCCGTTGGTTGCCCGGACTCGAGGCCACGATCGGCACCTGCGGCGTGGCAGTGCTCGGGCGCGCCGAAGTCGGCTGGCTCACCGGACGCATCCGCGCCGCGTTCGACCCCGCGGCGCACCGCGACATCGCCACCGGAAGCGACGCGGCACAGCTGCTGCACTGGGCCGACGCCGGCCCGGTCGCCGCGCTCGAGCGCTGGGACCACTACCGCCACGACGGCGCCGTCTCGGTCAGCTGGGCTCTGCGTGAGGCCCCACGCCAGGCCGTCGGCCCGACCGTGCTCGCGCCCCTGCTCGCGCCAGGTGTGTTCCCACGCCGCGTCACCTGGCTCTACCAGCCCTACCCCGCCGATCAGGCAGCCGCGAAGGTCGAGGCCGAAGTCACCGGCGGCCAGATCCGCCGGGCCTGGGCGACCCG
>NZ_NKYF01000045.1 GCF_002262885.1 Pseudonocardia sp. MH-G8 | reverse complement strand
GTCGCAGGCCAGCATCCGCAACGACTCTGCGGTCATGCGGCCGCCGAAGTCGAGCATCGCCGACCGGGCGCGGGTTTCGAGGTCCTCGAGCCGGATCAACACGTTCAAGTGCGGCCGCCGCCCACCGGCGTCGGGCAGGGTGGCGTGGTCGGCGTGAGCGAGGACGAACCCACACGCGTCGGCGAGGGCTTCGGCCTGACGCTGCCCCGTCGATCGTTGATCATCCCGGCCGAGGGGCTTCGCCTTGGCGTCGATGACGGTGGCGATCGCGTCGAACATCGCCGCGTCGTCGAACTGCCCGCTGATCGTCCCGCCCGACCCGTCGCGACGCTTACGGACCTGCAGCCGGTTGACCGGCTCCGGCGGATTGTCATCAGGCTCGGGACCGTCGCCGTCCAGCGCTTCCAGCAGTTGGGTGCCGATCTTGCGTAGCTGTCCGGGCGAGTATTCGGTGGCCATACCGGCCAGCTGCTCTTCCAGCCCCGCGCGTTGCCAGTCGGTGATCCGCCCAGCCTCCGCAGTGTTGAGCAGGGCGGCGATGACTTCGACGTGACGCAGCCCTGCCTGCCCGGCGGCGAACGCCTTCCCCGTGGCGGGGAGCCGGGCGGGGAGCACGGTGCCGTCGATCCCGATCTGCTCGCACGCCTGCTCGGCGGCGACCACGCGGCGGCGGGCTTCGTAGGAGTCGCAGCCCAGAAGGTCGGTCAGTGCGCCTTCGGGTTTGCGGTAGCCGCGTTCGGTGAACGTGCCGCGCCGTTGCAGGGCGGCGGTGGTGGAGACGGTGAGGTGGTCGTGTTGTCGGGACATGCCTTCGCCGATGGTGAGTACCGACAGCAGTTCCGCGTCTGAGGTCAGGGGGTTTTCCGCGGCCTGCCGGAATGCGTCGAACGCCTCTTGGAGGTGTTCGTATGCGGCGGCGACGGCGGACACACTTCCAGTTTAGTCGAACAGGTGTTCGATGGCATGGGTCTGTTCGGGTGGTCCACCGTTTGCAATAGTGAACGGTGCGTGGCGAGATGATCGATGTGGCAGAACAACGAGTTGTCTGTGTACGTCGGACGCAACGCGGGAGCTGCGTCCTCGACGCCGAGGAGGGAGGGCTGGTCGATGAGACACTCGTACTCGTCCGTGGTCACCTCGAGAGGTGAACGGTCTGCGACGTCGCGCTCCTGTTGACGCTCGACCTGTTCCGAGGAAGGGGCACCTGATGACGACCGCACGGGAGCTGATCCGGCTCGCCCTCGGTGACAGCTTCGTCAGCTGGGACACCCCGATCGAGCATCCGGGCGTCGACCCGGAGTACGCCGCGCAGCTCGCGGCGGCGCGGGAACGTTCCGGCGCCGATGAGGCCGTCACGACGGGCGCGGGCGTGATCGACGGTGTCCCGGTGGCGGTGATCCTGGGGGAGTTCGCCTTCCTCGGGGGGACGATCGGGCGCGCGACGTCGCGCCGCATCGTGGCATCCGTCCGGCGGGCCACGCGGGAACGCCTGCCGCTGCTCGTCGCGACCGCCTCCGGCGGCACCCGGATGCAGGAGGGAACGCCTGCGTTCGTCGAGATGATCTCGATCTCGAGGGCTCTCGTGGCGCACAAGTCCGCTGGCCTTCCCTACCTCGTCTACCTGCGGAACCCGACGACGGGCGGGGTCTTCGCGTCCTGGGGTTCCCTCGGACACGTCACGGTCGCGGAGCCCGGGGCGCTCATCGGTTTCCTGGGCCCGCGGGTCGTCGAGGCGATCACCGGCACGCCGTTCCCGGGCGGCGTCCAGGTCGCCGAGAACCTCGTGGCGAAGGGCGTCATCGACGCCGTCGTCGCGCCGCACGAGCTGGCTGCCGTGGCCGGTCGGGTGCTGCGGCTGCTCCGGCCCGAGGGGGTCGAGCCCGGGCGCGGGGTGCCGCCGCGAGTGACTGCGCCCGAGCCCGCCGAGCCGGCGCGGCGCACGACGCCGACCTGGGAGTCGGTGCTGCTGACACGCCGGCCCGACCGTCCCGGTGTGCGCGAATTGCTGCGGTTCGGCGCCGACGACGTCATCCCGCTCAGCGGCACCGGTGACGGTCAGCGTGACGCCGCGCTGCTGCTCGCCCTCACCTCGTTCGGCGGCACGCCGTGCGTCCTGATCGGGCAGGACCGCCGCCGTCAGACCCCGGAGCGGCCGCTGGGGCCCACCGCGCTCCGCGAGGCGCGCCGGGGGATGCGGCTCGCCGAGGAGCTGCGCCTCCCGGTCGTCGCGGTGATCGACACACCCGGGGCGGACCTGTCGCCGGAGTCCGAGGAGAGCGCGCTCGCCGGGGAGATCGCCCGCTGCCTCGCCGACATGACCAGCCTGACGGTGCCCACCGTGTCGGTGCTGCTCGGGCAGGGCAGCGGCGGCGCGGCGCTCGCACTCCTGCCTGCCGACCGCGTGATCGCCGCCGAGCACGCCTGGCTGGCCCCGTTGCCTCCGGAGGGCGCCAGCGAGATCGTCCACCACGACACCGCCCACGCGCCGCTCATGGCGCAGCGGCAGCGGGTGGGCGCCTTCGACCTGCTCGAGGACGGCACGGTGCACACGGTGGTGCCGGAACGGCCTGCGGCGCACGAGGATCCGCGGGCGTTCGTGCGCCGCGTGGTCGACGAGTGCGTCACCGCCCTCCGCGAGATCGCCGCCGGGGCAGCCGGCGCGTAGTGCTGCAGCGATAGGCCGTGATGGCGCCAACACGATCGCCGGTCCGGCGTGCCCTCCGATGATGATCGCTACGAGAAGTGGCTCGGAGATGTGCTGCCCATGGTGTTCCGGCGGGAACCGCTAGTCCCGGACGTCGTCGGCCGGAGGCGGCGTCCCTTCGGTCAGCCGCGCCAGGTGCGCTTCGAGGGCGGTGAGCGCCGGCGTTCCGATCTCGGCTGCCCAGCGGTCGCGCACGTCGTCCAGGAGCGCCCCGCCGATCGTCATCATCTCGTGGCCGCGGGCCGTGACCTGCAGTCGCTTGCGGCGGGCGTCGTTCGGATCGAGCTCGCGATCGACGTACCCCAGCTGCTGCAGAACGGCGATCCGCTGCGCGGCGGCCTGCTTGGTGATCGACAGGCGCCGCGCGAGCTCGGAGGCGGTGTCGGCTCCCGCGTCGACCGCACGCAGGGCGAACTCGTCGGCCGGCCGCACGCCGGCGTGCCCGCGATTCGCCAACTCGCGCGTGACGTCGTCCACCATCGCCCGGAAGCCGCGGAGCAGGAGGAGCGCGAGCTCGGCGCCGGAAGATCGCTCCATGGGCGGAGCATAAGCCCGCATCGAGTGGACAAGCTCCTTGTCTATCGTTAACTTGGACAAGGAGCTTGTCCAATATCTGGAGGAGAATCATGATCCGGACCCCGCCCGGCGTCGAGCACCACCGCGTCCACGTCAACGGCACCGAGCTGCACTACGTCTCCGCGGGTACCACCGGGTCACCGGTGCTCCTGGTGCACGGGTTCCCCGAGACGTGGTGGGTCTTCCACGAGCTGATCCCGCTCCTCGGAGAGCACCACCGCGTGTTCGCCGTCGACCTGCGCGGCTTCGGTGACTCCGCCACCGCGGGCGAGGACCACGACAGCGCCACCGCCGCGGCCGATCTGCGCGGGCTGATCGCCCGGCTCGATCTCGGCCCCGTCCACCTGACCGGCCAGGACATCAGCGGCCCCACGACGTTCCGGCTCACCGCCGCACATCCCGAACTCGTTCGCACCTACACCGCCGTCGAGACCGGCCTTCCCGGGTTCGGCCTCGAGGCGCTCGCCGACGTCACCCGCGGCGGTGCCTGGCACATCGGCGTCCTCGTCACCGCCGGCATCCCCGAGATGCTGCTCGCCGGGCGCGAGCGCGAGTTCCTCGCCGGGTACGCCATCCCGAGCCTCAGCGCGACGCCGGACGCGTTCACGCCCGCCGACGTCGACGAGCTCGTGCGCACCTACGCCCGGCCGGACGCGTTCCGCGGCGCCGCTGGGCTCTACCGGTCGATGCTGCGGGAAGGGGCCGAGATGGTGGCGCTCGCCTCGCCGCAGATCAGCACCCCGACGCTCGCGGTGGGCGGCCGGTCAGGGGGCTTCACGGCGTCGACGATGCGGCAGGTCGCCACGGACGTCACCGCTGCGTCCCTCGACGGCATCGGGCACTACGTGGCGATGGAGGCGCCGGCCCGGCTGGCGCAGGCCCTCCTCGCCTTTTACGGCGACGTCGAGCGCCGAGACAGCTTCCCGGTCGGGCCGGGGCAGCTCCGCGGGAGCACCAGTAGGGAGCACTAGACTGCCCTCCGACCTCGGCCGGGGCGTGGGACGTCCGCCGGTGGGGTCTCCGACGAGAACGCACAGCCGGAGGTGGCGCCATGGTTCCCGGTCTCGCCCAGGGGGAGCACGACCGGTGAGCCGCGTGCCCGACGACGTCGTCTGGATGCGCAGCAGCGCCAGCGACGGGGACGACGCGGTGGAGGTCGCCCGGCTGCCCGACGGGGGCGCCGCGCTGCGCCGCGCCGGTGACCCCGACTGCGAGCCGCACGTCTACACGGCCGCGGAGTGGGAGGCGTTCGTCAAGGGCGTCGACGCCGGCGAGTTCGACCTCCCCGAGTAGTGCCGCTCCTCGCCGGGGCGGCCGCGCTGGTGCTGGTGGCGCAGGCCGTCGTGCTCGCGCTGTGGCCCGACGCGCACGTGCTGCTGATCGACCTGCAGGTCTACCGCGCGGGCGGTGAGCACGTGCTGGCCGGGCAGCCGCTCTACGAGGGCGGCGTGCTGCTGGACCTGCCGTTCGTCTACCCGCCGTTCGCCGCGGTGCTGTTCGCCCCGCTCGCGTTGCTCCCGCTGGGCCTGCTGAAGCTCCTCTGGACGGCCGTGGGCGTCGCCCTGCTGGCCTACGTCGTGCACCGCTGCGCGCCGCGGGCGGGCCTGCCGGCGGTCGCGCTGATCGCGGTCCTCGCCACGGCACTGGACCCGGTGCGCACCACGCTCTACCTCGGCCAGATCAACATCGTGCTGCTCGCGCTCGTCGTCGGCGACCTGTTGGGCCGGCCGGGGAGCCGGTGGCGGGGGGTCGGGGTCGGCCTCGCCGCGGCGGTGAAGCTGACGCCGCTGGTGTTCGTCGGGTACCTGCTGGTCACGCGGCGGTGGCGGGCCGCCGCCACCGCCGTGGCGACCTTCGTGGCCGCCGGGGCGCTCGGCTTCCTGGCCGCGCCCGCCGACTCGGTGGCGTTCTGGTTCGAGGGCACGTTCGCCTCGGCCGACCGGATCTCCGACGTCGCCGGCCCGAGCAACCACTCGCTGAACGGGATGCTCGGGCGCCTCGGCATCGAGGGCCCGCTGCCGTGGCTCGCGGGCGCCGCCGTGCTCGGGGCGGTCACCGTCGTGCTGGCGGTGCGCGCGCACCGCGGCGGTCGGGAAGTGCTCGCGGTGACGCTGTGCGGGCTCGCCTCGGCCGCTCTGGCACCCTTCGCGTGGTCGCACCACTACGTGTGGGTCGTGCCGCTCGCGGTGCTGCTCGGGGCCCGGGCGGTGGCGGGGGAGCGGTGGGCGGCGGTGGGCCTCGGGGGCGTCCTCGTCGTGACCGCCGCCGTCGTCACCAGGCTGCCCGGTCCGGCGGTCGGCCCGATCCCGGCCACCGGGCTGATCTCGTTCTGGCCCGACGCGTACCTGCTGCTCTCGGTCGTGCCGGCGGTCGCGCTCCTGGCCGTGCCCGCCTCGCCGGTGCGGGTCCGAGCCTGCGAACGATGATGGCCCCGCCGGCGGGCCGGCGGGGCCATCATCGCGTTCTCGTGCTGCGCGCTAGTGGCGCGGTTCCGGCGTGCTGCCGGAGAGCGCCTCCCGCTGCTCGGTGCGGGCCTCGCGCTCGGCGTCGCCGTGCTGGCCGTTGTGGTGGCCGTTGCGGGCGGCCTCCTCGGCAGCGGCACCCTCGGCGCGGGCCTGCTCCAGCGCCGCCGTCTCCGTGCTGGAGTCGGGCGTGAGCAGCGAGCCGGGGACGGGCGAGCCGCCCGAGCCCAGCTGGTTCATCCGCTTGGGCACCGGAGCGCCCTGGTACTCCAGCGGGATCGCGTGGCCGTGCGAGTCGACACCGCCCAGCGGCTGGTGCACCTCGACGAACTCGCCGTGGGGCAGCCGCTTGATGACGCCGGTCTCGATGCCGTGCTCGAGCACCGCGCGGTCCGAACGCTGCAGGCCCAGGCAGAGCCGGTAGGTGACCCAGTAGGCGATCGGGGGCACCACCAGCACGCCGATGCGACCCGCCCACGTCGTGGCGTTCAGCGAGACGTCGAAGAAGTAGGCGATCAGGTCGTTGCTGCCGCTGAGCACGAGCATCGTGTAGAAGGAGATGCCCATGACGCCCAGCGAGGTGCGCACCGGCACGTCCCGCGGCCGCTGCAGCAGGTTGTGCAGTGCGGTGTCCTTGGTGAACCTGCGCTCGATCCACGGGTACGCGCCCGCGAGCGTGTAGAGCACCGGGAGGAACGCGGGGCTCGCCCAGAACGCCGGAGGGATGTTGTAGCCGAAGATGTGGATGTCCCACGGGGGGAAGATCCGCAGCATGCCCTCGGTGAAGAGGACGTACCAGTCGGGCTGCGACCCCGCGGAGATGTGCGCCGCGTTGTAGGGCCCGAAGTTCCAGACCGGGTTGATCTGCAGGATCCCGCCCATGATCCCGATGACGCCGACGGTGACGGCGAAGAACGCGCCGCCCTTCGCCGCGAACGCCGGGAGGATCCGGACGCCGACGACGTTGCCCTCGGTGCGTCCGGGGCCCGGGAACTGGGTGTGCTTCTGGTACCAGACCAGCCCGACGTGCACCGCGATCAGCGCGAGCAGGATGCCCGGGATGAGCAGCACGTGCACGATGTAGAGGCGCGGGATGATCTCGGTGCCGGGGAACTCCCCGCCGAAGATCGCCCAGTGGGACCAGGTGCCGATCACCGGGACCGCGAGCATGAACCCGGAGGCGATCCGCAGGCCCGTGCCGGACAGCAGGTCGTCGGGCAGCGAGTAGCCGGTGAAGCCGGCGAAGAAGCCGAGGAACAGCAGCAGGACGCCGATCACCCAGTTGGCCTCGCGCGGCTTGCGGAAGGCGCCGGTGAAGTAGGTCCGGAACATGTGCACGACCATCGCGGCCATGAACAGCAGCGCCGACCAGTGGTGCACCTGGCGGACGAACAGCCCGCCGCGGAACTCCATCGAGATCTCCAGCGTGCTCTCGTACGCCCGCGACATGTGGACGCCGCGCAGGTTCTCGAAGGCCCCGTTGTAGACGACCTCCTCCATGGAGGGGTCGAAGAACAGCGCGAGGTACGTGCCCGAGAGCAGCAGGACGATGAAGCTGTAGAGCGCGACCTCACCGAGCATGAACGACCAGTGCGTCGGGAAGACCTTGTTGAACTGCTTCCGCATCCCCGCAGCCGGGTGGTAGCGCTGGTCGACGCCGTCCAATGCGGCGATCACCTGCGCGTTGCCACCTGAGCCGGTGGGTGTCGTGATGGCGCTCACGGGTTGTACCTCCGTTCCCAGAAGGCCGGGCCGACCGCCTCGTGGAAGTCGCTCGTCGCAACGAGGTATCCCTCGTCGTTGACCGTAATCGGGAGCTGGGGGAGCGGCCGCGTTCCGGGACCGAAGATCGGCTTGCCGTACTCGGTGGCCAGGAACTGGGTCTGGTGGCAGGGGCACAGGATCCGGTTGGTCTGCGCCTCGTAGAGCGAGGTGGGGCAGCCGAGGTGGGTGCAGATCTTCGAGTAGGCGTAGTAGTCGCCGTAGTGGAAGTCCTCCTGGCCGCCCCGCTGCACGACCGGCTGGCCGGGACGCAGCCGGATCAGCATGACCGGGGCGTCCGAGGCGCGGAGCGCGTGGATGAGCGCCTCCTCGTCGTCACGGTCGGACTCGCGGAACGGGAACACCGTCTCCATCGAGCCGGGCGCCTGGTCCTCCGGGCGCACGAGCGAGACCTCGTGCGGGTCGCCGGTGTCGCGACGCAGGTAGACGGTCTCGCCATTCACCGGCCGCCAGCCGGTGACCCACAGCGCCGCCTCGTCGCCGCCCTTCCACGGGTTGCGCACCAGCGGCGCGACGGCCGCGACGCCGAGGCCGAGGCCGAGGACGCCCGCGGCGCCACCGGCGGCCCGGACGATCAGCTTCCGGCGCGCGATGTCGGTGTCCTGACCGGCCTTCATCAGCTGGGAGGTGACGGTCAGCCGCGCGACCTGGTCGGAGGCGCCGTCGTGGCGCTGCTGCACCGACACCTCGTCCGGGAAGAACTTCTTGATGTAGGCGATCACGCCGATGCCCAGCGCGAACACCGAGAGCCCGAACATGCCGCCGACGACCGGCGTGTAGAGGGCGTAGAGCGTGTAGCCCTCCTCCGAGGGCGCCTTGTACTCGTAGGGCCAGAACAGGAAGGCCACGAGGAAGGCGAGCCCGGCCAGGGTGGAGATGGCGAACCACATCGCCACCGCGCGCTCGGCGCGCTTCTCCGCACGGGTGCCGGCCAGCGGCCACTTGGGCTGGTTGTGGACGACGTCGACGTCGTCGAGGGTGCCGGCGAGCCGCGCGCGCTGCTCGACGGACATGTCCTCGACCTCGGCCGCGGTGGGCGCGGGCGGCTGCGGGTTCTCCGTGCCGAGGGCGGGTGGGTGCTGGCTCGAGGTGGTCATGACTTGGCTCCCAGCCACATGGCGACACCGATCATGGCGGCGATGCCGACGATGAAGGCGATGAGCCCCTCGGACACCGGGCCGACCCCACCGAGCGCGAGACCGCCCGGGTTGTTGTTGCCGTTCGTCACCGACTCGACGTAGGCGATGATGTCCTCCTTCTCGTCCGGCGCGAGCTGCCGGTCGGAGAACTTGGGCATGTTCTGCGGGCCCGTGAGCATCGCGGTGTAGACGTCCGTGGGCGTCGAGGCGTCCAGGTCCGGCGCGAACTTGCCGGACGAGAGGGCGCCACCACGGCCCGTGAAGTTGTGGCAGGACGCGCAGTTGAGGCGGAACAGCTCGCCGCCGCGCGCGGGGTCGGCGCCCACGAGGGCCGCGCCCTCGGCACCCGGACGGGTGGGGCCGCCGCCGTTGGCCTGGATGAAGGCGCCCAGCGCGTCGAGGTTGGCTGCGCCCTCCTCCGTGGCCGGGTCGAAGTGGGGCAGCGGCGGCTTGCGGACCGCCTGGGCCTCCTGCCGGGCCAGCGGCATGCGGCCCGTGGAGACCTGGAAGTACGCCGCCGCGTCACCGACGCCGATGAGGCTCGGGCCGCGGTCCTCCTCGCCCTGCAGGTTGGAGCCGTGGCAGGAGATGCAGTGGTTGTTGTAGAGCTCCTGGCCCTTCGCGATCAGGGCGGAGTCGCCTTCCTGCGCCGTGGCCACCTGGGGCTCCGGGGCGAAGGCGGTGTAGAGGCCGCCCGCGGTGAGCAACCCGATGCCCAGCGCCACGGCGCCGGCCACACGGCGGCGGAACCGGCTGCGCGGTCCGCGGGGCTTCGAAGGAGGTGTGGTGGTCATCGTCGGCGTCGTCCAGCCCTTAGCGCTCGGGGATCACTTGATGAAGTAGATGACGGTGAACAGGCCGATCCACACCACGTCCACGAAGTGCCAGTAGTAGGACACGACGATGGCGGCGGTGGCCTGCTGCGGGGTGAACTTGCTGAGCTTCGTGCGGATCAGCAGGAAGACGAAGGCGACGAGCCCGCCGATGACGTGGAGGCCGTGGAAGCCGGTGGTCAGGAAGAAGACGGTGCCGTAGGCGCTCGACGAGAGCGTGGTGCCCTCGTGCGCCAGCTGGTAGTACTCGTAGCCCTGGCCGAGCACGAAGATCGTGCCCATCGCCAGGGTCAGCAGGTACCAGCGGCGGAGCCCGAACACGTCCCCGCGCTCGGCGGCGAACACACCGAACTGGCAGGTGAACGACGACAGCACCAGGATGATCGTCACCACGAGCGCGTACGGGACGTTCAGGTGTGTCGGGTGTGGGGGCCACGTCTCCGTCGGCGCGTTCTGCGCCCGGGCCGTGAAGTAGATCGCGAACAGCCCCGCGAAGAACATCAGCTCGCTGGACAACCAGACGATGGTGCCAACGCTGACCAGGTTCGGGCGGTTCAGCGAGTGGATGCGCGCGCTGATGTTGGGTGCCGCAGTCGTCACCTCGGCAGTATGACCCATCTTCTACAGCCTGTCGTCCTTACCCCCGGGCAGGCGCTACCGGACGGGCGAGCGCGCCGCACTACAGTTCGTCGGTGTGAGCAGCCCCGTCGCGCGCGAGAACCTGACCGTGCTGGTGTTCAGCCACCGCCCCGAGGTGCGGGAGGCCATCGTCATGGCCGTCGGTCGGCGTCCGGCCCCCGATCTCGGTCGGGTGACGTTCGTCGAAGCGAGCGGGATCGCCGAGGTGCTGCAGCTCGCCGACGCGGGCGAGCTCGACCTGGCGATCCTCGACGGCGAGGCGCAGCCCACCGGCGGTATGGGCATCTCCCGCCAGCTCAAGAACGAGATCGACGACTGCCCGCCGATCGTCGTCACCGTGCGCAGGCGTGACGACAGGTGGCTCGCCACCTGGTCACAGGCCGACGCGGTGCTCGTGCACCCCCTCGACCCGCTCACCGCCGCCGAGACGGTGGCCGACGTGCTGCGGCAGTCCGCGGCGCCCGCCGTGCGGAGCGCAGGCGGAGCGCCCCTCGGCTCCGCTCGTGGCTGACTCCGGGCACACCTGGCCGGCCCTGCTCGCCAGGCTGATCCGCGGCGAGCACCTCGGCGCGCTCGACACCGCATGGGTGATGGACCGGGTGCTCTCGGCCGAGGCCACGCCAGCCCAGCTGGCCGGCTTCCTCGTCGCCCTGCGCGCCAAGGGCGAGACGGCCGCGGAGATCGCCGGCCTCGCGGAGGCGATGCTGCGCCACGCCCGGCGGGTCACCGTGCCCGGTCCGGCCGTCGACGTCGTGGGCACCGGGGGCGACCAGGCCCACACCGTCAACATCTCCACGATGACCGCGATGGTGGTGGCGGCCGCGGGCGCGCCGATCGTCAAGCACGGCAACCGGGCCGCCTCGTCGTCGAGTGGGGCGGCCGACGTGCTCGAGGCGCTGGGCGTGGCCATCGACCTGCCGCCCGCCGGCGTCGAGGCGTGCGTCGCCGAGATCGGCATCGGGTTCTGCTTCGCGCCGGTGTTCCACCCGAGCTTCCGGCACACCGCGCCGGTGCGCCGCGAGCTCGGCATCCCCACCGCCATGAACGTGCTCGGGCCGCTCACCAACCCCGCCCAGCCGCTCGCGGCGCTCGTCGGGTGCGCGGACGCCCGGCTGGCCCCGGTGATCGCCGAGGTCTTCGCCGGGCGCGGCGCCTCAGCGCTCGTGGTGCGCGGCGACGACGGCCTCGACGAGCTCACGACCACGACCACCAGCAGCGTCTGGGTCGTCGGCGGGGGAGAGGTGCGGCAGGAGAGCCTCGACCCCGCCGCGCTCGGCATCGCCCCGGCCTCCCGCGAGGACCTGCGCGGCGGCAGCCCGGCCGAGAACGCCGACGTCGTCAACGATCTCCTCGCCGGGCGCACCGGCCCCGTGCGCGACGCGGTGCTGCTCAACGCCGCCGGCGCGCTCATCGCGTTCGACGGCGCGCCGCCGGAGCTGGCCGACGCCTTCCCGGCGGCGCTCGCCCGCGCTGCCGCGGCCATCGACTCGGGGGCTGCCGAGCGCCTGCTGGCCCGTTGGGTGGAGTTCTCCACGGCACGCAGGCCCTGACCGCGGCCCGAACCGGTCAGTCGACCCAGTGTCCGGGGATGTCGCGCAGCTTCCGCGCGACGAACGCGACGTAGTAGAGCGGTTCACCCCGGACCGAGAGCCGGTGGCGGTAGCGCTCGTGGACGAGTGGCGTGATCACGTCCTCCGCGAGCATCCGCTCGATCAAGCGGTTGAAGCCGCTCGGGTCGTCGGCACCGACGAAATCCTCCTTGATCGTGAACGCGATCAGCCCGGGATCCCCGACCAGGTTGAACGCTGCCGCGAACGCCGCAGGCGGGATGTCGCCGAACCCGAGCGCCGCGACCGTGGTCATCGCGTTGAACTCGAGAGCGGCGAGCTCCTCGCGCCGGCCCGGGTCCAGTGCGGTGAGATCCGCCACCAGGTAGCCGTCGTAGACGCCGGCCCGGTCCCGTGCCGCGGCCTGCGCGGCCTCCTCGAGGATGTCGATGCCGTGGACCCGGCCCGCCCCGAGCGCGCGGATCTCCTCGCCGACCATCCCGTTGCCGGCGCCGACGTCGAGCACCCGGAGCTCCGCCGGGTCGATGCCCTGCTCCGCCAGTGCACGGGCGAGCAACGTGCGGACCATCCGCGGGGACACGCACTCGAGCGTCTCGTAGAACAGCTGCTCGTACAGGCCGGGGATCTCGTAGATCAGGTGGTAGTCGTGGAAGCGGATGCGGATGCGCTTTCCGTCGAGCACCGCATCGCACCACTCCTCGTCCTGTCCCAGTCGGAGGTCCTCGGGGAGGAAGATCTGCCAGCGGGACGCTCTCTTCTCGACCGGGCTCACGTGGCTCGAGCTGATGGTCATCCACCTCCGAATTCGATGTGATGACGCGGCCGACCCGGCATCGGCCCAGGGTACGGCCACGGCGATCGAATTTCAGGGTAGTGCGAAGGACGCGATCCGAGACGTTGTCGCACCGGAAAATTTTTTGGTTACCACTAGGTAGAAGTCGTATTGCAATTCGGCGAACAATGTGAATCAGTTCCCCGAAGAGCGGTGTGATTCAGCTCTCCCGGCTCTTGCGCAGGAGCGCGACCATCGCGGGGGACCGGTAGGCGGGCCCATCGCCGTCGACCCAGCGTTGCAGGTCCGGTGCCTGCGGGCGGGAGCCGCCCAGCAGCAGCACGCCGGTGAGCAGGAGCGCGCCCACCGCCGTCGTGGAGGCGACGACGAGCGCCACCTGCCGGACGCCGGCGGCGGTGTCGGGTGCCGCGGTGGCCAGGCGCATCACCAGCGGGGCGAACAGGAACGCCGCCTCGGCACGCAGCAGCTGGACCAGGGCGAACGCCGGGCCCAGCCGCGGCGCAGGCACGCTCAGGGCGCCGAGGAACAGGCCCGGCCCGACCCCCGCTCCGGCACCGAGCCCCAGGAGCAGGCCGGTGACCGCGGCGACGGGCACGGCGGGCAGCAACGTGCCCGCCGTGGCCAGCAGAACCCCCGCGGCGGAGATCGTGAGCAGCCCGCCGAGCACGAGGACGGGCAGCCAGCGGGTGGGGAGCACGCGGGTGATCAGCCAGAGTGCGACCACCATTCCGACCACCTGCGTGACGAGCACGCCGCCCACCGTCGCCGTGCCCAGCCCGTCGACGTCGCGCAGGCGGATCACCGACAGCTCCAGGACGGCCGTGAAGCCTGCCCCGGCGAGCATCGCGCTGCCGATGCCCGTGACGGGCAGCGTGTGGGCGATCAGCCGGACCGGCATCAGCGGATGCTCCTTGCGGTACTCGCGCACGACGAGCGCCACGAGGGCGGCCAGGCCCGCGGCGACGACCACGACCGGCACCGCGACGGACCCGCCACCGCCGGCCAGCAGGCTTACGCCGACGAACGGCAGGATCGTCGCGGCCGCGGCCAGGGGGATCCCGGAGAAGTCGAACCCCATCCGCGGGTCGGGTGGCGCGGCGCGCTCGAACCCCAGCACGCCCATCGCGAACCCGCCGAGCCCGACGACGGCCAGCGCGCCGAGCAGCAGGCGCCACTGGCCGGGGCCGGTCAGGAGGCTCCCGACGGTGGTGCCCGCTGCCGCGCCGCCGAACAGGCCCAGGTTGACCAGCGCCACGGTGAGCGGGACCCGGGCCGCGCCGTGCCGGGTGACCAGCGGGGGGAGCGCCACGACCAGCAGCATCCCCGTGGCCGCGCCCTGGAGGACCCGTCCCGCGGCGAACCAGCCGGCGCCCGGCGCGAGCGCGGCGATCGCCGAGCCCACGGCGAAGCCCGCCGTGCACGCGAGGTAGAGCCGGTGCGCCGGCAGGCGCTGGACGAGGTCGGCGGCGACGACCACGCTCAGCGCGTACGCCGCGTTGGCGAGGCCGTTGGCCAGCTGCAGGCTCGCGGGGGCCGCCCCGAGCTCGGGCCGCAGCACGGGGGTGAGGGGGAACGACGCCGTCGAGAACAGGACGAAGGGCCCCAGGCCGAGTAGCGCCATGGCCACGGCGGCCGACCACCGCCCGGCGAGCGGCGGGTTGCGCCACAGCTGCGTCAGCACGGTCGGCAACCGGCGTCAGGCGCCGGACCTGCGCACGGCTGTGACGGTGTCCACGAGCGACCGACTACCCGCGGTCGGCGCCCCCGAACCCCGAGGTCAGTCGAGGCCCACCGAGAAGGTGGCCTCCGTGTCGGCGCGGGAGTACGAGCGGAAGGCGATGTGCGTGTCGGTGCGGCGAACACCGTCGATCTTGCTGAGGCGCCCGGCGATGACGTCGGCGAGCTCCTCGTGCTCGCTGACCTTGACGACGGCGATGAGATCGACGTCGCCCGCGCACGAGTAGACCTCGCTGACCCCGTCGAGATCCGCGATGGCCTGCGCGGTCTCGGGGATGCGGTCGGCGGCGGTGTGCACCAGGACGATCGCGGTGATCACGACGCTCCCCCTCGGGATCGGTTCGGTTCGGCTCCTACGCGCCGGACACTAGTCCACCTCGACCTCCACCGGCCGCGCGCGCTCCGCCCACGCGCCCCACGCACCGGCGCCGCGGGCGGGCTCGCTCCACGACGGTTCGCTGGCCACCAGCCGCGTGCCGCCGGTGGTCAGCCAGCGGTGCAGCAGCCGCACCTCCTCCACGGGCGCCCCGCGCAACGGCCCGGGCCCCGGCAGCACCGTCTGCGCGCCGAGCCGGAGCGCGTCGATCACCGGCATCGGGGCGACCCCGCGGCGGGCCACCCCCGAGGCGGCCAGGCGCCCGTACCGCACGACCGAGATCTCCCAGCCGCGGTGACCGTCGGGACGGGCGCCGACCAGCTCGGGCAGCGCGGCGAGAGCGGCCAGTCGCTGCGCCCGACCGAGGCCCACGACCAGCGCCGCCAGCTGGTCGCGCCGCCCCGCCGCGGCCTCGAACCGTTCCCGGCCCGCGAGCGCGTGGATCTCGCCGGCCGCGCAGTGCAGGGCGGCGTCGTCGCGGCCGTCGATGAGATCGCCGAGAGCGCCCACCGCCGGGGCGTACTCCTCGGGCGTCTGCAGACCCGCGCACGGCGCGGCGCAACGGCCGAGCTCGTGCAGGGCGCACGGGGTGGCCGAGGCCCCCGTCGCGGGGATGCGCTGCGTGCACGGCCGCAGCGGCACGACGTCGAGCACCGTGTCGACCGCTGCGGCCGCCGCCCGCCGGGACGGGAACGGGCCGAGCGCTCCGTCCCGTGGCGTGTTCACGACGGACAGGCGCGGGAACGCCTCGGCGGTGGGGGTGACCCACCACGTGTGGTTCGGGCGGCGCGACCGGCGGTTGTAGCGGGGCTGGTGGGCCGCGATGAGCCGCAGCTCGCGCACCGACGCCTCGAGGGCGTGGGCGCAGACGACGGTGTCGACGCGCTCGGCGAGCGCGACCATGTCGCGCACGCGCCTGCGCCGCTCCCCGGCCGTGAAGTAGCTGCGCACGCGCTTCTGCAGGTCGCCGCTCGTGCCGACGTAGAGCACCTCCTCGCGCGGGCCGCGGAAGAGGTAGACGCCCGGCGCCGAGGGCACCCCGTTGGCCAGCACCCGCTTCTGCCGCTGCCGCTGCGTGGGCCGGTGCGGGGCCGACTCCCGGGCCAGCGCGAGCAGCTCCTCGAGGCTCTGCACACCGAGGTTGCCGACCCGCTCGAGCAGGTGGTGCAGCACCTCGACGGTGGCGCGGGCGTCGGCGAGCGCGCGGTGCGTGGGCTGCGTCTCCGTGCCGAACAGCGCGGCCAGCGCCCCGAGCCGGACGCTCGGCGCCTCGTCGCGGGAGAGCACGGCGCGCGCCAACCGCGCCGTGCAGAGCAGCGGAGGACGCGGCCACACCTGGCCGTGGCGCTCGCAGGCGGCGCGCAGGAACCCGGAGTCGAACGGGGCGTTGTGCGCCACCAGGACGCTGCCGCGCAGGAACTCCAGCACCGACGGCAGCACCTGCGCCGGCTGCGGTGCGCCGGCCGTCATCGCCGAGGTGATGCCGGTGAGCGCCACGATCTGGGGCGGGAGCCCCGTGCCCGGATCGACCAGCGTGGCCAGCTCGCCGACCTGCTCGCCGCCGCGCACCTTGACCGCGCCGACCTCGGTGATGGCGTCGTTGCGGGCCGAACCGCCGGTGGTCTCCAGATCGAGCACCACGAAGGTGACCTCACGCAGCGGGGTGCCGAGCTCGTCGAACGACAGTTGGGACGGTCGGGCGTGCACGGCGGCGGACGCTAGCGGCGGCCACCGACAGTCCCGCTCGGGCCGCCGGTACGGATTGTGACCGTCGCGTCACCGGTGGACCGGCGGGAACCCGGTTAACCTGGAGCGATGTCGAGGTCCGACGGCGCGCACGGCCTGCCCGAGCAGGGTGGGGCCGCGCCGTCCGCCGTCGACTGGGGCCGGCTGCCGGACGCGGTGCGCTCCCGGCTCGCGGAGCTGGCGGCCACCGCGGTGGGCAGTCTGCCCAGCTCGGACGTCCCGGTCCCGCTGCGTCGCCTCGCCCGCTTCACCCCGGCCAAGCGGGCCAAGCTCGGCGGGCCCGCGCTCACGGCCGAGCTGTCCTCCTCGGCCATGTTCCGCGCCGTCGTCGTCGCGTGGTGGGAGGAGCACCGCCCCGGCGAGCTGACGACCGCGGCCGACGACCCGGTCATGGCAGCGGCCGCCGCGTTGCTCAACGACGACGCGGACGCGGGCGAGGCCGTCGCCGCCGCGGCGCGCCGCGGTGAGGCGATGGGGGTGCGGGCCGAGCGCGACGCGGCGGTGTCCCGGGTCGACAAGCTCACGGCGGAACTGGAACGGCTGCGCGGTGAGCTCACCGAGGCGCGCGCCCAGGCGCGCACGGCCGGGCAGCAGCGCGACACGGAGTACCAGCAGCTGCGGCGCCGGGTCTCCGAGCAGGGCGCGAAGCTGCGAGCGGCCACCGATGCGCGGACCGCCGCCGAGGACGTGGTCGAGGAGGTGCGCCGCAGCGCCCAGCGCGACCTCGCCGCCGCCATCGCCGAGCGCGACCGGGAGCGCGAGCGCGCCGAGGCGGAGCGCCGCCGCGCCGACCGCGCCGCGGCCGAGGTGGCCGCCGCCCGGCAGGCGGCGCGGGAGGCGCGCAAGGCCGACGAGATGCGGCTCTCCCTGCTCATGGACACCCTCGGCGGCGCGCTCACCGGCCTGCGCCGCGAGCTCGCGCTCGGCGGCGGCGGACCCCGGCCCGCCGATCTCGTCGCCGGCGCCCGCACGGCGCGGGGCGGCGGCGCCGTCGGTTCGGCCACCGAGCTGGACGCGCTGTTCGCCGTCCCGTCGCTGCACCTGGTGGTCGACGGCTACAACGTCAGCAAGACCGGTTACCCCGAGCTCACGCTCGCCGACCAGCGCGCCCGTCTCGTCGGTCAGCTCGGCGCGCTCGCCGCGCGCACCGGCGTGGAGGTCACCGTGGTCTTCGACGGAGCGGGTGTGATCACCGCACCCCCGCGCGGCTCGCGAGGCGTGCGCGTGCTGTTCAGCGACCGCGGCGTGCTCGCCGACGACGTGATCCGCGACCTCGTGGCCGCCGAGCCGCAGGGCAGGCCGGTCGTCGTGGCCACGTCCGACCGGGCCGTCGTCGAGTCGGTGCGGGCGTGCGGGGCGCACGCCGTCGCGTCCGCGGTGCTGCTCACGCGTCTCGTCCGCGGCTGAGCCCGGCGATCAGGCCAGCAGCTCCTGTACGCCGCTCCTCAGCTGCGCCAGCGCGGCACGGTAGAAGCGCGGCCCGTAGGACACCCGTGCCACGCCCACTTCCCGGAGAACGGCCAAGCCCAGACCGTCGCCGGAGTTGCCGTTCACCGGACCGGGCAGTTCGTCGACGAGCGTGGCGACCTCGCTCCTGTTCCGCATGCCGATCGGGTAGATGCAGTCGGCACCGGCGTCGAGGTAGATCCGGCCCCGCCGCACCGCTTCCGGAACCCGATCCTGCTCGGGGATCCCGCCGGCGGGGAGGAAGGCGTCGACCCGGGCGTTGACGACGATCGGGACGCCGGCGTCGTCTGCGGCGGAGCGGACGCCGGCGAGCCACGTCGCCTGCGCACCCGCCTCGACCAGGCCGCCCGCGCGGTGGTCGGTGTCCTCCAGGTTGCAGCCGACGGCACCGACCTCGAGGAGCCGGTCCACCAGTTCACGTGGCCGCATGCCGTACCCCGCCTCGGCGTCGACCGTGACCGGCACCGACACCGCCCGCGCGACCCGGCCGGCTGCCGCGAACATCTCCTGCCAGGGCGCACCCTCACCATCGGGGTAGCCGAGCATCGCCGCGATGGCGTTGCTGGCGGTGGCCACCGCGGGGAACCCCGAATCGGCGACGACCGCCGCGCTGGCGGCGTCCCACACGTTGGGCAGCACGAGCATCTCGCCGTCGTGCAACTCGCGGAGCCTCTCGGCCGCCGCCTTCAGATCTGCCATGTCAGGAACCTCCACGCTGTGGTGCGGCGCTCGCCGCCTGCGCTGATGCGGCCGTGGCGACCGGCCGCCTGCCCGGCATACCGAGGCCGATGAGCATGCCGATGAACGCGAATGCCGCGACTGCGGTCATCCCCGCCGAGAAACCCGCACCGAACTCCTCCGCCGATCCGTAGCCGCCGACACCTGCGAAGACCGCGACCGTCACCACGGTGCCGAACACGCCTCCGAGGATCCGCAGCATCATGAACGCGCCGGACGCTTGTCCGATCTCTCGGGGTTGCACCGCTGCGACCACCGCCTTCTGTGCCGCCGGCATCGCCATGGTGGTCCCGACCGAGCCGATGACGAGCGCGGGCAGCAGGTCGAGATAGCCCGAGTCGGTATCGGCGGTCATGGCGATCCAGCCCATACCCAGCGTCTGGAGCAGCAGCCCGCCGACCACGAGATTCCGCTCGCCGACCCTGTCCGCCAACCGCCCGGCGATCGGCGCGCACACCATCAGCGTGCCGGTCCACGGCATCAGCATCAGGCCGGCGACCAGCGGCCCCTGCCCCCACACGACCTGGAAGTACTGGGCGAGGAAGAACATCGTGCCGTAGAGCGAGGCGAACACGAGGAAGTTCGCCAGGTTGGCCGTGGCGAACGCCCTCAGCCGGAAGAACCGCATGGGAAGCATCGGCGCCGCGGCGCGACGTTCCCAGAACACGAACGCGACCGCCAGCACGACACCGAGCACCAGCGCGCACAGCACTTCCGTGCTGTTCCAGCCCGCCACGTTCCCACGCACCAGAGCCCAGACGATGCCGAACGCCCCCGAGGTCACGAGGACGACCCCGGCCAGGTCGAGCCTGCTGTTCGGGCCGACGCCCTCGTCGACCCGATGCGCCGTGAGCAGTATCGCGATCACGCCGATCGGCAGGTTGAGCCAGAAGATCCACTGCCAGGTCAGCCCCTCGGAGACGGCGCCCCCGATGAACGGGCCGCTGAACGTCGCCAGGCCGGTGAGCCCCAGGTACAACCCCATCGCCCGGCCCCGCTGCTGCGGCGGGAACGCGGCGCTGATCAGGGTCAGCGACAGCGGCAGCACCATTGCGGCGCCCAGACCCTGCAGCGCCCGGGACGCGATCAGGACCCCGACGTCCGGCGACAGCGCGCAGGCCACCGACGCGACCGTGAACACCGCCAGCCCGACCACGAACACCCGTCGGCGACCGAACCGGTCGCCCAGCGCGGCCCCCGTCAACAGCAGCACCGCGAACGTCAGGTTGTAGGCGTTGACGACCCATTCGAGCGATTCGACCGACGCCGCCAGATCCTGCCGGATCGAGCTCAGCGCCGTCGTCACGACCATGCTGTCCAGGGCCATCATGAACGACCCGAGCGAGGCGAGCCCCAACACCCAGGCCTGCCTCGATGACATTCGCTCTCCGCCACTCATCTCTCTCCTCCGCCGAAGGCTCTTCGAGGGTCGATCACACGCGCAGCGATCGGGGGAGTCCGAATCTCGCGAGGAGCGAGTTGTCCACGAACCGGGTCAGCGCGGCGATCCGGTTGCCCGCCGGCGTCAGCACGAACAACCCGTGGGCGTGCAGGATCGGAGTACGCGGGTCACGCAGGTAGCAGCCGAACGCGGGCTGGCCGTTCGCGCGCGTGGGGACGAGCACGTACCGACGGTCGTCCCGCATCGCGACCGTGGCCAGGAATCGCCGAACAGCGTCCAGGCCCTGGTACTCGAGAGTCAGTGGCGGCATGGTCAACCACGCGTCGTCGGTCAGCAGGGCCACGACCGCATCGACATCTCCGGCCTCGAAGGCGCGCGCGAAGTCGTCCACGATCCGGCGCTCCTGCGGGGAGTTCGGGAGAGGGGCGCTCTCCCGGTCGAGACCGGGCAGCTCGTCCGCCAGCGTGGCCCGCGCCCGTCTCAGCGCGCTGGTCACCGCGTTCTCGCTGATGTCGAGCATGTCCGCCGCCTCGGCAGCCCGGAACCCCAGAACGTCGCGCAGTACCAGGACAGCCCGTTGGCTCGGTGGAAGTTGCTGCAGCGCTGCCAGGAACGCCAGCGACAGCGACTCCCTGACCTCGTACCGCGCCGCCGGTCCGGGCCGCTGGTCGATGATCTCGTCGAGCATCACATCGGGATACGGCTCCAGCCAGCTCGGTTCCGGCCGGCGGTGCGACGGTTCGGGCAACGGGACCTCCGTCTGGTGGGCCACGCGTTCGCGCGGGCGGCGAGCGCCGGCACGCAGTGCGTTGAGACAGCGGTTGGTCGCGATCCGGTAGAGCCAGGTCCGTACCGACGCGCGTCCTTCGTAGCCGCCGATCCCCCGCCATGCCGCCAGCAACGTCTCCTGGAGGAGGTCCTCGGCGTCCTGCACCGAGCCGAGGATGCGGTAGCAGTGCACCTGGAGCTCACGTCGGTACGGCTCGACCAGGTTGCGGAACGCCTCGCCATCACCCCGCTGCGCCTGCTCCATCAGGTCCTCGGCGCCGGCCGAACCATCGGTGTCCCCGGTCGGTAGTGGCCCTTGCATGGTGACTCCTCCCTCTCCTGCAGTCCCTCTCCCACGTATGGACACCGCCGGCACCCAGAACTGGTCGGACAGGGGCGGGCGAGCCGACCCGACCTCCACCGAACTGAGCGCGGCCGTTCCGTCGCGGCTCGTCGCCCGGCCGGGGGTGCGTGCGCCGTGACGGCCCGGAATTGTCGGAGGTCGCTCCTAACGTGCTGGGAATCGGACGGCCATGGAGCCGGCCGAACCGTCGAGGGAGCAGAAATGATCATCGACTGTGATGGCTGCGCGGTACGCGGATCGGCTTGTGGCGACTGCGTGATCGGCGTGCTGCTGGGCCCGCCCGCGGGGTCCGAGACGAAGAGCACCGACGAACCGGGGCTGCCGGAGGCGCCGTCCGGCGCGCCGATCGTGCAGCTCGACGCACCAGAGCGACGAGCGCTCGCCGTACTCGCCGATCAAGGGCTGGTGCCGAGATTGCGGCTGGTGGCTCCCCGTACGCGCCGAACGCCCCCGGACGCCGGAGAAGCGGGAACGGTTCGTGACGCAGGGTGATATCACGGCGTTGTAGAACGCATGATCGCTTCGCTCCGTGCTTGTGGGTGACGGGCGGGAACGCGCCACGCCGAGGCACCCCCGATTTGGAGGCTCGGGTCGCTGCTCCGTAATCTCCGCGAGACCTTGCGGCTCGTCAGCCATTCGACCGCGGATGGCAACGTGAGGTCACCGCGCACTAGGCCGATCGGTGCCGTCCTTCGCCCGATCGGGCGGCCGCGCGGAGTGCTGAGAGGAGTTCCGTCCGCGTGGAGCCGCGTCGACGTACCTCTCCGGGTCCCCGGTCCCGGGTGCGACCGTCCGAGCGACGAGTACGTCACCGCCGCAGGTCTGCCGCGGTCGGATCGGTGGTGCTGCTGGCGGTGATGGCGATGTTGTTCGCCACCTCTCCCGCGGTCGCCCAGCCCGCGCCGCCCGAGGACGCGGCCGGTGCCGCCGCACAGCTCAAGCAGGTGCAGGAAGAGGCGGAAGGCCTCACCGAGGAGTGGCACGCCGCGAAGGACACGTTCGCGGCGCGGCAGTCCGAGCTGGCCGAGCTGCAGGCCGCCGTCGAGCCCGCGCGCGCCGCCGTCGACTCCGCGCGCGCGGAGGAGGAGAAGTTCCGCGCCCAGGTCGACGCGATGGCGATGTCGGCCTTCGAGAGCGGCAACCTCGACCAGCTCAACGCTCTGCTCGCGAGCGGCTCGCCGCAGGAGTTCCTCGACCAGATGTCCGCGCTGGAGACCGTCGCGATGGACTACCGCGAAGCGCTCGACCAGCTGCTCGCCACGGTCGACGACACCGCACGGAAGCAGGCGGAGGCCGACGCGGCCGTGTCGCGTGCGCAAGGCGCTGCCGACGAGGCCGCGCAGGCCGAGGAGGAGATCGAGAACCGCAAGCGCGATGCCGAGAAGCGCATCGACGAGGCGGAGCGCCTCCTGGACCGCCTCACCCCGGAGGAGCAGCGCGCGCGCAGGGGTTCCGACGTCGGGGGGCCGAGCGGCCCGATCACCGGCAGCGGAGCGGGCGTGGAAGCGATCCGGTTCGCGCAGCAGATGCTCGGCAAGCCCTACCGCTGGGGTGCCGAGGGGCCGGGTTCGTTCGACTGCTCGGGTCTCACGTCGTGGGCCTTCAAGGAGGCGGGCGTCACGCTGCCGCGGTCGAGCAGCCAGCAGGCACGGGTGGGCTCCCCGGTCTCCAGCAGTGAGCTCCGCCCGGGTGACCTGGTCTTCTTCAACTCACCGGTGAGCCACGTGGGCATCTACGTCGGCGACGGCAAGATGATCAACGCGCCGCAGACCGGCGACGTCGTCAAGTACTCGAGCATCACCTCCCGCAAGCTCGCCAGCGCACGACGCCTGTAAGACACGGACCTCGTCCGCTCCCCGGAACGGGCGGCGGCCGGCCGGGCGACCGGCCGCCGCCCGCTCACCTCGACCGCGGCGATAGCGTCGAGCGGTGGAGCGCACGCTGCTCGTGACGAACGACTTCCCGCCCCGGACCGGCGGCATCCAGACCTACCTCCGGGCCTTCGCCGACCGTGTGCCCGCGGGTGAGATCGCCGTCTACGCGCCGGCGTGGGCGGGAGCGGCCGCGTTCGACGCCGCGGCGCCCTACCCGGTGTACCGCCACCCGACCTCGTTGATGCTGCCGACGCCCGACGTCGCCCGGCGCGCCGCGGCACTGGCCCGGGAACAGGGTGCGCGCACCGTCTGGTTCGGGGCCGCAGCCCCGCTCGCCCTGCTGGGCCCGTACCTGCGCGAGCGGGCCGGGGTCGAGCGCGTCGTGGGCAGCACCCACGGCCACGAGGTGGGGTGGTCGATGCTGCCCGGGGCGCGGCAGGCACTGCGCCGGATCGGGACGGACGCCGACGTGCTCACGACCATCTCCCGCTACACCCGGGACCGGGTGGCGGCCGCGTTCGGCCGCAGCGCGGCGCTGGAGGTCCTGCCGTCCGGGATCGACACCGACCGCTTCCGGCCGGACCCCGCCGCGCGCGCGGAGTTGCGCCACCGCCACCGCCTCGGTGACGCGCCGCTCGTGGTCTGCGTGTCCCGCCTGGTGGCGCGCAAGGGGCAGGACGCTCTGATCCGCGCACTGCCCCTGGTGCGGGCTCGGGTGCCGGGGGCGCGCCTGTTGGTCGTCGGTGGCGGCGCGGACGCCGCGCGGCTGCACCGGATCGCGCGCGCCGCCGACGTGGCCGCGCACGTGGTCTTCACCGGGCCCGTCCCCGCGTCGGAGCTGCCGGCCCACCACGCCGTCGGCGACGTCTTCGCGCTGCCCTGCCGCACCCGGGGCGGCGGCCTCGACGTCGAAGGCCTCGGTATCGCGGCGCTGGAGGCCGCCGCCGCAGGGCTGCCCGTCGTCGCCGGCACCTCCGGCGGCGCACCGGAGACGGTGCAGGAGGGCCGCACCGGCCACGTCGTCGACGGGCGGGACGTGCGTGCGGTGGCCGCTGCGCTGTCGGGCCTGCTCGCCGATCCGGACCGGGCTGGGGCGATGGGCGCGGCCGGCCGGGCCTGGATGCAGCGGGAGTGGACGTGGCCGGCGCGCGTGACCCGGCTACGCGCCCTACTCGCCGGCACCCCCCTCCCCACACCCCCCTGACCGCGAGTCGGACACCTGACACCGCGAGTCGGGCAGCTGGGGGCGCGAGTTGGGCACCTGACACCGCGAGTCGGGCAGCTGGGGGCGCGAGTTGGGCACCTGACATCGCGAGTCGGGCAGCTGGGGGCGCGAGTCGGGCGGCGCGGGCTGCATCTCTTGGGAGGGAGCGTCCCCGCGGCATCCGGTGGCGAAGATCAGCGTTCGGGTGCAGCTGCGGCGGTATCTCGCCGTCCCTGCGCCGAACCGGTGATCTGCTGCCCGTTCCCGGGACGACGGAGGCGCTTGATCGTCGTTCGGGCGCGGTCGCGGCCGTATCTGGCCGGTTGTGCGCCCATCCGACGATCAAGACCTGGGCGCCGAGGGGCGGCTTCGGTGCGACGCGCTCCCGGATTCGTCGAGCCGGGGCCGACGTTGCCGGTGATCGTCTGCCAACGCAGGCCGCGCGACACCTGCCGTGGCCCGAGCCGGCACCCCAGCACGTCGAGCCGAGGTGTCGCGGTACCCGGATCGCGACTCGTGTACGCCGAGCGCGCGACTCGCGGCAGGGCTTGGGAGTGGCTCGTGCGGAGGCCTGGGAGTGGCTGTGCGGAGGCGTGGGCGTGGCACGCGGAGTGGGTCAGGCGGGGGTCTTCGTGGTGTGGTAGATGCTCGCGATGTCGTCCGCGAACGTCTTGGCGACCACGGCGCGCTTGACCTTCAACGTCGGGGTCATCTCGCCGCCGGCCTCGGTGAAGTCGACCGGGAGGATCCGGAACTCGCGGATCTGCTCGGCGCGGGAGACGGCCTTGTTCGCCTCCTCGACCGCGGCGGCGACCTCGGCCCGCAGGTCCGGGTCGTCGACGAGGTCGGCGACGCCGTCGCCCGCGGGTTTGCCGGCGCGCTCGCGCCATCCGGGGAGGGCATCGGCGTCGATCGTGATGAGCGCGCCGATGAACGGCCGGCCGTCGCCCACCACCATGCACTGGCTCACCAGGGGGTGGGCGCGCAGTCGGTCCTCGAGCACGGCGGGGGCGACGTTCTTGCCGCCCGCGGTGACCAGGATCTCCTTCTTGCGGCCGGTGAGCCGCAGGAAGCCGGCGTCGTCGAGCTCGCCGAGGTCGCCGCTGTGGAACCAGCCGTCCTCGAGGGCCTCGGCGGTGGCGGTCTCGTTGCGCCAGTACCGGCGGAAGATGATCGGGCCCTTGAGCAGCACCTCGCCGTCGTCGGCGATCCGGACCGCGTGGCCGGGCACCGGACGCCCGACGCTGCCGATGCGCTGGGCACCGAGCGCGTTGAGGGTGACGCCGGCGGTGCTCTCGGTGAGCCCGTACCCCTCGAGGATGGGCAGCCCGATCCCGCGGAAGAAGTGCCCGAGCCGCTCGCCGAGGGGGGCACTGCCGGACACGGCGGCCACGACGTTGCCGCCGACGGCGGCGCGCAGCTTGCCGTAGACGAGCCGGTCGAACACCGCGTGCCGCAGCCGCAGGGCGAGCCCGGGTCCGCCGGTGTCCTGCGCACGGCTCCAGGCGACGGCGGTGTCGGCGGCGGCGTCGAAGATCCGGCCCTTGCCGTCGTCGTGGGCGCGCTGGCGCGCCCCGTTGTAGACCTTCTCGAACACGCGGGGGACGGCCAGCAGGAACGTCGGCCGGAAGGCCGCGAGGTCCGGCAGCAGCTGGGAGACGTCGGGGGTGTGCGCCACGACCGTGCGCTCGGCGAGGGCGCCGCACTGGATGACCTTGCCGAAGATGTGCGCGAGTGGCAGGAACAGCAACACCGAGCCCTCGTCGGTGAGCAGTTCCTTCAGCACCGCGACGCACGCCGTGACCTCGCTGACGAGGTTGCGGTGGCTCAGCTCGCAGCCCTTGGGCCGGCCGGTGGTGCCGGAGGTGTAGATCAGCGTGGCGAGGTCGTCGGCGCGCACGGCAGCGGCACGGGCGCGCACCTCGTCGGCCGGGGTGTCGGTGCCCAGCGCGCCCAGCTCGTCGACGGCGGCGCGCCCGCCCTCGCCGGGCTCGATCTGCCACACGTGCCGAAGATCCGGGCAGCCGGTGCGCACGCTCTCGACCACCGCGGCGTGCTTGCCCGACTCGACGACCACAGCGACCGCACCCGAGTCGGACAGGATCCAGCTGACCTGCTCGGCCGACGACGTCTCGTAGATGGGCACGGTGGCCGCGCCTGCCGCGAGGATCGCGTAGTCGAGCAGCGTCCACTCGTAGCGGGTGCGCGAGAGCAACGCGACGCGGTCCCCCGGCTGCACACCCGCGGCGACCAGACCGCGGGCGGCGGAGACGACCTGCTCGGCGAACTGCGCGCAGGTGACGTCGGACCAGCCACCGGAGCCGTCGCGGAGCCGGTAGACGACCGAGGAGCCGTGTCGCTCGGCGTTGTCGAACACCGCGTCGAGGAGGTTCTCCTCGTCACCGACGCGAACGGTGGCGGGGACGCTGTACTCGCGCACGCAGGACCTCCTGACCGGCACTGGCTCTGGTGAGCGCAACTTACCCCGCGGTAGCCCCGGCCGTCAGGGCCGAACGTCGTCGTGGCGGGTCGGGATCCGTGTGCACGCTCCGCGTCGGGCAGGCTGGCGTCCGTGCCCTCGGTCGACGTGATGGACGAGACGTTCCTCGCCGTGCCGCCCGCGGTCGTGGCGGCGGAGTTCGCCGCGCCTGCGCAGTGGCCGCGGCTCTGGCCGGACCTGCACCTGCAGGTCATGGCCGACCGCGGCGACGAGGGCATGCGCTGGACGGTGCTCGGGGCGCTCGTCGGGAGCATGGAGGTCTGGCTGGAGCCGGTGCTGGACGGCACCGTGCTGCACTACTACCTGCGCGCCGATCCGCCGGGCCCCGACGGCCACCCGCGTCCGGCGTCGCCGCGGCGCGCCGCGGCCGAGGTCCGCCGTCGCCGGCGAGCCGCCAAGGCGATCGCGTTCGCGTGCAAGCAGCGCCTGGAGGCGGGTCGTGAGCCGGGGGAGCCTCCGCGTCGGTAGGTTGGGTGCCATGCGTGTGCACGTGGTCTCCGACGTGCACGGCGCCGCGGACGCGCTGGCGCGCGCGGGGGAGGGCGCCGACGCGCTGATCGTCCTGGGTGACCTCGTCGACTACGTCGACTACCGCGACCCGACGGGCGGCATCCTCGGTCGCGTGCTGGGCGCCCAGGTGAGCAGCGAGTTCGCGCGGCTGCGCACGGCGGGTGCCCGGGACGAGCTCATCGCCTACATCCGCGACGCGTGGGCCCGCGTGCCCGACGCGCCCGCCGTCGTGCAGGAGGCGGTGCGCGAGCAGTACGACCGGGTGTTCGCCGCGATCACCGCGCCCACCTACGCGATCCCCGGCAACGTCGACGTGCCGCAGCTGTGGCCGGAGTACTCCCGTCCCGGTCTCGAGCTGGTCGACGGCGAGGTCGTGACGATCGGCGGGCTGCGCTTCGGGTTCGTGGGCGGCGCGCCGCTGCCGCCCGGCGTCTCGCCGCGCAGGAGCGGCCCGTGGACGCCGCACGTGGTGCCGGCCGAGCAGTTCGCGGCGGCCGTGCACGGCCTCGACGGCATCGAGCCGCTCGACGTGCTGTGCAGCCACGTGCCGCCCGCCGTGCCCGAGCTGGCGTACGACGTGGTCACCCGGCGTGCCGAGGCGGCGTCGCGGGCCCTGCTCGATGTCGTGCGCCGCGACCGTCCGCGGGCCGCGCTGTTCGGTCACGTCCACCAGCCGCTCGCGCCCCGGGTGCGGGTGGGGCGCACCGAGTGCGTGAACGTCGGGCATTTCCGGACCACCGGCGTCCCTCACGTACTGCGCTGGTGACCGCGCTCGGCGAACCCACCGGTAACGTGCCCGGCATGGCCGACGCGACGACCTCCTCGATCACCATCTCCGCGCCACCGGAGCGCGTGATGGCCGTGATCGCCGACTTTCCCGCCTACCCCGACTGGGCGTCGCAGGTGAAGAGCGTCGAGGTGCTCAGCAACGGCGACGACGGGAACGCGGAGCGCGTGCGGTTCACGATGGACGCCGGGCCGATCAAGGACTCCTACACGCTGGACTACACCTGGGCGCCCGGCGGCCGGTCGGTCAGCTGGACGCTGGTCAAGGGGCAGATCCAGAAGGCGCAGAACGGCTCGTACACGCTCGTGGAGCAGGGTGGCGGGACCACCGTGACCTACTCGCTGGCTGTCGACCTGAACATCCCGATGATCGGCATGCTGCGCCGCAAGGCGGAGAAGGTGATCATCGATACCGCGCTCAAGGGGCTGAAGCGCCGCGTGGAGAGCGCCCCGTGACAGCTCGCGCCTGATCCCGCGGCTACCCTTCCGCGTCGTGCGCGTCGTCCTGTTCACCGGCAAGGGAGGCGTCGGCAAGACCACCCTCGCCGCGGCCACCGCCGCATCGCTCGCGCGATCCGGCCGCAAGGTGCTGGTGGTCTCCACCGATCCCGCCCACTCGCTCGGCGACGCGTTCGAGGTCGAGCTGGGCGGTGAGCCCGTCGAGCTGGAGGCGGGCCTGTACGCCGCGCACGTCGACGCCAGGACGCTGCTGGACGGCGCGTGGGCGCGGCTGCAGGGGCACCTGAGCACGCTGCTGGCCGGCGCCGGCGTCGACGAGCTGGTGGCCGACGAGCTGACCGTGCTGCCCGGCGTCGACGACATGCTCGCCCTCGGCGAGGTGCGCAGGCTCGCCGAGAGCGGCCTCTGGGAGGTCGTCGTGGTCGACTGCGGCCCCACCGCGGAGACCCTGCGCCTTCTCGGCCTGCCCGAGGCGTTCTCCGCCTACCTGGAGCGGCTGTTCCCGGCCCACCGCCGCGCCGTGCGCGGGTTGCTCACCGGCCTGGCGGGCGCGGGCCGCGACGCGCAGCCGGCCTGGGACCGCGCCGTCGACGCCCTGGACGCGCTGGCCGAGCAGCTGACGGGCCTGCGCGACCTGCTGGCCGCCCCGGAGACGTCGATCCGGCTCGTGCTCACCCCGGAACGGGTGGTGGTCGCCGAGACCCGCCGCACCCTCACCGCGCTGGCCCTGCACGGGCTGCGCGTGGACGGGCTGGTGGCCAACCGGGTCCTGCCCGAGGCGCCGGCGTCGCTGCGCGGGCCCGCCGGGCGGTGGCTGCGTGAGCGGCACGCCGAGCAGCGGAGGGTCCTCGCCGATCTGGAAGTGCTCCCGGTGGCGCTGCGCGTCGCCGAGTACACCGCGTCCGAACCCACCGGCTTGCCGGCGCTGCACGAACTCGCCCGATCCCTCTACGAGGCCGACGACCCGGCGGCCACCCCCGACGAGGTGGCGCAGCCACTGCTGCAGGTCCGGCGCACGGCGGGCAGCGGGACCTCTCCGGACTCGGCGTTCGAGCTGGTCGTGGCGCTGCCCGGGGCCGGTCAGGGGCAGCTGGACATCACCCGCATCGACGACGAGCTGGCGGTCACGGCAGGCGGGACGCGTCGGGTGCTCGCCCTGCCGGCGGTGCTGCGGCGCTGCATCGCCACCGGTGCGCAACTCGACGGCGACGACCTGCGCGTCGCGTTCGTGCCCGATCCCGCGGTCTGGCTCCGGTGACGGGCTGCGACGCGCACCCGGGAGCCGGCGCGGACATCGGTGAGGAGCTGCGCGCCCTCGCGCTGAGCGCCCTCGACAAGGTCGACCCGGTGCTGGCGCGCCTCCGCGAGGAACCCACTGCCACCGGGGCCGAGACCTGCGCCGTGTGCCCGGTCTGCGCCGTCGTCGCGGCCGTGCGCGGCGAGCGCCCGGAGCTGGCGGCACGCCTGGCCGAGCACGCGACGGGCCTCGTCGCCGTCCTGCGCGCGGCGCTGGAGGAGGGCGCACCCGACGCCGGGCCGCCCGCCGCCCCGCCCGAGCCGGCGCCGACGCGGCGGGTGCAGCGCATCCACGTCGAACGGCAGGCCTCGTGCTGACCATCGGTGTCGACGTCGGCGGCACGAGCGTCCGGGCGGGGGTGGTCGACGCCGAGGGGAACGTCCACGACACGGCGCGCACCCCGACGCCGCGCAGCCAGGCCGCCCTGGAGGCGGCGCTCGCCGGCGTGATCGGCGAGCTCGCGGCCCGGCACCGGGTCGGTGCGGTCGGCCTCGCGCTCGCCGGGTTCGTCACACCGGACCGGCGCAGCGTCCGGTTCGCGCCGCACCTGTCCTGGCGGGACACGCCGGTGGCCGACCGCGTCGCCGAGCGGATCGGCCTCCCGGTCGTCGTCGAGCACGACGCCAACGCCGCGGCACTGGCGGAGCGGCACTTCGGGGCCGCATCCGGCGCGTCCACGGTGGTCTTCGTCGCGCTGGGCACCGGCATCGGCTCGGCCCTGCTGATCGACGGCGAGCTCTACCGCGGCGCGTTCGGCGTGGCCCCCGAGCTGGGGCACCTGCAGGTCGTGCCCGATGGCCGGCCGTGCCCGTGCGGGAAGAACGGCTGCTGGGAGCGCTACTGCAGCGGCACCGCGCTGGCCACCACGGCCGTGGAGCTCCTGGCGCGCGACCCGGGACGGTCACCGTTGCTGCGCCGCCTCGTGGCGGGGGACCCGGGTCGGGTCACGGGGCAGCGCGTGGCGGGAGCGGCGCGCGACGGCGACCCGGTGGCCTGCGCCGCGATGGACGAGCTCGCCCGCTGGCTCGGGCAGGGGCTCGCGTTGGTGGCCGACGTCTTCGACCCGGAGCTGGTGGTGATCGGCGGCGGGGTGTCGGTGTCGGCGCCGCTGTTCCTGGACGAGGCGCGCGAGCACTACGCGGCGACGGTGACCGGCGCCGGCCGCCGCCCGCTGGCCCGCATCCGCACCGCGCAGCTCGGCGAGGCCGCCGCCGTGGTCGGCGCCGCACAGCTGGCCCGCGACCTGGCCGGGCCCACACCCTGACGGGACGGGTCAGAGGATCGCGCCGTCGTCGTCCTCGCCACCGCCGCGGTCGGGCGGGTCGGGCCACAGGCGCAGCACCAGCCAGCCGAGCCCCGCGGCCAGCCCCACGAGCCCCAGCGGGAGCCCGTACTGCTCCGACACACCGAGCAGGCCGGGGGACACGACGAGCACCAGGCCCAGGGCGAGCAGGGTGAGCCCGACCAGCGCCGGCGGGCCCAGCCGGGGCAGGGGCGGCGGCTCGGGTGGGACGAAGTGCTCGTCGTCGGGCAGCGGGGTGGGCAGCGGAGCGGGCGGCGCCGGGTCAGGGGGCGGCGACGGGTCGAGGGCCCGAGGTGACTCGAACGACCTGGCGGCCGGATCGATGTCCGGCGGCCACTCCGGCACCTGTCCCTCGCGGCGCCAGCCGGCGACGATGGCCTCGAACTCGTCGGGCCCGGCGCCGTCGGGCTGCGCGCGCTCGTCGGGATCCCGGTTCACGCGGCCTCCTCCCTGTTGCACGGGCCGCTCGGCCCGGGCGCGTCGCCGTGGAGCCGGGGAGCGCACGCGGCGGGGGCCCCCATCCTGACACGCCGCGGCGACGATGGGGAGGAGTTCGCCCTCGATCGCAAGTGCCCGTTGTCGGCGCATCGGGAGCGTCCGTAGGCTGGCGCGGTCGAGGTGGAGGGGGCACGCCCAGTGCTGTACTGGTGGTCCAAGTTCGTGCTCCTCGGTCCGCTGCTGAGGTTGTTCTTCCGGCCCTCGATCGAGGGCCTCGAGCACGTTCCCGAACGTGGCGGCGCCATCCTGGCGAGCAACCACCTCGCCGTCGCCGACTCGTTCTTCCTGCCCCTGCTCGTCCCGCGGCGGATCACGTTCCTCGCCAAGCGCGAGTACTTCACCCAACCGGGGCTCATCGGGTGGATCAAGAAGGTGTTCTTCACCGGCGTGGGCCAGGTGCCGATCGACCGGTCAGGGGGGTCGGCGGCGCAGGCCGCGATGGACACCGCCGTCCGGCTGCTGCGCGAGGACAAGCTGCTGGGCATCTACCCCGAGGGCACCCGGTCGCCCGACGGGAGGCTGTACAAGGGCAAGACCGGCGTCGCACGGATGACGCTGGAGGCCGGGGTGCCGGTCATCCCGGTCGTGATGATCGGCACCGACCGCGTCAACCCGATCGGCTCCCGGATCTGGCGGCCTCGGAAGGTGCGCATCAAGATCGGCACGCCGCTGGACTTCTCGCGGTATGCCGGCATGGCGGGTGACCGGTTCATCGAGCGGTCGATGACCGACGAGATCATGTACGCGCTGATGGAGCTCTCCGGGCAGACCTACGTCGACCTCTACGCGGCGTCGGTGAAGGAACGGGCGGCCGCGGCGGAGCAGGCCCCCACCGACCCTCCGGCGGCGGCTGACGGCGAAGGCGGTGACGGCCGCGACGCGAGCCGCGTCCCCGGGACCCGTGCCGGATAGGCGTTCGCCGATGTGAGCCGCTGCACGCCGTGGCGCTCGCGTGCTGCTCGCTGTGAGGACCGCCAGGAGTGGTGTGAGGGCGTCAGGCCGAGCTCGTGGCCGTTTCGATCAGACCGGCATACGGCCGGCAGTGATCGATCCGATCAGTACCTGGGTGCGGGCGCTGTCGCAGTGGTGTGCTTCTCGTAGCGACCGCAGCCTGGTGATCGGTCCGAGCGGTGCGTGGGTGCTGTCGCGGCGACGGTCTGGTACTTCTCGCCGCGATCACCGTCTGGCATCCCCGGGTCCGATTCGGCAACGCCCTCGATCTGCAGCCCTGGCGTCACTCTCGCTGATCAAGTCCGCCTCTCACGTCCGCGGAACAACCCTCACGTCCATCTGGTCATGAAAACTCCTGTGGGCGCGCCGTCCCCGGCTCGCAACCGCTGCCCCACACCGCGCCCGTGTCCGGTCACGCCCCGGATTCGCGCCGCCCACCCGTCGACGGGTGGCGTGGGCGGCGAAGGGGGTGCGTGGGCGCGGCAGGGGCCTGGTGAACGTCCACGACCACACACCGGGGAGTACCAACCACCGCTCCGCCGGTCGCAGGATGTAATACGCCGAACGCGCGGGGCGATGATGGGGTGTGGCTGTGTCGGACGATCCTCTGCGTGACGACGCACTCGTCCCGGGTTCGGCGGAGGACTTCCTCCGCACCGACATCTCGTTCGACGACGCCCGCGACGAGGCCTCGAGCGACCGACGACCGTTCGACGACGCCACCGACGACGACCCGGCCCGCGACCCCGTCCGCGACGACCCGGCCGGAATCGACGAGCCGACGGCAATGGTCCTGGACGACGACCGGCCGACCACGGAGCTGCCGAGGGTCGTCACAGCGCCCGTCGTGCAGCGGTCCGGGATCGCGAACCTCGCCCCGTGGGCGGTGTTCGCGGTGGTCGCGGTGGTGGTGATCGCCGCGACGTCGGCGTGGGCGTCCTGGCTGCGTGGCCCCACGACCGACCAGCACGCCGCGACACCGCGGATCGCCCCGGTGCAGACCTCGGCGCCACCACCGCCGCCTTCTGCGGTTGCGGCACCGAGCCCCGAGCCGAGCGCCGAGCCCGAGCCCGTCGCGCGTGCCACGGAGCCGCCCCGTGCCACCCGGGAGCGGACGCGGGCGCCGCGGGCACAGACCCAGGACCCGCCGCGGCGACCCTCGGCTGCCGCGGATGCGCCGGCGCCGACGACCGCGCCGTCCTCGGCCCCGGCGAGTGTCGCGGCGTCGTCGCCGGCGCCGCCGTCGGTGGCCGAGAGCGCCGCCGCGGCGAAGGCCGGCGAGAACGAGGACGAGGACTCCGACGAGGCCGAGAAGTCGGAGAAGTCGGCGGACGCCTCCGAGCAGGAGGACGAGTGACGACGCAGGCGAACGGCAGCGCCCGCAGCGTCGCGAACCGCGTCCTCTAACCTGCGGAAGTGCGGTTCTTCTACGACTGCGAGTTCATCGAGGACGGGACGACGATCGACCTGGTGTCGATCGGCGTGGTCGGGGAGGACGGGCGCGAGTTCTACGCCGTCTCCACGGAGTTCGACCCGGAGCGGGCCGGCCCATGGGTGCGTGCCAACGTGCTACCCAAGCTGCCCTCGCCCGCTGATCAGTCGTGGCGGTCGCGCACGCGGCTGCGCGCCGAACTGCTGGAGTTCCTCACCGGTGCGCCCGGCGAGGTCGAGCTGTGGGCGTGGATCGCGGCGTACGACCACGTGGCGCTGTGCCAGTTGTGGGGGGCCATGCCGGCCCTGCCGCGGGCGCTGCCGCGGTTCACCCGGGAGTTGCGGCAACGGTGGGAGGACGCCGGGCGTCCTCCGCTCCCGTCACCGACCCCCGACGCCCACGATGCGCTCGCGGACGCCAGGTTGAACCTCAGACGCTGGGACGCCATCGAGGCGGCGGTGGCCGCGCGGTAGCAGCGCGCCGGCACCGCCGCCAGGATCAGGCGAAGATGCTCACCCCACCGGGGCCGACCAGCAGGCCGACGACGATGAGCACGATGCCCCAGATGAGTTGCTTGCGCAGGATCGCGAAGACGCCGGCGACGACGAGGACCACTGCGAGGATCCACAGAAGAGTTGCCATGGCGAAGGAGTGCCCCGTGGAGTCCCGTGTGGAATCGGGCCGATCGGGTGATCACAGCCACTCCCGGTCCGCCGGGGGCGCCGCGGGAGGGCGCCGTCCGGACCAGTGCGGGTCCGGCGCTCGGCGCCGGGGGCGCACGGCCTACTCTTGGACCTCGTGAACTGGACCGTCGACGCACCGGTCGAGGTGCTGCCCGAGCTGCCCCCGCTGCCGTCCGACCTGCGGGCGCGGCTCGACGAGGCGCTCGCCAGGCCGGCGGCCCAGCAGCCCGAGTGGCCCGACCCCGCGCACGTCGCGCACGTCCGCACGGTGCTCGAGAGCGTGCCGCCGGTGACGCTGCCGCCGGAGGTCGACCGGCTGCAGGAGCGGCTGGCGGCCGTGGCGCGGGGCGAGGCATTCCTGCTGCAGGGCGGCGACTGCGCGGAGACCTTCGTCGACAACACCGAGCCGCACATCCGGGCCACGATCCGCACCATCCTGCAGATGGCGATCGTGCTGACCTACGGCGCGTCGCTGCCGGTCGTGAAGGTGGGTCGCATCGCGGGGCAGTACGCCAAGCCGCGCAGCGCCCCGCTCGACGCGCTCGGCCTGCCCACCTACCGCGGTGACATCGTCAACTCGCTCGTGGCCGACCCGGCGGCGCGGGTGCCCGACCCGTCGCGGATGGTGCGGGCCTACGCCAACGCGGGCGCGGCGATGAACCTGGTGCGCGCGCTCACCGCCACCGGCATGGCCGACCTCACGATGGTCCACGACTGGAACAAGGACTTCGTGCGCACCTCACCCGCGGGGGAGCGGTTCGAGGACATCGCCGCCGAGATCGAGCGCGCGCTGCGGTTCATGGACGCGTGCGGGGTGGACGACCACAACCTGCACAGCGTGGAGTTCTACGCCAGCCACGAGGCGCTGCTCCTGGACTACGAGCGGGCGCTGCTGCGCCTGGACGCCAGCCGTCCCGAGCCGCGGCTGTACGACCTGTCCGCGCACTTCCTGTGGATCGGGGAGCGCACCCGCCAGCTGGACGGCGCCCACATCGCGCTGGCCGAACTGCTGTCCAACCCGATCGGGCTCAAGATCGGCCCGAGCACCACGCCGGAGCTGGCGGTCGAGTACGTCGAGCGGCTCGACCCGCACGCCACGCCGGGCCGCCTCACGCTCGTCAGCCGGATGGGCAACGGGCGCGTCCGCGACGTCCTGCCGGCGATCGTGGAGAAGGTGGAGGCGTCCGGCCACAAGGTCATCTGGCAGTGCGACCCGATGCACGGCAACACCGTCGAGTCCACCACCGGCTACAAGACGCGCCACTTCGACCGGATCGTCGACGAGGTGCAGGGCTTCTTCGAGGTCCACCGCGCGCTGGGCAGCCACCCCGGCGGCATCCACGTGGAGGTCACCGGGGAGGACGTCACCGAGTGCCTCGGCGGTGCGCAGGAGATCTCCGACACCGACCTGGCGGGTCGCTACGAGACGGCCTGCGACCCGCGCCTGAACACCCAGCAGTCGCTGGAGCTGGCCTTCCTGGTGGCGGAGATGCTGCGCGGCTGACGCGCCTTGCTGACCGCGCCTTGCTGACCGCACCTTCCTGACCGCACATTGGAGCCGTACTGCTGTCTTTCGGCCGCTGAACAGCAGAAAGGCTCCAAGGTGCGAGCTGGGCGTTGCCGCTAGACCGTGCTCAGGTGGATCGTCGTTCCCCTGTCCACCGTTGCCCCGGCCGGGGGGTCCTGGCCGATCACGCGGCCGTTCTCCCGGCCGATGAGGAACGCGGCCTCCTCCTCGGCGTCCAGGTCGAGGTCGTCGAGGATGTCGGCGGCGTCCTCGTAGTCCTCGCCGATCACCATCGGCACCCGGACGGTCTCGGACTCGCCCTCGCCGCTGCTCACCACGATCGTGACGGGCCCGCCGGTCGCGACCTCGTCGCCGGCCTCCGGATCGGTGCGCACCACGGCGCCCTCGGGCACCGACTCGCTGTCCTCCACGGCCTCCGAGCTGCGGACGGGCGTGAGCCCGGCGTCACGGATCGCCTGCTCCGCCGCTGCCACCGCGGTGCCCGGGGCGATCTCGGGCACGGTCGGGCGTCCTGAGGAGACCGTGAGGGTCACCGTGCTGCCGCGCAGCAGCCGCGCGTCCGGCGCCGGGTCGGTGGCGCTGACCAGCCCCGCGTCGACGTCGTCGTGGTGGGCTTCGGCCAGGCGCCCGACGAGGTCGGCGTCGGCGAGCACCTGCTGCGCCGCGGACTGCTCGAGGCCGACCAGCCGCGGCATCGCCGTCCAGCGGCCGCTGCCCAGCCACCACGCCGAGACACCGACGAGCATCGCCAGCACGAGGACGATCGCGATCCAGACCGCGAAGGCCCGCCTGCTGCGCCTGCGGGCGCGTAGGTGGGGCGGCGGGCCGTCGTCGACCGGGCGGGGCATGGTGCGCGTGCCGCCGGGCCCGGCGGCGGCGCTCGTCGTGGTGCCGCCGGAGAGACGGTGCGGAGCTGCGGGAACCGTGTCCTGCTCCTCGACGGGGCGCGCCGGCGGCACCGGCGGCGGGACCCGCGGCACGTCGAGCCGCACCGCCACCCGGTGCAGCTCGGCCAGCAGGGCCGCGGCGTCGGCGGGTCGTGCGGCGGGGTCACGACGGGTGGCGCGCACCACCAGCGCGTCCAGCTCGGGAGGCACGTCGCCGGCGATCTGCGACGGCGGCGGCACGTCGGAGTTCACGTGCCGGTACGCCACCGAGATCGCCGTGTCGCCGGTGTAGGGCGGGGCGCCGGTGAGCAGCTCGTAGAGCAGGATGCCGGCGGCGTAGACGTCGCTGCGGGCGTCGGCGGCGCCGGTGGCCACCTGTTCGGGAGACAGGTACGCGACGGTCCCCATGATCATGCCGGCGCTGCTGGCGCCCGACTGGGCGGCCGCGGTGACGAGCCCGAAGTCGGCCACCTTGACCTCGCCCGTGCGACTGATCAGCACGTTCTCCGGCTTGACGTCCCGATGCACCATGCCGAGCCGGTGCGCCTCGGCGAGCCCGGCGAGGACCGGCTCCATCACCGCGAACGCCGCCGGCACGCCGAGCGCCCCACGGGAGCGCAGGACGTCGCGCAGCGTGCCGCCCTCCACCAGCTCCATGACGAGGAACAGCAGCGGGCCGTCGCCGAAGCCGATCTCGGTGTCGCTGACGTGCTCGCCCTGGTCGTGGACGTCGACGACCGCGGGGTGGTCGATCCGCGCCGCCGATCGGGCCTCGCGCTCGAACCGGGCGCGGAAGGCGGGGTCGGCCGCGAGCCGCGGCTCCATCACCTTGATCGCGACGGGTCGGTCCAGCCGGATGTCGGTGCCCCGGTAGACGGCGGACATTCCCCCGCGGGCGAGCAGCGGGCCCAGCCGGTAGCGCGCGTCGAGCAGCGCGGCGGGCGGGGCGTTCACGTGATGACGGTACCGCTGCTGTGGGATCTTCTTCGACGCGCCGCGCCTGCATGCCCCTTCGTGTGGCAAGGTATCGCCCCGTGAACGAGGTGTTCGGGCTGTCCGAGGATGTAGCGACGCTGCCCGTCGCGGAGGTCGCCGAGCTGCTCAACCAGCCGGTGTCGCGGGTGCACCAGCTCGTGAAGGACGGCCAGCTGCTGTCCTTCCGACGGGAAGGCGAGGTCGTCGTCCCGTCCGCCTTCCTGGGCGAGGACGGTGCGGTGGTCAAGGGCCTCGCCGGCACGATCACCGTGCTGCGCGACGGCGGCTACGCCGACCCCGACATCCTGCGTTGGCTCTTCGAGGAGGACGACTCGTTGCCGGGCACACCGGTCGCCTCCCTGCGTGCGGGCCGGCACCGCGAGGTCAAGCGACGAGCGCAGGCCATGGCCTTCTGACACGCACCCGCAGCGCGATATCGGCGCGCCCACACCCCGACTCGCAGGTGGAGGGCCCCGACTCGCGGGTGGGGGGACGCGACTCGCGCGCCTCAGGGCCCGACTCGCCGAGGCGGGGCACCTATCCGCGAGTCGAGGCCCCTCACCCGCGAGTCGGGGTGTGGGGGTAGCGGTGTCGCCCGTCAGGTGCGCGTTCGGGCCGCCAGGGCGCGGACCAGGCCGGGGACGGCCACCGCGGCACGGGTGCGGGCCGGGACCGACACGCGCCGGTGCAGGACGGGGTACCCGGCGGCCTCGATCTCGTCGAGGATCCCGCGGTAGAGGGCGAAGGCGCATGCCACGCAGGCCCGGGATGCCGGCTCCAGCATGTCGATGCCCGGTGCCGCGCGCCGGTACACCGCGCGCGTGTGTGCCACGAGGTGTGCGAGGGCCCGGCGCACCCGGGCGTCGGATCGCCGGGTGCGCCGGCACCACGTGAGCAGCTCCCGGTCGACCCCGAAGGCGGCCAGCTCGTCGGCGGGCAGGTAGATGCGTCCGCGGTCGAGGTCCTCGCCGACGTCGCGCAGGAAGTTGGTGATCTGGAACGCCACCCCCAGCGCCGCGGCCGGCCCCTCGGCCTCGGCGCGCGGGACCGTCGTGCCCAGGACCGGCAGCATCTGCAGCCCGATGACGGCCGCCGAACCGTGGACGTAGGCGGCGAGCTCGTCGAAGGTGGCGTAGTCGGTGACGGCGGTGTCCATCCGCATCGACGCAATGAACGCGGTGAAGTGGGCGGGGTCGATGGCGAAACGCCGCGCCGTGTCCACCACCGCGGCGAGCACGGGGTGCGCGGGTGGAGCGCCGGCCAGCGCCCGTCGCAGCTGCGTGTCCAGCAGGTCGAGCCGTGCCGCCCGCTCGGCGGCGGGCGAGCCGTCGCCCAGGTCGTCGACGATCTCGTCGGCGAAGCGCGCGAACCCGTAGAGGGCGTGCACCGCGGGCCGCCGCTGCGGCGGGAGCAGTCGGGTGGCCAGGAAGTACGTGCGGCCGTGCCGCGCGTTCAGCGCGCGGCAGGTCGCGTAGGCGACCCGCAGCGCCGGATCGTCGACGCCGGCGGCGTCGAGCTCAGCGTGCCCCGGACCCGGCACCGGCGGGGACCGCGTCGGCCGCCTGCCGGGGACGCCGGCGAGCGGCTCCGGCGAGCCGCAGCGGATCCGGCCGCCGCAGGGACACCGCGGCGACGACGGCAACCAGGGCCCACGTCAGGAGGTAGGGCGCGTCGTAGAGGGCGTCCTCGCCGTGGGAGTAGTAGGCGATCGTGAGCATCACCGAGAGGAACACGGTGACCGTGAGGCCGCGCAGGGACCAGGCGGTGGCCGCGAGCAGCGCCATGCCCCAGCTCACGTACCACGGCAGGGTGGCGGGGGAGAGCACGGCGACGGCCAGCAGCACGACGCCGGCCCGGCGCACCGCGTCGGGGCCGCCGTCGCGGGCCGACCACCATTGGGTGGCGGCGATGTAGACGAGCAGGAGCCCGCCGAGCGCGCGGGCGACGTTGATGAACGGCTGCTTCGGCACGTTCACGATCCCGGCCACCAACGTGTGGGTGAACTCGCCGACGGCCGTGGGGATCGACATCCAGTTCACGATCATCGACGGAGCGCTCAACGCGGGCAGCCAGCCGAGCCCGACGCCCGCGGCCACCGTGCAGGCCGTGAACACCACCAGGAAGACGCCCACACCCGCCGCGGTGGCCTTGACGATCCGGGCCCGCTGCGAGCCGGACATGTGCGCCGCCCACACCAGTACGAGGAACGGCAGGGCGATGCCCGCGCTCGCCTTGGTGGCCATCGCGGCGGTGACCAGCGCGATCCCCGCGATGTGCCCGCCGCGCAGGGCGACCAGCGCACCGGCGGCGAGGAGGCCGACCACGAGCAGGTCGTTGTGGCCCCCGCCGACCATGTGGACGACCATCAGGGGGTTGGCGACGGCCACCCACAGTGCCACCGGGACGCGGCCGCCGAGGCGGCGGGTCAGCTCCGGAAGGGCCCAGACCAGCAGCAGCAGGCCCGGCAGCATCACGAGCCGCATCAGGACGACCCCGAGGATCATCCCGTCGCCGGCCAGCCACGCCACGGCCTTGGCGATCAGGATGAACAGCGGCCCGTACGGGGCGGGCGTGTCCTGCCAGAAGTAGTGCACGTTGTCGGAGAAGAGCCCCGGCATCACCTCGGGGCCCACCGCGTAGGGGTCGAAGCCGGCCAGCGGCAGCCCGCCCTGCGCGAGGTAGCTGTACACATCGCGGGTGAAGAGCGGGGTCGACACCAGCATCGGCGCCATCCAGACACCCGAGACGGTGAGCACGCCCCGCCCGCCGACGCGGTGCGCCAGCACGTCGCGTCCCAGACGCACCCAGGCCCACACCATCAGCCCGACGCCGAGGTAGACCGTGAAGGCGGCCAGATCGCGGCCGTGGCCGTAGCGCCAGAAGCCCAGGGGCGAGTTCGACAGCAGCGGGTCGTGGATCAGGACGCCACCCGCGCCGAAGCCGCCGATAACCATCAGCAGGGACGCGGCGAGACCCAGCAGCAGCGGGCCGCGGGGCGGGCGACCGAAGCGGTCGCGCCACGATTGCGGCGCAGCGGCAGGCTCGTCCGGGGGCGCAGCAGGCAGCGCGTCGCGGACCGTGGGCGCGTCGTCGTGGGCGAGTGCGCGCTCCGCTGCCGCGTCGGGGAGCGTCGGCCCGTCGACCGGTGGTGGTGGCTTCATGACGCGATCCATGCTCGCATGCCTGGTGTCAGGGGCCGGTGGGTACCCTGTGGCCTCGCGGGAGCGGGCCGGTGACACGCTCGGCCGCCAGCCGGCCGGAGATCAGGACCGGTGGGATCCCGACACCCGGTGTGGTGCCGCAACCTGCGAGCACCGCGTTGGAGAGCCCGCGAACGAGGTTGCGGGGTCGGAACGGTCCGGTCTGCGCGAGCGTGTGGGCCGCGGAGAACGGGGTGCCCGCCGCGTGCCCCGCCGTGGCCCAGCCCGCCGGCGTCACGAGGCGGGACACCTCGAGCTCGCCGGCCGGGATGTCGAGGCCGCGGGCGGCGAGGACACCGAGCAGTTCGTCCCGGTAGGCCGGGCCGACGCGGGCCCAGTCGATGCGGCCCCGGTCGAGGTTGGGGCAGGGCGCCAGCACGAACAGCAGGTCCGACCCGTCGGGCGCCAGCCCGGGATCGGTGGCCGTGGGCCGCGTGACCAGCAACGACGGGTCGCTCATGAGACGTCCCTCGTCGATGATCTCAGCGAACGTGCGCTCCCACGCCGCACCGAACGAGATCGTGTGATGGGCCGGCTGGGAGCGGGCCCGGCGCACGCCCGCGTGCAGGACCACCGCGCTGGGGGACCACCGCAGCGGCACCGGCCGGCGCGGTGCGCGCCCGACGAGGCGGTGCACGACGGGCAGGTCCGGGGTGAGCACCACCGCGTCGCACGGCGTCCGGTCGCCGTCGCCACCCGCCGCCGCCTCGTGCCGGACGGCGCTGACCCGCTCACCGCGGCGTTCCAAGCCGGTGGCCGCGCGCCCGTAGACGATCTCCGCGCCGGCCGCGACCGCCGCGTCGGCCATCGCCTGGCCGACCTGTCGCATCCCCCCACGGGGGAAGAACACGCCCCCGATCGTGTCCATGTAGGCGATCACGCCGTACGCGCCCAGCGCGCGGTGCGGCGGCACGCCCGCGTACAGGGCCTGGAAGGAGAAGATCCGTTGCAGCCGCTCGTCGGGGAGCATCCGGGCGACCTGCGGCCCGAGCCGGCCGAACCCGCCCAGCGCCGCGAGCCGGACCAGGTCGCGGCCCAGCAGGTCCAGTGGCGAGTCGAGGTTGGCGCCGATGAACGAGTCGATCTCCGCGCGGTAGAGCCGGGTGAGCCACTCGCGCATCCGCACGTACCCCTGCGCGGCACGCGGGCCGCAGGTCGCCCGGACCTCCTCGGCCATCGCCGCGCCGTCGGTGTGCACGTCGATCGTGGAGCCGTCGGCGAAGCACGCGCGGTACGCGGGGTCGAGCGCGACGAGGTCGAGACGCTCCCGCGTCTTCTCGCCGACGGCGGCGAAGGCCTCGTCGAGCAGGTCGGGCATCGTCAGCACGGTGGGCCCGGTGTCCACCCGGTAGGTGCCGCGCTCGGTGCGCAGGTCCAGCCGTCCGGCCCGGCCGCCGGGGTGCTGGGCGCGCTCCAGCAGCGTGACCCGCCGGCCCGCGCCGAGCAGGTGCAGCGCGGCGGACAGGCCGGCGAGCCCGGCGCCGACGACCACCACGTGATCGGTGCGCCCGGGGATCCGGCGGGTCAACTCCGGCGTCGCGTGGCCGTGATCGCCAGCTCGGCGAGCTGCGCCGCGGCCGGCTCGGCGACGTCCGCGGCCGACAGCGCGTCGAGGGCGGACCCGGTCAAAGCGGCGATCCGCTGCTCCACCGCCTGCGCGGCGCCGAGCTCGGTGAGCAGGCCGCGCACGCGCTCGACGCCGTCGGCGTCCAGCCGCGGATCGCCGACGGCCTCGAGGATCGCCTCGTGCGCCGCCCGCAGGCCTCGCTGCTCCGCGCGCTCCACGGCCACCGCCACGAGCAGCGTGCGCTTGCCCTCACGCAGGTCGTCGCCCGCCGGCTTGCCGGTGACCTCGGGATCGCCGAACACCCCCAGCAGGTCATCGCGCAGCTGGAACGCCACGCCGATGTCGGCTCCGAAGCGGCGGTAGGCGCTCACCAGCTCGGCAGGCGCGTCGGCGATCGCCGCGCCCAGGTGCAGCGGGCGCTCGACGGTGTAGGCGGCGGTCTTGTAGCGGTCGATCTGCAAGGCGGCGCGGGCGGAGGTGTCGCCGGTGGACTGGTGCAGCACGTCGAGGTACTGCCCGCCCAGCACCTCGGTGCGCATCGCGCGCCACGCCGGCGCCGCGCGCCGCTCCGCCGCCGGGGACAGCCCCGCCGCGTGCATCATGTCGTCGGCCCACGAGAGCGCGAGGTCGCCGAGCAGGATCGCGGCGGCAGCGCCGAAGCGCGCCGGCTGCCCGCGCCACCGTGCCGCGGCGTGCTTGCGGGCGAACTCGACGTGCACCGTCGGGCGGCCGCGCCGGGTGGCGGAGGCATCCATCAGGTCGTCGTGGACGAGCGCGCACGCCTGGATGAGCTCGAGCGCGCTGATCGCGCGCAGCACGGCCAGTGCCTCGGGGGACTCGACCGCACCGCCCGCGCCGCGCCAGCCCCACCACGCGAACGTCGGGCGCACCCGCTTCCCGCCGCCGAGGACGAACGCGGCCAGCGCCTCGGCGGCCTCGCCGAACGCCGGGTCGATGCCGGCCGCCTCGCTGGTGCGGCCCGCCAGGTAGGTCGTGAGTGCGGCCTCGACCGCGGCGACGAGACCGGAGTCGTCGGGGCCGCTGTTGTCGGGCCCGCTGTTCTGGGGCCCGCTGTTCTGGGGCCCGCTGCCGTCGGGCCAACCACCCGGTGTGCCGGGTCCGCGGGACGGCGGACCGCCGGGCGCGGAGCCGTCGCGCCGCACGGCCTCGGCCCGGTTCATCGCTGGATCCGGGCACGTCGCGGGCGGGGGAGCCGAGGTCCTCGTGAGCGGGCCACGGGGGCGAGCCTAACGGCGGATGCGACATCCGGCGCGTTGAAGGCGCAGCCGGTCGGCGGTTGACCAGGCGCGCGAGCCCGCCGGAGCGGAGCGGAGGCAGCCGCGCGCAGCGCCCGACTACGCTGCACGGCGTGAAGGTCACCCAGCGGATCCGCGGCGATCGGCCCGTCTTCTCGGTGGAGTTCTTCCCGCCCAAGGACGAGGCCGGTGAAGCCGACCTGTGGCGGGCGATCCGCCGTCTCGAATCGCTGGATCCCGCGTTCGTCTCCGTCACCTACGGCGCGGGCGGCTCCAGCCGGGACCGCACGATCCGCACCACCGCGCGGATCGCCACCGACACCACCCTCGTGCCGATGGCCCACCTCACCGCCGTCTCGCACTCGGTGGCGGAGCTGCGGCAGGTGATCGGCGCCTACGCCGCGGCGGGGATCCCCAACGTGCTCGCAGTGCGCGGGGACCCCCCTGGCGACCCGCTGGGCGAGTGGATCGCCCACCCGGAGGGCCTGAACTACGCCGACGAGCTCGTGCAGCTGGTGCGCAGGCTGGGTGACTTCTGCGTGGGCGTGGCCGCCTTCCCCTACGGCCACCCGCGCTCCCCGAGCCCGGAGGACGACCTGGCCCGCCTCGTCGCCAAGGTCCGCGCCGGCGCCGACTTCGCGATCAGCCAGCTGTTCCTCGAACCGGAGGGCTTCCTGCGGCTGCGTGACCGGATGGCCGCGGCCGGCTGCGACGTGCCGCTGCTGCCCGGGATCATGCCGCTCACCACCGTTCGCACCCTGCGCCGCGGCCCGGAGCTCTCCGGCGCGCCGTTGCCGCCGGGCCTGGTGGAGCGCATGGAGCGCTATGCCGACGACCCGGCCGCGTTCCGCGCCGCGGGGATGGACGTCACCGCCGAGATGTGCAGCCGCCTGCTCGAGGAGGGCGTGTGCGGGCTGCACTTCTACACGCTGAACCGCTCCACGGCCACTGTGGAGCTGGTGCAGCGCCTCGGGCTGGGCGCCCGCCGTGCCGAGCCGGCGGGGGCTGTGCCCGTCAGCGGCTGATCGTGATGGCGCCGGTCCTGCGGGCGGTCGTCACCGCGCATGCCTCGCAGCTGACCATGCCCGGCCCCAGCGAGCTAGGGGCTGACCGGGGTGTTGCGGGTGCGGCGGGCGAGCAGCACCACCACGCCGGACGCGAGCGCCACGACGGCGAACAGCCCGAGCGTCCAGTTGACCGGTGACGGCGCCCCCGGGTCGGGATAGGCCACCACCGCGGAGAAATCGCCCACCTCGCCCGGCGTGAACGTCCAGCTCACCTCGCTGGAGTCGCCGTCGCCGTTGGACTCGAGGACCTGCCCGGGGAAGCCGATCTTGAGCTGGAAATCGGCCCGGTCGACGGCCACGGTGGTGAGGTCCACGGCCCCGTTCACCAGCACCCGGCTGCCCGCCCGCCGCATCTCGAAGCGGACCGCGTCGCCCCCGGGCCCCGCCGCGGCGATCAGCTCGCTCATCTGCGGGAAGGTGAGCCCGTCGAACCGCAGGATCGACCCGGTGTAGCCGTCCTGCTGGTACTCCGAGACGTCGACCTCGGACTCCAGGTCGGGCGGCAGGGCGATCGGGGGCCCCGGGTCGTCCGGGCCGGTCTCCGGTGTGGCCACGACGACCTGCCCGGTGACGGTGTCGTCGGGCTGCACGGCCAGCGCGGCGCGCACCCGTGCGCACCCGCTCAGCGCGACGGTGGCCACCAGCAGCACGAGCAACAGTGGCAGGACGCGAGGGCGGGAGGCGACGGTCGGCACGCGTGCATCGTGCCAAACCCCACCGACGCCTCCCGCGCCGCGGCGCACGGGTCGCCGGATCGGCCCCGGACGGTGGACGGTCGCGTCCGGTTCGGCCCCGCTGCGGGGACGGCCGCGTGCGGTCACGTCCGCGGCGGCGGCGGATCCATGGGGAGGTGGCGGCCCAGCACGGCGAACGGGCGGGAGTCGCCGGTGAAGCGGTGCTGGCGCAGCACGTCCTGGAAACCGGCCCGGCGGTAGAGCCGCCACGCGCGGCCGGGGGTGTCGACGCCGTACTCGGGGGTGGAGAGCAGGACGCGTGCGCTGGGGACCCCGTTCAGCAGCGCGCGCAACAACGACTCGCCGAGCCCGTGGCCCTGCGCGTCGGGGTGGACGTGCAGTTCGGTGAGCTCGAAGTAGTCCTGCAGCCAGCTCTGCGCGGCCGGCCCCGCGGGGGCCAGCCCTCTGCGGACCTCCTCGTACCACCACTGGCCCGGCCCGCCCGAGTACCCGTAGGCGATGCCCAGGAGCGTGTCGGACGCGTCCAGCCAGCCGACCGCCCGCCAACCGGGCCGCTGCACGTGTTCCAGCCAGAGAGTGCGTCGATGTCGGGCGGTGCTGCTGGGGTAGCCCATGGCCGAGACGTAGACGTGCAGGGCTTCGGTGAGCCGGTCGGCGAGGTCGTCCGGCCCGAGCTGGACGAGCTGGCGCGCCGGTGCCCTGGTCACCCGTCCATCACACCACGTCCGGTGTCAGGAGTCCCGCTCGCGGTCCCCGGACTTGACGCGGAGCCCGGGGCGCGCTGTACTGGACATCGATCGAACATGTGTTCGATCTCGACGCCCCGGTCGGTGGGGCGGGGGAAGCGCCCCGCCACCGGGTGCGGCGAAGCCGGGCGGGAGGAGCGTATGCCGGTGGGCGAGCTGGTGAGGTCGCGGTCCGAGGCAGTCGCGCTGTTCCGGTGCCGGTCGAGCGGGTGCACGGCAGAGGCGCGGGGAGACATGCGATGAATGCGTTCAGCCTGTTCGGATCCCGGCAGCCGACTCCCATCCAGGTGCGGTGGCAGGACGGCGAGCCCGTCGAGTTCCAGCGCAGGCCGATGCGTCGCAGTCCGCGCTACCTCGTCACCGACGTGCGGGAGCGCTGGATCGAGGAGTCGCCCTGGCCGTTCCCGTCCCCGATGCCGGTCGGAGGTGACCGCATGCGCTGCTGGCGGGTGGTCGCCCGCTCGGCGGGGGAGCCCGAGGCGCCGGCCCGCGAGTTCGTGTTGCGCATGCGTGCCGGCCCCGGGGTGTGGGACCTCGTGCGGGTTGCGGAGTGAGAGACCTCGGGAGGCGATGATGACGACCGCCACGTCCACCACCACATCCACCACCACGTCCACCACCGTGGGCAGGGGCGCCGCGCGGGTGCCACAGCCGCGCAGCCCCTCCGCGCCGCGGTCGCGGGCGGCGGGTAGCGGACCTCCTCCGGGGCGTCCGGGTGCGCGCCCGGCGCCGGCGCCCACCTCGCGGGCCGCGCTGGGCCTGCTGCGCCAGGCGGCCGACGGGCTCGCGGAGGCCCACCGCGTGGAGGACCCGTTGCTCCGCTACCCGGCGGCGTACCTCGCCGCGCTGCGGGCCGGGGCCGCCGTGCTCGCGGTCCGCGCACGGCCCCGGCCGCGCAGGGGTTCCACGCGCAACGTCTGGCAGTTGCTCGCCGAGGTCGCGCCCGAGTTCGCGGAGTGGGCGCTGTTCTTCGCCTCGTGCTCCGACACCCGTGCGGCGGCCGAGGCCGGCATCGCCCGGCTCGTCAGCCGCCGCGATGCCGACGACCTGCTGCGGCAGGCCGAACAGTTCGTCGGCATCGTCACGGCCGCGGTGCCGCTGCGCTGATCCCCGCGCCGCCGTGGTGTGCGAGTCGCAACGCTCGATCTTTGCGAGGCGTACGTCAGGGTCGTTCGGGCGTCGTGGTGTGCGAGTCGCAGCGATCGATCTTTCTGAGGCGTACGTCGGTGTCGTGGCGATCGCCGTGGTGTGCGGATCGGCACGATCAACGGGCGGTGAGCGGCGTGTTGCGCTGTGGCTGGTCGTGAGGGCTGATCGTGCTCCCGCCCAGAGGGGTCAGTGTGTGGCCGGCGGGGCGATGGGTGCGGCTTCGGGGGCGGTGCCGTCGCGGCGGACGCGGTCGCTGCGCAGCACCCGGCCGAGCAGCAGGGTGAACACCGCCGAAGCCTCGCGGGCGCCGGGGGTGTCCCAGCGCTGGATGGGCAGGCACGCACCTTGGGCCTGCTGGATCGCCGAGCGGTCGGGGAGCACCCCGCTGAGCACCAGTGGTCCGAACAGCTCGCGCAGCTCGCCGATGCGGAACTCGTGTTCGGAGTTGCGAGGGCGCACGCGGTTGATGAGCACACCGAGCGGCTGGAGCTCGGAGTTGCCGCGCTGGCGCTCCGTCTGCACCGCGTCGAAGGCGCGCTGCACACCGGACACGGCGAACATCGTCGGATCCGTCACGAGCACGGCGCGGTGAGCGGCGGCGAGCGCGCTGCGGGTCAGCTGGCCCAGCGAGGGCGGGCAGTCGATGATCACGAGTCGGTAGGGGTCGTCGACCTCGGCGGAGCCGAACGTGTCGCCGAGCAGCCCGTCGTTCTCCACGAGGCGCTGCAGGGCCCGCCGCAACCGGCCCAGCTGCTTGGGAGTGGGATCGGGGTTGTTGTGCCGCTCGGTCTGCTCGGCGCCCACCAGCACGTCGAGCCCGTCGCCCCACCCGCTCGGCGCGATCGCGCGGTCCAGCACGGACCGACGGGGTTCGTCGAGCACGTCGGCCACCGTGGCGAGGGTGGGCGCGGTGTCGAGGGCGATCGTGGAGTTCGCCTGTGGATCGAGGTCCACGAGCAGCGTGCGCACGCCGTGCTGTTGGGCGGCCCCGGCCAGCCCGAGTGCGACGGTGGTCTTGCCGACTCCGCCCTTCAGGCTCAACGTGGCGACCACCAGCACGGCGCCAACCTACCCCCTTTCCGGTGAACGCCCGGGCGTGCCCCGCGGGAAGGGCCACGCTCTACGCTGCCGCCGTGAGGCTCGCATGCTGAGTGGTCCGACGGCGGAGGTGCCCGGCGTCGCCGGCGGTGGTCCCGTGCACCGTGTGATCACGGCCGAGGTCACGCGCGTGCGCGACCGGCGGCCGGAGCGCGCGCCGCGCGTGCTCGACGTCGGTGGCGGCAGCGGCGCGTGGGCGGTGCCGCTCGCCCTGCTGGGCTGTGCGGTCACTGTCGTCGACTACAGCCCCAACGCCCTCGCGGCCCTGCACCGCCGGGCACGGGACGCGGGCGTGCACGAGCTCGTCACGCCGGTGCAGGGTGACGTCGACGCGCTCGCGGACGTCGCCCCCACCGGAGGCGCAGATCTCGTGCTGGGTCACGGCCTGCTCGAGGTCGTCGACGACGCGGCAGCCGCCTTCGCCGCGTTGACGGCGGCGACAGCGCCGGGCGGCGCCGTCTCCGTGCTCGTCACGGGTCGCTACGCCGCCGTCCTCTCGAGGACCCTCGCCGGCAGGCTCGACGAGGCGCGCGCGGTGCTCACCGATCCCGACGGGCGGTTCGGCCCGGACGACGCGCTGCGCAGGCGGCTGGACGCCGACACGCTGCGCGCGCTCGTGGAGGCGGGCGGGAACCTGCGGGTGGAGGTCCTGCAGGGCGACGGTGTGCTCGAGGGCTGGACGCCGGGATCGGTGCGCGACGGTGGCCCGGCGACCGTGCGCGAGGTGACCGAGTTGGAGAACCTGGCCGCAGCCGCCGCGCCGCTGCTGGACGTGGCCGCGCGGCTGCACGCACTGGCCCGCCGGCGCTGAGGGGGCCGGCACGGGTTCCGCACGTCCACATCCCGTGCGTCGCGCTGTGGCCCGCTGATCGTCACGCTCCGGACACCAGCGACATTCTGCTCGTCCAACCGGGTGTGATGAGGTCGGCACGTGCTGTGCCCACGGGTGCGGCACGGGGTTCCACCACCCCTTGTACCAGCGATGACGTCGTGCGAGCGGGGCCCGGTTGCCCCCGCGCACGCTCCGCGTCCACCGATCCGCGGAAGATCGACCCATCCGCTCGACGAGTCCGGGTGGTCGCCGGGCCCTCCGACTCGTATCCTCTGCACTAGACGCCCAGCCTGGGCGCTCGTCGCGTCGTTCCGGCACCATGGAAGATGACCCGACAGGAATGACCAGTGCCGGAGGTGAAGCCGTGGCCCTCTCCGAGCACGAGCAGCGGCTGCTCGAACAGATCGAGCGCGCGCTCTACGCCGAGGACCCCAAGTTCGCGTCGACCGTCCGCGGTGGGCGGTTGCGCAAACCCACACGCCGGCGTCGGCTCCAGGGCGTGGCCCTGTTCGTCGTCGGCCTCGTGCTGCTCGTCGTGGGCGTCGCCGTGCCCCAGCTGTGGTTGGGCAGCTTCCCGGTGCTGAGCGTCGTCGGATTCCTCATGATGCTCGGGGGAGCGGTGCTCACCGTGACGTCGTCGGCCTCCGGCACCCAGGCGCCGGAGGCGAAGCCGGCCGAGCCCGACAAGAACCGTTTCACGGGGCGGATGGAAGAGCGTTTCCGCCGCCGCTTCGAGCAGGAGTAGCACTCCGCGCACTCCCCGCGCACCGCCCGTCCCGGGCGGTTGCGCGCGACTGGGGCCCCGACTCGCGCGACTGGGGCCCCGACTCGCGCGACTGGGGCCCCGACTCGCGTGACTGGGGCCCCGACTCGCGTGACTGGGGCCCCGACTCGCGTGACTGGGGCCCCGACTCGCGTGACTGGGGCCCCGACTCGCGTGA
>NZ_NKYF01000044.1 GCF_002262885.1 Pseudonocardia sp. MH-G8 | reverse complement strand
CGCAGGCCGTGGGCGGCGAGCGCGCTCGCCGCGCCCTCGGCGCGGTCGGTGGCGGCCACGTACTCCCGGTCGCCGCTGATGTGGGCGATGTGCCGGCGCCCGATCTCCAGCAGGTGCTCCGCGGCCATCACACCCGCTTCGACGTTGTCGGGGACGAGCGAGACATCGCGGAGGTCGTCGGACGGCGCGTAGGCGTACACGACGGGCACCGGCAGGTCCTGGCCGAGCGACGGGCGCGGGTCGGTGCGGCTGCCGACGACGATCAGCCCGTCCACCCGCCGCGACAGCAGCGTCGTGAGGTGGTGCTGTTCGCGCAGTGCGTCACCGCGGGCGTCGCACAGCAGAACCGACATGCGACCGGCGCCGAAGGCGTCCTCCGCGCCCATGAGCACGGGGATGCCGAAGCGGCCTTCGAGGTCGCTCGTGATCAGGCCGACCGTGCCGCTGCGTGCGGCCGTCAGACCGCGGGCCATCGGGTTCGGGGTGAACGACAGCTGGGCCGCCGCCTCGATCACCCGGATGCGGGTCTGCTCACGCACCTGGTGGCGGCCGCTGAGCGCCTTGGAGGCCGTCGCGACGGACACGCCCGCGAGCCGCGCCACGTCACTCAGGGTGGACGCGCGCCGGCGCGGTGACTGCGACGACGTGTTCACGGCTTCCTTCCGACGTCCTGCAGCGAGTTCTACCCCCGCACGGCTTGACGGGGGCGCGAGCCCCACCCTACAGTCCGAAACCGCTTTCGACACATCTGACGCACGTCTCATACAACGAGGTCAGAACGGCGAAAGCGATTTTCGAGACGATCCCGGCGCAGCACCGTCACCGCCCACCGGAAGGACCGACATGGCCTCCCCACAGCGCACCACCCTGTCCCGGCGGACACTGCTCAGGCTCGCCGGCGGCACCGCAGCTGCGGCCGGGTTGACGGCGTGCGCCCCGAGCGCCGGCCCGGTGGGCGGGGGCGGAGGCGGCGGCAACCGGATCACGGTCGGCGTGGAGTCCGGCAGCCCGCACGAGACGTTCTTCTCCCAGCGGGCGGCGCAGTTCACCCAGGCGACCGGTATCCAGGTCGAGTTCCTGGGCGTCCCGCACGCCAACATGCACCAGCAGTTCCTCTCCGACGCCCTGTCCGGCGCCGGTGCCTACGACGTGCTCGCGACCGACCAGCCGTGGGTGCCCGAGTTCGCGGCGAAGGGTTTCCTGCTGCCGCTGGACGACCGGCTCGCCCCCGGCGATCGCGACGACTTCGTGCCCGGCACGCTCGAGACCGTCTCCTACGACGGCGCGCTCTACGGGCTGCCGTTCATGGTCCACAACCTGGTGCTCTACTACCGCACCGACCTGTTCGAGGCGGCCGGGATCAGCGCTCCGCCGACCACCTGGGACGAGTACCGCGAGTACGCCCGCCGGCTCACCGACCCGGCCGCCGGGGTCTGGGGCACGCTCGTGCCGGGCAAGCAGGACGGCGAGGTCGCGACGAGGATCCACAGCTTCCTGCAACAGGCGGGCGGCGACGTGGTGGACGCCACCGGCGCCGCCTCCTTCGACTCCGAGCCGGCCAGGGCGGCCTTCGCCCTCATGACCGGCATCCAGTTCGACGACCACAGCAGCCCGGACGGACTGCACGACCTCACGACGATGCAGGGCCTCTTCCTGCAGGGGAAGGTCGCGATGGCTCCCGTGTGGCCGTACCTGTACTCGCTCGGGCAGGACCCGGCGCAGTCCCAGGTCGCCGGCCGCTTCGCGGTCGCGCTGCACCCCGGTGAGCACCAGGGCGCGACGACCTACTCGTGGGGCTTCGGGATCTCCGCGGCGTCGCGCAACGCGGACGCTGCGTGGAGGTTCGTGCAGTGGGCGACGAACACCGAACAGCTCACCGGCTACGGGAAGGACCAGGTGAACCCGGTCCCGCGCGCGTCGGCCGTGGAGGCACTCACCGCGGACGGCGAGATCGACGAGGCGGGCAGGCGCGCCATCGCCACGTTCTCCGAGTCGGTGGAGCGCTCGACGACCATCCCGATGGTGCCCGCCTACCCGCAGCTGCAGAACGACATGGCCGTGGCGGCGTCCGCGGTGATGGCGCGGTCGAAGACCGTGGACCAGGCGCTCGCCGACGCGCAGGCGAGCATGACCCAGGCGTTGCGGAGCTCGTGATGGCACGTACCGACACCGCGCCCCCGCCCGGCACCGCGCAGCAGACCGCACCCGTTGCGGCCGTCCCGCGAGGCCACCGGACCTCCGGGGACCGGCGGCGCGCCCGCACGGGCGTCCTGCTGACGCTGCCCGCCCTCCTCGTGCTCGCGGTGACCGTTCTCTACCCGATCCTGTGGACCGTGTCGCTGAGCCTGCAGTCGTTCAGCCTCGCCGTCGGCGCGGAGCCGCCGCGCTTCGTCGGGCTGGAGAACTACCAGCGGATCCTCGGCTCCGAGGCCTTCCGGGCGGCCATGGGCCACACGCTCGCCTTCGTCGCGACGTCGCTCGTGGTCGAACTGCTCATCGCCTTCCCGCTCGCGCTGGCGCTGCACCGGGCGTGGCGCGGGGCCAAGGCGATGCAGCTGGTGATCGCACTGCCGCTGATGGTCGCCCCGGTCGTCGCCTCGATGGCGTTCCAGTTCCTGTTCTCCGACGGGTACGGGCTGATCAACCACACGCTGAGCCTGGTCGGGATCTCGCCGCCGTCGTGGTTCGCCGACGTGTGGCTCGCCCGGACCACCGTCCTCGTGACGAACCTGTGGCTGGCCGTCCCGTTCGACGTGCTCGTGCTGCTCGCGGGGCTCGCGGCGGTGCCGGCCGAGCCGCTCGAGGCGGCCACGATGGACGGCGCGAACCGCTGGCAGGCGTTCCGCCACATCGTGCTGCCGATGCTGCGGCCCGCCGTGCTGATCATCCTGGTGATCCGGCTCGCCGACGCCTTCCGCGTGTTCGACGCCGTGTACGTCCTGACCGGCGGCGGGCCGGGCGGCTCCACCGAGGTGATGAGCACCTACCTCTACCGGCAGCTGTTCACGGTCGTCGACTTCGCCGGCGGATCGGCCGCCTCGATCCTGTTCGTCCTCGTCATGGCCATCAGCGCGGCGGCGGTGTTCGTCCTGCTCCGGCCGCGCAAGGAGGCCTAGAGATGGCTGTCACGACCGCGCCCGGCCCGGGCGCCGCCCGGCTCCGGGCCGCCGCGGGCACCGGCGCCTTCTGGGTCGCGATGGCCGCGACGGCCGTCGTGGTCCTGGTGCCGATCCTGTGGGTCTTCACCACCGCCGTGAAGCCCACCCCGGACCTCTTCGCGATCCCGCCGTCGTTCCTGCCGCGCACCGTGACCGGCGAGCACTTCCAGGGCGCGCTGTCGAGCGGCGAGGTGCTGAGCTTCCTGCGCAACAGCCTCGTCGCGGCCGGCGGCGCGACGGTGCTGTCCCTCGTGCTCGCCGTGCCCGCGGCGTTCGGGTTCGCCCGGTTCCGCTACCGGTTCAGCACGGTGCTGCTCGGCGCCGCGGTCCTGACGCGCATGTTCCCGCCGATCGCGCTGGCGCTGCCCTACTTCCTGCAGCTGCGCGCGGTGAACCTGATCGACAGCCCGATCGGGCTCGCCATCGCGTACGTGCCGATCGTGCTCCCGTTGATGATCTGGATGCTGGAGGGCTTCTTCCGCGACTTCCCGGAGGAGGTCGTCGAGGCGGCCCGCCTCGACGGCATCGGAACGTTCGGGTTGCTCACCCGGATCGTCGTGCCGATGTCGCGGCCCGCCGTCGCGGTGGCGACGCTCTTCGGGTTCCTCGCCGCGTGGAACGAGTTCGTCATCGCGCTGACCGTGACCCGCACCCCCGCCGCGCAGACGATGCCGGTCGGTATCGCGTCGTCGATCACGCAGTTCCAGACGTCCTGGGGTCCGATGACCGCCACCGCCGCGGTCTACCTGCTCCCGGTGCTCGCCCTGACCGTGATCGCCCAGCGCGGCATCGTCAGCGGCCTGACCGTGGGCGCCACCAAGGGCTGACCCGCACCCGCCCGACCGAACGATCACGAGGAGCACGACGAGTGGTGATGGAACTGCGCCCTGCCCAGAACGAGGGCGGGACCGGGATCGCGTGGCACCTGCTCACGTCGGAGGGGACCGAGCCGGCGCTGGCGTGCGCGACTCCCGTGACCGTCGAGGCCGTGGGCCCCGACGGGCGGACGGTGAACGGGGAGCGGGTCGAGCGGCCGTACCGCGAGTTCGCCGACGGCGTCGGCACGGCCGAGGTGGAGGTGCCCGGCTGCGGCCGCTACGCGGTGCGCGACACGTGGACGCCGGGCCCGTCGGATTCCTGGAGGGTGGAGCGCCGGCTGGAGGTGCTCGACGCCCCGGCCGGCGCGGGGGTCCGGCTGCTGCTGGAGGTGGCGCCGGTCCTCACGGGCGCGGCGCGTTTCGACGACCTGCGCCTGTTCGCCCCGGCCGCGCTCTACGACCTCAACGACCTCGACGGCGACGGGGTGGAGGACTTCCTCGACACGCGCACGCTGATCTTCCGCGACGACCGGCTCGACGCGCTCACCGTGCTCGGCTACTCCGACGCCCGCGGCGTCGGGTTCGCGCTGTCGCGCTGCGCGGCGCCCGGATTCGACTCGAGGCCGGAGCGCGAGCCCGGCGAGGTGGCGTTCCTGCAGCGCACGGACGTCGGCAGCTTGGGGGTGCGCCCGGACGACGAGGGCGGCGCCCGGCTCGTCGCCGCGTACCCGTTCGTCGAGCGCGACCGCAGCCACGCCCTGCTCGCCCGGGAGCGCAGCCCGTGGGGCGCGTTCTGGCCCGCCGAGCCGGGCGCGGTGCTGACCGTCGCCTACGACGTGCGGCCCGTGACCGGTGACTCGCCCGTCGACGCCCTCTGGCGGCTGTGGTCCCAGCGCCTCGGCGAGCTCGCGCCGCGGCCCGTCGAGCTCACGACCGGGCTCGACGAGCTGACGCGCCTGCGCGTCGACGCGCTGGAGGCCTACTACCGGGAGAACCCGGGCCCGGAGCCGGTCGCGGCCGGGTTCGTGACGAACTGCCACCCGCAGGACGGGAAGCAGCTGAGCAACGTCATCCAGTACGGGTTCACCGGCCAGAACGTGCTGAACGCGCTGCACCTGCTGCGGGCCGGCGACCGCGAGGGCGCCTCGGACCGGCGGGCGAAGGCGGTCAAGGTGATCGACTTCTTCGTCCACACGATGGCCGCTCCGGGCACCGGAACGGGCCTGTCGCACACGCTCTACGACCTCGACCGGTCCCGTCCGGGCAACTGGTGGACCGGGTTGCTGCTGCCGCTGGCCTACGCCGAGGGGGAGCAGCTCGAACGGCTCATGGGCCCGGTGTACGAGCACATGCGCGAGGTCGTCGAGGCGCTGCGCCCGCTGGAGGGTGCCTACCTGCGGTGCATGGCCGAGGAGTACGACGCGCTGCTGCGCGCCGACGCCTACGAGCGCGACCGCGGCAACGACCGCCCGGAGTGGCGCGCCGCCGCGACGGCGTTCGGCGAGTTCCTCCTCTCGGCGCAGGAGGAGGACGGGGCGTGGCGCCGGGCGTACACGTTCGACGGCGTCCCGATCACGACGCCGGAGCGCTGGTTCGGCGAGACCCCGGAGCAGCAGAAGTCGCCGACCGCCGCGGTCGTCCCGCTCCTGCTGCGGCTGCACCGCCTGACCGGCGACGCCCGCTACCTCGACGCGGCCGTGCGCGCGGGCCGGTTCGTGAAGCAGCACCACGTCGACGGGCTGAAGTTCAACGGCGGCATCCACGACAGCATCTACGCGCGGGCGCAGCTCGTGGACAGCGAGGGGATCCTCTTCCCGCTGCGCGCGCTGCTGGAGCTGCACAAGGTTACGGAGGAGCGGGAGTTCCTCGACGGCGCCGAGACGGCCGCGCGCCTGCTCGCCACCTGGATCTTCCTGTGGGACGTGCCGCTGCCACCGGACAGCACGCTCGCCCGGTACGGGTTCCGCACCACCGGCTGGAGCGGCTGCGACACGTGCGGGGCCGGCTACATCCACCCCTACGAGGTGGACGCCGCACCCGACCTGCTGGAGGTGGCGCTGCTCGTCGGCGACCCGGTGCTCGCCGAGATCGCGGAGCTGGTGCTCGTCGGGTCCAACGAGACGGTCTCCGTCGAGGCGGGCGACTGGGGTTACGCCCTGCCCGGCCTGCAGGAGGAGGGACTGCTGGTGAGCTGGTGGCTGATCGACGACCCGATGTTCGCCGGCACCGGGTTCGGCGGCCGCGGCAAGGGCGAGGGCAACAAGACCTGCCTCCCGTGGATCTCCGCCGTCGCGATCCAGGCGCACACCGAGATGATCGCGCGCTTCGGCACGACCGACGTCGCCGCGGTGCGGAAGCGGGCCGGGCTGTGACGGGGACGACGGCTCGCGCGGGCGCACGGCCGGTCGCACCCGCGCGGGGACGGCTGCGGCCGCTCGCGCAGGGCGAGGTCGAGATCACCGGCGGCTTCTGGGGGCAGCGGCAGGAGGTGAACGCCACCGCGACCCTGGAGCACTGCCAGGAGTGGATGGAGCGCGTCGGCTGGATCGGCAACTTCCGCGCCGCGGTCGAGGGCCGTGTCGCGACCGACCGGCGGGGCCGCGAGTTCTCCGACTCCGACGTCTACAAGCTCGTGGAGGCGATGGCCTGGGAGGTCGGGCGCACCGGCGACCCGGCCGTCGACGAGCGGCTGCGTGACCTCGTCGCCACCATCGCCGCCGCGCAGGAGGACGACGGCTACCTCGGCACGAAGTTCGGCCGCCCCGGCCAGGGCCCGCGGTGGAGCGACCCGGAGTGGGGCCACGAGCTGTACTGCATCGGTCACCTGGTGCAGGCGGCCGTCGCCCGGGCCCGGACCAGTGACGACACCGCGCTCCTCGACATCGCCCGCCGGGCCGCCGACCACGTCTGCGAGGTGTTCGGCCCCGGCGGCGCCCCCGGGATCGACGGGCACCCGGAGATCGAGCCCGCCCTCGTCGAGCTCGCGCGGCTGAGCGGGGAGCAGCGCTACCTGGAGATGGCCGCCGAGTTCGTCGAGCGGCGCGGCCACCAGCGGCTCGCCGACATCGAGTTCGGGCGCGCCTACTTCCAGGACGACGTTCCCGTGCGCGAGGCGACGGTGCTGCGCGGGCATGCCGTCCGCGCCCTCTACCTGGCCGCCGGGGCCGTCGACGTCGCGGTCGAGACGGGGGATCCCGACCTGCTGGCCGCGATCGAACGGCAGTGGGAGGCCACGGTCGCCCGCCGGACCTACCTCACCGGCGGCATGGGCTCGCACCACCAGGACGAGTCGTTCGGCGACGACCACGTCCTCCCGCCCGACCGCGCCTACTGCGAGACCTGCGCCGGGGTGGCGTCGGTGATGCTGTCCTGGCGGCTGCTGCTCGCCACCGGGAACCCCCGCTACGCCGACCTCGCGGAGCGGACGCTCTTCAACGTCGTCGCGACCTCACCCGCCCCCGACGGCCGGGCGTTCTACTACGTCAACACGCTGCACCAGCGTCGGCCCGGCGTCGCGGCGCCACTCGACCGGGAGACGCCACGGGCGGGCAGCAGCCTGCGCGCGCCGTGGTTCTCGGTCTCCTGCTGCCCGACGAACGTCGCCCGCACGCTCGCGAGCCTCGACACCTACCTGGCCACCGTGGACGACGACGGGTTGCAGCTGCACCAGTACGCCGACGCGCGGATCTCGACGAGGTTGCCCGACGGGCGCCCCGTCGGGGTCGAGGTGGCCACGACTTACCCGGACGGCGGACGGGTCACGGTGCGGATCGCCGAGACCGCCGACGCCCCCTGGACGCTCACGCTGCGGGTGCCCTCGTGGGGGGCGGGCGCGACCGTGACCGACGGGGACGGGCGCCGGGCCGCCGGCCCCGGCAGCGTCTCCGTGCACCGGCGGTTCGCGGTCGGCGAGGAGATCCAGCTCGATCTGCCGGTCGGGCCCCGCTTCACCGAGCCGGACCCGCGCATCGACGCGGTCCGCGGGTGCGTCGCCGTGGAGCGCGGCCCGCTCGTCCTCTGCGTGGAGTCCACCGACCTGCCCGACGGACGTCACGTGGACGACGTCCGGGTGGACCCGGACCGCCCGCCGCGCGACGACGGCGGCGTCACGGCGGCGGGCGTCCTCGTCGAACAGGCGGACGGGGAATGGCCCTACCGCCCGTCGGGGCGGCCTTCCCCGGCGGCCGAGCCCGCCGCGATCCCGCTGGCGCCCTACCACTCGTGGGCGACCCGCGGGCCCTCGACGATGCGGATCTGGCTGCCGACGGTCTGAGCCGGTCGAGGAGGGGCCGCGTCCGACGTCCGTGCCCGCGACCCGCGGCCCGCGATCGGCGACGAACGGACGGTGCGAGCCGGGGCCCGACGAGATGATCACGGTCGGCGGCGCCGCAGAACAGCTGACCGGAGGCGAGATCGAGCCCGGCGAGCATGTGCCGGACACCGCCTAGCGGGTTCACGTCGCCCGTAGTCGCGCGGATGGCCGCTGGGGGAATCAGCCTCGGCCCGGGCGGGGTCCGGGCGACCCGACAGATCAGCTCGCGAGCGTGGGGGCCGGTTCTAGGAGGACGGCCCCCGCATCATCTTGGTCCAGCGCCGAGAACGCCGTTCCCTGCTCACCGATGCCACCCGCGTCGTGATCACCGTCGTCTACCTGCGGCAGATCTGCTCGCAGAACGTCTTGTCCGAGATGCTCGAGGTGAACCCGAATTCGATCGGCCAGGCCATCGCCGAAACCCGGCAGCTACTCAACCAGCATGGGCTCGGCGTCTCGCCAACCACGCTGCGTTTCACAACCCCGAACGCCCTCACCGACTTCCTCGACCGCGGCGTCACGCCCACGCGGCCGAGGGTGCCCAGGGTGCTGTCCGACCCCGCCCTGACCGGCATGACCCGGCCCGACCTGGTCCAGATGATCGAACGGCTAGCCGCCCACCAAGCGGCCCAGGTCGAGCGGCGCCGCTACCGCCGCCGCGGCGCAGAACGACTGCCCGGAGCCCGCGGCGGCGTCTTCCTGCAGAAGATCACCGACCCGGAACGGATCCTGGCGACCGTGCTCTACCAGCGCGGACTCTGCACCAGACAGGTCCTCGCAGAACTGTTCGACGTCCGCCCCCGCACGATCGGCACGGCGTTGCTCGAGGTCCGCCCGCTCCTGGAAGACGACGGATACGTGCCGACGCCGGTAGCCGGACCCCGATTCTCCACCGCGGCCGCCCTCCTCGCCTCCGTGCTGGGAACCAGCGCACCGGACACCGAACAACCGCCATGTTGATCTTTTACCGCCTCCACAAGATCGCCAACGTCCTGGGCGCCATGCCCAAGACCGCGCATCCGGGGGCGAAGAAGGCACTCGCCGAGATCTGGAACGCCGAGGACCGCCGCCACGCCCATGACGCTGTCCGGGCGTTCGAAGCCGCCTACGGGGCCAAGTTCGGCAAGGCGGCCGCGAAGATCACCGACGATGTTGAGGTGCTGCTGGCGTTCTACGACTTCCCCGCCGAGCACTGGATCCACCTGCGCACCACGAACCCGATCGTCCACGTTCGCCACCGCACGAAGATCACCCGCGGGCCCGGCTCACGCGCGGCCGGGCTGGCGATGGCGTTCAAACTCATCGAGTCCGCACAGGGCCGCTGGCGCGCGGTCAACGGCCCGCACCTGGTCGCGCTCGTCCGTGCCGGCGCCACGTTCGTCAACGGCACCCTCGTCGAGCGACCCGACGACCACCATCAACCGGAAGCCGCCTAAAGATCTTCATCCACAGGTCTTGGCTATTGCTCGCAGGCCGTTGGTTCGCTCAGACGACCAGCCTCTGATGGACGCCGTAGCGCCTGGCCGTGCTGAGTAGTTCTTGGTGGATGGCGGGCGGGAGCCAGATGCCGGCACGGGCGCGGTGGCTGGCCCTGCGGTCCTCCACGTCACCGGGCATCAGCACCTCGGTGAAGCCTTCGGCTGGGGCGCTGTCCCGGGTCTCATGCTCCCGCACGTGCATGCGGTCGAGGAACTCCTCCATCGGTGTCATGGCCGCAATGTCGAGCGCGGCGAAAAAGTGGCCGAGCCGCTGCGGCTCGGGGTCGGCGTACATCCGGGGCATGTGCGCGCCGAACCGCGCGCCGGTCAGCACACCAGTGAGTATGTCGATCATCATGGCCAGCCCGGAGCCTTTCGGGCCTGCCATCGGTAGCAGCACCCCGTCCCATGCCTGCTGCGCGTCTGTGGTGGGTGCACCGTCCGCGGTGAGGGCCCATCCCTCGGGGATCGGCTCGCCGTTCTTCGCCGCGAGCAGGATCTTCCCGCGCGCCTGGGAGCTGGTCGCCATGTCGAGGACCACGGGAGCGCCGGACCGGGTGGGCGCGCCCATCGCGATCGGGTTGGTGCCCAGCGAGGGTTCGCGGGAACCGAACGGCGCCATCACCGGGGAGCCGTTCGTAGCCGCGATACCAACCATGCCGGCTTCCGCGATACGGGAGACCCAGTACCGGCCGGTGCCGTTGTGGTTGGAGTTGCGGACTCCGACCCAGGCACTGCCGTGCTCGCGAGCCTTGCCGATCGCCAGCTCCACCGCGCGCGCCGACGCCACCTGGCCCCAGCCGTTGCCGGCGTCCAGGAGCGCCGTCGTGGGCGTTTCGCTGACGATCTCCAGCCGCGTCCTCCGCTCGATCAGGCCGTCATCCAGCCGGCCCAGGTAGTCGCTGATGCGGGACACGCCGTGCGATCCCATGCCGCAGAGATCGGCGGCCACGAGGGATTCGGCAACCACGACGGCCTCGGTCTGCGGCAGCCCGGCCGCGACGAGCACCCGGCTGCAGAACGCCACGAGCCGGTGCGGGTCCACAGTGACGCTCTTCTGGTCTTCCACGGAGATCCTCAGGGTTTTCGGAACGGGGTGGGAGGAGACCGAGCAGATGCGCGAGTTGTGTGCTCGGCGACGAATCGTCATACCCGGGTCGCGGGTCGGTCTCGCCGCCACTGCTCGAACTCGGCCAACGTGGCCTCGTTCGGCGGGTAGAGGCCGTGGATGTCGCCTCCCGCGTCGACCTTCGCGAGGATGAACTCCTCCAGGACCTCCTGCTCGTACGCGTCGTGGGCCACCTCCTCGGCCATTGCCGCCGGGATGACGACCACCCCCTCAGAATCACCGACCAGCACGTCGCCGGGCATGACGAGAACGCCGGCGCAGCCGATGGGCACGTTCATGTCGACCGGGTGGTGTATGACGGAGGACGTGGTGGCGTGGGCCGCGCGCACGTAGGTCGAGATCGGCAGCTCGGAGAACCCGCCCAGGTCGCGAAGGGCGCCGTCGGTGACGATCCCGGCCGCGCCGCGCCGGGTGATTCGCGTGGCGAGGATGTGGCCGAGCGAGGCGGAGCGGGTCTCGCCACGGGCGTCGATGACCAGCACCTCGTCGGGGCCGATCGCCTCGACGGCGAGCCGCTGCACGTCGGTGCTGTTGTCGTAGTGGACAGCGGAGCCGCGGTCCTCCCGTGCCGGCGCGTAGCGCAGGGTGAACGCGTAGCCCACCATTCGCAGGTCCGGGCGCAGCACCTGCAGGCCGCCGAGGAAGGTGTTGCGTAGACCGCGCTTGAGCAGCTGTGTGGTGAGTGTGGCCGTCGACGTGCCCTTCAGACGTCGGGTCGCCTCCGCGCTGAGGGTGTGCGGACGGGTGGGGTGCTTCTCCACAGGAGTTCTCCGGTACGGGTAGAGGATGTGACGGGGATCAGTCCGCGAGCAGGCCGGGCAGCCACATCACCCAGCTGGGGAAGACGACGGCCAGGATCACGACGGCGATCATCGCGGCCATGAACGGCACGCAGCCGCGGGCGACTTCGATGACGTTCGTGCGGCCGATGCCGGCGGTGATGAACAGGACCATCCCGACCGGCGGTGTGACGAGGCCGATCATCAGCACCAGCACCATGACGAGGCCGAAGTGCACCGGGTCCACCCCGAGCGCGGTGACCACCGGCAGCAGCACCGGCGTCAGGATGATGATCAGTGGTGTCGCCTCGATGAACAGGCCGAGGAACAGCAGCAACAGGGAGATGAGCAGCAGCACGACGGTCGGGCTGTCGGTCATGGCGCCGATCACGGTCGCAAGCTGCGCCGCGACCTGCGAGTAGGTCATCAGCCAGGCGAACAGGCCCGCTGCGCCGATCGCGAAGAGGATGACCGCCGAGTTCTTCGCGGAGGTGAGCAGGATGCCGGGCAGCTGTCGGACGTCTAGCTCCCGGTAGATCGCGATGGACACGACGAGGGCATACAGCACTGCGACGCCGGCTGCCTCCGTCGCGGTGAAGACGCCGGAGAGGATCCCGCCGAGGATGATCACTGGCATCACCAGCGCGAAGAACGCGTCCCGGAAGGCCTGGGCCCGCTCACGCCACGACCGGCGCCGCTCTTTCGGAAACCCGTTCCTACGGGCCAGCATCGCGATGACGACCATGAAGAAGAGCGCCATCGCGATGCCCGGCACCGCGCCCGCCGCGAACATCTGGCTGACCGAGACCCCGGCGAGGGTCGCGTAGAGGATGAACGGAATGCTCGGTGGAATCACCGGGCCGACCGTGCTGGACGCGGCGACGACCGCGGTCGAGAACCGGGTCGTGTACCCGGCGCGCTGCATGGAGCGGATCAGCACCGACCCGGTACCCGCGGCATCTGCCAGAGCCGAGCCGGAGATCCCTGCCATGCCGACGTTCGTCACCACGGTGACGTAGGCCAGGCCGCCGCGGAACTGGCCGATCACGCTCTGCACGAAGGTGACGAGCCTGCCGGTGATGCCGCCGGCGTTCATCAGCTCGCCGGCCAGCAGGAACAGCGGGATGGCGAGCCAGGTGAAGTGGTTGAGGCCCTGGAAGACCCGCTGCGGCACCAGCTCGAGGGGCAGCGTACCGGTGGTGAGGATGTAGAGGATCGAGGACAGCAGCATGCTGAACCCGAGCGGGACGCCGAGCAGGAGCAGCACCAGGAAGCCGACGAGGAAGACCTCGATCATGACGCAGCACCCTCCTGCCGAGCCGGGGACGCGGCGCCGGGTTCGTCGCCGTCGGCGTCGGCACGCGGGTAGTCGTTCCAGTGGGCGACCCGGTCGATCAGCTGCGGAACGAGGTAGCACGCCATCACCGCGCCGGTGACCGGCATCGCCACGTAGATCCAGGCGATGGACTGGGCGAGTGCGGGCGAGACAGTGCCCCAGGACAGCTCGGTGAAGACGATTCCGTACCAGACCAGCAGGACCGCGGTTATCAGCAGGCTTGCGGTCGTCAGGAGTCCGATCACCCGTTGCAACTGTACGGGCAACCGGACGAGCAGGACGTCGATACGCAGGTGGGCATGCTCGTGGATGGCCAGGGCGCATCCCACGAAGGTCAGGTAGACGAGCAGGTAGCGCGCGAGTTCCTCGGTCCACGGAACGGGCGAGCCCAGGACGTACCTGCTGAAGACCTGGACCGCGGTGGTGGCGACGAGCCCGATCATCACCGCGATGAGCAGCAGCTCGAGCAACCGCGCGAGTCGTCGTTGCAGCATCAGGGAAGCGCGCATCACGCTGCCTCCCGGACCCGCTCGTAGAGGCCGGACTGCCACAGCCCTTCGGTCTCCAGCCGGCGCGCGGTATCCAGGCAGATCTCCTCGAACCGTGCGATGTCGACATCGTCCACAACGGCCATCCCGTCGTCGCGCAACGCCGCCCGCGCGGTGCTCTCGATGTCCTGGACAGCGCGCTTCTCGAACGTTCCCGCGTCCAGGACCGCCTGGTGGAGCAGCTCTTGCTCGGCGGCCGACAGTTGCTGCCAAGTGCGCTCGCTGACGGCCATGAGGAAGGCTGCGTACTGGTGGTTGGTCAGGCTCACGTGGGACTGGACCTCGCTCATGGACTGGCTCTCGATGAGCTCGAGCGGATTCTCCTGGGCGTCGACGACGCCCTGTTCGAGGGCGGTGAACAGCTCGCCGAGAGCCATCGGCGTCGGGCTCGCCCCGAGCGAGCGCCACGACTCGATGTAGGTTCGTCCTTCCGGGCAGCGCAGCTTGAGACCTCTGAGGTCGGCGGGTTCCCGGACGGGCCGGTTGGCCGTGACCTGGCGGGCGCCCCGGTGCCACCAGTCGAGGATGCGGCCCCGCTTGGCCTCGAGCAGAGCCGCGGCCACCTCACGTCCGATCGGTCCGTGGAACACCGCGTCGAGGTGAGGCAGGTCGCGGATCGCGTAGTACATCTGCACGCCGGCGAACTGCGGGGCGAAGAAGCTGATCGGGCCGACACCGGTCAGGGCCATGTCGATCGAGCCGATGTGCAGGCCCTCCCACAGATCCTGTTCCCCGCCCAATAGGCCGTTTGGCTGCGGGAGGATTCGCAGCGTGTCACTGCGTTCGGCGACGAGCTCAGCCAGGCGCACTGCGCCGGCGTGACCGGGGTCGCCCTCGCTCATGATGTAGCCCAGCCGGAGGAGACGGCGGCCGTGTTCGTCGAATGTCGTCCGGGCCCCGCACGCGGCGGTGGCGAGGAGCGCAGCTCCCGCGGCCGTTCCGGTCCAGCGCAGGAGACTGCGCCGGGACAAGCGTCTGCTCATGAGCCACCCTTCGTCGTCGTTGTCGTGCAGTGGCGTTGCTCGGCCGGGGACATGCCCGTCCGCGCCGCGGGCCGCGTGAGGCCGACGGCGGGCGTGCGTGAGCCGGGCCGCGGGCCGTCGGCCGGCGCCCTGATCGGTGGTCGTAGGGGAGGAGGTCTAGCCGGTGGGCCGGGTCAGCTCGGCGTCGATCCGTTCTGCGATGTACGTGCGCACCCCGAGCAGGTGCGCGTGCATGAGGTCGCGGGCCTTGACGGGGTCGCCCCCGCGCACCGCCGTGAGGATCTCGTGGTGGTCATGCTGGTCGCGTGGGCGACCCTCGTTGTCGTAGAAGGACAGGACCGCCAGCTGCTCGAAGGAGTACAGCTCCACATACGACTCGATGGTCTGAGTCAGTACGCGGTTGCCCGACAGGGCGGCGAGCGAGCAGTGGAACCGCATGTTCAGTTCGTGCAGGGTCTCGTCGTCGCCGCTGAGGTGCTGCTGGGCTTGGCGCAGCAGGCCTTCGAGGGCGGCCACGGGCGTGCGATCGTGGGTGGCGGCCGCGAGTCCGGCCAGATGCGGCTCGATGAGCAGGCGCGCGTCGAGGAGATCGAGCACAGTTGCTGCCTCGATCTCGCCGTAGCCCCGGTTCGCCATGACCATGCGCTCGCGTCCGTTGCGGACGTAGATCCCGGAGCCGTGCCGGATCTCGACCGCTCCGTTCGCCTCCAGCCGTTGTAGCGCCTCGCGCATCGTCTGGGTCGCCACGTCGAACCGCTCGGCGAGGGCCTTCATGGACGGCAGCCGGTCGCCCGGCTGCAGCCCGTCGTGCTCGATGAGCCGAAGGGTGTGCCTGCTCAGGGCCTCCACCAGGCCTGTCCGGGGGATCGCCACATGTCCTCCAGTCATCCAATGACTTGACGATGATGGAACACGGGGAACATTCCCGTCAAGGTGGGGCAGCTTTCCGCAGCTGTTCTTCCCGGAGCCCTCGCCCGGGGCCGGGCTGCTCGCCGCGCTGTCGACGTACGCGGTCGGGTTCCGCCCGCCCACTCGGCGGGATCGTGTTCGGCCACTACGGCGACCGGTTCGACCGCAAAGATGCTGGTCATCTCGCTGCTGACGATGGGGATCGCCATGCTGTCGATGGGCCTCGTGCCCAGCTCCGATTCGATGGGCATACTCGCCCCGGTGCCGCTCGCGGCCAGCGCCTACTCTGCTGATCCATTGCGACAACGCGTCCTGGCCGCACACTGGAGCTGGCCGGCGAGGACATCCGGGTTGACACGCTCTGCCCGGGCTCCTGCGACGCCGATCTGCAGCGCGAGAAGTGGCGCCGGCTCGGGGTCGGGCCGGCGCGACAGATCAACAGCGACCGGCGTAGTTCCGCACCGGGATCCCGATGGGCCGCCTCATCACGTCGGAGGACTCGCCGACGTCAGTCGCCGCGGCCGAGCGGTCTGCGCTGTTCGACCTCGCCCGCGACCTCCAGTCCGGGAACGTCGGCCGGCCACCCCGGCGCGGCGGATCGTTCTCCCCGTACCTGCTGCAGGTTGGCGGCGTTGAGCCCAGTAGCCCACCCCCTGACTACCAGGTTGGTACCGGAGGACCTCGACGAGGAGCCCTCGTCGCGCTCGTCACCCGCGACTCGATGATCGGCATCGGGGCGTTGCCAGCGTCGTGAACGGGTACCGACAGGATGCCACCGAGTTCGGCGACGCCCACCGCCGAGTCGAGGCACTGGTCTGCGACTTGCCCGGCGGCGACGGCCTGTCCATTGCCGAGCCGTGAGAGCTGCGAACGTTCGCGATGGCGTCGACCTACCACAACGGCCAGTACGAGTGGAGAGAGTTCCAGCTTTCGCCGATCGACTCGATGGCGGACTCGCAGGGGGAGGTCGCCGTCGACCCGGCTGCTCAGCGGCCGTCGACGATCAGGTCCGCGAAGAGCTGGGTGAACCGCTCGGCGTCCACGTCCACGGCGACGTTCATATTGGGCGCCTTCTTCTTCGGGATGGTGCGAAGGACGTCGTGGCGGATGAGCAGGTCACGCGGCACGAGCGTGGGCGCGTACTCCGTGGCCACGTGGAGGCGCGCCGAGGTGATGAGGCCGGGGTCCGCCGCGACGGCGACGGTCAGCGGGTCGTGCAGCCAGATGCCGGTGAACTCGGTCGGGATGCCGACGCTGAGATAGATCAGCCGCTCCTGCTCCGGCCACGGCTTGAGGATCCGCGACACCATCTGCGCGGACTTGCTGCTGGCCTCCTCCATCGCCTCGATGTGCCGCTGCGCCATGGGCACCCGGAGGGTGACGTCGATCGGCACGAGGGTGATGTTCGCGCCCGAGTTCATCACGATCTTCGCGGCGACCGGGTCGTTGTTGAGGTTGTACTCCTCGATGGGGGAGCGGGTGATCCCCTTCTCGTCGACGACCGGGACGATCACGCCGCCCATGATGATCAGGTGCTTGAGGTTCGTGACGAACGTGGGGTCCTGGCGGATCGCCGCCGCCACATTGGTCACCGCGCCCAGCGTGCAGATCGTGATCTCGCCGGGGTTCTCCCGGACCATCCGGACGAGGAAGTCCACGGCCGACCCGGGCTCCGGCTGCTTCTCCGGCCGCCCGTCGTCGAAGATGCCCTGGCCCTCAAAGCCGAACATCAGCGCCTCGGCCTCACCGAGCGGATCGCCGATACCCGCGTAGACCGGCACGTCGGGCATGCCGACGAACTCCAGGATCTTGCACGCGATCTCGGCCCGCAGCGCGGTGTCGCCGTAGCACGTCGTCACGCCCTCGAACCGCAGCTCGGGCGAGTTCGCCGCCAGCAGCACGGCGAACGCGTCGTCGTAGTAGGTGCCGATGTCGGTGTCGATGATGAGTCGTTCCATTGCGCCTGCTCCTCCTTCTGTCATCCGGCGGGGATACCCAGCCGGGCGAGACGACCGGCGTCCATCGCGTAGGCGCCGGCCTTGCTCGTGGTGATGCCGTAGCGGTGGCAGGCCTCGGCGAGCGTGATCGCGCAGCCGCACCCGTCCAGCACCGGCACGCCGAGCTCGTCCTGCAGCCGCTTGTCCAGCGGGCCCATGCCGGCGCAGCCGAGCACGATCGCCTCCGCCCCGTCCTCGTTGACGGCGCGCCTGCTCTCCTCGACGAGGACGCGTTCGGCGTGGGCGAAGTCCTCCTCGATCTCCAGCACGGACAGCGAGGTGGCCCGGATCGAGGCGCAGCGCTGCGATATCCCGGCGAGGGCGACCATGTCGCGGAGCATCGGTATGACGCTGTCGATCACCGTCACGATCGAGAACCGGTGCGCGACCAGGCACGCCATGTGCATGGCGGCCTCGGCGATGCCGATCACCGGCGCGTCGGTGATCTGACGGGCCGCATGCAGTCCGGGGTCGCCAGCGCACGCGATGACGAACGCGTCGTAGTCGTCGCGGTGCTCGGCGATGGTCTGCAGCATCGCGGCGGCCGCGACGTGGTCCTCCGCGTACGTCTCGATCGACGGCGGGCCCCACGCGGGGTTGATCGCGGTCACCTCGGTGTCCTTCGCGGCGACCGCGCGGCAGGCCTCGCCGATCGCGGCGGTCATGCTCTCGGTGGTGTTGGGGTTGACGACGAGGATGCGCACGGAGCCTCCAGTCTTCGGCCGGTCAGTAGGCGATCTCACGCAACGTGCCGGCCAGGACGGACGCCCCGACGGCGCAGTCCTCGGCCGGGGTGTACTCCTCGGGGCAGTGCGAGCGCCCCTCGACGCTAGGTACGAAGATCATCGCGGTGGGCACGTGCGGTGCCCACATCTGGCTGTCGTGCCCGGCGCCGCTGGGCATCGGGCGCGCCGATACCCCCTGCCCCTCGGCGGCCTCCCCGATCACCTTCTGCAGCGGTTCGTCCATCGGTGCGGGCGCCACGGCCTTGGTGTCGTCGAGGGTGACCTCGAGACCGCGCCGCGTCGCGATCCGCTCGCATTCCTGACGGATCCGTCCGGCGAGCCGGTCCAGCGTCGCCTCGACGGGATGGCGCAGGTCGATGGAGAACGTGACGCGTTCGGGAACGATGTTCACCCCGCCCGGGTGCACCTGCCACGCCCCGCAGGTCGCGACCGCCGGACGGCCCTCGGCCTCGGCGAGTGCGGTCGCGGCCTGCGTCATCTCGGCGGCGCCCTGCATGGCGTCGAGCCGCAGGTCCATCGGCGTCGCCCCGGCGTGGTCCGCCCGCCCGGTCACGGTGACGTCCAACCAGCGCAGACCGGTGATCGCCGAGACGATGCCGACCTGCGTGCCCTCGTCGTACAGCACGCGGCCCTGCTCGATGTGCAGCTCGACGAACGCCTCGACGTCGGTGCGCCGTGCCGATCCGATCGCGGTCGGGTCCAGCCCGACCCGGCGCATCGCGGCGGCGAGCGTGACGCCGTCGGCGTCGCGCAGGGTGTCGGGCTCGTCCGGACCGATGGCGCCGAGCATCGCCCGCGAGCCGAAGAAGTCGGCGGCGAACCGGCTGCTCTCCTCCTCGCACAGGGCCACGAGCTCGAGCGACTTGCGCGGCCTTCCGCACGTCCGGATCAGCTCCTCGATCGCGGCGAGCCCGGTCAGGATGCCGAGGGCCCCGTCGTACTTGCCCCCGAAGCGCACGGTGTCGATGTGCGAGCCGGTGAGCACCGTCGACGCGCTCTCGGTGCCGGGGAGCCTGCCGAAGACGTTGCCCACCGCGTCGGTGCGGACCTGCAGGCCCACCTCGGTCATCCAGCGCGCGACCAGCACGCCCGCCGCGCGCCACGCGTCGTCGTAGGCGAAGCGGATCAGCCCGCCACCGGGCTGCTGCTCACCGACCCTGCCCAGCTCGGTGACGAGCTCCTCCATGCGCCGGGTCGCGACCTTCGGGAGGGGATCGGACACGGGTGTCCTCCAGACTGCTTGTTCGCTCGTTCGGTGGTGAGCCGGTCAGTCCCGGCCGAGGGAGTCGGACAGCGCGGCGCTGTCGTGGATACGCAGGGACAGCTCGAGGGTCAGCCGGTCATGCGGTGCGGACAGGCTGAGACCGGACAGCTCTTCGAGCCTGCCGAGGCGGTACTGCACGGTGTGCGGGTGCACGGACAGCGCCCGCGCGGCGGCCTTCGTCGCGCCCCCGTGGTTGAGGTACGCGCGCAATGTCGGCAGCATCGACGTGCCCCGGTCGCGGTCGTAGCGCAGCACCGCGCCGAGGGTGTCCTCGCACATCCGCAGCACGTCGGCTGCCTTCGCGCTGCGCAGGATCAGCCGGTAGGCGCCGAGGCTGCGCACGGTGTGCACCGGGATCGCGTTCCGCACCTGCCGGTGCAGCTCGGCCACGAGACGCGTTTCGGCGAGGGCGTCGGCGAACCCGGTGGCCGTGTCGATCGCGTCGGAGACCACGAAGCTGGCCTGCCACGCCGGGTCCAGGAGCGCGAACCGCAGCGTCGCCGCGCGCAGCCGTCGCTGCAGGTTCTCCTCGTCGTCCGCCCCCGCCCACACGAGGACCAGGTGATGGTCGCGCACGGTTGCGGCGAGCAGGGGCTTCCTACCGGCGTTGCCTCCGAGCTCGTGCTGGGCGCACGCGAGCAGGGCCCGCAGCTGCCGGTGGTCGACGGCCGGCTGCGCCCGGTACTGGAGGGAATTGTGCTGGAGGCGGCCGACCGCCACGAGGAACGGGCCCTGCGCGCCGCCGGGGGCGACCCCCTGCACGAGCTGCTCGAGGGTGTCCGCCTGCGCGCGGATGCGCCCCTCCTCGCGGGCGCGCTGCTCCACCAGCTCGGTCGCGGCGATGTGGGCCGCCGACGACACGGCGGCGGTGTGCACCTCGTCGGGTGCGGTGTCGCCGAACAGGGCACACAGGAAGCCCAGGATCTCCGACCCGCCGGGAATCGGCGCGACGAGCAGGACCCGCCCCGCCCCGAGATCGGCGCGCTGCGGGCTCCGGGTCGCCTCGGCCTCGTGCACCGCCGTGCCGATCACCTCGCGGTGCTCGTCGTCGATGTCGCCGACGGTCAACGCGTCGGTGGACGGCTGCGCGATGCGGACGGCGCGCAGAGAGTCGCAGAGGAAGACGCTGGCCCCGCACAGCCGGGCCAGCCGCGCGACGAGCGCGTCCGCCGACAGCCCCTCCCGGACGATGTCGGCGAGCGCCTCCTGCAGCTGGACCCGCCGTTCCAGCTGATCACGCTGCTCGCTGACGATCTGGTTCACCGTCTCCAGCCGCATCCGCGCCGCCCGCTCGGACGTGAAGAGTCGGGCGTTCACCATCGCGATCGCCGCGCCCTGCGCCAGCCCTTCGAACAGCCGCAGATCGAACTGGTTGAACACCCGCGGCGTCGAGAAGTTCTCGACGATCATCGCCCCGATCGGTCCGTCGTGGGTCAGGAGGGGTGCGACGAGCGCGCTGTGCGGGTACTCGATCCCGCCCGCCGCGGCGGCGAGCAGACGATGGCTGGCCGGGGCGAGGTCCTGCTGGGGGGCGAGCGCCTCCTGCGTCTGGTACAGCACCGATCTGCGCTCCTGGAACGCGCGTCCGGTGAGGCTCTCGCCAGGTGCCAGCTCGATCTTGTAGATGCTCGGGCCGAAGCCGATGGCGTGGCGCACCACCAGTCGCTCGCGATCGGTGTCGTAGAGCAGCAGCACGCCGGCGTCGGCGGCCGGGATGATCCGGATCGCCTCGCGCAGGATCCGGTGGGTCAGCGCGTCGGCGTCGAGCGTCGAGGCCAGCGAGCGGTTGATCTCGATGATCGCCTCGAGCCGGTCGATCCTGGTGGGCTCCTCGGCGTCGGACGGCACCCGGACATCGTGCTCCGCGGGGGATCGGTACGCACGGCCCTGTGGTGCCGCGCTCAGCAGGACGGACACGATCGGTCAGCCCAGCGTGCCCGATGGCACAGATGCCCACGGCGGCTGGTGCTCGGCCGGGTCCGCCCCGCGCAACCGCTCCCGCAGCGCGGCCGTGGCCTGCTCGTCCACCGCGTTCCCCGCGGCCACGACGCCGTAGCGCGAGCGCGCGGTCTCCTCGGTCAGGTAGCCGTCGAGCAGGTCGGACAGCACCAGCTCGGGGTCGCGCTCCAGCGGGTCGCCGTAACCGCCGCCGCACGGGCTCAGCGTGCGGATGACGTCACCCGCCTGGGCCCTGCGTCCTTGCAGCTTCGAGGGCAGCGCCGCGACCGTGCCGTCGGCGTGCACGAAGTCGACACCGCCGGGGGAGCCGTTCTGCCCGCCGAAGGCGCCCCACGGTGCGTAGGAGTTCCCGTCGCCCTCGAGGTTCATCATCCCGGGCGCGAGGAACTCGATCTCGCGCACCGTGCCCATCCCGCCGCGCCACCGGCCCGCGCCGCCGCGGTCGGTGCGCAGCTCGTAGCGGCGCACCCGCAGCGGGTAGTGCGCCTCGATGTCCTCGACCGGGTTGTTGCGGGTGTTGGCGTAGAGCGTGTCCATCGCGTCGATGCCGTCGCGCTCCAGCATCCCGCCGTAGGCGCCCTCGCTGATGTCCATGTAGACCCAGTACTTCTCGCCGTGCAGCCCGCTGTACGCGATGACCTTGAGGTTGCCGACGCCCGCCGAGACGCGGTCGCCGCAGATGGGGGACAGGGCGTGCATCAGGGTGTCGGCGACGACGTTGCCGGGGCAGAACCGGGCGATCGTCGCGGCGGGGAAGACCGGGTTGGCCATGCTGCCGCGCTCGGCGACGATCCGGATCGGCCGGACGAGCCCGGAGTTCTGCGGCATGTCCTCGTGCGTGGCCTGGTCGAGCAGGATCGAGCGCAGCGTCACGTAGACGGCGATGTCCACGGTGCCGACGAACGGCATGTTGATGGCCTTCTCCGCGACCTGTGGTGCGGTGCCGGTCAGGTCGACGGTCAGTGTGTCGCCCTCGATGGTGACGGCCACCTTCACCGGCAGCAGCCTGCGCTCCGGGTCCGAGTCGTCGGCGAACCCGTCGACGTACCCGGTGGCGCGGTAGACGCCGTCGGGCAGCTCGGCGATCTTGTCGCGCAGGACGCGCTCGGAGTAGTTCATCAACTCCTCGCACGCGTCCTCGACAGTCGCCCTGCCGTACTGCTCGAGCAGCTCCACGTAGCGCCGGCCGCCGACCCGCGCGGCCGCGATCTGCGCCTCCATGTCGCCGACCACCATGTCGGCGGTGCGGATGTTGTCGCGCAGCAGCTGCCAGATGCCCGCGTTCGGCTCGCCGCGCTCATAGACCTTCACGGCGCGGAACTGCAAACCTTCGGCGTAGGCGTCGGTGGCGTCGACGATGCCCACCGAGCCCGGGACGAGCGCCCCGAGGTCGAGGTGGTGCGCGGTCGTGACGCTGTACCCGACGAGCGCGCCCTCGTGGAAGATCGGCACGCAGAACGCCACGTCCGGCTGGTGCGAGGCACCGTGGAACGACGAGTTGTGCATGATCACGTCGCCCTCGTGCCAGGTCTGGCCCCGCTCGGCGAGGATCTGCTCGATCCCGCGCACGTAGCCGGGGATGGGCCCGAGCTGCAGCGGCGTGGACAGTGGGCACTCGCAGACCTGCCTGCCCTGCGCGTCGAGGATCGCGGCGCCGAAGTCCTCGGACTCCCGGATCACCGACGAGTAGGCCATCCTGCTGAGCTTGTGCCCGACCTCGAGCACGATGCTCTCCAGCGCGCCTGCGATGACCCGGGTGGTGATCGGGTCGAGGGCCCGCTCCAGCGCGGTGCCGCGCGGGTACTCGATGACGTCGACCTGCTTCGCGCTCACCGCTCGCCTCCGATGTGGATCAGGATGTCGCCGGTGCCGAGCACCTCGGCGCGTGCGCCCGGCGGGACGACCGTGGTGGAGTCCATCTGCAGCACCACGGCGGGTCCCTCCAGAACCGCGCCCGCGCCGAGCTTCGAGCGTTCGTAGAACGTGGTCGGGAGTGCCCGCAGATCGCCGTCGACCGTGAACAGCGCCGGGTCGGTGGCGACCACCGCCGTGCTCGCGTCCGGGTCGGCCTCGACGGAGAAGGCCGGCAGCTTGGGTAGCCTGCCGCGCGCGATGACCCGGATGTTGATCAGCTCGATCGGGCTGTCCGGGAACGCGTGGCCGTACTCCTCGGCGTGCAGCTCGTGGAAGCGCTTCCAGCAGCGGTGCACCGCCTCCTCGTCGAGCGCCCCGTCGTCGAACGGGACCCGCAGCTCGTAGCCCTGCCCGAGGTATCGGCAGTCGGCGTAGCGCTCGAACGACATGTCCTCGGCGGCCACCCCGTCGGTGACGAGGTGGGCTCGCGCCTCAGCGGTCAGCTCGGTAAAGACGGTGTCGAGTTCGGCGCCGCGCACGTCGTCGCCGAGCAGGAACATGGTGCGTAGCAGGTCGTACTTGAGGTCGCTGGCGAGCAGACCCATCGCCGAGGTGATCCCGGGATAGCGGGGCACGAGGACCTCGGGTAGCCCGAGCGAGGCCGCGACCTCCGCCGCGTGCAGCGGCCCGGCGCCCCCGAAGGCGACCAGCGTGAACGCGCGCGGGTCCTTGCCCTTCTGGATCGTGCGGGTGCGGATCGCGTTGGCCATATTGTGGTTGACGATCGTCAGCACGCCTGCGGCGGTCTGCTCCGGCGTCATGCCCAGTGGCTCGCCGAGCGCGCGGAGCGCCTCGATCGCCGGCTCGGGGCGCAGGGCGGTCGCCCCGGCCAGCGTGCGGTCGGCGCGCAGCCTGCCGAGGACGAGGTTGGCGTCGGTGACTGTCGGCTCCGTGCCGCCCTGCCCGTAGCAGGCAGGGCCGGGGACGGCGCCCGCGCTGCGCGGGCCGACCCGGAACGCGCCGCCCCTGTCCACGTGGGCGACGCTGCCGCCGCCCGCGCCGACGGTATGGACGTCGATCATCGGCACCACGATCGGCAGCCCCGCGATCCAGGTGTCCCGCGGTGCGGATTCCATGATGCTGCGGCCGGTCACGATGCCGATGTCGGCGCTGGTACCCCCGACGTCGAAGGTCACCAGGTTCTCGCGGCCGCACGCGCCGCCCACGTGGGCACCGGCGAGCACGCCGGCTGCGGGCCCGCTCATGAGCAGCGTCACCGGGTATTCCGCAGCGAAGCGAGGAGTGGCGGCACCGCCGTTGGACCGCATGATGCGCAGCTCCGTGTCGAGCCCGGCATCGGCGAGACGCGAGCCGAGCCTGCCGACGTAGCGCTGCACCGTCGGGCCGACGAAGCCGTTCACGGCAGCCGCGGTGAAGCGCTCGTACTCGCGGAACTGCGGCGAGACGCCCGACGAGGTCGTGACGAAGGCCGAGGGGAACACCGCACGGACCAGCTCGGCGGCGCGCCGCTCGTGCTCGGGGTTGCGGTAGCTGTTGAGGAAGGCGATGACCACCGACTCGACGCCCTGGTCGGCGAGCTCCGCGGCGGCCCTGCGCACCTCGTCCTCGTCGAGGGGCGTGATCACCTCGCCGCGGGCGTCGATGCGCTCGTGCACGACCTTGCGGTGCCTGCGCTGGATGAGCGCCTGGTCCTGCCACGGGATCTGCTGCCGGATCGAATAGTGCAGGGGTCGCTGGTGGCGGGCGATGTGCAGGACGTCGCGGAACCCGGCGGTGGTGATCAACCCGGTCGGCGCGCCGTCGTGCTGGAGCAGTGCGTTGGTGGCGATCGTGGTGCCGTGCGCGAGGAAGTCGAGGTGGGCGCCGGTGACGGCGGCGGACACCCCGTCGACGAGACCGACGGAGTGGTCGTGCGGCGTGCTCGGGACCTTGTGGACGGCGATGTCGCCGCTGGCGGTGTCGAAGGCGATGATGTCGGTGTGGGTCCCGCCCACGTCGACGCCGGTGATCTTCATGCACGCGTCCCTTCCGGCCGATCCTTCGCCCAGGTTAGGAAGGCGGACAGCGCTGACCTATGGCCCTCGGGCCAGGGCCGCCCACGATTCGTTGGCACATTGGCCAACGCTCAGCCGGTCTCGGTGCCGGCTACCGACGGTGTTTTCCGCGGAGGGCCGTGCGTATCCCGTGCTCGTGCAGCGGTGGGTTGGAGGGTGGGGCCGACTACCCGCATCAGCTCTCGGTTGGGCAGCGGCAGCGGGTGATGATCGCGATGGCGATCTCGTGCGAGCCTCAGGTGCTCATCGCGCCCCCGTTTCGCTCGATCCCCTCGAACGCCTAGCCAGGCGTCGACGCGGAGTGAGCAGACAGCCGTGAATGCTTCAACCAGGCTGCTGACCGTTGGCGCAGCGGCCCAGCGCTTGGCGTGGTTGCGCCATATCGGCTTCTCCTCGGGCGCCTTGGACCTCTTGTGAGGATCGTTCGGCAGCGGTTGACGGCGTGGTCGATTCGTGGCTGCCGCCAGGCGGAAGACATTGGGCGCGCTCGTCCAGGCAGGGGCGTCCGGCGCGCGGCCGTTGATTTCGTCGGGCAGCCCGCGCACCGCGTCCTCTAGGGTGGACCTTCTCTCCGCCGCGGTCGAGCAACAGTTCGACGACGGGCCCGATCGACACGCCGCACTCGTGCCTGACCAACAGGGCCTCGGATCCGGAACCGATCTCAGCCAGCCGGAGCCAACCGTCGATCTGTCCCACGCGGGGCTGGTCGCCGCGCGCAACGACGTGACCGTGCTCGAGAGCTCCGCCCGATCCGGTGGGGCGTTCCCGCTCACCGGCCTCACACCGCGGTTCAACAACGTCACGGCGGCCGAACCGAGGTTCACCGCCTGTCGCACCTGCACTGCGTCCTGACCCACTCCACCTCGTCGTCCCTCAGACCAGGGAGATCCTCTTCCGGCCGCGCTGACCGCCGCCTGGAGGAGCAGTCGATCCGCGCACCACGAGCCGGGCGGGGAGCACAATCGGTGGGCCGAGGTCGGCCGTGCTGCCTCGGGCCTGGGTGATCAGGTGCTGCACCGCCGCCGTTCCGAGGGCCCGCAGGGGAGCGGCGACCGTCGTCAGCGCAGGCGTGCAGAAGTCTGAGCCCAAGATGTCGTCGAAGCCGACGACGCTCACGTCACCGGGCACCCGGACGCCGGCTTGCGCCATACCGCGAAGTAACCCGATGGCGATCAGGTCGTTGTAGGCCACGACCGCCGTGCACGGCTGGCGGCGCAGGTCCGCCACGGCCGAGACCCCACCGGACATGGTGGGGCGACACGGCCCGATCCGCCGGCTCCTCATGTCGAGCTTCGCACAGGCCTCGCGGATGGCGCGCCACCGCTCCCCGTCGGCCCAGGAGGCTTCCGGTCCGGAGACGTAGGTGATGCTCTGGTGCCCGAGGGACGCCAGGTGCTCGACGGCCTGGCGCATACCGAGCGCGTTGTCGGTCACGACGGCAGGCACACCGGCCACGGCCCGGTGCAGGACGACGACCGGTACCTGCTGCGCGGCGGTGCGAATCGCGGTGTCGGACAGCCGCGGCCCGGAGAACAACATCCCCTCAATGACCGGCAGGGTCCGCTCGATCGCTTCCCGCTCCGTGTGCTGGGACTCCTGGGCGTCGGCGAGGAGCAGGGTGAAGCCGGCCTCGGCCGCGGCGGCCTCGGCGCCCCGGATCACCGGGAAGTACGTGGGATTGGTGATGTCGGAGACGACAAGTGCGATCATCGAGGTCTTGCCGGTGGGCAGCGCCCTGGCGAGCAGGTTGGTGCGGTACCCGAGCAGCTCGGCGACTGCCCGGATCCGCTGCACCGTGTCGGGGTTCACCCGGCCGGGCCGGGAGAAGGCGCGCGACACCGTCGACGGCGCCACGCCGGCCTCGCGGGCCACGTCGTAGATCGTCGGCCGCACTGCCCACCTCCGATCACGGACGGTAGACGCCGACGACAACTCATGGCAACCGATTGCCACCCGATCTGGCGCCGTGGCTCAATGGCGGCCAGCTCGCAGGTGACCAGGAAGGAACACTGCATGTCAGCGATGCCGCTGCAAGAGTTCGACGACAGGATGCGCCGCATCCGATCCGCGCTCGAGATCACGGATCTGGGTGGGCTCCTCGCCTACGGGGACTGCTGGCGGGCGTCGAACGTCAGCTACTTCACCAGCTTCCGCCCCTTGGACGGCGTGGGTGACTATCCGACCGCAGCGGTGCTGCTGCCGCGCCACGGCGACCCCGAGCTCTTCGTCGCCGAGGGTGCGATGGGGTGGGCGGCGGACGTCACGAACTTCGCGGTCAGGAACATCGCAGACATCGCCGGCGCCGTCACGGCGTGGTCCGCCCAGCACCACGGCGCAGCCTTGGGCCTGGCCGGTTCCGGGTTCATCCCGGCCGTGCTGCTGGACCGGGTGACCGACGCCCTGGGTGGCGTACGCCCCACACCCACCGACGTGCTGGCCGAGGTGAAGGCCGTCAAGTCGGAGTGGGAAATCGACATCCTTCGCGAGGCGGCCCGGTTCAACGACATCGCCATGGAGGTCATCCGCGTCGCCCTCGCCACGGGGAAGACCTACACCGAACGTGAGCTGGCGCGCATGGCGGATGCCGCCATGATCGATGCGGGGGCCGATGGCGTCGCCTTCCTGTCCATGGTCCAGTCCGGCCCGCGGGCGAGCTGGAACCTCGCGCTGCCCAGCGACCGTCCGATCCAGCGTGGCGACCTCGTCCTTACCGACATCGGCGCGCGCTACAAGGGATACTCGGCCGACGGCGGGCGGGGTTTCAGCTACGGCGACATCACCGATGAGCAGCGCTCCCTCATGGAGGCCTCGGTGGCTGCGGTCGAGGCCGGTATGGCAGCCGTGCGACCGGGTCTGTCCGCCCGCGAGCTGAACCGCGTCATCCAGGAAGAGCTGGTGACCCGTGGCTACGCCGAGTACTCCGGCGAGGCGCGCGGGCACGGCACCGGCCACGGCACCGGGATGGACCCGGAGGAGGAGCAGCCGTGGATCAGTCCGCACAACCCGATTGTCCTGACCCCCGACATGGTTTTCACGCTCAAGGCGACCATCACGGTTCCCGTCGTCGGAGGGCTGCGCACCGAACGCATCGTCCGGGTCACCGAGAGCGGGAGCGAAGCTCTCGACCAGTTCCCGATGCTCAACACCTGGTAAGGATCCTGAAATGTCTACGACGACCCCCGAGTTCTCCCGCGGACGGGCGACGAAGACGGCTGCCGGAACCATCGTCGGCACGGCCATCGAGTGGTACGACTTCTTCCTCTACGGCACAGCGTCCGCGCTGGTGTTCGGCGAGGTCTTCTTCCCCGAGTTCTCCTCGAGCGCCGGCACGATCGCGGCATTCGGCACCTTCGCCGCCGGATACGTTGCCCGGCCCCTGGGGGCCATCGTCTTCGGCCACTTCGGAGACCGGATCGGCCGGAAGGCCATGCTCGTCACGACCCTGCTGATCATGGGCGCGGCGAGCACGCTGATTGGCGTCATCCCGTCGTACGACTCGATCGGCGTCTGGGCGCCGATCCTGCTGGTGGTGTTACGGCTGGTGCAGGGACTCGCCGTGGGGGGCGAGTGGGGCGGCGCCGTGCTGATCGCCGTCGAGGACGCGCCGAGCCATCGGCGTGCGCTATTCGGCACCTTCCCCCAGCTGGGGGTGCCGCTCGGCCTTCTGCTGTCCACCGCGGTCATGTCCCTGGTCGCGGGCATGTCGGAGGAGGATTTCCTCAACTGGGGTTGGCGCCTGCCCTTCCTGTTCTCGGCCTTCCTTGTCGTGGTGGCGCTCCTGATCCGGTTGCAGCTCCCCGAGACCGACGCCTTCAAGCAGCTCAAGGAGACGCGAACGGAGGTGAAGGTGCCGCTGTTCGAGGCGCTGCGGCGGCACCCGAAGAACCTCCTCCTCGCGCTGGGGACACGCTTCGCCACCGACATCACGTTCAACGTCGCGAACGTCTTCATGCTCACCTACGGGACGACCGAGCTGGGCTACTCGCGACAGTCGATGCTCAACGCCATCATCATTGCCTCCGCCGTCGAGCTGATCACCATCCCGGTGTTCGGGGTGATCGCCGACCGGATCGGCAAGCGGAGGATGTTCATGCTGGGGAGCGCCTTCGTGGCGGTCTACGGCTTCATGTTCTTCTGGCTCGTCGAGTCTGGTGAGGGCGGGCCGCTCATCATCGCCTACATCTTCGCCCTGGCGTTCTCCCAGGCGTCCGTCTACGCAGTGCAGTCGGCGCTATTCGCTGAGCTGTTCCCGCCGAACGTCCGGTACACTGCCGCGTCGTTGCCGTACCAGTTCGCCGGGGTGATCACATCGGGTCCGGCGCCCCTGATCGCCACGAGCCTGTTCCTGTACTTCGAGGACACCTGGCCGATCGCGGTGTACATCGCGCTCACGGCCGTGATCAGCTTGGTGAGCGCGTACTTCATGAGGGCAGGTAGGCCCGACACGGAAAAAGTCGTAGGAAGACTGTCGAAGAGCGACACGCGGTGAGCACGAAGCGGTCGAGTGTTCAGCCGCAATCCGTGTGGTTGTGCGAGCGGTTCAGGGCGCTCCTGGCTGGCAACTCCTGGTACCCACCGCCGTAACGTAAACTTCGCCTACCCCGTGCGTGCGGCGGCGAACCCGTTCCGGATTAGGCGTTGCTGGGCGCCGTCGTGCAGATCGCGCTCGATACGGCGGCGGGTGGTGTCGGCGGCCACGACCCGGTGCTTGCGACGTGGTCGGCGCGGCATGCTCCTCGGCGTGGCCGCGCAACTCCACGCGGGCCTGTGCGTCGGCGATCGCGGTGGCGACCAGGTCGGTGAACCGGGCCAGCCGGGCTTCGATGCCCGTGCTGGTGCTGAGCGGCAGCCCGGTCGCCGTCAGCGCGGTGCTGGCCGCGGTCCTCGCGGTGACGACGCTGCTGGGCGCCACCACGCTCGGGCTGGTGTACGTGATGGCCGCGCTGCTCGGCCTCGTCACGGTCGTGGACTCACCCGGCCGGCACACGTTCGTCACCGATCTGGTGCCGCCCGCGGACTACGTCAACGCACAGGCTCTCAACTCGACGATCCACAACACCGGGCGGCTCGTCGGACCCGCGGTCGCCGGCTTGGTGATCGCCGCGGCCGGGGCCGGCCCGGCCTTCGCCGTCAACGCCGTCTCGTTCGTCGCCGTCCTCGCCGGCCTGGCCCGGATCGACCGCTCGGCGCTGCACCGCACGGTGAAGTCGGGTCGTGGGAGGGGCCAGGTCCGGGCCGGGCTGCGCTACGTGTGGCGACACCGGGAGTTGCGTACCTGTCTGTTCCTGGTGGCGGTGTGCGAACGGCGACCTGGTACTCGGGTCGAGCCCGCGCGCCGGCGAGATCGGGTGCCTCTCGCTCAATGTCGACGGCGAGACCTACTTCTGTGGCAACCGGGGCGGCCTCGAGCTGCGCAGCTCCTCCCAAGCCGGTGGTCGCTCGCGTCCACAGCGCTCGGGGTGGGGCTGATCCGATCGCACTCGCCGTCGGTGGTGGCGGCGCGCCGATCACGGTGTCGGCGACACCGTCCCGGACGACCCTCCGCTGCTGGGGTACGACGTTCACCCGGATCATCTCCGGCGCCGGTTTCCAGGTCAGAGCGCACATCAGGGCGATGCAACCGTGCTTGGCCCCGCTGTAGCGCGTGCACCCCGCTAGCGAAGGCAGCCTGCCGGCGGGAGCCGGTGATGGTGATCGCGCCACCGCGCTTCCCGTCCGAGCCCCACCCGGTCCGCCGACGCCGGCCAGCATCGGTGCGCTGCGTGCCCGGAGGAGGGCGATGCTCCTCGTCGCCGCCGCGGTCTTGCCCGCAGGGCCGGCTGGTCGTACGGTTTCTGAACCGAGTTCCTGATTTCGAACAGGGCAGTCGCCGTGAGGAGCCACCCATGCCAACCCGAAGCCGTGCCGTGGTGTTGAGGGAGTTCATGTCGCCCTTCGAGATGGAGAGCTTCGAGGTCCCCGCGCCGGGCGAGATGGCCGCGATCGTCGACGTCGAGTACGCCGGGATCTGTGGGACAGACGTACACCTGCAAAACGGACGGCTGCCCATCCCGACGCCCGTCGTGCTCGGGCACGAGGCGGTCGGGCGGGTGGCGGCGCTCGGCGCCGGTCTGACTCACGACGCGTGCGGGGTCCCGCTCGCTCCCGGTGACGCGGTGTCCTGGCTGAACAACATCTCGTGCGGCAGGTGCCGGTTCTGCCTGGTGGAGCAACAGCCGACCCTCTGCACCGGGTCGCGGCGGATCTACGGGATCAACCAGCGGGCCGACGCCTTCCCGCACCTGTCCGGGGGCTGGGCCGACAGCATCTACCTCCAGCCCGGCACCATCATGGTCAAGCTGCCCGACGGGGTGCGGCCACGCGACGTGATCCCGCTGGGGTGCGCCGGCCCCACCGCGGTGCACGGCGTCCTGGACGAGGTCGGGATCCGGCCGGGCGACGTCGTCGTCGTGCAGGGGAGCGGCCCGGTCGGTGTGGCTGCCGCGATCTACGCCCAGCTCGGCGGGGCGGGCAAGGTCATCATGGTCGGTGGCCCGGCCGACCGGTTGGAGCAGGCCAGACGCCTCGGGATCGCGGCCGTGTACGTCGACGTCACCGACGGCAGTGCCGCCCAGGACCGCGCGGCCGCCGTCCGGGCCGAGACCCCGGAGAGCCTCGGCGCCGATGTCGTGATCGAGTGCGCCGGGGTGCCGTCCGCGGTGGCCGAGGGCATCGACATGTGTCGACCGGGAGCGCAGTATTGCGTGCTCGGGCAGTACACCGACCACGGGACGACGCCGCTCAACCCGCACCTGATCACACGCAAGCAGCTGCGGGTGCACGGTTCGTGGGGCTTCTCGGCGCGCCACTACATCACCTACATCTCGTCGCTGCCGCGTCTCATCGCGCGTTTCGACCTCGGCAGCCTGCTGTCCGAGTATCCGCTGGAGGCCGCCGACGAGGCCGTCGCCGACGTCAAGGCGGGTGCGGTGATGAAGGCCGTTCTGCGCCCGGGCGGCCCACCACGGGACGTGCCGACTCCGGAGGGGGTGAGGGTATGACCGCGGACGTCCTTTCCGGAGCTGTCAACTTCATCGGGGGCTCGTGGGTACGCGGTGCCGGCCCGGTCGTCGAGTCGCGCAACCCGGCGGACGACGGCGACATAATCGGCGTCGTTCCGGACTCGACGCCGGAGGAGGTCCGGCACGCGGTCGACGTCGCGGTATCGGCGGCACCAGGCTGGGCGGAGACGCCGGCGCCGGTGCGCGGGGACGTCCTGCGGCGGTGGAACCAGTTGATCGGTGAGCACACCGAGGAGCTCGCGCTGCTGATGACGCGCGAGATGGGCAAGCCGCTCGCGGAGTCGCGGGCCGAGCTGGGCCGCGCCCGCCTGGAGCTCGACTACACCGCGGGGGAGGGCACCCGGTTGCACGGGGCCACGATCCCGAGCCGGGCGGCCGGGCAGCTCGTCTACACCGAGCTCGAGCCGATCGGCGTGGTCGCGGCGATCACACCTTGGAACTTCCCGGCCGTCGCCCCGATCCGCAAGATCGGGCCGGCGCTGGTGGCGGGCAACGCGGTCGTGCTGAAGCCGGCGCTCGAGACGTCGGTGACCGCGTTGCGCCTCGCCGGGATGCTCGCCGAGGCCGGGCTGCCCGAGGGCGTCCTGGGTGTCGTGTCGGGTCGCGGGGCGACCGTCGGCGCCCAGCTGGCCGCGGACGCGCGGGTGGACGGCGTCTCGTTCACCGGGTCGACCGTGGTGGGCCGGACGGTCAACGCGGCGGTCGCGCAGCGCCTCGGGCGCACCCAGCTCGAGCTTGGAGGCAAGAACGCCGCATACGTGCACAGCGCCCGCGACCTCGACGCCGTGGCCGCGCACATCACCGGCGGGGCGATCCAGACCTCGGGCCAGCGGTGCACGGCGATCAGCCGGGTCATCGTGCACGACGACCTGGCCGACGCCCTGGTCGAGCGCCTCGCCGCATTGTGGGCCGAGCTCGCCGTTGGATCCGGGCTCGAGCCCGCCACGCAGGTCGGCCCGCTGGTCAGTGACGCCCAGTACGAGCGAGTCACCGGATACCTCCGGCGCGGCGAGCAGGAGGGCGCCCGGCGGTGCACGCCGGAGCGGCCGGTGCCGTCCGGCCGCTACGTCGCGCCCACGGTCCTCGACGGGGTGACCCGCGAGATGGCCGTCGCCCGTGAGGAGATCTTCGGCCCGGTGCTCTCCGTGCTGCGGGTGTCCGGCGAGGAGGAGGCGGTCGCGGTCGCCAACGACGGCGAGTACGGGCTGGCCGCCGTCGTGTTCAGCGAGGACGTCGGCGTCGCCATGCGCTTCGCCCGGCGTGTCCGCGCCGGGATGGTCCATGTCAACCACGGCACCGTCAGCCAGCCGCACGTCCCCTTCGGCGGGGTGAGCGGCTCCGGCGTGGGTGCGTTCTCCATCGGATTCACCAATCGGGACTTCTTCACCCAGACCAAGGTCGTCTACCTCGCCCCCACCCCCTGACAGGAGATGCTCATGGCCGACGACGTCGTCGCCCCGAAGCAGTTCGCGTCGGAAGTGCCCAGCAAGAACCTTCCTCCGATGGCGTACGGGGACATCCCCGAGCCCAAGTCGCTGCGGCACGTGCTCGGGCCCAGCATCATCCTGGCGGCGCTCGCCGTCAGCTCGGGGGAGTACGTCCTCTGGCCCTACATCACCGCCGAGGTCGGCCTGGTGATGCTGTGGGCCGCCGTCGTGGGCGTCACCATCCAGTTCTTCCTCAACATGGAGATCGAGCGGTGGACGCTCGCCACCGGGGAGACGGCGATCGCCGGTTTCGTCCGGCTGTGGAAGCCGTGGGGCGTGGTGATGGCGTTGTCGGCGTTCATCACCATCGTCTGGCCAGGATGGGCGACAAGTGGTGCCACCACGCTCGGCTTCGTGTTCGGGCTGAGCCCGTCGGCTGCGACGTGGGTGGCCGTGATCGCCCTGGTCGCCATCGCGGTCACGCTGACCGTCTCACCGGTCGTCTACAACACGGTCGAGAAGATCGAGATGGTCAAGGTCGTCGCGGTGCTGGTCTTCCTGGTCGTCGCGCTGACCACGGCGATCAGCGCGCACGCGTGGGCCGGTCTTGGCACCGCCGTGACTGGCATCGGCACCGGCCTCGGACCCACGCCCGGCGACCTGGACCCCGCAGTCGTGCTGGGGGCGATCGCCTTCGCCGGCGCGGGCGCGCTGGCCAACCTCGCGCAGAGCAACTGGATCCGGGACAAGGGCTTCGGCATGGGTGCGCTCATCCCGCGGATCGTGTCGCCGGTGACGGGCGAGGACGTCGCGAAGGCGGCCACCGGGACGATGGTCGGTCAGGACGAGGGGAACCTGCGCCGGTTCCGCGGCTGGTGGCGCGTGGCCAACATCGAGCAGCTCGTCTCGTTCTGGGCGCTGACGGTGCTGTCGATCGTCGTCCTCTCGCTGCTCGCCTACTCCACGGTCTTCGGCCGCGACGTTCCCGGTGCGGGTGATCTGAACTTCATCCGCGGTATGGGCGAGGCTCTGAAGGGCACGGTCGGACCCTGGTTCGGCACGCTGTTCTGGGTGATCGGCGGCGCTGGCCTGCTGCTCACCGCGCTCGCGAACGTCGACTACGTCAGCCGGATCATCGCGGACGTCCTCAAGACGGTGTACCTCACCGACAGCACCCGCTGGACCGAAAGCCGGCTCTACTTCGTGTTCGTGTGGTCCATGGTGGGGATCGGCTCGCTGATCCTGATGGCAGGCTTCAGTCAGCCGCTCGCCCTGCTGGTGGTGTCCTCGGCGTTGTCCGGGGTGGTGATGTTCGTGTACTCCGCGCTGCTCATCCGGCTCAACCGCCGAGCTCTGCCACACGCGATCCGGCTCCGCGGGCTCCGGCTCGGCGTTATGATCTTCGCGGTGCTGTTCTACGGGTACTTCTCGGCCCGGCTCCTCATCGAGTACGGCGGGAAGCTCTTCTCGTGAAGAAGCTGCTGACGCAGTTCGTGGTCTTCTGCACGGTGTTCGGGCTCTTGCTGAGCGGGGCGATAGCGTTGGGGATGGTGTGACGGACGGGGGCGGCGGCAATGGTCAGCAGTGACGGGCTGGTGCGGTCCGTCGACCGGGTCGTGTCGCTGCTGGAGCTGCTCGGCAGCCGGAGGACGCCGATGCGGTTGATGGAGATCGCGCAGGCGTTGGAGATCCCCAAGAGCACGGCGCACGGGCTGCTGCAGACCTTGATGGCGAAGGACCTCGTCGTCCGGGACGAGGCGCAGCGGTACCGGATCGGCATCCGGCTGTTCTCGCTCGCCGCCGCCGCGCTCGACATGATCGACCTGCGGGACCTCGCGCGCGCTCCGATGGAGGAGCTGTCCGCGACGACGGGCTGCACGTGCAACCTCGCCGTGCTCGACGCGCACCAGGTTCTCTACATCGAGAAGGTGGAGGACCGCACCAGCGCGCTGCGTCTCGTGACGCAGATCGGCACCCGGCTCCCGGCGCATGCCACCGCCCTGGGCAAGGTGCTGGTGGCCGCGCTGCCGGACCCGGAGCTGCGCGGTTGGCTGGCAGACCATGAGTTCGTCCCGCTCACGCCGCGAACGATCGCAGAGGCCGACGCGTTCGCCCGCGAGCTCGAGAAGCAGGCCGAAGTCGGCTACGCCGTTGACAACCACGAGTTTCACGCGGCGGTCACCGGCGTCGCCGCCCCGGTCCGGGATCACACCGGCGCCACCATCGCGGCGCTGAGCCTCAGCTGCCTGGAGCCCGTCGACGACCACCAGATCAAGGGGCTGGCGGCGAGCGTGGTGGCCGCAGCCCGAGCGATCTCGGTGGCGCTGCGCAGCTCCGGCCCCTGACGCCGCATCGCCACGGCCTACCCGTGGTTGCGGATCCGTTCGAGCATCAGCTGCTCTCCGGATCGCAGATGCTCCACGAGGAGAGCGCGGGCGGTGGGGAAGTCGCGACGGGCAATGGCGTGCGCGATTGCCATGTGCTCGTCCAGGGTCTCGTCGGCCCGGCCTTCCGCCGCGAGGTGCCGGCCACGTTCGATGTGGCTCTCCATCACCGCGTACATGTCCCGAATCCGCTTGTTCCTGCTGCATCCGACGATCCGTGTGTGGAACGCGTTGTCGCGGAGGAAGTAGTCCGATGTGCGGGCGGCCGGAATCGGCCGCTCGTAGCCGTCGAAGAAGTGCTCGATCTCCACGATGGCCTTCTCGTCCGGGTGCTCGGCCAGCTCGTCGACGCCGACCGGTTCGAGCAGCACGCGGACCTGGAAAAGTTCGCGCACGTCGTCCTCGGTGAAGGGGCTCACGACCCATCCCGCCCGCCCGCGCGACGCCGTGAGGCCCGCTGCCTCGAGCCGGTGGAGCGCCTCCCTGACCGGGGTGCGGCTGACGCCCAGCACCGCGGCCAGTTGCCGATCGCGCAGCGGTTCCCCGGGGGCGAGCTCGCCGGTGATGATCGCCATCCGGAGGGAGTCGAACGCCCGATCACCGAGCTGCACGGGCTCGATGGGAACGAGCGCTTTCATGAGATCTCCTCCGATCAGTGCCGCCTCGGTGTCCGGGCGATCACGGAACCGACGGCGCCCGCACTCCCCAGTGTTCGTTGCGCCGGTCGGCGGCGCCGGCATCCTCTCATTCCGCGATCGGTCCGCTGTGTCGCGCCGGCGCCCCGAGGCTCGAACCGCCCGGGGCCTACGCCAAGCCCTGGCACGTTGTGCACCGAATTTGGTATACCGCACTCTACACGCCGTACGAGACCCCCAGGAGACTCCCATGCCCGTCGACTGTCGCCTGTACGCTGAGATGCCCTTGCCTGCCGCCGACGTCGTCGACCGTCTCCGACGGCTGGCGACCTCGCTCGTCTCCGACGTCTTCGGACGATGGGCAGGAGCTCCGGGGCTCCTGCCGGTGGCCGGCCTCGCGCCCGGGCAGGTAGTGGCGGGAGCGGCGTTGACAGTGCGCACCCGGCCCGGGGACAACCTGGTCGTCCACAAGGCACTGGACATCGCCCGGCCCGGCGAGGTTCTCGTCGTCGCGGCGGCGGGAGCGACGGACCGGGCGATCCTCGGTGGTCTGATGGGTCGGTATGCAAGTACGAGGGGGCTGGCCGCCCTCGTCGTGGATGGCGCCGTTCGTGATCGTTCCGAACTCGGGAGATCCGCTCCACCGGTGTTCGCTGCTGGCGTGAGCCACCTCGGGCCGTACAAGGACGGGCCCGGCGACCTGCGGTGCGACGTGTCGCTGGCGGGCGTGGCAGTGCAGGACGGCGACCTGGTTCTGGGGGACGAGGACGGCGTGGCCGTCATCCCGCGCGCGCGCCTGGAGGACGTGCTCGTCGCGGCCGAGGCGAAACGCGAGGCCGAGGCGTCCGAGACTGCCGCGATCGCAGCGGGAACGTGGAACCGCGCCTGGGTCGACGCCGGTCTGCGCATCCACGACGTGCCGCGAGCCTGACGCCGCAACCGTCGTCTTGACCGCTCGTGGCGTTCTGGATACCGTCATTTGGTATTCCACATACCCACATACCAAGGAGGAGTAATGAGGCTCCGTCGTGCAGGCCGTGCACTCGCAGCGGCAGCTCTCCTGCTGGGCGTCGCCGCCTGCGGCGGCGGGGCCGGAGCGCCGGCGACCGACGGCGCCGTCTCCTTCGACCGGCCGGTCACGATCTACATCCCGACGCCGGCCGGCGGCACGTTCGACATCGTGGCGCGCGGCCTGGCTCCCGCACTCGAGGAGGAGCTGGGTACGACCGTCCTGCCGGTGAACATCGAAGGGGGCTCCGGGGCCGTCGCGGCCGCCCGGCTGGCCGCGGATCCCGCGAACGGCCACCAGATGCTGATCGTGTCCCGGACGATCTCGACGCTGCCCTACACAGGAGCCCCACAGGTGGACCCGCTCTCCCAGTTCGCGCCGGTGGGCGTCGTGGTCAAGGACGTGGCGGGTCTGACCGTGCAGGCGGACGCGCCGTACGACTCGGCCGCGGAGTTCGTGTCCTACGCCGAACAGCACCCGGGCGAGGTGCATGTCGGCACGAGCGGAGTGGGAAGCGTCTGGCATGCGGCCGGCCTACTGCTCGGGCAGGCCGCCGGCGGGCTCGAGATGGAGTACGTGCCATACCCGGGTGGCAGGGACGCCGGTAACGCGGTGGCGTCGGGTGAGGTCGAGGCGACCACGATCAGTCCGGCCGAGGCCGTCGCGATGGTCGACGCGGACCGCGCCAAGATGCTCGGGGTGATGTCGGAGCAGCGGTCGCCGCTCTTCCCGGACGTGCCGACGCTCACCGAGCAAGGCATCGACATCGAGTACGCGGTCTGGCGAGGACTGGTCGCCAAGCAGGGGACGCCGGACGCGGTGCTCGCCGCGTTGGAGACGGCGGTGCGCAATGCCGCGGGGTCCCAGAGCTTCACGGACGCGATGGCGCAGGCCGGTGTGGAGATCGCCTACGAGGACGCCGCCGCTCTGCGGGGGCACCTGGAGCAGGAGGACCAGCTCGTGCAGAGCCTGTTCGGGCCCCTGGGCATCCTCACGACCCGGCCGGAGCGCTGACCCGACCTCCAGGGTCGACGACAGTGCCTACAAGAAGGGGTCAGTAGATGCGCGACACCATCCTCGGCATCGCCTTCGTGATCATGGGGCTGCTCATCGTCGTGACGACCCACGACTACCCGCCCGCCGCCTCGCTGGCCGCCGACCCGGCGCTCTTCCCCAGGGCGATCGGCGCCGGCCTCGGCGCCCTGGGTGTCCTCATCGCTGTGACGAGCCTGCGGGCCCGCAGGTCGGAGGAGCGGAACCGATCAGCGGTACCGGACGCCACGGCCGAGCAGTCGGAGGTCGGGCCCGGGCCGGACGCGGCCGACGGCATGTCACAGACGATCTGGCGCGTCGCGCCGTTCGTCGCCGCGGCCGCGGTCTACGTCTGGGTGGCGTTCTCATCAGGCCTGGGTTACGCGACCTCGACCTTCCTCTTTCTCACCGTCCTGATGATCTGGCTGTCGCCGAAGCGGAACATCGCGTCGTACGTGTCCTCGGCGGCGCTGTCGGGTGCGATCAGCGCGGCACTCTACGTGACGTTCGTGTTCGCTCTCAGCGTTCCGATCCCGCCGGGAATCCTGCCGTAGTCGTTCGCGCTCCCCGAAACTGTTCGAACGGAAGGGAATCAGCGTGGTCTTCGCCGCTGCAGGTTCGCTGTACACCGACGGACTCTCGCTCGTGTTCAACCCGCTGACAATCCTGCTGATCGCCGCCGGGACACTGCTGGGAATAATGTTCGGGGCGATGCCCGGCCTGACCGCCAACATGGGCGTCGCGCTGCTGGTGCCCGTCACGTACTCGATGTCGGTGACCCAAGCGATCGCAATGCTGATCGGGATCTACCTCGGTGCGCTGTACGGGGGCGGGATCCCCTCCATCCTCATGAACCTCCCCGGCACACCGGCGGACATGATGACCGGGATCGACGGCTACCCGATGACCAAGCGGGGTGAGGGCGGCAAAGCGCTCGGTGTGAGCACCACCTCGTCCTTCCTCGGCGGCATCGGCGGCGCACTGGTGCTCGCGGTGATGGCGCCGATGATCGCGTCGGTCGCCGGCAGCTTCCGCTCGCAGGAGTACTTCGCGATCGCCCTCCTCGGTCTGACGGTCATCTCTTACATTGCCGGGAAATCGCTGTTGAGGGGTCTCGCGAGCGGGCTAATCGGATTGTTCATCGGCACGATCGGCATCGACCTGGTCTCGGGCTACCCGCGGTTCACCTTCGGTCAGGCGGACCTGCTCAGCGGTGCCGAGTTCGTGGCGGTGGTCATCGGCGTCTTCGGCGTGGCTGAACTCCTCGAACAGGTGGGCAAGGCGCGCCACGGGAAGGCGGTGATCCCCCAGAAGCTCGACAGGGTGCTGCCCTCCTGGTCGTTGCTGAACCGGCTGAAGTGGGTCATCGTGCGCTCGTCGGTGACCGGCGTCGTCGTCGGTGCCGTGCCCGGCGCGGGCGCCACGATCGCCGGTGTCGTCTCCTATGGTCAGCAGACCCGGCTGTCCAAGCACCCCGAGCGGATGGGAACGGGCGAGCCCGAAGGCGTCGCGGCGTGCGAAGCGTCCAACAACGCCTGCGCCGGCGGCGCCATGACGACCATGCTTTCGCTCGGCATCCCCGGCGACTCGGTCACCGCCATCCTGATCGGGGCGCTGACCCTGCACGGGGTGACGGCCGGGCCGCTGCTGTTCGAGGAGGACCCGTCGCTGGTCTCCGCGATCTTCCTGAGCCTGGTCGTTGCGAACGTGTTCCTCCTCATCTTCGGGCTCGCCGCGGCGAAGCGGTTCGCGCAGGTCGTCAACCTGCCGCGGCACATCCTGATCCCGGTGGTCATCGTCCTGGCCGTCGTCGGGACCTACGCGCTGCGAGCCACCTCCTTCAACGTCTTCATGATGCTGGCGTTCGGTGTGCTCGGCCTGGTCATGGCGGCTTTCCGGGTACCCAAGGCGCCGCTGGTGCTGGGCCTGATCCTGGGCCCGCTCATGGAGATCAACCTGCGCCGCTCCCTCACGCTCAACGACGGTGACCTCGGCGCCACGGCGCTGTCCTTCGCGTCCAGCCCGCTCTGCCTCGTCATCTTCGCGATCGCGCTGCTCCTGCTGGCCGCACCCGCGCTGCAGCGCGCGACGGGACGCCGCCCGGCCGTGGTGTACAAGGAGGAGGAGTGATGTCTGCGGCACACACCCAGCCGTCGAGAGCGAGCGGGGGCCCGCTCGTCGTGGTGCGGCGGGAGGCGCGCGTCGCCTGGCTGGTGATCAACCGGCCGGAGGTCCACAACGCCCTCAGCACGGCCACGAACCACCTCCTCCGCGCGTCGCTGGAGGAGCTGGACGCAGATCCGGGGGTCGGCTGCATCGTGATCAGGGGTGCGGGGGAGCGCAGCTTCTCGGCCGGCGCGGACCTCCGCGAGGTCACCGGCAAGCCGGGGGAGCAGCTGCAGACCGAGTTCGACAGCATCGTCGACAGCATCGAGACGATCCGGACGATCGGCACACCGGTGATCGCGGTGGTTCACGGCTATGCCTTCGGTGGCGGGCTCGGGCTGGTCGCCGCGGCCGACATGGCCATCGCGTCCGAGGACGCGCTCTTCGCCACCCCGGAGATCACGCTCGGGCGGTTCCCGCTCATCATCAGCGCCGCCATCCTGCGGTCCGTTCCGGAGAAGAAGGCGTTCGAGATGGCCTTCACCGGCCGGCGGTTCACCGCCGCGGAGGCCAGGGACATGGGACTCGTCAACACGGTCGTCCCCGGGAGAACCTGTGGGACGACGCCCGCGGTGTGGCCGACACGATCGCGTCGTACAGCTCCACCGTGCTCCGGATGGGCAAGCAGGCCCTGCACGAGGCCGCGGACATGGAGTTCCGGCAGTCGCTTCGGCACCTGCGGAACGTCCTCACCCTCAACGCGCTGACGGCCGACAGCGCCGAAGGCGTTCAGGCGTTCCTCGATCGCAGGCCGCCTCGGTGGAACGAAGGAGATGTTGCACGGTGAGCAAGGATCTTCCCCTGGCCGGGCTGACGGTCCTCGACATGTCGCACCTGGCGGCGGGCCCGTGGTGCACGATGGTGCTGGCCGACCTCGGCGCCGACGTCATCAAGATCGAGCGACCAGACGGTGGCGACATGTCCCGCCAGGCGGGGAGCGTCTACGCCGGCGGCGAGAGCGCGGTCTTCCTCTCCCTCAACCGCAACAAGCGCAGCGTCGCCCTGGATCTCAAGCGGCCCGAAGCCCGCGAGGTGCTCACGCGCCTCGCCCGGAAGGCCGACATCTTCGTCGAGAATCTGCGCCCGGGGAAGACCGCGGAGCTCGGCGTGGACTACGCGAGCCTCTCGGCCGTCAACCCCCGCATCGTCTACGCGTCCATCTCCGCCTTCGGGCCGGACGGGCCGCACGTCGACCTGCCCGGCAACGACCCGATCATCCAGGCCCTGTCCGGTGCCATGAGCATCACCGGCGAGCAGGACGGGCCGCCGGCGCGACAGGGCGTCAGCGTGCCCGACTTCGGTGCCGGGATGATGGCGGCCTTCTCGATCCTCGCGGCCGTCGTAGGGCGCGGCGAGAACGGGCCCGGACGGCACCTCGACCTCAACCTGCTCGACGTGGAGATCTTCGCGCTCGGTCCGAGGGCTCAGGAGTTCCTGCTCAACGGCGAGGAACAGCCGCGGCTGGGGAGCGGCCACCCCCAGTTCGCGCCGTACCAGGCGTACCGCTGCAAGGGCGACCGCTACCTCTACATCGCGGCGATCAACGACAAGTTCTGGCGCATGCTCTGCGCCGCCCTCGGCCGGCCCGAGCTGGCCGAGCACCCCGACTTCGGGACGAACGTCGAGCGGACCCGCCGTCGCGAGGCCCTGGCCGACCTGCTGGAGCCGATCCTCCTGGAACGGGATCGGGACGAATGGCTCGGCGTCCTGCAGGCCCACGGCGTGCCGTGCGGTCCGGTCAACACCCTCGGCGAGGCGATGTCTGACCCGCAGGTCGCGCACAACCAGCTGATCCGCACCATGGAGCATCCCGCGGCCGGCTCGGTGCGGACGGTCGGCCTGCCGCTGCGGATGGACGGCGACCCGCTGCCGGTGCGGTCCGCGCCACCGCTGCTGGGGGAGCACACGGACGAGGTGCTTTCGCAGTACGGCTTCGGGGACGACGAGGTGGCCCGGCTGCGCGCGACCGGAACCGTGGCGGGCGGCTCGTGACCCCGGTCGTCGACGCACCGGTCCTGCTCCGGGTGGAGGGCCCGGTGGCAACCGTCGTCCTCAACGACCCGCCGCTGAACCTCCTCGGCGCTCGTGCCAAGGCCGACCTGACGCGGGTGTTCGAGGACATCGCCGGCCGTACCGAGGTGCGTGTGGTGGTGCTGCGCGGAGCGGGGTCGCGGGCTTTCTCGGCGGGAGCCGACATCCGGGAGTTCCCGGAGCGCATCCGAACCGGTTCCGCCCGTAACGTCTCGCGATCCGGGCAGCGCATGACCGCGGCCATCCGGGGCTGCGGGCGGCCGGTGATCGCGTCGATCGACGGCGTGGCGTTCGGCGCCGGACTGGAGGTCGCCGTGGCGGCGGACTTCCGACTGGCGTCGCACCGTGCGCAGTTCGCGTTCCCGGAGGTCACCCGGGGGGTCTTCCCGGGCAACGGCGGCTCCCAGCTGCTGACGCGCCTCATCGGCCCGTCGCGGGCGAAACGGCTGATGATGTTCGGAGCGCCGATCGACAGCGGGGAGGCGTTCCGCATCGGCCTGGTCGACCAGGTCGTTCCCGACGGGCGCTTGGACGAGACGGTCGAGCGGTGGGCGCGAGAGCTGGCCGAGCGGCCCGCGGTGGCCGTGGGCTGCGTCCGGGACCTGGTGGACCGCGGCGGCGCGACGTCGTTGGAGGAGGGCCTCGCCATGGAGGCCGAGCTGTTCGCACGGGTGTTCGCCACCGATGACGTGCGCGAGGGAGTCGCTGCGTTCTTCGAGCGACGGCCGCCGTCCTTCGGGCATCGGTGACGGGCAGCGGTGACGGGCAGCGGGATCGGGCGACCGGAGGCGACAGGAACATGACGACGATGGACGACACGACGGCGCGGCAGGCAATTGCTCAGCGGGCGATGGAGCAGGTGCGCGTGGGCTGCGAGCAGGTGGTCCGCCTCATGGAGCGGGCGCCGGAGGGTGCCGTGCCCCGCTTCAGCTACCGCACCGGCGGCTACGAGCTCGCGCCCGCGTACCAACCCGACTCGTGGGCCACGTTCCAGTGGGTCGGGTTCCTCACCGGTCGCCTGTGGCTGGTGGCGGAGCACTTCGGTGACGAACGGATCGCGGGGGCCGCATCCCGGCTGGCTCATACCGTCGCGAACTGTCTGAGCCTCCGCCCACCGGGGTTCTCGGCCGCCGGCAGCGACCTGTTTTACGCCGTCTGCCTGGGCGCGCGCTGTACCGGTGATGCCGCGCTCGCCGAGGCCGGGCGGGCCGCGGTGGACCGCTACGCCGAGAACTTCGACCCTCGGCTGGGTGTCTTCTTCCAGGTGCCCGGGGTCAACCGGGCCGTGATCGACACGGGGCTGAACCTCTTGTCGTTCTACTGGGCGGCGAGCGACGATCCCTCCTGTCAGGAGATCGCGGTTCGGCACAACGCCAACCTGTTGGCCGCAGGGATCGTGCGCCCCGATGGATCCACGTACCAGGCGATCGAGTTCGACCTGTCGGCGGGCGAGCCGGCCCGTCGCTGGAACATGCAGGGCTACTCGGACGAGTCGACCTGGGCCCGTGGGCAGTCCTGGGCGCTGCACAACTACGTCAACGTCTACGAGGCGACCGGCGACCCGGCCTTCCTCGAGGTGGCACGCCGGGTGTGCCGCTGGTACGTCGACCACCTCCCCGAGGACCACGTCCCGTTCTACGACTTCGCCGACCCGCAGACCCCGGACATCCCGCGTGACTCCTGTAGCGCGTCGATCGCGGCCAACGCCCTGCTGCGACTCGCGCGCCTGGACCCCGAGTCGGCTGTGTGGGCGCAACCGGCAGGAGACGCGATCGTCGACGAGCTGCTGCTCAACTACCTGTCACCGGGCGGTGTGCTGCTGCACGGCAGCTGGGGGCCCCTGCCACCGGAGAAGGTCGGAGCGGGGATCAGCCGCTTCCCGCTGGAGGACGTGATGCCCTACGGCAACTACTGGGTCGTGGAGGCGCTCTACCGCCGGCTCCACGACGACTGGACCCTCCTCGCCCTGGGCGGGAACCGGACCTCGTCGTGACCGCTCCGCTGACCGGGACCACCGTCCTGGACCTCACCCACTTCGTCGCAGGGCCGTGGTGCACCATGCTGCTCGCCGACCTCGGCGCGGACGTCGTCAAGGTCGAGCCGCCCGGCGCCGGCGAGATCGGTCGCGCGATGGGCGGGGTGTTCGCGGCCGGCGAGAGCGCCATCTACCTCGGCTTCAACCGCAACAAGCGCAGCGTCACCCTGGACCTGAAGAGCCCGGAGGGACGCGAGGCGGTCCATCGGATGGCCCGCACGTCCGACGTCGTCGTGCACAACCTCCGGCCCGGGGCCGCCCAGCGCCTCGGCATCGAACAGCAGCGCCTGCTGCAGCTCAACCCGGCGCTGGTCTACTGCGAGATCTCGGCGTTCGGCCAGGACGGTCCCTACGTCCGCCGGCCGGCGAACGACCCCATCATCCAGGCGCTCAGCGGGGCGATGCTCGCGGGCGCGGCGCCGTCGGGCCGCCCCGTCCGCATGGGTGTCAGCCTGCCGGACTTCGCAGCCGGTGTGCTGGCGGCGGTCGGGGTGACCGCTGCCCTGCACCGGCGAGCGCGCACGGGTCGCGGCGGAACCGTGGATCTGAGCCTGCTGGACGCCCAGCTGTTCGCGCAGGCGGACATCCTCGCCCCGCTCCTGGCCGGTGCCGGTGCCGCGCAGGACGCAGTGCGCCGGCCGCAGGACTGGTCCGGTGTCTACGCCTGCCGGGACGACGAGTACGTACACGTCGACGCGGGTGACGGCGCTGCGTGGCGCACGGTCGGCCAGGCGCTCGGGCTCGATACCGGGGCCGACGCCGGTGAGGGCGCCGCTGTTCGCGGCGTCCTCACGGAGGCGCTGCGGGGTCGCGCACGGGAGGAGGTCATCGCACTGCTCCGCGCTGCGGGCGTCGCCTGTGCCCCGGTCCGCACCCTGCCCGACGTGATCCGCGCCGCGGAGCGCCGCACGATCACCACCCGCCACCCGACGATCGGCGACCTCGTGCACCTCGCGACACCTGTCGACGCCCACCCACCATGGCCTCGACGTGCGGCACCGCCACCCCTGCTCGGCGAGCACACCGAAGAGGTACTGGCCGAGCTCGGGTACAGCGCCGACGCCGTCGCCGAACTGGCCCGTCGCGGTGTCACGACTGCGGCGACGCAGCCGGTGAAGGTGGCGACGTGAGCCGCGCCGTGCCCCAGCGCACCCTGGCCGGCACCGACCTCGCCGTGGGACGGATCGTCCTCGGCACCATGACCTTCGGCACGCAGGTCGGCGAGGCCGAGGCGACCGCCATGGTGCGCACCTGCCGCGAGGCCGGCATCACCATGTTCGACACCTCGAACAACTACGGGGCGGGCGCGGCCGAGCAGATGCTCGGCCGGATCGTCAGGCCGTTCCGCGACGAGGTCGTCCTCGCGACCAAGTTCGGGAGCCCCGTCGACCAGTCCGATCCGGAGGCGACCGGGCTCTCCCGCCGCGCAGTACGGCGAGCGGTCGACGACAGCCTCCGCCGGCTCGGCGTCGACCACATCGACGTCTACTACATGCACCGGCCGGACCGGGACACCCCCGTCGAGGAGACGCTCGAGGCGCTGGACGAGGTGGTGCGGCAGGGCAAGGTCCGCTACCTCGGCCAGTCCAACTTCGCCGCCTGGCAGATCACCGAGATGCTCCACCTGGCGCGCGCCCACGGCTGGGCCGAGCCGCTCGTCTCGCAACCCCTCTACAACCTGCTGGGGCGCCGGGTCGAGGCCGAGTACGCCGCCTGCTCCGCCCACCTCGGACTCACGAACATCACCTACAACCCCCTCGCCGGTGGGCTGCTGACCGGCAAACACCGGCGGGACGGCCGGCCGCAGGCCGGCACACGTTTCACCAAGGAGATCTACCGGGACCGCTACTGGAACGACGACCAGTTCGACGCGGTCGAGCGGCTGGGCGAGGTGGCCTCCGCGGCAGGCCTGACTCTGGTGGAGCTGGCGTTCCGCTGGGTGCTGGGGCGCCCCCTGACCGACTGCATGCTGCTCGGCGCCTCCGGCATCGACCAGCTGCGCAAGAACCTGGACGCCGTCACCGGGCCCGGCCTGGAGCCCGACGTGCTGGCGGCGTGCGACGACGTGTGGAGGGGCCTCGAGGGGGCCGCTCCGCACTACAACCGCTGACGCCGGCCGACCCGGTGAGCGCGATCGGAAGGACATTGCGCATGGAAGCAACCGTGGAACACGCCAGGACGCTCCTGACCGCTGCACGGCAGGTGGTCGACCGGGCTGTGGCCCGTCTCGCGGTCGACGTCCGAGGGGCGAACGGCCGCGTCGACCTGGAGCGGCTGGACCGGGAGCAGGCGATCGTCTACGACCTCTCCGCGGCGGCCTGCCTCGTCGGCGCTGGCGAGGCGATGCTGCCCTGGGGCGAGTCGGGCGGGCTGGCCGAGATGCTGACGACGGCGTTCTCCGGACACGTCGTCGCTGAGGTGAACTCCCGCCTGCAGGGGCGGGAACCGGCCTGGGGCGTCGAGACCCTCCCGTGGCACGGCGGGGACGTGGCGCTGGCCTTCGCCGCGGCGCGCTCGGTCGAGCTCCTCGACCGCATCGCCGAGCAGGTGACGACGGGGCCGCTTCCCAGTCCTCCGCAGACCGACGAGCTGGACATGGCGCGGCGGGTCTTCCGGGACTTCGCGAGGGAGAAGGTCGCCCCGCTCGCGGAGGCGGTGCACCGCAACGACAGCGACATCCCCGAGAGCATCATCAGCGACTTCGCCCGGATGGGCCTCTTCGGGATGGGGATCACGGAGGAGTACGGCGGATCGGCGTCGGGTGGGCCCGCCGGGCACAGCGAGAACGACCTGCTGGCCATGGTGGTGGCCACCGAGGAGATCACCCGCGGCTCGATGGGGCTGGCCGGTCCGTTCATCACCCGCCCCGAGATCCTTGCGACGGCCCTGCTCAAGGGCGGCGCGGAGGAACAGGCCAAGCGCTGGCTGCCCGGGGTCGCCTCGGGCGAGCTCATGGTGGCCGTCGCGGTGACCGAGCCGGACTACGGGTCGGACGTCGCCGGCCTCACCACCACGGCCACTCGCGAGGGAGACCACTACCGGATCAACGGTGTGAAGACATGGTCGACATTCAGCGGCCGGGCTGACCTCCTCCTGGTGCTGGCGCGCACGGGTACCCGCGAAGACAAGCACCGCGGGCTGTCCCTGTTCGTGATCGAGAAGCCGCGGTTCCCGGGGCACGCCTGGGTCCACGAGGGTGAGGACGGGGGCCGCATCGACGCGCGGGCGATCAGCACCATCGGGTACCGCGGGATGCACAGTTTCGAGATCAGTTTCGAGGACTACCTGGTGCCCGCGGAGAACCTGATCGGCGGTGAGGCCGGCCTGGGTAGGGGCTTCTATCTGCAAATGAACGCCTTCGCGAACGGGCGGATGCAGACCGCGGCACGAGCCGTCGGTCTGATGCGGGCCGCGTACGAGTCCGCGGCGAGGTACACGCAGGAGCGGCACGTCTTCGGCGCGCCCCTGGCGGACTACCAGCTGACCCGGACGAAGCTCGCCAGGATGGCCTACCTCATGGCCGCCTGCCAGGCCTATACCTACCGCTGCGCACACCTCATCGCCGAGGGCGGGGGACAGCTCGAGGCCTCGATGGTGAAGTCACTGGCGTGCAACGCTGCCGAGTGGGTCACCCGCGAGGCGCAACAGCTGCACGGCGGCTACGGCTACGCCGAGGAATACCCCGTGTCCCGGTACTTCCTGGACGCGCGAGTCCTGTCCCTCTTCGAGGGGGCCGACGAGACGCTCGCGGTCCGTGTCATCGGGAAAGGACTCGCGGAGAGGGCGCTCCGCTCATCTCCCGGAGGTGGTTTCGATGGCAGGTAAGTTCGAGGTGTACGAGGATCGCGCCGGTCAGGTTCCGGCTCAAGGCGAGCAACGGTCAGGTCGTCGCCACCGGCGAGGCGTACAAGACCAAGGCTGCGGCGAAGAAGGGCTGCGAGTCGGTCCGGAAGGCAGCCGACGGCGCTCCGGTCATCGAGACTGACTCGTCGCGCAGCCCTCTGGCTGGTACCGAGCGATGCCGGTGGGTGAGTGACTAACTGAGTGACAACCACGCCGCAGCAGCTTGGATCCCGCTGGACTTCGACGGACGTCGTGACCAGCAGGGAGCGGCATACGGGCGCGTCAGACCGGTCGCACGACTGGGGGCCAAGGGGTCGCAGGTTCAAATCCTGTCGTCCCGACGGCGTGATGGGCGGTTCCTTTCAGTGTGGGGGGAGCCGCCCATCGCTGTCTCTACCTGCGGAAACGCGCCGATGGTGTCGGCGGCGGCGGTCGGGGCGATGATCGCCCAGAGCGCGATGGCGAGGGTCACGGCGGCTGAGCCGTAGAAGACCACCGGCTTGATCCGGGTGCTCGGTGCTGTTGCCTCCTTGAGGCTGGCGTGACGGCACGTGTGGAAACGGATGATCCATTTCGTGGATGTGGTCGCAATGTGGTCGCACCGGGCCAGACCGCGGGCACCGTCGCGGTGGGGTGTGTCGTGGTGCCCACTGGCAGGCGAGGGCCGGTCCGATCATCGGGTGGTCGCGATGTGGTCGTCAGGCGGCATGTGTCGTGTTCTCGGCCGAGGTGAGCGCGGTGTCGATGGCGTCGACGGCTTCCTGGGCGACGTGGCGGAGCAGGTGACCGTAGACCTCGGTGGTGGTCGACAGGGTCGAGTGCCGCATCGTCTTGGACGCCATCGCCAGCGGGACTTGCGAGGACAGCATGGTCGTGGCGGCGAAGTGGCGTAGGTCGTGCACCCGGATGCGCGGCAGGCAGGCCTGGTTGCTCAGTTGGTCGAGGTGGCGCAGCACGTACTCGGGTCGAAGGGGTTGTCCGTCGTGCCGAGTGAACACCAGGTCCTGGTCGTGGTAGGCCGGGCCGGTGGCCAGTCGGAGGACACGTTGCCGTTCGGCCTGTCGTTGCAGTGCGCGAACGGCGCGGGCGGAGAGCCCGATCCAGGTGTGGCTGCTCTTGGTCTTGGGCGTGGTGAAGTTCGGCGTGGTGTTGTTGATGTTGGACAGTGTGTAGTGCACGAATATGACCTGGGCATTGGAGTGTTCCCGATTCGATTGACACCGATTTAGGCTGCCAGGTCGGTTAGTTCTCTGAACCCTAGCTCGTATTCTGCTGGTGTCAAGTATCCGAGGGTGGAGTGTCGCCTTCGGCGGTTGTAGTAGCCTTCGATCTACAAAAGCGTCTGCTGGCGGACCTCGGTGACGTCATTCCACGGGCGAGTGTGGATGAGTTCTTTCTTGTAGGTTGCGAAGAACGACTCGGACACCGCATTGTCGAAGCAGGTGGCGCGGCGACCCATCGAGCGGACGACCCCGTTGGCGGCGCAGAAATCGGTGAACTCCCGACTCGTGTATTGCGTTCCGCGATCGCTGTGCATGATCACTCCGGCCGGTGGGCGGCGGGTGACCGGGGCGGCGGTGAGGGCCTCGATGATCAGGCTGGTGCGCATGTGGTCGGCCACGGCGTAGCCGACGACCTTGCGGGAGTGCAGGTCGATCACGGTGGCGACGTACGCCCAGCCGTCCACGGTCTGGATGTAGGAGATGTCCCCGCACCAGCGGGTGTCTGGGGCATCGGCGGTGAAGTCGCGGCCGATCAGGTCCGGGGCGTCGATCGGTCGTAGACCTGCGACGGTCGTCTGCTTCCACGCCCTGGGGTGGCGTCCTTGCAGGCCGGCGGCGCGCATGAGTCGCCAGACCCGCTTGCGGGCGGTCCGGTAGCCGCGCACGACCAGCTCGGCCCACACCCGGCGCACGCCGGGGTCACCGTGCAGGTCTCGGTGGATCTCTCGGATGGTGTCGGTGAGCTCGGCGTCGGTGCGTTCCCGCTCGCTCGGCCCGGCTTTGAGCCACCGGTAGTAGCCCTGGCGGGCCAGGCCGAGCTGGGCGCACATGAACGTGACCGGGTACGCGCCTTCGGCAGCCCAGTCCGCGATCGCCGCGTACTTCACGGCTGTTCTTTCGCGAACCAGGTCGCTACTTTTTTTGCGAAGTCCCGCTCCATCCGCAGGGTCGCGTTCTCTTTCCGGAGTCGTTCCAGCTCGGCTCGCTCCGGCTCGGACAGATCCGAGTCCGGGACACGCCCGGACTCTCGCGCCTTCTTCACCCACTTGCCTAACGTCATCTCGTGAACGCCGATACTCTTCGCCACCTCGGCGATTGTTCGGCCGGAATCGAGGACGAGGCTAATACTGCAACGGCACTTCGGCGTGTCGTGAGAGGCTGAGGCTCGTCCGGCGGTGATGATCACCGCGTGGTGGATCTTGCTGGGTGGGTCGCGTCGTTGGATGCG
>NZ_NKYF01000043.1 GCF_002262885.1 Pseudonocardia sp. MH-G8 | reverse complement strand
CGCACCGTGTCGTCGTCCACGGCACCCATCACCGTCACCAGATCCGCACCCGCCTCGAACGCCATCCCCGCCTCCAACTCACCAGCATCCGCAGTCTTCAGATCCGCAAACACCAACTTGTCCGGATGCGCCGCCTTCACCGCAGACACCGCCGCGATACCCGCCGACTTCACCAACGGCGTCCCCAACTCCAGGATGTCCACATGCTCGGCCACCTGATCCGCCAGGCTCAACGCCGACGGAAGATCCAACACATCCAACGCCACCTGCAACTGCACGACAATTCTCCTCAGGGCCACGAGATCAGCTCGGTCCCCACAACCCTCACCCCGCCCGGCCGAACCCGGCAACACCCCAGCACATGAGGAAAACCAATCCCCCATCCACACCCCGAATAGCCGCCGGCCGGTACCGGAGCGCGGTCGCGGACCGTTGGTGACCGGATGGTCGCCGTTCGTCCTGCGCCCGGCACCGGTTGTTCGCGTGCTGTTGCAGGTCCGGGCGTGGGCGAAGAAGGTGTACCACCACCTGCACCCGTTCAACGAGCGAATGCACACGGGCTCGGCTGACCGAGTTCGAGGCGACCGACCTCCGGGAACGACGTCCTCTCGTTCCTCGATGACGCCACCGGCCGAGGCTGGGTGGTGGTCACGTGAACGGGAATCCTCAGCCCTTCGGTCTGCTGGCCGAGGTCACCCACCGGGTGCAGTTGATGTACATCGCACGCAGCCCGGTGAAGTCGGGCATCGCTCTGCCGGTCGCGGCCCGGGTCATGCCGCGTCCTCGTCGGACGTCGTGCCGCGCCGCCCGCCCAGGTGCCGGGCGAGGTGGCGTTCGACGGCCCGGTACAACCGGAGCCGATTCTCCTCGTTCTCGAAGCCGTGGCCTTCGTCCTCGGCGAGCAGGTACTCCACCGGGACGCCGCGCTCGCGCAGCGACGCGACGATGCGGTCGGACTGTGCCTGCGGCACGCGGACGTCGTTGGCGCCCTGGGCGACCAGCAGCGGGGTCCGGATCCGGTCGGTCATGGTGATCGGCGAGCGGGCGCGCATGTCGGCCTCCTGCTCGGGCACGTCCGGGTCACCGACGTAGCGGTACCAGCTGTTGGCGTTGTAGCGACGGGTGAACGGCGGCAGGGCCCGCACGGCGGTGACGAGGTCGGAGACACCCACGTAGTCGACCGCGGCGGCGAACAGGTCGGGGGTGGTGGTGACCCCGACCAGCGCGGCGTACCCGCCGTAGGAGACACCGAAGATGCCGACCCGGGCGGGGTCGGCGTAGCCCTGCGCGATCGCCCACCCGACGGCGTCGACGAGGTCGGTCTGCATGGCCCGGCCGAACTCGCCGACGGCCGCGGTCAGGTGGCGGCGCCCGTACCCGGTGGAGCCGCGGAAGTTGACCTGCAGCACCGCGTAGCCTCGGTTGGCCAGCAGCTGCACCTCGGGGTTGTAGATCCAGGGATCCTGGGACCACGGGCCGCCGTGCACCAGCAGCACCATCGGCAGGTTCCGCGGCGCCACACCGTTCGGCAGGGTGAGGTAGCCGGGCAGCTCGAGCCGGTCCCGGGCGGGGAAGCGCACCGGCTCCATCGGAGCCAGGTCGGCGGGGTCCAGGTCCGGGAAGGGCTGGAACAGGCGGCGCTTCTCGCCGGTGGCGTGGTCGTAGAACCAGCTCACACCCGGCTCGCGGTCGTGGATGAACGTGGCGATCCACCGTCGACCGGACACGTCGGAGGACAGCGTGCCGAGCACCCCGTCGGACAGCGCCGCCAGCTCGGCGTACACCGGCGCGAACGCCGGGTCCAGCACCTCGATGTGCGTGCGGTCGGCGACGAACCGGGCGGCGATCGGCTCGCCCGTGCCGCGGTGGGTGTACACCGCGGGCGGCAGGACCCCGGGGGCCAGGATGCCGAAGTTGTCCAGGCTCCGGTCCGGCACGCCCGCGACGACGGTCTCCTCGCCGGTCTCGCGGTCGATGCGGACCAGCCGCAGGTCATCGCCGCCGGAGAAGGAACCGACGAGCAGGCCGTCGCCGCTCGGGGTGACCAGCTGCGGTTGCACGCCCAGCGGGTACTCGGCCCCGCCCATCCGCTGCAGCGGCCGGGCGGCCCCGCTCGCACGGTCGATGCCAGAGATGACGACCGTCCCGTCCTCGTCCGTGGCGATCCGGAACGCGGGACGGCCCTGGCGGTCGAGCAGGGTCTCGGCCAGCGGATCGGGCTCCTCGTGGTGGAGCACGGCCTCACCGGAGGCGACGTCGACGCGGAAGACCTCGATGCGCTCGACCCGGGGGTTCATCCAGGCCAGCACGCCGCCGGGCACCGACGGCAGCTGCTCGACGGCGAACACCCGCGAGCCCGCTCCCATCGGGGTCAGGTCGACGGCCGGCTCCGGGTCGTCCCCCACCCTCCCGTCCAGGTCGACGCGGTGCAGGTGCCAGTCCTCGTTGCCGTCGGTGTCCTGCAGGTAGAGCAGCCACCGCGGGTCGTCGGTCCAGTAGTAGGTGGTGATCCCGCGGCGGGTGTCGGAGGTGACCGGGACGGCGTCGTCGTGGGTCTGGTCCACGCCACGGACCCAGATGTTGCGCCGCCCCCGGTACGGCGCGAGGTACGCGATACGGGTGCCGTCCGGGGAGATGGTGGGCACGATGAACCCGGGGTCGGCGAAGAACTCCTCGACCTCGATGAGTCTCGGCTGCGTGTCCGAGGCGGTCATGTCTGTCCTTCCGTAGGGCGGCGGGCAGAGCAGGCGAGGCCCGCGAGATCCGTATCGCACACCGTGCCGTTGCGTCATGGTCAAGCCGCGGGCCACGACCACCGCAGCGTGTGGTGCCTGCTCAGATCTGGTTCGCTCCACCGTCGACGTAGAGGTTCGCGCCGACGACGTAGCTGCTCTGCTCCGAGGCCAGGAAGGCCACGACTGCGGCCGCCTCATCAGCACGGCCCATGCGGCCCTTCGCCACGGTGGCGGCGACATTCTCCTTGACGGCCCGAGCGGTCTCCTCGTCACCGAAAGCGGCGGTGCCCCCAGGAGTCTCGATCCACGCCGGCGAGACCACGTTGACCCGGATGCCACGACCCTTGAGCTCGTTGGACCACGTCCGCGCGAAGGACCGGACGGCCGCCTTCGACGCCGCGTACGCGCCGAACGCCTCCACACCACGGTCGCCGGCGGTCGAACCGACCAGGACGATCGAAGCTCCGTCGTTGAGCAGCGGCAACGCCTTCTGCACGGTGAACAACGTGCCGCGGACGTTGACCCCGAAGGTCTGGTCGAAGTGCTCCTCGGTCGTCTGCTCCAGCGTCACGAACGCACCGACCGCCGCGTTCGCCACCAGCACGTCCACGCCCTTGCCTCGCGCCCGGACCGCGTCGTAGAGCCGGTCCAGGTCGGCCACTTCGGAGATGTCGCCGGCCACTCCCGTCGCCCGGTCCGCACCGATGGTCTTGACGGCGGCCTCCAACTCGGCCTCGCGTCGCCCGGTGACGAACACGTACGCGCCCTCGTCCGCCAGCCGTACGGCGCTGGCCAGGCCGATACCGGTGCTGCCCCCGGTGACCACCGACGTCTTGCCTTCGAACTGTCCCATGCCGGTGTCTCCATCACTCCCGATGCCGATCTGTTCGACACCTCTCGTCTCAGACTCGTGGCGCCGAAGGCACTTCGCGTCGGTAGAAGTCACGTATGGGACACCGCGATTCGCCGGCCGGGCCACGTCCCGGCCCTGACCCGCCCCGGGGAGGCGGCGGTCGACCTGACACCGATCCGGGGGGCGCGTGTGTTCGGGACCCAGCTCTGCGCGGACAGGCCCGGGACGGTGCTCGTCCAGCTCAACGCGCGCCGTCCCGACGTAGCCGACCTCTACGAGCTCGACCTCGACACCGCCCGGCTGACCGTGCTCTCCGAGAACCCGGGCGACGTCCTCTCCTGGTTGCGCACGGCCGAGGGACGCATCCTCACCTTCAGCCAGGCCGACGACGGCACGCACCTGCTGTGCGACTGGAACGCCGGCGCGCCCCGCCTGATCAGCCGGTTCTCCGGGCTCGACCACCCCTTCGGCGTCTCCCCCTCCGTCCCGACCCCGGACGGAGCGGGACTGTGGATCGGGTCGGCGCGAGGTTCGGACCGAACCCGACTGGTCCGGGTCGACCTCGACACCGGCGAGCAGATCGGGGTCGACAGCCACCCGGTGTTCGACCTCGACACCCCGCGGCCCGAGGCCGACCAGCGCTTCCCCTCCTCGCTGATCGTGCACCCCGGCGACGGAGAGCTGCTCGGCGCGCGCTACCTCGGTGCCCGCCAGAAGATCCACGCCCTCGACCCGCGCTTCGCCGAGGTCCTCCCCCGGCTGGCCGAACTGTCCGACGGCGACCTGGCCCACGTCTCCTGCGACGCAGGAGCGCAACGCTGGGTCGTGGACTTCACCCACGACCGCGACCCCCGCGTCACCTGGTCCTACGACCACACCACCGGCACCGCCCGGCAACTGTTCCGCCCCTACCCGCACCTGGACCCGGCCCGACTGGCCCCGGTCACCCCCATCACCATCACCGCCCGCGACGGCCTCGACCTACCGTGTCACCTGACCCTGCGATCGGGACGGAGCACCGCGACCTGCCGACCGTCGTCCTGCTGCACGGCGGCCCCTGGTACCGCGACAGCTGGGGCTACGACCCGGAGGTGCAACTGCTGGCCAACCGCGGCTACGCCGTGCTGCAGGTCGACTTCCGCGGCTCCACCGGCTACGGCAAGGCCCACACCCAAGCCGCGATCGGCCAGTTCGCCGGCCGCATGCACGACGACGTCATCGACGCCCTGAACTGGGCCATCAACCAGGGCTACACCGACCGCAACCGGGTCGCGATCTACGGCAGCTCCTACGGCGGCTACGCCGCACTCGTCGGGGCCGCCTTCACCCCGCACCGGTTCGCCGCCGCGATCAGCTACACCGGCATGTCCGACCTCGTCGACCTCAGCGCACGCATCGTCCGACAGCAACATCGAGCTCTACCGCACCCTGGAGCGCTTCCTCGCCCGCCACCTGGGCGGACGCACCACGGCAGAGGCCTGACCCTGGGTCCGGTCAGGGGAGCTGCAGGTCCCGCAGCTGCCGGCGGGAGGTAATGCCCAGCTTGCGGAAGATGCTGCGCAGATGCGCCTCGACCGTGCGCGGACTCAGGAACAGCTGCGCACCCACCTCCCGAGACGTCGCCCCCGTGGCCACCAACCGCGCGATCTGCAACTCCTGCGCGGTCAGCGCATCCGACGGCCGCGCAGACCGGCTGCGCGGACGCTCACCGGTGGCCCGCAGCTCACGCGCGGCACGCGCGGCGAACGCCCCCACGCCCATCTCCGACAGCATCTCGTGCGCGGTACGGAGCTGGTCGCGAGCGGCAAGACGGCGGCCCTCGCGACGCAACCACTCGCCGTAGACGAGGTGCGTGCGGGCCAGGTAGACGCGCATCCGACAGCCTCGCAGCAGCTCGATCGCCTCCCGGTAGTGCTCCTCCGCGGTGGGCCCGGCGCTGACCAGCGCGCGCGAGCGCGCCGCCAGCCCGAGCGCCCACCGGGTACCGCTGGCGCGGGCCCGCACGTCGAGCTCCACCAGCCCGGCGGCCGCGCGCTCGGGCTGCGCGGCACGGGAGGCAGCCTCGACGAGCTCGGGGAGGGCCGGGTTGACGTGCGGTGGGTCGAGAGACTCGCACGCCCCCTCCGCGGCGTCCAGCGCCGCCGCGTAGTTGCCCAGACCGTTGTGGAGCACCGCCCACGCGAGTTGCGCCAGTGCGACCTCGGCACCGTTCCCGCGGGCGGTCGCCTCCCGGACGGCAGCGGCGTGGATCTCGGCGGTCTCGGCCTCGCGACCCTGCCAGGCAGCCAGCACCAGCCGGCCGAAGCGCAGCGACACACCCCCGGTCACCTGGTTGATGGCAGTCGCCTCGGCGATCAGCTCGGTGGCCTGGGCCAGCTCGCCGGCGAGCACCGCTTCGGCCGACAGGAACAGCAGCGCGGCGGGGAGCGTGGCCAGCGCGCCGGCTTCGCGCGCGAGCCGAACGTTCCGGTGGGCCAGCACGTGGAGCAGTTCGTCGTCGAACAGCGTCAGCGCGGTACGGCTGGCCAACCACAGCCAGCGGCGGGTGCCGCCGTCGCCCGCGGCCTCGGCGGAGGGATCGTCGGCGCAGAAGGCCTCGAGCGCGCGGCGCAGTTCTGGCACGCCGGCCGCGAATCCCTGCGTGTAGATCGTCGTCAGCCCGTCGAACAGCACATCGGCAGGCCCCGGCGGGCCGGGTGGCGCGGGTGCGACCCGGGCGGCTTCGGCCACCTCCGCCATACCGCGGCCGTCTCCGAGGCCGCCGGTGATGAGGGCCGTGTCGAGCGCGTGCAGGTAGGTCTCGCGCGACAGCGCAGCGTCGAGCGGGGCGAGCGTCTTGGCCGCGTCCAGCAGCATCCCCGGCACCTCGCTGCCGCGCGTCCGGTTGAACGCGATCTGGGCGCGCAGCAGCTCGAGCCGGGCGCCTTGGAGAGCGTCCAGTGGCCCGGCCGCGGCGACCGTCAGCAACTCCACGGCGGTCTCGAAAGCACCGGCATCGTGCTTGGCGTGCGCGGCCTCGAGGGCCCGACCGGCACGGTGCGCAGGATCAGGAGTCAACGCGGCCGCTTGCTGCAGGAACGCGGCTGCGGCGGCCAACCCGCCGCGGGCCAGCGCTCGCCCGGCCGAGCGCTCCAGCTCCGCAGCGACCTCCTCGTCGGTGCCCAGCACCGCCCGCCCGCGGTGCCAGGCCCGCCAGTCGGGAGCACGCTGCGGGTCGGTCGCGGCAGCCAGCGCGGCGTGGACGCGGCGGAGATCCGGTGGCGTGGCAGCCCGGTACACGGCCGAGCGCACGAGCGGATGCCGGAACCGCACCCGGGCGTCGACGGTCAGCAGCCCTGCGGCTTCCGCGAGCGAGGCCGCGTCCCGGGTGATCCCCAGGTCCGTGGCCGCGCTCCACAGCAGCGCTGCGTCGCCGGTCGGCTCGGCTGCGGCCACCAGCAACAACGCTTGCGTCTCGGGCGGCAGGCTGCCCGAGCGCAGCGCGAAGCTCTCCTCGATCCGCCGCGGCACGCCCACGTCCGGCACGTCGAACCCGCCCCCCAGCTCCGCGGGCCGGGCGCCCCGGGGCAGCTCCAGCAGCCCCAGGGGGTTGCCGCGCGCCTCGGCCAGGATCCGGTCGCGCACCCCGTCATCCAGTGGTGTGCGGAGAGCGGCGGCGAGCAGCGCCCGCGCGTCGCTGTCGCCGAGTCCGCCCAGACGCATCTCGGGCAACCCGACGAACAGCTGGGCGGCGCCGTCGCCGGCGTCACGCAACCCCACCATCAGCACGATCCGTTCGGCTGCCACCCGGCGCGCCACGAACGCCAGCACCTGCGCGGACTCCTGGTCCAGCCACTGCGCATCGTCCACCACGCACAGCAGCGGCCGGTCCTCGGCCACCTCTGCCAGCAGGCTCAACACCGCCAGCCCCACCAGGAACCGGTCCGGCACGACACCCTCGCGCAGCCCGAACGCCACCCCGAGCGCGGCCTGCTGCGGCTCGGGCAGCGCCGCCGCCCGCGCCAGCAACGGGGCGCAAAGCTGATGCAGGCCCGCAAACGCGAACTCCGCCTCGGCCTCCGCCCCCACCGCGTCCTCGACCCGGAACCCGGCCGCGACGGCCGACCGACGAACGTGCTGCAACACGGCGGTCTTGCCGATACCGGCCTCCCCGCGCACCACCAGCACCCCGCTGTGCCCGTCCTGAGCCCGGGCAAGCAGGCGTTCGACCGCCCCGAACTCGACGCGCCGGCCCACCAGCATCGTCCGGTCCTCTCGGGACGCCGCTCCCTAGCCTTAGCCGCTGGCAGCGTACAGGTTCGCCGTGCCCCTACGCCGCTGCCCGGCAGGACCGCGTGCTGCCGGCCGATCAGGGAAGCCGCAGGTCCCGCAGCTGCCGGCGGGAGCTGATGCCCAGCTTGCGGAAGATGCTCTCGGGGTCGATTGCGGTGATTCTCACCGATGCGAACCCGCACATGGCGCGATGCCGATCGCGTCCGGGTGCGCCTGTCGGGGATCGAACGTGCCTCTCAGATGTTGGCCCCGCCGGTCACCGGAACGACCGCACCGGTGACGAACGACGCGCGATCGGACAGTAGCCAGGCCGCCGCTTCCGCGATCTCCTCAGGCCGCGCGACACGGCGCAACGGTATTCCGGCCGAGATCCGATCGACCACTCCCGGGTCCGCGTCCTCCCAGCCGCTCACCATCTCGGTCAGAGTCAGACCCGAGGCGATGGCATTGATCCGGATTCCGGATCGGGCCGTAAGCAATGGCCGCGCTCGCGCTGAGCGCGTTCACCGCACGCTTCGCCGCTGCGTAGGCAGGCATGTCGGCATATCCGGCCAGGCTGCTCACGCTGCTGTTATTGACGACCGCACCACCACCCGCCGTCTCTCGCATCGCCCGCACCTCCGCGGCCGTGGCGAAATAGACCGCCTTGTAGTCGACCTGCGTCAGCAGGTCGAACTCCGCCTCGGGGGTGTCCGCCAGAAACGCCGGGGCCGAGAGGACCCCAGCGTTGTTGAACGCCACGTCCAACCGGCCGTACCGGTCGACGACGGTGCCGATGGCCCGCTCGATCTCCGCCGCCTCACCGAGATCCGCGACCACGTACGACGCCATCGCCCCGGTCGCGACGATCTGTTCGGCCTGCTCCTTCAGCGCGTGCTCACTACGGGCACACAGCACAACCGTGGCGCCCTCGCGGGAGAACAGGCGGGCAGCGGCCGCACCGATACCTCTGCTCGCCCCGGTGACGAAGGCGACCTTCCCGTTCAGCAATCCGCTCATGTCCCAGAGCGTCGCCGGCACCGGAGACGGATGACAGGCCCAGCCCGTACCCCCCCTGATCCGTTGCCGACCTTCGGCCACCGAGCGACCATGGGGCGTGGATCGACACCAGCTCGGTGCATTCCTCCGTCTGCACCGCGAGCGGCTGGACCCCGCAAGCATCGGCCTGCCGGCCGCCGGACCGCGTCGTACCCCCGGGCTGCGCCGCGAGGAAGTAGCCGCATTGGCACATGTCTCCGCCCAGCACTACACCCGGCTCGAGCAGGGCCGCGGCTCGCTACCCTCGCGCGCCGTCCTCGGATCGCTGGCCCGCGCGCTGCGCCTTGACGACGCCCAGCGCCGGCACCTCTTCGCTCTCGCCGGGGAGGCGTTCAGCGCCCCGCCCGGCCCACCTTCCGACGTGCCGGAGCACATCCACGAGCTGATCGCCCGGCTGCGCGACACCGCGGTCCTGGTGCTCGACGCCAAGTACGACGTGCTGGCCTGGAACCCGCTTGCCGCCGCTTTGATCGAGGACTTCTCGGCCCTCCCGCCCCGCGAGCGCAACACACTTCGCCGCCATTTCCTCCACCCCGACCCCACACACGGCATGGTCGAGGACGGCCACCTCGGCCGGCTGGCCGTCGGGCACCTACGCGCAACGGCTGCGCGCTACCCGGACGACGCACCCACCCAGCAACTCGTCCGCGACCTGCGCAGGGGCAGCCTCGAGTTCATCCGGCTCTGGAACACGAGCGAGGTCATCGAGCGGCGTCATCAGATCAAGACGTTCATCCACCCCGCGATCGGCACGATCCGCCTGCACAGCGACATGCTCGGCGTCCCCGACCGCGACCAGCGTGTCGTGCTGATGACCGCGGAGCCCGGGACCCCGGACGAGACCGCAATTCGCCTGCTGTCCGTGATCGGCACGCAGCGAATGGGGGTCGCCGAATGACCTTCGAACACGTCGCCTACCGCGGGTTCAGCGATCGGTCGTAGGTAAGCAAGGGCCGCGCTGGCGGCCTTACGGAACTCGTGAGTCTTGCGATTGTCCCCCCTCATGGAGGTGCGCTACTGCGCGGGCTCGAGCAAATCCAGGAGGATCCGCTGCAGCTCGGTGCGATCGCGAGGCGCAACCCTCGCCAGCCTGCGGTCGAACTCCGTCGCAAGCGCCGCGAGCGCACGGTCCCGCGCCGCCTCACCCTGGGCGGTCAGCACGAGCCGGTGCCGCCGCAGGTCCGCGTCGTCGATCTCGCGGCGCATGAACCCCTTCGCGACGAGGTTGCGCACGTAGACCGTCACGCTCGCCTTGGGGATCAGCAGCGTCGCCGCGAGCTCGGCCGGGTACGGCGACGCGGTGACCTCGGCCAGCACGAAGAACTCCTTCGTCTCGAGCCCGAGTTCTGCCAGTTCGGCACTGCAGGCGTCCATCACGACGGTCAGCAGGCGATGGTTCAGCGTCCACAGCTGCGCGGCGTCAACCGACACACGACCCCCTCGTCCAGATGATACCGTTCTAAACTAGTTCGATGATGTACTAGTGCACACCTCGGACTGGCCAGCTACCGAACAACCTTACGCAAGAGGGGCGCTCAGGTGCTTCAGCACATCACGATCCCGCGCGGGCCGATCGAGCTCGCGGCCGACCTCCACCTGCCCGACGACATCGACGAAGCGGCACCGCTGCGCGCCGTGGTGCTCTCCACGCCCGGCAGTAGTGTGAAGGAGCAGATCGGCGCGAACTACGCATCCCGTCTCGCCGCCCGGGGCATCGCGGCGCTCGTGTTCGACCCCGCCCATCAGGGCCAGAGCGGCGGTGAGCCCCGCGACCTCGAAGACCCCTACCGGCGCGGCGAGGACATCTCCTACGCGATCGACACCCTCAGCACGATCCCCGGCATCGACCCGGAGCGCATCGGCGTCCTCGGCGTCTGCGCCGGCGGCGGCTATGCCGTCCACACCGCCCGCACGGACCACCGCATCAAGGCGGTCGGCACGGTCGCCCCCAGCGACATCGGCACGGCGTTCCGCAGCTTCCAGCCGGACGGCCCGGCGGCCGCGCTCGACACCATGGCCGACGCGCGCATCGAGGAAACCCGCACCGGTGAACTGACCCGCGCGAACTGGCTGCCCGACACCCTCGAAGACGCCGCCGCCGCCGGACTGACCGACATCGACACGACTCAGGCGATCACGTTCTACCGCACCGAGCGGGGCCGGAACGAGCACTCGACGAACCGCCGCCTCTCGCGTGGCGACTCGCTGTTGCTGGGGTACGACGCGTATCACCTGGTCGATCAGCTCATGACCCAGCCGCTGCAGGTCATCCTCGCCGGACGCATCGGCAACACCGGCTCCTACGAGTCCGGCATGCAGCTGTGGAAACTGGCACCCAACCCCGTCGATCTCATGGTGATCGAGGGCGCCGGCCACTACGAGATGTACGACGAGCCCGAGTACGTCGACGCCGCCATCGACCGGCTCGCCACCTTCTACTCGGACAACCTGTGAGCCCACCTCGCGTTGCTCGCCGGGGCGCCCAGTTCTGCCATGTGGCATGGAAGGCGTGCTCTCGCGTACCGGCGTCAGCGTTGCCCGCAACCACCTACTCGGTGGACCTTCTCTCCGCGTGCTCGATGAGGGTCGTGGCGGCCGCGCGCGCGTGGCACCCGTAGCCGGCATCGTCCAGGACCATCGCGCGACTCGCGGCCCCGTCGGCCAGAGTGACCAGCTGCTGGGCGAGGACCTCGGGTTGGACGACGCCGAGTTCGGTGACCAGATCGAACACCAAGCGAAGCATGAGCAGTTTCTGCGTGCGCGCGTAGGAGTGGGCAGCACTGTCGGGGTCGGGGAACTCCGCGGCAGCGTCCACGAAGGGGCAGCCACGCACCGGGCCGGCGGCCGGCGCAGGGATGTCGAACATCGCCAGCAGCCGATCGCGGGCGGGGATGTCCTCTCTGGTGAGTACCGCGTGCAGAGTGTCCCCGGTCTCCGCCAGAGCACGGAGCTGAGCCAGGACGAGGTCGTCCTTGGTCGGGAAGTGCGCGTACAGCGTCCGCTTCGACACCGGCGCCTGCGCGGCCACGTCCTCCATGGTCGTCGCGTTGATCCCCCGGGTCGCGAACAGCGTGCGCGCCGCGGCGAGCACCCGCTCCCGGCCACCGCGTCCCGGCCTCCGGGATCCTCCGTTCCCCACGCGGCGAAGTGTACGCGATCGTTTACATGAGGACAGGCTCCCACTAGGGTCACCCATGTAAACGTCACCGTATACTTCACCGAGGAGGATCCACCATGCGTGGTCCAGCGCTGTCCGAGGTCGCCGCGGGCGACGCCCCGCCCCGTGATCTCGCCGGGTACGCGACGCAGCTGATCCGGGGTCGCCGCGCCACCCGGGCGTTCCGCCCGACACCGGTTCCGGAAGCGACACTTCGCGCCGTCTTCGATCTGGCCGCAGCCGCCCCGTCGAACTCCAACGCGCAACCGTGGCAGGTCGAGGTGGTCAGCGGCGCCCGGCGCGACGCACTCGCGGACGCACTGGTGGACGCGAACCGCACCGGAAGGATGTCGGTCGACTTCCCGTACAGCGAGGAGATCTACACGCCGGTGCACCAGCGTCGCCGTGCCGCCTTCGGCGCCGCGCTCTACGGCGCGCTCGACATCGGCCTGGACGACCACGACAAGCGCGCCGCATACGACGCCGAGAGTCTGCGTTTCTACGGCGCCCCGCACGTCGCGATGCTGTTCGCGCCGGACACGGCAGAGGCCCGGCTGGCCGCCGACGTCGGCATGTACGGGCAGACCTTGCTGCTCGCGCTGACCGCCCACGGCGTGGCAAGCTGCCCGCAGGGCCTACTGAGCTTCTACGCCGACACCGTCCGGGATGTCCTCGGCATCCGCGGCGGGAAGCTGCTGTTCGGCATCTCGTTCGGCTACGCCGTCACCGACGCGCCGGTCAACACGATCGCCGCGGGCCGCGAGCCCCTGCCCACCACGACGCGGTTCCACCGCTGAGGTCGGGTGATGCAGGGGAATCTCACCCCTGGGCTCCCACAGATCCGGACGTCACAGTCTCCCGTTACCCGGACGGACGGCGCGCGCTGATCGTGGGCAGGAAGTTGGTGAGGTTCTTCCCTACCCTGGTGCGTGCCTTTCGGGCGCGGAAGGTGGACCTGAGGAAGCACTCTTGGCGGCTTTGTTCCTTCGTTCAGATGCCGGGCGCTGTCGGTGCGAGTGCCGGCAGGACGCGGTCGCCGATCGCCTCGACGGTCTGCAGCGCCACGTCGGCGGGGACGCCGAGCGAGGCCACGCGCAGCTGCACGCTGCTCACGCCCGCGTCGCGGAGGCGCTCCAGCCCGTCCCGCACCTCGTCGGGGCCGCCGACCAGGACCGGTTCGGAGTCCCCTGCGTCGCGCCCGATGTCCCATGCGGCCCGGTCGCGGTAGTAGGCGCGGACCCGATCGAGGTGCCGGTCGACTCGCCCGTCGTCGTCGGCGTGGATGACGCACAGCCGGTTCACCGCGACCTCGCCCGTGCCGCCCGCGGCCCGGTACGCCGCGGCCTGTGCCACCACCAGCCGGTTCGAGTAGTTCGTGGCGCCGTACCAGCCTTCGCCGAGCTCGAGCGCCCGCCGGACGGCCGCCGGCCCCCGCCCGCCGACCAGCACCGGTGGGCCTCCCGGTCGATGCGGACCCGGAACCACCTCGGGACGCCGCCAGAGCTCGCTCAACCGGATGAGCAGCTCGTCGAGCATTCGGCCGCCAGGCAGATCCGGGCCGCCGAACGCACCGCGCAGCGCGTCGCCGCCCAGCCCGATCCCGAGCGTGAGCCGGCCGTCGCTGAGCTGGTCGAGCAGCGCGGCCTCCACCGCCAGCCGGTCCGGGTGCTGTGCACGGGCGAGCAGCACCCCGGTCCCGAGCCCGAGCGTGGTGCGGGCGGCCAGGTGCGCGAGCACCATCAGCGGCGACGGCAGGTGGAACGACTCCGGTCGCGGGTGGTAGCTCTCGCCGAGCCACACCGAGTCGAACCCGGCCGCCTCGGCGGCCCGCAGCAGTGGCTGCGCCGCCCGGACCTGGGCGGCGACGGGTCCCGCTGCCATGTCACTGCCCAGGTCCAGGGCCAGCCCGACGCGCATCACTTGATCGCGATCGCATTGCTCGGCGAGCCGGCGCCGCCGGCCAGGTTGAGCGGGGACGCTGTGAGCAGGAACTCGTAGCGCCCGTCCGCAGCGCAGTCGGCCGCCAGCTCGTCCAGCGCCCACAGCTCGCCCATCGCCATGCCGAGCAGGGCGATCAGCGGTCGGTGGATCATCCCGTTGTGGTCGGGGCCGCGTTCGGGCTTCGGGAGCCCGTCGACGACGAAGTCGGAGTCCTGCGCGGGGAAGCGTTCGACGCCGGTGTTGTCCGCGGCGACCATCGCGACCCGGTGGTCCCACAACCAGCGGACCACCGCCTCGGTCTGGGCGAGCCCGGGCGTGGAGCGGGCGGAGTTCAGCGCTGCACGCTCCTGCGCCGTCAGCGCCAGGTAGCGCCCGGCCCAGCCGGTGCGGATCAGCAGCAGGTCCCCCTCCTCGAGCCGGACGCCCTGGGCGTCGGCGACGGCGTCGAGGAGGTCGGCGTCGAACGCCGTCGGGTCGTTGAGCTGCAACGGCCTGCCCTGCTCCGCGAGGTACCGGTCGACGTCGAGCAGCACTCCGCGGCCCACGATCCCGGCCTGCGCGTAGTTCTGGATCCCCAGGGTGTCTCCGGCGTCGGTGATCTCCTCCTTCGCCCGGCCACCGTAGAAGCCGTGTTCGGGGTGCCCGATGTGGCGCAGGGAGTCGATCTGGGACGACGACTGCATGTAGAAGGAGTCCACCCAGTCGTCGCGGTGGTACGGGTTGTTCGCGAACGTGTGGTGCTGCGCCGGATGACGGGTGCCGGACGGGTAGGGCTCGAACGCGTTCACCGGGAAGTCCAGGTTGAACCGCGTTCCGCTGCGGACCAGTCCTGCCGCGCGGACGACCCGGTCCGGGGTGAGGAAGTTGAGCATGCCCAGCTGGTCGTCGGCGCCCCAGAGGCCCCACGCCGAGCCCGCGGGGGCGTCGGTGCGGGCGAGCAGCTCGTCGTACGTCGGGACCATCAGGGCACCATCCCTTCGGCGCGTTCCGCTGGGGGTGCGCCGGCGTCGTCGGGGTCCTCGGCCAGCATGTCCTTGCCCCTGGTCTCGGGGAGGAAGTATGCAGCGGTGAACGCGGCCAGGCTGAGCACCGACATGAAGGCCGCCAGCAGCCAGGGCCGCCCGCCCGCCGCGGTGATCAGACCCAGGGCCGTGACGGGGGCGATCGAGGCGAGCAGTGCGGTGCTGATCTCACGGGACAGCGCCACACCGGTGTAGCGGTGCCGGGGCTCGAAGAGCTCGGTGAGGAATGCGGCCTGCGCGCCGGTCAGCGCCTGGGTGAACGGCGCCATGATCAGCACGTGCGCGGCCCAGAAGGAGACGTCGGTGCCGGCCAGGATCAGCATGAAGTACGGGATGCTTCCCACGGCGCCGAGCCCTGTCATGATCATGTATATCGGACGGCGCCCGTACCGGTCCGACAGCCGCCCGGCCACCGGGACCAGGAGGAACGCGGCGATCGCGCCCAGCAGGGAGCCGAGGAGGACGCCGGTGCGGCTCACCCCCTGCTCGACCCCGAACGTGAGCGAGTAGGTGGAGCTGACGTGGGCGTTGAAGGCGATCGGTGCGGTGAGCAGGATCGCGAGGAACAGGGTCCTCGGGGACTTCCGGAAGATCGCGACGAACGGGATGCTGTGCGACTCCTTGCGCTCCCTCAGGTCCTTGAACACCGGTGACTCCGACAGCCGCAGCCGCATGACCACGCCGATGATGACCAGCACGAAGCTGACCAGGAAGGGCAGTCGCCAGCCCCAGCTGTAGAGCTGCTCGTCCGGCAGCTGGAACACCGTGAGGCCGACGATCGTGGCCAGGATGATGCCGCCGTACACGCCGGTGCCGGGCAGCGACGCCCAGTACCCGCGCCGGTTCGCCGGGGCGAACTCCGCGACCATCACGAACGAGCCTGCGAACTCCGCGCCCGAGCCGAGGCCCTGCAGCAACCGGAGCACGACCAGCAGGATCGGGGCGAGGATCCCCACCGACTCGTAGGTCGGCAGCACACCGATCAGCGTGCTGCACACGCCCATCATGACCAGGGTGAGGCTCAGTGCGGTCTTGCGGCCGAACTTGTCGCCGATGTGGCCGAACACGATCGCACCCACCGGCCGGGCGATGTACCCGGCGCCGAAGGTCGCGAGGGCGGCCAGCGTGCCCGCGGAACCGGAGAACGACGGGAAGAAGATCGTCGCGAAGATCAGCGACGCCGCCTGCGCGTAGACGAACATGTCGTACCACTCGAGGACGGTGCCGACGACGGCCGCGGGGATCAGGGTTCGACGCTGCTGGTTCCACGACGTCGTCGTCGGGGAGGCGCTCATGGAGTAGCTCCAGTCTGCTCGGAGAAGGGTTAGGAGGTGGCCGCGGACGCGCGGCGGACGGCGGCGACGGTGTCGACCGCGGCGGCGGCCAGCATCGACGCGTCGTTGGAGCAGACGACGAAGGCGTCGCCCGCGTGGAGGGCCGAACTCGCCGCCGGAGCGGAGGCGGCGGCGGAGCCGACCGGCACGCCCGCCTCCCGGGCGGCGGCGCGCGCGGCGGCCAGCAGGTCGGCCACGTCACCGGTGCCGACGTCCATCGCCAGGTCGGCAGCGCCGAGGAACACGGCGTCGACGCCCGGCACGGCGGCGATCCGGCCGGCTTCCCGGATCGCCTGGCCGCTCTCCAACTGTGGGATGCAGAGCACCTGTTCGTTGCCGTGCCGCACGTACTCCGCCCGGGGCAGCTGACCCCACCGGCCCGCGGGGCCGGTGGAACCCGCTCCGCGGGTGCCGTGCGGCGGGAACCGGCACGCGCGGACCACGGCGTCGGCCTGCTCCGCGGTGTCCACGTGCGGCACGAGGACACCCGCGGCGCCCGCGTCGAGCACCCGCTGGATCGTCGACGCGGTGTGGTCGGGCACCCGCACCAACGGCAGCACCCCGGACGCGCGGGCCAACGAGATCATCGTCTGGGTGGTTCCGAGGTCGAGCAGGGTGTGCTCGAGGTCGACCACCACGAAGTCGAAGCCGGCGTGGGCCATGATCTCGACGGTGGTCGCGGAGCTCAGCTTCACCCACGTCCCGAGCGCCGGTGCCCGCAGCGCGCCACTCACGGCGCGGGGTACTCGTCGGCGTTGAGCACCCAGCCCGGTCTGGCCGAGAAGTCGCGCCGCGGCGGGGCGAAGATGTCGACCAGCTGGTTGAGCCCGGCACCCACGGCCTCGCTGGTGTGCACCGTAGGAGGCGGGATCACCGCCACCGACGGGCTGGGGAGGGTCTCGTGGACGTCCTCGCGCCAGCGGGAGCGGGCGGTCGTCCACGGCGTGCGGATGTGGTGGGTGAACTCCCCGCGCACCGCGAGCGAGATCTGCTCGAAGTCGTCGTGGTGGTGGGGCGAGAGCTTCTCGGGGTCACGCGGGCCCTGGTGCGGGTAGAGGAAGTTGACCATGAACGAGCGGGTCCGGAAGATCCGGCCGAAGCGGTCGGGGCTGCGCCCGATCTCCCCGACCGGGTAGACGCGCAGCCGGTCGCCGTCCACCGGGGCGGGCCAGCGGTCCTCGACGGCCACCCGCGGGTGCGGCTCGGCGTACGACGCGGCGTTGCCGGCCAGTGCCGCCACCCCGGGGGCGTCCGGCCGGAACAACCGCACCAGGTGCGTGGCGGCCCCCGCCACCACCTCGCTGTTCCCCGGCGGCACGACGACCAGGCCCTGACCGGCCAGCTGCACCTCCGCGCCGCCCGCACGGACGCCGGCGGCGGAGGTCTCGTGCGGAAGCAGCACCACGTACTCGTCGGTGTCACCGGTGCGCTCGAGGACCTCGCCCGCCACCGCGTCGGTGTAGGCGAGCACAGCGTTCTGCGCCCGCACGAACCAGGTGCGCGAGCCGAGGTCGCTCACCTCGGCGGGCGGGGCGGCGGTGAAGTCCGCGAACTCCGGGGCGGCGATGCCCTCGTCGCCCGCCCGCCGTTCGGCGGTGGCGAGCTGCGAGCGCGGATCGCTCGACGCGTACGCCATCAGTCCTCCAACCCCAGGAGGAAGGCCGGGTTGTCGCGGGTCATGCGCTGCAGGTCCTTCTCCTCGACGCCGAGGTCGAGCAGGATCTCGCCGACCCGCAGGAACGCGTCGACGGGTAGCTCCCGATTGGCCTGCCCCAGGTCGGACGCCAGCACGGTGTGCTCCGGGCCGATCGCGTCGATCCAGTCCTTGAGGATCTGCGGGTCCCACTGCTTCGTGCCCTTCGGGTCGTACATGGACACCTCGTGCTCCATGTACGACCCGAGCTCCACGATCCGGCGGGCCTGCTCCGGCTCGGCCCCGATCACGAAGTTCGGGTGGCTGACGACCAGCCTTCGGATGCCACGCGCCTTCGCCTCGGTGAAGACCTCCTCGATGCTGTCCGGGTCCATGTGCCCGCCGGAGAGCAACGCGCTGCTCTCGGCGACGAGGCCCAAGACGTCGTGCAACTCGTCGAGCAGGCGGCCGTCCTCCCTTCGGATGGACACCTCGACGTTGCGCAGCTCGACCGTCGCCGTGGGGAAGCCGGTGCCTTCCGGGTGGCAGTCGATGTGCCTGCCCGAGGAGAAGGTCGGCAGCCAGACCGCCTTGCCCCCCATGCGCAGCGACATCTCGACCGCGAACGGGTTGACGCCGCCGACCTGGTTGTTCATCGCGATCCCGCCGAAGGCGCGGCAGCTCAACCCGGCAAGCTGGTCCTTCATCGACAGGAGGTCCATCACCGTGTTGTGGTGGTGCGACTTGCACAGGATCCCCCGCATCCCCAGCCGTTCGCCCGCGTCACGGGCGGCCTCGGCGTGGGTGAAGCGACGGGGGAACGGGCTCGGCCCGGAGTGCACGTGGAGGTCGACGGACCCCCAGAGGATGTCAGCGATCGCCGTCATTGGCAGGCTCCTCGTCTCTCTAGCTCTTCGGAACCAGTTGTAGCGTCTGACGGACATGAGGACCACGATGCGACGCTCAGATCACACAGAATGGCGTCGTCTCGGAGCCGTTCGCCCTCATAGTGGACAATGAACGGACTAGGCGTCCACGATACGGAACAACGGATAGGAGCGACATGACCGAGGCAACCGACACCGGTGGTGCCGACATCCAGGTGGTCGCCCGGTGCGCGCAGGTGGTGCGGATGTTCTCCTTCGAGAACCGCACCGTGCGGGTGACGCAGGTGGCTTCCGAGCTCGGCGTCGGGCGCACCACCGCCCACCGCTACCTGGCGTCGCTCGCGAACGCGGGCTTCCTCGAGCGGGACGGCGACCGCGGGTACAGCCTGGGCCCCCTTCTCGCACACGTGGGGACCTTGGCGCTCAACGGCTTCGGGGTGGTCGAGATCGCCGACCCCTACCTACGCGACCTGGCGGACGTGGCAGAGGAGACCGCCGTGCTCAGCGTCTGGGCCGGCCGCAGCCCGGTCGTCGTGCGCTGCCACGAACCCGAGAACCGCGTCCTCAACATCTCGATCCGGGTCGGTCGCACCCTGAACCTCGACGCCGCGCAGGCGGCCGTCTTCCTCGCCTACCGGACCGACCGCGTCGACCCGCTCCTCGACCAGCTCGACGAGCCCCAGGCCGAGCGGATCCGCCGGCGGATCGACGACGTGCGGCGATCAGGTGTGGCCATCAGCGACACGATCAACGTGGGCGTGCGCGTCATCGCAGCGCCGGTCCTCGACCACGAGGGGATGGTCGTGGCCACCGTCGCGATCATCGGCACCGTGCACACGCTGTCCTCCGACCTGAACGCCGGCAAGGTACTCGCGCTCCGCGACACCGCCGACCGTCTCTCGTCGGCACTGGGCTTCACACCCTGATCACGCTCGACTTCAACTTCCCCTCACCGGAGCGGCCGTTGCCACCGGACAACCTCCCTGCGCGACCAGGTCGCCGCCTACCAGGGCACGTCCTGGATGGGCACCTGCCGGCGCGGCCGGCGAGCGACCAGTTCCAGGACCGCCCTGGCAAGAGCCGGGTCAGGGTTCGCACCACCGGTCACGTCGTGTGTCCCGTCCAGGAAATCGCGACGACTATCGGGAGAGGCGCTCCACCAGCTTCTCCTCTACGGCGGGCCACTCCTGCGTGATCACGGAGTAGACCACCGTGTCGCGCAGCGTGCCGTCGGGGCGGACTCGGTGGGCCCGCAGCACACCCTCTCGCTGAGCGCCGAGTCGTTCGTTCGCGCGCTGCGACGCCTCGTTGCGGATGTCGGTCTCGAGCGACACCCGGTTGGCTCCGAGCGCCTCGAAGGCGTGGCGCAGCATCAGCAGCTTCGCCTCGCTGTTGAGCGGTGTGCGCTGCCAGCGCTTACCGATCCAGGTGTGACCGATCGACAGAATCCGATGGCTCGAATCGATTTGGTAAAAGGACGTCGTCCCGGCCACTTCCCCCGTGGTCGCGTCCACCTGTGCCCACGCAAGCCGGGATTTGTCGGCGAGGGACTTGTCGATGATTGCGTGCATTCCCTCGACGTCGATCGGTCGGCGCACGGCGAGCCACGTCCAGATCTCCGGATCGGAGCCCGCATCGAAGAGTCCCTGGGCGTGCTCGGCGTCCAGTGGCTCGAGCCGGACCCGGTCACCGGACAACGTCGGACGATGCTTCCAGGCGTCGGTCATCAGGACAGTATACTGTATGCATCTCGGATCGGCACTCATGTCGGCAGCTCCCGTCCGAACCACCTGGGTGGGCGATACTGAGATCGAACCAGTGACCGTCGGCGTGAACTCGTGAGGCGGTCCAGCTCACCGCATCTGGCCTCGTCGTTGCGGGCTCAGCCTGAACTCGCACAACTCCCCGAAGTCGCCGGGCATGGACGGGCTGGCGAAACCAGCTCCGAAGTCGCTGCGTGGACGCAGCGGCCGCACACCCTGGCGGGCAGCCGGGTCATCACGGGTCGCGGCTGGAGCAGGTCAACGCGCTCTCGCCCAACAACATCAACAATGTCCGCCTCGAGCGCAAGCGGCTGGCCGGCCGCGGGTTCCTGGCCGAGACCGATCCAGACCTGTTCACCCAGCCTCGGCCGTAGTCGACCGATGTCGCCACGACCTGCCCGCTTCTCCCGCACGAAACGAAGAATCGGACATCAGGCCTCATACCACCCCCTGGCGGGCATACCGGCCGGGAGCCGATCCGGTAACACGGGAAAACGCGGTACTGAAGGCACTGGTCGAGCCGTAACCAACCTTCCGGGCGATCTCGGCGATCGGCTGATCCCCCTGCCGCAGAGCGCTTTTAGCCATGGCCATCCGCCAGGACAGCAGGTACTCGATCGGCGTCAGGCCCACGCGCCGAACGAACCGCTCGGCCAGGACCGATCGTGAGACCCGTGCCTCGGCCGCCAGGCCGGCCACTGTCCAGGGCCGGGCGACGTTCGCGTGGATCGCCTGCAGGGCAGCCGCCACCGGGGGGTCGCCCAGGCCTGCCAGAAGGCTGGCTGGGGGTTGCTCCAACGCCGCCGGAGCGCTGCGCAGCGCCTCCACCAGCATCACTTCGACGAGCCGGGTCAGCACCAACGAAGCACCGGGCCGGCCCGCGCCGGCCTCGTCGCCGATCAGCTCGAGCAGGCTCGCGATCCGCCCGGCGCCGTCGGTGCCCGCACGCAGGTGGACCACGGTCGGCAGCAGATCCAGCAGGAGATCGGCGTTCTCCGGCTCGATCGCGAAGTGCCCGGCGAGCAACTGCACCGCCGGCCCTCCTTCGCTGCCCAGTCTCAGGTGGTTGTCCTGGCTGCCGGCCAGTGTCCGATCCGCGTCGACGACGTCCCCGCCGGAGGCCTCGCCGATGTCACTGCTGAAGGTGAAGGCAGGCGGGCCCGACAGCAGCAGGAAGTCTCCCTTCGCGAGCCCGACCGGGCCTCCCTCGCACTGCAGCCAGCAGTGGCCGGTGGTGACCACACCGAAGTTGACGTCGGGGTTGGCCTCGAATCGCAGCACCCACCGCCCGGAGCCCTCGATCTGTTTCCAGAGAACGACGCGCGGGTGCAGCAGGCCGATCACATCGGCCAGGGGATCGGTCATGCGGACGCTCGCCAACTAGTTCAGGACTGCTGATGATAGACAGTCCGGACGGATGACGTCGAGACTCAATGCATGAGCCCACAGTCCCGCAAGACCGTCCTGATCACCGGCAGCTCGTCGGGGTTCGGCAAGGCCACGGCCGCGCTCTTCCTGGAGCGAGGATGGAACGTCGTCGCGACGGCCCGCCGCCCGGCGCCGGAGGGCCACCTCGGCCCGGACACCGAGCACCTGCTGACCTGCGCGCTGGACATCACCGACCCGGACTCGATCCAGGCCGCCCTCCGGGACGCCCTGGCCCGCTTCGGTCGGCTCGACTGCATCGTCAACAACGCCGGCGCCGGACTGTTCTCCGTCTTCGAGTCCACCCCGATGGCCACCATCCGGGCGCTGTTCGAGACCAACGTCTTCGGGATGATGCAGGTGACGCAGGCCGCCCTGCCGATCCTCGCGGCCCAGGGCAGCGGGTGCATGATCGCGATCAGTTCCGGGGCCGGGATCGTCCCTGAGCCGCTGCTGTCGGTTTACAGCGCCACCAAGTTCGCCGTCGAAGGCTTCACCGAATCCCTGCGGTACGAGGCAGCTGCGCGCGGGGTCTCGGTCAAGCTGGTCGAGCCCGGGTTGGTGCGTGGAACCAACTTCCTGGCCCACACCGCCGAGAGTGCTCAGGCCGTCCCCGTCGCCGCCGGCTACGAAACCCTCGTGCAGCAGGTGATGGGCGCGTTCGAGCAGGAGTGGCCCTACCGGCTCGCGACCGCTCAGACGGTGGCCGAAGCCGTCGTCACTGCGGCCGGCGACGACAGCACGCAGCTTCGGTACCTGGTCGGCGAGGACGTCGAGACCGCCGCCCGGATGCGGCGCGAGACCTCCGAGAAGGACTACAACGACTGGAGCCTGGCCCGCGTCGGCGCTCAGTGAGATCGCCGGTCACCCGCCCCTTCACCCTGATCGACCAGGGAAAACCACGGGATCCTCGCCGCAAGGACCCCGACCTCGATCGGCCAGGAGATCGGGCACCGCGTCACGGTCATCGGTTCCGATGAGCACCGCCTGAACGTCGGCCCACATCAGGACGACGACGTCTGCGATCGCTATCCGGTGCTCGCTGACCGACCGCGAGACGGCAGCTTCATCCCGATCGTCGTCCTGCTGCCGATGCCCGGGTTACGCGTTCAGCCGGAGCGACGGTGCAGGATCGCTCGTTCCCGCAGCTCGTCCGGGTACTTCCTCGGGGCACCCATCCCTTGATCATCCTCCGGGTTTGATGGTCTCCATCAAACCCGGGACGGGGCACCTGCAAACGCCCCTACCCCGTGCCGACCCGACAAAGCCCTGTCAGTCATCCGTAGGAGAACGGCCCGCGGACGCTCTAATCCTGGCCTCAGGTTGACCGGTGACAATGAGCGGCAAAAGCGTCGACTGGAGGGGGCGGGCCGGCGTGCGGATCATGATCGCGGATGACGAGGCGGCCATCCGTGAGTCGCTGGAGCGGGTGCTCCAGGTCGAGGGTTACGACACCAGCACCGTCGCCAACGGTCTCGCCGTGCTCGACGGGGTCGGTGGCGACGCGCCGGATCTGCTGATCCTCGACGTGATGATGCCCCGCCTCGGCGGGTTGGAGACTTGCCGGCGGTTGCGGGCGGCGGGTCGGGATCTGCCGGTGCTGATGCTGACCGCCCGGGATCAGGTCTTCGACCGGGTTGCGGGGCTGGACGCGGGCGCCGACGACTACTTGCCCAAGCCGTTCGCCATCGAGGAGTTGCTGGCCCGGGTGCGGGCCCTGCTGCGCCGCCGCACGCCGGGCGACGACGAGTCGCAGATCCTGTCGTTCGCCGACGTCCGGGTCGATCCCGACAGGTTCGAGGCGTGGCGGGGCGGGCGGCCGCTGCACCTGACCCGGACCGAGTTCTCCCTGCTGCAGGTGCTCGTGCGCAACGCGACCCGGGTGTTGACCCGCGACGCGCTGTTCGAGGCGATCTGGGGCTTCGACATGAGCGTCACCTCCAACAACCTCCAGGTGTACGTGAGCTACCTGCGCCGCAAGATGGAGGCCGAGGGTGAGCCGCGATTGATCTACACGCTGCGCGGCTTGGGGTACACGTTGCGGGAGACTCCTCCGTGAGCAGGCCCGCCGGCCGGGGCTCGCGCCGCCCGACCCGCTGGTGGCGCAGGCGGTCCCTGCGGACCAGGCTGACGGTGATCGCGGCGACGGCCATCGCGGTCAGCGTGTTCCTGGCCTTGCAGGTGGCCATCGAGCTGCTGGACTCGGAGCTGCAGGACACCGCCGAGGATCAGCTGCGCGCCGACTCCCGGGTCCTGGCGACGAACGCGGAGCGCGCCGGTCTGGCGCAGGTCCAGCTACCGCCGTATCCCGGATCCGGTCGGCTGGTGCGGGTCATCCTGCCCGACGGCTCGACCCGGACGCCGGCCGGCCAACCCGCGCTGCCCCCGGTCAGCGAGCACGCCGGGCGCGTGGCGCAGGGCGCGTCGGCCGACCTGATGGAGCCGAACGACAGCGACGAGGACGGCTACCTCATCTACACGCTGCGGGCCGGCGACGGCGCGGTCCAGGTGGGCGCCCGCGCCGCCGACGACAGCCCGATCGACCGGTTCGGGTTCGGCATGCTTCTGATCGGGCTGCTCTGCGTGGTCGGCGGAGCCCTTGTCGGGCGGACCGTGGCGCGGACCGGGCTGGCACCGATCGACCGACTGACCGCCGCCGCGGTCCGTGTCGCGCACACCCGGGATCTCGACGCCGACATCCCGGATGAGGGCGGTGGGGAGATCCGGCGGCTGATCCGGTCGATCAACGACATGCTCGCCGCGCTCCGGGATTCCCGTCGGGCCCAGCGGCTGCTCGCCGAGGACGCCGCCCACGAGCTCAAGACCCCGCTCACCAGCCTGCGCCTCAACGTCGAACTGCTGATCCGGCTCGATCGGCGCGGCACCCTGGACAGCGCACTGCCGGCGGAGAGCCGAACCCGGCTGCTCAACGATCTCGGCGTCCAGGTGGCCGAGTTGAGCGCCCTTGCCGCCGAGCTGACCGACCTGGCGCGCGGTGACGTCAACGACGAGAGCACCGAACTGCTCGACCTCGCCGACGTCGTGGTGGCCGCCGCGACCCGCGCGCGTTCCCGCGTGCCCGACATCGAGATCGCGCTCGACCTCACCTCCGTGTGGGTGAGCGGGCGTCCCGCCGCGCTCCAGCGGGCGATGCTCAACCTCATCGACAACGCCGGCAAGTGGTCCCCCGCGGACCGGTCGGTCCAGGTCCGGCTCCGTGCCGAGGGGTCGTCGGCGTTGCTCGAGGTCGACGACGCCGGGCCGGGCATCGACGCCGCCGACGTGCCGCGGGTGTTCGACCGGTTCTACCGTGCCGACAGCGCCCGGGCGTTGCCGGGATCCGGTCTGGGGCTGTCGATCGTGCAGCGCGTCGTCGACGCCCACGGCGGCCGGGTCACCGTCGCCCGGTCCGCACGCGGTGGCGCGCTGCTTGTCGTCGACCTTCCGGCTGCGGCTCCGCCCGCCCCGATCGCGCGGCTCACCGCCGGGGAGGACACCGCAGCGCGGTGACCCGGTCGGCGGACCTGCTGCGTGAGGCTCGTGAACTCGACGGGTCAACACCGTCACCGCCCGCACGGATCGGGTGGACGTCGACGCCTTGCTGATCCGGTCAACATCCCCGGCTGGAGTGCTGAGCGAGACCGTGTCAGGAGCTTTTTAACGGTCGTCTCAGATTCGCTTGGTACGAAGTCTGTGTCAGATGAGCGAAGCAACTCGCGTGTAGGGGGTATTGATGGTCGTCAATGCAACGCCGTCAGGGAAAGCGCTGCCCGCGCACAGCGCGCACGCGGGCGGGTCGTCAGCTCCACCACAGCCGCCGCGCCCCGGCGAGCGGTTCCTCGCGATGCCGCCGGTCGGCGCTGCCGCGGTGGGCAATGACGAAGGCTCGAACTGAGCATCTCGCAGACGGATGCCGTACGGATACCACTCCACACAAGCACCTGAAGAGAGACTGACATGAAGCCCATGGGACGCCGCGGCTTTCTGGCCGCTGCCACGGCACTTGGCGCTGGTGCCGGCTTGTCCACGTATGCCGCGGTTTCGACAGCGGACGGGAACAAGACTCCGGACAAGACTCCGGAGACGACTGCGGAAATTGCGCAGCGGGACAAGGACCTGCCCTTCATCGGTACGGAGGAGACCTTTTCGACTCCCACGTTGTTGAAGCTGAACTCCATCAATCAGGAACACATAGCGTTCCTCGAGGAAACTGGTCTTGCGGATCTAGGTGAACGCCGCATCGGCGATATGGACGCAGGGGGACTCGACGTTCAAATCCTCTCTGCTCATACACCGTCCGTACAAAACGTCCCTGGGACAAGGGGCGTCGACCTTGCCTATAGTCTGAACCGGCAACTTGTAGACGGGCCGATCGCCAAGTATCCTGGCCGCTTCAAGGCTTTCGCCACCTTGCCCTTGCAGAGCCCGGAGGCGGCGGCGGACGAACTGGAACGCTCGGTTCGGGAAGATGGCTTCTTGGGCGCACTGACCAACGGACACATCACGAACAAGTTCCTCGATCACCCCGATTTCGAGCCTGTGCTGGCACGTGCCGTAGCTCTCGATGTGCCGATCTACCTGCATCCCGGCTATCCAGCCGACGAGGTCTTCAAGATCTACTACGGCACCACCCGGTCTGAGTACACGGAAGAATTCCAAGACTACATCTTCAGCGGGTCTGGATATGGCTGGCACCAGGAGGTGCTGACCCAATGCGTTCGGATGATCACGTACGGGGTCTTCGACAGATTCCCCAAGCTGAAAATCATCATCGGCCACATGGGCGAAGGTCTTCCATTCTATTACAAGCGGATCATCGAAGACATGGGCGAGCCGACCGAAAACTCGCTCGAGAAGCCCATCGGGCAATACTTCCAGGACAACTTCTGGATCACAACCAGCGCATTCCCTCAGACCGAACTGCTCGAACTCCTGCTGAAGCACATAAGCGTGGATCGGGTGATGTTCGCAACCGACTACCCGTTCGCGGACATAAAGGTGCAGACCGACTGGTTCCGCGGAGTCGATCTGCCACGCGTAGACAAGGAAAAGATTGCGTTCCGAAATGCAGAGAAACTATTCCGAATGAAGGTGCCCGTGACGTGACGCGCCGGCGTCGGCCGGAGTGGAAGGATTCTTTGCCGCAAGGCGGGAGTGCGGCCGAAGCATGCGATGCGCGGCTGCCCCACAACGGGGTCCCATACCGGCTCTTCTAAAGCTGATAGACGGCCCGGCACCGCCGGGCTCGATGCCAGGTTGAAAAGGTTCAGTGCTGGACGCCGACCCGGCGGCCGGCTCCGCCACCGACGGAACCGTCTCGAGCAGTGCGGCACGTTCCTCGGCGAGCGTCTCGAGGGTGATACCGGTGGCCACGGAGGCCTGGCCGGTGGCGGCGAGCGCGCCCGCCGACTCGGGGTCGAACGGCGGCGGGGCGATCGTGGTCATGTCGTCCTCCTGGAGGGTGGGCTCTGTACGGATCCACGGTGAGCCGTGGGCCTCCGGACCGGCATCCCGCCGCCCGCAGGGAACCTCCCGCCACGTGGCGGCTCGGGCCGCCCGCGCCACCGCCTACCGTCGGCCCCGAGATCGGTCCGACCGCCGACCGAACCGTCGCACCCGGAGCAACCATGACGAGCTCTCCCGCATCTCCCGCACTGCCCCCGCTCCTGTCCGCCGCCGACCTGCACGCCGTCCTCGGCCGTCCCGATCTGCGGATCCTCGACGCGTCCACGACGCTGACCCTCGATCCGGACGCGGGACGCCACGTCGCCGTCCCCCAGCGGGACGCCTACCTCGCCGCCCACATTCCCGGGGCGGTCTTCGCCGACGTCGCGCACGACCTCTCCGACCCGGAAGCCGAGTTCGCGTTTACGCTCCCCGCCCCGGAGCTGTTCGCCCGGCAGGTCGGGCGGCTCGGGGTCGGCGACGGCACGCAGGTCGTCGTCCATGCCTCCGGTGGCGCGTGGGCCACCCGGGTCTGGTGGCTCCTGCGGCTGCACGGACTGGATCGGGTGTCGGTGCTCGACGGCGGGCTGCGGGCCTGGCAGGCGGCCGGGCTCCCCACCGAGGCAGGGGCCGTCGAGGTCGCCCCGGCCACGTTCACCCCGGCCGTCCGGCCCGAACTCCTCGCCACGACCGACGAGGTCGCGGCCCTCCCCGCGAACGGAGGCTGCCTCGTCAACGCTCTCGACCCCGCGACGTTCCGCGGGGAGCAGCCGACCAACCCCTACCCGCGCCGCGGCCGCATCCCCGGCAGCGGGAACCTGCCCTTCGACAGCCTCCTCGACCCGGGAACCGGCCGGTTCCGGCCCGTGGCCGACATGGCCGAACTGCTGGGCGAGGCCGGCCTCCTCGGGCAGGGCCGCGCGGTGACCTACTGCGGGGGCGGGATCGCGGCGACGCTGCCCGCATTCGCCGCGTTCGTCGCCGGGAACCCGGACGTCGCCGTGTACGACGGCTCGCTCACCGCGTGGACCACCGACCCGGAACGGCCCGTCGAGCTGGGCTGACGCGGGCTGCGGCGCAGGTGCAACGTCTTGTTCCGGGTCGCGGCGGCTTCGATGGGCGAGCGACGCCGGCCGGCGCCGAACACGCGACCGTGATGGATGAGGTCTTCACCGTCCGTGGACGTAGTCACTCGGTTGGGTTCGGCGCGAGAACGGGCGGGATCGACCCGCGAACGCGCCGAACCGGCGATCAACGACAGTCCGGCTGGGCCCTCAGATCTGGTTCTCGCCGCCGTCGACGTACAGGTTGGCGCCGAGCATGAAGCTGCTGTCGGCGGAGGCGAGGAAGGCCACTGCGCCCGCGACCTCGTCCGGGCGCCCCATCCGCCCGATGGCTATCCGGGCTCCCTCGGCCGCCTTGAACTCCGCCGCGTTCTCCTCCCCCACCAGCTCGGTGATCCCGGAAGTGTCGGTCGGCCCGGGGGAGATGGCGTTGACCCGGATGCCACGCCCCTTGAGCTCGCTCGCCCAGACGCGCGCGAACGTCCGCAGAGCCGCCTTCGAGGCGGCGTAGGCGCCGAACCCCGCGGTACCACGGTCAGCGGCGGTGGAGGCATTGATGATCACCGAGGCGCCCTCGTTCAGCACCGGGAGCGCCTTCTGCACCGTGAGGACGGTGCCCTTGACGTTGACGCCGAAGACCTGGTCGAGGTCCTGCTCGGTGATCGTCTCGATGGTCGCGAAGGAAGCTGTCGCCGCGTTGGCGAAGAGCACGTCGAGACCCCGACCGCGAGCTGCGACCGCGTCGTAGAGCCGGTCGAGGTCGTCGGGGTCGGTGATGTCGGTCGGCACCGCCGTCGCGTTCTGGCCGATGACCTCCACCGCCTCGTCCAGCTCGGCCTTGCGCCGGCCGGCGAGGAACACGTGAGCCCCCTCGGCCGCCAGCCGGGCGGCGGTAGCCCTGCCGATACCGCGCGTTCCCCCTCCGGTGACGACAGCGGTCTTGCCTTCCAGTCGCAGCATCCCTGACCTCCACGGGTAAATGACACCGATCGGTGCCGAATCAAGCTAGCACTTCGGCACCGATCGGTGAACAAGCGCTACGATGCCCCGGTGGAGAAGGCGAAGCCGGGTCGGCCGCGCACGTTCGACGCCGACGCCGCGCTCGAGAAGGCCATGGTGGTCTTCTGGGAACAGGGCTACGAGGGAGCCAGCCTCACCGACCTGACCGAGGCCATGGGCATCGCCCGCAAGAGCATGTACGCGGCGTTCGGCAACAAGGAGGAACTCTTCCGGAAGGTGTTGCAGCGCTACCTGGAAGGGCCCGCGTCCTACATCTTGGAGGCCCTGCAGGCATCCACCGCGCGCGAGGTGGCCGAGGAGTACCTCTCAGGCGCGGTTCGCGCCACCACCCGGCCCGGATACCCGAGCGGCTGCCTGGGCGTGCAGGGCGCGCTGGCGGCCGGGGCCACCGGGCAGGTCGCCCGCGACACCCTGGTCGAGTGGCGCGCCACGGTCCGGGCGCACCTGCGCCACCGGTTCCAGCGGGCCGTCGAGGAGGGCGACCTGCCCGCCGACGCCGATCCGGAACACCTCGCCCGGTACGTCACGACGATCGGGAACGGCCTGACCGTCGAGGCGGCGGACAGCGGGACACGCGAGGATCTCCGACGAGTGGCCGTCGCCGCTCTGCGGCACTGGCCACCGGCCGAGGACTGACGCCCGCCGGATCTGCCCGACGACGCCGCGCGGCCGTGGTTCCCGCGCCTCACCGTCCTGGCCCGGCCGGCGCGGCGCCTGGTGCCACCGGGCTGAGCCGAGCGCTGCGATACTGGCCGGAGCGCGACGACGGAGGTGCAATGTCAGGCAAGCGCACGCCGACCCTCGTCGACGTCGCGCGCGAAGCGGGGGTCTCCCCCGCCACCGCGTCCCGCGTGCTGAACGGCAGCGCACGGGCCGTGGGAGAGCCGCACCGCGGCCGTGTCACGGATGCGGCCGCCCGGCTCGGCTACGTCGCGAACACCTCGGCCCAGGAGCTGGCGCGCGGCGGCTCGGACTTCGTCGCGCTGATCCTCACCGACCTCACCGACCCGCAGGAGACGGCGATCGCCGCCGGCGTCGTCGAGGAGGCCGACCGCAGGGGGCTGTTCGTCACGGTCTCGGTTACGAACGGCAGGCCGGGGCGTGAGCTCGAGCTCCTGCACGCGCTGCGGGCTCAGCGGCCCGCGGCGGTGGTGCTGGCCGGCCACCGGGCCACCGACGTCGGCGCAGGCGGCACCACCGACGCGCTGACCGACATCCGGGCCGGCGGCGGTGGGGTCGCGATCGTCGGCGACTCGGCCCTGCCGTTCGACCGCGTCGTGCCGCAGAACTACGAAGGGGCGCGCGACCTGGCGGTCCGCCTCGGCGGGCTCGGTTACGAGTCGGCCGCCGTGCTCGCGGGCCCGTCCGACGACATCGCCGCCCGGGACCGCACGCGGGGGTTCGTCGACGGCTGCGCAGCGGCCGGCGTGCGGATCGGTGCGGGGGGTGTCGTGCACGGTGAGCTGTCGCGCGCAGGCGGCCACGCCGCGGCCCTGCACCTGCTCGCCCTCGACGGGCCCCGCGCCGACGTCGTCCTCGCGGTCGCCGACACCACGGCGCTCGGTGCGATGGTCGCCATCCGCGACTCCGGGCTCGCGGTTCCCGACGACGTCTCGCTCGCGGGGTTCGACGACATCGACGCCCTGCGCGACGTCTCGCCCGGGCTCACGACCGTCCGGCTGCCGCTGCGCGAGCTGGGCGTCACTGCCGTCCGGGTCGCCCTGAGCGCGCCGTCGGCCGCTCCCGCGGCGCGCTACGTCGGCGCCCGGCCGGTGCTGCGCGACAGCACACCGGCCCGGCGCCACCAGCTGGTGCCGCTCGACTGATCGCAGGCCCCAGGCCCAGGACTCAGCCCAACGGGCGGCGGGCCGGCTCCGGGCGGTGGATGCCGCGCGGCCGCAACTCCACCGCCTCGCTGAGACCGGCCAGATCGGCCAGCAGCCAGATCGTCGAGACCCACATCTCGGTGCCCTGCAGGCCCGGCACGGAGCGGCCGTGCCGGTGCCCGTCCCGCGACGGCGCGGCGAAGCCGAATCCCTCGCCACGGACATACGTGTCGAGCACACCGTCCAGCAACCGCACGGCCACCGCCTCGGCCTCTTCGCGGCGGTGCGTCGTCTGGCGGCGGGCCAGCCACAGGGGATGCGCGACGTCGAGCACGTTGCAGGCGTTGTACCGCGATGGGTCGAAGAACCGCTCGTCCCGGACGTGGGAGAGCACGGTGTCGACAACCTTCTCGGGATACGGCAGCGGCACGCCGAACTGCGCGTAGGTGCCGCGGGTGCCGCGGTAGAACCCGTTGACGACCTGCAGCATGCCGTCCTGTGGGGCGGGCCGCCCCCACATCCCTGTCACCGGGTCGACGCGGGTGGTGAGCCAGCCGAACAGCGCCTCCCGGGCACCCTCGACCCCGGCGGTGCCCGCGTTCAGGTTCCACAGCAGCGCCGTGCCGAACGTGTCGACCGTGCTGCCGCAGTGCCAGGCCTGGCTGTCCCACGGCAGCGCATCCAGCCGGGCGACGACGGCGGCCGGGTCGAGCTCGGCGAACGCGGTCACCGGCGACGGGAACGCCGAACGGAGCAGGTCCAGCGCGTAACCCACGCACAGGACGTGGTAGCTCGGATCGCCGTCGCCGATCGACTGCGGCCGCCCGTCGGCGTCGTACTCGGGGACGAGTCCGGTCGTGGGGTCCTGCAGCCCCCGCAGGCGCGCGACGTGCTCCGCGGCCGAAAGCTGCGACGGCACGGTGCGCGCCACGGTGTCGGCGATCTCGACCGCGTCGCAGTGCGCGCGGACGGTGACCGGGTGGCCGGGGCGGTCGACGTAGCGGCCGTCGGCGAGGTCGGGGATCCAGCTGCGGTCGAGGATGTCGCCGAGGTCGGCGCGCAGGTGCTCCTCGAGCCGCACGAGCCGCGCCTCCAGCCCGGCGAGCGGCGACGGCGCCGCGGACGGCACCCGCCAGCGCTTCACCCTGGCCGGATTGCCGGCGACGATCGCCCCGGCAGGCACGTCCTTCGTGACGACGGAACCGGCGGCGATCACCGAGCGGCTACCCACGCTGACGCCGTCGAGGATCACCACGTGCGAGCCGATCCAGACGTCGTCACCGATCGTGATGCCGTCCTTCTCCATCGGCTGGCGGAACACCTCGACGTCCGGGTCGCTCATCCCGTGGTTGAACGCCAGGATCGAGGTGTGGGCGCCGATGCGGACGGCGTCGCCGACGGTGATGTCCCCGCGCACGACGGTGCCGACGTTCACCGTGCAGTCGCGGCCGAACACGACGTCGTCGGTCAGGTAGGCGTGCGCCGCGATGTAGGAGCCGTCGCCGAGCACCAGCGACGTCGTCTGCACGGCGGCCAGCGGCGACAGGAAGCACCGCTCGCCGATCTTCGAGCTGGGGTTCTGCTCGAGGAAGCGCTGCTGCGCCGCCAGCTGCTCCGCGCGCTCCTCGGGCGTCCCCTTCCGCCAGAACCACCAGGGTGAGTAGTCGTAGTGGTGGCGGTCGAACTCCGCGCCGGTCATCCCTTGGTCCCTCCGCTGAGCAGGTCGAGCCGCCAGAACCGTTGCAGGACGAGGACGAGGGCGATCAGCGGGAGCACCGACAGCGCGGACCCGGCGATCGCCAGCGTGTAGAGCAAGCTCTCGTTCGCCCCGCGGTTGAGCAGGTTGAACAGCCCCATCGTCAGGGGGAACAGGCTGTCGTCGGACAGCATGAGGAACGGCAGCAGGAAGTTGTTCCAGATGCCGACGAACTGGAGCAGGAAGACTGTCACCAGGCCGGGCAGCATCATCGGCAGGACGATCGTCATGAAGATGCGGCCCTCACCCGCGCCGTCCATCCGGCCCGACTCGATCACCTCGACCGGCACCGCGCCTGCCGCGAACACCATCGCCAGGTAGATGCCGAACGGGCTGATGATCGACGGGAGCAGCACCGACCACATGGTGTTGGTCAGGTCCAGTTGCGCCATCACCATGTACTGCGGGATGGCCAGTGCGATGCCGGGCACGAGCACGCTGGCCAGCAGCGTCAGGTGCACCGCGCGCTTGCCGCCGAACTCGAACCGGGCCAGTGCGTATCCCGCGGCGGCCGAGACCAGCGTGCACAGCATCGCGCCCAGCCCGGCGTAGACGAACGTGTTGCCCGCCCACCCGATGAAGGCGCCGTCGGAGTAGGTCAGGAGGTCGGTCAGGTTCTCGATCAGCCCGGACCCGGGCTGGAACGTGAACGTCGTGAAGAGCTCCCCCGGGCTCTTCGTCGAGGCGACGACCACCCAGGCGATCGGCACGAGGCAGTAGAGGGCGCCGATGACGAGGACCGCGGTGGACAGGAGTCCGCCTGTCCGGCCCCGCTGCGGTGACGCGGCGGTCAGGGTGCTCATCCGTCCTGGCTCCCGTTCGCCCGCGTGGCGAAGAGTTTCAGGATGAGCAGCGACAACAGCAGCGTGCCCACCGCGAGCAGCACCGACGTCGCCGCGGCGTGGTTCAGGTCGTCGTTGGCGAAAGCGTCCTGGTACACCTTCATCAGCGGGAAGAACGTGGACGAGATGCCCGTCGTGAGCGAGCTGAGGGTGGTCGGCTCGCTGTAGGTCTGCAGGGCTCCGAGGATGCAGAACAGGCCGGTCAGGGTCAGCGCGGGCAGCACCGAGGGCACCTTGATGTACCAGGCGATCTGGCGCTCGTTCGCCCCGTCGATGCGGGCGGCGTCGATCGTCTCCTCCGGGATGGAGCGCAGGCTCGTGTACAAGATGATCATGTTGAAGCCGACACCGCTCCAGATCACGATGTTCGCGATCGAGCCGTAGACGATCGGCCCGTTGAGCAGGTCGGGCAGCTCCACCCCGACCAGCCGCCCGAGGTCGACGGCGGGGCTGGTCGAGGGGAGGTAGAGGAAGCCCCACATGAGCGAGGCGATCACGCCGGGCACCGCGTACGGCAGGAAGATCGCCGTGCGGGCAGGGCCCTTCAGCCGGGTGCGGGGCGCGTCGAGCAGGAGGGCGAACAGCAGGGCCGAGCCCATCATGAGCGGCACCATGATCAGCGCGAAGAGGAACATCCGTCCGATGCTCTCGAGCAGCACCGAGTCCGTCAGGCTGCGCGCGTAGTTCTCGAGGCCGAGGAACACCTGCCTGCGCACCCCGTAGGCGCCGCCGCTGACCCGCGGCCCGAACAGGCTCAGGACGACGGCGTAGCCGATCGGCACCGCGATGAGCCCGAGGAACAGCAGCGCAGCGGGCCCCAGGAACAGGTACGGCGTGGCGCGGACGCGCAGCGGCCGACGTCGCGGAGCAAGTGGCCGTCGGCGCGGATCAGCGGTGCGCCGGACGGGCAGGGTGGCGGTCATGGCAATCCTCCTCTCGGGGTCGGGCGATCAGCCGGCGACGGTGTAGCCGATTCGCGTCAGGTTGTCCGCGACGACGCGCTGGACGCCGCCGAGCGCGTCGCTCCAGGAACTGCCGTTGCCGATCGCCTCGCCCAGTTCGTCGCCGAACGCGGTGAAGGCGACCTGCGTGTTCGGACCCCATCGGACGTCGAAGGTCTCCTGGGCGATCTCGGCGGCGAGCGGCCAGTAGCTTTCGTCGTCCGGCATCAACGTCGGGGGCGTGCGGGGCACCTGCTGGCCGTGGGTGGCCGCCGGAAACTTGTTGATCTCGGTGAGGCCCGCGGCGCCCTCGTCGGACGCGTTGAGCCAGAGCACGAACTCCGCGGCCTCCGCCGGGTGGTCGCTGGAGGTCGTCACGATGTTCGACGACCCGCCGATGAAGCCGACGGTGTGGTCGCCCGGCGTCCAGGCGGGGGTGCGCGCCGCGGCCCAGTTGCCGGCCGTGTCGGGCGCGATGCCGGCCGTCGGGCCGGGACCCCACACGCCGGTGACGAGGGCGAGGATCCGCCCGCTCGCCACCGCCTCGTTGTACTCCGGCGTCGCCGAGGGCAGGGTGCCGATGAGCTCGCGGTCGGCGAGGTCCTGCCAGAAGTCGGCGACCTGCCTGGTCTGCGGCGAGTCGACCGAGACGGTCCACGCCTCGCCGTCGACCTCCCACCAGTTGCCCCCGGCCTGCTGGACCAGGCCGGAGAAGATGTTGGCGTCGTTCGAGCTGAGGTTCGCCAGCTCCACGTCGGGCGCCTTCTCGTGCAGCTGCTCCGCGACCGCCGCGAACTCGGCCCACGTGGTGGGCACCTCCAGCCCGTACTCGGCGAACTTGTCGTGGCGGTACAGCATGAGCATCGGGCCGAGGTCCTGCGGCACGCCGTAGACCACACCGTCGAACGTGACGAGCCTGCGGGCGCCCTCGCCGAACTTCTCGGCGTACGGCGCGAAGTACGCGGAGACGTCGCGGGCCACCTGACCGGTGACCATGGACGGCATCACCGAGTACTCGATCTGGGCGATGTCCGGCGCCTCGTCGGCGTGCGTCGCCGCCACCAGCTTCGCGTACACGTTCTCGTTGCCGCCCGGCTTGGTCAGCTCGACCTGCACGTCCGGGTGGGCTGCGTTCCACACCGCGACGCGCTTCTCGATCCCCGAGGCCCAGGACGACATGGTGAGCGTGATCGGACCCCCCGACTCGACGGGGCCCGCACAGGCGGCCAGGCCGAGCACTGCGGCCGCGGTGATCGCCACCAGGTTCAGCATCGAACGCTTGCGCACGTCATCTCCTCGAGACCGGCGGCATCGCCGGGAAGGGGTTGGGATAGCGCATTCCGATCGTGAGCGGCGACACTACGGGCGGAGGTGGAGGCGGTCAACAGCCCATCCCTCCGACCAGGACATCGCGCGCGAAGACTCTGGGAACGCGCATTCCCAGTACCGGCACGTCGCGTACAGTCACCGCCGTGCCGTCCGAGTCCACGCTGCCCGCCCGTCCAGCACACCGGGAACGTGCCGTGCGCCCGCCTGCCCTGCTGGTGATGGATCCCGACGCCCGGCCGTACGTCTTCGCCGACGACACCTGGCGCCGGATCTCCGAGATCGTCGACCTCGGCCCGGGGCCCCTCGACGCCCGTGCATTCATCGAGCGCACCGACCTGGACGACGTCGAGGTGCTGATCACAGGCTGGGGCGCGCCCCAGATCACCGACCAGCTGCTCGGCCGGATGCCCCGGCTCCGGGCGGTGCTGCACGCGGCGGGCTCGATCCGCCAGCTCGTCACCCCGACGGTGTGGCGGCGCGGTGTCACGGTGGTCAGCGCGGCGGACGCGAACAACGAGCCGGTCGCCGAGTACGTCTACGCCCAGATCGTCCTCGCGCTCAAGGACACCCACCGGCGGGCCAGGGTCATGTCCACCGAACGCCGGCTCCCCGACTTCACCGACGTGCCCGGCATCTACCGGCAGACGATCGGGCTCGTCGCGTTCGGGTCGATCGCGCGCAAGGTGCGCGACCGGGTCCGGGCCCTGCGCGCGGACGTCCTCGTCTGGGACCCGCACCTCACCGAGACCGAGGCCGCCCTCAACGGCGTCCGGCTCACCCGGTCCCTGCACGAGCTGTTCGCCACGAGCCGTGTGGTCAGCGTGCACGCCCCGTGGATCCCGGGCATCACCGACGACCTCATCCGGCTCGAACACCTCGAGGTGCTGCCACCCCGCGCCACCTTCGTCAACACCGCGCGGGGCGCGCTCGTGCGGGAGACCGACCTGGTGGAGCTGCTCACCGCCCGACCCGATGTCGAGGCGGTCCTCGACGTCACCACCGATGAGCCACCGGCCGCCGACTCCCCCCTCTACGACCTGCCGAACGTGCAGCTCACCGGCCATACCGCCGGCAGCGTGGGCGGCGAACGCGCCGATCTGGGCCGATTGGTGGCCGACGAGCTGGAGCGCCTGTTGACAGGCCTCCCGCTACATCACGCGGTGAGCGAGGCAGGCTCTCGCCTGCGCGCCTGACACCCCTGCGGCACACCCAGTCGCTGCTTCACATAATGCGAGATCGGGAGGGGCCGTTTGTGCTGATGGGGACTACTGGGCCACCAACCCGGCCTCCATCATCAGAACGCCGCACGCCCACGATCATCGCGGGTCGCTCAGCCCCGAGAAGAACCCGCTCGCGCAGGACCTCGCCGCCAAGCCGGCCGCAATCTCCGACTTCGTGGCCGAGCAGCGGTCAGGCCATGACCTGGGACCGTTGCCACATTGCAGTGGCGCGCAGAGCCGCGCGCAGTGGGCGCGGCATCGTGTGGCCATACCATGGCCAACGGCAACATCAAGTTCTGTCCGCGGAGCGATGGCGCCGGTTCCGCCGGCAGAGGGGCGAGGGCCGTGCGCCGGAGACCCCACGACCGCCGCCAGAATTGCCGGCCGGCTATGTGTATGCCGGCTTTCCGGCCGACTGGGGAAGATCACCGACGCGTTCAGCACCGCGATGCGCCGCGTCACCCATGACCAGCAGGTGCCTGGGGGACTTCGTCAAGGGCCGGCGCAAGGACGACGTGATGCACGAGCACCTCGCGCGGTTCACCGCGCAGCAGGGCGTGCTGTTCATCGGGCGGATACAGGAGAAGACCTCGTAGTTCCGCACCGAACGCCGCCGCGACGCGCACGGCGACTCCTATCCGTGGATCGTGCGCAGCGCGCGCAACTACCGCCGGGCTATTGATCAACTCATCCAGGAGGCCGGACTGGCCGCGTGAACCCAGAACTTGACTCGGCCGTGCCAGCAAGCTAGCCGCGGTTATCGAGATGCCGGGTTGCTGCTACCGACGGATTTGTGGGCCTCGTTGAGCCGTGCGAGCCATTCGCGCAGCAGGCCGGCTTCGAAGACACTGAAGCCTGCATCGGTCACGGGATCGGCGTTGCTGGCGGGGGTGACGATCGCGAGCAGTGACTGTGCACGGTCGGCGATGTGGGAGCGGTCGTCGGCGCGCGGTTCCGCTTGCGCCATCAGGGCATCGAGCACGATGTCGCGCAGTGGTCGGATCAGCTGGGCGTGCCGCGCCTGTTCCGGCTGGGCCAGCAGGAGTAGAACCGCGCCTGTCGTGGACGCCTCGATGGCCACCACAGCCGCCTCGACAGGCACCCGGAGCAGGCCCTGCACTTTGGCGCGTTCGAGCATGCCGCGCAGGATTGTCCGGTTCTCCGTTGCCGCCGCGGGGCGGCGGCCCGGCCGCAGGTTTCCGTACATCAACGTGTAGAGGGCGGGGTTGGCCAACCCGAACTCGACGTGCACCTCCCAGCCCCGGCGCAGGTCGTCGACCGGGTCCGCGCTGGGCTCGAACGCGCGCTTCTCGGTGAGGTAGCCCTCGAAGCCGAAGCTGGCCACGGCGTCGAGCAGCCCGTCCTTGTCTGCGAAGAGCCGGTACAGCGTCGGCGTCTGGACTCCGGCCGCTGCCGCGACGGCTCGGGTGGACAGCGCAGATGGCCCGGCATCGGCGAGCAGTTTCACCGCCGAGCTCAGGATGCGCTCGCGTTGCTCGTCGGACCCGCCGCCGCGGCGATCGTCGGGTTTCATGTGTCGACGATAACAGAGTCCTGTTGACGTTGACAGTGCCAACGTCACGGTCGTACCGTTATCACTGTCAACAAGTGAGGATCAGAAGTGGCTGACGGCAAACGGGTAGAGCAGGCCCGGCTCGGTGGTCGAGGTCTGACAGTGGGGCGCAGGGTCTGGACTGCAGGGGATGAGCGAGTTCTATGGCGACACCGGCGAGCCGGCCGCTCGCGCGGCATTGGATGCGGCTCTTGAGCGGGGCGTGACGATGTTCGATACGACCTCGATACGGCCGCCATGTCCGGGACGAGCTACGCGAAGCCAACGCCATCCATCCGATCGCCGCCCCGCAGTCGGAGTGGCCGCTGTTCGCTCGAGACATCGATCACACCCTGGTGCCGACCGGCGCTATGGCTGCCCAGCCGCAAGGCAACGACGTCCGCTCATTGGCCGGCGATCGCTGCCCGGACATGACCGAGATCGCAGTCTCACGCGAGTCCTGAGCCAACCCTGCACGACGAAAGGATCTGACATGCCATCCGTTCACGTCGCCATCGCTTACTACTCCGGCTACGGGCACACTCTCGTGATCGCCAAGGCAGTCGGCGACGGTGTCGAGTCGGTGCGCGAGGCCCGCGTCGACATGGTCGACGTCGCTGACATGACCGACGAGAAGTGGGCGATCCTCGATGCCAGTGACGCGATCATCTTCGGAACACCGACCTACATGGGGTCGGCATCCGGGGCGTTCCACGCATTCGCCGAAGCGACCTCGAAGCGTTGGATGACCCAGAAATGGCTGGACAAATTCGCGTCCGGGTTCACCAACTCCGGATCGATGAGCGGCGACAAGCTGCACACGCTGCAGTACCTGGCCCTGCTAGCCGCACAACACGGCATGCACTGGGTCAGTCTGGGCCTGATGCCCGGCTGGAACACCACCACCAGCAGCGAATACGACGACAACCGGCTCGGGTTCTACCTCGGCGCGGGCGCCCAGACCTGGAACGACCGAGGCCCGGACGCCGTCCACGCCGCCGACGTGACCACGGCACGCCACCTCGGGGCCCGGGTCGCAACCCAAGCCCGGCGCTATCACCATCCGGTCGCGTCGTAGACCCGCGAACGGCTCGGCAACGCCTACCGCGTCCGGCGCCGGTCGGGACCGTGTCACGAGGTCCGCCGCGTCATGAGGGCTGGTATCGACGAGTGCAGTCGGCGTCGCCTGACGCTGTCACCTCCTGGACCGCCGACACCGATCGCCACGGCGACAATGGACCGACCTCGATCATGCCGCGCGGCCGGATTTCTCTGTACTCGGTCAGAGTGACCGGAGAGCCCCTCCATCGATCAGGAAGTTGGCTCCGATGGTGCTGGCCGAACGGGGCGAGGCCACGAACGTGATCGCGGCGGCGATCTCCTCCGGTGTGATCCACCGTTCGGTGAGCACCCCGGCATGCGTGGGCAACATGGCGAGGAAGTCTTCGTGCGCAACGCCCGCCGCCGTTGCGAAACGTGCACCGACCTCGCCCTCCCACAGTGAAGTCCGAGTCGCGCCGGGAGACACGGTGGTCACCCGCACTCCCCGGGCCCCGAGCTCGACCGACAACGCCTTCATTGCCGTGTTGAGCGCTGCCTTCGCCGACGGATATCCGATCGGTGTCCCCTGCCGGGGAGTGAGAGCGTCGCCCGATGACACCGCGATCACGACACCGCGAGTACGCAGGAGCGACGGCAACGCTGCCCGGGTGACCCGCACGGGCGCCATCAGGTTCAGTTCGAGGAACTCGTACCACTCCTCGTCGGTCGAATCTGCGAACGCCAGATTCTGAACGCGATCCGTCCCGCCGACGTTGTTGACCAGCACATCGATCTCACCGAGCTCCTCCAGCGCGCGCTCAACCAGCCGCACCGCCCCGGCCGGGGTGCTCAGATCGACCGGGACGACGGTAGCCCCCGTCTCGGTCAACTCGACCGGGCTCGTGCGCGCACCGGCAACCACCCGCATCCCCTCGGCCCTCAGCGCCCGCACTGTCGCCAGACCGATCCCCCTGCTCGCCCCGGTCACGACCGCGGACCGCCCGGCCAACTGCAGATCCATTCCGCATCCTCCTCAAGGTCCCGACCCGGCTCACGACCGCCAGGCTCCGGGCGCGGCGGCTCGCCGGTGATCTGCGCCCTAAAGCGTCGACGGGCCGACCAGGTCAGATCTGGTTCATCCCGCCGTCGACGTAGAGGTTGGCGCCGTAGACGAAGCTGCTCTGCGACGAGGCGAGGAACACCACGGCGGAGGCGAGCTCGTCCGGGTCGCCGACCCGCTTGGCAGGCAGGCCGGCCCCGATCGCCGTCTTCATCTCGTCGGCGCGCCCGCCGAAGACCGCAGGGAACAGCGGAGTGTCGATCGGACCGGGCGAGATCACGTTGACCCGGATGCCCCGTCCGCTGAGCTCGTTGGCCCAGGTGCGCCCGTAGGCCCGCACGGCCGCCTTCGACGCCCCGTAGGCGCCGAAGCTCTCGTCGCCGCTCTCGGCGGCGGTGGAGGCGGTCAGGATCACCGAGGCGCCGTCGTTGAGCAGTGGGAGAGCCTTCTGCACGGTGAGGAAGGTGCCCTTGACGTTGATGTCGAAGATCCGGTCGTGATCCTCCTCGGTGAGCTCGTCCAACGTCGCGAGGAAGTTGATACCTGCACTGGCGAACAGCACGTCCAGGCCCTGCCCGCGCTCCCCCACCCGCTCGTACAGGCGGTCCACGTCGGCCGCGAGGCTGACGTCGCCGGGTACCGCGGTGGCGTTGCCGATCGCGGCGACCGCCTTCTCCAGTTCGAGCTCGCGCCGTCCGGTGATGAACACGTGCGCGCCTTCGGCGGCGAGTCGCTCCGCAGTCGCCAGGCCGATCCCGCTGCTGCCACCGGTCACGACCGCAGTCTTGCCGTCGAACTGTCTCATCGGGCTCTGACCTCTCGAATATTTCGCACTGATCGGTACTGAACGAAGGTAGCACAGCGGGGCGCCGACCGAGGGCGGGGCCATGCTGGAGGTCATGGCAGGTACCCGGAGGGCGACGATCGGCCGGCCGCGGGAGTTCGACGTGGACGAGGCCCTCGAGCGCGCGATGCGGGCGTTCTGGGCGCAGGGCTACGAAGGGGCCGGCCTCACCGACCTGACCGCGGCGATGGGCATCACCCGCACGAGCATGTACGCGGCCTTCGGCAACAAGGAGAACCTGTTCCGCAAGGCCCTGCAGCGCTACTCCGCCGGACCGGCCGCCTACGCGACACGCGCACTCGAGGAACCGACCGCCCGGACGGTGGCCACCGCGTTCCTGCACGGCGCGGTCGAGACCACCACCCACCCGAGCAGCCGTCCGGATGCCTCGGCGTGCAGGGAGCCCTGGCCGCGGCGCCCGCAGACCGAGCCGTCCAGGACTTCCTGTCCGACTGGCGCAACGACGCCTGCTCCCGCCTGAAGGACAGGTTCCAGCGAGCCCGGGACGAGGGGGACCTGCCGCCGACGTCCGACCCGGGACCACTCGCCCGGTTCCTCATGGCCGTGTCGAGCGGAATCGCCGTCCAGGCCGCGAGCGGCGCCGGTCGCGACGAGCTGTACCGGGTCGCCGACGCCGCACTGCAGGCTTGGCCGCCCGCCTGACGAAAGTCCCCGGCGGCAGATGTCAGGTCGCCGAGCAGCATCGGCCACATGACGAACAGGGCCGGATCCGGAGATCCGGGCGCCACCAGTTGAACGTCCCGTCGATGTGGAGCGACGGCCCGCCGCGACGAGACCGCGGGAGGGCGTCGCGAGTCACCACGAACCGAGTGCGGCCCCGATTCGGGGCGACGGAGAGGCCACCATGCCCCGAGATCGACCTTCGCGAGTTCTACCGGCGCTACCTCGAAGAGCTCAACGCCCACGAGTTCGACCACATGGACGAGTTCATCAACGACCGGATCACCCTGAACAGCGAACCCGGCACCCGGACCGACGTCCTCGCGGTCCAGAAGGCCCACGTCGACGCAGTGCCGGACCTCCACTGGGAACCCCAGGAACTCGCCGTCGACGGTGATCGCCTAAGCATCCGGCAGGGCTCGTCAGACCGAGCCGCGCGCAGCCGATCCGAGCCGCGGACCCGCCCGCGCTGCGACGTGCGACCTCCGTTGCCTGCGATCACCTGCGAACTTGACCAGAGGCGGAAGACTCGCGTAGCTTTGTGATTGGTCAACCACTAACTAGGAGCGTGCATGAGTTCCACTTCGGTTGTCGAGCGGCGAACGCCCGCGCAGCACGCCCTCGCCGAGCACCTGCGTCTGATCCCATCGGGCCGAACCCGCGAGTGGCTCGACCTGTTCACCGCGGACGGGGTGCTCGAGTTCCCCTACGCACCGACGGGCATGCCGCGCGAGCTCCGCGGACATGAAGCGCTGCTCGCCCACATGACCCACTTCCCCGAGATCTTCGACGTGCAGTTCGTGGATCTAGTCTTCCACGACACCGTCGATGCCACGAGGGCGATCGCCGAGTTCCGGGCGACAGGACGAGCAGTCGCCACGGGCAAGCCCTACGAGCAGACCTGCATCTCGGTCGTCTACACCGACGACGCCGGCCGGATCACCCGCTACGTCGACTACTGGAACCCACTCGCCGCCGTCGAGGCCCTCGATCCCGCAGACAACACCTCCCGGGCCGACATCACCGGAACCTTCGGCAGCTGACGACGTATGCCGCGGCCCGGACCGAGGTTCCGGGCCGCGCCGCGTCACCGACCTCAGCGGCGGAGCATCATCTGATCCGCCGACACACCACGACCCGTGATTGACTAGCCCATGCCTGCACCCGGCACCAGCACGAAGAGCAGCCAGCGGCGTCGGGCCGTCCTGGAGGCAGCAGTCGCCTGCTTCGCCCGCAAGGGCTTCTACGGGACCACGACCCAGGAGATCGCCGAACGAGCCGGCATCTCACAGCCCTACCTCTACCGCCTCTTCACCAACAAGCAGGCACTGTTCGCCAGCGTGATCCACCACGTCTCCGAGCTGATCGCGACCACCCTGGCCGCCCAGGTCGCCGACGCGGCGCAACCACCGCGCTCCCCCGCAGAAGCCCTGCACGTGGCGCGCACGGCCTATACCGGCCTGATCGAGGACCGGGACATCCTGATGTTCCTCATGCAGGCCAACTGCGCCGCCGACGAGCCGCTCGTCGGCGACGCCGCGCGATCGTGCTACGCGCGGCAGACCGAGCTCGTCCGCGAGCTCCTGGGCAACGACGAGGAGGCCGTCCGCCAGTGGTTCGGTGCCGGCATGCTGGCCAACGTCGTCACCGCACTCGGCCTCCCCGACATCGACGAACCCTGGGCCCGCACCCTCAGCGGCCGCTGAGCGGTGCCGTCCTCGCGTACCCCGAGCGCGGGCCCCGCCCGCCGGTCAGGACACGCACCTGACCTGTCGGAAATCGGTCGCACATGGGCCGCGGTGCTGGACCGACAGGATGCGAGGTCGACGATGACGGAACCCACGGCCGGCGGCTCGACGTCGACCGCCCCCAGGTCTTCCTGGACGCGCTGCCTCCCTTGCCGGGCACGGCGGAGCTCCGCGGCGGTGGCGGGGGTCGCAGTGACCGCTGCGTGCATCCGTCGCTCGCGCTGACCGCCTCGCGGTCAGAGGACAGCGGAGACGGCGTCTCCTGCCCCGAGCAGGAGACGCCCGTAGTCCTGCGCCACGACGTAGGAGCTGAACTGGACGTGCCGCGATCCGACGGCGAAGTCGCGCCAGAACCGCTGCAGCGGGTTCGTCGTGGTGAACCCGCTCGCCCCGTGCAGGTCGAGCAGGTCGTCGAAGGCCCGGCGGCACTCCCGCATCGCGGAAAGCAGATCCATACGCAGGCGCGAGCGCTCCTGCGGGGCAAGCCGCTCACCGGGTGGGACGGCGTCGAGGGTCTCGGCGATCCGCAGCATGCGCTGCTCGGCGGAGTCGATGTGATGGGTGGCCTCGGCGAAGTACTGCTGAGCGCCGGGGAACTCCACCAGCCCGTCGTAGCCGGGCCCCGGCGGCGGGCGCTGTCCGAGCGCCGCGGCGACGACGTCGAGCGCACCCCGCGCCGCTCCGAGCAGCGGGGCGAACAGGCCCAGTGCCATCGCAACGTTCGGCGGCCCGCCCGCCAGGCGGGACATCTCGAGCACGTGGGAACCCGGAACCAGGACGTCGTCACCGACCAGGCTGTGGCTCCCCGTGCCGCACAGCCCGGACACGTGCCAGTCGCGATCGACCGACAGGCGCTCGGTCGGCACGACCACCACCACGGGCCGCGCGGGCCCGTCCTCGTCGTCGTGCACCTGCGCGACCAGCAGCGCCCACGTGGCGTGCTCGCACCCCGAGGCGTAGCCCCATCGCCCGCCGACCCGCAGGCCACCGGGCACCGCGGTGGCGCGGCCCGGGCGCGCCGAGGCACACAGCACCGCGTCCGGGTCGGCGAACACCTCCGCGTGTGCCTGACCGGTCAGCGCGGGCCGCAGCGCGATCTTCGTCTCGGCGGTCGTCGCGACGATCCACGCCGTGGACGGGCACCCCCGACCGAGCTCGGCCAGTACCCGGACCCTGGTGGCGAGGTCCGCCTCGACCCCGCCGGCATCGCGCGGGGCAGCCAGGGTGAAGGCGCCTGCGGCGCGGGCCGCGGCCAGGCTCGCATCGCTCACGCGCCGGTCGGCCTCGGTGCGGGCAGCGTCCGCGGCGAGTGCGGGCACCGCAGCGCGTGCGGCTTCGACGAACGACTCGGCGTCGATCTCGGACCTCCTCGCAGTCATCCCCACGTCCCGACCCATCATGATCTCGTCGAGATCATCTCATCGCCCGTGACGTGCTGTGAGCACCTCGATCGTCAGGGCCGCCCGCTGGACGTGCGGAGCGGAGCTCTCCGCTCGTAGCCGGGACGAGGTGGCGATCTGCAGCGACGCGCGCTGGCCGTCGGGCAGGATCGGTCCCCGAACGCCTCGGAGAGGGATCCGCGGTGCACGGCGCGCAGCGTCAGCTCGTCGACCCCGGGCCCGGGGCTGGGCAGCGCCGGCGACTCCGGGTCACCCAGCGGCACCACCGCCGGAGCGCGCAACTGCATCCGGCAGGCGTTGCGGACGATCGCGCGCAGCCACGGCGCCACCGAGTGGGCGTCGCGGAGGTCCCCGATCCGGCGCAGCGCGACCAGCGCGGCCTCCTGGACCGCGTCGTCGGCGTCGGGGCCCGGCCCCAGGATGCTCAACGCGACCGCGCGCATACCTCCTTGGTGACGTGCCAGCAGCAGGCCGAGGGAGGACATGTGACCGGCCTGCGCCCCGCGAACCAGCTCGACGTCGTCCAGCGCCCCGATCGTCACCGTCTCGCCCACGTCCCGGCAGCGGAATGCGTCCAGGACTCGCTCAGGACGCTCCCGTGGCGCGGGTGCGGGGAGCGGGTCGAGTCGCGCGAGCAACGCGGCCGGGCCGAACAACGCAGCTGTCGATGCGGCGAGTTCCACCGCCGGCGGGATCCCGTCGGCCCGCTCCACGAGTGCGGCAACGGCTCCTGCAGTCGTCTCGTCGTCCTCGCGCATGAGACCGCCGGCGCGAGCGATATATGAGTTACCTTTCGACATTGCGGCACTTTGCCAACGATGCTTGACTGGTTCGTATGAGTCGCAGCGGTACGCCGACCCGCGCCGAGCGGGTCTACGCCGAGCTGCGCGGGGACATCCTCGCCGGGCGCGTCCGTCCGGCATCCCGCCTACGGTTCGCCGAGCTGTCCGCCCGGTACGGGGCGAGCATGGGTGTGGTGCGGGAAGCACTGACCCGGCTGACGGCCGAGGGCCTGGTGGAGTCCGAACCCCAGTACGGCTTCCGGGTCATGCCCGTCTCCATCGTCGACCTGCAGCACCTGACGGCGGCGCGGTGTGCCATCGAGACCCTCGTGCTGCGACAGGCCGTCGAGCACGGCGGGGTCGAGTGGGAGTCCCAGGTTCTCGCAGCCCACCACCGGCTGGAACGCACCCACCAGATGGCTGCAGAGGACCCCGATCGCATCACCGAGGAATGGGCTGCCGCCCACGCGGCCTTCCACCTGGCGCTGCTCTCGGGATGCCCCAATCCGCGGCTGCGCGCCGTCGCCGCATCCTTGCGCGACTCCGCTGAGCTCTATCGACGCTGGTCGGTCCCGATGGGGCACACGCCGCGTGACATCTCCGGGGAGCACCGCGCGATGCTCGACGCCGTCCTCTCCCACGACGCCGACGCCGCGGTCGACGTGCTCACCGCGCACATCCAGCACACCTCCGACATCCTGCTCGACCGGTTCGAGAGCACGTAGGCGCCGGATCCTCCGAAGTGCGTCCGCAGGTTCGGCACGACCGAGCATTTTCAACATTGCCTTGACATGTTGATGGGCCCGGCGCAAGCTTGCCCGTGAAGGGACCCGGCCCGCACGTGCGCGCCGAGCTCTCCGTGCACGACGAGCGTCACGGGACCTCAGCCTCACCACCCGCGCGGCGCCAGACAGCACGAATCCGATCAGTTCGCGTGTTCCTGAGGAGGTCAACCGGTGCGTTTCGCCAACTTGCTCGGGCGCGCGGTCCTGGTGACCGGCACCGATTCTGCCGGCGCCACCGACGTCGAGAAGGCGTCGGGCGGTGAGTTCGGACCCGACCCGCAGGCGGTCTACGAACGATGGGACGAGTTCGTCGGGTGGGCCCGGAACACCGACCTGACCGAGGCGCTCCCGTTCGACGTCGCCGACCTGCGCGCCCCCGCCCCGGCTCCGGCACAGGTGTTCGCCATCGGGCTGAACTACCGCGACCACGCCGCGGAGTCGAACTTCGCCGTACCCGACACGTTTCCCCCGGTGTTCACCAAGTTCCGCACCGCCCTGTCCGGGCCGCAGACCACCGTCGTGCTGCCCGATGGCGGGAACACCGACTGGGAGGTCGAGCTGGTCGCGGTGATCGGCAAGCGCGCCGCGAACGTCGCCGCGGCCGACGCCTGGGGCTGCGTCGCCGGGCTCACCGTCGGGCAGGACCTGTCGGAGCGAGCCAGCCAGCTCGCCGGCCCGGCCCCGCAGTTCAGCCTGGGCAAGTCCTTCCCCGGCTTCGCGCCGGTCGGCCCGTGGGTGGTCACGGTCGACGAGTTCACCGACCCCGACGACCTCGAGCTCGGCTGCGCCGTCAACGGTGAGACCCTGCAGCACGGCCGGACCCGCCAGCTGCTGTTCTCCGTACCCGCGCTGATCGAGGGCCTGTCCCGGGTCACCCCGCTGCTGCCGGGCGACCTCATCTTCACCGGCACCCCCGCCGGGGTCGGGATCGGACGGGACCCGAAGCGCTTCCTGCAGCCCGGCGACGAGCTGACCACCTACGTGACCGGCATCGGTGAGCTGCGCCAGAGGTTCGTCAGCGCCTGAGCCGCAGGATCGACCCACGCTCAACGAGGAGACACGATGGGACTGCACCGGTTGTCCTCAGTGGTCATCGGCGTGCCGAACGTCGCCGAGACCGCCCGGTACTACACCGACTTCGGGCTCGCCCCGGTCGAGCCGGAACCCGGCGACGACGCGCGCGTGTTCCGCACCCGCGACGGTGGGGAGCAGCTGCGGATCGTCGAGACCCCGTTCCGGCGGCTGGTGCAGCTCACCATCGGCGCTGACGACCACGACGACCTGGGCCGGGTGACCGAACAGCTCACCCGGCTCGCCGTACCCGGCGGACACGGCCCGGTCGAGCAGGGCCCGGACAGCGTGACCGCGGTGGAACCCGCCACCGGCGCCCGGGTCGTCGTGGCGATCACCCCGCGGCTGGACCAGCCGCACACGCCCGCCACCCCGTACAACGGGCCCGGGCGGATCGAGCGGGTCAACGCCCGCGCCCCCGGCGTGGACCGGACCGGCCGGGTCACGCCACGCAAGCTCGGTCACGTCGTCATCGGCACCCCCGACCTGGCCGTCACCGAACGGTTCTTCCTCGAGGGCGTCGGCTTCAAGCTGTCGGATCGCATCGCGGGCGCGGGCGCGTTCATGCGCTGCTCGGTGGATCACCACAACGTCCTCGCCCTCCGCGCCCCGGTGCCGTTCCTGCATCACACGTCCTGGCAGGTCGACGACGTCGACGAGGTCGGCCGCGGCGCCATGGCCATGCTCGAGGACCACCCCGAACGCCACGTCTGGGGTCTGGGCCGCCACCACGCCGGCTCGAACTTCTTCTGGTACCTCAAGGACCCCGCCGGCAACTTCTCCGAGTACTACTCCGACATGGACTGCGTCGTCGACGACCAGCTCTGGACCCCGGAGACCCTCGAAGGCGCCAAGGGCCTGTTCAACTGGGGCCCGCCACCCCCACCGTCCTTCCTCAAGCCGGAGGACCTCGGCGCGCTGATGACCGGCGCGCACGCCGCCCCCTGAGTGAAGTCCACCCACCGGGCCACGATCGACAGAGCCCGGTCGGTGCCCCCTGTCCTGCGGACGAAGGAGTCCGAAAGTGGCCGACCCGATCCCCACCACCCGCCGATCGAGGACCGTTCTCGCGCTCGGCATGATCGTGCTGTTCGTCGACGGGTACGACCTGTTCATCCTCGGCACCGTCGGACCGAGCCTGCTCGCCTACGAGCCGTGGGGTGCGACGCCCGCCGCCCTCGGGCTGCTCGCCAGCGTCACCGCACTCGGCATGCCGCTCGGCGCGATCGCGGCCGGCTGGGCGGGTGACGTGTGGGGGCGGCGCCTCCCCCTCACCCTCAGCCTCGGCTGGATCTCGATCTGGATGCTGCTCAGCGCGCTCGCGCCCACGGTCGAACTGTTCGCGGCGACCCGGCTGGCGACCGGTGTCGGGCTCGGCGCGCTGATACCCCTCGTCGTGGCATTCGTGACGGATTGGGCGCCGCCGCACCGCCGCAGCCTGTTCGTCGGCATCGCCCTGACCGGCGTCGCCTTCGGTGGGCTCGCCGCCTCGCTGCTGGGCCGCGCCGTACTCCCCGACATGCACTTCCAGACGCTGTTCCTCGTGGGCGCGATTCCGCTGCTGCTCACGCCGTTCGTGTGGCGCCTGGTTCCGCACGAGGTCCCGGAAACCGACCCCGAGGCGGCCACCGGACCCGCGCCGGACCACACCGGCAACAAGGCCGCGCAGCTCTTCGCACCGGACTACCGCGTGGCGACCGGGCTGTTCTGGGCCGCAACCTTCGTCGGGCTGGTGCTGGTCTACGGGGCCAGCGCCTGGCTGCCCACGCTCATGGTCGACGCGGGGTACGACCTCACCTCGTCGCTCGAGTTCGCCATCACCTTCAACCTCGGCGCCATCATCGGCACCGTGGCGGTCACCCTGGTCGCCGACCGCGGGTTCCTCAAGGCGACGACGGTGACGTGCTTCCTCGTCGCAGCCGGGGCGATGCTCGTCCTGAGCACCCCGCAACCGCGGTGGCTGTTGCTGGTGATGTCGGCCCTGGCCGGGCTCGGCGCGCTCGGCACGCAGAACCTCGTCAACAGCTACGTCGCCCGCTTCTACCCGCCGCGGCTGCGCGGTACCGCGCTCGGGTTCAGCCTGGGCGTCGGCAGGATCGGGGCGATCGTCGGACCGAGCTACCTCGCCGCCGTCACCATCCTGATCACCATCCCCGACGCCGGCTTCTACGCCTTCGTCGTTCCCGCGGTCATCGGGGCCCTCACCATCGCCTTCGTGCCCACCCGGCCGAGTACACGCACCGCGGCACCCGCACTGGAGACCCCCGCATGAGTGACGTCCGCCCGCCCGAGGAGACCGAGGTCATCATCGTCGGCGGCGGCCCGGTCGGGCTGACACTGGCCCACGAGCTGGGCTCGCGCGGAGTTCGCTGCGTGCTGCTCGAGCCGCGGGAGGCACCCGGCGTCGGCTCCCCGCGGTGCAAGCAGGTCAACCCCCGCTCCATGGAGATCTTCCGCAGGCTCGGGGTCGCCGACGACATCCGCGCCAACGCCCGGCTGCCCTTCGGCTGGTCGGACTCCGCGGTGTACTGCACCAGCCTCACCGGACACCGGATCGAACGGTTCGACCAGGTCTTCGCCCTGTCCGACGTCCCTCGCTCCGAGCTGCCCGAACCCGGGCAGTGGTGCGCGCAGAACCGGCTCGAGGAGGCGCTGCGTGGGGCTCTCGATCGCCGGGACAGCGTCACCGCGCTCTGGGGGACCACGCTGACCGGCATCGCGCAGGACGCCGACGGCGTCACCGCGACCGCCGCCGGCACGGACGGCGCCGAGCTGCGGTTCCGCGGACGCCACCTCGCGGGAGCCGACGGAGGACGCAGCACCGTCCGGCGCCTGCTCGGGGTCACGTTGTCCGGGCGCAGCCACGAGATCCAGAACCTGCAGACGATCTTCCGCGCGCCCGGCCTCGGCGCGGCCCAACCGCACGGGCGGGCCGTGCAGTACTGGATCGTCAACGACCGGGTCAACGGTCTGATGGGCCCGCTGGACACGGCGGACACCTGGTGGGCGATCACCCTCGGTGCCCCGCCGGAGCCGTCGGCGGAGTGGGTGCGGGACGCGCTCACCACGATGATCGGCGGCGACCACCCGCTCGACGTGGTGGCGCACGATCCGTGGTCCGCGCGCATGCTCGTCGCCGACGACTACCGCGTCGGACGGTGCTTCCTGCTGGGCGACGCCGCCCATCTCAACCCGCCGTGGGGCGGGTTCGGCGCCAACACCGGCATCGGTGACGCCGCCGACCTCGGCTGGAAGCTCGCCGCGGAGGTGGCCGGCTGGGCCGGGCCCGACCTGCTGGCCACGTACGAGGCCGAGCGCCGCCCGATGGCCCTGCGCACCATCGCCGAGGCGGAGCGGAACATGCAGGTGCTCACCGGAGAGCTCACCCGCCCCGGACTCGAGGAGGTCGGGCCTGCCGGGGAGGTGGCACGGGCCGAGGCTGCGGCGGCGATCCGGCGTTCGAAGACCTCGGAGATGTACACGCTCGGGTTCGTACTCGGTGCCCGCTACCGCGAGTCGCCGCTCGTGGTCGACGACGACGGGCCCGCGCCGGAATCCACCACATCGCACTACCGGCCCTCCGCCGCGCCCGGCGCCCGGCTCCCCCACCTGTGGCTCGGGCCCGGACGGTCGCTCTACGACGAGCTCGGCCCCGGCTTCACCCTGATCGAGCTCGGCTCGTCGGCAGGCCCGGAATGGGAAGCCGCGGCGCGCGAACGCGGCGTGCCACTGACCCGGCTGCACCTGAACCGCCCCGACCTGCGCGAGGTCGTCGGTGCCGATCTCCTGCTGGTCCGCCCCGACCAGCACGTGGCGTGGCGCGGCCGGGACGACACCGTCGACATCGGCGCGCTGCTCGACCAGGTCAGAGGGTGCACCGCCCGTCCGCAGCCCTGTTCCACGCGGACGGTCCCGTCCGGCCCGCCACGTCGTGGCGGGCGTGAGGTCAAGGAGACACAGTGAGGCACTCGATCTTGCCGCCGTCGACGGTTCTCCCACGGTTCCTCGTGACGTTCACCGTAGCCGTGGCTCTCCTCGTCATTCCCTCGACAGCACAGGCGACGACGGCTGAGCCGCCCTATCGCGCCGTGACCGGAATGACGTATGCGGAGCTGCCCGGGAAGGCCGGAGCGATCGACCTGTACCTGCCGGTCGACGCCGGCCACGGAAAGCCGGTGCCGGTGGTGTGGGTGTCGGGCGGTTGCGCGTGGTTGTGCGACGACGGCAATACGATCGGGCCCCGATACGCGGAGCAGTTCGTTCCGCACGGGTTCGCGGTTGCGGCCGTCTCCGTGCGGTCGAGCGGTCAGGCCGTGTTCCCCGCGCAACTACACGATGCGAAGGCGTCCGTACGATGGCTGCGCGCGCACGCCGACCGGTACCACCTCGACAAGAACCGGATCGCGGCGATGGGTGACTCCTCAGGAGCGTTTGCCTCGACGATGTTGGGGGTCACCGGGAATGATCCGGAGCTGGAAGGGGACGTCGGAGTCACCGGCCCCTCCAGTGCTGTGAACGCCGTGGTCGACTTGTACACCCCTACCCAGTTCGCCGAGATGGACCAGCACAACCTTCCCGGATCGTGCGAGCTGATCAACGAATACGGTGGTGGCACGAACTGCCACGACGACGCGAAGTCACCCGAAGGTCGGCTCATCGGATGCCGTCCCTCCACGTGCCCGGACGAGGTCCGGGCCGCGAGCCCGCTGACCTACGTCGACACGCGGACCCCACCCTTCCTCGTCGTTCACGGTGACGCCGACATCAACGTGCCGTGGCAGCAGAGCCAACTGCTGTTCGACGCCGTGGCCGCGCATCGGGTGCCGGCCACCTTCTACCGGATGCACGGCATGGAGCACGACATGTCGTTCCTCGATCGGACCGACGGCGGATTCGAGCACACCGTCCACACCAGCTCCCGGAACGGGGAGGTCGTTCACATGGAATCCGCCCCGCCGCTGAACTGGGCCGAGGTGATCTCCTGGTTGGATGGCGCGCTCCGGGTGCCGACCGACGGCTGAGGCTTCCCGACGGCCGATGGATTCGGCGATGAGGCGCCACCTCCGCGGTCCTGCGGGCCGCGGACCACGACGAGGGCGAGCAGGGCCACCATCAGGCCCGTGCCGACCCACATGGTCTGCTGCCAGCCGATGACCAACGACTCCTGGGCCGCCCGCACCAGCTCCGAGGCGCGGTCCCCGGCACCACCCGCAGCCTGGACCGCGGTGGCCACACCCTGTCGCGCGGCGTCGGCCGCCGCGTCCGGGAAACCGGTCAGCCGGGCGTCGACGGCGTCGCGGTATCCGGCGGTGAGCAGCGCGCCCAGCAGCGCCACCCCCACGGCGGCGCCGACCTCGCGGGTCACGTCGTTGAGGGCGGAGGCGACGCCCTGGCGATCACGCGGCAGCGACGCCGTGATCGCGGTGGTCGCCGGCGTCATGGACAGCCCCATCCCGATCCCGATGACGGCCATGCCCGGCAGGACGGCCAGGTAGCCGCCGTCCACCGAGACCAGGACGGCCAGTAGGACCAACCCCGCCCCGACGAGGGCGACCCCGGTGGCCATGGTGGCCCGGTCACCGACGCGTTCGGCCAGCCGCGGGGCCAAGCCGGAGGACGCCATCATGAGCCCGGCCATGGGCAGCAGTGCGACGGTGGCCAGCAGGCCCGACCAGCCGAACACGGTCTGGAAGAACGGGTAGAGGACCACGGAGACGCCGGCCTGGACACCGAACACCGCGAGCAGCACGATCGATCCGCTGGACAGGTTGCGCCTGCCGAACAGCCGGACGTCGAGCAGGGGGCCGGGCCGGCGGAGTTCCCAGAGCACGAACGCGACGGCCGCGCCGACGCCGACGACCAGGCCGGCCAGGGAGAGCGGGTCCGACCAGCCCCGCGCCGGCCCCTCGTGCAGCGCGAAGGTCAGCCCGACCACGGCCAGGCCGGAGGTCACGGCCCCGACCACGTCGAACCCGTGCGTCGGGATCTCGCGCGAGTCCGGCACCGAGCGCACGGTCATGACGCCGGAGACGACGACGAGGACCACGGGCAGCACGAACAGCAGGCGCCAGGTCGCCAGATCGACGAGAACGGCGGACAGGAACATGCCCAGGAGCCCACCGCCGCCGGAGACGGCCGTCCAGATGCCGATCGCCCGGCTCCGCTCCTGCGGAGGGAAGGTCGTGGTGATGACGGCGAGCGTGATCGGCATGATCATCGCTGCGCCCACGCCGCTGAGGACACGCGCCGCGAGCATCACCTCCACCGTCGGGGCCACTGCGGCCGCCACGTTCGCGACCCCGAACAGGGCGAGACCGGCGAGCAGCACGCGCTTGCGGCCCCAGCGGTCCCCGACCGCACCCAGCGGCAGCAGCAGGGCCGCCAGGGTCAGGGTGTAGGCATTGATGACCCACAGAACGGTGTGCTGCGAGACCCCGAAGGCCACCGCGAGATCGGGCTGGGCGACGTTGAGCCCGGTGACCGAGGCGATCACCGCCATCAGGGCGATGCAGACGGCGACGAGGATCGCCCGGCGGCGTCCGGCGTCGCTGATCGTCTGGTGGGCAGTGGGATCGGGGGGCGGCTGGACCGCCCGGTCGGTGCTCATGAGCCCGGACCCGGCGCCGGCTGCTCGTCGGTCGCGGTCGGTGCGAACAGCACATCGCGCTGACCGGCCCGGACGACGCTGTGGATCCAGTTGCCGCGCGGGGGCAGCGGGCAGTTGATCCTGGGGTTGAAGGCGCAGGACGGCACCACGGCGTCGTTGAAGTCGAGGACCGTGACGTCAGCGGGGTCGTCGAAGATCCGGACGGCCCGCGTCGCGGCATAGGACTCGACCCCGGATCCGGCATCGCGGAACTCGACGTAGGCGTAACGAGGGTTCCGGTCGACGGCGAAGCGGTACGGCTCGCCGTCGATGACGGCCTCGAACCACCCGACCCGCTCCACAGGCGTCGACTCGCCGGTGGAGAAACGCTCGACCGAGGGGAGTTGTTCGTCATCGGCGACACGGGTGAACGAGACCGGGATCCGCCAGCCGTCGTCGACCGGGTAGGTCGAGATGCCCTGGAAGTCCCGCAGACGCGGCGCCGACTCCGTCGTCATCCCGACCCAGACCTGACCGCCCGAAGCGTCGGGGAACCACCAGACCACGATCCGCCGCTGCGCGTCGAGGGCGAGCGCGTCCGACCGCGAGGTGCGGGGATCGCTCAGGTCCACGTCGACGACGCCGGTGCGCGCGACGCCGTCCACCAGGATGTGCTCGCCGTCGGTGAGCTCGACCCGGGCGCCCCGCTCACCATCAGGGCGCGGGGACCAACGACCGGGCAGCCCCGTGATCGGCGCACCGGCCGGGAGCGGCTCCAACGTGGTCAATGCCAGAAGGTCGTACAACATGTCGGCGAGGTCGTCGCGGGTGGGGGTGGCTCCGGTGCTCATATGGGGGTGCCCTTCCGTGTGCTGGTGTGCGGTTCCGGTGCTGCTGTAGTGCTCCGTCAGGAGGCCCGGCGCGCGGACCTGCCGGCGAGGTGGAGCGCTGCTGCGGTGTCCGCGGCCGCAAGATGGGCGTTGATGTGCGAACCGGCCAGTCCTCCGGCCGCGGCGGAGGCCCCGACCTGCGCGTGCAGCTCGGTGGCGTTGCCCGCCACCCACACGCCGGGCACCTGCGTGGTTCCCGCCATGCCGGAGGCGACGTGGCGGCCCATGCCGTTCGGCAGATCCTCCACGGGCAGGTCCAGGCCCTCGAGACCGTCGGTGCGGGCCTGCATGGTCGTGGTCACCGCCAGCACGCGCCGCGGCACGAGCAGCCCGTCGGCCAGCCGCACGCCCGTGATGCCGCGGTCGTCGGACTCGACCCGCGCGACCGGGGTGTCGACGACCGTGACGCCACGCACGGCGAGCCGGGTGCGGGTGTCGTCGTCCAGGTCCGTCCCCCCGCTGAAGAACACCAGGTCGTCGGTCAGCTGGCGGAACAGCCAGATCTGATGGATCGACATGGGACCGACGCCCAGCACGCCGATGGCCTCGTCGCGTACCTCCCAGCCATGGCAGTACGGGCAGTGCACCACGCCGTGGCCCCAGTGCGCGGCCAGGCCGGGGATGTCCGGCAGCACGTCGCGCAGACCGGTGGCGACCAGGAGCCGGCGGGCGTGCAGGACCCGGCCGTCGGCCAGGCCCACCACGAACCGCAGGTCCCCGTCGGGGGTGGGTGCGGCCGGAGCGGCGGACACCACCTCGCCGGTCAGGACCTGCCCCCCGTAACGGCCGACCTCCTCCCGGCCATGGTGCAGCAGCTCGGCGGGCGCGATCCCGTCCAGCCCGAGCAGGCCGCGGACGCCGTCGGCCGGTGCGTTGCGGGGATCGCCGCTGTCGACGACCACGACCGATCGGCGCGAGCGGGCGAGCATCAACGCCCCGTTCAAGCCCGCGGCGCCGCCGCCGATCACGATGGCGTCGACGGTCGTGCCCTCCGGCCGGTGGTCGGTCCACGCGGTGCTGGACATCCTGGCTCCTCTCCGAGAGTTCGAGCCCCGGAGTAGGGCTCGCTCGGCCCAGGTCTACCGGCCAGTTGCACCTAAGGCATGGGATATTGCCCATTACGCAAGGAGGTGACGATGTGGGCGGCCTCGTGCGCAACCGACTCCGCGCCCTCGACGGTTACCCGATGCCGACTCGTCGCCCCGTGGCGGCGGACCGCTCGATCGCATCCAAGAGCCGATGGCGCGTGACGGCGTGAGCGAAGTCCGGAGCGACAGCGGTGCCGAGGACGAGGTCGTCCCGAATCGCCGAATACGCGTGCGCCAGAGCCTGGATCGGCGTCCCGGCCAGACGGGGGTAGTCGTCGTAACCGTCGGGCAGCGTCAGCTCGGCCGGTCGAGCGTGCCCCTGCGCGCCGCGCACCGTCACGGCAACGACGTGCGGATGAGTCGGCGCAC
>NZ_NKYF01000042.1 GCF_002262885.1 Pseudonocardia sp. MH-G8 | reverse complement strand
CTGGGCGTCGATGGCGGCGATGAGGGCGGCACCAACCTCGGGGGTGAACCTGGACCGCACGACCAACGACCCGTCACCGTCCCAATGCCAGGACACGCCTCGCCGCGGCGTCGACCGGTGGGGTGCAGCGGCGCCGCACCGCCGCCACCACCGTCTCCACATGACCGGCAGTCCCCGACAACGCCAGGTCCAGCAGCACCCGCTCCGCGGTCTCCGCGTCCGCGACCATCACATGACGCAGTTCCGGCTCGCCCGCGGCGATCGCCGCCCCGATCCGAGTCAACGCCGCGGTGTCGGTACCGGTGACCCGGGTCAAAGCCCTGACCTTCGAGTAGGAGACCCGCCCCGCAGCGAACGCCTCACTGATCCGCGGCAGGCGTGCCAGGGCGTGCGCGACCCGTAGGTGCTCGACCGCGGTACGCACGCTCATCCCCGCCCGCCACGACAACCAGTGCGCACACGACCGGATCCCCGGCCCCGCCCAACCCTCCCGGTCATCGAACTCGGCCAGGAATTGCAGGAACCGGCACTCCGCAGCCGCGATGTGCCCGGCCAGGCTGAGGACTTCTGTTTCCAGATCGCGGAGGCTCATGGTCTGCAATGGGGTGGGGAGCGCGATCACCGACACCGGAACCTCCACAGGGGTGTGAGCTGCTGTTTTCCTGTTCAGGATGGCATCGGGGTCCGACAATTCCCGGGCGAGCGTGTTCCGCGGAACGCGACGAAACTGATCAATAGTGTGGATTGAGACGGGGCCACAGCCAGGCGGAGGCACCTGGCCGCAACGTGCTCGTCCACCAACAGGTCTGCTCCCGAGTCGGGAACGGCCGCCGGACGACCACGCTATCCGATGGTTCCACCAACCCGACCCCTCGCAAACGCGGCGGTCGAGGCGAACGGGTGGGTTCGCCCGGCGTGCCGGGTCAGGGCGGCGGGCCGGGTGCTGCGAGCCGGGCACGGTCCGCCCACTGCAAGTTCTCGCGACGAGCGAGACGTGAGTGGGGTTCGATCACGGGCGCGACCCCGCTCACGTCTCGCTCGTCGCGCACACACGGGAAAGGGCCGTCGAAAGACGATCACACCCCGGCGCGAATGGAACGCGATGGCGGGACCCGGGTCGCTCGACGGCCGCGTTCCGCGGAACGCGACGGCACTGATCAATAGCGCGGGGTGGAACGCGGCCACAGCCGGGCGCGCACAGACCGAACGGATCCGTCGAATGACGACTGCCGGAAAATGGCGATACCCAGGATCGCCCGACGGTCGCGTTCCGCGGAACGCGACGGCATTGATCAATAGTGTGCGGGGGTGGAACGGGTCCACAGGCGAGCCGGGCCCGGCGCGCCCACTGGAGCCGACGAGCGAGACACCAGCGGGGTTCGATCACGGGCGCGCCCCCGCTCACGTCCCGCTCGTCGCGCAGAGTCGGAACGGGACCGCCGGATCGAGCACCTCGGTGTGGTTGCGGCCGCGCTCGCGGCAGCCGCCGACGCGGCGCGAAGGGGACGGCTCGGCCCGGGAGCGTCTCCCCGCCTGTCGGGGCCACGATCTCGTCGGTGCGCGACGAGATCCTGCCGGTCGGCGGCTACTCGATCTTCTGATCCCGCCGGGCCCGGCCGGTCTGGTTAAGCGCTTTCCGCTGCCCTAGGGTCGTCGCACGCGATCACGTCGGGGTGGTGGTAATGCGAGACCTGTCGAGACGACGGCTGCTGGGCCTCGGGGCCGGTTCGGCCGCGGCGGCGCTGCTGCCCGGGTGTGCGGCGCCGGGCAGCACGAACGTCAACCGGATGGAGACGATCCCGCGCGCGAGCGGGCCCGTCCGCCTGACCTACTGGGCGTGGGTGAAGGACCTGCAGAAGGTCGCCGACATCTGGAACGCGCAGAACCCGGCGGTGCAGGTCGAGGCCGTCTGGATCCAGGGTGGCAACGACGGCGGCTACGCCAAGATGTACGCCGCGCTGGCCGCGGGCGGAGGTCCCGACATCGGGCAGGTCGAGCTGCGCCAGATCCCGGAGTACCTGCTCGCGAACGGTCTCGTCGACCTCTCGCGCTACGGCGCGCACGAGTTCGCCGACCGGTACTCCCCGTCGGTGTGGAACCAGGTGGTGTTCGACGGCGGCGTCTACGGGATCCCGCAGGACAGCGGCCCGATGGCGTTCTACTACCAGACGGCGCTGCTCGATGCGGTCGGCGGCGTCCCACCGGCGACGTGGGACGACTGGCGGGAACTGGCGGGGGCCATCCGGGAGACGGGCCCGAGCAACTACCTGGAGGTGTTCCCGGTCTCGGACGCCTCCCCCTTCACCGCCTACGCCGCGCAGGCCGGCGCCCGCTGGTTCCGCGCCGACGGTGACGAGTGGGTGGTCCACATGACCGACGACGCCACACTGCGGGTGGCGGAGTTCTTCGACTCCGCGATCGACGACGACCTCGTGGAGACCGGGTTCACCGCCTACTCGCCGGGCTTCTACGCCGCGGCGGGGGAGGGGCGGATCGCCGCCGTCACCAGCGCGTCGTGGGGTGATGCATTGCTCGAGAGCATCACCGACGGTGAGGGCAAGTGGCGGGTGGCGCCGATGCAGACGTGGCCGCACGGCGGGTTCGGCTCGAGTGCCCAGGGCGGCTCGACCGCGGCGGTGCTCGCGCACTCGCCGCACCCGCAGGAGGCGCTGGACTTCATCGTGTGGATGACGTCGTCGCGGGAGGGCATCGACGCGATGATCGAGCACTGCGGCATCGGCTGGTCACCGTCGCGCGACTACATCGGCGAGGCGCGGCGCGCGCCGAGCGCGTGGTTCAGCGGCCAGTCCTACAACGAGGAGGTGTTCGTGCCGGCGGCGCAGCAGCAGCCCGAGTGGATGTGGTCGCCGCTGACGCAGGCGGCGATGACGGCCGTGGAGGACCAGATGCGCCGCAAGCTCTCGGCGGGCCAGCCGCTCGTGGAGGGCCTCGCGCTGGCCGAGGCCGCCACCCTCACCGCGTTCCGCAACAAGGGCCTCACCGTGCGGAGCGCCTCGTGAGCCCCCGCCGGCGCGCCACCAGCGCGCAGAGCCGCGCGCCCTGGCTGCTGCTCGCGCCGTTCCTGCTGCTGTTCGTGCTGACGTTCGTGATCCCGATCGCCGCCGCCCTCGGGCAGAGCTTCACCACGATCGACCGGGCGGGGCTGTTCGGTGAGGACGGCGTGACGAGCCGCTTCGCCGGCGTCGAGAACTACGCACGCGCGCTGGCCGACTCCGGCTTCATCGACTCGATCGGGCGGATGCTGCTCTTCGGGGTGGTGCAGGTCCCGGTGATGATCGTGCTGTGCACGGCGCTGGCGCTGCTGCTGGAGTCGGCGAGCGCGCGCTGGCCACAGTTCTTCCGGGGCGCGTACTTCATGCCCTACGGGGTGCCCGGCGTCATCGCGACGATCATGTGGTCGTTCTTCTACGTGCCCGGCCTGAGCCCGCTGCTCGACATCACCGCCGCGCTGGGCATCGAGATCGATCCGCTCGGCACGGACATGGTGCTCTGGTCGATCGCCAACATCGTCACTTGGACCTACACCGGCTACAACATGCTCATCGTCGTGGCGCAGCTCAAGGCGATCCCCTCGGACGTGTACGAGGCGGCGCGCATCGACGGCGCCGGCCCGTGGCGGCTGGCCTGGTCGGTGCAGCTGCCGCTGATCAGACCGGCGCTGGTGCTCACCACGGTGTTCAGCATCATCGGCACGCTGCAGCTTTTCACCGAGCCACGGCTCCTCCAGATGGTGGCGCCCTCGATCGACAACGCCTACACCCCGAACCTGAGCGCGTACACCAACGCCTTCGAGTTCAACGAGTACGGCATCGCGGCGGCCCAGGCAGTGATCATCGCGCTCGCCGCGTTCGTCCTGTCCTACGCGTTCCTGACCTTCACGAACCGGAGGACGAAGCGATGACCCCCACGCCGACCCTGCAGCGCGGGACGGGAGTCGCCCGGGGCGCCACCGCACCGGCGGGCCCGCGGCGCCTGGACCGCAGCGCGGGCTCCACCATCGTCGTCACCGGCGTGCTCGTGGTCGTCGCGGTGTACTTCATGGTGCCGCTGTACTGGGTGGTGATCGCCGCGACGAAGACCACCGGGGATCTCTTCAGCACCAACGGGTTCTGGTTCGGCGGGTCGTTCGAGCTGTTCGAGAACCTGCGGATGGTCTTCACCTACGACGACGGGATCTTCCTGCGCTGGCTGGGCAACAGCCTGCTCTACTCCGGGGTGGGCGGGCTCGTTGCCACCTACCTGGCGGCCGCGGGCGGGTACGCGCTGGCCAAGTACGAGTTCCGCGGCAGCAACGTGGTGTTCGCCGCCGTGCTGGGCGGGGTCCTCGTGCCCGGCACCGCCACCGCGCTGCCGTTGTTCCTGCTGTTCAGCCGGCTCGGACTGACCGACACGTACTGGAGCGTGCTCATCCCGTCGCTGGTGTCGCCGTTCGGGCTGTTCCTGTGCCGGGTCTACGCGCAGGCCTCGATCGACTCGTCGCTGCTCGAGTCGGGCCGGCTCGACGGCGCGGGCGAGCTGCGGATCTTCCACGAGCTGGCGCTGCGCCCGATGACGCCGGTGCTGGTGACGGTCTTCCTGTTCCAGGCCGTGAGCATCTGGAACAACTACTTCCTGCCGCTGATCATGCTGGGCGACCAGGACCTGTATCCGATCACCCTCGGGATCGAGAACTGGCGGGCGCAGACGGACCGGCTGCCGGAGTTCTACCAGCTCACCACCGGCGGCGTGCTGGTGTCGATCGTTCCGCTCGTGATCGCGGTGATCGTGCTGCAGCGGTTCTGGCGCGGCGGGCTCACGGAGGGGGCGGTGAAGGGCTGACCGGTGCGGCGGCGCCGAACCGCTCGCGCAGCGAGGTCTTCACGACCTTGCCGCTGGGGTTGCGCGGCAGCGCGTCGACGATCCGCAGGTGCCGCGGGCGCTTGTAGGAGGCCAGGTGCTCCCGGGAGAACGCCTCGATCTCGGCGTCGGTGGGTGGGTCGCGCGGGTCGCGCGGCGCGATGATCGCGAGAGGGGTCTCGCCCCACGTGGGGTCGGGCACCCCGATCAGTGCCACCTCGGCGACCTTCGGATGCCCGGCCAGCGCGTTCTCCACCTCGGCGCAGTAGATGTTCTCGCCGCCGGAGATGATCATGTCCTTCTTGCGGTCGACCACGTAGTAGTAGCCGTCGGCGTCCTCGCGGACCAGGTCGCCGGAGTGGAACCAGCCCCCGCGGAAGGCCGCGGCCGTCTCGTCGGGCTTGTTCCAGTACTCCGCCATGACCATCGGGCTGCGGTAGACGATCTCGCCGACCTCGCCCTGGCGTACGTCGTTCATGTCGTCGTCGACCACGCGGACCTCGACACCCACCATGGGGGTGCCCACAGAGCCGATCTTGCGGATCGAGTCCTCACCGCGCAGGTTCGTGGTGACGGGGCTGCACTCGGTCTGCCCGAAGGCGGTGCAGACCTCGGCCTGCGGGAACGCCTCGATCATGGTGCGCAGGAGCGTGGTCGACGCCGGTGCCGCGCCCCAGGAGATCCGTCGCAGCCGCGACAGGTTCGCCGACGCGAGGTCGGGCACCGCGCAGATCGCCTGCCACTGCGCGGGCACCATGAAGCACGAGCTCACCCCCTCGTCGACGAGGGTGCGCACCGTCGCCACCGGGTCGAACCCGCCCGAGGGCGGGATGACGGTCTTGCCGCCGGTGATCAGCACGGGCAGCATCCCGGACAGGCCCGCGATGTGGAACAGCGGCGCCGCCGACATCCACACCCGGTCGTCGCCGCTGATGCCCAACGTCGCCATGGAGCAGAAGGCGTGCAGGTAGAGGTTGCGGTGGGTGAGCACCGCGCCCTTCGGGAAGCCGGTCGTGCCCGAGGTGTACATGATGAACGCGGGCGCCTCGTCGCGGACGGGGAGCTCGGTGTAGACGTCGGACGCGGCGGCGATGATCTCCTCGACGTCGCCGCCGATCGTGAGCACCGACCGCACGCCGGACGCCGTCGCCCGCGCCTGCTCCACGGCGGGGGCGAGCGCGGCGTCGACGATCACGGCCACGGCACCGCTGTCGCCGAGCACGTAGGCGATCTCGTCGGCGACGAGCCGGAAGTTCACGGGGACTGCGATGGCCCCGATCCGCAGGGCCGCCAACCAGGCCTCCACGACCTCGATGCTGTTGAGACCCAGCACCGCCACCCGATCACCGGACACGACGCCGCGGTCGGTGAGGGCGTGGCCGAGCCGGGTGACCCGCTCGTCGAGTTCGCGGTAGGTCCGGCGCGACCTCGGGTCGACCAGCGCCGGATCGTCGGGCCGCAGCCGGGCGTGCCGGGCGACCATGTCGCTCATCGTCATGCCGTGCCCGGTGATGCTGGAATCGCTCATCGACATCCTCGGCGTGGTCGCGACTCGCTTACTGAACGACCGTTATGTTCGCGGCAACTCGGCGCGCTGACAAGGCCGGCCTCGGAGCAGTTGCGGCGGGTGCCGGCTACCGCCTAGCTCTCCGGCGCTCCGATGGCCTTCAGGTGTTCGATCGTGGCCTGCTTGCCCTGCAGGATGTGGTCGTGCATCCCGCACCCGGCGGCGTCGGCCTGCCGGGCCAGCAGCGCCTCGGTCACCGCTGCGTGGTCCTGCACGGAGCGGTGGCGGCGGTGGATGAACCAGATCGCCTGGTAGGGCACCCCGGTCCAGAGACGGTCGATGAAGTCGTCGAGGAAGGAGGAGTGGGCGGCCTCGTAGACGGCGCGGTGCCACAGCGCGTTGAGGTCGACGATCACGCCCTGCGCGCCGTCCTCCTTCTCCGCGGCGGCGCGGAACTCCTCGTGTAGCCCCCGGATCTCGGCGAGCTCCGCCTCGGTGGCGTTCTCCGCGGCCAGCCGGGTGGCGAGCGGTTCGAGGGTGACCCGGAGCAGGTAGATCTCCTCGGCGCGGGGGATGGAGTAGCGGGTGACGACGTGCCCGTGGTGCGGGCGGTATTCCACGAGGCCGTGGGCCTGCAGCATCCGCAGCGCCTCCCGGATGGGGGTGAGGCTCATCTGCATCTCGTCGGAGAGGCTCTGCAGGGTCAGCTTGGCGCCACCTGGCAGCTCCCCGCGTTCGATCTTGCGCCGGACCACGCTGAAGGCCTCCTCGGCCTTCGTGGTGGTCCGGGCCGGCTTCCTCGCCATCCTGCCCCTTCCGTCACCGGGACGGTACCGAGATCGGGGTGACGGCGTCCTTCCCGGTGAGCACGGCGACGACGTTCTCGACGGCGAGCTCCGCCATCCGGGTGCGCGTCTCGACGGTGGCCGACCCCAGGTGCGGGGCGAGGACGGCGTTGTCGAGGCGGCGCAGCCCCTCGTGGACCTGCGGCTCGTCCTCGTAGACGTCCAGTCCGGCCCCGGCGATGGTGGCGTCGGCCAGCGCCGTGGCGAGCGCCGCCTCGTCGACGATCGGCCCGCGGGCGGTGTTGACCAGGTACGCGCCGCGCTTCATCCGGTGCAGCGCGGCGGCGTCGATCAGGTGCCGGGTCTCCGGCGTGAGCGGGCAGTGCAGGGACACCACGTCGGATGTCTCCAGCAGCTCGTCCAGCCCCACCTGCCGGGAACCCGCCACGTCGACGGGGCGGCGGTTGTGGTGCACGACGTCCATGCCGAACGCCGCGGCGCGCCGTGCGACGGCGCGGCCGATGCCGCCCATGCCCACGATGCCCAGCTGCTTGCCCTGCAGACCCGAGCCGAGCATGAAGGACACGTCCCAGGACCACGGCGTGCCGGAACGCACGAGCCGGTCGCCCTCGGCGACCCGGCGGGTGACGGCCAGCAGCAGGGCGATCGTGAGGTCGGCGGTGGCGTCCACGAGCACGCCCGGCGTGTTGGTCGCGAGCACCCCGCGCCCGGTGATCGCCGGGACGTCGAGGTTGTCGTAGCCGACCGCGGTGTTGGCCACGACCTTCAGCTCCGGCCCGGCGGCGGCGAGCACGGAGTCGTCGATGCGGTCGGTGAGCATGCTGACGACCGCGGCCGACCCGCGCACCGCGTCGTGCAGCTCCTGCGCCGACAGCGGCCGGTCGTGCGGCGAGACCCACACGTCGCCGACGGTGTGCAGCGGTTCGAGCGCCGCGGGAGGCAGCGCGCGGGTGACCACGATCCGCGGGGTGTCGGGGCTCATGCGGGTGGTGTCCTCCGGGTCGGGTCGGTGCCCTCCGCGAGCAAGGAGCCCTGCGCGAGCAGGGCGCGGGCGCGGTGGGCGATCGGATAGTCGATGAACGTACCGTCGTCGAGCCGCAGCGAGGAGACACCGGCCGCCTCGGCCTCACGGAAGGCTTCGTCGACCCGGCGCGCCCACGAAAGCTGCGCCTCGGTGGGTGCGAACGCCGCCATGACGACCGGGACCTGGCGGGGATGGATCACCTGCTTGCCCGCGAAGCCCAGCCGCCGCGCCCGCGCGGCCGAGCGGGCCAGCCCGTCGGCGTCGTCGAGGTCGAGGTGCGGTCCGTCGATCGGCCCGGGGCGCCCGGCCGCGGCGGCGGCGAGAACGACGGTGCTGCGCGCGACGAACAGCTCCTCGCCGTCGGCCGTCGGGGTGACGCCGAGCTCGTTCGACAGGTCGGCCGGCCCGAAGGTGAGGGTGCGGACCCGGGGGTCGGCGGCGGCGATCGCGCGGGCCTCGGCGACGCCTGCCGCGGTCTCGACCAGCGGGAGGAGGCCGGTGCGGCCCGGCTCCAGCCCGGCGCGGGCCTCGGCCCGGTCCAGGAGCGTGGCCACCGCGCGGACCGCGGCCGCGTCCGAGCACATCGGCACGACGACGAGGTCGACGCGCGCCAGCACCGGTTCCAGTGCAGCGACGTCCGCCTCGGCGAGCCCGGAGGCGACCGCGTTGATCCGCACCGCGACCACCGGGCCGTCCGGCGGCAGCGCCGCGAGCGCGGGGGCGAGCCCGGCGCGGGCCTCGTCCTTGCGGGAGAGGGCGACCGCGTCCTCGAGGTCGACGGCGATCCCGTCGGCGCCCGCGGCGGCGGCCTTGGGGATGCGGTCGGGCCGGTCGGCCGGCACGAACAGCAGGGTTCGCAGGCGGAGCGGCATGGACGCGCCCATCAGTCGGCGTACCAGTTCGGCAGCTCGTCCTGCAGGTCCACCCACACCGACTTGACGCGCGTGTAGTGCTCCATGACCTGCATGCCGCCCTCGCGCCCGTACCCGGACTGCTTGTAGCCGCCGAACGGCACGAGGTGGTTGATCGTGCGGGTGGTGTTCACCCAGATCAGCCCGGCCTCGATGCCGGCCGCGACGCGGTGGCCGCGCGCGATGTCGCGGGTCCAGACGGAGCCCGCGAGGCCGTACTGCGTGTCGTTGGCCTTCGCCAGCGCGTCCGCCTCGTCGGAGAAGCTCATCACGCCCGTCACGGGGCCGAAGATCTCCTCCCGGATCATCCGCATGGAGTTGTCGACGCCGTCGAGCACGGTCGGCGTGAAGTAGTAGCCGCCCTCCAGCGCCGGGTCGGTGGGCGCGGCGCCACCGCACACCAGCGTGGCGCCGTCCTGCACGCCGCTGCGGACGTAGCCGGCGATCGTCTCGCGGTGCGGCGCGGAGATCTGCGCCCCCATCTGGGTCTTCTCCGACAGCGGGTCGCCCACGCGGATGCGCCGCGCGAGCGCGGTGAACCGGTCGAGGAACTCGTCGTGGACGCTGTCCTGCACCAGGATGCGGGAGGCGGCCTGGCAGGTCTGGCCGGCCGCGGAGAAGATCCCGTAGGCGGTGCGGTGCACGGCCGCGTCCAGGTCGGCGTCGGCGAAGACCAGCGTCGGGGACTTGCCACCCAGCTCGAACGTCACCAGCTTGAGGTCGTTCGCGGCGGTGGCGGCGATCTGCTTGCCGACCGCGGTGGAGCCGGTGAAGGCGATCTTGTCGACGCCCGGGTGGGCCACGAGCGCGGCGCCCGCGGACTCGCCGAGCCCGGTGACCAGGTTGAACACCCCGTCCGGCAGCCCGGCCTCGGCGATCAGGTGGGCGAAGACCACCGAGGACACAGACGTCTGCTCGGCGGGCTTGAGCACGATCGTGTTGCCGCCGGCCAGCGCCGGGCTGAGCTTCCAGGCGAGCATGAGCAGCGGGGAGTTCCACGGCACGATCGCGCCCACCACGCCGACCGGCTCGCGGCGCGTGTAGCTGAACGCCGACGCCGCCTGCGGGTGGGTCTCGCCCAGCACCGTCTGGCAGACGCCGGCGAAGTACTCGAAGTAGCGCACGATCGCGTCGATCTCCGCGCGCACCTCGCGGACCGGCTTGCCGTTGTCGCGGGACTCGATGATCGTGAGCTCCTCGCGGTGCCGGTCGACGACGGCCGCGATGCGCAACAGGAACCGTGCCCGGTCGGCGGCGGTGACCCGCGACCACTCGCCGCGCAGCGCCCGCCGCGCCGCGGTGACGGCGCGGTCCACGTCGGGAGCGGCCGCGTTCGGGAGCGTGGCCCACACCCGGCCGGTGCGCGGTTCGGGGGAGTCGAAGGTGGCGCCGCTGTCGGCGTGGACCCACGCGCCGCCGACGAGCATCGGCAGGTGCAGCGGGGCGTCGGTGTCGGCGGCGGGCGCGGCGACGAGGTCGGCGACGGTCATCGCGGGGTGGTCCTCCTCGGACGAGGTCATGCGCGGACTCCGGGCAGCAGCACCGGCTTGATCTCCTGGAACGCCTGCATGCGCCCGATCACGGCGTTGACGTCCTCGAGCGGGTACTGCCCGCTGATCAGGCGTTCGAACGGCAGGCGGTCGGCGTAGCGCTCCAGCACCCGCAGCGCCTCGTAGTAGTGGGTGGTGTCGCCGGAGAAGGAGCCGATCACGGTCAGGTTCTTCTTGGTGATGGTGCCGGGCGCGATCGGGGTGGTGCCGGCCCCGAGCTGGCCGACCACCAGGTAGCGGGCACCGAGCCCGGCCATCTCCACGCCCTCGGCGAAGGCGGCGGGGTGCCCGGAGAACTCGGCCACCAGGTCGGCTCCCAGGCCTGCGGTGGCTTCGCGCACGCGGGCGAGCCGCTCGGCGGGGTCGGGCACCTCCTCCAGCGAGACCACCTCGTCGGCCCCGAACGCGGAGGCGAGCTCCAGGCGCGCGGCCGGTGCCCCGACCGTGACGACGCGTCCGGCCCCGGCCTGCGCGAACAGCCCGGTGGCGAGGATGCCCAGCGGCCCGGCGCCCTGGACGACGACGGTGTGCTCGGGGCCCACGCGCCCGGCCTGCTGCACGGCGTTGACCACCGAGCGCAGCGCGCAGCTGGCCATGCTGGCCAGGGCGTCGGGCACGGCGTCGGGCACGCGCACCCGGCCCGAGCCGGGCAGGACGTAGGCGTGCTGGGCGAACCCGCCCATCAGGTAGGGCCACTCCTGCATCGACACGTGGCCGTAGGCGCTGCGGTTCAGGCACATCGCGGGGCGCTTGCGGGCGCACATCACGCAGCGCCCGCAGAAGGCGTGGGTCCAGATCACGCGGTCGCCGACGCGCAGGTCCTGGCCCACCGAGTCGACCTGCGCGCCCTCGCCGATCGCGACGACCCGCCCGACCATCTCGTGGCCGAGGATCAGCGGGAGGGCGATGTCGAGGGCGAGCGAGCCCTCCCAGCAGTGCACGTCGGTGCCGCACAGCGAGCACGCCACGACCTCGACGAGCAGCCCGCCCGCCTCGACGCGGGGCGGCACGGGGACGTCCTCGATGCCGATCGGCTCGCCGAACGCGCGGACCACCGCCGCGCGCGTGTGGTCGGGGATGGCGGTCGTCATGGGTGGATCTCCTTCAGGAAGCGGTGGGGATGTCTGCAGTGGTACGCCCGGCCCCGGTGCCGGCGCGCACCTGGCCCCACACGCCCACGGCCAGCACGGTGATCAGGCACAGCGCGATGATGTAGAGCGCGACGGGCCACGGCGCGCCGTCGCTCCAGAGCAGCAGGGACGCCGCGATGAGCGGGGTGAACCCGCCGATCAGGGCGGCGCCGAGCTGGTAGCCCAGCGAGGCGCCGCTGTAGCGCACCCGGGCGTCGAACAGCTCGGAGAAGTAGAGGGTCTGGGCCCCGTACATGGAGGCGTGGCCGACGGCGAGCCCGACGATCAGCGCGAGCCACAACGCCACGGTGGAGCCGCTGCCGGCGAGCCAGAAGAAGGGGAACGCGAAGACGGCCACGAACGCGGCGCCGAACGCGTAGACCGGGCGCCGCCCGACGCGGTCGGCGAGCACCCCGAACACCCCGACCGTGACGATCGAGACGAGGCTGGCGACCAGCACGCCGTTCAGCGCGGCGTTGCGACCCGCGCCGTCCGCGGCGAGGGTCAGGGCGAACACCGTGATCAGGTAGAACGCGCCGGTCTCGGCGGCCTTGGCGCCGAAGGTGACCAGGATGCCGCGCATGCTGGTGCGCAGCGCTTCCACGATCGGGACCTTCACCGGCTCGCCTGCCGCTGCCGTCGCCTGCGCGAACTCGGGCGACTCGGTGATGGAGCGCCGCAGGTACATGCCGACCACGACCAGGACGAAGCCCAGCAGGAACGGCACCCGCCAGCCCCAGGCGCGGAACTGCTCCTCGGGCAGCAGCAGGAACGCGCCGAGGACGAGGTTGGACAGCACGATGCCCGCGTAGACGCCCATCTGCGGCCAGGTGCCGTAGAAGGCGCGGCGCCCGGCGGGGGCGTGCTCCACGGTCATGATCGCGGCGCCGCCCCACTCGCCGCCGTGGGCGAGGCCCTGCAGCAGGCGCAGGAGGACCAGCAGCACCGGCGCCCACGTACCGATGACGGCGTAGGTGGGCAGGAGTCCGATCCCGACCGTCGAGGCGCCCATCAGGGCGAGCGTCGCGATGAGCACGGACTTGCGCCCGACCCGGTCGCCGAAGTGGCCGGCGATGATGCCACCGAGGGGCCGGGCGACGAACCCGACGCCGAACGTCGCGAGCGCGAGCAGGGTGCCCACCGCCGGGTCGGTGCTGTGGAAGAACAGGCTGCCGAAGATCGTCGCCGACAGCGCGCCGTAGAGGTAGAAGTCGTAGTACTCGAGCATCGTGCCGATGCTGCTGGCCAGGGCGACCCGGCGGACGAGCCGGGGATCGGGGGTGGGGGTCGACATCCTCGGATGTCCTCTCATCGGTGAGGGGCTGTGGGGAGGGGTCAATCGATGGGGGAGCGGGCGGTGGCCGGCCCGATCACGCCGTCGGCCTCGAGCTGCGCGAGCTCGTCGTCCGTGCACCCGAGCTGGTCGCGCAGGATCTCCTCGTTGTGCTCGCCGAGGAGCGGGCCCGCGCTGCGGACGGCGCCGGGAGTGCGGCTCAGGTGGGCGATGAGGCCCTGCATCTTCAGCGGGCCGAGTGCGGGGTGGTCGATCGTGGTGACGCTGCCGCGTGCCGCGAAGTGCGGGTCGGCGGCGATGTCGGCGGCCGAGTAGACCGGCCCGACGGTGGCGCCCACGGCGTCGAACGCGGCCAGGACCTCGTCGTTGTCGCGGTCGGCGACCCAGCTCGCGATGGCGTCGTCGATCTCGTCGCGGTGGGCGACGCGCCCGGCGATGTCGTCGAACCAGGGCGCGTCGGCGAGGTCGTCACGCCCGACGGCCCGCAGGATCCGGCGCCCGGTCGCGGCCGTCGCCCCGGACAGCGCGACGTAGCGGCCGTCGCGGGTGCGGTAGCACTCCCGGGGCACGTTGAAGTCGGTGCGGCTGCCCTGCCGGGTGGGGTGCAGACCCAGCTGGTCGTGCGCGGAGGTCTGCGCGCCGAGGATCCAGAACAGCGGCTCGTAGATCGACAGGTCGACGACCTGCCCCTCGCCGGTCCGCTCCGCGTGGCGCAGGGCGGTCATCGTGGCGAACGCGCCCGCGAGCGCGGCGACACCGTCGGCCAGCGGCCACTGGGGGAGCACCGGCGGGCCGTCGGCGGCGCCGTTGGTGTCGGCGAACCCGCTGATGGCCTCGGCCAGGGTGCCGAAGCCCGGACGTGAGCGGTACGGGCCGGTCTGGCCGAAGCCCGAGACCCGCACGACGACGAGCCGCGGGTTGATCCGCAGCAGGTCCTCGGGATCGAGCCCCCAGCGCTCCAACGTGCCCGGCCGGAAGCTCTCGACGAACACGTCGGCCTCGGTGAGCAGCCGGCGCAGCACCTCCGCACCGCGGGGGTCGGACAGCGCGAGGCTGACCGCCCGCTTGTTGCGGCCCACGAGCGCCCACCAGAGCGACTCGCCGTCCTTGCGCCACTCCCAGCTGCGCAGCCCGTCGCCGCGGGGGTGCTCGACCTTGACCACGTCGGCGCCGAAGTCGCCGAGCAGAGTGGCGAGCATCGGGCCCGCGTAGATCGTCGCGGCGTCCACGACGCGCACGCCCGAGAGTGGCCCGCTACTTGTGTCAAACATTTGATAAAACGTAGCGGCGGCGGTCCGGGCCCGCAAGAGCCGTCCGCTGTGACGCGCGCCGTCGACGAACCCGAGGGGGTGAGCCGGACCGGCCCGGGGTCAGCCCTCGACGCCGGGCCGCACCGGGCTGATGTAGGTGCCGGGCCGGGTCGCGCCGTCCTGGCGCAGCACCGCTCCGCCGGGCCACTCGAGGCTCGCCGAGCGGGTCTCGTCGGGCGGCGTGACCAGCATGCCGCTGGGGGTCCACTCCGACCCGTCCTGCGGCGGCAGCCAGGTGATCGTGGTGTGCGCGGCGCTGCCCGGCTCGAGCCGCACCGGCGAGGCCGGCTGCTCGGCACGGCGCAGCGAGTATGTCGGTCCCATCGGGTCGTCCGGACCCTGCAGGTCGACCCCGCCGAACCCGGTCATCGTGCAGGGCTGCGCGGAGGTGTTGGTCCAGACGATCGCGGTGTGGCGCTGACCTGCCTCGCCGGTGGTCCGCCCGAGCGATGCGCTCACCTCGTCGAGCGTGCACCGCGTGTCGTCGGAACCACCGCCCCCGCCCGGCGTCGCCGTCGCCGAGCTGTCACCGCCCGCGGCCGTCGTCGGTGCCGCTGCGGTCGACGTGGGCACAGCGGTGGTCGGCGCCGACGGCGCGGCGGGCGAGGGCGACTGGCAGCCGGCGAGGACGGCGACCCCGGTCAGGAGGAGCGCGGCGAGCGGGCGGGGCGGGAACGACATGATCGCCAGACTCGATCGCCGGTCCGCCCGACGCCATCCGACACCTCGGCGGGCCGGTCGATTCACCCGATCGTGATCATCAGCAGGGCCGGTCGGCGCCCTGCGGGGTGTCCTCGTCGGGGACGCCGGCCGCGTCGACCTGGTTGCCGCAGATCGCGCCCTGCTGGGCCTCCGACTCGACCTGGAAGCCCACGTCGCTGATGCCGGTGATCTCGTTGTCCTCGACGATGTTGCCGCCCTTGTCGTACTCGTCCTCGTCGCTCTTGATCTTGACGGCGACCCCGGCGCTGTCGCTGATCGTGTTGTTGCGCACGACGTTGTCGTGACCGCGCAGCTCGATGTTGCTGCCGTCGAACTCCGTGGACTCGGTGTTGCCCGAGCAGGTGTTGTCCTCGAACACGTTGTCGTGGGCGTTCTCCTTGACGTTGAAGCACTCCGAGCCGAAGGTCCGGATGATGTTGCCGGTGATCCGGTTGCCGGAGCTCGTGTCGTTCTCGTGCATCGGCTGGCTGTCCGACTTCGGGCTCGTGCCGATGTAGACGCCCTCGCCGTTGTGGTACTCGAACCGGTCGCTGTCGTCCTCGCTCTTGCCGAACAACCCGCAGTACTGGATCACCGAGTCGGCGATCACGTTGTCGAAGGCGTTGTTGCGCAGCCGCACGCACTCGCCGCCGGCCCCGCTGAGGAACATGTCCCGGATCGTGATGCCCGTGATGTCCTTGGAGTCGTCCGCCGCGCCGATGTAGATCAGCCGGCCGTCCGTGACCACGTCGCGGACGCTGTTCTTGAACGCCGTCATGGCCGACACCTCGGTGGGCAGCTGCCGGCCCTTGAGCCCCTCCTGCCCGTCGATCGTGAAGCCCTCGAGGGCGTAGTGGCTGTGGTTGATGCTGAAGACCCTGCCCTCGCCGTACAGCACGGCCTGGTAGCGGCCCGCCTGGTCCTGGCCGGTCTCCGGACCCTTGATCGTGATCGGCGCCCCGGGAGCGCCGGGCTTCACCGTCACCGGCGCCTCGCGGTACTCACCGGGCGCCAGGTTGATGGTCGTACCGGGCTCGGCCTGCTCCAGCGCCACCTGGATCGTCTTCAGCGGCGCGCCTTGCGAGCCGTCGTCGTTGTCGGAGCCCGTCGCGGGGTCGACGTACAGCGCCGGGCCGGCGGCCACCGGCGGAGGTGGAGGTGTGGCCGGTGGCGGTGGTTCGGACGCCGGGCTGCGCACCAGCAGCACGACGACGAGCACGGCGACGGCCAGCGCGGCCCCGATCGCGACGTTGCGCCATACCGTTGCGTGCCGGGACGTCCCGGCAGACGTACTGCGGACCACTGGATACCCGTTCCATTCCGGCGTGCTCGGATGAGCACACTCCGCACACGATGATGCCGGGGTCGCCCGCCGAGTGCGACACCGGTACCGCGCCTGGCGCCCCACCGGGTGAACCCCCAGGTGGGTGGCGCGGGCCGTCAGGCCAGGATGCGCAACGGGGTCTCGAGGAGCTCCGTGAGCGTGCGCAGGAAACCCGCGCCGGTGGCGCCGTCGACGACGCGGTGGTCGCAGGACAGGGTCACGCGCATGATCGAACGCACGACCGGCACCCCGTCGCGCGGGCGCAGCTCCTCGGCCGCCGCGCCGACCGCCAGGATCGCGGCCTCGGGCGGGTTGATGACGGCGGTGAACTGCTCGATGCCGTACATCCCGAGGTTCGACACGGTGAACGTGCCCCCGGTCATCTCGTCGGGCCGGAGCCTGCGATCGCGGGCCCGCGCCGCGAAGTCGCGGGTCTGCGCGGCGATCTCGGAGACGCTGTGGCGATCCGCGTCGCGCACGACCGGCACCAGCAGCCCCGACTCGACGGCGACCGCCACGCCGACGTGCACGCCCCGGTGGCGGCGCACGACCTCGCCCGCGAAGGAGACGTTGACCTCCGGGTGGGCCCGCAGGGCCGCGGCCACGGCCTTCACGACGAGGTCGTTCACGCTGACCTTCGGGCCGCCCGCCGCGACCAGCGTGGTGTTCAGGGTGGCGCGCAGCGCGAGCAGGTCGGTGACGTCCACGGCGCGCGTCAGGTAGATGTGCGGCGCCTCCTGCTTGCTCTGCGTGAGCCGCGCGGCCGCGATGCGCTGCATCGCCGTGAGGGGGACCTCGTCGACGTCCGCCGGTGCCGGTGCCGGTGCCGTGACGGCCACTGCCGGGGCGGCGGCCGGTGCCTCCTCGGCCGCGGCCTCGATGTCGGCCCGGATGATGCGCCCGTGCGGGCCGCTGCCCTGCACGGACTGCAGGTCCACGCCCCGCTCCCGGGCGAGCCTGCGCGCCAGCGGCGAGGCGGGCGGCCGCGCGTCGCGCACCTCGGCCGGAGCGGGCGGCTCGGCGGCGGGTTCCGCGTTTGCAGGCTCGGGGGCCGCGGGTTCGGGGGCCGCAGGCTCGGGGGCGCTGGTGGCGGCCGGGGTGGGGCCGGTCCCGCTGCCGTCGCCGAGCACACCGATCGGCGTGCCGATCGGGGCGCTCTCGCCCTCCGCGACGAGGATGCGCTCGAGAACGCCGTCGTCGTAGGCCTCGAGCTCCATGATCGCTTTGTCGGTCTCGATGTCGGCGACGACGTCGCCCGCGCTGACGGCGTCCCCGACCTTCTTGTGCCAGGCGGCGATGACGCCCGCTTCCATGGTGTCGGAGAGGCGGGGCATGGTGATCTCGGGCATCGGTGTCCTCAGGCGGATCGGGGGAGGCGGCCGACCGCGGCGAGGGTCTCGCGCACGGCGGTCAGCAGCGAGTCGGCGGACGGCAGCGCGGCCTGCTCGAGCGGCTTGGCGTAGGGGAGCGGCACCTCCGCGGCGGCGACCCGGCGCACCGGGGCGTCGAGGTGGTCGAAGGCGCCCTCGGAGATCGTCGCAGCGATCTCGGCGCCGATGCCGTAGGTGAGCCAGTCGTCCTCGGCCACCACGGCGCAGCCCGTCTTCCGCACGGACGCGACGATCGTGTCGCGGTCGAGCGGCCGCAGGCTGCGCAGGTCGACCACCTCGGCGGAGATCCCGGACTCCGCCAGCCGCTGCGCGACCTCCGTGGCCACCGTCGCCATGCGGGAGTAGCCGATGATCGTGACGTCGGTGCCCTCGCGGGTCACCGCCGCGCGGCCGATCTCGGCGGGCGGCAGGTCGTCGGGCACCTCGCCGCTGGTGTTGTAGAGCGCGAGGTTCTCCAGGAACAGCACGGGGTCGTCGTCGCGGATCGCGGCGCGCAGCAGGGCCTTCGCGTCGGCGGGCGTGCTCGGCGCGACGACCTTCAGCCCGGGGACGAACGCGTAGTACAGCTCGATGTTCTGCGAGTGGGTGGCCCCGAGCTGCTGGCCGCCACCGCCGGGTGTGCGGATGACCATCGGCACGGGCGTCTGCCCGCCGAACATCCCGTAGATCTTCGCGGCGTGGTTGACGATCTGGTCGAGCGCGATGAGCGAGAAGTTGATCGTCATGATCTCGACGACCGGGCGCAGCCCGAGCATCGCGGCGCCGATCGCCGCGCCGACGAACCCCTCCTCGGCGATGGGGGTGTCGCGCACGCGCTTCTCGCCGAACTCCTCGAGCAGCCCTGCGGTGATCTTGTACGAGCCCTCGAAGACGCCGATCTCCTCGCCGATCAGCAGGACGTCGTCGTCGCGGAGCAGCTCCTCGCGCAGGGTGCTGCGCAGGGCCTCGCGGTAGGTCATCTGGGGCACGGGAGTTCCTCGGATCAGCGGAAGAGGGCGTCGGCCGGCAGCCGGCGCGACTCGTTGGCCACGGGGGTGGCGTAGGTGTGGTCGAACAGCGTCGCGACGTCCGGGTGCGGGCTCGCGTCGGCGAACGCGACCGCCTCGTCCGCCTCGGCCTTCGCCTGCGCCTCGAGCGCGGCGAGCCCGTCCTCGTCGGCGACGCGAGCGGCGAGCAGCGCGGCCCGGAAGCGGGCGATCGGGTCGGCGGCGCGCGCCGCCTCGACGTCCGAACCCGTCCGGTAGCGGGCCGGGTCGACCACGGAGTGACCCTTCAGGCGGGAGCTCATCGACTCCAGCAGCGCCGGCTTCCCCTCCGTGCGCGCGCGCTCGACGAGGCGGCGGGCGGCGTCGCGGACCGCGAGCACGTCGTTGCCGTCCACGCGCTCGCCGTGGATCCGGTACGCGGACCCGCGCTTGTGCAGCTCGGGTTCGGCGGAGGAGCGCTCCACCGTGGTGCCCATGCCGAGGCCGTTGTTGACCACGACGTAGACGATCGGCAGGTTCCACAGCGCGGCGATGTTCAGCGACTCGTGGAAGGCCCCGATGTTGGTGGTGCCGTCGCCCATCTGGCAGACCACGACCTCGTCACCGCCGCGGTGGTCGATCGCCATCGCCGCGCCGGTCGCGAGGGGCACCTGCCCGCCGACGATGCCGTAGCCGCCGAGCAGCCGGGCCCGGGCGTCGAACAGGTGCATCGACCCGCCCCAGCCCTTGGACGTCCCGGTCGTGCGGCCGTAGAGCTCGGCCATCACCCGGCCCGGCTCGATGCCCTTGGCCAGGGCGTAGCCGTGCTCGCGGTAGTTCGTGAACAGGTAGTCGTCGGAGCGCATCGCCGCGAGCAGGCCGACGACGGTGGCCTCCTCGCCGAGGTTGAGGTGGCAGTAGCCGCCGATCTTGGCCTGCGTGTAGCCCTGTGCCGCACGCTCCTCGAACCGGCGCACGAGGACCATCTGGCGGAACCAGTCCCGCAGGAGCGCCGGGTCCTCGGCGGCCAGCGGGTCGGGCTTCCTCCGGGGGCGAGTGGGTTTCCTCGCGCTCGTCGTCGTACTCATGCGTGGGTCCTCCGGATCGCGGCGTCGCTGCACGCGAGCCTCGTCGCCGCGGGCCCGGCGCACCATGATCGGATGCCCAGCGCCGGGCGGTGTGGATTGGGCACATTGCCCAATCAGCGGCCGAGCACCTCCGCGGGCAGGGTGAGCGCGGAGAGGGCCAGCGAGAGCTCGACGAAGGCCTGCCGGCCGGTGAGCGGGCGGCCGGTGAGCTCGGTGACGCGGTGCAGTCGGTTGAGCACGGTGTTGCGGTGGCAGTAGAGGTGTTCCGCGGCGACCCCGGCCGAGCGGTCGGCCTCCAACCAGGCGGTGAGCGTCTCCAGCAGGACGTCGCGCTCGCGCGGCGCCAGGCGCAGCACGGGCCCGAGCCACGTCTCGACGATGCGCCGCGTGAGCTCGGGGGAGCGCAGCAGCAGTGCCTCGGGGTAGCGGTCGTCGACGGAGACGACGCCGGCGGTGCCCCTGGGCACCGCGCCCAATGCGAGGACCGCGAGCCGGTGGGCGGTGGCCACCCCGGCGAGACCGTGCGCGGTGGGGGCGACCGCGGCGCGCCCGCGCGCGAGGGAGCGCAACCGGCCGTGGACGAACCGGGGATCGTGCCCCTCGGTCGGGACGAGCCCGACGAGCGTGTCGGTCCGGACGTGCCACACCGAGCGGAGGCCGAGTGCGGCGAGCGCCGTCTGCGGGCTGGGTAGCGCCGCGGTGCCGTCGGGGTCCAGATCGGCGACCACGACGAGGTAGCCGCCGTCGAGTGGCAGGTCCAGCTGGTCGGCCACCCGCTGCCCGGTGGTGCCGCCCGCGACGACCTCTTCCAGCAGCGCGTGCCGGCGCTGGTCGTCGCGGCGCAGCTGCTCGGCCTCGGCCCGCCGGTACGACGTCGACAGTGCCGACGACAGCCCGTCCACCACGGTCCACATGGTGGTGGCGGCCGCGCCCAGCGCCGCGACGTCGACGGGCGCCGCGCGCTCCAGCAGCGCCTCCCACACGACCCGGCCGCCCAGCCGGAACGTCCGCAGCATCACTTCGAGCGGGACGCCCTGCTCGGCCCGGTGCCGGCCGATCCGCCCGGCCACCGGGTCGTCGTCCGCGTCGCCGGGCTGCCGGTCGGCGACCAGCTCCAGCACCCGGCCCAGGTACTGCCGGCAGCCGTCGCGCAGGTCCTCGGGCGGCACCCGACGGTAGTCGGTCCACTCCGGGTTGTCGGTGAAGACCGCCGTGACGAGGCGCTCGGTCAGCACCTCGACGTCGGGCAGCCACGCGGCGGCCACCGCCGACAACGCGCCCGCTCCTTCCACGAGCTCAGACCGTACTTGCCGCCCGGGCCCGTACACCAGATCAACACTTACCTGCTGGGCAAGTCCGGCGTACCGGTCACCGACGTCCCTTTGGGGTGAACTCCCTCGGGCGGTGTTTGCGGTCCGGACGCCGCATCGGAGCAGGTCAGGCTGTTGTTGTGCGGTAAAGCTGCTACAGCTGATCATTCTTGCGAGGCGTACCTGTCGAACGAGGTCCTCGTTCCCCGGGGCAGTTCCCCGATGAAGAGGACCCCGGATGGCTCAGCAACGTCAGGCGCAGCACCGCTTCGCGTCCCCGCCCCGACCCGGCACCAGTCGCCGGCGCTTCCTCGGCTACCTCGTCGCCGCGCCGACGCTCGTGGTCGCCGCCGAGCTCACCCGGCAGTCGGTGTTCGCGGAGCCGGCCTCCGCGGCCGCGATCCCGTCCGCGCCGCAGACGCCGGAGGTCTACGACCTGCTCGACGCGCTGCGCGACGCGGCACGGCCGACGGCGAACCTGATCCGCATCGAGGTCGAGCGCGACGGCAGCGTGTCGTTCGCCCTGCCCCGCTCCGACAACGGCCAGGGCATCATCACCTCGACGCAGATGATCATCGCCGAGGAGATGGACCTCGACGTCGCCGACGTGCGCGTCACCCTGGCCGACGCCCGGCCCGAGCTGGTGTTCAACCAGCTCACCGGCGGGTCGAGCACGACGTTCACGACCTACACCCCGATCCGGGTGGCGGCCGCGCTGGCGAAGGGCCGCCTGCTCGCGGCCGCGGCCCAGCTGCTGCAGCAGGACGTCCGCACGCTGACCAGCCGGGGCGGGCTGATCAGCGGTGCCGGTGGCTCGGCCCTGCCGTTCTCCGAGCTGACCGAGAAGGCCGCGAGCGACGCGCACGAGCGCGTCGAGGTCGTGCTCAAGCCGCGTGAGGACTTCCGGGTCATCGGGAAGCCGCAGACCAAGACCGACGCGCGGGCGATGGTCACGGGCCGCAAGAAGTTCGCCACCGACCTGGCCGTCCCGGACGCGCTGCCGACCGTGATCTGCCGGGCCCCCGACCTCAACGGCACCCCGGAGCGCGTCCGCAACCGCGACGAGGTCCGGGACATGCCCGGCGTCACCGACGTCGAGGTGGTCTCCACCGGCGTCGCGGTGCGCGCGCGGACGTTCGGGCAGGCGATCGACGCCGTCAACGCGCTGCGGGTGGACTGGAACGCCGGCACCGTCGCGGGCGAGGACGACGACTCGGTCCTCGCGACGCTCGAGGCGGCCGAGCTGCCGCTGGCCGTGCCCGCAGGCGTCGGCGAGACGGTCGAGGGCGCGTTCACCTTCTACTTCGCCTCCAACAGCTCCTTGGAGACCAACTCGGCGATCGCCGACGTGCGGCGCGACCGCGCGGAGATCTGGGGCGCGATGAAGAACCCGATCGCGGCGCAGGCGGAGATCGCGAAGCTGCTCGGGCTGGCGCAGAACCGGGTGACCGTGCATGTCACCGAGGGCGGCGGGTCGTTCGGTCGCAAGCTGTTCTTCGACGCGGCGCTGGAGGCCGCCGAGGTCTCGCAGGCCATGGGCAAGCCGGTCAAGCTCATGTGGACCCGCGCCGACGACTCGCGGCAGGGCCGGGTGCACCCGATGTGCACCGCGCGGGTGCGGGCCCAGGTCAGCGGCAGCTCCGTGCTGAGCTACGAGCAGCGGCACACGAGCGTCGCGACCCAGGTCAACCCCGGTCTCGGGGAGGCGGTCACCGCCGCCGCGGTGAAGGCGCCGCTGGGCAACCTCGCGCTGTCGGAGGCCGTGTTCGAGCTGACGCAGGTCACCCGTACGACTTCGGGGCCTCGACCCGGCTGCTCAACGAGGTCGACACGCGTTTCAACACCAGCAGCATGCGCAACATCTACTCGCCGAACGTGGCGACCGCGCGCGAGCTGATGGTCGACCGGATCGCGGCGACCATGGACCGCGACCCCTACGAGTTCCGCCGCGAGTTCCTGAAGAACGACCGGCTCCGCGCGGTGCTGGACGCCGTGGCCGAGGAGGGTGGCTGGGGCCGCTCGATGCCCGACGGCACGGCACAGGGCCTCGGCGTCCACACCGAGTACAAGGGCGTGTGCGCGGCGCTGGTGGAGATCGACTGCAGGCCGCGGGTCGTGGACCGGAAGATCCGCCAGGCGGTGACGGGGCCGCGCGTCACGAAGGCGGTGCTCGCCGTCGACGTCGGCCTCGTGATCAACCCGCGTGGCCTGGAGGCCCAGATGATGGGCGGGATCAACGACGCGATCGCGCTGATCCTCACCTCGAGCCTGCACCTGGTGGACGGCCACTTCGTCGAGGCCAGCTGGGACAACTACTTCTACACGCGCCAGTGGAACACCCCGCCCGAGATGAAGATCATCATCGTGGACTCGACGGCCGACGAGCCGGGCGGCGCCGGTGAGTTCGGCGTGGCGGCGCCCTGCGGAGCGATCGCCTGCGCCTACGCCCGCGCCACGGGCGAGGTGCCGACCTACTTCCCGGTCAACCACAAGGACCCGTTCCCGTTCGAGCCGTACCCGACGGTGCCGCCGATCCCCGAGTCGCCGACCAACGGCCTCGAGCTCACCTTCTGAAGGAGCGCGCATGCCCACCCACACCTTCACGCTCAACGGCGAGCGCGTCTCGGTGGACACCGAGGACGACGTGCGCCTGCTCTGGGTCATCCGTGACCTGCTCGGAGTCACCGGCCCCAAGTACGGGTGCGGGATCAACGTCTGCAAAGCCTGTACGAGCCACATCAACGGCAAGGCCTTCAACCCGTGCTCGGTCCGCGTCGCGGATGTGGCCGCCGACGACGAGATCACCACGATCGAGGGGCTGGCCGACACGGTCGACGGGGACGACCTGCACCCCATGCAGCAGGCCTGGATCTCCTACGACGTCGCGCAGTGCGGCTACTGCCAGCCCGGCCAGATCATGGCGGCGGTGGCGAAGGTCCGCCAGTGCGTGGCCGAGGGCCGCGACGTCGACGACGACGCGATCGAGGAGATCCGCAACATCTGCCGCTGCGGTACCTACAACCGGATCCGCGAGGCCATCACGGCCGGCGCGGAGAACATGTGAGGAGCACGTCCGATGGGTAAGCGCATGATCGCCGGCCTGCTGCTGTCCGGCGCGGCCCTGCCGCTGGCGGCGGGCACCGCGGCCGCGAGCGACCTGGAACAGGCGGTGAGCGCCGGCGCGGCGACCGCCGCCGACGCGCAGACCTCGCTCCTCGACGCCGCCGACGGCCCGGAACCGCAGGGGACCGACGGTGCGGGCGCCGAGCTCCCGCAGTTCGACCCCCGATTCGTCGAGGGACCGGCGGGCGGGCTGCTGGACGACCCGACCGGGTGAGGGGCGCGGCCGCCGGGCTGCCGGTGCGCCGGGACTCTGCGAGCATCGTCGGTCGTGACAGGGACGAGCGACGTGCGGAACGTCTTCGTGCTGGGCCTGGACGAGCACAACGCCCAGCTGCTGGAGGCGTTGCCGAACGCCGATCAGTACCGGTTCCACCCGCTGCTGGACATCGACGACCTGCTGCACCGCGACACGATCCCGGTGCCCGACCTGCTGGAGCAGGCGCAGCGGCAGCTTGACGAGTTCGACGGGCGCGTGGACGCCGTCATCGGGTTCTGGGACTTCCCGATCAGCACGATGGTGCCGATCCTCGCCGGGCGCCGCGGTCTGCCCTGGCCCAGCCTCGAGGCCGTGCTGAAGTGCGAGCACAAGTACTGGAGCCGGCTGGAGCAGCGGAAGGTGATCGACGAGGTGCCGCGGTTCGGGCTGCTCGACCTCGACGACGAGGACCCGGACCTCCCTGACGGGCTGCGCTACCCGGTGTGGATCAAGCCGGTGAAGTCCGCGTCGTCGAAGCTCGCGTTCCGGGTGGAGGACCACGAGCAGCTGCACGACGCGGCGGTCGAGATCCGGGAGGGCGTCGGGCGCATCGGTGACCCCTTCGAGTTCGTGCTCGACCTGGTGGACCTGCCGGCGGAGATCGCGGAGGCGGGCGGCAGCGCCTGCCTCGTCGAGGAGTCGGCGACCGGCGCCCAGGTGACGGTGGAGGGCTACAGCTTCCGGGGCGAGGTGCGCGTGTACGGCGTCGTCGACTCCGTGAACTGCCCGGACAGCCCGAGTTTCGAGCGCTACCAGTACCCGTCCAGGGTGCCGGCCGCCGTCGCGGACCGGCTCGCCGACATCTCGCGGCGCGTGATCGGCCGGATCGGCCTGGACGGCACGACGTTCGACATCGAGTACTTCTGGGACGCCGAGCGGGACGCGATCACGCTGCTGGAGGTGAACCCCCGCCACTCCCAGTCGCACGCCGAGCTGTTCGAGCAGGTCGACGGCTTCGCCCACCACGACGTCATGCTGCAGCTCGCGCTGGGCCGCGAGCCTCGGCCCCTGCACGGGGAGGGGCCCTTCGCGGTGGCGGCCAAGTGGTTCCTGCGCCGGGCCGAGGACGGGGTGGCCGTCCGCGTGCCCACCGCCGAGGAGATCGGGCGGGTGGAGTGCGACGTCCCGGGCTGCACCGTCACGGTGGGCGTGCAGGTCGGTGACCGGCTCTCGGAGCTGCACGACCAGGACAGCTACAGCTACGCGATCGCGAACGTGTTCGTCGGCTCCGGGAGCGAGGACGAGCTGCGGGAGAAGTACGAGCGGGTCGTCGCGGGTCTGCCGTTCGAGTTCGAGGAGGCCTGACCCGCCGAGCGTGGAGATCGCCATGGAGATCGTCGACGAGTTCCCGCACGCCGTCCGGGAGGACGTCTGCCTGGAGATCCCGATGCCGGACGGCAAGCGCCTGGCCGCGCGGGTCTGGCGCCCGGAGGGTTCGGATGCGCACCCGGTGCCCGCCGTGCTGGAGTTCATCCCGTACCGGCAGCGCGATCTCACCGCCGTCCGCGACTCCATCCACCACCCGTACTTCGCGGGGCACGGGTTCGCCGGGGTGCGTATCGACCTGCGCGGCAGCGGCGACTCGGAGGGCGTGCTCACCGACGAGTACCTGGAGCAGGAGCTGTGCGACGCCGAGGAGGTGCTCGCCTGGATCGCCGCCCAGCCGTGGTGCGACGGGCGCACCGGGATGATGGGCATCTCCTGGGGCGGGTTCAACGCGCTGCAGGTGGCGGCGCGGCGCCCGCCGAGCCTGCGCGCGGTCGTCACGGCGTCGTCCACCGACGACCGCTACGCCGACGACGTGCACTACATGGGCGGCTGCCTGCTCACCGACAACCTGTCGTGGGCGTCGACGATGTTCGCCTACACCTCCTGCCCGCCCGACCCCGAGGTCGTCGGGGACCGCTGGCGCGACATGTGGCACGAGCGGTTGCAGGGCAGCGGCCTGTGGCTGCAGGAGTGGTTGCGCCACCAGCACCGGGACGCGTACTGGCGGCACGGCTCGGTCTGCGAGGACTTCTCGGCGATCCGGACCCCCGTCCTCGCCGTCAGCGGCTGGGCCGACGGGTACTCGAACTCGGTGTTCCGGCTGCTCGCCGAGCTGGACGTGCCGCGCAGGGGACTGGTGGGCCCGTGGTCGCACAAGTACCCGCACCTGGGCCAGCCCGGCCCCGCGGTCGGCTTCCTGCAGGAGCTCGTGCGCTGGTGGGGCCGGTGGCTGCGCGACGAGGACAACGGCGTGATGGACGAGCCGATGCTGCGCATCTGGATGCAGGAGAGCGTCCCGCCGTCCACGGCGTACGAGGAGCGGCCCGGGCGCTGGGTCGGCGAGCCCAGCTGGCCGTCACCACGGGTGCACGCGGTGGCCCACCCGCTCGGCGACCACCGCGTCCTCCCGGCGAACCGGGAACGGTCCGACAACGTCCCGGAGCGCCTCACGGTGCAGTCACCGCTGTCGGTGGGCCAGTTCGCCGGCAAGTGGTGCTCCTACAACGCGCCGCCCGACCTGCCGTATGACCAGCGCGAGGAGGACGGCGGGTCGCTGGTCTTCGACGGCGAGGTGCTCACCGAGCGCATGGAGATCCTCGGTTCCCCCGTCGTCGAGCTGGAGTTCGCGGTCGACCGGCCGGTGGCGATGGTCGCGGCGCGGTTGTCCGACGTCGGCCCCGACGGGCGGGCCACCCGCATCAGCTACGGGCTGCTCAACCTCACCCACCGCGACGGTCACGACCGGCCCGAGGCGCTCCGGCCCGGCGAGTGCTACCGGGTGCGCGTGACGCTCAACGCGATGGCGCAGGCCCTCTCGCCCGGGCACCGGCTGCGGCTGGCGCTCTCGACCTCCTACTGGCCGCTGGCCTGGCCGCCTCCCGAACCGGTGCGGCTCACCGTGTTCCCCGCCGCGAGCGCCCTGGTGCTGCCGCTGCGCCCCGACCCCGGGACCGACGAGCTCACGGTGCCGCCCCTGGGTGAGCCCGAGGGTGCCCGGCCGCTGGCCACCACCCAGGTCGAGCCGGGCCGGCAGCGCTGGGCGGTCACCCGCGACCTGATCGGGTACGAGTCGGCGCTGGAGGTCGTCAAGGACCTCGGGGTGGTGCGCTTCGAGGACATCGACCTGGCGGTCACCCGTCGCGCCGACGAGCGCTACTCCTGGGTCGCCGACGACACGGACTCCGTGCGGGGCGAGACCGCCTGGCGCATGGGGTTCGCCCGTGGTGACTGGGCCGTCGAGACCGTCACGCGCACGGTGCTGACGTCCACGGCCACCGACTTCCGGCTCTACGCCCAGCTCGACGCCTACGAGGGCGCCGAGCGGGTGCACGCGCAGAGCTGGCGGCTGACCGTGCCGCGCGACCACGTCTGACGATCCGCGCGTTCTCGCATAGCGGCGGGTCGGGCCGGGTACGCGCCGGTCGTGGCGGCGCGGACGGTGACCCGGAAGCTGATCGACGACCATCTGCTGCACGGCGAGGCGGTGGCGGGTGAGGAGATCGCGCTGCGCATCGACCAGACCCTCACCCAGGACGCCACGGGCACCCTCGTCATGCAGGAGCTCGAGGCGATCGGGCTGGACCGGGCGCGCACGGACGTCAGCGTCCAGTACGTCGACCACAACCTCCTGCAGGCCGACGAGCGCAACGCCGAGGACCACGAGTTCCTGCGCTCGGCGGCCCGCCGCTACGGCCTGTGGTACTCCAAGCCGGGCAACGGCGTCTCGCATCCCACCCACATGCAGCGGTTCGGGGTGCCCGGCGCCACCCTCGCAGGCTCCGACTCGCACACGTGCGCGGCCGGGTCGCTCGGCATGCTCGCCATCGGCGTCGGCGGCCTCGACGTCGCCCAGGCGATCGCGGGTGAGCCCCTGCACCTGCGGATGCCCCACGTCTGGGGGGTGCGGCTGGTCGGCGAGCTGCCGGAGTGGGTGTCGGCGAAGGATGTGGTTCTCGAGATGCTGCGCCGCCACGGCGTCGGTGGCGGCGTCGACCGGGTGATCGAGTACCACGGCCCGGGGCTGGCCGGGCTCACGGCCATGGACCGGCACGTCATCGCCAACATGGGCGCCGAGCTGGGCGCCACGACCACGGTGTTCCCCGCCGACGACGCCGTGCGGGACTTCCTGCGCGTCGAGGACCGGGAGGAGGACTTCCGCGAGGTCACCGCCGATGCGGGGGCGAGCTACGACGTCATCGACGAGATCGACCTGTCCGCGCTCGAACCGCTGATCGCGCGGCCGTCCTCGCCCGGCAACGTGGTGGCGGTGCGCGAGTGCGCGGGCGAGCCGGTGCACCAGGTCGTCGTCGGCTCGTCGGCGAACCCGGGCCTGCGCGACTTCGCGATCGTCGCCGCGATGGTCGACGGCCGCCAGACCAGCGACACCGTCAGCTTCGACGTCAACCCGACGTCGCGTCAGATCCTCCAGGACATGATGCGGATGGGCGCGACCTTCCCGCTGATCGCGGCGGGTGCGCGGATGCACCAGTCGGGGTGCCTGGGCTGCATCGGCATGGGCCAGGCGCCCGCCGCCGGGCACAACTCGCTGCGCACCTTCCCCCGCAACTTCCCGGGGCGCTCGGGCACGGCCGACGACGCGGTGTGGCTGTGCTCGCCGGAGACGGCAGCGGCCTCGGCGCTGACCGGCGTGATCACCGATCCCCGTGACTTCGCCCGGGACAACGACCTCGCGTACCCGGTGCTGGAGTTGCCCGCCCGGGCGTCGGTGAACACCTCGATGCTCGTGGCGCCGCTCCCGGCCGAGGAAGCCGCGACGGTCGAGCTGGTGAAGGGCCCCAACATCTCCTCGCTGCCCGAGCTGGAGCCCTTCCCGGACGCGCTGGAACTCCCGGTCCTGCTCGTGATGGGCGACGACGTCTCGACCGACGAGATCTCCCCCGCGGGAGCCCGCGCCCTGCCCTACCGCTCCAACATCCCGAAGCTCGCCGATTTCACGTTCACCCGGATCGATGCGGACTACCCGTCCTGCGCGCGGGAGACGGGCCCGCACGCCGTGGTCGCCGGGCGCAACTACGGGCAGGGATCCTCCCGCGAGCACGCCGCCATCACGCCGCGCCACCTCGGGCTGGCCGTGGTGATCGCCCGCTCGTTCGCGCGCATCCACTGGCAGAACCTGGTGAACTTCGGGGTGCTGCCCCTCACCTTCACCGACGCTGCCGACCTCGACGCGATCCACCCGGGTGACGTCCTGCAGCTGCGGGACCTGCACGCGACGTTGCCCGCGTCCACGGAGCTCGCCGTCGCCTGCGACGGGTCCAGTTTCACCGTCACCCACCGGCTCTCCCCGCGCCAGGTCGAGACGCTGCTGGCGGGCGGCCGGATCCGGGAGCTCGCGCAGCAGCGGTAGTTGGAGGCCGCCGTCCGCGGGTACGTGCACTGCATGGCAGTCGAGGCGACCGACCGTCCGGACACCGCCCGCCGCACCGACCTGGATCTGCTCGACCGGTGGTGGCGCGCGGCCAACTACCTGTCGGTGGGGCAGATCTACCTGATGGACAACCCGTTGCTGCGCGAGCCGCTGGCGCCCGAGCACATCAAGCCGCGCCTGCTCGGGCACTGGGGCACGACACCGGGGCTGACGTTCCTGTGGGCGCACCTGAACCGGGTGGTCGCGCGGGACGACCTGTCGGCGCTCTACGTCACGGGGCCCGGCCACGGCGGACCCGGCGTCGTCGCCACCGCCTGGCTGGAGGGCACCTACTCGGAGCGGTACGCGCACGTGCCCGCGGACGCGGAGGGGATGCGGGAGCTGTTCCGCCAGTTCTCCTTCCCCGGCGGCGTCCCCAGCCACGCGGCGCCGGAGACGCCGGGCTCGATCCACGAGGGCGGCGAGCTGGGCTACTCCCTCGCCCACGCCTACGGTGCCGCCCTGGACAACCCCGAGCTGCTGGTGGCCTGCGTCATCGGCGACGGTGAGGCCGAGACGGGCGCGCTCGCCGGCTCGTGGCAGGCGAACAAGTTCCTGCACCCGGTGCACGACGGCACCGTGCTGCCGATCCTGCACCTCAACGGCTACAAGATCGCGAACTCGACGGTGTCGGCGCGGATCCCCGAGGAGGAGCTGCTCGGCCAGCTGCGCGGTCACGGCCACCGTCCCTACGTGCTGGACGGCGGGTTCCCCGACGAGAACGGCAGGGGCGAGGACCCCATGGCGGTCCACGCTCGGATGGCCGACGTCCTCGACGAGATCGCCGCCGAGATACGCCGGATCCGGGACCGGGCCGCCGCGCAGGACGCGGCGGGGGAGCCGGTGGAACGACCGTGCTGGCCGGTGCTGGTGCTGCGCACCCCGAAGGGCTGGACCGGGCCGCGGGAGGTGGACGGAACCCCCGTCGAGGGCACGTTCCGCGCCCACCAGGTGCCGCTCGCCGAGGTCCGCACCGACGAGGGCCACCGGGCGCAGCTGGAGGACTGGCTGCGTTCGTACCGGCCCGAGGAGCTGTTCGACGACGACGGCCGGCTGCGGCCGGAGCTGGCGGCGCTGGCCCCGCGCGGGGACGCCCGGATGAGCGCCACCCCGCACGCCAACGGCGGGCTGCTGCTGCGCGACCTGCGGTTGCCCGACTTCCGGGCGCACGCCGTGGACGTCCCGACGCCCGGCGCCGGCCCGGAGAGCGCCACCGGCACGCTGGGGAACTGGCTCGCGGACGTGGTGGGCGCCAACCGGGAGAACTTCCGGATCGTCGGTCCGGACGAGACCGTCTCGAACAAGCTGCAGGGCGTCTTCACCGTGACCGACCGCCAGTTCCTCGGGGAGCTGCGGCCCGGCGACGAGCACACCGCGCAGCGCGGGCAGGTGCTCGAGGTGCTCAACGAGCAGCTGTGCCAGGGCCTCGTGGAGGGCTACCTGCTCACCGGCCGGCACGGGCTGTTCAACTGCTACGAGGCGTTCATCCACATCGTCGACTCGATGTTCAACCAGCACGCCAAGTGGCTCGAGACCAGCGGCGCGATCCCCTGGCGGCGCCCGGTCGCGTCGCTGAACTACCTGCTCACCAGCCACGTCTGGCGCCAGGACCACAACGGCTTCTCCCACCAGGACCCCGGCTTCGTCGACCACGTCCTGAACAAGAAGGCCGAGATCGTGCGCGCCTACCTGCCCCCGGACGCGAACACCCTGCTGTCGACGATGGACCACTGCCTGCGCAGCCGCGACCTGGTGAACGTCGTCGTGGCCGGGAAGAACCCCGGCCCCCAGTGGCTGACCATGGACGAGGCGGTGGCGCACTGCGCGCGCGGCATCGGCGTCTGGGACTGGGCGTCGAACGACCAGGGCAGCGAACCGGACGTCGTGCTCGGGTGCGCGGGTGACGTCCCGACGCTGGAGGCGGTGGCCGCGGTCGACCTGCTGCGCCGCCACCTGCCGGAGCTGAAGGTCCGGCTGGTGAACGTGGTGGACCTGATGCGCCTGCAGGACGAGCGCGAGCATCCGCACGGCCTGCCCGACCGCGACTTCGACGGGCTGTTCACCACGGACAAGCCGGTGATCTTCGCCTACCACGGTTATCCCTGGCTGATCCACCGGTTGACCTACCGGCGGCGCAACCACGCCAACCTGCACGTGCGCGGCTACAAGGAGGAGGGCACGACCACCACGCCGTTCGACATGGTCATGCTCAACGACCTGGACCGCTACCACCTGGTGATGGACGTGATCGACCGCGTGCCCGGGCTCGCGGTGCGCCACGCGGGGCTGCGCCAGGAGATGGTCGACCAGCGACTGCGCTGCCGCCGGCACACGCGCGTGCACGGCGAGGACGCGCCCGAGGTGGCCGACTGGGTGTGGCCAGGATGAGAACACTGGTGATCAACGCGGGTTCGTCGTCGGTGAAGATCGCCCTGCTCGACGGGCACGAGGTCGTCTCGCGTGAGACCGTCGAGCCCGACGATGCCCAGGACGCGCTCGGGAAGGTGCTGGAGGAGCGGGTCGACGCGGTCGGGCACCGGGTGGTGCACGGTGGCACCCGCTTCACCGGACCCACGCTCGTCGACGACGACGTGCTGGCGGGGATCGAGGACCTGCGCGCGATGGCGCCGCTGCACCAGGGTCCGGCCCTGGACGCGTTGCGCCAGGCCCGTGCCGCCCTGCCCGACGTGGCGCAGGTCGCCTGCTTCGACACCGCCTTCCACACCACGATGCCCGCCGCGGCCCACACCTACGCGGTGCCGGCGCGCTGGCGCGACGAGCTCCGCGTGCGGCGCTACGGCTTCCACGGGCTGGCGCACGAGTGGTCCGCCCGGCGGGCCGCGGAGCTGCTCGGGCGGCCGCTGGAGCAGCTGCGGACCGTCACCGCGCACCTCGGGTCAGGCGCGTCGCTGTGTGCGGTGGACCGGGGCCGCTCGGTGGACACGACGATGGGCTTCACCCCCACCGCGGGCCTGGTGATGGGCACCCGCAGCGGCGATCTCGACCCGTCCGTGCCGCCGTACGTGATCGGCGAGGGCCTGGACGCGGGTGACGTGGCGACGGCGCTCGACCGGAAGTCGGGACTGCAGGCGCTCGCCGGCTCGTCGGACCTGCGCGACGTGTTGGCCCGCGTCGACACCGGCGACGACGACGCCACCCTCGCGCTCGACGTGTGGGTGCACCGGGCGCGGGCGCTCGTCGCGGCCATGGCGGCGGCGATGGGAGGTGTGGACGTCCTGGCGTTCTCCGGCGGCGTGGGCGAGCACCAGCCGCGGCTGCGCGCCGCGATCGTCGACGGCCTCGGGTTCCTCGGGCTCGCGCTCGACGCCGAGCGCAATGCCGCGGCGGGCGTGGACGGGGAGGTCGACGCGGTCATCGGCGCGGACGGCCACCCCGGCGCCGTCGTCGTGCTCGAGGCGCGGGAGGACCTGGTGATCGCCGGACAGGTGCGCGACCTGCTCGAGGACGGCCCGCTTCAGGACGACCCGGGCTGAGGGGAACCGGGCACCAGAGGCACGAACGCGACGTCGAGGAGCTCCTCGGCCCGGCCGTCCCGGTAGCGGGTCAGCACCCCGTGCCCGCCGTGGCCGACGGGACAGACCAGCGCCGCGCCGGGGGCGAGCTGCTCCAGCAGCGCAGGTGGCGGCGCGGCGTCGGCCATCGCGGTGACGACGATCCCGTCGAACGGGGCGCGGTCGGGCGCGCCGCGGTAGCCGTCGCCAGTGCGCACCTCGACGGTGTCGTAGCCGGTGTCCGCGAGCGCTGCGCGCGCCTGCTCGGCGAGCTCGGCGTGGCGCTCGATGGTGACCACCGAGCCGTGGCTGCGGGCGAGCACCGCGGCGGCGTACCCGGACCCGGTGCCGATCTCGAGGACGTGGGCGTCCGGCCCGGCCTGCAGCGCGGCCGCGCTGAACGCGACGATCAGCGGCGCGGAGATCGTCTGGCCGAGCCCGATGGTGAGCGGGGTGTCCTCGTAGGCGTCGGCGGCGGCGCCGGGGGGCACGAACCGCTCCCGTGGGACCTCCGACATCGCGGAGAGCACCCGCTCGTCGGTGACGCCGTGCGCCCGAAGACGGTCGACCATCGCAGCGCGTTCTCGCGCGGTCTCTCCGCTCATGTACGGGGGTCGATCGGCTCGGGCGGCGGCGCCGGCGGGGGCGAGGGATCGGGGCCCGGCATCGGGGGTGCGGGTTCGGTGGCCACGACGAGGGTTGCGTCCATGCCCGACGTCTACCCGGGGCGCGGGCCGGGTAGACGTCGGCCGCCCTGTGGTGCGGTGTGCCCGGGGGCGGCCGTGATCGGGTCGGTGATCCGTGCGGCCGAGGTGGGCCCGCCCGCACCGAAGAGGACGTGCAGCAGGCCACCGGGGCGCAGCACCCGGCGCAGGATCTGCAGCCCGGCCACGGCCGAGCGGTCGGTGGCGAGCATCCACCCCGCCGGCAGGCGCGGGCAGACCAGCGCCGCCGCCACGCCCGGGCCGCAGCCGATCTCCAGGACCCGGTCCGCGCCGGCGGGGTCGAGCACGTCGACGGCCCAGCGGATCCGGTCCGGCACGCCGCCCATCACCGGCTCGGTGCGGGAGGAACCTGTTCCTGGGCCTCGGCCCGGGTCCGCAGGTGCTCGCGGTACCAGTGGCCCCAGTGGTCGAGCTGCTCGACGAGCGGGCCGAGGCTGCGGCCGACGTCGGTGAGCGCGTACTCGACGCGCGGCGGGACCTCCGGGTACACGGTCCGCTCCACCAGCCCGTCCGCCTCGAGCTCGCGCAGCTGGCGGGTGAGCATCCGCTGGGTGATCGGGGGCAGCGCCCGCTGCAGTGCGTTGAACCGGTGGGTCCCGCGCAGCAGGTACTTGACGATCAGCAGCTTCCACTTGCCGCCGACGATCTCGAGGAGGACCTCCGTGTCGCAGTAGCCGGCCATCTCCTCCACCCGCTCGCGCACCCGTCGCACGTCCGACCCCCGTCCCCCGTCCACGCTGGTACACACGGTCCCGAGTGGTACCAGGCCACCGGAAAGACCGTACTTGTCCGGCCCGTTCGCCCGTCCCACTGTGGCGGCATGACCGGTCCTGCTGACCCGAACCCGCCCCGCCGCTGGGCCGCGCTGGCCGTGCTGTGCGCGAGCCTGCTGATGGTCGGCATGGATCTGACCGTCCTGCACGTGGCCGTCCCGACGATCGGCCGCGAGCTCCTGCCGTCCGGGTCCGAGCTGCTGTGGATCGTCGACGGCTACGCCCTGACCGTCGCGGCGGGGCTCCTCACGTTCGGGACGCTGGGCGACCGCTACGGCAGGCGACGCGTGCTGGTGCTGGGCTTCGCCGTGTTCGGGCTGGCGTCGGTGGCCGCGGCTGCCTCGGTCGTCCCGGCGGCGCTGATCGCCGCGCGGGTCCTGCTGGGCGTCGGCGGCGCGATGATCATGTCGTGCACGCCCGCCGTCATCAGGGTCGTGTTCCCCGACGACCGCGAACGCACGGTCGCGATCGGCCTGTGGGTGGCGGCCTACAGCGTCGGCGTCTCGGCCGGCCCGGTGCTGGGCGGGCTGCTGCTGGAGCACTTCTGGTGGGGCTCGGTCTTCCTGGTCAACCTGCCGGTCGTGGCGCTCGCGCTGGTCGGCGGCGTGCTCCTGGTGCCGGAGTCGAAGGACCCGCGAGCTCGACGGTGGGACGCGCCGGGCGCCGCGCTGTCCGCCCTCGGCCTGGGCGGTCTCGTGCACGCGGTCCAGGAGTTGGGGGAGGGGAGCGGGCCGGAGGCGGTCACGTGGATCGTCGGTGCGGCCGCTCTCGGGCTGCTGGTGGCCTTCGTGCGGCGGCAGCGCCGGATCCGGCACCCGCTGGTCGACCTCGCGCAGTTCGCCGACCGGCGCTTCAGCCTCGCCGCGCTGTGCGTGATGGGCTGCTACGGCGCCTACGCCACGCTGCTGTTCCTGCTCACCCAGCGCCTCCAGCTCGTGGAGGGGTACTCGCCGCTCGCGGCCGGGCTGGCGCTGGTGCCGCTCGCGGCGGCCAACGCGGTCGGTGCGGCACTGGCGCCGCGCCTCAGCGCCCGGTTCGGCCGGCACCGCGGGCTGTCCGGCGGGCTGGTGCTGCTCGGGCTCGCGCTGGCGGCGTTCAGCGTGGTCGGCCCGGCCGGCACCGTGGTGGCGTTGGTGGCCGCCGGGCTCGGCGCGGGCGCGGTGATGACGCTGGGCGCCGACGCCATGCTCGGTGCGGCCGAGCCGGAACGCGCCGGGGAGGTCGGCGGGATCCAGGAGACCTCCTTCTCCCTCGGGGCCGGCCTCGGGCTCGCCGTGCTGGGAACGGTGCTGTCGTTGGTCTACCGGTCCATGTTCCCGCCGGTGCCGGGATCGGACCGCGCGGACTGGGAGACGGCGCGCACCTCGCTCGGCGCAGCCGTGGAGGTGGCCGGCGGGCGTGGCGGCGACGCGCTGCTCGTGGCCGCGCGACAGGCGTTCGACACGGCGTTCTCCGTGACGACCGCGCTCACCGCGGCCGCCCTCATGCTGCTCGGGGCGGTGGCGGTGGTGGGCCTGCGGCCGGCGGCCCGTCCCTCTCGGTCCGAGGAGCGGGAGGAGTGCTCCGCGTAGGTAACTCGATTGCCGCACCGCATCGTCGCTGGCACGGTGCGCCCTTGTGGAGGTCAACTACTTCTCGGTGGTCGAGTCCGGGCACGAGCAGCAGAACCCGTGCTCGGTCGACGGTCTGCGGCGCGTGGCGGGCTACCTGGATCCGCAGCCGGGGGAGCGGGTGCTCGACGTGGGAGGGGGCCGCGGCTGGTGGGCCGTGGACCTCGCCGTGCGCCACGGGGTGTCGGTCACGGTGCTCGAGATCAACCCCGACTTCGCCGACGCGGCCCGGCGGCGGGCGGCCGATGCCGGGGTGGCCGACCGGGTCGAGGTCGTCGTCGGGCCGGCCGCCGAGCACCACGCGCGGGACACCGACATCGTCACGTGCCTGGGTGCCTCGTTCGCGCTCGACGGCTCCGGCCCGGCCCTCGCGTGGATGACCCAGGCCATGGGGGCCGGCGGCCGGATCGCGATCGGCGAGATCCACGTCGCCGCCGGGGCCCCGCGGGAGGTGGCCGGGCACGAGGCGGACGACCTCGCCGGGCTCGCGGCCGCGTTCGGCGCGCACGGGCTGGAGCTGACCGGCCTCGTCAGCTCCACCGTCGCGGACTGGGACCACTACGAGTCGCAGCACTGGGCGAGCGTCGCGGACTGGACGCAGGCGCACCCCGACCACCCCGACCACCCCGACCGCGCCGAGCTGCTGCGGCTCTCCCACCACCACCGCGACGTCTACCTGCGGGAGATGCGCGCCGAGCTGGGCTGGTCGGTGCTGGTCGGGCGGCGCGCTCACGCCGCGTGAGGCCGGTCGCCTCCGTGACGTGATCAGCGGGTGGGCGCCGCGGGCGGGTCGCCGAAGTCGGGGATGGTCAGGCGCGCGCCGTCCTGCAACGCGGAGTCGTGCGCGATGATCCCGGGCAGCGTGAACCGGGCGGCGACCCAGGGGTTGACGGTGGCCGGCGTGCCGGTCGTCACCGCGTGCACGAAGTCGTCGACGAGGAACTGGTGGCTGCCCTCGTGGCCGTTGTGCGCGCCGTGGAAGGACGCGGGCAGCCGGGCGACGTCGTGCACGGGCGCGTGCCCGGAGACGAAGGCCGGGCGCAGCTCCGCGGCGACGTGCGCGAGCGACGGGTCGTCCACCGAGAGCGCGGAGCTGGGCTCGAGCTCGGTGGAGACGTCGGTGACCTTCTCCTTGTCCTGCCACACGCTGACCTGCGCCAGCTGCTCGAAGCTGCCTTCGGTGCCGAAGAATCGGAACCGCGACTCGCGGATGTGCGACGGGTAGCCCACGCGCCGCATCTCGTTGGTGCGCATCACGCCGCCGTCGGCCAGCTCGAACAGTGCGGTGGCGTTGGAGAAGTCGTTGCCGAACTGGCTGACCGAGCGGTCGAAGACTCCGTCGCCGCGCTCGTCGCGCACCCCGATGCAGCTCACGCTCACGGCGTGCGTGGGCAGGGCGCCGAGGACGCCGCCGATGGCGTGGGTGGGGTAGAGCATCGGCGGGTAGCTGGCGGTGGACTTCCAGTTCTCGCCGCCGCTGTACTGGTAGGCCTTGTAGAAGCCGAGGTCCATGTCGTGGACGTAGTCGCCCTCGGCGTAGAAGACCCGGCCGAACGCGCCGTCGGCGAGCCGCTTGCGGGCGTAGACCGTGGCCGGGTGGTAGTAGCTCGTCTCGCCCATCATGTAGGTGAGCCCGGTGGCCCGCACCGCGTCGATGATCGCGGCGATCTCGTCCGCGGTGATCGCCATCGGCACCGCGGAGTACACGTGCTTGCCCGCCTCCAGCGCCCGCACGACCAGGGGCCCGTGCGTCCAGCGCTGCGTGAAGATGGCGACGGCGTCGACGTCGGAGGCGAGCATGTCCTCGAAGCTCGGTCGGGTACCCGCGAGCCCCTGCCGGTCCACGAGCTCCTGGGCCCGCTCGGGGATCACGTCGGTGACGTGGACGTCACCGACGCCGGGGTGCAGGTGGAACAACTCGGTGAACTGGCCGGCGAACTGGCCGGCCCCGACGAACCCGATCGAGAACATGGACGCCCTTCTGCGCGCGTTCGGTGATCACAGCGGCGACCAGTCTGCCCGGGAGCGGCCGCTGTGATCGCGCGGTCGTGGGATGCGTCATAGGTGCGGGCGGGGTGGTCCCGTCAGGGCAGCGACGGGGGCAGTCCGAACGTCACGAAGTGCTCGGGGCCGATGAACGAGGTGACCGCGGCGATCCGGGCGCCGCGCAGGGTCAGGACGGTGATCGACCAGGCCCGGTGGGTGTCGGAGCCGTCGCCGCGCAGGTAGCAGGCCACGGCCGGCTGGCCGTTGGCGCTGGTGGTGAGGTGCCGCCAGCTGCCGCATCCGGTGAGGGGCACCCGCACGGCGAAGTCGGTGACCGGTCCGAGGCCGCGGTACCACTGCGGCAGGGGTGGCATCGACCAGGTGACGTCGTCGGTGAGCAGTGCGACGAGCGCGCCGGCGTCGCCCCGTTCGAGCGCGCCGGCGAAGCCGGAGACCACGTCGCGGAGCCGGTCGTCGTCGAGCTCGCGCAGGGTCTGCTGCTGGGTGCGTTCGGGCACCCTGTCCGCCACGACCGCGCGGGCCCGCTGCAGCGCGCTGTTCACCGACGCGCGCGAGGTCTGCATGATCTCGGCGATCTCCGCGGCCGAGAAGGCGAGGACCTCGAACAGCAGCAGCGCCGCGCGCTGGTTGGCCGGCAGGTGCTGCAGCGCGGCGACGAAGGCGAGCTCCACGGCTTCGCGCTGCTCGTAACGGGCGTCCGGGGCGAGCGGGCCGTCGCGCAGCGCCGTGTCGGGGTACGGGCCCAGCCAGGCGACGTCGGTGCGCGCCGTGGCGTCGACCACGGCCCGCTCGTGGGACGGGCCGAGGTCGACGGGAAGGGCGCGGGCGCCGCGGCGCCGGATGCTGTCCAGGCAGGAGTTGGTGGTGACCGAGTAGAGCCACGAGCGCAGCGAGCTGCGGCCCTGGAACCCCGCGAGGCCCTTCCACGCCTTGAGCAGGGCGTCCTGCAGCGCGTCGTCGGCGTCGTGGGCGGCGCCGAGCATGCCGTAGCAGTGGGCGTGCAGCTCCCGCTGCAGCGGCTCGACGAGCCGGGTGAAGGCGTCGTCGTCCCCGGCGCGGGCCCGCGCGAGGTCGTCGCCCGCCCGGTCCGCGGTGTGGTCGAGGCTCACGGTCGGATTGTGCCCGACGGCGTGGCACGCGTCAGGCCCACACGAAGTAGCGCAGCCAGACGTACACCCACGCCATCGCGGTGCTGAGCACCGTGACCATGATGCCGTAGCGGGTGAACTGCCAGAACGAGATCGGGTGGCCCATGCGGGCGGCGATCCCGATCGCCACCACGTTGGCGCTGGCGGCGACGGCGGTGCCGTTGCCGCCGAAGTCGGCGCCCAGCGCGAACGCCCACCACAGGGCCTGGCCGGTGTCCGGGTCGGGGACCTGGGCGACGAGCCCTTCGACGATGGGCGCCATCGTGGCGGCGTAGGGGATGTTGTCGAAGAACGCGCCGAGCACGGCCGAGCCGAAGAGCAGGGCGGTGGCCGCCCCGAGGTAGTCGTCGCCGACGGCGTCGATGACGAACTCGCCGATGGTGGCGATCACCCCGGTGTGCACGAGCCCGGCGACCATCACGAACAGGCCCATGAAGAAGACCAGCGTGGGCCACTCGACCTCGCGCAGGGTGTCGCCGGTGTCGGCCCGTGTGACCAGCAGCATGACGCCCGCCCCGACCAGCGCGACGATCGAGGGCTCCAGGTGCAGCACGGTGTGCAGCGCGAACCCGGCGACCACGCCGGCGAGGACGACCAGGCTGCGCACCAGCATCCGCGGGTCGGTGATGGCGCGGCGCTCCTGCAGCGCCATCACCTCGGCGACCTTGTCGGGGTGGTACTGGAAGGACTTGCGGAACATCACCTTGGTGAGCAGCACGAACACGCCGAAGATCACCACGACGATCGGTGCCATGTGCACGAGGAAGTCGTTGAAGCTCAGCCCGGCCCGGCTGCCGATGATGATGTTGGGCGGGTCGCCGATGAGGGTGGCGGCACCACCGATGTTGGATGCCAGGATCTCCGCGATGAGGTAGGGCTGGGCGGGGATGGCGAGCCGGCTGCAGATCACGACCGTCACCGGGGCCACCAGCATGACGATGGTGACGTTGTCCAGCAGCGGGGACGCGACGGCGGTGATCGCCATCAGCATCACCATCAGGCGGTAGGGCTCCCCGCGGGAGCGCTTGGCCGCCCAGATCGCGAGGAAGTCGAACAGCCCGGTCTGCTTGATGATCCCGACGATGATCATCATCCCGAGCAGCAGGAAGATGACGTTCCAGTCGATGCCCTCGTGCTCGGAGAAGAACACGGCCGCACCGGGCGTCAGGCCCAGCACCGTCATCGCCCCCGCGGCGACCAGGGCGGCCTTGACCTTGTCGACCTTCTCGGTGGCGATGTAGTAGAAGCCGACGACGAAGATCCCGAGGGCGACGGTGGCGCTCATGGGCACCACCGCCTGCGGGTCAGGTCGGCGGGCCTCCTGCGGTGAGGCGGCTGAGCAGCCGATCGAGGGTGATGGCGCCGAGCAGCTCCCCGGCGGCGTCCACGACGGCGACGAGCGGGCTGCGCATGCGCGCCATCAGCGCCGCGATCTCGAGGAGGGTGGCGTCCTCCCGGACGGTCGCCGGGCGGGTGGGTGTGCGGGGCAGGCAGTCGCCCACCGACAGGTCGCCCAGCTCCTGCCAGTACGCATCGGCGTGGGGCTCGTCGATCGTGCGGGCCAGGGCCTGGCCCTCCCGGTGCGCCTGCGGCACCGTCAGCAGCAGCACCTGGGTGCCGGGGAGCACCACGCAGGGGCGAGAGCGCGTGTCGACGACGATCAGCCCGGGCAGGTGCGCCTGCGCCATCACCCGTACCGCCATGGCCACCGGGTCGTCCCGCGTGACCGTCGGCACCTGTTCGACGAGCTCGCGTGCCCTCATGACACCGTCCCTCTGAGCGCACCCCGAATGCGGCGTCCGGCACTCTACGCGTCGATCTGCGGGTTCGCCGGGCTCGTCCCGAGCTCGGCCACGCGGCGCTCGAGCTCGGCGAGCCGGTCGGCGACGGAACGCTGGTGCAACAGGTCCGCGAGCTGGTCGGCCTCGTCCGCGTCGAGGAGGATCTGTTCCGCCGGTGCGCCGTCGTCATCGGGTCGTCCCGTTCCGTAGGTCAGCAGGCGGCGTCGTCCGGAGCGTTCGACGATCACGCCGAATCGCTGACCGGCGCGCGTGCGGCAGTCGTGGGAGTGGCCGACGCCGGGGATGGTGGTTCGGGTGATCTCCACGGGAGAGGTCGTGCCCTTCTGCGTTGCGGGAGCTGGCTGAGGGGGCGGGTCCGGCGCCCATCACGGCGCTCCCTGCTGCGTGCCCGCCCACCGCAGCAGGGCGGGATCGACACGCGTGTCGAGCCGGCCGACCTGCACCTCGGCGATCTCGATGCCCCAGCCGGCCGTGCGGGCGGACACCGCGGCCGGGAGCGCGGGGACGCCGGTGGTCGCGAGCGTCGCCAGCTGCGCGAGGTCCCGCTGCGCCAGGAAGCGGCGCAGCTCCGCCTCGAGCACCCACTCGACCGCGGCGTCGGGGCAGGAGGCCAGTGCGTAGCGGAGGGGGTCGGACACCGCGCCGGTCGCCGCCGCGGTGACGGTGACCCGGACCGCGTCCCGCGTCGTGGCGTCCAGCTCGGTGACGTCGTACCAGCGGTCCCGCAACGGGACCCGCACCTCCTGGTCGAGGCCGGGCACGACGGCGACCAGGCCGGGCCCGCGCAGCCGGGCGCCCCGTCCACGCCGGACGACGACGAGGCGTTCGTCCGCTGCGACGGAACGCACCGAACGCATCGCCAGCGCGACGATCGCGAGCACGGCCACCCACGCGGCGGCCTGCCCGATGCCGGCGGTCGTGCCGTCCTGTCCCATGCACCACCACCCGTCGCCGCCCGTGCCCCTCGCTGTCCGCCCCCCGTCGGACATGTCGAGTCTTCGCAGCGAGCGGGCCTCGCACCATCGGTGCCAGCACCCACATCGCCGGGGGTCGGACATGCATGCCCGCACGTCCGGGCGGGGGTCACCACCGATGGACGGGCACCGCGCGAGGGACGACGCTGGGCGGCATGAGCGAGCGAGCCGGGCCGGGCACCGGCACGGGCGTGACGGGGGGCAGCCCGGCACGGCCCCTCTTCCGGCGGATCGTGCTGATCAACGGGCTGGTCTTCACGATCGGCACGCTGGTGCTGGCGGTCTCGCCTGCCACGGTCTCCGCGCGCGTGCAGCTCACCGAGATCCCGGTGCTGACGGTGGGACTCGCAGTGATCCTCACCGCGAACGCGCTGCTGCTGCGCCGCAGCCTCGCCCCCATCGACGCGCTCACGACCGTGATGGGTCGCGTGGACCTGCTGCGGCCCACCGACCGGCTCGCCGAGCGCGGCAACGGGGACCTGACGCGGTTGATCGGGACGTTCAACGCGATGATCGACAGGCTCGAGGCGGAGCGCACCGCGAGCAGCGCCCACGCCCTCGCCGCGCAGGAGGGGGAGCGCCAGCGCATCGCCCGGGAGCTGCACGACGAGATCGGGCAGAGCCTGACCGCGGTGCTGCTCGGGCTCAAGCGGGCCGCCGACCGGGCGCCCGACGACCTGCGCGACGAGCTGCGCACGGTGCAGGAGACCGTGCGGGCCAGCCTCGACGAGGTGCGCCAGGTGGCGCGGCGGCTGCGCCCTGGCGTGCTGGAGGACCTCGGGCTGCAGAGCGCCCTCTCGGCCCTGGTCACCGAGTTCACCGAGACCGCGGGCGTGCCGGTGGAGCGCAGGTCAGGAGGCGTCCTGCCCGAGCTCGACGCCGACGTCGAGCTCGTCCTCTACCGGATCGCGCAGGAGGGGCTGACCAACGTGGCGCGCCACGCGGACGCGGGCCGGGTGGAGCTCGCGCTGGACGTACACGGGGGAGCGGTCACACTGTCGATCACCGATGACGGGCACGGCGTTGTCGTCCACGAAGGGGCCGGGATCAGGGGTATGCGGGAGCGGGCGTTGCTCATCGGGGCCGAGCTGGCGGTCACGTCCGTGCCGGGCCGCGGCACCGAGGTCCGGCTGACCGTGCCGCTGCCGGCGAGGGTCGCGTGACGACCCCGGCACCGGCACCGACCCGGATCCTGCTCGCCGACGACCACGCGCTGGTCCGGCACGGGCTGCGGCTCATCCTGGACGCGGAGCCCGACCTCGTCGTGGTCGCGGAGGCCGCCGACGGCGCCGAGGCCGTCGACGCCGCCGGCCCGGAATCGGTGGACCTCGCGATCCTGGACATCGCGATGCCCCGGCTGACCGGGATCCAGGCGGCCCGCGAGATCTCGCAGCGCGCCCCGAGGATCCACATCCTGATGCTGTCCATGTACGACAACGAGCAGTACTTCTTCGAGTCCCTCAAGGCCGGCGCGTCGGGCTACGTGCTGAAGTCGGTGGCGGACCGGGACCTGATCGAGGCCTGCCGGGCGTCGGTGCGCGGGGAGCCGTTCCTCTACCCCGGCGCGGTGACGGCGCTGATCCGCGACTACCTGCAGCGCGACCGGCGTGGCGAACGGCAGCCGGACCGGATCCTGACCACGCGCGAGGAGGAGATCGTCAAGCTGATCGCGGAGAGCCATTCCTCCCGCGAGATCGCCGAGACCCTCGGCATCAGCGTGAAGACCGTGGAACGCCACCGGGCCAACATCCTGCAGAAGCTCGGCATGCGCGACCGGCTCGACCTCACCCGTTACGCCATCCGTGCGGGGCTCGTCGAGCCGTGAGGCCGGGCGGCCGAGTGACCGGTACGTCGAACGGCCTCCTAGGATGGCGGATCGATCGCCGAGGGGGAGGGATGCATGACGCCGCGTGAGCAGGGGGCTGCCCGTCGCGCGGCCGGGCCGGCCTCGTCGCCGGGGTACCGGCCGGAGCTGCAGGGGCTGCGCGCGCTCGCGGTCGTCCTCGTCGTGGTCTACCACGTCTGGGTCAACCGGGTCTCCGGCGGCGTCGACGTGTTCTTCGTGGTGTCCGGGTTCCTGCTCACCGGCCAGCTGGTGCGCTCGGCCGAGCGCGGGGACCTCGACGTGCGGAAGCGCTGGAGCCGCACCCTCGCGCGCCTCACCCCCGCGACCGCGCTGGTCCTGATCAGCACCGCGGCGCTCGCCGCCTTCGTCCTGCCCGAGGGACGGTGGAGCCAGACGGTCCGCGAGGTCGTCGCCTCGGCGTTGTTCCTGGAGAACTGGCAGCTCGCCGCCGATTCGGTGGACTACGCGGCACGCAACAACGTGGCGAGCATCGCGCAGCACTTCTGGTCGCTGTCCGTGCAGGGGCAGTTCTTCCTGCTCTGGCCGCTGCTGATCGCGCTCGTCGCGCTGGCCTGCCGGCAGGCGCCGGCGCGGCTGCGCCACTCGGTCACCCTCACGCTGCTGGGCGTGTTCGCGGCGTCGCTGATCTACTCGATCGAGCTGACGATCAGCAACCAGCCGCTGGCCTACTTCCACACCCTGACCAGGCTGTGGGAGTTCGCGCTCGGCGGGCTGCTGGCCCTGCACGGCGACCGGGTGGTGCTCACCCGCCGCGCTCGCGTCGCGGCGGGGTGGACCGGGGTGCTGGGGCTCGTGGCGTGCGGCGCCCTCATCCCGGTGGCGACCGTGTTCCCGGGCATCGCCGCGCTGTGGCCCACGACGTGCGCCGCCCTCGTCCTGCTGGCCGGGCGCACCGGCGCCGCGTTCGGAGCCGACCGGCTGCTCGCCGGGCGCGTCGCCCGCTACCTCGGCGACATCAGCTACGCGCTGTACCTGTGGCACTGGCCGCTGCTGGTCCTGTACCTGCACGCGTGGCAGGTCGAGACCCCGAGCCTCGCCGTGGGCGCGCTGATCATCGCCACCTCCCTGGTGCTCGCAGCGCTCACCCACGAGCTCGTCGAGCAGCCGCTGCAGCGGCACGGCTCCTCCAGCACCCGTCGGGGTTTCCGGTTGGCTGCCACGTGCACCGCACTGGTGGTGGTCGCCGCCACCGTCTGGCAAGGCGTGGGCGCGCTGCGCTCGACCACGGAGGCCGACGTCGGCGACCTCGCCTACCCCGGTGCCCTCGCGCTGGCCTCCGACGAGGAGGTGACGCCGGCGCCGCTGCTTCCCTCCCCGGTGGAGGTCGGCGACGACTGGCTGCGCCTCGAGCGCTGGGACTGCTCCCCGATGTCGGCGTTCGCGTGGGACATCTGCGCGCTGCCGATGCCGCCCGCCGAGGAGGGTGCCGACGAGACCGAGCCGCCGTCGCGGCGGATCGTGGTGGTCGGCGACTCGCACGCGCAGCAGATGACCGCGGCGTTGGTGCCGATCGCCGAGCAGAACAACTGGCAGCTCATCGCCATGCTGCGCGGCGGGTGCCCGTACTCCACGGTGTCCGAGGTCGACCCCGAGGAAACCGAATGCGTGGCGTTCAACGCCGCGGTCGCCGACGAGATCACCGCGTTGCAGCCCGACGCGGTCGTCACCATGGCCAGCCGCGACGCGCGCGTGGGCCACACCGAACAGACCCCGGCCGGGTTCGTCGAGCAGTGGCGCCGCCTCGACGCCCAGGGCATCCCGGTGCTCGCCCTGCGTGACAACCCGAGGTTCGACCACTCCATCCCGGACTGCGTGCAGATGCAACCCGAGGACATCGCCGGGTGCGGGGTGGACCGCGCCGAGATCTACGCGCCGACCCCGCCGTGGGCGGACCTTCCCGACCTCCCGGAGAACGTGTCCTTCATCGACACCTCCGACGCCATCTGCACCATCGACCGCTGCCCGCCGGTGATCGGCAACGTCCTGGTGTACATGGACGACAACCACCTCACCGCCACCTACAGCACGTCGATGGCCGAGTTGTTGGCGGATCCGGTGCAGGCGGGGCTGGGCTGGTAGCCCGTCGCATCGGTCAGCGCACCGGAGACGACCCTCCCGTAGCGTGAGGGTAGGGTGCTGCGAGGTCGAGCCCCAGTGCGTGTGGCTCCCTCCTCGCCCCGGAAGTTGACGATGCCGCGTCCTGCCCTGCGTCTTGCACCACTGCGTCTTGCACCACTGCGTCCTGCCCGTCCCGCCTGGTTCTCCCCCCGGGTGCTGCGCACGGAGGTGCTCGGCGGTCTCGTCGTGGCCCTCGCCCTGATCCCCGAGGCCATCGCGTTCTCGCTCGTGGCGGGCGTCGACCCGCGCATGGGCCTGTTCGCGTCGTTCACGATGGCCGTCGCCATCTCGATCACCGGCGGGCGCCCGGCGATGATCTCGGCGGCGACGGGTGCGGTGGCGCTCGTGGTCGCGCCGCTGGCGCGCGAGTACGGGCCCGAGTACCTGATCGCCGCTGTGGTGCTCGGTGGGGCGCTGCAGGTGGTGCTGGCCGTGGCGGGCGTGGCCCGGCTGATGCGCTTCCTGCCGCGCAGCGTGATGGTCGGGTTCGTCAACGCGCTCGCGATCCTGATCTTCCTCGCACAGCTGCCCCACCTGGCCGGGGTGCCGTGGACGGTGTACGCGCTGCTCGTGGTGGGGCTGGCGGTGATCGTCGGGTTGCCGCGGCTGACGCGGGCCGTCCCTGCGCCGCTGGTGGCGATCGTGGTCCTCACGGCGGTCACGGTGGGCTTCGGCATGGCCGTGCCGACCGTGGGCGACCAGGGTGCGCTGCCCGACAGCCTCCCGGTCCTCGGGCTGCCCGCTGTCCCGCTGACCGGGGAGACCCTGGGCGTCGTCGCGCCGTACGCGCTGGCGCTGGCGTTCGTCGGGCTCCTCGAGTCGTTGATGACCGCCAAGCTGGTGGACGACATCACCGACACGCACTCGGACAAGACCCGGGAGTCGTGGGGCCAGGGCGTCGCCAACATCGTCACCGGCCTGTTCGGCGGCATGGGCGGCTGCGCGATGATCGGCCAGACGATGATCAACGTGAAGGTCTCGGGTGCCCGGACCCGGCTGTCGACGTTCCTCGCCGGCGTGTTCCTGCTCGTCCTGGTCGTCGCGCTGGGCGACGTCGTGGCGCGGATCCCGATGGCGGCGCTCGTCGCCGTGATGGTGATGGTGGCGGTCGGCACGTTCGACTGGCGCAGCCTGCGCTCCCTGCCGCGGATGCCCAGGAGCGAGACGGCCGTGATGCTCTCGACCGTGGCGGTCACCGTGGCCACCCACAACCTCGCCTACGGCGTCGGGGTCGGTGTGCTGGTCGCGATGGTGCTCTTCGCGCGGCGGGTGGCGCACGTCGTCGAGGTCACCGGCGTGCTCGACCCCGACGGCAGCACCAAGATCTACCGGGTCAGCGGCCAGCTGTTCTTCGCCTCGAGCAACGACCTGGTGTTCCGGTTCGACTACGCGCACGACCCGGAGCACGTGGTGATCGACCTGTCCGCGGCGCACATCTGGGACGCCTCGACGGTCGCCGCGCTGAGCGCCATCACGGAGAAGTACGCCGCACGCGGCACGACCGCGGTGATCACCGGGATGAACGAGCAGAGCCGGCAGCGTCACGCCGCCGTCGCCGAACACGTGGTCGCCCGGCCCTGAGCGGCGGTCAGCCCGCCAGGTGGCCCCACCGGGGCGCCAGCTCCGTCCACGCACCGGTGGCGGCGACGCGTCCCTCCTCGAGGACGACGACGACATCGGCGCGCGCCAGCGCGGAGCGCTTCGCGCTGGCGCCGACCACGGTGACGCCGCGGTGGCGCAGCGCGTCCCACAGCTCCACCTCGGTGCGGGCGTCGAGGGCGGAGGAGACGTCGTCGGCGACCAGCAGCTCCGCCTCGGTGGCGAGCGCCCGGGCCAGGGCCAGCCGCTGGACCTGCCCCCCGGAGAGACGGACGCCGCGGTGACCGACGAGGGCGGTGTGCCCGCCCGCCTCCTCGACGTCGGTCTGCAGACGGGCGTCGTCCACGGCGGTGCCGAAGGCGGTGACCAGGCGCTCGTCGTGGTCGAGGCCGATGTTGTCGGAGAAGGAGCCCGAGAGCACGCGCGGCACCTGCCCGACGTAGGCCACCTGGCCGGGACGCAGGAACTGCTGCGGATCGTCAACCTCGAGGTCGTTCCAGCGGATGCTGCCCTCGTGGTCGACCAGCCCTGCCAGGCTGCCCAGCAGGCTGGACTTGCCCGAACCGACCCGGCCGGTGAGCAGGACGAGGGACCCGGCATCGACCGTGAGGTCGACGTCGTGGACCCCGACCGTGCCGTCGTCGTGCACGGCGGTGACGCCTTCCAACGACAGGCGCTTCAGCGGCACGCGCCCGGCGGAGACCGGCGCCGGAGCGGCGCCGTTCGTGAGGTCGACGCCGGGCGGCACGCCGATCAGGTCGGCGCCACCCGCCAGGTCGGACATGGCGTGCAGCCAGCGCCGGGCGACCGGTGCCTCGGTGACGGCGGCGCCGAAGACCACGCCGAACCAGCCCGCCCCGCTCACGGCGGTGGTGACGAGCAGGGTGGTGGCCAGGTCCCAGACGCCGCCGAGGTGCAGCGTCCACGCGGTGACCACGCCGGCCTGGACGAGCAGCGCCGGCGCGCCCTCCAGCAGCATGCGCACCCGCATCTCGCGGACGATGGCGGTCACCCGGTGGGCGTCGACCCGGCGCAGGTGGGCCTGCACCGCGTCGGTGGCCGCAGCCAGCTTGACGGTGCGGGCGGCGTCGAGGACGGACACGAGCGTGGCCCCGAACCGGGCGCGGGCGTCGCCGGCCACCCGTGCCGCCGAGCCCGCCAGCGGCGCGCCGAGGCCCGAGACGGCGGCCGACACGGCGAGCACGGCACCGAGCACGGCGCCGGCCAGGACACTGCGCCCGGCGACGGCGGTGACGACCACGACGACCATGCCGCTGACGACGTCGACCCAGCGGTCGACGTAGAGCACCATCCGGTCGGAGTCCAGGGCCCGCGCCACCACCTCGCCGGCAGGCGTGCGCGCCAGGCGCCGCTGCATGGTCTGGCCGCGCAGCACGGCCAGGCGCATGCGCAGCGTCACCGCAGACCACCACAGCGGGTAGGTGCGGAAGGCGAGCGCGAGCGCGAAGGGGGCCAGCAGCAGCGCGGCGGCGAGCCCCGCCCCCTCGGCCCACGCGGTGGCGCCCCGCTCCAGCGCGCCGACCAGCCGGCCCCACAGCCAGCCCGTGACGGCGCCATAGGCACCCAGCATGGCCGAGGCGAGGAAGCCCAGGGCCCCGAGCACGCCCCAGCGCGGGTGGGCGAAGGCCGTGCGCAGCACGGCGGAGGACAGGCGGGGACGCGTCGGCGGGGGAGGGGAGGCCGGTGCGCGGCGTTCCGCGCGGCCGAACCGGGCCGGGCGCTCGGCCACGTCGTCGGCGCCGTCCCCGGCCGCGCCCAACAGGTCGCGGAAGGGACCGGGTTCGGTGGCCAGGCGCGCGCGTTCGCCGTGCTGGACGACGCGCCCGTGGTCCAGCACGGCCACCGAGTGGCAGTGTCGGGTGGTGGAGAGCCGGTGCGCGACCAGCACGCCGGTGCGCCCGGCGAGCAGCCGTTGCGTGGCCCCGGTGACGCGGCGCTCGGTCTGCGGGTCCATCCGCGCGGTGGCCTCGTCGAGGACCACGACGGCGACGTCGCGGACCAGCAGGCGGGCGAAGGCCACGAGCTGTTCCTCGCCCGCGGACAGGGTGCTGCCCGCCGCGCCGAGGCGGGTCTGCAGCCCGTCGGGCAGCGACGCCACCCACTCGTCGAGCCCCAGCGCCTCGACCGCCGCGTCGACGGCGCCGACGGGTACGTCGGCGAACAGGGTGATGTTCTCCTCGAGGGTGGCGGCGAGGATCTCGGTGCGCTGGGTGACCACGCCGACGGCGCGCCGCAGGCTCGCCACGTCCGTGGCGGTGATGTCCTGCCCGGCCACGTACACGGTGCCCGGCGGCGGCTCGACGGCGCGCGACAGCAGCTTGGCCAGGGTGGACTTGCCGGCGCCGGTGCGCCCCACCAGCGCGCAGGTGGTACCCGCCGGCACGGTGAGGTGCACCGACTGCAGCGCGAACCCGCCGGGATAGGCGAAGGAGAGGTCGCGGATCTCCACGGCGGCCGGCCCCGCGGGCACGGGCGCACCGCCCACCGGCTCCTGTGGTGCCGAGAGCAGGCTGCGGATGCGCTGCAGCGCGCCCAGGCCCGCCTGCACCTCCGGCAGCTGGTTGCTGACGTTGCCGAGCTGCCCCACGAACGTGGTGACCAGCAGCCACAGGGTGACCAGCTCGCCCAGACCGAGCCGGCCGCCGCTCACCAGGGCCGCGCCCGCCACGGCGAGCGCGGCGAGCATCCCGTGCAGCACCAGACCGGCGCGCCGCCCCACGCGGGTGGACGCCGCGCAGGTGGCCCGCACGCGGCGCAGCACCTCGTGGGCCCGCCGCGCGTACTGGCGCACGACGTGCGGCTGGCCCAGCGAGGAGCGGACGTCGTCCCGCCCGGCCACCGCCTCCTCGAACTGCGCGGAGTGGTCGGACCAGGCGGTCTCCTCGGCGAGCTTGCGCTCGGCGACCACCCGGGTGAGCGGGCGGACCAGTACCGCCGCGAGCAGGGTGACGAGCGGGAACGCGACCCAGGCCGGCCACCAGGTGAGCCCGGCGACGACCCACGCGAGCAGGGAGCGCAGCGTGGCCGTGCCCACCGCCCAGCCCGTGCGTCGCAGCAGCACGCCGAGCTGGCGGGCGTCGTCGTCGACGCGGTCGAGCATCTCGCCCACGGCCTGGTTCTCCAGGACCGGGAGGGGCTGGTGCAGGGCGGCGTGCAGGAGGTCGGCGCGCAGCCGGCCCTCCGCGCGCCCGACGACCCCGGAGAACGCGGTGCGGCCCAGCGTGTCGAGCAGGGTGGCGCCGAGCAGCAGCACGGCGAGCAGGCCGACCGCGCTCGCCGACGGGCCGGTGGCGACCCCGCCGGCGACGACGGCGCCGAAGGTCTCGGCCGCCGCGGCGAGCACGGCGAGCGTGACGGCGATGGCCGAGGTGCGTTCGGCCAGCCGTCGCCAGGTCAGTGGCTGCGCGCGCACGTGGCCCCCGTCCGTGCCGCCCGGCGCGCACCGAGAAGGCCGTCGATCTCGTCTCCGCGCGAACGCTAACCGCCCGCACCGACCGTTCGCCTCGGGTTTTCGGCGTCGCGCGGTAGGGTCGCGCCGGAGTTGATCAACCGGGCAGGAGGGGCCGTGCCGCTACGCCACGCGCAGCCGGCCCCCCGCGCTGATCCGGTTCGGGTCGGTGATGTCCGGGTTGAGGCTCAGGAGGTAGTCGATCGTGGTCCCGTGGCGGTCGGCGTAGGCGCCGAGCGTGGCGCCCGGGGCGATCACGACCTCGCCGTGGGCCGCGCGGGGGATCTCGAGCTCCTGGCCCGCCCGGATGTGGTCGGGGTCCGCGATGGCGTTCTGCTCGGCGATCCGCTCGAGCGGGACGTCGTGGTGCAGGGCGATCCGGGCCAGGGTCTCGCCGGGTGCCACGGTGTGGACGACCGGCTGCTCCGCGCCGGGCGGCGGCTCGGGGTGCGGCGGGACGCCGGGACCGGTCGAGGTGGCGGGCGGGCGCGGGCTCGTGGGCCGGGGCGGTTGCGGCGTGACCGCGTCGGTGGGGGCGAGGCCGGTCGGCTCGGGCGGGGCGTCTTCGGCCGAGGCACCGACGGCGACCAGGATCACAGTGGCCGCCGGCACCGCGACCAGCAGCCCGATCAGGGCGTTGCGACCGAACACGGAGCGGCGCGCACCCGTGTCGTCGCGCGCGTTGCTCGCGGCGGACTCCAGCTCCCGCCTGAGCTTCTCGTGATCCGGCTCGTCCATCGCCGCGTATTCTGCATCGCCCGTTCGGCGCAGCTGCATCGGGCCCTGGGTGCACGCTGTGGTGGGCCCACCACAGGGCGCCTTGCATTGCCATCGGTAGATCGGGTCTACTTACCCCGGTTGGCCGAGCAGATGTCACGCACGGTGCATCAGCGTCGTCAGCGTCTCCGTGAAAGTCACGGATCCTCGAACGGGGGGTCGGATGCCCTGGTGGTCCCGGACGTCGGACGGTTCCGGTTTCATGGACGGCACGCGGGGGTCGCTTCGCACGAACATCCACGAACTCGCCGCGCGCAACGCGCGCGCCGCGGCGCTGTTCACCGGTGGGAACGTGAAGGAAGCGGTCGCGCTGTTCGAGGACACCCTGCGGGGCTGTCTCGCGATGCTCGGACGTGATCACCTCGCCACGCTCACGGTCGCCGGCAACCTCGGTGCCGCCCGCGTCGAGGCCGGCAGGCGCCGCGAGGGCATCGAGCTGATCGCGGAGAACCTGGCCGACCGCTCGCGCCTGCTGGGCGACGACGACCCGCGCACCCTCACCGCCCGCGACGCGCTCGCGGTGGCCTACCGGCTGGCGGGCGACGTGGACGACGCCGTGGAGCTCTCCGCCCAGGTCGCCTCGCAGCGGCGGCGCGCGCTGGGCCCGACCCACCCGGAGACCCTCACGTCGCGCATGGGCATGGCACGGGCCCACGCCGCGGCGGGCGACCTCGAGTCGGCCAGCGCCCTGCTCGCGGCCGCGCTCCGCGACGCCGAGCAGGCCCTCCCCCCGCGCCATCCGCACCAGGAAGCGCTGCTCGAGTGTGCGGAGAGCATCGGCATGACCCGTCGCGACTGAAGCGATGACGGCGCCACCCCGACGGCGCCGCAGACCCAGATGATCTGAAGGCGGCAGTATGAGCTCCCCTCCCAGCTACTCGTCGCGCCCCCCGGCGGCCTATCCCCCCGGCCCTGCGTCCGGCGCCCCATCGGGTTCGGCGTCGACGACCGCACCGCCGCGCCCCGTGCCCGGCTACCTGCCCGACCGCGAGACCGCTCGCCGCGACGAGGCGTTGCTGCTGCGGCTGGGCTACTCGCAGGTCCTGACCCGCGAGATGGGCGGGTTCTCGAACTTCGCGATCTCCTTCACGATCATCTCGGTCCTCGCCGGCTGCCTGACCTCGTACTACCTCGCGTTCAACAACGGCGGCCCGGTGGCGATCACCTGGGGATGGCTGCTGGTCGGGGGCTTCTGCATCCTGGTCGCGATGGCGATGGCCGAGGTCGCCTCGTCGATGCCGACCGCGGGTGCGCTGTACTTCTGGGCGTCCAAGCTCGGCGGGCCGGCCTGGGGCTGGTTCACCGGCTGGTTCAACCTGATCGGCGGGATCGCGGTCACCGCCGCCATCCAGTACGGCTCGGCGATCTTCATGACGGCGCTGCTGAACCTGTGGTTCCCGGCGCTGGTCGGCACCGACACCACGGCGATCTTCATCACCTTCACCGCGATCGTGGCCCTGCAGCTGGGGCTGAACCTGCTCGGCGTCAACGTGCTCGCCCAGCTCAACACGCTCTCGGCGTGGTGGCACATGTCCGGCGTCGGACTGATCGTCGTGATCCTGCTGGTGGTGCCCACCGAGCACCAGTCGGTCGCGTTCGTCTTCACCGAGACGATCAACAACTCGGGCTTCTCGGACAACGCGTTCTGGTTCGTCTTCGGTCTCGGGCTGCTGATGTCGCAGTACACCGTCACCGGCTACGACGCCTCGGCCCACATGAGCGAGGAGACCCGCTCGGCCTCCCGCGCCACCGCGCTGGGCATGATCTGGGCCGTCGTGGCGTCGGTGGTGTTCGGGTTCATCCTGCTGGTCGCGGTGACCTTCGCGGTGCCCGACGTGCAGGGCGTGCTCGATGCGGGTGGCAACGCGGTGATCTACATCTGGACCGAGGCCACCAACGAGGCGTGGGCCGAGTTCATGCTGATCATCGCAGTGATCGCGCAGCTGTTCTGCGGCACGGCCTCGTTGACCTCGGCGTCCCGGATGATGTTCGCGTTCTCCCGGGACAAGGCGGTCCCCGGCTCGCGGCTGTGGCGCCGGGTTGCGCGCAACCGCGTGCCCGTCAACTCGGTGATCGCGATCGCCGTCACCGCGTGGGCGCTGATGATCCCGACGCTGGCCAACGGCGTGGTCGGCTACGCGGTCGGCACCTCGATCGCGGTGATCGGGCTCTACATCGCGTTCGCGTTGCCGATCATCCTGCGGATCAAGGCGGGCGCGAAGTTCGAGCCGGGTGCGTGGAGCCTCGGCAAGCACTACAAGTGGGTCTCCACGGTCGCCGTGGCGTGGATCGCGATCGTCTGCGTGCTGTTCCTGCTGCCGATCTCGCCGAACGGCGTGCCGGGTGCGGAGGACTTCGCGTGGGAGTCGGTGAACTACGCGCCGATCACGGTGGGCGGGGCGTTGGTGCTGTTCGGCGGCTGGTACCTGGTCTCGGCCCGCAAGTGGTTCAAGGGGCCGGTGCGCGAGGACAGCGCCCAGAGCGAGCTCGAGCGCATCCAGGCCGGGCCCGAGCGGCGGTTCTGACAGCCGTCCAGCGCCACATGATCCGAACTATCGGTTGCCCATTGCTGTCGGCACGACGATGAGCAACCGATATTTCGGATCATGATGGGTCTGCGGGCCTGTCCAGCACCGCCATGTCCGCGTGGGTCTTGGGCTCCACCACGCCGCGTTCGGTGACCACGGCGTCGATCATGCGGGCCGGCGTCACGTCGAAGGCCGGGTTGAACGCGCGGGTGCCGGCCGGTGCGCTCGGGATCCCACCGTAGCTGGTGACCTCGGCGTCCGGGCGCTCCTCGATGGTGATGCGGGTGCCGTCGGCTGTCGCGAGGTCGACGGTGGACCACGGCGCGGCGACGACGAAGGGCACCCCGGCGTCGGCGCAGGCGAGGGCGAGCCCCACCGAGCCGACCTTGTTGGCGGTGTCGCCGTTGGCGGCGATGCGGTCGGCTCCGATCACGACGGCGTCGACGAGGCCCCGCAGGATCGCGCCGGGTGCCGCGGAGTCGACCTGCACGACGTGGTCGATGCCGTCGGCGGCGAGCTCCCACGCGGTGAGCCGGGCGCCCTGCAGCAGCGGGCGGGTCTCGTCGACGTGCACGAGCGCGACCCGCCCGCGCCCGTGCAGCTCCCGGACAACCCCGAGCGCGGTGCCCCAGGCGGTGGTCGCGAGGGTGCCGGCGTTGCAGTGCGTGAGCAGCCGCATGGGACGGCGGGGGAGGCGCTCGGCGAGCCAGTCGGCGCCCAGCGCGGACAGCCTGCGGTTGGCGGCCTCGTCCTCGACGAGCACGCGGCGGGCCTCGGCCAGGACGGGGGCATGCCCCTGCGGGAGCAACGGGAGCACCCGGTCGACCCCCCAGGCGAGGTTCACCGCTGTGGGACGCGCGTCGCGCAGGCGACCGATCTCCTGGCGCAGGCGGGCGTCGGGCCAGCCCTCACGGGCGCCCTGGGCGAGGGCGAGCGCGACGCCCAGCGCGCCGACGGCGCCGAGCGCCGGGGCGCCCCGCACGGCGAGGCGGATGATCGCGGTGACGAGCGTGTCGACGTCGGCGGCGTCGAGGTAGGCCTCCTCGGCCGGGAGCCGGGTCTGATCGAGCAGGCGGACGGCCGGGACCGTGCCGTCGAGCCACTCCACCGTGCGGAACCCCACTGCTGCACCTCCGAGGATCGGTGCGGTCCATCCTGCACCGGCTCACCCGGCGGCGAGGAGCCCCACCGCCGGGGAGATCTCGACGCCGAGGTCGCGGCGCACCAGCACGCGCTCCCGTTCCTGGGCGGCGGCGAGCGCGGGGTGCCCGGCGTGGGCGTCGAGCAGGGGGCGCAGACCGCGACCGCCGAGGCCCGGGTCGGCCCAGAGGGCGTGCACTGCGGCGTCGAGGTCGGCGGGCGGGTCCTCGAGCAGCGTGTCGAGGTGGGCGACGAGCGCGGTGCGCCAGCGGTGGTGCAGGGCGAGCAGGAACGCCTCGACGCTGCCGAACGTCTCCCGGACCTCGTCGGTACGGGCGATCTCCGGGCGCCCGGTGCGTGCGACCTCGGCCAACACCTCGGTGACCAGGCGGAACTTGGTAGACATGGCGTCGGTCTCCAGCGCTGCGATTGTTACATACACTGCGTACGTGTTCTGAGTATGTCGTAGACTCCGTGCATGTCAAGGCCGAAGAGCCGCCGGGAGCTGTACTCGGAGGCCACGCGCGCCGCGCTGCTGGAGACGGCCACCACGATGTTCGCCGAGCGCGGTTTCGGTGCGACCTCGCTGGACGACATCGCCGTCGCCACGCAGGTCACCCGCGGTGCGGTCTACCACCACTTCGACAGCAAGCAGGCTCTGTTCGAAGCGGTGTTCGAGGCGCTGGAGGAGCGGATGACCGCCCAGGTCGGGGCGGCGGCCACCGGCCGGCCCGACGCGTGGGAGGCGGCCATGGCGGCGCTGGACGCGTTCCTCGACCTGTGCTGCGAGGCGCCCTACGGGCGGCTGTGCTGGCTGGAAGGGCCGATCGCGCTCGGCTGGACGCGGTGGATGGAGTACGAGCGGAAGTACGCCTACGCGCTCATCGACGCGTTCCTGCAGGCCGCGCGGGACGCCGGTCTGCTCGCCCCGGTGCCGGCGCACACCGCCACGCACCTCGTGTTCCACCTGCTCGGCGGTGCCGGGCGCACCATCGCGGAGGCGGCCGAGGCCGATCGCCGGACCGTGCGCGACGAGTGCGGCGTCACGATCCGACGGATGCTGGACGGGGTGCGCGCGCCCTGATCAGCCTGCGATCAGGGCTCGATCAGGATTTGACGAGGCGGGTGATGGCCGCGCTGGCCTCCGCGAGCTTCGCCTCCGCCACCGGGCCGCCCTCCGCGGCCGCCTGGGCCACGCAGTGGCGCAGGTGCTCGTCGAGCAGCCCGAGGGCGACGGCCTCGAGGGCCTTGGTGGCTGCCGAGACCTGGGTGAGGACATCGATGCAGTACTGATCGTCGTCGATCATCTTCGCGATCCCGCGGACCTGGCCCTCCACGCGCCGCAGGCGCTTGAGATAGGCGTCCTTGTCGTGGGTGTACCCGTGCATCTGCCCCTCCTCGACCGCTGGCCAGACTACGGGTTCCGGTCAGGCCCGGACCGGGGAGCGGGCGGGCGGCACCGGGCCGCTCGCGAGCAGGTCGGCCGCCTCGCGCACGACGGGGCGGACGTTGCGGCGGTTCCACACCGGGTTGGCCGCCATCCGGTCCGAGCGGGCGACGCACTGGCTGACGTGCTGGAGCCAGCCGAGCAGCACGAGCACCTCGGGGGAGACGATGCTCGCGCCGGGTGCGGCCTGGCAGCGGGCGAGCGTCTCGGCCTCGCGCGGTGGCGTGCGGGCGGCCCACCGCAGGACGAGCGGCCCGAGCTCGTCGCCCTCGACCTCGGCGTGGGCCATCGCCAGGAACAGCGCGACGTCGAGTACGGGCAGGCCGTCCGGCTCGGCCGTGCACCAGTCGACGATCGCGCTGACCCGCCCGTCCGGCGCGGCCAGGAGGTTGACCGGCAGGTAGTCGCCGTGCGTCCAGCCGACGGGCACGGTCTGCCCGCGCAGCCGGAGGTCCAGCACGGTTGCCAGCCGGTCCGCGTCGGGCCGCAGCGACGCGGGCAGCACGCGGGAGACCTCCGCCATCGGCCGGTGCACCCAGCGGTCGAGCTCGGCGTCGCCCACCCGTCGCAGCGTGGCCGTGCGGCGGTGCAGCTCGCTGATCGCCGCGACCGCGCTGGACAGGAACGGCACGCGTCGCGCGGGATCGGCGAGCGCCTCCGGCCCGGACCCGCCGGGGAGCATCGACTCGGTGCTGCAGTAGGTGTCGCCGACCTCGGCGGTGCCGAGCACGCGCGGCAGCAGCGGGGTCCAGTGCTGCAGCCGCGGGTCGGCGTGCAACGCGGCGAGCGCGGCGGTCTGCTGGCGCAGCTCGTGCTGGCCGTGGGCGGTGTCGGCGGCCTTGAGCAGGGCGCGCCGTTCCCCGGGCGGGCCGACGGCGACGACCACCGTCTCCGACCCGCCGCCCATGCGGTCCCCGATCTCCCAACCGGCGGTGGCCGGGCCGCCGGTGCGGCGCAGGCCGTCGGACCCGACGCGGCGCAGGAGGGCGGTGTTGTGCAGGGCGTCCACCCAGCCGGCGAGCGGGCCGGGCAGCCACCGCGCGTACATGACGAGCACGACGGAGGCGACGACGCACTGGGCGATCAGCCAGCCGAGGCCGACCGCGAGGATGCCCAGCCGCGGCATCAGCGTCCAGGACACCCCGATCGCCAGCACGGACAGCGCGGTGGGCACGCCGAACTGCACGCTCCGGTGCTGGCGCACCCGGGCCGTGCTGGTGGCGGACCCGGTGATCACGTTGGGGATGGCGGAGAGGGCGACGAGGGCGAGCGCCCCGGTGCCGGCCTCGGTGTAGTGCTTGCCGAACAGCGCCAGCACGAACTGCCCGCCGAGCGCGAGCACGAGGGCGACGGGCACGACGAGCATCAGACCGCGGCGCACGGTCTCCCGGCGGGCCTTCTCCACCTTCCCGGGATCGGCGGCGTTGTGCGCGATCATGGACTGGCCCATGCCGGAGGGCACGAGGTACAGCGCCATCCCGAACTGCCAGACCATGTTGTAGGCGGCAGCCGCCTCGGGACCGAGCCGGGAGAGCACGAGCACCGGCAGGCCCATCAGTGCGGCCTGCCAGAAAAGGGCGCCGACGTAGTCGGCCCCGAGGAACCGCCCGACGGCCCCGACGGTGATCGGGACCGCACGGTCCGCCGTCGCCGCGCCGTGTGCCGGCAGCAGCCGCACCAGCAGCCAGACGTTGGCCATCAGCACGACGAGGGCGGTGGCGATCACCCAGGACAGCGCGATGCCGCCGGGGACGGCCGCGAGCGTGACCGCGATGAGCAGGGCGATCTTGAGCACCGAGAACACGACGTTCTGCACCGGTACGGCGGTGGCCTTGCCGACGGCCGTGAGGATGTAGTCCTTGAGGCTGAACAGGGTCCAGACCGGGCAGCTCACGGCGAAGAACCCGACCAGCGCGCCGTAGCCGGCGACGTCGACGAGCTCGGGTGCCCACCAGATCGCGCCGAGGGCGAACCCGGTGCCCGCCAGGGCGGACACGCTGACCGCGACCAGGTAGCCGAGCACGACCAGCCGCCGCGACGCCGCGCCCGCGATCGGGACGAAACGCAGCAGCGCGTGCGACATGTTCAGGTGCGCGATGCCGCCCACCAGCATCAGCGCCGACAACCCCGCCGCGTTCACACCGACCACGTCGGGCGGGAACATCTGCGCGGCCAGCACCCAGTACAACAGCCCGACGGCCGACGAGAGCCCCGAGCTGACGACGAGGGCGAGCCCGTCGCGGTGCTGCGGTGCCCGCCACCCGTTCAGCAGGGCCGCGACCCGCGATCCTGGCATCGACACCTCCGTGAACTGCAGATGGACGACGTTCGAACGTCGCCTGTCCGCCGTACATCCTGCCGGAACGACTCTCCGGCCTGGTGCGGGCCCCGGCCTGGGGCCTGCTACTTGTCGCTGGTGCGCAGGCGCAGCGACTGCGGCAACTCGCCGGAAGCGTGCGCGACCTCGATGCCGGTGACGAGGCTGCGCAGGTCGAGCGGGAGGGCCTGGCGGGCCGCGGCGGTGAGCCGCCGGCGGGCGGCGCGGTCGATGTCGAGGGTGCGTTCACCGCCGACGGCCGCGAGCACGGCCACGCAGGCGGACGTCTCCTCGGTCAACGCGTCGTCCGAGCGCAGGGCGTGCTCCAGCCGGACCCGCGGGCCCGCCGCCGCGAGCAGGTCGACGGCCGGGAAGCGGCGCGAGGCCCGGCCGAACAGCCCGCTCTGCTGGCGCTGCACGATCCCCTCGGTGATCAGTTGCGTGACGACGAGGTCGAAAACGTGGTCGGCGAGCGCGGCGGCCCAGGTCATCGCCGGGTGCGCCTCCGGCTGGTTGCGGATGCTGTCGACGACGAAGGAGGAGATGTAGTCGAGGCGCCGCGGCCGGGTGCCGGCCAGGACCACGCGGTCGTTCTCGAGTGCGATGAGCTGGCCGCGGTCGGGACGCGCGAGCGCCAGTTCGGCGAGCTCGGCACCGGCGACCGCGAGGCGCACCGCGGTCGCGCGCACGAGTGCCTTGCCGGTGAACGGGTCGTGCAGGATCAGGAACATCCGGGGCGCGAGCTTGTCCCGGAACGTCGGGCCGGCCGGATCCGTCATCCGATGGCCTTCGCGCGCACCGCGGCCATGTCGACCACCTCGATGAGAGGAGCGTAGAGGTCCATGACGTGCAGTGCCGCGGCGTGGCTCGCGGCGTCCACGCCGGCACAGGCGTCGGCGACCACCTGCACGGGCACACCCGCGTCGGCGGCGGCGAGGGCGGTGGAGAGCACGCAGCAGTCCGTGGACACCCCGGCGAGCAGGAGCGTGCGCGACCCGACGGCCGCAGCCAGGTCGGGGCCCCACTTGGAGAACGTGGTGGCGGTGACCGTCGGCGCCCGCTCGGCGGCCGGCGGGAATCCGGGCACCAGGTCGTAGAGCGGCGCGTCGGGCGGCTGCCGTGCGAACGGCCAGCGGGCGTAGTACTCCCGCCACGCGCCCTCGGGCGTGGCCGGCGCGACGAACCGGGTGAGCGTCACCTGCGGGGCCAGTGCGGCGACGAGCTCCTGGACGTGCGGCAGGATCGCCGCGAAGCCGGGGGTACCCCACTCGCTCGCCGGGTCGGCGAAGACGACCTGCATGTCGATCACGGCGAGGTGGTGGGTGTCGGGGCCGACGGTCGTCGGCGAGGAACCGGTCACCGGATCCGTGCCTCCTGTTGCCGCACGGCCTCGCGCCCGGTGAGGAGCGTGGCCGCGAAGGCGAGCGCGATCGCCAGGAGCACACCGAGGTTGGCGCCGGCCCAGGCGCCGTCGCGCCCGCCGAGCCCGAGCGGCGCGAGCAGGTAGCCCTGCCAGGACACCCAGCCGGCGTTCGCGTTCGTGACCAGGCCCCACCCGAGCAGCGTGCAGGCGAGCACGATGCCCATCGGGAGGGCCCGCACGTCGCCGTAGCGGCCCGACGGGCGGTAGAGGTCTGCCTCGTCGTAGTCGCGGCGGCGCAGCGCGATGTCGGCGAGCATGACGCCGCACCAGGCCGCGACAGGCACGCCGAGCGTGATCAGGAAGGCGTTGAACTGGCTCAGGAAGTCCTCGGCCACGAACACGACGTAGACCGTGCCGAGGACCATGAGCACACCGTCGATCAGGGCCGCGACCCAGCGCGGCACGCGCACGCCGGTGGCGAGCAGGGCAAGCCCGGACGAGTAGATGTCCAGGACGGCGCCGCCGATCAGGCCGAGCACCGCCACCAGCGCGAACGGCACGAGGAACCAGGTGGGCAGCGCGGCGGCCAGCGCGCCGATCGGATCGGCCGCGACGGCCTCGGACAGCTCGACCGAGGAGGCGGCCAGCAGCAGCCCGAACGCCAGCAGGACGACTGGGGCCAGCGCCCCGCCGAACGTCGTCCACCCGACGACGCCGCGGCTGGACGCGCTGCGCGGCAGGTAGCGCGAGTAGTCCGCGGCCAGGTTGACCCAGCCCAGGCCGAACCCCGTGACGAGGAAGACCACCGCGCCGACGACCTGCTGCACCGACCCGGACGGGGCCGCCCAGACCGCCGACCAGTCGATCCGGTCCGCGACCAGCGCGATGTAGACGGCCGTGAGCACGGCGGTGATCACCGTGATGACGGTCTGGAGCCGCATGATGAAGTCGAATCCCATGACGCCGGCCACCATCACGAGCGCGGCCACCACGAGGAGCGCGACGAGGTGGGTGCCGGCGCCGGCGCTGCCGCCCAGCTGCTCGATCACCGCGGCCGTCGCCAGGGTCGCGAGGATCGTCAGCACCGTCTCCCAGCCCACGGTGAGCAGCCAGGAGATCAGGGACGGCAGCCGGTTGCCGCGCACACCGAACGCGGCCCGCGAGAGCACCATGGTGGGCGCCGACCCACGCTTGCCGGCGAGCGCGACGAACCCGCACAGCAGGAACGACACGACCACCCCGACCACGCCCGCGATCAGGGCCTGGGGCACGGAGATGCCGAAGCCGAGCGCGAACGCCCCGTAGCTCAGGCCGAAGACGGAGATGTTGGCCCCGAACCACGGCCAGAACAGGTGGCGAGGGGTGCCCTTCCGTTCGCTGTCGCCGATGACGTTGATGCCGTTGCTTTCCAGCCGCAGGCCCCGGTCGTGCGCGTTGTGCTGCGCATCGGCGGCGTGCCGCGAATTGGTCACCACTGCAACATCACAACCACTGCGGTTGTCACAACCACCACTGCCGAGCTCTCCTGACCTGCCTGTATCCGCTGTTCGGCGGCACTACGAGGATAGGTCACCTCTGATGATCTCGCCGTCCGCGGGACGGGGCGACGCACCGTCGAGCGACGCTAGCGGTCGGTGTTGTGACCGGGGTCGCGATCGGTGTCGCGGCCCGGATCCAGCCGCTCGAAGGCGCGCAGCATCACCCACGGGATGACGACCATCGCGGCGAGGGCCGCGAGCAGCGCCCACACGACGGCCGGGACGAGGCCCGTCACCGCGAGCACGAGGAAGAGCGCGGCGGCGAGGAAGCCCGCATGCACCATGCGGCGCGGAAGCGGGACGGTGCTCGTGAGCGGCTGCGCCATCGCCCGGGCGAGCGCGGGGGAGTCGGTGTCGAGGTCCTGCTCGATGCCGGCGAGGATCTCGCGTTCGTGGGCGGACAGCGGCAGTGGTTCATCGGGGCCGGGCGTGGGCGGCGGCACGATCTCCACCCCTTCTCGGAGGACGACCCGTGATGCAGGTCTCGCCGACTTTACCCCGAATGTCCGGATCGTCGGAAGTGACTGGTAGGGGACGCCCTGGGTTCGTGGCGAAGGCCCGAACCCGGCGGGCCACCCGGGGTTCGGCGGGTCGTCCCATCGGTCGCAGTGTTCGACGGCGAGGACGTGGTCTCGCAGCGGGCCCGGCTCGCTGTAGCGGCCGCGTGGTGAGCGAGGCGTACACCAGGGCCCTCGTGGCCGCGCTCCCGTACTTCTCGCACACGGGCTCGCCGTCATGATCGCCGGGAGTGGTGTGGGGGGCGTCAGATTTGTCGCTCTCGCACCACTTTCGCCGATCATGGCAGCCTGCCCTCCGCTATCGCGCCCGTTTCATGATCCGATAGACGTGAGGGGGTTGAGATCCAGCCCTCTCACGTCTATATGGTCATGAAATTTCCTGTGGATACGCCGTCCCCGGCCCGGGGCCACTGCCCCATACCTCGGTCATCTGCGCGTTCCCCCACCGGCAGGATGACCGGGCGAGCGGCCGTTCCCGACACAAGGCTGTTCCGAACTCGACGGCACTTTCGCCGATCATTGCCGCTCACGTTCCCCCGAACATTCCCGTTTTCATGATCAGATAGACGTGACAGGGAATCGAGGAAGATCCAACCCCTCTCACGTCTACGTCGTCGTGGAATCTCCTGTGGGCGCGCCGTTCCCGGCTCGCTGCCACTGCCTCACGCCAGGTCTGGGCCTTCCATGTGATCGGCCGGGTTTTCCCTGTTCTCGCTCGTTGGCGGGGCGGTCGGGTTGGCGCAATTGCCGAATATCGTGGCTGGGTGGGCGGCCGTTCCCGGCGCGGGCCCAGGCCTGTCCGGGACGAGCCCGTCGCTGCCGCGTGCTCGCGCACCTTGCGGTGGTCCCGATCCAGCCCCTATCGGTGATCATCGGGCAGGTTCGAGGCGTGTTTCCGGCCATGGTCGGCAGGATCGGGACATGGGCGGCAGGGGGCGGGCGTTGCAGAATCGGTCCCGGCCGTGCCGCTCCCGCGCTGCCTCGAGCATGGGCGCATGGCGGTCGGCGATCTTCGATCATGATCGTCCGCCTGTGACTGCTGCTGCCGGTCGGGGCGCGGTCCGCGGTGATCG
>NZ_NKYF01000041.1 GCF_002262885.1 Pseudonocardia sp. MH-G8 | reverse complement strand
TGCGGCCGCCGGCCACCGGCGTCGGGCAGGGTGGCGTGGTCGGCATGGGCGAGGACGAACCCACACGCATCCGCGAGGGCCTCGGCCTGACGCTGCCCCGTCGATCGTTGATCATCGCGGCCGAGAGGCTTCGCCTTGGCGTCGATCACGGTGGCGATCGCGTCGAACATCGCCGGATCGTCGAACTGCCCGCTGATCGTGCCGCCCGACCCGTCGCGACGCTTGCGGACCTGCAGCCGGTTGACCGGCTCCGGCGGGTTGTCATCAGGCTCGGGGCCGTCGCCGTCGAGCGCCTCCAGGAGCTGGGTGCCCAGCTTGCGTAGTTGCCCGGGCGAGTACTCGCCGGCCATACCGGCCAGCTGCTCTTCCAACCCCGCCCGTTGCCAGTCGGTGATCCGCCCGGCCTCGGGGGTGTTGAGCAGGGCGGCGATGACTTCGACGTGGCGCAGGCCTGCGTGTCCGGCGGCGAACGCCTTCCCTGTGGCGGGCAGGCGGGCGGGGAGCACGGTGCCGTCGATCCCGATCTGTTCGCACGCCTGCTCGGCGGCCACGACGCGGCGGCGGGCTTCGTAGGAGTCGCAGCCCAGAAGGTCGGTGAGTGCGCCTTCGGGTTTGCGGTAGCCGCGTTCGGCGAAGGTGCCGCGCCGTTGCAGCGCGGCGGTGGTGGAGACGGTGAGGTGGTCGTGTTGTCGGGACATGCCTTCACCGATGGTGAGTACCGACAGCAGTTCCGCGTCTGAGGTCAGGGGGTTTTCCGCGGCCTGCCGGAATGCGTCGAACGCCTCTTGGAGGTGTTCGTATGCGGCGGTGACTGCGGACATGCCTCAAGTTTAGTCGAACAGGTGTTCGATGGCATGGGTCTGTTCGGGTGGTCCACTATTTGCAATAGTGAACGTTGCGCGCTCACCGTCCACCTGATCATGAGACGGGCGGACATGATCGGCGAAAGTGGTGTGGGGGCGACAGATCTGACGCCCTCACGCCATTCTTGGCGATCATGACCGCGAGCCGGCGCGCGAGCCGCGGAGATGATCGGCGCACAGCAGTAGCCACGTCTGCGAGACCCTCCCGCCGACCCACCGAGATCTGCAGTATCGGTTGCTGGTTGCTGCCCGTGGAGCACGGAATCGGACCGGCGGATGTCAGACGATGATCGCTGCGAGAAGCACCTGATGTCGCCGCGACAGCACCCACGCACTGCTCGGACCGATCACCAGGCCGTGATCACCCCGACAAGTACGCAATTGTCGCAGCGCCCGCCCTCAGGTACTGATCGGATCGATCACTGCGGCCTGGCCTCCGACCCGCGGCGCCGGTCATGGGCGAATGGTCGTGATCGGAGATCGACCGGCCGCATGCCCGTGATCGACTCAGGACCGCGGTGCGGGCCTGACCGATTGGGCAACCGGCTCCGCACGGCCACGAGCAGCCGTGTCGGGGGTGGTGGCGGACCCGGGTGGAACTACGGATCCGCGAGTCGGGTGCGGCGGGCACGCTTCCCGTCGTGATCCGCGCATCCCGTCGTCTCGTCACCGTGGTCGCCGCCGTGCTCGGCCTCGCCGGCTGCTCCGCCGCCGACCGGGCCGTCCTCCTCGCGCCACCGTGCCGCGCCGGCGCCGGCGCTCCGCAACCCGTCGAGCCGGTGTCGGGCACCGTGTACGCCTGGAAACCGCACTTCGCGGCCGCGCAGGAAGGCGGTGCGGGGATCGGTGGGGCCGGGCCGGAGGTCGTCCCCGGGTGGAGCGATGTCGTGTCGCTCGCGAGTTCCGGGTTCACGACCTACGCGGTCCGCGCCGACGGCACCGTGTGGGTCTACGGACTCGGGCACCTGGGCAGCCTCGGCGACGGCGAGCTCGCCCGGCACAGCGCCCCGGCCCCCCAGCAGGTTCCCGGGATCAGCGATGCGCGCTCCGTGCACGTCGTCGGGTCGGCGGCGTTCGTCGTGCGCGCCGACGGCACGGTGCTGGCCTGGGGGGAGGGGTTGCTCGCCCACGGTGGGACGCGGGACAGCGTTCGTGACCACGTCGGGTCGCCGCGCCCGGTCGACGGCCTGACGGGGGTGCACGCGATCGCCCCGGGTGCCCTGACGGCCCTCGCGCTGCGCACCGACGGAACCGTGGCCGGATGGGGCATCAACCTCACCGACGTGCTGGGCGATCGGGCCGACACGTCGCTGACGACCGTCGACGGTGTCTCCGGTGTCGTCTCGCTCGCGTCCGCAGGGGGTGCCGTGGTGGCTGCGTCCGCCGAGGGCGGTGTCTGCGCGTGGGGCAACAACGCGCACGGCCTGCTGGGCGTGACGCCCACCGGTGGCCAGACCGGCCGGCCGGTCGAGGTGGCCGGGCTCGTGGACGTCGTCCAGGTCGCCGGGGGCTCGGACGTCGCCTACGCGCGGGACCGGCACGGGGGCGTGTGGGCCTGGGGTCGCGGCGCTGCGGGCGCGCTCGGTGACGGGCAGGCGGGTGACCACGTCTCGGCCGTTCCCACCCGGGTCGCGGACCTGCCACCTGCGCGGTGGATCGGGGCCACCGGCCTCACCGGCTACGCCGTCGACGCCGACGGCGGCCTCTGGGCGTGGGGTTCCGGGGCCGCGATCGGCCGCTACGCCGCGGGCTCGGCGCTCACACCGGTGCGGATCCCGCTGCCCGGTCCGGTCCTGGCGGTCTCCGGCAGCCACGCGCTCGTCGCCGCGCCGGCCTGACGGCACATCGTTTCGCGAGGGCGCGACGCAGGGACCGGGTCACCAGCTCGAACGTTGTTTTGTAGCCGGACTTAACCTAAGTTGAGCGGACGGGCAATCGCGACCTGGGGGGACGACATCGAAGAGTCGACGCACCGCCGCGGGAGCTGAGGATGCGTATCGCGGTCACGGGCGCGGCGGGCAGGCTCGGCAGACGTGTCGTCGCCCGCGCCCTGGACGCCGGCCACGAGGTGATCGCCGCCGACCTGCCGGCCGCGCTCGAGGGCCAGCAGGTCGACGGTGTGGAGTGGCGTTCGGCGGACGTCACCGATCTGGAGCAGGTGCGCGCCGCGCTCGCCGGGGCGCAGGGCGTGGTCCACCTCGGCGCGCTCATCCATCCCCGCTACCCGGAACCGCTGGTGACCCGGACGAACGTGGACGGCACGCACCACGTGCTGGTGGCGGCCGAGGAGCACGGTGCAGGCGCGGTGTGCCTGGCGTCGAGCATCAACGCGATCGGGGGCGTGTTCAGCGCCGCCGCGCGCTACGACGCCTTCCCGGTGACGGAGGAGCACGCGTCCTACTGCGAGGACTCCTACAGCCTCTCGAAGTGGATCCTCGAGCAGCAGTCCGCCGCGTTCGCGCGGCGCAGGCCGGAGGTCGCGTTCACCGCGCTGCGGCTGCACGCGCTGTGCGAGGACCACGCCGAGGCCCGGGAGCGGTGCGACGACGAGCGTCGCCGCGGCGAGCTGTGGGGCTGGACCTCGCTCGACTCGGCCGCCGCTGCGTGCCTGCTCGCGCTGCACCGCCGGGCGCCGGGACACGCGGTCTGCAACGTCGTCGCGACCAGGACCGCCAGCGGCACGCCCTCGGAGGAGCTGGCCCGGCGCTGGTACCCGGACGTGCCGCTGACCACCCCGCTTCCGGGGGATGCCGGCTTCTACGCGACGGGAGCCGGGCTCGCGGTGCTCGGCTGGGACGCCCGTGACGAGCACCCCGCCCTGTCGGACGACGAGCGGGCGGACGGCGAGCGGGCGGACGGCGCGAGCGCGGGACCCGCGGGCAGAGCCTGATCGAACGCGTATCCGCGCCGGGCGAGTGCCCGAGCGCCGGGAAGGACGTACCCGTGTCCCCTCCACCCGGGACGACCACGTCGTCGTGGGCCGATGCCCGAGTCACCACCGCGGGCGCCGTCATCTACGTCTTGACGGCACCGGGGCAGACCGCCGCGGTGTCGGTGTTCATCGGTCCGCTGGTCGCGGAGCTCGGGGTGAGCCGCACGCTGATCTCGACCGCCTACCTGATCGGGACGGTCCCCGGCTCGGCGGCGCTGCCTCTCGTCGGGCGGGCGATGGACCGGCGCGGTGCCCGGCCCGTGCTGCTCGTGGTCGGTGCGGTGTTCGGCGCGGTCCTGCTGGCGCTCTCGACGGTGAGCGGACTCGTCGGGCTCACCGCCGGGTTCGTGGGCATCCGCTTCGCCGGCCAGGGCGCGCTCACCCTGGTGGCCACCACGCTGGTCGCCTACCACGTGCAGCGGCGGTTGGGCACGGCGATCGGGATCGTCACCGCGGTCGGTTCGGCCGGGATCTCGCTCGTGCCGATCGGGCTCGAGGCCCTGGTCGCCGAGCACGGTTTCCGCACGGCCTGGCTCGTGCAGGGCATCGCGGTCTGGGTGGTGATCCTGCCGATCGCGTTGTTCGGCGTCCCGCGGCGGCGGCGCAGCGAGCCCGAGGCGGGCGCCTCCGTGACGGCGGCGGGCGCGCCGGGATCCGCGCGGGCGGCCTTGCGGGTGCCCATGTTCTGGGTGCTGTCCGGCGGCATCGGGGTGCTGTCGCTGGTCGGAACCGCGCTGACCTTCCACCAGGTGGACGTCCTGGGCGAACGCGGTCTGACGTCGGCGGAGGCGGCCGCGACCTTCCTGCCCCAGATGCTGGCCGGCCTGGCCGCCACTCTGCTGATCGGGCCGCTGCTCGACCGCTACTCGCCGCGGCCGGTGATGATCGGCTCGATGCTGCTGCTCATCGTGACGCTCGTCGCCGGCGGCTACGTCGGACCGGGGTGGGGTGCCGTGTTCTACGGGGTCGCCCTCGGTGCCGCGGGCAACAGCTTCCGCACCGTGGAGGCGGCCTCGCTGCCGCGCTACTTCGGCACGGGCAGCATCGGGGAGATCCGCGGCATCGTGCACACGGTCGCCGTCGTGGCCTCGGCGCTCGGGCCTGTGCTGCTGGCCGTCGGGCACCAGGCGGTGGGGTCCTACCGGCCGCTGTTGCTCGCGATGATCGTCCTGCCGCTCGGGTTGCTCGCGGGGATCATGCTGGTGCGCGACCCACAGGACCACATCGCCTGACGGGTCAGAGGACGCCCTCCCGGAGATGTCCTGCCCGGGTGGTCGCGAAGGCCGCGAGGAAGGCGTCGATGGCCGCTTCGCCCGCGCCCAGTAGCGGAGCCTTGCCGCCGAGCTGAGCGGGGACGATGTCCAGGGACCGGTTCGTCAGCGTGGGGCGGTGGTGCTCGACGACGTCCCGGAGCGCGGGTTCGAAGTGCTGCAGCAGGTGGGCGAACAGGCCGCCGAGGATGACCCGCTCCGGGTTGAAGAGCGAGAGCAGGGTGGCGATGCCGGCGCCGAGCGGGGGGACGAGCGCCGCGAGCGCCGCGTGCGCGTGCGGATCGTGGCGGTCCGCGCGGGCCAGCAGTTCGGCGAGCGCGGTGCGGCGACCGGAGGCACCGTGGGCGCTGACCCCGGCGTGCCGGAGCACCGCATCGGCGGCCACCTGGGTCTCCCAGCAGCCGTGGCCCCCGCAGTAGCAGGGCTGCCCGCCGGGATCGAGCACCATGTGGCCGACTTCTCCGCCGTAGCCGGGGTGGCCGCCCAGCAGGAGCCGGCCGTCCACGATGAAGCCGCCTCCCACGCCGAGCTCGGCGTACAGGTAGATCATGTGGTCGTGCGCGCGGCCGGCCCCGCGCAGGTGCTCGGCGAGCGCGCTGAGGTTGCTCTCGTTGGCGGTGACCAGCGGGACGTCCACGTCGACGCGCCGGTGCAGTTCCTCGGCCAGCGGCAGGTCGCGCCAGCCCAGGAGCGGGGCGAGCGCGACGGAGCCGTCGGTGGCCCTGACGAGTCCGGGAACGGAGATCCCCACCGCGAGGGGCGGGGAGGAGAGCGTGTCGAGCCGGTCGCGGACCAGGCTCGCGAGCTGGTCGAGGCTGGCGCCCGGGTCGCCGGGGACGTGGTCGTGGGGCACCTCGCTGACCTCGGACACGGTGCCGCCGAGGCCCACGAGCGCGGCGCGCAGGCTGTCCGCGCGGATGTTGACGGCGAGAACGCGGGCCCTGTCGTCACGGGGGGCGACGAGCAGGGACGGGCGGCCACGTCGGCCGCCGGATGTCTCCGACTCCGACTCCGTGACGAGCTCGCGCGCGATCAGCTCGGCGACCAGGTCCCCGACCGCGCTGCGGGTCAACCCGGTGACCCCGCCCAGCTCGACCCGCGTGCTGGGGCCGGACAGGTGCAGGTGGCGCAGCACGGTGCGCAGGTTGTGCCGGCGGACGCTGATCGTGTCGCGTCCCGTTCCCAGGCCCATGGCTCACCTCTGCGGACGGTGCTGACCGCGGCCCGCCACGTGCGTGCGATCCCGGGGTCGGAGCCGAGGTGCGACTGTCGCACAGCGGCGAGCTCCGGGCCGTGCCGGGTGCGGCGGCGTCATGAGCCGATGCGGATGATCGACTTGATCCCGCTGGGGTCGCTCTCGAACGCTGCGGGCCAGGCTTCCAGCGGCACCTGATCGGTGAGCAGACCCTCGGCCCACCCGGGGTCGGCACGGCACAGCGCGTCGTGGCCGGCCTCGAAGTGGCGGCGGTTCGAGTTGACCGTCCCCATCAGGATCTTGTTCCGGGAGATCAGGTCGCGGGACAGCTCGGCCAGGTCCACCGTGCCCGCCGAGCGGACGTCGCCGGCACCGACCAGGCAGGCCGCCCCTCCGGGCGCGGTGTGCGCGACGGCTTCGGCGACCAGGGCGCCGCTGCACTCCACGACGGCGTCGAACACGCCGTCCAGCTGCTCGGTGGACGCGTGGAACGTCGCTCCCAGCGCCTGTGCCTGCTCCCGCTTGGGGCCGTGCGCGACGCGGTCCACGACGTGGACGTCCAGCCCGCGCTGCGTGCCGAGCAGGGCGGCGAGCAGGCCGATGGGCCCGGCGCCCAGGACCAGCACGCGGCGGCGCGGCCTGCGCGCGACGTGATCCAGCTGCTCCCACGCCTTCGCGACCACGCTGGCGGGCTCGACGAGCACGCCGGCCAGGCCGAGGGCGGGATCCACCCGTACCGCGTACTCGGGCTCGAGCCGGTAGCGGTCGGAGGCGAAGCCGTCCCGGCCGAGGATGCCGCGCTCGGTGTAGCGGCCGTTCTCGCAGAGGTCGAACCGTCCTGCTGCGCAGGACGGGCAGGGCACCGGGTCCGGCCGTCGCACGATCCCCGCGACGAGATCCCCGGCCGACACTCCCGCGCCCGGCGGCGCGTCCAGGACCCGACCCAACGACTCGTGGCCGACGACGAGGGTGTTCCGGCCCGCGGGCGGGTGCCGGGGTCCCGCGGCGACGATGTGGCGATCGGTGCCGCAGATGCCGACCGCCAGCGCCTCGACGAGGATCTCGCCGTCCTCGAGCGACGGCTCGGGGACGTCGTCCAGCACCAGCTCGCCGGCTCGACGGAGGCTCAGTGCGCGCACCGGAGGTCTCCTCTCGTTCCCGGAGGGCGGCGAGAACGGCTAGTTTTGTATTCGAACTTAACATAGGCTGAGCTCCTCGATGAGGAGGAGCCGATGAAGATCGTCGATCTGAGGTGCGCGGTGATCGGGCAGAGCCCGATCGTGCGGATCGTGACCGACGAGGGCGTCGACGGCTTCGGGGAGATCGAGTCGTCCAAGCCGTACATGCGCCCGGTGGTCGAGATGTACAAGGACTTCCTGGTCGGCGAGGACCCCACCGACGTCGAGCGTTGCCTGCTCAAGATCCGTCGCTTCGCCGGGTTCAAGCCGTGGGGAAGCGCGGTGTCGGCGATCGAGATCGCCCTCTGGGACGTGGCGGGCAAGGCCGCGGGGTTGCCGGTGTACAAGCTGCTCGGTGGCAAGGTGCGCGACCGCGTGCGCGTCTACAACGGGGGAGTGCGGCCGGGGCTGCGCGGCCACCGTCCCGAGGACTACGCCGAGGCCATGGCCGCGATGAAGGCTGCGCCCGAGGGCTTCACGCTGATCAAGGAGGGCGTCGGCTACCACGGGCCGATGGCCCCGAACACGCCCGGTTTCTCCTACGCCGAACCGCGCACCGGCCCGCGCCACCCCAACCGCGGCCCGCTCACCGAGCGGGGGCTGAAGCACATCGTCGCGTGCGTCGAGGCGATGAAGGACGTGCTGGGCGACGAGGTCGGGCTGGCGCTGGACGCCGGGCCCGGTTTCACCGTGCCGGACGCGATCCGGCTGTTGCGGGCGCTGGAGCCGTTGAACCTGATGTGGGTGGAGGACCTGCTCACCGGCGACTACGTGCCGTGGGTGCACGCGGAGCAGTACCGCGAGGTCACCGTCGCCACGAGCACGCCGACGCATACCGGAGAGCAGATCTACCTGCGGCAGAACTTCAAGGACCTGATCTCCACGCAGGCCGTGCGCGTGGTCGGCCCCGACCCGTGTGACGTCGGCGGGATCGCCGAGCTGAAGTGGGTGGCCGAGTACGCCGACCTGCACGGGGTCCTGATGGCCCCGCACGGCGTGCTCGACGGCGTGTTCGGCCTCGCCGCGCTGGTGCAGGTGAGCGCCACGCTCCCGGACAACTTCATCGCGTTCGAGTACCCGGTCGCCAGGCCGGACTGGTGGTACTCGATCGTGACGGGCCTGCCGGAGCAGATCGTCGTGGACGGGTTCATCGAGGTGTGGGACCGGCCGGGCCTCGGTATCGAGTTCGACCGGGAGGCCGCGAAGGCGCACCTGCGCCCCGAGGACGAGGACTTCTTCGCATGAACACGGATCGTTCCCAGCCGGCGACGCGGACGGTCGGGCGTACCGGCGTCGAGGTCACGACGCTCGGGTTCGGCGGTGGGGCGCTCAAGCTGCCCCGGGCCGAGTACTCCGAGGACGACGCGGCGGCCGCGCTCGACGCGTCGTGGGCCGGCGGGGTTCGCTACTACGACACCGCGCCGTTCTACGGGCGCGGGATCAGCGAGCAGCGACTCGGCCGCTTCCTCGGCGGCAAGTGCGACGAGAGCTTCGTGCTCTCCACGAAGGTCGGGCGGCTGATCCGCCCGGCCCGCGCGGTGCAGCGGCCTGCGGCGCGGACCGCGATGGGCGACCCCGCCACGTGGGAGGTGCACTACGACTACAGCCGCGACGGTGTCCTGCGCTCCGTCGAGGACTCGATCCAGCGGCTGGGCGTCTCGGCGATCGACCTGGTGCTCGTGCACGACCTCGACACCGGCCACCTCGGGCCGCAGGCGCGGATGGACGCCCACACCGACGACCTGCTGCGCTCGGGCTGGGCGGCCCTGCAGGACCTCAAGGCGCAGGGCGTGATCCGCGGCGTCGGGTTCGGGATCAACGAGATCGGGCTGGTGTCGCACTGGCTCGACCGGTTCGACCCGGACCTGTTCCTCGTGGCGGGCCCGTACACGTTGATGGAGCAGGGCGGGCTGGCCGAGCTGGACCGCTGCGCCGAGCGCGGCGCCGGCGTGGTGATCGGGCAGGTGTTCGCCTCGGGCGTCCTCACCACGGGCCCGGTGGCGGGGGCGAGCTACTACTACCGCGACGCCGGTCCGGACGAGCTGGAGCGGGCCCGGCGGCTGCAGGAGGTGTGCGCGTCGTTCGGCGTGCCGCTGCCCGCGGCGGCGGTGCGGTTCCCGCTCGGGCACCCGGCCGTCGCCGCCGTGATCCCCGGGGTGAAGGACGCCGGCGAGGCGCGGTCCTGCCTGGACGCCTTCGCCCACGACATCCCGGCCGGGCTGTGGGCGGCGCTGACGGACCAGGGCCTGGTGACGCCCGACGCGCCGATTCCCGCATGAGGGCGCCGTGGACGTTCGCCGACGCCGCGAACGCAGCACTGCCCGACGGCGAGGTGCTGCTGTGGTGGCTGGGGCAGGCCGGGTTCCTGCTCCGCGGCGCGGGCGCGACCCTGCTGGTCGACCCCTACCTGACACCGACCGGGGCGCGGCAGGTGCCACCGCCGTTCCCCGCGGCCGACGCCGTCGGTGTGGACGCCGTGCTGGTGACCCACGAGCACGGCGACCACCTCGACGTCGACGTCGCCCGCGCGTTCGCCGAGGCCGGATCCACGGCGCGGTGGGTGGTGCCGGAGCCGGTCGCCGGCAAACTCGAAGCCCTCGGGATCCGCCGGGAGCTGATCGAACCCGCCCGGCCCGGCCGGCCGGTCACGATCGGCGCGGTGCGGGTCGACCCGCTGCCGGCCCACCACGGCATCGACATGACGGACGCCTACGGCACCGGTGCCGAGCACTCGGGCGGGCCGGCGCGCTTCCTCGGCTACGTCCTCGATCTCGGCGGCACGCGGATCTACCACTCGGGCGACTGCATCGACTTCCCCGGGCTCGCCGACGAGCTCGCCCGGCTGGACGTGCACGTCGTGCTGCTTCCGGTCAACGGCCGGGACGCCGAGCGGGAGGCTCGCGGCATCGTCGGCAACATGTCCGCCGAGGAGGCGGTCGACCTGGCCGCGCGGGCGGGCGCCGAGGTGTTCGTCCCGATGCACTGGGACATGTTCGCGGGCAACCCGGGCCATCCCTCGCGCGCCGTCGCGCTCGTCGAACGTGACCACCCCGAACTGGCAGTGCTCGTTCCGAGCAGGGCCCGCCCGATCGGCGTCCGCCGGTTCGGGCCGCGACGACCAGGAGTGGCCTGATGAGCATCGAGACCCGGTTCTTGGGCGCCAGCGGCCTGCAGGTGCCGGTGCTGACCATGGGGACCATGACGTTCGGTGGCGCCGGCCGGCACGCGCCGATGGGGCACGTGCAGGTCGACGAGGCAACGCGCATGGTGGACATGTGCCTCGAGCGCGGGGTCGACTTCTTCGACACCGCCGACGTCTACTCGCAGGGCCTGTCGGAGGAGATCCTCGGGCAGGCACTGGGCAAGCGCCGCCAGGACGCCCTCGTCGCCACGAAGCTCAACGGCCCGATGGGCGAGGGCGTCAACGACCGCGGCCAGTCCCGCCACCACATCATCGCGGCCTGCGAGGCGAGCCTGCGGCGCCTGGGCACCGACTGGATCGACCTCTACCAGGTGCACTCCGTGGACGAGCGGACACCGATGGAGGAGACCCTGAGCGCGCTCGACGACCTGGTGCGCCAGGGCAAGGTGCGCTACATCGGCTGCTCGAACTACTCGGCGTGGCACCTGGTGAAGGCGCTGTCGACCGCCGACCGGCGCGGGTTGGAGCGGTACGTCTCCCTGCAGGCCTACTACAGCCTCGTCGGTCGCGAGCTGGAGCGCGAGCTGCTGCCGGCGAGCCAGGACCAGGGGGTGGGCGTGCTCGTCTGGAGCCCGCTCGCCGCCGGCTTCCTCACCGGCAAGCAGCGCAGGGGCGAGGCCCCGCCCGCGGGCAGCCGCCGCGAGACCACCGGCGACACCGGCACGATGGACGCGGAGCAGGGCTTCGACGTCGTCGACGTGCTCGACGGGATCGCGCGCGAGCACGGTGTCAGCATCGCGCAGGTCGCGATCAACTGGCTGCTGCGCCGCCCCGGCGTCACGTCGGTGATCATCGGCGCCCGGACGCCGGAGCAGCTGCAGGACAACCTCGACGCTGCGTCCTGGGAGCTCACCGCCGAGGAGGTGGCCCGGCTGGACGAGGTGAGCGCGCGCCCCCTGCCCTACCCGTACTGGCACCAGCTGAAGATGAACCGCCCCCGCCTGCGCTACACGCTCGCGGACTCGGGAGCGCCGCCGGCCTGATCACCCGCACTCGTAGGCTCACCCCGTGCTCCCGGGGGAAGCGGACGCGGTCGCGGGTTCCGCCGCGCGGATCTGGTCGGCCCGCGGCGAGGTGGTCGGGGCCGGGTTCGTCGTGGGACCCGACACCGTGGCCACCTGCGCGCACGTGGTGGCAGAGGCGTTGGGCGCCGATCCGTACGCGCCGGAGCCTCCGGCCGGACCCGTCGCGCTCGACCTGCCGCTGCTGGGCGACGGGGAAGAACCGCCGCGGGTGACGGCGGTGGTGACCCGGTGGCTGCCGATCGCGCCCGACGGGACGGGTGACGTCGCGTTGCTGCGGGTGCGCGAGCCGCTCCCCGCCGGGGCGCGGATGCCGCCGCTGCGGCGGGCGGACGAGCTGTGGGGCAGGCCGGTCCGGGCGCTCGGGTTCCCCGACGGCGCCTGGGACGGGGTGTGGTCGGCGGGACGGCTGCGCGCCGCGCAGGGCACCGGCTGGGTGCAGCTGCAGGGCGACCCGGGCGAGCAGCCCGTCGTCGGCGGGTTCAGCGGCTCCGCGGTGTGGGACGACGGGAGCGGTGCCGTCGTCGGCATGACCGTCGCGGCGGACCGCGTTGAGACCAGCACCGCCTACCTCGTGCCGATCGACCGCGTCCTCGGGCTCGACCCCGAGCTGCTGCCGTGCCCGTACCAGGGGCTGGCGCCGTTCACCGAGGAGCACGCGGCCTACTTCTTCGGCCGGGACCAGGAGATCGAGCGGCTCGTCGACACCGTGGGCCGGGAACCGCTGGTCACGCTGGCCGGTCCCTCCGGGGCGGGGAAGTCCTCGTTGCTGCGGGCGGGTCTGTTGCCCCGCCTGAAGCAGGCCGGCACGGCGGTCGTCGAGCTGCCCGTCGGGGCGTCGGTCACCGACTTCCGGCCCGACGGCACCGAGCAGGTGCTCGTCCTCGACCAGTTCGAGGAGCTCGCCGCCCGGGACCCGCGCTCGGCCCGCGAGCAGCTGGAGGAGCTGGTCCGGCTCACCGGTTCCGGCCGGGTCCGCGCCGTACTGACGCTGCGCTGGTCCGCGCTGGATGAGCTGCTCACACCGGCGCTCGCCACCGTGCTGGAGGCCGGCACGCTGCACATCACGCCGCTGGGCCGGACGAACCTGCGGGAGACGATCGTGCGCCCGGCCGAGCGGGCGCCGGGCTTGACCTTCGAGCCGGGACTGGTCGACCGCATCCTCGACGACGCCGGTGCCGAGCCCGGTCAGCTGCCGCTCGTCGAGTCGCTGCTCGCGGACCTGTGGCGGCGCCGCGACGGAGGGCGCCTCACCTGGCGCGGGTACGCGGAGGCGGGCGGCGTCAGCGGTGCGGTGTCCCAGCACGCGGAGCGCGTGGTGGCGGAGCTGGCCGGCTCCGGGCCCGATCCGGATCCCGATCTCGAGGACCGGCTGCGAAGGCTGTTCTCGCTGCTCGCCGCCCCGGACCGGGCGGGACGATTCGTCCGCAGGCCCGTCGCGTCCGGGGCGCTCGCGCCGGAGCTGCGGACGCTCGTGACGCCGCTGGCCGCGGGCCGGCTGCTCGTACTGGGTCGCGACGCGAGTGGCGCCGAGGTCGTGGAGCTGGCCCACCAGGCGTTGATCGACCACTGGCCGCGGTTGCGCGACCGGCTCGAGCAGGACCGCGCCTTCCTCGCCTGGCGCGACCAGACCGACCAGCAGCGCGATCGGTGGGTCGGGTCCGGTCGCGACGACGGGAGCCTGCTGCGAGGGTCGGCGCTGGCGGTCGCGGCCGAGTGGCTGCCGGTCCGGGGCTCCGAGGTCGCGCAGGTGACCCGCGAGTTCGTGAAGCGCAGCGCGGTCCGCCAGCGCCGCGAGGTGCGGCGCTGGCGGGTCGTCACGGCGCTGCTCGCGGTACTGGCACTGGCCGCAGGCACGCTCGCGGTCGTCGCCGTGCAGCGCGGGGACCGGCTCGCCGCGCAGCTCGCCGCCGCCCGGGCCGACGTGCTCGGACGCGAGTCGGTGGCCCGGTCCGAGTCCGATCCCCTCATGGCCGCGCAGCTCGCGCTCGCCGCGTACCGGGCGGACCGGACGAACCCCGCCGCGCGCACCGCGCTCGCCGCCGCGTACCTGTCGCTGCAGGGCACCGACCTCGTCCTCCCCGACCTCGGCGGCAACGTCGGGGTCGCTCCGGTCGACGCCGACTCGGCGCTCGTCGTGGTGCCGACCGGCCGGATCGTGGTGACCGGGCTGTCCGGGCCGACACCACAGCGATGGCCGATCCCCGACGACAGCATCGAACGCCCGATCGCCGTGTCGGGGCGGTCGCTCGCCACCACCGACGCGGCGGGCGACCTGCGCGTGTGGGACGTGCCGACCCGCTCCCTGCGCCAGACCGTGCCGGTCCGTGGTGAGGTCCGTTCCACGGTCCGCTGGGGCGATGCGCACGTCGGCGCCCTGGTGGCGCGGCCGTCAGGGCCCGTGCTGGTGCTCGTGGACACCACGACCGGGGCGATCTCCGAGCGGGCGCTGCCCGGAGCAGCTCCCGATCTCCTGCGCATGACGCTGCTCCCGGACGAGCGGACCGTGCTGGAGGAGTTCGCCCCAGGGCTGCAGGCCCCGATCGCCGGGAGAGCCGTCCGCGTCCTGGCCGAGGACCCGGCCGGCGATCGCGAACTGCCGCTGCCGATCGACGCCGTGCCCGTGCGAGGGGGTGCCGCCAGGATCACGTGCGCGCTGCCGGCACAGCCACGGGGATCGGCTTCGGTGCAGGTCGCCCCGGTGGCGGGAACGACGGCTGCGCGCACGGTCGAGCTGTTCTGGGGCACCTGCGCCGATGCCCGCCGCACCCTCGACGGGCGCTGGCTGGTGGAGAACACGGGGGAGGTGCGCGGTCGCGGACAGGACGTCCTGCGCCTGACCGACCTGACCGACGGCGCGCAGTTCCAGGCCGTCGTCCCACCGGTACCCGTCGAGTCCCGCGGACTACCGAACGGGGCGCTGGCCCCCGACGCGTCGGTCGCGGCGGTCCGGCGTCCCGACGGCGGCGCCACGGTGCTGCTGATGCGTGGTCCCACCCTGGACGACGACGCCGCGACCGCGGCGCTCCTGCGGGTGCAGGCGACGCCGGTGCCGCAGGGCGGCGACTTCCACCTCGCCGGCACGGACGGCCGGTACGTCGTCACGGGAACCGAGGGCGTCGGGCTCTCGGTGAGCGACCGGGCATCGGGTGCTCGGGTCGCCGAACTCCCCCTCGACATCCGGCCGAGCACGAGCTCTGTCTCGGTCGACGACGGCGTGTGGCTCCGGCAGCGCGAGCCCGACGGCTGGGCCCTGCGCCGGTTCGCGCTGCCCTCCCTGCGCGAGCTCCCCGCTGTCGACGTGCCGCCCGGTGATCCGGCGAGCGCGTACGCGGACACGGCCGACGTGGACCGCGGCGCTCCGCCCGACGGCCCCGTCGTGGTGGTGACCGACGCGGTGCTGGCCGCAGCGGACCGGACCACCGGAGCGCGGCTGGGCCCGTGGACCCCCCTCGGCGCGAGCGAGCCCGAGCGGGCGGCGCTGCGGCAGGAGGCCGACCTCTGGGCGCGGCCGGCACACCCCGGCCAGGTCCTGGTCAACATCGCCCCCGGCGGCCTGCAGCTGTGGGACGCCGCGGCCGGTGAACTGCTCGGCACGATCCCCGTCCTCGCGGCAGGGAAGGCCGGGGTGGCCGTCGACCGGGACGGGCGGCGGGTGGCGGTCCTGTCGGTGCGCCAGACCCTCGAGGTCTACGACCTCGACACCCTGCAAGCGCTCCGGCCGCCGATCGCCCTGTCCGGGCTGACGCCCCAGGGTTTCACCGCCGACGGCTACCTCGTCGCCACCGACGTGGGGTACGGCAACAACAGGCTCGTGTTCCTCGACCTCGTCCTCGGCCGCGAGGCGGGGACGATCATCCCGGGCACCGCGGTCGACCAGGTCGGCACCATGCCCACGGGGGAGACGACGGTGACCGGCGAGGTCCCTGGGCAGGCCCCGACCGAGCTCGCGCTGCGGGGCGACAGCTGGTTTGACCACGTCTGCCGCGTGCTGGACCGCCCCTTCACCGAGGCCGAGCTGGCGGTCCTGCCCGGCGAGACCGACACCTCCCCGCCGTGCGGGAGCTGAGCGCCCCGGAGCGGCCGTGCCCGGTGCGTTGCCCGGCCCGGACACGCGGCGGTACCGTGACGGTGATCACGGGCGCTCGGTGGGTGGAGCGGTCAGCACACGGGTCGACGGGAGTGGTCATGGGGCGAGTCGCCGGTTCTGCGGTCGGGTCCGCGGTGGTGCTGGCAGCGCTGTTCGCCGGGTCAGGCACCGCCGTCGCGGCGCCCGCGGCCCCGGCAGGCGGCCAGGGGGCCACCGCGTGCGGCGACGCCCCGGCGGGCACCGACACCGGCGGGAGCGGCTCCTCGGCGGCCGCCGATCCGCTCGAGGTGCTGTGCCGGCTCATCCAGCAAGGAGCCGCAGGCTCGGGCGGCAGCGCAGGCGGTGAGGCGACCAGCGGCACGAGTGGCGGCTCGGCGTCTACTACGGCGTCCACGACGGCGGCCTCCGGTAGCACGGCCTCGGGCGGCACGGCGTCCGGTAGCACGGCCTCGGGCGGCACGGCGTCCGGTAGCACGGCCTCCGGCGCCGCGGCCACCGGCGGCGGCACCGCCGCAACCGGCGCGAGCGCCACCGCCCCGGCCCCGGGCGCGGCCGCTCCGCCCGCGGGCGGGGTGCTGAGCAGCATCCTGGCGTTCCTCGCCGGGTGCCTCCAGGCCGTCGGCCTCTGAGCCGCCGAACGCCTCGGCTCCTCGGACCGGTCGGGCGCCTGCAGTGCGACAGCGCGTCCACCTGGGCTCGGCGGGCGACGCCGAGGACGCGGTGGCGGACACATTCCTGCGGTGGCAGACGGCCGACCGCGACCGCATCGAGGTGCCCGAGGCGTGGCTGACGAAGTGCTCACCACCGTGTGCCTCGACCAGCAGGCCAGGTCCGCGGCCGTCACCGGCCGGACGGGTGCCGCATCGAGGAGGTCGTCTGCGCGGGCGGGGCCTGGAGCACGTCGCACCCGACGATCCTGCTGCCGACCCGCCGCCGTGTCCGCGCGGCCGTTGCGGTCTGACCGGAGGTCAGCCTGCTCGCGTGTAGCAGCGCGTGCGCGGCGTCGAGCGCCGGGCGCCACAGGGTCTCGTTCGCCACCGGTGGCCTGCTGACGTGCAGCCGGTTCGTCGCGAGGACGATCGTGGCCGCGTGCTCGGGCAGCACGGCGAAGGTCGTGCCGGTGAAGCCCGGGTGGCCGAACGCCGTGGTGGTGCAGCCGCCGGCCGTCGTCGGCCACGACCGGAACCCGCGCGACTGGCCCGGGTCCGGACCGGTGGCCAGGAAGGCGGCCGGCGCCGGCGCGTCCCACGGGCCGTCCCCGGACGCGCTGCGGCACAGCGCGCCGCCGATCCGCAGCAGGTCCTCGACGTCGGAGAACAGCCCGGCGTGCCCGGAGACCCCGCCGAAGGTGTGGAAGGCGTTGCCGTCGTCGACCTCGCCGACGAGCACGTGGTCGCGCCAGCCGGCGAAGTCGGCGCCCGTGCGCGGCACCGGGTAGGGCGTCCCGCTGTCCAGCATCTCCCGTTCGATCACGTCGCCGCGCCCGCCCGCCGCGACGTCGGCTCCCACCGGCGCGGCGAACGCGGTGCGCGCCGTGCCGGCCGGCTCGAGCACCAGCTCCCGGACCGCCGCCGGCAGCGCCGCACCCGCGGCGGCCTCGACGACCTGGCCCAGCAGCATGAAACCCAGGTCGGAGTAGTGCCGCCCGGTGCGGGGCGGGTAGCGCGGCGGGAGCTCCCGCACCAGCGCGGCGCCCTCCTCCGGGCCGTCCACATCGCAGTAGGTCGGCCACCACTCCCAGAGCCCGGCGCGGTGCAGCAGCAGGTCGTCGAGGCTCATCGGGCCGGTGCCCGGCAGGAACCGGCGCACGGGATCGGCCAGGTCGAGCGCCCCCGAGGAGGCGAGTGCCAGCAGTGCCGTCGTCGTGCCCGCCACCTTCGTCACGGACGCGAGGTCGTGGCTGGTGGCCGCGGTCATCGGGAGCGGCTCGGGCACGCCGAACACCTGCCGGTGCCCGGTCACCGCGATCGCGTCGACGCCGGGCGCACGCACCGCGAGGCAGGCCCCGGGCGGGCCGGTGAGCCCGCGCACGACCTCGCCGAGGTCGCCCGCGTGCGCCGGCCGGATCACGGGATGGCCGACAGCGACGCGGCCGCCGCCACGTGGCAGGCCGCCCGGTGCGCGGGCCGGATCTCGCCCAGCAGCGGGAGGTCGGTGCGGCAGACGTCCTCGGCCACGGGGCAGCGTGGGTGGAACGGGCAACCCGACGGCGGGGCGACGGGGTTGGGCACCTCGCCGACGACGGTGGCCTCGAGCGGCTGGGCCAGCGTCGGGTCCGGCACGGGAACCGCGCCGCGCAGCCCGGCGGTGTAGGGGTGCAGCGGCGCGTCGAGCACGTCCTTCCAACCGCCGTCCTCGACGACGCGCCCGAAGTACATGACGGCCACGCGGTCGCTGATCTGGCGGACCATCGCCACGTCGTGGCTGATGAAGACGTAGGCGAGCTGCAGCTCGGTGCGCAGGTGCACGAGCAGGTTCATCACCTCGGCGCGCACGGAGACGTCCAGGGCGGACACCGGCTCGTCCAGCAGCAGGACGCGCGGCTCCACGGCCAGGGCGCGCGCGACCCCGACGCGCTGGCGCTGCCCGCCCGACATCTCGTGCGGCAGCCGCTGGGCGAAGGCCTCCGACAGCCCGACGAGGTCGAGCAGCTCCACCACGCGGCGCGTGCGGTCGCGGGCGGTGGCGCCGATCCGGTGGACCGTGAGCACCTCCTCGAGCGCGCCGCCCACGGACTGGCGCGGGTCGAGCGAGGAGTACGGGTCCTGGAAGACCATCTGGATCCGTCGCCGCTGCTCGCGCAGCTTCCGCCCGCGCAGGGCCGTGAGGTCGATGCCGTCCAGCACCACCCGCCCCGACGTCGGGTCCTCCAGGCGCACCAGCACCTTCGCGAGCGTCGACTTGCCGCAGCCGGACTCGCCGACGATGCCGAGCGTCTCGCCGGCGTCCAGGGTCAGCGACACGCCGTTGAGGGCGTGCACGACGGCGTCGGAGTCGCGCACGGGGAAGCGCTTGACCAGGTCGGTGGCCTCGAGCATCACGTCCACTCCTCGGGGGGCACCCAGCACGCGGCACGCCCGGCCGCGCGCTCCAGCAGCCGCGGCCGCTCCCGGCAGACGTCGCGGGCCTGGGGGCAGCGCGCCCGGAACGCGCAGCCCACCACGTGCTCGGTGGGCAGCGGCGGCCTGCCGGGGATCTGGGCGAGCGGGGGACGGGCGTCGTCGGCCGGGTTGGGCAGCGACGCCAGCAGCCGCTCGGTGTAGGGGTGCTGCGGCGCGGCGAAGACCTGCCGCACCGGCGCGTCCTCCACGACGTGCCCGCCGTACATCACGACCACCCGCTCGACCAGCCGCGCGACCACGCCCAGGTCGTGGGTGACCCAGATCGTGGTCATGCCCATCTCGCGCTGCAGCTCGGCGACGAGCGCGAGGATCTGCTGCTGGATGGTGACGTCGAGCGCGGTGGTGGGCTCGTCGGCGATGAGGAGGGTGGGCCGCAGCGCGAGCGCCATCGCGATGACGACGCGCTGGCGCATCCCGCCGGAGAACTCGTGGGGGTAGGAGCGGCTCGTGCGCTGCGGGTCGGGGATCCCGACCCGCGTGAACAGCTCCAGCATGCGCGCCCGGGCCGCGGCGGCGTCGACGCCGTGCACGCGCAGGGCCTCCACGACCTGGTCGCCGACCCGCATGAAGGGGCTCAGCGAGGTCATCGGGTCCTGGTAGACCATCGCGATCTCGCGGCCGCGCAGCGCGCGCATCTCCGGCTCGCTCAGGCTCGCGAGGTCGTGGCCCTGGAACTGCACGCGTCCGCGGCTGATGTGCAGCGGGTCGCCGAGCAGCCGCATCAGGGCCAGCATCGTGACGGACTTGCCCGACCCGCTCTCCCCGACGACCCCGACGGTCTCGCCACGGCTCAGCGTGAGGTCGATGCCGTGCACGATCTCGACGGGACGGCGCCGGCCCGCGGCCACGGCGAGGTCGCGGACCTCGAGCACGGGTGCGTCGCTCGTCGTCGGGACCGCTGCGGCGGTGCTCGGCTCGGCCTTCACCCCGCGACCCCTTCGGCGGCGGTCAGCCGCAGCGATGCGGGCGCGCCGGTCAGCGGCTCCGGCAGGCGCAGCGGTCCGGCGCCCGGGGTGATCGCGCCGAGCACCCGCGGTGCGGACGCGCCGGTGGCCGTCGGCAGCGTCGCCGGGAGCCCGTGCAGCGTCTGCCAGCCGATCAGCGCGAACGCGATCGCCTCCTTGTCCGGCGGTGGCGCGCCGAGCTCGGCGGAGGTCGCGAGCCGCACGCCGGGGAGGCGGTCGGCGAGCATGCGCATCATCGTGGGGTTCGCGCACCCGCCGCCGGAGACCACGAGGGTGTCGACGCCGGCGCCGCGCACCGCGTCGGCCACCGTCTGCGCGGTGAGCGCGGTGAGCGTGGCGACCAGGTCGGCCGGCTCGACGGGACGGGCGTGCCGGGCGAGCGCGGCGGCCACGTAGCCGTCGTGGAACAGCTCCTTGCCGGTGCTCTTCGGCGCGGGCAGCCGGTAGTAGGGCTCGGCGAGCAGGTCGGCGAGCATGTCCTCGTCCACCCGGCCGCGGGCGGCGAGCGCGCCGTCGGCGTCGTAGCCGGCGGGGTGGGTGCCGGTGCGCAGCACGGCGGCGTCGACCAGCGCGTTCGCGGGACCGATGTCCCAGGCCAGGGGCCCGCCCGGTGCACCGGGAACGGTCATGTTGGCGATCCCGCCGAGGTTCAGCGCGGCGGGCTGCCCCGGCAGCGCGCCGAGCAGCAGGGTGTCGAGGTAGGACACCAGCGGCGCGCCCTGGCCGCCGACGGCGATGTCGCGGATCCGGACGTCGGCGACGACGGGCACGCCGAGCCGCTCGGCGATCCATGCGGGTTGGCCCAGCTGCAGGGTGCCGAGGGCACGTCCGCCGTGCACCCAGTGGAAGACGGTCTGCCCGTGGGAGCAGACCGCGTCGACGGGCGTTGTGGCGAGGATCTTCTCGGCGGCGTCGGCGAACGCCTGCCCGATGAGCGTGTCCAGCTCGCACACCTCGGCGAGCGACGTGTCGGCCGGGGGCAGTGCGGCGAGGATGCGCGCGCGCAGCGCCGGGTCGTACGGCGTGCTCGAGGTGGCCGTGACCTGCCCGTGCAGCGCGTCGCCGCTGCGCCGGAAGTCGACGACGGCGGCGTCGATCCCGTCGTGCGACGTCCCGGAGATCATGCCGAGGACCTTCACCGCTCTCCCTCCATCGCCGCCCGCAGGCGCCCGTCGACGGCGGCGAGCCTCGCGGTGGCCTGCTCCTCGTCGAGCCCGCTGTGCAGGTGCAGGATCGCGAGCTTTACCTGCATGTGCGAGGCCTCCAAGGCCGCTGCGGCGCGGTCCCGGGACGCGCCCGTGATCGTCATGACCGTGCGGATCGCCCGCTCCCGCAGCTTCGCGTTGGAGGCGTGCAGGTCGACCATGAGGTTCCCGTAGGTCTTGCCGAGCCGCACCATCACGATCGTCGAGAACATGTTGAGCACGAGCTTCTGCGCGGTGCCCGCCTTGAGCCGGGTGGATCCGGCCACGACCTCGCCGCCCACCGGCACCTCGATCGCGTGCTCGGCCGCAGCGCTGAGCGGGGTACCGGTGTTGCACGACAGCCCGATGGTCAGGGCACCGCGACCGCGCGCCTCGGCGACCGCCGCCACGACGAACGGGGTGCGCCCGCTGGCCGCCAGACCCACCACGGAGTCGAGCGGGCCGATGTCCTCGCCAGTGATCGCCGCGCGGCCGGCGTCCTCGTCGTCCTCCACGCCCTCCTGGGCGGCGAACACCGCGTCCCGCCCGCCCGCGATGACCCCGCGCACCAGCTCGGGGGGCGTCCCGAACGTCGGCGGGCACTCCGAGGCGTCGAGCACGCCGATCCGGCCGGGGGTGCCCGCGCCGACGTAGAGCAGCCGCCCGCCCGCGCGCACCCGCTCGGCCACGGCGTCGATCGCCGGCACGATCTGCGGCAGCGCGGCGCGCACGGCCGCGGGCACCTCGGCGTCGGCCTCGTTCATCAGCGCGGCGAGCTCGGCGACGCTCGCCGTGTCGATGGTGGCGTATCGCGGATCGGCGCGTTCGGTGACGAGCCCACCGAGGCCCTCCCCGTTCGCGAGCTCGGTCACCTACGGTCTCCGTTCTTCGGGTCGAGCGCGTCGCGCACGCCGTCGCCGAGGAGGTTGAGCCCCACGACAAGCGCGACGATCACGGCGCCGGGGGCGGCCATGGTCCACCACGCCACGTTCACCAGCACCCGGGCCTCCAGGACCATCGAGCCCAGCGACGGGGCCGGGGGAGGGGTGCCCAGGCCGAGGAAGCTGAGCGACGCCTCGGTGAGCACCGCCCAGGACAGCGACAGCGTGATCTGCACGATCACGATCGGCGCGATGTTCGGCAGCACGTGGCGGGCGAGCGTGCGCAGCGGGGAGAAGCCGAGCACGGTGGCGGCCTGCACGAAGTCGGCCTCGCGCAGCGACAGCACCGGCCCGCGCGTCACCCGTACGAAGATCGGCGTGTAGACGATCGCGATGGCGATCGCCACGGTCAGCCAGGTGCGTTCGAACGCCGAGGCCAGAGCCAGGGCCAGCAGCAGCGGGGGGAACGCGAACAGCACGTTCGTCACCCCGAGGATCGAGCGGCCCGACCACCCGCCGAAGAAGCCGGCGAGCACCCCGGCGACGGTGCCGACGACCGTCGCGATCGCCACCGCGACCACGGCGATGAGCAGCGAGTTCGCCGCGCCCGACGCCGAGCGGGCGAACACGTCGCGGCCGAACTGGTCGGTGCCGAACCAGTGCGTGCCCGACGGGCCCTGCAACCGGTCGGCGGGGTTCTGGGAGATGGCGTCGAACGGCAGCGCACCGGTGGCGGCGGCCAGTGCGGCGAGCACGACGAGCGTCACGAGGACGGCCCCGACGAGTCCGCTGCGGCTCGCGAGGGTCCGCGGCAGCAGGCCGCGCCTGGCCGCGGCCGCGACCGGAACGGGGGTGGCGACGTCGGTCACGAGGCACGCACCCGCGGGTCGATCAGCCGGTACAGCAGGTCCGTGGCCAGGTTGACCAGCACGAACGTCAACGCGATGACCAGCACCGTGCTCTGCACGACGGCGTGCTCCTTCTGTTGGATGCCGAGGAGCACCTGACGCCCGATGCCCGGCACGGAGAAGATCTGCTCGACGACCACGGCCCCGCCGAGCAGGTAGCCGAACTGCAGGCCGGTCATCGTCACGATCGGCACGAGCGCGCCGCGCAGCACGTGCCGGAACTGGATCGCCCGCGGGCCGACGCCCTTGCCGCGCGCGGTGCGCACGAAGTCCTGCCCCCGCACCTCGAGCAGCGCGGAGCGGGCCGTCCGCATGATCGGTGCGGCGAGCCCGAACCCGAGCACCAGCGCGGGCATCAGCATCTGCTGGAGGTTGAGCGTCGGGTCGCTCGTGAGGGGCGCGAACTGCTCGGCGTTGGGGTTGTAGCCCAGGAACCGCGCCGAGGCCGCGAGCAGCGCCGAGCCCAGCAGGAATGCCGGGATCGACAGCCCGGCCAGCCCGAACGTCTGGCCGACGGCGTCGCGCGCGGAGTTCGGGCGCGACGCCGACAGCATGGCCGCGGCGACCCCGAGGACCAGCCCGACGACCAGCGACAGCAGAGCCAGCTCGAGCGTGATCGGCAGGGCCGCCGCCGTCATCTCCAGCACCGACTGCCCGCTGCGCTGCGACGCGCCCAGGTTGCCCGTGAGCACCGCGCCGATCCACGTGAAGAACTGCACCACCAGGGGCTGGTCGAGCCCGTAGTACGCCTCGAGTGCGGCGCGTTGCGCCGGGGTGAGCGCCGCGGCCTCGGTGCCGAGGCTCGCCGTGATCTGGTCGCCGGGGATCGCCCGGAGCATCACGAAGACCAGGACGGCCACGCCGAGCAGGGTGAGCGCGGCCTCGAGGATCCGGCGGGCGAGCGGGTGCCGTAGGACCGCGGTCATGACCCGCTGACGGTGGTCTCGCGCAGGAACTTCAGCGAGCCGTTGGCCATCGGGGTGAAGCCGCTGACCTCGGGCGTGGTGGCGGTGTAGGTGAAGCTGGTGAACAGCCAGACCCAGGCGGCGTTGTTCTCCAGCTCCGCCGACACCTGCTCGTAGACGGCCTTGCGCGCCGCGGGGTCGGACGTCGCCTTGCCCTGGGCGAACAGCGCGTCGAGCGTGGGGGAGCTGTAGCCGGCGACGTCGTTGAGGTTGCCGGTGCTCGTGAAGTAGCGCCCGTACATGCCGTCCGGGTCCGGCCGGCCGCCGTTGAGCGCCACGGCGCTCTGGAAGTCCGCCGCCACCCAGCGGTCGACGAAGGCGCCGGACTCCAGCACCTCGAGGTTCATCGTGATGCCGGCCTCGGCCAGCTGCGCTTGGATGTTGGTGGCCTCGTTGACCGACGTGGCGTACTCGCCCTGCGAGACGATCGTCGAGACGGTCAGGCCGCCCGCGTGGCCGGACTGCGCGAGGTACTGCTTCGCCTTCCCGACGTCGCGCTGCGGGCACGGGCGCGCCGCCGGGTCGGAGCGGTAGGCCGGGGAGGTGATCGGGCCGGTCACCTCGCCCTCGCCGAGCGCCGCGGTGTCGAGCACCTGCTGGCGGTCGACGGCGCACTGGACCGCCAGCCGCACGTTGACGTCGTCGAAGGGCGCCTTGCGGGCGTTGAACTGCAGCGCGTGGTAGGAGAGCTGCGGCGTCTTCGCCACCTGCACGCCGGTTGCCTCGGCGCTCTGCGCCACCAGCGGGTCGTCGAACACCGCGAACTGCACGTTCCCCGACTGCAGCGCCGAGACGATCGAGGTCTCGTCCGGGATCACCCGGAACTCCAGCGAGGGCAGCGCGGGCGCCCCGCCCCAGAACGACGGGTTCGCGGTGAGCCGGATCGACTCGTTCGGCGAGCGCTCGGCGAAGGTGAACGCGCCCGTGCCGTTCGGGGTGTCGGCGAGGGTCTGCTCGGAGTCCTCGCTGGAGAGCATGGCGAGGTTCACCGAGGCCAGGGCGGCCAGGATTCCGGCGTCCGGGCCGGAGAGGGTGAGCACGACGGTGGCCGGGTCGGGCGCCTCCACGGCGGTGACCGAGGCGAGGCCTGCGGCGGCGACCGCGCCCGTCGCCTCCTCGCGGATCCGGTCGAGCGAGGACTTCACGTCCGCGGAGTCGAAGGCGCTCCCGTCGGCGAACGTGACGCCCTGGCGCAGCGCCAGCGTGACGGCGGTCCCGTCCTCGGACACCTGCCACGACTCGGCGAGCCCCGGCACGACCTCGAGGTTCTCGTCCAGCTCGGTGAGCGTGCCGTAGAGCTGCTCCAGGACGTTGACGGCCTGGAACTGCGTGGCCTTCCAGGGGAAGAGCGTGTCGGGGTCGGAGGTGGCGCCGACGACGAGCCCGCCCGGCCCCGCGGCGCCGCCGCCGGCCGGGGCGCCCCCGCCTCCGGAGCAGGCGCTGAGCAGCACCGCCCCCGCCACCGCGAACGCGCCGAGCCGTACCCCTCGCCGGCTCGTCGTCACGTTCCGAAGCATCGTCGCACCCTCCGCACCCGCATCCCCGCTGCTGTCGGCGGCAACAGGACCACAGCGGCACCGCAAGGTCAAGAGTTTCTGGCTCTGGCGCCTATTCGTAACAAACTTTCACAGCGACGGTGACGGGTTCGGGTCCCGGCGCGAGCGGGTCCACGGCCACGTCAGGGCGGCCCACGCCGACAGCCCGACGACGAGCTCGACGGCGAGGTACCAGGGCCAGTCCCCCATGAGGTCCAGGAGTGATGGGTTGTCCGGCCTGCCGCTGACGAACACGTAGTTGGTGCCGGCGAGCGCGTTGAACCCCAGCATCGCGACGCCCCACGCGACGGTGACCGCGGCGGCGAAGCCGAAGCCGCGCCAGTCCGGGCGCATCCCGGCCCACCAGGTCAGGAACACCGCCGCCCACACCACCAGCAGGTGCTGGCCCCAGAAGCTGAAGAAGTCGATGCTCGGCGCCGCGGGCGCGTCCAGGGCCGGGGTGAGCACCGCCTGCGGGACCAGGGTGAGCCCCCAGTAGTAGGTCAGCGCGTACGCCCGCGGCTCCCGCGACCACAACGCGACCGCGGCCGCCATCCACGACAGGTCGGAGACGTGGAACGGCAGCGAGTGCTCGATGTCGAACCGCGCCGGGGTCAGGTCGTAGATCAGGATCGGGACGTGGAAGGCGACCACGACCACGGCGAACGCGCGGCCGAGCGGCGCGACCACGGGCGTGCCGCGGTACCGGCGCCCGAGCCGGGCGAGGACCACCACGCCCACGGCCAACAGCGCCAGCACCAGCCAGTGGGGCGCGCCGTAGGCGGCGAACGAGCGCTGCGGCTCCACCGGGCCAGGCTAATTGTGCATCGTCCCTCCCGGACGAACGGCACTTTCGTCGGCTAGGTAGCAACGAAAGTGCCGTTCGTCGCAGGGGGAGCGTGTCTACGGGCGGCTTGACGGCGGCCGACCGCTTGGTGAATGCTTTCACCATGGCAGGCGGGAAGGCGCGTCCGACGCTGCGCGAGGTGGCCGCGGCCGCGGGTGTCTCCGTAGCGACGTGCTCGTACGTGCTCAGCGGCCGCTCGGACCGGGTACGGCAGCTGCCGCAGGACACCCAGGACAAGGTCCGGGAGGCCGCGCGCCGCCTCGGCTACGCCGGCAACACCGCCGCCCGGGTGCTGCGCCGGCAGCGCACGGAGCTGATCGCGCTGGTCTACGCGCCGCCGGTCGGGCCGTGGCTGGACCGGCTGACGATGCAGTGCGAGGACGTGGCCGTCGCGCACGGCTACTCCGTCATCGGGCTGCCGATCCGCCACGCCGAGCGCGCGGAGCACTCCCTGCGCGTGATCACCCAGGGCTACGTCGACGGCGTGATCTTCGCTCCCGGTCTGGCCGACGGTCTGGACCTGGACCGGTTCGCGCGCAGCACCCGGGCGATCGTCGCGTTCAGCGACTACCTGGAGCCCGGGCCGGCCGACCTCGTGCGCAACCAGGTGCGGGCCGCGATGGGGGAAGCGGTCGAGCACCTGCTGAAGATCGGGCACCGGCGGATCGGCTACCTCGCGCACACCGGCCGGCCCGCCGATGCCGGCACCCGGGACCGCTACCTGGGCTACCAGGACGCGTTGGAGCGCGCCGGCGTGCCGATCGACCCCGCGCTGGCCCGGCCCGGCGCCGCCTCGCGGGAAGAGGCGCTGGTCGGGGCCCGCGAACTGCTGGACGCCGCGGACCCGCCCACCGCGCTGATCAGCGAGTCCGACCGGGGTGCGATCGCCGCGCTGCAGGTGGCGCGCGAGCGGGGGCTCGCCGTGCCGGACGACTTCGCCGTGATCGGCGTCGGCAACACCCAGGAGGCCGTGGTCTCGTTCCCGGCGCTCACGAGCGTCGGGATGGCGCAGTTCGACTTCACCGAGATCGTCGAGGTCCTCTTCGCCCGCATCGACGAGCCCGACCGGCCACCGCGCGTGCTCGACCTGCCCTGGGTCCTCGACCGCCGCGCGTCCGCCTGACCCCGAGCACCAAGGAAGGGACGATGATGTCCGCATCGCGCCAGTTCACCCGCCGATCCCTGCTGCGGTACGGCATGGGAGCCACGGTGCTGGGCGCCGTCGGCGCCACCACCGGCTGCGCGCCCATCCAGCCGGACGCGACGAACGGCGGCGGCGCCGGGACGTTCACCGTCTACTGGAACGCCGGCCACTCCTACGACGCCTACCAGGCGGTGTTCGACCAGTTCGGCCAGGACCACGATCTCGAGGTCAACTGGCAGAAGTTCCAGTGGCCGGACCTGACCACGAAGCTGGTGGCCGACTTCCAGTCGGGCAACGTGCCGGACCTGGTGGAGGAGGTCAGCGCGGGCACCGGCACGCAGTACGGCCTGCCCGGTGACGTCATGGCCCTCGACGAGCTCGCGGCCGGCGACCCGGACATGCGGTTCCCCGACGACTTCATCGAGGCCTCGGTCACCTCCCGGCAGTACGAGGGCAGGACCTACTCGATCCCGCTGCAACTGACCGCGAACGGGCTGCTGTTCTACAACAAGCAGCTCCTGTCGACGGCCGGGTTCGCCGCACCGCCGACCACCTGGGAGGAGTTCCTCGAGGTCACGCGGGCCACGACCACGGGCGACGTGTCCGGCACCGCGCTCAACTCCGACCACACCTACAGCGCGCCGTTCTACTACCAGCAGCAGGTCGCCTACAGCGACGTCGCCAACGGGCGGTTCATGGTGCCGCAGGAGCAGGCCGACCTGGCGCTGCAGTACATGCAGGACCTCATCCACACCCACCGGGTCTCACCCCCTCCCGTGGCCAGTACGGACTACTCCGGGCCGCAGAAGCTGTTCTCCGCCGGGCGCGCGGCCACGTTCCTGTCCGGGCCGTGGGACATCGGGCCGGTCCGCACCGGCAGCCCCGACATCGAGCTGGGCCTCGCGCCGCCGCTCACGGGGGCCGTGCAGGCCACGTCGCTCGCCGGCTCCGGGCTGATGATCCCGTCGAAGGCCAAGGACCCGCAGCTCTCGTGGGAGCTGGTCCGCAGGCTCACCGCCCTGGAGACCGAGCTGGCCGTCACCGCGGAGGTCGGCATGTCGATGCCCCGCAAGAGCTGGGCCCAGGACCCCGCGGTGGCCGGTGACCCCGATCTGGGAGTGATCGCCACCGCGCTGGGCATGGTGACGGAGCAGGACCCGCAGCTGGCGGCCAGCGGTCGCAAGGCCCAGATCGACGAGCTGTACAAGAAGGCCTACCAGGAGATCGTCATCCAGCAGCGGCCCGTCGGTGAGGCGCTGGCCGAGTTCCGCACCGCGGCGGAGGGGACGCTCGGATGACCGTTGCGGCCCCCTCGGCGCTGCGGCCGAGGAACCCCCGGCGTCGCCGCGCGCAGGCGAGGACGGCGTGGCTCTTCCTGTCCCCGGCCGTCGTGTTCTTCGCCCTGCTGTTCTTCCTCCCCATCGGCAACCAGCTGCTGGCCAGCGCCTACGGCGGCGTCAGCGGCACCGAGTACGTCGGTGCCGGCAACATCGTCCGGGCGCTGCAGGACCCGGAGGTTCAGCACTCGTTCTGGATCACGCTGGTCTACGCCGCGGGCACGCTCGTGGTCGGCATCGCGATCGGGCTGGGCCTCGCGGTGATCCTCAACCAGTCGCTGCCGGGACGCACGTTGTTCCGCTCGGTGCTGCTCGTCCCGTACCTGACGTCGGTGTCGATCATCGGGCTGCTGTGGCGCAACATCCTCGACCCGCAGATCGGCATCCTGAACCGGCTGCTGGACGCGCTCGGGCTGCCGGGGCAGACCTGGCTGAACACCGCGCCGCTCGCGACGATCATCGGCATCACCGTCTGGTCGTCGGCGGGCTACACCATGGTGCTGTTCCTCGCCGGCCTGCAGGGCATCCCGGCGGTGTACTACGAGGCCGCCCGCATCGACGGGGCCGGGCCGTGGCGGCGGTTCTTCTCGATCACGCTGCCGCTGCTGACCCCCACCACGCTGTTCGTCTGCATCATCGGCGTGATCAGCGCGCTGCAGCAGTTCGCGCTGCCCTACATCGTCACCGGCGGCGGCCCGGGCAACGCCACCTCGCTGTACGCGCACCGGCTGTTCACGACGGCGTTCGAGACCAACCAGTTCGGCTACGCCGCGGCGCTGTCGCTGCTGCTGCTCGTCGTCGTCCTCGTCCTGTCCGTCGTGCAACTGAAGATCGGGGACCGGACCCATGACGCTGCTTGACACCGCCCCCGCCCCCACCGCGGCCCCCGTGGCTCGCACCGTGCACCGCGACCGCCTGTTCCCCGGCGACCGGGCCGCCTCCTACGTGCTGCTGGTGCTGCTCGGCCTGGTCACGGTGCTGCCGCTGCTGTACATGCTCGCCCTGTCCCTGCAGTCCGACGCCGAGGTGTTCGCGGGCGAGCCGGTGCTCTGGCCCGCGGAGCCGCAGTGGGACAACTTCGTGCGGCTGTTCGAGGCGGCGCCGTTCGGCCGGTTCTTCCTCAACAGCCTGATCATGGCCGGGGCCATCACGATCGCGCACCTGGTCTTCGACCCGCTCGTCGGCTACGTCTTCGCCAAGTTCGACTTCCCCGGCAAGCGGATCGCGTTCGTCGCGGTGCTCTCGACGCTGATGGTGCCGTTCTTCGTGCGGATGCTGCCGATCTACGCCATCTTCTCCAACCTCGGCTGGATCGACACCTACCAGGGCCTGATCGTGCCGTTCCTGATGGACGCCTACGGCATCTTCCTCATGCGCCAGTTCATCCAGCCGCTGCCCGACGAGCTGATCGAGGCCGCGCGCGTGGACGGGGCCTCCGAGCTGCGCATCTACCTGCAGATCATCCTGCCGCAGTGCAAGCCCGCCCTGTCGGTGCTGGCGCTGCTCACCTTCGTCTTCCAGTGGAACGAGTTCCTCTGGCCGCTGATCGCCACCAGCACCACCGAGATGCGGACGATGCCGATCGGGCTCACGCTGTTCAACCAGGAGTACTTCACGCAGTGGAACCTCACCGCGGCCGGTGCGCTGATCCTGTTCGTCCCCACCGCGCTGTTCTTCGTCGTCACCCAGAAGTTCCTCGTCGAGGGCATCTCGCTGTCCGGCCTCAAATGACCAGCTCAGGAGTTCTCCGTTGACCCGTCCCAACGTCGTCGTCTTCCTCACCGACCAGCAGCGGTGGGACTCCCTGGGCGCCGCGGGCAACCCGCTGGGCCTCACGCCGAACCTCGACGCCATGTGCCGCACCGGAACGATGTTCGAGGTCGCCTGCACGACGAACCCCGTCTGCGCCCCGGCCCGGGCGGCGCTGCAGACCGGGCGCTACCCCACGAACGCGGGCGTCCACCGCAACGGGCGGCCCCTCCCGCCGGACGTCCCCACCCTGGCCCGCGAGTTCGGCGCCGCCGGCTACCAGACCGGCTACATCGGCAAGTGGCACCTGTCGAGCGAGGATCCCGTGCCGAAGCAGGACCGGGGCGGGTACGACAGCTGGCTCGCCGCCAACCTGCTCGAGTTCAGCTCCGACGCCTACCACACGGTGGTCTACGACGAGGACGACGAGGCGGTGTTCCTGCCCGGCTACCGCTCCGACGCGCTCGTCGACGCCGCCATCCGGTTCATCGCCCGCGCGAGCCGCCGCGACCAGCCGTTCCTGCTGTTCCTGTCGCTGCTCGAGCCCCACCACCAGAACGAGCAGGACAACTACCCCGCGCCCGACGTCTACCGCGACACGTTCACCGGCGCCTGGCTGCCCCCGGACCTCGCCGCCCTGCCCGGCACCGCCCACCAGCACGCGGGCGGCTACTACGGCCAGATCAAGCGCGTGGACGAGGGCTTCGGCCGGCTGCGCGACGCGCTCACCAGCCTCCGCCTGGCCGACTCCACCCTGGTGCTCTACACCTCCGACCACGGCTCGCACTTCAAGACCCGCAACGACGAGTACAAGCGCTCGCCCCACGACGGCTCGATCCGCGTGCCGCTGGTCGTCGACGGGCCCGGGTACCGCGGCGGGCGCCGGGTGCAGGCCCCGGTGAGCACGGTCGACGTGGTGCCCACGCTGCTGGCCGCCGCCGGCATCGCGTGCGAGGAGCACCTGGACGGCAGGCCGCTCGACCGCTACTTCGACGTCCCGGCCGACGCCGCCGACGGCGTCCTCGTGCAGGTGAGCGAGACCGAGGTCGGCCGCGCCCTGCGCACGTCCCGGTGGAAGTACCACGTCCACTCCCCGGACGCCGGCGACGTGCCCTGCGCCGACACCTACACCGAGCGCGCCCTCTACGACCTCGACGCCGACCCCTACGAGCTCGACAACCTGATCGACAGCGAGAACCACCGCGACGTCGCCGCCGAGCTCGGCCGGGCGCTGGTCGACGCGATCCGCCGGGTCGAGCGCATGGAGGTGCAGGTCCAGCCCTGGCAGGGCGCGACGCGCCGCCTCCGCCACCCCGACCCGACGGCCCGAGGCGGGCCGCTCCCGGCCCGAGTCATCGAGCGCTTCTGACCGCATCTTGGAGCCGTACTGCTGTTTTGGTCGCTCCAGACAGCATTACGGCTCCAAGGTGCGCGCGACACTTTTGCGCACCTGTCGCAGGTCGCGTCCCTTCGTCTCGGGCATGGTCAGCAGGGTGATGGTGGAGGCTGCGAGCGCCACGACGGCGTAGCCCGTGAACAGGGCCGGCGAGCCGATACCGGCGAAGTAGCTCTGCAGGTACGGCGCGGTGCCGCCGAACGCGGCCACGGCCACGGAGTAGGGCACGCCCATCCCGGCTGCGCGGATCCCGGTGGGGAACATCTCGGCGTACAGCGCGGGGACGATCGCCGCGCCCGCCGCGATGAGGACGAGCGCGATCGACATGGCGAGGAACAGCGTCCACGCGCTGGTGCCGGCCAGCGCGTCCAGGGGGAACAGCAGGACCGCGAGCAGCACGCCGGCGCCGATGAGGGTCGGGCGCCTGCCGATGCGGTCGGACAACCTGCCCCACAACGGCAACACGGCGATGAACACCACCGTGGCGCCGCTGCCGGCCCACAGCGCGGACTGCGGGTCGATACCGCGCGCGCTGATCGCGTAGGCCGGCGCGCTGATCGCCCACACGTAGTAGGAGATCGTCAGGCCCACGGTCAGGCCGATGACCCGCAGCATGGCCACCGGGTTCGCCACGAGTGCGCGCCAGAACGAGGTCGGCAACCGGTCGGCGTCCGGCGCGGCGGTGTGGTCGGCACCGTGGTCGGCGGCGTCGAGGAACGTGTCGCTCTCGCGCAGGCGCAGGCGCATCACCAGCGCGTACAGGCCGAACACGCCGCCGAGGACGAACGGGATCCGCCAGCCGAACGCGGTCATCTGCTCCGGGGTCAGCAGGCCGGACAGGACGGCGCCGAGCAGCGTCCCCCCGAGCACGCCCACCGAGCCGGACACGTAGATCAGGCTCGACCACTGGCCGCGACGTTCGGGCGGGGCCATCTCCGCGATGTAGGTCTGCGCGGCCGGCAGTTCCCCGCCGTGCGCGAGGCCCTGCGCGAGGCGGGCCAGCAGGAGGATCAGCGGCGCCGCGATGCCGATGCTGGAGTAGGTCGGGGTGAGGCCGATGACGAGGCTGCCGCCGCCGGCGAGCGCGACGGTCAGCGCCATCGACAGCTGCCGCCCCTTCCGATCGGCCAGCCACCCGAACAGCGCCCCGCCGAAGGGCCGCGCGACGAACCCGACCGCGAAGATCGCGAGCGTGCGCAGCAGGTCGGCACCGCTGTCCCCGGAGGCGAAGAACTGCGAGGCGAAGAACGTGGCGAAGGTGGCGTAGATGCCCCAGTCGAACCACTCCATGGCGTTGCCCGCGCCCACCCCCACGAACGTGCGGATGCTGCTCTGCGCCTCCGCGGGCCGTCTCGCCGAGTGATCCACGCCTACCCCCTCGCCGTTGAGTAGGCGTCAGTGTGGCTACCGATCACCGGATCCGGTAGATCCGATCCGGAGCGGTGGGTGAACGGAACACCAGCGTTCTCCGCGCAAGATCAAACAGCGCTGGTGTTCCGTTCACCCGAGTGCGGCCGCGGCGAGGAGGGTGGACGTGCCGGACCGTGCATCATGGACGGGGTCTGGCAGCTTCAGCCACGCCGACACGACGGAGCGGGGCCCGACCCCGCAGGCCAGGGACGGGAATGTCGAGAACGACGGGGGTGCCGGCCGCACGCCGGACGACGATCGCGCAGGTCGCGCAGCTGGCCGGCGTCTCGAAGGCCACTGTGTCGAAAGCCTTCAACAATCGCGGCGGGGTGTCGGCGGAGACCCGGCGTCGAGTGCTCATGGCGGCCGAGAGCCTGGGATGGCGGCCCTCGGCGCGCGCGGTGGCCCTCACCAGCGGCGGCTCGGGCGCGGTCGGGTTCGTCATCAACCGCGCGCCGGACCTCCTGTCCTCCGACCCCTACTTCGGCGAGCTGCTCTCGGGGATCGAACGCACGCTCGCCGAGCACAGCTACTGGCTGCTGCTGCAGATCGCGGAGCACACCACGCCCGCGCAGGAGCGGGACGCCTACGCCACCCTCGCCCAGACGCAGCGGATCGACGGCGTCTTCCTCGTCGAGTCGCGGATCATGGACCAGCGGTTCGAGGTCGTCGACGAGCTGAACCTGCCCGCGGTGATCGTGTCCCGGCCGTGGGCGCGGACCGACATCCCGTGGGAGGGCGCCGCCGACCCGGGAGGGGGTGTGGCCGATGCGGTGGCCCACCTGGCCGCGCTCGGGCACCGGCGCGTGGCCTATGTGGCGGGCCCGCCGGACCGCTCCCACGTCCAGTACCGCACCCAGGCGTTCCTCGGTGCCGTCGCGGCGAACGGCCTGTCGGTGCTCGGTATCGCGCGCACCGACTTCTCGGCCGAGGAGGGTCACCGCGCCACCGTCGAGCTGCTCGGTCAGCGCGAGACGCCCACCGCGATCCTCTACGACAGCGACCCGATGGCGATCGCGGGATGCCGCGCGGCGCACGCCCGCGGCCTGCGGGTGCCCGAGGACCTCTCCGTCATCGGGCACGACGACATCCACCTGAGCCGCTGGACGACCCCGGCGCTGACGACGATCCAGCAGGACGTCCAGGGGCTCGGCGAGCGGTGCGCCGCACGCCTGCTCGGGCTCCTCGGCGTGCCCGTCGCCGCTCCCGGGCCGCTTCCCGACCCGGTTCTGGTGGTGCGCGAGTCGACGGGGCCGGTGGGCTGAGGGCGGTCAGCCCGTGGCGCGCAGCTCGTCGCACCCGACGGGCCGGCCGAGCTCGAGCGAGGACTCCGCCGCGGCGAGCACCTCCACGATCTCCACCCCGAACTCCAGGTCGGCGTCGTGGTGGCGTTGCCCGCTCGCGGCCATGGCGGCGAGGTCGGTGATCGCGGTGGTCGCGGCCACCCGCGGCGTCGACAGCGGCGTGGGCATCGCCAGCACCCCGGCCGTCCCGACCGCGGTGAACAGGCTCTGCTGCACCGGTGCGGTCAGGCTCAGCGTCACGGTGCTCGACGGCGCCGTACCCGACGCGACCGCGGAGCCCGGCGCGTGGCGCATCGCCAGGTGGACGGTGTCGCCGACGCCGCGGGTCGCACTCACCTCGTGGACCGGGCCGAGCACACCGAGCGTCACGGAGAGGGCGTGCGGACCGACGTCCCAGAGGGCGCCCTTGGCCTGGCGCCAGTCGCTGAGGTCCCGCGGCGCCGAGGGGTCGTACAGGCCGGCGAGCCAGCTCGCGTGCGCGCTGTGCCACCCGCCGTGCGCTCGTGCGGCCGCGATCCACGCCCGCTGCTCCGGGCGGTGGCGGGAGGTGAGGAAGACGAGGCCCGCCACGTCGTGCGCGGCGGCTTCGTCGCGGATCCGCCGCGCGCCGGTGAGGTCGAGGGCGAGCGGCTTCTCCATCAACAGGTGCGTCCGGGCCTGCGCGGCCCGGACCGCGAGTTCGGGCTGGATCGTCGGTGGCACGGCGAGCACGACGGCGTCCACGGCGTCGAGGAGATCGTCGATCGCGCGGAACGCCCGCGCGCCGTACGGGGCCACCAGGGCCTCGGACGTCGTGTGGTTGCGCCCCCACACGCCCACGAACTCGACCCCGGTGTGCGCCGCCAGTACCGGTGCGTGGGTGTCGCGGGCCCAGATGCCGTTCCCGATGATCCCCGTGCGCAACGTCATGAACTGCTCCTCGTCGTCGGTGACGCCTATGCCGCCCGGCGCGGTGGTGCTGTTGCGCCCGCCGGTGCCCGTGTTAGCGTACGAAACCGGTTTACATCACGGTAGTACGTAGCGAAGATCGGCTCCAACGCACGCTGCCTGGAGCGATGGTCCGCTGCCGTGATCGTCGCTCGCGCTGGAGCACGAACCGGTTTCGAGGACATCGAGGTCTACTCGGGAGGAGCGCCGTGGCCATACGTGGGAGATCGGCGGCATTCATCGGCGTGTCCGCCGCTCTGGTGGTCGCAGTCGTGGCGACCATCGCCGTGGCGGTGGTCTCGGGCGGCGACTCGTCGCGGACCGTCACCTGGTGGTTGCCCAACTGGGACACCGAGATCGCGCAGGAACTGCTGGCGGAGTTCGAGGCGGAGAACCCGGACCTGACGGTGCAGACCGTGGAGACGACCGTCGACACGATGGCGAACAAGATCTCCGTCGCCCTCGACTCGGGCGACACCCCCGACGTCATCACCGACCTGGTGTCCCGGACACGCACCTACATCCGGTCCGACCAGCTCACCGACCTGTCCGGCCTGTACGGCCCGGGCATGCCGCGCGAGGACTTCATCAACGGCGCACTCGACGCGGTGACCACGGACATTGCGACCTACGCCGTCCCCTACCGCTGGGACTGCATCTCCTTGATCTACAACAAGGACCTCTTCGCGGCGGCGGGCATCGACGGGCCACCTGCCACCTGGCCCGAGTTCATCGCCGATGCCCAGGCCCTCACCACCGGTGACGCGGCCGGCGTGGCCTGGCCCATGAGCGGTACGCCCAACGACCTGGTGAACCGCTTCCTCGGCTTCGCGATGTCGGCGGGGGCGACGGTCGAGGACGGCGTGCCGCACCTGGACGTGGCCTCCTCGCAGGCCGCGCTGGAGATCGTCGGGTCCTCGGTGGCGCAGGGCTGGGCGTCGCGCAGCTCGCTCGAGGTCAACAACACCGAGGTGCGCGAGCTGTTCATCAACGGACGCGTCGCCATGTACGTCGGCGGCGTGTTCGACGTGGAGCTGGAGCGCGAGGCCGGCATGAACGTGGGAACGGCCGTGACGCCCGGACCGGACGGCCCCGGCATGCAGGGCGCGGACGGCTGGGGCTACATCGTCCCCGCCGAGGCGAAGAACGTCGACGGCGCGAAACGGCTCGTCGCCTTCCTCTCCCGGCCCGACGCCATGGCCCGGCTCACGTCGACCTACCCGGCGAGGGTCAGCGCCGCCGCGGGCGAGCGCTTCCACGACGAGGACCGCCAGGCGCACTACGAGCAGCTCACCGAGCACTCCGTGCCCACCCCGAACGATCCGGCGTGGGTCTCGATGATCCCGTCGGTCTACAGCACGATCCAGTCCGTCGCGCTCGGTGAGAGCACCCCCGCCGAGGGCGCGCGCGCCATCCAGGCGGAGGCCGACCGGCTGCTCGGACCGGTCCGATGAGGAGCGCCGAGATGACATCGGCCGGCAGCGCAGCCCCGGTGCGACCCACGCAGACGAGCGAGCGGGCACGGCGCAATCGGCGCCGGACCGGCGTCGGTCTCGCGCTGCCCGCCGTTCTGGTGATGGCCGGGCTGACGGTCGTCCCGATCCTCTCGGTGCTCCAGCGGGCGATCAGTGGCGACGGTGTGGCGGCGTTCGGGCGCCTGTTCGACTCGCCCGACTTCGTCCAGGTCCTGGCCAACACCCTGGTCTGGACGGTGGTGTCGGTCGTGGGAGCCCTCGTGCTCGGCCACGGCGCCGCGCTGCTCATGAACTCGAGGTACCTGCGCGCGGCCGGCCTGTGGCGCGGGCTGTTCATGATCCCGTGGATCATCCCCAACGTCGTCGGGGCCACGGTCTGGAAGTGGAACTTCTCCATCGACTACGGGCTGGTCAACCACACGCTGCTGCAGGCGGGGCTGCTCTCCGAGCCGATCGGCTGGCTGTCGGACCCGAACGTCGTGCTGTACGCGCTCGCCGTCGTGCAGGTCTGGTTCACCGCGCCGTTCATCATGCTGATGGTGTCGGCGGCGCTGACCTCGATCCCCGACGAGCGGATCGAGGCCGCCCGGATCGACGGCGCGGGAGGGCTCGCGGTCCTGCGGCACATCGTGCTGCCGGCGATCCGGCCGACGACCGGGCTCTCGGCGCTGCTCATGGTGGTCTGGGCGCTGAACTCGTTCACGATCATCTGGGTGGCCACCGGCGGCGGGCCCGCCGGCTCGTCGACGATCCTGCCGATCCTGATCTACCAGGCGTTCCAGAACGGCGACGCCGCGATGGTGTCCGCGGTCGCGGTGATCCAGCTGGCCGTCTCGATGGTGTTCGCGGTGATCTACGTCCGCGCGATGCGGGGCGAGGAGGAGACGGCATGAGGTCCTACCGCAGAGGTGCGCTCGCCACGGCGACCTGGGTGGGCGTCGCGGCCATGGCGATCTGGACGCTCGCCCCCATCGCGGTCATGGTGTTCACCTCGATGAAGCCGCGGGACGAGATCTTCGCGATCCCGCCGTCGCTGTTCCCTGGCAGCTGGACGCTGCAGAACTACGTCGAGGTGTTCACGAACTCCTCGATGCCGCGCGCGTTCCTCAACTCGATCCTCGCCGCCGGGTTCGTCACGCTGATGACGCTCATCCTGTGCACGAGCGCGGGGTACGCCCTCGCCCGGTTCCGGTTCCGCTCGGCGCGCCCGATCGCGCTGTTCATCCTGCTCGGCCAGATGGTGCCGATCACGGTCCTGCTGCTTCCGCTGTACGAGATGATCGGCGCGATGCGGCTGCAGGACTCCGTGGTGGGCCTGGCCATCGCCCATCTGGTGATCACGGTGCCGCTGGTCACGTGGATGATCCGCAACCAGATCGCGGCGATCCCGATCGAGCTCGAAGAGGCCGCCATGATGGACGGCGGGTCGCGGCTGGACGCGGTCACCTACGTGACGCTGCCCGTGGCGGCGCCGGGGATCGCGGCCGCGGGGATGTACGCCTTCCTGCAGTCGTGGCACGAGTTCGTGCTCGCCTCGGTGCTCACCTCGTCGGCGTCCGCGCAGACCGCGCCCGTGGCGCTCACGGAGTTCGCCTCGGAGTTCCGCGTGGACTGGGGCTCGACGATGGCGGCGTCGGTGGTGCTGACGGTTCCCGTGGTGATCGTCTTCATCGCCCTGCAGAAGTACTTCGTCCGCGGCCTGGCCAGCGGTGCGGTCAAGGGCTGAACCGGAAAGCTGAGCCCTGGAAGTGGAGAACCATGACCATGCCTGACACACCTTGGCTGGGCGTCAACTACTGGTCCCGGGCGGGCGGGCCCCGGATGTGGGTCGACTACGACGCCGAGACGGTGGCCGAGGAACTGGACACGCTGGTCGCGCACGGCCTCACCACCACGCGCAGCTTCTTCTTCTGGCCGGACTTCATGCCCGAACCCGGCCGGATCGACGAGGCGAAGGTCGCGGCGTTCACCCGGTTCCTCGACCAGCACGCCGAACGCGGGATCGGCACCATCCCGACGTTCCTCGTGGGCCACATGTCCGGCGAGAACTGGGACCCGTCCTGGCGCGGCGGGCGCGATCTCTACACCGACGTCTGGATGGTGGGGCGCCAGTCCTGGTTCGTCCGCGAGATGGTGGAACGCCTCGGTGCGCACCAGGCGATCGTCGGCTGGCTCGTGTCGAACGAGATGCCGATCTACGGGCGCCCGGAGACCCGCGGGGGCCCGGAGGACCGTGAGGCCGTGTCCGCGTGGGCGGAGCTCATGATCACGGCCGTGCGCGCGGGCGGCGCCACGCAGCCGGTGTCGCTCGGCGACGGGGCGTGGGGGATCGAGGTCACCGGCGCGGACAACGGCTTCCACGTGCGCGACATCGCGCCGCTGGTGGACTTCCTCGGCCCGCACGTCTACCGCATGGAGGACGACCAGAGCCGCCAGTTCCTCACCGCCGCGTTCATCTGCCACCTGCTGGACTTCGCCGGCCGTCCGGTCGTGCTCGAGGAGTTCGGCGTGACGTCGGCGTACGTGTCGGACGCCAACGCGGCCCACTACTACCGCCAGGTGCTGCACTCCTCGCTGCTCGCGGGCGCGCGCGGATGGCTGGCGTGGAACAACACCGACTACGGCCACATCGCCGACCAGGATCCCTACCGCCACCACGCCTTCGAGCTCTACTTCGGCCTCACCGACTCCGACGGGCGCCCGAAGCCGGCGCTACGGGAGGTGCGGGAGTTCTCCCGGGTGCTCGAGGCGGTCGACGTCGGCGCCCTGCGTCGACCGGCGAGCGACGCGGCGCTGGTGGTGTCGTCCTACCTCGCACAGCGCCACCCGCTGACGCCCGCCGCGGACGGCCCGTTCGTGTTCCGGGCGCTGCGGCAGGCGTGGATCGCCGCATGGGCCGCCGACCTGCCGCTGGACCTGGTCCGGGAACGGGACGGGATCACCGAGGGGCACCGCCTGTACCTCGTGCCGTCCACCAAGGCGCTCCTGGCGCCGACGTGGACCCGGCTCGAGGAGCTGGCGGCGGGCGGGGCCACGGTCTACGTCTCCTACTGCGCGGGCGAGCACAGCTGGCAGCGCGGGCCCTGGTGGGCGGAGATGAACCGCATCTTCGGCGTCGAGCACCAGTTGCGGTACGGGCTCGTCGAGCCGGTCGAGGGGGAGGTCGAGCTCACGGTCGCGCGGGCGTTCGGCGGCCTCGCCGCAGGCGAGCGGCTCACCTTCACCGCCGCAGGCACCGAGAACTCGCGCTCCTACCTCCCGGTCCGCCCGACGGACGCCGAGGTGCTGCTGGCCGACGCCCAGGGCAGGCCCGCGCTGCTGCGGCGCCGGGTCGGGGAAGGCTGGATGGTGCTGGGGACCTACCCGGTGGAGCACTTCGCCGCGATGACGCCGGGCGTGAACCCCGAGGACACCACCCGGATCTACGGCGCGCTCGCCGCCGAAGCGGGCGTGCGGACGGCGGCGAGCGTGGCGGACCCGCTCGTCCACGTCGAGGCGCTGGTGCACCCGGACGGGCGCCGCTTCCTGTGGGTCCTCAGCCAGCACGAGGACGCGGTCACGGCGCACGTCGAGATCACCGCCGGCCTGGTCGACGCCGTCACGGGGGAGCCGGTCGAGCCGGGCCGCGTCCCGCTGGACCCGTTCGGCGTGCGGGTGCTGCAGATGACCGGCGAGAACTGAGGAGGACCCGATGAAGATCGTCGATCTGAGGTGCGCGGTGATCGGGCAGAGCCCGATCGTGCGGATCGTGACCGACGAGGGGGTCGACGGCTTCGGTGAGATCGAGTCGTCGAAGCCCTACATGCGCCCCGTGGTGGAGATGTACCGGAACTTCCTGGTCGGTGAGGATCCCACCGATGTGGAGCGTTGCCTGCTCAAGATCCGCCGGTTCGCGGGTTTCAAGCCGTGGGGCAGTGCGGTGTCGGCGATCGAGATCGCGTTGTGGGACGTGGCGGGCAAGGCCGCGGGGTTGCCGGTGTACAAGCTGCTCGGCGGCAAGGTGCGCGACCGGGTGCGGGTCTACAACGGCGGGGTGCGGCCGCAGCTGAAGGGCCACCAGCCCGAGGACTACGCCGAGGCGATGGCGCAGATGAAGGCCGCCCCCGAGGGTTTCACCCTGATCAAGGAGGGGGTGGCCTACCACGGGTTCATGGTGCAGAACACCGCCGACTTCACCTACGGCGAGCTGCGCACCGGGCCCCGCCATCCCAATCGCGGCCCGCTCACCGAGCGGGGCCTCAAGCACACCGTCGCGTGCGTGGAGGCGATGAAGGAGGTGCTCGGCGACGAGGTCGGGCTGGCGCTGGATGCCGGGCCCGGTTTCACCGTGCCCGATGCCATCCGCCTGCTGCGCGCGCTCGAGCCGCTCAACCTCATGTGGGTCGAGGACCTGCTCACCGGCGACTACGTCCCATGGGTGCATGCCGACCAGTACCGCGAGGTCACCGTCGCCACGAGCACGCCGACGCACACGGGTGAGCAGATCTACCTGCGGCAGAACTTCAAGGATCTGATCTCCACGCAGGCGGTGCGGGTGGTCGGGCCGGACCCGTGTGACGTGGGCGGGATCGCGGAGCTGAAGTGGGTGGCCGAGTACGCCGACCTGCACGGCGTGCAGATCGTGCCGCACGGCGTGCTGGACGGGGTGTTCGGGCTGGCGGCGCTGGTGCAGGTGTGCGCGACGTTGCCGGACAACTTCATCGCGTTCGAGTACCCGGTTGCCAAGCCGGACTGGTGGTACTCGATCGTCACCGGGCTGCCCGAACGGATCGTGGTGGACGGGTCCATCGAGGTGTGGGACCGGCCCGGCCTGGGCATCGAGTTCGACCGGGAGGCGGCGGCCGCCCACCTGCACCCCGGCGACGAAGGGTTCTTCGCATGACCGGCACGACCATGCCCCGCCGCCCCCTCGGGGGCACCGGCCTGCAGATCACCCCGCTGACGATCGGCGGCGGGCCACTCGGGTCGATGCCGGGCAACTTGGGGTACGAGGTGTCCGCGGACCGGGGGGTCGCCACTGCCGTGGCCGCCCTGACCGGACCGGTCAACGCGCTCGACACCTCCAACTCCTACAGCGGCGGCGAGTCCGAGCGGCGGATCGGGGAGGCGTTGCGGCAGATCGGGGGCATCCCCGAGGGCTACGTGCTGTCCACGAAGGTGGACCGGGACCTCGACACCGGCGAGTTCTCCGGCGACCAGGTGCGACGCTCGATCGAGGCCAGCCTGGCCCGGCTGGGCGTCGACCGGGTGCCGCTGCTGCACCTGCACGACCCGGAACACATCACGTTCGACGAGGCGATGGCGCCCGGCGGGCCCGTGGAGGTCCTCGTGCAGCTGCGCGACGAGGGCGTGGCGGGTTCCATCGGGGTGGCGGGCGGACCGGTGGACCTCCTGCGCCGGTTCGTCGCCACCGGCGCGTTCGACGCCGTGCTCACGCACAACCGCTGGACCCTGGTGAACCGCGCCGCCGACCCGCTGCTGGACGAGGCCGCAGCCCGCGGGATGGGCGTCGTCAACGCCGCCGTGTTCGGTGGCGGCATCCTCGCCGCGGGCACGCGGCACACCACCCGCTACGCCTACCGGGAGTGCTCACCCGCGCTGCTCGCGGCCGTGCACGCGGTCGAGCAGCTCTGCGCCGGCTACGGCGTCCCCCTCGCCGCGGCGGCGGTGCAGTTCTCGACGAGGGATCCGCGGATCGCCACGACGGTGCTCGGGGTGTCCCGCCCGGAACGCGTCGCGGAGAGCGTGGAGCTGGCCACGTGCGAGGTCCCCGAGCAGTTGTGGAGCGACATCGACGAGGTCGCCGCACGCCTGAGCCCCGATCAACAGGTCAGCTAGTGGGTTGACCGGCGCGTTGATCGCCCGACGCAGTGCGAGTCGCACGCCAGGACCCTCGCGAGCGCGCTCTTGTACTTCTCGCGCGCCGGCTCAGCGTCATGATCGCCAGGAGTGGTGTGAGGGCGTCAAATCTGTCGCCCTCACACCATTTCTGCTGATCAAGACCGCCCGTTCCATGATCAGATAGACGTATGGGGCTTGAGGGAAGATCCAACCCCCATCACGTCTACGTCGTCGTGGGATCTTCTGTGGGCGGGCCGTTCCCGGCTCGCGACCACTGCCTCACAGCCGTACACCCCATCGACGGGTCGGGTGAGGGGAGAAGGGATGCATCGGCCGAGAAGGGTGTGGGCGGACGGCCGCTGAATGAACCGGTGCCCCCCGACGGCCACCGCCTAGCTTCGTCCGGCGGTCAGCAGGGAGCCTGACGAGGTCCGTCCCGGCAGCGGTCGGGCGGCGGTCTCGCCGGCGATCGCCCGCAGCTCCTCGCACGCCCCGCGCACCGGCGGCGTGTGGGCGACGGCGTCGCGGACGACGGCCAGGATCGAGCGGACCGGCACCGGTGAGACGACGGGCACCGCGCGCGTCCCGGCCGGGGGGTGGGCGGCGCCGAGCTCGGGCAGCACGGTGATGCCGATGCCGGCGGCGACGAACGCGAGGGCGGTGGGGTAGTCGTGCGCCTCGACGTGGAACGGAGGCCGGAACCCCGCCGCGGTGCACGCCTCGACCAGGTTGCGCCGGCACCAGCCGCGCGCGAAGTCGTTGTCCACCCAGCGCTCCGTGGCGAGCTCGGCCAGCTCGATCTCGTCCCGGTCGGCGAGCGGGTGGCCTTCCGGCAGCACGGCGACGTACGGGTCGTCGAGCAGGTGGTGCGCGGTGAAACCGGGCCAGGCCGCGAAGTCCGGGCGCTCCACGGCGATCTGCACGTCGGAGCGAGCAGCCGCGTCGTCGGGCAGCCATTCGCGCAGGGCGAGGTCGAGCCGGACGCCGGGGAACTCGCCGGTCAGCCGCCGGACGATCCGGGGGAGCCAGGCCGCGCCGACCGAGGCGAAGTAGGACAGCGACAGCGCGCCGGTGCGGCCCGCCTTCAGGTCTGCGATCACGGCCTCGGCCTCACCGAGCCGGTCGAGGATCCCGTCGGCCTGCTCGGCCAGCCGCAGCCCGGCGGCTGTGACCCGCAGGCCGCGACCAGCTCGTTCGAACAGGGCGAGCCCGGTCTCCCGCGCCAAGGCGGTGACGTGCTGGCTCACCGCGGAGGGGGTGTAGCCCAGGTTCGCGGCGGCGGCCTGCACCGATCCGCTGGCGACGACGGAGCGGAAGATGCGCAGGCGGTGGGTGTCGAGCACGCCTCGACACTACAGCGATACTGAATCGAACTGTAGGAACAGTCGCTGGTGCTGAACCATCGACCGTCGCAGGCTGGGGTCATGACGCTCTCCCGGCAGTTCCTCCCCCTCGCCGCCGCGGCGACCACCGTGGTCCTCTGGGCCTCGGCGTTCGTCGGCATCCGGGCCGTCGGCCACGAGCTGTCACCCGGGGCGCTGGCGCTGGGCCGGATGCTCGTCGGGTCGCTCACGCTCACCGCGATCGTGCTGGTGGTGCGAACCCGCACCCGTGCCGCGCCGGTGGCACTCCCGCGCGGGCGGTTGCTCGGTGCGATCGCGCTCTGGGGCATCGCCTGGTTCGGGCTCTACAACCTGGCGCTCAACGCCGCCGAGCGACAGCTCGACGCCGGCACCGCCGCGCTGCTGGTGAACGTCGCCCCGGTGGTCGTCGCGGTGCTGGCCGGATTGCTGCTCGGGGAGGGCTTCCCGGCGCGGTTGCTGGCCGGCATGGCGATCGCGTTCGCCGGGGTCGTGCTCATCGCGGCCACCACGTCGGCCGGGGGTGCGGACGTCGCCGGAGTCCTGCTCGGGCTGCTCGCCGCGTTGCTCTACGCCGGCGCCGCCGTCGTGCAGAAGCGGCTGCTGGCCCGGCTCGACGCCCTGACCCTCACCTGGATCGGCGCGGTCTCGGGGACGGTCGCGCTGCTGCCCTACCTGCCCGCGCTGCTCACCGAGCTGGCGACGGCGTCCGCCGCGGCGACCGGCGGGATCGTCTACCTCGGCGTCTTCCCGACCGCCGTCGCCTTCCTGACCTGGGGCTACGCCCTTTCCCGGACGACCGCGGGCCGTCTCGCCGCCGCCACCTACGCCGTGCCGCCGATCGTCGTGCTGCTGTCCTGGGCGCTGCTCGGGGAGATCCCGGCGCCGCTCGCGCTCGCCGGTGGGGCGCTCTGCCTGGCGGGGGTGGTCGTCGCCACCCGTCCGCAGCGCCCTGTCGCGGCATCCGGGCAGGAGCCGGCCCAGCCGGTGACCACCGCCTGACCGCACTGGCATGATTCGAACGAACGTCGGCCGGCAGCGCCTTCTGCCGAGCATGACGCGAAGGACGTTCGGCTCGTGCAGCGGGAGGGGACGACGTGGACGCGGTGGACCAGGCCATCCTGCGGCGCTTGCAGCGCGACGGCCGCCAGACGAACCGGGAGCTGGCCGAGGCGGTGGGCGTGGCCCCGTCCACGGCGCTGGAGCGCACCCGGGCGCTGCGGGCCCGCGGGGTGATCACGGGGTTCCACGCGGCCGTCGATCCCACGGCGTTGAACCGCAGCGTGCAGGCCCTGATCTCGATCCGGATCCGCCCGCAGTCCCGGGAGGCCATCGAGAACGTCCGCGACAGCATGGCGGCCCTGCCCGAGACGCTGGGCGTGTTCGTCGTGACCGGCAACGAGGACGTGCTCGTGCACGTCGCGGTGCCCAGCACCCAGTACCTGCGCGACTTCGTCCTGGACCGGCTGGCGCGCCGCAAGGAGTTCGTGGACGTCCGCACCACCGTGGTCTTCGACTACGTGCAGCCGGTGGAGCAGTCCGAACTTCTGGACGACACGCGGCACGCTCGCCGAACGAGCTCCGGCTGACCGGCGCGCTCGCCCTCGCCGGTCGAACCGGTGACGGTCGAGCCGGCGGTGACCGAAGGACGTTCGATCAGCCGGCGCTGCTGCCGCCGTTCTGCGCATGCTCGGCGGCGTGGAGCGACAGAAGAACCGGTTCGGCGTACCGCTCGTCCTGCTGGCAGGGGTCCTGTGGGGAACGGTCGGGCCTGCGCAGCTGCTCGCCGGCGCCGCGGCGGGGCCGGCCGCGCTCGGCGGTGCCCGGATCCTGGTCGGCGGGCTCGTGCTGGCCGCCGTCGTGCTCGCGACCGACGCGGGGTCCTTCCGGCTGCTGACCGGACGCGCCTGGCCCGCGGTGCTCGCGGCGTCGGCCGCCACCGCCACGTTCCAGGCGGCGTTCATGACATCGGTGGCGACCACGGGCGCCGCCGTGGCGACGGCGCTCACCTTCGGTGTCGCCCCCGTCGCCACGGGGATCTGTGAACGCGCCGCCACCGGCACCCGGTTGACGCGGCGCTGGGTGGCGGGCACCGGCTGCGCGGTGATCGGGTGCGTCCTGGTGGTCGCCCCGGCCGAGGGCGTGCGGGTCGACCTCGGCGGTGCCGCGCTCGGGGTGCTGGCAGGTGCCTGTTTCGGCGTCTACACCGTCTCGGCCAAGCGGCTCATCCAGCACGGCGTCCCGATGCCCGCGGCGGTCGCGGTGACGCTCCTGGTCGGCGGCGCGGTACTGGCGCCCTGGACCCTCGCCGCCCTCCCCGCGCTCACGACACCGCGGGGGTTGGCCCTGGTGGTCTGGCTCGGGCCGGTCACCGCAGCCGCCGCGTACTGGTTCTTCGTCACCGGGCTGCGTCGCGTCAGCGCCGCGACCGCGGGCACGCTGTCCCTCGTCGAGCCGCTGGTCGCCGCCGCGCTCGCCGTGCTGCTGCTCGGCGAACGCCTGTCGGCGCCGGTCACCGCCGGCGCGGTCCTGCTGCTCGGCGGGCTCGTGGTCGTCTCGTGGCCGCGCGTACGGAACGGCGCCGACACCTCCTCGATCCGGAACGAAGTCGTTGGACGTTGTGAATCAAATTCTCATGTCGCCTGATCGGACGGACACCACCCGCGTTCCTCGATCGTTCTTCCTTACAGGGATCGCTGCGCGGCCACCGCCGCAGCGCCATCGTGCATTTCCCGTGTGAGGAGACTCGAGTGTTCGAGGGTTTCACCAGGTCGTTCGTGAATGACGCAATCGGTCGCAGTGCGGAGAACGGGCTCGACCGGCGCCGTTTCCTGCGGGCGGCAGGCCTGACGGGCGCGGGTGTCGCCGGGATCAGCGTCGTGGGGGCGGGCACCGCGTTCGCCGGCGGCGGCGACGACGAGCAGAGCGGTCCGAGCGACGCGGCCGTACTGAACTTCGCGCTCAACCTCGAGTACCTGGAGGCCGAGTTCTACCTCCGGGCCGTCACCGGCGACGGGCTGAAGGACTCGCAGGTCGACGGCGCAGGTGAGCTCGGTGGGGTCCGGGGCGGTCGCAAGGTGCGGTTCGAGAGCAAGCTCGCGAAGCAGTACGCCGAGGAGATCGCGGACGACGAGCGCGCGCACGTCGACTTCCTGCGCAGCGCGCTGGGCGACGCGAAGGTCGCCCGTCCGGAGATCGACCTCGACGATGCCTTCACCGCGGCCGCGCTCGCCGCCGGCGTCATCAAGAACGGGGAGCGATTCGACCCCTTCGCCGACGAGAACAGCTTCCTGCTCGGTGCGTTCATCTTCGAGGACGTGGGCGTCACCGCGTACAAGGGTGCATCCCCCCTGGTGTCGAACAAGACCTTCCTCGAAGCCGCGGCGGGGATCCTCGCCGTCGAGGCCTATCACGCCGGACTCGTCCGCACCGTCCTTCTCTCGAAGGGGCTCGAGGACCCGGCCGGCAAGATTTCCGACGCGCGCGATTCCCTCGACGGCAGTTCCGATCTGGACCAGGGGATCGTCACGAGCGGCACGGCGAACATCGTGCCGGCCGACGACAACGGGATCGCGTTCTCGCGCACCCCCGGCCAGGTCCTCAACATCGCCTACCTGAACCCGTCGGCCGTGAGCGAGGGCGGGTTCTTCCCCGCGGGCGTCAACGGCGAGGTCAACACCAGCGACGACAACGGCTGATCCGGCGTCACCCCGTCCTGGGTGGCCCCGCCACCCAGGACACCGGATGCCGGGAACCGGCATCCAGGAAGGTGCTCAACCCCGCCACCGACGACTCCCCGTCCCGGGACATCGCCGCACGGACGCACGCGAGGTGCGCGAGCCGTGACCACGACGCGGTGCACGGCGCGCGGTGGAGGGTGGCGCCGTGCGCCCGCGCCCACGCGGCGACCTCGGGCGGCACGGTGCCGGCGCAGAGCACGCGACGTGCGGCGCGGCAGCCGCCGAGCCGGGTCAGGAAGTCCGCCGGCGCGGCGGGATCGAGAGCCGGGTCGAGGCCGGTCGCGGCCAGTCGCGCGCCGAGGTCCGTCCAGCGCGCGACCTGCCCGGCGGCGCCGGGTTCGCCTGCGCGCAGCACGAGCAGCCGCAGCGACGGGCCGGCGTACAGGCCCTCCACGCGGTCGACGTCCGCATCGAGGTAGGGCTGCGCGGCCAGCCACAGCGTGCCGTCCGCGCCGGGGACGAGCCCCCAGGTCCGCCAGACCTTCGCCACCGCGGCGTTGCTGATGCCCAGCTGCGCCGCCACCAGCCGGGTCGACCAGCGACTCGCGCCCGGCGGCGCAGGCGCCAGGGTGCGGGCGACGACGGCGTGGGCGTCCACGGTGGCGGGCCGGCCGGAGCGGGGTGCGTCCGCGAGCCCGGGCAGTCCCTCCGCCCGGAAGCGGGCGCGCCAGCTGACCACGGTCTGGCGTGAGCAGCCCAGCACGTCGGAGATCGCGGTGGCACCCAGCCCGTCGCGTGACAGCAGGACGATCCGGGCCCGCAGCGCGCGCGGCGACGGGCCGTCCCGGACCCAGGACTCGAGGGCGGCGGCGTCGTCCGCGTCCAGCACCAGGGCGGGCGTGAGGCGCATCGCGAGCCGCTCAGGCGGCGCGGGGGAGCAGGAGCGTGGCTCCAGGTGTGGGTCGCATCGTGGCCGGGTCCTCCACAGTGGGTGCGTCGACGTTCAGCCGGGTGTTCGGCGCGCGTCGCACATCGGTTCGGCGCAAGCCGTCGGCTGATCACGCATCGCGGCGGGCCCCCACCTGCGCCGCCGCGCCCGGCTCCCCGGAGGCGGCGAAGGCGATTCCGACCAGCAGCGCGAGGCCGGTCGCCCCGCCGAGCCGGTCGACGCACCTCTGGACGCCGGACGCGACGCCCGCGTCCTCGTCGGTGACGTCGGTGATCATCGTCCGGCACCGCTCTCGCCCGTCACGCAGGCTGCGGTGGATGCACCCCGCTCGACATCCACCGGGCGAACGCCGCCTGGACGTCGGCCGGCGCGTGCGCGAGGGCCGCGGGATCGGGGTCCGCAGCGGTGACGTGCGGGAGGTGGACGACGAGGTCGAAGGCGTCGAGGGGGCGCACGTCGCCGTCGAGCGCTCCCATGCGGTGCCGGGGGGCGGCCGCGACGGCGCCTGCGTCGGCAGGCGAGAGCCGCCGCAGGTCGACCGCGAACGGCCCGTCGTGGCTCGCGGCCATGAGCGCGTCGAGGGTGCCGGCACCGGGCGGATCCAGGTCGGTGAAGAACCGGCCTGTGTAGAAGTCGCCGCCGATGTTCAGGGTCTCGCCGGTGCCCGAGGTCGTGCCGATCACCAGGTAGTCCTCGCCCAGCCGCTCGGCGAGGTGCATGCCCATCGTCGTGGCCGTCGGCAGCATGCCGGGCACGGCGACGGGATGGCGTTGGACGTGGCCGTTGTGGGCCGCGACGACGAGCCGGCCCTCGCGGCGCAGGATCCACTCGACGGTGTCCGCGATCGCGGCGTCGCGGATGCTCGACATCGTGCCGTCGACGCTGCCGCGCGCCAGTTCGCGGTGCATCGCGTCCAGGCCGACGGTGAGGTGCAGGCTGTGCAACGCGCGCTCGTACTCCTCCACCGTGGTGCGCTGCAGGTGGTCGAAGCGGTGGGCCCGCATGCGGGCGGCCAGGTCGGCGAGGCCCGAGGTGAGGGCGTCGCGGCGCTCGGGGGCGAGCGCCCGGTAGGCGGCGACGGCCGCGCCTGCGGCGAACGTGGAGGGCCCGGCGTAGGCAGCGGCGGTGTCGCGGAGGGCCGGGTCGAGGACGAACCCGGGGTCGGCAACGGCGAAGTGCGCGCGCACGGCGTCGAGGCCGGGCAGCGGGGAGACGGTCGAGCCGGGTACGTCGATGCCGTAGAAGCCGACCGGGCGGCCGGTGCGGTTGTGCTGCCGCATCCATTCGAGGTGTGCGCGCATCTGCCTGTTCAGGCCCATCAGCGACGTGATGCCGTTCGCCAGTGCGTCGTCGAGCCGGTCGCCGTCCGCCCCGCCGCGGACCCAGGCGTCGGTCTGCCACCCCTCGACGAACCCGGACTCCATCGCGTACGCGCTGAACCCGTGCCGCTCGACCAGGTGCCGCAGCACGCGGTGGCGCAGGAGGGCGAACTCGCGGTTGAAGTGCGCGCTCTCGCCGATCGCCACCACCCGCGCGTCGCCGATCGCGTCGTCGAGCCAGGCGAGGTCGTCGGTGGGTGCCGCCGGGTCCAGCGTCGCGAGCGGGCGCACCGCATCGCCACTCAGGCGCGCCGGCGGCGGTGTCGTGGTCGCCATCGCTTCTCCTCCGCTCGCAATCCCAACTTTGGGAACGGTACCAGTAGTGGGATCATCGCGACGTGGATACCCTCGACCTGCTCCTGCACCCGGTCCGGCTGCGCGTCGTGCACGTCATGTCGGGGTCACGAGCGCGCACCACGTCCGAGCTCTGCGCCCGCCTGGCAGACGTGCCCCGCACGACGGTGTACCGGCACGTCGCGCTGCTGGTGGAGGGTGGCGTGCTGGAGGTCGTAGACGAGCAGCGCGTCCACGGTGCCGTCGAGCGCCACTACCGGCTCCGCCGCGGCCGGGCGGCGATCGACACCGATGCGGCCGCGTCGATGTCCACCGACGACCACCGCCGCGGGTTCGCCGCCGCGACGGCCGCGCTGCTCGCCGAGTTCAACGCCTACCTCGACCGGGACGGCGCCGATCCGGCCGCCGACTCGGTGGGGTACCGGCAGGGCGTGGTCTGGCTCAGCCCCGCCGAGCGCGACGAGATGATCGGCGTGCTGCGCGACCTCCTCACGTCGCTGGCCGGCAACGGCCCCGCGCCGGGGCGCAGCCCGCACCTGGTCAGTGCGATCTTCTTCCCGACCGTCGAGCCGCCCGATGCGCAGTCGTCCTGATGCTCCGGCCGGGCTCGTGATCAGCTCGGCGACGCGGTGCCGTCCCGCGCCGTGGCCGCAGGTGGCGCTACTGCTCGGAACTCCGGGGCGGGGGTACTTCGTCCAGCTGCGCCGGCGACGGCCGTTGCACCTGGGTGCTGGTCTCGCGGAACACCTCGGACGGGCGGTGGGCCCGCAGGAGGAGCCGGTACTGCGGTTCCCGGGCGCATCTCGCGCGATCGTCGTCCACCGTCGGCCTCCTGGATCGGTCGTCCCGTAGATCCCACGGTGCCCGGTGCGGATCGGGCCAAACGCGGTGTCAGCCCGCCGCATCCTCGAAGATCAGGAACGTGCGGGTGGCGAGCACGCCGGGGATGGCCTGGAGCTGTTCCAGGACCACGCGCCGCAGCGCGTCGTTGTCGGCGGCCCGGACCAGCAGCATGACGTCGAACTCGCCGCCCATCAGCGCCATGTGCCGCACCTCGGGGATCTGCCGCAGCTGCTCGCGCAGGTCGCGCCAGCTGTTCTGGCGCACCGACAGCGTGACGTAGGCGGAGGTGTTCAGGCCCACCTTCAGCGGGTCGACGGTCGCGGTGAACCCGGTGATCACGCCGTCGGCGACGAGCCGTTCGAGCCGGGCGTAGGCGTTCGCCCGGGAGATCGTGACGCGCTCGGCGAGCGCGCGGCCGGACAGCCGGCCGTCGGCCTCGAGCGCGGCGATGATCCGGCGGTCGGTGTCGTCGAGGGTGGTGTCCACTCGTCTCGCTCCCGGGCGGTGCGGCGGTTCGCGGGCGGCCGATCGGCGCGACCGAGCGCGCTGCTCCAGCCAACCGTCTCGGCTTTGGCTCTGAGCATAGCCAGTTGGCCTGCCGCAGCGGCAACATCTCTTCGGGTCGGCTCACCGATGGAGGTGCGGGTATGGGCACGGATGTCGCCACGGTGCGGTTCCTGGACGAGTCCGGACGCCTGCGGGAGGGGCAGGAGGCGCCCGACCCGACGGCCCTGCTCGACGGCTACCGGCAGCTCGCACTGGCCCGCCGGCTGAACGAGCAGGCGGGCGCGCTCGTGCGGCAGGGCCGGCTCGCGGTGTACCCGTCGTCGCGGGGCCAGGAGGCGTGCCAGGTGGCGTGCGCCTCGGTGCTCGGCGACGGGGACTGGCTCTTCCCGACCTACCGGGACACGGCCGCGATCGTCGCCCGCGGGGTCGACCCGGTGGAGGTGCTGAGCATGCTGCGCGGCGACTGGCACTGCGGCTACGACCCCGCCGCCCACCGTGTGGCACCGCAGGCCACACCGCTGGCGACGCAGCTGCTGCACGCGGTCGGGGTGGCGCACGCGGCGCGGCTCAAGGGTGAGGGCACCGTGGTGATGGCGCTGTGCGGCGACGGCGCCACCAGCGAGGGCGACTTCCACGAGGCCTGCAACTTCGCCGCCGTGTTCGCGGCGCCGGTGGTGTTCTTCGTGCAGAACAACAAGTACGCGATCTCGGTGCCGCTGGCCCGGCAGTCGGTGGCGCCGTCGCTGGCCGCGAAGGCCGTCGGCTACGGGATGCCGGGCGTGCGCGTGGACGGCAACGACCTCGCGGCGCTGACCTCGGTGCTCGGCGACGCCGTGGCCCGGGCCCGCGCGGGGGAGGGCCCGACGCTCGTCGAGGCCGACACCTACCGCATGGAGGCCCACACCAACGCCGACGACGCCACCCGCTACCGCGCGGACGCCGAGGTGCGCGAGTGGGCCGGGCGCGACCCGATCGTCCGGCTGCGGGCCCACCTCGGCGCCGCGGGCGTGCTCACCGAGGACGTCGAGCGGGAGGTCGCCGCGGCGGCGGAGGAGATGGCGGCGCACGTGCGGGCGGGGATGGGCGCGGAGGCACCGGCCGACCCGGAGGAGCTGTTCGCCCACGTCTACGCGACGCCGACGCCCCAGCTGGTCGTGCAGCGCGCGGCGCTGCGGGCCGAGCTCGAGGAGGCCTGACGAGCGTGCCGAAGATGACGATGGCGCAGGCGATCGGCACGGCGTTGCGCGACGCGATGACCGCCGACGACTCGGTGGTCGTGTTCGGCGAGGACGTCGGCCCGCTCGGTGGGGTCTTCCGCGTCACCGACGGCCTGACCCGCGACTTCGGCGAGGCCCGCTGCTTCGACACCCCGCTGGCCGAGTCGGGTATCGTCGGGATGGCGGTCGGGATGGCCATGAACGGCATGCGCCCGGTGGTCGAGATGCAGTTCGACGCCTTCGCCTACCCGGCGTTCGAGCAGATCGCCAGCCACGTGGCCAAGTTCGGCAACCGCACGCGCGGGCGGATGCGCCTGCCGATGGTCATCCGGATCCCCTACGCGGGCGGCATCGGCGGCGTGGAGCACCACTGCGACTCCTCCGAGGCCTACTACGCGCACACCCCGGGGCTGACGGTCGTCGCGCCGGCGACGAACACCGACGCCTACGGGCTGCTGCGGGCGGCGATCGAGTGGCCGGACCCCGTGGTGTTCCTGGAGCCGAAGAAGCACTACTTCGCCAAGGAGGAGGTCGACGTCGCCGTCGCCGTGCCCCCGATCGGGCGCGCGGTGGTCCGCCGGCCCGGCCGGGACGCCACGCTGATCGCCTACGGGCCGTCGGTGCCGGTCGCGCTGGCCGCCGCCGAGCAGGCCGCGGCCGAGGGGCGCGACGTCGGCGTGGTGGACCTGCGCTCGATCGTGCCGTTCGACGACGACACCGTCTGCGCCGAGGTCGTGCGCACCGGGCGCGCGGTGGTCGTCGCGGAAGCGCCGGGGTTCGCCTCGGTGGCCTCGGAGATCGTCGCCCGTGTGACCGAACGGTGCTTCCACCACCTGGAGGCGCCGGTGCGGCGGGTCACCGGGTTCGACGTGCCCTACCCGCCCCCGAAGCTGGAGCAGCACCACCTGCCCGGTGTCGACCGGATCCTCGACGCCGTCGACGCGCTGCAGTGGGACGAGGGCGCGGCATGAGCACGCAGGTCTTCATGCTGCCCGACCTCGGCGAGGGGCTCACCGAGGCCGAGCTCGTCCGGTGGCTGGTCGCGGTGGGCGACACCGTGGCGGTCGACGCCCCGGTCGCCGAGGTCGAGACGGCCAAGGCGGTGGTCGAGGTCCCGTCGCCGTTCGCGGGCGTCGTCGCGCAGCGCCACGGCGAGGAGGGTGCGACCCTCGCGGTGGGGGAGCCGTTGCTCTCGGTGGAGAGTTCCGCGGCCTCCGAGACCTACGTCGAGGAGGAGCGGGCCGGGTCGGGCAACGTCCTGATCGGCTACGGCACGTCCGAGGCGCCGCCGCGCCGCCGTCGCCGTACGGCCCCGGCCCCGACCTCGGCCCCGGTGGCCGCGCGGCCCGCCGTGAAGTCACCGATCGTCCGTCAGCTCGCCCGGCGGCGGGGCGTCGACCTCGCCACCCTCACCGGCACGGGCCCGCACGGCGTGATCACGCGCCGCGACGTCGAGGCGGTGGCCACGGACGAGCCCGCCGCCGTCGACGGGCGGACCGGCCTGGCGATCCGCACCCGGGTGCCGCTACGCGGGATGCGCAAGGCCGTCGCCGAGACCCTCACCCGCAGCCGCAGCGAGATCCCCGAGGCCACCACCTGGGTGGACGTCGACGCGACGGCCCTGCTGGAGCTGCGGGCCGCGCTCGCCGCGCAGGGGTCCGCGCCGGGCGTCCTCGCGATGGTCGCCCGGTTCGTCGTGGCCGGGCTCGCCCGCTTCCCGGAGCTCAACGCCCGGGTGGACACCGAGCGCGACGAGATCACCCACCTCGACGGGGTCAACCTCGGCATCGCGGCGCAGACCGCGCGCGGGCTCGTCGTGCCCGCCGTCCGCGACGCGCACCGGCTGGGCATGCGGGGCCTGGACGCCGAGATCCGCCGGCTCACCGCGGCCGCCCGCGACGGCTCGAGCACCGCGGCCGATCTGACCTGCGGATCGTTCACCCTCAACAACTACGGCGTGCTCGGCGTGGACGGCAGCGCCGCGATCATCAACCACCCCGAGGTCGCGATCCTCGGCATGGGCCGGATCTTCCCCCGGCCCTGGGTGGTCGACGGCGAGATCGTGGCCCGGCAGATCGTCCAGCTGTCGCTGGTCTTCGACCACCGGGTCTGCGACGGCGGCACCGCGGGTGGCTTCCTGCGCTTCGTGGCGGATGCGGTGGAGTCGCCGACGTCGGCGATGGCGGACCTCTGATCGTTCTCCTCCCGCGGGTGGAGAACGATCTCCACCCGTGCTCCGATGCGGTGGGGCCACCGCCGGCGGACGATCGTTCCCATGATCGGTACGACAGGTGCGACGTCCTCGCCCGCCACGACGGTGCGACCCGGTCGGGTGGCCGGCGTGGACATGGCACGGGGGCTGGCGGTAATCGGGATGATCGTGGTCCACGTCGCGGCGGCCGCCGCCATGAGCCCCGGGCCGGGCGGCGCGGTCTTCGAGGTGTTCGCGGGCCGCTCGGCGGTGTTGTTCGCGGTGCTCGCCGGGGTGTCGCTGGCCCTGCTCAGCCGGGGGACGAGCGCCGGGGTGCGGCGGCGGATCGCCGTTCGCGCCGCGCTGCTGTTCGTCCTCGGCGTCGGGCTGGCGGAGATCAGCACCGGCCCGATGATCATCTTGTCCTACTACGCCGTGATGTTCGTGCTGGCGCTGCCGTTCCTGCGGGTCCGCCCGGCCGTGCTGTTCGCGTGGGCGATCGGCTGGGCGGTGGTCGGCCCGCTGGCCTCGTTCTGGCTGCGCAGCACGGTGGTGCACGGGAACACGTTGGGCGGCGCCGTCACGGCGTCGGACTTCACCTCCTGGCCGGCGGCCGGTGCCGCCGGGCTGCGGCTGCTGCTCGACGGCGCCTACCCGGTGCTGACCTGGATGCCGTTCGTGCTCGCCGGCCTCGCCGTGGGGCGTCTCGACCTCCGCGCGGCCGCGGTCCGCGCTCGGCTGCTCGTCGCGGGCCTGGCCGCCGTGGCCCTCGGCTACGGCGGATCGTGGTTCGCGCTGGAGGTGCTCGGCGGTGCACGACCCCTGCAGGCGGTGGCCGACGCGATGGCGCCCCGCCTCGGCGTCCCGCCGGACATCGCGTGGGAGTTGATGACCGGTTCGGGGCTCGGCGCCACGGGCACGCTCACGCCGGCCTACCTCCTGCTGGACGCGCCGCACACCGGCACGCCGTTCGAGATCGTCGGCTCCGGCGGTGTCGCGGTCGTCGTGCTCGTCGCCTGCCTGGTGCTCGCGCGGCGGTGGCCCCGGGCGGTGTTCCCGCTCGTGGCCGCCGGGGCGCTGGCGCTGACGGTCTACGCGGCGCACGTCGGGGGGATGGCGCTGCTGACCGTGGCCGCGCCCGGGTGGCAGGCCGACCCGTGGCCGTCCACCATCGCGTTCGTGGTGGTCACCCTCGTGCTGGCGACGGCGTGGCGGCTGCTCGCCGGTCGCGGTCCGCTGGAGCGCGTGGTGCACGCGCTCTCGACCCGCGCGGGTGCCGCGGCGTGACGGCGACGGGGCGCGTCGACCCGATGCAGCGGATCAGCGGCTGGCTGCACACCCACCCGCTCGTGGTCGACACAGTGCTCGCCGCGGGCCTCGTGGCGATCGTCTACTCCTGGGTGCGGAACGGGACGGACATCGCGGTCGCGGTCGCCGCCGCGCTGCCGCTGGTGGTGCGCCGCCGCTACCCGATGCCCGCGGCGATCGCCGTCGCCCTGGTCGGGGCCGTCGCGCTGGTGGTGATGGCCGCCCCCATAGTGGTCCTCCCCGCGGTACTGGTCGCGGTCTACTCCGCGGCCGCCTACGGGCCCCGCTGGTCGGGCCCGCTGGCGGTGGTGGTGACGGCCGCGGGCGTCGGACTCGAGACGGTCGTGATCGGCGTGGCCGCCGAGCCGCTGGCGCCGGGGGTCGTGGCCGTCATGATCGGGTTCGGCATCTCCTTCACGCTGACGGCCTGGCTGGCGGGTTCGCTGCGACGGGCGCGGCGGATCAGCCTCGAGCAGCTGCAGGAGCGGGCTCGGATGCTCGAGGTGGAGCGCGAGCAGGAGAGCCACCTGGCCGCGCTGGCCGAGCGGGCCCGCATCGCGCGGGAGATGCACGACATCGTCGCGCACTCGCTGTCGGTGATCGTGGTGCAGGCCGACGGCGGCCGGTACGTCGCGGCCGACAACCCGGCCGCTGCCGCCGAGGCCCTCACCGGGATCGCCGCGATCGGACGTGAGGCGCTCGCCGACGTCCGCGGGCTCCTGGGCATGCTCCGGGCCGACGAGGGCGGTGCGGCGGCGGACGGTCCGGGCCCGCAGCCCGATCCCTCGCTGATCCCGGGACTGGTCGAGGAGATCCGGGCGGCCGGCACACCGGTGCGCCTCACCGTCACCGGCGAGGCGCGGGACCTGCCGGCCGCCGCCGGGCTCGCCGCGTACCGCGTCGTCCAGGAGGCGCTGACCAACGTGCTCAAGCACGCGGGCGCGGGCGCCGAGGCGCACGTGGAGCTGGAGTGGCGGCGCGACGACCTGACCGTGCGGGTGACCGACGACGGCGTCGGCCCGGCCGTGGACGACGACCGCCGGGGGCGCGGGCTGCAGGGCATGCGCGAACGCGCCGCGTTGCACGGCGGGCACCTCGAGGCCGGGCCGCGACCCGGCGGCGGCTTCGCCGTGCACGCCGTGCTTCCCTACGCTCCCCGGTCATGACCGACGGCCCCGACGACGCCGTGCGCGTGCTGGTGGTCGACGACCAGCAGCTCGTGCGCGCCGGCTTCTGCATGGTCCTGAACTCCCGGCCCGACATCACCGTGGTGGCGGAGGCGGCCGACGGGCAGGACGCGCTCGACGTCCTGGAGCGCATGGCGGTCGACGTCGTCCTGATGGACATCCGGATGCCGCGCCTGGACGGCATCGCGGCCACCCGCCGGATCGTCGCCACCCGCCCGGACGTCCGCGTGGTCGTGCTGACCACCTTCGACCTCGACGCGTCGGTGACCCGGGCCATCGCGGCCGGGGCCAGCGGCTTCCTGCTCAAGGACGTCACCCCGGAGAAGCTCATCGAGGCCGTGCACACCGTGTACCGGGGCGAGGCGATGGTCGACGCGGTCTCCACCCGGCGGCTGCTGCGCCAGGCCGCGCCGCTGCTGGCCGCCGCGCCGCCCGATGCCGCCCGGGCGGAGGGACCCACCGGCGAGATCGCCGCCGTCCTCGCCCGGCTCACCCCGCGCGAGCGCGAGGTGCTGACGCTGATGGGGCAGGGGGCGACCAACACCGAGATCGCGGCGGAGCAGTTCGTCTCCGAGGCCACGGTGAAGACCCACGTAGGGCACATCCTCGCCAAGACCGACTCCCGGGACCGGGTCCAGGCAGTCGTCTTCGCGTTCCGAGCGGGCCTGGTCTCGTAAGGCTCGTACAGGCGGTGGTGGATCAGCGAAAGGCCTTCGCCCACGTTGCCGTGTGCATCGCGCTGCTCACCCGCCAGCGGTTCACCGTCTCGTGCAGTTCGTCGCGCACGGACCGGTAGCCGGGATCGTCGAAGAGGTTCTGTTCCTCGGACGGGTCGGTCTCCAGGTCGAACAGCTGGCCGTGGGCGTGGTCGGAGAACTCCACGAGCTTGTAGCGGGAGTCGCGCACCATCGTCATGAGTTCCGTGTCGGTGAGGATCAGGTCGCGGGCGTGCTCGGAGAACACGTGGCTGCGACCTTCCCACGGCTGGCCCTGCAGCGCCGGGACCAGCGACTCGGCCTCCATCCACGCCGGCGGGCGGAGCCCGGCCAGCTCCAGGACGGTCGGCCCGATGTCCATCAACGAGGTCAGGCCGTCGAGGACGAGGCCGGGGCGCACGCGGCCGGGGCCCCAGACCAGCAGCGGGACGTGCACGCTGGGCTCGTACATCGTCCACTTCTGCGAGTGCCCGTGGTCGCCCAGCGCGTCACCGTGGTCGGACGTGAAGACCACGACCGTGTTCTCCAGGACGCCGCGGTCCTCCAGCGCCTGCAGCAGCCCGCCCACCTGCTCGTCGATGAGCGAGACGTTCGCGTAGTAGTGGCGGCGCTGGCGCTGCAGCTGCTCCTCGGTGGAGTCCTCCAGGTGGACGATCGCGTCGTGGTCGTTGTCCACGTGCTGGCGGCGCAGCGCCTTGAGGGGCGCCGGCTGGGCGTCGAGGTCCTCGGGGGTGCGGTGCGCTGCGGGCATCTCCCGCTCCCGGTAGGGGTCGAGGTGGCGCGGCGGGGGGTCGTAGGGCGGGTGCGGGCCGGGGAAGCCGACCTGCAGGAAGAACGGGGCGTCGTGGTCGGGGTAGGTGTCGAGCCAGTGCCGGGCGAGGTTGCCGACGAAGTTGTCGGCGTGCAGGTCCTCGGGCAGCTCCCACTCGAAGGCGCCGAGGCGCTCGCCGTAGTCGGCGCGGCGGCGGTAGGTGACGCGGCTGGGCTTCTCCTCGCCGCGGACCCACAGCGCCTTGTCCCACTGGTCGAGGAAGTACGGCAGGCTCGGGTGCGCGCGGTCCTTGTTCTCCACCACGTGGCGCTCGGCGAAACCGACCGGCGCCTCGTAGGGGTAGGTGTGCATCTTGCCGATGCTGGTGCAGCGGTAGCCGGCCTCGGCCAGGTCCTCCACCCAGGAGTGCGCCCATCGGTCGTCGTTGCGCAGCACGCCCGACGTGTGCGGGTAGAGGCCGGTGAACAGGCTCGCGCGCGAGGGCGCGCACGACGGCGACGCGACGTAGGCCTGGGTGAAACCGGCGCCCTCGCGGGCCAACCGGTCCAGGTTCGGCGTGTCGACGTGGGCGTGGCCGAGCGCCGCGATCGAGTCGAAGCGCTGCTGGTCGGTCATGATGAGCACGATGTTCGGACGGGGTGCCGCGGCGGTCACGCGGGAACTCCTTCTTGTCGTCAGCGGGTGGCGGCCGCGGCGTCGCGGTCCTCGACCAGGTCGGAGCGGTGGGTCTCCGTCGTCAGCAGCACGCAGACGGCGCTGACGGCGCACATGGCGGCGAGGAAGATCGCCGGCGGCCAGTACGAGTAGCCGAACGCCGCGGCCAGCGCCAGCGCGATCGCGGGTGTCGGCGCTCCGCCCAGCAGGGCCGAGCCCTGGTAGACGACGCCGAGCCCGGTGTAGCGGGTGCGCGTGGAGAACATCTCGGCGAAGTAGGCGCCCTGGATCGCGAACATGCACCCGGTACCGGCGGCGACCAGCACCACGATGGCCGTCCAGACCAGCACCGTGTTGCCGGTGGCGAGCACCGGGAAGTAGAGGAGCCCGCCGACGCCGCAGAGCAGCACGCCCGTGAGGTAGACCGGCCGGCGACCGATGCGGTCGGAGAGCCGGCCGAGGAACGGCAGCAGCACGATCTCGACCGCGGCGGCGAGGACGAACCCGTTGAGGATCATCGACTTCGGAAGCCCCAGGTGCGTGGTGGCGAACGAGATCGCGAAGACGTTGATGACGTTGAACGTCACCGCGTCGGCCATCCGGGCGCCGATGCCGAGCAGGACGTTGCGCCACTGGGTGCGGAAGAGCGTGGCCATCGGGAGGCGGTCGACCTTGGCGCGGCTCGCCTCGAACGCGGGCGTCTCGGGCACCCGGGAGCGCACGATCAGGGCGATCACGACGAACACGCCGCTGAGCAGGAACGGCAGCCGCCAGCCCCAGGCGAGGAACTGCTCCTCGGGCAGGAGGCTCACCAGGCTGACGATCCCCGTCGACACCAGCAGGCCCGCCGGGGTGCCCATCTGGTGGAAGCTGCCCATGAAGCCGCGCTTGCCCGTCGGCGCGGACTCCAGGGCCAGCAGCGACCCGCCGCCGAACTCCCCGCCGATGCCGATGCCCTGCAGCAGGCGCAGCGCGATCAGCGCGGCGGCGGCCCAGGCGCCGATGGATTCGTGAGTCGGCAGCAGGCCGATGACGCAGGTGACCGCGCCGATCAGCAGCACGGTGAGCATCAGCATCGGCTTGCGCCCGATCCGGTCGCCGAAGTGCCCGAAGAGCAGGGCGCCGAGCGGGCGCGTCAGGAACCCGGCGGCGAACGCCCCGAAGGACTCGATCACGCTCGCGGTGGGGTCGTCACCGGGGAAGAACAGCACCGGGAAGACGAGGGCCGCCGCGGTGCCGAAGAGGTAGAAGTCGTACCACTCGATGAAGCTGCCGGAGAATGCGGCGCCGACCGCCTTCCACGGGGAGTGCGGCGTCGGTGCTGCCCGCTCGGTCATCTGGCCCGTCCTTGGGAATCGCTCAAGTGAGCGAACTGCTCCGCTCATCTGGTGAGCGGACGCTAGCAGGAAATCTCTCGACCTCTCAATGGCGCGATACCTATCGCTCAGATGTGAGTTATGGTGGAGGTGTGAGCCCCGTGGACGGTCGCAGCGCGGCCTTCGAGAGGCACCTGCTGCTGCAGGTCGCCCAGGCCTACTACCTCGATGACCGCTCGAAGGTCGAGATCGCGCAGCAGACCGGGCTGAGCCGGTGGCAGGTGGCCCGCGCGCTGCGGGAGGCCCGGGACACCGGGATGGTGCAGATCCGCGTCGGTGACCCCGGCGACGAGCACGCCGCCCTCGGAGACCGGCTCGCCGCGGTCCTGGGCATCGAGCGGGCCGTCGTGGTCGGGATCGCGCCTGCCGCCGGCGCCGACGGAGCCGCCGACGCCGTGGCCGAGGCGCTGGCCGGCGTGCTGGCCACCACCGTCGGCGAGGGGCGGTCGGTGGGCCTGACCTGGAGCCGCATCATCGAGCGGCTGCCGGCCCACCTCGCGCGCATGGCGCCGTGCGACGTCGTCCAGCTGGCCGGGGTGGTGACACTGCCGGGAGACCGGATGGGATCGGTCGAGGTCACCCGGGAGGTGGCCCGGATCGCCGGCGGCACCGCGCACCCCTTCTACGCGCCGCTGTTCGTGGCCGAGGCCGGCACCGCGCGCGCCCTGCGCGCACAGCCCGAGATCGCCGCCTGCCTCGACCGCGTGGAACGCCTCGACGTCGCGGTCGTGTCGGTGGGCCACTGGAGCGAGTACGGCTCCGCGGTGTACCCGCTGCTGCCCCGGGAGCTGGCCGAGCAGGTGGGCGCCGCGGGCGCGATCGGCGAGATCAGCGGCCGGGTCTTCGACGAGGCAGGCCGCCCCGTCAGCCCGGCCCTCGACGAGCGCATCGTCGGGATCACCGCGGATGCGCTTCGCGCCATCCCGCGCCGGATCGCCACCAGCTTCGGCGAGTACCGGGCCCGCTCCACGCTGGCCGCCGCCCGCGCGGGGCTGATCAGCGAGCTGGTCGTGGACGCGCCGCAGGCCGCGGCGATCGTCGCGCTGGACGCGGAGGCGGGAACCTGACTCCTCAGCCCCTCGACGCGGGCGCCCTCGAGTATCAGGTCCTCCCCGGTGTGCACGTCGCAGCAGCGAATTGGTCGTCTTGGAGGGCGGCGACAACAACGTGTTACAGGTTTCGGCGGGGTTTTTGTTCCGGGTCGATCCATTTCGGTGGGATGAACTCCGGTAACCCGTCACGGATCCGCACCACCCACCCGGAATCGTGGATCAAGCGGTGGTGCACCTTGCACAAGCTCACCAGGTTGCCCAGTTCGGTGGGGCCGCCGTGCTCCCACTCCCAGATGTGGTGGATTTCGCACCAAGAAGGTGTCCGGTCGCAGCCCGGGTGGGCGCATCCACGGTCGCGGGCGGTGACCGCCCTGCGCAACCCGTCGGGGATCACGCGGGTGGAGCGTCCCACGTCGAGGGGTTGTCCGGCGCCGTTCATGACGATGGGTACGACGGCGGCGTCGCAGGCCAGCATCCGCAACGACTCTGCGGTCATGCGGCCGCCGAAGTCGAGCACGGCTGACCGGGCACGGGCTTCGAGGTCCTCGAGCCGGATCAGCACGTTCAGGTGCGGCCGTCGCCCACCGGCGTCGGGGAGGGTGGCGTGGTCGGCGTGGGCGAGGACGAACCCGCACGCATCGGCGAGGGCCTCGGCCTGACGCTGCCCCGTCGATCGTTGATCATCGCGGCCGAGGGGCTTCGCCTTGGCATCGATCACAGTGGCGATCGCATCGAACATCGCCGCATCGTCGAACTGCCCGCTGATCGTGCCGCCCGACCCGTTGCGACGCTTGCGGACCTGCAGCCGGTTGACCGGCTCGGGCGGGTTGTCATCAGGCTCGGGGCCGTCGCCGTCCAGCGCCTCGAGGAGCTGGGTGCCGATCTTGCGTAGCTGCCCTGGCGAGTACTCGCCGGCCATACCGGCCAGCTGCTCTTCCAACCCCGCCCGCTTCCAGTCGGTGATCCGCCCAGCCTCCGCAGTGTTGAGAAGGGCGGCGATGACCTCGACATGACGCAGCCCGGCCTGACCGGCCGCGAACGCCTTCCCCGTCGCCGGAAGCCGGGCGGGCAGCACGGTGCCGTCGAACCCGACCTGCTCACACGCCTGCTCCGCGGCCACCACCCGGCGGCGCGCCTCGTAGGAGTCGCATCCCAGCAGATCGGTCAACGCGCCTTCGGGTTTGCGATAGCCGCGTTCGGCGAACGTGCCGCGCCGTTGCAGCGCGGCAGTGGTGGAGACGGTCACGTAATCCAACTGCCGCGACACACCTTCGGTCACCGACAACACCGACAGCAGCTCATTGTCGGAGGCCAGGGCGGATTCCGCAGCCGTCCGCAACTCCTCGATCGCCTCGTGGAGGCGTTCGTATGCGGCGGCGACTGCGGACATACCCCGAGTTTAGTCGAACAGGTGTTCGATGGCATGGGTCTGTTCGGGTGATCCCACCGTGTGCAATAGTGAACGTTGCGCGCCGAGATGATCTCGATAGCAGAACAACGAGTGTTGGCCGCCCTTGCCGCAAACGTCGTCTGCCGGTCTATCAGAGGCGATCCTCCTCTGCCTCGTAGCCCGGGTTGCAGTGGGCGCGCCGTCCCCGGCTCGACACCTCCTGCCCCACCCCCATTTCCAGGTCTCACGCGCAGTCGGTTCGGCGCCGAGGTCGACCTCCGCGCCGAAGGTGGCCGGGTTGGGGACAAGCAACGAATACCGTGGTCGACCGGGTAGTCGTCCCCGACGCGGGCCCAGGCCTGTTCTGGACGAGTCCGTGGCGGCCGGGTGGGTGCCCACCTGGCTGTGGTGCCGTTCTCGAACCCCTTCTAGACGGCCTTGACCAGCGGGACAGGGACCTGATCCGCGCAACTTCGTTGCCGGTCCTTAATCCCGCCGGGCACTGGAGTGGGCGCGCCGTCGATCTGACCGCTGATCATCGATAAGGGCGTGGAACGGGACCACCGCAAGGTGGGCACCCACCCGGCAGCGACGGACTCGTCGCGGTAACTAGTCAGGTCATTGGGGTGCGGGCAGCCAGGGCCGTCCCTCGGCGAGCATGACGAGGGTGTCGAAGAAGTGCCTGCCGTGTTTGGCGGCGGTGGAGAGGT
>NZ_NKYF01000040.1 GCF_002262885.1 Pseudonocardia sp. MH-G8 | reverse complement strand
CAGCGGTCACCCGGCAGATCGGGCGCAGGACACCACGGTCAGCGAGTCGGTGAGCCAGAACGACCGCTGCGGGGCTCCCCTACATCCTCACTGCGAGTCGGGGTCTCGCCGTACGGGTGTCGCGCTCTCGGTGCGTACGTCTCGCTCGCCGGCTGGAAGACTGCGGTGATGGCGACACGGAGCGCGGGGGTCGTGCTGCACCGGGCCGGGGGTGTCCCCGGGGGTGTCGAGGTGCTGCTCGGGCACATGGGCGGGCCGTTCTGGGCGCGCAAGGACGACGCGGCGTGGTCGATCCCGAAGGGCGAGTACGGGCCCGACGAGGAGCCGCGCGCCGCCGCCGCGCGCGAGTTCGCCGAGGAGCTCGGCGCGCCCCTGCCCGCCGGTCCGCTGGTCGAGCTCGGCGAGGTCCGGCTCTCCGGCGGCAAGCGGATCACGGCATTCGCCCTCGCCGCCGACTTCGACGCCGACGCGATCGTCCCCGGCGTGTTCACGATGGAGTGGCCGCCGCGGTCGGGCACGCAGCGGGAGTTCCCGGAGATCGACCGGGCAGCGTGGTTCGACCTCGACACGGCCCGCCGGAAGATCACGAAGGGGCAGCTCCCGCTGCTGGACCGGTTGCCGGCACTGCTCGCCGGGTAGCAGTCACCTCATGGGATCCCTGCTCTCCGGGCTGCTGCGGGGCGCGGCGGCGGGCGCCGCCGGCACGACCGCCCTCACGACCGCGACCTACGTCGACACGGCGGTGCGCGCGCGGCCGCCGAGCGACGCACCGCAGCGGGTCGTCGCCGCGCTGGCCGGGGCGTCCGGGGTCACCGTCCCCGGCGGCCGCCGTGCCCGGGCCCACCGGCTCACCGCGCTCGGCGCGCTCGCGGGAACGGCGACGGGGGTGGGCCTCGGCGGGCTCGCCGGGATGCTTCGGGCGGCCGGTGTCCGGATGCCGACGGCCGTGGGCGGCCCGCTGCTCGGACTCGCGGCCATGGCCGCGAGCGACGGCCCGCTCGCGGTGCTGCGGATCAGCGACCCCCGACGCTGGAGCGCCGTGGACTGGGCGGCCGACGCGATCCCGCACCTCGTGTACGGGTGCACGACGCACGCCACGCTCGTGGCGGTCTCCAGGGTGGCCGAGGGCCGCGAAGCGGTGCCGCACGCGGACCCGCGAGCGCTGCTGCGCGCTGCCGCGCTCGGCGCCGCGACCGGCTCGCGCAGCACCGCGGGGATCACCGCGGTCGCGCTGACATCCCGCCGCGACGATTCCGGCGCCCTCGCCTCGCGCCTCGGCGGCCGGACCGGCGGCGCGTTCATGGCCGTGGCCGCCGCCGGTGAGCTCGTCCTCGACAAGCTGCCGGTCGTCCCGAGCCGGCTGGCCCCGCAAGGCCTCGCGCCCCGGATCGCGCTCGGCGCCGCCTCCGCAGGCGCCGTCGCCCGCCGCGACGGGCACGACAGCGGGCTTCCCGGCCTCGTCGGTGCGGCAGCCGCCGTGGGGAACGCGCTGCTGTGGGTGCGCCTGCGAGCCGCGAGCCGGCGCCGCCTCGGCACGGACCGGCCGGGCGCGCTCGCCGAGGACGCGTCCGCAGCGCTGCTCGCGTGGCTCGGCGCGCGCCGGCCCGCCGCGGCCGCCGTCCCGGAGACGACCGCCCGACCGCTGCGGCGGTAGGGCCTGGAATGATCCGGGCGGGCGGAGGTTGAGGAGAACATGGCCGGTATCACCCGAGGTTTCGTCGGACGACGGCGCGAGCGCGACCCGCGGCTGCCCCCGGGGCAGTACGACGCCCGTGACGAGTGGCCGGTGCTGCACGTCGAGGCCACGCCGGACATCGGCACCGAGCGCTGGACGTTCACGGTCGAGGGCCTCGTCGAGAACACCGTCACGTGGGACTGGGACGAGATCCACGCCCTGCCGCGCTCCCGCTACGAGGGCGACATCCACTGCGTCACGACGTGGTCGAAGTTCGGGATGCGCTTCGACGGGGTGTCGGTCGACACGCTGCTGGAGGCGGCACGCCCGCAGCCGGGCGCCACGCACGTGATGGCGCTGTCGCACACCGGCTACACCACCAACCTGCCGCTGGCCGACCTCACCGGCGGCAAGGCCTGGGTCGTGTGGGACGTCGACGGGCAGCCGCTCACCCCGATCCACGGCGGCCCCGCCCGCCTGCTCGTGCCGCACCTGTACTTCTGGAAGAGCGCCAAGTGGGTGTCGGGCCTGCGCCTGATGGACCACGACGAGCAGGGCTTCTGGGAGCGCAACGGCTACCACGACCGCGGCGACCCGTGGGCCGAGCAACGCTACCAGGGCGACTGAGCCGTGGTGCGCAACCGATGACCGCCACCCCCGGCGGCACCACGCACCGCCGCACCCTGCGTTGGCAGTCCGCGCGCGTGCTCGCGGTGCACGACGAGACCCCGCACGCCCGCACCTTCCGCCTCGCGCTGCCCGAGCCGCGCCCGCACCTGCCCGGGCAGCACTACGTCGTGCGGCTCACCGCGGAGGACGGCTACACCGCCTCGCGCGACTACTCGATCGCCTCCGCCCCCGACGAGACCGGCGAGATCGAGCTGACCGTCGAGCGGCTCGACGACGGTGAGGTCTCGGAGTTCCTCCACGGGGTCGTCGAACCCGGGGACGAGCTCGAGGTGCGTGGCCCCATCGGCGGGTTCTTCGCCTGGGACGGCGCGGGGCCCGCGCTGCTGGTCGGCGGCGGGTCCGGGGTGGTGCCGCTGATGGCGATGCTGCGTCACGCCCGCCGCACCGGCCGCGCCGACCTGGTGCGGCTCGTCGTCTCCGCCCGCTCCCCCGCCGACCTCTACTACGCCGGCGAGCTGCCCGGCCCCGAGGCCACGGTCGTCTACACCCGCCAAGCTCCCCCCGACGCCGGGCGCGCGGCCGGCCGCCTCGCCCTCGCCGACGTCGCCCCGCTCGTGCGCGGCGGCGAGACGGCCTACGTCTGCGGTTCCACGGGCTTCGCCGACGCGGCCACCACCGTGCTGATCGAGGCGGGCGTGCCGGCGGGGAGCATCCGCGTGGAGCGCTTCGGCCCTTCCGGCTGAGGACAGCCGAGCCCGGAGACGCACGCCGCCGGGCGGCGTCGACAAGCCGAAATCGCTGCGAGCCGCACACCACAATCGCGCCCTTCTCCGACGCCGGCGGCCAAGATCGTTCCGAGAGGCACACCACCGCTGCGGACACCGCACCGGTGTGCGGCTCGCACGGATCGATCGTCCCGAGCCGCACGCGAGGGTCGTCCAGACCGCCGCGATGTGCGGCTCACAACGATCGATCGGTCCGAGCCGCACACCACGTCGTCCGAGCCGCCGTCCCGTACGACTCACAACGATCAGCAGCCGCGGCCCCACCCACGCCCGGCCAGAGCGACCACTCCGAGACGCACACCACTGCGGTCCGAGCCGCAGTGCTGTACGACTGACAGCGACCAGCGCGCGGACGGCCGCAGACCGCCCGCCACCAGTGATCAGCCCGAGGCGCACACCGGCGTCGAGCAGACCACCACCACGCACGACTCACGACGATCAACGCATCCGAGCCGCACACCAGCGCCGCACCCACCACCATGACGCACCGATCAGAACGATCAGCGCGCGGCAGGCGGCCCGCCGGCGATCACCGGCTCGCCCACCCACGATCGCGACCATGATCGGCCCGAGACGCACACCAGCGTCGAGCAGACCACCACCACGCACGACTCACGACGATCGATCCATCTGAGCCGCACACCAGCGCCGCACCCACCGCAATGGCGCACCGGTCAGAACGATCAGCGCACGACAGACGACCCGCCCGCAACCACTTGCGCGCAACCCACGATCGTGACCATGATCGGCTCGAGACGCGAAGCAGCGTCCGGCAGACCGCCGTCACGTACCGTTCGCGGCGATCGATCCGTCCGAGACGCACACCGCGCCGAGCGGACCACCATCACGCACGGCTCACGGCGATCGGCCTGTCCGAAGCGTGCGGGTCGGAACGATCAGTGGGGCGGGTGGGTCGCTGCTGGTCGTGGGGTCGGGGCTCTAGAGTCGCGGCGTGACTGCGGGAGGAGCGGGTGGCTCGGTCGCGAAGGAGCACCGGACCGTCCGGCGGGTGACCTCGATCCTCGAGGCGGTGGCCCGCCAGCGCGACGGTGTGCGGCTCGGGGCGCTCGCCGAGCTGCTCGACGCCCCGAAGTCGTCGGTTTTCGGGCTGGTGAAGGGCCTGGTCGCGGACGGCTACCTGCGCGAGCAGGACGGCGCCTACCGGCTCGGGCCGGCGGTGTCGGCGCTACTGGCCCCGCCGGTCACGGCGCTCGACGCGGTCCGGCCGCGGATGCAGCGGCTGCGCGCCGCGTTCGACGAGACCGTCATGTGGTGCACCCGGGTCGGTGACTCGGTGGTCTACACCGACGTGGCGGAGTCGTCGCAGCTGATCCGCTACTCCGCGCCGCTGCGCACCCGCCGCCCGCTGCACCCCACCAGCTCGGGCAAGTGCTTCCTCGCCCACACCCCGCCGGCCGCGCTGCGCCGCTACCTGTCCGAGCACGTGGCGGCCGGCGACGTCGAGCAGGTCCGCGCCGAGCTGGAGCGGGTGCGCCGCGACGGTGTCGCCTTCAACCGCGGGGAGACCCTGCCCGACGTCAGCGCGGCCGCGGCGCCGGTGCTCGTCCACGGCCAGCCGGTGGGGTGCCTCGCGGTCGCCGGGCCGACGGTGCGTCTCGGAGACCGGCTCGACGAGGTGGCCGCCCTGCTGCCGGGCATCGTCGGCGAGCTGGCCGCCGAGTTGGCCGGGTAACCGCTCCCCCTTGACTCCACGGCGCCGCTCACTACTCTCGGCGTTCGTAAATACGCCGAGCTATTCGTATATGCGAACGAGGACCGCGGATGGACTTCGCCCTGACCGACGACCAGCAGACGCTGCGCACCGCGGTGCGCGCGCTGGCCGCCCGGTTCCCCGACGAGTACTGGGCCGAGCGGGACGCGCGCGGCGAGTTCCCGCACGAGTTCTACGCGGCGTTCGCCGAGGGCGGGTGGCTCGGCATCGCCGTCCCCGAGCAGTACGGCGGCGGCGGGCTGGGGATCCTCGAGGCGGCGCTGCTGCTGGAGGAGGTCGCGGCGTCCGGGGCCGCGATGAACGGGTGCAGCGCGATGCACCTGACGATCTTCGGGCTGAACACCGTGGTGAAGCACGGCAGCGAGGAGCTGCGCCAGGAGGTCCTGCCGGCGGCCGCGGACGGTTCGCTGCACGTCTGCTTCGCCGTCACCGAGCCCGACGCGGGCACCGACACCACCCGGATCTCGACGGTCGCGCGCCGCGACGGGACCGACTACGTCATCCGCGGCCGGAAGGTCTGGATCACCAAGGCGGGCGACTCCCAGAAGATGGTGTTGATCTGCCGCACCACCCCGCGCGAGGAGGTCGCGAAGCCGACCGAGGGCATGTCGCTGTTCCTCGTGGACCTCGCCGAGGGCGTCGCGTCCGGCGCCGTGACGCTGCAGCCGATCCCGAAGATGGGCCGCAACGCCGTGGCCTCCTACGAGGTGCTGATCGAGGACCTGCGGGTGCCGGCGCGGGCCCGCGTCGGCGAGGAGGGCAAGGGGTTCACCTACCTGCTCGACGGGCTCAACCCCGAACGGATCCTGCTGGCGCACGAGGCGCTGGGCATCGGACGCGCGGCGCTGCGGCGCGCCACCCGCTACGCCCGCGAGCGTGTGGTGTTCGGCCGCCCCATCGGCCAGAACCAGGGTGTGGCGTTCCCGCTGGCCGAGGCCGTCACCCGGCTGGACGCGGCGGAGCTCATGGCGCGGCAGGCCGCCTGGCGCTACGACCGGGGCCTGCCCTGCGGGCGCGAGGCGAACATGGCCAAGTGGCTCTGCGCCGAGGCCGGGTTCCAGGCCGCCGACCAGGCCATCCAGACCCACGGCGGCATGGGGTACGCCCGCGAGTACCACGTGGAGCGCTACTTCCGCGAGTCGCGCATCCTGCGCCTGGCCCCGGTGAGCCAGGAGATGGTGCTCAACTACGTGGCCCAGCACGTTCTCGACCTGCCGCGGTCGTACTGATGGGGTCGTACTGATGGGCGCCCTGGACGGCCTGCGGGTCGTCGACCTGTCCCGCGTGCTCGCCGGCCCCTACTGCGCGCAACTGCTCGCCGACCACGGCGCCGACGTGATCAAGGTGGAGTCCCCGGCGGGCGACGACACCCGGGCGTGGGGCCCGCCGTTCGTCGGGCCGGGGATGAGCGCCTACTACACGGGGATGAACCGCAACAAGTCCGCGCTCGCGCTCGACCTGCGCACGCCGCGGGGCCTCGAAGTGCTGGAACGCCTCCTCGCCCCGGCCGACGTCATGATCGAGAACTTCAAGGCCGGCACCCTCGCCCGGTGGGGCCTGCCCGACGAGCTGCTCGCGCAGCGGTTCCCCCGGCTCGTGCGCTGCCGCATCACCGGCTTCGGCACCGACGGCCCGCTCGGCGGCGCGCCCGGCTACGACGCGGTCGCCCAGGCCCACGGCGGGCTGATGAGCATCAACGGCGAACCGGACGGCCCCGCGCTGCGCGTGGGCGTGCCGGTGGCCGACCTCGTCACCGGGCTGCACGCGTTCGGCGGGGTGCTGCTCGCGCTGCGCGAGCGGGAGCAGTCCGGGCGCGGCCAGCTCGTCGACTGCGCCCTGCTCGACACCGCCGTCTCGCTGCTGCACCCGCACTCCACGGCCTGGCTCGCCGACGGCACGCCGCCGCGGCGCACCGGTTCGGCCCACTCCACGCTCGTGCCCTACGAGACGTTCGCCGCGCAGGACGGGCCGCTGTTCGTCGGGGTCGGCAACGACCGGCAGTTCCGCGACCTGGTCGACGTGCTCGGCCTGCCGGAGCTGGCCGACGACCCGCGGTTCCGCACCAACGCCGACCGGGCCGAGGCGGCGGCGACGCTGCGGCCGCTGCTCGCCGCGGCCGTCGCCCGCTTCACCGGCGAGGCCCTCGGCGCGGCGTTGCTGGCCCGCGGTGTCCCCTCCGCGCCGGTGCACGACGTCGCCACCGCGCTGCAGGATCCCCAGGTGCGGCACCGCGAGATGGTGGTCGAGCACGACGGCTACCGCGGCGTCGGCATCCCGATCAAGCTCGAGCGCACCCCCGGCGCGGTGCGCTGCGCCCCGCCCGCGCACGGCGCCGACACCGTGGCCGTGCTCGCCGAGCACGGCTACAGCGCCGCCGAGATCGACGCGCTGGTGCAGGACGGCGTCGCGGTGGCGCCCGACCCGCGGCCCTGACACCCGACGCCCGACGTCCGTTCGAAGGAGAGCGACGATGGCCCGTCCCCGCCCCGCCCGACGCGCCCGAGTGGGCGCGGCGCTCGGCGCGATCCTGCTGGCGCTCACCGCCGGCTGCGCGAGCGGCGGCCCGCCGGGCACGACCACGCTCGTGCTCGCCGACTCCTTCCCCACCACCCACCCGGTCTCGCGCGACGGCGCCCGCTTCTTCATGGAGCGGGTCGGCGAGCTGACCGGCGGGCGCGTGCGGTTCGAGTACTTCCCGTCCGAGCAGCTCGGTGCCGCCGAGGACTTCGTGAGCCTGGCCCGCTCCGGTGTCGTCGACGTCGCGATGGTCTCCCCCGGGTACGTGGCGTCGCAGCTGCCGCTGTCCGGGGTCGCCGACCTGCCCGCGATGAGCCCCACGTCCTGCCGGGGCTCGCTGGCCGCCGAGTCGCTGATGACCGGGGGCGGCGTGCTGCAGGAGGCGGACTTCGCGCCGGACGGCCTGCACCCGCTCCTCGTCGGAGTCATCCCCGGCTACGAGGTGATGACCGGGGGCAGCCGGGTGGTCACCGAGCCGTCGGACGTCGCGGGCATGCAGCTGCGCTCGTCGGGCGGGGCGATCGACCGCGCGGTGGCGCAGCTCGGCGCGGCGCCGGTGGCCATGCCGGTCACCGAGATGTACGAGGCGATCTCCCGCGGCACCGTGGACGGGACGGTGCTGGGCCCGATGAGCGCCCTGCCCTACCGCCTCGACGAGGCCGCCACGCACTCCACGGAGGGCGCGCAGCTGGGCAGCTTCACGATCACCTACTCGATCGGTACGCAGGCGTGGGACGCCCTGCCCGCCGACCTGCAGGCCGCGCTGACGCAGGCCGGCCGGGACACGACGCGGCACCTGTGCCGCGCCATCGACGAGGAGAACGCCGCGTCCCGGGCCGAGCTCGCCGCGGGCGGGTTGGCCTTCCACACCCTCACCCCTGACGAGCAGCGCCGCTGGCACGACGCCGTGGCGCCGGTCCGGGACCGGTGGGTGGCCGACATGGAGCGCCTGGGCCTGCCCGGCCGCGCCGTCCTGGACGCGATGCTCGCCGCCCTGCGCGACCAGCAGGCGGACGCCCGATGACGCCGCGGGACGGGTTCGACAGTGTGCTGCGCCGCGTGGAGGACGCGCTGGCCGCGGTCGCCGCCACCGCGCTGCTCGCGCTGGCCGCGCTCATGGTGCTCGAGGTGCTGCTGCGCTACGTCCTCGCTGCGCCGATGTCGTGGTCGCTCGCGTTCATCAGCGACTACCTCCTGATCGGCTTCTTCTTCCTCGGGCTCCCGTACACCGTCCGCGCGGGCGCCCACGTGCGGATCGACGTGCTGTTCCGGGCGCTGCCGGTCGCGGCGCAGCGCGGGTGCACCGCGGTGGGGACGGTCCTGTCGGCGCTGTTCGTCGCCGCGCTCACCTGGGGTGGCCTCGCCCTGACGGGCGCGGCGTGGGCCGGCGGCGACATCCCGCCGCCCGGCGGGGCCGAGCTGTCCTGGCCCGTCTGGACCTCGACGGTCATGGTGCCGGTGGGCGGGGTCGTACTGCTGGCGCGGCTGCTGCGCACGCTCGTGGTGCGCCCCACCGAAGCACCCGAGGATCCCGACGACGAGCAGTCCGTCGTGGCGGAGGCGATCTGATGCTCGCCGCCCTCGTCATCGTCCTGTTGCTGGTCCTGCTGCTCGTCCGGGTCCCGGTCGGATTCGCGATCGGCATCGCCGGGGTCATCGGCCTGCTGCTGCAGGGCGGACCGCAGCTGGTCCTCGGCGTGCTGGAGACCACCCCGCACACCGCGGTGTCGGCCTACTCGCTCACGCCCATCCCGCTGTTCATCCTGATGGCGCAGTTCGTGCTGCGCAGCGGGGTGGCGGGCGAGCTGTTCGACGCCGCCCGCATCTGGGTGGGCCGCGTCCCGGCCGGGCTCGGCGTCGCGACGACGCTCTCCGGCGCGGTCTTCGCCGCCATCTCCGGTTCCAGCACGGCGGCCGCGGCCACGCTCGCGTCGACCGCGGTGCCGGAGATGACCCGCCGCGGCTACGACCCGCGGCTGGCCGGCGGCCTGGTCGCGGTGGTCGGCACGCTCGCGGCGATGGTGCCGCCCAGCATCATCCTGGTCTTCTACGCCGTGCTGGCCGAGGAGAGCGTCGGGCAGGTGCTCGTGGCGGGATTCCTCCCCGGGGTGCTCGTGACCGTCGCGCTCGTCGTCACGACGCTGCTGCTCGTGCGCCGCCGCCCGGAGCTCGCGCCCCGCGGTGAGCGGCACCCGCTGGCGGTGAAGGTCCGGACCCTGACCGCCGTGGCGCCGGTCGCCGTGCTGTTCGCACTGGTCACCGGCAGCATCTACCTCAGCCTCGCCACCCCGACGGAGGCCGCCGCGCTCGGCGCCGCCGGAGCGCTCGCGATCGGCCTGGTCCGGCGCAGGCTCGGCGCCCCCGAGATCCGCGCCGCGCTGCTGGACACGCTCGGCTCCAGCGTCATGATCCTGCTGATCATCGCCGCCGCGCACGTCTTCGGCTACGTCCTCACGCTGACCCGGGTGACCGAGACCGTGGTGGGCGCCGTGGCCTCGATCCCCGCGCCCGCCGCCGTCGTGTTCCTCGGGATCGCCGTGGTCTACCTGGTGCTCGGCGCGTTCCTCGACCAGATGGCGATCCTCGCTCTCACCGTGCCGATCGTGCTCCCGGTGGTCGAGCAGCTGGGCTACGACCCGGTGTGGTTCGGCGTGATGGTGGTGCTGCTCGCCGAGATCGGTCTGGTCAGCCCCCCGCTCGGGCTGAACGTCTTCATCGTCGCCCGTGCCACCCGCCAACCCACGGAGCAGGTGTTCCGCGGCGTGGTCCCGTTCGTCGTGGCGATGCTCGTGGTCGTGCTGCTATTCACGTTCGTCCCCCAGATCGTGCTGTGGCTGCCCGGGACGATGGCGGGCTGAGGGGGCGCGCGGGCCGTTGTCGCCGGACCGAGGCGATCGTTAGGTTGTCCGGACCAACGGCAGCGATGGAGGCCCGCGCCCGCATGACCGCCCCGACCGTGCACCTCGTCCTCGACGAGCTCGGCCCTATCGCCACCGTCCGCCTCGCCGGCGAGGAGGTGAGGTGATGCCCGAGCGTCCACAGGTGCTGGTGGACCGCGCCAGCCCGGTGCCGCTCTACTTCCAGGTGGCCCACCAGCTCGAGCAGGCGATCGAGTCCGGCGAGCTGCCGCCCGGGTCGAGGCTGGACAACGAGATCGCGCTCGCCGAGGAGCTGGGGCTCTCGCGCCCCACGATGCGCCAGGCCATCCAGTATCTGGTCGACAAGGGCCTCCTGGTCCGCAAGCGCGGCGTCGGCACCCACGTCGCGCGGGCCCGGGTACGCCGCCCGGTGGACCTCACGAGCTTGTTCGACGACCTGACGAGCTCCGGTCAGGATCCGACCACGACCGTCCTCGCGCACCGCGTCGAACCGGCGTCCGGGGTGGTGGCCTCGACGCTCGAGGTGGCCGACGGCACGCCCGTGGTGGCCCTGGAACGCCTGCGCCGGACCCGCGGTGAGCCCCTCGCCCTCCTGCGCAACCACCTGCGCGCCGACCTCGCCCCGCTCGACGCGGACGTGCTGGCGCAGCGCGGGCTCTACGAGGTGCTGCGCGAGGCGGGCGTCGCGCCGGCCTCGGCGAACCAGAGCATCGGCGCCCGGCGGGCCACCGCCGCGGAGGCCGCGCTGCTCGACGAGACCCGCGGCGCACCGCTGCTGACGATGCGACGCACCACGTTCGACGAGCGCGGCGTGGTCGTGGAGTACGGCGATCACCTGTACCGCGCCTCGCGCTACTCGTTCGAGGTGGCGCTCACCGGCCGCTAGATCGTTCAGGCCGATGGACAGACGTGCTGGACTGCTCCAGGATCACCGCCCGTAGGTTCCCGTCGTCAGCGAGGACGCATCGATGACACCCAGCAGAACGAGTCGCTCGCTCCTGGCGCTCGGCACGGTCACCGCGATCGCGCTCGCCGGCTGCGCCGACGGCGGGTCGATGGGCGGCACCGCCCCGGCGGATCCCCAGCGGGGCGCCGGCGCCGAGACGGTCACGCTCACGATCACCGGCAACTCCGCGCAGGGCGGCAAGAACGCGCGCGACGCCGACTGGATCGTGGACCACGTGATCCCGCGGTTCACCGAGCAGATGGCCGCGCAGGGCGTGCAGGCCACGGTGACGTTCGTGCCGTCGGGCGTGGACGACGAGCAGTACAAGACGCGCCAGTCGCTCGACATGCGCTCCGGCGCCGGCGCCGACATCGTGTCCCTGGACGGCATCTGGGTCGGCGAGTTCGCCCAGGCCGGCTACCTGCGCCCGCTCGAGGAGGTGGTCGGACCCGCGGCGGCCGGGTGGGAGGGCTGGGCCCAGGTCCCGGACGCGGTCGAGCAGCTCGCCACGTTCGACGGGCAGCGCTACGGCATCCCGGACGGCTCCGACGGGCGCGTGATCTTCTACAACAAGGAGCTCTTCGCCCGGGCCGGACTGCCCACCGAGTGGCAGCCGGCGAGCTGGCAGGAGATCCTCGACGCCGGGCGCGCGCTCGCGCAGCTGCCGGACGTGGACGCGATCCAGCTCAACGCGGGCACCGCGATGGGCGAGGCCACCACCATGCAAGGTGTGCTCCCGCTGCTGGCCGGCGCCGGCGCGGCGCTGCACGGCGAGGGCGGCTGGCAGGGCGACACCGCCGCGGTGCGCGACGTGCTGGGCTTCTACGGGGCCGTCTACGGCGGCGGGTTGGGCGACCCGCTGCTGCAGCAGGAGGCGCAGGGCCGCGACAAGAGCTTCCAGGAGTTCGCCGCCGGGCGGGTCGGCATGCTGTTCGAGAGCGACTACTTCTGGCGCTCGGTCGTCCACCCCGAGGTCGGCATCGCTCCCATGGCCGACCGCGACGAGGTCGTGGGCTACGCCAAGATCCCCGCCCAGGGACCGGGCACCGGGGTGAACGGACAGGACTTCGTCTCGATGTCCGGCGGCAGCATGAACGCGATCAACCCGAACACGCAGTACCCGCAGCAGGCCTGGGAGCTGCTCGCCTTCATGAACTCGGCAGACGCGGTGCGCGCTCGCCTCGGCGACTCCGCCCGCATCACCCAGCGGGCGGACGTCAACGCCGAGGCGCTCGCGACCGACCCGATGTTGAGCTTCGTGGCCGAGCAGGTGCTCCCGCTGACCGGCTACCGGCCGGGCCTGGCCGTGTACCCGCAGGTCTCGAAGGCGCTGCAGGAGGCCACGGCCGCCGTCGTCGCCGGCACGCCACCGGAGCAGGCCGCGCAGGACTACCGGACCGCGCTGGAGGGTGTGCTGGGTGGCGCTGACGACATCACCACCGGCTGAGGCGCGCCGCGGCCCCGCTGCCACGGATGCGGCCGGCCTGGGCAGGACCCGGGCCACGGCGTTCGTCGTGCCGGCGCTGGCGCTCGTGGCGGTCTTCCTGGTCTACCCGGCGCTCTGGACGCTCTACCTCGGGCTCACGAACTACCGGCTCACCGGGCTGGCCGCGGCCCGCCCGGAGGTCGTCGGGCTGGACAACTACACCCGCGCGCTGTCGGACCCGGACTTCCTGAACTCGCTGTGGCTGACGCTGCTCTACGTGCTCGGCTCGGCGGTGATCGGGCAGTGCGTGTTCGGTTTCGCGCTGGCCTGGATGCTGCGCACCTCCCCGCGGGTGGTCCGCACCGTCGTCGAGTCGCTGGTGATGCTGGCCTGGATCCTGCCCAGCTCGGTGGTGGCGTTCCTGTGGATCGCGCTGCTGGACCGCGACACGGGCTCGCTCAACACGCTGCTCGGCACGCCGGGCGTCGGGTGGCTGCTGCAGTACCCGATGTTGTCGATCATCGTGTTCAACACGTGGCGGGGCACCGCGTTCTCGATGCTGCTCTTCGGCGCGGCGCTGAACGCCGTGCCGCCCTCGCAGCTGGAGACCGCGCGGATGGTCGGTGCGTCCGGCATGCAGCAACTGCGCGACGTCGTGTTCCCGCACATCCGCGGGCACGTGCTCACCAACCTGCTGCTGATCAGCCTCTGGACGTTCAACGACTTCGCCCCGTACCTGATCACCGCGGGCGGGCCGGACGGGCGCTCGGAGATCCTGCCGGTGTTCGTCTACCAGGTGGCGATCTTCGACGGGCAGCTCGGCTTCGGCAGCGCCATCTCGCTGCTGATGCTGCTGATCAACCTGGTGATCGCCGTGGTCTACCTCCGGTTGCTGCGGGAGCGCCGGCCGTGACGGGGCGGGAGTGGGCCGGAAGGGTCGCCTTCTACGTGGTGATCGCCCTGATCACCGCGTTCATGGCGATCCCGGTGCTGTGGCTGCTGTCGGCGCCGTTCGACACCGCCCCGACGCTGACGACATCGCTGCCGGACTGGACGTGGCAGAACTTCACCGGCCTGCTCGAGAACCCCTACGCGCTCACATCGCTGGGCAACTCGATCCTCCTGTCGGTGGGCAGCGCGGTGCTGGTGACCGTGCTCGGGGCGCTGGCCGCGTACGCGCTGTCGCGGGTGTCGATCCCGGGCCGCGACGCGCTGCTCTACGTCCTGCTGCTGCTGTCCTCGATCGTCACGGGCACCGCGGCGATGGTGCCGATCTTCCTGCTGATGTTCGAGCTGAACCTGATCGACTCGCAGCTCGGCGTGGTGCTGGTGCTCTCCGGCGGACTGCTGCCCGCCGCCATCTTCATCCTCAAGGACTTCATGGACGCCACCCCGCGCTCCTACGAGGAGTCGGCGCGGGTGTTCGGGGCCGGGCCGCTGCAGATCCTGCGCGATGTCGTGCTGCCCACGGTGCGCCCGGGGATCGCGACCATCGCGGTGTGGGCGATCGTGAACGTCTGGGGCAACTTCCTCACCCCGTTCATCCTGCTGCGCAGCCCGGAGAAGGCGCCCGCCGCCGTCGTGCTCTACACCTTCTACACCGAGGGTGGGCAGGCGAACCTGGGCCTGATCTCGGCGTTCTCACTGCTCTACTCGATCCCGGTCGTCGCCATGTACGTGTTCGTCAACCGGCGCTACGGGTTCCGCTTCCACGGAGGGATCAAGCGCTGATGGCCGACATCCAGCTGGAGTCGCTGGTCAAGACCTACCCCGGCGGCGTGCAGGCCGTCGACGGGCTCGACCTGACCATCCGCGACGGCGAGTTCTTCGCCCTGCTCGGCCCGTCCGGCTGCGGCAAGACCACGCTGCTGCGCACCATCGCCGGGCTGGAGACGGCGACGTCGGGGACCATCCGGATCGGTGGGCGCGACGTCACCGGCCTCACGCCGGGCGCGCGCGACGTCGCGATGGTGTTCCAGGACTACGCGCTGTTCCCGCACATGAGCGTGCAGGACAACATCGCCTACCCGTTGCGGATCAAGAAGGTGGGGAAGGGTGAACGCCGGCACCGGGCCGCGCAGACCGCCGAGGGGCTCAGCCTCGGGCACCTGCTCGAACGCCGCCCCGGGCAGCTGTCCGGCGGCCAGCAGCAGCGGGCGGCACTCGCCCGCGCGGTCGTGGCCCACCCGCAGGCCTTCCTGTTCGACGAGCCGCTGTCCAACCTCGACGCGCGGCTGCGCCTGGAGGCGCGCACGTTCCTCAAGCGCCTGCAGCGCGACCTGGGCGTCACCACCGTGTTCGTCACCCACGACCAGGCCGAGGCACTCGCGATGAGCGACCGGATGGCCGTGATGGAGGCCGGGCGCATCCGCCAGATCGGCACACCCAAGGAGGTGTTCCAGCGCCCCACCAGCACGTTCGTCGCCGGGTTCATCGGCTCCACCCCGATGAACCTGATCCCCGCCGTCGTCGAGGGCGACGCGGTGCGGGTGGCCGGCACGTCCGCACCGGTGCCCGGGTCCGCCCGCGCCCACGTGCGCGACGGGGAGCAGGTGGTCTACGCCGCGCGCCCGGAGTACATGACCTTCTCCCCCACCGAGGTGGCCACCGGCCTGGGCGGCACCGTGGTGATCGTGGAGAACATGGGCGTCGGGTCGCTGGTGTCGCTCGACGTGGGCGAGCACACCGTGCAGGTCACGGTGCCCGAGGGCGAGGAACCCGAGCCGGGCAGCCGCGGCTGGGCGGTGGCCGCGCCGCAGCGCGTCCTGCTCTACCGCGCCGACGACGGCGAGCTCGTGGGCAGCGACCGTGCGGCACCCACCGACCCCGCGCTCGCCCGCACGGGGTCCTGAGCCGTGGCACCGCTCGCCGTCCACCGCGGCCGCTGGACCCTCGAGGACCGCGCCGAGGAGTTCTACCGGCTGCTGCCGGTCGAGGTGCCTCCCGGCACCGCGGCGATCTCCGTGGAGCTGGACCACGACCGCAGCTCTGCCGTCCTCGACCTGGGCTGCTTCGGCCCGTCCGGCTTCCGCGGCTGGTCCGGTGGGGCGCGCGAGCGGTTCACGATCGGGGCGGGGTTGGCCACTCCCGGCTACCTGCCCGGCCCGGTGGAGCCCGGCGTCTGGCACGTGTGCCTGGGGCTGCACCGCGTCCCGCGCGACGGGGCGCCGTTCGAGGTGCGGGTGGAGGCCGTCCCGGCGCCGGATCCCCCGTCGCTCGCCCCTCCACCGGTGCCGCAGCGCCGCCCGCGGCGTGCCCTGCCCGCCGAACCCGGGATGGTCTGGCTCGCGGGCGACCTGCACAGCCACACCGTGCACTCCGACGGCGCGCTGACCGTCGACGAGCTCGCCGCGCTCGCCGCCACGGGCGGGCTCGACTTCCTCGCGGTCACCGACCACAACACCGTCAGTCACCACCGCGAGCTGCCCGACGCGGGACTGCGCGCCGGGGTGCTGCTGCTGCCCGGCCAGGAGGTCACCCGCGACACCGGCCACGCCAACGCGTTCGGCGACATCGGCTGGATCGACTTCCGCCGCCCCGCCGACGACTGGCTCACCGAGACCGAACGCCGCGGCGGGCTGCTCTCGATCAACCACCCGCTCGCGGCCGACTGCGCGTGGCGGCTGCCGATGCGCCGCCGCCCCCGGTTCGCCGAGCTGTGGCACTGGACGTGGCTGGACCGCCGCTGGGGCGGCCCGCTCGCCTGGTGGCTCGCCTGGGACGCGAGCGTGCTCCCGCTCGGCGGCAGCGACTACCACACCCCCGTGCACGGGCGGCCGCTCGGCGCTCCGACCACCTGGGTGCAGGCGGACGGCGGCACGGACACCCCCGCCGGGGTCCTCGCCGCGCTCCCGGCGGGCCGGATCGCGATCAGTGCCGGGCGGGACGCCCCGGTGCTGCTGCGGGTCGGGGACGAGCTGCTCGCCGTCGACGGTGACGGCACCTACCTCGTCGACCCCGACGGCGGGCGCCGCGTGGTCCTCGGCGACCGTCGGGCCTTCCCGGGCCGGCCCGGCCCGCACCGGCTCGAGGCGGCCGACAACACGGTCGTCGCCCTCGCCACCTGAGCGCCACCGCCGACGACGACACCCCTCGCGACCAGCCCCGACCGGCGGACAGGTCCCCGTTCCGGACGACTGCCGCGGACACGCTCCGCAGTCACATCGCTCGATCGCGCGTCTGGAGGGACACCTTCGAGTGCGATGTGTGCCAGCGCCGCGACGGACCGGGCCCGACGCGCCAAGCTGGGCGCATGCGACGCAAGCCTTTGGTGGCAACAGTGCTGGTCAGCGCGGTGGTGGGCACGGTGCTGGCGGTGCTCGCGCCGGCGGCGGCAGCCGGCTCCGAATCGGATTCGAACAGCTCTCCCGGCAACCGCGGCTGGTCCAGCAGCCACGGCAGCGGGGACTCCGGCGGGGACTCCGGCGACGACTGACGACCGCCCTCGACCCGGGGCCGCAGGCCCCGTGCAGACCGCCGCCGCCTCCCTCCCCCTCGGTGCGGCGGCGGTCCGCGCTCCGGACCGGCTCAGTCCCGGCGCTCGGCCATCCGGCGGTACACCTGCGCGGCGGCGCGGGAGAACCCGTCCGGCACGTCGACGGCCGCCAGCGCCGCCGCGGCCTCGTCCATCTCCCCCGCCCAGCGCCACGCCTTCGCGCCGGCGCGTGCCTGCAGCGCGTCGAGGTGGGCGCCCAGGTCCACCCCGTCACCGGCCAGCTGCTCGCGCAGCGCGTCCTGCACGCCGTAGGCGTCGGCGGCCGACGCGAGCACCGCCCAGACGGTCGGCAAGGCCTTGGTCTGCAGGGCGTAACACGCCTTCAGGGCGCTGGCCGCGCCGAGGTCGGACCCGAGCACCCGCGCCGTGAACGGGGTGCCGGCGAAGAGATCGGCGACGGCCGGCGCGGCCACACCCGAGAGCCACAGCACCGTGCGACCGAGCTCCCAGGCGGGCGGGCCGATGACGGCCGCGTCCACCACCTGGCCGACGCCCAGCCGCGTGCCGATCTCCCGCACCGTCGCCGGGGCCACCGCATTGGCATCGACGTAGAGCGGCGGGTCCGGGCGACCGGCCGCCGCGGCCGCCACCTCCTGCGCGACGGCCGCGGCCGCGTCCGGCGGGCAGATCGAGACGATCACGTGCGCGCGGCGCGCCAGCTCGCCGACGTCGGGCACGGCGATGAGGTCGGCGAGCTCGGCGCGCTTGGCGGTGGCGTGGCTGCGGCCGGCATCGGCCCAGATCACCGCCCCCGCTCTGGCCTTGAGCGCCGAGCCGAGGGCTGCGCCCATCGCGCCCGGGTGCAGGATCCCGACCACCGGCCGAGGCGGGAAGGGTGTGTCCACCCGTGCATCATCGTCGGTGGCTCAGCCGCCCACGATCAGCCCCTCCACCACGGCCCGCACCTGCAGCAACACCGGCGCCACCCCCGGCACCACGAACGCCGCCAGCAGGAACACCGCGAGGGTGAGCGCGGGGGCCACCACCCACGCCTCGACCTTGCCGCCGGTGCGGAACCGGAGCGGTCGCGGGCTGCCCACCGGGTACCAGTGCCGCTGCCGGATCGGTAGCGGCCACAGCAGCGGGGCGCCGGTCTCGGTGACGGCATCGCCGACCGAGTGCACCACCATCCCCAGCGCGACCGCCGCGCCGAGCCAGCCCGCGGTGCCCGCCGTGCCACCCGGCACGAACTGCTCCACCGCGTACGTCAGCCCGGCCGCGATCACCAGCGACGGCGGGCCGGGCACCAGCGCGTCGAGACCCTTGATCGCCAGAGCGAGGCACACGAACAGCGTGCCGATCAGCACCGGGGCGCCGAAGCGGGCGGATGCCAGGTTCACCGCCAGCCCGAGGAGGACGGCACCGACGACGGTGTGGGTGAGGCCCCGGTGGGAGCCGCGGCCGGTGTCGCGGCGCCCCCGCGTGAGGTTGTAGACCAGCCGCGACAGCGGCCGCACCACGCGGCTCGCCAGCCAGGACGCCACCGAGAACCGTCGGGTGGCCGTCGAGGACGGGTGGTCGAGGTCGGGTAGCAGTGCCGCGCCCGCGCAGACCGCGGTGAACGTCAGGACGGTGCCGGCGTCGGGATGCGCACCCAGGAGCTCCGGCACGAAGCCCACCACCGCGAGCCCGAGGGCCGCTCCCGACAACGCGTGACTGACCCCGAGCACTCCGCGACGTTAACCCGATCGGGCCACGACGGCGGGCCGGGCGCGCCGGGCTCCTCCAGCAACTAAACGTGGCGTGCGCCTCAAAACGGGGCCGATCGGGATTCTGCCCCGCCCAGCAGTGGGTTGGACGGGGGCGTGCGGCCGTCACGACGGCCCCCGAAGGCTCCCCCGAAAGGCTCCTCTTGCGGCCACACATGCCGCCGATGTTTCGCGCACTCCGCCACCGCAACTACCGCTTGTGGGCTGCATCGGACCTCGTCTCCTCCACCGGTACCTGGATGCAGGTGCTCGGGCTCAACTGGCTCGTCCTCGAGTCGACGGGCTCGGCCACCGCGGTCGGTCTCACGATCCTGTTCCAGGCCGTCCCCATGCTGGTGCTCGGCTCGTGGTCGGGTGCGCTGGCCGACCGGCTGCCACTGCGTCCGCTGGTCCTCGTCACCCAGACCCTGCACCTGCTGCTGGCGGGGACGCTCGCCCTGATCTCCCTGACCGGCGCGTCCACCACAGTGATCTACGGCATCGCCGTGCTCACGGGCTTCGTCGCGGCGTTCGACGGGCCACCGATGACCAGGCTCGCGGCCCAGGTCGTCGGGCGGGCGGGTCTGGGCAACGCGCTCGCGCTGGGCAGCGTCTTCAACTCGACGGGCCGGATCCTGGGCATGAGCCTCGGCGGGGTGCTCGCCGGGTTCGGCGGCGCGTCACTCCTGTTCGGTGTCAACGCGCTCAGCTTCGGCGCCGTGATCATCGCGGTGCTCGCCCTGCGGCCGGGCGAGCTGCACGTGATGGAGGTCAGCCGACCCGAGCGCAGCGGGGTGCCGGCCGGGTTCCGCTACCTGCGGGGTGAGCCGCGGCTGCTGGTCCTGTTCGCACTGGGCTTCGTGCTCTCGAGCCTCGGCCGCAACTACCAGGTGTCGATGGCCGCGATGAGCAACGGTCCGCTGCAGGCCGGCGCAGCCGGGTTCGGCCTGCTGTCCACCGTGTTCGCCGTGGGCACGGTCGGCGGCGGGCTGCTCGCCGCCAACTGGCGCGAGCTCGGGGTCCGCGTGCTGCTCGGCGCCGCCCTCGTCACGAGCGCGCTGCAGGTCCTCAGCGGGTTCTCCACGGGCCTTCTGCAGTTCGCCGCGGTGATCCTGCCCATCGCGGCGGGTGCGGTGGTCATCGACACCGTGCTGGGCACCCGCGTGCAGCTCGACAGCGATGACGACATGCGCGGGCGGGTGGTGGCGGCGCAGGGCACCGTGTCGGCCGGCGCAGGCGCGCTCGGCGGCCCGCTGGTGGGCTGGCTGTCGGAGACCCTGGGGCCCACGACCGCCCTCGAGGTGTCCGGGTCGGTCGCACTGGTGGCCGCTGTCGCAGCGACGGCCGCGCTCGTCAGGATCCGTGCCGCGCGACGGCCGGCCCGGCTCGATCCGATCCGGCCGCCGGACACCGACGAGCCGGCACCGGCACTCGTCTGAGGGCCGCGCCGTCACCTTCCGAGGGTCACCTTCCGAGGGTCACCTTCCGAGGCGGTCCAGGAGCTGCTGGGCGGCCAGCGTGGGGGTGAGCTCGCCCTCGCGGACCGCCCGCTCGACGTCGGGGAGGGCGTCGCGGACACCGGGGTCGGACTGCAGGCGGTCGAGCAGCCGGTCGCGGACCACCGCCCACATCCACTGCACCTGCTGCGCTGCGCGGCGCGGTTCGAGCTCGCCGGCCTCCTCCAGCGCGGCGCGGTGCTCCTGCACCGACGTCCACACCTCGTCCATCCCGCTGCCCGTCTGCGCGCTGCAGGTCAGCACCGGGGGCGTCCAGGCCTCGCTGACCGGGGTCAGCAGCCGCAGGGCGCCGCGCAGCTCCCGGGCCGCGGCACGGGCGTCGGCCTCGTGCGGGCCGTCGGCCTTGTTGACGGCGACGACGTCGGCCAGCTCGAGGATGCCCTTCTTGATCCCCTGCAGGGAGTCGCCGCTGCGGGCCATCGTGAGCAGCAGGAACGTGTCGACCATCGCCGCAACGGCCACCTCGGACTGCCCGACGCCGACGGTCTCCACCAGCACCACGTCGTGCCCTGCGGCCTCCATCAGCACGATCGTCTCGCGGGTGGCGCGCGCGACGCCCCCGAGCGTGCCGGCGCTCGGGGAGGGCCGCACGAACGCGTTCTCGTCGTTCGCCAGGGCCGCCATCCGGGTCTTGTCGCCGAGGATCGAGCCCTTCGTCCGCGTGGAGGACGGGTCGACGGCGAGCACGGCCACGCGGTGGCCCGCCCCGGTGAGCCGCGTGCCGAGCGCCTCGATGAACGTCGACTTCCCGACACCGGGCACCCCGCTGATCCCGACGCGGCGGGCCCCGCCGGCCCGCGGCAGCAGCTCCATCAGCACCTGCTGCGCGGCCTCCCGGTGATCGGGCCGGTGCGACTCGACGAGCGTGATGGCCCGCGCCAGCACCGTCCGCGATCCGTCGAGCACGCCCTTGGCCAGGGCGGCGACGTCCACCTCACGCGCCACGGCTCACCCGTGCAGCCGCGCGCTGAGCGTGCCGAGCAGGTCGACCGCAGCCTCGGCGATCACGGTGCCGGGCCCGAACACCGCCGCCGCCCCGGCCTCCTTCAACGCAGGGTGGTCGGCAGGCGGGATCACGCCGCCGACGACGACCACGATGTCCTCGCGCTGAAGCGTCGCGAGCTCGGCGCGCAACTCCGGCACCAACGTCAGGTGCCCGGCCGCGAGCGAGCTGACCCCGACGACGTGCACGTCGGCCTCCACCGCCTGGCGCGCCACCTCGGCCGGCGTGGAGAACAGCGGACCGACGTCGACGTCGAAACCGAGGTCGGCGAACGCCGTGGCGATCACCTTCTGGCCGCGGTCGTGCCCGTCCTGGCCCACCTTCGCCACCAGGATGCGCGGCTGGCGGCCCTCCCGCACGGCGAAGGACTCCACCAGCTCACGCGCCCGCTCGATCACGGGGTTCTGGCCTGCCTCGTGCGCGTACACACCGGAGATGATCCGGATCTGACCGGAGTGGCGCGAGAACACCTTCTCCAGCGCGTCGGAGATCTCCCCCACCGTGGCCTTCGCCCGCGCCGCCGCCACCGACAGGCCCAGCAGGTTCTGCTCCTGCGAACGCGGCGAACCCTCCGCGATCAAGGCGGCCGCCGACGTCAACGCCGAGAGCGCCGCATCCACCTCGCGGTCGTCGCGCTCCTCGCGCAGCCGCCGCAGCTTCTCCAGCTGCTCGCGGCGCACACCGGCGTTGTCGACCTTGAGGACGTCGATGTCCTCGTCGGCGTCGGGCAGATAGGTGTTCACCCCGATCACCGGCTGCCGCCCGGCGTCGATCCGGGCCTGCGTGCGCGCCGCGGCCTCCTCCACCCGCAGCTTCGGGATGCCCGCGTCGATCGCCTGCGCCATCCCACCGGCCCGCTCGACCTCCTCGATGTGCGCCCACGCCCGCCGCGCCAGGTCGTAGGTGAGCCGCTCCACGTAGTGGCTGCCACCCCACGGGTCGATCACCCGCGTGGTGCCCGACTCCTGCTGCAACAACAGCTGCGTATTGCGCGCGATGCGCGCCGAGAAGTCCGTGGGCAGCGCGAGCGCCTCGTCCAGGGCGTTGGTGTGCAGGCTCTGCGTGTGCCCCTGGGTGGCGGCCATCGCCTCCACACACGTGCGCACCACGTTGTTGTAGACGTCCTGCGCGGTCAGCGACCAACCCGAGGTCTGGCAGTGGGTGCGCAGCGAGAGCGACTTGTCGCTCTGCGGCGAGAACGGGCGCACGAGCTTCGCCCACAGCAGCCGCGCCGCCCGCAGCTTCGCCACCTCCATGAAGAAGTTCATGCCGATGCCGAAGAAGAACGACAGGCGCGGCGCGAACCGATCCACGTCCAGGCCCGCATCGATCCCGGCCCGCAGGTACTCCACCCCGTCCGCGAGGGTGTAGGCCAGCTCCAGGTCGGCCGTGGCTCCGGCCTCCTGGATGTGGTAACCGGAGATGGAGATCGAGTTGAACTTCGGCATCTCCCGCGAGGTGAACGAGAAGATGTCGGAGATGATCTGCATCGAGGGCTGCGGCGGGTAGATGTAGGTGTTGCGGACCATGAACTCCTTGAGGATGTCGTTCTGGATGGTGCCCGCCAGCTGCTCGTGCGCCACCCCCTGCTCCTCCGCCGCCACGATGTAGAGCGCGAGCACGGGCAGCACCGCGCCGTTCATCGTCATCGACACCGACATCTCACCCAGCGGGATGCCGTCGAACAGCTGCCGCATGTCGTAGATCGAGTCGATCGCCACCCCCGCCATCCCGACGTCGCCCCCGACGCGGGGGTGGTCGGAGTCGTAGCCGCGGTGGGTGGCCAGGTCGAACGCGATCGACAGGCCCTTCTGCCCCGCCGCCAGGTTGCGCCGGTAGAACGCGTTCGACTCCGCCGCCGTGGAGAAGCCCGCGTACTGGCGCAGCGTCCAGGGCTGCGTGGTGTACATCGTCGGGTACGGGCCCCGCAGGTAGGGCGCGATACCCGGGAACGTGTCGAGGAAGTCCAGCCCCGCGACGTCGGCCGCGGTGTAGAGCGGCTTCACCCCGATGCCCTCCGGGGACTCCCAGATCGGCACGTCGCCGGTCCACCCCCCCGCCGGGGCCGCACCGCCGTCCAAGGGCACCTGCGTGAAGTCCGGGATGGTCATCGCACATCCTCCAGCGCGGTGTAGACCGAGTCGATCACGGCGAGCGCGTCGCCGCCGGCCGCGAGGTGCCCGTCCAGGCCGGGCACGTCGGCCGACCCGGCCAGCAGGACCTGCCGCGCGCCCGCCTCCCGCAGCGCCTCCACCGTCCGCGCCCCCCGCTCGGTGTAGAGCGCGTCGGTCGAGCACAGGACGGCGACGCCGGTGCCGGCAGCCGTGAAGGCCGCGGCCACCTCCTGCGCCGTCTCCGTGGGTCCGGCCTCGGGCGTCTCGATACCGCCCGCGGCGAGCAGGTTGCGCGCGAAGCCCGCACGCGTCGTGTACGCCGACAGCGGTCCCAGCGTCGCGAGGAACGCCCGCGGCCGGACGCCGGTCTCGGCGAGCACGGTGTCGGAGCGGTCCCGGAACGCCTCGTAGGGCTCGGCGGGCCGGAAGCGCGGCAGCCCGCCACCGGGTGGCTCCGGCACCGGCCGGCGCTCCAGCACGGGCTCCGCCAGGTCGGCGAACTCGCTCACCCCGGTGATCGGCGCGGTGCGCCGCGCGGCCGCGCGCTCGCGTCCCTCCCGGACCGCCGCCACCCGCTCGGCCACCAGCCCGGCGTCCAACGCGGCGAGGACACCGCCTGCGGCCTCGATCTCCTGGAAGAACGTCCAGGCGGCGGCCGCGAGCTCCGCGGTGAGCGACTCGACGAACCACGAGCCGCCTGCCGGATCGACCACCCGGGCCAGGTGCGACTCCTGCACCAGCAGCGCCTGGGTGTTGCGCGCGATCCGCCGGGAGAAGGGCTCGGACGCGCCGAGCGCGGCGTCGAACGGGGCCACCGTGACCGCGTCGGCGCCACCGACCCCGGCCGCGAAGCCTGCGACGGTGCCGCGCAGCAGGTTGCCGTGCGCGTCGCGGCGGGTGAGCATCGCCGGCGACGACACGGCGTGCTGGACCTGGGGCAGCGCCGTCGATCCCTGGGCGGCCCCGCAGGCCTCGGTGACGCGCGACCACAGCCGCCGCGCCGCGCGCAGCTTCGCGATCGTGGGGAACTGCGCGGCCGTGGCCGCGTAGCGGAACTCCAGCTGCCCCGCCGCGCCGGCGAGGTCCAGCCCGGCACCGGTCAGCGCGCGCAGGTACGCGACACCCGCGGCGAGCGAGAAGCCCAGCTCCTGCGCGTCCGAGGCCCCCGCGCCGTGCACCGGCAGCGCGTCCACGACGACCGTGCGGACCCGGGGGTATCCCTGCGCGACGCGCCGGGCGAGCGGCACGACCGTATCGACGTCCGGGCCGGCGCCGGTGCGGGCGCGGCGCCCCACCGGGTCCAGACCGAGGGTGGCGCGCAGGTCGGCGGGCGCGACCCCGCGGTCGGCGGCCAGCGCGAGCAGCGCCTCCGCCGCGGCGATCTCGGTGCCGGCCGGGTCCGCCGATGCGTCGAGCACCACGGGGGCGAGGTCGAGCTGCACGCCCTCGAGGACGGCGGGCAGGTCGGCGACCGCCGTGCCCTCCGCACCGACGGCCAGCCAGATCGAGCTGACGCCGTTCTCCAGGTCGGCGAGCACCGCCGTGCGGGCCGCCGCGGGATCGGGCTCGGCGTGGCGCTGCCGCACGTCCCAGCCGTCCGGGGCAGGGCCGTTCGCCCGCCCCCCGCGTACGAACGGCGCCGCGCCCGGCACGCCGGCCGACGCCGGGTCGGGCGCGTCGTCGGCGGTGTAGAGCGGGCGCACCCGGATGTCCTCAGGGGTGGTCCACTCCAGCCGCTCGACGCCCGCTCCGGCCGGGGCGTCGGGCGGGATGCGCCCTGCCTTGCGCACCACCTGGTCGACGAGCGCCGACCACTGCGCGCGCGCGGCCGCGGGGAACTCCGCGGCGAGCGTCAGCTCTTCCGGCTCCGACGGCGCGCCCGCGTCGAGCGCGTCGCTGTCGACCTGGGACGTGTTCATGCGGTGCCACTCCTCCGCCACCCCGCGCAGCAGCCTTGCCGGCGGGCCCGACGGTTCGGAGTGTAGGTCGGCGCGTGTGCCCCAGCCCGGTGCGCGCAGCGTGATCCGACCCACGGGACGGTCAGGCGAGGAGGATCTGGTCCCCGTCCACCTCGATGGCGCGCTCCGGCAGCGGCGCGTCGGCCGGGCCCTCCACGACCGCGCCGTCCTCCACCGCGAAGCGGCTGCCGTGGCAGGTGCACACGATCGTGCCCTCGCGCACCTCCCCGACGGCGCAGCCCTGGTGGGTGCACGTGGCGGAGAAGGCGCGGAACCGCCCCGCCGTCGGCTGCGTGACGACCACGTCCCGATCGGGGAAGACCGCACCGCCGCCGACCGGGATGTCGGACGCGCCGGCCAGCGCGTCCGCAGCGCCCGCGGCGTCCGGCTGCGACGGCGGGGCCGGAGCCGGAGCGGGCGGCGGCGCCGGGCGGGCGTCGTAGGTGGTGCAGGCGCACAGCGCTGCGGCGCAGGCGCCGGCCGAGCCGGCCACGAAAGCGCGGCGGGACGGGGCGGAGGGGAGCACGGCGAACACCTCAGGTCGGAGTATCGGGAGATCGGGTCAGAAGGAGAGCCCGGAGGTGGAGAAGAACCACAGCGACGAGCTGAGCCAGACGGCCGTCACGGCGGTGAAGAGGGCGCCGCCGAGCAGCGGCAGGCTCCACCGCGGGCTGTGCGGACGCTGCAGCACCAGCATCTTCGTGACGAAGGCGCCGTAGACGAAGCAGCCGGCGAGCGAGTGCAGCAGCACCCGGGGGGAGCCGTCCTGGAAGCCGAGCGCGTAGAGGCAGTGCACCGCGACCGGCACGGTGACCAGCACGGCCGCGCGACCCGACCAGCGGTGCACCGCCGCCAGCCGGCGCGATGGGCCGGCGGCCCGCCACCGCCGGCCCACCCGTCCGTGCAGCGCAGCTGCAGACCACAGCTGTCCCAGCGCCAGCACGAACGCGATGCTGCCCAGCCAGGCCTTCGCGGCCACGCCGGAGGAGAAGCCCGCGACGTTGACCGCCGCGGCCGCCGGCTCGTGCCACCGGCCGTACACCCCGAGCCCGACCGCGACCAGCGAGCCCGCCGCCGCGGCGACGAGCACGGCACCCGCGCCGCTGCCGGCGCGAACACCGCCGGCGTGCGCCCCGGCCGGCCGCGAGCCGGTGGGGCGGGTCCTCACCGGATCACCTCGTCACCGCCGTCGAGGGCCGTGACGTCGACCGGCACCCCGTCGAACGTGGTGGCGGCGGGGTCCGCCGGGTCCAGCGCGGGCGCGGGTCGCCGGACCCCGGCCGAGGAGGCCACCCCCGTGACGTCCCCCGCGCCGTCGACGATCCAGCCGATGCGCGTGGTGACGCCCCGGACGTCGGCGCGGCCCTCGTACAGACCGGCCGGCCCCGCGACGCCCTCCGCCGCGAACGGGCGCTCCTCGCCGTCGACGGTCACGGCACCCAGCACGGACTCCTCGGTGGCGGTGGCGGTGACCACCGGTGCGCCGCCCGCGTCGGAGAGCCGCAGGTCCGCGCCGGTGAGGGTGCCCTCGAGCCAGGTCTCGACCTCGTCCCCGTCGCAGACGTAGCCGACCGCGCGCCCGTCCCGCACCGCGATCGCGACGGTCACCTCGTCACCGGCGGAGCGGCCGGCGTAGGCGACGTCGGTGACGGCCGGGGCTGCGGGCGGCGCGGGCCCGGACTGCGCGGCGGACTGCGCGACCGGGGTGCCGGCGGATGTGGAGGCAGAGGTGGCGGCGTTCACGAGGAGCAGCCCGCCGCCGAGTGCGGCGACCACTCCCAGGGTGAGCAGCGGTGCGTACCGGGTCACGACACTCCCCGGGGTCGTCGGGGCCCGGACGGTCCGGGCGCGTCCTCGGGCACACGCGCGGCGGAGCGGGACGGTTCACCGCGATCCGCAGCGGATCGCGGTGAACCGGTACGCCCGCGCGGCCGTGTCGCAGGTGGGAGCCGCTCCGCTAGGGTTCCGCCCCCGACCACCGCCCCCGGGAGCCCGCTGACCATGCCGCCCGCACGTGAGCGTGCCGAGGACCGTGACGAGGCACTGCTGCACTCCGTCTACTCCGAGCACGGGCGCGCGCTGCTCGCCTACGCCACGAGGTTGACCGGCGACCGCGCCGCCGCCGAGGACGTCGTGCAGGAGACGCTGATCCGGGCGTGGCGGCACCCGGAGGTGCTCACCAACGGCAAGGGCTCGACGCGGGGGTGGCTCCTCACGGTGGCGCGCAACCTCGTCACCGACCGGTACCGCGCCCGGGCGGCGCGTCCGCGGGAGGTGGCGGAGAACCCGGACGCACCGCCGCTGGTGCGCGACCACGCCGACAGCGTGGTCGCCTCCGTCACCGTCATGGCCGCGCTCGACGAGCTCTCGGAGGACCACCGCGGCGTGCTGGACCAGATCTACTTCAAGGGACGCAGCCTCGGCGAGGCCGCCACCGCGCTCGGCATCCCGGCGGGCACGGTGAAGTCACGGTCCTACTACGCGCTGCGGGCGTTGCGGCAGTCGCTCGCAGGTCCTGCGCCCGAACCCGACACGACGGGAAGCGGGGTGCCGGCATGAACCGTCCGCGCGATCCGCACGAACACGGCCAGGAGGGCCGCCACCAACGGTACGAGGCGCACGATCCGGTGGAGCTGGGCGCCCACGCCCTCGGGTTGCTCGACCCTGCGCAGTCCCGGGCGGTCGAGGCGCACCTCGCCGGCTGCCCGACGTGCCGGCACGAGTGGGAGGAGCTGCACGGGATGGTCGATGTTCTCGACGACGTGCCCCCGGAGGCGTTCCTCGACGGCCCGCCCGACGGTGACCTGGTGCTGCAGCGCGCGCTGCGCCAGGTCCGCTACGAGGCGCGCTCACGCGGCCGGGCGCGGCGGCTGGCCGTCGTGGCGGCGGCCGTCATCGCCGTCGCCGCCGTCCTCGGCGGCGGCGTGCTGGTCGGCCGCTCGACCGCCCCGCCCGCGGTCGTGGCGGCACCCGCACCCGCCGCCGACGCCGTCGTGCTGTCCGGGGGCGGCGAGCCGGGCGTCTCGATGTCCACCACCCTCTCGCCCGCGGCCGGCTGGGTGCGCCTGTCCACGACCGTGCAGGGCATTCCGGCCGGCGAGCGCTGCCGGATCGTGGTGGTCGCCCGCGACGGCACCCGCCAGGTCGCCGGAAGCTGGCTCGTCCCCGAGCGCGGCTGGCGCGACGGGCTGACCCTCGACGGCTCGGCGCTCGTCGCCCTCGACGACGTCGCCGCCGTGGTGGTGGAGAACGAGGCGGGCCAGGAGTTCGCCGCCGCCCGCACCTAGCCGCGTTTCGGCAAAGCCACCTTCACGACCCCTGGCGCCATGAAGGTCGCCTTGCTGACGTGTCGACGGCGCGCAGGCGGGGTTGTGTGTGGGGCCTGCGATCGCGCGCGAGAGCGGCGGCCGCGTAGGTCGTGCAGGGCCAAGACAGGTTGCCGCGTTGGCCTCCCGCAACGCAGACGCGACAGCTTCCGCGCCCGTCGTCCTGGTGCTGAGTCAACGCCCTTTCCAGGGCGACGGGTTGCCCGACGAAGAACCGGGCCAGTTCAGCGACGAGACGATCCACGGGGGCTGCGTCCACCATCGGCTCCCAGCTGCCAGTGGCGCCGCACCTCGAGACGCCAGCCGGTATAATATGACATACCTGGTATGGCGATCTATACCAGGTATGGGGCGACATGCCAGGAGGAGTCGATGGCCCGACCCGACCACCGACGAGTGCCGGAGTACGAGCGGATCGCCGGTGATATCCGCCGACAGATCCGCGACAGCGCACTCGCGCCAGAGGATCGCCTTCCCAGCGCCGCAGCCCTCAGCGACCACTACGGCGTCAGCATGATCACCGCGAAGAACGCGATGAACGTGCTGCGGTCCGAGGGGTTGATCTACGGCGTGCCGGGAAAGGGCACCTTCGTCACTGCTCAGCGACGGCTGCGGCGCTCCGCTCCACACCGCTACTTCCAAGGCTCCGCCCCGACGTACGTCCTCGAGGCGGAGCGGGCCCGGATGCAGCCACGGGTCGAACACGCCACCAGCCGCATGGCCGCCACGGACAGCGTGGCCCGCCGCCTGGATTTGAGCGTCGGAGACGACGTGGCCGAGACCACCACCCGCACGTTCGCCGACGACCGACCGGTCAGCTGGTCGTACTCCTGGGAGCCGCTCGCCATCACGGCGAACACGGAGATCGAGGACCCCCATGCGGGCGCACACGGAGGCAAAGGACTCGCAGCGCGCTTCGCCGCTATCGGCTGGACAGTGGAACAGGTCGAGGAGAACTTGATCATCCGCGATGCCACCACGGAGGAGCGCACAGCGCTCGCCCTTCCCCTGGGCGCACCCGTAGCCGAAGTGCGCCAGACGGTCAGGGCAGTGCGCGACGGACAGGACGACCTGGTGCCGATCGAGGCGGCCGACATCGTGTTCGCCACGGACCGCATCGAGTTCAACTACCTCATGGACAGGCCGCACTGAGCGAAGCGACGCAGACCCTGCCGAGACTCGCGCCACCCGGGCCGCCGCCGAGGTTCTACATACGGTAGAACTACTACAGGCGGTAGAAGTTCCAAGGGGTGGAGGCACCGCGTGGACGCACTGGACCTGGCTCGCTGGCAGTTCGGGATCACGACGATCTACCACTTCCTGTTCGTCCCGCTGACGATCGGGCTGTCCGTCGTCGTCGCCTCGCTGCAGACCGCGTGGCACCGCACCGGGCGGCCGGAGTACCTGCGCGCCACCAAGTTCTTCGGCAAGCTGTTCCTGATCAACTTCGCGATGGGCGTGGTGACCGGGATCGTCCAGGAGTTCCAGTTCGGCATGAACTGGAGCAGCTACTCCACCTTCGTGGGCGATGTCTTCGGCGCGCCGCTCGCGCTGGAGGCGCTGCTCGCGTTCTTCCTCGAGTCCACGTTCATCGGGCTGTGGATCTTCGGCTGGGACCGGCTCCCCCGACGCGTGCACCTGGCCACGATCTGGGCCGCGGCGATCGGCTCCAACCTCTCGGCGTTCTTCATCCTCGCCGCCAACGCCTGGATGCGCCACCCCGTCGGGTTCGCCGTCGACCCGGCCAACGGACGCGCGTACCTCACCGACATCGTCGCCGTGCTCACCAACCCGCAGGCGCTCTCGACCTACGTGCACGTCGTCAGCGCGTCGTTCGTGGTCGCCGGGCTGTTCGTCGTGGCCGTGAGCGCCTACAAGCTGCTGCACCGCGAGCGCACGCCCCACCCGGACGAGCCCGGCATGTTCCGCCGGACGCTGCGTGCCGGCCTGATGACGACTGCCGTCGCGGGGGCCGTCGTCGCGCTCTCGGGCGACCACCAGGCCAAGCTGATGGCCGAGTACGAGCCGATGAAGCTCGCCTCCGCGGAGGCGATCTGGGACAGCGAGGGCGCCGCCGGGTTCTCGCTGTTCGCCATCGGCGACCACGAGATCGGGGAGGTCGGCGTCGGGCGCAACATCATCGACGTCGAGGTGCCCTACGTGCTCAGCTTCCTCGCCACCGGCTCCCCCGCAGGCGAGGTGGAGGGCATCAACGACCTGCAGCAGCGCTACAGCACGCAGTTCGGCCCCGGCGACTACACGCCCAACATCCCGGTCCTGTACTGGTCGTTCCGGCTGATGATCGGGCTGGGCATGGCCGGCGTCGGCGTCGGCGTGCTGGGTCTGTGGCTCACCCGGCGCGGCGCGCTGCCCCAGCAGCGCTGGATGTACCGCGTGGCCATCGTCGCCCTCCCCGCCGCCCTCGCCGCGAACATCTTCGGCTGGGTCCTCACCGAGATGGGTCGCCAGCCCTGGACGGTGGTCGGGCAGTTGCTCACCGCGGCGAGCGTCTCCCCCGGTGTGAGCCTCGCCGAGGTCGCCTTCTCGCTCACCGTGTTCACCGTGCTCTACGGGGTGCTCGCCGTGGTCGAGGCGCGGCTGCTCCTGCGCTACGTCAAGGCGGGACCCGGGCACGTCATGCCCTACCCCGGCGAGGGCGAGCCCGAGTCCGACCGCATCCCCGCGTTCATCTACTGAGGAGAGCGACATGGACCTGCCCACCGTCTGGTTCGTCGCGATCGCGGTGCTCTGGACCGGCTACTTCGTGCTCGAGGGGTTCGACTTCGGCGTCGGGATGCTGCTGCCGGTGCTCGGCCGCGGCCGGGAGGCCGAGGCCGACCGCCGGGTCGTCATCAACGCGATCGGCCCGGTCTGGGACGGCAACGAGGTCTGGCTCATCACCGCGATCGGCGCCATGTTCGCCGCCTTCCCCGCCTGGTACGCCGCCACCCTGAGCGGGTTCTACCTGCCGGTGCTGCTGATCATCGTCGCGCTGATCGGGCGCGGGGTGGCGTTCGAGTACCGGGGCAAGGTCGCCCCGCGTAGCGACAGCGAAGCGGAGATCAAGGCAGCCGCGCGCTGGCGGGCCCGCTGGGACGCCGCGATCGTCTTCGGCAGCGCCGCACCGGCGTTCGTCTGGGGCCTGCTGTTCGCCAACATCGTGCGCGGTGTCGAGCTGGGCCCCGACGGGGTGGTGCGCTCCGGCCTGCTCGACCTGCTCAACCCGTACGCGCTGGTGGGCGGGCTGGCCACGCTGACGCTGTTCGTCCTGCACGGCGCGGTGTTCCTCGCCCTCAAGACCGACGGGCCGGTCCGGCGCCGCGCCCGGACCGCGGCGCGCACCACGGCCCCGGTGGCTGCGGCAGCGCTCTTCGCGTTCCTCATGTGGACCCAGGCCGACCACGGCTCGGTCGCGACGGCGGTCCTCGCCGCCGGCGCCGTGGCGGCGCTGCTGTCGGGCACCGCGCTGCTGACCCGCCGCCGGGAGGGCTGGGCGTTCCTCGCCACGGCGGTGGCGGTGGCGGCCACGACGGCGGTGCTGTTCGTCGCGCTGTTCCCGGCCGTGCTGCCCTCGCTGCTCGACCCGGCCTTCGACCTGACGGTGGCGAACGCGTCCTCGGCTCCCTACACGCTCACGATCCTGAGCGTGATCGGCGCCGTGTTCCTCCCGCTGGTGGTGCTCTACCAGTCCTGGAGCTACTGGGTCTTCCGCAGGCGCGTCACCCGCGCGCACGTGTCGTGAGGCCCCTGGACCCGCGGCTGGTCCGCAGCACCGCGGCGGTGCGGGTGCACCTGGCCGTCACGGTGGCGTGCGGGTTCGCCGCCACCGCGCTGATCCTGCTGCAGGCCTGGCTGGTGGCGCACGCCGTCGCCGGGGCCACCGCCGGCGGGGCCGCGGCACTGGGCACGACGGTCGCCGCGGTCGGTGCCGTCGCGCTCGCCCGCGCCGCGCTGGCCTACGGCGCCGAGACCACCGCCCTGCGCAGCGCCGCCCGGGTGAAGTCCGACCTGCGCCGCAGGCTCGTCCGGCACGTCGCGGCCGGCGACCCGGCCACCACCGACGCGGGCGAGCTCACCACGCTCGCCACCCGCGGCCTGGACGCCCTGGACGACTACGTCGCCCGCTACCTGCCCCAGCTCGTGCTGGCCGCGCTCGTGCCGGTGGCCGTGCTCGTCGTCGTGTTCCGGGCCGACTGGATCTCCGCGCTCGTGATCGCGCTGACGGTGCCGCTGATCCCGGTGTTCATGGCGCTGGTCGGCATGAACACCCAGGAGCGCACGCGCCGGCAGTGGCACCTGCTGGAGCGCCTGGGCGGGCACTTCCTCGACGTCGTGGAGGGTTTGCCCACGCTGGCGGTCTTCCGGCGCGCGAAGGCCGAGGCCGCGCTCATCCGGCGGGTGACCGACGCGCACCGCGAGGCCACGATGAGCACCCTGCGCGTGGCGTTCCTGTCGGCGTTCGTACTGGAGCTGCTCGCCACGCTGGCCGTGGCCCTGGTGGCGGTGGAGGTCGGGCTGCGGCTGCTGTACGGCCGGCTGGACCTGGAGACGGCGCTGCTGGTGCTGATCCTCGCGCCCGAGGCGTACCTGCCGCTGCGCGAGGTCGGCGCGCGGTTCCACGCGAGCATGGAGGGTGTCACCGCCGCCGAGCGGGTGTTCGCCGTGCTGGAGCGTCCGGGCGCGGCCGTCGCACCGCCTGCCCCGGTCATGCCGGCGGCACACCCGGCCGTGCGGTTCGACCACGTGGAGCTCACGTACCCGGGCCGCGCGGCGCGCGCGCTCGACGGCGTCGACCTCGTGCTGGAACCCGGCACGACGACGCTGGTCACCGGCCGCAGCGGCGCGGGCAAGACCAGCCTGCTCTCGCTGCTGCTGCGCTTCGCCGAACCCACAGGAGGTCGGGTGCTCGTCAGCGGCGATGCCGACGGGGGCGAGGTCGACCTGCGCGACACCGACCCCGACGCCTGGCGTCGGCGCATCGCCTGGCTGCCGCAACACCCGTACCTGTTCGACGCCACGGTGGCCGACAACGTCCGCCTCGGCCTGCCCGACGCCCCCGACCACGCCGTACGGCGGGCCGTGCAGCGGGCGGAGGCGCAGGCCGTGGTCGAGGCGCTGCCCCAGGGCTACGACACCCCGCTCGGCGAGCGCGGGCACCGGCTCTCGGCCGGCCAGCTCCAGCGGATCGCGCTGGCCAGGGCGTTCCTGCGCCAAGAGGTGCTCGACGCGCCGATCGTCCTGCTCGACGAACCCACCGCGCACCTCGACCCGGAGCACGCCGCCGCCGTCCGCGCCGGCGTGGCCCGGCTGCTGCGGGGCCGCACCGGCGTGATCGTGGCCCACGACGAGGGCTGGGCCGATCTCGCCGACGCGGTGGTGCACCTGGACGCGGGCCACCCGGCCCGTGCGGAGCTCGCGGAGGTGCGCGGTGCCTGACACCACCCGACGCGCGCGGGACCCGCTGCTGCGGATGGTGGCGCTGGCCCGGCCGCGGGGTGCGCGGTTCGCGCTCGGGGTGCTGGCCGGCGCCGTCGCCACCGGGTCCGGCGTCGCCCTGCTCGTCGTCGCGGCCTGGCTCATCGCCACCGCGGCCACCTCACCGCCGCTCACGGCCCTGTCGGTCGCCGTCGTCGCGACCCGCGCGCTGGGCGTCACCCGCGGGGTGGCGCGCTACCTGGAGCGCCTGCTCACCCACGACGCCGCCCTGCGCACCCTCGCCGACGCCCGCGCGCGCGTCTACGACCGGCTGGCGCACGCCGAGGCGGTGCACCGGTTCCGGGCGGGCGACCTCGTCACGCGGCTGGTCAGCGACACCGACGCCACCCAGGACCTGCTGGTGCGCGGGCTCACCCCGCCGCTGGCGGCGCTCGTGACGGGCGCGGGCGTCACGCTCGTCAGCGGCGCGCTGTTCCTGCCCGGCGGGCTGCTGCTCGCCGCGGGCCTGCTGCTGGGCGGGGTCGCCGTGCCACTGGCCGCGGCAGCGGCGGGCCGCGGGCCGGGACGGCGCCGGGCGGCCGCGCGGGCCCGGCTGTCCACCACGCTCGTCGAGACCCTGCACGGCGCCCCCGACCTGGTCGCCTACGGCGCGCTGCCGGCCGCGCTCGAGCGCGTCACGGCGGCGGACGCCGAGCTCACGCGCGTCGAGCGGCGCGACGCGGGGCTGCTCGGCCTCGGTGCGGGCGCGTCCGCGCTGCTCGCCGGCCTCACCCTGTGGGGCACCCTGCTGCTCGGTGTGGCCGCGGTGCGCGACGGGACGCTCGAGGCGGTGCCGCTCGCGGTGCTGGTGCTCACCGCGCTGGCGGCGTTCGAGATCGTGGCGCCGCTGCCGGCGGCGGCCGCGCGCCTCGGGGCCGTGCGCGCCGCGGGCGCCCGGCTGTTCGACGTGCTCGACACCCCGCCCGCGGTCCGCACGCGCACACCGGAACCGCACGTGTCCGGCGGCGCGCCGGGGCTGCGGATCCGCGGCCTGCGGGTGCGCTACGGCCCGCGCGAGCCGTGGGCGCTCGACGGCGTCGACCTCGACGTGCCGCCCGGACGGCGGATCGCCGTGGTGGGCCCCAGCGGGTCGGGCAAGAGCACGCTGGCCGACGTCCTGTTCCGCTTCCGCGACCCGGACGCCGGCACCGTGCACCTCGACGGCGTCGACGTCACCACGATGGCACCCGACGCAGTGCGGGCCCGCGTGACCGGCATGCCGCAGGACCCGCACGTCTTCGCCGGGACCGTGCGCGCGAACCTGCGCCTGGCCCGTCCCGACGCGGACGACGACGAGCTGCTCGCCGTCCTGCGCCGGGTCCGGCTCGACACCGGTCTGCTCGACACCGAGGCGGGGCCCCACGGCGCCCGCCTCTCGGGCGGGATGCGCGTGCGGCTCGCGCTCGCCCGGGCCCTGCTGGTCGCCGGGGCCGACGGACCCGGGGCGCCGCTGCTCGTGCTCGACGAGCCCACGACGCACCTCGACCCGGACACCCGCGACGCGGTGCTCGACGACCTGCTGTCGGCCACCGCGGGCCGTTCGCTCGTGCTCATCACCCACGACCGCAGCCGGCTCGACGGGTTCGACGAGGTGGTGGAGCTGGTCGGCGGGCGCGTCCGCGATCTCCCGGCCCATCTCCCGGCCGACTTCTCAGCCCCGGCACAGGCGCGACCTGCCACCATCTCACCTGTCGAGGCTCAGCGGTAGGGTCTCGACCTCAGCAGGGCCGTCAGGCCAGGTGCCGGACAATGATGAGGTTCTCCCGTGCGTTCTCCCCGTTCCCTCGCCGCCATCGTCGCGGTGCTCGGCATGGCGCTGGTCGCCTGCTCCGGCACGACGACGGGCACGCCGACCTCGGCCCCTGAGCAGACGCTGCGCGCGATCGAGGACGACGCCGACTTCTCGTGGGAGCAACAGCCCGTGCCGCTGGAGCTGGGCGTCACGCACACGCAGGACAGCCTCGACCCGCACCACGCCGACGAGGCCACCGAGCGTGGCATCGAGATCCTCTCCGACGACGGCGCGGTGTGGGAGAACCACCACCTGATGGGCTTCGGCACGAGCAACCCGGAGCCCTCCCCCGGCGACTACGACTGGGAAACCCTCGACCGGCGCATGGAGCTCACCGAGGAGACCGGCAACAAGACCGTGCTCACCCTGTGCTGCGCGCCCGACTGGATGAAGGGCGGCGAGGCGGGCGAGACCGACTGGGACCTGCTCGAGGACAACCCGTTGCCGGAGTTCTTCGACGACTACGCCGCGCTCGCCGCCGCGGCGGTGGAGCGCTACCCGCAGATCGAGCGCGTGATGGTGTGGAACGAGCTCAAGGGCTTCTACAACCAGGCCGCGAACCGCTGGGACTACGAGGGCTACACCGAGTTCTACAACCAGGTGTACACGGCGGTGAAGAACGTGCGCTCCGACGTCGAGGTCGGCGGCCCCTACGTCGTGCTCACCAGCCTCGACGAGGGCGAGACCGACGCGTCGAAGGACGTCACCGGCCCGTGGGGCGCCGCGGACCAGCGGGCGCTCGACGTCGTCGACTACTGGTTGGCGCACAACGTGGGCGCCGACTTCCTCGCCGTCGACGGTTCCACCGCCACCAAGCAGGACACGGTGCCCGACCCGCTGGAGGGCGCGCAGAAGTTCGCCGACCTCACCAACTGGATCCACCAGCGCACCGACCTGCCGGTCTGGTGGGCCGAGTTCTACCCGGACGTGCCCGTGGGCGAGACGGGCGCGGCCGACAGCCCGGCCAGTGCCGCCACCACGCTCGCCACCATCGCCGCCTACGCGCAGTCGGGCACCGCGGGCGCGCTGCTGTGGGGCCCGCAGGGCCACGACCTGGAGTACGCCGCGCTCTGGACCGACAGCACCGAGGACGGCGGCGGGCAGCCCACGCCGCTCACCGCGGCCTGGCAGTGGCTGGTGCCACGGCTGGCCGAGGGCAACGTGGAGATCGGGCGCTCGAGCACCCAGCCCCTCGTGGTCTTCCGCGCGCCCGACGGCGCCGTGGTGGTCAACGCCAGCGCCGACCAGGTGCAGGTCGGCGACGCCGAGCCGGTGCAGGGCTGGTCCATCACGGTGGTTCCGCGCAGCTCCTGACACCGCCCATCAGGGCTTGCGGGCGACACCGCCCAGCACGAGCCCGTCCCCCGTGTCGGCCGGCGTGAAGGAAGGGCCGTCGGGCCACCAGTCACGCAGCCGGACGAGGCCCGGCTCCACCATCTCGAGGCCGTCGAAGAACTCCTCGATCTGCGCGCGGGTGCGGAAGTACCCCGAGCCCATCGCGCCGTTCGCGAACACGTCCTCGATGAACCGGGCCAGGCGCGTGCCCTCACCGTCGTCCTCGGGGTCGCAGAAGTGCGACAGCACGAGGTAGGAGCCCGAGGGCAGCAGCTCCATGTAGCGCCGGACGATCTCGTGCGGGCGCAGGTCGTCCGACACGTGGTGCATGGTGCTGCTCTGGATCAGCGCGATGGGAGCCCCGGCCTCCAGGAACCTCTTCGCCAACGGGTGGCCGAGCACCTCGTCGGGCTTGGTGAGGTCGGCGTCCACCAGGTGGGTGAAGTCGTTCTCCTCGAGGATGGCCCGCCCGTGCGCCAGCACGATCGGATCGTTGTCGACGTAGATCACCCGCGCGCTGGGGTTGAGCCGCTGGGCCGCCTGGTGGGTGTTCTCCGCGCTGGGCAGGCCCGCCCCGACGTCGAGGAACTGGTCGATGTGGGCCGAGTTCACGAGGAACCGCGTGACCCGCCCGAGCCACGTCCGTTGCGCCTTGGCGAGCCGCGCGATGGCCGGGGTCACGTCGTTGACCTGGTTGAACACGGCGCGGTCGACGGCGTAGTTGTCCTTGCCGTCCAGGAAGCAGTCGTAGACCCGCGCGACGCTCGGCTTCGCCGTGTCGATGTGTCGAGAGGGCGGGACGGGCGTGTCGTCCGCGTCGGAAGGGGCGTCGATCGGGGTGTCCGGCGTCACGCGCCGTAGCCTAGCGGGCACGCCCGGGCCACCACATCCCCCGGGGCGGGTGTCGCGCCCCCCTATCGGGGAAGGGGGTCACCACCGGGAAGCGTGAGCGTGCTGGGAGTGCGGGGCAGGATCGCGTCGATGTAGGCCTTCGCGGCCGCAGTCGTGCCCACGTCCTTGCCTGCCTTCTCCGACAGGAACCAGCGGTGCTCCAGGATCTCGTGGAACACCTCGGCGGGCTCCAGCCGGTCGGCGAGGTCCTCCGGGATGCGGGCCATCACCCGGTCGTAGACCTCGGCGCGCCACCGGTGCCCGGCCACCGTCTCGGGCACCGCCCGGCCCTCCTTCTGCTCCAGGTAGCCGCGGTAGCTACGAAGGTCGTTGAGCAGGCGACGGGCCTGGTTCTCGGTGACCTCCAGCCCGGTGAGCGCATAGAGCCGGTTGCGGTGCCGGCCGGTCTCGGCCACCTGGGTGTGCACCTTCAGCCGCACACCGGCGCCGGTGGTGATCAGCTCGATCTCGTCGACGTCGAAACCGAGCTCGTTGATCCGGTCGACCCGCGCGGCCACGCGGTAGCGCTGCTCCGCGGGGTTCAGCAGCTCCTCGCGGGTGAGCTCGTCCCACAGCGCGGAGTAGCGCCGCGGCAGCTCGGCCGCGATCTCGACGGGGTCGACGTCCTCGGGCAACAGGCCACCCGACTGCAGGTCGAACAGCTCACCGCCCACCCGCTCGGCCGCGTAGTCGATGTCGAAGCTGCGCTGCCCGTCCGAGAGCGCGGGGTGCAGCTCCGCGGTCTCGGCGTCCACCAGGTACGCGCCGATGCTGCCGGCGTCGGGCCGGAACAGCGTGTTGGACAGTGAGCAGTCACCCCAGAACAGCCCCGCGAGGTGCAACCGGACGATCAGCTCCACCATCGCGTCGATCAGCTGCACGGTGGGGCGCGCGGCGTGCCCGTGGGAGAACACGTAGCGGTAGGACATCGAGTAGTCCAGGAACCGCGTCACGAGTATCGCGTCCTGCGGGAGGCCTCCCGCCGCCGGGCGCTCGACGCACACGCCGAGCACCGACACCGCGGGCATGCCCATCGTCTCCAGCTGCCCCAGCAGCCGGTACTCCCGGCGCGCCAGCCGCTCGTCGATCTCCTTCAAGGCGTAGACGTGCCCGTCGACCTCGACGAAACGCACGACGTGACGCGAGATGCCGCGGTGGGCCACCTCGAGGAGGTGGGCGTCCTGCCACTCCTCGAGGGGCTCGTGCCACGGCAGCGAGAGCAACCCCGCGGCGTGCTCGGCCGGTGGACGGAAGATGAAGCGCACGGGACCAGTATCGCCGAGACGGCGATCAGGCCTTCGGGCCGCCCGCGACGTAGATCACCTGGCCGGACACGAACCCGGCTCCCTCGCTCACGAAGAACGACACCGTGTGCGCGATGTCCTCCACCTGTCCGGGGCGCGCCACCGGGATCTCCTTCGCGCGCGCGGCGACGTAGGTGTCCCAGTCCTCGCCGATGCGCTCGGCGGTCGCGCGGGTCATGTCGCTGACGATGAACCCGGGCGCGATGCAGTTGGCGGTGACACCGAACTTGCCCAGCTCGATCGCGAGGGTCTTGGTGAAGCCCTGCAGCCCCGCCTTCGCGGTGGCGTAGTTCGTCTGGCCGCGGTTGCCCAGCGCGGACGTGCTGGACAGGTTGACGATCCGGCCCCACTTCTGCTCGACCATGTGCTTCTGCACCGCACGTGCCATGAGGAACGAGCCGCGCAGGTGCACCCCCATCACGGTGTCCCAGTCCGACTCGGTCATCTTGAACAGCAGGTTGTCGCGGGTGACGCCGGCGTTGTTGACCAGCACGGTGGGCGCACCGAGCTCGGTGGCCACGCGGTTCACGGCGGCCTCCACCTGCTCGGTGTCCGCCACGTCGGCGCCGACGGCGAGCGCGCGCCCGCCCGCGGCCTCGATCGCGTCGACCGTGCCCTTCGCGGTGGCCTCCTCGAGGTCGATCACCGCGACGGCGAAGCCGTCTGCGGCCAGCCGCTGGGCCGTGGCCGCGCCGATCCCGCGGGCCCCTCCGGTCACGATCGCCACGCGCTGCGGGCTCTGGGTCATCTCTGCACTCCCCGTCCTCGTCCTCGTCGACTCCCCCGGGAGTCTCGGTCACGGCGGCGGAACGCGCCAACGGCGAGTGAGCTACGTCGCGGAGCTGACCTCATGATCGAAGTACCGATCATGGCCGCACTAATCGAAGAAGCGGGCCAGGTGGCGCGGGTCCGGGGCGTCGTCGGGGGTCGCGGGCGTGAGGTCGGCGAAGATCGTCGACTCGTCGCGGCCCACGTGCAGCGGGTGCCAGGCGGGCCGGTCCGGCCCCCAGCAGATGCCCTTGAACGTCTGGGTGTCGAGCAGCCGGACGTGCGTGGGATCTGCCACCGCGTTCACATGCTTCCACCAGGGCGAGAGCACGTGCAGCACGCCGCCGGGCCGCAGCACGCGGTGGCACTCGGCCACCAGCGGCAGGAAGTCGATCAGGTGTTCCAGCACGTGCACCGCGAAGATCTGGTCGGCGCTCCCGTCGCGGAACGGGAGCGGGCGCGCGACGTCGGCCACGGTCGCCACCGACGGCGTGTGCCGGCGGTCGACACCGATGTTGGTCGGGTACTGGCGCTGGTCGCCGCAGCCGAGGTCGAGCACCACCGGGTCCCGGCCACCGACGCGTACCCGGTCCCACACCGCGTGGACGCCACCGAGCCTGCCGACCAGCCGCCGCACGGTGTCGAGCTGGTCGGGCCGGTCCACCTGCCCGCGCAGGTGCACGACGCCGCCGTCGACCTGAGCGGTGACATCGAGGCCGCGCACCCGCTCGTCGTGGACGAACAGCTCCGCCACCACGTCGGTCAGGTCGTCGTCGCACAGCTGTTGCCTCGCCTCGCCGCCCATGCTGATCCGCTACCCGTGCTCCGCGGCGGTCAACCGTCGGCGGCCGTTTCGCATCCGGCACCTCGGGAACGCCGAACGCGTGACCCTGATCAGCACCCGCGGAGGAGAGATGCGCGCATGACCGGCTTCCTCGGGCCGGGCGATCCCGGCTCCTTCGACGAGTTCCTCGCCCGCTTCTTCGGCTCCGGTCCCGGTGCCCGCGGCCCGGTGCGGCGGGTGGACCTGACCCGGTTGATGAGCGCCGGGGCCCGTGAGCTCGTGGCCGCGGCCGCGCAGCTCGCGCTCGACCGCGGCGACACCGACCTCGACGCCCAGCACCTGCTGCTCGCCTCGACCCAGCTCGAACCGACCCGCCAGTGGCTGGCGCGCGCCGGAGCCGACCCGGACACCATCGCCCGCATGCTCGACGAGCGGATGCAGCGCGGCGAGCCCACCGGCCGGGCGCCTGCGCTCACGCCCGCCGCGAAGCGGGCGCTGCTCGACGGCCACCAGGTGTCGCGCTCGCTGGGCTCCACCTACATCGGCCCCGAGCACGTGCTGATGGCCATCGCGGCGAACGAGGAGTCGGCCGCGGGCCGGCTGCTGGCCGAGGCGAGCTTCTCCCCCGGCCCGCAGGCCGGTCCGCCCCGCGCCGGCTCACGCACCCGACCGGCCCGTCCGAGCGAGGGCGCAGCGGGAACCTCCGGTACGCCGACGCTGGACCAGTTCGGCCAGGATCTCACCGCCGCGGCCCGCGAAGGCAGGCTCGACCCCGTCGTCGGGCGGGCGCTGGAGATCGAGCAGACCATCGAGGTCCTCTCCCGCCGCACCAAGAACAACCCGGTGCTGATCGGCGAGGCCGGCGTCGGCAAGACCGCCATCGTCGAGGGCATCGCCCAACGGATCGTCGACGGCGACGTGCCCGACACCCTCGCCGGCCGCCGCGTCATCGAGCTGCAGCTCTCCGGGGTCGTCGCCGGCACCCGCTACCGCGGCGACTTCGAGGAGCGGCTGCGCACGCTGATCGACGAGATCCGCGCCCACGGCGACGAGCTGATCGTCTTCATCGACGAGCTGCACACGATGGTCGGGGCAGGCGGCGGAGGCGGCGGCGAGGGCGGTGGCTCCATGGACGCGGGCAACATGCTCAAACCTGCGCTGGCCCGCGGAGAGCTGCACGTCATCGGCGCCACCACGCTCGACGAGTACCGCAAGCACATCGAGTCCGACGCCGCGCTCGCGCGCCGGTTCCAGCCCGTCACGGTGCCGGAGCCCAGCTGCGAGGACGCGATCGAGATCCTGCACGGGCTGCGCGACCGCTACGAGGCCCACCACCAGGTCCGCTACACCGAGGACGCGCTGCGCGCCGCGGTGGAGATGTCGGACCGCTACCTCACCGACCGCTTCCTGCCGGACAAGGCGATCGACCTGATGGACCAGGCGGGGGCCCGGGTGCGCCTGCGCACCCACACCCCCTCGACCGACCGTCGCGGGCAAGAGCAGCGCCTCGAGCAGCTGGAGCGGGACAAGGACCAGGCCGTCGCCGACGAGCAGTACGAGCGGGCCTCCGAGCTGCGCGACGAGATCGCCGGCCTGCGCAGCAGGCTCACGACGGCAGGCGCGTCCGACGGCAGCGTGCCCGAGGTGGGCGTCACCGAGATCGCCGACGTGGTGTCGCGCTCGACCGGCATCCCCGTCACGCAGCTCACCGAGGCCGAGCGCGACCGGCTGCTGCGCCTGGAGCAGGAGCTGCACAGCCGCGTCGTCGGGCAGGACGAGGCCGTGTCGGCGGTCGCCGAGGCGATCCGCCGCTCCCGCGCCGGGCTCGGCGACGAGGACCGGCCGGTCGGCAGCTTCCTGTTCCTCGGGCCCACCGGCGTCGGCAAGACCGAGCTGGCGCGCGCGTTGGCTGTCGCGCTGTTCGGCGAGGAGGACCGGATGGTCCGCCTGGACATGAGCGAGTACGGCGAGCGGCACACCGTCGCGCGGATGGTCGGCGCGCCTCCCGGCTACGTCGGGTACGGGGAGTCGGGCCAGCTCACCGAGGCGGTGCGCCGCCGGCCGTACTCGGTGCTGCTGCTCGACGAGATCGAGAAGGCCCACCCCGACGTGTTCAACGTGCTGTTGCAGGTTCTCGACGACGGGCGGCTCACCGACGGGCAGGGCCGCACGGTCGACTTCCGCAACACCGTGATCATCATGACCAGCAACGTCGGATCGGAGCTGATCACCAACCAGGGCATGACGCTCGGTTTCGGCAGCAGCCGCGACACCGACACCGACGCGGACGCCGGAGCCCTGCGCGACAAGATCATGCCCCGGCTGCGCGACGTGTTCCGCCCGGAGTTCCTCAACCGGATCGACGAGATCATCGTCTTCCGCCGGCTCGACCCGGAGCAGCTCGCCACTATCACGGACCTGCTGCTCGGCGACACCCGCAGGCGCCTCGCGGCCCAGGACGTCACCGTCGAGTTCACGGACGCCGCGGTGCGCCGGATCGCCGAGCTGGGCTACCAGCCCGAGTTCGGCGCGAGACCGCTGCGCCGCACCATCCAGCGTGAGGTCGACAACCGCCTGTCGAGCCTGCTGCTGGCCGGGAAGCTCCCGGCCGGCACCCACGTGAAGGTGGACGAGACGGACGGCGACCTGGACATCCGACCCACCGTCTGACCCCTCGACCGCACCTTGCGGTCAGGCCCGGGGCCGCAGGCCTGCGGCCACCTTCAGATCGGCTGCCAGTGCGGCCAGGGACTCCTCTCGGGCCTCCGGCGGGCCGCGCAGGATCGAGCTCGGGTGGACCGTGGGTACCAGCTGGTAGCCCTCCCACTCCAGGACCTGGCCGCGCTGCTCGGTGATCTTGAACGCGTTCCCCAGTAGTGCCTTGCCCGCCACCGCGCCGAGCGTTCCCAGCACGGCCGGGTGCACGGCGGCCAGCTCGCCGTCCAACCACGGGCGGCAGGCGCGGATGTGCGTCACCCCGGGCGTCTTGTGGATGCGCCGCTTGCCCTCGCGCTCGAACCGGAAGTGCTTCACCGCGTTGGTCACGTAGACGCCGTCACGATCGATGCCCGCCCGCTCGAGCGCCTGGTCGAGCACCCGCCCGGCGGGCCCCACGAACGGCTCGCCGGCCTGGTCCTCGCGATCGCCGGGCTGCTCCCCCACCAGCACCAGCCACGCCGAGGACGGGCCGGCGCCGAAGACGGTCTGCGTGGCCGGTTCGTACAGCTCGCACCGCGTGCAGGCGGCGGCGTCGCGGCGCAGGTCGTCCAGATCCGGGTGTTCGAGGTCGGTGGCGGTCACCTCCCGGTGCTACCCCGTCCGTGAGCGCGTCCAACCGCTCCTGCCAAGGTGATCGGCGTGACCACCACGTTCGTCCTCGTCCACGGCGCGTTCTGCAACGCCGCGGTCTGGGCGCCGACGGTCCGCGAGCTCACGCTCCGCGGGCACCGCGCGCTCGCCGTCGACCTGCCCGGCCACGGCCTCGGCGCCACCATCCCCACCGGCTACCTCGGCGGCCAGGACCTGGCAGAGCTCGCCACGCAGCCCAGCGGAATGGCCGGTATCGGCACCGCCGACGACGTCGCCGCCGTCACCGACGTGCTGCGGCGGGCCCGCACCCACGGCCCCGTCGTCCTCGTCGGGGCCAGCCGCGGCGGTATCACCCTCACCGCCGTCGGCAATGCCGCTCCCGATCTGGTCGACCGACTGGTCTACGTCTCCGCCTGGTGCTGCACGAACGGCACCCTCAGCGAGTACTCGGCCGGCCCGGAGAACGCGCAGAGCCTGCTGCCCCACACCGGGCTCGTCCCGCTCGCCGACCCCGGCGTGATCGGTGCGATCCGCCTCAACTGGCGCACGTCCGACCCCGACGTGCTCGACCGCGCGCAGGAAGCCCTGCTCGCCGACGGCACCCGCGCCGAGCTGCTCGCCTACCTGCACACCCAGGATCCGGACGAGAGCGTCGCCATCGACGAGGAGGCCACCCGCGCGGACGCCGCGACGTGGGGCCGCATCCCGCGCACCTACGTGCGCCTGACCTCCGACCGCGCCATGCCGCTCGCGCTGCAGGACCGGTTCATCGCCGACGCCGACGCCCTGACCCCGGACAACCCCACGGACGTGCGGTCGATCGACAGCGGCCACCTGCGGTTCCAGATCCACCCGGCCGAGCTGGTGGAGATCCTCGACGGGCTCGCCTGAGCCGTCAGCGCGGTTGCAGCTCGGCCACGAAGTTCGCCAAGCGCGACCTGCCCCGTACCGACGAACGTCAGCGATGCGCGGGGCTCCACGCATCGGCAGGTACCCGGCCGAGCAGGTCCGACACCTCCTCCCACACCTCCGCCACCGGGATCTGGTCGAGGTAGGACGGGCGGTGCGCGCACCCGTCCCCGCGACGGTGCGGGTGGCCCGCGGTGCTGCAGTCGGTGCCGCACTCCGGGCAGTGCAACGTCCAGCTCAGCAGCGGGCGGTGCCGGGTGCGGGTGGCGGGCGCGGCGTTGATCGCGTTGCCGCACCAGTACAGCCCGACCGTTGCCGAGCCCACCGCGCGCGCGAGGTGCAGCGGCCCGGAGTCGTTCGCGACCACCACGGCGCAGCGCTGCAGCGCCGCGGCGAGCACGCCGAGGTCGGTGCGCCCGCTCAGGTCGGTCACCGGGCGGGCGGCGGCGGCCACGACGGCGCCGCTCACCTCCGCCTCACCCGCGGCCCCGACGAGCACCGGGCGCGCTCCCGTGGCCGTCAGCGCATCGGCGAGCGCGGCGAACCGCTCGGCGGGCCAGCGCCGGCGCGGGTCGGTGGCCCCGGCGTGCAGCGCCACCCACGGCGCGTCCCCGGGCAGCAGCGCCGCGGCCGCGTCGCGCTCGGCGTCGGACACGGCCAGGAGCGGGTACTCGGCGTCTCCTCTCGCGCCCGCGAGCCGGACGACTTCGAGGCAACGCTCCGCCTCGGACTGGTAGTAGCGGTAGGGCACCGTGACATCGAGCGGCGGCGCGCCCTCGGCGCGCAACCCGATGCTCCGGCGAGCCCCGAGCGCGGACACGAGCGGGTTGGAGGCGGCCCCTCCACCGTGCAGCTGGACGGCGAGGTCATAGCGCTGCTCCCGCTCCTGCGCGAGGAACGCGGGCAACGCGTCCGCCGCGGGGGCGCCGGGCGGCTGGCCGGCCAGCCCGTCGACCCGGGGCAGCACGCGGACCCGGTCGACCGGGCCGGGCCTGCCGGTCAGGAAGCGCTCGTGCCACGCGGCGCCCAGCAGCGTCAGGTCCGCATCGGGGAACCGCGCGCGCAGCGCGGCGAGCGCGGGGGTGGTCATGAGGTAGTCGCCGAGCGCGTTGCAGCGCAATACGGCGATGCGGCGAACTCCGAGCCCGTCGATCACCCGGCCCGGTTACCCGGCGCGCGCCGGGGTACGCACGTCGGGTGCGGGAGAACGGGCAGGATCGACCGACGGCACTGGTGCTGCGCGCGCTGCACCTCGGGGACCTCCTGGTGGCGGTCCCCGCCCTGCGCGCGCTGCGGCGGGCGCTGCCCGACCACCGGATCGTCCTGGCCACCACGCCCGCGCTCGCGCCCCTGGTGGAGCTGACCGGCGCCGTCGACGAGCTGCTGCCCACCGCGGCGCCGGACGCACTCACCTGGGACCGTCCGCCCCCGGACGTGGCGGTGAACCTGCACGGCCGGGGCCCGCAGAGCCACCAGGCGCTCGACGCGCTGGACCCCCGGCGGCGCATCGGCTTCGGCGCACCCGGCTGGGACGGCCCGGACTTCGACGAGATCGCCGCGCGGCACCCGCAGGAGCGCGAGCGCTGGTGCGCGATGCTCGCTGCGCAGGGCATCCCGGCCGACGCGGGCGACCTGCGCCTGCCCCCGCCCTCCGGGGTCGCGCCCGGGCGCCGGGTCTCTCCCGTGCTCGTGCACCCCGGTGCCCGTCACGGGTCCAAGCGCTGGCCGGCGCGGCGCTTCGCCGAGGTCGCTGCCGCCCTGAACTGCCCGCTCACGCCCGTCACGATCACCGGCACCACCGATGAGCGCGAGCTCGCCCTCGCCGTGGCGGGCGCGGCGGGGCTCGCCGAGTCCCGGGTCCTCGCCGGGCGGACGGACCTGGCGCAGCTCTGCGCGCTCGTGGCCGGCGCGGCGCTCGTCGTCAGTGGGGACACCGGCGTGGCCCACCTGGCCGCCGCGTTCGGCACGCCGTCGGTGACCCTGTTCGGGCCGGTCGACCCGGCGCAGTGGGGCCCGCCCGCGGACGGACCCCACGTCGTGCTCGGCGACCCCGACCTCCGCCACGGTGACCCGTTCGCCGACGACCCCGACCCGGCACTGCTCGCGGTCGGCGTCGGCGACGTCCTGCGCGCGGCCGCCCGCCTGCGCGACCACCCCCGCAGCCGCACCCCGGCCCGCGCCGCCGAGATCCGCTGACGCCGAGATCGGTCCGAGCCGCACACCAGCGCCGTCAGGCCAGCGCTGGTGTGCGGGTCGGTTCGATCAACGGCGGCGGCCTCACCGGCCGGCGGTGGCGGCCATCGGGGTGCGGGACGGGCGGTAGGGCACCGCGACCACCTCGCCGCCCCACGAGCGCACCAGCGGTGTCTCGGGCAGGTCGGCCGGGTCGTGGTCGCCGCCCTTGACCCACAGGTCCGGGCGCAGGGCGTCCAGCGGGCCCCGCGGGTCGTCGGCGTCGAACACGGCCACCGCGTCCACGCAGCCCAGGGCGGCGAGGGCCGCCAGGCGCTCCTCGAGCGGCACCAGCGGGCTGTCCGGGCCGGTGCGCCGGCAGACCGACGCGTCGGAGTTGACGAGCACCAGCAGGCAGTCGCCCAGGGCGCGGGCGGCCTCGAGCGTGGCGGTGTGGCCGGTGTGCAGGCCGTCGAACGATCCGCCCGTGGCGACGACCGTGCCGCCGCCGGCCCGCACGCGCCGCGCCACCCGCGCTGCCGCGTCCAACCCGGAGACCGCGAACCGCGGGCGGGCGTCGGTGGACACCGGCTGGATCCACCGGCTGCCCTCCCGGCGCACCGCGGCCCCGCCCCCACGGGCGACGAACCCCGCCGCGCCGTGGACGGCCTCGGCGACCGCTTCGTCGACGGTCGCGCCGCCGGCCAGCGCGGCGGTGACGCCCCCGGCGAAGTGGTCACCCGCGCCGCACGGGTCCTGCTCGTCCACGGACGGGGCGGGGGCGGCCGAGCAGGCGCCGTGCCGGTGGCGGACCACCGCTCCGGCGCCGCCGAGCGTCACGGCCACGGCACGCGCCTCCCAGCGGCCCAGCAGGCGCCCGGCGAGCGCCAGCGCCTCGGAAGCGCCGCTGCCGTCGCCGCTGCCGGGCGCCGCCTGGCGCGCCTCGGCCAGGTTCGGGGTGACGACGCTCGCCCCGGCGATCGGTTCGGGGCCGCGCGGGTGCGGGTCCCAGACCACCGGCACGCGCCGCGCGACGGCACGCTCCAGCGCGGCGCGCACGCGCGGGTCGGCGGCCACGCCGCGCCCGTAGTCCGACACCAGGACCGCGCCCGCGCCGGCGAGCGCGGTGTCCAGGTCGAGGGCGTCGCCGAACCCGGCGGCGGGCTCACCACGGCCGCGGTCGGTGCGCAGCATCGACCGGCCGCCGGCGCGCCACCGGCACTTGACGACCGTTCCTCCCGTCGACGGTCCGGCGAACACGTCGACGGCGCCGTCGAGCAGGGCGCGCAGCCGCTGCCCCGCCTCGTCGTCCTCCAGGGCCGTGATCAGCCGGACCGGGGTGCCCCGGCCCGCGATCAGGACCGCAGCGAGGCCCGCGCCGCCGGGCCGGGCCTGCTCGCCCTGCACCGCGAGCACCGGCGCGGACGCGTCCGGGCACAGCCGGTCCACGCTGCCCTCGACGTCGACGTCGAGCAGGGCATCGCCGATCACCACCACCGGGCGCGCCCGCCGCCCGTTGCGCCCGGGCCTCATGACGCGCTCCCCGCGACGACGGGAACTCCCGCCGCAGCTGCGACGACGTCGCGCGCCTGCACCGTGCGGTCCGGCACCGTCGTGGCCGACTCGAGGTGGTAGGCACCCGAGGGCAGGATCCCCGCGCCGCCCGCGACCGCCATCACGCGCTGCTGGGCCAGGACGTCCTCGCCGCAGTGCGCCTCCGGCAGGTCGGTCCAGAAGTCGAATCCGCCGACTGCGTCGAGCACCTGGCGGTCGTAGAGCACGCAGCCCCCGACCCAGGCGATCTTGTAGGGCACCCAGCGCTCCCCCGGCCGCAGGTGCGCAGCCGCCAGGTGCGCGGGGTTGGCCGCGTTGTGCAGCGTCCAGCGCTGCCAGGAGCGCGTACCCGGCTCGATCCGCTCCGCCTCGACGGGCCCGGTCCAGCGTTCGAACGGCGCCAGCTCGTCGGGGCGGTGGTCGTCGAGGTAGGACAGCCCCTGCACCGCGGCGCCCACGAGCCCGCAGCCGAGCGCCGAGATCGCCTCGTGCAGGCGGGCGAGGGCACCCGGCTCCAGCCACACGTCGTCGTCGAGGAACAGCACGTAGCGGGCCGACGAGCGGGCGAGCAGCGACGCCCGGTGCTCGGCCAGCCCGCGGCGCGGGCGGTGCCGGACCGTGCGCACCGGGTGCCCGGACGCCCGCAGGGCGCGCAGCAACGTCTGCGCGGGCGGGGTGTCGTAGGACGCGGGCCCGTCCGACTGGTCGCTCACCACCAGGCCGAACGGCAGCTCCTGCGCCGCCAGCCCGGCCAGCGTCGTCGCCAGCTCCACGGGGCGCTCGCACGTCGGGACGAGGACGTCGAGTCCCGTCGCGGGCCGGCTCACGACCGACCCGCCCGGATCCGGCCCACGATCGCGGTCGTGGAGTGGTCGGACAGGTAGTCGAGCACCCGCACCTCGCCGCCGAGGCGCTCCACGGTCGGCGTCTCCGGCAGCATCTGCGGGGTGTAGTCGCCGCCCTTGGTGTAGACGTCGGGGCGCACGGCCTCGATCAGCGCGACCGGGGTGTCCTCGGCGAACGCGGTGACCAGGTCCACGCACTCGATGGCCCCGACCACGCCCGCGCGGTCCTCGAGGGGGTTCACCGGCCGCTCGGGGCCCTTGAGCCGCTCCACGCTGTCGTCGTCGTTGAGCGCCACGACGAGCACGTCCCCCAGCGCGCGGGCCTGCCGCAGGTAGGCGACGTGGCCGCGGTGCAGCACGTCGAAGCAACCGTTGGTGAACACGATGCGGTGCCCGGCGCGGCGGTGCTCGTCCAGGATCGCCAGCAGGTCGCGGTGGGCCAGCAGCCCGCCCCGGTCGCGCGCGGCGAGCCGCGCGCTCAGGGCGCCCGCCGAGCACACGGCCGTGCCCTCCTGCGCGACCACCACATCGGCGGCGCACTGGGCGAGCACGAGCGCCGTCTCGGCCACGATGCCGCTGGCGAGCGCCGCCGTGATCGCGGCGGTGAAGGTGTCGCCCGCACCGCAGGCGCGCGAGTCGGGCCCGGGCACCGCGTGCGTGCGCCCGGGCGGCGCGTCCGGGTCGGCCGGCAGCCGCACCGCACCGTCGACGTCCAGCGTGACGAGCACGTCGGCGCCGCCTGCCGCGGCCACCAGCTCCGCGCGGTGGGCGAGCACCCATGCCGCACGGTCGGGACCCGCCGGTTCCGGCACGCCGATCAGCGCGGCGGCCTCGGCCACGTTGGGGGTGACGGCGTCGGGGGCCAGCGCGCTCCACCCGTCGCCGGAGCGGGCGTCGACCACGAGCAGCGGGATCTGCGCGCGGCGCCGGGCCAGCGCGGCGCGCACCTCCCGGCCGACGGCGCCGAGCCCGTAGTCGGCCACGAGCACCGCGTCGGGCTCCCGGTCCAGGGCGGCCTCTAACGCCGCGACCAGCGCCGTGACGGTCCGTGGACGGGGGCCGCGGTCGGGTCCGACGTCGTAGCGCGCGAGCGGCTGGCCCGCCGACACGAGCCGGCGCTTGACGGCCGTGGCGCGCCCGTCCTCGCAGACGCACGGGGCGGTGTGCACCCCGGCGGACTGCAGGAGTTCGCGCAGGACCGCGCCGTCGCCGTCGTCGCCGAGCACGGAGACCAGCTCCACGCGCGCGCCGAGGGCGGCGAGGTTGGCCGCGGCGTTCCCGGCACCGCCAGGGGTGCTGCGGGTCTCGGACAGCTCGACGACCGGGACCGGGCCGTCGCGGCCCAGCCGCCGGGCCGGACCCGACAGCCAACCGTCCAGCAGCGCGTCGCCCACGACGACGACGCGCGGGGCGCGCGCGGTGATCTCGCCCGCGAGCGCGGCGGGAACCCGGGCGGGGGTGAGGTCGATCAGGGGGTCGACGGGGCGAACGGGGTCCATCGGTCCTCCTTCGCGGTCAGCGGGGTCCCGGGGACGGCGAGCGCGAGTGCCGCCGCGGCCAGCCCGCCGGGCGGCACGTCGAGGCACTCGTGGTTGTAGGGGCATTGCAGCTGCCGGCACGGCGAGCACCGGACCGGCCGGCCCAGCAGGGTGGCCCGCGTGCTGCGCGGCTGCAGGTCACCGGTGCGCTCGGTGCCGGCGAAGGCGACGGCGACCGGGGTGCGCACGGCATCGGCGAGGTGCATGCCGCCGGAGTTGTTCGTGATCGCGACGGACGCGCGGGCCAGGAGCGCGGTGAACACCGGCAGCGCCACCGGCGGCACCGCCGTCACGGCGGGGTGCTCCGCCGTCGTGACGACCCGCGCGACCAGCTCGTCCTCCGCGGCCGAACCCGCCACCCGCACCGGCATCCCGGCCTGCGCGATCCGCGCCGCGACAGCGCCGAACAGCTCGGCAGGGTAGCGCCGGGAGGCGCACGAGGCGCCCGGTGCGAGGACGGCGAACGCCCCGTCCGGGGCCAGCTCCGCCGCGGCGATCGCCGCGCCCGCGGGCACGCGCAGCGCGGTCTCGTGCCCGCGGCCGGGCACGCCGATCGCCGCGAGCAGGTGCAGGGCGCGGTCGACCTGGTGGGTGGTGTCGGGGGGAGGCGTCACCCAGTGCGTGGCGACGGCACCGCCGAACTCGCGCGAGTGCACCACGCGGGTGCCGATACCGGCCAGCATCCCGAGGTGCGCCACCGGCCACGGCGACTGCGAGAACGACGTGAGCACCAGCAGCACGTCGTAGCTCCCGGCGGCCATCCGTTCCACGAGCTCGCGCTCCCCCGCCGCGTCGCCGCAGGCCGCTCCGGGCAGCTGCTGCCAGGACGGCGAGGCCACCAGCACCCCGTCGAGCTCCGGGATCATCGGCACGACCGCGGCGCCCGCAGGGGAGGCGAGCAGCTCGATCCGCGCCCCGGGAGCGGCCGCCCGCAGCGCCCGCAGCGCGGGCGTGGTCGTGACGACGTCGCCGATGTTGTCGGCGCGCACCACGAGGATCCGCGCGCCCGCCAGGTCGACGGGCCCGCCGCGGTCGGCACCGGGGTGGCGGCCGGGAACCGCCGTCGCGCCCGTCATGGCCATGACGGCTCCGTGGACGCGCACACCACCATCTCCCGCACCTCGCTGCCCTCCGGGCGGGTCAGCGCGTAGACGACGGCGTCGGCCACCTCGCCCGGGTCGTTGAGCTGCGCGTCCGGGCCCGGCTTGTACTGGTCGGGCCGGCCGTCGAAGAACGCGGTGTCCATGCCACCGGGCACCAGCAGCGTGACGCCGACGCGGCCGGCCAGCTCGCTCGCCAGCGCCCGGGTCATGCCCACCACGCCGAACTTCGAGGCGCAGTAGGCCGAGGCGTCGGGAAGGGCGCGCAGGCCCAGGGTCGAGGCCACGGTGACGATGCGCCCGCGGTTCGCCGTCAGCGCCGGGAGGGCGGCGCGGACCACGGCGGCGGTGCCGAGCAGGTTCACGCCGATCACCTGTTCCCACTCGTGCGCCGGGACGTCGCCCAGCGCGCCGCAGCGGTCGGTGCCGGCGGCGGTGACCACGGCGTCGAGGCCGCCCGCCGCGCGTACGAGCTCCGCGATCGCGGCCTCGCTGCGGCGACCGTCGGCGAGATCGGTGACCGTGGACAGCGCGTCGGCGTACCCGGGTTCGGGGCTCACCGGCACGCGGTCGAGCAGCAGCGGCCGCCCGCCGGCGGCTGCGACGGCCCCGGCGACGGCGCGGCCGAGCCCGGACGCGGCACCGGTGACGAGGACGGTGCCGACCGGGCGGGGCGCGCGGGTCGGGGTGGATGTCGGGGCGGGGAGGGTGTGCGTCACGTCGATCCTTCCGTCGGGCCCGCGGCCGCGGGGACGGCATCGGGGCGGGTGGGTCGGTGCGCCGGCACCAGCCGGTGCACCGCGGAGACGACATCTTCGGGAGCGACCCGGGACAGGCACGGGTGCCCCGGGACGGGGCAGTCGCGGGCGCGGGTGCCGCGACACGGCGCGTCCTGCGCGCCGAGCAGCACGTGGGGCACCCGGTAGGGCCGCCACCGGACGGCGGGCACCACCGGGGCGAACAGCGACACGACCGGCGTGCCGACGGCGGCGGCGAGGTGGGCTGTGCCGGTGTTGCCGGCGACGAGCGCCGCGGCCCCGGCGAGGACGCCGGACAGCTGTGCGAGGTCGGTGCGCCCGCCGAGGTCGAGCGCGTGCCCGTCGGCGACGGCGGCGGTGAGCTCCCGCTCCCCCGCGCCGCCGGTGACGACGACGGGCAGACCCGCCTCGCCGAGCAGCCGTACGGCATCCCGGTGGTGCGCGGCCGGCCAGCGCCGGGCGGGCGCCGTGGCGCCGGGGTGCACCACGACGTAGGGGCGCCGGGCGAGCGGCCCGAGCAGCGCGCCGACCCCCGGGGGCCGCCGCACCGCGAGCCGCCCCTCGTCCCCTGCCGGGAGCCGGAAGCCCGCGGCCGCGGCGATGGCCAGGGCCCGTTCGGGCTCGGGCTGGTCCTCGGGCAGCTCCTCACCCGGACGCAGCCGCACGTCGAGCAGCGAGCCGGGGTAGTCCGCCGAGGCGCCGGTGATCCGGCCGATCCCGGCCAGGCGCAGCAGCAGCGCGGTCGGCAGCGGGGACTGGTGGAACGAGGTCAGCACGACGGCCTCGTCGAAGGCGTGCCCGGCGAGCATCGTGACGGCGCCCTCGACGTGCTCGGGCGTCACCGCCGGGGCCGGGTTCACGATCCAGGGGCTCGCCCACTCCAGGACGCGCCGCACCCCGGGCAGGAGGCGACCGGCCGCGGCGCCCGCAGGGCCGCACAGCAGCGACACCTCGGCGTCCGGGGCCGCCGCGACGGCGCGCACGGCGGGACCGGCGAGCAGCACATCGCCCGCGGCGTCCAGCCGGACCACCACGATCTTGCTCACGACGCACGCTCCGCGGCCGCCACCGCAGCAGCAGCCTCGGTCCCGAGCAGGTGGCGCACCGCGGCGAGGAGGTGGGGCCGCACGACAGGCGCGGCCGCCACCTCCTCGGGGCGGGTCACCGGCGTGGGCACGAGCACGGCGGCGGCGCCTGCGGCGGCCGCCGCGTCGACGTCGGCGCCGATGTCGCCGATCACCGCCGTGGCCGCCGGGTCGACCCCGAGCTCGCGCGCGGCGGCGAGCACCATGCCCGGCCGCGGCTTGCGGCACGGGCACCCGTCGTCCGGGCCGTGCGGGCAGACCTGCCACACCCCGAACGGTCCGAGCAGCTCCCCGACCCGCCGGTTCACCGCGTCGACCTGCGCGGACGTGAGGATCCCGCGGGCGATCCCGGACTGGTTGCTGACGACGCCCACCGGTATCCGCGCCGCGCGCAGCAGGTCCAGTGCCACGCGCGCCCCGGGCACCGGCCGCACCCGGTCCGGATCGCCGTTGTACGGCACGTCGACGACGAGGGTCCCGTCCCGGTCGAACAGGACGGCCTCGGGCATGTTCCGGACGATCACGTAGGAGTAGGTGTCCGGGCCTGCTGCTGGTAAACCGCTCCGCACCCCACTACTACTCGAAGTAGTCACTACTACTGCCTGCGACCGGCGAACTCGCGCCTCATGGACACGCCCGACCCACTGTTGTGACCAAGGCCACCTTCGCGGTTACGGTGGCGGGAAGCGGGTGTCCGGCGCTGCCGGCGCCCGTAGGAGGGAGGCGAGCGCGTGAGCGAGCACGTTCCCCGTCCGGTCCGGCCGCGGGTCACCGCGCGCACCTCCTACCGCATCGCCCCGCTGGTCCGGCCCAACCGCCTCTACCGGGCCATCGCCGCCCGCCTGGAGCGCATGCCGCGGGCGCTGCGCCTGTTCACCGGTCTCGAGCGGCGCAGCAAGGAGGCGCTGTACGGCTGCCGGATGTGCGGGCAGTGCGCCCTTCCCGCCACGGCCTACGCCTGCCCGATGACCTGCCCGAAGCAGCTGCGCAACGGCCCGTGCGGCGGCGTGGCGCCCAACGGTGACTGCGAGGTGCATCCGGGGGAGCGCTGCGTGTGGCTCATCGCCTACGAGCGGGCGGCGGCCACAGGTCACGAATCCGACCTCGCGTTGCTGCAACGCCCCATCGACCAGCGGTTGCGCGGCACGAGCTCGTGGGTGCACTACTGGCTCGGCCGCGACGAGGGGCTGTGGACCGACGCCGCACCGCGGGAATCCGTGCGCCGCGCGCCCGTCGAGCTCGGGATGCCGCAGGTGCCCCGGTGACCGCCGCCGGCAACGGGGCCCCGCCCGGACGCCTGCGGGCCGCTCTCGCCGCCGGACGGTTCGCGGTCACCGCCGAGATCGGCCCGCCGCGGGGTGCCGATGCCGCCGCCGTCGATCGCAAGGCGGCGCTGCTGCGGGGCTGGGTCGACGCCGCGAACGTCACCGACAACCAGGGCGCGCACGTGCGGCTGTCCAGCCTGGCCGGCAGCGTGCTGGCGCTGCGGGCGGGCGTCGAGCCGGTCATGCAGCTGACCTGCCGCGACCGCAACCGGATCGCGCTGCAGTCCGACCTGCTCGCCGCAGGAGCGCTGGGCGTGCCCAACGTGCTGCTGCTCTCGGGCGACCACCCGGTCTACGGCGACCACCCCGACGCGGCCGGGGTGTTCGACCTCGACAGCCTCCAGCTCGTCTGGACCGCCCGCACCCTGCGCGACGAAGGCGTGCTGCTGTCCGGACGACCGGTCGAGAAGCGCCCCGAGTTCCTCATCGGCGCGGTCGAGAACCCCTTCGCCCCGCCCACCGCGTTCCGCGCCATCCGCTTGGGCAAGAAGGTGGCCGCGGGCGCCGAGTTCTGCCAGACCCAGTTCACCTTCGACGTGCCCGCCTTCGCCCGCTTCATGGCGGAGGTCGTCGACCGCGGCATCGCGCAACGCTGCAGCGTGCTCGCCGGCGTCGGGCCGATCCGCTCGCTGCGCGCGTACGAGTTCGTGCGCTCCCAGGTGCCCGGCGTCCACCTGCCGGAGTCGGTGGGGCGCCGGCTGCGCGGGGTACCGGGCGACCGGGTCGCCGCGGAGGGCGTCACGCTGTGCGTGGAGACGATCGAGGAGCTGCGTGCGATCCCGGGAGTCGCCGGCGTGCACGTCATGGCGTTCGGCTACGAGCGGGGGATCCCGGAGATCCTCGAACGGGCGGGCCTGGGACACCCCTCGGCGCCCGCGGCACCCACCGAGAGGAAGGAGCGCGCCTGATGGCCGCTTTCCCGTCCGACCTGGCCATCGCCAAGGGCGCCACGCTGCAGCCGCTGGTCGACGTCGCCGCCGGCATGGGGATCGGACCGCACCTGGTCACCCCGTACGGCCGCGAGGTCGCCAAGATCGAGCTGGACGCGATCGAGGAGCTGGCCGATCGGCCCCGCGCCAAGTACGTGGTGGTCTCGGCCATCACCCCGACCCCGCTCGGCGAGGGCAAGACCACCACCACGGTCGGGCTCGGCCAGGCGATGCGGCACATCGGGCGGCGGGCCACCGTCGCGGTCCGCCAGCCGTCGATGGGACCGACGTTCGGCATCAAGGGGGGCGCCGCGGGCGGCGGCTACTCGCAGGTGGTGCCGATGGAGACGCTCAACCTGCACCTCACCGGCGATTTCCACGCCGTCACCGAGGCGCACAACATGCTCTCCGCGATCCTCGACAACCACCTGTTCCAGGGCAACGAGCTCGACATCGACCAGCACAACATCACCTGGCGCCGGGTCATGGACGTCAACGACCGCGTCCTGCGCAACATCATCGTCGGGCTCGGGGCGAAGGCGGACGGGACCCCGCGCCAGACCGGCTTCGACATCACCGCGGCCTCCGAGGTGATGGCGATCTTCGCGCTCGCGCGCTCGGTGCAGGAGATGCGCGAGCGGCTGGGCCGCATCGTCGTGGCCTACGACGGCGGCGGCAAGCCGGTCACCGCGCAGGACATCGGCGGGGCCGGCGCCATGGCCGTGATCATGCGCGACGCGCTGCGGCCGAACCTGCTGCAGACGCTGGAGAACACGCCGGTGCTGGTGCACGCGGGCCCTTTCGGCAACATCGCGCACGGCAACTCCTCGGTCGTGGCCGACCTGATCGGCATCCACGCGGGCGACTACCTGATCACCGAGGCCGGCTTCGGCGCCGACATGGGTGCCGAGCGCTTCTTCAACATCAAGTGCCGCGCGTCGGGCCTCACGCCGGACGCGGCCGTGGTCGTCACGACGGTGCGCGCGCTCAAGGCGCACTCCGGGCAGCACCGGATCGTGGCGGGCAGGCCGCTGCCCGACGGCCTCTTCGCCGAGAACCCCGACGAGGTGCACGCCGGCGGGGCCAACCTGCGCAAGCAGATCGAGAACATCCGGCTGCACGGCGTCTCCCCCGTCGTCGCGATCAACGCGTTCCCCGGCGACCACCCCTCCGAGCACGCCGCCATCGCCGAGATCGCCGCGTCGATGGGCGCCCGCTCCGCCGTCTGCACCCACTTCGCCGACGGCGGGCGCGGCGCCGTCGAGCTCGCGCACGCGGTGGCCGAGGCTGCCGAGGAGCCCGCGGACTTCCGGTTCCTCTACCCCGACGAGGCCCCGCTGCGGGAGAAGATCGAGACGATCGCGCGGCGGGTGTACGGCGCCGACGGCGTGGACTACACCCCCGCCGCCGCCCGCCAGCTCGACTCCTACGAGCTCAACGGCTTCGGCCACCTTCCGGTGTGCATCGCGAAGACGCACCTGTCGATCTCCTCGGACGCCACGCTGAAGGGCGCACCCACCGGCTGGCGGCTACCGGTGCGCGAGGTCCGCGCCTCGGTCGGCGCCGGGTTCATCTACCCGATCTGCGGTGACATGCGCACCATGCCCGGGCTGGGCGCGAACCCGGCCGCGCACCGCATCGACCTGGACGAGAACGGCGAGATCGTCAACCTGTCGTGACGCTGCCGCGGCGGTCGGTGCGGCAGGCCGGAGCGGGTACCCGCAGGCATGACCGACTCCGAGCACGAACCCGTCGAGTCCGCCCGGCCCACGCTCGGCCGCCGCGACCAGCCCGACACCTTGCGCCCCGACACCGATCCCGACGACGGCCCCGACCACAAGCTCCCGCCCGACGAGGACACGCCCCGCCCCACCCAGCCGCCGGGGCAGGACGACCCTGGCGACGAACGTTGACCGAGTCGTGATCAGCGAAAGTGGTACGGGAGCGACAGATCTGTCGCCCTCAGACCACTCCTGGCGATCATGACGGCGCGCCGTCGTGCGAGACGTACGTGAGCGCGGTCGCGAGGCGCCTGGTGTGCGGCTCACGCCGCGCCGCCGCGTAGTCCGGCGGGCCTCGGGGTACGAACCGGACATGCCGCCCACGGTCGTCGTCTTCGCGCCCTCGCCCCTGCTCACCGTCACCATCGAGGACCGGGCCGGTCAGCCCGACATCCACGTCCACGCGGGCGGGCAGGGGGTGTGGCAGGCGCGGATGATCTCGACGCTGGGCGTGCCCGTCGTGCTGTGCGCCGCGCTCGGCGGGGAGGCGGGCGACGTGCTGCAACACCTGCTGCCCGGCGAGGACATCGAGCTGCAGGCGGTGCGGGTGGGCACCCGCAACGGCGGCTACGTGCACGACCGGCGGTCCGACGACCGGGACCCGATCGCCGAGGCTCCCGGCGGGCCGCTGGACCGCCACGAGCAGGACGCGCTCTACGAGGTGATGCTGCGCGAGGGCATCGAGCACGGCACCGCGGTGCTCGCGGGTCCGAACGACGACCAGGTGATCCCGGCGTCGCTGTACCGCAGGCTCGCCACCGACCTCGGCGCGAACGGCTGCCGGGTGGCCGCCGACCTGGCCGGGGAGCGCCTCGACGCCGTGCTCGCCGGCGGCCCGGCGGTGCTGAAGGTCAGCCACGAGGAGCTGATCGCCGACGGGCGGGCCGGCAGCGACGACCCCGCAGACCTCGTCGCCGCGATGCGCAAGCTGCGTTCCGAGGGCGCCGCCACCGTGATCGTCTCCCGTGCCGCCGAGCCCGCACTCGCGCTACCGGCCGACGGCGAGGGCGAGGGTGACGTGCTGGAGATCCACGTGCCGCCGCTGCAGGCGGCCGAGACCCGCGGCGCGGGCGACTCGATGACCGCGGGCGTGGTTGCCTCCCTCGTGCGCGGGGACCCGATCCGCGAGGCCCTGCGCACGGGCGCGGCGTGTGGTGCGCTGAACGTGGTCCGCCGGGGGCTGGGCACCGGCGGTGAGGCGGCGATCCGCACGCTGGCCGAGCGGGTCGAACTGGTGGACTGGAAGGGGTAGGGACGGGTGCGGGCACTGGTGACCAACGACGACGGCATCGACTCCCCCGGCCTGGCCGCGCTGACGCGGCTGGCGCTGGCCGCCGGGCTCGACGTCGTGGTGGCGGCACCGTCGGAGCAGTCGAGCGGCGCGAGCGCCGCGATCACCGCGGTGCGCGACGAGGGCCGCACCCTCATCGAGCGGCATGAGCTCGGGGACCGGCCGGAGCTGCCCGCGTGGGGCGTGCGCGCCCAGCCGGGCCACATCGTCGTGGCGGCGCTCACCGGCTGGCTGGATCCGGCGCCCGACCTCGTGCTCTCGGGCGTCAACCGCGGCGCCAACGTGGGACGGGCGGTGCTGCACTCCGGCACCGTGGGCGCGATCCTCACGGCTGCGCTGCACGGCGTGCGCGGCCTCGCCGTGAGCCTCGACGTCCCCCTCGACCCCCAGGGCGAGCGGCACTGGGACGCGGCCGACGACGTGTTCCCCCGGGTGCTGGAGCTGCTGCTGGACGCGCCACCGGGCACGTCCCTGTCGCTGAACGTGCCCGACCGTGACCGCGGCCGGCACCGGGAGCTGCGCCACGCCCGCCTCGCGGCCTTCGGCACCGTCCAGGCCCGCGTCGACGAGGTCGAGGACGGCGGGCTGCGCCTGGGGGAGGTCGAGGTGGGCACGGAGCCGGAGGAGGGCACCGACGGCGCGCTGCTGGCCGCGGGCCACCCGACGCTCACGGCGCTGCGTTCGATCAGCGAGGACGAGGGCCGCCTGGTACCCGACTGGCTCGCGAGCGCGAGCCGCGTGCGCTCCTGAAGCCCCTGCTCAGGCGCGGACCGTCGCGTCCACCGCTCTGCAGAGCATGTGCAGGGCCGCCAGGTGGCATTCCTGCACGGTGGCGGTGTCGCCGGGCAGGCAGACCGCGTCGTCGCAGACGTCGGCGAGCGGGTTCGGGCCGGGCCCGGTGATGGCCCAGCTGGTGGCTCCCGCACCGGCCGCTGCCCTCGCGGCGCCGAGGAGGTTCGGGCTGCGGCCGCTGCTGGAGAACAGCAGCACGACGTCCCCGGGGCGGGCGTGTGCGCGCACCTGCCTGGCGTAGACCTCGCTGTACCCGTAGTCGTTGCCGATCGCGGTGACGCTGGAGCCGTCGGCGTGCAGCGCGATCGCCGAGAGCGCCTGGCGTTCCCCGTCGAAGCGGCCGACGAGCTCGGCGGTGAGGTGCTGGGCCTCCGCGGCGCTGCCCCCGTTGCCGGCGGCGAGCAGGCGCCCCCCGGCCAGCAGGCGCCCCGCCAGGTCGGTGCCCCAGCGGGCGAGCGTCGGGCCCGCTGCCCGCAGCGCCGGCAGCGCGACGGCGAGCCGGTCGACGTGGGCGCCGACGGTGTTCACCACGGTGGCGGGCGAGGCGGGCGCCGCCACCGGGTTCACCGGGCCACCCCGGCGGTCTCGGGCGCGGCGGGGTCGCGCACGTCGTCCGCGGACCGGACGTCGGGACGGTCGACCTTGGCGGCGGTGTGGCGGCCGCGTGCGGTGACGACCTCGTCGTAGACCAGCGCGGAGGCCGTGGCCACCCGCTCCCAGTCGTAACGGGCGAGCACCCGGTCGCGGCCCGCGATGCCGTAGGCGGCACCCATCGTCGGCGAGCTCAGCAGGTCCCGCAGCGCCGTGGCGAGCAGGTCGGGCCGGCGCGGCGGCACGAGCAGGCCGGTGACCCCGTCCACCACGGTGTCCTGGATGCCCCCGACCGCGGTCCCGACCACCGGTCGGCCGCACGCCATCGCCTCGAGCGGCACCATGCCGAACGGTTCGTACCACGGTGTGCACACGACGGCGTCGGCCGAGCGCAGCAGGGCCGGCACATCGGGGCGGGCGACCGGACCGATGATCTGCACGCGGTGGGACACGCCGTGGCGCTGCGCGCAGTCGCGCAGGCGGGCGGCGTCCGGATCGCCGTCGCCACCGCCTCCGGCGACCACGAGCTCCGCGGCCGGCACCCGGCGCAGCGCCTCGATCACCTCGTCGACGCCCTTGCGCCGCACGAGGCGCCCCAGCGTGAGCAGCCGAGGTCGGTCGCCTCGCGGGGCGACGGGTCCGTCGGTGCTGAACTCCGCGGTGTCGACGCCGCAGGGAACCACCGTCGTGCGGCGCCGTGGCGCGCCGATCCGGGCGAGCTCGAACACCTCGTCGGTGCACGTGGCGAGCACGCGGTCGACCTGGCGGGCGACCGCGAGCTCGGCCGCGACCCGCCCGTCCGGGCTCGTGTCGTCCTCCCGTTGGTGGCGGCGCTTCACGCTGCCCAGCGCGTGGAAGGTCTGCACCACCGGGATGCGCCCGGCCGCCGCTGCGAGCGCCACCATGCCCGACATCCAGAAGTGCGCGTGCACCACGTCGGGCGGGTCGGCGGTCCATGCCTCGTCCAGTGCCTGGGTGAACGCCGGCAGGTGCGGCACCAGGTCGTCCTTCGCCACGTGCTCGGCCGGTCCGGCGGTGACGTGGCGGACCACGACGCCGGAGCGCAGCGGCACCCCGTCGGGCAGCCCGGGCGCGTCGCGGCGCGTCCACACCGTGATCTCGTGACCGGCGTCGGCGAGCGCGGAGCTCAGCTCCAGCACGTGCACGTTCTGGCCTCCCGCGTCGGCGCCTCCGAGGGCGGCGAGCGGGCTGGCGTGCTCCGACACCATTGCGATGCGCATGGCCGGTCAGCTCCTTCCGGTGATGCCGGCTGCGACGGGGGCGCGGCGCGCGGCACGGGTGGACGCATCGGCGGTGACGGCGTCGAACGTGGCGTCCCAGTCGGCGAGGAAACGGTCGAGGCCGTAGCGGCGGAGGGCGTGCTCACGTGCGGCAGCGCCGGTGCGCCGCGCGAGCTCCGGCTCGGCCATCAGCTCGCGCAGCGCGTGCGCGAGCCGGGCAGGATCGGTCGAGAGGTGGCCGGTGCCCGGTGGCACCGCCTCCACCGCCTCGGTGGTGGCGAGCGCGACGACCGGCATGCCGAGGTGCATCGCCTCGATCAGCGACAACCCCAGCGAGGTCCAGCGCAAGGGGTGCAGGTACGCCCGGCGCCGCGCCATCTCGGCGTGCATCCGGTGTTGGGGCAGGTCACCGCATTCGTGGATGTCCAGATCGACGCCCGCATCGCCTCCGGAGGAGGCGCCCAGGTGTTCACGCAGACCGTCGGTGCCGATCCCGAAGACGTCGAGCGGCACGGAGCGGGAGAGCTGCGGCAGCAGGTCGGTGCCGGTGATCCGCCCCCGTCGCACCGGTTCGTTGACCACGACCGCGGCGGCCGCACGCTCACCGCTGTAGCGGTGGCCCGGGTCGACGACGCCGTGCTCGATCACCCGAGTGGGGGTGCTGCCGGTGTCCCACATCAGCTGGTTGAAGTGGGTGACGTGCACGAGCGGCACGTCGTCGCGGTCGGCGACGGGATGGCGGCTCGTGGCCGCGTGCTCCCGCGGCGCGTTGTGCTCGAGGTACACCGCCGGCACGTCCCGGCCGGGCGCGCGGCCCAGCCAGCGCTGCGCGAGTGCGAACTCCTCGGGCCGCTGCAGGACGACCACGTCGACATCCGTGTCGGCGAGGTCGTCGGCAGCCACCTCGACGGCGGACGCGGGCCAGTCCCACGCCGCCGGGCGCCCGCCACCCCACGGGCCGCGCTCGGGCAGCGTCGGGAGCAGGTAGCGGTGCGGGCCCTGGACGAACGCGGTCGTCCACGAGCCGTGCACGTGCCAGACGAGAATGTTCACGTCCTCGGATTCGCCCAACCTGCGTGGATCAAAACCGGATTCCCCCGGTCGCTACTTGGCGGAGTGGTCACAGCACGTTCGGTGACGGGGTACGAGCCGGGGTGGCGGGGTACGTGCGAGCGGTGAGCACCGGTACCGACCTGCGGCGCATCGCCGCCGACGATTTCGGCTGGTCTCACCTGCCCGAGCAGCTCGACGCCATGGAGCACGCGGTGCAGGGGCACGACGTGCTGGCCGTGCTGCCGACCGGGTCCGGAAAGTCCGCGATCTACCAGGTGCCCGCGCTGCTGCGCGCCGGGCCGACGGTGGTCGTCTCGCCACTGGTCGCGCTGCAGCACGACCAGCGCGAGGGCCTGGCCGAGAGCGGGGCGCCCGACGCCGTGGCGGTGAACTCCGTGCAGCGCTCCGGGGAGAACCGGGCGGCCTGGGAGGCCCTGTCCGCGGGGTCCGCCGAGTACGTCTTCCTCGCCCCGGAGCAGCTGGCGAACGACGACGTGGTGGAACGGCTGCGCGCCGCGGGCCCCGGCCTGTTCGTGGTCGACGAGGCGCACTGCACCGGACGCGATGCGCGCCGTGCTGGCCGCGCTCGGGGACGGCGAGGCCCGGACGCCGAAGGAGGTCGGCGCGCAGAGCGGTGTCTCCCCCACCCGCCGGACCTCGGCCCTCAACCTGCTCGAGCAGGCCGGCGCGGTCGTCACCGCCGCCGACGGGCGGTGCCGCGCGACCGGGATGCGGACCGACGAGGCGGTCGAGCGGGCGGTCGAGATCGCCGAGCACCGGCGGGAGACCGTGCGCTCCCGGATCGAGATGATCCGCGGCTACGCCGAGACCACCGACTGCCGCAGGCGCCTGCTGCTCGGCTACTTCGGCGAGCAGCACGCGGAGCCGTGCGGGCACTGCGACAACTGCGATGCCGGGACCTCACGCGAGGCCGAGCCGGCCCACGCCGAGGATCCTGGCTCCCAGGAGCGCGTGCGCCACCCCGAGTGGGGCGAGGGCACGGTCATGTCGACCGAGCGCGACCGCGTCACGGTGCTGTTCGCCGAGCACGGCTACAAGACGCTGTCCCTGGGCGCGGTCCGCGAGAACGACCTGCTCGCGCCCGCCGACCAGACGCCCGCGGGGTGACGGTGCGAGCACGTCTGTCGGTTCCCGTCGGGCTCCTGCCTGGGGGCTGGGTGCGTTCCGCGGAACGCGGTCAGGCCGCCGCCCGGGCCCGGGGCCGGCGCGGGAGCAGCGCATCCAGGATCGGTTCCGGGTCCAGGCGTTCGCCGAACCAGTTCGGGGTCAACGTCGCGGCCTCGATCCGCAACCCGGCCCGAGCGTGCATCTCGACCAAACGCTCAGCCCGACCGCTCAACACCGGCCCGACCGCCGGGACCGCGGAGCCGTCCGGACGTAGGAACTGCCACCGGTCACCCAGCCGGTGGACCCGGTAGCCGTGATCATGGATTACACCGTGGTGATACGAACACACCAAGATCAGATTGTCGACGTCGGTACGACCACCCACCCACCACGGAACCAGATGATGGGCGTGCAAGTGACGGACATGGGCACAGCCCGGGAACTGGCACCGTGCCCCGTCCCGGGAGGTCAGCGCCGCGATCTGCGCCGGCGACGCCAACCGCCGGGAACGGCCCAGGTAGAGCCTGTTGCGGGCGCGGTCGTCGAGCAACACCTGCACCCGCGCATCACAGGCCAGCCGCTCCACCGTCGCCGCCGGAACCTCCGGCCCGCCGCGGATCTGCGCGGCACCGGTGGCGGCGTCCAGGTG
>NZ_NKYF01000004.1:709-458684 GCF_002262885.1 Pseudonocardia sp. MH-G8 | reverse complement strand
CGAGGTCTACACCGCCCTAACCCACAGCCACCAAGATCTTCAGATCACGGGTTGACTTCCATAGGAGCATCGGGAGGGTGGAGCCTTCTTCGCGAGTCGGGGTGTGGAAGTGCGGGTGTCGCGCTTGTGGGAGGCCGGGGCCGCGGACCGCTCGCCTGTGGACAACTCCGGGGCGAGTGGCGTGCGCCGGGGGTGATGGGCGCGATGCTGGCCCTCGTGGACGTGCGAGGGCTCGGTGCGGCGCTGGTCGATCTCGTGCTGCCAGGTGAGTGCGCGGGGTGCGGTGTGGACCGGCGGCCGTGGTGCGGGGCGTGCCTCGCCCAGGTGGGGCCGCCCACTCGGCCGTGGCTGCCCGGCGGGCCGGAGGTGCTCGCAGCCGGACGGTACGCCGGGCCGCTGCGCGCCGCACTGCTGCGCTACAAGGAGCGCGGCCGCCGTGACCTCGCCGGAGCGCTCGCGGGTCTGCTCGCCCCGGTGCTCGACGAGGTCGCCGGCCCGGCGCAGGAGAGCACGATCTGGCTGGTGCCTGCGCCGTCCCGGCCCGCGGCGGCACGTGAGCGGGGCGGCGACCACGTCGCGCGCCTCTGCCGGGCCCTGGGGGCGCGCCGTGCGGACGTGCGGGTGGCCCGGCCGCTGCGGCTGGCCCGCCGCACCCGCGATTCCGTGGGTCTCGACGCGGCCCAGCGCGCCGCCAACCTGGCCGGCCGGGTCCGGGTGCGCCGTGGCGACCTGCCGGGCGCGGGCCGCGTGCTGCTCGTGGACGACGTCGTCACCACCGGCGCCACGCTGCGGGCGTGCCGCGACGCCCTCGCGCATGCGGGAGTGCCGGTGGCGTCGGCGATCGTGCTCTGCGATGCCGCGCGGGATCACTGATCGCGTGAGCGGCGATCATGAAAGCAACGATGAACGCGACGTGGAATCCTACCGTCGCGCGGGCGACCGGGGAATGTCACTCAGCGCATCCACTCGGCCAGGGTCCTCTGGGGCCTCAGGGCTGTTGTCGAACCGTGATGCGCGTTACGGTGCTCGGATCCCACCGAGGCACCCAATCAGGAGGAATCGCCGATCGAGCGCCGGGGGTGGGCCCCCTGGCGCACCCTGCAACGTCACCCGACGAGAGCGAGGGAAGTCTGCGTGGAGATCGTTGTCACCGGCCGCAATGTCGAGGTTCCCGAGCATTTCCGTGTTCACGTGTCCGAGAAGATCGGTCGCCTGGAACGGTACGACCACAAGATCGTGGGCATGGAGGTCGAGCTCTTCCACGAGCGCAACCGCCGGCAGGCCAAGAACTGCCAGCGCGTGGAGATCACCGGCAGGGGGTGTGGGCAGGCCGCCAGAGCCGAGGCCTGCGCCCAGGACTTCTACGCGGCACTCGATGCCGCGGTCGCCAAGCTCGAGTCCCGGCTACGCCGTTCACATGACCGGCGCAGAGCCAACAGCAAGCGCACCCGGGTGACGGTCGGACGCGGCGCAGCGGGCGCCGGCACCGCCGTCCTCGACGAGCTGCCGACGGTCGAGCATGACGGCGTCGTCGACGAGGAGGTGGACGCCGAGACGAACGGCCAGGTCGACTTCGACATCCCGGGTCCGCGGGGCCACGACGAGGGGCTCCCGGCCGACGATCAGGTGCCGGGCCGGATCGTGCGGCGCAAGGTGCACACGGCATCCCCGATGAGCGTGGACGACGCGCTGTCCCGGATGGAGCTGGTCGGGCACGACTTCTACCTGTTCTCCGACGCCGACAGCGGCCAGCCCAGCGTCGTGTACCGGCGCAAGGGCTACGACTACGGGATGATCCGTCTCGAGCGGTAGCTCCTGTCTTCGCCCGAAAGGGGCGGCTCGTGCGCCGGGATCCGGAACGCGGGCCGCCCCTGCGGCGTTGTGCAGGGAGCGGTCCGCCACTTCGCTACCCTGGTCGGGGCAGCGCGTGCTCCGGCAGCGGGCTGCACCCTGACCGCGAGGTGAATGAGGTCGATCCGTGTCGTTCCTGAACCGTCTGCTCCGAGCCGGCGAGACCAAGCTGGTGAAGAGACTGGCGAAGTACGCCCAGGAGATCGACGCGCTCGAGGCGGAGACGCAGGCCCTCACCGACGACGAGCTGCGCGAGAGGACCGTCGAGTTCCGCGCGCGCTACGCCGACGGCGAGTCGCTCGAGGACATGATGTTCGAGGCGTTCGCCGTGGTCCGTGAGGCTGCCGTGCGCACGCTCGGGCAGCGGGCGTTCCCCGTGCAGCTCATGGGTGGCGCCGCCCTGCACCTGGGCAACATCGCCGAGATGAAGACCGGTGAGGGCAAGACCCTCACCTCGGTGTTCCCGTGCTACCTGAACGCCATCTCCGGCGACGGCGTGCACGTCATCACGACGAACGACTACCTGGCCAAGCGCGACTCCGAGAACATGGGCCGCATCCACCGGTTCCTCGGGCTCACGGTCGGTGTGATCCTCTCCGAGATGCCGCCCGCGGTGCGCCGCGGCCAGTACGCCGCCGACATCACCTACGGCACCAACAACGAGTTCGGGTTCGACTACCTGCGCGACAACATGGCCTGGAAGAAGGCCGACATGGTGCAGCGCGGGCACAACTTCTCGATCGTCGACGAGGCCGACTCGATCCTCATCGACGAGGCCCGCACCCCGCTGATCATCTCCGGTCCGGCCGAGCAGAGCGCTCGCTGGTACCAGGAGTTCGCGCGGATGGCGCCGATGCTCAAGCGCGACATGCACTACGAGGTCGACGAGCGCAAGCGCACGGTCGGCGTCACCGAGGACGGCGTCTCGCTGGTCGAGGACCAGCTGGGCATCGACAACCTCTACGAGGCCGCCAACACCCCGCTCGTCGGCTACCTGAACAACGCCTTGAAGGCCAAGGAGCTGTTCAAGAAGGACAAGGACTACATCGTCCGCGACGGCCACGTGCTGATCGTCGACGAGTTCACCGGCCGCGTGCTGGCCGGTCGCCGCTACAACGAGGGCATGCACCAGGCCATCGAGGCCAAGGAGGGCGTGGAGGTCCAGGCCGAGAACCAGACGCTGGCCACCATCACGCTGCAGAACTACTTCCGGCTCTACACCAAGCTCTCCGGCATGACCGGTACCGCCCAGACCGAGGCGGCCGAGCTGCACCAGATCTACAAGCTGGGCGTGGTGACCATCCCCACCAACCGGCCGATGGTGCGCCAGGACCAGCCGGACCTGATCTACAAGACGGAGGAGGCGAAGTTCGCCGCCGTCGCGGCGGACATCGCCGAGAAGCACCACAACGGTCAGCCGGTGCTGGTCGGCACCACGAGCGTGGAGAAGTCGGAGTACCTGTCGAAGCAGCTGGTGGCGCTCCAGGTGCCGCACGAGGTGCTGAACGCCAAGCACCACGAGCGGGAAGCGGCGATCATCGCCCAGGCCGGGCACGCCGGCGCCGTCACCGTGGCCACCAACATGGCGGGCCGCGGCACCGACATCCAGCTCGGCGGCAACCCCGAGTTCCTGGCCGACCTGGAGCTGCGCCGTCGCGGTCTCGACCCGGTGGAACGGCGCGAGGAGTACGAGGCGGAGTGGGACGCGGTCCTCGCCGCGATGAAGGACCAGGTGGCGGCCGAGGCCGAGGAGGTCAAGGAGGCCGGCGGCCTCTACGTCCTCGGTACCGAGCGCCACGAGTCCCGGCGCATCGACAACCAGCTGCGTGGCCGCTCCGGCCGGCAGGGTGACCAGGGCGAGTCGCGCTTCTACCTCTCCCTGGGCGACGAGCTCATGCGGCGGTTCAACGGCCAGATGGTCGAGTCGATCATGAACCGCTTCAACCTGCCCGACGACGTGCCGATCGAGGCGGGCATGGTCACCAAGGCCATCCGCAGCGCCCAGACGCAGGTCGAGCAGCAGAACTTCGAGATCCGCAAGAACGTCCTCAAGTACGACGAGGTGCTCAACAAGCAGCGCACCGTCATCTACGAGGAGCGCCGCCGCGTGCTGGCCGGCGAGGACATCCAGTCCCAGATCGAGAACATGATCGAGGACGTCGTCCGCGCGTACGTCGAGGGGGCCACGGCCGACGGCTACGCCGAGGACTGGGACCTCGACAAGCTCTGGACGGCTCTGCGCACCATCTACCCCGTCGGCATCCGGTGGCAGGACCTCGCAGGCGACGGCGACCACGACGAGATCGGCGACCTCACGAAGGACGCGCTCACCGACGCGATCCTGGCCGACACCCGCGCTGCCTACGCGCGCCGTGAGGCCGAGGTCGACGAGCTGATCGCGCCGCTGGGCGGCATGCGGGAGCTGGAGCGGCAGGTGCTGCTCACGGTGATCGACCGCAAGTGGCGCGAGCACCTCTACGAGATGGACTACCTCAAGGACGGCATCGGCCTGCGGGCGATGGCCCAGCGCGACCCGCTCATCGAGTACCAGCGCGAGGGCTTCGACATGTTCAACGCGATGTCGGAGGGCATCAAGGAGGAGACGGTCGGCTACCTGTTCAACGCCACCGTGCAGGCCGCCGCACCCGCGCAGCCCGCTGCCGGTGCCGATGTCCAGCCTGCGGCCGCCCAGCCGGCAGCTGCCCAGCCCGCGGCCGCCCGGCCGGCCGGTGTCCAGCCTGCCGCCCCGGCCCGCAGGCCGGCCGCGCAGCAGGCACCGGCCGCGCGGCCGGCACAGCAGGCGCCGGCCGCCCAGCAGCCCGGCGCGGAGCCGGTGGGCGCGGGCGCCGGCCGGCACGCCACACCTGCCGGTGACCCCACCGGCGCAGGCAGCGTGCTGCCCGCGGCGTTCCGCGGCAGCCGGCCCACCGAGCTGCGCTACAGCGGCCCCGCTGAGGACGGCACGGCCACCCGCTCCGCGGGCAACGGCGGTGGCGAGCGCGACGGGAGCCGCGGCGAGGCCACCGTCGCCGGCAACACCGAGCCGTCGCGCAACCGTCCGTGCCCCTGCGGTTCCGGCCGCAAGTACAAGCAGTGCCACGGGTCGCCCACCGCAGCGCGCCCCTGATCCGTCCCGAGTGCTGCGGGGCCCGGGGCATCAGCCCAGGCGCACCGCGGTGCAGCACCACCGGCCGTCGTGGCGCTCGAAGCGGGCGGCGAGGGCTCGGTGGCGCCCGTCGATGAGGCACGTGACGGCCACCTCCGCCACTCCCGAGCACGGCAGGCAGAGCCGCAGCCGTCCGCACCGGGCCCGGGTCCGGGCGGTGCGCTGGCCCGTGGTGGCGCGCCAGTAGCGCAGCGGCGCGGCCGCGAAGTGGGTTCTGAGCTGCGTGGGTGGGCGCCTGCCGTCGAGCACCTCGAGCGCGAGCCGCAGGATGCGGGTGGCGGCGTGGTGCGCGTCCACGTACTCGCGGGCGGCACGCCGCGGTGGCGGGTGGCGCGGCGGCTCGGCAGGCACCGGCGCCGGAGCGGATGCGCCGGGGCCCGGTTCGTACCGGACCGGACGCAGGCGGGTACGGGTCGGGACGGCGGGGGCGGGCCGAGCCGGGAGTGTGATCGACATAGGGCGATGGTGCGGCGCCCTGTCCGGTTGGACGGGGCGTTCGGGTCGATTCGGCGCCATACCGTACGTGAACGAACCGTCTCCCGGCGTACGGTCTGCGGATGCAGCCCGGACATGGCGCGGAGCCGCTGGAACGGCTCCTCGTGCGCGCGGCACAGGCGCTGCAGCGCTGCACGCGGCGCGCGGTCGGTGCCCACGGGCTGACGGCGACCGCACTCGAGGTGCTCGGCGTGCTCGTCGCACACGACGCGCCGTCCCAACGTGACCTCGCGGGCAGCCTCCAGCTGGCCCCGGCCACGCTCACCCCGGTGCTCGACGCGCTCGAGGCGCAGGGCGCGCTGGTCCGCGTGCGGGACGCGGCCGACCGTCGCATCGTGCGGGTCTCGATCACGACGCGCGGTCGGGAGCGGATGGCCGAGGCCGCCGCGGGTGTCGAGCGCGTGCTCGCCGGATTGCCCCAGCCGACCCCGGGGCAGGCCGCGACGATCCGAGCGCACCTGCTCGAGCTCCTGGAAGCCCTGGACCGCGCCGATCAGCGCTAGCCTCGATGCGGTGCGGGCGCTGCTGATGGACTACGCGGGCGTGCTGACCGAGGCGCCGGAACTGCTCGACATCGTTGCCAGGGCCCGCGCGGCGGGCGTGGCAACCGCGCTGGTGTCCGATGCGCAGGTCGTTCCCGAGGCGTGTGCGGGTGCGTTCGACCTGCTGGCGCTCGGCGCCGCGCTGGGCGTGCGGAAGCCGGACCCCGAGCTCTACCGCCGTGTCGCCGCACGGCTCGGGGTGGCTGTCGCCGAGTGCGTGGTGGTCGACGACCACGCACGCAACGTACGCGGGGCCCGCGCGGCGGGTGCGATCGTCGTGCACCACGTGTCCGCGGACACCACGCTGGTGGAACTGGAGGCTCTGTTGGCCCTCGGGACGTGAACGTCCCGGAGCGCGGACCGGCCGGAGCGCTCCTCGTCCGCGTCGTCGTTCGGCGCGGGGTGGGAGTGCTCCGGCCGGCTCGGTCCGGTCAGTCCTGGGTCAGTGTGTCACTGCGGCGGGGGCGGGGGCGGCTGCTCGCCCGACTCCTCCGGAGGCGGAGCCTGGGTGGTGTCACCGCCGCCCGTGGCCCCCTGGAGGTGGTCGACGCCCTGGTCGATGTGCTCCTCGTGGCCGGCGAAGCGGCCCTTCGCCGCCTCCCCCGCCTTGTCGAGCCCCTGGTCGACCTTGTCGTCGTGCTGACTCAGCATGTCCTTGGCCTTGTCCATGAAACCCATGCCCCCACCATGGACCCTCGCGCCCGTCCGCGCTGCTTCAGCTGTCACCCGTTCGGACGAAGATGGACGTGCGACGGGCGGAGCTCGTCGACGCTGTTCACCCCGATCAGCTGGAGGGTCCGCACGATCTCTCCCGCCAGGATCGAGACGGCCTTCTCCACACCGACCCGGCCGCCCGCCATCAGCCCGTACAGGTACGCCCGTCCGATCAGGGCCGCGCGGGCACCGAGCGCGACGGCGGCGAGCACGTCGGCGCCGTGGACGATGCCGGTGTCGACGAACACCTCGGCGCGATCGCCGACGGCCTGCACGGTGGGCTCGACGAGCTCCAGCGGCACCGGAGCACGGTCGAGCTGGCGCCCCCCGTGGTTGGACAGCAGCACCGCGTCGGCCCCGGCGTCGACCACGCGGGCGGCGTCCTCGACGCTCTGGATGCCCTTGATCACGAGCTTCCCGGACCAGGCGCCGCGGAGCCACTCGACGTCGTCCATCGTGAGCGCCGGGTCGAACACCCGATTGATCAGCTCGGCGACGGTGCCCTCGGTCGACCCGAGGCTGGCGAAGTTCAGCGGCTCCGTGGTCAACATGTTGAACCACCAGTGCGGGTGCAGCGCACCGTCGGCGAAGGTGCGCAGCGACAGCGCGGGCGGGATCGACATCCCGTTGCGCACGTCGCGCAGCCGCGCCCCGCCCACGGGCGTGTCGACGGTCAGCATCAGCGTGTCGTACCCGCACGCGGCCGCCCGCTGGACCAGGTCCGCGGCGTGGGCGCGGTCGCGCCAGATGTAGAGCTGGAACCACTTGCGGGCATCCGGTGCGGCCGCGGCCACGTCCTCGATCGTGGTGGTGCCCATCGTCGAGAGCGTGTAGGGGATCCCGACCTGCTGGGCGACCGACGCGACGGCCCGCTCGCCCTCGTGGTGCATCATCCGCGTGAAGCCGGTGGGGGCGAACGCGAACGGCAGCGCGGCGCGCTCGCCGAGGATCTCGCGCGTGGTGTCGGTGGCGGAGACGTCGCGCAGCACCGTGGGGTGGAACTCGATCCGGGCGAACGCGCGGCGGGCCCGGTTCAGCGACAGCTCGCCGTCCGCGGCCCCGTCGGTGTAGTCGAAGACGGCGCGCGGGGTGCGGCGCCGTGCGATCGTGCGCAGGTCGGCGATGCTCGCGGCGCGCCGCAGCCGGCGCTCGTCGGCGTCGCGCACGAACGGCGCGGGGCGCAGCAGCGGACGGAGCTCGGAGGGGCGGGGCAACCGACGCTGGACCATGTGGTCAGCCTATTTCGCCCGCCGTCAGAGCGGGCCCGCCGAGCGAAGCGGAGGCAGTTCAACACCGCCGGGAGAGCTCGAACGCGGCGACGGCGCCGGCGCTGGCCACGCCGAGGGACTCGACCCCGCCGTGCATCGGGATCGCGAGCAGGCCGTCCAGCAGCGGGCGGACCGATTCGGACAGGCCGTCGGTCTCGTTGCCCAGCACGAGCGCCACGCGGTCGGGCAGCGTGGCGTCGAGCAGGGAGTTGCCGCCGGCGTCCAGGCCGTACAGGGCGAACCCGGCGTCGGCGAGCGCGGCGCAGCCCTCCTCGACGGTGGCCGATCGCAGCACGGGCGCCCGGAACGCGACGCCGGCCGACGCCTTGACCACCAGCGGGTCGATCGCCGGCAGGCCGCGGCGGGGCAGCAGCACCCCGTCCAGGCCCGCCGCGGTGGCACTGCGCAGGATCATCCCGACGTTGGCGGGGTTGGTGAGCCGGTCCAGCACGAGCACGGCGGCGGGCGCGCCGGGTGCCAGCGCGCCGGTGAACTCGGCGACCGGTGCCATCCGCGGCGCGACGACGTCGGCGAGCACGCCCTGGTCGTGCCGCCCGTTGCCGGCCAACACCTTGACGCGGTGCGCCGTCGCCCGCTGCACCGGCACCCCGCGCTTGCGGGCGCTGTCGAGGATGGCCTGCACGGGTTGGCCGCGCAGACCCTCGGCGAGCACGACCTTGTCCACCCGCAGCGCCCGGTCATCGAGTGCCTCGAGTACCGGCTTGCGGCCGTAGACGGTGATGAAGGTGTCTTTCGGGGACCGCTCGCCGCTCATGCACCGAGCCTAGGATCGGGGGATGCCGCCCCGGCTCTCCGCCCTCGATGCCTCGTTCCTCTACCTCGAGGCGCCGACCACGCCGATGCACGTCGGCGCGGTCTCGGTCTTCCGGCGGCCGCGGGCCGGGTTCGACTACGACCGGCTCGTGGGCCTGATCGAGCAGCGCATCGCGCTCGTGCCGCGCTACCGGCAGAAGGTCCGCCACGTGCCGGGCAACCTCGCCCGACCGGTGTGGATCGACGACCCCGACTTCGACGTGGCCTACCACGTGCGGCGCTCCGCGCTGCCGAAGCCCGGCTCGGACGAGCAGCTCACCGAGCTCGTCGCCCGGTTGATGTCGCGCCCGCTCGACCACACGCGCCCGCTCTGGGAGATGTACCTGGTCGAAGGGCTGGCGCGGGGCCGCACCGCGGTCGTCACGAAGACCCACCAGGCGATGGTCGACGGCACCAGTGCGATCGACATCGGCCAGGTGCTCCTGGACGTCTCGTCCGAGCCACGGGTGGTGCCCGAGGACCTGTGGATGCCCCGCCCGGAGCCGTCGGGCGCGGAGCTGGTGCTCGAGGCGGTCGCGGAGGCGGTGGCGCGGCCCGGGGAGATCGTCGACAACGTGCGTGTGGCCACCGGCGACGCCATGGCCACCGTGGGGAAGATCACCGGTGCCGCCGGCACGCTGTTCTCGATGGCCTGGACGGCGAGCCGCCCGGCCCCCGGCACCCCGCTCAACGTGGGGATCTCCACACAGCGCCGGTTCGCGGTCGCCCGCACCGAGCTGGAGGACTACCGCCGCGTGCGGGCGGCGCACGGCTGCAGCGTGAACGACGTCGTCCTGAGCGTCGTGGCGGGCGCGCTGCGCAACTGGCTGCTCTCCCGGGGCGAGCCGGTCACCCCGTCGTCCACCGTGCGGGCGATGGTGCCGCTGTCGGTGCGCGGGGAGGCGGACGTGCCGAGCTCCGCAGCGGCCGGGTCGTTGGGCAACCGCGTGTCGTCGTTCCTGGTGGACCTGCCGGTCGGGGAGCCCAGCCCTGTCGTGCGCCTGCACCACGTCACGCACGCGATGCGCGAGCACACGTCGGGCGGCCAGTCCGTCGGCGCCGATACCCTGGTCCGGATCGGCGGGTTCGCGCCGCCTACGCTGCACGCCTTGGGGGCACGCGCCGCGAGCGGGTTCTCGAAGCGGATCTTCAACTTGGTGGTGACGAACGTGCCGGGACCGCAGTTCCCGCTGTACGCCGCAGGCGCCCGGATGCTCGAGATGTTCCCCGTGGTGCCGCTGGCGAAGGGGCAGGCGCTGGCCATCGGGCTCACCTCCTACGACGGTGGCGTCTACTACGGGTTCAACGGCGACCGCGACGCGATGCCCGATGTCGACGTGCTGGCCGGGCTGGTCGACGAGTCGCTCGACGAGCTCCTGACGACGGTGGCCTGATCCGATGCGCATCTACGTTCCGGCCACCTGGCCGATGCTCCGTTCGCTGGTCAAGAACGGTGTTCTCGACCCGATCGGCGGCACCGCGTTCGCCCTCACCCCGGCGCTGCGCGAGGCCTACACCACCGGCGACGACGAGGAGCTCGAGTACGCCGCGATGAACCAGGCGGCGCGGGCCTCGCTGCGGCTGCTCTCGGTCGAGTTCGGGCTGGGGGAGGACACCACCCCGGCCCGCCGCGTGGTGGTGGCCGCCGACCTTGACGAGGTCACGTTGCGCCCCGACCTCGACGACGGCGTCGTGCGCATCGCCGGGTCCGTGCCGTTCGAGTCGATCGCCGCGGTGCACGTCGACACCGAGGAGGCCGCGTACGCGGTGCGCCAGGCCTCCGGCGCGGTCGACGCCGCCGACATGGGCGACCTCGACGCCGAGTTCCTCGTCGGCGAGGCCGAGGACCACGAGCTGGCCTGGTACGACCCCTCCGAGGTGGCGTTCCTGGTGGAGGTCGGCTAGCGGCGCCGACGGGTCCAGAGCAACACCGCGACCAGCGGGATCAGCAGTATCAGCACTCCTTGCCGGGTCAGCAGGAACAGCCCGATCGCGAGGACCAGCACCACGCCCATGAGCGGCGGTTCCCAGCGCTGCACCGGAGCCGGCTGCGGCGCAGCGACCTCGCCCGGCGGCGGTACCTTCGGGCCGCCTGGCAGCGGCGGGTGCGGCTCGGGCAGGTCGGTGAACAGGGCGGCCAGATCGGCCGCGACCACGGCGGCGGCCGCGGCGGCCGACCGGTCCGCGTACTCGTCGACGTCCAGGCGGCCCGCCGCGAGGTGCTCGTCGAGGGCCTGCAACGCCGCCGTGCGCTCGGCGTGGCCGACGCGCAGGGGCGAGCGCTCTGCGTCCATCTGCCTCCGCTCCGGCCGTCGAGACGGCGTTCCGTGTGGCACCTGCTACGAGCCTGCCACCTCGCCGCGGTCAGTGCAGGGCCACCAGGACCCGGCGCAGCGCGGCGAGCCGGCCGGGACCGAGCTTGCCGTCGGCCACGAGGGTGTCGAGCGCGCACTCCGGGTCCGCCGGCGGCCCGAGGTGTCCGCAGCCGCGCGGGCAGTCCTCGATCGCCTCCGCGAGGTCGTCGAACGCCGCGGGCACGTCGTCGGCGGTGACGTGGGCGAGCCCGAACGAGCGGATGCCCGGCGTGTCGACCACCCAGCCGGCGCCGCGCTCGTCGGGCAGTGGGAGGGCGAGCGCCGCTGTGGTCGTGTGCCGGCCCTTGCCGACGGCGGAGACGACGCCCACGGCCCTGCTGGCCTCCGGCACGAGCGCGTTGACCAGCGTGGACTTGCCGACGCCGGAGTGCCCGACCAGCGCGGACACCCGTCCCACGAGCACCTCGGCGAGCGGCGCCGGATCGCGGTCGCGCCGGGTGACCACGACGGGCAGGTCCAGGTCGCGGTACTGCGCGGCGAACGGCTCCGCATCGGCGAGGTCGGCCTTGGTCAGGCACAGCACCGGCGTCAACCCGCCCGCGTAGGCGGCCACCAGGCAGCGGTCCACGAACCCGGTGCGCGGCACCGGGTCGGCCACCGCCGTCACGATGATGAGCTGCTCGGCGTTCGCCACGACCACGCGCTCGTAGGGGTCGCTGTCGTCGGCCGTGCGCCGCAGGACCGTGCGCCGTTCCTGCACGCGCACGATGCGCGCGAGCGTGTCGACGGCGCCGGAGAGGTCGCCCACCAGGTCCACCCGGTCACCCACGACGATCGGTGTGCGCCCGAGCTCCCGGGCCCGCATCGCGACGACCGGCGGGCGGGCCGCGTCGCCCTCGGGGGCGCAGGTCCAGCGGCCGCGGTCGACGGCGGTGACCATCGCCTCCGACGCGTCCGCGTGCTCCGGGCGGCGCTTGCTGCGCGGCCGCGAGCCCCGGCGACCGGGCCGGACCCGGACGTCGGTCTCGTCGTACTCGCGGGGACTCACCCGAGCAGCGCCGTCCAGCGGGCCGGGAAGTCGGGGATGGTCTTGTCGGTGGCGCCGATGTCGTCGACGGCCACCCCGGGCACGGCCAGCCCGACGAGCGCACCCGCGGTGGCCATCCGGTGGTCGGCGTAGGCCCGCCACGGCCGGTCCGCCCGCGCGGTGAGCGGCGCGGGCCGGATCTCCAGCCCGTCCGGGGTCTCGATGACGTCCCCGCCGAGCGCGGTCAGCTCGGTGGCCAGCGCGGCCAGCCGGTCGGTCTCGTGACCGCGGATGTGGGCGACGCCCCGGATGCGCGACGGGGAGGTGGCCAACGCGGCGACGGCGGCGACGGCCGGCGTGAGCTCGCTGGCGTCGTGCAGGTCGACGTCCACGCCGGCGAGCTCGGACGGCCCCCGCACGGTCATGCCGTCCGGGCCGGGGGTGACGGTGCAGCCCGCCTGCTCGAGGACGGAGAGGATCTCGGCGCCCGGCTGGGTGGAGCCGCCCGGCCAGCCCGCGACGGTGACCTCGCCGCCGGTGAGGGCCGCGGCGGCCAGGAACACGGCGGCGTTGGACAGGTCCGGCTCGACGGCCCAGTCGCGCGCCGCGATCGGGCCGGGGGTCACGCGCCACGTGTTGGGCTCGGCGTCGTCGACCTCGACCCCCGCCTCGCGCAGCATGGCGACCGTCATCTCGATGTGCGGCAGCGAGGGCACCGGCTTGCCGTCGTGGTGGACCGTGAGGCCCTTGTCGTAGCGGGCGCCGGACAGCAGCAACCCCGACACGAACTGCGAGGACGCCGAGGCGTCGATCACCACGTCACCGCCGGCGAGCCCGCCGGTGCCGTGCAGGACGAACGGGAGGGCGGAGCCGTCGATGCGGGCGCCGAGGGCGCGCAGCGCGTCCAGCACGGTGTCCATGGGACGTTCCCGGGCGCGCGGGTCGCCGTCGAACGACACCGGGCCGTCGGCGAGTGCCGCCGCGGGCGGCACGAAGCGCATCACGGTGCCCGCGAGGCCGCAGTCGACGCTGCCGCCGCCCCGCAGCCCGCCGTGCCCGCCGAACACGATCCGTTCGCCGTCGGCCTCGACCGCGACACCCAGCGCCCGCAGCGCCCCGACCATGAGCGCGGTGTCGCGGGACGCGGGCGCCCCGTCGACGGTGCACGCACCGCCCGAGAGCGCCGCCAGCAGCAGGGCGCGGTTGGTCACGGACTTGGAGCCCGGCACGCTCACCCGGCCGTGGACGGGCGCGGTGGCGTGCGGGGCGGGCCAGGCTGCGGTCACGACACCATGATTCCGCATGCCGGTTGGATCCCGGACACGGCGCGGCCTGGTTCCCAACCTCATGATCACCGTGTCGGCGCGTTCGCGGGTGGATTTCGCCCGTTCTCGCGCCGACACGCTGATCATGGCCGCTCGGACCGGGGACGGCCGCAGAAGGCGGCGAACGCATGCAGGTACCGGCGAGAGTGCGTTTCGTCGGGCCCGGCTGCAACGATGGGGGCATGTGCGGCCGATACGCCTCCATCAAGGCCCCCGCGGACCTCGCCGACGAGTTCCGGGCCGTCGACGCCACCGACGGCGCAGCGACGGCCGACTACAACGTGGCTCCGACGAAGCAGATCGTCACCGTCGTCGAGCGACACCCCCGCGACGCCGAGGGCACGCCGGATCCGGACCGCACGGAGCGCACGCTGCGGATGGTCCGGTGGGGGCTTGTGCCGTCCTGGTCGAAGGACCCGAAGTCGGGTGCGCGCATGATCAACGCGCGGTCGGAGTCCGCGGCCACGAAGCCCGCGTTCCGCCGCGCGCTGAACTCCCGCCGCTGCCTCATCCCCGCCGACGGCTGGTTCGAGTGGCAGCGCGGCCCCGAGCACAAGCAGCCCTACTACACGCACTACGCCGACGGCCGTTCGCTCGCGATGGCCGGTCTGTGGGAGTTCTGGAAGCCCAAGGACGACCCCGACGAGGAGTACCCCAACGGCCTCGTGACCGCCTCCGTGCTCACCACCGAGGCCGTGGGCCCGCTCGCGCAGATCCACGACCGGATGCCGCTGGTCCTGCCGTCCGACGCCTGGGACGCCTGGCTCGACCCGGATACCGGCTCGGACGCCGAGTCCGTGGCGTCGCTGATCGCCCCGCCGTCGCTGGAGCTGATCGGGCAGCTGCAGCTGCGGCCGGTGTCGCCGCTGGTCAACAGCGTGCGCAACAACGGAGCCCAGCTGCTGGAGGAGCTGCCGCCGGAGGAGGTGCGGGAGCCGGTGCAGCTGGACCTGCTGGCGGGGCCGAATCCGAGCTGAGCCCGGTTCAGGCCGAGAGGTGGTAGTGAGCGCCGGGTGGAGCAGTGGGATCGAGGGAGAACAGGACGAATAGCTTCCCGAGTGGAGTATCTCCGCCCCAGAGGTCCGGCGATCCGTCAGCGACCCTGCGGAGTATTCTCAGCAACGTTTCGTAATCTCGGGTCGACTCCTGCTCGAGAAGGTGCTCCGCGTCGGCCACGACAAGTACGAGACTTCTTTCCCGTCGGCCCGGGCGGTCCCCGTAGTAGCTCCCGAGTCCACCTTCGGAAACGACGAACAGTTCCCTCAGGCACTCGTCCAAGGCGTCCCAGTTCATCCCGTAGTAGCTGGGGAACTCCAGCGCATCGCCGAGTGTGCGCAGCAGGTCCGTGCTGGTCGAGCAGCGTTTTCCCTGGACGATCACGTGATGGAAGTAGGATCCGTGCCGATCGAGGACGCGCGCCGATGCTCCCTCGACCTCCGGGCTGGGCTCCGCCCGTCGTAGCCACTCGGCGTCTGCGGTCCTTACCGGGGCGAGTACGTAGCGCCCTTCCGATCGAGCCTCGAGCTCGACCGGATCACGCTCGACAGGCATCTGTGGCGCGCCTCCTTGCTTCGTCTTGACTCGGGACTTCTCCTTGCTGGAGCTCCAGCGTGGTTGCGTGCCGGGCGTGGCGTCCAGCGCATAAGTTGGACCGGTGTCGCGATCCGGTGCCGAGCCCACCCTCACGGCGGTGCCCACCCCCCACGGTCCCGCCCGCATCACCCGCCGCGACGCCGACGGCGAGGCGCGTGGCCTGCTCCTGCTCGGCCACGGCGCCGGCGGGGGCGTCAGCGCGCCCGACCTCGTCGCGACGGCGGGCGTCGCGCTCGCCCTCGGTGTGCACGTGGTGCTCGTCGAGCAGCCCTACCGGGTCGCGGGCAGGCGAGCCCCGGCTCCTGCCGGCCAGCTCGACACGGCCTGGCTGGCGGTGGTCGAGCACGTCCGCGCGGAGCTGCCGGACCTGCCGCTCGTGGTCGGCGGGCGCAGTTCCGGCGCGCGGGTGGCCTGCCGGACGGCCACCGCGGCGGGCGCGGCCGGTGTCCTGTGCCTCGCCTTTCCCGTGCACCCGCCGGGCAAGCCGGAGAAGGACCGGCTGCCCGAGCTCGCCCAGCCGAGCGTGCCGGTGCTGGTGGTGCAGGGCGAGACCGACCCGTTCGGCCGTCCGGAGCCCGCTCCCGGACGCGAGGTCGTGCTGCTGCGGGGTGACCACAGCCTCAAGTCCGACGTGCACGGCCTCCGCGCCGCGGTGACGGCCTGGCTGACCGACTTGCTGGCCCTACCGGCCTCCTGAGGGCCCCGCGGCCCCGTCGCACACACCTCCCGGGCCTCGCACACACGTCTGAACACGTGTGCGGAGCTCCCGAGGTGTGTGCGGGCGGCTCAGCTCGCGATCTCGGCCACGGTCGCCCCGCAGAGGCGCACCAGGTCGGCCGGGGCGAGCTCGATCTCCAGCCCGCGCCGCCCGCCGCTGCAGAACACCGTCTCCCAGCCTTGCGCCGAGGCGTCGACGACCGTGGCGAGGCTCTTGCGCTGGCCCAGCGGGGAGATGCCGCCCGCCACGTAGCCGGTGGCGCGTTCGGCTGCCCCGATCTCGGCCATGCGCCCCCGCTTGCCGCCGACGGCGCCGGCGAGCGCCTTGAGGTCGAGCGTGGCCGACACGGGCACGACGCCCACGGTGAGGACGCCGTCGACCTCCGCGACGAGGGTCTTGAACACGCGGTCGGGGTCGAGGCCGAGGAGCGCGGCGGCCTCCGGGCCGTACGCCTGGCCGCCGCCGTGGGTGTAGGTGTGCACCTCGTGCGCGATGCCCCGCCTGGTGAGCAACGCCGTCGCCGGGGTCCCCTTGCCTGCCACGAAGGGGAACGGTAGGCGAGTGCATGGTTGCGCGGGGAATCACCCACCGGGGTCCGGTGTTGACGCATCCGTGGCACAGGCAGTGATGGAGGGTCCGCGCACCACCGGAACGGTGCGTCCGGCGGGCCGGGACCGGCGGGGCGGCGTATCCTCGATGCGTCATGCGGTCGCCAGCGCGGCGGCCGACACCGGGGTCGCCGAGCGGGCGGCCCGGCGCGAGAGGAGCGCGGTGCCCGGCACCGAGCAGGACGCGGCGCGGGACGCCGAGTCTCAGACCGCCGAGTCTCAGACCGGCGAGTCCCAGACCGGCGAGCAGGCCGAGCGGGAGGAGACCGCTCAGGAGCGGGCTGCCCGCTTCGAGCGCGACGCCATGCCGCTGATCGACCAGCTGTACGGCGCGGCGCTGCGGATGACCCGCAACCCGGCCGATGCCGAGGATCTCGTGCAGGAGACGTACCTCAAGGCGTACTCGGCCTTCCGGACGTTCCGTGCCGGCACGAACCTCAAGGCGTGGCTGTACCGGATCCTGACCAACAGCTACATCAACGGCTACCGGAAGCGGCAGCGCCAGCCGCTGCAGTCGCCCACCGAGGAGATCACCGACTGGCAGATCGCCCAGGCCGGTGAGCACACCTCGCAGGGCCTCCCGTCGGCCGAGATGGAGGCGCTGGACCGCCTGCCGGACAACGACGTGAAGGCAGCGCTGCAGCAGCTGCCGGACGACTTCCGGATGGCGGTGTACCTCGCCGACGTCGAGGGCTTCGCCTACAAGGAGATCGCTGACATCATGGGCACCCCGATCGGCACCGTGATGTCCCGGTTGCACCGGGGTAGGCGCCAGCTGCGGGACATGCTGACCGACACCGCTCGTGACCGCGGCTTCATGCGCGGACGCCATGAGGAGGTCTCGTCGTGAGCTGTGGGAACCACCACGACACGGACTGTTCGGAAGTTCTCGCCGAGGTCTGGCTGTTCCTCGACCACGAGTGCAACGAGGAGCGACGACGGCTGCTGGCCCAGCACCTCGACGAGTGCCAGCCGTGCCTGTCGGAGTACGGCCTCGACGAGAAGCTGAAGCGGCTGCTCGCGGCCAAGTGCGGCGGTGAGCACGCACCGGCGGGCCTGAAGGACCGGTTGCGCCAGCAGATCCGCGTGGCGGTGCTGGAGCAGGCGGAGGTGACGGTGGAGGCAGGCCCGGAGGGCACCACCACCACGACGGTCGAGGTGCGCAGCACCCGCGTCGAGCAGCGCGGCTAGGGACTCCGCCGTTGAGACGCGGCCAGGGACGTCGCGGGTAGCGCCGTCCCCGGCCGATGAAGCTCAGGTGTTGGGCTTCTTGCCGTGGTTCGCGCCCTTCTTGTTGCGGTCGCGACGCTTACGTGCGCGCTTCGACATGCTCGACCTCCTCGTTCCGTCCGGGGGATGGACCCAATCCTCCCACGTGGTTTCATGGAGCCGAGTACGGACCGGAAGGCGGCGTCGGGTGTCGACCCTGAGTGAGCTGCTCGCCGAGCAGACCGAGTTGCGCGGCGAGGCGGTCGAGCACCTGAAGCGCGTCGTCGCGGAGTGGCAGTTGCTGGCGGACATGTCGTTCGCCGACTTCCTGCTCTGGGTGCCGCTGCCCGGCGGCACGGAATTCCTCTGCGTCGCGCAGGCCCGTCCGACGACGGCGCCCACCGCGCACCCCGAGGACATCGTCGCCGCGCGCGTCACGACGACCGACAGCCCCCAGCTGCGTCGCGCGGTCGTCGAGGGCCGGATCTGCCGGGAGGAGTACCCGCGCTGGCACCTGGAGGTGCCGGTGCGGCGCGAGACGATCCCGGTGCGCTTCGGCAGGTCGGTCATCGCGGTGCTCTCGCGTGACACCAACCTCGCGATGCCCCGGGTGCCGAGCCCGCTGGAGATCGCCTACCTCGGCAGCGCGTCGGACCTGTGCCAGATGGTCGCCGACGGCACGTTCCCGCCCAGCGCGGAGACCGTCGGTGCGGTGACGAGCCCCCGGGCCGGTGACGGCCTGATCCGGCTGGACGCGCACGGCCTCGTGGCCTACGCCAGCCCCAACGCGCTCTCGGCGTACCACCGCATGGGCCACGCGAGCGACCTCGTGGGCGTCGTGCTCTCCGACGCCACCCGCGATCTGGTGCACGACCCGTTCGACGCGGCGGAGGTCGCTGCGCGGATCGACGGGGCGCTTTCGGGCAAGCATTCGCTGCGCATGGAGGTCCGGGCCCGAGGCGCGGTCATGCTGGTGCGCGCGTTGCCGCTGCGCCCCCGCGGGGACGCAGCCGGCGCGCTGGTGCTGGTGCGCGACGTCACCGACCTGCGCCGTCGCGACATGGCCCTGCTCTCGAAGGACGCCACGATCCGGGAGATCCACCACCGGGTCAAGAACAACCTGCAGACGGTGGCGGCCCTGCTGCGCCTGCAGGCGCGGCGCACCGGGATCCCGGAGGCGCGGATCGCGCTCGCGGAGAGCGTGCGCCGGGTGAACTCGATCGCGCTGGTGCACGAGGCGCTGTCGGTGTCGGTGGCGGAGCGCGTGGACCTCGACGAGCTCGTCGACAAGGTGCTGCCGGCCATCGGCGACGGCGCCACCGCGGAGTCGCGGGCGAAGGTGCGCCGGGAGGGCAGCTTCGGCACCTTGCCCGCCGCGCTGGCCACGCCGCTGGTGCTGGTGCTCACGGAGCTGGTGCACAACGCGCTCGCGCACGCCTTCGACCCGGGCCGGGCCGGTGAGGTCGTGGTGTCGGCCCAGCGGTCGGACACCACCCTCGACGTGGTGGTCGCGGACGACGGGCGGGGCATACCGGAAGGCACCGATCTGGAGCGCTCCGCAGGGCTCGGCCTCCAGATCGTGCGCACGCTCGTCGACTCGGAGCTGGGCTCGGCGCTGGAGGTACGTCCCCGGCCGGGCGGCGGAACGGAGGCCGTTATCAGGCTCTCGTTGCGGGGGCGCTAGCCTGCATCGTGAGGTCGCTGGTCCGACAAGCGAGGTCGCGCCGCCCGGATCGACGGCCCCCTCCGGAGCTGCCCCGCGTGCGCCCGGTGTAACGACCGCGGGCCCGGAGCCGGGTGCAGTCCGGCTTCGGGCCCGCGGTGCGGAGGTTGGGAGGTTCAGGCAGTGCGTGCGCGTGTACGCGCATTCCGGCGCTTCAGCGCCCGCCGCTCGTCCTCGCTCATACCGCCCCAGACGCCTGCGTCCTGGCCGCTCTCGAGTGCCCATGCGAGGCACTCACTGGTGACAGGGCAGCGCCGGCAGACGGTCTTGGCCTCGGCGATCTGCAGCAACGCAGGACCGCTCGTCCCCACGGGGAAGAACAGCTCGGGGTCCTCGTCGCGGCAGATAGCGCGGTGACGCCAATCCATGTCTCTCGGCTCCTTGTGCTTGCGCGATCGGGGTCGCGCCGATCGTCTGTCACGGTCTTGTGGTCCGCGCTTGTGAATGATTTCACGAGCGCCCTCGATCTTCAAGGGACCAGGTCCATCCAGGTGACCACTCTCACCCACTCACCGCAACGATCCTGAGCACCGACAGTTACTGCGCCTGTACTCATCCAACTGTGGTCGTTGCGACGATCGATCGACCTCGTCCCGTCCACCGGCCCCGTGTACCCCGGGAGCGGCTGGACCATGCGAGAAGTCCACTTGCGATCACTCGCTTGTCCGTGACCTACCATGGAGCAACGTTTGCCCAGGTGCGAGCCCTTATCGGCTCGACGGTCCGCGAGCATCGGTGAGTGGACACCCGCGGTCACCTCAACGGGTGACACCGCCCGCTTGCCTGCGGCGAGCTGCGCGTCTCGTACGACGACGCGTAGTGCGCCGGACACGGGGCGCAGCGGGCGTTCGTGCAGGCGCAACCACAGCGTAGGCCCGGCCCGTCACGGCCTATCCTCGAGGTCGTGAGCTCCGAGGACCGCGCGATCGCGCGCCCGCCCCGCCAGGTGCGGGTGGCCGGCGTGCTGGTCGGTGTTCAGGGGCTCGTGGCGCTGGGCTTCGCGGTGGCGCTCGCCGTCCGGGCGTCGGCGGCCGAGGGCAGCGGCATGCTGGTCCGCGACATCGTGGGCGAGGCCGGGTACTTCGTCATCGTCGGCGCCGCGCTCGTCGCCGTGGGCGCCGGGCTTGTCGTCGGCCGCCGCTGGGCGCGCACCCCTGCGATCGTGACGCAGCTGCTGCTGCTGCCCGTCGTCTACACCCTGCTCGGGCCGTCCCGCCAGCTCCTGCTCGGCATCGTGGTCGGCATCGTCGTGGCGGCCGCGTTCCTGCTGCTGATCAGCGAGGCGTCCCGGATCTGGTCGATGGGCCTCGATCTGCCGGAAGCGCCCGCACAGGGCCGTTGACGGCGAAAGCGGCGAGCGCGTCGCCGTCGAGCCGGTAGCTCGTCCACTCGTCCATGGGCACCGCGCCCAGCGCCCGGTAGAAGCCGATCGACGGCTCGTTCCAGTCGAGCAGCTGCCATTCCAGGCGCGCGTAGCCGCGCTCGACGCAGACGGCGGCCAGGGCGGCGAGCAGGGCGCGGCCGAAGCCGCTGCCGCGGTGCGCGGGCCGGACGAAGAGGTCCTCGAGGTGGATGCCGGCCACGCCGGTCCAGGTGGAGAAGTTGAGGAACCAGAGGGCGCAGCCCACCACCTCGCCCGCCGCCTCGCCTTCCGCCACGGCCACGTGGCACTGCGCAACGGGCTCCGGGCCGAACAGCGCGGCGTGCAGCTGCGCCTCGGTGAGGGTGCAGGACGCGGCGGCGCGTTCGTACTCCGCGAGCTCGTGCACGAGCCCGACGACGGCGGGCACGTCGTCGGCGCGCGCTTCCCGGATCACCAGGGTCCTCCCGATGTCGTCAGGGTGTGACCGGCCGCAGGTTGACGTGGTCGAGCCGGGGGACCCCGCGCTCCTGCCCGAGGACGGCCCAGCCGGCCGCCTCCATCGCGAACCGGACGCCGTCGGTCGCCGCCAGACCGATCCAGCGGGCGACGAGGACCCGGCTGAAGTGGCCGTGCCCCACGAGCACGACGTCGCCCGCGTCCAGTCGCTCCCGGACGTCGGCCAGCAGGCTGTCCGCCCGCGCGGTGACTTCCTGCGGTGCCTCGCCGCCGGGGTGGGGGTGGGTCCACACCGTCCAGCCGGGCACGGTCTCGCGGATCTCCGGGGTGGTGCGGCCCTCGTACTCGCCGTAGTCCCACTCGGCCAGGCGCTCGTCGACGGCGTCGACGCGGAAACCGGCCAGACGGGCCGTGTCCTGGGCCCGGGTGCGAGGGCTGGTCAGCACCAGCGCGGGCGGCCCGGCGGCGCGCAGCGGCGCGACGAGCGGCCCGGCGGCGGCCGCCAGTTCGCGGCCGCGATCGGTGAGGGGGACGTCGGTGCGGCCGGTGTGCTTGCCGGAACGCGACCACTCCGTCTCGCCGTGGCGCAGCAGGAACACGCGGCCCGAGGTCATGGTCCGCAGCCTAGGCGACGCCGATCCGGAGCCGGCCGGTCCGCAGGCCTGCGGCCCGGCGGCGTTCCCGGACCGAGGTCGACCTCCACCGGCGCGCCCGCTGAGCGTCCGGTGATCACGCCGGGCGGCCCGCGCTACTGCGCCGGTTCCTCACCCGTCTGCGCCACGCGCTCGGCGATCTCGCGGAGCTTGATGTTGGACTGTTGGGACGCGCTCGTCAGCAGGGCGAATGCCTGCGCCGACGTCAGCCGCCGGCGCTCCATCAGGATGCCGATGGCTTCGCCGATCACCTGCCGGCTGGAGATGGCCTCGCGCAGCTGCGCCTCGGTGCGCGACCAGGCCATCGCGACCGCAGCCTGCGCGGCGAAAACGGTGCCGACCTGCCGGGCCTGCTCGCCGAAGGCGTGGGATGCCTTCGCGTACAGGTTCAGGGCGCCGAGGGTGTCGCCACCGGTGGACAGCTGGAAGCCGAAGCCGCTGCCGATCCCCAGTTGTACGGCCCGGGGCGCGTACCGCTGCCAGCGGGTCTCGCCGGCCATGTCGGGGATCTCGAAGGTCCTGCCCTCCCGCAGGGCGTCGTAGCACGGACCCTCCCGCAGCTCGCCCTGGACGGCGTCGGACTGCCGGACGACGTCGTCCGTGGCCGCCGCGGACAACACGTTCCCGCGGCGGTCGATGGTGAGGATCCCGGCGTGGTCGCACCCGTCGACCGTCTGCACGGCCCACTCGACGATGGTGTCGAGCGTGGCCTGCACGGTCCGCTCGCCCAGCAGGACCCGCGCCATCTCCGCCAGCTTGGACGCCACGTCGTCCGCGTCGTCGGTCATCGTCCTCCTCGCTCCGGCCCGGACGGTCCGGTCCTGCCGCCATCAGACCACGGGCGGCCGGGGCCCGCGGCGCGGAGCACGGTGGTCAGACGGCTGTGGAAGGGGGGCCGGCCGCCTCCGTCATCGTCCTTGACTTATATCGGCATTACCTTATGGTTGGGTCGTGCACGCGTTCGATGTTCTCGGCGATCCCGTCCGAAGACGCATCCTCGAGCTGCTGGCCGGCGACGAGAGGTCGGCGGGCGAGGTCGTCCGGGTGGTCGGCGACGAGTTCGGGATCAGCCAGCCGGCGGTGTCCCAGCACCTCAAGGTGCTGCGGGAGTCGGGGTTCGCGGGCGTGCGGGTCGAAGGGGCGCGCCGGGTGTACACGCTCGACACGACACCACTTCGCGGCGTCGACGAGTGGCTGGATCCGTTCCGGCGGTTCTGGGAGCCGCGCCTGGATGCGCTTGCGACCGAGATCGCCCGGGGGAAGAAGGCGCGACGAGAGAGCACCGGGCCGAGCCGGAGCACCGAGGAGGAGTAGTCATGGCTCAGCAACCCGAGCGGATCATCGCCGCACAGCCGGACGAGGTGCGCCGCGAGCTCACCGTCCGACGCGACGAGAAGAGGCAGCACACGTTTCAGACCATCAGCCGGTCCTATCCGACCACCGTGGATGACCTCTGGGAGGCCTGCACGCAGGCCGACCGGCTCGAGCGCTGGTTCGCACCGGTGAACGGGGACCTGCAACTGGGAGGTCGCTACCAGGTCGAGGGCAACGCGTCCGGCGAGGTGGTGGCGTGCGAGCCACCGCAGTCGTTCACGGTGACGTGGGAGTTCGCCGGGGATTCCAGCCAGGTCGTCGTGCACCTCACCCGGAAGGGGACGACCGGACCCGGCTCACCCTCGAACACGCGCACACGGGCGACGTCGACTCGGATTTCTGGGCCCGGTTCGGACCGGGCGCGACGGGGGTGGGCTGGGACCTCGCGTTGCTGGGTCTGTCGCTGTACCTGATCGCCGGGGTGGACCGTCCCGACGATCCTGATGCCTTCGCCCGGACTGCACCCGCCCAGCAGTTCATCCGCGCGGTGAGCGGGCGTTGGGCCGAGGCGTCGGTGCAGGCGGGAACACCGGAGGAAGACGCCACCGCGGCCGGGAACCGCACCACAGCCTTCTACCTCGGCGAGGAGCCCGCATGACGTGCCCGGGTCGGGTGCCGCCACCCGACGGCGGTCCTTCGTCGCACAGGTGCAGGAGGCTGAGGTGACCGACCGGGTGGTGGCCGGCGTGTTGGCCGAGTTGGCCGCGCTCGAGGACCCGAAGACGCGCGAGGTGAACGCGAGGCACGGTGACGATCACGGTGTGAACCTCACCGAGCTACGTGCGCTCGCGAAGCGGCTGAAGACCCAGCAGGAACTCGCGCGCCGGCTCTGGGACACGGATGACACCGCGGCGAGACTGCTGGCGATCCTGATCTGCCGGCCGAAGGCGTTCGAGCGTGCCGAGTTGGACGCCATGTTGCGCGCGGCGCGCACCCCGAAGGTGCACGACTGGCTCGTGAACTACGTGGTGAAGAAGAACTCGCATTCCGAGGAGCTGCGCCTGGCCTGGTCCGCCGATCCGGATCCGAGGGTCGCCGCTGCCGGTTGGGCGCTGACCACCGAACGCGTGAGGAGGAAGCCCGAGGGCCTCGACCTCGCAGGACTGCTCGACGTCATCGAGGCGGAGATGAAGGGCGCCCCGGATCGCCTGCAGTGGGCGATGAACGAGTGCCTCGGTCGGATCGGGATCGAGCACGCCGAGCACCGCGACCGTGCCATCGACATCGGTGAGCGCCTGCAGGTGCTCGAGGACTACCCGACTTCCCCGGGCTGCACGTCTCCCTTCGTGCCCACCTGGATCGCCGAGGTGGTGCGCCGGCAACACGGCCAGTAGGACGCTGGGCCGTGGGAGACCGCCCACCAACGAGAAGCGACGCTGACCGACGAGAAAGTGTTCTCGCCGGTCAGCGCCGCTTTCGGTGCCTGGATCAGGCAGCTGCCTTGGTCTCCCAGAAGATCTTGTCGATCTGGGCGATCAGTTCGAGCAGCTCCTGGCCGGTGGCCGGGTCCATCGACGACTTGGCGCCGTCGGCGCCGCCGCCCGCCTTCTTCGTGGCCTTGTTGAACAGCTCGTGCAGCTCCGGGTACTTCTCGAAGTGCGGGGGCTTGAAGTAGTCGGTCCACAGCACCCACAGGTGGTGCTTGACCAGGTCGGCGCGCTGCTCCTTGATGTGGATCGCGCGGGTGCGGAACTCGGGGTCCTCGTTGCCCTGGTACTTCTCCTGGATCGCCTTCACCGACTCGGCCTCGATTCGGGCCTGCGCCGGGTCGTACACGCCGCAGGGGAGGTCGCAGTGCGCGGTGGCCTCCAGCCGCGGGCGGAGAATGCGCGTGAACAGCCGCATGGGTCCTCCCTGGATGGTGATCGTTCTGGCGTGCCCGACACTACTCCCGGCGTCGGGGCGCAGCAGGGTGACGAGGGGGTGGGAGTGCGCTTGCGGAGGGTGGCCGTGCGCGGACCGTCGATGTCTCCGACGTTGCGCGACGGCGACGTCGTGCTCGTCTGGTTCGGCGCGCGGGTCCGGGCGGGCGACATCGTGCTGGTCCGCTGGTCGTCCCGGCCCGAGCAGCTGTCGGTCAAGCGGGCTGCTCGCCCCGCGGACCGCGGGTGGTGGGTGCTCGGCGACAACGACCACGGTTCGACGGACTCGCGCCTGCTCGGCCCGGCGGAGGTGCTGGCGGTCGTCCGGGCCCGGTTGTGGCCGCGGCCGCGGAGGTTCCGCAGCCGCCCGTGACGCGGCCGTCGAACGTCGGTTGGTGCGGCGGCCGCGGCAGGGATGCGGATCATGTCGCTGCCGGCCCGCTCATGCCCCCCTTCTCCGCCCACGCGACCCGTCGACGGGGTGCGTGGCGCGAGTTCGGGTGCGTGGCGGGACGCGGGGTGTGGGGGTGGTGCGGGACAGTGGCCGCGAGCCGGGGACGGCCCGCCCACAGGAGTTTCATGACCATATGGACGTGAGGGGTTCTGGATCTTCCCCGAATTTCTCTCAGGTCTATCTGATCATGAAAAGTGCGCTCCGCGGAACGTGTGGGGTGACCGGCCGGCGTGCGAGGCGTACGTGAGTGCGGCCGTGAGGGCCCTGGTGCGCGATTCGCACCGCGCCGTCGCAGGAGTGGAGCCGCGCCAGGCCTGCCTCCCAGGCACGAGCAGACGAGTGCGCCGTTCGTCGGCCGGAGGCGCGGTCCGGCCGCGGGTTCGCGTAGGCTCGCGCCGAACCCGACTGCCCATCCGCCGGGGCTCGCCGCATCATCCTGCGGCGCCCCCGCGAGGCCGTCCGGCACCGGTCGCGACCCGCGACCTCCGGTGCACGGCGAGCGAGCGCCCCTGACGGCGCCCCCACCGAGCAGAGCTTGCGGCGCGAGCGTCTGCACCGAGCAGAGCTTGCGGCGCGAGCGTCTGCACCGAGCACCTGTACGAGGAAGTGGACCTGTGACGATCGCTGGAGAACGCACCCTGCCCACCCGCGAGGAGATCTTCGCCGCCCACGGCGGTGGCAAGCTCGCGACCGCGCTCACCGCCCCGCTGGTGGACGCGCGCGACCTGGCCGTCGCCTACACGCCGGGTGTCGCGGAGGTGAGCCGCGCCATCGCCGCCGAGCCGGGGCTCGCTGCGCGCTACACCTGGGCGAACCGCCTCGTGGCGGTCGTCAGCGACGGCACCGCCGTGCTCGGGCTCGGCGACATCGGCCCGCGCGCGTCGCTGCCGGTGATGGAGGGCAAGTCAGCGCTGTTCAAGGCGTTCGCGGACCTCGACTCGATCCCGCTCGTGCTGGACACCACCGACGTCGAGGAGATCGTCGAGACGCTCGTGCGGCTGCGGCCGAGCTTCGGCGCGGTGAACCTGGAGGACGTCTCCGCGCCTCGCTGTTTCGAGCTGGAGCGCAGGCTCGTCGAGGCGCTCGACTGCCCGGTGATGCACGACGACCAGCACGGCACGGCGATCGTGCTGCTCGCGGCGCTTCGCGGTGCCTGCGCGGTGCAGGACCGGGACCCGGCGGGGCTGCGCGTCGTCATCTCCGGGGCGGGTGCCGCCGGCGTGGCGTGTGCTCGCATGCTGCTGGCCGCCGGGATCGGCGACGTCGTCGTGCTCGATTCGCGCGGCGTGCTCGACCACGGCCGTGGCGGGGAGAAGGCGGCGCTGGCCGCCGTCACCAATCCCCGGGGTGTGGCGGGCGGGGTCGCGGAGGCGCTCGACGGCGCCGACGTCTTCGTGGGGCTCTCGAGTGCGGTGCTTCCCGAGGAGCTCCTCGCCCGGATGGCGCCGGAGGCGATCGTCTTCGCGCTCTCCAACCCCGACCCCGAGGTGCACCCGGACGTCGCGCGGCGGCACGCCGCGATCGTCGCCACGGGGCGCAGCGACTTCCCGAACCAGATCAACAACGTGCTCGCGTTCCCCGGGGTGTTCCGCGGTGCGCTCGATGCCGGTGCGCGGCGGATCACGGAGCCGATGAAGCTGGCCGCCGCGGACGCGATCTTCTCCGTCGCCCGCGACGACCTCACGGCCGAGTCGATCGTGCCGAGCCCGTTCGACCCGCGTGTCGCGCCCGCCGTGTCGGCCGCGGTCGCGGCGGCGGCTGAAACGCCCGACCGCGCCGTGTGACGCTGTGCAGCCTGCGGTTCTGCGCCGTTGGAGATCAAATGAAGATCAATTTGATCACGGAGCGTGCGTAAAGGAGCGTCACTCACTCGGGGTGGGGTAGGCCGATCGAGAAGTTCGCCCAGATCCCGTGGCGGATGTCGTCGTTGAAGCTGTGAGTATTCAGTCCGCAACGCTGGGAGACGCCGTGAGAGACCGCGGACACCGTTCCGGTCAGGGCGCGGCCATCGAGCCGCCGACCGAGCCGACCGGCACCGGGTGCGCCTCCGACGCGGTGTTGCGGACGGACCTGCACCGTTCGCGGCAGGCCGTGCTGGGCGGGGGCCTGCATCCGGATGCGGCGCTGTTCGCGTCACGCCTGGCCCAGGCGGTCGTCGAGGCGCCGACCGGCGAGTGGGGGGACGGGCGAGGGCCCGGTCCCCTCCCGGCGTTGCGCGATGCGGTGTTCGGTGGCGGGGCCGTCCCGGCGGCCGTGCCGGACGTGGTGGCCCTGCCCAGCGATCCCGCGCTGGTGTGCGACCGCGAAGAGCGGGTCGTGCGCGTCAACCCGGCGCTCGCACGCCTGGCCGGCGCGCACGACGCGGACCTGACCGGTGTCGGGCTGCACGAGCTCGTCCTGGGCCCCGACGCCGAGGCGCGGCTGGTGCGTGCGGACGGGGGCCAGGTCCCCGTGCGGACGGTGCGCTGGACGGTTCCCGGCACCGGACTGACCGTGGTCGTACTGCTCGAGCGCAACGCCGCAACGGTGATAGACCCCCTGTGGGTCACCGAGCTGGAGCGGCTGGCCCGCGTCGGCACGTGGTCGTTCGAGCTGGCGACGGCCACGCTGCACCGCAGCGGGACCCTGGACGAGCTCTACCACGCGGTGGGTGTCGACCCGGACGGCGCCGGCACCGGGCCGGTGGAGGGCGAGCAGGTCGCGGCCCTGTGCCGGGCGTTGCGCACGGGCGCGCCGACCGGCGACCACCACATCGAGCTGCAGTTGCCCGGCGACCGGATGCTCAGCTGTCGCGCGGAGGTCGAGCGCGCCGAGGACGGTGTGCCGGTGCGGCTGATCGGCGTCGTGCACGACGTGAGCGCGGAGCGGGTCGCCCGCAGGCGCGTGGAGCGCTCGTGCGAGCGGTTCTCCGACCTGATGTCCGTGGCCCCCGGGGGTGTCGTGCTGCTGGACCCCTCGGGTCGCGTGGTCGACGCCAACGCGGCGTTCTGCACGTTGCTCGACGTTCCGCTGGAGGACCTGCGCGGTGTGGCGGCGACCGCGCTGGCCGCCGATGAGAGCGCCGGTGGAGCGGCGCTGCCGGCGTGGCTGCGTCCGCTGCCCCCGGGAGCGAGCCACGGCTACCGCGTCGAGAGCACGCCGCTGCGCCGCGGCGACGGCACCACGGTGTGGTGCGACCTGGCCGTCTCGGTCACCACGGCCGACGACGGCGGCCGGCTGTGGCTGGTGACCTGCACCGACGTCTCGGACCGCAGGCGGGCCGCCGAGCTGCTGCGCAGTGCGGGCACGGTGGACGAGCTCACCCGCCTGCCCAACCGCGCCGCATGCCTCGAGCTGGTGGACCGGCTGCTCGCGGGCCAGGAGCGCGAGCGGGTCGCCGTGGTGTGCGGGGACCTCGACGACTTCGCCCGGGTCAACTCCTCGCTCGGTCACGACGCGGGGGACGACCTGCTCGTCTCGCTCGCCGGGCGGCTGCAGCGCGAGCTGCCGTTCGGGTGCACGGCCGCGCGGCTGGGCGGCGACGAGTTCGTCGTCATCTGCGCCGACCACGCGGAGGTCGGCGGGCCGGACCAGCTCGCCCGCACCGTCGCCGACCTGTTGCGGACCACGATCACGGTGTGCAGCCGGCCGGTGCAGATGACGGCGTCGGTCGGACTCGCCACGCCGGTCCCCACCGGCGAGGTGCGGGCCGCGGATCTGCTGCGGTTCGCCGAGGCGGCGATGCACGACGCGAAGCGCCGCCAGTCCCGCGGTGGGATCGGGATCGCCACCGACGGCGTCGTCACCTCGGCCACCACCGCCCTCGAGCTCGAGGCGGAGCTGCGCGCCGCGATCGCGGGCGAGGGCCTCGTGCTCGACTACCAGCCCGTCGTCGGGCCGGACGGCACGGTGCTGTCCGTGGAGGCGCTGGTGCGCTGGCGACACCCGGAGCGCGGCCTGATCCCGCCGGCCGACTTCCTGCCGGTCGCGCAGCGCAGCGGTCTGCTCCGCGAGCTGGACCTGTGGGTGCTGCGCACCGCCACCCGGGAGGCCGCGACCTGGCCCGAGCAGCGGGGCCGCCGCTGCGGCGTCGCGGTGAACCTGGCCGGGCTGCTCCCCGGGGACGCGGGCTTCCTCACCGCGGTGAGCGACGCCGTCCACGCGGCCGGCCTGGCGTGGGACCAGCTGGTGCTCGAACTGGTCGAGACCAGCCTCGTCGCCCTGCCGCCGCACGCGCTGGCCGCGATGGCCGAGCTCACCGAGCGCGGGGTGCGCTTCGCCGTGGACGACTTCGGCACCGGCTACTCCTCGCTGGCCCGGCTCAAGGAGCTGCCGGCGCAGACGGTCAAGGTCGACAGGGCGTTCGTGACGGGCATCGCCGACGACCCGGCCGACTTCGCGGTCGCCCGTGCGGTGGTCGACATGGCGCGCGCGATGGGCCGCACCACGGTGGCCGAAGGGGTGGAGACCGCCGAGCAGTTCCACGTGCTGCGCGGCATCGGTGTCGACGCCTACCAGGGCTGGTTGTTCTCCCGCCCGGTCCGGCCGGACGACTTGCGGGAGGTGCTGAGGCGGGGGAAGCTGGCGACGCCCGCCTCGGCGGGCCGCTGACGCGGGTATCGCTCGCGGTTGTCGGTGTGTCGGGATAGCCTCGCGGAGATGCGGCGACCGGCAAGGGGTCGTCGGTGAACACGGAGGTCTCCCGGGTGATCGAGTTCCGGGGCGTGACCAAGCGCTTCCCCGACGGCACCGTTGCGGTCGATTCCCTCGACCTCGTCGTGGACGCCGGCAAGATCACGGTCTTCGTCGGTCCGTCCGGATGCGGCAAGACCACGTCGTTGCGGATGATCAACCGCATGATCGAGCCCACTGGCGGCACGATCACGGTCGACGGGCGCGACGTCACCGCCGCCGATGCCGCCGACCTGCGTCGGGGCATCGGGTACGTCATCCAGCAGGCGGGGCTGTTCCCGCACCGCACCATCCTCGACAACATCGCCACGGTGCCGCTGTTGCTGGGCTGGGGCAAGGCGAAGGCCCGCGGGCGCGCCGCCGAGCTGATGGAGCTGGTGGGCCTGGACCGCGAGATGGCCAAGCGCTACCCCGCCCAGCTGTCCGGCGGTCAGCAGCAGCGGGTGGGTGTGGCCAGGGCACTGGCGGCCGATCCGCCGATCCTGCTGATGGACGAGCCGTTCAGCGCGGTCGACCCGGTGGTGCGCGAGAGCCTGCAGGACGAGCTGCTGCGGCTGCAGTCCGAGCTGGGCAAGACCATCGTGTTCGTCACGCACGACATCGACGAGGCCGTCAAGCTCGGCGACAAGGTGGCTGTGCTGCGGGTGGGCGGGGTGCTCGCCCAGTACGACGAGCCCGGCCATCTGCTCGCACGGCCCGTCGACGACTTCGTCGACAACTTCGTCGGACGCGACCGGGGTTACCGGGGCCTGGGCTTCCTCTCCTCCGACACGATCGCGATCGGCGAACTGCCCACCCTCGCGCTGGGTGAGCCGGTCCCCGACGACGACGCCTGGGTGCTCGTGATCGACGCCGAGCGGCACCCGCAGGGCTGGTTCAACGGCGCCGACCGCAACGGCGCCACCGTCGTCGACGCGGCGCACCTGGTGCCGGGCGGCTCGCTCTACGACATCGGCTCCGGCTCGCTGCGGAGCGCGCTCGACGCCGCGCTCTCCTCACCGTCGGGCCAGGGTGTCGCGGTCGACGCCGACGGCCGGGTGGCGGGATCCATCACGGCCGACGACGTCCTGCGCGTGGTCGATGACGTCCGTCGTGACGACACGGCTGCGGCCTGAGGGGACGCGCACCTGTGGTCTGGGTCTGGGACTGGATCCCGCGCAACACCTCCTTGATCAGCACCTTGCTGGTGGAGCACGTGCAGCTCTCGCTGGTGCCGGTGGTGGTCGGGCTGGTGGTCGCCGTTCCGCTGGGCTGGCTCGCCAACCACACGCGGGTGGCGCGGTCCGTGCTGATCCCCACGTCCGGCCTGCTGTACACGATCCCGTCGCTCGCCCTGTTCGTCCTGCTGCCCGGGCTGCTCGGCCTGCAGGTCAGCAACTCGCTGAACGTCATCATCGCCCTTGCGCTCTACACGGTCGCCCTGCTGGTCCGATCGATCGCCGACGCGCTGGCCGCGGTGCCGGCCATGGTGGTGGCCGCAGCCACCGCGATGGGGTTCCGCCCGGGCCGCCGGTTCGTCGCGGTGGAGCTTCCGCTCGCGGTCCCCGTGCTCATCGCGGGTCTGCGGGTCGCCACCGTCTCGAACATCAGCCTCGTCAGCGTCGGTGCGCTCATCGGCAACGGCGGGCTCGGCGAGCTGTTCACCGACGGCATCCAGCGCTCGAACATCGTCGAGATCATCACCGGTATCGTGCTCATCGTCGTGCTCGCGCTGGCCGCCGACGCCGTCCTGCTGGGCATCGGGAGGGTCGCCACCCCGTGGAACCGGGTGGGCAGCGGGTCCGGGGGTGGCGCGTGAGTCTCTTCGCCGGGGTGGTGGAGTGGTTCGCCACGGCCGCCAACTGGACGGGCAGCGACGGCGTACCCGCCCGGCTGGTCGAGCACCTGTACTACAGCGGCATCGCGCTGCTGATCGGGTTGGTCATCGCGTTGCCCGTCGGGGCGTTGGTCGGCCACACCGGCCGCGGCAGCTTCCTGCTGGTCGGTTTCGGCAACGGCATGCGCGCGCTGCCCGAGCTGGGCCTGCTGACGCTTCTGGCGCTCCTCATGGGCATCGGACTGCTGCCCGTCGTCCTCGCGCTCGCCGTGCTCGCGGTACCGCCGGTGCTGGCCGGCGCATACGCGGGGGTGCGCAACGTCAACCGCGCCACCGTCGATGCCGCGCGCGGCATGGGCATGCGCGAGTCGCAGGTGCTGTTGAAGGTGGAGCTGCCGAACGCCCTGCCGCTGATCCTCGGCGGGGTCCGCTCCGCGGCCCTCCAGGTGATCGCGACGGCCGCCATCGCCGCAGTCGTCAGCTTCGGCGGTTTCGGCCGGTACCTGATCGACGGGCAGCGCCAGTACGACTACGCCGAGATGGTCGCCGGTGCCGTCCTGATCGCGCTGCTCGCCCTGCTGGTCGAGGGCGTGCTCGCGATGCTGCAGCGCGCCGTCGTCTCTCCCGGGTTGCGCAGCCGCGCCGGGCGCTCACCCACCGTCGACATCGCTCGACCGGAACCCGACGCACCCTCCACCCCACCTCCCCCCGCTCCCGAACTCGCTGGAGTCGAACGATGACGCGCACGTCCACCCTCCTCGCCGGCGCAGCAGCCGGAATCCTGCTGCTGTCCGCCTGCGGCGGGAGCGATCCGCTCGCGCCCGGCGGTGGCGGACAGGCTCCCGCGCCGTCCGACACCATCCGCATCACCTCCGCGGACTTCCCGGAGAACCGCGTCCTCGCGGAGATCTACGCGCAGACCCTGGAGAAGCGGGGCGTGAGCGTCGAGCGCGATTTCGGCGTGGGCGCCCGCGAGGTCTACTTCCCCGGCCTGACGGACGGCTCGTGGGACCTGGTGCCCGACTACACCGGTGTGCTCCTGCAGTTCGTGAATCCCGACGCCGCCGAGACCGAACCCGACGCCGTGTACTCCGCGCTGCAGGGGCAGGTGCCCGAGCCGCTCACGGTGCTCGACCGGTCCGAGGCGGAGAACAAGGACGCGATCGTCGTCACCGCCGAGACGGCGCAGCAGTACGGCACGTCGCTTGCCGACTACGGCCCGATCTGCGGAGAGCTCGTGTTCGGCGGCCCGCCCGAGTTCGAGACCCGGCCCGACGGGCTGCCCGGCATCGCGGAGTCCTACGGCTGCACGTTCAAGGAGTTCCGCCCGCTCGACACCGGCGGCCCCCTCACGGTGGCTGCCCTGGCCGACGGCACCGTGCAGGCGGCCGACCTGTTCACCACCGACCCGGCGATCGAGGAGCGCGGGTTCGTCGCCCTGGAGGATCCGCAGAACAACTTCGCCGCGCAGAACGTCGTGCCGCTGATCAATGAGTCGAAGGCCACCCCGGAGGTGGTCGAGGCGCTCAACGCCGTGTCGGCGGCGCTCACCACCGAGGGCCTCGTGGAGCTGAACCGGGAGCTCAACTCGCCGGAGAAGCCCAACGTGGACGTGGTGGCGAAGGGGTGGCTGGACGCCAACGGTCTCTGAGCCTCGTCGGCCGACGGGTCACTTGCGGGGATTTCCGGGATTCTCACCCCACCACTGGTAGATCAGGTGACCCGTCTTCTCGGCGCGCCCCTTGATCGGGGCTCCCTCGGGGTCGGAGCCGCAGTATTTCTGCACTTCGTAGATGTAGACGTCGTCGCGGGTGCCGGCCTCGATGAACCACCTCTTGCCGGGAGGTCCCTCGGGCATGTTCAGCTCGAAGCTGGCCGAGTGGGACACCGAGTCGGTCACCTCGAACCCCAGCGCGGTCGAGATCACGGGTATTGCGGCCTCGACCGACACCGAGACGCTGTTGGATGCCTCCACGGTCCTCGACAGGGCGAGCGTCCCTGGTCCTTGCCCCGCGACCATCCACTCCGGGCCGTGCTCGTAGTTGTCGAAGCTGAGGCTCCACTTGTCGTTCTGCACCTTGAACGTGGGCAGCAGGCCGCGCTGCTCGCAGGTGGGCTCTTGCGCGACGGCGACTCCGGCGCTGGTCAGGAGGGTGAGGGCGGCGCCGACGAGGGCGACCGCGACGGATGCCGGGCGACAGGCGACCATGATGTTCCTTCGGGCGAAGGTGGCGAGATCCAGGAGTTCGAAGGCTACGGACCCTCCTCTCCGAGATGTGGCGTTTCGGAGAACTCCCCGCTCCGATTCCTGCATGCAGGCGACGCGCCGCGGGACCCGTAGAGTTTCGGCGCGCGGTGCTCAGCGGTAGCCCGTCACGTCTGCCGGCTTGCCGGCGTCCTGCACCTCGACGATGTAGCGCCAGCTGTCCGGGGTCGAGCCGTCGAGGTCGGTGAAGCCGTACTCCTTCGCGAGCCCGCCGCTGGACAGGCTTGTGCCCTGCCAGCGGGCGCGGTCGGGGTCGGCGGCCAGCGCGGCGACGGCGCGGCCGACGAAGCGAGGGGTTTCGGAGATCGCGAAGTGCGGTTCCGCCACGCACGCGTCGCGCCAGTTGTCCTCGGTGACGCCGAAGTGGTCGAGCATCATCTCCGAGCGCAGCCAGCCAGGTGTGATCACCACGGACGTGCCGCCGTGCGGGCCGAGCTCGTGCGCCCAGCTGCGCGCCAGCCGGATCGGCGCGATCTTGGCGAGGTCGTAGTAGGCGTTGAGCCGGTAGTTCTCGGCGTTGTACTCCGCGGTTCCGTCGGTGACCTCGACGACGAGCCCGCCGGGCCGCTCGATCAGCAGCGGGAACGCGTACCGCGCGGTGATCAGGTGGGTGTCGACGGCGAGGTGCAGGATCCGCAGTCCCGCCTCCATCGGGTGCTCCCAGACGGGCTTGTCCCACTCCGTCAGGTTCTCGCCGCCCCAGATGTCGTTGACGAGGACGTCGAGACGGCCCTGCTCGGCGCGGATGCGGGCCACGAGCGCCTCGACCTGCTCGGGGACCAGGTGGTCGGTGGGCACGGCGATGCCGGTGCCGCCTGCCGCCGTGACCAGGTCGGCGGTGTCCTCGATCGTCTCCGGTCGGTCGTACTCGCTGCGCCGCTCCCGGGTCGTGCGGCCGGTGACGTACACCGTGGCCCCGGCCGCCCCGAGCTCCACGGCGATGCCCCGGCCCGCGCCCCGCGTCGCCCCCGCCACCAGCGCGACCTGCCCGGCGAGGGGTCTTTCCATCGATGCCATGGTTCGAGGATGGCGCGCTTCGCTGACATCTACTGTCGGTGTAGCGCAGGTGTATCGTATGTGCATGGCGCGTACCAACATCGACATCGACGACGAGCTCGTCGCCGAGGCGATGCGGAAGTTCGGCCTCAAGACCAAGAAGGATGCCGTCGACCTGGCGCTGCGCAGGCTCGTGGGGCCGCGGCTGTCGCCGGAGTTCTTCGAGAGCCTGGAAGGCATCGGCTGGGACGGCGATCTCGACGAGATGCGGGAGTCGCGGGTCCAGGAGATCGAGGACCGCGAGTGGAGCTGATCGACTCTTCGGTGTGGATCGAGTTCCTCCGGCGCACGGGTTCGCAGGCCAACGTCGAGCTGCGTGAGATGTTGCAACACCGTCCGGGCGACGTCGCGACGACCGAGCCCGTCGTCATGGAGCTGCTCTCGGGCGCAGGGAGCGACCGGGCGTTCTCCCAGATCGACAAGCTGTCGCGTGGGGTCCGGTTGCTGCCGGTCGAGGCCTCGCTCGACTACCGCGACGCCGCGATCGCGTACCGCGCGGTCCGGAGGGGCGGTCACACCGTCCGGAAGACGATGGACTGTCTCATCGCGGTCGTCGCCGCCCGCACCGGAGCCACGTTGGTGCACTGCGACCGCGACTTCGACGTGCTCGCCGCGGCCCTACCCGACCTGCGGGTCCGCTCGCTGGTCTGAGCGCGTCGACGTCCACGCCACCCGGAGCGACCGGACGGCGGAGCGGATCACCACCACGAGCACCACGGCGCTCGCGACGACCGCGACCAGGGCGAGGGGCCTGGTGGTGAGCATCAGCCCCGCCTGCTCGGCGTGCGCCAGGTTCATCACGATGGCGGTGCCGCCGCACACGAGCGCGCCGCCGGCGGCCGTGAGGCCGGTCAGCGCGGTGATCCACCGGGGTGCGGCGGTGCGCCGGAACGTGGCGGTGAGCAGCGCGAGCGCGGCCGCCGCGATCCCGAAGCTCGCGACGTCCTGAACGCGGGCCAGCGCGGCGACGACCGCCGGCGCCGGGCCGGGCCAGCCGACACCGGACTGCCACAGCAGGTCCCAGCCGAGGACCATCGCGGGGAACGTGACCGCCAGCAGCAGTGCGGTCGCGCGGCCCTGGCGCACGGTGAGCTCCTCCTGCATCAGCGGCGCCACCTCGCGGACCGGCCCGAAGTCCTGCACGGCTGCGGCGGCGGCCGGCAGCGGCTCCAGCCCGCCGGCCCGGTAGGCGTCGGCCGCGTCCTGCAGCCCGTCGTGCACTTCCGCGATCATGCTGCGCTTGTGGGTGCCGGGCCCGTGCAGCATGCGGTCGAGCTCGGCCACGTGGCTGGCCACGGGGTCTGCGATGCGGTTCACGATGCGTTCTCCGCGGGTCGGGCCGGCCGCAGGACGGCCTCCACGACCGCGCTGAACTCCCCCCAGTCGGCGCGCTGCCCGGCGAGCGCGTGTCGCCCGGCGCGAGTGAGCGTGTAGGTGCGGCGCTCGCGCCCGCCGACCGTGCTCCACGCGCCCGAGAGCAGGCCGGCCCGCTCCAGCCGGCGCAGCGCGGGGTAGACGGTGCCCGTGGGCAGGTCCAGCCGCCCACTGCTGCGCGCCTGGAGGGATTCGATGATCGCGTAGCCGTGGCGGGGCCCGTCCTCGAGGACGGCGAGGATCAGGCCGTCGAGGTGGCCGCGGACCGCGTCGGGCTTCATGCATAGAGACTCTACCTAGTCGGGCGCCCCTGAGATCCGGCTCAGTATCAGGGATGTCCCGGATTCATACGTAGGCTCTCTACCTATAGCGTCCCGAGCGTGGACACTCTCGCCCCTCCGGCGGTTCCCGTGCGGAGGCCCCGGATCACCCTCTGGACGCTGCGGCTGGTGCTCTCCGTGCACCTGCTGGCGGTACTCGCACAGCCGGTGCTCGCCGGCAGGTACCTGATCGGTGACGTCGACGCGATGGCGGCGCACGGGCTCGTCGGCTCGCTGCTGACGTTCGTGGCGATGGTCGTGATCGCCGCGGCGCTGGCCTACGTGCTCGTCGTCCGGGGGCGGGTGTGGATCCTGCCGGTCGCGGTGCTGCTGTTCCTGGCCGACGGCTTCCAGATCGGGTTCGGTTACGGCCGCGAGCTGAACCTGCACGTGCCGCTCGGTGTGGGGATCGTCGTCGGCGCGGTCCTGCTCACGACCTGGGCGTGGATGCCGGTGGCCGCCCGGCCACGGGGGCGGCGATGAGCCCGCGGGTGTCGCGGCGGGGGTTCCTGGGGCTGCTCGGCGGGGCGGCGGCGCTCGCGGCGCTCCCGGCGTGCGGAGCGCTCCCCGCCGGATCCACCGGAGAGGTGCTGGCCAGCGCGCTGCCGTTGCCCGAGCCGTTCCGGGTGCCGCTGCCGGTGCCGCCGGTGGCGCGGCCGGTCGGCGTCGACGAGGCGGGGGCGGAGCTCTACCGCGTGACGCAGCGGGTGGTCGAGCAGGAGATCATCCCGGGGTACCGGACGCCGGTCCTCGGCTACGACGGGATCTTCCCCGGCCCGACGTTCGAGACCCGTCGCGGGCGTCCGGTCGTGGTGCGGCACCGCAACGAGCTGCCGGTGCCCACCGTGGTGCACCTGCACGGCGGGCACACGCCTGCCGAGCACGACGGGTGGCCGCTCGACCTCGTGCTCCCGGTGGGCGACACCAGCGACTGGACCGGCCACCACGGGATGGTCGGGGACCTCGCCGCGGGGGAGCGCGAGCACCGCTACCCGAACGATCAGCGCGCCGCCACGCTCTGGTACCACGACCACCGGATGGATTTCACGGCACCTGCGGTCTACCGCGGGCTCGCCGGCTTCCACCTGGTTCGCGACGACGTCGAGGACGCGCTCCCGCTCCCGCGCGGCGAGCGCGAGCTGCCGTTGATGATCTGCGACCGCGCCTTCGCGGTGGACGGCTCCTTCGCCTACCCGGGCCTGGACCAGGGGATGCGCTCGCTCCCCGGCGTGGAGGACGCGTGGATGGAAGGCGTGCTCGGTGACGTCGTGCTCGTCAACGGCGCGCCATGGCCGGTGCACGAGGTGGACGCCGCGCGCTACCGGCTGCGCCTGCTCAACGCCGCGAACGCCCGGCGTTTCCGGATCGCGCTGACGGTGCCCGGCGGGCCTGCGGTGCCGCTCGTGCAGATCGGCTCCGACGGCGGGCTGCTCGCCGCACCCGTCACGCACGAGGCGATCGAGATGGCGCCGGGCGAGCGGTTCGACGTGGTCGTCGACTTCTCCGTGCTGCCGGTCGGCACCGAGGTCACGATGGTCAACGGCCTCGACGGGGGGCGGGCGGGTGACGTGATGCGGTTCCGGGTCGTGCGCAGCGCCGCCGACGACAGCCGGGTGCCCGACCGGCTCGCCGGGATCGAGCCGCTGGTACCGCCGGCCGGGGCGACCGAGCGGACGTTCCGCTTCGGTCGTGGCGCGGTCGGCGACCACAAGGGCTGGACGATCAACGGCACGTCCTTCGACCCGAACACCTCGCTCGCGGACATCCGGCTCGGCGAGATCGAGGTGTGGCGGTTCGTCACCGACGTCCACCACCCGGTGCACGTGCACCTGGACGCGTTCCAGGTGCGCAGCCGTGGCGGGCGGCCGCCCTCGCCCTACGACGGCGGGTGGAAGGACACCGTGGACGTCCGTCCGGCCGAGGTCGTCGAGGTCGCGGTGCGCTTCACCGAGCACGCCGGCCGGTTCGTCTTCCACTGCCACAACCTCGAGCACGAGGACATGGCGATGATGGCGACGATCCGGACGGTCTGACCCCCGCTCTTGTCCGCGCCGCGACCCTGCCCTTCGATGGTCACGTGCGCGGTCAGGACCTGCATCTCGATCTCCAGCCCGGTCGTGGGCGTGGTCGTGCGCTCGAGGTGGCCCTGCGCGACGCGGTGCGCTCCGGTCGGCTCGCCCCCGGCACCCGGCTGCCCGGCACCCGCAGCCTCGCCGCCGACCTCGGATTGGCCCGCGGCACCGTCGTGCAGGTCTTCGACCAGCTCGTCGCCGAGGGCTGGCTCGTCGGGGTGGCCGGCTCCGGCACCGTCGTCAACGACGTCGCCACCGCGACCGCGCGTCCGCGTGCGAAGCGGTCACCGTCCGCATCGGGCGGGTCGTGCATCGACCTGCGGCCGGGGCGCCCCGACGTGAGCGCGTTCCCGCGCGCGGCGTGGGCGGGCGCCGTGCGCCGGGTGCTCGCGGGGAGCAGCGCCCCGCTCGACTACGTCGACACCGCGGGACTCCCGGTGCTGCGGGCCGCCGTCGCCGACCACATCGCCCGCACCCGGGGGGTGCAGGCCGCGCCGGAGTCGGTGGTCGTCACCGCAGGGTTCACGCAGGCGCTGGCGCTGCTCGGGCGGGCGGTGCACGCGCTGGGTGTCCGGGATGCGGTGACCGAGGACCCGGGTTTCGCCCGGCACCGGCAGGTGCTGCAGGCCGCGCGGCTGCACGTGCGGCCGCTGCCCGTCGGGCCGGGCGGTGCGGATCCGTCCGCCCTGCCCGACCGGCCGGCCCTCGCCGTGCTCACGCCGGCGCACCAGCACCCGTACGGGATGCCGCTCGCCCCGGAACACCGGGCGGGCGTCGTCGCGTGGGCGCGCCGATGCGGCGGATTCGTCGTCGAGGACGACTACGACGGCGAGTTCCGCTACGACCGGCAGCCCGTCGGGGCGATGCAACCGCTCGATCCCGACCGCGTCGTCTTCGCCGGCAGCGTCAGCAAGACCCTCGCTCCCGCGATGCGGATCGGCTGGTTGGTCGTCCCGCAGGCGCTGCGGGCGGCGCTGCGCGAGGAGATGGTGGCCGTGGCGGCCGCGGTGCCGGCCGTCGACCAGCTGACGCTCGCCGACCTGCTCGGACGCGGCGACTACGACCGTCACGTCCGGCGGGTCCGGCTCGCCTACCGCAGGCGGCGGGAGGAACTCGGGAACCGCCTCGCGGCGATCGGCGGACCCGTACCTGCGGGCGTCGCCGCCGGGCTGCACGCGCTGCTGCCCGTCGGGTCGGCCGCGCAGGAACGGGACCTGGTGGCCGCGGGCGAGCGCTCCGGCGTGCGGCTGCACGGGCTGCACACCAGCAGGTACTGGCACCGGCCCGCGCCCGAGCGCCCCGGCGCGTTGGTGATCGGCTACGCCACACCCGCCGCGCACGCGTGGCGCCCGGCGCTCGACGCCCTCATCGAGCTCCTGCGGTGAGCGCGAACCCGGTGCGCCACGAGTGGTGCCGCGGAGTCCACCCGCGCTCCTCGCGGGCCCGCCGGTTGTCCGCCCCCCGCGCCCAGGGGCGCCTGGCGGTCCCGGCGGCCGGTCCCGGTGGTGGAGCGCCGACCGCCTCGCAGAACCGCGGCACCCAGTCCCGGGCCGCGGCCGGCTCGTCGTCGCAGACGTTCACCGCGCCCGACGGCCAGGACAGGGCGGCCACGGCGGCCGCGGCCGCGTCGTCGACGTGCAGGAAGCTCGTGACGTCGCCGTCCGCGGGCAAGCGGCCGGCGCGCGCGTCCGCGGCCCGGAGCCCGTCCGCGGTGAACCAGGTGTCCGGGCCGTAGAACATCCCGTAGCGCAGCACCACCCATTCCGGCGCCTCCCGCACGGCCGCTTCGAGGGCGGCGATCCCGCGCACGCTGGTGCTGCGCGGCTCCGGGGCGTCCAGGTCCAGCGGGGCGTCCTCGTCCGCGGGGGCCCCGCCGCCCGCGTAGGCCCACGCGATGCTCTGGGCGACGATCCGGCGGGTGCCGGCGGCGAGCGCGGCGTCGACGAGGTGGCGGGTGCCCGTCACGCGCACCTCGGCATTGGCCGCGGGGTCGCCGCTGCCGAGGTCGGTGAGCTGGTGCACGACGACGTCGGGAGCGGCGTCGTGCACCGCGGCCGCCACGGCGTCCGCATCGAGGACGTCGGCGACCACCGGGTGCGCTCCGGCGGCCCGGAGCAGGGGGAGGCGGTCCGGTCGGCGGGTCAGGGCCGTCAGGTGGTGGCCGTCGGCAACCAGGAGCGGGACCAGCCGCCTGCCGATGACGCCGGTGGCTCCGGCCAGGAGGATCCGCATCGTCACGGCCTGGGGTGGCGCAGGTGCCGCCTGGCCTCGAGCTCTGCCTCGTCGACCAGGGTGAGCATGGGCTCGCCGGGTGCGTGGATCATCACGACCACGAAGCGGCTCCAGCCCTCGGCGGCGGCGTTGCCCGCCTGGTAGTGGATGACGTCGCCGCCGGGCTCCCAGAACGCCTCCCCGGCGCGGATGACCCGCTCCGGCTCGCCCTCCAGCTCGAAGAGGATCTCCCCCTCCGTGACATAGCCGTACACGGGGCCGGAGTGGCGATGCGGTGGGGTGCCCGGGGAGCCGGGCGGGAGCTCGACCGTGGCCGTCATGACCTCGGCGCGGTCGGGGACCTGTGGCAGGGGTGCGTGGGCGAGCGCGGTGAGGACCGTGTCGGAGGAGGACTGCACGGACCGAGGCTAGGCCCGGACCGGTCCATAGGACTGGGCCACTAGTGGCCCGATCTGCTGTACCGGTTACGGCGTGGTCGCGGGAAGCCCCTCAGTGATCACGACCGACGCGGTGCTGCACCCCTTCCGGATCTCGACCAGCCGCTGGTACTCCGGTGACCGGTAGAAGGCGAGGGCGGCGTCGTAGCTGGGGAACTCGACGATCACGACCCGCGGCAGCCACTCACCCTCGACCGCCGTGGCCGTGCCGCCGCGGGCGAGGAAGCGCCCGCCGTGCTCGGCGATGACCTGCGGGGTTCCCGCCTTGTACTCCTCGTAGGCGTCGGGGTCGGTGACCTCGCCGTTCAGGATGATGTATCCGGGCACTGCGCTCCTCCTCGATCAGGCCAGCGCGGGGATGACCGAGGCGCCGTACGCCTCGATCGTCGACTCGCGGGCGTCGTGCATCGCGTAGATCGCGAACTGGTCCACACCCAACTCGTGCAGCTCCGCGAGCCGCTCCCGCTGGGCCGCGGGCGGGCCGAGCAGGCAGAAGCGGTCGACGACCTCGTCGGGCACGAAGTCGGTGGACCGGTTCCCCGCCCGGCCGTGGTGGCGGTAGTCGTACCCCTCGCGGCCCGCGATGTAGGCGGTGAGCGCCGCCGGCACGGCCGTGGACCCCTCGCCGTAGCGCGTGACGAGATCGGCCACGTGGTTGCCCACCATCCCGCCGAACCAGCGGCACTGGTCGCGGGCGTGGGCGAGGTCCTCGCCGACGTACGCGGGTGCGGCCACGCACATCGTGATCGACGCCGGATCACGGCCCGCGGCCTCCGCGGCGGCCCGCACCGTCTTGATCGTCCATTCGACGAGGTAGGGGTCGGCGAGCTGCAGGATGAACCCGTCGGCCGCGCGCCCGACGAGGTCGAGCGCCTTCGGGCCGTACCCGGCCATCCACACCGGCAGCTGCGCGCCCTCGGCGATCCAGGGGATCTGCACGGTCGTGCCGTGCATGTCCACGGCCCGGCCCTCGGCGAGCTCGCGGATCACGTGGATCGACTCCTCGAGCCGGGCCAACGTGGTGGGCGGGCGGCCCTGCACGCGCACGGCGGAGTCGCCGCGGCCGATGCCGCAGACCGTCCGGTTGCCGAACTGCTCGCCCAGCGTGGCGTGCATCGAGGCGAGCACGGTCCAGTCGCGGGTGGCCGGGTTGGTGACCATCGGCCCGACCACCAGCCGGGACGTCCGCTCCAGGATCCGCGGGTAGAGGACGTAGGGCTCCTGCCACAGGACGTGCGAGTCGAAGGTCCACCCGTGGCTGAACCCCAGCGACTCACCCCGCACCATGAGATCGACGACGCCCTGAGCAGGCGGATCGGCCTGAAGAACGAGCCCCACATCCATCACGTGCCCCCACCCCGACCGCACCTTGGATCCTCACTGCTGTTTTTCGGCCGGCAGAACAGCACTATGGCTCCAAGGTGCGGGGTGTTGACCGTCATTTGAGGTATTGGCACGTGCTGCGCTGTTGGAAGCGGCCGTGGCCTGCGCTTCCGTGGTACTCGCCCTTCTCCACGATCACTTTTCCGCGTGACAGCACTGTCTCCGCGCGGCCGGTGATCGCCCTGCCCTCGTAGGGGGAGTAGTCGACGTTCATGTGGTGCGTCTGCGCCGACAGCACCTGCTGGGCTGCCGGGTCGTAGACGACCACGTCGGCGTCGGCGCCGGGGGCGATGGTGCCCTTGCGCGGGTAGAGGCCGAACATCCGGGCCGGCGTGGCGCAGGCGATCTCGATCCAGCGCCGTCGCCCGATGTGCCCGTCGAGCACGGCCTGGTGCAGCAGGTCCATCCGCGTCTCGACGCCGGGCAGCCCGTTGGGAATCTTGGAGAAGTCGCCCAGCCCCAGTTCCTTCTGGTCCTTGAAGCAGAACGGGCAGTGGTCGGTGGACACCACCGACAGATCGTCGGTGCGCAGCCCGCGCCACAGCGCCGCCTGGTGATCCACGGGCCGCAAGGGCGTGGAGCAGACGTACTTCGCGCCCTCGAAGTCCGGCCGGGCGAGGTCCGCCGACGAGAGGTAGAGGTACTGCGGGCACGTCTCGGCGAAGGCGTTGTAGCCCTCGTCGCGGGCGCGGGTGATCTCGGCCAGCGCCTCGATGGCCGAGAGGTGCACGATGTAGATCGGCGCGCCCGCCACCTGCGCGAGCTTGATGGCCCGGTGCGTGGCCTCGGCCTCCAGCAGGGCGTGGCGCACCACGCCGTGGTAGCGGGGGTCGCTCTGGCCGCGGGCCAGCGCCTGCTCCACGAGCACGTCGATCGCGATGCCGTTCTCGGCGTGCATCATGACCAGCCCGCCGGTCTCGGCGCCCTTCTGCAGCGCCCGCAGGATCCGCCCGTCGTCGCTGTAGAGGTTGCCCGGGTAGGCCATGAACAGCTTGAAGCTGGTGATGCCCTCGCCGACCAGCGCCTCCATCTCCTTCAGCGAGGAGTCGGTGACGTCGGACATGATCATGTGGAAGGCGTAGTCGACGGCGCAGTTGCCCTCGGCCTTGGCGTGCCACGCGTCGAGGCCCTCGCGCAGCGAGCCGCCGCGGGGCTGGATCGCGAAGTCGACGATCGTGGTGGTGCCGCCCCACGCCGCGGCCCGGGTGCCGGTCTCGAAGGTGTCGGACGCGACGGTGCCGCCGAACGGCATCTCCATGTGCGTGTGCGCGTCCACGCCGCCGGGGATGACGTAGCGGTCCGTGGCGTCGATGACGGTGTCGGCCGTCCAGCCCTGCGAGACCGCCGGGTCGACGACCGCCACGATCTTCTCGTCCTCGATCAGGACGTCGGCGCTCAGCTCGTCCGACGCGGTGACGACCAACCCGTTGCGGATCAGCGTGCGGGTCACGGCGTGACCTCCTCGATCGCGGCCACGAGGGTGGCGAGCCCCTCCTCGGCCTCCTCGGCGGTGAGCGAGAGCGGCGGGGCGATGCGCAGCGCGTTGCCGTGCAGCCCGCCCTTGCCTACGAGCAGCCCGCGGCGCTTGCAGGCCTCCAGCACGGCGTTGGCCAGCTCCGGTGCCGGCTCGCCCGGGCTGCCGGTGCCCGGGCGCACGAGCTCCACCCCGATCATCAGGCCCTTGCCGCGGACGTCGCCGACGATCGGCGAGCCGTGCGCCCGCAGACCGGCCAGGAGCGTGGGCCCGTGGCGGGCGGCGTTGCCCTGCAGATCGTGGTCGAGCAGGTGGCGCAGGTTGGCCAGGGCGCCCGCCGAGGTCAGCGGGGAGCCGCCGAACGTCGAGATCGAGTTGGCGCCGAGGCAGTCCATCACCTCGGCGCGCGCGATGACCCCGCCCATCGACAGCCCGTTGCCGACGCCCTTGGCGAACGTGACGATGTCGGGCCGCGCGCCGTGGGCCTGCCAGCCCCAGAAGTGCTCCCCGGTGCGGCCCCAGCCGGTCTGCACCTCGTCGGAGATCCACAGGATGCCGCGTTCGCGCAGGACCTCCGCGAACGCGCCCAGCAGGCCGTCCGGGCCGGAGGTGAAGCCGCCGACGCCCTGGATCGGCTCGGCGATCAGCGCGGCGACGTCGCCGCCCGCCTGGTCGAGCACCTCGTTGAGGTCGGCGACGCAGGCGGCGATGTACTCGCCGTCCGACAGGCCGGCGTAGGGCGAGCGGTACTGCTGCCCGCCGTGCACGTAGTAGACCTGGAACGGCGAGAGCGACGTGGGTGACCACGTCCGGTTGCCGGTGATCGCCACCGTGGAGAACGACCGGCCGTGGTAGCTGTTGCGCAGCGCCAGGATCTGGTTCGACCGGCGCAGCGAGCTGGCCAGCAGCAAGGCGGTGTCGTTGGCCTCGGTGCCCGACGTGGTGAGGAAGACCTTGGCGTCGGGGAGGTCGGACACCGCCGCGATCTGCTCGGCCAGCTCCACCATCGGCCGGTTCAGGTACAGCGTGGAGCTGTGGATGATCCGCCCGGCCTGGTCGGCCACGGCCTTGGTGACCTCGGGCAACGCGTGCGCGGTCATCGTGGTGAGGATGCCGCCGAAGAAGTCGAGGTAGCGGGTGCCGTCGGTGTCCCAGACGTGCCGGCCCTCGCCGCGCTCGATCTCGATCGGTTCCTGGTAGTAGATCGCCAGCCAGGACGGCAGCACCGCCCGGGTGCGGGCGAGCAGGTCGTCGGCGTCGCTCATGCCTGCGCCAGCGATCCGTAGGCGTCGGGACGGCGGTCGCGGTAGAACGCCCAGGTCTGGCGCACCTCGTCGATCAGGTCGAGGTCCAGGTCGCGGACGAGCAGCTCCTCGTCGGAGCCGCTCGCGACCTCGCCGACGAACTGTCCCCGCGGGTCGACGAAGTAGCTCGTGCCGTAGAAGTCGTTGTCGCCGTACTCCTCCACGCCGACGCGGTTGATCGCCGCCACGAAGTACTCGTTGGCCACGGCCGCGGCCGGCTGCTCGAGCTTCCACAGGTAGGACGACAGGCTGCGGCTCGTGGCGCTGGGGTTGAACACGATCTGCGCGCCCGCGAGGCCGAGCGCCCGCCAGCCCTCCGGGAAGTGCCGGTCGTAGCAGATGTACACGCCGACCTTGCCGACCGCGGTGTCGAAGACCGGCCAGCCGAGGTTGCCCGGCTTGAAGTAGTACTTCTCCCAGAAGCCCTTGACCTGCGGGATGTGGTGCTTGCGGTACTTGCCCAGGAAGCTGCCGTCGGCGTCGATCACGGCGGCGGTGTTGTAGTAGTTCCCGGCGCTCTCGACCTCGAAGACCGGCACGACCAGCACCATCCCGGTCTCCTTGGCCAGCGCCTGCATGCGCTGCACCGTCGGGCCGTCCGGCACCGGTTCCGCCCACCGGTAGTGCTCCGACTCCTGCACCTGGCAGAAGTACGGGGCGTTGAAGACCTCCTGGAAGCCCATCACCTTCGCCCCCTGCTCGGCGGCCGAGCGCGCGTAGGACTCGTGCACCTCGATCATGGACGCGGTGTCGCCCGTCCACTTGGCCTGCAGCAACGCCGCCCGCACCACGCGGGACCCATCCGACATCTGAAGAACCTCCGCCGTGCTCGCCCGAGAGGGGAAGTGGTCACCTTCGAACGCGGAGAGGCCCCAGTGCAAGACCCAATCGCATTGACATCCCGCGGACATCCCGGGGACCTCGCGCGGACCTCCCGCGCGGCGTCAGCGCGCGTACACCTCGCTCAGAACGGCGTAGTCCGGTTCGGCGGGTGTCTCGCCGTCCAGGTGGGCGGCCAGCGCGTCGAGCATCGCGTGCCAGCCCGTGGCGTAGTCGGCGGCGGGCTCGGGACGCAGCGGTCGGTGCAGCAGCACCAGCACCGAGCCGTCGCCGTCCGCGCTGATCTCCCAGCGGACGGTGGACGCCGGCTCGTCGGGCCACAGCCAGGTGTGCTCCAGCGCGCGGGGCGGGTCGACGAGCAGCACCTCGCCCTCGGCGCGTCCCTCGGCGTCGAAGTCGAACACGACCGGCCCGCCGACCCGGGCGTGGATCCGCACGCCGGGGACCCAGGAGTCCTGCTGGTCGACGTCGACCAGCGCTTCCCACACCCGCTCCGGCGGGTGCGGGACGCGGCGCTCGAACCGGATCTGCCACTGCCCGTCCTCGCCGACGCCCAGCGTGCCGCGCCGGTCGTCGCGGGAAGGGGCGGTGTCGGGGTGCTCGGTCATTCCTCGTTCCACCTCTCGTCCAGGTGCTTCTCGAAGGCGTCCAGCCGGGTCGCCCAGTTGCTGCGCGTGCGCTCGATCCACGCCCCCGCATCGGCGAGCGGGGCCGCGTCGAGCCGGTAGAGGCGCCGCTGCGCGTCACCCCGCCACGCGACGAGCCCGGCGTCGCGCAGCACCCGCAGGTGCCGCGAGACGGCGGGCCGGGACGTCGCGAACTCGGCGGCCAGCTCGCCCGCGGTGCGCTCGCCGGAAGCGACGAGCTCGAGGATGCGCCGGCGCGTGGGATCGGCGAGGGCCTCGAAGACGGCGTCGTCGGACACCCGTCTTTTGTAACCGAGCTGCTACGTAACCGTCAAGTGACAGAAGGGGTGGGGTCGCGGAGTGCCTGTGGCGGGAGCCGGCGCTCCAGCACCAGCACCCCGACGACGCTCACGGCGTTGAGCAGGCCCAGCGCGATCCACGGCAGGGGCGGACCCAGCTCGAACAAGGTGGCGAAGAACGCGGGGCGATGATCGAGGACACGGCGAACGAGTACTGGAACGTGGCGAGGTAGCGACCCCGCGCGGCGGGCGGCGCCACCGCGGCGGCCAAACCCATCGAGACCGGTGCGTGCACCAGTTCGGCCGCCGTGAACAGCAACGTGCCACCGATGAGCACCGGCAGGACCCAGCCGGCCTGCCCCGGCCCGAGGACCGCGAGCGAGGCGCACCACCCCGTCCACAGCAGCGCGGCGACGACGATGCTGCGGGTGCGGCGGAAGCCGTCGAGCCTGCGCACGACGGGCGCGGACAGCAGCGTGATCAGCACCGCGTTGCCCGCGAGGACCACCGAGGTCAGCCACGCCGGCTGCGCCAGCCAGGTGAGCACCACCGTCGGGAGCGCGACACCGAGCATCATGCTGCTCAGGGCGTACACCGAGTTGAGGGCGACCAGGCCGAGGAAGGGGCGGTCGCGCAGCAGGGTGGCGTAGCCGGAGCGCGCCAGTGGTTCGTGCGCGTGGCCGGGCCCGGTCCGGACGAACGCCGTGATGAGGACCGCGGCCAGCGCGAAGCAGCCGGCCGCCACGTAGGCGACCGCGCGGTAGGTGGCCTCCCGGCCGTCGGCCACGACGATCCCGGTGACGAGCCCGCCGGCCGCGAGCCCGGCCGTCCGCGCGCCGTTGGCCAGTGCGTACCAGGTGTCGCGGCTCAGCGTGGACGTGCCGCCGTCGACGTGGTCGGCGATGGCGGTGAACACCGCCGACCAGAAGAACCGCACCCCGATCGCGACGAGCGCGGCGGAGACGAGGATGCCCACCGGCCCCGCCACCCACGCGTACGCCAGGAACCCGACGGCCTGCAGCAGTTGCGCGCCGACCACCAGCGGCAGCGCGCCGAACCGGTCGGCGAGCGTGCCGGCCCACACGGGGATCGGAAGGGTGATCGCGTTGGCGATGCTGAGCAGAATCCCGATCAGGGCGAGCGGCACGTCCGTGAGCTGCACGAAGTAGACCAGCGAGAGGGGGAGGAACAGCCCGTTGCCGAGCGAGTCGACGGCCAGTGCCCCGATCAGGATGCCGCCGCCGCGGCTGCCATGATCGCTGATCATGCGCCGCGTCGCGCGCCCCCCGTGCACCACGACGGACGAGCGTAGGGCGGCCGCACTCGGCCGGAAACCGAGTAACGGGCCGCATGCGCCGGGTAGCCACAACGCGGTTAGATTTGTACGGGTAGTAACGGGTACGGGGATCAGGGGAGTTACGGGGACATGGCGAGCATCGAAGAGGTTCGAGCCGGCATCGCGCTGGCCAACGACAAGGCCTCGGAGAGTCTCGGAGCGCTGCAGCAGGCCCACTCCTCGCTCGAACAGGCGCAGGGCGCGCTACTGCGCGTCACCGAGGGCAGCGCACAGTCCGACGTCTCGGAGGCGAACGGGCTGCTCGCCCAGGCCGTCAGCAGCATCGGTGAGGTGCAGCAGGCCGTGCAGGCGGCGATCCAGGCGTCCGAGGGCGTCGCGAACCGGCTGTGAGCTCGCCCGGCGAGGAGATCACATGAGTGGACTCGGTGAGATCCGGGTGGTGCTGGCGGGGGTGGCCGAGCAGCTCGGCAGCGCCTACCAGCACGCAGGGGTCGCGCGTGACCGGATCGCCGACGCCGTCGCCGTGCTCGACGGGCTGGACCCGCAGCACTCCGAGCCGTTGGTGCCCGTCGAGCTGCAGCGGGCGGCCGAGGAGCTGGATCGCGGGCTCGGGTTCATCAGCGGTGGCGTGGCCGCCGTCGCCGACATCGACGCGCGGCTGTAGGCCCGGCCGTGGCACGCGGGCCGAGCAAGCGCCAGCAGCGCATCACGGCGGCGTTCGACGCGCTGTGCGCCGCGATGGCGCGCGCGCTCGGCGCGGCCGAGGGCGCCCGCGAGGCCACCGTGCGCGCCCACGCCGAGGCGATGGCCGAGATGTGGCTGCGCACCGAGGGGCTGGACGGCGCGCAGGCCGACCCGGAGCTGCGCGGGCTGCTCACCAACCCCCGCCTCGCCGGCCCGCTGGAGCGGGTGCGGTCCGACCGGACCGCGGCGTTCGGGGAGTGGTTGGACGGGGGTCCGCAGCGGCTCGCGCGCATCCTCGCCGAGGCCGCTCCGGACGCCGCCGGCCGCGAACCGGACCAGTGGCTCGGTCAGGTCGGCAAGACCGACGGCGCCGGGCCGGTGCCCGCGCTGTGGTCGATCGGCACCGGGCGGATCGGCGGCGCCGAGCCGGGCCTGCCGGTCGCCGTACCGCTGCTGGACGAGTCCCACCTGCAGATCACCTCCACCCACGACAGCCGGGCGCGCGCCGAGGCGCTGGTGGAGAACCTGCTGCTGCGCGTGATGAGCAGCTTCCGGCCCGGCATGGTGCACCTGCACGTGTGGGACGTCGGCCAGTTCACCGGATCGCTGCCCGGGCTCTATCCGCTGACCCGCACCGGGCTGCTCACCGTCCACGACCCGAGCATGCTCGCCCAGCTGCTCGAAGAGCTGTCCGACCGGATCCGACGCGTTCACACCCGCGTGCTCGTGGACGGGCACCCGTCGCTGCGGGCGATGGCCGAGACCACCGGCGGGCGCACCGAGCCGTGGGTCGTCGCGGTGCTCGTGGGAAACCGGGCGGCGCTCTCCGCCGACGACCACCGCCAGCTGCAGCGGGTGGCCCGCGGCGGGCTCGCGTGCGGGGTGCAGCTGGTGCTGCTGGACGTCCCGATGACGGTGAACGCGCCCATCGAGACCGTCCGGTTCGACGACAGCGGCGCCGCGAGCACGTCGATGACCGGTCCGCACGTCACGGTGGAGCCGGACCCGCCGCTGCCGACCGCGGAGGTCACGCGCGCCTGCCACACGATCGCCGACGAGCACGAGCGCTGGCGCAGCCGGATCGGCACGTTCGCCGACCTGCTCCCGCCTTCGGCGCAATGGGGCACCACGCGGTCGGTCAGCGGGTTGCACGCCCCGGTGGGGTTCGCCGACGGGCTGCCGGTGCAGATGGCGTTGTCCGACGCCGCCCCGCACGCGCTGATCGGTGGCCCGAGCGGCTCGGGCAAGACGAACCTGCTGCTCACGATGATCAGCTCGATGGCAGCGCGCTACGGCCCGGACGAGCTCGAGTTCTACCTGCTCGACTTCAAGGAGGGCGTCTCCTTCGCGCAGTTCGCCCCCGGGCGGCGGGACCGCACGTGGCTGCCGCACGCGCGCCTGGTCGGGGTCAACATCAACACTGACCGGGAGTTCGGGCTGGCCCTGTTGCAGTTCCTCTCCGACGAGATGCGCCGCCGCGCGGAGGCCGCCAAGACGCACGAGGTCACCAAGCTCGAGGAGCTGCGCGACGCCGACCCGGACGCGCGTTGGCCGCGGATCGTCGCGGTCATCGACGAGTTCCAGTACCTGTTCGCCGAGCGCGACGCCGTGACGCGCCAGGCCACGCTGCTGCTCGAGGACGTCGCCCGGCGTGGCCGCTCACAGGGCATCCACCTGGTGCTGGCCAGCCAGGACGTCTCCGGCATCGAGGCGTTCTGGGGCCGCCCGGCCATCTTCGAGCAGTTCGTGCTGCGGATCGCGCTGCCCCGCGCGCGGCGCGTGCTCGCCGAGCTGAACGACGCCACGCTCGGCCTGCCGCGCTGGCACGCGGTGCTCAACCACGAGTCGGGGCACACGCACGGCAACGAGGTGGTGCGGATCCCCGACGCCACGGGCAAGGGCTCGGTCGACGAGGTGCAGCGGGTGCTGCACGAGACCTACGCCGAGGGCAGGCGCGAGCCGCGTCTGTTCGACGGGAGCCGCTCCCCGCGGTTCGCCGACCTGCTGGCGCGCCTCCCCGAGGGTGAGCCGAGCGCGCTCGTGGGGCAGTGCATCGACGTGGCGGGCAGCGCCGCCGCGGTCGGGCTCCCGGACGCCCCCGGCCGCAACCTCGCCGTGTTCGCCTCCGCCGGCCGGGAGGCGGTGCGCGTGCTCGGCGCCGCCGCGGCGTCGCTGGCCGGCCGGCACCCGCGGGGGGAGCTGGACGTCGTGATCGCCCCGCTCGTCGCCGAGGCCGCCGAGCCGGCGCAGCGGCTGGCCGAGCAGGTCACCGCGGCGGGGCAGCGGGCGGAGACCGTCACGCTCGACGGCCTGCGGGCCCGGGTCGTGGCGCTCGCCGCGGACATCGGCGGCCGGCTCGGCGACACCACCCCCCGCCGTCACATCACCGTCGTGCTCTACGCCGCGGACGCCGCCGACACCGTCCTGGAGCGGGAGGGCACGGAGGCGCTGCGCAAGCTCCTGCGCTTCGGACCGGAGACCGGTGTGCACGTCCTGGGCTGGTGGCGCAGCCCGGCGCGGCTCAAGGCGCTGCTCACGATGGGCGCCTCGTCCGACGACGTGGGCGCGTGGGTCGCGCTCGACGTCCAGGGGTCGGAGCTGCAGCCCCTCGTGCCCGGGATGATGATCCCCTGGTCACCGCGCCCGGGCCGCGGCCTGCTGTTCGACCGGGCCCAGCACGCGCAGCCGGAGGTCGTCATCGTGCCGTCGCTGGAGGGGTCGTGAGCGATCGGCTGCGGAAGGGCCCCGTGAGCGCGGCCCGGGAGTACAAGGAGGTCGTCGCCGGCATCACGGCGGCGGCCGAAGGGCTGCGGGAGCGCGACCGGGAGCGGGCCGCGGCGCTCGTGCGCGAGCTCGTGGGGCTCGCGGATGCCATGCACGGTGCGGGCGAGCGGGCGGCGCTGACCCGGCTGGGCGTGGAGCTGCACTGGGAGGCGGCGCTCGAGGCGCTGTGGGTGGAGTCGTGGATGAAGCTGCGTCCCCGGCCCGGCCCCGACCTGCGCGCCGACCCCGCCGACCTCGACGACCTCGACGCCGAGGTCGAGGCGCGGGCCGCGGAGCTGCAGGAGGCCGTGCGCCGCCGCTGGCGGATCGCGCGCCGCTGACCCCCACTCACGACCGCCCTGGGAAGGTGGCGGTGTGGCTGATCTCGACGAGCGGTGGAACCACAACATCCACTACCACCCCGTGGTGCTCGGGGCGGTCCCGCCCGGCTGCCACACGGCGCTCGACGTCGGGTGCGGCGAGGGGATGCTCACCCGCGAGCTGCGGGCGGTGGTCCCGTCCGTCACCGGCATCGACCTCGACGCGCCGAGCCTGGAGCTCGCCCGCGCGCAGGACGACGGCGTCGAGTACGTGCGGGGCGACGTCCTCACCCATCCCTTCGCGCCCGCGTCCTTCGACCTGGTGGCCTCGATCGCCGTGCTGCACCACATGGACACCGCCACCGCACTGCGCCGGATGCGCGAGCTCCTCCGCCCCGGAGGGGTCCTCGCCGTGGTCGGGCTGCCCCGCCACCGCCTCCCATACGACCTGCCCTACGTGCTCGCCGGGGCGGTCGCGCACCGCTGGCACCGGCGTCGCCGTAGCTACTGGGAGCATTCCGCACCGACCGTGTGGCCGCCTCCGGACACCGTCGCCGACGTCCGGCGCACCGCGGAGCGGGAGCTGCCCGGCGCGCGGCTGCGCCGGCACGCGCTGTGGCGCTACTCGCTGGTCTGGACGAAGCCCGCAGCCTGATCAGAAGGTCGTGTGCGCCCACCAGTGGTCCACCAACGCCCGGTCCCCGGTGATCGTGAGCCGGTCGTCGTCGGGGTCGGTGCGCCGGGAGAACACGAGCAGGAGGTCCCGCACCGTCCCGGAGACCACGACGTCCGCATCCGCCGTCCGGTGCTCCCACGTGACGCCGCCGGGCGTCCGTGTGATCAACCACCCCACGGCCAGGTCGTCGGGCCGGAGCTGGAGCGTCTGGCCGTCACCGCGCAGCTCGGCCAGCGCGGGCTTCAGGTTCGCGGTGCCCGCGGCGCTGATCAGCCCGAGTCCCTCGCTGATCGTGTCCGCCGCGAGGTCCGGGGCGATCGCGAAGCCGACCCGCGCCGCCAGCGCGGCGTCGGCGTGGTGCACCGACGTGTCGGCCAGCATGCGGCGGAGCCAGAAGACGGCCGGGCGCTCGCCGAGGAACGTCCAGACGGGGGTCGCCGGGTCGCCGTCGACGACCGCGGAGACGAGCTCGTCGGCGCCGTCCCGCAGCCACACCGGCCAGCGCTGCGGGTCGCCGGGCTCGGCGGCACGAGGATCGGGCACGGGCGCGGCGGCACGGGTGCGCACGAGCTCCGCGCTCCACCGGTGGGCCTGCCCGATGTGCCCGACGAGGTCCCGCACCCGCCACTCGGGGCACGTGGGTACCGGCGCGTGCGGGTCGAGGCCCGCGACCGCGTCGGCGAAGGCCTCGGTCTCCTCCCGCAGGCCGGTGGCCAGCCGTTCGACGTCCAACTCGTGGTCCTGTAGCTGATGCATGCGTCGTACCGTAGGAACTCCACCCGACCGGAGGTTCCAGCGACTGTGACCGACAGCACGGCCACCCTCGGGATCGGCGACCTCGCGGCGCTGACCGGCGTGCGCGTGCGCACCATCCGCTTCTACTGCGACGAAGGGATCCTCGACACGCAGCGCAGCGCGGGTGGGCACCGCCGGTTCGACGCGTCGGCGGTCGACCGGCTCGACCTCGTGCGGCGCCTGCGCGGGCTCGGCCTGGGCCTGCCGGCGATCGCCGGCGTCGTCACCGGTGAGCGGTCGCTCGCCGATGCCGTGGCCGCGGAACGGGCTGCGCTCGACGTCGAGCTGGCCGCGCTCGCATGGCGGCGCGCGACGCTGCGTGCGGTCGAGGAGAGCGCGCCGGTCGAGCGGGCGGCCCGCCTCGCGCTGCTCGCGGCGGTGCAGGACCACCGCGCCGCCCACGACGCACTGGTCTCCTTCTGGCGCCGGCTGGTGGTGGCGCCGCTGCCCGGGGACCTGCTCGAGATGTTCCTCGAGGTCAGCGTGCCGGTACCGCCTGCCGACCCGACCCCGCAGCAGGTCGTGGCGTACGCCGAGATGGTCACCCTGGCCAGCGATCGGGCCCTGGCACAGCGGATGCGGGCGCGCGGGCGCGTCAACCTCGAGCGGATCTCGGACGAGTCCGAACTGCTGATCGGGATCGCCGAGGCGTGCGAGCTGGCCCGTCCGTCGCTGCTCGCCGGGAACCGGCCCGCCGCCGGCCCCGCGCTCGACCGCTTCGTGGCCGCCTACGCCGGCGTGCAAGGCGCCCGCGACACCCCCCGGTTCCGCCGCGAACTGCTCACGACCGCGAGCACCGACCGCGACCCGCGCCTGCGCCGCTACTGGAGTCTCGTGGGTGAGGTGACCGGCGAGCCGGTGACGGTCGGCACCGCCCAGGCGTGGCTGGTCGACGCCCTCGAGTGCTCCGTGGACGGGCGGCGCGCCGGCTGACGCTGTGCCGGGCGGCGGTTCGGAGCACCGACGTCCGTCGCGGGGATGTGGAGCGCGACCCGCAGTCCTCTGGCGCGCTCGGCCGCGCGCGTCTGCCAGCTTTGATCAGTGTCGGCGCGGTGCGAGTCGCACACCAGGGCGCTCGCGGCCGCACCACGTACGCCTCGCACGCCGGCTTGTCACCATGATCGCCGTCCCCGGCTCGCAACCGCTGCCCCACACCCCTGTCCCGGCCTTCGGCGTAGTCGGCCGGGCTCCCCTGCGCCTGCCCGTCGGCGAGATGGCCGGGTTGGCACAACTACCGAATATCCGGGCTGGGTGGACAGCCGTCCCCGGCGCGGGCCCAGGCCCGTTTCACGACGAGCCCGCCCCTGCCGGGTGGGTGCCCGGCAGCGGCAGGTTTCGGGGCCACCGCACGTAAGCGCGACTCGCGAGCGGTGGTGCCGTCAGGTGGCGCGGAGGTCGGCCACCGTGACGCCCGGGGCGAGGGTGCCGTCGGTGACCCGCAAGGCGATGAGCGCGGGTACGCCTGCGGCCATCGCCCGTTCCAGCGCGGGGACGAACTCGGCCGTGCGCGTCACCGTCTCGCCGTGCCCGCCGTACGCGCGCACGAGCGCGGCGAAGTCGGGGTTGACCAGATCGGTGCCGCTGACGCGGCCGGGGTGGCGCTGCTCCTGGTGGGCGCGGATGGTGCCGTAGGTGCCGTTGTCGAGCACCAGGACCAGCGGGGCGACGCCCTGGGCGCGCGCCGTCGCCAGCTCCTGGCCGTTCATGAGGAAGCAGCCGTCGCCCGCGATCGAGACGACCGGTCGCTGCGGGTGCGCGATCGCGGCCGCGACGGCGGCCGGCACCCCGTATCCCATCGAGCCGTTGCGCGGCGCGAGCTGCGAGGGGTAGCCGTGCCGGCTCAGGAAGCGGCTCGGCCATGCGCAGTGGTTGCCGGCGCCCCAGGTCACGATCGCATCGTCGGGGAGGTGATCACGCAGCTGCCCGAACACCTCGTCCAGGTCCAGGTCCGCGCCGCGGCCACGGGGCACGCGCCACTCCTCGTGCGCCTTGCGCAACAACCGGGTGCGCTCGGCCCAGCCGGGGTCCTCGGGAGCGGCGAGGTCGTCGAGGGCAGCGGTGAACGCCGGTGCGGTGGCGACGATCCGCAGCGCGTCCGGGTGGGCGCTCCCGCGGGCCTCGGCGTCGGGCAGCACGGTCACGAGCCGGGCACCCGGAGCGTCGACCGGAAGCAGTTCCCAGCCGTCGGTGACGACGTCGCCCAGCGGGGAGCCGATCCCGATGACCAGGTCCGCCTCGCGCAGGGCGCTGGTCAGCTCGGCGGGGCGCCCGAACCCCATGCACCCGACGTAGGAGGGCGAGTCGTGGTCGATCAGGTCCAGCGCGTTGAACTCCACGGCGACGGGGAGCGCGAAGCGTTCGGCCCAGCGTCGGGCCTGGTCGGCGGCAGCCGGGCTCCAGCCGACCCCGCCGAGCACGACGAGCGGGCGCGTGGCGTCGCGCACCAGGCCGGCGAACCGCGCCATCGTCGCCGGCGCGGGAACCGGCTCGGTGACCTCGACCGGTGCCACGGGCCCGACGGCGGCCCGCTCGCGCAGCACGTCCTCGGGCAGCCCGACGACCACCGGTCCCGGCCTGCCGGACCGGGCCGTCGCGAACGCTCCGGCCAGCAGCTCCGGCACGCGGGCGGCGTCGTCGACGCGGTGCACGGCCTTCGCCGTGGTGCCGAACCAGCCCTGCAGGTCGAACTCCTGGAACGCCTCCCGGCCGGTCTGCCCGCGCGGCACCAGGCCGACGAGCAGCACGAGCGGGGTGCTGTCCTGCCACGCGGTGTGCAGCGCCACGGCTGCGTTCGCCGCGCCCGGCCCGCGGGTCACCAGCGCGACGCCCACGGTGCCGGTGATGCGCGCGTACGCGTCGGCCATGTAGCCGGCGCCGCCCTCGTGCCGGCAGGTGACCAGGCGGATCCCGGAGCCGTGCAGCGCGTCGAGCACCTCGAGGTAGCTCTCACCCGGAACGCAGAAGGCGGTGTCCACCCCCTCGGAGCGCAGCTGGTCGACGACGAGTCGCCCGCCGGTCCGCCCGTCCGTCACACGCTCTCCTTCCGGTGGTCGGCGCCGATGACGCGCCGGGCGATGATCGACGCGACCAGCGAGATCACCGCGATCGCGAGCAGCAGGGACGCGGGTCCCCACGAGGCGCCGCCCGACCGGGAGGACACGAAGGTCGCGAGGGCGGGCATGAACCCGGCGATGACCCCCGAGATGTTCGCCGACAGCGCCAGCCCGCTGTACTGCAGCCGGGTCGGGAACAGCTGCGAGAGCAGCTCGCCGATCGGGCCGTAGGCGATCGTGGTCAGGCCGAGCTGGAGGACGAACCCGACGGCGATCAGCGCGGCGTTCCCGGTGTCGACGATGAAGAAGATCGGGAAGGCCATGAGGACGGAGAAGACGTACCCGATGATCACGGTGCGCGGCGAGCCGAGCCGTACCGCCATCCGCCCCGCCACGAAGAGGCCGACGACCTGCCCGAGCGCGCCGATCGTCAGCGCGTTGAGGATGAGCGACGCGGGCAGCTCCCGCACCCGTGTGGCGTAGCTGATCATGAACGTGGTGACGATGAAGAAACCCGCGTTGTTGAACAGGTAGGCGCCGACGCCCAGCGCCAGCCGACCGGGCGCCTTGAGCACCTCGATGACCGGCGCCCGCTCCGTCTTCGACGCCGCGGCCAGCGCGCGGAACGTCGGCGTCTCCTCGACGCGCCACCGCATCCAGAGGGCGACCGCGACGAGCACGATCGAGGCGACGTAGGGCAGCCGCCAGCCCCAGGCCAGGAAGTCCTCCCGCGGCAGCAGCGTCACGAGCGCGACGGCGCCGGTGGACAGCAGCGTGCCGGTGGGCGAGCCGATCTGCACCATCGAGGCGTAGAAGCCGCGCCGCCGGGCCGGCGCGTACTCGATGGCCAGCAGCGTGGCCCCGCCCCACTCGCCGCCGGTCGCGAAGCCCTGCACGGCGCGCAGCAGGGTCAGCAGGATCGGCGCGACGATCCCGGCCGACGCGTAGGTCGGCAGCGCGCCGATGAGCGTCGTCGCGATGCCCATCAGCCCGATCGTCACGACGAGGGCGACCCGCCGCCCGTACCGGTCGCCGATGTGCCCGAACACGACCGCGCCCACCGGCCGCGCGACGAAGCCCACGGCGAAGCTGAGGAACGCCGAGAGGGTGGACAGCACCGGGTCGTCGCCGGGGAAGAACAGCGGCGCGAACACGAGCGCGGCGGTGGTGCCGAAGAGGAAGAAGTCGTACCACTCCAGCGCCGTGCCGACGTAGGCGGCGGTGGCGATCTTGCGGACCTGCTGCTCCGTGGGACGAGCCGTCGCTTCCGTCATGTGCGTCTCCGCCCGGCCGGGGAACTGCGGGATTGGCCGGAGGGTAGGCGAGCGGACCGATGCCGGCCAATACTGGAAAGCGATAGATGCCATGCCGCCCAGGCATGCCGCCCGCGCATGCCGCCCGCACCTTGGAGCCTTACTGCTGTCCAGCGTGCCGAAAAGCAGCAGTACGGCTCCAAGGTGCGGATCGGTGCAGGAACGTCGCCAGCCGGCCGGCGAGGGTGGCGATCACCTCGGCGGCGTAGTGGTGCTGCTCCCACGCGACGTGCAGTGGCACTCCGAGGACAGAAGCCGGGTCGTCGACTTCGGCGAGGACCGGGACCGGGTGGGCGCCGTAGCGCGGGCCGTCGGTGACCACCGCGACCCCCTTGCCGGACGCCGCGATGGCCTGCGCGGTGCGCCCGTCGTCGCACTCCTCGACCGGGCCGTAGGCCAGCCCGCACCGCGCAACGGCCTCGTCGAGCACCCGCCTGCTCACCGCGGAGCTGCTGGGCAGCACCAGCGGTTCGGCGAGCAGTTCGGCGAGGCCCACGCGGGTCCGGCCGGCCTCGGCCCACGGGTGCCTCGCCGCGACGTGCGCCTGCAGTGGCACCGCCCCGAGCGGTTGTCGGGCGAAACCCGCCTCTCCCGGGGCGGGCGAGACGATCGCGTCGGCGCCGGCGCGCAGCGCGTCGTACAGCGCGAAGTGCGATTCCGGGCGCGTCAGCAGGAGCGGGTCTGTCGGGCCGAGCGTGGCGACGAAGGGCGCGACGAAGGCGCTGAGCGACGCGGGGGTCGCGGCGATCGTCAGCCGCCGGACGGTGCCGGCCGCGAGCGCGTCGGCCGCTGATGCGAGGTCCTCCGACTGCACGAGCAGGCGGCGGGCCATGCGGGCGAACTCCACCCCGGCCGGCGTGAGGCGCAGGGTGTTGTGGTGGCGGGAGAACAGCTGCAGGCCCACCTCCTTCTCCAGCGCGTGCACCTGGCGGCTCAGGGCGGGCTGGGCGATCAGCAGCCGGCGTGCCGCGGCGGTCACGGTGCCGGTGTCGACCACCGCGAGGAAGCAGCGCAGCCGGTGCAGGTTCACGGCCGCACCATGCCGCATCGGCATGGGCAGCCACCAGTTCTCGTAGTCGCGGGTCCGGACGGGCGTGCGTAGCGTCCCGACGATGCGGGTGGATGCGATCTACGAAGGTGGCAGGTTCGTCACGATGGACCCGGCGCGACCGCGGGCGCACCGGGTCGGCGTGCTCGGCGGACGCATCGTGGGGTTCGACGAGGAGCTGGAAGGGCTGGGCGCCGCCCGGACCGTCGACCTCGGGGGCGCCTGCGCCGTCCCCGGTTTCAACGACGCCCACCACCACCTGAGCATGCGGGGCCGCCGGCTGCGGGCGCTGGACCTGCGCTCGCACCTGGTGACCACGCTCGACGCGCTCTACGCCGCGGTCGCGCGGGCCGCCGACGCCCTGCCCCGGGACGCGTGGGTCCATGCGGGCGGCTACGACCAGAACAAGATCGGTGCGCATCCGCTCGCCGAGCGGCTCGACGAGGTGACCGGTGGGCGCCCGATCTGGATCGAGCACGTCTCGGGGCACATGGGCGTGGCCAACACCGAGGCGTTCGCGCGGGCGGGCTTCCCGGGCCGCGACGGCGTGCCCGACGTCGAGGGCGGGCACGTGGTGCGCGGCCCCGACGGGCGCCCGGCCGGGTTGCTGCAGGAGCGGGCGATGCCGCTGGTGCGGGGCGCGTTCGAACCCCTGCCGGTGGCCGAGATCGAGGCCAACATCGCCGAGGCATCCCGGGTGGCGCTGTCCGAGGGCCTGACCAGCGCGACCGAGCCCGGGATCGGCACCATCGACGGGCTCGGCAACAGCCCGCTCGACCTGCACGCGTTCCAGCGAGCCCGCGAGTCGGGCGCGCTCGGCGTGCGGATGACGCTGATGCCCTACGTCACCGCGCTGCACGCCGTCGCCGGCGAGGACGGGCTACGCGCGTTGGACCTGGGCCTGCGCAGCGGGTTCGGCGACGAGTGGCTCCGGATCGGACCGGTCAAGATCCTCACCGACGGCTCGCTCATCGGCCGCTCGGCCGCGATGACGTGCTGCTACGCCGGTGAGGACGACAACACCGGGTTCATGCTGTTCGACCCGCAGGAGTTGGCGCCACTGCTGGTGGGCGCGCACCGGGCGGGCTGGCAGGTGGCCGCGCACGCCATCGGCGACGCCGCGGTAGACCACGTGCTCGACGTGTACGAGCAGGCCCAGCGCGAGTACCCGCGGTCCGACACCCGCCACCGCATCGAGCACTTCGCCGTGGCCGACGACCGGCAGGTCGCCCGGGCGGCGGCGCTCGGCGTCGTCGCGGTGCCGCAGGGCCGGTTCATCACCGAGCTCGGCGACGGCATGCGCACCGCACTCGGCCCCGGGCGCAGCGAGCACTGCTACCGGATGCGCAGCCTCCTCGACGCCGGCATGGTCCTGCCCGGCAGCAGCGACGCGCCCGTCGTCGACGGGGCCCCGCTGCTCGGCATCCACGACATGGTCAACCGGCGCACCCGCTCGGGCCAGGACCTCGCGCCGGGGGAGCGCATCACCGCGGAGCATGCGCTGCGCGCCTACACCCACGGCTCGGCGTACGCGGTGCGCGAGGAGCACCGCAAGGGCACGCTCGCCGTCGGGGCGCTCGCCGACTTCACCGTGCTGTCCGACGACCTGCTCGCCGTCGACCCCGCGGGGATCGCCGGGATCGACGTGCTCGCGACCGTCGTGGGTGGCGAACTCGCCTACGAGCGCTCCGCGGGGTAGCCCGCGGATCTCCCGCCCACGCCGCGAGGCAGGTCGGACGACCCGCGAGTCGCGCTCGGCCGTCCGCGAGTCGGGGGCGGCCACACGCGAGTCGCGCCGTAGTTGTCCGCGAGTCGGGGGGTGGGTGCGCGGGAGTCGTGCCGTCGTTGTCCGCGAGTCGGGGTCCTGGTGTGGATGTGTCGCGGTGTCGAGCGTCGGGACGGGGAGCTCGCGAACGCTACGAGCGCTCCGCCGACCGGCTGTCGGGCCGGCGGGCCGCATCGACGGCGTGGCGGACGGCGTCGAGGTGGTCGGTGAGTTCGGGAAGGCGCAGCGGCACCAGCTCGGGTGCGGTGTCGGCGACCCAGCGACGGTGCGCTGCGTCCATCGTCGCGAGCGCGCGCTCGCCCGCAGCGGTCAGCATCAGCAGCTTCGCGCGCCGGTGCCGCGGGTTGTCGGTGTAGGTGGCCAGGCCGTCGGCCACGAGGAGGTCGGCCACCCGCTGCACGCCCTGGCGGGCGAGGCCGAGCCGCTCGCCGATGTCGGCGACCGTGCGCGGGCCTCCCGCGATCTGCTGCAGGCAGGTGCTGCGGGCGCGGCTCTGGTTCGCGCTGGCCGCGACGGCGTCGCCCACGTCGTGCAACGAGCGGTGCAGCGCCCCCACCGCCCGCATGAGGGCGAGGAACTCCTCCGCCCGGGCGTCCACGGCCTCCATCGTCGCATCCTCCCACCGCATCGCTTTGACAACACGTTGTCAATTGCCTAGCGTCTGGGTATGGCGCTGACGGCGGACGACATCGTGGCGATCCAGCAGCTCGTCGCTCTGCACGGGCACCTCGTGGACGCCCGCGAGCTGCACCGCCTCGACGAGCTGTTCGCGCCGGACGCCGTCTATGACGTCACGGCGATGGGACAGGGCACGATCCGCGGTGTTCCGGAGTTCCGCGCGGTGGCGGAGGCGTTCGCCGACGACGAGCGCAACCCCGTCGGGCATCACGTGACCAACGTCGTGGTCACCGAGGGCGTCGACGGCACCGCGCACGTCCGGTCGAAGGGCATCGGCGTCCTCCGCGACGGCCGGGCGGGCAGCGTCGTCTACGTCGACCGCGTCGCGCGCACCGACGGCGGCTGGCGGATCGCGGCCCGACAGGTGCTTCCGAGCACCGGGCACCGACCGACCGAGCCCACGGCTCACCCGCATCCAGACCGCGAGTCGCGGAGCGCAGGCCGATGATCGCCGGTTTGGCGCATTCCCGGCGACCTGTCGCCGCTTCTGCACCCATGCGATGATCTCGGTCGGAACCCGCGTTCATGATCGCCCGGTTGGTGCACGAACGGCGACATGTCGCCGGAGATGCACCGGGGCGATGATCTCCTGAAGGGCGGCCGCAGACACCGACACCCGCGGCGACCGGTGCTGACGACCGCCGCGCTGCTCGCGTCGCGGGACTCACGCCGCGATTCGCGGGGCTCATGTCGCGACTCGCGCGGGTCCGAGCGCGACTCGGACGCACGCAGGCCCCGACTCGCGGGAGTGCCGCGAGTCGGGGCCTGGAGGTGTGCGTGTTGCGGTGTCAGGCGTCAGGGTCGTCGGCGTCGTCGCGGGCCAGGAAGCTCGCGACGCGATCGACGGCGTCCTCGAAGGCGGGGTTGAGGTCGACGAACACGCGCAGCCGCTCGGCCAGCCACTCCACGCTGAGCTGCTCGTCACCGCGCCGTTCTGCGAGCTCTTCGATACCTCGGTCCGTGGCGTACACAGCTACTCTCCCAGGGCCTCGTCGATCAGGGCCGTCTGCTCCACCTCGTGCACCTTCCCCGAACCGGGGGCGGGGGCCGCCATCCGACGCCGCGAGACGCGCCGGAATCCGACGAGCCGCGGCAGCTTCGCCGGCAGCTCCAGGCCCATGAACGGCCACGCGCCCTGGTTGGCCGGCTCCTCCTGGACCCAGCGGATGTCCTCCGCGTTCGGGTAGCGCTCCAGCACGGCGGCGAGCTGGCGGTCCGGAACCGGGTACAGCTGCTCCACGCGGACGATCGCGGTGTTCTCGACGCCCCGCTTCTCCCGCGCGGCCGCGAGCTCGTAGTAGAGCTTGCCGTAGCAGAGCAGGACCTTGCGCACGTCGGACGCCGGACCGTCGTTGTCCCGGTACTGCGGGTCGTCGATGATCGGGCGGAAGCGGCCGCCGGTGAAATCGGCGAGCGGGCTGACGGCCTGCTTGGCCCGCAGCATCCACTTGGGCGTGAACACCACCAGCGGCCGGCGCACACCGTCCATCGCGTGCCGGCGCAGCAGGTGGAAGTAGTTGGCCGGCTCGGTGGGGATGGCCACGGTCATCGAGCCCTCGGCGCACAGCTGGAGGAAGCGCTCGATGCGGCCCGACGAGTGGTCCGGGCCCTGGCCCTCCAGGCCGTGCGGGAGCATCAGCGCGACGTCGGACATCTGGCCCCACTTGGCCTCACCGGACGAGATGAACTCGTCGATGATCGACTGAGCGCCGTTGACGAAGTCGCCGAACTGCGCTTCCCACGCCACGAACGCCTCGGGGTTGGCCACGGAGTAGCCGTACTCGAAGCCGACCGCGGCGAACTCCGAGAGCGCGGAGTCGTAGGGCAGGAACCGCTCCTGGTCCTGCGACAGGTTGCGCAGCGGGTAGTACTCCTCGCCGGTGCGCCGGTCGATCACCACGGAGTGGCGCTGCACGAACGTGCCGCGGCGGGTGTCCTGCCCGGACAATCGCACGAGCTTGCCGTCCATCACGAGCGAGCCGAGGGCGAGCAGCTCGCCGAACGCCCAGTCGATGTTGCCTTCGCGCGACATCTTCTCGCGCTTCTGCAGCACCGGGTTGACCCGCTGGTGCACGTTGAAGCCCTCGGGCAGCTCGACGTGCGCGTCGCCGATGCGGTGCACGACCTCCAGCGACACCGAGGTGTCGAGGTCGGTGGGCACCGACTGCTCCTTCTCCACCGACGGGCTCGGGGCCGGCGCGGTCTTCTCCAGCTCGCGGACCTCGTTGAAGACGTGCTCGAGCTGGTTGGAGAAGTCCTTGAGCGCGTGCTCGGCCTCCTCCATGGTGATGTCGCCACGGCCGATCAGCGACTCGGTGTAGATCTTCCGGACGCTGCGCTTGGCGTCGATGATGTCGTACATCGCCGGCTGCGTCATCGAGGGGTCGTCGCCCTCGTTGTGGCCGCGCCGCCGGTAGCAGATCATGTCGATCACGACGTCGTTGTTCCACCGCCGCCGGTACTCGACGGCCAGTTTGGCCACCCAGACGCAGGCCTCCGGGTCGTCGCCGTTCACGTGGAAGACCGGCGCGTCGATCATCTTCGCGACGTCGGTGGAGTACTGCGAGCTGCGCGAGTGCTCCGGCGCGGTGGTGAAGCCGACCTGGTTGTTGACGACGACGTGCACCGTGCCTCCGGTGCGGTAGCCGCGCAGCTTGGCGAGGTTCAGCGTCTCCGCGACGACGCCCTGGCCGGCGAACGCCGCGTCGCCGTGCATCATCAGCGGCAGGACGCTGAAGCCGCCTTCGCCCTTGTCGAGGAGGTCCTGCTTGGCGCGCACGATGCCCTCGAGCACCGGGTCGACGGCCTCCAGGTGCGACGGGTTGGACGCCAGCGACACGACCGTCTCGCCGTCGCCGAACATCCGGAAGTACTTGCCCTCGGCGCCCAGGTGGTACTTCACGTCACCGGAGCCGTGGGCCTGGCCCGGGTCGAGGTTGCCCTCGAACTCGCGGAAGATCTGGCTGATCGGCTTGCCGACGATGTTGGCGAGCACGTTGAGCCGGCCGCGGTGCGGCATGCCGATGACGACCTCGTCGAGCTCCTGCTCGGCGGCCTTGTCCAGCACGGCGTCCAGCAGCGGGATGACGGTCTCGCCGCCCTCGAGGGAGAACCGCTTCTGCCCGACGTACTTGGTCTGCAGGAACGTCTCGAACGCCTCGGCCGCGTTGAGCTTGGAGAGCACGTACTTCTGCTCGGCGGCGTTCGGCTTCTGGTGCGGCACCTCGATGCGCTCCTGCAGCCAGTCGCGCTGCTCGGGGTCGGCGATGTGCATGTACTCGGTGCCGATCGTGCGGCAGTAGGCGTCGCGCAGCACACCGAGCACGTCGCGCAGCTTCATGTGCTGCTTCCCGGCGAACCCACCGACCGCGAACTCGCGGTCGAGGTCCCACAGCGTCAGCCCGTGGGAGAGGATGTCCAGGTCGGGGTGGCGGCGCTGGCGGTAGTTGAGCGGGTCGGTGTCGGCCATGAGGTGCCCGCGCGTGCGGTGCGCGTCGATCACCTCGATCACGCGGGCGGTCTTGTCGACCGCGCCCTCGGGGATGTCCTTGACCCATCGCACGGGCTCGTAGGGCACCCGGAGCGAGCGGAAGATCTGGTCGTAGAACTGGTCCTCGCCCAGCAGCAGCGCGTGCACGCGGCGCAGGAAGTCGCCGGACTCGGCGCCCTGGATGATCCGGTGGTCGTAGGTCGAGGTCAGCGTGATGATCTTGCTGACGCCGAACTCGGACAGCCGCTCCTCGCTCGCGCCCTGGAACTCGGCCGGGTACTCCATCGCGCCGACGCCGATGATCGCGCCCTGGCCCTGCATCAGCCGCGGCACCGAGTGGTTGGTGCCCAGCGTGCCGGGGTTGGTGAGGCTGATGGTGGTGCCCGCGAAGTCCTCGGCCGCCAGGCTGCCCCCGCGAGCCTTGTGCACGATCGCCTCGTAGGCCGACCAGAACTGCGCGAAGTTCATCGTCTCGCAGCCCTTGATCGAGACGACGACGAGCGAGCGCTGCCCGTTCTTGCCCGGCAGGTCGATCGCGAGCCCGAGGTTGACGTGCTCGGGCTGCACCACGGTGGGCTTGCCGTCGTTCTCGGCGAAGTGGCGGTTCATGCCCGGGAAGTCGGCGAGGGCCTTGACGAGCGCGTAGCCGATCAGGTGCGTGAAGGAGATCTTCCCGCCGCGGGTGCGCTTGAGCTGGTTGTTGATGACGACGCGGTTGTCGGCGAGCAGCTTCGCCGGGACCGCGCGCACGCTCGTGGCCGTGGGCACGGTGAGCGAGGCGTTCATGTTCTTGACGACCGCGTTCGCGGCGCCCCGCAGCGGGGTGGAGGTGCCCGCGCCGTCGTCGCCGGACAGGCCCGCGGGCCGGGCGGCCTGCGAGGTGCTGCCGGCGGCCGGCTTGGACGGCGTGCCCCCGGTGGTCGTGGAGGTTGCCGCGCGGGCGGGAGCGCGACCGTTCGCGCCGGCCGCGGGCGGTGGGGTGAGCGCACTGCGGTCGGCGACCCGCGTGCGCTCGGTGGGCTCGGCTGCCTCGGCCGTGGGACGGGGGGCCGGCGCGGTGGGCGCCTGGGACGGAGCGGACGCGGCCACGGGGCGCTGCGCGGCCTGCTGCACGGACTGTGCCGCGTCACCGCGGGCGGCGGGACGTTCGGTCACGGAGTCGGTGGGGCGGTAGTCGGCGAAGAACTCGTGCCATGCCGGGTCGACGGTGCTCGGGTCGTCGAGGAATCGCTGGTACATCTCCTCGACGAGCCACTCGTTGGGGCCGAACTCGTCTGCCGGACTGGACGTACTGCTGCTGGACACGCTGAAGACCGCCTTGATCGGATCGCATCGTCATCGCCGAGGACTTCCTGCCAGGTTAGTCCTCACGATCCGGGGCCGGGTACCGCGCACGGGAGGCGCGCAGCTGCACCGGTTCAGGGGTCGGTTCAGGTGGCCGGGAGCTCACCGGCCGCGTCGACGACCGCCGTGCGCACCGCCGTGGTGCTGATCACGGTGCCTGCCGGCAGCCCGAAGCGGGAGTCGCTGCGCAGCGTGTCGCGCTCGCCGGCGAACTGGCCGTCCGACGGGTCGAGCAGCAGTTCGGTGCGCGTGCGCCCGGCGTCGTGGACGAGGGCCACGCACGCGTGCCCGTCGACGTTCACGGCCTCGTCGGCGAGGCGGACGCCCGGCAGCGCGGAGAGGGCGCGGAAGAACGCGGCCCGCAGCTCTGCGGGCACCAGAGCCGTGCGCAGGGCGGTGACGGCGGCGGCGAACGGCCCGAACCAGCTGCCCGGGTTGTCCTCGCGCAGGCGGCCGAGCAGCACCTCGGGGTCGCGCGGGAGCCGCTGCAGGAACTCGGGGGTGGGTGACTGCCAGCTGCCCCGCCGCGGTGGGCGGGGGCGAGCGCAGAACGCGTCGTCGAGGTCCATGCCCAGGTCGGCGTCGGGACCGGCGTCGAAGTCGCCGTACGGGGCCCGGAAGCGGCCGACGGGCGCGATGTCGCGCAGGTCGAACCCGTCGGCGCGGGCCTCCTCCGCCGAGCCGGCGAGCCAGCGTTGCGCGCCCGTCAGCTCGCGCTCGAGCACCCACTCGCGTTCCGGAAGGGCGGGCACCCACTGCCGCAGGCGGTGCTCGGTGAGGTGCTGGTGCGGGCCGAAGGTGCCAAGCCACCAGGCATGCGTCTCGACGTAGCGGTACTGGTGCGACGCCATCGGTCGGTCGGACACGGCGATGGCGGGGTCGGACACGCGCGCTCCTGCGGTCGGGGGTCGTCGGCATTGAGTGTGGCGCAGTCACTCAGCGTGATCGACTCGCCCCGGTGCTTCACGCGAACGCCACGCCCGCGTCGTGGCGGCATGGGCCGTGGTGGCGAGCACCACGGCCCACGTGATCGTCGGCTCGGTGCAGCAGCGGCCGGATCCGGCCGTGCGCGCACCGAAGCGCTGATCACCCGCGGTTGTGCGGCACACGCCGCGCTCTCCCGCGGTGCTAGGCGATCCACTCCTTGACCTGCGCGAGCAGCTTGGGGGCGTCCGAAGTGACCGGGTTGACGTGCAGGTGGGTCACCCCTACTTCCTGCAGCGCGGCGATCCGTTCCCGGACGTGCCCGGCCGGACCGATCAGCGTGACCCGGTCGATGAAGTCGTCGGGCAGGGCGGCGGCCGCCTCGTCCTTGCGTCCGTCGAGGTAGAGGTCCTGCACGCGCTTCGCGGCGTCCTCGTAGCCCTGGCGGGCGAAGACCGTGTTGTAGAAGTTGCGCCCGCGCGCGCCCATGCCACCGATGTAGAGCGCGTACATCCCGCGGGCGAGGTTGCGGGCCGGCTCGAACATCTCCTCCTCGAGCGCGAGGATCCCGCCGCCGGTGATCTGGAGCGGGCCGAGTTCGGGCGCGCGCTTGGCGAAGCCCGCGTCGAGGGCGGGCCCGAACACCTCGCGCATCTTCTCCGGGAGCAGCGCGTGCGGCAGCCACCCGTTGGCGAGCTCGGCCGTCATCTCCAGGTTCTTGTCGCCGAGGGCGGCGACCCAGATCGGGATGTCGGCCCGCTTCGGGTGGTTGATCAGCTTGAGCGGCTTGCCGAGGCCGGTGCCCTGGTCGGCGGGCAGCGGGATCGTGTAGAGCCCCTCGTGCGTCACCCGCTCGCGCCGCCACACCTTGCGGCAGATCTCGATGACCTCGCGGGTGCGGCCCACCGGCTTGTCGTAGGGCACGCCGTGGAAGCCCTCGATCACCTGCGGGCCGGACGCGCCGAGGCCGAGGATCGCGCGGCCACCGGACAGCGCGTCCAGCCCTGCGGCGCTCATCGCCGTGAGCGTGGGCGTGCGGCTGTAGATGGGCAGGATCCCGGAGCCGATCTGGACGCGCTCGGTGCGCGCGGCGAGGTAGCCCATCAGCGACACCGCGTCGTAGCTGTACGCCTCCGCGACCCAGACGACGTCGAGCCCCGCCTGCTCCATGGCGACCACGCTCTCCGCGTTGCGCACCGGGTCGTCGCCGTACTGGAGCTGGGTCGAGAGCAGCATGCCCGCAAGCCAACACAGGGGTTACCGGCGAGTCAAGTAAGCTATTCACAAGAAACCTTGCTAAAGAGTGCTTGCGAAAGATAGCTTGTTACCGTGACCGAGCACCGGCCCGAGCGCATCACCGATCCGAAGGCGCTGCGCGCGCTGTCGCACCCCACGCGGTGGAAGCTGATCGAGCTGCTGGGGTTGGAGCGCACCGCCACGGCCACGCGCTGCGCCGACTTCACCGGCGAGAGCGTCGCGAGCTGCTCCTACCACCTGAACATGCTGGCCAAGTACGGGTTCGTCGAGCAGGCGGGGGGCGGGACCGGTCGGGAGAAGCCGTGGAAGCTCGTGAAGTACGACCAGAGCTGGGAGACCGAGGGTCTGGAGCCGGAGGGGCAGCTCGCGGCCGAGGCGCTCACCGACGTCTTCCTCGACTACGAGAACAGCCGGATGAAGGACGCCGCCCGGCGGCAGGAGCGGGAGCCGCAGGAGTGGCGCCGCAACAGCCGCAAGAGGGCGTCCCTCACCTACCTGACCGTCGACGAGCTGGAGCAGGTGTCCCAGGAGCTCAGGGCGATCCTGGACCGCTACGGCAACCGGCTCGAGGACCCGGCCCGCCGGCCCGCCGGCTCCCGCGCGGTCCGGATGTTCTTCGCCACGTACTTCCCGCCGGGTTCCGGGGAGTGAGCATGGATCCGTACCTGTCCTGGTCCGCTCGCGACATCCACGGTCGCCGGCGGGCCGACGCCGAACACCACCGCCTCGTGCGCGCCTGCCGTCGCGGCCGGCGGCCGTCCCGCCTGGTGCGCCTCTACGCGCGCTTGTGGTGGGCCTCCCGGCCACGAGCCGCCACCTGGGCGCCAGGCCTGTTCGACGTGCCGGCGCGCAGCTGAGCCCACGCTCCACCGGCGCCGGACCGGTGATCACGCACGGTCCGCGCGAGATCGCTGGTCGGGTCCGTCAGCCGGCCGGTCGCAGGTGCTCGTCGAGGAACCGGAGCGTGCGTTCCCAGGCCGTGCGCGCGGCGGGCTCGTCATAGAGCGACGGGGCGTCCCAGTTGGAGAACGCGTGCCCGGCGTCGTAGCGGTGCAGGGTGACGTCGGGGAGGCCGGCGACCGCGCGCTCGACGTCGTCGATCTGCTCGGTGGGGATCCACGGGTCCCGTGCGCCGTAGTGGAACAGGACGGGGCACTCGATCCGATCGACCGACCCGAGCATGCCGTGGACCGCCGAGCCGTAGTAGGACACCACGGCGTCCGGACCCCGCCCGTCCACGCGTGCGCTGGTGGCGAGCATGTAGGCGAGCGCTCCGCCGAGGCAGAAGCCGATGCCGCCGACCGTGCCGTTGCACTCGGGCATCGCCCGCGCGTGCGCCATGGTGGCGGTGAGGTCGGCGGGCACGAGGCCGAAGTCGAGCTGCTGGATGCGGGCCATGCCGTCGGCGAGGCCGGACTCGTCCTTGCGCTCGAAGCGCGGCTCGATCCGCCAGAACACGTCCGGCGCGAGCGCCAGGTACCCGGCGTCCGCGAGCTGCTCGGCCAGCCCGCGGATGTTGTCGTTGACGCCGAACGCCTCCTGGAGGACCAGCACCGCCGGGGCCGGGGAGGTCTCGGGCAGGGCGCAGAACGCGTCGAAGTCGCCGTCAGGAGTCGTGATCGTCTCGTAGTGGGTGCGGGCCATTGGGCGCACCTTAGGCTGCGCCCGTGAGGTTCCGCGTCGTCCCGGCCGCCTACGTCCTCCTTTTCCGCGGCGCCGGGTCCGGTGTGGACGAGGACCGGGTGGAGGTGCTGTTGCAGCTGCGCCAGGGCACCGGGTACCGGGACGGGCACTGGGCCGCCGCGGCCGCGGGGCACGTCGAGGCCGACGAGTCGGTGCACGCGGCCGCGTGCCGAGAGGCGGCGGAGGAGATCGGGGTGCGGATCGATCCGGCCGACCTCGACCCGCTCACCACGATGCACCGCACCCACGCCAACCACGACCCGATCGACGAGCGGGTCGACTTCTTCTTCGGCTGCCGCCGCTGGACGGGCGAGCCGCGGTTGCTGGAGGCGGCGAAGGCGGCCGGGCTGGAGTGGTTCCCGCTCGCGGCGCTCCCGGAGCCGGTGGTGCCCCACGAGCGGTACGTGCTCGACGCGCTGCGGGCCGGCACCCTGCCGACGATCACGACGTACGGTTTCGCGCCCGGCTGACCCGTGCGAGGCACCGTGGGAACGCGGGGGGAACGGCGGGTGACGTCCGCACGAACGGCGTGGCTCGGACCGGTGGCGCCCAGGGACCCGGCGGGGTGGTGGTGCACCCGCCTGGCTACGGTGACGATCCCCACCCCCGTGCACCACGAGTCGCGACGACCGCTCCCCGGAGTCCCCCATGAGCTCTCCCCTGCAGGTCCCTCGGATGCGCGCCGCCGCGCGACGGGTCAAGGCGGGTGGCGAACGCTTCCTCGGCGGCGTGCTGCCCGGAGCGTCTGCCCGCAGGCTGCAGATCCGTGCCTTCGCCGACGATTGGGCCGCCGCCAACCTGGACGCCCGCCAGACCACCGGTCCGCTGTGGATCGTCCTCGGGGACTCCGCTGCCCAGGGCATCGGTGCCACCCGCCGCGACGCCGGCTACGTGGGCGTGGTGCACGAGCTGCTGCGCCACCGCGACGCATGGCGGGTGATCAACCTCTCCCGGGCGGGCGCCGGCGCCGCCGACGTCCTGGCCCACCAGCTGCCCGAGCTCGTCGCGCTGGCCGGTGAGCAGCCCGCAGCGCTGGTCAGCTGCATCGTCGGTGCCGAGGACATCGCCCGCCGCGTGCCCGGCGCGGACGTCACGCTGCGGCAGGTGCTCTCCGCGCTGCCGTCCGGTGCGGTCGTCGGCACGTTCGCGCGCGGCGCCCGAGGTGGCCCCGCCGCCGCGCTCGACGCCGTCACCCGCGAGGAAGCGGCGAAGCACCGGCTGCGGGTGGCGGAGCTGCCCCCGCGGTTCGGCCCCGGCGGTCGTGGCCGCGGTGGTGCGCTGCTCGGCGACGTCGAGCACGCCGCCTGGGCTCGCGCCGTCATCGCCGCCATCGACGGTCCGCCCGCCGAGGTCGCGCCGTCCACCGATCCCGAGCTCCCGGTGGTGCCGGCTGCCGCAGCGAAGGCCGCCCCGTCGAAGGCCGCGCCGTCGAAGCCGGCGTCGTCGACGGCGACCGCGGCTTCGTCCGAGTCGGCCCCGTCCGAGTCGGCCCCGTCGAAGCCGGCGTCGAAGCCGGCCTCGACCGAGCCGGCCGAGGACTGATCCAGGGACCGAGTGGACGACCGGAGCGGCCGCGTCACCGTTCGCGAGCTGAGCAAGCGGTTCGGTGCCATCGACGCGGTCGATGCGCTGACCTTCACCGTGGAACCGGGAGCGGTCACCGGCTTCCTCGGGCCGAACGGGTCCGGGAAGACCACGACGCTCCGCATGGTCCTGGGGCTCGTCACACCCACGGCGGGTGAGGCGCGGATCAACGGGCTGCGCTTCGCCGAGCTCGGGGCGCCGGCCCGCGTGGTGGGCGCCGTGCTGGAGGCCCAGGGCTTCCACCCGGCCCGCACCGCGCACGCCCACCTCCTCGCCTGCGCGGCGGCGATCGGCGTGCCGGACGCCGCCGCCGAGCACGCGCTGGGCACCGTCGGCCTGGGGGACGCCGGCGGTCGACCGGTGGGCGAGTACTCGCTGGGCATGCGCCAGCGGCTCGCGCTGGCCGTCGCGCTGCTCGGGGACCCGCAGGTGCTGCTCCTCGACGAGCCGGGCAACGGCCTCGACCCCGAGGGCATCGCGTGGTTGCGCGAGTTCCTGCGGGCGTTCGCCGCGCAGGGACGCAGCGTGCTGGTGTCGAGCCACCTGCTCGGCGAGGTGGAGCAGACCGCCGACCACCTCGTCGTGATCAGCCGTGGCCGCTGCGTCTACCAGGGCTCGCTCGCGCAGCTGCAGCAGTCGCGCCGCGCTCGCGTGCTGGTGCACTGCGCCGATCCCGCGCAGCTCGCGAACGCGCTCGCCCGCACCGGGGTGCTGGAGATCGACACGCTCGCCGACGGCCGGCTGGGGATCGCCGGCGCCGACCCCGTGCACGTCGGCGACGTCGCGCTGGGGGCAGGAGTCGCGATCTACGGGATGGTGCACGAGAAGATCGAGCTGGAGCAGTTGTTCTTCCAGCTCACCGCCGAGCCGTGGGGAACGCGGTGACGGCGGCCGCGATCCGGGCGGAGCTCCGCAAGGTCGTGTCGACGAGGCTGTGGTGGGGCCTGCTGATCCCGGTCGTCGCGCTGTCGAGCGTGATCAACCTCTTCGGCGGGGTGTTCACCGCGGCGTTCCCCGAGGCGGGTGCGCTGCCCCTGCTGCTCGGCTCGCTCGCCTACGCCCTCGGGCTGACGACGGTGTTCGCCGCGGTGCAGGGCGTCGTCGCAGCTGCGGGGGAGCACCGTCACCGCACCATCACCACGACCTACCTCACGACGCGCGGCCGCACGCAGGTGCTGCTGGCCAAGATGGTGGTCAGCGCCGGGGTCGGTGCGGGTTACGCCGCGATCGCCGTGCTCGTGGGCGTCCTCGCCGGCTTCGTGGCCGATCCGAGCGCGTCGTTCCCCGGTGCCGGGCCGGTGCTCGCCACCGCGGCGATCGGCCTCGTCGTGGCCGCGCTGTGGGGCGCGCTGGGCGCGGCGCTGGGCACGGCCGTGATCAACCAGGTCGGGGCGCTCGTCGCCGTGTTGCTGTACCTGATGGTCGGTGAGCTGCTCCTCGGCGCGCTGCTCGGCTCCTCCGACTCCGCCACCGTGCGCGCCATCGCGTCCTACCTCCCGGGCAACGCGGGGGAGGTGGCGATCTACACGATCCCCGCGCACGAGATCGCCGGGCCGGTGACGGCGCCGCAGGTCGTGGAGATCCTGGCCGCCGTCAGCGCGCCACCGTCGTGGGCGGTGGCGCTGCTGGTGCTCGCGGCCTGGACGGGCGCGGTGGGCGCGGTGGGCGCGCTCGTCGGCGGCCACCGCGACATCACCTGAGGGGGCAGCCCCCAGCCCGCGAGTCGGGGTGTGGGCGTAGGTGAGTCGCGGCGCCCGCGGGAGCGTCGGTGGGGCGGCATACTTTGGACACGTGCCCGATGCTCCCTCTCCCGGCTGGATCCGCCGGCTCGCCCGTTCCTGCCTGAAGCACCGCGCGGTCGTCGCGGGCGCCCTCGTCGCGTCGGTGTTCGGGGTGAGCCTCGAGGCCGTGGGGCCGCTGCTCACGCGGGTTGCGGTGGACGACGCCGTCGCCGGGTCCACCGCGGTGCTGGGCGCGATCGTGGTGGCGGTGCTGGCGCTGGCGCTCGTGCGCTTCGGCGCCGCGTTCCTGCGCCGCTACCTCGCCGGGCGGCTCGCGCTCGACGTGCAGCACGACCTGCGGCGTCAGGTCTTCGCCGCCGTGCAGCGCCTCGACGGGGAGCGCCAGGACGCGCTGCGCACCGGCCAGGTCGTGTCGCGGGCGATCACCGACCTGCAGCTGGTGCAGCAGCTGCTGTCGATGGCGCCGCTGGCGTTGGGCGCCGTGGTGCTGGTGGTCGTCTCGATCGCGGCAATGCTGTGGCTGTCGCCGCTGCTCACGGTCGTGGCGCTGGTGCTGCTGCCCGCGGTGTGGTGGATCGCGCTGCGCACCAGGGCGCGCCTGTTCCCGGCCACCTGGTCGGCCCAGCAGCGGGCGGCCGACATCGCCCAGCAGGTGGAGGAGACGGTCACCGGGGTCCGGGTGGTCAAGGGCTTCGGTCAGGAGCAGCGGGAGACCGCCACCCTCGAGCGGGGCGCCGCGCGGCTGTTCGGCGAGCGCATGCGCGCCGCGCGGCTCACCTCCCGGTTGAACCCCACGCTGCTCGCACTGCCCGCGCTCGGGCAGGTCGGTGTGATCGCGGTGGGCGGGTGGCTCGCCATCGGTGGCTCGATCAGCCTCGGCACGTTCCTGGCCTTCTCCACCTACGTCGCCCAGCTCGTCGCGCCCGCTCGCTTGCTCGGCTCGCTGGTCGTCAGCGCCCAGCTCGCACGCGCCGGTGTCGAGCGCGTGCACGACCTGGTCGACTCCCAGCCCGACGTCGTCGACCCGAAGTCCCCCGCCGCCCTGCCCGAGGGCCCGCTGTCGGTGGAGCTGCACGACGTCACGTTCGGCTACTCGCGCCGCGAACCCGTGCTCGACGGCGTCACGCTGCGCGTCGCGGCGGGGGAGACGCTCGCCGTGGTCGGCACCGCCGGGTCCGGCAAGTCCACCATCGCTCTGCTGCTGCCGCGCTTCTACGACCCGCAGCAGGGCGAGCTGCGCCTCGGCGGTGTGCCGCTGCCGCAGCTGCGCCTCGCCGAGCTGCGCCGCGAGCTCGGCGTGGTGTTCGAGGAGGCGTTCCTGTTCTCCGACTCCATCCGCGCCAACATCGCCTACGGCCGCCCCGACGCGAGCGACGAGGAGGTGCGTGCCGCAGCGCGGGCGGCCCAGGTGGACGGCTTCGTCGAGGCGCTGCCCCACGGCTACGACACCCTCGTCGGCGAGCGCGGCCTCACGCTGTCCGGCGGGCAGCGCCAGCGGGTGGCGCTGGCCAGGGCGGTGCTCACCGACCCCCGCGTCCTCGTCCTCGACGACGCCACCTCGGCCGTCGACACGGCCACCGAAGCCGCCATCCACGACACGCTGCGCACGCTCACCGCGGGCCGCACCACGCTGCTCGTGGCCCACCGGCGCTCCACACTCGCCCTGGCCGACCGGGTGGCCGTGCTCGACGGGGGCCGCGTGGTCGACGTCGGTACCGAGGCGGAGCTGGCGCAGCGCTGCGCGCTGTTCCGGGAGCTGCTCGCGGTGCCCGAGCCCGGTGGCTCGGTCACGAGGCTGGACGACCCCGATCGTCGCGGCGCCCACCGCCACGTCCACCGCGACGGCGCGGCGCACGCGCCCGTCACCGCGGAGCTGTGGCCCGAGCCGGAGCCCGACGACGGCGTCCCGCAGACCGTCCGCACCGTCGACCCGGGCCCGGCACGTCCTGGCGGGCGTGGCGGCGCCGGTGCACGCGGGGGCATGGGCGGTGGGATGGGGGCCGCCGGGAGCATGGCGCCCACGCCCGAGCTCCTCTCCGCGGTCGAGGCGCTCCCACCGGCCACGGAGGAGCCGCGGATCCGCGGGGAGGACCCGACGGCGCCGGACCCCGGCTTCCGGCTCGCCCGGCTGCTGCGGCCGGTGCGCGCACTGCTCCTGGTGGGTGTCTCCCTGGTGGCGCTCGACGCACTGGGCACCCTCGCCCTGCCCGCCGTCACGCGGATGGCCGTGGACGGCGGCATCACGGCACGCGCGCCCGAGGTGCTGGTCACGGCCACGCTGCTGGGCATCGGGCTGGTGGTCGCCGGGTGGCTCGTGGTGGCCACGCAGACCGTCGTCACCGCGCGCGCCGGGGAGAGCCTGCTCTACCTGCTGCGGGTGCGCAGCTACGCCCACCTGCAGCGGCTGGGGCTGGACTACTACGAGCGCGAGCTGTCCGGCCGGATCATGACCCGGATGACCACGGACGTCGACGCACTGTCGGCGTTCCTGCAGACCGGCCTCGCGCAGGCCGTCGTCAGCGTCCTCACGATCGTCGGAGTCGCGGTCGCGCTGCTGGTCACCGACCTCGAGCTGGCGCTGGTGGCCCTCGCGGTGCTGCCGGTGCTCGTGGTGGCCACCGTGATCTTCCGACGGGTGTCGTCGGCCGCGTACGCGGAGGCCCGCGAGCGGGTGAGCATCGTCAACGCCGACCTGCAGGAGAACGTCGCGGGGGTGCGCGTCGCCCAGGCCTACGTCCGCGAGGAGCGCAGCGCCGACGTGTTCGGCGAGCGCAGTGCCGCCTACCGGCGCTCCCGGCTGCGCGCGCAGCGCTACATCGCCACCTACTTCCCGTTCGTCGCGCTGCTGTCGGACGTGTCCACGGCCGCCGTCCTCGGAGTCGGCGCGGCCCGGGTGGCTTCCGCGGAGATCACCCCTGGCGTGCTCACCGCCTTCCTGCTCTACCTCGCGCTGTTCTTCGCGCCGGTGCAGCAGCTGTCGCAGGTGTTCGACAGCTACCAGCAGGCCCGCGTCGGGCTGTCCCGGATCTCCGACCTGCTGCGCACCCCCACCTCGGTGCCCCCGGAGCCGGCCGGCGACCCGGTGATCACGCCCGCGCGGTTGCGCGGCGAGGTGGAGCTGTGCGACGTCGGCTTCGCCTACGCCGGGGCGGAGGAGCCCGCGCTGGCCGACGTCTCGCTCCGGGTGGCGCCCGGCGAGACGATCGCCCTCGTCGGCGCCACCGGCGCGGGCAAGTCCACGCTGGTCAAACTGCTCGCCCGGTTCTACGACGCCGGCACGGGCGCGGTGCTCGTGGACGGGGTGGACGTGCGGCGCTACCCGCTGGCCGGCTACCGGCAGCGGCTGGGGATCGTGCCGCAGGAGCCGCACCTGTTCACCGGCGACGTGGCCGCCAACATCGCGTACGCGCGTCCGGGGGCGTCGCAGGCGGAGATCGAGGCCGCGGCGCGGGCCGTCGGGGCGTTCGAGCTGGTGCGCGGGCTGCCCGGCGGGTTCCGGCATCCGGTCGGCGAGCGCGGGCAGGGGCTGTCGGCCGGGCAGCGCCAGCTGATCGCGCTCGCCCGCGCCGAGCTCGCCGACCCCGACGTCCTGCTCTACGACGAGGCCACGGCCGCGCTCGACCCGGCCACGGAGGCGGCCGTGCTCGAGGCCGGCGACCGGGTCACCGCCCGCCGTACCGCGTTCGTGGTGGCCCACCGGCTGGGCACGGCCGCCCGCGCCGACCGGATCGTGGTGCTGGACGGCGGCCGCGTCGTCGAGGTGGGCCCGCACGCCGAACTGCTCGCCGCCGGCGGCCACTACGCCCGGCTCTGGCAGGCCGGGGAGCTGGAGCCGGCGGCGTAGACGTGTTCCGCCCGCAACCTCGCACAGATCATGCGCTCGCTGAGCTGCCGGTTCGGGGGTTCACCCACCGCCGGTCGGGTCGGGCCTCGGCATCGGTCCGGCTCCGTCTGGGTCCGTCCCGCGCGCCGCCTCGGCTCGTCTGACGGCCTCCGCCTCCGCCTCCGCCTGGGCCGCGTCACGCGCAGCACGCGCCGCTTCCGCGGTGGCCTCCGCCTCCGCCCTCGCCCGCTCCTCGCGTCGGAGGGCCTCCGCCCTGTGGCGTTCTGCCTCGGCCTCTACGGGATCCGGCGACGGCTCGAGTGGCGCCGAGGTGCTCGCCGGGGCCGGGGCCACGACCGGTTGCCGGGCAGGCGTCACCTCCGGCGTCCGATTGCCGATCACTGCGACTCCCCCGACGACCAGCGCGGCCGCGGCGACCGCTGCGGTGACGGACAGCCGCTGGCGCCGCCGGTGGACCAGCCTGCGGCGGCGATCCTCGATGCCGACGAGCAGCGCCTCGGCGGAGATGTCGCGGTCGAACGTCGGGTCGTCGAGCGCGGCCCGCAGCCGGTCGCTCGGGTCGGTGCGGAACGGCTGGCTCATGGCCTGCTCCCTTCGATGATCGGAACGTCGGCACGACGCAGCACGGCCAGCGCGCGGTGGGCGTGGGACCGCACCGTGACCTCGCGGCACCTGATCAGCCGGGCGATCTCCGTGTCGGGCAGGTCCTGGTGGTAGCGCAGCACGACGACCGCGCGTTGCACGGGAGAGAGCACGGCGAGCGCGGTGTGCAGCTCGTCGCGCAGCAGCACGATGTCCTCGACACCCGGCGCCGCGGTCTCCCGGCCCGCCGCCGGGTCGGCGGTCGCGCGCTCCCGGGACGAGCGCCTGCGCCGCCAGGAGAGGAAGTCGTTGAGCACGGCCTTGAACACATAGGCACGCACGTCGTTGCTGCCGGCCACGCGCGACCACCTCATGCCGACGCGGGCGAGGACGTCCTGGACGATGTCCTCGGCGCGGTGGTGGTCCAGGGTGAGGCGACGGGCGAAGGCCACCAGTTCGGGCCCGTGATCCCGCACGAAGGCCTCGAACGATGGCGGCGGGGTGCGGCCTGCGGGCGTCCTCATCGGACCTGCCCGGGCGGAGGAAGCGCTCTCCGCGGGGTGCGTGTCATCCGTCGAACCCGTCCCTTCGTGCCGTCCGAGATGCATTGACTCCCCTGGGACGAGGTATGAGCGGTCCCACGTTGCGGCAGTGATCGGGATCACTGTCCACGCCGGCCGTGGACCACGCCGGGCCGGTGCCGCCGCCACGCCGCTCACGCACCGACTTCTGCGCCCACGCCGACTGCGACCGGTGGCGTGAGCACCACGATCGGCGGGCGCGGGTCTGACGCGGCGCTGCGTGGGCACCTGCCGCGCTGAGCCGATCACGAAGCGTTGCGGACTGCCGCAAGCTTGCCTCATCGGGCGAATCCTGCCCGTTTTCGGGCAGGAAGTTTGGGTTCTGCCGCCGCGCAGGGCACCATCTCTCCTCGTGCCCGCCGGACCCTACGACGACCTCGTCGCCCACCTGGCGCGCAGTAGCCCGCTCAGCGCGGCGGAGGCGGCGCGTGTGGTGGCCGAGGTCGTGGGCTACTTCTCCGAGGAGCTGCCGGAGTTCGTCCGTCGCCGGCACGCGGAGCTGAAACGTCGCGGGCTCACGAACGAGCAGATATTCGCGGCGCTGGACGCCGAGCTGGCGACGCGACGGGTGGCCCCGCCTCCGCTGTCGGCACGCCAGCTGCGGCGCATCGTCTACGGCTGATCACCATGAAGGGACTTCCATGTGCGGCATCGTCGGATACGTCGGACCCCAGGACGCCGCTCCCATCCTGCTGGAGGGGCTGGGGCGGCTGGAGTACCGCGGGTACGACAGCGCGGGCCTCGCGCTCGCCGGCAAGGGCGGGCTCAAGGTGCGGAAGGTGAGTGGCCGGGTCGCCGACCTCGCCGCCGACCTGCCCGCGCGCTTCAAGGGCGCGCCGGGCATCGGTCACACGCGGTGGGCCACGCACGGTGAGCCGACCACGGAGAACGCGCACCCGCACACCGACACCGCGGGCCGGATCGCGGTGGTGCACAACGGGATCATCGAGAACGCCGACGAGCTGCGCGCCAAGCTGACCGCCGACGGCGTGGAGTTCGCCTCCCAGACCGACACCGAGGCCGTCGCGCACCTGGTGGCCGCGGCCTTCGCCGCCGGGGCGGTCGACCTGGAGCAGGCGGTGCGCCAGGCGCTGCGCCAGGTCGTCGGGGCCTACGGCCTCGCGGTGGTGGACGCCGAGCACCCGGACCGGGTCGTTGTGGCCCGCAACGGGAGCCCGGTGCTGCTGGGCGTCGGGGAGAAGGAGATGTTCGTCGCCTCCGACGTGGCCGCGCTGATCGGCTACACCCGCCAGGTCGTCTACCTCGACGACGGCGAGCTCGCCACCGTCACCGCGGCCGGCTACCGCACATTCACCCTCGACGACCGCGCGGTCGCGAAGAGCCCGTCCTGGATCGACTGGGACGTGGTCGGCGCGGAGATCGGTGATCACGCGCACTACCTGGTGAAGGAGATCGAGGAGCAGCCGCGGACGATCGAGCGGGCGCTCAAGGGCCGCATCGACGAGCGCTTCACCACCGCGCACCTGGGCGGGCTCAACATGAGCGTCCGCGAGGCGCGGGAGTTCCGGCGCGTGAAGATCCTGGGCTGCGGCACGGCGTGCTACGCGGGCGAGCTCGGCGCGCAGCTGATCGAGGATCTCGCCCGCGTGCCGGCGAGCGCCGAGGCGGCATCGGAGTTCCGCTACCGCAACCCGGTGGTGGAGCCGGACACGCTGTACGTGGCCGTGAGCCAGTCCGGCGAGACGATCGACACCCTCGCCGCGGTGCAGGAGCTGCAGCGCAAGGGCGGGCGCGTGATCGGAATCGTCAACGTCGTGGGCTCGACGATCGCGCGCCAGGTGGACGGCGGCATCTACCTGCACGCCGGGCCGGAGATGTCGGTGGCCGCCACCAAGTCGTTCACCTCCACGGTGGCGGCGTTCGCGCTGCTCGCGCTGCACCTGGGCCGCATCCGGGACCTCTCCCCCGAGCAGGGGCGGCGCATCATCGCCGGCCTCAACGCGCTGCCCGGGCAGATCACCGAGATCCTCGGGCAGTCCGAGGCGATCGCCGAGGTCGCGAAGGAGATCGTGGACAGCCGCGGCATGATGTTCGTCGGCCGCCGCCGCGGGTGGCCGGTGGCGCGCGAGGGCGCGCAGAAGCTCAAGGAGATCTCCTACATCCACGCCGAGGCCTACCCCTGCGCCGAGCTCAAGCACGGCCCGCTCGCGCTGATCAGCCCGGAGATGCCGACGGTGGCCGTCGTCCCCGACGACGACCTGCTGGAGAAGAACACCTCCACGCTCTCGGAGATCAAGGCACGCAAGGGCCCGGTGATCGCGATCGCGCACCGGGAGCTGCCCACCGACCTCGCCGACCGCACGCTCGTGATCCCCCGCAACGAGCCGGAGCTCGACCCGATCCTGCTGTCGATCCCGCTGCAGATCCTGGCCTACCACGCCGCCGTCGCCCTGGAGCGCGACGTGGACAAGCCGCGCAACCTGGCCAAGAGCGTGACGGTGGAGTAAATGGCCGCCGCGTTTGGACGGCCGACTCCGCCGATCCACGGCCTATCACCGACCTGTGTCCACGCCACGATCTCAGTGACCGCGCCTGCGGCACCGCCTGCCGGTCTCATTCGTCGCGGGCGGGGAGGCCGTGCGGTCGCAGGTTGAGTACCTGCGGGCTGGACGCGTGCGCGAGGCAGCCATCGGCATCGCGCGTCGGGCAGCAGCGATCGGCGAAGCTCGCGTCAGCGCGACAACGGTGTCGCCCTGGCCTCATCCTTGACGATCAAGGCCAGTCCGCCTGCTTGCAAGTCGTGCGGCAGGTACCGTTCACTATTGCAAACCGTTTCTTGAGATGAGATTCCCCGGGCCTTCAGCATCGAGCAGGGCATCATCCTCCCGTGGCGAAACTTGGGCGATCGGGCCAGCGCTGGGCGGCGATCGAAGAACGTGCGGGACGACCGCCTCGGTCTAGTGCTCGAGGCCTGGGCGGTGCGGTGCGGATGCGGCGTCGCCGCCTTCTGTGCCTGCGCTACCTCGTCATCTTGCTTGCTTGCACGTTCCCCTTTTCCGTTGGGTATGGGCAGGCGGCCGCTGTCCCGGAAGTCCGGTCAATGAGGCTTTCCGCGTAACGTCGTGTGACGGTGCGTGATCATCTTTTGGTCATGTGGTGCGGCCGTGTTCGTGATGGAGCAGGACCAGGGCCGCAGCTGCGATGTCGCCGAGGCGCCACGGGCAGTCGCGGTAACGACGAAGCGCCTTCAAGGTGGTCTTGAGCAGGGAGTTGGCGCGTTCGCCCAGGCAGCGTAGGCCGCCGAGGAGGGCGTTGTAGGCCTGCTGGTCGACGGTCAGTTTCCCATCTTTGGGCTTCTTGAACGGGATCGTGAAGGTCTCCGGCTCGCCCTCGTAGCCCAAGTCGGCCAGGGTCGGCGCGCCGTCGCCGATCCAGTCGGCGATCCGGGCCAGCAGGTCGGGGTCGGCGCGGGCCGCGCCCATGTCATGCTCGCGGCCGGGTCGCAGGTCGGAGGTCCACAGTGGCCAGCCGTCCGGAGCGGAGACGACCTGGATGTTCCCGCCGTGATGGTGGTGCTTGCCGCTCCACCACAAGTCCACCCCGCAGGTAGGGCCCGGGGTGGAGATCCGGTCGGTGCGGATCAGCGTGCCGTCCACGATCGCATACGTGTGGCCGGCCGCTTGGCCGCCAGCAGCGCGCCGTGCAGCGAGGGGCGCAGCGCGGCCAGGACCGCGATGCCCTCGTCGCGATACTCGTAGGCGGTGGACTCGCAGATGCCGTTGTCCCCGGCCAGGTCCGACATCCGGGTGTCGTCGAGGAACCAGCGCAGCACCAGCACGGCTTGCTTGTAGGTCCCCAACGCGCGGGTGCCCATGCGGGTGCCACTGCGCACACGCTCGGCGTGCAGCAGCGCGGACAGGAACAGAACGCTGTCCTCGGACACATCCAGGACAGCGGTGTATGTGACACTCATCGACGCGCGGGACCTCCGTGAAGTTGATCTGTGAGAAGACCACTTCGTAGCAGGGGTCCCGCGCTCTTACCTGTAGCCACTCCCGGCGCGCCAAGATCACACAGCGTCACGCTTCGTTACTCGGAACGGCCCAATGACTTCGAACCATTACGAGGTTGGGAGGGAGTCCGCGTGCTGAACCGCGAGCACTGGTGGCTTCTCTGACGAGATCGCCTTTCGGACGGAGGAGGCTGGGTTGCGGCTGATCAGCGGGCCCGATGGTGTGGAGACGTGCGTCAGCCCCTCGTCCAGGGACGGAGTTTGTCGGGGTTGCGGACTGACCATATGTGTGTGATCCGCCCGCCTGCGATGTCGAACGCGAACACGGTCACGGTGACGCCATCTTGTTGGGCCACCAGGCCGGGTTGACCGTTGACCGTACGTTCCAGGATCGTCGCGTTGCGGGGCGCCTGGCTGGCGAGGTCGACGTAGTAGCGGGCGATCTGCTCGCCGCCTTCGATCGGGCGGGGCGCGGCGGTGGCGAGGCCGCCGCCGTCGGCGATCGCGGTGGCGTCGGGGTCAAGGAGGCCGATAAGGGTGTGGATGTCCTTGGCTTCCCATGCCTGTTTGAATTCTCTGACGATGCTGGCCTGGTGTGCTGTCGGGGTCGCCGGAGCTGGCGATTTGCGGATGCGGCCGCGGGCCGAGTAGGCCAGTTGGCGGCAGGCCGCCGGCGTGCGGCCGACGATCTCGGCTACTTCGGCGAAGGAGTAGCGGAAGACGTCGTGCAGGATGAACGCGACGCGTTCGGCCGGGGTCATCGATTCGAGTACGACGAGGAAGGCCATGTTGATCGACTCGTCGAGGGTGACTCGGTCGGCCGGGTCGGCCGTGGTGCCGCCCCGCCTAGTGATCCACTCTGCAATGTCGGGCAGCGGCTCGGGGATCCATTCGCCCACGTAGCGCTCCCGCCGGGCCCGTGCCGAGCCGAGCAGGTTGAGGCAGATGCGGCTGGCGACCGCCATCAGCCAGGCGCCAGGTGACTCGATGGCTTCCTGCTGCTGGCGGGACATGGCGTACCAGCGGGCGTAGGTCTCTTGGACGGCATCCTCAGCCTCGGCCAGCGAGCCCAGGAGCCGGTAGGCGAGATTGATCAGCTGACGCCGCTCGCTCATGATCGCGCTCAGGACCGGATCGGGCGGGCCGTGTCCTGGCCCGGATGGGGTAGTCATGGTGCCGGCGGCTCCCTTGGTCGCATCTGCCCTCATCAGTTCGACAAGACAGCGCACCGAACTGTGAGGTCGGCGCGCCGCCTGACATTCCGGAGGGCTGCGTTGTCGTAGCTGTTGAGACGAACACACCTTTGAGCGAGCGGGAAGTTCAGCGGCGTGATGACCGGCTCCTCCGTCCGGCGGACATGCCTGACCAGCAGCCTCCGGCTCCGAAACCAAAACCGCTCACAACCCTAGCAAAGAGAACTCTCATGAACATCGCACTGTGGATCGTTGCGGGACTGCTGGCCATAGTCTTCCTCGCCAGCGGCGCCAAGAAGCTGACCCAGCCCAAGGAGAAGCTGGCCGCCGCTGGCTATGGATGGGCCGAACAGTTCAGCCCCGGCGCCGTCAAGACCATCGGCACCCTCGAGATCTTGGCTGCGGCGGGCTTGATCCTGCCCGCCGCGCTCGACATCGCGCCAGTTCTCGTGCCGTTGGCTGCCGCCGGGCTGGCATTACTGATGGTCGGAGCGATCATCACGCACATCAGCCGTCACGAGGCACAGCCAATCGTGCTGAACATTGCCCTGCTCGCCCCGGCCGTCCTCGTGGCATGGGGCCGCTTCGGCCCCCACGCCTTCACCGGCTGACCCAGCGCGACGCCTGGCTGCACCCGGCTAGCACGCTGACCACTATGGACGCGGCCACCGTGCTGACCCGCCTGCTGTGCTCTGGTGATGACGAGATTGCCGCGCCCAGCCGCAACCGTGGCCGCAGTTGCTCCGCAAGGCTCGCTAGCCCCGCAGGGGATCACCCGCCGAGCCGACAACGCAACACAAAGATGAAAGGTAGGACACCGATGAGTGATTTTGAGGCCATCGCCGATCGCGTCGAGATCGAGGCGCTGCGCGCCGAGTTCACCGACTCGGTGATGATGCGCGACTACGACCGCTTCGCGTCGCTGTTCACACCGGACGGCATGCTGCGGATGCCGAACGTCCCCGTCGAGCTGGCCGGCCGAGAGGAGATCCGCGCCTGGGGGAGGCGGGTACCGGATTTCGTGGACTTCTTGGTGCAGAATACGCACCCGGGCACGATCACTCTTGACGGCGACACAGCATCTGGCCGCGCGTATATGTCAGAGATCGGGCACGCCCACGACGGCCGATCGGCGCTGAACTACGCCATCTACCACGACCGCTACCAACGCACCGGCGACGGCTGGAAGTTCACCGAACGGGTCTACGAGATCAGGTACGAGGACACGACTCCACTGGCGGGCTCGGCGCCCGGCGCGGCGGGGGCGGCCGCCAACTCGGCGGCCGGGGACACTTCTGCGGCGGAAGGATGACGATGAACATAGCTTCCCTGCTCTCCGCGGGTATCGGGCTCTCGTGGTCGGACTCGGCATCAGCGGAATCGCCGCAGCGATCCGGTTGCGATTCATCTGCTGGACGCCGATCGCCAACGAGAAATCCACAACGCGGCGCTCCTGGTGATAGAGTAACGCTCTACTGGCTCATCAACAGCTCTGATCCGAAGTCTGATGCCAGGCTGTACCTCAACTGCCGTGTCCCGGAACCTGGTAGCTCTTGAGTTGGAGGCACCTGCGTGAGCGTCGTACCTGTCGATCAGACCCTGTCCATTCTCGGCGGACGGCACGAGCTGCGCGTGCAGACCGTGACATTCGATGACACCTGCTTCGAGGTGGCCTACACCATCGCCCCGCCGCTGCCCAGGGCCCCGGAGGAGATGGTGCTCCCCAGGATCGACGCCACCGACGATCGCGGCCGTACCTACGAGGACTCCGGCGGGGCGTACGGCGAGAGCGCTGACGACACCTGCACGGAGGGGACGATCAGCGGCCGTCCCGGCTTCCCCTCCGACGCCCGCGAGGTGACGCTGCGCTTCGTCTTCCTCCAGAAGGGCGTGGAGTCGGCGCACGACGTCGTTCTGGCCCTTCCCTGAGCCCCGGGCGGTCACACACCGACTCCGGTGCTCGCGCACCGACTGCAGTCGGTGTGCGAGCGGAGATGTCGGTGTATGAGGCCTCGGGCAGGCTCGCCTCAGCCGTCCAGCAGCCGCGCGTGCCGCGCCGAGATCGCGCCGCGGCGGGGGTCGGTCGGCGGCAGCAGGGCCAGCAACCGGTCGTGCACCTCGAGGTCGCCGCGCCCGAGCGGGTGGGCGGCGAACTCGGCGAGCAGGGCGGGGTCGTCGCTCTCCAGCACCACACCGCGCAGCCCGACCTCCATCTCGTCGCGCAACTCCCGGATCGCGGGGGCGTCCGAGCGCGGCAGCAGCGGGCCGGCACACGCGCGCAGCGCGTCGGCGGGCCTGCGGTCGCGGATCGCGCGGGCGAGGGCCTGGAAGTCGGTGTCGACGGTGGCGGCGAGCCGGTACGGGCGGGTGCGCAGCACGTCGGCGCCGATCAGGGAGCGCAGGCGCAGCACCTCGCCGCGGACCGTGGTGGGGTTGCCCTCGTCGCCGTAGAGCAGCAGCGCGAGCTGCTCGGCGGTGAGGCCGTCGGGGTGCAGGGCGAGCGCGGTGAGCAGCTCGGCGGGGCGCAGGGTGAGCGGGATCGACCGGCCGTCGAGCAGCGCGGCGGGCGCGCCCTCGCCGGTGAAGCGCAACGAGAGCGCGGAGCGCGGCGCCGCGTGCGTGCCCGCCTGGGGTGCGCGCAGGAGGTAGCCCTCGGCGAGCTGTTCCACGACCATCTCGCGACCGTCGTCGAGCACCACCCGGTCGGTGCCCGGGCGCAGCGCCACCCGCTCGGGCCACTCGCCGTAGGGCTCACCCGCGACGATCCGGCCGGTGGCGGTGAGCAGAGCGCCGGTGCGGCCGCGCAGGCTGGCGAGGTGGGGCATGTTGCGCACCCGCAGCCGCTCGTCCTCGATGGCGAGGCGCACCCGCAGCTGGTTCTCCGCCAGCTGCGCCGTGGCCACCACCAGCTGCTTCATCGCGGGGTGCACCGTGTGCAGGGGGCCGCTGATGTCGACGGCGCCGAGGATCGCGCCGGTGTCGGGGTCGTGCACGGGGGCCGCGGCGCATGTCCACGCGTGGTAGGTGCGGACGAGGTGCTCGGCCGAGTGGATCGTCACGGGCGCGTCGACGGCGAGGGTGGTGCCCATGGCGTTGGTGCCGATGGCGTCCTCGGTCCACCGCGTGCCCGGTTGCAGGCCCACCTCGTCGGCGGAGGACAGCAGCCGGGCGGCGCCCTCGCGCCAGAGGATGGTGCCGTCCGCGTCGGTGACGAGCATGACGTGCATCGCCTCGTCGGCGATGCTCACCAAGGTGCTGCGCAGCAGCGGCATCACCGCGTTCAACGGGTGGGCGGTGCGCAGCTCGGGCAGGTCCGCGTCCTGGAGGACGACCGGTGGTGTGCGCTGGTCGGGATCGATGTGGGCGGCCAGGCTGCGCCGCCACGACTCGGACACGAGTGAACGCGGCGCCGCGGGAGCGCGATCGCCGGCGAGCACGGCGTCGAACACCTGGTGGAGCAGGTGTGCGTGCGCCGCGGGATCGTGCGCACCTTGAGTCGTCATCAGCACTCCGAGCGTCATCGCCCCAGGACAGCGCCATCATCACCCAGCGGTCGGACAGCGGCAAGGCGGACGGATGTTGCGTGTGCAACGTGCAGGCAACGTGGGGATTCCTAGCCTCGCCGGACGACGCCGACCAGCGCCGCCAGGGGAGGTTGCCCGATGACCGCTGACGCACTGCTCGATCGCCACACCGTCCTCGACACCGCGGGTGCCGTTCCCACCACCGGCCGCCGCACCGCGCGCCTCCTCGTCGTGGACGACGAGGCGATCGTCCGTTTCGGGCTGCGCCAACTGTTCGCCGCCGACCCGCACCTCGCCGTCGTCGGGGAGGCCGCCACGCCGCGCGACGCGCTCGTGATCGCCGACCGCTGCCCGCCCGACCTCGTCATCCTCGACGTCGACCTCGGCCGGGGGGACGCCGCGGGCGTCGAGTTGGCCCGGATGCTGCTCGAGCGCCACCGCGGGGTGCGCATCCTCGTGCTCACCGGCTGCCGCGACCGCGACGTCATGCTCCGGACCGTCCGCCTCGGTGTGCACGGGTACGTCCGCAAGGGCGCCGACACGGCCGACATCGCCCGCGCCGTGCACACGCTCCTGCGCGGCGAGAGCGTCTTCGACACCGGGGGCGCCGTCGTCATGGACGCGCTGCGCGACGAGGACCGCCCGCCGGTCCGCGGGCTGGGTGGCGCGATGCTCACCGAGCGGGAGAACCAGGTGCTGCGCCTGCTCGCGGTGGGCATGTCCAACCGGGAGATCGGCAGGCGGTTGGTGATCAGCGAGGCCACGGTCAAGTTCCACGTGCGGAACCTGCGTGACAAGCTCGACGTCCGGCGCCGCACCGAGATCGTCTACACGGCCACGCGGCAGGGCATCGTCTGACGTCGTCCCCTCGGGGAGGACCCTGAGACGAAATCCGGGTCGATCGGCACCTTCGACGGATGTGCCGCCCACCTCGCGCTTCCTAGCCTGGATGCATGATCGATGGACTGCGGCTGCTGCTCGACGGCGCGCTGGCGTCGCACTGGCTGCTGCTCGTGATCGTCGGGCTCGCCGCCGTCGACGCGCTGCTGCCCGTGGTCCCGAGCGAGGCGCTGATCATCGCGGCCGGCGTGGGGGCGGCCGCGGGGAGCCAGGACCTGCTCGCGGTGGTCGTCGCGGCGTCGGTCGGGGCGTTCGTCGGCGAAGTGGCGTCGTACGTCCTCGGTCGCGGGTTCGGGTCCGTGGTGCGCGGGCGGCTCCAGCCCGGGACGCCGCGGGCCGAGTTGTTCGCCCGCATGCAGCAGACCCTCACCACGAGCGGCGGCCTCATCCTGCTGACCGCGCGCTACATCCCGGCCGGGCGGACCGTCGCGGCGCTCGCGGCCGGGGCGATCCGGTTCCCGACCTCGCGGTACCTGGCCTACAGCGCGCTCGGCGCCACGATGTCCGCCGCCTACGTCGCGCTCCTGGGCTTCCTGGGCGGAGCGGCGTTCGCCGGCGACCCGCTCGTGGCCCTGCTCGTGAGCCTGAGCGTGGGCACCACGATCGGCGGGGTCGTGGGCCTGGTGCGCAAGCGCCGCGCCTCGCGCGTCGATCCCGCGCCGGTGCGCGCCCGCCCGCAGCTGCGGACGGTCGTGCCCGCGGTGCCGGCGAGCGAGGGCTGGGAGGTGCTGAGCGTCGGACGTCGGGCGGACGCGCTCGTTCCGGCCGGCGCCGTGGGCACCCGGCTCGGGGCCGTATCGTGACGCGGTGCCGAGCAAGCGCCTGACCCGCGAGGAGAGCCGCGCTCGCACCCGCGACCTGCTGCTGGACGCCGCCGCGGCCCTGTTCGCCGAACGCGGCGTCAACGGCACCTCGGTGGAGCAGATCGCCGAGCGCGCCGGCTTCACCCGCGGTGCCTTCTACGGCAACTTCGCTGACAAGCACGAGCTCGTGCGCGAGCTGCTGCACCGGCGCACGGAGCAGGAGCTCGTCGAGGTGCGGGCTCTGGGCGGTGACGCGGAGGGCTACGCGCGGCTGCGGGAGTGGAACCGCGAGCGGGCCGAGCACCTCGAGGAGTGGCTGGCGCTGCGCCTGGAGCTGTTGTTGCACGCGCTGCGCCATCCCGAGGCACGTCCGGCGCTCGCGCAGCGGGAGGGCCTGGCGCGCGACGCCCACGCGCAGGCGCTCACCGCCCGGTTCCGGGAGCGGGGGGTGGCACCGCCGGCCGATCCCCAGCAGCTCGCGCTGATCGTGCACGCGCTGGAGGACGGGCTGCTCCTGCAGCGGATGCTCGCGCCCGAGCGGTTGCCGGCCGATGTCGTCGTCGACGCCGTGGAGTTGCTGGACCGGCTGTGGAGCCGCTGATATACAGAGGCGTATCCGGATACAGGTCTGTATCTTGCGGGTCATGGACGAGATCTGGGGTTGGAGCGCGGCCGCGATCGGTCGGGCCGTCGGCGCGGGCGAGGTGTCCGCGCGCGAGGTGATCGAGGGGTGCCTCGCGCGTATCGATGAGGTCGACCCGGCGATCAACGCCGTCACCATCCGGTTCGGCGAGGCGCTCGCGGAGGCGGACCGGGTCGACGACCGGGTGCGGGCGGGCGAGCCCGTGGGCCCGCTCGCCGGCGTGCCGTTCACCGTCAAGGAGAACATCGACGTCGCGGGGTACGCGACCACGCACGGCGTACCGCACTTCCGCGACGCCGTGGCCGGGCGGGACGCGCCCCCGGTGCGCCGGCTGCGGGAGGCCGGGGCCGTCCCGCTCGGGCACAGCAACATGCCGGACCTGGCGCTCGCCGGGAACACCACGATCAGCCGGCTGTTCGGCGAGACCCGGAACCCGTGGGGCGCGATCCGCAGCCCGGGAGGCACGAGCGGTGGGGACGGTGCGGCCGTCGCGTCGGGGATGGCCGCGATCGGGTTGGGCAACGACTCGGGCGGCTCGGTGCGGCTGCCCGCGATGTTCTGCGGGGTCGCGGCGCTCAAGCCGAGCTACGGTGCCGTCGCGCAGGACCACCGCGTCGCGGGTGCGGACCCGTCGCTCGCCTCCCAGCTGTTCCCGGTCGACGGCCCGATCGCGCGCACCGTGGAGGACCTGGGCATCGCGTTCGGCGTCCTCGCCGGCACCGACCCGGCCGACCCGCGTGCGGTCGCGCGGGCGCCGCGTCCGCCACTGCCCCGGCGGGTCGCGCTGTGCATCGACCCCGCCGGGATCGGGGTCGACCCGCGGATCCGGACGGAGCTCGAGAAGGCGGCGGCGGTGCTGGCCGACGCGGGTTACGAGGTCGAGGAGGCGCAGCCGCCGCGGCTCGCGGACGCCCTGACCGCGTACGGGACTCTGATCACCACCGAGTTCGGCCTGCGCTGGCCGTCGATCCGACGGCTGCTCACCGAGGAGTCGGCGCAACACATGGAGCTGTCGATGGCCCAGCGTCCGCCCGCGGACATCGAGGCCTACCTGGCCGCGACGGCCACCCGGTTCGGCGTCATGCGCGAGTGGGACGCCTTCGCCCAGCGCTACCCGCTCGTCCTCGGGCCGGTCTACACCGAGCGGCCGTTCGACGTCGACCCGTTCGACCACAGCCAGGGACTGCGGGCGATGCTCGGGATGCGCCTGTGCACGGCCACCACGTGCGTCGGCGTGCCCGCCGTGGCCGTGCCCACCGGGGTGGTCGAGGGGCAGCCCCTGGGCGTGCAGCTGATCGGGCCCCGCTACCGCGAGGACGTCTGCCTCGCCGCGGCCCGCGAGGTCGAGGCCCGCCTCCCGATCCCCACCCCACCCCCCATCTCGCGAGTCGGGGCCTGACCACGGGCGAGTCGGGCGCACCTCCGCGCGAGTCGGGGTGCGGGGGTGTCCGTGTCGCGATCTGGGTCGGGCAACTCCGACGCTCGTACACACGGGGATCGCGACACGCGCACTCCCAGGGCCCGACTCGCGGGTGTGGGGGCGCGATTCGCGGGTGGGTCAGCCGAAGAAGACTTCGGCTTCGGCGTAGAGGCGGGGGTCGACGACCTTGAGTTCCTTCGTCGCCTCCGAGAGGGGGACCAGTTCGATGTCGGTGCCCCGCAGCGCCGTCATGTGGCCCCACGAGCCCGCGTGCACGGCGTCGATCGCGTGCAGGCCGAAGCGGGTGGCCAGCCAGCGGTCGCGGGCGGTCGGGGTGCCGCCGCGCTGGACGTGCCCGAGCACCGTGGTGCGGGCCTCCTTGCCGGTGCGCTCCTCGATCTGGTGGGCGAGCCAGTCGCCGATGCCGCCCAGCCGGACGTGGCCGAACGCGTCCTTGTCGCCGCTCTGCAGCACCTCGTCGCGATCATTGGGCATCGCGCCCTCGGACACCACGATGATCGGTGCGTATTCGAGGCGGAAGCGCGACTCGACCCAGCCGCAGACCTGGTCGATGTCGAAACGGATCTCGGGGATGAGGATGGCGTTCGCGCCGCCCGCCATTCCGGAGTGCAGCGCGATCCAGCCGGCGTGCCGGCCCATCACCTCGACGATCAGGGCGCGGTGGTGCGACTCCGCCGTGGTGTGCAGGCGGTCGATGGCCTCGGTGGCGATGTTCACCGCGGTGTCGAAGCCGAACGTGTAGTCGGTGCCCGACAGGTCGTTGTCGATCGTCTTCGGCACGCCGACGACGTTGACGCCCATCTCGTGCAGCTTGGTCGCGACGCCGAGGGTGTCCTCGCCGCCGATCGCGATCAGCGCGTCGACGCCGAGGTTCTGCAGGTTGTGCTGGATCCGCTCGACGCCGTCCGGCACCGCGAACGGGTTGGTGCGCGAGGAACCGAGGATCGTGCCGCCGCGGGGGAGCAGGCCGCGCACGGCGGGGATGTCCAGCGGCTTGGTGAGCGCCTCGAGGGGCCCCCGCCAGCCGTCGCGGAAGCCGAGGAAGGAGTAGCCGTACTCCGGCACGCCCTTGCGGACGATGGCCCGGATGACCGCGTTCAGTCCGGGGCAGTCCCCGCCTCCCGTGAGCACGCCGACGCGCATGACTCGTGCCTCTCCATCGATGCAGAAGTGGGCGTGGTCACGCTAGCGGTAGTGCGCCGTCACTGTGAGGGCGCCACCCGTTCACCCTCCGCCAACTGGTCGAACGGCGTGACGAGGCCGTCGCGGACGGTCCGGGCGAAGGCTCGCCGCCCGCGCAGCAGCAGCCCGGCGGAGAGCAGGACGTAGAGGGCCGAGAGCACGATGACGATGACGCGGTCGACCTCCGTCGGCAGCAGGATGCTCGCGAGGAACTGGATGGTGAACAGGACGAACAGCGCCACCGCACCCCAGGCCGTCAGCGTCAGGGTGATCAGCAGGCTCACCGCGAACAGCGACTGCGCCGCGGTGAGGAGCAGTTCGAAGCGCTGCTGCGCGTCCAGCGGGAGGCCGTGTGCGGAACGCGAGGCGAGCGCGAACACGATCGGGATGGTGCCGACGAGCAGCGTCCACTGGTTGACCTTGCTCGACAGCAGCGTGCCGAGCGAGTCGCTCGCCTTGAGCCGTGCCGCGTACAGGCAGGCGACGATCAGCTCCGGTGCCTCGCTCGCGATCGGTGCCACCCACTGGACCAGCAGGAACTCATCGACCCCGAGCTCGGCGCCGGTCTTCACGAGGTTGTCGGCGAAGTGCTCCGCACTGGCGAGGATGACGAGCGCGGCCACGGCGAACAACGACAGGTAGGCGCCACGGCGGCGACCGCGTTCGAGCCCTCCGATCCAGGCCGAGGTGCCGATGAGGTCCGGCTCGCCGGCGGGCGCCCGCGCGAGGCGCACCGCGTAGGCAACGAAGATCGACACGAGCACGGCGGCGTCGAGCAGCGTGAGCGAGGTCCGCAGCGGCAGGTGCAGGGAGTACAGCGTGGCGATGCCGAGGTAGACGATCTCCGCCGACATCGCGCGCGGCATCGTGACGCGGCCGGGCGACGTCTCGGGCGACTCGCCCGCCCGGCGTGCGCGCAGCACGGCGAGCGCGGCCACGAGCACGACGATCGGCCAGCCGATGCCCACGAGCACCCGGTTCGCGCCGGTCATGTTCGCCAGTGCCAGCGCGCACGGGTTCGCGCCGTCCGGGGTGGGGACGCATTCGCCGTTCGCCCCGTGGACGAGGCCCGCCTGGAGGCTGAAGACGAAGTCGACGGCGTACTCGGGCAGCACGGCGAGCAGGGCGAGGACGGCGAGCGCGAGCCCGGCGCTGACGTCGACCTGGGCCGCCTCGGCCGCCCACGACAGGACGAACGCGGCCGCGATGATGGAGATGCCGTAGACCAGGGCCCCGAGCGGGGCCGGCAGCTCCGGGTGGGGGAGTCCGAGGTAGGACGCGGCGCCCAGGTAGGTGCCCGGTAGCGCGACGAGCACGGCGAGCAGGAGCGGGAGCGGCATGCGGGACCGGGCGGCGGGCACGTGCCCGGGTACCCGGCCCCCGCCGTCCCCACCCGCGGGTGGGTCAGACGTCCACGACGTGGTCGACGAGGCCGTACTCGCGGGCCTGGGCGGCGGTGAACCAGCGGTCCCGGTCCGAGTCGGCGGTGATCGTCTCGAAGGTCTGGCCGCTGTGCCCGGCGGTGATCTCGGCGATCTCGCGCTTCATCTCCGCGTACACGCCGGCGCGGATCGCGATGTCGGTGGCGTTGCCGCCGATCCCCGCCGAGGGCTGGTGCATCAGGATGCGCGTGTGGGGCAGCGCGTGCCGCTTGCCGCGGGCCCCGGCAGAGAGCAGGAACTGCCCCATCGAGGCGGCGAAGCCGACGGCCCAGGTGGCGACGTCCGGCCGGATCAGCCGCATCGTGTCGTAGATCGCCATGCCCGCGGTGACCGAGCCGCCGGGCGAGTTGATGTAGAGCGTGATGTCCCGCTCGGAGTCCTGCGCGGCGAGGAGCAGCAGCTGCGCGCTGATCCGGTTGGCGATCTCGTCGTCTACCTCGCGGCCGAGGAAGACGATGCGTTCCTCGAGCAGCCGGTCCAGAACCGGGTCGGAACCGCTGGGGACGGTGGTCGCGGACGCGTGCAGCACCGTGGCGCGTGCCGGGGGCGGAGACGGCTGCGCGGGCGGCGGCGTCGGCCCGCGGGGCGGCTCGAGCGGGTACGGCGGTTGCGGGTGGCGAGTGGCGCTCGTGATCAACATGGAGGTCCTTCCGTCGGCGGGAACCCGACGGTAGGACGGCCGCGCGCCCGTTCGGGCCGGTGTTCGCTCTGGGCGGCGCTGTTCGCCAGGGGCGATCGGGTGACGCAGGCCTCGTCCGGACACGGACAGGTTCACCTGCGTTCCACCTCGGCGCCATCCCGCACTCGTCGGCGCTGCCTAGGGTCAGCGCGTTTCCCGAACGCCCCACCAGGAGGATGACCGTGGCCGTGCCACGCCCGCAGACCGGTCGCCGGTCCACTCTCTCGCTGCCGCTGCTGACGCCGCGGCACGGCGGCCGGCAGGGCCTCACCTGCCGCTACCGCTGCGGTAACGCGTGTGCCCACGACGAGCCCAACACCTCCGAGAACGAGTACTTCGGCGACGTGCTCGCCCGCGCGGTGAGCCGCCGCGGCGTGCTGCGAGCCGGTGCCGTCCTGACGCTCGCGGCCGGCGCCACCACCGCCACCGCGGCTTGCTCGCCTGCGGCGGGTCCGGAGGCGGGCGGTGAGCCCGGCCTGCCGCAGGGCCTCGACTACGAGCCGGTGCCGCCGAACACCACCGACGCGATCACGCTGCCGCCCGGCTACGAGAGCAACGTCGTGATCCGCTGGGGCGACCCGGTGGTGCCCGGCGCGCCGGAGTTCGACTTCGAGAACCAGACGGCCGAGGCGCAGGCCGCCCAGTTCGGCTACAACAACGACTTCTGCGGGCTGCTGCCGCTGCGCGGTTCCGGCGAGCGGTACCTGATGTTCTCCAACCACGAGTACACGGTCGAGCCGCTGATGTTCCGCGGGTACGACCCGGCCGATCCCACCGAGGAGCAGTTCCGGATCGGCCTGGCCGCGCACGGCCTGACCGTGGTCGTCGTGGAGCGCGACCGGGAGACCGGCCGCATGACGCCGGTGCTCGACGGGCAGTACAACCGCCGCTACACGGGCACGTCGGAGTTCGTGCTCGACGGCCCGGCGGCCGGATCGGACCTGGTGAAGACCAGCGCGGACGCGTCCGGAACCCGGGTGCTGGGCACGTTCAACAACTGCGCGGGCGGCGTCACGCCGTGGGGCACGTTCCTGTCCGGCGAGGAGAACTTCAACCAGTACTTCGCCAACGCGGGTTCGGTCGCCGACCCCGTCGCGGCGGCGCGCGTCCAGCGCTACGGGGTCGAGGAGGCCGGGACCGAGCGGCAGTGGGAGCGCTTCGACTCCCGCTTCGACCTGGCGCAGGAGCCCAACGAGGTCAACCGCTTCGGCTGGGTCGTCGAGGTCGACCCGCTCGACCCGGCGCTGCCTCCGGTGAAGCACACCGCGCTCGGCCGGCTCAAGCACGAGGGCGCCACGATCCGGCTCGCCGAGGACGGGCGTGCGGTGGCCTACATGGGTGACGACGAGCGGTTCGACTACGTCTACAAGTTCGTCTCGGACGAGGCCGTGATGGAGGGGGAGAGCCGCGCCGCCCGCGAGCACAACCGCACGCTGCTGACGCGCGGCACGCTCTACGTCGCCCGGTTCACCGGGAACAGCCCAGCAGGCGAGATCACCGGCAACGGCGCGGTCCCGGCGGACGGCGCGTTCGACGGCGGTGGCGAGTGGATCCCGCTGGCGGCGGGCGACCGCTCGTTCGTCGACGGGATGTCGGCGGCCGAGGTGTACGTCTTCACGCGCGAGGCCGCGGACAAGGCCGGCGCCACGAAGATGGACCGTCCCGAGGACGTGCAGGCCAACCCGCGCACGGGCACCGTCTACATGGCGCTGACCAACAACACCGACCGCGGCAAGGCCGACGCCACGCGCACCACCGGCCCCGACGAGCCGAATCCGCGGGTGGACAACAAGCACGGGCACGTCATCGAGCTGGTCGAGGAGGGCAACGACCCGACCTCCACGAGCTTCGGCTGGTCGGTCCTGCTGCTCTGCGGCGACCCGAACGACCCCACCACCTACTTCGGCGGGTTCGACAAGAGCCAGGTCAGCCCGATCACCTCGCCGGACAACCTCGCGTTCGACCCCTACGGCAACCTGTGGATCTCCACGGACTCGGGGCTCGAGCTGAACATCAACGACGGCCTGTACGGGGTGTCGTTGGAGGGCGAGACCCGTGGACGCACCACGCTGTTCGCGAGCGTGCCCGCGGGGGCCGAGTGCTGCGGGCCGGTGGTCACGGAGGGGTTTGTGCTGATCTCGCCCCAGCACCCGGGCGACCTGGACGGGGCGAGCCCGGAGACGCCGATGAGCACCTGGCCCGACGGACCCGGCACGCAGCCGCGGCCGTCGGTGGTGAACATCTGGCGAGCGGGCTCCGGCGGCCGGCCGGGCCGCATCGGCGCGTAGCCGGCGGCGTCAGCCGCAGCGTTCGGGGTGCGGGGTCGACTCCGGCGCGTCGCCGTCGAAGGAGACGTGCACGTGGTCGAAGTGGTTCTCGGTGTCGTCGCCGCGGTCGGACATGCGCTCCCAGCCGTCGCCGTCGTTGTACCGCTGCTCCCAGATGACGTAGTCGACGCCGAGCTCCTCCTGGTTGGACAGCGCGCACTCGGCGATCCGGTCGCCCCGCTCCCCGCGCACCATCAGGTCGATGGCGAGGCCACGGGGGTGGTCGGAGTCGCGGCTGCGCTGGGCCACGCCGATGAGCTCGGGCTCGTCGTGGAGGCAGCTCAGGAAGCGGGCGCCTGCCCGGACCCACGGTTTGACGCGGCCCAGGTCGTCGAGGTCGGCGTCGTCGCAGAACGCGGCGGCGCGCAGCTCGGCGAGGCCGGTGGCCTTCACCAGGTCCGCGATGTCCACCTCGAGCGGTTCGGGCTCGTACGTGGCGGCGACCGGGACGATGCTGGTCAGCATCCGGACGTCGCCTCCGGGTACGGCGGCCACGGGGCGGACGAGCATGCTGTCGGCCGCCGCCTCGGATGCGGGCGCGGTGGAGGCGGCGAGGGTCGGGAGGGCGGCGGCGAGCACGCCACCGGCCGCTGCGGCGGCGGCCACGCTGTTGCGCACGACGAACTCGCCGCCGACGCGGTGTCGCGCCGCGCGGGGGGCCTGCGCACCGGGGAGCGCGGCCGCGTCCAGGACGGGCCGCGGGTGTGCGCTTCGGCCGCTGGGGGAGCGGTGCCGAGACACGACCTGCCTTCCGGATCGCGCGACCCGTCCGGGCGACCGGCTGGGGAACCGGCGGATCGGGGGATCCGTGCCCGCGGGGAGCCGGGTCGCGCGTTCGATCCGTTACGGAGAATAGCGGATTGACTACGCAGAGGTGGTATGGGTCACTCCGCGTGTCGCGTCGCCGAGCCTCAGCAGCCCTGCACGGAGCCTCCGCCACTCCCGCGCTCGAACGAGACGTGCACGTGGTCGAAGTGGTTGGCCGTGGCGCCGCCGCGGTCCTCCATGTCCTTCCACCCGTTGCCGTGGTTGATCTGCTGTTCCCAGATCACGTACTTGACGCCCAAGGCGTCCATGTTCGCCAGCGTGCAGGATGCGAGCGCGTCGCCGGTGGCGCGGTCCACCATGAAGTCGACAGCCAGCCCGCTGGGGTGGTCCGAGGTGCCGGCCCGACCGGCGACACCGTGCATGTCCGGCTCGCCGAAGCGGCAGCCGAGCTGCTCGGCGGCGTTCTGGACGTTCGACTTCACGCGTCCGAGGTCGGAGAGGTCCAGGTCGCAGTTCGCGGCGGCGGCTTCGGCGGCGGCACGTTCCTGCGCGGCCCGTTCCTCCGCTGCGGCCTTCTCGGCGGCGGCCCGGGCGACCTCCTGCTCGGCGAGCTGCACGGCCTTCACCAGCTCGCTCGCGTCGGCGATCTCGGGGTCCGGGTCGACCGGCTCGACGGTGGACGCGAGCAGTACCGAGTCGACCGCGTCGGGCTCCGCGGGTTCTTCGGGATCGGCCTGCGCGACCGGCACGACGTTCGGCGCCGGATCGGCTTGCGGTTCGGTTGGTGCGCCGCCCACCAGCGAGAACGCGCTGCCGGTGACGGCGACTGCGGCGGCGCCCCGCCGTAGCGGGGTCGGTACGGACCGTCGCGCGCGGGCACCGGCCCTGCGGTGGCCAGGGGCCACCGCGAGCGGGTGCTGATGCGCGTCTCGGCCCCGGGGGGAGCGATGCCGAGCCACGACCTGCCTTCCGGATCGACGGCGGCGGTAAGGGCATCCGGTTCGGGGGAGCCGGCGGGTGGGGAGTCCCGTGTCCTTTTCGTGACCGTGCCGTCATGGATCCGAGAGCGAACGTAAGCAACCTTCCCCAGTGCTGCACGTCCGGAGCCCGCCGGATGGGGCGAGGGTGCACCCGCGCGCGACGAGCGGCGAGACGATGCCCCGTACGGGGGAGTCGCACGAGGCGACATTCGGCGGTGTCCGGTTCGCCCGATGCGTCCGACGGTGGTCTCGGCGTCGGCGAGGGCGCGTCCGGAGCTCCCGGTCGCGATCGGGCGGCCTGTTCGTGCGCTACCGGATCCGCACCGTGTATCCGGGTTCCCTGGACGAATGAGCAGAAGTCCGCGATGCGCGGGCATGGATCATCCGGAGTCCGTGCTGGATCCTGGACGTCGTGCACCGGGCACGAGCTCGAGGGGTCCCGGCAGGGCCACACCACTCCTCCCCGACCGCCAGGAGATGCCATGATCGACACGCTGCTGCCCGCCGCCACGCTGCTCGGCCTCGTCGGGTGCGGGCTGATGGCAGGGCTGTTCCTCGCGTTCTCGACGGCGGTCATGCCGGGGTTGCGCAGGCTCGCCCCCGATGCCGGTGCCGCAGCGATGCAGCAGGTCAACCGCGCGATCCTCAACCCGCTGTTCGGCGTCGTCTTCGGCGGAACGGCGCTGGTCTGCCTGGTGCTGGCCCTCGGCGCGCCCTTCAGCGGGCGGGCCGGCAGCGCCTGGATCGTCGGCGGGGCGCTGCTCTACCTGGCCGGCAGCATCGTGGTGACGATGGCGGCGAACGTGCCGATGAACAATCGGTTGGACGCGGCAGATCCGGCCGCCGCCGCCGAACTGTGGCCCGGCTACCTCGCCCGGTGGACCGCCTGGAACCACATCCGCGCCGTGGCGTGCACCGCCGCGACCGCAGCGCTCGCGGTCGGCCTGTGGGCCTGAGGGTGCAGCTGTCTCGCGGCCCGTGGTGCGTCGATACTGGTCGGGTGGCAGGCCGGCGGGGCAGTGGGCGGGAGCCGGTCCTGGCGCAGGTCGGCACGGGAGCCGCGGAGCTGGCGCCCGACCCGGACCGTCGCCGCGGCTGGACGCTGCTGCTCGACGGCACGCCGCAGTCCCACGTCGACCTCGACGACCCGACGCACCTGGAGTTCGACTACGTCCGCAGGCTCGGGCACGTCGTCGACCTCGCCGCGCCCCCGCGCCGTCCGTTGCGCGTGCTGCACCTGGGCGGCGGGGCGCTGACGCTCGCGCGCTACGTCGCGACCACGCGTCCACGGTCGGTGCAGCAGGTCGTGGAGGTCGACGCCGGTCTGGTCGAGCTGGTGCGGCGCGAGCTGCCGACCGAGCGGGCCTGGCGGCTGCGGGTCCGCGCCGGCGACGCCCGCGAGGTCGTCACCCGACTCCCCGCCGCCGCGTTCGACCTCGTGGTGATGGACGTGTTCGCGGCCGCCCGCACGCCGCCACACCTCGCGTCCGTGGAGTTCCTGCAGGCCGTCGCCCGGGTCATGGCCCCCGAGGCGACCTACGTGGCCAACCTGACCGACGGCGCGCCGCTCGCGTTCGCCCGGGGCCAGGTGGCCACCGTGCTGGAGGTGTTCGCCCACGCCTGCGTCGCCGCCGACCCCGCTGTGCTGCGCGGCCGCCGCTTCGGCAACCTGATGCTCGCAGGCGCCGCGCAGCCGCTGCCGGTCGACGGGCTCACGTCCCGGGTGGCCGGGGGCCGGTTCCCCGGGCGGGTGCTGCACGGCCGGGAGCTCGACCGCTTCCGCGCCGACGTCCGCCCGGTGACCGACGACGCCGCGGTCGCGTCGCCACCACCCCCGCGGGGGACCTTCGGCGCCTGACGGCGGCTCAGGCGGGCTCGGGCTCGCGGCGGCCACCGCCGACGAGCAGGGTGAGCGGAAGGGCGACCGTGGCGATGATGGCGGCGCACAGGAACGCCGCGTGCGCGCCCGCCATGTCGGTGCCGGCCGCGCCGGACGCCGAGCCGAGCGCCATCACGGTGATGAAGAGCGCCGTGCCGGCTGCGCCGGCGACCTGCTGGAGCGTGGCCATGATCGCGCTCCCGTGCGAGTCCAGGTCGCCCGGGAGCCTGCCCAGCGCGTCGGTGATGAGCGGGGTGAGCATCAGTGACAGCCCGACGACCAGCACGACGTGCATCGCCACGACCATTCCCAGTGGGGACGTCGCGGTCAGCGTGGTGAACGCCCACAGCGCGACGGCGAGCACCACCGCGCCGGGGATCACCAGCTTCCGCGCGCCGACCCGGTCGTAGAGGCGCCCGACGACCGGCCCGAGCAGCCCCATCACGAGCCCGCCGGGGAGCACCGCCAGCCCGGTGACGAACGCGTCGACACCCATCACGTCCTGCAGGAAGAGCGGGAGCAGGATCAGCACCCCGAACAGCGACATCATGCTGAGCACGACCAGCACGATCGAGACGACGAACGGCCGGTGGCGCAGGGGGCGCAGGTCCAGCAGGGCGTTGCCCGCGTCCTGCAGCCGCAGCTGGCGGGCGACGAACACCGCGAGCGCCACCGCGCCGATGGCGGTGGGCAGCCACGGTGGCATCTGCGCCCCGCCGCGGGCTGCCTCGCCCACACTGCTCAAGCCGTAGATCAGGCCGCCGAAGCCGAGTGCCGAGAGCAGCACCGAGACGACGTCGAGGGGGACGGGCCGCACGTCGGCGGTCACGTGCAGCCAGCGCAGCCCGGCCGCGAGCGCGATCAGCGCGAGCGGCAGCACGATCCAGAACATCCACCGCCAGCCGAGCGCGGTGAGGATCACCCCGGACAGGGTGGGGCCGATCGCAGGTGCGACGGCGATGACGACCGTGATCGTTCCCATCATCGTGCCGCGCCGCTCCGCCGGCACGAGCCGCAGCACCGACGTCATGAGCAGCGGCACCATCACGGCCGTGCCCGCCGCCTGCACCACGCGACCCGTCAGGAGCACCGGGAAGCCGGGGGCCAGCGCGCAGATGAGCGTGCCCAGGCTGAACAGCGTCATCGACGCGAGGTAGATCTGCCGCGGCGGGAAGCGCTGCAGCAGGAACCCGGTGATCGGGATGACCACGGCCATCGTGAGGAGGAACCCGCTGGTCAGCCACTGCGCGGTGGCGACCGAGATGTGGAGGTCGGCGATCAGGGCAGGCAGCGCCACACTCATGATCGTCTCGTTCAGGATCATCCCGAACGCCGATCCGACGAGCAGCGCGATCACGACGGACGCCCGCGCGTCCGCAGGCGCGCCCGCCTTCACCGCTGGCCCGTGGGCACCGTCGGTGCGGCCGGTGGCCGGGCTGCTCATCACTGCTCCTGACGTCGAGAGGGGAACCTCCTCGACGCTACCGATCAGGGGGAGCGGGCGGCCACGGAGTTCGCGCGGAGCGAGGCGGCTCACAGAGGTCTCGCGCCCGCGCCCGCTTGAGGGGGCACTCGCACACACCTCGACGATCCCGCACACACGACGGGATATGTGTGCGACGCAGGCGAGGTGTGTGCGCCCGCCGGATCGGGCCGCCGGATCAGCCGGTGACCTCGATCGCGTCGATGCCGAGGACCGGGACGGTGAGCGTGCCGCCCATCGTGGTCTCGTACGAGTAGGAGCCACGGACGGTGACATGGGCCCGGAACATGTCCCCGTTCACGACATTCGCGAGCTGCGCGGCGGTACCTCGCAGGATCGTGTTCGTGTCGTACTCGTAGGTCCGGGAGTGCCGCACGGCGTCGACGCCGGCGCGAAACGCGTCCAGACCGGTGGCTGTGTCGAACTGCGTCACGTGTCCGTGTACGACGATCCGTTCACCGATGTGGCCGTCCGGGGACTTCGCGATGAGCTGCCAGTCTCGGGCCGCGATCTCCCGGTGGGGTACGGGTGGTGGCGGTTCCGCGAGCAGGCGGATCGGATCGTCGGTGTCCTGAAGGTGACCGGCCAGAGGGTTCTGCGAGATCACCGGTGCGGACACGGGAGCACCGTTCTGCTCGACAATCACATTGGAGAAGCCGGCTGCGCCGAGCGTGGCGACGGCGTCCTCGCCGGTCATGCCCTGCACGTCCGGCACGGCGAGCTGCGGTGTTGCCGGGTTCGCGGCCGGCGTGCGGGCCGGCGTCGTGGCCGCCCGGCTCCCCGTGGCGCTGGTCGTCGTGGGTCCACTCCCGAGGCCGATCCCGACGAGCGCAGCGAACAGGACCACCACCGCACCCGCGGCCACGACCCATGGCCAGCGTCGGCGCCGATTCCTCGGGGGCAGGGGCATCTCGCGGCCCGTCGAGAGCGGCCGCGAATGGGGTTGGGGTCCCTGGCGGACGGGGTGACCTTGGGGGCCGGGAAACCACTGGTCGGGCGGATGCACGGCTGGGAGCGGGTACGACGGGCCCTGCGGACCGAGTTCGCCGGGCCGCCGGCCGTGCGGGGTCGTCATGGGAGGTGGCCTTCCGGTGCCGCGGGTGACCGTGCGTGTGGAGGTCGTTCCACCGCGGTTCCGGGTTACAATCCACCCGCATCGCACCGGCACTTGCCGGCGTCTGGGCCCTCAGCCCGACGCCGGCCGCGGGGTCGGTACCGGTCGTGCCCCCACCCACAGCCGCCGCACGTCCCGTCCGAACGACCAGCACAGGAGCGCCAGCGCGACGGCCACGAGCGCGACCGCGAGCGCGGGGGGCAGCACCTGCGCGCTCACGACCACGAGCACCACGCCCTGCAACGCGGCCACCGTCTTGCCCGCGTAGCTCGGGGGCAGCGGACCGCGTAGCCACGGCCAGGCCCAGCCGGCGGCGACGAACGCGTAGCGCATCGCGCCGATCGCCAGTGCCCACGGCCCGACGACCCCCGCGACGTGCACGCTCAGCACGAGGATGAGGAAGGCGTCGACCTCCATGTCGAAGCGGGCGCCGAGCGCGGAGACGGTGCCGGTGCGCCGCGCGACCCGACCGTCGACGGCGTCGAGGAGCAGCGCCACCGCCGCGAGCCCGACCAGCGCGGGTACCGCCGCCGACCCGCGGTCCAGCCCGTCGACGACCACGGCCGTCACGCCGCCGACGAGCAGGGCCCTGGTCAGGGTGACCACGTCGGCGGGCCCGAGCCGGGGCCGGCCCGCGCGGTACATCGCCGCGGACAGCAGCCCGAGCAGCGCCGCGGCGTACCCGGCCCCGACGAGGACGCCGAGCAGCCCCACCTCGAACGCGCCCGCGAGGCCGGCGAGCAGCAGCAGCTGCGCGCTCGCGGCCGCAGCCCGCTCCGGGCACCCCTTCTCTAGGGTGCTGGTGCCGGTGTCCCTGCCGGTGTGCACTGCGCGGTCCACCTCCTCGACACGTCCGTGCGGGCCCGGGAGTTCACCTCGGAGGAACCAGATGCCCCACACCGCTCGTGCGTTCTGGCTCCGCGCCCCCGGCGAGGGCGAGATCCGGGAGGTCGCGCTGCCCCTGCCGGCTCCGGACGAGGTGGTCGTGCGCATGCTCTTCTCCGGGGTCAGTCGGGGCACCGAGACCCTCGTCTTCCGGGGCGGCGTGCCGCGCAGCCAGTACGCGGCGATGCGCGCGCCGTTCCAGGAGGGCGAGTTCCCGGCGCCGGTGAAGTACGGGTACCTCGCGGTCGGGGTCGTCGAACACGGGCCCGCCGCGCTGCGTGGGCGCACCGTGTTCTGCCTGCACCCGCACCAGACCCGCTTCGTCGTGCCGGCGGCGGCGGTGACGCCGGTCCCCGACGACGTCCCCGCCGGGCGTGCGGTGCTCGCCGGCACCGTCGAGACCGCCGTGAACGCGGTGTGGGACGCGGCGCCCCTGGTCGGCGACCGGATCGCGGTCGTGGGCGGGGGCATGGTGGGGTGCAGCGTGGCCGCGGTGCTGGCCGGGCTGCCCGGTGCGCGGGTCGAACTGGTGGACGTCGATCCCGCTCGCGCAGGCGTGGCCGCGGCGCTCGGAGTGGGGTTCGCGAGCCCCGACACCGCCGCGGGCGACTGCGACCTGGTGGTGCACGCCAGCGCCACGGAGGCCGGGCTGGCCCGGTCGTTGGAGCTGCTGGGCGCCGAGGGCGAGGTCGTCGAGCTCTCCTGGTACGGCGACCGGCGCGTGAGCCTGCCGCTCGGGGAGGCCTTCCACCCCCGTCGCCTGACGGTGCGCAGCAGCCAGGTCGGCACGGTCTCGCCGCGCCGGGCGAGCCGCGGCTATGCGGGGCGGATGGCGCTGGCCCTGCGGCTGCTCGCCGACTCCCGCTTCGATGCGCTGGTGGGCGGCGAGCACGGGTTCGACGAGCTGCCCGCCCTGCTGCCCCGGCTGGCGGCGGGCGAGCCGCCGGCCCTCTGCGTACGGGTGCGCTACGACGGCAGCTGATGCGCACCCGGATCGCGACACACGTGCACCCAGACCCCGACTCGCGGGACGGGGGGTGCACCTCTGCGCGAGTCGGGGTCAGGTGCGCGCGTGTCGGGGCGTGGGGACCGCGGGTCGGTGAACCATCCGGGCGCGGGACGCGTGTGCGGGAGGACGGAGCCCGCATGCGCAAGGGAGCGATCTTGTTCAGCATCACCGTTCGCGATCACGTCATGGTCGCTCACAGCTTCCGCGGCGAGGTCTTCGGGCCGGCCCAGCGCCTGCACGGGGCCACCTTCGTGGTGGACGCGACGTTCCGCCGTCCCGAGCTGGACGCCGACGGCATCGTGGTCGACATCGGGCTGGCCACGCAGCAGCTCGGCGCGGTGCTGGGCGAGCTGAACTACCGCAACCTCGACGACGAACCGGCCTTCGCCGGCGTCAACACGTCCACCGAGTTCCTCGCCCGCCACATCGCGGACCGGCTGGCCGAGCAGGTGCACGCGGGCGCGCTCGGCGAGGGGGCGCGCGGGATCGCCGCGATCGCGGTCACCCTCCACGAGTCGCACGTCGCCTGGGCGAGTTACGAGCGCTCCCTGTGACCACCCGGACGACCCGGACGACCACCCCGACGGTGCACGTCGTCGTGCCCGGGGACATCGACGACCCGGCGCGCCCCAGCGGGGGGAACGCCTACGACCGCCGCCTCTGCGACGGGCTGATCGCCGCGGGCCTGCCGGTGCACGAGATCGCCGTGGCGGGTACGTGGCCGGAGCCCGGTGACGCCGCCCGCGCCGAGCTGGACCGGCGGCTGGCCGCGGTGCCCGCGGGCGCCGCGGTGGTGCTGGACGGACTGGTGGCCTGCGCGGTGCCGGAGGTCCTCGTACCGCACGCCGGGCGGTTGCGCCTCGCCCTGGTCGTGCACCTGCCACTCGGCGACGAGGCGGGCCTCGCCCCCGTGACGGCGGCCGACCGCAGCGCCCGCGAGCGCGCCGCCCTGGACGCCGCGACCGTGGTCGTCGCCACGAGCCGGTGGACCGCGCTGCGGCTCGCGCAGGTCCACGGCGTGCCGGACGCGCGTGTGCACGTCATCGCGCCCGGGGTGCAGCCGGCCGCCCTCGCCCCGGCGAGCGACGGCGGCGCGCGGCTGCTCTGCGTCGGCTCGCTCACCCCGACGAAGGGGCAGGACCTCCTGGTGGAGGCGCTGGCACGGCTCGGCGACCGGTCATGGACGTGCCGTCTCGTCGGGCCGCTCACCCGCGATGCCACGCACGTCGCGGCCGTGCGGGCGCTGGTGCGCCGGCACGGGTTGGAGGGCCGGGTGGCGGTCACCGGGCCGTGCACGGGCCCAGTCCTCGACGCGGCGTACGCGGCCTCCGATCTGCTCGTGCTCCCCTCGCGCGCGGAGACCTACGGCATGGTCGTCACCGAGGCGCTCGCGCGGGGCATCCCGGTGCTGGCGTGCGCGGTCGGTGGGGTGCCGGAGACCCTCGGCCGCGCCCCGGACGGCACCGTGCCGGGCGTGCTGGTGCCCACGGCGGACGTCGCGTCGCTCGCCGCCGCCCTGCGCCGCTGGCTCGACGAGCCGGAGCTGCGCCACGCGGCGCGGGCGGCCGCCCGCGCCCGCCGCCCGCAGCTGACGGGCTGGGACACGACGGCCCATGAGTGGATACGGGTGCTGGAGCACTCGTATCCACTCATGGCCCGGGGCGGCGGGGCATGAGCAGGCCGAACTCCCCGGTGGGCGCGGACTGGTTGGCGTTGCGCGAGCCCGCGGACGCCACCGCCCGCGCGGCCGAGCTCGCCGAGCGGCTGCGCGAACACCTGCCCGCGGGGCCGCTCGTCGTGCGCGACCTGGGCTGCGGCACCGGATCGATGGGGCGCTGGCTCGCCGGCCGGCTGCCCGGGCCGCAGCACTGGATGCTGCACGACCGCGACCCCGGCCTGCTCGAACGCGCTCTTGCGGACCTGCCGGCCCACGTCACGGCGCAACCCTGCCTCGGGGACCTCACCGATCTCGACGCCGCGCAGCTCGCCGGCACCGCGCTGGTGACCGCCTCGGCCCTGCTGGACCTGTTGAGCGTCGACGAGGTGGAGCACCTCGCCGCGGCCTGCACGGCGGGGGGATGTCCGGCCCTGCTGACCCTGTCGGTCACCGGCAGCGTGCTGCTCACGCCGGCCGATCCGCTCGACGTCGCGGTGGGGGCCGCCTTCGACGCCCACCAGCGGCGCACCGTCGAGGGGCGGCGGCTCCTCGGTCCGGACGCCGCGCCCGCGGCCGCCGCGGCGTTCCGCCGGCACGGTGCGCGGGTCGTACGGGCGCCCAGCCCGTGGCGGCTCGGACCGGCCGAGGGCGAGCTGGTGGAGGAGTGGCTCAGCGGGCGGGTCGAGGCGGCGTGCGCGCAGAGTCCGGCGCTGGCGGCCGAGGCCGGCCCGTACCTGCGGCGCAGGTTCGACGCCGCAGCGCGCGGAGAGCTGCGCGTGGTCGTCGGTCACGCAGACCTGCTGGCCCTGCCGGGGAGCCGGGAATGACGCCGCGCGCAGCGGTGCGGCCGCTGGCCGGCCTGGTGATCGTCGCCGCGCTGGTGTGGTGGGCGGGGCCTGCCGCCGTGGCCGCCGGGCTCGCGGCGCTCGAGGCCGGCCCGGTGCTCGCCGCGCTCGGGATCGGGATCGTCACGACGGTCTGCAGCGCCTGGCGGTGGTGCCTGGTCGCGCGCGGCCTCGGCCTGCGGCTCCCGCTCCCGACGGCGGTTGCCGACTGCTACCAGGCCACCTTCCTGAACGCGGTGCTGCCCGCCGGCGTCCTCGGGGACGTGCACCGGGCCGTCGGCCACGGAAGGCGTGCGGGCGACGTCGGGCGCGGCGTGCGGGCGGTGGCGCTCGAGCGACTGGTGGGCCTGCTGGTGCTGGTGGTCGTGGCGGCCGGGGTGCTGGCCGCCGAACCCACGTTGCTGGGCGTGGTCGGTGCCGCCGTGCCCGGGGCGAGCTGGGTCGGGGCCGCGGTGCTGGTGACGGCCCTGGCGCTGGGCTGGGTCCTGCGCGCCCGGTTGCGTCCGCTGGTGGGCGACCTCCGCGCACTGCGTCGCACCTGGCCCGGTGTCCTCGGCCTGTCCGTGGTGGCGCTCGGCGGCTACCTCGCCACGTTCGTCGTGGCGGCGCGGGCGGCCGGTGCGTCCGCCCCGGCGGTGGAGCTGCTCCCGCTGCTGGTCCTGGCGCTGCTGGTGATGGCCCTGCCGCTGAACGTGGGCGGCTGGGGTCCGCGGGAGGCCGTCGCGGCCGTCGGCTTCGGCGCAGTCGGGTTCGGCGCTGCGCAGGGCGTGGCGGCGGCTGTCGGCTACGGCGTGCTCGGGTTGGTCGCGTGCTCACCCGGCGCTGCGGTACTGCTCCTGCGCCTGGCCTCCCGGCGCTTCACAGGTAGCCGGCGAACGCGCGCACCAGGCTCGCGAGCACGGCGCGCCCCTTCTCCGGCGACGCCAGCGACGGTCGGCCCACCACACCCGACTCCGTGTACGCCTGCAACCCGCGGCTCAGCATGTGCCTGCGGTCGTCGGCCAGCTCGTCGGCTCGTGCGAATCCCGGCCTGACCAGGTGAGGATGAGCGTGCAACAGGATCGAGGTCTCCAGCTCGCCCGCGTGCATGTCCGAGAGGCCGGATGTGACCAGCCCGGCCTCGGCGCGGGCGTCGTCCCAGTCGGGCTCGCCGGGGAACAGCGCCATTCGCAGCGGCCCGAGGCTCGCCTCCTGCACGACGTTGCCGAGCACGTAGTTGCCGCCGTGCCCGTTGACGAGCACCAGCGAGGTGGCACCTGCCCGGTGCACCGATGCGGCGACGTCGCGCACGACCGCGGCGAGCGTGGTGGCCGAGATGCTGACCGTGCCGGGCCAGGCCGCGTGCTCGTGCGAGCAGGAGATGGTCACAGGAGGCAGCCTGCGGACGACGTACGCAGCGGCGAGCTCGACCGCGAGCGTGCACGCGACGAGGGTGTCGGTCGTGAGCGGCAGGTGCGGACCGTGCTGCTCGACGCTGCCGATCGGCAGCAGCGCGACGGTGGCGCCACGCTCGCGCTCGTCGAGCGTGGTGTCGGCCGGGAGGAGGTCCATCACCGGGACCTTCCCACGGTTCGGCGCCGGGGACGAGAGGGGAACGGGATGCAGGACATGTACGACGGCGGGCTGGACGACGTCGCCGAGTCGGAGCTGGTGACGCGGTACGGGCCGTTCCGGGCGGTGGCGTTCCGGGACCCGGTGGACGGGCACGAGCACCTCGCCCTCGTCCGCGGCGACCCGCGGGGGCGCGAGGAGGTGCTGGTCCGCGTGCACTCCGAGTGCCTGACCGGCGACCTGTTCGGGGCGTTGCGCTGCGAGTGCGGGGCCCAGCTGCGGTCGGCGCTCGACGCGATCGTGGAGGAGGGCTGCGGCGTGCTCGTGTACCTGCGCGGGCACGAGGGGCGCGGGATCGGGCTCGTCGCCAAGATCCGCACCCACGTGCTGCAGGACGAGCAGGGGCTCGACACCGTCGACTCGGCCACGGCACTGGGCCTGCCCGTGGACGTGCGCGACTTCGGCCCGGCTGCGCGCGTCCTGCGCCACCTCGGCGTCGCGTCGGTCCGGCTGCTGTCCAACAGCGCGGACAAGGTGCGCGGGCTGACCGGGCACGGGGTCGCCGTGACCGGACGCGTCCCGCTGCTGGAACCGGTCGACGAGCACAACGTCCGGTACCTGACGGCCAAGCGCGACCGGCTCGGCCACGACCTGCCGCACCTGGACTCCGTGCGCGGCCTGCGGTAGCGCGGCCTCATCCCGCCGCCTCCGAGCGTGCGGCGGTGGCCCGCTCGGCGAGGACGACCGGGATCGTGACCGCCGCCAGGCCGGCGCCGATCCAGGCGAGGGTGGTGACGGGCGCACCGGCGTGCAGCGGTACGGCGGCCATCAGGGGGACGAGGCCGATGCCGAGCTGGAAGGCGGACACCGTGGTCGCCCCGGCGAGCGTGGGCGCGTCGGCGGCGATGCGGAACACCCGGCCGTAGACGGCGGGGTTGAGCACGAACCCGGCCACGCCGAGGAGCAGGACGAGCGGGACGACGGCGAGGGCGTGCTCGGCGAGGACCGCGATCAGCACCGAGCAGACGGCGATGCCGGCCGAGCCCCCGACCATGGCGAGGTGGGGACGCCTGTCGGCGATGCGGCCGCCCACCGCCAGACCGAGGTACGCACCGACGCCGAACAGCACGAGGACGAACGCGATCCACACCTGCGGGATCCGCGTGACGCGGGTCAGGAGCTCGGCCAGGTAGTTGAACGTGATCATGTAGGCCGCCGTGCTCAACAGCGTGGCGGCGTACACGAGCCACAGGTTCGACCGCCGCATGGCCGCGAGCTCGCGCCCGATGCTCGGAGCGCGCCCACCGGTCGTCGGGGGCAGCGCGACCGACACGGCGGCGGCAGCGACCACGGTGAGGGCGACCACGAGCCAGAAACCGCCTTCCCACCCGGCGCGGTAGCCGGTCAGCGTCCCTGCGGGGCCGCCGAGGACCATGGCCAGGCCGAGGCCGCTGACGACCACGCCGGATGCGCGCGCGGCCCGGTCGGCGGGGACCAGGCTCACGGCGGTGACGGCTGCCACGGCGAAGAACCCCGCGTAGGCCAGCCCCGCGGCGAAACGGGTGACCAGGAGGGCGGGGTAGCTGCCGATGACCACGCCGGTGGCGATGCAGGCCGCGAAGAGCAGCTGGGTCACCACGAGCGCCGTGCGACGCGGCCACCCGAGGCTGATCACCGCGAACGGCGGCCCGCCGATGACGACCCCGACGGCGAACGCGCTGATCAGCCCACCTGCGGTGGCCAGGTCGACCTGGATGTCGGTGGCGACCGCGGGAAGGACGCCGGCGAGGAGGAACTCGGCGCTGCCCATGGCGAAGAGGCTGAAGGCCAGCAGGTACACCCCGAGCGGCAGCCGGCCACGCGCGCCGGAGGGCGCCGCGGCGGTGTCGACGTTCATCGCGCCGCACCCCGCTCCACAGCGGCATCGAGGTCCTGGTCCAGGAGCCAGGACGTCAACCCGATGGCGGCAGCAGACGCCTCACCGGCCGCGGTGACGACCTGCGCACGGGGGTTCACGACGTTGCCGGCCGCCCGGACGCCGGGCACGTCGGTCGCCCCGGCGGCGTCGACCGCCACCCATCCCGTGGCGGGGTCGGGCTCGCAACCGAGCGACCGCAGGACCGCGTCGTTCGGACGCGGCAGCGGAGCGACGAACACCGCATCGCAGGGCTGCACGCGGCCGTCGGCGAACTCGACGGCGGTCACGACGCCGTCTCCGCCGACGAGGCGGGAGACGGCGCCGTCGGCGATGCGGACGCCGAACGCGAGCAGCCGGCGGCGGTCGGCCTGCGAGACGTCCATGCCGTCGGGGCACAGCGTCACGCGCTCGCTGTAGCGGCGCAGCAACGCCGACTGGTGCAGCGTCATCGGTGGTACGGCGCCGCCGATGACGACGAGCTCCCGGTCGCGGACCTCGTACCCGTGGCAGTGCGGGCAGTGGTGCACCGCCGACCCCCACAGCTCGCGGGCCCCGGGGATGCCGGGCAGCTCGTCGGTCAGCCCCGTGGCGACGAGCACCGCGCGCGTGCGCACCACCGTCCCGGCGTACAGGGTGAGCGCGAACCCGTCACCGCCGCTGCCCCGGCGCGCGTCGACGACACGCGCCCGGACCAGCTCGCCGCCGTAGCGGGCGACCTCCTCCCGGCCGGTCGCGAGGAACTCCGCGGGGTCCACCCCGTCGCGGGAGACGAACCCGTGCATGTGCGCGGCCGCCGCGTTCCGGGGGCTGCCGCCGTCGACGACCAGCACGTCGGCCCGGGCACGAGCCAGAACGATCCCCGCGGTCAGGCCGGCCGCACCGGCTCCGATGATCACGACATCTCGATGGTTCTCCATCACTGCCACCTCCGCCGCAGAACATCGCGCCCTCGTCCCGGCAGCGGCAACTTCCGTTGCCGAAAGCGGAACGGTCTGCTGGAGTGGGCCGATGCCGTCCCATCCCGCGATCGACGCGACCCTCAGCCGGATCGGGCACCGCATGCGCCGGATCCGGGAGCAGAAGGACCTCTCGCTCGCCGAGCTCAGCCGCACGACCGGGATCTCCAAGAGCACCCTGTCGCGGCTCGAGTCGGGGCAGCGCAAGCCGAGCCTGGAGCTGCTGCTGCCGGTCGCCGCCGCCCTTGCGGTGCCGCTCGACGAGATCGTCGCCGCCCCGCGCATCCTCGACCCGAGGATGCCGCAGGAACCGAGGCGGACGGAGGGGCGCGTCATCGTCGCGCTGTCGCGGACGCAGGGCGAGCCCAAGGCGTACAAGCTGACGATCCCCGCGAGCGAGTCCGAACCGTTCACGCGCACCCACACCGGGTACGAGTGGCTCTACGTGCTCAGCGGACGGCTACGGCTCATCCTGGGTGACTACGACCTGGTCCTCGCGCCGGGAGAGGTCGCCGAGTTCGACACCCAGCACCCGCACTGGTTCGGCTCGACCGGGCGTGGCAGCGTCGAGGTGCTCAGCCTCTTCGGTGGGCAGGGCGAACGGGCGCACATCAGGGCGAGACCGGCAGCGGCCCCCAACCCGCCACGACGGTCCGCGGGTGAACGGGACACCAGGGTTCCCCAGGCCTGATCGAACAGCGCTGGTGTTCCGATCACCCGCGAACAGCGGATCGATCACGCGGCGCCCAGCACGATCTACCGCTGCTGGGCCGCGAAGTCACCGGCCCGCCACGGCATCTCCTGCAGCACCCAGGTGTTCCCGTCCGGGTCGGCGAACGGCACGTACTTCATGCCCTGGTCGTGCTCGTCGATCTCGCCGACCGGCACACCGCGGCGGGCCAGCTCGGCTCGAGCCTCGACGGCGTCGCCGACCACGAGGTGCAGGCCCTTCACCGAACCCGGGGCCATGTCGGCGAGCGCGGGCAGGCCGGTGGAGAGCAGGATCGAGCAGGCCGAGCCGGGCGGGGAGAGCTGCACGATCCGGACGCCCTCGGCGGGCTGCACGTCCACGTCGACACCGAAGCCCGCGCTCTCGTAGAAGGCCTTGGCGCGGTCGACGTCGGTGACCGGGACGGGGACGAGTTCGAGCAGCATCTTCACAGGGGTCCTCCAGCTTCGGGTCGATCGGGTCGGCAGCGAGCCTCCCGCAGACCCCGGGCCCGCGGGTACCCGCGACACACGGTCCGCCCGTCCTCAGCCGCGCAGCCAGCGCTCGAGGTGTGCGAACGCGGAGGCCTGCATCGCGCGGCTGAACTCGTGCGGACCGTCGGAGAACTCCCCGACGTAGGCCTCCGGCGCGCCCGCCTGCCGGTAGCGGGTGCTCAGGCGTTCGTGGGCCGCGATCATCCCGGGCAGGGCGAACAGGTGGTCGTGGCGCTTGTACTGCACCAGCAGCGGTGCCGGCGCCCGCGCGGCCGCGACATCGGGCCAGTCGCCCCGGGCGGCCAGTCCCGGTGGGAAGAACATCCACGTGTGCCGGGCGACGTGCGCGTCGAGCAGACCCGGGTAGGTCGACATCATCCCGACGACCCCCGCCGCCGCCACGTCGTCGCAGGTGGCGTGCAGCAGCGCCGCGCGGCACCCCCCGCCGGACAGCCCGATGCAGCCGATCGGCCCGCTGGCGACGTCGGTGCGCGAGCGCAGGTAGCGCACGGCGAGGCGGTCCTCACGGGCGACGACACCGGCGAGCGAGGTGCCCAGGACGGTGCAGTACTTCGCGACGGCGTGCTCGTGCGTCCGTGCGGCGTTGTTGTACGCCTCCGGCTCGTCCGCGGAGCCCACCAGCTCCGGCGGGAACTTGCGGCTGCCCCACCGGAAGACGTCGTGGGCGAGGACGGCGAACCCGCGGCGGGCGAGCTCGCCTGCGAAGGCGGTGCCCCCGTAGGACCGCTCGCGCAGCTCCCGGGCGGCGGCCGGAGCGGGGTCGGGGCCGTCGGCCACCTTCTCCTTGCCGTAGTAGGTGAACCCGTCGTGGCTGTGCAGCGCGACCACCCCGGGCAGCGGCGTGGTCTCCCCGGCCGGGCGCAGCAGCCAGGCGCGGGTGCGCGGCCCGAAGCCGACCGACCAGGACACCTCCTCGCCGTCCACCCCGTCCCGCGTCCAGCGCCTGCCCCGCTCGGGGGCGAGCGGCTCGCCGTCGGTGGTGGAGCCGATGAGGGCGCGCACCTCCGCGCCGGTCGGGCCGGGCGCGTCGGGTGGGGGGAACAGCTTCCCCTGCGCCACGGCGTGCGGGGCCCAGTCGCTGAAGGGCCCCAGGTCCCGGAGGGGCTGGTCCATGCGGGCGATACCTCCCGATCTCGGTGCGCGAACCACCATCGTCTCCGACCCGCGCGCAGGCGATCGGGGAGCGGTCATGAACCGGTGGGGAGGTACTTCTCCATCCACTGGTGGTGGACCTGCCGCACGAGCGCGCGGTTGACGTGGTGCACAGGTGCCCCGCGCTCCCCGCGCCGGACGACGACGAGCCCGGCGTCGGCCAGTACGGCGAGATGCTTGCTGATCGCCTGGCGGGAGATGTCGAAGTCGGTGCAGAGCTCGTGCAGCCGCTGGCCGTCGCGTGCGTGGAGCCGGTCGAGCAGCACCCGCCTGGGGGGGTCCGAGAGCGCGAAGAAGATCCCGTCGACAGCGTGTGTCGCACGCTCGTCAGTGCCGTTGCGCTGCATCGTCGCACCCCTTCGACCCGTTCCTCCGCCGCATCGCAGCATGACGGCGGGATCGGGTTCGGGCCACGATTCCTGACACTCTCTTAAGACGGTCGGAAGGGGGCCGGGTGTGGTCGCTCTACCGCTCGTGCGGCGCGTCGGGGCCGGATATCGTCGGCCTGCGTCCGGGCTGAGCGGCGTGACGCGGGTCGAGCGTGAGCGTGATCCGCTGGGTGGAGGTGGAAGCCAGCTTCGTGTCGGCACCGAGCTCGAGCACCCAGAACCTGACCTTGGCGCCGGGGGTGGCCGCCTTCTCGACACCCACGGTGAGCTCGAGCTCTACCGGGCCGAGCTCGAACTGGAGATCCTCGCCCTCGCCCGCGCGCACCGCCTCGGCGAGTTCGGCGCGCAGCTGTGCGATGACCTCCGCGAGCGCCAGTGCCATCCGTTGCTCCTCGTGGTCAGCGGAGTCGGGACGCGCAGCCGGCTACCGCGTAGCCGCGGCCGGGCCGCACGACCGGATATCTGGATGGCGAACTGCCTTTCACAGCCGAGAACCCATCCGCGTGCGTGGTCGGTGCGTTCGGCCGCAAGAGCGGCTGACTCCGGACAGCACGGCGGAGATCTCCGGCCACCGGAGCGAGCGCCGTCCGGGGTGCGACCAGCCACTTGACGTTCACTGTGCAACTCACGACGTTTCTCCTCTCGGTCGTCGGTTCGGTTCCCTGATATCGATCACTCTATCGATGTCGAGCGCCGATATCTCGCACCCCTGCCTTAATTCTTTCCCAGGATCGCCTTGTCCGGGCGGGCGATGCGGTGCACGAGCACGGCGAAGCCGCCCGGGTCCAGGCGGGCGACGGCGAGGACGGCCTCGAGCCACCCGTCGCCGCCGAGCAGCGCCGCCACCCGCCGGGCGAGCCAGCTCCCGTGCGGGTCGGCCGGGTCGTCGACGCGCCCGCCGGCCGCGGTGAGGACGGTGGTCGCGGCGTCCACGAGGCGGGCGGTGGCGGCGGCCCGCTCGCCGGCGTCGTCGACGTCGTCGAGCAGCGCCTCGGCCCGGCTCAGCAGGATCCATGCGCGCTCCGGGGCCACCCCGGACGCCGCGATCGCGGAGAGCGCCCGCACCCGGCCCTGGGGCCCGGCGATCGCGGCCGCGGTCTCCTCGGCGCGGCCGGTGCAGCCGGCCGCGGCGAGGGCCTCGGCCACCCGGGTCAGGGCGCGGTCCCGGCGGGGCCGGTCCTCGATCGCCGCGAGCGCGGTCGCGGCCACCTGTCCGTGGTGGGCCGCGCCGTCGGCGTCCCCCGCGGCCTCGCAGGCGAGGGAGAGCCGGGTGTGTGCGCGCGCCCGTTGGCCCGGGTCCGCGACATCCTCCGCGGCGTCTCGCGCCCGCGCCGCGAGCTGGTCGGCCGGGTCGTCCGCGCCCACCCCGCGTGCCGCCTCCGCCAGCCGCAGCAGGGCCACGACCTGCGAGTAGGCGTCGCCGAAATGCTGCTCGACGGCGTCGGCGGTGCCCCGGACGGCCTCCACCGTCACCGCAGGGCCGCCGCTGACCGCGTGCGACTCGCTGATCGCCACCAGCACCCAGGCGCGGCGCTCCGGATCATCGAGGGAACGCGCGAGGTCCAGCGCACCGGCCACGTCGCCGGCCCTGGCGAGGGCCTCGGCCACCCGGCTCAGTGCCGAGCCGCGCGTGGTCGCGTCGGCGATCCCCTCGGCCACCGACCGCGCCGTCGGCAGGTCCTCCGTGGCGATCAGGCCGTCGACGACCCGGGCCGCCAGCACCGCGAGGCGGCGCGGGTCGCCCGTGGCGCGCGCGATGCGCTCGACCTCGGACGCGACCGCCGCAGCACGCTCCGCGTCGCCGTGGTCGGCGAACGCGGCGGCGAGGTCGGTGAGTGCGTGCATCCGGCGACCGGCATCCGGCACGCGTCGAATGAGGGACTCCGCACGCTCCGGCGCGCCGCGGCGCACGGCCTCCACAGCCATCTCGGTGAGCGCGCCTGCCCGGCGCTCGGGGTCGCCGAGCCGGTCCAGCACCGCCTCCGCGCGGTCGACGTCCCCGGTCGCGGCGTGCGCGACGGCGAGCCGCGCGAGCGCCCACTCCCGGCGGTCGTCATCGGCGATGCCGGCGACGAGGCCGCCGGCCTCGGCGAGCAGGCCGTCCGCGGCGGGGCCGTCGCCGCGGTCCGCCATCGTGACGGCGAGGCCGAGCAGCTCGCCCACGGCCGCACCTCGATGGCTCGCGGCGCGGGCGGTCTCCTGCAACTCCGCGAGCAGCCGTCCGTCGACACCGGGCACCGGGCCGGCCCGCACGAGCGCGGCAAGCACCGGAAGTCGCGCTCCGGGGGGCCGGATGGTGTCGGCGATCTCCTTCGCCGTCGCGGCGACGCCTGCCGTCGCGAGGGCGACGGCCAGCTCGATCCGCGCCCGGGTCCGCTGCCGCGCCGAGGTGACGCCCGCGACGAGCGATCGGGCGAGGTCGGACGCACCCACCGCGACGGCGGCGACGGCGACGGCGGTCCGCGCACTCGGCCCGGCGGCGGTGGCGGCGATCTCGGCGACGATCGCCGCAGCCCGCTCCCGGTCCCGTTCGGCGGACGTGGCGGCGACCCGGGCCAGCGCCGCGTCACGGCGCTGCGGGGTGCGCGCTCGCGCCCACCGCTCGGCGCGGTCGGGGTCGTGCTCCGCGGCGGCCCCCGCCGCGGCGGCGAGCAGGGCGTCGCGCCGGTCGGGATCGGTCACCGATGCCGCGAGCACCTCGGCGTCGTCCAGGCGCCCGGCGCGCGCCGCGGCGAGCGCGGCGGCGGCGAACGCGCCGGTGCGCCGGCCACGCTGGGGGATCCCGCGCGCCAACGCCTCGGCGCGCGGCAGGCGGCCCAGTGCCGCCCAGACCGCGGGCAGGCGCACGGGTGTCTGCCGGTTGCGTCCGGTGAGCTCCTCGCGCCGCACGGCCAGCCGCACGGCCGCCGTCAGGTCGGGACGGCGCTCGTCGGCCGGCCGGGCCAGCGCGATCTCGTCGAGCGCGAGGGCGTCGCCACCGGTGGCTTCGAGCATCCGGTCGTGGCGCCGCTCGTCGGTGGCGAGGGCGGTGAGCCGTTCCCGGTCGCCGGCCATCGCGAGCACGCGTTGGTAGTCGCGCAGCAGGTACACCGGGGTGTCGGCGGGCCACCCGCGGGAGCGGTAGGAGCCGGCCCACCCGTGCAGCCGGTCGCGCAGCTGCGCCAGCCGGGCGGCCCCGAACTCGCGCTCGGCGATCTCCTGCAGGGTGCGGTGGGCGAGCACGTAGCCGCGAGCCGGGACGCCTCCGGTCAGCTGCCGTGCCCGGGTGGCGGTGCTGCGACCGAACGCGCCCGCGAGCAGGTCCTGCACCGCGAACGGCGAGGTTCCGGTGAGCGCCGCGAGGTCGTCGCGACCGAGGCCGCCGCCGGATGCGGTGATCAGGCCCAGCAGCTCCTCGTGCAACGGGCCCTCCCGCAGCCGCTCGGCCAGCTCCTGTCGCGCGAATGCCTCGCCGTCCCGCGCGTGCGTCGAGGGCGGGAGCCACCGGGGGGCGCAACGGTGCAGCGGGTGGCCGGCGGGCACGTCGGACGGCAGCGGCCGGTGCGGCCTGCTGGTGACCAGCACGACGGTTCCCTCGGGCGGGCGCCTGGGCAGCAGGGACGCGATGCTCGCGGTGCGGCCGGCCGGGCCGGTGTCCTCGTCCAGGCCGTCGACGAGCAGGACGAGCCGGCGGCCGGTCTCCCGGCACCGGGCGGCGGCGTCGTCGAGCAGGGCCAGCAGGTCGCGGCGACGGGCCGCGGTGGTGGCAGGCGCGCCCGCCGGGCGCCGCGCGAGGGCGGCGAGCTGCTCGGACACGGCCTCGAGGAACGCGTCGCTGTCGGACTGCCCGGTCAGCCCGGCAGCGACGAGGAACGGCACGACGGCGATCCCCGGCGGCGGGTGCAGGGCGAACCACGTGGCGAGCGCCGTCTTGCCCGACCACGGCTCGCCCTGCCACCAGCCGTAGGGCTCGTCGCCGCGCGCGAACTCCGCCAGCTCCGCGAGCTCCGCGTCGCGGCCGAGCAGCGGGTCGGGCGCCACGTCGAGGACCTGGTGCCGGTAGGCGGCCACGCTCGTCCTGCCCGGCGCGTCGACGGCGGGGAGCTCGTCGGCGAGCGCGGGCAGCCCGAGTGCGGTGCGCACCCGCTCCGCGGCACTGCCGGGACGGGCGTCGGCGCCGAGGCGGGTGATCCGGGTGGCGACCAGCCTGCCGAGCCCGTCGCCGCGGTGGTGCTCGGTGAGCACGCCGATGATCCGGTCACCCGCCCACAACGCGGCCCCGGACATGCCCTCCCAGGGGGACGTGCGCGGATCCGGATCGCGCCCGGGCGGCGGGACGCTCACCTCGAACGTGCCGGAGCGCCGGTTGGACAGCGGCGCCACGGAGCCGATGGCCTGGTGCGAGTCGCGGTACGAGCCGTCCGACGGGTGCCCGGAGTAGGCGTTCAGCTTGAACCGGGGGAACCCGACGGCCTGCACGGCGAGCCGCTCGGTGGCGAGACCGGTGCGGCCGAAGGTGCAGCTGCGGACCTCCGGGGTGCCCGGCGGGGCGGGAACGGCGAGGACGGCGATGTCGCTCGCGTCGTCGGCCACCACGTCGGAGGCCTCGAGACACCACTCGCCGGGGGTGTCGGCGTCGAAGCGCACCAGGACCCGGGACGCCTCGGCGACGACGTGCGCCGCCGTGAGCACGGCCGTGGGGCCCACCCGGTAGCCGGAGCCGCGGCGCGCGCCGCCGCCGGGCAGGGCGACGATCACCTCGGCCAGCCGGTGCGGGTCGAGCGCGATCACGGGGTCGTCGGGATCGCCGTCCACGACTGGCTCCTCCGCACTGGACCTCGGGACGCTGGGCAACCTACCGCTTACCGGGAGTTCATGGCACGCGGCGCGGGCCGCAGATAGGGCGCCCTATCCTCCTCGCCCTATTTGCGCCGGTTCATGATTGACCTTCGACAACGGCGGACGACAACACCGAGCGACGAACGACGAGTGGCGGGGAAGACGGGGGAAGGCGATGGAACGAGAGGCCGACGATGCCGCGATCCGGGCACTCCTCGAACTGAGACGTGCGCTCGACCGCACGGTGGCCGATCTCGGCGCCGCGGCCGAGCGCGCCGACGACCTGATCGCGCAGCGCCGTCGGGGCCGCTCCTGGTTCCAGATCGTCTCGTCCGAGAAACCGCCGCTGGTCATCGAGACCGTCACCGGAGTGCTGGACGAGCTGGGCGATCTGGGGAGCCGGTTCCGCCGGGAGGAAGCCCTCGCGCTGCAGCGCGAGGACATCAGCATCACGCGGATCGCGGAGATGTTCCGGGTCACCCGGCAGCGGGTGTCCGCACTCCTGCACACCCGCCCCGCCCGGGACCGCGGGCGCACCTGAGGTCTCGCATCCGCTGCGGGTGCAGTGCATCATCGGCCGATGACCGGCGACGAGATCGTGCTCGGCCCGCTGCCCAAGGGCATCACCCTGGCGCAGGAGGGCATGCGCAAGAAGGTGTGGAACGTGCTCGGCCACACCTACACGATGAAGGCGGCGAGCGATTCCAGCTTCGCCTTCGAGACCTACGATCCACCCGGCACCGGCGTGCCGCCGCACGTGCACCCCACCCAGGACGAGCACATCTACGTCGTCGAAGGGGTGTTCACCCTGTACCTGGACGGGGAGTGGACGACCGCGGGGCCCGGCGACACCGTCCGCATGCCGCGCAACCTCCCGCACGCCTACTACAACCGCAGCGACGCGCCGACGCGCGGGCTGTTCTGGGTGAGCCCGGCCGGGCGGCTCGCGGCGCTGTTCGACCAGCTGCACGACCTCACCGACCCCGAGGAGGTCGTGCGCCGCTCGGCGCTGCACGACGTCGACTTCCTGCCGCCCGGCGCGGTCGAGGGCGCCTGACCGCCCGCGGGGTCAGCGCGCCCGGTTCACCTGGCTCCGGTCCGCCCCGGCAGCCCGGGCGTAGCCGTTGACCACGGCGTCGAGCTCGGCGGCGTCGATCACGTCCTCCAGCCGGTCGAAGCCGTCGGGCGCGCGGCGTTCCACCTCGTCGATCACGCCTTCGGGTCCACCGACCCGGTTGCGCAGGACCACCTCGGCGGTGGCCGGCAGCCGCTCGTCCTCGTAGGCCCGCAGCGCCACGGCCGGCTCGGCGTGGGCGGTGAGGTGGCGCCCGATGCTGGTGGCGTCGAGGATCGCCTGGCCGGCGCCGTTGGAGCCCATCGGGTACATCGGGTGCGCGGCGTCCCCGAGCAGGGTGACGCGTCCACGCGTCCAGTGCGGCAGCGGGTCGCGGTCGCACATCGGGAACTCGAAGAACTCGGGCGTGGCCCGCACCAGCGCGGCGTGGTCGAGGTGCGGCACCCGGAAGCGGCCGAGGTGCGGTTCCACGTCGGTCAGATCAGCGCGCCGCGACCAGTCCTGGCGCTCGGGTGGCGGATCGCCGGGCGTGCCGGTCAGGATGCAGACCGCCCAGTTCGTCAGCTTGGTGCCCGGCTCGCGCCCCTGCGCGATCGGGTAGATCACCAGTTTCGCGGCCGTGCCGCCTGCGATGATCATCGAGCGACCGGTGAGGTACTCGGGCCAGTCCGTCGCCCCGCGCCACATCATCACGCCGTTCCAGCGGGGCGCGCCCTCGTCCGGGAACATCGTGGCGCGCACCGTGGAGTGGATCCCGTCGGCGGCGACGAGCACGTCACCGCGCACCTCGCCCAGCGGGTCGCCGTGCCGGTCGGCGAAACGGGCCCGCACGACGTCCGCGTCCTGGTCGAATCCGACGAGGCGGTGTCCGGTGCGCACGGCGTCGGGCCCGAGCCGCTCCCGCACCGCCGCGAGCAGCACCCCTTGCAGGCGGCCGCGGTGGAAGGCGAGCTGAGGCAGCGCGAAACCCGCATCGACACCACACGGCTTGGCCAGGATCTCGGGCCCCAGCCGGTGCAGGTAGAGCAGTTCCTTCGTGCGGATGGCCGCGGAGCTCAGCCTGTCGAGCAGGCCGAGCTCCGCCAGCTCGCGAACCGCGTGCGGCAGCAGGTTGAGCCCGACGCCCAGCTCGCGGATCTGCGTGCTCTGCTCGTGCACCGTGCAGTCGATGCCCGCCTCGTGCAGCCGGAGCGCGGTGGTGAGCCCGCCGATCCCGGCGCCGATGATCACGACCTTCATGGCGATCCCCCGATGGTTCCGGCCCACCACAATGGCCGAAGCCGGCGGATCGCACCAGGTCGACCTGCATGCGCACGGTGTGGTCCGGAACCCGCCAGCCCGGACGCGACCTGCGGTGCTGACATCGGGGCATGTCCACCACCACGTCCACATCTCGATCCACACCCCGTGCCACCCAGCAGGAGCGCGCCGAACTGTTCCGCCGGCTGCACCGCGACGCCGTCCTCGTCCTGCCCAACGCGTGGGACGTCGCCTCCGCTCGCCTGATCGAGGACGCAGGGGCTGCCGCGATCGCCACGACGAGCGCCGGGGTGTCCTGGTCCCTGGGCCGCGCCGACGGGAACCAGCTCGGCCGTGACCTCGCGGTGGACGCCGTCCGCCGCATCGTCGCCGCTGTCGGCGTCCCGGTCACGGCCGACATCGAGACCGGCTACGGGGAGACCTCCTCGGCGCTCGTCCGGACGGCCGAGGCGGTCATCGCCGCCGGTGCCGTCGGGATCAACATCGAGGACTCCGGCGTGTCCCCGCTGCGGGACACCGGTGCACAGGCCGCCCGGATCGCCACGGTGCGGGCCGTCGCCGACGCAGCCCGGGTGCCGCTGTTCGTCAACGCCCGCATCGACACCTACCTGCTCCAGGTCGGTGACCCCGCCGGCCGGCTCCGGGAGACCACGGCCCGGGCGCAGGCCTACGTCGACGCCGGGGCGGACGGCGTGTTCGTGCCGGGCCTGGTCGCCGCGGATGCGCTGCGCGAGCTGGCGGCGGAGCTGTCCGTGCCGCTCAACGTGATGGCGGGTCCCGGTGCCCCGTCCGTCGCACAGCTCGCCGCGACCGGGGTGCGACGGATCAGCGTCGGGATGGGGATCGCCCAGGCCGCCTACGCCCGGGCGCGGTTGGCCGCGGAGGAGCTGCTGACCACGGGAAGCTATGCGTCGCTCACCGGCGGGATCGACTACGCGGATCTCAACGCGGTGCTGCTCGCGGCCCCGGAGCCGTGATCTCGCCGGCCCGGCAGCGCAGCCCGAGCAGGAAGGTCTCGGCGGCGTCGGCGAACAGCTCGTCCCACCGCCCGCCCTCGAGCTGCAGCCCCGCCAAGGTGGGATAGCGCTCCGCGCGCTGCTCCAGGTGCTGGTGCATCGCCACGCGCGCGGTCGCCTCGGCGTCGTGGTGCCATGCGGACTCCGCCGCGACACTGCCGATGACCAGGTTGCTGATCGCCGCCGCGGACGCCGCGAGCGCGTTCCCGGAGAATCCCGCGCCGCTCAGCGCGGCGTACACGAACTCCGAGCGGGCGAGCGCTTCCGGTCCGAGCAGCGGGCGGCTGCCGGCGAGCGCCCCGGACCACGGGTGGCGCAGGAGCGCGTGCCGCAGCGCGGTCATGAAGTGGCGCACGTCGTCGCCCCAGTCGTCCGCGTGGGCGGCCGGCAACGGGATCTCCGCGAACACCGCGTCGAGAGCGAGGTCGAGCAGGTCGTCGCGGGCGGCGACGTGCCAGTAGAGCGTGGTGGCGTGCACCCCGAGGGCGTCGGCCAGCGCCCGCATGCTCAGGCCCGCGGGTCCGGCGCGGTCCAGCAGCCGGACCGTCTCGGTCGCGATCGCCCCCCGGGTGAGGCCTCGGTCCCCGCGTCGGGGCGGGCGCTCGCGCAGCCACACCGCGCCGGGCATCGGAGGCGCGGTATCGGCCTTCTTCGGGCTCACGTCCTCCACTGTAGGACCTTGGTTTATGGTCCTACAGCGGAGGACCAACGGAGCGGCGAGAGGTCGGAGATGGGTGAGCCTGACGAGCATCGGGGCGTTGCGGGCGAGCGCCCGCCCACGCAGGAGGGGACGGACGGCCACCCGCGCCGGTGGCTGATCCTCGTGGCGGTCTGCGTGGCGCTGTTGATCATCGTGGTGGACAACACCGTCCTGTCCGTCGCGTTGCCGGCCATCGCCGACGAGCTCGGCGCGGGAACGGCGGCGCTCCAGGCGGTCGTGGACGCCTACGTCGTCGTGTTCGCCGGGCTGCTGGTCGTCTCCGGTGTCGCGGCCGACCGCCTGGGACGGCGCCGCACCGTGCTCGTCGGGTTGGCGGTCTTCGCGATGGCGTCCACGGGCGCTGCGCTGGCCGGCTCGCCGGCCGGGCTCGTCGTCGGGCGTGCCGTCATGGGCGTCGGCGCCGCCCTGGTGATGCCGGCGACGCTGGCGATCCTGGTGCAGGTCTTCCCGGACGACGAGCGGCCGCGGGCGTTCGCCGCCTGGGCGGGCGTCGCCGCCGTGGCGATGGCGGCGGGCCCGGTGCTGGGTGGGTTCCTCGTCGAGGTGTGGTCGTGGGCCGGGGTGTTCTGGATCAACGTGCCGCTCGCCGTGTTCGCGTTGGCGGCGACGGCGTGGCTGGTGCCCGAGTCCTCGGACCCGGACGCGCCGCGCGTCGACCTCGTGTCCGCGGTGCTGGTGACGGGAGGCATGAGCGGCCTGGTGCTCGCCGTCGTCGTGCTCGGCGAGTCGGGCCCGGCCGATCCGCTCGTCGCGCTGGGTCTCGGCGCGGCCGCGATCGGGCTCTGCTGGTTCGCGGTCCGGCAGCGGCGCGCCCCGGCGCCGATGGTGGACCTCGGGCTCTACCGCAACCGCGTGTTCGCCGGAGCGAGTGCCGCGGCCGCGCTGCTGACGCTCGGCACCGGGAGCGCGCTGTTCGTCCTCACCCAGCACCTGCAGCTGGTGCTCGGTCTCACCGCGGTCCAGGCCGGCGCCGGACTGGCACCGTTGGCCGTGGGCGTGGTCGCCGGATCGACCCTCGGCGGCAGGGCGCCCGCGCGTATCGGGGTGCGGGGGTGCGTGGTCATCGGGTTCGCGCTCGTCGCCGCCGGTTTCTGCGTGCTCGCCGCATTGCACCGCGACGACGGCTTCCTGCCCGTCGCGCTCGGGCTCGCACTGCTCGGGACCGGTACCGGGTTTTCCAGCCCCGCCGTCACGAGCGCCGTTCTCGGCGCGGTCCCCCGGCACCGGGCGGGAATGGGCTCGGCGCTGAACGACACCCACCAGCAATTGGGGATCGCAGTGGGTGTAGCGGCGCTCGGTGGATTCCTGTCCAGTGCCTACCGGAACGAGTTGCACCTGGTCGCGCCGGTAGCGGAGAACGGCGCGCTCGCCGCCACGCTGGCCAGCGCGGAACAGCTCGACGACGCCGGCCTCGCCGAGGCCGCGAAGGGGGCGTTCGTCACGGCGCAGGGCACGACGATGCTCGTCGCCGCGGGATGTGCCGGGCTGGGGGCGGTCGTGGCCGGAATTGCGCTGCGACCCGGACGCACGACCACGGGTTCGGACGGCGACGACGGGTAGGCGGTGTGGCGACGGCACCCAGGGGACGGACGGGGCGGCGCTCCCTCGCCCGATGGCCGCCCTCTCCCTCTCGGTCGTAGGAAATAGGGCTGCTGCTCCGGGGACGTGTGAGCGGGTGCAGAAGACTCGGAGTATCGGCCGTACTCGGTCGGGCCGACAACGATGGGTGTTCGACAACCCGGATCGTGGTCGAGGGCTCCGCGATGCGTTCTGGCAATTCGGCGTGACGTCGACATTCTTGCTGCGCCGGGAGGTGCCGCTGACGGACGGCGGTGGAGCCGGCCGCCTGGAGGGCTGGCGCACCCCCCGCGGGTCATGATGTGACACACGTCACTCTCTTGAATGTGAGTGATCCGTTAAGCTCGGTCCACTCCACCGCAAGGCGGGGTTGGGTTCTCGTTCATCAGTTGCTGACGATGCGCAACGGATGAGGGGGCCGAGGTTGTATCCGGACGTGGCGTGATCCGTCCGGCACGTGGGTCGCTGCCTCCGGCGCGACGTACGTCAGCACGTTGCGTATCGCGTTTTCTCCATGTCATCACGCTCCGCGTTGCGGGTCCCGCACGCATCAGGGCATCTCGTCCACCGTCCGACAGCAGGAGTCGAGTCACATGCGCAGGCACACCGCTCACGAGGGAGAGGCCGCCGGCCTCCCCGCGTGCGCTGCTGCCTCGGTGCGGCTGCGGCTGTCGACGAGGGACCGGATGTTGCTGGTGCTGCGGTGGACGCTCACGTTGGGCGGCGCCGTGGTGGTGCTGTGGGTCGGATCGGCGTTCCTCGCCACTCCCGCTTCCGCAGCGGCGGTTCCGGTGACGGTTGCTTCGGCAGGGGTGCTGAAGGGAGGCACTAGCAACTCCGCCGATCGTCCGAAGAAGGATGGCAAGAAGAAGTCCGGCGACAACAAGAAATCCGGCGACAACAAGAAGTCGGGCGACAAGAAGGCCGGCGAGAAGAAGAAGTCGGGCGAGAAGAAGAAGTCGGGCGACAAGAAGGCCGGCGAGAAGAAGAAGTCGGGCGACAAGAAGAAGTCGGACGACAAGAAGGCCGGCGAGAAGAAGAAGTCGGACGAGAAGAAGAAGTCGAGCGCAAAGAAGAAGAAGTCTGGTGACGCCAAGAAGAAGGCCAGCGGTGCCAAGAAGAAGAAGCCCGGTGACGTCAAAAAGAAGTCCGACGGCGCCAAGAAGCGAGTCGGTGACGCCAAGGAGAAGAAGCCCGGCGACGCCAAGAAGAAGTCCGGCAGCGTCAAGGGCAAGCCTGCCGACGCCCAGAAGAAGCTGAACGCCAAGAAGCAGTCGATCGTCGCCAAGAAGTCGATCGTCGCCAAGAAGTCGGGCGACCGGAAGAAGCCGAGCGACAAGAGGCGGTCGGGCGCCGACAAGAAGAAGTCGAGCATCGCCGAGAACGAGGATGATGACGACGACGGCGACGTGGCGGAGGAGTCCGAGGAGCTGCTCCAGCAGCGACTTGCCGTCGAGAAGAGCACGGCGCGGCTGAGCGCGTCGAAGCGGAAGCTCGCCGACGGGGCGATCACCAAGACCCAGTACCGCAAGCAGGCCTCGGCGCACAAGGCTGCACAGCGCAAGCTCGCGGCCGAGCGGGCCGATGTCGATCCGGAACAGCGCCGCCTGGTGGACCAGGTGGTCGAGGGGCAGGATCGGCTGGCCGGATTCGAGAAGCGGCTCGCGCGGGAGGAGCGCAAGGTCGCCGCGGGCACGATGACTCGCAAGGCGCACGGCAAGCACGAGGCGGCGTACGAGCGGCTGCGCGGGAAGGTGTACTCCGCCACGGATGAGCTGATGGAGCTCACCGACCGCGACCCGGGCCTGGATTCCGACGACGACCTCGACGGCCGCGGCGCCCGCGGCGGCTGCGGCACGGACGGCGCGTTCGTCGAGTGCGGAGCGTTCAGCGAGTCGGCCGGCGGGAAGCAGGAGACCGATCGCTGCGTCGCCGTCTCCGGGGTGTCGGCCGGCTGCGGCGCGACGACCGGCCGGGGTGATGCGAAGGCATCGGCTTCCTGCGACCTGACGGGCGCGGACCGCGGGTGCGTGAGCAAGGCGACCGACCGGGGAGACGACGGCACGAGGACCGTGGCCGCGGCCCGGTGCGAGGGCACGGTCCGCGGTTGCGCGCAGCACAGCGTGGCCACACCGGACGGCGGCGAGTCGGCCTGCCGGTCCGGCGGCGGCAAGTGCACCACCCGTTCCGCCGGACCGTTCCAGGGTGCGGCGCCGGAAGAGCGGTTGCGCACGGCGGCGAGCTGCACCGGCGACTGCACGGTCGACTCGGTCTCCGACCGGGAGCGCGTCGAGTCGAGCTGTGAGACCGGCGCCGGGCGCTGCCACACCCGGGGCCTGGGCGCGGAGGAGGACGGCTTCGGCTCCGGCAACGGCCGCCCGGGCGCCGGCGAGCGCGCGGGCACCGCGCGGGCGAACTGCACCGCGGCCGACGGCTGTGACAGCACGGCAGAACTGGGACGCGACGACGAGGACGGCATCTGGGGAGTCGCCGAATTCGACTGCGCCGGTGCCGCGTGCACCGGGCGCGCCGCGACCCACACCGACGCCGATCGCGAGACGTGGGTGAGCGAGGCGGCTCGTCAGCAACGGGCCGGCGCGAAGACGGTGGGCACGCCGCGCACCGCGGCGGAGGCCGGTGCGCGGTGCGCGGTGTCGGGTGGCGGCTGCCAGGCGACGAGCGCCTCGGACGGCCAGGTCCGCTCGGCGGGCGGCGAGGCCGAGGTCACCCTCGACTGCGACCGCGCCGACTGCCGCGGCACCGGGGCCACCCGGACGGCCGGTGCGGTGGACGGCATGCAGGCCGACGCGACCCGTACGGCGGGTGACCGGTCGACGTGCGAGACCACAGGCGGTCGCTGCGGAGCCGAATCCGATGTCGAGGTCGACCGCACGGTGCAGTCGCGTCAGGTGGGTGCGCGGACGGTGTGGACCGACCGCTTGTCGGCGACGGCCACGTCCGGCGCGCAGTTCGAGTGCGAGCGGGCGGAGTGCAGCGGCTCCGCGCAGAGCCGGACCCGCGGTGCGGCCTCGGGTGATGTGCGCGGTGTCCGCAGCAGCGACGGGGACTCGTCGTGCCGCGGGGCGGGTGCCGGCGCCGAGTGCGAGACGGACGCGACCACCACGGTGACCGACCGCGACCGCGCCGAGGCGCGGGAGGCGGGCCTGGCCGCGGTATCCGGACCGGTGAGCGTGTCGGAGTCCGGTGTCTCGATCGACTGCGACGGCGGCGACAGCCGCTGCCACGTCTCCGGCAGCGCCGGGTCGAGCGCCCGGGACACGGGCGTGACGCCGCACGGCCGGGGCAGCTCGGCCGACCTCGAATGCACGGTCTCGGGCGGGGACTGCGGCGGGCAGGCGACGTCGGCGTCCTCGAGCGCCGCCGACCACGTGGTGCTCGACCCGCGCACCGGCAAGCCGCTGGACGGGCAGCCGCGCACGGGCCCGTCGTCGACGTCCTCGTCGGAGGCGTACCTGGCGTGCGACGCCGGTAGCCGTTGCTCCGGCTCGGTACGTACCAGCAGTGCCGCCTGGGACGGCGCGGTGAACGGTGGGAAGCCGCGGACGTCGAAGGACGTCGCGTCGTGCTCGGGGGCCACGGACGGCTGCGAGGCCCGTTCGGTGTCGACCGCCTCGTCGGGCCCGGGGGCGTCGCTGGCGCTCGCGGCCGACCCGAACGAGGTGAACGCGAAGCGGCTCCCGAAGGGGCCGTCGGCGGCATCCGCGTCGGGCGCGGTCCTGTACTGCGACGGCGAGCGGGCCTGCACGGGCACGGTCCGCAGCGGGGCCTCCGCGGTCGACCCGGCGCACTCGGCGAAGCCGCGCGGTTCGCATGCGACCGGCACCTGCACGGACGTGCGCGGCGGTGTCTGCGTGGCCGTCACGAACTCGGGTTCGTCGACCGGGCCGGACGCGAACGTGATCGCCCCGGTGATGCAGCAGCGTTCCACCGAGAACGCCACGGTCACCGAGGACACCACCGGTGAGCAGGCCCCGGCGGGCGAGCCGGGCTCGCCGCAGCCGGCGACGGTGCCTGCGCCTGCGGCGCCGGGCTCGTCGGCGAACTCGGGCGGCCCGACCGTCCCGGGCGCGTCGAGCTGGTCGATGGCGAGCGCGGACCTGGACTGCTCGGGCAGCACCCGGTGCTCGGGCACGACGCAGACGATCGCTCAGGGCACGGACGGCCCGGTGACCGGCAACGGTGCGGGTGGGGCACGTGGTCCTCCGGTGCGGACCTCCGAGACCGCAAGCTGTGCCACCGGCGAGAGCGACTGCGTGGCGCGCAGCGGCTCCGTCGCGGGGTCGGGCCAGGTCGTGGCCGACATGATCGCGGAGCAGCAGGACGAGACCGCACAGCAGCTGGCCGAGCAGGCCACGCAGGCACGGAAGGCCGCCAGGAAGGCGGCGCTGGTCGCCGCCGAGCCCGGCGCGACCGCGAAGCAGAAGAAGACAGCGCGGCAGACCAGGGCCGCTGCACGCGAGCTCCGCAAGGTGGCGCGCGAGGCGGCCGCGGACGCGGCGAAGCCGGTCTACCTGGCCGACGTCGTGAGCCGGCAGCTGGATGCGGCCGCCGAGCAGTCGGCCGCGCAGGCGAAGCAGGCCCGCAAGGCCGCGGTGAAGGCGAGCCGGGTCGCGGCCCGCAACGGCGCGACCGCGAAGCAGGAGAAGAAGGCGAAGGCGGCGTGGGCCGCCGCCCGCAGCGCCAGGACCGCGGCGCGCGAGGCGGCCCGGCTGGCGGGGCTCCCTGTCCGGGGCGCCACGGCCGCGCTGTCGGAGTCCACCGCCACCGCGCAGTGCTCCGGCCCGGGTTGTGTCGCCGGGACCACCGCCGAGACCACCGGCAAGGTGGGATCGACCCCGACCGCCGCACGTTGCCGCGCCACCGCGAACGGGTGCGCCGTGGCCAGCGACTCCAGCGCGATGTTCACGCGCTACACCAGCGGCGGCACGGACCGGGCGCACGGGAACGGGCAGACCGGCTCCCAGGTCGACTGCCCCGACGCGGGCTGCCGCGGCTGGGTGAAGGGCGCGGCGAAGGTGCAGGGAGGTCCGGACGCCCGCCACAGCCGCAGCGCCGCGCGCGGGTTCACTCGCTGCGCGGGCATAGCCGGGTGCCAGGCCGCGATCACCGCCGCGACGTCGGTGGAGAGCGCCGGTGCCGGTCGCGGGGGCAGCTTCCGCACGGGGTCGGCGACGGTCGGCATCGAATGCCCCGATGGCCTTTGCAAGGGCTGGGTGAAGGGTGGTTCGAGCGCGGTCGGCGGGCCGGACGAGCGGCGCGCCCGCAGCGCCGCCCGCGGGGTCGCCCGCTGCACGGGCAAGGCCGAGTGCAAGGCGGAGATCACCGCCACGTCGTCGCTGGCACATGCGGGCACCGGCCCTGTGCGCGGCGCCGAGGGCTCCGCCACGGTCGGTATCGACTGCCCCAAGGGCAGCTGCACCGGCTGGGTGAAGGGGAACTCGACCGCGGTCGGCGGGCCGGACGGCCGGCACAGCCGCAGCGTCGCCCGCGGCGGCGCCCGCTGCACGGGCACCGGCGCGTGCCATGCCCAGGTCTCCCTGTCGTCGTCGGTGCAGACCGGGCGGGCGCCCTCGGGTGAGCGCTTCGCCGCCACGAACGCCGCCGCCAGTGCGTCGTGCGGCGACGGCACCGCACAGGGCTGCCGGTCCTACTCGTACTCCCGGACTCGGGTGAAGGGCTCTGGCGACGGCTCGGTGCGGGACAAGGCCAGCGCGGTCTGCCGTGCCGCCGGGCGCTGCGGGGCCGCCACCGGCGGGTCGGCCGCGCCCGGGGTCGCCCAGACCAGCGCGGACTGTGCCGGGAAGAAGTGCCGCACCTACAACGAGGGAGTGGCACGGGCCGCGACCCCGGGCGGGCGTCAGGTCGCCGTGGCCTGGGCCAAGTGCACCGCGGGAAAGAGCGGGCGCTGCGCAAGCTACTCCCAGGTCGGCGGCACCGACGAGGGAGTGCAGGCCGCAGCCGGTTGCCAGGGCGCGACCTGCCGTTACGACGCCGTCGCGGCGGGCAAGGCCGGTGTCCTCGACGGCAACGGGGCAACGGCCCGTGGCGCCTGCGGCGACCGCGACGGTAGCGGCCATTGCAGCGTGACTGCGACCGTGCTGGTGAAGGACGGCCAGTGGGTGGCCGCGGCGTCCTGCAAGGGCACGAAGGGCTCGAACTGCCGCTACAGCGCCGATGCCGAGGACAAGGCCGGTGTGCTCGGCATCAACGGGGCTGAGGCCCGTGGCGCCTGCGGCGACCGCGACGGCAGCGGTCGTTGCACCGTGAGCGCGACCGCGCTGGTGAAGGACGGGCAGTCGGTGGCCGCGGCGTCCTGCAAGGGCACGGAGGGCTCGGGCTGCCGCTACGACTACGCCGCCACCAGTGAGGCGGGCGCGCCGGGGGCGTCGGCGAGCGCGAGCTGCGGCAAGGGCGGTGGGCAGGGCTCGGGCTGGTGCGCCACCAACGCGGTCGCCGAGGCCGGTCCCGGGCAGTCGATGGCCGCGGCCTCGTGCTCGAGCAGCAAGGGCACGTTGTGCACCTACAGCGCCACGAGCCACTCGGCTGCGGCGGGGGCGTTCGGCGACGCGCACGGGTACGGCGCCACCCGAACCGGCAAGGGCTTCGTCCAGGTCGCCACGTCGGCGCAGAACGCGGGTGGGGTGCCGCAGGCCAGCGCGTCCTGCACGGGGAGCGCGGGCGCGTCCTGCAGCCACTACTGGTCGGTGACGGCGTCGGACTACGCGTCGCACCCGTCGGGTTCGTGGGCATCCGCCTACGCTCACGACGAGGGCGGCGGCGCGATGGGATCGAGCAGCGGTTGGGTGTTCGCCGACGCCCAAGCCGGTGACGGGTACGCCGCTGCCAGCGTGGGATGTTCGAACCCGGCGCACTGCTCCAAGTCCTACAAGGCGCATGTCGAGTTCGACGTCAGCTGGACCCAGCAGCAGACGTGGGAGGCCCCAGGCGGCACCTGGAATGCTCGCAAGTACGGCGACTGCTCGGGCTCGACGGGCAGTGGTTGCAGCGTCTACGCCAGCGGCACCGGGGTCGGTTGCGACGGTGACTGCTCGAACTTCAGCCAGTACTCGTCGAAGTCGGTGTTCACGCAGCTCATCGCCGCGGGCAAGGTCATCTGGGACGCCGCGACCCTCACCGCGGACGAGGTCGCGGATATGGGCCCCGAGGAGAGCGGCGCCTTCGCCGGACGTGACGAGAACGGCGACCTGTTCCTTGTCGTCAAGAACCGTGGCGAGAAGCCCCAGACCTGTGACGCGAAGTGCATCAAGGACCTGCCGACGACAGACGGGAAGACGACCCTCGGCGACACGACGGGTGCCATGGCGACATGGAACCGGAAGGCGAAGAACCCGAGGAACACGTTCTCCGCGTCCGACCCGGTGGCGCCGACGGACAGTCGTCGTCACGAGGTGACCGGTGAGGACAGCGCACGGATCAGCCAGGACAAGGACGGCAACGTCCAGGTCTGGGTCGGCGGCAACGGCACGGTGACCGACGGCCGCACCAACGCGAAGATCAATATTAGGCCCACCGACCCGAAGGTGCCGACCACGCTCCGGGTGGTCGACCGGCCGCGGGCCCCGTTCGACGGTGTGGTCGCCGGCAGATTCACCTACACCGGCCCGAAGATCGACCTCCCGGAGGTCGTCGAGAAGTACAACAAGAAGCACAACATCGACGCGCCCGGCTTCGACAAGCTGGTCAGCAACGCGGCATGGGGCGAGCTGCGTGCGGGCAAGGCGGGCCAGCCGATCTTCAACCTCGCCGGCTCCGGATCCAGCAGGTTCGTCTCGGCCGAGGGCGTGGTGGTCAACGGCAACGGCGACGGCCCGAACTTCAAGGACGGCCCGGGCAACAAGGTCCGTTTGATGACGCCCGCCTACGGTCCCGATGGCAAGGTCCTCGCGTCGGGCCGGTACGACGTGTACGGGCAGACCGGTGACATCACCTTCCCGGACGGTCGCAAGATCACCAATCACAACCGGTACTTCCACGAGGGCGATCCGGACGCGCGATTCCCCGAGCCGTACAGCGGGTCGGTGGAGAGTTTCCACGTCGGTGCTGTCACACCGTTGGGACCTGGCCGTGGCGGCAGCTTCGACTGCGCCGGCTTCTGCACCGAGACCGTGCCCGGTAACAAGGACGTGCGCGCCGGCCTGTGTTCCGGCGGTGTCTGCACGGGACATGAGTACGAGATTCAGCAGACGTTCGGGGATCTCGATCCGACTCAGCGCGAGTGCACCGCGCGCTGTGAGATGCACGACGAGTTCGGCGGCGACTGGACCAGCAAGTACCCCAACGGCTACTTCCAGGCCCGCATGCTCGATGACGGGACGATCGCCAGCTTCACCCCGCAGGGCGACGCCGCCTACTGCGTCAATGAGGGCTGCGAGTACACCCAGGGATACCGCGACAACAACGGCAACTTCGGGTTCATGACCTGCCACGGTGACGGCGGCGGCTGCTTCGGCGGGACCACCGGCTCCGACGGGAAGGCCCAGACGCTGGGTTGCCACGGGGTGGCCTGCGACCCGATGGTGCTGCTGTACCCGAACACGACGCCCCGGGAGAAGGGCCAGAGCCGTGCGGACTGGCAGCGGGCGAACGAGAAGAACCGGCAGCTCCACGGCGCGAACGAGGGCTGGTCGTGCGGTACCGGGATCGGGAACACGGGCTGCGAGTCGAACCGTCCGGACCTGCGGACCGAGGGCCGCGGGGAGGTCTCCCCGGCTTGGATGTCGTTCATCGACCCGGATTACCGGCGGCCCTACCGCGGCACCGAGACCGACGAGATGCTTGCCGAGGTCCTCGCGCCGCTCGGGTACGAGAAGGGTGAGCCGCTGCCGCCGCTCGACCCGGCGGCGTACGCCAACCTCACCCCGAAGCAGCGCGAACTCTACGACGAGTCGCTGCGCCCGCTGAGCGACACCGAAAGGGACTTCGCCTCCGCCCGCGCGGTCAACGCCGACGCGGATCTCCGGTACGACACCGAGACACTGATCGAGAAGCTGCCGGAGCTCGAGCGGGCCACGGACCGGATCGACGAGGCCCGGCGGAACGGGACGTTCTCGCCGAGCGCCTTCGCCGACGACGTTGCGCTGTACGAGCAGTCGCTTCTCCCCGTCCAGCGAATGGGGATCAACAGGGGGATCGCGGATGCGCTGACGGCCATGACGTACCAGCGCCCGATCATCGACCCGGACAACCGCAGCGCCGCGGAGAACCGGAGCGTTCCCGCGGATCTGCAGGTCACGTTGATCGATGCCAACGAGGAGTTGCAGAAGGCGCTGGGGGTGAACGCGCAAGGGCAGTCGCTCGACGCGCACGGCAACGTCATCGTCTCCAACCCGGAGGCGAAGGCTCAGGCCATTGCCGACGGGGTGCCCTACGTCGAGCTCACCGATCTCCAGAAGGCACGAAGCGACGCGGGCCGCGTGGCCGGGCTCAGTCTGACCGGTCACAAGGAGGACCTGTGCAAGCGCACGCTCGCGCTGGAAATGCAGGTCGACTGGCTCCTCGAGCACGGCGACGTCACGCAGATCGATGTGGACCGCGTGGACGCGTTGGAGAAGACGATCAACGACGACCGGAAGTTGCTCGGCGGGCTGCAGACCGATATCGAGACGTTGAGCGCAGGCCTCCCGGGTGTGCCACCCGACACGGCGACCCTGCGGGGGATCGACATCAGGCTCGGTGCGAACGCGGGCGAGACCCGCATGGCCCAGGACATGGATCGGCTGAACGAGTTCGAGACCCGGCTGACCGATCTGGCCCGCGGACTGGAGAACTCGAACGATCCTGCGGAGAAGGCGCTCGCCGAGACGGTCGGGGCACTCGCCGAGATGACCGGCATGTCCTACGACACGGTCGCCCGCGATGCCAGTTTCCGTTCCACGGTCGGCAAGCTCGTGTGGGAGGGCGGAGGTTCTGGCCGCTACCAGCAGCGTGACCTGCTCTCCATGCCGTCCACCCAGCGGCCGGACATGGTGTACGTGTTCAACTCAGCCATCAACTCGCCCGACTATCGCAACAACCCGGACAAGAGCCTCCAGGGCCTCTTCCGTGGGCGAGGCGAGGGATGGATCGCGCAATCGGCGTCTGCGATGACGGCGGAGGAGGCGAAGGACGAGATCTTCACGATCGCGCTGGGGAATTACAAGGAAGATGACCGGAACAATATCGAAGATCTGGTGATCGAGTTCGACGGTGACCTGGATAAGTTCAAGCAAGCGATCGAGGATGTCGGCGGGAAGAACGCGGGCAGGGCCAAGCCCGGGGAGTTGGGCGAGGTCGGGGTCATTCGGATTTTCGCCGATGACCCGAACAATCCCGACGCGGGGTTCCCCACCGAGACGGCCCTGTTCCGGGTCATGGGTGCCGACGGTGTCATCAAGTTCGTGGACCCCGATGGGCACGTCTACGACGACCCGAACGACTACCAGAAGATGAACGGGTTCGCCGACGATCACGAAGTGTTGCTGCACGACGGTATGTACGACCCGATCGGTATGAAGGGTGGTGTGCAGCTGGTCGACGCACACGAGGACCCGGCATTGAAGCAGATCGGAATCAACATCGGCCGAGTGCTCGCGGGCGCAGGCACCGTCCTTCTGGGCATGTCGGGTGTGGGTGCACCAGCAGTGGTCGGAGTGGCTGCCGTCAGGGGCGTCGTCGGAGGGGTGGCGGGCGCCGGTGCGGGCGCCGCTGCCGCGTTCACGTCAGGCGCTGTCGTGATGGGCGCCACCGCCGCTGGTGAGTTGATCGTCCGGCACCAGCACAACATGAGCGTCAACCCGCTCGAGGATGAGACGGCCAGATCCCTCTGGATCACGACAGCATCGTCCGCACTTCTCGGTGGCGGATCGCTCGTCGCGAAGATCGGTGCGCTCAAGGGCGCGGTTGGACTGCACCGGACCGGCGTCATCGCCGCCGGGGCAGGTGGCGTTGCCATGGCGGGCCACATGGCTTACTCCATGGGTGATGCGGCCCTCAATTGGGAGCATCTCACCCCCACGCAGCGCTGGGAGTTCAAGATCGACGCGACCCTCGCCGTGGCCGGTCTGGGGGCCGGGATCGTGAAGGGGGTCAGCGGCGGGGTCGCCGCCTGGCGGTACGGAAAGATCGCCGAGGACGTCCCGCGGATCAACCAGCAGATCGCGGACATCACGGCGTTGCGTGGTGGGGTCCGTCCGACGATCGGTCAGTTGGCCAGAGAGCTGGGTCGCAGCAAGGGCGCGGTGCGGTTCGCACTCCGGAACGCTTCGGTCGAGCCACTGGTGAACCGCGTCGCGAACATGACGGTGCGGGCGGGAGCCCGGCCCACCGTCGGCCAGGTCGTGAAGGAGACCGGCGTCACCCGGACCGAGGCACGGGTCGCGCTGAACGTGGTGAAGGCCGGCAAGACCACCGAGATGGTCATGGCCGAAAGGGCGATGCGCGACAACAACCACATGACCGTCGCGGAGTTCCAGCGTGGGCTCGGCCGCTTCACCCCGCAGAAGAAGAAGGACGCGCTCGTCGAGCAGATCGAGGCTGGCGAGCTGGCGGGCTTCAGCCACCACCACGGCCGGATCAGCTACCAGCCGACGCGCCAGGCGCAGTTGAACGGGGCGGCCAAGCCGGGGGTGGTAGCGGGCCGCGGTCCCGTCGTGTTGCCGGTGGCGCAGCGCGGCGGCGCCGCGTCGGATGCCGCGGCCCAGGCCGAGAACGCCATGGGGGGCAAGAGCAGTGCCACCGTGGCGGAGTTCCAGCGTGGTCTGCAGCAGGCCACGTCGAAGAAGGACCGCAACGCGATCGTCACCCAGATCAAGAACGGTGAGCTCCCGGGATTCAGCTACTTCGAGGCAGGCTCGGGGGCGCACCGGCAGGGCTACATCGGGCACAGGCCGGTTCCTGCGGCGAAGCCGGTGGCGGGTCCGGTGCCGAATGCGGGCCGGGCCGCGGATGCGATGGGTGGCAAGCCGCACGCCACGGTCGAGGAGTTCCTGTCCGGGCTGGGTGAGGACATGCCCCCGCTGCAGAAGGCGGTGCTGCTGGAGCAGGTCAAGCAGGGCGATGTGGATGGGCTCACGTTCACGGCCGACGGCGAGAACGGCGGCTGGATCAGCCACAAGGACGCCCTCGGCCCCGGTCAGGCGCGGGCGGCATCGGATGGCGGCGTCCCGGCGGGGACGTCGATCGAGCACGGTGGCCGCAGCCCGCCGCCCCCGACGGCGCCGAAGCAGCCTTCGGTACCCGGCGCCCCCCAGGAGGCCCTGCCCGCGTCGCAGTCCGGCGGCGGGATGCGCGGCGGCACCCGGCCGAACAAGCCGTCGGGCCCCGACGGCCCTGCGCCGTCCGGTGGGCATGCGCCGGCCAGGGCGGCGGCGACGGACACGACCGCGGTGACAACACAAGGTTCCGCCGGCACACCGAAACCGATGGAAGGCAACGGCATCGGCGGGCTGTCCCCACCGCGTCCGTCGAACAACGAACTTGCCGTCGCCGCGGCGAACAAGGCGATGGGCAAGCACGACACGCGCTCGATGAAGGCGTTCGAGGACGGCCTGAGCGCGGAGCAGCGCAGCGAGACGATCGAACTGCTCAAGCACAACAAGCTGGAGGGCTTCGCCTACAGCGAGGGTGTGCTCAACGGCGAAGCGTTCGCGACCGTGACACGCGTGGGTGTCCGGCCGGGTGTGCGGTCGCTGAAGGGAACCGATGAGCGCCGTGTCACCGCGGCGACACAGAAGCGGGAGGGCTGGTACCGGCGCAACATCGAGCACTTCGCCGAGTGGCGCTACGAGCTGGCGATTCGGCCGTACAACAAGCTGGTCGCAGAGTTCAAGAAGCTCCGTGACTCGGAGGGCCCCCTCACCCCGCCGGATGTCCTGGCGCGGCGAGTTGCCAACGGCGACTACACGATGGATGCGCTCCGGGCGGTGCGGAATGAGTCGTTCCGGCTGAGCGAGTGGGCCTTCCGGGAAAAGGAGGGCGATTCGTTCTTGCTGAAGGACTGGCAGCTCGCGGCGGCCTATGCCGAGGCTGCAGGACGCGGTCGGATCTGGCTGTTCGGGATGTTGATGCCGCGGAAGGTCCACGGCACCGTCATCGAGCTGCGCACAGGACTGGGCAAGACGCAGGTCGAGGTGCTGCTCGCGCAGTGGAAGGCGTTGCGTTGGCATATCCCGGAAGGGGGAAAGCGGCCCGTCCACGGCGTCCACGTGGTGAAGTCGGACCCGAAGCTGGCCGAGCGCGATCACGAGGTTCATCAGCAGGTCGCCGAGGCGCTGGGCCTCGAGGTCGGTCTCCTGCGGTCCCGGGAGGACCGGGGCTACTCCGACGCTCACCAGCGCGGTCAGTACGACAAGCCGATCGTCGTCGGCACGAAGAGCCAGTTCTACTTCGACTGGCTCTACGACAGCCTGGTCAGTGGCGCGAACCGGATTCAGCGCGACCGGGATGCGGCGATCATCGACGAGGCCGACCTCGTGCTGCTGGACGCCGGGCGGACCCCGCACATCCTGTCGCTGTCCGCGGCGGAGAAGAACATCCTCAGCGATGCCTACGTTCGGGCGCGCGATGTCGTGGCAGGCCGCCACGACGCCGACCCGGCGTTGCGGATCAGTCCGATGCAGCACGGGGAGCATTTCGTCACCGGTCGGTGGACCGGCCGGTTCACACTCACAAGGGCCGGTCAGAGGGCCGCCGAGAAGCACCAGGTCAGCGAGGACCTCGTCGTCCAGGCGCTGCGCGCGGAGCACCGCTTCCGCGAAGGTATGGACTACATCGACGCAGGCAACGGCCAGATCGTGATCATCGACCGCTACACCGGCTACCCGCTGTGGGGTCAGCGGTGGCGCGACGGCCTGCACGAGGCCCTCGCAGCCAAGCACGGACTGCCCGTGGGCGAGATGCAGAACACGCGGGCGCAGGTCACGAGCTCCGAGTACTTCGGTGACTACCGGTCGGTCGTCGGGCTGACGGGGACGGCAGTCCGCTCGCGCACCGACCGGCTGGGCTTCGCGAGGTTCTACGGCTTGCGGGTGTTCGAGGTCAGGGGCCCGAAGTCGGAGCTGCTGCCGTTGCGCGCAAAGACCTTCCTCAGCACCGAGGCCAAGCTCCAGTCGATGGCGAAGGACATCGCCGCGTCACGCGCCGAGTCCCGCCGGCCGGTGTTGTCGATCCTGGGATCGATCCGGGAGGCCGAGCGACTGCACGCGATCGTCTCGCGCAAGTACGGCATCGACGCCGGTCTGGTCACCGGCCGCCCCAGGCACCTGATGAACGAGGACACGATCGCGGCGGGCGCGGGCCGTGACGGGGCGGTCACCATCGCCACCGACGTGATGGGCCGCGGCACGAACGTCCGCCCGGATCACCCGGAGGGTCTCCTGCTGCTGCGTGGGCAGCGGTCGTTCGCCAAGCGGGTCGACGATCAGGCCGACGGCCGCGCCGCCCGCTTCGTCGACAAGGGCGCGGCCCGCGAGTACCGGTCGCTCGACGACGAGCTCGTCCGCACGTACGCCCCGCGGCTGCGGAAGAAGCTGGCCGAGGAGTACCAGGGCAAGGACGAGATCAGCGGCACCGATCTCGGAAAGCTCTTCGATCGGGCGCAGAAGAATGCCGAGTGGCAGCATTACCGCGAACTGGGCCGGGTCACCCGCAACCCCGACCGCGCCAAGTCCGCCGCCTTCCAGACCGTCGACGCGCCCGGCGCCAGAGCCCGCACCCCGCTCGGCGGGAACACCACCCGTCAGGCGGGCCCGGTCGACAGCCCGGAGAGGCAGCAGGCCGCGGCACGCGTGCACGAGGCCGGTCGTCGCATCGACGCGGCCCTCGACCGGATCACCCGGTTCCAGCAGGCCCGGCGCGATGGCGACGCAGCAATGCCGATCGACCAGCACGGCCTGCACGAGCACGACGTAGACCTCTACGCCGCGCTGCGTGACTACCGCGCTCTGCTCGGCATCTCGGTCGCGGGGGCAGCGACCGCGGAGGCGGTCTCCGACGTCGCCGCAGAGTCGCCGGCTCCGTCGTCGTCGATACCGTCGCTGCGCACCGAGGATCCCGCCGCCGAGCGGGGTGTGTCGTCCGCCGCGATCGCCGACATCCGGGCGATGATCTACTACGGCGACTACCACCACGCGACCGATGCCGTGCGCGATCTGACCGCCGGCGTCGCCGGCGCGCGCCACGCCGACGGCCTCCCCTGGGGCGGCCGCGAGGTCACCGAGGCGACCGCCCAGCACGCGCTCGCCGTGCTCGGGAGGATCACCGCGGCCGAACGGTCACTGGACCTGCGCGACCGGGCAGACCCGTTCGCGGACGAGGCGGATCTGGATGAGCTCAACGGGCAGGTCGAGATCCTCGATGCCTTGCTCTCCACGCTGCCTGAGGACGCCGTGGTCGACCGGGACATCACGGCCGACGGCCTCATCGAGCACGCCACCGAGGTGGCCGACTACTGGGACGAGCGCGCCGCCGAGCTGGACCACGCGGCGGATGGTGCCGAAGAGTTCAACCTGCTGGGCCCGGAGCAGATCACAGACCTGCGCAACGACGCAGCGCAGGACCGCGAGCGGGCCGCGCAACAGCGCACGGTGCGCGATGGGCTGCTCGACGCGGACGCCGATGAGGCGACCCCGGCCGATGACCCGACAGCGGAGTTCGCCGACGACACCGGTGCGGGCGACGGCCACGATGATTCCCGCGACACGGAGGAGGACTCCGCGCGGCAGTCGCTCGAGACTGTGCTGCGGGCCGCAACGAACCGAGTGGACGGCGCTCGCTCCGCCTGGATGACGCTGCGGGATACGGCCTGGCGGAACCTCGTCGCGGCCGAGGCGCGGCGGGACACGGTGATCCGGAGCGGAGCCGGCGACCTGGCCGCTGAGCACCGCGCCGTCGCCCGTGCCGCCGCGGAGCTGCAGCTGGTCGACGCGACCCTGGGCCGGCTCGACGTGAGCAGGCTGGCGTTGCTGGCGCGGGACGTCTGGCGGGCGCACCAGGCGGGCCTGTCGCATGAGCGGATCGCTGAGAACACGACGCTGTCGCACGATCAGGTTGCCGGGGTCGTCCGGGACATCGCCACCATGGAATTGCGGGATGCGGTGCGCAGGGCGGATGCGGAAGTCGAGCCTGCACGCCGGAACCTCCGTGTCACCGAGGCCGGGATCGCCGAAGCGGCGGAAGCGCTGCGTCGCGCCGAGGCCGCGATGGAGGAGTTGGACGAGCGCGAGGCGCGGCACCTGGCCCCGGCCGTACGGGCCGCCTACCGAGCAGGCGTTCGGCCCGAGGACATCCGGGAGATCACCAACCTGTACGAGAGCCAGCTTGGCGAGGCCCTCGCAGGCGTGGTGCCAGGTGTGACCGCGAACTCCGACGACTACGCGGCGGCCGTCGACACCCTCCGTGCGGCGGTCACCGACGCAGAACAGATCTTCATGCCGATGGATGCGTCGGCCCGAGCGGTGACCCGGGACGCCCGGCGGCACCTGGTCGCGGCTCAGGATTCGGCGGCCCGTGCAGAGATCGAGCTGGCGGCGGCCGTGGACGCACCGAACCGGTGGAAGGAGCTTGCACCGACCATCCGTCAAGCGCACACGGCCGGAGTGCGGGCCGTGGACATCGGAAAGATCACCGGATTCACTCCCGGTCGGTTGACGTCGATCCTGAGCGAGACGGGCAACGTGCACACCGACTCCCGCGGTCCGGGCCGCGATGGCCCGCAGGCCACGGGAGGTGCCGCGACCCCGGGTGGCGGTGGTGCGGATGAGGCAGGTGCCGGCTCCGGCCCGCCGGGCACCGCGCGGCCGTCCGGAACCAGCGGGCGCGCCGATCCGGTCGGTCACCCGGTGGATACGAAACACGGCTACACCGGGCTGCCGCCCCCGGTGAACAATTGGCACGATCTCTCGGCGGCGGTCGGTCAGCGCCGCCACTACGGCCGGGGTGGGTCGTACGTTCTGCGGCCGGAGTCCGAGTTCCAGCTGGGCGAGGAAGAGCGGCTGGGGCTGGAAGCGAAGTTGCTTCCGCGGGTCCGGGCGAAGCTGGACGAGGGCGACATCGAGCAGATCACGTGGCGTGCGGTGTCGGCGCCGGTCGTGACGGTGTCGATCGAGGGGCTGCCCTTCGCGGGTGTGCTGAAGCGGTACACGATCTGGGTTCCCGCGCAGCAGCGAATGGTGGTCGTGCGGTTCACCGAGGTGGAGAAGGAACTCACGTTCCTTGCCGAAGCCGATCGTGGCTGGTTGCGGTCGAACTTCCGGCGGGACATGGATCGGTACGAGCTGAAGTATCGGGTCCGGACCGGGTGGTCGGAGGCTCGGCGGCTGACCGAGGCGAAGCGACTGGGGCATGACCTGCTGCGGGCCCGGGAGCGGGCGGTCGCGGTTCTGTGGGATGTGCTGAACGGCGAGGGCGGCACCCGTGAGGACGCCCTCGCCCTGATGGAGGCGGTTCCGGACGCGGCACAACGGGTCGACGCGGACGTGGAGCAACGGCTCGCCGGCCTGGTGAAGGACGCGCCGGAAGGCGGGTTCCGGATCAAGGTGGGAGGCGTTGGGCTTGCGGCCGTCGGCACGATCGTGATCGGCATGTTCCTGCTCGGGTTGGCCGGCGTTGACCCGGTCATCGGAGCCGTCATGGCGTTTGCGGGCGTTCTGGTGTTCGTGGTTGTCCTCGCCTTCACTTACCGGGAGGGCCTGGTGGCCCGGTCCGAATGGGTGCGGATCCAGCGGGCGGTACCTGCGGTGATGGCCGCTGTGGCGGTGGTCCAGACGTTGCAGGTCGGCTTCCCGATCGGGCTCGAGGCCATTGACGAGTTCGGCTGGGTGCCGGTGGCGGCGGCGGTGACGCTGTTGTGGGGTTCCCTGGCCCGGTGGGTGTGGCGGCCGGTGGGTGCGGCGGCGGGGCGTGGTGCCAGAGAGCTGTGGGTGCACCGGCACGGGCTGACCACCGTCGCCTGGCTGATCGGGTCGGCCGGGCTGTACGGGCTGGCGCGGGTGGTCACTGCGGCCGGGTGGCTCGACGTGAACCTGGCGCTCGGCGCGGCGCTCTTCGGTGTGGTGGCGGGTGCGGTGGCGATGACCGGGTCGGTCCTGGGTGTCAAGTCGATGCCCAAGGCGCAGTGGACGGCGTTCCGCCGGGCGGTGCTCCCGGTTGCCGGTGGGTTGGCATTCGCGGCGACCGCGATGCTCGGCGTGGCGCAGGCGGTGTCGGCCGACGGTCTGTGGACCCCGAGCAGCCCGTTGACGGGGACGAACCCGTTGGTGGTGCTGGGCTTCGCGGCGCTGTCCGGGGCGATCGCTGTTCTGCTCGGCCTGCTGAGCAGGCGGCCGGCGGTGCCGGCGCCCGGCCTCGGCGCAGGTGGTGCGCGCTCGCCGCCCGCCGAGGCGACCGGCGAGGTGCGGACGTTGTCGACCGTGGTGGGCGAGGCTGCGCCGAGAATCGACGCGGACAACGGTGTGCGGGATCCCGCCGACGTCCAGGCCCTTGACGCGAGCACCAGCGAAACGGCGACCCGGCACGCTCAATCGCACGGCCAGGGGCTGGCTCCGAGGTATGTCGTTCTCGGACTTCTCGGAGTCGGCTTGGTTGTGATGGGGTTGGTTGTTGCTGAATGGATGCTGGTCGTTTCAGGTGTGATCGTCGTGGCCTGGTCGGCGGCCGACAGAGTCTTGGCGCCACAATTCACACCGGATGGACGGCGCGACGGCGCGAGTGGTATGTGGAGGCAAGAAGGAGGTATTTCCGGCGGTCTGCATCGGGAGAACAGGGAGCGGGATGTGACGCCGCCGACGATGTACGACCTGGTCCAGTACACCGATTCCGGCCTGCTGCGCCGCCTGCTGCTGCGCTATCTGATTCCGCGTGATCCGGCGGCGTCGGTGCGTCGGCACGAGCGCATCGGAAGTCGATGGGTTCGTGATCGTGTCATGAACACGATTGGAAGGGGCTCCAGGCCAGGTGACGGCGCATATGCCTACCGAATGGATCTCGCTGGCCACCCGCTGGACAACCTGACCGGGTTCATTCTCTACGGAAATCTATGGGCCGAGGTCACGCACCTCGTGGGGGCAGTCATCCCTGCCATGTCCTTGATCGTCCGGATACAGAATGGCGATTATCTGACTGCCGCGCTGCTGTCCATCTTCGTGTTCGCGCATGTGGCCCTGGTGGCCTCGCCGCGCTACACCCGGGCCAAGCTGGTCAGGACGGCCAACGCGTTCCTGAGGAATGGGCACGGGTACCGAGACGACTTCGGAAACTGGGGCGGTCTCGACAAGGAGGCGCTGGACCGCTACTACGGCCGGGATCGGCCGGGACCGGCTACCTCGTCCGCCGCCGACACCCCGAAGACCTCCCGCTTCGGAAAGGCCGGCCTGTGGCGCGCGGTCGCCCTGGCAGTGACGCTTGCCGTGGTTCTGGTGCTGGTGGCGCCGGTGTCGGCGGCCGCTGCCACGACTGCTGCGGCCGCCGGGGCGGTCGACCTCAGCTCCCAGATTCTGCTCGCCGTGGTGAACGTGGGGGCTGTCGCAGCGATCTGGGTCGCGGTGAAGCGACTCGGGAAGCGGATCGTGGCTGCTCGTGGGGAGCGCGGCCGTGAGGCCGTTCGGGTGTTGGGCCTCACCGGGTCCCCGTCGATCTACACGGCGATCGCGCTCGGTGGGGTGTCGTGGCTCGTCGGGGTGTCCGGTGCGGGGTTGGTGGGGACGCTGGGGCTGCTCCTCGCCGACGTGACTCTGATCATGTGGCTGCTGCAGCGCATGAACCAGGGTGCGCGGACCGTGCGGATCGAGCCGGGCTGGAACATGGGCGGCAGCTTGGGGCGTGCGTTTGAGGTCGAGCGGGCGCGGCGGGAGGTTGGCCAGGCCTTCTCGGCACTGGACTCCGAGGGTCTGATGCGTGCCAAGGGGCGGGTCGCGGAACTTCAGTACGTCATGGATCGGGTCGCCCGGAACAACTGGCGCAAGCACAAGCGGTACCGGCCCGGGCTGTCGTGGCTGGACAGGGTCACGTCCCGGCGGTTGGCGTCGCTGCAGGAGGACCTGTATGGCGACCGCGGGGACGGCACGGACCGGCAACGGGTCGTTGCGTGGTTGCCGGTTGCGGCCGCGGTGGCGTGGCTGCGCGTCACGGGTCCGGGGGTGGCTCCGGCTGGTGGGACGGCCGCGCTGGTGGTGGCTGTTGTGGTTGTCGCGGCTGCGGTCCTTGCGTGGAGGTTCCTGCCTGCCGCGCTTCGGGGCGTCGGCCGGTGGGTTGCTACGACGGTGCGTACCGGTGTCGGCGCGGCAGTGCGGTGGCTGACGGGCCATGGGGAGAACGTGGTCGGTCCGGTGCGTGTGGTGTACGTGCTGCTCGGGTTCGCGGTGGGCGCAGTGGGCGCGCTGCACCTCCTGGCCGCCGCCGAGATGTCGGTGACGAAGCCGGTCAGCGAGTACGTCGTCACGGCCGCCGGACAGATCCTGGTGCCGGCCGCGATGGTTGCGGTGGGGACGGCTGCGGCGTTGGTCGCGGTCATGGTGGGGAAGTCCGGCGTGCAGGGCGCACGGCTCGTGCAGGCCCTGGTGGCGTTGATGGCGCCGGCGATGGCGCTGATGGCGTTGTCGCCGGCTACTCCGGTCGGCGGCTTGTCCCACGGGGTCCACTTGGCGGCGTTCGGTCTCGCGTCGGTGGGGGTGCGTGTATCGGGCTTCCTGCTGGCCAGGCAGCTGTCGGAATCCCGCGGGATGCGGGTTGCTGCGTGGGCCGGCTCGATCGGAACGTTGTGGCTCCTGTTCGTAGCGCGCGTGGTGAGCGATCCGGAGCAGATCCCGTTGCTGCTGTCGGTGGGTGTGGCCGAACGGGTCGTGCTGGCTGTGGACCTGGCTGTCCTCGCCCTGGCCGCCCACCACCTCGGCCGGGATCGGCGGGTTGTGGCCGGCGGCGAGATGCCCGCGGGTCCGCCGGTCGGCGCGGGTGAGCCCCGGCGTGGCGCGGTGACGGTTGGGGTGCGCAGCGGCTCGCTGGCCACCAGCGGCCCGCGTCTCGAGCTGACCGGGGATCGGAAGGCGGAGTTCGAGAAGCTGGTCGAGCCGTTCCTGGACGGCCGTCAGCGGCGTAGGCACCGCGGTGTCCCGGTGGTCCACCTGGATCGGCCAGGCTTCGAGGGCTTCCGGGATGTGCTGGCGTACACGGTCGTCCGGGACGGCAGGGCCCTGGCGGTCGTGCGGTTCACGGACACCTGGGCCGAGTTCCGCGAGTTGCGCCGGTACGGCCTGAGCCGCAGCTTCGGAAGGCGGGTGCAGGAGTTCGAGGCCACTTTCCTGGCCCGGGTCGGCTCGGAAGACCTGCGTTTCGGTGCGGCGCAAGAGCTGGTCGCCGAGTTGGACTGGGCGCGGATGCGTCAGCGCGCGGACGAGCGCGGCGGACCGTCGGCGACCGGCGTCGAGGACTCGGAGCGAGGTTCGGCCCTGGTCGGCGCGCTGCTCGGCGTGCCGGTGCTCGGCGTTGCCGCATACGGGGTGGCGGTCGCGGTGGGGGTCTCTTCACTGGTGGTCGTCGGCGCCGTGGCCACCGCGGTACTGGGCGTGGTCGTGTTCCGGCTGGTGCGTAAGGCGAGTCCCCGGTCCGACGAGCGCGCCGCTCGTCGGGTGGGTGTGGTGGGCCGGTCGGGGGCTGCGGTGGCGGTCAGCGTGCTGCTGGTTCTGGGTGGTGCGGTGTCGGCGCCGTCGGCAGGCGCTGCTGTCGGGACCGAGTCGGCGGGGCACGCCGTGGCTGCCGCCTCCGATGTGCAGCGGGAGCGGGGTCCGCCGGCCGTGTCCGGTGTGCAGATGGCCGGTGTGGGCCCGGCCGCGGCACCGCCGGGTGTGTCAGTGGCTGCGGCCGAGGTGTCGTCGGAGCAACGGGTCGTGCAGCGGGACACACAGCGGGATGTGGCGCGGTCGGGCGAGACGCTGCCGGACCAGTTGAAGGTGCAACCGGACGACAACCCGTACGACTTGGCGCAGAGCTTGAACGTGCCGCTGCGGTCGACCCCGGATGATCGCCGTGTCGGACTGTTGGACGCCAACGGGGCGCGGTTCGAGGGGGCCGACCCGGGTCTGATCTACCCCGGCGAGCGGTTGACGATCCCGCTGGGGTGGGACGGCAGCTACATCGTGCGGTGGGGTGACACGTTCCCCGGCATCGCCGCGCGTTTCGAGGTCGATCCGGACCGGTTGGCGCAGGCGCAGGTCAACGGGTTCGCCGACCGTGACCGGGGCAAGATCTTCGCGGGTGAGCGGTTGGTCATCCCCGGCCAGCCGGCGGACGACGGAAGGCCTGGGGGTCAGGGCGCGCCGCAGCAGGACCGGCCGCAGCAGGATCCGGGGCGGCCGGTCGAGCCGTCGTCGTCGCCGTCCCCCTCGACGGCGCCGCCGTCGTCTCAGCCGTCGCCGTCGTCGCCCACGGTGGCGCCGGTCGAGCCGTCCTCGCCGCCGTCGTCGGCGGCCCCGTCGTCGCCTCCCGCGCGCGGGCCGCCCGCGGGCTGGGCCGGGCTGTGGCTGGTCGTGGCGGGCGGCGGACTGGTTGTGGCCGCGGTCGGTGTGGTGCTGGTGCGGCGCTTCGTGACCGGGTTGGCGGCTGCCGGGTGGCGGTGGTCGGTGCGAGGCCTGCGGTGGATCGCCGGTGGCCTCGCCGGGGCCTCGGCCGCATGGACGCACAGTGCCGCGGCGCGGCATTGGCTGGTCGCGGCGGGGTTCGCGGTGGTCGTCCTGGGGTTGTCCCTGGTTGCGATCGTCGTGGGGCAGGAGACGGCGAGCGCCGCCGCGTTCGCCCTGCGGGGGCTGCTCAACCTGCTCATCCTCCTCAAGCTGGTGCCGCGCACGTCCGGCTCGCGGTGGGTGTTGACCACGGCGTTGCTGGTCACATTCGTGGTGAACGCCGGGTGGTTGACCGTGGCGGCGGTGACCGGCACGGGTGCGGCGGCGGTGATCTCGGCGCTGTTCGCGGCGACCGCTGTGATCTTCGGGACGTCGGCGTCGAGCGCGGCCTACAACGAGTGGCAGGGTCGGGGTGCGCAGCCGCATCGGGTGGCCGGCGGGCTGCTGACCTGGTTCGGGTATCCGGTCGTGTCGAACACCGGGATCGGGTACTACATCTACCAGTTGGGCTGGTTGGACTTCGATCCGTTGCTGCTGACGGTGTCGACCGCGCTGGCGGTGGCGTTCGGGTACGCCAGCGTGCTGGGCATGGTGGCGGCGCGGAGGCCGGGTCTGGCCGGCAGCCGCTATCAGAAGGTGATGGACGGTGCGGCCGCCGTGAGCCTTCTGTACTGGGGGCTGTTCGCGATCTGGCCCGCGCACTGGGCGCCGTTGCTGATCGCGGGTGTGGTCACCGGCCTCGGGCTGGGCGGATGGCGGCTGCTGAAGTGGCGGGCGCGGTTGACCCACAGCCCGCCCGCGGTGCGGGCGGATCTCGGCCGGGGGGTGCGGGCCGTGGCACCGCCGGTGGCCGCCGCGGGGCTCGTGGTCGGGGTGCTGGTGGCGGTGGGCCCCGCGCTGCCGGTTCTGATCACGACGGTCACCGGGTTCGGGTCCGTGATGACGCTGTGGGCGCTGCACAGGCTGCTCACTCAGCCTGCACAGCGGCCGCGAGGCTCGGCCGGGGACGAGGCCGGGAAGGCGCCGGTGGCGCTGGCGGTCGTCGGGCTGCTGGTCGGGGTCACGGCACTGGTCGCGTTGGTGGCCGGGTCGCTGGAGGTCGCGGTTCGGGTTCTGCCGTTCGGCGTGGCGTTGGTGGCCGTCCTGCTGTGGCAGCAACGCGGGCAGCGCCCGGCGGCATCGGAGGACCACCCCGCGGCCCGCGACGGCCGAGGACATCCGTCGCCCGCCCGCGCCCGCGATGCGTTGGACCGCGCCGACCAGCTGTTGGCCGAGGCAGTGGCAGTCCCGGACAGCGAGGTGGGCATTCAGGCGGCTCTACTCGGCCAGGCACGTCGTGAGTTGACGGACGCGCGCCTGTTGGCCGGTCCCGGCCAGGATGCACTCGCCGCGCAGATCGCCGCACAGCTCGCCGTCGTCGACCGGCGTGCGGATCGGACGAGGTCGCTGGTCGAGCAGCTCGCACGCCGGGTCGCGGACCCGTACGAATTCGTGGACGTCGACCAGCGCCTCGAGGCGCTGGTGGAGATCACGTCCGCCTTGATCAGCATTGATGGGTGGGACTCGAGCATTCCTCGCCTGAGCAGTCCGCAAGGGAGTTCTCGCCTGGACCAGCTGATCACGATCGTCGAGCTGGTGAAGCCACAGCGGGACACGCAGCTCAGGCGGCCGGACCTCCGCGAGGACCACAGGGCGGTGCTGGACGGGCTGCCTGCGGTGGTCCGCCTGATCGAACAGTTGCGCCTCCAACGGGCCCTCGCCATGAGCGAGCGCACCGCATCGATGATGATCTCCTTGCTGGAGATCGCCGAGCAGCCGTGGGTGGACGCCCGTGAGCTCGGCATCTCCGGCGACCAGCTGTACGTCGTGGTCGAACTGCACGGGCAGGGGCGGCTGGTGCGGTCGGACAGCGACACCGTGGTGGCACTGCTGCCCCCGGGAGCACCGACCCGCGGCGGCGAGGCCAAGGGCGACCCGAGGCTGGTGAGCTCCGTCGGCCACACGTTCCGGGTCCCGACGGGCGGGCTACTCGCCGGCAGCCACCCGGGTGTCGACCTTCCCGTGCCCGGGTTCGCCGGAGCCGATGCCGCGATCTATCTCAGCGGTGACGCGTGGTACGTCGTCGCGCTCGGGCGCGGTGCCGTGCGGGTCGACGGCAACCCGATCACCGAGGCCACGCGGCTCCAGGACGGCAGCCGCGTCGGCTTCGGCTCGGCCGACGCGCCCGACCACGAGTACGTCTTCCGTTCCGCTCCCGCCGAGTCGACGCAGACCGGGTCGGGTGACGCCGACGGGGAGTCGGGCTCGGTCTCGATCCGGACGGTCGTTGTGGGCATCGCGCTCGCCGGCGCCGTCGCCCAGGCCACGCACGGGCTGGCTGGTGTTCCGGGTTGGGTCCAGGGTGTCGCGCCGTTCGCTCTCGCGGCGGCGAGTGTCGGGGTGGTGCTGTGGGGCGCCCGCAAGGTGGCCGGAGTGGTCAGGACCGGTGTTGCACGGTGGCGCTCGCGGATGTGGCAGCGGGTGCCGGTGGCGGAGCTGCCGGCTGCGGGTTCGGCTGGTGGGCCGGTCCAGTTGTTGCGGTTGGTGGTCGGCGCTGGCCGGTCGACAACATCGGGGGCGAAGAAGAAGTCGGGGGTGAACCTGTCGCTGCTGCGGCGGGGGAAGTGGGTGCCCGGGCCAGGGGATCCGGAATGGCTGGCGGGTCTGTCGGTGTTCTTCGCCGGTCTGCCCGGCATGGATGTGCTGGCGCGGTGGGCGGCTGAGCTGCAGGCGGCCGGCCTGATCGTCGTGGTGCGGACGCGGCGGGGTCGGGTGGCGCGGCCGAGTGAGATGCTGCGCGACCTGTTGGCACGCGCGCCACCGGCTTATGTGGTTGCGCTGCTGGGCAACCCGGCGGTCGTACTGGGTGACGACGCGTTGGACACGCGGACCGCCGACGAGCTGGCCGACGCGTTGCGGGACGGGCTGCAGCGAGCGGCGTCGGACGCCCCGGTGCGCCGGCTCGCCCGGGCGGTCTCGTCGTTCTGGGCCGCGATGTCCCTCGCGGTGCATCGGGGCGTGGTGTGGGTGCGTGAACTGGCTGGTCGGCTGGTCGCGGGGCTGCCGCGCTTGACATGGGGCACGGAGAAGCGGGTCTACTCGCCAGGGGCGCAGGAACACGCGGGAGAGCTGGATGACTCCGTGCTGGGGCTGCCGCACGTGAAGCTGGTGCGCCAGGACGAGGAGGGCGACCTCGCCGAGGGACAGCGGTTGACGCTGCGGAAGCGGTTGGTGCGGTGGTGGCGGATCGCGAAGGCCGCGATCTTCAACCGGGCGGCCACGATCGGTCCGCGCCAGCGGTTCTTCTCCGTGGTGACCGAGGTGCCGCTGCCGGGGTGGCTGGAGTGGCTCGGTGTGATCGAGGTGTTCGTCAAGGCCTACGGCGAGGTCGTCGGCGGGGCGACGGTGCTGGACACGGCCGCGGTGGGCAAGCCGCACGTCACGAAGAAGGACAACCGGTCGCTGGGTCTGTTCGTGCTGTTCCGCGTCGAGGGCCAGCTGGTGGTGCTGCGGTTCGCCCGGCTCTCCGGCGGGCTGGTGATGTTCACGGTGCCGGGCAAGCAGATCGACCTGGTGTCGAAGATGCCCCGGCTGGTCGGGTTCCACCCGCGGCAGTGGTTGTCCGACTGGGCGCTGGTGCGGGACTGGTCGTTGTGGTCCTGGCGGGTGTTCGAGTTCATCTCGCAGGCCCACCTGCTCATCGGCGTCGGCCCGGGTGAATCGGCGCTGCCCAACTTCCTCGAGTTCCGGCTGTCGCTGCAGTCGGTGACGGTGACCTGGCGGGGCCGGGAGAAGAAGCTGGACCTGGTCAAGGGCTTCGGGTTCCTGCTGCGGCACGTCGGGACACGGCTGCTGGGGATGCATCCGGAGCATCCGCCGGGCCGGGTGCAACGTGGGCTGCGCCGGTTGCTGCCGGCGACGGCGCGGGCATGGGTGCGCGGGCTGCCGGCGCGGAAGGCGGCGCGTGCGGCGGCGTATGACGTGCGCAAGAAGCGGCGGTTGTTGGCGCGGTTGGAGCGGCTGCGTGCGGCGCACTGGAGCGAGCTGGAGGTGGTCCACCAGCGGCTGGCGTTCCTGCAGGCGGTGCTCACCGACCTGGACGGGCCGGCGGCGCCTACGTGGTATTCGTCGCTGTACTCGGCGGCGGGTGTCGCGGTCGGTTCGCGTGAGTTGGTCGAGGGTGGGATCGGGCGGCTGGAGCGGCGTCGCGCCGCGTTGGTCGTGGCGATCCGCATGAACGGGGAACTGATCAACGAGGCGATCGAGTCGTTGACCGCGCACGGCGCGGCGATCCCCGCCACCGTGGCCGAGCTGGGCCCGGCGACGACGGTGGAGGTTCCGGGTGCGGCCGGGGTGGTGGAGCCGGGCCCGGTCGGCAACGGCGGGGACGCGGTGCGGTTGCTGCGCTCGGGTCGGCGGGTGGTGGTCATGGTCGCCGACCAGCAGGGTGTGAGCCCGCGGACGGTCCCGTCCTCGCAGGTCGCGGTCCGGGCCGGCGCGGCGGCGACGGCGGAGCAGCCCGAGGCGGCGAGCGGTGTGCAGGTCGGACGGGTGGTCTATGACGCCGCGGCGGCCGCGACCACCCCGCAGGCCGACGCCACGGAGCCGGACCTGACCGGGTTCCGGGCGGTCGTCGTCAGCCCATCGGTGGACAGCGCAGGTGACCCGGCGGCGCGGCGCAGCGACGTCGTGTTGGTCGGGGTCGGTGACAGCCGGGTCTATCTGATCGACGCGCAGGGGCGGGCGACCTTGGTGACCGTTGACGACAACCTGGCCACCGAGCAGACGGTGGAGGGTGCGCCGTCGTCGCGTCCGGCGTCGGCGAGTACTCGGTCGTTGGGCGAGCGGCCGGCGCCGACCGCGGAGACGCACACGATCACGGTGGTCGGGCCGGCGCTGCTGGTGGTCGTGACCGATGGTGTCTCGGACAACTTCGCCGATCCGTCCGACCTGGCGGCCGCGGTCGATTTCGACATCGCGGTGCGTGACCCGGGACGGGCCGCACGGCAGCTGGTCGACGCCGCGAACACCCTGGGTGGGCGCGACGACAAGACCGTGGTCATTGTCGGGGTGAACACCGATCCGTCCGGGCCGGCCCGGACGGATCGAGGGGCGAACCCCGGCCCGGGTGCGCACGGGCCGCTGTCACAGCCCCGCCTGCCCGACCGGCCCGCGCATCCGTTGGGTGCACTGTCTCCGGAAGACGTCGCGCGGGCGGCGGAGGCGTTCGCCGCGGGGTGGAGGGCGGAGACGGCCGGGTCGCAGCGGCGGGCGAACGGGATCGGCGCGCGGGCACCGCCTGCCGTGTGGTCGCCGGAGACGGTCTCCTGGCTGGGCGCGGTGCCGCTGCTGCGGGTAGCGCGGATCGCCGTGGCTGTGATCGTGCTGACCGGCCCCTTGCTGGTAGAGGGCGCACCGATGGCAGGTGCCGTTCCGGCTTCGGTCGCCTCCATGGCCGGACTCGCGGTTGCCACGACCGCGTGGGGACTGGTGACGGTCGGTGTGGCTGTGGTTGTGGGGCTGGGTGTTGCGGGTTGGAAACAGCGGTTGGTCGATCAGGAGGGTGCGCGCGACGACAGTTCTCGGGAGCTGTTCGACATCCGCCTGGCGGTCCTCGGGTTGTTGGCTCCGCTCCTGGTCGTCGGGTTGTCCGTGCCGATGGTGCAGCCGTTGGCGGTCTCCGCGTCGGTTGGTGTGTTGGTGGCCGTCGGCGCGCTGATCGGCGCGGGTGAGCTGACTCGCGCCCAGCTGGAGACGTTCCGTCGCCAGGTGGCGATGGTGGTGGTCCTTGCGTCCGCCCCGCTGATCGGGATGTGGACGATCTTGCTGGGCCCGGCGCAGCCAGCCGATGGTGCTTCTCTCGCGATGGCTGCGCCTGCTCTCGGCATGGTTGCGGCCTATCTCGCGGCGACGCGGCTGTGGCGTCGGGTCGATCATCCCGATGGGCCGCGGGAATCCGAGTCCTCGTCGCACGAGGGGAAGTCGACCTTGCTCGGCAAGGTGCGGGACAGCTTGTCGTCGCAGGTCGGTGCGGTCGAGGTCGCCACGCTGCCGGACGGGCAGGAGGGACCGGCCGCACCGGCCGATCGTGAGAGCCGCGGCGGCGTGGCCGCCGATGATGCCGAAGGCACGATCCGCGAGTCGAAGGAGGCGCCCGACGGCCGCCTGGTGATCCCGCTGGACGATGAGGGGTCGGTATCGGTCGGCACGGTGCTGACGATGGCGGCCGTTGTCGGGATCGGGGCGGCGGCGTGGGGGTTCGGGCCGGCAGCGGCGTTTGCGCCCGGAGCGGTCGCGGCGCTGGTGGTTGCGGTGCCCCTGGTCGTGGGAGTGCTGGTCACGGCGTTGGCGTCGGGCCGGACGGGGAGCGGTGGTCCGAGCGCCGAAGGCGGGCTCTCCGCGGAGCGGCCGTCGGCAGCGGCGGCCGATGCTACGGAGCCCGCGTGGACCGGCGACGACTGGATCGACTGTGACTGCGGGGAGCGGCACTGGGGCCGCCACGGCGCCGCGGGCCTGCTGTTGACGCATCGGGCGGCGGATGGCACGCGGTCGGTGTTGATGCAGCTCCGTTCGGCGGCCAACCAGCATGCCGACACGTGGGGTCTGCCTGGTGGAGCGCGCGACGGCCGGGAGGAGACCGACGTGCAGGCCGCGGAGCGCGAGACCTTGGAGGAAGCCAGGATCGACTCCGACCAGTACCAGGTGGTGGGTCGGTTCGTCGACGATCACGGCAACTGGTCCTACTCGTGGGTGCATGCCGAGGCGGGCTCGAAGCTGGAGCCGACCGCGGATCACGAGAGCATCAGGCTGGAGTGGGTGCGGCTCGACGACCTGGAAGAGCTACCCCTGCACCCGGGCTTCGCCGCGAGCTGGCCGCAGGCCCGGGCGGCGCTGCTGGCTGACGACGGCTCCTCGCCGAACTCGGCTACGCGTCGGACGTGGTCGCCCGCGGTACTGGGCGCGGACGGTTCGTCGGCCACCCGGCCAGGGCACGACGAGGGGTCGGGCGCGGGAGCTGCGTTGCTGCTGGCCGACCCGCGGGGCGTCCGGCCACTGACGGATGGACAGCGGCGGAGCGTGCAGGCGCTGTTCGCCGAGCTGGCCGGCGCCGGGTGGCTGGAGCGTGGACCAGAGCACCGGGCGGTGGTGCGGCAGGTCGCGAACGCGGTGTACCGCCTCGGTCGGGTGTACGGCTACGTGCTCCCGGAGCGACTGTCGCGCGGCTGGCTCGGGATGGTTGCCGATGGCATTCCGGCATGGGTCGCCTCCCGTGCTGACCAGGGCGGTGCCGGGTGGATGTCGGGCTACCTGTTCGCGGCGTCCCTGGGTGACCGGGCTGCGCTGAGCATGGCCGTGCTCGCCGCGGGACGGGGGGCGCTCGCCCGCTTGCCCGAGGGGCGTCGGGACGTGGGAACGCTGTGGACACTGGCCGACTGGTACCTCGACCCGAGGCTCGCCCGGCTGGTCGGTCCGGTCGAGGCGTTGCTCGATCCCTTCCATCTCCCGTCGGACGCGGTCGCCGCGGAGTCGTACGCGGCCGCCTGGACGGATCTCGTCCTGCTCTGGGTCTCGGACGGGTCGGTGCTCACCGGCGGTCGTCGCCCGGGCATGGACGAGATGGTCCAGGTAGCCGATCTGGCTCACCGGCTACGAGTGGTGGACGACGCGAGTCGGGCCGGCGTGCTGCGTGCGGCGACCGGACGGCTGCGGCGGGCCGTCGAGCACCGGTCCGTGCCTCCGGCGGGACGGAAGGCTGACGGTGACGCGCCATGGCTTCTTCCGCTCGGGGTCCAGGGGGCGGACGGCCTTCCGGTCGTGGTGAGCAGGGCCGACGGGCCCGCCGTCGCCGCCTGGCACCTGCGGATGGTCGGCGTCGTCGAGGGGCGGTCCGCGCTGCGCGGGGCCGAGGGGTTCCGCTCGGATCCGCGCGGCACTGCGTGGTCGGAGCGCTTCGCCGGCAGCGGGACGGTTTTCGCCCCCGATCGCAGGGGTGCGCGGGAACCGGAGTCGCCGGTCCGGCCGCCGATGGCGGTCCGGTTCACGCCTGCATGGCGCATGGCCGACTCGGCAACTCTGGTGGCCTACCTGCACTCCGACGCCGTTGTCGTGTCCCTGGAGACGGCGCAGCGGCGCCGCGGCCGGGACGTGCTCTTCGCCCGCCTGCGCGGCCGGACGGGGTTGGCGGATGCGCTCGAGACGGACCTCGGGCGGTGGGCACGGCAGGCCGGGGTCGACGCGATCGTGGATCCGCAGGGGCGGCACCTGGTGGTCAACAGGGGTGCGCTGTTCGTCGAGGAGCAGCCGGCCGACGTCCGGGCCCGGATTGCTGGGACCGAGCAGGTGTTGTCCACGGGGCGGACAGATGGCGCTGAGCGGAGCTTGCCGGAGCGAACAGATGGCGCTGAGCGGAGCTTGCCGGAGCGAACAGACAGTGCTGAGCGGGGTTCGGCCGGTGTGGCAGCGGTGTTGCCGATGCTGTTGCTCGGCCAGGTCGGTGGCCTGGTGGACGTCGTTCAGTCCGTCGTTCAGTCCCTCGGGCAGTTCGGCCCGCTGGTCGGGGTGGTGCTGTTGTGGTCCGCGGCGTTGGCGATCGGGGAGATCCTCGGGATGCGCCAACGGCGCGCAGATCGGGCTCGGTTCCGCTTCGACCGGTCGCCGGCCGGGCGGGTGGCCATGGCCACCGTTGCCGAGTTCCCGGAGGCGATCTGGTCGCTCGAGGAAGCGAGGACCTGGTGGTCGCCGGCCGCCCGGCTGAACGGCAACATCTTCCGGACCTACCGCGACGAGGTGTTGTCGGATCCCGCGTCGGTGGTGTGGTTCGACGATCACAGGATCCGGTTCTCGCCGGCCGCGGAGGGTTACACGATCGGCTGGGACGGGCCGCTGCGGCGGTTGGGCATCACGCCGACGGATCGCGAGCAGATCGGATTGGGCTACCGCTACATCACCGCGTACCTGCTGGGACGCGGGCTTGTGGACGAGGTGTTCCGGTCGATCCGGCGCGACCTCACTCCGCAGGAGGAGAAGTGGTTCGCCAAGACGTGGGCGTTGTGGAGCGTCGCTGTCCATCTCAAGCGGGCGCATCGGCTGGACTACCACAGCCCTGAGCAGGTGCTGGACGTCCTCACCGAGGCGCAGTCCGACAGCTTGTCGCCGGGGTACACCCCCTACTCGCTGACCGAGCTGACCGGGATCCTCGAATGGGCCAACCGGCTGACGGCGGCCGAGAACGCGTTGAGGGAGTCTGCGATCGCACGCTCGGCGACCGAGCTCGATGAGGTCGTCGAGGGGATGGGTCCGTTTCGCGCCGAGCGCGGGACGCTGCGTCGTGAGCTGCAGCGGGGTCTGGACCGACGCTGGGGCCGGCGGGGTCTGGACCACCGGAACATGCAGGTGCGTGACCGCGTTCGGGCGGTCGTCCAGGACCTCGCCGCGTGGAACGAACTGTCCGAGGCGGGGCTGTCCGAGTCGGAGCTGATCGAGCGGGCCGCTCGGTTGGTGCACTGGGCAAGCGCCACGGCGGCGTACGAGTCCCGAGGTTGGCGTGGGTCGAGGGTCGACGTCGGTGCGCGGGTGCGGGCGGATGTTGCGGACGCATTCGCGCAGTCACTGCCGGAGTCGTTGCGTGCCGTGCTCGCCGACAACGGACTCGATGTGCATGCGATCTGGGCGAGCGTGGACCGGCCGGGGCCGGACGCCGCCGGCGAGGAGGGCCCTGGTCGTTCCGGTGGTGGTGAGGCGGTCGTTCATCTGCTGAGCCCTGCGGAGCGCCTGCGGGCGCAGGTCGGCCACGTCGGCGCTGTGGTGATGGGCGCGCTCGTGGTCCCGCTGCGGGCGATCCGGGGCCTGGCTGCGTCGCACCCGCGGGTGGCGCGTGCGGTGGTCGTGCTCGGACTTGCCGTCGCGTTGGTCGTGGGGACCGCCGTTCCGGCCGCGGCTGCTCCTCTGGCTGCGGTCGCGGGAGACGCGGTGGGTCTCCTAGTGGGTGCGGTGACGTTCGGTGTGATCGCGTTCGTTGTGTCGTGGGTGGTGGTGTGGAAGCGGGTGTGGGTCGAACGGGCAAGTCCGCGCGACGGTCCGTCAGCTGAGCGATTCCGTCTTCCTCCGGTGCCGATTGTCTTGGTGAGCCTCAATCTCCTTGCTCTGCTGAACCTTGGTTCGTACTCTTCGACGCTGCTTGCGGTGGCGACTGCCCTGTTGGGCGGTTGGGTGGTGGCCCTCGCCGGGCTGTTCGCTGCGAGAAAGCTGACACCTGCTCAGCTGGATGCGTTCCGTTCACAGGTGGCGCCGGTGGTGGCCGTCGCGGGCGCCCTGCTGAGCGAGGCGTGGATTTTCGGGCTGGACGCGGTGCAGCCGGTTGATCTTCTTCTGGTGTTCGTTGCGCCCTTCCTCGGTATTGCCGTGGGCGCGATTTCGGCGACGGGGCTCTGGGATCCGGTCACCGATCTTGATGAACAGCGGGAGCCCTCCCGCGAGCCGGAGACCGCGCCCGAGCGCGAGACCGAGCCGCGCGGTGAGGACGCCGGGAAGAGGAGCTTGCTCACCAGGGTGCGGGACGCCCTGGCGCCTCATGTCGGTGGGGCGGGGGTCGCCGAGCTGCCGGACGGGCAGGAGGGGCCCGTGTCTCCGAGCGCGCCCGCGGGCCCCGGCGAAGGGGCACGGGCGGCCTCCGATGACGCCGGCCCGACGCACGAGACGCGTTCCAAGGAGGTGGATGGCCGCCATGTGATCCCGCTCAACGCGGAGGACTTCTACGACGACTCCGGGTCGGCCGGCTCGGAGTCGCCGCACGGCGCACTCTCGACCTTGGACCGCACCAGCCCGACGGTGATCGATGCCCTGGGAGCGGTGCTGGAGGAGCTGCACGCCGAGGGCAAGGGCTGGGTGCACGAGGTGCTCCCGACGGATGCGGGGCCCTTGGACGAGGGCCAGGTGCTGTTCCTGGTGCTGCCGGGTGTCCTGGCGGGCCGGTTGGCGCAGCGTGCGGGTTTGCCGGATCTCGAGGCCGAGGAGGTGGTAGCCGGGCTGCTCGGGTACGGGTTCACCGCCGGCACCGGCGCGGGTGTCATCGCCTTGACCACCGTGGCGTGGCTGGAGGCAGGCACGCGTGGTGTGCGGCACCTCGTGGTGGAGCACGAGCAGCGGGAGATCCGCGGCGGGTTCGAGGGCCGACCCGACGAGCACGAGCAGGACCGCAGGCGGATCGTCGACGCGTTCGAGGCCGGGCGCCGCGATGACGGGGATCGGGACGCGGCGTTCTGGCTCGACGAGTCCTACCGGGAGGACGTCGCACCCGCGGCCGGGTCGTTGCCGGGTGGGGTTGTGACGGTGGCGGCGGTCGTGGGCGGGCCGGGATTGACGCTGGCAGCGGCATGGTGGTGGGGCGCCGTGCAAACCGCAGCCGGCGGACGGAGCACCCGCGCTCCGCCTGTGGTGACCGCCGCCTCGCGTATCCGGGCCGTTGTCGCCGCCTTCCAGCGCTGGGTCCGCCGGGGTGTCGCCGTGGCCATCGGCGTGCTCCTGGTGGGCGCGATCGGCTCCGGTCTCGCCCCGGCCGCCGCCCAACCCCCGCCGGTGGCCGGGATGACGAGTTCCGCGTTGGCAGCGCCGAGTGCGCCGACGGAGGCCACGGCGGTCAGCCGGTCCACCGGCGCCGTCATGGAGGTGCGCGGCGAGCGGCCGAAGGACCTGCTGGTCCAGTGGGGCGACTCGCGGTCCCGGCTGGTGGCCGCGCTCGGTGTGTCCGAGGACGCGCTGGTCGCGGCGAACCCGGACCTGTTCCCGCCCGGCGCCGACCGCGACCACATCGAGGCCGGCTGGCGCCTGAAGATCCCCGAGGGCTGGAACGGCCGCTGGACCGTGCAGCCCGGCGACAACATGAGCCGGATCGCCGGCGCCCTCGGGGGCGAGCCGGCCGCGCTCGTGGACGCCCAGCGCGACCGGTTCGGCGATGAGGCGAACCGACACCTCATCTATCCCGGTCAGGTGTTCTCGTTCCCGGGCGTCCAGTCCGGCCCAGCTGAGCCTCGCCCGGCTGAGCCGGGCCCGACCCGGCCGACGCCGTCGGAGAGCCTGTCCCCGACCCCGACCCCGACACCGAGCGAGTCGCCCTCGGCGTCGGAGAGCCCGACGCCGGAACCGAGCCGGACGCCGGGTGCGCAGGACGATTCCGGGGCCACACCCGGCACGGACGGCTCGGCGCAGCCACGTGCTCCGCCGGACCCGAGTGTCTCCTGGGTTCGGGCGTTGCTGGTGCTGGGCGCTGCGGCGTTGGTGGTGGGTGTCGGTGCGCCGATCGTCGGTGGTATCCGCCGGTGGGTCACCGACCGGGATGCGCGCAGTGCCCGGCGCGATGCGCGCATTGCCCGGCGCGAGGCGCTGGATGCGGTGTCTGCGGCGCGGTTGGCGGCGGAGGCGGCGGATCCGGATGATCGGCCGGCGCGCACCGCGGAGCTGGTGGAGGCGGTGGGCCAGGCATCGGTCGCGGGCGCGTCGGATCGGGAGCTCGCGCGCCGGGCCCGGTGGTCGGTGTCGGCGGTGCGGGTGACGGTCGCGCTCGGGCAGGGGCGGCTGCGGCTGGCCGAGATGCCGAGCGGTGCGGCCGACGCGCCTGCGGAGCGGGCGAAGGTCCGGGTGGTCCGCGAGCTCACGACGTTGGCCGCCGAGCTGCAGACCAGGCGCCGGGTACAGCGGCGGCAGACGCAGCGGGCCTGGCGCCTGCTGGCCGAGCTGGACGCGCTGGTGCGCGGCACGTGGGTCGGGCTGCAGGCGTGGACGGCGGCTGCCGAGCGTCTCGGTGCCCAGCTGGAGTGGCGTGGCGACGGCGCCGTCCTGCTGATCGGTGCGGGCAACCGCCGGGTGCGGTTGCCCGAGGCGCAGGTCCGGGTGGCGCAGCTGGGGTTGGCCGAGCAGATCGACGTGGACGTCCCGCGTCGGCGTGTCGCGCTGGAGGCGACGGCGTGGGTGTCCGGTCAGTTGGCGCGGGCCCGTCGCCGGCAGCCGGCCGCGGGTGCGGTCGAGGCGCTCGCGGCGGTGGCCGAGGCCAACCCGGCCCGGATGGGCGACGTGGTGGCGGTCGCTGAGGACGTGCTGGCCCACAACGGGGGTCTGGCGGCGGCGCGGGACCGCCGGCTCACGCCCGGCGGGCGGCGGTTGGTCGACCGGGTGGCGGCGAAAGTTGAGGAGGCGGCGCGGCGTCGCACGGCTCTGCACGACGACCCGGCGCCCGCGGCCGGCCGGATCCGGCGGCTGGTCGGGCGGTTGGGCGCGATGCCGGCGGGGAAACGGGCGGCGGCGCTGGATCAGCTGTGGTGGCTGGTGGCCGAGCAGCGGACCGTGTTCGCCGACGCGGATGCGGCGTTGGACGAGCTGGTGTCGGCCAAGGCGGCTCAGGACCTGGCAGCCCCGGAGGACCGCGATCGCGGGGACCGCGCGGGCATCAAGGCGGCAGACCAGCAGGACCGAGGTGCGGCGGAGCGGCGCCGGAAGTCAGAGGCGGCTGCGGCGCTGGCCGAGGAGGCAACTTGGCGCACCGGGCGCAGCGCCGATGCCTACCGCGCGGCCCGGACCGGGTCCGACGCCACCGCGCGGAGCTACGCGGCGTTGGCCGAGGCGTTGGCCCGCGGCGCGGAGACCGGTGAGCTGGCCAGGCTGGCCGGGGCGGTGGAGTGGGCGGTGGCCGGCTTCCGGGAGGCGTTGGCGGCAGCCCGTCCGCCGGCCGGCGCGATTCCCGCCGGGGTGCCGACCGCGCACCTTCCGCATCTGGACGAGCTGACCCGGTCGGTGAACGCGCAGCTGGCCGCGCAGCGGGCAGGTCGCCGTTACACCGCGGCCGAGCTCGACGCGAAGCTGCGCGCGAGCTTCCGCGACGTGTCCTCCGGCGAGGGTCTGCTGTTGCAGGAGCCGACCGTGCGGCGATCGGTGCTGGGGTGGCCGCTGCGGCAGCCGCGGCGGCCGGTGGCGGAGGTGTGGATCGGGCTGCGGGTCGAGGGCGTCGTCGAGGTGGCGCGGCCCACGGACCCGAGGGGCTACGGACGGCAGGCTTCCGAGGTCATGAACGGTGCGTTGCCACAGGGCGGGTTCTCCGCTGCGGCGAGCGCGGCGCTCAGCTTCGGGTCCAACGTCGGCACCGACACCGCGGCGGTGCTGGATCTGGTCCCGGTCGAGACCGGGTGGCTGGGCGCAGTGAAGGCGCTGGCCGCGAGCACGGGCGCGAAGCTCGGCGTGACCGGCAGCCGCGGCCGCAACGACTCGATGACGACGTTGGCGAGCGGGTACGCGCTCGGTGGCGGTGTCACCGACAACCGCGGCCCCTCGCAGCTCTACGAGGGCATCGCGACGTGGGAGGTCGGCGTGCGCGGCGCCGGCGCCGGCGACTGGACGATCCGGGACCGGGTGATCCGCTCCGCCGACCGCAGCGACCCGGCCCGCCCCGCACACACCGATCTGCTGGCGTTGTGGGTGTCTCACGCCTACCAGGCGCGGGCCCCGCCACGGACCGTCCAACTCCCGACCGAGCAGCGGCAGGAGACCGAACTACCGCTCCACGCCCCGATCAGCGTGGCCGGGCGGCAGCTGTTGGCCGACAAGACCATCGCGGAGCTCGGCGACAGGCGCGGGCGGGTCGGTGATCTGACGCGGGCCCAGGTGCGGGCGTTCCTGGTCGACGAGTTGCCGGGCCGGTTGGGCACGGCGGTGAACGACCGGGCCGGGTTGGAGCGCACGGTCACCGACGACGCGGGCCTGCCACTGGCGCACTTGGTGGCGAGGGCAAGCGTGGAGGCCATCCCGACCGACGAGGGCGGCCGGTCCGGGCTGCTGATCGGGTTGCCGACCACGCAGGAGTTCCTCGAGGACCTGCACGTCTGGTTCAGCTCGGTCGGCGGCGCGCAGTCGTCGGGCCGCTCGCGCGGGCGGAAGGGGTCGCTGTCGGTCGGGCTGCCCGAGACCGGGGACGGACGCGTCGGCCCCGGCGCGAGCGTGGACGGCGGTACGTCGCGGTCGCGGTCGGTCGGGTCGAGCGTGGGTGATGTCGCGATCCACCCGGGGGTGCACCGCTATTCCGGGCACACCCAGGGCTACCGGTTGGCCCTGACCTACACCGTCAAGGTGCGGCGTCTCGACGAGCGCGATCGGCCGGAGAAGGAGGTGAGCGCCGTCGGGGACGCGGTGTTGCGGATGCCGGAGGCGGCGGCCTACCGCTACGGGCTGCCGGTGTCCGCCCGCGCGGTGGAGGCGCGGCGCGCCGACGGCACGGTCCAGCTGCGCGGCGACCTGGAGTCGAAGGCACCGCCCGGGCGCCGGCCCGAGCTGCCGGAGTGGTTCGGGCCGGGCGGTGTCCGCGACCCTGGGCACGCGCTGATCCGGGACATGGTCGGGGTGTCGGCGGTGCGCGCGCAGGTGTTGGCGCTGCTGCGGGCGGAAGGGCTCGTCCCGTCGAAGAACCCGGCCGAGTGGCCGAAGAACCGTCGGGAGATGGCCGCCCTGCTGGCCAACCAGCGCGCCGTGCTCGAGCACGTGACGGCGTTGACGTTGGAGACCGGCTACACCCAAGCGGTCACCTCCGAGCTCGCGCTCACGCTGTCCGACGGGTCGGTGCTCACGACCCGCCTGCTGCAGCGGTGGGAGACCGTCGGGTACCGCGGTCACACCCCGGCCTGGACGATGGTCGGCCTGGACATCAAGTCCAGCACCGCGGGCCAGTCCGGCAGCCAGTCGACGAGCACGTCGGTGTCCGGGTCCGGTAGCGCGGACGTCGGGGTCGGGGCGGACGGCAATCCCGAGCCGGGGGTGCAGTCCGACGAGAAGGTGTCGCCGAACACCGGCGGCAACCGTGGCCGGGGCCACAGCGCAGGGCGCAACGGTGGTGCCACCGGGAACGTGGTGACCCTGGTGGAGAGCACCGGCACCGCCGCGGTGTTCCGGATGGACCACCAGCTGGTCGTGCAGTTGCACCGGGCGGGCCGCCGGGTTGCGGCCGTGCCGGCCGGTTCCGGTGCGGTGACGGCCGATCTGCTGTTCCCGCACGACATGCTGCCGGATGCGCCCGCCTACGCCGAGACCGTCACCACCCCGACGACGGCGCGGACGCTGCGGCGGATGACCACGCTGGCACTCGACGCCCCCGGGCTGCTCGAACGGGTCATCGCCGCCGCCGAGGCGCAACTCCCGGCCGACTACCGGCTCGACGATTCCGCCGTGCACCAGCTGCGCGAGTTCGCCAACGTGCTGAGCCTGCGGGGGTCGCTGCGGGAGCTGCTGGAGTCCGGACTGCGGACCCGGGTGCGGGCGGTGCAGACCGGCACCGGGCATTCGCGGTGGGTACCGGTGACGTTGCGCGGCCGCGTCGGGGCCTCGACGTTCATGACCGCAGCGGACCTGGTGCTCGGCGATATCAACCTGACCCTTGGCAGCAACGGCGGCGACTCGGGCACCTCCCGGGGCGGCGGGTTCTCCATCGCGCTGAGGGGCGCCTTCGGGTGGCTGCCGTTCGTCGACTCCGTCTCGGTGAACGGGTCGTACTCCGGCTCGAGGAACCGGTCGTGGTCCTGGCTGTCGATCTGGGGCCGGGAGCGGCTGGCCATCGAGATCGGCAAGCAGCACGTGCACCACATGGGCCTGCGGATCGACGTAGAGGTCGGCGACGCCCACCCGTCCGCGACGGTGGACGGGACCGTGGTCTACGCCATCCCGGCCCGCGACGCGATGGTGGCCTACGCCGAGACCGGTGAGCTGACGATGCCCCTTGAGTACGTGTCCGACTCGGTGCAGCGCTACCTGCAGGGCGACCTGACCCTGGACGGTCGGCACTCGCACCAGCTGATCCCGCGTTACCTGCGCGACCTCGACGCCGCCCGGAATGCCGGGCTGCCGGTGCACGAGTCGGCCCCCGAGCACACGCCGGACGCGCTGAAGGGCCGCCTCGCCGCCGACCTCGTCGCCGACCGTGACGCCGAGGCCGGCACGAAGCCTTCCTCGGATGACATCGAAGAGGCGCTCGCGACGCGGAGGTCGCTGCGTGCGGTGCTCGACGATGGCCGCCGCCACTACCGCAACCCGATTCGGGCCGTGCTGGCCGAGAACTACCGCACGGGGATGGCCGAGAGCCTGTTCGAGGACGCCGAGCTGGTCCGCGGTGGCCGTGCGACCAACTTGTTCGGCGAGGTTCGGGACATGGTCGATGAGACCGCGCCCGGGGTGTTCGACCGGGACGGGGTGGCCTGGAGCTGGCTGACCGACAACCTGGCCGGTACCCGTTGGCGCGGGCACATCGACGCGATGCTCGGACCGGACGGGTTCGGCACCAGGCTGCCGGTCCAGGTGGCCGGCGGTGTCGGGTCGGACCGCGTCGAGTGGGTGGACGTGCGGATCCGGGCCCGGTTCACCGGTGACCCGATCCTGGTCGGGCGCACCGACACCGTCATCATGTTGATCCAGGACTACGCCTACGCGCAGGGTGGACGTTCCCGCGCGGCGGGGCGCACCGTCGGCGGCGGCCTGGCGACCGACGGCGGAGCCTTCGGGCAGGGTTTGTCCGGGAGCGTGAGCACCGACCGGTCCCGCACCAGCTCCGGTGATGCGGGCGAGCAGATCACCACCCTGCGCGGGCTGGGGTCGTTCGACGGCGCGAACCGCATCCAGCACGGCATCGAGTTCGACATCACCGTCGAGCGCAGCGCGGCACTGCCCGGCCTGGTGCCGCAGAGGCTGCGCCGCAGACGGGCCCCGGCCGCGCCGATCGCCGACACAGCGACGACCAACTCGGGGACATCCACCGTGTCGCGAACGGTGTCCGGGACGATCGTCCGGCTGGTGCCCGACGGGTTGGCCAGGCGCCACGTCGAGCTGGACGATCGGCCGGCGCCGCCGGCGCGGGTCGTCACGTCCCGGCCGTTCCGGATGCCCCCGCAGGTCCGCATCGACGCCCGCGGCGCCGCCGAGCTCGGCGCGACCCTGCGGACGACACTGGCCGACCCGCGCCTGCTCGGCCGCAGTGGTGTGCACGAGAACCGCGCCGAGCTGCACAACGCGACCAGCCCGGTGGCGCTCACCTCGTTCCTGCCGCGCATGGTCACCGGTGACGGCCACTTCGTCGGCCGGTTCCCGGTGCCGGACCACCCGACACAGTTCGCCGAGGTGTGGCTGCGGGCCCGCCTCTACGAGGAGGACGCCGCGGTCACCGGCCGCGAGGGCGTCGAGATCCGCACGGTGTTCCGGGAGCAGCGCACTGCCGGTATCGGGGAGACCACGGGGCAGCTGCGCCCGGTCGGCCGCGGCGCCGAGGTGTCGAACTCCGAGCTCGGGGTGAAGATCAGCACCTCGCACGGCGAGCAGAGCTCGCGGCGGGTGGCCGGTTCCGGTGGCCTGCGCCGGGAGACCACGCTCTACGAGCGGGGCCTCGCGTCCACGCCACGGCTGCGGATGGAGTACGAGCTGGTCGTCCGGCGGGTCACGGTGCGCGACGAGGTGGTGCGTCGGGTCCGGCACGAGCGGCGGGTCCCGCCCGGTGTCGCCGTCGCCTACGTCACCCGGTTCGACGCCGACCACCAACTGCCGTACACCGGGGTCCGGTTCGGCCGCACGGCGCCCGTGGACGCGCACCTCACTCGCCGCTCCGGGAGCCGGTGGCCGGTGGCGCGGTGGGGCCCCGGGCCGACGACGCAGACCGGCGGGGCGACCTACAGCAGTGGTGGGGTCGGGGGCGCGTTGGCGACCGGTGGTGGCCTGCGTGCGCGGGAGGACCGCGGCGTGTTGCGCACCTTGCCGCGACATGTGGCGCGCACGCGCCGGGTGTCGTTGCGGGAGGAGTTCCCGTCGTTGTCGCACGGCCTTCCCGACCATGCGGAGATCGTGACGTGGGGCCCAGGGGCGGTGGGGGAGTTGCGTCGCGCGGGTGTGCGTGATCCGGCCGAGAGGTTGATCGCGTTCGGGTGGCGGCATCCGGTGCACGCTCCGGACGGGTTGATCGTGCTGTTCCGGCATGTGCTGGAAGAGATCGACTCGTTGGTGGGGTCGGGCCGGCTGGATCAGGGGTGGTTCGCTGATCTCCTCGCCTACGAGACCCGGTTCCGGATCGAGGGGCACACCTACGCGGCAGACGGCCGGTCCCGGAAGGCGGTCGCTGCCGATCTGGTCGAGCGGTGGGAACGGGCTCGACGGGGCGGCGAGGCCCGCGCCGGTGTTGATCACCGGCCGCTGGTCGACGGCGACCTGGACGAGCGACGTCCGGGGCCGGTCCGGTGGGCGCTGGATCTGGGCCGGGCCGCCCGCGCCGCGGTGCGCAGGGCCGTGGTCGATCTACGCAATCGCGGGCCACCGCGGGTCGGCTCGACAACCGCCGACCGTGCTCCGGAATCCGCTGCGGATTCGGACGAGGTCGTGCCGTGACGTGCGGCCGCCACCCCGTGGCGCGGGCCCGGGGACCTCCACCTTTCTGCCTTCGACATGCATCGACCGGCAGAAATTCACATCGTGGAGGTATCCGGAGTGAGCAACTCCAATGAAAGGCTGATTTCTCACCGCATTCGTCGGCAGTGGTTCTGGCTGGGCCTGGCGGTAGTGGTGCACGTGGCGGCGCTGGTCGCCGTACTGACGTTGGTCGTCGGGGGCCGCGTCGCGCCGGTCGGGGTGGCGGCGGCGGCCGCTGCTCTCGTCATCGGGGCGCCGATCACGGCCTTCTGGCTGGAGCGGCGGGATGCGGTGCGTCACCGTCCTGATCGCTGGCTGCGGCGGGCGTTGCTGGTGGTCGTGGCGCACGCCTGCGCAGTCGGGCTGGCGAGCAGCGCCGGCACCGCGGAATGGCAGGTGCAGGCCCTGCTCGTGGTGGCGCTCGCCGTGGTGGAGCTGGTCTGTGTGGTGATGGCAGGCCGGGCGCTGCGATTCCCGCTGACGCCGGAGCTCGGCGAGATGGCGGTCGAGGTGAGCGAGAAGATCCGATCGGAGCACCAGGCGGGCACTCCGGTCTGGGCCTTGCAGGACGAGATGCGCCTGACCGACGAGGGAGTCGTCGCCATTCTGAGTCCGGGGGCGATGTCCGCGTTCGGGATCGGTGTCCGGCTCGCCGACGTGGAGGCCGTCTCGGTACGGCCGGGGCGGGCGGCGGACAACCCGTGGGTTCGGCTCGACGGCGGCGAGCGGTACTTCGTCACCGGGGAAGAGGTCATCGAGCTCCGGCACCGCGGCGGCACGATGGTCGTGCCGGTGTGCAACGCAGCGGCCTTCGCGGAGGTGATCCGCGCCCGGATCGCCGTGTGTCACGGCATTCCGACGAGCAGCTGACCCCAGGCCGCCCGCCGCGAATTCATTGCTCACCCCGGGGGGTGATCCGGACGCACAACTGAACAACAACGGTACCTCGCCTTTCCGTGGGTCGTCACGCCGGTGGATTTCGTTCGCCACCCGGCGTGTCGACCCGTGCGTGGAAAAGGTATTGAAGACGCTACGTAACGTTCAAAATGGGGCGCATGTCACAGTCCCGGTTCTCGATCTTCACCGATAGGGTGACGGGGTCTGGGCGGATCGTCCTCGAGATCGCCTGCAGCATCGTTCTTTTCCAGGAGTGTGTCTTGTGGAGCCGTACCGGATCAAAGCCGTCGAGCCGATTCCCTTTCCTTCGGAAGTCGAGCGCGAACGTGCGCTGACCAAGGCCGGGTACAACCTATTCCGGGTCCCGGCATCGCAGGTCACCATCGATCTGCTGACCGACTCCGGCACCGGATCGATGTCGGCAGCTCAATGGGCTGCGATGATGACCGGCGACGAGGCGTACGCCTGCTCCCCGTCGTACGAGCGATTCGAATCCGTGTTGCGGGACCTCTCCGGGTTCGACGAGATCATGCCTGTCCACCAGGGCCGGGCGGCGGAGCGGGTGGTGTTCTCCACCTTGCTGGGCCCTGGTGACATCGTGGTGTCCAACACTCACTTCGACACGACCAGGGCCCATGTGGAAGTGACCGGGAGCGCGGCCATCGACCTGCCGTGTCCGGAGGCGGCCGACCTGGATTCCGACTATCCCTTCAAGGGGAACATCGATCTCCAAGCCTTGACGGGGCTGCTCACCGGGCCCGACGGTCACCGGGTCAAAGCCGTGGTCATGACCATCACCAACAATGGTGGGGGTGGCCAGCCGGTCTCGCTCGAGAACCTGCGCCGCGTCCGGACGGTGTGCAACGAGCACGGCCTTCCGTTCCTGCTGGATGCGTCCCGATTCGCGGAGAACTCCTGGCTGGTCCTGCAGCGGGAGCAGGGGCACGGGTTCCGGGAGCCGATCGAGGTCGCCCGGGCCACGTTCGACCTGGCCGACATCTTCTGGGCCAGCCTCAAGAAGGACGGGCTGGCCAACATCGGCGGCGTCATCGGAGTGCGGGAGAACGCCGCCCTCGCAGGACGGTTCCGCCAGGAAGTGATCCTGAACGAGGGGTTCTCCACCTACGGCGGTCTCGCCGGTCGCGATCTGGACGCGCTGGCCCAGGGCCTGACCGAGGTGATCGACCCCCGGTACCTGGCCGACCGCGCCGACACCGCGCGCTGGTTCGCCGAGACCTTGCACAAGGCCGGGGTGCCGGTGGTGCAGCCGGCCGGCTGCCACGCGGTGTACGTCCGGGCCGGGGAGATCCTCCCGCACATCCCCGCGCACCAGTTCCCCGGTCACGCCTGGTCCTGCGCGCTGTATCTGGAGGGCGGCATCCGAGCCGTGGAGTTCGGCACCCTGTTGCTCGGTTCTGGCGGCGGCAAGGCACCGCACGAGCTCGTGCGGCTGGCGCTCCCGCGTCGGGTCTACACGCGCTCCCACCTGGAGTTCGTGGCGGAGTCCGCTATCAATGTGGGCCGGCTGGCCGACGACCTGACGGGTTACCGGATCGTGGGAGCCTCACCTGCGTTGCGTCACTTCACCGCGGTGCTGGAGCCGATTCCGCGGGACAACGCGCCCCCCGTCGCCGATGCGCGCGCGTCCACCGCCGGCTGAGAACGATGCGCGGCGCGGGCGCACGGGACATCCCTGGTCACGCCCGGTCCCGTCGTGCCCGCCGCCTCCTCCCGAGCGCGCGGACGAGCACCACGTGCACCGCGCAGAGCACCTGGACGGCGACGTAGCCCCACGCGACCGGCAGCAGGGCCGCGCCCGCGCCCGCGCCGGCCGGCACCAGGAAGACGGCCAGCAGCACCAGCACGGTTCCGGTCAGGTGCAGCCGGGCGTAGGCGACGCCCCTGCCGGTGGCGGTGCGCACTCCGAGCTCGTGCACCACCAGCAGGCGGAACGCCTGGCCGAGCAGGAGCAGCCGCAGCACCTCGGCGGTCGCCGCGTAGCCGGGCCCGAAGATCGACAACCCCGGGCCCGCGAGCAGGGCTCCGAGAGCGAGCAGCGGCAGGAAGATCATGAGCATCTGGCGGCGGGAGGAGGACGTGAGCTCGGCGGTGCGTTCCGGGGCTCGAGCGCAGGTGGCGGACAGCGAGTGGGTGAAGTAGGTGGCCGCGGTCTCCACGACGACGGTTGCCTGCCAGGCGACGAAGAAGGCCGCGCCCGGTTCGGGGCCGAACCGGAGGATGACGAGCAGGGGCACCTGGTTGAGCAGGAGGGTGTTGCCGATCTGGGCGAGCCAGGTGGGTCCGAGGAAGCCCATCACCTCGGATCTGGTCGGTACGGTGCCGCCGGTGCTCCGCGTGGCGCAGCGCCGCACTGTCACCAGCAGGACCAGCGAGCCCGCCGCGATCCACACGACGAGCGGGCCGGCCCAGGAGAGCACCACGCCCTGGGCGCCCAGGGCGGTCCCCAGGACGATGAGGAGTGCGATGCGGACCACGGCGAACAGGCCGTTGCGCCACACGCTCCACCACGGCCGCCCGATCGCGACCAGCACGTAGTCGTGCACGACGAACGCGCCCCATGCGGCGGCTGCCACGGCGAACACCACCGCGCCGACCAGGAGTGAACCGTCCGGACCTGCCGCGGTGCGGGCCAGCGCGGGAGCCGCCAGCACATAGCCGAGGCCTGCGACGCCCGCCAGCGGCATGATCATCAGCAGGCTCCGCCACACCAGCGTGCCGACGTGCCGGCCCGCGACGGGCAGCCACCGCAGCAGGGCCAGGCCGAGGTTCACCTGGGCGATGCCGCCGACGAGCATGAACGCGGAGACCACGGCGGCGGCGAGCCCGAACTCGGCTTGCGGCAGCAGGCGTGCGGCGATGAGCCAGCTGACGAGCCCCGCGAGCGCGCCGAGCCCGCTGCTGATCGAGAGCGCCAGTCCCTCGCCCAGCCCGGCGCGGCGCTCGCCACCGGGCCCGGCGGGCGGCAGGACCACGGTGAGCGGCTCGGTCACGAGCACGCCGATCTCGTGCCCGGTGCGCGGCGAGGGAGCGCGCTGCTCGCCGGGGACGGGGACCGGCATCCGGACAGTGGGCGGGTCCGCCGGATGCAGGCGCCGGGAACCAGCGGCCGGCCGGCCGGCCGGGGCGCCCGGATGCGCACCGGCCGCAGCCACCCCCCGATCGGGGAGCCCGGGGCGGTGCGGGCGGACGTGATCGTGCGGTCCGGGATGCCGCGGCCCGGAAGGCGCGCGTCCCGGCCCCGGAGCACGAAGTCGTTCCGTGTGGTGCGCCGCGTGGGCCCGACGCAGCGCTGAGTCGGTGTGGCCGAAGCGGGCGTCGTCCGGCACGGACATCCTCTCGCTGCGATCGCAATAGCCGTTGCGCGTCGCAGGGTAGACGCACCGACGGCGTCCGGGGTTGCCCACCGTGCGCGCCCGGGACATCCCTCGTCCCCCGCCGAGCCGGCTGCGCGGACGAACTGATCCTCGGACCTGGTTCGACCTGCTGCGTCTCAGTAGGGTGTGCCTCCCGGAGAGGACGTGCCCGATGGATGCTGTTTCGGACGCAGCCCGTGGTGTCGTTGACGTGAGGCGGTTCGACGCCCTCCGTGCCCTCACGCTCTTCGACGGCCTGACCGATGCCCAGCTCGAGGAGCTCGCCGCCGCGGGTGACGAGGTGCGCATCACCCCCGGCGTCGAGCTGTTCCGCGAGGGGCAGCACGCCGACTTCTGGTGGGTGCTCGTGGAGGGCGCCGTCGACCTCCTCCGCCAGGCGGGGCGGGAGGCCGCCGTCGTCGGGAGGATGGACGTGCCGGGCCGGTGGGCCGGGGGGTTCCGCGCATGGGACCAGCACGGCGTCTACCTCGCCACCGGGCGGGGAGCGTTCGACGGGTGGCTGCTGCGGGTGCCGGCCGCCGTGCTGCGCGACCGGACCAGCGCGTGGTTCCCGTTCGGCGCCCACCTCGTGGAGGGTCTCTACGGCACCGCGCGCGCGATCGAGTCGACCGCGCGGCAGAACGCCGGCCTCGCCACCCTCGGAACGCTCGCCGCCGGATTCGCTCACGAGATCAACAACCCTGCGGCCGCCGCGATCCGTGCGTCGACCGCCCTGGAGGACGCGTGCGCCGCGCTGGTCTCGTCGGTCGCGCGGCTCGTCGAGGGTGGGGTGTCGGGAGCGCAGTTCGCCGCGCTGGACGCCCTGCGCAGGGAGATCGAGCCCTCGGTGCGGCCTCTCGGCCCGCTGGCCATGGCGGACCACGAGGACGCCCTGTCGTCGTGGCTCGTCGAACACGACGTGGATCGCGACTGGATGATCGCGCCGGCGCTCGCGGCCGCAGGGGTCGACCTCGCCTGGTGCGAGCGGGCCACCGCGGTGCTCGCGCCGCCGATCCTGGAACCGGGGCTCGAGTGGGTCGCGAGCACGCTCTCCGTGGCGACCCTGCTCGCAGAGGTGCAGGACTCGACCCGACGCGTGTCCGAGCTCGTCGCCGCGGTCAAGTCCTACTCCCAGATGGACCGCGCGTCCCTGCAACGGGTCGACCTGCAGGACGGCCTCGAGAGCACCCTCATGATGCTCGGCCACAAGCTCGGGCCGGGTGTCGAGGTCGTGCGCCGGTACGGCACGGGCGTCCCGCGGGTCGAGGCGTACGCGGGCGAGCTCAACCAGGTGTGGACGAACATCATCGACAACGCCCTGGACGCGATGGACGGCGCCGGCACGCTCCGGATCGACGTTCGGTGCGACGGCGGCGACGTCGTGGTCGAGATCGGTGACACCGGGCCGGGGATGTCGCCGGAGGTAGCGCACCGCGCGTTCGAGGCCTTCTACACGACCAAGGACGTCGGCAAGGGCACCGGGCTCGGCCTCGACACGGCTCGCCGCATCGTGGTCGACCGGCACGGCGGCCGGATCGGCGTCGACTCCCGCCCGGGCGAGACGGTGTTCTGGGTGCGGATCCGCGCCGGGGCGCGGTCACGCCACCGTCCGGCGGACTGACCACGGCTGGGCCGGCGTCAGCGAGTGGCTTCACCGTGACGCCGCGCGCGCCGCCATCAGGGCGGATGCGCTACTCCGACGGCGCCGAGGCGATCACGCCGTCGAGCACGAGGACGGAGCGTTCGATGGCGCGCTGCTGGGCCAGGAGCCTGGCGCGTTCGCTGTGGAGTTCGGCACGCAGCCCGGCACACGGTGTTGCGCGGCCACCGACGAGTGCAACGCAGGGCAGCACCTGGCCGATGGTGGCGGTGTTCATGCCGGCCCGGAGCAGCGTCTGCACGATCCTCACGGTGTCGACCGCGGAGTCGTCGAACTCCCGGTAGTTGCCGGTGGAACGGGTGGCAGACAGGAGGCCGGTCTTCTCGTAATGCCGCAACGACCGTGGGCTGGCACCGGTTCGTTCCGCGAGTTCGCCGATCCGCATGTGGCTGTGCTCCTCGACACGTGATCTTTACCTTGACACCGGTGTCAGACTTTAGCGTCCCGCTCGTGACGACCGAAATCGATCCAACACCGGCGAATCCGCCGGCTGCGGGGAGCATCCGGTGGGTCCTGCTGGGTCTGGCGATGTGTGTGTTCGCCATCGGCACCGCCGAGTTCGCGGTGGCGGGGATGCTGCCCGAAGTCTCCACGGGCCTGGGAAGCGGCGTCGTCGCAACGGGGCAACTGGTGACGGTCTACGCGGCCACAGTGGTGGTCGCGGGGCCGCTGCTGACCGCGGTGACCGTTCGCATCTCGCCGAGGCGCACGCTCCTCGGCTGTATGGTGATCTTCTGCGCCGCGATCCTGACCTGCGCGGTGGCCACCGACTTCGCGGTGATGGTTCTCGGCCGCGTCGGAGCCGGACTGGTGCACGGCGTCGTGTTCGCCACCGGCCTGGTCGTCGCGGTCTCCTCGGTGCCCCCGGAACGGACGACGTGGGCGGTCGGGATGGTCACGTCGGGACTGACCCTCGCCACCGTGATCGGTGTCCCGCTGGGCACCCAGGTCGCCACGCACCTGTCCTGGCGGTGGACCTTCTGGCTCATCCTCCTCGTCGCAGCCATCGGAACAGCGGTACTCGCCGCCACGCTGCCCGGCACCCCGCGGCCTCCCGCCCCATCGGTGGCGAGGCAAGCGCGAACGCTGATCCGACCCGCCGTCCTGGCCACACTCGCCATGACCGTGCTCGGATACGGCGCGGTGTTCACCGCGTTCACCTATCTTGCGCCGCTCGTGCAACATTTCGATGGAGGGTCGACCGCCGTCACCATCGCGGTCGCGGCCTTCGGCGGAGGCGGTGTCGTCGGGAACCTCGTCGCGAGCCGAACCTCCGCCGAATACTTGAGGCCCACGCTGCTGACGGCGATGGTCCTCATGACGCTCACCTTGGCCGTACTCCCGGTCGCCGCGCAGAACGGCCTGGGCGCCACCGTGGTCGACGTGTTCCTGCTGGGAGCCGCGGCGTTCGCCCTCATCCCCGGCCTCCAGGTGCGGATCCTCGCACTGGCCTCGGACGCGCCCACGTTGGCCGCGGCCACCAACGTGGCGGCCTTCAACGTCGCCAACATGATCGGCGCCGGCATCGGCGGCGTCGTCGTCGCCGTGGCGGGAGTGACGTGGACCGGGCCGGTGGGTGCGTGCGTCACGTTGGCCGGAGTCGTCTTCACGGCAATCGTGCTTCGCGCCGATTCAGACAATGCATCCCAGCTTTCGACCGGGAGGAAGAGATGAATCTCAAGGGTAAGAAGGCGCTCGTCACCGCGGGCTCCCGCGGAATCGGGAGTGCCATCGCACGACTCCTGGCCACCCGCGGCGCCGAGGTCGTCGTCAACTACCACGAGAACCGAAAAGCGGCCGACGGCACCGTCGAGGCGATCACCGCCGCCGGCGGCACGGCGATCGCCGTTCAGGCCGACCTCGGCAGCTCAGCAGACGTCCACCGGCTCTTTGCCGAAACCGCCGAGACCCTCGGTGGGCTCGACATCGTCGTCAACAACGTCGGCATCAACCTCGTCGCGCCGATCGCCACGACGGCCGAATCCGACTTCGACAACGTCGTCGCCGTCAACTTCAAGGGGTCGTTCCTGGTCATGCAGCACGCGGCCGACGCGGTGTCCGACAACGGCCGGATCATCAACATCTCGACGGGTAACACCCGCGTCTCGATGCCGTTCATCGGGGTCTACGCAGCCACCAAGGCGGCCGTCGAACAGATGACCTTCTCGCTCGCCCGCGAGCTCGGTTCGCGAGCGGTGACGGTGAACGCGGTGCTCCCGGGGCTGACCGACACCGACGGACTGCGCCCGGAGATCCGGGAGAACGCTTCTTCGATCATCCAGATGACCCCGCTCGGTCGGATCGGTACCCCCGAGGACGTCGCCGAGGTCGTCGCGTTCCTCGCCTCGGCCGAGTCGCGTTGGGTCACCGGTCAGACCATCGGCGCCTCGGGCGGCTTGTCCTGATCGGCAGGACGACGACTCAGCCCACGGCCGGGACGGTCCGAGCGTGCGACGGAGGCCGAGCCCCAGGGCCGCGGGGGCAGCGGGGTGTTGCCCAGGAGGAGGTCGGCGGCCCGTTCGGCGATCATCACGGTGGGCCCGTACGTGTTGGCGTTGGGCAGCACCGGCATCACCGACGCGTCGACGACGCGTAGACCCTGCGTGCCGTGCACGCGCATGGTGCGCGGGTCGACCACGGACTCGTCGTCGAGACCCATGGCGGCGGTGCCCACCGGGTGCAGGCCGGTTTGGGCGCTGCGGCGCACCCAGTCGAGCACCTGCTCGTCACCGGCCACGGCGGGTCCGGGTAGAACCTCGCCGCCGTCATAGGGTTCGAACGCAGGCTGGGCGAGCAGGTCCCGGGCCTTCTGCAGGGCGATCGGCCACAGCCGGTGGTCCTGGCTGCCGCCCAGGTAGTTCACACGGATGGCCGGGTAGCGCTGGGGATCGCGGCTCGTGATCATGACCGAGCCGCGCGCGTCGGAGCGCATCACCCCCACGTGCAGCTGATAGCCGTGGTCACGGGGCCCCAGCGACGTCTCCTCGCTGTGCATCGCGATCGGCGCGAACATCATCATGAGGTCGGGGTAGGGGGCGGCCTCGGAGCTGCGCAGGAAGCCCACGGCCTGCATCGGGTTGTGGGCACCGGGGCCGCTGCCGCTCAGCAACGACTGGGCGACGATGCGCGGCCAGCGCTTCTTGTCCTTCACCCCGACGTCCGAGACCGGCAGCCGGGACTCGTGCTGCATGTGGACGGCGAGGTGGTCCTGCAGGTTCTGCCCGACGCCGGGCAGGTCGTGCACGACGGGAACGCCGAGCGATTCGAGGTGGCGAGCGTTCCCGATGCCCGAGGACTGCAGGAGTTGCGGGGTGCTGATGGCGCCGCCGCACAGGACGACCTCACCGGCGCGGGCCTGAACGGTCGCACCGGGCCTGGTCCGGTAGCGCACGCCGACGGCGCGGGTCCCGGAGAACATCAGGCCGGTGACCGCCGCCTGGCAGCGGATCTCGAGGTTGGGGCGGTGCCGGACGGGGCGCAGGTACGCCCCGGCCGCCGACTCGCGGCGCCCGCGGCGCACCGCCTGGTCCAGCCGGGCGAAGCCCTCCTGCTCGGTGTCGTTGATGTCGCCGACGACCGGGTGGCCGGCTTGGCGGGCGGCGGCGAAGAAGGCATCGAACAGCGGCCCCCGCGCCGGGCTGCGCTCCAGGGTCTGTGGTCCGTGGCGGCCGCGGGTGGTGCCGCCGGGCTCATCGCGCACGTTCTCCAACCGCCGGTAGTAGGGCAGGCAATGCGCCGCATCCCACTCGTGCAGCCCGGGGCGCTGGGCCCAGCCGTCGTAGTCGGCGGGGTTCCCCCGCTGGTAGACCATCCCGTTGATGCTGCTGGAGCCGCCGAGCACCCGGCCGCGCGGTTGCCGCATGCGCCGGTCGTGCATGCGCGGCTCCGGTTCGGTCTCGAAGCGCCAGTCGTGCGTCCGGCTGCCGACGGGGAAACCCATCGCGATCGGCAGGTGCACGGCGAGGTCCCACCAGTAGTCCGGCCGGCCCGCCTCGAGCAGCAGCACCGTGGTGCGCGGGTCAGCGCTGAGGCGGTTGGCCAGCACACAGCCCGCCGATCCGCCCCCCACGATGATGACGTCGTACTCCGTCACGTCCGGTCCCCCCGTGTCATCCGTTTCTTCCCCAGCGTGCGAACGAGCACCACGTGCACCGCGCAGAGCAGTTGGACCGCCACGTAGCCCCACGCGACCGGCAACAGGGCGGTGCCCGAGCCACCGCCCGCCGGCACCGGCACCAGGAAGACAGCCAGTAGCACCAGCACCGTGCTGGCCAGGTGCAGCCGCGCGTAGGCCACCCCTCGGCCGGCGGCCGTGCGCACTCCGAGCTCGTGCACCACCAGCAGGCGGAACGCCTGGCCGAGCAGGAGCAGCCGCAGCACCTCGGCGGTCGCCGCGTAGCCGGGCCCGAAGATCGTCAACCCTGGTCCGGCCAGGAGCGCTGCGAGCCCGAGCAGCGGCAGGAAGATCATGAGCATCTGGCGGCGGGAGGAGGACGTGAGCTCGGCGGCCCGTTCCGGCGCCCGCGCCCACGTGGCGGACAGCGAGTGGGTGAAGTAGGTGGCCGCGGTCTCCACCACGACCGTGGCCTGCCAGGCGACGAAGAAGGCCGCGCCCGGTTCGGGGCCGAACCGGAGGATGACCAGTAGGGGCACCTGGTTGAGCAGGAGGGTGTTGCCGATCTGGGCGAGCCAGGTCGGCCCGAGGAAACCCACCACCTCGGACCTGCTCGGTACGGTGCCGCCGGTGGCGCGGGCGGCGCAGCGACGCACCGCCACCAGGAGCACCAGTGAGCCGGCCGCGATCCACACGACGAGCGGGCCGGCCCAGGAGAGCACCACGCCCTGCGCGCCCAGGGCGGAGCCCAGGACGACGAGCAGGGCGATGCGAACTGCGGCGAACAAGCCGTTGCGCCACACGCTCCACCACGGCTTGCCGATGGCGACCAGCACGTAGTCGTGCACGACGAAGACGCCCCACGCGGCCGCGGCCGCGGCGAACACCACCGCGCCGATGACGATCGGTCCGTCCGGTCCGGCCGCGGTACGGGCCAAGGTCGGAACCACCACCACGTACGCGAGGCCTGCGACGCCCGCCAGCGGCATGATCAGCAGCAGGCTGCGCCACACGAGAGTGCCGACGTGCCGGCCCGCGACGGGCAGCCAACGCATCAGGGCCAGGCCGAGGTTCACCTGGGCGATGCCGCCGACCAGCATGAACGCCGAGACCACGGCGGCGGCGAGCCCGAACTCGGCTTGCGGGAGCAGGCGTGCCGCGATCAGCCAGCTCGCCAGCCCTGCCAGTGCGCCGAGCCCGGAGCTGATCGAGAGCGCCAGTCCCTCGCCCAGCCCGGCGCGACGCTGTGCCGCCGAGGAGCAGGGCGCTGCGGACAGCGGCTGCTCGCCGCGGCGCCGGACGGGGGGCAGCACCACGGTCAGCGGCTCGGTCACGAGGGCGCAGAGCTCGTGCTCGGTGCGTGCTGAGAGGCCGCGCTGCTCCCCGGGAACGGCGGCCTGCGTCCGGACGGCCGGAGGACCCGGGCGCGGGTGCCAGGAACCGTCGGCCGATCCGCCGACCGCGGACGTCATGCGCGCTGCCCCGGGGCGGGAACGGGTTCGCCGCACGCGGACTCCCACACCATCCACGGCCGGTTCCCGGCGTGGTAGGCCGCCTCCAGCGCGTGCCGTTCCTTGACCGTGTCGGCAGGCTGCCAGAACCCCCGGTGGCGGTGCGCGAGCAAGCGGCGCCGCTCCGCCAGCGACCGGCAGGCGTCCATGACCAGATCGCCGCCCGGAGGCAGGTGGTCGAAGATCTCGGGGCGCAGCACGAAGTAGCCGCCGTTCTCCCACAGCGGCATCTCCTGCAGTGCCGTGATGCTCTCCACGAGACCGTCGTCGCGCACGTCCACGCAGTGGAAGGCCGCCTGCGGCGCCACCGCGAGCAGCCCCGCCACGGCGTCCGACTGCCGGAACCGCTCCACCATGCGGTCCAGCGGGAGATCGGTCAGCACGTCGGCGTAGTTGGCGAGGAACATCTCCTCGCCCTGCACGTGTGGGCGCACCTGCCGCAGCCGCTCCCCGATCGGGGAGTCCGACCCGGTGTGGACGAAAGTGATCGTCCACTCCGAGATGTCGCGGCCCAGCAACTGCACGTCCCGGCCGCGCAGCACGAAGTCGTTCGACGCGGTCTCGGAGTAGCTCAGGAAGTAGTCCTTGACGTGGTGCGCCCCGTGGCCCAGGCACAGCACGAAGTCGGTGTGACCGAAGTGGGCGTAGTAGCGCATGACGTGCCAGATCAACGGTCGTGGCCCGATCTGCTGCATCGGTTTGGGCAGCTCGGAGGCGCCGTCGCGCGTCCGCGTGCCGTAGCCGCCGCAGAACAGCACGACCTTCACGATGTGACTCCGGCCCGTCGAGCGGGCTCACGCTCGTCCGACACGTACATCCTCCGTCACTCTCCGTAGGCGCAATAGCTATTGCGTCCGTGAGAGTAGACGTCCCGGATCGCACGGGGTTGCCCACCGTGCACGAGTGGATCTGCCCGCCACCTCGGGCGCTGCAACCGGCACCGAGAGGGCGCTGTTCGGTGCGTCCAGCGCTCCGGCGGGGCGCATGGTCCGCGGGTTCGGTTGCTATGGCTGTCGGGCAGCCAAAGTCAACCGAAACTCGCGATCATGAGCCCGCCGCGAGGATGCCTCGGTTCCGGGGTGGGAGGCGGTCTCGAGTCGTCAACGGGCCGCTCATCCAGAGAACGCGGAGAGGGCGCGGGCCGTATCGATGTATTCGCGTGCTGCCACGATCTTGCCGTCCGCCAGTTCGAATGCGAAGTGATATACCTGGTCGAGGCTCTTCCCGTTGGCGAGGAGCGCGTGCGAAGTCGCCTCCACCGACGCATGGGCTTCATCGGCGATCACGCTGGTCACCGACATGTGTATGCCGCTGGGAAGCGAGTCGTGAAACTTCTTCATGTGTTCGATGAACGCGGGCTTCGACATGTCGCCGGAGACCGGGAAAGTGGCAGCGTCGGTCATGACGGTCCACACTGCATCGTCGTGAAGAAGGTCGAAGGCGTCGGGGCTACCGTCCGTTCCCAGACCTTCGACCAGCCTTCTGACGGACGCCTTGTTTCGGTCGATCGTCATGTTTCTTCCCTTCGTCGTCGGTCTGGCACGGGCTCGCACGTGCACGCGCGTCGTCAGTCTGCACCCGGGCTCACGCGCTCGGATGTGAGCCTGGTCCACCCGAATAGGAACGCCCGGATGTGCTCGCCGTCCCGCTCGGTGCGCCGCCCTGCACGCTCCGGCACGCGTGCGTCTCCACGCGGCTCAACGGGGGGTTGCCGAGCCCGCAGGTCGCCGAGTGGGCCGGGCACTCGGTGAAGGCGTTGCTCGAGGCCCGCACCAAGTGCGAGGACGGGCAGGACGCGATCGCCCGGCGCCGCGTCGAGCAGGCGCTCGGGTACCTGGGGAGGGCGTAGCCGCAACGTGGGCTAGGTGGACGCGCACAGTCGGTCAGGGCCGGGACGCCCAGACACGACAAGAGCGGCCCCTCACGCTGTCTTCCCAGGTGAGGGGCCGTTTCTCGTGGTCACGATGAGGGTGCCCCCGGCAGGATTCGAACCTGCGCTCCCGCCTCCGGAGGGCGGTGCTCTATCCCCTGAGCTACGGGGGCCGTAGCGATGCCACAACCCTAGCGCACGCCCGGATCTACAGCGGCAGGGGCTGCCCGCCGCGCTCGGCCAGGAGTTGGCGCAGGTAGTCGGTCTCCACCGACTGCGAGCGGTGCATCTGCTCGGCGAGGTTGCGGACCTGCGGCACGGCGGCGCGCTCGGCGGCGTAGGTGAGCATGCTCGCCCCGCCCTGGTGGTGACGCAGCATGAGCTGCAGGAACAGGACGTCGAGCTCGGGGCCGGTGGCAGCGCGCAGGGCGGCGAGCTCCTCGTCGCTCGCCATCCCCGGCATGGTGGCGACGCCGCCCGCACTCGCGGCCACATGGCCGTGGCCGGGCTCGGTCATCCACGCCATGTGCTCGCCGGTGGGCAACGACGCGGCGCCCCACAGCTCGAGCCAGCCCTGCATGCGCCCGATCTGGGCCTCCTGCGTGGCCTCGATGTCGGAGGCGAGCTGGTGCAGCACCGGGTCGGTGGTGTGGTCGCGCTCCCAGGAGGCCATCGTCACGGCCTGCTGGTGGTGCACGGTCATGTCCTGTGCGAAGCCGACGTCCACGGAGCCGCGCTCCGGCACGACGGGTCCGGAGGAACCGGGCATGCCTAGGAGCAGCCCGCCGGCCGCACCGAGCAGCAGGAGGCCCACGGCGGCGACGACGACGAGCGCCGGACGGATCCAGCCGGCTTCCGGCGGCGTGGGGCCGGTCGGCGTGGCAGGGGGTGCCGTGGGCGTGCTCACCCCTCCCATCATGACCCCGGAGCGGGGGCGGGCGCCTGCGCCTGCACTGTCTCGGGGTACGCGCCGGGCGTGCCCGGGGCGGGCGGGGGAGCGAACGCGGGCGGGCTGTCCTGGGAGAAGCCGTTGGCCTCGTTGCAGCTGGCTCCCGGCTCGGGGTGCTGGTACTGGTTGAGCCGCAGCGCGGTGATGAACTGGTCGATCCGCGGGTCGTTCGCGTCGTCGAGCTTCAGCTGGTGGCCCCAGGACTGGAGCGAGATCGGGCGGTCGAGCCCGGGGTAGGGCGACAACATCGAGTACGGCTGGCCCTCCACCTTGCTGCGCAGGGTGTCGAGCGCGGGCCCGTTGACCTGGTCCGGGTTGTAGGCGATCCAGACGGTGCCGTGCTCGAGGGCGTGGACCATGTTCTCGTTGCGCACCGGCTCCGGGTAGACGACGCCGTTGCACGCGGCCCATGCGTAGTCGTGGGCGCCGCCCATCGGCGGGAAGTGGGTGTAGGACACCTGAGTGGCCCCGTCGACGTGCACCCCGCCCTGGAACGGGAGGACCTCGACGCCGGCGATCTGCGTGGACGGGTCCTGGTTCTCCGCGCTCGGCGTGTAGGGCGCCACCGCGTCGGCCTGCGCCTGGGACTCCTCGTTGCGCATGAACGCGTAGCCGAAGACGGCGCCGGCGAAGAGCGCCACCACGACGACCGCGGCGATGAGACCCCACGGCGTGGCCTTCTGCTGGACCACCTTCGTCTTGGAGCTGCGGGACCGCTTGCTCGTCTTGCCGCTGACCATGAAACGTCCAGACGCTCGGAATCGGGATGCGCGGCCGTCACCCGGACAGCCCTTGCGAGCCCGCAGTCTAGGAGCGCCACCTGAGAAACCGGTGAGCAGCACCTCCTATCCTTGAGCGGTGACCCCTGCCCTGCTCGCCGAACTGGTCCGTGCCGCTGCGTCCGACGTGCTGACGCGACGCGGCCTGGACCTCGCGGCGCTGCCCGCCGACGTCACGGTGGAGCGCCCGCGCAACCCGGAGCACGGCGACTACGCCACCAACGTGGCCATGCGCACGGCCAAGAAGGCCGGGGTCGTGCCGCGGGACCTGGCGGGCTGGCTCGTCGAGGAGCTGGCCGGGCGGACGGGCATCGCGAGCGCGGAGGTCGCGGGGCCGGGGTTCATCAACCTGCGCCTGGCCGCCGACGCGCAGGGCGCGGTCGTCGGCGAGGTGCTCTCCGCCGGGGCGGGTTACGGCAGCGGCGACGAGTACGCCGGCCGCGACGTCAACCTCGAGTTCGTCTCGGCCAACCCGACGGGACCCCTGCACATGGGGGCCACGCGGTGGGCCGCGGTGGGCGACGCGCTGGGCCGGGTGCTGAGCACACGCGGGGCGAAGGTCACCCGCGAGTACTACTTCAACGACGCGGGCTCGCAGATCGACCGGTTCGTCGCGTCGCTGGTGGCGGCGGCACAGGGCAGGCCCACTCCGGAGAACGGGTACGCCGGCGCCTACATCGGCGAGGTGGCCCAGCAGGTCGTGCAGGCCGAGCCGGACGTGCTCGACCGGCCCGACGCCGAGCGCGACGAGGTGTTCCGGCGCATCGGGGTCGGGCACATGTTCGACAGCATCAAGCGCACGCTGCACGAGTTCGGCACCGACTTCGACGTGTTCTTCCACGAGCAGTCGTTGCACGAGTCGGGCGCGGTCGCCGCGGCCGTGCAGCGGCTGAAGGACTCGGGTGGCCTCTACTTCTCCGAGGGCGCCTGGTGGCTGCGCTCCTCGGAGTACGGCGACGACAAGGACCGGCCGGTCATCAAGAGCGACGGCAACCCGGCCTACATCGCGGGCGACCTCGCCTACCTGCTCGACAAGCGCTCGCGCGGCTTCGACCTGTGCATCTACATGCTCGGGGCGGACCACCACGGCTACATCGGCCGGCTCAAGGCCTCCGCCGCCGCGTTCGGCGACGACCCGGCCGTCGTCGAGGTGCTGATCGGACAGCTGGTCAACCTGGTCAAGGACGGCAAGCCGGTGCGGATGAGCAAGCGCGCGGGCAACACCGTCACGATGGACGACCTGGTCGAGGCCGTCGGCGTGGACGCGGCCCGCTACTCGCTGGTGCGCTCGTCGGTCGACTCGCCGCTGGACATCGACCTCGACCTGCTGGTCAAGCGCTCGAACGACAACCCCGTCTTCTACGTCCAGTACGCCCACGCCCGGCTGGCCTCGCTCGCCCGCAACGCCGCCGACCTCGGCCTCGAGCCGGGGGAGTCCTTCGGCCTGCTCGAGCACCCGCGCGAGGGCGATCTGATCCGTACGATCGGGGAGTTCCCGGGCGTGGTGGCCACGGCGGCCGAGCTGCGCGAGCCCCACCGCGTGGCCCGGTACCTGGAGCAGCTGGCCAGCGCCTACCACAAGTTCTACGACTCGTGCCGGGTGCTGCCGATGGGCGACGAGGAGATCGGCGACCTGCACCGGGCCCGGCTGGCGCTGTGCGTCGCCGCGCGCCAGGTGTTCGCCAACGGGCTCGGGCTGCTCGGGGTCTCGGCACCGGAGCGGATGTGAACGCAGGCCATGATCAGCGGTTCGGCGCGAAAACGTGTCGGATCCGCCCGGGAACGCGCCGAAATGTCGATCAAGAGGCAGAGTCATGAACGCCCACCCCGCCGGCCCGCTGCATGCCGGCATCTCGGTCCCGCCGGAGACCGCGGGCCTGCGGCCCACCGACGCCGCCGGGCTCGACGAGCTCGCTCCCGCCGTGTGGCCGCGCCACGCCGCCCGCTCCGAGGGGGGCGCGGTGGAGGTCGCCGGCGTCGACGTCCGGGAGCTCGCCGAGCGCTACGGCACCCCGCTGTTCGTGATCGACGAGGGTGACTTCCGCTCCCGGGCCGCCGAGTTCGCGGCCGCGTTCGGCGCGTCCGCGGTGCACTACGCGGCGAAGGCTTTCCTGTCCGTCGAGGTGGCCCGCTGGGTGGCCGAGGAGGGCCTGAGCCTGGACGTCGCGAGCGGCGGCGAGCTCGCCGTGGCGCTGCGCGCCGGGTTCCCGGCCGAGCGGATCGCGCTGCACGGCAACAACAAGTCCACCGAGGAGCTCGTTGCGGCCGTCGAGGCGGGCGTGGGCCGGGTGGTCCTCGACTCGTTCCACGAGATCGCCCGCCTGGACGCCGTCGCCCGCGAGCGCGGCGTGACGGTGCCGGTGATGGTGCGCCTGACCGTCGGCGTCGAGGCTCACACGCACGAGTTCATCGCCACCGCCCACGAGGACCAGAAGTTCGGCTTCTCCATCGCGGGCGGGGAGGCGAGCGCGGCGGCCGAGGCCGTGCGGCGCGTCCTCGCGGCCGACGGGCTCGTGCTCGACGGCCTGCACAGCCACATCGGCAGCCAGATCTTCGACACCGAGGGCTTCGAGGTGGCCGCGCACCGCGTCGTGCGGTTCCTCGCACAGCTGCACAAGGAGCACGGCGGCGACGCGCTGGCCGCGCTCACCACCCTCGACCTCGGCGGCGGGTTCGGGATCGCCTACCGGGCGCAGGAGTCCCCGGTGGACGTCCCCGAGCTGGCCGAGGAGCTGCGCGGGATCGTCAAGCGGGAGTGCCACGGCGCGGACCTGGACGTGCCGCACCTCGCGGTCGAGCCCGGCCGGGCGATCGCCGGGCCCGCCGGGATCACGCTCTACACCGTCGGCACCCTCAAGGACGTGCCGCTGGGTGGGACGTCGGCGCGGCGCTACGTCAGCGTGGACGGCGGGATGAGCGACAACATCCGCACCGCGCTCTACGACGCGGTGTACGACTGTCGGCTCGTCTCGCGCTCCTCGCAGCGTGACGGCACCGGTGACGCGGCGCTGTCGCGGGTGGTCGGCAAGCACTGCGAGAGCGGCGACATCGTGGTGCGCGACTGCTGGCTGCCCGCCGACGTGGCGCCCGGTGACCTGCTCGCGGTGGCGGCCACCGGCGCCTACTGCTACTCGATGGCCAGCTCCTACAACCGCCTGCCGCGGCCCGCGGTCGTGGCCGTGCGCGACGGGCGGGCGCGGCTGCTGCTGCGCCGCGAGACGCCCGAGGACCAGTTCCGGCTCGAGGTGGACGCGTGAGGACTCCCACCCGGGCGCCCAGCGGTTGCCGGTACCGGCGATGATCGGGGGGTGGCTGTGAAACCCGTCCGCGTCGCCATGCTGGGCTGCGGCACCGTCGGCGGCGAGGTGGTGCGGCTGCTGCGCGAGCAGGCCGACGAGCTCACCGCACGCGCGGGCGCTCCGGTCGAGCTGGTCGGTGTCGCCGTCCGCCGCCCGCACAAGCATCCCGAGCTCGAGGACCTGATCACCACCGATGCCACCGGCCTCGTCACGCGCGAGGACGTCGACGTCGTGGTCGAGGTGATCGGCGGCATCGAACCGGCGCGCACGCTGCTGCTGGAGGCGCTGAAGGCCGGCAAGTCCGTCGTCACGGCGAACAAGGCGCTGCTCGCCGAGGACGGTCCCGCGCTCGCCGAGGCCGCCGACGCCTCCGGTGCGGACCTCTACTACGAGGCGTCCGTCGCCGGGGCGATCCCGCTGCTGCGCCCGCTTCGGGAGTCCCTCGCGGGTGACCGCATCACGCGCGTCGCGGGGATCGTCAACGGCACCACGAACTTCATCCTCTCCGCGATGACCGCGTCGGGGGCGAGCTACGCCGACGCGCTCGAGGAGGCCACGCGGCTGGGCTACGCCGAGGCCGACCCGAGCGCCGACGTCGACGGCTACGACGCCGCGTCGAAGGCGGCGATCCTCGCGTCGCTGGCGTTCCACACCCGCGTCGCCTCCGTCGACGTGCACTGCGAGGGCATCCGCACGGTCACGGCCGCCGACATCGCGGCCGCCACCGGCATGGGCTGTGTGATCAAGCTGCTGGCGATCTGCGAGCGCACGCCTGCGGACTCCACCACCCCCGAGTCCGTCTCGGCGCGCGTGTACCCCGCGATGATCCCGGCCACGCACCCGCTCGCGTCCGTGGACGGCGCGTTCAACGCCGTGTTCGTCGAGGCGGAGGCCGCGGGCCAGCTGATGTTCTACGGGCAGGGTGCGGGCGGCGCCCCCACGGCGAGCGCGGTGCTCGGCGACCTCGTGGCGGTGGCCCGCAACCGGGTGTTGGGCGGGCGCGGGCCGCGGGAGTCGGCGTACGCGGGCCTGCCCGTCCGCCCGATCGGCACGCTGCCCACGCGTTACCACGTGAGCCTCGAGGTGGCCGACCGCGCGGGCGTGCTCTCCACGATCACCGGCGAGTTCGCCCGGCACGGCGTCAGCATCGCCGCGGCGCGCCAGTCCGGCGACGGCAACGGCACCGAGGCGGCGCGGCTCGTGGTCGTCACCCACGCGGCCCCGGAGGCCGCCCTGGCCGCCACGGTGGACGTGCTCGCCGGACTCGACGTCGTCCACGGCGTCCACAGCGTGCTGCGGGTCGAGGACCTGGGCCGGAAGGGAGTGGCGGGATGACGACCACACAGGGGCTCACCCGCTGGCCGGGTGTGATCGAGGCCTACCGGGACCGGATGCCGGTGCAACCGGGTTGGAAGATCGTCTCCCTCGGCGAGGGCGGCACCCCGCTGCTGCCGGCGCCGCACCTGTCCGCGGAGACCGGCTGCGAGGTGTTCCTCAAGGTCGACGGCGCCAACCCCACGGGCTCGTTCAAGGACCGCGGGATGACGGTGGCGGTCACCGATGCGCTCGCCAACGGCAAGCAGGGCGTGCTCTGCGCGTCCACCGGCAACACCTCTGCGTCGGCCGCCGCCTACGCCACGCGCGCGGGCCTGACCTGCGCGGTCCTCGTGCCGCAGGGCAAGATCGCGCTCGGGAAGCTGGCGCAGGCCGTGGCGCACGGCGCGCGGATCCTGCAGATCGACGGCAACTTCGACGACTGCCTCGAACTGGCCCGCAAGACGACGGCCGACTTCCCGGTGGCCGCGCTCGTCAACTCCGTGAACCCCACGCGGATCGCAGGCCAGGCGAGCGCGGCGTACGAGATCTGCGACGAGCTCGGCCGCGCCCCCGACGTGCACTGCCTGCCCGTGGGCAACGCCGGCAACATCACCGCGTACTGGGCGGGCTACCGCGCGTACCTCGCGGACGGGCTGATCGACGCGGCGCCGCGCATGTTCGGGTTCCAGGCCGCCGGGGCGGCCCCGCTGGTGCACGGCGAGCCCGTGGTGGCGCCGGAGACGATCGCCACGGCCATCCGGATCGGGGCGCCCGCATCCTGGGGGCCCGCCGTCACGGCGCGCGACGAGTCGCACGGGCGGTTCGCCGCCGTCACCGACGACGAGATCCTCGCGGCCTACCGGTTGCTGTCCGCGCGGGAGGGCGTGTTCGTCGAGCCCGCCTCCGCGGCCAGCGTCGCAGGGCTGCTGCAGTCGGTGGCCGACGGCACGCTGCCGCGCGGGTCGCTCGTCGTGTGCACCGTCACCGGCCACGGCCTGAAGGACCCGGACACCGCGCTGCTCGCCGCGCCCGAGCCCACAGTGGTGCCGATCGACCCGAGCGCCGTCGCCGCAGCGCTGGAACTCGCATGAGCACTCGTATCCACTCACGGCCGCCGAAGGCGGGCTGCTGATGGGGCGGCCTTCCGAGGTCCGGGTGCGGGTGCCGGCCTCGTCGGCGAACCTCGGCCCCGGCTTCGACGCCCTCGGGCTCGCGCTCGGGCTCTACGACGAGATCGAGGTGTCCGTGGCCGCGGACGGCCTCGCCGTCGACGTCGGGGGTGAGGGCGCCGGCCGCGTGCCGTGCGACGAAGGTCACCTCGTCGTCAAGGCCATGCGCACGGCCTGGAACATCGTCGGTGACGCGCCTTCCGGTCTGCGGCTGCGCTGCCGCAACGCGATCCCGCACTCGCGCGGGCTCGGCAGTTCGGCAGCGGCCGCGGTGGCGGGCGCGGTGGCGGCCGTCGTGCTCGCCGGGCGCGACGCCGAGCTCGAACGCGACACCGTCCTGCAGGTTGCGGCCGGGATGGAGGGCCACGCCGACAACGCGGCGGCCAGCCTGCTCGGCGGGTTCGTGCTGGCCTGGGAAACCCCTGGGAATACGGCGGAGAGGTTCCACGCTGTACGGCTCGACGCGCATCCGGGCATCCGCCCGGTGGCGCTCGTCGCGGGAACCGAATCGCTCACCAGCACCACCCGAGGGCTCCTGCCCGAGCGGGTCCCGTTGGTGGACGCCGCCTTCACGGGCAGCCGCACCGCACTCGCGGTGCTGGCCTTCACCCAGCGGCCCGACCTGTTGCTGCCGGCCACCGAGGACCGGCTGCACCAGGGCTACCGGCGGCCGGCGTACCCGCAGTCCGCGGACCTGGTGGATGCGCTGCGTGAGCAGGGCGTCGCCGCCGCGATCTCCGGGGCCGGGCCCACGGTGCTGGCGCTGACCGGCGACGGCACCCTCCCGTCCGACCTGGCGGTCGACGGCTTCACCGTCCTCCCGCTCCCGGTCGACAACGTCGGGGCGCGAGTGGAGATCGGCTGATCCGCCCGTCCGGCGCGCCGGTCACGGGGGGTTGTTGCCGGGGCGCGGTGGGAACGTCTACGCTCGGCATCGCAACGGCGATCCACGCGGCATCCGCGTGGCCACTCGAGCCGGAATCTGCCAATCAGCATCGCCAGGACCGGTTCCGACCCGAGCGGCCAATTCCCGTGACCGTCGCGATGATCGCCGCCCTTGCCTGTCGGGGCGGCCGCTCATCCCGCGACCCGTTGACCGACATGTCGTCCGGCACACCGTCCGGGCGAGTGTGTGAATCCCGCTGATCAGGGCTCGAGGCCCGGTCGGTCAGGAAGGACATCTGTGAGCGAGACCGATCTCGTCAGCACTGAGGCGTCGCCCGCACCGCGCAAGCGCGGAGGCCTCACCGGCATGGTGCTGGCGGAGCTCCGCCAGCTGGCCGGCGAGCTGAACATCACCGGCATCGCCGGGATGCGCAAGGGCGATCTGATCGCGGCCATCAAGGAGAAGCAGGGCGAGTCGCCGAGCCGCAAGAAGGCGGCGTCGGGCCAACTCCCGCTGCCGGAGAACGGCTCCGAGCCTGCCGCGCCGAGCGCCGCCGAGGCGCCCGCCGTGAACGGCTCGGCCCCGGCTGCGAAGCCTGCTGCGGACGCGAAGCCTGTTGTGGACACGAAGCCCGCTGCCGACACGAAGCCTGCGGCCACCGAGCCGTCCACCGGCACCGTCTCGGCCGAGACCGCTGCCCCCGAGGCGCCGCCGGCCACCGCGCCCACGCGCCGCCGCCGTGCCGCGTCGCGGCCCGCGGGAGCGCCGGCGAAGTCCGCCGCGCAGGCCGAGGCGCCCGCGGTGAACGGCTCCGCCCCTGCCGCGCAGGCCACGCCCCGGAAGGCGGAGCAGGCCAAGGCGCCTGCGGAGGCCACTCCGGAGGCCCCTGCTGCGGAGGCTCCTGCCACGGAGGCTCCTGCCACGGACACCGCTGCCGCCCCGCAGGCGGACGCCGCGACCGAGGCACCCGCACCCACCACCCGCCGCTCCCGGCAGAGCCGGCGTAACCGCGCCGAGCAGCAGTCGGGGCAGCAGTCGGGACAGGCCCCCGAGCAGGCTGCGGCCCCGGCTCCCGCCGACACCCCGGTGGAGGAGCGGCCGCGCGACCGCACCCGTGACGCCGGCGAGTCGCGTCAGGACAGCCGTCGTGACGAGGGCCGCGCCGAGCGCGACGGCGGTCGTGGTGACCGCGACGGTGCTCGCGGCGGTCGTGGCGACCGGCCGGACAACCGTGGCGACAGCCGGGCTGACCGGCCGGACAACCGCGGCGACAACCGCGGCGACCGCCCGGACAACCGCGGCGACCGCCCGGACAACCGCGGCGACAACCGCCCCGACTCGCGCGGGCCGCGCGACAACCGTCCCGACGACGATGACGACGACGGCGACGGGCGGGGCCGGCGCGGTCGCCGCTTCCGGGACCGTCGCCGGGGCCGTGACCGCGACCGCAGCACCGGTGGCGGCGGCCAGGGCAACGTCGACACCGAGGTGCGCGACAACGACGTGCTGCTGCCGGTGGCCGGCATCGTCGACATCCTGGACAACTACGCGTTCGTCCGCACCACCGGCTACCTGTCCGGGCCCACCGACTGCTACGTCTCGCTGTCGCTGGTCCGCAAGTACGGCCTGCGTCGCGGCGACGCGATCACCGGCGCCGTGCGTGAGCCCCGCGAGGGCGAGCAGTCGCGGCAGAAGTTCAACCCGCTGGTCCGGGTCGACTCGGTCAACGGGCAGGACCCGGACGCCGCGAAGGACCGGCCCGAGTTCACCAAGCTCACCCCGCTCTACCCCAATGAGCGGCTGCGCCTGGAGACCGAGCCGCACAAGCTGACCACCCGCGTCATCGACCTGGTGATGCCGGTCGGCAAGGGCCAGCGCGCGCTGATCGTGTCCCCGCCCAAGGCGGGCAAGACCACGATCATGCAGAACATCGCCAACGCGATCACCACCAACAACCCCGAATGCCACCTCATGGTCGTCCTCGTGGACGAGCGGCCGGAGGAGGTCACCGACATGCAGCGGTCGGTGAAGGGCGAGGTCATCGCCTCCACCTTCGACCGGCCTCCGTCGGACCACACCACGATCGCGGAGCTGTCGATCGAGCGGGCGAAGCGCCTGGTCGAGATGGGCCACGACGTGGTGGTGCTGCTCGACAACATCACGCGGCTCGGCCGGGCCTACAACCTGGCCGCGCCGGCGTCCGGGCGCATCCTGTCCGGTGGTGTCGACTCCACGGCGCTCTACCCGCCGAAGCGTTTCCTCGGCGCGGCGCGCAACATCGAGGACGGCGGCTCGCTCACGATCTTCGCCACGGCGCTGGTCGAGACCGGGTCCACGATGGACACCGTCATCTTCGAGGAGTTCAAGGGCACCGGCAACGCCGAGCTGAAGCTGGACCGCCGCATCGCCGACAAGCGGGTGTTCCCCGCCATCGACGTGGGCGACTCCGGCACCCGCAAGGAAGAGCTGATCATGTCGCCGGACGAGTACGCCGTCATGGTGAAGCTCCGCCGGGTGCTCGCCGCGCTGGACGACCAGCAGGCCATCGACCTGCTGCTCACCCAGCTCCGCAAGACGCGTACCAACATCGAGTTCCTGATGCAGGTCGCGAAGAACACCCCCGGCGCCGACAACGACTGACCCGGCCTCGGCCGACCTGGGCCGCCCGCGGGAATCCGCGGGCGGCCCAGGTGGTTGAATGGGCTGTCACGCTCCGGTTCCGGTTCACCCCGTCCCGCGGGGACCCGGCGCCACTTCGAGAGGAACCACCGTGCGTTCAGGCATCCACCCCGAGTACGTCGAGACCCAGGTCGTCTGCGGCTGCGGCAACTCGTTCACCACGCGCAGCACCAAGACCAGCGGGAAGATGACCGTCGAGACCTGCTCGGCGTGCCACCCGTTCTACACCGGCAAGCAGCGCATCCTCGACTCCGGCGGCCGCGTCGCCCGCTTCGAGGCCCGCTACGGGAAGCGCGCCGGCAAGAAGTAGCGGCACCGACGGCGCCCACCAGAGCTTGGTGGGCGCCGTCCGCATGTCTGGACCGCGGAAAGGGGGAGGCATGACGGCACCGGCCGTCGAAGCGGTGCTCGCCGAGCACGCCGAGCTGGAGCTGCGGCTCGCCGACCCTGCCGTGCACACCGACGCCGCCACCGCGCGCAAGCTCGGTCGCCGCTACTCGCAGATCGGTCCGATCGTCGCGGTGGCGCGGGAGCTGTCCGCGGCGCGCGCCGACGAGGCCACGGCCCGCGAGCTCGCGCCAGAGGACGCGTCCTTTGCTGCCGAGGCCGACGAGCTCGCCGCGCGCATCCCGGCCTTGGAACGGCGGCTCGCCGAGCTGCTGGTGCCGCGGGATCCGCACGACGGCGACGACGTCATCATGGAGGTCAAGTCCGGCGAGGGCGGCGAGGAGTCGGCGCTGTTCGCGGGCGACCTGGTGCGGATGTACCAGCGTTACGCCGAGCGTCGCGGCTGGAGCACGCAGGTCCTCGACGCGGTGCCGTCGGACCTGGGCGGCTACAAGGACCTCACGCTGGTGGTGCGTTCGCGCGAGCCGGTGGCCGACGGCGTCTGGTCGGGGCTGAAGTTCGAGGGCGGCGTGCACCGCGTGCAGCGCGTTCCCGTCACCGAGTCGCAGGGGCGCATCCACACCTCCGCGGCCGGAGTGCTCGTCTACCCCGACACCGGCGAGGACGCCGACGTCGAGATCGACGAGAAGGACCTGCGCGTGGACGTCTTCCGCTCGTCGGGTCACGGCGGGCAGAGCGTCAACACCACCGACTCCGCGGTGCGGATCACCCACCTGCCCACGGGCATCGTGGTGAGCTGCCAGAACGAGCGCTCGCAGTTGCAGAACCGGGCGCGGGCGATGGAGGTGCTGCGCTCCCGGTTGCAGGCTCTCGCCGAGGAGGAGGCGGCCGCGAAGGCGTCCGACCAGCGTCGCTCCCAGGTCCGCACGGTCGACCGCTCCGAGCGCATCCGCACCTACAACTTCCCGGAGAACCGGATCTCCGACCACCGCGTGGGCTACAAGGCCCACAACCTGTCGACGGTCCTGGACGGCGACCTGCAGGGTGTCGTGGACGCCCTGCAGGCGGCAGATCGCGCGGAGGCGGTCGGCTGATGAAGTGGCCCCAGAGGTTCAGGAAAGCCACATTCATGAACCTGCAGGACATGAATGTGGCTTTCCTGAACCTCGGGAGGCTGCCGTGAGGCGGCAGCCGCTGCGGCTGGCCATCCTCGAGGCCGAGCGCGCGCTCGCCACCGCGGGGATCGCCTCGCCCCGGGTCGACGCGGAGCTGCTCGCCGCGCACGTCGTGGGCGTGGACCGCGGGCGGCTCATGATGCACCCGCTCGTCGACCCGCCCGTCGTCGACGCGCTGCGCGAGCTCGTGGAGCGCCGTGCCGCGCGCGAGCCCCTGCAGCACCTGGTCGGTAGCGCCGTGCTCGGCCCGGCGGAGGTTGCCGTCGGGCCGGGGGTGTTCACGCCCCGCCCGGAGACCGAGCTGCTGCTGGAGTGGGGGCTGCGCGAGATCGTCGACGTCGCCCAGCCGCTGGTCGTGGACCTGTGCACGGGCAGCGGGGCGCTCGCGCTGGCGGTGGCGGCGAGCCGGCCGGACGCCCGGGTGCATGCCGTCGAGGCCGACCCCGCGGCGCTGACGTGGGCGCAGCGCAACGTCGCCGCGCACGTTGCCGACGGGGGCACGCCGGTCACCCTGCACGCGGCCGACGTCCGGTGGCCGGACCTGCTCGTGGAGCTGGAGACGCACGTCGACCTCGTGCTCTGCAACCCGCCCTACGTGCCCGACGGCACCCGCCTGCCGCCCGAGGTCACCGACTGGGACCCGCCCGCCGCGGTCTTCGGCGGCCCCGACGGCCTGGAGATCATCCGCGCTGTCATCTCGGCGTCCGCGGCCCTGCTGCGCTACGGCGGTGGCCTTGCGATCGAGCACGACGACACCCACGGCGAGACGGTGCCCGCGCTGCTGCGCCGCCGCAAGGTGCTCACCGAGGTCGAGGAGCACGACGACCTGAACGGTCGCCCCCGCTTCGCGACGGCGCGCCGCCGCCCCCTGCACCCCGCCTGACCCGCCCGGCGGCACCTGGGAGGACCAGGCCGTTCGGACCGGGCCTCGGAGTCGAGGTATCGCTCGGTAGGCTCCGCCCGTGGCTTCCACGTACGACTGCGCCGACCCGGACCAGCGCGCCGAGGGACTGGTGGCGGCGGCTCGAGCGGCGCGGGCGGGACGCCTGGTGGTGCTGCCCACCGACACCGTCTACGGCATCGGCTGCGACGCCTTCAGCGCCTCGGCGGTGCGTAGCCTGCTCACGGCCAAGCAGCGTGGCCCGGACATGCCGGTGCCGGTGCTCGTCGGCTCCTGGACGACGATCGACGGCCTGGTGCAGGGCGTCCCGAAGGCCGCGCGCGACCTGATCGAGGCGTTCTGGCCGGGCGGGCTGTCGCTGGTGCTGCCGCACGCGCCGTCGCTGAAGTGGGACCTGGGCTCCACGAAGGGCACGGTGATGCTGCGGATGCCGCTGCACCCGGTGGCCCTGGAGCTCCTGCGTGACGTCGGCCCCATGGGTGTCTCCAGCGCCAACGTCTCGGGCTCGCCGCCCGCGTCCACCGCCGCGGAGGCGCAGGAGCAGCTGGGCGAGAAAGTGGCGGTGTACCTCGACGGCGGCCCGTCCGGGGAGCCCGTGGCGTCCACGGTGCTCGACCTCACCGGCGACGACCCGCGCGTGCTGCGCGAGGGCGCGGTGTCGTCGGCGGAGGTGGCGGAGGTCCTGGGCCGCGAGGTGCTGACCGCCTGATTCGCGCGCCGATCCCGCGACGGAGGTGCCGTTCGTTGCGGGGGCCGGTGTTCACGGGAGCGGGATCAGGTCCGCCAGCCGCTCGACCACCACGTCGAAGTGCGCTTCGTGGTCGGCCACCACGCCGTGGGTCTGGCCGAAGAGCTCGAAGCTGATCGCGCCGTAGAGGCCGCTCCAGACCATGACGATGCGCGGGCCGAGGGCGGGCGGCAGGCCGAGGCCCTCGGCGAGGCCGGGGGTGAGCACGTCGGCACCGTCGCCGGGGTCGGCGTCGACCGCTCCGGCGTCCACCCCGTCGAGCACTACCCGGCACAGCAGCTCCGCGACGCGCGCCGCGGGGCCGATGGTCGCCTCGGGCGCCGCGTAACCGGGCACCGGCGAGCCGTAGACCAGCGCGTACTCGTGGGGGTGCGCGATCGCCCACACGCGTGCGGCGCGGCACGTCGCGCGCCAGCGGCCGCGCAGGTCGCTCCGTTCCACCGCGGACTCGGCCTGCTCGGCCGCCGTGCCGATGGAGTCGTAGGCGTCGATGATGAGCGCGGTGAGCAGGTCGTCGCGGCTCGGGAAGTAGCGGTAGACGGCGGAGGAGGCCATGCCGAGCTCGCGGGCCACCGCGCGCAGGGAGAGTGCGGCGGCACCCTGCGTGGCGAGGTGCCTGCGGGCGGCCTCGGCGATCTCGCGGGTCAGTTCGGCGCGCACGCGGGCGCGGGCTCCGGCGGCGGTCATCGGGCGAGTCTGGCACGGGATGAGAGCAGCAGCAACAACTGAGATCGGTGCTCCAGTTGAACGGCACCGCCCCGACCAGGCGCGACGGTCGCAGCGGGTACCGTTCAACCGTGAGCGAGCAGAGCACCCCGTTCTGGGGCCCGGACTTCGACGCGCTGCAGCACCAGGACCCGGAGATCGCCGGAGTGGTGCTCGACGAGCTGGATCGGCTGCGCGGTGGCCTGCAGCTCATCGCGAGCGAGAACCTCACGAGCCCGGCCGTCCTGGCGGCGCTCGGCTCCACGCTGTCGAACAAGTACGCCGAGGGCTACCCGGGTCGTCGCTACTACGGTGGCTGCGAGGTCGTCGACCGCGCGGAGGAGATCGGCAACGCCCGCGCGCGGGAGCTGTTCGGCGCGGAGCACGTCAACCTGCAGCCGCACTCGGGCGCGTCGGCGAACTTCGCCGTGTACGCCGCGTTCACCCAGCCCGGCGACACGGTGCTCGCGATGGACCTCAAGCAGGGCGGCCACCTCACGCACGGCAGCAAGGTCAGCTTCTCTGGCAAGTGGTTCAACGCGGTGTCCTACACCGTCCGCGAGGACAGCGAGCTGATCGACTACGACCAGGTCCGCGACCTGGCCCTCGAGCACCAGCCGAAGATGATCATCGCCGGCGCCACCGCGTACCCGCGGCTGATCGACTTCGCCGCGTTCCGCCAGATCGCCGACGAGGTCGGCGCCAAGCTCATGGTCGACGCGGCGCACTTCATCGGCCTGGTCGCCGGCAAGGCGATCCCGTCGCCGGTGCCGTTCGCCGACGTCGTCACGGCCACCACGCACAAGGTCCTGCGCGGGCCGCGCGGCGGCATGATCCTCGCGAAGGCCGAGCACGCGAAGGCCATCGACAAGGCCGTGTTCCCGTTCGCCCAGGGCGGCCCCCTCATGCACGCGGTGGCGGCGAAGGCGGTCGCCATGCGCGAGGCGGCGCTGCCGGAATACCAGGCCTACACGAGCCAGGTGATCGGCAACGCCCAGGCGCTGGCCAAGAGCCTCGAGACCGAGGGGATGCGCCCGGTGTCCGGCGGCACCGACACCCACCTCGCGCTGGTGGACCTGCGCCCCATCGGCGTCACCGGCGACCAGGCGGAGACCCGGTGCGACGCCGCGCGCATCACGCTGAACAAGAACGCCATCCCCTACGACCCGGCTCCGCCGCTCAAGCCGTCCGGGTTGCGCGTCGGCTCGCCCAGCGTCACCACGCAGGGCATGACCGAGACCGACATGGCCGAGATCGGCGCGCTGCTCGGCCGGGCCGTGCGGGCCGAGCACGGCACCCCGACCGGGGACGCGGAGCTGGCCGACGTGGCCGCCGCGGTGTCCGCGCTCGTCGCGCGGACCCCCGCCTACCCGCGGCCCTAGCGGGCACGCCGCCGTGGCGGTCCCCACGCTCGTCCTGCCGATCCGGGAGTTCCTGCTCGCCGGTCTGACGGCGACGGTCGTGACGTTCCTGCTGGTCGGGCCCGTGCGTGTGCTCGCGCTCCGGCTCGGAGCGGTGGCCTGGCCGCGCAAGCGCGACGTGCACGTCACGCCCACCCCGCGCTGGGGCGGCCTCGCCATGCTCGGGGGAGTGCTCGCCGGCGTCGGCATGGCCTACCAGCTGCCCGCGCTGCGCCTCGCGTTCGACAACAACGCGTCCGAGGTGCTCGGCGTGCTGGGCGCCGCACTGCTGCTCGCGGCCGTCGGGGCGCTGGACGACCGCTACGACCTGGACGCGCTCACCAAGTTCGCGGGCCAGACCACGGCCGCCGGGATCCTGGTGATCTTCGGTGTCCAGTGGACGGTGTTCTTCGTGCCGTGGGGTGGCGGCGGCTCCGGTGAGTCCGGCTCGCTGCTCGTGCTCGGCCAGGAGCAGGGCGTGCTGATCACGGTGCTGCTGACGGTGGCGCTGGTCAACGCGATGAACTTCGTCGACGGGCTGGACGGGCTCGCCGCCGGGGTGGGCATGATCGCCGCGGCCGCGGTCGGGCTCTTCGCGGTCGGCCTGGTCGGCCGCGTCGGCAACGATCCCTCGGTCTACTCGCCCGCCCTGATCGCGGCGGTGCTCGCCGGAGCCTGCCTCGGCTTCCTGCCGCACAACTTCAACCCCGCCCGGATCTTCATGGGCGACTCCGGCTCGATGCTCATCGGCCTGCTGCTCGCGGCGGCCACCACGAGCGCATCGGGCAAGATCTCCATCATCGGCGCGGACGCCACCGACATGCTGGCCCTGTTCGCGCCGCTGATCGTGCTGGCCGCAGTGGTGTTCGTGCCGTTGCTCGACCTGCTCATGGCCGTGGTCCGGCGCACCCGCAAGGGGCTGAGCCCGTTCGCGCCGGACAAGATGCACCTGCACCACCGGCTGCTCGAGATCGGGCACAGCCAGCGGCGCGCGGTGCTCCTGATCTACCTGTGGGCCGGCCTGCTGGCGTTCGGCGCGGTGGCGCTGGCGCTGATCGACGACCCGTTCATCGTGCTGTGCGTGGTGGGGGTGGGCCTGGTCGTGGCCGTGCTCGCCTCCGCCATCCCGAGAGCGAGGGCCAAATGACCGACTTGCACCCCCGAGTCGTCCCGGGGGCCACCGTTAGTTAGCACACCGCAGCGTCATCTGCGTTCGGCCCACTGACCCCCGAGGTACGAACCCGACCGGTCTCGCCTGGCGCGATCGTGATGCAAGGAGAGTCGGGCCAGCCGGCGATAACAGCACGGGCGTCGATGGTGTGCGAGCAGGCATTCCTGATGTCGGCGTAGGTGGACCCTTCATCCTGGTACACGCGGACCAGCTGTGCGCAGCCAGCGGCAGACTCGGCCGCAGCTGCAGGCCCAGCCGCAGCCGCAGGCGCAGCGGTCAGAACGAACGAAGACATCGAGATGAGGGGGATGGTCAGGAGGAATGCGGTTCGTCTTGGCAAGGTCGGCTCCTCGGTGTGAATGGTGTCAATCAACTAGCCATGGCACTGAAGCATGTGTCCATGTGGCGGATCGAAGTATGCATCGCCGACGCCGATTTTCAGCCAGATCCAGCTGAAACTGTTTGCGATAGTGAACGTTGTCAGGACCGGGCGATCGTGGGTAGACATGATCAGGTTGGCATCCAGCCCATGGTCGAGGGGGCAGGGCCGCTGTGGTGATCGCTCCGGTCTGCCACTGGACGCAGGCGACCAGACTGGTCCGGCGCGGAGCGGCGGGGGGCAGGCCGGCGTAGCCCTGTGCGTAGCAGTGCTACGGACTGTGCTGCCGGCAGCTCTCGTCGTCGGCCAGTGGGCAGACCGAGGGAGAACGGGTCGGCTGCCAGGGTGGCGGAGGGCTTCGGGATGGACCGGCCGTGCCGCAGAATTGATCAAGGTCTGTGGTTGCAGAGATGCGCCGATGCGGTTCTGGCGCCGCAGCCATCGATCATGTCGACCTGCCGCCCGAGCGACCGGTGCCCGGCGGGGGCGGTCGGTGCGGACGCTGTGATCGCCAGGACCGGGACCTGGCGCCCACCAGTGGCTGCGAGTCCGGGTTGCACCGATCATCGGCCATTGCCCGCCCGCGGGCCGTGGGGGCGGTCGTCATCGCGCATGCCCTAAAACTGCGTTGATCACCGGTTGGGTGCACGAACGGCCGGATACGGCCGCCCGTGCACCCAACCGATGACCATGCTTCTGGCCCGCGCTTCCGGCCCCGCCACGGCACCCGCCGCACAGATCACGAGGCCTCGCAGTGGTGGGAGGCCACTCGCTGCTGTGACGGTCATCGCGGGAGCGCCCTGACTGACATATTCGTGGAGGGGAAGTGCGGTGTGTTCGTCAGGGGCTCGACATGAACTGGGTAGTCGCGGCGGGTGCCCGCTGCCGCTTCCGCCGCACGGGTGTTGCTACGTTCGAGGCGGCGGGGATCGGCCTGGTCGTGGCCGTGCTGTCCCTGTCATCCCGAGAGTGAGGGCCAGATGACCACACCCCGACCCGAACCCGAGAAGGACGCCCCGCACGTCGGCACCGTGCTCCGCCTCGCCGCGGCGATGCAGCGCTCCGCCGCGATCATCACCGCGATCGTCGCCGTGATCGCGTTCGTCGTCGGGTTCCTGCTGCGAGGCAGCCCCGGCCTGGTCGGGGCGATCGTCGGCGCCGTGATCGGGGGAGCGCTCGGCTGGCTGGGTACCTGGGTCATGGCGCGCACGGCCCGGGCCAGCCCGGCAGGCGTGATGATCGGTGCGATGGCCGCGTTCGGCGTGAAGATCGTCGTCATGCTGGTGTTCCTGCTGTTGTTCCAGGGCACCACGCTGTTCGACAGCCGGGCGTTTGCCTTCAGCCTGCTGGCCGTGACGGCGGCGTGGATCGTCGGCGAGGTCGTCGGCTTCGTGCGGACGCGCATACCCGCCGTCGACATCTGAAACGACCCCCGATCGGGTGTACGGCGACGGTGTGATCGGGGTCTCCATGGGACCCCGATCACTCGACGAAGGCCTCGTCGCGGCCGTTCTACAGGCGATAGAGCCCGGCGGGCCCGCGTTCCGGGTCGTCGGACGCGCCGAACTGGCCCGCCTCGACGTCCACCGAGGTCATCCCTGGTAAAGAGTTGCTAACCCGCCTGATATGGTCCGTCTCGATGGAGCCGGACCAGTCGCGCGACGGCGGTACTCAACCGCCACCGCCGGGCGACGCGTGGACCGCTCTGTCCTATCTCCTGTCCGGCTTCCTCCTCTTCGGAGCGGTCGGGTGGGGGTTGGACGCACTGCTGGGTACGGGTGCCTTCCTGCCGGTCGGCTTGCTGTTCGGCGGGGCTGCCTCGTTGTACTTGATCTACATCAGGTACGTTAAGTCCTGATCGTCACGATTCTGCCGCCCTGGATCCCCCGGACGGCGGAACCGGAAGGAGCACTGGGTGACCATCCCGGCCACCGCCCCAAACCCCGGCTTCGACGCGCCGGGTGTCGAGGACTTCCAGTTGCCACCGATCTTCGGTGAAGTCACGAAGCCGGTCGTGCTGTTCGTCCTCGCCGCGGTCATCGTGTACGCCTTCTTCGCCTACACCGTGCGGCGCCCGGCGCTGGTCCCGGGCAAGGGGCAGTTCCTCGGCGAGTCCTTCCACGGGATCGTGCGGAACTCGATCGCCCGCGACAACATCGGGCACGAGTACCTCAAGTACGTCCCGTTCCTGACCACGCTGTTCGCCTTCATCCTGGTGAACAACCTGTTCGGGATCGTCCCGCTCATCCAGTTCCCGACGTTCTCGCACCCGGGAGTGGCCTACGCACTGGCCGGGATGGTGTGGCTCACCTACAACGTGATCGGCATCCAGCGGCACGGGTTCATCGGCTACCTGCGGGTGTCGACCTGGCCGCCGGGCGTGCCGTGGTGGGTGCGGATCGTGCTCACGCCGATCGAGTTCCTGTCGAACATCCTGCTCCGGCCGGTCACGCTGTCACTGCGACTGTTCGGCAACATGTTCGCAGGTCACCTGCTGCTGCTGGTGTTCATCCTCGGTGGCGAGTACATGCTGCTGCACTCCGGGTCGATCCTGCTCGGGATCCTGTCCCCGTTCGCCTTCGCGCTCGGGATCGTGTTCACGTTCTTCGAGGCGTTCATCCAGGTCGTGCAGGCCTACATCTTCACGATCCTCACCGCCTCCTACATCGGCAGCGTGCTCGCCGACGACCACTAGGTCGCCCCGCCCCATGACTGACGGGTCCGCGGGAGGTGCCGCGGGCCGGAGGAAAGGAAAGCAATGAACATCGTCGGTAACCTGAACGTCATCGGTTACGGCCTGTCTGCGATCGGCCCGGGGATCGGCGTCGGCATCGTCTTCGCCGCGTTCATCAACGGCGTCGCCCGCCAGCCGGAAGCCCGCGGCCAGCTGCAGGGCATCGCGTTCATCGGGTTCGCTCTCTCCGAGGCGCTGGCGATCCTGGGCCTCGTGCTCGCGTTCGCGCTGCCCGGAGCCTGACCCAGCACAACGCCGGGTAGGCGGAGGAGACACCCATGATCAGCACCGTTCTGGCGGCCGAGGAACTCAACCCCCTCGTCCCGCACACCGTCGAGATCATCGTCGGCACCATCGCTTTCCTCGTGCTGCTGTTCGTGCTCTGGAAGACGGTCTTCCCCCAGTTCGAGAAGATCTACGCCGAGCGCACGGACAAGATCGAGGGCGGGCTGAAGCGGGCCGAAGAGGCTCAGCAGGAGGCCAACGACCTCAAGCGGCAGTACGAGGAGCAGCTCGCCGGCCTCCGTGCCGAGGCGGCCCGCATCCGCGACGACGCCCGCGCCGAGGGGCAGCAGATCAAGGCCGAGCTGCGCGCCCAGGCGGAGGAAGAGGCCGCACGCATCCGGGCCCGCGGCGACGAGCAGATCGCGGCGGCCCGCGAGCAGGCCACACGGCAGCTCCGCGGCGAGATCGGTGGGCTTTCGGTTCAGCTCGCCGAGCGCCTCATCGGCGGCTCGCTGGCCGACGACAGCCGTCGCTCGGCCACCGTCGACTCGTTCCTGACGGAGCTGGACGGCATGGCCGGTCGCGGCACGCCGACCCCCGCCGGCGGAGCGAGCTGATGGCCGCGGTCCTCGCGGCGGCGAGCCGGGAGGCGATGGCTTCGGCCGACGCCCGGCTCGACGCCTACGCCGACTCGGCGCAGGCCGCCGATCTGCAGCGGCTCGGTGACGAGCTGTTCGCGGTCACGCGCCTGCTCGTCGAGCAGCGGGCGCTGCGGCGGCTGCTCGCCGACCCGTCGTCGCCGGAGGCCGCCCGCACGGGCCTGGTGGAGCGGCTGCTCGCGCAGCAGCTCGGCGCGCCGACCCTCGACGTCGCGAAGCAGCTCGTGGCCGCGCGCTGGTCGCGGCCCGGCGATCTGGTGAGCGCGTTCGAGTCGATCGCGCGGCAGGCACTGCTCGCCGTCGCGGAGAAGGACGGCTCGCTCGACGACGTCGAGGACGAGCTGTTCCGGTTCGGGCGCGTCCTGGACCGGGAGCCCCAGCTGGGCAGCCTGCTCTCCGACACCACCAACCCTGCCGAGGGGCGCGTCGCGCTGCTCGACCGGCTGGTGGGTGGCAAGGCCTCGCCCGTCACGGTCGCGCTGCTGCGCCACAGCGTCCAGCTGCCGCGGTCGCGGCACCTCGACGTCGTGAGCGAGGAGCTGGCCGAGCTCGCGGCGGGCCGCCGGGAGCGGTCGGTCGCCCGTGTCACCTCGCCGGTGGCTCTTTCGCCCGAGCAGGAGCAGAAGCTCACCGACTCGCTGACCCGCCTTTACGCACGACCGATCTCGCTGCAGGTCGAGCTGGACCCGCGCCTGCTGGGCGGGCTGGTCGTGCAGGTCGGCGGCGAGGTCATCGACGGAAGTGTGGCGAGCAAGCTCGCCGCCGCGCGCCGCTCCCTCCCCAGCTGACCACTGAGAACGCACCGACAGAAGGACAGACGACAGCCATGACAGAGCTGACGATCTCCTCCGAGGAGATCCGGAGTGCGATCTCCAGCTACGTCTCGTCGCTGGAGACCGACACCTCCCGTGAAGAGGTGGGCACCGTCTCCGACACCGGCGACGGCATCGCCCACGTCGAGGGCCTGCCCTCGGCGATGACCAACGAGCTCCTCGAGTTCGAAGGCGGCGTGCAGGGTGTCGCGCTGAACCTGGACGTGCACGAGATCGGTGCCGTCATCCTCGGCGAGTACTCCCACATCGAGGAGGGGCAGTCGGTCAAGCGCACCGGCAACATCCTCTCGGTGCCCGTCGGGGACGGTTTCCTCGGGCGGGTCGTCGACCCGCTCGGCAAGGCGATCGACGGGCTCGGGGACATCGAGGCCGAGACCAACCGCGTGCTGGAGCTGCAGGCGGCGTCGGTGGTGGAGCGCCAGGAGGTCCGCGAGCCGCTGCAGACCGGCATCAAGGCCATCGACGCGATGACGCCGATCGGCCGCGGCCAGCGCCAGCTGGTGATCGGTGACCGCAAGACCGGCAAGACCGCGGTCTGCGTCGACACGATCATCAACCAGAAGCAGAACTGGGCCACCGGCGACCCGAAGCAGCAGGTGCGCTGCATCTACGTCGCGATCGGGCAGAAGGGCTCCACGATCGCCGGCATCCGGCAGTCGCTGGAGGACGCGGGCGCGCTGGAGTACACCACCATCGTCGCCGCTCCCGCCTCCGACCCGGCCGGCTACAAGTGGCTCGCGCCCTACACCGGCTCCGCGCTCGGGCAGCACTGGATGTACCAGGGCAAGCACGTCCTGATCGTCTTCGACGACCTGTCCAAGCAGGCCGAGGCCTACCGCGCGATCTCGCTGCTGCTGCGTCGCCCGCCGGGCCGCGAGGCCTACCCCGGCGACGTCTTCTACTTGCACTCGCGGCTGCTGGAGCGTTGCGCGAAGCTGTCGGACGAGCTCGGCGCGGGCTCGATGACCGGCCTGCCGATCATCGAGACGAAGGCCAACGACGTGTCGGCCTACATCCCGACGAACGTCATCTCGATCACCGACGGGCAGTGCTTCCTAGAGTCCGACCTGTTCAACCAGGGCGTGCGCCCGGCGATCAACGTCGGCATCTCGGTGTCCCGCGTCGGTGGTTCGGCGCAGGTGCGCGCGATGCGCACGGTGTCCGGCTCGCTGCGCCTGGACCTCTCGCAGTACCGCGAGCTGGAGGCGTTCGCCGCCTTCGGTTCCGACCTCGACGCCGCGTCCGCGGCCTCGCTGGAGCGCGGTGCACGCCTGGTGGAGCTGCTCAAGCAGGCCCAGTACCAGCCGCAGGCCGTCGAGGAGCAGGTCGTCTCGATCTTCCTCGGCACCCGCGGGCACCTCGACTCGGTGCCGGTCGCCGACGTCCGGCGTTTCGAGACGGACTTCCTCGACCACGTCCGTCGCAACCACGACGGGATCTTCGGCGAGGTCCGCGACACCGGGAAGCTCTCCGACGAGCTCGCCGAGCGCATCGTGAAGACCGTGAAGGACTTCAAGAAGGAGTTCACCGCGTCCGACGGCTCGTCGGTGGTGCCGAAGGAGGCGCAGGCCGAAGCGCTGGACGAGGACGAGGTCGATCGCGAGTCGGTCAAGGTCAACAAGCCCGCGCCGGCCTCGAGCTAGACGACGGCGAAGCTGAGGAGCAGCGGATGGCGGCACAGATTCGCGTGCTGCGGCGGCGGATCCGGTCGACGCAGTCCATCAAGAAGATCACGCGCGCGATGGAGCTCATCGCGACGTCGCGGATCATGAAGGCGAGGGCTCGCGTCGACGCGGCGCGCCCGTACGCCGAGCAGATCACGGCCGTGCTCAGCGAGCTGGCCAACAACTCGGCGCTCGACCACCCGCTGCTCGTCGAGCGCGAGCAGCCCAAGCGCGCCGCGGTGCTGGTCGTCACCAGCGACCGCGGGCAGTGCGGTGGCTACAACGCCAACGTCCTCAAGGAAGCGGAGCAGCTGCAGCAGCTGCTGCGCGAGCAGGGCAAGGAACCGGTGCTCTACGTCATCGGCCGCAAGGGCGTGAGCTACTACCGCTTCCGCAAGCGCAAGGTCGAGCAGGCCTGGACCGGCTTCTCCGAGCAGCCCACCTACGGCGACGCCGCCGAGGCCGCGCGGGTGCTCGTGGCGGCCTTCATGGCCGGCAGCGACGACTCCGGGGACGCTCCCGGTGAGGACGGCATCCACGGCGTCGACGAGCTGCACCTGGTGTACACGCAGTTCAAGAACATGGTCACCCAGGTGCCGCAGGCCCGGCGGATGGCTCCGCTCGAGGTCGAGTACGAGGCCGACACCGTCGGTGCGCCCGGCGGCGACGTCGAGGAGCGGCGGGAGGCTGCGCAGCAGTCCTCGGGCGAGGTCGCGCCGCTGTACGAGTTCGAGCCGAGCCCGGATTCGCTGTTCGACGCACTGCTGCCCAAGTACATCGGGGCGCGGCTCTTCGCCGCGCTGCTCGAGGCGGCTGCCTCGGAGTCGGCCAACCGCCAGCGGGCGATGAAGGCCGCAACCGACAACGCCAACGAGTTGATCCGTACCCTGACACTGCAGGCCAACCAGGCCCGTCAGGCGCAGATCACCCAGGAGATCAGTGAGATCGTCGGTGGGGCCGACGCTCTCGTCAGCGCAGGGAGTGAGAGCTGAGATGACCGCCACCGCAGAGACCCAGCCACAGTCGACCCAGAACACCGCAGGCCGGGTCGTCCGCGTCACCGGCCCGGTCGTCGACGTCGAGTTCCCCCGCGGCTCCGTGCCGGAGCTCTACAGCGCCCTCACGGTCGACGTCGAGTTCGGGGACCTCGCCAAGAAGCTCACCCTCGAGGTGGCCCAGCACCTGGGCGACCACCTGGTGCGCACCATCTCGATGCAGCCGACCGACGGCCTGATCCGCGGCCAGAACGTCACCGACCTCGGCCGCCCGATCTCGGTGCCGGTGGGCGAGCAGGTCAAGGGCCACGTGTTCAACGCGCTCGGCGAGTGCCTGGACAAGCCCGACCTGGAGATCACCGGCGAGCTGTGGGGCATCCACCGGTCGGCGCCGAACTTCGACCAGCTCGAGGGTCGCACCGAGATGCTGGAGACCGGCATCAAGGTCATCGACCTCCTCACCCCGTACGTGCAGGGCGGCAAGATCGGCCTGTTCGGTGGTGCCGGTGTCGGCAAGACGGTGCTCATCCAGGAGATGATCACCCGTGTCGCCAAGAACTTCGGCGGCACGTCGGTGTTCGCCGGTGTCGGCGAGCGCACCCGTGAGGGCAACGACCTCATCACGGAGATGACCGAGTCCGGCGTCATCAACGACACCGCGCTGGTGTTCGGGCAGATGGACGAGCCGCCCGGCACGCGTATGCGGGTGGCCCTGTCGGCCCTGACGATGGCGGAGTACTTCCGTGACGAGCTGAACCAGGACGTTCTGCTCTTCATCGACAACATCTTCCGGTTCACGCAGGCCGGGTCCGAGGTCTCCACGCTGCTCGGCCGCATGCCGTCCGCGGTGGGCTACCAGCCGACCCTGGCCGACGAGATGGGCGAGCTGCAGGAGCGGATCACCTCCACCCGCGGCCGTTCGATCACCTCGATGCAGGCGATCTACGTGCCGGCGGACGACTACACCGACCCGGCGCCCGCCACCACGTTCGCGCACCTCGACGCCACCACGGAGCTCTCCCGCCCGATCTCCCAGAAGGGGATCTACCCGGCGGTGGACCCGCTGACGTCGACGTCGCGGATCCTGGACCCGCAGTACGTCGGTGACGAGCACTTCCGGGTGGCCAACGAGGTCAAGCGGATCCTGCAGAAGTACAACGACCTGCAGGACATCATCGCCATCCTCGGCATCGACGAGCTCTCCGAGGAGGATCGCCAGCTGGTGGGCCGTGCGCGGCGCATCGAGCGGTTCCTCTCGCAGAACCTGCTGGTCGCCCAGCAGTTCACCGGTCAGGAGGGCTCGACGGTCCCGCTGAAGGAGACCATCGAGTCGTTCGACAAGATCGCCAAGGGCGAGTTCGACGACGTCCCCGAGCAGGCCTTCTTCCTCTGCGGTGGCCTCGAGGACCTCGACAAGAACCGCAAGAAGCTCGAGGGCTGATCGGGTGCCCACGCACGACGAAGGAGTGGGTCATTGGCTGAGATGACCGTGGAGCTGGTCGCGGTCGAGCGGCGGATCTGGTCGGGATCGGCCAACTTCGTGCTCGCCCGCACCACCGTGGGTGAGATCGGGGTCCTGCCCGGCCACGAGGCCACGCTCGCGCAGCTGGAGGACTCGGGCGTCGTCCGCGTGGACGGCACCGATGGCACCTCCACCACGCTGGCGGTGCACGGCGGGTTCCTCTCGATCACGCCGGAGACCGTCACGGTGCTGGCCGAGTACGCCGAGCTGGCCGACGAGATCGACGTCTCGAGGGCCCGTGGATCGCGGGACCGTGCCGACACCTCCGACCCCGAAGGCGTCGCTGCCGCGGCGCGGGCGAACGCGCGGCTCAGAGCCGCGGGCGTCGCGGACTAGGCCGCGGATGGAAGCAACGGCGCTGATCATCAGCATCGTGCTGTTGCTTGCCTGCTTCTGTCTGGGATACCTCGCCTTTCGGAGAGTACGACTCATGCGGGGCGGTGGCGTGGACGTCTGTCTGCGCCGCCGCCCCGCAGCTCGTTTCCGGCTCCGTGCCGGCGACGGCACCGCCGGCTGGCACTTCGGTGTGGGGCGCTACCGGGGCGACGAGCTCGCCTGGTTCCGGCTGACGTCCCTGCGCCCGGGCCCCACGGTCGTGGTCGATCGCACGGAGCTCGAGATCGTCGACCGGCGCACGCCGTCCAACCCCGAGGCCTACGTCATCCCGAGCGGTGCCTCGGTGCTGCACTGCCGCCTCCGGGGCGTGGAGCTGGAGCTCGCCATGGCCCCCGGCGTCCTGACCGGCTTCCTGTCCTGGGTCGAAGCCACACCGCCGGGCCGCACCGGCTACCGCCAGGCCTCCTGACCCACCCCGCGAGTCGCGCTCTCAATCCCGTGAGTCGCGCCCTGAACCCCCGCGTTTCGGGGTCTGCCGCGCGCGTCTCGGGGTCACAGCTGGTGCCTCAGCGCTACGTGAGCGCGCCTGATACTTCTGCGCCGCGGCATCCGCGCACCGACAACGCGAGTTGCCTGCGTGTGGCCGCGACTCGCGGGAGTAAGGCCGCGATTCGCGGGGGTGGGGTCGCGACTCGCGGGGGTGGGGCCGCGATTCGCGGGGGGTGGGGCTGCGATTCGCGGGGGTGGGGTCGCGACTTGCGGGGGGAGGGGCGCGACTCGCGGGTTCAGGGGGCGTCAGGGGTGTGAGGGCCGCCGGGGTGCCAGAGGACGTCGCCGTCGGGGTTGGCCACGCGGCCCAGGATGAACAGCAGGTCGGACAGGCGGTTGAGGTACTTCGCCGTGAGCGGGTTGGTGCGCTCGGGGTCCTCGTCCAGCAGCGCCCAGGCCGAGCGTTCGGCCCGGCGCGAGACGGTGCGGGCCACGTGCAGGTACGCGGCGCCGGGCGTGCCACCGGGCAGGATGAACGAGTCCAGCTTGGGCAGGCCTTCGTTGAACGCGTCGCACCAGCCCTCGAGCCGGGTGACGTACTCCTCGGTGACCCGCAGCGGCGGGTACTGCGGATCCTCGACGATCGGCGCGCAGAGGTCCGCGCCGACGTCGAAGAGGTCGTTCTGCACCTGCCGGAGGGGTTCGACGACCTCCGGTGCCAGGCCGCCGACCGTGACGGCGACGCCGAGCGCGGCGTTGCACTCGTCCGTGTCGGCGTACGCCGTGATGCGGACGTCGGTCTTGCGGACGCGGCTGAAGTCGCCGAGCGCGGTGGTGCCGTCGTCGCCGGTCTTGGTGTAGATCCTGGTCAGGTGCACGGCCATGGGTGTCAGCCTATGTCGGTTGCCGCGTGCCGCTTGCGCCGCACGACGGTGGCGACCACACCCACGAGGGCCATCGGATGATCCGCACGTCGGGGTGCTCCGCGGCGCCGTCGGAGAGGCGGGTCGAGACCACCGGGGCGCCCGCACCAGGCGATGCCCCCCGCCGCCTGCATGGCCGGCGCGGATCGCGACACGCGTGCACCCGACCCGCTCTCCGGGCGTCGGTGTCGCGATCTCAGCGCAGGCCGTTCTCGTCGGCCCACGTGGCCACGGCGGCCGCGATCTCCCGCGGCCGATCCTCCGCGGCGTGGTGTCCGGCCTCGCCGCAGGCCACGATGTCCAGACCGGCGATGTTCTCCGCGCACCACGCCGCCAGGTCGGGGTCGATCATCAGGGTCGGCGAGCCGTCGAACGTCAGCAGGAGCTTCGGCACGTCGGTGCTCTTGGCGAGCCACGCGTCGTAGACCTCGACGCGGGCGACGATCTCGGCCGGCTCGCCGCCGAGCGGGATCTGCTGAGCCCAGGCCAGCACGGGTCGACGGGTCCGCGGGGTCGGGAACGGAGCGAGATAGTCGGCCAGGGTCTCGTCGGTGACCGGCGTGCGCACCCCGCCGGTGTAGGCCATCCGGATGAGCTGGTCGGACTCCAGCAGCTCCTCCCCGCGGGTGCGGACCATGTCGGCGCGGGCCCGCGCCTGCGGCGTCAGTGTGTCCAGGTCGATCGGCTTGATGATCGCTTCGAACAGGGCCAGCCCACGAACCCGCTCGGGGTGCCGGGAGGCCCAGTCGCAGGCGAGCGCCCCGCCCCAGTCGTGGCCGACCAGCACCACGTCGTGGAGTTCGAGGGCATCGAACCAGGCGTCGAGGTAGCGGGTGTGGTCGGCGAACAGGTACGGGATGTCGGGTTTGCCGGACCGACCCATCCCGATCAGGTCGGGCGCGAGCAGCCGCCCCGGCCCGACGTGGGGCAGGACGCCGCGCCACATGTGGGACGAGGCGGGGTTGCCGTGCAGGAAGACGAACGTCGCCCCGCTGCCGGTCTCCGTGTGGTGGATGGTGGAGTCGAGGACGGGGATCACCGGCATCGGGGGCACCCTTCTGGAGCTGTTACGAGGACGGGGGATCGAGCGGGGCGTCGAGCAGCACACCGAGCTCGCGGACGAGCGCGGTCGCGCGTGCGCCGTCCCGGCCGCCGATCGGTGCGAGGAGGCGTTCGAGCAGCTCCTGGACGGTCCGCATGGCCGGCGGTGCGCTCGCCCGCCCGTGGTCGGTGAGGATGAGCCGGACGGCCCGGGTGTCGTGCGCGTCGCGCCGACGGGTGATGAGGCCGTTCGCCTCGAGCGTGCGCGCCAGTTTGGAGACGTACAGCGCCTCCAGGCCGGTCTCGTCGGCCAGCTCGCGCTGGGTCGGCTGCCGTCCCGCTCGTTCCAGGCCGTGCAGGGCGGCCAGCAGGACGTACTGGGCGTGTGTGAGTCCCAGCGGCGCCAGTGCGCGGTCGACCGCGGAGCGCCACTTCGTCGCGAGCCGCCAGACGGTGGCGCCCGCGGCGGCGCCCGGAGGTCCTGATCCCATGAGAAAACCGTACATGGCAATTATGTACATGGCTACTAAATTGGCGGTCGCCGCCGGATCGGCGATCGGCCTGCGCGGGAGGTGCTCGGCGCGACTCCTGCGTCAAGCCCGCGATACGCGTGCATCCGGAGCGCGACACCGCGGGGATGGTGGCGCGACTCGCGGAGTGCCGCGAGTCGCGCCCGCCGTGCGCTCGTGTCGCGCTCAGGCGTTGGTGCCCGCGTCCACCACCAGGGAGGCGCCGGTGATGGTGCGGCCGCCGGGGCCCGCCAGGTGGGCGACGGTGGCGGCCAGCTCGTCGGGGGTCTGGTAGCGGCCCAGGGCCGTGAGCGAACGCTGGTGCTCGGCGTTCCCGGAGTCGGCCGGGTTCATGTCGGTGTCCGTGGAGCCCGGCTGCACCACGTTGACGGTGATGCCGCGTGGCCCCAGCTCGCGGGCGAGCGCTCGGGTGTACCCGAGCAGGGCGGACTTGGTCGTGGCGTAGAGCGCGATACCGGGGAACGGCACCCGCTCGGCGAGGTTGCTGCCGATGCTGATGATCCGCCCGCCCGCGCCGAGGTGCGGGGACGCCGCTTGGGCGGCGACGAAGGCGGCGCGCACGTGGATCGACAAGGTGCGGTCGAGCTCGTCGAGGCCCACCTCCTCGAACGGGCCGAACGGGAAGACACCGGCGTTGTTGACGAGGATGTCGAGCCGGCCCAGCTCCCGTGCGGTGGTGTCGACGGCGGCGCGGACGGCGTCGGCGTCGCTGCTGTCGGCCTGCAACGCGAGGCCGCGGCGGCCGAGTTCCTCGATCTCCTTCACGACGCGCGCGGCGCTGTCGGCATCTGCGCGGTAGGTGAGCGCCACGTCGGCGCCCTCCCGGGCCAGGCGGAGCGCGACGGCGGCACCGATCCCCCTGCTGCCTCCGGTCACCAGGGCCACGCGGTCGGTGAGGGCATCTGTTTCTGTAGTGATCACTATTGAAGTCTGACCACTGCGGCGACGAGCTGTCAAGGAGTATCTTGAGGGAGCGCTACAGAAAGGAGGGCTCATGGCGGAGCGAGGACGCCCTCGCGGGTTCGACCGCGATGAGGCGCTGAAGCGCGCCATGGAGACCTTCTGGGAGCACGGCTACGAGGGCACCTCCATCGGCGACCTGACGGCGGCGATGGGCATCCGTCCGCCCAGCCTGTACGCGGCCTTCGGGTGCAAGGAGGAGCTGTTCCGCGAGGCCGTCGCCGTCTACGAGGACGTGGAAGGTGAGCCGGCGCTGCGCGCGCTGCGCGAGGCACCGACGGCCCGCGAGGGTGTCGAGGCCATGCTGCGGGCGAACGTCCGCTCCTACACCGAGCCGGGCCGCCCGACCGGATGCATGATCGTGCTGGGGGCCACGACGTACACGCCGAGCACCGCCGGCATCCGTGACTTCCTCGCCGAGCAGCGGGCCGGCGCCACGGCTGCCGTCCGGGAGCGGCTCGCGCGCGGCCAGGCGGACGGCGACGTGCCGTCCGGCGCGGACACCGGTGCGTTGGCCGCCTACGTCATGTCGGTGCAGTACGGGATGTCGCTGCAGGCGCGCGACGGAGCCACGCGTGCGGAGCTGGACGCCGTGGTGGACTGCCTCGTGGCGGCCTGGGGCGTGCTGGCGCCTCCCGTCGCGTAGCTGCATGGCGGGCGGGATAGCGTCTGCGCGTGGCAGAGCACTTCGCGGTCAACGGGGGCGCCCGGCTCGTCGGCGCCGTCGACGTGGTCGGGGCGAAGAACAGCGTGCTGAAACTGATGGCGGCGGCGCTGTTGGCAGAGGGCACGACCACCATCACGAACTGCCCCGAGATCCTGGACGTACCCCTCATGGCCGACGTGCTGCGCAGCCTCGGCTGCGCGGTGGAGGTCGACCACGGCACCGTCAGCATCGACGTCCCGGCGCAGCCGGGCGCGCAGGCGGACTACCGGTCGGTGTCGCGGCTGCGCGCATCGGTCTGCGTCCTCGGGCCGCTGCTGGCGCGGTGCCGTCGCGCGGTCGTGCCGCTCCCCGGTGGTGACGCGATCGGCTCGCGCCCGCTCGACATGCACCAGGCCGGTCTGCGCAAGCTCGGGGCGACCACCGAGATCGAGCACGGCCGGGTCGTCGCGCAGGCCGACGAGCTGCGGGGCGCGCAGATCTGGCTCGACTTCCCCAGCGTGGGCGCCACCGAGAACATCCTCATGGCCGCCGTGCTCGCCGAGGGCACCACGGTGATCGACAACGCTGCACGCGAGCCGGAGATCGTCGATCTGTGCACGATGCTGCAGCAGATGGGCGCGAAGGTCGACGGCGTCGGCAGCTCCACCCTCACCGTCCACGGCGTGACCGGTCTGCAGCCCACCGAGCACCGCGTGATCGGCGACCGGATCGTCGGCGCCACATGGGCGTTCGCCGCGACGATGTCGCGCGGTGAGGTCACCGTGCGCGGGGTCGACCCGCACCACATCGACCTGGTCCTGGACAAGCTGCGCAGCGCAGGCGCCGAGACGACGATGGGCACCGACGAGTTCACCGTCCGGATGGACGGGCGGCCGCGCGCCGTCGACTTCGTGACCCTGCCCTACCCCGGGTTCGCCACCGACCTGCAGCCGATGGCCATCGCGCTCTCGGCGGTGGCCGACGGTACGTCGATGATCACCGAGAACGTGTTCGAGGCGCGGTTCCGGTTCGTCGACGAGATGGTGCGCCTGGGCGCCGACGCCCGCACGGACGGCCACCACGCGGTCGTGCGCGGGGTCGAGCGGCTCTCCAGCGCGCCGGTGTGGGCGAGCGACATCCGTGCGGGTGCGGGCCTCGTGCTGGCCGGGCTGTGCGCCGAGGGGCAGACCGAGGTCTGGGACATCGAGCACATCGATCGCGGTTACCCGCGGTTCGTCGAGAACCTGCGGTCCCTCGGTGCCGACGTCGCCCGGGTGCGCAGCGAGCCCGACCGCTAGTGCCCCCGGTTCCTTGACCTTGCCACTGGTGTCAGGCCTTACGGTCCTGGCGTGGACACGGTGGTGGTGGTCGGGGCGGGTCCCGGGATCGGGCGCGCGGTGGCGGCGAGGTTCGCGGCGGAGGGAGCGGCCGTGGCGCTGATCGCGCGCACGGCGGCCACGGTGGAGGACGTGGCGCGATCGCTGCCGGGGCGGACGCTGACCCTGACCGCCGACGTCGCGGACGAGGAGGGCCTGCGCGCCGCGCTCGACCACGCGTCGGCCGAGCTCGGACCGCCGGACGTGGTGGTGCACAACACCGCGGTGATCCGCCCGGACACCGTGGGCGAGTTGTCGGCCGGGCAGCTCCTGGACACCCTGGCGGTCAACGTGGTCAGCGTGCTGAGTACCGCCGCGCAGGTCGCCCCCGGCATGGCCGCGCGCGGCCGCGGCACCTTCTTGGTGACGGGCGGGATGCCCGAGCCCGTGCCCGGCTACGTGAGCCTGTCGCTCGGCAAGGCGGCCGTGCGCACCGCCGTCGACCTCCTGGACGCGACCTACGGCCCGGCGGGCGTGCACGTCGCGTCCGTGACGGTCGGAGGGCCGGTCGCACCCGGAACGGCGTACGACCCCGACGACATCGCCGAGCACTACTGGCGGCTGCACTCCCAGCCCCGCGGGAGCTGGGAACGCGAGGTCCGGCACGGGTGAGCGGCCGTCTCACGGAGCATGGTCGCTGCGAGAAGCGCAGCAGCGCGATGCGGACGACCCCGGGATGCGAACCGGAACGATCACGAAGCGGGAAATGCGCCGAGCCGCACACCAGTGCTGTCCTGACGGTCCTGGTGTGCGGCTCAGCCCTGTCCGCCCAGCTCCGTGTACACGGCGGCGGCGTTCTCGGCCGTCACCTGCTGGGTCTCCAGCGTGGTGGTCTTCGGGACCTCCGCGCAGTCGACGAGGATCTGGCGCGCCAGCTCGATCGCCTCCCGGCCGCCGGTCGGGTAGACGTAGGTGGCCTTCAACCGGCCCTGCTCCACCGCCTTGATGCCGCCCGACGGGATCGGCAGCGCGTCGATCCCCGTGAAGATCAGGTCGCCCGCCCGGCCGGCGGCGTCCGCGGCGAGGTAGGCGCCTTCGGCCATCGGGTCGTTGTGCGAGTACACCGCGGTCGCGTCGGGGTGCGCCTTGAGCAGCGCGTCCGCGACGGACTGGCCCTTCTCCCGCAGCCACTCGCCGGACTGGCTGGCCACGATCTCGATGGCGGGGTTGGACGCGATGCCCTCGCGGAACCCGGCCCCGCGCTCGGCCGCCGGCGTCGACCCGGGAAGGCCGGCGATCTCCAGCACCTTGCCGCCCTGGGGCAGCAGCGTCTCGGCGTAGTACCGGCCCACCTGGCGGCCGATCTCGGTGTTGTCGGCGCCGATGAAGGCCGTGTACCTGTCGCCCTCGACCTTGCGGTCCAGCACGATCACCGGGATGCCGGCGTCGTAGGCCTTGGCGACCGCCGCGGTCAGCGGAGCGGCCTCGTTCGGCGAGATGATCAGCAGGTCGACCTGCTGGGTGATGAAGTTCTCGACGTCGGCGACCTGCTTGCTGTTGTCCTGGGCGGCGTCGGCGACGTTCACCTCGAAGCCCTCGACGGCCGTGGCCGCGGTCTCGACGTCGGTGTTCATCACCTCCCGGTACGGCTCGGCGTTGTTCGCCTGCGACATGCCGATCAGGTACTCGCCGGGCCCGCCGCACTCGGCGCCCGCCGCGTCCCCGGGCGGTGCGCTCTCCGGCTGCTCGACGCTGCACGCGGCCAGCGCGAGCGCGGTGACGGCCAGCAGCGCCGGCCGGCTGAATCGGTGCATGATCCTGCTCCCCCTCGGGTTCCCGGCAGGCGTCAGGTGACGCTGCGGCGGAGTTTCTGCAGAGCGGCTGCCGCCACGATCACCAGGCCGGTGACCAGCAGCTGGATGTTCGCGTCGATGTTGTTGAGGCCGAGGATGTTGGTGAGGATGCCCAGCAGCAGCGCGCCGGCCAGCGTGCCGCTCATCGTGCCGATGCCGCCCGCCAGGCTGGTGCCGCCGATCACCACCGCGGCGATGGCGTTGAGCTCGTAGCCGAGGCCGTCGTTGGGGCTGCCTTGGCTCAGCTGACCGGCGTGGATGATCCCGGCCACGGCCGTCAGCAGGCCGGCGATCACGAAGACCGCGACCTTCACCCGTGTCACCGGCACCCCGGCCAGCCGCGCCGCCCGCTCGTTGCCGCCGATCGCGTACACGTGCCGGGCGAAGGCGGTGGTCCGCAGCACGACCACGGCGACCGCGCCGATCACGAGGAAGATCACCGCGGGGACCGGCAGCACACCGTTGATGGAGCCGCGCAGGATCTCGAACGACGGTGGTGCCTGCTGCGGCCCGTCGCCGTACGCGATCGGGACGCCGACGCCGCCGGACCAGATGCGTGCGAGACCGCGGGCCACCTGGAGCCCGGCGAGCGTCACGATGAACGCCTGGATGCCGACGACCGCGGTCGCGACGCCCTGCAGCGCCCCGAACGCGGCGCCGATGAGCAGCACGACCACCACGGTGGGCAGCACGCCCCAGCCGTTGTCGACCATCAGGATCGCGGTGCCGACCGCGGAGAGGCCCAGTACCGCGCCGACCGACAGGTCGATGCCGCCGATCAGGATCACGAACGTCATCCCGATGGCGATGATGCCGATCTCCGAGACGGCCCGCACGACGTTGCCCAGGTTGCTCACGGACAGGAAGATGATCTCCCCGTTGCGGACCGGGGAGGCCAGCACGGCCACGGTGAACACGACGACCAGGCCGAACAGGCTCTGGAAGCGGAACAGCGTGTCCGTGTTCAGTTGCCAGCGCTTCGTGCCGGCGGGCTCGCTCATGCCTGCCCCTTCGGGGTCGACCCCATCGCGGCCGCCAGGACGGCCCCTTGGCTCGCGCGGTGCCGCGGCATGTCGGCGACGACCTTCCCGCCGCGCAGCACGACGATCCGGTCGCAGACGCCGAGCAGCTCGGGCAGCTCGGACGAGGCGAACAGGATGCCGAGGCCGTCGTCGGCGAGGGTGCGCAGCAGCCGGTACAGCTCGGCCTTCGCCCCGACGTCGATGCCGCGCGTGGGCTCGTCGAGCAGCAGCAGCCGCGGACGGGCGAGCAGCTGCCGCGCGAAGACCACCTTCTGCTGGTTGCCCCCGGAGAGGGTGCCCACGGGCACCGCGGGCGAGGCGGCCTTGATGCCCAGCGCGGCGACCTGCTCGTGGACGGCCCGCCGCTCGCGGCCGGGCCGCACCACGCCCGCCGTGCACAGCGACCGCAACGCGGTGAGCACGATGTTGTGCCCCACCGGGTGCTGCAGCTGCAGGCCCGAGCGGCGCCGGTCCTCCGACACGAAGCCGACGCCGCGGGCGAGCGCCGCGCGCGGCCCGGACGGCGCGTAGTCACGCCCGTCCAGCTGCACCGAACCGGTGCGCCGGCCGGGCGGCGCGGCGCCGTAGAGGGTCTCCAGCAGCTCGGTGCGGCCCGCGCCCATCAGCCCGGCGAGCCCGACGATCTCGCCCGCTCGCACGGTGAGGTCGATGCCCGCCGGATCGGTGCGACCGGATTGCCGGCCCTTGGCCTGCACGGCCAGGTCCCGGACCTCCAGCAGCACCGGGCCGGCCGTGGCGTCGCCGTCGGTGCCGAACTGCTCGTCCTCCGCCCGCCCCACCATCAGCTCGATCACCTCCTGCCGGGAGGTGCTGCGCGGGTCGACCGTGCCGGCCACCTGCCCGTTGCGCATGACGGTGGCGCCGTCGGCGATCTCCTCGATCTCCTCCATCCGGTGCGAGATGTAGAGGATCGCGACACCCCGCTCGCGCAGCCGGGAGATGGTGGCGAACAGCAGCCGCACCTCGGCGTCGGCCAGCGCGGCCGTCGGCTCGTCCATGATCAGGACCCGGGTCTCGGTCGACAGCGCCTTCGCGATCTCCACGAGCTGCTGCTCGCCCACCCGGAGGGACCCGACCGCGCGGTTCGGGTCCAGCTCGACCCCGAGCTCGACGAGCTGCGCCGCGGCTGCGGCGGCCATCCGCCGGACGTCGACCGTGCGCAGCCTGGTGCGGGGCTCGCGCCCGAGGAAGATGTTCTCGGCCACCGACAGCTCGGGCACCAGGTCCAGCTCCTGGTGGATCATCGCGATGCCGGCTGCCTGCGCGTCGGCCGGACCGCGGAACCGGTGGGGCCGGCCCGCCACGGTGATCGTGCCCTCGTGGTCGGTGATGACGCCGGCGAGCACGTTCATGAGGGTCGACTTGCCGGCGCCGTTCTCGCCGAGCAGCGCGCGGACCTCGCCCGGCCGGACCGTGAGGTCCACGTCCGTGCACGCGAGCACGCCGGCGAACCGCTTGGTGATGCCGGTCATGGTGACGAGGGCGCCGGAGCTGTCGGGCACGGGCACCTCCGTTCGAGCCGGGTGGTCCGGCGCCGAGAAATCGATTCCAGAGACGCTGAACGTAGGGAAGGTCACACCGCCCGTGCAACCCCGAATCCCGGAGCGGAGAGGGGGGACATCCCCACCCCCGGTTCAGGGGTTGCCCGGATGGGCCGGGGCCCGTCGAGGGGCCAGGGTGGAGCACGTGATCACGGAATGGCTCGACGCGTTCTTCGCGATGATCGACGCGGTCCCGGCCTGGCAGCTCTATGCGGTGGTCGGCCTGCTGCTCGTGCTCGAGACCACCGTGCTGATCGGTCTCGTGACGCCGGGCGAGGTCGTGCTGCTCGCGGCGGCGACCACGGTGGGGAGTGCGGGGGAGTACGCGGCGCTGGCCGCCGTCGCCGCGGGGTCGAGCCTCATCGGGCAGACCGGGGGGTACCTGCTCGGCCGGAAGTTCGGGGGGCGGATCCGGGCGAGCTGGGCGGGACGCAAGGTCGGGGAGTCGAACTGGGTGCGGGCCGAGGCCGTGCTGCGGGGCGGTACGGGCCGCGCGGTCGTCGGGTCACGGTTCATGGCCGTGGCGCACTCGCTGGTGCCGGTCCTCGCCGGAACGCTGCGCATGCCGTTGGGGCGGTACGCGCGCTACACGGCGCTGGGGGCCATCACCTGGGGGCTGGTGTACGTCGGCCTGGGGAGTGCGGCGTCGCTGGCGATCCGGCACTCCGCGCACCTGCTCGGCCCGGTCGTGACGTGCGTGGTGGTCGTGGCCGTGGCTGCGGCGCTGGGGGTGCGCGCGGTCCGCAAGCGCCGTCGTCGAGCGGCTGGGGAGCCGGTCGACGACGGCGTGGCGGCTGTTCCGATCACGGTGGGTACGGGGGGAGGCGACCTGCCGGGGGGCGGGTCGCCGGGGGCGCAGGGGGAGCGCTGACGAGAGCCGGGCGGCCGCGGGGGGCGGCGCTCGGCCCCACCGGGCGAGGTGGTCGTGCTCATGGGGGGAGCACGGCCACCTCGCTGCATTGGGCCAGAAGGAGCAGCAGGGCATGCGGAGGACGGCCGTTGCGTGCGACGGTGCAGCTACCGCACGAGGGCTCCGAGGAAGGCACCGCATGAACGGCACCGCATGAACGAGATCGCATGAACGAGATCGCATGAACGAGATCGCATGAACGAGGCTGTACGCACCGCCCACCGATCCGCGAAGAACGCTGCGCGCAGCCGCTTCGTGAAGACCGGAGCACGGATCGGGATCGCCGCCTACGGGCTGACGCACCTGCTGGTCGCGTGGATCGCACTGCAGATCGCGTTCGGCGGCAGCGGCGAGCAGGCCGACCAGAACGGGGCGTTCCAGGCCATCGGGCAGCAGCCGCTCGGGCGCGTGCTGCTCTGGGTGCTGGTCGCCGGGTTCGCCGCCGTCGCGCTCTGGCGCCTGGAGCAGGTGTTCTGGGGGTTCTCCTACGAGTCCGACCGCACCACCGTGGTGCGCAAGCGGGCTGTCAGCGGGGGCAAGGCCGTGGTGTTCGCCGTCCTGACGGTGCTGGCGGCCGGTACGGCGGTCGGCAGCGGCGGGAGCGGCGGGCAGCAGGGTGCCACCGCAGGCGTGCTCGCGATGCCCGGCGGGCAGGTGCTCGTCGGTGCGGTCGGGCTCGGGATCCTGGTTGCCGGCGTGGTGACGGTGGTCACGGGGATGCAGCAGCGCTTCCGGCGAGACATGACCTTGCCCTCCGACCGCCACGCGCGGGCGGTCGCGCTCCGCAGCGGGCAGGTCGGGTTCGCGGCGAAGGGTGTCGCGCTCGGCCTGATCGGCGTTCTCGTCGTCGTCGCGGCCGTGCGGTTGCGGCCCGAGGAGGCGTCGGGCATGGACATGGCGCTGCGGACGCTCGCCGGGCAGCCGTTCGGGCCGTACCTGCTCGCCGCCGTCGCGCTCGGGTTGCTGGCCTACGGGGTGTTCTGCCTCTTCGACGCGCGCTACCACCGCGTCTGATCGGGCCGGTCCCGGGCCTCGGCCAGGTCTTCGACCATGGTCAGTCGAGGGCGTTGCCGCTGACGACCACCAGGGCGCCGGCGCGGTCGGCGCGGAACACGAGCAGGCGGTACCCGCTGCCGGACCGGCCGACCGTGGCGCGGATGCCGGCGTCGGCGAGGCGGGAGCGCAGCACCTGGGCCGCGGCCTCCGTCGGCACCCGGGACACCTCGACGAGCAGGCCGTCGCCAGTGGGGTCGTCCGGATCGGGGAGGTGCGGAGCGGGCTGGTCGCGGCCCGTGCCGAACGTCCAGCGCAGCGCGATCAGGAGCAACGCCATCATCAGGACGCCGCCGATGAGCGCGGTGAGCGGTGCGGCGGTCACGCCGTCGATTGTGCGCCGGATCGGGCGGTGCTGCGCGCCGACCTGGATCGATCCGCAGGTGTGACGCCGCTCCTCGCACCGGGTCGCGGGGGCTACCTGCCAGTAGCATCACGGCTCGTCCCATCCTCGACGCGGAGGTGCCCGGTGCCGTACCCGACCGACCGCGAGCGCGACCGCCCGTGGGTCATCCGCACGTACGCGGGTCACTCGTCCGCCGAGAAGTCCAACGCGCTCTACCGGCGCAACCTGGCCAAGGGCCAGACCGGCTTGTCCGTCGCCTTCGACCTGCCCACGCAGACCGGCTACGACCCCGACGACGAGCTCGCGAAGGGCGAGGTCGGCAAGGTCGGTGTGCCGGTCAGCCACATCGGCGACATGCGCACGCTCTTCGACGGCATCCCGATGGCCGAGGCCAACACCTCGATGACGATCAACGCGCCGGCCATGTGGCTGCTCGCGCTCTACGTCGCGGTGGCCGACGAGCACGAGGCGCCGCGCGCGACGCTCGCCGGCACCACCCAGAACGACATCGTCAAGGAGTACCTGTCGCGCGGGACGTACGTGTACCCGCCCGCGCCGAGCATGCGGCTGATCTCGGACATGATCGCGTGGTCGGTGTCGCACATCCCGAAGTGGAACCCGATCAACATCTGCAGCTACCACCTGCAGGAGGCGGGTGCCACGCCGCCGCAGGAGCTGGCCTACGCGCTCTCCACGGCCGTCGCGGTCCTGGACGCCGTGCGCGACTCGGGGCAGGTGCCGCAGGATCGGTTCGGCGACGTCGTCGCGCGCATGTCGTTCTTCGTCAACGCGGGCCTGCGTTTCGTCGAGGAGATGTGCAAGATGCGGGCCTTCGCCCGGCTGTGGGACGAGATCACGCTGGAGCGCTACGGCGTGCAGAACCCCAAGCAGCGGCGCCTGCGCTACGGCGTGCAGGTCAACTCCCTCGGGCTCACCGAGGCCCAGCCGGAGAACAACGTGCAGCGCATCGTGCTCGAGATGCTCGCGGTGACGCTGTCGCGCGACGCGCGCGCCCGGGCGATCCAGCTGCCGGCCTGGAACGAGGCGCTCGGCCTGCCCCGCCCCTGGGACCAGCAGTGGGCGCTGCGCATGCAGCAGGTGCTCGCCTACGAGACCGACCTGCTCGAGTACGAGGACCTCTTCGCGGGCAGCCACGTCGTCGAGGCCAAGGTCGCCGAGCTCGTGGAACAGGCCCGCGCGGAGGTCGAGCGGGTGCAGGAGATGGGCGGTGCCGTCGCCGCCGTCGAGTCCGGCTACATGAAGGGGCAGCTGGTCAGCTCGCTGGCCGAGCGGCGCAGGCGGATCGAGTCCGGCGAGGAGGTGGTCGTCGGGGTCAACCGCTTCGACAGCACCGAGCCGAGCCCGCTGCAGGCCGAGGGTGCGGGCGCGATCGAGACCGTCGACCCGGCCACCGAGGCGGCCGCGATCGAGGCGATCCGCGCCTGGCGGGCGGGCCGCGACGCCGCCGTCGTCGAGTCGGCGCTCGGCACCCTGCGCGACGCGGCACTGAGACATTCGACTGCGCCCGACGCCAACCTGATGGACGCCTCGATCGCCTGCGCCAAGGCGGGTGTCACCACGGGGGAGTGGTCCGGTGTGCTGCGTGAGGTGTTCGGCGAGTTCCGCGCCCCCACCGGGGTCTCGGCCGCGGTGACGGGCGGCGAGGCGGCCGGCGAGATCGCCGAGGTGCGCGAGCGGGTCCGGGCCGCGGGGGAGCAGCTCGGGTCGCGGTTGCGGATGCTCGTGGGCAAGCCGGGCCTCGACGGGCACTCCAACGGCGCCGAGCAGGTGGCCGTGCGGGCCCGCGACGTCGGGTTCGAGGTCGTCTACCAGGGGATCCGCCTCACGCCGGCGCAGATCGTGGCGGCCGCGGTGCAGGAGGACGTGCACGTGGTGGGCCTGTCGGTGCTCTCCGGCTCGCACCTGGAGGTCGTGCCCGCCGTCGTCGACGGGCTGCGCGCCGCGGGCGCCGACGACGTGCCCGTGGTGGTCGGCGGCATCATCCCGCCCGAGGACGCCGCCGCGCTAAGGGAGCGCGGGGTGGCCGCGGTGTTCACGCCGAAGGACTACCAGCTCACGGGCATGATGGACGAGATCGTGACGCTGGTGCTGGCCGCGAACGGCGAGCAGGCGTCCGCCGCGCGCTGACACACTCCGGGGTGTGCCGGAGATCGATGACAGTTTCGTCCCCGTGGCCGACGCCCGCCCGGGAGACGCGCCGTGGCCGCCTCTCGGCTGGCCACCGCAGCCCGGCGTGGTGGTGACCGGCCGCGTCGTCGAGGTCACGCCCGTCGACCCGGCCCGTGACGCCGAGGCGCTCTTCGCGGCGCTGGACGACGAGCGGGTGTGGCAGCACGTGAAGGGTCGCCCGGACACCGCGCAGGCGTACGCGTCGAGGCTGGAGGCCCAGCGCGCGGCCGGGACCCTCCCGTGGCTGGTGCGGCTGCGCGCGCCGCATGCCGGCCTTCCCGCCGGAACCGTCGTCGGGACGTCGAGCTACCTCGACGTCTCGGTCCCCGACGCGCGCCTGGAGATCGGGAGCACCGCCTACGCGCCGGCGGTCTGGGGCACCGCGGTGAACCCCGACACGAAGCTGGCGCTCCTCGCCCAGGCCTTCGACGTGCTGGGCGCCGGACGGGTCCAGCTCAAGACCGACGTCCGCAACGTGCGCTCGCAGCGCGCGATCGCCCGCCTCGGCGCCCGGCACGAGGGCACGCTGCGCCGCTACCAGCGCCGGGCCGACGGGACTGTGCGCGATACCGTCATGTTCTCGATCCTGGCCGAGGACTGGCCGCAGGTGCGGGCGCGCCTCCACCGCACCTTGGAGCCTCACTGCTGATTCCAGGCCGAAAAACAGCAGGATGGCTCCACGGCGCGGGGTGGGGGTCACTGGGCGGCGTTCTCCTCCGCGTCGTTCCGCTCGCCCCGCCTGCGGAAGAAGCCGAGACCGGGGATGCCCTGGATGGCCTGGCGCACCTCCTTGAGCTGCTCGAGCAGCTCGTGGACGTCCGGGCCGACGCGGTCGAGGGTGGCCAGGATCGGCATGATGTCGGTCTCCATGTGCTCGGTGAGCTGCGGCAGCTGATCCACCAGCCGGATCGCGGCGCGCACCTCCTCCTCGGAGAACTCCTCCACGAACCTGCGGGCCAGCGGCGCGGCCCGCTCGGCGATCGGCTGGTAGGTGGCCAGCAGCTCGGAGGCGCCGTCCGCGGCTCCGGAGGCCTGGTCGACCACCGACCCGGCACGGTCGGCCACCGTTGCGGCCTTCGTGACCAGCACTGCGGCCCCTTCCGCCACGCCGTCGGCGCGCCCCACGAGCCCGGCGGCGCCGTCGGCGACGCCACCCGCCCGCGCGACGAGCCCGGCGGCGTCGTCGGCGACCGTGCCGGCCCGGCCGACCAGCCCCGCCGCCTCGTCGGCCACGCCGCCCGCGCGGCTGACCAGCGTGCTCGCGCCGTCGGCGACGGTGCGGACGTCGGCCAGCAGCGCGTCGACGGTGCGAACCATGCCGTCGGCGTCGCGGAGCACCTCGTCGACCCGGCCGACCGCGGTCTGCACCGCGCCCAGCAGTTCGTCGACCGAGCGCATGATCCCGTCGGTCCGCGCGACGATCGTGTCCGCGCGGTCCGCGACGGCGGTGATCCGCCCGACCAGCCCGTCCGCCTCGTCGAGGAGCCCGGCGACGCGCTGGGGCAGCGAGGCGACGACCTGCACGGCCTCGTCGCTCCACCCGACCACGGCACGCGCCCCGGCGATGACCTCGGACGGGCCGACCCAGACCGGGAGCCCGGCGATGCGCAGCATGCTCCGATCCTGTCGCATCCCGGGCCGAACGGCTCGGTCGGGCGCCCCGGAGAAGTGCCGCGTTATGTACCCGCCCGTTCGAGCGCTCATGGCATCCGATCGGGTGAAAGTCCGGGGGAAACGTGCACCTCGTTGCGGTCCCGTAACGAGTGCATGTATGCGGCGCTCAGGTGACGGCGAGGCGAACGAGTTCCCCTACGTTCGGACTTCGACGTCGGTGACCGGAGGGGGGTCGCCGGACGACCGGAAGGAGATGCCATGACGCAGCACTGGAGCAGGCGTGACTTCCTGCGCCGCACCGCAACGGCTGGAGCGGTGGCGATCGGCGGTTCCACGTTCCTCGCCGCGTGCCAGAGCACCGGCGGTGGTGGGGGAGCGGGCGCCGGCGGTGTGCTCGAGAACGCCCGCAGCGCCGGCACCATCCGAATCGGCATCGCGGGTGAAGAGCCGTACGGCTTCACGGATGTCGGCGGCAACGTCACGGGTGAGGCCCCCGAGGTCGCGCGGATCGTGCTGGAGGCGATGGGCATCGCCGAGGTGCAGGCCGAGCAGGTCGACTTCGGCTCGCTCATCCCCGCGCTGAACGCCAACCGCTACGACATGGTGTGCGCGGGAATGAACATCACCGCCGAGCGCTGCGGGCAGGCGGCGTTCTCGATCCCCGACTACACCGCGCTGACCGCGTTCCTCGTGCCGGCCGGCAACCCGGAGCAGGTGGCCACTTTCGAGGACGTCGCGGCCAAGGGCCTGCCGCTCGCCGTGCTCAGCGCCGCCGTGGAACAGGGCTACGCCGAGGCCGCGGGCGTGCCCGCCGGGAGCATCAGCGTCTACGACGACCAGAACGCCTTGCTGCAGGCGGTCACGTCCGGTCGCGCCTACGCCGCTGCCCTGACCGACATCTCGCTCAAGTGGCTCGCCGGCAAGAACCCCGACGCCGGGGTCGAGGTCACCGAAGGCATCACCCCCACCGAGAACGGGCAGCCCGTCGTCTCCGCGGGCGGGTTCGTGTTCCGGCAGGCCGACAACGACCTCCGTGAGGCGTTCGACGCCGAGCTGCAGAAGGCCCACGACGACGGGCGCTGGCTCACCGCGGCGAGCCCGTTCGGGTTCTCCGAGGACAACTTGCCTGCCGACGGGCTGACCACCGAGCAGCTCTGCTCGGCCTGATCCGGCCGTGGAGAACTTCGGCACCTGGCTGTCGGTCATCGGTCAGGGTGTGCCCTACACCCTGATCGCCACGGTCGGCGGGATCGTGCTGACGATCGTGCTCTCGTTCGTGGCCGGGCTCGCGCTCCTGTCGCCGCAACGCTGGGTGCGGGTGATCAGCCGGATCTACGTGGAAGGCCTGCGCGGCACCTCCGAGGTCGTGCAGCTGTTCTGGATCTTCTTCGCGCTGCCGGTGCTGGTCGGCTTCGAGTTCATCCCGCTCTGGGGCGGCGTGGCGGTGCTGGGGCTCAACCACGGGGCGTACGGCGCCGAGATCGTGCGCGGCGCCGTGCAGTCCGTGCCGCGGGCGCAGTACGAGGGCGCGCTGGCGCTCAGCCTGTCGCCCGCTCAGCGGATGTTGCGGGTGATCCTCCCGCAAGCCGTGGTCGAGATGATCCCACCGTTCAACAACCTCTTCATCCAGCTGCTCAAGAGCACGTCCCTGCTCTCGTTCGTGTTCATCCCCGAGATCACGCGGCAGGCCACCGAGGTGCTCGTCCCGAACTTCAACCCGCAGGTGCTGCAGATCATGGCACTGCTCCTGGCGTGCTACCTGGTCCTCTCGTTGATCATCACCGCGGTGATGCGGACGCTCGAGCGGCTGGCAGCCGCCAAGCTCGGACGGGGCACGCGCCACGGTGCGGCCCGGGCGCTCGCGGGGACGCACTGATGGACGTCTGGGACTGGAACTACGCGATCTCGATCCTGCCGGCGCTGGTCGAGGGCCTCGGGCTCACGTTGCTCGCGACGCTGCTCGGCTCGATCATCGCGATGCTTCTCGGCCTGCTGTTCGCGGTGCTGCAACGCGGCCCGGCACCGGTCCGGATCGTCGTACGAGCGATCGTCGAGTTCGTGCGCAGTACACCGCTGCTGGTGCAGATCTTCTTCCTGTTCTTCGTGCTGCCCCAGTTCGGTGTCGTGCTGAGCGCCCTCACGGTCGGTGTGATCGCTCTCGGTATCCACTACGCCTGCTACACGTCGGAGGTCTACCGCGCCGGCATCGATGCGGTTCCCCGCGGGCAGTGGGAGGCGGCCACGGCGCTGAGCCTTCCCCGATCCCGGGTCTGGACCGGCGTGGTACTCCCGCAGGCGGTACCCCGGGTGATTCCGGCACTGGGCAACTACGTGATCTCGATGTTCAAGGAGGTGCCGCTGCTCACCGCCATCGGCATCCTCGATGTCGTCGGGCGGGCCGAAGAGGTGGGGAACACCTTCTTCCGCTATGTCGAGCCCTACACGATCGCGGGGCTGTTCTTCCTCTTGTTGAGCTATCCCGCGTCGCTGCTGATGCGCAGATTGGAGCGTCGTGTCGGTGCAATCTAACGGTGCGGCCGAGCCCATGATCGTCTTCGATGGTGTGGAGAAGCGGTTCGGCGACAACGTCGTGCTCTCCGACCTCTGCTTCTCCGTGGCGCCGGGCGAGCACGTCACGCTGATCGGCCCGTCCGGGTCGGGCAAGACCACGATCCTGCGGCTGCTCATGTGTCTCGAGTCGGTCACCGGCGGCACCATCCAGGTGGCCGGGAAGTACCTCTCGCACATGGAGAAGGGTGGCACGCTCGTCCCCGCCGACGAGAAGCACAGCCGCGAGGTGCGCAAGCGCATCGGGATGGTGTTCCAGCAGTTCAACCTGTTCCCGAACATGACGGTGCGCGGCAACCTCGTCGAGGCGCCCACCCGCGTGCTGGGGCTGTCGAAGGACGAGGCGAACGCGCGGGCGAAGGAGCTGCTCGACCTGGTCGGGCTCGGCGAGAAGATCGACGAGCACCCGTCGCGGCTCTCGGGCGGTCAGCAGCAACGCGTGGCGATCGCGCGGGCGCTGGCGATGCAGCCGGACGTCCTGCTGCTCGACGAGGTGACCTCCGCGCTGGACCCCGAGCTGGTGGCGGGGGTGCTCAAGCTGCTGCAGGACATCGGCGAGAGCACCGACATCACGATCCTGTGCGTCACGCACGAGATGGGTTTCGCGCGCGACTTCTCGCACCGGGTGATGATGTTCGACGGTGGCCAGGTGATCGAGGACGCCCCACCGGAGAAGCTCTTCTCCGAGCCGGACCACCCGCGGACCCAGGAATTCCTCAGGGCCGTACTAGGTCGCGGGTGAGCGTTTCCGCAGCTGTTTCACGACGGCCATATATGTCGGGATCGTTCTGCGGCATCAGCGAGGGTGTGTCCGTCGATGATCACGCGGGTAAGGGGCACTTCGAGGCGTGGCCACTCCAGTAGTAGCTCAAAGTGCTCGGCGGGCGGTAGAGGGCTGAGCCACAACTCATGCTCCCCCTGCCAGAATAGGTCGCCCACGTTGGCGTTGTGTTCGTAATGCACAAGGAGCGGCGCCCTGGACTTGTCGGTAGGATCGCGCCCGGCTTCGACTGAGGGATTCTCCAACGTAGTTGCTCTCGATCCGTCGATGTATGCAACGCCGAAGCGCGCCAGTGCATCATCGAGCGTAGCGAGCTGGCGAAGTTCTACCGTATCAGCGAAGACGGCCTCGGAAACCATGCGCTCGCGGGTGGAGTCAGGCGTATGCAGTCGCGCTGCGACGGTCAGCCAGAATGAACAGCCGATTGGATACACGTTCGCGTGGCGCAGGTAAATCGCCGCGAGGTCCTCGTGGTGAGCGGTTATCTCTAGTGGAACCACCGCGGGTAGAACGCCCCGGGGTGGTGCAGTCCAGCGATCGTCCTCAGGGGCATCCTCAGATTGATCGTGTGAAGTACCTGTTGGCGGAAGTTCGAAGAAGGTCACGGTGGAACTCTACCCCGATGTGCCACGGGTAGGCGTGACAGCGATACCTGATCGGCGATCGCAAGAAGGCGGCGACGCTCCTCTTGATCCTCGCAGTTCCCCGTCAAGGCAGGTGTTTGGTTACTGATGCACTCGCGCTGTGCGTCCTGCCTGTGACCGAAACTTTGACGTTCGTGCTTGCGGTGTAGTTGCCGAAGCCGCGAAATTGTGCGTGGCGGGGCATCGTTGCCTGGTTCGTGTGACGATTCGTCTGATTTATACACTCGGTCATTTCGAGGAAGGTTCGGATCGAAAGGTTGTCTACCTTGAATGGTCTGCCGGCTGCTGAGTTAAGTAGCAGGGCACCGAGGTGCTGGCGCTGGCGTCGCGGTGGTTTCGGAGAGTAGTGAATGTTTCCGATTTCGAATCTAGCAGTAGCCGCGCTCGAAATTGAGCGTCGTCGCGGACCGGACGAATCTGCGTCCACCGAGATATGCTCTACGATTCAGGTTGTTTCGTCCGATTCGGCGAGCACAGAGGGGAGCAGGGTTATGGCTGCTCCGCTCCATGCTACGCATAGTAGAGTTCTCAGTGCTCCCACGGCGGCCTCTTCGGCGTTTCGGTCGACTCTTGTGTTCCTGCCGCTCAACCGGCGGCTGTGTCGCGAGGAAATCCGCCGCACGATTCCCGCGCCTTCTCAAGCTTCCCCTCGAACGGGTCTGTGTCGTAGGCGTCGCTCGTTATGAGATCTGCCGCTCTCGCGAGTCGAGTCGAATAGAGTGGATGTACGGCGCTTGGTTGATGCATGGCAGTGCGTTTGAGTTGTAGGAGAATTCGCCAGTCACCACTGAATCTCAAGCACTCCCCACCCTGCCGCCTGTATCAGGACTCCTTTTCCGACGCCTCCTGGGCATGCGGCAGACCGCTTCCATTCTGTCGTTTCGTGAGCGCTCGCTGCGGGTGCGGAGATAGCTGCAAGTCCGAGGGTGAGCATCGAAACGGATAGGGCTCGTTGATATCTGTGCATGTGACCGGCTCGTCCTGGGGCTGCGGTGCGAAGTATTGGGATCGCCTCGGAAGGTACGGAGGAGCTGCTGTTCATGTAGGAGAACGGGCGTGGAACCCCTGATTGGAGCAGAAGACCGTGTTACTGGTTACGGAAAGCGACGAGTGAGTGGTCCGTACGGGTGACGGACGATGCGGCGGCCGCCGCGTGCGTCGAGGCTGGTTGGAGGTAGGGGCGAACGACAGTTGACGGCCGGGGCAGCAACTGCTGGCGTCAGGGGGCGGCGCACAGACTTGCGGTCGTCAGGTCCGCCGGCGGCAGGTTCTCGCGCGTGAACCCGAACTGCTCGGTGATGCGCAGCCACTCGCCGGAGGCCTGCACCGCGGCCAGCTCCGCGTTGAACGCCGCGAGGAAGTCGTTCTCGCCGGTACGCACGGCGAAGGCGGCCGCGGGCACGACGGGGCGCCCGTCCACCACGGGCTCCACGGCCTCGGTCACCTCGACGCCCGAGCCGGGGTTGCGGCGCAGCTCGTCGACCAGCGAGATCCGGGTCAGCGCGCCGGCCACGACTCGCTCGCTCGACACGCTGCGGAGCAGCTCCGACTGGCCGTGGACGATTTCCAGCTGGTCGTCGGACACGCCTGCGGCGCGGGCGTAGTCGATTTCCGCGGCGCCCTCGAGCACCGCCAGACGGGCGTCGGAGCGGGCGACGTCGCGGAACGACTCGATGTCGCGGGGGTTGCCCTCCTGCACGAGGAACGCCGGCGGGGCGACGAAGTCGGGCCGGCTGAACGCGACTTCCCGGCAACGCTGCGGCAGCACCGTCATGCCTGCGGTGATCAGGTCGAACTGCCCGGCCTGCAGTTGCGGGATCAGGTCGGCGAACGGCACGCGAATGGCGTCGAGGCCGTCGATCCCGAGGTGGGCCAGCACCGCGCGGGCGACCTCCGGCTGCGCGCCGGTGAGGCGGCCGGCGGGATCGATGTAGCTGTAGGGCTGCTCACCGGCGGTGCCCACGCGGATGGCGCCGTCGGCCCGTGCGCGCTCGAGGGTGCTCCCGGCGGGCCGGGAGCAGGCGACCGCCGCGCCCGCCGGGATCGTGAGCGCGAGGAGTCGCCGTCGGGAGAGCATCGCGAGAAGAGTAGTGCGCGTCGATCTCAGCCCGGCCCACCGGCGTGGAGCAGTTCGTGCCGGACGAAGGGGAACCGGGCGAAGTCACGCAGTGGCCGGGCGGCGAACACCCCGTCCACGCCTCTCTCCGCTGACGCCCCGTCGATGGGGAGCGCGGCGCGTATCCGGGGCCGCCGAGCGGAAAAGGGGTGCGCGCCCCCGCGGCCTGCCGCCGTTCCTCCCCCGGAGCCCTGCCTCGTAGCCCGGGGTTGCAGTGGGCGCGCCGTTCCCGGCTCGACACTTCCTGCCCCCACCCCGGCCCGGGGCCTCACTCGCAGTCGGTCCGGAACCGAGCCCGACCGCGCCGAAGACGGCTGGGCCGGGCACAACCCACGAACATCGTGGTCGTCCGGGCGGCCGTCCCCGACCTGGCCCAGGCCTGTTCCGGACGAAACCGTCGCGGCCGGGTGCGCGTTCGACCGGCTGTGGTGCCGTTCCCGAACCCCGTCGAGACCGCCTTGATCAGCGGGCCAGGGACATGGGCTGCACCGGGAGCGTGTTGCCGGACGGGGCCCGCGGGTGCGCGATGGTGATCGCTGCGAGGAGTACCTGACGTCGCCGCGACAGCACCCATGCACTTCTCGGACCGATCACCCGGCCCTGATCGCTCCGACAAGTACGCCGCCGTCGCAGCACCCGCACCCAGGTACTGATCAGACCGATCACCGCGGACCGGTCGAGGGGAACCCGGCCGATTGCGCGGAAGGCCGGGGTGTGGGGCAGTGGTCGCGAGCCGGGAACGGCGCGCCCACGGGAGGTTTCCATGGTCACATCGACCTGCGGGCTGTCGGAGCGCGCTCGGTGACAGCCCTGACGTCGATCTGATCATGGAACGGGCGGCCATGATCAGCGAGAGTGGTGTCAGAGCGACAGATCTGGCGCCCCCACACCACTCCTGGCGATCATGGCAGCGAGTCGGAGTGCGAGACGTACGTCAGCGCGGTCGCGAGGGCCCTGGTGTGCGACTCGCACCGCACGCCGTCTGATCAAAGCCGGCTCAGGCACGTGATCAGCGCTAGTCGGGCCAGACCGGCTTGCGCTTCTCCAGGAACGCGGCCATGCCTTCCTTGGCGCCGGGGGACTGCGACAGCGAGGCCATCACCTCGATCGCGATGGCGTAGGCGTCGGCCTCCGGGCGGTCGAGGTGGGCGTAGAGCGTCTGCTTGCCGACGCCCTTGCCGAACCGGCTGCCGCGGGTGGCCCGGCCGAGCAGGTCGTCGACCCGCGCGTCGAGCTCGTCGTCGGGTGCGACGTAGTTGACCAGCCCCCACTCGGCGGCGGTGGCGGCGTCGATCGCGTCGCCGGTCAGTGCCATCTCCATCAGGCGCTTGCGGCCGATGTTGCGGGCCACCGGCACGGCCGGGGTGTGGCAGAACCAGCCGCCCTTGCCGCCGGGTAGCGCGAAGGAGGCCGACTCGGCGGCCACGGCGAGGTCGCAGGACGCGACGAGCTGGCAGCCGGCGGCGGTGGCGATCGCGTGCACGCGGGCGATCACCACCTGCGGCACCGACTCGATCGTGCGCATCAGCCGGGTGCACAGCTGCAGCAGGTCGCGCACGCCCGCGAGGTCGCGGCCGGCGACGTCGGCGAAGTCGTGGCCGGCCGAGAACGCCTTGCCCTCGCCGGCGAGCACGATGCCGGTGGCGTCCGACCGCCCCGTGCGCTCGAACGCGTCGAGGAGCTCGCGCAGGTGCGCCTCGGTGAGCGTGTTGCGCCGTTCCGGCCGGTTCATCGTGATCCGGACGGTGTCCCCCTCCTGCTTCACCAGCAGGTGCTCGTAGTCGGCCATGCCCGACGGTAACCCGATCTGAGAACCGGTCACAGCACCGCGCTGAACTTCCTTGCCCCACCGCTTCGGCGGCAGTACCGTGACCGCATGACCAGTTGAGCAGATCTGGTCACAAAGTTCTGGAGGGTCGGAGATGGCGGCACCGGAGGTTCCGGACCCCCGCCTCGAGCGGGTGCTCGACAGCGCGGCGGAGCTGCTCGTGCGGTGGGGCTACCAGCGCGTGACGATCGACGACGTCGCCCGCCACGCCGGCATCGGCAAGGGCACGGTGTACCTGCACTTCCGCTCGAAGGACGCGCTCTTCGTCACAGTGCTGCTGCGGGATCAGCGCAAGATCGTCGAGCACCTGGCCGACCGGATGGAGGCCGACCCGCGCACCGTCCTGCCTGGCTGCATGATGCGCCTGCTCTACGAGCAGCTGATCGCCGAGCCGGTGGCGCGCTCGCTCTACCTCAGCGACGCCGAGGTGCTCGGCCGGCTGGCGCACGAGGGCGGCGACACGCTCGGCGAGCTCGCCACCGCCCGTGCGGAGGCGATCCGGCAGCACATGCACCTGCTCGGCGAGGCGGCCTGCCTGCGCCCGGGCCTCACCCCCGCCGCGGCGCTGTACGCGTTCAGCGCCGTCGCGACCGGTTTCCTGCTGGTCGACGGGTTCGGCTACGGCGACCTCGTCCCGGACGTCGAGGAGCGATCCGCGCTGCTCGAGCAGACCATCGCGGCCGCGGTGCACGCACCCGACCCGCCCGCCGACGAGCTCGCCCGCCTCGCACCGGAGATCGCGCAGCGCTACCGGTCGCTGCTCGCCCACGTCGACCACGAATGGCGCCGCCGCGTCCGTTGACCCGGACACGGGCGCCGGAAGCGGAGCCAGTGATGACACAGCCGTCAACCCAGCCGCGCCCCGAACCCGACGTGATGGATCTCGCGCTGCTGCGCGACCCGGTGGCGGGCTTCGGGCAGCTGCGTGAGGAGGGCCCCGTCCTGCGAGGTCGGGCGCCCGGCGGCACCCCGTGCTGGATCGTCACCCGGCAGGCAGATGTCCGGACGGTCCTCGGCGACCCGCGCTTCGTGAACAGCGCCACGTCGGTGAGCGGCGTGACCGTGGACAACCTGCGCGACAAGCTCACCGAGATGGTCGGCATCCCGCGGGAGCTCGCCCACTACTTCACCGACTCGATCCTCGACGCCGACGGCGAGGACCACACACGGCTGCGCAAGCTCGTCTCGCGGGCGTTCACGGTGCGCCGGATCGGTGAGTTGCGGCCGCGCGTGGAGGAGATCACCGGGGCGCTGTTGGACCGGATGGCGGCGCAGGACGGCACCGTCGACCTGGTCGCCGAGTTCGCCTACCCGCTGCCGATCACCGTGATCTGCGAGCTGGTGGGGGTGCCGGAGGAGGACCGGCCCGCGTGGCGCCGGTGGGGCGCGGTGCTGACCAGCATGGATCCGGAGAGGACACCCGCCGCGGTCGGCGAGATGATCGACCACATCCACGACCTCATCGCGCGCCGCCGCGCGGAGCCCGCGGACGACCTGCTCACCGCGCTCGTCCAGGTGCAGGAGGAGGACGGCGACCGGCTCAGCGCGGACGAGCTCGTGACGATGGTGCTCACGCTGGTCATCGCGGGGCACGAGACCACGGCGCACCTGATCGGCGGCGCCACGCTGGCCCTGCTCACCCACCCCGACCAGCTGGCGCGACTGCGCGCCGAGCCGGACCTGTGGCCGGGCGCGGTGCACGAGCTGATGCGCTGGTGCGGGCCCGTGCAGTTCTCGCGGGTGCGCTACGCCGCGCAGGACGTGGAGCTCGCAGGCGTGCGGATCCGGCGGGGCGAGGCCGTGCAGCCCGTCCTGGTCTCGGCGAACCACGACCCGCGCGAGTACACCGATCCGGACCGCCTCGACGTGACGCGGCGCCCGGCCGGGCGCGGCGAGGGGCACGTCGGGTTCGGACACGGCTTCCACTACTGCCTGGGCGCCGCGCTGGCCCGGCAGGAGGGCGAGGTGGCGTTGCGGGCGCTGTTCGAGCGGTTCCCCGACCTCGCGCTCGCCACCGAGGAGCAGGAATGGGTGCCGGTGCCGGGCATCCGGCGCCTCGCGCGGCTACCGCTGCGGCTGCGGTAGCCCGCTGAACTGGGTGCCGTCGCCGCTCTAGCGGGATTCGGACGGGGAAGACCACCCCGGCCGATTGTGGTCCACTCTCTCCGTACAGGGGGTCGGAGGGGGTGGGGGCGATGAGCGGCGACGGCACTGGCGACGAGACCGTGCGGATCGGCTCGGCGGAGGGCGAGCCCGAGCCGGCGGAGCACCCACCGGCCGGGTCGGTGGTGGGGGAACCACCGGCCGCGGGGGTGGACGCGGCAGGGCCGGACGGCGCCGGGGAGTCGCGTCCGGCCGAGCCGGGCCGGTCGTCGGCCGGGTCCGCCGGGGGAGCGGATCCGGCTGCGGGGGAGGAAGGCCTGGTCGGGCCGGAGGCGGGGGGCTCCGGTCCGGCCGGGCCGGAGCCCGCGGTGGCGTCGTCGGTCTCGCCTGCCGAACCGGCGGACCACGGGCGTTCGCCCCTCGCCGCGCTGCTGTTCAACCTCACCGGGTTCGGTCTCGGGTACGCCTACCTGCGGCGCTGGCTGCGCACCACGGCCTGCGCGGTCATCGCAGTGTTGCTGGTGGTGGTCGCCTTCACGAACGACGCGGCGCGGGAGCCGTGGTTGTGGCGGATCCTGGCCGCGCTGTGGATCGTCGGCACCGCCGCCGACGCGTGGTGGGTGGCCCGGCACGGTTCGCGACCGCCTGCGCGTCGCCGGTGGCGCCCGGTGGCCGTCGGGGTCGCTGCTGTGCTGGCCGTCGTCGCCGCCTACCTGGGCTACGGGGTGGCCGGCCGGGCCACCTACGCCGCCGGCGTGGAGGCGCAGAGCCGGGCCGACTGCGTCGCCGCGAACCGCGCCTTCGACGCTGTCGCCGGCCCGTTCGAGCTGACCCTGAGCCGCGACGTCGGGGCCGCGGAGCTTCGGCACGCGGAGTGCACCGAGTTCCTCGCCGCGCAGGGCTTCGAGGCTGCGGGCGCGCACGCAGATGCGGTCGCGGGGTACCGGGCCTACCGGGACGAGCACCCGGGCAGCCCACTCGACGCGTTCGCCCGGGAGGGCACCCGGCGCGTGCTGCTGGTGTGGGCGGGCGAGCTGCGCAGCGCCGGCGACCTCGGTGATGCGATCGACCGCTACCGGGACCTGCTCGGCGAGCTGGACGGCGATGCGCCCACCCCGCTGGTGCGCGAGGACCTCGCGGCCACCTACATCGATCGTGCGGACGGGGCGCGCGCCGCGATGGCCGCAGCCGCCGGGCAGGACCGCGTCGACGCGTTGCGGGCCGCGATGGAGGACCTGCTGCTCGTCGGGCGGGAGCTGGCGAACACGTCCTCGGCGGCGGGGGTCGCGCAGGCCGTTCTCGCCACGTTCACCACGGCCAACGACGCGGTGGCGGCGGGGCGATTCTGCGACGCCCTCCCGGTGCTCGACTACGCCGTCACGCTGCCCGACTCCGCGGGCGTCGCAGGTGTCGCGCACCGAGACCGCGCCCGCTCGCTCTCCGAGTGCGGGCTGGCGAACTACGGCGCCGGTGACCTCACCGGCGCCACCACCCGCTTCGGGACGCTCGTGGGCGAGTACCCGGACGACCCGGGCGTGGCCCAGGCCCGTTCGGCCCTGATCGCCGCGGAGGTGGGCCGCAACGTCAGCGTGCCGTTGCCGCTGCCGGCGCCCCTCGGGGCACCCGGCAGCGCCCCGGTGGTGGTCTACAACGCGGCGGCCACCGAGGTCCGTGTGCTGGTCTCGGGCCCCACCGCGCACGAGATCACCCTTCCCGGCTGCCCGGGGTGCCCGCCCGCGTACCAGGGCGGCGGCGAGTCGTGTCCCGGCGCGGCGGGCAGGCCGTCGGTGACGGTGCAACTGCGTCCCGGCGCCTACTACGTCATGCAGGACCGGGCCGAGCTCGGGCCGGACGAGACGGTCGACGAACCGGTCACCGTGCGGGCCGCCGGGGGCGAGCTGTGCGTCACCGTGACCAGGGACAACTAGCCGCGGTCGTGCAGCGTCAGCAGGAGGTAGGCGGCGAGCGTCTGGGCGTCGACGAGCTGTGAGCAGCGCACCATCTGCTCGAACTCGGCGGTGGTGAACCAGCGCGCCCGCATGTCCTGCTCGCTGTGCTCGCGCCGGATCGGGCCCTCGCGCAGGTCGCTCGCGAGGAACACGTGCTCGCGCTGGCTCGACATGCCGGGTGCGATGTCCAGGTCGCCGAGCAGCTCCATCCGGCCGGCGACGAGGCCGGTCTCCTCGGCGAGCTCGCGGGCGGCGAGCTCGGCCGGGTCGATCTCGGCGCGGTCGGGCGCCGTACCCATCGGGAACTCCCAGCGGCGCTGCCCCACCGGGTAGCGGAACTGCTCGACGAGGTGCAGCCGGTCGCCGTCGCGGGGTATGACGATGGCGGCGGTCGGCTTGTCGACGACGCCGTAGATCCCCTCGGTGCCGTCGTCGAGGCGGATCGCGTCCTCCCGGAGCGCCATCCACGGGTTCTCGTAGACCTGTCGGCTGCTGATCCTCTGCACGCCGACCACCGTGCACCGCTGCCGCGTGCGGCACGATTCCGGGGGTGCGCGCGTCCCGGCTGGTCACCCTGCTGTTCACCCTCCAGCGCCTGCGGGGGGCGACGGCGGCCGCGCTGGCGCGTGAGCTGGAGGTCTCCGAGCGCACGATCTACCGCGACGTGGCCGCGCTGTCCGCGGCGGGAGTGCCGTTGTGGACCGAGCCCGGTCGCGGGGGCGGCATCCGGCTCGTCGACGGGTGGCGCACCCGCCTGGACGGGCTGACCGCGCACGAGGCCGCCGCGATCTTCGCGGTCGGCGCCCCACAGGTGCTCGCCGAGCTGGGTATGAGCGCGGCGCTCGCCGGGGCGCAGGCCAAGTTGCTCGCGACGCTGCCGGCGGAGCTGCAGGAGCATGCGCGCAGCGTTGCGCAGCGGTTCCACCTCGACGCCCCGGGCTGGTTCCACACGCCCCAGCAGGTGACGCAGCTGGCCGGCGTGGCCGAGGCGGTCTGGGAGCAGCAGCGGCTGCGCATCGGCTACCGGCGCGGGCACGACGTCGTCGAGCGGACGATCGACCCGCTGGGGCTCGTGCTCAAGGCCGGCACCTGGTATCTCGCCGCGGGCGTCGACGAGACCGTGCGCACCTACCGCGTCGACCGCATCACGGCGGCGGAACCCACGGGGGTGTGCTTCGAGCGGCCCGACGGCTTCGACCTCGCCGAGTGGTGGGCGGGTGCCGCGGGCCGGTTCGAGAGTCAGATGCTGCGCGCGGCCGTGCGGCTGCGGGTGGGGCCGCGTGGACTGAAGATCCTGCCGCACGCCGCCGACCACGACGCAGCGGTGAGGGCGATCGCGCACGCCGCGCCTCCGGACGCCGACGGCTGGCGCGAGCTGGAGCTAGAGGTCGAGAGCATCGAAGTAGCGGCGGGCCAGCTCACGGCGCTAGGGGGCGAGGTAGAGGCCCTGTCGCCGGAGGAACTGCGCACCGCGCTGGCGTCGGCAGGAGCGGAACTGGCCGCCCGCAACGCCGAGCGCTGAGCGCTCCCCACGCTGTACGAGCGGCACTTTGGTCCGATAGAGCGGTACGAGCGGCACCTTCGTCCAATGGCCGGGGCCGCTGCCCCTACGCTCGCCCCGTGCGTCTCGTCATCGCTCGGTGCCAGGTCGACTACGTCGGGCGGCTCACCGCCCACCTGCCGATGGCGCCGCGGCTGCTGCTGGTCAAGGCCGACGGGTCGGTGAGCATCCACGCCGACGACCGCGCCTACAAACCGCTGAACTGGATGAGCCCGCCGTGCTGGCTCGAGGAGCAGCCGGGCGTGTGGACGGTGCGCAACAAGGCCGACGAGTCGCTCGTCATCCAGATCGACGAGGTGCTGCACGACTCCAAGCACGAGCTGGGCGTCGACCCGGGCCTGGTGAAGGACGGCGTCGAGGCGCACCTGCAGGAGCTGCTCGCCGCGCACCCCGGCACGATCGGCGAGGGCTACTCGCTGGTGCGGCGCGAGTACATGACCGCGATCGGGCCCGTCGACCTGCTCTGCCGCGACGCGGACGGCCGCTCGGTGGCCGTCGAGATCAAGCGGCGCGGCGAGATCGACGGCGTCGAGCAGCTCACCCGCTACCTGGAGCTCATGAACCGCGACCCGCTGCTCGCACCCGTGAAGGGCGTGTTCGCGGCGCAGCAGATCAAGCCGCAGGCGCGCACGTTGGCCACGGACCGCGGCATCCGCTGCGTCACCGTGGACTACGACGCCCTGCGCGGGTTCGAGAAGGACGACCTGCTGCTGTTCTAGATGGGGGTACACTGGGGGTATGCCCAAGGTCAGCGTGTATCTCCCGGACGAGCTCTACCGGGCGGCGCAGGAGCGCAAGCTGCCGCTGTCGACGCTCACCCAGGAGGCGGTCGAGCACGCCCTCCGTACCTCGGATCGCAAGGAGTGGGTGGCTCGAATGCGGGCTCGACCACCGCTCACCGATGTGACCATCGATTCGGCGGCTCTGCTCGACGAGGTTCGCGAGGAATTCGGCGAGTGATCGTTCTCGATGCCTCGGCTCTCGTCGACGTGGCGCTGGCCCGACCGAGCGCGCAGTGGATCCTCGATCTGATCGACGAGGAGGATGTCGCCGCTCCGTCCCATCAGCCGGCGGAAGTCCTCTCGGCGCTTGCGCGGCTCGTACGGGCCGGAGTCCTGACGCCCGACAAGGCCAGGGTTGCGCTCGACGCGGCGCTCGATACACCCCAGGAGCTGGTGACTCCCTCCGCTGCCCACGTCCGACGCGCGTTCGCCCTTCGCGAGCACATCCGGGTGGCAGACGGGCTGTACGTCGCACTGGCCGACGAGCTCGGCTGCCCACTCGTGACCACGGACCGGCGGCTGGCGGGGGCGAACACCCCCTGCGAGGTGCGCGTTCCTCCGTCCGGTCCGATCCCGCCACCGCGCGACGGATAGGCCCGGGTGGGCCGCCGTCGGCCTGTCCGGGCCGTGGGTCGCGCCCTACTCTGGAGTAATGACCGCAACCGAAGCGCCCGCCGTGCCGGCCCCGGTGACCTTCGAGTCCCTCGACCCGCGCACGGGCGACGTGGTCGGCACCCACCCCGTGCACGACGCGGCCGCGGTCGAGGCCGCGGTGGCGCGGGCGGCGGGTGCGGCGCAGTGGTGGGAGGGCCTCGGCCACTCCGAGCGCCGGCGGCGGCTGGCCGCGTGGCGCACGGTCCTCGTCCGCAAGCTCGAGGACCTCGCGCACGTCGTCACCGAGGAGACCGGCAAGCCCCTCGACGACGCCCGGCTGGAGCTGGTGCTCGCGATCGACCACCTCGACTGGGCCGCGAAGCACGCCGAGAAGGTGCTCGGCACGCGCAAGGTCGCGCCCGGGCTGCTGATGGGCAACCAGGCGGCGAGCGTGACCTACCGGCCGTTCGGCGTGATCGGCGTGATCGGCCCGTGGAACTACCCGGTGTTCACGCCGATGGGCTCGATCGCCTACGCGCTCGCGGCGGGCAACGCCGTCGTCTTCAAGCCGAGTGAGCTGACGCCGGGCGTCGGTGTCGCGCTCGCCGACACGTTCGCCGAGATCGTCGACGGTCGCCCGGTGCTGCAGGCCGTCACCGGGTTCGGTGAGACCGGTGCCGCGCTGTGCAGCGCCCCGGGCGTCGGGAAGATCGCCTTCACCGGCTCGACGGCCACCGGCAAGCGCGTGATGGCCGCCTGTGCGCAGACGCTGACGCCGGTCCTCGTCGAGTGCGGCGGGAAGGACCCGCTGATCGTCGACCTGGACGCCGACCTCGACGCGGCGGCCGACGCCGCGGTGTGGGGCGGGATGTCCAACGCGGGCCAGACGTGCGCGGGCGTCGAGCGGGTGTACGTGCTCGACGCGGTGGCGGAGGAGTTCACGGCGAAGGTCGTGGCGAAGGCACGCGGGCTGCGATCGGGTTCCGGCGGTGACTACGGGCCGATGACGATGCCCGCGCAGGCCGAGGTCGTGCGCCGCCACATCGAGGACGCGCTGGCCCGCGGGGGGCGCGCGGTCGTGGGCGGTGCGGAGTCGGTGCAGCCGCCGTTCGTCGAACCGGTCGTGATCGTCGACGTCCCCGAGGACAGCGCCGCCGTCACCGAGGAGACCTTCGGCCCCCTGTTGGTCGTCAACCGGGTGCCGGACCTCGACGAGGCCGTGCGCCGGGCCAACGCCGGCCGGTACGGCCTCGGCGCCTCGGTGTTCTCCCGCGCCCGCGGCGAGGAGATCGCCGGGCGGCTGCGCTGCGGGATGGTCTCGGTCAACGGCGTGATCTCGTTCGCGGGTATCCCGGGCCTCCCCTTCGGAGGAGTGGGCGATTCGGGCTTCGGGCGCATCCACGGCGCCGACGGGCTGCGCGAGTTCACCCGTCCGCAGGCCGTTGCCCGGCAGCGTTACCGGCTGCCCGTGCCGGTCACCAGCTTCTCCCGCACGTCGCGCACCATGAAGGCGCTGCTCGGGATCGTGCGGGCGCGGCACGGGAGGTAGCTCTCACACCCCGGGAACGGGGCGCGGATGGGAGGATCGGCCGGTCCGTCCCTCGGGGAAGTGGGAGGTTGGCAGTGCGTGAGTTCCGGACGGTCGGCGTGGTCGGCCTGGGCACGATGGGTGCCGGCATCGTCGAGGTGTTCGCCCGCAACGGGCTGCACGTGATCGCTGCCGAGGTGGACGCCGAGGCCGTCGCGCGCGGCCGGGCCCACCTGGAGACCTCCACGGCGCGCGCAGTGGGGCGCGGCAAACTCACCCAGGAGGGCGCGGACGAGCTCATGGGCCGCGTCACCACCACCACGTCGCTGTCCGACCTGGCCGACGTCGATCTCGTGGTCGAGGCCGTGCCGGAGCACCGGGACCTCAAGGCAGGGGTCCTCGCCGAGCTCGACCGCGTGTGCCGCCCGGACGTCATCCTCGCGTCGAACACCTCGTCGCTGTCGGTCACGGAGCTGGCGGTCCGCACCGGCCGCCCCGGCAAGGTGGTCGGGATGCACTTCTTCAACCCGGCTCCGGTGCAGAAGCTCGTGGAGCTGGTGCGCACGGTCGTCACCGAGCCCGACGTGATCGAGGACGTGCAGGCGTTCGCCGCCACGCTCGACAAGGTGCCCGTGGTGATCGGCGACCGCGCCGGGTTCATCGCCAACGCCCTGCTCTTCGGCTACCTCAACCACGCCGCGCGCATGTACGAGCAGCACTACGCCACCCGCGAGGACCTCGACGCCGCCATGCGCCACGGCTGCGGCTACCCGATGGGTCCCCTGGCGCTGCTGGACCTCATCGGGCTCGACACGGCCTACGAGATCCTCGAGACGATGTACCGCGAGTCGCGCAACATGATGCACGCGCCCGCCCCGGTGCTGAAGCAGATGATGACGGCGGGGCTGCTGGGCCGGAAGACCGGGCGCGGCTTCTACACCTACGCCAAGCCGCACAGCTCCGAGGTCGTGCCGGACGCGAGCACGCCGTCGGGCACCGTGCCGGAGGACGTCACCGTCCGGGACGTGCAGCGCGTGGGCGTGGTCGGCACCGGCACGATGGCCGCCGGCATCGTCGAGGTGTTCGCGAAGGCCGGGCTGGACGTGGTGGTGCGCGGGCGCAGCGAGTCCAAGGTCGACGGTGCGGTCGCCGGCATCCGCCGCTCGCTGGACAAGGCCGTGGTGCGCGGCAAGTTCGCCGAGACCGAGCGTGACGCCGCGGTCGCCCGGATCACCGGCACCACCCGTCTCGAGGACCTGGCCGACGTCGATCTCGTGGTCGAGGCGGTCGCCGAGGAGCTGGACGTCAAGCGGGCCGTGTTCGGTGCGCTCGACGAGATCTGCAAGCCCGGCGCGATCCTGGCCACCACGACCTCGTCGCTGCCGGTCGTCGAGTGCGCGTCGGCCACCGCGCGCCCGCAGGACGTCGTGGGTCTGCACTTCTTCAACCCCGCCCCCGTCATGAAGCTGGTGGAGGTCGTCTCGACGATCACCACGGCGCCGGACGTCGCGGCCACCGCGCTCGCGCTGTGCGAGCGGCTGGGGAAGGTCCCGGTGTCGTGCGGCGACCGCGCGGGCTTCATCGTCAACGCGCTGCTGTTCCCGTACCTCAACGACGCGGTGAAGATGCTCCAGGCCCACTACGCCACCGCCGACGACATCGACGCCGCCATGAAGACCGGCTGCGCGCTCCCGATGGGGCCGTTCGAGCTGCTCGACGTCGTGGGCCTGGACGTGTCGCTGGCCATCGAACGCTCGCTCTACCAGGAGTTCCGACTCTCCGGCTTCGCGCCGGCGCCGCTCCTGGAGCACCTGGTCACCGCAGGCAGGCTGGGCCGCAAGACCGGTCACGGCTTCCGGGACTACGCGGCGCGCTAGTGCCCCGCTCGAACCGGCACCGCCGTGCCGAACACCTGCCGCTGCGCTCGGCCGCCGTCACCCGTCGTGAGGCGGGCAGCGACGGCGACTGGGTGGTGCGCAGCGTCACGGGTTCCGCGGCCGCGAAGGACTACCGCTGCCCCGGCTGCCAGCAGCTGATCCGCCCCGGCACCGGCCACATCGTGGCCTGGCCGGCCGACGAGGTGGGCACCGTCGCGGACCGGCGGCACTGGCACACGGCCTGCTGGGCGGCGCGGCACCGGCGGCGACCGGGTGGGCGAGGCGGCTGAGCGCCCGAGCGGCCGTGATCGACACGCCGATCATGGGTTGCGCGAGCCTCAGCGGCGGCTCGACCCGGCTTTGGACCTGCGGCGCTGGCGGCGCGCAGCGCTGCGGGCCGGGGCCTCACCGGACTCCTCGGCCTCGGCCGGTTGCCCGTCCGACGGGGTGGCGTCGGGCGTCGTGCCGGAACCGTTGTTCTCAGGCCGGCCGGCCGGCCGGTCGCTCTCGGCTTCCGGGTCGGCCGCGGCGTCGGCGACGGGCGCTGTGTCGGGCTCGGCCGTCCGCGCCGTGGGGGACGGCCGGTGGACCTCGTCGGCGCGTGGTTCTTCGGTGGCAGTGTCGGGCGCGCTCGGGGCCGGAGCCGGCGGCACGGCGGCGAGGAGCTGTTCCGGGGGGAGGGCCAGCGAGCCGAGCGTGTCGTCGAGCATCGAACGCGTCACGCCGAGCTGCTCGGCGATGCGGGCGCGGGCGGTGACCAGCTCGGCCACCCGACGTTCGGCGTCGGTGATCATCTCGCGGGCGGTGGCCTCGGCCCGGGCGATGGTCGCCCGTGCCTGGGATCGGGCCGACTCGCGCAGCTCCTCCGCCTCACGCGTGGCCGCGTCGCGCTCCGCGGTGAGTGCGGCGAGCGCTTCGGCCCGGCGCTGGTCCATGGCGAGGGTGAAGTCCTCTTCCACCAGTTGGCGGCGCGACTCCGAATCCGACCACGCCCGGGCCCGCTCGGACTCGGCCGCCTCGGTCCGGGCCCGGAGATCGGCCTCGGTGGCCGTGCGCTGGGCGGCCAGCCGCTCGAGGGCGGCCTCGCGCTCGCGGGTGAACTCCTCACGCTCCTGCGCCGTCTCCAGACGCATCTTCTCGGCGTCGGTGCCGGCCTCCTCGCGCAGGGACTCGGCGTCGGCACGAGCGGCGGCGAGCGTCTGCTCCGCCAGCGCGTCGGCATCCTTGGTGCGCCGGTTCGCCTCGACCTCGGCGCGGCCGAGCATGTCGGCGACCTCGTCCTCGGCCAGCCGCAGCATCGAGCGGATCCGCTCGCTGGTGTTCTGCGGGCTCTGCTGCGGGCTGGCCAGCGAGCGCACCTGCGCGCGCAGCCGTTCCGCGTGCACGCGCGCCTCGTCCAGCTCCCTCGCCAGCTGCGCGGACTGGGCGAGCGCCGCGTCCCGATCGGTGACGAGGATGCTCACCTCCGCGTCCAGCCGCCGCATGTGCGCTTCGACCTGCCCCTGGTCGTAGCCCTTGCGGACGACTTCGAAGCCGGCATCGGACGGAGGTGGTGCGTGCTGTCCGGCCATGGAATCACCGTACCGGGCGTGCCAGGTACGGCAACGCGGTCCACGTTCGGGGGTGAAGAGCCTCACCCCTGTGGGTGTTCGGCGAGGGGTCAGACCCCGCGGAAGCGGTTGATCGCGTCGACGTGCCGTGCCCGCTTCTCCTGATCGGTGACGCCGAGGCCCTCTTCCGGGGCGAGCGCGAGAACGCCGACCTTTCCCTGGTGGCTGTTGGTGTGCACGTCGAGCGCCGCCTGCCCGGTCTCGCCGAGGGGGTAGACCCGCGACAGGGTCGGGTGGATGAGGCCCTTGTCGATCAGGCGGTTGGCCTCGAACGACTCCCGGTAGTTCGCGAAGTGCGAGCCGATGATGCGCTTGAGGCTCATCCACAGGTAGCGGTTGTCGTAGCTGTGCTCGTAACCCGACGTGGACGCGCAGGTGACGATCGTGCCGCCCTTGCGGGCGACGTACACGCTGGCGCCGAACGTCTCGCGGCCCGGGTGCTCGAACACGATGTCCGGGTCGTCGCCGCCGGTGAGCTCGCGGATGCGGGCGCCGAAGCGCTTCCACTCCTGCTGGTCCTGGGTGTGCTCGTCCTTCCAGAACCGGAAGCCCTCGGCGCTGCGGTCGATGATCAGCTCGGCGCCCATCCGCCGGCAGAGCTCGGCCTTCTGCGGCGACGACACCACGCACACCGGGATCGCGCCCCCGTTGAGCGCGTACTGCGTGGCGTAGGAGCCCAGCCCGCCCGACGCACCCCAGATCAGCACGGTGTCGCCCTGCTTCATGTCGGCGCCGTGCCGGGAGACCAGCTGGCGGTAGGCGGTGGAGTTGACCAGGCCGGGGCAGGCCGCCTCCTCCCACGTGAGGTGTTCCGGCTTGGCCATCAGCTGGTTGGACTTCACCAGCGCCATCTCGGCGAGACCGCCGAAGTTGGTCTCGAAGCCCCAGATGCGCTGCTCCGGGTCGAGCATCGTGTCGTCGTGCCCGTCCGGGCTCTCCAGCTCGACCGACAGGCAGTGCGCCACCACGCGGTCCCCGGGCTTCCAGCGCGTGACACCGGGCCCGGTGCGCAGGACGACGCCGGAGAGATCGGAGCCGACCACGTGGTAGGGCAGGTCGTGGCGCTTCGTCAGCGGCGAGAGCCGGCCGTAGCGGCGCAGGAACGCGAACGTCGACAGCGGCTCGAAGATCGAGGTCCACACCGTGTTGTAGTTGATCGCGCTGGCCATGACGGCGACGACCGCCTCGCCCGGGCCCAGCTCGGGCGTGGGCACCTCGTCCAGGTGCAGGCTCTTGCGCGGATCCTTCTCGGCGGACGGCATGCCGGCGAACATCTCCGCCTCGTCGGCGTGCACGGTCATGCCCCGGTAGTGGTCGGGCACCTCCAGGTCGGCGAGCGCGGCGTACTGCTCGGCGAGGATGGCGTCGCGGATTTCCTGCACGGCTGGCCTCCGTTGGCTCGAGTCGTGGTCACCGTGGGTTACTCGGCGGTAGGGTAACCACGATCGCGGCCGTCGTGCGCCGTGACGGTGCCCACGTCAGTGTGCGGTGTCAGTGCTCGCGGCCGGCTCGACGAGCTCCACGAGCACCCCACCGGCGTCCTTCGGGTGCACGAAGTTGATGCGCGAGCCGGCGGTGCCCCGGCGCGGCTCGTCGTACAGCAGGCGCATGCCCTGCTCACGCAGCGCGGCGCAGCTCGCGTCCACGTCGGCCACGCGGTAGGCCAGCTGCTGGAGGCCCGGGCCGTTGCGGTCGAGGAACTTCGCGATGGCCGAGTCGTCGCGCAGCGGGGCGAGCAGTTGGACGGCGGAGCCGGCGTCGCCGGGCGCCGCGAGCATCGCCTCCCGCACGCCCTGCTCCTCGTTGGTCTCGGTGTGCGTCGCCACCAGTCCGAAGGTGGAGGCGTACCACTCGATCGCGGCATCGAGGTCCGCCACGGCGATCCCGACGTGGTCGACAGCGAGGACGGTGTGCTCTCCCATGGGCGGACGATAACCGCCCGACGACGGATTGGCTCTGCTGTGCGGGTTCTCACGACCGCGAGGAGGGCTACCGGCGGGTATCGTCGGGTCGCCCGCCAGCACCGCCGATGGAGGTAGCCGTGTCCGGATCCGTGATCGTCGCCGGGGCCCGCACCCCGATGGGCAAGATGTCGGGTGGGCTGAAGGGCTTCAGCGGCGCCCAGCTCGGATCCGTCGCGATCAAGGCCGCGCTGGAGCGGGCAGGCGTGGCGCCCGACCAGGTCGAGTACGTGATCATGGGTCAGGTGCTCACCGCCGGCGCGGGCCAGATCCCGGCCCGGCAGGCGGCGTTCGGCGCGGGGATCCCGATGGAGGTCCCGGCGCTCACGATCAACAAGGTGTGCCTGTCCGGGCTCGACGCCATCGCGCTGGCCGACCAGCTCATCCGGGCCGGCGAGTTCGACGTCGTCGTGGCCGGTGGCCAGGAGTCGATGACGCAGGCGCCGCACCTGCTGCCGAAGTCGCGCGCCGGCTTCAAGTTCGGCGACGTCACGATGCTCGACCACATGGCTCACGACGGGCTGTTCTGCGCGTTCGACCAGCTCCCGATGGGCGCGTCCACCGAGAAGTTCAACGCGCGCTACGGCGTGACGCGTGAGGACCAGGACGCGTTCGCGGCCCGCTCGCACCAGCTGGCGGCGAAGGCGGCCACGAACGGCACGTTCGCCGAGGAGATCGCTCCCGTCAGCGTGCCCCAGCGCAAGGGCGACCCGCTCGTCCTCGACACCGACGAGGGCGTGCGCGGGGACACCACCGGTGAGAGCCTCGCGAAGCTGCGCCCCGCCTTCTCCTCGGACGGCACGATCACCGCGGGCTCGTCGTCGCAGATCTCCGACGGTGCCGCGGCCGTGGTCGTGATGAGCCGGGCCAAGGCGGAGGAGCTCGGGCTCGCCTGGATCGCCGAGATCGGCGCGCACGGCGTGGTGGCCGGCCCGGACGCGAGCCTGCACGAGCAGCCGGCCAACGCCATCGAGAAGGCGTGTGCGAAGGAGGGCATCGGCGCAGGCGACCTCGACCTCGTCGAGATCAACGAGGCGTTCGCCGCCGTCGGGCTGGTGTCCACCAAGAAGCTCGGCATCGACTCCGACAAGGTCAACGTCAACGGCGGTGCCATCGCCCTCGGCCACCCGATCGGCATGTCCGGCGCCCGCATCGCGCTGCACCTCGCCCTGGAACTGCGCCGCCGAGGCGGCGGCGTGGGGGCGGCCGCGCTGTGCGGTGGTGGCGGCCAGGGCGACGCTCTGATCATCCGCGTTCCGGCGGCGGGCTGAGCCCGCTCACGATGCCACGGCCCGTCGACGTACCCGACCTGGCCGAGCGGGCCCGGCGGGGGGAGCAGCTCGCCGTCGCGCGGCTGCTCTCGCTCGTCGAGGACGGCGCCGAGGCGGCGTTGCGCGAGGTGGCGGGCGCGCTCGTGACCCACACCGGCCGCGCGCACGTGGTGGGGGTGACGGGGGCGCCGGGGGTCGGGAAGTCGACCACGACGTCCGCCGTCGTCGGTGCGCTGCGCGCGCAGGGGCGCCGCGTGGGCGTGCTGGCGGTCGACCCGTCCTCGCCGTTCTCCGGCGGCGCGCTGCTCGGCGACCGGGTGCGGATGGGCGAGCACGCCACCGACGACGGCGTGTTCATCCGGTCGATGGCCACCCGCGGGCACCTCGGCGGCCTCGCCCGCGCCACCCCGCAGGCCCTGCGGGTGCTCGCCGCGGCCGGGTGTGACGTGGTGCTCGTCGAGACCGTGGGCGTCGGCCAGTCCGAGATCGAGGTGGTGGGTCTCGCCGACACCACCGTCGTACTGGTGGCGCCCGGCATGGGCGACGGGGTGCAGGCCGCGAAAGCCGGTATCCTCGAGATCGCCGACGTGTTCGTCGTGAACAAGGCCGACCGCGACGGCGCCCGGCAGACCGCGCGCGACCTGCGCAACATGCTCTCGCTCGCCGAGCCGTCCGCAGGCGACGCGTGGAAGCCCGAGGTGGTGCGCACCGTGGCGGCACGCGGCGAGGGCGTGGACGACGTGGTGTCGGCGCTTGACGCCCACCGCGAATGGCTCGACCGCAGCGGCGAGCGCAGGCGGCGCAGTCGGGTCCGCGCGGAGGCCGAGATCCGGGCCATCGCGCTCGACGCGGTGCGCAGCCGGATGGAGGACCTGCGTGGCGCGGCCGGGTTGCCGCAGCTGGCCGAGCGGGTGCTGGACGGGGAGCTCGACCCCTACGGTGCCGCCGACGAGCTGACCGGCCGGCTGGGCGGCCCCGGCCGCTAGCGCTCGAACTCGGAACGATCGATCGTCGCCGCACTCATGGCGGGGGCGGTGGCTCCGCCGCGGGCGGCCAGGAGGGCCTGCGTGCGGGCGGAGCCGATGCGCTCGGCCAGCGCCCGGGCCTGCCGGGCGTGCCGCACCGCGTCCTCCGGGTGCTGCGGGGCCAGCGCGAGCGCCAGATCGGCGTGCAGGGCGGCGCGGTGTCGCACCGAGCGTGGCGGCGCCGCGAGCGCGCGCTGCAGCGGCGCGACGGCCGCCGCGTCGCCGAGGACGGCCAGTGCGTGGCCGTGCCAGCGCTCGACGTCGGCCAGCTCGACCGCGAACCCGGGCGCGACGGCGTCGATCCGGGTGCCCTGGCCGGCCGGCGCGGGAGCAGGAGGATCGGCTAGCAGCGGTTCCGTGCCGGGGTCGGACCGCGACTGCAGGGCGATGCCGAGCGCCCGGTGCGTGCCTGCGGCGTCGCCCGTCGCCGCCAGCGCGGCCGCCCGCGCACCGGCCAGGCGGGCGCGCGCCGGGCCGTCGACTCCCGGCTCCACCGCTTCCAGGAGCGCGACGGCGGCGGCGGGCTCGCCGACGTCGACGAGCACGGAGGCCTGCCCGGCGAGGGCCACCCCGATGCCGGGAGCGTGCCCGGCCGTGCCGGCGGCGGTGCGTGCGAGGTCGTAGCGCTGCCAGGCCTGGTCGGGACGGCCGCGGTCGAGCTCCTGGGCACCGGCGAGGGCCGCCGCGGGCGCCAGCACCGCCGCCACGGCGGCCCGCGCCGGATCCCCGATCACGTGCCGGAGCGTGTGGTCGAGCGCGTCGACGAGCACGCGGACCAGCTCGGCGGCCCCGGCGACGCCCAGCTCGTCGTCGAGCCGGACGGCCAGCTCCAGCTGCGCGTGCCACAGCTCGAGAGCCGCGGTGTCGACGGCCGCGGCGGCGGCGAGTGCGCCGCGGAGTCGGGCGGGTGCCGTGTCGGCCTCCGGATCCGCGGACGGCCCGGTGATGCCGAGCTCGGCCGGCGTGCGCCCGTAGAGCTCGCCCAGCAGCGCGCGGTACTGCAGTTCGGGCACGGCGTGGCCGTTCTCCCATCGGGACAGCAGGGTCTTGAGGCTCGCCGCCCCGGCCACCGGTGCCCCGTGGGCACGGGCGAGTGCGACGAGCTCCCGCGCGGCCTCGGACTGCGACCATCCGCGCGCTCGCCGCGCCGCCCGCAGCCCGCTGGGCTCGTGCCGCGCGGTCACGGCGCCAGCGCCTCCACAGCCCAGCGTCCGGGAGCGCCGTCGACCCTGGTGCCGTTCCCGGCGCGGAGCGTGCCGACCTGCGTGTCGGGAGCGGCGGTGGTGAGGTCGACGAACCCGTCGACGGTGGCCCCGGTGAACGCCACCTCGCCGCCGAACGTCGCGCGCCGGAACGAGACGCCACCGTGGAAACGTGCGTCGCGCACCTCGAGCCGGCCGAAGAAGGCCGCCTCGGTGAACAGCACCGGCTTGGTCGCCTCCACTGTGGACAGCCGGGTGATGCCGTGGAAGCGGGCGTGGCGCGCCGTGAGCCGTCCGATGCGCCTGCCCTCCAGGCGGAAGTGCTCGAGCCGGGCGCCGGTGAGGTCGAGGTGGTAGGCGCGCGGATCGCGGTCCGTACCCCACGGGAGCAGATCGGCGATCAGCCGCTGCGCGGTGAGGCGCACCTCGCGCTCCCGATCGGCCACCGGGTCGCGCTGCGGTGTCTCGTCGGCCTCCTCAGCGGCGTCGGGGAGGCCGGGGTGCTCGAAGGGCCTGCGCAGGTAGGCGCAGAGCACGTCGAGGACGGTCTGCTTGTAGCGGGGCGTGGACCCGGCCAGCCACGCCAGCGCGTGCAGGGCGCCTACCCGCACCTGGTCGGCGTCGTTGCCCAGCAGCTCCACCGAGCGCGCGAACCGCTCGTCGGCGATCTTCTCGCCCTCCAGGTCGTGGCGGGCCTCCTCGATCCGCCGCCTGCGGTCGTTGAGCCACAGGGCGTAGAGCGCGATGACCGCACCACCGCTGAGCGCGCCGGTGCGGACGGCCTCCGACAGCGGGGCCAGGGGTTCGACGAGCACGAGCACCGCGGTGGTGGCCACGGTGATCGCGATGGCCCCGAGCAGTGTGGCCAGCAGCATGAAGCGCTCCCGCACGCCTGCTCCTCCCACATCGGCTCGTCGCCGTCCCAGGATGTCGGGGGTGGCGCCTACCGTCAACGGTGTTGCGGCAACAGGGCGGTAACAACGGCGGAGGGGGTGCACTCGTGGATCTCACGACGTGCCCGATGTGTGCGCTCGCAGGCTCGGTGGGGGGCGTGGTCGGTGGCTACTACGCGGCGCGGCGGCCCCGCCGGTCGGCGGATCCGGCGGGCTCGCGCAGGCGCGGTGCCGGGAGCGGGCCGGGCGGGCGGCGGCGGGGCAGACGTGCGGCGCGACGTCCCGCCGGCGGCCGCACCATGCGCTCGTGGCCGGGGGGCGCGCGCCACTCGGGGCCTGCCGAGGAGCCCGCTGAGCGGGCCGCCGAGCAGGCGGTCGAGGGGCCCGACGCGCGGGGAGGTGGCGGGGAGGAGCAGGCCTGAACGCGTGCCCCTCAGGCGTGGCGCCGGTCGGCGCGCTCGTCGAAGTCGCCTGCCGCTCGGCGCACCCGTCCGAGCAGGGCGGTCAGCTGCGTCTCCTCGTCCGGAGTGAGGCCGGTGAGGCCGAAGTCGATCGCGGTCACCGACTTGGTGGCGTTCTCCTGGAGGGCCGAGCCGGCCTCGGTGATCTCCACGAGCGTGGCCCGCCGGTCGGTGGGGTGCGGTGCGCGACGCACCAGACCGTCGGCCTGGAGGCGATCCACGATGTTGGTCACGCTGGTGGGGTGCAGCTGCAGCCGCTCACCAATCACGCGCATCGGCAGCCGGCCGGTCCGGGCGAAGGTCAGCAGCACCAGTGCCTCGTAACGGGCGAAGGTCAGCCCGTGCGGGCGCAGAGCCCCGTCCACGGCCGAGAGGAGGATCTGCTGCACCCGCATCACGCTGGTCACCGCGGCCATGGTGCGTGCCGGACCGATGCGCTCGTCCCACAGCTCGGCGGCGCGCAGGATCGGATCGAACGGCAGTGGCTCCCGGCTGGCCATGGGTGGCGACGTTAGCAGTGCTGCTGTCACGAGCCGGCCGGCGTGGCGGGGTCCGCCGGGTCTGCCGGGTCGCGGAGAGGAAGCGGACTGGGGCAGGGTGGCGACATGCTCTTCGCCTTCAGCATCGCGCCGGCGGGCACCGCCGACGACAGCGTGAGCGGCGCCGTCGCCGACGCCGTCCGGGTGGTCCGCGAGTCGGGCCTGCCCAACGAGACCACGTCCATGTTCACCACGATCGAGGCCGAGTCCTGGGACGAGGGCATGGCCGTCGTCAAGCGGGCCGTCGAGGCCGTCCAGGCGCACGCGCCGCGGGTGAGCCTGGTGCTCAAGGCCGACATCCGCCCGGGCTACATCGGCCAGCTGCAGTCCAAGGTGGAGCGCGTCGAGGCGGCCCTCGAGGAGGGCTGAGCACGCGGAACGGGCCGCACGATCGTCGATCGTGCGGCCCGTCCGGGTGCGGGTGGTGTCAGCCCAGCGAGACGTTCAGCGTGTAGAAGAACACGCCGATCAGGATCGCCGCACCGCCGAGCGCCATGGCGATCTTCGCCTGCTTGGCGCTGACCGGGCGTCGGACGGCCGCCACGCCGAGGCCGATGGCGACGGCGCCGACGATGAACCCGAGGATCGAGATCGGGCTGACGAGCAGGGCGACCACACCCACGATCAGAGCCGCCTTGCCCAGCGCGGGGCTCTCGGTCTTGGCGGTCTTCTTGCGGGCGTCCTCGAGCAGGCGGTCGGCGACGGTGTTCTCCGAGCTCATGCGGGTTCCTTCGAGTGAGGGATGCCGCGGGTGCGGCCGAGTAGATGTCTACGCAGAGCGACCACTCGGTCACTCACACTTGGTCAACGAGTGGCCCGCGTGTCTGGTGCTCCACCGGTCCGGTGATCGATAGCGCAACGCGACGAACGAGTTGCACACAGTGAGTGAATTCGACCCGGGGATCTCGGGTCGGGACTACCTGATCGGATGATGTTCGGTGCGTGCGCGCGGGCACGGTCGCCGGTGGCAGGATGAACGGCGTGTCTCGACCCGATCCTCGTCAGGCGGCGCAGTCGGCCGCCCTGTCGCGCGCGATGGCCGGTGCGGTGGATCTCTCCGCGCTGAAGGCAAGTTCCGAGGCGGCTGCTCGCCCGCAGGCGGCACCGCAGGCAGGCGGCGGGGGAGGTGACAGCCGGTTCGTCGTCGATGCCACCGAGCAGAGCTTCCAGGCGGACGTCCTCGAACGGTCGCTGCAGGTCCCGGTCGTCGTCGACCTGTGGGCGGAGTGGTGCGGCCCGTGCAAGCAGCTCTCTCCGGTGCTGGAACGCCTCGCCGAGGCCGGTAACGGAGCGTGGATCCTCGCCAAGGTCGACGTCGACGCCAACCCGCGCATCGCGCAGGCGTTCGGCGTCCAGTCGATCCCGATGGTGGTGGCCGTCGCCGGCGGCCAGCCGGTGGACGCGTTCAACGGCGCGCTTCCCGAGCCCCAGATCCGGCAGTGGATCGCCGCCCTGCTCGACGCGCTGCGGGAGCGGATGCCCGCCATCGGCCAGGCCGAGGCGGGTGCCACGGCCGATGACGAGCCGGCCGAGGAGCCCGAGGACCCCCGCTTCACCGCGGCCGAGGATGCGCTCGAACGCGGCGACTACCCCGCTGCCGAGGCCGCCTACCAGCAGATCCTCGCGGTAGAGCCCGCCAACGAGCAGGCCGGCGCCGCGCTGGCGCAGGTGCGGTTCCTGGCCCGGGCGGAGGCTGCCGACCCGTCGGCGATCGCGCGGGCCGACGCCGCTCCCGACGACGTCGACGCCCAGCTGGCCGCCGCCGACGCCGAGGTCGCTGCCGATGGTGTCGAGGCGGCGTTCCAGCGGCTGGTCACGGCGGTGGGACGGACCTCGGGGCCGGACCGCGACCGCGTCCGCGAGCACCTGGTGGGCCTGTTCGAGCTGTTCCCGGCCGACGACCCGCGCGTCAGCACGGCCCGGCGGGCGCTGGCCCGCGCCCTGTTCTGATCACCAGTTCGGTGCAGGGACGGCCGTATCCGGCCGCTTCTGCACCGAGCTGACGATCACGGACGGGACTCGGCAACAGCAGCCTCCCCGCCCAGCCGATGTCGGGATCGGGGCGATCACCCCGCGTTCGTGGCGGCTGCCCCCTCGACCTGGTCGATCTCGGCGAGGATGCGATCCCGCAGGTCGGGCTCGCAGAACGCGGCCCGCGCCCCGGTCCGCGCGATCTCGGCCAGCTCGGGCACGGTCATCCCGAACACCTCGTGGCACAGCTGGTACTCGGCGTTCAGATCCGTGTGGAACATCCCCGGGTCGTCGGTCGCCAGCGTCACCGGCACACCCGCCGCGTGCAGCACCGGCAGCGGGTGCTCCTCGATTGCCCGCACGGCGCCCGTCCGCAGGTTCGAGGTGGGGGAGACCTCGAGCGGGATGCGGTGCTCGGCGAGGTGCTCCAGCAACCGCGGGTCGCGGGCGGCGCCGATCCCGTGCCCGACCCGCTCGGCGCAGAGCTCGTTGACCGCCGCCCACACCTCGTCGGGGCCAACGGTCTCGCCCGCGTGGGGCAGGCTGTGCAGGCCCGCGGCGCGGGCGCGCCGGAAGGCCGGTGCGAAGTCGGCGCGGTGGATGCCCGTCTCCGGCCCGCCGAGCCCGATGCCGACGGTGCCCTCCGGGCGGTGCCCGACGGCGAAGTCGACGGTCTCCTCCGCGCCGTCGGGGCCGAGGAGCGCGTCGGCGTCGAAGACCCAGCCGAGTTCCACGCCGTGGCGCTCGCGGGCCAGAGCCCGCCCCTCGGTGAGCGCTCCGGCGAGCGCGGCGTAGCCGATGCCGGCCATGCGGTTGCGCACCGGCGTGACCTGCACCTCGGCGTAGCGCACCGTACGTGCGGCGAGCTCCGCGGCGAGCCCGTCGAGCAGTGTGACGACGTCGGCGGCCGTGGTGACCAGCCGGTTCACCCGCTCGTAGACGCGCAGGAAGTGCGGGAAGTCGGTGAACGCGTAGTACTGGCGCAGCGCCTCGCGTTCGGTGGGCACGCCACCGTCGGGGTGACGACGGGCGAGGGCGAGCGCGGTGTCGAGCGAGGCGGAACCGATCAGGTGCAGGTGCAGCTCGACCTTGGGCAGGGCGGCGACGAACGCCGCCACACGGGACGGGGACACGGGGGAACCTTCCGGACGACGGGACAGGACGGGAGCGCGAGCGCACTCACCAGTCGGCGTCGCCCCGGTCGTAGCACTGCCCGTACAGCGGCCGCCGCAGCAGCGCCGCCGTCCGGAGATCCATGAGTGGCACCGTGCCCGCAACGGCGGCGGACGTCAAGCGATCATCCGCGCCGCGGCGGGCTCGTGCTCCCCCGCGGCACGAGCGTGTGGGCCGAGTCGAGGTGGGCTCGTGCCGGCGCGCCCTCGATGACCTCGAGCAACCGTCGCGCGACGTGCGACCCGTACGCCATCACGTCGTGCGCGAGCGCGGTGATCGCCGGGTGGGTGAGCCGGCTCAGCGGGGAGTCGTCCCACGACACCACCGACAGCTGCCGGGGGACCTCGATCCCCATCTCGCCGGCGACCGACAGTCCCGCCACGGCCATGACGTCGTTGTCGTACACGATCGCGGTGGGCGGGCTGTGGCCGCAGAGCAGCCGGCGGGTGGCGCGGGTGCTGTCCTCGCCCGAGTAGTCCGACTGCAGCACCACCTCCTCGAGCCCGAGCCGCTCGGCGGCCGCGTGGAACGCGCGGGTGCGCTGGACGGTGTGCCGCAGCTGCGCCAACCCGGCCACGCGGCCGACCCGGCGGTGCCCCAGCGCCGCGAGGTACTCGACGATCCGGGTCATCCCGGCGACCTCGTCGGTCCAGACGCATGCGACGTCCGGCTGGTCCCGCGCGTCCCCGACCACCACGAACGGCAGGCCCATCTCCTGCAGCGGGACGATGCGGTCGTCGTGGTCGAGGAGGTCCACCACGATCGCGCCGTCGACCTGACGGGCGCCCTGCCAGCGGGCGCAGGTGGCGAGGCCGGCCGCGTGGTCGGGGACGAGCTGCAGCAGCAGGGCGGTGTCGCGGCTGCTCAGCTCCTGCTCGAGGCCGCTGATGAAGGCCATGAAGAACGGTTCGAGGCCGAGCGTCCGCGCGGGACGGGCCAGCACCAACCCGACGACGCCGGCCCGCGCGCCGGACAGGACGCGGGCGGCGTTGTTGGCCGTCCAGCCCAGCTCCTCGGCGATGGCGACGACCCGCGCCTGCGTGGCGGGCGAGACACCGCGGCGCCCGTTGAGGGCGTAGGACACGGCGGCCTTGGACACGCCCGCGCGCGCCGCGATGTCGGAGATGGTCGGACGGTGCATGGGGCTCCCACTCGGCCGGACACGTGGCCGGCCCTCCCACCAGGTTAAACGGTGCTGGTCCGGATGCCCCGCATGCGCCGGGTGGTGATCAGGTGATCCCCGCGCCGTCGGTCACAGGGACTTCACCACCTCGACCAGCTGGTCCAGCGTGAGTCCCCAACCCTCGAGGAAGCCCATGTCCTCGTGCTGCTTCTTCGAGGATGCGTCGGCGTGCATGGCCGTGGCGGTGTACCTCGTGCCGCCGTTGCCGTCGGACTCGATGCTGATCACCGCCGTGAACGGGAAGCCGCCCTCGACGAGCTGCGGGCGGAAGCCGGCGGCCAGGGCCGAGGTGAAGACCAGCTTCGAACCGTCCTCGACCGCCAGGATGCAGCCCGTGTTCGGGTACTCGTCGCCGTCGGGCGAGCGCATGGTGGTGTTGCACCTGCCGCCGGGCTCCAGGTCGATCTCGCAGGACGTGGTGGTCCACGGCTTCGGGGCGAACCACTGCACGAGCAGCTCAGGCGTGGTCCAGGCCTTCCAGACCAGCTCCGGCGCGACGTCGACGGTGCGCTCCAGGACGAGGTCGAGCTCGGGGTTCACGCGGTAGACGGTCATTCCTGCTGCTCCTTCAGTTGGTAGAGGAACGTGTCGAGCTGATCGAGGCGCCGGGTCCACAGCGCGCGTTGCGCGGTGAGCCAGGAGCCGAGGTCCTCGAGCGGGCGGGGGGCGAGCCGGTAGGTCCGCACCCGTCCGTCCTTCTGCGACGTCACCAGGCCGGAGCGCTCGAGGACGCCCATGTGCTGGGTGAACGACGGCAGTGCCATGTCGAACGGGCGCGCCAGATCGCTCGTGGTGGCGGGCCCTCGGCCGAGGCGCTCGACGACCTGACGGCGGGTGGGGTCGGACAGCGCGTGGAACACGCGGTCCAGTTCTGCGACGGTCCCCCCGGCTCCGACCTCCACTCGCTTAGGCACGTGCCTAAGTATCTGGGTGGCGGTGGCTGCCGTCAACCCTCGACGCGTTCTGCCTCAACGGCCGGGCAGGCAGCCGGCCGGCCCGTCGAGGAGGCCGGTGCGGAACCGGGTGATGCGCTCGAACCCGTGCTCGGCCGGGTCGGAGGCGCCCTCCGCGTCGCGGGCGACCCAGTCGGCGAGCAGCAGCACCTGCACCGCCTCGTCGAGGTCGCCGGGGGAGAGCCGGAACCCGTCTGGTGCCTCGAGCAACCGCCCGGTGTAGGCGCCCGCGAGGCAGGTGGCGCCCGCGCCCGCGGGCCGCCCCACGGGCGACGTGCCGACGGCGTCGAGCGCGGCCATGCCGTACCGGCCGGCGACGAGCGTGGCGGCGGCGAAGTCACCGATCTCGCGGTGCACGTCCTCGATCGCGGCGAGGTCGACCGCCACCCCGCCGTCGTCCGGGCAGTACGCGGCGGGCCCCTGCGTCGCGAGCCGCTCGGGCGGGCAGGCGCCGCCGGAGCTCAGCCGCGGCGCGTCCCGGCCCGGGGCCAGGTCGGTGAACCACCTCCCCGCGTCGTCCTCGACGAACGCCAGCAGGTCACGCAGCGGCAGGTTGCCGCCCCGGGCCAAATCGGCCTCGGAGCCGAACCGGCGCTGGGTGAACGTCCGGTTGTCGACGGTCATCTCCGCGCATCGCACAGCGCCGTCGCGATGACCGTCCTGGAACGCGGAGACGCGGTCGAACGCGTTGCCGTGCGCGCTCTGGTCTCCGGGCTCGACGCCGACGGGGTCCCGGAACCCGACGAGCGCGCGCATCGCGTCGTCGCGTTCCGCGGGACCCAGCGGCAGCCCTGCGACCGGTTCCTCGAGCAGGTGGGCGATCGCGACGCCGGCGTAGCAGTCGGCCATGGCCTCGAGCAGGATCGTCGGGTAGCGCTGCGGGCCGCGCTCCTGCGCCGCGTCGATGCCCAGCCGGGTCTGCACCGCGTGCCCCACCTCGTGGGCGAGCACCACCACCACTCCCGCCGGGCCGAACCGATCCTGCAGCAACGGCATGAGCCCGTCGGCGTCCCAGGCGACGGCGTCGGCGGCCGGGCAGTAGAACGCCTGGTCGGCGAGGTCGGCGGCGCGGTTGGTGCACGGTGGGGCGGTGGCATCCGGATCGTCGGTGGCGACCGCGGCGAAGGTGGTGATGTCGGTCCACTCGCGGCCGAACGCCGCCGGGAACTCCTGCCGCCAGAACTCCTGCAGCGCCGCGACGGTGGTTGCCGCGACCTCGCTCGCCGGCCCGGTGGGCGGCACCGCGGAGATGGCGGCCGTGGCCGGTGCCGTGGCGGCTCGCGCATCGCCGGGCACCACCCGGCTGCAGGCGCCTCCCAGCAGCACCGGGACGGCCGCGACGACGACCGCCGCCACGACGGCGACCCAGCGGGGCATCGGTGCGGACACGCGGCACATCATCGCGCGCCGACCCCCTGCGGGGGAGCGGTTCCGCCGAACCCGAACGGGCCGGATAGCGTCAGGAACCGTGACCGTGCGGAACCAGTGGCGACGCGACGGGGTGGACGACCCCGGTCGTGTGCCCGGTGCGCGCGCGAACGCCCTGCGCCACGCCGCGTCCGGGATGGTCGTCCTGGCGTCGGTGGTGGCCACCGTGGTGCTGCACGTGCGCCACCCCGACGCGCTCGTGACGCTGCTGCCGGGCGCGGACATGCGCGACCTGCACGTCGACTTCGACACGTTCTGGCACTCCGCGGTGGCCCTCGTCGGGGGCGCCGACATCTACGAGACGCCGGCGAAGCTCACCAACCTCAACCCGCCGCTGCTCACGCTGCTGCTCGTGCCGTTCGCGGGGCTCGACGCGCTCACCGCCTACCGCGTGTTCGCCGTGGGCACGCTGCTCGTCGTGGTGGCGGCCGTGGTCGCGGTGGCCCGCGAGCTGAGGTTGACGCGCCCCGTCACCGCGTTGGTGGTGCTCGCGGTCCTCGCGTCGTCGCCGCTGCACGGCACGCTCGTGCTCGGCCAGATCTACCCGTTGCTGCTCGCGGGTCTGGTGGCGGGCTGGATCGCGGAGCGCCGGGGGCGACCGGTGCTCGCCGCCGTGCTCTACGGGTTCACGGTGGCGCTCAAGCCCTCGCTCGCGCCGCTGCTGCTGCTACCCGCCGTCCAGCGGCGCTGGCGCCCGTTCCGGGCCGGCATCGCCGGTGCGGCCGGCGCCACCCTGCTCGGCGTGCTCGCCGCCGGCCCGTCCAGCGCGTTCACCTGGCTGCGCATCGCCGTCAGCGAGCCGGTGCCCGACACGGTGGACAACGCGTCGCTGCCCGGGCTGGCAGTGCGGTTCGGCGTGCCGTCGCTGCTCGGCGCCCTGCTCGGGGCGGCCGTGCTGGTCGGCACCCTGGTGTGGATGGGACGCCACCGGGACCGGATCGACCCCGCGGGCACCGCTCCGTGGGCCGTGCTCGCGGCCGGGCTGCTGTTCTCGCCGATCGCCTGGCACAACTACCTCATGCTGCTGTGGCCCGGTGTGCTGCTGCTGGTCACGCTCGGGCTGGGCGGGGTGGCCGCCGCAGCGCTCGCCGTGGCCGTCGTGCCGGTGTCGTGGAACGCGGAGTGGACGGGCGACAGCATCGCCGCGGACGTCGCACGCTCGCTCTACTTCGTGGTGCTCCTCGGCTACTGGCTCGCGCTGATGTGGACGGCGAGCCGGCCGCGCACCTCGGCACGGCCGGCCGCGCCGGCGGGGTAGCGCTCCCCGCCGGGAAGGAACGAGCGCGGTGGCCAGGAACATCCACCGGGTCGTGCAGCCGCCGCTCCGCAGTCACCCGCGCGCCTGCCCACGCACTCCGCTCACACGACCCGTCGACCGGGCGCACGGCGCGGATCATCGGCCACAGGGTGTGAGCACGTCCTCGACGCGGCGCGCCCCGCCGTTCCTCCCCGTGGCCCTGCCTCGTAGGCCCGGGGGTGGATCGGGAGCACCGCAAGGTGCGCACAGGCCTGGGCCCGCGCCGGGGACGGCCGCCCACTCAGCCCCGATATTCGGCAGTTCTGCCCACCCGGCCACCCCGCCGACGGGCAGGAGCAGCGGAACCCGGCCGACTGCGCGGACGTCCCGGGCCGGGGCGTGAGGCAGCGGTCGCGAGCCGGGAACGGCGCACCCACAGGAGATTCCATGTCTACCTGATCATGACGCCGAGCCGGCGCGCGAGAAGCACGTCAGCGTGGTCGCGACGACCCTGACGTGCGACTCACACAGTGAAGGCTCAGGGCCTGGCGCCGGGGTCCGGGTCGACCGGCTCCGGCGGGGCCTCGCCCGTGACGGGAGCGGCAGGTCCGTCGTCCAGCACGCTGTCGGTGTCCGGGGCGGGGGCGTCGGGCACCGCGTCCGTCGTCGCGAGCTCCCCGGCCGGCTCGACCCGGGGCTGCTCGGGCTCGAGCGCCGAGCCGCCTTCCCCGGACGCCGTGGGCAGGCCGGTTGCGGCGGCCGAAGGGCCGGGCTCCTCCGTGGGGCCTGCGTCGGGGCGCGACGCGGCGGGCGACGGCGCGTCGACGCCCGTGGTGTCCGTGGCGCTGCGCGGCTCGTCACCTGCCCGGACGCCCGGTGTGGGCCGCGGTTGCGGGGCCGTCCACGGCGTGCCCGCCGCGTCCGGGTCCGGGCCGGCCACCGGCGAGGTCGTGACCGGTGCGCTCGTCCCGGTGGTGGTGGCGGAGGGGCCGGCGACGGCCGAGGGGCGGGCGGGGACGTCGGAGACCGGAACCTCGGCCGCGAGATCGGGCTCGTCACCGAGGTCCTCGGTGCCCGCCGGGTCGGCACCGGGCTGGACGACCGGGTGGCGCTGGGACGCATCGGACATGGGGACCTCGGCGGCGAGGTCGTCGGTGCCGGTGCTCGTCAGATCGGCGGCGGGCCCGCTCGCCGGGTGGCGTTCGCCCGCGTCGGACGTGGGGACCTCGGCGGTGAGGTCCGGCTCGTCCGCCACGCCCGGCGGCAGGATGTCGAAGCCCCGCGGCGGGGTCACCGCCTCGGCGGCGGCGACGGCGGCGGCCGAACGACGGCGCACCGCACCGGCCCCGGGCTCGGGCACCAGCCACAGCACTCCGGCCGGCGGCAGCTGCAGCACGGCCGACGCGGGCCGCCCGTGCCACATGACCTGCTCGGCCTCGACCGCGCCCAGGTTGCCGACGCCAGAACCGCCGTAGATCTGCGCGTCGGTGTTGAGCACCTCGCGCCAGCGGCCGGCGAAGGGCAGCCCGACGCGGTAGTCGCGCTTGGGGCTGCCGGAGAAGTTGGCGACGCAGGCGAGCACCGTCGGCTTGCCGTCGGCGTCGGTGCCGTGGCGTAGGAAGCTCAGGACGTTGCCGGAGGCGTCGTTGGCGTCGATCCAGGAGAAGCCCTCGGGCGTGGAGTCCCTCGTCCACAGGGCCGGGGTGGCGCGGTAGGCCCGGTTCAGGTCGCCGACCAGTGTCTTGACGCCTGCGTGCAGCGGGTCCTCGAGCAGGTGCCAGTCCAGCGGGCGCGACTCCGACCACTCGCGCTCCTGGCCGAACTCACCGCCCTGGAACAGCAGCTGCTTGCCCGGGTGCGCCCACATGTAGGCCAGCAGGCCGCGCAGGTTCGCCGACTTGTTCCAGGCGTCGCCGGGCATGCGGGCCCACAGCGAGCCCTTGCCGTGGACCACCTCGTCGTGGGAGAGCGGCAGCACGAAGTTCTCGCTGAACGCGTACATCAGCGAGAACGTCATCTGGTTGTGGTGGTAGCCCCGGTAGATCGGGTCACGCCCCGCGTAGTCGAGCGTGTCGTGCATCCAGCCCATGTTCCACTTGAAGCCGAAGCCCAGACCGCCCAGGTGCGTGGGACGGGTGACGCCCGGCCACGCGGTGGACTCCTCGGCGATCGTGATGACGCCGGGGTGGTTGCGGTAGACGGTGGCGTTCATCTCCTGCAGGAACGCGACGGCGTCGAGGTTCTCCCGACCACCGTGGACGTTGGGCAGCCACTGGCCCTCGGGGCGGGAGTAGTCGAGGTAGAGCATGCTGGCCACGGCGTCGACGCGCAGGCCGTCGACGTGGAACTGGTCCAGCCAGAACAGGGCGTTGGCGACGAGGAAGTTGCGCACCTCGCGGCGGCCGAAGTCGAACACGAGCGTGCCCCAGTCGGGCTGCTCGCCGCGGCGCGGGTCCGCGTGCTCGTAGAGCGCGCTGCCGTCGAACTTCGCGAGCGCCCACTCGTCGCGGGGGAAGTGCCCGGGCACCCAGTCGATGATCACGCCGAAGCCGTGCTGGTGCAGGTGGTCGACGAACCAGCGGAAGTCGTCCGGGGTGCCGAACCGCGCCGTGGGCGCGTAGAAGGAGGTGACCTGGTAGCCCCAGGACCCGCCGAACGGGTGCTCGGCCACCGGCAGCAGCTCGACGTGGGTGAACCCCATCTCGCCCAGGTACGTCGCCATCTCGCGGGCGAGCTCCCGGTAGTCCAACCCGGGGCGCCACGAGCCGAGGTGCGCCTCGTAGACGCTCATCGGCTCGGCGTGCGCCTGCCGCCGCGCACGGGCCTCCAGCCACTCCTCGTCGCCCCACCGGTGCGTCGAGGCGTCCACGATGGACGCGGTGGCGGGCGGGATCTCGGTGCGGAACGCCATCGGGTCGGCCTTGTCGCGCCAGCGCCCGTCGCGGCCCAGGATGCGGAACTTGTAGCGGGTGCCGGGCTCGATGCCGGGGACGAACAGCTCCCAGATCCCCGAGCTGCCCAGCACGCGCATCGGGTGGGCCCAGCCGGACCAGCCGTCGAAGTCGCCCGTGACGCGGACGCCCTGCGCGGTGGGCGCCCAGACCGCGAAGCTCGTGCCGGTGACGGGGCCGGCGGGCGTGTCGTAGCGGCGCAGGTGCGCCCCCAGCACGTCCCACAGGCGCTCGTGGCGGCCCTCGCCGATCAGGTGCAGGTCGACCTCGCCGAGGGTGGGCAGCCAGCGGTACGGGTCGTCGACGACGTCGACGCGCTCGCCGTAGCGCACGGCGATCCGGTAGTCCGCGGGCTCACCCGGCACGAGGCCCGAGAACAGGCCGGAGTCGTGCACCTTGACCAGCGGGTGCCGCTCCCCGCCCGCGCGCACGACGTGCACCTCGTCGGCGTGCGGGCGCAGCACGCGCACGGCGGTGCCGCCGGGGTGCGGGTGCGCGCCCAGGACCGAGTGCGGATCGTGGTGGGCGCCGCCGAGCAGCCGTTCGACCGTCCGTGGGTCCGGCGGGCACGGGTCGACCCGCTCGCTGATCATCTGGGTCCCGTTTTCCTCGCGAGCCACCTGCGCACCCTATTGCCCTCCGCGGCGCGGTGCCGACCCTGGGCGCAACGATGTGATCACTCTGGGTGCGAACCGCGCGCGCCGATTCCGTGCTGGTACACCGAGCGTGGTGCCGCCACACCGGTTGCAGTCGGTGTGGGAGGACAGGAATCGGTGTGGGAGGGGCGGATATGGGGTCGCGCAGGCGTCGCCGGTGGTGGTGGCGGGCGTCGGCCGGGTGGACGAGGGGACGCAGCGCGTCGCGGAGTTCTTCGGCGACCTGCGCGGCGGCCCGGCGTTCCTCGCCTGCCTCACCGACGCCTGCTACGCGCGCATCGGAGGTGGTGGCGAGCGGGGCATCGCCGTGCTGAACCGTGCCGTGATGCTCTCGCCGCGCGGGATCGACCCCGTGATCGCCGCGCACGAGCTGACGCACGTGGAGCTGCACGCCCGGCTGGGATCGGCGACCGTGCCGCAGTGGTTCGACGAGGGCCTCGCGGTGCTCGTCTCGGACGACGCCCGCTACCTCCAGCCCGCGGGGACGGGGGACCGGTGTCGCGTCGAGCCGGCGGGGCCGCTGCCCGAGACGCTCGGCGACTGGTTGCACGCGGCGGGGGCCGACCCGCAGGTCTACGCGCAGGCCGGGTGCGCGGTGAGCCGGCTGCTGGCGACCCACGACGTGCACGCGCTCGTGGCGCAGCTCGCGGCGGGCGAGGTGCTGCCGGGCTGACGCGGTTCCCGCCTCACCGCGGCGGGCCGGGGGACATCCGCCGGCTGGTCCTCACGAGCCCGGCTCCGCGGGCAGGCTCTCCGGCAGCCCGAAGCGTGGGAACAGCGACCCGTCGAGGAACGCGGTGACCGCGGCGAGCCGGTCGCCGCGGAACGTGAGGACGTCGAGGGCGGCGCCGCGGAAGTGCCCGACGCGCTCGTCCCAGATGTAGCAGGCCACCGCCTGCTGCCCGTTGGCGCGCACCGGCAGGTGGCGCCAGCGCTCGCGCAGCGGCAGCCGGACCAGGAAGTCGGTGACGGCGGCACGGCCGCGGTACCAGCTCGCCAGCGGCGGCATCGACCAGCTGACGTCGGCCGTGAGCAGGGTGACGAGCGCGTCGGCGTCGCCGCGCTCGAGCGCGTCGGAGTACTGCGCGACCACCTCCCGCAGGCGGACGTCGCCGAGCGCGCGCAGCGTCTGCTGCTGGCTCTGCTCGGGCCGCAGCTCCTCGACGACCTTGCGCGCGCGTTGCAGGGCGCTGTTGACCGACGCGACGGTGGTGCCGAGGGTCTCGGCGACCTCGCGGGCCGAGTAGCCCAGCACCTCGAACAGCAGCAGCGCGGCACGCTGGTTGCCCGGCAGGTGCTGGAGAGCGGCGACGAACGCCAGCTCGACGCTCTCGCGCTGCTCGTAGCGGACGTGCGGGGCCGCGGGCCCGTCGGCCACGCCGTCGTCGGGGTAGGGGCCGAGCCAGGCGATTTCGGTGAGCGCATGGTCGTCGAGCACCGCGTGCTCCGCCGCCGGGCCCAGGTCGACCGGCAGCGCCCGCCTTCCCCGGCTGCCGATCGCGTCCAGGCAGGTGTTGGTGGCGATGCGGTACAGCCAGGCGCGCACCGAGCTGCGCTCCTCGAAACGGCCGATCCCGCGCCAGGCCCGCAGCAGCGCGTCCTGCAGGGCGTCCTCGGCGTCGTGCAGGGAACCGAGCATCCGGTAGCAGTGCGCGCGCAGCTCACCCTGCAGTGGCTCGACGAGCCGGTGGAACGCCGCGTCGTCGCCCCCGCGGGCCAGGGAGAGGTCTGCCGCCGTCACGCCGCCAGTGTGTCCCACGCCCCTGACAACGGGCCGGTGGCCAGGTTGTGGCCGGGGTACTAGACGCCCGCGTCGGACTGCGCCTCGGCGGTGAGCCGCTCGATCGACGCCAGCGGGATCACGGCCCAGGCGGGTCGGCTGCGCGTCTCGTAGACCACCTCGTAGACGGCCTTGTCCAGCTCGAAGCCGCGCAGCAGGGCCGCCTGCTCACGCGGGTCGCCGCCCGCGCGCAGGGCGTAGCCGTCGCAGAAGGCGCTGCGGTTGCGCTGGGCCCACTCACGGGCCCGCCAGGCGAGCTGGGAGTCGTGGTCCGGGTCGGTCCAGTCGCCTGCGGGCTCCCACTGGGAGAGCTGGTGGAACGCGGCGTAGTCGAACGAGCGGAGCATGCCGGCGACGTCACGCAGCGCCGAGTCCGGCCGGATGCGTTCGTCGAGCGGCGCGGCGGGCTCGCCCTCGAAGTCGATCACGAGCCAGCCGTAGGGCGTGCGCAGCGTCTGGCCCAGGTGCAGGTCGCCGTGCACACGCTGGACGGGCACGCTGCCGGTCAGCGCAGCGACCGCGTCGTACCCGGCGCGGATCCGCTCGACGTGCGCGGTGAGCGCCGGTACCTCGGCGGCCGCCGCGGTGAGGCGGTCCCGCCAGGCGGCGGCCAGCGCGCGGGGGTCGCCCTCGCCGGTGCCGAGCGCCTCGCGCAGCTCGGCGTGCACCACCCCGATCGTCTCGCCCAGGCGGGACGCCTCGGCCGCGAAGTCGCCACCCACCTCGTCGGCGCGCAGGTCGCCCTCGGCGAGCAGGTCCCGGACGCTCGCCTGGGCCATCAACCAGCCGTCGGCGGAGTTGGCGGCGTAGTCCTGCAGCATGCCCAGCGTGACCGGCTCACCGTCCAGGACGCCCTCGATCGCGCCCTGCAGCGCGGCCACCTCGGTGCTGCCGACCGACCGCAGGGCCCGGTGCAGCTCGAGGTCGGGGTTGACGCCGGGCAGCACGCGGCGGAACAGCTTGAGGATCGACTGCTCGCCCCACGACACCGAGGTGTTGGACTGCTCGACGCCCAGCACCCTCCCCGGGCCCTTCTCGGCGAGGGTGGCGCCGGGCTCGGGCACGAACCGCACATCGCCCGCGGTGAAGCCGGAGCGGATGGCGTCCAGCAGCCATTCCGTGACCGCGGGGTCCCAGAGCCCGTCGTAGGCGAGGTGGGCGCCGATCTTCCCGATCATGCTGTGCTCCAGCTCGCCGCGCGGCTGCTCCCGGCGGCCGACGAGGAGCTGGTAGTGCTGCACGGGCGAATCGTCGGCGAACGCGACGGCGAGCAGCACCAGGTCGAGGAGCGGTTCCGCGCCCGTGCGCAGCGGGGTGACCGCCGCGACGGTGACCGTGCGGACCGGCCGGCCCTTCGCGGCGAACCAGCGCTGCGTGGGCAGCCACTGGGGCAACAGGGCGGGAAGCTCCTCGGCGAGATTCATCCAGACTCCTCCGGCGGGGTGATCGAGAACCAGTAGAAGCCGTGTCCCGGAAGGGTCAGCAGGTAGGGCAGCTCCCCGATCGCCGGGAACGGCACGCCACCGGTCAGCTCGTGGGGGGCGCAACCCTGCCACGGCGAGAGGTCCAGTTCCACCGGTTGCGGGAACCGTGACATGTTGTTGACGCAGAGCACGGCGTCGTCGCCGTCCGAACGCACGTACGCGAGGACGGACGGGTTCGAGCCGCCCAGCTCGTGGTACTCGCCCAGCCCGAACGCGGGGTGCCGCTTGCGGACCTCGATCATGTGCCGGGTCCAGTGCAGGAGCGACGTCGACGAGTGCGACTGCGCCTCGACGTTGACCGCCTGGTAGCCGTAGACCGGGTCCATGATGATCGGCAGGTACAGCCGGCCGGGGTCGCAGGTGGAGAACCCGGCGTTGCGGTCGGGCGTCCACTGCATGGGGCTGCGGACGGCGTCGCGGTCGCCCTGCCAGATGTTGTCACCCATGCCGATCTCGTCACCGTAGTACAGAACGGGTGAACCGGGCAGGGACAGCAGCAGCGCGGTGAACAGCTCGAGCTGGTTGCGGTCGTTCTCCAGCAGTGGGGCCAGCCGGCGGCGGATGCCGATGTTGGCCTTCATCCGCGGGTCCTTGGCGTACTCCGCGTACATGTAGTCGCGCTCTTCGTCGGTGACCATCTCGAGCGTGAGCTCGTCGTGGTTGCGCAGGAAGATGCCCCACTGCGTGCCCGACGGGATCGCCGGGGTCTGCGCCAGGATCTCCGAGATCGGGAAGCGGTTCTCCCGGCGCACGGCCATGAAGATGCGCGGCATGAGCGGGAAGTGGAACGCCATGTGGCACTCGTCGCCGCCGACCTCCGCGTCACCGAAGTACTCCACGACGTCCGACGGCCACTGGTTGGCCTCGGCGAGCATGACGCGGCCGGGGTACTCGACGTCCATCACTTTGCGGCAGCGCTTGAGGAAGTCGTGGGACTCGGCGAGGTTCTCGCAGTTGGTGCCCTCGCGCTCGAACAGGTAGGGCACCGCGTCGAGGCGGAACCCGTCGATGCCGAGGTCCATCCAGAACCGCAGGACGTCGATCATCGCGTCCTGCACGTCGGGGTTGTCGTAGTTCAGGTCGGGCTGGTGGGAGAAGAACCGGTGCCAGTAGAACTGCCCGCGGACCGGGTCGTAGGTCCAGTTGGACGTCTCGGTGTCGACGAAGATGATCCGGGCGTCGGCGTACTGGGAGTCGTCGTCGGACCAGACGTAGAAGTCGCCGTAGGGGCCCTCCGGGTTGCGCCGCGACTCCTCGAACCACGGGTGCTGGTCGGAGGTGTGGTTCATGACGAGGTCGGTGATCACGCGGATGCCACGCTTGTGGGCCTCGTCGAGCAGCACCACGAAGTCGTCCACGGTGCCGAACTCGGGCAGCACCACGCGGAAGTCGCGGATGTCGTAGCCGCCGTCGCGCAGCGGTGAGTCGTAGAACGGCGGGAGCCAGAGGCAGTCGACACCGAGCCACTGGATGTAGTCCAGCTTCTCGGTGAGGCCCCTCAGGTCGCCGGTGCCGTCCCGGTTCGAGTCCGAGAACGCGCGGACCAGCACCTCGTAGAAGACGGCCCGCTTGTACCAATCATGATCGACCTTCAGTGTGCGCGCATGCTCGAAATCCTCCGACGAGGACTCGACCAGCTGGTCGTCGTCGGTGTGCTGGGGCTCGGCGTCCGAGGTGTCGATCGACATGGGGGTATCGCGTTCCTACCGGGCGGGGACTGATGGCGGAGGGGGCACCCGGCCAGTCTTACCGGGCGGATGCCCGTGCGCAGGACGTGGCTCGGCGGCCGGTGCGAGCGTAACTGCCGCCCGGGAGGAGGACCTCAGAGGAGTCATCGGGCCGGTACGAACGGTCACCGCCCGCGACCCGCGACAGAGGCGGGCTCCGGCGCTACGCGGAGTAGGTGACGTGCGGACCGGTTGAACGGGCACGCGCAGCATCGGGGCCAATTGCTACGAGGTTGCCGGTCGGCTCGTCGGCAAGGTCTGGGTCTGGTCGGGATGACGTTGCTGGTCGCCGTCGTCGCCGTCGGGGTGACGCTGATGCTGCGGGGCCACGGACATCGCACACCGGCCACCCACGTCGGTCGGGACTCAGTGGTGCCGTCACCGCACGTGGTCGATCGCGCACGGATTCGAGGGTTCTGCCGGGACCGCAGGTGGAGGACCCTGAACGCCCCGCACCAGGAAGGAGCCGCCGTGTTCGTACAGGTGTTCCAGGGACAGGTGACCGACGCGGGCCAGGTGCGCCAGGCCCTCGAGGACTGGGTGGAGCGGCTCGCCCCGGACGCCGAGGGCTGGCTGGGGAGTACGGCCGGCGTGGCCGAGGACGGCACCTTCGTCGGCGTGGCCCGCTTCGCCTCGCCGGAGGCGGCGCAGCGCAACAGCGGGCGGGCGGTGCAGGGCGAGTGGTGGTCCGGGGCGTCGAAGCTGTTCAGCGGTGAGGTGGCGTTCCACGACTGCAGCGAGGTGGACACGGGCCGCGGCGGCGGGTCGGACCGCGCGGGCTTCGTCCAGGTGATCCAGGGCCGGACGGACGACGTGCCCAGGATGCGCGAGCTGACGGCGGTGCTCGACGAGCGGTCCTCGGCCGTGCGCCCCGACCTGCTCGGCTTCTTCACCGCCCTGCACGACGGTGAGGAGGGGGCCTTCACACAGGTCGCCTACTTCACCTCGGAGGAGGACGCCCGCGCTGCCGAGCGCGGCGAGCCCCCGGCCGAGGTGGCGGAGACGCTCCGCGAGGAGTTCGATCTCATGCAGGACGTGCGGTACCACGACCTGCGCGAGCCCTGGCTGCACTCGCCACGCTGAGCACGGGCGGCGGGTGTCGGGTGTCGGGTGTGTACGGCTGCGGCGACGACCGTGGACATCCGATACCCGCGATCATCGTGGGGTCGAGGGCGTCCTGTCCCGCTGCACCCGGAAGACGTGCGCCACGTGGTTCTGCGGTTCCAGCCGTACGTAGTTGAACTGGCCCCACTGGTAGGACTCGCCGCTGACCTCGTCGTGCACGGTGACGCGCTCGTTCCACTCCACGCCGAGCGAGGGCATGTCGAGCGACGTGGTGCCCTCCTGCGCCTGGCGCGAGTCGAGCGTGCACACCACGAGCACGGTGTCGCCGGTGGCCGGGTCGGTCTTGGAGTAGGCGATGATCGCGTCGTTGTCGACCTGGTGGAAGTGCAGGTCGCGCAGCTGCTGCAGCGCCGGGTGGGCGCGACGGATCTCGTTGAGCCGGGTGAGGTAGGGCTCCAGCGTGCGGCCCTCGTTCAGTGCGGTGGCGAAATCGCGCGGGCGCAGCTCGTACTTCTCGGAGTCGAGGTACTCCTCGCTGCCCGGGCGCACCGGCTGGGACTCGTAGAGCTCGAACCCGGAGTACACGCCGTAGGTCGGGGACAGGGTGGCGGCGAGCGTGGCCCGGATCGCGAACATCGCCGGGCCGCCGGTCTGCAGCGACTCGTGCAGGATGTCGGGGGTGTTGACGAAGTAGTTGGGCCGGCACTCGTCGGCCCGCTCGGCGTGCATCAGCGCGAAGTCGGTGAGCTCCGCCTTCGTGGTGCGCCAGGTGAAGTAGGTGTAGGACTGCGTGAAGCCCAGCCGTGCGAGCCCGAACAGCCGCGCCGGGCGGGTGAACGCCTCGGCCAGGAACAGAACGTCCGGGTAGCGGGACTTGACCTGCCAGATCAGCCAGTGCCAGAAGTTCGGCGGCTTGGTGTGCGGGTTGTCCACGCGGAAGATCCGCACACCGTGCTCGGCCCAGTGCAGCACCACCCGCAGCGACTCCGCGTAGATGCCGGCGGGGTCGTTGTCGAAGTTGACGGGGTAGATGTCCTGGTAGCGCTTCGGCGGGTTCTCCGCGTAGGCGATCGTGCCGTCCGGGCGCACCGTGAACCACTCGGGGTGCTCGGCCACCCAGGGGTGGTCGGGGGCGCACTGCAGCGCGAAGTCGAGCGCGACCTCCATCCCGAGGTCGTGCGTGCGCGCGACGAAGGCGTCGAAGTCCTCGAGCGTGCCCAGTTCCGGCTCGATCGCGTCGTGGCCGCCCTCGGCGGAGCCGATCGCCCACGGCGAGCCGACGTCGTCCGCGCCGGCGTTGACGTTGTTGTTGCGCCCCTTGCGGTGCACCGTGCCGACCGGGTGGATCGGCGGCAGGTAGACCACGTCGAAGCCCATCGCCGCGACCCGGTCGAGCTCCTTGGCCGCGGTGACGAACGTGCCGTGCACGGCGCGCCCGGTCTCGTCGCGACCCCCGGTGGAGCGCGGGAAGAACTCGTACCAGGAACCGAACAGGGCGCGCTCGCGGTCCACGTGGACCTGCTGCGGGCGCCCGCGCGTGATCAGCTCCCGCACCGGGCGCTCGGTCATGATCTTCTCGACGGCCGGGAACAGCGCCGGCGCCACGCGCGCGTGCAGCGGCAGCGCCGTGTCGCGCAGCGTGTTGGCCGCGCCGAAGAGCAGGTCGCGGTGCGGGCGCTCGCCGGGACGGCGGCCCACGCGCTGCAGCAGCCGCGCGCCGATCTCGAGGTCGTTGGCCAGCTCGTCGGCACCCTGCCCGGCCGAGAGCTTGACGGTGACGGCGTGGCGCCAGGTGGCCCACGGGTCGCTCCAGGCGTCCACGCGGAAGGTCCACAGCCCCGGCTCGTCCGCCACGACGGTGGCGGTGAACCGGTCGGTGCCGCGCCCGAGCGGCGACATGCGGACGTGGTGGGCGGCGCCGTTGCTGCCGATGCGACGCCAGACGACGTTCGCGGCGACGGCGTCGTGGCCCTCGCGCCAGACCGTCGCGGTGATCGGGACCACCTCACCGACGACGGCCTTGCTCGGATGGCGACCACCGCTCACAGTGGGTGTGACGTCATCGATCCCGAGCCGACCGGTCATCGGCACACCCCCAGCTGCAAGAACCCCGTCGCGGAAGTCACAAAACTACCTACCCGATCGCCGGTCGCCGGGAACGGGGCGCCGCCGTTCACCCGATAGTCACCCGGGTGACGTAGCCGTCATACCCGCGAGGAGTCGGCGCAACCCCCAGTGGACGCTGCGCCGCAGCTCGGGGCCCGCCCGCCGTCCACGTCGAGGCCGGTCGCGGCAGGCACTCCCGGACGATGACGCCGAGCCGCTGCGCGTTCGGGCCCCGCGCGTCCCCTCGGCCCACGACGGCGAGAGCGTGGGCGTCAAGATCGTTCCGAGGTCCAGCTGATCGCCCTTCGAAGGGTGATCGGGTCGATCTGAGATCGATCACCGACCCATGATCCGTCCGAGATCGACCTCAACGCCCTGCCGGGGTGGCCGGGCACGGCGCCGCGTCGTCGGTCGGCTCGGGGCGACGTCACAGCGGCGCACATTGACATCAGGCTAGGCATGCCTAACCATCCTGGCAATGCACGGAAGATCTGCTGCGCGCCTGGTTGCGCTGGTCGTCGGGGCGCTCCTGCTGACGGCGTGCGGGGGCGGACAGGCCGCCGAGGGGGCCGCGCCGGCCCCGGCCACTCGCACCGTCACCCACGCCATGGGCGAGACCGAGGTCCCGGAGACGGTGCAGCGGGTCGTGTCGGCGAGCGTCACGATGACCGGTCCGCTGCTCGGGCTCGACGCGCCCGTGGTCGCCTCGGCCACCGCCCGGCCCGGCGGCGTCGCCGACGAGAACGGCTTCTTCCTGCAGTGGGCGCCGGCCGCCGTGGAGCGCGGGGTGGTGTCGCTGGGCGGGCCGCAGGCGCCGATCGAGGCCATCGCCGAGCAGCGGCCCGATGTGATCGTCGGCAGCGCCGTCGGCCTGGACGCCGTGGACGGCGAGGTCTACTCCCGCCTCTCGCGGATCGCCCCGACGATCGTCCTCGACCACAGCACCGCCTCGTGGGGGGAGCTCGCCACCGAGCTGGGCGCGGCGCTGGGCCACGAGCAGCAGGCCGCCGCGGCAGAGGCCGAGTTCGACGCCCGCGCGGCGGAGCTGCAGCTCGACACCACCCACCCCGCCGCGGCCCTGACCGTCACGTCGGAGGGGCTGAACGTGTTCACCGCCGAGTCCGCGCAGGGCAAGCTCCTCCAGTCGCTCGGGATGACGCTCGCCGACGTCGGCGCGGGCGCGGGCGCCGGCGCGGGCGGCGGGGACCGTCGCGACGTCGTGCGGCTCGCCCACGAGAACGTCGGGCAGCTCGGAGACGCCTCGCTCTACGTCGTCAACGCCGAGGAGCCCGACATCGCCGAGTACCGCGGCGCCCACCCGGTGCTGGCCGGGCTGCCGGCGTTCGCGGAGGGGCGCGTCGTGCCACTGGGCCCGGAGTCGTTCCGGCTCGACCGCTTCGCCGCGATGTCGGTGCTGGACCGGATAGCCGCCGCTCGGTCCTGACACCGCACACGGTGCGGGCGGTGTGCGCCGTCCCCACCCGCTGTGCGCGGTGGCGCCTATCCGACGATGCCGGTCAGCAGCCAGTCCAAGCCGCGTTCGAAGGTTCCCCGCAGCTCAATGCCGGGAAGGGGGCGCTCGCCGTCGAAGGCGGCGAAGCCGATCGCGTAGACGATCAGCACGCGTAGCGCCTCGCGTGCGGCGGCGCCGGTGACGCCGGCCGCCGCCAGGTTCTCCAGCGCCACCGCGCCCAGGTGCTGCGCGTTCGGGCCGCGGGCGCCCTGACGGGCGAGGAAGGCCGGCACCAGCTGCGGGTGGCGCAGCAGCACCTCGTGGGTGGAGCTCATCATCCTGTGCAGCGCCGCGACGGGGTCGCTGCCGGCCCGGGGCGCCTCGACCTGGGCGAGCACCCGGTCCAGCACGCCGTCCACCAGCTCGGTCTTGTCGGCCACGTGGCTGTAGAGCGCGTTGGGCGCGACGCCGAGGCGCTGCGCGACCGCGCGCATGGTGACCGCCCCGCGCTCGGTGAGCAGGCCGGTGGCGGCGTCGAGGACGAGGTCGCGGCTCAGCCCGGCGCGCTCGCCGGGTCCCCGGGTCGGAGGCACTTGCCAACTGTACAGCGTCCAGTTAAATTGGACGGCGTACAGTTCAGAGGAGGAAGCCATGACAGCGAGCACCGCGATCACCGGCACCGCGGCGGGAGTCCCGTTCCTGGCCGTGCCCCCCGCGGGAGGACGGGCGGACGCGCCAGTCGTCGTCGCGTGGCACCTGATGGACGCGCCGTGCACGGAGGCCGCCTTCGCGGCGGCGCTCCCGCTCGCCGGGCTGGACGCCTGGCGGATCTACCTCGGCCTGCCGCTGTGCGGGTCGCGGCTGCCCGCGGGCGGCTTCGACGAGCTCATGCGGCTGGGCTACGAGGACGCCGTGCTGAACCTGCAGGGGCCGATCAGCGCGCAGGCGGCGGCGGAGTCCGCGCCTGCGGTGGCCGAGCTGCGCGACCGGCTCGGACTGGGGGACGGACCCGTCGGGCTCCTCGGCGGCTCGCTGGGTGCCGCGGTGGCTCAGCAGGTCGTCGCCGATCGGCAGCTGGACGTCGCAGCGTCCGTGCTGGTCAGCCCGCTGGTGCAGCTGCGGCCCGCGGTCGAGGCGCTGGGGCGCGTGTTCGGCGTGGAGTACCCGTGGTCGGAATCGTCGCTCGAGGTCGCCAGGCGGATGGACTTCGTGGCGCGGGCCGACGAGGTCGCGGCGTGCCCCGCCACGCGGCTCGTTGTCGGCGCCGAGGACGACGAGGCGGGCTTCCGGGAGCCCGCCTCGCGCCTTCGGGACGCGCTCGAGCGCCGGTCGGTGGCCGCCGACCTCGTGGTGGTGCCGGGAATGGGCCACGCGCTCGCCGAGGAGCCGGGGATCGAGCCCGCTCCGCAGTTGCCGGCAGCTGCGGAGGTCGACCGGCTGGCCGCCGACTGGTTCACCCGGCACCTCGGGCGGTAGCGGCTCGAAATCACCGCAGGTCACCCGCGGGCACGGGCGCCGGGCGCATCCGGGAGGCGACGAGCAGGGCGATGGCGGCGATCACCGCCATGGCCAGGAAGGCGTCCGAGTGGGCAGTGCCCCCGTGACCGGTGAACAGGGGGTTGAGGGCGCCGCTCCCGCTCTGCAGCCGTGCGCTCACCACCACGCCGAACAGTGCCGGGCCCGCGCCGGCGCCGAGGAACTGGGCTCCTTGGAGCACCCCGATGCCGATGCCGACCTGGTCTGCCGGCAGTGCACCCGCCGCGGCACTGATGATCGGGGTCAGCACGAGGATGAACCCCGCGCTCAGCCCGAGGATCCCGATCGCCGTGGGGACCACCGACGTGTTGCCCGCGTAGGTCGAGAGGAGCAGGGCGAACAGCCCCATGGTCGCGACGCCCGCCAGTACCAGCGGTCTTGTGCCGACGCGGTCGGCGAGGCGGCCGATCAGCGGTGACAAGGCGGCGACGGCGAGCCCTGCCGGGATCATGACGAGGGCGCCGGCGCCCGGTGTGAGGCCGTGGACGTCGACGAGCAGCAGCGGCACGAACACGAGGGCGCCGAGGTTGACGGCCATGGCGAGGAAAGCCACGAGGACCGCAGTCCGGTAGACCCGGTTGGCGAACAGCGAGGGTGGGACGAACGGCTGGGCGACGCGGACGGTGCGTCGTCCGAAGAGTGCCAGCGCGACGACCGCCGTCACGAGGCTCCCCCACGACGAGGGTGCGGCGATGCCGGCGACCTGGGCCTGGGTGATGCCGTGGAGCAGTAGTCCGGTGCCGAGGCCCAACAGGACGCCGCCCGCGACGTCGAACCGGCCCGCGCCCGTCGGGCGCCCGTCGGGCAGCACCCGCCACGCGGCGGGGAGCAGGACGAGCGCGACCGCGAGCATGAGCCAGAACAGCGCGGGCCAGCCCAGCAGCTGGCCGACACCGCCGCCGATGGCGGGCCCGGCGGCGGTGCCGACGCCCGCGGCCGCGGAGAGGGCGCCGATGCTCGCGCCGCGGCGGTCGGCCGGCAGCAGCCGGGTGACGGCGACGATCGAGAGAACGGGTATCGCGGCTGCGCCCAGACCCATCACGATCCGGCCGAGCACGAGCACGGGCAGGCCTGCGGCGAGGGCGCAGATCATGCTTCCGGCGGCGTAGGTCAGCAGCGCGAACGCGAAGAGGTGTCGCAAGCCGATGCGGTCGCAGATGCGGCCGTAGAAGGGGATGCCGACCGAGAACGCCAGCAGGAAGCCGGTGACGACCCACGCGAGCTCCGCCTCGGAGGCCTCGAACCGTGCTCCGATCGACGGGAGCACGAGGGTGACCATGTCGCTGGCGACGACCGTGGCGAGCATCGCAGGCAGGAGCACGGCCAGCAGGGCCGGTGCCGATCTCGTGAGACCGCTCGTGGCCGTCGGGGGTGTCATCGGAGCTCTCCTTTTACTGCAACCGATATAGTTGCAGTTTGGGTATGGGTGGGCGGCGCAGGCGTGCAGCGCCTGTCGCGGTCCGACTAGCTGCCGGGGTGGGTCATGGCGCGCTCGCGCTCCACGGTCTCCCTGACCAGGTGGGCGATGGTCGTTCGGCCGAGACGCTCCTCGAGGGCGTGCTCCGCCTCCCGGAACTCGCGTTCGAGCACGGCCTGCATATGGCGCCCGACCTCGCACGCGTCGCTGGGTGGATGAGCGTGTCGCGACAGGACCGGGCCGGCCTCGACGGCGCGGTACGCGTCCAGGAGCGTGATCTCGCGGGGGGTTCGGGCGAGGGACCATCCGCCGCCGCGCCCCTCGGTGGCCCACACCAGGCCGGCGTCACGCAGGGATCCGAGGATGCGCCGGACGAGGACCGGGTTGCTCGCGAGGCTGTCGGCGATCTCCGCGGACGTCAGCGAGCCCTCGCCCTGGTGGGCGAGCTTCGTGAGCGCGTGGATCCCGACCGCGCTCCGGCTGCTGAGGCCCACTCGCCCTCCTCGTGGTCGCTCGAACTGCAACCAAGTTAGTGCTAGTTATGGAGGGCGTCAATCCCCGTGATCGGCACTGGACCGATCCCGGGATCCATTCATCTATGGTCTGCAAGGTGAAGGCACTCCGCAGGTTCACCGTCCGCGCCCAGCTGCCTGCCGCGCTGGCGCCGCTGCAGGAACTGGCCACCAACCTGCGGTGGACGTGGCACACCCCCACACAGGACCTCTTCGCGACGCTCGAGCCGGACGCCTGGGAGCGTTCGGGCCACGACCCGGTGCGGCTGCTCGGGGAGATCCCCACGGCGCGGCTGGCCGAGCTGGCCAAGGACGCCGACACGGTCGTCACCGTGCGGGAGCTGGCCGACGACCTCGAGGGCTACCTGCAGGAGCCGCGCTGGTACCAGGTGGAGCGCGAGCAGGACCCGTCGCTGCCGGCCGCCGTCGGCTACTTCTCCATGGAGTTCGGTGTCAGCGAGGTGCTGCCGAACTACTCCGGGGGCCTCGGCGTGCTCGCGGGCGACCACCTCAAGGCCGCCTCCGACCTCGGGGTGCCGCTGATCGGGGTCGGGCTGCTGTACCGGTCGGGGTACTTCCGCCAGTCGCTGTCGCTGGACGGCTGGCAGCTCGAGACCTACCCGGTGCTCGACCCGCAGGGCCTGCCGCTGCAGCTGCTCACGGGCGACGACGACGCACCGGTGCTCGTCGATGTGGCCATGCCGGGCGGGCGCACGCTGCGGGCCCGCGTCTGGCAGGCCGCCGCGGGGCGCGTGCCGCTGCTGCTGCTCGACTCCGACATCGAGGAGAACGAGCCCGACCTGCGCGGTGTCACCGACCGGCTCTACGGCGGCGACCAGGACCACCGCATCAAGCAGGAGATCCTCGTCGGCATCGGCGGGGTGCGGGCGGTGCGCGCGTTCTGCGCGGTCACCGGGCACCCGGCGCCCGAGGTCTTCCACACGAACGAGGGCCACGCCGGCTACCTCGGCCTCGAACGCATCCGCGAGCTGCACGAGCGCGACGGGCTCTCGTTCGACGAGGCCGTGGCCGCGGTCCGCGCCGGCACCGTGTTCACCACGCACACACCGGTGCCCGCGGGCATCGACCGGTTCCCGCTGGACCTCGTGCGCCACTACTTCGCCGGGTCGAGCGACAGCGAGGCGCGCATCGAGACAGGCCAGCTGCTCCCCGGCGTGCCGATGGACCGCGTGCTCGGGCTCGGCGCCGAGGAGAACCCGAACATGTTCAACATGGCGCACATGGGCCTGCGGCTGGCCCAGCGCGCCAACGGCGTCTCCCGGCTGCACGGCGCGGTGTCGCGCGGCATGTTCGGCGGGCTGTGGGAGGGCTTCGATGCCGACGAGGTGCCGATCGGCTCGGTCACCAACGGGGTGCACGGCGCCACGTGGGAGGCCCGCGAGGTCACGGCGCTGCTCGGCGACGCCGGACCGGTCGCGAACCACACGCCCCGCGAGCCCGTCTCCGACGAGATGCTGTGGGAGCTGCGCGGGACGCTGCGTGCGCGGCTGGTGTCGGAGGTGCGCCGCCGCGTGCGCGCGGCCTGGCTGCAGCGCGGCGCGTCCACCCCGGAGCTGTCGTGGACCGACCACGTCTTCGACCCCGAGATCCTCACCGTCGGCTTCGCGCGCCGCGTGCCCACCTACAAGCGGCTGACGCTCATGCTGCGCGACAAGGACCGGCTCCGCGACCTGTTGCTGGACCCGCACCGCCCGGTGCAGCTCGTGGTCGCGGGCAAGAGCCACCCGGCCGACGACGGCGGCAAGGCGTTGATCCAGGAGATCGTCCGGTTCGCCGACGACGCGGGCGTGCGCCACCGCATCGTCTTCCTGCCCGACTACGACATGTCGATGGCCCGCTACCTGTACTGGGGCTGCGACGTGTGGCTCAACAACCCGCTGCGGCCGCTGGAGGCCTGCGGGACGTCCGGGATGAAGTCGGCGCTGAACGGCGGGCTGAACCTGTCGATCCGCGACGGCTGGTGGGACGAGTTCTACGACGGCGCCAACGGCTGGGCGATCCCCACCGCCGACGGCATCGTCGACCCGGTCCGCCGCGACGACCTCGAGGCCAACGCCCTCTACGAGCTGCTCGCCACCCAGGTGGCGCCTGCGTTCTACGAGCGGGTCGACGGCGTGCCGCCGCGCTGGGTGGAGCTGGTGCGCCACACGCTCACGACGCTGCGTCCGCAGGTGCAGGCCACGCGGATGGTGCGCGAGTACGTCGAGGACTGGTACGCGCCCGCGGCACGCGCGGCCACGCGGATCGCGGGCGAGGACTACGGCCCGGCCCGCGAACTGGCGGCGTACCGCACGCGGCTCAACGCGTCCTGGCCGCAGGTGCAGGTCACCGGCGTCGACGCGTCCGGGCTGCCCGACACCCCCGAGGTGGGGGCGCCGATGACGGTGCGCGCGTCGGTGCAGCTCGCCGGGCTCGACCCGCGCGACGTCACGGTCGAGGCCGTGGTCGGGCGCGTCGGGGAGACCGACGACCTGACCGACGCGGTGACGGCGGCGATGGAGCACGTCGGTGAGGTCGACGGGATGGGCGAGCGCTTCGAGACCGTCGTCAAGCTGCCGAACGCCGGCCTGACCGGCTACACCGTGCGGGTGCTGCCCGCCCACCCGCTCCTGGCGTCGTCAGCCGAGCTCGCGAAGATCGTCCTCGCCGGCTGACCGGGGCCGCAGGAGCGGGAGCACCACCTCGTCCACGATCTCGACGATGGTCGCGTCGGGGATCGTGCCGTTGACGAGGAAGTGGTAGCGCAGCATTGCGTGCCCGGCCTCCATCTGGCGCGGGGTGGTGGCGGCGGCGTCGAGCTCGCCCCGTTCCCCCGCCCGGCGCACCAGTTCCTCGACGAGCCGCTGGCTGCTGCCGCGGGCGTAGTCGCGGATCTGCATCGCGCGGCCCTCGTCGCGCAGGGCGTCGCTCAGCAGGCCCCGCAGGCCCTGGCCGGCCGCTCCCGCCAGCTGGCGGGCCACGATGCGGAACATCGCGAGCAGGTCGCCGCGCAGCGTGCCGGTGTCCGGAGGGGCCTGCATGTCGGGCAGGGCGTGGTAGACGGCGTCCATCACCAGCTCCGTCTTGCCCGGCCACCGGCGGTACAGCGAGGCCTTGCTGGCCCCTGCGCGCTCGGCCACCCGCTCCACCGACAGCTGCGCGTAGCCGACCTCGCCGAGCTCGGCCAGCACGGCCTCGAGGATCGCGGTGTGCAGCACGGCGCCGCGGCGCCGCGGCCGTGTGCGGTGGTCGGCCGCCGGGTCCGGCCCGGCTGTCGCGGTCACGGCACCAGGGTGCCCGACGCCGCGGCGCCCGTTCGCACTCGACCGGTGTCGCCGTCCACGGTCACCACCTGGCCGTCCACGAGCGTGGCCGTGCCGGTGGCGGAGCCCATCACCGCGGGGATCCCGTACTCGCGCGCGACGATCGCGGCGTGCGAGCCGAGCCCCCCGGTGTCCACGACGACGGCGGCCGCGCGCTGGAACAGTGGGGTCCACGCGGGGTTCGTGTAGGCGCACACGAGCACGTCGCCGCTGCGCAGCAGGCCGAATTCGGCGGCCTCGCGGATCACCCGCACCGGCCCGGTGGCCTGCCCGCCGCTCGCGGGTGTGCCGGTCACGAGGGCGTCGCCGACGTCCGGCCGGTGCCCGAACAGGACCGCCGGGGCGATCAGCGGCACCCCGGCGAGCTCGGCGCGGCGGGCCGACCGGCTGCGCACCGCGGCCCGCAGGCGCTCGGCCTCGGCCGGCACGACCGTGGCCGCGTCGTCGAGCGACTCCAGCTCCTCGAGGCGCAGGTGCAGCACGTCGTCGGACGCGCTCAGCACGCCCGTGGCGGTCAGCCTGCGCCCCATCTCGAGCACCGCGCGTCGCAGCACGGGAAGCGCGCGGGTGCCGTGGAAGTGGGTGTCCTCGCGCAGGGCGATGCCGGCGCGGACGTCCACCAGCAGCCGGCGGACGCGGGGGCCGGAACCGGTGAGGCGCACCAGCGGGTGGGCCAGCAGCCGCTGCTCGGCGCGCGCGGCCCGCTCGTCCTCGGATGCCGGCCGGGCGTCCTCGACGAGGACCTTGACCATGCCCAGGACCGTGGCCGGAGCCTCGCCCCACGTCGGCGCCGACATCAGCAGCGCGCTGGCGGTCTCGCGGTGGCCGTACTCCTCCAGGAACGCGGCCAGCGCGGCGCGGAACCGCGCGAAGGCCGGGTCCTCGTCGACCCGCTCCGCGAGCGCCTGCGGTTCGAGTGCGAAGGCGGTGCGCAGCCTCCCGTCCTCGCGCACCTGCGCGGCGAGCTGCGCGAGGGCCCGGTTCGCGTCCTCGGTGCGGCTGCGCGTGCCCAGCGTCAGGCCGGTGAGGTCGGTGCGGCGCAGCAGCACCTTCAGCACCCGCAGTCGCAGCAGGTCGATCCCGACGCGGGGCAGGTAGTCCACGCGGAGGTCGGTGACCAGATCCGTGGCCTCGTGCGCGCGGTGGGGCAACCCGCGCAGCTCCGGCCAGCTCAGCTCGCGGACCTCGAGTGCGCTGAGCTCCCGGATCGCGCGGTCGAAGCGCGTGAACCGGGGGTCGCGCGTCCAGCCGGCCGCGCGGAAGCGGCGGATCCTCGGGAGGTTGCGCGCAGGCGCGCTCAGCACCTTCGCGGTCGGGTGCGGCTGCGGCGGGACGAAGCGGTCCACGACGCCGTCGCGCTCGGGGAGCACGTCGGCGAAGTCGAAGCGCAACCCGGCGATCTCCGCCATCATCCGTTTGACCATGCGCCCGATCCCGGGCGTGATCCAGCCGCTCACGTCCATCGGGTAGGGGCGCACCGGCATCATCTCGACGAACTGCGGGCCGGTGAAGCGCTGGATGCGCGACAGTCGGATCGGCGGCGGCGGTAGTGCCGTCATCGGCCGCGCCTGCACCAGCGACACGCGCCCACCCGCGTAGGCCCACTCGATGTCCTGCGGGCGCCCGAAGTGGACGGCGACGGCGCGGCCCAGCGCTGCCAGCTCGGCCAGCACGGCGTCGGGCAGCTCGACGTGCTCCTCGCCGCTGCGGTGGGCGACCCCGCCCTCCGCCGTGCCGCGCACCACCACCTCACGCCGCCCCGGCTTCCGCTCCCTGACCGAGCCCGCGGCGTCGAGCACGTAGTGGTCGGGCGTCACGAGCCCGGAGACCACGGCCTCGCCCAGGCCGCTGCTGGCGTCGACGACGACCTCGTCGCGCGCGCCGGTCACGGGGTTCGCGGTGAAGAGCACCCCCGCGTACTCGGACACGACCATCTGCTGCACGACAACGGCGATCCGCACCCCGTCCTGGGCGATGTCGCGGCGGGCGCGGTAGGCAATGGCGCGTTCGGTCCACAGCGAGCCCCAGCAGCGGCGCACCGCGTCCAGCAGCGCGTCGGCGCCCACGACGTTCAGGTACGTGTCCTGCTGGCCCGCGAACGCGGCGCCGGGCAGGTCCTCCGCCGTGGCACTGGACCGCACGGCGACCGGGCCGCTCCCGAGCCCCGCGTAGGCCTCGAGGATCGACTCGCGCAGGGCGCCGGGGATCCCGACGGCGGCGAAGGCCTCCCGCAGCGCGGCGCCGTCTTCACCGGCGGCGGCCGGCTCCAGCCCGGCGTGCGCGACCACCGCCGCGTAGGCGTCGGTGCTGATCACCACCCCGTCCGGCACCGGGAACCCGGCGCGGACCAGCTCGCCGAGGTTCGCGCCCTTGCCGCCTGCGGACGCGAGGTCGTCGCGGCCGAGTTCGGTGAGCGGGAGGACGAACCGCGTGGTCGGCCCGCCGCGGTCGGTGGGGTCGGGTCGGGTGGTGGCGTGGGTCATCACGCGCTCCTTCCATCGGACGAGCCGGAGGCGTGCGCGGTGTCGCGCAGCGGCAGTGCGGGGAGTGCGAGTGCCAGCAGGAGTGCCAGCGCGAGCAGCGGAGCGGCGAACCCGAAGACGGGCGCGACGCTGGCGCCGAACGCCTCGCGCACAGCGGCGGGCAGCTGCGCGAGCTGTTGCGGGTCGAGCGCCGTGGCGATGTGCGGGTCCGTGCCCGGGGGCAGCGCGGCGGCGAAGCGGGACGTGATCAGGGCGCCGAACGCGGCCACCCCGGTGCTGGCCCCGATCTGGCGCAGGAAGGCCACCGCGGAGGTCGCGGCGCCGAGGTCCCGGTGCTCGGCGCCGTTCTGTGCCACCAGCACCATCACCTGCATCACCATCCCGACGCCGAGTCCGATCAGCAGGAGGGCCGCGAGCACCAGGGGCAGCGGTGCCGCCGCACCGACCGCGCCCAGCAGGGCCAGCCCCACCGCGGCCGTGGCCGTGCCCGCGACGGGGAACGCCTTGTAGCGGCCGGTGTGGGTGATCACGCGGCCCGACAGCGTGGTCGTCACGACGACGCCCGCCATCAGCGCCGTGACCACGAGGCCGCCCTGCGTGGCCGACGCGCCCCGCGCGACCTGCAGGAACGTCGGCAGGTAGCTGATCGTGGCGAAGAGGGCGAAGCCGATCAGCATGCTGATGGCCGTGGCGGTCGCGATGGCGCGGCTGCGGAACAACCGCAGGGGCAGCACCGGGTCGGCGGCGCGGCGGGCCGAGACCCACCATCCGCACGCGGCCGCCGTGGTGGCAGCAGCGACCCACCCGGGCGCGCCCACACCGCTGCTGAGCAGCACCACACCGGCCACCGTGGCCGACAGCAGCACCGCGCCCGCCACGTCGAGCGGCGGCCGCCGCGGTGGCGCGGGCAGGTGGAGCGTGCGCGCGACCACGACCAACGCGACCAGACCCAACGGCGGGTACAGCACGAAGATCCAGCGCCACGTCAGGAGGTCGACGGCGAGCCCGCCCAGCAACGGCCCGCCCACGGCCGCGACCACGTAGACCCCGCCGAGCAGCCCGAGGTAGCGCCCCCGCTCCCGCGGGCTCACGACCTCGCCGAGCACGGCCTGGGCCCCGATCATGAGCCCGCCGCCACCCGCGCCCTGCAGGACCCGCCAGGCGAGGAGCGCGGGCATCGACGTCGCCGTGGCGCAGAGGACGGCGCCCGCCACGAACACCCCGATCGCGGCGAGCAGCAAAGGCTTGCGCCCGAACCGGTCCCCGAGCTTGCCGTACAGCGGCATCACGACCGTGGCGGCGGCGAGGTACGCCGTCAGCACGGCCGGCATCAGGTCGAACCGCCCCAGATCGGCGGCCACGGCCGGCAGGGCGGGCGTCATCGCGGTCTGGTCGAGCGCGCCGAGCAGCATCGCGAGCATGACACCCGGCAGGACCCGCCGCGCTGCGCCGTCCACGACGACCCCCTCATAGTAAACGCTGCGTTCTCTAAGGAGAGTAGAGTTCGGCCCTGCGAAACGCAACGTTCACTACACGTCCATGCCCCCGCCGGTGCGCCCTACGCAAGTCGCGACGCACCCCACGCAAGTCGCGAGGTACCCCGCGCGAGTCGGGGCGCCTCCCGCGCGAGTCGCGACGCCCCCGCGCGAGTTGGGACGCCCCCGCGCGAGTTGGGACGTACGCCGCGCGAGTCGGGACGCACTGCGCGCGAGTCGCGACGCATGCCGCGCGAGTTGGGGCGCCCACCGGGCGAGTTGGGACGCCCACCGCGCGAGTCGGGGCGCCCCCGCTCGAGTCGGGACAAACCCGCGCGAGTCGGGATCCAGCCCGCGCGGCTTGGGGCGCAGCTCGCGAGAGCAGGGACGCAGCCGGCATGAGTCGCGATGGAGCCCGCGTGAGTTGGGGCGCAGCCGGCATGAGTCGGGACGGAGCCAGCGCGAGTTGGGGTCCAGCCTGCGCGACTTGGGGCGCAGCTAGCGCGAGCTGGGGCGCAGCCGGCGCGAGTCGGGACGGAGCCAGCGCGAGTTGGGGTCCAGCCCGTGTGAGTGGGTATTGGTTGTGCCTGTCGGAGGGGATTGCCTGAGGCGGGGCAGCGCGCGAGTCGAGGTGCGGGTGGTCCGGGTGTCGCGGGCTCGCGCCCAAGACCGGTGAATCGCTGGTGGCGTCATTGTGCTCGGGCGCGCGGGCCGAGGAGCGGGTGTGTACGACATCGCGCCGTGCGATGAAGGTCTGGGTGCCGGGCGCCGGGCAACGTAGGCTCAGCGGGTGCCCCGCTACGACTTCCGCTGCCGGGAGTGCGGCTCGACGTTCGAGGTCAGCCGCACGATGAACGCCGCATCCGACCCAGCTCGCTGCCCGGACGGGCACGACGACACCGTCAAGCTGCTGAGCACGGTCGCCGTGGGCGGCCGCGGCGCCGCGCCCGCGAGTGGCGGCGGCTGCTGTGGGGGCGGCTGCTGCGGCGGCTGACACCGGCGCGCAGGCCGTGATCGCCGGAAGTGGTGTGAGGACGACAGATCTGTCGCTGTGACACCACTCTTGGCGATCATCCCGGCGAGTCGGTGCGCGAGAAGTACACGAGCGCGGTCGCGAGGACCCTGACGTACGACTCAGGCTGATCGTGCCGCGAGAAGAACCTCCTGGGGTCCCGGGTGCAGCGGGACGAGCGGCCGTGCCGCGGTGATCCGTCCGAGGAGTACACCGGAGCGGTCCTCCCCACCAAGGCGTACGACTCGCAACCATCAGGAGGCATTGATCGATCTGTGCAGCACATGAGTGCCGATTCGCGAACCGTGGCGTGCGACTCGCAGCGATCAGCTGCGGCGATCGTGCCGATCGTGCACTCGACCGTGCTCATGCCGTCGTCCTCGTCGCGACGACAGCGCAGCGGCGGCAACAGGCCGGGACCGGGCACCACTTGCGGTGACCATGGCCGGGCGACATCGCACCTTCGCGCCCAGATCGATGCCGGCGCACCCACGCCCCGACTCGCGACGATCGGACCGACCCGCGCCGGGCGCCAGGCCTGGACTCGCGCGAGCGAGAGCCCATCTCGCGGGGTGGAGGGCCGGACTCGCGGGGGCGGAGGCCCGATCTCGCGGGGTGGAGGGCCGCGGTTCGCGGGAAGGGCGGCCCATCTCGCGGGGTGGAGGGCTCGACTCGCGGGTAGGGGGCCAATCTCGCGAGGCGAGCGCGCGGCTCGCGGGGAGGGCGGCCCATGTCGCGGGGGTGGGCTCGACTCGCGGGTAGGGGGCCAATCTCGCGGGGCGAGGGCGCGGCTCGCGGGGTGGAGGGCCCATTTCGTGGGGTGGAGGGCCGGACTCGCGGGGGCGGAGGCCCGATCTCGCGGGGCGGAGGCCCGATCTCGCGGGGTGGAGGGCCGCGGTTCGCGGGAAGGGCGGCCCATCTCGCGGGGTGGAGGCCCATCTTGCGGGGCGAAGGGTGCGGTTCGCGGGAGGGGGCCATCTCGCGGGGAGGGCGGCCCGTCTCGCGGGGTGAGGGGCCCGTCTCGCGGGGTGGAGGGCGCGACTCGCGGGGTGAGGGGCGCGTCTCGCGGGGTGGAGGGCGCGACTCGCGGGGTGGGGGGCCCGTCTCGCGGGGTGGAGGGCGCGACTCGCGGGGAGGGGAGGCGTGGCTCGTGGGGGAGGGCGGTCAGGGGGTGCGGAGCAGGAGTAGGGAGCGGGGCGGGAGGGTGATGGTCGTGCGGCTCGGGAGTGGGCGGCGGCTCACCGGTTCCCCGTCGGTGCGCGTGCTGTCCAGCTCCGGCGTGTACGGGCCGTCGGACGGGAGGGTGGCAGCCACCGCGTCCGATCCGGCGTGCAGCAGCATCAGCCACTCGCCGCGCTGCAGTCCGAGCGTGTGCAGGCGGCCGTCGTGCCAGTCGGCGCCGTCGAGCCTGCGGCCGGCGGGGTGCCACCAGAGCACGTCGCCGTCGCGGTAGAAGCGGTCGCGGTGCAGGGCCGGCGAGCTGCGCCGGATCTCGGTGACGCGGGCGGTGAACGCGGCGAGGGTGCCGTCGCGGTGCGTCCAGTCCACCCAGGAGGTCTCGTCGTCGAGGCAGTAGGCGTTGTTGTTGCCGCCCTGGGTGCGCCACAACTCGTCGCCGCCGAGCAGCATCGGCGTTCCGGTGGACAGCAGCAGGGTGGCGAGCACCGCGCGGGCCGTCGCGAGCCGGCGGGCGGCCCGCACGGGTGACGTGGTCTCGCCCTCCTCGCCGAAGTTCTGGGACCGGTTGTCGTCGGTGCCGTCGCGGTTGTCCTCGCCGTTGGCCTCGTTGTGCTTGTGCTCGTAGGAGAGCATGTCGCGCAGCGTGAAGCCGTCGTGCGCGGTGACGAAGTTGACCGATGCCCACGGTCGTCGCCCGGAGATCTTGTACAGGTCGGAGCTGCCGGTGAGCCGGGACGCGACCTCGCCGATGCTGCCGTGGCCGCGCCAGAAGTCGCGCACGGCATCGCGGTAGCGCCCGTTCCACTCCGACCACGCCACGCCGAACCCGCCGACCCGGTAGCCCTCGCCGGTGGCGTCCCACGGCTCGGCGATGAGCTTGACCCGCGACAGCACCGGGTCCACCGCGATGGCCGTGAGCAGCGGCGCGTGCGGGTCGAACGCGCCGGACCGCGGGCGGCCCAGCACGCTGGCGAGGTCGATCCGGAAGCCGTCGACGCCCATGACGGTGACCCAGTGCCGCATCGCGTCGCACACCATCCGGATGACGGTGGGCGAGCCGGCGTCGAGGGTGTTGCCGGTGCCGGTGATGTCGGCGTCGCGGCCGTCGCCACCGAGCGAGTAGTACGCGGGTGCGTCCAGCCCGCGGTAGGACAGCGTGGTGCCGCCGACGCCGCCCTCCGCCGTGTGGTTCGGGACGAAGTCGAGGATCACCTCGATGCCCGCGCCGTGCAGAGCCGCCACCATCGCCGCGAACTCCTCGACCTCGGCGCCCGGCATGCTCGCGTAGCCCGCGTGCGGGGCGAGGAAGCCCAGCGTGGCGTAGCCCCAGAAGTTCGTGCGGCCGCGCTCCAGCAGCGGGGGCTCGTCCGCGATCGCGGCCACCGGCAGGAGCTCGACGGCGGTGACACCGAGTCGGCGCAGGTGGGCGACGACGGCGGGGTGCGCGAGGCCGAGGTAGGTGCCGCGGTGCTCGGGCGGCACCTCGGGATGGCGCATCGTGTAGCCGCGGACGTGCACCTCCGCGACGACCGTCTCCGACCACGGCACGTCCGGTCGGGGGCCCGGGCTCACGGGGTCGGGGGCGGTGACCACGGAGAGCGGCACGTGCCCGAGCGAGTCGCGGGTGCACGGCGGGCCGGTCATCGGGTCGTCGGTCCAGCCGCGGGCGGCCTCCAGGTCGGTGATCCGGCCGGTGATCCGCCGGGCGTACGGGTCGACGAGGATCTTGGCCGGGTTGGCGCGCACACCGTCGCGAGGTCGGTACGCACCGTGCACGCGATAGCCGTAGCGCTGCCCGGGGCCCACTCCGTCGACGTAGCCGTGCCACACCCCGAAGGTGCGCTCCGTGAGCGCCACCCGTCGTTCGGACAGATCCCCGTCCGGACCGTCCACGAGGCACACCTCGACGGCGTCCGCGCTGGTGGACGCCACGGCGAAGCGGGCCCCGCCATCGTCGGCGTGGGCACCCAGCGGGAAGACAGGCACGATCGGCGAGGATAGGGCCCGTGGCAGCGCCCGGATCACACTCTGAGTCATTCCTCACCGCGGATGATCTTGCCGACACCGTCGTCCGCATGGACGGCGTCGCCGTGCGGCGTGGTGCGGCGACCCTCCTGCACGACGTCGACTGGACGGTGGAGCTCGACGAGCGATGGGTGGTCCTCGGCCCGAACGGTGCCGGGAAGACCACACTGCTGCGCCTGGCCGCAGCCGAGCTGCACCCCACCGTCGGTGCCGTGCACGTCCTCGGCGAGCGGCTGGGGCGGGTGGACGTCTTCGAGCTCCGGACCCGGGTCGGACTCACGTCCGCGGCGCTGGGGCTGCGGGTGCCGAACGAGGAGACGGTGCGCGACGTCGTCGTCAGCGCCGGGTACGGCGTGCTCGGCCGGTGGCGGGAGCGCTACGAGGCCGCCGACACCGACCGCGCCGACCATCTGCTCGCCGCGCTCGGCGTCCGCCAGCTCGCCGGGCGCGAGTTCGGCACGCTGTCGGAGGGGGAGCGCAAGCGCACCCTCATCGCCCGCGCCCTGATGACCGACCCCGAGCTGCTGTTGCTCGACGAGCCCGCCGCCGGGCTCGACCTGGGCGGGCGCGAGGACCTCGTCGGCCGGCTCACGGCGCTGGCCGCCGACGCGGAGGCGCCGGCGTCGGTGCTGGTCACCCACCACGTCGAGGAGATCCCGGTGGGCTACAGCCACGGGCTGCTGCTGCGCGAGGGCGGAGTGGTGGCCGCAGGCCTGCTGGACGACGTGCTGACCGACGAGAACCTGAGCGCCACCTTCGGCCTGCCGCTGTCGGTGCAGAAGCGCAGGGGCCGCTACACGGCCTGGCTGCGGTAGCACTCCTGACGCGGAGCACCCCTGACGCGGCTCAGGTGCCCACGGCGGCCGGGCGCGGGAAGCGGCGCAGGAAGCGGCCGGCCTTCTCCGCGTCACCGGCCACCTCGGCGTCGCCGGCCGCCACCGCCTCGGCCAGCGCGCGGCCTCCGAAGACCACCGCGCGCAGGCCCGCGGCGTCGGTGCGGACCTCCGCGTCCGCGTGCTCGGCCGTCCCGCGCACGAGCTCCAGCCGCCCGCCCGACACCGAGGCGGCGAACGCGTCGTCGCCCAGCCGCAGCGTGATCCGGACGTCCTCGGCCCCGTCGGCGTCGAACGTGGTGAGCAGGGCGAGGGCCAGGGCGTCGGCGGACAGGTCCGTGCGCGACGTCGTCGGCACGCGGCTGCCCCAACGCGCGAGCTCGATCACCACCGGTCGCAGTGCCGCGCCGCGCTCGGTGAGCTCGTAGACCTGCCCGCTGACCGGCGGTCCGAGCCGGCGGCGCTCCACGAGCCCGGCGCCGCCCAGCTCCCGCAGCCGCTGCGACAGGACGTTCTGGCTCATCCCGGGCAGGCCGCGGACCAGGTCGGAGAAGCGCTTCGGTCCGAACAGCAGCTCCCGGACGACGAGCAGCGTCCAGCGCTCGCCCACCAGGTCCAAGGCGCGAGCCACGCCGCAGGGGTCGTCGTAGTGCCGGGCTCCAGCCATAGATCCACGGTAGCAAATGCTTGCGTAACAGATGTAGTCGCTCCTAAATTAGGAGTATGACGACCGCAACGCTCCCACAGGGGCACCCCGACCTGATCACCACCGACACCGCGCGCCGCCTGCTCGCCTCCCGGGAGCTCGCCCGGCTCGCCTACACCGCGGCCGACGGCACCCCGCGCGTGTTCCCGATGCTCTTCCACTGGACGGGCGAGGAGATCGTCTTCGGGACGTTCGCCGGCGCCCGCAAGATCGAGGCGCTGCGGTCGCGGCCGGACGTCACGATCACCATCGACACCGCCTCGATGCCGCCCGAGGTGCTGCTGCTGCGCGGTCGCGCCGAGGTCACCGACATCGACGGGATCGTGCCCGAGTACGCGCAGGCCCAGCTCCGCTACCAGGGCGAGGAGGGCGGGCGCGCCGCCGTGGCCGAGTCGGATCGGCCCGGTGTCCGGATGGCCCGGATCGCGGTGCGCCCGACCTGGGTCGGTGTGCTGGACTTCACCTCGCGGTTCCCCGGCGGGGGCACCGCGGACCAGTTCGCGGAGCGGGGGCGGTCATGAGCACGTATGTACTGGTGCCCGGGGCCGGTGGGCAGGCGTGGTACTGGCACCGGGTCGTGCCGCTGCTGCGGGCCCGAGGCCACGAGGCGATCGCGGTGGACCTCCCGGCCGCCGACGAGCGCGCCGGGCTCGCCGAGTACACCGACGCGGTGGTCGCGGCGGTCGGTGCGCGTCGCGACGGCCTGGTGATCGTCGGTCAGTCACTGGCCGGGTTCACCGTGCCGCTCGTCGGCGAGCGCGTTCCGGTGGCGCAGTTGGTGTTGCTGAACGCGATGACACCGAAGCCGGGCGAGTCGGCCGGGGAATGGTGGGACGCCACCGGGCAGGAGGCGGCCCGGGCCGAGAAGGCGCGCCATGACGGCCGCGAGCCGGGCGACTTCGACCCGTTCGAGGACTTCCTCCACGACCTGCCCCCGGATGTGCTCGCCGAGGCGACGGCGGTGGGCGCTCCGGAGCAGTCGGGCACGCCGTTCGAGGCCCCGTGGCCGCTGGCGGCGTGGCCGGACATCCCGACGCGGTTCCTGCAGGGCCGCGACGACCGGTTCTTCCCGCTGGAGTTCCAGCGCAAGGTGGTGGCGCAGCGGCTGCCCGGTGTCGAGGTCGAGGAGCTGCCCGGGGGGCACTGCCTCGCGTTGAGCCGCCCGGTCGAGCTCGCCGAGGCGTTAGGGTCCGGGCCGTGACCGAATTCGTGACGCTCGAGGTCGACGGTGGGATCGGCACGATCCGGCTGGACCGCCCCCCGATGAACGCGTTCAACCGGCAGGTGCAGGAGGAGCTCAAGGCCTGTGCCGAGGAGGCCACGCGGCGCGCCGACGTGCGCGCTGTGATCGTCTTCGGCGGGGAGAAGGTGTTCGCGGCAGGTGCCGACATCAAGGAGATGACCGGCATGTCCTACGCGGACATGGCCACCACCGCCCGCCGGCTGTCGGCCTGCTTCGGGGCCCTGTCCGAGGTGCCCAAGCCGACGGTCGCCGCGATCACCGGTTACGCCCTCGGCGGCGGCATGGAGGTCGCGCTGGGTTGCGACCGGCGAATCTGCGGCGACAACGTGAAGCTCGGCCAGCCCGAGATCCTGCTCGGGATCATCCCCGGTGGGGGCGGTACGCAGCGGATGGCGCGGCTGATCGGCCCGTCCCGCGCGAAGGACCTGATCTACACCGGCCGGATGGTGAAGGCGCAGGAAGCGCTGGAGATCGGGCTGGTGGACGAGGTCGTCCCGGCCGACGAGGTCTACGCCGCCGCGCGCCGGTGGGCCGAGCAGTTCGTGAACGGGCCCGCGGTGGCCCTCGCCGCGGCCAAGAAGGCCATCGACGGCGGCCTCGACACCGACCTGCGCACCGGCCTGGACATCGAGGCGGAGCTGTTCGCGGCACTGTTCGCCACGGACGACCGGAAGATCGGGATGGAGTCGTTCGTGGCCAACGGCCCCGGCAAGGCGGAGTTCACCGGCCGCTGAGCCCGACCACCGGACTCCGCACACCGTCCAGTCACTTCGCACAAGGCGGGCCTTGTGCGAAGTGGAGGCTGGGTGTGCGAAGTCCGGGTAGCGGCGTGGGTCGCGCATCAGCCATCCGCGGCCGAGTCGGATCAGGCGGCGAGCAGCGGCGGCACGACCGCGACGACCCGGACCACTGCGAGCACGAGCAGCACCGCGCAGGCGGCGAGAGCCAGTGCGATCAACGTGCGGACGGCGGCCCCGGCCTGCCGCCAGAGGCCGGCCACGAGCGCCACCGGAACCACGAGGGCGAAGCCGCCCAGCAGCAGGACGAGCAGGGTGAGCAGGCCACCGCCACCGATGGCGCCGCTGCCCAGGACCAGCACCGCCGAGATCGCGAGGCAGAACACCACGACGCCGGCATGGGCCGCGGTCGGTTGCGTCGGGGTGCGGTCGGAGGCCCATGCTCCGGGTGGAGGGGTCACGCGTGGCTCGCTCATCATCGGCGATCGTAGCTGCGGATAGGGTCCCTACCCATGAGTACGGCGGACCCGGCCCCGAACCCGCACGCCACGGCCGAGCAGGTGGCCGCGGCGCGGCACGACCGGAAGCTCGCCAACGTGCTCTACCACGACTGGGAGGCCGGCACCTACGACGAGAAGTGGTCGATCTCCTACGACGAGCGCTGCACCACCTACGCCGCCGACCGGTTCCGGCTCGCGGCGGGCGAGCAGGGGTGGCCGTACGGGCGTGCGCTCGAGCTGGGCAGCGGCACCGGGTTCTTCCTGCTCAACCTCATGCAGGCGGGGGTGGCGTCGAGCGGCTCGGTCACCGACCTCTCGCCGGGCATGGTGCAGGCCGCCCTGCGCAACGCCGAGCACCTCGGCCTGGACGTCGACGGGCGGGTGGCCGACGCCGAGCGCATCCCCTACGACGACGACACGTTCGACCTGGTCGTCGGGCACGCGGTGCTGCACCACATCCCGGACGTCGAGCTGGCGCTGCGCGAGGTGCTGCGGGTGCTGCGGCCCGGCGGGCGGTTCGTGTTCGCGGGAGAGCCCACCAAGACCGGCGACTGGTACGCCCGCCGGCTCGGCGCGCTCACCTGGAAGGCGGTCACGACCGTCACCAGGCTGCCACCCCTGCAGGGCTGGCGGCGCCCGCAGGAGGAGCTCGACGAGTCGTCCCGTGCGGCGGCGCTGGAGGCCGTCGTCGACATCCACGTCTTCGACCCCGCCGAGCTGGAGGCCACGGCCCGCCGCGCCGGTGCCGGGGACGTCCGCGTCGCCACCGAGGAGTTCAGCGCCGCGATGCTCGGCTGGCCGGTCCGGACGTTCGAGGCCGCCGTGCCCCCCGGGAAGCTCGGGCTCGGCTGGGCGATGTTCGCCTACCGGTCCTGGCAGCGGCTGTCCTGGCTGGACGCCACCGTGCTGGCCCGGGTGGTGCCGCGCGGCTGGTTCTACAACGCGCTCGTGACCGGCACCAAAGCGTCCTCCCAGTAGTCCTCCCGGTAGTCCTGCGGATGGGGGCGGCCGTCCCGACCGGGACACTGGCCCCGTGACCCTGCCAGGCGCCGACGTCGAGCACCCGCTCGAACCCCTGTGGCGGGGAATGCTCGTCTACCGGGCGCTCACGCTGGTCAGCTCCGCGATCGGTGTGCTGCTCGCCCTCGACGCGTACGCCTCGCGCGCGGGTGCCGTCGGCGTGCTCGTCGTGATGGCCGCCTGGACGGGCGGCTCCGGCTACGTCTACCTGCGGCGCCCGGCGGCAGCGGTCGAGCGGCGCGGGCGGCTGGCCGTCCTCGACGTCGTGGTGACGGTCGCGGTCATGGCCAGCACGCCGCTGGTGCAGACCTCCGCGCAGCTCGCTGCCGACGCGCCCGTGATGGGCTCGATCTGGACGTCCGGGGCCGTGCTGGCCTGCGCGATCGCCTTCGGCGTCCCCGGCGGGATCGTGGGCGCGGCGGCGGTGTCGGCCGCGCTCGTGGGGTTCCAGGCGGAGCTCGCGGCGGAGCTGCCCGACATCCAGCTCCTCACGCTCGCGGGGCTGACGATCGGCTTCGCGTCCACGGTGCTGCGCCGCTCCGCAGAACGGGTACGTCGCGCGGTCGCGTTCGAGGCCGCGATGTCCGAGCGGGAGCGGCTGGCGCGCGCGGTGCACGACGGTGTGCTGCAGGTGCTCGGCTACGTGCGGCGGCGTGGCGCGGAGCTGGGCGGGCCCGCGGGGGAGCTGGGGACGCTCGCGGGGGAGCAGGAGGTCGCGCTGCGCACCCTGCTCACCACGGGATCGGCGCCCGTCGACGATCGCGGCCGCCGCGACCTCGCCGCCGCGCTGCGCGTGCTCGCCTCGGCGCGCGTGACGGTGTCGACGCCCGCGCACCCGCTCGAGCTGCCGGCGCACACCGTCGACGAGCTGGTGGCCGTCGTCGGGGCCGCGCTGGCGAACGTCGCGGTGCACGTCGGCGCGGACGCACGCGCCTGGGTGCTGCTCGAGGACGTCGGCGGCCGGGTGGAGATCAGCGTGCGGGACGAGGGACCGGGCATCGCGGCGGGCAGGCTCGAGGCCGCCGAGGCGGAGGGGCGTCTCGGGGTGGCTCGGTCGATGCGCGGCCGGGTGCAGGACCTGGGTGGCACGATCACCTGCGACACCGGGCCGGACCGCGGCACCGAGTGGATCATCGAGCTGGTGGAGGACCGGGCGTGACGGAACCGATCACGGTGATGGTCGTCGACGACCACCCGATCTGGCGCGAGGGCGTGGCCCGCGACCTCACCGAACGCGGGCTGGACGTGGTCGCCACCGCGCCGGACGCCGATGCAGCGGTGCGGATCGCGAAGGCCGTCCGGCCGCAGGTGGTGCTCATGGACCTGAACCTCGGGGAGACCTCGGGGGTGCAGGCGATCGAGGGCGTGCTCGACGCGCTGCCCGGGACCCGAATCCTCGTGCTGTCCGCGAGCGGCGAGCACGCCGACGTCCTGGAGGCGGTCAAGGCCGGCGCCGCCGGCTACCTCGTGAAGTCCGCGAGCGCGGAGGAGCTGCTCGCCGCGGTGCAGCGCACGGCGGACGGCTTCCCGGTGTTCACGCCGGGCCTCGCCGGGCTCGTGCTGGGCGAGTACCGCCGGCTCGCGGGGGAGGAGCCGCGCTCCGGTCCGGCCGTCCCCGCGCTGACCGACCGCGAGACCGACGTGCTGCGCCTGGTGGCGAAGGGGCTCACGGCGCGCCAGATCGGGGAGCGGCTCGGGGTGTCGCACCGCACCGTCGAGACGCACGTCCAGAGCACCCTGCGCAAGCTCCAGCTGCACAACCGCGTCCAGCTCGCCCGTTACGCGATCGAGCAGGGCATCGCCGACGAGTAACACCGACGGTGACCGCCTCGGCCGTACGGGTGATGACCGCGCAACCGCGACAATCCGGAGCTCCTCTTTGGAAGGATCCGGAGCATGATCACGCGGTGGGTGGCTCCGGCCGGATGAACGTGCGGGGCGTACCGGTCACGGCAGTGCTGATCACGGCGTCGCAGGCCGCCCCGCACGTGGCGGCGGTGCTGGTCCGCGGGGGTGTCGAGCTGCTGGCCACCGTCGCCCCGGGCGAGGCGGAGGAGTTCGTGGCCCGGCGCGGCCCGCACGTCGCCGTGGTCGAGCTGGACGGGGGTGCGGCGCCGCTCGAGGCCGTCGCCGCCCTCTCCGCCGCCGCGCCGCACGTCCCGGTGGTCACGCTGTCGGGCCGGCCCGACCACGCGGTCGCCCTCGCCGCGGTGCGCGCCGGCGCCACCAGCCACCTCGCGGGCCCGGTCGCCCCCATCGACCTGGGCGACGCCGTGCGCCGCACCTCCGCGGGGGAGGTGGTGTTCAGCCCCGGCCTCGCCGACGTGCTCCTCGAGGAGTTCGGCCGCCCCGCCGGGGGCCGGGAGGAGTCCCGCCCGCTCACCGAGCGCGAGGCCGACGTCGTGCGGCTCGTGGTCGAGGGCTTCACCGCCCGCCAGATCGCCTCCCGCCTGGTCCTGTCGCCGCGCACGGTGGAGAACCACGTGCAGAACGTCCTGCGCAAGCTGCACCTGCACAGCCGAGCGGCGCTGGTCCGCTACGCGATAGAACACGGCATCGCCTGAACCGCACTCCCGCCCTCCCGCCCTCCAAGGTGCGGGTCGGGAGTCAGTTCAGGCGGCTCAGGCGTTCCAGGATCTCGGTCAGTACCGCGTCTGTGTCGGCCTCCAGGGCCACTTGCACGCTCGGACCCGGACCCAGGGGCATCGCGACCGTTGCCCCGCGGGCCGGGCCCAAGTCGCAGGCCACCTCGATCGGCATCGCCGTAGTGCGCAGCGTGCCCGGCAGCACGGCCTCCAGCACCGCGACGGCGTCGTGTACGGCCACCGCGTCCATGCCGTAGCGGGCGCGGTAGGCGGCCCGGTAGTGCGCGATCACCTGCGCGAGCTCGCCGCAGCGGGGGCCGGCGCCGGCGAGCGAGTCGAGCCAGGCGGGGCCTGCGGGGCAACGCAGCGTGAGGTCCAGCGGCACCATCGTGACCGGCACGTCGGCCTGCGTGAGCACCCGGTGCGCGGCCTCCGGGTCGCAGTGTGCGTTGAACTCGGCCGCCCCACTCGTATTGCCGGCCCCGAGGGAGCCGCCCATCCAGACGATCCGGGTGATGCGCGACGTCAGCTCCGGGTGCACCGCGAGCAGGAGCGCCACGTTCGTCAGCGGGCCGATCGGTACCAACGTCACCGGCTCCGCGGACGCCCGCAACACCGCGGCCATCGTCTCGACCGCGCCACGGGCCTCGGGTTCCGCGGCGGGGGCGGGGAGGGCGGAGGCCCGCCCGCCGAGGCCGTCGCCGCCGTGCCACTGCTGCGCGCGTTCGCGCTGCGGGTGCACCAGCGGCCGCGCGGCGCCGGCGGCGACCGGGACGTCGGCGCGGTCGCACAGCGCGAGGATCCGGCCCGCGTTCGCGGTGGTCGACTCCAACGCGACGTTCCCGAACACCGTGGTGATCGCCCGGACCTCGACCTCCGGCGAGGCCAGCGCCAGCATGATCGCCACGGCGTCGTCGACGCCCGGGTCGGTGTCGATCACGATCGGCGTGCTCACAGGACCGCCTCCAGCTCGGCGGCGGTGGGCAGCGACGGCTGCGCGCCCGCACGCGTCACGGCCAGCGCGCCGGCCGCGCAGGCCCGGTGCAGGGCGTCGGCGTCCGAGGCGCCGTCGAGCAGAGCGACCGCGAGCGCCGCGGTGAACGTGTCGCCCGCTGCGGTGCCGTCCACGACGCGCACGGGCGGGGGCGCGGCCCGGGCCACCTCACGCCCGCCGCGACGCAGCACGGCGCCGGCCGCGCCGTGGGTGACGGCCACCGCGCCCGCAGCGTCGAGCCCGTCGATCGCGGCGTACTCGCCCGCGTTGACCACCACCAGATCGACGCGCGCCAGCAGCCCCGGGTCGAGCGCGCGCGCCGGCGCCGCGTTGAGCACGACCATGCCGGTGGCGTGCCGGGCGGCGTCGGCCACGGCGGCGTCGGGGATCTCCAGGACGGTGAGCACGGCGTCGGCGCCGCGGACGTCCTCGGCCGACACCGTGAGCCCTGCGTTGGCGCCGCCGACCACCACGATGGTGGTCTCTCCCGCGTCGTCCACGGTGATCAGGGCGTGGCCGGTGGGCTCGTGGGAGTCGTAGTCCAGACGGTTGAGCCGCACGCCCTCGAGGGCCAGCAGGGCGAGGGCCTCGTCCGCCTCGGGGTCCCCGCCGACCGCGGCGACCAGCGTGACGTCCGCGCCGAGCCGGCGGGCGGCGAGCGCCTGGTTGGCGCCCTTGCCGCCGGGGACGCGGCGCAGGCCGACCGCGGCGATCGTCTCGCCGGGAGCGGGCAGGCGAGGCACCCGGGCCACCAGGTCGAGGTTGACGCTGCCGACCACTGCGATTCGAGACACCCAGCGGACTCTAGAGTCCGATCGCCTCGGAGTCTGATTGCCTGCGCTTCGCTGCGGCGGGCTCGCCGGCCCTTGTGACGCAGCCTCGTTCCTCCGCCGCTCACTCCGAGCGCGTGGGCTCGCTGTCGTCGTCGGGGCTGGGCGCGTCGGTGCCGGCGGGGTCGTCGGTGTCGTCGGGCGCGGGGTCGGCGGCGCGGTAGACGCGCTCGTCGCCGGGAGCGGCCTCGGTGGGGTGCTCCACCCGCCGGGAGACGACTCGGTCGTCCTGATCGCTGCTGATGGCAGGTCCTACCCGTGCGTCGAGGTCCGGGAAACGGTCATAGGGTCGGGCCCATGACGAGCACGGGGCTGCGCGGTCGCCGCCGCGATCCGCGGCAGGCCCGCTTCGTCACGCTCGCGTCGCTGCGCTGGATCGTGCGCCACCGCGCCGTCACCCCCTGGTACCTCGTGCGGTACTGGCGGCTGTTGCGGCTGCGGCTCGCCCACCCGAACGTCGTCCTGCGGGGGATGGTGTTCCTGGGCAAGGACGTGGAGGTCGAGGTCCCTCGCGGGTACGGGCGGCTGGAGATCGGGCGCTGGGTGCACATCGGCGACGGCACCGCGATCCGCTGCCACGAGGGGTCGATGCGGATCGGCGACAAGGTCGTCTTCGGTCGCAACAACACCCTCAACTGCTATCTCGACGTCGAGATCGGCGCCGCCACGCTCGTCGCGGACTGGGTGTACGTCACCGACTTCGACCACCGCACCGAGGACGTGCACGCGCCGATCAAGGACCAGGGCATCGTGAAGTCGCCGGTGCGGATCGGGCCGGACTGCTGGCTCGGGGTCAAGGTTTCGGTGCTGCGGGGCTCCCGGATCGGCCGGGGAACCGTCCTCGGGGCGCACGCGTTGGTCCGTGGTGACGTACCGGAGTACGCGATCGCAGTAGGAGCACCCGCTCGAGTGGTGCGCGACCGCAAGGCTGATCACGAAGCGTCCGCGGCAGAGCGGGCTGCGCTCGTGGACATCACCCGGAAGACGGATGCGGCCGTCGCAATGAGGTTAACGCAGACTGAATCGTTGTGACCTCGCACAACCCTTCGGGGGTGCGGAAACAATGCGGGAAGCCCGTCCGTTGGACATGGTGGACAGACACCCCGTTCCGAGAGGATGCGTTCCCACCATGAAGGACGCCACCGTCCGTCGTCTCCAGGCCCTCGAGGAGGAGTACGCCTTCGAGGTCAACGCGGCGGTCGGCGAGGACCGCAGCGACCTGGTCGCCGCGCTCGTCGACGAGTACCCGGACGCCGCACTGGAGGTCCTGCGCGGCGACGCCGCCTGAGCCCTCTCACCGCCCGAACACGTTCCCGGTCGGGATCTTCGGTCGTGCCAGCTCGACCGGCCCGCCGCGGGTCGCCCCGGCGTACACGGTGACCGTGTCGGCCGCGATCCGCGCCCACTCGAACGCGCTCCCCAATCGCTTCCGCGCGGCCCGCGCCCGGCGCGCCGCAGCGGCCGGATCGGCCAGCACGGCGCCCACGGCCTCCGCAAGGGCGGCCACGTCGCCCGGCGCGAACGACAGCCCCGTCTCCCCGTCCAGCACCACCTCGCCGAGCCCGCCCGCCGTCGAGGCCACCAGCGGTGCACCCGCCGCGGCCGCCTCCAGCGCCACGATCCCGAAGGGCTCGTAGCGGCTCGGCAGCACCACGGCGTCGGCGGCCCGCAGCACGGCGGCGAGATCGGCGTCGGGCAGCCGACCGGTGAAGGTGACGCTGCGCCGCACCCGGTGCGTCCGGGCCGCGGCCACCAGCTGCTCGGCCGCCGTGCCGGTACCGGCCACGAGGAGCCGGGTGCCGGGGTGCGCCCGGCGGATGCGCGGCAGGGCCCCGATCAGGTCCTGCACGCCCTTCTCGTACTCGAGCCGGCCGAAGTACAGCAGCACCGGGCCGTCGGCGGGGGCGTAGCGCTCCCGCACCTCCCGCACCCGCGCCGCGCCCGCCCGCCAGCGGCGCGGCGCGATGCCGTTGTGCCGCACGACGATCCGCGCGGGGTCGAGGTCGTAGAGCTCGGCCACCTCCGCGCGCATCGCGGCGGAGCAGGTGATCAGGGCGTCGGCGCGGTGGGCCAACCACCACTCGGCGGAGTGCACCTGCCGCGACAGCGGCGACGAGAGCCAGCCCGCGTAGCGGCCCGCCTCGGTGGCGTGGATCGTCACGACCAGCGGGACGGCCAGCACGTCGGCGAGCGCGATCGCGGGATGCGCCACGAGCCAGTCGTGCGCGTGCACCACGTCCGGCCGCCAGGAGCCCAGCCGGGTGAGGCCCGCGCGCAGCATCCCGTGGCCCATCGCGAGCGTCCAGGCCACCATGTCCCGCTCGAACTCCAGGTGGGGCGGGTCCTCGGCCACGCGCAGCACGCGCACCCCGTCGTGCACCTCGTCGGTGGTGGGGTGGGTGTCGGCGTCGCTGCCGGCGGGCTGGCGGCACAGCACCACGACCTCGTGACCGGCCGCGGCCAGCTCGACGGCCAGCGCGTGCACGTGCCGGCCCAGACCGCCGACGATGACGGGCGGGTACTCCCACGAGACCATCAGCACGCGCACGGGAGGAACCTACCGGCCGGTAGAACTCGCACCGTGCCTGCCCGCGACACACCCGCACCCAGACCCCGACTCGCGGGTTCGGGGCCCACAACACCCGCGAGTCGCGCTCTAGCTCCCGCGAGTCGCGCCCTGCCTCCCGCGAGTCGCGCTCCAGCTCCCGCGAGTCGCGGTCTGGGGGTGTGCGTGTCGCGGCGCGGCGAGTCAGCGCGCGAGCAGGCGGGCGTCGAGGTGGCCGAAGACGGCGTCGTCGCCGCCCCAGCCCGCCACGCGGTGGGCGGCCGCACGGCGCCGCCCCGCCGCCAGCAGCCCCGCCAGCTCCTCGACGCGGGCTGCGTGGCCGAACGCGCGTTCGCGCGCGTAGCCCGCTGCCGAGTCCTTGGTGACCATGAACGCCCAGTCGCTCGACAGCGCGAGCAGCGCCTCGGTGGCGAGCGCGTCGCGCAGCGGGTCGCGCGCGGGACCCGGCGTCGCCACGGCGAGCAGGCACTGCTGCACCCGCTCGTGCAGCGCCACCAGGTCGGCCACCGGCGCTCCCGTCCAGACGCGCCAGTCCTTGCCCGAACCCCACGAGGACGGGGGCAGCGCCACCGGCTCGCCCACGAGCCCGGCGTCGGCGGCGCCGCGCAGCGTGGTCACGCGCACGCCCGCCTCCGGCAGCGCCCGCAGCACCGCCTCCAGCCAGGCGGGACCCTCGTGCCACCAGTGCCCGAACAGCTCGGTGTCGAAGGCGGCGACCGTGAGCGCGGGTCGTCCCGACCGCTCGCGCAGCGCGGCGAGCCGGTCGCGGACGACGGCCACGAAGTCGGCGGCGTCACGGGCGACGGCCGCGGCCGCGCGTGCCGGGTCGTAGGGCCGCTTGTCCTGCGGGGCCACCCGCCGCCCGGTGACGCGGGCCGGTTTCAGCCCCGACGGGTGGTCGTAGGTGTGGAAGTCGCGGTAGTCGCGCCCGCCCGGGTAGCCCGCGCGCGGCGACCAGACCCGGTAGGTCACGTCCAGGTCCCGACCGAAGGCCAGCACGTCCGAGTCGCCCACCGGCCTGGCGAGCGCGGTGTCGCCCCGCAGCGCGGGCCCGTCCACGAGGAACCGGTGCACGCCCGCCGCGGCGTACCCCTGCTCCATCCCGGGCGCGTAGGCGCACTCGGGGGCCCAGATCCCGGCCGGCCGGGTGCCGACCCGGATCGCGGCGTCGGTGAGTCCCACGTCCAGCGCGAAGGCGCGGACCCCGGGCGTCACCAGCGGCCCGAACGGGTGCGTCGCGGGCCCGCCGAGCAGCTCCAGCGCTCCGCCGTCGGCGAGCCGGCGCAGTACCGGGGAGGCGCCGTGGCGCCAGTGGCGTTCGAACAGCCCGAGCGCCGCGGCGGCCGTGCGGTGCTCGTACGCCGCGAGCGCGGGTAGCCGGGGCGCCGCCTCGTGGGCGCGCAGCTGCCACCCGCCGAGCCAGCCGTGCATCCCGCGCAGGCAGTGGGGGTCGTCGAGCTGGGCGGCGAGCACCGGCGTGACGCCGAGGGTGAGCAGGTCCCGCCGCCCGTCCTGCGCCAGCCGCGCCACGACGTCCAGGACGGGCAGGTAGGCGTGCGCCCAGGACTGGTAGAGCCACTCCTCGCCGACGGGCCACCGCCCGTGGTGCGCGAGCCAGGGCAGGTGGCTGTGCAGGACGAGGCAGAAGGTGCCGACCGGCTCGCGGGTCACGGTGCTGACGGCCTCGTCGCCACGGCCAGCAGGTCCAGGCTCGCGTCCAGCTCGGCCGCCTGCAGCGTGAAGTCCTCCACCACCACCGACGCCACGTCGGCCTGCAGCTGTTCGGGCCACGCACCGCCGCCGAGCGCGACGGTGACCTGGGCGTCCACCAGCGAGCCGCCGTGCCGGACGTCCAGCTCGCGCAGGCGGGGGCCGTGGTGCAGGCCGTGGACCTCGACGTCGGTGAACCCGGCGTCGTGCACCAGCCCGGCCAGCTCGGCGCCGGACAGCTCGCGGGTGTGGAACGGGTTGAGCGGGGTGTCGCGGCCGGGGGAGAACGTGAGCCGGTTGGGCGTCGAGACCAGCAGCACCCCTCCCGGACGCAGCACGCGCAGGCACTCGCGCAGGAACCGTTCCTGCGCCCACAGGTGCTCGATCACCTGCAGCGACACGACCGCGTCGCAGCTGCGCGCACGCACGGGGAGGGCGACGAGGTTGGCCCGCGCGACCGCGACGCGGGGGTAACGGCGGGCGACGTGGTCCGCGGTGAGCGGGTCGTAGTCGAGGGCGAGCACGGTCGTTGCGACGTCGGCAAGCAGGTCGGCGCCGTACCCCTCGCCGCAGCCCGCCTCGAGCACCCGGGCGCCGCCGCAGCGGCTGCGCACCGCCGCGTACACGGCCTCGTGGCGGCGGAACCAGTAATTCTCGATCTCGACGCCGGGCACGGTGCGCTCGCCGGTGAGGGGCAGGTGCGCCGGTTCGCCGGGGTCGCGGGGCGAGCCGGAGGACCGGGCCGGCGGATGACGTCTCACGCGGGGCACGGTGTCAGACGGGTGCGCGGCCGGCCTCCCCGGACCGGTCAGGCCCGCATGTGCTCCCGCGCCCACGCGTCGAAGCCGGTGAGCGGGATGCCGAGGTCCGTCGCGTACTGCGGGCGGCCCGGCTGGCCGGCCACGTTCAGCCACTCGTGCGAGGCGCCCATCGGCGGCATCCCGGCGGCGAGGGCCTCCTCCTCGGTCATGTCGGGTGCGGACACCGGCCTGCCCAGGGCGCGGGTGAGGACCTCGGCGATCTCGGTCATCGACAGGTGCTCGCTCGCCAGCTCCAGCTCCACCCCGTCGAAACGTTCCGGCTCGGCGATGGCCGCGGCGGCCGCGGCGCCGATGTCGTCCACCGCGACGAGGGACAGCCGGGTGTCGGGCTTCAGCACGCTCACGAGGCCGCCCTCGACACCGCGGGGGAAGAGGAACGCCATGGAGGGCAGGAAGTTGTCCATGAAGAAGCCCGGCTTCAGCAGCGTCCAGCGGGGGAATCGGGCCGCGCGGACTGCGTCCTGGACCGCGGCCTTGGCGTTGAGGGAGGGCTCCACGGACCATCGGCCCTCGGCCCACCCGGGAGCAGCGGTGTGTTGGCCCGCGCCCGTGACGGACGTGTGCACGAACTGCGGCACCCCGGCGGCTCTCGCGCCCTCGACGAGGTTGACGCCCTGGGCGATCTCCCCGTCGAAGTCGAAGCCCTCCGCCGTGATGCCGGGCATCTGGACGGAGAAGACGGCGCGAGCGCCCTGCGCGGCACGGGTCACCGAGGCGCGGTCGTGCAGGTCGCCCGTCACCAGTTCGGCGCCGAGGGCCTCCACAGCCTTCGCCCGGTCGGTGGCCGGGTCGCGGACCAGGGCGCGGACGGGGACGCCCGCCGCGAGCAGGGCGCGGGCGGTGGCGCCGCCCTGCCTGCCGGTGGCACCGGTGACGAGGACGGGCGTGCGATCGGTGGTCATCGGGGTGCTCCTGGTGCTCGACGGCGAAACGGCGGGGCCCGCCGTTTCTGTGCCGCTACGATATGGCGGGCCCCGCCACTTAGCAAGGAGAGGACGCCGTGGTCGATCACCGGCGCGCCGATGCCCGGCGCAACTACGCGCGCATCCTCGCCGTGGCCGAGCAGGAGGTCGCGGCCCACGGGGGCGGTGCCTCCCTCGAGCAGATCGCCCGCACCGCGGGGGTCGGCTCGGCGACGGTGCGCCGGCACTTCCCCACGCGGCACGCGCTGCTGGAGGCCGTCTCGCGGGAGCGGGTCGAGGCACTGCGCCTGCGCGCCCGCGACCTCGTCGGGCAGGGCGAAAGCCGTGCCGCGCTCCTGGAATGGCTGGACGAGGTCGTCGCCTACTGCGTCACCGCGCGAGGGCTGGCGGCCGCCCTGGCGTACCCCGCCGACGACCCCCTGCACGGCGACAGCTGCGCGGCCACCCTGGAGCAGGCGGCCGAGCCCCTGCTGCGCCGCGCCGCGCAGGACGGCCGGGTGGCGGCGGGCGTCACCGTCGCGGATCTGATCACGCTGATCGTCGGCATCGTCCTGGCCACGGAGCACCACGCCGATCCCGCCGGGGAGACGCACCGGCTGTTCCGGTTGGCGGTGGAGGGGCTCAGCCCGGATCGCTTGCCGGATCGGCAAGAAAACCGGCCCGAAGGACGGCGACGGTCGCAGAGTGGCGGCATGGACCACGACGTGACGGACCCGGCGCCCGCGAGCGGCGAGCAGTTCTGGGACGAGTTCTACGCCGCCGAGGAGCGGATCTGGAGCGGGAACGCCAACCCGCTGCTGGTGCAGGAGGCCGAGGCCCTCCCGCCGGGCACGGCCCTCGACCTGGGCTGCGGTGAAGGTGGCGACGCGATCTGGCTGGCCCGCAACGGCTGGCGGGTCACGGCCGTCGACATCGCCGCGAACGCCCTGCGCCGCGGCGCGGACCACGCGCGCGACGCCGGTGTCGGCGACGCCGTGCACTGGGAGCGCCACGACCTGTCGCGGTCGTTCCCGGACGGGGAGTTCGACCTGGTCTCGGCGCAGTTCCTGCACTCACCGGTGGCGCAGGCGGGGGAGCGGGAGACGATCCTGCACCGCGCCGCCGCCGCGGTGGCAGCCGGCGGGATCCTGCTGGTGGCAGGCCACGCCGGGTGGCCGTCGTGGGTGTCGGAGCCCCCGCACGACGTCCACTTCCCGACCACGGGCGAGGTGCTCGCCGCGCTCGACCTCGAGCCGGGCCGGTGGCGCGTCGAGCGGGAGGAGTTGATCGAGCGGGACGTGACCGACCCCGAGGGCCGGCCAGGGCGCCGCGCGGACAACATCCTTCGCCTGCGGCGCGCCGCCTGAGGACCTCCTAGCCTCCGGCCGTCCGCGGTCGCGGGCCGCCTCGGACCGACACCACGCCGCCGACGTCGTGGGTGAGCCAGGCCAGCACCGTGCTGTCCTCCAGCGTCAGCGGGACCCGCGGGCCCTGCCAGGTCAGCAGCGCCGTCGGCCGGTGGGCGAGCGCGTCGCGCAGGAGCGCGGCCAGTTCGGGTGTCGCCCGCACCGACAGTCCGCCGTGGTGGACCGCCTCGGTGGCCGACGTCCCGTCGGTGGCGTCCGCGCCGGTGCGCAGGACGTAGCCGCAGCCCTGCCGGTCGTCGTAGCCGGTGACGATCACCTCGGTCGTCCTGTCGTCGCGTGGGGCACGTCCCCGACCGTAGCGTCGAGCAGGGCTGCGCCTCGTCCGGTGTGGCGTCGGTGTGCGGTCAGCGGCGGCGCAGGCGCGCGAACAGGCCCCGGGCGCGCTCCCGGTTGCGGGGGTCGGCCGCCATGCGCCGACCCTGGTCGGTCATCCGCCTGCCCTGGGGGCTGGCGAGGAAGGCACGGATGCGCTGGAGAAGAGGCATTCGCCGGAATACCCTCCGTGGTGGGCGTTCACACCGCCTGCACCGCAGGTGAGGAGTTTCACCTGCGGAGCCGTTTGCTGGATGGCTACCCCCCGGTAACAATTGCCCGAAACGGGCGCCCGCCGGGCCGAGCCGCAACCCCGATGGCATTGTCGGCGGACGGGCGCCGTGCCCAGCGTCCGAGAGACCCACCGCGGCAGGTCCGCACCGGCAGGAGGTCGAAGAGGTCCGATGAACATCGTCGTGCTGGTCAAGCAGGTGCCCGACACGTATTCGGAGCGGAAGCTGAGGTCCGACGGCACGTTGGACCGCGACGCCACCGACTCGGTGCTCGACGAGATCAACGAGCGTGCGGTGGAGGCAGCGCTGCAGCTGAAAGAGGCCCACGACGGGTCCGAGGTGACCGTCCTCACGATGGGTCCCGACCGCGCCACGGACGCGATCCGCAAGGCCCTGTCGATGGGTGCGGACAAGGCGGTGCACCTCTCCGACGAGGCGCTGGCCGGGTCGTGCGCGGTGCAGACGGCGCGCGCGTTGGCGAAGGCGATCGGCACGGTCGAGGGCGTGGACCTCGTGGTGGCCGGCAACGAGGCCTCCGACGGTCGCGGCGGCGCCGTGCCGGCGATGGTGGCCGACGTGCTGGGACTGCCGGCACTGACGCACGCCCGCGAGATCACCGTGGACGGTTCCTCGATCACGGTGAAGCGCGAGACCGACGACGGCGTCACGATCCTGACTGCCGAGTTGCCCGCCGTGGTGAGCGTGGGTGAGAAGATCAACGAGCCGCGGTACCCGTCGTTCAAGGGGATCATGGCGGCGAAGAAGAAGCCGGTGGCGACGATCGGCCTGGCCGACGCCGGCATCGACGCCTCCGAGGTCGGCCTGGCCGCCGCGCTGTCGACCGTCACGTCCTCGCAGCCCAAGCCGCCCAAGAGCGCGGGCGAGAAGGTCGAGGACGAGGGTGACGGCGGCTCGAAGATCGCCGCCTACCTGGTGTCGCAGAAGCTCATCTGAGACGGATCGACGAGAGAGTTAGGAGACAGACCCATGGCTGAGGTGCTGGTCCTCGTCGACCACCTCGAGGGTGAGATCAAGAAGAGCACGTTCGAGCTGCTGACCGCGGCGCGTGCGCTGGGTGAGCCGTCCGCCGTCGTCGTCGGGCCCGCGGGCACGGCGGGCAAGCTGGCCGACGGCCTGAAGGAGTACGGCGCGGCGAAGATCTACGTCGCGGAGACCGACTCGGGCGAGTTCCTCTCGCCCGAGGTGTCGGTGCTGTCGTCGCTGGTGGAGTCGAAAGACCCGGCGGCGGTGCTGATCGCGGTGTCCGCGGACGGCAAGGAGATCGCCGGCCGGGTTGCCGTGCGCACCGGCTCCGGGCTGCTGGGCGACGTCGTCGCCGTGACCCCGGAGGGGGCCACGCACTCGGTGTTCGGCGGTGCGTTCATCGCCGAGGCGAAGGCGAACACCGCTCACCCGGTGATCACGGTGCGGCCGGGTTCGGTCGACGCCGAGGCGGCGCCGGGTGCGGGCGCGGAGGAGACGGTGGAGGTGGCCGCCGCCGGTGGGCGCTCGGCCGCCGTCTCGAGCCGGGAGCCGATCACCGGTGGTGACCGCCCGGAGCTGACCGAGGCGTCCGTGGTCGTGTCCGGCGGCCGTGGTGTCGGCTCGGCGGAGGACTTCTCGGTGGTCGAGGCGCTGGCCGATTCGCTCGGCGCGGCGGTCGGCGCGTCGCGCGCGGCCGTGGACTCGGGCTACTACCCGCACCAGTTCCAGGTGGGTCAGACCGGCAAGACGGTCTCCCCGCAGGTGTACATCGCGCTGGGCATCTCCGGCGCCATCCAGCACCGGGCCGGGATGCAGACGTCGAAGACGATCATCGCGGTGAACAAGGACGCGGAGGCGCCGATCTTCGAGATCGCCGACTACGGCGTGGTGGGCGACCTGTTCAAGGTCGCCCCTCAGCTGCAGGAGGAAGTCGCCAAGCGCAAGGGCTGAGCGCAGCCTCCGACGTGCCCCGGGCGGCCAGGCCGCCCGGGGCACGCGGCTGTCCCGGCGTCCCCGACGCGACTATGTTCGGTTCGGGTGCGGTGCCGGCGGGGGGCGGGCGGAAATGGCGTTCAGGACGGCGTTGACCGCCGCTCTCGCGGTGGTCGCCGGCGCCTCGGTGGCCCTGCTGCTGGTGGGCTTCTTCGCGCGAGTGACGATCGATCTGCCCGGGGTCCTCGAGCTCACGTTCGACGCGGACGGGCCACCCGGGATCGAGCTCTGGTTCAACCTGCTCGTGCCACTCGCGCTGGTGCCCGTGCTCTCGGCGGTCTTCTGGCTGGGCGGGCGCGCAGTTCGTTCCTGACCCGTCTCGGGCTCCGGCCGGGCGGCGGAGTTCATCCGCCTGCCACCCGGTCGTCGATGCATCCGGGTACGGGTGTTGCCTGCGGCCCGTACCAAGACCCGCGTGACCTCGACGCAGGTGCTTGCCCGGACGTCGCAGTCGGCGTCGTCCCACCGCTACTCCCTCCTGCTCACCTCCGATCCCGACGAGGTGCGCGCGGCCCAGCGGCTGCGCCACCAGGTCTTCGCCGACGAGCTCGGCGCGGTCCTGCACTCCCCGGAACCCGGCCTCGACATCGACCCCTTCGACGCGTTCTGCGACCACCTCCTGGTCCGGGAGGAGGCCGGCGGCGAGATCGTCGGCACCTACCGGATGTTGCCGCCCTCGGGTGCGGCGCGTGCGGGCCGGCTGTACGCCGACGGCGAGTTCGTGCTGGACGAGCTCGCGCCGCTGCGCCCGTCGATGGTGGAGACCGGGCGCTCGTGCGTGCACCCGGAGCACCGCAACGGTGCCGTCGTCGGCCTGGTGTGGGCCGGCATCGCCCGCTACATGCTGCTCACCGGTCACCGCTGGCTCGTCGGGTGCGCGAGCGTCCCGCTCGCCGACGGCGGGGCGGCTGCCGGCACCGTGTGGGACCGCGCGCTGGCCCGGCACCTGTCGCCCGAGCCCTACCGGGTGCAGCCGCGGCTGCCGTGGCGCCCGCCCGTGCTGCGCAGGCCCGGCCGGGCCGCGATCCCCCCGCTGGTGCAGGGCTACCTGCGCCTCGGCGCCTGGGTCTGCGGGCCGCCGGCGCTGGACCCCGACTTCGACTGCGCCGACTTCCTGATCCTGCTGGGCCTGGACCACCTCGACGAGCGGTACGCGCGCTTCTTCCTCGGCGGGGCGTAGCGGTGGCGGTCGCACTCGTACGGCGGACCGTGCCGGCCCGGGCGGGCACGGTGTCGGCGCACCCGGCGCCGCCGTCGGGGTGGATGCCCGCATCCCCGTGCGGCCCGGACTGCCTGTCCGACGACCGCGGCCCGGCCAGGTCGGTGTGGGTCGTGGCGGCCCGGCTCGTCGGGCTGGCGGCGGTGCTGGTGGCCACCCTCGTCGGGGTCGCAGTGCTGCCCGCGGCCACCCGCGCGCGCTGGCTCTGCAGCTGCTGCCGCGCCGTGCTGCGGTGCAGCGGTGTGCGGGTGCGCGTCACGGGGGAGCTCGGCACGGGCGGGGAGCTGCTGGCCGTCAACCACCTGTCCTGGATCGAGGTGCTCGCGGTGGCGTCGCTGCGCCCGGTGCGCCCCGTGGCGAAGCGGGAGATGAGCGACTGGCCGGTGATCGGTGCCGTCGCGCGTCGCGCCGGTGCGCTGTTCGTGGACCGGGCCGGGCTGCGCGGGCTGCCGGACACGGTCGGCGCGACGGCCGCTGCCCTGCGCGCCGGCGCGGACGTCGCCGTGTACCCCGAGGGCACCACGTGGTGCGGCGCCGCGGCCGGCCCGTTCCGGCGGGCGGTGTTCCAGGCCGCGATCGACGCCGGTGCCCCGGTGCGGCCGGTGGCCGCCGTCCTGCGCGGGCCGGACGGCACGCGCGCCCCGGCCGCCACGTTCATCGGGGAGCAGACGTTGGGGGACTCGCTAATGCAGGTGCTGCGGATGCCGACCCTGCACTGCGAGCTGACGATCCTGCCGGCGCTGCCGCCCTCTGCCGACCGCCGCGAGCTGGCCCGGGGAGCGGGCGAGGCGGTCGCGGCGGTGACCGGCGTTCCGCACCCGGCGGCGCGCCGCGTCCGAGCAAGGGTCGCGGCCTGACGTCGGAGCCCGTGCTCGACGCCACCGCGGCCGGGTCGCCGCGGCCGGGCGACTATCCTTGCCCGGAGCCGATCGAGTTGAGGAGGTGGCCGCCACGAGTGCGACCTACCTCGACCACGCCGCCACCACGCCGATGCTCCCCGAGGCCGTGGCGGCGATGGCAGAGGCACTGTCCCGCACCGGCAACGCGTCCTCGCTGCACACAGCGGGGCGCCGCGCCCGTCGCGACGTCGAGGAGGCGCGCGAGCGGATCGCCGCCGCGGTCGGCGCGCGCCCGTCGGAGGTCGTGCTCACCACCGGCGGCACCGAGAGCGACAACCTGGCCGTCAAGGGCCTCTACTGGTCGCGCCGCGCGGCCGACGCACGGCGCACCCGCGTGCTGGTGTCGGCGATCGAGCACCACGCCGTGCTCGACGCGGCGCAGTGGCTCGCCGCGCACGAGGGCGCCGAGGTCGAGCTGCTGGACGTCGACGACGTCGGCCGCGTCCGGCCGGAGACGCTGCGCGCCGCGCTGGCCCGCGAGCCCGAGCGCGTCGCGTTGGTGTCGGTGATGTGGGCCAACAACGAGGTCGGCACGGTCAATCCGGTGCGCGAGCTCGCGGCCATCGCCCACGAGTTCGGCGTCCCGTTGCACAGCGACGCCGTGCAGGCCGTCGGCGTGCTCGGCGTCGGCTTCGCCGCGTGCGGCGCCGACGCGCTCACCCTCACCGGCCACAAGCTCGGCGGCCCGATCGGGGCGGGTGCGCTGCTGCTGGGGCGCGAGGTGGCGCTCACGCCGCTGCTGCACGGGGGCGGTCAGGAGCGCGACGTGCGGTCCGGCACGCTCGACACCCCCGCTGTGGTGGGCCTGGCCACGGCCGTGGAGCTCGCGGTGGCCGACGCGCCGCGCAAGTCCACCGCCCTCGCCGCGCTGCGCGACGACCTGGTCGCGAAGATCCTGGCGGCGGTCCCGGAGGCCACGCTCAACGGCGACCCGGGCACCGGGGTCGTCGAGGGCGGGGCCTCGCGGCTGCCCGGCAATGCCCACCTGTCCTTCCCCGGGTGCGAGGGCGACAGCCTGCTCATGCTGCTCGACGCGCAGGGCGTGGAGTGCTCCACCGGCTCGGCGTGCACGGCAGGCGTGGCGCAGCCCAGCCACGTGCTCCTCGCGATGGGCGCCGACGAGGCCACGGCGCGCGGCTCGCTGCGGTTCTCCCTCGGGCACACCTCCACCGCCGCAGACGTCGACGCGGTCGCCGCCGTGATCGCGCCGGTGGTCGAGCGCGCCCGCCGCGCGGGGCAGGCGGCGTTGGCACGATGAGGGTTCTGGCCGCGATGAGCGGTGGCGTCGACTCGGCGGTGGCTGCGGCGCGCGCCGTCGACGCCGGGCACGACGTCGTCGGCGTGCACCTCGCGCTGTCGCAGACCCCGGACGCGCTGCGCAGCGGCTCGCGCGGCTGCTGCTCGCGGGAGGACGCGGGCGACGCCCGCCGCGCCGCCGACGTGCTCGGCATCCCGTTCTACGTGTGGGACTTCGCCGCCCGGTTCACCGAGGACGTGGTGGACGACTTCGTCGCCGCCTACGCCGCGGGTCAGACGCCGAACCCGTGCCTGCGGTGCAACGAGAAGATCAAGTTCTCCGCGCTGCTGGAGAAGGCGCTCGCGCTGGGCTTCGACGCGGTCTGCACCGGGCACTACGCGCAGTTGGTCGGCGGGGAGCTGCGCCGGGCCGTCGACGCCGACAAGGACCAGTCCTACGTGCTCGCCGTGCTCACCGCGCACCAGCTCGCGCACGCGATGTTCCCGATCGGCGACACCCCGAAGCCGGACGTGCGCGCCGAGGCCGCCGAGCGCGGGCTGCGCGTGGCCGAGAAGCCCGACAGCCACGACATCTGCTTCATCCCCTCCGGCGACACCCGCACCTTCCTCGGCAGCAGGCTCGGCGTGCGCCCCGGCGCCGTCGTCGACGCCGACACCGGCGCCGAGCTCGCCCGCCACGACGGCGTGCACGGGTTCACCGTCGGGCAGCGCAAGGGCCTCGGCGTCGACGCCCCCGCCGCCGACGGCCGGCCGCGCTACGTGCTCGGCATCGAGCCCGCCACCGGCACGGTGCGGGTGGGCCCGGCCGCGGCGCTCGACGTCCGCACGATCGAGGCGGGCCGGCCGGTGTGGAGCGCGGGCAGCGCTCCCGGTCCCCGGTTCGACTGCGTGGCGCAGGTCCGCGCCCACGGCGGCATCGCCCCGGCCGTCGCAGAGCCGGCCCCCGACGGCTTGCGCGTCGAGCTCGCAGAGCCGTTGCGCGGCGTCGCCCCGGGCCAGGCCGTAGCCCTCTACCGCCCCGACGCGGACGGCGACGTGGTGCTGGGCAGCGCCACGATCACTGCGGCCGCGTAGCGCGACTCGCGCTTCCCACAGCGCGACTCGCGGGTGTTGCAGCGCGACTCGCGGGTATGGGCGCGCGACTCGCGGGTGGGGGCGCGCGACTCGCGGACGTGCTGCGTCCCTTCCGCGAGTCGGGCGCAGGAGCTCGCGAGTCGGGGTCTGGGTGCGTGGGTGTCGCGCTCCGCGACGCCGCGGCCGTGATCCGTCCGAGCCGTCGGTGATGGTCGCGCTCCCGACCGTGTCGTGCGGCTGGCAGCAATCATGTGCCTGAGATCGCCTCGAGCGGCACTTAAGCGTTGCCAGCGCCGCCCTGGTGTACGGCTCGGGTGGATCACGGCGCGGCCGCTGCCGGTTTCGACGCCCGCACGTTCGTACGACGCCCGTGTGCTTCTCGCGGGGATGGGCTCTCCCGGGCGGGGGGAGCGGGCACGGCGGTGGTAGACAGCGGCCGTGAGTACCGATCCGCTCGAGGCCGCGCTCGCCGCGGCCGGCCTGGCCGGCGCCTCCCCAGGGGAGACGGTGGGGGGCGGCGCGTTCGCCGTTCCCGCAGGGGCGGGCGACGACGTCGTGGCCGCGCCGCCCGCCCGGTGGTCGGACGGTGCGGCCACCGGCGTGGGTTCCCTGCCCGGCACCGATCCGCGCGAGGTGGCGGCCACCGTCGTCGGCGAGCTGCCGCTGCTGCCGCACCTGCCCGAGCTGCCGGCCCGGGGTGTCGGGGCGGACATGATCGGCCGGACGGCCGGGCTGCTCGTCGACATCGCCGTCGAGGTGGTGCCCACCGGCTACCGGGTCACGGCGCGCCCCGGCGTCGACCACCGCAGGGCCGTCGACCTGCTGCGCGCCGACCTCGACGCCCTCGACGAGGCATGCGACACCGCGCGCCCGGAATGGGTCAAGGTGCAGGCGGCCGGGCCGTGGACGCTGGCCGCGGCGGTGGAGCTGCACAGCGGGCACCGTGTGCTGACCGACCCCGGTGCGGTCCGGGAGTTCACGGCCAGCCTCCAGGAGGGGCTGCGCACGCACGTCGCCGAGGTGGCGGCGCGCACCGGCGCGCAGGTCCTCGTCCAGCTCGACGAGCCGACTCTGCCCGCGGTGCTCGCCGGCGTGCTGCCCACCGCGTCGGGGTACGGCACCGTGCGCGCCGTGGGCCGCAACGAGGCGCAGGACGCCCTGCGCGACCTCGTCACGGCCCTGGGGGTACCGGTGGTGGTGCACTGCTGCGCCGACCGGCCGCCGGTGCGGCTGCTCGCCGGCGCCGGGGTCGCCGGTGTCGGGATCGACGCCACCCTGCCCGCCTTCCACGGCGAGACGGCGCTGCCGGCGGCGCTCGACGCGCTCGGCGAGGTCTGGGACGGTGGCACGCCGCTGCTGCTCGGCCTCGTCCCGGCCCGCGAGCCCACCGCGCCGCCGCGGTTGCGCGATCTCGCGCGCCCCGCGTTCGACCTGGCCGACCGGCTCGGTTTCGACCGCTCCCGCCTCGGGGCCCTCGCCGTGCCCACCCCCACCTGCGGGCTCGCCGGCGCGACACCCACATGGGCGCGGCGGGCGATGGAGCTCGCCCGCGAGCTGGGCCAGGCCTTCGTGGACCCACCCGAGCAGTGGTGACACGGTCTGGCACGGTGACCGCGTGAGCCCGCAGAGCAAGGGACGGAAGCGCAAGAAGTCGGCGGCGCGCGGCCGGAAGGGTGCACCGGGGTCGGACGTGCACGCCGACCGCATCCTCGCGGACGCCGTGCACGAGATGGCGGCCGCCACCGACGCGACGCAGGCCGAGCTGTACGTGTCGGTCCTGCTCGGCGCGTGGTGGGGGAAGGTGCTGGTCGACGCCGACCCGGAGGTCGTGTTCGGCGAGGAGCTCGTGGCGCGCGCGGCCCGCAAGCGGCTCCCCGGCGCGGTGGGGCTGCTGCGGGTGATCGCGGTCCTCGGCACGCAGCGGCAGCGGGAGCAGGCCGCTGCCGGCGCCGACGCGCTGGTCGCGGGCGGGGTGGACGAGCCGGCCTGGGTGCCGACGCTCGGCACCGAGCGCGCGGTCGAGGCGTGGGCCTACGGCGACGTCTACGGCGACCAGAGCACCGTGCTGCTCGTCGTCGAGCGCGGCGGGGCCCGTCACGCGCTGGTGGCACTGGTGGACCACACGGTCGGCGGGATGGTGGAGGAAGCGTTCTTCACCGAGGACCCGGACGCGGCGCGCGCGGACCTGCGTGACCTCGCGGACGAGCACTCCGTCGTCGAGCACGAGCTCTCCCTCGGTGACGCCGCGGCGGTGCTCGTGCCGGCGTTCGCCGTCATCGACAGCGCGGCGGAGCTCGCGCTCGAGCCGCCGGTGGGCGAGGAGTTCGCGGCATCCCGCGCCCTGGCCGCCGCCAGGTTGCGGTTGCTGCCCACCCCGGTGGAGCCGGTCCCCGCGCTCCCCGACGAAGCCTCGCGGGCGGCCGTCGTGGACGAGTTCCTGACCTCGCACGACCTCCCGCCCGGGGCGCGCGGATGCGCCGGGATGCTCGTCGAGTTCGGCGCCGCCGTCTCGCCCGCCCGGCCGCTGCGGATCGGGCCCGGGATGCTCGACCAGTTCCTCGACGAGACCCTGAACGACGGCCCGCCGGTGTCGCAGGAGGAACTGGAGGCGCTGCCCGAGACGCTGCGTGCCTGGGCGGACTGGGCGGGGCGACGAGCCGGCCTGCCCGAGGCCGCGCTCGCCGAGCTGGCGGACGAGGTCGACGACATGGTGGGTGCGATCGGGGGGCCGGGCGACGCCGATCCCGTCCCGTACGACGTGCCGGACGATGTCGTGGACGCCTACCTCGCCGGCCTCGATCTGGAGTCGCTGAACCCGCAGGACCTGCCCGACGTGCTCGCGCGCCGGATGTTCGCCGTCCCCGGCGTCGCGACCCGGATCGGCGACCAGGAGTTCTCGTTCCTGGACCCCGGCGACCCGGACGACCGCAGCGTGCTCATCAAGGGCGAGCACCCGGAGTACCACGAGGCGCTCGCGGACCCCGACACCGACACGGTCGAGGGGGTGAACCCGCGGCTGCACATCACGGTGCACGAGATCGTCGCCAACCAGCTGTGGGCCGACGATCCCCCGCAGGTCTGGCAGGCCGCCCGGCGCCTGCTCGCCACCGGTGCGGAGCGCCACGACGTGCTGCACGCGATCGCCGACGTGCTGGTGGAGCACCTGCACGGGCTGCTCACCGGGCAGGGCGACGGCGACGTGGCCCCCTACATCGCCGGGCTGGAGCAGCTCGGCCGCGGTCTCGACCCGGATCCCGTGGGGGAGGCCGACGTCATCCCGTTGCGCCGGAAGCGGTGACGCGCAGGTCCCGCAGCCTGTCGGGCCTCCTCGCTAACCTCTGCACGTGAGCCCTGACACCGAGGTGCGCGAACGGCACGCACGGCTGGCCGCGGAGGTGGCCGATCACCAGTTCCGCTACTACGTGCTCGATGCCCCCGCCGTCTCCGACGGCCAGTTCGACACGCTGTGGCGCGAGCTGGTGGAGCTGGAGGAGGCGCACCCCGAGCTGGTCACCCCGGAGTCGCCCACGCAGAAGGTGGGCAGCCGGTTCTCCACCGATTTCGTCGCCCACGACCACCTCGAGCGCATGCTCAGCCTCGACAACGCGTTCACGGCCGACGAGATGCGTGCCTGGGCCGAGCGGGTCACGCGCGAGGTGGGTGCGAGCACACTGCACTACCTCTGCGAGCTGAAGATCGACGGGCTCGCCGTCAACCTGCTGTACGAGAACGGCAGGCTCACCCGCGCCCTCACCCGCGGCGACGGGCGCACCGGCGAGGACATCACGCTCAACATGCGCACGCTGGAGGAGGTGCCCGACCGGCTCACCGGCACCGACGAGTTCCCGGTGCCCGCGCTGGTGGAGGTCCGCGGCGAGGTCTACTTCCGGCTGGAGGACTTCCAGGCGCTCAACGCGTCGCTGGTCGAGGCGGGCAAGCCGCCGTTCGCCAACCCCCGCAACACGGCCGCGGGCTCGCTGCGGCAGAAGGACCCCAAGGTCACGGGGTCGCGCAACCTGCGGCTGATCTGCCACGGGTTCGGCAAGCGCACCGGGTTCACCCTCGAACGCCAGTCCCAGGGCTACGACGCGCTGCGCGCCTGGGGTCTGCCGGTGTCGGAGCGCAGCGTGGTGCTCACCGGCGTCGCCGAGGTGCTCGCGCACGTCGAGCACTGGGGCGAACACCGCCACGACATCGAGCACGAGATCGACGGTGTCGTGGTCAAGGTCGACGAGGTCGCGCTGCAGCGGCGCCTGGGGTCCACCTCGCGTGCCCCGCGCTGGGCGATCGCGTTCAAGTATCCGCCGGAGGAGGCCACGACGAAGCTCCTCGACATCCAGGTCAACGTCGGGCGCACCGGCCGCGTCACCCCGTTCGCGCAGATGGAGCCGGTGGTCGTCGCCGGTTCCACGGTCGGGCTGGCCACCCTGCACAACGCGCAGGAGGTCAAGCGCAAGGGCGTGCTCATCGGCGACCGCGTCGTGATCCGCAAGGCCGGCGACGTCATCCCCGAGGTGCTCGGGCCGGTCGTCGAGTTGCGCGACGGCAGCGAGCGCGAGTTCGTCATGCCCACCCACTGCCCGGAGTGCGGCACCGCGCTGGCCCAGCAGAAGGCGGGCGACGTCGACCTGCGCTGCCCCAACGCCCGCTCCTGCCCCGCACAGCTGCGGGAGCGGCTGTTCCACGTGGCCGGCCGGGGTGCGTTCGACATCGAGGGCCTGGGTTACGAGGCCGCTACCGCGCTGCTCACCTCGGGTGTCGTGCAGGACGAGGGCGACGTCTTCGTGCTCACCGGGGAGGATCTGCTCCGGGTCGAGCTCTTCCGCAAGAAGGACGGTGAGCTGTCGGCCAACGGCCACCGCCTGCTCGCCAACCTCGACGCCGCGAAGGACCGCCCGCTGTGGCGGGTGCTCGTCGGCCTCTCGATCCGGCACGTCGGCCCCACCGCCGCGCAGGCGCTGGCCCGGGAGTTCCGGTCCATGGAGGCCATCGAGGCGGCGGCCGAGGAGGCCGCGCGGGCCACGGCCGAGGCCGGGCTGGCGATCACCTCCGACGGCAGCGCGGAGGACCCCGGCGAGGCCACCGCGCCCGCGGCGGTCGGGTCCGCAGCCGTCGCCGCGGCGAGCGAGGCGGAGCCGGCGGAGGATGCCGAGCCTGGGGCGGACGGCCACGCGGGGGAGCCCAGCGCGGAGGAACGCGCCGCGCAGGAGGAGCGGGCGGCGCGTGTCGCCGCGCGGGCGCAGGCGAAGGCGTTGGCGGCGGCGCTGGCCCCGATCGCCGGGGTCGAGGGTGTCGGCCCCACGATCGCGGCCGCCCTGCGCGACTGGTTCTCCGTCGACTGGCACCGCGAGGTCGTGCAGAAGTGGCGGGCCGCGGGCGTCCGGATGGTCGACGAGGCCGACGAGTCCGTGCCGCGCACCCTCGAAGGGCTGTCGATCGTCATCACCGGCTCCATGGAGGGCTTCTCCCGCGACGAGGCGAAGGAAGAGATCATGGCGCGCGGCGGGCGGGCGGCCGGTTCGGTGTCGAAGAAGACCGCGTTCGTCGTCGCGGGCGACGCTCCCGGGTCGAAGTACGACAAGGCCGTGGAGATCGGTGTTCCCGTGCTCGACGAGGCGGGTTTCCGCGTCCTGCTCGAACGCGGCCCGGACGCCGCCCGGGAGGCGGCCACGGCCTAGGCGCCCCTAGGTCCATACACGATCGTGGAGACCTCGAACACGTAGGATCTCGCCATAGAGGCGGTCTCCGCTCGGCCGCCGCGCAAGGCCACCGAGCGACGGATACCCTTTGCGGGGAATGGGGGTGTCGGCGTGCTGCAGGCGGTGTTGAACGGGTCGCGTCCCGCTGATGCGCACCCCGCGCTCCCCGTGATCGCCCGGCACCTGGCCCGCGACGCGCGCTCGGTGGCCGAGCTGGGCATCACCGCCGTCCACGTGCACCCGCGCGCCCCAGACGGCCAGGAGACCCTCGACCCGATCTACGTCGGCGACACGGTGGCGGCCATTCGCGCCCAGGTGCCCGGGATGGAGATCGGGGTCACCACGGGGCGGTGGATCCAGCCCGATCCGCGCAAGCGCATCGAGGCGGTCTACGCCTGGGGGCACCTGGGCGTCGGCAAGCCGGACGTGTGCTCGGTCAACGTGCACGAGAAGGGCTGGATCGACGTCTGCGCCGCGGCCCGCGCCGTTGGTATCGGTGTCGAGCTCGGGGTGTGGACGAGCGGTGACGCCGTCACGCTGCGCACCAACGGGGTCCCTCCGGGCACCACGCGGGTGCTCGCCGAGTCCACGGTGTCCGACCCGGAGACGGCGGTCGCCGAGGGCGTCCGCATCCTGCGTGCGCTCGGCACGCTGCCGGTGCCGGTGTTGATCCACGGCGAGGAGACGGGCGCGTGGCCCGTGCTCGAGTACGCCATGCGGATGGGCATCGATACCCGCATCGGCTTCGAGGACGTGCTCGTCACGCCCCGGGGCTGGCTCGCCACGGGCAACGACCACCTCGTCTCCGAGGCGTTGCGCATCCGCGTCTGATGTGTCCGGCGCAGGTGTCGACGAGACACGGCGCACGGCCGCACGGCGTGTGGGGGAGCCGGCTGACGGGTACGGCCGGGCACTTTCGATGCGCAGCCCGCAGTCTTTGGCATCCGCCACAGAATTGAGGGTTCCGCCGTGGCCGTGGCCGTGGCGTCTGTGCGTTGCGCGCAATACGGTCAGGCATATGGGAGTTCTGGCCGACCTTGGCAGACGGGCCCGCGTCGCCGCGGGCTGGTTCACCCAACCGCTCGTGCCCGACGATCTTCTCGGCACGCTCAACCCCGTGTGGTCCACCCGTGAGCCCCACGCGCGCGTGGTCGGCCTGCGGCGGGAGACCGCGGACACGACCACGCTGTTGCTGCGCACCGGCCCCGCGCGCACGACGCACCGGGCCGGTCAGTTCGTCGGGATCGGAACCCGGCTCGACGGCGTGTGGCACTGGCGTACCTACTCCGCGACCTCCTGCCCCTCGGACCCGTTGCTGGCCGTGACGGTCACGGCGATGCCCGGGGGCACCGTGTCGGGAGCGCTCGCCCACCGCACGCCCGTGGGCGCGCTGCTGCGGATCGGGCCGCCTGCGGGGGAGTTCGTGCTGCCCGACCCGGTGCCGGAGAAGCTGCTGTTCGTCACGGCGGGCAGCGGCGTCACACCCGTCATGGGGATGCTGCGCAACCTCGCGAACACCCGGCCCGACACCCTCGAGGGCGCCGTCGTCGTGCACTGCGACCGCACGCCCGCGGACCTGGTGTTCGGACTCGAACTGCGCGCGCTCGCGGCGGCCACCGGGCTGCGCCTCATCGAGCGGCACACGGCGGTCGAGGGGCGGCTCACGCCGGATGCACTCGCCGACGCCGTGCCCGACTGGGCCGCCCGGCAGACGTGGGCCTGTGGCCCCGCCGGGCTGCTGGACGCGCTGAGCGAGCGGTGGGAGCGCTTCGGCGACCCGGACGCCCTGCACATCGAGCGCTTCGTCGCGCCCACGCCGGCCTCGGACGCCGGGTCCGGTGGCCGCGTCACGTTCACCACCAGCGGGATCACGGCCGACGCCGGGCCGGGCACCCCGCTGCTCGCCGCGGGCGAGGCGGCAGGCGCACTGCTGCCCAACGGCTGCCGCATGGGCATCTGCCACACCTGCGTCGGGGCGCTGCGCTCCGGCGGGGTTGCCGACCTGCGCACCGGCGAGGTGCACGACACCCCAGGCCAGAGCGTCCGCACGTGCGTCTCCGGCGCCGCGGGCGACGTCGAGATCGAGCTGTAGGAGCGAACATGCCTGACACCCCCAGCGCCGCGGCGCACCTCACCGACGAGCAGGTCGAGGCGATCGGCGCGGAGCTCGACGCGATCCGCGCGGAGGTCGTCGACAGCCTCGGCGAGGCCGACGCCCGCTACATCCACCGCGTGATCGCGGTCCAGCGGGCCCTCGAGGTCGGCGGCCGCGGCATGCTGATCTTCTCGAAGTTCCCGCCTGCCTGGATCGCGGGCACCGCGGCGCTCTCGGTGGCCAAGATCCTCGACAACATGGAGATCGGGCACAACGTCCTGCACGGTCAGTGGGACTGGATGCGCGACCCGAAGGTCCACTCCACGACGTGGGAGTGGGACCACGCCACCCCCGCCGAGGCGTGGAAGCGGACGCACAACTACGAGCACCACACCTTCACCAACATCCGGGGCAAGGACCGCGACCTCGGGTACACGATCATGCGCATCACGCCGGAGCAGGAGTGGAAGCCCTCCAACCTGTTCCAGCCGCTCACCAACCTCGGCCTGTCGCTGATCTTCGAGTGGGGCATCGCGCTCTACGACCTCGAGTTCGACAAGGTCAAGGACGGCACGAAGACGCAGGCGGAGGCCAGGGCCGACCTGATGACGTTCTGGCGCAAGAGCCGCAAGCAGTTCGCGAAGGACTTCGTGCTGTTCCCGCTGCTGTCCGGCCCGGGCTTCCTGCAGACGGCGGCCGCGAACCTCACCGCCAACGTCGTGCGCAACGTCTGGTCGCACGCGGTGATCTTCTGCGGGCACTTCCCCGACGGCACCGAGACGTTCGAGGAGGAGCGGCTCGAGGGTGAGACGAAGGGGCAGTGGTACATCCGGCAGATGCTCGGCTCGGCCAACCTCTCCGGTAGCCCGCTGTTCCACATCATGACCGGCAACCTGAGCCACCAGATCGAGCACCACCTGTTCCCCGACGTCCCGAGCAACCGGTACGCGGAGATCGCGCCGAAGGTGCGGGAGATCTGCCGGCGCTACGGCCTCCCGTACACCACGGGCTCGCTGCCGCGCCAGTACGGCAAGGTGCTGCGCAAGATCGCCCGGCTGGCCTTCCCGGGTGGCGGCCCGAAGAACGAGGTCACCCCGCTCCCGGCCCGTCCGAAGCCCGTCGGCACCCCGATCCGCCTGGCCGGCTGACACCTACCCGCCGGTATCGGTTGCCCATGGCTGTGCACGCGACCATGGGCAACCGATACTCGTGAGTACCGGCTCCGCTCACGTCAGGCCGTGGTCCTCGGCGTAGACCTTGCGGCAGGACGGCGCGCAGAACGCGTGGGCGACCCCGTCGTGCGTGATCGTGAACCGGGCCGCGTCCCACTCGACCGGCATGCCGCAGACGGGGTCGATCGTGCTGCCCGCGGGAGCGACCCGGCGTTCGCCGGAGTCGCGGTAGCCCTGCGTCATGAGGCGGGTCATCTCGGTGCTCGTCGTGGTCGCGCCGAGCGTCCCGATGCAGTGCTCGCGCAGGCCGATGACCTGCACGATGCAGTGCGGTTCGCGGAGCAACCGGGTGGGGTCGGGCTCCGTGGCGGCGACGGCCTCGGTGATCAGCGGCACGACGTGGGCCCCGAACTCCCGGTCGCTCCACGATCCCGGCACGGTGAGCCGCACCAGGTAACGGGGCGCCGCGTCCGGCGTCGGGCCACCGGTGGCCCAGGTGCGCGGTTGCGCGACCAGCACGTGGACGAACTCGCGCATCCCCTCCATCGCCGCGTCGGGCGCCGCGTCCTCCGTGGTCAGCGCGCGCAGGACGCGGTCGCCGAGGTCGCGCTCGGCCTCGGCGGTGAGCGCCCGGCCGGTGACGAACACCTCCAGCGTCATCATGCGCGGTCACCCGCCGGCACGAGCGCGAGCAGCTCGTCGACCGACCACTGGTCGTCGAGGTGGGCGCCCTGCTTCTGGGCGAGCACCCGCCCGTCGGGGGCGATGAGGAAATCGGCGGGCAGGCCGAGGCGACCGTCCTGCGGGTGGGCCGGGCCGGCCGGTCGTCCGCGACGGCGGATCGCCCGCACCTCCTGCGTCACCGCCCGCGCGATCCCCGGCCAGCCGCGCGGGTCGAGCAGGGCCCGCGGCCCGTACTCCACGCCGAACTCCCGGTAGAGCGCGCGGCCGGGGTCGGCGACGACGTCGAGCGGCAGGTCCGCGGTGAAGGGGTGCAGCGCCTCGGCGCTCGAGTGGAACACCACGACCTCGCGGATGCCGGCGGCCACGACCTCGGCGTGCCGGAGGGCGAACGAGCGCAGGTGCAGGTTGCACACCGGGCACCCGGCGAACCGGCGGAACTGCAGGTGGACCACCCGGTCCGGGTGGGGCACCGGCACGCGGGCGCCGGCGACGGTGTCGAGGGTGCGGGCGGGGACGACGGTGGGAGGCGGCACGGCACGGGCTCCTTAGGTGTACGTAGTACGCGTACGACCAGTATGCGCGTACCTTGTACGCTGTCAAGCCGTGCCCCGTCCCCGCTCCCTCACCGACGACCAGCTGGTCACCGCCGCCCTCGCCGTCGTCGACCGCGACGGTCTGGCGGCACTCACGATGCGCACGGTCGCGCGCGAGCTCGGCGTCGCGACGATGGGTCTCTACCGCTACGTCGCCGACCGGCAGGCGCTCGAGGTGCTGGTGGTCGAGTACGTGTACGGCTCGGTCGACCTGGTGCTGCCGCCCACGGGCTGGCAGGACCGTCTCCGTGTGCTGCTCGACCGGGTGCGCGTCGCGGTGGCCCGCCACCCCGCGGTGGTGCCACTCGTGCTGCGGCACCGGCAGGCCGCCCGGGCATCCCTGCGTCTGATCGAGGCCATGCTGGAGGTGCTCACCGACGGCGGCCACGAGGGCGTCGACCGGGTGCTCGCGCAGCGCACCCTGATCGGCTACCTGCTGGGGTTCCTGCAGAGCGAGCATTCCGCCGCGCTGTCGGGGCCGGGCACGATCGTGCTGTCGGAGCTGTCCGCCGACGAGTACCCGCTGCTCGCCCGCACCGCGAGCGACGCAAGGGCGGTGCCGCCGGACGAGGAGTTCCGCCGCGGCCTCGACATCGTCCTGCGCGGCCTCACGACGAGCTGAACCCGCAGAGGGAGAGGGGGGTCACTCCCCGCTCGATCAGCCCGCTACCCTGCCCCGTTCAGGGGACACCCGATCGGACCAACGTGTACGCCGGGTGGGTCTCGCACAGGAATTCTCGATGTGGAGCGGGTGGGACATGTACAGGTTCTTCTCGGGAGGCGTCGCGGCCGTACTGGTCGTGTCGGGCCTCCTGGTGCCGGGGTCGGCAGAGGCCGCCGAGCAGCAGTTCACGCCGAAGCGCGAGCTGGTCGTGGCGTGCAAGAACAACGTGCGGGACTCCGCGTTGATCGCCCGGACGCTGCAACGCAGCGCCGAGGGCGACGAGATCGTGTTCGACGGCACGTGCCTGGTGTCGCAGACCATCCCGTTGCTGGAGAACCGCCAGTACCGCGGGCGCTCGCGCACCGGAACGGTGATCCAGCAGGCCGACGGCGCGAACCTGGACGCCATCTTCGCCAGTGACAGCTACCTCGACAACTCCCCGACCACGGGCCTCTCGACGGCCCTGCGCTCGATGACGATCAAGGCCAACAGCGAGAACAACCCGGACGCCCACGACGCCGTGGTGCTGCGTTCGTGGCAGACCGTCCTCGAGGACGTCCAGATCTCCGACTCCGCCCGGCACGGGGTGCGGCTGACCAACCTGTCGGCCAACGGCACGCCGCTGGAGAACACCCAGGTGAACGGCCGGCTCGCCCAGTTGCAGATCAACCGCTCCGGCGGCAACGGCATCTTCGTCGAGGACACCGGCAACTCCGTCACCGACTGGCAGCTGCAGGACAGCTACATCGCGAGCACCGGGGACGCGGGCATCCGGATGCAGAACGCGGCCGGGTGGATGATCCGGGGCAACCACATCTACGGCGTCGAGGGCGGCCCCGCGCTGTGGGCCGAGCGGCTGTACGGCTCCTCGATCACCGACAACTACATCGAGGACTTCGTCGGCACCGGGATCCTGGGCACCGTCCAGGGCGGGTCGGCGACCACGATCACGAACAACCGGATCTTCCAGGACGACGGGGAGGCCGGCACGTTCCTGCACGTCGCGGGCAACTACGGGGACGCGAAGGTCGCGGTCACGGGCAACACCATCCGCGGCGAGGGCGCCGGCATCGGCCTGGACTACCAGAAGGGCAACGCCGACAGCCTCGAGGTGGCCTCCACCGGCAACCTGGTCACCGAGGTCACCACGCAGCGGCAGGTCGGCGAGGGCGTCACGGTCACCGAGGGCATGCTCGCGTCGCTGACCGGCTGATAGCCGGGCGACCCGCGCGCTCGCACACCGATCGTGGTGCGACCGCGGAAGTCGGTGTGCGAGCGGGTCAGGGAAGATCACCCGGCGTGCAGGTGCGCAGGGCCACGGCGAGCTCCAGGCGCGCGACCGGGTCGTCGAGGGCGTCACCGAAGGCCTCGCGCAGACCCGCGAGGCGGTAGCGCACGGTCTGCGGGTGCACGTGCAGCGCCGCGGCCGTGGCGGTGATGTCGCCGTGGGCGTCCAGCCAGGCCCGGAGGGTCTCCTCGCCGCGCGCGGCGGCGCCGGTGGGGAGTGCGCGCAGCGGGGCGAGGGCGCGCCTGGCCAGCGCGGCGGCCAGTTCGGGCGCCGCCGCGAGCAGCAGCGCGAGCAGGTGCTCGTCGGCCCGCACGAGGGTGGTGCCCGCGTCCAGCCGCCCCGACGCGTGCAGCGGCCAGGCGGCCTGCGCGAGCCCCGCCGAGCGGTACGCCTCACCGGGCTCCACGAGCGGCCCGAGCACGGCCTTGCGCTCGCCCACCGCGGCGCGCACCCGCTCCAGCCACCGGGCGTCGGCCTCGCCGCGGCCCGCCGTGACGACCAGGCCGACGGGGTCCAGGTCGGCGCCCACCGCGCCGGGCAACCGGGCGGCCACGGCCACCGCGTCCTCGACGACGAGCGCGGCGACGCGGGGTGGCAGCCGCCAACCCGCAGCCGCGGTCGCCCGCTCGAGCTCGGCGGGCGCCGGCGGGGGACGCCGGGTCAGCAGCTCGACCAGGGCGTGCCGCCGCGCCTGCATGGATCCCGCCTGGCTGGCCTCCTCGTCGGCCCACCCGGCCACCGACGCCGCGCTGAGCTCCTCGATGTAGCCGAACAGCGCCTCGGCCAGGATGAAGATCACCTCGGGCGGCAGCCGGCGGGCGGTGGTGCTGCTGCCGAGCTGGCGCCACAGCGTCCGGGTGCCCACCTGGTAGGCCGATTGCAGCGCGGCCAGTGTGCGGCCCTCGCGGTGCTCGAGCTGGCCCAGTGCGCGGTAGACGCTGGCGTCGGCGAGCGCCTCGTCGCGGCCGAGCAGGTCGACGAACTGCCCGAGCGCCACGGAGACGCCCTCGGTGATCCGGCTTCCGAAGCGGCCGGTGAGCGGGCGCGCGTACTCGGGAACCTCGGCCCGGACCGCCGCGATGATCTCGTCGACGGTGCCCGCGAGCTCGGGACGCAGCGCGGCGCCGACCCAGTTCGGCACGCGCGACCAGGGTCGGTCCACTGCTACGGCCCCAGCACCGTCGTCACGATCCCGGCGAGGTGGGTGAGGCGCGCCAGCTCCGACGGGCGGAACGCCGGCCCGCCCGGGCGTCCGACCACGAGGGCACGCGCCTTCGGCCCGAACGGGGCCGCCGCGAGCTCGGTGTCCAGTGCGCTCCACGGCTCCGGCACCCAGTGCACGCCCGGGTCCAGCACGGTGGCGCGCTCCAGGGGCAGCCAGGGCAGGTCGCCCGCGCGCGTCTCGGGCGCGGCCGAGCTCTGCGCCAGCCGGTAGGAGGACTCGCCGTCGCGCACCGCGATCAGCGCCCAGCCGGCGCGGAAGATCCGGGGGACGCCGTCGGCGAGCAGTTGCAGCCCGTGCTGCGGGTCGCCGGTGATCTGGTCGATCAGCTCCAGCTCGTGGTGCGTCTCGAGCCGCCCCGAGTGCGGCCGCACGGACTCGACCTCGACGCCGGGGACGGACTCGGCCGCGGTGATCAACACGTCGGGCGGCCGGCCGGTCTGGAGCTCGACCGCGAGGTCGTCGATCGCGTGGCCGTGGGCGCGTTCCACGACGTCGACGCCGAGGATGTCGGCGCCGGCGTTTCCGAGCGCCGTGGCCACGGCTCCGAGACTGCCCGGCTTGTCCGGTAGCACGACCCGGAGCAGGAACGACACGCCACACGTCCTCTCGCAATGCCCTTCAGCTGGGCCCTTCAGCAGGCCCTCCTCCGCGGGAAGCTCCCGCGCCATCGGCGGCGGTCCGCGCGGCGGCAACCCTGCAGATTCTGTCAGGCCGCGACCGGTTCGGCACAACACGTGGATGCGATCGCCGGGCCCGCCTGCCACCACGACTAGACTTGTGGGGTCCGCCGTGCGGACCCCACACGCAGGTCACCGCCCGCCGCAGCGGGCCGCCCACGCACACCGTCCTGGAGGGACATGTCCGCCGAATCCGCGCCGATCACCCGGGACGAGGTCGCGCACCTCGCCCGGCTGGCCAGGCTCGCCGTCACGGACGCCGAACTCGACGTCTTCGCCGGCCAGCTCGAGGTGATCCTCGGCGCCGTCGCCCGCGTCGGCGAGGTCGCCGCGGACGACATTCCGCCCACCTCGCACGCGGTGCCGCTGCAGAACGTGTTCCGCCCCGACGAGCTGCGCCCCAGCCTCGACCAGGAGAGCGCCCTCGCCGGCGCCCCTGCGGCCGAGGACGGGCGCTTCCGCGTGCCGCAGATCCTGGGGGAGGAAGCATGAGCGAGCTGACCCGGCTGACCGCCGCGGAGCTGGCCGAGAAGATCCGCACGCGCGAGGTGTCGGCGGTCGAGGTGGCGCAGGCGCACCTGGACCGGATCGCCGAGGTCGACGGCGCGCTGCACGCGTTCCTGCACGTCGGGAAGGACGCCGCGCTGGCGTCGGCGGCCCTGGTCGACGAGGAGCTGGCCGCGGGCTCGGCCCCGGCGTCCCCGCTGGCGGGTGTGCCGCTGGCGCTCAAGGACGTCTTCACCACCACCGACATGCCCACGACGGCGGGCTCGAAGATCCTCGAGGGCTGGCGCCCGCCGTACGACGCCACGGTCACGGCGCGGCTGCGCGCGGCCGGCATCACGATCCTGGGCAAGACCACGATGGACGAGTTCGCGATGGGCTCTTCCACCGAGTACTCGGCATACGGCCCCACCCGCAACCCGTGGGACACCACGCGCGTCCCAGGTGGCTCGGGCGGCGGTTCGGCTGCGTCGCTGGCGGCGTTCGAGGCACCGCTGGCGATCGGCACCGACACCGGCGGCTCGATCCGCCAGCCGGCCGCCTTCACCGGCACAGTGGGCGTCAAGCCCACCTACGGCGGGGTCTCCCGCTACGGGCTGATCGCCGCGGCGTCCTCCCTGGACCAGGGCGGGCCGTGCGCGCGCACCGTGCTGGACGCGGCGCTGCTGCACGAGGTGATCGCCGGGCACGACCCGATGGACTCCACCTCGATCGACCAGCCGGTGCCGGCCGTCGTCGAGGCGGCCCGGCGCGGCGCGGACGGCGACCTGTCCGGGCTGCGCATCGGGGTCGTCCGCGAGCTCGGCGGCGAGGGGTACCAGGCCGGTGTCCGGGCCTCCTACGACGAGGCGCTGCGGCAGCTGGAGAAGCTCGGCGCGCAGCTCGTCGAGGTCTCCTGCCCGCACTTCGAGTACGGGCTCGGCGCGTACTACCTGATCATGCCGAGTGAGGTGTCGTCCAACCTCGCCCGCTTCGACGCCATGCGCTACGGCCTGCGCGTCGACAAGGGCGCCTCGGCCGAAGAGGTCATGGCCGCCACCCGCGAGGCCGGCTTCGGCCCCGAGGTGAAGCGCCGCATCATCCTGGGCACGTACGCGCTGTCCTCGGGCTACTACGACGCCTACTACGGGCAGGCCCAGAAGGTGCGCACGCTCATCGCGCGCGACTTCGCCGCGGCGTTCGAGCAGGCCGACGTGCTGGTCTCGCCGGCCACGCCGACCACGGCGTTCCCGCTGGGGGAGAAGGTCGACGACCCGCTGGCCATGTACCTCAACGACCTGGCCACGATCCCCACCAACCTCGCCGGTACCGCCGCCCTGTCGGTGCCGTCCGGGCTGGCCGACGGGCTGCCGGTGGGTCTGCAGGTGATGGCCCCCGCGCTCGGTGAGGCCGTGATGTACCGGGTGGCGGCGGCGTACGAGGCCGCCCGCAACGCCGAGGACGGTGGACCGCTGCTGGACCGCGTCCCGTCCCTGGAGGGAGCCGCATGACCGCGCCCACGCTGGTGCCCTTCGACGAGGTGGTCGCGCGCTTCGACCCGATGCTCGGGCTCGAGGTGCACGTCGAGCTGAACACGCAGACCAAGATGTTCTGCGGCTGCCCCACCGCGTTCGGGGCCGAGCCGAACACCCAGGTCTGCCCGGTGTGCCTGGGTCTGCCCGGTGCGCTGCCGGTGGTCAACCGCAGCGCGGTGGAGTCGGCCATCCGCATCGGGCTGGCGCTGAACTGCTCGATCGCACCGTGGGGCCGGTTCGCGCGGAAGAACTACTTCTACCCGGACATGCCCAAGAACTTCCAGACGTCCCAGTACGACGAGCCGATCGCCGTCGACGGGTACCTGGACGTGCCGCTCGACGACGGCACCGTGTTCCGCGTGGAGATCGAGCGCGCGCACATGGAGGAGGACACCGGCAAGTCGCTGCACGTCGGCGGCGCCACCGGGCGCATCCACGGTGCCGAGTACTCGCTGCTGGACTACAACCGCGCCGGCGTGCCGCTGATCGAGATCGTCACGAAGATGATCCCGGGCACGCGGGAGCGCGCCCCCGAGGTGGCCCGCGCCTACGTCACGGCGCTGCGTGACCTGATCAGGTCGCTCGGCGTGTCCGACGTGCGCATGGACCAGGGCTCGATGCGCTGCGACGTCAACCTGTCGCTCTCCCCGGTCGGCAGCGGCGTGCTGGGCACCCGCAGCGAGACCAAGAACGTCAACTCGCTGCGGTCGGTGGAGCGTGCCGTCCGCTACGAGATGACCCGCCACGCGGGCGTCCTGGACGCGGGCGAGAAGGTCGTGCAGGAGACACGGCACTTCGAGGAACAGACCGGCACCACGCGCGCCGGACGCATCAAGGAGACCTCGGAGGACTACCGCTACTTCCCCGAGCCCGACCTCGTGCCGATCGCGCCACCCGCCGAGTGGGTGGAGGAGCTGCGCGCCACGCTGCCGGAGCTGCCTTGGGAGCGCCGCCGCCGGATCCAGGAGGCGTGGGGCCTCACCGACGCGGAGCTGCGCGACCTGGTCAACGCCGGGGTGCTGGAGCTGATCGAGGCCACCGTCGCGGCCGGGGCCCCCGCGGGCGAGGCCCGCTCCTGGTGGGTGTCGTACCTGACGCAGCAGGCCAATACCCGCGGCGTCGAGCCGGCCGGGCTGCCGATCACGCCGGCGCAGCTGGCCCGGGTGATCGAGCTCGTCGCCTCCGGGGCGTTGAACAACAAGCTGGCGCGCCAGGTCGTGGACGGCGTCCTCGCCGGCGAGGGCGAGCCCGACGAGGTCGTGGCCGCCCGCGGTCTCGCCGTGGTCTCCGACGACAGCGCCCTGATCACGGCCGTCGACGAGGCGCTCGCCGCCCAGCCCGACATCGCGGAGAAGATCCGCGGGGGGAAGGTGGCGGCGGCCGGTGCGATCGTCGGCGCCGTCATGAAGGCGACCAAGGGGCAGGCCGACGCCAAGCGCGTGCGCGAGCTGGTCATCGAGCGCTGCAGCTGAGCGGGGGAGGCGGCGTGCGGCGCCGGGATCAGCGCCGCACGTACGCCCCTGACGACTCGGAGCCCGCGGGCCGTGAGCGGCGAGGGTGGGTCTACCCCTCGGCGGAGAGGGAGAGAACGCTCTCCGCCACGCTCTGTACCGTGGGGCCCGCCCGGTCCTGGGCCTGAACGAGGGCGAGCGCGATCTCCACCCGCACCACCAGGTTGCTGTCCTGAACGAGGATCGATGCGGCCGTGTCGTTGATCCCGTTCCCCGTGCCTTGCACGGCGTGCTCCCAGCGCCCGGGCAACTCTGCCACCTGCTCCGCGGTTCCCGAGAAGGTGGACAGCATGTTCTCGAACTCAGCGGCGGCCAGCCGCGGGGTCGGCAGCCATTGCACGTCGACCCGGGTGGAGCCGCCGCCGAAGTCGTCGTTCGCTTCGTTCGTGCCGGAGCAGTTCGCCGACGAGAACGGAACGGTGTACCGGCCGCTCCCGGTGACTTCTCCGCTGAACGGGGCGAGGGCCTCGACCATGGAGAAATCGATGCGCTTGCACAGGCCCTCGACGTAGCGGTATGCCCCACCCGGCGGATCAGTCGAGTCGGCGGTCGGTGTCGGGCTCGCGACTGCTGCCGGGTCCTCGCCCGATGTACTGCTCGCGCTGCCCGCCACCGGATCCGTACCGCACGCGGTGGATGACAACACGACGACAACAGCGGCCGAGATCAGTGCGACAACACGGTTCCTCGTGATCCTCAATTGCATTCCTTTCGTGGGGACGTCATCGACCGCACGTGCGCATGGACTTGAGCGTTGAATCTGGAACTGCACGCGGAATGGCCGTCGGCCACGAACGACGTCGAGCGCGACGGCTGTGTGCGGAGCGGCGCGAGGGCAGTGCGTCACCACGCGTGTGCCCGGCGGCTCTCACCCATTCGGGCGTACGGTACGGCACCGGTCCGCCCGGGCGCCGATCACGGGTGCACCGCTACCGCCGGTTGTCGCCCTCACCCGTCCGCGGCTGGATTCGGGAGCTGCCGTGGGAGCGCCGCCTCGGATCCAGTCCGAGTGGGGGATCACCGCCGCGACGAGGTCCTGGCCGCTCAGCTCGATGTCGCGGAGAAGATCCGCGGCGGCAAAGTGGAGGCGGCGGGCGCAGTGGCCGCTGGAACGCTCGTCCCGAGCGTGGTGCCGGTTCTCGCGATCGCGTCCGCCGCATCCGCTACCGTCGCCCGGCCCGGGGCGGGCGACGCGCCGGTGATCCGACTGGGGGTACGGGTGGGCTCGAGGTGGGTGTGGTGCGGGGTGCTCGCGGTGGCGATGATCGCGTGCGGGAGCCCGCCGCCGCAACCGCAGGGCCCGACGGCCACGCCCGCACCGACCACGACGCCGGCGCCGCTCCCGCACCGCATCGGCGACGATCCGGTCACCGGCGAGCAGCTGGCGCAGCTCGCGGCCGAGCTGGCCGGCTACCGGACCTGGGACGTATGTGCGCTGCTGGATACCGCGGCTGCCGAGCGCGTCTTCGGCGCGGGCGAGCTGGACCCCGACGTCGCGGAATGCCGCTTCAGCAGCGACGCGTGGTCGGCCCGGCTGTGGGCGGGCAGCCCGTTCGACCGCGCCGACCGCGACCCGACGGCCGCGATCACCGTGGCCGACCGGACGCTGTACCGGGTGCGGACCGCCGACGAGGACGAGTGCAAGGTCCGGCTGCCGGTCAGCGACCGGTTCGCCGTCGAGCTGCACGTCCGCGCCGGCGCGGCGGCCTCGCCGGACGCGTCCCCTTGCGCGGTCGCCGAGCGCTACGCCACCGAGGTCGCCGGGCGGTGGGACCTGCCCCCCGACGACGGGGGCGCCCGGCCGCTGCCGCTGGCCGACCGTGACCCGTGCGCCCCGGCCGACGAGCTGACCCGGCGGTTCGCACCAGGGGCCGCGGGTGTGCACCTGCGGGAGATGCCGAGTCCGTCGTTCTGCGCCGTCGTGCTCGGCGAGCAGGCGGTGACCATGTCCTTCTCCGTCGACCCGTTCGGTGAGGTGGCGCCGGGGCCGGAGCGCACCCTCGTCGAGGTCGGTGGCCGGACGGCCGTGCAGCGCACCGGCGACGCCCTCTACCCCTGCCGGATCGGGGTGCGGTGGAACGCGCCGCCCGACCCGACGCTCGGGGCGACCGTGCAGGTCAACAGCAGTGCGGACTGCGGCGCCGGGCGTGCGGCCGCCGAGATCGTCATCGAGGCGCTCGGCTGAGTGGAGCTTGCGGCGAGGCTCGACACCGCGTCGAACGCGATGCGGGGGTGTACTCGGGTCGCCGACCGGCGCCGTCATTGCCAGCTGTTGCCGCCGGCCGAGGGGGGCTGGATCCGGATCACGCGGTCGTCGGAGGGCACCGGCTCGCCGCCCGCCTTGTTGATCGTGCCCAGCCAGACGAGGCCGTCGGGGGCGATGGCGGCCGCGGAGAGCCGGCCGTAGGTCCCCTGCAGCTGCTGCTCGGGTGCGCCGACGAACAGGTTGTTCGGATCGGAACGGATCACGAACAGCGACTCGGACCCGACCTGGGGCACCATCACGGTGCCGTCCTGCGCGGCGCACCCGGCGACGCCGGGCCGGTCCGGCCACCGCCATGCCGGAGTGGGCAGCGGCCCGGGCGCCACCATGTGCAGGGCGTCCTCCCCCGTGCGCCGGTCGGTGACCCACGCCGTGCCGCGGGTGGGGTCGACGCAGATCCCGCCGGGGGCCTGCAGCCCGGAGCTCAGGACGGGCGAGGCCGGGTCGGGGTTGCCCTCGGCCGGGCGGCCCTGCCCGTCGATGCGCAGCAGCTTCCCGGCCAGCGATGCGGGTGCGGGGTCGGTCTGGCCCGCGTCGCCGGTGGCGACGAGCAGCGACCCGTCGTCGCCGACGGCGAGCGCGCCGCCGTTGTTCGTGGCGCCGCGCGGGATGCCGGTGAGGACGGGCTCGGGCGGGTCGTTCGCGGCGAGCCGCACCACCCGGTTGTCCTGCGGGGTGGTGATGTAGACGTAGACGAGCTGGTCCTCGATGAACGACGGGGAGAGCACGAGGCCGGTGAGGCCGCCACCGCCGCTCGGGTCCACGGGCACGGTGGCCAGCAGCTCGGGATCGCTGTCCTTCTTCACCCGCAGCACGCGGCCCGTCCGCCGCTCTCCGACGAGGGCCGTCTCGGCGTCGGGGAGCACGGCGATCGCGCCGACCGGGTCGAGGCAGGTGGCCACGACCTGGGGGTCCGGGTCCTCGCAGCCCGACGGCTGTTGTTGCTCGCCGCCCTGGCCCTCCTGCCCGGGCTGCGGCGGTGTCTGCGGTGGGGGCGAGGGTTCGGGCACCACCGGCGGCCCGCCGAGCTCGCCGGGGCCCTCCAGCTGCTCGTGCCACTCGCGCGGCCCCTGCTCGGGGAAGGTGGCGCACCCGGCGAGCAGCAGCCCGAGCAGCGCCGCGGCCGCAGCACGCCGCACCCGTCCTCCCACGGCTCCAGGTTAGGCGGCGGCGGGTGAGCGGCCGGTGAGTAGCCGCCGGAACCGGCGACCGACGGCTACGCTGCGACAGCATGAGCGAGCACCCCACGTCGATCTTCCCGAACGCGGGGAGCTTCGGCGACACGGACCCGGCCCCCACCCGGCCGAATCGTCGTGAGCTCGCCTGGAACCGCGGCACGGACGTCGGGTTGTTGCTGCTGCGGTTCGCCGTCGGCGGCACCTTCTTCGCCCACGGCATGCAGAAGGTCTTCGGGCTGTGGGGCGGCCCGGGCATCGGCGGGTTCGCGCAGGTGCTGGAGGGCTTCGGCTTCCGGGAGGCGATGACGCTGTCCTGGGTCACAGGGATCACCGAGCTGGTGGCGGGCGCGTTCGTGGTGCTCGGGGTCGTCACGCCGCTGGCGGCGGCCGGGCTGCTCGCCATCATGATCAACTCAGTGGCGCTCAAGTTCGGCAACGGGTTCTTCATCGCCTCCCCCGCGGGCGCGGGTGCGGTGGAACTCGACGTCGTGCTCGGTATGGCCGCGGCCGCGCTCGTGTTCACCGGCCCCGGCCGGATCGCGCTCGACAACGGGCGCACCTGGCACCGCCGCCCGGCCCCGTGGGGAGTGCTCGCGCTGGTGGTCGGCGTGGTCGCCGCGGTGCTGGTTCTCGTGCTCCTGCGATGACGCCCCCGCCGCCGGACGCGGCGTGGCTGCCCGCGGCGGCGCGCTGGGCGGGAGCGCCGGTCGCGGTCGCGGACCGCGCCCCGCTGGCGGGCGGGTACGCCGCCGCCGCCGTCGAGCGCGTGGTGCTGGACTCCGGCGTCGCGGTGGTCGTCAAGCGCACCCACGCGCGCGAGGTGGCCGCCATGCGCGCGATCGCCGTGGTGCCGGGGGTCGACCGCCCGCGCCTGCTGGCCGCCGGCCGGGACGCGCACGGGTCCTGGCTGGTGATGCCGTTCTACGCCGGGCCCGCCCTCGATGGCACGGGCGAGGTGCCCGATGCGGTCTGGGCGACGCTGCGCCGGGTGCACGCCCACTGGCAGGGGCGCCGGCCGCGCGGTGTCCCGGTCGTGGACGCCCGCTGGTGGCGAGAGTTGATCACGACGCAGGCGCTGCCGGCAGTCCGCGGTGCCCGCGACCGCACCGGCGACGCGCGGTTCGCCGAGGCCGCCGACCTCCTGGAGGCGTGGTCGGTCGACGCCCGGCTGCGCACCGCGCTCGCGCTGCTCCCGCACACGCTCACCCACGGCGACGTGCACCGCGGCAACGTGCTGCTCGACCCCGACGGCGCCGTACTGATCGACTGGGGCAACGCGCGCGTCGCTCCAGCCGGGCTGGACCTCGCGACGCTGGCCGCGCAGGGCGCTCCGGCGCCGGAGGCCTACGCCGCGGCGCCGGGCTCGGCCGGCCCGCCTGCGGGTCTGCGCGACGTCGAGCGGCTGTGGGCCGTGGTGCAGGTGCACGTCCAGTACCTGGGCTTCGCCGCGGACCACCTCGGCGTCGCGCGGGTCGTCGAGATGGTGGAGACCGCCGCCCGTGCCCTCGACGACCTCGGCCCCGCGCTTGCCGCGGCGTCGGCCGGCTGATACCGGGAACGACCATGCCGCGCTACGGCGGCCGCGTGGTGCCGGAGGACGACGTCAGCCCGCCGGAACGAGCAGGGCCGCGGAGATGTCGCGGAGCATCTCCTCGCCGGACCGCGCCACCGGCGTGACGTCCCCGGACCAGCATGCGAGCCGCACGCAGCCTTCGGCGACCTGGGCCGGGGAATCCGCCGTGGCCCGTCCGTCGGCGCGCAGGTTCACCAGCGACTCGACGAGCCGGAACGCCAGGTCGCCGGCCTGGGACGGTCCTCCGGTGCGGGCGACGACGTCCGCGCCGGCGCGGACGTAGCACTGCCGCAGTCGTTCGCGCGCGGTCTGGAACGGGACGAAGCGGGGTGCGCGCAGCTCGGGCAGGAGGTAGAGGGCGCCGAGGTTCCACCGGGTGCGGCACAGCTCGCGGCCGTCGTGCAGGGCGAGTGCGTAGAGCCGTGCGGCCGCGTGCTCGGCGTCGCCCGCCGGCACGCGCAGTACGGCGTGGGCCACGGGCAGCGTGGGGGTGACCGTGCTGGTCAGAAGCGCTTCGAGGACGTCGTCCTTCGTCCGGAAGTGGTGGTAGAGCGACGCCTGGCGGATCCCGACCGCCTCGGCGATCGCGCGGGTGGAGGTCCGCGCGTAGCCGTGGGTGGTGAACAGCTCCGCGGCGGCGTCGAGGATCTGCTCGCGTCCGGTGGCGCCGGGACGCAGCGGGCCGGTGTGCCGGGGGCGGCCTGGTCCGGGCGACGTCACCACCTCATCTTCTCACCGGGTCGAGGATCCGCACGTCAGCGGTTCGACACGTACCTGTCACACGACAGGTATTCCGCAATTCGAACGTAACGAGCGGTCTCGATCGGTTACGCCGGGGACACCTGTCGTGCCCTGGGGCGCCGAAAACTGTCGGTCAACAGTTATCCCCCAGACCCCGGAGTGCTGATGACCACGACGCTCCCACCACCGAAGACCGGGCCGGACGACGCCGACCTGCACGGGCTGGGGTACCAGCCGACGCTGCACCGCAAGCTCGGCCGCTACGCGTCCTTCGCGGCGGGCTTCTCGTTCGTCTCGATCCTCACCACGATCTTCCAGCTCTTCGGCTTCGGCTACTCCTTCGGCGGGCCCGCGTTCTTCTGGACGTGGCCGCTGGTGCTGGGGGGCCAACTGCTCGTGGCGCTGGTCTTCGCCGAGCTCGCCGCGCGGTACCCGCTGTCCGGTGCCGTCTACCAGTGGTCGCGTCGGGTCGGCGGGGAGCTCGTCGGCTGGTTCGCCGGCTGGTTCATGGCGCTGGCCCAGGTGGTCACGGCCGCGGCCGCGGCGATCGCGCTGCAGGTGGTCCTGCCCCAGCTGTGGGGCGGCTTCCAGGTCGTCGGCGGGGACCCCGCACTGACCTCGGTCACCGGCGCGACCAACGCCGTCGTCCTCGGGGCGCTGCTGCTCGTCGTCACGACCGTGATCAACTCGATCGGCGTCGGGATCATGGCGCGGATCAACTCGATCGGCGTGACCTGCGAGATCATCGGCGTGATCGCGGTGGTGCTCGCACTGGCCACCGCGGCGCGGCGCGGTCCCGCCGTCGTCGCCGACACGAGCGTGCTCACCGGCTCGGACCTGGGCGCCGTCGGTGCGTTCCTGGTCTCCGGCCTGATGGCCGCCTACGTCATGGTCGGGTTCAACTCGGCGGGCGAGCTGTCGGAGGAGACCCGGGACCCGCGGCGCACCGCCCCGCGCACCATCCTCTCGGCGCTGCTCGTCTCCGGGGTCGGCGGGGCGTTGATGCTGCTCACCGCGCTCATGGCCGCTCCCAGCCTGACCGACGGCCGGCTCGCCACCGAGGGCCTGCCGTATGTGATGACCGCGGTGCTCGGCACGTTCTGGGGCAAGGTGCTGCTCGTCGACGTCGCGATCGCGGTCGTGGTGTGCACGCTCGCGATCCAGACCGCGGGCTCCCGGCTGGTCTACTCGATGGCCCGCGACGGGCAACTGCCCGCGGCCGCGCACCTGAGCCGGGTCGACCCGGGGCGCGGTACCCCGGTGTGGCCGTCGGTCGTGATCGGTGTGCTGGCCGTGGCGCTGCTGGCGGTCAACATCGGAAACGCCGCGTTGTTCACGACGCTCAGCAGCGTCTGCATCGTCATGATCTACCTGGCGTACCTGCTCGTCTCCGTGCCGACGCTGGTGGCGCGGCTGCGCGGCCAGTACGGCACGGCCGAGCCCGGGCTGTTCTCGCTGGGCCGCTGGGGCCTCCCGGTCAACGTGGCGGCGGTGCTCTACGGCGGCGCCATGGTGGTCAACCTGGGGTGGCCGCGCGCCGAGGTGTACGACCCGAGCGGCGAGTACCCCTGGCTCCGGTTCTCCGCACCCGCCCTCGTCCTCGCCGTGCTCGTGCTGGGCCTGCTCGCCCGGGCGGTCGCCCGTCGCTCGGCCGTCCGGATGCCTTCCGCCGTGGTCCCCCAGGAGGCCTGAATGACCACCGCCACCACCGCGGGCGCCCGCGCGCACGCCCGCTCCCAGCACCGACGTCTCGTCACGGCGATGCGCCACGTACCCGCGACGGCGGCGCCCGCGCTGCCCGCCGACGTCCCGGCCGACGCCGTCACCTGGGCGGAGACCGTGGCCTTCGGCCGCTACACGACCATGGCGCTCGCCCGCGGCACCCGGCTGCGCCTGGCCGACCCCGATGGTGACGCCTGCGTCTCGCTCCTGCTGCACCGCGTCGGCGCGCCGCACGAGCGCCTCAACGTCGCCGACACCGTGAAGGTGCCGTGGCAGGCCTACCTGGGGGAGGGCCACCCGCTGCTCAGCGACGCAGGCAGGCTGCTGGCCACGATCGTCGCCGACACCTCGGGCCACCACGACGCCCTCACCGGGACGACGACGCCGGCCGGCAACGCCGAGCGGTACGGCGCGGGCGCCGCACACTCGGCCTCCCCCGCCGGGCGGGAACTGCTCACCCTCGGCGTGCTCAAGCACGGCATGGGCCCCCGCGACGTGCCCCCGTCGATCTCGTTCTTCCAGGGCGTGCGCGTCGAGCCGGACGGGACCACCAGGTTCCTCGGCAGCGCCGGGGCGGGCACCGCGGTGGACCTGCTGCTGCAGACGGACCTGATCGTGACGCTGGCGAACACCGCCCACCCGCTGGACCCCCGACCGGAGTTCACCGGCGCCCCCGTCGAGGTCGTCGCGTGGTCCGACCCGGCCGACCTCGCCGCGCTCGCCGCCGGGTCCTTGGGCCCGGAGCACCGCCGTGCCCTGGAGAACACCGAGCACGACCTGACCGCGAGGAGCCCGCGATGAGCGCGCCGGTCCTGTCCACACCCGCGCTCGTGCCGGCCGAGGTGATCCTCGACGAGCACGTCGCCGCCCGGGCGCCCTGGTCGGCCGTCGTCGCCGCCGGGGACGTGCTGACGATCGTCGACCTGCACGGCAACCAGGCCGTCGACTGCCTGCTCTACGCCGCCGCCGACACCGCCGTGCGGTACTCCGCACCCGAGACGATCCGCCGGCAGCGCTCCATCGTGCTCACCACGGGGTCGGTCCTGCGGGCGGACACCGGCGCCGCGCTGATGACGGTGGTGGCCGACGAGGTGGGCGTGCACGACACCCTCGGGGGCGCCTGCTCGCAGGAGTCGAACAGCCTGCGCTACGGCGAGCACACGCGCCAGCAGCACGCCTGCGTGGAGAACTTCCTGCTGGAGGGCGCCCGGTGGGGGCTGGGCAAGCGCGACCTCGTCAGCAACATCAACTGGTTCATGAACGTGCCGATCGACCCGGACGGCGCGCTCGGCATCGTCGACGGGCTGTCCGCACCGGGCAAGCGCGTCGCGCTGCGCGCCGAGGTCGACACGCTCGTTCTCGTCTCCAACTGCCCGCAGGTCAACAACCCGTGCAACGGATTCGACCCGACGCCCGTGCGCATGATCGTGACGCGGCCGGGAGGAGACCGGTGACCATCTCGACCCTTCTCGTCGCCAACCGGGGCGAGATCGCCTGCCGGATCATCCGCTCGGCCCGCGAGCTCGGCATGCGCACGGTCGCGGTCTTCTCCGACGCCGACCGGGCCGCGGCGCACGTCCGGCTGGCCGACGAGGCGGTGCGGATCGGTCCGGCGCCCGCCCGCGAGTCCTACCTGCGCACCGACGCGATCCTCGCCGCCGCGGCGGCCACCGGAGCCGGGGCGATCCATCCGGGCTACGGCTTCCTCTCCGAGGACGCCGGGTTCGCCGCCGAGGTGGAGTCCGCCGGGCTCGCGTTCGTCGGCCCGACCCCGGAGCAGCTGCGGATCTTCGGCACCAAGCACACCGCCCGCGCCGCCGCCCGCGCCGCCGGGGTGCCGATGATCGCGGGCTCCGGCCTGCTGCCCGACGCCGCGGCCGCCTCGGCGGCCGCCGAGGAGATCGGCTTCCCGCTCATGCTCAAGGCCACCGGCGGGGGCGGCGGGATCGGCATGACGGTCTGCCGCGGCCCCGAGGAGCTGGTCGCCGCCTACGAGAGGGTCGCCCGGCTCGCCGCGTCGAGCTTCGCCGTCGCCGGGGTGTTCGCCGAGCGGTACGTCGAGCACGCCCGGCACGTGGAGGTGCAGGTGTTCGGCGACGGCACCGGCCGGGTCGTGAGCCTGGGCGACCGGGACTGCTCGGTGCAGCGGCGGCACCAGAAGGTGCTGGAGGAGGCCCCGGCGCCGAGGCTGCCCGAGGCGGTGCGCGCGGAGGTGCACCGCACGTCGCGTGCACTGTGCGCGGCCGTCGGCTACCGCAGCGCGGGCACCGTCGAGTTCGTCTACGACCCCGTGCGGGGCGAGGCCTCGTTCCTCGAGGTGAACGCGCGGCTGCAGGTGGAGCACCCGGTCACCGAGGCGGTCACGGGCGTCGACCTCGTCGCGTGGATGCTGCGCCTCGCCGCGGGAGAGGAGGACGTCCTCGACGGTGTGCCCGACGCCGTGCCGGTGCGCGGCGCCGCCGTCGAGGCCCGCGTCTACGCCGAGGACCCGGCCCGCGATTTCCAGCCCAGCGCCGGGACCCTCACCCACGTCGCCTACCCGGCCGGTGTGCGCGTCGATGCCTGGGCCGAGACCGGCACCGAGGTGTCGACGGCCTACGACCCGATGCTGGCGAAGATCATCGCCTCCGCCGACGACCGGCGCGGCGCCTTCGCCCGGCTCGGCGACGCGCTGGCGCGGACCAGGGTCGACGGGATCGAGACGAATCTCGGCCTGCTCCGGGCCGTCGTCACCGATCCCACGGTGCTCGCGGCGGACCACTCCACCGAGACGCTCGCCGGGATCGGCGACCCCGAGCCGCGGATCGTCGTCGAGCGCGCCGGGATGCTGACCACGGTGCAGGACTGGCCGGGCCGGGTCGGGCTGTGGCAGGTCGGGGTGCCGCCGAGCGGCCCGATGGACGACCTGTCCTTCCGGCTCGGCAACGGCGCGCTCGGCAACCCCGAGGGCGCGCCGGGCCTGGAGTGCACGGTGAGCGGCCCGGCCCTGCGCTTCAGCGCCGAGACGACGGTGTGCGTGACCGGGGCGCAGGTGCGGGTGACGGTGGACGGCGCTGCGGTGCCGTGCTGGGAGCCCGTCGTCGTCCCGGCGGGCGGGCTGCTCGACGTCGGCACCGCCGACCGCGCGGGGTTGCGCACGTACGTGTTGGTCGCCGGCGGGTTCGACGTGCCGTCGTACCTCGGCAGCGCCGCGACGTTCACCCTCGGCCGGTTCGGTGGCCACGCCGGCCGGGCGCTGCGTCCCGGCGACGTGCTGCGGGCCGCGCCGCCGGTGGACGCTCCTGCGGGTCCCGTTCCCGCCGGCAGCAGGCCTGCGCTCACCACCACGTGGGAGCTCGCCGTCACCGAGGGGCCGCACGGGGCCCCCGAGTTCTTCACCCGGGCCGACGTCGACGAGCTCTCCACCACCGCCTACGCGGTGCACTTCAACTCCGCGCGCACCGGGGTGCGGCTGGTCGGCCCGAAACCCACGTGGGCGCGTGCCGACGGCGGTGAGGCCGGCCTGCACCCGTCCAACATCCACGACACCGCGTACTCGGTCGGCGCGCTGGACTTCACCGGGGACACCCCGATCCTGCTCGGCCCCGACGGGCCCAGCCTGGGCGGCTTCGTCTGCCCCTTCACGGTCGTGGCGGGCGAGCGCTGGAAGCTCGGGCAGCTGCGCCCCGGCGACACGGTCCGCTTCGTGCCGGTGCGGGCCGTCGACGCGCCGTCGCGCGCCGTGCTCGGCCCGGCCCGCCGCGCGTCCGCACCGCGGGTGCGCAGCAGCGGAGGGGACGGCGACGACGGTGTGCTCGGCGGACACCCGGCCCGCGACGGGGCCCCGGCTGTCACCTACCGGCGCTCCGGCGACGACAACGTGCTCGTCGAGTACGGCGAGATGGTGCTCGACCTCGGCCTGCGCGCCCGGGTGCACGCCCTGCACCAGCGGGTCGCGGCGCTGCGGCTGCCCGGCGTCGTCGACCTGACGCCCGGCATCCGGTCGTTGCAGGTGCACGTGGACCCCGACGTCCTGCCGGTCCCGCGGCTGCTGGGAAACCTGCGGGAGGTCGAGGCCGACCTGCCCGTCGCGTCCGAGCTGGTGGTGCCCAGCCGCACCGTCCGGCTGCCGCTGTCGTGGGACGACCCGGCCACCCGGGAGGCGATCCAGCGCTACATGGCCGGGGTCCGCAACGACGCCCCGTGGTGCCCGTGGAACATCGAGTTCATCCGCCGGGTCAACGGCCTCGGCTCGGTCGACGACGTGTACCGCACGGTGTTCGACGCGTCGTACCTGGTGCTCGGGCTGGGCGATGTCTACCTCGGCGCCCCCGTGGCGACCCCGCTCGACCCACGGCACCGGTTGGTCACCACGAAGTACAACCCCGCGCGGACCTGGACCCCGGAGAACGCCGTCGGGATCGGCGGCGCCTACCTGTGCATCTACGGGATGGAGGGTCCGGGCGGTTACCAGTTCGTCGGGCGCACCACGCAGGTGTGGTCGCGCTGGTCCGCCGCGGCCCCGTTCGAGCCCGGCTCGCCATGGCTGCTGCGCTACTTCGACCGGATCTCCTGGTACCCGGTGACGCCGGAGGAACTGCTCGACCTGCGGGCCGACCTCGCGGCCGGGCGCGGTCACGTCGAGATCGAGGACGGGACGTTCTCCCTCGCCGAGCACGAGGCCTTCCTCGCCGAGAACGCCGACTCGATCGCCGCCTTCCGCTCGACCCAGGCGGCCGCCTTCGGAGTGGAGCGGGCGGCGTGGGCGGCGGCGGGGGAGTTCGACCGGGACGACGATGCGGCCGGCCCGTCGGTGGCGGCCGCCGAGATCACCGTGCCCGACGGCGGCGCGCTCGTGGAGGCCCCCTTCGTGGCCAACGTGTGGCGGGTCGACGTGGCGCCGGGCCAGGTCGTCCGCGCCGGACAGACGTTGCTCGCGATGGAGGCGATGAAGATGGAGACGGCGGTGCAGGCGCCGTGCGACGGCGTGGTCGACCAGGTGCTCGTCGAGGCGGGGACGCAGGTGGTGGCGGGCGAGCCGCTCGTCGTACTGGCCGCGGTGACCGAGCCGGCCCCGGCGAAGGCCGTGGCATGACGGCGGCCGTGGCCCGGGTCCGCGCGGCGATGCGTGCCGTTGCCGCCGCCGACCGCCCGGAGATCTGGATCTCCCGGCTCCCGGAGGCCGACGTGCTGGCCGACGCCGCGGCCGTCGACGCCCGGGTGGCCGCGGGAGTGGACCTCCCGCTGGCCGGGCTGGTCGCCGCCGTCAAGGACAACATTGCCGTGCGCGGGATCCGTACGACGGCGGGCTGTCCCGGCTACGGCGAGGTCGCCGCCGAGGACGCGCCGGTGGTGGCCCGGCTCCGGGCGGCGGGCGCCGTCGTCCTCGGCACCACGAACCTGGACCAGTTCGCCACGGGCCTGGTCGGCACCCGGAGCCCGCACGGCGCGGTACGCGATGCCCGGCGCCCGGGCCGGATCTCCGGCGGGTCGAGCTCCGGCTCGGCGGTGGCCGTGGCGCTCGGCCTCGTCGACCTCGCCCTCGGCACCGACACGGCGGGCTCGGGCCGGGTCCCCGCGGCGTTCCAGGGCATCGTCGCGATCAAGCCGACGCCGGGGGTCGTGCCGACCGACGGGGTCGTGCCGGCCTGCCGGTCGTGGGACTGCGTCAGCATCTTCGCCCGAGATCTCCCGACCGCCGAGCTCGCCATGGGCGTGCTCGCGGGCGGCGCCCGGCCCTGGCCCGCCGACACGGTCCTGGCTGCGCCCCCGGCGCCCCGGGTCGCGGTTGCGCGGAACCTGCCCGGGCTGTCCGCGGAGTGGGAGGCAGCCTTCGCCGACGTCGTCGAGCGGCTGCGGGCGGACGGGACGCAGGTGGTGCCGATCGACCTCGACCCCTTCCTCGACGCGGCCCGCCTGCTCTACGACGGGGCGCTCGTCGCCGAGCGGTACGCCGCGGTCGGCGCGTTCGTCGACGCCCACCCGGACGCCGTCGACCCGGCCGTCGCGGGCATCATCCGCGCCGCCGGCACCGTGCCGGCGTCACGCTACGTCGCCGACACGGCCCGCCTCGCCGAACTGCGCATGCAGGCCATCGGATCGCTCGACGGGATCGACGCGCTGCTCGTGCCGACCGCGCCGGAGCACCCGACGATCGCCGAGGTCGCGGCGGACCCGGTCGTGGTCAACTCCCGCCTCGGCACCTACACCAACTTCTGCAACCTGCTCGACCTGTGCGCCGTCGCCGTGCCGGCGGGAACGGCTGGGGACGCGCAGTTCGGCGTCACCGTGATGGGCAGGGCGTTCGCCGACGCCCTGGTGGCCGACGTCGCCCGCCGCGTCGCCGTGCCCGCCGACCCGCCGCCGCAGGCCGCCACCGGGCTGCCCGCTCCGCGCGCGTCCACGCCGCCCTGGCCGGTGACCGCGGGCGCGAGCGCGGTGTCCCTCGTCGTGGTGGGGGCCCACCGGCGCGGGCAGCCACTCGCGCCGGACCTGGAACGCCGCGGCGCGCGCTGGGCCGGGCTCGTGCGTACCGCGCCCGCATACCGGATGGTCGCTCTCGACACCGTGCCGCCCAAGCCCGGGTTGCTGCGGGCGCCGGGCGGCGCGCAGATCGTCGGCGAGCGCTGGCTCCTCACGCCCGCCGCGCTCGGTGCCGTGCTCGCCGAGCTCCCGGCGCCGATGATGCTGGGGCCCGTCGAGCTCGAGGACGGGACCTGGTCGGTCGGCTTCGGCTGCGACCCCTCGGCCGCCGCGGGCGGGCGGGACGTCACCGCCGCGGGGGACTGGCTCGTCGTGCTGGCCGAGGCGGCCCGCACCCGGTCCCCGACCGGGTAACCGGTCTCGTCGGATCAGGGGATGCGGCGAACGGCTCCCAGGTCGGCGCTCGTGGCCAGGGCCGCGTAGGCGCGCAGGGCCTTGCTCACCTCGCGGTCGCGGTCGATGGGCTGCCACGGGCGCTCGCTCGCGTCCATCTTGGCGCGGCGCTCGGCCAGCACCTCGTCGGGCACCTGCACCTCGAGGGTGCGCTGGGGGACGTCGATGACGACCCGGTCGCCGTTCTCGATCAGGCCGATCACGCCGCCCGCGGCGGCCTCGGGCGAGATGTGCCCGACCGAGATGCCGCTGGAGCCGCCGGAGAAGCGGCCGTCGGTGATCAGCGCGCACTTCGCGCCCAGCCCCGCGCCCTTGATGAACGCGGTGGGGTGCAGCATCTCCTGCATGCCGGGCCCGCCCGCCGGGCCCTCGTAGCGGACGACGAGGACGTCGCCGGGCTGGATCTGCTTCGTGAGGATGACCGACACGGCCTCCTCCTGACTCTCCACGACCAGCGCGGGGCCCTCGAAGTGCCACAGCTCCTCGGGCACGCCGGCTGCCTTGATCACCGCGCCGTCCGGGGCGATGTTGCCGCGCAGCACGGCGAGCCCGCCGTCCTTCGTGTAGGCGTGCTCGACGTCGCGGATGCAGCCGCCCGCCGCGTCGCGGTCCAGCGAGGACCAGCGGTTCCCGGTGGAGAACGCCTCCGTGGTGCGCACCCCGCCGGGCGCGGCGTGGAAGAGCTCCACTGCCCGCTCCGACGGCGACGCCGCGCGGATGTCCCACTCCGACAGCCACTGCTGCATCGAGGGCGAGTGCACGGTGTGGACGTCGGTGTGCAGCAGCCCGGCGCGCCACAGCTCGCCGAGGACGGCCGGGATGCCACCGGCGCGGTGCACGTCCTCCATGTGGAAGTTCGAGTTCGGCGAGACCTTCGCCAGGCACGGCACCCGGCGCGACACCTCGTCGATGGCGGCGAGGTCGAAGTCGATCTCGCCCTCCTGTGCCGCCGCGAGGATGTGCAGCACGGTGTTGGTGGAGCCGCCCATCGCGACGTCGAGTGCCATCGCGTTCTCGAACGCGTGCCGGCCGGCGATCGAGCGCGGCAGCACCGACGCGTCGTCCTCGCCGTACCAGCGCTTCGCGAGCGCCATCACGGTGCGGCCCGCCTCGAGGAACAGCTCGCGGCGCGCGGCGTGGGTGGCCAGCGTGGAGCCGTTGCCGGGCAGCGCGAGCCCGAGCGCCTCGGTGAGACAGTTCATGGAGTTGGCGGTGAACATCCCGGAGCAGGAACCGCAGGTGGGGCACGCCGAGCGCTCGACCTCGGACAGCCCGGCGTCGTCGACCTCCGGGGACGCCGACGCCGAGATCGCGGTGATCAGGTCGGTCGGCGCCTGGGCGACGCCGCCGACGACCACGGCCTTGCCCGCCTCCATCGGCCCGCCGGAGACGAACACGGTGGGGATGTCGAGCCGCATCGCGGCGTTCAACATGCCGGGCGTGATCTTGTCGCAGTTCGAGATGCAGACCAGCGCGTCGGCGGCATGGCCGTTGACCATGTACTCGACGGCGTCGGCGATCACCTCGCGCGAGGGCAGCGAGTAGAGCATCCCGCCGTGGCCCATGGCGATGCCGTCGTCGACCGCGATGGTGTGGAACTCCCGCGCGACGCCGCCCGCCTCGCGGATCGCCCCCGCGACGAGGTCGCCCATGTCCTTGAGGTGCACGTGGCCGGGCACGAACTGGGTGTAGGAGTTGGCGATGGCGACGATCGGCTTGCCGAAGTCGTCGTCGCCCATGCCGGTGGCGCGCCAGAGCGAGCGCGCTCCGGCGGCGTTGCGGCCGTGGGTGGTGACGCGGGACCGGAGTGCCGGCACGGTTCTTCTTCCTCTCGCGGGGCCGGAACGTGCGCGCGGGCGGCCGGGAGCGGGTGGCCCGGCGCCGTCGCGGCGGTCCGCGCGATCGGACCGGGGGCGTCACCCGGTCGAGGCGCTGCGGATCGAGTCCACCGTACGCGCCGGGGCGGCCGGCCCTTGACGGGTGGTTGGGCCCCGAGGACGATTTCTTATCGTGTTAGGCAAAGCTACTGCTGATTGGCAGAGCAAACGACGTGAGGCAGCCCGGCGCGAGATCCTCGCCGCGGCGTGGGCGGTGGCGCGCGAGAGCGGGCTGGGCGCGCTGACCCTGCGTGAGGTCGCCGCCCGCGTCGGGATGCGGGCGCCGTCGCTCTACTCGCATTTCGCCTCCAAGCACGCGATCTACGACGCGATGTACGGCCAGGCGTGGGCCGAGTACGGACGGGCCGCGGAGTCGGCGGACCGGCGGCTGCCCACCGAGCCGCGGCGCGTGCTCCGGGAGGTCGCCCGGCGGTACTTCGAGTTCGCCACGGCCGACATGTCCCGCCACCAGCTGATGGACCTGCGCACGATCCCCGGCTTCACGCCCAGCGACGAGAGCTACGCCCACGCGGTGCGGGTGTACGACCGGTTCCGCACCGTGATGGCGTCGATCGGCATCACCGCCGGAGAGGACCTCGACCTCTTCGCCGCGCTCGTCGGCGGGCTCGCCGACTCCCAGTGGGCGAACGACCCCGGGGGCACCCGTTACGCCCGCCTCCTCGACCGCGCGGTCGACATGTACGCCGACGCGCTCCACCTGCCGCAGGTCGACGACGACCAGGAGGTATTGCCATGACCGCCACCGCCACCCGCCCGACGCCCCCACCCCGCCGCTCGCTGCTCGGCCGGAGCGCGGCGATGCGGCTCGCCGCCACCGAGTACGGCCGCTACGGCGACCAGCTGCGCTCGCTGGACGCCGCCGACTGGGAACGCCCGACCGACTGCACGCGCTGGGACGTCCGCGCCATGGCCGGCCACTGCCTCGGGATGGCCGAGCTCGCAGCCTCGCTGCCGACGTTCGTCCGGCAGAACACCGTGGCCGGGCGACGGGGTGGCGTGTTCATCGACGCGCTGACCGGCCTGCAGGTGGAGGAGCGGGCCGCGTTGAGCCCGGCGCAGCTCGTGGCGCGCTACGCCGCGGTGGCGCCGCGTGCCGTCCGTGGCCGTCGGCGCCGGTCGGTGCTCGCAGGCCGGCTTCCAATGCCGGGCGCGGAGACGGTCAACGGGACGCCGGAGCGGTGGACGTTCGGCTACCTGGTCGAGACGATCCTCACCCGCGACACCTGGATGCACCGCGTCGACACAGCCCGCGCCACCAGCCGCGACCTGGTGCTCACGCCCGAGCACGACGGCGCGATCGTCGCCGACGTCGTGGCGGAGTGGGCCGGCAGGCACGGCGGTGCCCACGCGCTGACGCTCACCGGCCCGGCAGGTGGGCGGTGGACCTCCGGCACCGACGGCCCCACGCTGGAGCTGGGCGCGGTGGAGTTCTGCCGGTTGCTCTCCGGTCGCGGCCACGCAGAGGGCCTGCTCGGCGTGGAGGTGCCCTTCTAGACGGTCGGAGCGGACTGCCTCACTCGCCGCTCGCCGTGGGGTCGGGGAGGCGGCCGCCGCTCACCGCGGCCAGCCGGGGCAGGTCGCGGACGTGCACGGCGGGCAGGGCGACCTCCGAGCCGTCCTCCAGCACCGCGCTGATCCGCGCGCTCGCCGGGTTGCGGGCCTTCCCGAGGTGCATCGAGGTGATGTCGCCCCACGGCACCCGGCGGCCACCGACGACCCGGCGCACGACCACGGCCTCCGGATCGGCGACGGTGCGCACGCGCAGCGTCCACACGACGACCGCGATCGGGAGCAGGTAGACCAGCCACAGGTACGGGCCGGCGGTCGCGACCGGTGTGACGCAGACGGCGAGCGTCAACGCCACCAGCACGACGAGCTGGGGGATGCGGAAGACCGCGCGCGGCGGGGCCGTGTGCTCGGGCGTCGTGTGCTCGGGGCTCGTGCTCACGAGGCCCATCCTCCCACTACGTCCACCCGCGGACGACGAGCACGAGGCCCGCGGTGAACAGCGCGTACCCGGCGAGGAGCACTGCGGGGTACGCCCGGGGCCACCGGTGCAGGCCGACGCCGAGCAGCGCGCACGCCGCGCCGACGGACGCGATGCGCAGACCCCGATGGGTGGCCGCCGCCGCGAGGAACGGCAGCGGAGCAACCCCCGCCCGGCCCGCCTCGGCGGCGTAGACCTTGAACGGGATCCCGGACAGCGGTTGGTGGCGCGCCGCGTATGCGCCCTCGGCCGCCGTCTGCTGCGCCGCCGCCACGCGCATCCGCTCGGTGACGAGCGGGGCCGCCGGGGCTGCGCCGGCCGCTCCCAGCGCGAGCGTGCACAGCCCGCCCGCCATGCTGGCGAGCACCGCGGTCGGCACCAGCCGGAGACCGGCCCGCGGTGCCGCCACCACCAGCGCGAACAGCACGCACTCCGGCAGCAACGGCCACACGACCGCTTCCGCCACCGCCCACACCGCTACGAGCGCGACGCCCGTCCGGGACGCTGCGAGCCGCGCGGCCCGCTCCCGCGACGGACGTCTGCTGGGCGCTGAGCGGGGCAGGCGCGCGAGGCGGGCCACCGCCTCGCGGGCGGCGTCCGCGTCCGCCGGGAGCGGCGTGCCGATGCGGACCTCCACCCGGTTGCGCCGCAGCTTGCCGTGCTTGGGCAGCAGGTCCGTGGTGCCCACGATGCCCACCGGCACCACCGGCACGCCCGCGGCGGCGGCCAGCCGGAATGCCCCGGCGTGGAAGCGGGCCGGGGCGCCGCTCCCGCGCGTCCCCTCCGGGTAGACGACGACCGCCCGCCCGGCCTGCAGCAGCGCGACGGCGGCGGCGATGTCCGCGCTGCCACCGCCGGTGCGCCGCACGGGGAACGCGGCGGCCAGCGCCCGGCAGATCGCGGAGCGCCACCCGCCGGCGAACCAGTAGTCGGCCGCGGCGGCGACGCGCGGGGCGTGGCGGCTGTCCATCGCGGCGAGCAGGGCCGCGGTGTCGGCGTGCGAACCGTGGTTGGCGACGACGACGCAGCCGCCACACGGCAGCGACCCGGTGACGGTGAGACCCCCGGTGATCGTGAGGACCACGCGCCACAGCAGATGCCGCAGCGCAGCGGCGGCCCGGGCCGTCACCACAGCCCCGGCAGCGTCGTGACCAGCACCGCGAGCGGCAGCGCCACCAGCAGCGAGTCGATCCGGTCGAGCAGGCCGCCGAATCCGGGCAGCCAGCCCCCGGCGTCCTTGCGCCCGGCCTCCCGCTTCAGCATCGACTCGAGCAGGTCGCCCAGCACACCCCCGGCGACGACCGCAACCAGTAGGCCGGCCGACGGCATGCCCAGCGCGAGCAGGACCGCGGCCGCGGCGAGCGTCGCGCCGACGACGCCACCCCAGGTCTTCGACGGCGACAGCGGTGAGAGCGGCCGCGCACCCGGCCCGTGCCTGCCGAGCAGCTTCCCGCCGCACCACGCGCCGACGTCCGCGACGGCCACGGCGAGGCAGACCGCCACGGCGACACCCGGTTCGAGCACGGCGAGACCCGCCAGGCCGCCGCCGATCCAGAGGGTCCCGAAGGTCCCGTACGCGGCGCGTCGCCCGCCGGTCGCCGTGTCGCCCGTCAGCAGCGCGGGCAGCGCCGCGGACACCGCGAGCACCGGCAGGAGCACGCCGAGCAGGTCCGGCCGCAGCAGCGCCACGCCCGGGATGCCGACGACCCGCAGCACCAGCCCGACGGCGTCGGCGCGGGGGAGGGCGGCCAGCCGGGCGAACTCGACGGCCGCGACGGCGCCCAGTGCGGCCGCGAGCAGAGCCCCACCGACCCGGCCCCCCAGCAGCAGCGGGCCGAGCACCAGCGGGGCGGCGAGCAGCCAGGTCCGCCAGCGGGCCGTCAGCTCTGCACGTCGCGCAGCACCGACCGCGGCCCCGCCGAGGCCGAGCGCGCCGAGGGTGAGGGTCACCGGATCCATGGGCCCAGCGTGTCGCCGATCACCCGGCCGGCCATCCGCGAGAGCACCGGATCGGGGTGCGTAGTCCTACGCGACGCGCCCGCCGGGCCCGGCCCGACACCGGCTGATCATTGCGATCCGTACGCGAGTGCGGTGGGCGCGACGGTGGTGTGCGTCTCGCCCGATCAATGCGGCATGATCACCGTGACCCGTGCACCGGAGTGGTCGCCGGGACGTTCAGGTGCGTCTCGTGCCGGTCTTGGGCCCGTGATCGCGGCTCGAAACGCTCATGGCGGGGTCGCATGCCGGGTGGACGGGCAGTTCCCGCCTTGTGTCTGGCCGGCGCCGCCCGGCGGGCCGAGGCTGCCGCCGGGCCGGGTGGTCACGGCGTGACGGTGCGGAGCGTCCGGTGCAGGGTCCGGAGCCGGAGCCCGGCCGTCACGGAGGAACCTGCCGCGAGCACGGCGAGCAGCACGCCGGCGTGGGCCGGCAGCGCGGCCAGGACGACCAGGAGCAGGCAGCGTTCGGTCTTGCCCACCGGGCCACCGTTGACCCGGGCCGCGCCGGCGGCCGCCCCGGCCAGCGCCACCCAGGACGGGGCGCTCGCGCACAGCATCGCGAGCAGCACCAGCCACGCGGGTGCGAGGGCGAGGCAACCGGCGAGGACGGCGAGTTCGGCAGCGCGGTCGCCCACCTCGTTGACGACCGCGCCCCAGCGGGTACTGGTACCGGTGTCACGGGCCAGGGCACCGTCCAGGTTCGCCGCGGCCAGGCGCAGCGCGAGCAGCGTGGCGACCAGTATCGCGGACATCGGAGGGTTCGGCACCGTGGCGAGGGCGAGCCCCGCGAGCGCGCCGAACCCGACACCTGCGGCGGTGACGGCGCCGGGCGGCACCCCGCGCGCGGCCAGGTGGCGGCGCGTCCCGGCGAGACGGTCGGCGTACCAGGGCTTGAGGGCGTAGAGGCCGCGGTTCACCCGGATCACGGTCGCGGAGATGCGTGGCTGTGGCATCCGGGGAACTACGGGGTTCGCTGTCCCACCATCTGGTACGGCCTTCTCACGGAATTGACGCGTGCTCGGCTCTGCAGCTACCGTCGCCCCCATGTCCGCCGTCCGGATTCTCGTACTTCGCAGGCGCGTCGCTGCCTGAGCGAAGTCACTCGGTCGTCGACGCGCCGCCCTCGTTCCGTCCTGCGTGACGGTCGGGGGTTTTTTTCTGTCCAGGTCCCGAAACCCCAATGCGGAGCGATCAGCAGATGACCACCGCAACGCCCCGATCCGGCCCCGCCGCCGCGTCGCAGGCCCCGAAGCCGGGGCCGCCTCCCGGCCGTCAGGGTCAGCCCTCGACCACGGGCCAGGCCGCCCCCGTAAAGCGCTTCGACGAGGTGCCGATGACCGGCGCCCAGTCGCTCGTGCGCTCGCTCGAGGAGGTGGGCTGCGAGGTCGTCTTCGGCATTCCCGGCGGCACGATCCTCCCGGCGTACGACCCGCTCCTCGACTCCACGAGGGTGCGGCACGTGCTGGTCCGCCACGAGCAGGGGGCGGGTCACGCCGCCACGGGGTACGCGCAGGCCACGGGCAGGGTCGGGGTCTGCATGGCGACCTCGGGTCCGGGGGCGACCAACCTCGTCACGCCGATCGCCGACGCGCACATGGACTCGATCCCGATGGTGGCGATCACCGGCCAGCAGAGCCGCGCGCTGATCGGCACCGACGCGTTCCAGGAAGCCGACATCACCGGCATCACCATGCCGGTGACCAAGCACAACATGCTCGTCACCGACGCCACGGAGATCCCGCAGGCGATCATGGAGGCGTTCCACCTGGCGTCCACGGGCCGACCCGGCCCGGTGCTGGTGGACATCCCGAAGGACGTGCTGCAGGAGCAGACCACGTTCTCCTGGCCGCCCGAGATGAAGCTGCCCGGTTACCGGCCGACGACCCGGCCGCACGGCAAGCAGATCCGGGAGGCCGCCAAGCTGCTCTGCGCGGCGAGGCAACCGGTGTTCTACGTCGGCGGCGGCGTGCTCAAGGCCGAGGCCACGGAGGAGCTGCTGGAGCTGGTGGAGCTCACCGGCATCCCGGTCGTCACCACGCTGATGGCGCGCGGGGCGTTCCCGGACAGCCACGACCAGCACGTCGGCATGCCGGGGATGCACGGCACGGTGACCGCCGTCGCCGCCATGCAGAAGGCCGACCTGCTGGTCGCGCTCGGCGCCCGCTTCGACGACCGGGTCACCGGCCAGCTCGAGACGTTCGCGCCGAACGCCGCGGTCGTGCACGCCGACATCGACCCGGCCGAGATCTCGAAGAACCGCCGCGCGGACGTCCCGATCGTGGGCGACTGCAGGGAGGTCATCGTCGAGCTGATCGAGGCCGTGCGCGCCGAGCAGGCGAACGGCGCCGCCGACCTCGGGCCGTGGTGGGCACACCTGAACGATCTGCGCTCGACGTACCCGCTGGGCTACGACTGGCCGGCCGACGGCTCGCTGTCCCCGGAGTACGTCATCGAGCGGATCGGGCAGATCGCCGGCCCGGACGCGGTCTACACGGCGGGCGTGGGCCAGCACCAGATGTGGGCGGCGCAGTTCATCAAGTACGAGAAGCCGCGGTCGTGGCTCAACTCCGGCGGCCTCGGCACGATGGGCTTCGCGGTGCCCGCGGCGATGGGCGCGAAGATGGCGCGTCCGGACGCGGTGGTCTGGTGCATCGACGGCGACGGCTGCTTCCAGATGACGAACCAGGAGCTCGCCACCTGCGCGATCGAGGGCATCCCGATCAAGGTCGCCATCATCAACAACGGCAACCTCGGCATGGTCCGGCAGTGGCAGAACCTGTTCTACTCCGAGCGCTACTCCAACACCGACCTCGGCACGCACAAGCACCGCATCCCGGACTTCAAACTCCTCGCCGAGGCGATGGGCTGCGTGGGGCTGCGCGCCGAGCACAAGGACGACGTCGACCGCGTGATCAAGCAGGCCATGGAGATCAACGACCAGCCCGTCGTGATCGACTTCGTCGTCGGCGCCGACGCCCAGGTCTGGCCGATGGTCGCGGCCGGCACCGGCAACGACCAGATCATGGCCGCCCGTGACATCCGGCCGCTGTTCGACTCGGACGAGATCGTCGCGGACGACGCGGCCGCCAGCACGCAGATGACGAGGGAAGCATGATCCAGCGACACACCCTGTCGGTGCTGGTCGAGGACAAGCCGGGCGTGCTCGCCCGTGTGTCGGGCCTGTTCTCGCGCCGGGGTTTCAACATCGAGTCCCTCGCCGTCGGCCCCACCGAGCACCCGGACGTCTCGCGCATGACGATCGTCGTGGCCGTCGACGACTTCCCCCTCGAGCAGGTCACGAAGCAGCTCAACAAGCTCATACACGTGATCAAGATCGTCGAGCTCGAGGCCACCGCCTCGGTGCAGCGCGAACTGCTGCTGGTGAAGGTGCGCGCCGACCCCGGCGTGCGCAGCCAGGTGCTCGAGATCGTGAACCTGTTCCGGGCCAAGGCCGTCGACGTGACGCCCGAGGCCCTCACCATCGAGGCCACCGGCACCGCTGACAAGCTCAGCGCGCTGCTGCGCAACCTCGAACCCTTCGGGATCCGGGAGATGGTGCAATCCGGGATGGTGGCCGTCGGCCGCGGTCCCCGCTCCATCACCGCCACCGCTGTTCGTTGAAGCTGTTCGTGAAGAAATCTCCGAGAGGACGACCCCACCCGTCATGAGCGTGAACATCTACTACGACGCCGACGCCGACCTGTCGATCATCCAGGGCCGCAAGGTCGCCGTGATCGGCTACGGCAGCCAGGGCCACGCGCACTCGCTGTCGCTGCGCGACTCGGGCGTCGAGGTCCGGATCGGTCTGCCCGAGGGCTCGAAGTCGCGGCAGAAGGCCCAGGACGAGGGCTTGACGGTGGGCACGCCCGCCGAGGTCTCCGCGTGGGCGGACCTGATCATGATCCTGGCGCCCGACACCAAGCAGCGCCACATCTACGCCGACGACATCGCGCCGAGCCTGAAGGACGGCGACGCGATCTTCTTCGGGCACGGCTTCAACATCCGCTACGAGCTGATCAAGGCCCCGGCCAACGTCGACGTGGCGATGGTGGCTCCGAAGGGCCCCGGCCACCTCGTGCGCCGCCAGTTCGTCGACGGCAAGGGCGTGCCCGCGCTCATCGCCGTGGAGCAGGACCCGAGCGGGAACGCGAAGGCCCTCGCCCTCTCCTACGCCGCGGCCATCGGCGGCGCCCGCGCGGGCGTCATCGAGACCACGTTCAAGGAGGAGACCGAGACCGACCTGTTCGGTGAGCAGGCGGTCCTCTGCGGCGGTGCCGCTGCGCTGGTGCAGACCGGGTTCGAGGTGCTCACCGAGGCCGGCTACGCCCCGGAGATCGCCTACTTCGAGTGCCTGCACGAGCTCAAGCTGATCGTCGACCTCATGTACGAGGGCGGCATCGCCAACGAGCGCTTCTCCATCTCCGACACCGCGGAGTACGGCGACCTCACCCGCGGCCCGCGCGTGATCACGCCCGCGGTCAAGGACGAGATGCGCAAGATCCTGACCGAGATCCAGGACGGCACCTTCGCCCGCGAGTGGGTGGCCGAGGACGACAACGGCCGACCCAACTTCACCAAGCTGCAGGCCGAGGGCCAGCAGCACCCGATCGAGCAGGTCGGGGAGAAGCTGCGCGGCCTGATGAGCTGGGTGGGCAGCAAGGCCACCTGAGCCACGCCCAGCTGTACGAACGGTCCTTTCGTCCCGCTCCATCGGACGAAGGGGCCGTTCGTACGCGATCTTGCGTGCTTGACCCGGTCGGGCAGGATCGGCCCCGTGGACGTCGACGCCCTGCGGGCCCTGACCCCCGGCTGCGCTCACCGGGTGCACCTCGACAACGCGGGCGCGGCGCTGCTCGCGCAGCCCACCCTCGACGCGATGCTCGGCCACCTGCAGCGCGAGGCCGAGATCGGCGGGTACGAGGCCGCGAACGCCGCGCAGGACGACATCGCGGCCGCCTACCGCGCGGTGGCGGAGCTGCTCGGCGGCTCCGCCGACGAGGTCGCGTTCTTCGACAACGCCACCCGTGCCTGGAACGCGGCGTTCTACTCGGTCCCGCTGCGGGCGGGCGACCGGATCCTCACCGGCCGCGCCGAGTACGGCAGCAACGTGCTGGCCTACCTCCAGGTGGCGCAGCGCACGGGTGCAGAGGTCGTCGTGGTGCCGAACGACGAGAGCGGGCAGCTCGACACCGCGGCCCTGGCCGAGCTCGTCGACGAGCGCACCCGGTTGATCGGGGTCAGCCACGTCCCGACGAGCGGCGGGCTGGTCAACCCGGCCGCGGAGATCGGACGGATCGCCCGGGAGGCCGGCGTGCTGTTCCTGCTCGACGCCACGCAGTCGGTGGGCCAGCTCCCGGTGGACGTCGAGGAGATCGGCTGCGACCTGCTGAGCGCCACGGGGCGCAAGTTCCTGCGCGGCCCGCGGGGCACCGGCTTCCTCTGGGTGCGCCCGGCCGCGCTCGAACGCCTCGAGCCCCACGTCGCCGAGATCCGCTCCGCCACCTGGGACGGCGGCCGCGGCTTCACCTGGGCCGAGGGGGCTCGGCGGTTCGAGACCTGGGAGAACAGCTACGTCAACCTGCTCGGCCTCGGCGCCGCGGTGCGCCAGGCCCTCGACCTGGGCATGGACGCGATCACCGCGCGCACCCTCGCGTTGGGGGAGCGGTTGCGCGAGCGGCTGGACGCGCTGCCCCGAGTGGCCACCCACGACCTGGGCAGCACCCGGTGCGCGATCGTCACCGCGAAGGTCGACGGGGTGCCGACGGCCGACGTCGTCGCCGCCCTCGCAGGGGCCGGGGTCAACGTGACCGCCACGGTGGCGCAGGACACGCAGTTCGACACCGAGGTCCGCGACGTGCACCCACTGGTGCGGCTGTCGCCGCACTACTACAACACCGAGGAGGAGCTCGACCGCGCCGTCGAGGTGGTCGCTGCACTCGGGTGAGACGTGACGAGGTCGCGGGAAGACGGGGCCGCGTCGGCGGGTTGATCCGGGTGTCCCCGCAACGAAAGGCCGCCGCCGTGTCCCTCCCCCTGCCCCTCTCGATCCTCGACCTCGCCACCGTCGGGGACGGCGAGACGATCCGCGAAGGCCTCGATGCGAGCGTCGCGCTCGCCCAGCGCGCGGAGGAGCAGGGCTTCCGGCGGATCTGGTACGCCGAGCACCACAACATGCGCGCCGTGGCCTCGTCGGCCACGAGCGTGCTCATCGCGCACGTCGCCGCGCACACCGAGCGGATCACGCTGGGCTCCGGTGGCGTCATGCTGCCCAACCACTCGCCGCTGGTGATCGCCGAGCAGTTCGGCACCCTCGCGACCCTGCACCCCGGCCGCATCGAGCTGGGCCTGGGCCGCGCCCCCGGCACCGACCAGCAGACCGTCGGCGCGCTGCGCCGCGACCCCCGGGCCTCCGAGCAGTTCCCGCAGGACGTCCAGGAGCTGCAGGCGTTCCTGTCCGACGAGAGCCTCGTGCCGGGCGTGCACGCCTTCCCGGGCCGGGGCACCGCGGTGCCGCTCACGATCCTGGGCTCGTCGCTGTACGGCGCGCAGGTGGCCGCAGCGCTCGGGCTGCCGTACGCGTTCGCCTCGCACTTCGCGCCGGACGCGCTGGAGCAGGCCGTGGCCGTCTACCGCCGAGAGTTCCGTCCCTCGGCGCAGCTCGCGGCGCCGCGGGTGCTGGCGGCCGTGAACGTCGTGGCGGCCGACTCCGCCGACGAGGCCGCGCAGAGCCTGCACGCCGTGCAGCGCGACCGCGTGAAGCGGTTCCTCTCGCGCGGCGGCCAGGAGCTCACCGACGACGAGGCCGAGGCCGTCCTCGACGCGCCGGCCGGCGCCCAGGTCCGGTCGATGACCCGCTACACGGCCTCCGGCACGCCGGACGTCGTGGTCGGCTACCTTGAGGAGTTCGCGCGCAAGGCCGACGCCGACGAGCTGATCGTGACGTTCCCGGTGGTCGACCGGCCCGCGTGGTTCCGCTCCTTCGAACTGCTCGCCGAGCAGGTGCGGCCCGTGGGTGTCTGACGGCACCGTGTGTGATGGCGTCCGCTTCGCTTCGGTCCGATCCTGGGGAGTTCGTCCCGCTCGCGTGTCACCCCGCCCACGCCGCCGGGACCGCACACGAGCTGCGGCTCTACGATCGGGCCCGTACCACCCCTCGATCCTGGAGCCATGCAACCGCCGTGAGCACCGTCGCCACCCGCCCTGTCGTCCTGCTCGCCGAGAAGCTCGCGCCGTCCGCGGTGGCCCTCCTCGGTGACGACGTCGAGATCCGGCACGTGGACGGCACCGACCGCCCCGCGTTGCTGGCCGCGATCGCCGACGCCGACGCGCTGCTCGTCCGCTCGGCCACCAAGGTCGACGCCGAGGCGCTCGGCGCCTCCACCCGGCTGAAGGTCGTGGCCCGGGCCGGTGTCGGGCTCGACAACGTCGACGTCCCCGCCGCCACCGCCCGCGGTGTCATGGTCGTCAACGCACCGACGTCCAACATCGTCTCCGCCGCCGAGCACGCCCTCGCGCTGCTCCTGGCCGCGGCCCGCCACATCCCGGCCGCCGACGCCAGCCTGCGGGCCGGCAAGTGGGCCCGCAGCTCGCTCACCGGCGTCGAGATCAACGGCAAGGTCGCCGGCATCGTCGGCCTCGGCAAGATCGGTCAGCTGGTGGCGCAGCGGCTCGCGGCGTTCGGCGTCGAGCTGATCGCCTACGACCCCTACGTCGCCCCCGCCCGCGCCGCCCAGCTGGGCATCGAGCTGGTCTCGCTCGACGAGCTGCTGCAGCGCGCGGAGCTGATCTCCATCCACCTCCCGAAGACGCCCGAGACGCTGGGGCTCATCGGCAAGGACCAGCTCGCGCTCACCAAGCCCGGCGTGATCATCGTCAACGCCGCCCGCGGTGGCCTCGTCGACGAGGACGCGCTGGCCGAGGCGGTGCGCAGCGGTCACGTCGGCGGCGCCGGCATCGACGTCTACGTCACCGAACCCACCACCTCCAGCCCGCTGTTCGAGCTGCCGCAGATCGTCGTGACGCCGCACCTCGGTGCGTCCACCGACGAGGCGCAGGACCGCGCAGGCACCGACGTCGCGCGGTCCGTGCAGCTGGCCCTCGCCGGCGAGTTCGTGCCGGACGCGGTCAACGTGCAGGTCGGCGGCGTGGTCGGCGAGGAGGTGCGGCCGTGGCTGCCGCTGGTGCAGAAGCTGGGCACCGTGCTCTACGCCGTGGCCGGGCGGGTGCCCACGTCGGTCACCGTGGACGTCGCGGGTGAGCTGGCCGCCGAGGACGTCTCGGTGCTGCAGCTCGCCGCCCTGCGCGGCGTGTTCACCAACGTCGTCGACGACCAGGTCACGTTCGTCAACACGCCGGCGCTGGCCGCCGAGCGCGGTGTCGACGTCGAGCTGGCCACGGCGCCGGAGAGCGAGAACCACCGCAGCGTCGTGCAGCTGCGCGCGGCGATGCCGGACGGCGAGTCGATCACCGTGTCCGGCACGCTCACCGGCCGCGCCCAGGTGGAGAAGCTGGTGGAGGTCAACGGCCGGCACTTCGACCTGCGCGCCGAGGGCGAGGTGCTGCTCCTGGAGTACACCGACCGTCCCGGCGTGATGGGCCGCGTCGGCTCGCTGCTCGGCGAGGCCGCCGTCAACATCGAGGCCGCGCAGATCAGCCAGACCACCGACGGCACCGACGCCATCATGCTGCTGCGCGTCGACCGGCCGGTCGACCCGGGCGTGCTGGAGCCGATCGGCGCCTCGGTCGGGGCCCGCACCACGCGGTTGATCTCCTTCGAGGGCTGAGCGTTGGCGCGTGAGCTCGTCGTGCTCGGCACGGCGAGCCAGGCGCCCACCCGCACGCGCAACCACAACGGCTACCTGCTGCGCTGGGACGGCCAGGGCTTCCTGTTCGACCCGGGGGAGGGCACGCAGCGGCAGATGCTGCGCGCCGGGGTGGCGGTCAGCGCGGTCACCCGGATCTGCCTGACGCACTTCCACGGCGACCACTGCCTCGGGCTGCCCGGCGTCATCCAGCGGCTCTCGCTGGACGGCGTCGCGCACCCGGTGGTGGCGCACTACCCGGCGTCCGGGCAGGAGTACTTCGCGCGGTTGCGCCACGCGAGCGCGTTCCACGAGGTCGCGGACCTGCGCGAGGAGCCCGTCGAGCGCGACGGGGTGCTCGCGTCCATCCCGGGCGGCACGCTGGAGGCGCGGCGCCTCGATCACCCGGTGGAGGCGTTCGGCTACCGCTTCGTCGAGCCGGACGGCCGGCGCATGTTGCCCGAACGGCTCGCCGCGCACGGCATCGCCGGCCCCGACGTCGGGCGGTTGCAGCGCGAGGGCGTGCTCGTCGTGGACGGGCGCGCGGTGCGGTTGGAGCAGGTCAGCGCGCCGCGGCGCGGGCAGCGGTTCGCCTTCGTGATGGACACCCGTCTGTGCGACGCCGTGCACGCGCTCGCCGACGGCGTCGACATGCTCGTCATCGAGTCGACGTTCCTCGACGAGGACGAGGCGCTCGCGCGTGCCTACGGGCACCTGACGGCGCGGCAGGCCGCGTCGGTGGCGGCGAGCTGCGGCGTGCGGCAGCTGGTGCTCACCCACTTCTCCCAGCGCTACCCCGACCCGACGCGGTTCGCGGCCGAGGCGGCCGCGGTGTTCGACGGCGAGATCGTGGTGGCGCAGGACCTGGCCCGCGTGCCGCTGCCGCCGCGGCGGAGCTGAGCGGTGCGGCTGTTCGTGGCGGTGACCCCGCCCGCGGGTGCGGTCGACGAGCTGGGGTCGGCCGTGACCGGCGTCCGTGCGGCGCACCCCGGCCTGCGGTGGACCCGACCCGAGCAGTGGCACCTCACGCTGGCGTTCCTCGGCGAGGTCGACGAGCGCACGCACGCGGACCTCACCACGCGGCTGGCCCGGGCGGCGGCGCGCCACGCCCCGCTTCGGCTCGCGCTGCACGGCGCGGGCCGCTTCGGCGACCGCGTGCTGTGGACGCGCGTCACCGGTGACGTCGCGGAGCTGAAGCGGCTCGTGGCGTCCGTCCAGGCGGCGGCCCGGCGGGCGCGGCTGCCCGTGGAGGAGCGGCCCTACCGTCCGCACCTCACCCTCGCCCGCGGACGTGAAGGCGTCGCGCTGCGGCCCGCGGTGGACGCGCTCGCCGGGTTCAGCGGCAGCACGTGGAGCGCGACGCAGCTGCACCTGGTGCGCAGCGACCTGGGAGCGGGCCCGGACCGGACCTCCCACCACGAGGTGATGGCGACCTGGCCGCTCGGGCGGCCTGCGACGGACACCGGAGTCGGGAAGCTTTGTTGATCACTCGCCGTCCCGCGACCTCCGCCCGCTCCGCCTTCCGGGGACGCATGTCCGCCGTCCGGGTGCGCGCGCGGGCGGGGGTCGGGTTCGGGCCGGTGGCGTCGCGCGGCAGAATGGCCCGCTCGGGGGTGTTCGCGTGCTTGCAGATCGGGCAGGCGGTCCGCCTCCGGCACCAGCTCGACCCGATCAGAGGACCACGATCGGGTGGTTGACGGAGGAGTGGTGCCGTCGCAGCCGGTAACGTGCGCGCGGCTGCTTCGGGCCAGACGGCAGAGAGGACATCGGCAAATGCGCCTTGCGGTCATTCCGGGCGACGGCATCGGGCCGGAGGTCATCGACGAGGCGCTCAAGGTCCTCAACGAGGTGTCGCCGGGAGCGGAAACCACCACGTACGACCTGGGTGCGGGGCGGTGGCACTCCACGGGGGAGCTGCTGCCCGAGTCCGTGCTCACCGAGCTGCAGGAGCACGACGCGATCCTGCTCGGTGCCATCGGCGACCCGTCGGTTCCCAGCGGCATCCTGGAGCGCGGGCTGCTGCTGCGCCTGCGCTTCGAGCTCGACCACCACGTCAACCTGCGTCCGGCCCGGCTCTACCCCGGCGTCCGGGGGCCGCTGTCGGGCGTCAACGAGGTCGACATGCTCGTGGTCCGCGAGGGCACCGAGGGGCCCTACGTGGGCACCGGTGGCCTGCTGCGCAAGGACACGCCGAACGAGATCGCCACCGAGGTGAGCGTCAACACCGCGTTCGGCGTGGAGCGGGTGGTGCGCGACGCGTTCGACCGCGCGTCCCGGCGCCCGCGCAAGCACCTCACCCTGGTGCACAAGACCAATGTGCTCACCTACTCCGGCCGGCTGTGGTCGCGGCTGGTGGAGGAGGTCTCGCTCGAGCACCCCGAGGTCTCGGTGGCCTACCAGCACATCGACGCCACCACGATCCACATGGTCACCGATCCCGGCCGGTTCGACGTGATCGTCACCGACAACCTCTTCGGCGACATCCTCACCGACCTCTCGGCCGCCATCACCGGTGGCATCGGGCTCGCCGCCAGCGGCAACCTCGACGTGAGCCGGCGCAACCCGAGCATGTTCGAGCCGGTGCACGGCAGCGCCCCCGACATCGCCGGCCAGGGCATCGCCGACCCCACCGCCGCCGTGCTGTCGGTGGCGCTGCTGCTCGACCACCTCGGCAACCGCGACGCGGCCCGCCGCATCGAGGCAGCCGTCGCCTTCGACCTGGCCACCCGCGACCACAGCGCCACGGGCCACACCCAGTCGATCGGCGACCGCCTGGCAGCCCTGGTGAGCGCAAGGGCCACCCCCAGCCCGAGTCCGTCGGCGTCGGCGTAAGCCCCCGGGAGGTTCAGGAAAGCCACATTCATGCCCCACAGGTTCATGAATGTGGCTTTCCTGAACCACGAGGGGCGGCTTTGAGGCCTGGGCGGGGTCTTGCTCGCGCCCGCTCATACGTCGCGCGCAGGGTTGCTGCGACGCCGTTCGGGTCCGTTCGGAACTTGCGTGGTTTCGTCGCGGTGTAGACGGCTCCCGCCGCGGTGAAGGCTGCGGCGCGCTCCACCGTCGCATCGTGGTCGGCCGGGCTCAGGTGCCACTCGGTCGATTCGGTCTCCCACACCATCGCTACGTCGTCCACCCAGCAGCCGGCGATCCCCAGGAACCCGCCGGCCTCGTCGTGCACGGCGACGTTCCAGGATGCCGGCGGCAGGCCCGTCCTGCGCCAGACCGCCTTCGCCTGCCGTTCGGCCGCCGAGCGGATGCCGGCAGCGACGTCACGCATCACACCGCGCGGAACCGCCGTGCCTCGGGTCGTGGTGTCCTCCAGTTCCTGGAGGAGCGCGCCGACCGTGCAGTGACCCTGTTGCACCGCGTCCGCGGGAGCTCCGTCACCTCTCCCGGCTCGTCGCGGCGGCGGGCTGCGTCGATGCAGGCCCGCGCCACGGGTGCGAGCGGCATCCCGCTTCGAACGACCGCTCGCGGCAACCGCGTCGTCCGTTCGACGTGCAGGTAGCCCACCGAGCGCACCTGACGACTCGCGGGAACGAGCACGTGGATCTCGATGGGACCGTTGCCGTTGCGGCCCGCCCTCAGCGGCCCTCGGCGCAGTCCGTGCCGCCGGCAGGCCTCCAATCCGGTGACCATGGCATCAGGGCCGCACAGCAACAGCGCGGCGAGCACGTACTGCTCCGGCGTCGGCGTTCCGGTGAAGAGCCCGATGACGCCGGGGAGCAGCCGCCGCCACGGGCCGCCCGGGAGGCAGCGCTTGTAGACCGTGCGCTCGGTGAACCCGACCGCGACGAGCTGCCGAACCGAGGCCACTCCGTACGGGAACGCAGCTCGAGCCTGCTCGGAGAGTGCACGGGTCCGCGAGGCCATGCCCGGAGATGATCCGGGAGAGGCCCCGGCAGAGGAGGCAGAACGACAAAACTCGGTTCAGGAAAGCCACATTCATGAACGTGCAGGGCATGAATGTGGCTTTCCTGACCTTCTTGGGGCGCGGGCTGCGGCCGCGTGGGTCACTGCTTACGATCTTGTGGTGAACGATCACGAGGGTGCAGTGCCGGCCGTCGGTGCTGCCGATGATGGCTCCGGCAACCGGGTCGATCCGCGCAATCTGCGCACGGCCGCCTGGGGCGGCCTGATCGGGACGGCGCTGGAACAGTACGACTTCGTCATCTACGGCACCGCGACCGCGATCATCTTCAACCGCATCTTCTTCACCGACGCGGACCCGGCGATCGGGGTGCTGGCCGGGTTCGCCACGTACGCGGTGGGTTTCCTCGCGCGGCCGTTGGGCGGGTTGTTCTTCTCCCGGTACGGCGACCGGCTGGGGCGCAAGTTCGTGCTCGTCGCCACGCTGTTCCTGATGGGGATCTCGACCTTCCTCATCGGGGCGTTGCCCAGCTACGACCAGGTGGGTGTGCTGGCGCCGGCGTTGCTCGTGGTGTTGCGGCTGTTGCAGGGGTTCGGGGCGGGCGCCGAGCAGGCGGGCGGTGTCGTGCTGCTCACCGAGGCGGCTCCTCGGGAGCGGCGTGGCCGGTATGCGGCGCTGGTGTTCGTGGGTGCGTCGGCGGGCACGGCGCTCGGGGCGGTGGTCTGGATCCTCGCCCAACTGCTGCCCGAGGACCAGCTGCTCGCGTGGGGCTGGCGGCTGGTGTTCTTCTCGAGCGCCTTCGTGACGATCGCGGCCTTCGTCCTGCGCAGGCGGCTGCGGGACGCGCCGGTCTTCGAGCAGGCCAAGCAGGAACAGGCGCAGGAGCGCAGGGTCGAGGTGTCGCCGGTCAAGAGCGTGTTCACGGTGGGGCGCAGGCCGTTCTTCCGGACGTTCGCGCTGAACATCGGCGGCAACACGCAGTCGTACGTGTTCCAGGTGTTCATGGGCAGCTACCTGATCCAGACGGTCGGGGTCGACGAGCGGCTGGTGCCGCAGGCGCTGCTGGTCGGTGCGTTGTTCGGCTGCGTGTCCGCGTTCGTGACGGGTGTGCTCACCGACCGGTTCGGGCGGCGGCCGGTGATCATCGCCGTGGCGGCGTTCCTGGTGGTCTTCCCGGCGCCGGCGTTCATGATGCTGGACACGGGCAACCCGGCGCTCGTCGTGTTCGTGATCGTGCTGGGCTTCATCTTCGCCGCGTACGGCACCGTGGGCTCGCAGGGCGCGGCGTTCGCGGAGCTCGCCGGCTCGCGCTACCGCTACGCGGGGGTGGCGCTCGGTCGGGAGTTCTCCGCGGTGCTGGGCGGTGGCATCGCGCCGCTGCTGTCGGGCGTGCTGGTCCAGGTCTTCGCGGGCTGGATCGGGGTGGCGGTCTACATGAGCGCCATCATGCTGGTGACCCTGATCACCGCGATCCGGATGCCCGAGACCCGGGGCCGTGACCTCCGCCTCGAAGCCGACGCCTGACGCGCCGGAGTTATGCAGCCTCACCTAACTTCGGGTACGCATACCCGGTGCCGCGCCGCCTGCTGATCGCCCTCGCCGCCACCGCGCTCCTCGCCGGGTGCGCCTCCGGAGCGGTGACGCCGGAGGCGGCCCCGGAACCGGGCTCGGCCTTCCCCGTGACGGTGGCGCACAAGTTCGGCGAGACCGTGGTCCCGGCCAGGCCGCAGCGGGTGGTGGCCCTCGGCTACACCGAGCAGGACGCCATCCTCGCCTTCGGGGTGGTGCCGGTCGGGGTGCGCCACGCGTTCGGCCCGCAGGACGACGTGTTCTTCCCGTGGGCCGACGCCGCGGCAGGCGACGCGCAGCCGGTGGTGTTGCCGCGCGAAGGGCTGGACATCGAGCAGGTCGCGGCACTGGCGCCCGACCTGATCATGGCGGTGACGGCCGGGCTCGACCAACAGCAGTACGACGTCTACAGCAAGATCGCTCCGACGGTCGTGCAGCCGGCCGAGTACGTCGACTTCGGCACGCCGTGGCAGGTGCAGACACGCGTGACCGGGCAGGCACTCGGGCAGCCCGAGCGCGCCGACGAGCTCGTCGCGGGGGTCGAGGCGAAGTTCGCCGAGGTCAAGGCTGCGCACCCGGAGCTGGAGGGGCGCAGCGTCGTGCTGTCCGGGCCGATGTACGACGGCAGCTACCCCTTCCACGCCACCGACGACACCCGCACGCGGTTCTTCGGCGCGCTCGGGATGGTCGTGCCGCCCGAGCTCGACGCCGCGGCGGGCGACAGCTTCTTCGGCACGATCAGCCGTGAGAACGCGAGCATGCTGAACGCCGACGTGCTGGTCTGGCAGTCGGGATCGCCGCAGGAACGTGCGGAGATCGAGTCCGACCCGATCCTCGCCGCGCAGCCCGTCGTGCAGCAGGGCCGGGCGCTGTTCCTCGAGGGCACCGACTACGACGCCCTGCAGTTCTCCAGCGTGCTCAGCCTGCCGCACCTGCTGGACTCGTTCGTCCCGCAGCTCGCGGCAGCGGCGCAGGTGGGAGCGCCGTGATCCCACGATGTGGGCAGTGCCTGTGACAGCGTGGAACGTCGCGTGCCACACTCGCGGCGTGCAGCACCTCACTGTGATCATTATTGACGAGCGCGTCGGCTAACCAGCACCACGGCCGACGCGCAGACCTCTCGCATTCGCGGGGGGTCTTTTTTGTTGCCCGGATCACGCCCGCAACCCGTCCAGGAGCCCCTCGCATGTCCCGCACCGCACCCGCCGGAACCCCGCTCGGCGACGCCTTCCACGTCTACGACACCACGCTGCGCGACGGGGCCCAGCGCGAGGGGATCAGCTACTCGGTCGCCGACAAGCTGGCCGTGGCGCGCCACCTCGACACCCTGGGCGTGGGGTTCATCGAGGGCGGCTGGCCGGGTGCGATGCCCAAGGACACGGAGTTCTTCGCCCGCGCCGCGGCGGGGGAGCTCGAACTGCGGCACGCGGCGCTCGTCGCGTTCGGCGCGACGCGCCGCGCCGGCACGACCGCCGCGCAGGACCCGCAGGTCCGGGCCCTGCTCGACAGCGGGGCACCGGTCGTCACGCTGGTCGCGAAGTCCGACCGGCGCCACATCGAGCGGGCGCTGCGCACCGACGTCGCCGAGAACTGCGCGATGGTGGCCGACACGGTGGCGTTCCTGACCGGCGAGGGCAGGCGGGTGTTCCTCGACGCCGAGCACTTCTTCGACGGCTACGCCTTCGACGCCGACACCGCGCTGCGCGTGCTGGAGGCGGCGGTGACGGCCGGCGCGGACGTCGCGGTGCTGTGCGACACGAACGGCGGCATGCTCCCGCTGGGCATCGCCGAGGTGGTGACGGAGGTGGCCGCGCGCACCGGCTTCCGCCTCGGCATCCACTGCCAGGACGACACGAGCTCCGCGGTGGCCAACTCGGTCACCGCGGTACAGGCCGGCGCGTCGCACGTGCAGTGCACCGCCAACGGCTACGGGGAGCGGGCCGGCAACGCCGATCTGTTCGCCGTGGTCGGGAACCTGGTGGCCAAGCTGGGCATGCCCGTCCTACCGGACGGCGCGCTCGGCGAGCTGACCCGCACCTCGCACGCGTTGGCGGAGATCGCCAACATCGCCCCCGACTCCCACCAGGCCTACGTCGGGGCCTCAGCGTTCGCTCACAAGGCGGGCCTGCACGCGAGTGCGATCAAGGTTGACCCCGAGCTGTACAACCACATGAACCCCGTGGATGTCGGCAACGGGCAGCGGGTGCTGGTCACCGAGATGGCCGGCCGGGCCAGCGTCGAGCTCAAGGGCTCTGAGCTCGGCCTGGACCTGGCCGGCCACCCCGACGCGGTGTCGTCGGTGGCGCGCACGGTCAAGGAACGGGAGGCGGCGGGCTGGTCGTTCGAGGCCGCCGACGCCTCCCTGGAACTGCTGATGCGCTCCGCGCTGGGCACCGACGCCGACCCGCCGTTCACGCTCGAGTCCTACCGGGTGATCACCGAGCACCGGGCGGACGGCGAGGTCGTCGCCGAGGCGACGGTCCGCGTGCGCGTGGACGGCGAGCGGCTGATCGGCACCCGGGAGGGCAACGGCCCGGTCAACGCCCTGGACGCCGCCCTGCGCGCCGCCCTCGCGCCGCGGCGCCCGTGGGTGGCCGGGGTGGAGCTGTCGGACTACAAGGTCCGCATCTTGTCCCACGGCACCGATGCCGTGACGCGGGTGTTGGTGGAGTCCACCGACCACGGCGGTTCCTGGACGACGGTGGGGGTGCACGGCAACGTCGTCGAGGCGTCCTGGCTGGCGTTGGTGGACGCCCTCGCCTACGCCGCCCTGCACGGGCGCCGTCCGGTGGCGGCCGGGGCCGGGAGCTAGCGCGTGGGGCGCTGCCGGGTAGCGGGGGTGTACGGCCGCGGCCATCCCACGGCCACGAGCTCGTCCGACCCGCCGACGACGAGAGCGCCGGGCGCAGGGAGCACGATCGGCCGGAAGTTGCGCTCGGTGGGCAGGTCCGCCCCCTCGAACGACCGCCGCACCACGCCGTCGGTCCGGCCGACGACCCTCAGGCGGAGGGAGTGGTCGCGGCTCGGCGGGCCGGCCTGCTCGACCAGGACGGCGACATCGTCGAGCAACGCGGCCCCGGTGACGGCCCGGTCGCCCACCAGGGGCGAGAAGCCGGGCGGCTGCCACCGGGGTCGGGCCGTGCCGGACTCGTACAGCGCCCCGGAGTTCGTGATCAGTTCGGTGGAGTCGTAGGCCAGCACCGAGGTTCGGTCCGGGCGTCCGTGCCGACGACGTGCGGGGGCCGGCTCCGGTGGCGGACCACCGTCGAGCCCGTGCGACGATCCCCGCTCTCCACGGCGGCGGTGTCCGTGCCGTGGCCTCGTCGTCGCGCCGGCGGAGCTCGCCGGTGAACGCGTCGAAGACGTGCACCCGGCCGTCGAACGACGCGACCACGGTCCGGCCGCCGTCGACGGCGACGAGATCCAGCGCGACCCGCATCCCATCCCGGTGGTAGCGCCAGCGCTCCTCGCCGGTGCGGCCGTCCAGCGCAACGACGCCGTGCCAAGTGGCGACGACGACCCCGGCCCCGGCGGCAACAGCGTCGACGATCCTCCCCCCGGACCAGCGCCACCGCACCCGGGTCGGATCGGCCGGCGGCGCGGTGGCCTCCGCCGCCGCGCCGGTGGTCGCGTCGATCCGGCCGGCCTCGCCCGCGGTGGTGACCACGGTGCCCGCTGCGATGGCCACGGCCAGCACGCCGCCGAGGAGCGCCTCGACGTCGGTCCGCGACCATGGACCGGGCGCCGCGCCGGACGACCACAGGCGCGTCCCGGCAACCTGCACAGCCACCGTGCCGACCAGCACGATCCCGTACGCCAACGCCAGCAGGAGCGCCCGGTCGCCCGGGAACGGGGCCTCGCCGGCCTGCACCGCGTGGTACCCGGCACCGCGCACACGGCCGCGAGCCCGAGCGACAGCCCGGGCCGGTACTGCTCCACCGCTTCGGGCCGGTAGTACTCCTCGTCGGCCACCGTCGGGTACACGCCCTCGGCGAGGACGACGGCCCACCCCAGCACACCGAGACCGGCGACGAGCACGCCGACGCCGGTCCACAGCACCGCCTGCCGGCGCGGGCGCGCCGGTGAGCCGCTCGATGTCGTCCCCTCGTTCATGGTGCCCCCCGCACGATCGATTCCTCCCCATCCTGTCCATCGCGTTCCCCCGGGGGGACCGTAGATCCACGGATGCACCGCACGCACCGGATCGGTCACGATGAGGTCCGTCAAGGCGCCGACGTCAGGGAACGGGTGATCCGACGTGCCGATGTGGTTGCGCATCACGCTGCTGCTCGCGATCGCGGGGTGGAGCATCTACGCCGCCTTCCGCTGGGAGGACCGCATGCTGCGCCGGATCACGAGAGCCGCGCGCGGAAGCGTCCGGCGGGCGCTCCTCGTGACCACCGCGGGCTACCTGGCGCTCGTGGCGGTCCTGGCGCTGTTCGGTCTGGCCGGTGCGATCGCCCACGGCGCCGGCCTGTCGTCGTTGACGGTCCTGGTGCTGCTCATCGGGCTGGCCACGACCGCGCCCTTCCTGTGGCTGCTCGCCCCCGCGGGGGAATCGGGCGGTCCGGCCACCTCGTTCCGCGACCTGCGGCGCAAGGGCGCGAAGCCGGGCGTGGCGCGCGCCATCGCCTACACGGCCGTCGTTCACCACTTCCTCCTGCTGGTGCCCGCGATGTCCGCGACGGCGATCGCCGTGGTCGTGATCGAGTAGCGGGCCCACGGCAGGTGGGGTGGGCATGGCCCGGTCCGCGGCGAGGTCGTGGGAGGCGCCTACGCGGCGCTGCGGTCAGGCACGCCCGGGCGCGGTCCGGTCGGGGGTCGAGCCTCGCGCACGCTGCGCGGCAGCAGGGCGGGCGTGGCCAGCAGCAGCGCTCCGGCCGCCGCGATGGCGGCGCGCGGGCCGAGGACGCTGCCCAGGAGACCCCAGAGCGCGGTGAGGGTCGCGATCATGGCGGTGCTGGTGATCGACCACGCGGTGAGGGCGCGAGCGGTCCGGTCGTTCGGGGTCTGGTCGAGGCGGTACGCGGCGAGCACCGGGTTGTAGATGCTCACCGCGGTGACCAGCCCGAGTTGAACGGCGATGACGGTGATCACGCCCACCGTGCCGGGCTGGACGAGGGCGAGCCCGATCGGCCAGCACACGCGCACGGTGCCGGCGACGCGCAGGACGCGGTGTTGCCCGTGACGGGGAACGAGGTGTCGGGCGAGCCGGGACCCGATGAGCCCGCCCAGGCACGGCGCGGCGAACGCCAGCCCGTACTGCCAGGGGCTGAACCCGAGTTCGCCGAGCATGAGGACGGCGGCGAGCGGTTCGGTCGCCATGATCAACCCGTTGACGAGGACGGTGTTGAGGAACAGCGGCCGCAGTGTGGGGTGGGTGAGCAGGAGGCGCCACCCGTCGAGCAGGTCGCGACTCCGCAGGGGACGTGTCCCGGTGCGTTCGGGGCGGTGCTCCTGGCCGGGGATCGCGGCGATGCCCAGCGCGGAGAGCAGGTAGCCGGCCGCGTTGGCGACGACGGCCACGACCGGGCCGAGCAGCCCGACCACCGCTCCTCCCAGCGGAGGGCCGAGGGTGATGGCGCCCCACGTGGTGGCCTCGAACCGGCTGTTGGCCACGACCAGGTCCTCGGGCGCCAGGAGCGCCTTGAGGTGGGCCCCCGCCGCCGCGTTGAAAGCGATCTTGGCCGCTGCGGCCACGACGGCGACGGCCACCAGCTGCGGGAGCCCGAGCCACCCGAGTGCGAACGTGGCGGGCACGCTGAGCAGCGCCGCGCAGCGGACGAGGTCCGCGGTGATCATCACCGGCCGCTTGCGCCGCGGCTCCATCCACGCCCCCAGCGGGAGGGCGAGCACCGCGCCGATCGCGAGTCCCGCGGCCGAGATGCCCGACACCGCGGCCGGACCGGCGTGCAGCAGCGTGATCGCGACGAGGGACAGCGCGCCGAACCCGAGGCCGGATCCGTACGCGCTCGCCGCGTAGGCCGCCCACAGCCACGCGAACGGCCGGCCCAGCGATCGCGTCGCCACCGCGCCTCCTCGTCCCACCGCGCTCCTCGTACAACGACCTGTGGTGCGGGAGCATCAGATCGAGAGGCGGGCCCTACGCACAAACAACGGCGTGATCGGCACGCCACAACTCGGAGTTGTACCTAGGATCGACCGTCGTGGAACTCGACGCGGTGCGTACCTTCGTCGCCGCGGTCCGCTCCGGCCAGTTCCGGCACGCCGCCACGGATCTCGGCCTGACCCAGCAGGCGGTCTCCAAGCGCATCGCCGCGCTCGAGAACGATCTCGGGGTGCCCCTGTTCCACCGGGGGGCCCGCGGGGTGACGCTCACCATCGACGGCGAGGCGTTCCTGCCGCACGCGCACGAGCTGCTGCGGGCCGAGGAACGCGCGGCCGACTCGGTGCGCAGCGGCAGGCGAGCACTGCGCGTGGACGTCATCAGCCGCCAGATCGCACCCGCGGATCTCCTGCGCGGCTTCCACGCCACCCGCCCGGACATCGCACTCGACGTCGTGGCGCTGGGCCAGACCAGCGTCGCTGCCGCCGCCGACGCGGTCGCCGCCGGCACGATCGACGCGTCGTTCCGGGCGGTGGCGCCGCCCCTGTGCGAGCTGCCCGACGGCGTCACGGCCACGCGGGTGCTCGACGAGCCGCACGAGCTGCTCTGCGGACCGCGGCACCCCCTCGCCGGGCGCGGGGCGGTCACCCCCGCGCAGCTCGTCGGGCACCGGCTGTGGATCCCCGGCGCCGTGGCGGGCACCGAGTGGGCCACCTACTACCAGGACCTCGCCGCGGCGTTCGGGCTCGGCATCGACACGGTCGGCCCGAGCTCCGGCACGGAGCACCTCCTGGACGTGCTCGCCGAGTCGTCGTCGGTGGCCACCCTCGTCGGTAGCCGCACCCGGATGCTCTGGCCCGACCGCTACGGCCTGCGCCGCATCCCGGTGCGTGACCCGCGACCGGTCTACCCGCATTCACTGCTCCGGCGGTGCGACAACCCCCACCCGGGTCTACGCGCGCTGCGCGAGCACCTCGGCCGCGCGGACCGGCTCGACGGCGCGAGCTGGGAGCCGTCCTGGGCGTGCTGACCGCCGTCACCCCTTGAGCAGCTCCAGCAGGTCGGTGTTGAGCTGCTCGGCGTGCGTGACGTGCAGACCGTGCCCGCCCGTCGGGTACTCGACGTAGCGGCAGCCGGGCACCAGCGCGGCGGTCCGGCGGCCGGTCAGGGCGACCGGGGCCGAGGTGTCGGCCGCACCGTGGACGACGAGCGTGGGCACCGTGATCTCGGCCAGCCCGGCCCGGTGGTCGGCGTGGAACATGGACCGGAACAGCTGGGTGGTCGCCCACGGCGAGGCCGACAGGCATTGCCCGATCGTGTGGTCGATGAGCGCGGGGGAGACCTCGTTGCCCAGGTGGGTGGCGTACCAGACCTGCGCCTGGCGGGCGAACCACTTCGGCCGGTCGGTCCGGAACTGCGCGATCGTCGCCTCGAGCGCGGCCTCGGGGAGCCCGTCCGGGTTGTCGTCGGTCTGCGTCACGAGCGGCAGGGCCGCGCTGACGAACGCGACCCGCGCCACGCGGCGCTGCCCGTGGCGGGCCAGGTAGCGGGCCACCTCGGCGCCGCCGAACGAGTGGCCGACCAGCGTCACGCCGGTGAGGTCGAGGTGCTCGAGCAGCGCGCCCAGGTCGTCGGCGGTGGTGTCGACGTCGTAGCCGGTCGAGGGGCGGTCCGATCGGCCGTGCCCGCGGCGGTCGAGTGCGATGCAGCGGTAGCCGCGCTCGACGAGGTACGGGATCTGGTACTCCCACATGTCGGCGTTGAGGGCCCAGCTGGCTGCGAAGACGACGGCCTCGCCGGTGCCCCCGCCGAGCTCGTAGTCCTCGTAGGCGAGCCGGGTTCCGTCGGTGGTGGTGAAGTGCGGCATCGGGACCTCCTGGTGCGCGTCGCTGTCGGGCTCCACGATGGCGCCGCACGGGTAGCGCGGTCGATGACGTCGCAGGTAAGGGAGCGCGTCCCCCCGCGTCGCACACCGATTGCTGTGCTCGCGCACCGACTGCAGTCGGTGTACGAGGCCCGAAGTCGGTGTGTCAGCGCTCGCCGGCGGTCGGGACGGGCTCCGGCTCGCGGCGGGCCCACGCCGGGGCGTGCTCGGGCAGCGGGCCGATGGCGATCAGCCGGGCCGGGATGCCCTGCAGCACCGGGAAGCGCTGGGCCAGCCGCAGGGGCAGTGGCAACGTGTCGACCGGTGCGGGTGTCGTCGGCGCGGTGGGCGGCAGCGGGTCGTCCGCCGTGGCGGCGCGGCGCCCGATCACGACGCGGTGGGCGAGGCGCTGGCCGCCTTGGATGAGGGCCGTGGGCAACCACCGGCGCCGCTGCAGCCGTGCCAGCACCGAGGTCGGCACGATCCCGCCGGAGCGCAGCGCGGGCCCGAGCAGTCGGGCCGCTGCCACCGCGTCCTGGACCGCGAGGTTGATGCCGACCCCGCCGACCGGCGACATGGCGTGCGCGGCGTCGCCGATCAGCAGCAGCCCGTCGCGGTGCCAGTGGCGCAGCCGGTCCAGCCGCACGTCCAGCAGCTTGACGTCGTCGAGCGACTCGAGCGCGTCCAGCCGGTCGGCCACCCAGGGCGTCAGCGCGGCGAGGCGCTCCCGGAACCGCTCGGGACCGGCCGCCCGCAGTGTCGCGTCGGAGCCCTTGCGGATGAGGAAGGCGCACTGCCAGTAGTCGCCCCGGTCGATCATGACCATGAACTGGCCGCTCGAGACTCGGCCGAGCCCGCCCGCCGGGTCGTCGTCGTGGCGCGGGAGCCGGAACCACCACACGTCGATGGGCACCCCGAAGGAGCGCGGGTGCAGCCCTGCCGCCGCCCGCACGGCCGACCCGCGCCCGTCGCAGGCGATGGTGAGGCTCGCGTACAGCTCGTGCACCGTGGCGTCGGTCCGGTCCCGGTACCGCACCCCGGCTACCCGGCCCTCGTCGTGCAGCACATCGACGACCTCGGCGTTGCGCAGCAGCGTGAACGTCGGTTCGGCCTCGGCGGCGTCGGCGATCAGGTCGAGCAGGTCCCACTGCGGCACCAGTGCGATGTGCTGGTGGGCGCCGGGGGCCCGGCGCATGTCGGCGACGGTGGCGCTGCCCGTGTCCAGCTGCACCCGGGCCTGCTCGATGCGCCGCTGCGGCAGCTCCGCGAACCGCGGGCCGAGGCCGAGCTCGTCGAGGAGGGTGAGGGTGGACGCGTGAACGGTGTCGCCGCGGAAGTCGCGCAGGAAGTCGGCGTGCTTCTCCAGGACCGTGACCTCCACCCCGGCCCTGGCGAGGATCAGTCCCAGCACCAGCCCGGCGGGGCCGCCTCCGACGACGGCGCAGGTCGTGCGCTCGTTGTTCACCATGCGTTGAATTCTACGCCGGTCGGTCGCCGCGCGCGACCCCTCGTTAGGCTGGCGACCATCATGGACGCAGCCAACGCCGTACGGGTCCGGTTCTGCCCGTCGCCGACCGGCACCCCGCACGTCGGTCTCATCCGCACCGCGCTGTTCAACTGGGCCCACGCGCGCCACCACGGTGGCACGTTCGTGTTCCGGATCGAGGACACCGACGCCCAGCGCGACTCCGTCGAGTCCTACGAAGCGCTCCTCGACGCGCTGCGCTGGCTCGGCCTGGACTGGGACGAGGGCCCGGAGGTCGGCGGCCCGCACGGCCCGTACCGGCAGAGCGAGCGGCGCGACTCGTACCGCAACGCGCTCGGGCTCCTCGTGCAGGCGGGCGAGGTCTACGAGTCGTACTCCACGGGCGAGGAGATCGAGGCCCGCCACCGCGCCGCGGGCCGCGACCCGAAGCTCGGCTACGACAACGCCGACCGCGAGCTCACCGAGGACCAGAAGGCGGCGTTCCGCGCCGAAGGGCGTGCGCCGGTGTTCCGGCTGCGGATGCCCGACCGCGACATCTCGTTCGACGACCTCGTCCGCGGCCCCATCACTTTCAAGTCGGGCACGGTGCCCGACTTCGTGCTCGCCCGCGGCGACGGCACCCCGCTCTACCCGCTCACCAACCCGCTCGACGACGCGTTGATGGGCATCACGGACGTCCTGCGCGGCGAGGACCTGCTCTCCTCCACCCCGCGTCAGATCGCGCTGCTGGAGGCGCTGCAGCGGGTGGGGATCGGCAACGGGCCCTTCCGCTACGGCCACCTCCCGCTCGTCACCGGCGAGGGCAACCGCAAGCTCTCCAAGCGCGATCCGCAGTCGAACATCTTCCACTACCGCGAGCGCGGATTCGTGCCCGAAGGTCTGCTGAACTACCTCGCGCTCCTCGGCTGGTCCATCGCCGAGGACCGCGACGTGTTCACGCTCACCGAGATGATCGATGCGTTCGACGTCACACGGGTATCCAGCAATGCGGCGCGCTTCGATCTCAAGAAGGCCGAGGCGATCAATGCCGCGCACCTGCGCGCGTTGTCGGCCGAGGACTTCGCGGCGCGCGTGGAGCCCTACCTCGAGGCCGAAGGCGTGATGACCGGCACTCCCACCGACGAGCAGCGCGCGCTGCTGGCCGCCGCCGCGCCGCTGGTGCAGGAGCGCAGCGTCGTCCTGTCGGACGCGGCGCGGATGCTGCGCTTCCTGTTCGTCGCGGAGGAGGGCTTCGCGCCCGACGAGGACGCCGCGGAGAAGAACCTCGGCGCAGACGCCGCCCCCGTGCTCGACGCCGCTCTGACCGGCCTCGATGCACTCCCCGGGTGGTCTGCGGGCGAGATCGAGGCGGCGTTGAAGGCCGCGCTCGTCGACGAGCTCGGGCTCAAGCCCCGCAAGGCGTTCGCGCCCGTGCGCGTGGCGGTCAGCGGCCGCACGGTCTCGCCGCCGCTCTACGAGTCGATGGAGCTGCTGGGTCGCGAGCGCTCGCTGGCCCGGTTGAGGGCCGGTTTGGAACGCGCCGGAGGCCTCGGCTAGAGTGGAGCACGCAGGGCACGGACACCCCCGGGTGAACGTGAGCCCTTGGGGTATGGTGTAATTGGCAGCACGACTGATTCTGGTTCAGTTAGTCTAGGTTCGAGTCCTGGTACCCCAGCGGAAACGCACCAGAGCGGTCTGATAAGCTCATAGCGTTCTCCACGAGGCCCCGTCGTCTAGCGGCCTAGGACGCCGCCCTCTCAAGGCGGTAGCGCGGGTTCAAATCCCGTCGGGGCTACATCAGAAAAGGCTCGTTCCGGAAATCCGGAACGAGCCTTTTCCGCGTTCACTGCCGGACGCGCCCCGGGCATCACTCCCGAGAACCCGCGAGTCGCGCTCCGGGTGTGGCTGTGTCGGGGTCTGGCGTTCGGCGTGTCGAGCTGCAGGTGCGTGTGTGTCGCGGTCGGCATTCCGCGAGTCGGGCTGCAGGTGCGTGTGTGTCGCGGTCTGGGGTCCGCTCGGCTCGGGCAGCGGTGCGGCCGGAGACGCGGACGGCCTCGTCGCCGGCTCCCATCACGTACCGGGCAGCGCCGGCCATGATCGCTTCGAGTCGTACGTCGTGGTGGTGCTCGCCGCGCTGAGGTACGCCTCGCGTGCGCTGATCGTTGCGAGCCGTACGGGGAGGCTGTTGCCGCAACCGCTGAGTGCTGATCGCGGCGATCACGGAACTGGTCACCCGTTGCGGGGGTGAACCTGGCCCCGAGCCCCACGGGGACGAGCGAGGGCGGGTCGCTCCCGCCCTCGCCGTCGCCCCCCGCCTCTGCTCGCGGGCCGCGCTCCCCGTCGACGGGAGCGTGCCCTCCCCGGCTGAGGGTGCGTGAGCCGGCGCGGGGTGCCTGAGTCGCCGCTGGCGCGGCGGGCGGCGGCGCCATGATCGCCGCGAGCCGTACGTGACGGTCGTGCTCGCAGCACTGAGGTACGTCTCGGGCTGGGTGATCGTTGCGATCCGTACGTGGGAGCTCCCGCCGGAGCCGTCAGGTGCGGGTCGCGGCGATCATCGACTCCTCAGCGGGTGGCAGCGTGGCGAGTGGGCGTGGCGGTGGCGGTGGCGGCGACCAACCGGGTGGAGCTGTTGATCGCCGGCCCGGCGCCTGCGCGAGCAGATCCACGGGGGTGCACCGTCGGCGATGGTCGGCTGCCGAAGCGCTTGCGTTGCTCGTGGGTCAGACGGGAGGTGGTGCCGCGGCCTCACCGGGGCCGGTGTCCGCCCCTCCGTCATCGGCGTTGTTTCCTCCGCCCGTTTCGTTGCCCGGTCCGCTGCCGCCGCCTCCGGTGCCGTCTCCGGTGCCGTCTCCACCTCCGCCGGTGCCTCCGCCCCCGGTGCCGCCTCCGCCGTTGCCGTCACCCGGCGGAACGGAGGGAGCGCCTGTCGGTTCGGTCGGACGCGGGTCCTCCGTCGTGGGCTCCGGCGGCTCCGTGGTCGTCGTCTCCGGCGGCTCGGTCGTCGTCGTCACCGGCGGCCGGGTCGTCGTGACCGGCGGCGGGACGACCTGGGTCGGCCGCTCCTGCTCCGTGGTGGGTGCCGGCTCCCTCGAGGGCTCTGGGCGGGGCTCGGCGCTCTCCTCGGTGGGGGCGACCGAGGCGGGGGTGCTGGCGGTGGGCTGCGTGTCGGGTTGTGGCCACAGGAAGACGGCGGCGATGACGGCGACGGCGGCACCGACACCGCCGAGGCTCACCAGCCAGCCAGGGGTGCGGCCGCGGCGTTCCGGGGCGTAGCCGTACGCGGGCCCGTCGTCGTAGTCCGGGGCGAAGGCCGCGGCGGCGGGTCGGGGCGACGGCGCCGGTGGGCGCTGGGGGGCGGGCCGGTGCGGCGGGAGGCTCGAGCTCGCTCCGGCGGGGCCGTAGGCGCCGGTGGCTGCGGGCGGCCCGTGTGGCGGGCGCGGAGGAGATGCACCGGGTCCGCCGAACGGCGGCGCGGCGCCGGCTGCGGCGGCCCGGACGGGGTTGCGTCCGGAGCCGCTCGCCCGCGGCGCCGGCACCTGCGGGGACCACGCGCCGGTGCCGGGCGGCGCCGGCGCCAGCGACAGGGCGGCGCCCATCGCGATCGCGTTCTTCGGGTCGACGTCGACGGAGACGGGGCGGCCGAGCAGTTCGGAGACGAGCTGGCCGACGAGCGGGATGCGGGAGGAACCGCCGACCAGCAGTACCGCGGACAGCTGCGCGGGGGCCAGGCGTGCCGACGCAACCGCGCGGCGCAGCGCCTCGACGGTCTCCTCGACCTCGGGCCGGATCGCCGCCTCGAACTCGCTGCGGTGCAGCCGCACGGAGCCCTGGGCGAGGGGGGTGATCACCTGGATCGAGACGTCGGTGTCGCTGGAGAGCGCCTCCTTCGCCTCGACGCACTCGCGCCGGATCGCGGCGACGGCCGAGAGCACCGCGGGATCGGTCTCGTCGAGGCCCTCGAACGCCTCCGGCATCCCGTTCATGACGTGCTGGAACACGATCTCGTCGAAGTCGACGCCGCCGAGGCGGTCGACGCCCTCGGGGCGGCCGAGAAGGGTGAAGTTGTGGCCGTCCTTGTGGACGACGGCGGCGTCGAAGGTGCCGCCGCCGAAGTCGTAGACGGCGATCGTCGAACCGGGCTCGACGCGTTCTGCGGACGCGTAGTGCAGCGCGGCGGCCTGCGGCTCGGCGAGGAACGTGACCGGGAGGCCCTGCGCCGCGAGCGCGCCCCCGAGCCGCTCCTTCTTGTGGCTGCCCCACGCCGCCGGGTGCGTGACGGCGATGCGCGCCGCGGGCCCGCCCTCGCGTTGCGCGACGCGGTCGACGACCCAGCGCACCAGCCGGGCCGACAGCTCTTCCGGTGCCCAGGGGCGGCCGGCGACGACGAGCGGGGTGGGATCGCCGATGCGGCGCTTGAACTCGCGCACGACGTTGCCGGGGGAGCTCACGGCACGGCGCTCGGCGGCCTCCCCGACGACGACGCTGCCGTCGTCCCCGATGTACAGGACGGACGGCATGGCGCTGGCCCGGTCGCCGAGGTTGACGATCTCGGTCTCGCCGGGGCGTGCGCCGAGCCTGCCGATGGCGGCAGCCGTGCGCGTGGTGCCCAGGTCGATGCCGAGTAGATAACTCATCGCCACCTGTCTTCGTGTTCGACGACCTTGCTTGGCGTTGCGGACATCGTCCCTCGACGACTGTGTGTGCTCATCGGGGACGACAAGGCCACGTTAGCGGTCGGAGGCTCACCCGATCAGCGGGGTGCGGCGACGTGCCACCATCGTGCGGTCACAGGCGGTGCTGCAACGCCTCTGCGGCGGCCAGCAGATCCGCCGCCCAGCGCACGCCGGGGCGCCTGCCGATGCGGTCGACGGGCCCGGACACCGAGACCGCCGCCACGACCTGCCCCGCGCTGTCGCGCACGGGTGCGGAGACGCTCGCGACGCCCGATTCGCGCTCGGCCACGCTCTGCGCCCATCCGCGCCTGCGGACGTCGACGAGCACGCGGTCGCCGAACGTCGCCTCCCCGAGCACGGCTCGCTGCACCGCCGGTTCGGCCCACGCCGCGAGCACCTTGGCGCCCGATCCCGCGGTCATCGGCATCCGGGTGCCCACCGGCACGGTGTCGCGCAGCCCGCTGCTGGGTTCCGCGGAGGCCACGCAGATGCGGTGGATCCCGTCGCGCCGGTAGAGCTGCACGCTCTCGCCGGTGATGTCGCGCAGCCGGGGCAGCACGTGGCTCGCCGCCTCCAGCAACGGGTCGACGCCGCCGGCCGCGAGCTCGGCGAGCGCCGGGCCGGGGCGCCAGCGGCCGTCGGCGCCGCGGTGCAGCAGGCCGTGCACCTCCAGCCCCACGGCGAGCCGGTGTGCGGTGGCGCGCGGCAGGCCGGTGCGCTCGCACAGCTCGGCGAGCCCGCACGGTTCCTTCGCGGTGGCCCGCAGCACCCCCACGGCCTTGTCCAGGACGCCGATGCCGCTATGCTGTCTCACGAGCCGATACTAACTTCCCGAAATGTGAGACGTCCAGCGAGGAGGGCCGCCGTGGGACGCACGCTGGCCGAGAAGGTCTGGGACCTGCACCTGGTCCGCAAGGGCGAGGGTCAGGAACCCGACCTGCTCTACATCGACCTGCACCTGGTGCACGAGGTCACCAGCCCGCAGGCGTTCGAGGGGCTGCGCCTCGCCGGACGCCCCGTGCGACGGCCCGACCTCACGGTGGCCACCGAGGACCACAACGTCCCCACCACCGACGTCGAGCTGCCGATCGCCGACCCGGTGTCGCGCACCCAGGTCGAGACGCTGCGCAAGAACTGCGCCGAGTTCGGTGTGCCGCTCTACCCGATGAACCACGCCGAGCAGGGCATCGTGCACGTCGTCGGGCCGCAGCTCGGGCTCACGCAGCCGGGCACCACGGTGGTCTGCGGCGACAGCCACACCTCCACGCACGGTGCCTTCGGCGCGATGGCGTTCGGGATCGGCACCTCCGAGGTCGAGCACGTGCTCGCCACGCAGACGCTGCCGCTCAAGCGGTTCAAGACGATGGCCATCAACGTCAACTCGGCGGACGGCACCCTGCGTCCCGGCGTCACCAGCAAGGACGTCGTGCTGGCGATCATCGCGCAGATCGGCACCGGCGGTGGCCAGGGCTACGTGCTGGAGTACCGCGGCAACGTCATCGAGAACCTCTCGATGGAGGCCCGGATGACGATCTGCAACATGTCGATCGAGGCGGGCGCCCGCGCCGGGATGATCGCGCCGGACGAGACGACGTTCGCCTACCTGAACGGTCGCGACCGCGCACCCAAGGGCGCCGAGTGGGACGAGGCCGTCGCGGCGTGGCGCGAGCTGCGCACCGACGACGACGCCGAGTTCGACACCGTGGTCGACATCGACGCCGACACGCTCACCCCGTTCGTCACCTGGGGCACCAACCCCGGGCAGGGGCTGCCGCTGGGCGAGCGGGTGCCGGACCCGGCGCGGATCGTCGACGAGAACGAGCGCGTGGCCGCCGAGAAGGCGCTGACCTACATGGGCCTGGAGGCGGGCACACCGCTGCGCGAGGTGGCCGTCGACACGGTGTTCGTCGGCTCCTGCACCAACGGGCGCATGGAGGACCTGCGCGCCGCGGCCGAGGTCATCAAGGGCCGCAAGGTCGCCGACGGCGTGCGGATGCTGGTGGTGCCGGGCTCGATGCGGGTGCGGTTCCAGGCCGAGGCCGAGGGTCTCGACGATGTCTTCCGCGCGGCGGGCGCCGAGTGGCGTTCCGCGGGCTGCTCGATGTGCCTGGGGATGAACCCCGACCAGCTCGCGCCCGGCGAGCGCAGCGCGTCCACGTCGAACCGCAACTTCGAGGGTCGCCAGGGCAAGGGCGGCCGAACGCACCTGGTGTCGCCGCTGGTGGCCGCCGCGACCGCGGTCCGGGGCACCCTGAGCAGCCCGGAGGACCTGAGCTGATGGAACCGATCGGCACCCACACCGGCATCGGCGTCCCGATGCGGCGCTCGAACGTCGACACCGACCAGATCATCCCGGCCGTCTACCTCAAGCGCGTCACGCGCACCGGCTTCGAGGACGGGCTGTTCTCGGCCTGGCGCCAGCAGGAGGACTTCATCCTCAACGCCGAGCCGTTCTCGCGCGGCTCGGTGCTGGTGGCCGGCCCGGACTTCGGCACCGGTTCCTCGCGCGAGCACGCGGTGTGGGCCCTGATGGACTACGGGTTCCGCGTGGTGATCTCCGCCCGGTTCGGCGACATCTTCCGCGGCAACTCCGCCAAGGGCGGCCTGCTCACCGCGCAGGTGGCGCAGCCCGACGTCGAGCTGCTGTGGAAGGTGCTGGAGAACGAGCCGGGCACCGAGGTCACCGTCGACCTGCAGGAGAAGACGGTGCAGGCGCGCGACCTCACGGTGCCCTTCGACATCGACGACTACACGCGCTGGCGGCTGCTCGAGGGTCTGGACGACATCGGCCTGACACTGCGGCACGCCGACGACATCTCGACGTTCGAGTCGGCGCGTCCGGCCCGGATGCCCACGACCGCCCAGGTCTGACCCGGCCCAGGTAGATTCGCGGCATGAACAAGACCCAGCTCGTGGATGCGCTGGCCGAGCGCCTCGGGGGCGACCGGCGCACGGCTGCCTCTGCCGTCGAAGGGTTGCTCGAGACCATCGTCGACACCGTCCGCTCGGGCGACTCGGTGACGATCACGGGTTTCGGGGTCTTCGAGGGCCGCGCCCGGGCGGCGCGCACCGCGCGCAACCCGCGCACGGGTGAGGCCGTCGACGTGCCGGCCACCACCGTGCCCGCCTTCCGTCCGGGTGCGTCGTTCCGCAGCGCCGTCGGCGGGAGCGCGACGCCCGCCCCGCGGGCCGCCGCCACCCGCTCACGCCCGGCGCAGACCGCCAAGGCGGCGGCTTCCTTTGCGGAGCAGCAGGCGGCGACCGAGGCGGAGACCGGCGCCGCGGTGCCCCGGAAGCAGCCGCGGACCCGCAAGGCGGCGACGCCGGTGAAGGCCGCGCCCGCCAAGGCTGCGCCCGCCAAGGCCGCGCCCGCGAAGGCTGCGCCCGCGAAGGCAGGGCCGACGAAGGCCGCGTCCACAAAGGCTGCGCCCACCAAGTCGACACCGGCGAAGGCGGGGAAGGTCGAGAAGGCCGCGAAGGCGAAGCCCGCCGCCCCGGTGAAGGGCCCGGTGAAGGACGCCGAGAAGGTCAAGAAGGCGGAGAAGGCCAAGAAGGCGAAGAAGTAGCGCCGTTCGGGAGCGGCGCGGGCCGCCGACCGGGCTCGGGCGGAAGATCGGCCCGAGCCGCACGTGGTTGTCGCCGGTACGACCGTCAGGTACTTCTCGCAGCCGGCGATCGTTGCGAGTCGTCACCCAGCGCTGTGCTGGCGACCGTCCTGTATGGCTCATGGCGATCATCGGTGTCCGGCCCCGGCTCGTAACCTTCGCGACGACCGCTGTTGAATATTTCTTTGCAGTCGCTCCATTGGCTGCAAGTTTCTTTGCAGATACTGTCGTCGCCGTGCCCCTCCGCGACCGGATCGACGAGCACCGCGGACGCCTGTCGCCCGCGGACCGCAGCGTCGTCGACGTCCTGCTCTCCCACCCCACCGAGGCGGCGTTCCTGCCCGCCGAGCAGGTGGCCGAGCGCGCCGGGGTGCATGTGGCGGCCGCGACCCGGCTGGCCAAGAAGCTGGGCTACACCGGCTATCCGCAGCTGCGCTCGGCGCTGCAGTCCGAGTTGCTCGACGGTGTGGACGCCGCCGCCCGCGTCCGCAGGCGCCTGGACCGCAGTCCGGACGACGACCTGGTCTCCGCCCTCGTCGACGACGAGACCGCCGCGCTGCGCGGGGTGCCGCGGGCGGTGGCGCAGGAAGATCTGGACGCGGTGGCCGCTCGTGTCCTCGCTGCGCGGCGGGTTCTGGTCTACGCGCGGGGCAACGCCACCGTCCTGTCGGCCCTGCTCGCGCGGCGGCTGCGCCGGTTCGGGCTGCCGGCCGTCGACCTGCCCGGTTCCGACCGCGACCTCGCCGAGGAGCTGGTGTCGCTGCACCGCGACGACCTGGTCGTCGCGCTCGCCTTCCGCCGCCCGCCGCGCACGCTCGGCCCGCTGCTCGCCACCGCGCACGAGGTGGGCACCCCGGTGGTGCTGGTCACCGACGTGCTGGGCGACGACCACGGCGGCGTCACCACCACCGTGCTGGCCGCCCCCAGGGGGAACGGCCGCGAGTTCCAGTCCCTCACCGTGCCGATGGCCGTCGTCAACGCCCTCGTGCTGACCATCGCCCGCGCCGCGGCGGGCCGCACCACCACGGCGCTCGAGCGGCTCGAGGAGCTGCTCGAGCGTTTCGACACCTGATCCCACCCCCTTCCAGCGGAGCGACCATGACCGCGTCCTGTCCGTCCACTGTGGACAACTACTCGAAGCGCTCCCTCGCCGCGGGCGCCGCCGCCCTCGCGCTGCTGCTGACCGCCTGCGGCGGCGGCAGTCCCACCCCGGCCTCGGCGCCGCCCCCGGTCGCCGACCCCCTCGACACCGCGACCGTCGAGGAGCTGCACGCCCAGGCCCGGCAGGAGGGGCGGGTAGCGGTCTACTCGTTCACCAGCCGCATCGCCGAGGTCGAGGCGGAGTTCGAGGCGACGTACCCGGGCGTCGACGTCGTCGCCACCGACATCTCCTCCACCGAGCAGATCGCGCGCATCAAGGCCGAGGCCGCGGCGGGCGCGCCCGGCGCCGACGTCGCCTACCTCTCCGACGCCCCCGTGGTGCTCGACGAGCTGCTGGCCGCGGGCCTGCTGCGCAACTACGTGCCGCCCCGGGTGGCCGACGCGCTCCCCGCGGAGCACACCGCGCCGCTGCTGGCGAACCGCCTCTCGACCAAGACCCTGGTGTACAACGAGGAGGCCCACCCCGCCGGGCCGCCGGTCACCAACTTGTGGCAGCTCACCGACCCGGAGTGGAACGGCCGGGTGGTGATGGTGGACCCGCAGGTCCGCGGCGACTACCTGGACCTGATGACCGAGGTCGTGCTGCGATCGGACGAGATGGCGGCCGCGCACGATCAGTTGCGCGGCGCGCCCGTGCAGCTCGACGAGGGCATCGCGACTGCGGGCGAACAGTGGATCGCCGATCTCTACGCCAACGGCCTGGTCCTGGTCGACGACACCGACACCGTCAACGCCGCGATCGGGCAGCGTGGCCAGGCTGCGCCGCCGATCGGGTTCACCTCCTACTCCGACCGGCGCGACAACGAGGACGAGGGCTGGGCGCTGCAGGCCGCGACCGGCGTGGCGCCTGCCCCGGGGATCGCGTTCCCGGCCCTGCTGGCCCTCACCGCGGACACCCCGCACCCGGCCGCCGCGCGGCTGCTGGTCGACTTCCTGATGGGCGACGGCTCCGCGACCGGCGGTCCCGCCTACGCGCCGTTCTACGTGCCCGGCGACTACCCGACCCGCACCGACGTCACCCCGCCTGCCGACGCCGTGTCCCTCGACGAGCTCGGGGTGTGGTCGATCGACCCGGCCGCCGTCGCGGAGCGCCGCCGCGAGGTCGCCGACCTGCTGCTGACGCTGGAGTGACGGTGCCGACGACGACGCGGGAACGAGCGCCCGGCCTGCGGGCGGCAGCGGCCGATCCGGTCGTGTGGCTCGGGTGCGTCGTCGCCCTCGTGCTCGTGGTGCTGGTGCTCGCGCCGGTGATCGGGCTGACGGTCACGACCCTGCGCCCGGACGGGATCGGTGCCTGGGCGGACGTGCTCACCGGCAGGCTCGCGCCGTCGTTGTTCCACGAGCCGCTGGCGAACTCGCTGCTCGTCGGCACCACGACCGCGGTGGGGTCGGTGCTGCTGGGCGGCTCGATGGCGTGGCTGGTCGTGATGACCGACGCGCCGGCGCGCCGCACGATCGCGCTGCTGGCGACGGTCCCGTTCGCGCTGCCCAGCTTCGCGCTGGCGCTGGCCTGGGAGACGGTGTTCCGCAACGACCTGGTCGGCGGGCGCGTGGGCCTGCTCGCCGACCTCGGGGTCGTCGTGCCCGACTGGATCGCCTGGGGTCCGCTGCCGATCTCGGCCACGCTGGTGGCCCACTACTACTCGCTGACCTTCCTGCTCGCCGCCGCCGCGCTCGCCACCGTGAACGGGGAGCTGATGGAGGCCGCCGAGATGACAGGAGCGAGCAGGTTCCGGGTGGCGCGCTCCATCGCGCTGCCCGTGGTGGCGCCTGCGCTGGTGTCCGGTGGGCTGCTCGCGTTCGCCGAGGGTGTAAGCAACTTCGCCTCGCCCGCCCTGCTCGGGCTGCCGGTCCGGTTCCAGACGCTCTCCACGCGCCTCTACGGGGCGATCTCCACGGGCGAGACGGCGCGCGGCTACGTGCTCGCGTTGCTGCTCATCGCGGTGGCCGCGACGGTGCTGTTCGCCAGCAACCGGCTGGCGGGCGGGCGCCGCTCCTACGCGACGATCACCGGCAAGGGAGGCAGGCGCAGCCGGGTGGGGCTGGGGCCGTGGCGGGTCCCGCTGACGGTGCTGGCCGTGGCGCTGTGCCTGGCCACCACCGTGCTGCCCGGCCTGGTGCTGCTCGCCTCCAGCTTCGCCCGCCGCACGAACTCGTTCCTCGGCGGCTTCACCACGCACTTCTGGACCGGTGTGTCCGACCCGGCGATCGCGCAGGGACAGCGCGGCGTGCTGCGCAACCCGCAGGTGGTGGACGCGGTGCTGACCACGGTGGGGCTCGGGCTGGCCGTCGCGGTGGCCGCCACCGTGCTGGGCACGGCCGTCGGCTACGCCGTGGTGCGGCTGCGGACCCGGCACGAGCGGGCCCCGCGGGCGCTGGCCGGGGCGCTGTCGACCCTGTCCTACCTGCCCTTCCTGATCCCCGGCATCGCGCTGGGAGCGGCGTTCATCGCGCAGTTCGGCCGGCCGATCGGGCCGCTGCCCGCCCTCTACGGGACGTTCGCGCTGCTGGTGATCGCCGGGGCGGCGTACACGCTCCCGTTCGCCGCGCAGGCCGGGCGCTCCGCGGTCGGGCAGATCGCGCCGGACGTGGAGGAGGCGGCCGTGATGGCGGGCGCGGGCCTCGCCCGGCGCGCGGGCCGCATCGTCGTACCACTGGCGGCGCGCGGCCTGCTGGCCGGCGCGGTGCTCGTGTTCGTCAACATCGTGCGCGACCTGTCGCTGGTGGTCCTGCTCGTGACGCCGGCGACCCCGCTGCTGTCGGTGCTGACCTACCGCTACGCGTCCGAGGGCTTCGCGCAGTTCGCGAACGCCATCACCGTGATCATCGTCGTGATCTCCGTGGCCGCCACCGTGTTGGCGCGCCGGCTGGAGGGTGCGGCGCAACCCTGGCAGGAGGACAGATGACGACGGGTATCCGGCTGGCCGGGCTGCGCAAGGACTTCGGCGCCACGGCGGCCGTCGACGGGATCGACCTCGAGGTGCCCGCAGGGGCGTTCCTCGTGCTGCTGGGCCCGTCGGGCTGCGGCAAGACGACGACGCTGCGCATGCTGGCGGGCCTGGAGCACCCGACGGGCGGCGAGATCCGCTTCGGCGAGCGGGTCGTCGCGGGCCCCGGTGTGGCGCTGGCTCCGGGCCGTCGCGACGCCGGGCTGGTGTTCCAGAGCTACGCGCTGTGGCCCCACATGACGGTGCGCAGCAACGTCGAGTGGCCGCTGGTGGTGGCGCGGACTCCGGCGGCGCAGCGTCGGGAACGCGTGGAGGAGGTGCTGGAGCTGCTCGCGATCGAGCGGCTCGCCGGCCGCTACCCGGGGGAGATCTCCGGGGGGCAGCAGCAGCGCGTGGCGATCGCCCGGATGATCGCGCCGCGGCCGAGCGTGCTGCTGTTCGACGAGCCGCTGTCCAACCTCGACGCCAAGCTGCGGGTGGAGACCCGCGCCGAGCTGCTGCGCATCCACCGGGCGACCGGGGCGACCAGCGTCTACGTCACGCACGACCAGGTGGAGGCGATGACCATGGCCACGCACGTGGCACTGATGCGCGACGGCCGGGTCGAGCAGTTCGGCCCGCCCGCCGACCTGCTCGACGATCCGGCCAGCGACTTCGTCGCGACGTTCATGGGCACGCCCGCGGCCAACGTCCTCGACGCGGTCGTCCGGAACGGGCGCCTCGACCACGGGGGCACCGACCACGGGGGCACCGACCGCGGGGGCACCGATCTCGGCCCGGCGAACGGCCTGGCCGACGGCACCGAGGTGCGCGTGATGTACCGACCGGAGTCCCTGTGGCTGAGCTCGGCCGGCGCCGGCGGGCCGGTGCTGCGCATCGCGTTCGCGGAGGCCACGCCGATGGCCGGGCGCGTGGTCGTCACCGGTGTCGTGGGGGACCCGGCGCGCCGGGTGCGGGTATCGGTGCTCGAGGACCGCCGTCCCGCCGTCGAGCCGGGTGACCCGCTGCTCGTGGCCCTCCCCGAGCGGCCCGACCGGATCTTCGACGCCGCGACCGGCCGCCGGGTCGACCTGGTGCGCGCCGCATGAGGCTGCTGCTGGTGCGCCACGGCGAGACCGTGTGGAACGCCGAGCGCCGCCTGCAGGGCGACCGGGACATCCCGCTGTCGGCCGCCGGACGCGCGCAGGCGATCGCGCTGGCCCCGGTGGTGGCCGCGCACGCCCCCGCGCACGTGGTGACGTCGCCGCTGGCGCGGACCCGCGAGACCGCGGAGCTGCTCGGCTTCCCCGGAGAGCGCCGCGACGCCCGCTGGCAGGAAGCCGACCTCGGGGACTGGACCGGCCTGAGCATCGCCGTGCTGCGCGAGCGCGATGGGGCCTACGCCGACTGGCGGGCCGGGCGGTTCACCCCGCCCGGCGGTGAGCCGTTCGCGGCGCTGACCGAGCGGGTGGCGGCCGGTGTGGCCGACCTGCGGGCCGATCCGGGTGCAGGCGTGGTGCTGGTCGTCACCCACGGCGGGCCGATCCGCGCGGTCGTGCGGCACCTGCTGGGGCTGGAGCCGGCGCGGATCGTGCCGGTCGGGCCGGCCAGCCTCACCGTGCTCGACCTCGACCCCGGCGGCCCCCGCCTGCGCGGCTACAACATCGGCCCCGCCGTCGAACGGGCCGTCGAGGCGGTTCAGCCGGTGGGGCGCTCGTAGTAGTCGGCCGCGCGCAGGTCGCCGTCGGGCCCGAAGGTCAGCAGCCAGGTGCTGCCCTTCTTCGCCGGCAGGTCGTCCGGATCGATCCCGGGCAGGCGGGCGGGCGTCACGAGGGCCCTTACCAGGCCCGGGATGACCCCGCCCTGGCTGCACACAACGGTGACGCCGGGCGCGTCGGCGAGCTCGCGGAACCGGGCGAGCGCGCCGGCCTGGTCGTCCCAGTAGGCGGCCTCGCCGAACAGCGGCTCGTCGCCGATCGCCATGTCCAGCTGCGCCGCCAGGGGGACGAGGGTGTCGCGGCAGCGCACGGGCGGCGCGCTCATCAGCCGGTCGGGCCCGAACAGCCGCAGCAGCGGGTCGAGGTGCTGGGCCTGCTCGTGGCCGGAGCCCGAGAGCGGGCGCAGCGCGTCGTCGCCCTCCCACTGGTTGCGGCTGCCCGCCTTCGCATGCCGCACGAGGGCGACCACCGATGCGGGCGGCCCGAGCCGGGTGAACTGCTCGAGCAGCTCGACGTCGTGCCGGTAGGTCAGCAGCTCGACGGCCTGCGCCGGCTCGACCCAGCGGAGCTCGTCGGTCTCGTCGCCGGGGACGAAATCGCCACCGCGGGCCTCGGCCGCCCAGTACCGCACGAGCTTCCCGCCCTCGGGCACGGCGTAGCGGACGTCGCCGAGCACCGGCCCGAGCCGGGCCTGCTGCCCGGTCTCCTCGGCGATCTCGCGCACCGCGGCGAACGGCATCGTCTCGTCCGCGTCGAGCTTGCCCTTGGGGAACGACCAGTCGTCGTAGCGGGGCCGGTGCACCAGCGCGATCTCGACGCCGTGCGGGACGCGGCGCCACAGCACGGCGCCGGCGGCGAGCACGTCAGCGGCGGTGGGCTCCGTGACGCGGGGCGCGGTCACTCGGACTCCGTGGCCGGCGGGGCGGCGTGGCGCAGCATCATCTCGGCCTGGTGGTCGCGTACCGGTGAGACGCCCGAACCGGGGGCGGGGGACGGTTCCCACGGGCCTCCGGCGTGCAGGGTCCAGCACCGGGTGGCCGGGTCCATGCAGGAGTCGAACATCTCGCCGAGGTTGCCGGCCAGGCGCGGGTCGGCGACCCGCAGCAGCACCTCGACGCGGCGGTCGAGGTTGCGGTGCATCATGTCGGCGCTGCCGAGCCAGTACTCGTCCGCGTCGACGAAGTGGAACACCCGCGAGTGCTCCAGGAAGCGGCCGAGGATCGAGCGCACCCGGATGTTCTCCGACAGACCCGGACGGCCGGGCCGCAGCGCGCAGATCCCGCGGACCACGACGTCGACCGGCACGCCGGCCTGCGAGGCGCGGTACAGCGCGTCGATCACCTGCTCGTCCACGAGCGAGTTGACCTTGATGCGGACGCCGGCGTCGCGCCCCGCCCGCTTGGCCTCGATCTCGTCCTCGATGCGTCGCACGATGCCGCGCCGCACGCCGTAGGGCGCGACGAGCAGGCTGCGGTAGGAGGTCTGGCGGGAGTAGCCGGTGAGGGAGTTGAACAGGTCGGCGAGGTCGGCGCCGATGACCGGATCGGCGGTGAGCACCCCCAGGTCCTCGTAGAGCCGCGCGGTCTTGGGGTTGTAGTTGCCGGTGCCGACGTGGCAGTAGCGGCGGATCGTGGAGCCCTCCTGGCGCACCACCAGCGAGGTCTTGCAGTGCGTCTTCAGGCCCACCAGCCCGTAGACGACGTGCACGCCCGCCTTCTCCAGCTCGCGCGCCCAGCGGATGTTGGCCTGCTCGTCGAAGCGCGCCTTGATCTCGACGAGCGCGACGACCTGCTTGCCGGCCGCCGCGGCGTCGATGAGGGCGTCGACGATGGGGGAGTCGCCGGACGTGCGGTAGAGCGTCTGCTTGATCGCGAGGACGTTCGGGTCGGCGGCGGCCTGCTCGATGAACCGCTGCACGCTCGTGGAGAACGAGTCGTAGGGGTGGTGCACCAGGACGTCGCCCTCGCGCAGGGTGGCGAAGACGCTGCGCGGGGTCTCGCGGTCGGCGAAGGCCGGGTGCGTGGCCGGCACCCAGGTGTCGTCCTTGAGGTCGGGGCGGTCCACGCCGTGCACCGCCCACAGGGCGGTGAGGTCGAGCAGTCCCGGCACCGTGATGACGTCGTGCGGGTCGACGTCGAGCTCGCGCAGCAGCAGCTCCAGCACGTGCTCGCTCATCGTGTCGGTGACCTCGAGGCGCACCGGCGGGCCGAACCGGCGACGGGCGAGCTCGCGCTCGAGCGACTGCAGCAGGTCCTCGTCGCGGTCCTCCTCCACCTCGAGGTCGGCGTTGCGCGTGACGCGGAACGCGTGCACCTCGGCGACCTCGACACCCGTGAACAGCTCGTGCAGGTGGGCGGAGATCAGGTCCTCGATGGGCAGGAACGTGACGGTGTCGTCGTCGGTGCCCACGCGCACGAGCCGCGGCACGTTGTTGGGCACCTTGACCCGGGCGAAGCGTTCCGTGCGCGCGTCGGGATCCCGGACGGTGACGGCCAGGTTGAGCGAGAGCCCCGAGATGTAGGGGAACGGGTGCGCCGGGTCCACCGCCAGCGGCGTGAGCACCGGGAAGACCTGCGCGGTGAAGTACGCCGACAGCCGTTCGCGCTGCTGGTCGGACAGGTCGCTCCAGCGCAGGATGCAGATGCCCTGCCCCTCCAGCTCGGGGCGCACGTCGTCGAGGAAGACGCGGGCGTGCGCCTCCTGGATCGCCTGCGTGCGGGACGCGATGCGGGCGAGCTGCTCGCGCGGTGTGAGGCCGTCGGCGCTGCGGACGGCGAGACCGGTCTCGTCGCGGCGCTTCAGGCCCGCGACGCGGACCATGTAGAACTCGTCGAGGTTCGAGGCGAAGATCGCCAGGAACTTGGCGCGCTCCAGCAGCGGCTGGCTCGGGTCCTCGGCGAGGGCGAGCACCCGCGCGTTGAAGTCCAGCCAGGACAGCTCGCGGTTGAAGTAGCGGTCGTCGGGGAGCTCCGAGACCGGGGCGGGCGTGCGCGCGGGCGGGCTGACCGGCACCGCGGCGGCCGCCGACGAGGCCGAGCCCGTGGGCGGGTTCGCGGTACGCACCCCGGTGGCGGGCGCGGCCGGTCCGGGCGCGGCTCGTTCCGCGGGGGCCGAGGTCCCCGCGGGTAGCGTGCTGCTCGCCGCGTGCACCCGGCGTGTGGACGGCCGGGGGGCGCGCCGTCCTGCACGGGGGCGTCGGGCGGGCGTTTCCTCGCCCGAACCGTTGGTCGGGGTCTTGCTCGCGTCCTCACCCACAACGCGATTGTTCCGCACGACCGCGCGGAGTGCTCGTGAGCGTGACCGACGTCAGGATGAACGGTGGGTGGCGAACCACCCGATGAAGCGGCGCTGGCCCGGTGTCTCGACCGCGCGGGGGCGGTAGTGGGCGCGGGTCCACGCGAGCGCGTCGGCGGCAGGGTGCCCGGCGAGCACCGCCATGCACGCGATCACCGTGCCGGTCCGTCCCGTGCCGCCGGTGCAGGCGACCTCGACGCGCTGCCCGGACCGGGCGAGCCGGTACGCCTCGACGATCTTCGCGGCGGCGTCCTCGGGCTCGCGGGGCACGCGGAAGTCGGGCCAGTCGATCCACGCGGCGGGCCAGTCGGGCCGCCACGGGTTCCGCCGCGGGCGGTCGGGGCGGCCCAGGTACAGGCCGTACTCGGGCAGGGGGCCCGGGGGGAACGCCTCGCGGCGCCCGCGACCGCGGACGAGGGTGCCGTCGGGTAGCGCCACCGTGCCGGTGAGCGGGTTCATGCGGCGTCCTCGGTCAGGGTCCGGACGAACCGCAGCAGCTCGACGGTCTCGTCGATCCGCGCGATGATCACGATCTTCAGGCGGGCCCGCGCGGGGTCGTGGACCGTCTCGATGCGCGGCGCCGGGTCCTCGGTGCCCCGGGGCAGGTCCGTGAGGACGCTCGCGATCCGATCCGCACCGGTGGCGTCGACGGCGTCGACGTCCACGATGCTCGTGACCTCCACCCCGCGAGTGGGCGCCGGACGTCCGGTCAGAGCCTCCAGATCGGCGCGGGCGATGCGGTACTGCTTCCCGATGCGGACCGCGTCGAGCCGCCCGTCCCGCACGTAGCCGCGCACCGTGCGCACGTGCAGGCCGAGCCGATCGGCGACCTGCTCCACCGAGTACCAATCCTGCTGCATTCTTCCTCATCCTTCCCTGTACAGGGAATTATAGGGAAGTTCACTCCCACGTGATTCGCAGGGCCGTGTGCGCGTCGAGCGGGGAGAGGCCCCGGCACGCGGCGAGCAGCAGCGCACCTTCCGTGCTGCGGGTGTAGATCGGGCCGGCACCCTGGCTGACCCAGCACCACCAGGCGATCCCGAAGGCGTCCGCGCGCTCGCGCTTGTCCCCGAGGACGGTCGGCACCGCGTGCCGGGCGATCGCGAGCCGAGGGTCCCGGGGCGCACGCCACCCGGCCCGCACCGCGGCCCAGCGGCCGTCGCCCGGATCGGGCACGACGTAGCGGCCGATGAGGTAGCGGGGGTCGGCGGGTGCGCTGAGCACCTCGTCCAGCGCGGTGGCGTAGCGCTGCGATGCATCGGCGTCGACGCCGGTGAGGTGGAACTGCCAGGCCCCGGACCCGTCCGGCTCCACCGTCACCGCGTCGGCGCCACGGTCGGTCAGCCCGGCCGTGTGCAGCGCGTCCGCCGTGGCGTATGCCATGGCCGTCAGGTCGGGGCTCGAGCGGGCGACCTCGCGCAGCCGGCGGCCCCGCTCGTGCGCGTGCCGGACGTGCGTGCCCAGCGACACCAGCGTGGCGAGGACCAGCAGCAGGCCGGCGACTCCCGGCCCGGTGCCGAGCAGGGTGGCGGTGCTCGCCACCACGAGCACGGTGTCGACCAGCCAGCGCACCGACCGCGCGTCGGTCGAGAGGCCGGTGGCGGCCGGCACCACGGCAGGCGGTTGCGGCGGCAGGTCCCGGACGGCGGCGGGTGTCACCACCCGCACCGCGTGCGCCGGCCGGTCGGCGTAGGGCTCGCCGATCCGCCACAGCTCCCGCGTCCGATCCCGGTCGCGGCAACGCCGCAGCATCCGCTGCTCGACCTCCTCGAGTGCGGCGACCGAAGGCGGGCCGAACGCCGAGAGCCCGGCGTCGACGTGCGCCACCCCGGCCAGCACGACGCCGTGCTCGGTGGCGCCGTAGTAGCCGTCGTGCTTGCGGACGAAGCGCGCGTAGTCCGCTGCGCCCTTGGGGTGGCGCCGATCCACGCACACCACGGACCAGGTGTGCGCCACCTTGTCCGGCTGCTCCGGATCCAGGCGCAGTGCGCGCCCTCGCAGCTGCACGACCGACGTGGCGGTGGTGGCCTCGGTGAGATCGACCAGCGTGTTCACCACCGCGCAGTCCCATCCCTCGCCGAGCAGGGCGCGCGTGCCGATCAGGGTCAGCGACGCGCCGGACTCGAAGTACCGCGTCACCAGGGGCACCCACTGGCGGGAGGTCCAGCTGCCCCGGACCTCGACCACGCCGGCGGCGTCGACCGGCACCGGTGCGAGCCGGAGCTCGGGGGCGACCTCCGCCGCGTAGGAGACGAGCGCCCGCGCGACGCCCGCGTCCGCGGCGACCGTGCGCCCGGTGACCAGGACCGGCCGCAGGTCGGGCAGCTCCCGCTGCAGGAGCCGCAGTGCCAGCCGCGCCGAGCCGGCCTCGTCGTCGAGCACGCCGACCAGCCCGGCGGGCACGGTCGCCCGTGCCTGCTCGTGGTCGCAGACCACCACGGCCCGTAGCCGCTCGCCGAGGTTCTGGTGCTCGTCGGCCAGGATCCGGCAGGCAGAGTCGATCTTGGCCGAGCTCCGTGCGAGCACCCGGTCGACGGGGGAGCGGCCGGCGCGGATCCCGCCACGGGTGATCCGGTATCCGAAGCCCCGCAAGGCCTCGCGGATCGCCGCGTGCGCGTGCTCGTCGCGCGGGTCGTGGCTGCGGGCGAGGAACTGGTGGACGTAGAGGTGCAGCAGCTGCATCCAGTCGTCGGAGTCCGGCGGGCGCCGGTGCCGCTCGTGCAACCGGGCGCCCTCGGGCAGGGCCAGCAGCGAGGCGTGGTGGAAGCGCAGCGCAGCGTCGGCCGTCTCGGGCCGCTCGCGCGCGAAGCGGTGCCACGGAACCGCCGGTCCCTCGCCCGCGTGGTGCTCGCGCCGCACGACGGAGCGGTCCAGCCACGGCAGGAAGCCGACGCCGGCGAACCCCGGGTCGAGCAGGTCGGAGGTGAGCGCGTCGAACCGTTCGGCCTGCGTGGCCAGCCACGTCTCCTCCCGCCCGGTCGGGACGGTGATCCGGGCGAGCTCCGCGTAGGGGGCCAGCAGGCCGTCACGCACCATCGCCGGGATCGACGGGCCGGTCACCAGCCGCCCGAAGAGGCGGTCCACCAGCACGCGCTCGGCCTGGGTGAGCGCATCCGGCGGGGTCGCGGTCAGCCCGATCACGGTGGCGTCGGGCAGGCGCTCGAGCACCTCGGCGAGCAGCTCGCCCCACACGTCGAGCAGGTGGTGGCACTCGTCGAGCAGCAGCGTGACCGGCTGCCGGCCCAGCGCGTCGACCAGCTCCCGACCGGCCGGGCGCAGCCGCCGGATGTGCGGGTCGCGGTCGCGCCCGTCGGCGTCGACCTCGGCGTCGGGGTCGAAGCTGGCGAGGCTCTGGTAGGTCAGGGCCGTCAGCGGCGCATCGAGCGCGCGGTCGGAGGAGCCGGGCGGGGGCTCGGGGACGAACCGGGCCCACTCCGCGAGCCACTGACCCTGGATGGCCGTGTTCGGGGCGAAGGCGACGATCGGGCGCCCCAGGCGGCGGGCCGCCTCCAACCCGACGACGGTCTTCCCCGCGCCGGGTGGCAGCACCACCCACGCCCGGCGCTGCTCCGCCAGCACGCCGGCGAGCCCGTCGAGCGCGTCCAGCTGGTGGGGGCGCAGCGACACGCCGGGCCGCAGCGTCGCGAACCGCCCCGCCACGTCGGTCAACCCGCCCACCCCGTCGTCGATCACGGCGGAGCCTAGTTGGACAGCGGTCGATCGGTGCCAGGCACGTGATCGGTCCGAGCCTCGCGCCGGCCTGTCGCGGTGATCGTCAGGAATGATGTCAGGACGACAGATCTGAGCGTGTTGCCGAATTGGGGCCCGCGGCCGCGCGATGGTGATCGCTGCGAGAAGCACCTGACGTCGCCACGACAGCACCCCCGTACTTCTCGGACCGATCACCCGGCCCTGATCGCCCCGAGAAGTACGCCACCGTCGCAACACCCACCCCCCGTGCTGCTCGGACCGATCACCCGGCGGTGATCGCCCCGAGAAGTACGCCACCGTCGGAGCACCCACCCCCCGTGCTGCTCGGACCGATCACCCGGCGGTGATCGCCCCGAGAAGTACGCCACCGTCGCAGCACCCACATCCAGGTACTGATCAGACCGATCACCGCGGACCGCGTCCCGACCGGCAGTGTCGAGCACGGGCGGATGGTCGTGGCCGAAGATCGACCACCATGTGCCCGTGATCGACGTAGCGCTCGCGGTGCGGGCGCCTGACCGATTCGGCATCAGCCCGGTGCAGCGCATGTCCCGATCCCGCCGATCATGGCAGCGAACGCGCCTCGAGCCAGCCCGATGATCATCGTGAGGCGGTGGATCGGGACCACCGCAAGGCGGGCACGCACCCAGCAGGGCGGGCTCGTCCCGAACGGGCCTGGGCCCGCGCCGGGGACGGCCGCCCACCCAGCCACGATATTCGGCAGTTCTGCCAACCCGGCCACCCCGCCGACCGGCAGGAGCAGGGGAAACCCGGCCGACTACGCCGAAGACCAGGGCCGGGCCGTGAGGCAATGGTCACGAGCCGGGAACGGCCCGCCCACAGGAGATCCCACGACGACGTAGACGTGAGCGGGGTTGGATCTTCCCCGAACCCCGCTCACGTCTACCTGGTCGTGCAACGGGCGCGGAACGCGGAACCTGGACGGCTACGTCCGCGGGATGCGCCACGAGCGAGACGTCAGCGGGGTTGGATCTCCAGCAGACCCCGCTCACGTCTCATTGATCATGCAACGGTCGCGTTCCGGAACGTGAGGTGGCCGTGATCAGCGGAAATGGTGGGAGGTCGACAGATCGAGCGTGTGGCCGGCTCGGGCCTCGGATGCCCGGTGGTGATCGCTGCGAGAAGCACCTGACGTCGCCGCGACAGCACCCGCGCACTTCTCGGACCGATCACCCGGCCCTGATCACTCCGACAAGTGCGCCGCTGTCGCAGTGACCGCTCGTAGGTACTGCTGGGATCGATCAGCTGGCCGTGATCGCTCGAGAAGTGCGCCACTGTCGCAGCGACCGCTCGCAGGTACTGATCGGATCGATCACCGCGGGCCGCGTCCCCGACCGGCAGCGCCCGCGGTGCGGGCCGTGACCGATTCGGCAACAGGCTCATCTGTCGCGCCGGCACCACTCCTGCTGATCATGGGCAGGACGAGGTAGACCTCAGCGGGGTTCGCCGAAGATCGAACCCCGCTGACGTCTACGTGGTGATGAGGCCTCCTGTGGGCGGGACATTCCCGGCTCGAGGCGCTGGCCCGGTTCGGCGAGGAGACCGCTTCCGGCCGGGTCAGCAGCGGGGGGTGGGGGTCAGCACGCCGCTGGTGTTGCGGCCGAGGCCCAGGGCGGCGGCCTCGCGCAGGTCGTCGGCCGTGTCGACGTCGCGGCGCAGGCCCGGCCACTCCCCGGCCAACGGGCGGGCGCCGGACTCCTCGTGGCGCCGCGCCGAGCCCACGCCGAACCGCGGGTCGAGGGGCGTGCCCGGGGCGGCGAGCAGGAAGGTGGTGCCGGTGCCCTCGGCGTCGGCCACGAACGCCCGCGCTGCGCCGGCCGTGAAGAGGGCGACGGCGGCGGCCACCGCGTCGTCGAGGTCTGCGGGGTGCAGGGCGGGCAGGTCGGCCTGCAGCGCGCCCACCACGGCGTGCGGATCGCGGTCGCGCAGGAAGGCGGCGCCCCGCTCGTAGGCGAGGTTCAGGCCGGGCACCGGACCGTCCGGGAGCACCTCGACGCCGAATACGCCCAGCTCGGCGGCCACCACCGGGTCGGAACTCACCACCAGTAGGTGCCGGACGGACGGGGCGGCCCGCACCGCCTCGATCGTGTCGCGCGCGAGCGCCATCGCCAGCCGGGCGTGCGCCCGGGGCTCACCGATGCCGCCGTCGGCGGCACCACGCAGCCGCGACTTCGCCTTCGTGAGCGGCTTGACCGGGATCACCAGGTCCACCGTCGAGGTCATCGAACCCACCCCTCCATCGTGCCCGACCCCGTGGTGGACCGTGGGCGCCCGGCCAGGAAGACTCTGGCACGTGGTCAGGCGTGAGAAGGGTGGGTTCTGGATCGCGTTCTGCGCGGTCTTCTTCTACCCGATCAGCTGGCTGGTCGGCCGCTCCCGTTTCGAGGGCAGGGAACACGTCCCCGCGTCCGGCGGGGCACTGATGGTCGCGAACCACCTCTCCCACATCGACCCGATCTTCAGCGGGCTCGTGGTGCACCGGTCGCGCCGGGTGCCGCGGTTCCTCGCCAAGCACAGCCTGTGGCGCGCGCCCGTGCTCGGCTGGGCGCTCGCCGGGAGCGGCCAGATCCCGGTCTACCGGGACACCGCCGACGCGCAGCAGAGCCTGCGCGAGGGCACCCGGGCGCTGCAGGACGGCAAGGTCGTGGTGATCTACCCGGAGGGCACCATCACCCGCGACCCGGACGGCTGGCCGATGCAGGCGCGCACCGGGGTCGCCCGGCTGGCGCTGTCGTCCGACGTGCCCGTGGTGCCCTTCGTCCACTGGGGCACGCGCGAGGTGCTCGACGGCTACAACAAGACGTTCCGGCCCTTGCCGCGCAAACCGATCACGATCCGGTGTGCCGAGCCCATCGACCTCTCCGCCTACCGCGGCCGCCCGATCGACGCCGCGATCCTGCGCGAGGTCACCGACCTGATCATGGTGCGGGTGCGTGATCTGCTCGCCGAGGTGCGGGGCGAGCAGGCGCCCGCGGAGTTCTACCGGCGGAGCCCTTCGTGAGCGGCGCCGTGGAGGTCCGCCGGGTCGCGGTGCTCGGCGCGGGGTCGTGGGGCACGGCGTTCGCGAAGGTGATGGCCGACGCGGGCCGGGAGGTGCGGTTGTGGGCGCGTCGGCCGGAGGTGGCCGCCGCGGTGAACGAGCGGCACGCGAACCCCGGCTACCTGCCCGGCGTCGTCCTGCCGACGCTGCTGACGGCCACGGCCCACGCCGGCGAGGCCCTGGAGGGCGCCGACGCGGTGGTGCTCGCGGTGCCGTCGCAGACGCTGCGGGCCAACCTCGCGGGCTGGCGCCCCCTGCTGCCGCCCGGGCGCACGGTGGTGAGCCTCGCGAAGGGTGTGGAGCTGGGCACTCTGCAGCGGATGAGCGAGGTGGTCACGGAGGTCGCGGGCGTGCCCGCGGACCAGGTGGCCGTGGTGTCCGGGCCGAACCTCGCCCGCGAGATCGCCGCCGAGGAGCCGACCGCCACGGTGATCGCCTGCGCCGACCACGACCGCGCGGTGGCGCTGCAACACGCCTGCACCACCGGCTACTTCCGCTCCTACACCAACACCGACGTGGTCGGCTGCGAGCTGGGCGGCGCCGGCAAGAACGTCATCGCGCTGGCGTGCGGGATCGCCGCGGGCATGGGGTTCGGCGACAACACCCGGGCGTCGCTGATCACGCGCGGGCTCGCCGAGACCGCCCGCCTGGGCGTCGCCCTGGGTGCCGACCCGTTGACGTTCGCCGGTCTGGCCGGGCTCGGCGACCTGGTGGCCACCTGCTCGTCGCCGCTCTCGCGCAACCGGACCTTCGGCGAGCACCTCGGCCGCGGCGATTCGCTGGCCCGGGCCGAGGCGGCCAACCACGGCCAGGTCGCCGAGGGCGTGAAGTCGTGCAAGTCGATCTGCGCTCTGGGTGACCGGCACGGCATCGAGCTCCCGATCGCCGACGCCGTGCGCCGCGTCTGCCACGAGGGCCTGTCGGCGGCGGAGATGGGCAAGGAGCTGATCAGCCGAGCCCCCCGGCCCGAATAGCCCGTGCGTGGATACGAGTGCTCCAGCACCCGTATCCACTCACGGCCGTAAGGTCTTCCGCGTGGCTGGGGACGGGACGCGGTGCACGCACGGGGGGCACGCGCGCGGCGTGCCGGGGGACCCGGTGCACCCGGGGCCGGTGCTGTCGTCGACCTTCCACCTCGGCGCCCCCGCCGACCCCACGCCCGCCGACTTCTACGGCCGCGCCGACAACCCCACCTGGCGGGCGCTGGAGGCCGCGATCGGGGAGCTCGACGGCGGCGAGTGCGTGGTGTTCGCATCCGGGATGGCCGCGATCGCCGCGGTGCTGCGGATCGCCGCCCGCGACGGCGCGCTCGTGCTGCCGTCGGACGGCTACTACCTCGCGCGCGCGCTCGCGCACGACGAGCTCGGGCCGATGGGCGTCGAGGTCCGCGAGACGGTGACGGCCGCGCCGCTCCCACCGCTGGACGGCGTCGCGCTCCTGCTGCTGGAGACGCCGTCGAACCCAGGGCTCGACGTCGCCGACATCGCCGCGGCCGCCGCGACCGCCCACGCCGCAGGCGCGCTGCTGGCCGTCGACAACACCACGGCCACCCCGCTGGGGCAGCGCCCGCTCGAGCTGGGCGCCGACCTGGTGATCGCGTCGGACACCAAGGCCCTCGCCGGGCACGGCGACGTGGTGCTCGGGCACGTCAGCACCCGCGATCCCGCGCTGCTCGCCCGGCTGCGGGAGGCGCGATCGCGGGGTGGGGCGGTGCCCGGGCCGATGGAGGCGTGGCTCGCCCACCGCGGGCTCGCGACGCTGGACCTGCGGCTGGCCCGGCAGGCGCAGAACGCCGCCGCGCTCGTGCCGGTGCTGCGGGCACACCCGGCCGTCGCCGACGTGCGCTGGCCCGGCGACCCGCACGACCCGGCCCACGCCGTGGCGTCCCGGCAGATGCGCCGCTGGAACGGCGTGCTGCGCTTCACCCTGGCTTCGGAAGCGGCGGTCGGGCAGTTCCTCGCGGCGTCGCGCCTGGTCGGCTCGGCCACCAGCTTCGGCGGCCCCCGCAGCACGGCCGACCGCAGGCAGCGGTGGGGCGACGACGTGGCAGCCGGTCTCCTGCGCTTCTCGGCGGGCTGCGAGGACACCGAGGACCTGGTCGCCGACGTCCGCGCCGCGCTGGATGCGATCCGCTGACCTGCGGGTTCCGATCATGTTGGCGGTCACATTTCTGCATGATCGTCGTGTGAGCCGCGCCTCTATCACGGCCTGATCACGAAAGCCATTCACTGAAGCGCGTCGTGATCAATTCGCCTTGTGCGCTGCGTGGATATGCCCGGAGCTTCTCGGAGAAGCACTGTTACGTGACTCTCCTCACCCGTCGACTTGGTTTGACGCGGGCCGCTGACCTGCACGTACGGTCGTTGCAGTCGGCAGGATGAATGAGCCGCCGATGCCCCGAGAGGCAATCCCCCCGCATCGAGGAGAAACCCCAAGAATGGCTTCGCGCTCCCGTATGTCCACCCCCAAGCACTTCCTCCGGCTCGCCGTGGCCGGAGCGATCGCGGTCGGCGCCCCGCTCGCCATGGCCGGTACCGCCAACGCCGCCCCGTCCGGCGTCTGGGACAAGCTCGCCCAGTGCGAGAGCAGCGGCAACTGGTCGGCGAACACCGGCAACGGCTTCTCCGGTGGCCTGCAGTTCACGCAGTCCACCTGGAAGGCCTTCGGCGGCGAGGGCAAGGCGCACAACGCCAGCCGCGCCGAGCAGATCGCCGTGGCCGAGCGCGTCCAGGACGGCCAGGGCTGGAACGCTTGGCCCGCCTGCTCGGACAAGCTCGGCCTGCGCTGATCCCGGGCGCCCGCAGCGCTGAACGAACGGCACTCTCGTCGGCTAGGTAGCGACGAGAGTGCCGTTCGTCGTGTGCGGGGTTACTCGCGGCCAGGGGCCTCCGGGCCCAGCCAGATCCGCGCCTGGTGGCGGGTGCCGTAGTCCGGGTGGGGCCAGGCGTCGTGCACGTACGGCGCGGAGATCGACAGGCCGTCGTAGACGTAGAGCGGCACCGGGTTGGACACGTTCTCGATGATGTAGCGCTGGATCTCGTGCAGTTGCTGCTCGCGCGTGGCCCGGTCCAGCTCGCCCCGCTGCTCGGTGATCATCTGGTCGAGCGCCGGGTCGGCGATGCCGTACCAGTTGCGCGGGCCCTCGGAGGCCCACTCGCTGCTGAGGTAGTCGTCGGCGGTGAGCATCGGGGTCTGCAGCCCGTAGCCCATGTCGTAGTTCTCGCCCGCGAAGCTCTCGGTGAAGTACGTGGCGTAGTCCTGCAGCACGAGCTCCACCTGGATCCCGACCTCGGCGAGGTCCTGCTGCACCCACTGCGCCTCGCGCACCACGTTCTCCCCGTACCCGTCGGTGAGGATCATCCGCGTGGAGAGGCCCTGCGGGAAGCCGGCTTCGGCGAGCAGGGCGCGCGCCTGCTCCGGGTCGTGCGGCTGCAGCGCAGCGGCCTCCTCGGAGGGCAGCCCGCCGAACAGCGTGGGGGTGACGGGGCCCGTGACGGCGCCGCCGGCCCGGATCGTCTCCAACATCCCCTGCCGGTCGATCGCGAGCGCGACGGCACGGCGCACGCGCAGGTCGTCGAACGGCGCGCGGCCCTGGTTCATGTACAACCGGGCCTGGGTCAGACCTTGCTCGCGGGTGAGCTTGGCGTCCGGGTCCTCGGTGAGGATGCGCTCGGCCTGCGCGAGGTCGAGCGACAGCGCGCTGAGGTAGTCGGTCTGGCCGGTGCGGAACGCGGCGATCGCCGCGGTCTGGTCCGGCACGATCGAGACCTGGACGCGCTCCATGTAGGGCTGGCCCTCGACGTAGTAGTCGGGGTGGGCCGTGAGCACGCGCTCGCGGTCGCGTTCCCAGCGCTCGAGCACGTAGGGCCCGGTGCCGATCGCGGTGGTGGACACGTCGAACTCGCCGCGGGCGGCCTCGCACGGCAGCATCCACATGAAGTGGCCCGCCATGTTGGTGTCGAACTCGGCGTAGGGCTCGGTGAGCTGGAAGACCACGGTGTACGGGTCGGGCGCGGAGACCTCCTGCACCATCGAGAGCTGGCTGACCTGCTGGCCGGGCAGCTCCCGGATGCGCTGGACGGTGCACAGCACGTCGTCGGAGGTGAACTCCCGCCCGTTGACCGGGGCGACGTCGTGGAACCGCACCCCCTGGCGGAGGTGGAACGTCCACGTGGTGCCGTCCGCGGAGGTCTCCCAGCTCTGCGCGAGGTCACCTTCGAGCTCCGGTGCGCCGTAGGGGACGTCCGGGCCGGTCTTGAAGTCGACCAGCTTGCTGTAGGTGGAGCCGATCGCGATGTGGGTGTTGAACGACGACTCCTCGTGCGGGTCGAGCGAGCGCGCGTCCGAGGGCAGCGCGTAGCGGAACGTGCCGCCGGCCTGGGCCGGACCGGCATCCTCCCGCGGGCTGCTCTCGTCGAGGGAGACGCCGCCCGGTCCGCCGCCGGGGGCGCTGAAGCACGCCGTGCCGAGCAGCGCGACGAGCACGAGGGCGAGCACCAGCCGGTACGAGCGCATGTGGACTCCCAGGTGGTCGGCTAGCGGGACTGTTTGGGGTCGAAGACGTCGCGCAGCGCGTCGCCGAGCAGGTTGAAGGCGAGCACCCCGACGGTGAGCGCACCGCCGGGGAACACGACCATCCACGGGGCGATCTCCATGTACCGCGAGCCGTCGGAGAGCATCGCGCCCCACGACGGCGTGGGCGGCGGGGTGCCGATGCCGAGGAAGCTCAGGGCCGACTCGGCGATGATGACGATCGCGAACATGAGGCTGGTGACCACGAGGATCGGCGCCAGCAGGTTGGGCAGCCCGTGGTGGCGCAGGATCCGCCAGGTGCTGCAGCCGCTGGCGCGGGCCGACTCGACGTAGAGCTCCTCGCGGATGCGCAGCATCTCCCCGCGCGCGACCCGGTTGAACGAGGGCACGACGAGCAGGCTGAGCGCGATCACCGTGTTGCGGATGCTCGGGCCGAGCAGCGCCGCCACGAACAGCAGCAGCACGATCCCGGGGATCGCCATGAGGGTGTCCATGATCCGCTGCAGCAGGGTGTCGATCCAGCCGCCGGCGAAGTAGCCCGACACCACGCCGAGCGCGACGCCGAGCGCCCCGCCGACGGCGAGCGTGCACACCGCCACCAGCAGCGACGTGCGGGCGCCGTAGAGCACCCGGCTGAAGATGTCGCGGCCCAGGTCGTCGGTGCCCATGAGGAACTGCCCGCCGGGCAGCTGCAGGAAGTCCTCGCGCTGCTGGGCGGTGGGGTCGAAGGGTGCGATGACGGGCGCGAGCACCGCCGCCACCACGAGCAGGACCACGACGGCGCCGGCGACGACGCCGAGCGGCTGGCGGCGCAGCAGGCGCAGCGCGCGGCGGGTGCCGCCGGCCGGTGCGTGGGTGGTGACAGCGCTCATCGAAGGCTCCTCACGCGTACCGGATCCGGGGGTCGATCACGCCGTACAGCACGTCGACCGCGAGGTTGACCAGCACGAACACCGCGCCGTACACGACGACGCAGCCGAGCACCACGGGGTAGTCGCGCACCTGCACCGACTCGAAGATCAGCATGCCCATGCCGGGGATCGCGAAGATCGATTCCAGGATCACGGTGCCGCCCAGGATGTGGCCGATCTGCAGGCCCAGCAGGCTGAAGACGGGCACCAGCGAGTTGCGCATCGCGTGGGTGAACAGCACCGTGCGCTCCGGCGCGCCCTTGGCCCGCACCGTGCGCACGAACGGTGAGCGCAGTACCTCCAGCAGCGACGAGCGCAGCATCCGGGCGATGGCCGCCATGCCCGCCACGCCCAGCGCGATCGCGGGCAGCGCCATGTGCACGAGGTTGGAGCCCAGGTCCTCCGCCGGCGTGCGGTACACCAGCGGCGGCGACCAGCTGAACCACAGCGCCAGGTAGGTGACCAGCAGCAGGCCGAGCCAGAAGTTGGGGATCGACAGCCCCGCCACGGACACGGCGCGCAGGCTCTGGTCGAGCCAGCTGTTCTGGCGCACGGCCGACAGCAGGCCCAGCGGCACCCCCAGCACGACGGTCACCAGCACCGCCATCACCCCGAGCTGCAGGGTGGTGGGCAGCCGCTCGGCGATCAGCGCGGTGACCGGCTCGCCGCTCTGGAACGAGGTGCCGAAGTCGCCGCGCACGGCGTCGGTGACGAAGACCCAGAGCTGGGTGAGCAGCGGCTGGTCCAGGCCGAGCTGCGCGGCGCGCTCCGCGAGCTGCTCGGGGGTGACGTTCGGGGCGTCGGCGAGCTGCAGGCGCACGACGTCGCCGGGGATCAGGCGCAGCGTGAGGAACACGAAGACGGTGACGAGCGCGACGACCAGGACGCCGTAGAGCCCGCGGCGGACGACGTACTCAAGCACGGTCGGCCTCCCCGAGCAGGTGGCACGACGCGGTGCGGCCCGGGCCCGCGGCCACGGCCTGCGGCGCGACGCTGCGGCAGGGGTCGAACGCGTGCGGGCAGCGGGGGTGGAAGTGGCAGCCGCTGGGCGGGTCGCTCGGGCTGGGCGTCTCCCCGCGGACGACGCCGCGGCGGCGGCGCACCGGGTTGCGCGGGTCGGCCGCGATCGCGGCCGCCAGGCTCTGCGTGTACGGGTGGCGCGGGTCGGCCAGCAGCGCCTCGGCAGGCCCCTGCTCGACGATCCGGCCCAGGTACATGACGCAGACGCGGTCGGACACGTAGCGCACGACGTTGAGGTCGTGGGCGATGAACAGGTAGGACAGCCCGAGCTCGGCCTGCAGCCTGCGCAGCAGGTTGAGCACCTGGGCCTGCACCGAGACGTCCAGCGCGCTGACGGCCTCGTCGCACACCAGCAGCCGCGGGTCGGTGGCCAGCGCGCGGGCGATGCCGATGCGCTGGGCCTGCCCGCCGGAGAACTGGTGCGGGTAGCGGTCGAGGTCGCTCGCGGAGAGCCCGACGAGCTCGAGCAGTTCGCCCGCGCGCTGCCGGGCCGCGCGCCCGGAGGAGATGCCCTGTGCCTCGAGCGGCTCGGTGATCACCGAACACACCGTCATGCGCGGGTCGAACGAGCTCACCGGGTCCTGGAAGACGATCTGCATCTGCCGGCGCAGCGGGGCCAGCTCGCGGGCGGACATCCCGGCGATCTCGCGGCCGCCGAAGCGGATGCTGCCGCTCGTGGGGTCGAGCAGACGCAGCACCAGCCGGGCCACCGTCGACTTCCCGGAGCCGGACTCGCCGACCAGTCCCACGGTCTCGCCCGGACCGATCCGGAACGACACCCCGTCGACGGCCTTGACCTGCCCGACCGTGCGGCGCAGCAGGCCGCGGGTGATGGGGAAGTGCTTGACGAGGTCGGTGACCTCCAGCAGGTCACCGGCTGCGGAGGCGTCGGCGGGCACCGGGCGTACCGCGGGCGAGGACGACATCAGGCCCCCTTCGTGGTGACCGCGGCCCGCAGCGGGCGCTCCTGGCCGGGCCGGTGCAGCAGGCATCGGGCCCCGCGGTCACCGGGCAGCTCGTGCAGGACGGGCTCCTCGCGCCCGCACTCGTCCCAGGCCAGGGTGCAGCGGGTGTGGAAGCGACATCCCGACGGCATCGCGCGCAGCGGCGGCACGGAGCCCGGGATCGCGGCGAGCGGCTGCGCGCGGTCGGTGCCCGGCGTGGGCATCGCGTCCAGCAGCGCCGCCGTGTACGGGTGCTGCGGGTCGCGCAGGACGTCGGCGGTGGCGCCCTGCTCGACGACCTGGCCCGCGTAGAACACGACCACCCGGTCCGCGGTCTCGGCGACCACGCCCATGTCGTGGGTGACCAGCAGCATCGCGCTGCGGTACTCGCGTTGCAGATCACCGAGCAGCTCGAGGATCTGGGCCTCGATCGTGACGTCGAGCGCGGTGGTGGGCTCGTCGGCGATCAGCAGCCGGGGCGAGCACGCCAGCGCGATCGCGATCATCACGCGCTGCCGCTGCCCTCCGGAGAGTTGGTGGGGGAAGCTCGCGAGCCGCCGGCGCGGGTCCGGCATGCCGACCTGCTCCAGCAGCTCGGCCGCGCGCTCGCGGGCCTCGCGCTTGGAGATGCGGCGGTGCAGCCGCAACGCCTCGACGATCTGGTGCCCGACGCTGTAGAGCGGGTCCAGCGACGACATCGGGTCCTGGAAGATCATCGCGATCTCGTTGCCGCGCACCCGGCGCAGCGCGCGGCGGTCGAGCGCGGCGAGGTCCTCGCCGTCCCAGAGCACCCGGCCCCCGCTGATCCGGCCGCCGTCGAGCAGCTGCAGCACGGCGAGCGCGGTGACGGTCTTGCCGGAGCCGGACTCGCCGACCACCGCGACGGTCTCCTGGGCGCCGACCGAGAAGCTCACCCCCGACACCGCCTCGACCGTGCCGTCAGGGGTGTCGAACGCGACGCGGAGGTCCTCGACCTGCAACAGGGGCGGGGTGGGCACGGTGGTGGGCACGCAGCCTCCTCGTTGGGGCGCGGGTGCGCTCGCAGCGCTGCGAGCGGCCAGAACCGTTAGAATCCAGCTCTAGAACGCGTCTCGATCGTGCGGCACGTCACGTCCGCTGTCAAGGCTCGGGTAGCGCAGCGCATGGGGTCGCAGCTCCCCGGCCACGCGGCCGCGGCCCAGCGCGTCGAGGAAGTCCGCAGGTCCGTCGAAGTCGGGCATCTCGACGTACGCGGCGCCGATCCCGGGCCCGTCGTGCGCGTCCGAGCCCGCCGACGCCGGCAGGCTGTGCCGGGCGGCCAACCCGGCGGCCGCGACGTTGTGCGCGGCGTCCCCGACCTTGGCGTTGAACGCCTCCACGAAGTCGACGGCGCCGGCCGCGCACAGCCCGTCGGCCACCGCGCCGGTGCCCGAGCGCACCGGGTCGTAGGGGTGCGGGAGCCCGACGAGCCCGCCCTGCGCGCGGATCCGCGCCACCACTTCCGGCAGCGGCAGCACGTACGGGATCCGCTCGCTGAGGAACAGGCCGAGCACCTCGCCGTCGGGCGTGCGGATCTCCTCGCCGACCTCGATCCGCACGCCGAGGTCCCGCTTCCGCGCCGCCACGGCCGCAGCGACCTCGTGGTGGTCGGTCACGAAGACGACGTCGATGCCCGCGGCGACGGCGCGTTCGGCCAGTTCCTCGATCCCGAGCACGGAGTCCCCGGAGGCGACGGTGTGGACGTGGCAGTCCACGCGCACCCGTCCCGCGGGCAGGGGGTGGCGGCCGGGCCGGCTCACGGCGCCGCGGCTCTGCGTGCGGCGGCGTTCTTGGCTCGCCGGCGCTCGACGAACGCGCGCTGCTTGGCCGCGGCGCCGCACGCGCTCATCGAGCACCACACGCCCGAGTTGTTGCGCGAGGTGTCGTAGAACGCCGCTCGGCACCGCGGCTCGCGGCACACCTTCAGCCGCTGCCAGGTGCGGTCGCGGTCGGCGAGGACCGCGGTGCCCAGGAGCGTCGCCATCAGGCGTCGCACCGGTGTGGAATCGTGTGGCTCCAGTCGGGGCCCGCTCCCGCCGCCGTCGAAGGCGGTGTGCAGCTGCAGGCCTGCAGCGACCTGGTCGAGCCGGTCCAGGGCGGCGACGTCGGCCGGCTGCTCGGCGTCGTTGTGGCGGGCCAGGGCGGCGCGGATCCCTTCACGGACGGCCCGTGCGACCTCGAGGTCCGGGCCTGCGACCTCGCGGTCGGCGATGTCGGTGCCGCGCTCGCGGCACCACCGGGCGAGGTCGGCGGGCGACTGCAGGCCCTCGTCCCCCTCGCCGGTGGTGACCCGGCCGAACCAGGTGTTGACCAGGCTCTGCAGGGCGTCGAGCGGGGGTGGGGCGGGTGCGCGGGCGTCGGACGGGGGTGCAGCCATGTCCAAGATGTTACCAATAAAACCCATTGACTGGTCACCTGTTGCCTTCTAACTTGAAACGGCGGTCACAGCGTGGCCGTCCGGCATCCGACCCCAGGGAGAACCGATGTTCCGCGGATTCGCGACCATGAACCTCTACGCCGACGACCTCGCCGCCGCCCGTGACTGGTACGCGGAGCTGTTCGGTGTCGAGGCCTACTACGCCTACCCGGACGCCCCGGCGAGCCCGGCCTACGTCGAGTTCCGCATCGGCGACGACGGTGACGAGATCGGGCTCATCGATCGCCGCTACGCCCCGCCCGGGGCCGCGAACGCACCCGGCGGAGCGGTGATGTACTGGCACGTCGACGACCTCGGGAGCGCCGTCGACCGGTTGCTCGCGCTGGGGGCGCGGGAGTACCAGCCGATCACCGAACACGGCGACGGCTCCGGTTTCGTGACCGCGTCCGTGGTCGACCCCTTCGGCAACCTGTTCGGCGTCATGAACAATCCGCACTACATCGAGGTCGTGGCCGGGAGGGCACAGACGTCGGCGACGCCGGTCTGAGCGGTGCCGTCCCGGGGCCCGCGCGGCAGCGGGCCTCACCGGGGCGGCCCGGGCGCGGCGCCCAGCTCGGCGAGCAGGTCCTGGGAGTAGGCCACCCGGCCGGTGAGCAGTGGCCCACCGGGGCGGCACAGCGCCAGCGCGGCCTCGGCCATCACCTCCGGCGACTCGGCGTCGGGGTCGTCCTCGCTGGTGAGGTGGTGGTGCAGGGTGCCGGGAGTGGGCACGACGCGGTTGGGCGAGAGCGCGTTGACCGCGACGCCGTCGGCGTACACCTCGGCGGCCAGGCCGGTGCTGAACCGCTCGATCGCGGCCTTGCACATCCCGTAGACGGTGCCGCCGCGCCCGGCCCGCTCGAGCGGCGGGTGGATCGCGGCCCGCGAGGAGATGTTGAGGATCGCGCCGCGGCCCCGCTCCCGCATGCCCGGCAGGACGCGCCGGGCCAGGTCGAACGGGGCGGTCACCTGCACCTCGAACATCAGCGCGAAGCGCTTGTCGGAGAACTCGGTGACCGGGGTGAACCAGGTGACGGCCGCGTTGTTCACCAGCACGTCGATCGGGCCGAGCCCGGCTTCCACCTGCTGCACGAGCGCCACGCGGTCGGTGGGCCGGGAGAGGTCGGCCCGCACCGCGAGCCCCTTCCCGCCGGCCGCCTCGATCGCCGCGACGGTCTCCACGAGCGTCCCCGCGAACCGCGACTCGCCTTCCGCCGCGGTGCGCGCCGCCACCGCCACCGCGGCGCCCTCGGCCGCGAGCCTGCGCGCGATCGCCGCGCCGATGCCCCGGCTGGCGCCGGTGACGAGCGCGACCCGTCCGTCGAGCTGTCCCATGACTCATCCCTCCACATCGGTCACCGCGGCACGCGAGCCGGGGACGTCCCGACCCACCTGCCGTCCCACCAGCGACGCCAGCACGCACAGCACCGACATCACCGCCATCAGTCCGAACGTCCACCGGAAGCCCGCGATCAGGCCGTCGAGGGCATCGGGGGAGACCCGCGAGAGCGAGCCCTCGAGCACGTGCGCGCGCAGGTCGGGCGGCAGCGGCAGGCCGATCAGCATCAGGGAGACGGCGGTGCTGATCGTCACGCCGCAGCTCTGCGCCATCAGCCGGACCGCGTTGGTGATGCCCAGCCGGTCGGGGCGCACGTCCTGCAGCATCGCGGTGCTGTTGGCAGGCACGAACGCTCCGGATCCCAGCCCGATCACCACGACGGCGGTGATGAGCAGCGGGTAGGGCGTGTCGACGTCGATCACGACCAGCAGCAGCACCAGCCCGGCGAGCGAGACGGTGGACGCCACCGCCGCGACCGTGCGCGCCCGAACCCACCGCAGCACCAGCCCCGCGCCGGGCGCGGAGATGATCGAGGCGACCGCGATGGGCAGCACCTTCAGCCCGGCCTCGCCCGGGGTGTCGCCCTGCACGGCCTGGAAGTACAGGCCCATCAGCAGCACCACGGCGAAGCGCGACATCGTGCCGAGGAACCCGGCGAGCACCCCGATCCCGACGACCGGTTCCCGGAACAGCGCCAGGTCCACGACGGGCGCCGACACCCGCTTCTCCACCAGCAGGAACACCGGAACCGCCACGAGGAACGCCACGGCGCCGCCGACGACCAGCGGGTGCAACCAGTCGCCCGAGCCGCCCTGGGACAGCGCGACGAGCAGCCCGCCGAGGCCGAGCACCACCAGCAGGTTGCCCGCCGGGTCCAGCCGCAGCGGCGCGCCCGAGCGCGGCACCCGCTCCATCACCCGCAGGCCCCACAGCAGGCAGACGATGCCGACGGGCACGTTGAGCAGCAGGGTCGCGCGCCAGCCCCACTCCGTGGTGACGACGCCGCCGACCGTCGGCCCGAGCATCTGGGCCAGCGAGAACGACGCCATGTAGATGCCCAGGCCCTGCCCGAGCATCCGGCGCGGGAACGCGGCCGTCACCAGCGCGGCGCTGTTGGTCATCAGCATGGCCGCGCCTGCGGCCTGCAGCACCCGGCACGCGATGAGCGTCCCGGCGTCGGGGGCCGCCCCGGCCAGCAGGCTGGCCGCGGTGAACAGCCCGACGCCGGTGAGGTACATCGTGCGCCGGCCGAACACGTCCGCCAGCCGGCCGAAGAAGATCAGCAGCGTGACGTGGGTGAGCTGGAACGACAGCAGGATCCAGCTCGCGGCCACCGGCCCGGCGTCGAGCCCGGAGACGATCGCCGGCAGCGCGATGTTGAGCGAGCTGTTGTTGATCCCGCTCATCAAGGAGGCGAGGCAGACCACGGACAGCAACCGCCAGGCATACCGGGTTGAATTGCCTCCGCTCCGCTCCGGCGGGCTTGCGGGCCCTTGATGACGCCGGCCCGCTCCTCCGGTGCTCGGTCGCTCGTTCCTCGCTCCCTGCGCTCCTCCCCCGCGGGCCGGCGTCGGCCCGCAAGCTGTTGCCTGCGTGCCTTCCGGGCAACTCTTCGTCGGCCGCCTTGCGTTCCCGGCTGCCCCGGTCACACCCCGATCGCGTCGGCCAGCCTTGCGCGGTGCCAGGACGGGTCGCCCAACCACAGCCGCGTGGCCTCGGCGCGCTTGAGGTGCAGGTGCGCGTCGTGCTCCCAGGTGAAGCCGATGCCGCCGTGGATCTGGATGTTCTCGGCGGCGGCGTGGAAGTACGCGTCGGAGCAGTAGGCCTTGGCCAGGCTCGCGACGGCCGGCACCTCGTCGGAGTCGGCGGCCACCGCCCAGGCGCCGTAGTACGCGGCCGCGCGGGCCGATTCGACCTTGGCCATCATGTCCGCGGCCTTGTGCTTGATCGCCTGGAACGAGCCGATCACCCGCCCGAACTGGACGCGCTGCTTCGCGTACGCCACGGCCATGTCCAGCGCCGCCTGCGCGCCGCCGACCTGCTCCAGCGCGAGCGCCACCGCGGCCTTGTGCAGCGTGTGCTGCACGGTCCGGCCGGCCGCGCCGTCGGCGCCGACGAGCCGGGCCGCCGCGCCGTCGAGCTCGAGGTGGGCGAGCGGGCGGGTCTGGTCCAGCGTGGGGACGGCCGTGCGGGTGAGGCCCGCCGCTCCGGCGTCCACGGCGAAGAGCGAGAGCCCGGCGTCGGTGCGCGCCACCACCAGCAGGAGGTCGGCGAGCGCCCCGTCGGGCACGTAGCTCTTGGCCCCGTGCAGGGTCCAGGTCGGGCCGGACGCCCGCGCGGTGGCGGCCGTCGCCTCCAGCTCCCACGCCCCGCCGGCCTCGGTGACGGCGAGCGTGGCGATCGTGGTGCCGTCGGCGATGCCGGGCAGCAGGTCCTTGGCCGCCTCGTCGTCGGCGGCGTCGAGGATGGCGGACACGGCGAGCACGGCCGTCGCGAAGAACGGGCCCGGCAGCACCGCGCGGCCCATCTCCTCGGCCACCACCGCGAGCTCGACGAAGCCCGCGCCGCTGCCGCCGTGCTCCTCGGGCACCATCAGCCCCTGCAGACCCAGCTCCTCGGCCATCCGGCGCCACAGCGCCGGGTCGTGCGCGTCGGGCGTGTCCATCAGCGTGCGGACCGTCGCGAGCGGCACCTCGTTCTCCAGGAACCGGCGCACGGAGCGGCGCAGGTCCTCCTGCTCGGTGTCGAACACCAGCTGCATGGCTGCCTCCTGCTAACTGACGGCGGGCTTGAAGACGCGTTCGACCAGGTCGGCGAGCCGATCGGGCTCCCACGGGCCGTTCGAGACGACGTGCCGGATCGGCTCGGGCTTGTTCATCAGGTGCACCTCGTAGCCGCGGGCGCCGATGACCTGGCCGGTGAGCCAGTCCGACGCCGTGCTCGCCAGGTACGCGACGATCGGGGCGATGTTGTCGGGCGAGCGCTCGTCGTCGGACGGGAGCGTGCCGCGCTGCCGTTCGGTGGGGATGGACGCGATCATCCGGGTGGCGGCGCCGGGGGAGATCGCGTTGGCGGTGACGCCGTACTTGGCCAGCGCGTTCGCGCACGAATACGTGAGCCCGACGATGCCCATCTTCGCCGCGGCGTAGTTGGGCTGGCCGGGCGCGCCGTACAGCCCCGACACCGACGTGAAGTTGATCAGCCGGTAGTGCCCCTCGGCGTTGCGCTGCTCGCGCCAGTACGCCGATGCCGGCTTCGTGGTGGAGAAGTGCCCCTTGAGGTGGACGCGGATGACGTCGTCCCACTCCTGCTCGGCCAGGTTGAAGATCATCCGGTCGCGCAGGATGCCGGCCACGTTGACCAGGACGTCGAGCGCGCCGAACTTGTCGACGGCCGTGCGGACGAGCCGCTCGCCGACCTCCGGGTCGGACACGTCGCCGCCGTCGGACACCGCGGTACCGCCCGCATCGGTGATCTCCTGCGCGACGATCGCCGCGGGCCCGGTGTCGGCGCCACTGCCGTCCACCTCGGCGCCGAGGTCGTTGACGACGACCGCGGCCCCCTCGGCCGCGAGCAGCCGAGCGATCCCGGCCCCGATCCCCCGCCCGGCCCCGGTGACGACGGCAACCCGCCCGTCAAGCCGCCCACTCATCGCACACCCTCCCCGCCGCTTCGAAGTTCAGGAAAGCCACTTTGCTGCCCTGGCGGTTCATGAATGTGGCTTTCCTGAACCGTCCCTGAGGTCCGCTCGCTCACTTGACCCCTCCTGCCACCGGCTCGCGGGGCAGGCCCAGCGCCCGCTCCGCGATGATGTTGCGCTGGATCTCGCTGGTGCCGGAGAAGATCGTTCCGGCTCGGCTGGCCAGGAACACGCCCTGCCAGTGGCTCGTGCGGTAGCCCTCGCCCTCGGGGCGCACGAGCGCCTCCGCGCCGAGCAGCTCCGCGGCGATCTCGCCGACGCGCCGCTCGTACTCGCTCCAGAACAGCTTCGCGATCGACGCCTCCGGCCCCGGCTCGCGGCCCTCGGCCAGCTGCGCCATCAGCCGCATGCCCTGGTAGCGCATGATCTCGACGTGCGTGTGGCACCACGCGAGCTCGTCGCGGATCGCGGGGTCGCGGTCGCGGCCCTGCTTGCGGGCCAGGTCGACCAACGCCTCGAACTGGCGGCGGTAGCGCAGGTGGGCGGTGGTGGCGCTGCCCCCGCGCTCGTGCCCGAGGGTGGTCATCGCGACGCGCCAGCCGTTGTTCAGCCCGCCGATGACGTTGAACAGCGGCGCGCGGGCGCCGTCGATGAACTCCTCGCCGAACTCGGCGGAGCCGGTGAGCTGCTTGAGCGGGCGCGCGTCGATGTTGTTGTCCCGCATCGGCAGCAGCACGTAGGACAGGCCCTTGTGCTTGGGCGCCTCGGGGTCCGTCCGGCACAGGACGAAGATCATGTTGGCCCGGTAGAACCCGGACGTCCACACCTTCTGCCCGGTGACCACGACCTCGTCGCCGACGATCTGCCCGCGCGTCTGCACGCCGCCCAGGTCGGAGCCCTGCTCGGGCTCGGAGAAGCCCTGGCAGTACACGTCCTCGGCGCTGATGATCCGCGGCAGGAAGTGCTTCTGCTGCTCCTCGGTGCCGTGCACCATGATCGACGGTCCGACCATGTTCTCGCCGAACCCGCGCCGGATCCGCGGGAGGCCTGCGCGCACCAGCTCCTCGCTGTAGATCGCGTTCTGGACGGGCCCGAGACCGCGGCCGCCGAAGCGCTCGGGCCACTGCGCGCAGATCCACCCGTCGTCGAGCAGGGCCTGCGTCCACTCCGCGTAGCGCGGGTCGTCCTCCGCGCGCTCGAACGCCGCGCGGTCCCCGCCGGTCATCGGCGGCGAGTTCCAGTCCACCAGCTCCGCGAGGCCCTTCGGCGCGTTCCGGGCGATCCACTCCCGGATCTCGCGCCGGAAGGCCTCCGCCTCCGGTCCGAGGTCGAGTTCCATTCAGTTCCCTCCCGATTCCCGCGGGCCAGTCACCACGAGCACGTCGAGCGCCTCGACGTCGCCGCCGTCGACGCGCAAGGGGTTGATCTCCAGCGTCTGCAGTGCGGGCCCGAGCCCGGCCGCCGCGGTGGCGACGCCCGCGACCACCTCGGCCACGCGGTCCAGGTCGGCGGGCCGGGTGCCGCGGGCCCCGCCGAGCACGGCCGCGCCACGCAGCTCGCCGAGCATGCGGCGCACCTGCGCGGGATCCACCGGCAGCAGCCGCAGCGCGACGTCGTGCAGGACCTCGATGAACACGCCGCCGAGCCCGACCGCGAGCACCGGACCGAACGACGGGTCCACCGTGACGCCCACGAAGAGCTCCGTCGCGGGCGCGCGCATGGGGCTGACGAGCACGCCGTCGATCGCGGACGTCGCTGCCCGCCCTGCCGCCAGCACCCGCCCGAAGGCCTCGCGCACCTCGTCGGCGCCGGACACCCCGAGCGCGACGCCGCCGATGTCGCTCTTGTGCGTGATCTCGGCCGAGCAGATCTTGAGCGCGACCGGCCCGCCGAACGCCAGCGCGGCGGCGACGGCCGAGTCGGCGTCGGTGACCAGCTCGGCGGGCACGAGAGGCACCCCGGCAGACGCGAGGAACTCGCGCCCAAGCGCCTCGGCCCAAGGCCCGTCCCGCATGTCAGCAAAGCCACTTTCCTGACGTGTGGTGGCAGGAAAGTGGCTTTGCTGACATCCCTGGGCCTTCGTCTCGTGCCAGGTCAGCGCGTGGCCTATCGCCGTCAAGCCGAACTCGATCCCTCCCAGCGCGTGCAGCCCGTGGCGGTCCAGCAACGACTGCGCGTAGGGCGAGAGGTCGGTGCAGGCGGCGGTGAAGTTGACGACCGGCACGCGGGAGCGCTCGCTCGTGGCGGCGATCGCGGCCACCCGCTGATCCACGATCGACGGGTCCGGAGGCTCGGCCTGGGGCAGGGCGAGCATGTTGAACACGAAGTCGACGCCCGGGTCGTCCACCACGGCGTTGAGCGCGACGTCGCCGAGGGTCGACTGCGCGGACCCGCGGTCGGCGAGGATGACACCGGTGACGTCGAGCGGGTTCTGCGCCGCCGCGAACGGCGGGAGCACCTCGCGCAGTGCGGCCGTCGTGGCCGGTGCGAACTCGACGATCTCCACACCCTCGTCGGTGCTGCGGTCGGCGATGATGTCGCAGGCCCCGCCGGACGCGGTGACCACGCCGACCCGGCGCCCGCGCGGTACCTGCCCCGAGCCCATGAGCCCGCACGTGACCAGTAGTTCCTCGAGGCTGCGGACCCGGATCACCCCGTACTGGCGGAACGCGGCGTCGACCACGGCGTCGTCGCCGGCCAGCGCACCGGTGTGGGCCAGCGCGGTGCGCTGCCCGGCCTCGGTGCGCCCGACCTTGAGCGCGACGATCGGCTTGCCCGCGGCCATCGCGGCCGCCGCCAGCTCGATGAAGCGCGGCGCGTCGCGCACCGACTCCAGGAACAGGCCGATGACCTGGCAGTCGTCGTCGGCGATGAGGTGCTCGACGACGTCGGCGGTGGTGATCACGGCCTCGTTGCCCATCGAGGTGAGCAGGCTGATGCCCACCTGGTGGACGCGCGCGAACGCGAGCACGTTGCTGGTGAGCGCGCCGCTCTGCAGCACGATGCCGACCGGCCCGCGGCGCAGCGGCGGCACGATGCCCAGGCCGAACGGCGCCACCGAGCCCGCCGCGTTCACGAAGCCGAGGCAGTTGGGGCCCAGCAACGTGATGTCCAGGGCCACGGCCTGCTCGACGAGCCGGCGTTCGAGCTCGCGGCCCTGCGCGTCGCCGCCGTCGCCGTAGCCGGAGGCGAGCACCACCGCGTTGCGGACGCCGGCGGCCGCCGCGTCCTCGAGCACGCTCTCCACCGCGTGCGTGGGGGCGAAGACGTAGGCGAGGTCGACGGGCTCGTCGAGCGCGCGCAGGCTCGGCACGGTGGGCAGGTCGAAGGCCGTGGGGCGCTTCGGGTGGACGGGGCGCAGGGCCCCGGTGAAGCCCGCGGTGCGCAGGCTGTCGACCACGAAGCGGCCCCAGCCCGAGCTGTCCGACGCCCCGACGAGCGCGATGCTGCGGGGCGCGTAGAACTCCCGGAGCCGCTCGGGGGTGGCCAGTCGCCTGCGTGCCGTGGCGAGGTCGAGCGGGTCTGGCGGGGCTTGCGGCCCCGCGGCGTCGAGCGTCACTGATCGAGTCGGCTGCGCCATCGGATCCTCCCCGGGCGTCGACTGAATCGACGTCCTAGAACCGGATTCGACTATGAGCGCAAGGGTCGCGCCGTGTCAACGGCTTGACATGGCCGTGCTGCGGGGCCAACTCTGTCCTAGAACCGCATTCCAAATCACGGGATGGGAGAGCAGCGATGGCGCTGGACCACGACCTCGTGGGAGTGGCCTCCGAACCCGTCGAGCGCAGCTGGCGCGCCGACGACGTGATCCTCTACGCGCTCGGCGTCGGGGCCGGGTCGCAGGACCCCACCGATGAGCTCGCCTTCACCACCGAGAACACGGCCGGTGTCGAGCTGCGGGTGCTGCCGACGTTCGCGGTGCTGGCGGCGCAGGCCCGCACCGGGCGCAAGCTCGGCGACTTCGACCCGGCCAAGCTCGTGCACGCCGAGCAGGCGTTCGAGCTGCACGCGCCGCTGCCCGTCGACGGTCGGGTGCAGGTGGTCTCCACCGTCACCGGCATCGCCGACAAGGGCAGCGGTGCGCTCGTCACCACCGAGAACACCGCGGCCGACGCCGAGACCGGAAAACCGCTGGTCACCGCGCGCAGCGGGGCGTTCATCCGCGGCGAGGGCGGGTTCGGGCGCTCCGGTTCGGGCAGCGATCCCTGGACGCTGCCCGAGCGCGAGCCCGACGCGCAGGTGCGCTACCCGACGCGCCCGGAGCAGGCGCTGGTCTACCGCCTGTCCGGCGACCGCAACCCGCTGCACGCCGATCCCGCGTTCGCCGCCCGCGGCGGGTTCGACCGGCCGATCCTGCACGGGCTGTGCACCTACGGCTTCACCGGCCGCGCCCTGCTGCACGCGCTGTGCGGCTCGGACCCGGACCGCTTCGACGCGATGTCGGGGCGGTTCAGCCGGCCCGTCCTGCCCGGGGACGAGCTCGTCGTCTCGATCTGGCGCGACGAGCCGGGCACCGCGCTCTTCCGCACCGCCACCGCCGACGGCCGGGTCGTGATCGACCGCGGTCGCGTCCGGTTCCACTAGAAGCAGGAGGCAGGAGATGGCAGCGCGCGCCGCCGCGATCGTCGGGATCCACGAGCTCGCCTCGCGGCGGGTCGACGGCATGAGCAAGTGGCAGATCAAAGCCGAGTGCGCCGCCCGCGCGCTCGCGGACGCCGGGCTGACGTTCGCCGACGTCGACGCCGTCTACGACGCGGGGGAGACCGGCCCGATGGCCGGCATCGCGGTGCCGGAGTACCTCGGGATCTCCCCGCGGCTGGTCGACACCACCGGTGTGGGCGGCAGCTCCTACGAGTTCCACGCCGCGCACGCCGCCCGCGACATCGCCGCCGGGCGGGCGCGCGTGGCGCTGCTGACCTACGGGTCCACGGCGAAGAGCGAGTCGCGCGCCATCGGCACCGGCGCGCGCCCACCGGGTGACCCGGCACCGGCGAGCAACATGGAGACGCCCTACGGGCTGCCGCTGATCGGCAACTACGCCCTGGTGGCGCAGCGGCACATGCACGAGTACGGCACCACGCCCGAGCAGCTCGCCGAGGTCGCGGTCACCACGCGCGCGCACGCCGTGCGCAACCCCGAGGCCGTCGCCGGGCTCGCCGCCCTGGGCATCAGGAACAGCGGCGAGATCACCGTGGAGGACGTGCTCGGCTCGCGGATGGTGGCCGACCCGCTGCACCTGCTGGACTGCTGCCTCGTCTCCGACGGCGGCGGCGCGGTCGTGATCGCTGCGGCCGACGTGGCGGCGGACTGCCGCACGTCGCCGGTGTGGATCCTCGGCTCCGGCGAGGCCGTCGGCTACCCGGGCAACACCCGCGACATCACCACGAGCGCGGCCGCCCGGTCCGGACCGCCCGCATTCGCCGAGGCCGGCATTCGGCCCGAGGACGTCGACATCGCGATGATCTACGACTCGTTCACGATCACCGTGCTCACGCTGCTGGAGGACCTCGGGTTCGCGAAGAAGGGCGAGGGCGGCCCGTACGTCGAGGGCGGGCGGCTGCGGTTCGACCGGCCGGGCGCGCCCGCGCTCAACACCGACGGCGGCGGGCTCTCGTCCAACCACCCCGGCATGCGCGGCATCTTCCTGCTGACCGAGGCGGCGCGGCAGCTGCGCGGGGAGTCGACCTCGCAGGTGGACGGGGCCCGCACCGCCGTCGCCCACGGCAACGGCGGCCTGCTCGGCACCCGCCACGCCGCCGCGACCGTCGTACTGGGGAGGGACTGACATGACCGACACCCGACCGCTGCCGGTGCTCACCGAGCCCGACACCGCGGAGTTCTGGACGGCGTGCGGCGAGCACCGCCTCACCTACGGCACAGGTCCGGACGGGGAGGTCGTCTTCTTCCCGCGCCGGGTGGAGGGCGGGCAGACGCGCGAGTCGGCGGGCCGCGGCGTCGTCTACACGTTCACCGTGGTGCGCCGGCACGGGCACCCGTTCTTCCGCGCGCACGCTCCTTACGTGGTGGCCTACGTGGACCTCGACGAGGGGTTCCGGATGCTCGCCGAGGTCGACGCCGACCCGGACGCCGTGCGCGTCGGGATGCGGGTCGAGATCGGCTGGGAGGACCACGGGGAGACCGCCGTCCCGGTCTTCCGACCCGCCGATACCGTGGCTACGTAGGCTTGCGCGACCGGCGTCCGAGATGGGGTCCGGATGTCGAGTGATCGAGGAGGCGCCGTGACAGCGCGCAGCGGCGGCCGCAGCGCCGGCCGGCAGTGGAGCACCACCGAGCAGACCCGCATCCAGTTCCTGGACGCGGCCCGGGCCGTGTTCGCGCGGCGCGGCTTCGCGGAGGCGAGCGTCTCCGAGGTGGTCGAGCGCGCCGGGTCGAGCGTCGGGAGCCTCTACCACCACTTCGGCGGCAAGGCCGAGCTGTTCACCGCGCTGTGGGAGCGCTACCGCGACGAGCAGCACGCCGTGGCCGCCGCCGCGGTGGCCACGGCGCGGGCCGACGGCGTCACCGACCCGTTCGCGCTGTTCGAGGCCGGGGCCCGCGCCTACCTGCAGGCCACGTGGAGCAACCGCGACCTGGTCAAGCTCGTCTACGACGGCGACACCCCGCCCGGGTTCCAGAAGCTGCTGCGCCAGAGCGGCAAGGAGTGGGTGAAGGACAACTTCCGGCTGCTCCGGGCGAGCAACAGCCCGGTGAACCGGGTGCTCGTCGCGCTGCTCACGAGCTTCATGGGCGACGCCCGCCGCGAGATCGCCTCGGCCCGCTCGGCCAAGGACGCCCAGCAGCTGGTGGACACGATGATGGACGTGCTCGTCCGCATGCGCGCCGTGATCGAGAGCGAGCTGCTCGCCGACCTGCCCGGCTGACGCGCGGAGCGCGGCACCGGTGTGTCGCCCCCTTATCACACGTGCGTAACCCGCTGCCGCTATGGTCGAATCAGCGCAGGGAGGTGGTCGCGTGAAGCATCGACAACCAGGCCCCAACGGTGCCCACCCCGATCCAGGGGAGGTGCCGGGGATCGCGCCGCACCCGAGCGTGGTCCCGACGGGGTCCCGGGTCCTGCTTCTCAACGCCACTTTCGAACCGCTCGCGGTCGTCACCGCGAAGCGCGCCGTGGTCCTGATGCTCACCGGTAAGGCCGAGTGCGTCGAGGCCGGTCTCGACGGCGCCGCCTTCCACTCGGAGAGCCTCACCCTCCCCGCGCCGTCGGTGATGCGCCTGTCCCGCTACGTGCGCGTGCCCTACCGCCGCAGCGTTCCGATGACACGCGCAGGTGTGCTCCGGCGCGACGGGCGCCGCTGCGCCTACTGCAGCAAGCGCGCCGACACCATCGACCACGTGGTGCCCCGCAGCCGCGGCGGCGCGCACACCTGGGACAACTGCGTGGCCGCCTGCCGCACCTGCAACTCCCGCAAGGCCGATCGCATGATCGAGGAGATCGGCTGGACGCTCTCCGTCGTCCCCCGCGCCCCGGACCGTGCCGCGGGCGGCATCCTCGTGCTGGCGGTGGAGCCCCTGCCGTCGTGGGAGCCGTGGCTGGGGGCCACCAGCGCGGCCTGACCGCGGCCGCGTGAATTGGCCCGCATTCCCGCGCTGTCGAGCAGCGGAACCGGCGTGCGGCGTGGTTAGTTGTCCGGGTGAGTTCCGAGGAGTTGCTGAGACGGTACGAGGCCGGGGGCGGGAAGCTCGCGGCGGCGAGCGCCGAAGGCCTCGCGGTGCCGCCCTCGCTGCGTACGGCCGTGGTGACCTGCATGGATTCGCGGATCGATACCTTCGCCCTGTTCGGCATGAACATCGGCGAGACGCACGTGCTGCGCAACGCAGGGGGCGTCGTCACCGACGACATCATCCGTTCGCTGACGATCAGCCAGCGGAAGCTGGGCACGCGCGACGTGATCCTGGTCCAGCACGCCGGCTGCGGTCTCACCATGTTCACCGACGAGGAGTTCTCCGAGGAGCTCGCCACGGAGACCGGCATGCGGCCGTCCTGGCGCACCCACGCGTTCCGGGAGCCGGCCGAGAGCGTCCGCCGTGACATCGTCCAGCTGCGTCACGACCCCTTCCTGCACCCGGACACCCGCGTGCGCGGGTTCGTGCTCGACATCGAGACGTTCGCGCTCGACGAGGTGCTCGTCGACGACGATCCGCGGACGCTGCGCTGAGCCTGCGGTTCAGAGGTCGTTGCCTGCGTAGGAGAGGTTGAAGCTCTTGTTGACCAACGGGAAGTCGGGGACGATCGCGTCGGTGAGGGCCACCGGTAGCGCCGGCCAGTTGTAGAAGCTCGGATCCACGATCTTGAGCCGGCTCACGGTGCCGTCGGGGGCGAGCTCGACGCGCTGCACGATCGTGCCGCGCCAGCCCTCGACGATGCCGACCCCCGACGCCGGTGTGCCCGTGGCCGGGGCGGCCGGCTCCGGCCGTCCGGTCGGCGGCACGTCGCCGAGGTGGTCGCCGAGGTGGTCGACGAGTGCCGTGATGATGCCGACGGACTCGCTGATCTCCTCGGCGCGCACGCGGAAGCGGGCCAGGACGTCCCCACCGGTGTGACGGGGGGCGGGCCGGGGGACGACGGCCGCGAGCGTGGGGTGGTCGTGGCGGGCGTCGACGGTCAGGCCGCTGGCACGGGCGACGTACCCGAGGGTGCCGAGATCGGTCGCCTGCTCCGCGGTGAGGACGGCCGTGCCGGTGAAGCGGTCCCGGACCACGCTGTGCCCGAGGGCGAGATCGACGACGTCGTCGACGTCGGCCGCGATCGCGGCCAGTTCGGCCGGGTCGGGCAGCCGGATCACGGAGGCACCGCCGAGGTGGACCGCCCCGCGGAGCAGCCGGTGCCCGGTGACGTGCTCGTTGAGCCGGAGCAGGCGCTCCCGGATGCGCTGGGCGTGGGCGTTGAGGATCGAGTGCCCGACGTCGTTGCACAGGGCGCCGATGTCGGTGACGTGGTTGTAGAGCCGCTCGAGCTCGAGGACGATCGCGCGCAGCCGCCGGGCGTCCTCGGGGACGGCGATCGTGAGCGCGTCCTCCACCGCCTGGCAGAACGCCAGCGTGTGGCCCGCGGTGGTGTCACCGCTGACGCGTTCGGCCACGGGGAGCGCGTCGACCGGCAGGCGCCCCTGGACGAGCTTCTCGATCCCCCGGTGGACGAACCAGAGACGCGCTTTGAGTTGGAGGATCGTCTCGCCCACCACCGAGAAACGGAAGTGTCCGGGCTCGATCATGCCGGCGTGCACCGGTCCGACCGGGATCTCGTAGACGCCGGCGCCGTCGACCGTGCGGAACGGGTAGGGGCCTTCGACGTCGCCGAAGGCCGGAGGAGGGCCGGCGTCGGCGAGCATCGGGTACCAGCCTCGCGGCCAGTGGAAGTGCCGCACCAGCCGGCGGGGCAACGGGTGCCCGTCGGGGACGATGCCGAACAGGTCGCGCATCTCGCGCTCGAACCGGCCGGCCGGGAACGACAGCGCGGCCAGGCTCGGCAGGTGTGGCAGCGCGGGGTCGAGACGCACGTGCAGCTCGGTACGACCGCCGGTCGCCGCCTCCGTGAACAGGTAGACGGCGCGCAGCCCGGCGCCGACGGGACGGTCGTCGTGACCGGCGACCAGGGCGAGCCGCGCGCCGCGGCCGAGGAGCTCGGCCGCCCGGTCGGGGAGGTCGTCGGGGGCGATGGCCGTGCTGACCTGCCCGCCCCGGGCGCCGGGGGGTGTCGAGGCGGTGGTCATGGCGCTCCGGTCAGGGTCTCGGCGGCGAGTTCGAGCAGGGTGTCGAGCGGTCCGGCGGTCGTGCCCAGTGCCGCGCACCCGAGCAGGCCGGCGATCAGCGCGGCGGCGGTCGTGCGCGGGACGCGTCGGGGCGCTGCAGCGGCTCCGGGGCCTTCCGGTGCGCTGCCGAGGAGCATGCGGCCGGTGTGGGTGACGAGGGCGGCGCCGATCACCACGACGAGTGCCAGCGCGGCGGCCGTGGCCCAGCCGATCCCGGCGGCGAAGCCCGCGCGGACGATGCCGAGCTCGCTGGCGAACAGGCTGAACGGCGGGAGGCCGAGCAGGGCGAGGATCCCGGCTCCGAAGGCCCCGGCCAGCACCGGCTGGCGCGCGGCCAGAGCTCGGATCCCGCTGATGCTGCTGGTGCCGGTGATCTGCAGGAGGCGTCCGGCGCCGAGGAACAGCACGCTCTTGGCCATGCCGTGCCCGAGGACGTGCAGCAGGACCGCCGCGGTGGCGAGCGGCCCGCCCGCGGCGGCGCCGAGGGCGAGCAGGCCCATGTGCTCGATGCTGGAGTAGGCGAGCATGCGCTTGTAGTCGCGTTGGGCGATGAGCAGCGAGGCAGCCACGAGCAGCGACGCGAGCGCCGCTGCGAGCAGCAGCGCGCGGGCGAACCCGACCCCCAGCGCGCCGTCGGAGATCACCTTCACGCGCAGGATCGCGGAGAACGCGACCGAGAGCAGCACGCCCGACATCAGGGCCGAGACCGGTGCCGGGGCCTGGCTGTGGGCGTCGGGCAGCCAGGCGTGCAACGGTGCGAGCCCGGCCTTGGCGCCGAAGCCGACGACCAGCAGCACGACGGCGACGCGGGTGACGTCGGGGTCGAGGCGCGGTGCGGCCTCCGCGAGAGCGGCCCAGTCCAGTCCGGCTCCCGTGCCCGAGTGCGCGGACGCGTGGTTGAGCAGGACGATGCCCAGCAGCGCCAGCGCGATACCGGCCGAGCAGATCACGACGTACTTCCACGCGGCCTCGACGGCCGACCGCGTGCGGCGCTGCCCGACCAGGAACGCGGTGACGATGGTGGTCGCCTCCACCGCGACCCACAGCACCCCGAGGTCGGCGGCGGTCACCGCGAGCGCCATGGCGGCGAGGAAGGCCTGCACGAGCACCGCCTGCCAGGTCGCGGTGCGGGGCCCGATCCGGCCGGCGTCGAGCTCGGCCGCCACGTGGGCGGGGGTGGCGACGGCGACGATCAGCGCGACGACGCTGATCACCAGCAGCATGAACGCGCTGACCGCGTCGATCCGCAGCACGCCCAGGGCCCGGAGCGGCCCGTCCGCGACGACGCGACCGGCCAGCAGGACCGCGGCCAGCAGGGAGAAGGCGGCCGACACCGTCGCCACCGGAGCCGTACCCGGCCGCCACCCGGCGACGGCGTGGACCACGGCCCCGAGCGCGGGGATCACGACAGGGGCGATCGCGAGCAGGGGATCCATCAGTCGCGCAACTCCCGGAGCTCGTCGAGGTCGGTGTCGCCGAACGCGTCCCGCATCCGCCCGGTGAGGAGCACCAGCACCAGCACCACCAGCAGCACGTCCAGCGCCACCCCGACCTCCACGACCAGCCCGATGCCCGACGTGGTCAGGAAGCCGGCTGCGGTGATGCCGTTGTCCATCAGCAGGAACCCGACCAGCTGGGACACCGCGTGCCGGCGGGTGACGAGGACGAGGAACCCGATCAGCACCACGGCGATCGCGATCGGCACCGCCCGGGTCGAGGGCGAGGGCGCGAGCGCCACCAGCGGTGCCGACACCGCGAGCGCCAGCAGGGTCAGTGCGGCCGCGGCCAGCAGCGACGCGGCGACGTTCAGCACCGGGCGGGTCTCCCGCCGGCCCGGTCCCGCCTCCGACAGCGCCCGGAGCAGGAGCCACGGCAGCACCGCACCACGCAGCACCAGCAGTCCGGCGGCCACCGCGGCGAGCTCGGCCGATCCTTCGTCCCACGCCAGCACGGCGACCAGCCCGGCCAGCGCCACACCCTGCAACGCGAACACGCGGACGATCACTTTGAGCTCGCGCCGCCACAGCACCAGCACCGCGGTGAGCAGCAGCGTGCCCGCCGTGATGTTCAGCAGCTCGACCGTCTGCGTGGGCATCTCGGGTCCCCTCAGACCAGGACGTACGCGGCGGTGACCGCGAGCAGGGCGAGCAGGAACGATCCGGCGAGCAGTTCGGGGACGCGGAACAGCCGGAGCTTGGCGAGGAACACCTCGGCGGCCGCCAGCGCGGCCCCGAGCAGCGCGACCTTCACGGCGAACGCCACGACCCCCACGGCCAGTGCCACCGGACCGGGCTCGGTCGCGATCCCCCAGGGCACGAACAGGGTGGCCAGCAGCCCCAGGTAGACCGACAGCCGCATGGCGGAGCCGAGCTCGATCAGCGCGAGCCGTGGACCGGCGTACTCGAGGACCATCGCCTCGTGCACCATCGTCAGCTCGAGGTGGGTCGCCGGGTTGTCCACCGGCAGCCGCCCGGTCTCGGCGACGATCACCAGCGCGAGCGCGACCGCGGCGAGCACGCCGGCCGGGGACACCAACCGGGCCGGGTCGGCCAGGGCGGAGCCGACGATGGCGGGCAGGCCGGTCGAGCCGGCCCGCACCGACAACGCGAAGATCGCCACCAGCGCGGTCGGCTCGACCAGCGCCAGGATGGTCACCTCCCGGCTCGCGCCCATCCCGCCGAACGCGGTGCCGGTATCGAGCCCGGCCAGCGCGATGACGACGGTGCCGTGGGCCAGCAACGCCACGACGACGAACAGGTCCGCGACCGCGGGCAGCGGCGACGCGACGGTGACGAACGGTGCGACGATCGCGACCACCAGCGTCATCGCCACCATCAGCACCGGGGCGACCCGGAACATCTCGCTCGTGCCCCGTGGCGTGATCGATTCCTTGCGCAGCTGTTTGCGCAGGTCCCGCCACGGCTGCCCGATGCCCGCCCCGGCCCGGCCCTCGAGCCGGGCGCGGACCTGCCGCATCAGCCCGAGCAGCAGCGGTGCGCCACCGACGATCACCACTGCCTGCAGCACCCCGCCGGCCGCACCGAGGCCGGTCACCGGGTCACCACCAGCAGGACCAGGAGCGCGCACAGCGTGGCGAAGCCGTAGCCGAGGTAGCGGTGCACGCTGCCGGTGGCCAGGCGGCGCCCGGCCCGTCCCCACGCGGCCGTCGCGGCGATCACCGGTGTGTAGAGGCGGCGCTCGATCCGGTCCGGGACGCTGCGCCGGTACGTCACCGCCGCCACCAGGTAGCGCGACTCCTGGTGATGGGTCACGTCGACGTCCTGCGTCGGGTCCAGCACGTCGTCGAACACCCGCTGCAGCGGCTCGGCGAACGACGTCGCGGTGTACTCCGTGCGCGGGGACATCGGTCCGGCGCCGCAGTCCCACAGCCGGGCCTCGCGCCGCGCCCGCCGGCCCGCCACCACCTGGAAGGCGCCGAGGACGGCTGCGATCGCCACGGCCAGTGCCACGGCCAGCAGCAGCGGCGACATCGATCCGGTCACCCCGGCGAGCTCGATCGTCATGGCGCCACGCACTGCCGGGGCCGTGTCCAGCACGGCCGCGGCCACGCCGGCCACGGCAGGTAGCGCGACGGTGGGGGCCAGTGCGAGACCGATGCAGGCCACTCCGGCCACCGCCATCCCGGCCAGCATCGAGGGGGAGCTCTCGCGCGCCGCGGCCGCCGCCCCGGTGCGGGGACGGGCCAGGAACCCCACACCGAACGCCTTGACGAACGTCGCCACCGCGAGGCCGGCCGTCAACGCCACCGCGGCGACCGCCACCGGAAGCACGATCGAGGCGGCCACGTCGAGCCCGGACGTCGGGCCGTGGACCAGCGCCTGCAACAGCACCCACTCGCTCACGAACGCGGTGCCCGGTGGCAGCGCGGACGCGGCCAACGCGCCGAGGCCGAACGCCGCCGTCGTCGCCGGCATCGCCACCCGAAGGCCGCCGAGAGCGTCGAGATCACGGGTGCCGGTCGCGTGCACCACCGACCCCGCCGCGAGGAACAGCAGCGTCTTGAACGCCGCGTGCGCCAGCACGTGCAGCAACGCCGCGGTCAACGCCAGCGCCGCGAGCACCGAAGCCCCGGCCGAGGCGTAGAGCCCGCTCGCGCCGACGCCGACCAGCACCAAGCCCATGTTCTCGGTGGTCGAGTACCCCAGCAGCCGCTTGAGGTCGGTGCGGACCGCGGCCTGCAGGATCCCGTACACCGCGGAGACGGCCCCCAGCACCAGCACCAGCTGCCACCACCACCGCGCACCGCCGCCGAGCAGGTCGACACCCACCCGCACGATCCCGTAGACGCCCAGGTTGACCATCGCCGCGGACATCAGGGCCGACACGTGGCTCGGCGCTTCCGGGTGCGCCCGTGGCAGCCAGGCGTGCAGCGGCAGGATCCCCGCCTTGGACCCGAACCCGACCAGGCACAGCACGAAACCCAGCCCGGCGACCGCCGGTGGCGGTTCCGCGTCCCGAAGGGCGCCGAACGAGTCGCCGGCCGCGGACGTGACCAGCACGAGCAGTCCGACCAGGATCGCGACGAAACCGATGTGGGTCATCACGGCGTACCAGCGGCCCGCCGAAGCCGCCTCCGCGCGGCGCCCGTGCTCGGCCAGCACGAGCACCAGCGATGTCAGCGCCATGAGTTCCCAGCACACCAGCAACGTGCCGACGCTCCCGGCGGCCGGCACCAGCAGCATCGACAGCACGAACAGCGGCAGAGTGGCCTGGACGGCCCTGCCGCTCAGGGCGTGCCGGGAGTACCCGATCCCGTACACCCCGGCGGCCACGGCGACGGCTCCGGCGACGGCGAGGAACACCCCGCTCAGGCCGTCGACCGCGAGCTCCACGCCGGCGAGCGGCAGCAGCCCGGGCAGTGCCACCGACCACGCCCGGCCGCCCATCGCGGCCACTCCGGCGACGGCCCCGAGCACCCCGACCGCCACCACGCCCGCGCCGGTGACGGTGGACCGGACCGCGCGCGGTACGGCGACCGCCGCCGCCGCGGCGCCGAGCCCGACGACGACCGCGGCGACGAGCCCCGCCTGCACCGGGTTCATCGGCCGGTCAACGTCCGCAGCGCCTCGACGACCGCTTCCGGGCGCGGCGGGCAGCCGGCCACCTCGAGATCGACCGGGACGACGTCGCGCACCGCCCCCGCCACGCCGTACGCCCCGGCGAACACCCCGCAGTTGCGGGCGCAGTCACCCACGGCCACGACCACACGCGGTTGCGGCACCGCCTCGAAGGTCCGCCGCAACGGCTCGGCCATGTTGCGCGTCACCGGGCCGGTGACCAGCAGCGCGTCCGCGTGCCGCGGTGATGCCACCAGCCGCGCCCCGTACCGCTCCGCGTCGTACACCGGCCCGAAAGCCGACCCGATCTCCACCTCGCAGCCGTTGCACGACCCCGCGTCCACGTGCCGCACCTGCACCGAGCCCGACAACGCCGCCGCAGCGGGCGGCGGGGGCGCCGCCGGAGCCGGTGGCGCGGGTTCGGCCACCCGCCCGACAGCGCGAATCTTGCGCCACAACCCCACCACAAGCACTCCAGTCCGTGGAATCCGCAGATCGGCGCCCGATCAGGACGAGCGCAGGTCCTCGAGCAGCTCGACCTGCCCGGACAGAACGCCGGTCAGGATCGAGCGGGCCACCGCCAACAGTTCCGAGACCCGTGGGCCGGTCAGCGAGTAGTAGACGGCGGAGCCCTCACGCCGCGTCGTCACCAGTCCCGCCCGGCGCAGCACCGCCAGCTGCTGCGACAGGTTCGCCGGCTCGATCTCGATCTCGCCCAGCAGCTCCGACACCGCGTGTTCGCGGATGCTGAGCAGCTCCAGCACCCGGATCCGCACCGGGTGCCCCAGCGTCTTGAAGAACTCGGCCTTCAGCTGGTAGAGGGGCGTGCTCACCGGGGATCACCCGCCACCGCATCGACCACGTCGCTGCTCACCCTGCTCGCCTCCAGCTGTTGCTACATCTGCAATTGCAGACTTTAGCAACTAGATGAGCTGCCGATCGATGAGGGTGTCGGGACGGGGCAGGACGAGCGGTCAGCCCCGCCCGGGCGGGCGGCCGCGGCCGGGGCGGGTGCGGCGGTGGGCGCCGGTGCCGCGCGCCCACTGCCGGTGGCCGCCCGCGACGTGCCCGATCCCGGTGGCGGGGTCGTGGGGCTGGCCGGCCTGCGGCGGGCGCGCGGTGAGGATCCGGATGCCGTCCGTGACGGGCCCGATGGTGAGGCCGCTGAGCGCGTTGGACGCGGCCGGGTCGCGACGCTGCTCCGGGAGGTCGTCGGCGCCGGTGCGCGGTGCGGGGGTCCGGACGGCACGCGCCGCGGGCGCCGCCGTGGCGCGCAGCCCGCGCAGGACGGCGACGAAGAACGCCACGGCCGCCACCAGCAGCATGGCGACGGCGGCCAGTTCGAGCGCGGCACCGACGGCGTCGCGGTCGGCGCCGGGGGCTCCTCCGGAGACGATGCGCACGGCGTGGGCGGCCGAGAGGGTGGTGAACGCGATCCCGGTGCGGCGTACGAGCGCCCGCCGGGAGCGGGTGCCGCCGACCAGCGCGACGATCCCCGCCGCTCCGGCCCCCGACCAGGCGATGACGTCGAGCCCGCCGACGGCCCACGCGGGCGGCATCCAGCCGGGCACGGCGACGGCGACGGCGCCGATCGCGGCGACGGCGAGCACGGTGAGGGCGCCGACGGTGAGGGCGGCCCACCGGCCTGCGCGGCCGGTGACCGGGCCCCGTACCGCGAGCGCCAGCATTCCGATCGCGCCGAGGACGGCGGTGCAGCCGGCCAGCACCCAGACGTTCATCGGGTCCTCGAGCCCGGATGCCCGTACCAGGAGCGTGACGCCCGCGTAGAGGGCGACGGCGGCGGCGATGCGTCCGGTGCGCGCGCTGCCGGAGAGCCCGGCGACGGCGGCGAGGAGAATCGCGGCGGCGACCCCGGCCGCGAACGCGAGCACGGCGACCGCCTCGTGGGCCACGTCGTGCCGCCCGTGGATCAGGACGCCGAGCAGCCAGGCGCCGGTGGCCAGGGCCGCGAGCGCGGCCAGGTCGGCTGCCAGCGCTCGGCCCGCCAGGTCCTGCCGGCAGCGGATGCTGATCGTGCTGCGCAACGTGCTCTCAACCCCTCGGCGTCGGGGGACGGCCGCGATCACGCAAGCCGGGTGCTGGGGAGCTCCATCTGGGCATTCGGTGTGCGTTCGGGTGACGTTACCCCGGGGTCTGCGGGGCGGTCGGCGCCCTGACGGGTCGTCCCGTGCCCGCGGACCACCGTGCCGACCTGGGGATCTCTGGTGTCGAACACGCTGAGCGGTGGCTCGCTGACCCCCCGCCACGGCCCCCGAACGTGATCGAAGCCACGTATTTGATCAGCGTGCGCGGGTGTTCCGGAGCGTGATCACGAGCACGACGGCGTAGACGACGGCGAAGGCGACCAGGTCGCCGAGGTGCACGCCGTGGTTGCGGGAGAGGACGAACAGGACGGGCCCGATGCGGGTGGTGGCGGCCAGCGCGAGCCCGAGGAGCGTGGCGCCGACCCATGCCGCGACCAGGAACGTGCGGCGGTTGCGCCCGGACAGCACCTCTCCGGGTTCCTCCGCCATCCCCTCACGGTAGCTGCCGTAACGCCGCAGGCAGGACGACCGAGCACGTAGCCGTCACCGCAGTCTTCGAACGGTTCCGGAGGCGCCAGGTCGATGCCGACAGATGTCGTTGCCGTGCTCGTCGTCGGTCCGAACGATCTCGTGACCACCTCCGTAGGCATCGCTGCTCACCGACCGCGAGTTCGAGGTGCTCCAGCGCATGAAGCGCGGTCAGAGGGCGGCCGAGATCAGCGCCGAGGCGAGCGTGGCGATGAGCACCGTCCGCAGCCACATCCGGTCGGTCCTCACCGAGCTCGAGGTCAAATCGCAGCAGCGTGCCGTGGAGCTCTACCGCGACACCCGCCGCCACGCCCGCAGGTGAGGATCAGGAACCGAGGACGCAGTCGACGGCCGTGCAGAGGGTGTCGGCCTCGGTCTGCAGGATCGGGTCCTCGGCCGGCAACGCCCGCTCCAGGGTGAGCCCGTTGATCACGGTGAGCAGGAACCTCGCCCGCCGGGTGTTGTCGCGCTCGGGGAGAGCGCCTTCGTTCGTGAGGACCGTCAGCCAGTACTCGACACGGCGGCGTGTTTCTCGTTCGATGGCGAGGTATGCCGCGCGGATCTCCTCGGTCGGCTCGGGAGCGATGAAATCCTCCACGACCTTGCGCATGGCTTCTCGTGCTCGTGTCCCCACCCCGACGCCGACGAGCAACTGCCGGAGGCAGTCGACCAACCGGTCCCGGGCTGGCACCGAACTGTCGTGGATCGCCCCGTCGGAGATCGCGAGGTCGTAGACGCGGGTCAGCACCTCGTCCTGGAGCGCGCGCTGGGTCGGGAAGTGGTACCTGAGCGAGCCCGTGCTCACCCCGGCCCGCGCCGCGACCGCCCGCACGCTCAGCGTCGTACCCGGGTCCTCGCCGAACATCGTCATGGCGGCCAGGAGGACCTTGTCCCGGCTGCTGAGCTCTCTCGTGCCTTCCACCGCGCCACCTTACTAATACGCCGTGTTAGTGTCGTGCCAAGCGTCTAACACACTGTATTAGACGGGGCGGTCGAGCGTCGGGGGAAGCATGTCGGAGCAGTGGCGGCCACATCGGTCTGCCGAGCACGTGAGGCATCGCCGCGATCGTCGCCCCGCGCCACCGCGCGGGAGCCTGGCGCACCCGACCCCTCTCTCGGAGCGCTCCCTCGCGCCTGACCTGGCGCGGGGCATGATGCTGCTGCTGATCGCGCTGGCGCACGTGCCCTACTTCCTCTACACCGCCCGCACGGGGGTGATCGGGCTCCACCCCGTCGTGGGGAACGCGCCCGACAGGATCGCCCAGGCGTTCACCCTGATCGTGGTCGACGCCCGGGTGTACACCATGTTCGGATTCTTGTTCGCCTACGGAATCGGGCAGATGTATGCCCGCCAGACGGCCAAGGGCACCAGTCCGACCGTCGTGCGGCGGATGCTGCGCCGGCGCCATCTGTGGATGGTCGTCTTCGGCGCGGTGCACGCGGTGCTGCTGTGGCAGGGCGACATCATCGGCGTCTACGGCCTGATCGGGCTGATCATGGTGCCGCTGTTCTTCGGCCGCACCGATCGCACGCTGAAAGTCTGGATCGGCGTCCTGCTCGGCGTGGCGGCCGCGTTCGCCCTGCTCAGCGCGGTGGGCTCGGCCCTCGCCTCGACGCAGGCGGAGGTGATCCTCTCCGAGCAGCAGCGGCTGAGCATCGCCGAGCCGAACTACCTGATCTCGGCCGTCGAGCGCCTGCCCGTCTGGATCTCCACGATGATCGGCGGCATCATCACGATGGCGCTTCCCGCGGCGTTCCTGATGGGAGTGCTGGCGGCGCGGCACCGGATCCTGGATGAACCCGGCCGTCATCTGGTGCTGCTGCGTCGGCTGACGCTGTGGGGCATCGCCGCCGGATGGACGACCGGCGCGGTGCTGGCGCTGCAGCACATCGGCGTCGTCGAGATCGCTGCGGACACCACGCTGTCGAACCTGCACTTCTTCGCCGGGACCTTCACGGGAGTCGGCTATGCGGCGCTGTTCGGGCTGATCGCCCACCGCCTGTCCGGGCACGCGGCGGCCTCCAGCCGTCCGGTGCGCTGGGTCGGCGCGCTGGGCCGACGCTCGATGAGCGGCTACCTGGCCCAGTCCTTGGCGTGGGGGCCGGTGCTGGCAGCCTGGGGAGTGGGCTGGGGCGCTCATCTGTCGAGCTGGTCGGTATCGCTGTTCGCCGTCGCGGTGTGGGCCACCACGGTGGCCGCCGCCGCGGCGATGGAACGCCGCGGTCTGCGCGGGCCCGCCGAAGTGGCGTTGCGCAAGCTGACCTATCGCGCAGGCCGCGAACCGAGCGCAGGCGTCAGTAGGCACCCCGCCCGCGCGTGACGGCGTTGACGGTCTTCCAGAGGATCATGCAGTCCAGCGTGATCGACCAGTTCTCGACGTAGCGCAGGTCGAGCCGCACCGTCTCCTTCCAGGACAGCTCGCTGCGGCCGCTGACCTGCCAGAGCCCGGTCATGCGCGCGGCGAGGGCGAGAGCTTTGCGCACCTTCGGCAATCGTGGTCTTCCCGATCCCTTTGTCGATGCTCCGCCGGTGACCTCGCGGCCTCTACCTCCGGCGTGGGGCATGCTCACCCGCCGTCGAGCCTGGTGCCGAACCAGGTGCCTGAACCACTACAGATGTGAGGCTGCGCGGAGCTGGTCGTCAGCCCGCCTGACGGGCTCACGCGCGAGTCCGCGAGGCCGCCGTCCGCGCGCTGTCGGTCAGCGACTTCCCGGTGGTCTCCGGGGCCATGACCTGGGACACGATGGCGCCGAGCACGCACACCAGGCCGCCGATGACCATGCAGGGCCCGACACCGATGGTGTCCAGACCGACCGGGAGCAGCCACGTCCCGATGGCGGCACCGATGCGGCTGGCTGCCGTCGCGACGCCGACACCGGTGGTCCGCACCGAGGTGGGGAACAGCTCCGCGGGGTAGACGGCCTCCAGGTTGCTGGAGAGCGCGTTGAAGAAGGCGTAGAACACGAAGGCCGCGATGATCACCCAGGTGGGAGCCCCGGCCCAGAACCCCACGACGAACAGGGCAGCGGCCTGGATCCAGAACGGGATCACCAGCATGCGTCGGCGGCCGATCCGCTCGATGACGAGCATGCCGACGACGGCGCCCAGCGCTGCGAGCCCGTTCGTTGCGATCGTTCCTGCCGTCTCGTTGGTCAGGTCCAACGACGAGAGCACCTGCGGGGCGAAGGTGAAGATCGCGAAGTATGGCGCGACCTGGCAGGCCCAGAAGACGCACACGAAGATGGTTCGACCGCGCAGCTCGCGCGAGAAAAGGGCACGGATGCCGGTGCCGGAGCGTTGCGACTCGTCGGCGAACTGTTCGGCGGCGAAGTAGGCCTCCCCACCCATGTAGCGATCGACGATGGCGCGGGCTTCGTCAGTGCGGCCCTTCGCGATCAGCCAGCGGGGCGACTCGGGCATGCCGTGGCGCAGTACCAGCGTGACGAGCGCCGGAACGGCGCTGGTCACGAGGATCAGGCGCCAGCCCACCCCGAGTTCGAGCAGCGCGTAGCCCACGAGGACCGAGGCGAGGAACCCGCTGAACCAGCAGACCTCGAGCATGGACAGCCGCCGGCCCCGTCCGCGGGCGGGCGAGAACTCGGCGAGCATCGGCGCGCCGATCGAGTACTCCGCACCGATCGCCATCCCCAGCACCAGTCGAACGATGACGAGCTGCCAGCCCTCTCCGACGAGTCCCTGGGCGATGCCGGCGACCAGGAACAGCAGGATGTCGATGTTGAACAGCTTGCGCCTGCCGAACCGGTCGGTCAGGTAGCCGAAGACCGGGCCGCCGATGAAGATGCCGACCAGTGCAGCCGCGCCGATCAACCCCATTGCCATGGGGGAGATGTCCAGCTCGGCGCTGAGCGGGATCAGGACGACACTGATGATGCCCAGGTCGTAGCCGTCGAGACCCTGGCCCCACGCGGTGGTGAATGTGATCCTGCGGAGGAAGCGCCGGTCCTCTCGAGGTTGAGCCGGCACCGTCTCGCTCGCGACCATCGCGTCTCCCTCGCCCGGATGTCGACCATGTGGCGAGGACTATGTACAGCCTGCCGGATCCCTGCATCCGGCATGGTGCCGCAATCCAGATGCGCGATTGCGACACCGTGCCGCTCGGTGGCCCGACCGCCCGGTTCGAGACTGGGCAGGGCGACGGGAGGGGAGATCACGATGACCGGGTACGCAGACCCGCACCGGCGCGCCTCCTATGACGAGCTGTCACCGGAGACGCGCGCCGTCCACGCCGGGCAGTACCCGGAGGAGCACGCCGGGGCGTTGTCGGTGCCCGTGCACATGAGCTCGACCTTCGAACGGGCGGTCGTGCTGGACGGTGGCTGGGACTATTCCCGCATCGCCAACCCGACGCGCGCGGCGCTCGAGCACTGCCTGGCCGCGCTGGAGGGTGGATCCGGGGCCACCGCCACGGCGTCGGGTATGGCCGCGATCACCACCACCGTGCTGGCGACGTGCCACGCCGGATCGCACGTCGTGGTGCCCGACAGCATCTATGGGGGCACCTGGGATCTGTTCTCGTCGGTGTTGTCCCGCTGGGGAGTCCGAACCGCCGTCGTGGACATGTCCGATCTCGGTGCCGTTGCGGCGGCGATCATGCCGGACACATCCCTCGTGTGGGTCGAGACGCCGTCCAACCCACGCTTGCGGATCACTGATGTGGCCGCGGTCGCCGACCTGGCCCACGAGGCCGGTGCGGTCCTCGCGGTGGACAGCACCTTCGCCTCTCCCTACCTGCAGCAGCCCCTTGCGCTCGGCGCCGACCTGGTGATCCACTCGACGACGAAGTACCTCGGCGGGCACTCCGACGTGACGGGCGGGGTGATCGTCTCCGGCTCGGAGGCGATGGCCGAGCTGATCGACCGCACCAGCGGTGTGATCGGTGGCGTTGCGGGGCCGATGGACGCGTGGCTGGTCCTGCGCGGTACGAAGTCGCTGCCAGTGCGGATGCGCCACGTCAGTGCGGCCGCGATGCGGATCGCGGAGATGCTGACCGCGCACCCCGCGGTGGCTCGGGTCCACTACCCGGGCCTGCACTCGCACCCCCAGCACGACCTCGCGAAGCGGCAGATGACCGACTTCGGCGGCGTCGTCTCGTTCGAGGTCCGGGGATCCCGCGAGGACGCCGCCGCGGTGTGTGCCCGCACACGGCTGTTCACGCTCGCGGTCTCGCTGGGCAGCGTGGAGTCGCTGATCCAGCACCCCGCCAACATGACGCACTGCACGACGGGCGGGACGCAGGCCGCGGTGCCCGAGACATTGGTCCGACTGTCTATCGGCCTCGAGGACGTCGACGACCTTGTCGCCGATCTTGACGCTGCACTGGACCAGGGGGCGACACTGGCCGGGTGACGGTGGAGCGGGTGCAGCAGATTGCCGAGGCGCTGGCCGCGCGGCTGCGACGCTCGGTCGCCGTCGACGATCACTCGCTCCAGCTCGTCGCGGCGAGCCCCGACCGCGGGGACTCCGACCCCGCCAGGGTGTGGTCGGTGCTGCATCGGCGCACGCGCCCCGAGGACGTCGACCTCGCGGAGTTGCGTCTCATCAGCGCGCCGACACGGGTGCCGCCCAACCCGAACCTCGGCCTGCACGCCCGGCTGGTCGTCCCGGTCCGATACCGCGACACGCTGCTCGGCTTCGTCTGGTTGATCGACGAGGACGACACCCTCACCGTCGAGGAGCGGGTCGATGCGGTTGCCGCGGCGAACGCGATCGCGGTACTGCTGCACGAGCGCCTGATCGTCCGTGACCATGACCGGGCGCTCGCGGGGCATCTGCTCGACCGGCTGTTCGACGCGTCGGCCGGCGAACGGGCGGAGGCGGTGACCGAGTTGTTGCAGCAGGGCCTGATCGACGACGACACCCACGTCGGCGTCCTCGTCGCCCGCCATGCCGACACCGACGTCCGGGTCGCGGTCCACCTCGCCTGCCGGGGCCTTCCGCCGGCGAGCTGGCTGAGCTCCTCGGGCCGCCGTCAGGTCACGGTGCTGCTCGCCGGCCGGCGCAGCGTCGAGCAGGCCCTGCGCGACACGGCCGACACCCTGCGCGCGTCCCTCCCGGGGATCCGCGTCGGACTCGGGGCACCGACGCAGGGCCTGGGTGCGGCAACGGTGGCCCATCGGCAGGCCATGATCGCCCTGTCGGTTGTCGAGTCGCTCGGCGAGGAGGCTGCCGTGGCCGATTTCGGCAGGCTCGGCGCCTACACGTTGCTCGGCCAGATCCCGGCCGATGTCGTGGACCCCGACGTGTTGCCGATCGGTGTCGTGAACCTGCTGCGCCTCGGCCCCGGCCACGAGCTGCTCCACAGCCTGGAGGTTTTCCTCGACTGCGCCGGCAACAAGCAGTGGACGGCGCAGTTGCTCGCCGTCCACCGCAGCACGCTGTACCACCGCCTGGACCGCATCGAGGAGATCAGTGGCCTCGACCTCGCCGACGGCGGGGACCGGCTCCTGGCGCACCTTGCGGTCAAGCTGCTCCGGCTCGGACGCCCCGGGTAGCCACACGGTGTCGCGTCCGAGCTCGGAAATGCGGGCACGGTGTGCGATGTCGCGACCCGCTCGCAGCGGCACGGTGGACCGAGCAACCAGGGAGGTTCGATGCCCAAGAGGGTGCAGCGCCGGTTCGCCCACATCGTGCTCGGAGTCGGCGCCATCGGTGCCGCCGCGGCCTACTGGGTGGGCCGCCGGCGCGGCGGTGACGTGCTCGCGATCGAGCAGTACGACCTGGGTCACGGTCTCGGTGCATCCGAGGACCATTCCCGGATCATCCGGCACGCCTATCACTCCGCCGACTACACCGCGCTCACCGGTCCTTCGTACGCCATGTTCGAGGCGGTGCAGGAACGGACCGGTTTGGCACTGATCACGCGTACCGGTGGCATCGACATCGGGATCGGCGCCGACGGCGAGGTCATGGTCGCGAGCTACCAGGCGGCGCTCGCCGCGGCCGGGCACGACTGCACCGTCCTGGACTCGGCGGAACTGCGCCGCCGCCAGCCGCAGTGGCATCTGCCCGAGGACGCGATCGCTGTGTACCAAGCCGACTCGGGCATCCTCGACATCCGCAAGGTCAACGCAGCGCACATCGCGCTGGCCCGCCAGGACGGGGTCGAGTTCCTGGACCGGACGGCGGTGCAGAGGATCGAGTCGGAGGCCGACCGGGTACTCGTCGTCACCGATCGCGGCACATTCTCCGCGGACACGCTCTCGGTGTGCGCGGGGTCGTGGACGCCGACCGCGTTGAACGGCCTCGACGTCCGGGTCCCGATCACGCTCACCCACGAGCAGGTGACCTATTGGTCGACGCCACACCTTCGCGAGTTCGCCCCGGACCGGTTCGGGGTGTGGATCTACCACGGCCCGCAGGCGACCTACTACGGGTTCCCCGTCTACGGGGAGGCCGCGACCAAAGCAGGCCGCGACGTCTCGGGCCGGGTAGTGACGCAGGAGACCCGGTCGTGGGAGCCCGACGAGGGGAACCGGGACGACCTGACCGCGTTCATGGCCCGGCATCTGCCCGACGCCCTCGGCCCGGAGCTGATGACGAAGGCCTGCGTCTACGACCTGACCCCGGACCGCAACTTCATCCTGGACACGGTGCCGGGGCATCCCCGCATTGCGCTGTTCGTCGGCGCCGGGCACGCAGCGAAGTTCGCCGGCCTGGTCGGTGACATCCTCGCCGACCTGGCGTGTGACGGGGGAACGGAGCGGGAGATCGCCGCATTCAGGATGGACCGGCCGGCCATCACCGACCCTGGCTATCCGACGGACTTCGGGTTCAGCGCGGCGATGTCGACATCTGGACCGTGACGATGCCCAGCGGGAGCGTAGTGATCAGGTCGCTGGACGGGATCGAGCTCGCGGACGGTGGGCAGGACCCGTCTCACACGATGGCGAGGTACATCGCGTCGATCTCGGTAGATGCGGTGTGGAAGTGCGAATCGCTCATCTCGACGGCGTGATGGTTCGGCTGACGAAGCCGGCAGCACGGAGGCGGTGATACGCCGCCTCGATGTCTCCCGGGACGTCCTGCGCGATCGTGAACCCACGAGCGGGGTACTCGAGGATGCGCTCCAGGTCACCGACCATCATGTCGATGACCCGCCGCTCGTCGCCGATCGTCTTGACATACGCCTCGAACCCGATCGGTGCGGCGGCGCAGATGACATCGACCTCGGGCCAGAGCTTTCGGGCGGTGGCGTAGCTGCGCCGCTCCGCGTAGGGCTTCGAGATCAGCAGGATGCTCGCGGGTCGGAGGCCGGCGTCGTCGAGGAGCGCCCGGGAGTTGACGATGTTCGCGCCGGTGTTCGTGGCGTGGGGGTCGACGAGGATCGCGGTGTCCGGTACGCCGAGCTCAAGGGCATGCTCGCGGTAGCGGGCGGCCTCGCCTCGTGGGAAGCGGTCGCGAGTCGTGGGGGAGGAGGCGCCGGTGAAGACGAGAACGGGGAACAGCCCGCGGTCGTACAGCTCGGCGGCGTACGTGGCCACACCGAGGTCGTGGCTGCCGAGCCCGATCGCGGCATCGCAGCTCCGCAGCTCGTGGCCGAGTAGGCGGTAGTGCCACAGGGAGGAGCGCGTCCTCTCGCTGCTGGGGTGTGACGGCTGCTTCAGGCCGGAGCAACTGCTGCCTCTCGTGTCGGTCGTCGTGCCCTCATCCTGACCGCGCGCTTGCGAGGTCGGCGCGGATGGTGTTGATGCGCGCGAGCTGATGGCCCTGTCCGAACCTCGAGGCCAGCTGGTGAGCTGTGTTGAACGCGCGCTCGCTTTCAGCTCCGGGGTGCTCGTCGCCGGCGAGGACGCTGGTCAGCGACAGGAGGGTGGCGAGGTTTTGGACGCAGGCGTTCCGATCGTGATGACTCCCTCCGGGACGGCGACAGCGGCGCCTGCGACGTTTGCTCCGGTGAGGTCTGCTCCCGCCAGATCTGCGTCGATCAGACAAGCGCCGCGCAAGTCCGCTCCGCGGAGGTCTGCACCCCGAAGTGAGGCAGCGGTGAGGTCGGTATCGCGGAACGTCGCTCCCGGGGCTGCCACGCCGGCCAGGTCCGCGCTGCGCATTTCGAGCCCAGCGAGGTCCGCACCTGCGAGCGATGCTCCTCGTAGCTCTGTCACCTGGTCAGGCTCGATACGCTGACCTCGTAGATCGTCACCGCCTACTGCGGATGCAGTGGCTCGCGACCACGGCCAAGCTCCCTGCCATGCGAAGACCGTCATGGCTGCAAGTAGGAGGACGAGCGCAGCGACGGCGAACGCGCGGCGACGATGACCGTCCGCGAGCGCCTCCCCGGCTGAGAACGAGATTGCGGCGGCCGAGCAGCCCACACCTATGACCGCTCCCAGCACACCGAAGACCTGACCGGCGACAGCCACCAGAACGATCGCGACTGCCGGCCCAGCCCAGACAGCGGCGAGCGCGGTGGGCCTGGCCGGAGTGGACATCGGGGCAGATCATCGCACGTCGGACGCGGGACAGAAGGGGCCAGCACCTCCTATCATCGCCGGTGCGGCGCCGGACGTGAGGGCAGGTGGGCCATGTGACACACGGTTCCCCCCGTCGTCCCCCAGGTCGCCGAAGGGGTAGCGACGAAGAGCCCGCGGAATGCCCAGAATGCGGCGGACCGGACGCAGAGTCGGAAGGACGAATGTACGTCTGTCCTGATTGCGGCCACGTGTTCGAGGTGCGCCGTGGCTGACTTATCGCAGATTGCGGCGACGACACGTGAGTCAATAGGCCGCTACTTCAGTCTCGTCAGCGCCGTGCCATCGGCAATTCTCGTGGCGTGGACCGTGCTCCTCGTCGGGAGTGGAGCCTGGTTTAGGACACCGGACCCGGCGGCCGCGCTCGCGAGCTTCAGTGAGATCGGACTCGGTGGCGCCGCGGGCCTCGTCCTCGCTGCACTCGGGCTTGGCGTGGTGCTGCACCCACTGCAGTTCGCATTTGTCCAATTTCTTGAGGGATATTGGGGGGTATCGCCGCTAGCGCGAGCAGTGCGCCTTGCCCGCATCAACGCGCACTGGCATCGAGTGCGGGCACTGCGCAGGGAACGAGCGGCGGTGGCCCGGCAGAAGGGCAGTCGAAGAGCACAGTTAGATGCGCCAGGGGTCCCTCCTGGGCAGGGTCCTGCACTGCGAGCCGAAATGGCCGAACTGGCAGCCGTGCACTCTGAGCTGGACCGGATCGCGGATGCCTTCCCGGTCAATCGAGACGAGTTCATGCCGACTCGTCTGGGCAACATCCTGCGTCGATACGAGTGGACGGTGGGCTCCGCTTACAATATTGATCCGATCGTATCGGTCCCGTATCTGATTAGCGTATCGGATCCCGCAGACGTCGAGTACATGGAGGATCAACGGTCGCAGCTCGATCTCGCAGTTCGGATGACGGTTGTGTCGCTGCTGGCGACAGCCTTGACTGTCGTCTTCCTTGCCCGGCACGGGTCGTGGCTCCTCGTCGCGCTAGTCCCTTACGCGGCGGCGTACCTCGCGTACCGTGGATCAGTGGTCGCAGCTGCTGAGTACGGCCGGGCGCTGAGCGTTCTGATCACGTTAAATCGCTTCGCACTCTACGAGCGTTTACGACTTCAGATGCCGGCAACGACCGATGCTGAGCGGGCGCAGAACGCGGATCTCATGCACTTTCTTCGCGACGGCCGCACCGACGGGCTCTCGCTAACCTATCAGCCTCCGTCGGCTTGACCGTGGCGTCCGGTATTCGCGACCTCGTCAAGGAGGGCATCGCCGCGATTCCGGTCGTTGATCGCTGACAGGCATAAGTTCTCGTCCTTCGAACCTGAAGCGCCCGTGACGGTAATCGCACCTTCAGAACGCGGTCCACGTCCAGGGTTTCGGGACCGTGCCGCGGATGCAGGCCACGCGGTGGCGGATTTCGGGGAGCGCCGGTGGGTCGTCGGCCTTGCTGAGTGCGAAGGCGACCCATCGCAGCTCTTGGATGGCGGTGGCGAGCGGGTAGGCGGGCCAGGTGAGGACGTCGTCCCCGTAGGCGTCGACGAAGTTGGTGTACTCGTCGCGGCTGATCCGGGCGAAGTCGGTGTGGTCGACGGCGATCTGTACGAGGTCCCAGGCGGCGTCGCCGAGGGAGACGTTCTCGAAGTCGAGCAGGATGGGTGGGCTGTCGTCGATGACGGCGAGGTTGCCTTGCCACGCGTCGCCGTGCATGAGGCGGGGTGGGCGGAACGGTGCCTGCTGTGCGAACTCCTGGCGGAGTTGCGCGAGGTGGCGGGAGAGCCAGCTGCGATCGTCGTCAGGCAGCGCTCTGGTCTCGTGGATGCGGGTCGAGATCCCGCGGAACGGGTCGTGGCGGGGGAGTGCGAACGGGGGTGGGGGGAGGGCGTGGACGTCGCGCAACACTGAACCGAGCTCGCCCGTGGTGCCCGGCCTGTGCGGGGGAAGTGCTACCCACCAGGTGATGGGGCGCTGCCCTAAGAGAGTCGGCTGGGGTACGTCGTGCAGGGGGGTAGTGACGGCGAGGCCCTGGGCAGCGAGCCACCGCGCGACGCGGACCTCTCGTTCGGCGACGACCGCACGACCGGCCGGCGCCACACGTGCGATCACGCCTCCGGGTAGCCGGAACATCGCGTTGCTTCCGTTCCTGAGCAGGCGCGGATTGCTGCCGTCGACCCCGGCGAGGCCTGCTGCGTCGGTCACCACCTGTTCGAGGGTCTCGGCGTCGATCGGCACCGTCCGATCCTGTCAGGAGCGGCGAGGCAACGCTTCGATCATCTGTCGCAACTCGACGGTCGAGCCGGTTGGCCGCACTCGCGACGCTGCGGCGAGCCCGGACAACTCCTGGTGCATCCGCTGTGACCGGAATTGTGCTGCCTCCCTGAGGGCGATTCGACCGATGGCCGATGCCTCGTCAGGGTCACCGAGCTTCATGAGCAGTGTCGCCAGTCGAGTTCGCGAGAAGGTGCGTGAACGCGGGTACGCGTCTCCCGCGGACTCGATAGCTTCGGCCAGGCGTGCGGCCGCGGGCCGGGGGTCACGTCGGGCCTCAGCGAGTACCGCGAGGACGCGGCCTGTGCTCCCCTGGTGCTCCGCCTGGTCGTAGTAGCACAGCCATGGCGGATCGACTGCCGCGTCGGAGCGGGTCATCCAGTCGTCAGCGCGGGTGATCTCGGCCGCTGCCTCCGCTTGGCGGTCCAGGTGCGCGAGCGCTCGGGCGCGCAGCATGCCCGTCATCGCCTGCGCGGTCGCCGTGAGCCGATCCGAGCGGACCTGCGCCAGCTCGACCAGCGAAAGCGCGTCGTCGAACCGCCCCCCGTGAGCCGCGGTGCGCGCCATCTCCGCGAGGACGTTGGAGCGGAGCTGCCACGACCCGGCGTCGTTCGCGCATCGCAAGGCGAACTGGAAGCACGTCTTCGCCGCCTTGTGATCGCCGATGTCGAAGGCGGTGAACGCGACCACGCCGGCCATGTTCCCGACAGCCTCCGCCATGGCGCTGCTCACTGCGTTGGACGCGGGAACGGAGAGCAGCTCGGCCGTCGCCCGCAGCTGTGAGACCGCCGCGTGGCACGTGACGCCGCCGCCGAAGAGGTTCTCCGATCTCGCGAGCACAGTCGTCGCGTTCCGAATCTGCTCGACTTCCGGCCATCCGGCGTGTGCAGGGACGGGGAGGCGTACCTCCAACATGCCGAGCTCGTCATTTCCCGCCGCCGGGCCGCGGGGAGTGGGACGGAACCCGAGCCCGGCGTCGGTCGCTCCGAGCACTTTCCGCAGAGCCGAGCGGTACGCGGCGTTCGGCCACCGCACTGCGCCGCGCTCGTACCGGGCGATGGTGTGGGCGTCGAGGGCGTAGCGGCGGCCCGTGCTCTGCCAGAGTTCGGCGTTGACCGCTTCGGCGAGTTCTGCCCGGCTCATGACCTCGCCCGGGATCGAGGGCGATGGCCGGGACTCGCGCAGCACACGCAGCCTGGCGTTCGGCTCCACGGCACCCCCCACGAGCGCGAGCGTAGCGGCCACGCTCGGCGATGCGACGACTACAGAATGCCCCAGGTTGCCCGCCGGTGTGCCCTCCTTCCACAGGCCGGAGAGCCAGATTCTCGTAGCGGTGGGACGAGCGGGCGGGACTTCTCTGAGACATCGGTCGGCGGTGTGTGGTTCGCGGTCCCCAACACGAGATGGCCTCCGGGCACGAACGATCTGGCTGCTGCGAACGACAGGATGGGACCGTGATGATGCCCAGCGGGAGCGTAGTGATCAGGTCGTTGGACGGGATCGAGCTGTCCGCGACGGTGCTGACCCCGGATCGACCGGTGGCCGGGGTGGTCCTCGTGCACGGTGGCGGTGTCACCCGCGAGGAAGGCGGCTTCTTCACACGGCTGGCGGAGGCGCTGGAGGCGTCGGGAGTGGCGTCGCTGCGCCTCGACCTCAGAGGGCACGGCACGAGCGGCGGTCGGCAAGAGGACTTGACGCTGGCCGGGGTGGCGAACGACGTGCGAGCCGCGGGGGAGTATCTGGCCTCCGACGTCCGCCTGAGGACGGTCGGTGTCGTCGGCGCGAGCTTTTCGGGGGGTGCCTGCGCGATGCTCGCAGCGCGCCGTCCACAGCTGGTCGATCGGCTGGTGCTGTTCAACCCGTTGCTCGACTACAAGAAGCGGTTCATCGACGACAAGGACTACTGGTCGGACGACCGCATCGACGGCAGTGGAGCTGAGCGGCTCGTGACCGATGGCTACGTCGCGCACTCGCCGTCGTTCCGGCTCGGCCGGGCGCTGCTGAACGAGGTGTTCTGGGTCGATGCCCGTGCCGAACTGGCTCGGGTCGAGGCGCCGACCCTGCTCGTGCACGGAACGCGGGATACGTTCATCCCGATCGAGTCGTCGCGGGCAGCGTCCGGTGTGCACGAGCTGATGGAGATCGAGGGTGCGCAGCACGGCATCGCCGTGCACGACGACCCTGGCTACCGCGATCCTCAGACGCAGGAGTGGCAGCGAGCGGTGATTGACCGGACGGCGCGCTGGTTCACTGGCTGAGCAGCTTCGCAAGCGCTTGATCCAGCTCCCGGACCGCAGGTCTGTTGCTCCATGGCTGGAGCGCGATCGCGGTGGTGCGTGCTTCGCGGACGGTGCGCCGGGAACCGGTCTGAACGGCGATCGGGAGTGCGGCGGTGGTAGTGCGCGCTGCCTCGTCAGGCTCTCCGCTGAGTGCCATGGCGGTGGCCATGAGCGTCGAGAAGTAGGCGCGGTCGTGCACCGACGATGAGTCGCGGTCGAGGAAGTCGCGGTAGGCGGCCACGGCGTCGCGAGGGCGTCCGGCTCCCGTGAGACACACCGCTTCTTGCAGGTTGAGGAGCGTTGAGCTGTAGGTGCCGCCAGGCCTGTCGTCGCCGGCCGGCCGCTGGTCTGCGATGAGGTTCCTCGCCACGTCGAGCTTGCGGCGGATGCCGTGCTCCGGAAGGCCGAGCATCGCCTCACCACGAGCTTCCTGCTGGCGTACCTCGGCGCGCAGACCGGCGGATACCTCGGAGTCGAACCGGCGAGCCGCCCGGGCAAGGCCGAGCATTCGCTCGGCGTCGCGCTGGTCGTAGGCGGCTTGTGCCTTCCGCAGCAGGACGTATGCCTGCATGGGGTGGTCCTGGTTCTCCTGCGCCCAGTCCATCGCTCGGTTGTGCCAGAACAGGCTTCGGTTCGGCCTACCAAGATCGCGGTACAGGAATCCGGCGAACTCTGCTGCTCGGGCACCGGTGTGGAGTAGGGCGGCACGGTCCGTTCCCCGTGCGGTGCCCAGAGCTGTCGTCAGGTCGCGCAGGAGTCGGGTGACGCCGGGGATCGGCCGCTCCGGACCTTGGGCGGTGTCGAGGGCCTGCAACTGACCGAGGGCCGCGTTGTAGACATCCGGATCGGGGAGGCCGGTGGCGCCGGCCGCGATGGCTGCGACTCCAACTCGCAGGAAGTCTCGACGATCCACACCAGCAGTGTCGCTGTTCTTTGCCACCTTCCGTGACACCGCTGGTCGGGTCGCCAGAGAGGGGGATGTCGCGCCGCGTGGGGTCGGCCGGAAGCCGAGCTCAGCGTCGGTGTTAACCCCGAGGACGGCCCGCATGGCCGAGCGGTACGCGGCATTGGGCCACCGCACAGTGCCGCGTTCGTAGCGAGCGACGGTGTGTGCGTCGAGAGCGAAGCGTCGACTCGTCGTGCGCCACAGCTGCTCGTTGACGGCTTCGGCGAGTTCTGCGCGGGTCATCACCTCACCGAAGAAGGTGGGAGAAGCGAGTGACTCGCGCAGCGTGCGCAGCTTGGTGTTCGGCTCCATGGCACCCCCAGGCGCGAGCGTAGCGGCAACGCTCGGCGATGCAGCGATTACAGAATGCCCCAAGATGCCCGTCGGCGTGCCCTCCTTCCACAGGCCCGAGAGCCCGATGCTCGGGGCACTGGGACGAGCGGGCGTGTTGCCTCGCAGCCGCCTGCTGGTCCCAAGTCCTGACCGGCACGATCACTGGAGACGACATGCATAGCGGCCCCGATCCGGCGCCAGGCGTGGCCGGCTGTATCGACGCCGCGGCGCGCTTCCTCGCCGCGCAGCCCGGAGCCGTCGAGCGGATGTTGAACATCCACCGCCCCCGTGGGGATGGGCGCTGCTCTGGGTGCCTACCGCTGGTGCACTGGCCGTGCACGATGGCGAACATCGCGCGCGCCGCTGCGGCGCGGAGACACCCGGTCCATGGCGAGCGCTGACAGCGCGGCCGTCGACACCGTGTGGGACACCTGCGTGATCTACGTCGAGCGGCGGCGACGGTGGTGGTGGAACGCGTGGCGCCCGTGCACGTCCACCGAACTGTCAGGGTTCGCCGAGTCCGAGGAGCAGGCGCGGCGGGAGATGGCGCTGGCGGTGGTGGAGGCCGGGTCGTCACCCTCCGCGGAGGTCGTGCGCTCCGCGTACCCGTGAGGTGTCCGCCCCGGACCGCTCCTCCCCGCTGGGCGGCCGGCGCGGCCGTCCCTCGCCTCCGCCGACAGCCCGTTGGGGCGCGTCGTAGCCGTGATCGAGCCGCAGCGGCAGACGGTCGGGATCATCTAATCGGCGCCCGATTCGTCCGCGCGAGCAGGCCGATGCCGAGCCAGAAGCCTCCACCGGAGCTGAGGGACAATGCATCCGTGATCACCAGGCCCGCGCGCCGAGAGGATCTGTCGGGATACCTGCAGTTGGCTGCGCAGGTCGAGCACTGGTTCGGGCCGATGGTGGAGGACGAGGGCTTCCGGGCCGCAGTGGTGCGGAACATCCGGAGGGGCAGCGCACTCGTCGTCGATGGCGAGCAGGAGGCCGGCCTCAGGGGTGGGCTGCTCTTCGGCGGGAGGTTCCCGACCTTTCACGTGCACTGGCTCGTCGTGGCCGAGCACGGGCGCCGACAGGGCGTGGGCCGGGCTCTAATCGCCGACGCGATCTCCAGGTTCGTGCACGAACCACGCGCCGCCGTCGAGGTGATCACTTTCGCCGAGGAGCATCCCGCGGCGTGGATCAGCGGTGCCCGGGCCTTCTACGAACGACTCGGGTTCGTCGCTGCCGAACCCGCGGATGCAGGCCCGGAAGGTGGGCCTCGACAGGTCTACCGCCTGAACCTCGACGGCGGCCGTACGGATTAGCTCGAGGATGGCGGTAGCCGACCGGGAGTGCGCGGTCGAAGTCGCCGGTGCGCGTACGCCGCGGATGTTGGGCATCCACCCCCTGGTAGACGGGCGCTGTTCCGGGTGCCTGCCGCTCGTGCACTGGCCGTGCACGATGGCGAACATCGCCCGCGCCGCGGCCAGCCGGATCCGCGCGACGGGCGGCGAGCGCTGACCGGAACGTACTGCAGGGGCGAGCGGACCAGTTCGAAGAATTCCGGTTCGCCGATGCACACCACGGAGGGCTGGGGGCTCTAGGAGACGAGGAGTCCGACGCCCACCGAGAGGATCGCCCTGATGCCCCCCATGCACGACACCGGAGTGCCTGATGTCGAGTGAGCCCGAAGAGGGTGCTCCGGTGCAGCCGGCTCATGAGCAGGCGCTGCCGAGCAGCCGGGCCGTCCACGATCCGGTGGAGCTCGCGGCGTTCGCGAAGTTCTACCGCGAAGCCGTTCCCGGGCTGATCGGGTTCCTCCGGTTGCTGGGCGCCTCCTACCCCGTCGCCGCCGACTGCGTGCAGGACACGATGCTCAAGGCGCTCCCTCCGGTCTGGGGGACGCTCACCCACCCCCGGGCCTGGTGCCGCACCACCTGCATGCACGCGTACCGCCGCCAGGCTGCCCGTAACCGGGAGGAGCCGGTCGCCGACATCGTGCTGACCGACCATCCCCTGCTCTCGTCGGACACCGACTTCGACGAGCTCGAGCAGCGTTTCGAGGTCGTCCAGCTCCTCGAGCGCCTTCCGCTCCGTCGCCGTCAGGTGATGGTCTGCATCCTCGACGGGGCCACCTACGACGAGATCGCGGAGGCGCTCGGGATGACGCCGGCGACCGTCCGGTCTACGCACCGCTACGCGAAGCTGGACGTCGCCCGGTTCCTCGGGGAGAACGGCGGTGCGTCCCGGTGAACTCCTCGCATCCGACCGCGCGCGACGCTGCCGACGAGTCCGCTGCCCCTCAGAACCACGGCGTGCGCGACGAGCTCCTGAACCGCGCCGTTGCCGGCGACCATGCCGCTGTCGAGGCCGTGATCGCTTTCATCCGGCCCCTGGTCGAAAGGTACTGCCGGGCGCGCCTGGGGAGGGACCGATCGGGCCTCTTGGTCGACGACGTCGTGCAGGAGGTGTGTCTGGCGGTGTTCACGGCCTTGCCCACATATCGCACCCGCGGCCGTCCGTTCCTCGCGTTCGTCTACGGCGTCACGGCGCACAAGGTGACCGACGCGCTCCGCGGAGCGATCCACGACCGGTCGGTATCGGTCGCGGATGTGCCGGACCGAGTCGACATCGGCGACGAGCCGCACATGCGCGACGAACTGACTCGCATGCTCGGCACCCTCCCGAAGGCGCAGCGGGAGGTCCTGGTGCTGCGAATCGTCGTCGGCCTCTCCGCGGAGGAGACGGCGGAGGTCGTCGGTTCCACTCCCGGCGCCGTGCGCGTCGCGCAGTACCGGGCGCTGGCTCGGCTGCGCGCGGAGAGGACGCGGGAGGGGTCCACGGCACCCGATTTCGTCGATCTCCTCACCGAACCCGGGGAAGCGCATCTCCGTCGTGACTACCAGGTCTACGTGACGGCTCTGGCGTCTGCGCTCGACCTCGACGCCGGACTCGCTCACCTCGAGGACCGTCACGGCCACCGCGACTTCGTCGCCGGGCTCGCCGGTCAGCTGAACCTCGACGCCGGCCTCGACGCGCTCCTGCGGAGCACGGAGGCCGAGCGGCCGTGACGTCGACCCGCTCGCGGCGATTCGGTGCCAGGATTCCGAAGTGGAGTCCTACGTCGAGCACCCGCCCCTGCCGGGGTTGGCCGGCGTGGTGCGGACGGTCTGGATCCAGCGCACCGGTGAGGCCGGCTACGTGCAGCGGCACCTGCCCACCGGCGGCGTCGAGATCCACTTCCCGATCGGGGGCCGTCCGCAGCTGGTCGGTCCGCTGACCGGCCCGCGGATCGAGGTCATCCCGCCGCACACCACCATCGTGGGTGTGCGGTTCCGGCCCGGGTCGGCGCCGCTCCTGCCGACGGTGCTCGACGACCTGGTGGATCAGAGCCTGGGCCTGGCGCAGCTGTGGGGGAGCCCGGTGGAGCGCCTTGCGGAGTCGATGGCCCTGGCCGGGACGCCCGAGCGGGCGCTCATGGTCCTGCAGGCCCACCTCCTGCAGGAGTTCCGGAGGGTGGTCCGCGTGGACCCGCTGGTGGGCGAGGCCGTGAACGCGCTGATGCCCTGGCACCCGGTCGACATCGCCGGTCTGGCCGGCCACCTGGCGCTCTCGGCGAGCCAGCTGCGCCGCCGCTGCCTGCACGCGGTGGGGGTGGGGCCCAAGACCCTCCAGCGGACCTTGCGCTTCCAGGGCTTCCTCGCGCTCGTCCAGGCCGGCGCCACCGCCTCGGGTCGACGTGGCGCCGACGGCGTGGCGGGCCTGGCTGTCGATGTCGGCTACGCCGACCAGGCGCACCTGAGCCGGGAGTGCCTCCGCCTGACCGGCCTCACCCCGCGCCGGCTCCTCGGTGGCGACATCGACCGCTGCGCCTGCGGCCACGAGCATTCCGCGTCCTACGCGCCCTTCCTCGCCACCCGGAGCAGGCCGCCGCTGCGCGTCTGACCCTGGGCGTCTGACCCTGGGCGTCTGACCTTGCGCGATTCGTTCAAGAACCGGCCGCGTGCCACGCATAGTTTCGGCTCGTGCCCGACGTGGCCGGGAGCACCACCGAAAGAGGTGTCCAGATGATCCTCGTGACCGGCGGGCTCGGCATGATCGGCGCCCACACCGCCCGCGCGCTCGTCGACCTCGGGCATGAGGTCGTCGTCACCGCGCACCACCGCACCGAGGTCCCGCCGTTCCTCGACGGCAGGGTCACCGTGGAGCCCCTCGACGTCACCGACCGGGACGCCTTCCTCGCGCTCGGCGGGCGCCACCGGATCAGCGACGTCGTCCACCTCGCCGGCACCGTCCCCGACGCGGACCCGGTCCGGTTCTTCCGCACGGACACGGCCGGGCTGCTCAACGCGCTGGACGCCGCCCGCGCCTGGGGCGTGCGCCGGTTCGCCGTGGCCAGCAGCCTCGGCGTCTACATCGGACGCAGCGAGATCCCGTGGACGGAGGACCTCGCGCTGCCCACCGCGACGCTGCCGCACCTGATCATCGCGTTCAAGAAGGCCGTCGAACCGCTCACCACGCACAGCCTCGCGGGCAGCGGGGTCCAGCCGGTCGTGCTGCGCATCGGCAGCATCTGGGGTCCGCTGATGGACCCGGCATCACCGTTCAACCCCATCCCGCCCTACATCAGCGCGGTGCTCCGCGGCGAGCAACCGCCGCCACTGCACGCCGACGACGGCGGCGACAGCTGCTACGCCCCCGACGCCGGGCGCGCGATCGCCCTCCTGGCGACCGCGCCGACGCTGCGCCACGACACCTACAACGTCTCCAGCGGCCGGCCGTTCACGCACCGCCGGCTCGCGGACGCACTCCAGGCGATCACCCCCGGCCTGCGGCTCGACCTCCTGCCCGGGCGGCAGGCAGGCCCCGGCGACGACCCCTACCTCGACATCACCCGGCTCGCCCATGACACCGGCTTCGCGCCGGCCTTCGACGTCGCCGCGGCGGTCGCCGACTACGTCGCCTGGCGAGCCGGCAACCCCCGATGAAGGAGCACACCATGCTCGACCCCGACGTGCGCCGCGTCCTCGAGGGCACCTCGATCGCGCACCTCGCCACCGTCCTCCCGGACGGCACGCCCCATTGCGTCCCCCTCTACGTCGGCGTCCACGACGATCGGATCGTCCTCTTCACCGGTCCGGGCACGCGCAAAGCGCGCAACCTGCGCCGCGACCCGCGGCTGGCACTGTCCATCGCGCCCGCCGACAACCCGTTCGAGCCCGTCGTCGTGCGGGGGCGGGTCGTCGAGTGGATCGAGGGCGACGCGGGGTGGGAGATCATCGATCAGCTGGCCGGGAAGTACACGGGCACGCCCTATCCCCGAGATGAGGAGCGCGTCGTGGCCGTGATCGAGCCGGAGCGGCAGACGGTCGGGATCGGGTGAGCGGCGCCGGCAACCCTGGCTGTGGGACCAGGTGCGCGCTGCCGAGTCACTCCGGCAGCGCGTACGCCCCCGCGGCGATGTCCTCGAACAGCGTCGGGCCCGTCGGTGTCCAGCCGAGCACCTCCTGGGTGCGGGCGTGCGTCGTGGCGGCGTCCATGCCGAAGAAGCCGCTGATCCAGCCGAAGTGGGCCGCGGCGTCCTCCGGCGCGACCGACGCCGTCGGCAGGCCCAGGTAGGAGCCGATGGCGGCGGCGATGTCGCGGGTCGGCAGGGCGTCCTCGCCCGCCGCGTGCATCCGCGAACCCGCCGGTGCCTTGTCCAGCGCGAGGCGGACCATCCGCGCGGCGTCGGAACGGTGCACGGCCGGCCAGCAGTTCGTGCCGTCGCCGATGTAGCCGGCCACGCCGTGCTCCGCCGCGATCCTCGTCAACACCGCGGTGAAGCCGGGGTCGCCCATGCCGTGGACGGTGGCCGCGAAGCGCAGCGCGACCGGGCGGACCCCGAGTTCGGCGTAGGACAGGGCGAGGTTCTCGCTGCCGCCGCGCATCGAGTCGGGACCGTGGTGGGGCACCGTGTCGTCCTCGGTGAGCGGCCGTCCGGGCACGCCTCCTGCCAGGCCGGACGCGAGCAGGAACGGCCGGTCGCTGCCCTTCAGCGTGTCGAGCATCCGCTGGACGGCGGCGTGCTCGGTGCGGCCGGCGCCGGCGTAGTCGGAGAAGTCGTGCTTGAAGGCGAGGTGGATGACGGCGTCGGCGGCCTCGGTCGCGGAGGCGAGGCTGTCGAGGTCGTCGAGGCTGCCTCGGTGCGCACCGGCGCCCTTCGCCTCGAGTGCGGCGGCGGAGGTGTCGGAGCGGGCGAGGCCGACGACCTCGTGTCCGTGGGTGAGGAGTTCGTCGGTGACGGCCGAGCCGATCCAGCCGGAGGCACCGGTGACGAAGACGCGCATGGTGGGCTTCTCCCTAGTGATGACAGTGACCGACATCGACGTTAGCACTGCATGTCGGTCACTGTCATCACTACACTTCTCGGCATGGGTCGTTGGGAGCCGGACGCGCGGGGGCGGATGATCCGCGCCGCGGTGGAGCTCTACGCGGAGCGCGGCTTCGAGCAGACCACCGCAGGCGACATCGCCGAAGCCGCCGGCGTCACCGAGCGCACCTTCTTCCGGCACTTCGCCGACAAGCGGGAGGTGCTCTTCGACGGCTCGGAGGACATGCAGCACGCCGTGCGCGAGGCGATCCTGGCCGCCGCGCCGGAGGCCCCGCCGCTCGACGCGGCGATCGCGGGGATGGTCGCGGCCACCGTCATGCTGGACGCCCGGCGCGACCACGCCGTCCGCCGCGCCCGGATCGTCGAGGCCAACCCGGCCGTGCGGGAGCGCGAGCTGCTCAAACTCGCGGCGATGGTCGGCGTGACCACCGACGCGCTGCACATCCGCGGCGTCACCGAGCCCGCCGCGAGCCTCGCCGCCCACAGCGCGGTGTCGGTCTTCCAGGTCGGGTTCACACGCTGGGTCACCGAGGACGATGCGCCGGGCTTCGTCGCCTGCATCGCGGATGCCGCGGTGGCGCTGCGTGCCCTGAGGTGACGACCCCGAGCCGGCCCCTTCAGCGCCTGGCCGCGTCCGCAGCGTCGGTGGGGAACTCCTCGGTGCCGAGCACCTGCAGCAGCGCCAGCCGCTCGCGGGCCTCGGCGTCGGCGGGGGTGAGCACCAGCAGTTGCTGACCCTGGTCGGGCGTGACGAGCGTTTCGCAGTCCATCAACAGGGGGCCCACCCGCGGGTGCACCAGGGTCTTGAGGTCGGCGCGTCGCACCGACACCTCGTGCTCGGCCCAGAGCCGGCGGAAATCGGCGCTCACGGCCTGCAGCCGCTCGACGAGCCCGGTGACTTCCGGGTCGCGGGACCGGCGTCCGGCGGTCGCACGCAGGTCGGCCACGAACTGGCGGGAGTGGCGGTCCTGTTCCTCGGGCGGGTGGACGGCGCGGGCGGCCGGCTCGGTGAACCAGCGGTAGACGATGTAGCGCCGGTCGCCGGTGTAGGCCGTGTGGTCGCCCATCAGCAGGAGGGACGCCCGGTTCTGGGCGAGGATCTCGCCCAGGTCGGACATCACCAGGGCTGGGGTGTCGCCGAGCAGGTCGAGCATGCGCAGCAGCCCGGCGCGAGCCATGCGGGCCACCCCGTCGGCCGGCGGGGGCCGGTGGCCGGCCAGGTGGAACAGGTGCGCGCGCTCGTCGTCGGAGAGGCGCAACGCCCGGGCCAGCGCGCCGAGCAGCTGGGTGGAGGGCTGGCTGCTGCGGCCCTGCTCGAGGCGCACGACGTAGTCGACCGACATCCTGGCGAGCATCGCCACCTCCTCCCGGCGCAGGCCGGAGGTGCGCCGGCGGGGCCCGTCGGCGACGCCGACCTCGGCCGGGCGGATCGCCTGCCGGCGGCGGCGCAGGAAGTCGGCGAGCTCGTCGCGCTGCATGACCCCATGCTCCTCCGCGGGCGTGCGCCGATCCAGGGAGCGGCTCTCCCACGATGAACGCTCCGTTCCCGGGCGGGCCGATCGGGCACAAGGTGGGCCCATGCAGACACGAACTCTGGGACGCACCGGGCCCGCCGTCTCCGCGCTGGGCCTGGGCGCGATGGGCATGTCGGGTGAGGCCTACGGCGCCACCGACCGCGCGGAGAGCATCGCCACGGTGCACGCCGCACTGGAGGCCGGCGTCACGCTGATCGACACCGGCGACTTCTACGCCATGGGCCACAACGAGTTGCTGCTCGCCGAGGCGCTGCGCGGCCGGGACCGGGACAGCTACCAGCTGAGCGTCAAGTTCGGCCAGCTGCGGGGGCCGGGCATGGTGCTGGGCGGGCAGGACAACCGGCCCGCGGCGATCAAGAACTTCCTGGCCTACTCGCTGACGCGGCTGGGCACCGACCACATCGACGTCTACCGCCCGGCCCGGCTGGACCCGGCGGTGCCGATCGAGGAGACGGTCGGCGCGATCAAGGAGATGATCGACGCAGGGTACGTCCGGCACATCGGCCTCTCGGAGGTCGACGCCGCGACGATCCGCCGCGCACACGCCGTGCACCCGATCGCCGACCTGCAGATCGAGTACTCGCTCCTGTCCCGCGCGGTCGAGGCGGACGTCCTGCCGACGTTGCAGGAGCTGGGCATCGGCATGACCGCGTACGGGGTGCTCGGCCGCGGCTTGATCTCCGGCCACTGGTCGCCCGGCCTCGTCTCCGGCCCCGGTGACATGCGTGCCCACAGCCCCCGGTTCTCGAGCGGGAACGTGGAGCACAACCTCGCCCTGGTGGAGGCGCTGCGCCGCGTCGCTGCGGCGAAGGGCTGCACCGTGGCGCAGCTGGCCATCGCGTGGGTGGCCGCGCAGGGCACCGGCATCGTGCCGCTCGTCGGCGCCCGCACGCGCGGGCGGCTGGCCGAGGCGCTGCCCGCGATCGAGCTGGACCTCACCGCGGACGACCTCGCCCAGATCGAGGAGGCGGTGCCGGCAGGCTCGGCGCGCGGCGACCGCTACCCGGCCGCGCACATGTCGAGCCTCGGCGTGGGGAACTGAACCCCACCCGCCGCCTACGGTCGGGTCCGTGGCGCAACTCGACGGCATCAGGCGAGCCGCGGCGGAACAGGCCCGGCGGCCCACCAGCGGTATCGACGACATCGCCGCCTACTGCGAGGCGCAGAACCTCGACGCCGACCACCGGGACGTCCTCGGGCCGCAGCTGGCCGGCGGTGGTGCCGGCGGCGTCGTCGTGCTCGACGGCTCGATCGTCGCGGAATGGGGAGATCCCCGTCGCCCGGAGATGGCCTTCAGCGCCACCAAGTCCATCGTCTCCCTGGTCGCGGGCACGGCGTTCGACGACGGCCTGTTCGCGCTCGACGCGCCCGTCGTCGACACCGTCGAGCTCTCGCAGTTCGGCGAGCCGCCTGCCGACCGGATCACCTGGCGCCACCTGCTCGAGCAGACCAGCGGCTGGGACGGGCAACTGTGGGGCAAACCCGCCGTGGCGGACGCCCAGGCCCGCTTGCCCGGCAGCGCCCCGCCCGGAGCCGGCCCGGGCGAGGGCTGGGCCTACAACGACGTCCGCGTCAACCTGGCATGCCTGGCCCTGACCGTGCTGCTGCGACGGCCCCTCCCCGAGGTCCTCGCCGAACGCATCATGGCGCCGGTCGGAGCGTCAGCCGGCTGGGCCTGGCACGGCTACCGCAACTCCGTCGTGCGGGTCGACGGGCGAGACCTGCCGGTGGTCAGCGGCGGCGCGCACTGGGGCGGCGGGCTCTGGATCAGCGCCCTCGACCTGGCGCTGATCGGCGAGCTCTACCGGCGACACGGCCGCGGTCTGGTCAGCAGTACCTGGATCGACCTGAGCTGGACGCCCAGCGCAGCCAGATCCGACTACGGCCTGCTGTGGTGGCTCAACGACCACCGGACCGTCTTCCCGACCGCCCCCGCCACCGGTCGCGCCGCGCGCGGCAACCTCGGGCGTCACCTGCTGTGGATCGACCCCGCTCGCGACCTGGTCATCGCATCGCACTGGAGCGAGAACATCGAAGAGCTGCTGCGCGAGGTGTCGGCGTGCGTGCCGGCGACGCCGCTCAGCCGAACGGCCGGGAATCCGTGAACGGCGAGCGGAGCGCCCGTATGGCGGTGTGCTCGAGCATCGTCGCGATCGTGAGGTCCCACAGCGGAGGCGGCGGGATCTCGTGACCGGCGCCCTCCAGCGGTACCAGACGTGCCCCCGGGATCTCCCTGGCGAGGGCCTCGCCGTGGCCGAGCGGGAAGAGCGGGTCGGTGGTGCCGTGCAGCACCAGCGTCGGCGTCGTGATCTCGCCCAACCGGAGATGATCCGACCCGTCGTCGGCGATCACGAAGTGGTTAGTCAGGCTCGCGGCCATGTCGGTGGTGCGATCCACCTCGAGCGCGGCGAGCCTGCGTACCCGCGGCTCGTCGAAGCCCAGACCGCCCGCATAAGGGCGTTCTACCGCCACCCGGTAGTCGACCACGGCGTCCCGGTCGGACCAGTCCGGCTCGGGGTCGGGATCGGTGAACGACGCGGCCACGGCGGGCGCCATCGGCGGCAGGCCGTTCTCGACGCTGCCCGGTCCCGCCGCGCTGGACTCGACGAGGACCAGCGACCGGACCCGGTCGCCGTGCTCGGCCGCGAGGTACATGGCGATTCCGCCGCCCATCGACATGCCCACCACGTGGGCCTGGTCCACGCCCAGGCCGTCGAGCACTCGCAGTGGGTCGGTGGCCAGGTCCGTCGACGTGTAGTCCGGGGACCCCGCCGGGGACGCGATCGACCGCCCGGTGTCGCGGTGGTCGTACCGCACCACGTACCGGCCGCCGCCGGCCAGCCGGGCGCAGAACTCGTCCTCCCACCACACCATCGACTGGGCCCCGCCGGCCACCAGCAGCACGGCCGGGTGTGACGGGCTCCCGAACGTCTCGATGCACAGTCGCACGCCGTCGATCGTCATCGTCGTCTCCGCCATGGGGGTATGACCGTGCGCCCCTGCAGAACTCATCGGCCACAGGCGGTGATCCACACGAGAGACGTTCTCGTCACCGTGACGTGCTGCTCGTGGAGATCGAGGCGGGGTGGCCGCCGGCACGATGGTGTGCGGCTGGGAGGGATCATGGCGCTGGGAGCGTCGTGCTGATCTGGCATCAACCCGCGAACGTCGCGGTGCTCGAGGACGGGCGAGGGCCGTGCGCTTCGCGACCGTCGACGCGTGTGTCGCGTGCCCAGGTCTCCCGTTCGTACTGCGTTGCCTCCGCTCAGGGGTGGCGCCCCGCGAGGACGCAGAACTCGTTGCCCTCCGGGTCGATGAGCACCACCCAGCTCTCGTCACCCTGGCCGACGTCGGCGTGACGAGCACCGAGGTCGAGCAGGCGGCGGACCTCGTCGTCCTGCTCCCGGTCGGTCGGGTTGACGTCGATGTGGAGCCTGTTCTTGACCGTCTTGCCCTCGGGAACGCGCGCGAACGTCAACGTCGGTGGCACGGGACCAGGGCGGTTCTTGCCTTCAGGCGCCAGGGGGGAGCCGATCGTGACGATGCCGTCCTCGGCGTCCTGGACCTCGTAGCCCAGGACCGAGCACCAGAACCGGGCGAGGCTGCTGGGGTCGGCGCAGTCGATCGCGAGCTCGGTGAATTTGCTGGTCATGTCAGGACCGCTCCGGTCGCGTCGCAGGTAGGCCAGGGTCACATGCTGATCGCTCCTCTGCCCGACGGTGAGGGCGCCGCGGTGGCGAGATCGCTCCTGCAGTGGTGGGTCCTGCTGGGCGATGCGTGATCGATGCGAGTCGCACTTCGGTGTCCGCGGGGCCGCGCTCATGTACGGCTCGGTCTGGTGCCGCGCGCCCCCGGGGGCCGATGTGGCCATCGAACCCGCGCCGGGTCGGCGCGCCGTTCCCGGCTCGCCACCGCTGCCTCGCGCCCCGGACCCGGAGTCTTCTGCGCAGTCGGCGGGTTCCCCTGACCCCGCCCGTCGGCGGGGGACCGGGAGCAGTGGCTGCAACTCGACCCTGATCGGTCGGAGACGACCGCCGAGGACGCGTCTGGTGCCGTTCGCGTTCCTGGCATGACGAAGGCCCCATGACGGTGCGGTCAGCCGACGGGACGGAATGGGACGCACCCGGAGTTCGACACCGTCGCAGCGTTCTCCGGGATGGTGATCAGTACCTGCTCGCCCTCGTTGCCGGTCGAGAAGTCCATCACCGAGCCACTCTCGTCGTTGACGAACACCGAGCACAGCTCGAAGATCCCCGTCTCCGCGCCGGCCGAGCGGTAGCGGCCGGGCGCGACCTCGTCGCCGACGATCCACTCACCCTGCGGGATGGTGCCCGCCTCGGGTCCCTCGGGTTCCGGCGCCGCCTCGACGGTCTGAGCGGTCGCCGGGGCATCCTCACCCGCCGCTGGGGCCAGCGTGGGGGCCGAGGGCGCCGACGAGTTGCTTGACGAGGTCGACGGCGACCCACTCATCGCCCCACAGCCGACGCCAAAGAGGAAGCACAGGGCCCCGACGAGGATCAGCGCGCCCCAGCCGAACTTCTTTGGCTGATTCGTCGGCGGCGCGGGCGGCGGCGGGTAGCCGGGTTGAGGGGCGTAATAGGGCTGCTGAGGGCCGTGGTTGACCACTACGGGTCTCCTGTCTGGATGATGTCGCCGGGCAAGTGTTCGCACCCGGGCGATCAGGTGTTACGGGTGATGAGCAGGACGCACGCCGGTGCCCGTCACGACGGACGCTCGCGGTCGACGGCTGTGGGAGGCGATACCGCCCGTGCTGGTGGAAGCCCCCGGCCAGGGAGACCCGCCGCTCGACGGACGCGGCGGGAAAGGTCGCCTTCATACGGTCACCAGATGCAGTCGGCAGAGATCGCCGCCGGCGTGAGTCCGATTGCCGCCACCCGCTCCGCCGACAACACAGCCAGAGCCCTGCGAGACGCGAACGATCGCGCGATCGAGCAACTCGTCCGGTGCGGATCGTCGATCTGCGCAGTACCTCGATCCGGACGTCAAGTGCGGCCGTTGCGGGAGGGGTTCGAGAACGGCGCCACCGCCAGTTGCGTGGGCACCCGACAGCGACGGGCTCGTCGAAAACGGGCCTGGGCCCGGGCCGGGGACGGCCACCCGGCCGAGCACGATATTCGGTTGTTGCGCCAACCGGGCCGCCCACGGCGGGGAGGTCGAGCCCGGCGCCGGGCCCACTGCGAGTGAGACCGCAGGTGCGGGTGGGGCCGTTCGCCTCGAGCCGGGAACGGCGCGCCCACTGCAAGCCGCTCCCACCCAGCCGAAGCCCCGGAATAGA
>NZ_NKYF01000004.1:0-699 GCF_002262885.1 Pseudonocardia sp. MH-G8 | reverse complement strand
CGGCGCCGGACCCACTGCGAGTCAGACCGCAGGTGCGGGGTGGGGCCGGAAGTCTCGAGCCGGGAACGGCGTGCCCACTGCAACCCGCTCCTGCCCGGCCGGAACCCGAAGGAGGCGCGGAGGCTCGCTCGGCAGACGCGCCGGAGGAGACGCGGCGGCTCACCCGGCAGGCGCCCCCGGAACAGGCGCGGCGGCTCACTCGGCAGACGCCCCGGAAGGGACGCGGCGAGTCCACTCGGCAGGCGCCCCCGGAACAGGCGCGGCGGCTCACCCGGCAGACGCCCCCGGAACAGGCGCGGCGGCTCACCCGTCTTGTGCCCGGTCGCCGCCGGTAGGTCGAGGCCCGGCAGGCTCGAGGCGGAGCCTGGATCGAACCCGGCGAAGCCCCGCCACAGGTGTGACCCACGTGATAGAATCGAACACATGTTCGGATCAGGTGATTCCTCGGGCACCCACCAGGAGTGGCCCGACGAAGCACCCCTGGACGCCACGCTGGACCTGGACGAGGACAACCCCACCGAAGACGAGTGGCTCGACGAGTGGCCCGACGAGGTAGCCGACCCTGCGCTGGATGCGCTCGAGGTGGAGACCGCTGAGGACAGGGCGGCCCGGTTGGCGCGGGCCCGGCAGACCTGGCTGCGGCACGGAGTGCAACGCACCTACGCCAACACCGAACCCTCGGCGTTGCTGGCGATGGAA
>NZ_NKYF01000039.1 GCF_002262885.1 Pseudonocardia sp. MH-G8 | reverse complement strand
ACGACGTCGTGTCGGGCAGATCCCATGACCGTCAGCGGGCAGCTTTCATGTCCGCCAGCGGGCAGCTTCGTGGCCGTCTCCGGGAATTTTCTCGTGGCCGCGGTCAGATGATCGCCGCGAGACGTACGTGACGGTGGTAGCGACCCCCATCCGGTACGGCTCGGACCGATCAACCCCGATCGCGGCGAGCCGTACACGAGGGTGGCAACGACAGCCCTCAGGTACGACTCGAACCGATCAGCACGGGAAGATCGCCGCGAGACGTACCTGACAGTGGCGGCGACCGCCATCCGGTGCGGCTCGGACCGATCAGATCGGGGCGATCGGGGCGATCGCGGCGAGCCGCACCTGACGGTGGCAGCGACCGCCATCCGGTACTGCTCGCGCCGATCCGGCGGGCCGTGGGCTACTGCGCGAGGTGCTCGAGGGCCGCGGTCGCGACGTCCTCCTCCGCAGGCCAGCCGGGGTAGGCGGGCGGGGTGCCGCCCCAGGCGGGGCACAGCGCCTTGTGGCTGCACCACTCGCACATGCGGCCGCGGTTGGGACGGAAATCGCCGCTCTCCCCCGCCTCCCGGATGGCGCGCCAGATCGCCTCCAGCGTGCGTTCGAACCGGCGCAGCTCAGCCTCGTCGGGCTCGTAGGTGAGCGACTCGCCGTCGGCCAGGTAGAGCAGGCGCAGCTGGGTGGGCACGACGCCGCGCAGCTGCAGCAGCGCCAGCGCGTAGAACTTCATCTGGAACAGCGCCTTGACCTCGGCGACCTCCCGGGGCGCCGCGCCGGTCTTGTAGTCGACCACGCGCACCTGCCCGGTGGCCGCGACGTCGAGCCGGTCGACGTAGCCACGCAGCAGCAGGCCCGACGCGAGCTCGGTCTCGACGAGCAGCTCGCGGGCCGCCGGCTCCAGCCGCCGCGGGTCCTCCATGCGGAAGTAGACCTCGAGCAGGGCGTCGGCGGACTCGAGCCACCGCGGCAGCTCGGGATCGTCCGGGCCCTCGAACAGCTGCTCCACCAGCTCGGGCAGCTCGGCGCACAGCTCCGCCCACACCGGCCGGACGAGCCCGCGCGCGGCCTCGGGCGCGCGCTGCGCGGCCGGCAGGTCGTAGAGCCGCTCGAGCACGGTGTGCACGAGGGTGCCGCGGATCTGGGCACGGGAGGGCAGCTCGGGCAGCCGGTCGATGGCCCGGAAGCGGTAGAGCAACGGGCACTGCTTGAAATCGCCCGCGCGCGAGGGCGACAGCGCGGGACGACGCCGCGGCGCCACCTCGCCGGGGCCGGTGGCGGCGGGGCTGGTTGCGGCACCCGCACTGTCGGTCACGCTCCGCAGGGTAGGCGAGGCCCCCGACACTCCCGGGCGGCGCCACTGCTCCGAACGGGTTGCTCTACCTTGACATGCGTGAAGACGCTTCCCGCCGCAGTCGCCGGCGCGCTGGCCGCCGCGCTGGTCGCGCTCTCTGCCTGCGGCACACCGGTGGCCGGCACGCCCGCCCCCCAACCCGGCCCGCCGCCCGCGGCCGCGCCGGACCCGGCCGCGGACCAGCAGGCCGTCGAAACCGTCTTCCGCGGCTACTACGAGGCGCTGCTCGCCCGCGACTTCGCCTCGGCGTGCGAGTTGAACGCCCCGGAGACCACCCAGCAGCTGCTGGCGAACCTGCAGTCCCGGGGCATCACCGCCGACACGTGCGAGGAGGCCTTCACAGCCGTCTACGCCATCCCGGGTGCCGCGGAGACCGTGGACGGGATCGTCAAGGGCGCCGAGGTCCAGGGGGTGGTCGTCACGGGCGACAACGCCGGGATCACGTGGTCGGCCGAGGTCAACGGTGCTCGCAACACGATCACGAGCCAGCTGCGCCGCGTCGACGGCCAGTGGCGCCTCGTCGACACCGGCACATGACCCTCGAGCCCTTCTACCGGCCCCTCGACGGTCCGGACGGCGCACGCTTCCACGCCACCGGATCGACGAGCGGGCCGTGGTTCGCCGACGCCCAGCACGTCGGGCCGCCCTCGGCGCTGCTGGTGCGCGCGCTGGAACGGCTCGACGGCCGGCCCGGCGGGCAGCTCGCCCGCCTCACCGTCGAGGTGCTCGGACCGGTCCCGACGGGCGAGGTGCAGGTCGCGGCTTCGGTGGAGCGGCCGGGACGCGCGATCGAGCTGCTCGCCGCCGAGATGAGCGCGGGCGGCCGGGCCGTCCTGCGCGCGCGGGCCTGGCGCCTGACCAGCGGCGACACCGCCGCGGTCGCGCTCGGCGCGGCCGAGCCGCTGGCGCCGGCGTCGCAGGGTGTGCTGCACCAGCGGCCCGAGGGGTGGCTGCCCGGCTTCCTCGACGCGCTGGAGTGGCGCTGGCTCTCCGGAGGGCTCGACGACCCGGGCCCGAGCACGGCGTGGCTGCGCCAGCGCGTGCCGCTCGTGGAGGGTGAGGACCCCACCCCCACCCAGCGGCTCGCGGTGGCCGCCGACTGCGCCAACGGCGTCGGCGCCCCGCTGGACGTGCGCAAGTGGCTCTTCGTGAACACCGAGCTGACCGTCCACCTGCACCGCCCCCCGGTGGGCGAGTGGATCGGCGTTCACGCGCGGACGGTGGTGGGCCCGACGGGCCTGGGCACGGTGGAAGGCCACCTCCACGACGAGGAAGGCCACACGGGCCACAGCGCACAGGCGCTGATCGTCCGCCCACGCTGAAATCCGCACCTTGGAGCCGTACTGCTGTTCCGCGCCCGGAAATTCAGCAGTGTGGCTCCAAGGTGCGGTTCGTGGAGCGGGTGGAGAGGGCTAGGGACGGATGCCGGTGCCGTCCACCGCGCGGCAGGAGCGGATCTCCGAGGTCAGGATCGCGCGCACGCCCAGCGCGGCGAGGTCGTCCATCACCTTGTTCGCCACGGTGCGGCGGACCATCGAGCGCACGGCCGACCAGTCGGGATCCGACAGCGGCGACACGGTGGGGGCCTGCATGCCCGGGGTGATGCGCTTGGCCTGCTCCAGGACGCTGTTGGGGCAGTCGTAGTCGAGCATCAGGTACTGCCGCGCGTAGACCACGCCCTGGATCCGTGCGGTGAAGACCTGCTTGGCCGCCTTGACCTCGACGGTCTCCGGCCGGTCCGGGCGCGGCTCGCGCTCGATGAGGGTGGCCTGGGACTCGGCGATCGCGTCGCCGAAGGCCACGAGGCCGTGCTGGCGCAGGGTGCGGCCGGAGGAGACGACGTCGGCGATCGCGTCGGCCAGCCCCAGCTGCACCGAGATCTCCACGGCACCGTCGAGCTTGATGATGTCGGCGCGGACGCGGTTGCGGGCCAGGTGGGCGCGGACCAGGCGCGGGTAGGACGTGGCGATCTTCTTGCTCTCGAGGTGGGCGATCGTCCACTTCTCACCGTCGTCGGCCAGCTCGGGCGCGGCGAAGCGGAACTTGGACGCCCCGAAGCCCAGCTCGATGACGCGCTTGACCTGGCTGCCGGACTCGTCCATGAGGTCGGCGCCCGTGATGCCCAGGTGCAGGTCCCCGGAGCCGACGTAGGTGGCGATGTCCTTGGGGCGCAGGTAGAAGAACTCGATCTCGTTCTCGTCGTCCAGCATGCTGAGGTCGCGGGAGTCCGAGCGCTGCCGGTACCCCGCCTCCCGCATCATGGTGGCGGCGGGCTCGGCCAGCGTCCCCTTGTTCGGGAGTGCGACGCGGAGCATGGGACTCTCCTCAAGAAGTGCCGTGCGGTGGGTCAGAGGTAGGAGTAGACGTCCTCGAGCGAGATCTTGCGCCCGATCATGAGGACCTGGATCCGGTAGAGGAGCTGGGAGATCTCCTCCGCCAGCGCGTCATCGGCCTCGTGCTCGGCCGCCAACCACACCTCACCGGCCTCTTCGAGCAGCTTCTTGCCCTGTGCGTGGACGCCGGCGTCGAGCGCGGCGACCGTGCCGGAGCCCTCGGGCCGGCGAGCGGCCCGCTCGGTGAGCTCGGCGAACAGCCCGTCGAAAGTCTTCACTTCGAACCCTCCTCTCCTCGTCAGTGTCATACGTCGGCACGCAGGGCGTGAATCGGCGCGCTCGTGGTGCTGCGCCCGGTTCCCACCCTGCGTCAGGTGGCGGTGTCAGCCTTTCACTACCCAGCATGATTCCGCCGAGCGGACCCCTACCCGGGACGAGTGGTCACGCAGCGCGCTTGCTCCGTGCCTGCGCGTAGCCAGCGCGGACGTCGGCGGCGGTGAGTCCCGCGAGGGAAGCGCGGTGGACGCGCTGCGGCCCGGCCGGCACCGGCACCTCGCACGGCACGACGAGCACCGCGACACCGGCCCGCTCGGCCGACATGGCACCGGTGGGCGAGTCCTCGACCGCGAGGCACTGCTGCGGGGCCACGCCCAGCAGCTCGGCGGCGCGCAGGTACGGATCCGGGGCCGGCTTGCCGTGCGGCACCTCGTCACCGCACACGGTGACGGTGAAGTGCTCGCGCCCGATGCTCTCCAGCGCCTGCTCGGTGAGCGAGCGCAGGGTGTTGGTGACCAGCGCCGTGGGCCACCCGGCGGCGCGGACGGTGCGCAGCGCGTCGAGGGCTCCCGGACGCCACTCCAGGCCGGCGGCGAACAGCTCGCCGGTGCGCTCGGTGAGCCATCGCTCGGCGGCGGCCAGCCGGTCGGCCTCGTGCGGGAGCCCGAGGTCGTCGAACATGATGCCCAGGCTGCGCGGCATGTTCGAGCCGACCATGTCCTCCCGCGCCCGGGCGCTCAGCTCGCCGCCGAGCCGGCGCGCCGTGTCCGCGAGGGAGATCGTCCAGACCTTCTCCGAGTCGACCAGCGTGCCGTCCATGTCCCACAGGACGGCGCCCGGATCTTCGCTAGCCAGCATTGAAGTACTTCGCCTCCGGGTGGTGGGCCACGAGCGCGTCGGTCGACTGCTCGGGATGCAGCTGCAGTTCCTCGGACAGCTCCACGCCGATCCGGCCGGGCTCCAGCAACTCCACGATCTTCGTGCGGTCCTCGAGGTTCGGGCAGGCGCCGTAGCCGAGCGAGTACCGCGCACCCCGGTAGCCGAGCTTGAAGAACTCCTCGACGTCGTCGGGGTCCTCGGCGGCCACCGCGGGTCCGGACGGGAACACCAGCTCCTCGCGGACGCGCCGGTGCCAGTATTCGGCCAACGCCTCGGTGAGCTGGACGCCCAGGCCGTGCACCTCGAGGTAGTCGCGGTAGGCGTCCTTGGCGAACAGCGCGTTCGCGTACTCGGCGATCGGCTGCCCCATCGTCACCAGGTGCAGCGGCAGCACGTCGACCACGCCCTCGGCGACGGCGCGCTCGCGCGGGCGCCAGAAATCGGCCAGGCACAGGTTCCGGTCGCGGCGCTGGCGGGGGAAGGTGAAGCGGAAGCGCTCCGCCGCCGAGGGCTGCGGCTCGCTCAGCACGACGAGCGAGTCGCCCTCCGCGACGGCCGGGAAGTACCCGTAGACGACGGCGGCGTGCGCGAGAACCCCCTCCGTGGACAGGCGTTCCAGCCAGTACCGCAGCCGCGGACGGCCTTCGGTCTCCACGAGCTCCTCGTAGCTGGGCCCACCGCCGCCCTTCGCGCCGCGCAGCCCCCACTGGCCCAGGAAGAGCGCCCGCTCGTCGACCATCCCCGAGTACTCGGCCAGCGCCACGCCCTTCACCACGCGGGTGCCCCAGAACGGCGGGGCCGGGATCGGGTTGTCCAGGTCCACGTCCGAGCGGGCCGGCAGCGGCCCGGCCGCCTCGGCCTCGGCCGCCTTGCGCTTCGCCGCGATGCGCTTGGACCGCTCGTGGCGGGCCTTGCGCTCGGCCTGCTTCGCCTCCTCCTCGGGGTCCACGGCGGGCGCGAGGCCGCGGGCCCGGGCCATCGTGGCGTCCATCAGCCGCAGGCCCTCGAACGCGTCGCGGGCGTAGTCGACCCGGCCCTCGTAGACCTCCGCGAGATCGTTCTCGACGTAGGAGCGGGTGAGCGCGGCGCCGCCGAGGAGCACGGGCAGCTCCTTCGCCATCCCGCGCCCGTTCATCTCCTGGAGGTTCTCCTTCATCACCACCGTGGACTTCACCAGCAGCCCGGACATGCCGACGGCGTCGGCCCGGTTCTCCTGGGCCGCGGACAGGATCGTGGAGATCGGCTGCTTGATGCCGAGGTTCACGACCGTGTAGCCGTTGTTGGTGAGGATGATGTCCACCAGGTTCTTGCCGATGTCGTGGACGTCGCCCTTGACGGTGGCGACCACGATGGTGCCCTTGCCCTGGTCGTCCTCGGACTTCTCCATGTGCGGTTCGAGGTGCGCCACCGCCGCCTTCATGACCTCGGCGGAGGCGAGCACGAACGGCAGCTGCATCTGCCCGGACCCGAACAGCTCGCCCACGGTCTTCATCCCGGCGAGCAGCGTGTCGTTGATGATCTCCAGGGCGGGCCGGGACTCCAACGCCTCCATGAGGTCGTCCTCGAGACCCTCGCGCTCGCCGTCGACGATGCGCCGCTCCAGGCGCTCGAACAGCGGGAGGCTGCCCAGCTCCTCGGCGCGGGTGGCGCGGGCCGAGGAGGCGGAGACGCCTTCGAACAGCTCCATGAACCTGTTCAGCGGGTCGTAGCCGTCGCGCCGCCGGTCGTAGACCAGGTCGAGCGCCACCGAGCGCTGCTCGTCCGGGATCTTGGACATCGGCAGGATCTTCGCCGCCGAGACGATCGCCGTGTCGAGACCCGCGTTCACGCACTCGTGCAGGAACACCGAGTTGAGCACCTGGCGCGCCGCGGCGTTGAGGCCGAACGAGACGTTGGAGACGCCGAGGGTCGTCTGCACGTCGGGGTGGCGGCGCTTCAGCTCGCGGATCGCCTCGATCGTCTCCAGCGCGTCGCGCCGGACCTCCTCCTGCCCGGTGGTGATCGGGAAGGTGAGCGTGTCGACGACGATGTCGTCGACGTGCATGCCGTGGTGGGTGGTCAGGTCCTGGATGAGCCGGTCGGCCACGCGCACCTTCCACTCCGCGGTGCGCGCCTGCCCCTCCTCGTCGATGCACAGCGCCACGACGGCGCAGCCGTGTTCGCGGACCAGCTCCATCGCCCGCTGGAAGCGCGAACCGGGGCCGTCGCCGTCCTCGTAGTTGACCGAGTTGATGATCGAGCGGCCGCCGAGGCGCTCCAGGCCGGCCCGCAGCACCTCGGGCTCGGTCGAGTCGAGCATCACCGGCAGCGTGGACGCCGTGGCGAGGCGGCCGGCCAGCTCGGCCATGTCGGCGACACCGTCGCGGCCCACGTAGTCCACGCAGAGGTCGATCAGGTGGGCGCCCTCGCGCGTCTGGTCACGGGCGATCCCGACGCAGGCCTCCCAGTCCTGGGCCAGCATCGCCTCGCGGAACTTCTTGGACCCGTTGGCGTTGGTGCGCTCCCCGACCATCAGCACGGAGGTGTCCTGGCGGAACGGCACGGCGGCGTAGAGGGACGCGACGCCGGGCTCCGGGCGCGGCGTGCGGACGGCGGGCGACACGTCGCGGATCGCTGCGGCCACGGCGCTGATGTGCGCCGGCGTGGTGCCGCAGCAGCCGCCGACCAGCCGCAGCCCGTAGTCGCGCACGAAGCCTACGAGCGCCTCGGCGAGCTCGTCGGGTGTGAGCGGGTACTCGGCGCCGTTCGGGCCCAGCTGCGGGAGGCCGGCGTTGGGCATGACCGAGAGCGGGATGCGCGCGTGCTTGGACAGGGTGCGCAGGTGCTCGCTCATCTCGGCCGGGCCGGTGGCGCAGTTCAACCCGATCAGGTCGACGCCCAGCGGCTCGATCGCCGCGAGCGCGGCCCCGATCTCGCTGCCCAGCAGCATCGTGCCGGTGGTCTCCACCGTGACCTGGGTGATCAGCGGGATGCGCCGGCCCTCGGCGGCCATCGCCCGTTGCATGCCGAGCACCGCCGCCTTCACCTGCAGCAGGTCCTGGCAGGTCTCCACGACGAACGCGTCGGCGCCCCCGGCGAGCAGCCCGCGGCCGCATTCGGCGTAGGCGTCGCGCAGGCGGGCGAAGGACTCGTGGCCCAGCGTGGGCAGCTTGGTGCCCGGCCCGACGGACCCCAGCACGAAGCGCGGGCGCTCGGGCGTGGCCATGTCGTCGGCGACCTCGCGGGCCAGGCGCGCGCCCTTCTCGGCCAGCTCCCGGATCCGCCCGGCGATGTCGTACTCGGCGAGGTTGGGCAGGTTCGCCCCGAACGTGTTGGTCTCGACCGCGTCGGCACCCGCCTCGAAGTAGGCGCGGTGGATGTGGCGCACCACGTCCGGGCGGGTGTCGTTGAGGATCTCGTTGCAGCCCTCGAGGCCGGCGAAGTCGTCCAGGGTGAGGTCGGCGCCCTGCAGCATCGTGCCCATCGCGCCGTCGGCGAGCAGAACGTGCCGCTCGAGCGAGTCGGAGAAGGTCGTGTCGAGATCGGACCGCACGTGCCCACGGTAGCCGTCCACGGGGGATGGACCGGTCGTGGCGCACGCCGGGCCGTAGGCTGGACCGATGACCGATCGCGACCCGGACACCGGAGCGTCGGGCGACCAGCCGCGGCTCGTCGAGCCGGTGATGATCGCCGCCTTCGAAGGGTGGAACGACGCCGGGGAGGCCGCCAGCACCGCGCTGGAGCACCTCGAGCTCAGCTGGGACGCCACGCCACTGACCTCGATCGACCCCGAGGAGTATTACGACTTCCAGGTCACGCGTCCGCACGTCCGGCTCGCCGACGGCGTCACCCGCAAGATCGAGTGGCAGACCACGCGGCTGTCCGTGGCCACCCTGCCCGGCACCGAACGGCACGTGGTGCTGGTCAACGGCATCGAGCCCAACCTGCGCTGGCGGGCCTTCTGCCGCGAGCTGCTGGGCCACGTCGACACGCTGGGCGTGACCAAGGTCATCACCCTCGGTGCGCTGCTGACCGACACCCCGCACACGCGGCCCACGCCGGTCACCGGCATCTCCTACGACAAGTCCTCCGCGGGCGAGCTGCGCGTGGAGCCCTCGACCTACCAGGGGCCCACCGGCATCGTCGGCGTCTTCCAGAACGCGTGCGTCGAGGCCGGGGTGCCCGCCGTGTCGTTCTGGGCGGCCGTGCCGCACTACGTCTCCCAGGCGCGCGTGCCCAAGGCCGCCGTCGCGCTGCTGCACCGGGTCGAGGAGCTGCTCGACGTCGAGGTGCCGCTCGGCGGGCTGCCCGAGCAGGCCGAGGAGTGGGAGCGCACGGTCTCGGAGATGGCCGAGGCCGACGACGAGGTGCGCGAGTACGTCCGCCAGCTCGAGGAGCAGGCCGAGGCCGAGGACGAGGACGAGCTCCCCGAGGCCGACGGCGACGCGATCGCCGCCGACTTCGAGCGCTACCTGCGACGCCGCGGCACGGGGGGCTCGGGCAACTGAACCACGCTCGGCGGTCCGGGGCGCTCGCCCGCGGCGGGCTCTACGCCGGGGCGTTCCTCGGCCCGTTCGGCGGCGGGATCACCGTCGCGATGCTCCCCGAGCTCGGCTCCGCCTACGACGTGTCGCCGGGCTCGGCCTCGCTCTCGCTCACGGCCTACCTGCTCCCGTTCGCCGCGGTGATGCTGTTCTCCGGCACGCTGGGCGAGCGGTGGGGACGCCGGCGCACGGTCGTCACCGCCTACGGCGTGTACGTGCTCGCCTCGGGGGCCTGCATCCTCGCGTCCGCGTTCCCGGTGTTCCTGGCCGCCCGGGCGCTGCAGGGCGCGGCCAACGCGTTCACCACCCCGCTGCTGCTGTCCGCGCTCGCCGCCGCGGTGCCCGCGCAGCGGCTGGGCCGGGCACTGGGTTGGTTCGGGTCGCTGCAGGCGGCCGGCCAGACCTCGGCGCCGCTGCTGGGCGGGTTCGCCGCCGAGGTGGACTGGCGGCTCGCCTTCGCCGGCGTCGCCGTCGTGGCCGCGCTCCTCATCGTGATCGGCATCCCGGCCGAGGCCCGGCCCGGTGCCGTGCGGCCTGGCCTGGGCGACGCGTTGCGAGCCGCGATGCGGCCCGCGGTCCTGCGGGCGGGCGTGGCCGCGGCGCTGGGCTGGGGGTGCCTGGCCGGGCTGAACTTCCTCGTCGCGCTGCGGCTGGAGGAGGAGTTCGGGATCGGCGCGGGCCCGCGAGGGCTGCTGCTGACCGGCCTCGGCGTGGCGGGCCTGCTCACCGCCCGGCTCGTCGGCGGCGGCGTCGACCGGATCGGGGGGCGCCGCAGCGTCCTGCTCGGCGCGGGGCTGGGCGCCGTCGTGGTGGTGGCGGTCGGCGCGCTCCCCGCCGTCTGGCCGGTCGCTCTCGCCTGGGCGGCGGGCGGCGTGGCCAGCCAGCTGCTGATGGTGGGCGTCAACGCGATGGTCCTGGGCACCGCGGAGAACCGGGGAGGGGCGGTGTCGGTGGTGCAGGCCGTGCGGTTCGGTGGTGGGGCCCTGAGCCCGGTGGCGATCACGCCGATCTACCACGCCGACCCGCTCGCCGGCTTCCTCGTGCCGGCCGCGCTGCTGGCGGTGGCGGTGCCGGCCACGCTCGCGCGAGGCGGTCAGGACCCCAGCACGGACAGCAACGCCCGGGCGTAGGCGCGCTCCGCGTCGACGTCCACGTGCCGCTCCTCGGCGCCGTCGGCGCCCACGACCACCACGGCCAACCCCTCGCCGATCGGTTCGAGTCGCCGGAAGCGCGGGCCGAGCGCCTCGCGCAGCTGCCCCTCGTGCGGCAGCCACACCACCGACTCCTGCGGCACGCTGTCCAGCGCCCACTCGGTGGTGCCGTTGAAGCGGATCAGCGGGCCGGTGGGCGCCTGGTGGACGTCGATGGTCAGCTCGCTCACCACGAACACGTCGGCGTCCATCTCCCGGCTCGGGATGACGAACCGGTCACCGGAGCGGGGCCGCCACTCGAGGCCCGCGGCGCGCAGCCGCAGGGCCAGCTCGACGCTGATCATGCCTTCACCGTGCTCATGCGCTGTGCCGCCGCAGATCGGCCAGGTCCACCCAGTCCAGGGTGCGGGCGTGCGTGGCCTCCAGCACCACCGGCGGCGCCACGCCGGCGGCGAGCGCCTCGACCCAGCGATCGGCGCACAGGCACCAGCGGTCGCCCGGCTGGAGCCCGGCGAACCCGTGCTCGGGTCGCGGTGTGGACAGGTCGTTGCCCCGCTCGGCGCTGAACGCCAGGAACTCGGCCGTGACCTGCGCGCAGACCGTGTGCACACCGTTGTCGTCGGCGCCGGTGTCGCAGCAGCCGGTGCGGTAGAAGCCGGTCATCGGTTCGGTGCCGCAGGTCTGGAGCCCACCGCCGAGCACGTTGTGCGCCATGTGCCCCACCCAACCAGAACGGGTAGGCCCACCGCATGACCGAGCCGGACCAACCCCAGCCCGAGGCCCCGCGACCGCCGGGGACACCGGATGTGGATCTCGACGTGCCCGTCCGTGGCGACGGCGACGATCAGCCCGGCAACCAGCCCGCCGACGAGGACGTGCAGCGCGACGCGGGCACGATGGAGCCACCCGACTGACGACGATCCCGACGACGATCCCGACTATCGGCTCATGATCGGGCCGGCGGCGCCAGGTCGATCCCGAGCAGGGCGTCGATCGCCTCGCGGGCCCGTGCGGGAGCGGTGGTGTCGCTGCCGCGGCGCTCCAGCGCCTCCCCGGCCCACGCGTCCACCGCGGCCAGCGCGCCCGGGGTGTCCAGGTCGTCGGCGAGGTGGGTGCGCAGCCGCGCGACCAGCTCGTCCGCGGGCGGGGCGGCGGGCAGCGCCACCGCGGAGCGCCAGCGGTCCAACCGCTGCTCGGCCGTGGCCAGCAGGTCCGCGGTCCACGCGCGGTCGGCGCGGTAGTGCCCGGCGAGCAGCGCGAGCCGCACGGCGGCCATGTCGACACCGTCGGCGCGCAGCTTCGAGACGAACACGAGGTTGCCGCGCGACTTCGACATCTTCTCGCCGTCGAGCCCGATCATCCCGGTGTGCACGTAGTGCCGGGCGAACGGGTGCACGCCGGTGTGCGCCTCGGCGTGCGCCGCCCCGAACTCGTGGTGCGGGAAGACCAGGTCCGACCCGCCGCCGTTGAGATCGATCTGGGTGCCGAGGCGGTTGAGCGCGATCGCGGTGCACTCGACGTGCCACCCCGGGCGGCCGGCGCCCAGGTCGGACTCCCACGACGGCTCGCCCTCCCGGGCGGTGCGCCACAGCAGGGCGTCGTTGGGGTGGCGCTTGCCGGGCCGGTCCGGGTCGCCGCCGCGCTCCCGGGACAGCTCGATCATCGTGGCCTCGTCGTAGTTCGACTCGTACCCGAAGTGGCCGCTGGAGCTCGAGTCGAAGTAGACGTCGGGGTGCTCGGGGTCGTCCACGCGGTACGCGGCGCCCTCGGCGAGGAGCTTGCCCACCAGCTCGGAGATCTCCCCCATCGCCTCGACGGCGCCGACGAACTGCCGCGGCGCCAGCACCCGCAGCGCCTCCATGTCCTCGCGGAACAGCGCCGTCTCGCGCATGCCGAGCACGACCCAGTCGTCCTGGTCGCGGGCCGCGCGCTCCAGCAGCGGGTCGTCGATGTCGGTGACGTTCTGCACGTAGTGCACGTCGTGGCCGAGGTCGCGCCACAGCCGGTTGACCAGGTCGAACGCGAGGTAGGTGGCCGCGTGCCCGAGGTGGGTGGCGTCGTAGGGGGTGATGCCGCAGACGTACATCGTGGCCTCTTGCCCGGGCGCCGTCGGGCGGATCCGGTGGGTGGCGGTGTCGTGCAGGCGCAACGGCGGACCGGCGCCTTCCACCCGCGGGACGTCGACGGATGCCCAGGTCTGCATACCCGACAACCTACGCGGCCGTCCGGAGTGCGCGGGGTCACGGTGCTATAGTTTGGACGCCCGCCCAAGGCGATCGACCAGGAGGAGACATGAGCGTGACCGCGACCGAGCGTGGACGCGAGGTCCGGCGTCGGCTGCTGCAGGCGGCTCGCGAGCTCGTGCCCGAGCGCGGCTGGGCGGGGGTGAGCACGCGGGTGGTCGCCGAGCGGGCGGGCGTCGCGCCGGGTCTCGTGCACTACCACTTCGCCTCGTTGCAGGCCCTGCTGACCGAAGCCGCGGTCGGCGCGATGCGCGATGCCGTCGGCGCCGCGGCGCCCCTGCTCGAGCGGGCCCGCACCCCCGGCGAGCTCGTCGACCTGCTCGTGGCCGAGGTGGACCGCTACACCGGCGCCGACCCCGCCTCGTTGCTGGCCACCGAGACCTACCTCGCCGCGACCCGCGACGCGGCGCTGCACCGCGAGCTGGCCGAGGTGCTGGAGGACTTCCGCAGCCGCATCGCCGCGTGGTTGCAGGCGCACGGCGTCGGTGAACCGGACGCCACCGCCGCGGTGCTGGCCGCCGCGATCGACGGCGTGCTCCTGCACCGCGCTCTGGCCCCGCAGCCCGCCGGCGCCATCGGCCCCGTCCTGCAGCGGATCGTCACCCACCACGGAGGATGCTGATGAAGGTCGTGATCTGCGGAGCCGGCATCTCCGGGCTCGCGCTCGCCCACCGGATGCGCACGCACGGCTGGGACGTCGTGGTGCTGGAGAAGGCGCCCGGCCCCCGCACCCAGGGCTACATGATCGATTTCTTCGGTGTCGGGTACGACGCCGCCGAGGCGATGGGGCTGCTGCCCGCACTCGAGGAGGTCGGGTACCGCATCGCCGAGGCGCAGTACGTCGACGACGGCGGCCGGGTCCGAGCGAGCCTGGGCTTCGCGCAGTTCGGGGCGACGGTGAACGACAGGCTGCTGAGCCTGATGCGCCCGGACCTCGAAGACGTGCTGCGCACGCACCTGCCCGACGGCGTTGACCTGCGCTTCGCCACCAGCATCACCGGGATCGCGCAGGAAACCGGCGGCGTGCGCCTCACCCTCACCGACGGGAGCACCCTCGCCGCCGACCTGCTCGTCGGGGCCGACGGCATCCACTCCACGGTGCGGCGGCTCGCCTTCGGCGAGGAGCGGCAGTTCCTGCGCTACCTGGGCTTCCACGTCGCCGCGTACCTGTTCCGCGATCCCCTGATCGAGGCCGAGACCCGGGACCGGTACGCCATCACCGACACCCCGGGCAGCCAGATGGGCTTCTACGGCCTGCGCGACGGGCGGGTCGCGACGTTCGCGGTGCACCGCACGCCCGACCCGGCCCTGCCTGCGGACGTGCGCGCAGCGGTGCAGGCGGCGTACGGATCACTGGGGTGGATCGCGCCACGCGCGCTGCAGCACCGCCCGCCGCCGGAGGACATCTACTACGACCAGGTCGCGCAGATCGTGATGCCCAGGTGGAGTACGAACCGGGTCACGCTGGTCGGCGACGCCTGCTATGCGGTGTCCCCACTGGCCGGTCAGGGCGCCTCGCTCGGCGTCGGCGGCGCGTTCGTGCTCGCCGAGGAGCTGGAGCGCGCACCGTCGATCGAGGCAGGGCTGGAGCACTACGAGCAGGCTCTGCGGCCGGTGGCCGAGGAGAAGCAGCAGGCGGGCCGCCAGACTGCGCGCTGGTTCCTGCCCGCCTCGCAGCGGCAGGTCCGCCTGCGGCGCGTCGCGCTGGCGCTCGCCCGCCTCCCCTGGTTCAACCGGCTGGTCGCCACCAGCATCGCCGGCAAGCAGACCGCGGTGGTCGCCCGCCTCGCCCGCCGGAGCTCCCCGACCTGGTGAGCCGAGGGCGACCTCCCGCGAGTCGCGCCCCGGCAGAACGCGCCGCGGCCGCGACACCAGTGCCCCAGGGCGACTCGCGCGCCTCACCACCACTCGTGGGGCAGCTTCGCCTCGATGTCGCGCACGTGGCGACGGGTGCACGACGGGCACAGCCAGTGCTCGCGCCCGTCGGGGTCGCGCTCCCGGACCCAGGCCAGCGCGTCCGCGGCGCGGGCGTCGCGCGTCGTCGCGCACTGCCGGCAACCCGGCACATCGGTCGGCACGCCTTCGAGCATCCCCTCTTGCCCGCGGCTGCGCCGTCTGACAATCTGAGCCAAGTCATCTAGACCAAACGTCTACTTCTGCGAGGGCACGCGTGCGCAGCGTCATCGGCCTCGACATCGGTGGCTCGAAGACCCACGGGATCCGCGCCACCGACGGCACCACGGTGGCCGAGGCGGTGGCCGGGAGCGCCAACCTCGCTGCCGTGGGGCCGGTCGAGGCGGGCCGCCAGCTCGACGCGGTTCTCGCCGGGCTCGGGACGGACGAGGTCGACGCGGTGTGCGCGGGCGCGGCCGGCGCCGACGGGGCCGAGTCGGTGGCCACCATGGTGCGCCTGCTGCGCGACCGCGTCCCGGGAGCCGCGGTCAGCGTCGTGCACGATGCGCGGCTCGTGCTCGCCGCGGCCGACCTGGACGCCGGCGTGGCGCTGATCGCCGGCACCGGGTCCGTCGCCTGGGGCGCCCGCGCCGACGGGGCCACGGCCCGCGCGGGCGGCTGGGGGCACCTGCTCGGCGACGAGGGCAGCGGCTACCGCGTGGCGCTGGACGCGGTGCGCCACTGCCTGGACCGGATGGACGCCGGCCGGCCCGTCGACGCGCTCGGCGCCGCGCTCCTGGACGGCATCGGCCTCGCCGGCCCGCACCAGTTGATCGACTTCGTCTACACGCGGCAGGACCGCCGCTACTGGGCCGAGCAGGCGCGGGTGGTCACCGCGGTGGCCGGGCAGGGCGACACCGCCGCACGCACGATCCTCGACGCGGCTGCCGACGCGCTCACCGCGCTCGCCGTCCGGGTGCTCGAACGCCTCGACCGTCCCGGCCCGGTGGTGCTCGGCGGCGGTTTCGCCGTGCACGAGCCGCTCGTGCAGGACGCGGTGCGCGAACGGCTGGCCGGCACCGAGGTGCGGGCCCTCGCCGAGCCCCCCGCCGCCGGTGCCGTGCGCCTCGCGGCAGCCCTTCCCCGTCCCGACTTGGAGTCCTTGAGATGACTGCGCTCGCCACCGACCGGCCAGGCCGCCTGATGAGCGCGGAGATCGCCGAACAGCCCGCCGTGTGGCGCCGGCTGCTCGCCGAGGGCGGCGCGGCCGGGATCGACGACGCCGCGGCGCTCATCCGCAGCCGGCGCCCGCGGGCGGTCCTGTTCGTCGCACGGGGCACCAGCGATCACGCCGCCCTCTACGCGAAGTACCTCGTCGAGATCCGGCACGGCCTGCCGGCGGGGCTCGTCTCGCCCTCGACCATGACGGCCTACGGGGCCCGGCCCGACCTGCACGACGTGCTCATGATCGGGATCAGCCAGTCCGGCGGCTCCCCCGACCTGGTCCGTTCCCTCGAGGTGGCCCGCGAGCAGGGCGCGCTCACGGTCGCTGTCACCAACGACCCCTCCTCGGCGCTGGCGCGCGCCGCGCACACGCACGTCGACGTGCTGGCCGGTGCGGAGCGGTCGGTCGCGGCCACGAAGTCCTACACCGCACAGCTGCTCGCGCTGTACCTGCTGCTCGAGCGGGTGCGCGAGGTGGACGGGCGGGTCGCGGCCGCCCCGCTGCCGGACCTGGGTGACGCGCTCCTCGCCCGGCGTCACGAGCTCACCGAGATCGCGCAGCGCTACCGGTTCGCGCAGCGGATGCTCACCACCGCGCGCGGCTACTCCTACCCCACCGCGCGGGAGGCGGCTCTGAAGCTGATGGAGACCTCCTACGCCTCGGCGCAGGCGTTCTCCGGCGCCGACCTGCTGCACGGGCCGCTCGCGCTGGTCGACCCGCAGGTGCCCGTGTTCGCCGTCGTGGCCGCCGGCGTCGGCGGCGACGCGATGGGCGACGTGCTGCCGCGGCTCGCCGAGCGCAACGCCGACGTGTGCTGCGTGGGTCACGCAGGCGCGGTGGCCGGTGCGGCGGTCGGGTTCGCGCTGCCCGAGGGCGCGCCCGAGGAGCTCTCGCCGCTGCTGGAGATCCTTCCCTTCCAGCTGCTCGCGCTCGACGTCGCCGTCGGTCGTGGAGGGGACCCCGACGCGCCGCGGGGGCTCTCCAAGATCACGGAGACCCTGTGATCGTTCCTGTGGAGGTCCTCTCCGCGGCCACGCTGGTCGCCGACGGGGTACCGGTCGGGCCGGGATGGGTGGAGCTGGCCGGGGACCGGATCGCCGCCGTCGGGGCGGGCGCGCCGCCCCGTCCCGCGGACGTCGACCTCGGCGACGCCGTGCTCGTCCCGGGGTTCGTGGACATGCACGTGCACGGCGGCGCGGGGGCTGCGTTCCCCGACGGTGACGCCGACGCCGCGCTGCGCGCCGTGCGCTTCCACCGGGCGCACGGCACCACCACGATGGTGGCGAGCCTGGTGACCGCCGGCCCGGACGACCTGCTGAAGGCGGTCGACGCGCTCGCCGATCTGGTGGTCGACGGCGAGCTCGCCGGGGTGCACCTGGAAGGCCCGTGGCTCGCCGCCGGGCGCTGCGGTGCGCACGACCCCCGCCGGCTGCGCGACCCCGACCCCGACGAGCTCGACCGGCTCCTGCACGCGGCCGGCGGCGCCGTCCGCATGGTCACGCTCGCACCGGAACGGGCGGGCGGCCTGGACGCGGTGCGCCGGATCGTCGGCGCGGGGGCCGTCGCCGCCCTCGGCCACACCGACGCGAGCTACGCGCTCACCCGCGAGGCCATCGAGGCCGGAGCCCGAGTGGGCACGCACCTGTTCAACGCCATGGCCCCGGTGCACCACCGCGAGCCCGGGCCGGCCGTGGCGCTGCTCGAGGACGACCGCGTCACCGTCGAGTTGGTGACCGACGGCCTGCACGTGCACCCGGCCCTGTGGGAGCACGTCGTGCGCACGGCCGGCCCCGAGCGCGTGGCCGCGGTGACCGATGCGATGGCCGCCGCCGGCATGCCCGACGGGCAGTACCACCTGGGAGCGATGCGCGTGGCGGTCACCGACGGGGTGGCCCGGCTGGCGCCGGGCTCCGACGGTCGCGCGGGCGCCATCGCGGGCAGCACCGCCACCGCCGACGCGCTGTTCGCGAACGTCGTGCGGCACGCCGCCGTGCCGCGGGCCGAGGCGTTGCGCCGCGCCGTGGCGCTGACCTCCACGAGCCCGGCCCGCGCCCTCGGCCTCACCGACGTGGGCGCGATCGCGGAGGGGAAGCGCGCCGACCTGGTGGTCCTGAACCCCGCCCTGGAGGTGCGGACGGTGTACCGAGCAGGCCACCCCTGACGACCCACCGCGTGAGCGGTGGGCGTGAGGGGTGGGGGTGCGGGGGTCAGCGGCGGCGGGTGCGCAGGTAGTCGCTCACCACCTCTGCGCCCAGGCCGTCCAGGGTCGGGGCCACCACCCTCCCGCCGCAGCGTCTCGCCACGTCGTCCACGAACATCGCGAGGCGGGGGTCGTCGCCGAGCATGAAGAACGTGATCGACGGGCGCAGGCCGGTGATGCGGTCCAGCTCGCCGATCGTGGCGCGCAGCGTCTCCGGGCTCGGCGGCCAGTCGAACACCGCCTCCCCGTCCGGCTCCAGGTGGGCCGTCGGCTCGCCGTCGGTGACCACGAGCACGACGGGCTGGGCGTCCGGGCTGCGGCGCAGGTGCTGCCCGGCCAGCAGCAGCGCGTGGTGCAGGTTCGTGCCCTGCTCCCAGACCCCTTCCAGGCCGACGAGCTCGCCCAGCTCCACCGACCGCGCGTGGCGGCCGAAGGTGATCAGCTTGAGGTCGTCGCCGCGGAAGCGCGTGGAGATCAGCTGGTGCAGTGCGAGCGCCGTGCGCTTCATCGGCACCCAGCGCCCGTCCTGCACCATCGACCACGACGTGTCGACGAGCAGCGCCACCGCCGCGCGGGTGCGCTGCTCGGTCTCGACGATCTCCACGTCGGTGACGTCGAGGGGCCGCTCGTCCCCGCCTGCGTGGCGCAGCTGCGCGTTGAGCAGGGTGCGCGGCACGCTCCAGGCCTCGGTGTCGCCGAACGCCCAGGCCCGGGTGGCCCCGGTGGCCTCGCCCGCCGCGCCGGAACGGTGCGTCTCCCGCTCGCCGCGCCGGGCCCTGACCTGGTCGACGACATCGCGCAGAGCCGACTCCCCCAGCCGTCGCAGCGCCTTCGGCGAGAGCTGCAGCGACCCGTCGGGGGCGCGTTGGAACAGGCCCTGGCGCTGCAGCTCGCGCTCCAGCTCGGCCAGCGCGCGTGCGTCGACGCGGGCCTGCTCGCCCAGGTGCTCGCCGAGGGCGTCGAGGTCGATGTCCTCCATCCGGGCACCGGGGTAGCTCTGCGAGAGCTGCTCGGCCAGGGAGTCGAGCTGCCCGAGCTGCTCCATGGCGCGGGTGGCCTCACCCATGCCGAGCGGGTTGTCGCCGCGGAAGCGGCCCTGCCCCTCCCAGTCCTCTCCGGGGCGCAGGCCCTGCAGCGCAGCGTCCAGCTGGGCGAGGGCCTGCGCGAGCCGCGGGTCGCCGAACGCCTGCTGCGACAACTCCATCAGCTCGGCCCGCTGCTCGGGCGTCATCGAGTTGAGCATCCGCTGCGCGGCGGCGGCCCGCTGCGCCAGCAGGTCCACCAGCTCCTCGGTGCTCGTGGGGTTCTCCGGGAAGAACTCGCCGTGCTGCGCCATGAACTGCTGGAACTGCTCGGTGGTGTCCTGGCCCGCCGCGTGGTCGGCGAGCAGGCCGTTGAGGGCGTCGAGCATCTCGCGGATGCGCTCGACGTCCTGCGGTGTGGCGCCCTCCATCGCCTGCTTCATGCCCTGGAAGCGCTGATCGAGCATCTCCCGGCCGAGCAGGTCGCGGATCTCCTCGTACGCCTCGCGGGCGTCCGAGGACTGCCAGTCGTAGGAGTCGAGCTCGCGGACCGCACCCCCGGTGTCCGAGGGCAGCGCGTCGAGCGTCATCTCGCGGAACCGGGCGTCGTCGGTGTCCTGGCGGCCCAGCGAGTCGCGCTCGGCGTCCAGGGCCCGCTGCAGCAGCTCGCGGACCTCCTCCAAGGTGCCGTCGAGCCGGTTCTCCCGCTGCAGCCTGCTGCGGCGCTGCCAGATCTCGCGGGTGAGCTCGTCGAGCCCCCGCCGCTGCTCCGCACCGCGACGGAGCAGCTCCTGCAGCGCCGAGCGCGGCGAGGCGCCCTCCATGACGTCGCGACCGATCTCGTCCAGCGCGGCGCGGATGTCGACCGGCGGGGCGAGCGGATCAGGCCCGTCGACGTAGGGGCCGTAAGCGAAGCGCCGGCTACGTCGCGCCATCACGCGCCCCTCTCATTCGTAGATCACCTTGTTGTCGTCGGACTCCGACTTCGTCAAGCGCCTGGTCAGGTACAGCAGCTCCAGCGCGAGCTCGGCCGCGCTCGCCATCGGGCCGGGGTCCTCGGTGCCGCCGGCGTCCAGGCGCTTGGCGACCTCGGTGAGCGCCTCGACCGCCGGTAGCGCGGCCACGACCTCGACCGCCGGCACCCGCTCACCGGTGCGGACCGGCGCACCGGCGACGGCCTCGGCGAGGGGGTTGAGGTCGATGCCGCGCAGGCGGAACCGGGCGGTGTCGGCGGTGGCCCGGCGCAGCAGGTGATCGAGGTGTTCGGCCTCGCGGCCCTCCTCGCCGGAGGCGAACTCGAGCTTGCCGCGCAGCACGGCGGGCACCGCCTCCAGATCCACCGGCCGCGCCACGGGACGCTCCTCGCCGGTGATCGCGGCCCGGCGCAGCGCGGCCGCCGCGACGGTCTCCGCCGCGGCCACGGCGAACCGCGCCGAGACACCGGATCCCTGGTCGATCGCGCTGGACTCGCGCAGCGAGCGCGTGAACCGGGCGACCACCTCGATGAGGTGCCGCGGCACGTCGGCGACGAGCTCGGCCTCCTGGCCCACGAGCGCGATCTCGTCGGCCAGCTCGAGGGGGTAGTGGGTGCGGACCTCGGCGCCGAACCGGTCCTTGAGCGGGGTGATGATCCGCCCGCGGTTGGTGTAGTCCTCGGGGTTGGCCGAGGCGACGAGCAGCACGTCCAGCGGCAACCGCAGCGTGTAGCCGCGGACCTGGATGTCGCGCTCCTCCATGACGTTGAGCAGCGCCACCTGGATGCGTTCGGCCAGGTCGGGCAGCTCGTTGATCGTGACGATGCCGCGGTGGGCCCGCGGGACGAGGCCGTAGTGGATGGTCTCCGGGTCGCCCAGGGAGCGGCCCTCGGCGACCTTGACGGGGTCGACGTCGCCGATCAGGTCGGCGACGGCGGTGTCGGGGGTGGCGAGCTTCTCGGTGTAGCGCTCGTCGCGGTGGCGCCAGGTGACCGGCAGCTCGTCGCCCAGCTCCGCGGCGCGGCGCCGGGACGCAGGGGTGATCGGGTCGTAGGGGTGCTCGCCGAGCTCGGAACCCTCGATCACGGGGGTCCACTCGTCGAGCAGGTTCGCGATGGAGCGCAGCAGGCGGGTCTTTCCCTGGCCCCGCTCGCCGAGCAGCACGACGTCGTGCCCGGCGATCAGGGCGCGCTCCAGCTGCGGGAGCACGGTCGATTCGAACCCGACGATGCCGGGCCACGGGTCGCGCCCCTCGCGGAGCGCGGTGAGCAGGTTGGTGCGGATCTCGTCCTTGACGCCACGGAGTTCGTGGCCGGACGCGCGGAGCGCGCCCAGGGTGCGGGGAAGATCAGAAGCCACGTAATCAACGTTACGCCGGAAGCACGACTTCGGCTCGGGAACCGCCGTTGACTTCGAGTTGACTTCAACTCCTAGCGTGCGGGCACACGACGACCGAGGAGACGGCATGAAGGCGATCCGGCAGCACGAGTTCGGGGCCCGCGCAGGTACTGCGCCACGAGGAGGTCCCCGACCCGGTGCCGGGTGCCGGCCAGGTGCTCGTCGAGGTCGCCGCGGCCGGCGTGCACCTGCTCGACACGAGCATCCGGTCCGGGGCCTCCGGCGGGCCGTTCCCCCTGCCCGCGCTGCCGATGACGCCGGGGCGCGAGGTGGCCGGCACCGTCGCGGCGACCGGGCCGGACGTCGACCGGTCGTGGATCGGGAAGCACGTCGTGGCCCACCTGGGCATGGCCGGCGGCGGGTACGCCTCGCTGGCGGTCGCCGCGGCGGCGTCGCTGCACGAGGTCCCCGAGACGCTCACCGCCGAGCAGGCGGTCGCCACCATCGGCACCGGGCGCACCGCCGTCGGCATCCTCGACGCCGCCGAGCTCACCGCGGACGACGTCGTGCTCGTCCCGGCCGCGGCGGGCGGTCTCGGGAGCCTGTTCCTGCAGGCCGCACGCGGGGTCGGGGCCGTAGCGGTGGGGCTCGCGGGCGGGCCGGAGAAGGTGGAGCGGGTGCGGGCGCTCGGCGCGGACGTCGCCCTCGACTACCGGGAGCCGGGCTGGCCAGACCGCGTCCGCGCCGCGCTCGACGGCCGCGTGCCCACCGTCCTGCTCGACGGCGTCGGCGGCGAGGTCGGCCGCGCCGGGCTCGAACTGCTGGACACCGGCGGGCGGATCGTGATGTTCGGCTGGACGTCCGGGGCGGCCACGGAGTTCACCACCGCGGACATCGTCGCCGGCAGCCTGTCGGTCGTGTGGATCACGGGACCGCGGATGCTCAAGCGCTACGGCGGGCTGCGCGGCCTGGAGTCGCGCGCATTGGCGGACGCTGCCGCCGGGCGGCTGGTGCCGCTCGTGCACCCACCGTTCCCGCTGGCCGAGGCGGGCGCAGCCCACCGCGCCCTGGAAGGGCGCGCCACGATCGGCAAGGTGGTGCTGACGCCCTGACCGGCCTCACGACCAGGCGATCTCGCCGGTCCGGTCGACGAAGCGTCCGGAGCCGTTGCCGGGCTCCTCGGTCGCGAGGCCGACGATCGCATCGGTCCCTTCGGTGACGGTCTGGGTGCCGGTGTGACCGGTGAGGTCGGTCGCCGTGTAGCCGGGATCGGCGGCGTTGATGCGGATGTCCGTCAGCGCTTTGGCGTACTGGGTGGTCAGCATCGTGAGGGCTGCTTTGGACGCGGTGTAGAGCGGCGCGACCACCCTCGACTCGGGCCGCGACGGGTCGTGGGTGTGGGCGAGCGATCCCATCCCGCTGCTGACGTTGACGATGACCGGATCCGGGGACCGGCGCAGCAGCGGCAGGAACGCAGCGGTCGTGCGGACCACCCCGGCCAGGTTGACGTCGAGGACGGCGAGGGTGTCGGCGCCGGTCAGGGTGCTGGGATCACCGGCGGGGCCGTGGACGCCGGCGTTGTTGACCAGGACATCGATCGAGCCCTCGTGGGCGGCGACGTCCGCGGCCGCGGCGGCGACGGACGCGTCGTCGGTGACGTCGATGGGCACGAACCGCGCGCCGAGCGCGGCTGCGGCCTCCGCGCCCCGTTCGGGGTCGCGGGCGCCGACGAGGACGGTGTGACCGAGCTCGACGAGGCGGCGGGCGGTCTCGAGGCCGAGCCCCTTGTTCGCCCCGGTGATGAAGGTGATCGTCATGCCCTCATCGTTCGGGCCCACAGGGTGCCCGGCCAGGGACGCCTCGACGGTAGGAACGGCAGTACCAGCACGACCCGGTCCCCTTCGGGCCCGGATGCGGGAACCTGGGGGCATGACCACGACGCCCGGAACCGGGCTCGGTGCGATGATCCGCACCTGGCGGGATCGGCTGCCGCCGTCGGCCGCGGCACTGCCGGTGGGCCGGGCACGCCGCGCGATCGGGCTCCGCCGCGAGGAGCTCGCCGACCTCGCCGGTGTGTCGGTCGACTACGTCGTGCGCCTGGAGCAGGGGCGAGCCACGGCGCCTTCTGCGCAGGTGCTGGCGTCCCTCGCGCGAGCCTTGCAGCTGTCCGCCGCCGAGCGGGACCACCTGTACCGATTGGCCCACCTCGCCCCGCCGGCGGACGGCACGATCCCCGACCACATCCCACCCGGCGTCCACCGCGTGCTCACCCGGCTCGGGGACGTCGCGGTCGCCGTGTTCGCGGCGGACTGGCAGCTGATCTGGTGGAACCGCGCGTGGGCCGCGTTGTTGGGAGATCCGTCGGCGTCGCCCCCGCAGCTGCGCAACTTCGCCCGCGACAGGTTCCCGGTCGGTACCGGCCCTGCGCAGCTCGCGCGCTGGCCGGTGATCGAACTGGACCGCGACGCCATGGACGCTGCCGTCGTGTCCGACCTGCGTCGTGCCACCGGCCGATTCCCGCACGACACGCGCCTGGCCGAGCTCGTCCGCGTCCTGGGTGCGGGCAACGGGCGGTTCGCGCAACTGTGGGCGACCGGCACCGTGGCCGCGCACAGCGAGGGCCGGAAGACGATCGAGCACCCATCGGTGGGGCCGGTCGCGGTGGACTGCGACGTGCTGGCCGACGGCGACTCCGAGCGCAAGATCGTGGTCATGAGTGCCGTGCCCGGCAGCGCCGACGAGACCACGCTGCGGCTCGCCGAGATCGCCGGCCCGGTAGGTGGGTGGGAGCCGGCCCCGCCTGCGGCGTGGCGTTGATCACGGGGCAGCGGGAATGCTCCCCGCCGCGGCACGGTTCCACCAGGACGTGCTGTCTCCCGGGCGCTCGGCCGCCCTGCTGGGTCTCCTTTTCGGTCTCGCCGCCACCTCGACATCGGCCGTCACGGTGGCGCTGCCGGAGCTCGCCGGCGAGCTCCACATCAGCGCCGCCACCGCCGCGTGGATGGTGAGCGGCTACACGGTGGCACTGGCCGTCGCCACGCCGGCACACGGTCGGCTCGGCGACATGGTCGGTATCCGCCTGCCGCTCACGATCGGCATCGGCGGGATGGCGGTGGGGTCGGTGCTCTCCGCCCTGGCACCGTCGTTCCCGGTGCTGATCGCGGCCCGCGTGCTGCAGGGGATCGGGGCCGCCGCGATCCCGGTACTGGCCACCGCGCTGATCAGCACCCTGTGGAGCGGGGCGGACCGCAGCGCCGCCCTCGGACGCGTGGCCGGTGTCGGCGCCACGTTGAGCGCCCTGGGCCCGCTGCTCGGCGGTGGCCTGGAGGCGATCGGCGGCTGGCGCTGGGCCGTGGCGCTGCCCGTGCTGGGTGCCCTCGCGATCCCGCCGCTGTGGCGCGTGGCACCGGCGCGCGGCACGGGTGAGCGGATGGACCTCACCGGCGCCGTGCTCGTGGCGCTCGCGGCCTCCGGGCTGGTGCTGCTGATCCAGTCCCCGTCCGCCGGGGTCACGGCCGCGGCCGTGGGAGCCGTCCTGCTCGTCGTCGGGGCCCCGCTGCTGGCGCTGCGGGTGCGGGCACGTCCGCACGGCTTCCTGCCGCGCGAGATCGTCACGAACACGACCGTCCTGCGGAGCGCGTTCGCCGCCGCCGCCGTGCCCGCCAGCTGGTTCGCCCTCCTGCTCGGGGCGCCGCTCGCGGCCGCGTCCTGGGGCTGGAGCCCGCTCGCCACCGGTGCGCTGCTCGTGCCCGCCGCCCTCGTCGGGTTCGTCTCCCCCGCCCTGGCCCGCACCCTGCTCACCCGGGTGGGCGCACGCCGTTCCATCGCGCTGGCCTGCCCCACGGCGATCCTCGCCCTGGTGACGGCCGCGACGGGCGCGGCGGTGCAGGCTCCGGTGCTGCTCGCGCTGGCCGTCGTGCTGATCAGTGCGGCGTTCGGGGTCGGGCAGCCGGCGATGATCTCCGCGGTCGGCGCAGCGGTGCCCGCCGCGGAGCGCGGGATCGCGCTGGGCATCGCCACCCTGGTCTTCCTCACCGGGGCCAGCGTGGGCGCCGCGCTCGTCGGCGGGCTCTCCGGGGTGATCGGCATCCCCGGTGCGTTCTGCCTGCTGGTGGCACTGCCGCTGGCCGGGCTCGCGACGCTGCTGGTCGGTGGGCCCGATCGGGTCGCCGCCCCGGCCACGGCCTGACGACCGGGGGTCAGGCGGGCCAGCGCCCGACGGTGCGCGAAGCACCCGCGGCATCGACCAGGAGGGCCGGCAGCCCCAGCCCGGCCAGCCACGCGGGCGCACCCACGCCCCGCAGCAGCGCCCCCGAGCACGCGGCGCTCGCCGCGGGCGCGTCGGCCGCGGCGACGGCGACCGACCGCCACACCGGCAGCACGACGCGACCCGACGCGGATGCGCGCAGCGACTGCAGGCGCCCGCCGCGGTCCGCGCGCACGGTGCTCACCGACGAGATCGCGCCACCGTCGACGGCCACGGCGGTGGTGGGGGCACCCGGCGCGTCGCGCAGTTCCACCCGCCAGCCTCCGACCGGTGCCAGCCCGCACGTCGCCACGTCGTCGCCGTAGGCCACCAGCGCACCGCACGAGGTCGCCTCAGCCACCAGCTCGGCACAGCGCTGGGCGATCAGCGACCGCACCGACGGGCCCGGCTCGACGCTCCAGCCGTCGCGCCCGCGGGCCGCCGACGCGAAGGCCTGCTGCCAGGCTCGAGGTGCCGCGCGGTGCAGGTCGGCGTCGGCCGCAGCGGCATCGATCCCGTAGGGGAAGGGACGCACGTCGCCCGGCCGCGCGCCGGCGCCGAGCAGCTCGGCGAGCAGGGCGTCGCGCGACGGCGCGTCACGCCGCTGCGCCACCGCGGCCACCAGCAGCCCGACCTGCTCCTCCACCAGCTTGCGGGCGCGGTGCATCGCCCACGGGTCGGTGACCACCAGCCGGAAAGGGGTGTCCCAGGCGGTCCACTCGGTGCTCACCGTCGCAGTGCGGACACCGGTGTGCAGCAAGATCGTCATCGCATGCCTCCGGGGGGTCGTGCAGGCAGGAGTACACCGTCGCAAACCGATGCTGTGACGACGCTGTGAGCAGGCACCCGTTCGGTGGGGTGAGCCCCACCACCGCTCGGGGGTTGACCGGCTCCTCCGGGGCGGGCGCGTCGCGCAGGGTCGAGCCATGACCTCAGGCATGACCTCGAGCATGATCACCGACACCTCGGCGGGGCGGGGCGGCAGCGACTTCGCCCGCCTCTCCGCCCGGGTCGCGGCGGCGGGCCTGATGCGCCGCAGACCCGGCTACTACGTGGCGCGCTTCCTCCTCGTCGCAGGCTTCACCGCCGCGACCGTCGCAGCCTTCCTCCTGCTCGGCGACTCGCCGTGGCAGCTGCTCGTCGCCGCGGTCGCCGCCGTCGTCTACGGCCAGATCGCGCTGCTCGCGCACGACGTGGCCCACCGGCAGGTCTTCCGCACCCGCCGCCCGTCGGCCGTCACCGGACGCATCATCGGCAACCTCGGCATCGGCATGTCCTACGGCTGGTGGATGGACAAGCACACCCGACACCACGCCAACCCCAACCACGAGGGGCTCGACCCCGACGTGGCGCCCGGCGCGCTGGTCTTCACCGACGAGCAGGCGAAGGCGAGCACCGGCCTCAACCGGCTGGTCAACCGCCACCAGGCGCTGCTGTTCTTCCCGCTGCTGACGCTGGCGGGCATCGACCTGCGCCGCGGGAGCGTGGCGGGCCTGCTCGGCGAGCGGGGAGCGAAGGTGCACAGGCGCGGACTCGAGCTCACGCTGCTCGCGGTGCACGCCATCGGGTACCTGGTGGCGCTGTTCGCGGTGCTGCCGCCCGGCCTCGCGCTGGCCTTCTTCGCGGTGCACCAGGGACTGTTCGGCGTCTACCTCGGCTCGATCTTCGCCCCCAACCACAAGGGCATGGAGATGCCGACCGAACGGCTCGACTTCCTGCGCAAGCAGGTGCTCACCTCGCGCAACGTCGCGGGCGGGCGGCTCACCGACGGCCTGCTGCACGTGGCGATGGGCGGGCTCAACCACCAGATCGAGCACCACCTGTTCCCGAGCATGCCGACGCCGAACCTGCGCCGCTCCCGACGCCTCGTGCGGGAGTTCTGCACCGAGATCGGGGTGTCCTACCACGAGACCGGCCTGGTGCGGTCCTGGGCGGAGTCACTGGGACAGCTGCGCACCGCCAGCGCCCCGCTGCGTTCCTGACCGGGTGATCGGGCCGGGTGATCGGGGCCGGGTGATCGGGCCCGGTGATCAGGCGACGAGGAGCAGCGCCGTGGGCAGCCCGACGAGGCCGAGGGCGGCCAGCCGCACGAGCAGGCGCACCGCCCCCGACAGCGGTGCCGGCGGGCGGGTGATCCGCAGCAACCGACGGTCGAGCGCGTCGGTGAACGAGCTCAGGGCCGCAGCCGGGGCCGCTCCACCCATGGTGCGCAGCGCACCGGTGAGCTGGGTGGGTGTGACCGCCGCGGAGGCGACGTCGTCGGCACGCATCTCGACCAACGCCGCCACCGCGACCTGCGCGCAGACCATCCCGCGCACGAAGGGGGCGGTGGCGCCCCAGGCCACGAACGGCAGGACCACGAGGTCGTGCCGTTCGCGCAGGTGGGCCTGCTCGTGGGCGAGCACGGCCCGTACGGCAGGCGGGTCGAGCGCGTCGAGCACACCGGCGGAGAGCACGAGCCGCGAGCGCAGTCCGGGCAGGCAGTAGGCCACGGGCACCGGGTGGTCGAGCACCCGGGCGCCCGGAGCCGCGGGCCAGGGCGTGGCGAGCAGGTCGAGCAGGTCGCGGTGGCGTCGACGGGCCTGCAGCGTGCGCACGGTGACACCGACCAGCACGCCGATCAGCCGCAGCGCGAGCGCGAGGGCGGCGGCCAGTGCGAGCACGTGCGTGACGCCGAGGTCGGGCAGCTCACCCGCGGCCAGCGTGTCGCGGGCCGAGCGCAGGGCCTCGGGCAGCGTCGGGCCGAGCGGTGCGAGGCCGTAGACGACGCCGGAACCCAGCAGGGCCAGCCCGCCCGCCAGCCCGACGGCCTGCCAGACCAGGAGCGCACCGACCGGGTCGCGCACCGGCCAGTGCGCCCGGGCAAGTGATCGGCTGACCGGTTCGGCGAGCAGCACGCCGAACACGATCAGCCCCAGCGCGGTGCCCTCCATGACGAATCAGGATGTCAGTCGAGCAGCTCGCGCAGTGCATCGCGTTCGTCAGGGGGGATCGTGCCCAGGAACCGGGCCAGGGCGGCGCCCCGGTCCGGGGCGGCGCTCAACGCGTCGCGCATCAGTTCGGCGACGTGGTCCTCGCGGCTGGCGACGGCGCGGTAGCGGTGCGCCCGGCCCTCCCGCTCCCGGGTGACCAGGCCCTTGCGCTCGAGGCGCCCGAGCACCGTGAGGACGGTGGTCGTGGCGAGGTCACGGCCGGCGAGCGCGTCCTGCACATCACGCGCGGTGACGGGCCCGGTGGCCGACCAGAGGGTTTCCATCACAGCGCGTTCGAGCTCACCCAGTGTCGGCACGAACGCCATTCTACTTGAGGTAGAAGCGCACGGGTACCACCCTCAGTGGATCTGCACCTCATCACCCACCTGTAGGAACGCGAACCACGCCTTGGCGTCCTCGTGCCCGAGCTTCACACAACCGGCCGAAGGGGTGTCCTGGGTGCCTTCGTGGAAGGCGATCCCGCCGTCGGCGAAGAACACCGAGTACGGCATCTGCGTGAGGTACTCGCGGCTGGTGTACTGCTCGGCCTTCCACTGGACGTGGAAGGTGCCCTTCGGCGTCGGGTCCGCCGTGTCGCCGTGCCGGATCGACACGGGGCCCCGCACGATCTTGCCTCCGTCGATGAGCCAGGCCAGTCGCGCGTCGAGGTCCACGCACGCGCGGGCGGCCGCGGTGCAGGGCGTACCGGCCACCGGTGCCGGTCCGCCGCCGTCGACCGCGCCGCCGTCCTTCGGAGCCGCGGCGACGGCGTGCTCCGTGGGCGCCGCCGCGCGGGTGGACGGGGCCTCGGCATCGGCGGGTCGGGCGGCCTCCTCGGCGGCCGCCGGACGGGGCGCGGCCGCGCGGATCCGGGGTGGGGCCTCGTCGCGTTCCCGCTCGCCGGTGCGGGTCGTAGCGGTGGTCGTCGGCGCACCGCTCTCGCGGGCCGGACGGGCGGTGGAGTTCTCCGCGGGCGCGCGCTCGGGCGGAGCAGCCGCGAGCACCGGCAGTACCGCCGGACCCTGCGCCGCGCCGACCTGCGGATCCTCGTCCGCATGGCCGAGCCCGACCAGCACGGTGGCCGCCACCGCCACGAGGGCCGCCGCCACCGCCGCACGGGCGGCTGGTGCCCGCCGCGCGCTACTTCCCATCCTCGCCTCCCCAGATCCTGCAACGATCAACGACCGGAACCCACAGAGGTGACGGGCTGTCATTCACCGTGCACGGGGAGTCGCCCTCCCGGCGTGAGCAGGCCGGTGCCGTCACTCCCGCGTGGCCCTCGCACCTCGCGCGTACGCGCCCGGACACGTGCTCTGGCAGGCTCTCCCCCATGGGGGCCGACGAGCTGCGGATGGGCACACCGGCCGGCCGGTGGGTGCTGGCCACCACGGTGCTCGGCTCCGGGCTCGTGATGATCGACGGCACTGTCGTCAACGTGGCCCTGGAACGCATCGGCACCGAGCTGGACGCCGGCTTCACCGGGCTCCAGTGGACCGTCAACGCCTACACGCTCAGCCTCGCCGCGCTGATCCTGCTCGGCGGCTCGCTGGGCGACCACCTGGGGCGTCGGCGCGTCTTCCTCATCGGCGTGGTCTGGTTCGCGGTGGCCTCGCTGGCGTGCGGGCTCGCCCCCGACATCGGCACGCTGATCGCGGCGCGAGCCCTGCAGGGCGTCGGCGGTGCCCTGCTCACACCGGGCAGCCTCGCCCTGATCTCGGCCTCGTTCCGCGGGCGCGACCGCGCCGCCGCGATCGGCGCCTGGTCCGGGCTCGGCGGCGTCGCCGGCGCCGTCGGCCCGTTCCTCGGCGGCTGGCTGGTGGAGTGGAGCTGGCGGGCGGTCTTCCTGATCAACCTCCCGCTGGCCGCGGTGATCGTCGCCATCACGCTGCGGCACGTGCCGGAGAGCCGCGACGCGGAGTCCGCCCCCGGGCTCGACGTCACCGGCACCGTCCTCGCCGTGGTCGGGCTCGGCGCCCTCACCTACGGCCTCACCGGGCTGGGCGAGCGCGGGCCGGAGCCGTTGCCGCTGGTCACCGTCGCCGTCGGCGTGCTCGCCCTGCTGGCGTTCGTGCTGGTGGAGCGGCGGTCCCGGCACCCGCTCGTGCCACCCGCCCTGTTCCGCGACGCCACGTTCAGCGCGGCCAACGCGGCCACCATGCTGATCTACGGCGCGATGGGCGCGGTGTTCCTGCTGCTGGTGCTGCAACTGCAGACCGTGGCCGGGTTCAGCCCGCTCGCCGCGGGCACCGCGCTACTGCCGGTCACCGCCGTGATGCTGGTGTTCTCCGCCCGGGCGGGAGCGCTGGCCTCGCGCATCGGCCCGCGGCTGCCGATGACGATCGGTCCGCTGGTGAGCGCCGCGGGCTTGCTCCTGCTGCTGCGGGTGGACGCGTCCGCATCCTGGTTCGGGCACGTGCTGCCCGCGATGCTGGTGTTCGGCGCCGGGCTGGCGCTCACCGTCGCACCGCTCACCGCCACCGTGCTCGACGCCGCCCCGGACCGGTACGCGGGCGCCGCCTCCGGCGTCAACAACGCGGTGGCCCGGGCCGCCGGGCTGCTCGCGGTCGCCGTCGTGCCGGGCCTCGCGGGCATCGGGGGCGACGACTACACCGACCCCGTGGCGTTCGACGCCGGGTTCCGGATCGCGATGTTCATCGGGGCGTCGCTGCTCGTCCTCGCGGCGCTCGTGGCGTTCACGCTGATCCGCCGCCCGCTCGTCGGTCCAGGGGCTCCGGAGCCGGAGCGGGTGCGGGTGGAGGAGTGCCTGAACTGCCCGATGAGCGGCCCGCCGATGCACCCGGGCGACGCGCGCCGCTAGACGCGCCGACGGTGAGCGCCGGGTTCAGCGGACGGCGGCCAGGACGTGGTCGTCGCCGGACTGCCACACGGGTGCGACCGCCGAGAAGCCCGCGGCCCGCAGCATGCCCACCTGCTGTCCCACCGTGAGCCCGTTCTCCCCGCCGTGCGCGATCGCGGCGGCCGAGCGCGCGTCGACCAGCGGGGCCAGGTCGGGGTCGGCGAGCACGCCGTCCCACCACGAGTGCCAGTCCTCGTTGTCGGTGACGCCGGCCCGCAGCGCGCGGGCGCTGCGCACGTGCCGGGCGAGGTCGGCCATGACCGGCTCGTCGAGGGCGCGGTTGTCCGCGTCGACGAAGACGCCGCCGGCCCGCAGGCGCCCGGCCACCGTCGAGTAGAGCCCGGCGAGCGCGTCCGGCGCCAGCCAGTGCAGCGCCGTCGAGGAGACCGCCGCGTCCCAGGGTGCGTCCAGGCCCGTAGCCCCGGGCCAGGCGGGGTCGGTGAGGTCCGCGTGCACCAGGCGGACACCGCCGCTGCTGCCCGCGGCCAGCCCCAGCAGCAGCGGGTCCGCGTCGATCCCGACGATCTCCGCGGTCGGGAACACGCGGGCCAGCCGGGCGCTCAACGACCCCGGCCCGCAACCGAGGTCGACGATCCGCGCGACGCCACCGCGGTCTCCCGCGCGGGCCACGGCCCAGCCGACCACGTCGATGACCACGCGGAACCGCTCCTCGCGGTCGGGGACGTAGCGCTCCTGCTGCACGTCCCACCGCTGCACCCACCGCTGTGCCACGCTCGCCTGCACGTGCCCCACCCCATCACTGTCGTATGCTTGAACGGCAGTGACGTTATGCGAGCAGGAGTAACTGGTCAAGTGGATTTCGACAGTCACGTCAGCGGCACCGTGCTCGCCGCGGTGGCACTGGTGAACGCGGTGACGCCCGGGCTGCGCGGCGGCCGGACCGCCGAGGCGCCGGGCGGGGCGGATCTCGTCGACGCCGTCACCGCCGCGGTGCAGCACGCGACCACCCAGCCCGTCCCCCCGGTTCCCGCCGACGACGCCGAGCGCCTCGCGGGATGGGCCGACCGGCTGCGCACGGTCATCGAGCACGTCGAAGGCGGCCGCGTCGACGACGCGTGCACGCACCTCAACTCCGTGCTCGCCGACTCCCACGCCATGCCCGCGCTCTCCCACCACGACGGTGAACCGTGGCACCTGCACTTCCACCGCCCGGACGCGGCCGAGTCCGACGCCTGGGCGGCGTCGCTCGCCACGGGCCTCGCCGTCGTGCTGGGCAACCCGACCCTCGACCGCCTCGGCGTCTGCCGCGCCGAGGCGTGCGATCGCGTGTACGTCGACGTGAGCCGCAACGGCACCCGCCGCTTCTGCTCCACGGCCTGCCAGAACCGCGTGAAGGCGGCGGCCTACCGGCGCCGGCGCACCGCCTCCTGAGCGGGGATCAGGCCAGGCGCAGGGCCGCCGAGATCTCCCGCAGCGCGGGCACCGGGTCCCCGTCTCCCGGCAGCACCTGGAGGCAGACGTGGTCGGCGCCGGCATCGAGGTGCGCGGTGAGGCGGGCGGCCACCGAGGCGGCGTCGCCGTGGGCGACCAGCGCGTCGATCAGCGCGTCGCTGCCACCGTTGTCCAGGTCGGCCTCGCTCCAGCCGAGCCGCTGCAGGTTGGAGCGGTAGTTGACCAGGTGCAGGTAGGGGTTCTCCACGCCGGGGCGCGCGGTGGTGCGGGCCCGCGCGGCGTCGGTGTCCACCACCACCTTCTGCTCGGGCGCGAGCAGCACTCCCGCGCCCAGGACCTCCCGCGCCTCCCGGGTGTGCTCCGGCGTGGTCAGGTACGGGTGCGCCCCGGCCGTGCGGTCGGCGGACAGCTTCAGGGCCCTCGGGCCCAGCGCGGCGAGCGCGCGGCCGGCGACCGGCACACCACCGGCGTCGAGCCGGTCGAGGTAGTCGACCATGGTGGCGTACGGACTGCGGTACTCCGTCGTGGCCTCGGGGTGGCCGATGCCCACGCCCAGCAGGAAGCGGCCGGGGTGCTTCGCCTCGATGCGGTGGTAGGACGCCGCGACCTCCTCGGCGGGGGTGGACCACATGTTGACGATCCCCGTGGCCACCGCGAGGCGCTCCGTGGCGTCGAGCAGCGACTCGGCGAGCGCGAGGTCCCCGGGAGGCGAGCCGCCGATCCAGACCGCGCCGTACCCCAGCGCCTCCATCTCCACTGCGAGCTGCGGATCCAGCCCCCGGTGCCCGCGCCACACCCCGTACCGACCCAGTTCAACCGTCATGATCTCTCCAACGCGCGCCGCCGGTGACGGCATTCCGTGTCGGGGCCCGGACATAGGGTCGCGGGGTGACTCGCGAACCGGCCGCCCGTGCGGCCCCGATGCGGATGCGCCCGCGGGTGCTCGTGGCCGCCGACCCCGCGCTGCCCCGCCGCGCACCGGAGGGCACCGAGGCGGTGGTCGTCGGGGGCGGCATCGCGGGGGTCGGCGCGGCGGTCGTGCTGGCCGAGCGGGGCGTCGCGGTCACCCTGCTGGAGGCCGCGCCCACGCTGGGCGGCCGGCTCGGCGCGTGGCCGCACACCCTGCCCGACGGCACCGGGCAGGTGGTCGAGCACGGGTTCCACGCCTTCTTCCGGCACTACCACACCTGGCGCGCGCTGCTGCGCCGCGTCGATCCGGATCTGAGCTTCCTGCGCCCCGTCGGCGGCTACCCGGTGATCTCCCGGGAGTGGCCCGCCGAGGACCTCACCGGCCTGCCCGCAGCCCCACCGCTGAACCTGCTCGCCCTGTTCGCCCGCTCTCCCAGCCTCGGGCTGCGCGACCTGCTCGGCTCCCGCCGGTCGCTGGCCGCCGAGCTGCTGGCCTACGACCGCGCGCGCACCACGGCGCTGTTCGACCACGTGCCCGCGGCGCGGTTCCTGGCCGACCTCGGCATGTCCGACCGCGCGCAGGCCATGCTGTTCGAGGCGTTCGCGCGCTCGTTCTTCGCCGAGCCGGGCGCGCTTTCGGCAGGCGAGCTGATCGCGATGTTCCACTACTACTTCCTGGGCAACGGGGCGGGCATCGGGTTCGACGCCCCCGACACCGACCACCTCACCGCGATCTGGGCGCCGTTCGGTGCGTACCTCGAGAAGCACGGTGCGCAGGTGCACCTGGGCACCGCGGCCCGCACCGTCGCCCCCGCCGACGGGCACCGCTGGCGCGTCGAGCTCGACGGCACCTCGCTCACCACCCGCCACCTCGTGCTCGCCACCGACCCCGGCGCCCTCCGTACCCTGCTCGCGGCCTCGCCCGGGGTCGCCGCCGTGGCGCCGCGGCTGGCCACGAAGGCCGCCGCGCTCACCACCGCCCCGCCGTTCGCGGTCACCCGGCTCTGGCTCGACCGCGACGTCGCACCCGGGCGCGCCACCTTCAGCGCGGTCAGCCGCGAGCCCACCCTCGACTCGATCACCGTGTACTCCCGCCTGGAACGACCCTGCGCGGACTGGGCCGCCCGCACCGGCGGCGCGGTCGTCGAGCTGCACTCCTACGCCTGCCACGCGCCGGACGCCGCCACGGCCACCGCCCGCATGCGCACCGAGCTGGCGGCGCTGTGGCCCGAGACGGCCGAGGCCGGCGTGGTGCACCTGCAGGAGCGGATGGAGGCCACGGCGCCCGCGTTCCCACCCGGCGGCGCCGCCACCCGGCTCGCCGTCACCGGGGAGGGCCGCGGCGTGCGGGTGGCCGGCGACCACGTCGACACCCCGTTCCTCACCGGGCTGATGGAGCGCGCCGCGGCGTCCGGCGTGCTGGCCGCGAACGACGTCCTGGCGGAGGTGGGAGCGAGCCCGGAGGAGCTCATGGCCGGCCCGCAACGCGGCCTGCTGGCAGGCCTCCTCCCCCGCCCTCGCCCCCGCGCCGGCTCGGGCCGGTGAGCCGCACGACCGCACACACCCCCGGTGGTCGGCACACACCGCGAGGCGTGTGCGCCGACCACACCCGATGTGCGCCGTGAGGGTGGCGCTCGATCCGGGCGGCCATGGCGCGCCTCCGCGCGTTCGCCGGCTCTTCGAGGACGGCACCCCGTCCTCACCGCCCGAGACCCTGCCGGACCTCCGGGCCGTCGCCGCGCTCGAGCGGGAGCACGCGCCGCGCTGGGTCCTCGCCCGCCCACGCAGCTACCGGCCGCTGCTCGCCGCGGGGGTGGAGCTCGGGAGGGCCCACGACGTCGAGCTCGTCGAGGGTCTGCTGGTGGCCGCGGACGGCCGGTTCGGGGAGCCGCACGGCCTCGCCGCCGCCGTCGCCCGGCTGCAGGGGCGCGTGCCCGAGCCGGATCCACCGGAGGTGGACGACGGGCCGCCCACCCTGTTCGACGCGCGCGCCGCGGGTGACGAGCTGGCCGACGTCGTGGCCGTGCACGGCGCGCAGCAGCGGGCGCTGGCCGGCGCCGGGCCCGGGATGCGGCTGCTCGCGGCGGCGGAATCCGCGGGCGCGCTCGTGGCCGAGGAGATGACGGCCGCCGGGCTGCCGTGGCGGCCCGATGTGCACGACCGGCTGCTGAGCGAGCTGCTCGGGCCGCGGCCGCTGCCCGGCGGCCGGCCCGCGAAACTCGCGGCGCTGGCCGAGCAGGTCGACGCGGCCTTCGGGCGCCCGCTCAACCCCGACTCCCCCGCCGAGGTGCTGCGCGCCTTCGCCCGCGCCGGTCACGAACTGCAGACCACCCGGTCCTGGGAGATCAAGCGCGTCGACCACCCGGCCGTCGCGCCGTTGCTGGCCTACAAGGAGCTGGCCCGGCTGCACAGCGCCCACGGGTGGGCGTGGCTGCGCAGCTGGGTGCACGACGGCCGGTTCCGGCCGGAGTACGTGGTGGGGGGCGTCGTCTCCGGGCGATGGGCCACCCGCGGTGGTGGCGCGCTGCAGATCCCCAAGGCCGTGCGCGGGGCCGTGCGGGCCGACCCGGGCTGGCGGCTGGTGGTGGCCGACGCCGCGCAGCTGGAGCCCCGGGTGCTCGCCGCGCTGTCCCGCGACCACGCTCTCGCCCCGGGCGAGGAGGACCTCTACACCGCGCTCGCCGCCCGCGAGTTCGGTGGCGACCGCGGCAAGGCCAAGCTCGCCCTGCTGTCGGCGATGTACGGGCAGACCTCCGGCGGCGCCGGGGTCCTGCTGGCAACGCTTCGCCGCCGGTACCCGGCCGCCATGGCGTTCGTGGAGGAGGCCGCCCGCGCGGGAGAGGAGGGCCGGCTGGTGCGCTCGCACCTGGGCCGCACCTGCCCACCCGCGCGGGCGGGCCACGAGCAGCCCGCCGCGGCCCGGGCCCGTGGCCGGTTCACCCGCAACTTCGTCGTGCAGGCCACGGCGGCCGAATGGGCCCTCGTGCTGCTCGCGGAGCTGCGCGGGCTGCTGCGCGGCAGCGGTAGCCCGGCCCGGCTGGTGTTCTTCCAACACGACGAGGTGCTGCTGCACACCCCGGCCGAGGCGGCGCAGGAGAGCGCCGCCGCCGTCCGCACCGCAGCAGCAACGGCCGGCAGGCGGCTGTTCGGCGACTCCCCGGTGCGCTTCCCGATGCAGGTCCGCGTGGTCGAGGGCTACGACGAACGCTAGTACTGGCGCACTTCGCAGTTCAGGACGTGCGGCGGAAGCTCATGTCCATCCAGGGCTCCCACGTCGTGCCCCCGTCGGTGCGGCGCTCCCAGATCGCGGCCATCGACCGGCCGTCCCGGCCGACTTCGAGCCGCGCGCGCTCGCTCGGGCCGGTGAAGAGCCACGCGCCTGCGGGGTCCTGGCTCGCCCGCATCAGCGCGGTGCCACCGTGCCCGTCGAACGAGCGCATGAGCACCGCCCCGTCCCCGTCGGGCTCGCCGATCACCTCGTGGACCTCGACCCGCTCCTGCCCCATCCGCACCTCGACCGTGTGCAGCACGAACCGGCGGCCAGGCCCCCACGCGTAGACGTCCGTGCCCGCGATCTCCACGGCGGGCTCGCCCGGGCGTTCCACCGTCCGGCCGGAGGACGACCAGCTGCCGATCAGCGGCTCCCAGTCGCGCATCAGTACTGGTCGTGCAGGCGCCACCACTGGTACGGCGCGCTCTGCGGACGTCCGGCGGGGGTGTCCTCCCAGGTCTCCTGGCGACCCAACGGCGTGCGGTCGAGGAAGGACCACACGCTGCCCAGGGCCTCCACCCCGCGCCCCGTCGTGAGGTAGGTGCGGAAGACCCGGTCGCCGTCACGCAGGAACACGCTCAGGCCGAAGCCCTCGCCCGTGCCGCAGTCGGCGGCGAAGTCGTTGCCGGCGCTGGAGTGGAACGGGACCTGCCAGCCCATGCGCGCACGCAGCGCGGCGAGGTCGCGGTAGGCCGAGCGCGAGACCACCGCGATCGAGGTGTCGCGGGCGTGCAGGTGCGCGAGCTCGCCGATGTGGTCGGCGACCATGCAGCAGCCCTCGCACCACGGCGGCCCGGGCATGAACTGGTAGACGATCAGCTGGCGGCGGCCCTCGAACAGCTCCAGCAAGGTGCGCGGCCCGTCGGCGCCCTCGAACGCGTAGGTGCCGAACTCGACCATCGGCATCCGCCTGCGCCGTGCGGCCAGCGCGTCGCCCGCCCGGGTGTGCTCCTTCTCCGCGGCTCGCAGCTCGGCCGCCGCGACGGCCCACTCCGCGGGGGTGACGACCGGCGGCAGTGCGGACGCCGCAAGTGTGGACGTGCTCATGCGCTCTTCCCTTCGGGATCGGTGACGTGCTCGCAGAGCCGGTCGAAGGCGCTCGACCAGCCCTCGTGGACTCCGCGCCGGGTCTCCTCGGTGGTGAACCCGGCCTGGTGGAAGGTCATGGCGGTCCGGCCCTCCCCGAGGTCGGCCAGCACGACGGTCACCACCGACTCGTCGTCGCCGCCGGGCTCGCGCCAGGTGAGGACGAGGCGCTCGGGCTCGCGCACCTCGAGGTAGAAGCCGCCGGTGGGGAACTCCTGGCCGGTCTCGTCGAGCACCATCGTGGCGCGCCAGGTGCCGCCGGGACGGACATCCGTGGCGATGGACGCGCGCGGGGTGGAGCAGCCGCGCGGGCCGAACCAGCGCGTGAGGTGCTCCGGGTCGGTCCAGGCCCGGAACACCAGTTCCCGGGGCGCCTCCAGCTCACGGACGATCGTGAACTCCCGCGTCGCACCCGGCTGCCCGTTCACGGCCGCTCCCCCTCCTGCAGTGCGCGCAGGTGGTCGTCCAGCCGGTCGAAGCTGCCCTCCCAGAACCGCCGGTAGGCCTGCACCCACTCGGCGACGTCCGCCAGCGGCGCTGCCACCAGGTGGCAGGGCCGCCACTGCGCGCTGCGCCCGCGGCTGATCAGCCCGGCGCGCTCCAGCACCTTCAGGTGCTTGGACACCGCCGGCAGGCTCATCGCGAACGGCGTGGCCAGCTCGGTGACCGTGGCCTCGCCACCGGCCAGCCGCGCGAGGATCGCGCGGCGGGTGGGGTCGGCCAGCGCCCCGAACACGACGCTCAGCTGATCATCCACGCTGTACCAAACCTTTCGGTTAATTAACTACAGGGTTTACTCTAGGACTCCTGTCAAGCCAGAAGCTCAACTTCTACGAGCAGTTCTGGACCGAACGCCTCGATGCCCTCGACGCGTTCGTCACCCGAGCAGAGGAGACCCCATGACGAGCACCGTTCCCCACAGTGTCACCGTCGTCCGCACCATCGCCGCGTGGACCGAGCCGAGCAGATGCGCCGCTGGTTCGCCACCGTCGTCGACACCGACGTGCGCTACCGCATCGAGCTGCACGAGGATGACGGCAGCGTCAACGGCTTCACCGTCGAGCACCTGGAGCTGGAGCCACCCGTCCGGCTCGCCTTCACCCTGACCCACCACTCGCAGACGCCCGAGGACGGCGTCAGCGACGAGAAAGTGGTCGTCACCCTCCGCGCGATCGACCCCGATCGCACCGAGGTCACGTTGGTCAGCGGGCCGCGGTGATCGAACTGATCAGTACCTGAGGGCGGCCGCTGCGACAGTGGCGTAATCCTCGGAGCAATCACGACCGGGTGATCGGCCCGAGCAGTGCGTGGGCGTTGTCGCGGCGACGTCCGGTACTTCTCGCAGCGATCACCATCCGGCATCCGACCTGCGCGGAGGACCAGGACCGGGTCGCGAGGGCCCTGCGGCGCGACTCGCACCGATCACGTAGCGCCCGACCGTACGGCACGCTCGCCGGCTAGCCGGCGAGGACCGCGGAGTCGGTCACCGCCTCGGCGACCACCGCACCGATGCCGGCCATGCCCAGCGCGTTGGGGTGCACCGGCGCAGCGGGCGCCGTGGGGACCAGGCCCTCGATCCACTTGATGCCGGGCACCTGGCAGACGTCGTGCCCGATCGACGGCGTGAACGTGTCGACGAAGTCGACGCCGGCACCGGAGGCCTCGTCGCTCAGCATCGCGTTGAGCGCCTTCTCCACGCCGCGCAGGTAGGCCACGTCGCCCGGGCTGAACGGCACGACCGGGAAGCAGCCGGGGCCCTCGTCGGGCAGGATCGCCGGGTAGCCGACGAGCAGGACCTGCGCGTCCGGTGAGCGTTGGGCCACGGAATCGAGCACGGCGGCGATCTGCGGGGCCGCCTCGTCGATCCGCTGCGCGAGCTCGTCGGTACCGCCGGAGGTGTAGAAGTCCGCGCACGCGCTGCCCGTGGGCTGCAGCGGTGAGCGGCGCGCGCACTCGCTGATGATGTCGCCGAAGCCGATGTCGTTGCCGCCGATCGTCACGGTGACCAGGTCGGTGTCGGCCTCGAGGGCGTCGAGCTGCGGCGGGTTGACCCCGAGCGGAACGTTCTGCGGCCCGGTGAGGTGCTCGCTGGTCGCAGCGCTGCAGCTGACGTCGCGGAAGTCGGCGACACCGAGGTTCTCGGCGACCACCGAGGGGTAGTTGCGCGTGGAGCGCAGGCACCCCGCAGGCACGCCGGTCTGCACGGGGACGAGCGGGCCCGCGGCGTAGGAGTCACCGAGCGACACGTAGCTGCGAGGCGCCTGCTCGGACCCCTGCTCGGACGGTGCAGCGACAGCCGGGGTGGCCGATCCCGCGGTGACGACGGCGGCGAGGAGGACCGGGGCGGCCCAGCGGGCCCGGGAGCGACGGTGCACATCGACTCAACGACGCCCGCCATTGCGCGTTACTCACCGGTACGGCCATCGGACGGGTGAAGATCAGCGCGCGGGGGTGGCCTGCGTCCGGCCGCGTTCCTGCGCGTCCACGGACCGACCGGGCTGCGGGACCGCCGGATCGTGGCCGCCCAGCAGGCCGGGCGCGCGCTCGACGACGCTGCGCAGGTTGCGCCGCACCCACACCGGGTTGGCCCCGTACTGCGGCGACTTCGTCAGCGACTGCGAGACGTGCAGCAGCCACGCGAGCAGGCACAGCAGCCCCGGTTCCAGCAGCGCACCGCCGAGCAGGCGCTGCGAGCGGGCCACGAGGTCGTGGGCGGGCGGCGGGGACGCGCTCACCCACCCGACGACGAGGTCGCCCAGTTCCTCCCCGTCGGCGAGCACGGTGGAGAGCATCAGGAACGTGACGACGTCGAGCACGGGCAGCGCCCGCGGATGGGCGTTGCACCAGTCGACGACGGCGACGGCACGACCGTCGGGGTCGGTGAGGACGTTCCCGGGCGTGTAGTCACCGTGGTACCAGCCCGCGGCGAGGCGGCGCCCGCGCAGCCCGTCGACCAGCTCCCGTTCCAGCTGCCGGGCCGGCTCGTGCAGCGGCCGGGGCAGGCGGGCGAGGATCACGGCCATCGGCTCGTGGACCCAGCGGCGCAGGTCGTCGTCGTCGACGGTGACGACGCTGGACGTGCAGCGGTGCAGCTCGCTGATCGTGCTGATGGCGCTCGAGGTGAAGCGGCGCCTGCGAGCCGGATCGCGCAGCGCGTCGGCGCCGGGTTCGCCGGGCAGGCGCGACTCGACGACGTACGCGCTGCCGTCCACCTCGCCGGTGGCGAGCACGCGCGGGACCAGGACCGACCAGTGGTTGATGCGCGGGTCGGTGTGCAGGCGGGCCAGCACCTCGTTCTGCCAGCGCAGCTCGGCCTGCCCGCGGGCGGTGTCGACGGCCTTGAGCAGCGCCCCCGGGCCCTGCTCGGGGCCCACGCCCACCACCACGGAGGTCGAGCCGCCGGCCAACCGCTCGCGCAGGGCCCAGTCCTGGGCGTCCGCGATGCCGCTGTCGACGAAGGGCGCGCTCCCGATGCGGCGCAGCAGCACCGCGCTGCGGGCCGCGTCGATCCGCGTGGCGAGCAGCGGGGGCAGCCACGGCGCGGTGGCCACGAGGATGCCGGTCGCCATGACGGACTGGGCCACGAGCCAGGCCAGGCCGACGGCGGTGATCCCCAGCCGGGGCAGGAACAGCCACGACAGCGCCACCACGAGCAGGGCGACACCGGCGGGCACTCCCACGATCACGCCCGGGCGCCCGCGGCGCCTCGCGGTGCGCACCGTGCTCGCGGTGATCACGTTCGGGATGGCCGACAGCGCGGCCAGCGCCAGCGCGAAGCCCGCGGCCTCGGCGTAGTACCCACCGAACGCCGCGAGGACGAGCGGCGCGGCCAGCGCGACGAGCACTGCGGCCGGCACCACCACGCGCAACGAGCGCCGGACCGTGGCCCGCTGCGCCTCCTCGAACCCGGCCCGCCCGGTGGCGCACACCGACCGTCCGACGCCCGCCGTGATCCGGTACAGCGCCCAGGCGACGGCCCAGACCACGGCGTACGCGGCGGCCGGCTCGGCGCCGAGGTGGGCCAGCACGATCACGGGGAGGCCGCACACGGCCACCAGCCAGCACACCGTCCCGGCGTGCTCGGCTCGGCCGTGGCGCACCACGGAACCGACCGTGATCGGGACGGCGCGGCCCGCGGAGCTCCTGCCCGCCCGCGGCAGCTCCCGCAGCAGCAGCCACCCGCTGACCGTGACCACACAGACGCCGACGGCCGCAACGCTCGCCGCGGCGATGCCGCCGGGCACCGCGAGGAACGCCGCGACACCGAGGAGCACGACTGCCGCGACGGCGACGAGCACGTCCTGCGCGAGGACGAACCGCGACCGGCCGGTGCCGGCCAGCACGCTGCCCTGCACCAGGTAGAGCGCCCACAGCGGCGTGGCCAGCACGAAGTAGGCCAGCAGGGGACCGTGACCCGCGGCAGCGGCCAGTTCCTCGGCCTCCCACAGCGGCGCCACGAGCGCGAAGCCGGCACCGGCGAGGGCCGCGAGCGCGGCGGCGGCGCCGTACCCCGCGAGGACGAGGCGGCGCGCGGACGTGCCGGCCACCGGCAGGAGGTGCTGGAGGGCGCGCGGCAGGTTGAGGTGAGCGGCACCGGCGAGCAGCACCGTGGCGCTGAGCGCCACGGCGTTCACGCCCACGGTGCCCGGGTCGAACAGTCGGGCGACCGCGATGCAGACGAGCAGTCCCAGCCCGGACGACAGTGCCGATCCGAGTTCCGGGGCGTGCCCGCCGGGGGGAGCGGCGGCGGAGCGCGTCATGGCGCGGGACTGTAGCAAGCAACTGTCACCCACGTGCCGATGAACTTTCGTGGAACGATCCGGAAGATCGTCCCCGAACCGCTCCGCAAGGGGCATTTCCGCCATCCACGATCGGAGTAGCGCAGGGCCGTTCGGGTGACGGTGGAGGGTGGACGCAATGGCGGTGGACGAGGAAGCGCCGGTGCCCGTGCTGGTGGTGGGCGCGGGCCCCACGGGCAGCGTGGCGGCGCTGCTGCTCGCCCGCCTGGGGGTGGCGAGCACGGTCGTCGACCGCGAACCCCGGCCGTACCCGGGCCCGCGAGCGGTGCACCTCGACGACGAGGCGGTTCGCATCCTCGCCCAGGTCGGGCTCGCGGCGGTCTTCGCGGGCCTCAGCAGGCCTGCGACCGGCCTTCGACTGCTGGACGCGCGGCTACGCCCCTTCGCCGAGTTCCGCCGCGACGGGCCGGGTGTGCACGGGTACCCGCAGTCCAACCTTTTCGACCAGCCCGACCTGGATGCGGCGCTCCGCACGGCGCTGCACCGCCACCCCCTGGTGACGCTGCGGACCGACTGCGAGTTGGTCGGGATCGAGGAGGGGCGACCGGTGGGCGCGGTGCTGCACGGGCTGCAGGGCACCGAACGCGTGCGGGCCGCCGTGGTGCTGGGATGCGACGGTGCGCGCAGCACGGTCCGGGCCGCGGTCGGCGCAGGGCTGCGCGACCTGCGGTTCGACGAGCGCTGGTTCGTCGTCGACGTCCGCTGCCGATCCGGCATCCCGACGTGGGGCGGCGTCGACCAGGTCTGCGACCCCCGCCGGGCGGCGACCTTCCTGCCGCTGCCCGGCGACCGCTACCGGTGGGAGTTCCGGATGCACCCCGGCGAGTCGGCCGATGCGCTGGCCCGGCCCGACCAGCTTTCCCGCCTGACCGCCGCGTGGGGCGTGCCGGTCACCGAGCTGGAGGTGGTGCGCGCCGCCGCGTACACGTTCCGAGCGCGCATCGCGGACCGGTGGCGGTCCGGACCGGTCCTCCTGCTCGGCGACGCGGCCCACCTGATGCCCCCGTTCATCGGTCAGGGCCTGGGCGCCGGCCTGCGCGATGCCCACAACCTGGCCTGGAAGCTCGCCGCCACGCTGCGCGGCGCCGGTCCCGGGTTCCTGGACACCTACGAGCGCGAGCGCGCGCCGCACGTCGAGGCGGTGATCCGCGGCGCCGTCCGCGTCGGGCGCGCGTTGACCGGCGGGCCGCACGCCACGGCCGCGCTGCGCCGCCCGCTGGCCGGGCTGCTGCTGCGGGTGCCCGGGGTACGGGGGCGTGCGCAGCGCGGGATCGCCACCCGTTACCCGGCCGGGCCGCTCGTCGACCGGCGCCGCCACCGCGCCGATCTGCCCGGCACCCCCTGCCCGCAGCCCACCGTCCTCGTCGAACGCGGGCCGACCCCGCTGGACGACGTGCTCGGCGACGGCTACGCGCTGGTGACCGACGGTGAGCCCGACGCCGCGCTGGCTGCCCGTGCCCGGGAACTCGGCGCGCGCACCGTGCGGCTGGGCATCGACGTCACCGACGACGGCGTGCTGCGGGAGTGGCTGGCCGCGGGCCGGGCCGCGGCCGCACTCGTGCGCCCCGACCGGATCGTGCAGGCGAGCAGTCCGCGCTGAGCCCCGCCCTCAGCCGGCCCGCAGCAGCGCCGCGTAGAGCGTGAGCCCCGGCCCGAAGGCCATCGCCACGGCGTGGCGCCCGGGGCGGGGCCGCCCGCCGGCGCGCAGCTCGTCGAGGACCAGGAGCACGGTGCTCGACGAGCAGTTGCCGCGCTCGGCGAGCACCCGAAGCGACGCGTCCAGCGCACCGTCGGGCAGCGGCAACTGCTCGGCCACGGTGCTCAGGATCCGCGGGCCGCCGGGGTGCACCGCCCATCCGTCCACGTCGTCGAGGGTCAGCCCGTGCCGCCCGAGCAGGCCCGTGATCATGCCGCGTACGTGGCGGGCGAGCACCGCGGGCACCTCCGGTGAAAGCCCCATCCGAAAGCCGAGGTCGGTGACGTCCCACGTCATGTGGTCGGCGGTGCCGGGGTCGGTCAGCGCGGCCACGTCGACGACCTCCAGTCCCCCCACCGGCGGCGGGCCCGGAACCACCACGACGGCGGCGGCCGCATCGCCGAACAGCGCGTGGGAGACGACCTGGCCGCGGTCCGGCGCCGGTGGCTGCATGTGCAGCGACGTCAGCTCGAGGCACAGCACCACGGAGGGGCGGCCCCGCGCCGTGACGTGGTCGGAGACGGCGCCCAGCCCGGGGATCGCGGCGTAGCAGCCCATGTGCCCGATCACGAGCCGTTGCACGTCGGCGGCCATGCCGAGGTCGGCGGCCACGTGGATGTCGAGGCCGGGCGTGGCGTAGCCCGTGCACGAGACGACGGCGAACAGCCCGACCTCGTCGGGGCGCAGCCGGGCGGCGTCCAGCGCGGCGGACACCGCTTCCTTCCCCAGCGGGAGCGCCTCCGCGGTGTAGCGGCGCATCCGCTGCGCGGTCGACCACCCGCCCACGTCCTCGAGCAGCGGGTTCACCGCGGCGTGGCGGCGCCGCACGCCCGCGCCGCGGAAGATCCGCTCGGCAGCCCGGTCACCGCGGAAGTGCGCGGCGAAGAAGCCGTCCCACAGCCGTCCCTGCTCGATGGGCCCGCCGGGCACCGCGGTGCCGATCGCCGCCACGTACGCCGAGGGGTGCTGCACGCTTCCGGCTCCCCCACCCGCGCCGGCGCTAACCACGGCGTCCGACCGCCTGGAAGAGCACCGCTGTGGTGGGGACCGGCACCATCGCCACCGTCTCGCCGCGGTGGGCGAGCCAGCGCACGAGCCCGGGCGCCGACGGGCGGATGCCGCGCAGCCGCAGCGCCACACCGTGGCGGGCGCACTCGCGCACCAGCTCGGCCCGGTCGACGAACAGGGCGGGGTCGTGGATGCCCGGCGGCGCGCCGCCGGGCACCCGCTCGGCGAGCGTGACCGCGACGAACCGGCCCAGCGCCGTCGCCGCGATCGTGTCGATCACCAGCAGGCCACCGGGTCGCAGCAGCCGGCAGGCCTGCGCCACGACGGCGGGCAGGTCCGGAACGTGTTCCAGGATCTCCCCCGCCGCCACGACGTCCGCGCAACCGTCGGCGAGCGGCACCGCGGTGACGTCGGCGCGCACCGGGACGACGCCGTGCCGGGCGGCCTGGGCGAGCGCCGAGGCCGTGAGGTCCACGCCGATGTGCCGGTAGCCGCGCACGTGCGGGGCGAGCAGGCCGGCGCCGCAGCCGAGGTCCACCAGCACCGCGCCCTCCCGGACGGGCGGCGGGATCACGGCCCCGCGGGCGGCGGCGAGCCAGTGCAGCATCGCGAACGGCCCGCGCGGGCACCACCACTGCCCGGCCATGTCGTCGTACTGGGCCGGGTCGTTGCGGGCGCGGGCCACCACTGCAGGCTGCCAGACTGGGCGCGTGCTGCGCGCCGTCGCGACCCCGCTCGCGCTGCTGCGCGCCTGCCACCCGGAGCCCACGGTCGCGGTCACCGCGATGATCACGGCCCTCGCGGTGACCGCGGGCCGGGACGCGCGCGGCGTGCTGTTCGTCGCGGCCGCCGTGCTCGCCGGGCAGCTGTCGATCGGCTGGCTCAACGACGCGCTCGACGCCGGGCGCGACACGGCGGTCGGGCGCAGCGACAAACCCGTGGCGGCAGGGGCGGTCACGGTGCGGACCGTCGGCGTCGCCGCCGCCGTCGCCGCGGTGGTGTGCGTGCCCCTGTCCTTCGCCTCCGGCGCGCTCGCGGGGGTCGTGCACCTGGTGGCCGTGGGCGCCGGGTGGGCCTACGACCTCGGGGTGAAGGCCACGCGCTGGTCCGTGCTGCCCTACCTCGTGTGCTTCGGGCTGCTGCCGGTGTTCGTGCTGCTCGGCATTCCCGGCGCACCCGTGCCGTGGTGGCTGCCGACGGCGGGGGCGCTGCTCGGCGCGGGCGCCCACTTCGCGAACGTGCTGCCCGACCTGGACGACGACGCCGCCACCGGGGTGCGCGGACTGCCGCACCGGTTCGGTGCCGCCGGCAGCCGGGCCGCGGCCGGGCTGCTGCTGCTCGCCGCCACGGTGGTGCTCGGCGTGGCCGCCCCGCTGCCAACCGTGCTCGCGTGGTCGGTGCCCCTGGTCGCGGCACTGGTGCTCGCGGCCGGGTTCCGTGCCGGACGCCGGCCCGGATCGCGGGCACCGTTCCGCGCCGTGCTGGTGACCGCGGCCCTCGCCGTCCTGCTGCTGCTCGTCGCCTCCTCCTGACAGCGCCGGCAGACCCCGACTCACCTACACCCGGACCCCGACTCGCGGGGGTTCTCCTTCCCCCTCCCCCTCCCCCCGCGAGTCGGGGCGAGGGGGTGCGTGTGTCGCGGTCTGGAGGCAGGGTCAGGCGGCCGGGCGCGCCGGTGGACGCCGCAGGGTGGCGTAGGTCAGCGCCACGCGGGCGAGCGCGTGGGCCGGGGCGGTGCCGCGGCCCAGGCCGAGGTCGACCGCGGCGTCGAAGACGGACTGGTGCCGCGCCGCCGCGGTCACGGCGGCGTCGAGGAAGCGGGAGTGGCGCAGCAGCCGGGCCAGCATCCCGGCGTGCACGTGGTGGCGGTGGAACGCCCGGCGCACGGCAGCCCGGTGCGCCGCCCCCGCCGCCGGACCGAGCAGCGCGGCGCGCCCGGCCAGCGCTCCGGACGCGAGCGCATCGAAGATCCCCTCGCCGGTGAGCGGGTTGACCAGCGCGGCCGCGTCACCCGCCAGCAGCACCCGCCCGTCGGGCTGGTGGCGTGGCCCGGTCGACAGCGGCAGGTGGTGACCCCGCACCGTCGCCGGGTCCGGCTCCTGACCGGGGAGCAGCGCGCGCAACGCCTCGACGAGCTCGGCGCGCGACCCGCCGCCGCGCCGGTCGAACACCCCGTACCCGACGTTGGCGCCACCTCCCGGCAGCGGGAACGACCACGCGTAGGCCGGGTAGGGGCCGGGCGCGAACTCGATCACCAGCGCGTCCGGGTCGAGGGTGACCGGCGCGTACCCGCGCACGGCCACCGCAACCGTCGACGGTGGCGCGCCGGGGGCACCGAGCAGGCGGCGAACGACGGAGTTGGCGCCGTCGGCACCGATCACCACGCGAGCCGCGGCGACGTCGTCCACGAGGACGCGGTCCGCCCGGACCTCGAGCCGGCGCACCCGGTGGCGGTGCAGGCGTGCCCCGCGTGCCGTGGCTGCGGCCACCAGCTCCGCATCGAAGACCGTCCGCCGCACCACCCGGTTGGGACGGGCGCAGAGGCGGTCGACCACCCGCCCACCCGGGCTGCGCAGCCGCAGCCTGGGCACCGGCGGGCCCAGCGCGGACACGCCGGGCACCCCGAGCCCCTCGACCAGGTCGAGCGCGTGAGCGGCGATCCCGTCCCCGCAGGTCTTGTCCCGGGGGAAGGTCGCGGCGTCGAGCAGCAGCACGCGGGCATCCGGGCGCAGCTGCAGCACGCGCAGCGCCGCGGCGCTCCCGGCCGGGCCGGCCCCCACGACGGCGACGTCGACGAGATCGTCCACGGTGCGGTTCTACCCCTCGCGGTTTGCCGACGCCTGCCGCGGGCACCTGCGGGGGGTGCGGATCGTCATCACCGGTGCCAGCGGCAACGTGGGCACGGCCCTGCTGCGGCGGCTCACCGACCACGAGATCGTGGGCGTCTGCCGGCGGCCACCGCCCGCGGGTCCGCCCTACGCCGGCGTGCGCTGGGTGGCGCTCGACCTCGCCGACACCGGAGCGGAGGCACTGGCTCCGGTGCTGACCGGCGCCGACGCGGTCGTCCACCTGGCCTGGGGCTTCCAGCCCTCCCACGACCCGGGCTACCTGGGCCGGCTCGGCGTGGACGGCACCCGTGCAGTGGTGCGGGCCGCGCAGGCCGCGGGCGTACCGCACCTGGTGCACATGTCCTCGCTCGGCGCCTACTCGCCCGGCCCCAAGGAGCCGGTGGACGAGTCGTGGCCGACCGAGGGCATCGCCTCGTCGCCCTACAGCAGGCACAAGGCCGCCGCGGAGCGGATCCTCGACGAGCACGAGCGCAGCCATCCCTCCGGCACCGCGGTGGCCCGGATACGGCCCGGGCTGATGGTCCAGCGGGGCATCGGCAGCGCGCTGCTGCGCTACTCCGTGCCCCCGTACGTCCCCGCGGCGCTGCTGCGCCACGTACCGCTGCTGCCGCTCGACCGCGGTCTCGCCGTCCCGCTGATGCACACGGCCGACGCCGCCGACGCGGTGGTGCGGGTACTGGAGCGGCGGGCGACGGGTGCGTTCAACCTCGCGGCCGACCCTCCGATCACCCGCGACGTGATCGCCGCCGTGCTCGGCGCCCGTGCGGTCCACCTCCCGGCGCGAGCACTGCGCGGCGCCGCCGCGGCGGCGTGGAGGCTGCGGCTGCAACCGGTCGACCCCGGCTGGCTCGACCTCGCCTTCGCCGTGCCGCTGCTGGACAGCACGCGGGCCCGCCACCTGCTCGACTGGGAACCGCGGGTGCCGGCGGACGAGGCGCTGCGCGAGGTGCTGGCCGGCATGGCCGACCGCGCGGCCACGGCCAGCCCGGCCCTGCGCCGCCGCTCCGCGCGCGCCGAGCTGGCCGCCGTGGGCCGCGGCCACCCGATCGACACCCGCCGCCTCCCCTGACGCCGGTCCCGAGCCCGCGACACACGCGCCCCCAGCCCCGACTCGCGGGGCCCCCGCGAGTCGCGGTCCCACGCCCCGCGAGTCGCTGTCCCACGCCCCGCGAGTCGCTGTCCCACGCCCCGCGAGTCGGGGTCCCAGCCCCGCGAGTCGGGGTCCCACGCCCCGCGAGTCGGGGTTTCAGCCCCGCGAGTCGCCGTCCGGGTGTGCGTACCTCGCGCGGGGCAGTAGCGTCGGTGTCCGTGCGGGAGCAGCGGCGGGGTCGGCGGATCGCGATGACAGCGGCGGAGGTCGATGGCTTCCTCGCCGAGGAGCGCACCTGCCGCGTCGCCACCGTGGGGCCGGACGGGCCGCACGCCACCCCGCTCTGGTTCGCCTGGCACGGCGGCGCGCTGTGGCTCACCTCGGTGGTGCGCAGCCAGCGCTGGGCGGACCTGCAACGCGACCCGCGCGTCGCCGTCGTCGTCGACGCCGGGCAGGACTACGACCAGCTGCGCGGCGTCGAGCTGCGCGGGCGCGTCGAGGTCGTCGGGGAGGTGCCGCGCACCGGTGCAGCCGCGCCGGAGCTGGAGGGCCCCGAGCAGCTGTTCGCCGACCGCTACACCGGCGGCACGGTGCACCACGACGGCCGGCACGCCTGGCTGCGCCTGGTCCCGGACAAGATCACGAGTTGGGACTTCCGCAAGCTCGCCGGCTGACGGGCGTCAGGACGGGGCCGTCGGCAGCGGCTCGACCGCGCCGGCGAGGGGGATCTCGGGGTGCCCCGGGTTGCTGACGACCACCAGCTCGAACGGGCTCGCGGTGCCCGCCCGCCACTGGCCGCCGACCAGGGGCGTCGTGGCGACGTTCGGCACCGGGCCCGCGGTCCAGTCCAGCGGTCCGACCACGGTGTCGAGCCGCAGCCGCCCGATCGCGTCGGCGATGCCCCTGCGGTCCTCGACCGCGCCGGCCGAAGCCAGCGCCGCGACCGCCACCTCGAACAGCGCGTGCGCGTGGCCGAGAGGCTGTGTCCACTGCCGCCCGGTCGCCGCGCTGTAGGCCTGGGCGAGCGCTGCCGCGCTCTGGCCGGTCAACGAGGAGGTGAACGGGTGGCCCGGCGACCACCAGACCTCGGTGCCCAGGTTCATCCCGAGCGGTCCGAGCGCCTCCACGTCCGACGGGGACAGCAGCGCCTTGCCCAGCGTCGCGATCCGGGGTCGGTGGCCCTGATCCGTCGCCTGTCCCCAGAACGCGGCGAAGTCGGCCGGGGCGGGCACGCCGAACAAGACCTCGGCCTGCGCGTCGCGGAACGCCGCGATCTGCGCCGAGAAGTCCTGCGTGCCGGGGACGTGGTTGCCGGGGTTCACGATCGAGTAGCCGCGCGCGGTCAGGCCCGGGAGCACGCCGGTGTTGGGGTTCGCCCACGCGAGGCCGTCCGGGTCGTCGGGCCACAGCGCGCCGGCCGTGCGGTTGGTCACCACCTGGTCCCACATGCCGGCGTACACGGCTTCGACGTCGTCGAGCCCCCACGAGAACAGGTAGCTCCACGCGGGCGCCTGCCGCCCGGAGGACCACGGCTGCCAGGGGGTGGCCGCAGCCACGCAGGGCACGCCACCGGCCTCGCACTGGTCGCTCACCGGGTTGGTGGTGTCGGGTGTGGACGAGACCAGCATCAGGTGGACCTCGTCGTTGAGGATCAGGTCCGCAGCGACGTCGGCCGCCCGGTCCGGATCGGACTGGCTGTCGCGCTTGAGGACCTCCACGGAGTGGCTGCGGCCACCGATCCGGATCGGGTTGCGCGCGACGTGCTCCTGGAAGGCGGCGATGACGTACTGGTCGGCCTCGCCGAACGCAGCCAGTACACCGGTCTCGGGGCTGACGAACCCGATCCGGACGGTGGCCGACCCGGGTGAGGCGGCGGCGGCACCCGGCGGGCCGGACGCGCAGGCGCCTGCCACCGCGACGGTGCCGGTCGCTGCAACCGCTTTCAGGAAGCGGCGGCGATCCAGCCGACGCATGCTGCCTCCCCTGGGGCGCCGTGGAGACCTCGCTCGCCAGGTGGCCGTTCGCGTGATCGTCTGCGGAGCGCAGCATCATCGGCACGCAGCGCACTGTCAACACGGAGCGCGCACCGTGTAGGGGACCTCCACGTACACGTACAGTGACTCAGCGCAGTATTCCAGGCCCATTCAGCGCAACTGTGTAACAGATCTCTCACCTGAGCGGACAGACCTGGCTACACTGCGACAACCGCTGATCACGGCTGCACGTAGGGGGCTGTGAACAGCGGCGACCGAACCGCGGCGTCCGCGCCGCGCGCTCCCCCCAGGCGTGGAGATGTCGACGTGACCAGGGACACTCGTCCGCCGCCGCGCGGCCGATTCGCGTGGCGGTCGCCGCAGCACTGGAGTCTGCGCGTCAAGTTCTCCGTCGTGCTGCTCGTCCCCCTGCTACTCGCCGTGACGCTGGGTGTCTTCCGGATAGCCGACCAGACGGCCGAGGCCGAGGAGCGCGACCGGGTCGCTCGGTTCGTCGGGGTCCAGGGGGTGGTGTCCTCCCTCATCGTCGACGTGGAGCGGGAGCGCTACCGCGCCGCGGAGTTCGTCGCGAACGGCCGGGTGGACGCCCGCGCGCTGGAGCGCGTGATCGAGTCGGTCGACCACCGCGCGGCGCAGGGCCAGGACGCCTTGGCCGGCCTGCGCATCGACGACGTCGCGGGGCTCGACCTGGTGCGCAGGCAGGCGGAGCAGGCCCTCGAGCGCCTCCCGGGGCTGCGGGAGATCGTCACCGGCTCCACCGCGCCGGCCACCGCGGTGATCTCCCGGTACTCCGAGCTGCTCGAACAGCTGGTGCAGCTCGACAGCGCGCTGCTGCGCAACGTCAACACCCTCGAGGTGCTGGGGCTCGCCAACAGCCTCGCCGGCATGGACGCCGCCCGCAACGAGGCCACCCTGCAGCAGGCCCAGCTGGCCATCGCGGTGCGGGGCCCGCTGCCCGCGCCGCTGGCCGCCGACCTGCAGTACAGCGGGGCGCGCCTGAACAGCGGCCTCGCCGAGTTCCGCGTGGCGCTCGACGCCGCGCAGCGCGTCAGGTACAGCGGCCTCATCGCCGGGTCGGCCAACGCCCAGCGCGACACGCTCGTGGAATCGGTGATCGCCGCGGGCGGGGCCCCGGAGGGCGTCGGGGTCGTCCGCGTCGCCGACGTCTACAGCCGGTTCCTCGGTGAGCTCGACGCCGCGGGCGAGGGGGTCCGCGCGGAGCTGCGCATCACCGCCGCGGAGCGCCGGCAGAGCGCCATCGCCGAGGCCTGGATCAACGTCACGGTGCTGATCGTCGCGTTGCTGCTGGCTGCCGCGATCGTCGGGCTCGTCGCACGGGCGATGATCGCCTCCCTGCGCACGCTGCGCCGCAGCGCCATCCTCGTGGCCCAGGAGCGGCTGCCCGACGCGGTGCGGCGGATGCGCGAGGGCTCCGTGCCCAACGTCGACGTCAACCCGGTGCCGGTCGTCACCCGCGAGGAGGTCGGCCAGGTCGCGCGGGCCTTCGACGCCGTGCACGCGCAAGCCGTCAAGCTGGCGGCCGAGCAGGCCACGCTGCAGAACAACGTCAACGCCATGTACGTCAACCTCTCCCGCCGCAGCCAGTCGCTGGTGGATCGCCAGCTCCTGCTCATCGAGCAGCTCGAGGCGGGCGAGGTCGACCCCGAGCAGCTCTCCGACCTGTTCCGCCTGGACCACCTGGCCACGCGGATGCGGCGCAACTGCGAGAACCTGCTGGTGCTGGCCGGCACGGAGGTCGAGCGGGACGCCACCGACCCCATGCCGGTGCTGGACGTGCTGCGCGCGGCGGTGTCGGAGATCGAGCAGTACCCGCGCGTCAACGTGCAGAGCTGCCCGGACGCCGTGTTCGTCGGGGAGGCGGCCAACGACATCCAGCACCTGCTCGCCGAGCTGCTCGACAACGCCACCCGGTTCTCGCCCACCGACACGCAGGTGGTGATGAGCTGCAGCCGGGCCCGGGACGACTCGATCCTGGTGGAGATCTTCGACAGCGGGCCGGGCCTGTCCGCGGGCGAGCTCGCAACGCTGAACGACCGGCTGCGCAACCCGAGCGAGGCCACGGCCACTGTGGCGGCGTCGCAACAGATGGGCCTGTTCGTGGTCGGCAAGCTCGCCAACCGGCACGGCGTCTGGGTGGGGCTGTTCACCGACTCGATGGGGCCGTCACGAGGGCCCACCACGGGCGCGCACGGCATCACCGCGCGGGTGACGGTGCCGGCAGACCTGGTCGGCGAGCGGGAGGGCGAGCCCGACCAGATCCTGTGGTCGCGGTTCGAGGCAGCGCCCCCGCTGCCCGCGCGCATCGTGATCCCGGACGGCACCGACGGTGGCAGGCGCGAGCCCGCCGCAGCGCTCTCCGGCGGGGTGCCGGAGCAGGATTCCGTCGGCGCCGAGACGCTGCGGCTGCCCGTGGTGGCGGCCCTACCGGCGCCGGTTCCCGATTCTCCCCCGGAGTTGGACGGGGCCGCGTTGTTCGAGCCGCTCGTGCCCCCGTCGTCGCTGCCCGACCCCGATGAGCCTCGTCCGCGCGACCCGTTCGCGAACGGCCCCTTCGCGAACGGCCCCTTCGACGACGGCGACATCACGCCGATCTTCGCGGAGGTCACGTCGGGGTGGTTCCACGTCACCGCCTCCGCCGGTTCCGGCGCCACGGCCACGGAGGCGGTCCCCGTGGCGGTCGGCGCGGGCGCCTCGTCCGGTCCGGACCCGGCGGCCTTCGCCAGCGCGGCGGACAGCCTCTGGCAGGCGGCCCGCGCGGCCACGACGCACACCGAGAGCAGCGTCACGAGAGCGGGCCTGCCCAAGCGGGTGCCCCGCAGCCGGTTGCTCCCGGGCAGCGCGGGCCCGGCAGGCACCCCGGCAGCCGAGTCCACCCGCGACGCGGACGCGGTGCGCGGGCGGCTGACGACGTTCCAGCGCGGCATCCGCGAGGGACGGGTGGACCGGCCCGGCCCCGAGGGCGACGGTTCCTGACCCCGGCCTCCGCCTGGGGCCGGTGGCGGTACTACGGCAGGATCGCGTCGACGTAGCCGCCGTCCACCCGCAGGTGCCGGACGCGGCCTTGGCGAACCCGCGTGACACGGCGAGCAGCGCCGTCTTCGTGACCCCGTAGTGCACCATCTCGGCCGGGATCACCACCGACGAGTCGCTGCAGATGAACTGCACCCGCCCCCAGCCGCGCTCGATCATGCCCGGCAGGTAGGCGCGGGTGAGCCGCACCCCGGACAGGACGTTCACCTCGAAGTAGCGCCGCCACTCGTCGTCGTCGACCTCGAGCACCGGCCGGGACCCGAAGATGCCCAGGTTGTTGACCAGGACGTCGACGTGCGGCAGTCGTTCCACGAGCTCGGCCGCACCGTCGGCGTCGGCGACGTCCGCCGCGATGCCCCGCACGTCGGCGCCGGGACGCTCCTCCTGCAACCGTGCCACGGCCGCGTCCACCCGGGAGGCGGTGCGCCCGTTGACCACGACGCCCGCACCCGCCGCGGCGAGCCCGCCGGCGATCGCGAGCCCGATGCCCTGCGTGGAACCGGTGACGAGTGCGGTGCGCCCGCTGAGATCGATGTCCATGCCCCGACCTTCCCCGGGCACGCGCGAGGTACGCACGCTCCGGTCAGCCGACGCTGTGACTCCGGGCGGCGAGCGCCCGCTCGACGTCCTCCGCGAGCAGGTGGTGGTTCAGCGAGATCGCCGCACTCGCCCCAGCGCCGACGGCGCTCGCGACCTGAGCGGGCGAGTCGACGACGTTTCCCGCGGCCCACACGCCTGGCACGCTGGTGCGTCCCGTCGGTTCGACCTGCACCCAGCCGTTCTCGCCGAGGACGCAACCCAGCGCGGTGAGGACGTCGTCCCGGGGGACGAAGCGCGGGCCCACGAACACCGCGGTGCGGGCCACCGTGCGCCCGTCCACGAGCTCCACGCCCTGCAGGCGGTGCTGCGCGACGGTCAACCGCGCCACCTCCCCCTCGACGACCCGGATGCCGCGCGCATCGAACCGGGCTCGCTCGTCGTCGGTCAGGACGATCCGGTGCGGGAAGAAGACGACGTCGTCGGACCACTGCCGCACCAGCTGCGCCTGGTGCAGGGTGAACGGCCGGTTCTCGCCGCCGAGCACGCCGATCGCCGTGTCACGCACCTCGTAGCCGTGGCAGTAGGGGCAGTGCGCGACGTCGCCGCCCCACAGCTGCCCTACCCCGGGGCGTCGGGCAACTCGTCGCGCAGTCCGGTAGCGACCAGGACCGTGCGCGTCGCCAGCACGGGCCCGGATCCGCGGTGCACGAGGAACCCTGGACCTGGACACCTCGCCCATGGAGGTCGTCGCCCTCGTCAACCGGATCACCGCGGTTCTCGACCGCGCGGTGAAGCCGCTCTACCAGGGCGCCGCGCTGACCACCGCCGAGGTTCAGCTGCTCGTACCGCTGCGCCACGCCGAGCCGCCACTCACCGCGGCGCGGCTCGCCGCCCACCTCGGGATGTCACGGGCCGGGGTCAGCAAGACCCTGGCCAAGCTGGAGGCTCGGGGCCTGGTCGCACACACGGCCAACCCGGCCGACCGGCGCACGGCGCTGATCGGCCTCACCCCGGGCGGGGAGGACGTCATCGACGACCTGTTCCCGCGCGAGCTCGCTGCCCACGCCCACCTGCTGGCCGGGCTCGGATCGGAACGCGCGGCGGCGCTCTCCACGCTCACCCGGCTCGCCGAGGCGATGGAGGCGCGCCTCGGCGGGGTGCCCGCGCCCTGACCGCGTCAGGGCGAACCGGCGATCAGCGGCCACAAGCCCGCGGGTCCGGCGGCCAGCGCCGCGGCGCCGATCTCCGCGTTCCACTCGGCGTCCGAGCCGTCCTCGTCCCGCCAGGCCCACAGCCGGGTGGTCCACAGCCGCAGGTCGTGCTCGCGGGTGAAGCCGATGGCGCCGTGGACCTGGTGCGCGGTCCGGGCGACGACGCCCGCGGCCTCACCGGTCCGGGCCTTCGCCGCGGCCACGGCGAACCGGGTGGAACCCGCGGCCATCCCGTCCGCCGTGGCGACACCTGCTGCGGCGGACGCGGCCGCCGACGCGGCGGCGAGCTCCGCCCCGGCGGCGGCCAGCTGCTGCTGCACCGCCTGGAACCGTCCGATCGGGCGCCCGAACTGCACCCGCTCCCCCGCGTACCGGACCGTTGCGGCGAGCGCGCCGGACGCCGCGCCGGCGAGCAACGACGCGCGTCCCAGCGCGGCGCGCACGCGCAGCTCTCCCGCCGCGCCGTCCGGTGCCGGCGCCACCGCGGTGACCGGGCCGTCGACCACCACCACGTCGCGGGGCTCCTCCGCCAGGTTGGCGCCGTCCGTGACCGTCAGCGCCTCCGGCCCGAGCAGCACGACCTGCGTGGGGGTGAGCACCGCCAGCGCCGCCGCGGCCCGCGCCCACGGCACCCGGCGCAGCTCCCCGCGGGCGTGGCCGCCGTTCACGTCGAGATCACCCGCGACCGCCGTCAACACCCCGTCCGGCACGTCGAGGCCCGCGGCCTGCAGCAGCCAACCGGCGAGCAGGTCGGTCTCGACGAGCGGCACCCGCGCGGCGTGCCGGCCGGCCGCGGCGAGCACCACCGCGGAGTCGGCGACCGTGCCCTCGCTGCCGCCCGCGGCGGCGGGCAGCGTCAGCCGGGCGAGACCGGTCTCCTGCAGCGTGCTCCACAGCGCCGCGTCGAACCCGGTGTCCGGCGACGCCGCGTCGCCGAAGACCGACTCCGCCAGCTCCTGCAGCTCCGCACTCACTCCGGTGTTCACCGATGCCATCAGCGCAGCCCCATCCCGCGCGCGACGATGCCGCGCAGCACCTCGTTCGTCCCGCCGCGCAGGGTGAACCCCGGTGCGTGCAGGACGGCGTCGGCCAGCAGGCGGGCGTAGCCGCTGCCGGCGCCGGGGTCGGGCGGGGTCGCGACCAGCAGCCGGGCCACGTCGATCACCTCGTTCTCGTAGCGCGTGCCCAGGTCCTTGACCACGGCGGCGGCCAGCTCCGGTGCCTCCCCCGACTCCAACGATCCGGCCACGGCCAGCGACATCCGCCGCAGCGTCCACAGCCGCGCGACCAGCCCACCGATCTCGCGTTCGGCGCCGCGGGTGCCGGCGAGCTCGCCGACCAACGCCGCCAGCAGCGGGAACGTCGAGAGGAAGCGTTCGGGGCCGCTGCGCTCGAACGCCAGCTCGCCGGTGACCTGCCGCCAGCCCGCGCCGATCTCGCCGAGCACCATGTCGTCGGGCACGAAGGCGCGGTCGAACACGACCTCGTTGAAGTGGTGGGCCCCGGTGAGCAGCCGGATCGGGCGGATCTGCACGCCCGGCGAGTCGAGCAACACGATGAACTGCGACAGCCCGGCGTGGCGGTGCCGCTCGTCGCGGGGCGCCGAGCGGGCGAGTGCGAAGAACGCGTGCGCGTGGTGCGCGCCGGACGTCCACACCTTGGTGCCGGTGAGTTCCCACCCACCGTCCACCCGCTCCGCCCGCGTGCGCACACCGGCCAGGTCGGAGCCTGCGTCGGGCTCGCTCATCCCGATGCCGAAGTACACCTCGCCCGCGGCGATGCCCGGCAGGAAGCGGCGCCGCTGCACGTCGGTGCCGAACCGCATGAGCGTCGGGCCGATCTGCCGGTCGGCGATCCAGTGCGCCGCCACCGGCGCGCCCGCCGCCAGCAGCTCCTCGGTGATGACGTAGCGGTCCAGCGGCGAGGCGCCGTGCCCGCCGTACTCCTGGGGGATCGTCATGCCGAGCCAACCGCGCCGCCCCAGCTCCCGGGTGAAGCGCTCGTCCCAGCCCGACAGCCACGCATCCGCGCGGGGCACCCAGAGCTGCGCGGCCCGCTCCTCCTCGAGGAACGCCCGCACCTCGGCCCGCAGCGCGGCCACCCGCGGTGGGAGCTCGGTCGGCGGTGGCACGAGTTCGGGCAGCCGGTGCAGCGTTGCGCTCACGCCTGCACATCCTGCGCCATCGGGCCCGTCGGCACCGCACAGCACTTCATCGTGGCCACGGGGTGGTGCGTCGGCAGACGCACGATGGCAGCATCGCGGCCATGACGAACTCCGCCGCCACCAGCAGCGCGACCGCCGACGAGGCCAGGGTGGTCGACGCGGTCCCCACCGGCCTGTTCATCGGTGGGGCCTGGCGCCCCGCCACGTCGGGTCGCACGCTCACCGTCGACGACCCCGCCACCGGGAAGACGCTCTGCGAGGTGGCCGACGCCGGCCCCGAGGACGGCATGGACGCGCTCGCCGCGGCCGCCGCCGCCCAACAGTCCTTCGCCGCGATGCCGCCCCGGGAACGGGGCGAGATCCTCCGCCGCGCCTACGACGTGATCATGGAGCGGATCGACGACCTCGCGCTGCTCATGACCCTGGAGATGGGCAAGCCGCTCGCCGAGAGCCGGGGCGAGGTCGCCTACGCCGCGGAGTTCTTCCGCTGGTTCGCCGAGGAGGCGGTGCGCATCGACGGCGGCTACGCCGTGGCGCCCAACGGCGCCAGCCGGTTCCTCGTGCAGAAGCAGCCGGTCGGTGTGTCGCTGCTGATCACGCCGTGGAACTTCCCCATGGCCATGGGCACCCGCAAGATCGGCCCCGCGATCGCGGCCGGTTGCACCATCGTGCTGAAGCCCGCAGCCCAGACCCCGCTGTCGATGCACGCGCTCGCCGCGATCCTCGCCGAGGTCGGGCTGCCCGACGGCGTGCTGAACCTCGTCACCACCTCCGACGCCGGCGGCGTGATGGAGCCGCTCATCCGCGACGGCCGCGCCCGCAAGCTGTCGTTCACCGGCTCCACCGCGGTCGGCAAGCTGCTGCTGGAGCAGGCCTCGGAGAAGGTGCTGAAGACCTCGATGGAGCTGGGCGGCAACGCACCCTTCCTCGTCTTCGACGACGCCGACCTGGACAAGGCGGTCGAGGGCGCGATGCTGGCCAAGATGCGCAACATGGGTGAGGCCTGCACGGCCGCCAACCGGTTCCTTGTGCAGCGCGGCGTGGCCGAGGAGTTCGCCCGCCGCCTCACCGAGCGGATGGGCGCGCTCACCGTCGGCCGGGGCACCGACGACGGTGTGCAGGTCGGCCCGCTCGTCGACGCGAAGGGCCGCGACAAGGTCGTGGAGCTCGTGCGCGACGCCGTGGGCCGCGGTGCGCGCGTCCACGTCGGTGGCGAGCCGGGTGACGGGCCGGGCTACTTCTACCGGCCCACCGTGCTCTCCGAAGTGCCGCTGGAGGCCCGCCTCACGTCCGAGGAGATCTTCGGGCCGGTGGCTGCGATCAGCGTGTTCGACCACGAGGACGACGCCGTCGCCGCGGCCAACGACACCGAGTACGGCCTGGTCAGCTACCTGTACACGGAGAACATCACCCGCGCCCTGCGGGTGTCGGAGCGGTTGGAGGCCGGGATGATCGGGCTCAACACCGGCCTGGTGTCCAACCCGGCCGCCCCGTTCGGTGGCATCAAGGAGTCCGGCCTCGGCCGCGAGGGCGGCAGCGTCGGGATCGAGGAGTTCCTGGAGACGAAGTACGTGGCGATCGGCTTCGGCGGCCAGTGACCCGACCGGCCCCGCTCGCGACCCGGGCGGGGCCACCCCGGGACGCCGATCGCCGCCGGACCGGCGTTCGGCGACCGGCGGGCGAGAAGTACAGGAGCGCCGTCGCAAGGATCCTGGCGTACGACTCAGGCTGATCATGCCGCGAAGCCCGAACGCGGCGCGGGGAGCGGCCGGTCGCCGGGCGGCTCAGCCGCCCGGCGCTGCCGGGTCTGCCGGCGGCGCCCCACCGGTGTCGGCGGGTGCCGGCGCGTTCGGATCGGCGGGAACCGCCGGCGGCGGGAAGTTCGGGTCCACGAGCGGGGCCGGCGGCGGGTTGATGGGCACGACCGTCACGACCTCGGACGGATCGGTGCGGGTGATGATCGACTGCACCAGCAGGACGCCGCCCTGCACCGCCAGGAGCACAGCGAGCGCGATGACGGCCAGCCACGCCCCGATGGTCAGCACCCGCACCCGGGGGGCGGTGCGGTAGAGCTGCGCCCCGGCCGTCTCGACCGCCCACGCCCGCGCCCCGAACAGGGCGAACACCAGCAGAGTGGCCGCCCAGATCACGATGTCGAGCCGCTCGTAGATCATCTCAACCTCCCGCCGGCGGGGCCGACAGCTCCGCCTTGCGCAGCACGACGTCGTACCCGTTCTGGTACGTGATCACGTACTCCTCGGTGGCGACGATCTGCTGCACGACCTGCAGCGACCAACCCGGCGGCTTCTCCAGCAGGTCGCGGCCGTAGGCCTCGGTGGAGTCGAACGTGACGATCACGTCCGGATCCTGGAGGTCCACGCAGCGCAGCGGGTCGTCCACGAGGTCGCTGCAGCCCTCGACGTTGTTGCCACGGCTGTGGGTGTCGATGCCGTCGACGGCGTAGGGACCGACACCGCTGACCAGCGGCACGACCTCCAGCCCCGGTGGTGTGGTGGCGTAGACCTCGCGCGCCATCGCCACCTCGTCGGGATACACGACCATGTACGACTCGTTGCCGCCCCGGATGAGGATGATCGAGGCGAACAGCACGGCCATCCCGACGGCGAGCACGTACTCCATCCCGCGCTTCCACCGGGCGACGGCGCGCAGCGCGTCGGCCCCGAGGATCGCGAGGATCGGCAGGCCGAACAGCACGATCCGCAGGAACACCTCACCGCCGTAGCCCTGCGCCGCGAACCCCATCGGCACCGCGGCCAGCGCGATCGGCGCCAGGTCGCGCCGGCGACGCCAGTAGATCCAGGCACCGACGATCCCGAGCAGCCAGGTCAGGCCGGGCACGAGGATGCGCAGCACCTTGACCACGACCTGGCCCGTGTCGCCCGCGAGCCGGTCCGCGATACCCGCCTCGAGTGCGCCCGCCTCGGCGTCGCCGCCGGTGATCATGCTGAGCTGGTTCACCCAGAAGCCCCGCGCGGCGATGAGGATGAACACGCCCACCGCGAGGAGCCCGATGAGGACGAGACCGCGGCCGCGGAACCGCCCGACGACCGCGAGCACCGCCAGCTGCCCGATGATCGCGAACGGGGTGAGCTGGTGCGACGGGGCGAGCGCGATCAGGCACAGCGCGGAGCAGAGGTAGATCAGCAGCAACTGCCGGGGAGGCAGTGTGGGCCGGTTCGGCGGTGTCATCGCCGCGACGAGCCAGCGGCGCGGCAGGATCAGCCGCTTCGAGTCGGCGTGCGGCTTGGGCCAGCCCGGCACGCCGGCGGCGTCCGTGCGGCGGGTGGCCAGCGGGCCGAGGGCGAACGTCAGCACCGTCAGCATCAGGACGACGCCGGTGGCTTGCGGCGAGAAGTAGTCCTGCTCGATCCAGTTCAGCCCGAGGAACAGCCACGCCGCGGCCCACGGGGCCCGGTGCCCACCGAGCATCGAGCGGGCGAGCGCGTAGATGCCGATGGCCCACACCGCGACGACGAGCGGCGGGAACCAGCGCAGTACCTCGTCCAGCTGGGTGGCGCCTGCGGCGTCCCGGAAGAACGCCCACTGCGCGAAGAACGCGGGCCAGTAGAAGCGGGCGTCGTAGCCCTCGACGACCTGCCCGTCACCCGCGACGGCGTCGACGAACCCGGAGATCAGCCACGCGGTCGAGAACCGGGCTGCAGGCTCCACCACCGACGGCATGCCGTACGAGCACAGGATGAGCACGCCGGTAGCGGTGCCCAGCATGGGGATCCGGGGGCGCGGCGACCACAGCTCGGCGACGCAAGCGCCCACCGCGAACAGCATGGACGCCCATGCCGCCGGGCCGAGAACCTTGGCCAGGCCCCAGCCGTCGAGCGCCGACAGGTCGGTGGTCGCCGCGGCGATGGGCAGCAGCGCGACCGCGAGGAGCGCGAGGACCGGCGAGAGCCAGCGGTAGATCCCGACGTCCGTGGGGGCCGGCGCGGGGGCGGGAGATGCGGGCCGCGGGCGCTGCACCGGGAGCGCGGTGGTGCGCCCGGCCGCGTCTCCGCCGGCGACGGCCAGGGCGGTCGTCGCATCCGCCGCGGGCCTGCCCTGCCCTGCGGCCGGCGGTCGGGGCGGCTGCGGTCGGGGCGGCTGCGGACCCGGGACCTGGTCTCGAGGGGGCTGGTCACGAGGTGGCCGTGGCCGCGGCGGGTCCGGTCGTGCGGATTCGGGCCGTGCGGGCTCGGGCCGTGCGTGCTGCGACCGCCCCGCCTCCGCATGCCCCGGCTCCGGCCCGGTCTCGGGACGGGCGTGCTGGGAGGGCCGCGGGCGAGCCGGCTGGGCGCGCGCCGCCGCGTCCCCGCGCGCTCCGGGCGGTCCCGGTGCGGCGTCGGACGGCCGGGACCGGGCCGGATCAGCCGGACGTCCGCCGCCGCGGTCTGTCGAAGTCACGGCGAAGGCACCTCCACGTCGGCCCGGCGGCTGGCCGGGAAGGCAAGGACGGCGGCCACGCAGACCACCTGGACGACGATGTACCCGATCGCCACGGGCAGCAGTGCCGTCACACCGCCCCCGGCCACGGGCACCACGATCGCCACCACCAGCACGAGCACCGTACTGAGCAGCTGCAGCCGGGCGAATCCCAGTGCCCACCCCACGGCCTGGCGCACCCCGAGCTCGTGGGCCACCACGAGCCGGAAGGCCAGGCCCAGCAGGAGCAGCCGAAGTATGTCGTCGCCCTCGGCGTACGCGCCGCCGAAGATCGAGAGCAGCGGCGTGGCGAGTGCCGCGCCGACCGCGAGCGCGGGCAGGAACAGGACCAGCAGTCTGCGACGCGCGGCGGCGGCCAGCTCGGCCTTGCGGTGCGGCTCCCGAGCCACGGCCACGGCCAGCGAGTTCATGAAGAACGCCGCGGCGAGGTCGATGACCATGACCGCCTGCCACGCGATGAAGAACACCGCGCCGGTCTCCGGCCCGAACCGGACGTTGACCATGACCGGGACCTGGTTGTACAGCAGCGCCGCCCCGATCTGCGACACCGCGGTGGGGCCGAGGAAGGCGACCGCTTCGGCGCGGGTGGGCAGCACACCCCCGTCGGCCCGGGCGCTGATCCGCCGCGTGAGCACGGCGATGAGCACCGACCCGAGCACGGTGCCGACGACGAGGGGGCCGGCCCACGACAGCACGACGCCGTAGGCGCCGAGGCCCGCGATCCCGAAGGCGACCAGCAGGGCGATCCGCACCACGGCGAACAGCCCGTTGCGCCACACCGCCCACCACGGCTTGCCCACCGCGACGAGCAGGAAGTCGTGCAGGGCGAACGCGCCCCACCCCGCGCAGGCGAGCACGAAGATCAGCATGCCGAGGCCGGGAGACCCACCCACGCCCGCCGAGATCGTGGCGAGCCGCGGCGTGATGAGCGCGTACACCAGCCCCACGACGGCGGACAGCGGCATGACCAGCAGCAGGGCCCGCCAGCTCAGCCGGCCCGTGTAGCGGCCCGCTTGCGGGAGCCAGCGCATCAGGCCGATGCCGATGTTGAGCTGGGCGGCTCCGCCGATCAGGATGAAGGCGGACACGACCAGCTGCGCGTTGCCCACCTCGGTGGTCGTCATGATCCGCGCGGCGACGAGCCAGCTCAGGAAGCCCGCGAGCGAGCCGAGCAACGAGCACAGCGCGAGCGCGAGCCCGTCGGAGCGGCGCTCGGCCGGCTCGGCAGGCGCCTGCGGTTCCGCAGCCGGTACGGCCGGGAAACGATCGGTGTCGTCGGGCACCTCACGCAGCCGCTCGGTGCGGGCGTTTCCCGGGTCGAAGGCCTCGGTGGGCGGGTCGAGGCGGGGATCGGGGTGAGTGCGGCCGCGGTGGTCGGGGCGCACCGTCGCCTGGTGCAGGACGCCGGTTCCGGGTTCCGCGGACGGCGACGCGGACGTCGGCACCGCTGGATGCGGGATCGCCGGGCCAGGGCTCGGCGGCGGCGGCGTGGGGTGCCGTCGGATCACGGCACCCCGACCGACAGCAGGATCTGGCGAGCGGTCATTGGGCCACCACCGCGTGCCGCAGGAGGAACGGGACGCTCAGGACCGTGATCGTGTAGAGCGCGAGGTCGGGCCGCCAGATCCCGGAACTCACCATGATCTGGCCGACCAGGAGCGTGACGGCCACCCCGACCCCGACGGTGAGCAGCCAGACGTGCGCCGCGGGCGCGCGCCGCAGGAAACCCGCGGCTGCCCAGCCGGGACCGAGGATCAGGAACCCCACGGTGGCGACGAACCGGAGATCGCCCAGGACGCCGCCGGTGGTGCCCATCACGCTGAACACGCACGCGGCGACGCCTGCCACGACCAGCACCAGTGCCACGTAGCGGCGCGCCACCCGCGCGCGCGTCAGCACGGCGTTCGAGGGCATGCTCACCGTCTGGCTCCGTTCGTCAACCGGACCGCACGCTCCCTCGCGCTGCGATCACCTGCACGTCTTCCACCGGACCCGCCGGCGTGCCGGCTGACGTCGGAGTCTAGTGGCGTTCCCTGAACCGACCCTCAGGCCGGCCTCAGGACGCCTCTTCCTCGAGCGCCAGCCGCAGGGTCACCCCGTCACGCTGCTCACGGGCCGGCCCCTCGTGACGCGGCTGCGGTGCCGCGTCGGGGCCGCCCGTCCGCGGCTGTGGAACCGGACGGCCCGCGGACGCCTCCTGCGAAGTGGCCGGCGGACCCGCCTGCGGGGCAGGCGGAACGACCGGGATACCTCCGACCGGGGTGAGCGCACGAGCCTGTTCCTCGACCTGCACGCGCTCGGCGCGCCCACGCGACGCCCGCCGCCGCTCGGCGGCCAGCGTGCGCAGCACGCGGGTGCCGTCGGCGAACGTGCGGAGGTTGGTCTGCCCGAAGATGCGCTCCCGCTCCATGGAGGGCACCTCGGTGATCTTCAGTCCGGCGGCCGCCACCCGGCAGTTCAGCACGGTCTCGATCTCGAACCCGTCGCCCCAGAGCATCGAGCCGTCGGCAGGTGCCGAGATCTCGATCGGCGGCAGGTCGAGCACCGGGAGGATGTCGGCCCAGAATGCGTTGTAGCCGTAGCACAGGTCGGTGTAGGACGTGCCGAACAGCGCGTTGGCCACGCCGTTCAGCCCGGCGTTACCCGACTTGCGCAGAAGGGTGATGTCGTCGCTGCCCCCGCCGCGGACGAACCTGCTCCCCTTCGCGAAGTCGGCACCCGCGATCAGTGCCCGTACGAACGCCGGTATCTCGGCGGGATCCGCCGAGCCGTCTGCATCGAACATCACGATGACGTCCCCTGTTGCGGCCGCGAAGCCGCACGCCATCGCGTTGCCCTTGCCCTTGCGCGTCTGAGTGATGACCTTGACCCATGGCAGGACCCGCTGGGCGGTGTCGATCGTCCCGTCGACGGAGTTGCCGTCGACGACGATCACCTCGTGCACCGCCGGTCGCACTGCCGCGATAGCCGGCAGCACCACCTCAAGGTTCCGTGCCTCGTTCCGGGTCGGCACCACCACGGACACCCGCGGGTTGCCGTTCCGCTGCATCGCCGTTCTCCCCCCACCGCTTCAGCGGTCGCTCGCGCCGTCTGACTCACTCTGCCCGTAGCTGCCGCTGGTGACCTTCGTCGTCACAAGGCTTATCTCCACGGGCCCCCATCGCGTTACGGTACGCGCTCGCGAGGGTGCGCCCAGTTCTCCAGGCGCGTCCGTGATGTGCATCCGGCCGGGGTGGTCCTGCACCATCGTCCGCACTCTACGGACGGACGATGGTCATCGCGCCCTCTGGTCCCCCGGCCGGGTGGTGACCGCCGGTCTCCGCCTGAGCGGTACCGTCCTCGGGTGCTGCCGATTCCCAGCGTCTCCATCTGCCTCCCGGTCTACGACGGGGAGCAGTTCCTGGCCGAGACGATCCGCAGCGTGCTCGACCAGACCTACCGCGACTTCGAGGTCGTCGTGCTGGACAACGCGAGCACCGACCAGAGCGGCAACATCGCCCGCTCCTTCGGCGACCCGCGCATCCGCATCGAGCGCAACCGCGAGACGCTCCCCCAGGCCGAGAACTGGAACCGTGTGGTGGAGCTGTCGCGCGCCCCGCTGGTGAAGGTGGTCTGCGCCGACGACCTGCTGCACCCGCGCTGCCTCGAGCTGCAGGTCGCGCCGATGGACGCGGACCCGGGGCTCGCCGTCGTGGCCGCCCGCCGCCACATGATCGACGAGCAGAGCCGGGTGATCGTGCCACGACGCGGGCTCTCCGGACTCGTCGGAGTGCGCACCGGGGTGGAGGTGGCGCGCCGAGTGGTCCGCAACGGTTCGAACCCGATCGGCGAATCCAACAACGTGCTCTTCCGCCGCGACGACTTCTTCACCGTGGGCGGCTGGAAGACCGACCGGCCCTACATCATGGACCTCGACCTGTGGCTGCGGCTGCTGCAGCTCGGCGACTTCCTCGGACTGCCGGAGACCCTCGCGGCCTTCCGCATCGGGCGCGGCACCGTCTCGTCCAACAACGAGGAGAAGATCTACGAGCAGCAGCGCATGCTGATCGAGGAGCTGGGCGATTCGCCCTACTTCCAGGTGCGCGGCCTCGACCTCGCGGTCGGCCGGATGCTGGCCCCCGCCGGACGCGCCCGGCGGCGCGCGCTCTACACGATCTCCAAGGTCGCGAGCCGCGGCGACGCGGCCTGAACGACGCCCCACGCGCTGCCTGAAAAGCGACCCACGCACACCCGGCGCCCGACTCGCGGGGGTGGTGGGGCCACCACCCCCGATGCTCCTATGGAAGTCAACCCGTGATCTGAAGATCTTGGTGGCTGTGGGTTAGGGCGGTGTAGACCTCGCGGGCGACGTAGCGTTTGAGGCATCGGA
>NZ_NKYF01000038.1 GCF_002262885.1 Pseudonocardia sp. MH-G8 | reverse complement strand
CCGGGCGTTGGGGATCTTCTCCCACGACAACCCACCCAGCACGGCGGACAACTCCGGCCCCGGCGGCAACGCGACCGCCCGGTCCACGAGGTCCACCACATCGGCCACGACTCGAACCTACGTTCGACCCCCGACAGAACCAGGCCGGATCCAGACCGCCCAGCACACCGAATCCCAGTTCACCCGACACGCCCAACCACCGACGACGGGAGGTGAGATTTTCCGGCAACCGTGCATCGGAAAGCAGTGAACGGGAATGAGCACGTAGCTTCTCACGTCGCGATCCTTCCGGCGTGCGTCGCTAACCTTGCGGGGTGATCGATGACTGGCGGCCGAGCACGATGCCGGAGCGTCGCCCGCTCGTCGACCAGGTCATCGCCGGCCTGACCGAGCTCATCGAGCACGAGGGGCTGCAGGTCGGCGATCGGCTGCCGAGCGAGCCGCGGCTCGCCGCGCGGCTCGGCGTGGCCCGGTCCACCCTGCGCGAGGCGATCCGCGCGCTCTCCCACACCGGCCGGCTCGAGGCGCGCCGGGGCAGCGGCACGTACGTGAGTGTGCCGGTCGACGCCGAGATCGACGCACGGCTGACCGACGCGCGGGTGCACGAGGTGTTCGAGGTGCGGCGCGCGTTGGAGGTGCTGATCGCCGAGGTCGCACCCTTGCGGCGGACCGACGCGCACGTGGCGCAGCTGCGTGCGGCCCTGGACGACTGCCGCGAGCACGCGGGCTCCGGCGACGTCCCGGCCTTCATCGACGCCGACTCCCGGTTCCACAAGGTCGCCGGCGAGGCCACGGGCAACGCGGTGCTCGTCGAGCTCAACAGCGTGCTGCAGCGCTCCCTCGAGCCGGCCCTCGTCGCCGTCGCCGGCGTGGTCGAGCTGCATCGCGCCACCGACCGGCACCAGGTCCTGCTCGACGCAATCGTCGGTCGCGACCCCGCGACGGCCGTCGCCGCGACCAGGGCACACCTCGACGAGACCGTCGCGCTCTACCTGGCGAGCCGCGCCTGAGGTCGTGGGCCTGGTCGGGTCCGGACGGGTCGTGACCACGATCATGCGCCCGCGCCGGATCACGTCGGGCGGCTGCGCGGTTGGTGCCGATGTGGCCGAACACCCTCTCGACAACCCGGTCCTCGCAGCGCTGGCCGACAACCAGGCGGCGCTGGGCGAACGGAAGGGCCGCGCCGTCCGCTACCAGCCCGACATCGCCCCGTTCGCCGCTCTCCCCGCAGACGCGGACGATGCGGACTGGGCGGACCTGGCAGCGCTCGCCGGACCAGCGGCCGGCGTCGTGATCACCGGTCCCGTCGGCATCGCGCGGCCACCCGCGCTCTGGCAGCCGGTGGAGCGCATCGCGGGCATGCAGATGGACGGCTCCGGGCTCGACGTGCGCCCGGACCCCGAGGCGGTCGTGCTGGGCGAGTCCGACGTCCCGGAGATGCTCGACCTGGTGGCCAGGACCCGGCCGGGTCCCTTCCGCACACGCACCCGGCTGCTGGGGACCTACCTGGGTTTCCGTCGCGGAGGTGCGCTCGTGGCGATGGCGGGGGAGCGGATGCGTCCGCCCGGCTGGGCGGAGGTCAGCGCCGTCTGCACCGATCCCGCCCACCGTGGGAGGGGGCTCGCCGCGCGCCTTGTGCGCGCCGTCGGAGCCGTGGCCCGCGAGCGCGGCGACGTGCCGTTCCTGCACCTGGCCGCGAGCAACACCGGAGCTCTGCGGCTCTACGAGCAGCTGGGTTTCACGGTCCGTTCGCGCGTGTGCTTCGCGCTGCTGCGCACGCCGGACTGATCCCTGCTCCGTTGACGCGGGATGGCGGGCCATCTAACGTCCTACCTAAGATATGACAGGAGATATCGTATATGACCATGCCCGCGTCGCGGACCGCGTTCGTGCTGGAGGCGATCACGTCGTCGATCCTGGGCGGTCGGCTGCGGCCCGGGCAGCCGCTCGTGGAGACGGAGCTGGCCGCCTCGCTCGGGGTGTCCAAGACCCCGGTCCGGGAGGCTCTGAAGACGCTGCACAACTCGGGACTCGTGGTGACCACGGAGTACCGCGGGGTGTCCGTCCGGATCGCCGACGCTGCGATGGTGCGTCAGGTCAGCGACGTGCGGATGGTCCTCGAACCCGAGGCCCTGCGCCGCGGCGTGGAGCGGGGTTCGGACTTCGGGGCAGCTGCCGACGCGCTCGACACGGCCCCGGCCGGGGGGAACGCGGAAGCGCAAGCGCGGTCGAACCGGGATTTCCACGGTGCCCTCTACCGATCGTGCGGCAACCCGTTGATGGTCGCGATCCTCGACGGCCTCCGGGATCAGACGGCCCTGATCAGCATCACCGGTTGGGGAGTGAGTCCCACCTGGGACGAGGAGGCGGGCGAACACCGCGCGATCCTCACCGCGGCGCAGGCGGGCGAGGCCGAGAGGGCGGCCGGGCTGCTGCGTACCCACATCGAAGGTTTCCGCGACCGGGTGCTCGCCCGACTGCCGGGCGGCGCGTAGGACACCACAGCGGGCGCCCGTCGGACGGCGAGCGCCGATGGGACACCCGAGAGGGTTCTCGACCGAGGAGGAGAGCGCACCACATGGAACGTGAGCGGCTGACCGCACGCCTGGCCGGCGTCGTCGCCATCCTCGTCACGCCGTTCGACCCGGACGGTGCGGTGGATGCCGCGACCTTCGAGCGCCTCGTCGACCGGCTGGTCGACCACGGGGTCGAGGCGATCACCGTCAACGGCAACACCAGCGAGTTCTACTCCCTGACCGGAGCCGAGGCGCGACGCTGCGCCGAGCTGACCGTTCGCACCGTCGGTGATCGCGCCGGCGTGCTCGTGGGCGTCGGCCACGACATCGCGACCGCCGTGGCCGATGCGCAGCACGCCCGGGAGATCGGGGCGGAACTGGTGATGGTCCACCAGCCGGTGCACCCGTTCGTCTCGGCGCAGGGCTGGGTCGACTACCACCGCACGATCGCGGATGCCGTGCCCGAGCTCGGGATCGTCCCGTACGTCCGCGATGCGGCGATCGGCGGTGAGCAGCTGGCCAGGCTGTGCGAGGCCGCGCCGAACGTCGTCGGCGTCAAGTACGCCGTGCCGGATCCGGTGCGCTTCGCCTCGGTGGCGCGAGACGTCGGGCTGGACCGGCTGGTGTGGATCGCCGGGCTCGCCGAGCCGTACGCGCCCAGCTACTGGACGGCGGGGGCGACCGGCTTCACCTCCGGCCTGGTCAACGTCGAACCGAGTGTCTCGCTCGACATGCTCGCGGCCCTGGAGAAGGGCGACACGGCGAGCGCGATGCGCGTCTGGGAGAAGATCCGTCGATTCGAGGAGCTGCGTGGCGCCCATCGTTCGGCCAACAACGTCAGCGTGGTCAAGGAGGCACTCGCGCAGCTCGGTCTGTGCCGGCCGGACGTGCGTCCCCCGATCGGGCAGCTGACGGTGGACGAGCGTGCCGAGGTGCGCGATGTGCTGGTCTCCTGGGGGCTCGTCCCGGCCGCGTCGACGATCACGACGTAGGCGCTCCCTCCACGGGGGAGGGGGGAGAACCCCCGGCGATCCGGAGGGTTCACCGGATCACCTCCCGATCTCCCGCGCAGCAGGATCGATGACATCGCCAGGCAGCGCGGCACCGCAGGTGCCGGGGCCGGCGACTCGGTCGATACCTGAGGGAGAACCACTGTGAGTGCGTTCGCGTCGTCGCACCGCCGGATCCTGCGCGGGGCGCTGAGCCTCACGTTGGTCACCGGCCTGGCCGCGGCACTCGTCGGCTGCTCGGACACGCCTGTCGACGCGGAGTTGAATGCGAACGGGGGCGCCGCCGCGGCGGCGCAGCCGGGTGCAGCGCCCGACGAGGTGAACCGGCACCTGGCCGAGCTCGCCCAGACCGCTGCCGACACCGGCTCCCTCGGCATGATCGTCCGGGTCGACGAGGGCACGGGAGACCCGGTGGAGGTCGTCGGGCAGGCCGGCTGGACCGCGGCCGATCACCGCCTCGCCGCGGACGACCGGTTCCGCGTGGGATCGAACACCAAGACGGTCACCGCCACCCTGGTGCTGCAGCTGGTCGCCCGCCACCGGGTCGACCTCGGCGATCGGGTGGAGGGGTGGCTGCCGGGACTGGTCCCGGGCGGGGAGGGCATCACGGTGCGCATGCTCCTCAACCACACCAGCGGCTTGGGCGACTTCTTCCTGACGCCGGAGTTCCTGCCCTCCCTGACCGGGCAGGAAAGGCGCACCTGGAAGCCCGAGGAACTCCTGGCCATCACCCCTCCCCAGGACCCGCCGGCTGCCCCCGGCGAGAAGTACTCCTACAGCAACGCCAACTACCTCGCCCTGGGTCTGATCCTGGAGAAGGCCACCGGTCAGAAACTGGCCGACCTGATCGAGCAGCGGATCACCGGGCCGCTGGGCATGGAGGACACGTACCTGCCCACGACGGGCGACTGGGACTCCGGTCCGCATGTGACCGGCTACGAACCCGGTTCCGAACGCCTCAGGTCGATCCTGGCCCCGGCCGTCGAATTGCCCGAGGGCGTCGGGGTCGCCGGCCCCGAACGCCCGAACGGCAACGTCGACGCCACAGCCATCGACCCGAGCTGGTCCTGGGCGGCGGGAGGCATGGTGTCCACGGCGGAGGACTGGCAGCGGTTCCAGGCCGCGTTGATGTCCGGTGAGCTCCTGCCCGAGGCCCAGATGGCGCAGATGCGGACGACGGTGCCCGCCACGGGCGAGCGCGGCAGCTACGGGCTGGGCGTGATGCAGGTGGAGATGCCCTGCGGCACGGTCTGGGGTCACACCGGAGGGCTGCCCGGGTACTCCAGCGAGATCTACACCGACGGCAATGGCGAACGCAGCGTCGCGGTCCTCACCAGCACGAACTTCGGTGTCAAGGAACCCGAGGCTGCGGCCGCCCACCAGGCGGTGGTCGATGCAGCGGTCTGCGCCATGTTCGGCAAGCCCCTCCCGCCTCGATAGGGCTCGACCACGTCGCCACCGTCCGGGCGGCGGTCCGGCAGCCCCTGGGCTCCGGAGCGCCCCACCGGCCTCGCGCTTCCGCGCATGACGTCGCTGCGGCCGCACTGAGGTGCTTCTCGGACCGACCACACCTCCCGTCGCGTCGACCAGCACACGACCTTCGGGGACGAGGGCATGCGGGCGGGAGCCGACGACCCGGTCCTGGCTCGACGCCTTGACAGGGCCTGGCGGCTCGTACGCCCTTGCCGAAAAGTGGAACGTTTGAATGACGGACGTGCCCGCCGGCGTGACGCGCACCTGGACCTACCCCTGGCGCAGTCGCCCCGCACGGTCGGCGCCGGATCGCATCGCGTCGCCGGTACCTGGGTGCCGGTAGGGGGACACCCACCGAGCCGTGCTCGCCGCGCTGAGCGCAACGACCGGTCGGGGTCGTGGGTGGAGTACGTAGGCTGTTCGCCAGGGCGGCGGAGAAGGTGACGGGTGAGCGGAGCAGCGCGTCGGCGAGGTGACGTGACGATGACCGAAGTCGCCCAGCGGGCCGGGGTCTCCACGATGACCGTGTCGAACGTGCTCAACGGCCGTTCGCAGCGGGTCAGCGAGTCGACGCGGCGTCGCGTGCTCGCGACCATCGACGAGCTCGGTTACCGGGTGAACATGACGGCCCGGAACCTGCGGATGGGCCGCACCGGGTCGGTCGGGCTGGCCGTGCCCGGCTTCGCGCCGGACTACTACGCGGAGCTCGCCGGTCGGCTGGCGGACCGGTTCGCCGACCACGGACTGCGGCTGGGGGTGGAGCGGACCGGTGCGAGCAGGGCGGCGGAGCTGGATGCGCTGACCGCAGCGCGGTTGAGCAGCTACGACGGGTTCGTGCTCAGCGTCGTGGCCGGTGATGCCGCCGATCTGGAGAAGCTGCGGGTCGACACACCGGTCGTGCTGATCGGGGAGCGCGCGGTTCCGGCCCGGTTCGACCACGTCCTCATGGACAACGTCGCAGGGGCGCGGTTGGCCACCCAGCTCCTGATCCGCGCGGGCGCGCGGCGGATCGCGCTGCTCGGTGGGGTCGACGGGCCCGAGGAGTCGATGCCGGAGCTGCGGACGTGCGGCTACCGGGAGGCGCACGCCGCCGCCGGGCTGCCGGTCGCCGACGAGCTGATCGTCTCCTGCGAGTTCGCGGTCGCCGACGGGTTCGAGGCGACGCGCGGGCTGGTCGATCGCGGGATCGCGTTCGACGCGGTCTTCGCCCTCACCGACTCGGCGGCGATCGGCGCGCTGCGCGCCCTGGCCGAGAGCGGCCGCAAGGTCCCGGACGACGTCCAGGTGGTCGGCTTCGACAACGTCGCCCACAGCCGGTTCACCACTCCTGCCCTCACGACCGTCGAGCCGGGGAACGCCGAGATGGCCGACGCGATCTGCGGGTTGCTGGTGGAGCGGATCGAGTCGCGCCCGGCGACGGTGCCGGCTCGAGTGATCATGCCGCAGCCGCGGATCGTGGAGCGGGAGTCCACCCGCAGGTCCTGACCGCCGCGATGCTCCCGGTCAGGCCAGATCCAGGGCGACGGTGGCGAAGGAGTGCGGTGGGAGCACCGCCGTCAGCACCCCGGACCCCAGCGTGACGGGGAACCCGGTCGGGGCCACGACGTCCACCGCGGTTCCCGTGTTGTGCGCGTGCGGCTTGTCCGCCGTGAGGATGCGTGCCTGCGCCGCGGTGACCTCCCGGCCGCGCAGGTCGAGGCGCACGGTCGTGTCGGTGTCGAGCGCGAGGTTGCTCAGCGAGACCAGCGCGGTGCCGCCCTTCGTGCTGGCGGACACCGAGAGCACATCGAGCTCGGCGTCGCCGACGGTCACCGCGGCCGGCTTCTCGATGACGTGCACCGGCACCGAGGCCGCGTCCTGGTGCCCCTTGTTCATCTCGAACACGTGGTAGGTCGGGGTGAGCACGAGGCCGCCGTCGTCGTCGGTGAGGATCATCGCCTGCAGCACGTTGACGGTCTGGGCGATGTTCGCCATCCGCAGCCGGGCGGCGTGCTTGTGGAAGATGTCGAAGTGCAGGCCCGCGACGAGCGCGTCGCGCAGGGTGTTCTGCTGGTACAGGAAGGCCTTGTTCGTGCCCGGCTCGGCCCGCCACCACGTGCCCCACTCGTCGCAGACCAGGCCGACTCTGCGTCGCGGGTCGTAGGCGTCCATCACCGCGCTGTGCGCGGCGATGACGCGGTCGATGTCGGCCGCCTTGACCATGGTGCGGTAGTGCTGCTCGTCGGTGAACTCCACGGCCGGGTTCTTGGCGATGCCGTCCCCGTCGTGGGTGTAGTAGTGGAACGAGACGGCCTGGAAGACGTCGCGCGGTGTGGAGGTGCACCCCAGGCAGTTGACGGTCTTCATCAGCGCCTCGGTCCATGCGAGGTCGTCGTCGGCGGCGCCGGCGGCGATGCGGTGGAGCTGGTTGCCGTCGTGGTCGTGGCAGAAGGTGGCGTAGCGCGCGGCGAGGTCGGCGTAGGTGTCGGCGCGCATGTGCCCGCCACACCCCCAGGCCTCGTTCCCGATCCCCCAGAACCGGACCTTCCACGGCTCGTCGCGGCCGTTGGCCTTGCGGAGCCGGACCGCGGGTGAGTCGCCGTCACGGGTGAGGTACTCGACCCATTCGCTCATCTCCTGGACGGTGCCCGAGCCGACGTTGCCGTTGACGTAGGGCTCCGCGCCCAGCAGTTCGCACAGGGCCATGAACTCGTGGGTGCCGAAGTGGTTGTTCTCCTCGACGCCACCCCAGTGCGAGTTCACCATGGCCGGCCGGTCCTGCTTCGGGCCGACACCGTCGCGCCAGTGGTAGGTGTCGGCGAAACAGCCGCCCGGCCACCGCAGGTTGGGGATCTCGAGCGCACGCAGGGCGTCGACGACGTCGAGCCGCAGGCCGCCCTCGTTCGGGATCGGGGAGTCCTCGCCCACCCAGAACCCGCCGTAGATGCAGCGCCCGAGGTGCTCGGCGAAGTGGCCGTAGAGGTGCTTGCTGATCGTCGGGCCGGTGACGTCGAGATCGACGACGACGTGTGCGCTGGACGCGGCCATGCGGCTCCTTCTCGAGCGGTACGCGATCGAAACTTTCGATTCCGAGAGTGCCTTCACAAATTAGGTTTGACGATATACTGTGCCTCGCGTTACACCAAGTCGTCACCGACTTGCCGGTGTGGCCGCGTGGTTTCGAAACGTTTCGGAAATGCGACCGAGAACGAATCGAAGCGCGTGATCGATCATCATGCATCTGCACGTGGTGGGAGTCGCTGCTGCCACCGCCGATCTGGAGGCACACCGCCGTGAATCTCCGCACCGCTACGACTCTCCTGGCTGCCGCGGCGCTCGCCATGACCGCCGCCTGCAGCCCCGGCTCCGCCGCAGGCGGCGGGGGAGGGGGAGACGGGAAGTCGTTCGAGTTCTGGTCGATGTCGGGGATCGACCAGCAACGGTCCGTCGACGCGTACACCCAGAAGCACCCCGACATCCAGGTGGGCCTCACCGAGGTCGGCACCTCGCAGGAGACCGCACAGGGGCTGACGACCGCGCTTGCCGGCGGGAAGGTGCCCGACCTCGTCCTGATCCAGGGCGACGAGCTGCCCAAGTTCCTCGAGCAGCCTCAGAACTTCTACGACCTGCGCGAGTTCGGCGCCGACGAGATCGAGGGCGACTACCTGGACTGGGTGATGGCGCAGGCCACCGCCGAGGGTGGCGAGATCATCGGGATCCCCACCGACGTCGGCGGCATGGGGGTCGCGTACCGCACCGACCTGTTCGCCGCGGCCGGGCTGCCGACCGACCGGGAGTCGGTCTCGGCGCTGTGGCCGACGTGGGACGAGTTCATCGCGACCGGGCAGCGCTACGTCGCCGCCACCGGGCAGCCGTTCGTCGACAACGTGCCGACCAGCGTGTTCTACCAGGCCGTGAACCAGGTGTCGCAGAAGTACTACGACGACGCGGGCAACCCGATCTACGCCGACAACCCGGAGGTCAAGGAGGCGTTCGACCTGGCGCTGCGCGCGATCGACGCGGGGATCTCGGCCAACCTCTCCTACGCGTCGGACGGGTGGAGCGCCGCCCTGCCCCGGGGTGACTTCGCCGTCGTCTCGGCGCCCTCGTGGATGCTGGGCAGCCTGCGGCGCGGGGCGCCCGACACCGCGGGCAAGTGGGACATCGCCACGATCCCGGGCGGTGCGGGCAACTGGGGCGGCAGCTACCTCGCGATCCCGCGGCGCGCGCAGAACCCCGAGGCCGCCTGGGCGTACATCAAGGAGATGCAGGCGCCGGAGCGGCAGCTGACGCACTTCCTCGACGTCGGCACCCTGCCCACCACGCCGGAGGTCTACGAGGACCCGCAGCTCCTGGGCCGGACCGACCCGTTCTTCTCCGGCGCACCCATCGGGCAGATCTACACGCAGGCGGTGCTGGGGCTGGAGCCGTTCCACATGGGACCGGACACGGCGACGATCGGCGCGGAGTTCCTCAACGCGCTCGTCGACGTCGAACAGGCCGGCGGTGACCCGGCCACGGCCTGGGAACGGGCGGTGGGCAACATCCGCACGGCCATCGGGCGATGACCACCACATTGCCCGACAAGCCGGTCCTGGCCGAGGGCACCGGCAAGCCCCGCCGGCGGCTCCCCTTCGTGGAGAGCTTCACCCCGTACGCCTACATCGCCCCGTTCTTCGTGCTCTTCGGAATCTTCGGACTCCTGCCGTTCCTGTTCACCTTCTACGTGGCGCTGTTCGACTGGAACCCGATCGGCGACCAGACGTTCATCGGGCTGGACAACTTCTCCCGCATGCTGGTCGACCCGCGGTTCTGGAACGCCACGGGCAACACGGTCAGCATCTGGCTGCTCTCGACGATCCCGCAGCTGGCGCTGGCCCTGCTGCTGGCCCACGTGCTCAACCACGCCCGGTTGCGGTTCGCGCTGTTCTTCCGCATGGCGATGCTGGTGCCCTACATCACCTCGGTCGCGGCCGCCGCCGTCGTGTTCGCGCAGCTGTTCGACCGGAACTACGGGCTGCTCAACTGGCTGCTCGGCTTCGTCGGGATCGAGCCCATCGACTTCGTGCAGTCCACCTGGGGCAGCCACCTGCTGATCGCCGTCATGGTGGCCTGGCGATGGTTCGGCTACACGACGCTGCTGTACCTCGCCTCGTTGCAGGCGGTGCCGCGCGACGTCTACGAAGCAGCGTCGATCGACGGGGCCGGGGGGTGGAAGCAGTTCGTCCACATCACGATCCCGTCGCTGCGACCGGTGATCATCTTCACCGTCGTGACGTCGACGATCGGCGGCCTGCAGATCTTCACCGAACCGCTGCTGATCTCACCGGGCGCCCTGACCTGCGGCCCGGTGCGCCAGTGCCAGACGCTGTCGCTGTTCCTCTACGAGCAGGGCTTCGGCCAGTACGAGTTCGGCTACGGCTCGGCGATCGGCGTCGCGCTGTTCGTGATGGTGATCGTGGCCGCCGCCATCAACTACCTGCTGTCGAGCCGGATCAGGGCGGAGCGATGACGATGCAACCGACGGTGGTCACCGGGGCGCCACTCCCGGGACGAGGTCGGCACCGCGGGCGCCTCGGGCGCGTGCGGTGGTGGAACTACCTGTTGCTCGGCGTCGCCACGTTCGCCTGCCTCTTCCCGCTGTACTGGATGTTCATCGTCGCCTCCACCGACTCGGCGACGGCGACCCGGATGCCGCCGGAGATCGTCCCCGGCGGGAACTTCTTCCAGCTCGCCGGGCTGGTGTTCGACACGGTGCCGTTCCTGCAGTCGATCCTCAACAGCCTGTTCGTCGCCACGACCATCGGCGTCGGGCACGCGGTGCTGTGCGCGCTCGCGGGCTTCGCGTTCGCGAAGTTGCGCTTCCGCGGCAGCAACGTGCTGTTCCTGATCGTCGTGCTCACGATGACGGTGCCGACGCAGCTCGCCGTCATCCCGCAGTACATGATCATTTCGTGGCTGGGGTGGGTCGACACCCTGCAGGCACTGGTCGTCCCGGGGCTCGCGAGCGCGTTCGGGATCTTCTGGATGCGCCAGCACATCACCGCGACCGTCAGCGACGAGCTGATGCAGGCCGCGCGGATCGACGGGGCGAGCACCTGGCAGATCTTCTGGCGGATCGCCTTCCCGATCGTGCGGCCCGCGGCGTTCGTGCTCGGCCTGTTCGGGTTCGTGAGCGCGTGGAACGACTTCCTCTGGCCGTTCATCGTGCTGAAGTCGCCGGAGCGCTACACCGCGCAGATCGCGATCAAGGCCCTGCAGAACGAGCGGACGGTGGACCTGGGCCTTGCCATGTCCGGGTCGTTCCTGGCGACGCTCCCGCTGCTCGTCCTGTTCGTCGTCGTCGGGCGCCGGATGGTCGCGGGCATCCTGGACGGGGCGTTCAAGGGGTGACCGCCGACGGGCCGCGTCACGGCATCCACGACACCGCACCCGCGTCGCGGTGGGAGGACGCGTTCCTCTCGGGCAACGGGGAGACCGGCGTGCTGGTGGCCGGCGACCCGGCCGCGGAGCGGCTGATCGTCAACCACCACCGCTTCGTGCTGCCGAACGGCTCGCGCGGCCTGGGGCCGCCCGAGGTCGCCGCCCGGCTCGACGAGGTGCGCGACCTCGTGCTCGCCGGCGACGCGCCGGCGGCCCAGCGTGCGTTCTCCGACGGGAGGCGGCTGGCCTGGACCCAGCCGTTCCACCCGGGGTTCGCGATCCTGCTCGACCGCGCCAACCCGGCGCCGGTGCGCGGCGAGTACCTCCGGGAGACCGACTTCCGCACCGGCGAGGTGAGCGCGACCTGGACCGACATCGCCGGCACGTGGCGCAGCCGCGCCTTCGTCTCGCGCGCCGACGGGGTGCTGGTGTACGAGTTGGCCGGGCCCGCGCTCGACCTGGCCGTGCGGTTGTCCGGTGAGCTGCCGGGCCGGCCCGCCGGCGTCGGGTACGCCTCGGTGGCCGAGGTCGAGGATCCGCGGCACGCGCTGCTCACGATCCGTGGCACCTATCCGCCCGGGCTCGGGGCGCACGGGTTCGCCGGTGTCACCCGGCTCGTGACCGTCGACGGGCCGGTGCGGGTGGAGGGCGACCGTGCGGTCGTGCGCGGGGCATCCCGGCTCCTGCTGCTGACGGTGCCGGCCCGGGGGGACGCGCCGCCCGTCGAGGGGCTCCTGCGGGAACGGCTGGAGGCCCTGCCGGCCGAGTACGAGCAACTGCTGGGGCGGCACACCCCTCTGCACTCCGCGATGTACGAGCGCGTGGAGCTGGATCTCGGGGTGTCCCCGGTCGAGCGGGCGCAGCCGGTGGGGCAGCTGCTCGCGGCGCAGCGCCGGGACCCGGCCCCGAGCCCCGCGCTGCTCGAGGCCATGTTCCACGCCGGGCGCTACCTGCTGATCAGCTCGAGCGGGGTGCTGCCGCCGCGGCTCACCGGGCTGTGGCTGGGGGAGTGGGGCGCGGCGTGGTCGGGGGATTTCACCACCGACGCCAACCTGAACCTGCAGCTTGCCGGCGCGAACATCGGCGCGGTCGGGGAAGCGATCGTGGGTCTCCGGTCACTGATCGCGGACCAGATCGACGACTGGCGCGACAACGCCCGGGCCGTGTTCGGGGTTCGCGGGGTGCTGGCGCCCAGCCGCACCGACGGCGAGCACGGGCGCCTGTTCCACCTCGACGCCGACTGGCCATGGGCGATGTGGGTCGCGGGCGCGGACTGCCTGCTGTTCCCGCTCCTCGAACACTGGCAGGTCACCGGGGACGACGAGTTCCTGGCCGACGTGCTGGCGCCGTGGCTGGTCGAGGCGGCGCTGTTCTTCGAGGACTTCCTGGTGCGCGAGGACGAGCACGGCTGCAAGGTGCTCGTCCCGTCCTACTCGCCGGAAGCGGGTCCGGGCGGGCGCGCCGGGGTGGCGGCCGTGAACGCCACGATGGACATCGCGGCCGCCCGGCACGCGCTGTCGGCGGCCGTCGAGGCGTGCGCCCTGCTCGGTACGGAGGAAGCGGCGGTCGCGCGCTGGCAGACCCTGCTGAAGCAACTGCCGCCCTATCTCGTGGACTCCCGCGGCGCGCTGGCCGAGTGGGCGTGGCCGGGCCTCGCGACCCCGGAGGACCACCGGCACGTCAGCCACCTCTACCCGGTCTGGCCGCTGCACGAGATCACCCCGGACGGCACGCCCCAGCTGGCCGCGGCCGCACGTCGGGCGCTGGTGCTGCGCGGCGACGAGAACCTCTCGGCACACGGGAGCCTGCACCGGGCCCTGTGCGCCGCCCGGTTGAAGGACGCGGCCCTCGTCGAGCAGAACCTGGGCAAGATCCTGGGCAACGACATGGTCTTCCGCTCGCTGATGACCTCGCACGACCCCGGGCGGGAGACCTACAACGCCGACGCGGCGCACGCGATCCCGGCGGTGGTCCTCGAGGCGCTGGTCGACTCGCGCCCGGGGCTGATCGAGCTGCTCCCGGCGCTGCCCCGTCGGTGGGCGCGCGGCCGCGTCGGCGGGGTCCGCTGCCGGAACCGGGTCACCGTCGTCGAGTTGGCGTGGGACCTCGAGCGAGCGCGCGCGCACGCCGTCCTGCGATCCGAGGTCGACGTGACGGTGTCGGTGCGGTGCGCGGGAGCCCTAGGGTCGATCCGTCGGGGTGAGCCGCTGTCGGTGAGCGCAGGCGAGCCGGTGCGTGTCGAGTTCGAGCTGGAGGAGCGAAGTCCTTGAAGATCACTCAAGTGCTGCCGTGGCTGGTCGAGTCCGAGGGCACGGGATGGGGCGAGTACCTGTTCGTGGAGGTGCGCACCGACGAGGGGATCAGCGGCTGGGGCGAGATCACCACGACCACGCCCACGGCCAACCGCGGCATCGCGGCCATGGTCAGGCAGATGACCGACCTGCTCGCGGGCGACGACCCGGCGCGGATCGAGGACACCTGGCACAAGATCTTCCGGGCGTTCACCTACACGGGCAGCCGCGGAGCGGGCACGAACGTGGTGAGCGCGGTCGACATCGCGCTCTGGGACATCCGCGGCAAGGTCCTCGGCCAGCCGATCTGCGAGCTGCTCGGCGGCCGGGTCCGGGACGACCTGCTGATCTACACCCACCCCGACCAGCGACGGTTCAGCACCCCGGAGGGGGTGGCCGAGGAGATCCGCGCGATCGTCGACTCCGGTCACACCGGCATCAAGTTCGACCCGTTCCCGAGCCGGCCCGGCGTGCCGACGGCCGACGACCGCTACCTCGACGGCGGGATGAGCCGCGCCGACGAGCGGCGGGCGATGGAGCTGACCGCGCTGGTCCGGGAGGCCGCGGGACCCGACGTCGAGCTGCTCATCGATGCCCACGGCCGGTTCGACGTGCCGACCGCGATCCGGATGGGCCAGGCGCTCGACGATGTCGGCGACATCCACTGGTACGAGGAGCCGGTGCCGCCGGAGAGCTACCACGCCCTCGCGCAGGTGCGTGAGCGCGTGCGCGTCCCGATCTCGGTGGGCGAGCGCCTGCACACCCGGTGGGACTTCGTCCCGGTCCTCGAGAACCGGCTCGCCGACTTCGTGATGCCCGATGTGACCTGGACCGGCGGGATCTCCGAGCTGAAGAAGATCGCCACCATGGCGGAGGCCTACTACGTGCCGATCTCGCCGCACGACGCGGCGGGCCCGGTGAACCTCGTCGCGGGCGGACACGTGATGGCGACGGTGCCGAACTTCTACCGGATCGAGTCGAGCCGTCACGACCTGAGCAGCTACAACCAGTTCCTGACCGCCCCGCTGGACAACAGCGGCGGACGGCTCACGCTCCCCCCGGGGCCCGGGCTGGGGCTCGACTTCGACGTGGACCACCTGCGCGCCAAGGCACGGGACGGGTTCCACGGCTGATCCGGGCGGCCTCGCATCAGGCCTGTCGGATGGAACGAACCCGATCCTCGCGGGTGACGCGCTCGAACTCGGACTCCTGCGCCGGCCGCTCCACGGCCCCGTCGGGCAGCCGGCGGACCGACTCGAACGTGTGGAAGGACGCCAGCTCGGCGAGCGCCGGGTCGACCTGCGCGAGCAGGTGGCGGAACCGTCGGGCCGCCGGTTCGCCGAGCTGGTCGTAGATGTCCGTGCAGCACTCGCGGGCACGGGCACGCGGCCAGTCCGGCGGGAGCAGCTCTGCCGGCAGCCGGGGGTCGGTCAGCTCGGCGCGGCGCCACTCGGCGGTCAGCTCCGTCCGCACGCGCAGGGCCTCGCGCGGCGCCAGCTCTCCCGCGTGCACCCGCGCCCGCAGCGGTTCGTACCGGTCGGCGAAGCTGCGGTAGCGCTGTGCCGGATCGCTCAGGTCGAACGCGCGCGCGACGATCGCCTCGGGCGACAGGCCGTCCAGCTCCGCCCGGAAGACCGACCCCGCATCCACCGCATGCCGCTCCAGCGCGGCGCGGGCCTGCGCCCGTCGCTCACGGGGCGAGACCCACAAGCCGTCGAAGAGCGGGCCGAAGCCCTGCAGCCGCAGGTCGTCGCGTAGGTTGCGGCGCGACTCCCGCTCCTTCTCGGGCACCGAGAAGGCCACGCCCGTCCAGCGGCCGTCCCACGGTTCGTCCTGGTCGGCGTCGAAGAGCGCCCTCAGCCGGGCCACGATGACCGGGCTCGGTCGCGGCGGGATGCCGTAGGACGTGGTGCGCCCGACCTTGGTCCGTTGCACCAGCCCACGCCGGGTCAGGCGGCGTATCGCCACCCGCGCGCTCGCCGGGGTGATCGCGAACTCCCCGAGCACGGCGATCAATGCCTGCGACGGGATCGGTTCCGCACGCCAGTACCAGTAGTCGCCGAGCACGATGATCAGCAGGCGCTGGGGTTCGGGGCCGAGCCGAGGTCGCGGCGGCGTGCGCGGGGCGGTGTCCTCAGCCACCCCGGGAACCTACCGGTCGCGGGCACGGGGCCCCGGTCACGGCGATACGAAGCGGAGGTCGGCGGAGACGATGCCGAGCTCGGGCATGCGTGCCCCTTCCCGGGCGCCGACCGCGGTGAAGGACCGGGTGCGTGCGAGCAGCTCCTCCACCGCGATCCTCAGCATCAGCCGCGCCATCGGGGCACCGGGGCACCGGTGGCGGCCCCGGCCGAAGGCGAGGTGGTCGGCGATGTTCTCCCGGTCCAGCCGGAAGTCGTCCGGGGCGTCGAACACGGTGGCGTCCCGGTTGGCCGACGCGTAGGTGAGCGTGACCGGCTCCCCCGGGAGGATCTCCCGGCCGAGCACGACGGTCGGCTCCACGACGGTGCGCGCGAAGCCCCGGTAGGGCGCGTAGAGGCGCAGGAACTCCTCGAGAGCACCGGGGACGAGTCCCGGTTCGGCGCGCAGCCGAGCCTGCAGCTCCTGGTCCGTGCCGAGGTGGGTCGCGATCGAGCCGATGACGATCGGGGGCGCGACCATGCCGACCACGAGCGACTGGCGCAGCGCGCCCACGATCTGCTCGGTCTCCAGCGGTTCGCCGTCGGCGCGTTCGGCGAGCAGCGAGCTGGCCGGGTCCTCCTCGACGGGGCGCGGGTGCGCGCGGCGGTCCGCGACGAGCTCGCGGGCCATCTCGTACATGCGCTCGCTCATGGCGTTGACGACCGGTCGGTCCTGCTGCCGCCACGCGCGCACCCAGCGGGCCGCCGTCTCGGCGAGCAGGGGGGCGAGCTCGGGGTCGAGGTTCAGCCACTCCGTGGTCACCCACGCCGGGAAGAGGGCCCCGAACTCCTGCGCGATGTCCCCGGAGCCCCGCTCGAGCATCGGGGTGAGCACCCGGACCGCGTGCGCGCGCAGCACGGGCTCCAGGCCGGCGATCCGGCGACGGGACAAGGCGGCGTCCAGCGCCCTGCGGTAGGGGGTGTGGCGGGGCGCGTCGAAGTTGAGCGGCGGGCGGCGCAGTCCCCGCGGGTCGCTGGGCACCACTGCTTTCACCGACGAGATGTAGCGGGAGTCGTCGAGGGCCGCGGCCCTGATCTCCGGGTAGGTCGTCAACGCCCAGAAACCGCCGTGGGAGTCGGTGTGGGCGACCGGGCAGCGGGTGCGCAGGTCCCGGTAGAGCGCGTGCACCTCGTCGGGGTCGTCGGTCGCGCCGGGGTCGAAGTCTTCCAAGATGTGCCGGTCGGGATCGGTCATCGGGTCCTCCGGTCGAGGGCGGCGGGTGTCGGCAGCGGCGGTCGGCTCCACGGGGCGTCCGCGAGCTCTGCCGCGGTCTCGGCGAGCCAGCGCTCGGCGTCCACCGCGAGGTAGTGGCCCTGGCCGACCAGCCGGTGCAGGTGCCCGCGCGCCGCGGCCAGGTACGCCGCCGCGTCGCCGTAGCGCGCTCGCAGTGCGGCCACCGACGCGAACTCGTGGCCGTGCAGCCACTCGGAGCCCGGGGAGATCACCGCGATGCGCGCCAGCGGCAGCTCGACGGCGGGCAGCCGCAGGCCGCCGCGCGCGTGGCCCGTCGCGTCGCGGACCAGCAGTCCGCGGGTGTCGGTCTCCAGCAGCGGGGCCGGCACCGGCTCCCGTCCGTCGCGGAGCCAGGTGACCAGCGCCTCGAGCGCCGCGTGGACGACGTGGGCGTGCGGGAAGCGGCTCCAGCGGGAGCCGGGCGGCGGTGGGACCGCGGGTGCCCGCTCGCGGGTGCCGATGTGCGCCATCCCGGGCACCTCGTAGCACCGGTACGACGGGCTGCGGCAGTCCCGGTGCGCAAGGTCCCGCCCCTGGCCGGGGAGGCCGGCCGCGGACCGGACCGACTCGATGTCCGACTCGGCCAGCAGCTCGACGGTCGGCAGGTCGAGGTCGTCCGGCAGCGCGGCGCCGCCGCTGTGCAGCGCCAGCAGGCCGTCGGGCCCGACGGTGCCCGCCAGCGGGCCGCCGGGGGCGGCGAGCGCTGCATAGCGGCGGACGACGCCGCCGGTCTGCGACGCGCCCGCGAGGACCACCACCTCCGCCCGCACGTCCGGGACGCCGCCGTCGCGCAGCAGCGCGAACACCGAGCCCAGGATCCCGAAGAGCTGCGGGCTGGTGGCCCACCACTCCCGGGCGAACGCGTCCGACGCCCGGCGCGGGTCGGCGCCGGGCGCGATCTCCGGTCGCCGGTCGGACGGCGTGCCGGCGAGCCGGACGCGCGCGTACCGGTGCGGGTCGCTCGCCACCATCCGCCGGTACGCGGGCGTGGTCTGGCAGGCGACCTCGATCCAGGTGTGGCCACCGCGCAGCAACTGGGCGTGCGCGTGGTCCCACACCGGCCGGCCGCCCGCGAAGTGCATCGGCTCCACCACGACCACGCCGCCGGCCCGCTCGTGCTCGGCGGGCCTGCGCAGGAGGAGCCGGGTCCGGAACGGCTCCCCGGCGGCGGTACCCGCGAGGAGGTACTCCTCCTGGACGTAGCCGGCCGGGGCGAGCCCGTCGACGCCGACGTCGTCGGCCCCGAACGCCCGCTCGGCGCCCGGCAGCGCCTCGATGTTCTGCTGCCCGGTCATCCGGCGGTTGTCGCCGCGAACGCCCGCCCCCACGGATCGGTTCGCCCGGAGGTCGACACCCCGCGCCACCAGCCGACCCGGTCGTCGACGATCCGGCTGGTCGCCTCGAACCCGTCGTCGCCGAAGCGCAGCTGGGTACGGGCGGTGGGCTCGTACGCAGGCCACTCGACCCCCGTGGCGGCGAGCCCGTCGTTCGGGTCGCCCGTGCGGGCGAAGGCGGCCAGCGCGCCGCCCATCACGGCCGCGGCGCGGTCCAGGGCGGGCCCGGCGGCGGGGATCGGGCCGATGCCGACGTTGCGGAAGAAGACGGGGACCTCGATCCCGTGGAACGCCCCGAGCGGCTCGGCGTGGTCGAGGTCGCACAGGTAGCTGTGGACCGGGCCGCCGCCGGCTCGGTGGGCGTCGGCGAGCCGCGCGGTGCGCACGGTGAACTGGTCGCTGAGCGCGTCCATCAGGACGTCGACGGCATGCGTCCCGCCGGCGGCCCTGGCCCGGTAACCGGCGACGAGGCCCTCGGCCGTACCGGCGTCGTCGACGCCCCCCGCGACGAGACGGATCAGGGTGGCGTCGTCGATGTCGACGTCCCGCTCCAGCCAGCGTGGCCGGTCGGCGATCATGAAGCGCGCCTCGTCCAGCGCCGTGCCGGTCAGCAGCGGGATGCCCGCGGCGACGCCGGCGGCGAGCGACTCCTCGGGGTAGGCGGGCACCGAGGGCGTGCCCACGACCGGCGCGAACCGCATGCTGTGCTCGGTCGGCCCCCGGCCGACGCCCAGGCGGCCCTGCACGTCGAGCAGCCGGTCGAGCGGGACGTTCTGCAGGGCCGTGGGATCGGCGCGGTCCAGGTCGAGCATGTGCAGCGCCTGCTCGGCGATGAGCGTGGCGCGGCCCGCGTCCTTCAGGCCGAACGGTGGCCCGCCGAGGACGCCGGCCCGGCTGAACAGGCCGCGCGCGGCCGGTGAGGTCAGCAACGAGGTGACCTTGCCGCCCCCACCGGAGTGGCCGAAGATCGTCACGTTGGAGGGATCGCCGCCGAACCCCGCGATGTTGTCGCGCACCCACTCCAGGGCGGCCACGAGGTCGAGGAGGCTGGGGTTGGCCTCGAACCCCCAGTCCGCCCCGCCCAGCTCGGCGAGGTGGAGGAAGCCCAGCAGGCCCAGCCGGTGGTTCAGCGACACCACGACCACGTCCTCGCTCTGGGCGAGGGCCGTCCCGGCGGTGTGCGGTGCGTAGCCGGTGCCGGTGAAGAACCCACCGCCGTGGATCCACACCAGCACCGGCCGGTCGCCGGTGACGGCGGGCGTCCACACGTTGAGGACCAGGCAGTCCTCGGCCGGCTCGGCCAGTGGCGTGCGGCCCGGCACGGCGAACTGCGGCGCGATCGGACCGGGGGCGACCGCCTCCCGGACGCCGGTCCAGGGCGTCGCCTGCTTCGGCGGCAGGAACCTGCCCGATCCGCTGACCGGGGCGGCGTAGGGGATGCCGAGGTAGCGGAGCGCGCCGTCCTCGACCGTTCCGTCGACCTTGCCCGATGTCGTCTCGACGATGGTCATGCCGCAGGCCTCCAGGTGTGCGTGCCGGTGGGGTCGATCACCGAGAAGTAGGTGGGGACCTTCTCGTGCAGGCTGACGTTGCCGACCCCCGTGGAGAACACCAGCGCGTGCGGGCGGGCCACCGGGGCGAACCAGCCCTTCTCCGCCAGCAGCCGCACCAGGTCCCGCCAGGCCGGTCCCACGGTGTCCCCGGCCGTGAGCTGCGCGAACGCGGCATCGATCTCCGGGTCCACGGTGTCGAAGGGGTTCGCCAGCACGTTCTCGCGGGTGAGCCCGTACGCCGTGCGGAACGCCGGGCCGCCGGACTGGAACAGCACCGCGGGTGCCTCGCCGCTCGCGAACTTCTGATTGAACGCCGAGACCTCCGCCACCTGGTCGATCGTCATGGTGATCCCGACGCCCGCGAGCGAGCCCGCGATCGTCTCGGCGTACGGGCACGTGCCGAGCGTCGAGCTGCAGGTCACCTCGAAGCTGAGGCCATCGCCGTAGCCGGCCTCCGCGAGGAGCTGCCGGGCCTTCTCCGGGTCGTAGGGGTAGATCGTGTCCAGTGCCGGGTCGAAGCCCTCCTGCTGGGGCACGGCCATCTGGGACGTCGGGTCGGCGAAGCCGTCGGGGTTGAGCGCCGCGACGATCGACGCGCGGTCGATGGCGTAGTTGATCGCCTGCCGGACCTTCACGTCGGCGAGCGCCGGCGCGTGCGTGCCGTCGCGGTCGAGCAGGAAGAGCCCGACGACGCGACCGGGGGCGGAGCGGACCTCGATCCCGGAGTCCTCGGCGGCCCTGGCGGTGCTCGGGCTGCCCAGCGCGATGTCGAGCTGTCCCGACGACAGCGCCGACAGGACCGTGTTCGCATCCGAGATGGTGTGGACGACGACCTTCTCGTAGACGATCCCGTTGGGGTTCCAGTAGTGCGGGTTCGGCACGTAGGAGTAGTGGTCACCGGTGACGGTGTCGGCCGGGTCCAGCATGTACGGGCCGGTGCCGATCGTGGCGGCGTCCAGCGATCCTGGCGTGTTCATACCGGCCGGGGCGGCGACGAGCCCGCCGGGGAACTGCTGCGACAGCAGCACCGGGAGATCGGGGCTCGGCTCGCTCAGCGTCATCCGCACCGTCGTCGCGTCGACGGCCACCGCCTCGGTCAGCATCGCCAGGGTGCCGCTCAGGGTGGACTTCGCGTCCCTGAAGTAGTGCAGCCACTGCGCGACGCCCTCGGCGGTCATCGCGGTGCCGTCGCTGAACTTCACCCCCTGGCGCAACGTCAGCTCGAAGACCTGGTGCTGGTCGTCGACCCACTGCCACGACTCCGCGAGATCCGGGACCAGCGTGCCGTCGGGCTGCACGAAGATCAGCGAGTCGTAGGCGAGGGTGCTGTAGATCAGCGATCCGCCACCGCCGGACTTCGCGGGGTCGAGGCCGGTGATCGGTGGTCCGGAGAACTGGACGTCCAGCGTCGTGTCACCGCTCCCCGCGGCCGCTCCGCCGCAGCCGGTGAGCGCGGCGACGGCGAGACCGAGTGCGGCAAGTGCCAGCGCGGGCCGGCTCGTGGACAACTTCATCGTGGCAACTCCACCTGTGATGCGGCGGCCCGGGCGCGCCGTCGACGTTGGGCAGCGGGGTCCGGGAGCGGGGCGGCATCGACGAGCGCCCTCGTGTAGGGGTCCTGCGGTGTTCGGTAGACCTCGTCGGCGGGTCCCGCCTCCACGATGCGGCCGCGGTGCATCACGTACATGCGTGCCGCGAGGTGGTGCACCAACGCCAGGTCGTGGCTGATGACCAGGTAGCTCATCCCGTGGCGCTCCTGCAGGTCCATCAGGAGGTTGGCCACCTGCGCCTGCACGGACAGGTCGAGGGCGCTGGTCGGCTCGTCGGCGATGAGCAGCCGAGGGCGGACCATCATCGCCCGCGCGATCGCGATGCGCTGGCGCTGGCCGCCGGAGAACTCCCGCGGGTAGCGCTCGGTGATCCGGGGGTCGAGCCCGACCTCGTCCAGGACCGCGCGGGCGCGCGCGTCGACCTCGCGGCGCGGCAGCCGGAGGTGGACGGCTGCCTCGGCCAGGATCGCCCGGATCGGCATCGCCGGGTCCAAGGAGCTGTAGGGGCTCTGGAACACCGCCTGCGCCCCGGCCGCGACGGCGCTTCCCCGGTGCGCCGGGTCGATGCGGCGGCCGTTCACGAGGATCCGGCCCGCGCTGGTTGCGACGACGCCCAGAGCGGCCATCGCGATCGAGGTCTTGCCCGAGCCCGACTCCCCGACGAGCCCGACGGTCTCGCCTGCGGCCACGGTGAGCGAGACGTCGTGCACGACACGGGTCCGCCGCTTCGTCGAGCCGTAGTCGATGCAGACCCCCTCGATGTCGAGGGCCAGGTTGTCGAGGGCCGGGTCAGATGTCGGCACGTGCGGCCTCCTCCCAGTGGATGCAGCGCACCTGGCGCCCGTCGGCACAGGTGGTGAGCGGGATGGGGCCGAGGCCGCACTCCTCGGTGGCGAAGCGGCAGCGGTCCTGGAAGCGGCACCCGGTCGGCCACTGCGTGGGGTCGGGTACGCGGCCGGGGAGCGTGGTGAGGCGTTCGCCGGGCCGGCCCGCGGCCGGGTTCGCGGCCATGAGACCGCGGGTGTACGGGTGTCGGGCGCCGGCGAACAGGTCGTCCACCCCGGCGACCTCGACGACCTGGCCCGCGTACATCACCACGCAGCGCGTGGCGATGTCGGCGACCACGCCCCAGTCGTGGGTGACGAACAGGATGCCCAGCCCGGAGCCGGCCTGCCGCTCGCGCAGCAGGTCCAGCACGCCTTCCTGCACGGTGACGTCGAGCGCCGTCGTCGGCTCGTCGGCGATGAGCACCTTCGGGTCGCCGGCGAGCGCCCGGGCGATGCAGACGCGCTGCGCCATGCCACCGGAGAGCTCGTGGGGGTAGCGCTTCAGCACCGCGGCCGCGTCGCGGATGCCGACCTGCTCCAGCAGTTCGAGCGCCCTGGCCCGGGCCGTCGCGCGGTCCGCTCCGGTGTGCCTGCGCACCGACCCGGTGAGGACGGTCTCGACGGTCAGCGAGGGGTCCAGCGCCGCGACCGGTTCCTGGAAGATCACCGCGATGCCCGCGCCGCGCGGCAGCCGGTCGCCCCGCTCGACCAGGTCGTGGGGCGTGCCGTCGAAGACCACCGTTCCGGCGTCGACGTGCGCGGCGGCGGGCAACAGCCCGGCCGCGGCCCGCGCGGTGACGCTCTTGCCGCAGCCCGACTCCCCGAGCAACGCCACCGTCTCGCCGGCCGCGATGCTCAGGGCGACGTCCTGGACGACCGGGGTGGCGTCGGCGCCGTCGCCGAAGCTCACCGTCAGCCCGTCGAGCACCAGGACCCCGGCATCGGCCGGAGGGGCCTGCGTCCCGGCCCCGTCGGGCCGCCGTCCGGTCGGGCGAGCGGTTCCCTTCCGGCGTCGACGGGTGGTGGGCGCGGGCTGCCACCGCTCGGCGAGCGCGTCGCGCAGACCGTCGCCGACCGACCACAGCGCGAGGACGACGAGCGCGATCAGGCCACCGGTCGGCATCAGCAGCCAGGGCTGCTGGTGGATCGCGTCGGCGGCGGTGCTGACCAGGTTGCCCCAGGTCGGTGTGGGCGGCTGCGGGCCGAGGCCGAGGAACTCCAGGCCGCTCTGGGCGAGGATCGCGACGCCCGCCACCAGCGTCAGCTGGACCACGACGACGCCGGCGAGCTTGGAGCGCACGTGCCGCCACATGATCCCGACGTCGCCGATGCCGCTCACCCGGGCGACGTCGATGTACTGCTCCGCGCGCACGCCGAGCACCACCGACCGCACGACCTTGGCGACCGGAGGCGAGATCAGCAGGCCGAAGAACGCCATCGCCACCACGAGGTCGTGCGGGAAGACGGCGAGCACGGCGAGCAGGAAGATCATCGAAGGGACCGACATGACCCCGTCGAGGACCCACCCGACGATCCGGTCCAGCCGGCCGCCCCTGAAGCCCGACGCCATGCCGACCGGCACGCCCACGACGCCGGCGATCACCACCGCCAGCAGCGCGGGGCCGAGGGTGTGGGCGCCGCCGTGGAGCAGCCGGCTGAAGATGTCGTAGCCGCGCCGGTCGGTGCCCAGCCAGTGCGCGGCCGAAGGGCCCGACGACGCGTCCGCCAGCACGGCCTCGCTCGCACCGTAGGGCGCGACGACGGGCGCCGCCAGGCACGCGAGGGCCAGCAGGACGAGGAACACCGCGGCGACGACCGCGCCCGGCTTGCGGAGGAACCGCCGCAGGAGGCCGGAGCGGCGGGTCGGAGCCGGGTCAGCGGCCTTCTCCGGCACCTGCTGCGCTGCGCCGATCACGGTGTCGGACGTCGGGGCGTTCACCCGACCACCACCTTCGGGTTGATCCGCCGGTACGTCAGGTCCAGCACGAGGTTCACCAGGACGACCAGGATCGCGAAGTAGAGGACGACGCCCTGGATCGTGGGGATGTCGTGGGTGGCGGTCGAGGTCACCGCGAGCCCGCCCAGGCCGGGTAGCCCGAAGATGCTCTCGACCAGGACGGTCCCACCCAGGGCACCGACGAAACCGAGACCGACGATCGCGATGATCGGGGCGGCCGAGTTGCGCAGGACGTGCCGGTAGACGATGGTGCGCTCGGCGACGCCGTCGGCGCGGTGGGCCAGGGTGTACTCGGCGGACAACCCGGTGAGCATGGCGTCGCGGGTCTGTTTCGCGGTGCCGGCGAGCCCCCCGATCACCATGCTGAGCACCGGGAGCGTGATCGAGCGCACCCAGCCCGGCGGGGACTCGGTCAGCTCGACGTAGCCGATCGCCGGGAAGACCGGGAACGTGACCGCGAGCAGTGTCACGACGATCAGCGCCACCCAGAAGTTCGGCAGCGCGTTGCCGACCACCGCCGCGAGGTCCACGAGCCGGGCGAGGGCGCCGCCGCGGTGGGCGCTGACACAGCCGATCAGGATGCCGAGCAGCGAGGAGAGGACGATCGCCGGCACGACGATCGACAGGGTCACGCCGAGGCGCTGGTTGAGCGCCTGCGCGACGTCCTGACCGTTGACGATCGACGTCCCGAGGTCGCCCTGCAGCGCCCCGGAGAGCCAGTGCCAGTACTGCACGACGAACGGGTCGTCGAGACCGAGCTGCGCGCGCAGGGCCTGGTACTCGGCGGGCGTCGCCTCGGGGCCGGCGAGCACGCGCGCGGCGTCGCCCGGCGCGATCGCGATCAGCGTGAACGTCACCAGCGAGACGGCGAACAGCAGCGGGATCGCGAACACCAGCCGCCGGAGCACGATCATTCCCACGGGCGCGACCTCCTTGTCGGACGGGCGGGACGGGTCATCGTTCGAGGAAGTTGACGTGGGTGTCACGCCGGACGAACTCGGCGGACAGCCCGGCATCGGCCGTGATGCGTGCGACGTACTCGATCGTGGGATCCGCGTCGGCGCCCCGCAGCGGCACGGGGATCGCATCGGTGTCCAGGTGGCAGGGCACGAACCCGGCCTCGACCAGCCCGTCGCCGTCGACCGTGACCCGGGCGATCATCGTGTGCCGGGAGTCCCGGGGGAACGGGAAGGGCGCCCGCCCGGTGTCGGGGGTGAAGAAGCCGAGGCTCGGGGCGTTCCTGGGGCGCGGCCGTGAGCCGTGGTGACCGAGCGGGTCCGTCTCGTCGGTGTACGCGGGCACGAAGTGGTTGATCCCGTGGAAGATCGGGCGCCCGCGGTGGACCTCCACGCCTCGCAGGATGTGGGCGTGGTGCCCGATCACGACGTCGGCGCCCGCGTCGACGGCGGCCCGCGCGAGGGGTCGCTCGTAGGCCGCCAGCGCGGCGTGCACGAAGCCCATTCCCTTGTGGATCGAGACGCACACGATGTCGACGCGTGCCGCGAGCGCCGCGATGTCCGCCCGCATCGCCTCCTCGGACTCCTGCTCGAGGCTGGTGAACTCCGCCGGCGCGCTGCCCGGCGAGGCGACGTCGAGCTCGTAGTGGTTGACCACGCGGACCGGGGCGACCCCGGCCTTGACCGGTGTCGCCCACGACTGCCGTGGCCCGACCGCGTTGTAGCTGAGGAAGCCGAAGGTGATCCCGCCCCGTTCCACGACCGCCGGTCGCCGCGCCTCCGCGATCGTCATGCCCGCTCCGACCGGTTCCATGCCGCGGGCGCGCAGTGCGGCGACCGAGTCGGCGACACCGTGCGGCCCCTGGTCGAACATGTGGTTGCCCGCCAGGGTGACCACGCCGAACCCGGCATCCGCGAGGGCGTCGAGGTGGCCCGGCGGGTTCGCCGGGGCGGGGATGTCCACCACGCACACCTGACCCCGTTCGGTGTGCGGCCACTCCAAGTGGCCGACGGCGAGGTCGGCGCCGGCGAGGATCTCGCGCGACGTGGCGAAGAACCTCTCCGGCTCCGGCGCCGAGAGCATCAGGTCCCCGACGAACAGCACTTCGACCGGCATGGTCACCAGCTCTCGATCTCGGTTTCCGGGAACAGGCTCACGAGCAGGGTGCGCACCGAGGGCGCCGCACCGATGTCCAGCAGCTGCGTGGCGACGCGCTCGGGAGAGCCGACCGAGTGCAGCGCGTGCCCGGCGCAGTCGATGAACTTCTCCACCAGCCGCGCGGTGCTCATCGGCGCGTCCGGCCCACCCGGTGGCCGGGCGACCTCGAGCGTCCGCTCGCGCCCGTCGGCGAGCCGGACGCAGAGCCGCCCGGAGGTCATCCGGGCCGGCGTGTCCCAGGTCGGCTCCGGGCGGAAGGCCACCTTCCGGGCCACGACGAGCAGGTCGGGGCGGACCAGCCGGTCGGGGGCGAAGGAGCCGAGCTCGACGACGCCGTCGACGAGCGCGAGCGCCACGGTGAACGGGAGGCTGAACTTCGCGTCGATGGCGGTGCGGGGAGCCCGCTTGGCCGCGAGCGGCTCGGCGAGCATCCGGTTGACGGGCGCGCCGACGAGGTCGATCGCCGCGACGGCGTCGAGGTCCACCTCGGTCCGCAACCGCAGCGCGGCCTCGATGAAGGAGTGGGTCCCCCGGCAGCTCGGCCACGCCTTGACGCTGACCTCGGTGCCCCAGAAGTCCTGGCCCAGCCCGTCGACGAGCGGGGCCGGGTCGAGGTCGGCGCCCGCGTAGGTGGCGAGGAAGCCGGCCCTGCCCTCCAGCGGGGCCGCGAACCCGCGGATGCCCCGGCCCGCGAGCTGCACGGCGCGGACCGCCGCGTGCGCGGCGAACGCGTCCCGGACCCCGCGGATCAGGCTGTCGGGGCTGTGCTTCACCTCGCCGCTGGCCGTGGTCTGCGACACCGCCAGCGACAGCGCGTCGAGCACCTGCGCGGTGTCCAGCCGGGCGAGCATCGCCCCTGCCACCGTGGCGCCGATCGCTCCCGCGATGGGCGGCGGGTACCACCCGCGCGCGGACATGCGCTCGCCCGCGAGATCGGCGACCCGGCAGGTGATGTCGCAGCCGACGGCCATGCTCGCCAGCAGCTCGGCCCCGGTGGCGTCGTACTCCTCGGCGAGCGCCAGCGCCGCGGGGACCACCTGCGCGTTCGGATGCGCGGCCAGGCCGTCGACGGCGTCCTCGAAGTCCAGGGCGTGGGCGAGGGCACCGTTGGCGAAGGCCGCAGGAGCGGCCGGGAGCCGGGTGCCGTCCCACAGCAGGGTGCTCGCGCCCCGGCCGGACTCCTCCTGGGCCAGGTCGGCGAAGGCCGCGGTGCCCTCGCCCAGCCCGGTCGCGGCCAACGAGACCCCGACGGCGTCGAGCAACGAGCGGGCCGCGGCGACCGTTGCGGCCTCGGGCACCTCACGCCGCGCGAAGCCCGCCACGTACTCGGCGAGACGCCAGGAGACGCCCTGCACGGTGTCCACGCCCATGTGGCAACCCCTCAGCAACGAGTCGATGCTCCGCCTATGTATCAGGAACCCTGATACAGGTTGCCGGTGTGTAAACGTGGTTGTCAACGGTTCGACCGGACGAACTTCTGTCGCCTATCGTGATCCGGCCATGTGCCGACGCAGTGGGGTCGGGAAAGATGCCGACCTTGGTGGCCGCTGTCGCGGCGGCCGGGCACTCCATAGAGTGGGTTGCGTCACGCGAGGGGGAGGGGCGACGAATGGCACGGGTGCTGGTCCTGACGGGCGATGCCGCCGAAGAGCTCGACTCGATGTACCCGGTGTTCCGGCTGCGGGAGGGCGGCCACGAGGCGGTGGTCGCCGCGCGGACGTCGCGCGCGGTGAAGCTCGTGGTCCACGACTTCGAGCCCGACTGCGACGCCTACACCGAGAAGCCCGGCCACCGGCTCCCCGTGGACGTGGTGTTCGGTGAGGTGGATCCCGCGGACTACGACGCGCTGGTCATCCCGGGAGGGCGGGCGCCGGAGTACATCCGCGCGGACCCCGACGTGGCGCGCATCGTCACGTACTTCTTCGACCGGGGCCTCCCGGTCGGCACGATCTGCCACGGCGCCCAGGTGCCGGCTGCGTTGGGGCTGCTGCGCGGCCGCTCGACGGCAGCGTTCCCGCCGTTGAAGGCCGACATGGAGCAGGCGGGCGCCACGTTCGTCGACGCGCCCGACGTCGTGGACGGTCCGATGGTGTCCTGCCGTGGCTGGCCCGACCTCCCCGAGTGGTCGCGTGCCTTCATGCAGGTGCTGGAGCGCGCGAGCGTCCCCGCTTGACCGGCTGCCTCCCGATCAGCCCGGGTAGGGCCGGTTGAACGCCGGCGGGGTGAAGCGCAGGTACCGCGGGTCGGTATCGGTGCCCAGCTCGCGCGCGCGGGTGTTCATCGCGCGCTCATCGGTGGCGGGCCAGCCGCCGGTGTCGAGGCGTTCGACGATGACGCGCAGGGCGGCCTGCTGCTCGGCCGGTGAGAACGTGCAGTGGCCCACCGACTCGACGTAGGTCTGGCGCAGCAGCGCGTTCTTCCCGGCGCGGCGCACGGTCTCGCCGTAGGCCTGTTGTTGGGCCACGGTGGAGATCTGGTCGCCGGTGCCCGAGACCGTGAGCACCGGGATGCGCAGGTCGCCGTCGAAGACGAGGCCTTGCGCGAAGCGTTCGACGGCGGCCTGGTCGGCCGCGATCCGCGGCTCGGCGGCCAGGGCGTCGAGGTCGGCCCGCAGGTCGAGACCTGCCGTGTCGTACAGGGCGTGCACCGCCCGTAGCAGCGCGGGGTCGGCGGCCCGCAGCTGCGCGGCGTAGTCGACACCGGTGTTCCACGAGGGGTTGCCGCCCGCGACCTCGGTGAGCCGGCCCCTGCTGCTCATCGCCTGCCCGATGTAGGGCAGGCTCCCGCCGGCGAGGGCGAGGTAGGCACCTTCCTGCAGCGCCGTCGCGTCTCGCCGGTCCGGTAGCGGGGTGGGCGAGCCGTCGGGGTTCGTGCCCCACGCCGGCACCTGTCCGATCGCGGCGGCGAGGGCGACGCGAGCGCGTCCTTCCGGGGTCTGCTGAGCCCGCGTCAGCGCGTCGATCCAGGCCTGCTGGGCGCCCGGGACGTCGGCCGGGATGTCGATCACGGGCTGTCCGGGGGCGACGAGCCGTTCGAGGACGAAGACGGTGTCGAGCTTCTGGTTCCACTGCCCGACGGACCCACCGAGCCCGCCGCAGAACGGCACGGCGGCGTCGAACACGTCCGGGTGCAGCTGGGCCGCGCCTGCGGACACGAAACCGCCCATCGAGCTGCCCGAGGCGATCGCGCGCCGGGCCGGGCCGTAGGCCTGCTCGAAGCGGGCGAGCGCCTCGGCCTGGTTGTCGATGGCGTCGCGGATGTGCCACCCGGTCACGGTCCGGGTGGTGCCGCCGCGCGCGACCCCGTCGGCGAGCAGTCGCTCCGTCAGGGGCTCGGAGTCGCCGCCGTCGGCGTAGTCGAGCGCGACGACGACCGCGCCGTTCCAGTCGGCAGGCACGGCGAAGGCGTACGGCGTGCCGTCGGCGAGGCTGCCGGAGATGCAGGTGGGCCGGGCGGCGGAGTCGGGCATGCAGGGTTCCCCTCCCGGAGAGGCGGCCACGGCGACCCCGGCGCCGGCGAGCGTGGTCAGGGCGACCACGGCACCGATGGCGATACGGGGGATCACAGCACGGGGGATCACAGCACAGCCCTTTCGACGATGGTCAGGCCGAGACGATCGGGAGATGCACGAGCGAGGGCCGGGTGGCGTCGGTGAGCACCTCGACGCGCGCGCCGCGGGCGTCCGGCAGCGGGGCGCTCGCCCGGTGGTCCGCGCCGGTGACGGTCAGCTGTATGCGGTGCCCGGCGCGCACGAGGTAGGAGGTGGGGAGGAGTCCGAAACGCAGCCGGGCGACCTCGCCCGCGGCGAGCGGGGCCGCGTCCTGCGCGTGGGCCCGGTGCCAGGGGACGCCCTCGGGCAGTGCGTACGGGGACGGGTGCTCGGCCCGCAGCGACGCCGCCACCCTGCCCTCGGTGATCACCGTGACCGCGCCGTCGGGGGCGACGTCCTCGAGGTAGGCGAACACGTGGGCGTCGGGCCGGTCGACGCGGACGTGGAGATCGGCGACGGGTGAGCCGGTCAGCTCGGTGTCCCGATCGAGCACCGGGCCGGTCCAGGCGGCCCCCGCGCCCGGGACGTGGCAGGGCTGGGCGAACGGCCCCGTACCGGAGTCCGGGCAGATGACGTCGGCGCCGACGGTGAACGCCCTCCCGCCCGCGGCGTCCGAACCGAGGACGCCGTCCCCGCCCAGCGGCACGGGCGTGGGCGTCACACCCGCCGGGGGCCAGGTGCCCGCGGTGCGCCACGGCAGGCCCGTCGCGTCGGGAACATCGGAGTCCGGGGTCGCGTAGTGCACGCGTGGCTGCGCGTCGAGGCCGGTGTCGAGCCCCTTCATGTGCTGGTCGAAGAACCGGTGCGCCTCCTGCACGAGGGCGAAGCCCGCGTTCTCGCAGTGCTGCCACGGCCCGACGAGCAGCCGGGAGCCGGGCACGTTCAGCAGCGTGGCGACGCCCTGCCCGCGCAGCTCGTCGCGCCAGCCGCCGACGACGTAGAGCGGCACCCCGGACGCGCGGATCTGGTCGGAGTAGGAGCCGGCACTGCCCTCGGACCAGAACCGGGACTGCACCAGCGGCGAGAAGCTGTCCCGGTACGGCATGCCGCGCCACATCTCGGCGAGCGGGGGTGAGAGCTGGTGCTCGAGCGCCGCCTGGTGCAGCAGCTGCTTGCCCTCGTCCCCCTGCACGGGCGCGTTGGCCATGTCCTGCTCGACCGTCCGGGACGGGCCGACGCCCCACTGGGCCGCGATCCCACCGACCCGCCACGCGTCGTACTTGTCCCAGGAGAAGCAGCCGGCGAAGGCGGCCGCGAGGTGCGGCGGGCGCACGGTGAGGGCGTGCATCGCCGCGTCGCCGGTGTTCGAGCAGCCGTAGATGCCGACCTTGCCCGTCGACCACGGCTGCGTGGCGAGCCATTCGGTGACCTCGTAGGCGTCGTGGGCCTCGATGCGGTCGTTGTAGCCGCGGCGCACGCCGAACGACTGGCCGTTGCCGCGCCGCGCGACCTGCGCGACGACGTACCCGTGCCCGGTCAGCCCCGGGATGGCGGAGAAGCCGCCCGCACCCGGGCCGGCGCCGTCCTCGGGCTTGCTGTCGATCGACAGCGTGTGGTGCCACAGCACCGGGAACGGGCCCGGCGCCGCCGCCCCGTCGACCGCCGGCCGGTCCAGCCGCACCGCCAGCCTGGTGCCGTCGCGCATCGGCAGGTAGAAGGTCTCGGTGGTGTGTCCGGTGAACGCCGGTACGGGCCGGTAGTTCCCGAACGACGCCTCGATTGCGGGGGGACCGGCGGGTTCGCGCAGTGGCGCGGTCAGCAGCGTGGCGGCCACCGCGACGACCGCGAGCGCCGCGGCGGTAACGCCGACGTGGACAGGTCGGACCATCGGGATCCTCCGGGCGACGGGACGGGTAGCGGCGCTCAGCGGCCGCCGGCCGCGCGCGGCGCGACCACGGAGTCGAGCCACTCGCGCACGTGCCGGTCCAGCGTGTCCGGGTCGCTGGCGCGGGCGTCGACGTTGTCGGCGTGCAGTTCGAGCACCGGGAAGCCCGCGGCCTCGAGGCCGCGCGTGGTGAACCAGCTGCCCCGCGGGTCGTCGGAGACGAGGTGCACGACCCCGTCCACGCCGTGGTGGCGGGCTTCCTTCACGTACCACTCGACCGACCAGGGCGGGGTGTAGAGCTGGTCGGAGAACGTGGCGAACCGCGCGGCGAGGGCGCGCAGCGGGTCGTCGCCGTAGCGGAGGTAGCCGTCGGCGGCGATCGCGAGGTACATGGACCAGACGAACACCGCGCCGTGGCTGTCCTGGAACCGCCGGTAGAAGTCCAGGTCGAACCACAGCCCGCGGCCGATCCACATCAGCCGGGCCCGCTCGTCGACGCCCACCCCCGTGCCTGCCGCGACGCGTTCCGCGACCTCGTCGTGGAACGCCTTCGCCGCGTCGACGCCCCACGCGGTGCCGCGGTGCCACTGCGGCACCATCACGCTCGGGATGCTGTCGGTGACTTCGATCGGGCACGGCCGCGCCGCCGCGACGAGGTCGCGCGTGCGCCGGTTCCACTCCTCCTGCTCGTTGACCAGGTCCATGACCTCCCGGAACCGGGTCTCGGAGAACACCCGCCCGGTGGTCGTCTCCAGGAACCGGATGAGCCCTTCCAGCTCCCCGACGAGCAGGTCGAGCCGGTCGGAGCCGATGGCCTCCTCCCACCGGTGCGGCATCAGCTCCCACCAGTTCGCCGGCACGGCGTTCTCGGCGGCGCTCTCCAGCGCGTAGAACGTGGTGCCCGGCTGCTCGTCCCAGACGTCGAAGACCTTGCGCGAGGCGTCGCCGGTGGTCTCGCCGAGCACGATCGTCGGCCGGGGGAGCCCGCCCCACGGCTCCGAACCCGGGTCGGGGTGGAGCACGCCGGCGAGCGGCAGGGCGTTGTACTGCTCGCTGTCGTCGGGGTAGCCGTGGGCGCGGACGCGGCGGAGGTGGTCCTGGCCCAGCCGCTTCGCGGTGATGATCGAGGCCCACCACTGGTTGACGACGTACGGGATGCCCATCGCCCGGAAGATCTCCTGGGGAGCGTCGGCGTTCACCAACGCGAGCGGGAGCCCCGTGTCGACCTCGGCGCGCAGGTCCTCGAACCACTGCCGCTGGTGGCGGGTGGCGCGGCGGGCGCTGTCGAGGCGGGTCATGCCGCCACCCCGGGCGTGCGCAGCGCGGCGAGTGCGCCGAGGTCGATCCGTCCGTAGGGCTGGCGGTCGACGAGCGCGGCCGGGAGGCCGGTGGCGGCGCGCTGGGCGGGGGAGTCCCAGCGCGGGGCGTCGTCGTGGACGCGGACGTAGGACAGCAGTGCCTCGGCCCCGCACGTCCGGGCCGCGGCCGCGGTGTGGGCGGCCCGCTGCCGGATGGACGCGGCCGCCGCGCCGGGCCCGTTGTGCTGGTACCGCTCGGCGAGCGCGAGCTCGAGCAGCGCCGGGTCCGGCGGCGGGGCGACGGGGCGGTGGTGCAGGAGGTCGCCCCAGTCGTGGTCCTCGCCGACGACGAGCAGCCCGGCCTCCTGCAGCGCGGTGTAGACGCCGGGGTGGTCGTGGCTGCTGCCGGTGAGGAACACCCGCCTGCCGGTGGCCTCGGGCAGGTCGCCGGCCTCGGCGAGCAGCCCTTCCAGCAGCCCGGCCGCGCGTTCCGGGGGCAGTGCGGTGGTCGCGGCGACGACGGTGAGCGCCTGGGTTCCCGTGAGGTGCGCCGGCCGGGTCCGGCGCAACGCCGCGACGCGCCCGAGCAGCGACCGCACCCGGTCGTGCGCCGCGACGGCCCCGGCGAGGTCCTCGTCGGTGACGGGGCCGCCCGCCCAGCGCTCGACCTGCGCGCGGAACTGCCGGATCTTCGCCAGCACGTAGCGCGTGGTGCTCCGGTGCGGCAGGTGCAGCACGTCGACCAGGTGCACCGGGGGCAGCCCGTTCCCCGGCTCGGTGCGGTGCAGCTCGCGCACCGCGTAGAACAGCCGCAGCGACGCCTCGCAGTCGTGCGACACGACGAGGGCGTCCAACCGCCCGTACGCCCCGGCGAGCAGCCGGGTGAGCACGGAGCGGGCCACCGGGTCGAGGCCGCGGCCGAGGTAGCGGTCCCCGGCGACGGGGGGTGCCACGGGGTCGCCGGTCAGCCGGACGGGCAGGAAGCCCGCGGCGGTGAGGACCTCCACCGGGACGTCGGCGCCGACGTAGCCGGCCACGGGCCGTCCGGCGGCCGACCACTCCTGGGCGACGGCGGTGCGGTCGGCGGCGAGCGCGGTGAGCTCGGCGAGCGCCGCCATCAGATGACGGCCTGCTCGGCCAGTTCGGCGAGCTCCTCGGGGCTGTAGCCGAGCAGCTCGCGGTAGACGTGGTCGTTGTGCTCCCCGAGCCCGGGTGCCGGTCGGTCCAGCGTGGCGCGCGCGGCCGAGAACCGGATCGGCACCCCGGTGGCCACGATGTCGGTGATCGCACCGAGCTGGGGGTGGACCAGCGGGACGACCTCCTCGCGCTGCTGCACGAGCGGGTCGCGGACCGCCTCGGCAGGCTCCCGCACGGGCGCCGCGGGCACCCCCTCGGCGGTGAAGGCGGCCACGATCTCCTCCACGCTCCGGTCCCGGCACCAGTCGGCGATGAGCGCGTGCAGGTCGTCCGCGTTCCGGACGCGGGCATCGCGTTGGCGGAAGCGGTCGTCGTCGCCGAGGTCGGGGCGGCCCATCGCGCGGAACACGCCGGCCGCGAACGTGTCGGTGGGGGCGCAGAGCGCGAGGTGCCCGTCGGCCGCCTCCAGGATCCCGAACGGGGCCAGCCGGGGCACCATCGACCCGGTGCGCTGGGGGAGACCGACGGCCTCGAGCGCGTCGAAGGGCTCGCACGCCATCAGGGAGGTGAGCGCACCGAGCATGGAGACGTCGACGTGCTGCCCCTCGCCGGTCTGCTCGGCCTGCAGCAGCGCGGACACGGTGCCGACCACGGCGAACAGCGGGGCGAGCAGGTCGCCGATCGGCAACCCGAAGCGCACCGGCCCCTCCCCGGGCTCGCCCGCGGTCATCATGACCCCGGACAGGGCCTGCACGATGGAGTCCATCGCCTTGCCCGAGCCCGGTCCGCCCTGGGCGCCGAACCCGCTGATCGAGGTGTAGACGATCCGCGGGTTGATCTCGCGCACCGCGGCGTAGTCGATACCGAGGCGCTGCGTGACGCCGGGGGAGTAGTTCTCGACGACGATGTCGGCGTCGCGGACGAGGTCGGCGAACACGGCCCGGGCTCGCGGTTCCTTGAGGTTGAGCGTCACGGACAGCTTGCCGCGGCCGCGCACCAGCATCGACAGGCTCATGTCGTCGGCGTGGGTGCGGTCCAGCGCCAGCCCGCCCGGCCCGTAGTAGGGGGAGTTCGTGCGCGCGACGTCCCCGCCTTCGGGCTTCTCCACCTTGATGACGGTGGCGCCGAGCCCCGCCAGCAGGAGGGTGGCGTAGGGGCCCGACAGCGCGGTGGTCAGGTCGATCACGGTGCGGCCGGCGAGGGGCTGGTCGGTCATGCGGTGCTCTCCTTCGTGGGGCCGACTTTGGTGGTCCCGACGCCGGCGACGAGGACCTCGGCGCCGTGGCGGACGAACTCGCCGTTCAGCCCGGCGGTGCGGGTGATCTGCGCGACGTACTCGGCGACGCGCCTGTTCTCCGGCCCGTCGGGCAGCGGGACGGGTCGCCCCGCGTCGTCGATCCAGCAGGGTGCGAAGCCGGCCTCGACGAGGCCGTCCGCGTCGAAGCGGCACAGCGCCACGATCGTGTTGCGGCTCTCGGGATGGAACGGGTAGTAGGGCATCGTCGGGTCCGGGGCGAAGCCGTAGAGCGTCTTGCGGCGCTCCGCCCACGCCGCGCGCTCAGGGCTGTCGGCACCTTCGCCCGGGGTGAGCGCACGGGTGACGGTGGCGAAGTTGCCCAGCCCGTGGAAGATCGGACGGCCGCGGTGGACCTCGATGCCGCGCATGATGTGCGCGTGGTGGCCGAAGACGGCGTCGGCGCCCGCGTCGATCGCCGCGCGGGCCACCGGCTTCTCGTACATCGCGACCGCCGCCGGGGTGTGGCCGATGCCCTTGTGCAGTGACACCAGCACGACGTCGGCCCGGGCGCGCAGCTGCTCCACGTCCGCGGCCATCGCGTCGAGCGAGTCCGGGGCGGCGAACGTGTAGATCGTGGGCGGGCTGCCGGGGGCGGCGACGTCGAGCTCGTAGTGGCTCAGCACGTGCACGTAGGCGCAGCCCGGTTTGCGCGAGGTCGCCCACGACTCGCGGGGCCCCACGCAGTTGTAGGACAGCACGCCGACCCGCAGCCCCCCGCGCTCGACGACGGCGGGCGTGCGCGCCTGCGCCAGGTCGGCCCCCGCGCCGGTGGGCACGAGCCCGGCGGCCCGGGAGTGCGCCACCGTGTCGAGGACGCCGACCGGTCCGAGATCGGCGATGTGGTTGCCGGCGAGGGTGACGATGTCGAAGCCGGCGTCGGCGATCGCCGGGAGCGCCGCCGGATCCGCGGGTGGCGCCGGGACGTCGGTGCTGGCCTCCGTGCCGGCCGTGGTGTGCGGGACCTCGACGTGCCCGATCGTCACGTCCGCGGAGCGCAGCAGGGAGGCGGCCGGGGCGAGGAACGCGGCGGGATCCGGCTCGTCGAGGATCAGATCTCCCACCGAGGCAACGGTGATCATGCCCTTGGTCACGCAGGGCTCCTTCCGGATGCGGTGTGGCGGGACAGGAATGCCTGCAGCCGTGAGCTGCGGGGGCGGCCGAAGAACTCCTCCGGCGGGCTGGTCTCCACGACCCGGCCGGCCTCCATGAACACGCACCGGTCGGCGACCTCGCGGGCGAACGCCATCTCGTGGGTGACGACGACCATGGTCATCCCGTCGGCGGCGAGACCCCGCACGACGGCCAGCACCTCGTCGACGAGCTCGGGGTCCAGGGCGCTGGTGGGCTCGTCGAACAGCATGACCCGCGGCCGGGTGGCGAGCGCGCGGGCGATGGCCACCCGCTGCTGCTGGCCGCCCGAGAGCTGGCGCGGGTAGTGGTGGGCGCGGTCGCGCAGGCCGACGCGGTCGAGCAGTTCGAGGGCTTCGGCCTCGGCGTCCGCGCGGCGGCGCCCGTGCACCCGCACCGGCGCCTCGGTGACGTTGCGCAGCGCCGTGAAGTGGGGGAACAGGTGGAACTGCTGGAACACCATGCCGATCCGGCGCCTCTGCGCGGCGGCGCCGCGCTCGGTGAGCGGGCGCAACCCGTCGCGGTGGTGCTCGTGGCCGAGCAGCTCCCCGTCGAGGTACATCGCACCCGCATCGATGTTCTCGAGCTGGTGCACGCACCGCACGAGCGTCGACTTCCCCGATCCGGACGGGCCGACGACCACCACGACCTCGCCCTCGGTGACCTCGAGGCCCACGCCGTCGAGCGCCGCGTGGCCGCCGAAGAGCTTGCGGACCTCGTGCAGTGCCAGCACGGGCACCTGCGCGGGGGGAGCGGCTCCCGTGTCGCGGGTGGCCATCACGTCGCCGGTCATCGTGCCGCCTCCTCGTCAGGTGCCCCCCGGGCGGGAACGACGTGCCGCTCGTGCCCCCGGGCGAAACGCCGTTCCAGCCGCCGCTGCCCGGCCGTGAGGAGCGTGACGAGCGCCAGGTACCAGATGCAGGCGACCAGCAGCAGCGGGACGATCTGGTAGGTGCGGTTGTAGATCACCTGCACGGCGTGCAGCAGGTCGGACATGGCGATGACGCTCACCAGCGCCGTGCCCTTGAGCACGCTGATGAACTGGCTGCCGCTCGGGGGGATGATCGTCCGCATCGCCTGGGGGAGGACGATGCGGAAGAACGTCTGCACGGGCGTGAAGCCCATCGCACGCCCCGCCTCGCGCTGGCCGATGTCCACGCCGAGCACCCCGGCCCGGATGATCTCGGCCATGTACGCCGACTCCACCAGCGAGAGCCCGATGACCGCCGCGGTGAACGGGGTGATCACCTCGTTGGCGTCCCACGACACCAGCGACGGACCGAACGGGATGCCGATCGAGATGCGGGGCAGCAGGTAGGCGAGGTTGAACCAGAAGATCAGCTGGACCAGCGGGGGGATCCCGCGGAACACCCCGAGGTAGACGGTGGCGGCCCAGCGCAACGGTCCGAAGTCCGACAGCTGGGCCGCGGCGAGCACCCCGCCCAGCAGCGAGCCGATCACGATCGCCAGCACGGCGAGCAGGACGGTGGTCCCGACCCCGGCCAGCACGCTCGGGTCGAACAGGTACTGCGCGACGACGTCCCACTCGAACCGCCGGTTGCCCACGAGGAACACCAGCAGCTGGACGGCGACGACCGTGAGCACCGCGGCCGTGACCCACCTCCACGGACGCAGCCTGCGGTGCGCGCGCGCGACGTCGTCGCCGCCCGCTCGTGCCGGTGCGGCCGGCACGGCTGTCGATCGAGTCATCCCGCGCCCTCCGCCGTGCCGGCGTTGAGGATCGGCTCGGTGACCGCGACGTCGGTGAGGTCCCACTTCTGCATGATCTGGGCGTAGGTGCCGTCGGCGAACAGCTCGCGGAACGCGTCCAGCACCACCGGGCCGAGCCCGCCGTCCTCGGGCACGAACAGCGCGAGGTTGTCGGTCGTGGCTCCCTGTTCCTCGGTCTGCGTGACGTAGGTGAACCGGTCCGGCGCCTCGGTCTTGACGTCGATGGCCGCCGCCTGCGTCATGCCCGCCGCGTCGGCACGGCCGGACTCGACGGCGAGCAGGGTGTCGTTGGTCTCGGAGAGCGCGAGCGACTCCGCGGCCGGCCGGCCGATCGTCGTGCAGTACTCCGACAGCTTGCGCAGCTGCTCCTCGGTGATGCTCCCGGTGGTCACCGCGACCCGCTTGCCGCAGAGGTCCTCGGGCACCGTGATCGCCGCGGCCGAGCTCGTCGGCACGATGTAGGAGGAGCGCGTCGTCATCCAGGTCACCGTGTCGAACTGCTGCTCGCGCTCCGCGGTGGCCTTGACCGGCCCGTTGAAGGCGTCGTAGCGGCCCGCGAGCATCCCCTGCAGCGCGGCGGGGAGGCCGTCCACGACCACCGTCTCGGTGCGGACGCCCAGCACCCGGCCCAGCGCGTCCTGGAAGTCCTTGTCGATCCCGGTGACGGAGCCGTCGGAACCGATGGTGCGGTACGGGGGGTGCGAGTCGCCCGCGAAGCGCAGGACCCCGTCCTCCCTGACCTCCGACGGGAGCGCGGCGTAGAGCGCGGGTACCGCGCCCGCGGGCGGTTCGCCGCTCGGCTCCGCTGCCGGCTGGCCGCCGCAGGCGGTCAGGGCGAGGAGCGGGGCGAGCACTGCGGCGGCGAGGCCGCGGCCCGCTGTTCGGTGCGCACGGCGGGGGTGGCGCATGGCGGTCTCCCTGCATTGGGTCCGGCCGAGACGGTGCGAGTTCGGTTCGTCGCGAACGATGACGAGCGTCGAGTAAACTGCCGCCTATGTCAAGACTGCGGTCGCCCCGTCCGAGGACGGGTCGGCCGCCCCGGTTCCCCTACGATGGGCAATCGACCGAGCGAGCGGTAGGACGGGCGGCATGTATGACGGCGATCGAACTCCCTCGTGCCCAGAGAGGGGCCGAACCGCAGCTCCTGCTGACGTCGTTGCTCGGTGACTTCTGGTACTGGCGCGACGAGCACATCCCCTCGACGGCGCTGGTCCGCGTGCTCGCCGAGTTCGGCATCACCCCCGACGGCGCGCGGTCGGCGATGCGGCGATTGGCCTCGCGCGAGCTGCTCACGGTGGCCCGCAGCGGTCGCACCACCTCCTACGGCATCCCGGCGCGCACGTCCGAGGTGGTGGTCCAGCGCACCCACCGCATGCTCACCTTCGGTGCATCGGCTCCCGCGTGGGACGGCCGGTGGACCGTGGTCGCGTTCTCCGTCCCCGAGCAGGACCGTGAGGTCCGCACGGCCTTGCGGACCCGCCTGCGGGTGCTCCGGTTCGCCGCCCTGTACGACGGGGTCTGGGTGTCCCCGCACGACAGCGCGACCGCGGCGCGCGAGGTGCTCGACGAGCTGGGTATCGCCACGGCCACCGTGCTGCGCGCCACCGATGTGCCCGGCAGGTCGGGCACCGGCGACCCGCGTGCCGCGTTCGACCTCGAGTCCCTCGCGCAGGAGTACCGGGAGTTCGTCGAGCGGTACGCGCCGGTGCTCGACGCGGTCGCCGCCGGCCGGATCGGGCCTGCCGAGGCCCTGCGCCTGCGGACGACGCTTCGCGTCGACTGGCGGCGTTTCCCGGAGATGGATCCCGACATGCCTGCCCAGCTGCTGCCCGAGGGCTGGCCACGCGCGTCGGCGCAACACGTGTTCGTGCAGATCTACGACCGCCTCGGCCCGCTCGCCGAGCTACGTTTCCGAGAGGTTCTGGCCAGAACCGATCCGGAACTGGCCGCCCTGGCCCGCCACCACGACTCGGCGACCGTGGCCGAGCTCTACGCCGGTCTCGGCGAGCGGATGCCCCGCGGTGACACCCCGTTCGAGCGCGCCGCCGAAGCCCGCAGGCTGGCCGACTTGGAGCCACCTGAATGACCGGCGCGTGCGGGTCCCGCCACCTGCGACTGTGAGGCTGGGGCGGTGATCATGTCCGCGCCTTCACCAACGCGGTCTCGCTGCACATCGGCTGCGGCAACGCAGGCGGAGGTGGGCGCGGCCTGGGCATGACCACGATGACGCGCCGTGGTCAGTCCTGCACCGCGACGCGCGAACGGCGGCTCTCGGGTCCGAGGGCGGGCCCGTCCCGGTACCGGCGACGGGCCAGCGCGATGACGGTGACGGCCGCGACCAGCATCGGTATGGCGAGCGCCCCGAACAGCTGTGCCGTGGACCAGTCGGCGGCGACCGCGAACCCGACGACGATCGGTCCGAGTATGCCGCCGATACGGCCGATCCCCAGTGCCCACGCGACCCCGGTGGAGCGCATGTCCGGTGGGTAGAACAGCGACGCGAACGCGATCACGCTCTTCTGACCGCCGCTGACGCAGCAGCCCACCATGAACGTCACGCACAGCAGCAGCCAGAGCGAGGCCCCGAAGGCGACGCCGAGCACGCCGACGAAGGCCGCCCCGACCAGGTAGAGGATGCCGAGCGTGGGCCCGGCGCCGAACCGGTCCATCGCCGGCCCGGTGATCAGCGCAGCCGCTATGCCCCCGACGGTGGTCAGCGTGGTCGCCGTGACGACGGTGCTCGTCGGGTGGCCGAGGTCGTCCAGGATCGTCGGCAGCCAGCTCTGGAGGGCGTAGAACTCGGCGAGGTTGATCGCGAAGACCAGCCACAACAGCAGCGTGCCGAGCAACCACCGGCGCTCGAACAGCCGCACGAGCGGGATTCGCGCACCAGAATCCTCCTGGCCGGCGATGTGCACCACCGCGTCGGTGGGCAAGGACCGGTCGAGTCGGCGCAGGACCTGCGCCGCCGGGCGTCCCCGGCGCGCCAGGTACGCCGGTGACTCGGGAAGGAGGCGCCACAGCAGCGGCACCAGCGCCAGCGGCACGATGCCGCCGACCAGGAACAGCGAGCGCCAGCCCAGCACCGGCATCAGCGTCCCGGCTGCGGCACCCGCGGCGACGAAGCCGAGCGAGAACCCGCAGTAGATGACGAGCACGAAGGTGGCCCGCCTGCGCCGGGGGGCGAACTCGCTGGTGAGGGCGATCGCGCTGGGTGCCGCCGCCCCGAGGCCGATACCGGTGAGCAGGCGCGCCGCCAGCAGGATCTCCACCGAGGGGGCGAAGGTGGTCAGCACGGTCAGCACGCTGAACGACGCGGTCGCGGTGATGATCATCGCGCGGTGGCCGAAGCGGTCCGCCAGCGGGGACAGGACGAGGTAGCCGATCATCAGACCGACCAGGGCGGAGGAGAAGACGGGTCCCATCGCCGACGGCGAGAGGCCCCACTCCCGTGCGATGGACGGGGCCATGTAGCTGATCGCCTGGGTGTCGAACCCGTCGAGGAACATGACCAGGCCGCAGAGGGCCAGCACGGTGTACTGCAGCCGTCCGATGGGGCGGTCGTCGATGAATCGGGGCAGGTAGACGGTTCGGGGGGCGTCGGGCACGCTCGTCACCTCGCTGTACGGCGTCGCAGGTGGTGGGTGGGTCCGGGTCAGCCGGTCGGTGCCGGGGTCGGGGCGGCGTCGACCGGGACGAACGCATCGGCGAGGAAGCGCTCCTCGGCCAGTCCGGTCGTGGTGGTCAGCAGCTCCCGGGCCTCGCGGGTCATCTCCGGGTTGCCGCAGGCGTAGACGGTGTGCCCGGTCAGGTCCGGGTGCCGGGCGGCGGCCGCCTCCTGCACGTGGCCGGTCGTCCCGTGCCACGTCCGGTCCGGGCGGGAGAGCACCGGGTGGACGCTCAGCCAGGGAAGTGCCCTCGCCCAGCGCAGCACGGTGTCGAGCAGGTAGAGGTCCGACTCGTCACGACCGCCCCAGTAGAGGGTCGTCGGTCGGGCTGCGCGCCGGGCGACCTGGTCCAGGATCACCGAGCGCACCGGGGCGAAGCCGGTCCCGGTCGCGAGCAACAGCAGCGGGTCGGTGCCCGGCTCCACGGTCGTGTCGCCGTAGGGCGCTTCGACGGTGAGCAGGTCGCCCGGGCGCAGGTGCCGGGCGGTCCGGTCGGAGAACCGGCCGTCCGGCTCGATCCGCACGTGCAGCTCGGCCATGTCGTTGTCCCGGGGCGGGTTGGCCAGCGAGTACGGCCGGGACTCCCCGCCGGGCAGCCGTACCTCCAGGTACTGCCCCGCGCGGAACGGGATCCGGCGCCCGATCGGGTACCGCAGCTCCACGACGACGACGCGCGGGGCCGGCCGCCGGACCCGGTACACCCGGGCCGTCAGCTCGCGGCGCCGCGGGGGGCCGGAGTGGGTGATCCGGCGCGGCCGGATGCCGACCGGACCGTCTGGCACGGCCTGGCAGAGCAACGCATCGGCGTCGGGACCGTCCGGCCGGCCGCTGCGCCGGTCGCGCACGGTGCCACTGACGATCGTCCCGATGCAGCTGGTGCAGGCACCGCGCCGGCAGGAGTACGGGATCGTCCAGCCCGCCGCCTCGGCGGCGTCGAGCACGGTCTGGCCGGGGACGCAGTCGAATCCGACGTCCGTGTCCGCCACGGTGATCCGGTGGGCCGCCGTCATGCCGGCACCGCCTCGCGCCGGGCGTCGACGGTCTGCAGGGCCCGGACCAACGCCGCGGGGTCGGCGCGCCCGGTGCCGGCCAGGTCGAACGCGGTGCCGTGCCCGACGCTGCAGAACGGCACGCCCACGCCGATCGAGAGAGCCACGGCGGTGCGTCCTGCGAGCAGTTTGACCGGGACGTGGCCCTGGTCGTGGTAGGCGGCGACGTAGCCGGCGTGCTCGTTGGCCGCCAGCAGCACGTCGGCGCCGGTCGGTCCGTCCACCGGCAGCCCATCGGCACGCAGCCGGGCGACGGCCGGTGCCGTGACCCGCTCGTCGTCGTCGCCGAAGAGCCCGCCCTCGCCTGCGTGCGGGTTGATTCCGAACACCGCGATGCGCCCGGGCACGCCCAGGTCGCCGAGGGCGCGGTGCAGCGCGCGCCCGGCGGCGGCGATCCGATCGACGTCCAGCGCGGCCACGGCATCGGCCAGTCGCTGATGCAGCGTGGCGTGCGCGATCCGCAGCCCGCCGCCGACGAGCAGCAGGAAGACCCGGTCGGCGGGGACGCCGGTGACCTCGGCGAGCAACGACGGGTATCCGGTGAACGACTCCCCGCCCGCCCGGACCGCGGTCTCCGAGTGCGGTGCCGCGACGACGGCCCGGTAGCCGCCCGCGATCGCCGCCCGGATCGCGGTGCGCGCGTACTCCAGGGTCGCGCGGCCTGCGTCGGCGTCGATCGTCCCGGGCCGGTGCGCGCCCGCGGGCAGCGCGCCGACGTCGATCAGGTCCAGCGTGCCGGGCTCCGGGGCGGCGCCCGGCCGGTGGCCGCGGACGGTCTCCGTCCCTCCGGTGACCCGCACCGCCCACTCGACGACGGCCCGGTCCCCGACCAGGACCGGTGCGCAGCCGGCCGCTCGCGCCGCGGCGACCGCGATCTCCGGGCCGATCCCGTTCGGATCGCCCGTGCTGAGCAGCGTGCGCGCGCCGGTCACAGGGTCGCCGGTCACAGGGGCACCGCCAGCAGCGTGTCGATCCGCGAGCTGTCGCAGACGACGACCCGCTCGCACAGCAGCGCGCGGTCGTCGCCGACCAGGTACCGGTCGATGTAGCGGCCGCTGGCGAACAGATCCGTCGGCCCGTCCCCGGTGATCCGCACGACCAGGAACGAGGTCTCGCTCCGCACGTCGACCGCCCCGTCCGGTGCGGGCTCCGCCGACAGCACGCCCGGTGTCGGCTCCGCCGACAGCACGCCCGGTGTCGGCTCCGCCGACAGCACGGCAGGCGCCCCGAGCAGGTGCCGGTAGCTGTGCCGCTCGTAGATGTTGGCCTCACGCAGCGCGGACACCCGGTCGACGAGCATCCCGCGCGAGTCGGCCCAGACGATCCCCGCCGGGAGCCCGCGGCGGTGGTTGTCGGCGGTGGTGATCCGGTAGTGGCACTCGTCGACGAAGAAGCCGGGCCAGTCCTCGAGCCGGTCGTCGTCGATGCAGCGCACGTAGTGCCCCTGGGCCTCGAGGATCGCCCCGTGCACCCGGAAGGTCAGCGCAGGGCTGCTCATGCGTCCTCCAGAGTGAATCCCATGCCGGCGCGGTAGGCCTTCCAGAACCCGCGCACCGATGCCTCGGTGACCCGGCTGCTGCTGGAGACCGCCTCGGAGCCGCCCATCTGCAAGGTCGCGAACTCGTCGCCCGCGCCCGCGATGCCGCGCTGGACGAACCCGCCGATGCAGCCGTCCTCCATCGAGACGTAGCCCGCCGGGCCGACCAGGTTGGACTGCTTGAGCCGGACCAGCCGCTGCGCCTCGGTGTCGTCGGTGAACCCGAGGTAGGTCCAGTTCAGCCGCGTGCGGTCCACGCCGATCGGCAGGATCTGCCGGACGGCGACCGCGTTCTGGATCTGCTGGAGCACGAACCCGGGGAACACCGAGAGGATCTGCAGGGTGGTGTCGTCACCGACCTCGGAGAACCCGTCGAGCATGCTCGGGTCGCGGAGCCGGTACTCGCTCTCCGAGCGGATCTTCTGGTCCCGGTACCCGTCGTCCTCGGTGGCGGAGCGGTCGATCGCCGACCAGCTCACGTGGTGCGCGCCGTCCTCGCTGACGATGATCCCGCCACGCTGCGACAGCTTGTTGATCCCGAACGTGGTGAAGAACAGGTGCAGGATGCTCGCGTGGTAGGAGTCCTTGACGTTCTCCACGTAGAGCTTCCAGTTGTTGGGCAGCTCCTGGGTGAACCGGCCCAGCACCACGGGCGTGCGGCCGCCCAGGAGGCGCTCGATCCGGGCGACGATCTCGTCGCCGAGGTACTCCTGGAGCGGCGGCACGTCGTTGGAGAGGCTGCCGAACACCAGGCCGTTCAGCACGGCCGTGCGCAGCTTCCGCGGGCCGTGCCGCTCCATGCAGAACTCCGGCGGCATCCCGCCCGCCCCGCCGATGCCGTCCTGGAACGCCACCGCGGTCAGGTCGCCCTGCAGGTTGTAGGTCCAGGCGTGGTACACGCAGGTGAAGTCCTTCGCGTTGCCGTGCTCGGCCATCGCGATCAACGCCCCGCGGTGCGCGCACCGGTTCTCGAAGGCGTACAGCTCCCCGTCGACGTCCCGGGTGACGAGCACGGGCTGGTCGCCGATGAACGTGGCGCAGAAGTCGCCGGGCTCGGCGAGCTCCGCCTCCAGGCAGAGGTAACTCCAGTACGGGCCGTGGAACACGCGCCCGAGCTCGGTGCGCAGGACCGCCTCGTCCTGGAACACCCAGTAGGGGACCTGCGTGAGCGACGCGGGCCATGCCCGGCCCGACAGCGGCTCGGCCTGCGGGCCGTCGAGGCGATCCATCCACCCTCGCTTCGTTGTTCGGATATCGAACGGTGATCCGTCCAGCGAACGCATGGAAGCCTGCGGAGTTCGCGGGAGTCAAGCCGCACGCGTTGACTCCCGCGAACTCGGTTCGTATAACGAACACGTGCAGGATCATGAGCGACCCGATCACGGCCCGACGCGGGCTCCGGAGGGTATGGCCGGGCTGGCGAAGGGCCTCGCCATCATCGAGCTGTTCGGCAGCACGTCGTCCCGGCTGTCCGTGGCGTCCGCCGCCGAGGGGATCGGCGTCGCCAGGGCGACGGCGCGTCGCTGCCTGCTGACCCTCGTGGACCTCGGCTACGTCGAGCACGACGGGCGGTACTACCGCCCGACCCCCCGGATGCTCCGGTTGGGCAGCGTCTACCTGGAGGCGTCGTCGTTGCCCGGGCTCGCCGAGCAGCACCTGACCGACGCGCGCGACGAGCTCGACGAGTCGGTATCGCTCGCGGTCTGGGAGCATGGCTGGTCGATCTTCGTCGCCCGGGCGGAGGCCCAGCGGATCGTGAAGACCGGAGTGCGGGTGGGAGCCCGACTCCCGGCGCACTGCTCGGCGACCGGGCGGGTGCTCCTCGCCGCGCTCGACGACGACGACGTCCGCGAGCAGCTCGCGGGTGCCGACCGGCAACGCCGGACACCGCACACCGTCACCGATCCCGACGCGTTGCTGGAGATGGTCCGGCACGTCCGCGAGGAAGGGTTCGCGATCAGCGATGAGGAGTTGGAGCTGGGGATGCGGGCCATCGCGGTCCCGGTGGCCGACGGAGTGGGCAGGATCGTCGCCGCGATGAGCGTCAGCGCCTCCGCCGCGCGGGTCTCCGCGGAACGGATGCGCCGTGAGTTCGTTCCTGTGCTGCGTCGGGAGGCGGGTCGGCTGGGTCGGAAGCTCTGAGCATGCCGAGCATGTGTGCGCGCATCGTTCCTGCTCGCCGGTGACCGCGACACAAGTGTGACCAGCGCCCAACTGGCGGCCGTCAGGCCCCGACTCGCGGGGTGCGGCGATCCCTTCGAGTTGCGCATCGTGGAACCCGTTGACCTATCTGGCACACCGCGCGTACCGTCCTCGCACGCTGCGAGGACAACGGAAATCCGGTGCGGTGATCCTCGTCGGCGAAGGTTGGCCCGGGACAGCACGGGAATTCCGCCGTTGCTGTCATTGATCCATTGATTCGGAACCGATGGAGCCGTAGATGACGAACGGTGCCGTTGCAGCCTCCTCCCACCACAACCGGCCCTCGGTTGACCAATCCGACCGCCTCGTGCCGATCAACCTGCGCCAGACCGGGCCCACCCGCGTCGAGCTGCTGATCTCCACGAGGATCCGCAAGTCGCCCTACTGGCACCTGTCGATGGCGGCGGGGTGCTGGCGGGCGGAGGTGTACAACCGCGTGTACCACCCCCGTGGCTACAGCCGTCCCGAGGACGGCGGCGCGATGGCGGAGTACGAGGCGCTCGTCAACGACGTCACGTTGTGGAACGTGGCGGTGGAACGGCAGATCAGGGTGAAGGGCCCGGATGCCGAGGCATTCGTCAACTTCGTGATCACGCGGGACGCCACGAAGATCCCCGTGATGCGCGCCCGGTACGTCATCCTGTGCAACGAGAACGGTGGCATCCTGAACGATCCGGTGCTGTTGCGGATCGCGGAGGACGAGTTCTGGTTCAGCATCTCCGACTCGGATCTGATGTTGTGGCTGCAGGGTGTGAAGGTCGGGCAGCCCTTCGACGTGGAGATCGCCGAGATCGACGTGGCGCCGGTCCAGATCCAGGGTCCGCGATCGGCGGACCTGATGATCGATCTGGTCGGGGCGCAGTTGGCCGACCTCCCGTCGTACGGGCTGATGGAGGCCACGGTCGCCGGGCTGCCGGTGATCATCTCGCAGACCGGGTTCACCGGTGAGAAGGGCTACGAGATCTACCTCCGCGATGCCACGCTGCACGCGGAGGAGATGTGGAACGCCGTGATGGAGGCGGGCCGTCCGCACAACCTCAAGGTCATCGCCCCGGCGCACCACCGGCGGGTGGCGGCCGGGATCCTGTCGTGGGGCCAGGACATGGACGCGGAGACCCTGCCGTTCCAGGTGAACCTGAGCTACCAGGTGCCGCGCAAGAAGGAGGCCGACTACATCGGCAAGGCCGCCCTGGAGCGCGCCCGCGAGCTGATCGACGCCGGCACCCCGCCGTTCCGCATGGTCATGGTGGGCATGCGCGTCGGCGGCCGGCCCATCGACGAGTACGCACCCGATTTCTGGCTCGTCCGCCCCGGGACCGGCGGCGACCCGGTCGGCTACCTGACCTCACCCTGGTGGTCGCCGGAGCTCGGCATGAACATCGCGCTCGGCTACGTGCCGGTGGAGTGGTCGGCGCTGGGCACCGCACTGGCCGTCGACCTGCCGGCCCGGTACGCCGACGTGCCCGGTGAACCGGTCGGCGCGGAGGTGGTCGAGGTGCCCTTCCGGCCGTCGGTGAACCCCAACACGCGCGAGCGGCTGAAGGCGCGCGGGCTCGACAGCGCCGTCTGATCGCGGCCGGTTCCGGTCGAGCGGCGCGCGGCCGTCCCGGCTAGCCTGGCGCGACCTTCGGCTCAAGGGTGGTGAGCACCGATCTCCGGCGTTGTCGCGGCGTACGGCCCGTTCGACCCGCTCGAAGGGTCGCGGATGCTCGATCGGCTCACCCACCGCGGACCCGACGGGGAGGGAACCCGCGAGTTCGAGAACGCCTGGCTCGGACACCGTCGGCTGGCCATCGTCGACCTGGTGGGCGGCGCGCAGCCGCTGCGCGATCCGGGCGGCGAGTACTGGCTGGTCGGCGACGGCGAGGTCTACAACTACCAGCGGCTGCGTCGGGAGCTGGAGTCGCAGGGCCATGAGTTCCGGACCGGGGCCGATCTCGAGAGCGCGCTGCACCTGCTGGAGGAGCACGGCCTGTCGGCGCTCTCCCTGCTCTGGGGCCCTTTCGCGCTGGCGGGGGTGAGCGCCGACGGGCGGTTCTTCGCGGCGCGCGACATGATGGGGATCTGCCCGCTGTACTGGGCGCGCCACGACGACACGGTGATCTTCGGGAGCGAGCTCAAGGCGTTCGATCCGGACCGGCGCGCGGTCATCGAACCGTTCCCGCCGGGGCACGTCTGGACGCCGGCCGACGGCCTGCGTCCGTTCCGCAGCATGCCGACGGTCGAGCCGGTCGGCCCGGCGGCGAGCAGCGATCCGGAGGCGGAGCCCTCGGAGGAGGTGCTGGCCGCCATCCGCGATCGGCTGATCGGCTCGGTCGAGCGGCTGATGGCCGCCGACGTCCCCGTCGGCGCGCTCCTGTCCGGCGGGCTCGACTCGAGCATCGTCACCGCCATCGCGGCCCGGCACGCGCACCGCAACGGGCGGCAGCTGCGCACCTTCGCGGTCGGGCTGCCCGGCAGCGACGACATCCTGGCCGCGCGCCAGGTCGCGGCCGAGCTCGGCACCGAACACGTCGAGCGCACCTACACCGAGGACGAGCTCATCGACTGGGTCCCCGAGGTCATCCGGGTGATCGAGTCGTTCGACCCGCAGCTGGTGCACAGCTCCGTGCCGAACCTGCTGGTCTCCAAGCGCGCCGCGCGGTCGGTGAAGGTTGTGCTGATCGGCGAGGGTGCTGACGAGCTGTTCGCCGGCTACAGCCACTACGCGCGGATCACCAGCGAGGAGGAGCTGCACGAGGAGCTGCTGGCCACGATCCGCGGCTTGCACATCGGCGGCTTGCAGCGGGTCGACCGGATCGCGGGCGCCACCGGCCTGGAGGCGCGCACGCCGTTCCTCGACCTCGACGTCGTCGAGTTGGGGCTGAGCCTGCCCGCGCAGTGGAAGCTGACCAACGGCGGCCGCATGGAGAAGTGGTTGCTGCGCAAGGCGTTCACCGGCTGGTTGCCCGAGCAGGTGCTCTGGCGCCGCAAGGCGCAGTTCGGCCAGGGCACCGGCGCGCGCGACGTGCTCGGTGAGTACTACGGCTCCACGGTGTCCGACGACGAGTTCCAGGCCGGGCGTGACGTGCTCGATCCGCCGTTGCGATCCCCGGAGGAGCTCGCCTACCACCGGTTGTTCCAGCGGGAGCTCCCCGGTGTCGACGCCCGGCACCTGATCGGTCGCTTCGCCGAGTGGTAGTGGCAGGCTGGTGGCCGAACGTGGAGGTGCGGATGTCCCGGAAACCTGACGAACAGGAACTCGAGCGCGCTGCCGAGGCGGTCGGCGGGCTGCTGATGGAGGCTGTGCAGGCCACGATCGCCGATCGGACGCCGGATCCGTCGCGGGAGTGCGTCGCGGAGTTCCTCTCGATCGACGACAAGGTGGCCCCCGAGGACGACGGCGGCCCCACGGAGCTGGTGGCCACCCTGACGCTGGTCCAGTGGCTGAGCGCGGCCCGCAACGAACTCCTCGACCGGCCCGGGCGCGTGGAGGAGGCGCTCGGGTGGATCGAGGACGCGATGGGGCGGCGGTACCGGTCGCGGGCCCGCTACACCTGCGGCGCTCTGGAGAGCGCGGACGGTGCCCGCGAGAGCATGGAGTACGCCGCCGCGCTGCAGGACGACTTCCTTCCGTCGATGATCTGGTTGGTCGCCGGCGTGGTCGCGGTCCACGGCGAGGGCGATGTCACGTGGCTTCGCCGGCTGGCGGGCCCGGAGCAGTTGCTGAGCGGGGTTGCGGCGGATCTGTTCTGATCCTCGGCCCCGCGGGTCGCTTGAGGGCGAGGACGGCAGCGGCGGAGACCAGCACCCCGGCGGCGATCGCCACGACGAGTCCGAGCGGGTGACCGACCAGCGGGAGGACGAACAACCCGCCGTGGGGTGTCGCGGTCGACGCGCTCAGGGCCACCGAGAGCGCGCCTGCGGTGGCGGAGCCGGCCATCAGCGACGGGATCACCCGCAACGGGTCGGCGGCCGCGAACGGGATGGCGCCCTCGGTGACGTAGGTGGCGCCGAGCAGCCAGGCGGCGCGGCCGTGCTGCCGTTCCGCAGGGGTGAAGCGGCGGGAGCCGACGGTGCTCGCGAGGGCCATCGCGAGCGGTGGCGTCATGCCCGCCGCCAGCACTGCCGCCATGATCGTCGACGCAGCCGGCGAGCCGGTGGACAGGCCGGTGACGGCGAACGTGAAAGCGGTCTTGTTCAGCGGCCCACCCAGGTCGGCGGCCATCATCAGGCCCAGGCCCGCGCCGAGGAGCACGACGCCGCTGCGCGACAGGTCGTCGAGCCCGGCGTCGAGGGCGCTGCCGAGGGCGGCCAGCGGCGGTCCGACCGCGAGCAGCATCACCGCGCCGGTGACGAGCGTCCCGACCAGCGGGAGCACCAGCACCGGGCGGATGCCGGCCACCGGCGCCGGCGGCTGCCAGCGGGCGAGCCCGCGGACGACGGTGCCCGCGAGCACGCCCGCGACGAGCCCGCCGACGAAGCCGGCCCCGGTCTGGACCGCGATCGCGCCACCGACGAATCCGGGGACGAGCGCCGGCCGCTCGGCCAGGGCGTGGGCGACGTACCCGCTGAGCACCGGGACCAGCAGCCCGAACGTGAGGGTGCCGAGCTGGAACAGCAGCGCCGCCCAACTCGCGGACGAGAACCAGTCGAAGCCCGCGCTCACCGGCTCCGCCGCGCCGCTCCGGTCGCCGCCGAGGCCGTAGCCGAGCGCGATCAGCACTCCTCCGGTGACGACGAAGGGGACCGCGTGGCTCACGCCGCTCATCAGCGCGTCGCGGATCTGCACGCCGGAGGCCCGGCCTTCCCGGGATGCGGGCGCCGCTGTCGTGGTCGTTGCCAATGTCGTACCTCGTTCTCCTACGCGGGCCGGCGCGGTCAGGCGGGGACGGCTTCCAGGCCGTGGTGGGTCGGCCTGCCGGTGGGCGGGTGGGCGAACTGGGCGTGGAGCACGTCGAGGCTGTCGCAGTGCCGCCGTATCGCGGTCCCGACCAGTCGGAATCCGGGCGCGGTCGCGTGCAGTGCCTGCCGGAGCAGGCCCTCGGCGGTGGCCGGCCGTGGCGCGGAACGCGGCCGGACCAGCGCGGCCACGCCCGCAGCCACCGCGGCGAGGACGGCGACCGCCGCGAACGCGACGCTCAGCCCGACGGCCTCGGCGACGATCCCGAGCAGTGGCGGCGCACCGAGCAGCCCCGTGTAGCCGATGGACGACGCGCGCGCCACCCCGGCCGGTCCGGCGTGCGCTCCTGCGCGGGCGATGGCGACCGGGAAGACGTTGGCGAGTCCGAGACCCATCAGCACGAAACCGGCGAGCCCGACCGCGACGACGGGCACGATGGCGACCGCTGCCGCCCCGGCGGTGGCGAGCAGCGCCCCGCCGGTCACCACGTTGGTGGGGCCGAGGGTCCGCAGCAACGCGTTCCCGGCCAGACGTCCGAAGGCCATCGCGACCGAGAAGGCGGCGAAACCGGCCGCGGCGAGGGCCGGCGAGGCGCCGATCTCGTCGAGGTGCAGCGCACCCCAGTCGGTGACCGCGCCTTCCCCGAACGCGGTGCAGCCGGCGATGAGCCCCAGGAGCACGACGAGGGTGCCCCCGGAGCCGCCTGGTGCCGCGCCGGGGTGCTCGCGGACCGGCTCGGCGTCCGCGGCGAGCAGGATCGGGGCCGCGGCCGCCGTGGCGAGGATCCCGACCGCCGCCACGACGAGCAGGTGGGCGGCGATGGAGGTCGTCGCGGCGACGAGGCCGGCTGCGGCGGCCCCGCCGAGCCCGCCGAAGCTGACCCCTGCGTGCAGCGAGGGGAGGACGGGTCGTTGCGCCGCGGCCTCCACCCGGACACCGACGGCGTTCATGGCCACGTTCAGCACGCCGGTCGCGAGTCCGAAGACCAGCAGCGTGACCGCGAGCTCGCCGACCGACGTGGAGAGGCCGGGCAGGGTGAGCGTGCAACCGGTCAGGACGGCGGCGCCCGAGGCGACCAGGCCGGGACCCAGCCGGCGGCACAGCGCTCCGGTCAGCTGCATGCCGGCGAGGGCACCGAGCGAGATGCAGAGCAGGGCCAGGCCGAGCGTCGCCGGGCCGGCGCCGACCTGGGCGGCCACATCGGGAATGCGGGCGGCCCAGCTGCCGAAGACGGCGCCGTCGACGACGAACAGAACGGTGGCGGCGATGCGGAACGCGCGCACGGTCGGAGCGCGGCTGCGCAGCAGCAGCGGCCGACGGCGCACGGCAGCGAGGAGGAAGGGCATGAGCGGGGGCCTCAGGTGTGATCGGGAGCGTTACTCACGGGCACGCGGCGACGCGCGGCCAACTCGAATTACGAACAAGGCCCCGAGGCCGAATCGATCCAGTTGATCGCGTGTGTCCGCTCACAGGCCACCCGATCACGGGTTCACGCGGCAGGCGGCCGCGCGTTCTCCTCGCTCGCGACCAGGTCGCGGAAGCGGTGATCGGCGATCCGGGCGACCTCCAGGACCGCGGCGTGGCGTTCCTGGGCGGGGGCGTTGGTCAGCCGTTGTGCCCCGTGCTCCAACACCTCCTCGAGGCGTGGCTGCTCACCTGCGCTCATGACCATGGGGAAGCCGAAGCGCTTCCGGTACGCGGCGGCGAGCTCGCCGAGATCGCTCGGCCCCTCCGGATCCGGGTAGTACGACAGCAACCGCTGCAGCTCGTCGTCCGTGGAGGCGAAGTAGGCCTCCTGGAGGGCGTCCCTCAGGTCGTCCGTGGTGGCGAACGGGCGCCTCTCGTAGGTACGGGCGATCGCCGGGGTGGGGCCGTGGAACAGCGGTGCGAAGGTCGCGCCGAACTCCTCGTGGCTCATGGCGTTGACCTGCTCGAGCGGCAGGGCCGCGGCGTCCGGTGTCGCAGCCTCCGGGCGACGCCGACGGCCGAGGTGGTGGAAGAGCAGGTTCAGCACGATCGCGGTGAGGGCGCCCAGCGTGATCCCGCTGCCGACGAAGATCTGTGCCCACTCCGGGACGGCCCCCGACACCTCGGGGACCGCGGTGACGTACATCGCCATCCCGATGCTGGCGGCGACGATCAGCGAGTTGCGGTGGTCGTGGAAGTCGACCCGGGCGAGGATCTGGAAGCCGACGACCGACACCATGGCGAACATGGCCAGGGAGGCGCCGCCGAGCACCGGCGCCGGGATGGCGGTGACGACGGCGGCGAACTTCGGCACCAGGCCGAGCAGGATCATGAAGAGCCCGGCGGCGCTGATCACCCAGCGGCTCTTCACACCGGTGAGCCGCACCAGGCCGACGTTCTCGCTGAAGCAGGTGTAGGGGAACGAGTTCAAGGTGCCACCGACCGCCACCGACAGCCCGTCGGCCCGCATCGCGCGCGTGATGTCGTCCCCCCGGACGCGTCGCCCGACGATCTCCGAGACGGCGAACACCGAACCGGTGGTCTCGACCGCGGTGATCAGCATGACCACCATCATCGAGAGGATCGCGCCGATCGAGAGCTGCGGTGTGCCGAACTGGAACGGCGTCGACAACCCCACCCACGAGGCGGTGCCCAGCTCGGTGAAGTCGGTGTCGCCGAGGAACCAGGCGACGAGGGTGCCCAGCGCCAGCCCGAGCAGCACGCCGATCGTGGACAGGAAGCCCCGCGACACCTTGTGCACGAGCACGATGACGGCGAGCGTGCCGAGCGCGTAGGCCATGTTCCGGGCGCTGTCGGGGTGGAACGAGGGGCCGTCGCCGCCTGCGGCGCTCGCGGCGGCCACCGGGAGCAGTGCCAGGCCGATGATGGTGATGACCGATCCCGTGACGACCGGGGGGAAGAAGCGCACCAGGCGGCTGAAGACGGGTGCGATGGCGAACGTGATCAGGCCGCACACGATGACGGCGCCGTAGACCGTGCGAAGCCCTTCCGTGCCGCCGCCGGCACCGAGACCGATGGCGATCATCGGCGACACCGCCACGAACGCGACGCCCTGCAGCAGCGGGAGCCGTACCCCCACCTTCCAGAAGCCGACCGACTGGACGATCGAGGCGATCCCGCACGTCAGCAGGGCGGCGTTGATGAGGTGGACGAGGTCGCCGCCGCTCAGGCCCAGCGACGACGCCACCAGGATCGGGATGACGATCGCGCCACCGGCGAAGAACGCCAGCACGTGCTGGAACCCGTAGACGGCGAGCTTGCCCGCCGAGGGCACCTCGTCCACGGGATGGCGACGGGCACGGTCCAGGACGCTCATGCCGGACGGCCGGCGGCCGCGGGGAAGATCCCGGACATCAGGGGGAACCCCGGCACGCGTTTGACCCGGTCACACCAGCGCCGCACGGCGGGGTAGTCCTGCCGGGACACGCCGCCCTCCTCGCAGAGGGCCACGTCGCCGAAGCACGCGATGTCGGCGAGGGAGAACGCGCCGGCGAGGAAGTCCTCGCCCCGCTGCTCCCCGAACCACAGATGACGGTCGAGCACGCGCAGCAATCGGTGTGCCTCCTGTTGGGCGGGTGGCAGGTCCAGCGGCTCGCCGAACGACTCGTGGCGCCGGGCCGCTCCGGCCGAGGTCGTGAGCCCGCGTGCGAAGACGAGCCAGTCCAGCACCGCGGCGAGGCGCGCCGGCTCGTCGGGGAGCAGGCCGTGCTCGCGGTCGTGGACGCGGGCCAGGTACAGCAGGGCCGCCGTGTCGTCGTGCACCACCGCGGTGGGGTCGGCCTGCTCGTCGACGAGCACCACGGCCGGCCGCTCCTCGTCCGGGCCGACCTCGTACTCCTGCACCGCAACCGCACGGAAGCCCAGGCCGAGGACCCCCAGCGTCGCGCGTACCCGGTAGCACTGGGCGGACGTCTCGTCGTCGTAGAGAGTGATCATCGCCGTTCTCACAGGTCGAGCGTCAGCCGGGGGGTGAGCGACCGGGAGACGCAGGTCATCACCGAGGCGCCGGCCGCCCGCTCCGCGTCGTCGAGGTAGACGTCCTGGTGGTCGGGCCGGCCGTCGATCACCGTCACCAGGCACGTGCCGCACGCGCCCTGCTCGCAGGAGGACGGCACCACCACACCGGCCGCGCGGACGGTCTCGAGGATGGTGCGCCCCGGCTCGACCGTCAGGTTCAGGACGGACCGGGCGAGGACGACCTCGAAGCGGCTGCTGTCGTCGATCTCGTGGTCGTTGCGGAAGTACTCGAAGTGCACCTCGTCCGGCGACCAGCCGGAGCTGCTCGCGACCTCGCGCGCCACGTCGAGCATCGGTGGCGGCCCGCAGAAGTAGACCTGCGCGTCCTCGTGCGCCGGGGCGAGCAGCCGTTGCAGCTCGGCCCGGGTGGCCGCGGGATCGAGGCCGGTGACGGTGCGCACGTTGCGCAGTGCCGCCAGGCGGTCGCCGAAGGCCACGGCCGCGTCGTCGGCGGCGAAGTAGTGCAGCTCGTAGTGCAGCCCCTGGTGCTGCAACGCCTGTGCCATCGCCAGCAGCGGCGTGATCCCGATCCCGCCGGCGACCAGGAGCGTCCGGGTGCGGTCCTGCCGCAGCGGGAAGCCGTTGCGGGGCAGCGACACCGCGAGCACGTCGCCCTCGCGGACCTGCTCGTGCACGGCCACCGAGCCGCCCGCCGAATCGTCGGTGCGCTTCACGCCGATGACGTAGCGGTCGGTCTCACCGGGCCCGTTCACCAACGAGTACTGCCGGACCACGCCGCCGGGCAACGCGACGTCGAGGTGGGCGCCCGCCTGCCCGCTGGGCAGCGGACGCTCGCCCACCGGGCCCAGCTCCAGGCCCCTGACGCCGGCGCCGGCCGTCCACGTCCTGAGCACCTGGACGCGCGTGGGCAGGTCGTGGTGGTCGGTGCTCTCCGGCAGGGACGCCAGTTCCTTCGGGACGGGTTCGTAGCGGGGCAGGAGCGGTTCCGGGGCGGTGTCGCCGGTCGCCCGCTCCTGCGCGGTCTCCCGCAGCCGGGTCAGGGCCCGGTCGAAGTGGCGCAGGAGCGGCAACCGGTCCTGCGCCGGCACCGGCCCGTGCAGCACGCCCCGCACGACCGCGCGGGCGGAGTCCATCGGCTGCACCACGAGGGCGCCCACGCCAACGAGCTCGACGAGGAAGTCCCCGTGTCGCCTCGCGTCGGGCGGCGCGGAATCGGGGAGGGCGGGGGGTTGCTCGAGCAGCAGGGCCACCACGGCCGAGGGCACCGCCCGTACCGGCATGGGACGCAGCACGAGGCCCGCCCCGAGCTCGGGCGGCTCGTCGGTCGGTTCGCCCACCGCCGTCCAGATCATCCCGCCGCTGACCCGCACCGGGTAGGTGCGGTTGCAGATCGTGCGTGCCGGGGCGTCCGCGGGGTGGGCCGGGATGTAGGTGCACGCCGCGGTGCGGTTGGCGTAGCGCCAGCCGTGGTACTGGCACTTCAGCTCGCGGCCGTCGTTCACCGCGATCGACAGCCGCACCCCGCGGTGCAGGCACCGGTTCTCCCACACGTTGACGTGGTCGTCGTCGGCCCGCCACAGGGCCAGCTCCTGGCCCAGCAGCTGGCCGTGGAACACGTGCCGGTGCACGAGTTCGCTCTCGGACGCGACCGGGTGCCAGGCGTGCTCGGCGCGTCGGAGCAGATCGGTGCGCGTCATGCGGGCATCACGCGGCACCGGGGAGGACGCCGTACCGGACACCCAGCTGGCCCAGCCAGCGGCGGTACGCCACCGCGGACTTGTCGGCCCGGATCGGGGTCTCGGCCCGGGGGTCGAGCGGCAGCCTGCGGGGGACCTGGTTCTCCAGGATCGGCTTGTCCTGACCGAAGATCGACACCTGGAACCGCCGCAGGGCCCAGTCGGGCTGGTTGTCGTCGAGCAGGCACAACCACATGTGGGCGCGGATGTGCTCCTGGTCGATCGCCTGCACGAACAGGGCGATGACATCGAGGCGCCCCTCGTGCCCCGGGCTCGACTTGTACAGCACCGAGCAGTAGGGGTGCGGGACCCGGTACACGTAGTCGACCTCGGCCCCGCCCGTGCTTTCGAGCGCGGCCTGGGGCTGGTAGAAGACGCAGTCGGTGGCCAGGATCTCCTGGTCGGGCACCGAGACCCGGACGTTGTAGTCCTTCACCTCGGTGTGGGGCTCGGCGCCCAGGACGTCGGTGTGGACGAACGGGAAGTGGCCCATGTCGAGGAAGTTCTCGATGCTCCGCGGCGCCGAGGTGTGGACCATGACCGACGCGGCGTGGAGCAGGCGCCGGTCGGGCTCGTCGGCTTCCGGGATGGCGAACAGCGGCCGCGGGGTGCCGAGCGAGGTCCACACGTGGCCGTACCGCTCGATCGTCGGCAGGAGCGGCGCCACCGGCCCGTCAGCGGGCCACACCTGCGACGGGGAGTCGCCGTCCCGGCGCCGCCACGCGGCGACCTCGCCGTCGGGGGAGCGGCCCACGGTCAGGGGGACACCGAGGAGCTGGTCGCCCCGGACGCGGCCCCGGGGGAACGCCTCGACGGCTCCCACGGGTTGCCAGAGATCGAGCAGAACCCGGTCCTCGCACGGCTGATCCGGAGAATCGGTGGTCAGCGGAGGCACCCGGGGATCCTACGGGAGCTGTTCGGGCCGATCGGAGCCGTGGCGATCGTGTGTGCAGTGGATCGAGCTCACCGGCTGCGTACCAGGACGAACTCGAACTTGTCCTCGACGAACCAGGTTCGCGACCACGTGATCGGCGCGCCGCTGGGCAGGTAGTGCACCTGGTCGAGGCACACGTACAGCGGCGTTTCCGGGCGCACCGGGCCCCATCCGACCGACGCGTCGTGCACGGCGTGGACGCGGGCGACGGCTTGGGCCGGCAGGAGGCCGAAGGGTTCGAGGTGGTCGAAGACCGAGCCGGTGATGTCGGCGGGGTCGGCGGTGTCGGGAAGGGCCTCGGCGTTGATGAGGTCGTGCTCGAACGCGACGACCTCGCCGTCGGCCAGGAAGCTGCGCTGCAGGGCGATGACCCGCAGGGGGCCGGTGCTGTCCAGGCGGCGCACCTCGTCCTCGGTGGCCTGCCGGTGTTCGCGCAGGCGGTAGACGACCTGGCACGTGTAGCCCTGCTCCGCGATGATGCGGCTCGTCGAGCGGAGGTCCTGCAGGCCCGTCCGGATCCCGTCGCGGTGCGAGGTGACGAACGTGCCGGCCCCCTGTCGCACTCGCAGGAGGCCGCTCTCGGCGAGCCGGCGCAACGCGCTGCGCACCGTGGCGCGGCTGACCCCGTACTCGTCGGCGAGCTGCTGCTCCGACGGCAGGCGATGACCGGGCTCCCAGTCGCCGTCACTGATGCGCTGCCGCACCTGGTCGGCGAGCTGGACGGGGAGCGGCCGCGCGTCGCGGAGCCGGCGGGTTGCCATGTACGCCCTCCGGGGCTCGACGCCGACGACTACCCACCGTGTGGTGGCCGCTAAGCTACCAGAGAATAGACGTCAGACGACTTACAGGAGCGGTCATGTCTCCAGCGCGCAGGCGCCTCGTCGCGGGCGCGTCCGTCGCGCTGTGCGCGGCCGTTCTCGCCGGCTGCAACGCGAACGCCGACCGCGGACCCGCCGCCGCCGAGAACGGCCGGTCGCTGATCCTGGTGACCCCGGAGCCGGTGGGGGTGAACCCCTTCCTGCAGCTGGCGGTGACGGGCATCGAGGACGCGGCCGCACAGGCGGGAGCGTCCTCGAAGGTCTTCCAGAGCCAGGACGCGACGACCGTCCAGCAGGAGGTCGAGGCGGCTGTCGCCGAGCAGCCCGACGTCCTCGCCGTCGTCGGCTTCGAGTTCGCCGATTCGATCGCGGCCGCGGCCACGGCCAATCCCGAGCAGCAGTTCCTGTTCGTCGACGCGTGCACCACCGAGCAGTTCCCCAACGTCACGTGCGCCGTGTTCCGGGAGCACGAGGGCACGTTCCTCGCCGGGGTGGAGGCCGGGATGCTCACCACGACGAACCACGTCGGCGCCGTGGTGGCGCTCGACACCCCGCAGATCCGCCGGTTCTCCGACCCCTTCGGGGCCGGTGCGAAGCACGTGAACCCGCAGGTCGGCTTCACCCCGCTCTACGTCGGCGGGCCGAGCCCGTTCAACGACCCCGCGCGGGCCAAGGAGCAGGCGCTGTCCCTCGCGGCGCAGTCGGTCGACCAGGTCATCGCCTCGAGCGCCGCGGGTAACCTGGGCGTCTTCGACGCGGCGAAGCAGAGCTCGTTCGCCGCCTTCGGCGTCGACGTCGACCAGTGCGGGCTCGCGCCGGGCAAGGTCGTCGACAACGTGATCAAGGAGGTCGACCGCGTCACGGCGGACGGCGTCGCGAAGATCCTCGCAGGCGAGGGCGGCACCACGGTCTCCTACGGGTTGGCCGAGGGCGGCGTGACGCTGACCGGCCTGGAGGAGGGCCTCGCGGAGACCGAGTGCGTCATCGCCCAGCACCCCGAGGTGCAGGCCGAGCTCGCGAAGGTGCGCGACCAGATCGTCGCCGGCGAGGTGCGGGTCGATGACCCGGCAGGGGAGTGACGGCGGCGGCTCCGGCGAGCCCGAGGTCGAGATGTCGGGCATCGTCAAACGGTTCCCGAACGGCGTGCTGGCCAACGACCAGGCCGAGCTGAGCCTCGCGCCCGGGGAGGTCCACGCCCTCGTGGGCGAGAACGGCGCCGGCAAGTCGACGCTGATGTCCGTGCTGTACGGGCTCGTCGCACCGGACGCGGGCGAGGTGCGCGTGCGCGGGGTGCCCACCCGGTTCCGGTCGCCGATCGACGCCACCGCGGCCGGGATGGGCATGGTGCACCAGTCCTTCCGGCTCTTCCCGTCGATGACGGTGGCCGAGAACGTGGTGTACCGGGCCGAGCCGCACCGGCTGCCCGGTGTGCTCGACCGCAAGGCGGCGGTGCGCGCGGTTGCCGACCTCGCCGAGCGCCACGGGCTGCAGGTCGACCCGCGGGCCCGCGTGGCGTCCCTGTCGGTCGGCGTCCGCCAGCGCGTCGAGATCCTCAAGGCCCTGTACCGCGACGCCCGCGTCCTCATCCTCGACGAGCCCACGGCGGTCCTCACACCGCAGGAGGCCGCGCTGCTGTTCGACGTGCTGCGCACGCTGCGCGCGTCCGGGCGCACCGCGGTGATCGTCACCCACAAGCTGGGCGAGGTGCTCGCGATCAGCGACTCGGTCACCGTGCTGCGCGACGGGAGGACCGTCGCGCGCCTGACGACGGCCGACACCGACGCCCACGAGATCGCCCGGCAGATGACCGGCCGGTCGGTCGACCTCGACGGCCGGTGGGTTCCCGGCCGCCCGGCAGCACCCGTGCTCGAGGTCGACCGGCTCACGGTGCCCGGCCCGGCCGGCCGCCCGGTGGTCGACGACGTGTCCCTGCAGGTGCGTTCCGGTGAGATCGTGGGCATCGCCGGTGTGGCCGGCAACGGTCAGATGGAGCTGCTCGAGGCCATCGCCGGGTTGCGCGCTGCTGGACACGGCAGCGTCCGGGTCGACGGGACGAGCCTCGACGCGCTGTCGGCCGGGCAGCGGCGGCAGGTGGGGATCGCCTACATCCCCGAGGACAGGGCGGCCACCGGGTCCGCGGTGGATGCGCCGGTCGGCGACAACCTCTGCATGGGCTTCCACCGGCGCCCGCCGCTGCGGCGCGGCTGGACGATGGACCGCAAGGCGGCCCGCCGGCACGCCGACGAGATCGTCGGCGCGCTCGGCATCAAGGTCCGGTCCGCGGCCGTTCCCGCCGCGACACTGTCCGGGGGGAACCTGCAGAAGCTGATCGTCGGGCGCGAGATGGCCCACGACGCGCCGGTCCTGCTGGTGGACCAGCCGACGCGCGGCGTCGACATCGGCGCCATCGAGAACATCCACGCCCGGCTGCGCGCCTACCGCGACGCCGGCCACGCCGTGCTGCTGACCTCGGCCGAGCTCAGCGAGCTCTTCGCGCTGGCCGACCGCCTGGTCGTGATGTTCGAGGGGCGCGTGGTCGCGGTGGTCCCTCGCGAACGCGCAACCGAGGAGGAGGTGGGCCTCGCCATGTCGGGGATCGCACCGGGGGACCGCGAGCCCGGCGGGGACGACGAGCGGTGACGGTCCTGCAGACGGCCGGCCGCGGGCTCCTGGCCTCGCCGGTGGCACTCGCACTGCTCGGGTCGCTCCTGGTCGGTTCGATCATCCTGATCGGGGCGGGTGGCAACCCGGTCGAGGCCTACGCGGCGATCGTGGCCGGGGCGTTCGGCGGCCCGAGCCAGTGGCGCAACACGATCTCGGTCGCGGTGCCGGTGGTCGCCATGGCGCTCGCCGTGGCGATCCCGTTGCGGGCCGGGGTGGTGAACCTCGGCGGCGAGGGGCAGATCGTCCTGGGCGGGATCACCGCGGTGGCCGTGGGCACCGTGATCGACCTGCCGATGCCCGTGTCGTTGCTGGTCGCGCTCGCGGCAGGGGCTGCGGCGGGCGGGCTCGTCGGATGGGTACCCGCCCTGCTGGAGAACCGGTTGGGGGTGCCGCTGCTGGTCAGTTCGTTGTTGCTGTCCTACCCGGTCGTGGCCTTCGGCTCCTACCTGGTGCGGTTCCCGCTGCGCGATCCCGGCACGGGGCTGCCCCAGACACCCACGCTCGCGGAGGCCTTCCGGATGCCGACGGTGTTCGGCGTCGGAGCGGGCCTGCTGATCGTCGTGGCCGTCGTCGTGGTGATCGTCATGATCGACCGCAGGACGCCGTTCGGGTACGAGGTGCGGCTCACCGGGCTGAACCGTCGGTTCACCGAGTACGCCGGCGTCGACGTCCCCCGCATGGTGACGCGGGTGATGGTCGGCGGCGGGGCCGTCGCCGGCCTGGTCGGGGCGATCGTCGTGACCTCCTTCCCGCACCGCTTCATCGACGGAGCCCTGATCGCCCCGAGCTACACCTGGACCGGGCTGCTGGCCGCCATGCTCGCGCGCGCCAACCCGCTCGGCGCCGCGGTGGCCGGCGCCTCCTTCGCGGCGCTGCAGGTGGGCGGGTTCGGCATGGAACGGGCGACCGACATCCCCCGTGAGCTGAGCTCGGTGCTGCAGGCCGTCGTGATCGTGATCCTCGCGGCGAGCATCGGCGTGGCGGGGCGGCGCACCCGGAAGAACGAGGTCTGAGCATGTTCGCCGACATCGTCGACATCTCCCTCGTCTCGTCGGTCCTGCGCGCTCTCACACCGGTCCTGCTGGCCGCCCTGGGTGGGGCGCTGTGCGCCAAGGCCGGCGTCTTCAACGTGGGTCTCGAAGGGTTCATGCTCGTCGGCGCGTTCGCCGCGGTCGCGGGGAGCTGGTTCGGCGGGAGCCCGTGGATCGGGGTGCTGGCGGCCGTGCTCGCCGGAGCGGCGATGGCCGCCGTCCTGTCCGTGGCCTCGATCCGGCTCGGCGGCGGCGAGATCATCATCGGTATCGCCCTGAACCTGCTCGCGGTGGGGCTCACCGCGTTCCTGCTGCGCACCACCTTCGGCGTCCAGGGCACCTTCACCGACCCGGGTCTGCAGGGCCTCCCCACGGTGGGCGGGCAGACCCCGCTGACCTACCTCGCCTGGGTGCTGGTCCCGATCCTGTCGCTGTTCCTGCGCCGCCACATCTGGGGGTTCCGGCTGCAGGGCGTCGGCGAGGCGCCCGAGGCGGCCCACAGCCTCGGCGTGAACCCGGCCACCTACCGGCACGCCGCGGTGCTGGCCAGCGGTGTGCTCTGCGGACTGGCCGGCGCGCAGCTCGCGCTCGGCAACGTCATCCTGTTCTCCGAGAACATGACGGCAGGCCGTGGCTGGGTCGCCGTCGTCGCGGTGATGCTCGGGCAGGCCGCGCCGTTCGGGGTCCTGCTCGCCAGCGTCCTGTTCGCCACCACCGAAGCGATCGGGTTCCGCCTGCAGGGTCTGGGCCTCCCGTCGCAGGTGGCCTCGGCGGCCCCCTACGCCATCACCCTCCTGGCCCTGATCGCAGCGAGCCTGCGCGGCCGGAGCCTGCTGTCCACCCGTCGGCCGCGGCCGCCCGGCGACCGAGCATCGCAACACCACCAGGAGAACGTGTGACCCCGACCGGCACCGACCCCGTTGCCGTCCCCACCCTCATCAGCCAGAACGTCCTCGTCGACGACGACGCCGTCCACATCCTGGACCGGCGGGTGTTCCCGTTCGAACGGAAGTGGGTGACGTGCCGCGACCACGAGGACGTGGCGCGGGCCATCGAGGAGATGGTCACCCAGAGCAGCGGCCCGTTCTTCGCGGCTGCCGCCGGGATGACGCTGGCCGCGCGGGCCGCCGACCGGCTCGCCACCACCGGGGAGCGTCGGGAGTTCATGGTCGCGGCCGGCCACCGGCTGATGGCGACGCGACGGACGAACAACCAGATCCGGGACGTCGTCACCGCACTGCTCGAGGTCGCCGAGAACGCTGTGGCCGCCGGGGAGGCGCTCGCACCGGTGACGGAACGCAGCGCCCGCGACGCCGGTGACCGCTACCTCGCGCGCAGCCGCGCGCTGGGCGAGCATGCGGCCACGCTCATCCCGGACGGCGCGACCCTCCTGACCCACTGCTGGGCGGAGTCCTACCTCACCGAGACGGTGGCCGCGGTCGTGGCCTCCGGCAAGCGGATCGACGCGATCTGCACCGAGACCAGGCCGTACCTGCAGGGCGCCCGCCTGACGGCGGAGAGCCTCGCGGAGATGGGCGTGCCCACCCGCCTCATCACCGACGGCATGGCCGCCCACCTGATGAGCCGGGGCGACGTCTCCGTGTTCGTCACCGCGGCCGACCGAGTCACGATGGACGGCCACGTCGTGAACAAGATCGGCACGCTCCAGATCGCGGTGTCCGCGCACGCGTTCGACGTCCCGTACGTCGCGCTCGTGCAGGCCCCGGACCGCCAGGCGCCCGACGCCGCGTCCGTCGAGCTGGAGGACCGCGACGGGGACGAGGTCCTGCACTGCCTCGGCAGGCGCACCGCATCCACGAAGGTCACCGGGCTGTACCCCGCCTTCGACATCACGCCCCCGCGGTTCGTCAGCGCCGTGGTGACCGACCGGGGCCGGTTCTCGCCCCACGACATGGCCTCCTACCACCGCGACTCCGACGAGGTACAGCGATGAACCGTCCAGATCTGCTCCCGGTCACGCGCATCCCGCGCACCGGCAGCCCGCAGCGGGCGCTCGTCGTGGGGGACCCGTTCCGGGCGCAGCGCATCGCCGACGTGCTGGACGACGCGTCCGAGGTGGCCCACGCCCGCGAGTACCGCACCTTCCGGGGGCGCTGGAAGGGCGTCGAGGTCCTCGTCTCCTCGCATGGCGTGGGCGGCCCGGGTGCGATCTGCCTGTTCCAGGAGCTCGCCGACGCCGGGGTGAGCACGATCATCAGGCTCGGCACGGCGGGCGCGCTGCAGCCGGGGATCGAGGACGGTGACCTGGTGATCGCCGATGCCGCGGTCCGCGACGACGGGGTCACCGCGCAACTCGTGCCGGCCGAGTTCCCGGCGGTCTCGAGCCCGGAAGCGGTCCTCGCCCTGACGGGCGCCGCGGTCGAGCACGGGGCCCCGCACCACCGCGGGCTGGTCTGGACGCGGGCCGCGTTCTACCCCTCCCACCTGGAGCTCCCGCTCCGGATGTACGTGGACGCCGGCGTGCTGGCCATCGAGATGGAGCTCTCGGCGCTGCTCGTGCTGGGCACGTTGCGCGGCCTCACGTGCGCGGGCGCACTCGTCATCGACGGCGCGGCGGCCGACGAGCTCATGGACACCACGGGCTACGACCCGCACCGTGCGGTGGTCGACGCCGGCGTCGAGCGCGGCATCCACGTCGCTCTGGACGCGCTCACCCGCCTCCCCGTCCCTCGACCGGCGTAGTCGGCGTCGACGTCGACCCTCCGGCCGCGATGCGACGATACGTTCGCTGCAGCGGTTCACGAGGAGGAGCGCGATGGTCAGCCACGACGAGGCGAGGGTCGTCCAGGAGCAACTCGAGGACCTGCACCGCCGCCATCTCGCCATCGGCGACGATGACGTGGTCAGCTTCTACCCACCCGAAGCGGTGTCGGAGCGTCACCGCTTCGGTATCGCGACGAGCAACGTCGACGGCACGACCTGGGCGATCGGCGACGCCGACCACAGGTTCCCGCTGCACTCGATCTCGAAGGTCTTCACCTACGGCCTGGGCCTCGAGGACAACGGCCGCGAGGCCACCCGCGAGCGCGTCGGCGTGGAGCCGAGCGGCGACCCCTTCAACTCGATCAGCTTCGACGAGGTCAACAACCGCCCGTTCAACCCGATGATCAACGCAGGTGCGCTGGTGGCGGCCAACCTCGTGGCGGGGAAGGACGGGGAGGAGAAGGTCGCGCGGCTGCTCGACCGGGTCCGCCGCTATGCGGGCAACCCCGACCTCGAGATCGACCAGGACGTCCTGGCCGAGCAGATGGTCTCGAACGACCGCAACCTCGGCCTGAGCTACCTCATGCGCAGCCTGGGCATGCTCCACGGCGACATCGAGGAGAACATCCTGGTCTACCTGTCCGTCTGCTCGGTCACGGTGACCGCACGGGAGCTGGGCGCGATGGGCGGCACGCTCGCCAACGGCGGGGTCAACCCGCACACCGGCGAGCGGGCGATGGCCAGGGAACACGTCCGGGACGTGATCAGCGTGATGTCGACCTGCGGCATGTACGACGCTGCCGGGCAGTGGGCCTCGGACGTCGGCATCCCGGCCAAGAGCGGCGTCTCGGGCGGCATCATGTTCGCTCTGCCGGGCTACTTCGGTGGCGGCGTCTTCTCACCCGGTCTGGACGTTCACGGCAACAGCGTCCGCGGGATCAACCTGTGCCGTGAGCTGTCGGAGCAGTTCGGCCTGCACGTGTACGCCGATCCCGCCGAGTCCCGCTTCGGACGCATCGCTACCCCGGACCGTCGTCGTCGATGAGGACGACGTCGCGGCCGGAGCGGGCCAGGAGGCTCGCGGCGATGGAAGCGCGGTACCCGCTGGCGCAGTGGACCCAGACCCGCCCGTCGGGCACCTGCTCCATCCGATGGAGCAGCGCGTGCAGTGGGATGTGGATCGACCCCGGGATGTGGCCTGCCGCCCGTTCGTCGTCGCGGCGGACGTCGAGCACGACGGCGTCGCGCGACGTCCGCAGGTCGCCGAACGTGGCGCACCCGTAGCTGCCGAGCGGGCTGCCGTCGCGCATCGCCTCGACGCTGCCGGCGGCGGCTCCGGCGGGCCGCTCGATCCCGATGCGGGTGAGCTGCCGCTGCGCATCGGCGATGGCGTGCGCGCGCTGCGGAACTGGGCGCGGGTCAGGGCGTCGGTGCTCGCGCTGCCGAGCAGGTCGGTGCGCCCGACGCTCCCGTAGAGCAGCGAACCGCCGGTGAAGGCGCCGACGCGGTCGTCGCCGGCCGCGGTGACGACGTAGGCGAGGTGGTTGTGGGTGTGCCCGGGCGTGGCGACGACGCGCACGGTCAGCCCTCCGTAGGCCAGCGCGTCGCCGTCGGCCACGGCGCGGCGGGCGAAGCGCACCTCGTCCGCGGCGGCGAGGAGGTAGTCCGCGCGTACCCGCCGAGCCAGCTCGAAGCCACCCGTCACGTAGTCGTTGTGGGTGTGGGTCTCGGCGACGGCGGCAGGCGTCACCCCCCGTTCGGAGAGCAGCGCATCCACCCGGCCGAGATCCCGCTGGGGATCGACCACGATCGCGGTGCTGCCGTCGTGGGCGACGTAGCTGCGGTCACCCAGCTCCCCGGTCTCGACGACGTCGATCTGCAGCACCGGAACCACCTCGCTCGCTCGACGACGGCCGGATCGGGCACCCGTACCGGCTCCCGGCTGTGGACTCGTTCGCGACGCGCATCGCGTTGCAGGAGGCGGGTGAGGGCGCGGCGGCGTCCGAGCCTAGGTTGGCGGGGTGAAGGCGATGCTTCTCGAGAACATCCACCCGGTCGCGGCAGCGGCGTTCGAACGTGCAGGCTTCGAGGTCGACGCGCGCTCCGGTTCGCTGAGCGAGGACGAGCTCGTCGCGGCCCTGCCGGGCGTGTCGGTGCTGGGGATCCGCTCGAACACGACGGTGACGCCGGCCGTGCTCGAGGCCGGGAAGGACCTTCTGGCGGTGGGGTGCTTCTGCATCGGGACCAACCAGGTGCACCTCGACGATGCGGCGGCGCGCGGCCTCGCCGTGTTCAACGCGCCGTTCTCCAACACCCGCAGCGTCGTCGAGCTGGTGCTCGGCGAGATCGTCGCCCTGGCTCGCCGGCTCACGGAGAAGACCCAGCGCATGCACGAGGGCGTGTGGGACAAGTCGGCGAAGGGCAGCCACGAGTTCCGCGGGCGCACACTGGGCATCGTCGGGTACGGCAACATCGGCACGCAGCTGTCCAACATCGCCGAGGCCATCGGCATGCGGGTGATCTTCTTCGACACCTCCGACCGCCTGGCGCACGGCAACGCGCGCCGGGTCGGGACGCTGGAGGAGCTGCTGGCCGAGGCGGACGTGGTGAGCATCCACGTCGACGGCAGGCCCGGCAACGCGGGCCTCTTCGGCGCCGAGCGGTTCGCGATGATGAAGCCCGGGGCGGTGTTCATCAACGCCTCCCGCGGCATGGTGGTCGACGACGCCGCGCTGCGCGACAACATCCTGTCCGGGCACCTCTCCGGTGCGGCCATCGACGTCTTCCCGCTCGAGCCGAAGGCGCAGGGCGACCCGTTCGAGTCGCCGCTGCGGGGACTCGACAACGTCATCCTCACCCCGCACGTCGGCGGCTCGACGCAGGAGGCGCAGGAGGAGATCGGCCACTTCGTGGCGAACAAGCTGCTGGGGTTCGTCGGGGCGGGGAGCACGGAGCTCTCGGTGAACCTTCCGCAGGTGTCCGCGCCGCAGCCCCACGGCACGTTCCGGATGGGGTACCTGCACGAGAACCTGCCCGGTGTGCTCGCCGAGATCAACCGGTTGCTCGCCGAGACCGGGGCGAACGTGATCGGCCAGTCGCTGTCGACCCGCGGTGAGCAGGGGTACGTCCTCACCGACACCGACGCCGTGCTGTCGGAGGACACCCTGTCCGCCCTGCGCCGGTCGGCGCAGACGATCTGGTTGCGGTCCTGGCAGCTCTGACGGCCGCTCTGCCCGCTCACCCGCTCCGGTCGAGCGCGATGAGCGCCAGGCCCGTCTCCTCGTCGACGCGCTTGCGAAGGTGGGCCGGCGACTCGGTGACGATCACCTCGAGCGTCGGCCACACCACCGCACGCTGCAGGTGTCCGCCCACGGTGGAGCCGTCGCGCAGGCCGAGCACCGCGTGCGCGTGCACTGCGGGCTTCTCGTCCTTCGTCGCGACGTCCCCCACCAGCGAGAGGATCTCGGCCTGCGCGGTGACCGGGATGTCCTGGTACCGCATGACGTCCGGGTCGAAGTAGCCCAGCGTGGCCTCGCGGCACGCACCCACCGCGGTCAGCGCGGCGGCGGAGATCTCGTGCTCCTGGGCGAACCGGGCCAGCTCCTCGGCGGCCTCGTCGCCCTTGGCCATGACGACGGCGAACGTGCGCAGGCCGTCGGTCTCGTGCAGCAGGGTGCTCTTCATCGTGTTCCTCTCGCGTCGTCGGTCAGCAGCAACGCCATGTCCCTACCCGCAACTGTTGCGCGTACGCACCCGATCCCACTCCCGTGGCCGGCCGGTTCAGCGCGCACAAGGAGTCCTCACCGCGCCTGTTCGGGAAATGCGGTCGCGTCACGGGTTCCGGCGTGGCTTCTGTTCCGGGTCGGTAACTAGTCAGGTCATTGGGGTGCGGGCAGCCAGGGCCGTCCCTCGGCGAGCATGACGAGGGTGTCGAAGAAGTGCCTGCCGTGTTTGGCGGCGGTGGAGAGGT
>NZ_NKYF01000037.1 GCF_002262885.1 Pseudonocardia sp. MH-G8 | reverse complement strand
GGCGCCGGACCCACTGCGAGTCAGACCGCAGGTGCGGGGTGGGGCCGGAAGTCTCGAGCCGGGAACGGCGTGCCCACTGCAACCCGCTCCTGCCCGGCCGGAACCCGGAGGAGGCGCGGAGGCTCGCTCGGCAGACGCGCCGGAGGAGACGCGGCGGCTCACCCGGCAGGCGCCCCCGGAACAGGCGCGGCGGCTCACCCGTCTTGTGCCCGGTCGCCGCCGGTAGGTCGAGGCCCGGCAGGCTCGAGGCGGAGCCTGGATCGAACCCGGCGAAGCCCCACCACCGGTGTGACCCACGTGATAGAATCGAACACATGTTCGAACCAGGTGCTTCCTCGGGCACCCACCAGGAGCGGCCCGACGAAGCACCCCTGGACGCCACGCTGGACCTGGACGAAGACGAGTGGCCCGACGAGTGGCCCGACGAGGTAGCCGACCCTGCGCTGGATGCGCCCGAGGTGGAGACCACTGAGGACAGGGCGGCCCGGTTGGCGCGGGCCCGGCAGACCTGGCTGCGGCACGGAGTGCAACGCACCTACGCCAACACCGAACCCTCGGCGTTGCTGGCGATGGAACTCGACGTCGACACCAGCAACCCCGAAAACCTGTCCGACACAGAGCTGATCGACACCATCGTCGGGTTCGAACGCATCACCGCGTGGGCCCAAGCACGCCAAACCGAAACACTGGCCGAGTTCGCCCGCCGCCGCCCCGGCGACGACAACACGATGGTCGCGGTCGACAAACCCTGCGCCCTGGGCCGGTTCGCCCCCGACGAGGTCGGGCTGGCGCTGCGCCAGTCCCGGATGAGCGCCAAGGCGAAACTGGGACGCGCGGTGCGACTGGCCCACGTACTACCCGAAACGCTGAAGGTGTGGAAAGCCGGTCGCCTCGACGAACGCCGCGTCGCCGCGATCTGCGACGCCGCGCACTACCTGCCCGAGGCCACAGCCCGCGCCGTGCAACAACGGGTCCTGCCACGGGCACCCGAGCAAACCCTGGCCCAGGTCAAAGCCGCAGTGAAACGGGCGGTGCAGCACGTCGACCCCGAAGGCAGCCACGCACGCCACCGCGCCGCACACCGCGAACGCCGCGTGGTGCTCAACCCCGAAGAAGAAGGCATGGCCTCGCTGTGGACCTCGATGTCGGCCACCGACGCCCAAGCCTGCTTCGGCGCATTGACCCTGCTGGCCAAAGGCCTGGGCCGCCACGACCCCCGCGGAATCGACAACCGCCGCTCCGACCTCGTCGTCGCACTCCTGACCGGCGTCCTCACACACGCCGCATACAACACCCACACCAACGACACCGACGACGACACCGACACCGACACCGACACCGACACCGACACCGACACCGACACCGACGACACCGACACCGCTGACGACACCGGCATCGACACAGATGACACCGACGACACCAACGCCGCCGATGACATTGACGGCATTGACGATGGCGACGAGGCCAGCCCCAGTTCCACGGCTGCCGATGCCGACAGCGACGCCGATGCTACTGATGACGACGCCAGCTCCAGCCCCGATGGCGCTGCCGGTGCCTGCGACGAGAACGACACCTCCGCCTCCGAAACCGGCTCCGAAACCGGCTCCGAGACCGAGGGCAGCGGCGGCGAGGCCGATACGAGCGGAAACGACAACAGCAATACGCCCAAACGTCGCAGGACAGGCCGGGGTGCGCCCGAGCAGAGCCGGTCCGGTGGCTCCCCGCCGGGAAACAACGCCGGCGGGCTACTACCCAAGCCGGTCACCCCGAACAAACCCCTGGTCCAAGTACTGATGCCGTTCTCCACACTGATCGGCGCCGACGACCAACCCTGCGAACTGGTCGGCCACGGACCCATCCCCGCACAACTGGCCCGCGAAATCGCCGCCGACGCCAACCTGCGACGCCTGGTCTATGACCCCTTATCCGGCACCGTCCTCGACTACGGACGAAAAACCTACCGGCCACCGGCCGGACTCGCCGACTTCGTCCGCGCCCGCGACGTGTACTGCCGCAACCCCATCTGCCGCCGCCGCATGCTCGACTCCCACCTCGACCACATCCAACCCTTCCCCCAAGGCCCCACCAACGACAAAAACCTCAACGGCTGCTGCGGACACGACCACCTCATGAAACACGCCCCCGGATGGACAGTCCGCGCACTACCCGACGGCCGCATCCAATGGAGAACCCCCACCGGACACCGCTACTACAGCCACCCCCACGACTACCGCCCCGACCCCGACCCGCCCACAACACCACCCCGGAACCGGCCGGACCCGACACCGCCACCCCCGCGGATGACGCAGCAGGACTACGACGACTACTTCGCGCGCAGACCCACCGACCCACCCCTACCCTCCGGCGAGACCGGCCCGCCGCCCTTCTGATCAGCTCCAGCTGCCCACGGGGAGGTCGACACCGGGGACTCGGAACCTGCGCTCAGTGGACGACGACCTCGGTGCCGATGTCGGCCACTCCGCTGGACCACAGCAGGTCCATGGCGTCGTTGGTCAGCCGGACGCAGCCGTGCGAGGCGGGCTCGGCGGGGATGCTGCCCGATCCGTGCACCGCGATGCCGCCGTGGAAGTACTTCGGCCGGTAGAGCACGCCGAGCTCGGCCCGCCGGATGCCGTTGATCTGACGTTCCACCTCGTAGTCGCCGCGCGGCGTGCTGGCCACGCCGCTGCCGCCGGAGGGTCGGTCGTATGCCTCGCCACTACCGGTCGAGGTGTTGAAGGTCCACAGGACGTTCCCGTCGCGGACCACCATCAGCAGCTGGCGCTCCAGGTCGACCTCGATGAGATCGCCCTCCGACTCCTCCGACTCCTCCGGCTCGGGTCGGGATGCGGCGGGCAGCTTCTCGCGGGTGATCGGCCCGGCGACCCCGTCGCGGGTGAGGTCCTCGGCCTTCTGGAACGCCATCACCGCCTGGCGGGTGAGCTGGCCGTAGTGGCCGTCGATCTTGCCGAGCCAGTAGCCCAGTTCGCTCAGGCGCTGCTGGATCTCCAGGACGCGCGGTCCCTCGTCGTTCAGGCGCAGCGACTGCGGCTCGGGTTCGGGCTCGGGGGTCGGTGCCGGCGTGGGGGCGGGGCTGCTCGGAGGTGTGGCGGGTGCGGGATTCGTGGGCGCGGCGGCCACGGGCGGAGGGCCGGCCGGTGCGGCGAGACCGAACGGGTTGGCCCACCCGACGAAGACGGCGAGGGCGCCCAGCACCACGAGGGCGACCGCCAGCCGGACGGGGCCGCGCCCGGTGGACCGCGGGGCGCGGGGGGCCGACGCACGCTCGGGGTCGGTGGGGGCGTCGACGGTCATGGCGCTCTCCTCTGGTCCACATGACCACGACCGGAGGCGTCGGAGCGACGCGGTCCAGCCGGCATCACCGTGATCATCCTCCACTGCAGCACGTGAGGCCCGCATATCGCGCATCCGGGGGCCGGAGTGTCACCCGATCGTGCGGGCACCGTGCCACGAGGACCACAACGCTGCGTAGGAGCCGCCGTTCGCCACCAGGGCGTCGTGCGTGCCGTGCTCGGTGACGCGCCCCTGCTCGAGCACCGCCACCCGGTCGGCGTCGTGCGCGGTGTGCAGGCGGTGAGCGATCGCGACGACGGTCCGCCCGGCCAGCACGGCCGCGAGGGCCCGCTCGGTGCGCCGCGCCGTGGTGGGGTCCAGCATCGCGGTGGCCTCGTCGAGCACCACCGTGTGCGGGTCGGCGAGCACGATGCGGGCGAGGGCGAGCTGCTGGGTGGCGGCGCCGTCGGGCCGGTGGCCGCCGGGGCCCAGCACCGTGTCCAGGCCCTGCGGCAGCACGTCGGGCCGGTCGGCACCGACGGCGGCCAACGCGGCGTGCAGCGCGGCGTCCGAGGCGGTGGGGGAGACGATCCGCAGGTTCTCGCGTGCCGTGCCGAGGAAGACGTGCTGCTCCTGGGTCACGAGCAGCACGTGGCGGCGCCGCTCCGCGCGGTCGAGGTGGGTGACCGGGACCCCGCCCACCGAGACGGTGCCGGAGCCGGGCGCCTCCACGCCGGCCAGCAGTCGACCCAGGGTCGACTTCCCGGCGCCGGACGGCCCCACGAGCGCCAGGCGCTCGCCCGGCCGCAGGTCCAGGTCGACGCCGTGCAGGACGTCGCGCCCGGTGCCGGGGTAGGCGAAGCGCACGCCGCGGACCTCGATCCGCTCGCCGACGGGCAGGGGAGCGGGCCGTGCCGGACGCGGGGCTGCCGCCGCGGCGAGCCCTTCGACCCGGGCGAACGCGGCCGTGCTGGCCTGCACCTGCTCGAGCCGCCACAGGATCGTCTCCATCGGCTGTACGAGCTGGCGCAGGTACAGCGCGGCCGCGGCCACCGACCCGACGCTGAGCGCGCCCTCGGCGTGCAGCACGCCGCCGAGCAGCAGGACGGCGGCCACCGGGGCCGCGTGCGAGAGGTCGACGCCCGGGAGCAGCACGGTGCGCAGCCCCAGGGTGCGCATCCGGGTGCGCCTGCCCTCCGCGATCGCGGCCCGCCCCGCGTCGAGGCGGCGCTGCGCCAGCCCGAGCGCCTCGACGGTGCGCGCGCCCGCGGCCGTGGCTGCGAGCACCTCGGCGATCTGCCCGTTCGCCGCGCCCTCGGCGAGGTAGGCGGCGTGGGCCCGGCGCAGGTACCAGCGTGCGACGCACCACGTGCCGACCAGTCCGAGCAGCGCGCACGCCCCGAGCGCCGGCGCGACGACGACCACCGCGGCGAGCAGGAAGAGGGCCTGGACGCCCGCCACGAGGATGTCCGGGCCCGCGTCGCGCAGGGTGAGCGCGACGGCGGCGACGTCGCCGGTGCCGCGTGCGGCCAGATCGCCTGTGCCGGCACGCTCCACCACGCCGGAGGGCAGGGCCAGCAACCGCTCGACGTACTGCTCGCGGATGCGGGCCAGGCTGCGTTCCCCGAAGCGGTGCCCGGCGTTGCGCGCGGAGCGGGCCAGCACCAGCTGCACCGCGGCGAAGGCGATCATCGCGAGGGCGAGCCGGTCGACGGCGTCCGCGCCCCGACCGGCCCGCACCTCGTCGATGACCCGCCCCAGCAGCCACGGACCGGCCAACCCTGCCGCGGCGGCCAGCGCGTTCAGCGCGAGGATCACGGCGACCGCGCGCGCGTCGGCACGGACGAGCCGCAGCGCGGCGCGGCGGGCGGCGGCCGGTGTGGCGACCGGGAGCGTCACCGCGACACCACCGCCCGGTAGCGCGCGTCGGTGGCCAGCAGGTCGTGGTGGCGGCCGGTGGCGGCCAGCCGGCCGTCCACCAGGAAGAAGACCGTGTCGGCGTGGGCGAGCACCAGCGGCGACGTGGTGGTGACCAGCGTGGTGCGCCCGGCGCGCGCGTCGCGCAGCCGCCGCGCCAGCGCCGCCTCGGTGTGCGCGTCGAGCGCCGATGTGGGCTCGACGGCCAGCAGCACCTCCGGGTCGGCGAGCAACGCCCGGGCGAGCCGGACGCGTTGGCGCTGCCCGCCGGACAGGTTGCGGCCCTGCCCCTCGACGGGGGCGTCCAGCCCGCCGGGCAGCCCGGCCACGATGTCCTCGGCCATCGCTGCGGCGACGGCGCGCGCGACCGCGGGACCGTCGGGGTCGCCGCGGCCGGCGAGCACCTCGCGCAGCGGCCCGGCGAACAGGTCGGCCTCGGTGTCGGCCACCAGGATGCGCGTGCGTAGCGGTTCCGCAGCCACCGCGTCGACGCGAGTGGTGCCCCACGTCGCGTCCGACGCGGTGAACCGGCCCAGGCGCTCCACGACCGCGACGGACTCCGCGGGCCGGGCGCTGACCAGCGCCGTGAACGCGCCCGGCGCCACCTCGACGCCGGAGGCCGGGTCGCGGAGCCCCGAACCCGGCGCCGGTGCGGGCGCGCCGTCGGCCGGACGGGGTGCGAGCGCCAGGAACCCGGCCACCCGGGCCGCGGCGACCAGGCCACGCGTGAGCTGGTGCCCGCCCTCGACGAAGGACGCCACCGGCACCACGAGGACCGCGGCGTAGCCGTACACCGCGAGCAGGTCGCCCACCGTGATCGCACCGGTGGCGGCCATGCGGGCGGCGAGCCACGTGACGACGCCGAGGAACAGCACCGGCAGGCCGATCCCGAGGGCCTCGATCCAGCTGGTGATCGCGCCGACGCGGAAGCCCAGCACCTGCAGTTCCTGCGAGCGCTGCCGGTACTCGCGGGCGAAGGTCTCCTCACCGCCGAGCCCGCTGAGCACACGCAGACCCCCGACGATGTCGACCAGCCGGGCGGCCAGGCCGCTCTGCTGCTCGCGGTAGACCACCTCCACCGCTCGCAGGCGGCGCAGCAGGGGGGTGACGAGCACCCCGAACAGCGGCACGCCCACCACCACGACCGCGGCCAGCACCGGCGAGACCGACCAGAGCAGCACCGCGACCACGACGTAGGCGATCACCGCGCCCACCCCGGGGCCGGCGATGGTGAGGGTGGTGCTGACGGTGAAGACGTCGCTGATGCCGATCGCGACGACCTCGCCCGCGCCGACCCGGCGCGGGAGCTGCGCGCCCAGCCGGGTCGCGTGCGCCAGCAGCGCCTCGGAGGTGCGGAACGTCGCGTCCATCCGCACCTGCGACATCGTGCGGTGGCGCAGGACGTTCAGCGCGGCGTGGGCGCACCCGACGGCGAGCAGTGCGCCCGCCCAGCCGGCCAGTGCGGCCTGGTTCCCGCCGGCGATTCCGTCGTCGACGGCGCGCGCGATGACGTAGGGCGGCAGCACCAGCACGACCATCGACAGCGTGCCGAACAGCGACCCGGCGGCGACCCGCCCGCGCTGCTGCACGACGAGCCACCACAGGAGGCGGAAACCGCCGCCGTGAGTGGATACGAGTGTCATGGCACTCGTATCCACTCACGGCCGGGCGAGCTTCTCCAGGGCGGTCGTGGCCTTTTCGCGGAACGCGGCGACGTTGCGCAGCTTGATGTCCTCGTAGCCCCGGACGGTGTCGGGCAGGGCGGCGATCTCGACGACGGCCTCCGCCGTGTCCGGGCTCAGGTGCTCGAGCGCGTCGCGGACCAGCGCCTGGTACTCGCCGACGAGCGCGCGCTCGACGCGGCGCACCTCGGCGCGCCCGAACGGGTCGAGCGCGGTGCCTCGCAGCCTGCGCGCCGCGCGCAGTGCCCGGAACGCCGGGCCCGCGGTACGGCGCAGCCGGATCTTGCGGGTCATTCCGAGCGCGCGCAGGACCGGCGGGTGCAGCAGCACCGAGACGGTGGCACCGGGGCCGAACTCGGCGTCGCGTCGGGCCTGCTCGGCCGGGTCGAGGTGCAGCCGGGCCACCTCGTACTCGTCCTTGTAGGCCATGAGCTTGTGCAGCCCGGTGGCGTAGGCGACGGCGACGCGCTCGCCCGCGTCCGCCCCGGCGCGCTCCGCCGCGAGGGCGGCGACACGGGCGACCTCCTCGGCGTAGCGGTCGGCGTAGGCCGCGTCCTGGTAGCCGGTGAGGTCGGCGACGCGGGTGGCGAGGACGTCGGCGAGCCCGGTGGCCGGCGCAGCGGTGTCGCGGGTGCCGGTGGCGGCCGCGACGGCGGCGGGGTCGGCGACCGCGGCCCGGCCCCACGCGAAGGCGGCGAGGGTGGTCTCGACCCCGGCGCCGTTGAGCCGTATCGCCTGCTCGATGGCGTCCGCGGAGATCGGCACGCAGCCGTGCTGGAAGGCGGCGCCGACCAGCAGCATGTTGGCCGGCATGTGGTCGCCGAACAGCGCCTCGGACAGGCCCTGGGCGTCGATGTGCAGCGCGGCGTCGGGCCGGGTGGCCGTGCTGATGCGCTCGAGCGCCTCGGCGGGGGAGCCGGGCACGGCGGCGCGGCCGGTGACCATGGCGGCCGTCGGCACCACCGCACTGCTCACCACCGCGATCGTGTGCCCCGGCCGGGCGGTGGCGAGGGTGTCCGTCGACGCGGCGCCGAGCAGGTCGAAGCCGAGGAGCACGTCGACGGTGCCCGGGGTGGCCCGCAGCGCGCCGCGCACCGGCTGCTTCGCGATGCGCACGTCGCTCACGACCGGGCCGCCCTTCTGCGCCAACCCGGTCTGCTCGAGCCCGGCGGCGTAGCTGCCGTCGAGGTGGGCGGCCATCTGCAGGATCTGCGACACCGTGACCACGCCGGTGCCGCCGATCCCCGGCATGCGCAGCAGCGTGGCGTCACCGGCGAGACGGCTCTCCGGCTCGGGGAGCCCCGCGGGCGCCTCCGGCACCGGCCGCGGCCCGCGCTTGCGCGGCTCCACCAGCAGGAACGAGGGGCAGTCACCCTTGAGGCACGACAGGTCGCTGTTGCAGGAGGCCTGGTGGATGCGGGTCTTGCGGCCGAACTCGGTCTCCACCGGCTGCACGGACAGGCAGGTGGAGGCCTCGCCGCAGTCGCCGCAACCCTCGCAGACCCGCTCGTTGATCACGACCTTCTCGGCGGGAGTCGGCAGCTTCCCGCGCTTACGCATCCGGCGCTCCTCGGCGGCGCAGCGGTCGTCGTGGATCAGCACGGTGACCCCGTCGACCCCCGCCAGCTCGCGCTCCGCGGCGGCGAACTCGTCGCGGTGCGCGACCCGGGCGATCGGGTCCAGCGCGACGCCGCGGTAGCTGCCCGGCTCGGCCGTGGTGACCACGACCCGGCGCACGCCCTCGACCGCGAGCCAGCGGGTGAGCGCGGGGACGTCGAGCCTGCCCTCGGCGCGCTGGCCGCCGGTCATCGCTACGGCATCGTTGTAGAGCAGCTTGTAGGTCATCGTGACGCCCGCGGCGACGGCCGCGCGCACTGCGAGCGACCCGGAGTGGTGGAACGTCCCGTCGCCGAGGTTCTGCACGAAGTGCCGGTCGTCGGTGAACGGGGACAGCCCCAGCCACTGGGCCCCCTCGCCACCCATCTGCGTCAGCCCCAGCTGGTTGCCGCGGCCCGCGCCGTCGAGCGCGATCATGGCGTGGCAGCCGATGCCGACGCCGACGAGCGTGTCGTCGCCGGTGCGGGTGGAGGTGTTGTGCGGGCAGCCGGAGCAGAAGAACGGCGTGCGCGCGGCGAGGGGCAGCGTGATGCGGGACGGCCGCCGCGGCGTCATGGCGTCCAGGTGCACGACCGTGGTGCGGGGCAGCCGGTCCGGGCCGATGCGGGACGCGAGCGCGCGGGCCACGTCCTCGGCGCCGAGCGCGGACCGGGCGGTGAGCAGGGGCCGCCCGTCCGGGTCGTGCCGCCCGACGATGCGCGGTGCGCCGGGGCGGCCGTAGAGCGCGCCCTTGAGGTGGCCCTCGAGGAAGTCGACCTTGTCCTCGACGACGAGCACCTCCTCGAGCCCGTCGGTGAGCTCGGCGAGCTGCGCGGCGTCGACCGGGAAAGGCATGGCCACGGTGATGATCCGCAGGCCGAGCGCCTCCATCGCGGGCTCGTCGAGGCCGAGGTCGTCGAGGGCGCGCTGCACGGTGGCGGCCGAGGTGCCGGAGGCGAGCACGCCGATCGTGGCGTGCCGGGCGGTGAAGGTGATCCGGTTGAGCCCGGCCGCGCGGGCGTAGGCGCGGGCGAGGTCGAGGCGGCGGGTGAGCGCGTCGTGTTCGGCGTCCAGCGCCGCGGCACCGACGAGCGTGCGGGGCGGGTCCTCGGCGCGCGTGGTCGCCGGCAGGTCGGGGCGTAGCCCGCCGACGTCCACGGTGGCGGCGGCGTCGGCGACGTCGGCGACGATCTTCAGCCCGGTCCACAGCCCGGACGCCCGCGACATCGCCACCGCGTGCAGCCCGAGCTCGACGATCTCCGACACGGATCCGGGCGTGAGCAACGGCAGGAGCAGGCTCTGCGCCATCGGCTCGCACGTGCTGGGCACCGTGGAGGACTTGCAGGCGGGGTCGTCGCCGATGAGGGCGACCGCGCCCCCGAGCGTGCTGGTGCCGGCGAGGGTGCCGTGGCGGATCGCGTCGGCGGCCCGGTCGAGGCCCGGGTTCTTGCCGTACCAGAAGCCGGTGACCCCGTCGTGGCGCCGGCCGGGCGCCTGGCGCAGCAGCTGCGTGCCGGCGACGGCGGTGGCCGCCAGCTCCTCGTTGAGCCCGGGGCGGAACACCACGCCCTCGTCGTCGAGGAACCGGGCGGCGCGCGCCATCTCCTGGTCCAGCCCGGCCAGCGGCGAGCCCTGGTAGCCGGTCACGAACGCGCGCGTGTCCAGGCCGCGGGCGGTGTCGAGCCTGCGCTGCTCCAGCACCATCCGCACCAGCGCCTGGATCCCGGAGAGCAGGACCGGGCCGTGGCGGGCCGTGTACTTGTCGTCGAGCGAGACCGTGGCGGACGTGGTGGTGGGCACGAGGACCTCCGTCAGGGCGAGTGCCGACGAGCAGACCGGTTTCGGACGCCTCGCGCAAGTACCGCCGGGATGGGCGCGGTGCACTCGCAAAACCCTTGTGCTTGGATCCACTTCTGCTCGAGATCATTGTGCAGGAGGACGGGATGGCGACACAGATCGACGGCACTGATCGGCTCCTGGTCGACCTGCTGCGCGCCGACGCGCGGCGCACCTACTCGGAGATGGCCACCGAGGTGGGGCTCTCGGTCGCGGCCGTGAAGCGGCGCGTGGACCGGCTCCGCGAGACCGGGGTGATCACCGGGTTCACCGTGCAGGTGGACCACGCCAAGCTCGGCTCGGGTGTGGAGGCGTTCATCGAGCTGCGGTTCCTCGGCACGACGCGCGTCGACGAGATCGTCCGCTCGGTCTCGACGATCCCCGAGGTGCAGGCCGTCTTCACGCTCGCGGGCGACCCGGACGCGCTGGTCCAGCTGCAGGTGCGCGACCTCGCGCACCTGCAGCAGGTGATCGACATGCTGCGCCGCTCCGGCTCGGTGACCGGCACCCGGACGCTGATGGTCCTGGGGTCGTGGTTGCGGCGCTGAGCGGCCTCAGGCGGTGTGGTGGGTCTGCGCCGGCCCGTAGACCGGGGTCGGGATTCCCTCGCAGCGGGCCTTGAGCTGCAGGGCGAGGTAGAGCGAGTAGTGGCGCGACTGGTGCAGGTTGCCGCCGTGGAACCACAGACCGTCCTGGCGGGTGGGCTTCCACATGTTGCGCTGCTCGCCCTCCCACGGCCCCGGGTCCTTCGTGGTGTCCGAGCCCAGGCCCCACACCTTGCCGACCTCGTCGGCCACCTCCTGGCTGATCAGGTCCGCCGCCCAGCCGTTCATCGAGCCGTAGCCGGTGGCGTAGACGACGAGGTCCGCCGGGAGGCTCGTGCCGTCCTCGAGCACCACGGCGTCCTCGGTGAGCTCGCGCACGGCGCCGTGCACCAGCTTCACGTCACCGTTGGCCACGAGCTCCGCGGCGCCGACGTCGATGTAGTAGCCCGAGCCGCGGCGCAGGTACTTCATGAACAGGCCCGAGTCGTCGTCGCCGAAGTCGAGCCAGAAACCGGCCTGCTCGAGGCGGCGGTAGAACTCGGCGTCGCGTTCGCGGATCTTGTCGTAGATCGGCTTCTGGAACTCGTGCATGACCCGGTAGGGGATCGAGGCGAAGATCAGGTCCGCCTTCTGCGTGGTGATCCCGTTCTCGAGCGCCCGCTCCGAGTACAGGTCGCCCATCCCGAGGTCCATCAGCGAGTCCGACCGCACGATGTGGGTCGAGGAGCGCTGCACCATCGTGACGTCGACGCCCTGCTCCCACAGCGCGGCGCAGATGTCGTGCGCGGAGTTGTTCGAGCCGATCACCACCACGCGCTTGCCCGCGTAGGCGTCCGGGCCCGGGTGCTGCGAGCTGTGGTGCTGCTCGCCGCGGAAGCGGTCCTGGCCGGGGAAGGCCGGCACGTGCGGCTTGCCCGACATGCCGGTGGCCAGCACGAGCTGCTTCGGGTGCAGCACCACCTCCTCGCCGTCGCGGTCGAGCACGACCGTCCACCCGCCGGTGTCGGCGTCGTGGGTGGCACTGCGGCACGTCGTGGAGGACCAATAGTTGATCTCCATGACCCGCGTGTACATCTCCAGCCAGTCGCCGATCTTGTCCTTCGGCGCGAAGACCGGCCAGTTGGCGGGGAAGGGCAGGTAGGGCAGGTGGTCGTACCAGACGGGGTCGTGCAGGCACAGCGACTTGTAGCGGCTGCGCCACTGGTCGCCGGGGCGCGGGTGGCGGTCCACCACCACGTGCGGCACACCGAGCTGGCGCAGGCGGGCGCCCAGCGCGATGCCGCCCTGACCGCCGCCGACGACCACCACGTAGGGCTGGGCGGAGTCACCCATCGCGGCGTTCTCCGCCTCGCGCGCCTCCGTCCAGGAGAGGCGGCCCCGGCGCACGCCGTGCTCGACGCCCTTGGGCCGCTGCGTGCCTTCCGGCTCCTCGTGGCCCGTGAGCTCGTAGAGGGTGGTCAGCAGCGTCCACGCGCCCTCGTCGGTCAGGCGCAGGTGCCCGCGGCCCCGCCCGACGGCGGTCTCGAAGGCGATCCACGCCTCGGTCACACCGTCGGCCTCGGTGGGCTCCTCGGTGAGGTGGAAGCCGTGCGCCCCCGTGGTCTCGGCAGTGGCGCGCACGAGGTCGGCGACACCGTCGCGGTTCTCGACGGTGGTGAGGTTCCAGGTGAACGCCACGAGGTCGCGCCAGAACGACGTGGCGGCGAAGAGCGCGGCCACGGCGTCCGGGTCACGGGCGGTGAGCGCGGCCTCGAAGCCGGCCAGCCAGTTCTCGACACGGTCACGGACCGCGGTGGAGGCATCGAGGGTCTGGGTCACGCTCGCTCCTTCTCGCCGGGCGCCGGCCCCGGCGCCGACGCTCGCACCCAGTCAACGCAAGCCGTTGCGGTCCGGTCAACCTCCCCGTCGGGTGGGGATCGCCGGTCAGCCCTCGGCGCGCAGCACCGCCCGCACCAGCGGCCATTCCCCCTCGGCCTCGGCGAGCACCAGGTCGGCACGGGCGCCGGGCACGAGCGCACCGCGGTCGGCGAGCCCGACCGCCTCGGCCGCGCCCGCCGTCACGAGCCGCACGCCGCCCGCCAGGTCGGTCAGCCCCTCCGCGGCGAGCACGAACGCCGCGGTGAGCAGCCCGGAGGGCAGGTAGTCCGAGGCCAGGGCCGTGACCAGGCCGCGCTCCACCAGCTCGCGTGCCGAGGCGTTGCCCGCGTGGGAGGTGCCGCGCAGCGCGTTCGGCGCCCCCATCACCACCGGCATGCCCCGGTCCCGGGCGGCCTGCGCGGCCTCGACCGTCGTCGGGAACTCCGCGACCGCCCCGCCCCGGTCCGCCAGCGCCGCGATCTCGGCCGCGGACGCCGGGTCGTGCCCGAACAGCCGCACGTGGCCGGCCCGCGCCCGGGGCGCGAGGAAGTCGAACGCCGCCGCGCGGACCGCCAGCAGGCCGTCCCTGCGCACGATCATGGCGTCGACCTCGTCGCGGGCCTGCGCGTCGCTCAGCCCGCGGGTGCCGGCGATGAACCGCTCGTAGTGGGTGCGGTCGGCGTACTGGCCCTGCCCGGGCGTGTGGTCCTCGTGGGACACCACGACCGGGCCGGGCAGTCCCGCCAGCCGTTCCCGCAGCGCGTCGAGGCCCACGTCGCTGCGCACATCGAGCCGGTGCAGGATCCGGTGGTCCACGGGCCCGTCGCCGCGGCGCTCGACCTCCGCGCACAGCCGCGTCGCGGCGTCCACCGACCGCGGGGTCACCGGCGAGGAGCCCTGCTCGAACGACGCTCCGTGGAATACCGTCGTGACCCCCGCCGCACGCAGCTTCCCCTCGAACGAGCGCAGGGCGAACGGCCAGGGCAGCTCCGCACCAGGGCGCGGCATGCGCTCGCGCTCCAGCCCGTCGGAATGCACGTCCACCAGGCCGGCCAGGCAGAAGCGCCCGCCGCCGTCGGCGTCCGCAGCCGTTCCCCCCGGATGCGGACCGACCTCGGCGATCCGGCCGTCGCGCACCACGACGCGGGCGTCGTCGAGCACGCGGTCCGGCAGCACGGCGGTGACGTGACCGAGCACGTAGTCGGGCGGGGGAGCGGCGAGCGTCCAGCGCGGCGCGGCCGCGGCCGGGGCGCTCACGCCATCACCCCGAGCACCTCGGAAGGGCTGCCCGCGCGCGCCACCCGGCCGTCGCGCAGCTCGACCACCCGCGTGGCGAGGCGGGACATCGCGTCGGCGTCGTGGAACACCGCGAGCACCGCGACCCCCGCGCCGGACAGCGAGGCGATCAATTCAAGCGCGCGCTCCCGGTTGGCGGGGTCGAGCGCCGAGACCGGCTCGTCGAGCAGCAGCAGCCGCGGCGGGCGCACGGTGGCCGCCGCGAGGTTGACGCGCTGGCGCTCGCCGCCCGACAGCACGCCGCAGTCGACGTCCCAGAGCGCCTCGTCCAGCGCGAGCCGCCGCAGCGCTGCGGCGGCGGCCTCGCCCGCGGTGTCGCGGTCCAGGCCGCGGCGGCGGGCGGCCGCGGCCACCAGCTCGTGCGGCCCGGTGCGCGGCGGCGCGGCGAGGAACTGCGAGACGTAACCCAGGTCGCGGGCCCGCAGCCGGGCCAGCGCCCGGTCCGCCAGGGCGGTGAGCGCGACGGGCCCGGCGTCGGTGTGCAGGGTGACCGTGCCGGCGTCGGGCAGGTAGGTGCGGTGCACGCAGCGCAGCAGGCTCGACTTGCCCGCGCCGCTGGAACCGGCCAGTGCCACGTGCTCGCCGGCCGCGACGTCCAGGTCGACACCGCGCAACGAGGACACGGTGCGCCCGTCGACGGTGTGCAGGGTGAACGTCTTGACCAGGTTCCGGACCTCGAGGACGGGGGTCGTGCTCATGATCACCTCCGGGCCGCGGCGACGAGCCGCTGCGTGTAGGGGTGGTGCGGGTCGCGGAAGAGCTGGTCGGTCAGGCCCTGCTCGACCACCCGTCCCAGCTGCATCACCAGCGAGCGGTCGGTGAGCGCCTCGATCACCGCGAAGTCGTGGCTCACCACCACGGCGGCGACGTCGCGCTCGGCGAGCAGGCTGCGCAGCAGGTCCAGCACGCCGGCCGCGACGGACGCGTCGAGGCCGGTGGTCGGCTCGTCGAGCAGCAGCACCGCGGGGTCGGTGGCCAGCGCCTTCGCGATCTGCACGCGCTGGCGCATGCCCCCGGAGAACGTGCGCACCGGGTCGTCCATGCGCGAGAGCGGCACCTCGACGCGCTCCAGCAGCTCGGCGGCCCGCGCGCGGATGGCGCCGAAGCTGCGCCAGCCCGCCGCCGTCAGCCGCTCGGCGATGTTGCCGCCCGCGGTGACGTCCAGCGCGAGCCCGTCGGAGGGGTCCTGGTGGACGATCCCCAGCGTCGCGATCCGCAGCTTCCGCCGGGCCGGGCCGTCGAGGGTGAGCACGTCGGTGTCCCCGTCGTCGACGCCGGCCAGGAACAGCCGCCCGGCGCTCGCGCGCTCGTCGCCGACGACGCAGCGCAGCACGGTGGACTTCCCCGACCCCGACTCGCCGATCAACCCGATGGCCTCGCCCGGGGCGACGTCGAACCCGACGTCCCAGGCAGCGACGATCGCCCCGGTGGAGGGACTGACCGCAGTCCCGTGAGACGGCCCGGTACCCGGGACGGCGGAGGAACCCCCGGGCCCGTGCACCTTCCCGAGCCCCTCGACGAGCAGCGCCCACTCGTGCCGTCCAGGTTCAGGAATGTGGCTTTCCTGAACCTGGGGGGCAGGAATGTGGCTTTCCTGAACTTCGGGGCGGGCGGCCCGGGTCGGGAGCAGGTGCAACGGGGCCAGTTCTCGGTGTGCCTGCCCGTCCGCGTCGGACTCCTGGACCCGCGCGCACCACTCCGTGTCGCTGCACGCGAAGCGGCCCTTGCCGGCCTCGACCAGGAACGTGTCGTCGGAGCCGCAGCGCGCGCAGACGCCGTCCGCGGCCTCCACCTCGAAGGGGACGTCGTCGAACGTCAGCGGCTCGACGTCGGTGTGCGGCGGGACGGCGAAGATCCGCTTCTCGCGCCCGGCCCCGAACAGGCTCAGGTGCTCGGACCGGTGCAGGCGGGGGACGTCCCAGCGCGGGATCGGCGTGGTGGCCATGACGTAGCGGCCGCCGACGAGCACCGGGTAGCCGGTGGACTTCGTGATCACGCCGTTGCGGACGAGGTCCTCGTACAGGCTCACCCACATCGTCGAGTAGTCGGCCTCGGCGTGCATGCGGGCGCACTCGGCCACCGAACGCTGCACGCCGCGCAGCGGCTCGGGCACGGGAACCTGCAGCACCAGGACGTGGCCCTCGTGCAGGGGCTGCTCGGGTACCCGGTGCCGCGTCTGGATCACGGTGGCCTCGCGCGAGTCGGCCGACTCGGTGCAGCCGGTGCTGCCGGCGATCAGGCGGCGCAGGTTGGTGGCGTTGACGCCGGCGTCGTCGCCCTGGTCGATGACCTTGACGGTGTCGACCGTCCCGATCACGGCCAGCGTCACCTGCAGGCCGCCGGAGCCCCAGCCGCGGGCCACCGGCATCTCCCGGGACCCGAACGGCACCTGGTAGCCGGGCACGCACACCGCGGTGAGCGCGGCCCGGCGGATCTCGCGCTTGGCGCCCTCGTCGAGGAGGCCGACGGACGGGGTGGCGGCGTCGATGCCGGCGAGCAGGTCGTCGACGTGGCTGGTGGCTGTCGCGAGGGTCATCGGCAGTCCCTCCCTGGGGGATCGGTGGCACGGTGCTGATGGGCGTTCCGCTGGCGCTCCACGCCGCCTGTGGTGCGCATGGCCTGCTTGCGCTCGACCATCGAGCGGAACGTGACGTAGTGCGGCAGCTTCAGGTGCTCGAGGAAGCCGGCGGAGTCGAGGCCGTCGGTGGTGAGCAGCAGCAGCTGCTCGAGCGGACCGGTGCGGCCGAAGCGCCGGCAGGCGATGTCGAGGTTGGCCATCGCGATCGCCTTGCGCTCGTTGTGGCCGAAGCACAGCCCGTAGCCGATGTCGAACCGGGTGCGGTCCTCGTCCGCGCCGTCGAGGTCCTCGATGGCCTCGGTCTCGGTGGCCCGGAACCGGCCGATCTCCACCGGCTCGCCGGTGTGGGGGTGGCGCACGCGCAGCGGGAGGTGCCCGTGACGGACCTCGCCCAGCGTCACCTCGTGGATGTCGCCGTCGGGGCCGAGGATCGAGCGGTACCAGATGCCGACCAGGGCCCCGGTCTCGGCGCGCGCCATCGACGCGAGCACCGCCGAGCGCGGGGCGGGGGGACGGGCCGGGCGCCGGGTCACGTCGAAGGGCGGGTCGTCGCTGGGCGGCGGGTGCTCCACGAGCAGGTCCTGCGACCGCAGGAACGCCGAGAACCGCGTGGGTCGGCGCTCGGGCTCACCTCGTCCGCGACGAACGGCGCTCTCGTCGGCACGAGTGTGCCGTTCGTCGGTGGGGGCGTGTTCGGCGCGCTCCAGCATCCGGCCCGTGTAATCGGTCGTGCGGCCCAGCAGTTGCGGGCCCTCGGGGGTGCGGTGGGCGGGCACGATGCGGCGCAGCACCACCATCTCGTCGGGGTCCACCGGCTCGCTCACGGCCAGGCGCGGCAGCGTGGAGCGGTGCGCCCGCACCAGGTGTGCGGCTTCGAGGGTGTCGCCCTCGGCCTGGCGGAACGCGTCGGCCGAGGTGGGCTCGTGGTAGAGGCCGGCCTCGCCCTGCACGCGGTCGACGGCGAGCCGGAACCGGGCCGTGATCTGGCCGGTGGAGGCCCACGGCGCGGGCGCGTGGTCGCGGGCGTCGCGGACGAGCCGTTCGGCCGCGAGGATGGCCTCCAGCCCGCCGCGGGCTCCGGAGTAGCCCATGTCTAGTCCTCCTCGATCCGGGTGCTGCGGGGCAGGCCGAGCACGGCGCCGTCGGGGTCGACGAGCAGCAGGTCGGCCCCCGCGGGGAAGGCGGCGCGGGCGCGGGCCGCGACGAGGTCGGTGGGCAGGCCGCGCGGTGTGATCGTGCGGGTGCCGGGGATGCCGGGCCCGGACAGCCGCAGCGCCGGGCCGCCCGCCAGCGCGGGGACGGCCAGCGCCACGAGCGCGGCGTCCTCGGGTGCGGCGGCGCTGCCGGTGCGCAGACCCGCGAGCTCGCCCGGTTCCAGCCGGCGCAAGGCGGCCACCAGGCGGGCGGACCCCGGTGGGGCAGGCGGTGCGGACGTCGCGGTGGTGAGCGCGTCCGCCCAGGTGCCGCCCTGATCGCCCAGCACGCACACCGGGGTGTCCAGGTCGGCGAGCGCGAGCACGGGCAGCAGCGCCGCCGGGACCTGCCCGGCCCGGGGCAGCGTTGCACGGGTGCCCGGGCGGGCCAGCGCGTCGAGCACGGCGCGGAACGCGCGCTGGGCGGTGTCGGCGTCCAGCACCGGCAGCGTGGGTACGGGCTGGGTCGGCGCGCTCACGTCAGCTCCTCGAACTCGACGACGGTCGGTGCCAGGAGCGCCCACTCGTCGTCCGCGGTCGCCGCCTCGCGGGCGGCGACCCGGGCGCACAGGGCGAGAACGTCGTCCGCGCGGGGCCGTCCCGCCTGCACCTCGGCGTCACAGATCGCCGCGGCGAGCACGGCGGCGCGGTCGTCGCCGAGCCGCATCGACCACCCGCGCCCGCCGGCCAGCTCCACCTCGGCCTGCACGGCCAGCACGTCGCCGAGCAGGAACCTCTCGCCGGCGACCGGCTCGACCACCTGCGTGGCCACGCAGCCCACCTCCGGCGCCCGCAGCACCCGCGGCGTCACGCCGTCGGCCAGGCAGGCGTCGGCGACGCCGACCAGCTCCTCCCGGCTCGCCACGGCGAGCAGCGCTGCCGTGTCCTCTCGTGAGAACTCCATCAGTCTCCTTCCGGTGCCGAGCCGAGCTCGACCACCACCCGGACCGCGTCCGAGCGCATCCAGGACCTGCTGCACATGACCGGGCGCCCGCTGGTGGCGTCCCGGCTCACGCTCTCCACCAGCCACACCGGCCGGCTCGCCTCGATCTCCAGCCCCGCGCACACCGGGGGCGGCGGGACGTCCAGGCTCACGCGGCACCACGCCCGTACCGGGTCCACCCGGCCCACCTGGCGCAGCACCAGGTCGAGCGACTCCGCGGCGTGCACGGCCGGCCCGAGGTCGGGCACCAGCTCGACGGGCACCCACTCGTGCACGCGGGCCGCGAGCAGGTCGTCGATGTAGGACTGCCGCACCAGCCGGTGGCACGGCGTCCCCGCCGGCAGACCGAGCGCCGGCGCGTGCGCGGCGGGCAGCGGCTGCGTCTCGATGCTCCGAACGACGGTGCGCGCCTGTGCGCCCGCCGCCGTCACCGTCTCGTGCCAGGACGGGCGACGGTCGTGGGCGATCGTGTAGTCGATCCGCCGGTTCACGAACGTTCCGGAGCCCTGCACGCGCCGCACCAGCAGCCGCCGCTCCAGCTCCTGCAGCGCCGCGCGCGCCGCAGCGCGTCCGACCCCGAACCGCCTGCCGATCCCGTGCTCCCCGTCGAGGCGGGTGCCCGCGGGCGATCCGGTGAGCTCCGCGGCGAGCTCGTCTGCGATCTCCAGGTACCGGGTGGCCGTCACAGGAGCCAACGGTGCCTCCCCGGCTTGTCCGGACAACGGCGCCGGAGGTAACGCCCGCGGAAACGGCCGTGAACGCCGCGGCGTGTTGTCGGGCGGTCCAGCTGTGTGGTCAGGAGACGGCGCGGCGCAGCCACAGGGCGAGCAGCTCGACGGCCATGACGGTGGCGAAGACCATCAGCATGATCGTGGAGACCACGCCGAACTCCATCACCCGTGACGCGTTGAGCAGGTAGAACCCGATCCCGCCCGCGCCGACGATGCCCAGCAGGGTGGCCGAGCGGATGTTGACGTCGAGCTGGTAGAGCAGGTGCGCCACGAACGCGGGCGCGGCCTGGGGGAGGGTCACGGCCACGAACACCTGCAGCCGGGAGGCGCCGGTGGCGCGCACGGCCTCCTGCACGCGGACGTCGGTCTCCTCCAGCGAGTCGGCCACCAGCTTGCCCAGCAGCCCGACCGCGCCGATCGAGAGCGCGAGCGCCCCGGCCACCGGACCCAACCCGGTGATCACGACGAAGATGATCGCGAGGATCAGCTCCGGGAGGCCGCGCACGAGCACGACGAGGAACCGGAAGGCCGCGGCGACGCCCGGTGTGGGAGCCACGTTGCGGGCCGCGAGCGCCCCGACCGGCAGCGCGAGCACCGCGCCGAGCAGGGTGGCGGCCAGCGCGATCTGCACCGTGACCGCCAGCTCCGCGAGCAGGTCGGGCAGGATGCCGCCGGTGCTCGGCGGCCAGAACAGCCCCAGGGTCTGCGGCAGCGCGGGCAGTCCCGCGAGCAGCGCACCCGGGGAGAGGCCCGCGGCAGGCACGGAGACGACGACGGCGAGCACCGTCACGGCGGTGTAGAGGGCGGCGCGCACCCGCTGCGCGGTCCACGGCGGTGCCAGCCGGCCCGGGGCCGGAGCGGCCGACACCCGGTCGGCGCGGCGGCGCAGTGCCGCGCCCAGGCCGCCGGTGCGACGCGGGCCGCCCAGCAACGCCCGGCGCACCGCCCCGGACACCAGCTCCACGGCCACGCACAGCCCGAGCACGACGAGCGCGAGCGCCATCCCGCGCTGGTAGTCCAGCCTGCGCAGCGCGTTGGCGATCTCGAAGCCGAGCCCGCCGACGCCCACGAACCCGAGCACCACGGAGATGCGCAGGTTGATGTCGAAGCGGTGCAGCGCGGTGGCGACGAACGCCGGCAGCACGGCCGGCAGCACGCCGGTGACGAGCTCCTGCAGCCTGCCCGCGCCCGCGGCCCGCACCGCCATGCGGGGACCCTCGTCGACCTGCTCGATGGCGTCCGCGTAGAGCTTGGCGACCATCCCGACCGAGTGCAGGCCCATCGCCAGGACGCCGGCGACGGCGCCGAGGCCGAAGAGCCGGAAGAACACGATCGCGAGCACGACGTCGGGCACCGCGCGGGCCACGACGACGAGCGCGCGCGCCGCGTAGCGCGGCGCCGGCGCCGGGCTGGTGTTCCCCGCGGCGAGCACCGCGACCGGCACGCTGAGCAGCACCGCGAGCAGGGTCGCGCACACCACGATGGCGAGCGTCTCCCCGCACAGGGCGAGCAGCTCGGCGAGCGGGGGGAAGTCCAGCGGCACCGTGCGCGACAGGAAGTCCGCGGCGTTCCCGGCGCTGTCCACGAGCGTGGCGATGTTGATCCGCAGCGCGGACACCGACCAGAGCGCCGCGCCGAGCAGGGCGAGCAGGGTGAGCGTGGCGGCCGTCGTCGTCCGCGACGGGCGCGCGAGCGTGGTGCTGGGTGGCGTGGCGGGCGCGCTCACCCCGCGAGCACCGGCACCCCGACGGGTGCCCGCGTCCCGTACACGGCCATCGCCTCGTCGCGGTCCAGCCCGTCGACCGGCCGGTCGAGCACCACGCGCCCGGCCCGCAGCCCGACCACCCGCTCGCCGAAGGCCAGCGCCACGTCCAGCTGGTGCAGGCTGCACAGCACGGTGAGCCGGTCCTCCCGGGCCAGCGCGGCGATCAGCTCCATCACCTGTGCCGCCGACTCCGGGTCCAGGGAGGCCACCGGCTCGTCGGCCAGCAGGATCCGCGGCTGCTGAAGCAGTGCCCGGGCCACGGCCACGCGCTGCTGCTGGCCGCCCGACAGCGTGTCGGCGCGCTGGAAGCGCTGGTCGGCAAGCCCGACGCGGTCGAGCTGCTCCAGCGCGGCGCCGCGGACCCGCCGCGGGTAGGCGGGCAGCCCCAGGCGGGGACCGCGCAGCGCTCCGAGCGCCCCGGTGCAGGCGTTCTCCAGCACGGTCAGGCTGCCCACGAGGTGGAACTGCTGGAACACCATGCCCACCCCGCGCCGCAGCCGGCGCAGCGCCGCACCACCGGCGGCGCCGACGTCGGTGCCGAGCACGTGCACGCTCCCGGCCGAGGCGCGGTGCAACCCGTTCACGTGGCGCAGCAGCGTCGACTTTCCCGATCCCGACGCGCCCAGCAGGACGACGACCTCGCCGGGCCGCACGGTCAGCGACACGTCGTCCAGGGCGTGCGCGCCGCCGTCGAATAGCTTGTGGACGCCGAGCAGCTCCACGGCCGGCGCGCTCATCCGAGGCTCGTGCACGACTCGGCCTGGGTGATCTCGCAGACCCGGCGCACGCCGTCGTAGAGGGCGTCGTCGACCGGGACGTAGCCCCAGCCGCCCTCCTCGCCGACCTCGCAGCCGGCGGCGTCGGCGCAGAATCCGTTCGCGGTCAGGTAGTCGACGTTGGCCTTCTGGGCGAAGGCGTCGGCGATCGCCTGACGACGTTGCGGGTCGACGCCGCCCGCCACCGCCACCGGGGAGCCGGCGATCGTCTCGGAGCGCCAGACCGTGCGCAGCTGACCCGGCTGCAGCTGGCCGGACTCGAGGAGCTGGACGTCGACGATCGTGTCGTAGGCGAACCCGGCATCGCACTGGCCGCTCGCCACTGCGAGCGCGGAGGCGTCGTGGCCGCCCGCGAACACCGGGGTCACCCCGGCCGCCGGGTCCACGCCCGCCTCGATCAGGCCCGCGCTCGGGTAGAGGTAGCCCGAGGTCGAGTTCGGGTCCACGAAGCAGACGTTGCGACCGGCGAAGCCCGCGAGGTCGGTGATGCCGGAGTCGGCGGCGGTGATGCCGTAGGACTGGTACCCCGGCTCCTCGCCGGGCGCGTCGACCGACGCCGCGACCGGCGTGATGTCCGGGTCCTGGCCCTTGGCCAGGACGTAGGAGAACGGGCCGAACACCGCGACGTCGATCTGGCCGGCGCGCATCCCCTCGATGACGGCGGCGTAGTCGGTGGCGTTCTGGAACTCGATCGTCGTGCCCGTCTCGCGCTCGAGCATCGCGATCACGGAGGCGTAGCTCTGCTGCAGCGAGGTCGACTCCTCCGAGGGCACAGCGGCGAACACGATCGAGTCCTCGCCTCCCGGGGCCGAGGATCCGGCGGGCTCGAGGGCGCTCTCGCCGCACCCGGCCAGTGCCAGCAGGGCGGCGCAGGCGCCGGCGACGGCGACGCGACGGAGGGTGGGTCTCATGCGACAGCTCCTGGGAACGGGCCGGGGGAGGGACGGTCGCGAGGGTGGAGCGGCCGGGTGCCGGGGCGCGCACGTGCGGGTGACGGGCGGACGAACGCCGTCCGACGGTTGCTGGGGGCGGGGCGAACAGGAGTGCGACGCGGGCCTCGGTAGTTCTGCCGACCCGGCCACCCCGCGGAGTCGGAGGTCACTCGTGGCCGTGGCGGGCTTGTCGACTCACGGTCGGGCGCGCATCATGCTCCGAGCTGGGCGTGGAATCCCGTTCCACTACGGTGAACGACCAGCGTGAACGTCGTGGGTGCCGTCCGTTTCCGGCGCCGAGGAAGAGGGGACCAGAACTCGTGACCGATCCCGCCGCACCGCCCCGTGTCCCGGTGGGCGCCCAGCTGGCCGCCACCCGGGTCGTCGCCATCCTGCGCGCCGAGAACGCCGACCGCGCCGAGGCCGTCGTCGACGTCCTGGTCGAGGCGGGGGTCCGCAGCCTCGAGCTGACGCTGACGACGCGCGGCGCACTCGAGGTCGTCGAGCGGCTCGCGGCCCGCGTCCCGTCCGACGTGGAGGTCGGTGTCGGCACGGTGCTCACCGCGCAGGAGGTGGATCGTTCGGTCGACGCGGGTGCCACGTTCGTCGTCTCCCCGTCCGTGGACCACGAGGTGATCGCCGCCGCGCTGCGGCGCGGTGTGGCGAGCTACCCGGGCGCGTTCACGCCCACGGAGATCGTCGACGCGTGGAAGGCCGGGGCGAGCGCGGTGAAGCTGTTCCCGGCCGGGTCGCTCGGGCCGGGCTACCTCAAGGCCGTGCGCGGGCCGCTTCCGGACATCCCGGTGGTGCCCACCGGCGGCGTCGGTATCGACGACATCGGACCGTGGCTCTCGGCCGGCGCGCTCGCCGTGGGGATGGGCGGGCCGCTGATCGGCGACGCCCTGTCCGCCGACGGCGACCTGGGCGCCCTCGCCGATCGCGCGACCGCGGCCGTCGCGGCGGCGCGTCAGTGACCGCGGCGGCGACCGGCACCGGGCTGGTCACCCTCGGAGAGACCCTCGGACTGCTCGTCGCCGAGGACGTGGGGCCGCTCTCGCTTGCTCGCGGGATGCGCCTGTCCATGGGCGGCGCGGAGTCGAACGTCGCCATCGGGGTGTCGCGCCTCGGCGTGCCCGCCACCTGGATCGGACGTCTGGGCCGCGACCCCATCGGCGACCTGGTGGAGCGGCACCTGCTGGCCGAGCGGGTGCGCTGCCTCGTCCAGCGCGACGACGCGCCCACTGCGCTGATGCTGCGCGAGCGGCGCACCGGCTCGACGCAGAACGTGACCTACTACCGGCACGGCAGCGCCGGCTCGCACCTGTGCCCCGACGACCTGCCTGCGGGCGTCGTCGAGGAGGCCGGGGTGCTGCACCTGTCCGGCATCACCCCCGCGCTGGGGAAGGCGCCCGCCGCCGCGGTGCGCGAGGCGGTGCGTCGGGCGCGCGCCGCGGGCGTGCCGGTCTCGGTGGACCTGAACTTCCGCTCCCGGCTGTGGGACGCGGCCACGGCGGCGCCCGTGTTCCGCGAGCTCGCCGCAGGCGCGGACATGCTGTTCGCAGGCGACGACGAGGCCCGCATCGCCCTCGAGATCGACGACCCGGAGAAGGCGAGCCCCGAGGAGCTCGCGACCGCGCTCGCCGCGCTCGGCCCGGCCGAGGTCGTGGTGAAGCGCGGCCGCCGCGGCGCCACCGCGCTGATCGACGGCGAGCTGGTCGACGTCCCCGCGTTGCCCGTGCAGGTCGTCGACAGCGTCGGCGCGGGCGACGCGTTCGTGGCCGGCTACCTCGCGTGCCGGCTCAACGGCCGCGACGTCGCCGAGCGGCTGCGTACGGCCGCGGTCACCGGCGCGCTCGCGGTGACCGTGCCCGGCGACTGGGAGGCCTCACCTCGACCGCACGAACTGGCCCTCCTCGACGCCGAGGAAGACGTCCAGCGCTGAGCGCACCGAGCCCGACGGCCGCAGAAAGGCAGCACCGCATGGCCACCGATCGCGAGGGCGCGAAGCCGATGGGGCTGATGTGACGGCGGGCCGCGGGGTCGATCGGGTCGAGGACGGGCAGCACGCCGGGCCCGACGCCGAGGTGGACGACCGGTGGGTGCACATCCGGCCCACCGAACCCGAGCGCACCGGCCCGTTCCTCGTCCTGACCGAGGAGCGGTTCACCACGCCCGGTTTCGAGACGCACGCGCACCGCGGCATCGAGACCGCCACGGTCGTGCTGGACGGCGCCCTCGGCCACGCCGACAGCACGGGCGGCGCCGGTGTCCTGCACGTCGGTGACGCGCAGTGGATGACCGCGGGGCGCGGGATCGAGCACCGGGAGGTCGCCGCCCCCGGACGACACGCCCACATCCTGCAGTTGTGGGTCGACCTGCCCGCCGGCCTGCGCGACGCCCCGCCCGGGCACCAGGAGCTGCGCGCGGCAGACCGGCCCCGGCTCGCGCGCCCCGGCGCGGTCGTCGATGTCGTGGCCGGGACCGTGGACGGGGTGGTCGGGCCGGCGCGTCCGGTGTCGCCGGTGCAGCTCGTGCTCGTCACCCTCGATCCGGGGGCGGCGCTGGCGCTGCCGGTGCCGCCTGCCGACCGCACGTTCGCGCTGGTCGTGGCCGGTGACGCCGAGGTGGGGGACGGCCGGCCGGTCGGGCTGCGGCAGACGGCGTGGTCCGAGCCCGGCGTCGCGGCGCACCTGGACGTGCGGGCAGGCGGCAAGGGCGCCCGGCTCGTGGTGGCCAGTGGCCGCCCCGCCGATGCCCCGTTCGTGGCTCAGGCGTCCTCGTAGTCGTTGCTGACCTGCCTGCCGGAGGCGTCGAAGTAGTACTCGCCGTCCGAACCGCGGAGCTCGATCTCGTAGAACTCCCCGGTGGGCGTCACCTCGATCTCCCACTTGTCGACATGGCGGAAGCCGGTGATGCCCTGCACCGCCTGGCGCACGGCCGTCGGGAAGCCCGCTGCGTCGACGACCTCGACCTCGGTCTCCAGCCACCGCCCGGAGGCGTCGAACTCGGCCTCGTACGCGCCGTCGTCACCGCCGAAGGCCGCCTCCCAGCCGTAGGGCTGCCGCTCCCACGCGACCTCCTCGAACCCGGGGTAGCGCTGGTCGAAGGATTGCTGAACGGGCCCTGGCGCGGCACCGCACCCCGCCAGGGCCACGACGAGCGCGGCGGTGACGAGCGGGAGGAACCGGATGGTCATGTCCGGAACGTACGGGTCGGGCCGGACAGATCACGGGGACGAGCCCGGCGACGCGGTGAACGCCGCGTGAACGGGGTGCGGCAGTGGCTGGGAAGCCGCCGCCGTGGATCCACAGCAGGGGACCGGCGGCTACGGTCACGCCATGATCACGATCGTGTCGAAGGCGACCGAGCTGCGTCGCCTGCACGAGGCGCCCGAGCTGCTGCTCGTCGTCAACGTGTGGGACGCGATCGCTGGAGGCAGCGCAGCGGCTCGGTGTGGCGCGGGTGTCGTTCGGGCCGTGGAGCCAGAACGTCGCGCTCACGGCGCTGGCCCGGCTCGCCGAGGACGTCCACGCCGGGGGAGGGCTTCCCGCGGACGCGCGCCGGCTCAACTGACCGGTCTCGGCGGTGCGGTCGCGGCGCGCGGGGCCCACCGGTGGTGCAGCAGCACGCTGAGCCCGAGCCACAGCATCGGCCAGGCCGGCCAGAAGAACGCCACGGGGCCCATCGCCCACCGCGTCACCAGGAACACCACGAGCACTCCGACGATCGCCGCGTGCACGGCGAGCCGCCGGCGCGATGCCGTGGTGAGCGGGCCGCCACGGCGGCGGGGAACCGGCTCGGTGGCCGCGGTCTCGGGAACGGGCTCGCCGGGCAGGTCCGCCGTGAGCGGGACCAGCTCCTCGCGGGTGACGGCCGCGTAGGCGGCGGCCTGGCGGTCGTCGGCCTCGGTGATCGTCAGACGGCCGTCGGCCGCTGCCGCGCGCAGCCGATCGGCCACCGACTCGCGTTCGGCGTCGGAGGCGCGCAGCCCGGACATCGGGATCGGGGAAGTCGCTGGAGTCGTCATGCCCTCGATCGTCGCTGCGGCGGGGGCGTGGCGCGTCGGCCCTGCGGCGACATCTCGCCTACCCCCACGGCGGTATTCCGGTCAGCCGTCGGTGCCCGGCGGCGGCGGTGGCGGCGGGACGGACCCGCTGCTGAGCTGCAGGACGACGGTCTCCTCGGGCAGCGCGGTGCCGTGCGGCGACTGCCCGACCACGGTGCCGGCCGGCGCGACGCTGTCGACGGTGCCCGTGGTGACGGGGAACCCGGCGCGCTCCAGCACCGCGCGTGCCTCCGCCTCGGGACGGCCCAGGACGTCGGGCACCCGGGTGGCCTCGCCGCCCTCGACGTAGCGGGGGTCGGTGGGCGGCAGCGGCCGTACCGGCTGCCCGGCGAGCAGCGGCGTCACCGTGCCGAACCAGGTCTCGGCCGGGGTGCGGCCACCGAAGATCGTGCCGCTGCGGCAGGCGAAGGGGGCACCGGGGCCGTCGCAGAGCGGCCTCGGGTTCGAGGAGTTGTCGAAGGTGATGACGGAGCCGGACAGGCCCGGCACGACGCCGAGGAACGCCGCCGACTGGTGGTGCTGGGTGGTACCGGTCTTCCCGGCCAGCGGCCGGTTCCACCCGACCTCGGCCGCCGCGCGCGCCGCCGTACCGCCGGGCTGGTCGTCGCGGGAGAGGCCGGTGAGCAGGGTGTTGGCCAGCCCGGGCTCCACCGCCTGCTCGCACGGCGCCTCCGGCACCTCCACCGGATCGCCCGAGGCGTCGGTGATCGACTCGATCGGCGTGGGCGGGCACCAGACCCCGCCGCTGGCCAGGGTCGCGCCGACGTTGGCCAGTTCGAGCACGCTGGTGGGGCTCACACCGAGCGTGAACGACGCCTGCTGCTGCGCCTTGGTCACCTCGGCGATCGAGCGGTCGGTCACCTCGCCGGTGCGCGGATCGACGAACGGGGTGGTGGCCAGGGAACGCATGCCCAGCCGCACCGCCATGTCGACGACGTCGGGCACGCCGGTGAACTCCATCAGCCGCACGAAGGCGGTGTTCGGCGACCGCGCCAGTGCATCGATCAGCGAGAGGCGTGGGGCGTAGTCGCCGGCGTTCTGCACCGGGATCGGCCGGCCGCCTCCGTCGCGGTAGATCGGCGAGGCGTAGCCGCTGGGCGGCACCTCCAGCCTCGTCTCGATGCCGAGCCCCTTCTCCATCGCGGTGGCGGCGGTGAAGATCTTGAACACCGACCCGGCGCCGAGGTTGACCGGCTCGTAGGGCAGGCCGTAGCTGGTCTCGTGCTCCTCGGCGTCGAGGCCGTAGGTGCGGCTGGAGCCCATCGCCGCCACCCGGTGCGCGTCGGAGCCCGGCCGCACCAGGGACATGACGTTGGCGGCGTCCGGGGAGTCGGGCGGCACCTCGGCGTCCAGCGAGGCGGTCATGGCGGCCATCGCCTCCGGCTCGAGGGTGGTGCGCACGGTGTAGCCGCCGCGTTCGAGCTGCTCCTGGGAGATGCCCGCGTCCGCGAGGTGGGCGAGGACGTAGCTGCAGAAGAAGCCGGCCTCGCCCGCGCCGAGGCAGCCGTTGGGGCGGGTCTGCAGGGGCGAGACGATTCCGAGCGGGCTCGCCAGCGCCGCCTGCGCCTGGGCGTCGTCGATCATGCCTTGGCCCTGCATGAGCCGGATGACGAGGTCGCGGCGCTCGCGGGCGGCCTCCGGGTGGCGCACGGGGTCGAAGCCGCTGGTGCTGCGGACCATCCCGGCGAGCAGGGCGGCCTGGGCGACGGTGAGCTGGTCGGGCGACACCCCGAAGTAGGTCCGGGCGGCCGTCGCGATGCCGTAGGCGCCGTTGCCCCAGTACACCGTGTTGAGGTAGCGGGTGAGGATCTCCTGCTTGCTCAGCTGTTGCTCGAGCCGCAGCGCGATCTGCACCTCGCGCAGCTTGCGCGCGGGCGTCTGCTCGACGGCTTCGAGCCGCTCGGCCTCGGTGTCGGCGAGCACGTAGAGCGTGTAGTTCTTGACGTACTGCTGCGTGAGCGTGGACGCGCCCTGCTCGATGTCACCGGCGGCGGTGTTCGCCAGGAGCGCGCGCAGCGTGCCCGGCCAGTCGACGCCTCCGTGCTCGAAGAAGCGGCGGTCCTCCACGGCGACGATCGCGGCGATCATGGCCGGCGACACGTCCTCGGCGTCCACGAGCTGGCGGTCCTGGTCGAACACGTACGCGATCGGGGTGCCGCGGCTGTCGGTGATCGTGGTGGTCCGGGGGAGGGGGTCGGCGATCAGGTCGGCCGAGGCCCCGGTGAGGCCGTCGCTCGCCTGGTTGGCCGCGAGCCCCAGCCCGGCCGCCACCGGGTAGGCGATGCCCGCGGCGAGCACGCCGCAGAGCAGGCTCAGGCTGAGCAACATCCCGACGGAACGCAGGATCGGATGGTGCCGCACCTCGTTCACGGTATCGGCGCTGTGTCACCGCCCGGTCACAACGAACGGCGCGACGGCGGCCGCGGGCCGATCCCATCCCGCGCAGGGGCCGTCACCGAGACGCTCGACCCGGCTCCGGTCAACCCAGCACCGGGAGCCGGTCGGCCAGCGCGGCGGCCTCGGCGGCCTGCCGCTCGTCCGGCCGCTGCCGTCCGGTGCCGACCAGCACCGTGGTCAGGTCGTCCCAGGGGGAGGTCGCCCCCGCGAGCGCCTCCACGGTGTCGCGCGCCAGCGTGAGCGCCGCCGGGGCGGGCGGCGGGAGCACCAGCTCGGCGCCCAGGTCGAGGTGGTGCACGGCGAGCTCGACCGCCCACGTGGCGAAGAAGTCGCCGGTGGTCAGGGCGTGGCCCTGGAACGCCACCACGCCCTCGGGCAGGGACCCGGCCGCGTGGGCGAGCGCCTCTGCGGTCTCCCGCAGGTGGCCCACCGCGCTGGTGGGGACGCGGTAGGCCGAGGCCATCAGACGGACGAAACGCACGTGCGACACGCCGTCGGCGCCGGTCGGCGGCGGGAGCGTCCGCCAGTAGCCCGCGGCGTCGGTGTCCGGCGCCCCTGCGGCGGGGGTGACGACGCCGAGCAGCATCTCCTGCAGCCCGAGGTGCACGTGGACGAGCAGGTCGACCGCGCTCCAGCCCCGGCAGCGGCTCGGCGCGAGCAGTTGCTGGTCGTCGAGGTCGTCCACGGCCACGCGCAGCGTGCGCAGGCCGTCGAGGAACGCGGCCTTTCCGACGTCGTGCTCCACCCGCATTCGGCGAACCTACCGGCGGTGTGATCGACGCTCCGCTCCGGTGGGCGCGCCGTGCCCGGCTCGTGGCGGCGGACCTGCCGTCCTGATTCGACCGGCCGGGCGATCCCACCTGTTCGCCTGGACCGTCGCGTTCGTGGCGGTGGTCGGGTTGGTCGAACTGCCGGACGGTGGCCTGACCGCGTTCCGCGGAACGCGCAGCACCGGCCCGTCGTCCACGTCCGCAGTGCAGTACCTGGCCCCGCGACTCATCGAACAGGTTCTAGCAGGGCCTCGTCGGGACGCCGATGCGGTCGGCGTGGTCGCCGACCACGTCGCCCCCGGTGTTGGCGTGCATGACGTTTCCGCAGATCGCGCCCTGCGGACCGGGGTCCTGCACCTTGATGCCGCCACGGGCGTTGTCGGTGATCACGTTGTCGCGCACGACGGTGCCGATGGCGTCGCCCGGCCGGTCGCCGCCGATGCGCACGCCGGCGGCGGCGTTGTGGTGGATGTGGTTGGAGCGGAAGGTGTTGTGCGATCCGCGCGTGTCCATCGCCCCGGAGTTGCCGTTGCGCGGCAGCTGTCCGGTGCAGGTGTTGAACGCGACGTCGTTGTGGCTCGCGCCCTCCTTGATGTCGACGCACTCGCCGCCGCGGGTGTCGATGACGTTGTGGTGGACGCGGTTGCCGTTGCTGGCGTCGGGTTCCGGGGAGGGGTTGCGGTCGGTCTGCTCGGGTGCCGTGCCGATGTAGACGCCCTCGCCGTTCTGCCCGGTGCCCGTGTTCGGGATCGCGAAGTCGTATCCGCCGCACGGCCCGATCCTGTTGTGCGCGACCAGGCTGCCGGTGGCGAGGTACTTGATCCGCACGCACTCGCCGCCCAGGTGGGCCAGGCGCATCCCGAGGATCCGGGTGCCGCTCACGCCGTCACCCGCCACCGTGCTCACCACGTAGACGCCCTTGTCGCGGTAGCACGCCTCCACCGGCTCCGCGCACACGCGGCCGTCGATGGTGAACCCGCGCAGCGTGGTGTCGTCGTGGTGGATCTGGAACACCCGTCCGGACGTCCCGGCGCCGCGCAGCACCGCATCGCGCGGTCCGCGCACCGTCACCCCGGGACGGACGGTGACCACGTCCTCGACGTAGGAACCGGGGTGCAACAGCACCGTCTCGCCGGTGCGGGCGTCGGCGAGCGCGCGGGTGATCGTCCGGAAGGGGTGGCCGGCGGCACCGGTGCCGGTGGCGTCGTCGCCGCGGGCCGGGTCGACGTGGTGGGCGCGCTCCGGCGCGGGCGCGGGCACTGCGGGGTCGACCAGACCGCCGACGGCCAGTGCGGCAACCAGGACGCGGACCGCGTGGTGGCGCATCACCGGGTGCCCGGGGCGGGGCCGGTCGAGGAGCGCACGACGAGCTCGGGACGCATCAGCAGTGAGCCCCCGGCGGCGGGCTCGTCCTGCTCGATACCGGCGCGCAGGTGGGCGAAGGCGGCGTTCGCCATGGCGGGCAGGGGCTGGCGGATCGTGGTGAGCGGCGGGGTGGCGAGGTCGGCGAGCACGATGTCGTCGAAGCCGACCACCGAGAGGTCCTCGCCCACCTGCAGCCCGGCGTCCCGGGCGCTCGCGGACACCCCGAGGGCGCACATGTCGTTGATCGCGATGATCGCCGTCGGCGGGTCCGCGGCGGCCAGGAGCTCGCGGGCCGCGGCGCGGCCGAGGTCGGGGAAGTCGAGGTCGCCGAAGTGGTCCTGGGAGCCGCCGGAGAACAGCAGGGTGTCGGCCGAGGTGAGGCCGAACTGCTCCAGCGCGGCCTCGAACCCGCGGAACCGGGCGCGACGGTTGACGCTGCGCAGCGAGCCCGAGACGAACGCGAGCCTGCGGTGGCCCAGCTCCAGCACGTGGCGGGTGGCGAGCTCGGCGCCCACCGCGTTGTCGACGCTGATGTTCACCAGCCCGGCGGGGTCGCCTGCCTGTGCCGTGCGGTCGAACGCGATCAGCCCCATCCCGCGCTCGACCAGCGGCAGCACGTGCTCCAGGGAGGGCAGCGAGGAGCAGAGCACCACGCCGCGGATGCCGTCGGCCCAGAGTTCCTCGAGGTAGTCGCGCTCGCGGACCGGGTCGCGCTCGCTGTTGCACAGCAGTACCCGGTAACCGGCCAGCAGCGCCGCGGCCTCGACGTGGCGGGCGAACGTGCCCCAGAACGGGTTCGCCACCGACGGCACGACCAGGCCGATCACCTGGGTGCGGCCGGTGCGCAGGTGCCGCGCCGCGCCGTTGGGGCGGTAACCGAGGCGGGCGATGGTCTGCTCGACGCGCTCGCGGGTCTGCGGCAGCATGCGCTCCGACCGGCCGTTGAGCACGTTCGACACCGTGCTCGGGGAGACCCCGGCCTCGGCGGCAACCTGGTGGATCGTCACACCCATGGTCGCGTTCCTCCAGGTTCCGATGCCGTGGTGCCCTTACCACCCACGACGGCGAGCGGCATGTTGACCGTTGACACCTTCAGCGAGCGCCCATAGTTTGTGCTGCATCGTTGCACCAGTGCAACGTTCTAGTGAGATCAATCCACTCTTCCGGCCGATCCACACCGCCGTGGAAGGAGTCCAGCGATGACCGTCCGACACCGGTCCGTCCTGCGGGTCGTGGCGGCCGCAGCCGCCGGGCTGATGGCGCTCGCCGCGTGCGGAGGTCCGGCGCCAGGTGGCTCGGACACCGGCGGTGAGGTGAGCGGCGAGATCAGCCTGCTCACGCCGATCTTCGAAGGCGTCGCTGGGGCTGCGGTGCTCGAGGAGCAGCTCGCGGCGTTCCGGGAGCGCTACCCGAACGTGACGGTCAAGCCGGACTACACCTCCTACTCCAAGTTGAACGAGAAGTTGACCACCTCGATCGCGAGCGGTCAGCCCTACGACGTGATGCTGATGGGCGTGGGCTGGGTGCCGCCGTTCGCCGCCAAGGGAGTGCTGGCCGACCTCGGGAAGGACCCGGCCGAGCTCGCCACCCGCTTCTACGAGCCGTCCGTCCAGGCAGGGGTGTACGACGGTAAGGTCTACGCGCTGCCGATCATGCTCGACACCCGGTTCGGGATCTATCGCAAGGACTTCTTCGCCGAGGCCGGCCTCACCGAGCCGCCGAAGAACTTCGACGAGCTGCGCGAGTACGGGCGCCTGCTCACCCAGCGCAACCCGGACGGCACGCTTCAGCGGGCCGGGATGGACGTGCTCTCCCTCGACATCCGACAGACCTTCGAGACGATGCTGTGGGCCAACGGCGGGGAGCTGTTCACCCCGGACGGCCAGGTGGCGTTCAACTCCCCACAGGGCGTCGAGGCGCTCCAGACGATGGTCGACATCATCCAGGTCGACCGCAGCGAGGACATCGGATTCACCCAGAACAAGGCCGCCACCGGGGTCGCCCTCGTGCAGGGCCGCGCGGCGATGATGATCGGGCACCACAACTACTGGACCGAGATGGAGCTGACCGCACCCGAGCTGATCGCGCAGGACAAGGTCGGCTTCTTCATGATCGCCAACGAACGGCCTGCGATGTTCCAGGGCGGCACGCTGGCCACGGTCGCGGCCCAGAGCCGCCAGCCCGCGGCGGCGAAGACGCTGGCCGAGTTCCTGGCGAGCGAGGGGCCCGCGCTGGCGGCCAACGAGCAACGCGGCAACATCCCGGCGCTGAAGTCGCTGGAGTCCTCGGAGTTCGTCCAGAAGAACAAGGCGATCCAGTTCGCGATGCAGAACCTCGACGACGCCCACTCCGAGGGCGGCGACCCGGGGTGGCTGGACATCCGCGGCCTGTTCAAGGCGCCGATCGAGAGCGCGATGCTGGGCGAGAAGACCGCGCAGCAGGCGCTCGACGAGCTCGCCGCGCAAGCCTCCGCGGCGCTCGCCGAGGGCTGAGCGCATGACCACCACCGCAGGCACTCCGAGCGCCGCGTCCGCGCGGCACTCGCGCCGCAGGCTCGGGCACGAGCAGCGCCGCGCCGCCTACCTCATGCTCACGCCTGCGGTCGTGCACCTGGTGTGGTGGATCGGCATCCCGACGGTGGCGACGTTCGTGCTCGCCTTCACCCACTACGACATCCTCGCCGGCACGATGACCTTCGCCGGTCTCGACAACTTCGTGGCGATCTTCGGCGACGAGCTGTGGCGCACGGCGATCTGGCACACCGTCGTCTACACGTTCTTCACCGTGCCCGTCGCCATGGCGATCGCCGTGGTCATCGCGGCGTTGCTGAACACGAAGCTGCGCGCCCGGGCCTGGTACCGCACCGCGATCTTCATGCCCCACATCACCGCCACGGTTGCGATCGCCCTGGTCTGGATGTGGATGTTCGAGCCGAACATCGGCCTGTTCAACTGGGTCCTGTCGTGGTTCGGCATCCGCGGCCCGGCCTGGCTCGTCGACCCGGCGTGGGCGATGCCGGCGGTCATCCTGATGAGCATCTGGAAGGGCATCGGCCTGAAGATGGTCATCTACCTCGCCGCGCTGCAGGGAATCCCGCAGGACCTGTACGAGGCGGCGGAGATCGATGGCGCCGGTCCGGTCCGCCGGTTCTTCTCGATCACGCTCCCGATGCTGGGACCGGTCACGTTCTTCGTCTTCGTCATCTCGCTGATCGACGCGTTCCAGGTGTTCGAACAGTTCTACGTGCTGACCCCGGACGGCGGACCGGCGAACGCCACCACCGTGATGACCTTCGAGATCTACAAGTCGGCATTCCAGCGGTTCGACATGAGTACCGCGAGCGCGCAGAGCGTGGTGCTGTTCGCGTTCCTGCTCGTGCTGACGTTCTTCAGCAGGCGCGCGACCGGGAGGGACGATGTCCACTAGAGCCCCGGACCGGACCGTCACGCCGGGCCCCGCGTCCGGTCCGGCCCCCGTGACCGCGCGCCGGACCCGCCCGCGCGGCAGCCGGATCGCTCTGCACGCCACCCTGATCGTGCTGTCGTTGCTGATGATCGCGCCGTTCGTCTGGATGGCGCTGTCCTCGCTCAAGACGCGCGCGGAGATCGTCGCCTACCCGCCCACCGTGCTGCCGCACGACTGGCACTGGGCGAACTACCCCGACGCGCTGGCCTACGCCCCGTTCGCCACGTACTTCACCAACAGCCTCGTGATCGCCGTCAGCCACACCGTGCTCAACGTCGTGATCGCCGCGATGGCCGGCTATGCGCTCGCGCGCGTCGAGTTCCGAGGCCGATCGCTGCTGTTGATGATGGTGCTGGGCGCGATGATGATCCCGACCTTCACCAAGATCGTGCCGCAGTACCTGCTCGCGAAGACGATGCCGTTCTTCGGCGGCAACGACTTCCTCGGTCGCGGTGGCAACGGTTGGCTGGACTCGTGGTGGGTGCTCATCGTGCCGGGCGCGGTCACCCCACTCGCGATCTTCCTGTTCCGCCAGTTCTACCTGTCGCTGCCGCGGGAACTGGAGGAGGCGGCGCGCATCGACGGGCTCGGTGAGTTCGGCATCTTCGCGCGCGTGATGACGCCGCTGATGAAGCCGGCGATCGCCACCGTCTCGCTGATCACGTTCGAGAACAGCTGGAACAACTTCGTGTGGCCGTTGATCGTCACCCGCAGCGAGGACCTGCGCGTCATCCAGGTCGGTCTGGCCGCGTTCCAGCAGGCCGAGCGGACGCTGTGGGAGTTCCTCATGGCCGGCACGGTGCTGGCCACGCTGCCCATGATCGTGTTGTTCCTGTTCACCCAGAAGTACTTCGTGCAGGGGTTCGCCACTGCAGGGATCAAGTAGGCAGGGTTCGAGTGAGGGAGTACGTGTGAGTTTCGATCTGACGGGCCGGCGCGCCCTGGTCACCGGTGCCGGTCACGGCATCGGCGCCGCGATCGCGGAGTCCCTCGCGGGTGCGGGCGCGGACGTCGTGGTGCACTACGGCCATTCCGCAGGTCCGGCCGCGGAGGTCGTCGAGCGGATCGGCGCGCTCGGGCGCAAGGCCACCGCCATCGGCGCCGACGTCACGGTCACCGCGGAGGTGGACCGCCTGGTGGACGAGGCGGTCGGCTTCCTGGGTGGCCTGGAGATCCTCGTCTGCAACGCGGGGCACCTGATCGCGCGCTCTCCGATCACGGAGATGACCGACGAGCACTACAGCAAGGTGGTCGAGGTCAACCTCGGGTCCACCTTCCGCACGGTGCGCGCCGCCGCCCCGCACCTGAAGGCGGCGGGCACGCGCGGCCGGATCGTCACGATGGCCTCGCTCGCCGGGCACAACGGCGGCGGGCCCGGCGCGGCGATGTACGCGGCGGCGAAGGCGGGCGTCCTCGGGCTGACCAAGGGTCTGGCCAAGGAGCTGGGGCCCGACGGCATCACCGTCAACGCGCTGGCCCCGGGCTTCATCGGGGGCACGGCGTTCCACGACACCTTCACCCCGCCGGCCGCCCAGGAGAAGACGATCGCCGGGCTGCCGATCGGCCGGGGTGGCACGGGTGCCGACGTCGGCGGCGCCGTCGTGTGGCTCTGCTCGGACATCGCCGGCTTCGTCACCGGGTCCACCGTCGACATCGACGGCGGTGCCTGGCCCCGGTGAGCCCGACCCCCACGCCGGTGCCGCCCGCCGAACGCGGCGGGTGGTGGCACCAGTACGTATGCCCGGTGCACGGGGTCGAGCTGGAGCACGTGGGACTGCTCGGCGGGGAGTTCCCCGACGGCGGCGCACCGTGCGTCCACGGGTGCCGCGTCGACACCCCGGAGGTACGCGGCGCCTGGGCGGTTCTCGCCCACCAGGCCTGCGCGCGAGCGGTGCTCGCGCTGGCGGGATCGCCGCAGCACCAGGACCGAGAGGGGGCGGCCCTGGTGCTGCGGCGCTACGCCGCGGCGTACTCCTCGCTGGGCGAGGGCACGCACGACGGCGCCGCCGGGTGGATGCTGCGCGGGCGGCTGTTCCACCAGGCGCTCACCGAGGCGATCTGGGCGGTGACGATCGGGCGGGCGGCCCGCCTGCTCGGTGATCCGGTTCCGGAACTGACTGCCGCACTGGCCGACGCGGCGCGCACGGCCCGCGACTCCCTCGTGGCCGACGGGCGGTTCTCCTCCAACTACACGGCCTGGCTGGACGCGGCCGGTGCGGCCTGCACCGGGAAGCCGGAGTGGCTGGAGGGCCCGCACGGGCTCTTCGCGCACGCGCTGGTCGCCACCCATCCCGACGGGTGGGAGTGGGAGGCCAGCACCTACTACCACTCGTTCGTCCTGCGGGCCTACCGGCTCGGCATCGGCGCGGTGCCGGGGGTGGCGGTCCCCGCGGAGGTGACCTCCCGGCTGGACGCGATGAGCCGCGTGCTGCGCGAGGTCGTCACGCCGGGCGGGCTGGTGCCGGCGCTGCACGACGGGCCCTACCGGCGCGCGGAGTGGGACCGCGAGCTCGCCGACCTGGACATGACGCCGCTGCCCGGCCCGCCGGTCACCGTCCACGCCGACGCCGGGTACACGATCCTGCGGGGGAGCGGGCTGCACGCGATCCTCGACCACGGGCCGCACGGCGGCTCGCACGGCCACCTGGACACGCTCTCGCTCTACCTCTACGGCGACTCCTCGCCGTGGCAGCCCGACCCGGGGCAGGTGCCCTACGGCCACGCGCACTGGCGCCGGTACTACGCATCCACCGCGGCGCACCCGACGTTCTCCGTCGACGGGCTCGACCAGGCCGAGTGCGGCGGGGAACTGCTCGAGGCCACGGCCACCGGTGTGACCGTCGCCTGCGGAACGGCGTACGAGGGGGTGCGGGCCGTGCGGCGGGTGGAGCTCGTGGACGGCGCGCTGCGCGACGAGCTGACCGTCACCGCCGACCGGCCGCGGCGGATCGCGCTGCACCTGCGCCCGGACGTGCCGCTCACGGTCCGCACCGGGGCCGGGGTGGTCACCACGGACTGGGACGGCGCGTTGCGCGGCACGCACGCGGCGTCGGTGCCCGCGCGGTTCGTCGCCCGGCCCGGCCCGGGCCCGGCCGACGACCCGCAGCGCACCCGCACGCACGTCGACTGGGTGGCCGAGGACGCCACCGCGGTGACGTTCACGTCGACCTTCCGGTGGGGGAGCTGATGGAGCCGCTGCTGATCGCCGGGCGCCTCGACGAGCTGCGCGCATCGCTGAGCTCCACCCACGCCGCCCAGTGGCGCCGCCTCGCCGAGCAGTGCGACTGGTACCGCGGCCAGACCCCGCCGCCCGAGCACCCGACCGCGAGCATCACCTACCTCGGCCCGGCGGCGGCGAACCTCGCGCTGGCGTACCGGCTCACCGGGCAGCGCGGGTACCTCGACGAGGCGTGGCGCTGGATCGCCACGGCGATCTCCTACCCGCACTGGGGAAAGGCGAAGCTGCCCGACCACGACCTGGATGCGGGCTGGCTCCTGCACGGCCTGTCGCTGGCCTACTCCTGGTTGCAGGACGACCTGGAGGCGGACCAGGCAGCGGCGCTGCGGGAGAAGCTGGAGTTGCAGGGCGAGCGGCTGTACGGGTTCGCCGTGGAGACCGAGGGCTCCTGGTGGTCGTCGAGCTTCTGGCAGAACCACAACTGGATCTGCTACGCCGGCCTGGCCGCCGCGGGCTACGCGCTGGACCGGCCGGAGTGGGCCGCACGGGCGAAGGAGAACCTCGGGCAGGTGCTCGAGCTGTTGCCCGCCGACGGGTCGGACTCCGAGGGCGTCGTCTACTGGCGCTACGGCGTGCCGTGGCTCGCGATCCACCTGGACCTGCTGGAGCGCACCGAGGGCGTCGACTGGTGGCGGCGCGGGTCGTTCGTGGAGAACACGTTCACCTGGCGGCTGCACCAGTGCGCGCCCGGGTTCGAGGAGAACGTCGACCACGGCGACTGCCACGACCGCCGCTCCGGGCACAGCGTGGCGCTGTACTCCAAGCTGGCCTCGGTCTACCGGGACGGGCGTGCGCAGTGGCTGGCCGACCGCGTGGCGCAGCGGTACTTCTGGCGCGAGGCCTACGCGTCGGGCGTCAAGCCGGGGGTGATGGCGGAGGCGTTCTACGAGCTGCTCTGGCACGACCCGACCGTCGAGCCGATCGACCCGTCCGGCGAGGCGACCACCGCGTACTTCCCGGACCTCGGCCAGGTCACCGCGCGCACCTCGTGGCGCGACGACGCCGCGTTCGTCAGCTTCAAGGCCGCCCCCGGCGGCGGGCACACGGCCTGGGACACCGCGGAGCGGTTCCGCCGCGAGCGGGGCTGGGACACCCTGTCCGCCGGGCACCACCACCCCGACGCCGGCGGCTTCGTGCTCGCCGCGCACGGCGCCTTCCTGGCGGTGGACAGCGGCTACAGCAACGAGAAGCGGGCTGCGGAGCACAACCTGGTGCTCGTCGACGGGCAGGGCTGGGTGGGCGAGGGGCGCTACCACGTCTACAAGGACCTGCCCCACGAGTCGCAGCCGCGGCTGCGCGACGTCCGCATCGCCGACGGGTGGGTCCGCGCGACGTCCGGGTCGGCGGCGATGTTCGACCCCGCGCTCGGCGTGCGCCGGGTGGACCGCACGCTCGTCGTCACCCCGCGCGGGCGGCTCGTGCTGCTCGACCGGCTGGCCGCCGACGTGCCCCGGGAATGGACGTTCCTGCTGCACAGCGACTGGCCCGCGGAGGAGGTGGAGGACCGGTTCGCGATCCGCTCGGGTTCCGGGCAGGCCTGGCTCACCACGATCGCGCCGGGCGACGCGCGCGTGGAGCAGGCGGACACGGTGATCGAGGCGAACCCGACGGGGAGCACTCCCAGCCTGCGGATCACGAAGACGCTGCGCACACTGCGGATCAGCACGCCGCGCCGGAGCGAGGCGGTGATCCTCACCGCGATCGAGCCGACGACGGCGCTGGATCCGCGGCCGGCCCGCGCCGTCGCGCTGCCAGGGGGAGAACTGGGCGTGGACTTCGGAGACGAGCAGGTGCACCTGGGCGAGGCCACGTTGTGAGGACCGGGCAGGTGGACGGGAGGGGCGGGACCCGGGGGTGGGAGGGCGTCGTCCTGCGGTGTCTCGAGTTCGTCGCCTATCCCGCTCTTGCCGGCCTCGCGTTCTGCCTGCTCTGCCTCGGGGTGGTGACCTGGCTGCCGGCTCTCGCCGCGGTCGCCTCCGCGCTGCAGCGGTGGCGTCGCGACGACGACTCCCGCTGCTTCACCGGCACGCTCGCCGCGTTCCCGGGTCAGTGGCGAGCGCTCTGGCGCCATGCGCTGGTCTCCACGGCGGTGCTGGCCGCGGTGGTCGTCGCCATCGGGTTCCTCGCCGGGCGGCCGGAGCCGGCGGCGATCCCGCTGCTCGCGGTGCAGGCCGGGGGCCTGGCCGCGTTCGCCGTGTACCACCTGGCGCTGGCCGTGGTCTCGGGCGACGACCCGGGCGGGCCGGCGCGTCGCCGCGCCCTCGTGCTCGCGTTCGGCTCGGGCCGCCGCGGCCTCGCGCTGCTGGCCGCCGTGGTGCTCGCGCCGCTGCTCACCCTGCCGCTGGCCGTCGGCCCCCTGCTGCTCGGCCCGACCCTGCCGGTCCTGTGCGGGCTGCTGCTCCTGGACCGGGCGCGCGCGACGACCTCGTGATCGTCGATCCTGCTGATCACGGGGGTCAGGGCGTCCGCGGCTCCTCGCGGGCGGCGACCAGCCGGTCGAAGGCGCCCACCAGGTGCTTCTCGATCGCCTCGACGGCGGCGGGGGCGGCTCCCGAGGCGAGGATGTCGCGCACCGCCTGGTGCTCGGGAAGGGCGATCTCGTGGAAGTCGCGGCGGGCGAGGTGCCGGTCGCGCAGGAACATCGCGATCTGGCTGCGGATCTGCTGCCAGGACCGTTCGAGACGTCCGTGTCCGGCCGCGCGCACCAGCACGTCGTGGAAGGCGAGGTCGAGCTCGACGGCGAGGTCGGGGGAGTAGTCGGGGGTGAGGCCGCGCATCCGGTCGAGGGACGCGTCGAGGTCGGCGAGGTCGGCCCGGGTGAGGCGGGAGCAGGCCCGCGCGACGGCGAGGCGTTCCAAGGCCAGCCGGAGCGTGTAGACCTCCTCGGCGTCCTCGGCGGTCAGGGTGATCACCTGGGCGCCGCGGTGCCGGCGCTGCACGACCAGACCCTCGCGCGCGAGCTCGACGAGCGCCTCGCGGACCGGTCCGCGGCTCATGCCCAGCGCGGTGGCGAGCTCGGCCTCCCGCAGGTGAGCGCCCTGCGGGAGCGCACCGGTTGTGATCATCTGCCGGATCGCGGGCACCACGGTGGCCGACAGCGCGGGGCTGGGTTGGGTCTCGATGGTGAGCTGGTCGAGCGGCCCGGGCACAGCGACCTCCGACGGTTGATTGTTGACAATTGACTATCTCGAGAATCCGGGTGAGGCTACCGGCGCAGCCCGTGGCCGTCCATGACAAACGTCCATGACGAAGGGGGACCCATGACCGTCCGACCGCTGGCACCCGGGGTGTGGGGCGTGCTCGCCACGCCGCTCACCTCCGACGCCTCCGCCGTCGACACCGCGTCGCTCACCCGGCAGGTGGAGCACTACGTGCGGATCGGGGCCACCGGCCTCACGATCCTCGGTGTGTTCGGCGAGGCCGCCCGGTTGACGCCGGACGAGCGCCGCACCGTCGTGGGCACGGTGGCTGCGGCGGCGAGTGAGCTGCCGCTGGTGATCGGCCTGTCCGCATTGGATGCCGAGGGCGCGTGCGCCGAGGCGGCGAACGTCCTCGACGTGGTGTCGCGACCGCCCGCCGGGCTGATGGTGCAGGTCGGCTCGCCGGATCCGGACGTCGTGGCGAAGCAGGTGAACACCGTCGCCGAGCGCACCGGGCAGGGGATCGTGGTGCAGGACTACCCCGTGGTGAGCGGGGTGTCGATCGCCACCGACGACCTGGTCGCGGCCGTGCGGCGGATCCCGGCCGCGGTCGCGGTGAAGTCGGAGTCGTCGCCGAGCCCGCCTGCGGTCGCCGCGCTGGTCGCGAGCCTGGACGTGCCCGTGTTCGGCGGGCTGGGCGGCACCGGCCTGCTCGACGAGCTCGCGGTCGGCTCGGCCGGTGCGATGACGGGGTTCTCGATGCCGGAGGGCCTGCTCGCGTGCGTCGGCGCGTACCGCGAGGGCGGGTTCGACGCGGCGCGGGAGGTGTGGCGCGACTACCTGCCGCTCGTCAACTTCGAGTTCCAGGCCGGCATCGCGCTGGCGCTGCGCAAGCACAGCCTCGTGCACAGGGGCCTCATCGACACCCCCGCCGTCCGCCCGCCGGCGCGGCCGGCCCCGGATGCCCTGCTCCCGGTGCTGCACCAGCACCTGCGCTCCTGCGCTCCCTAACGCGAAGTGGTCTCGCGCGGGGTGTGGCGGCGGCGCCAGGCCGCCTGCAGCGGGGGGAGCAGCGCCACCATTACGAACACCGCCAGCAGGGTGCCCGAGATCGGGCGCGTCACGAAGCCGCTCGTGTCGCCCTCGAAGATGATCAGGGAGCGGCGCAGGTTGTCCTCGAGCAGCGAGCCGAGCACGAACGCGAGCACGAGCGGGCCGGGCGCGAAGCCGAGCTTCTTCATCAGGTAGCCCAGGGCGCCGAACACGATCACCAAGACGATGTCGAACACGGCGTTGTTCACCGTGTAGACGCCGATGAGGGTGATCAGCACGGTGATCGGCGCGAGGATCGTGGGCCGCACGCGCAGGATCTTCACGAACAGCCCGACCAGCGGGATGCTCATGATCAGCAACAGGACGTTGCCGACGTACATCGAGTTGATCACGCCCCAGAACAGCTCGGGATCCTGGGTGACCAGCTGCGGGCCGGGGCTCACGCCCTGGATGAGCAGTGCCCCGAAGATGACGGCCATCGTCGCGTTCGCCGGGATGCCCAGCGTCAGCAGCGGGATGAACGACGACGTCGCGGCGGCGTTGTTCGCGGTCTCCGGTGCGGCGACGCCCTCGATCGCGCCCTGCCCGAACCGCTCCGGGTGCTTCGCGCGCCGCTTCTCCACCGCGTAGGCGGCCAGCGACGAGAGGGTGGCGCCGCCGCCGGGCAGGATGCCCAGGGCGAAGCCCAGCACCGAGCCGCGGGCGATGGCGCCCGACGACCGGCGCAGGTCCGCGCGGGAGGGCCACACGTCGGCGACGCGCGCCGGTGCCTGCGCCGCGCGGTGGCGCTCTTCGAGGTTGTAGAGGATCTCGCCGAGCCCGAACAGTCCCATCGCGATCGGCACGAAGTCCAGCCCGTCGGCAAGGGAGAGGTTCTCGAAGGTGAACCGCTCGGCGCCGGTGAAGCCGTCGCGCCCGACGGTGGCCAGCAGGAGGCCGACGCACGCGGCGATCACGGCCTTGAGCCGTCCGCCGCCGGAGATCGTGGCGACCAGCAGGATGCCGAGCAGGGCGAGTGCCGTGTACTCCGGCGGCCCGAAGTCCAGCGCGAAGCCGGCCACCAGCGGGGCGAGCAGCGACAGCGCCACGATCGACACCGTGCCGCCGACGAACGAGCCGATGGCCGCGATGCCCAGCGCGCTGCCGGCCTTGCCCTGGCGGGCCAGCGCGTGCCCGTCGAACACGGTGACCACCGACGACGCCTCACCCGGCAGCCGCAGCAGCACCGAGGTGATCGTGCCGCCGTACTGGGCGCCGTAGAAGATGCCGGCCAGCATGATGATCGCGGTGACGGGCTCGAGCTCGAAGGTGACCGGCAGCAGGATCGCGATCGTGGCCGCGGGGCCGAGGCCGGGCAGCACGCCGACCAGCATCCCGACCAGGACACCGATCAGGCAGAACAGCAGGTTGGTCGGTTCCAGGACGACGGAGAAGCCGTCGATGACCGGGGACAGATCCACATGGCTCCTAGAACAGGTGGGGGATCGGCACCGAGAGCAGCCCGACGAACACCACGTAGAAGGCGACGACGACGCCCACGCTCGTGACGATCGACGTGCGCCAGCCCTCGTGCCCGAGGAACCGCAGCCAGACGAACGTGAGCAGGGCCGCCGGGATCTCGAAGCCGATGACCTCCAGCACCGCCACGAACGCCACCATCGTGGCCAGCCCGGCGAGCACCAGCCCGCCGGCGCGGGAGAACCGCTCCGCGTCGTGCGTGCGGCGCACGGCCACGAGCAGGGCGACCCCGAGGACGACGAGCACGGCGCTGACCAGCAGCGGCCAGGTTCCGGTGTCGGGATCGCCGGGGCTGCCGACGCCGAGGGCGAACGAGCCGAGCAGGGCGGCCACCCCGAGTGCCAGCACGACGAGCGCGGTGAGGACGTTGCTCGTCGTGCCGGCGACGGGTGGGCGGCCTTCGTGCTCGGCCGCCTCGAGCTCGTGCAGGGCGTCGGTCAGGCTCAGCTCCGCGGGCGACGCGTCCTCCGCCCCACCGCGCGGCGCGCTCACCGGACCGCCGTCACTGCGCATCACCCAGCTGGATGCCGTACTCCTCGGTGACCCGGCGGTAGTCCTCGAGGCTGCCGGTCCACTGTCCCCGCAGCTCGTCGCCGCCGACCTCGTTGGGGGTGAGCTGGTTGTCGGCGTTGAACTGCTGGTAGGGCTGCGAGGCGAAGACCTTGCCGAAGGAGGCGCGCAGCGCCTCGAGGACCTCGGTCGGGGTGCCCTTCGGCGCGAACACCGCGCGCGACTGCTGCACCGGCACGTCGTATCCGGCCTCGACGGCGGTGGGGGTGTCGGGCAGGTACGAGGGCCGCTCGGTGGCGAACGTGACGATCGGGGTGAGCGCTCCCGCCTCGATCTGCTCGACGGCCTCGCCGAGCTGGATGGCGCCGACGTCGACCTGGCCACCCAGCACCGCGGTGAGCGTGGGGGAGCCGCCGTCGAAGGGCACCGCGCTGGCCTGCACGCCGGCCTGGGCGAACAGCAGCGCCTGGGACAGCTGGCTGCCGGTGCCCACGCCCGTGGTGCCGTAGGTGACCGGGCGGCCCGCGGCCACGAGGTCCTGCACGGTGGTGAAGCCCGAGCCCGGCGCGGTCACGAGGACGTAGTCGTCCTGGGAGATGCCGGTGACGATCTCGTAGTCGGCGATGTCCACCGCCTCCTCCGGGGAGACCGCGAGCGGCGTGATGTAGGCGAGGCTGCCGTTGTAGATCATCAGCGTGTGCCCGTCGGGGGCCGCGCCGGCGAGCTCTCGGGCGGCGAGCGTGCCGTTCGCGCCGGGCTTGTTCTCCACCGTGATGGCAACGCCCAGGTCGTCCGACGCCGGCTCGGACAGCGCCCGGGCGATCAGGTCGGTGCTGCCGCCGGGGTCCTGCCCGACGAGCATCGTGATCGGCTCGCCGCCGGGGAAGGCCGCGTCCTCGCCGCCACCTCCACCCCCGCTGTCGAGGTTCCCGCCGCACGCGGTGAGCGCGAGCGCAAGGGCGATCCCGAGCCCGGTGGCCGACCACCGGCGTCCGGCGGCGTTGCTGCGCATGTCGTTCTCCTCTTCGAGAAACCGGACCTTGCCGGGGCAGCGTAGGAACCCCGGTCATGCCTGTCCACATCTCTTCCGGCATGGATTGATACCGTCAGAGCATGGCGTACACGCTGGAGCAGCTCCGCGGGTTCGTCGCCGTGGCCGACGAGCTGCACTTCGGGCGCGCCGCCGCCCGGCTGAAGATGACGCAGCCGCCGCTGTCGCGGCAGATCCAGAAGCTGGAGCGCGTGGTGGGCGTGCAGCTGCTGGTGCGCGACAACCGCCGTGTCGGGCTGACGGCGGCGGGCCAGGTCTTCCTCGTGGAGGCCCGGCGGCTGCTCGCGCTCGCCGACGCGGCACCCGAGCTGGCGCGGCGCGTCTCGTCGGGATCCAGCGGGGTGGTGCGCATCGGGTTCACCGCCGCGTCGACCTACGGCGTCCTCGGCCGGCTGCTCAACGCCCTGGCCCGCGAGCTGCCCGACGTCGACCTGGACCTCGACGAGATGGTCACCCGCGAGCAGGTGGCAGGCCTGGCCCACGCGGAGATCGACCTCGGGCTCGCCCGGCCGCCGTTCGACCAGGAGACATTCGACTCGCGGCTGCTGCACCGGGAGGCGATGCTCGTGGCCGCACCGGTCGGCCACCCGTTGCTCGCCCTCGACCGGGAGGTCACCGCCGCCGACCTGGCCGGGGCGCCGGTCGTCATGCACTCGCCGACCAGGGCGCGGTACTTCTACGACCTCGTGGCCGGGGTCGTGCCGGTCGCGCCGGAGAACGTCGTGCACACGGTCAGCCAGGTCCTCACGATGCTCTGGCTGGTGGCCGCGGAGCGCGGCATCGCGTTCGTGCCCGCGTCCGCGAGGCGCCTGGGCATCGACGGCGTCGGTTTCGCGCGGCTGGCCACGCCCGTCGCCGAGCCCGTCGAGCTGCACCTGCTGTGGAAACGCGACTCGGGCAATCCCGCGCTGTGGCGGGCCCTGCGGGTGCTGGAGGGCATCGATGTCGCGACGTGATCATCGCAGCAGATACCGAACCGGTATCGAGTCATGCGGAACTGCTCTTGGACAGGCATCGTCGCTCGTTCCTACCGTAGCGCCGTGACGCTGCTGCCCCCCGACGTGCTCGCCGACCGGCTCCGGTCCGGCCTGCTCTCCTTCCCGGTGACCCACTTCGACGCCGACCTGGAGTTCGACGAGCCCCGCTACCGGGAGCACCTGGCCTGGCAGACCGGCTTCGACGTCGCCGGCCTGTTCGCCGCGGGCGGCACGGGGGAGGGGTTCTCGCTCACGCCGCCGGAGATCGATCGCGTGGTGCGGGCCGCGGTCGACGAGGTGGGCGGCCGGGTGCCGGTCGTCGCGCCCGCGACCGGGGGCACGGCCGCGTCGGCGGCCCAGGCGCGGGCGGCGCAGGACGCGGGCGCCTCGGGGGTGCTGCTGTTCCCCCCGTACCTGACCGAGGCGAGCCAGCGCGGCCTCGTCGAGCACGTCAGCGCGGTCTGCCGGGCCACGGATCTCGGTGTGATCGTCTACAGCCGGGCGAACGCCGTGCTCAGCGACGTCACGGTGGCCGAGGTGGCGCAGCGCAACCCGAACCTGATCGGGCTCAAGGACGGCGTCGGGGACATCGAGCGGATGACCCGCACCTACGCGCGGGTCGGGGACCGGCTGATCTACATCGGCGGCCTGCCGACGGCCGAGACGTTCGCCCTGCCGCTGCTGCAGCTCGGAGTGAGCACCTACTCCTCGGCGCTGTACAACTTCGCGCCCGAGTTCGCGCTGCGCTTCTACGCCGCGGTCCGGCGCCAGGACCGCGACGCGGTCTACGGGATGCTGAACGAGTTCGTGATCCCCTACCTCGACATCCGCGACCGCGGGCGCGGGTACGCGGTCTCGATCATCAAGGCCGGGCTCACGGCGATCGGCCGGGACGGCGGCCGGGTGCGCCCGCCGCTCACCGACCTCACCGACGACGAGCGCGGCGAGCTGGCGATGCTGATCCAGAAGGTCGGCTGAGGTGGGAACGAGCCCCACGGTCGCCCGGGTCGAGACCGTCCCCGTCGCCGGTCACGACAGCATGCTGCTCAACCTCAGCGGCGCGCACGCCCCGTTCTTCACCCGCACCGTCACGATCGTGACCGACAGCGAGGGGCGTACCGGGCTGGGCGAGGTGCCCGGCGGTGAGGCGATCCGGCGGACGATCGCCGACGCCGCGCCGTTGCTCGTCGGGCAGCCGGTCGCGCGGTTCGGACAGCTGCTGCGCGGCGTCGCCGACGCGTTCGGCGACCGCGACGCCACCGGCCGGGGCGCGCAGACCTTCGACCAGCGCACCACCGTGCACGCGGTGACGGCGCTCGAGTCCGCGCTGCTGGACCTGCTCGGCCAGCACCTCGGGGTGCCGGTGGCGGAGCTGCTCGGCGAGGGGCAGCAGCGCGGTGAGGTGCCGGTACTGGGCTACCTGTTCTACGTCGGCGACCGGCGCGCCACCGACCTGCCCTACGTGGCCGAGCAGCGCCCCGCCGACGGCTGGGAGCGCCTGCGTCGCGAGCCCGCGCTCACCCCGGAGGCGGTGGTCGCGCTGGCCGAGGCCGCGCAGGCCCGCTACGGGTTCGCCGACTTCAAGCTCAAGGGCGGAGTGTTCGCCGGCGAGGAGGAGATCGCCGCCGTGCGCGCGCTGGCGGCGCGCTTCCCGGAGGCGCGCGTGACGCTGGACCCCAACGGCGCGTGGCCGCTGGACGAGGCGGTGGCGCTCTGCCGGGACCTGCACGGCGTGCTGGCCTACGCCGAGGATCCCGTCGGCGCCGAGGGTGTCTACTCCGGGCGCGAGACGATGGCCGAGTTCCGCCGCGCCACCGGCCTGCCCACGGCCACCAACATGATCGCCACGGACTGGCGGCAGCTCGCGCACGCCGTGCGCGCCGGCGCCGTCGACATCCCGCTGGCCGACCCGCACTTCTGGACCATGCGCGGCGCGGTGCGCGTCGCGCAGCTGTGCAGCGACTTCGGCCTGACCTGGGGCTCGCACTCGAACAACCACTTCGACATCTCCCTGGCCATGTTCACCCACGTCGGCGCGGCCGCCCCGGGCCCGATCACCGCCCTGGACACGCACTGGATCTGGCAGGACGGGCAGGCGCTGACCCGCGAGCCCCTGCGGATCGTCGAGGGGCGGATCGCGGTGCCGACCGCGCCCGGCCTGGGCGTGCAGCTCGACCGGGACGCCCTGGACGCGGCGCACGAGCGCTACCTCGAGCACGGGCTCGGCGCGCGCGACGACGCGGCCGCGATGCAGTACCTCGTGCCGGGCTGGCGGTTCGACCCGAAGCGCCCCTGCCTCGTCCGCTGACCAGCGTTCCTCCCCCAGCCAAGGAGCTCCCCGTGCTCGACCGGATCACCTCCGTCACGCTCTCCTCGGTGACCCTCCCGCTCGGCGCCGGCATCAGCGACGCCAAGGTGCTCACCGGCCGGCAGCGGCCGATGACCGAGGTCGCCTTCCTGTTCGCCGAGATCACCACGGAGGCGGGCCACGAGGGCGTCGGGTTCAGCTACTCGAAGCGGGCCGGCGGGCCCGCGCAGTTCGCGCACGCCCGCGAGGTGGCACCGGACCTGATCGGGGAGGACCCCAGCGACATCGGCCGGCTGTGGACGAAGCTCGTCTGGGCGGGCGCGTCGGTCGGGCGCAGCGGCGCCGCCACCCAGGCGTTGGCCGCGATCGACGTGGCGCTGTGGGACCTCAAGGCCAAGCGGGCCGGCCTGCCGCTGGCCAAGCTGCTCGGCGCCCACCGCGACTCGGTGCGCTGCTACAACACGTCCGGCGGCTTCCTGCACGAGTCCGTCGACCAGGTGCGCGACAACGCGACGAGGACGCTGGAGTCCGGGGTCGGCGGCATCAAGATCAAGGTCGGGCAGCCCGACCAGGCCGAGGACCTGCGCCGGGTCCGTGCCGTGCGCGAGCACGTCGGCGACGACGTTCCGCTGATGGTGGACGCCAACCAGCAGTGGGACCGCCCCACCGCGATGCGCGTCGGCCGGGCGCTCGAGGAGTTCGGGCTGGTCTGGATCGAGGAGCCGCTCGACGCCTACGACGCCGAGGGCCACGCCGCGCTCGCGGGCGCCCTGGACACGGCGATCGCGTCCGGCGAGATGCTCACCAGCGTGGCGGAGCACGCCGAGCTGATCCGCCACGGCGCCGTGGACGTCCTGCAGCCCGACGCCCCGCGCATCGGCGGGATCACGCAGTTCCTCAAGCTCGCGGCGCTCGCCGAGCACCGCCACCTGCAGCTGGCGCCGCACTTCGCGATGGAGATCCACATCCACCTCGCGGCCGCCTACCCGCTCGAGCCGTGGGTGGAGCACTTCGACTGGTTGTACCCGCTGTTCCCGGAACGCCTGGAGATCCGCGACGGCCGGATGCACCTGTCCGACCGTCCGGGCCTGGGCGTGACGCTCAGCGAGCAGGCGAGGGCGTGGACGGTGGCCGGCGAGACGGTGCGCGCCTCGCGTTAGCTGCACCCGCGGGCGCCACCCTCCCGCGCTGTTGGGATCATGACGTCCCCGACAGTCAGGAGCTCCGGTGCACGTCGCCGATCCCGCGCGCTACGACGCCATGCCCTACCGCCGGGCCGGGCGCAGTGGTCTGAAGCTGCCCGCGGTGTCCCTGGGGCTGTGGCACAACTTCGGCCACGACAAGCCGCAGGACACCCAGCGCGCCGTCCTGCGCCGCGCGTTCGACCTCGGCGTCACCCACTTCGACCTGGCCAACAACTACGGGCCGCCGCCCGGGTCGGCGGAGGAGAACTTCGGACGGCACTTCGCGGCCGACCTGCGCCCCTACCGGGACGAGATCCTCATCTCGACGAAGGCCGGCTACCTCATGTGGCAGGGCCCGTACGGCGAGTGGGGCTCGCGCAAGAACCTGCTCGCCAGCCTGGACCAGAGCCTCGGGCGCACGGGCCTGGAGTACGTCGACGTCTTCTACTCCCACCGCCCCGACCCGGACACCCCGCTCGAGGAGACGATGGGCGCGCTGCACACGGCCGTCCAGCAGGGCAAGGCGCTCTACGTCGGCGTCTCCAACTACTCGCCCGAGCAGACCCGCGAGGCGGCGCGGATCCTCGCCGGGCTCGGCACGCCGCTGCTGATCCACCAGCCCCGCTACTCGATGCTCGACCGCTGGGTGGAGGACGGGCTGCTCGACGTGCTCGACGAGGTCGGCGCCGGCTCGATCGCCTACTCGCCGCTCGCCCAGGGCCTGCTCACCGACCGGTACCTCGACGGCGTGCCGGCCGACTCCCGCGCGGGGGGAGCGAGCCCGTTCCTGAAGGCGGAGGGCATCACGCCCGAGCGCCTCGCCACGGTCCGCGCGCTGAACGGCGTCGCGCGGGGCCGCGGCCAGACGCTGGCCCAGACGGCGATCGCGTGGGTGCTGCGGCGCGGGCGGGTCACCTCGGCGCTGGTGGGTGCGAGCAGCGTGCGGCAGTTGGAGGACACCGTCGCGGCCACGGCGAACCTCGACTTCACCGACGAGGAGCTCGCGGAGATCGAGCGCACGCTGACCTGACGCACACCGGATCGAGCGTCCCGGCCGACGGAAACCGTCCGGGCGTCCTACGCTCCGCGGTATGGCGCGGTACTTCGACGTCCACCCGGTCGATCCCCAACGACGTGCGATCGGCCAGGTGGCCGGCATCGTGCGTGACGGCGGTCTGATCGCCTATCCCACCGACTCCTGCTTCGCGCTGGGCTGCCAGCTCGGCGATCCGAAGGGGATCGAGCGCATCCGCGAGATCCGCCGGCTCGACGACAAGCACCACTTCACCCTCGTCTGCCGCGACTTCGCGCAGCTCGGGCAGTTCGTGCAGATCAGCAACCAGGTGTTCCGCAGCGTGAAGGCAGCCACCCCGGGCCAGTACACGTTCATCCTCCCCGCCACGAAGGAGGTGCCACGGCGGCTGCTGCACCCGAAGAAGAAGACGGTGGGCGTGCGCATCCCGCAGCACACGGCGGCCCAGGCCCTGCTCGCCGAGCTGGGCGAGCCCCTGCTCTCCTCCACCCTGCTGCTGCCCGACGAGCCCGAACCGCTCACCCAGGGCTGGGAGATCAAGGAGCGGCTCGACACCGCGCTGGACGCGGTGCTCGACTCCGGCGACTGCGGCACCGAGCCCACCACGGTGGTCGACTTCTCGGGTCCGGAGCCCGAGATCGTCCGCAGGGGTGCGGGCGACCCGGCGCGGTTCGAATAGGCCCGCGACACACGCGCCCTCAGACCCCGACACGCGGGGTTGGGGCCCCGACCCCCGCGAGTCGGGGTCTGGATGTACTCGTGTCGCGCCCCTCGATCCGGATCAGCCGCCGGCCATCGCGCCCACCACCAGGAACGGCTCCCGGCCTGCCGCCACCGCGGCCGGCAGCGGCGCGTCCGGCTCGTCGTGGGACAGGTCCTCCTCGCACGCGAAGAACCGCACGAACGCGCGGCGGCGCAGGGTGGCGTGGTCGCGGATGGTGCCGCGCAGGACCGGGTGGCGGGCCTCCAGCGCGTCCAGCACCGACCGCTGGGTGACCGGCTCGGCGACGTCCAGCGCGACCTCGCCGTCCACCCGGGCCAGCTTCCGCAGGTGGGCGGGGAGCTTCACCCGCACCGGCCCGGTCACGGCAGCGTCTGGACCTGGACCGACAGCACCGCCGGCAGGTCCCGCACGATCGGTTCCCAGGTGTCGCCGGCATCGGGGGAGGCGTACACCTGCCCGCCCGTGGTGCCGAAGTACACGCCGCACTCGTCGAGCGAGTCGACCGCCATCGCGTCCCGCAGGACGTTGACGTAGCAGTGCTGCTGCGGCAGGCCCGCGGTGAGCGGTTCCCACTCATGGCCGCCGGTGCGGCTGCGGAACACCTGCAGCCTGCCCTCGGGCGGGAAGTGCTCGGAGTCGCTCGTGATCGGCACGACGTAGACGGTGTCCGGGTCGTGGGCGTGCACCTCGATCGGGAACCCGAAGTCGGTCGGCAGGCTGTCACCGATGTCGTACCAGTTCGCGCCGCCGTCGTCGCTGCGCATGACGTCCCAGTGCTTCTGCATGTAGAGGGTGTCCGGGCGGCTCGGGTGCATCGCGAGGTTGTGGACGCAGTGACCGACCTCGGCGTCGTCGTCGGGGATGCCGTCGGAGCGCAACCCGCGGTTGGCCGGGCGCCAGGTCCTGCCGTCGTCGTCGGTGCGGAAGACACCCGCCGCGGAGATCGCCACGTGCATCCGCGCGGGGTCCCGCGGGTCGACGACGATCGTGTGCAGGCACATCCCGCCCGCGCCCGGCTGCCAGTGCGACCCGGAACCGTGCTCGCGCAGGCCGCGCAGCTCCTGCCAGGAGGAACCGCCGTCGGTGCTGCGGAACAGGGCCGCGTCCTCGACGCCTGCCAGGACCGTGTCCGGGTCGGTGGCCGAGGGCTCCAGGTGCCACACCCGCGCGAACTCCCACGGGTGGGGCGTGCCGTCGTACCACTGGTGCGTGCCGGGCACGCCGGCGTAGGCGAACTCGTTGCCGACCGGCGCCCACGTGAGGCCGCCGTCGTCCGAGCGCTGGACCACCTGCCCGAACCAGCCGCCCGACTGCGAGGCGTAGATGCGCTCGGGCGCGGCGGGGGAACCCGCCACGTGGTAGATCTCCCAGCCGGCGAAGTGCGGACCCCGCACCTCCCAGCGATCCCGCTTCCCGTCGGCGCTCAGCACGAACGCACCCTTGCGCGTGCCCACCAGTACTCGTACCGCTGTCACAGCCGCTCTCCTCTCCCACCGCCGGACCGCTCGTACGCCCGGCGCAGACTGGTGACTTCCGGCGGCACCGGAATTCATCGGTCGGCGCGCTCCGGTTTCACTGGACGCCGCGGAGCGGCCGCTCGCCCCCAGGGCATAGGCGAAGGGCACCCGAATGGGCTACGGTGCGTGACGTCCGGCGCTGGTCAGCGGCTGTGGAGGCCGCCCGTCGCAGGAATGCGCGCCCTGAGCGCACTCTCCGGCGTGGCGGTCGGACAGGGCTCCTCGAGCGGTAGCGTGCCTCGCCAGGACACCCGGCAGCGACGCCAGGGCGTGATCGAGGTCATGCCCGCGTGGCGCAGGAACCGACGCGACGCATCGACTCGTGCGAGAGGACCGACTGGTGGGCGACAGAGGTTACGAGGGAGACTCGGGCTACCTCGCGCACCTCGGCGCCGCAGCGCGCTCCGAACGATGGGACCCCGGCCGCGGGGCCTCCGAGCCCCGCGATACCGACCACCGCGATGTCGGCGGGTGGGAGTCGGAGGGGTGGGAGTCCGGACGCTGGGGCGGCGATCAGCGCGGCGGCGACCGGTGGGACATCGAGCGGCGCGATCCCGTTCCCGCCCAGCGGGGGCAGGCCGAGGACGACGCCACCGCCGATGTGGCACGGCGCCTCCAGGACCGCCTTGACCAGCAGGTCCGGCTGCTGGAGCGGCTGCAGGCCGACGGCGTGCCCGGCCTGGCTGAGCTGCAGGACGGCGTCCGTCTGATGCGGCGCGACACCGTCAGCGTGCTGCTGCTCTGCGGTGTCGAGCCCGCGACGCGGGAGTCCGGTCCGCGCCGGCTCGGGGAGGTCGTCGCCGAGGCGGCGGCGTCCGCCGAGGATCCGCGTCTGGTCGAGGTCCGTCCCGGACCCGCCGCCCTCGTCGCGCCGGGCGCCGCCGCGGAGCTGGTGCCGGTGCTCGCGGAGCTCGTCGACCACGCCGCGGCCGTCTACCCGGGGGCGTGGCTCGAGCTCGTCAGCCGGGTGGACGACGATCTCGCCGGCCGGGGTGCCACCGTCGACGTGGTGGTCGAGCAGGCCGCGCGGCACGACCCCGGTGCGGCAGGTGGGCGGCGCACCGCGACGGCCGCCGAGCAGCTCGCCCGCAGCTCTCGATCCGGCATCACGCTCCGTCACCACTCGGGCACGGCAGCCGCCGGTTCCGGGCTCGTGGCGAGTGTGCACTGCCCGCCCGCCACGATCACCGTGGAGGAGCCACCCCCGCCGCCGCGGCGACCGTCGCCGGCGCCGCCGCAGCTCCCCGCGGAGATCACGGGCGTGGACCTCGAACCGCCGTACTCCACTGTCACCGGCGGTGGCGGGGGCCTCGAGAACGCGAACGGCGCTGCCTTCGACGCGGCCTTCGACGCGCCCTTCGACGCCGCTCCCAACGGCACTGCGAACGGCGTCACCAACGGCATCCCGACCAACGGCGCCCTGACCAACGGCACCTCGGCCAACGGCGCCACCAACGGCACTGCGAACGGCGCCACCAACGGCACGCCCGGGCCCACGCTGTCGTTCGACGATGCGCCGAGCTACTCGCCGTCCGCGTCGTCGCAGATCGACGAGCTGTTCGGTCCGCTGCTCGACCTCCCCCTCGAGCCGATCGACGACCGGTACGCCACGCCGATCTTCGAGGCCATCGCCTCCGCCTGGTTCAAGGAGGGCGACGACGAGGGCGCCGCTGCCGGGGGCCTCGGGAGCGGCCCGTTGGACTGGGAGACCCCCCAGGACGACGAGTGGCGCGAGGCCGCGGCCCGTGCGGCTCGTCCGGAGCCGGCCCCCACCACGTCCAGCGGCTTGCCCCGTCGCAAGCCGGGCGACCAGCTGGTGCCGCCGCCGCGGACGACCGAGTCGCAGAACGGCGACCGTGCCGAACGCGTTCCCGACCGCGTCCGCGAACGGCTGAGCACCTACCAGCGCGGGCTGCGCGAGGGCCGCCACCGTTCCGAGGGCGAGATGCCCGAGGGTGAGGACTGGTGATCCTCCCGGCCGTCGGGGGAACGTGACAGGGTGCGGACATGCCCTCTGATGTCCCGCACTCCGACGTCGCCTACGACGTCGAGGCGGTCCGCAGCCATTTCCCGGCGCTGACCGCCGGCTACGCCCATTTCGACGGGCCGGGCGGGTCCCAGGTGCCCGTTGCGGTCGCCGAGGCCGTGGCGCGCACGCTCGTGTCGCCGTTGGCGAACCGGGGCCGGATCACCGCGGCCGAACGCACCGCGGACGAGATCGTCGTGTCGGCGCGCCTCGCCGTGGCCGACCTGCTCGGCGCGGACCCGGCCGGTGTCGTGTTCGGGCGCAGCATGACCCAGCTGACCTACGACGCCGCGCGCACGCTCGCGGCCACCTGGGAGCCGGGCGACGAGGTCGTCGTCACCTCGCTGGACCACGACGCGAACATCCGTCCGTGGGTGCAGGCCGCGGAGGCGGTGGGGGCGCGGGTGCGCTGGGCGCAGTTCGATCCGGCCACCGCCGAGCTCGCCGCCGAGGACGTGGCGCCCGTGCTCTCGCCGCGCACCCGGCTCGTCGCGGTGACGGCCGCCTCGAACCTGCTCGGGACCTGCCCGCCGGTGCGAGCGATCACGGACCTGGCCCACGAGGCGGGCGCGCTGGCCTACGTCGACGGCGTGCACGCCACCGCTCACCAGCCGGTGCACCTGCAGGCGCTGGGTGCCGACTTCTACGTGTGCTCGCCCTACAAGTTCCTCGGCCCCCACTGCGGCGTGCTCGCGGCGGCACCTGCGCTGCTGGAGCGGCTGCACCCGCAGAAGCTCCTGCCGTCCACGGACGTCGTGCCGGAGCGGTTCGAGCTCGGCACCCTGCCCTACGAGCTGCTGGCGGGCACCACGGCAGCCGTCGACTTCCTGGCCGCGCTGGGCGGCGTGGCAGGTGGGCGGCGTGCGCAACTCGTGTCGGCGCTCGGTGTGATCGGGGCCCACGAGGACCGGCTGCGGGAGCGCATCGAGGAGGGGCTCGCCCGGCTGCCCGGTGTCACCGTGCACTCGCGGGCGGCGCACCGCACTCCCACGCTGCTCGTCTCGTTCGCCGGTCGGGAGCCGGCCGCGGCATACGCGTTCCTCGCCGAGCGCGGCGTGCACGCCCCCGCGGGCTCGTTCTACGCGATCGAGGCGTCGCGCCGTCTCGGCCTCGGCGACGGTGGGGCGCTGCGGATCGGTTTGGCTCCCTACGTCGACGACACGGATGTCGAGCGCCTGCTCGACGGACTCGCCGCGTTCCTGGACGGTTAGGTTAGACGTCGCACGCCGCCTTCCCGACTTCCCGCGAGTCGCGCTCCGGATGTACGTGTGTCGCGATCCGGGTGTACTCCGTCCGGACGTGTGGTGGACGCCGCGCGCGGGGGCGGCGCGCGCCGCATAGGGTTTCGTCGTGAACGACTGGTGGGTGCTCGCGGTGGCGGCCCTGCCCGTGCTGGGGATCCTCGTGGTCGTCGTGCTCCGCGGGCGGCTGCGGTCCGCCGACCCGGAAACGCTCAGGGCGGAGCCGGAGGACCGGCCACTGGCCGCCGTCGTCGCCAACCCCACGAAGATCGAGCCGGGCACGCGGCAGCGCATCACCGCGGTGTGCACCGGACTCGGCTGGGCGGAGCCGCTCTGGCTCGAGACCACGGTGGAGGATCCGGGCACCGGGCAGGCCCGGCTGGCCGTGGAGCGGGGCGCCGACGTCGTACTGGCCTGCGGCGGGGACGGCACCGTCCGATCGGTGGCCGAGGCGCTGGCGGGTACGGGGGTCGCGATGGGCCTGGTGCCGGCGGGAACGGGCAACCTGCTCGCCCGTACGCTCGGCACGCCGGAGAACGTGCCGACGGCCGCCCGCCTCGCGCTCACCGGCGACGACCGCGCGATCGACGTCGGGCGGATCCGGATCGACGGTTCCGAGGAGGAGCGGGTGTTCCTCGTGATGGCCGGCACCGGGTTCGATGCCGCGATCATGGTCAACACGCCCGAGGCGCTGAAGGTCCGGGTCGGGCCGCTCGCCTACGTGATCTCCGGGCTGCGCGCCATGCGTGGGCGGCGCGTGCGCGTCACGCTCGCCCTCGACGACGCCCCGCCCCTGCGCCGCCGCACCCGCGCGGTGGTCGTCGGCAACAGCGGCACCCTGCTGGGCGGGCTCGTGCTGATGCCGCGGGCCACGATCGACGACGGCGTCCTCGACGTGGTGAGCATCGCGCCCAGTACGTTCGCCGGCTGGATCGCGGTCGCGCTGCGCGTGATCACGCGCAGGCGCGCCGGGCACGAGCGCGTCGAGCACTGGCAGGCTCGTTCGATCGGGATCCGCACCGAGGCCCCGCAGCCGTGCCAGGTCGACGGCGACCCGGTCGGCGACGCGCAGGAGCTCGCGATCCGGGTGGACCCGCAGGCGCTGCTGGTGCGGGTGCCGACCGTCCCGCCGCCCGACACACCGGACCCGGGGTAGACGGGCGTGCGTACGGTGTATGTCATCGGTATCGGTGCGGGCGACCCCGACCACCTCACGCTCGAGGCGGTGGCGGCGATGAACCGCACCGACGTCTTCTTCACCATCGACAAGGGCGATGCCAAGGGCGACCTCGCGGGCCTGCGCGCCGACCTGCTGGCCCGCCACGTCACCCGCCCGCACCGGGTGGTCACCGCGCGCGACCCGCAGCGGGACCGCAGCGCCGCAACCGCGGGCTACGCGGCGGCCGTGGGCGACTGGCAGGAGCGGCGGGCCGCCCTCTACGAGCGGATGCTCGCCGACGAGCTCGGCGACGACGGGGCCGGCGCGTTCCTGGTGTGGGGTGACCCGGCCCTCTACGACGGCACGCTGCGCATCCTCGACGGCATCGGGGCGCGCGGCGGGGTCGCGTTCGACGTCGTCTCGATCCCCGGGATCAGCGCCGTGCAGGCCCTCGCGGCCGCGCACCGCGTCGTGCTCAACCGGGTCGGGCGCCCGTTCCTCGTCACCACGGGGCGTCGGCTGGCCGACGAGGGCCCGCCGCCGGGCGTGGATGACGTCGTCGTGATGCTGGACGCCGTCGACGCCTTCGCCGCGGTGCCCGCCGACGGCCCGGACTCGCGCTGGGACATCTACTGGGGTGCCTACCTCGGCACACCCGATCAGGTGCTGGTGCACGGCGACCTGCGGGAGGTGCGCGACGAGATCGCGCGGCTGCGGGCCGAGCTGCGCGCCCGCAAGGGCTGGATCATGGACACCTACCTGCTGCGCAGGTACGCCCGGTGAGCGGGGTGCGCAACGTGCTCGTGCTCGGCGGCACCGCCGAGGCCCGCAGGCTCGCCGCCGCGTTGCACAACGACCCCGCGATCGCGGTCACCTCCTCGCTGGCAGGTCGCGTGGCGGTGCCGCGGCTGCCCTGCGGTGACGTGCGCATCGGCGGGTTCGGCGGCGCGGACGGCCTGCTCGGGTGGCTGCGCGGGCACCGGACCGACGCGGTCGTCGACGCCACGCACCCCTTCGCCTCCCGGATGAGCGCGCACGCGGTGGCCGCCACCGCCGCGGCCGGCGTTCCGCTGCTCGTGCTGCGCCGCTCGGGGTGGACGGCCGGGCCCGGGGACCGTTGGCACCGCGTACCGGACGCGGGCGCCGCGGCCGCGCTGCTGCCGGAGCTGGGGGAGCGGGTCTTCCTCGCCACCGGCAGCGGTGACCTCGCCGCGTTCGCGGGGCTCGCGCAGTGGTTCCTGCTGCGGTCGGTCGACCCGCCGCCTCCGCCCCTGCCCGCGCGGCACCACCTCGTGCTGGCCCGCGGGCCCTTCACCGCCGACGCGGAGCGTGCCCTGCTGCGGGAACACCGCGTCGATGTGCTGGTCACGCGCGACAGCGGCGGCGAGCTGACCGCCGCGAAGCTGGTGGCGGCCCGGGAGCTGGGCCTGCCGGTCGTGCTGCTGGACCGTCCGCCCGCCCCCGAGGCCCCCGCCGTCGCCACGGTGGACGAGGCGGTCGCCTGGCTGACGACCACCGCGCCGGGTGGCGGTCCGCCCGCAACGTGATCGCTGCAGCCCGTACCGGCCGTGGTCGCCGCCGCGCTCGCGAGGAGAGAGCCGTGACCCGCCCCGCCCTGCAGGCGCTCGTCGCCGCCCTGACCGCCGTGGTGGTGGCGGCCTGCGCCGCACCGGCCGCCGTGCCGCCCGCGGCCCCACCGGGCTGCCCGCCGGCCGCGCCGGCCGCGCCGGTGCAACTGCGGCACGCCACGAACGTCACGCTCCAGGACGCGGGCGACTACCGCGTGCTGACCGTGGCCCAGCCCTACCCCGGCGGAGCCCCGGAGTCGACCGTGCTGCTGCCCTGCGGCGAGCCCGCGCCGGCGTTGCCGGCCGAGCTGGCCGGGGCGCCGGTGGTCGAGGTGCCGGTGCGCAGCGTGTACGCCGCGTCCACGACCCAGCTGCCCATGCTCGCCGACATCGGCGCGCTCGACGTCCTCACCGGCGTGGGCACGCCCGACTTCGTCTCCGGGCCCGAGGCGCGGGCGCGCATCGCCACCGGTGCGGTGACCGGGTTCGCGACCGGCGGGCAGGTCGACGTCGAGCGTGTGGCCGCGGCCGCCCCGGACGTGCTGCTCAGCCAGGGCACGGACGACCCGTCGTTCCCGACGTTGCGCCGGGCGGGTGTCCCGGTGCTCGGCTGGGCCGACTACCTCGAGAGCGGCCCGCTCGCGCAGGCCGAGTGGATCAAGGTGATGGGTGCGCTCACCGGCCGCGAGGCCGAGGCCGAGCGCGTGTTCGCCGCGATCGAGGCCCGCTACGGCGAGCTGGCTGCCCTGGCTGCGGGCGCCCCGCCGGTCCCCGTGCTGTACGGGCAGCTCTACGAGGGCGGGTGGCGGGTGCCGACCGGCGGCAGCACGTCCGGTGCGCTGCTGCGCGACGCGGGCGGCACCTGGTCGGAGGCCGGCAACCCGGCCGCGGGCGGCATACCGAAGGACTTCGAGAGCCTCTACGTGGCCGACGGCTCCGCCCCCGTGTGGATCGCCGACGGCGGGTGGGCCACGCTCGCCGACGTCACCGCCGCCGACCCGCGCTACGGCGCGCTGGCGGCCGTCCGCGACGGGCAGGTGTGGAACCGCGACCGGCGGATCGGCCCGACCGGTGGCAACGAGGTGCACGAGCGGGGGATCACGCATCCCGACGAGCTGCTGGCGGACCTCGTCGCGGTGCTGCACCCGGACCTGCTGCCCGATCACGAGCTCGTCTACCTGCGACGGGTGACGTGAAGCTGTTGGCGGTGCTGGCCGCCGCGGTGCTGGCGCTGTTCGTGCTGGCCGTGGCGCTCGGGCCGGTGAGCGTGCCGCTGCCGGACACGGTGCGGGTGCTCGCCGGCGCCGCGCCCTCGGACCCGCGGTGGAGCGTCGTGATCGGCACCGTGCGGCTGCCGCGGGCGTTCACCGCGGTGCTGGCGGGCGCCGCGCTGGCCGTGGCCGGGGCACTGGTGCAGACCCTGTTCCGCAACCCGCTCGCCGACCCCTACGTGCTGGGCGTGAGCTCCGGCGCGGGGCTCGGGGTGGCGCTCTCGCTCGTGGCAGGCGGTGCGGCGGGGACGGCGGCGGGCTTTGCTGAGGGGCTGGCCGGCGCGGCACGGCTCGGCGCCGTCGGTGCGGCCGCGCTCGGGGCCGCCGCCGTGCTGGCCCTGGTGCTGGTGCTCGCGCGCTGGGTGCGTTCGGTGGTGACGTTGCTCGTCGTCGGCGTGATGGTCGGCGCGGTGACCACCGCGGTCGTGAGCCTGGTGCTGGTGTGGAGCGACCCGCGCATCGCGCAGCAGTACGTCGTGTGGGGACTGGGCAGCATCGACGGCACGGGCGGGGCCGACCTGCCGGTGCTCGCCGCGGTGGTGGGCGCCGGGCTCGTGGTGGCCGCGCTGCTGGTGAAGCCGCTGAACGCGCTCCTGCTCGGCGAGGCGCACGCCCGCAGCGTCGGCGTGCCGGTCCGGCGGCTGCGGGCCGCGGTCGTGGTGGCGGTGGCCCTGCTCGCCGGTGGCGTCACCGCGTTCTGCGGGCCGATCGCGTTCGTCGGGATCGCGGTGCCGCACCTGGCCCGGCTGCTGGTCGACACGTCCGACCATCGGGTCCTGCTGCCGGTCACCGCGCTCGCCGGCGCCGCGGTGGTGCTGGCCTGCTCGATCGCGGGGCACCCGCCGGGCACCGAGACGGTGGTGCCATTGAACGTCGTGACCTCGCTGGTCGGCGCCCCGGTCGTGATCGCGGTGCTGCTGCGCAGCAGGCGGTTCGCGACGGCGGTGTCGTGAGCGGCCTGGCCCTCGATGGGCTCGACCTCGGCTACCGGCGCGGGCGACGGCGCGCGCCGGGCGTCGTGCTCGCCGGCGTGCAGGCGCGGGCGGCCGCCGGCGAGCTGACGGTGCTGGTCGGCCCCAACGGCACCGGCAAGTCCACGCTGCTGCACGCCGTGGCGGGCCTGCTCCCGCCCCTGGCCGGCACCGTGCGCCTCGACGGTGCCGACCTGCTCGCGCTGCCCGCCGCGGAACGCGCGCGCCGGGTGGCGGTGGTGCTCACCGAGCGCGTCGACCCCGGTCTGCTCGCCGTGGAGGAGTTGGTGGCGCTGGGCCGCCACCCGCACACCGGTCCGACCGGCGCGCTGCGCGAGGCCGACCGGGCGGCGGTGACGGCCGCGATCGCCGCGGCCGGGGCCGGGCACCTGGCAGGGCGTCGCGTCGCGGAGCTCTCCGACGGCGAGCGTCAGCGCGTCCTCACCGCCCGCGCCCTGGCCCAGGAGCCCGCGGTGCTGCTGCTGGACGAACCGACCGCGTTCCTCGACGTCTCGTCGCGGGTGGCCCTGCTGGCCCTGCTGCGCCGCCTGGCCCGCGAGGACGGGCTGTGCGTGCTGGTGTCCACGCACGACCTGGAGCCCGCGCTGCGCCTGGCCGACCACGTCTGGCTGCTGGACCGGGCCGGGCGGCTGCGCGCCGGGCCGCCGGAGCAACTCGTGGCCGACGGTGTGGTGGGGGAGGTGTTCGACGCGCCCGGCCTCGCCTTCGACCCGGTCACGGGCACGTTCGCCCTGCACGGCGACCGTCGCGGGTCCGCGGTGTCGGTGGTGGGCCCCGAACCCGCCGCGGCACTCGCGGCCCGGCTGCTCGCGCGCGAGGGCTGGATCGTCGCGGGCAACGGCGCGCAGGACGCCGCGGCCCGTGTGACGGTGCACGGGGACGGGCGGTTCACGGTGACGGCGTCCGGTGCCACCACCGACCTGGCGGGCTGGGCGGAGCTGGCGACCTGGGCGCGTCGACCCGCCGGAACGTGACGGGGCTGTGGGCGCGTCCGGCGCGGGTGGTCAGCGGTCGGCGAAGCGGTCGAGGGCCTCGACCAGGTGCGCGCGCATCGTGTCGCTGCCGGTGTGCCCGGAGTCCTCGACGATCCGCAGCTCGGCGTCGGGCCAGGCGCGCGCGAGCTCCCAGGCCGTGTGCGGCGGGCCACCCATGTCGAGCCGGCCGTGGACGAGGACGCCGGGGATACCGGCCAGCCGCCCGGCGTCGCGCAGCAGCGCACCCTCCTCCAGCCAGGCGCCGTTCGAGAAGTAGTGGGTGCAGATGCGCACGAATGCCATCTGGGCGTCGGGCGGCCGGTTGCCGTAGGCGCCCGTGCGGGCGTTCGGCTCCGCCGAGATCACGGCGTCCTCCCAGGCGAGCCAGTCGAGCGTGGCACGCTCGCGCACCGCGGGGTCGGGGTGCGCGACGAGGCGGGCGTACGCGGCGACCAGGTCACCGTCGCGTTCGGATTCCGGCACGCCGTCCCGGAAGCGCTCCCACGCCTCGGGGTAGAAGCGCCCGACGCCGCGGTAGAGCCAGTCGATGTCCGCGCGGCGGGTCATCGTGACGCTGGGGATCACGATCTCCGAGACGCGGTGCGGGTACTGCTGCGCGTAGGCGAGGATGAGCGTCGAGCCCCAGGAACCGCCGTGCAGCAGCCAGCGGTCGACGCCCAGGTGCTCGCGCAGCCGCTCCATGTCGGCCACCAGGTGCGCCGTGGTGTTGACGCCCATGTCGGTGGCCGGGTCGGCGGCGTGCGGGGTGCTGCGCCCGCAGCCGCGCTGGTCGAACAGCACCACGCGGTAGCGCTGCGGGTCGAAGCCGCGCCGCTGCCCCGGCGTGCACCCCGACCCGGGCCCGCCGTGCACGACGAGCGCGGGCTTGCCGTCAGGGTTGCCGCAGGTCTCCCAGTGGATCCGGTTGCCGTCGCCCACGTCGAGCAGGCCCTGGTCATACGGTTCGATCGGCGGGTACACACGATCACGCTAGACGGTGGTCACGAACGTCGGCGGGGTGCGCGGGGCGGATCCGGGGGCGTGGCAGGAGACGGGTGCGCGAGCATCTCTCGGCGTTCCGCGGAACGCGGAGGCGGCGGCGAGGCAGCTCAGCGCCGCACGGCGAAGAGGATGTGGGTGCCGCCGTCGCGGGTGCCCGGCTCCGCGCACGCCGCGATCTCGTGCTCGAGGAAGCGGCGCCACCGCTCCCGGTCCGACTCGAGCCGGGCGAGCGTGTCCCGGTCGCCGAGGGAGGCCCAGTTGCTGGCGCTGCCGTCGAGGAGGGTGCCGCCCGCCTCGGTGACGAGCGCGACGACGTCGCCCCACCGGAACTTCCGGCACGGGACGGGTGGCGGGGCGTCGGTGTCCCCGCAGCCGGCCGCGGTCGCGTCGGCGGGGTCGCCGGTGTCGGGGAGGTGGTGGCGCCACGTGCCGAGCAGCGACACCACCGACGCGACGACCACGCCGCCCGGCACCAGGATGCGCAGCAGGCCGCGCAGGGCGTCGCAGCTGGCGACGGGCGTGGACGAGAGCGGCGCGCCGTAGGCGAGCACCGCGTCGAACTCGCCGTCGCGGTAGCGGCTGGTGTCGCGGACGTCGAGCAGCTCGCGACGCAGCACGCCGCGTTCGGCGGGGGTGCCGCGCAGGCGCCGACCGTGCGCGCTCAGGTGGGCGGGGGAGGCGTCGGTGGCGACGACCCGGCACCCCTGTGCGGCGAGCTCGGTGGTGAACCGGCCGGGGCCGGCCCCGACCTCCAGCACGTGCGCGCCCCGCGGTACGAAGCGGCGCAGGAACCGGCGGTGCACCTCGAGGCTGACGCGGCTCGTGGCGTCGGAGTCCTGCCGCGCCCACTCGCGATCGCCCAGCCGGTCGAAGTGCCGGCGCACCGCGCCGACGGCCGCACCATGTCGCGTCCGCCCCCGCAGCTCCACATGACCGAATCTGCGTGGTCGGGGCTGAGGAGCTTCTCAGCCGTTCTCATGGCCGGGCGAACTCGGCGCGCACGCCGAGCAGCCGCACCGGTCGTCGGGAGGTGAACTTCTCGAGGACGTCGAGGGCTGCGGCGGCAACGCGTTCGGCGTCGAAGGTGGGCGCCTCCAGCGTGGCGCTGCGGGTGTAGGTGGAGAACGGTGCGAAGCGGACCTTCACGGCCACGCGCGCCGCCGGGCGGTCCTCGGCGCGGATCTCGGCGGCCACCCGTCGGGCGAGTGCGGCCACCTCGGCGCGGACGTCGGCCCAGTCGCCGAGGTCGGTCTGGAAGGTCGTCTCGTGGCTGCGCGAGCGCGCGACCCAGGGAGTGCCCTCGACCGTGGCCCGCCCGATCCCCCGGCCGAGCTGCACGTACCAGGGCCCCAGCGCCGGGCCGAGCTCGGCGGCGAGTGCCGCCGGGTCGGTGGCGGCCAGCTCCCGCACCGTGTGGATGCCCCGGTCGGCGAGCTTGCGCGCGGTCTTCGCGCCGATGCCCCACAGCGCCCGGGTGGGGCGGTCGAACATCACCTCGGCCCAGTTCGCGGCCGTCAACCGGTAGGTGCCCTCGCCCGTGCCGGGTTTCGCGAACTCCGTGGCGATCTTCGCGCGGAGCAGGTTGTCGCCGATGCCGACCGAGCACTCCAGCCGGGTCGCGGCGAGAACGGCGGCCCGGATCGTGCACGCCAGTGCCTCCGGATCGTCGGTGTCGGCGCCGACGAACGCCTCGTCCCAGCCCAGTACCTCGACGACGACCCCGGGCTGGGCGTGCAGCACCGCCATGACCTGCGCCGACATCGCGTCGTAGTGGGCGTTGTCGGCGGGCAGGAAGACCGCGTCCGGGCAGCGCTTGGCCGCGGTGCGCATCGGCATCCCCGACCGGACCCCGAACTGCCGCGCCTCGTAGGAGGCCGTGGCCACGACCGCGCGCTGCGTGGGGTCGCCCTTCCCGCCGACGACGACCGGCCGCCCGGCCAGCTCCGGACGGCGCAGGACCTCGACCGCGGCCAGGAACTGGTCGAGGTCGACGTGCAGCACCCAGGAGGACACGGGTCCCAGTCTGGCGCGGACGACGCGTCGGCGCGGGGCGTCTTCCCCGGCGGCGTGCATCGGATGACCTAGGGTGACGCCGTTGTCGGCCCCGGCTTCCGGGGTTCTCGGGGGGAACCTGGAGGTCGTGTGAAGAGCCCTCGTGCATTCGGGCGCGCTGTGGTCGCCGCCGTCGCTTGCGTGGTCGTGCTGGGTGCGGCGTCGCTCGGCCCGAGCTCGGCGGTCGAGGCGCAGGCCGCACCGGGCTCGCCGCAGTTCACCGTCCTGCTCGACGCCGGTGCCGCCCACGATGCCGCCGTGGCCGCCGTCGAGGCGGCGGGCGGGCACGTCCTGCGGGAGAACGCCGCCGTCGGTGCGCTGGTGGTCGAGGCACCCGTGGCCGGGTTCGTGGAGCGGGTGTCCGCGGCGGAGGGGATCTTCGGCGCCACGCCGGCTCGTCCGATCGGGGGCACGACGGCGACGCGCCCTGGTGGGGCCGTGCCGGCCGCCTCGACGAGCGGCGCGCAGGGACCTCCGCAGGGCCCCACGGGGCTCGACCCGCTCGACGCGAGGCTGTGGGGCCTGTCCATGATCAAGGCCGACGCGGCGCGGGCCCAGCAGCCCGGTGACCCGCGCGTGCAGGTCGGCATCCTGGACACCGGCATCGACGCGAGCAACCCCGACCTCGCACCGAGCGTCGACGTGGCGTTGTCGCGCAACTTCGTCACCGACATCCCGACCGACCCGAGCGGCGGGGAGCTGGACGGGCCGTGCGAGTTCGACGGTTGCGTCGACCCGCCCGACCACGACGGCGGGGGCCACGGCACGCACGTCGCCGGCACGGTCGCGGCGGCGGCCAACGGGTCGGGGCTCTCCGGCGTGGCGCCGGGCGTCACGCTGGTGAACATCCGCGCCGGTCAGGACGCCGGCCTGTTCTTCCTCCAGCCGGTCCTCGATGCCCTGACCTACGGCGCCGACGTCGGCCTCGACGTGATCAACATGTCGTTCTACGTGGACCCGTGGCGCTACAACTGCACGAACAACCCGGCCGACTCGCCGGAGGCGCAGATCGCGCAACGCACCACGATCGAGGCGATGAACCGGGCGCTGGAGTACGCGCACGGCAAGGGCGTGACGCTCGTCGGGTCGCTGGGCAACGAGAGCGAGGACCTGGGTCGGCCCGGGACGGATCGTGAGAGCCCGAACTACCCGCCCGGCGCGACCTACGACCGCGCGATCGACAACGCGAGCTGCGTCGACCTCCCGGTGGAGGGACCGCACGTCATCGGCGTGTCGGCGGTGGGGCCCTCGGGGGCGAAGGCCGGGTACTCGAACTACGGCACCGAGCAGATCTCCGTGGCCGCGCCCGGCGGCTCGGCGAGCGCCGGCCGGCTGGAGGACCTCATCCTCTCCTCCTACCCGCAGCGCGTCCTGCAGGAGTCGGGCGACGTCGACGCGCAGGGCGCGGTGACCCCGCAAGGCGCGGCACAGGGGGTGCAGAGGGCGTGTCACGGCAACGCGTGCGGCTACTACACCTACCTGCAGGGCACCTCGATGGCCTCGCCGCACGTCACGGGTGTCGCGGCGCTGGTGGTGAGCCGGCACGGCACCGAGGACCCGCAGCACCCGGGGCAGCTGACCCTGTCACCGGACGTCGTCGAGCAGGCGATCACCGCGTCCGCGGCGCAGGTCGCGTGCCCGGCGCCCACGGCCCCGGAAGCCGGAGCGGCCGCGCCCTGCGAGGGCGATCCGGCGTTCAACGGGCACTACGGGCACGGCATCGTCGACGCGCTGGCCGCCCTCACCGCTCCCACGTCCTGACCCGTCACTCCGCAGGCGGCGGCTCGATCTGCCGCACCACCGACGAGGCCATCCGCAGGGAGCCGATGCCGGTGGGGTGGAAGGGGAACGGTTCGGACATGCCCTGCAGGTCCGGGCCGAGCCCGTCGGTGCCCTTCTCGCACAGCAGGCCCAGCGCCGGGTGGGCCACGGCGAAGCCGTACTTCTGCGCACCGGCCACGAGCACGGCGTTGAGCTGTTCGTTGCGGTCGGTGAGCAGATCGATCTTCTCGGGGTTCAGGCCGGGGTAGCCCTCGGCGCGGGTGTCGGCGCAGTCGGCATCGGGTGGGAAGGCGCCGTAGGAGGTCATGACGATGATCTGCGGGCTGCCGGGCAGGTCGTTGAGGTCGATCAGCAGGTCGCCGTACACCCGGTCGAACGCGGCGAGCCGGTAGTCGAACTCGCCCTGGGTGAGCCGGTCCGAGCAGTCGTCGACGCCGTAGCAGTAGCGCAGGAAATCGGTCCAGCCGACGTCGTTGGGGCCGATCGCGACGACGACGAACCGCAGGTCCTGCGCCTGCTTGAGCACACCGACCTGCGGGGGCACCGATCGGCCGCCCTGGTCCTGGGGGCCGCGCAACCCGCTGGTGATGGTGGCGCTGGGGCAGGCCAGGTTGAGCACCTGCGCCGAGGTCAGGTGGCCGATCTCCGCGGCGAGCGAGTCGGTGCTGCGCGCGCAGGCGACGTCGTCGGGGGTGGCGTCGGGAACCGGTGGGCCGCCCAGCCGCACGGCGCGCGAGTCGCCGATCACGGCGCCGTCATAGCCGGTGATCGGCGGGCCGACCGGGTCGGGGGTGAGGTGGTAGGCACCGACGAGCTGGGCGAGCGAGGTGACCCCGCGCAGGCCCGACACGGTGCCGCCGACCGCGAGCGCCCCCGACACCAGCCACGCGAGCACCGCGGTGACCAGCGCGATCACCGTCATCCGGCGGGCCGCCCGCACGCAATAGGAGAAGATCTCGTGCAGCGGTTCGTGGTCGCCCCCGTGGGTGCGGCTCTGGCGCCGCAGCACGACGAGGGTGCGCAGGCCCGCGGCGCCCGCGGCGGCGGTGATCGTGAAGGCGATCAGTCCGAGCCCGCCCAGGACGTACCAGGTCAGGAACCCCCCGGTGACGGCGGAGAGCGCCTCGTCGCGGGCCTGCGGGCCGTCGCTGGGGTCGAACACGCTGGCGGCGGCGGCGTTGCGCTGCACCGGCCCCATCGTCAGCTCGGGGCGCAGCGGGCCGTAGACGTGCATCCGGTCCACGTCCAGCGCGGTGTTGCCGACCTGCACGAGCCGGGCCGGGCCGGCCACCGAGAGGTCCGGCGGCCGGGCGCCCACGCTGATGTGCTGGCCGAACGCCACGAGGTCCTGCGAGGGGGTGAGCGTGACCGTGACCGGGATCCCCACGCCAAGGCAGAACAGCACCAGCAGGAGCGTCGGCCAGGAGCGGAGCTCCCGGAGCACGCTCCGCCTGCTCCGCTTCGCGTCCAGCGGTCCTCCTCCTGGGTGCTCGGGGCCCCCAGGATGCGTCACCCGGGGCCACCGAGGCTACGACCGACTGGTTACGGGGCGGCTCGCACCGCAAGCAGGGCCACGTCGTCGTCCAGGGGTTCTGCGCTGAAGCGCTCCACCGCTTCCCGCACCGCGCCCACCACCTGCACCGCGGGCTTGCCCGCTGCACCCGCCGCGACGGCGAGGAGGCGCTCGGCGCCGAACTGCTCGCGTCCCCTGCGGCGCTCGGTGACGCCGTCGGTGTAGACGAGCAGGGTGTCGGCGGGCCCCATGCGGTGGCGGGTGCAGCTCAGGCGCACCGAGGGCACCAGCCCGACCGCCGTGCCGAACGTGCCGATCAGCTCGGCCGTGCCGTCGGCGCGCACCAGCACCGGTTGGACGTGCCCGGCGAGGGCGAGCTCGACGTCCAGCCCGCCGCGGGAATCGCCGCTCCCGCCCGGGCCCCGCCTGCGCCTGCTCACCATCGCGGCGGCGAGCGTGCAGAACTGCAGGGGGTCGTCGGCCTCGATCATGACCTCGTTGAGCATCTCGATGGCCCGTGGCAGGGAGCGGTCGTCCCGGACCAGCACCCGCAGCACGTCGCGGACCAGGCCGGTGCGTGCGGCGGCCCGCGCACCCTTGCCGCAGACGTCGCCGATCGACACCAGCCACTGCGACGGGTCCACGGTGAGCACGTCGTAGAAGTCGCCGCCGACGTCGGAGCCGGAGCTCGCGGGCAGGTACTCCGAGGCGAACTCGACGCCCGGCACGACCGGCAGGGCGCGGGGGAGCAGGGCCTGCTGCAGCGCCTGCGACACGGCGACGTGCGCGCCCGTGCTCTGCGCGTTGTGGATCGCGAGCGCCGCGCGGCGGGCGACGTCACCGGCGAGCACGACGTCCTCCGGGCTGTGCGGGCGCCCGTCGGGCCGGCCGACGAGGAGGGTGCCCAGGGTCCGGCCCCGCGCGCGCAGGGGGAGGGCGATCCCGTCGGTGGGCACGGCGAAGCGCACCGCCGAGCTGCCGTCGCGGACCACTTCGGCGAGGCGGTGGCGCAGCTCGCCGGGCAGGCCGGGGCTGCCGTTCGGGTCCAGGACGCCGCGCAGTTCGGGGAGGGCGTCCTCGAGGGCGTGCGTGAGGGCCGCGAGCTGCAGCGCGCCGGAGGAGTCGACGAGGTGCACCGCGCACCAGCGGCCCAGCCGCGGCACGACGACCTGCGGGACCACGGTGACGGCGAGGTCGACGTCGAGCGACTGCCCGAGCAGCTCGCTGGTCTCGGCGAGGTAGGTCATCCAGGCACGCCTGCGCTGGTCCACCCCGCGCAGCCACTGCGACTCGACGGCCATCGCCACGCGGTAGGCGATCAGCTCGGTGAGGTCGCGGGTCCGGTCGGGGTCCGAGGACGCGGAGCCGCCGTGGCGGTGCAGCACCCGCAGCACGCCGCGCAACGGGGCGGTGGTCGGCAACCGCACCTCGACCGTGCGGCTCAGGTGCTGGATGCTGCCGCCCACACCGCCCTGGACGCCGTCCCGGGCGACCTCGCGCGCGCCGGTGCCGTCGCCCTCGTCGACCTCGACGCTCACGGACTCGGCGTCGAGCAGCTCGCGCAGCCTGCGGACGAGCTCGGCCACCAGCTCGGCGGGCTCGAGCCGGTCGACCAGCCCCGGGGGGACGTGCAGCAGCCACCGGGCCTGCTCGGCGGTGGTCCACACGCGCTCGGCGTCCGGCGGTGCCGGTGGCACCTCGGGGACGGCGGGCCGGTCCACCCGCGCGAGGGAGAACCACGTGACGTGGCGCCCGTCGGCCTCGTGACGGGTGCCCCACACGGTGGCGAGGCGCTGCACGAGCGCGAGCCCGCGCCCGTGGCTGGCGGCGCGGCCGTAGCGCTGGCGCGGCTGCGAGAGGTGGATCTCGAGCGGCCCGGCACCCCGGTCGGTGACCTCGACGCTGATCTCGGTCTCGGTGACGGTGAGCGCGACCTCGAACTCGGTGCCCGCGTGCAGCACGGCGTTCTCGCACAGCTCGCTGGCCAGCAGGATCACGGTGTCGATGAGGTCGGCGAGCCCGCTGTCCTCGGGGCCGCCGTCCTCGAGCTCGCGCAGCGCCTCCTGGAGCATCCGCCGGGCTCGACCGGCGGATCGGGCGTCCGGCGGCAGCCTGGTCCGCCGCTCGAGCTGAACGGGCACGGCGTGCAGTCTGCACCGTTGCGCCGCCGGGCGCTCGGGGCGGGACCGGAGGGGGTCCGGCGCGGGGTGGATCGTCTAGGGTCGGACAGGTGCGGCGGCCGCGCCGGTGCCACGGCGCGCGCCCGTGCCCGGCCGCCGGTCCGAGCATGGGAGGACAGCCGTCATGAGCACGAGTCCGCGCCAGAGCACCGAGCCGAGCGGCGGTGCGCCACCTCCTGCGGAGAGCGCGCTGCTGGCCGAGCTCGCCGATGCGCTGCGCCAGGTGCGGCAGGGGCGGTTCGACGTGCGGTTGCCGCGGGGCACCGGCCTGCCGGGCGAGGTGATCGACGAGTTCAACGAGCTCGTGGCGATGCAGGAGCGGCGCAACCGCGACCTGCTGCGGATCGGACGCGTGGTCGGCCGCGAGGGGCGGATGTCCGACCGGCTCGACGAGGAGGCCTACGACGGGGCGTGGGCCGAGGGCATCCAGGCCGTCAACAGCCTCGTCGACGACCTGGTCGCGCCCACCGCGGAGATCGCGCGCGTGATCGAGGCCGTGGCCGAGGGCGACCTCTCCCAGCACATGGCGCTGGAGATCGAGGGCCGGCCGCTGCGCGGCGAGTTCCGGCGCATCGGCCGCACCGTCAACACGATGGTCGACCAGCTGTCGAGCTTCGCCGACGAGGTCACGCGGGTGTCGCGCGAGGTGGGCACCGAGGGCATGCTCGGCGGGCAGGCCGACGTCCGCGGCGTCGCCGGTACGTGGCGGGCCCTCACCGACTCGGTGAACACGATGGCGAGCAACCTCACCAACCAGGTCCGCTCGATCTCCACGGCCGCCACGGCCATCGCCCAGGGCGACCTGTCGCGCAAGATCACGGTGAACGCCCGCGGTGAGATCGCGGAGCTGGCCGACACGATCAACTCGCTCACCGACACGCTGCGCCGCTTCGCCGACGAGGTCACGCGGGTGGCGGTCGAGGTGGGCACCGAGGGGCGCCTGGGCGGCCAGGCTGCGGTGCCGAACGTCGCGGGCACCTGGAAGAACCTCACCGACGCGGTGAACCTGATGGCGGCCAACCTCACCGACCAGGTGCGCGGCATCGCCTCGGTGGCCACGGCGGTGGCGAGCGGGGACCTCAGCCAGAAGATCGTCGTGGACGCGCGCGGCGAGATCCTGGAGCTCAAGTCCACCGTGAACACGATGGTCGACCAGCTGTCGAGCTTCGCCGACGAGGTCACGCGGGTGGCGCGCGAGGTGGGCATCGAGGGCAAGCTGGGCGGCCAGGCCGCGGTGCCCAACGTGTCCGGCACCTGGCGGCACCTCACCGAGAACGTCAACGAGCTGGCGGGCAACCTCACGGCGCAGGTGCGCAACATCGCCCAGGTCACCACGGCGGTGGCTCGAGGCGACCTGAGCCAGAAGATCACGGTGGACGCCCAGGGAGAGATCCTGGAGCTCAAGTCCACGGTCAACACGATGGTCGACCAGCTGTCGAGCTTCGCCGACGAGGTCACGCGCGTGGCGCGGGAGGTGGGCACCGAGGGCAAGCTGGGCGGCCAGGCGGAGGTGCAGGGCGTCGCGGGCACGTGGCGCGACCTCACCGAGAACGTCAACCAGCTCGCCGGCAACCTCACGGGGCAGGTGCGCAACATCGCTCAGGTCACCACGGCGGTGGCGCAGGGCGACCTGAGCCAGAAGATCACGGTGGACGCCCGGGGCGAGATCCTGGAGCTCAAGTCGACCGTGAACACGATGGTGGACCAGCTGTCGAGCTTCGCCGACGAGGTCACGCGCGTGGCGCGCGAGGTGGGCACCGAGGGCAAGCTGGGCGGTCAGGCGGAGGTCAAGGGCGTCGCCGGCACGTGGCGCGGCCTCACCGACAACGTCAACTACATGGCGTCGAACCTCACCGGGCAGGTGCGCAACATCGCTCAGGTCACCACGGCGGTGGCGCAGGGCGACCTGAGCCAGAAGATCACCGTGGACGCGCGCGGGGAGATCCTGGAGCTCAAGTCCACCGTCAACATCATGGTGGACCAGCTGTCGTCGTTCGCGGACGAGGTCACGCGCGTGGCGCGCGAGGTGGGCACCGAGGGCAAGCTGGGCGGCCAGGCCACGGTGAAGGGCGTCGCGGGCACGTGGCGCGACCTCACCGAGAACGTCAACCAGCTCGCCGGCAACCTCACCGACCAGGTGCGCAACATCGCCCAGGTCACCACGGCGGTCGCGCGGGGCGACCTGAGCCAGAAGATCACGGTCGACGCCCGCGGCGAGATCCTCGACCTGAAGTTGACCGTGAACACGATGGTGGACCAGCTGTCGTCGTTCGCGGACGAGGTCTCGCGGGTGGCGCGCGAGGTGGGCACCGAGGGCAAGCTCGGGGTGCTGGCGCGGGTGCGCGGCGTCTCGGGCACCTGGCGCGATCTCACCGAGAACGTCAACCAGCTGGCGGCCACCCTCACCACGCAGCTGCGGGCGATCTCCGAGGTGTCCACGGCCGTGGCGAGCGGCGACCTCACGCAGCAGATCACGGTGGCGGCCCGCGGGGAGATCGCCGACCTCAAGGACACGATCAACCAGATGATCGCCGCGTTGCGCGCCACCACCTTGGAGAACGCCGAGCAGGGTTGGTTGGACTCCAACCTGGTGCGCATCGGCGGGCTCCTGCAGGGGCAGCGCGACCTGCGCGAGGTCTGCCAGATGGTGATGAACGAGGTCGCGCCGCTGGTGAACGCCCAGGTGGGTGCGTTCTTCCTGGCCGCGGAACCGGCCGTCATGACCGGCACCGACCCCGACCGCTGGGTGATGTGCGGGGGCTACGCGATGAGCGCGGGCGATCCGCCGCTGTCGTTCGGTCCGGGTGAGGGGCTCGTCGGGCAGGCGGCCGCCACCCGCCAGAGCGTGCTCGTCGAGAACGTCCCGGCCGACTACCTGCCGATCCGCTCGGCCGTGGGCGCCGCACCGCCGCGCGCGGTCGCGGTGCTGCCCGTGCAGTTCGAGGGGGAGTGCCTCGGGGTGATCGAGCTGGGATCGGTGGTGTCGTTCTCGTCGCTGCACCTGTCGTTCCTGGAGCGCCTCGTGGCCACCATCGGGGTCACGATCACGACGATCCGGGCCAACCGGCGCACCGAGGAGCTGCTGTCGCAGTCCCAGGGCCTCGCCATGGAGCTGCAGGACCAGTCGGCGGAGCTGCAGCGCGCGAACGCGGAGCTGGAGGAGAAGGCCGAGCAGCTGTCGAAGCAGAACCGCAACGTCGAGATCAAGAACATGGAGATCGACGCGGCGCGCCGCGGTGTGGAGGAGAAGGCGCAGCAGCTGGCCCTGGCCAGCCAGTACAAGTCGGAGTTCCTGGCGAACATGAGCCACGAGCTGCGCACCCCGCTGAACTCGCTGCTCCTGCTCTCGCGGCTGCTCGCCGACAACCCCAACCACAACCTCACCGACAAGCAGATCGAGTTCGCCAGCACCATCCACAGCGCCGGCTCGGACCTGCTGCGGCTCATCGACGACATCCTCGACCTGTCCAAGATCGAGGCCGGACGCGTCGACGTCGAGCCCGCCCCGGTGGACCTGGGGCAGGTCCGCTCCTACGTGGAGCAGGCGTTCCGGCCGCAGGCCGAGGAGAAGGGCCTCCAGCTGCGTGTGGAGGCGGCGGGCGAGCTGCCCGAGCAGATGACCACCGACGTGGCGCGGCTGCAGCAGGTCCTGCGCAACCTGCTGGCCAACGCCGTGAAGTTCACCGACTCCGGCGAGGTCAGCCTCACTGTCGCGCCCGTGCCCTCGGGCACGTTGCACGGCGTGCCGGCGCTGGACTCGGCCCGCACTGTGATCGGGTTCGCCGTGGCCGACTCGGGGATCGGCATCCCGCAGGACAAGCTCGAAATGATCTTCGAGGCGTTCCAGCAGGCCGACGGCACCACGAGCCGCAAGTACGGGGGCACCGGCCTGGGCCTCTCGATCTCCAAGGAGCTGGCGCGGATGCTGGGCGGCAAGATCGAGGTCACCTCGGAGCCGGGCAGCGGTTCGGTCTTCACCCTGCTGCTGCCCGACGAGCTGCCCCCGGTCACCGCGGCCGCGGCGCGGATGGCACCGCGGCAGGTGCCCGCGCTCGCGCTGCCCGCCGCCACCGAGCCGCCCCGTCCCCCGACCACGGGCAACCCGATCCTGCGCACCGCTCCCGGCGGGCCCGCGGGAGTGCGCTCGGCTCCGGAGCTGGCCGGTGTCACGGTCCTGATCGTCGACGACGACGTGCGCAACGTGTTCGCCCTGACCAGCGCGCTCGAACTGCACGGGCTCACCGTGCTCTACGCCGACAACGGCTCCGAGGGGATCCGGTTGCTCACCGAACACCCCGAGGTGGACGTCGTGCTGATGGACGCGATGATGCCGGACCTGGACGGCAACGAGACGACGCGCCGCATCCGCGAGCTGCCGTTGGGCCGCGAGCTGCCGGTGGTGTTCCTGACCGCCAAGGCGATGCCCGGCGACCAGGAGTCCAGCCTGGCGGCAGGCGCCACCGACTACGTCACGAAGCCGGTGGACCTCGACGAGCTGCTCCGGCTGATGGCGTCGTGGGTGGCGCCGCGGCGGGGGCGGGCGAGCACCGTGGGTGCGGGCGGTAAGCGGTGATCCGCCAGACCGCACGCGTGCTGGCGGTGGACGACCGCCGGGAGAACCTGCTCGCCCTGCAGGCGATCCTCGAGGGCCTGCCCATCGAGCTGGTGCCCGTCACCAGCGGTGAGGACGCGCTCAAGCGGCTGCTCGTCGAGGACTACGCGGTGATCCTGCTCGACGCGCACATGCCCGGCATGGACGGGTTCGAGACCGCGGGCCACGTCAAGCAGCGCGAGCGCACCCGGCACATCCCGATCCTGTTCCTCACAGCCGTCGACTACGACCCGCACCTGGCCTTCCGCGGGTACCAGGCGGGCGCGGTGGACTACATCACCAAGCCGTTCGACCCGTGGGTGCTGCGCTCGAAGGTGGCGGTGTTCGTCGACCTGTGGTCCACGCACACCCAGCTCAGCGACCGGGCTGCGGAGTGCGGTGTGCTGCGCGGAGCGATCGACGACGCGCTGGAGCTGCTGGAGAGCGGCGATCCCGCCGACCTCGCCACGGCCCGCACCCGGCTGGCGGCCGTGCGGGGGTCCCGGTTCGGCTGATCCCATGGAGGGGCCCCGGCCGGTCGGGGGACGGCCGGGGCCCGGTGCGGGGTGGTCAGGGGAGGGGCGTCACCTGCGGAAGGCGTCCTTGACCTTGCCGCCGAGCTCCTCGAGTTTGTGGTCCATCTTGTCGTCGGTGCCCATGCGATCCGGGTTCCCACACCCAGGGGAATACACACACCACAACCCGCTGATCGGGTGAATCTCAGGCGCGAACCAGGCAGAAGGGGTGGCCGGCCGGGTCGAGGTAGACGCGGAACGTCTCCCCGGGCGGCTGGACGTCGTGCTTGCGCGCTCCCAGCGCGAGCACCGCCGGCTCGGCGGCGTCCAGGTCGGGCACCTCGAAGTCCAGGTGGATCTGCTGGGGCTGCTCGTCGCCGGGCCACTCGGGGGACACGTGACCGGGCGCGCGCTGGAACGCGAGCGCCACCCCACCGGTGGGGGCGAGCTGGACCCAGTCCTCGTCGTGCTGCGCGATCGGTGCGCCGATGAGGGAGCTGTAGAAGGCGGCGAGCCCGCGGGGGTCGCGACAGTCGAGCGCCACGACGTCGAGCGTGGCGATGGCGGTGGCGGGAGGGGGTGCGGAGGTCGTCATGGTCGGCGACGGTAGCGCGTCAGGGCCGGGCGGCCAGCCGTGCGACCGCGGGCGCGACCAGCAGCATGACCACGACGCGCAGTACCTGCACGGCCACGACGAAGGTGACGTCGGTACCGGCGGAGATCGCGGTCGCCAGCACCGCGTAGACGCCGCCGGGCGTGGTGGCGAGATAGCCCTCCAGCAGGCTCGCGCCGGTGAGGGCGGACAGCGCCAGCCCCAGCCCGGCACAGGCGAGGACGACGACGGCGATGAGCGCCGTGGCCGGCAGCAGCACGCCGAGCACCGTGCGCAGGCTCTCGCGGGTGAACCGGACGCCCGCCTGCCAGCCGATCACGGCGTAGGCCAGCTCCACGATCAGCGTGGGCGGGGTGGCCCCGAACGACCAGCCGGTGAGGTTCGCCGCGATGGCGAACACCATCGGCCCGAGCAGCGCGCCGGCCGGCACCCGCGCCAGGCGGGCGAGGGCACTGCCACCCACCGCGCAGACCAGCAGGAACCCCACGTCGAGGGCGAACGGGGTAGGGGCGGCCTCCGCTGCCGCGGGGCCGCTCGGTGCCGCCGCGAACCCGATGGCCGCGACGACCGGCATGGTGGCCGTGACCAGCCCGACCCTCAGGTACTGCACGACCGCGACGACACGCTCGTCGCCGCCCAGCTCCCGGCTCACCGCGACCAGACCGGACGCGCCGCCCGCCGTGAGCGCCAGCATCCCGGTGACCGGCGAGACCCCGCGCCGCAGCCCCAGCAGCAGCCCGGCGCCCATGCTCACGGCGAGGGTCCCGGCGACGGCCAGCAGCACGGGCGCCCACTGCGGCGCGAGCCCGGCCAGCGTGCCGGGCTGGGCGAGCACACCGATCACGACGCCGATGACGGCCTGCGCCGCCCCGGTGGCGGGGCGCGGCACCGTGGAGGGCGCGAGGCCACCCAGGGCCAGCGCCGTGGCGACGAGCAGGCCGGCGAACAGTGCGGGGGAGGGTACGTCCAGCGCCGCCATGGCGGCCGTGCCCGCGACGGTGAGTACGACCATCGCGAGCCAGCGCACCGATTCCCGCGACGTCATCGACCTCGATCCTCGACCATCCGCACCCCGGGTGCTCGACCGGTCCGGGTGGTCCTGCTCACCCTCGGCATCGCACGACACCGACGACGCGGCGCGCGCCCTCGCGCTGCGGTGGGCGCAGGCCCGCGCCGGCCTCGCCGAGCAGGGGGTCGACGCCGCGACGCTGGACGCGCTGGCCGCGGCCGTCGACGACGGCCCGCCTGCGGTGGGGCGGGCCGGAGGTCGCGGAGCGGGTGGACCGGCACGTCTCGGCGACGGGTGCGAGCGTCCTGGTCGTCGCGGGCGATCCGCGCTCGCGTTCCCGCCTCGTCGATGCGCTGGGGGAGGGCGTCGCCGCGGTGCTCGCGGCGCTGCGCGCCGAGGCCGTCGACACGCTCCTGCTCGACGCCGGCGTCACCCGCGAGGCCACGGTGTGGATCTCCGACGCGCCGGGCCAGGTGGCCGAGTCCGCCGACGACCTGCGGGCCGCCGGCTCGGAACCGAGCGGGGAGGCTCCGGTGGACGCGGCGCTGCTGCGGGCGGCCGCGGGCACCGGCGCCGCGTTCGTCGCGATCGGCGGCGGCCGGACCGGACCGGTCGGCCGCCCGCTCGACGACGGAGTCGGCGCCCTGCTGCGCTACCCGCTGCCGACCGGCGCGTGAGGCGCCATCCCGAGGTGTCGCCCATCGGGGAATCGATCAAACCGGAGGCCGGAACGGCGACCGAGAGTGACGACCGGGGCACTCACTCGCGTGATCAACTGCTCCAGCCGGGTGGGCGTCACTTGCCACACCCCCCGGGCGGGTGCAATGTGGGCCGCGCGAGCACGTCCCCGCAGCGCACCACTCGCGCGCCCCGCGAGTACGGAACGGGATGGCATGACCCACGGATTCGAGCTCCCCGCCGGCGCCGGCCGCTGCGGCGGACGCGAGTCAGGCTCCGCGGGCCTGCTGCGCGTCGTGGTGTCGGAGTCGCGGCCCGGGGTGCTCGTCGTGTCGCCCATCGGCGAGATGGACGTCGGTACCGCCGACATCCTGCGCGACGCCGCGCGCGACGCGGTGGCGTCGGGGCCGCGTTGCCTCGTCGTCGATCTCACCGGCCTCACCTTCTGCGGCTCCACCGGCCTGGTCGTGCTGCTCGACGCCTGCCGCTGGGCCGAGGCGGCCGGCGTGCGCTTCAGCACCGTGGACGGCCCGCGGATCGTCCGTCGGGTGCTCGAGATCACGCAGCTCGGACCGGTGCTGGGCCACCGGGAGTGCCTCGACGATGTGCTGTGCGAGCTCGACTCCTGATCCCCCGGTCCGTTCGGTGGCCGGTCAGCCGTCCGAGTCGTCGACCTCGAGCAGGTCGTCCACCCCGCTGAGGGCCAGCGCCCGCCGCACGACGTCGGCCGGGGCGACGAGCAGGCGCAGCCGCCCGCCCGCGGCACGGATCGCCCGGTCGGCCTCCACGAGCAGCGCGATCCCGGCGCTGGCCAGGTAGGTGGTGCCCCGCAGGTCCACCGTGAGCTCGTCGCCCGCGGCCGCGGCCGCCAGGAGCTCGTCGCGCACGCACCGCACGCCCGCCAGGTCCAGCTCGCCGTGCAACCGGACGGACCGGGTGCCCCGGTCCGTCCCGGGGTGCAGCGCCGCCGGTCCGGCCGGCGCGGGCCGTGTCGCGGGCTCGGGGGGCGGTGGCCGGCGATCCGAGGGCGGCACGGTGAACCGCACCTCCGTGCCGCCCGGGCCGTGACGCAGCTGCATCCGGCTGCTCACGTCCCGGATGAGCTCCAGCCCGCGGCCCCGGTAGCCCTTGTCGTCAGGCATGGGTCGCCAGCTGCCCTCGTCGCGCACGTGCGCGCGGACCCCTCCGTCGGGATCGCGCTCGAGCTCGACGGCCATCGGGCCCGCCGCGCGCCCGCGGTAGGCGTGCTCCACGGCGTTGGCGGCCGCCTCGCCCACGGCGAGCTGCAGGTCGTAGACGTCCTCGTCGTCCATGCCTGCCGCAGCGGTCCACGAGAGCAGCACGGCCCGCAGTTCCCGTAGGACCGCGGCCTCGGCGGGCAGCTCCACGCGCAATGGCGCGGGCGCGAGCCGCGCGACGATGAGCGCGACGTCGTCGGCCGGATCGGGCTCCTCCCCGCCGGCGTCGGGATCGGGGGCGAGCGCCCCGGCGAGAAGGGCGTCGGTCAACGGGCCCGGGGCGAGCGCGTGGTTCTGCGCCGCGAGCGCGGCGAGCCGGTCGATCCCGTCGTCGACGAACTCCCCGCGCCGTTCCACGAGGCCGTCGGTGTAGAGCACGATGGTCTCGCCGGGCTCGAGGGAGCCCGTGCCCGCGGTGTACGCGGGCCTGCCGCGCACGCCGAGCACCGTGCCGGACGCGTCCTCCAGCGGCCGGCAGCCGTGCGGGCCGGCGATGAGCGGCGGCGGGTGCCCGGCGCGGGCCCAGCGCAACCGTCCGGTCCCGGGATCGAGCACGAGGCAGGCCACCGTGCTCCCGGTGGCCCCCTGCACGCGGCCGGCGAAGCGGTCCAGCCGTTCGAGGGCCTGCTCGGGTTCGTGGCCCTCGAGGAGGTAGCCCGACAGGGCGCTGCGCAGCTGCCCCATGATCGCGGCGGCTCGCGCGCCCTGGCCGACGACGTCACCGACCGCGATCGCCACCCGGCCGTCGTCGAGCGGCAGTACGTCGTACCAGTCGCCGCCGGCCTGCGCACCCCGCGCGCCGGGCAGGTACCGGGAGGCCAGCGGGAGCCGGTCGAGGCGGGGCAGGGTGGGGGGAAGCAGGCTGGTCTGGAGCGTCTCGGCGATCAGCCGCCGCTCGTCCGCCGTGGCGGCGCGCTCGAACGCGGGTGCGGCCTGGGCGACGAGGGCGAGCATGAAGTCGCGCTCGTCGGCGGGGAAGGTCCGCTCCGTGCGGAAGGCGAGCCCGATCGTGCCGACCACGCGCCCAGCGGCGGTGAGGGGCAACGTCGCGGCGGCGTGCTGGCCGTCCGCGGTGGCCTGCGCGACGAGGTGCGGCCACCCCTGCGTCCATTCGTCCCGGCCACGGATCCACACGGGTTCCCCGGTGCGCACGGCCTCGGCGACCGGACCCTCGTCGTCGGGGCGCGCCACGGCGATCACCTCGTACTGGGCCGGCCCGTAGCCGTCGGCGTGGACGAGGCGGATGCCGCGCTCGGGGTCGGCCAGGTGCACGCTGACGGCGTCGGCACCCAGCACACCGGGCAGCCGCGCGACGAGCAGCCGGGCCGCCTCGGCGACGCTGCCCGCCGACGCCAGGTCGGCGCTGACCTGCTGCAGGTGCCGTTCCCGGGTGCGCTGGCGGTCGGCGGCCAGCATCAGCGACGCCCGCCGGCCCAGCTCCGCGGCGAGGTCCAGCTCGCTGGGGTGGTAGTAGCGGCTGCCCGCGAAGTTCAGGAAGCCGAGGAGGCCGACGACCCGCTCGCCGATCCGCAACGGGACCGCGAGGACGTTGTTCACCCCCAGCGTGGTGCGCGCCGCCGCGTCAGGTGCCGACGATCGGCGCAGCTCGTCGGTGATCGGCACGACGACCGGGAGGCCGGGCTCGAGCGCCGCCTGCACCGAGGGAGGCAACCGGGTCGGGTCGAGCGCACGCAAGGCGTCGACGACCGACGGGTCGTCGTGGGCGACGGCCACCAACCGCAGGAGCCCGTCCGGCCCGACCATCGACACCACCGCGGCATCGCCCAGGTCGGGAACCACGAGGTGGGCCAGCCGGCGCAGCCGTTCGTCGGCGCTGCCCCCGTCCGCGACGAGGCGCCCGCTCTCGGCGAGCACCGCGGCCGAACGCTCGGCGCGGCGCTGCTCGGTGACGTCGACGGTGAGACCCTGCGCCGCGACCGGGGTGCCGTCCGCGCGGGTGACGACGTGCACGACCTGGTGCAGCCACACCACCCTGCCGTCGATCGACACGGCGCGGTAGGTGAGGTCGTGGTCGAGGCCCGCGGCGGTGCGGTCGCTCGTGGCCGCCAGCGTCTCGGCGCGATCATCGGCATGGATGATCGCGGGCCAGAACTCCGGGTCGTCGCACCAACGGGCGGCGGGATGGCCCAGCAGCTCCTCGGCCCGGTCGGACACGAACGTGAACCGCAGCCGGCGGGTGTCGGGCTGCCACTGGGCCTCCCAGACGATCGCCGCCAGACCCTGCACCATCGCGCGCATGCGGGCGGCCGCCGCCTCGGAGGCCGCGTCGCGGCGGATCCGCTCGGCGTGGCGCTCCTCGGTGACGTCGACCGTGGTGCCGAGGAATCCGGTGACCGTGCCCGCGGCGTCGCGCAGCGGGCGCGCGGTGGCGCGGACGTCGCGCACCGCGCCGTGGCCGACTATGCGATAGGTGGCGTCCCAGACGGCGCCGTCGCGCACGGCGGCGTTCCACCCCGCCACCGTCGCGTCCCGGTCGTCGGGGTGGATCCCCTCGGTCCATGCCGCGCCGGAGAGCCCGTGCGCCGGCAGGCCCCACAGCTGCGCCACCTGCTCGTTGACGAACGTCGTGGCCCCCCTGCGGTCGGCCACCCAGATCCCGACCGGCGCCTGGGACAGCAGCGTGCGGTAGCGCTCGCCGTCGTCGGAGGGGTGCGCGCCGGAGTGGCCGCGCCGCACGGAGGCGACGCGGTCGGCGTCGGCGATCGTCGCGGAGGCCGCGGCCGCGACGTCCTCGAGGAACCCGAGCTGGGCGTCGTCCAGCGGGAGATAGGGGGTGGTGCCGAGGACGAGTGCCCCGGCGGGCGGGCGACCGTCGGCCCCGCCCAGCGGCAGCACGACCGCGGTGTCCGGGGTGAGGGGGCCGGGCGCGTGCGGGGGCGCTGCGAACGTGCCGGGGAAGCGCTCGCTCAGCCCGCCGACCACCACGCGGCGGCCGGTGTGCAGCGCCTGCTGGACCGCGGACCCGGCGCCGTCGGGCCCGGGGAGCACCGGTATCGGACCCGTGACCCCGTACGCCGCGGCCACGCGCAGGGGCGCGGTGCCGTCGGGCCCGTCGGCCCGGTACGCCACGGCGAAGGGGACGTCGCGGCGGGCGCGGGAGAGCGCGTCGAGCACGGCGCTGGCGATGGCGTCGGTCGCGGGGTCCCCCACACCGGGCCCCGCCGCGTCCAGCCGCACCGGCGAGAGCCCGCCGATCGCCCCGATGGTGGCGCGCCTGCGCTCGCCGAGCACCCGCTCGGTCGTCTCGGTGGCCGTGGTGAACACGCCGAGCACCGTGCCGTCCTCGTCCCGGACCGGTGAGTGCGCGAACGTCCAGTAGGTCTCCTCCGGCCGGCCGCCCCGGTGCAGCAGCAGCGGCCGGTCCGTGCCGGCGGCGGCGCCGTCGTCGGCGAGGACCTGGCGCAGCGCCGGTCCGAGCATGGGCCAGGCCTGCGCGAAGCCGTGCTCGCCCGGGGCACCGAGCGCCGCCGGGTGCGCATCCCCGGCGTGCGCGGCGAACGCGTCGTTGTAGAGCACCAGGAGGTCGGGGCCGCACCAGACGAGCATCGGGGACCGCGACTCCAGCATCAGCGCGACGGCCGCGCGCAGCGGGCCCGGCCAGCCGGCGACCGGGCCCAGGGGAGTGGCGGACCAGTTTCGGCCGCTGACGAGCCTGCCCAGCTCTCCGGCCGCGGCACCGAAGGGGAGCTGCCGGGCGGCGGTCACGCCCGGAGTCTAGGACCGACCTCCCGGGCGTGCCCGGCGGCCGTCGGTGGCGCGCCACCGACGCGCCGCGGTGACGCACAGGGCGCCCGCTGCCGCCGCGACCCATCCCGCCGTGCGCCTGCGCCGCTCCCGGCGCGCGCCGCCCCACCCCCCGTCGACACCGGCCGGCGCGGCGCCCGGGACGTGCAACGCACCCGACGTCGGGGGCACCGCGCCGTCGTGGCGAAGGGACCGTTCCACGTCGAGGGCGAGCACCCGCTCCGCGAACCGCGGCGCCACGATGTGCTGCAGCACGAACGCACGGCCGAGCACCCCTCCCGCCACCACCTCGCGCCGCGGCCTGCGCAACTGCCCGACGATCACGCGGGCGACGCGTTCGGCGCTGTAGACCGGTGGCGGGGGCTGCGGCACCCGCCCGCTGTGGTTGGCCGCGGCGGCGTAGATCGGGGTGTCGACCGCCGCCGGCAGCACCGTGGAGATCGAGACCCCGCGGACGGCACGCAGCTCCTCGCGCAGGGCGACGCTCAGGCCGCGGATCGCGAACTTCGACATCGTGTACGCCGAGCCGTAGGGCTGCGCGATCCGCCCGAGCAGCGAGGAGACGTTCACCAGCACCCCGGCGTCCTGCGCCACGAAGCGGGGGAGCGCGGCCCGTGCCCCGTGCACGTAGCCGAGCAGGTTGATCTCCAGCACCCGGCGCAGGTCGGCGAGCGGCACGTCGAGCAGCGAGCCGAACATCGTCACCGCCGCGCAGCTGACCCACCCGTCCAGCCGGCCGAAACGCTCCACGGTGGCGCGGGCGGCGGCCTCGACCGCGTCCGCGTCGCTGACGTCGGTCGGCACGACGAGCGTGCGCCCGTCCGTCCCCGCCGCCGCGGCGCACTCGGCCGCCACCTGCGCGAGCGCCTCGTCGCGGCGCGCCAGCAGCGCGAGCCGCGCGCCCTGTGCGGCCAGCTCCACCGCGGTCGCGCGGCCGATACCGCTGGACGCCCCGGTCACCACGATCACGCTGCCGTCGATGCGCACGCCGTGGCGATACCCCGGGGCGCGCACCCCACACGCCCGGGTTTGATCGGCCGGGACGGAGGGCACCTCGACCGGCATGCGCTACCTCCCGCGGGTCCTGGGTGTGCTCACTGCCACCTACAGCGTGGCGATCGCGGTGCGGCCGGTGCTGCTCGCGCGGCCCTGCGGGCTGACCCGCGGCGCGAACGTCGACCCCGGCGTCCGCGTGCTCGTCGGCGGCATCGGCGCCCGCGATGCCGCGATCGGCACGGCGATGGTGCTCGCCCCGCGCGGCCCGGCCCTGCGGGTCGCCCTGGCCGCGCGGGTGGCCGCCGACGCCGCCGACGCCCTGGTGTTCGGCACGCAGCTGCCCGCGCGCGACCGCAGGCCGAAGGTCGTCGCGTTCGCGCTGTCCTGGGCGGCGCTGTGCGCGCTGTCGGCGCGCTGGGCCGACCGCTGACCCACCCGTCTCGAGAGAGGACACGACCGGATGTCAGACCCGACACCTCCCGCGCAGCAGCAGACCCCGCCCGGCGAGACCGGCGAGATGGCGCCCGAGCCCCGTGACGAGATGCGCGACTGGACGGGCCGCGGCCTACTGGCCGGCAAGGTCGCGCTCGTCACCGGGGGTGACTCGGGCATCGGGCGCGCCGTGTGCGCCGCCTTCGCCAAGGAAGGCGCCGACGTGGCGCTGGCCTACCTGGACGAGGACGCCGACGCCGAGCACACCGCGACGCTCGTGCGGGCGCAGGGCAGGCGCTGCCTGCTGCTGCGGGGCGACCTCGCCGAGGCCGCGCAGTGCGTCGACGTCGTCGAGCGCACCGTCGCCGAGCTGGGCCGGCTCGACGTCGTGGTCAACAACGTCGCCACCCAGGAGCCGGTCGACTCCCCCGAGGAGATCACCGACGAGCGGTGGACGCACACGTTCGACATCAACATCCACAGCTACTTCCGTGTGACGAAGGCGGCGCTGCCGCACCTGGGCGAGGGCAGCGCGATCATCAACACCAGCTCGATCAACGGGCTGCGCGGCAACAAGAGCCTCATCGACTACTCGGCCACGAAGGGCGCGATCAACGCCCTGACCTACTCGCTGGCCCAGTCGCTCGTCGACCGCGGGATCCGGGTCAACTGCGTGGCCCCCGGCCCGGTGTGGACACCGCTGATCCCGGCGACGATGCCGCCCGAGAAGGTGGAATCGTTCGGGAAGCAGGTGCCGATGGGCCGAGCCGCGGACCCCGACGAGATCGCCCCGTCGTACGTGTTCTTCGCCGCCGGCCGGCTCTCGAGCTACTACACCGGCGAGATCCTGGCCCCGATCGGCGGGGAGACGCTCCCGGGCTGAGCCGTCCCCTTCGCGCCGCGTCGGCGGCTGCGGCAAGCAGGGCGGCAACCACGCGAGGTGCTCGATCCGGCGGCCCCGTTGCGTCTCTGCGCGACGAGCGGGACGTGAGCGGGGTCGCGCCCGTGATCGTGCGGTGGGCGGGCCGTGCCCGGCTCGCTGCACCCGGTCCGCCGTCCTGACCCGGCGTGCCGGTCGATCCCACCCGTTCGCCTCGACCGCCGCAGCGCCGGGGTGGTCGGGTTGGTGGAACTACCGATTAGCGTGGTGGTCCGGGCAGCCGTTCCCGACTTGGGCGCAGGCCCGTTGGGGGACGAGCACGTTGCGGCCGGGTGCCTGCGCCCCTGGCTGTGGTCCCGCTCCACCCTCCCCGCACTATTGATTAGTGTCGTCGCGTTCCGCGGAACGCGGCCGTCGAGCGACCCGGGTCCCGCCGTCGCGTTCCATTCGCGCCGGGGTGTGATCGTCTTTCGACGGCCCTTTCCCGTGTGTGCGCGACGAGCGAGACGTGAGCGGGGTTGCGCCCGTGATCGAACCCCGCTCACGTCTCGCTCGTCGCGAGAACTTGCAGTGGGCGGGCCGTGCCCGGCTCGCAGCACCCGGCCCGCCATCCTGACTCGGCCTGCCCGGCGATCTCCACCTGTTCGTCTCGACCGTCGCGTTTGCGGGGTGGCCGGGTTGGTGGAACTGCCGGATATAGCGTGGGTCGTCCGGGCGGCCGTTCCCGGGCCGTTCCCGACTTGGGGCAGGCCTGTTGGTGGACGAGCACGTTGCGGCCGGGTGCTGGCGCGCCTGGCGGTGGTCGCGTTCCTTCCCTTCCTGTTGTGATCGTAATTGTGTCGCGTTCCGCGGAACGCGCTCGCCCAAGAATTGTCGGACCCCGATGCCATCCTGAACAGGAAAACAGCAGTTCACACTCCTGTGGAGGTTCCCGGTGTCGGTGATCGCGCTCCTCACCCCGTTGCAGGCGATGAGCCTTCGTGATCTGGAAACGGAACTGCTCAGCCTGGCCGGGCACATCGCGGCTGCGGAGTGCCGGTTCCTGCAGTTCCTGGCCGAGTTCGATGATCGGGAGGGTTGGGCGGGGCCGGGGATCCGGTCGTGTGCGCACTGGTTGTCGTGGCGGGCGGGGATGAGCGTGCGTACCGCGGTCGAGTACCTACGCGTCGCGCACGCCCTGGCGCGGCTGCCGCGGATCAGTGAGGCGTTCGCTGCGGGGCGGGTTTCCTACTCGAAGGTCAGGGCTTTGACCCGGGTCACCGGTACCGACACCGCGGCGTTGACTCGGATCGGGGCGGCGATCGCCGCGGGTGAGCCGGAACTGCGTCATGTCGCGGTCGCGGACGCGGAGACCGCGGAGCAGGTGCTGCTGGACCTGGCGTTGTCGGGGACTGCCGGTCATGTGGAGACGGTGGTGGCGGCGGTGCGGCGCCGCTGCACCCCACCGGTCGACGCCGCGGCGCGGCGAGGCGTGTCCTGGCATTGGGACGGTGACGGGTCGTTGGTCGTGCGGTCCAGGTTCACCCCCGAGGTTGGTGCCGCCCTCATCGCCGCCATCGACGCCCAG
>NZ_NKYF01000036.1 GCF_002262885.1 Pseudonocardia sp. MH-G8 | reverse complement strand
CCCACCGAACTGAACAACCTGGTCAGTCTGTGCAAAGTCCACCACCGCCTGATCCACGATTCCGGATAGGTGGTGCGGATCCGTGACGGGTTACCGGAGTTCATCCCACCGAAATGGATCGACCCGGAACAGAAACCCCGCCGGAACCCCTGACACGACCATGCCGCCTTCACCAGCGCCTGGCCCACCAGGGCAGCGACGGGTCCGCGCGCGGGTCGTTGAGCGTCTTCTGCTCGTACACCGCGTCCAGGCGGGCGACCTCGCGCCTGAGTGGAGCGCGCTGCCGACGCCCCAGAGGTCAGGTGCCGTCGCCGTAGACCAGCGGTTCGCCGCACGGCGGGCCGTACATGCCCTCCGGCCGGTACTCCGCGATGCGCTCGGCGCCGTCGAGGCTCTTCTCGTAGGTGGCGTTCGCGTCGCTACGCCCCACGGGCGTCGCCCACCCGCCGAGCACGAGGGACTTGCCGAGATCGTTGGCGTAGATCGGCTGGTCGTCCCGGTCGGCGACCGCGGCGTACTGGACGTAGCGCAGGAAGCGCCCGTGCTGGTCGACGTCCACCCCGGGCTCGGTGTGGAGCTTCACCACGTGGCCTTCGACGAGCGAGCGCGTGTGCTCGGTGGCGCCCGGGCCGGCGCAGGTTCCCACCTCGGGGGCGTCGGCGCCGAGGAGCCGGACGCGGCGCCCGTCCATGATCTCGAGGGTGTCGCCGTCGACGATGCGGCGCACGGTGACGAGCTCGCCGCCCGGGTGGCAGGTGTCGTCGCCGTCGTACACGGTGTCGCCGGAGTGGCACCGCGCCTCGCCCGGCGCCGGGAGGGCAGCCGGCTGCGCGACGGACGCCGTTCCCGCCGCCGCGACGCTGCCGGAGGCCGGGGGCTGCGCTGCCGGGTCCTCGTCGGCCCGGCTGCAGGCTCCGAGGATCACGACGATTCCGACGAAGCCGATCAGCAGCTTCCCACCGGTCCTCATCCGAGGCACTCCATCTACGTGCAAGTACGAGCTTCCGGGCGGAGGCTCCGGCATCTGATCGACGCGCGAGGCCGTGATCGTTACTGCTCGACCACCCGGTAAGGCGGTCGTCACAGTCACGGCGGGATCGGGCTACGCCGCCGTGCCCCGGTGCGCCGCGGCGACGGCGAGGCGGCCCATCCCCACCACGCCCGCGTCCGGCCCGGTGACGGTCGCGTCGATGACGAGCTGACCGGTGGCGATGGGGTGCGACCCCTCGTAGACGCGCCCGCGGACCGCCGCCACGAACGGCTCGACCGCGGACAGCGCGCCGCCGAGGTAGACGGCGCCGGGGTTGACGAGGTTGACCACGGTGCACAGCACGGCGCCGAGGTAGCCGCCCGCCGCGCGGACCAGCGCGGAGACCTCGGGATCGCCGTCCTGGGCCCGGCGCACGACCTCGCCGGTGGAGCCGACCTCGATCCCGCGGGCGTGCAGCAGCCGGACGATGCCCGCCCCGGAGGACACCGTCTCCAGGCAGCCGAGGTTGCCGCACGAGCACGGGGTGGCGCTGGCGACGTCCACGCGGGTGTGGGTGATGTTGCCGGCGCCGGCCGAGGAGCCGGGGTAGATCCGGCCGCCGACGACCAGGCCGCAGCCGATCGCGGTGCCCGCCTTGACGGTGACGGAGTCGCGGGCGTGGTCGGGGCGGGCGTAGTGCTCGCCGAGGGCCATCGCGTTGGCGTCGTTCTCGACGACGGTGGGCACGCCGAGCCGCGCGGTGACCCGTTCCCCGACGGCGACGTCGTTCCAGCCCGGCATCCGCGAGGCCTGCACGACGGCGCCGCGCTCGGCGTCGACGGGGGCGGGCAGCGACAGCCCCGCCGCCGTGACCGTGCTGCCCCGCGCAGCCGAGTCCCACGCCCCGATGATCCGGTCGAGCGTGGCGTCCGGCCCCTCCGTGACGTCGACCTCGACCTCGGCCACGTCGCGCAGCGCACCGGTGAGGTCGACGACCGCGGCGCGCGCGTGGTGGCCGCCGACGTCCGCGACGACGACGCAGCCGCCGTCGTCGCGCAGCCGCAGGATCCGTCCCGGCCGGCCGCCACGTGAGGGCGCGAGGTCGGCCTCGTGCAGCACGCCCGAGGCCAGCAGCTGCCCCACGCGCAGCGACACGGTGGAGGGCGCCCAGCCCAGTGCCTTGCCGATCTCGGCGCGGGTGACGGCCTGGCCGGTGGCGACGAGCTCGACGATGGCCACGGTGGCTCCGGACATGACCCCTCTTCCACGAACGAACGAAGTTCACCACCAGGCGTCCGATTCGCCGGTTTTGCCGCGGCTGAATTTATCGGTCCGTAACGGCGAAGGGCTGTTGGACGCGGCGTGATGCTGGTTGCATATTGCCATCTTGCAGGAACTTTTGCCAGCAATGGAGGAAGTAGTGTCCCGACCCCGACTCGCCGCGCGGCTCGCGCGCGGCACCGCCTTGGCGGTCGCCGCGGCGATGGCCCTTGCTGCCTGCGGCTCCGGCGGCGACGAGAGCGGCGGCGACGGCTCCGTCGTCAACTACGCGCTCCCGGCCAACGCCACGCCGAACTGGATCCTGCCGATCGGCGTTCCGGGCACGCTGGCCACCCACAACATCTCGATCTACGAGTCGATGTGGCCCTCGCTGGTCGAGTTCAACGGCAGCACGGGCGAGGTCGCGCTGGACGAGGCCGCCTCGACCGCCGAGTCCATCCAGTGGTCCGCGGACGGCACGCAGGTGACGCTCAAGCTCAAGGGCATGAACTGGAGCGACGGGCAACCCGTCACCTCCCGCGACGTCGAGTTCTGGTTCAACCTGATCAAGGCGGGCAAGGACGGCTGGGCCTCCTACGCCGAGGGGAAGATGCCCGACAACGTCACGGCGGTCGAGACGCCGGACCCGTCGACGGTCGTGCTCACGCTCGACCAGGCCTACAACCAGCAGTGGTTCACCTCCACGCAGCTCACCCTCATCGCGCCGCTGCCCCAGCACGCGTGGGCGAAGACCGGCGACGACGGCGCGGTCGGCGACGGTGACCGCGACCCGGCCCAGGCACGGCAGATCTTCGACTACCTCGTGGCCGAGGCCGAGGACCTCGCCTCCTACGAGACCAACCCGCTGTGGGACGTGGTCTCCGGGCCGTTCACCGCCGAGGAGTACGCGGCGAACGGCCAGGTGAAGCTCGTGCGCAACCAGGCTTACAACGGCACCGACCCGGCCCACGCCGACGAGGTCAACCTCCTGCCGTTCACGAGCGCCGACGCCGAGGTCAACGCGGTGCGCGCCAAGTCGGTCGACTACGGCTACATCCCGAGCTCGGCGCTCGCCCAGCAGCAGCAGTACACGGGCCTGGGCTACCGGGTCGAGCCGTGGACCGGGTGGTCGGTCACGTACATGCCCTACAACTTCCACCACCCCCAGATGGGCGCCGTCTTCTCCCAGCTCTACGTGCGCCAGGCGCTGCAGCACGCGGTCGACCAGGTCGGCATCTCCGACGTCGTGTGGCACGGCGCGGCCGACCCGGGCTACGGCCCGGTGCCACAGGAGCCGAAGAGCGACTACCTGTCGGACGTCCAGGCGAACAACCCCTACCCGTTCGACCCCGCGGCCGCCACGCAGCTCTTCACCACCCACGGCTGGACGCCGGGCCCGGACGGCGTGCTCGCGTGCACCAACCCCGGCGCGGGCGCCGACCAGTGCGGCGAGGGCATCGCGGCGGGCACGAAGTTGGAGCTCACGTTCCTCGTGCAGAGCGGCTCCCAGGAGACCGACAACCAGTTCGCCGAGATCCAGTCGGCGCTGCAGCAGGTCGGGGTGGGCGTCTACCTCGAGCAGGCGCCGCTCAACCAGGTGCTCTCCCGCACCGTCCCGTGCGAGGCGGGCGACCCGGAGTGCACGTGGCAGCTGAGCTACTTCGGCACCGCGGGCAGCTGGTACTTCGGCGCCTACCCGACCGGTGAGCGCATCTTCGGCACCGGCGGCACGGCCAACTTCGGCAACTACTCCAACCCCGAGGCCGACGCCCTGCTGTCGGCGGCCGTGCTCAGCAACGAGCCCGGGACGATGGCGCAGTACTCGGCCATGCTGGCCCAGGACCTGCCGGTCATGTGGCTGCCCAACCCCGTCTACCAGGTCTCGGTCATCGCCGAGGGCCTGACGGGCACCACGCAGGACCCGGGCGCCAACTTCTACCCGCAGCGCTGGGGCTGGGAGGGCTGAGGAGAGCCATGAGCACCACCACGACCATGAACCCCCTGCTGCGCTTCGTCCTGCGGCGCACCGGCCAGGCCGTGCTCGTCGTCCTGCTCGTGACCGTGGTGGTGTTCCTGCTCCTCCAGGCGCTGCCCGGGGGCCCCGCGCGCGGGGTCCTCGGGCAGACGGCCACGCCCGAGCAGATCGCGGCGTTCAACGCGGCCAACGGGTTCGACCAGCCCCTGCCCCAGCAGTACCTCGCGTTCCTCGGCCGGCTCCTGACCGGGGACCTCGGCGACTCCTTCGTGATGAACCAGCCGGTGGCCGACGCCATCGCGCAGCGGCTCCCCAAGACGCTGCTGCTCACCGGGCTGTCGCTCGTCGTGGCGCTGGCGGTCGCGCTGCCGCTGGGCGTGCGGCAGGCCGCCCGCCGCGGTTCCGGCTTCGACTACTCGGCCACGACGTTCGCCGTGGTGCTGTACTCCACGCCCAGCTTCTTCCTCGGGCTGATCCTCATCGTGGTGCTCTCGCAGTGGCTGGGCTGGTTCCCGGCGCTCGCACCGCAGGGCCGCACGGTGCTCGCTGTCCTCGGTGAGCCCCGCGCGCTCGTGCTGCCGGTCCTCACCGGGGCGCTGGTGGCCGTCGCGACGTTCAGCCGGTACACGCGGTCCTCGACCATCGACAACCTCGCCGAGGACTACGTCCGCACCGCGCGTGCCAAGGGCACCCCCGAGGCCGCGCTGCTGCGCCGCCACGTCCTGCGCAACTCCCTCACGCCCGTCGTGGCGATGCTCGGCTACCAGATCCCCGTGATCTTCGGCGGCGCGCTCGTCGTCGAGCAGCTCTACAACTACCCGGGGATGGGCCTGCTGTTCTGGAGCTCGGCCCAGGCCGGGGACTTCCCGGTGCTGCTCGGCTGCGTCCTCGTCATCGCGATCGCCACCGTCATCGGGTCGCTGCTCGCGGACCTGCTCCAGGCCGCGATCGACCCGCGCACCCGAGGAGGCCTGCAGTGACCTCGACGCCCGATGCCGGAATCCGCCCCGTGCCCCGCGGTCGCGCGATGCGCCGGTTCCTCGCGAACCGGATGGCCGTGGTCGGCCTCGTCGTGCTCGCCCTCCTCATCCTGTTCAGCGTCGTCGGCCCGCTCGTGCACCCGACCGACCAGGTGCACACGAACCTCGCCGAGGCCAACCTGCCGCCGTCGGCCACGCACCTGCTCGGCACCGACTCCGTCGGCTACGACGTGCTCGGCAGGCTCATGCAGGGCGGGCAGATCTCGCTGCTCGTCGGCCTCTCCGCAGGCGTGCTCGCCACGCTGATCGGGACGCTCTGGGGCGCCACCGCCGGTTACGTCGGCGGCTGGGTGGACGCCGTGATGATGCGCGTGGTCGACGCCGGCATCGCCATCCCCGCGATCTTCCTGCTGCTCGTCGTCTCGGCCATCACCCGCCCGACCGTGCCGCTGCTGATCGTCGTCATCGGCCTGGTGTCGTGGCTGGTGCCGGCGCGGCTGGTGCGTGCCGAGTCGGTGTCGCTCAAGACGCGCGAGTACGTGCTCGCCGTCCGGGCCGGCGGCGGCACCCACCGGCGGGCGGTGCTGCGCCACATCGTCCCGAACACCATCGGCACGGTGGTCGTCAACGCCACGTTCCAGGTGGCGGACGCGATCCTGCTCGTCGCCTACATCAGCTTCCTCGGCATGGGCGTGCAACCGCCGGCCACGGACTGGGGAGCGATGCTCAGCTCCGGCGTGGGCCTCGTCTACTCGGGCGCGTGGTGGCTGATCTTCCCCGCCGGGCTGGCCATCGTCGCCGTGGTGTGCGCCTTCAACTTCATCGGCGACGGCCTGCGCGACATGCTCGACGTGAAGGGGAAGCGCGCATGACGACCCTCTCCGCCACGGCTGCGCTCGAGGTCGACGACCTGCACGTCACGTTCGCCACCGACGAGGGCGACGTGCCCGCCGTCCGCGGCGTGCGGCTCGCGCTGCAGCGCGGCCGCGTCCTCGCGCTCGTCGGGGAGTCCGGATCCGGCAAGAGCGTCACCGCCATGTCGGTGCTCGGGCTGCTGCCGCGCAACGCCCGGACCAGCGGCCGCGTCAGCGTCGGCGGCACCGACGTGCTCGGCCTGACCGGGGAGGGCCTGCGCCGGGTGCGCGGCGCCCGCGTCGGCATGGTGTTCCAGGAGCCGGCCACCGCGCTCAACCCGAGCATGACCGTCGGGGCGCAGGTGGCCGAGGCGTTGCGCAACCACGGCACGGACAGGGAGACCGCGGCCGCGCGGGCCGTCGAGCTGCTCACCGAGGTCGGCATCCCCGACGCCGCCGCCCGCGCCGGCCGCTACCCGCACGAGTTCTCCGGCGGGCAGCGCCAGCGCGTCGTCATCGCCATCGCGATCGCCTGCGAGCCCGAGGTGATCATCGCCGACGAGCCGACCACCGCGCTCGACGTCACGGTCCAGGCCGAGATCCTCGACCTGCTGCGCCGCCTGGTGCAGGAGCGCGGCGCCGCCCTGTTCCTCATCACCCACAACATGGGCGTGGTGGCCGACATCGCCGACGACGTCGCCGTCATGTACCAGGGGCGGGTCGTCGAGCAGGGGCCGGTGCAGCAGGTCCTCACCGCACCGGCCGACGGCTACACGATCCGGCTCCTCGCCGCGGTGCCCGAGCTGCCCCGGCTCGCGGCCGAACCCGCCGCGGCCGACGAGGTCGCCCCGATGGACGGGGACGCCCTGAGCCTCAAGGGTGTGTCCGTCGACTACGGCCGCGGCCGGCGCGCGTTCCGCGCCGTCTCCGACATCGACCTCGTCGTCGGCGCGCGGGAGATCGTCGGGGTGGTGGGCGAGTCCGGCTCGGGCAAGTCGACGCTCGCGCGGGCCGCGGTCGGGCTCGTGCCGATCGCGGCGGGTTCCGCGTCGGTGCTGGGGTCGGCGCTCACGGGCCACGGTCGCCGCGCCCGGTTGCTCCGCGCGCGGATCGGCATCGTGTTCCAGGACCCGGCCGGCTCGCTGGACCCGCGCATGACCGTGGGCGAGTCGGTGGCCGAGCCGTTCCGGATGCACCCGGACGTCGCGGGCCGGCCGAACCGGGCGGAGCGCCGCAAGCGCGTCACCGCCCTGCTCGACTCGGTCCGGCTGCCCGGCGGCACCCTCGACCGCTACCCGCACGAGCTGTCGGGCGGGCAGCGCCAGCGCGTCGCACTGGCGCGCGCGCTCGCCCTGCGCCCCGGCCTGCTGATCGCCGACGAGCCGACCAGCGCGCTGGACGTCTCCGTGCAGCAGCAGGTCCTCGACGTGCTGCGGGACCTGCACGCCGAGCTCGGCTTCGGCTGCCTGTTCATCAGCCACGACCTCGCCGTGGTGCACGAGATCGCCGACCGCGTGGCCGTCATGCGCGGCGGCGTGATCGTCGAGCACGGGCCCGCCGACCGCGTGCTCGGCGCCCCGCGCGAGCCCTACTCGCGCGCCCTCGTGGCCGCCGCGCCCTCCCTGGACCCCGTCGAGCAGCGCCGCCGACGCGAACTGCGCCTCGCCGCGCTCTGACACTGCTCGACCACCCGCAAGGAGCATGACCCTGAGCACGCCACGCATCGCCATCGCCGGCATGGCCATCGAGTCGTCGGCCTACGCCGCGCACCGCGCCGGCCACCGGGACTTCCACCGCCTCACCGGCGACGCGCTCGTCGCCCGCTACCCGTTCCTCGCGCCCGGTTCCCCGCTGCGCGAGGCCGCCGACTGGCGGGGAGTGTTCTACGCCCGCTCCATCCCCGGTGGCGCCGTCGAGACGGAGGTCTACGAGGACTACCGCGAGCGGATCGTCGCCGGCCTCGCCGCGCTGCACGCGCAGGAGCGCATCGACGCGGTCTACCTGGACGTGCACGGCGCGATGAGCGTGGTCGGCATGGACGACGCCGAGGGCGACCTCGTCACGGCCGTGCGCGCCGTCCTCGGGCCCGACGTTCTCGTCGGCGCGACGATGGACCTGCACGGCAACATCTCGCCGCGCTTCTTCGAGCTGGTCGACCTGCCCACCTGCTACCGGCTCGCCCCGCACGAGGACGCGTGGGAGACCCGCGAGCGCACCGCCCGCAACCTCGTGGCTCAGCTGCGGGAAGGCACCCGCCCGGTCCGCGCCTGGGTGAAGGTGCCGATCCTGCTGCCGGGCGAGAAGACCTCCACCCGCGTCGAGCCGGCGCGGAGCCTGTACGCCTCGCTCGCCGACGTCGAGCGGCGCGACGGCGTCCTCGACGCCTCGATCTGGATCGGCTACGCCTGGGCCGACGAGCCGCGCTGCCACGCGAGCGTGGTCGTCACCGGCTCGGACGCCGACGTGGTGGCGACCGAGGCGGAGGGGATCGCGCGCCACCTGTGGTCGGTGCGTGAGGGGTTCGCGTTCGTCGGCCCGCCCGGCACGCTCGCCGACGGCGTGGAGAAGGCGCTGGCCGCGAGCGAGACGCCGTACCTGATCAGCGACTCCGGCGACAACCCGGGCGCGGGCGGCAGCGGCGACGTCACGTGGACGCTCACCCGCCTGCTCGCCATGCCGGAGCTGACCGCCGCGGACGCACCGCCGGTGTACGTCGCCTCGATCTTCGACGCCGGGGCGGTCGAGGAGCTGGCCGCCCGCGCGATCGGCGACGAGGTCTCCGTCGAGGCCGGTGCCCGCGTGGACAGTCGCGTGAGCGGGCCGGTCCGCATCACCGGCACCCTCGCCTCCCTGACCGCGGGCGACCCGCACGCCGGGCGGATCGCCGTGATCGCCGTCGGCGGGCTGCGCGTGATCGTCACGGAGTTCCGCAAGGCGTTCCACGCCGTCGAGGACTTCCGCGCGCTGGGGCTGGAGCCCACCGAGGCGCAGGCGATCGTCACGAAGATCGGCTACCTCGAACCCACGCTGTACGACATCGCCCGCGGCTGGACGCTCGCGCTGACGCCGGGGCCCGTGGACCAGGACCTGGAGCGCCTCGGCCATTCCCGCATCGCGCGGCCGATGTTCCCGTTCGACGCGTTCGACGCCGACCCCGATCTCACCGCGACGGTGCTGACATGAGCCTGACCCTGGAACTCGCCGTGCAGGACGTCCGCGGCATCCGGGTCGCGGCCCGGGTCCGGCCCGAACGGATCGAGCTGTGCACCGCGCTGGCTCTCGGCGGGCTGACCCCGCCCGCGAGTCTCATCGACGCCGCCGTGGCCGCCCGGGACGCGGGCGGCCCCGGCGTGCACGTCCTCGTCCGGCCCCGCGCCGGCGGGTTCACCTACGACGACGACGAGCTGGCGGTGCTGCTGGCCGACTGCCGCGCTGCCGCGAGGCACGGTGCGGACGGGATCGTGGTCGGCGCGGCCACCACCGACGCCGCCGGTGCTCCCGTGCTCGACCTCGACGTGATCGCGCGGGCCACCGAGGCCGCCGGGGGCCTCGACGTCACCGTGCACCGGGTCGTGGACACCCTGCCCGATCCGGCCGCCGCCGTCGCCGCCCTCGTGGGCACCGGCGTGCGCCGCGTCCTCACTTCCGGTGGCGCGGCCGCCGTGCTCGACGGCCTGCCCGTCCTGCGGGCGATGGTCGCGGCCGCCGCAGGCCGGGTGGAGGTGATGGCCGGCAGCGGTGTGACGCCGGAGTCGGTCGCGGCGCTCGCGGCCACCGGGGTCGATGCCGTGCACGCCTCCGCGAGCCGCGTGCACGGCGACCAGGCGGGCGTGAGCCTCGGGTCCTCCCCCGAGGCCGGACGGTTCTCGAGCACCGACCCCGAGCTGGCCTGCCGGCTGCTGGCCGCCGTTCACGGAGTTGCGGCGTGACCGACCACGTGCTGGGGATCGACTACGGCGGCAGCTCGACCAAGCTGCTGCTCGCGGCGGCCGGCGTCCGGGAGGCCGCGCCCGTGGCGCAGACCCGGGTCCCCACGCCGCGCGGCGCGGGCGCCCTGGAGGAGCTCGCCGCGCACGTCGAGACGTTCGTCGCCGGCCGGAGCGTGCGCGGCGCGGCCGTCACCGTCGCCGGCATCGTGGACGACCGCGGCGTCGTCGTGACCTCGAGCAATCTGCCCTGGCTGGCGGGCCTCGCGATCGGCGACGTGCTGCGCGCGCGGCTCGGCTTCCCCGTCGTGCCCGTGCACGACGGCCGCGCCGCCGCGCGGGCCGAGGCCGTGCTCGGGGCCGGGCGCGGGCACGAGGACACCTACGTCGTGGCGCTGGGCACCGGAGTGGGCAGCGCGCACGTCGTACGCGGCGTGGTGGAGCCCGGGGCGCACAACGCGGCCGGCGAGATCGGGCACATCAGCCAGGACGAGCACGGCCGGCTGTGCTCGTGCCGGCAGCGCGGCTGCCTGGAGACGTTCATCGGTGGGGCGCACCTGGCCCGGCGGTGGCGCGAGGTCGTCACGGCCGAGGGCTGCGCCTCCCCCGACGAGCTGGCAGCGCTCACCGCCCAGGACCTCGTGGCCGCCGCCCGAGCGGGGCACCCGGGCGCCGCGGCGATCGTCGACGAGGCGACGGCGGCGCTGGCCCGCGGCCTGCTCGGGATGCTCGCCACCGTCGACCCCGGGCGCGTGGTCGTCGGGGGCGGGCTGGGGCAGGCGCCCGACGTCATCCTGGAGCCCACGGTCGCGCAGCTGCGGGCGCGCGCGACGTTCCACCAGATCCCCCCGATCGTCCCGGCGACGCTCGGCCCCTGGGCCGGCGCGTGGGGAGCGGCACTGACGGCCGACGAGCTCGCGACGGCTCCCCTGCCATGATCCGAAGTATCGGTTGTCCATGGTCGTGATCACAGCAATGAGCAACCGATACTGCAGATCTTGACGCGTCCGGCGGCGGGGGTAGGGCCACCGTGCGCATCCGGCGCGGAGCCCGATCCGCGAGTAGACGGTCTTCCAGGTGCCGTAGGAGGTAGGCAGGTCCCGCCACGGACTACCTGTCCGGGGCCGCCACAACACCCCGTTGATCACCGGACGGTGGTCGGACCACCGGCCACCCCGACACGCGGCTGCCGTGGCCGCGGTCGTAGGTGCCGCAGAACTGGGTTCTGGTCGGTCGGGGTTGACGGCGACCCTGCCGGCCGGGCGGAACGGGTCCACCGCGTTAGCGGGGTCGATGCCGCTGTGAGCAGCGCGACGGCGGTTGTGATCAGTGCGTTCCCGAGGGTCAGTCGCTGCGATACGCATCACCCGGCTACCGTCGGGCACCGGGTTCGAGCGAAGGGGACGGGTGCCACGGGTCAGCGAGGAACACCTGGCGGCGCGACGCCGGCAGATCGTGGAGGCTGCCTCTCGACTGTTTGCCGAACGCGGTTTCGCCCGTACCAGCATGAACGACGTCGTCCGCGAATCCGGGCTGTCGATGGGCGGCGTGTACCGGTACTTCCCGAGCAAGGCGGATCTCATCATCGCGGTCTGTGAGGGTCGCGGTGGCGACATCGACGGCGAGTTCCCCGTCGAGCACCCCCGCGACCTGCTCACCCGGCTCATCGCCCAGGTCAGGCCCGGCGGTGACCACGCCCGCCTGTCGGTGCAGGTCTGGGGCGAGGCCGCCGTCGAGTCCGATCTCGCCGCGAAGGTCGTCCCGGTCCACCTCCGCCTCGAGGAGCAGCTGACACACCTGTTCGGTGTGGACCGCATCCCGCATGACGACCGGGACGCCGTCGCGCAGGTCGCGCTCTCCGCCGTACTCGGGATGGCCGCGCTGGTGGCCGCGGGGGTGCCGGTCGACGAGCGCCGGTTCGTCGATGCGTTGACCGGCCTCGTCGACCCTCCCCCGGGAGCTACCCGGCGGCCGCGCGCTAGGGAGCGGCGACGGGGCTGAGGTAAAAGCGCGTCGCCGCGATCCGCCCTTCTCGGACGACGGTCATGATGGCGGGCCCGCACAGGACGGTCGGGACGCCACCGGGACCCGTACCGGTCATCTCCCACTCCGACCACAGCTCGCCTCCGGCCTCGGCCCGGCGCAGCACGCGGGCCTGGATGTCCGGAAGACGGGACAGGATGGCTTCCCAGTTGATGGCGACATGCTCCGAGCCGACGAAGCTCTCCGAAGGCCGGTGCGGGACCTCAGCGCGATAGTCCGGGGTGAAGCAGTCCGCGATGCGCTGCGGATCGTGCGAGTTGATGGCCTCACGAAGGCGCTCGACCGGATCGTCGGAGGTCATTGGAGATGCTTCCTCGTCTCTGTTCGTGGGGGAAACCGGGCCGGTCCCGCAGGACGCGAGAACGCCGGAGAGGACCGCGACCGCGGTGGTACTCAGCGCCGTACGGCGGTCCACTCGTCGGGGGATCGACACACGGCAATATTAGAGCGAGCGCTCACTCGTTATGTGCCGGGTCACCTCCACAGGCCCGACCAGCGCACCGACCACCACATCGCGCGAGGACGCACGTGGCCGACGAGGGGACCGAGGTGGCGGGTCGGCACCTGCTCGCGGTGATCGATCAGCACCCCCGGGTCGTGCTCGGGCAGGTAGCGGTGGCGACCGAGACCGCCGGCAAGACCAGCGAGATCAATCGATTCACCCCACTGCTCGACACGCTCGTCGGCGTCGACCTCACGGGCGTGGTGATCACCGCGGACGCGTTGCACACCCAACGCGAGCACGCCGGGGACCTGCACGCCCAGGGCGCCCACTGGGTCCTGGCAGTCACGGCAACCAGCCCTGCTGGGCCTCACGGGTGGCGGCGGTCGGGCCGCCGTCGTCGCGAGGTAGCGGGGTGAGGCCGCCGGTGGTGGCGGGCAGCTCCAACCAGCGGTCGCGCGTGTAGGTCCGTTCCCAGCCGAAAACTCCACTGCTCGGGCTCGGTGAAGAATCCGGTCCGGCGCTCAGATCGCGCCGCTCGCGAGGCCCGCGGCCAGCGACACCATCACGGCGGCGATCACCGCGTCGAGCACGCGCCACGCGACGCGTCGGGCGAACAGGGGCTGGAGGTACCGGGCGCCGTAGGCGAGGCCGGCGAACCACAAGGCGCTCCCGGCGACGGCACCGGCCGCGAACCACCAGCGGTGGTCCCCGTGGGTGTTGGCGATCCCGCCGAGCAGCACCACCGTGTCCAGGTAGACGTGCGGGTTGAGCCAGGTCAGCGCCAGGCAGACGCCCACGGTGGCGGCGAGCCCGTTCGCGATCTCCCCGCCCCCCGCGTCGAGCACGCCGCGGGACTGCAGGGCCCGGCGCGCCGCGAGGAGCCCGTACCCGAGCAGGAACACCGCGCCGGCGATCCGGATGGCGGCCACCAGCCACGGCACGGCGTCCAGAGCGGCCCCGGCGCCCATCACCCCCACGGCCACGAGGACCGCGTCAGAGACCGCGCAGACCGTCGCCACCACGGCGACGTGCTCACGGCGCAGCCCCTGCCGCAGGACGAAGGCGTTCTGGGCGCCGATGGCGACGATGAGCGACAGACCCAGTGCCAGCCCGGCGGCGGCGGTGATCAGCGCGGACGGAAAGGGCACAACCCGACGCTAGGCACCCCGGGTCCCGTAATCCAGTTCATGATTCTGCAGCACCATTAGCATCTCTGTTCATGGATCTGGACCTCGGACAGCTGCGCGCCCTGAGCGCGGTGGCGGCGGAGGGCACGTTCGACGCGGCGGCGCGCCGACTGCACGTCACACCGTCGGCGATCAGCCAACGGATCAGGGCGCTCGAGATCGCGACGGGGCGGGTCCTGCTGGTCCGGAGCAAACCCGTGGTGGTCACGCCGCCCGGCCACGCGGTGCTGCGGCTCGCCCGTCAGATCGAGGCCCTCGCCACCGACACCGGCCGCGAGCTCGGCCTCGACGACTCCTCCGGGCCGCTGACCGTGCCCATCGCCGTGAACGCCGACTCCCTCGCGACGTGGGCGCTGCCCGCGCTCGCCCCGTTGGCCGACACCCTGTGCTTCGAGATCCACCGGGAGGACCAGGAGCACACGAGCGCCCTGCTGCGCGACGGCACCGTCATGGCCGCGGTCACCGCCGACGCCGAACCGGTGCCCGGATGTCGCTCGACGCCTCTGGGCCGCATGCGCTACCGGCCGCTGGCCGAACCCGCCTTCGCGCAACGCTGGTTCCCCGACGGCCCGACCACGTCGGCCCTGGCCGCGGCGCCCGTCGTCGTGTTCGATCGCAAGGACGATCTGCAGCACCGCTACCTGCGTCGCCGCTCCCGTTCACCCCTCGCGCCGCCCGTGCAACAGGTGCCGTCCTCCGCGGAGTTCCTCACCGCCGTGCGGCTCGGCCTCGGCTGGGGGATGGTCCCCGATCAACAGGGCGCGGAGCACCGCAGTGCCGGCCGGCTCGTGGAGCTCGACCCGCGCAGCGTCGTCGATGTGGCACTCCACTGGCAGCAATGGCGACTGTCCTCGACCGCCCTCGACCGCGTCACCGACGCCGTGGTCACGGCAGCGAGGGCCGCGCTGCACCCGCCCGGCGGTCAGTCGACCTGAACGACGATCTTGCCGCGGACACCGCCCTGTTCCAGGGCACGGTGGGCAGCGGCGATCTCGGCCAGCGGGAACACGCGATCCACCTGCGGACGGATCGCCCCGGCCGCCACCCAGCGGCCGAGCTCGGCCATCAGCGGGGCACGCGGGTTGCCGCTGAAGCCGCGGATCCAGCGCTGCGGGCGCGCCGCGTGCACGGCGATCGTGCCCAGCGAGCGGACGGGCCGGTCGAGGTCGAACGCGATCGCGACCACCCGCCCGTGCGGGGTGAGCAGGCGCCGGGTGGCCGCCAGGTCGGTGCCGACGGTGTCGAGGACGACGTCGAACCGGCCCGGGTCACCGGGCGCGCGGTAGTCGATCGCCTCGTCGGCGCCGAGCTCGGCGACCAGGTCGAGGTTCACCGCGCTCGCCAGCCCGGTCACGTGCGCGCCCATGGCCTTCCCGAGCTGCACGGCGATGTACCCGACCCCGCCGGTCGCGCCGCGGACCAGCAGTCGCTCACCGGGCGCGAGCGCGGCGACGTCGCGCAACGCGGTGATCGCCGTGGTCCCGACCGGCAACGCGGCCGCCTGCACCGGGTCGAGCCCGGCAGGAACGTGGTCGAGCCGGTCGACCGGCACCGCGACGAACTCCGCGGCCGTCCCCATGCGCCGCCCCAGCACTCCCCAGACCAGGTCTCCCTCCGCGAACCTCCCGCCCGCCGCGTGCGTGACCTCGCCGACCAGGTCGACCCCCACCCGCTTGGGGAACCGGTTGCCGCTGAACGGTCGGAGCCGCCCTGCCCGCATCGCGGTCTCGCCACCGTTCACCGACAACGCCCGCACCCGGACCAGCACCTCACCCGGGCGCGGACGTGGGACGGGCCCCGTGGTCACGGACAGGACATCGGGCGGGCCGTAACGGTCGTAGGTCACCGACCGCATCGAAGTGGAGGACATGCTCCACATCTATCACCGGATCCGGATTGGGGCTTCCACTTCGTCTAAAGCGAGAAGGGTGACGACGACATCGCCTCGGTTGCGCACCGATGCGGCCGCCAACCGGGCCCGGATCCTCGAGGTCGCACGGGAAGCGCTCGCAGCCGAGGGGCTGGGCGTCTCGATGACCGAGATCGCCCGCCGCGCGGGCCTCGGGGTCGCGACCCTCTACCGCCGGTTCCCCACCAAGGAGGAGCTGGTCGCCGAGGCGTTCGCCGGGGAGATGGGAGAGTGCGCCGACCTGCTCGACGCCGCGCTCTCCGACCCCGATCCGTGGCGTGCGTTCTGCCGGGTGATCGAGCAGGTGTGCGCCATGCAGGCCGGCAACCACGGGTTCTCGATGGCGCTCCTCACCGCGTTCCCGCAGAGCACCGATTTCACCGCGTTGCGGGAGCGGACCGACCGCGACTTGGCGGAACTGGTCCGCCGCGCGCAGGCGGCCGGAGCCCTGCGCCACGACTTCGACCCGGCCGACCTGCCCCTGGTCTTCGTGGCCAACAGCGGGCTGCGCGCCGCGGCGCCCGAGGTCGCTCCCGACGCCTCCCGCCGGCTCGTCGCCTACCTGCTACAGGCATTCCGGGCCGACTCGACCCGTCCGCTTCCCCGGCCCGCCCGCATCCCGCTCGACGCCGTCCTCCGCTCCTGAGGCACTCAGTGGCCGTTACGTGCTGTGAGCGCCTCGATCGTCAGGGCCGCCCGCTGGACGTGCGGAGCGAAGCTCTCCGCTCGTAGCCGGGACGAGGTGGCGATCTGCAGCGACGCGCGCCGGCCGTCGGGCAGGATCAGCAACCTCGCGTAGCACGTCAGGCCATCCAGCAGGTCCTGATCGTCGACGGCGGCGGCGAACGGTCGCCTGCGGACCGACTGCGGGGTTCCCGGATCGAGGACCAGGCCCGCGGCTGTCGCGTCGGGCATCTCCACACCGGCGTAGGCGTCGATGGGCAGTGCCTCCCGGCCGGGGATCATCTCCATCGCCACCAAGGAGGTCTCGGTCGGCACGACGAGCGACACCGTGGCACCGGTCTGATCCCGCAGCCCTTGGATGACCCGGTTGACGCCGGTGCGAACCCCACCGAACGGTTGCGCCCGCACCACGGTCTCGACCAGCTGCGGCGACACCGTCCACCGGCCGTCGGCACGCAGCTCGACCGCCTTGCTCCGGCGCAGTTGACGCAACAGCCGGTGGACCGTGGACCTGGGAATGGAGGTCAGCTCGGCCAAACTGGACATCTGACGATGCTCGTCCGCGTCCGGCAGGGCCCGCAGCACTCGAAATCCACTTTCCAGGACCCCTCGCCCGCGCTCCCGCTCAGGCACCGTCCATGCGCTCCGTTCGGCCCGGCGGAGAACCCTCCCGACCTCGCCCAGCGTACGCCGCCCAAGATCGGGAACCACGGAGGAACCCCTCCGCAACCACTCGGCCTCAGAGGCTCTGGCCGCCGCTGAGTTCGATGCAGCTCCCGTTCGCCCAGCCGAACGCAGCGGACAGCACTGCGGGCACAGCCGCGCCGAGATCGTCCGGAAGGCCGATCCGGCCCAGTGCGATGACCGCGGCCGAGAGTTCCTTCACCTCGTCGCTGTGCATGATGCCGCCACCGAAATCGCTCTCGGTCGCGCCGCCTCGGAGGGTGTTCACGCGAATCCCGCGACCGGCGAGCTCGACGGCCTGGTAGCGGGTCAGCACCTCCAACGCCCCCTTGACCGCGGCATAAGCGGAGCCGCCGGGCACGACCGCGCGGGTCAGCGCGGTGGACAGATTCAGAATCCGCCCCTCGTCGGCCAGGAGGGGAAGCAACCGCTGGGTCAGGAAGTACGGCGCCTTCAGGTTCACCGAGACCAGATCGTCGAACTGCTCCTCGGTGGTCTCGGCATACGGCGTGAAGTAGCCGATCCCCGCGTTGTTGACCAGGTAGTCGAACTGTTGCGCCCTCCAGCCGTGCAAGACCTCCGAAACGCTGTCGGTGAAGGCCGGGAACACGTCCACGCGGGCCACGTCCAGCTGCAGGAAATGCAGCTTTCCCCCCTTCTGCGTGACCTGCTCCGCAAACTCCTTCGCCTCGACCGCGCTGCGGTTGTACGTGCCGATGACAGAGACGCCGGCATCGATCAGATGAGCCGCCATACTGCGGCCGAAACCCCGACTCGCTCCGGTGATCAGAGCAATCTTCACGTCGTTCACCACAGCATGGTGGGTCCAGGCGCGGCGAACCTGCCAGCACCTGTCCACCCAGTGGCCGCCACGGCAGGGACGTGTGATCACGCCGACCCCTCACGCTCAGCCGCTACCGGTCGGCATCCGAGGCTGAGCCGTCGATGCTGGGCCACGCCTACTCTCGCGTCCGACGACCGGGAGACCTCGACGGGCTGCACCAGCGCCTCCCCTGGGCGGTGTGCGCTACTGATGGAGTGAACATGACGGTGTTCGGTATGGGGCTCGACTCCGGCTTCAACGGTCTGGGTGTCGTCCCCTTCGACCCCGCGAGGTTGATCGCCGACGCTCGGGAAGCCGACCGTGCCGGGCTCGACGTGGTGTCGGTGACCGACCACCCCTACCACCACGAGCACTTGGAGGCGTACGCCACGATCGGCTACGTCCTCGGATCTACGAGCCGGGTGAGCGGGCTCGTGTCGGTGACCAACCTGGCGTGCCGCCCGGCGCCGCTGCTCGCTCGCACGGTGAGCACCATGTCCCAGCTGTCGGGGGGACGCCTCGTGCTGGGAATCGGTGCCGGAGTTCTCTGGGACGAGATCGTGAAGTTCGGGGTCGAGCCGCGCACGCCGGGCGCTCGCGTCCGCATGCTCGAGGAGGGCATCACCCTCGTCCGAGCGCTCACCGGCGGCGGTGCCCCGGTGACGTTCGAGGGCGAGTTCTTCCGCGTCGACGGCCTGGTTCCCACAGCAACTCCGACACCACCCATCTGGACCGGCTCCATGGGGCCGGCGTCACTGGCACTCACCGGGCGGATGGCCGACGGATGGCTCCCCGCTGCTGCTCAGGACTGGCGGAGCGACTACGTCGCCGCGGCACGGAGCACGATCGACTCGGCCGCGATCGAGGCGGGCAGGGATCCGGCCGCCATCGCAACGGTCTACAACCTCTTCGGCACGATCACCGACACCGCGGTCGACGTCGTCCGTGGCGTCGACAGCCACGGGATCGGCTGGCTGCGCGGAACCGTGGACCAGTGGGTCGAGGAGCTGACCGGCGCGGTCGAGGAGCACCGAGCGGGCGGCTTCGTGTTCTTCCCTGTTGCCGATGGCATCGATGAGCAGCAGAAGATGCGTTCCCAGTGGCTCCACGAAATCGTACCCGCGGTCCGAGCCGCGACAGGATGAGACCGGGAAGGCAGCGGGCGGACACGATCGCGCACGGGCAGGGGCGCATCCGAGCGGTGAGCAGGGACGCGCCCCTACCTGCCGAGCCGTCACCGGCTCATCGCTCGGTGCTTCGGGCAGGTGCTGCGTCGATGATCCGGTTCTCCGCCTTCACCCGTCGGTAGACGACGATGCCGGCGACGATCGTCCAGACCATCGAGAGCACGCGCCCGACCGGAAGGGCGACGTTGGCGTAGTAGAACGCCAACGACAGCAGGCCCATCATCGCGATCCCACCGGAGACGAACCCGAACCACCGCGTCGGCTTCCCGAACAGCAGCTCACGGCCGAGCACCAGGGCCGAGCCGACGACGAACACGCCGAGCGTCACGACGTTGACCACACCGCCCGCGTAGAAGTTCGACTGGCGCAGGATCTGGACGGTCGCGTCGCTCGCAGAGCTCGCGATCATCGCCAGCGTCACCGAGAGCGCGGACGAGACCACCATCGCGGCCACCGACAGGTAGCCGACCCGCGGCAGCCAGGCGCCGCCGGCGGCGCGCAGGGCCGGCGCGAGGGCGGCGACGAACACCGCGAAGCAGGCCACCGAGAGGATCTGCAGACCGGCGGTGGTTCCGACGGCGGTCGGGTTGGCCGCGTAGTAGGCGGCCACGTCCGAGGCGGGCGAGCCGGGCAGCGGCAGCGGCCGGTCGGCGGAAGCCCCGGACACCGGGCCGACCGCCAGGTACGCGCCGAGGAATCCGACGGGGGCGAACAGGCCGGGGCCGACGGTCGAAACGGTCCGGTTGCGGGCGTAGCCGGGAGCGTCCATGGGTTTCTCCTTGTTCGGATCGGATGCTCACGATCCGGCACCGGACGCATGGACACGTCCTGCTCACGGCGCGACCCCTGCTACCGCGCCGGTGGTACGCGCCGACGCCGCCCTGCGCTCGGGGATGTAGGCACCCGATCAGGGAGACCGCCGGCTCGCCGGTTGCCGGCCGACCGCCCGTGCCCATACCTGCGCGCGGGCGGTGATCTCGGCGATGAGCGCGCCCTTCGCCTCGGCGTAGGCGTTCATGTCCGCCCACTCGCGCTCGGCGAGCGCGCGCTTGAGAGCGGCGTATGCCTCGCGGTCGGCGGGATCGAGGCGGAGCCGGTCCCGGAAGAGCAGGTGCCTGCGCTCCCACTCACTCCCCTCCCCGCAGATGTGGACGTGCACGTCGAGGGCGGCGGTGCGGACCATCCGGTGGCCCGGCTGGCGGACCCGCAGCCGGTAGCCCGCTCGCTCCAGGGCCGGCAGGTACGACGGCTCGTCGTCCGGGTCCCGGACGCTGAGGTCGATGTCGATGATCGGCTTGGCGGCGAGGCCGGGCACGGCGGTCGAACCGATGTGGTCCACCCGGCGAGCGGAGGAACCCAACGCCCCCACGATCCGCGCGCGCTCGGCGGCGAACCTGTCCGGCCAGGTCGGGTCGTACTCGACGATGACGATCTCGCGCTTCTCCGGTCCGCCGATCAGCTCGGTCTCCTCGGGCACGCGCTCGAGGATGGCGCATCGCGGCCGCGCGCGGGGTGACCGCGCAGGGTGACCACGATCCGCACCCGGCGCCGGCGCCCGTACGGGCGTCGCGCGCCCTCGACAGGGGGGACACGATCACTCACCGTGCGTATCCTGTGCCCACTTCGTTGATCAGGTGGTCCCGGTCACCCGGGTTGCCGCGACTGTGGGGGTGGCGGTGTCGGACGATCGGGAAGAGGATCTTCACCGGTTCGTTCGCGGTTGCGCGGCCCGTGACGGCAACGGGGACGGCGACGACCTGCCGATCGTCGTGCTCTGGGGATCGCGGGGCTCGGAGGGCTCCGACCTGCTGAGGCACCTGCAGTCGGTGGAGCACTGGCCCGCGCCGCGCGCACACCTCGACGGGGAGCGGCTGCCGACGGACCTGCGGCCCCACCGGGTGGCGAACCAGCTGGCATTCCAGCTGGGGCGGCGGGTCCCCCGGTTCGGACGCGCCCGCTTCCCCCGCTTCTTCCTGGGGATGGGGGCGGTGCGCGAGCCCCTCGATCCCGACAGCGGGCCCGGCGTCCGGGACGCCCGCCGCGCCTTGATCACGAGCAGGCTGCGGAACCGGCCCGACGGCCGGAACTGGGTGCGGGAATCGGCAGAGGCGCTCGCCGGCGTCGCCGGTCTGGACGGCCCGGTGACCAACGTGGTGGGCCTGGCGGTGGACGGCGTGGTCGAGGTCGTCCGCACGATCTCGCTGCTGCGGAGCGCCGGCATGCGGTGGTACCAGGACGGACTCGGGTTCCGCACCCCCGACCCCGCCGATGCCCTGGTGGAGCTGTCCGTGCAGGAGTTCCTCGGCAACCACGAGTGGGTCGACGACGTGCTCTGCCGTGCCTTCGTCGCCGACCTGCGGGGCGAGTTCGACGGCGGCGTCACCCTGTACGGGCGCCGGACCGACGCGCTCGTGCTGCTCGACAACGTCGGCACGCCGGCCGCCCGGCGTTTCCTCACGATGCTGTCCGAACAGCCGGACGGCTCCGGGCCGCTGCTCGTCGTCGCCGCCTCCCACCAGCGCTTCCCCCCGGATGCGGCGGAGCGGCCGGCCGACTGGCAGCCGGATCCGCTCGCCGAGGCCTCGACCGACCGCTGGTCGGCGCGCCGGGCCGCGCGCGCCGGGAGCCGCTTCTACCCGGTGTGGGTCGATCCCATCGACGACGTGCCCCCCACCGCCGGGCCGACCAGACCGGAGGTGCGGGCGGAAACGAAGCGGCGGGACCTGCGGGCGGCCCAGTTCCCCGCCGTCGCCTTCGCCCACCGGTTGACCGCGGCGCACCCGGCCGGCCTGAACATGGTGTTCGAGACGTTCCGGCGCAACGGCGGAGTGCCCGATCACGGAGACGGTGCGGCGCGGTACGACCTGCGGGGCGTGCTCGGCATGGAGCACAGCACCGGGAGATCGCTGGATGACGCGGTGTTCGACCTGGTGCTCGGCCCGTGGGCCAACGAGATCCGCCGCGGGCTCGTCCTGATGGCGATGACCGTCGACCTGTCCGACGCCGCCATCGCTCCGATCCTCAACACGGAGAACCAGCTGGTCGCGAAGCTGATCACCGAGTTCCGGGCGAACGACCTCTGGGTCGCGCGCACCGTGGCGGACGGTGTGGCGCAACCCCCGCGGATGCACCCGTTCGCGCTGCGGGCGATCGCCCACCGGCTGGGGCGCGAGGGCGGTATCGCCGAGCTCGACCTGCGCTGGGACCAGGCGCACGAGCTCCTGCGGATCCCGGCCGCCGCGCGCGACGACCAGCGAGCGGTGCTCTACCACGAGCTGGCGCTGGGCCGCCTCGCAGCGGTGGCGACCCGGCTCACCGAGATGTTCGATCCGGTGGACCCGAGGTACTGGTACGAGCTGCTCCTCCAGGTCGCGGTGGCGCCGCTGGCCCGTCCCGATCGCGCCGACGGTGCGAACGCCCACTGGGCCGAGCTCGCCGCGGACCCGGCGCCGGAGACCGTCGTGACCCGACGGTTGGTCGCGGCGCTGCAGTTGCACACCGACCCGCTCGGCGACCCGTCCCACGAGATGTGCGCGATCGTCGCCCGCGAGCTGGGCGAGCTCGCCGGGCACGCGGATGCCGGAACGGCGTTCCTGCTCGCCAGGAGCAGCGAGTTCGAGAGGTGCTGGAACCGCTGGCACTCGCGTTGGGGGGAATCCTGATGGGGTTGTGGGCCGACATCCACCCACGGTGGCGCACGCTGCTGGTGGTGCTGCTGGTCGCCGGGCTGGTCGCGGTAGGCGTCCGCGTCTGGTGGGGGATCACCTACTGCGCCCAGGGCATCACGAAGGCCGACGGCAGCTGCGTCGGCATCACCGACGGATCGCACGGAGCCGTGTTCGGCGACGGCACGGCGGACGTGCTCCGGCTCATCGGCGAGGAGAACGCCCGGATCGCCGCCGACCCCGGGGACAAGGAGATCGTCAGCATCGCCTACGTCGTGCCCATCCCGCCGCCCGGCGTCGAGGACGCCTACGCCACCCGGCTGGCCGGCGACGTCATGGGGGCGGCCGTCGCCCAGCGCCAGGCCAACCGCACCACCACCCTCGGCGACCGGCCCCTGATCCGACTGCTGGTGGTGAACGTGGGTGACTCCGCCGCCCCTGCGCGGGAACCGATCGACGAGCTGATCGAGATGGCGGGGGCGGGCTTCGCCGAGCACAAGCTGATGACCGTGGTGGTGAGCGGCAAGTCCCTCGACCCGCTCACCGAGCTGATCGATGCGATGGTCGCGGCCGAGGTGCCGGTGGTCGTCTCCCACCTGACCGCCGAGCAGATCACCTCCGCGCCCGCACCGCCGGACACCTCGCTCGCCAGGGTCGCCCCCACCACCGCGGACGAGGCCGCCGCGCTGGCGGCCTACCTCCGCCCGACCACCGGCCGAGCGCTGATCGTGCAGAACAGCGATCAGGAGGACCGCTACGCGCAGAGCCTCGGCGTCGCGTTCCGGGAGCACTACCCCGACGCCGGTCACGTCGTGCTGGAACCCGTCGAGACCTTCATCGGCTCGGTGGCCGGCGCGGCGAACGTCATGCCCAGCATCCTGCGAAACATCTGCCATCAACGCCCCGACGTGGTGTTCTTCGCGGGTCGATCGCCCGAGCTCGCCGCGCTGGTCTCCGCACTGCCGGCACGCCCGTGTCTCGACCACCCGATCCGGCTGGTGACCGGCGACGACGGTGCCAGCTTCGCGGCGGCCGTGGCGGGCGGCTCCCCGGAGCTGAGCAGGGGCCTGGAGGCGAACGCGTCGGTCGCCTACACCGCGCTCGCGCACCCCCAGGCGTGGCGGCAGTCGCCCGACGCGTTCGCCCCCGCGTCGGCGGCGTACCTGACCGGCAGCTGCCCGGAGTGCTTCCCGACCCTGTTCCCCGGCCAGAGCCTCGACGACAGCTACGCGATCATGGCCTACGACGCGATGATGACGGCCATCACCGCCATCCGCTCCCCCACCGTCACCGGCAGTCCGGTCAGCTCACCGGGAGCGGTGATCCAGGAGTTCAAGCGGATCCACGGGCCCGACTCTCGGGCGGGTGCGAGCGGTTGGATCTCGCTCGACCCCTCCGGCTACCCGATCAACAAGGCGGTGGCGATCATCGGCGTGGCGCCGACCGGCGCGTCCGAGTTCATCCAGCTCAGCTCCCCCTCGGGAACGCCCTGCACACCGAACACCGCACTCTGCTGATCACGAACGCGAGCAGGCTCACCGTCGCCAGAACAGGTGGTGGGTGACACCGCTCGGGCTGGGCACGACGTCGAGGTGGAACCGGTCACGCAGCTCGTCGGGCGACTCCCAGAGGCGCACCCCGGATCCGAGCTCCACCTGCGAGACCGCCACGTGCATGGTGTCGACGAGGCCGGCGTCGAGGAACTGGCGGATGGTGGTGGCCCCACCGCCGAGCCGGACGTCCTTGCCCTGCGCAGCGTCCCGCGCCCGGTCCAGGACCACCGCGGGCTCGGCGTCGACGAAGTGGAACGTGGTGTCGGAGAGGCTGAACGACGGGCGCTCGTGGTGGGTCAGCACGAACACCGGGGTGTGGAACGGGGGCTCGTCGCCCCACCAGCCGCGCCAGTCGTGGTCGCGCCACGGGCCTCGCTGCGGGCCGAACTTGTTGCGGCCCATGATCTCGGCGCCGATGTTGCGGGCGAAGTCCCGCGTGAAGTGGTCGTCGAGGCCGCGGCTCCCGCCGGGATCCGTGCGGTTGGGCCAGCTCGCCGTGGCGCCGGCCCAGGCGAACATGTCGCCGGGGTCGGCGTGTCCGAACGGTCTCTCGAGGCTCTGGTGCTCGCCGGCACCGAAGCCGTCCCGCGAGACGGTGAAGTTCTGCACCCTCAGCAGCTGGTCCACGCGATTCCTCCTGCATCTCCCACGATGGCACGGCCCCGTCGTCAGGCGCCGTCAGACAGCAGTCGGAGCCGATCCGGCCTTCTCGACATCCATCACCGCGGACGTCGCCAGGGTGGTGTAGCGCATCGTGAAGCGGCCGCCCATCGAGTCGATGGCGGTGCCGACCGCGTCGAGGACGACGGCCGTCTTGTCGGCGGGTAGCGGGCCGAGGCCGCCGGTCGTCGGGAGCAGGTCCAGCCACTGGTCGCGGGTGTAGGTCCGTTCCCAGTCGAACCGCCACTGCTCGGGCTCGTGGAAGCACCCGCTCCGACGGATCGCGTCGGCGACCTTCGCGTACCCCGCGCGGTACACGTCCAGCGGGCGTCGCGCCGGCTGCGCGCTGAACGGCGACTCCGGTGCCACCCGGCGGTAGGCGTGGGCGAACGGCTCGGCCACCTCGGCGGGTGGCTCGTACACGTGCCCGAAGATCGCCAGGCGTCCGTCCGGACGCAGCACCGCGGCCGCCTTGACCGCGCCGATGGCCGGATCCACCCAGTGCCAGGACTGGCCCGCGATCACCGCGTCGAACGTCCGGCCGGCCGGCTGCCACTCCTCGAACGTGGCCACCTCGACCCGCAGGCCGCGGCGTCGTGCGAACTCCGCCATCCGCGCATCGGGCTCGACACCGAGCACGGCACAGCCGGCGGCCTGGAACTGGCGGGCGGCGATTCCGGTGCCACAACCCACGTCCAGCACCTCGGAACCTGGGCTCCCGTCGCGGATCCGGGCCACCAGCCCTTCGGGGTAGTCGGGCCGCGCCCGGTCGTAGCGGTGCGCGTCGGTACCGAACGACTCGGCCGTCCGCCGGGCCTCGTGCAGCCCCGGTGGGGCTGGCTCCTGGGGTAAGGTGGGCATGTGCCCACCTTAGTGGGCGCCTGCCCACTCGGCAACGGACGTCGCCTGCCGGACGTGCGAGAGGATCTGCGGATGCCGACCGGGGTGCACCTTCGCGACGCGCGGCAGCAGCTGTTCGACGCCGCCGAACGCGTGCTGCTGCGCGACGGGGCGCACGCGCTGACCAGCCGGGCCGTCACCGACGAGGCGGGCTGCGCCAAAGGCGTGCTGCACCGGCACTTCAGCGACTTCGACGCCTTCCTCGCCGAACTGGTGCTCGATCGTGCCGCGCAGCTCGAGACGCGGGCGAGCGCGCTGCGCGAGTCCGCGGGCACCGCCACGGTGGCCGACAACCTCACCAGCGCGCTGGTGACGCTGTTCGGGCCGGTTCCCGTGGCGATCATCCCGCTCATCACCTTCCGGGACGAGCTGCGCGCGCGGCTGCGACGAGCGGCGCCGGGGGGCGGCATCACGATCCTCGCGCAGGCCACCACGGCGATCTCCGCCTACCTGGCCGACGAGCGTGGGCGGGGCCGCATCGCCGCCGACGCCGACATCGAGTCCCTCACCCTCTCCCTGGTCGGTGGCGCGCACCTCCTGTTCGCGGACCGCGACCCCGGCCCGCCGACCACGACAACCGTCCACAAGCTCGTGACCACGGTTCTCGCCGACGTCGTGCAGCGGCGGCCGTGCTGACGGCGGCGCGCGGTGAGCGTGCCGATGGCTGAGCTGACGATCCCCGTCCTGGTCCTGCTGGCAGTGTTGGGCCTGGTCGGCGGGATCGGCATCACCGCGGTGGGGCCCGGCGGCGTGCTGCCCACGATCGGCCTCTTCACCCTGACCGCCGCGTCCCCGTCCGAAGTGGCCGGTACCGCGATCGTCACCCACGTCGCCACGGGTGTACTGGCCACCGCCGCCTACACCCGCTCCGGCCACCTCGGCGACCCCGCGATCCGCCGCACGGCGTTGCTCCTCGCCGCGGCCGCCCTGTTCGGCACGCCGGTCGGCGTGCTGATCAACGCCCGGGTGTCCGAGCGGGTCTTCGGTGTGGTGCTCGGGAGCTTCGTGGCGTTCGTGGCCGCGCTCGTCTGGTACCGCGAGCACCGAGCCCGTGTCGTCGCGACAGCCCACCCGTCCGCACCGCTCGTGGCCGGGATCGGGTTCGCCGTCGCCGTCGCCGCCGGCATCGTGGGCATCGGCGGCCCGATGCTGACGGTCCCGCTCCTTGTCGCCCTCGGCGTCCCGGTACTGGAGTCCCTGGCGGCCGCCCAGGCCCAGTCGATCGTCATCGCCGGTGTCGGCACCCTGGGGTACCTGGCGCACGGGGCGATCGACTGGCCCCTCGCCGCTCTGGTCGGCATCCCCGAGCTGGCCGGCGTGCTCATCGGCTGGAAGATCGCTCAGGCGCTGCCGACCCGGAGTCTCAAGAACGCTCTGGTCGTCACCCTGCTGGCCCTCGCGCCCTACCTCGCCCTGCGCGGCTGACCCCTGCGCGGGGCATGGGCCGAGCGCCGTCGGGTAGCCGACGGGTACCGCCTCTCGAGAACCCCCGCACCTGGCAGGTGAACGGCCTTGGCAACCCTTGACGCACTGCACCCCGCCGAGCCCGCGCCCCCACAGGGCATCGGGGTGATCGCGCCCGCCGACTTCACCCTCGATCGGGAGCTCTGGCGTTGGGTGCCGGCCGATGTCGCGCTGCACGTGACACGGCTGCCGACCTGCGCCTCCCGGATGACGGTCCAGGTCGCCGAGCTCCTGCACGACCTGGCGGCGGTCCGGCAGGCCACCCAGGACCTGCTGACGCCCGAGCCGGCAGTCGTCGCCTACGCCTGCGCCGCCGGCAGCTTCGTCGACGGCGCGGCCGGCGACCGCGTGCTGTCCCGCACGATCCGGGACGCCGGCGCTCCGGCCGCCTGCACCATGTCCCGAGCGCTGGTCGACGGGCTGCGCCTGCTCGGCGTCACCCGGCTCGGCGTCGTCACCCCCTACCCGCGCGCGATGAACCGGCGGCTGGTCGGCTACCTCGCCGAGCACGGGGTGCAGACGGTGTGGGTGGACGGCGTCGAGGTGCTCGAGCAGATCGGGCGCGGGGACACCCCACGGATGGGCGGGGACGGGGCGCAAGCGCTGTTCATCGGATGCACGAACATCCCCACCTACGACGTCCTCGCCTCGCTCGAGGAGCTCGTGGGCAAGCCGGTGCTCACCGCGAACGAGATGCTGATGTGCGCCGCGCTGCGCGCGCTGGACCGGCCGGCCGTCGCCTGGTGCTCCCGGGAGAGCGCGAGCGACGCTCCGGCCGCGTCGCTCACCGCGCTCGGCGCGACGACGAGCCCGTCCGGCTGACCGTGTGACGCGCACCGTGGATGCGGGGTACCCGGCGGGTGTGCAACACGGTGAACGAGCCGGTCCGGCACCACCGACCGAGGACCGGGTCCACCCCATCGAGGTGAGGAGCACGTCATGGCCGCCTGCGAAGTCTGCGGCAACGACTACGACATGGCCTTCGAGGTGCACGCGCAGGGCAACGTGCACGTGTTCGACAGCTTCGAATGCGCCATCCACCGGATGGCGCCGGTGTGCGAGCACTGCGGATGCAGGGTGATCGGGCACGGCGTGCAGGCCGGTGGCCGGTTCTTCTGCTGCGCGCACTGCGCGCAGGCCACCGGTGCCGGCAGCGGGCTGCGCGACCGCGTGGAGACCGCCGGCGCCTCCTGACGCGCGGGAGCGACACGCCGGTGCACCAGGCGCACCGGCGTGGTCACCCGGTCTGGTCGGGCGGGGCGGGCACCAGGACCAGCGGGCACTTCACGTGATGGGCGCAGCGTTGCGCGACCGAACCGGTGAGCGCACCGGTGATGGCGCCATGTCCGTGGTTGCCCAGGACCAGGAGATCGGCCTCGCGTGCCTCCTCCAGCAGGACGGTGGCTGCCGCACCGCGCACGACCTCTCGCTCCACGGACTGCTGCGCGTCGACCGGCAATGCTGTGATCGCCTCGTTGAGCCACGCCTGAGCGGCCGCGGTGAACTCCTCGTCGTCGAGCATGCTCTGCGCGGTCAGCCCGCCTGCGATCTCCGCTCCGCTGCCCACCATCGGCATCGGCTCGCTGACCGCGACAGCACGTACGCGCGATCCGCTCCCCCGCGCGTGCTCGACCGCCCAGCGCAGCGCCGCGACGCCCGCGGCCGTGCCGTCGACCCCGACGACGATCCGCTCCCGCCGCCCGTGGCCCTGGTCGTCCCGCCCCGCACCGGCGTACGGGGTGGCGTCGTCGGCCTGGCCCCTGGTCACCGTCACCTCGGCGTCCTCCTCGGTTCGGTCTCCTGGGTTCGGCGTACCCGTTGCGACACCGGTGCATCCGACGCAGTCCGCTTCGGGCATCGCGTCCGTCAGCGGAACACCGCGATGGGATGCACGGTCAGCGTCCGCGTCGCGGCGTCCCAGTCACCGGCCAGGCCGAGGCATCGCGCTCTTCCGGCTGGAAGAACCGTGGAGCGCAGGCCGTCGTCGGAACAGACGATCCGTACCTTCGCCTCCGAAGCGGGGTCGGCGGGGTCGCCGAAAGGGGCCTCGAACGTGGTGGACTCCTCGGTCCGTTGGACTGCCCGGAACCGACCGAGCACGGACACGAACGCGTCCACGTCGCGCAGGTGGACGCCTCCGGCGGGCGGGCGGCCTGCGAACGCCCGGTCGAGCGCGTCGCTCGCCCCGACCTCCTGCCGGGTCAGGTCCACGTCGACGATGTCGGCCGCCCGCTCGAGGACGTCGACGATGATCGAGACAACCGTGATCGGCTCCGCCTTCTCGATGTAGGTGCGGAACACCTCGCTGTTCACGCCGCGGCTGGCCCGCGCTCGCAGCGGCGCCAGCTCCGCGGACGCCTCCAGCTCGGCACCGCTGCTGATCCGCTCCTGCACCTCGTGGCGCAGCGCGGCCTTGTACTTGCCGCCGTACTGGCGGTAGAGGTCCATGACGGAGCTCTCGTCGAGGTAGATGGTGATGCTGTGGCGGGGCCCGGACCTGTGGTCCCGGCGGTGGGTGAGCACGATGGCGACCGCGGCCGCGATCAGCGCGATCGTGGCACCCCAGACGAGCAGCCACGGCCACCACACGGCGAGCCAGGCCCGGTCAGCGACAGCCACGGAGCTCCTCGAATGCGTGGGAGAGGTCGGTTCCGGCGTCGACCGCCCGCCCGCCGGTGGCCGTCGCGACCCTCGCCAGCTCGGCGGCGTCGGCCTCGCCGACCCGGATGGTGAACAGCGGCACGGCCGGCCGGCCGGGTGCGTTCTGCCGGTCGATGAGCTCGTCGGCGGTGAGGCCCGCGTTGCTGAGGCCGTCGGTCATCAGGACGATCGACACCGGTGTCGCGGGGTCGGCCGCGAGCGTCCTGGTCGCGATGCCGTACCCGTGTTCGGCCGCGCTCCAGACCGCGGTGCTCTCGTCGAACTCCTCGGCACCGACGAAGTTCCGCAGCGCGGCCAGTTCGGCCGGATCGCCGGCCGCGAACTCGCGTTCTGCCAGCACCTCGCTCCCGAACCGGGCGACGGTGACGCGCTCGCCCGCGTAGAACCGCACGAACGACGCGTCGCCCGTGCCGGTGAGCTCAGCGAACGCTGTGCGCAGTGCAGCGATCCGGTCGCCGCGCATCGACCCGGAGAAGTCGAGCAGGAAGATCGTGTGGCCCGGCGGCCGGGTCTGCATCGCCTCGTAGTCGGCGAGCAGTGCGTCCACCACGTCCAGCCGGTCCGGGAAGTACAGCGCGTTGCCGGTGGTCGCCGGCAGCTGCGGCAGGCGCGCGACGTCCGGGTCGATCGGCCTGCGCGCGGTCAGCTCCATGATCCGCCGCTGGACGGGTTCGGTGAGCAGCCACTCGACCACCCGGTCGTAGGCATCGCGGTGCGCCGGGTCCAGGAGGAGGAGCGGGAAGTCGGACTGGATGATCCCGTCGGTCGGGTAGACGATCTCCAACGGCTCCGCCAGCCGACCGGTGGCGTTGAGTGACAGCAGGGTGGACTCCGACGCCACCAGTGCGTCCAGCTCCGGCTCGCGCGCCACGAAGCCGTCGACGAGTGCGGCCGATCCGTCGGCGCGCAGTACGTGCCCGGTGAGCAGGCCGCGGAGCCGGTCGCAGGTGACGTCCTCGGGTTGCAGGGCGCGGCCGCTGCCTGCCGCTGCCGTGGCGACGCCGACCAACGCGGCGAGCCCACTCCCGGACCGGCGCGGCTCGGCCATCCCGAACCGCAGCTCGCCGGCTGCGGCACTCGCGGCGAGGTCTGCCCACGAGATCGGTCCGTCGGTCCGCAGCCGTGCGGCGACGGCGGGCTTCATGCCCACCGCCACCGGCGACAACATGATGGACGTGCTGGGCGGCCGAGGCCCGGCGTACCCGGACTCCGCGAGCTCGAGGTGGAAGTAGCGATCCGACGACAGCCAGGCGGCGTCGTGCTCGTACACCCCGGGGCGGAGCGCGCCGACGGCGTCGAGACCGTGGCCCATGTCCAGCTGCAGGTCGATGCCGGTGTCCGCGCGCAGGTCTGCGAGCAGCGGCTCGATGCCGGCCAGCTCCGGCGTGGCGAGCACCCGCAACGTGGCCGGGGCCGGCGGGGTCAGGCCACAGGCTGCCAGCGCTGCCAGCACCGCCAGCACGGCGCAGAGCCGGGCGAGCGGTCGCACGGCGAGCAGCGGGAACACGGCCGCGTCAGCCGGGGATCGGGGGGCAGTCGCCGACGGCGGTGATCATCGCCTCCAGCGTCGGCACGTCCGGCAACAGCGCCCGCGTGTACTGGTCCGACATCGATGGCGCCGGCACGCCCCGCTCGGCCAGGAACCCGGGAAGCTCCGCGCTGGAGTCGTCGAGGCTCGGGTCGAGCACGCGATATCCGAGCTCCAGAGCCCGCCTGCGGAGCTCGGGATCCGTGGTCAGGTAGTCGCCCAGCCATTGCGCTTCCGCGGTGAGCGCGACGAGCGTCGGTTCGTTCTGGAACGTCGCGTCCGGGTAGAGCAGCACCCGGTCCTCGTCCAGCCCGGCACCGGCGTCGACCCGGCCGAGCTGGTAGGCGAGGTACTGGTGCTCGTAGATCACGATGACCGGGACGAGCCCACGCCCTTCGGGGATGAAGTACAGGACGTCCGGCGCGCGCGTCGGCAGGCCCTGCTCACGCAGCAGCGGCCGGATCTGCCTCGCCAGCTCGACCCCGTCCTCCTCCGAATCCGGCACTCCGCCTCGTGTCATGAAGGCGACCAGCCCGAGGTAGGTGGCCGCACTGTTGGCCGCGCACACGTTCGAGGTCTGCGCCAGCACGGTGTTCCCGTTGCTGACGCCCTGCCGGCCGATGCCGAGATCGTCCCACGTCCGGCCGGCCCGCCCCTGGTCCAGGAACGGACCGAGCGACAGGTCGTAGTAGATGGGGCGCCCGGGATCCTGGCCGGGCTGGGGCCGCGCGAGGCCCGCCGCGCGCAGTGTCTCGGCGTACTCCCGGTAGGTCGCGAGCACGATCGGGCTGACGAAGACGCGGTGCGCGGAGGCGTACTCCTGCGCCTGCTGCCGGCGCTGCTGGACGAGTTCGGCCGTCGGCTGACCCGACGGGAAGACGAAGTCGACCCCCTCGAAGTCGGCACGCGCCGCTTCACGGGAGCCCAGCCGCGTGGTCTGCACGGTGACGTGGCGACGCAGCAGCTGGGCACGCACCTGAGGATCGTCGAGGTACTCGAGCTTCGAGCCGCCGACACCCACCAGCGTGACCATCGGCTGGAACGGCAATGCGACCGTGCCCGACAACAGCAGTGCGACGACGCCGGCGAGAGCGAGCGCCGCAACCGGCACGAACCGCCACAGGAACCGACGACTGCGGTAGAACGGCGCCGGCCGGGGCCGGACGGCGAGCAGCGGCTCGCCAGGCGCGGGCGCAGATGCGGACAACCTGCTCGTTCCCCCCGGGACGTCGGCTCCGCTGCGGCACATGTGATGTCAGCGCCGTGTCGGCGCACAGTATGTCGCGAGATCGACCCGGTCCGCTACGACGATCTGTGAGGACGTGCCCCGGCTGCTCGGGGGAGAGCCACCGTACAGATGTCCCGGTAGCCCCATCGCGCTCGTGATCGCCCTTATCTACGGTCTCGATCATGAACGGTGTGACGTGCACATCCTGCTGAGTCGAATCGCACCGACCCTCCTCGTACTCGCCTCCGCCCTGGCCCCGGTCGCGCACCCGGTCGAATCTCTCGCGCAATCGCGGGCGAGCACGGGCGTCAATACGACGACGCAGGACCCGACGGATCTCACGGCCACCGTCGACGGGATGTTGCATTCCCAGCTGCGTGATCTCGGGATACCGGGTGCGACGGTCAGCATCGTCGGGGGCGGGCGCCGCATCCTCGAGAAGGGCTACGGTCTGGCCGACGTCGGAGATGCCCGTCCCGTCTCGGCGGAGCGGACCACCTTCCACATCAATTCCGTCACCAAGGTGTTCACCGCCACTGCCGTGATGCAACTCGTGGAGCAGGGGCGAATGGCCCTCGACGCCGACGTCAACACCTACCTGACTGCATTCGACATCGTCGACACCTACCCCGGCCGTCCCGTTCGTCTCCAGGACCTCCTGACGCACACGAGCGGGTTCGAAGATCCACTCGTCGACCCGGCCACACCCCGATCGCCGACGTTGGCCGAGCACGTGGCCCGGCACCAGCCCCCACGGGTCCGCCCGCCCGGCGAGGTGCACTCCTACGCCGACTACAACTACGACCTCGCCGGACACCTCGTCGAGATCGTGAGCGGCCGGCCGTACGAGCAGTACGTGTCAGAACAGATCCTGACGCCCCTGGGCATGGCCGAGACCCGGTTCGCCGTGCGGCCGACGGATCCGCTGAGCCCCGAGCACGCCCTCTCCTACACCCACGACGGCGACCGGCTGGTCGAGGCCGAGCGCGGGTTCGACGGCCGGGCGCCGAGCGTCGGGATCGTCACGACCGCAGCGGACATGAGCCGGTTCCTGCTCGCGCAGTTGGGGCATCCCGTCGATGGGGTCCGGCTCCTGGCGCCGCCGGTGGTGGATCTGATGCACCGCGAGCATTTCGGGCGTGCGCAGGGCCAGCCGGGAGTGACCATCCCGCTGTTCGAATCCTTCCGCGGCGATTCCCGCCTGCTCGGCCACAGCGGCGAAGGTCCCGGCAGCCACAGCATGCTCACCCTGTGGCCGCAGCGTGGGATCGGCCTTTTCGTCGCGTACAACGGCGACGGTCTGGGCGGACAACCACCCTTCGACGGCACCTACCGTGCTCGTGAGGAACTGCGCAACGCCGTCGTCGACGCGGTGGCCGGTCTCCCACGGCCGAGTTCGGCCGGGCCGGTGACGCCGCCCGGGCCGGTCTCCGGGACGTACCGGTGGGTCAAGTTCACCCACCGCGACCCCGCCCAGCTGTTCACCCTGCTCGCGGTCCCCGATCTGGCGGTGGACGTGGTTGCCGGCGGCATCGTCACGCGAGGCTTCTCCGCGGGAGCAGGGCGCAGCGAGCGCGCATGGACCGCGGAGCGCGAGGGCGTCTACCGCTCGGACGACGGTAGTGCGCTCACCTTCAGCGTCGTGCGCGACGGGACACCGTGGCGCGCCGCCACGTCGTACAACAACTACTCCTTCGTCCTGGACCGGGTGCCGTGGTACGACGAGCTGGACCTGCACCTCGCCGCCTTCTCGGCGGCGCTGCTCTCGCTCTCGACGATGCTGGCGTGGCCCGCCGCGTGGCTGCTGCGCAGGTCCTCGCGGCGCCGTGGTCCGCGTGCCGCGCGGGCGGCCCGCCTGCTCGCGGCCGGCACGTTCGTCGTGCTGATCGGAGTGGCCGCCGCCGGTCAGTACGCCTTCGTCCTCGGCGCCGACGCAGGCGCCGTTCTCGCGCTGCACACGGCGACATCCCTCGTGATCGCAGCGACCGCAGGGACCGTCGTGTGCGCGGCACTCGCATGGCGGCGCCGCTGGTGGAGCCGGAGCGGACGCGCCCACTTCGCGATCCTCGCCACGGCACTCGCTGTCGTGCTGGTGTTCGTCCTGCGCTACGACCTCGTCGGCCTGACGCGGTGACGTCCCCCGGCCTCCTCCGTCGGGCGCATCTCCGATCCCGTCAGCGCAGGACCGCCTCGAGCGGGTACCCGGCGTCGTCGACGGGCGGTGCGGGCATGCGTCCGGAGCCGTCCGGCACCGGCACCGCCGCCAGCAACGCCTGCGTGTAGGGGTGCTGCGGGTCGCGCCAGATCTCCTGCGCGGGGCCCGACTCGACGATCCTCCCCCGGTACATGACGACGAGCCGGTCGGCGATCAGCCGCACCACCGACAGGTCGTGGGAGATGAACAGCAGGCCTGCCCCACTGTCCACCGCGAGGTCGCGCATCAACGCCGCCACGATCGCCTGCGTCGACGCGTCCAGCGCGGAGATCGGCTCGTCGCCGATGAGCAGGTCCGGGCGCGCCGCGAGGGCCCGGGCGATCGCGATGCGCTGGCGCTGGCCGCCCGAGAACTCGTGCGGATGACGCCGGGCGGCGTCCGGGTCCAGCCCTACCCGCCGCAGCCACGCTCCGGGTTCGGAGGACGCGGCACCGCGCGCCACGGCGGCGCGCACCCCGTCGCCGATCTGCACGCCGATCGGGCGCCGGGGGTGCAGCGAGGCGTAGGGGTCCTGGAACACCATCTGGACGCGGGTGAGCGCGGCCGGACGGCGGCGCAGCCCGAGCGGTGTGACGGGCGTGCCCTCGAACGCCACGGTGCCCGCCGCAGGCTTCACCAGGCCGCAGATCGCGCGCGCGATGGTGGACTTGCCGCACCCCGACTCCCCCACCAGGCCCACGACCTGCCCGGCGTCCACGGTGAGGTCGACGCCGTCGACGGCACGCACCGGCGGGCGACCCCGGTAGGTCACGCGCAGCCCGGTCACGTCGAGCATCACGTTGCCTCCAACCGGCGCACGTCGTCGAGGGTCTGCACGCCGCCTGCGGTGCCGGGCAGGCTCGCCAGCAGCGATGCGGTGTAGGGGTGCGCGGGCGCGGTGAACACCTGGTGGCGCTCGCCGTTCTCCACGACCGTGCCGTGCCGCATCACCGCGACCCGGTCGGCCACCGCGCTCATGACGCCGAGGTCGTGGGTCACCAGCAGCACGGCCAGGCCCATCTCCGAGGCCAGGTCGCGCAGCAGGTGCAGCACCCCGGCCTGCACGGTGACGTCGAGCGCGGTGGTGGGCTCGTCGGCGATGAGGACCTTCGGCGAGCACGCCAGCGCGATGGCGATCGCGATCCGCTGCCGCTGCCCGCCGGAGAACTGGTGCGGGTAGCGGCGCAGCGCGCCGGCCGGATCGGGGATGCGCACCCTGCCCAGCAGCTCGACGGCCCGCTCGCGCGCGGCGCCGCGGCTCGATCCGAGGTGGTGGCGCAGGTGGTCGGTGAGCTGCGCGCCCACGCTGAGCATCGGGTGCAGGCTCGTCGACGGGTCCTGGAACACCATGGCGATCTCGGTGCCGCGCAGGGCGTTGCGCCGGGCCGGGGGGAGCGCGAGGAGCTCCTGGCCGCCGTAGGTGACGCTCCCGGTCACCTGCGACCCGGGCGGCAGCAACCCCATCACCGCGAGACCCGTCATCGTCTTGCCCGACCCGGACTCCCCGGCCAGCCCCTGGATCCGGCCCGCCTCCAGGGTCAGGTCCACGCCACGCAGGATCTCGGTCCCGCCGATGCCGAGCGTGAGGCCGGAGACGTCCAGCACCGTCATCGCGTCTCCGCCTTCCCGAGGACGCCCGCGGTGCGGGGGTCGAGCGCGTCGCGCAGCGCGTCGCCGAGGAAGTTGAACGCCATCACGACGGTCAGGATGGCCAGGCCGGGGAACACGCCCATCCACCAGGAGTCGAAGTGCTGCACCGCGGTGGCCACCATCGATCCCCACTCGGCGGTCGGCGGCTTCGCCCCGAGACCGAGGAACGACAGGCCCGACAACAGCAGGGTCGCGGTGCCGATGTCCAGGCTCGCCAGGATCAGCACCGGCCCCACCACCATCGGGACGATGTCGGTGCGCAGGGACCGCATTGCGGAGAAGCCGAGCAGCCGGTCGGCCAGCACGTAGTCGGCGTTCCGGACGCCCATCACGAGCCCGCGCGTCACGCGGGCGTACGCGGGCCAGGACACCACCAGCGCGGCCAGCACCGCGTTGACGAGGCTCGCCCCGAGCGCCGCGGCCACCACCATGGCGAGGATGACGATGGGGAACGCCATCACCAGGTCGGTCACCCGCATCACGGTCTCGTCGACCCAGCGCCCGAAGAACCCGGCAGCCAGCCCGAGGAGGCCACCGACCACCACCGACAGCCCGACGAGCAGGAGCGCGAGCGGCACCGTCACCTGCGCGCCCGCGAGCACGCGGGTGAGGACGTCGCGGCCGAGCTCGTCGGTGCCGAACCAGTGCGCGGCGCTGGGTGCCTCGAGTCGTGCGAAGTCCTGCACGAGCGGGCCGTAGGGCCACAGCACCGGCCCGAGGACGGCGGCGAGGATCCACATCGCCGCCACCACCGCACCCGTGATGCCCAGCGGTGTGCGCCAGGCCTCGGGAACCCGCTTCGTGAACCGCGCTCGCAGGCCGTTCTCGCTCATGAGACCCGAACCCGGGGGTCGATCACGCCGTAGAGCAGGTCCACGACCAGGTTGATCACGACGTAGATGACGCCGACGACGAGCCCGACGCCCATCACGCCGGGCAGGTCGAGGTGTGATGCGGCCTGGTAGGCGTAGGAACCCATGCCGGGCCACGAGAAGATCTGCTCCACCAGGACGGTGCCCGAGAGCAGCGCGCCGAACGCCAGGCCCACCACCGTCAGGATCGGCACCAGCGCGGCGCGCAGCACGTAGCGCACGAGCACGGTGCGCCCCGGCAGCCCTTTCGCCCGCGCCGAGCGCACGTAGTCCTGGTCGAGGACCTCCAGCACGGCGGAGCGGGTGAACCGGGTGAGCAGCCCGACCGTGTAGAGCGTCAGCACCAGCGTGGGCAGCATCAGGTGCGCGACGGCGTCGGCGAACGTCTCCCACTCCCCGGCGAGCAGGGAGTCCACCGTGTACAGACCGGTGACGTCCGGCGGCGCGGTGGTGGCCGGGGAGAGCCGGCCCGAACCGGGGGCGATGTCGAGCTGGTAGGAGAAGACGTAGAACGACACCATCGCCAGCCAGAACGTCGGCACCGAGATGCCCACCAGCGACACGAGCCGCAGCGCGCTGTCGGTGAGGTGCCCGCGCCGCACCGCGGCCACCACTCCGAGGCCGACGCCGATCAGGATCGACAGCACGATCGCGCCGACCGCGATCTCCAGCGTGGCGGGCACCGCCGCCGACAGGTCGGCCACGACCGACCGGTGGGTCTGCTGCGACTCCCCGAGGTCGCCCTGCACCAGGTTCCCGAGGTAGGTCACGTACTGCTCGGGCAACGGCCGGTCGAGCCCGTAGTGGGCGCGGTAGGCCGCCACGATCGCCGGGTCCTCCGCCGCCTGCTGCCCGAGGTTGGCCGCCACCGTGTCGCCGGGCACGAGGTTCGTCAGCACGAACGTCACCAGGGTGACGCCGAGGACCAGCAGCGCGGACACCCCGAGGCGGCGCAGCACGTACCGGACCAGCGGGTGGCTACTGCGCTGCGTCGACACCGATGTCACCGAGGTCGACCGTCCAGATCGGGTTGTACACCGCTCCCGTCACCGAGTTCGCCGTGACGATGTTGGACGGCGGCTGCACGAGCGGGATGAACGGGCCGCCGGCGTTGAGGCTCTCCTGGAACCGGTGGTAGGCCGCCTCGCGCTGCGCGGGGTCGACGGTCGCGTCCGCTGCGGTGGCCGCCGCGGCGATGTCCGGCGCCGCCGTGGCGGTCCAGTTCGCGCGCTCGCCGATCAGCCCGTCGGGGGCGAAGGCCAGGTAGTTGGAGGGGTCCGGGAAGTCCGGGGCCCAGTACCAGAGCCCCATCTGCTCCTTGCCGTTGCGGTAGTTGTCCAGCTCGGTGGCCACGGGGGCCGGCGCCAGGTCGACGGCGATGCCGGCGGCGGCGAGCTGGGACTGCAGCCGCTCTGCGATCGTCTGGAAGCTCAGGCCGTTGAGCGTGAGGTCGCTCGGGTAGGCGAGCGTGGGCCGCTCGCCCGCCATCCCGCTGGCGGCGAGATCGGCCGCGGCGCCCGCGGGGTCGTGGGTCAGAGCCCCCGCGGCGGGCAGCGCCCCCGTGATCAGCGACGGGATGATGCCGCCTGGCTGCACGGCGCCCGCGCCCGCCACGCCCAGCAGCCCGGGGTAGTCGATGGCCTTCTTCACGGCCGAGACGTACTGCGGGTTGCTGGTGGCGGGCGAGATCTCGGCGCTCTGGTTGAGCATCAGGAAGATCATGTACGCCGACGGGCCGCTGGTGACGGTGACCCTGCCCGCGTCCAGGCCCTGCACCTGGTCGCCGGAGAGGTCGAGCGCGACCTGGCTGTCGCCCTTCTGGACGTTCAGCGCCTGGGTCGCCGCCTTGACGTTGCGGACCACGACCGTGTCGTAGGCCGGCCGGTCCGGGCCGTTGTAGGCCTCGTTGCGGGTCAGCACGGCCTGGCTGGCCACGTCGAGCGACTCGAGGACGTACGGGCCCGAACCCGCCGACGCGCTGTTGAGGAACTTCTCGGCGGCGTCGCTCTCGTCGGTGGTGCCGCCGTTGGCCTGCACGACCTCGGCGTTGACGATCGACAGCGCCGGGTTGGGCAGGATGAACGGCAGGGCCGGGTTCGGCTCGGCACTGGTGAGCACCACCGTGGCGTCGTCCTTCTTGGCCACGGTGACGCCGTCGAGCAGGAACGACGGGTTGCCCTTCATCCCGGCGAGACGCTGCAGGGAGAACACCACGTCGTCGGCGGTGACCGGGGTGCCGTCGGAGAAGACGCGCCCCTGTGCCAGCGGCAGGGTCAGCGTCGTCGCGTCCGGCGAGAGCTCGTAGGAGGTCGCGAGCGCTCCGACCGGCGTGGTGAGGTCGTTGCCCTCGAAGGTCAGCAGCGTCTCGTACATGCCCTTGGTGAGCAGCTGCCCGGTGAGCTCGTACTCGCGGCCCGGGTCGATCGTCTTGAGGTCGAAGCTCGAGTCGACGACGAGCGCGCCGCCGCCCGAACCACCGCCGCCCTCGGACGAGCCGCCCCCGCAGGCGGCCACGGTCACGGCCACCAGCGTGGCGGCAGCAGCCAGGGCCGCCGAGCGACCCCGGGCGCGGATGGAAATCCGACCGATCATGTGTACCTCCGCGCACGCTTGTCGCGGCTCGACGGATTGCGCCCGCAGCCAGCGTTCCCTGGACGATTTCGCAGCATCATGCTCCACTGATTCTCAGCCCGTCCAGTAGACGCCGATCACGTCGGACGAACGTCATCCGCGGTGGCCAGAGAGGGCAAGAATGTCCAGGAGCAAGGATTCCAGCGGGCCCCCGACTGGACGATCTCCGCTCGACGACGTCGACCAGCGGATCCTCGCCGGGCTGCGGACCGACGGCCGCATCTCGATGTCGGCGCTCGCCGACCAGGTGGGAGTATCCCGGGCAACGGTCTACACCCGCGTGGAGAACCTGGTCGCCTCCGGCGTGATCACGGGTTTCAGCGCCCAGGTCGACCCGCTCAAGGTGGGATTCGGCATCTGCACCCTGGTGTTCGTCACGGTGAGCCCGCAGACGTGGGCCTCGTTCCGGCGCCGGGTCCTGGAGATGAGCCAGGTCGAGTACTGCGCCGTCACCACCGGCGAGCACGACGCCATGCTGCTCGTCCGCGCCCGCGACGTGGCCGAGGTGCACCACTTCGTCACCGACGTGCTGTCACTGCTGCCCGAGATCCGCGCGGTCGAGTCGGTGCTCGTGATGGACGAGGTGCTCCGCAGGCCCTACCTGCTGCCGGGCGACATCCCGGCCGCCCCACCCCCGGCTCAGCAGGTGGGCATGACGAGGTTCATCCGGTCGAGCGGGGACCACACCGGGCCCGACTAGCGCAGGACTTCCGCGCAGACGCTGACCTGGTCGCCGTCCGCCGTGCGGAAGTCCTCCACCAACCGCAGGCCGTCGGCATGCGACTCGACGCGGCTCTCCGCCGCACCGCTGACGACCTCACCGGTAGCCGCCACGACGTGCGTGAAGCGGATCGAGATCCGCCGCTCCTCACGCGTGCCGACGAAGCGGCCGATGCGTACCGTGTCGCCCTCGTACTCCCCCCAGACCATGCCGTCGCGCTCGTGGTAGTCGAAGACGGTGGGCGACGACGCGTCCACCTCGCTCGCCGTCGACGACACCATCGCGAATCGACGCCCGTCGAGGGCGAGGTCGGAGGTGGATCCGATGGTGGTCATACGGAGATCATGCCCGCCCCGGACGGCGGACGTGGACGTGCCACCCGGGACTGCGAGGGCAGGGCGCTTCCTCGATTGCCGGGGAATCTCACGTTCCGTCATCGAGACTTGAGCTTTTCGGGGGAACCTACATTTCTCCTTCTGACCGGCCCGCATTTGCCCGGTTCTGTCGGTGGTCGAACGTAAGTTCGAGTTATGGCCGAAGTGGTGGACCTCGTGGACCAGGCGGTGGCACTCCCGCCCGGTCCGGAGCTGTCCGCCGTGCTCGGCGGGTTGCCATGGGAGAAGATCCCGAACGCCCGGCTGGTCGAGGTGGTGCAGGCCCGGTCGCGGCAGTTGGCGCATGATCAGGCGGAGTTGTTCGCCGGACTGGTGGAGATCACCCACGCCGTCGCGGTGGCCGACCTGCCCGGCAAGCCGCGCGGCACGGAGACCAGCGGCGGGGCAGGCGGCCAGGCCGACGACCCGGTCGGTGGCTGGGCCGGCGCGGAGGCCGGTGAGCGGCCGGCGGCCGAGGCCGAAACCGTGGCGCGGGCCGGGAAGCGGTTCGAATGGGCCGCGCACGAAATCGCCGCCGGACTCACCTGGACCCCCACCGCCGCCGATCGCGAACTCACATTCGCCACCGCGCTGATCGAGCGCCTGCCCACTGTGTTCACCGCGCTGCAGCAAGGCCGAATCGACCGCAGCAAGGCGCGGGTGTTCGTCGACCACCTCGACCCCGCGAACGGCGATGTCACCGAGCAGCAGAGCCGCCTGTTGCGGGAGCGGTTCCTGCCGCAGGCCCCCGGACTGACCACCAAACAGTTGTCGGATCGGCTGTACCGGGCGATGCACGCGATCGACCCGGAGTTTCGGCGGCGCCGCTACCAACGTGCCATCCGGGAACGCAGCGTGGCCCTCTATCTCGACAGCAAGGGCACCGCCACCCTCGTCGGTGACGGGTTGCCCCCGGACGAGGCCGCCGCCGCGGCCGGACGCATCGACCGGCTGGTCGAAGCAGCCAAGCGAGCCGGACACCTCGGGCGACGGCCGCAGATCAGCGCCGACCTCTACCTCGGGATGTTGAACGGCGCCTTCCACCGGCTCACCGAGGCGCAGATCATCGCAGCGCTCCTGGCCGCACCCCGCCCCGAAGACAACCCACCCCCTGACGCCACCGCCGACGACACGGCAGCCGATGACGCCGACGACGCCGAGCCCGCCGACGAGACCACGCTCGCCGAAGATACGGCGGACGGCCCCGAAGCGGACATCGAAACCGGCGACGCACCCGACCCGACCACCGGCGAGAACACCGAGCAACCCACGCCCGACCACGCGGCCGGCGACCGGATGGCCACCCGGGAAGGCATCGAGATCCGCCTCGGACTCGCCACCCTCGCCGGACTCGACGACCGCCCCGGCGAGATCCCCGGCCTCGGCCCCATCGGCGCCACCCTCGCTCGCAACGCCGTCGCCGCACAGCGACGCGGAGCATCCTGGAAGTTCGCCATCGTCGACACCCGCGGCCACCTCCTCCTCGCCGGGACCATCCGCCGCCGACCCCGCAACCACCCCGACCAGAACCCCCGCCCCGACCCCGGTTCCGGGGCACGTGCCGGTCGAGTCCGGGGCGGAGTGGTCGAGTTGCACATCTCCGTCGAGGAACTCGAGCGCTATGCCGCCGACCCCGCGCTCGCCGATTGGCATCCGCTGCTGGCCGAGATCGCCGCCCGCTGGGCTGATCGTGACAACCTGCGTGCCCGTCTGGCCGCGCATCCGCGCGCCCGGTTCGCCCGCGGCCCGCTCGCCGATCATGTCCGTGCCCGTGACCGCAGCTGCTGCGGGCCCGGCTGCACCCGCACCGCCAGCAGCTCAGATCTGGACCACACCAACGATCACGGCCGCGGCGGCAAAACCGTCGAGGGAAACATCGGCCCGGCCTGCAAACGGCACCATCCGGACAAGGACCGCGGCTGGAGCCTCACCCAACCCTCACCCGGGCTGTTCCGGTGGCTCAGCCCGCTCGGGCGCGTCTACTGGACGCGCGGGGAGCCGATCCGGCTCGACCTACCCGACCCCGACCCCGACCCCGACCGGCACCCCGAAGATCAGGACCGCGACGACGCCGATCACGACCAGCGGCTACGCCGGTATGACCCGCGGATTCTGGACCGACCCGCCACCGACCCACCCCGGCCACCACCACCGATACCGAACCCGCTACCCCCGCAGAACGACGAGCCGCCGTTCTGAGCCCGACCGCAGCGCCTGCGTGCGTAGTCCTCCTCAGCGCCACCGTGCTGCCGCACACGCTGCACCATCCACGATCGTCAGATCGGTGCGAAAGCCGACCGGATCCGACGGGAAACGCGCCGATTCGGCGATCACTGCCCGCCGCACACACCGCCACCTCTCCGCACACAGGCCCGGGCTCACGATCATCGCCGACAAGGGCAGCCCCTCCTACCGCAACCGCGCCCCGCACCCGGCTGAGCACCCGCTCAAACCCGTCCGTCAACTCGTCGAATCGATCTTCGATCCCTCCGCCTGCTCGCCCTGACCGCCTACGACCACTGATCGAGTTCGGACTTACTCGTCTAGTACAGGGTGAAGTACTCCCGGTGTTCCCAGTCGGTGACCGCGGCCTGGTAGCGGTCGATCTCGGCCTGCTTGAGGGTGATCCAGTAGTCGACGAACTCCGCGCCGAACCGCCGTGTGAAGAGCGGGTCCGCGCGCAGTGCGGTGACGGCGTCCATCAGGCTCGCGGGCAGCCGCGACGCGCCGTCGTGGTAGGGGCGCAGTGTCGGGGCGCCCGGGTCGAGGTCGCGGTCGATCCCGTCGAGGCCGGAGACCAGCTGGGCCGCGACGGAGAGGTACGGGTTCGCGGCGGGCTCGCCCGAACGGTTCTCCAGACGCGTCGCGGGGTCGCCCGGTCCGCCGACCGCACGGATCATGGCGCCCCTGTTGTCGGCGCCCCAGAGGATGCGGTCCGGGGCGAGCGAGTGCGGCCGGTAGCGCTTGTAGCCGTTGACGGTCGGGGTGGTGAACGCGGAGGCGGCGGGCGCGTGGGCGAGCAGGCCGCCGAGGTAGCCGCGGGCGAGGCCGGACAGCGCGCCGTCGTCGCCCGGACGGGCGGCGAACCGGTTCTCGCCGGTCTCGCGCTCGAGCAGGCACTGGTGCAGGTGCCAGCCGCTGGACATGACGTCGGGCAGGTGCGGGCGCGCCATGAAGGTGGCGTGGTAGCCGTGGCGGGCGCAGAGCTGCTTGACCGCGCTGCGGCACAGCACGAGGTCGTCGGCGGCGCGCAGCGCGTCCTGCGGCGCGAAGGTGATCTCGAACTGGCTGGGTCCGAACTCGACCTCGATCGTGCGCAGCGGCAGGTCGAGCGCGACGAGCCCGTGGCGCAGCAGCTGGACGAGCTCGTCCACGGCGTCGATGCTCGCCTCCGACAGCAGCTGCGCACCGGTGCTGAGTGCAGTGACCTGGGGCGGCTGCCCCGGCTCCCCCGGCCGGCCCACTTGGCCGTCGCCGATCGGGTCGCCGGTGCGGCGGAAGGCGTGGAACTCCACCTCCAACCCGACGCGCAGCTCGAGGCCGCGCGCCGCGACCTCGTCGAGCTGACGGCGCAGGACGTGCCGAGTGGAGTAGGGCAGCGGGGCCCCGTCGGGCCGGTGGATGTCGCAGAGCACCCACGCGGTCCGCTCGGCCCACGGAAGCACGCGGAAGGTCGTCGGCAGCGGCACGAGCACCAGGTCCGAGGCGCCTGCCATCCCGGCGACCGGCGAGCCTGCCGGGTCGAAGACCGGGAACGCGGTGCGGCCCGAGGTGTCCTTGAGCACCAGCGTGCTCGGGGCGCCGACGCCGTCGCACATGGCCGCGGCGAACGCCTCCCGCGTGAGCGTCTTGCCCCGCGGGAGCCCGTGCGGATCCGGGAACACCACCCGGATCAACTCGATGCCGTGCTCGTCGATGACGCGCAGCGCCTGCGCCGCCGCCGCGTACTCGGCGTCGTCCCACAGCCCGTGACGCTCGATGAAGCCGGCCCTGCCCGGCCCGGTCCCGAGGAGGTCGACGACTGTCATCGCGGCGACGCCCAGGGCGAGCGCTGCCTGCGGGCGAGGTCGTGTTCGCGCCATCGCTGCTTCCAGTCGCCTGCGGAGGCGATCATGTCGACGGCCTGCGGCCCGGTGAGCGCGCGGGCGTCGGCCTCGCTGCCTGCCATGCCGACCGTGGTCTTGCCCGCCTGGTGGTCGGCGATCGCCCGCAGCAGCAACCGCCGGTTCGCGGTGACCGCGCGGTCGGAGACGCCCAGGCGTTCCACGGTGCGGTCCTGGATGCGGCCCATGCTCTCCACCGCCCACTGGTCGTGGACGTTGATGTCCAGTCCCATGCCGGTGTAGGTCAACGCCGCCTGCTCTGCGGCGTCGAATCCCCAGTCGTTGTCGCGGTTGCGGGTGGACCGGTAGTCGGGCAGCGTGCACGACCCGAGGCGCTGGGCGAGCAGCTGCTCCTTGTCTGTCGGCTCGGCGAAGTCGTAGAGGATCATGTACCAGTAGTGGTTCTCGTCGTCGACCGGAACGTGCCATTGCGTGAAGACCTGGGTGGGACCGAACGGCACCACGAACGCGTTCGGGAACAGCAGGTTGGTGACCCGCACGTGGCGCTGCGCCCCGTCGAGGGCACGTACCGCGAACACCCGCAGCCCGTGCTCGGTGGGCTCCACCTCGATGTCGGGCCGGGCGTTCTCCCCCACCAGCGCGGAGAGCGTCCTGCCGGTGCCCTCCACCTCGCCGCGGAACTGCTGCCCGTAGGCCTCGCGCGGGTCGTCCTGCAGGAAGCGGTGCAGGTAGGAGACGTGGCTCGGGTCGATCCCGCCCTCCACGCCCTGCAGCCAGTTGCACTCCCACAGCCCCTTGAACGCGAAGCTGTACTCGTCGGGCGCGCGGAAGCAGTCGTAGCCGGGCAGCGGCGGTGGGTCGCCGCCGCCCAGGTAGGCGAACACGATCCCGTTGCGCTCCTGGCACGGGTAGCCGACGTGCTGGATCTTCGTGTGGAAGCGGCTGTGTTCCGGCTCGGCGGGCTGTTCGAGGCAGTGGCCGCGCCGGTCGTAGAGCCAGCCGTGGTAGAGGCAGCGCAGGCCATCCCCTTCGAGACGGCCGAAGGACAGGTCGACGCCCCGGTGGGAGCAGAACCGGCCGATCAGCCCGTAGCCGCCGCCGCCGCGGAACAGCACGAGGTCCTCCCCGAGCAGGCGGACCGCCTTCACGGGCCGCTCCGCGGGCAGCTCGCTCACCAGCGCCGCGGGCTGCCAGTACGCCCGCAGCAGCCGGCCGCACGCGGTGTCGCGCCCGGTGCGGGTCAGCAGCTCGTTGTCCTCGCGCGACAGCATCGTCGCCTCCGGTGTTCGGTTATCGCCCAGTAGTTCGCTATTGTCGGGACGATAGCAGGGAGGTGCCCTCGATGGGACGGTTGAACGCGCAGGACGCGGCGGCCCGCGCCGCCCGCACGCTGCCGCCAGGCGTCGAGCCCGGCGACTTCTCCGAGGCACTGGCCAGGGGCCTGCGCGTGCTGCAGGCGTTCGACGACGCCCACCGCCGGATGACCATCGCCGACGTCGCGCGCACCGTCGACCTCCCGCGGGCCACGGTGCGCCGGACCGTCGCCACACTCGTGCATCTCGGCTACCTCACCCAGGACGGGCGCATGCACGAGCTCACCCCGCGCGTCCTGCGGCTCGCCACCGCCTACCTCACGTCCAACACGGGCAGCGCCGTGCTCCAGCCACTGTGCGAACGGCTCTGCGCCGCGGTGCAGGAGAGCGTCAGCGTCGCCGTGCTGGACGGCGACGAGGTGGTGATGATCGCCCGGGCCGCACCGAACCAGCTGATCAACCTCGGGGTGGGCGTCGGCTACCGGCTGCCGGCCCTGCACTCGGCGCTCGGCCGGGTGCTGCTCGCCGCGCTCGACGATGACGCGTTCGACGCGTTCCTGGCCGACGCGCATCCCACGGCGGCGACACTCCACACCGTCACGGACAAGGACGCCCTGCGCCGCATCGTCCACCAGGTGCGCGACGACGGGTTCGCCTACGTCGACCGGGAGGCCGAGAGCGGCTTCCAGTCCGTCGCCGTGCCGCTGCGCCGGTGGGACGGCGTGACCGTCGCCGCGCTGAACGTCGGCGCCGGCACCGACCGCGTCGACCGGGCCACGATGCTCGGCCCGATGCTCACCGCGCTGCGCGACGCGGTCGAGGATCTGCGCGGGCAGCTCCTCTAGCCGGGGTCCTGCCAGGTCACCCGCCCTCTGGCCAGCAGCGCACCCTCCCGGTCGAGCGCGAACACCTCGGTGACGCCGTCCTCGTCGTGGCCGGCGATGGTGAACGGCGTGTCGACGAGCACGGGTGCCAGCGCGCGGAACGTGTAGGCGGCCGGCCGCGCGCCCGGGGCGTGGCGCACTGCCGCGTCGAGCAGCAGCATCCGGGTGAGGGGACCGTGGACGAGCAGGTCGTCGAGGCCCTCGACCTCGCGCGCCCAGTCCCGGTCGTAGTGGATGCGGTGGGTGTTGAAGGTGAGTGCCGAGAAGCGGAAGAGGTGGCGCGAGTCGAGCTGGACGGGCTCCCGCCAGTCCGGCTCCACGTCCGGGGCGGCAGCGGCGCGCGGCGGTTCGTCGCCGGTGGACTTCTCGAGGAAGACGTCGTGCCAGGTGCTCTCGATCGCGAGCTCCCCGCCGACCCGGTACTCGCGCACCACATCGGCGAAGACGAGCCGCCCGCGCCGTCCCTCCTTCTTCGCCACCTCGCCGAGGCGCGTGGTCCGACCGACCTCGTCACCGAAGCGCAGCGGGCGGTGGAACACGGTGTCCTCACCCGCGTACATCCGCCGCGGCAGCCCGAACTCGGGCAGGACGCCGTCGACGGCGGGCGAGCCGTCGGGCCGCAGCGCCGCGAACGGCGTGTCGAAGGGGAAGTACAGGCCCTCCCATCCCGGGGGCAGCTGCTCCCCCGGGCCCGGCTCCGGCACCGTCGGCGCGAAGGTGTCGCGGTACGTGGCGGCGGGTCGGGTCGCCAGCACGTCGGTGCGCGTGATCGCCATGTCAGACCACCCCGCGGGCGCGCAGGCCGTCGATCCGCTCCCGCTCGTAGCCGAGCAGCCCGCCGAGCACGACGTCCGTGTGCTCCCCCATGCGGTTGGCGACCCGCGCGGGATCGGCGGGCGTGGCCGTCAGCTTGATCGGCTGGCCGAACATCCGCAGCGCACCCAGCTCGCCGTAGTCGGCCTCGACCACCATCTCCCGCTCGGCCGTGCCGGGGAAGTCGACGACCTCGCCGACGTCCTTCACCGCGGTGAGCGGGATGACGTCGCCTGCCGATTCCTCGAGGTCGGCGCGCGTGCGCCCGGCGAACCAGCTGATGATGAGCGGCTTGACCCGCCGCTCGTACACCTGCTTGTCGAACCGCTTGCGCATCGTGTCGATCTCGGGGTCGGTCGCGGCCTCGGGGGTGCCGAACAGCTCGCAGCTGGCCCGCCACAGCTTGTCGGTGTACCCCGCGAAGAAGACCTGGCCGTCCGCGCAGGGGAAGAGCTCGTAGGGCCGCACCCAGGCGTGCTCGTTGCCCGCGGGGGCGGCGACCTTGCCCTCCACCGTGTAGTCGACGACCGCCGTCTCGGTCATGGCGAGCACGCTGTCGGTCTGCGCGACGTCCACCAGCTGGCCCTGCCCGGTGCGCTCGGCGTGCCGTAGCGCCGCGAGGGTGCCGATCACCCCGAAGAGGGTGGCCGAGAGGTCCCCGATGGTCACGCCCACCCGCACCGGCCCCTGCCCGGCGTACCCGTTCATCGACCACAGCCCGCCCGCGGCCTGCGCGGTGCTGTCGAAGGCCGGGCGCCTGCTGCGCGAACCCGTCTGCCCGAACCCCGAGATGGCCGCGTAGACCAGCCGCGGGTTGATCGCGGCGAGGACCTCGTAGCCCACTCCGAGCTTCTGCATCGTGCCGGGCCGGAAGTTCTCGACCAGCACGTCGGCCTTCGCCACGAGCTCCTTGAGCACCTGCTTGCCCTCCTCGCTCGCGAGGTCGAGGGCGAGTCCGAGCTTGCCGCGGTTGTACTGGCCGTAGTAGCCGCTGAACTCCTCGTCGCCTGCGCGAAGGTACGGCGGGAAGCTGCGCGCGACGTCCGGGTCGGCCGGATTCTCGATCTTGATGACGGTCGCGCCGAGATCGGCGAGGGTCTGCGCGGCATACGGTCCCGCGAGCACCCGGGAGAGGTCGAGGACCAGCACGCCGGCGAGGGCGCCTGCGGTCGGGGCGAGCAGGTCGGGGTCGGGGGCGGTCATGGCGAGATCCTCCCCGCCCGCAACTCGGCGAGCACCTCTTGCGCGTGCTCCAGGCGGATGCGCCGGTCGTCGACGATGCGCTGGGCGACCCGGCCGATCTCGTCGGTCGTGGCGCCCGCCGACGCGGCGATGGTGCGGGCGTGCAGTGTCATGTGCCCGCGCTGGATGCCTTCGGCCGCGAGAGCGCGGCAGGCGGCGAGGTTCTGGGCGAGCCCGATCGACGCGACGACCGCGGCGAGCTCGGTGGCGCTCTGCACGCCGAGCAGCGCGACGGCCGCCTGCGCCGCGGGGTGGGCCCGGGTCGCGCCGCCCACGAGACCCACCGCCAGCGGGACCTCCAGCGTGCCCACCAGGTTGCCGTCGGCGGCGCGCTCGAACCGCGAGAGCGCCGTGTAGCTGCCGGCGCGCGCGGCGTGGGAGTGGCATCCCGCCTCGACGGCACGGCTGTCGTTGCCGGTGGCGAGCACGACGGCCGTGATGCCGTTCATGATCCCCTTGTTGTGGGTGGCGGCCCGGTAGGGATCGGCCTCCGCGAAGGCGCTCGCCAGCACGATGTCGTCGACCACCTGCTGTCCGCCGAGCAGCTCCCGGTCGAACACGGCCCGCGCACGGGTGAGCCGCTGGTCGGCCTTGTTGCTCAGGATGCGCAGCAGCGACCGGGCGCCGGCCAGCTCTCCCAGGCGCGGCGCGAGGGCCTCGGCCATGGTGTTGACGGCGTTGGCGCCCATGGCGTCACGCACGTCGACGTGCAGGTGCACCACCACGTGCACCCCGAGGCGGGTCGGCACCAGGCGTACGACCAGGTCGCGGGCCCCGCCGCCGAGGCCCGCCAGCACCGGGTCCTGCGCGTCGGCGAGCGCGAGCAGCTCCGCGCGCGCCTCCAGCACCCGCATCCGGGCGCCCTCGGGATCGACGACGTCGACCAGTTGGATCTGGGCGATCATGATGTTGCCCGTGTCCGAGGTCGTGAAGCCGCCGAGCCCGCGGGCCATCCGTGCGGCGTTGGAGGCGGCGGCGACGACGCTCGGCTCCTCGGTGGCCATGGGTACGAGGTAGTCGCGGCCGTTCACCGTGAGGTTCGTGGCGACGCCGACGGGGATCCCGATCACGCCCAGCACGTTCTCGATCATGTGGTCGGCCTGCTCGACGCCGAGTCCGGCTCCGGGCTCGAGCACGTCGAGGGCCGACGCGTCGATGCCGGCGTTGCGCACCACGATCGCGCGACGTTCCCGGGGACTGGAGTCCCGCAGGCCGGACAGGCGGCTGTTGATCGCCACTGATCCTCCTCCGCGGATGCGGGCCGGCCTCGGCACCGGCATCTCCGCGCACCCGCGGACGCAACGTATCCAGCACGGCATCGCCACAGCATGGGCTACTCCCCCACGCTTTGGCTCATCTCGTGGGCGAATCACCCATCGAAACGCGCGGAGTCGGCGCGCTGGAGGCGCTCCAGCAGCTCGTCGAGCCGGACCGCGAGCGAGATGCGGAACAGCTTCTCGTCGTCCCGCCAGTCCTCACCCAGGATGCGGCCGAGCCGGTCGAGCCGCTGCAGGATCGTGTTGGTGTGGAAGTTCAGCGCCCGCGCCGTGCGGGTCGGGCTCGCGTTGGCGTGCACGAAGGCGCGCAGCGTGCCCGCCAGCTCGGCGCCGCGATCGGCGTCGTAGCGGCGCACCGCGCCGATCGTGCGGTCGAGGAAGGAGCGCAGCGTGCGCGCGTCCGTGTCGAACACCGCCGAGTACGGCAGGTAGTCGTCGGTGGCCACGGTGGCGTCGTCGACCTCCAGCGCGGCCAGCAGCCGTGCGGTGCGCATCGCGGTGCGGAACGCGGCGGGAAGCGCGTTCGGGGAGCGCGGCGCCGACACCGCCAGCACCGGGGCGGCGATCGTCCGCGAGATGCGGTCGCGGAGATCACCCGCGTCGGCCCGCACGCGGTCGGCCGCGAGCGCCGCCACGACGAATCCCTGGTACTCGCCCACGAGCGCGCCCTCGTCGATCAGCGGGGTGAGGACGCGCGCGGCGGCCGAACGCTGCTCCCCCGGCACCGCGAAGAGCACCAGCGTGTCGAGCTCGTCGAGCCGTACCCCGAGCCGCCGGGCGCGGCGCTCGACGTCGCCCATGCGCTCGGGCACGGCGTCGAGCAGGTCGCCGACCAGCTCGCTCTGCACCCGGCGCTCGGCCTCCGCGACAGCCTGCTGTTGCAGCGCGAGGAGCGCTCCGACCTGCGCCGCGCGCTCCACCGTGCGGCGGTCGACCGGCCCCAGCGCGAACTCGCCCTCGCCGAGGAGCACCGCCCCGAAGTGCTGCGATCCCGCGGCCAGCGCGGCGACCGCGTGGAGTCCGGCGACACCCTCCACCCGCACGCAGTGGCCCGAGCCGCGGCTCTCCTCCAGCGCGGCGCCGGCCGCGGCGTCGAGATCGAGCATCGACCCCGGCAGCGGCAGGCCGGCCGCGGCGATCATCCGCTCGTGCTCGTCGACGACCGCGACCGGGCGCCCCAGCGCGGAGGCGAGCGTCTGGGCGACGGGGGCGAACCCGCCGCCCGCGAGCACGGCGTGGACGAGCTCCTGGTGCACGGTGTTGGCGCGGTCCCGCTCGGCGAGGTGATCGGTGAGGCGTTCGAGCGCCCGCCGTGCCTCGTCCTCGGAACGCTGCAGGCTGCGCAGCGTGCGCGCCGTCTGCAGCACCACCGACGCGTGGTCGGCCAGTGCCGAGAGCAGGGCGATCTGCTCCGGGGTGAAGGCGTGCTCCTCCCGCGTGGCGACGAAGAGCACGCCCAGCACCGCGTCGCCGGAGAGCATCGGCACGCCGAGCAACGAGACGATGCCCTCCGCCGCGACCGCGTCGTCGATGCCCGGCTCGTGGCGGTCCTGCCGGTAGTCCCCGTACCGGGCGGCCCACCGGGCGCTGCGGGTCTCGACGATGACGCTCGCGAGACCCCGCCCGGCCGGCACCCGGAGGCGCTGGAAGGCGGGGCTGACCGAGCCGCTCGTGGTGGTGACCTGCAGCTCGCGGGTCTGCGGGTCGAACTCCGAGAGGTAGGTGACGTCGCTGCCCATCATCTCGTGGGCGCGCTTCACGAGCCGGTCGAGCAGGGCGACGCTGTCGCGCACCTCCGCGAGCTCGCGGGCGCTCGAGAACAGCGCGGCCAGCTCGTGCTCGCGGCGGCGCATCCGCCCGTGCTCACGGTGCGCGCGCTGCACCTGCTCGGCGAGGCGCACGCCGTCCGCCCCGCCCACCCCGAGCTCCTCGAGCGCGGCGGCCAGCTCGCGCGGGCTCACGCTGCTGTCGCCGAGCGTCGCGTCCACCAGCGTCGCGGTCGCGGCGACACGCACGTCGTCGGGCATTCGGCCTCCCCTTGTCCGGACCAGGATCACGTATGTGCACATCACTCATCAAGACGGCAAATCCATGTGATGTTGGCACATGTAGGTTGCCGATTCCGCTGGCTAGCCTGAGCGCGCTCGTCCGGCCCCGGGCTTCGTCCGGCCGCACAAAGGAGTGTCATGGCAGCCCAGCACGACATCGACCGAGCCGGTCTCGACTCACCCCGACAGCGACGGCACGCGATCATCGCCAGCTCGGCCGGAACCGTGATCGAGTGGTACGACTTCACCCTCTACGGCCTCGCCTCGGCTCTCGTCTTCGCCCCGCTGTTCTTCGGCAGCGGGGGCCTGGCCGGCATGCTGGGCGCCTTCGCCACGTTCGCGGTCGGCTTCGTGGCCCGCCCCGTCGGCGGTCTCGTCTTCGCCCACTTCGGCGACCGGTTGGGCCGCAAGGGCACGCTGCTGGTCACCCTGCTCACGATGGGCCTCGCCACCACGCTCATCGGCCTGCTGCCCACCGCCGAGGTCGCCGGCGTGTGGGCGCCGGTGCTGCTGATCCTCCTGCGCCTGTTCCAGGGGGCCGGTGCCGGTGCCGAGTTCGCGGGCGCCATGACCATGGCGGGCGAGTCGGCCCGCACGCAGCACCGCGCCTTCACCGCCGGCTTCCCCGGTGCGGCCGTCTACGTCGGGATGGCGCTCGCCACGGCCACGTTCGCGCTGCTCAGCGGCCTGCTGCCGCGCGAGGTGTTCCTCGCGTGGGGATGGCGCATCCCGTTCATCGCGAGCATCGCGATCGTCGCGCTCGCGATGTACTTCCGGCTGCGGGTCAAGGAGACCGCGGCCTTCGAGGCCGCTGCGCAGTCCGGCGACGTGCAGCGGGCCCCGCTCGTCGAGGTCGTGCGCTCGCACTGGCGGGTGCTGCTGCCTGCGATGGCGCTGTTCACGTTCGTGCTGCCGTGGGTCTACGTCGTGCAGACGTTCTCGATCTCGTACACGACCGGGACCCTCGCGTTGGACCCCACCGCGATGCTCGTCGGCCTCATCGTCGCCGAGCTGCTGACGATCCCCGCCACCCTGCTGTTCGGCAGGCTCGCGGACCGGATCGGGCGCAAGCCGGTGCTGCTCGGCGCGGCCGTCTTCGGGATCCTGTTCGCCTTCCCGATGTTCCTGCTCTACCTGACCGAGGCCCCGGTCCTCGTCGGCCTGGGGCTGGTGCTCGGCCTCGCGGTGATCCAGGGCGCCACGATCGGCGTCTCCGCCGCCATGCTCGCCGAGATCTTCCCCACCAGCCTGCGCTGGAGCGGCATCGCGATCTCGCGCGAGATCCCGGCCGCCCTCGTCGGCGGCACCGCGCCGCTCGTCGCGACCTGGCTCGTGTCGATCGCGGGCGGCACGCCGTGGCTCGTGGTCGGGTACCTCGTCGCGCTCAGCATCATCGGGCTCGTCGGCACCGCGTACCTGCCCGAGACACTCGACCGCGATGCGGCCACGGCACCGGAGGTCGTGGCCGGCGCAGTCGCAGAACGCGTCGGAAATCATTGACATGTCGGAGACTCCCGACATAACGTGACGGCGTGTCCGATGACGCCGTGTTCCTCGCGCTGGCCAACCCGGTGCGCCGACGGCTGCTGGAGCTGCTCTCCGAGGGGCCCCGCACCGCAGGCGACCTGGCAGGCCAGTTCGACCTGAGCCGTCCCGCCGTCGCCGAACACCTGCAAGTGCTGCGGCGAGCCGAACTCGTCGCCGACGAACCCGTCGGACGCCAACGGCGCTACCACCTCACGGCGGCGCCGCTGGAACAGCTCAGCGACTGGCTGCACCCGTTCGAACGGTTCTGGCGCGAACGCCTGCGGGCACTCGCCGACACGATCGAGGGCGAGGAATCCCCATGACCGACACCCGCACCACCACCATCACCGTCGACCAGTTCATCGCCGCACCACCCGCGAAGGTGTGGCGCGGCCTGACCGAACCGGAACTGCTCGCCCGCTGGTGGGCCCCCGGCGACGTCGCCGCCGTGCCCGGGCACACCTTCCACCTGCAGATGCCCGGCTGGGGTGCCGTGGCGTGCGAGGTGATCGACGTCCAGCCGCACGAGCGGTTCGTCTACACCTTCAACGGCAACTGGACGCTGACCTGGACCCTGGTCGCGGAGGGCACCGGCACCCGGCTGCTGCTGGAGCACTCCGGCTTCGACCTCGACGACAAGCGCAGCCGCGACGCCTTCGACCGCATGGGGCCAGGCTGGCGCGACGACGTCCTGCCCCGCCTCGCCCGCGTCGTCGCCGGACCGGCCTGAGCAACGCGCCGGGTCATGCGGATGCGGAGGTGACCGCGGGGCGCGGCTGCGCGAAGGCGAGCGCCACTGCCCCGAGCAGCGCGAGCCCGGCGGCCACCCCGAACGCCAGCACCCAGGACCCGAGGTCCTGCACGAGGAACCCGGTCAGGACGGGCGCGACGATCGCGGCGCAGTTCGCGCAGAAGTGCACGAAACCCGTGACGCTCCCGAGCCGGGCGGTGTGGACGGAGGCCGCGACGAGGGCGAAGAACTGGACGTTGCTCAGGTACAGCAGCAGCAGCGCGACGGTGAGCAGCGCGACCGCCCCGGCGGTGGAGCCGACCACGGCGATGGGCACCACGAGCAGCGCGGCGCCGCCGAGGCAGACCACGGCGATCCACTTGCGCGTCGCGAACACCGCACCGGTGCGGCGCACGAGGCGGTCGGACAGGACACCGCCGAGTGCGGTGCCGACGGCGCCGGCGATCCAGGGCAGCGACCCCGCCCACGCCAGGTCGGCGAGGTCGACACCGTGCTGCTCGACCAGGAAGACCGGGTACCAGGACAGGAACATGAACAGGATCCAGCTGAACCCGAAGAACGCCAGCGCGTTGCTCCAGACCGAGCGGTGGCGCAGGTAGGAGCGCAGCGACGGCACGGCCTCGTCCGCGTCCGTCTCCAGTTCCGGCGCCATGGCGTCGGAGGTGATGTGGCGGAGCTCCGCGTCGGTGACCAGCGGGTGCTGCTCGGGCCGGTCGCGCACGACGCCGTACCAGAGCAGCGCGACCAGCAGGCCCACGACACCGAGGACGACGAACGGCCACCGCCACTCGTTGTCGAACAGCAGCAGCAACCAGCTCACCACCGGGATCCCGATCGCCGCGCCGAGCGGGTTGAACGCGAAGGAGAACCCGACCGCGGTCGCGTACTCCCGCTGCGGGAACCAGTTGCGCATCGTGCGGGCCGTGGTGGCGCCCTGCGGACCCTCGCCGAGACCGAACATCAGCCGCTGGAGCAGGAACGTGGCGGTGTTGAAGCACAGCGCGGTGGCCGCGGTGAACAGCGACCACCACGCGACCGCCACCGTCATGGTCTTCCGCGGCCCGTACCTGTCCGACGCCCAGCCGCCGAGGAAGCACGCCGGGGCGTAGGTGAGCGCGAAGGCGCCGAGGATCAGCCCCATCGTGCCCTTGCTGAAGCCGAACTCGGCGATGATCAGCGGGGCCGCGACGCCGATGGCGGCGCGGTCGCCGTAGTTGAGCACGAGGACCGAGGCGTTGGTGCCCAGCACGGCCCAGCGGAAGCCCGTGATCGTGCGGCGAGCGGCCGGCGCGGCGACGTTCTTCGTCATGACGCGCCCCCCACCCGGTGCGCCTCGAGCCCGTCGAAGTCGAAGGTGAGGCCGTGCCCGGGCCGTTCGGGGGCGATCGCCATGCCGTCGACGATCTCCAGCGGCTCGGCGAGGTAGCGCTCCAGCCCGAAGCCGTGGGCCTCCATGTAGGTGCGGTTGGGGGCGGCGGCCATCAGGTGCACGGTGAGGTCGTGGGCGCCGTGCGAGGTCACGGGCAGGTTGTGCGCCTCGGCCAGCGCCGCGACCTTGCGGAACACGGTCATCCCGCCCACGTTGCAGACGTCCGGCTCGGGGAAGGTCACCGCACCGGCCGAGATCATGTTCTGGAACTCGTACAGGGTGTGCAGGTTCTCCCCGGTCGCGACGGGCAGCCCGCCGTCGCGCAGCACCCGCACGTGGCCCGCGACGTCGTCGGGGATGGTCGGCTCCTCGAGCCATACCAGGTCGAACTCCGCGAGCGCCCGCGCCGTCCGGATCGCCTGGTCGGCGCTCCACTTCATGTTGGCGTCGACCATCAGCGGGAAGCCGTCGCCGAGGTGCTCGCGCATCCGGCGCACCCGCTCGACGTCCTCGCGCCAGTCGGGCCGCCCGACCTTCATCTTGATCGCCCGGAAGCCATCCGCCTGGAACCGGTCGGCCTGCTCGAGCAACTGCCCGACCGGGAAGTCGAGGTCGATGCCCCCCGCGTAGACGGGCACGCGCGGGTCGTAGCCGCCGAAGAAGCGCCACAGCGGCTGCCCGGCCCGGCGCGCCCGCAGGTCCCACAGGGCGATGTCGACCGCGGAGATCGCCGACGTCGCGTGGCCGCCGCGGCCGCCGTAGTGCAGCACCCACCACATCCGCTGCCACAGGTGCTCGGTGCGGTCGACGTCCTCCCCGGTGAGCACCGGGGTGAGGTACCGGTCGATCAGCACCGCGAACGCCTCGGCGCCGGAGTTGACCGCGTAGGTGTAGCCGAGCCCGGTGGCCCCGTCGGAGTCCTCGACCCGGACGGTGACGAGCTCGAAGTGGGGGATGACGCCGTGGGTCGAGTCGGTCAGGACCACGGGGAGCGGCACCTGGAAGAAGTCTGTGCGGACGGAGACGACAGTGGACACGAGCCCTCCCGGACTGGTCATCGGCAGAGAGGCGATCCGGAAAACCGGTTTCCTGAGTCCGACGATGACTCGTCGACCGGGCATCCGTCAACCCCCGGGCGGCAGAACCTGCTGGAAACAACCGGTTTTCCACGCTAGCCTCCGCGCCGGGAGGATCGATGGCTGACGGGGAACGCGTACGTCTGGTCGACGTGGCTGCGCGCGGCGGCGTCACCAAGTCGGTCGCCTCGCGCGTGCTGAACGCGGACCCCACCCTGAACGTCCGGCCGGAGACGCGCCAACGCGTACTCGCCGCCGCCGCCGAGCTCGGCTATCGCGCACACGCCGGCGCCCGGGCACTGGCCGGCGCCGAGGCGCGCGCACTCGCGCTGCTGATCCCGGACCTGAGCAACCCCGTGTACTCGCGCATCATCCGAGGCGCCTACCGCCGTGCCCGCCAGCAGGGCTACGTGGTGCTTCTCGCCGAGGACACCGCCGACGACGAGGCCGACGAGGCGTTCACCGACCTGGTGGACACCGGCCGGGTCGACGGCCTGCTCATCGCCTCGGCCCGCCCGGACCACCGCCTGCTCTCCTCGTCGCGGCTGGCCGGAATCCCCCACGTGTTCGTCAACCGCGAGGTCCCCGGCTCGGGCCGCAACGTCGGGATGGACCTGGCCGCGGCGAGCGCCGTAGCGGTGCGGCACCTGCACGACCTCGGCCACCGCCGCATCGGGCTGGTGTCGGGCCCGCCGGACCTGCAGCCCGCCCGCGCGCGGGAGCAGGGCTTCGTCGAACAGCTGACGGAGCTCGGCCTGGAGCCCGGACACGTCGCGCACGGGCCCTTCAGCGAGGAGGGCGGCGCCACGGCCGCGGCCCAGCTACTGAGCCGGGAGTCGCGGCCCACCGCGATCTACTGCAGCACGCTCGGCCAGGCCGTCGGCGCTCTGCACGGCATCCGGACCTGCGGCCTGCACATCCCCGAGGACGTCTCCGTCGTCTCCTACGACGACCTCCCGCTGGCGGACTACCTCGACCCGCCGCTCACCACCGTCGCGATGCCGCTGGTCGAGCTCGGCGCCGCCGCGGTGGACGCCGTGCTCGCCCAGCTGTCCGGCGGCGCGCCGGCCGACGTCGCCGTCCCCGTCCGGCCCACGATCATCGAGCGTGCGTCCACCCGACGGCTGGTGGTGGAGGCCGCACCGGGCTGATTCTCGCGTCGTGATCGCCAGAAGTGGTGAACACGCGCAGCACACCTGGTCGTCCGCCCTCATGCATCACCGGCCGGATCGACGACGCCCCGGCCCGCCGCTGGTGCGGCGAACCGGGGCGTCGTCAGAGCGGGCTGTTACCGCAGGTCGAACCGGTCCAGGTTCATGACCTTGTCCCAGGCCTTGACGAAGTCCCGGACGAACTTCTCCTCGGCGTCGTCGGCGGAGTACACCTCGACGATGCCCCGCAGGATCGAGTTCGAGCCGAAGACCAGGTCGGCGGCGGTGGCGGTGCGCACCACGTTGCCCTGGGCGTCGCGGGCCTCGTAGACGCCCGCCTCGTCGGCCGACGTGCTCCACTCGACCCCGAGGTCGAGCAGGTTGCGGAAGAAGTCCTGCGACAGGACTCCCGGCCGGTCGGTGAAGACGCCGTGGCGCACGCCGCCGGTGTTCGCGTTCAGCATGCGCAGGCCGCCGACCAGGACGGTCAGCTCCTTGGCCGTGAGCTCGAGCATGTAGGCGCGGTCGACGAGCAGCGTCTCCGGGTCCAGCTTCACGTCATCCGCGATCCAGTTGCGGAAGCCGTCGGCACGGGGCTCCAGGTACTGGAACGTGTCGACGTCGGTCTGCTCCTGCGTGGCGTCGGTGCGACCGCCCGCGAACGGCACGGTGACGTCGACGCCCGCGTCGGCGGCGGCCTTCTCCACGGCGGCGCCGCCGGCCAGCACGATCGTGTCGGCGAGCGAGACGGGCTTGCCGAACGCCTGGCGGACCTCGTCCAGCTTGGCGATGACCTCCTGCGTACCGGCGTTGACCGGCCAGCTCGCCTGCGGCTCCAGGCGCAGGCGGGCGCCGTTCGCACCACCGCGCTTGTCGGTGCCGCGGTAGGAGGCGGCGGACGACCAGGCGGTGTGCACGAGCTGCGAGACGGTCAGGCCCGAGGCGAGGACCTGCTTCTTCAGCTCGGCGGCGTCGGCGTCACTCAGCGGCGCGTGCTCGGCTGCGGGCACCGGGTCCTGCCAGAGCTGGACCTCCTGCGGCGCCCACGGGCCCACGTAGCGCGAGACCGGGCCCATGTCGCGGTGCAGCAGCTTGAACCAGGCGCGGCGGTAGGCGTCGGCGAACAGCTCGGGGTCGTCCCGGAAGCGCTCGGCGATCGCGCGCAGCCCCGGATCGACGACCAGCGCCATGTCGGCCGTGGTCATCATGGGCGGGTTCTTCTTGCCCGCGATGTGCGCGTCGGGCACGAGCTCCTGGCCCTCGGCCTGCTTGGGCTTCCACTGCTTGGCGCCCGCGGGGCTCGTGGTGAGCTCCCACTCCCAGCCGAACAGCGTCTCGAAGTAGCCGTTGTCCCACTGCGTGGGGTTCGGGGTCCAGGCGCCCTCGAGACCGCTGGTGACGGTGTCGGCGCCCTTGCCGGTGCCGTTCTGGTTCTTCCAGCCCAGCCCGCCGGAGTGCACCGGGCAGCCCTCCGGCCCGTCGCCCACGAGCTCGGGGTCACCCGCGCCGTGCGCCTTGCCGAACGTGTGGCCACCGGCGACGAGGGCGACGGTCTCCTCCTCGCTCATCGCCATGCGGGCGAACGTCACCCGGATGTCGTGGGCCGAGGCGAGCGCGTCCGCCGAGCCCTTCGGGCCCTCCGGGTTCACGTAGATCAGACCCATGGTGACCGCACCGAGGGCGCCCTCGAGCTCGAGCGGGGTGTCGTCCGAGGCGTAGCGCTCGTCGCCGAGCCAGGTGTCCTCGGGGCCCCAGAAGACCTCCTCGGGCTGCCAGGTGTCCTCGCGGCCGAAGGCGAACCCGAAGGTCTCGAGGCCCATGTCCTCGTGGGCGACGTTGCCGGCGAGCACCAGCAGGTCGGCCCAGGAGAGGCTGCGGCCGTACTTCTGCTTGATCGGCAGCAGCAGGCGGCGGGCCTTGTCGAGGTTGCCGTTGTCGGGCCAGCTGTTGAGCGGGGCGAAGCGCTGAGCACCGCCACCGCCGCCGCCGCGGCCGTCGAGCTGGCGGTAGGTGCCGGCTGCGTGCCACGACATGCGGATGAACAGCGGGCCGTAGTGACCCCAGTCGGCCGGCCACCAGTCCTGCGAGGTGCGCATGACCTGGACGAGGTCGGCCTTGAGCGCGTCGAAGTCCAGCTGGGCGACGGCCTTCTTGTAGTCGAAGCCGTCGTCGCCCAGCGGGTCGGAGTCTCGCGAGGTCTTGGTCAGGACGGACAGGTCGACCTGGTTCGGCCACCAGTCGCGGTTGCTCCGCGGGCGGTGCGCGGTCTGGGGGGTGGGGCTGGCGAGAGCCGGGTTCTCGCTCTCGCTCCGGCTGGCGGTGGTGTCGTTCTCGGGGGGCACGTCAGTCCTTCCTCAGGAGCCTGTGGTGGTTCGTCTCGTCGTGCGGGCGCGCGCTCAGCGCCCCGCGGGCGGGGACTGGCAGGCGGGGCAGAGACCCCAATAGACGATCTCGGCCTCGTCGACCTCGAAGCCACCGTCGTCGGACGGCGCCAGGCACGGGGCCTCGCCGCTGGCGCAGTCGACGTCGCTCACCGCTCCGCAGGAGCGGCACACGAGGTGGTGGTGGTTGTCGCCCACCCGCGCCTCGTAACGGGCGACCGAGCCCGCCGGCTGGATGCGGCGGACCAGGCCGGCGTCGGTGAGGGCCCGCAGGACGTCGTAGACGGCCTGGTGCGACACCGATCCGAGCCGCGCCCGCGTCGCCGCGAGCAGGGTCTCGGTGTCGGCGTGCGGGTGCTCGTGCACCGCCGAGAGCACGGCCTTGCGCGGCGCGGTGACGCGCAGCGTGGCGTCACGCAGGAGACGTTCGGCCTGCGGCGGGTTCTGCACGACACGCATCTCAGCACGCAGAACGGACTGGATCAAGTCCAGAACACAGGTTGCCGGCGATCGGCCGGGTGCCACCCCGAGCGCTACCCGCGGTTCGGGTTCACCCGGCGCACGGGTCAACCGCGGATCGCGGCGGTTTCGCGGGTGAACTGGCGGTGGCCGATCAGCTTGTAGACCAGACGAGCTGGGGCCGGCACGACCTGCATGAACCTCTGCCGTTCCGCGTCATCGGCTTCCTCGGTGATGTGGCCGAGGATGACCAGCCGCCGCGTGACGGGAATCGCGCTCATGCCGTGCTTGCCGAGCGCGTCCCACTCGCTCTGCGTCAGTGTGACCGAGACGATCGGGAGCAGTTCCTGCTCCTCCTCGGCGAGGTGATCGACCAGGGTCGGCATCGTGGCGTCGATGAGGGCCGCCATCTGCTCACCGGCGGCAGCGTCCGCGCTCGCCGTCCACGCCGGCAACTGCGCCCCGACGGCAGCGACGGCGTCGTTGATCTGCGTGTGCTGTACATCCATCCGGTCCATCAGCTGCGGGTCGAGCGCGGCTCGCTCGCGCAGCAGGGGAAAGAGCAGTTCGTCCTCGCCGGTGTGGTGCGTGTGGAGGAAGTCCAACATCTCCCGGGCGTGCGCGCCGACGGCCTTGGACCGCGCCCGGTCGTCGGCCGCGGAGCGGAGCAGGCGGGGGAGCTGACCGAACTCGCGCCGGATGACGCGGTGGATAAGGACCATCTCGTGGGTGTCGACGCCCGGGCCGGCGGTGCTCACCGTGACTCCCCGATGGTCACGGCGTGCCGGAAGGCCTCGTGCGCCGTGGTCGCCGGCCGGCCGATGAGCTTCACCAGGTCGTCGCCGCCGGTGAACAACTCTCCGCGAGCCAGGCCGGCGTCGGCGTCGGCGACGGAGGCGGCCATCTCCGGGGGCAGCCCCGCAGCGGTCAGGGCGCCGGCGTAGTCGGCGACCGACATGTCCTGGTAGGCGATGGGGGTGCCGAGCACGTCGCTGATCGTGGCGGCGAGTTCGGTGAGGGTGAACGGCGTTCCCCCGAGCTCGTAGGTCGCTCCCAGGTGCCCGTCCTGCGTCAGCACCGCGGCGGCGGCTGCCGCGTAGTCGCGTCGGCCCGCCGCGCTGACGAGACCGTCGTGCGCACTGCCCAGCAACGCGCCGTACCGGATGATCATCGGGAGCTGGTCGGTGTAGTTCTCCAGGTACCACCCGTTGCGCAGGATGACGAACGCCGCACCGCTGTCACGCAGGTAGTCCTCGGTGCGGCGATGTTCGTCGGCGAGCGTCATCCGCGCGGTCGAGGCGTTGACGATGCTGGTGTACACGATCCGGGACACACCCGCGCGGGCCGCCGCGTCGATGGCGTTGCGGTGGTTGTCGAACCGCTCCCCCACCGTCGTCGTCGAGACCAGCAGCAGCGCGTCGGCGCCCGCGAAAGCGTCGTCGAGGGTGACCGGGTCGGCGAAGTCCGCGCGCCGCACCGTGACCCCTTCGCGTGCGAGGTCGGCGAGCTTGTCGATGTCTCGGCCGGTGGCCACGACCTGAGCCACCGGCGTTCCGGTGGCGAGGAGTTCTTGCACGACGAGCCGGCCCAGCTGGCCTGATGCGCCGGTGATGACAGTGGACACGGTGTTGCCTCTCGATCAAGGAGTGCGATGCGGGCGAAGACCCCCGGTGCGTGCGGCGAGGACCTCGGAGGCCGACACAGTCGTCAGAGTCTCTGACTAAATTAGTCAATGACTCTGACGATGTCAAGGCCGAGCGGGAGCCTGCGGTCACCCGCGGACCACGGAGGCTCGGCGGACGACCCGGCGCGGCCGGGGTCTACCGCGCGTAGGGGTCGGTGATCTCGCGGAGTTGATCGAGGATCTGGTGCAACAACGTGAAGTTGCGGGTGCCCAGGTAGGCCTTCCACTCCGAGAGGATCTCCGCCGAGGTCGCGATGGCCAACTCGGCGGCCCGGCGGCCACGCTGCTCGATCACGATCAACCGGGCGCGCCCGTCGGTCGGGTCGGGGACCCGGCGGACGTAGCCCAAGCGCTCCAGTTGATCGACCAGCACGCCGGCGCTCTGCTTGGTCAATTGTGCCTGGTCAGCGAGGTCCGTGAGGCGCATGCCGTCCGGGGCGATGCGTTGGAACACCCGGCACTGGGCCAGGGTCCAGTCATCGAACCCGGCCTCTTGGAGGACCCGGAAAACCCGGTCCTCCATGTACCGGTACGGGATGAACAACGCCACCCCCAGGTCCACCCGCTGCGCCTCGTTCATCCCGTTCTCGACTCCATCGCCCACCCGCCCCATGAGGAACACACCCTACGTCGCCACCGCCGCCGCACCGGATCACCGCCGACAGGACCGCCGGGCCGTCTGCGCGGCGCTGCGCCTGCCACCTGCCGTCGTCAGTGATGCCGGACCGGTTGCCGCTGGAGCCCTTCGATGGCTAGATTAGTCAATATGTCTGACCAGCTGGCGCACATCCAGCGCGACGACACGGACAGCGAGAACAGAGGGAGCACCATGACATCGACACCGACCCTGGCGGGCAAGCGAGCCCTGGTCACCGGAGGCAGCAGCGGGATCGGCGCCGCGATCGTGCGGCGCCTGGCCTCCCAGGGAGTCACCGTCGCGGTGAACTACCGATCCGATCGCGCTGCCGCCGATGCGCTCGTCGGCGAACTGACCGACCGGGGGTGGGCCGCGTCGGCCTTCCCCGGCGACGTCAGGGACGCGGAGCAGACCCACGAGTTGGTCGGCGCGGTGGTCTCGGCGTTCGGCGGCTTGGACCTGTTGGTCAGCAACGCGGGGGTCGAGCACTTCGGAGCGCTGGAGACCATCACCCAGGCCGACTTCGATCTCCTCTTCCAGACCAACGTGGCCGGCCAGCTGTTCGTCACCCAGGCGGCGGTGGCCGCGATGACCGACGGCGGCCGGATCGTGCTCAGCTCCTCGGTCAGTGCCCGCCTGGCGATCTCCCACCACGCCCTGTACGCGGCGAGCAAGGCCGCCATCTCGGCCATGGTGCGCAATCTGGCTCCCGAACTGGCCGAGCGGGACATCGCCATCAACGCCATCGCCCCCGGCGCCACCGCCACCCGCATGGCAACCCGCTACAGCGCCGACTACACCCCAGCTGCACTCGCCCACATGCCGTTCGACGCGCTCATCCGCTCGATGAGCGCACTCGGTCGGCTGGGTCGTCCAGAGGAAATCGCCGCTGTGGTCGCGTTCCTGCTCTCCCCGGAAGCATCATTCATCACCGGCACAACCGTCGAAGCCGACGGCGGCTGGAGCTGACACGACCGTTCTCCGACGTCAAGTGGCCTGCCGATGGTCGGCGATGGTGTGGGACAGCGCGTATCGCCCGGTCACCGCTCGAGGGTGGTGGCTGTGCACCCCGAATCTGCGGATCGCGCCGAGTCCGGCCTTCAATGCCCATCCTCGGCCACGGGCCCAGGTGTCGTCGTCGACGCCGGATGCTTCTCGGAACAACGGGCGCGTCTTCGCCGTCAGCAACGTCCACGCGGGCACCATGTCGACAGCCGAGTCGCCCGCACCCATCAAGTCGAAATCGATCACCGCAGACAATGCGCCCCGATCCACCAGGAGATTCATCGGGAACACGTCCCCATGGATCCACACGGGGACGTGGTACGACGCAGCCGCGAGCGCTGCTTGCGCACCGTCCCACACGGCGGTCGCCAGTGCCTCGTCGATCACCCCGGCGGCGCCGAGCGCACGAATGTCTGTGCGCACTCCGCCGTCGTCGCCCCGCAGGGGGTGCGGACGCAACGAAGCCGGCGCTCCCGCAGTGTCGATATCCCGGAGCGCAGCCACGAACCGACCGAGGCGCACCGCGACATCCATGAGATCAAGGTCCTGGTAGGCGTCCACACCCACCCCACGAATCCACCGGAATACAGCCCACGGCCGTGGAAACACTCCAGCCGGAGCGCCCGCGGCGACCGGAACCGGCACGGCCAACGGTAGCTGCGGGGCCAGCCACGGCAGCCAGGTCAGTTCAACGTCGACTGCCGCCGCGGACCCGGGATGAAGCGGAAGGCGCACCACCAAGTCATCGCCCAGGCGGAACAACGCGTTGCCGACACCGGCGGAAGGCCCATTGGTGATCGGTAGGTCGGCCCAGCGCGGGAACTGCTGATGCAGCAACTCGCGCACCGTAGCTACTGACACCACAGCCGGTCCTCGGGCCGGCCGATGCCGAGCCGCGTCGGTCTCCCGGGTAGCCACGAGCCGGGCAGGTTCACCACGATCGCCTCCTGGGTGGTGCGGGAGATGACGACGACCGCCTCCTCGTCCGAGTTCGATTCTCCTCGCGCTGCGACTTCCTCGGTCGGGCACCGTTCCCACCGGATGCCTGTTCGAGCACCACGCAATGGATACCGGCTCGTTCCGTGGCTGGTTGCCGTGCCGTCAGCGCGACTGCACCGGCACCGGGATCCACTTGTGGGCCCAGGTGACCACCGCCGCGACAACCGGCGCCAGGTCCATCCCCTTCTCCGTGAGCTGGTACTGAACCTGCACAGCCGACGTAGGGATGACATGACGCTCGACGAGTCCCTCGGACTCCAGGGTGCGCAGCCGCGCACTCAGCATCGTGTCGCTCACGCCCGGGATGACAGCCTTGATCTCCCCATAGCGGTGGTGCCCGGTCAACAGCGCCTGCAGGATCGCCCCCGTCCAACGGGTGCCGATCAGCTCGATGGCCGCGTGGAACCGACCGCAGACTTCGTGGACATCAGACATGGCGACACGCCCCTAACTCGTCTGACGAAGAGGCTGCAGCGCGTCGCTCACCCGGCACAACTCATCGAACATCGCCTTCGCCGCTGCCGCCATGACGTCATTGGGATGGAGCTGATCGTCCTCGTCGATCATGCTGTGCACGAACGGGATGGATACGGCCTCGGACAGCGGCGTCATCTTGAGCGTCGTGACGACCTGCTTGATCATCTGGACCGCCCGGGTACCGGCGGCGACACCGCCGTAGCTCACCATGCCGACCGGCTTGTAGGCCCACTCGCCGTGCAGGTAGTCGATGGCGTTCTTCAACGGCGCGGTGAAGCCGTAGTTGTACTCGGGCGTGACGAAGACGAAGGCGTCGGCCGAGCCGACCGTGGCGCTCCAGTCCTTGGTGTGCTGGTGGACGTACCTGCGCAGCCGCGGGTGATACGGCTCGTCCATCATCGGCAGGTTCACCTCCGCCAGGTCCACCAGCTCGACCTCCTCGAACCCGCCGTGCTCACGCGCGGCGACATCGATCCACTCAGCAACCTTCGGCCCGACACGCCCGGGACGAGTGCTCGTGATGACGGTCATCAACTTGGCCACGAATCCTCCTAAGAAGAACTTAGGAACTAAGGATAACGCAGTACGAAGCAGGATCCCTGACGCGCGAGCGTGACCCCCACCACCTCCACGCCTGCCGCTCGACCACCGCGTCCCCCTCCCCCATCTGCGGCGACTTCCGGTCCAGCCCACACCCGCCAGGTCGATGCGCCGGGCACGATCCGTGGACGGCGCGGCGCCACAGGAGAGCCTGCCGCCCCTTCCTGCCAGGCTGCGTTGAGACCGCGGGCCTCGCTGCGCAGCACAGCGAGCTGAAGGCTCACGTGGCCAGCACGGGAGTCACCCCGGGTGGTGCGGTACCCGCGCAGGCAGGTGCGGCTACTTGCTGTCGGCGACGTACTCGTCGCGCACCTCAGCCAGCGCTGCGCGTGCCCCGTCTCCGAACTCGGCCGCCTCGCTCAGCGCCGTGAACATGGTGACGTGCAGGCGTACGTCGGTCGGCTCGGTGACGACGGCGGTTGTCGCGAGCGTGCCGACGATGACCGCACGCTCGTCGTAGAGGTCGAATCCGTGGAGCGGGAAGACCGTCATCGGTCGGCGGGCCGGGATCACGCCGATTCGGACCCCGTCGAGGCGGCTGATCTCGATGATGCGATCGATCTGCTCCGCCATCGTCGCCGCCGAGCCCGCACACCACAGCAGGGCACCCGCGGTGACGATCTGGGTCCAGCGGTGGCCCGACCGCCCGAGCGCGATCGGCGTTGACACCTCCCATCGCTCGGCCCGCACCTATCAGGTGCCCTTCGTCGTTGCCGAACGGCGGTTCAAGGACGTGGAGGCCGCCGTCGCCGCGGATGAGGCCGCTCCGAAGACCGCTCGGACCTCCCGCCGCTCACCCCGCTCGATGAGGAGCGGTACCGCCCCGAGACTCTGCCTCCAGGAGTGCGAGCAGCCCGGGAAACCTCTTCTCGACGCCCGCGCGTCGCAGCCGGATGCCCTTGCGGTTGCCGTAGTCGATCTCGTCGATCAGACCGGCCTCGCGCAGGACCCGGAAGTGGTGGGTCTGGGTCTGCTTCGAGATCGGGAGATCGAACGAGTTGCAGCCCCGCTCGCTGTCGCTGAGGTCGGCGGCCAGCTCCTTCATCACCGAACGGCGGTGCTCGTCGGCGAGGGCGCGGAACACCACACCCAGATCGAGCGCACCAGCCTCCGGGCCGACCTGGTTCGTTCCGGCCACGCGGCACCCCCTTCAGGTATGACTTGCATCGTACCTCAACGAGATGTTCTACTCAGGTACGAAAATAATCGTACCTGGCCGGTCGTGGTCGCCCGTGCCGCCGCTCCCCGAGACCCGACCCGGCACCCGTCGGCGACGTGGTCATCGACTCTCCGAGAGGTCATCGTCATGAAGAAGCCCGAGGTACTGATCGTCGGTGCCGGAATCGCAGGGCCCGCGCTCGCGTACTGGCTCTCCCGGAACGGATGCCGGCCGACGGTCGTCGAACAATCCCGGCAGCTGCGCTCCGGCGGTAGCGCGATCGTCGTGAAGGGGCCCGCGATCCCGGTCGCCGAGCGCATGGGCATCCTCCAGCAGCTGCGGGAGCGAGCCACCCGCAACCGGTCACTGACCCTGCTCGACGCCGACGGCGGGCGAATCCTGCAACTCCCGCTCACCTCCGACGACGCGCCGACGGTCGAGGTAACCCGGGCCGACCTGTCCGAGGTGCTGCACCGGTCGGCGCAGACCGAGGCCGAGTTCGTGTTCGATGACACGGTCACCGCGCTCGACCAGGACGGAGGCGGGGTCGAGGTCACCTTTCGACGGTCTCCGCCACGGCGGTTCGACCTCGTGGTCGGTGCCGACGGTATGCACTCCACCGTCCGGCGCCTGATGTTCGGACCCGAGCGGCAGTTCGTCCGCGACCTGGGCCTCTACGGCGCGACCGTTCCGTTGGCACCCGACGCCGTCGAGGACCCGACCGAGATGACGATGCTGACCGCGCCGAACCGGATGCTGGTCGTCCACCCCTCGCGGACCACTCCGCTCGCGGTCTTCACCTTCCGGGTCACCCAGCTGGCGCCCCACGACCGCAAGGACATCGCTCTTCACAAGCAGACCGTGGCCGACGCCTACGCCGGCGTCGGGTGGCGGGCGCCGGAACTCGTGGCGGCCTACCTCGACCACCCGGCCCCGTTCTTCGACCCCCTGACCACCGTCCGGATGCCCTCGTGGTCCCGCGGACGGGTCGTGCTGCTCGGGGACGCGGCAGCGGCAACCGCCCTGCTGGGCGACGGGTCCAGCATGGCGATGGCGGGTGCGTACGCCCTCGCAGAAGAGCTCGCCGCCCATCCCGGTGGCCACGCCCGCGCCTTCGCCGCCTACGAGGCGCGGCTGCGCCGTGAAGTGGGCCCGCGGCAGCGCCGCGTCGGCCTGCTCTCCAGGCTCATGGTGCCCCGCACCCGGCCGGGCCTCGCGGTGCGCAACACCGTAGCCCGCGCGGTCGGTCGCACGAGCCGGATCGCCGTCCGCGAAGCCGCGAACCGGTAGGCCGGTTCCGCACGAGCGGGTCAGCGCAGCGCGGTCCTGTCCGCGGTCCACCGCAGCGAGCTGCACGCACGCACAAGGATCGAAGACGCCCTCGCAAACGCGGGAAACGCGTCCCCGATCGGATCGACGTACCTTCCGCATGATCGCCACCCGCGCCTTCGCCGAGCTCGTGGCGGCCGCCTGCCACGCTGATCTGCCGTTGTAGGCCATGAGACTCAGCCAGAACAGTGATGGCCTCGATCCCTCTCGATCTCCTACATCAGCTCGGCCATCATCGAGCCTGCGGCTGATCAAGCGAGCGATGACGTTGTCAGCTCTGGCGCCCTGTTGCTGCCACCTCGACGCCCATACCGATCATGATGAGTCCCCCCGCGCCGCCCAGTCGTCGAAGGCGTGTCGGGGATGTGGCAAACCAGTCGCGGGCGGTACCCGCCGCGCCGGCCCACACCACGTCCATAGTCGACGCGAGGAGGCAGAACAGCAGGCCCAGGACGAGCATCTGGGTTGCGGGGCTGCCAGCGGCCGGATCGACGAATTGAGGCAGTATCGCGGCGAAGAAGACAATCGCTTTAGGGTTAGTGAGCCCGACCAACACCCCTTCCCAGAACCCGCGCCGGGTGCTGGGACGCTTCCCGGGATCGCTGAGCGCCTCGACGAGCTGGTGGCGATGACGGAAGGCCTGAATGCCCAGCCATACGAGGTAGGCCGCGCCCAGGTACTGCAAGACGGTCAGCGCGACGGCGACACGCTCGATCAGTGCGCCGACGCCGAAGGAGACCGCGGCGACGAACACAAAGACTCCCGCAAGGTTGCCAGCTGCGGTTACTAGCGCAACCCGTCGGCCGAGCGAGATGGCCCGGCCGAGAATGAAGAAGACGCTCGGCCCTGGAACGACGACGAAGACCAGCGATCCGAGCAGGAACGTGACAGTCGCGCTGGCTGTCGGCATCCGCCCAGGTGAGACGCGGTGGTGCCGGGTGCCTCGTTCACCTGTACCGCCGGCCACTCGCGCATGGCGAGGTCCTGCTTGAGCGTTGCGTACGCATCTCGATCATGCTCATCGTTCCGGAGCCAGTCGCGGAAGAGCAGGTGTCGTCGCTCCCACTCGCCGGCCTCGGCCGGGAGCCCGGCTCATCCCGGCGGTGGAAGCTTCGCGGTGGCGATCTCAGCGATTTCGGTTGCTGCCGCGCACTGCGCGTCAGCCGCGGTGGCGACGGAGAGGTGGACCTGCACGTTGAGCAGCTCGTACAGGGGCTCGCCGGAAGCCCCCGGGAAGGACCGCTGGATCAACGACACGCGGCAGTAGACCCTGGGGCCCTTCGCGATCGTGGGCCGGATGGCCCCCTCCCGCGAGTTGATCGAGATGGTTGTGCCGGAGACCGAGCCCGTCCGTGAGGCGTATACCGAGACCAATGGTGGGTCGGCGATGCCGGGGTCGTCGTCGCCCCACTCGCACACCGTGCCGCCGTTGAGACTGTCCCGGGCGTCGACGCGCAGTCCGGGGATCGACCGCAAGGTGACGTCGTCCAACAGGGTGCAGTGATCGACCCACGCCAGCGAGTTCGGCGGCCCCGCCAGGGTGCGCCGGGGCAAGCTCCCCGAGGTGATCCGGGGCAGTACCTGCAGCACAGCGGTGTCTGCCACCGTGCACGGATCCAACCCGCCCCCGTCGCGGTTGCTCGCGGCGCTGAACGTGACACGCGACCGGTTGGGCAGCAGCACCGTCCGCGCGCAGCTGCCCGGACCGAGCGACGGATGGTAGATCGTGATCTCCCCGGCCCGCTGCTGCGGCAGCGGCGCGAGGTCGCGGTCTCCTCGGCTGCGGATGCCCTCGAGCGCCGCGTGCACGGACACGATCTCGCCCGCCGCAGGCCGGATGGCGACTGTGCAGCCGGCGACCGAGCCCAGGTCCGGGTAGAGCTCGGTCGGTCCGAAACGTTCCAGCGCGGACGTGTCCAGCAGTGCGCACGGATCAGCGGTGCGCGGATCGCCGATCGGGTCCAACGCGGCCACGGGGGGAACGGGCGGGGACGGGCTCAGCAGCCACCACCCACCCGCGGCGGCAAGCAGCGTCACGGCGACCACCGCTACCGCGATGATCGTGCGGCTTCCGCGGCGCCGGCGAACGGGGCCCCCGGGACCGGGCGCAACGATGCCGGGCGCCCACGTCGCTGGGCGGGGCTCCTGAGCGAACTGGACCAGGCGGTCGGCGACCTCAGCGGCACCGGGCCGCCGGCCGGGGTCGTCGTGGCGCATCCACGCGCACAGCTGGAGCAGTGTGGGGTCGCTGTGCCCGCCGGCCTGGCGCAGCACGGTGCCCAGTGCGTAGATGTCCGATGCGGGTGACGGCTCTGCACCCTGGTCGAACTCGGGCGCCGGGTGCTTCGGGCCGGTCGCCGGCCGTTCGCCGAACCCGTCGAGGTGTGCAACGCCCCCGGCAGCGATGGCGACCGATTCGGCACGGACGTCGCCGTGAACGGCTCCGCCGGCGTGCGCGGCCGCGAGGATGCGCGCCAGTTCAGCGCCCCACTGCGCCAGGGTGGCGATCGGCACCGGTTCGCGCGCCAGCACATCGGGCAGCAGGGTCGTCTGTCCCGGCCATGTCATCGGGCGATGATCTCGGCTTTCGGCCCTGGCCGCACCCCCCAATCCCATCGATCATGGCGTACGGTGCGGGCTCGGCTCGGTCGGGGGATGCGGGAGCAGATGCGGCGAAGCTCTGTGTCGACGCTGCTGGCGTGCGGCTTGTTGCTGGTGGCCACTACCGCCTGCGCGGAGCCGGTCCCGCCCCCGCCCCCGGCGCCGGAGCCAATGCCGGTTCCGGGTCCGGTGTTCACCCCGCCGCCCGCGCCGCTACCCCCCGCCGAGGACGGGAACAACGTGTCGGCCTGCGCCGACGGTTCCTGCGAGATCCAGATCAGCCTGCCGGCGGAGGTCCCGCTCGATCCCCGTTTTGATGTTCGCGGCCTCCGGGTCGAGTCGATCGCCCCGGAACGGGTCGCCATCCGGGCCGAGCTCGCAGGCGGGGGCGAGGTGGCAACTGCGAGCTGTACCCAGCGGACGGCAGATGCCACCGCGAGTACGCCGGCATCGGTCACTGCGGAATGCGAGCCTGGCGGGACACTGACCCTGCCCAGGGTCTCCGTGGGCGTCGCGGTGATCCGGGGCGACGCCGCGATCATCCGCGTCCTGGGGCGATAGCAGGACACGCGCTCCGAAGACCGGTCCGCGCGACCTGTCAGTCGTCGGGCTGTTCGAACACCGCACGGATCCGCTCCAGCGTGGTCGTGATGTGCGCGCGGTTGGCGGCCGGACGCCAGGCTGCACCGGTGACGAGGGCACCGATCGGCGCGAACCACAACGGCGCCTTGATCCAGTTGGTCTCCGTGACCCGGCCGTTGCGGTTCCGTCCCAGAAACCTGGGCGCCGGGTGCGGCCCGACCGTAGTCCGCGCGCTAGATCCACCGCTGCCATGACAGTTCTCAGACGCGGGTTCCGCCGGAGCAGGCACGCCACCGCGTGTGGGACGTGGGAGTCAGATCTCGGCGAGCCGCCGGAAGCGGCTGCCGTGGAACACCAGCGGGGTGGTGCCGAGGTCGGCGTGCACGTGGTGGATCTCGAGGAGACCGATCGCGTGGTCGCCGGCCGGCATCTCGGTGTGGAGTGTGCAGTCGAGGATCGCGGCAGCGCCGTCGATGATGATCGCGCCCTCGTCGAGCAGCGACCAGCCGACTCCCTCGAAGCGGTCACCGTGCTTGTTCGAGAGCGCACGGCATGCGGCTTCTTGATCGGCGGCGAGCACGCTGAGCCCGATCCGGGACACCGAACGCAGCTTCGGCCACGTCTGGGAGTTGTTCTGCACGCACACCGACACGAGCGGTGGATCGATCGACACGGAGGTGAAGGAACTCGCGGCCATGCCGACCGGCTGACCGTCGACCATCGCGCACACCGCGGTCACTCCGCTGGGGAAGCATCCGAACACCTGCCGCAGCAGGGCGGCGTCACCGTGGGGCGGCCTCAGCGTGGGTGGTGCGCTCATCTCGGTCTCCTCGTCGGGGTGCGTCCACCCGACGCTAGGCGCTCGTCCCGCTGCGGCCAGCCGGAATGCGTGGCGATCCAGCCGCTGCGCGAACCTCGTCGCGGGATCCGCGCCGGCGCGCGGATCCGGATGGCTCAGGCCCGCCCTGCCCGCAACGACTCCGACGGGGTGCATCCGAAACGTTCCCGGTAGGCGTCAGCGAAGCGACCGAGGTGGTTGAACCCCCATCGCAGCGCGATGTCGGTGACCGACCCCGCGCCGGTGGTGAGATCGCGGTGGGCGCGATCGAGCCGGACCAGCCGGAGGTAGACCGTCGGGGTCATGCCCATCTGCTCGCGGAACCCCTGCTGAAGTCGTCGCCCGCTCACGCCGGCGAGTTCGGCCATGTCCGACAGCGGCCACGGTTTCTCGGGTGCTGCCTCCAGCGCGTCGACGACCCGCTTCACCGTCCTCGAACGGGCCGGCGCGTGTTCCGCGTAGATCGCGTCGTAGAAGTCGTGAGGCTGCGCCCGCAGCAGCGAGCTGATCACCAGGCGCTCGAGCTGCTCGCGGTACCCGACCGACCTGCGAGCGAGGCTGTTCTCGCTGTCCAGCTCGGTCAGCAGGAGTTCGACCGTCGACGACCAGCTCCGGCCGGCGGGGGTGGTCAGGTCGAACCCGATCGGAAAGCGGACCCACGACGAGACCGGCCGGCCCACCATCGCCTCCAGCTCGCTCTCCAGGGACCGCCGGTTGATCTTGATGCAGAGCTGGCCGGCATCGGCGCCCCACCGGGGGAGGTAGGTGTGCTCCTGCGGGGTGAAGACAGCCGCCGTCCCGGGGCGGGCGACGATGCTCTGCGTGCCGCAGTGCGACTCGACGAAACCGGTGATCGCGACGTTGACGTGGTAGGCACCCAGGGCGCCCGGATCGAGACGGGTCTCGGTGCCGAAGCGCACGAACCCGAGTGTGAGGTGGGTGAGATCAGTGGCGGTGAGCAGCGACCGGGAGAGGACCCCGCCGTGCCCGGTCGTTTCCACCTTGGCCGGGTAGAAGACGCTGTTGAGGCTCTCCCGGAACGCGTCGAACCGGGTGGCGCGGCAGAGCTCGTAGGTGCCGAGCACAGGGGTCCGGCCCCCGCCGATCCCATCAGGCTCGATCATCGACGACCGATCCATCCGTCACGCTCCTCCGGCGAACGTCGAGGTGGCACCAGGGCCACCGCGCACCACGCACGCCGCTCCACAGCGGAGTGCATCGAAGCTAGGCGTCGTCCACCGGGGTGTCAACGACGCCCCGGTCGTCGACGGCTCGCCCGCCGGCGCGGTCACGTCGTGGCGTGCTCGCGGCGGTGGCGCGCCGTCTCCGACGGGGACTCGCCGTACGTCTGCCGGTAGACGGTCGAGAAGCGGCCGGAGTGGTGGAAACCCCAGCGGTGGGCCACGGTCATCACCGTGTCCTCGCCGGTCAGCAGGTCCTGTCGGGCGCGGTCGAGCTTGACCTTGCGCAGGTATCCGATCGGCGTGCAGTGCAGGACGTCCTGGAAGGCGATCTGCAAGCGCCGTGCGCCGACCCCGGCGTGGCGAGCGAGGTCGGAGAGCGTGTGGTTGACCTCGGGATGAGCCTCGATGAGGTCGAGCACCCGCTTGACGGTACGGGGTCTGGCCGGCGGCCCAGGGCTGAGCAGTGCGTCGAGGTGGTCGTGGTTCTGGACGTGGAGCAGTCCGCTGATCAGCAGCTTCTCCAGGTACTCGCGATGGTTCTCCGAGCGTTCCAGTAGCCCTCCCGGCCGGTCCACCTCCTCGATCAGCAGCCGGACCACCCCCAGCCAGCTCGCGGCCGCCGCCGTGGTCAGGTCGAGTGCGAGGTCGAACCGGATGTCGGCGGCGAGGGGCTGCCCGATCAGCGCCTCGAGCTCGGCCTCGACCGCAGCTTTCTCGATCTTGATGCACACCTGGGACGAGTCCGCGCTCCACCGCGGCAGCACCGTGTGCTCGCGCGGGGTGAAGACCGCACCGTGACCGACCCTCGCCGTGGTCTGTCGCTTGCCGCACTCGGACACGACGTGACCGGAGAGCGGCACGTTCACGTGGTAGGCGCCCAAGGCGCCGGGATCCACCATCGCCTCCGAGCCGAAACGCAGGTACCCGAGGGTGACGTGCTCGAGCCGGACAGCGCTCAGCAGCGATTCGCTCAGGTCAGCGCGGTGGCTCAGCGTCTCGATCCGGGAGGGGTAGAAGAAGCTGCCGAGGTTCTCCCGGATGAGCTCGAGTGGGCCCGAGCGGCAGATCTCGCGGTGAGCGAGCACCTGGTCGGTCGAGGTCGAACCTCCACCGGCGAGGCCGGGCAGCAGCTCACCGGGCGGCAGCGATCCGGTCCCCTCTGCCATGGCTGAGGCGCTCCCTTGCGCGTACGTCTGATGCCCGTCTCCGCAGGCAATGCTCCGGCCGCTCGTCGACGGGTGTCAAAGGCGCCGAGTGGCCTCGACCACGGCACGGGAAAACGCCTTCGCGATCCGGATGGTGCAGTGCGCGATCCGGCCATCTCCGACGCGAAGTGGCTCTCGTGCCCGCGCGGGGCTTCCTACTGTCCCCCTGAGCACGACCCAGGTCACGGCGACGTGTCGCGCGACCGGGTCGCCGTCCGTCAGCTCCGTCCGTCAGATGAGGGAGAACGCATGTCGTCGTCGCTGAGCGATGGGGCCGCCACGAGTGCGACCGAAGGACGCTGCCCGGTGAGTGGCCTCGGTGAGAGGTTCGATCCGTTCGCCGAGTCCTACCTCCAGGATCCGTACAGCCTGTGGGTCGATGCACGGCTCGAGGAGCCGGTCTTCTACAGCCCGTCGTTGGGCTACTGGATCGTCAGCCGCTACGAGGACGTCCGGCACGTGTTCATGGACGCGGCGTTCTCGGCGGCGATCTCGATCACTCCGCTCAAGGAGCTGTGCCCGGCGGCGATCGACGAACTGGTCAAGGCCCGGATGGTGATGGGTCCGAGCCTGGTGAACGAGGACCCGCCCCTGCACACCGACCGTCGCAAGTACATCCGTGATGCTCTCGTCAGCCCCGCGCGGATCGAGACCGTCCGGCCGCGGATCCGGGAGTTCGCGAGCCGCTACATCGACGGGTTCGTAACGCGCGGCCACGCCGATCTGGTCGCCGACTTCGCCTGGGAGATCCCCGCTCTCGTCGCGTTCGCGCTGATGGGGGTGCCGGACGAGGACGTCGAGCAGGCCAAGGAGTTCTCCGGCCGGCTCGCGCTGTTCACGTGGGGCTACCCGAGCGAGGACGAGCAGACCGCGCTCGCAGCCGGCATGGGCCAGTACTGGACCTACGCCAAGGCCCACGTCCACCGCCGGCTGGAGGAGCCCACGGACGACTACATCAGCGAGCTGATCCGCGCGTGGCGCGTCCCCGGCAACGAGGAGCTGTTCGACGAGAACTACCTCGTGACGACAATGATGAACTTCCTGTTCGCCGGACACGAGACGACCACGAACGCCACGGCCAACGGACTTCTGGCGCTGATGGAGAACCGGGACCAGTGGGACGCGCTGTGCGCGGATCCCTCGCTGGCGGCCAACGCCGTCGAGGAGATCCTGCGGTTCAGCTCCTCGGTCATCGCCTGGCGCCGCGAGGTCATCACTGATGTCGTCGTCGGCGGAGTGACGCTCCCCGCCGGCTCGAAGGTGCTCGCGGTGACGGGCTCGGCCAACCACGACGAGTCGGTGTTCCCCGAACCGGAGAGGTTCGACATCACCCGCGCCAACGCCAAGCGGCACTTCGCCTTCGGGATCGGGCGCCACCTCTGCGTCGGTGCCGCCCTCGCCCGCATCGAGATGCAGATCTTCCTCGAGGAGCTGTCCCGGCGGCTGCCGCACATGCGCCTGACCGCCGGCCAGGAGTTCACCTACTCACCGAACACCTCGTTCCGCGGGCCGGAGCACGTCCACGTCGAGTGGGACCCGACCCGGAACCCGCTCGAGGGTGACCGGCCGAGCTGAACACCGGTTGCCGTCGAGGCGTCCTGCGTGCCCGAGCCTTCGCTTATCGGATGCCCGGTACGCGAAGCGGCTCGTGGTCGCCGCCCGTGCTCCCTAGCGTTGCCGGCACTCGAGAGGAAGGGCGACATGGTCGTCGAGCATGCCTACATCACGGTCATCGCAGGGAGGGAGACCGACTTCGAGGAGGCGTTCGCCGCGGCGGAGCCGGTGCTCGCCGGAGCGGCGGGGTGCCGCGAGACGGCACTGTTCCGCGACGTCGAACGGCCTGGCGGGTACCTGCTGCGTGTGACGTGGGACCGGCTCGAGGATCACCTCGAAGTCTTCCCCACGAGCGCGGCCGGCCAGGCGTTCGCCGCGCAGGTCGCCCACTTCTTCGACGGCACCCCCGAGGTACGGCACTTCGCCGCCGACCGCACCACCGCGTGAGGGAGAGCCACATGGACTTCACCGTCGGGTCCGCCACCGCGGCCGTTGCCGGGAGCTTCGACGCGACACCCGATCCTCGGCTGCGTGAGGTCATGCAGATGCTCACGCAGCACCTGCACGACTTCGTCCGCGAAGCCGCACCGACCATCGGGGAGTGGAACACCGCGATCGAGTTCCTCACCGAGGTCGGCCGGTCGTGCTCCGACACCCGCCAGGAATTCATCCTGCTCTCGGACGTGCTCGGCGTCTCGATGCTCGTCGAGACGATCAACGGCCAGGAGGGTGGCACCGAGAGCACGGTGCTCGGGCCCTTCCACATGACCGAGTCCCCGCGGCGAGAGCTCGGGGACTCGGTCGACCTGATCGGTGGCACTCGGGTCTGCGTGGTCAGCGGGACCGTCCGCAGCACCAGCGGCGAGCCGCTCGCGGGTGCGAGCGTCGATGTCTGGCAGTGCACCGAGGACGGCTTCTACGACGTCCAGCAGCCGGAGCGCCAACCGGCCGGCAACGGGCGCGGGTTGTTCCGGACGGATCCGGAGGGCCGGTTCTGGTTCCGCACCGTGGTCCCCTCCCACTACCCGATCCCGACCGACGGACCGGTCGGGAGGTTGCTCGCCGCCACCGATCGGCACCCGTACCGGCCGGCGCACGTGCACTTCATCGCCTCGGCACAGGGGCACGAGGAGGTCACGACGCACGCGTTCGTCGCGGGGAGCGCCTACATCGACTCCGACGCGGTGTTCGCGGTCAAGAAGAACCTGATGGTGGAGTTCGTGGAGACCACCGATCCCGACATCGCCGCGGAGTACGGCGTGGAGGCGCCGTTCGTGCACGCCGAGTTCGACATCGTCCTGCAGGAACGGTCGTGACGCCTGCGGCGGTCGGCGTGACCGCCCCGACCGGGGAGCTCGACGGCCTGTCGGCATTCGCCTACGAGTCGCTACCGATGCGGGTCGTCTTCGGATCCGGGTGCGTCGCCCGCATCGTCGACGAGGTCGCCGGGCTCGGGCTGAGCAGGGTTCTCGTGCTGTGCAGCCCCGAACAGCGCGGCCTCGGCCGCGAGGTAGCCGACGTGCTCGGGCAGGCGTCGGTCGGGGTGTTCGACGGCGCACGCATGCACGTGCCGGTCGGCGTCGCGACCGCCGGGACGTCCGAAGCGCGCAGCCGTGACGCCGACGGGTGTGTGGCGGTCGGTGGCGGCTCGGCGATCGGGCTGGGCAAGGCCATCGCGCTCGAGACCGGGCTGCCCCTGCTCTGCATCCCGACCACCTACTCCGGCTCGGAGATGACGCCGGTCTGGGGACTCACCGCGAACGGCGACAAGCTGACCGGACGTGACCTGTCGGTCCTGCCCCGCGCAGTGATCTACGACCCGGATCTCACCCTGGGCCTGCCGCACGCCCCCACCCACGCAGTGGTGCTGCCCCACGTCGCCGCGTTCAACCTGCCGGCAGCACCACACGCTGCTGCCGCACTGGGTCGGGCCCTCGGGACGGACGACCCGGCCGCCGCGCTGGCCGGGCTGAACGTCACGCTCGGCCCCCCGTCCCGTCCCTGCGGGCCCTCGGCCTGGACCGCGAAGACCTTGCCGCCGCAGCCGATGCTGTCGTTGCCCGTCCCTACCGCAATCCGCGGCCCGTGACGCGCGAGGCCGTCCTGACGATCCTCGAAACGGCGTGGCACGGCGCCGCAGCGGCCCCGGCCGACCGGGCATGAGCACGACTTCTCCACCAGCTTCGCCAATCGGATCATTCCGGTCGTGAAGCGGCTGGTCGTCATCCGGAGCGCGGTTAGCGTTCCCACTGAGATTCAGCGTGTCGAATGGAGGACAGGAATGCCCGAGATTCTTGATCGGCCGCAAGCCACTGGAGCCGGCACCGAACTCGACCGCGAGGTCGTAGCCCGTGTCACCGCGCTCGTGCCGCTGATCCGGGAACACGCCGAGAAGTCCTCCGAGGAGCGACGCGTGGTCCCGGAGGTCATGGCGGCGCTGGAGGAGGCGGGGCTGCTCAAGCTGCTGGTTCCGCGCCGGCTCGGCGGGTCGGAGACGAACCTGCGCACGATGATGGAATGCGTCGCCGAGGTGGGCCGCGGTGACGGGTCCACGGCATGGGCGGTCGCGTTGTTGAACGTGTGCACGTGGTTCTCGACCACGTTCTCCGACGAGGCGCAGGACGAGGTGTTCTCCACACCGGAGGCGAAGGCGTGTGGGATCTTCTCACCGCCGCTGAAATCGGAGAAGGTCGACGGCGGCTACCTGGTCAGCGGTCGCTGGGCGTACTCGTCGGGTTCGTTCGCCGCGACCTGGGCGTCGCTGGGCATCGGCGTCGAGGGCGACGACCCCCGTGCGCTCGCGCTGATTCCCTCGAGCGCCTGGAAGATCGAGCCGACGTGGTTCGTCGCGGGGATGAAGGGCTCGGGCAGCGACACGATCGTGGTCGAGGACCACTTCGTTCCCGAGCACCGGATCCAGCGGTTCGCCGACATGGTCGAGGGCGATTTCCGCACCTCGCACAAGGGCGACGAGCAGAACGCCAACATGGCGTTCATCCCCGTCGCGGCCATCGTCCTGGTCGGCGCGCAGATCGGTCTCGCTCGACACGCCCTGGAGCGGACGCTCGCGAACCTGCCGAAGAAGAACGTCGCCTACACCTGCTACACGAATGCCCGGAACTCACCGACCCACCAGCTGGGCGTCGCGGAGGCGGCAACGCGGTTCGACCAGGCCGAGATGCTCATGCGGCGCGCCTGTGCCGACGTGGACGGGGCCGCTGCCGGCGGAGTGCAGTTGGACAGGCTGACCCGGGCGCGCGTCCGCATGGACACGGGCATCATCGGTGAGCTGGTCAAGGACGGGATCGACAAGCTGATGACGGCCAACGGGGCGTCGTCGTTCGCCGACGGCAATGTCCTCAGCAGGATCTGGCGCGACTCGGAGATCGCGGGTCGGCACGCGCTGGTGATGCCGGAACTCGGCAAAGAGGCCTACGGGCGGCTGCTGCTCGGCGCCGACGAGCCGCTCACCATCGACATCTGACCAACCGACCGGTCTGCCGTCGAACGGCATCCGCGCCACATCAGGCCGCCGCCCCCGCGGGGTAGCGGCCTGATGCGTCGGCGGAGCCGTCACTCCTCACAGGAGGGTCGTCGTCCACCGCCTGAGGATCTCCGTGTACTTGGTCGGGTCGGCCTGGTGCATGACGTGCGCAGCATCGGGGATCGACTCGTAGTCGACCCGCACCCCGGCGCCCTCCATCAGCTGCCTCGCCCGGGCGGCCTGCTGGTCGGAGATGGCACCCATCAGGTTGCCCGTCTCCGGATCGACGCTCCTGCGGTGGTGGGTGAGCAGCACCGGCGTCTTGACCTGGCGCAGCAGGCGACCGTGTGGACAGTTCGCAGCGACGGTCCCCTCGACGAAGGCTCGCGCCCACTCGGGGTCGTACTCCTTCAGATTCTGCGGAACCTCGCCGTCGGTGGGGAACGCCACGCCGGCCACGGCCGCCCCGGCCGCCTTGCGGTAACCGGCCCAGTCACCGACGCTCCACTGGTCACCCAAGTGGTCGCGGAAGAGCGCGAAGAGGGGCCCCACCGCCTGACGGATCGACGGACCGCACTCCGGGACGAGTTCGGAGGCGAACAGCGGCGGATCCTCACACAAGACACCCCGGATCTGCCCGGGCATCGCGTAAGCCGACAGCCACGCGGCCAGAACACCACCGGAGGAGTTCCCCGCGACGACGACCGGCCGACGCACCACCAGCGACAGGAAACGCACCAGGTCGTTGCCGAAGTTGTCCAAGCTGTAGCGCTTCGGGGTCCACGTGCTGCGGCCCTGCCCCCGCAGATCGACCGCGTAGACGTGGAAGTCCTCGGCCAGCAGCGCCATCGACTCCTCGTAGCTCCACCACGATCCGGTCTGCTCGGGGATCAGGAGGACCGCGGGCCGCGCGGGGTCACCCACCTCCGCGTAGTTCATGGTGATCTCGCCGATGTCGGCCTGCTGCTCGGGGAAGGCGTGCGCGACGAACACGTCGCGCCCGGCGGGGTCGGTACTCATCACTTCTGCCCCCGGACGGGTCGCGCAGCCGCGGATGCGAAGTCGTAGTCGCTGTCGATCACCACACTAGGGTCTCCGGCGTGAGGACCCGACCGCAGCGGCGATCCCGATGAGTGGAACGGCGCCCCCGAGCCGTTCGGGGCGACCGGCGCGCGGCGAGCCGATCCTGGAGCGTGCATTCCGGATCCTGGGAGCCTTCGCCGAGTCCGGCGGGAGCCTTCCCCTCCACGTGCTCGCCTCCCGGGCGGGGCTGCCCAGGAGCACAGCGTCGCGGATCGCGGCTCAGCTGACCGACGTCGGTGCGCTCGAACGCCGCGGGAACGGCGAGTTCGTCGTCGGCCTGCAGCTGCTCGAGATCGCCTCGCTCGCCCCCCGCGGCCACGGGCTGCGCGCGGCGGCACTGCCGTACATGCAGGACCTGCACCGGGTCACCCGGCAGCACATCCTGCTGGCCGTCCGCGACGGTCACGAGGCCGTACTCGTCGAGCGCCTCTCCGCGCGGGGCGCCGTCGCGGTCAAGTACCGGGTCGGCGGACGCCTGCCGCTCACCGAGACCGGCGTCGGCATCGCCCTCCTGGCCCATGCACCGCAGGAGATACGCGACGAAGCCCTGGCGAGCGCGACCGACGCAGGCCGGGTCCGTCGCCTGATCGCCGCCGTCCTGCGGGAAGGCGTCCACACCACGACCGGGCCGAACCCGCTCCACCCGGGGACCGACCCGGTCCACGCGGAGCCCGCCAGGATGACATCGGTCGCCGCCCCCATCCTGGACCGCGACGGCGGGGCGTTGGGCGCGCTGTCGCTGCTGGCGCCCGACGATGGCCGATCCCAGGTAGCGGCCAGGGTCGCCCTCCGCACAGCGAGCCTCGCGATCTCCCGATCAGCCGGGCACCGATGAGGCCCGGCGCTCCGCCGGCACCCGACGTGGACCCCCGGATATCCGGCGAAGCCGGCAACGTTCGCCCCGGGTGGGCCCGACCGCTCCCGCTCCGGCGAGCAGTGCCCCCAGCACGATCACGGCAGCGATGGCCAGCGAGGCCGACCGGGCGTCGAGCACCTGGCTGAGGGCGCCGAGACCCAGGGTGGGCAGCACGTTGCCGGCGTAGGCGCTCAGGAAGTACGTCGCGAGCTGATCCGCGCGCCGGCGCGGGTCCGCCACGCGCTGCGCGACGTCCAACCCGCGACGGAAGGCGAGCCCGAACCCGACACCGGCGATCACCGTGCCCGCCACGAACAGCCCCAGCGCGCCGGCCAGCAGCCCCAGCTCGTACACCGCGGTGCCGGCCGCCATCGCGGCCGCCCCCGGCCACACCCGGTCCACGAGCGCCGGCGGCGCCAACGTCTGCCCGACCAGCGCCGCGCCGAAGAGCAACGCCACGATCAAGCCGGGCACGATCGGCTCCCGCACCCCCAACTCGTCCCGCAGGAACGACGGGACGAGCGAGGAGAACAGGCCCGTCACCGTGAAGGCCACGAACACACCCATCGCGGCCCACGCGAAACCCAGCCGCCGGTCGCGCGCGGCGGGCAGCAGCGGGCGCCGGAATGCCAGCCCACCGCTGCGTCTCCCGGCGACGGTTTCCGGCACGCCCGTCACGGCCAGCGCGCAGAGCACGACGGCACCGAGGTACCAGGCGTAGAGCACGGCGACGGTGTCGATGCTCTCGCCGCCGATCTGCAACGCAACCGCGGCGACCGCCACGCCCGTCCCGAGGCCTCCGACGTTGCTGACGGTGGCGACCGTGGCCGCACGCCTGGCCGGCCCCAACTCGGCCAGCGCCGCCGACGCCGTCGTGGCCGTCAGCCCTGCCCCCAGGCCACCGAGGACTCGCGCAGCCAGCACCACCAGCACGTTCGGCGCGGCCAGCAACAGCCCCGCACTCACCGCCGACAGGCCCAGCCCGGCGAACAGGACAACCCGCCTGCCTGCGTGGTCCGACCACGACGACAGGAGCGTCAGGCTCACCATCGTGCCCGCGGCATACAGGCCGAAGGCCAGCGTGATCACGAACGGGCCGAAGCGCAGCGCCTCCGCCCAGATCCCCCACATCGGGATCGGGATGGTGCCGCCCAGCATCACCACCGCGTACACCAGCGCGACCGTCGCGAACGCCGCTCGCCCTGGCAGCCGGATCGCACTCACCGCCGGCCCCGCAGGAACGGGAGCAACTCGGCGAGGAACTCCTCCGGCTGCTCCTCCGCCGGGAAGTGCCCGCAGCCCTCGAGCACCCGCGCGGTGACGTCATCGGCGACGGCCGACATGGTCGCACCGACCGCCGCACCGACCGAGGCGCTCCCGCCCACCGCCAGCACCGGCAGCGACAGCCGGGTGCCGCGCCGCCGCGCGTTCTGCCGGACCGTCTCCTCGGTCGCCCGGTACGGCTCGAAGGACGCCCGCAATGCCTCCGGATCCTCGGTCAGCGCGGCGACGTAGACCTCCACCGCGTGCGGATCCAACTGCCGCCCAGGAGCTGTCTTCGTCGCGAACTGGTAACCGAAGTACAGCGCCTCCCGGCCCCGGACCAGCTCCTCGTTGAGCCTGCCGAGCCGGTTGAAGCCGAAATGGAACAGCCGATCGTTCGCTGCGTCGGACCCGAAGAACGCAGGGTCGGCCGAGACGCCGGGGATGGCCGCCTCGGTGACGGCCAGCCGGGTGACCCGCTCGGGGTGGTCGGCGGCCAGTGCGAATCCGATCCACATCCCGACGTCGTGTCCGAGCACCGCGTACTCCTCGTGCCCGAGCTCCTCCATCACCGCGGCCAGGTCCGCGGCGAGGGATCCCGTGTCGTAGCCGTCGCCGGGCTTGTCCGAGCGTCCCGACCCCCGCGGTTCGACGGCGACGACCGTGGCGTGCTCCGCCAGCACGGGCAGGACGTGCCGCCACGCGTACCACGTCTGGGGCCACCCGTTGATCAACAGCAGCGCCGGTCCACGGCCGCCGACGACCGCATGGTGGCGCAGGCGAGGAGTGCTGACCAGCAGGCTCTCGAAGACGTCCGCGAAGCCGGACGGGAGGCCCGGTTCCCGGGGAGGGCCAAGGCGTTCGATCGCAACATTCGTCGTGGTGTTCACGAGCCGACGCTAACCATCTTGGATCGATCAGTACAAGATGATGTGATACCGATCATTCCAAGATGGCCGACCAACCTGTACCGTCCGATCCACGATCGCGAGACGGGCGAACAGGAGCACCGGGTGGCAGGACGCAAGCAGTTCGACGTGGACGACGCGCTCGACCGCGCGATGACGCTGTTCTGGCAGCGGGGATTCGCGGAGAGCTCGCTCGACGCCCTGTGCACCGCCACCGGGCTCGGCCGCGGATCGTTGTACGCCACGTTCCGGGGCAAGGACGAGTTGTTCCGCGACGCCCTGGACCGCTACGGCGCCAGGTACGGCGACCGCTACGACACCGCGCTCGACACGCACACCGGCAACCCGGCCGCTGCGGTCACGGCCTTCCTCGACGTCACGGTCGAGCGGATCAGCGACCCGACGGTGCCGAACGGTTGCCTCATCGCGCAGTCGGCGATCGAGTCCGACACGCTCAGCGCCGCAAGTGCCACCCGCGTCCGCGAGCTGGTCGATCGCCAGCGCGGCCGGATCCGCACAGCGCTCGGCGCACCGCCCGGTGCGTCGGACGAGGAGCTCGACGATCTCACCTCGTTCGTCGTCGCGACCAACCAGAGCCTGGCGGTGATGAGTCGCGTCGGCGCGCCCGAGGCAGAACTGCGCGCCATCGTCAGGCTGGCGGCCGACACCGTGGCCACGTCCCTCGACCGGGTGGGCTGACCTGCGACGTCGGCCGACCGGATGCACCCGAGGAGCCCCTGGAGAGGCACCCCGGCGGGCCGACGTGACGACCCGCCGGGGAAGGACGGCGTCGCCGGTTCAGTGGTGAGCCGGAGCGGAGATGCCGGTCCCACCTGGGAGATCGGCGCCGAACTGTGCGATGACCGCGTCCAGGTCGAGCGGCGCGAAGGCCTCCCGACCCACCTCGTCGACCCTGTCGGCCGGCACCAGCCAGCACACTTCGAACTGCAGGCCGTCCGGGTCGCTGGCGTAGAGCGACTTGGTGGTGCCGTGGTCGATCTCGTGGGTCAGCTCACCCGCCTGCAGCATCTTGCCGCGGATCCGCTGGAGCTCGGCCAGGGTGTCCACCTCCCACGCAAGGTGCGCGAGCCCGGGACGCCGGCCCGACCCCTGCGGGGAAGCCGGGCCCTCGATCTGCATGAAGGCCAGGTCGTGGTCGTTGGTCGACCCCTCGGCCCGCAGGAACGCAGACTCGGGCACCTTGCCGCCGTCCGCGTGGAGGCGGTGGTCGATGCGGAAGTTCAGCAGGTCGGTGTAGAAGGCGATGCTCCGTTCGACATCGCGGACGTAGAGCACGGCGTGGTTGAGACGCTCGACTGACATGCCACTCCTCGATTGGTTACGATTAGTACGTAGCCACACCATAGGGGTGTATTGAGAACGTCACAAAAGGCACATTGAGGTACGTGGAGCACACCGCTGACCCTGACCGCGCCGCCGCCCCGGCACCCGGGCGCCGGCGCAAGCTGCGGGTCCACGCGGCGCCCAGCCGTGGTCCATAGCCGGCTGCTGCGCCACCAGCCCGGCGGTCCGACCGCCGAGCGAGGGCCCTTGTCGACGTAACCGCCCCTGATCGCCGGCGCGTCGAGCCCAGCCCACCTGGTCGTGCTGGATCCCGCAGGCGATGACCGCAAGGACGCCGATACCACATGCCGTGGCAATTGCGTCGAAGGCATAGAGTCTTGCTCATGTCGCAACAAGGTGACGATGTGGACGGCCTCGTGCGCAACCGCCTCCGCGCCCTGCGGGTCGCCCAGGGCTGGTCGTTGGAGGAGCTGGCGACGCGGGCGAAGATCAGCCAGTCCTCCCTGAGCCGGATCGAGAACGGCCAGCGCAGACTGGCCCTGGACCAGCTCGTCATCCTGGCCAGGGCGCTGGACACCTCACTGGACCAGCTGGTGGAGACCGGCACCGACAGCGTCGTGTCCAACCCGACGACCTACGGCTCCCACGAGGTGCGGCGCTGGTCGATCAAGGCCGAACCCGGCATGACCGTCGTGCGCCGACGCATCACCGAACCACCCCCGGAGAGCCCCGCCCGACTGCGCGCCCACCCGGGCCGCGAATGGTTCGTCGTCCTCTCCGGCGCCGCGGTCCTGCTCCTGGGCTCCGACCGCATCCGTGTGGAGACCAACCAGGCCGCCGAGTTCCCCACCATGCTGCCGCACGCCATCGGCGCCGAGGGTGGGCCCTGCGAGATCCTGGGCCTGTTCGACCGCGAAGCCCGCCGAGGACACCGGGACGACCTGACCGCCGACCCACCACCCCGCCGGCATCGCAGGTCAGCTGCGGGTCAGAACTGGTGCTCACCGCCGTCGACGTCCAGGTTCGCGCCGTAGACGAAGCTGCTGTCGGCAGAAGCGAGGAAGGCCACCCCGGCGGCCACCTCTTCCGGGCGCCCGAGCCGTCCGATCGGAACCCCCTCGGCGAGCTGCACCCGGAAGGCGTCCGCCTGCTCCTTGCCGACGACCCGGTCGGGCGCCGGGGTGTCGATGGCGCCGGGCGAGATCGAGTTCACCCGGATGCCGCGACCCTTCAACTCGTTCGCCCAGGTTCGAGCGAGTGACCGGACCGCGGCCTTCGAGGCCGAGTACAGGCCGAAGTTCTCCCAGCCGTCAGCGGCCCGGATGGAGGAGTTGACGATGACCGACGCGCCTTCGTTGAACAGCGGCACGGCCTTCTGGATCGAGAGCCACGTTCCCCGCACGTTGGTACCGAAGTTCTGCTCGTAGTCCTCGTCGGTCGCCTTCTCCAGCGGCGCGAGCCACGCCCCACCCGCGTTGGCGAACAGGACGTCGAGCCCGCGCCCGCGCGCGCGGACCGCGTCGTACAGCCGATCCAGATCGGCGGCTTCCGCGATGTCGCCCACGACGGCGGTGGCCGCCGACCCGATGTCGTCCACAGCCGTGTCGAGCTCGGCCTTCCGCCGACCGGTCAGGAACACGTGCGCCCCCTCGGCCGCCAACCGCTGCGCGGCGGCCAGCCCGATCCCGCTGCTCGCACCGGTCACCACGGCCGTCCTGCCCTCGAGCATGCCCATACCAAGAACCCCTCGGATCTCCGGCCGACCGACTTACGTATCGATCGGTACGGATCATTTCTAGCACGTGCTCCCGCCCACCGGCCGAGAACGGCGGTGGCGTCGGTCACCGACAGACGGCTGCACCGCCGCGCGGACGCTCGCGGGATCGACGGTCACTCGTCTCCCCGTGACAGCGGACCGCTCGATCGCATCCAAGAGCCGATGGCGCGTGACGGCGTGAACGAAGTCCGGAGCGACAGCGGTGCCGAGGACGAGGTCGTCCCGAATCGCCGAATACGCGTGCGCCAGAGCCTGGATCGGCGTCCCGGCCAAACGGGGGTAGTCGTCGTAACCGTCGGGCAGCGTCAGCTCGGCCGGTCGAGCGTGCCCCTGCGCGCCGCGCACCGTCACGGCAACGACGTGCGGATGAGTCGGCGCAC
>NZ_NKYF01000035.1 GCF_002262885.1 Pseudonocardia sp. MH-G8 | reverse complement strand
GGCCCCGACTCGCGTGACTGGGGCCCCGACTCGCGTGACTGGGGCCCCGACTCGCGTGACTGGGGCCCCGACTCGCGTGACTGGGGCCCCGACTCGCGTGACTGGGGGCGCGGGTGATCTCCCGTCATCCGCGCGGGCGGATCACCGCTGGGAGACCACCTCGGCGCGTTCGCGATCCTGGCTGCTGCCGCCGCGTCCCTGCGCACGGGCTCGCAGCCGCTGCACGACCGAGCGGGGCAGCAGCCGGCCCCGCAGCGACAGTGCGCTGCCTGCCGCGATCCCCGCTGCCACGGTGCGCACCGAATCGTCGAGGCGGCCGGGATCCGGGTGCGCCCCGCCGTACCAGCTCGCCTCGACGGCACCGACGACCGTGCGCAGCGCCTGCTGCGCGTCCGCCTCCAGGTGGTGCTCGCGGACCAGCCGGCGGGCGGCGGACCGCACCGTGTCGCTCGGCGGGCTCTCCGCGCCGCGGTCGGTCGATTCGGCCAGCAACTCGTCCCAGCCGGCTGCGGCGGCCTCCGGCCCGCCGGCGGCCACCGCCGAGAGCCGGCGTCGCCGGTCCCGGGACCGCAGCATCGCGGGGACGAACGCGGCGAGCACCACGGCGAGCACCGCCGCCAGCGTTGCCCCGATCGGCACGAGCGCGACGTCGAAGCCCGGCGCCGGCGTCTGCGGCGCGGCCTGGGAGGGCGGCGACTGCGGCTGCGGCGAGTCGGGGGAGGACCCGGGCGCCTCGCCCGGCAGCTCCTCCGGGGCGGGCGCTTCCTCGGCGAGGGCATCCTCGGCGCCGCCCAGCTCGGCCTGCGCCTCCTGGACGTAGGGCGGGTCGATCGCGCGGCCGTCGCTGAGCGGCGTGGGGTCGAACGCCATCCAACCGATGCGCGGGAAGTACGCCTCGACCCACGCGTGCGCGTCGGCCGTGGTGATCGTGCGGTGGTCGCCCTCGTCGCGGCCGCCGGTGAAGCCGACGGCCACGCGGGCCGGCACGCCGACGGTCCGCAGCATCACGGCCATCGCCGAGGCGAACTGCTCGCAGTAGCCGGTGCGCCCGACCGTCAGGAACTCGACGAGGGCGTCGTCACCACCGCCGGGCGCGGTCTGCAGGTTGTAGGTGAACTGGGTGCCGGGCCCGGCGAACCAGTTCTGGATGGCGAAGGCGCGGTCGAAGCCCGGGCCGGCGTCGCCCACGACCTCCGCGGCGATCTCCCCGACGCGGGGGTCGACACCGGTGGTGTCGAGGTACTCCAGGCCGATGCCCTCGATGCCCTGGCTGGCGCGCAGCTGTTGCATCGTGGGCGCCGGGAGCACCGCGCGCTGGTGCCAGCCGTCCTCCTCGCGCGGGTTGCCGCTGTAGCCGGTGCCGCTGCCGGTGTCGTAGAGCCACTGGTCGCCGGGCAGGCCCGTGACGTCGATGACCTCGCCGTAGAGCGGGAGCCAGTAGTCGCGGAACGCGAGGTTCGTGATCTCGACGTCGATGAAGTCGCCCGGCACGGTCGGCTGCTGCTGCACCGGCCCGGGTAGTGGGATCCCGGGAGCGGGCCGGGTGGCCTGCCAGCCGGAGTCGGGGACGTACTGCTGCAACGTGAGCGCGCGCAGGTAGGCGGGCCGGGTGAGGCCGCTGACCTCGAAGAGGTCGACGGGGGTGGCCTGGTCGAGCTGACCGCGCAGCGCGGTGAACGGGGTGAGCCCGATCGAACCGGCCGCGGGCCCGGAGCTGCCGCCGCCGGCGAAGCGCCCGGCCGTACCGATGAAGGGGGTGGCCACGCCGACGCCGAGCGCCAGCACGACGGCCCCGGCCACGAGCGCGGTGCCCCCGGCCAGTCTGCCGCGCAGTCCGCCTGCGGCCACCAGCAGCAACCCGAACCCCGCGGCGGCGCCGACGACCGTCCACCACGGGAGCAGCAGGTCGGCCAGTGCGGCCGGCACGGCGAACACGGCGAGCAGCGGCACGCCGGCGGCCGCCGGTGCGGCCGAGACCACCGCCGCGAGGTGCACGCCCAGGGCGAGCAGCCCGAACGCGACCGTGATGAGGAAGTGGATCTCCGGTGTGGCGGCGACGGGTGCCGTGCTGGTGTCGATCTGCAGGCCGGCCCCGGCGAAGAGCTCGCCGAACCGGCCGAACGTGGCGGGGCCGGGGAGGAAGCCCAGCAGCGTGCCCTCCCCGAAGGAGACGGTGAGGACCAGCAGGACGGACACGGCCTGGGCGAGTGCGGCGACGACCGGCCCGGCGCGGTGCGCCAGCAGGCCCGCCGCCACCACCGCGGCGACGGCGGCCACCGCATGGATGATCCAGGCCTCGCCCTGCACGACGGAGGCGACGGGGGCGCCCGCGAGCAGGACCGCGGCACCGGATGCGAGGGACGCCACCCAGGGAACGGGGGCGCGCGCCGGTTCCGGCGGCTGCGGGGCGGGAGCGGGTGGTGTGCGGGGCTCGGGCACCTCGGCCGCCGACCTGCGGGGCGACTCCCGCCGGGAACGTGGCGGGGTGGCGGAACGGGTCACGACCGGCCTCCCTGGACGGCGTCCGGCGCGGCGCCGAGCACCAGGTCGTCCCAGACCCGGGCAGGGCTCGCGCCGGCCGTGGCCACCGCCACCTGCCAGCCGGCGCGCCGCAGCGCAGCCGCATGCCCCGCTGCCGAACCGCGCCCGCGGGCGGAGGCGGAGGCGGGATCCCAGGTCGTGGTGTCGAGCAGCACGGCGTGCCCGATGCCGCTGCTGCGTGCCAGCAGGGCCTCCACCTGCCCGGGACCGAGCGCTCCCAGCACAGCCAGGACGTCGGTGCCGGTGGTGAGGTCCGGGCCGGCCAGGTCGGTGCGCGCCGAGGGGCGCAGCGCGGCGAGCGCGTCGAGCATCGGTTCGCGCCCGCCGGAGATGCCGGCCGGGACGAGGGCGGTGCCGTCCTCGGTGACCAGGGTGCACGGCTCGCCGCGCTCGAGCAGGTGGACGCCGATGCTCGCCGCGAGGCTCACCGCGAACTCGAGGCTCGAGTCGGCACCGCGGCCACGGTGGGCGGCGTCGCGGCGGTCGAGCAGCAGGGTCATCCCGCCACGCCACGGCCGTTCCTCGAGCCGCACCATCAGCTCGTCGTGCCGGGCCGAGCTGCGCCAGTGCACGCGGCGCATCTCGTCGCCCTGCCGGTAGGGGCGGATCAGGACGTCCGACGCGCCCTGGCCCTGGTGGGCGAGCGCAGCGCCGGGCGTGCCCTCACCGGTGCCGACGGCGGGCGGGAGCCCGCGCAGCGGCACGACCCGCGGCAGGACGAGCAGCCGGTCGGCTCCGGCGAGCTCCCTCTCGAACTCGGCGAGGCCGAGGGGGTCTCCCGCCGTGCCGATGGCCGGGCCCACGCGGTGCACGCCGCGCAGCACGGGCCGCAGCGGATAGGTCAGGGTGGCCGTCCCGCGGCTGGAGAGCCGGTGCACCGTGAAGCGCGGGGGAGCATCGGCCTGCGGACCTGCGGCGTCCGGCGCGGCGTCGACGAGGCTCAGCGCCCCGAGCAACGCCCCGCCCTGCAGCTGCAGGACCACCGACACCTCCACGTCGACCGGCACCCGGGCCGGATCGAGCTCGCGCTCGACACGGACGATGCGCCGCGTGCGCGCGGCCAGCAGCAGCGCCAGCAGCGGCAGCAACGCGACGAAGACGCCGACGCGCAGCAGGTCACGTTCGTCGAGCACCACCGCGCACACGGCCGTGGCCGCGCCGGCCGCGAGGAGGCAGCGTCCACGGGTCGTGAGTCCCGAGAGCCGGCCGCTGAGGACGGGCACGGGCCTCAGCCCCGCGGAGGTGCTGGCACCGGGTGCCGACCGAGCAGGCTGCGCACGATGTCGACGGCCGACCGCCGGGAGGCGATCGCGTCGGCGCTCAGCAGGAGCCGGTGGGCCAGCACCGGCACGGCGACGGCCTGCACGTCGTCGGGCACCACGTAGGTGCGCCCGGAGAGCGCGGCCTGGGCCCGTGCCGCGCGCACGAGCTGCAGGGTGGCTCGCGGGGATGCGCCGAGGCGCAGATCGGGGATGCGCCGGGTGGTGCCGACGAGCTCGACGCAGTACTGGCGCACCTCGGCTCCGACGTGCACGCGCCGCACCGTGTCCACCACCGCGCGGACGTGGCGGGCGTCGGCGACCGGGCGCAGTATCTCGAGCGGGTCGGACGCGCTGTGCTCGTCGACCATGGCGAGCTCTGCCGCGAGGTCCGGGTAGCCCACGCTGACGCGCGCGGTGAAGCGGTCGCGCTGGGCCTCCGGCAGCGGGTAGGTGCCGTCCATCTCCACGGGGTTCTGGGTGGCCACGACCATGAACGGGCTCGCGAGCGCGTAGGTGGCACCGTCGACGGTGACCTGGTGCTCGGCCATGCACTCCAGCAGCGCCGACTGGGTCTTCGGCGAGGCCCGGTTGATCTCGTCGGCGATCACCACGTTGGCGAACACGGGGCCGGGGCGGAACTCGAACTCCGAGGTCTGCCGGTTGTAGATCGACAGGCCTGTGATGTCGGCGGGAAGCAGGTCGGGGGTGAACTGCACGCGGCTCACCGAGCAGTCGATGGACCGCGCGAGCGCCTTCGCGAGCGACGTCTTGCCGACGCCCGGCACGTCCTCGACGAGCAGGTGCCCCTCGGCGAGGAGGGTGACCAGCGCGACGCGGACCACCTCCGGTTTGCCGACGATGACGCGCTGCACGTTGGCCGCGATCCGGCCGCACAACTCGGTGACCTCGGCCAGGGCACCGCCGGCATCGGCGTCCAGGCCGGCTCGGCTACTCGTGGTGGTCACGACCGCTCCTCACCGGCGTTCATCGCCGTCGTGCCCGACGGGGCTGTGTCCATCGGTGACCCCGCAAGCTCGGCCACGTGACCTCCTCGCGCTCGTCCTGCTCGTCCCGGGCGGGGCGGGACGAGGCACCAGTGTGTCAAACACCTGCGCAGATACTCCCCTGATGGGTACCGCGGGGATCCCCCACTGTGCCCCACCGGTGTGTGGGACGGGCGTGTTGTCCCGCTCAGAGGCCGCTGATCGGGTCCCCGGGCGGCGATTCCGGACGCAGCGTCGCCGCGAAGAACACTCTGCGTAGCGACGCCGCCGTCCCGCGAGCGAGTGGTCCCCCACCTTCCCCCACTGCGTTTGACCTGCGGTTTTCCGCGATCTTTCCCGAAACGGGGGGCACATCCCGTGTTGACGGTGGGGCGATGTGGGGTAATGTGGTGATCGCTGGGGCACAACGGGCCGCAGGTGGAGGTGGGGCCGGTGTTCCTCGGCACCTACACCCCGAAGCTGGACGACAAGGGGCGGCTCACGTTGCCCGCGAAATTCCGCGACGAGTTGCGAGGCGGGCTGATGATCACGAAGGGGCAGGACCACTGTCTGTACGTGTTCACCCGTGACGCCTTCACGGAGCTGGCGCAGAAGGTGGCGTCCGCGCCGCTGACGAGCGAGTCCGCACGCGTCTTCCAGCGCAACCTCTTCTCCGGCACCGACGAGCAGAACCCCGACTCCCAGGGACGCATCGCGATCACTCCCGAGCTGCGCCGCTACGCGGGGCTGTCCAAGGAGTGCGTGGTGATCGGCGCGTTCACCCGCGCCGAGATCTGGGACGCCGAGGCCTGGCAGCGGTACCAGGACCAGCACGAGGACACCTACGCGCAGGCGCAGGAGGAGGTGCTCCCCGGACTGATCTGACGCAGGGAGGCAGAACGCGGGTGGCGATGGACCCGGCGGTGCCCCCACCCGGTAGCCCTGGCGCACCTTCCCCGGTGCCAGGTCTGCCGGGTGGAGGCATCGCCGACCCGGGGGATTGCAGCCGACGGATCTGGCGGGGCGGGAAAGCCACAGGCCCGGCTGGGAGCACGGGCCTGCGGGGGTCGCGGCGACACGGGGCAGGGAGGTGTGCGGTGGGGCAGCACGACCACGAGAGCGGGCCAGCTGGGGCCAGGCACGTTCCCGTGGCCCTGTCCCGGGTCGCCGACCTGTTGCAACCCGCGCTCGCCGACCGTCCCGCGGTGCTCGTCGACGCCACGCTCGGCCTCGGCGGGCATGCCGCGTCGCTGCTCGCGGCGCACCCGCAGCTCACCCTCGTCGGACTGGACCGGGATCAGGACGCGCTCGCGATCGCCGGGCGGCGTCTCGCCGCGCACGCCGATCGCATCCACCTCGTGCACGCCGTCTACGACGGCATCGCCGACGTCCTGGGGGAACTGGGGCTCTCCCGGGTCGACGGTGTGCTGTTCGACCTCGGCGTCTCGTCCCTGCAGCTGGACGCCGAAGAGCGCGGCTTCTCCTACTCCCGCGACGCGGACCTCGACATGCGGATGGACCCCTCCACGGGCCCCACCGCCGCCGACGTCCTCAACACCTACCCGGTGCCGCAGCTGGCGCGGGTGCTGCGCGAGTACGGCGAGGAGCGGTTCGCCGGCCGGATCGCCTCCGCCGTCGCACGCAGGCGGGAGAAGGCGCCGCTGCGCCGCAGCAGCGAGCTCGTGGAGCTGCTGTACGAGGCCGTTCCGGCGGCGTCGCGGCGCACCGGCGGCCATCCCGCGAAGCGGACGTTCCAGGCGCTGCGGATCGAGGTCAACGGGGAGCTGACCGCGTTGCGGACCGCGCTGCCGGCCGCGCTCGACGCGCTGGTGGTCGGGGGCCGGATCGTCGTGCTGGCCTACCAGTCGCTGGAGGACCGGATCGTGAAGCGGGAGCTGGCGGCGCGGGCGTCGTCCCGGTCACCGGTGGACCTCCCCGTGGAGCTACCGGGACACGGTGCGGAGATGCGCCTGCTCACCCGTGGGGCCGAGCAGGCGACCGAGGAGGAGATCAGCGACAACCCGCGGGCGGCACCGGTCCGCCTGCGTGCCGCGGAACGCATCCGGGAGGTGGCGGCGTGATGGTGCTGGAACGGATCCGTGCGGGACACGCCGATCGTCAGGAGGAGCGCATGCTGGTCGAGACGCCACTGGCTGGGACACCGCTGGCCGGGACACCGCTGGTCGGGACGCCGCGGAACGGGGGACTCTCGTGAGCGCGCCGGTGACGGAGCGGTCGCGGACCACCACCCGGTCCCGCTCCACCACGATCCCCGCCCAGCGGGGCACGTCGACCGACCTGCGGCCCACGCCGACCGCCGAACCCGCGGGCGGCCGCCGGTCCGCGCAGCAGAAGGCCTACGCGCGTCGCGACGATCGGCTGCGCCGCATCGTCGGCGGTCGGACCGCGCGGACCGCGGCGCCGTCCGGGCGGCCGCAGTACGTGCTGCTGATCATGGTGCTGCTGGCCGTCGGGCTGGTGGCGACCCTGTGGCTGTCGACCGCGGCAGCGGCCGACTCCTACCGGCTCGAGGACGCCACGGCCGAGGCGCGGGCGCTGTCCGAGCAGGCCGAGCGGCTGCACCGCGAGGTGGCGGTGCTGGAGTCGGCGCCCGAGCTGGCCCGCCGGGCCGCGGAGCTCGGCATGACGCCCGTGCAGGACCCGGCCCGGCTCGTGGTCGCACCCGGCGGCGAGGTGGAGGTCGTCGGGGAGCCGCGGGCCGCGGTCGCCCCGCCCCCGCCGGTCGTGCCGGCGGTACCGGGTGCCCAACCGCCGGCCGAGGGCAATGATGGCGCAGCGCCGGAGGGTGCAGCGCCGGAGGATGCAGCGCCGGACGCGACCTCCGGGACGGATCCGCTCGCGGCGGGCGCCTCCGGTGCGGCTGCGCAGGGTGCGGACGCCGAGGCGACAGGGCCGGACACCGACGCAGGGGACACGGACGCCGGGGACACCGGCGCCGGGGACACCGGCGCCGCCTCGGCCGACGGCGGCGGGACGGACGCCGGCTGATGACGACCGCCCCGCCCCGGCCCCGGGCCGCAGGCGCGGCGGCCCGCCGACCGGCGCCCCCACGCACCCCCGAGGCCGGGATCGCGCTCGGCAGGCGACGGTTGAAGGTCGGCCGGGTCCTGCTCGTGGTCGTGCTGGCGATCGCGACGCTGAAGCTCGTGGCCGTCCAGACCGTGCAGGCGGGGGAGCTCACGGCCGCCTCCGCGCGGCAGTCCACGACGAACATCCGGCTGCCCGCCGAGCGGGGCGCGATCAGGGACCGGGACGGCGCCCCGCTCGCGTTCAGCGTGGACGCGCGCGCCCTCGTCACCAACCCGCGGCTGATCGCGCAGACCAGGGGACCCGAGGCGCCGCGGTACGTGGCGGAGATGGCCGCCGCGGTCGGGCAGGCCACCGGGCAGGACCCGAACGCGTTGCTCGAGCAGTTGTCCAGCGACCGCGGCTACGTGGTGCTCGCGCGGCTCGTCGCCCCGGAGATCGCCCGCGACCTCGGCGAGCGGTTCCCGGAGATCGCGCAGGAGCGCCGCGAGGACCGGCAGTACCCGGCGGGCAAGCTCGCCGCGAACGTCGTCGGATCGTCCACCTGGAACGCCGACGAGCGGAAGCTGACCGGACGGGTGGGGCTGGAGAGCTCGCAGGACAACCTGCTGTCCGGGTTCGAGGGGCTGCGCGTCGTCGACACGGCCGAGGACAGCAACGCGGTCATCCCCGGCAGCACCCGGTTCGAGCGGGCGGCCGTGCAGGGCTCGGACATGCAGCTCACCCTGGACTCGGACCTGCAGTTCACCGTGCAGCAGGCGTTGACCGACTACGTGGCGAGCACCGGGGCGGACGTGACGTCGTCCGCGGTGGTGCTGGACGCGCGGACGGCCGAGGTCCTCGCCATGGCGAACGGGCAGACGTTCGACCCGCGCGACCTGTCCACCGCCACCCCGGAGCAGCTGGGCAACACCGCCGTGCAGAGCACGTTCGAACCCGGATCCGTCCTCAAGGTCATCACCATGGCCGCTGCCCTGGAGCACGGCGTCGCCGCGCCGGACGACGTCCTCACGGTGCCCGGCAGCATCCGGGTCGCCGACCGCACGATCGGCGACTCCTGGGACCACGGCACGGAGCGCTACACGCTCACCGGTGTGCTGGCGAAGTCGTCCAACGTCGGCACGATCATGACCGCGCAGAAGGTGGGGGAGGAGCGCTTCGCGGACATGCTCTCCCGCTTCGGGCTGGGCGAGCGGACGGGCGTGGGCCTGCCCGGCGAGGAGCCCGGCCTGGTGCCCCCACGGGAGTCGTGGTCGGGTTCGACGTTCGGCAACCTGCCGATCGGCCAGGGCCTCACGGTGACGACCCTGCAGATGGCGGCGATGCTGCAGACGGTCGCCAACGACGGTGTGCGCGTGCCGCCGCGGATCGTCGCGGGCACCACGGGCCCGGACGGCGTGCAGGTCGCGCCGCCCCCGCCGGAGCCGGTGCGGGTGATCTCACCGGAGACCGCGCAGCAGCTGCGGACGATGCTCGCGGCCGTCACGCAGGACGGCCGCGGCGGCCAGCGTGGCACCGGCCACCAGGCCGCGGTTCCCGGCTACGCGGTCGGCGGAAAGACCGGCACGGCGCAGCAGGTCAACCCGGCGTGCGGCTGCTACTCGTCGTCGCTGCACTGGATCAACTTCGCCGGGATGCTGCCGGCCGACGATCCGCGCTACGTCATCGCGATCATGCTGGACGCGCCGGACCCCGGCACCAGTGCGGCGCCGTTGTTCCACGACATCGCCACCTACCTCGCCCAGCGCGAGCGGCTGCCGGTGAGTGACGAGCCCCCGCCCGTCCAGACCCTGCAGCTGCCCTGACCGTGGCCGGTTCCGGCTGCCCCGGGCGCGGCGAGCCGGGCGCGCGGCTCGCCTCCCGCGCCGGTCGATCACGTGGTCCGGCCCGCCGGACGGCGCGGTGGCGCCGTCCCGAGCGAGGAGGCGCGGGCCGGCTCGTGTTGACCGCCTGCGACGGTCCGTGCTGGTCCGGGGAGGCGATGACGCGGAGGAGTGACGTGCGGGCGGTGCGCGCAGGGGTGGGCGCGGGCCCGCCGGTAGCCTTCCGCGACGTGTCGACCGCCAGCTCCGCTCCTCCCGTGCCGACCGCCGCGTCGCCGCGTCCCCGGTCGGTGCGGCCGGTCGAGCTGAGTGCCGTCGGCGCCGCGATCGGCGTCTCCGCGACGCGGGCCGCCACGGTCACCGGCATCACCCAGCGTGGCTCCGACGTCCGGCCCGGTGACCTGTTCGCGGCCCTGCCCGGGGCACGCGCCCACGGCGCCGACTACGCCGCAGGTGCGCTCGCCGCGGGCGCCGCCGCCGTGCTCACCGACCCCGCCGGGGCCCGGCGTCCCGCGCTCGCCGACGCCCCGCTGCTCGTGCACCCGCGCCCCCGGGAGGTGCTGGGGGCCGCCGCCGCGCTCGTCCACGGCGATCCGACGGCGCGGCTGTCCGTCCTGGGCATCACCGGCACCAGCGGCAAGACGACCACCGCCCACCTGGTGGAGGCCGGGCTCGTCGCCGCGGGCCGCACCGCGGGCCTGGTCGGCACGGTCGGCACGCGCGTGGCCGGGCGTGCCCTGCCCAGCGCGTTCACCACGCCCGAGGCCCCGGACCTGCAGGCGCTGTTCGCCGCGATGCTGGAGGACGGCGTCACCGACGTCGCGATGGAGGTGTCCAGCCACGCGCTCGCCATGGGCCGCGTCGGCGGCACCCGGTTCGCCGTGGCCGCGTTCACCAACCTGTCGCAGGACCACCTGGACTTCCACCGCGACATGGAGGACTACTTCGAGGCCAAGGCCGCGCTCTTCGACGGCCGGGCCGAGCACGCGGTGGTGTGCGTCGACGACGAGTGGGGCCGGCGGCTCGCGGCCCGCACGCCGGGTGCGGTGACGGTGTCGACCACCGGCCCGGCCGCCTGGCGCGCGGTGGACGCGCGCACCGGCGCCGACGGCACCCAGACCTTCACGGCCGTCGCACCGGACGGTGCGCAGCTGCCCGTGCGGCTGCAGCTGCCCGGCGCGTTCAACATCGCCAACGCGCTGGTGGGCCTCGCCTGCCTGGACGCGGCGGGCGTGCCTGCCGCCGTCGCCGCGGGCGGATTCGCCGCGCTCGCCGTGCCCGGGCGGATGCAGCGGATCGAACAGGGGCAGCCGTTCCTCGCGGTGGTCGACTACGCCCACAAACCCGCCGCCGTCGCGGCGCTGCTCGACGCGCTGCGCCCGCAGGTGCCCGGACGGCTGGTCGTCGTGCTCGGCTGTGGCGGTGACCGCGACCGCGGCAAGCGCCCGCTGATGGGCGCAGCCGCCGCGGCGCGTGCCGAGCTGCTGATCGTCACCGACGACAACCCGCGCAGCGAGGACCCGGCCGCCATCCGCGCCGCGATGCTCGCGGGCGCCGAGGCCGAGCCGGCCGCGGGGGACCTCATGGAGATCGGCGACCGGCGGGCCGCGATCGCGGCCGCGGTGGCCTTCGCGAAGCCCGGGGACGCGGTCGTCGTCGCCGGCAAGGGACACGAGGCGGGCCAGGAGATCCAGGGCGTGAAGCACCCCTTCGACGACGCCGCCGAACTGGCCGCCGCGCTGGTCGCGGCCCAGCACGGCACGCGGTAGCGGGCCCGGCGCCCACGGATGATCGGATATGTCTCCCATGAGCGAGCTTGCGAGCGAATCAATGTCACAGCGCCCGCGCTGCGTCAGTTCCCGATGGGCCGCCCGAGCGCAGCGAGGGCGAGCGATGAGCAGGACGAGAGCATGATCGAGATGCGGTTGGCCGACGTCGCCGCCGTCACCGGTGGCCGGTTGCACCGCGCCACCGGGGAGGAGCGCGTCAGCGCCGTCGAGTTCGACTCGCGCGCGATCGTGCCGGGCGGGCTGTTCGTCGCGCTGCCCGGCGAGCGCGTCGACGGGCACGAGTTCGTGCCCGCGGCGAGGACGGCCGGGGCCACCGGTGTGCTGGCGGGTCGCGAGGTCGACGCGCCGGCCGTGATCGCTGCCCCGGTCGCCCGCCAGGCCGGCACCTACCTCGACGCCACCGACCGCGACGGGTCCGGTGCCGCGGTCCTCGCCGCGCTCGCGGCGCTCGCCGGGCACGTGGTGCGGGCGTTGCCGGACACCACGGTGGTGGGGCTCACCGGCAGTTCGGGCAAGACCTCCACCAAGGACCTGCTCGCCGCCGTGCTCGCCCCGCTGGGCGCCACGGTGGCCCCGCCCGGCTCGTTCAACAACGAGCTCGGCCTGCCCTGGACGGCCCTTCGCGCTGACGCCGGCACCCGCCACCTCGTGCTCGAGTTCTCCGCGCGCGGGCCCGGGCACATCGCGCGGCTCGCCGCCGCCGTGCCGCCGCGGATCGGGCTGGTGCTCAACGTCGGGCGCGCGCACGTCGGCGAGTTCGGCTCGGTCGCGGGCACCGCAGCGGCCAAGGGCGAGCTGGTCGAGGCCGTGGCGCCGGACGGGATCGTGGTGCTCAACGCCGACGACCCGCTCGTCGCCGCGATGGCCGCACGCACGTCGGCCCGGGTCGTGACGTTCGGGCGCGGTGACGCCGACGTCCGCGCCGAGGACGTGGCCCTGGACGGCGGGCGCGCCCGCTTCACGCTCGTGACGGCGGCCGGCCGCGCGCCCGTCGCGCTCCGGGTCGTCGGTGAGCACCACGTGAGCAACGCGCTCGGCGCGGCCGCGGTGGCGCTGGAGCTCGGCGGCACGCCCGCAGGGGTCGCCGCGGCGCTCGGCGCGGCGGAGCCGGCCTCCCGGTGGCGGATGGAGGTCACGGAGCGCGAGGACGGCGTCACGGTCGTCAACGACGCGTACAACTCCAATCCGGAGTCGATGCGCGCGGCGCTGGCCGCCCTCGCCGCACTCGGGTCGGGCACGCGGCGCACCTGGGCGGTGCTCGGCCGGATGGCCGAACTCGGCGAGGACGCCGCCGCGGTGCACGCGGAGGTCGCCGCCGCGGCCCGCGAGCTCGGCATCGACCGGCTGGTCGACGTCGGCCGCGCGGGCTACCCCGGCGCGCAGAAGGCGGTGGACGGGGACACGGCGCTGGAGCTGCTCTCGGCCGAGCTCCGCCCGGGCGATGTCGTGCTGGTGAAGGCGTCGCGGGCGATGGGGCTGGAGAGCGTGGCCGAGCGGCTGCTGCAGGCGCCGGGACCGGTGCCGCGGTGAGAGGTGTCTTCATCGCCGCGGGCGTGGCGCTCGCGGTCTCGATCCTGCTGACCCCCTACCTCATCCGGTTCTTCGCCCGTCAGGGTTTCGGCCAGGAGATCCGCGCCGAGGGCCCGCAGAGCCACCAGGCCAAGCGCGGCACGCCCACGATGGGCGGGGTCGCGATCCTGATCGCGATCTGGCTCGGCTACGTGCTCTCGCACCTGCTCACCGGTGATCCGATCACGGCGTCGGCGCTGCTGGTGCTGTTCCTGACCACCGCGCTGGGCGTCGTCGGGTTCCTCGACGACTTCATCAAGCTGCGCCGGGCCCGCAACCTCGGTCTCAACAAGACCTCGAAGATCGTCGGCCAGGTCCTGACGGCCACGGTCTTCGGCATCCTCGCGCTGCGGTTCGCCAACATCGACGGCCTCACACCCGCCTCGGACAGCCTGTCGTTCGTCCGCGACATCACGGTGCTCTCGTTCGGCGCCATCGGCTTCGTGCTGCTGGCCAACCTGGTGGTGGCCGCCTGGTCCAACGCGGTGAACCTCACCGACGGCCTCGACGGGCTCGCGGCGGGCACGGCCGCGATGGTGCTGGCCACCTACACGATCATCGGGTTCTGGCAGTTCCGCAACAACTGCGCCATCGCCAGCGCCGCCGGCTGCTACCAGGTGCGCGACCCGCTCGACGTCGCGCTCGTGGCCGCCGCGGCCATGGGCGGCTGCATCGGCTTCCTCTGGTGGAACGCCGCCCCGGCCCGGATCTTCATGGGTGACACCGGCTCGCTCGCCCTCGGCGGGTTGCTCGCCGGGCTCTCGATCGTGACGCGCACCGAGCTGCTGCTCGTGGTGATCGGTGGCGTCTTCGTGGTGGAGGCCCTGTCGGTGGCCGTGCAGATCGCGGTGTTCCGCACGACCCGGCGCCGCGTGTTCCGGATGGCGCCGTTCCACCACCACTTCGAGCTCGCCGGCTGGGCCGAGACCACGGTGATCATCCGATTCTGGCTGCTGGCGGCCATGTGCGCGGCCCTGGGACTCGGACTGTTCTACCAGGAGTGGCTCACGGCGGCGGGCGGCGGCTGAGGACCCGGATCAGAGCGGGACGCCCCACCGTCCATGATCGTGGGTTCGGTGCAGAACCGGCGATATCTGGCCGTTCCTGCGCCGAACCGGTGATCACGGGCTGGGGCAGCAGCCTCTCACCGATGTCGCGGGTGCGTCCGAGTAGGCTCCCCGCGCCGACCACCACCACCGGGAGCGTGACCGCACGATGACGCCCGACGAGCTGTCCGGCGCGCCGGTGCTCGTGGCCGGGGCCGGGGTCTCCGGTCTCGCCGCCGCCGCGGCGCTGGTGGAGGTCGGCGCCCGCGTCACCGTCACCGACGCGCGGGAGGCCGCGCTCGCCGACGTCCCGCCCGGCGCGGTGGCGGGCGGCGACCCGGACTCGGTGCCCGCGGGCACCGCGCTCGTCGTCACCTCACCGGGCCGCAGGCCCGACCACCCGCTCGTCGCCGCGGCCGCCGCCGCGGGTGTGCCGCTGGTGGGGGAGCCGGAGCTGGCCTGGTGGCTCGGGCAGGCGCGCGAGCGCCCTCCGGTCTGGCTCGTGGTGACCGGCACCAACGGCAAGACCACCACCACCGGGATGCTCGCCGCGGTCCTGCGCGCCGCCGGACGCAACGCCGTGGCCTGCGGCAACATCGGTTACCCGGTGGTCGAGGCCGTCCAGGCGGGGCACGAGGTGCTCGCCGTGGAGCTGTCGAGCTTCCAGCTGCACTGGTCGCCCTCGATCCGCGCGCGCGCCGGCTGCGTCCTCAACGTGGCCGACGACCACCTCGACTGGCACGGCTCGTTCGCCGCCTACGCGGCGGCCAAGGCACAGGCGCTGCGGGCGGACGTCGCCGTCGCCGGGGTGGACGACCCCGCGGCGGCGGCCCTGCTCGCCGAGTCGCCCGCGCCGCGACGCATCGGCGTCACCCTCGGCGCGCCGGGGCCCGAGCAGCTCGGTGTCGTCGACGGGATGCTCGTCGACCGCGCCTTCGACGGGGGCCCGCTGGTCGAGGCCGCCGCGGTGCACCCGGGCGGAGCGCCCGGCATCGCCGACGCGCTCGCCGCCGCCGCGCTGGCCCGTGCGGTCGGCGTCGGCCCGGACGCCGTGCGCTCGGGCATCGACGACTTCCGGCCCGGCCCGCACCGCGGTGGTGTCGTCGCCACCGTCGACGGTGTCCGCTACCTCGACGACTCCAAGGCCACCAACCCGCACGCCGCCGCCGCCTCGCTCGCCGCGCAGGCGCCGCACCGCGTCGTCTGGATCGTCGGCGGTCTGCTGAAGGGGGCCTCCGTCGACGAGCTGGTGGCGAGGCACGCCCGCGGCCTGCGCGCGGCCGTCGTGATCGGCACCGACCGCGCCGAGATCCTCGCCGCCCTCGCGCGACACGCCCCCGACCTCCCCGTGGCCGAGGTGCTGACGGGTGACGATGACGCCATGCCCGAGGCCCGGACCGACGCCAGGACCGACGTCATGGCGGCTGCCGTGCGGCGCGCCGCTGCGTTCGCCCGGCCGGACGACGTCGTCCTGCTCGCCCCCGCCGCCGCCTCCATGGACCAGTTCACCGACTACGCCGAACGTGGGCAGCGCTTCGCGGAAGCGGCGGCCGCCCTGGGGCCGGCCCGGGAACCCGCGCCGTGAGCCTGCCGTGGTCCCGCGGGGGGAGCCGGCGAGGCCGCGTCGGCACCCGCCCGCAGGGGCTGCGCCTCGCGGTGGGCCGCACCGCCACCGCGCTGGGGCAGTGGCTGCGCCGCCCGCTCACCTCGTTGCACCTCGTGCTCGGGGTGTTCGGCCTGCTCACCCTGTTCGGGCTGGTCATGGTGCTCTCGGCGTCGTCGGTGGAGTCGCTCAGCGCCGGTGGCTCGTCCTACTCCGTGTTCACCCGGCAGCTGATGTTCTGCGTGCCCGGCCTTCTGATGTTCTGGCTCGGCCTGCGCATCACGCCGCGGCAGCTGCGCTCGCTGGGACCTGCCGCGCTCGTGATCGGCATGCTGTCGCTGGTGGCCGTGCTGTTCCTCGGTGAGACCCGCAACGGCTCGCGCGCGTGGTTCGCCTTCGGGCCGTTCTCCTTCCAGCCGTCGGAGGCGGTGAAGGTGGCGCTGACCCTGTGGGGGGCCCACGTGCTCGTCGCACGGGTGGCCGTGATGCACCGCTGGAAGTACGCGCTCTCGCCGGTGGTGCCGGTCACGGCGGTGCTGCTCACGCTGCTGGTGCTGCAGCCCGACCTGGGCATGACGATCTCGCTGGGCATCGTGCTCATCGCGTTGCTGTTCTTCGGCGGCGCGCCGATGCGGCTGATTCTCACCCTCAGCGGGGGCGCGATGGCGGGTGCGGTGGTGCTGGCACTCACCGCCGAGTACCGGATGAGCCGCATCACCGCCTTCCTCTCGCCCGAGAGCGCCGATCCGCAGCAGGCCGGGTTCCAGGCCCGCCAGGCCCTGTACTCCCTCGCCGACGGCGGGTTGTTCGGCCAGGGGCTGGGGCAGGGCCGCGCGAAGTGGAGCTACCTGCCCAACGCGCACAACGACTTCATCTTCGCGATCGTCACCGAGGAGCTGGGCTTCGTCGGTGCGTTCGCGGTGCTGGCGCTGTTCGCCACGCTCGCGTACACGGGCTTCCGGATCGCCGCGCGGAGCAACGACCCGTGGCTGCGGCTCGTCGTGGCCACGTCCACCACCTGGCTGGTGGCCCAGGCCGCCATCAACATCGGCTACGTCGTGGGGCTGCTGCCGGTGACCGGGCTGCAGCTCCCGCTGATCTCCTCGGGAGGCACGTCCCTCGTGGTCACCATGTTCGTCTTCGGGGTGCTCGCCAACGCGGCGCGCCACGAACCCGAGGCCATCGCCGCGCTCAAGCAGCACGGTCAGGGCCGCCTCGCGCGTCTCGTGCGGCTGCCGCTCCCGCAGCCCTACCGGGCGCCGGTGTCACAGCCCTACCGGGTGCCGGCCGCGCGCGCGCCCCAGCAGCGGGGACGGGGCCGGTGACGGCACCGTCGATCGTCGTCGCAGGCGGGGGGAGCGGCGGGCACATCGAGCCCGCGCTGGCCCTCGCCGACGCGGTGCGCGCGCTGCGGCCCGACGCCCGGATCACGGCGCTGGGCACCGAGAAGGGCCTGGACACCACGTTGATCCCGGCCCGCGGGTACCCCCTGGAGCTGATCCCGCCGGTGCCGCTGCCCCGCAAGCCGACGGCCGACCTGCTGCGCCTGCCCGGCAAGGTGCGCGCCGCGGTCGGCCGCGTCCGCGAGGTGCTGGCCGCCGTCGACGCCGGCGCGGTGGTCGGCTTCGGCGGTTTCGTCGCGCTGCCCGCCTACCTGGGCGCCCGGGGCCGGGTGCCGATCGTCGTGCACGAGGCGAACGCGCGGGCGGGCCTGGCCAACAAGGTCGGCGCGCGGTTCGCCGACATCGTCGCCACCGCCGTGCCGGACACGGGCCTGCCGGGGGAGCAGCTGGTCGGGATGCCGCTGCGGCGCTCGATCACCGACCTGGACCGCGCCGCGCTGCGCGCGCAGGCCCGGCAGTTCTTCGGGCTGCCGCCGCAGGGGCCGGTGCTGCTGGTGTTCGGCGGCTCGCTCGGCGCGCGCACGCTCAACACCGCCGTCGCGGCCGCGCTGCCCGAGCTGCTGCGCGCCGGTGTCGCGGTGCTGCACGCCCACGGCAAGAGCGGGGAGCCCGCCCCACCGGCGCGCGGGTACCTCGGGGTGCCCTACATCGAACGGATGGATCTCGCCTACGCGGCGGCCGACGCCGTGCTCTGCCGCGCAGGGGCCACCACCGTGGCCGAGGTCTCGGCCGTGGGGCTGCCCGCGGTCTACGTGCCGCTGCCGCACGGCAACGGCGAGCAGGCGCTCAACGCCCGCCCGGTGGTGGCCGCGGGTGGAGGCGCGCTCGTCGACGACGCCGACCTGACCCCGCAGCGCGTGGTCGCCGAGCTGGTGCCGCTGCTGCGCGACCCGCGCCGGCTCGCCGACGCGGGCCGGGCCGCACGCTCGTCCGGGCACGCCGACGCGGCCGACCGGCTGGCGCGCATGGTGCTGGAGCTCGTGGGTGCGGCACCGGAACCGCAGACCGAGGTGATGCGGCCGTGGAGGGATCGATGACAGCGGAGCTCGCCGACCGGGTGCACCTGATCGGGATCGGTGGTGCCGGGATGAGCGGCATCGCGCGGATCCTGCTGGCCAGAGGCGCCTCGGTGTCCGGATCGGACGCGAAGGACTCCCGCACCGTGCTCGCACTGCGCGCGCTGGGCGCGGACGTCGCGGTCGGGCACGACGCGGCGCACCTGCCCGAGGCGCCGGCCACCGTCGTCGTCTCCTCCGCGATCCGCCCCACGAACCCCGAGCTCAGCGCGGCCCGCGAGCGCGGGCTCGCCGTCGTGCACCGGGCGCAAGCCCTCGCCGCCCTCACCGCCGGACGGCGCCTCGCCGCGGTCACGGGCACGGCGGGCAAGACGTCCACCACCTCGATGCTCACCGTCGCGCTCCAGCACAGCGGGCTCGACCCGTCGTTCGCCATCGGCGGGGACCTGGCCGCGTCCGGGTCGGGCGCGCACGAGGGCAGCGGCGAGGTCTTCGTCGTGGAGGCCGACGAGAGCGACGCGTCGTTCCTCGCCTTCTCGCCCTCGGTGGCGGTGGTCACCAACGTGGAGGCCGACCACCTCGACCACTACGGCAGCGCGGAGGCCTACGTCGCGGCGTTCGACGAGTTCCTCGGCCGCATCGTGCCCGGCGGCATGCTCGTGGCGTGCGCCGACGACCCGGGCGCCGCCGCGCTGGCCGACCGGGCCGCGGAGCGCGGGATCCGGGTGCGCCGCTACGGGCGGCACGCCGCGGCCGACGCGCGGCTCGTCGACTTCCGACCGGACGGCGCGGGCGCCCGCGTGGCACTGCGTCTCCGGGAGGAGCAGGGGCAGCACGACGGTCGCGAGCACCTGCTCCGGCTCGCCGTGCCCGGCGAGCACATGGCGCTCAACGCGCTCGGCGCGCTGCTCGCCGGGGTCGAGCTGGGGGCCGACGTCGACGGCCTGCTGGCCGGGCTGGCGGCCTTCGACGGCGTGCGGCGCCGGTTCGAGTTCCGCGGGCGGGCCGCCGGCGTGGCCGTCTACGACGACTACGCCCACCACCCCAGCAAGGTCTCGGCACAGCTGCGCGCCGCGCGCGACGTGGCGGGTGGGCGTGGCCGCGTCGTCGTCGCGTTCCAGCCCCACCTCTACTCCCGCACCCGCCAGTTCGCCGGCGAGTTCGGAACCGCGCTCGGGATCGCCGACGAGGTCGTCGTCCTCGACGTGTACGGCGCCCGGGAGGACCCGGAGCCCGGCGTGAGCGGGGCGCTGATCGCCGATGCGGTGCCGCTCCCGCCGGAGCGGGTCCGGTTCGTGCCCCGCTGGGAGGACGTGCCCGCCGTGGTTGCCGGGCTGGCCGTGCCCGGCGACCTCGTCGTCACGATGGGTGCCGGGGACGTCACCGTGCTCGCGCCCGAGATCCTGCTCGAGCTGGAGCAGCGGGAGGCACCGTGAACCGGCCGGGCAGCACCCGCGGCCGACGTGGCCCCGAGCGGCCGGTCGCGGAGCGGCCCGCCGCCCGACCGCCGCGCGACCCGGAACGGCCCCCGGCCCGCCCGGTGTCGAAGGCCCGCTACCGCAGGCGCCGGGTGGCCGCCCTCCTGATCGGGCTCGTGCTGCTCGTCGGGCTCGGCCTCGGTGCCCGCGTGCTGCTGTACGACGCGGGGCTGCTCGACGTCGAGGAGGTGCGCGTCGCCGGCGCCGCCACCGTGCCGGAGGCGGACGTGCGCGACGCGGCCGCCGTCCCGCCGGGCGGCCCGCTCGCCGCCGTCGACACCGCGGCCGTGGCCACACGGGTGGCGCGGCTGCCGCCGGTGGAATCGGTGCAGGTGGACCGGTCCTGGCCGCACACCGTCACCGTCACGATCACCGAGCGGGTGCCGGTGGCCGCCGTCACCACGCCGCAGGGTCCCGCGCTCGTCGACCGCACCGGCGTCGTCTACCGCGGGGCCGGGCCGCCCGACCTGCCCCACCTCACGACCCCGCCGCGATCCGGCGACCCCGCCACGGTCGCCGCCGTCGCCGTGCTCGCGTCGCTGCCCGACACCCTGCGCGCCCAGGTCGACTCCGCGGGCGCCACGGTGGCCGTGCCGGGTGCGCGGGGCCAGGTGACGCTCGTCATGGCAGGCGGGGAGGAAGTGCTCTGGGGGGACCCGGAGCGCGCCACGGAGAAGGCAGCCGCCCTCAGCGCCCTGCTCACCCAGCCCGGCACCGTCTACGACGTCACGAGCCCGGACCTCCCCACGATCCGCAGGTGAGACCTCCCGCGACACTCGCGCCCCCTCACCCCGACTCGCGCAGCTCAGGCCCCGACTCGCCGACGGGGAGGTCCCCTGCCTCCGCGAGTCGGGGCCTGAGCCCCGCGAGTCGGGGTGTCAGACCCGCGAGTCGGGGCCTGGATGCACGGGTGTCGCGGCGGGTCGCGGGCCCACGCTCACCCTCCACGGTGACGGACCGAGCCCCGCTCGCACGTACGCGGCCGGTGGCGGGCATGATCACGGCGCGAAGATCGACCCGGTTGGGGGCTGGCGCGCGTGCGGCGCGCCTGCTGGACCGAGACCGTTCCGCGACCTAGCGTTCCCCCGTGATGGCCCGGACCCCCGGGGACGGACCCGAGCTGGACTGGAAGGTGCGCCATATGACGCCCCCGCACAACTACCTGGCCGTGATCAAGGTCGTCGGCATCGGTGGCGGCGGCGTGAACGCCGTCAACCGCATGATCGAGGTGGGCCTGAAGGGCGTCGAGTTCATTGCGGTGAACACGGACGCACAGGCCCTCCTGATGTCCGATGCCGACGTGAAGCTCGACATCGGTCGTGAGCTCACACGCGGCCTCGGTGCCGGCGCCAACCCCGAGGTCGGCCGCAAGGCCGCCGAGGACCACCGCGAGGAGATCGAGGAGGTCCTCAAGGGGGCCGACATGGTCTTCGTCACCGCGGGCGAGGGCGGCGGCACCGGCACCGGCGGTGCGCCGGTGGTCGCGTCGATCGCGCGCAAGCTCGGCGCGTTGACGATCGGTGTGGTCACCCGGCCGTTCACGTTCGAAGGCCGCCGCCGCGCCGGCCAGGCCGAGGACGGCGTCCAGGAGCTGCGCAACGAGTGCGACACGCTCATCGTGATCCCGAACGACCGGCTGCTGCAGCTCGGCGACGTGGGCGTCTCGCTGATGGACGCGTTCCGCTCCGCCGACGAGGTGCTGCTCTCCGGTGTGCAGGGCATCACGAACCTGATCACGACGCCCGGCTTGATCAACCTCGACTTCGCCGACGTCAAGTCGGTCATGTCGAACGCGGGCAGCGCCCTGATGGGCATCGGCTCCTCGCGCGGCGAGGGCAGGGCGGTGCAGGCCGCAGGCAAGGCCATCAATTCGCCGCTGCTGGAGGCGTCGATGGACGGCGCGCAAGGCGTGCTGCTGTCCATCGCCGGCGGCTCCGACCTCGGGCTGTTCGAGATCAACGAGGCCGCATCGCTGGTCCAGGAGGCCGCGCACCCCGAGGCCAACATCATCTTCGGCACCGTGATCGACGATTCGCTCGGCGACGAGGTGCGCGTCACCGTGATCGCCGCAGGCTTCGAGGCCGGTGGTCCCACGCACAAGAAGCTGGAGCCCACCGCGTTCCGCTCGCCGGAGAAGGAGCAGCCGTCCGGCTCGGGTGTGATCGCGTCCGGGGTGAGCGGGAACACCGCGCCGGCCGGGCAGTCCGGCGGCAACGGCGCGGCGCCCGCAGGCACCGGTGCGTCGCCGGGAACCGCCGCCCACCACGCCGGGAACGGCACCGGCTACGGCAACGGCAGCCCGGCCGCCCCGGCCCCGGCCCCACAGGCCCCGCAGACGCACCAGCCGGTGCAGCAGCCCGCGCCCGTGCCGTCGAGCGCGCCGGCCGCGCACACCGCGGCCCCGGCGCAGCCGGCGCCGGCTCCGCCCCCGGCGGCGCCGAGCGCGCCGGCCCCGAACCAGGCCGGCACCCTGCCCCCGGCGGCCCCGGCCGGGCAGCCGGGCGGGTATGCACCTGCGCCTCGCCAGGCGGAGCCGCTGCGTCGGGAGGCCGCGTACGAGCCCGAGCCGCAGCGGCACCAGGCACCCGAGCGCCCCGTGTACACGCAGCCCGTGGACGTCGCCGATCTCGACGACGACGTGGACGTGCCGCCGTTCATGAAGCGCTGAGCGGAGCGGACGGACGGCACAGGGCGACACGGTGTCGAGCGGATCGACGACGTCGGGAGCACGCGTCCGGCGGGTGGTGAGCACGCGGGCGGGTGGCCGTTCCCGGGGCGACTTCGCCACGTTCAACCTCTCCGCGTCCGTGGGGGACGACCCCGCGGACGTGGCCGCCAACCGGGCGCGGCTGCACACCGAGCTCGGGGTGCCGGTCGTCTTCCTCGAGCAGGTGCACGGCAACCGGGTGGCCACGGTCGACACGGTGCCGGACGCCGGGGCCGCGGACGTACCGGCCAGCGATGCGGCGGTCACCGCGCTGCCGGGCGTCGGCCTCGCCGTCCTGGCGGCCGACTGCGTGCCCGTGTTGCTGGCGGATCCCGGCGCAGGTGTGGTGGGCGCCGTCCACGCGGGCCGCGTCGGGGCGGCGGCCGGGGTGCTGCCGGCCGCGGTCGCGGCGATGGAGGCCCTGGGAGCCCGGGTGGGTGCGCTCGAGGTGCTGCTCGGTCCCGCGATCTGCGGTGGCTGCTACGAGGTGCCGGCGGCCCTGCGTGCCGAGGTGGACGCACGTCTGCCGGGCAGCGCCGTGCGCACCCGGCGCGGCACGCCGGGGCTCGACCTGCGAGCGGGCCTGTACCACCAGCTCACCGCGCTCGGTGTGGCCCGCATCGGGGGCGACCCGCGCTGCACCCTCGAGACCCCCGACCTGTACAGCCACCGCCGCGCCCCCCGCAGCGGCCGCCAGGCCGCGATCACCTGGCTCGACCCGCGGTGAGGTGCGCGTCCTCCGGTGGACGCGCAGCGCGTTCCTCGGATAGGTCTGGACGTGTGTGCCCAACGTATGAGACGAGGACCGGGTCGTGAGTGCTGAGCGCCGGGAGGAGCTGGCGCAGCGGCTGGCCTCCCTGCGGGAGCGGATCGCGGCGGCCTGCGCCGCCGCGGGCCGTGATCCCGCGTCCGTCGAGCTGTTGGCCGTCACCAAGACGGTGCCCGCCGAGGACGTCGCGATGTTGCTGGACCTCGGTCTCACCGCGTTCGCCGAGAACCGGGTGCAGGAGGCCGGGGCGAAGGTCGATGCCGTGGCCGCGCTGCGGCCGGAGGCCCGTCCTCGGTGGCACTTCGTCGGTGGCGTGCAGCGGAACAAGGCCAAGGCGGTGGCTCGCTGGGCCGACCGGGTGGAATCGGTGGACTCGGCGAGGTTGGCCGATGCCCTCGACGCCGCCGTACGGCGCGACCTGGAGACCGGCGGGCGCATCGAACGGTTACCCGTTCTGGTGCAGTACAGCGTCGACGGGGACCCGCGGCGCGGTGGCGTGCCTCGGAACGAGGTGAGTTCGCTCGCCGAACACGTCGTCTCGTGCGCCGGGCTGCAGCTCGCCGGGCTGATGGCCGTCGCGCCGCTCGGCGCTGACCCGGACGTGGCGTTCGCCGACGTGGCCGCGGCGGCTGCCCGTCTGCGCGCAGAGTTTCCGCAGGCCACGGTCCTCTCCGCCGGGATGAGCGGGGATCTCGAGGCCGCGATCAGGCACGGATCGGGTGTCGTGCGTGTCGGAACGGCCCTTGTGGGGGACCGACCGTTAGCCTCGCGGTGATCGTCGGCCGCCGCTCGTCGCGGTGATCCGGCCGTCGGGGGCAGTCGATGATGGGAGCGCGGATGGGCGCGATGTACCGGCTCAAGGCCTATTTCGGCATGGTTCCCGCCGAGGAGCTGGGCGAGTACGCCGACGAACCGTTCGCCGACCGCTATGCGGAGCCCCGCCGCGAGCGGACCATGCGGGAGTACGCCAACGAGCGCTGGGACGACCGGTTCGCCTACGAGGACGAGGCAGCCGGCGGTGACCGGCGCGACCGGCAGGACCGCTACGACGAGGAGTGGGACCGCCGCGGACCGCGCCCCGTGGCCGTGGACCGCGCGGCCTCCCGCGGCCCGTCCGGGATGGCGCCGTCGCCGGTGCGGGGTGCGCTCGCCATCGACCCCGAGGCAGGGCTGCAGGAGCCGCTGCGCCCGGTCGCCCCGGTGCCGGCTGCCGTCCCCGAGCAGCGGGAACGTCCCGCCACCGGTGCCGCCGCCCTGAGCCGCATCACCACGCTGCAGCCCCGCAGCTACCGCGACGCCCGCACGATCGGCGAGCGCTACCGCAGCGGGGTCCCCGTGATCATGAACCTCACCGAGCTCGAGGCGGCCGAGGCCAAGCGGCTGGTCGACTTCGCCGCCGGCCTCGTGTTCGCGCTGCACGGCGGCTTCGACAAGGTCACCAACCGGGTATTCCTTCTCACTCCCGCGGACGTCGAGGTGTCGGCCGACGACGCGCGGATGCTCGCGCAGCGCACCGTCTCGGGCACGCGCGGCGACACGGAGCGCGGCTTCCGCGGGGAGTGACGAGCGCGCGCCGCTAGGATCGGCGATGTGCCCCTCGCCATCCAGTTCGTCCTCTACTACGTGCTGTTCTTCTTCTGGCTCCTGCTCATCGGGCGGATCGTGGTGGAGCTCGTTCGGAGCTTCGCGCGCCAGTGGGTGCCGGCGGGCCCGAGTGCCGTCGCCCTCGAGCTGATCTTCACAGCAACCGACCCTCCTGTGAAGTTGTTGCGGAGAGTGATCCCCGTCGTCCGAATCGGCGGCGTGGGACTGGACTTGTCGATTATGGTTCTACTGCTGGTCGTGTTCATACTGATGAGCGTTGCCCAGCCGACGCCGTTGTGAGCCCCAGTCACACGGTGCCGCCGCCGAGGACTGCATGAGGTGATCCGATGCCGCTGACGCCCGCCGACGTTCACAACGTCGCGTTCAGCAAGCCCCCGATTGGGAAGCGGGGGTACAACGAGGACGAGGTCGACGCGTTCCTCGACCTGGTCGAGGCCGAGCTGGCTCGCCTGATCGAGGAGAACGAGGACCTGCGCGAGCAGGTCTCTCAGCTCGAGCAGCGACTCGGGAACGCGCAAGCCGACCTGGAAGAAGCGCGGTCGCGGCCGCCGGCAAGCATGGCGCCGGTCTCCCCGCCCACGCAGCAGATTCAGCGGCAAGAGCCGCCTCTGCGCCCTATGGAGCCACCGCGAGCGGCCATCGCCGGCCCCTCGCTCGCCGATGCCGGCGAGCAGGGAGGCGACAGCCACGTGCAGGTCGCGAAGGTCTTGAGCATGGCCCAGGAGATGGCCGAGCGGCTCACCGCCGAGGCCAAGTCCGAGGCCGACGCGATGCTCACGGACGCGCGCACCAAGTCCGAGCAGTTGCTCTCGGATGCGCGTAGCAAGTCCGACGGCCTCGTCAACGACGGCCGCTCGCGGGCCGAGACGATGCTCAACGACGCCCGTACCAGGGCCGAGACGCTCGAGCGACAGTCCCGTGACAAGGCCGCCACACTCGTCGGAGACGCCGAGCGCAAGCAGGCCGAGATCATCGGGACGATCACCCGGGACAAGTCGGTCCTGGAGAAGAAGATCGACGAGCTGCGCACCTTCGAACGCGAGTACCGCACCCGCCTCAAGACCTACCTGGAGTCCCAGCTGCGGGACCTCGGGGAGCGCGGTTCAGCGGCTCCGTCCGAAAGCAGGTCCAGCTCGAACGGCGGGTACGCCGCCACCGGCTACGGCCAGCGCGCCGACGCCGGGAGCTGAACCACTCGCCGACGACCCCGGGCGGTGCGGCTCCGTGATGGTGCCGCACCTCCGCAACACGGAGTGAAACGTGCTGCTGCTGGTCCTGATCCTCGTTCTGATCGCCTTCGGCCTGCTGGTGGTGGCGCTGCTGTCCGGCAGCGTCCTGTGGGCCTGGGTGTCCGTCGGTGTGAGCGTCGCCGCCGCTGCGGTGTTGCTCATCGACTGGCTGCAGCGGCGGAGCGCGGTGAGGGCGGGCGCCGATGCGGCGGCCGGAGCGTTGTCCGCGGCAGAGCCGCCGCGGAGCCGCACCACGCCTGACCTGGACCCGGTCACCGAGGTGCTGCCGGTCGTCCCGCGTGCGGGCACGGAACCGGGCGTCGACGTCGAGAAGGAGACGCCCGGTCAACGGTTCGACCCCACCGGTGACGCCGCGAAGACCGTCGTGATGCCGGTGGTGCAACCGTCCGCCTCTGCGGACCGACCGCCCAGCGCTTCCGGCGGTACCACTCCTTCGAGCGGTGATTCATCACCCACCGTAACCAAAACGGGTTCCGATCGTTCGGCCTCCACCTCTCAGGTGGATCCGGGCGGGGAATCGGGGCGCGGTCCGGAAGGCACCCCCGCTGCCAGCGCGGATGCCCCTCCCACGACCGCTGCGCCCGCGAGTGCGGGGAGCACGGCGGCGGCGCCGACCACGGCGACGCCGACCGGCGACACCCCGGAGAACCCGACGACGGTGGCGCCGACGACGCCTCCGGCCACGACGCCTCCAGGCGCCGCGCCGGCGTCCGGCCCGGCCGACCCGACCGCGGCCGGTGCCGCCGTCGGAGCGACCACGGCCGGGTCCACCGGCTCTGCAGCCACAGGCACCGGATCCACCGGGTCCGGGTCCTCTGCGGGTGGGGCGTCACCGCCCGGCCGGAGCGGGTCCGGCACGGGCACCCCGCCTGCATCGGGACCGTCAGGGGGCGCGCCCGCCGAGCCCCCGCCCGTCGCGGGTGCCGGTGTGCCCACGGGCGAGCGACCGGCCGAGGCCGGTACCTCGAGTACCGACGCCGGCCGGGTGGGGGAGGGGACCGATCCCTCCCGCGGCGACGCCTCCGGTGGCGACTCCCCCCGTGGGGACGGAGCGCGCTCCGACGCCCCGGAGTCGGCTGTGCCGGAACGTCCCGGTGACGCGGGATCCACCGGAGTCGCCGGTGGTGCCGCCGGAGCGGCCGTGGCCGCAGGCGGCGCTGCCGCCGGAGTTGCCGCCACGGGCGGGGCGGACACGAACGCGGGCGCCGACAACGCGTCCGGGGTCGAGGCCGAAACCGCACCACCACCGCCGGCAGCCGACGGCGAGCCACCGGAGGAGCCGCGCGATGCCGCCGCGGCGGCCGTCGTCGCGGGTCTGGAGACCGAGGTGCTCGTGATCGACGAGCAGCCGCGCTACCACGTGCCCGGCTGTCGGTCCCTGCTCGGGAAGCCTCTGATCCCGTTGCCCGCGCGCGAGGCCGTCGAGCTGGGCTTCACGCCGTGCGGGTGGTGCTCGCCCGACCGGACCCTCGCCGCGCAGCAGCCCGCCACGCGGTAGGGAGCGGGGGGGGCTGGCGCGGGCCCGCCGGAATACCCGGTGGCGGCCGAGCGCTACGCTGGACGCAACAGGCACCGATCCGGCCATCACCGGGGAGCCTCCGGAAGAAACGCCCGGCCTCCGGGCGGAGTAGAACCGGACGGGAGCGGCCCGTCACAGCCGTCCGATGAGAGGCCGTCCACACACGGGCGGCAAGCGGGGTGGTACCGCGGCGTTCACGTCGTCCCCGTGCAGGCAGCAGCACGAGCCAGCACGAGGAGCACCAGATGAGCGAATCCGCCGCACCGCGCGAGGAGCGTTACCCCGCCGTACCGGCGCACCCGTCGTTCCCCGCCCTGGAACGCGAGGTCCTCGGCGCCTGGAACGCCGACGACACCTTCCGCGCCTCCGTCGAGGCGCGGCCGTCCGGAGAGAACGGCAGCAACGAGTTCGTCTTCTACGACGGCCCGCCCTTCGCCAACGGGCTGCCGCACTACGGGCACCTGCTCACCGGCTACGTCAAGGACGTGGTGCCGCGCTACCAGACGATGCGCGGCCGCCGGGTCGAGCGGCGCTTCGGCTGGGACACCCACGGCCTGCCCGCCGAGGTCGAGGCCGAGCACCAGCTCGGGATCAAGGACAAGTCCGAGATCGACGAGATGGGCGTGGCCGCCTTCAACGAGGCCTGCCGCACGTCCGTGCTGCGCTTCACCGGCGAGTGGCGTGACTACGTCACCCGCCAGGCCCGCTGGGTCGACTTCGACAACGACTACAAGACGCTGGACCTGGACTACATGGAAAGCGTCATGTGGGCCTTCAAGACCCTGTGGGACAAGGGCCTGGTCTACCAGGGCTTCCGCGTCCTCTGGTACTGCTGGCACGACGGCACCCCGCTGTCGGCCACCGAGACCAAGATGGACGACGTCTACCTCGGCCGGCAGGACCCGGCCGTCACCGTCGGGCTGAAGCTCGCGGCGCCGGGATCCGACCTGGACGGCGCGCTGGCGCTGATCTGGACCACGACGCCCTGGACGCTGCCGTCCAACCTCGCGATGGCGGTGCACCCCGAGGTCGAGTACGCACTGGTCGCCGCCAACGGTGAGCGCTACGTCCTGGCGAGCGCACGAGTCGGTGCCTACGCCCGCGAGCTGGGGGAGGAGCCGCAGGTCCTGCGCACGCTCCCCGGCACCGAGCTCCTGGGCCTGGCCTACACCCCGCCGTTCGACTTCTTCACCGGTCGGGAGAACGCCCACCGCGTGCTGGCAGCCGACTACGTCACCACCGAGGACGGCACGGGGCTCGTGCACATCGCGCCCGCGTTCGGTGAGGAGGACAAGGTCGTCACCGACGCGGCGGGCATCGAGGTCGTCGTGCCGGTGGACAGCAAGGGCGAGTTCGACGAGCGCGTGCCCCCGTACGCGGGCATGCAGGTGTTCGACGCGAACCCCCACATCATCGCCGACCTCAAGCGCGGCGCGCCCCACGCGCAGGGCGTGCTGCTGCGCCACGAGACCTACGACCACCCGTACCCGCACTGCTGGCGCTGTGGCAACCCGCTGATCCAGCGCGCCGTCGACTCCTGGTTCGTACAGGTCACGGCGTTCCGCGACCGGATGGTGGAGCTGAACCAGGAGATCACCTGGGTGCCGGAGCACGTCCGGGACGGCCAGTTCGGCAAGTGGCTCGAGGGTGCCCGCGACTGGTCCATCTCGCGCAACCGGTACTGGGGCTCGCCGATCCCGGTGTGGGTGAGCGACGACCCCACCTACCCGCGCACGGACGTCTACGGCTCGCTCGACGAGCTGGAGCGCGACTTCGGCGTGCGGCCCGCCGACCTGCACCGGCCCTACATCGACGACCTCACCCGGCCCAACCCCGACGACCCGAGCGGGAAGTCCACGATGCGCCGGGTGCCCGAGGTGCTCGACTGCTGGTTCGAGTCGGGCTCGATGCCGTTCGCGCAGGTCCACTACCCCTTCGAGAACTCGGAATGGTTCGAGGACCACTACCCGGGCGACTTCATCGTGGAGTACAACGGGCAGACCCGCGGCTGGTTCTACACCCTGCACGTGCTGGCCACGGCGCTGTTCGACCGCCCGTCGTTCCGCTCCTGCGTCGCGCACGGCATCGTGCTGGGCGACGACGGGCAGAAGATGTCGAAGTCGCGCAAGAACTACCCGGACGTCAACGAGGTGTTCGACCGCGACGGCTCCGACGCCATGCGCTGGTTCCTCATGGCGAGCCCGATCCTGCGCGGCGGCAACCTCGTCGTCACCGAGCAGGGCATCCGCGAGGGTGTGCGCCAGGCGATCCTGCCGCTGTGGAACACCTGGTACTTCCTCTCGCTCTACGCGGGCCGTCGCGGCGTGCGCCGCACGGATTCCCCCCACGTCCTGGACCGGTACGTGCTCGCCCGCACCGCCGCGCTCGTCGACGAGCTCACGGCCGCGCTCGACGTCTACGACATCGCCGGCGCGTGCGAGCGGGTGCGCGACCACGCCGAGACGCTCACCAACTGGTACGTCCGGCGGTCGAGGGACCGGTTCTGGGCCGGCGACGACGACGCGATCGACACCCTGCACACCGTGCTGGAGGTGACCTGCCGGGTCGCCGCCCCGCTGCTGCCGCTCACCACGGAGAAGATCTGGCAGGGGCTCACCGGCGAGCGCTCGGTGCACCTGGCCGACTGGCCGGGCGACACCGTCGCTGACGCTGCGCGCGGGGCCGAGCTCCCGCACGACGACGCGCTGGTGGCGGCGATGGAACGCGTGCGGCAGGTGGCCTCGGCCGCGCTCTCACTGCGCAAGGCGCGCGGGCTGCGGGTGCGGTTGCCGTTGGCCCGGCTCACGGTGGCCGCCGCGGACGCCGAGTCGCTCGCGTCGTTCGCCGACATCCTTCGGGACGAGGTGAACGTCAAGGATGTTGCGCTGACCACCGACGTCTCCGCCCACGGGCGCTTCGAGGTGGCGGTGAACGCCCGTGCCTGCGGTCCACGGCTGGGGGGCGACACCCAGAAGGTGATCCGGGCGGTGAAGTCGGGGGAGTGGGCCCGGGGCGACAGCGGCACCGTGACCGCGGCGGGAATCGAGCTCTTCGAGGGCGAGTTCACCGAGAAGCTGGTGGCAACCGACCCGGACTCGACCACGGCGCTCCCGGGCGCCACCGGTCTCGTCGTGTTCGACGCCACGATCACGCCGGAGCTCGCCGCCGAGGGCACCGCCCGCGACGTCGTGCGGGTGGTGCAGCAGGCCCGCCGCGACGCGGGTCTCGACGTCGCCGACCGGATCGCCCTCACCGTGGACGGCCCGGCCGGGGTGCTCGGCGCCGTGCGCACACACGAGGAGTTCGTCGCGGGGGAGGTCCTCGCGGTGTCGGTGAGCTACGGCGCGGTGGGTGAACCGACCTTGCGCGGCACCGTCGCCGCTCCGGACGGGGCGAGCGCCGAGCTCGCGGCTCTGGTCGCCCGGGCCTGAGCCGCGTGTGCGGGCGCGCAGTGGTGCGGATCTCGGTGCGGGTCCGGCCCGGTGCGCGCCGGGATGCGGTCGGTGGCACCTGGGCGGGCCCGCGCGCCGCGGCTCTCGTCGTGGCCGTGCGCGCCCGCGCCGTGGAAGGGGCGGCGAACGCCGCCGTGGTCGCGGCGCTGGCCGCCGCGTTCGGGGTGCGCCGCAGGGACGTCGAGATCGTCGCCGGGACGCGTGGACGGGACAAGGTGGTCGCGGTGCGTGGCGACCAGGAGGAGGTCACCGCCCGATTGGCCGAGTTCCTGGACTGATCGGGCTGCCCGAACGGCACGGCCGGAACCGCAGGTGATCACGCCGGCCGGACCGGGTTGCGGGGCCCCTTACCCACCCTCCCCGGGCGGGGTCGGCACGTGGTGGTGCGCGGTGGTGCGTGCGCGGATCACCTGTGCGCGGTGCTGGGCATGAGTCGTGCGACGGGGGAATCGAACCCCCTGCGCTGCCCTTCACGCACCCAGGAGAGGCCGGATTGCGCCCGCCGGCCCCGTCGGGCTCGTGCCCGCTCCCCGTCCGGGTACCTGCTCCCGCAGCCCGGTCCGGCCGATCGGTCTAGTCGAGCAGCTCGACCTCCCAGTTCGCCTGCTGGATCCGGGCGTCGAGCTCCCGGGTCTCCCGGGCGATCCCGTCGGCCCGCCGCCGCAGGTCGGCCACCGGCAGTGCCGACAGCTGGCGCAGCTCGGAGCGCAGCTGCCGGTACCCGCCACCCCGCCCGGCTGCGGCGTCGGCGGAGCCGGTCAGGACGGCGTGGCGCATCCGCAGCACGTCGCGGCGCGCGAGCGCGTCGGTCATCGTGCCGTCGGCGCCGAGGTCGGTGGCCGCGTTCGTGCGGTTGATCCGACGGATCAGTTCCTCGAGCTCGTCGAGCGCCTCGTCCGCCTCCTCCAGCAACGCGGCCGCGTCCTCCGGCGGTTCCTCGCCCTCCTGGTAGCGGGCGCTCCCGGTGATCCGGGCACGCAGCTGCTCGACCCGGCGGCGTGCGTCCGCCCGCACCGCGAGCGCCTCTGCCAGCTTCACGACCCCACCTCCGTCCGTCTGCCGGCGCCGAGCATGCCCGGTGGCGATCACCGCCGCCACCCGGTTGTCGCGTGGCGAGTCAGGAGTGACGGCGGTCGGGGCAGCCGCGGTGTGCGGCTCGGAGTGGTGCGAGGTCGGTGGCGGGCCATACTCGCGGACGTGGACGACGCGGCGGCGGTGTGGACGGGGCGCCAGGAGGGCCGGGGCATTCCGGCGCAGGTGCTGGCGAAGGCCGCGGCGAACCCCTGGCACCACGAGGTGAGCCGCTTCGCCGCGCCGTCCGAGCCGGTCGACACCCCGTCCCGGTCCGCCGCCCTCGAGCTCCTGGGCGAGAGCGGCACCGTGCTCGACGTGGGATGCGGCGGTGGCGCCGCCTCGTTCGCGCTGGCCGGGCCGGCCATCCACCTCACGGGGGTCGACCAGCAGCAGGACATGCTCGACGCGTTCGCCGGCGAGGCCCGTGCCCGCGGCGTGCCGCACCGGACCGTGCTCGGGCGCTGGCCGGAGGCCGCCGCGTCGGCGGGTACGGCTGATGTCGTGGTCTGCCACCACGTGCTGCACAACGTCGTCGACCTGGTGCCGTTCGTCCGGGCCCTCACCTCGGCGGCGCGCCGCGGCGTGGTCGTCGAGATGATGGCGCAGCACCCGATGGCCTGGCTCGACCCCCTCTGGCTGCGGTTCCACGACCTGCAGCGCCCGCCGTCCGCCACCACCGATGACGCGGTCGCCGTGCTGCGGGAGATCGGCATCAACGCGGCCGTGCAACGGTGGGAGCGGGCGGACGGCCCCGGCCGTTCGGACGCCGCGGAGGTGACCCGACGGCTGTGCCTGCCGCCGGAGGCGGAACCCGAGGTCGCCGGGGCGCTGGACGGGCTCGAACGGTCCCGGCTCGCCGCGACGCTGCGCTGGTCGGTGGCCTGAGCGCGCGGTCAGCGGGAGGGGCGGATGGTCACGTCGCTGGTGATGCCGTCGGCTCGGATGATCCGCGGCGACGCGGGGTCGGTGGCCACCATCACCCGCTCCTCACCCTCCTGCGTGCGCGCGTCGACGCGGTAGCCCGTGTCGCCCGGCACCGCCAGGTTGATCTCGCCGTTGATGCTCCGGACATCCAGCGAACGCGGGGCGGCGAGCAGCTCCAGGCGGATGTCGCCGGTGACGCTCTCCACGCTCACCACCTCGGTGCGCAGGTCCTCGGCGGTGATCTCCCCCGTGCTGGTGTGCAGGTCGATCGGGCCGGCCATGTCGAAGACGGCGATGTCACCCGTCATGCGGTCGACGGTGAGCGGCCCCGTCAGCCTGCTCGCGACGACGTCGCCCGCGGTGCCACCGACCTGCACCTCGAACGCAGGCGGCACCTCCACGAGGTACTCCACCTCGCAACGGGAATCGAGCAGGGCGTGGCACTGGACGTCGAGGCGCACACCGGTGGGCGTGGACTCCTCGACGAGCTCCGGCTCGCCCAGCCCGTGGCGGACGATCGTGCGCACGTGCACCTGCCCGTCGGCGCTGGGGGTGAGCGTGACGTCACCGATGTCGGCGTCGACCACGAAGCGGTCCGCGGCGGGGGCGATCGTGCTGGTGCGTTCCAGCGTGGTCCGCACGACCTGCGACAGCATCTCCACCGCCCCGGTGCCGCACACCAGGACGACCAGCAGGACGGCGGCCGCGACGACGGCGGGGTGCGCCTTCACCGGAGCGGGAGCGGGTGCGGTCACGGCTCAGCCCTCCAGGTAGCGCAGCACGGCGAGCACGCGGCGGTGGTCGGTGGGCGCCGAGGGGAGCGCGAGCTTGCCGAAGATCCCGCTGATGTGCTTCTCGACCGCCCCTTCGCTCACGACGAGCGCCTCGGCGATCCCCGCGTTCGAGCGGCCCTCGGCCATCAGCGCGATGACCTCGCGCTCGCGCGGGGTGAGCTCGGCCAACGGCGCGGCGCGGCGGGAGCGGGCGAAGATCTGCGAGACGACCTCGGGGTCGAGGGCCGTGCCGCCCGTCGAGACGCGGTGCAGTGCCTCGACGAACGTCTCGACGTCGGCCACGCGGTCCTTCAGCAGGTACCCGACCCCGCGCGTGTCGCCGGCGAGCAGTTCGGTGGCGTAGCGCTCCTCGACGTACTGGGAGAGCACCAGCACCGACACCGACGGCCACCGCGAGCGGATCACCAGCGCCGCGCGCAGGCCCTCGTCGGAGTGGGTGGGCGGCATGCGGACGTCCGCGACGACGACGTCGGGCTGCTGCGCACCCACGGCACGCAGCAGTGCCTCCCCGTCGCCGACGGCGTCGACCACGGTGAACCCGGCCTCGGTGAGCAACCGGCACAGCCCTTCGCGCAGCAACACCGAATCCTCGGCGACGGTGACCCGCGGAGCCGTCATCGGGCCTGCGCCCCGGACCCGCACGGGAGCTCGACCGTGAGCACGGTGGGGCCGCCCACGGGTGAATCCACGCGCAGCTGGCCGTCGACCCCCGACACCCGATCGGCCAGGCCGTGCAGGCCGGTGCCGCGGTCGGGATCGGCGCCGCCGACGCCGTCGTCCACGATGGTGATCCACACCGGGCCTGCGGCCTCCCGGCGCACCGTCACCGACGCCTGCGTGGCCCGGGAGTGCCGGGCGACGTTCGTGAGCGCCTCCGCCACCACGAAGTAGCCGATCGCCTCGATGGTGGCGCTGGGCCGCTCGTCGATGTCGACGGTCAGCTGCACCGGGACCGGGCACCGCACGGCGATCGCCGACAGGGCGGCGTCGAGCCCCCGGTCGCTGAGCACCGGTGGGTGCAACCCGCGGATCAGGCCGCGCAGCTCCGTGACGGCGTCCTTGGCCTGCTGGTGCGCGTCGTCGAGCAGCGGGCCGATGGCCTCCGGCTCCTGCTTGTAGCGGGTCCTGGCGCGCCCGAGGGTCATGCCGAGGGCCACCAGCCGCTGCTGGGTGCCGTCGTGCAGGTCGCGCTCCAGCTTGCGGCGCTCGACCTCGCCCGCGTCGACGACGCGGGCGCGGCTGCGCTCCAGCTCGTGGACGCGGCGCGCGAGCTCCTCGGGAACCGGTCCGAGCAGCGCGCGGGCGACCGTGACGTCCAGCGCACCCAGCCCGCGCAGCACGGCCGGGGCGACGAGCAGCAGAACCAGGCCCAGGCCGGCGAGCAGGGCGCGCCCGCCACTCGTGTCGGCGAACGGGATGGCGAACGCCGTGGTGCCGAACACCGTGGTGCCGGTGGCCGGCGCCAGCCACGTGAGCAGCGGCATCGACAGCAGGGTGAGTGCGCCCACGAGCAGGAAGTAGGTGATCCCGGAGGTGAGCATCCCGAGCGGTGCGGCGATCACCTGGTGGGCCGCGCGCCGACGGACGCCCGGATCCCGCATGAGCGCGCCGCCGTAGCGCAGCGGGTTGCGCTGGGCGGGCGGCATGGGCTGCGCTTCGATCTCCACACCGAGCAGCAGCCGGTAGCGGGCCCGCTCGACGCGGGCCTGACCGGCGCTCACCCACGTGGTGACGATCCACACCGGCAGCCCGAGCAGCGCGAACGGCAGCAGGACGATGCTGAAGAGCAGGCCCGTGCCGAGCGCGAACGCGTAGGCCACGCCCAGCAGGAAGTCGAGCAGCAGGTGCGCGGCGGTGAGCCACGTGGCCGGGGCCAGCAGGGCGCGCAGCGGGTCCTGCTGCGGCGCGCGCGGCACCGGGAGGCGCTCCGTCGGGGAGGCGATGACCATGCGAAGAGGCTAAGGACCCGGCGCGGGCGAGCACCATCCCGCAAGTCCCCGCTCGGGGGTGGGGCTGTCCCCCGTACGCGGCTGCTTGACCCTGCCCCGGGGGCAACGTCCATCCTTCGACCGGGCCGGCGGTCGAGGAGCGGGGGACACGGTGAACGGTGACGCAGGCAGCGGCGACCAGGAGCTGTTGGCAGAGCAGATCGACTACTACCGGGCCGTCGCCGACGAGTATCTCGACGGCCAACTCGACGAACCCGGCGGTGATGAGCTCGTCGCGGCGATCGAGGAGTTCGCTCCCGCCGGTGACGTCCTGGAGCTGGCGTGCGGGCCGGGCACCTGGACGCCGCGACTACTGCGTCACGCCGACACCGTCACCGCGGTGGACGCATCACCGGAGATGCAGGCCCTGGCCGCGCAACGAGTCGCCGCCGACCTCGAGCGGGTGAGGTTCGTCCTGGCCGATCTGTTCACCTGGCGACCGGACCGCCGCTACGACGGCGTCTTCATGGGCTTCTGGATCTCACACGTGCCGTGGAACCGCTTCGCGGACTTCTGGGATCGTGTCGATCACGCTTTGCGGCCTGGTGGCCGGGTGCTGTTCGTCGACGACGCGTACCGCACCGAGGAAGAGCTCATCGAGGGACAGGCCTCGACGACGATCCAGCGCCGACTGCGCGATGGCACCCCGCACCGCGCGGTGAAGGTTCCCCACACCGCTGAGGGACTCGAGCGGGAGCTCTCGGTACTGGGATGGAACATCCGGGTGCACCCGACCAGCGGACCGTTCTACTGGGGCACCGGCGGGCGAAGCTCCGACTGACACGCCGTTGCCCGGGACCGCCGTCTCCGCCGCCCCGCGGGCCGCGCACCGCGGCGGCACCGCCCGGTTCGTCCCCCGTGCCGGGCCCGCCCACCTGCGCCGATACGGTATCCAGGGCGGAGGTGGGCATGGCGAGCCTGGAGATCACGCTCGGCGTCGTGGCCGCCGTGGTGCTGCTCGGGGTCTTCGCCGTGCGCGTGTCGGTCCGGCTCGGGCTGCCCTCCCTGCTGGTCTACCTGGGCATCGGGATCCTGCTCGGGGAGTCCGTGCTCGGCATCGAGTTCTCCGACGCCGCGCTCACCGAGTCGATCGGTTGGGCGGCGCTGGTACTGATCCTCGCCGAGGGCGGGCTCACCACGCGGTGGACCGCCGTGCGCCCCTCGCTCGGGATGGGTATCTCGCTGGCCACCCTGGGCGTCGCGGTCAGCATCGGTGTCGTCGGGGTGGCCCTGCACCTGCTGCTCGACCTGGACTGGCGGGCGGCGTTCCTGTGGGGCGCGGTCCTGTCCTCCACCGACGCCGCCGCCGTGTTCAGCGTGCTGCGCGGGGTCGGGGTGTCTCCGCGGCTGGCCGGGATGCTCGAGCTGGAGTCCGGGTCCAACGACGCGCCCGTGGTGCTCACCGTGATCCTGCTGGCCTCCACCGACCCCATCACCTGGCTCACCCCGCTGCTGATCGGCTACGAGCTGGCGGCGGGCGGGATCGTCGGCGCGCTGTTCGGGCTCGCCGGGGCCTGGGCCCTGCGCCGCGCCGCGCTGCCCGCCACCGGCCTGTACCCGCTGGCGGCACTGGCCGTCTGCGTCCTGGCCTACTCGGCGGGGCAGCTCGCGCACGCGTCGGGCCTGCTCGCGGTCTACGTCGCCGCGCTGGTGCTGGGCAACGCCGACCTCCCGCACCGCGCGGGCGTCCGCTCGTTCGCCGAAGGGATGGGCTGGCTGGCCCAGATCGGGCTGTTCGTGCTGCTCGGCCTGTTCGCCTCGCCCCCGCGGCTGGTCGACGCGGTCGTGCCGGCGCTCGTCGCGGGCGTGGTGCTCGTCGTCGCCGCCCGGCCGCTGTCGGTGCTGGTGGCCGCCGTGCCGTTCCACCTCCCCTGGCGTGAACAGGCATTCCTGTCCTGGGCAGGGCTGCGCGGTGCGGTGCCCATCGTGTTCGCGCTGATCGCGTTCATGGAGGGCGCGCCGACCGGGGCGGCGCTGGTGGACGTCGTCTTCGTGCTGGTCGTGCTCCTCACCCTGCTCCAGGGCACCACGCTGCCCTGGGTGGCGCGCAAGCTCGGCGTGTCGCGCACCGCCGAGCCGCGGGAGATCTCCGTCGAGGTCGCCCCGCTCGACGAGCTGAGCGCTGACCTCCTGCAGATCCGCGTCCCGGTCGGGTCCCGGCTGCGCGGGGTGTACCTGCGCGAGCTGCGGCTGCCCCGCGGTGCGACCGTCAGCCTCGTCGTGCGCGACGGCGAGGGCTTCACCCCCACCGCCGAGACCCGGCTGCGCGAGCGTGACCAGCTGCTCGTCGTCACGACCGTGGACGCCCGGCAGGCCGCGGAGGACCGGATCCGCGCCGTCGACGAGCGCGGGCGCCTGGCGCGCTGGTACGCCGGACCGGACGCTGCGGACGGTAGGGGATGATGGGTGGCGTGAGCGAGCACGCGAGTCAGCGATCCGGGCCCGGGGTCGCGCCGAGCGGCGCGACCGGGCCCAGGATCCGGCTGCTGTCCCTGATCGCCGTGGCCGTGCTCGCCGTCGACATCGTCACGAAGGTGGTCGCGGTCGCGCAGCTGGAGGACCGCGCCCCCCTGGAGCTCCTCGGTGGCCTGGTCTACCTGCAGCTCGTGCGCAACCCCGGGGCCGCGTTCTCCTTCGCCACCGGCTACACGTGGGTGCTCACCATCGTGGCCTGCGCCGTCGTCGTGGTGATCATCCGGGTGGCCCGGCGGCTGCGCTCCACCGGCTGGGCCGTGGCGCTGGGGATGGTGCTCGGCGGCGCGCTGGGCAACCTCGTCGACCGGTTCTTCCGCTCGCCCGGGCCGCTGCACGGCCATGTGGTCGACATCGTCTCGGTGTTCGCGCCCGACGGTCGCGCCTTCCCCGTGTTCAACCTGGCCGATTCCTCGATCGTCTGCGGAGGTGCACTGCTCGTGCTGCTCGCCCTGCTCGGCCGGGAGCTCGACGGCACGCGTGCTCCGGGCCGTGGCGAGGCCGAGGCGGAGCCCGCCGCCCCGGACGCCCAGGGCGAGGGCCGGAGTGGGTCCGCCGGTGAGTGACACCCGCCAACTCCCGGTGCCCGACGGCCTCGACGGCATGCGCCTCGACGCGGGCCTCTCGCGGCTGCTGGGCCTCTCGCGCACGGCCGTGGCTGCTCTCGCCGAGGACGGCCGCGTGGCCCTGGACGGGCGCGCGGCCGGCAAGTCCGACCGGCTGACCGCCGGCTCGTGGCTGGAGGTGGACCTGCCCGAGCCCGAGCGGGCCGCACCCATCACGGGTCCGCAGGAGGTCGTCGCCGGGCTCACGGTGCTGCACGCCGACGACGACATCGTGGTGGTCGACAAGCCCGTCGGCGTGGCCGCGCACCCGAGCCCCGGCTGGACCGGGCCGACCGTCCTGGGCGGGCTCGCCGCGCTGGGCTACCGCCTCTCCACCTCGGGCACCGCCGAGCGGCAGGGCATCGTGCACCGCCTCGACGTCGGCACCACGGGCGTCATGGTCGTGGCCGCCGCCGAGCACGCCTACACGACGTTGAAGCGCGCGTTCAAGGAACGCACGGTCGACAAGCGCTACCACGCCGTGGCGCAGGGCCACCCCGACCCGTCCAGCGGCACGATCGACGCCCCGATCGACCGGCACCCCCGCCAGGACTACAAGTTCGCCGTGGTCGCGGGCGGCAAGCCGAGCGTCACGCACTACGACACGATCGAGGCGTTCCGCGCGGCCTCGCTGCTGGACGTGCGGCTGGAGACCGGGCGCACCCATCAGATCCGCGTGCACCTCGCCGCGCTGCGCCACCCCTGCGCCGGCGACATCACCTACGGCGCCGACCCGGTGCTCGCCAAGCGCCTCGGCCTGGAGCGGCAGTGGCTGCACGCCCGCAGGCTCGGCTTCGAGCACCCGGGGGACGGGCGGTGGGTGGAGTACACCAGCCCGTACCCGGCCGACCTGGAGCGTGCGCTCGACCGGCTGCGCGACTGAGTGCGTTCACCTGGTTGTGCAGCGGCTGGTCCGCGCCCACGCACTCCTTCTCCGCCGACGCCACCCGTCGACGGGGTGCGCGGCGCGAATCCGGGGGCGTGACGGGACAAGTGGTGCGTGAGCACGCCTCGACCCGGCGCCGCGCTGTCGCTGCTCCCCGTGGCTCTGCCTCGTAGGTCGGGTTGCGGTGGGCGCGCCGTTCCCGGCTCGACACCTCCTGCCCCACCCGCACCCGGGGTCTCACTCGCGGTGGGACCGGCGCCGGGCTCGGCCTCCGCGCCGAGGGTGGCTGGGTTGGGCAGAAGCCACGAATATTGTGGTCGTTCGGGCGGCCGTTCCCGACCTGGCCCAGGCCCGTCTACGACGAGAACGTCCCTGTCGGGTGCCCGCGCAACTGGCTGTGGTGCCGTCCCCGAACCCCTCCGAGAACGGCCTTGATCAGCGAACCAGGGACCTGAACTGCACTCCTGCAGCCCGTGTCCCGATCCCGCCGATCATGAGAGGTGGACACGCCTCGGACCCGCCCGATGATCACCAGGGAGGGGTGGATCGGGACCACCGCAAGGTGCGCGAGCACGCAGCAGGGGCGGGCTCGTCCAGGACAGGCCTGGGCCCGCGCCGGGGACGGCCGCCCACCCAGCCCCGATACTCGGTAGTTCTGCCAACCCGGCCACCCCGCCGACGGGCAGGGGCCGGGGTACCCGGCCGACTGCGCGGAAGGCCGCGGCCGGGGTGTGGGGCAGTGGTCTCGAGCCGGGAACGGCGCGCCCACAGGAGATTTCATGACCATATAGACGTGATGGGGGTTGGATCTTCCCTGGAGCCCCACCACGTCTATCTGATCATGAAACGGGCGTTCGGCGGACCGTGCGACGGCCATGATCAGCAGAAATGGTGTGAGGGCGACAGATCTGTCGCCCTCGCACCACTCCCGGCGATCATGGCGGCGAGCCCACCTGCGAGGCGTACGTGAGTGCGGTCGCGAGGGCCCTGGCGTACGACTCACACCGATCACCACCGCCTTGATCGACGCGGGCGAACGGGCACCAGCGACGAAGGCGTCGCAGCCCGCGACACTCCCGCATCCAGAGCGCGACTCGCGGGTCTGTGCACGCGACTCGCGGGTGTTGCGCGCGCGACTCGCGGACGGGGGCGGCGCCCGGCCTCCGCGAGTCGGGGTCTGCGGGTGCGGGTGTCGCGCTGCGCGGACCCGCTGCCATCGCCGTCGGCCGGACGGCCGACACTAGGGGCCGGGCGCGATGTCGCTGCGACGTCCCGCCCGCGGCAGCAGGGGGTGGACGTGACCGGGCGAGTGCGGGCGGGTGTGCTGCTGGCCTGCGCGGTCGTCGTGCTGCTCACCGCCTGGTACGCGGGTTCCCGCTTCCCGCAGAGCGCGCCGCCGCCGTCGCCGGGCTCCGTGCGCCTGGGCCCCGAGCCGGGGGAGGAGGTGAGTGCCTACCTCGCCCGGCTGCCCGCGGAGCTGCCCGCGCCGGGCGTGGCGGTGCTCGCCCTGGTGCAGTTCGAGGCCGCGCAGCCCGTTCCGGACGCCCTGGCGGCCGTCGGCGGGGCCACGCCGGTCACCGCGGTCCTGCGGGTGCCGCTGCCGCGCGTCCAGACGGCGCTGCGGTTCGAACCTCTCGAGACCGGGGCGCCGGCCCCGGCCGCGCTTGCCACCGCGCGCGAGCACGCCCGCAGGCAGGCCGAGGTCGACGCCCAGCAGCTGTCGGGCCGGGCGGGGGCGGTGGCTGCCGTGGAGGCGCAGACGCTCGCCGACGCGGCCGCGCCGTGCGTGCTCGCCCTCGTCGTCCGGGCCGACCGCGCCGGCCTCGACGTGCTGACCGGAGTTGTGGGGGTGCGGGCGGTGCACGCCGCCCCGCCGGGGGTCACCGCGCGGGAGCTGGCGTTGTCCCCGCTGCTCCACGAGCAGGTGGAGCGTGCCGACCCGCCGCCCGACGACGGGGTGGTGGCGCCCTCGTGACCGCCGCTGCGACCCTCGCCGCCGTGGTCGTCCCGATCGGGGGACTGGGGGAATACCCCCGGTCGGACTCGGTGGAGATCCTGATGTCCCTCTCAGTGCCGTGCTGGCACGGTGACCCCATGACGTCGACCGGGGGGTCCGCAGGAGAGCCCGCGGAGGGCCCGTGGGCGGGTGAGGCGATCGTCATCGCCTGCGCGATCGTCGCGCTCCTGCCGTTGGGTTTCCTGCACCTGAGCAGCATCGGGTCGATCGACCCGATGACCGACGTGATCAGTGACTACGTCTTCCTGCCCGGCGGGTACGCCCTGCTCGGGACGGCCGCGATCAGCCTGGCGGTGGGCTGCGTCGCGCTCGCCACCGGCCTGCGCCGCGCCGGGCTGCCCCACCCGCGGGTGCCCGCCGCGTTGTTCGTCTCGGCGGCCGTGGCGTTCGTCCTCGTGGCCGTGTTCCCGACGCACCCGGTGGGTGCGACGCCCGGCGTGATCTCGACCGTTCACCGGGCCGCGGGCGCCTGGGCGTTCGCGGTCATGCCGCTGGCCGCGTGGCTGGTGGCGCGCCGGGCCTGGTCCGCCGAGGCGTGGGCCCCGGCCGCACCCGCCCTGTCCTGGGGAGCCGCGGTCGCGGGCGTGATCAGCGCGTTCTTCTTGCTGAACCATGTCCCGATCGTTATCGCCGGTTCACCGGTATTTCCACTCATCGGCGGGGTGCAGCGTGTTCTCTGTGCGGCGGTGATGGTGGTACTCGTGATGACGGCCCGGGCGACCCGGCTCGCGGTCGACCGTGTCGACTGCGCCGGGCCCGTCCCGGTGCCCAGGCAGCTGCGAGGCGCGGCATGATCAGCGCACTGACCGGCGGCGGTTTCTCGACCGTCCTCGCGATCGCCCTCGCGGTGCTCGGAGCCGGCTGTTTCGCCGGTGCTGCGGTGCTGCAGCACGGTGCGGTCAACGCCGAGTCGCGGCCCGCCGCCGACGACACCCCGGGCAAGGCGGTGTCGCTGCGCGGCCTGCGGGCGATCACCCGCAGGCCGGGCTGGCTCGCCGGCCTCGCGCTCGCCGCGGGCGGGTCGATGCTGCACGCCACGGCGCTCGTGCTGGCACCGCTCTCGGTCGTGCAGCCGCTGGGCGTGCTGGCGGTCCCGATCGCGGTCCTGCTCACGGCCGTCCGCACCGACCGCAAGCCGGCCCCCGGCGTGCTCGTCGGGGTGCTGCTGAGCGTGGCGGGCGTCGCGGTCTTCGTCGGCGCCACGGTCGGCACCGCCGTGAGCTCGCCCCCGCCGGACCAGGCCACCCTGGTCGCGAGCCTCATCGTCGCGGGCGTGGTGCTCGTGCTCGCAGGCGTGGGCTTCGCCCGCTCCGGCTGGGTCCGCTGCGTGGCGTGCGCGATGGCGGGCGCGGTGGCGTTCGGGCTCGTCTCCGCCCTCGTCCGGGCGGTGTCGCAGTCGGTGGTCGCCGGTGACGTCGGCCCGCTGGAGCTGCCCGTGCTCGCCGCCGTGGCGGGCATCGCCACCGCTGTGCTCGTCGGCGGCTGGCTCGTGCAGCAGGCCTTCGCCTCCGGTCCGCCGGAGGTGGTCATCGCCTGCCTGACGGTCGTCGACCCGATCGTGGCCGTCCTGCTGGGTGCGGTTCTGCTCGGTGAGGGGGTCGCCACTCCCGCCGAGACGTGGCTGCTGCTCGCGGGCGCCGCGATCACGGCGACGGCGGGCGTGATCGCGCTCGCCCGCCACCACCCGGATGCGGCGGCCGCCCGTGCCGCCCGCACCGGTCCCGGAGCCGCAGCCCACCCGCTGCCGGCCCCCCAGACCCCACCGCCGGTCGCGGCGCCGCGACCGGCCGATCCCGTGCACCGCCGGTGAGTTCCAGCGCCGGTACCCACTCGAGAGGACCACATTCCGTGAAGCCGCTTCGGATCCTGATCGGCGCGGAGACCTATCCACCCGACGTCAACGGCGCAGCCCGCTTCGCCGAGCGCCTCGCCACCGGGCTCGCCGGCCGGGGTCACGAGATCCACGTCGTCGCCCCGTCGCCGACCGGGCCCGCGGTGCGCGAGGTGCACGACGGCGTCGTCGTGCACGGCGTGCGCTCGCACCGCTACTACCAGCACGAGGGCTTCCAGGTCTGCATGCCCTGGGAGACGTTCCCGGCCGTCACCGCGCTGATGAACGACATCGACCCCGACGTCGTGCACACCAACGCGCACATGGTCGTCGGGCGCGGCGTCGTCCGGGCGGCCCACCGGTCCGGGCGCCCGCTCGTCGCGACCAACCACCTGATGCCGGAGAACCTCATCGGCTACAGCCCGATCCCGAAGCCGCTCCAGCGCGTGTTCAACACGTGGGCGTGGCGCGACCTCGGCCGCGTCTTCGGGAAGGCGGCCGTGGTCACCGCGCCCACGCCGCGGGCGGTCGAACTGCTCGTCCGGCGCGCGGGCCTGGTCGACGCGTTCCCGGTGTCGTGCGGCATCGACGCCGACCGCTACCGCAGCGTGCCGCACAGGCCGGGCCCCGAGCCCACCGTGCTGTTCGTCGGCCGCCTCGACCAGGAGAAGCGGGTCGACGAGCTGATCAGGGCGTTCGCCGCCCTGCCGGACGGGATGCCCGGCCGGCTGGAGATCGTCGGGGACGGCGCCCGGCGCGAGGAGTGGACCGCGCTCGCGGACACCCTCGGGGTCGCCCACCGGGTGCGCCTGCGCGGGTTCGTCTCGGAGCAGGAGCTGCTCGAGGCGTACGCGGGCGCCGACCTGTTCTGCATGCCGGGCATCGCCGAGCTGCAGAGCCTCGTCACGCTCGAGGCGATGGCCGCAGGGCTCCCGGTGGTGGCCGCCGACGCGATGGCGCTGCCGCACCTCGTGCGCCCGGGCCGCAACGGCTGGCTCTACACGCCGGGCGACGTGCCCGAGCTGACCACGCGGCTGGCGGCCCTGCTGGGCGACGCCGCCACCCGCCGGCGGATGGGCGCGGCCAGCCGCGACATCGTGTCCGCGCACGCCATCGGCGCCACCCTGGACCGCTTCGAAGGCATCTACGACCAGGTCCTGGGCCGCGAGCAACTGACAGCCCGAGCGGCCTAACGCCGCCCGCCCCCCACCCCCACCCGGTTCAGCGGCGGGTCGCCGTCGTCGCCAGGCGTTCCAGTAGGGCCAGGAGGGTGCGGGCCGAGGCCTCCCAGCTGTAGTGGGGCGCGCGGGTCCTCGCGGCCGCCGAACGGCGGTCCCAGACCTCCGGGTCGTCCAGGTCCCGGACGGCGCGCACGAAGCCGCTCACGTCCTCCGGCTCGACGTAGGTGGCGGCGTCGCCGCCGACCTCGCGGAACACCGGGATGTCGCTGACCACGAGCGGTGTGCCGAGCGCCATCGCCTCCACCAGGGGGATGCCGAAGCCCTCGTCGCGGGAGGCGGAGACGAGTGCGGTGGCGCCGCGCAGCACGTCGCGGTAGGTCTCGTCGCTGGCGCCGTCGTGGAACACCAGCCGCCCGCCCGGCGCGAGGGCGGTGAGCCGGGCCTGTTCCTCCGGGGGAACCCGGCTCATCAGGTGCAGCTCGTGGTGCGGGAGCGACGGCATCGCGCTCGCCAGCGTCGCCACGTTCTTGTAGGGCATGAACGAGCCCATGTAGACCAGGGCGCCGCTACGGGGCAGGCGCGGCAGGTCCGGCACCGGGTCGGGTGCGTTCGGCACGACGGTCACCGGGTGGCGCGTGAGGCGGTGCTGCGCGATCAGCGCCGCGGTGGTCTCGGAGACGGTGACGACCGCGTCGGCGCGGTTCAGCAGCACCCGCTGGGGCCACCAGGCCAGGTGGTAGAGCCGCCAGAGCACCCGGATCGGCAGCGCGAACTCCCGGGGTGGGGTGCGGTTGCGGTAGTAGATGAGGTCGTGCAGCGTGAGGGCCAGCGCGTAGTCGCGGCCCCAGCTGCCCATCGTCTGCATCGGGGAGAACACCACGTCGGCGCCGAGCCTGCGCACCTGGCGTGCCACCAGCGGCTCGCGGATGCTCGTGGGGGCGCTGATCCGGTGCCACGGCAGGTCGGGCAGCGCGGCGAGCTGGCGCTCGTCGCTCACCAGCAGTTCCAGCGCGTGCCCGGCCGCTGCGGCCGGCGCGGCGAGCTCGGCCGCCAGCCCGACGGTGTAGCGGCTGATCCCGTCGTGGTGGCCGATCCGCACGTAGCGGCAGTCGAGCAGGACCTTCACGCGGCCGCCGTCACGGTGCCGGCTGCGGCAGCGCCGCGAGGAACGCCCCGATCTCGCGGGCGACGGGTGCGGGCTTCTCGTAGTGGGCGAGGTGCCCGGTGCCGGGCACGACGGCGAGACGGGCGTCGGTGAAGCGCCCGACGAGCGCGCGCTGGGCCGCCAGCGGCGCGATGTCGTCGCGGTCGGAGGCGACCAGCAGCGTCGGTGCCGTGACGTCGCCCGCGAACTCCGCGACGTCGTGGCGCACCGAGGCGTGGAAGGCCTGGAGCAGGGTGGCGCGGTCGGCGAAGGTGGAGAAGTACCGGTCGTGCTCGGCGTGGATCCAGCGGCGCAGGCCGGCGTCGCGGGTGGTGGCCATCGCGACGCTCGCGATCCGGGTCATCACCGGGTGGCGCAGCAGCGCGGTGCCGGCCCGCTCGGGGAGGGCGGCGGCGGCGCGGTGGAAGAGCACGGTCATCCCGGTCATGACCTTGCGGGGCCCGGCGAGGGCCGACGCCGCGATCGGGTTGACCAGCACCAGGCCGCGCACCGCGGGCGCCCGCTCGCCGGCCAGCGCCGCGGTGGCGACGATCGAGCCGAACGAGTGCCCGGCCAGTACGGCATCGCCGTGCGGGGCGAGCGCGCCGAGCAGCTCGCGCGTCCAGGCGGCGTAACCCGCGACGTCGTGAGTGGCGGACGGCAGTGGCGGGGACGCACCGAAGCCGGGCAGGTCCGGCACCAGGACCCGCACCCCGTCGAGGTGGGCGATGATCGGTTCGAGGCCGTGGTGGTCGCCGCGCAGCCCGTGCAGGAAGACCACCCGGTGCGTCGCGTCGTCGGGCCCGTACACCCACAGTCGGGTGCGCCCGCCGCGCAGCGCCACCTCGTCCTCCCGGACGGGCACGCGCGCGATCCGGTCGGCGTAGGGGGATTCGGCGGCCATCGTCGGCGAGTCTAGGGATCGTCGCCGGACCCCGGCCCGCGGCTCGGTCCGCGAGCACCCGACACGCCGGTCCACGGGGTGAGCAGGGGGTTCGGCGGGGCGAGGACCGCGTTCGCGGAACTGTCGGGGACCGGAGCTAATCTGGGACGTCCTCAGCCACCCCTCCGCGCCCGGCCGGTCCGTCCGTCCGGGTGGGAGGGTCAGGTCCTGCGTGTTCGCGCGCCGCCTCACCGGGCGGTGCCAGGAGGGAGCTCCCCACCCCATGGCGGCCAGCGGATCGGGCAGCACCGACGGTTTCGTGCACCTGCACACCCACACCGAGTTCTCCATGCTCGACGGGGCGGCGCGGCTGGACGACCTGTTCACCGAGTCGGCGAAGATGGGCATGCCGGCGTTGGCGATGACCGACCACGGCAACCTCTTCGGCGCCTACGAGTTCTGGCGCAAGGCGAAGGCCCACGGGGTCAAGCCGATCATCGGGATGGAGGGCTACCTCGCGCCCGGCAGCCGGCACGAGCGCAAGCGCGCCACGCTGGGCAACGGGAAAGAGGTCGGTGGCGACAACCCCGACCTGATGTACACCCACATGACGCTGCTGGCCGAGAACCAGGAGGGGCTGCACAACCTGTTCCGGCTCTCGTCGCTGGCGTCGCTGGAGGGCTACTACTACAAGCCCCGCATGGACCGCGAGCTGCTGGAGACCTACGGCAAGGGCATCATCGCCACCACCGGCTGCCCGTCCGGCGAGGTGCAGCGGCTGCTGCAGCAGGACCGCTTCGACGACGCCTGCCAGGCCGCGAGCGACTACCGCGACATCTTCGGCAAGGACAACTTCTTCTGCGAGCTGATGGACCACGGCATCGAGATCGAGAAGCGGGTCCAGAAGGACCTGTTCGATCTCAAGAAGAAGCTCGACCTGCCGGGCCTGGCCACCAACGACCTGCACTACACCTACGCGGAGGACGCCAAGCCGCACGAGGTGCTGCTGTGCGTGCAGACCGGCAAGACCCTGGCCGACCCCAACCGCTTCAAGTTCGACGCGCAGGACTTCTACCTCAAGTCGGCCGCCGAGATGCGGGCCCAGTGGGATCCGCAGTTCCCCGAGGCCTGCGACAACACGCTGCTCGTCGCCGAGCGCGTCGACGTCGGCTTCGTCGAGGGCCAGGACCTCATGCCGCGCGCTCCCGTCCCCGAGGGGGAGACGGAGGAGAGCTGGCTGGTCAAGGAGGTCGAGCGCGGCCTGCACATGCGGTTCCCGCAGGGGATCACCGATCGGTACCGCAAGCAGGCCGAGTACGAGGTCGGCGTCATCATCCAGATGGGTTTCCCGGGCTACTTCCTGGTCACGGCCGACCTCATCCAGCACGCCAAGTCCGTCGGCATCCGGTGCGGCCCCGGCCGCGGCTCGGCCGCCGGGTCGCTGGTGGCCTACGTCCTCGGGATCACCGACCTCGACCCGATCGAGCACAAGCTGATCTTCGAGCGATTCCTCAACCCCGAGCGCATCTCGATGCCCGACATCGACATGGACTTCGACGAGCGCCGGCGCGGCGAGATGATCCGCTACACCACGGAGAAGTACGGCGAGGACCGCATCGCCCAGATCATCACCTACTCCACGATCAAGGCGAAGGCCGCGATCAAGGACTCGGCGCGGGTGCTGTACGGCCAGCCCGGCTATGCGGTGGCCGACCGCATCTCCAAGGCGATGCCGGCCGCCGTGATGGGCAAGGACATCCCGCTCTCGGGCGTGTTCGACCCGTCCCACAAGCGCTACTCGGAGGCCACCGAGGTCAGGGCGCTGTACGAGGCCGACCCGCAGGTCAAGGAGATCATCGACACCGCGCGCGGGCTCGAGGGCCTCAAGCGGCAGTGGGGCGTGCACGCCGCCGGCGTGATCATGTCGAGCAAGCCCCTGATCGACGTCATCCCGATCCAGCGCCGCGAGGCCGACGGCGCCATCATCACGCAGTTCGACATGGGCGCCTGCGAGACGCTCGGGCTGCTGAAGATGGATTTCCTCGGCCTGCGCAACCTCACGATCATCGACGACGCCCTGGACAACATCGAGCTCAACGGCAAGCCGAAGCTCGAGATCGAGAGCGTCGCCCTCGACGACCCCAAGACCTACGAGCTGCTCGGCCGCGGCGACACCCTCGGGGTGTTCCAGCTGGACGGCGGGCCGATGCGCGACCTGCTGCGGCGCATGGCTCCCACCGAGTTCGACGACATCTCCGCCGTCGGCGCGCTGTACCGGCCGGGTCCGATGGGCGCCAACGCCCACAACGACTACGCCGACCGCAAGAACGGCCGGCAAGAGGTCACGCCGATCCACCCCGAGCTGGAGGAGCCGCTCAAGGAGGTGCTCGGCGAGACCTACGGCCTGATCGTCTACCAGGAACAGGTCATGGCCATCGCGCAGGTGCTGGCCGGGTACTCCCTCGGCAAGGCCGACCTGCTGCGCCGCGCGATGGGCAAGAAGAAGAAGGAGATCCTCGACAAGGAGTACGAGGGTTTCGCCCAGGGCATGAAGGACCACGGCTACTCGGCGGCCGCGGTCAAGACCTTGTGGGACATCCTCCTGCCGTTCTCCGACTACGCGTTCAACCGCGCCCACTCCGCGGCGTACGGCGTGGTCTCGTACTGGACTGCCTACCTCAAGTCCAACTACCCGGCCGAGTACATGGCCGCCGTCCTCACGTCGGTCCGCGACGACAAGGACAAGGCCGCCGTCTACCTGGCCGAGTGCCGCCGCATGGGCATCACGGTGCTGCCGCCCGACGTCAACGACTCGGTGCGCAACTTCGCCCCGGTCGGTGACGACATCCGGTTCGGGCTGGGCGGCATCCGCAACGTCGGGGTCAACGTCGTCGACGCCATCGTGGCCGCCCGCCGGGAGAAGGGGGCGTTCACCGACTTCTCCGACTTCCTGCGCAAGGTCGACGCCGTCGTCTGCAACAAGAAGGTCATCGAGTCGCTGATCAAGGCCGGCGCGTTCGATTCGCTCGGCCACCCCCGCAAGGGCCTGCTGCTCGTGCACGCCGACGCCATCGACGCGGTGATGAGCACGAAGAAGGCCGCGTCGATGGGCCAGTTCGACCTGTTCGGCTCGATGGACGGCTCGGCCCCCTCCGAGCTCGATTCCGTGTTCGACACCGAGGTGCCCCCCGACGAGTGGGACAAGAAGCACGAGCTCGCCGTCGAGCGGGAGATGCTGGGCCTGTACGTGTCCGGGCACCCGCTGCACGGCGTGGAGCAGGCGCTGCTGTCCAAGTCGGACATGTCGATCTCCACGATCCTCGAGGGGAACGTGTCCGACGGCCACCAGGTCACCATCGGCGGCATCCTCACCGGCGTGAACCGGCGGGTGAACAAGAACGGCGAGCCGTGGGCGTCGGCGCAGCTGGAGGACCTCGCCGGTGGCATCGAGGTGCTGTTCTTCCCCCGCTGCTACCAGGTGGTCGGCGTCGACGTCGCCGAGGACGCCATCGTGCTGGTGAAGGCCCGGGTCAACAAGCGCGACGACCGACTGTCGCTGATCGTCAACGACCTCGCGGTGCCGGATCTCTCGCAGGCCGCGGGCGGTGCGGGCGCGCCGGTGAAGGTGAGCATGCGCACCGAGCTGGTCACCCCGCAGCGGGTGTCGAAGCTCAAGGAGGTGCTCACCAACCACCCGGGCACGTCGGAGGTGCACCTGTCGCTGGTGAACGGTTCGCGCACCACGATGTTGCGGCTCGACGACGCGCTGAAGGTCACCCAGTCCTCGGCCCTGATGGGCGACCTCAAGACACTGCTGGGCCCGGGCTGCCTGGGGTAGGCGCGGGCCCGGTCGTCACGACGGGGCGGCCCGCAGCTCCTGCCAGTACCGTCGGGCCTCCTCCGCCCACCGGTCGTGCAGGGCGTCGAACAGCGCGGCGGCCCGGGCCCCTGCCCACCCCTCGGGCAGCAGCTCTGCCGGGAGCTCGGGGTCGAGGAAGGGGAAGCGCCGCCACGCGTGCACGAGGTGGATCTGGTGCACGAGCACCTCGCCCGGATCCAGGGGTGCGGCGCCGATGAACGTCTGCAGGAACTCCTCGTACGCGGCCTCCACCTCGGCGAGGTCCCAGGCCTGCGCCACGACCTGCCGCGGCGCGCCGATCGCGCCGAAGGGGCCCACGAAGGAGCTGGTGGCGGTGTCGAGCCCGAGGTCGGCGATCACGCCGGCCACCTCGTCCTGCTTGCCCGGGTCGGGGCTGAGCCACACGCCGGGTGCGGGTGAGCCCAAGCCGGCCCACGCGAGCCGCGTCCGCAGCCGGTGCCGCAGCCGGCGGCGGGATTCCGGCACGCTCACGAGCAGCACGAGCCACCGCCCGTCCCACGGCCTGCGGCCGGCAGCGCCGAACCCGTAGATCCGCTCCGCACCGTCGGAGAGCAGGCGGCGGCCCTGCGCCGTGAGCGACCACCGGACGCGCCGCCCGGCGCGGTCGGACTCGAGCAGGCCCTCCGCCGCCGTCCGCGCGAGCGCCTGGCGGGCCGACTTGGCCTCTACGCCGAGGCGGCCGAGGACGTCGATCAGCACCTGGGTCCACACGGCCTCGTCGCGGGGGAGCACGAACTCGCCGAGCACCGTGAGCAGCAGCGAGCGGGCACTGGTGGCGCCGAGCTCGCGCCGCCGCGAGAGCGCCGGGTGATCGGTGTCGGCGGCGCTCATGGCGGCTCAGAGTAGTGGGGTCGGCGGGTGCGGACGCAGTCGCGCCACTCGGGCCCGGCGGCGGCCGGGTGCGGGTCGGGGCAGCGCCCCGCCGGGAGCACTCGATCAGGTGGTTCGCCGATACCCCCGAAAGGGGCAATGCGCTCGGCTAATCGGCCTCCGGCCCGTGCTCCTGACCAGTATGGATCATCCCTTACAGATGAACATGAATGCCGGGTTACAGCAGGTGCCGCGGTCGGGCAACGGACGAAACCGGCGGAACGGACAGCCGATGGAGATCGTTCCTCGATCGCCGCGCACTGCCGCCGGTCCTCCCGACGTCTGCCCGGAGACTGAGATGACGACATCGCCGCCCCGCCCCGCCCAGCACTCCCCGCCCCATCGCCGCGACACCCTGCGCGCGGACGTGCTCGCCTCGCTCGTCGTCTTCCTCGTCGCGGTGCCCCTCTCGCTCGGCATCGCCCTCGCCTCCGGCGCCCCGCTCATGGCCGGGCTGATCGCCGCCGTCGTCGGCGGGATCGTCGCCGGTGTGCTCGGCGGCACGCCGCTGCAGGTCAGCGGCCCGGCCGCCGGCCTGACCGTGGTGGTCGCCGAGCTGGTGGCGCGTTTCGGCTGGCAGGCCACCTGCCTGATCACCGCCGGTGCCGGGTTGCTACAGCTCCTGTTCGGCCTCGCGCGCGTGGCGCGGTTCAGTCAGGCCATCCCGCCGGCCGTCGTGCACGGGATGCTCGCCGGGATCGGCATCACGATCGCGCTCTCGCAGCTGCACGTCGTGCTGGGCGGCGAGCCGCCGACGGGCGCGGTGGCCGCGCTCGCCGAGCTGCCGCGCGCGCTGGCGCAGATCGGCCCCGGGCCCGCGCTGGCCGGCCTCGCCACGATCGCCCTGCTGCTGGTGTGGCCGCGGCTGCCCCGCCGGGTACGGGTGGTTCCCGGCCCGCTCGTCGCCGTCATCGCGGTCACCGCGCTCGCCCTCCCGTTCGCCGGCGTCCCCCGGGTCGGCCTGCCCGGCGGGCTGCTCGAGGCGATCACGCTGCCGACGTTGCTCCCCGACGTGCCGTGGGCCGGCGTCCTCGGCGGGATGCTCACGGTCGCGCTCGTCGCGAGCGTCGAGAGCCTCCTGTCCGCCGTCGCGGTCGACCGCATGCACACCGGGCCCCGGGGCAACCCGGACCGGGAGCTGATCGGGCAGGGCGTGGCCAACACCCTGTCCGGCGTGCTCGGCGGCCTGCCCGTCACCGGCGTCATCGTGCGCAGCGCCACCAACGTCAGGGCCGGGGCCCGGACCCGTGCCTCCGCGGTGCTGCACGGCCTCTGGATCGCCGTGTTCGGGATCGTGCTGGTCGGCGTGATCGAGCTGATCCCGATGGCGGTGCTCGGCGGGCTGCTCGTCGTGGTCGGCGCCCAGCTCGTGAAACCCGCCGACATCGCCGCGGCGCGCTCGCACGGCGAGCTGCTCGTCTACCTCGGCACGGTCGCGGGGGTGCTCCTGCTGAACCTGCTCGAAGGCGTGGTCATCGGGCTGGTGCTCGCCGGTGTGGTGATGCTGCGCCGCGCCGTGCGGGCCCGCGTCCGGATCGTGCCCCCGGACGGTGTGGCGCCGTGGCGGGTCGTCGTGGAGGGCAGCCTGAGCTTCCTGTCGGTTCCCGCCCTCGCGCGCACGCTCGCAGGAGTGCCGGCGGACGTGCCGGTCCGGGTGGAGCTCGTCGTGGACTACCTCGACCACGCCGCCTTCGACCACCTCGACGCCTGGACCGCCCGGCGCCGTGCGAGCGGGGCCGAGGTCGCGGTCACCGAGCCGGGAGCGCGCACGCAGGCGGGCGGGTCGGCCCTGCACCGTTACGCGACCTGGTCGCAGTGGCAGGAGGTCGACCACCACCCGCACTCCCCGCTGCTCGCCGGCGTCGCGGCCTACCACTCCGACGCGGCGGACCTCATCCGCCCGACGCTCGAGGGGCTCGCCCACGACCAGGCCCCGAAGGGACTGCTGCTGTGCTGCGCCGACTCGCGCGTGCAGCCGAACCTGATCACCCGCAGCGGGCCCGGTGACCTGCTCACCGTCCAGAACGTGGGCAACCTGGTGGCCGGCACGTCGGTCCGCGCCGTCCTCCAGTACGCCACCGAGGTGCTGCGGGTTCCCCTGATCGCGGTGTGCGGGCACTCCGGGTGCGGGGCGATGCGCGGGCTGCTCGACGGGGCGCCCGAGCCCGGCGGCGCGCTCGGCGACTGGCTCAGCGCCGGCGTGTCGAGCCTGACGGCGCTGCGCGAGGGGCACCCGGTGGCCCGCGGCGCGCTCGCGGCCGGGTACGGCGAGGTCGAGGCGCTGGCGATGGTGAACGTCGCCGTGCAGCTCGCGACGCTGCGCGCGCAGGACGTCGACGCGGCCCTGCTGGGCTTGTACTTCGACATCCCGACCGCCCGGGTGCTCGTGCTCGACGAGGAGGCGCAGGAGTTCCGCCCGACGCAGTGACCCACCCCGGAGCGCGACACCCGCACAGCAGGACCCCGACTCGCGGGGGTGGGACCCCGACTCGCGGAATTGGGGGGCTCCGCCCTTCCGCGAGTCGGGGTCTGCGAGTGCGTGTGTCGCGGTAGCTACCGTCTTGTCCGTGACGTTCCCCGATCCCGAGCACCCGCTCGCCTGGCTCGCGCCGCACGCCGCCCGCAGGCGCGCGGCCGGGCTGCGCCGCGAGCTGCGCCCGCGGGCAGCGGACGAGCCGCTGCTCGACCTCGCCGGCAACGACTACCTCGGCCTCGCCACCGACCCCCGCGTGATCGAGGGCGCCGTTCGGGCGGCCCGCACCTGGGGGGCGGGGGCCACCGGATCGCGGCTGGTGACCGGCACCACCCGGCTGCACGCCGAGCTGGAGGACGAACTCGCCTCGTTCGCCGGGGCCGAGGCGGCGCTCGTCTTCTCCTCCGGCTACGCGGCGAACCTCGGCGTGCTCACGGCGCTGTCCGGGCCGGACACCCTGATCGTGTCGGACGCGGCCAACCACGCCTCGCTGGTGGACGCCTGCCGGCTCTCGCGGGCGCGGGTCGTGGTGGTGCCGCACGACGATCCGGACGCCGTCGGCGCCGCGCTCGCGGTGCGCACGGAGGCGCGCGCGCTCGTCGTGACGGAGAGCGCCAACAGCGTCGACGGCGGGCTCTCGCCGCTGCGCGCCCTGCACGACGTCTGCCGCCGGTACGGCGCGCTGCTGGTCGTGGACGAGGCGCACGGGTTCGGGGTCGTCGGACCGGGTGGGCGCGGGTTGCTCGCGCAGGCCGGGCTGGCGGGTGCCGACGACGTGGTCGCCACGATCACCTTGTCGAAGGCGCTCGGGAGCCAGGGCGGCGCCGTGCTCGCGCCGGCGGCCGTCGTGGCGCACCTGGTGGACTCGGCGCGCTCGTTCATCTTCGACACGGGCCTCGCGCCCGCCTCCGTAGGCGCCGCGCTCGCGGCCCTGCACGTCCTGTGCGGTGAGCCGCAGCGCCCGGCCGCGGTGCTGGCGGCCGCGGCCGCGCTGGCGGGTGCCGCGGGCGTGCCCGCACCGCCGTCGGCCGTCGTGGCCGTGGTCCTCGGCGAGCCCGACGTCGCCGTGGCCGCGGCGGCGCGCTGCGCCGAGCGCGGCCTGCGGGTGGGCTGCTTCCGCCCGCCGTCGGTGCCGGAGGGGACCAGCAGGTTGCGCCTCACCGCCCGGGCCACCCTCTCCGAGGACGACATCGCGCGGGTCCGCGGCGTGCTCGCGGAGGTTCTCGCCCTGGTCGGTGCGCCGTGAGCGGACGGATCCTGGTCGTGACGGGCACCGGCACCGGGGTCGGGAAGACCGTCGTCACCGCGGCACTGGCCGCCGTCGCCACTGCCCGTGGGGACCGGGTGGCCGTGCTCAAGCCTGCGCAGACCGGGATGGGGGTCGGGGAGCCGGGCGACCTCGCCGACGTCGCCCGGTTGGTGCCGGGCACCACCGGGCGTGAGCTGGCGCGCTACCCGGACCCCCTCGCTCCCGACACGGCCGCCCGGCGGGCGGGGGCACCACCGGTCACCCCCGCGGCCGCGGCGGACGCCGCCGGAGAGCTCGCCGACGCGCACGACCTGGTGCTCGTCGAGGGCGCGGGCGGCCTGCTGGTGCGCTTCGACACGCACGGCACGCTCGTCGACGTCGCCGGGCTGCTCGCCGCGCCGGTGCTCGTGGTGGCCACGGCGGGCCTCGGCACGCTCAACGCGACGGAGCTCACCGTGGCGGCGTTGCGGTCCAGGGAGCTGACCTGCGCGGGCGTCGTGATCGGTGCCTGGCCCGCCACGCCGGACCTCGCGTCCCGCTGCAACCTCGCCGACCTGCCCACCACCAGCGGTGTGCCGCTGCTCGGTGCCCTGCCCGAGGGCGCGGGCGCGCTGGCGCCGGAGCGGTTCGCGACCGTCGCGCGTCACAGTCTGGCGGCGGAACTGGGCGGTGTTTGGCAGACTCCGCAGCTGTGACGACGACCCGCCCCGACACGCTCGGTACCGACATCCTCGCCACCGCACGTCAGCAGGTCCTGGAGGCTGGTCAAGGGCTCTCCGGTGAGCAGGTGCTCGACGTCCTCCGGCTTCCCGACGATGCGCTCGACCCGTTGCTCGCGCTGGCCCACGACGTGCGGATGCGCTGGTGCGGCCCGGAGGTCGAGGTCGAGGGCATCATCTCGCTGAAGACGGGCGGCTGCCCGGAGGACTGCCACTTCTGCTCGCAGTCGGGCCTGTTCGACTCGCCGGTGCGCTCCGCATGGCTGGACGTCCCGTCGCTGGTCGAGGCGGCCAAGCAGACGGCGAAGACCGGCGCCACGGAGTTCTGCATCGTCGCGGCCGTCCGCGGCCCGAACGAGCGGCTGATGGCCCAGGTCGCCGCCGGCATCGCGGCGATCAAGGACGAGGTCGACATCAACATCGCCTGCTCGCTGGGCATGCTCACGCCCGAACAGGTCGAGCAGCTCGCCGCGATGGGCGTGCACCGCTACAACCACAACCTGGAGACGGCCCGCTCGCACTTCCCGAACGTCGTCACCACGCACACGTGGGAGGAGCGCTGGGAGACGCTGAGCCTGGTGCGCGAGGCCGGCATGGAGGTCTGCTGCGGCGGGATCCTCGGGATGGGGGAGACCCTGGAGCAGCGGGCCGAGTTCGCGGGCCAGCTCGCCTCGCTCACCCCCGACGAGGTGCCGCTCAACTTCCTCAACCCCCGTCCCGGCACCCCGTTCGGAGACCTCGAGCCGGTGTCCGGGCCGGACGCGCTGCGCGCCGTCGCCGCCTTCCGGCTGGCGCTGCCGCGCACGGTGCTCCGCTTCGCCGGCGGGCGGGAGATCACCCTCGGCGATCTCGGCGCGCGTCGCGGCCTGCTCGGTGGGATCAACGCGGTGATCGTCGGCAACTACCTCACGACGCTGGGGCGCCCCGCGGAGACCGACATCGACCTGCTCGGCGAGCTGCAGATGCCGATCAAGGCACTGAGCGAGACGATCTAGTGGAGCTCGTGGTGGCCTTCTGCGACCAGTGCGGGCGCGCGGCCGCAGAGGGTGAGCACGCGCGCTGCGCCGACCGTCGCGTGCTCGAGCCGCCGCGGTACTGCCCCGACTGCGCCCGACGCATGGTGGTGCAGGTCACCCCGTACGGCTGGACGGCCCGCTGCAGCCGCCACGGCGAGCGGCACTCCTGACCCACCGTCGAGCCGCCCGGAGCGGGCGTCATGCTGTAGGCATGGCGGACTGGAGCAGGGTGCTGCGGCAGGCAGTGCGGATCGGTCAAGACCTGCTCTCGGCGCGGTCGTCGCGTCCGGCGGCACAGGCGCGGGCCCGCAGCGCCCCGACGGCCGGGCGCACCCGCACGATCATCTACTCGCCCGACCTCGACGGCGTCGCGGATCCCGGCGAGATCGTGTGGGCATGGGTCCCCTACGAGGAGGGCGACGGCCGGGGCAAGGACCGCCCGCTGCTCGTCGTCGGGCGGGACGGTGCCGAGCTGGTCGGGCTGATGCTGTCGAGCCAGGACGAGCGGGCCGGGGACCGGGACTGGGTCTCCGTCGGTTCGGGGGCGTGGGACCGGGAGGGCCGCGAGTCGTTCGTGCGCCTCGACCGCGTGCTGGAGGTGCAGGAGCACGGCATCCGTCGCGAGGGCGCCGTGCTCGACCGGCCCCGGTTCGACCGGGTGGCGCAGCAGTTGCGGGAGCGCTACGGCTGGCACTGAGGGCGTAGCACAATTCGTGCTACGGTGGCGGCATGCCCGAGACCATCGGCCAGCGTCAGCTCCGCAACGACAACGCCGAGATCATGCGGCGGGTCGAGGCGGGGGAGGCCTTCATCATCACCCGGAACGGCAAGCCCGTCGCCGACCTCGTTCCGCGTGCCGACAACCCGAAGCGGCGGCGGTACACGGGTCGGGAGCAGCAGGAGTTCTTGCGGACCCAGCCATCGATCGACGTGGAGCAGTGGCGCCGCGACCGTGAGGCGGACGACCTGATCTTCGGCGACGACCGTATCGAGTACTGAGGTGGTCTACGCCCTCGCCGACACCTGTGTGCTGATCGACTTGGAGCGCATCGACCTGGGGGACCACCAGGACTCGATCCTGGTAGTGAGTGCTGTGAGCGTCGGGGAACTGGCGTTCGGCGCCGATTCCGGACCGGATCCTGAGGTCCGGCAGAAGCGGCTACGCGACGTGCTGGAGCGCTTCGAAATCCTCCCGTACGGCGTGGAGGAGGCGAAGCTCTACGGCGTGATGGCCACCCTGGTCCGCGCTTCCGGTCGCAACCCGCGGCCGCGCCGGCTGGACCTGCAGATCGCCGCCACCGCGTCCGCTCTCCGCGTCCCCGTGCTCACCCGCAACCCCGACGACTTCCGGGGGATGGATCGCCTCGTCGAGGTGGTCGCGGTCAATTGAGGCTGTGGTCCACTGCGTACGTCGTGATCGGCGTGGGCACGGCGCGCAGCTGGGCGAGCAGGCCGGTCTCGCGGGCGAGCAGCATCCGCACCAGCCGCAGCCGCTCCACGGGCGAGGTCTGCTCGAGCAGTCGCTGGCGGTCGCCGACCGGGAGCAGGCAGTCGGCGGCGAGCACGTGCGGCAGGTTGCCCGGCTCGACGTCGGGCTCGGGCTCGGTCCAGTCGCCGTTCTTCCAGGCGGTGCGGCAGTAGCGCCGGTGGGCGGCCCGGGCGGCAGCGGCGAGGACGTCGGTCAACTCCGAGGGCGTTGCGCCGGCGGGTTCGTCGTCGGGCAGGAACTCCACCGCACCCACCAGGTAGGGCTTCGAGTCCTCGTCCAGGTCGAGGAGGCGGAACCGGCGCGCGCCACGCGTGATGATGTCGAACCGCCCGTCGGGCAGCTGGTGCACGTCGCGCAGGTGCGCGGTGCACCCGATCGCGTGCAGGCCTGCGATGCCGTCGTCGTCCGGGCCGAACCCCTCGCGGACGGCGACGACGCCGAACTCCCGGTCCGGCACGATGCCGTTGACGAGGTCGAGGGTGAGCTGGCGGTAGCGCGGCTCGAAGATGTGCAGCGGCATCGTGGCCCCGGGGAGCAGCACCGTTCCGAGCGGGAACAGCGGAAGCGTCTCGGTCGTGTTCATCTGCCTCCGTCTCGCTCCGGCTTGCGCGGCTACGGTACGGCGCCGCGTGGGCCTTCGCCGGGCGGTCGGAGCACGGCGAACGCGTCGGTGACGCGCAGGGTGCGCTCGGTGAAGCGGAAGAGGGCCGCGGGGCGGCCGCCCGCAGGCCCTGGCGGGGCCATCTCTCCGGTGGGTTCGAGCACCCGGCGCCGCGTGAGCACGCGCTGCAGGTTCGTGGCCGAGACCGGGTGGCCCAGCGCGGCGGCGTAGAGGTCGCGCAGGGCGGAGATCGTGAACTCCCGAGGCGCCAGTGCGAACCCGAGGTTGGTGTAGGACAGCTTGGCGCGCAGCCTGCCGCGGGCGTCGTCGACGATCGCGGCGTGGTCGAACGCGGCCTGGTCGAGTGCGGTGGCGGGGGGCGCCGCCAGGGGGCGCCACGTCGTGTCGGCGGGCACCGCGGGGTCGGCGTCGGAGGGCACGAGCCCGAGGAACGCGGTGGCGACGCGGCGGGCGTCGGGCACCCGGTCCGGCCGGCTGAACACCGCGATCTGCTCGACGTGGGTGACCCCGCGCACGTCGACCTTCTCGGTGAGGTGGCGGCGCACCGACTGCTCGACGTCCTCGTCGTCGCCCAGCAGGCCGCCGGGGAGCGCCCAGCGGCCGGAGGCCGGCGGCCGGGCCCGCTGCCAGGCGAGCACCTGCAGCGCGCCGCACCGGATCTGGAGCACCGCGGCCAGCACCTCGTGCTCGGTCGGGCGCGTCATGTCACGGATCGTAGGGCGCCGACCACCGTGGCGAACGCGGTGAACGCCGGGTTGCGCCGGGATGAGGCCCCGGTCACGAGGAGGGGTCCCGGCGAAGGTCCCGCTGTTACGATCGCCCTCGTTTCCGACTCCTAGTCGAAAACCAGGAGGGGTCATGACCGCAAGTCCGACGATCGCCGCGCCCCGGCTCGAACCGGGGTGGGCAGACGAGGTGCGCGCCCTGGCCCGGCGCCGCGACGCGGTGCTGCTGGCGCACAACTACCAGCTGCCGGAGATCCAGGACGTCGCCGACCACACGGGCGACTCGCTGGCCCTGTCGCGGATCGCGGCCGAGTCCACCGCGTCGACCATCGTGTTCTGCGGCGTGCACTTCATGGCCGAGACCGCGAAGATCCTCGCCCCGGACAAGACGGTGCTGATCCCGGACGCCGCCGCGGGCTGCTCGCTGGCCGACTCGATCACGGTGGACCAGCTGCGGGCCTGGAAGAGCGAGCACCCCGGGGCCGTGGTGGTCAGCTACGTCAACACGACCGCCGCGGTGAAGGCCGAGACCGACATCTGCTGCACCTCGTCCAACGCGGTGGAGGTGGTGGCGTCCGTCCCGGCCGGGAAGGAGGTGCTGTTCCTGCCCGACCAGTTCCTCGGCGCGCACGTCCGCCGCGTGCTGGAGCGGGAGAACATGCACGTCTGGGCGGGGGAGTGCCACGTGCACGCCGGGATCAACGGCGCCACCCTCACCGCGCAGGCCGAGGCGAACCCGGAGGCCGAGCTGTTCGTCCACCCGGAGTGCGGCTGCGCCACCTCGGCGCTCTACCTGGCCGGGACGGGCGCGGTGCCGGCGGACCGCGTGAAGATCCTCTCGACCGGGGGCATGCTCGACGCGGCGCGGGAGTCGCACGCCTCCTCGGTGCTCGTGGCCACCGAGGTCGGCATGCTGCACCAGCTGCGCAAGGCCGCACCCGAGATCGACTTCCGGGCGGTGAACGACCGGGCGTCCTGCCGCTACATGAAGATGATCACCCCGGAGAAGCTCCTGCGCGCGTTGCGCGAAGGCCGCGACGAGGTGCACGTCGACCCCGAGCTCGCCGCCCGCGGACGCGCCGCCGTCCAGCGGATGATCGAGATCGGGCAGCCGGGGGGTGCGGAGTGAACCACGTCTGGGAGGCCGATGCGGACCTCGTCGTCGTCGGGTCCGGGGTCGCCGGGCTCACCGCGGCGCTGGACGCCGCCGAGCTCGGCCTGCGCGTCGTCGTCGTGACCAAGGACGCGGTCGACGCCGGTTCCACAGGCTTCGCCCAGGGCGGCATCGCCGTCGTGCTGGGGGACGTGCCGGGCGACAGCGTGGAGGCGCACGTCGCCGACACCGTGACCGCGGGGGCCGGGCTGTCGGACGCCGCCGCCGTCGCGGAGATCCTCGCCGACGGCCCGGCCGCTCTCGCCCGGCTGCGGGCGCGCGGCGCGGTGTTCGACTCCGCGCCCGACGGGCGTCCGGCCCGCACCCGCGAGGGCGGGCACTCGGCGTTCCGCGTGGTGCCCGCGGGCGGTGACGCCACCGGCGCCGAGGTGGAGCGCGCCCTCGTGTCGGCCGCGGCCGACCGGCGGCTCCCGCTGCTCGCCGGCCACGTCGCCGTCGACGCGCTGCGGGACGGGCGCGGCGCCGTCACCGGGCTCGCGGTGCTCGACGACGCCGGCCGCCCGGGGGTGCTGCGCGCGCCCGCCGTGCTGCTGGCCACCGGCGGGTACGGGCAGCTGTACCTGAGCACGACGAACCCGGCGACGGCCACCGGCGACGGGCTGGCGCTCGCGCTGCGCGCCGGCGCCACTGCCGCGGACCTGGAGTTCGTGCAGTTCCACCCCACCGTGCTCTACACCGGGCCCGCGGTGGGCAGGCGGCCGCTCGTCACCGAGGCCGTGCGCGGCGAGGGCGCGGTGCTGCTCGACCGCGCCGGGCGGCGGTTCATGACCGGCGTGCACCCGCTCGCCGACCTCGCCCCGCGCGACGTCGTGGCGGGCGCGATCACCCGCACGCTCGCCGCCACCGGCGCCGACTGCGTGCACCTGGACGCCACGGCGCTCCCCGATTTCGCACGCCGGTTCCCGACCGTCCACGCGGCCTGCCGGGACGCGGGGATCGATCCGGCCCGTGCGCCGATCCCCGTCACCCCGGCCGCGCACTACTCGTGCGGCGGGGTCGTCACCGACCTGCACGGGCGCACCGCCGTACCGGGCCTCTACGCCGCGGGTGAGGTGGCGCGCACCGGCCTGCACGGCGCCAACCGGCTGGCGTCCAACTCGCTGCTCGAAGGCCTCGTCGTCGGCGCCCGGGCGGCGCGGGCGGTGGCGGCCGACGCGCGCACGCCACGGCCCGCCGCGGAGGAGTGCCTGGTGGCTTCGCCCGCCGTGGCGTCGGCGCCGCGCGCGGTCGTGCAGCAGGCGATGACGGCGGCCGCCGGGATCGGTCGCGACGCCGCCGGGCTTGCCGCGGCGTCGGACCGCATCGAGGCTGCGACGGGGGTGGGCGTGCCGGCCGACCGGGCCGGGGTGGAGGACGCCGCGCTCACCCTGCTCGCGCAGGCCGTGCTCGCGGCGGCCGGCACCCGCACCGAGAGCCGCGGCTGCCACGTGCGCACCGACTTCCCCGAGCGCGACGACGTGTGGCAGCGCGCGAGCCTGGAACTGACCCTCGACGCCGCCGGGCAGCCGGTGGTGCGGACCGGAACGGCGGTGGCGGCATGACCTCGGTATTCGTGGAACCGGACCTCGCGGACCTGGATCGCGTCGTCGCCACGGCGCTGGAGGAGGACCTGCGCTACGGGCCCGACGCGACGACGGCGGCCACCGTGCCGGCCGACGCCGTCGCCGTGGCCGCGTTCGCCACCCGGGAGGCGGGCGTGCTGGCCGGGCTCCCGGCCGTGCGGGCCGTACTCGACGAGGTCGTGGACAGCTACGAGGTGCTCGACGCCCGGGCCGACGGCGAACGCCTCGCCGCGGGTGACGTGGTGCTGACCGTCCGCGCCCCGGTGCGGGCTCTGCTCACCGCCGAGCGCACGGCCCTGAACCTGCTGTGCCACCTCTCCGGCGTCGCCACGGCCACGGCCGACTGGGTGGACGCGGTGGCCGGCACCGGCGCGCGGATCCGCGACACCCGCAAGACGCTGCCCGGGCTGCGGCTGCTGGAGAAGTACGCCGTGCGCTGCGGCGGCGGGGTGAACCACCGGCTCGGCCTCGGCGACGCCGTCCTGATCAAGGACAACCACGTGGCCGCCGCCGGTTCGGTGGGCGCGGCGCTGGCCGCGGCCCGGGCGCACGCCCCCGACCTGCCGTGCGAGGTGGAGGTGGACACCCTGGAGCAGCTCGACGAGGTGCTGGCCCTGGACGCAGAGCTGGTGCTGCTGGACAACTTCGACGTCGAGCGCACCCGCGAGGCCGTGCGGCGGCGGGGGAACCGGCCCACGCAGCTGGAGTCGTCCGGAGGGCTGGCGCTGGTGAACGCGCGGGCCTACTCCGAGACGGGGGTGGACTACCTGTCGATCGGTGCGCTGACGCACTCGGTCCGCGCCCTGGACCTCGGCCTGGACCTGCGCTCCGGCTGAACCTGGCGGGGGGTCAGCGGAGGCGCAGCACGCTGCCGTTCATCAGGTGTGCCTCCTCGGACACGACCCACGCGATCACCTCGGCCACCTCCTCCGGGGTGGCCACGTGGGTGAGCTCCCGGCTCGCCGCGACGCCGGCGCGCACCTCGTCGTTCACCCAGCCCGTGTCGGTCACCGGCGGGTAGACGATGTTGGCGGTGACGCCCAGGTCGGCCAGCTCCACCGACGCCGACATCGTGTAGTTCTCCTGGGCCGCCTTGGCCGCGCCGTAGGACACCTCGTCGGGGAAGCCGTGCTGCCCGCCGGAGGTGAGCCCGACGATGCGACCCCACGTGCCGCCGCGGGCGCGCAGCCGCCGCGCGAACTCCGCGATCAGCAGGGCGGGCGCCATCGCGTCCACGGCGAACTGCTGCCGGAAGGTCCGCGCGGTGACCGCCTGCATCGGGCGGCCGAACCCGTCGACCTGCGCCCCTCGGAAGGTGTCCTGCACCCAGCCGCTGGCGTTGTTGACGAGCACGTCGACCGGGCCGAGCCGCTCCTCGGCGGCGTCGAAGAGCCGCGCCGGGGACTCCGGGTCGGTCAGGTCGGCCTCGACCGCGTGCGCGCGGCCCCCGGCGCGCTCGATCTCGGTAACCACGTCGGCGGCGTCGCCGCGGCGCAGCCGGTTGTACTCCTCGAGTTGGCCCACGTCGTCGCCCGGCCGGAAGTACGCCACGAGCACCGCAGTGCCGCGGCGGGCGAGGGCGAGGGCCGTGGCGGCCCCGATGCCCTGGTTGGCGCCGGTGACCACGGCGACGTGCGGGTGCGCGGTTCCGCGAACGATCATGCGCCCACCCTTGCAGGCGGGCGCCGTCCGACGACACCCGATTGTTGCCACCGTCCTTCCGGGAAGATCCACCAGTAGCTGGCCTTGACGTGAGAGAATTCGGCAGCAGATAGTGGCGCAGTGGGGGAGACGCCCAAGCTGAGCGAGCTGGACCGGAAGCTCGTCGCCGCGCTGCAGGTGAACGGCCGCGCGTCCTGGTCGCAGGTCGCCCGTGCTGTCGACGCCACCGAGTCGACGGTGGCCCGGCGGGGCCAGCAGCTCCTCGATTCCGGCCTCGTCGGCGTGACGGGCGTCCTGGACCACCTGCGCTGCGGGCTCGGGATCTCCCTGCAGGTACGCATGCGGTGCCGGCCGGGTACGGCGAACGGCGTGGCCGAGGCGCTCGCGGTCCTGCCGGAGACGCGCTTCGTCACGGTCGTCACCGGCAGCGCCGACCTGGCCGCGGAGTTCGTGGTCCGCGACCACCACGAGGTCACCCGGGTCCTCGTGGAGGAGCTGCCCCGCCCCGACGACATCGTCGAGACCGAGTCGATGGTGGTCGTGCGGAAGTTCTCCGCGGTGGAGGAGTGGGACACCGGGCTGCTGGCCCCGGAGGGCGTGGCGCTGCTGCGCGCCGACCGGGCGCGCACCGGGCACCGGGAGTGGAGCGAGCCCGAGCGGCTCACCCCGCAGGAGTTCGCCATCGCCCGGATGCTCGGCGTCGACGGCCGGGCGAGCTACGCGCAGCTGGCGGCCGCGGTCGGGGTGAGCGAGTCCACGGCGGCCCGGCGCGTCGAGTCGCTGGTGCGCCGGGGCTGCCTGCGGTTCCGCACGCTGTTCGAGACCCCGCTGGTCGGGCTGGACGTCGAGTTCATGCAGTGGCTGGTCGTCGAGCCCGGCGAGCTGGAGCACGTGGGTGCGCGGCTGGCGGCGCAGCCCTCGACGCAGTACGTGAGTGCGACGACGGGGCGGTTCAACCTGTGCCTGCACGGGGTGCTGCCCGGCTACGGGGATCTCTACCACTACATGACCGAGGCGGTCGGTGCGCTCCCCGGCGTGCGCACCGCCGACCTGACGTTGCAGGCCCGCACGTTGAAGCGGGCCTACGTGCGCATCGGCGCCGACGGGACGAGGGAGCGACAGGGATGACCGAGCCGGATGCACCCGAGCCGTGGCAGTGGGACGAGCCGACGTGGCGGGGTCACGTCGAGCGGGTCCGCGCCGGGCAGCGGCTGGTGCCGCAGAGCTGGCCGGGCGGGGCGCGCGTCGCCGTCGCGCTGTCCTTCGACTCCGACCACGAGACGATCCCGCTGCGCGACGGCGAGACCCGGCCGGGCAAGCTCGCGCAGGGTGAGTACGGGTCCCGGGTGGCCGCACCGAAGATCCTCGCGCTGCTCGCCGAGCACGGCGTCCCGGCGAGCTTCTTCATGCCGGCCGTGTCGGCGCTGCTGCACCCGGGAGAGGTCGAGTCCTACGTGGCCGGCGGGCACGAGCTTGCCGTGCACGGCTGGATCCACGAGCGGAACATGCTGTTGTCGCGCGCCGAGGAGCTCGACCTCACCGGCCGCGCGATCGAGACCCTCGAGCGGCTCTCCGGGACCCGCCCGGTCGGCATCCGTACACCGAGCTGGGACTTCTCCGACCACACGCTCGAGATCATCGCGCAGCTCGGGCTGCGCTACGACTCGTCGCTCATGGCCGACGACGAGCCCTACGAGCTGCTCGCCGACGGCCGCCGGACCGGGATCGTGGAGCTTCCGGTCGAGTGGATCCGCGACGACGCCCCGTACCTGATGATGGAGCGCTACGGGGCGCTGCGGCCCTACACCCCGCCGCGGCGCCTGTTCGAGATCTGGCGCGACGAGTTCGACGCCGCCTACCTCGAGGGCGGGCTCTTCCAGCTCACCCTGCACCCGCACATCATCGGCCACCGGTCGCGGCTGGTCGTCCTGCGCGACCTGCTCACCCACATGTCCGGCTACCGAGGCGTCTGGTTCGCCACGCACGCCGAGATCGCCGCGGTGGCCGCCGCGGAGATCCAGGAGGACCGACCATGACCGATACGCCGAGTGGCACGACGTCCGAGGCCGGCACCCGGCTCACGCCGAAGCAGCGCAAGGCGATCGTCGCCGGCGCCATCGGCAACACCGTGGAGTGGGTGGACTGGGCCGTCTACGCCACCCTCGCGCCGATCTTCGCTTCCCAGTTCTTCGCCCCCGGGGACGAGACGGTCGCGCTGCTGTCGACACTGGCCGTGTTCGCGGTCGGCTTCGTGATGCGCCCGATCGGCGGCGCGGTGCTCGGCGCCTACGCCGACCGGCACGGTCGCAAGAAGGGCCTCACGCTCACGATCGGGCTGATGGCGGCCGCCGCGTTCGTCATCGCGATCACGCCGACCTACGCCGCGATCGGCGTCGCCGCCCCGGTGATCCTGCTGCTGGCCCGGCTGGTGCAGGGCTTCTCCGCCGGCGGCGAGTTCGGCTCGTCCTCGTCGTTCCTCGTGGAGTCGGCGGCGCCGAAGCGGCGGGCCTTCGCCGGTTCCTGGCAGCAGGTGTCGGTCGGTGCGGGAGCGCTCATCGCGTCGCTCATGGGCTTCGTGCTCACCTCGACGCTCAGCGACGCCGCGATGCAGTCCTGGGGCTGGCGCGTGGCCTTCGGCGTCGGCGGCCTGCTCGGCCTGGTCGGGCTGTGGCTGCGGGTGAGCGTGGAGGAGACCGAGAGCTTCCAGCGGGCCAGCGGCGAGGGCCGCACCCGCGGCAAGCACCCGATCATCGGGATCTTCACCGAGCACCCGGTCGCGGCGCTGCGGGTCGTCGGCATCACGATCGCGGGCACGCTGACCTACTACGTGTGGATCAGCTACATGCCCGGCTACGCCAGCACGACCATCGGCATCCCGCTCGAGCAGGCGTTGCTGGCCAACACGATCGCGATCGCGTACTTCCTGTGCCTGTTGCCGTTCGTGGCGCTGCTGTCGGACCGGTACGGGCGCAAGCCCACCCTGCTGGCGTTCGCGATCGGGTTCGTCGTCCTCGCGTGGCCGCTGTTCCAGCTGCTGTCGCTCGGCGGGTTCGGGACGCTGCTGCTGGTGGAGCTGATCGGCGTCACCCTGATCGCGGGGTACTCCGCCAACTGCGCGGTGGTGATGGCCGAGCAGTTCCCCGCCGAGGTGCGCAGCACCGGCATCGGGCTGCCGTACGCGCTCGCCGTCGCGGTCTTCGGCGGCACCGCGCCGTACATCCTCACGTGGATGAGCAGCAACGGGCTGAGCGGCTTCGTGTGGCTGTACGTCGCGGTCGCCGCGCTGATCGGAGTGGTCGTCTACGCGACCATGCCGGAGACGAAGGGGAAGGTGCTGGAGTGAGCCACGTCCTGGTCACCGGTGCGGCCGGCGGCATCGGGCTGGCCGTCGCGGAGGCGTTCGCCGCGCGCGGCGACACCGTCACCGGGGTCGACGCCCGCGGGCCCGAGCTCGGCGCGGTGATGGACCGCCTCGGCGGCCGCGGGCTCGTCGCCGACCTGGCCGACCCGGGCTGCGCCGAGGTCGTGGACCGCGCCGTGGCGCTCGCCGGCCCGGTCGACGTGCTGGTCAACGCGGCGGGCCTCTACCCGGCCACCCCGCTCGCCGCGATGACGGCGGCGGCGTGGGACCGGGTGCAGGCGGTCAACGTGCGGGCGCCGGTGCTGCTGACGGTCGCGCTGGCCGCGGCGGACCGCCCTGCCGCCGTCGTCAACATCAGCTCCGGCGCGGCCATCCGCGCCCGTCCGGGCGCCGCGCACTACTGCACGTCGAAGGCCGCGCTGGAGATGGCCACGAAGGCGTGCGCGGTGGAGCTCGCCGCCCAGGGCGTGCGGGTCAACGCCGTGGCGCCCGGGTTCGTCGAGGTGGCGAGCCCGGTGAACCCGGTCACCGAGGAGTACGCGGCCGCCGTCGCGGTCAACCCGCTCGGGCGGCCCGGGCAGCCGGACGAGATCGCCGCCGCCGTCGTCCGGCTCGCAGGCGACGACGCGCGGTTCGTCACCGGAGCGGTGCTGCGCGTCGACGGCGGCGCCACGGCGGGCACCACCGCCCTGCCGATCCACCACCCCACCACCACGGTCCTGCAGGAGGGCGCGCATGAGTGACTACACGATCGTCGGGGCCGGGGCCATCGGCGGCACATTGGGCCATCACCTGGCCCGCGCCGGGCACGCGGTCACGGTCGTGGACGCCGACGCCGAGCACGTGCGGGCCGTCCGCGCGCACGGGCTGGTGGTGCGGCGCGGTGACGCGCGCACCGCCGTGCCCGTGACGGCCGCGCTCACCCCCGACGAGCCCGGCCCGCAGCGGGTCGGGTGTGTGCTGCTCGCGGTGAAGGCGCAGGCCACGGGCCGGGCGCTGGACTGGATCGCGCCCCGGCTCGCCCCGGACGGGTTCGTGGTGTCGCTGCAGAACGGGCTCAACGAGCAGGCCGTCGCCGACCGGGTCGGTGCCGAACGTACCGTGGGCGCGTTCGTCAACCTGTTCGCCGACGTCGTCGGGCCGGGGGAGATCCGCGACGGCGGCCTCGGCGCGCTCGTCGTCGGGGAGCTTTCCGGGCGGGAATCCGCGCGGGTGCGCGAGGTCGTGGCCGACCTGCAGGCGTGGGGACCGGCCCGGGCCACGGCGAACGTGTCGGGCTACCTGTGGTCGAAGCTCGGGTTCGGCGCGATGCTCGTGGCCACCGCGCTCGCCGACGCCCCGATGGCCGAGCTGATCGACCGGCACCGCGGTGTCATGCACGCGCTCGCCGCCGAGGTCTACGCCGTCGCGGCGGCCGAGAGGATCGTGTTGGAGCCGTTCGACGCCTTCGACCCGCTCCCGTACGCCGGCGACGGTGCGGCCGCGAAGGACGCCGCCACCGACGCGCTCGTCGCCTGGTTGCGCACGCAGGCCAAGGACCGCAGCGGCATCTGGCGCGACATCGCCGTGCGGCACCGGCCCACCGAGGTGCCCACGCACTACGGCCCGGTGCTCGAGCGCGCGGCCCGGCTCGGGATCGCCGTCCCCGGCCTGGAGCGGCTGGTGGGGCAGATCGGCGAGCTGGAGGCCGGCGCGGCGATGTCCGAGCAGCGGATCGCCGACCTCGCGGGGGCCCGGCGATGAGCGGCGTGCCCGACCCGTCGGTGCTCGACGGCATCGACGTCGCGGCCCTGCACCGGTGGCTCGCCGCCCGGCGGGCCCATCTCGTGGCCGATCTCGTCGCCTACGCCGAGCGAGAGACGCCCAGCGACGACCTCGACCTGCTCGCCGCCGGCCTCGCGTACCTGGAGGGCTGGCTGGGGGAGCGGCTCGGGGCGCCCGCGCGACGCGCCCACCACCCGTCGGACGAGCGCGGCGACGTCGTGGTGCTCGAGTACGACGGCACCGGCGACCGCACGCTCGCCCTGCTGGCGCACTACGACACCGTCTGGAGCGCGGGCACCCTCGCGCAGCGGCCGGTCCGGGTCGAGGGCGACGTGATCCGCGGGCCGGGCGTGTTCGACATGAAGTCCGGGCTCGTCCAGGCCGTGTGGGCGGTCCGCGCCCTGCGCGACGCGGGGTTGCCGCACCCGCCGCTGCGCCTGGTGCTCACCGGCGACGAGGAGATCGGCAGCCCGTTCTCCCGCCCGCACATCGAGGCCGCCTGCGCGGGCGCCGCGGCCGTGGTCGTGTTCGAGGCGAGCGCCGACGGCGGCGCGGTGAAGACCGCGCGCAAGGGTGTGGGCCTGTTCGACGTGCACGCCGACGGGCTCGAGTCGCACGCCGGCCTGGACCCGACGGCCGGGGCGAGCGCGATCGACGAGATCGCCCGCGCCGTCCGCACGCTGCACGACGCCACCGACCTCGCCGAGGGCACCACCGTCAACGTCGGCGTGCTGCGCGGGGGCACCCGCCCGAACGTCGTCGCGGGTTCCGCCGAGGCGCGGATCGACGTGCGCGTGCCGTCGGTGGCCGCGCAGGACCGCATCGACGCGCTGCTCGCCGGCCTGCGCCCGCACGACCCGCGCGCCGCGATCCGGGTGGAGGGTCGCTGGAACCGTCCGGTGATGGAGCGCAGCGACCCGATCGCGGCCGTGTACGCCCTGGCGCGGGCGGCCGCCGCCCCGCTGGGCGTGGACCTGCCCGAGACCGCGGTCGGCGGCGCCAGCGACGGCAACTTCGCCGCCGCACTCGGGCTGCCGGTCCTGGACGGCCTGGGCGCCGTCGGCGGCGGGGCGCACGCGCGGCACGAACACGTGAGCATCGAGGGGATGGTGGAGCGGGCGGCGGTGGCGGCCGGGGTCGTGGCGGCGTTCGGCCGACCGTGATAGCAGATCGGCGACAAGTTGCTATCATTTCGTCGTGAAGCAGCTCATCGCGCGGATCGACGACGACCTCCACCGTCGGCTCAAGGAGCGTGCCGCCGAGCAGGACCGCTCCTTGAACGACCTGGTCGCCAGCGTGCTCGCCGCCGCGGTCGAGGACGACGCGCAGTCCTTGCGGCGTCGGATCGACCGTTCCGGCCTGCGGGTCCTGCCGCCCCGGCCGGCCGCGACGCCGGCCAGGCACGACCTGCTCGGTGCCCAGCGTGGGCTGGGAAGCCCGGTGAGCGATGCGCTCGCCGCCGACCGCGACGCCCGCTGATGCTGCGCTATGCCGACACCTCGGCGCTGGTGCGTTGCTACTTCCCCGACGAGCCCGATCACGAGGAGCTGCGCGCCCTGCTGCTCGAGGGATCCGATCCGGTCGTGACGAGCGAGCTGACGCGGGTGGAGCTGGCGAGCGCTGCGCACGCCGCCCACCGGGGCGGCCGGCTGCCGGACCCTGCCGCGCTGCTGGCGGTGGTCGACGCCGACTGCGGCGAGGACGGCCCGATCGCGCTCCTGCGGATGCAGCCCGAGGCCGTGTTCGGGCTCGCCGCCGCACTCGTGGCGCAGCACCCGCTGCGCAGCCTCGATGCCCTGCACCTCGCCGTCGCCCGCACCACGGCAGCCGAGCTGGCGGGGGGAGAACCGGTGGTGCTCGTGACGCGGGACCACCGCCAGGCCGCCGCTGCCGAAGCCCTCGGGATGGCGGTCGAGTAACCCGGGAGACCGCCCGGATCACCGGAGCGCCTCGGCGACCGGCTCCGTCAGATCGTCAGCACGACCTTGCCCTGCACCTCGCCCGCCTCCTGCATCCGGTGGGCCTCCGCGGCCTCGGCGAGCGGCAGGGTGGCCCCGACGTCGATCTGCAGGTGCCCCTCGTCCACCCATTCGGCCAGCCGGGTCAGGTGCTCGCGGTCGGGTCGTACGAACAGGTACTGCCCGCCCAGCTCGAGCACACGGGGATCGACGACCGAGGTGATGCGGAAGCGGTCCCCGACCAGCTCGGGGCTGTCGTCGAGGGCCTGGGCGCCGGCGAGGTCGAGCACGGCGTCCACACCGTCGGGACGCAGCGCCCGTACCCGGTCGACCAGCCCGTCGCCGTAGGTCACGGGAGTGGCGCCCAGCTCGCGCAGCCGCTCGTGGTTGCGCTCGCCGGCCGTCCCGATCACCTCGGCGCCGAGCACGCGCGCGATCTGCACCGCCATCCGCCCGACGCCGCCGGACGCGGCGTGCACGAGCACGGTCTCGCCCGCCCGCACCTCGAGCCTCTCGACGAGCGCCTGGTAGGCGGTGAGGCCGACCAGGGGGAGCGCCCCGGCCTGCTCCCAGGTCGCCGCCGACGGCGCCGGGCCCACCGTGCGCAGCGGCGCGGCCACCAGCTCGGCGTAGGTGCCCCACTGCAGGTGGTCCTGGCGGTTGTAGGCGACGACCTCCTCGCCCGGTCGCACGCCCGTCACCGCGGGCCCGACCCGCTCGACGACCCCGGCCACGTCCCAGCCCGGGATCACCGGGAAGTGCGCCGGGATGAGCGCGTCCAGCCCGCCCTGGCGGACTTTCCGGTCCACCGGGTTCACCGAGGCCGCCTTCGCGCGGATCAGCACCCAGTCCGGGCCGACCTTCGGCTCCGGGAGCTCCATCGGCTCGAGCACCTCGGGGCCGCCGTACTGCCGGTACGCCATCGCCTTCATACCGGCGGCGTACCCGAGCGGCGCGGCGCGACTCATGATCGGCCCGTCCGGCGCACGTCACGCCGGTGTCGTCGGGGGACCGGATTACGCTGGTGCCCATGCTCCGTCGTCTCGACCTGCGCGCCGCACCCCTGCCCCGCACCGCCCGCCTCCGCGGGCTGCTGCCGCGGGCCGAGCAGGACGTCGATGCGGTGCTCCACCAGGTCCGCCCGATCGTCGAGGACGTGCGCGAGCGCGGGGCCGAGGCGGCGTTGGAGCTGGCGGAGAAGTTCGACCGGGTGCGGCCCAGCGCCGTGCGGGTGCCTGCCCAGACCCTGCAGGGCGCGCTGGCCGCGCTCGACGCGGGCGTGCGGGAGGCGCTGGAGACCTCGATCGCGCGCGCCCGGGCCGTGCACGCCGACCAGCGCCGCAGCGACCTCGTCACGCAGGTGGCGCCGGGCGGCACCGTCACCGAGAGGTTCGTGCCGGTGCGGCGCGTGGGTCTCTACGCCCCGGGCGGGCTGGCCGTCTACCCGTCCAGCGTGGTGATGAACGTGGTGCCTGCGCAGGCCGCGGGCGTCGAGTCGATCGTGCTGGCCTCGCCGCCGCAGGCCGAGCACGGCGGGCTGCCGCACCCCACGGTCCTCGCCGCAGCGGCGCTGCTGGGTGTCGAGGAGGTGTGGGCCGTCGGCGGGGCGCAGGCCGTCGCGCTGCTGGCCTACGGCGGCACCGACACCGACGGCTCCGAGCTGGAGCCGGTCGACGTGGTCACCGGTCCGGGCAACATCTACGTCACCGCGGCGAAGCGGCTGCTGCGCGGCCTGATCGGCATCGACGCGGAGGCCGGCACCACCGAGATCGCCGTGCTCGCCGACGACACGGCCGAGCCGGTGCACGTCGCCGTCGACCTCATCAGCCAGGCCGAGCACGACCCGGCCGCGGCGTCGGTGCTGGTCACGACGTCCGCGGAGCTGGCCGACGCCGTCGACCGCGAGCTGGCGGTGCGCGTCGCGGCCACCAAGCACAGCGAGCGCGTCCGCACCGCGTTGAGCGGCCCGCAGTCGGGCACCGTGCTCGTGGACGACGTCGCCGCCGGGCTCACCGTCGTGGACGCCTACGCCGCCGAGCACCTGGAGATCCAGACCCGCGACGCGCGCGAGGTCGGCTTCCGGGTGCGCAACGCGGGAGCGATCTTCATCGGCCCCCACGCACCGGTGTCGCTCGGCGACTACTGCGCCGGCTCCAACCACGTGCTGCCCACCGGCGGGTGCGCGCGGCACTCGGGGGGCCTGTCGGTGCAGACGTTCCTGCGCGGCGTGCACGTCGTGGAGTACACCGAAGACGCGCTGCGGGAGGTGGCCGACCAGGTCGTCACGCTCGCGGGCGCCGAGGATCTGCCGGCGCACGGCGAGGCTGTCACAGCGAGGTTCGCCCGATGACCGCGGTGCAGAACGCGGTCGGTGACGAGGTCACCCTCGACGATCTCCCGCTGCGCGAGGACCTGCGCGGCCGCAGCCCCTACGGCGCCCCGCAGCTGGACGTCGCGGTGCGGCTCAACACCAACGAGAACCCGTACCCGCCGCCACCGGAGCTGGTCGCCGACGTCACGAAGGCCGTGCAGGCGGTGGCAGGGGAGCTGCACCGCTACCCGGACCGCAACGCGGTCGGGCTGCGCACGGACCTCGCCGCGTACCTGTCGGAGTCCACCGGCGTGCCGCTGTCCTGCGCCAACGTCTGGTGCGCCAACGGCTCCAACGAGATCCTGCAGCAGCTCATGCAGGCGTTCGGCGGGCCGGGCCGCATGGCCGTCGGGTTCGAGCCCTCGTACTCGATGCACCCCATCATCGCCTCCGGCACGCGCACCGAGTGGCTGCCGGCGCCGCGCCGGTCGGATTTCTCGCTCGACGTGCGCGAAGCCGCGTCCGTGCTGCGTGAACAGGGCCCCGACCTGACGTTCCTCACCAGCCCGAACAACCCCACCGGGCAGAGCATCGAGCCCGACGAGCTGGCCGTGCTCGTCGACGCCGCGCCCGGGCTCGTGGTCGTCGACGAGGCCTACGCCGAGTTCTCCGACCGGCCCAGCGCCATCTCCCTGCTCGCCACGCACGGCCACAAGCTCGTGGTGTGCCGCACGATGAGCAAGGCGTTCGCGTTCGCCGGCGGGCGGCTGGGCTACCTCGCCGCGGCGCCCGCCGTGGTCGACGCTCTCCAGCTGGTGCGGCTGCCCTACCACCTGTCCGCGCCCACCCAGGCCGCGGCGCGCGCCGCCCTGCGCCACGCCGACGCCACGCTCGGGTCGGTGGCGCTGCTGCGCGCCGAGCGCGACCGCGTGATGCCGGCCCTGGCCGCCGCGGGCTACTCCGTGGTGCCCAGCGACGCCAACTTCGTGCTGTTCGGCCGCTTCGCCGACGCACCGCGCGCCTGGCGCGCCTTCCTCGACCGCGGGGTGCTGATCCGCGACGTCGGGATCGCAGAACACCTGCGTGTCACGATCGGCACGCCGGAGGAGAACGACGCGTTCCTGCAGATCGCAGTCGACGTGGCGGACAAGGAGTTGATGTGAGCGAGCGCCAGCGAGCGAACCATCAGCACAGTGCCTGCGCGAAGCGCCGGCCGAGCGTTAGCGAGGCCGTGCGATGAGCCGGACCGGGCGCGTCGAGCGCGTCACCAAGGAGTCGAAGGTGCTCGTCGAGATCGACCTCGACGGCTCCGGCACCACCGAGATCAGCACCGGCGTCCCGTTCTACGACCACATGCTCGACGCGTTCGGCAAGCACGGCGCGTTCGACCTCACCGTCCGCGCCGCGGGTGACGTCGAGATCGACGTGCACCACACGGTCGAGGACGTCGCGATCGTGCTCGGGCAGGCGATCCGGCAGGCGCTGGGCGACAAGAAGGGCATCCGCCGCTTCGGCGACGCCTGGATCCCGATGGACGAGGCGCTCGCGCAGGCCGTCGTCGACGTCTCCGGGCGCCCCTACACCGTGCACACCGGTGAGCCGGACGTCATGCGGGGCTTCGTCGTCGGCGGGCACTACCCCACGGTGCTCAACCGGCACGTGTTCGAGTCGCTGGCCTTCCACGGCCACCTCGCGCTGCACGTGCGGGTGCTCGACGGGCGCGACCCGCACCACGTCACCGAGGCCGAGTTCAAGGCGATCGCCCGCGCCCTGCGTGCGGCCGTGGAGCCGGACGCGCGGCTCACCGGGATCGCGTCGACGAAGGGCACGCTCTGACTCTCCCCGGTGACAACCACGTCCACACCGAGTGGTCCTGGGACGCCGTCGAGGGCGCGATGGACGCCACCTGCGCCCGGGCCGAGCAGCTGCGGCTGCCTTCGGTGGCGTTCACCGAGCACGCCGACCTGACCCCGTGGGTGGTGCGGCCCGGTGACGCCATGCCCGAGGTGCTCGGGCGCTGGCTGCGTCCCGACGGCCGGGTGGCGCCGCGCCCGCTCGACGTCGAGGGCTACCTGGCCTGCCTGCAGCGCTGCCGCGAGCGCTACCCGGAGCTGCGGATCCTGTCCGGTGTCGAGCTGTCGGAACCGCACTGGCACGCGGAGCAGACGGAGGCGCTGCTCGCCCGCGGGCAGTTCCACCGCGTGCTCGGGTCGGTGCACTCGGTCGGCGGGCGCGACGAGCCGCGCCTGGTCGACCACGCGATGGGCGACACCGCGGCCGCCGACGTCGTGCGCTCCTACCTGGCCGAGGCCGTCGTGATGGCGGCCTCGGACGCGCCGTTCCAGGTGCTCGCCCACATCGACTACCCCGTACGGCACTGGCCCGCCGACGCGGGGCCGTTCCGTCCGGCGGACTTCGAGGACGCGTTCCGCGAGGTGCTGACCGTGCTCGCGGCGAGCGGGCGCGCCCTGGAGATCAACACTCGGGTGCCGCTCGCGCCCGAGCTGGTGCAGTGGTGGGTGGATGCCGGGGGTGACGCGGTCTCGTTCGGCAGCGACGCGCACCGGCCCCGTGACCTGGCCAACCGGTTCGCCGACGCCGCGCAGGTGGCGCTGGACTGCGGGTTCCGGGCCGCTGGGGCGGCGGGGGAGCTGTGGTCACGCGGCGTCCGGTCCGTGCCGGGGACGGGTGGCGGGCGCCGGCTGTCGTGACGGGTCTGCGGGCGCTCTCCGGCCGGTGGCCGTTCCGAGAGGCAAGTGCCGGTGGTCGGAGCGATGTTGACGCGCGGGTCACTCTGATCAAGGCCGCGCGGACCCCGTGAGAAGCACGTTGGTGCGGTCGGGACAGCAACGGCGTGCGGCTCGGGGCCGATCAGCCCGCCTGTCACCCGTCTGCTGCTTGGTCGCCCGCTGCGAGGCACGACGTACCCTGGAGGCGTGTCGAGGATCGTTGTGCTGGACTACGGATCGGGCAACCTGCGTTCCGCGGAACGCGCGCTGCAGCGTGTGGGTGCCGACGTCACGGTCACGGCTGATCCGCACGCCGCGTTGGAGGCCGACGGCCTCGTCGTTCCGGGCGTGGGCGCCTTCGCCGCCTGCATGCGCGGGCTCGCCGAGGTCGACGGCCCGCGGCTGATCGAGCGCCGGCTGGCCGGCGGCCGTCCCGTGCTGGGCATCTGCGTGGGGATGCAGGTGCTGTTCGACCTGGGCGTCGAGTGGGGCGAGCGCACCGCGGGGTGCGGGCAGTGGCCCGGCACGGTGGAGGGGCTCAAGGCCGACGTGCTGCCGCACATGGGCTGGAACACCGTGCGCGCCCCGGCCGGCTCCACGCTCTTCGCCGGCCTCGACGCCGACGAGCGCTTCTACTTCGTGCACTCGTTCGCCGTGCGGCGCTGGGAGCTGGAGGAATCCGACGTCCTGAAGCCGCCCCTCGTCACGTGGGCCCACCACGGCGAGGACTTCGTCGCGGCGGTCGAGAACGGCCCGCTGGCGGCCACCCAGTTCCACCCGGAGAAGTCCGGCGATGCCGGCGCCATGGTGCTGCGGAACTGGCTGCGCGACGTCGTGGGGTGATCCTCCCCCGCCGCGCGGCACCTTCGTCGGCTGGTGCCGCGGCTGCAGATCGTGATCATCGGCCTGGGCGCGCGTCGGAGGGCGTTGCCGCAGTTCTCGTTTCCGGGGGCGCAGTCCCTGGTCCCCGGGGCTGCCTCCCACTCCGGGCATCCGCGTGGCGGAGTCATGATCGCGGGTATCGGTTGGCTATGGCTGTCCGAGCAGCGATGGGCAACCGAAACTTCGGATCATGCGCGTCGGCGGCCTTGATCAGCGAAAGTGGTTCCAGAACAGCAGATCTGCGGCTCTGGGACCGCTCCTGGCGATCATGACACCGAGCCGGCGTGCGAGACGTACGTGAGCCCGGTCGCGAGGACCTTGCGGTGCGACTCGCTCCGCGGCGACGAGAGTGCCGTTCGTCGCTGGGGGGTGTTGCCGAGCTAGGCTCGTCAGGTGAGTTTTACGTTGCTTCCCGCTGTTGACGTGGCCGACGGCCAGGCCGTCCGCCTGGTGCAGGGCGAGGCCGGCACCGAGACCGGTTACGGCGCCCCCCGCGAGGCGGCGATGGCCTGGCAGCGCGACGGCGCGGAGTGGATCCACCTCGTCGACCTGGACGCGGCGTTCGGCCGCGGGTCCAACGCCGAGCTGCTCGCCGAGGTCGTCGGGGAGCTGGACGTCGCCGTGGAGCTCTCCGGCGGCATCCGCGACGACGCGTCCCTCGAGCGCGCGCTGGGCACCGGCTGCGCCCGCGTGAACCTGGGCACCGCGGCGCTGGAGGACCCGCAGTGGTGCGCGGCGGCGATCGCGCGGCACGGCGAGCGGATCGCGGTCGGGCTCGACGTCCGCATCGTCGAGGGGCAGCACCGCCTCGCCGCCCGCGGCTGGACGCGCGACGGCGGCGACCTGTGGGAGGTCCTGGAGCGGCTGGACCGCGACGGGTGCGCCCGCTACGTCGTCACCGACGTCAGCAAGGACGGCATGCTGCGCGGCCCGAACCTGGACCTGATGCGTGAGGTCGCGGCCGCCACGAAGGCCCCGGTGATCGCCTCCGGAGGTATTTCGGAGGTGGCCGACCTCGTGGCGCTGGCCGAGCTGGCGGCAACCGGCGTCAACGTGGAGGGCTCGATCGTCGGCAAGGCGCTCTACGCGGGCCGGTTCACCCTGCCCGAGGCCCTCGACGCCGTGCGCGCGGTGCGGCCCGCGGGACGGGCGGCCGGCTGATGGGGGTTGCGGTCCGCGTCATCCCCTGCCTGGACGTCGACGCCGGGCGCGTCGTCAAGGGCGTCAACTTCACCGACCTGCGCGATGCGGGCGACCCGGTGGAGATGGCCCGCGTCTACGACGCCGAGGGCGCCGACGAGCTGACGTTCCTCGACGTCACCGCGTCGTCGGGGGAGCGGGCCACCATGCTCGACGTCGTCCGGCGCACCGCCGAGCAGGTGTTCATCCCGCTCACGGTCGGCGGTGGCGTCCGCAGCACCGACGACGTCGACACGCTGTTGCGGGCGGGCGCCGACAAGGTCGGCATCAACACCGCGGCGATCCTGCGCCCGGAGCTGCTGCACGAGGCGAGCCGCCGGTTCGGGGCGCAGTGCATCGTGCTGTCGGTCGACGCGCGGAAGGTCCCCGAGGGCGGCGAGCCCACGGCGTCGGGCTGGGAGGTCACCACCCACGGCGGGCGCCGCGGCACCGGTATCGACGCCGTCGACTGGGCCGCGCGCGGCGCGGAGCTGGGCGTGGGGGAGATCCTGCTCAACTCGATGGACGCCGACGGCACCCGGGCAGGCTTCGACCTGGAGATGATCGCGGCGGTGCGCGCCCGGGTGGACGTCCCGGTGATCGCGAGCGGCGGCGCGGGCGCGGTCGAGCACTTCCCGCCGGCGATCCGCGCCGGTGCCGATGCCGTGCTCGCCGCGAGCGTCTTCCACTTCGGGCAGCTGCGGATCAAGGACGTCAAGGACGGCCTGCGGGCCGCGGACGTGGAGGTGCGGTGATGGCGCGGGTGGCGGAGTCCGCGCTCGACCCCGGGATCGCCGCACGGCTCAAGCGCAACCCGGACGGGCTCGTGTGCGCGGTCGTCCAACAGCGCGGCACCGGCGAGGTGCTGATGGTCGCGTGGATGGACGACGAGGCGCTGCACCGCACCCTCACCACCGGCCGGGCCACGTACTGGTCGCGTTCCCGCGAGGAGTACTGGGTGAAGGGCGCGACCTCGGGCAACGTCCAGGACGTGCACGAGGTGCGGCTGGACTGCGACGGCGACGCCGTGCTCGTCGTCGTCGACCAGACCGGGGCCGCCTGCCACACGGGCACCCGCACCTGCTTCGACGCCGACGTCCTGCTCGCCGGCCGCTGACCCGCACCGGGAGCGCGACTCCCGTACGCCCAGACCCCGACTCGCGGGGGTGGGGGGCCACCCACGTGCGCGAGTCGGGGGTGGGGGCCCCACCCCCGCGAGTCGGGGTCCGGGCGCGTGCGAGTCGCGCTCGGTGGGCGTCGCGGCCCGGCCGCCCCCACACCGGTCGGGCCGCGACGCCGTCGCTACCCGCGCCGGTGCTCCCCGGAACCGACGAGGGCGAGCATCCCGGCCACGGCGAGGGCGAACCCGCCGAGCAGGCCGGTGACCTGGGCCGCCCCGGCTGCGGGCGAGCCACCCGCGTACGAGGAGGCGGTCATCGCGATGACCACGGTGTAGAGGCCCCAGGCGAACATCGCCGCGGTGCCCGTCCAGGCGGCCGCGGTGGCCGCCCACCGCGACGTCGGCCGGGACCGGGCGAGCACCACCACGCCGGCGGCGCCGGCCACCGCGAGAGCGGCGTTGACCGCCTCGACGCCCAGCGTCACCACGGAGCCCGTGCCCAGCCCGGTCACGAGGTGCAGCACCGCGCTGCAGCCGGCCATGACGCACCCGCCTGCGACGATCACGCGCAGGAGCGGCACGAGCGCGGGTGGCAGGGGCGAGGCCGCGGCCACCACGCCGGACCAGCGACGCACGACGTGCGCGCCGAACGCGGCCATGAGGAAGACGCCCTGCCAGGCGAACCCGCCGTAGACCAGCGGCTGCAGCCACGGTTCGAAGACCTCGGGTGCCGGGGTGCCGGACAGCACCTCGACGACGGTGGCCGGGAGGACCGACACCACCATCGGGACGAGGAAGCCGGTCCCGACCCAGACCGGCAGCAGCACCAGCCAGGCCGGCAGCCGCTCGCCCCAGCGGGAGGTGAGGGCGAAGACGAGCCCGATCACCAGGAGGTCCATCGCGAACGTGACGGCGTTGGCGACCACGATCACCGGGTCGGAGAGGAACGCCGGTTCGCGGACGCCGATCGTGCTCCCCGAGAGCCAGAGGAGCTTGAGGACCAGGTAGGGCAGGGTTCCCGCGGCCGCGAGCCAGCCGAGTGCCCGCACACCGACCGGGACGGGAGTGCGCAGCTGCAGGGCGGCGCCGGAAGTGGTCATGGCGACCACCCTCGCGTCGCGACACCGTGCAGCCATCCCGCCGCGGGACGATCCCGCTCCCCCGCGCGGGGGAGGGGCGCGGCGGGTGGGCTCTGCGACGATCGGCGGCGTGCCCCGCCCGCTCCGGCGCTTCCTCGCCCCGCTCACCGACGGGCTCACCTACCGCCGGTTCGTGCACCTGCTGCTCGGTGCCGTGATCCTCCTGCCGTACCTGGGGCTGGCTGCGCTGATCACCGCCACGGTGACGAACGGCGGCCTCGACACGTTCGGGGCCGTCCTCGTCCTGGTGCCGGCCGGGGTGATCGCGTTCGGCGTCGCCCTCGTGCCCGGCGTGCGGGCCCTGGAGATCACCGCGGCCCGCGCGCTGCTCGGCGCGACCGTGCCGGAGCCGGACCCGGCAACGGCGGACAGCTGGCCCGCCCGCCGCCGCGCCGCGGGCTGGCTGCTGCTCAACGCGGCCGCGGGCGCGGTCACGGCGCTCGTGACGCTCACCGTCGTGCCGACCACGATCGGCTTCGTGTTCGCGCCGTGGCTCGTGCTGGAGCCGTTCCCGACCGGTGGCCGGGCCTGGTGGCTGCCGCCGGTGGGCGTGGCGCTCCCGGTCCTGCTGCTGCACGCGGGGTCGGCGGCCGGGGCGGCGCTGGCGCGGCTGGCGCCCCGGGTGCTCGGGCCCTCGCCCACCGAGAGGATGGCCGTCGAGCTCGCCGAGGCGCATGCCGCGGAGCACGCGCTGGCCGAGCGCAACCGCCTGGCCCGGGAGCTGCACGACTCGGTGGGTCATGCGCTCACCATCACCACCCTGCAGGCCGGCGCGGCGGCGCGCGTGCTGGACACCGACCCCGCGTTCGTGGCGAAGGCGCTCGACGCGATCGCCGAGGCGGGCCGCTCCGCGCTCGCCGACCTGGACCACGTGCTGGGGCTGCTGCGCGGCGGGGACGACGGCGACGGCGTCCGCGACCCGCAGCCCGATCTCGACGACCTCGACGCGCTGGTCGACGGTGCCCGCTCCGCGGGAGTTCCGGTCGACCTGCACCGCGACGGCGCGACCGACGCGGTGCCGCGCGCGGTGTCGCGCGAGGCGTACCGGATCGTGCAGGAGGGCCTGACGAACGCGTTGCGCCACGCCGGCCCGGTGCCGGTGGCCGTCCGGGTCGCGGTGCGCGACGACGCCGTGGAGCTGGAGCTGACCAACCCGCTCGGCGGCGCCGGCCCGGCGCGTACGGGGGGTGGCCGCGGCCTCGCGGGAATGCGCGAGCGGGTCATGGTGCTGCGCGGCGAGCTCAGTGCCGGCGCCGCCGGGGACCGGTGGCGGGTGGCCGCACGGCTGCCGCTGACGCCGGACGCGACGGATGCCGGGATGATGTCGCGATGATCGGCGTACTGCTGGTGGACGACGAGGAGCTGGTCCGGGCCGGGCTGAAGGTGATCCTCGACGCCGAGCCGGACATCGAGGTGCGGGGCGAGGCCGCCGACGGCGCCGAGGTGCCCGGGCTCGTGCGCCGGTTCACACCCGACGTCGTGCTGATGGACGTGCGAATGCCCGCCGTGGACGGCATCACCGCCACCCGGCACCTGGTCACGTCCGTGCCGCAGCCACCCCGCGTGCTCGTGCTCACGACGTTCGGCAACGACGGCTACGTCTACGAGGCCCTGCAGGCGGGCGCCACCGGCTTCCTGCTCAAGCGCTCCCGGCCGGCCGAGATCGTGCAGGCGGTGCGCACGGTGGCGCAGGGGGAGTCGCTGCTGTTCCCGGCGGCGGTGCGCGACCTCGTCGCCACCCGTGGCGGGTCCGGTGGGGACGCCCTGCGCAGCGCGGGCCTGACCGAGCGCGAGGGCGAGGTGCTGCGGTGGATGGCCCGGGGCCTGTCCAACGCCGAGATCGCGCGGGAGCTGGTGCTGGGCGTCGAGACGGTCAAGACCCACGTGGGCAACGTGCTCGCCAAGGTCGGTGCCCGTGACCGCACCCAGGCCGTGGTGGCCGCCTACGAGTCCGGCTTCATCGACCCCCGCCGCCCGTGAGCGACCGGCGGTAGCCCGGGCCTTCCCCGCGCCGTGTCGGTCAGGTTAGCCTCGCCTCATGAGTGCGTTGGCGGCCACCGTCGAGCGGCTGCGCGGGCTGCGCCCGGCGTACCCGGACACCTACGCCGTGCGGATCGGGGTGCCCCCGGAGCCGGGGTGGCGGTCGCTGCCCGAGGCCGCCGAGGACGTCGCGCACTGGTGTGCGCGAGCGCGGGAGCAGGACAACCCGGGCAGGCTCGCGTCCGTGGCCGCCACCTCGGTGGCCGGCACGCTCGTGCACGCCGTGCTGGGCCGGGTCAGCGCCGCGATCCTCCTGGAGCGCCGCGCGTGGGACGTCCGGCCCGGGCGGCTGTGGGTGCACCCGGACACCGGCCAGGTGGCGGTGCGGGACGCGTCGCTGCTCGTGCTGCCCGACGACGCGGCGGCGGGCGACCCGGGCGTCGAGGTCGTGGCCGACACCGCCGCGCTGCTCGACCGGGTGGCCGGGGCGGCCGTCGCGACCCTGGGCCCGCTGCTGGACGCCGTGCGCGCCGCCACCCGCTACGGCCTCGTGCCCCTGTGGAACGGTGTCGCCGACGCCGCCCGCGGCGCCGCGACCTACGTGCCGCTGTACGCGGGCACCGACCGCGAGGCCTCGGCCGAGCTCGGCGCCGCGCTGGTGGACGCCCTCACTGCGCACGGGGCGCGCATCCGCCACCGCGGCGGCACCGAATCGGTGCAGCGGGGCGCCGACACCTTCGCGGTGCCGGTGCGCGCCGCCTGCTGCCTGTACTACAAGACCGAGCCGCAGGTGGAGCGCGCGTCCGACGCGTACTGCATGACCTGCCCGTTCCTCTGTTCCCCGGACCGCCGAGAGCGGTTCGCCACGTTCGTGGACGGGCTCGCGCCCGCCGCCGTCACGGCAGGGTCCCCGTGAGGTAGCGCTGCAGGTTCGGCGCCACCGCGGACACGATCGTGGCGTGGTCGGCGGAGGCGAGCGGCTCCACCTTCAGCACGTAGCGCACGAACGCGAGCCCGAACATCTGCGTGCCGCACAGGCTCGCCCGCAGCTCGGGGCGGTCCGGCGCCACGCCCCGCACGACGCTGTTCACCAGCACCCGACCGATGAACTCGCGCAGCAGGCCCGCGGCGACGTCATGGCTGGCGATGCTCTGCAGCAGCGCCGCGAACTGCGCCCCGCCGGTGCTGTCCCAGACGTACAGGAGCTGGCAGAGGATCCGCTCGGCCAGGTGCTCGGGGTCGCCGGCGAGCGCCTCTCCGAGGATCGCGGCCGGGTCGGCCGGCAGGTTCAGGGCGGAGACGAACAGCCCCTCCTTCCCCCCGAACCAGTGGTTGACCATCGCGGGGTCCACGCCCGCGCGCTCCGCGATCACGCGCACGGTGGCGCCGTCGTAGCCGCGCTCGGCGAAGACGACGCGGGCCGCGTCCAGCAGCGACGTCCGCGTGTCGGCGCCGCCGGGCCGGCGCCCGCGGCGGCGTGGTGCGGTGTTCTCGTCGGCTGCGGCCACGTCTCCCATTCTCCCGGTCCCTGGCTGAGAATCCGGTGTGTGGGTGTCGGCAGCGGCGTGGCGGAACACCCGGCGGGTCGCCGCGGCCCCGTGCCGCACAATGGCGCCATGACCGTCACCGCGCCTGCCGGCGCTCTCGGCGCTGCGTCGAGTGGCGCCCTCGGCGACGTCACCCCCAGCCGCGAGCAGTTCCGCGCGTTGGCCGCCGGGCACCGGGTGATCCCGGTGACCCGGCGGCTGCTCGCCGACGACGAGACCCCTGTCGGGGTCTACCGCAAGCTGGCCGGTGACCGGCCCGGCACGTTCCTGTTCGAGACGGCGGAGAACGGGCGGTCCTGGTCGCGGTGGTCGTTCGTGGGCGCGCGCAGCAGGGCCACCCTGAGCGCGGTGGACGGTGCGCTGGTCTGGACCGGCGAGGTACCGGTGGGCCTGCCCACGACCGGTGACCCGCTCGTGGCCCTGCGGCAGGTCGTCGACGAGCTGCGCAGCGAGCGGCTGCCCGGGTTGCCGCCGCTGACCGGGGGCATGGTCGGCTACCTCGCCTACGACGCGGTGCGCCGCCTGGAGCGGCTGCCCGAGCTGACCGAGGACGACCTGCGCGTGCCCGAGCTGGTGATGCTGCTGGCCACCGACCTCGCCGCGGTCGACCACCACGAGGGCACGATCACGCTGATCGCCAACGCCATCAACTGGGACGCGAGCGACGAGCGGGTGGACGAGGCCTACGACGACGCGGTCGCCCGGCTGGACCGGATGACCGCCGACCTGGCCGCGCCGTCGGCGTCGACGGTGGCGGTCTACCGGCCCGCCCAGCCCGAGTTCACGCGCCGCCGTTCGTCGGCCCAGCACCACGCCGCCATCGAGGAGGCCAAGGAGCAGATCCGCGCGGGTGAGGCGTTCCAGGTGGTGCTGTCGCAGCGGTTCGAGGCCGAGTGCGAGGCGGATGCGCTCGACGTCTACCGGGTGCTGCGCGCCACCAACCCGAGCCCGTACCTCTACCTGCTGCGCCTCGAGTCGGTGGACGGGGAGCGGTTCGACATCGTCGGCTCGAGCCCCGAGGCGCTGGTCACGGTGCGGGACGGCCGGGCCACCACGCACCCGATCGCCGGCACGCGGTGGCGCGGGGAGACCGAGGAGGAGGACCTGCTCCTGGAGAAGGAGCTGCGCACCGACGAGAAGGAGCGCGCCGAGCACGTCATGCTCGTCGACCTGGGCCGCAACGACCTGGGGCGGGTGTGCGAGCCGGGCACGGTGAAGGTGCACAGCTTCTTCTCGGTGGAGCGCTACAGCCACGTCATGCACCTCGTCTCCACGGTCACCGGCGTGCTGCGCGGCGACTGCACCGCGTTCGACGCCGTCACCGCCTGTTTCCCGGCGGGAACGCTGTCCGGGGCGCCCAAGCCGCGGGCGATGGCGATCATCGAGGAGCTGGAGCCGACGCGCCGCGGGCTGTACGGCGGGATCGTCGGCTACCTCGACTTCGCCGGCGACGCGGACACCGCGATCGCGATCCGCACGGCGCTGATCCGCGACGGGGTGGCCTACGTGCAGGCGGGGGGCGGCATCGTGGCGGATTCCGACCCGGTCGCCGAGGACACCGAGTGCCTGAACAAGGCGAAGGCGGTGCTGTCGGCGGTGGCGACCGCGGGGACGCTTGCGGAGCCGCGCGAGGGGGCGGGAGCCGGGTCGGCCGAGTCGCTGGCCGCGCGGCCGGGGGTGGCCCCGTCGGCGTCCAGCACCCCGCGGTGACCGGGCGCACCCGGCCGCGGGCGCTCGTGACGGCGTGCGCGGGCCTCGCGCTGGCGGCCGGCCTGCTGTGGATCGGCAGCACGGCGGTCTGGTACCGCGTCCTGCCGGCCGGCGGCGCTCCCGTGGCGCTGACGGGCGCGCAGGTCGCGCCGTGGCTGGGTGGCGTGGCGCTGCTGGCGCTGGCGGGGATCGCGGGTCTGGTGGCCAGCGGCGGCGTGCTGCGCCGTGTGGTGGGCGGATTGCTGGCGCTGGCCGGCCTCGGTGTGCTCGTGTTCGCGGTGCCGGCGCTGGTCACGGACCCCTACGCCTCGGATGCGCCCGCGTCGGCGCTCCCGCAGCCACCGCACGGTTCCACCGTGGACGAGCTGCGCCACCAGCCCACGCAACGTTCGCCCGCGCCGCTGCTCCCGGCCGCGGCCGGCGGGTTGCTGCTGGGGGTGGGGGTGCTGGTCGCGGTCCGCGAACGGAGCCTGCCGAGGCTCGGGTCGCGCTACGCGGCGCCGGGGGAGCGGCGGGTCGACCAGGACCCGGACCGCGCCGCCTGGCAGGCTCTGGACGCCGGGCTCGACCCCACCGCGGACCCCCCTGAAGGTCCGTCGCCGGGCAGGGGGGACGATCCTGGGGACGGGCCGCGGAACGCCGCTGTCTAGCATGATTCGCGCCCGGCCCTATCCGGAGAGGGGGACAGCTGCCATGGCGAACGGCGGAGCGAGTGTCCTCGATTCCATCGTGGACGGTGTCAGGGCCGATCTCGCGGTGCGTGAGGCAGAGGTCGACTTCGCGGAGATCAAGCGGCGGGCGGCGGCGGCCGCGCCCCCGCGGGACGTGATGGCCGCGCTGCGCGCGCCGGGCATCGGCGTGATCGCGGAGGTGAAGCGGCGCAGCCCGTCGAAGGGCGACCTGGCGGTGATCGGCGACCCGGCCGAACTGGCGGCGTCCTACGCCGAGGGCGGGGCGCGGGTGATCAGCGTGCTCACCGAGCAGCGCCGGTTCGGCGGGTCGCTGGCCGACCTGGCGGCCGTGCGCGCGGTGGTCGACGTGCCGGTGCTGCGCAAGGACTTCGTGGTCAGCCCGTACCAGGTGCACGAGGCGCGGGCGTACGGCGCCGACCTGGTGCTGCTGATCGTCGCCGCGCTGGAGCAGAACGTGCTCGACGCGCTGCTCGACCGCGTCGAGTCGCTCGGGATGACCGCGCTGGTCGAGGTGCACACCGAGGAGGAGGCCGACCGCGCGCTGGAGGCGGGCGCGCGGCTGATCGGTGTCAACGCGCGCGACCTGCACACGCTCGAGGTCGATCGCACGGTCTTCGGGCGGCTCGCGCCGGGCCTGCCCAACGACGTGCTGCGGGTGGCCGAGTCGGGCGTCCGCGGCCCCGGTGACCTGCTCACCTACGCCGGATGGGGCGCCGACGCGGTGCTGGTCGGCGAGGGGCTCGTCACCAGTGGCGACCCGGGCGGAGCGGTGCGCAGCCTGGTGGCTGCAGGCTTCCATCCGTCGTGCTCCAGAATGGTGCGGTGACCACCAGCAAGGCCAGCGACGGGATCGAGACCCCGTCCGGACACGAACCGGACGCACGGGGCCACTTCGGGCGCTACGGCGGCCGGTTCGTACCGGAGGCGCTGATCGCGGCGCTCGACGAACTGGAGACCGCCTACGACAAGGCGCGCGGCGACCGGGAGTTCCTCGACGAGCTCGACCGGCTGCACCGCGACTACTCGGGGCGCCCGTCCCCGCTCACCGACGTGCCGAAGCTGGGTGAGCACGCCGGAGGCGCGCGCATCCTGCTCAAGCGCGAGGATCTCAACCACACCGGCTCACACAAGATCAACAACGTGTTGGGTCAGGCGCTGCTCACCAAGCGGATGGGCAAGACCCGGGTGATCGCCGAGACCGGCGCGGGGCAGCACGGCGTGGCCACGGCCACCGCCTGCGCGCTGCTCGGCCTCGAGTGCGTGGTCTACATGGGTGAGGTCGACACCGAGCGGCAGGCCCTCAACGTCGCCCGGATGCGCCTGCTCGGCGCGCAGGTGGTGCCGGTGAAGACGGGCTCCCGCACCCTGAAGGACGCGATCAACGAAGCGCTGCGCGACTGGGTCGCCAACGTCGACGAGACGCACTACCTGCTCGGCACGGCCGCCGGGCCGCACCCGTTCCCGGTGATGGTGCGCGACTTCCACCGGATCATCGGCCTGGAGGCGCGCGAGCAGGTGCTGGAGCGCACCGGGCGGCTGCCCGACGCGGTGGTCGCGTGCGTCGGCGGGGGCTCGAACGCGATCGGGATCTTCCACGCCTTCCTCGACGACCCCGGCGTGCGGCTGGTCGGATTCGAGCCCGGAGGCGACGGCATCGAGACCGGCCGGCACGGCGCCACGCTCACCGAGGGCTCGCCGGGCGCCCTGCACGGAGCGCTGTCCTACCTGCTGCAGGACGAGGACGGGCAGACCGCGGAGTCGCACTCGATCTCCGCGGGCCTGGACTACCCGGGCGTCGGGCCCGAGCACTCGCTGCTCAAGGACCTCGGCCGGGCCGAGTACCGGCCGGTCACCGACGCCGAGGCGATGGACGCGTTCGCGCTGCTGTCGCGCACCGAGGGGATCATCCCGGCGATCGAGTCCGCCCACGCCGTGGCCGGCGCGCTGCGGCTGGGTCGCGAGCTCGGGCCGGACGCGGTGATCGTCGTGAACCTGTCCGGTCGTGGGGACAAGGACGTCGACACCGCGGCGAAGTGGTTCGGCATGATCGCCGACGACGAGAGCGCCGAGGAGGCCAGCGGCACCGCCATCGCGGAGGCCTCGCTCGCCGGCCCGGGTGCGGACGCGCCCGAGGACCGGCCCAGTGGAGTGACGGAGGAGTCGCAGTGAGCGAGCTCGCGAGCGGACCATCAGCACAGCGTGCGATGGGTGGCGTGCAGGAGATCTTCGCGTCCGCGAAGGCGGAGGGTCGGGGTGCGCTCGTCGGCTACCTGCCCGCCGGCTACCCGACCGTCGACGGCTCGGTGGAGCTGCTCACCGCGATGAGCGAGGGCGGCTGCGACCTGCTCGAGGTCGGTATCCCGTACTCGGACCCCGTGATGGACGGGCCCACGGTCCAGGCCGCCGCCGACACCGCGCTCCGTGCCGGGTTCCGGCTGCGCGACGTGTTCTCGGTCGTCGAGCGGGTCAGCGCCGCGGGCGGCCGGGCGGTCGTGATGACCTACTTCAACCCGGTGCTGCACTACGGCGTCGACGCGTTCGCCCGCGACCTCGCCGCGGCCGGCGGGCTCGGCCTGATCACGCCGGACCTGATCCCCGACGAGGCCGACGAGTGGCTCGCCGCCTCCGACGCGCACGGTCTGGATCGCATCTTCCTGGTCGCCCCGTCCTCCACCGAGGAGCGCATCGCGGCCACGGCCGAGGCCACCCGCGGCTTCCTCTACGCCACGTCGACGATGGGCGTCACCGGGGCGCGGGACGCCGTCGCGAGCGCCGCCCCGGCCCTCGTGGCCCGTTGCCGCGCCCACACCGACCTGCCGCTCGGCGTCGGGATCGGGGTGCGCTCGGGCGACCAGGCCGCCGAGATCGCCGGGTACGCCGACGGTGTGATCGTCGGGTCGGCGTTCGTGGCGGCGGCCGAGGCCGCCGGTGCGGACGGGGTGCGCCGGCTCGCCGGCGAGCTCGCGGAGGGCGTCCGGCGGATCGCCGCTCCCGCCTGACGCCTCCGGCCCGCCCGCACCGAGGGCGCGACTCGCCGACGTCGAGACCCCGACTCGCGGGGTTTCCCCGCGAGTCGGGGTCTGAATGCGGGCGAGTCGGGGTCGACCGCCCCCGTCCTCGCGCGGAGGTGGCGCTACCGTGGCGTCGTGAGTCCTGCCGTCGTCACCGTGCTGGCGAACATCCCGAGTCCGGACCGCGGTGTCTGGATGCTCGGGCCCATCCCGATCCGGGCCTACGCGCTCTGCATCATCGCCGGAATCATCGTGGCGGTGCTCTGGGGCGAGCGGCGGTTCACCGCGCGCGGCGGGCAACCGGGCACGGTCACCGACGTCGCGGTGTTCGCGGTGCCGTTCGGCCTGGTCGGCGGCCGGCTCTACCACGTGCTCACCGACTGGCAGACCTACTTCGGCCCCGGCGGCGACCCGTGGGGGGCGCTGCGGATCTGGCAGGGGGGCCTGGGGATCTGGGGCGCGGTCGCGCTCGGCGCGGTCGGCGCGTGGATCGGCTGCCGGCGCCGCGGGGTACCGCTGGGAGCCTTCGCCGACGCCGTGGCGCCCGGGATCGTGGTGGCCCAGGCGATCGGGCGGCTGGGCAACTGGTTCAACCAGGAGCTGTACGGCGCCCCCACCACGCTGCCGTGGGGCCTGGAGATCTACGAGCGGGTCGACCCGGACACCGGGCTGGCGGACGCGCTCGGCGGCGTCGCGGTGAACCACACGCCCCTCGAGGTCGTGCACCCCACGTTCCTGTACGAGCTGCTGTGGAACCTCGCCGTCGCCGGGTTGGTGGTCTGGGCCGACCGCCGGTTCCGGCTGGGCCACGGCCGCGCGTTCGCCGTCTACGTCGCGGGCTACACGGCCGGCAGGTTCTTCATCGAGCAGATGCGCACCGACTACGCCACCCGCGTCTTCGGCGACATCCGCATCAACGTCGTGGTCTCCGTGGTCGTGTTCGTGGGTGCGGTGCTCTACATCGCGCTGGTTCGCAAGCCGCGGGAAGTGCTCGAGCCGCCCGCCGACGAGAAGGCGGCGGCGCCCGAGCCCGCCCCGTCCGGCACGGGGGACAGCGAGCCGGAAGAGCCCGCCGAGGCCGATGCCGGCGCGCACCGCCCGCCCTCGGGAGACCGCAGCACGTGACGTTCACCGGCTTCGGTGACGGCGCCGTCGAGTTCTACGACGGGCTCATCGCCGACAACTCCAAGGCCTACTGGACCGACCAGCGTGCGGTCTACGAGGCCGACGTTCGCGCACCGATGCTGGCGCTGCTCGCCGCGCTGGAGCCCGAGTTCGGCCCCGGGAAGGTCTTCCGGCCCTATCGCGACGTCCGCTTCTCCCACGACAAGACCCCGTACAAGACCCACTGCGGGGCCACCGCGGGGCCGTTCTACGTGGAGGTCGGCGCCGACGGGCTGATGGCCGCGGGCGGGTACTACCGGATGGCACCCGACCAGGTCACCCGGTACCGCGCGGTCGTCGACGACGAGCGCCGCGGCAGCGACCTGGAGAAGCGGCTCGCCGCGCTCAGCGCCGACGGGCTGAGCCTGGCGGGGGAGACCCTGCGCACCCGCCCGCGCGGGTACGACGCCGACCACCCCCGCATCGACCTGCTGCGACACAAGGGCCTCTACGCCTGGCGCGGCTGGGAACCCGACGACGTGCTGCACGAGCCGGGGGCGCAGGAGCGCGTGGCGCGGACGTGGCGGGCGCTGCGGCCGCTCGTCGAGTGGCTCGCCGACCACGTGGGGCCCAGCGAGCTACCGCGGCGGTAGCGGATTCACCCGCTGCCCACCGGGGGTTGGCGTCATCGATGCGAGATTTAAGGCAAACCTCAACCTGATCGTTTCAGTAGCCGCGCTAGACTGCCTCGCGTGAGCCGACGTACCAAGATCGTCTGCACCATCGGTCCCGCGACCGCATCGCCGGACCGTATCCGCGAGCTCGTGCAGGCAGGCATGGACGTCGCCCGCCTGAACTTCAGCCACGGCAACCGCGACGACCACAAGCGCGTGTACGAGATGGTCCGCAACGCCGCCGATTCCGAGGGCCGTGCCGTCGGCATCATGGGCGACCTCCAGGGCCCCAAGATCCGGCTGGGCCGCTTCGCCACGGGCCCCGTCGAGTGGCACACCGGGGAGGAGGTGCGGATCACCGTCGAGGATGTCGCAGGCACCCACGACCGCGTCTCCACCACCTACGCCGGGCTCGCCAACGACGCGCGGCCCGACGACCGGCTGCTCGTCGACGACGGGAAGGTCGGCCTGCGTGTCGTCGGCGTCGACGGTCTCGACGTCGTCTGCCGCGTCACCGAGGGCGGCCCCGTGAGCGACAACAAGGGCCTCTCCCTGCCCGGGATGAACGTCTCGGTGCCGGCGCTGACCGACAAGGACTGCTCCGACCTCGAGTTCGCCCTCGACCTGCGCGTCGACACGGTCGCGCTGTCGTTCGTGCGCAGCCCGGCCGACATCGACATCGTCCACAAGATCATGGACAGTCGCGGCGGACGGCTGCCGGTCATCGCCAAGTTGGAGAAGCCCGAGGCGGTCGACAACCTCGAGGCCATCGTCCTCGCGTTCGACGGCGTGATGGTCGCCCGCGGCGACCTCGGCGTCGAGCTGCCGCTGGAGCACGTTCCGCTGGTGCAGAAGCGCGCCATCCAGATCGCGCGCGAGAACGCCAAGCCGGTCATCGTCGCCACCCAGATGCTCGAGTCGATGATCTCCAACTCCCGCCCCACGCGGGCGGAGGCGTCCGACGTCGCAAACGCCGTGCTGGACGGCGCCGACTGCGTGATGCTGTCCGGCGAGACCAGCGTGGGCCGGTACCCGATCAAGTCGGTCAGCACGATGGCCCAGATCATCGAGGCCGTCGAGGACGGGTCGGTGGCCGTCCCGCCGCTCAACCACGTGCCGCGCACCAAGCGCGGTGTGCTGTCCTACGCCGCACGCGACATCGGCGAGCGGCTCTCCGCCCGCGCGCTGGTGGCGTTCACGCAGTCCGGCGACACCGTGCGGCGGCTCGCCCGCCTGCACACCCGGCTGCCGCTGCTCGCGTTCACCCCGGCCGCCGAGGTGCGCAGCCAGCTCTCGATGAGCTGGGGGGTGGAGACGTTCCTCGTCGACTCCGTCGACTCCACCGACGCGATGGTCCGCCAGGTCGACCACGCGATGCTGTCGATCGACCGCTTCCACCCCGGCGACCTCGTCGTGATCGTCGCCGGATCCCCTCCCGGCACCGTCGGCTCCACCAACCTCATCCGGGTCCACCGCCTGGGTGAGGAGGACCACGCCTGACCGATCGCGGGCCGGCGGGGGTCAGCCGCGCAGCAGCACCGGCAGTGCCGTCAGCCTGCTGCCCTGCATGCCCCGGTCGGTCCGTCGCAGGTCGGCGTAGGGGACGGCCAATCGGGCCCGGGGGAAGTCGGTCACCAGCACCTCTGCCACGGCGCGCAGCTCCAGCTGAGCGAGCTGCGCGCCCACGCAGAAGTGCGGCCCGGCACCGAACGTCAGGTCCGGCCCGCCGGCCGGACCCGGAGCGGTGTTGATGACCGCGATGTCGACGAGCACCGGCGCGCGCTCCGGCAGCCGCACCCCGCTCAGCTCGAGCGCGGTGCGCGTGAACCGCCACAGCGTGAAGGGTGCGGGCGGGTGGCGGCGCAGGCCGTCGGTGACGAGGCCGTCGATCGCGTCCGCGCCGATCGGGCCGTCGGCGAGCACCCGGGCGAGCAGGAACCCGAGCGCGGCGTCCGTGGTGATCTGGCTGGCGAAGATCAGCCCGAACAGCAGGTAATGCAGTTCCCGGTCGTCGACCCCCTCGGGAACGCGCTCGCGCAGCTCCACCGCCATGCCGTCGCCACTCGCCAGCGCCGCCTCGGCCAGCTCCGAGAAGGCCGCCATCGCGGCCGCGAACGCTGCGGGGTCCTCGCCGTTCAACTGCCGGCACGCCGCGATCGCCTGGTCGACGCGGTCGTCGGGCACCCCGAGCAGCTCGCAGATCACGGCGAGCGGGAACCGGGTGGTGAACTCGTCCATCAGGTCGACCGGTCCGGGCGCCTGCGCCGTGAGCAGTTCGCGCGCGATGGACCCGATGCGCCCTGCGTAGCCCTGCACGCGCCGCGCCGAGAGCAACGGTGTGTGAGCCCGGCGCAGCGCGGTGTGCGCGGGCCCGTCGAGCGTGGTGAGTGACAGCTGCTCCGCGGCCGTGGGCTCGAGGCCCGCCGCCCAGCGGTTCCAGGAGCGCGGCGCCCAGGCAGGGTCCTTCACCAGCCGATCGTCGGCGAGGGCCTGCCGCGCGAGCGCTTCCTCCGTGATGATCCAGACCGGTCCCCCTGCGGGCGCCTCGGCTTGGACGATCGGCCCGGCCGCCCGCAGCGTGGCGGCGTTGCCGGGCTCGTCGAGAGGGCGGACGGCCACGGCGAAGGGGTCGACGGGAGCGAGTGGTGCGGAGGACATTTCTGCGGCTCCTCAGATAGCTAGGCTGCCTAGCTACCGTAGCATGGCCGGGTGGCCGACGAGACCGAGACGAGGGAACGCCGCCGCTGGCAGGCGGCGGAGCCGACCTGGGCGCTGTGGGAGGTCATGCGCGCGGCCGAAGATGCGGGGCACGTGCTCGCCCGGCGGCTGGGACTGCCCGACAACGACGTGCGCGCGATGAGCCTGCTCGTCGATTCCGAGGACCCTCTCGGCCCCGTCGAGCTGGGGAACCGGCTCGGAATGCGCTCGGCCTCGGCCACCGAGTTGGTCGACCGGCTCGAAGCCGCGGGGCACGTCCGGCGCGCGCCGCACCCGCGCGATCGGCGCCGGGTCGTCGTCGAGGTCACCGAATCGGGCCGGCACGCCATCCTGACGGAGCTCGGCCCGCTGCTTGCCCGCTTCGACCGGGTCGCGGAGGGGTTGGGCGCCGAGGGCAGCGCCACGGTGGTGGCCTACCTGCGCGCGATCGCGGGGGAGCAGCGGGCGTTCGGCGCGCAGGAGGAGGCACGTCCGTGATCGGCGAACGGGTGCGGGAACGGCCGGATCCGGCCGCGCCTGCACCCAACCGACGATCATGCGGACGCGAGCGGCCATGACCGTCGGTCGGGTCTTCCCGTCCCTCGATCACCGCGCGGGCACGCTCGGCGGCGTGGGGCAGTGGTGGTGCCGGACCAGGCGGCGAGTACGTCCTGAGAGGATGCGGCGGTGACCCGCCCGCCCGCTCCCGAGACTGCATCCGACGGCGTCCCGCACGGCCAGGCCGTCCTGGACGGGCTGGTGCAGCTGCTCGACCTCGAGCAGCTCGAGGTCAACCTCTTCCGCGGGGTGAGCCCGCCGCAGAGCCCCACGCGGGTGTTCGGCGGGCAGGTGGCGGGCCAGGCCCTCGTCGCCGCGGGTCGCACCGTGCCCGAGGACCGCCTCGTCCACTCCTTGCACGCCTACTTCATCCGGCCCGGCGACCCCCGCGTGCCGATCGTGTACGAGTCCGAGCGCGTGCGCGACGGGCGCTCGTTCACCACGCGCCGGGTCCTCGCGATCCAGCACGGTGAGGCGATCTTCTCGCTCTCGGCGTCGTTCCAGCAGCCCCAGGACGGGCTGGAGCACAGCGAACCCGCGCCCACGGACGTGCCTGCCCCCGACGAGCTGCCGACGATCAGCGAGCGGATCGCCCGCGGCGACGACGCGGGCTGGCACGCCCGCGCCCCGCGACCGATCGACATGCGGTTCGTCGACGAGCCCGTCTGGTCCTCCACGCGCACCGGCGGCTCCGACGAGCCGTCGCGGGTGTGGATGCGCGCCGACGGCTCGCTGCCCGACGACCAGCTCCTGCACGTCTGCCTGCTGACCTACGCCAGCGACATGACGCTGCTGGGCTCGGTCGTCGCTCGCCACGACCTCGCAGGCGAGTCCCTGCAGATGGCGAGCCTGGACCACGCGATGTGGTTCCACCGCCCCTTCCGCGCGGACGAGTGGCTGCTCTACACCTGCTACTCGCCCACCGCCTCCGGCTCGCGCGGGCTGGCGACGGGCAAGTTCACCACGCAGGACGGCCGGCTCGTGGCCACCACCGTCCAGGAGGGCCTGGTCCGGCTGCCGCGCAAGCGCTGACCGGCCGGCGGCCACGAACCTTCACCGGCCATGCAGCAACCGGCCCTCGGCCGGCGCCCCCTTCTGCCCTGACACCACTCGTCGACGGGGTGCGCGGCGCGAAGCGGGGGACGGGGTGCGCGCACCTCGACTCCGGCGTCGTAGGGCGGGTTGCGGTGGGCGCGCCGTTCCCGGCTCGGGACTTCGTGCCCCACTTCCGCCCGGGTCTGACGCGCAGTGGGTCCGGTGCCGAGCCCGACCTCGGCGCCGAGAGTGGCTGGGTTGGGCTCGACCCACGAATATTGTGTTCGTCCGGGTGGCCGTCCCCGACCTGGCCCAGGCCTGTTCCGGACGAGTCCGTCGCGGCCGGGTGAGGCTCGTCTGGCTGTGGTGCCGTTCTCGAGCCCCTTTCGACGACGGTCTTGATCAGCGGGTCAGGGGCATGAGCCGTATCGGGGGTGCGTTGACCGCGGCCACGAGAAAATTCCCGGAGACGGCCACGAAGCTGCCCGCTGGCGGACATGAAAGCTGCCCGCTGACGGTCATGGGATCTGCCCGACACGACGTCGTC
>NZ_NKYF01000034.1 GCF_002262885.1 Pseudonocardia sp. MH-G8 | reverse complement strand
TGCCCGCCCAGTGGGTCGACTACACGACCATCAACGCAGAGTTCTTCACCGACCTGGGATCCCCCGGCGGCGCCGCGAAGACCGGCGCCCTGCCGTATGACCACCCGTCCGTGGCTGGGCTACCCCTCAGGGCTCTCCGGAACAGCCGCTTCTCCCGCCAGATCCGGAGTCAGTCGGCGCGCCTGACGAGCAGCTCTGCGGGGGCCGCCAGGCTGAGTTGATGGCGGCAGCCGGACGGGGACACCGCGAGGGCATCGCGCCAGCGTTGCCGGGCCGTGGTCAACGACCCACAGCTCTTGATCAAATTGTGTGGTCACGATCAACTGCCTGCTGGCACAACTGCCCCTCGCTGCCCAGACGCAGCCAAGGAACGCCCCCGTTCCGCACCGACGACGCCTACCAGCCAGCGACCCCGTCCGAGCGAAGGCGGCAGAGAGTGCACGTTCAACTGGAGAAGGTGGACCGGCGGCCCGCAGGGGCAGCCGAAGCTCTCGACGGAGGACACCACAGCTCAACGTGCCACTGACCAGTACGAAGAAACGCGTTTGCCGTGGTCACGATGCGAGATCTGGGGCGCCCGGCTTCACCAGGACGAAGTAGGCGTAGCGCTCGTCCAGCTCGTCCTGGGGTACCAGTTCGACGTACCGGGGCTCGAAGCCGCACCGCGCGGCCAACTCCCAGAAGGCGTGGATGGGATAGGTGGTTGTGTTGCCCGGGCTGAATCGGTAAGACAGCCGGCGGGGGCGGGTCCGCCACGCCCCGGTGTCGTACTTGATCTGGACGAGGGCCAGGCCCCCGGAGCGAGGATCTCGTGTGCGATGCGCAGGAGGCGTTCGCCGTAGGCGGGGCTCGGGATGAGCTCGAAGACGTAGACGCACAGGAACACGTCGCACGGAGCCGCGATGTGCTGGAGCGCCGCTTCGGGGTCTCGCACGTCCACGAGCACCGGTTGGAACGGCGTACCGCAGCGAGCGAGGACCTGCCGCGTACATTCCTGGAGGCTGTCGGGCGACACGTCGACGCCCACGAACTCGCGTGCGAGCGGCGCGATCTGCACGGCGTTCGCGCCGCCGCCGCAGCCCCACTCCACGACCCTTCCGAGATCCGAGCCCGCATCCAGCGTCCTGGCCGCCTGCCGCAGCATGCCGAGATGACGCAGACCGATCTGCGTCCACAACTCGCCCTCGGTGAACCTGCTGGTGCTCTGCCAGTGCGAACCGCGTCCCTGGTGCGCCTCGCTCCAGTAACGCTGCGCCTCCTCTTCGATCGCCGCGTCCGATCGCCGGAAACCGACACCCTGCAGCACTCGGAGGACGCATCCGTGAACCGCCGTCCGCACAGCGGGCACCAGTGGAAGCCGCTTCGTCATGCGGACCACCTCCGGTCCAGCGCTTGACCGGTTGATACTCCCGACGAACGGCCGGGTCCTCCGCTACATGTCTTGCTGAATGACGCATTATCGAAATTCATAGTCGTCGTCTCTGAGAACAGGACGCACGCAACGGCACGACAACGCGAGCACGCCGTGCAGGTGGCGTGCGCCAAGCGGGTGGAACTCCCCCACGCACGCCCGGACGCCGCGCTCGGCGGCCGCTCAGCGGGAAGGAGGTGTCAGGCGAGCGACCGGCGGGGCGGGCCTCGTCGCGCCGCCTGGATGCTCCAACCGCACCAGTGCAGCATCGATCCTTGAGGCCGAGCGCACGAGCGAGCCGGTGAACGCACCAGCGCTGGCGGCGGTGACCCGGAGACGAGCAGCAAGCCTGGCCGGCGCAACGCAGTCAGCAGAAGCTGAGCGATGCGTCCGCTGGTCGCGACCGCGATGACGACGGCGGCGGATACAGCGGGCTGCATCGCGGCGCCCGGGCCGTCCGCGACCACCATGTGCAGCAGCCCGCCCGACACGTGGTGCGTTGCGTCCAAGTCGAGCTTCGCCGTTGCGTGCAGCGCCGGCTGTGCCACAACGGCGCCTGATACGACCGACAGGAGGCCTTCACGACGCCCGCCGAGTCGCAGTCGCAGACCCGCCACCGCGAGTGCCACCAACGCGAGCGCGACGGTGTGCGTCGGGTGCTCACCCGCAAGCACGTCGAACAGGACCGCCGCGACGAACGTGACCGTCGCGCCGACCACGAGGGGCAGCCGGCTACCGGGCTCAGCAGGAGGTCGGGGGCAATGCGACGCGCGGGGCGACACAGTCATGCACCTCGCCTCCTCGCTACGTGCAGCGGGCACCACGTCTCCCTTGAGCGACGAGCGTGCACGTGCAGCGCTGTGAGGATGCTGAACGGGCCGGGAGCGGAGGGGGCTGCCGGCGCTCCGGTGGGTTGGACGGCTATGAGGCGGGAGCGGGTCACAGCGTCGCATTCCTGATGCCTCGCGTGGGTTCCCCGCATCGCCCGGCTCCCGGCTGGCATCCGGGGAGCAACTTCTACCGCAGGTGGTGGAGAATGCATCGGGTCGCCGCCGCGGTCGCCACTGCGGCCCGCGCCGAGTGCGGCGAGCTCGCGCAGGTCACGGACTTCCACGACGAGCCCGGCCTGGCTCAGGCGGCACTGTCGTCGGTCGACGGGGTCCTGGCGGACCGGCCGCTCACCGAGCGCGGTGACCATCCCGGCGTCCCTGGCAGCGGCTGCGGCGGGAACGGGAGGCCCAGGGGCGCACGACGGTCGTGGCCGCCCGTCATGACGAGCTTATCGCGCGACGCGTCCGTGCTCCGCCTCGCCGCCGACGTCGCGGCTGCCGCCCGGTCGTTCGGCGAGCAGACCGTTGAGGACGAGGGCGGCGGCGCCGAGCGTGATGAGGACGTCGGCGCCGTTGAAGGTGGGGAACCAACCGGTGTGCAGGTAGTCGGTGACGACGCCGTCGGGGGCGCGGTCGATGAAGTTGGAGATCGCGCCGGCCAGGACCGCGGCCAGCGCCACCCGCACCGGCAGCGGGGCGGTGCGGGTGCTCCGCCAGGCGAAGACGGCCAGCCCGATGGTGATCAGCCCGGTGACGCTGAGCACGACCCACGCGGGCAGGGTGTCGCCGAGGCTGAACGCCACGCCCGGGTTGAACAGCAGCCGCAGCTGGATCACCCCGAGATCGACCGTCTGCCCGCCGGCCAGGCCACGCTCGGCCCAGGCCTTCAGGCCCAGATCCAGCGCGGCCAGCACGCCGGCGAGGCTGACCAGGACGAGCCGGGCACGCCCCACGCCGGTGCGGGTGGGTGCGGTCACGAGGACGCCCCGACCGCCGCGGTGGGGGCGAGCGGCGCCTGCCGGGCACCTCGGGTGGTCGCCAACGGCTTCGCGCGACCCGCGCGGACGCCGTTGGCGATCACGACGACCTCGGCGAGCTCGTGCACCAGCACCACCGCGGCCAGGCCGAGCACCCCGAACAGGGCGAGCGGCATCAGCACGATGACGATGGCCAATGACAGGCCGACGTTCTGCAGCATGATGCGGCGGGCCTGGCGGGCGTGGGTGAACGCCTGCGGCAGGTGGCGCAGGTCTTCGCCCATGAGCGCGACGTCGGCGGTTTCGATGGCCACGTCGGTGCCCATCGCGCCCATGGCGATGCCAAGGTCGGCGGTGGCCAGGGCAGGCGCGTCGTTGACGCCGTCGCCGACCATCGCGGTGGGCCGTTCGCCACGCAGCTGCTCGACCAGGCGGGCCTTGTCCTCGGGACGCAGCTCGGCGTGCACCGCGTCGATACCGACGTCCTTCGCCAGTGCCGCGGCGGTCGCGTGGTTGTCGCCGGTGAGCATCGCGACGTGGTAGCTGTCGCGGCGCAGTTGGGCGACGACCTCCCCGGCCTCGGGACGCAGTTCGTCGCGCACCGCGACCGCACCGATGACCTGCCCGTCCTGCTCGACGAGCACGGCCGTGGCCCCGGCGTCCTGCATGCGCGACACGTCGGCGGCTAGCGGGCCGGCGTCCAGCCAGCCGGGCCGCCCCAGCCGGATGGTGTGCCCGTCGCGGCGGCCGGTGAGCCCGGCCCCGGTCACCGCCTCCACGTCGGATGCCGGGTCGACGTGCTCGACAGCGGCCAGGATCGCCTTCGCGAGGGGGTGTTCGCTGCGCGCCTCCAGGGCGGCGGCCACGTCCAGGACCCGCTCCCGGCTCGCCCCGTTCGCCGTGGCGACGTCGATGACGGCGGGTCGGTTCGCGGTGAGGGTGCCGGTCTTGTCCAGCGCCACTCCGCGGATCCTGCCGAGGGCTTCCAGCGCGGCTCCACCCTTGACCAGCACCCCGAGCTTGCTCGCCGCACCGACCGCGGCGACCACGGTGACCGGCACCGAGATGGCCAGCGCGCACGGCGACGCGGCCACCAGCACGACCAGCGCGCGCTCGATCCACACCAGCGGATCGCCCAGCAGGCTGCCGATTGCCGCGATCAGCACGGCCGCGATCATCACGCCGGGCACCAGGGGCCTGGCGATCCGGTCCGCGAGGCGCTGAGCGGCACCCTTGCGGGACTGCTCGGCCTCCACGATCCGCACGATCCGGGCCAGCGAGTTGTCCTCCGCAGTCGTGGTGACCTCGACGGTGAGCACCCCGGTGCCGTTGATCGACCCGGCGAACACCTCGTCACCCGGCCCGGCCTCGACCGGCACCGACTCGCCGGTGATCGCCGAGACGTCCAGCGCAGTGCGGCCGTCGCGGACGATCCCGTCGGTGGCGACCCGCTCACCCGGCCGGACCAGCATCCGGTCCCCGACCCGCAACGCGGCGGGCGCCACGACGAGCTCCGTGCCGTCACGCAGCACGGTGGCCTCATCGGGGACGAGGGACAGCAGGGCGCGCAGGCCGCGGCGGGTGCGGGCGAGCGAGTACTCCTCCAGGCCCTCACTGATGGAGAACAGGAAGGCCAGCATCGCGGCCTCGCCGACCTCACCCAGCAGTACCGCGCCGACCGCGGCGATGGTCATCAGCGTGCCGACGCCGATCTTGCCCTTGGCGAGCCGCTTCACCGTCGACGGGACGAACGTGTAGGCGCCCGCGAGCAGCGCCAGCCATTCCAGCACGGTCGCGGCTGTCCCGGCGGCCCCGCCGTCGACTGCCCAGCCGGTGATCCAGGCCGCGAGCAGCAGCACGCCCGAGACTGCGGCGAACTGCAGCTCCCGCACCTCCCACAACCGCTCCGGCTCGTGCTCCTCGGCCTCCTCACCGCCGGCGCGGGGCTCGTCGTCGCCACACCCGCAGGCGTCGCTCATGCCCGGGCCTCCTTCGTCTCATCGGTCGTGGTCATACCGTCGCCGGTGCCGTAGTTCGGGCACAGCGCCACCGCCGACCCGGTCGCGGCCAGCAGCGTCTCGGCCGCCGCGAGCAGGTCCATCAGCTCCGGGCGGGTCAGCGAGTAGAACATCTGCCTGCCCTCCGGCCGGCCCACCACCAGCCCGCAGTCCCGCAGGCAGGCCAGGTGCGCCGAGACCGTCGACTGGGCCAGGCCCAGCGCCCCGGTCAGGTCCACCACCCGCGCCTCCCCCCGGGACAGGCGCTGCACGATCGCCAGCCGGGTGGCATCCGACAGGCCGTGGAACAGCGCCACCGCCGGGCGCAGCCCGTCTCGTGGACAGACCAACACCTCACCATGCATCGTCATAGAGCGATGATAACCAGAGACTCAGATGGACGGCCAGCAGGCGGCAGGTGGTACGCAGCACTCGATGCCTCCACGGGGCAGCGGACAGCCGCACGCAGCCGCCCGGGAGATCCGCGCGACGCCGATCAGGCGACCGCAGTGGACAGCCACCGGCGACAGGTGCTATTCATCGCTATACGCCGATGGCAACGTCTTTCACCGATGAGGATGGACTTGGAAATGTTGATGAACCGGGCCGAGACCGCGCTGGTGAACTCGCCGGCTCGGCGGTGGCTGCAACGCGGCGAGGCGCACCTGCTGCGCCGGCTGGGCGGGCGGGTGCCGGGTGGACGTGCGCTGGAGCTGGGCTGCGGATCCGGTAACGGGACCCGGCTGATCCTTGACACGTTCGGCGCCGACCGGGTGGACGCGCTGGACCTGGATCCGGCGATGGTCGCCCGGGCCCGGCGCCGGCTGGCGAGGTTCGAGGATCGAGTGCGGGTGGCGGTGGGCTCGGCGACCGACCTGCGCACCGCGCTCGCCCCGGACGGCGGGGAGGACGGCGGGTACGACGCGGTGTTCGACTTCGCGATCGTGCACCACGTGCCGGACTGGCGATCTGCGATCGCCGAGGTCGTGCGGGTGCTTCGCCCGGGGGGCCGGTTCTACTTCGACGAGGTCACCGCTGCCGCACTGGCCACGCGCGGGTACCGGTGGCTGTTCGACCACCCCACCGAGGACCGGTTCACCGGCGAGGAGTTCGTCGCCGAGCTGCAACGCCAGGGCCTGCGGATTGGCGGCTGGCGCACCTACCTGCGCGGGCACTATCTGCTCGGGGTGGCCGAGCGGCCGGGCGGCGACGGGGAGTCCCGGTGATGGGGACACCGGTCCGGATCCCCGGCGCCACCATCGACCAGCCCGTCCGGGACCGGTTCGCAACAGTGGGGCTGCTGCTCGATGCCCGCCGCGCCTACCGCGGCGGGCCGACCGCCGTCGCCGCCCGGCAGCGGGCCCGCTGGCCGCCCAGGTGGACTACGCCCGCATCCGCTCACCGCTCTACCGGCAGCTCTACGCGGGCCTGCCTGAGCGGATCGAGGACCCGCGGCTGCTGCCGGTCACCCGGAAGGCGGCGTTGATGGACCGGTTCGACGACTGGGTCACCGACCCGGTCGTGACCGTGCAGCGGGTGCAGGCGTTCGTGGCCGACCCCGCCCTGATCGGTAAGTCGTTCCGAGGGGCGCAGACCGACTACGCGGTGTCCACCACCTCCGGCACCACCGGCACCCGCGGGGTGTTCCTGCTCGATACCCGCGCCCTCGAGGTGGCCGGTGTCGCGATGGCCCGCTGGCTGTCCAGCTTGCTCCGCCCGGCCACACTGCCCCGGGTGCTGCCCCGGGTGATCGCCCACCGGGGGCGGGTCGCGCTGGTGGTGGCCACGGGCGGGCATTTCGCCTCCGCCACCGCGGCCGCCCGGGTCGGCGCCGACAGCGGCGGGCGGACCCGGTCGTTCCCGGTGGCCACCCCGCTGCCCGAGCTGGTCGCCCAGCTCAACGCGTTCCAGCCCGCGGTCCTCGCCCCCTACGCCACCACCGCCGCGCTGCTGGCCACCGAGCAACAGGCCGGGCGGCTGCGCATCTCGCCGGCCCTGGTGGCGTTGGCCGCCGAGGGCCTGCCCGAGGGGGAACCCGCGCGGATCGCCGCCGCGTTCGGCGCCCCTGTGGGCAACTCGTATGCGGCCACCGAATGCCCGTTCCTGTCCTACGGCTGCCGGGAAGGGTGGCTGCACGTCAACGCGGACTGGGTCATCCTCGAGCCCGTCGACGCACAGCACCGGCCCACTCCGCCCGGCGAGCAGTCGCACACCGTGCTGATCACCAACCTCGCCAACCGCGTCCAGCCGATCCTGCGCTACGACCTCGGCGACAGCGTCCTGCAGCGGTCGGACCCGTGCCCGTGCGGGAACCCGCTTCCCGCGATCCGGGTCCAGGGCCGTGCCGCCGACCTGCTCACCTTCCCCACTCCAAGCGGCGGCACGGTGACGCTCACTCCGCTGTCCCTCACCACCCGCCTGGACAAGCTTCCGGGGGTCGCGTTGTTCCAGATCGTGCAGATCGTGCCGACCGAGTTGACGGTGCGGCTGCAGCCTGCTGTCGGCGTCGACCCGGATCGGACCTGGACCCGGGTGCACCGGGAGCTCACCGATCTGCTCGCCGACCACGGGGTCGGTCACGTCACCGTGCACCGCGCCGCTGAGCCTCCCCGACCGGCGACCGGTGGGAAGTACCGGCTCGTCCACCCCTACGGCCAACAGTCCTGAGGTGCCGACGCACGGGATCTGCGGGTCAGCATGCGCGACCTTACCTGTGGCGCCCGTGCGGGCGCCGACGAGATGCGGGCTGCACGCGGCGGGCGAGGGAACTCGGCCGGCGTGAGCCACCGGCCACCGTAGACGCGCGAGATCTCGCCCCTCGACCTCCGGCAGCAGCCGCCGAACGAGCTACCTCCGCGTTGGACCGGCGACGGTCGGCGGGTCGGACTACAACCCGAAGGCGCCGCCTTCGACGAGGATGACCAGGCCGAGGCCGATGAGCACGAGCGGGAAGAGGACGTGTTCCCAACGCTCCAGCCGGTGGGCGATCGGCCGGCGGGTGGCGACGAACTTGGCAGCCATGACGAGGCCGGCGATGAGCGTCAGGAAGACGACGCAGTAGGCGACGATGCCGACGGTGCCGACGGTGGCGAAGACCGGCACGTAGACGCCGATGTTGTCGCCCCCGTTGGCGAAGGTGACCGCGGCGACGGTCAGCACGCTGATCGGCTTGCCCGCGGCCCGCTCGTCATCGTCATCGTCATCGTCGTCGTCGGCGCCGCGCCAGGCCTGCCAGGCGGCGCGCAGGCCGAGGGCCAGCGGGATGAGACCGAAGTACGGAACGGCAGTCTCCGGCAGGAAACTGCGGGCGCCCAAGGCGACCACGACGGCGGCGGCGAGGATGCCGCCGAAGCCGAGGTACTGACCGAGAGTGATCTTGGCGGTCGTGCCCGACCGACCGGCGCCGCGGGCGAAGAACAACGACAGCACGATGATGTCATCGATGTTGGTGACGATGAACAGGCCGACGGCCTGCAGGACGAAGGCCGCTACCACGACGGCCGTCCCACGCCGCGGGGCGGGCATGTCCGGGCCGCGCAGGCCCCCGAAGTAGATCTCATCGTCATGCGACGATTATATCATTGCCTACCGATCGAACGGTGGTGGCGGCCGTTCATGCGACAGACGCCCCATGGCCCCAGGCTGAGCCGGCTCGGTTCAGGGCATGACGGACCGGCTTCGTCCTTGCAGGGAAACCGCCCGGCGGGGCGCGCACGTCGAACGGCACACCCGCCATCTGCTGCGCAACTGACGCCGTGGCCGACGAGCTCGACGACGAGAAGGTAGCGCCGGACGTGGCGCCGGAAGGATCCGGGGCACCTGGCCGAGGCGGTTCCGATCGCGGCGAGCGAATCGCCGTGCAACGATGATAAAGGAGAACCGCGATGACAGCACAAGCCGGGCGTGATACTACGGGAGAACGTCGTGACTCTGGTGTTGATCGTGCCGGGCGCCGCGGTGCGCCGCTACGTCCAGCCGGCCGCGCAGACCCTGCAGGCGCGCGGCGTGGACACGCAACTGCTGGCCGCGCCCGGTGAACCCGGCACCTTCGCCGATCTACGAGCCTACGGCGAGCAGCTGGGTCAACGGCTCGGCGGCGGGCCGCCGGTCGATCTGCTCATCGGCCTGTCGGTCGGCGCACAAGCAGCAGCCATTGCCGCAGCCGCCACGCCGCCGGAGCAGTTGCGGCAGCTGATGCTGGTCAGCCCCACCGTGGACCCGCAGGCGCGGACCGCGCCGCGACTGCTCGCCCGATGGCTGGGCGGCGGCCGGGTGGAGCAGCCTGCTCTGCTGCGCGAGCAGGCCCCGGACTGGCGGCGCGCTGGTCCCCGGCGGTTGGCCGCGCTCGTCCGCTCCGCGCTGATCGTGCGCATCGAGGACGTCCTGCCCGACGTGGCCGCCGCGCTGAGCGTCGTGCACGGCGAGAACGACCTCATCACCTCGCACGCCTACGCCGCCCAGCTGGCCGCCGACCGCGGCGGCACGCTGCTGGTCCTGCCCCGGGCCACGCACTCCTGGCCCCACGCCGACGCCGACCGGTTCGCCGACACCGTCCAGGACGTGATCCGATGAGCCGCCGCACCCGCCGCGGCGATCAGAACCGGCAGCTCGCTCCCCGGAAGGTGGTCGCGTCTTTCGACTCGGCCACCGTGCTGCACGCCGGCCTGGCCGCGGCGCTGCGCGGCCAACCGTTCCCGCACCTGGGGAACAGCGCCTTCGCCGCGGCCGGGATCCGCGCCGCAGGCCGGCTCCCCTAGCCGATCCTGCGCCATCTCTACACCCGCGTCGGCGCCTCCGAAGGCATCGATCCGAGCCGGCTCGCCGACGTCGACCTGGCCGCCGTCGCCGCCGCACTCGCCGACGGCTACCCGACGCGGCGCTACCCCGCCGCGCTGATCGGCGCCAGCAACGGGGCGCTGACCCACCTCGCGGCCGCGCTGCAGATTCCCTGGTTGCCCGGCACCGTCCTGGTCCCCGTCGCCCGCACCGGCGACCCGCAACGACCGATCGATGCGCTGCGCTTCGGGGAACGAGCCGCGCCGCCGCTGCTCGAGGCCAACCCCGACATCGTCCTGCACCACATGCACGACCAGGTCCAGGACGAGCTCATGGTCGCTCGCATGACCTACTTCCGGGTCAAGTGGTGCGCACTCCCCGACGCCTACGCCCGCTTCCTGACCGGTCACCTCGCCCCGGGCGCCCCGGTCATCCTCGCCGACGACCAGTCCCGCTGGCCCGTCGTGCGGGTCGGTGACCGGCACGTCTTCCAGACCGGCGCCCAGGGCGGCCAGCAGCCATCGGACTACCTGCGCCGCCCACACACCCCGCAGCCCGACGGCGAGGCGCCGGAAGCTGAGTGGGGCGCCGACCCCGGCCTGGATGCGGCATTGGCCGCGTGGTGCGCCGCGCACGGCCACCCGCTCATCCGGCTCACCTACCCCGGCCCGCAGGCGCCCGCCCACGCCGTCGCCACCGTCATGCGCGACTGGCTCACCGCCCGCGGCGAGCACGGCGCCCGGCTGCTGGTGCCCTCGTTCGTGCTGGGCGACCCCTGGCGCACCATCAACGCCGCCGCCGTGCCGTTCTGGACGGTGTTCTGCGTGCAGTCGGCGTTGGGCGCCCTCGACGCCCACCTCGCCGTCAGCGCCCGCTACCGGGCCGTGGACATCCTCGCCTTCCAGCACGGCGTGCGTTCCGCGGGCATCGCCGAGCCCGACGAGTGGCTCGCCGTCGCCCGCCGCCACGGCGCCGCAGCCCGCCTGGTCGCCCTCGATCCCCGCCGATTCCCGCACGACATCGCCACGCTCGGCCGCTACGGCCGCGCCCTCGCCGACCTCCCACCCGCCCACCGCCCCTGGACACCCCTCGACGCCACCACCGCGATCCGAAGCTTGCACACCACCGGGCTCGCCGGCCCGTGATCGCCTCAGCGCCCCTGGGGACCGGCACGGTCGCCGGCGCCCCGAACGGACTCGACGACCGCGGGAAGGCGTCGAGTGCAGGACGACGACGGCGTGGTAGTCCGCGGCGCTCATCCCGGTCAGCACCAGCGGAAAGACACGAACAATCTGTGCTGTGGTCCTGCATCGGGCGGTAGCTCTGGTGCCCCTCAGCCGACTCCCAGCTTGACCATGACGAAGTAGGCGTATCGCTCGTCCAGCTCGTCCTCAGGCAGCAGCTCGACGTACCGCGGTTCGAACCCGCAGCGCCTGGCCAGCTCCCAGAAGGCGTGTATGGGGTACGTGGTCGTGTTGCCCGGGCTGAAGCGGTAGGACAGCCGGCGCGACCCGGTCCGCCACGACCCCGTGTCGTACTTGATCTGGACGAGCGCCAGCCCGCCCGGGGCGAGCATCTCGTGCGCGATGCGCAGGATGCGCTCGCCGTAGGCGGGGCTCGGGATGAGCTCGAAGACGTAGACACACAGGAACACATCGCAGGGTTCTGTGACGTGGCGGAGCGCTGCCTCCGGGTCCCGCACGTCCACGAGCACCGGCCGGAACGGTGTCTCGCAACGGGCGGCGACCTGCCGTGCACATTCCTCGAGGCTGTCGGGCGACACGTCGACGCCCACGAACTCCCGGGCGAGCGGCGCGAGCTGCACGGCGTTCGCGCCGCCGCCGCAGCCCCATTCGACGATCCGCGCCATGGCCGGTTCCGCGTCAAGCGTCCTGGCTGCCCGGCGCAGCATGCCGAGATGACGCAGCCCGATCCGCGCCCACAGCCCGCCTTCGGCGAACCTGGCGGTGCTCTGCCAGTGCGAGCCGCGCCCCTGGTGCGGCTCGGTCCAGAAGCGCTGCGCGTCCGCCTCGAGCGCCGCGTCCGACCTTCGGACACCCAACGCTTGCAGAACCCGGAGCAGCCCTCCCTGAGCGGTCCTCCGCAGCGCTTCCACCGACGGCATCTGCCGCGTCACGCGGACCACCTCGGTGAGAACGACGAGGTGGAGTGGGCGCCAGCGGCCGGAACACGCCTGCGCTCAATCCCGGCCCGCAGGTCCGTCTGCGCGGTCTCGGTCGTGTGGTCCGAGGCGCCTTCGGCGAGGACGTGGTCGACCAAGTGACGGCCGATGAAGCCGCTGGCGCCGATCTCCAGACCGCGAGCTCGGTACGGCGGAGGCGCAGCCGGCTCCTGTGCGGTGTCAACTCGGCGGTTCGTACTGGGAGACATCTTCGCGAGAGTCATCGTCGTCATTCCTGTGAACAGGACGCACGCCGGGCGGGCACGCGTGGCGGGCACGCTGTCCGTGGGGGTGCGCGGAGCGGGTAGGGCTCCTCAACGCATGCGAACGGCGCGTTCCACAGCCGATCGACGGGGAGGAGGTGTCAGGGGAACGACGGGTGCGGAGGACCTCGTCGCGCCGCGTGGATGCTCCAACCGCACCAGCGCAGCATCGATCCGTGACGCCGGATGCACAGCTGGGCGGGGGCACGCACGAGCCCAGTCGGCGCCGGCCCGGAGACGAGGAGCCTCACAGGACGGCGCAACGCGGTGAGCAGCAATTGCGCGATCCGTCCGCTCGTTGCGACGGCGATGACGAGGGCGGCGGATACAGCGAGCTGCATCGCAACGCCCGGGCCGTCCGCGACCACGATGTGCAGCAGCCCGCCCGACACGTGATGCGTCGCGGCCGAGTCGAGCTTCGCCGTCGCGTGCAGCGCCGGCTGCGCCACGACGGCACCTGACACGACCGACAGGAGGCCGTCACGACGCCCGCCGAGTCGCAGTCGCAGGCCCGCCACCGCGAGCGCCACCAACGCGAGCGCGACGGTGTGCGTCGGGTGCTCACCCGCAAGCACGTCGAACAGGATCGCGGCGACGAACGTGACCGTCGCGCCGACCACGAGCGACAGCCGACTTCCGGACTCAGCAGGAGGTCGGGTGCGACGCGACGCGCGGAACGACACAGTCATGCACCTCGCCTCCTCGCTCCCCCGCCGCGTCTCGTTGACCGACGAGTGTGCACGTGCAGCGCTGTGAAAAAGCTGAACCTGCCGCAGCGCAGGGGCCTGCCGGCGCTCCGGCGGGTTGGAGGGCTATGAGGCGGGAGCGGTCATCTCGTCGTACGTATCCCCTGCACGAACAGGCCCGCGACGAGCGCGTGGAACGGCATGGTCGCGAACACCAGCCGGACTACTGTGCATGACCCGCCCTCGCCTGCCGATCGGCTGGTCATGCACCCATGCTCATGCCGAACTGCATCGCGAGCAGCATGTACGCCATGCCCGTCGCCATCGTGGCGAGCGAGATCCTGAGGGCGAGATCGCCCGTGCCAGGCAGTGCCCGGACGACCGCCGGTACCTGCCCCACGGGGGTATTCGAGGCACCACGGGCGGCAGGCGGGTCGGCGGCGCCCAGGGCAGCCACCATCGGGAACAGCCCTCCGCCGAACCAACCCCACGCCTGCAGGACGAACCACGCCACGAGCGGGAGCGTGAGCCACGCGGTGCCGACGGCCTCCATGGCGAACATGTACGCCATCGCGAGGAGGTCGACCACGAGCAGCGGCCAGAGCAGGGACCGCGGCGCCGGCCGGTGCAGCACCAGTCGCGAGCCACCGAGGCCCGCAGCGGCAGCCGCGCACACGCTCGACCCGAGCGGGCCAACGGCTGGGAGGCCGCCGATCGGCACGAGCATGACGAGCATGGCCGCAGCCATGAGGACGTGCCCCCCGTGCCACCACCTGCGCGGGCTCCCCATCTCGACGACGTGCTGCACATGCAGCAACATGATCACGACAAAGACAGCGGCGAAGACGACCACCACCCATGTCGGGAGCCACGGGTTGGGCATCACAACGTCGCACCCCCAGTGCCTCGCGAGCGTTCCCAGATCCCCCGGCTCCCGACTGGCATCCGCAGAGAGTAACTTCTACCGCGTGTAGTACGGAAAGTGGTCGCCGTAATCCCCGCAGTCGAGCGGGGCGGCGCTGCACAGCACTACCGTCGTGGGACGCCCGACAGGCACCGAGGACGGTGTGCTCGGACCTACAGCGCGACATACGCCAGCGCTCAGCGCGATACCCACGAGCGGAAGCGGAGAATAACGTGACAGGTGGTGCGGCGGCGCCTCTCGGGCGTTCCTCTCGCACTCGGGGCATCTGGTTCGCCCTGCTCGCGGTGGCGGCACTGGCGGCCACCGTCCTGGTCGTGCGCGCGAACGGAGCCGAGCCCTACCGGCTGCTCGGCTACGCCGACCCGGGCGCGCTCACCGCGACCGGCGCTTCCGTGCTCCGGCTCGCCGTCGACGTCGCGGCCGCCGCCTGCGTCGGGTTCCTCGTGTACGCGTTGTGCTTCCTCGACTCACCGCCCGATGGTCGGCTCTCGGCCTGGGCCTGGATGTCGCTGCGGTGGGCGGGGATGGCCGCGTGGGCGTGGTCCGGCCTGGCGCTGGTCCTCGTCCCGTTCGACGGCGCCGACTCGATCGGAGTGTCCGTCGGGATGGTGCTGTCGCCCCGCCGGTTGCTGGACATGCTCACCTCGCTGTACGAGCCGGTGTACTGGCTGGCCTCGGCGGTGGCCGCGCTCGTCGTCGCGATCGGATCGCAGGTCATCCTGCGCTGGCGGGCGACCGCGGGCCTGCTCGGTGTGGCGGTCCTCGGGCTGCTCGCACCGGTCGCGGCCGGGCACACCGCTGCAGGTCCAGATCACGATCTCGCCATGAACGCCATGATCTTCCACGTCGTCGCGGCGGCGGCGTGGCTGGGTGTGCTCCTCGCCGTGGTCACCCACGCCGCCCGCTCGGGTGGTTCCGTCGCCGAGCCCGTCGGGCGCCGCTACCGGCGCTTCGCCCTCGGTTGCTGGCTCGTGCTGGCCGGTTCCGGCGTCGTCGCCGCACCGCTGCTCGTGCCCGTCCCGCAGCTGCTCTCCACGGAGTACGGGATCATCGTCGTCGGCAAGGCGCTGGGGCTCGCGGCCGTGGGCGGGATGGCCATCGCCGCCCGAAGGAAGGCGCTCGGTACCGGCGGGCGCCGGGGCCTGGCGAGGCTCCTCGCGGTCGAGACCGTAGTCCTGGGGCTCAGCACGGCGGTGACGATGGGGTTGACGCAGGCTCCCCCTCCTGCGTGGTTCGTCCGGGAGCTCGGAACCGACGAGGTCGCCTTCGGCTACGCCCTTCCCGAGCCCCCGACGGTGGCGAACCTGTTGACCACGTGGCGGGTCGACCTCCTGCTCACGACCCTCGCGGTGACCGCCGCGCTGCTCTACCTGCTGGGGGTCCGTCGGCTGCGACGGCGCGGCGAGCGCTGGCCGTTGGGCCGGAGTGCCGCCTGGCTCGCGGGGTGGACACTCGTCGTGGTGGCGACGTCGTCCGGCATCGGGGCCTACGCTCCGGCCACGTTCGGCATCCACATGACGATGCACATGACGCTCAACATGCTCGCGCCCCTGCTGTTGGTCCTGGGCGGGCCCGTCACGCTCGCGCTGCGCGCACTCCCCGCGGCCGCTCCCGGCACGGCAGCCGGCCCGCGCGAGTGGCTGTTCGCCCTGACGACCTCGCGCACCGCACGGCGGCTGAGCCATCCCGGGGCCGCTGCGCTGCTGTTCGTCTGCTCCTACTACCTGCTCTACTTCACCGGCTTGTTCGAGGCGGCGACGAGCGAGCACTGGTCCCGGATGGCGCTGAACCTGGTGACGCTGGCGATCGGCTACCAGTTCTACTGGATCGTCATCGGGGTCGACGCAGGCCCGCGCACCCTGCCCCATCTCGGCCGGCTCGGGATGGCCTTCGCGGTGATGCCCTTCCACGCCGTGTTCGCCGTGATCGTCATCAGCATCCCCACGGTGCTCGCGGAGTCCTACTACCGGCTGCTCGGGCTGCAGTGGGCGACCGACCTGCTCGCCGACCAGCGTGTCGGTGGCGTCGTCTCGCTCGTGATGGGTGAGATCGCGCTCGTCGTGGCCCAGGTGGTCCTGCTGGTCCAGTGGTACCAATACGACCAGCTCGGCGCGTTCCGCCGCGACCCGCTCGACGGAGACGATGAGGAATCGGCCGCGCACCGCGAAATGCTGGAGACGTGGAAGCGAAGCCGGTCGCCCCGATGAGTCGGTCGCGCACCACTCCTCGTGCAGCACGGGTGCCCGCCGGAACCGCTCAGCCCGCCGGCAGGTAGGTCGACACGGCAGCGAAGACGATGAACCCCGCGACGATGTAGAAGGCGTCGCGGCGGCCGCTGGCCTCGTCGTGCGCCTGCGGCAGCATCTCCTCCAGCGCCACGCTGAGCAGCGCGCCACCGGTGAAGGCAAGCACCGAGAACGTGACGAGGTCGGGGGCCCCGCGCAGGGCGAAGTACCCGAGGACAGCACCGAGGAGGATCGGCACCGCGAAGCCTGCTCCGGCGAGAAGCCGCATCCGCCGCGTGAGCCCGGCCCGCCGCAGCGTCGCCGAGGCGGCGAACCCCTCGGGCAGGTCGGCCGGTGCCTGTCCGATGGCCAGCAGGACGCCGAGCGCGGGATCGACGACGCTGCCCGTTCCGATCAGTACCCCGTCGCTGAGCAGATCCAGCCCGACGCCGGCGTAGACCGCCCATCCCCGGCCGCCTCCACCCCCACGCTGCTGCAGCCGTTCGGCTGCCGCATCGATGGCCAGGAACAGGCCGGCGCCGGCGACGAAGGCGACCATCGGCACCCAGGCACCCTCGATATCCAACGCCCGTGGCATCACCTCCAGTCCCACCACCGCGACGACGAGGCCAACGGCGACGTGCAGCGCCGCGCTCAGCACCGCGGGCGATACCTCCCGGATCTCGGCGAGCAGCCCGCCTAGGAAGTTCGCGGCCGCCGGGATCAGAGCGAGCAGTACGACGATCAGTGGTTGCGGCACCCTCTGCACGCTCCCTGTCTCTGCCGTCGCGGGGTCGAAACGCCGCCTACCCGCCCCGCGGCGGAGCATTCACCTGACCCGCCCAACCGCAGGAGGCCCGCACGACGCCTGCGGAGGTGCACCACCCGCCGACGCCGCGGTTGCGAGCGCGACGGGCGAGCGGTCAGTCGCAGCGCTCCTCGTGCCCGGCGTGGGCACCGTGCTCGACCTGCAACGTGCTGTGGGACACCCCGAACCGGTCCCGCAGTACCTCCGCGGCTCGATCCAGCACCGAGGCGTCCCCGCACGGCCCGGACCCATCGCCCTCGACGACGAGGTGCGCCGACAGCGTCGGCTTGCGGTCGTTGATGGCCCACACGTGCAGATCGTGAACCTCCAGCACACCGGGCACGCCGTGCAACGCCTCCTGTACCTCACCCACGTCGATGTGACGCGGGGCGCCTTCCAGCAGGACGTGCGTGACCTCGCGCAACAGGCCGACCGTGCGCGGGAGGATGAGCGCGACGATGAACAGCGACGCGACCGTGTCGGCATAGGGCCAGCCGGTCGTGAGCAGCACGACCGCCGCGACGAGCACGCCGACGGAGCCGAGGGCGTCCCCCAGCACGTGCAGTGCGGCCCCGCGCATGTTCATGTTCCGCCGATCTCCGCCGGCGAGCACGAGCAGCGACACGACGTTCCCCACGAGGCCCAGCACACCGATGACCAGCATGGGCAGCCCCGGCACCTCCTCGGGCGCGACCAGCCGGTTGACGCCCTCGTAAGCGACCCAGGCCACGACGAGGATCAGCGCGATCGCGTTCAACCCGGCGACCAGCACCTCGACCCGCCCCAGTCCGTACGTCCTGCGAACGCTCGCCGGACGAGCGGCCAGAACGGACGCCACGAGCGCCGCGGCCAGCGCACCCGCGTCCGTCAGCAGGTGACCGAGATCGGCGAGCAGGGCCAGCGATCCGGTGAGCGCTGCCCCGAACGCTCCCAGCACGGCCGACCCGAGCGTGACGGCGAGGGCGATGCCCAACCGCTTCCGGTGGACCGGGTGGCGCTCGCGGTCTACGTGTTCGGGGTGACGCTCGCCTTCGGGCTCCGGGCGTGGGTGCAGATCCGCACGACCGGCACGAGCGGGTACCGGGGCGTCTCCGAACGTCCCGGCTCGATGGCGTGGTTGGGCGGGGTCCTGTTCCCGTCGCTCTCGTGCTCGGGCTCGCCGGTCCGGTCCTCGCGCTCACCGGCATCACGCCACACTTCGCACCGCTCTCGCACGCGGTGGTCGCCGGCTGCGGGCTGGTGCTCGGCGTCGCGGGGCTCGTACTGGTGCTGCTGGCCCAGCGGAGCATGGGGGCCTCGTGGCGGATCGGCGTCGAGGCCGCGCAGCGAAGACGCCCCGCCGGGCGCACCCGCTCACGGGACAGGGCGTTTGAGTAGGTCCCGGCGTGGAAGCAGGCGCCTTCCCGACGTGGGCACAGCGAAGATCGGCAAGGAGGGTCCATGGTGCGTCGACGGTCCGCCACCGCGATGGCACTCGCCGCGACGGCACTCGCCACAGCCAGTTGCACGACGCCGGTTCGGTCCGTGCGGCCACCCCCGCGGGAGCCAGTAGTCCCGGTTGGGTGCCGCTTGCAACCGCAGCCCGGTGAGCCACTTCGCGCCGGAGTACTGCCCCTAGAACCCCCCGCGCCGGGAATTCGTGCGCAGCGGTCAGCGCCCGTCCGCCCATGCCGACGACCACGTAGCCGTCGAGCTCATCGAGTAGCTCCAGCGGGATGCCGCACTCCCAGCCGTCGACGGCGCGGCTGACCAACACCGCCGCACCCCCGTGGGGGCGGGCGGCGTCGAGGATCCGGCGCAGCGGAACGCCGGTCCAACGCGCGTTGCCGACGCGGCTCCATCCGAGCCGGTTGTGGATGCACACCATCGCGGCGTCGAACTCGACCGGCCCGAGCTCCAGCAGCTGCGCGTAGCTGAGGCTCAGGGGCGACGCCCACCCGCCCATCGACAGCGAGGCGCCATCGCGCGACGTCGACGAGGGGCGGGCGCATGTTCACGTCGGTGACGTAGAACTCTTCGACGGGCGTGAGCAGCGGCACCGCGCCGGGCCACGTCTCGGCCCCGTCGACGGCCGGCGGCAGCGCTCGCCCCACCGGGGTCGGCGCGAGCGCCTCCCCGTACGCGGCATCCTGGCGGATCCGGCGTCGAGCCTGGGTCTGCGCCGCCACGACGAGCGAAGCGACTCCCACCGCTCCTGCCGCCGCGGCCGGCGCACCACGGAGCACCGCCATCGTCGCGACCACCCCCGCGCCGGCGATAGCGGTGGCACGCCACCGCGGCTGCACAGTGCCGGCGGCACTCGAGGCCCGCCGCCGCGCCGCGGCCACTCCTGCCGCTGCCGCTGCCGCCGCCGCTACGGCGACGGCGTCCCGGGCGGGACGACGACGCAGCTGCCCAAGGAACGCTCCTCCTGCCATCAGCGTCGCCCCGGCGGCCGCGCGGATCACCGGCTTGTCCGCCGTACGCAGCACCTGCACGGTCCGCTCGACGAGCGGGATCGGACCGCTGTCGATCACTACCTGTCCCGCCGCGTCGAGGAACGAACGGGAGCGCAGCAGCGCCGCCGTTCCCTCCACCACACCGACGCCCACCAGCGCTGCCAGGACACCCCGCCGCCAGCCGGTCACGCCGACCTCCCTTGTGCGTACACGTTGCACTCGTGCAACATAGATGTTGCAGCGAGAGGGGGCAAGGATCTGATGGCCGAGGCACGTCCTCTGCTCGACGACGCGGTGCTGGCCGCGGCGGCACGGGTGATCGCCGAGCACGGGTGGCACGACTTCACACTGGAGCGGGTGGCGCAGGCCGCGGGGGTCTCGCGCGTCACGCTCTACCGACGCGGCACGACCAGGGAGCAGCTCGTCGACGCGCTCGTGGTCGGAGCCGCACAGGCCTGGCAGGCCGCTCTGTGGCCGGCGCTGGCCGACCCGGGAACAGCGACGGAACGCCTCGAAGCGGCCCTGCGCGCGTGCTGCACTGTCGTCGAGGAACACCTCGCGCTGCTCGCCGGCCTGAGCACGGCACCGGATCCGGTTTTCCACCTCGACGAGCCGAGCGCCGGCGGTGGTCGCGACACCCGGGAGGTCTTCGTCGCGCCGTTCGAGCGGCTGGTGCGCGACGGCATCGCGGAGGGCGGGCTGCGCGCGGGCCTCGACCCCGCGGAGACCGCGGTCCTGCTGTTCAACGTCGTTCCCCGCACGTACCTGCACCTGCGCAGCGCGCACGGCTGGCCGGCCGGACGCACCGCCGACAGCCTGCTCGACCTGCTCCTCGCCGGCCTGCGCGACACGACCGGCGCGCCGGCCGACCACCACCCCCACGGCGCGACCGAGAGGAACCAGTGATGGCGACCAGCACCAGCGCACTCGGCCCCACGCGGGAGATCGAACTCCCCGAGGGCCGCATCAGGTATCACGAGCGCGGCGACGGACAGCCCATCGTGTTCGTGCACGGAATCGTCACCAACGCCGACATCTGGCGGAACGTCGTCCCGGGGCTGGCCGACCGGAACCGGTGCATCACTCCGGACTGGCCCCTGGGGGGCCACGAGCTGCCGATGACCGAGGGCACCGACTTCTCCCTCTTCGGGCTCGCCGATCTGGTCGACCGCACGCTGGCCGCGCTCGACCTCGACGACGTCGTCCTGGTCGGTAACGACACAGGCGGCGCCATCTGCCAAGCCGTCGCGGCCCGGCATCCGACGCGGCTCGCCGGGCTGGTGCTCACCCCCTGCGACGCGTTCGACAACTTCCTCCCAGCGCCGATCAAGCACCTGCAGCTGCTCGGCCGCACCCCGACCGGGCTCAAAATGCTCGCCCAGACTCTCCGCTACCGCCCGGTCCAGCGACTGCCGATCGCGTTCGGGCTGCTCACCCGCCGCCCGATCCCCGCCGACATCATGGCCAGCTACACCGGCCCGCTGCGCGAGCACGCCGAGGTCCGGCGCGACTTCGCCCGCCTCGTCCGTGCAATCTCCACCCGCTACACCGAAGACGTCGCAGTCGGGCTGCCGGGGTTCGACCGTCCCGCACTGGTCGCATGGGCCCGTCAGGGTTTCTTCCCCCTCGGCCACGGCGAACGGCTCGCCGGCCTGCTGCCCGCAGCGCGACTGCGCATCATCGAGGACTCCGGCCCGTTCGTCACCGAGGACCGGCCCGACCAGGTCGTCACCCTCATGAACGAGTTCCTCGCCTCGATACCGCGCCGCTGACCGCTCCTCAGCTGCAGTCGGAAACCACGGGTCCGAGGCATGGTGGAAGAGGAGCGGACCCCTGGCGGTATCGTCCCGCACTGTGAGGCTTCCCCGAGCTGCTCACCGCATGCGCTCCACGGCGCAGCGCGGGAGCCTGTGGGCCGTTCTCGCACTGCTCGTCGCGCTGCCGACCATCGCGTGCCAGATCGCGGCCGCACCGGCCGCCGCTCACCACGGTTCGGCTCCCGCCCTCGCGGCGTCCTGCCACGGCCAGCCGGGCCACGACGTGTTCTGCGATCAAGGTGTCGCCACGGCCGCTCCGCAGAGCTCGCGCGCCGGGCGGTACGACAACCTGCACAACGTCCTCACCCCGATCGCCGTCACAGCCCTCATCGCGGCGAGCCCCACGGCGCTGCGGTTCGCCGCGACGTTCGCCCAGCGGACCGGACCTCCGTCGTGGGCCCCTCGTCGTCTCCTCACCGGGCGCCATCACCTCGTCGCCATCGGCATCAGCCGCATCTGATCGTCCTCCGGCACCCGGGCCGCGCTGCGGCCCGGCTCCGTCCTGTTCGCTACACCCAGGACGCGCTGCGCCCCGGCGCTGCCGCTGCCCGAGAACCTCCGAGAGGCATCATGACCAAGAATCTCAAGGCCACGATCACCGCCGTGCTCGTCGCCGCCGCCACGCTTGCCCTCCTGCTGTTCCTCGGCCGACCGGACTCGCCCGCACCGGTCGACCGCGCCGCACCCGCCGACGGAGCTGTCGACACGAGCGTTCCGCCCGACCTGCTCGTCCGCGACGACAGCCACCGCCTGTCGACCGCCCCCGACGGCCGGGTGACGTTCGTCGAGTTCCTCGACTTCGAATGCGAGGCGTGCCGAGCGGCTTATCCCGCCGTGGAGCAGCTGCGCAGCGAGTACGCGGACCGGGTCACGTTCGTCGCGCGCTACTTCCCGATCGCCAGCCACTTCAACGCGGAGAACGCCGCCGTGGCGGTGGAGGCCGCCGCTCAGCAGGGTCAGTTCGAGCAGATGTACCAGCGCATGTTCGAGACCCAGACCAGCTGGGGCGAGCAGCAGGTGTCTCAGGCACCGCTGTTCCGGCAGTTCGCGGGTGACCTCGGCCTCGACATGGCCGCCTACGACCGTGCGGTCGCCGACCCGGCCACGCTCGAGCGGGTCCGCTCCGACCAGCGTGACGGCCAGGCCGCCGGTGTCCAGGGCACGCCGACATTCTTCCTGAACGGCGAGCGCCTCGAGCCCCGCTCCGTGGACGACCTGCGGGCAGCGCTGGACACGGCCCTCGCCCAGTAGAACGACGAGGAGCAGCCTTGTCCCGGACCCGCATCCGCACCCGCGACATCCGACGCGGTGCAGGCGCCCGCACCACGGTCGCCCCTGCTGCACCCGGCCCGCGCGAGACGGTCGACCTGTTCGCCACGTTCCTGACGCGCCTCACCGGCTGGGTGCTGACGGTCGGCGGCGTCGTCGGCACCGCAGCCGCCTTCGCGCTCATCCTCGACCGCATCGCGCTGCTCGAGGACCCCGCCTTCATCCCGAGCTGCAACATCAGCCCGCTCCTGTCGTGCGGGTCGGTGATGACCTCACCCCAGGCCGAGGCGTTCGGCTTCCCCAACCCGCTGATCGGGCTCGTCGCGTTCCCGGTCGTGACGACGATCGGCGTGATCACGCTCGCCGGTGGCGCCGTGCCCCGATGGGTGTGGCTGGGCCTGCAGGCCGGCGCCCTCGGCGGGCTCGTGTTCGTGCACTGGCTCATCGCCCAGAGCCTGTACGTGATCGGCACCTTGTGCCCGTACTGCATGGCGGTCTGGGTGGTCACGATCGCGGTGTTCTGCTACACGACCCTGCACAACCTGCGGTCGGGCCGGCTGCCGGGGCCCCCCGCGTGGCGGCGCGCCACGTCCGGGCTCGCCACGTACCACGGCCTGCTCATGACGTCGTGGCTCCTCGTGGTCGTCGCGCTGATCGCCGCCCGCTTCTGGCCCTACTGGACGGGGCTCATCGGGTGAGCCGCGGGGGGCACTCCACGGCAGCCGTCGGCGGCGTGCACCACCGAGGTGGGAGCGGCACCCGCCGCGCCGCCACCGTCGAGACCCACCGCACGAGCTTCCGCCCGCCGCGGCAGCCGACGACTCCACCGGCGCACCGCGGACACCGCCCGCACGTCCACCTGCCCCCGCGGCCGGCACCTCCAGCTCGTCCGGGCCGCGTGCTTCCCCAGGAGCAGAGCCCGCGCGTCGCCCATCCCCGCGGTGCACCCCGCCCCGAGCTGTGGCGCCCCACCGCAGCCGGGGGCGCGACATCCCGATCGGCACACCCAGGACGCGGAGCAGCACGACCGGAACCCGTACGATCTTCCGGGCCCGCCACGCCGCCGCTGCCCTCCCCGAATGCGATGGCTCGCAACCGCGCGACCGTGGCGGCTGTGGCGCTCGGAGCCGCGATCGCGGCGGGCGAGTCCCTTCTCCCCGGCCCGGACGCGCCCGTGGCTCCGGTTCTGACGAGTGCCCTGCTGCCAGTGGCAACCGCGCAACCGACGACGTCAGGAGCCCCGGCGAGCGCCGGCGGAGATCGCTCTCCGTCGGCCTTCGCCCGAGCCGAGCTGGACGCCGGGATGCAGGTCGACGTCCAGAACCTCGTCAAAGCGGTCGAGATCGGAGAACGAATCGCCCGACGCGCAGCGATTATCAACGCCGCGCTCGCCGACGGAGCTCCGCAAGCCGCGCTCGTCGGCGACGCCGCTGTAGTGCGCCCGGTGGCGGGCCGGCTGACGTCGGCCGTCGGACCGCGCTGGGGCAGGAGCCACAACGGCCTGGACATCGCCAACAGGATCGGCACGCCGGTCTTCGCCGTCACCGACGGCGTCGTGGTGGAGTCCGGACCGGCATCGGGCTTCGGGCTGTGGGTCGTGATCCGCCACGACGACGGGACGAAGTCGGTCTACGGCCACATCAACCAGACCTTCGTCCGCGTCGGGGAGCGCGTCGACGCCGGAGAACTCATCGCCGAGGTCGGCAACCGGGGCATCTCGACGGGGCCGCACCTGCACCTCGAGATCTGGGACCGCTCCGGGAGCAAAGTGGACCCCGCCTCCTGGCTCAGACGCCGCGGCCTGGACGTCTGACCCAGCGGCTCCCGCTACTGATTAGCCTAGGCTTCCAGAATGCGTTAGCCTCGTCTAATCTTCCGGCATGGCGGGGGACGACCGACGCGCGAGCAGCTCCGAACGCCGCTCCGCCGCGCTCGCCATCGACGGCGGTCGCCCGAGCCGTCCGCCGGTGCTCCGCCGGCTGATGCTCCTCGGGCCGGCCTTCGTGGCCGCGATCGCCTACGTCGATCCAGGCAACTTCGCGACGAACTTCTCCGCCGGGTCGACGTATGGATACCTGCTGCTTTGGGTGATCGTCGCCGCGAACCTCATGGCGATGCTGATCCAGTCGCTCTCCGCCAAGCTCGGGCTGGCCACGGGCCAGAACCTGTGCGAGCTGTCGCGGCAGGAGTTCCGCAGGCCGGTGGTGTGGGGCCTGTGGGCGCAGGCGGAGGTGGTGGCGATGGCCACCGACATCGCCGAGGTGATCGGCGGAGCCATCGCGCTCAACCTGCTCTTCGGGCTACCGCTCCTGCACGGCGGGATCATCACGGGCGTCGTCGCGTTCGCGCTCCTCGGCCTGCACACCCGCGGTCAGCGCCGCTTCGAGGTCGCGGTCGGGGGCCTCTTCGCGGTGATCGTGATCGGCTTCCTCGTCGACCTCGCGCGGGTCGACGTGGACGCTCCGGCGCTCGCGTCCGGCCTCGTGCCCGGGTTCGCGGGAACGGAGAGCGTGCTGCTCGCGACCGGGATCCTCGGGGCCACGGTGATGCCGCACGTCATCTACCTGCACTCCGCGTTGACGCAGAGCAGGAGCGGGGGACGCTCGACGCCGGTTCGCCTGCGGCTTCGGTACCAGCGCGTGGACGTGGTCGTGGCGATGGGCCTCGCCGGCTTCGTGAACATCTCCATGCTCGTGATCGCGGCGGCGCTGTTCCACGTGCCGGACGGCGACGGCGCCGGCACGAGGGAGAGTCTGGAGTCGGTGCACAGCGGCCTGGTGGGGATCGACGGGTTCGCCGCACTGGCGTTCGCGCTCGCGCTCCTTGCATCGGGGCTCGCGTCCTCGGGCGTGGGAACCCTCTCCGGGCAGGTCGTCCTGCAGGGCTACCTGCGCCGCCGAGTTCCGCTCGTACTGCGCCGCGCTCTCACGCTCGCACCCGCCCTGACCGTCCTCGCCCTCGGCGTCGACCCGACGCAGGCACTCGTCCTGTCGCAGGTCGTCCTCTCGTTCGGGATCCCGTTCGCCCTCGTCCCGCTCGTCATGTTCACCCGACGGGTGGACCTCATGGGCGACCTGGTCAACCGCCGCACGACCACGGTGGTCGCAGCCCTCGCCGCGACCGTGATCATCGCCCTGAACGGGTTCCTCCTCGTTCAGGTACTGACGGGCGGCACGGGTTAGATGTCGTCCCGAGCTCCAACGATCATTTGACCTGCACCTCGTCGCCGACCTGCAGCTCGTTGAAGAAGGCGACCGCATCCGCGCGCACGAGCTTCACACAGCCGGCCGACGGTGTGCTCTGGCCTCCCTCGTGGAAGGCGATGCCGCCCGGAGCGAAGAACACCGAGTAGGGCATCTGCACCAGGTACTCACGACTGGTGTACTGCTCGGCCTTCCACTCGACGGCGTACGTGCCGCGCGGCGTCGGGTCCGCTGCGTCCCCGTCGACGAACTTGACCGGTCCCCGGATCACGGCCCCGTCGCGCAGTAGCCACGCGTTGTGGCTCGCCAGATCGACGCAGGCCCGGGCGGTCGCCGTGCACGGCGTGCCCGGGACCAGCGGCGTTCCGTCAGGTGTCGTGGTCACCTCGCTCCGGTAGGACGTGTCCCGCTCGGGAACGTCGGCCACCGACCGTCCGAGGAAGATCGAGCCGGTCACCAGAACCACCGCGGCGACCACTGCGGCCCGCAGAGCAAGTTCGCCCCTGATCATCCGAACACTTCCTGCACCGCCACGCTCACCGCACTCCTCGTTCGTCTCGACTCGCAACACCAACGAGCCCTCGGACTCACAGTGACGACGCCATCGCATGCTGTGCACACCACGCGGCACGGTTCGCTCTGTCGAGGCAACACGTCGATGACGCGACGCGCCGATCTTCGGCCTCGACAGGGTAGAGTCGGCGAAGCGAAATGTCCGTTTCGCGCGGCGGCGAACGGAGCAGCTGTCGAGCCGAACCTGCAGGAGTTGCAGCGACATGAGAGCCCGACCCGAGGCGGCCGGCGCACCGCTGTTGATCCTCGCGATCCTGATTCCCGCATTGATGGCCTGCAGCGCAGGCGGACCGCCTCCGGCCGGGAACGGCACGCCACCCACCGCGGAGTCCTCGCCACGGCAGTCGCTTGCAGTGCGGATCGAACTGCGCTACACCGAGGAGAGCCGCAGCCCGAGTCGGCAGTCCGTGCCCCTGGGCGCGGGGGTTCAGTTGCTGGTGCGCGGTGACGAGGCGGACCAACTGCACCTCACCGGGTACGAGCGCTACGCGACGGTTCTCGCGGGCGGCGAAGCTAGCATCTCCTTCGTGGCGGACTCCGCGGGGCAGTTCGTGCTCGAGAGAGACCAGCAAGGTGACGATCTCCTGGTCTTGGACGTCCTGTCCCCGTCCGCACCCTGACGTCCCAGACCACCTCTGGCCCGCCGGAACCGAATCGCGGTTCGGCATCGCGGCACCAGCGATCAGGCTTCCTGTTCCTGTGAGATCGTGCTCGCTCCGAGGCTCATCCGGCCGACCGCACCGACGGGCGTCGTACTACGAGTCCGGCACCTCGGAGTGGACTTCGACAGGGTCGCCGACCTGCAAGTAGTCGTAGAAGGCCGCAGCGTCCTCCTGGGCCAGCCGGACACATCCGGCCGACGTGGACTTCAGATTGCCCTCGTGGAAGGCGATCCCACCGGGGGCGAAGAACACCGCGTAGGGCATCGGCGAGTCGTATTCGGCGCTGACGTGCTCCTTGTTCTTCCACTCCACCTGGAAGTTCCCGGGCGGAGTCGCCTTGCCCTCGCCCCCGGTGCTGATCTTGACCGGCCCCCGCACGATCTCGCCGTCGCGCAGCAACCAGGCGTTGAGACCAGGTAGGTCGACGCAGGCGCGCGCCTCAGCCGTGCAGGGCGTTCCCTCCACCCGCGATTCCGGCACCGGCGTGCGGACTTCGTCGGCGCCTGCGAACGAGCCGCCCGACACGACGGCGGCCACCGTCGTCGCGAGCACGAGCCCCACTCGCCGCTTCCGACCCGATCCAGGACCGAACCGGCCCCCGTGCGTACCCATCCGACTCCTCACCGACTGCTCATCTGGTGTAACGCAGCGCGACGGACAAGGAAACGGCCAGCACGACGACCAGGTCTTAAGACGGTGGCACCGCACCCTGACCGGCCGAGGCGAGCTGGCACCGGTCCCCTTGGCCGAGCAGCAGGTCGCACTCGACGCCCCCGCCGCGCGAGTCGACCTCGTCGATCTGGCGTTTGCAACTGACCGGGATCCTGCAACTGGTCGGATGGGGCGCGCTGGGCGCCTACCTGCTCCTGCGAGCCGGATTCGCGCTCCACGAGGTAGGGCTCGACCGTGCCCGCCCCGGCCGCGACCTGCTCGCCGCCGCCGGGCTCGCCGCGCTGATCGGGATCCCCGGGCTCGGCCTGTACGCCCTCGCGCGAGTGGCCGGGGTCAGCGCGGTGGTCACTCCGACCACCCTCGACCAGACCTGGTGGCAACTCCCCGTACTGGTCGCCTCGGCCGTGGCCAACGGGTGGGCCGAGGAGGTCGTCGAGGTCGGCTACCTGCTCACCCGGCTGCGACAGCTGGGCTGGTCGGAGAACCGCTCCGTACTGGCCTCGGCCCTGCTGCGCGCCGGCTACCACCTCTACCAAGGCCTCGGCGGCTTCGTCGGGAACCTGGTCATGGGACTCGTGTTCGGCCGGGTCTGGCAGCGGACCAACCGGCTCTGGATCCTGATCGGCGCGCACGCCCTCATCAACATCGTCGCGTTCGTCGGCTACGCCCTCCTCGCGGACAGCCACTCCTGGCTACCCTGCCCCAGGCCGCGCCGATCAGGCGGCGCCAGGTGGGGTCGGCTCCACCGCGTCGACCCGGCCCGTGTCCTCGGACACGACCCGTTGATCGACCAGGCGGAGGAAGGACCTGGCCCGAGGGTGGACCGGCCGGACGAAGAACTCCGCCGGTGTCGCCTCCTCCGCGATCACGCCGCCGTCCATGAAGACGATCCGATCGGCGACCTGGCGCGCGAAATGGGTCTCGTGCGTGACGACCACCATCGTCATCCCGTCGCGGGCGAGGTCCTTCATCACTTCGAGGACCTCCCCGTGCAGTTCGGGGTCGAGGGCCGAGGTCGGCTCGTCGAACAGGATCACCTCGGGCTCCATCGCCAGCGCGCGGGCGATGGCCACGCGCTGCTTCTGCCCTCCGGACAGCCGCGACGGGTACTCGTCACGCTTCTCGGCGAGCCCGACGCGCGCCAGCAGCCGATCTCCGAGCGCGACGGCCTCGGCCTTGGGGAGGTTGCGGACATACCGGGCCCCCCTCGATGACGTTGCCCAAAGCTGTCATGTGCGGGAACAGGTTGAACTGCTGGAACACCATCGCCGTCCGGCATCGCATCTGCTGGATGGCCCGGGACCGCTTGCGGCCACGCGCGGCCGGATCACAGGTGATAGTGCAACCGCAGATCCGCAGCTCGCCCGCGTCGGGCTCCTCCAGCAGGTTGAGACAGCGGATCAGGGTCGTCTTGCCGGACCCCGACGGCCCCATCACCACGACCACCTCGCCGCGTCCGACCGCGAGATCGACCCCCTTGAGGACGTCGAGCGAACCGAAGGACTTGTGCAGGCCGCGTGCCACGACGGGTGCGTCACCGGTCATCAGTAGGCCCTTCCGAGTCGACGTTCGAGGCCGCCCTGGCCGATGGACAACAGCGTGTTGATCAACCAGTAGATCGCGCCCACCAGGAAGAACGCCTCCATGTACCGGAACGTGGAGGTGCCGACGCTCTCGGCCACCCGGGTGAGCTCCACGACGGTCACGACCGAGGCCAGCGACGTGTCCTTCATGAGCGCGATGAAACGGCTACCTACCGCAGGCGTGGCGATGCGCAGAGCCTGCGGGAACACGATCCGACGCATCACCCGCCAGTAGGGCATACCCATCGAATAAGCGGCCTCCCACTGTCCCTTGTCCACCCCGATGATGCCGCCCCGGAAGTTCTCGCTGAGGTACGCGGCGGCGAACAGCGTGAGCGCCAGGATCGCCGAAGGAATCGGTTTGAGCTGGATCCCGACCTGCGGAAGACCGAAGTAAATGATCATGATCTGGATGAGCAGCGGGGTGCCGCGGAACACCGAGACGTAGGCGATCGCGATCCCCCGCAGGGCACGGAACCGGGAGATCCGCGCCAACGCGAGGAGCCCTCCCAGCGCCGATCCCAGGACGAACGACACCACACCCAGCAGGAGTGTGATGACGACTCCCTGCAGCAGCAACGGGCCCGAGCGAGCGAGCAGATCCATGAGCTTCCCTCCTGGAGCGAGGCGTGGGGGTCAGGCAGGCAGCTTCCTGAGTTCGACGGCCACGTCCTGCCCGGCGAGCCAGCGCTGCGAGAAGCGGGTGATCGTGCCGTCCTCGATCATCTCGTTGATCACGCGGTTCACCTCCGGACCGAGGGAACCCGCGTCCTTGCGGAAGGTCATCGCGTTGATCTCCGATTCCAGCAGCGGACCGACCGGTTTCACCTGCAGCTCGTTCTGCTCGGCGAGGTAGGTGCCCTGGAAGCGGGACACCAGCGCGGCATCGGCGCCGCCACGCGAGAGGTCGGTCAGACCGAGCGTGGCGTTCTGGTTGGTCTTGACCTCAGCGCCCGGGATGCTCTCCCGTGCGAAGGCCTCCTGGGTGGTGCCGGCCGAGGTCGCCACCGACCTGCCGCTCAGGTCGGCGATGCCCTGGATCGTGTCGTCGTCGGCCTGAACGAAGATCGCGATCCCGTTGACCTGGTAGGGGATGGAGAAGTCGACCTGCTGCTTGCGCTCCTCGGTGATCGCCTGGCCGGAGATCACGATGTCGAACCGGTTCGCGCGCACGCCTTCAATGAAGTTCTGGTACGTCGACGGGATGAACTCGACGTTCTCGATACCGAGCCGGCTCGCCAGCTCCCTGGCCACGTCGACGTCGTAGCCGGCCGGCGAGTTCGACTCGTCGAGGAAGTTCCACGGCGGGTTCGCCTGCGTGAGGGCCACCCGCAACGTTCCCGACTCCCGCACCTGTTCCAGTAGGTCCCCGTCGGCCGATCGGGCGCCCCCTCCCGTACTGCACGCGGCGAGAGCGACGAGAGCCGCACCCACCGCACCGACTCGGCCCATGACGTTGCGCATCCTCATCGCCACCATCTCCTCATGCTGCGTTCTCTCGACGAACCGCCTCGACCACCAGGTCGAGCGCCCGCGCGAGCTGCGCGGTGCCCGTTGCGAAGTTGAGCCTGACGAACCCTGCCCCGGCCGCCCCGTACTGCGCGCCCTCCCCCAGCGCCACCCCGACCGTCTCCAGCAGCCGGGCTGCCGGGGTGCGGGAGTCCCACGCCCGCAGATCGAGCCATGCGAAGTAGGTGGCATCGGGCGGCTGGGAGATGCCGTCCAGGCCGGCGTCCGACAGGCGGTCGTACACCATCTGCCGGCGCGACCGGAGCGTGGAGACCACGTCCACGAGCCAGGGTCCACCGTGCTCCAGCGCGGCCACGGTGGCGACCATCCCGAGCGGGGTCGCGCCGCTGGTCTCGACATGGCGAACGCCACCCCACGCCTCCACGTCCCCGGCCGCGGTGAGTGCGACCATCGCAGTGCGCAGACCCGGCACGTTCCAGGCCTTGGTCGCGCTCGTGACGGTCACCGCGTGCGCCCGGCTCTGCTCGCTGACCGCGGCGTAGGGCACGAACGGCACGCCGTAGCGGATCGGTGCGTGCACCTCATCGGCGATCACCCGAGCGCCGAAGCGATCGGCCAGGCCGGCGAGCGCGGACAGCTGTCCGCGCTCGAGGACCGCACCGAGCGGATTGACCGGGTTGCACAGCAGGACGCTGCCGGCGCCGTTCCTCAGGCCGTCCTCGATCGCGTCGAGGTCCAACTGACAGCCGTTCGGCCCGATGAGGAGCGGGATCTCCCGGCACTCGCGTCCGGCTGCGGGAACGACCTCGAGGAAACGGGAGTAGGTGGGGGTGGGAACCAGCACCGGTGACCCCGGCCGGGTGAGGTAGCGGATCGCCACCCCGATTCCGCGCATTACGTCGGGGACGATGCGGATGGCCGACTCGTCGACCTCGAGGCCCTGGCCCCGGAGCCATCCGGTGGTGGCTCGGGGAACAGGGCTGACGGCATCGGGCACGGGGTAGCCGAACGCCTCGGCGGCCACGGCGTCGCGTACCGCTTCGAGGACCGGCGGGCAGGCCGACACGTCCATCTCCGCCACCCCGAGATCCAGGACGTCCCGCGGGTAGGTCGACCACCGCTTGCAGCGCCTGCCGATCGCTCGCTCGAGATCCCAGACCGGCGCCTCGGCGATGCCAGACGACGTGACCATCCGTGCTCCACTCTTTCGGGTGACCGCGATCGGCCTAGGGTGGCTGATGCAAAACGCCTGCAGTAGGGGGCAGCTCGCTGGCAGGGGCCCTAGCCTCTGTCTATGACCCGCCCGGACCTCGAGGCCGTGGATCTGGCCATGTTCCTGGCTGTGGTCCGGGCCGGTAGCTTCGGCCGGGCGGCCGTCGAGATGCAGATGGCACAGCCCTCGGTCAGCGCCCGCATGGCCCACCTGGAACGTCGGCTCGGCGTGCAGCTGTTCGACCGGAGCCATCGGGGCGCGACCTTGACCGCTGCCGGTGAGCGGCTCGCGGACTACGCCCGCCGGTGCCTGGATCTGCTCTCCGAAACGACCGCGGCGGTCCGGGCCGAGCGCCTCGACCGGCTGGTCGTGGCCGCTCCGGCGAGTCTCGGCAGCGCGGTCTTCCCAACGGTGCTCAAGGCCATGTCGGGCCACCCGGTGGACGTCGCCTGCCGCGTCGCCCACAGCGACGAGGCGGTCGCCGCGCTCCTCGACGGCAGCGTCCACGCCGGCTTCGTCCTCCAGCGCGTCCTCCCACCGGGACTGTCCGCATCGGTCGTCGCGACATCGCCGATCGTCGCCGTCGTGACACCCGGGCACCCGGCCGGCGGATTGCGGCAAGCGCGGCCCCACGACCTGGAGAACCATCCCGTCGTCGTCCACAACTGGAGCGAGGCGGCCCGGCAGGTCTACGAGACGTTCGCGAGTGCGCAGCGCGCGCTCGCCCACCCGGTACGGCTCGTGGGCACCCCGGACGTCGCCGTAGAGCTTGCGATCACGTCCGGCTACGTCGCCGTCGTCCCACTGTTCGCGGCATCAGCAGCCCTGGGACGCGACGAGCTCCACCTGCTGGACCTGACCGAACCGCGGGTCGACATCCAGGTCCAGCTCGTTCACCGCGACGAAGGATCGCGGCGGCTCGGCATCCGGCTGCTGCAGGCCGTCGTGCCGGAGATCGCCGCCCGGCTCCAGCCCTCAGCTTGACCGCGACGCATGGAGCGGCCGTTCAGACACTTGGGCGATCAACGGTCCTCGAACGAGATGTGCACGTGGTCCATGTGGTTCGCGGTGGCTCCGCCCCGGTCCTCCATGCGCTCCCAGCCGTCGCCGCTGTCGATGCGCTGGCGGTAGATCACGTACTCGATCCCGAGCCGGTCGCGGTTCGCCAGGGCGTACTCGGCCAGGTCCTCGCCGGTGACCCTGTCGACCATGAGGTCCAGCGCCAGACCGTCGGGGTGATCGGAGGCGTTCGCCCGCCCTGCGACCCCGGAGACCTCATCGACGTCGAAGCGGCAGCGCAGCTCGTTGCCGGCCGCGGCGACCACTCCCTGGACACCGCCGAACGTCGAGCCGCGGCTGACGCATCGTTCGTACGCGGATCGCTGGGCCTCGGCCTCCGCTGCGCGTTCCTCTGCCAGACCGACCGACTTCAGAAGCCCGGTGACGGGAGCGTCGACGGACGCGTCGAGCGGCGCCCGCTCCGGCTGCACAGGCACGAACGCGGCGACGACCGATGCCGCCCGAACGCCGTCGACCGACGCCTCTGCTGCGATCCTGTCAGCCGTCTGATCCGCGCCCACCGAGCCGCCGTGGGCGGCGAGGCTGAGCGCGCCACCGGCAGCGGTGAAGCCCACGAGGGCACGACTTGACCAGGAACGTACCGGACGCCGCCTACGGCCGGTCGCGGCCGACGCCGAGGGCACCGGTGTGGAGCGACCGACATCGGAGCGGCGGCCTGGGGAGCGGTGCCGCGCCACGATCTGCCTTCCAGCTTTCTCAGTCGACGGGCCGTGGACTCCGGTCGGGGAACCGGCGGCGTCGTCGTGCCGTGTCCATCTCGTTACTGTCCCGTCGTCTTGCCGAGATGCAAGCTATCGGTACTTGCGCCGCTGCACCCCGGCGGGGGTGCCGGATTTGAGGCGGAATGTCCGATCGACGCGACGAGCGGCGCCACCGTCCAGGTAGGTGACATCCGCTCGGGTGATCACCAGCCGTTGATCGTCACCGCCCGCGCATCGCTACGTTCTGGTTCTCGTGAGCAGCGGTGACCCGATCGTCGACGACCGGCGGTGGCCCGGCCGGACGGCCGGTCTGCTCCTCGTCACGGTCGTCGTGCTGGCCCTTCTCGGGCTGTGCCAGGGGCACAGCGGGTCGACCATCGCGCCGATGTCGGCAGCCGGCGCCACGCCCGTGTCCACGCAGTCCGGTCACTCCGCCACGTGCGTCACCCCGCGCACGGCCGACGCCGTATCCGCACAGCGCACCCTGCCCGGCGACGTCGACACCGACACGGCTGAGAGCGGCAGCGCGACGGCCCGCCCGAGATCTGGATCCATCCGCTGTGCACCTGCCGCGGCCGCTGTCGCCCCGCACGGGTGGGAGCTAATCGTCCTGCTGGGCGTGGCCCGGAACTGAGCCGACCCGGCGGCGGGGCGCATCCAGCGCGCCCGGGCGCTCCGGTGTCTGCCGGTTCCGTTCGCCGTTCGCGGCGCTCCCGGAGGAAGAACTTCCATGCCCTCTGTGCTCCAATCCCCCCTGTCCTCGGCCGAGTTCCCCGGCCGCCTGACCCAGGCGGTCGGCGATACGCCGGTCGTCTTCGTCGACGAGCCCTTCAGCCCGGCCGGCCGTGGCTTCTGGGCGAAGCTCGAAGGCGCGAACCCCGGTGGGATGAAGGACCGGGCCGCGCTGCACATGATCCGCCGGGCTCGCGACCGTGGCGACCTGCGCCCCGGTGGCCGGATCATCGAGTCGACGAGCGGGACCCTCGGTCTCGGGCTCGTCCTCGCGGGCATCGCCTGCGGACACCCGGTCACGCTGGTGACCGATCCAGGTATGGAACCGATGATGTCTCGGCTGCTGCGGGCGCACGGTGCCCGCATCGAGATCGTGGACCGGCCGAGCACGGTGGGGGGCTGGCAGGAAGCGCGACGCCGCCGCGTCCAGGAGCTGCAGGCTGCCGAGCAGAACTCCTATTGCCCCGACCAGTACCACAACCCCGACAACGTCGAGGCGTACGCACCGTTGGCCAGGGAGCTGCTCGCCCAGCTGGACCGGGTGGACGTGCTCGTCTGCTCGGTCGGGACCGGCGGACATTCGGCCGGCGTCTTCTCGGAGCTGCGACGCCACCAGCCCGACGCGCAGCTGGTGGGGGTCGACACCGTCGGATCGACGATCTTCGGCCAGCCGGCGCGGTCCCGGTTGATGCGGGGCCTCGGTTCGAGCATCTATCCCCGCAACGTCGCCTATGACTCGTTCAGCGAAGTGCACTGGGTCGCCCCGGCCGAGGCCGTGTGGGCGTGCCGCGCACTCGCCGCGTCCAGCTACACCAGCGGCGGATGGAGCGTGGGCGCAGTCGCGCTCGTCGCCGGCTGGGTGGCTCGTACCCGCCCACCGGGCACCCGCGTCGCAGCCGTCTTCCCCGACGGCCCGCAGCGCTACTTCGACACGGTCTACAACGACGAGTTCTGCCACACGCACGACCTGCTCGGCCACCCGCCCGCCACCGACCCGGACAGGATCGACCACCCGGACGAACGCGACGTGCACCGGTGGACCCGCTGCACGACCGTGGTCGAACCGACCGCCGCACGGGCGCACACCGGTGCGCGGTCGTGAGGCACACCCTGGCGCAGTACCGCTCCTTCCCCCGGTCCGTCCAGCTGTTGCTGCTCAACCAGCTCACCATCAACATCGGGTTCTACATGCTGATCCCGTACCTCGCTGCGCACCTGTCGGTCGGTCTGGGACTCGCCACCTGGATGGTCGGCCTCGTCCTGGGCGTCCGGAACTTCGCCCAGCAGGGGATGTTCCTCCTCGGCGGCAGCCTCGCCGACCGCTACGGCTTCAAGCCGCTCATCGTCGCCGGCTGCACCCTGCGCACGGTGGGCTTCGCGCTGCTGGGGTTCGTGGACTCGGTGCCGGCGCTCGTGGTCGCGTCCGCGGCGACCGGATTCGCCGGAGCCTTGTTCAACCCGGCTGTACGCGCCTACCTCGCGCAGGACTCCGGCGAACGCCGGGTCGAGGCGTTCGCCCTGTTCAACGTGTTCTACCAGGCCGGCATCCTGCTCGGGCCGTTGATCGGGCTGGTGTTGACCGGCGTGAACTTCTCCCTGACGTGCGCGGTCGCAGCAGGCGTGTTCGCCGTGCTGACCGTGATGCAGATCAGGGCGCTCCCCCAGCGGTCCGCACCGCACGAGGCGGACCGTGGTTCGTTGCTGACGCAGTGGCGGGTGGTGGCGACCAACCGGCCCTTCGTGCTGTTCGCGCTGGCGATGATCGGGTCCTACGTGCTCTCGTTCCAGGTGTACCTGGCCCTGCCGCTGCAGGCACACGCGGTCGCCACATCCGATCTCGTGGCCACGGGCGCCGTTGCGGCCGTGTTCGCGGTCTCGGGACTGGTCACCATCGCCGGACAGCTTCGAGTGACAGCCTGGTGCCGGCACCGGTGGGGAGCCAGCCGGTCCATGAGCGTGGGGCTGCTGACCCTCGGCGGGGCATTCGTCCCCCTCCTGGCCGTCGAGGTGGTTCCCCTCGAGCCGGGAAGCACGGGGAGCGCCGTCGTCGGGATCGGCGCGCTTCTCCTGACCGCTGCCATCCTGGCCCTCGGGACCGCGATCGTGTTCCCGTTCGAGATGAGCACCATCGTCGCCCTTGCCGACGACCGCCTGGTCGCCACGCACTACGGCCTCTACAACACCGTCTGCGGGGTCGGGATCCTCCTCGGGAACCTCGGCACCGGCTGGGCCCTCGACGTCGCCGGCGCCCGCGGCCTCGCTCCGCTGCCGTGGCTCGTGCTGATCGGCATCGGCGCGATGTGCGCACTGGCGGTGCACCGCCTGCGCATGCGGAACCTGCTCCCGCTGGATGCCGAACGAACCCCGGCGGCTCGGTCCTCTCGGCGCCTCCGGTAACTTCTACCCTACGTAGATGGTGCGCAAGTGGTCGTAGTCTGCGTGTCCCCCGCTGGCGGCAGAGAGGTGGTCGCGCATGACGTCGACCATGGGGCGGGCGTCGACCGCCCGCGAGGTCGAGCTCGCGGTGGCCGGGATGACCTGTGCCGCATGCTCCGCGCGGGTCGAGCGGAAGCTGAACAAGCTCGACGGGGTGCAGGCCAGCGTGAACTACGCGACGGGTCAGGCACGGGTCGTCGCGGAACTGCAGGTCGATGACCAGGCGCTGATCGATGCGGTTGTGCACGCCGGCTACGGGGCCGAACTCGCTCGGCCGGAGCGGGTGGGAGCGCAGGCCGAGGACGGCACGGACCGAGCTCGCGCGCTGTGGTGGCGTCTCGTCGTCGCGGTCGTGCTGTTCGTCCCGCTGGCCGACCTGTCGATCACCTTCACGGTGCTGCCCGAATGGCGGTTCCCGGGGTGGCAGTGGGTGCTCCTGGCCCTCGCGGCACCCGTGATCGGGTGGGCGGCATGGCCGTTCCACCGCGCGGCGGCCGCACGCGCCCGGCACCGGGCCGCCTCGATGGACACCCTCGTGTCGCTCGGCATCCTGGCCGCGACCGGTTGGTCGGTCTACGCGATGTTCGTGCAGTCCGAGCGCGCGACCGAGGCGTCGGGTCTTGCGCTGCTCCTGCGCTCCGAGGGGGCGCTCTACCTCGAGGTCGCGGCGGGATTGGCCACGTTCGTGCTCGCCGGTCGCTACTTCGAGGCCAAGGCGGCGCGGGCGGCGGGCGCGGCCCTGCGGGAGCTGGCGGCGTTGCGCGCGAAGGACGTGACGGTCGTCCTGGACGACGGCACGGTGCAGTCGATACCGGCCGAGGAGTTGCGGGTCGGCCAGCGGTTCCTCGTCCGTCCCGGCGAGACGATCGCCACCGACGGCCGCGTCGCCGACGGTGCGGCGACGGTCGACACGAGCGCCATGACCGGCGAGTCGGTGCCGGCGGAGGTGGGCCCGGACGATGTCGTCATCGGTGGCACCGTGCTGCTCAACGGTTCGATCGTGGTCGAGGCGACGAGCGTCGGGCGGGACACCCAGCTGGCGGCGATGGTGCGCCTCGTCGCGGACGCACAGACCGGCGAGGCCGCGGTCCAGCGCCTGGCCGATCGCATCTGCGGCTACTTCGTCCCGGCGGTCATCGCGCTCTCGCTGCTCACCTTCGTCGCCTGGCTGCTGCTGGGAGGTGCCGTCGAGCCGGCGTTCGGCGCCGCACTGGCGGTGCTGGTGATCGCCTGCCCCTGCGCGCTGGGGCTGGCCACTCCGACCGCCCTCATGGTCGCCTCCGGCCGCGGAGCGCGCCTGGGGATCTTCATCAAGGGCTACCAGGCGCTGGAGTCGACGCGCACGATCGACACCGTCGTGCTGGACAAGACCGGCACGGTCACGTTCGGGCGGATGTCACTGGTGGAACTCGCCTGCGCGAACGGGGTGGAACGCCGCGAGCTGCTGCGCACGGCCGGCGCGCTCGAGGAGGCGTCCGAGCACCCCGTCGCCGCGGCGATCAGCACGGCGGCCCGCAACGAGCTGGGCGCGCTGCCACGGGTGACCGCGTTCCGGAACGAGGCGGGTCTGGGCGCCACCGGCGTCGTCGACGGTGCCGAGGTGATCGCCGGCCGGGCGAAGCTGCTCGTCGACCGTGGGATCGAGCTGCCCACCGACCTCGAGCGCCGTCGCCGTGACTGGGAGGAGCAGGGCCGCACCACGGTGGTGGTCGCCCAGGACCGCCAGGTGATCGGCTTGCTGGCGCTCGCAGACCTGGTCAAGCCGTCCGCGCGGGAGGCCGTCGCGCTGCTGCACGGGCTCGGGCTGCGCACCGTCCTGCTCACCGGCGACAACACGACCACCGCGGAGGCGGTGGCGGTTGAGATCGGCGTCGGGGAGTGCATCGCCGAGGTGCTGCCCGGGGACAAGGCCGAGGCGATCCGCAGGCTGCAGGCGCAGGGCCGCGTCGTCGCCATGGTCGGCGACGGCATCAACGACGCCCCCGCGCTCGCGACCGCGGACCTCGGGATGGCGGTGGGGACAGGCACCGACGTCGCGATCGACGCCGCGGACCTCATCCTGGTCCGCGACGACCTGACCGTCGTCCCCGACGCGCTCACCCTCGCGCGGGCCACGCTGCGCACCATCCGCGGCAACCTGTTCTGGGCCTTCGGCTACAACGTGGCCGCCATCCCGCTCGCCGCGCTCGGGCTGCTCAACCCGCTGATCGCCGGCGCGGCGATGGCGGTCTCGTCGTTGTTCGTGGTGTCCAACAGCCTGCGGTTGCGCCGCTTCTCCCCCGCCACCACGCCGGACACAGCCCCGCCCCCGGCCCCGGCGGCCCTCGCCGCCGGCGGCCCCGAGGACCGGCATGCGTCTGCCTGAGCTGGCGCCCGGTTGGCTGCCGCCGACGGACCCACCGCCCCTCACCCCGTGGCGCCTCCTGAGCAGCTGGACGTTCGACCCGGCGATGCTGGTCCCGCTGGCCGCCGTGGCGATCGCCTACCTGTGGGGTGTGCGGGTACTGCGCCGCCGCGGTGACCCCTGGAAGACGCAGCGCGTGCTGTACTTCTTCGCCGGGCTGGGTGTCGTGTTCGTCGGCGTCTCGTCCTCGCTGGGCGTGTACGACCGCGTGCTGTTCACGGTGCCGGCCGTGCAGCACATGCTGCTGCAGATGATCGCGCCCGTCGGGCTCGTGCTCGGCGCCCCGCTGAGCCTCGCCCTGCGCACCCTGCCCGTGCCGTGGCGCAAGCGGCTGCTCGTCGTGGTGCACAGCCGGCCGGTGCGGTTCATCGCTCACCCGGCCGTGGCGTTCGCCCTGTTCGCCATCACCCAGTTCGTCTACTACTACACCCCGGTCTACGAGGCATCACTGCGCAACGTGTGGGTCCACGACCTGACCCACGTGCACTTCGTCCTCATCGGCTTCCTCTTCTACTGGTCGCTGCTGGGAATCGACCCGTTGCCACACCGATTGCCGTTCGTGTTCCGGTTCCTGCTCGTCGTCGGCATGGCCCCCGTCCACATCGTGCTCGGCATTCCCATCATGATGATGGACAACCTGTTCGCCCCGGACTTCTACCTCGAGCTCGGCCGGACCTGGGGCCCCGACCCGGTCGACGACCAGCAGATGGGCGGCGCGATCCTCTGGGGCTTCGGTGACGTCTCCGCCGCCGCCCTGATCGGCGCATTCGCCAAGCAGTGGAACCGCTCGGACGAGCGCCTGGCCCGCCGGACCGATCGCCAACTGGATCGCGCCTACGGCAACGCAACGACGATACGACCATGGTGGCTCCCCGACACCCAGCCCGCCGAGAAGGGGCCCGACGTCCGAGGGCCACAACGTGAATCGAGCTGACGGGCAACTTCGCCACTCGCCAACATCGGGCGTTATCACTCTCAGCGAGAATTCAGGGAGTTTCGCTATCGTGACCTATGACTGAGGTTCCAGCGGGAGCCCCCCTCTTCCGATCTGGAACCTCAGTCCCAACGATTCGACTTCGTTCGGGCGCATCAGCCTCAGAATGACAGCACGAACCGGTCGGACCGGTATCGGGAACGCGCCTGATCGGCTCGCACGACGCCTGCGCAAGCCGAGACACGCCGCTCGGGTCAGCGGCACCTGCGGCACCGCATCCGGTGGCCGGCGAGCGCCCAACCACGACTCCGAGCGACAGCGATGACCGGCGCCGGTTCCGAGAAATGCACCTCGTCAGCAGCGCCTTCGCGATACCGGCTGCCGCACTCCGCACAGGCGAGACGCCAACACCGCCGCCGATCGGCAACGTCGGGATCAGGCTCGTGCACTGCACGACCTTCGGCATCGGCGGAAAGCCGACATGGAAGGAGCTCCGCGGTGATCCCCACGGGCGGCCCCGCAGGCGCACCCTGCTCGCGAGGCTTCGAAACGGCGAAGACCACCGCGGTGATCAGCCCCGTGATCAGGACCGGGCCGCCGAGGAACACCAGCAGCCCCACACCCGTGCTCACGACGTGCACCTGCCGACGCCGTTCTGCACTTCACACATGTGACGGTCCGACTGCAGTCGATCACCGGATACTTCGGGGAACTCGGGGACGGGCGTGCGGAACCCGCTCTGCAGCAGGAGGATCGCAGCGACGACGACGACGATCGCGAGCGCGACGCCGAATGCCCTCCGCGCTGCGCCGGATCCAGGACCGGACCGGCGTGTCGGTGGAGTCATGTGGTCACCGACTGCCTCGAGAAGCGGGCGCTCAGGCTGACTACAGCCGGCGCGATGGAGCTTGGGCATGAGTTCGAAGGTCAAGGACGCCGTCGTTGCGCCAGTGCGGTTCCCGGGCGGATGGCTCAGTGGCCGACAGCGGTGACGGCATCACGAGAGCGGCGCTGCCCCGCGTTCGGTGAGCATCTGACGCATCACCTGGCTCTCGGCCGTCTGAGCGGTCAGCATCTGGCGGGCGAGGTTGCGCACCTCGGCCCGAGCGGCTCGCTCCATGGCGTAGCCCAGCATCGGAACGCCTCCTTCGTGGTGGCGCAGCATCAGCTGCAGGAACATCACGTCGGCGGCGGGCCCGACGCTGCCCCGGAGCCGGGCGAGGTCGTCCGACGAAGCCATACCGGGCATTCTGGCCACACCGTCCGCCGTATGCCCCATGCCCATCTCCGCGTCGGTCATCCAGCGCATGTAGCCACTCAGGGACTGTGCGGGCGCTCCCCACAGGACCAGCCAACCCCGCATCTGCCCGACCTGGGCGGTCTGCCCGGACTCGATGTCGTAAGCGAGCTGACGAACGGCGGGGTCGGCGCTGTTGTCGCGCGCCCAGGCCGCCATCTGCACGGCGTTCTCGTGGTGCACGCTCATGTCCTGGAGGAACCCGACGTCGACCGAGTCGGCAGGCGGCACCGCTAGGCCGTCGGAGCCGGAGCGCCCGAGCACCACGCCGCCGGCGGCGGCCAACAGCAGCAGCGCCAGCAGCGTGCCGGTCACGATCACGACCCGCGGCCACCGTGGCTGCCCGGTCGCGCCGGTCGCACTTTCGTCGGGCGTCGCCGCGCCAACCGGACGCTCATCCGGGTGGGAACCGTCGGCGCCGCCGGTCAGCGCGGCATAGCTGCTGGTCGGCCGATCGGTCATGACCCTCCTCCGGGGGACGAGCCGTCCATGCCGGGAGCAGCCGGCGACGCCTCGGTCTCTCCACGGACACCGGGCTGCCCGACCGAGGAGGGCGGAGGTGCAGGTCGGTACGGCGGCGGGTCGTCCTGGTCGAACTGGCCGGGCCCCAGCGCCTGGCAACTCGCCCCCACCTCGGGGTGTGTGTACTGGTTGGCGCGCAACGCGGTCAGGAACTGGTCGATGCGGGGGTCGCCGGCGTCGGCGAGCTTGAGTTGGTGGCCCCAGGACTGCAGCGCGATGGGCTGGTCGAGCCCCGGGTACGGAGACAGCACCGAGTACGGCCGATCCTGCACACGGGCGGCGAGTTGAGCGAGTGCATCACCGTCGACCTGGTCGGGGTTGTAGGCGATCCAGACGGCGCCGTGTTCCATCGAGTGCACGAGGTTCTCGCTGCGGACCGGCTGTTCGTAGACCACGCCGGAGCAAGCCGCCCAGTACTGGTCGTGCGTGCCGCCGGTGGGCGGGGACCCGGTGTAGGCGACCTGCTCGGTCGGGGCGACGTGCTGCGCCCCCTGGTAGGTCTGCTCGGTGATGCCAGGGATCCGGCTCGACGGGTCCTGGTTCGAGGCGGACGGGACGAAGGCGGCGAGCGCGGCGTCCCGGGCGTTGTTCTCCTGCGACTGGAGGAACGCGTACCCGAACACGCCCCCCGCGAACAGCACCACCACCAGGACGGCCGCGATCGTCCCCCACGGCACCTCCCGTCCGGTCGCGAGCGCGGACCGAGGCTGCCGAGCCTGCTTGCTCTTCTTCCCGCTGACCATCACACCGTCCCTGACACCCTCGGGGGCGAATCGCGGCGGCGTCGGCCAGACCCGCGATAAACTACGTAGAAGGGTAGTACTGCCTTACTGCCCACTTGCGCGGGGGACCCAGCTCGCCTCGCCGTCATCGCCCCCTCGTGGGTTCAGGCGTGACGAGCAGGCGGATCGCAGAGTTCTACAGTGAGACCGTCGAGGGTGTACCTACCTAGTACGTAGATCTCGGGCCCCGGCCGCCGCCACGGCGAGGACCTGCGGACGGAACGCCTCGAGTTGCCCGAAGGGATGATCCGATCGGGATCGAACAGCGCGACGACCAGGACCGCATGCAGGCTTCGTGGGGACGGGAGACCTGGGCGAGGCGAGGGCGGCGGATCGGACATGACGCCCTTCTGCTCGTGCAGACCGTCATATCGGCGGCCACCCCAGCCTCGCGTACAAGGCGAGCACCCGGCTCATCAGCACGGTCCATCCCCCCGTCATCAGCAGCATCCCGGTGAGCACCAGGGCCGCTCCCCCGGCCGTCTCGACCCGGCGGGCGTTGCGCCGCAGCCAGTCGAAGCGGTCCCGCCCCCGGGCAACGGCACGGGCCAGGACCAGGAACGGTGCGCCGAGGCCGAGTGCGTAGGCCGACAGCAGCAGTGCCCCCCGTCCGACGTTCGCCGAGCTCGCCGCGGTCGTGAGGATCGACGCCAGCACCGGACCCACACAGGGCGTCCAGCCGAACGCGAACGCGGCGCCGAGGGGGAAGGCGCTGCCCGGACCTGTCCCGATGCGGGACAGGTCCAGACGGGCCTGCCGCTGCAACACCGGGATCCGGACGAGGCCGGCCATGGCCAGGCCGAGCAGCACCACGACGGCGCCGCCGATGACGTTGAGGACGTCGATGTGCTGGCGCAGCACGAGGCCGACGGCCGAGGCGGTGGCTCCCAACGCGATGAAGACGACCGCGAACCCGGCGACGAACAGCCCGGACCCCAGCGCGACCCGACGCCGCGCGGCCAACCCGCCGCCTTCCCCGCCCCGGCGCACAGGAACTGCGTCGCCCCTCAATCCGGATACGTAGGACACGTAGCCGGGCAGCAGCGGCAGGACGCAGGGCGAGCTGAACGACACCGCCCCGGCGACGACGGCGAGGGACATCAGGGCGAGCAACTCCACGAACCCGTCCTTCCCTCGGCCGACGTCGGAGGTACCCCGCCTGCACGCCCACACCTTCTACAATGCATAGTACTGAGGAACGCAGTATGGCTACGCGCGGTTCGCGCGTCCACAGTAGTCACCAGGAACCGAGGTCGGAGCGGGATCGCCATGCCGCACAGCGAGCTGCCCACCGATCGGGCCCACCGGCGCTCCGGGCCGGCCCGCAACACCGGGCAGCGCCGTGCGCGCCTGAACGGCGTCGCGGTCACACTCAACCGGACGCCGGTGCTGCGCGACCTCGACCTGCACCTGGATGCAGGCGAGGTGCTCGGGGTACTCGGCGCGAACGGCTCGGGCAAGACGACGCTGTTGCACCTGCTGGCCACGCTGATCAGACCGGCTGCGGGCCGCGGGGAGGTGTTGGGCCGCGAGCTCGGCAGTCCCGAGTGCGCCGCGGTTCGGCCCGCGATCGCACTGGTCGGTCACCTGCCTGCGCTGTACCCGCAGCTCTCATTGACGGAGAACCTGCGGTTCGTCGCCCGGATCACCGGGTGGGACGAGCCTGCAGCCGACCGGGCGCTGGAGGCCGTCGGGCTCGGGGGCGCCGCGGCGCGGCGGGCCGAGCGCTGCTCGCAGGGCATGCAGCGGCGTGCGGAGCTGGCGCGCGTGCTGCTGACGCGGCCGTCCCTGCTGCTGCTCGACGAGATCCACGCTGGCCTTGACCGCGACGCCGTCGGGCTGGTGAACGACGTCGTGGCAGGCGTCCGCGGCCGTGGCGGTGCCTGCGTGCTCGTCTCCCACGAACCGGACCGATTGACCGGCGTCGTCGACCGCCTGGTGCGGATCGTCGACGGGCACGCGGAGCCCGTGGCGGCCCCGAGGGGTGCGTCATGACTGCGGCGGCAGTGCCTCCTGTCCTGGTGTCTCCGCTCACGCAGGCCCTCACCCTGGCCCGGAAGGACCTGCGGACGGAGCTGCGGGCAGGCGAGGCGTTGCTGGTGACCGCTCCGTTCGGGGCGGTCGCGTTGCTGCTCGCTCCGCTGGCCGTCGGGGTGGACACGCCGCTGCTGCGCGCGCTCGGCCCGGCGCTGTACTGGCTGGTCGTGCTGCTGTTCGGGGTGATGGTGACCATGCGCGCCAGTGCCGTCGAACCCCCGGCGCAGCGGACCGTGCTGCGCCTGTCCGGGGTCGGCCCGCGGGTGCGCCTCGCCGGGCGGGCGCTGGCCAACGGTGTACTCCTGCTGGGGTTCCAGCTCGTGCTGGCCCCGGTCGCGGTGCTGCTCTACGACCCGAACCTGATCGGCTGGCCGTGGTTGGCACCGGTGTTCGTGCTCGTGGCCGCCGGGCTGGCCGTGCTCGGCGCACTGGCGGACGCGCTCGCGGTGGGGCTCGCCGGTCGCACCACGCTCGGACCGCTGCTCGTGGCGCCGGTCGCGGTGCCGCTCCTGATCGGCGCCACGAGCGTCGTGCAGGCCGGCCATCACGGGCGTTCGCCCTGGCCGTGGCTGGTGCTCATGCTCACCGTCGACCTCGTCGCCGCGCTGCTCGCCGCGTGGTGCGCCCGCTACCTGGAGGACCTGACATGACAGACCATGCCGTCACGGTGTCGGCACGGGCGGTGTTCGGGCACCGTCTTCCGGTCGCCGCCGGATTGGCCGGTGCGGCCGGGTTGGCGGCGGCGATGCTGTCGCCGCCCGACTACCTGCAGGGCGAGTTGGTCCGGTTGATGTATGTCCACGTTCCGGCGGCGTGGACCGCGTTCCTCAGCTATGCCGTGACGTTCGCGGCGAGCATCGGTTGGCTGTGGCGGCGTCGTCCTGGGCTGGACCGGTTGGCGGCAGCCAGCGCCGAGGTCGGGGTGTTCTTCACCGGGCTGGCCATCGCGCTCGGCTCGATCTGGGGCAAGCCGACCTGGGGCGTGTGGTGGACCTGGGACGCGCGCCTGGTGACGACCGCGCTCCTGTTCTTCATCTACCTCGGCTACATGGCCCTGCGCCGCGCCACCGCTGACCCGTTGCTGCGCGCTCGCCGATCGGCGGTGTTCGGCGTGGTCGCGTTCGCGCAGGTACCGCTGGTGCACTTCTCGGTACTGTGGTGGCGCACGCTGCACCAGCCGCCCAGCGTCCTGCGGCCCGGCGCCCCGGCCATCGACGAGGCGATGCTCGCGGCCCTGGTGATCAGCGTCGTGGCGTTCACGCTGCTGTACACGCTGCTGGTGCGGGCACGGGCGCGGCTGCAGGCGACCGAGGACGCCCTCGACGCCGCGGAGGAGGCCCGGCCGCGGCCGGTGGCCGGCGCCGCGGTGACCGCTCCGCGACGGGAGAGCCGTGACATCGGGGGTGGAAATGTCTGAGTGGATGTGGGTGCTCGTGGGTTACGCGACCACGGCCACGGCGATGACCGGCTATGTCACGGTGCTGCTGCGTAGGGCGAGAGCACTGCGCCGGCGCGCGGAGGAGTCGCGATGACCCGGGCGGCACCGCGCGGGCTCACCCGGTACCGGCTGCTCGCGGTCGCGGCCCTCGGCGCTGTCGCGGTGCTCGTCGGCATGCTGCTGTTCGGCAACCTCAACCGCAACCTCGTCTACTACCTGGACCCGGCCGAGGCGACCACGCAGCGCGCCGAGTACCCCGACGGCCGCCGGTTCCAGCTCGGCGGGCTCGTCGTGGACGGCACGGTGACGCCCACTGCCGATGGCGTGCGGTTCGAGGTCAGCTCGGCTACCGCACCGGACAGCGCGAGGATTCCGGTGGAACACCGCGGCGCCCCGGCTCAGCTGTTCGGAGCCGGGATCGGGGTCGTGCTGGAGGGCTCCTGGCGCGGGGACGAGTTCGTCTCGGACACGATGAAGGTCAAGCACGACGAGAACTACCGGCCCCCGGAGGGGGAGGCGACATGACCACCGCGGTGCCGGCCGCCGGCTGGTCGGGCGCGATGCTCGGCCTCGCCGGCTCGATCGTGCTCGCCGTGCTGGGGCTGCGCGCCCAGCGATGGCCCGACGCGGTGCGCCGCCGGCAGCTGCAGGCCGCGGTGTGGTGCATGCTCGGTGGTGCGGCGCTTGCCATGACGGCGCTGGAGGTGGCGCTGCTCACCGACAACTTCGCGGTGTCCTACGTCGCCGAGACCCACTCACGGGCCACCCCGCTGCTGTTCACCATCACCAGCGCATGGGCCGCTCTCGACGGCAGCATGGTGCTCTGGGTGCTGATCCTCGCCGGGTTCACGGCTGTGGTGATGCGGCAGGTGCCCGGGACGGCCGACCGGCTGGGCACCGGCGCGCTGGGGGTCCTCGGGCTGGTCGGCGCGTTCTTCTTCGGTGTGGTCGTGCTCGCCGCCAACCCGTTCGAGATCCTGGCGAACCCGCCGGCCGACGGGCCGGGGGCGAACCCGATCCTGCGCGACCACCTGATGGTCGCCTTCCACCCGCCCATGCTGTACCTGGGCTACGTCGGGTTCACCGTGCCCTTCGCGTTCGCGATGTCGGCGCTGCTGATGCGCGAGGGCGGCGTGGACTGGCTGCGCCGAACCCGCCGGGCCAACCTGGTGGCCTGGAGCTTCCTCACCGCCGGCCTCGTGCTCGGCGCCTGGTGGTCCTACGAGGTGCTGGGCTGGGGCGGCTACTGGGCCTGGGACCCCGTGGAGAACGCGGCGCTGATCCCGTGGCTGGTCGCCACGGCGTTCCTCCACTCCGCGGTCGTGCAGGTGCGCCGCGGCATGCTGCAGGCCTGGAACTTCGTGCTTGCGCTGGCCACCTTCTCCCTCACCATCCTGGGGACCTTCCTCACCCGCTCCTCAGTGGTGATCTCGGTGCACAGCTTCAGCCAGTCCGCCGTGGGTCCGGCGCTGCTGGCCTTCTTCGTGCTGGTGGTCGGCGCCGGGTTCACGCTCGTCGTGCTGCGGGCCGAGCGGGTGGCGTCGCTGTCCCGGCCCGAGTCGATCGCCAGCCGCGAGGGCATGTTCCTGATCAACAACCTGCTGCTGAGCCTGTTCGCGTTCGTCGTGCTGCTGGGCACCACCTACCCGATCTTCGTCGAGGCCGTGACCGGGCAGCAGGTGTCGGTCGGGCGACCGTTCTTCGACCGGATGGCGGTGCCGCTGAGCTTCGCGCTGCTGCTCGCCATGGGCGTCGGACCGGTGACCCCGTACCGTCGCGCGAGCGCCGCGGTGCTGTGGTCCCGGCTGCGGATCCCGCTGCTCGCGGCCAGCGCCGCCGCCGCGGCGGTCGTGGCCGCCGGGGTGCTGTCGCCTGGCGTGGTCGCGGTCGTCGGAATCGCGGCAGGCATCGCCGCGTCCACCGTGCGCCAGCTGCTGGTCACCGCGCCCGCCCGGACACCGGCCGCGGTGTGGCGATTGCTGCGCGGGCAGCGCGGCTACTGGGGCGGGCAGCTGGCCCACCTCGGTGTCGCGTTCGCCGCCGTGGTCATCGCCGTGTCCGGGGGCCTCGCCGAGCGGGCCACGGTGACCCTCGATCGCGGCCAGTCCGTCGACTTCGCCGGCTACTCGGTGACCTTCGAGGTCAGCGAGCAGCACCGGCAACCCGACCGACTGGTCACGGACGCCCACATCGTGCTGCGGTCCGCAGGGGAGGTCGTGCGGGTCGCGGAGCCGCGGCTCAACTCGTTCCCGAACCAGCCGCAGGCCGTGGGCAACCCGTCGGTGTGGTCAACCCTCGGCCAGGACATCTACGTGTCGCTGGGCAGCCTCGACCCGGACCGGGTGACGCTGAACCTCTACCGCTACCCGTTGATGGTGTGGCTGTGGGTTGCCGGCGCGCTTGTCGCGGCAGGTGGATTCTGGGCCCTCGGCACCCCGCGGCGCCGGTCTCCGGAGGTCCCCCCCGGGGAGAAGCCGCCGCTGGAGGTGCGTGCCGGTGGCTGAGCCCACTCGACGGCGGGCCGGCACCCTCGCGGTTGCGCTCGCGATCCTGGGGCTGCTCGCGGTCACCGTCGGCACGCTGCTCACCGCAACGCGACCGGCTCCGGACCGCGTCCAGGAGCTCGCGGAGCGGCTGCGCTGCCCGGTGTGCAAGAGCGTCTCCGTCGCCGAGTCGCCGTCCGACACGGCGACAGCCATGCGGCAGGTCGTCGCCGAGCAGGTGGCCGCCGGGCGCACCGACCGCGAGATCGTGGGCTTCTTCCGCGCCCGCTACGGCGACTGGGTGCTGTTCGACCCGCCGACGCGGGGCAGCACGCTGCCGCTGTGGCTGGTGCCGCTCGCCGCGGCCGTCCTCGGCGCCGCTCTGGTGCTGGCCCGCGTGCGCCGACGCCGGGACGCCCCGACCGTCGAGCCCACCGACGACGAGCGCGCCCGGGTCGAGGCCGCCGTGGCCCGAGCGCGGGCGGCCGGGACGGCAGAGGAGGACGAGCCGTGACCGCCCGGGAGGTGCAGCTGCGCCAGCTGGCCGACCAGGCCGTGCGCGACATCGTCGACCTCGACGCGCAGGTCGCAGCCGGCGAGATCACCGAGGTCGACGCCCGCCCCCTGCGCCGCCGCTACGAAACCACCGCGGGCCGCGCCCTGGAGGCGCTGGATGCACTGGATGCGCTGGGCACCGACGCCGAACCTCCGCTCATGCCGCGGTCCCGCCCACGCGGTTGGTCACTCGCGTACCTGCTGGCCGTCGTCGTCGCGCTGGTGGCCGCCGTGGTCCTGCTCCCCGCCTCGCTGCTCGAGCGGCCGGCCGGTGGCGCCGTCACCGGGAACGAGGCCGTTCAGGGCGCCGCAGGCGCCCCGCCGCTCGACCCGTCGGCCACCGTCACCGACGAGCAGCTCGAACAGGTGGTCGCGGCCAACCCCGACGTCATCGGGATGCGTGTGGCGCTGGCCGACCGTTACGTGGCCCAGGGCGAGTACGAGCCGGCGATGCGCCACTACCTCGACGCACTGCGCCGGGAGCCGGGCAATGCCGATGCCCTGGCCCGCCTCGGCTGGCTGCTCCTGCAGATCGACCAACCCGAGGAGGCCATGCGGTCGGTGGAGCAGGCGCTGGCCATCGACCCGTCACTGGACGAAGCGCTGTGGTTCAAGGCGAACATCGAGCTCTACGGTGTCGACGACCCGACGGCCGCGCTCGCCACCCTGCAGGAGCTGGCCGGGCGTGACCTGCCCGCGGAGGTCCGCGCGCAGGTCGACCAGCTCACCGCGACCGCCGAGCAGCGCCGCCAAGAAGGTTCAGGCCAGGGAGGTACGGGATGAGCGACCTGCCGGCCCCGGTCCCGCCGCGGCGCCGCCGCGCACTGCGGGTGGCCGCCGTGGTCGTCGTGCTCGTCGCGATCGGGATCGGGGCGATGTTCGGGTCGAGACTGACCACCGACCCGACGCTGGTGGACAGCCCTCTGATCGGCCAACCGGCCCCCGACTTCGCGCTCCCCGCGCTGGAGGGGACGGGCGAGGTCTCGCTCGCCGCCCTGCGCGGCCAGATCGTGGTGGTCAACTTCTGGGCGTCGTGGTGCGTCGCGTGTCGGGAGGAACACCCGGCCCTTGTCGGTGCTGCGGCGCAGTACCGCGACGCGGGCGTCACGTTCGTCGGCGTCGACTACCAGGACGCGGCATCCTCCGCGGTGGCGTTCCTCGACGAGCTGGGCCGCGGCGGCGACAACTACCTGTACGCCACGGACGTCGGATCCCGCGCTGCGCTCGAGTTCGGACTGTTCGGGGTGCCCGAGACGTTCGTTCTGGACCGGTCCGGCACGGTGGTCGCAAAGATCACCGGGCCCACCACCTACCCGCTCCTCGCCGGCATCCTGGACGCGGTGATCGCCGGGCGGCAACCAGGGGGACAGAGCGGCGGACCGGTACAGCCCGCGCCCGGGGCTCCTCTGATCGGGGGCGGCTGATGCGGGCCGGGCTGGGCTCGTCAGAGGCACGCTGGACGGTGCTCGTCGTGGTGCTCGCCCTCGCCGGTGTGGTGGCGCTCTGGCCTCGAAGCGGCGGCGAGACGGAGCCGGGCGACGGCATCCTCCCGTGGTCGGTCGGCGCCGACGGGTCGGTCATGACCATGCCGTCGGATGACGAGCTCGCCCCGCTGCGGGCCAGGGCCGCGCTCGCGCCCTGCCCTGCCCCGGCGCCCGGCACGCCCCCTGCCTCGGGGCGGCTGGCCGGGATCATCGTTCCCTGCCTCGGCGCGCCCGGCGAGGTGGATCTCGCCGCGGCGCTGGCCGGCCGGCCCGCCCTGCTCAATGTCTGGGCGTCCTGGTGCGGGCCCTGTCGTGAGGAGATCCCGGTGCTCGATGCCTACGCCGCCCGACCGGACGCGGTTCCCGTGATCGGCGTCGACGTGCGCGACGACGCGATCACCGCACTGGGCGTGCTCGGCGACCTCGGCGCGACCTACCCCTCGGTGGTCGACACCGACGGCGAGCTGTGGGCGGCGCTGCAGGTCCCACTCGCCATCCCGACCTCGTACGTGGTGCGGGCGAACGGATCGCTCCAGCGGATCAACCCGCCCGTCGTGTTCTCCACACCCGACGAGGTCGCGCAGACCGTGCGGCGCTACCTGACCGACCAGCCGTGACCGGCCGCGTCGCCCCCGAGAGGAGACCCGCCATCCACGTCGACGACCCGGTCACCCATGTGCCCGAGAGCGATACGGCCGCCGTGGATCAGGCACGACCGGCGGTGCCGCTGCCCGCCGCCGTCGCTCTCGCGGTCGCGGCCGGAGCCGCCTGGGCGCTGGCCGCGCCACCGCGGGGCTGGTGGCCGCTTCTGCCGATCGGCGTCGCCGCGCTGACGGTCGCGCTGCACGGCCGGACCCTGCGGACTCGGCTGTTGCTCAGCGGGCTCACCGGCGTCGTCCTGTACTCGTGGACGCTGTTGTGGCTGACCGGGTTCGCCGTGGCCGGCTACGTCGCCGTCGCGCTCCTCGAGGCCGTCATGCTCGCCGTCGCCGTGGCCCTGGTTCCCACCGCCCGCGCCGGGCGATGGTCGGGAGGCTGGTGGGGCCTGCCGGCGGCCCTGGTTCTACTCGATGCGGCCCAGGCCCGGTTCCCGCTCGACGGCTTCCCCCTGCCCGCGCTGGTGCTCAGCCAGATCGACGGGCCCTTCGCACTCGCGGCGCCGCTGGGCGGTTCGCTGCTGGTGACCGCGCTCGCGGCGACCGCCGGCGTCGGGCTCGCCGCCGTCTTCCTCTGCCGGGGTAGGCGCCGGCTGCTGGCCGTTGGCACTGCTGCCGTCATCGCCGGGGCGTCGCTGGTCGCCGGGGCAGCGGTCGCGACCACACCGGCCGGCACCATCGACGCCGCCGTGGTGCAGGGCGGAGGCCCACGAGGACTGCGCGCGGTCCACACGAACCCCCAGGACACCACCGACCGGCAGTTCGCCGTGGCCGAACAGATCACCGGATCACCGGACCTCGTCCTGCTGCCCGAAACCGTGATCAGCGTCGAGGGCTCGATCAACGGATCCCCCGCCGAGCGCCGGGCCACCGACCTGGCTCGCCGCGTCGATGCCCCGGTCGTCATCGGGATCGCCGAGTTCCAGGACTCCGGCTTCCGCAACGCGGCCGTCCTGTGGGGCGCGGACGGGTCGCGGCTGGGCCGGTACGAGAAGGAGCACCGAGTCCCCTTCGGGGAGTACATCCCCGGCCGCGCGCTACTCGAGCGCGTCACCGACCTGACCGCGCTCGTACCCCGCGACGCCATCGCCGGTCAGGGCGAGGCCATCCTCGACTCCCCCGCCGGCCCGCTCGGTGTAGTCATCTCCTACGAGGTCCTGTTCGCCGATCGCGTACGCGAGGCCGTCACCGCAGGCGGGCGGATCGTGCTCGTGCCGACCAACGCAGCCTCTTACCCGACCGAAGAGGTCCCCGCGATCGAGGTCGCCGCCGCCCGGCTACGAGCGCAGGAGTTCGGGCGCACCGTCCTGCAGTCCGCGCCTACCGGCTACTCCGTGGTCGTACTCCCGGACGGCCAGGTAGTGGCGCAGACCGAACTCGGAGCCCCAGGGCTGCTCCGCGAGAGCGTGCCACTGCGCACCGGGTTGACACCGTACGCACAACTCGGCGACATGCCGTTCATCGTGCTCGCCGTCCTCGCCCTCGCGGCTCCCGCGCTCACACGAGAAGTGCGCCGGGTGGCAGGCCGATCTCGATGAGCGGCTTCAGCGCGAGCCTGCCGTCGCGTCGGACCGTGGGCACCGGCGCTTTGCGGGCAGGCTCCTACCCCGTCCACCGAGAAGCACAGACCGTAGTCGGACAAATCGGAGTAACCCGATCGAGCGGATTTCGTTGAAGAGATGCGTGACCGTCGGTGGGCAACATGCCGTGCGGTGAGGTCCTCCCTGTCCGATCGGCTCTGTTGGGTGACATGTCGCAGCACATCGCGCCGCCGGAAGCGGCACCCTCCCGGGGCCCCGGCCCCGGCTCGTCCCGGCGCCGAATCCTCTTCGGGGCGATCGCCGGAGTCGCCGTCATGATCGCCCTCGCGCTGGGCTTCACCTTCCTCGACGGCGGCGGGCCCGGCACCGAGCCGTCCTCCGTCACCGAGGGCGACGCCCCTCCCGGCGAACTCCCCGTGAGCAGCACCTACACCACGGTCGAGGGCGCACCGTCCGACCCCGACCCGTTGGGGCGCAACGACGGCCTCGTCGTGCACCCGATCCGGGAGACTCCGGTGCACGACGCCCCCGACGGACGTGCGATCGCCCGCATGGAGACCACGCAGTTCGGCGACACGTGGCTCCCCGTGCTCGCCGAGCAGCCCGGCTGGGTGCAGGTGCTCCTGCCCTCCAAGCCGGCCAGTTCCACCGGCTGGATCCGCGCGGACGACGTCGAGCGGGCCAGGACGCCCTACGTCGTCGAGGTGCACCTGGGCTCGAAGACCCTCGAACTCGTGCGCGACGGCGACGTCGTGGGCCAGTGGTCGGTGGGAATCGGCACGGAGGAGACGCCCACACCGACCGGCCGCACGTTCCTGCTCGGCGCGTTCGCCGACCAGAACCAGAACTTCTCACCGGTGATCCTCCCGCTCGGCACGCACAGCCCCACGCTCGACACCTTCGGTGGCGGTCCGGGAACCGTTGCGATCCATGCGTGGCCCGAGGCGAGCTCGTTCGGCCAAGCGGTCAGCAACGGCTGCCTCCGCATTTCTCAGGAAGCGCTGGAACAGCTCACCGAAGTCCCGCTCGGCACGCTCGTGATCATCGACCAGGAATAACGGGGCTAGGAGCACTGTGCCCAAGGACGCCCAGTTCTCACACGGCAGCCGTGAAGCGGCGGCCGCGGTGTGGTCTGCTGCCGGTGCCGCGCACCTGTGGGTCGCGCTCGACGCCTCCCGCGCGGGGATCGTGGGTGCAACGGTCTCGGCCGTGCTCGCCGCGGCGGCCGCCGTCGGCGTCGTGGCGCTGGTGATCGCCAAGCGGCCAGGGACACTGCTGGCAGCTGCGGTGACCGGTTCACTAGGTGTGGCCAGCTTCCTCGTACCGATGGTGGCAGGTGTGCCCGGATTCGGCGACGTTCTTCCGACCTGGAACAACCCGTGGCCGTTCATCGCCTTCCTACTCGACGCGCTGGTCGTGCGGCTCGCGGTGTACGCCCTGCGGCGCGCCGCACGAGTACACCCCGCTTGACCGCTGTTCATCGTCAACCTGCCGGCCCGTGCACCCCGGCCCGCCGGTGCTCGACCGGATAGCCCACGTTGCTCCGGGCAGTCATACCGCCGGTGACGTTCACGACGTCGTGTTGACCGCGATGGGCGAGCAGGCTGGCCGCGACGGAGGAGCGGTACCCGCTGCCGCAGGTGACGGCGACCGGTCGCTCGGCGAGCACCTCGTCGACCCGATCCGGGAGGTCGGCGCAAGTGACCCAGCGCGCGTCCGACGTGCCCGGCGTGCCATTCGTCGGGTTGACGCACGTCGAGCAGATCCATTTCCGCCGCGAACACCACGGATCCCCAGGTGCCGGGCGCAGTCCGGCTCGGCCACCTCCAGCTGCGGCCGTCGCCATGGGACAGAATGGCGGATCGACGTTTCCGTGGACACCCCACGTCTCGCCGCCTGGATGCTCCAGCCGCACCAGCGCAACATCGACCCGCAACGGCGGGCGCACAGGCGAGCCGTAGCACGGACGGGGACGGGTCGCGCTGGTCGGGAGACCAGCAGCTGCACCGGCCGGCGCAGCGCGGTCAGCAGCAGCCGGGCGATGCGCCCACTCATCGCGACAGCAACGACGACGGCCGACGACACCGCGAGCTGCATCCCGGTACCCGGACCGTCGGCTACGACCACGTGCGGGAGGCCGCCTGACGTGTGGTGTGTTGCCGTCAGGTCGAGCTTCGCCGTTGCATGCAGAGCGGGCTGGGCCACCACGGCACCCGACACGACCGAAAGGAGACCATCGCGCCGACCACTTTACCGCACGCGCATGCTGGCCACCGCCAGGGCCACCAGCGCAAGCCCGAGGGTGTGCGTCGGGTGTTCACCCGCCAGCACGTCGAATCCGACCGCGGCGACGAACGTGATGATGGCGCCGACCACGAGCGGCAGCCGGCTCCCGGCCTCGCCTCAGCTTCACCCGGCTGCCACGACAGCCCGGCGGTGGAGGTCTCTCACCCCCACCCGGTCATGCAGCGCCTCGTGGCGCACGATCCCGTCGGCCCACAGGTAGACGTAGTCCACCCCGGACAGGTCGCGGGCGGCGAAACTGCGTTGCTCGGCCTCTCAGGTCTCGGTCAGCTTCGTGATCACCGGCGCGGACAGCCCGGCCGTGGACCCGAGGAACTGCCCGAGGGCGGGCACGAAGTCGCCCGAGGACAGGCCGTGCAGGTAGAGCAGCGGCAGCACCTCGGTGACCTTCGGGGTCTTGCGGCACCAGGGTGGCAGGATCGCCGAGGAGAACCGCCGCCGTTCGCCGGTGTCGGGGTCGACGCGGCGGTCGTTGACCCGTGGTGCGGTCACCCCGACCGCGCCAGCGCTGGTGAGGACCTCGCGTGGCTGGTGGGAGCCGTTGCGCACCACCAGTCGCCGGCCGTTCTCGTCGCGTTCGGCGCTGAACTGGGCGATGTAGGCCTCGACCTCGGCCTGCAGGGCCTCGGCCAGCATCCGCCGAACGCCGTCGCGCACGATCTGGTCGATGGTGTCGCGTTTGAGGCCCCGGGCGTGGTCGAAGTCGAACTCCTCCAGGCTCTTGCGGGCCGGGAACCTCGCGGCCCGGATCCGGCCCTCCCCGCCGTGGGACTCCCGCGCCGAGGCCTCCCGTTGCAGGCAGGCAACCAGGAACTCCTCGTGGGTCCAGCCCTCGGCGCGGGCCCGCTCGGCCAGCCGGGTCACCGACTCGCGCAGGGTGGGGGCCTTCAACACCCGGGTCAGGTAGGCCACCTCGGCGGCCAGATCCCTCCCGGCCGCGGTGGTCGCGGTGGTCTTCGCGGGAGCCATTACGCCACCCCACCCTCATCGGACTGGTCGGCGCTGGTGACACCCAGCGCCGTGTCGTAGTCGGCCAGGCACCGCTGTTCGACCTCCGGCTCCGGGGCGGGCCGCAACATGCCGATCCGGTGGCGGCGCAACACCTTCGCGGCTGCGACGTGCTCCGGGTCGGAGATCGTCTGGTGAGCCGCCCAGATCCGCTCGTGGTCGGCGACGAGCCTGCCCTCGCAGACGGCGCGGACCCGGGCCAGGTCGGCGATGATCTCGATGCGGCGCCCGATCACGCTCGGGTGCACCGAGTAGTCGTTGGAGCCCAGCCGGATGTAGTGATCGCGGGCCAGCCGGGTCGAGGCCCGCCACCCGGTCGCCGGCGCGACTGGTGGCAACGTGAGCATCGCCTGGCGGTCGGCGGTGATCCGATCGTTGGGGGCGCAGCCCAACGCCCGGCGGGTCCGGGTGTTCACTACCGCCAACCAGTCGCCGAGCTGGGTGTTGAACTCCGCCGGCGAGCCGAAGATGCGGCCGGGCAGGAACGAGCGTTCCAGGTAGTCGTGCGCGCGTTCGATCAGACCTTTGGCCTCCGGGTCGGCCGGCCGGCAGATCAGCACCTTCGCACCGAGCGTTCCGCGGAACGCCTGACACTCGCCGGTGAGTTCGCTGCGCCCGCCGCGCCACCGCCCGATCGCGCCCTCGCCGTCCCAGACCAGCACCCGCGGCACCGCGCCCAGGCGCTCTAGCAGCTGCCACCAGCCGGCGAACAGGTCTTCCGCCTTCCTGGAGGGGGATCAGCACCGCCGAAAGCCACCGGGCATAGCCGGTCACCATGGTCAGCACCGGTAGCTGGGTCGGCTTGCGGGTCTGTCCGAACCCGACCGGCATGGTGATCGGCGGGAACCACAGGTCGCACTGCGCGATCTCCCCGGCCACATAGCTGGTGCGCGAGGCCGGGTCCGGCGGCAGATACACCGGCCGCAACTCGGCCACCCGGTCACGTAACACCCGGATCGACCGGGTCCCCCGATCCGCTCCGCGATCACCGTCGCGGGCATCGTCGGATACGCCGCAAGCAGCTCCCGGATCCGCGGCTCCACCGCATCCACGATCGACCCCGCCGGGGCCCGCTCATACTTCGGTGGCCCATCGCTGGCCAGCGCTGCACGCACCGTGTTGCGCGAACACCCCATCACCCGGGTGATCGCCTTGATCGGCAACCCCTCCGACCGGTGCAACCGGCGGATCTCCGCCCAATCCTCCACGCTCAGCACCCTCCTGATCTTGAGAACGATCTGGTGGAGGGGGTCAACTTTCACCCGCCGCAAAGGGGTCAGTTTTCAGGCGCCGCCGACACCGGTGACAGGCTGCGATGCGATGCCCGTGAGCCGAGCATGGCGACGGTGTCCGCAGCCGTCCCAGCCCTGACTCACACAGCGTGGCCAACGCGCCGTGGGCGGGCATGAGGTCGGCTTCTCAGCGTCGCTTCAGCGTCCTGCCCCGCTCTCAGCGCCTCTTCAGCGGCGGGCCTGCACGGTGGGCCACGCTCTCGGGGCGAGTGGCGCGCCGGGTGAACCGATGACCGGAAGGACCGCATGTCCGCCTCGCAGGGTCACCCCGCCTCTCCCCCCAGCAGGTCGCCGCGGTCCGGGTTCCTGCGCAGCTGGCGGACGCCGCAACACCGCGACGGTTTGGCGCTTGTGCTCAGTTCGGGCCTCACCTCCGGTTTCGGACTGCTGTTCTGGATCTTGGCCGCGCGGCTGTACGACCCGGCCACGGTCGGCGTGAACAGCACGGTCCTGTCGGCGCTGTCGCTGCTGGGCGCGGCCGCGCAGCTCAACCTGGGTAATGCACTGCTGCGCTTCGTCCCCGTCGCGGGCGGGCGCGCCAGGAGGCTCGTGGCGGCGTGCTACGCGGTCGCCGTCGCCGCCGCGGCCACGGCGGGTGCGGTGTTCGCCCTGGGCGCCGCGTGGTGGGCGCCGGGGCTGCACGCCTGGTTCGGCGGGTCCGCGCTGCTCGCGTTCTTCGCCGTGAGCACGCCAATCTGGACGATGTTCGTGCTGCAGGACTACGTCCTGCCCGCGCTGAAGCGCGCTGCGGTCGTGCCGGTGGAGAACCTCGTGTTCTCCGTCCTCAAGATCCTCTTCCTGGCGGGGGCCGCTGCGCTCGGGACGACGAGCGGGATCGCGGTCTCCTGGATGGTCGCGACCGCGGTGATCGTCTTGATCGTCACGATCTACCTGGCGCGGGTCCTCCCGCATCGGAGGCCGGCAGACCCCGACCCGAGGCCGGTCACCGTTCCCGACGTCGCGTCGTTCGTCCGGGCCGACTACGCCGGCACCGTGTTCCTGCTGGCTGCGGTGTTCGGGCTCCCGCTGCTCGTGCTGGCTCGGCTCGGCCCGGAGGCGGCGGCCGTGTACGGGGTGGTCTGGCAGATCGCCTACGCCCTCTACCTGGTTGTCAACGGGATGGGGCAGTCCTTGGTCGCCCACGTCGCCGCCGAACCCGACAAGCTCGAAGCGGCCCGCCGCAGCATGATCAGCAAGGCGATGGTGCTGCTCGTCCCGGCCGTGCTCGGGATCGCGGTGCTGGCATACCCACTGCTGTCGCTGTTCGGCCCGCTCTACGCCGACGAGGGCACCCTGCTGCTGGTGCTGCTCGCCCTGTCGGCCATTCCGAACGTCATCACCTGGTCGACCGTGTGGGCCGCCCGCGTGCGCCGCAACGGGCGCGTCCTGTTCGGGCTGCCCGCCTCGATCACGACGGCAGTCATCGCGGGGAGCTGGTTCCTCATGCCGGTGTTGTGCGTCGTCGGCACCGGCGTGTCCTGGCTCGGGGCGCAGAGCGTCGCGGCGGCCGGTGTGCTACTGGTGCGGGCCCGCCGTCGTCTGCCGTTCCCGGCAGAGCCCGCCGCCCAGAAGCCTTGATCAACACGGCGAGGCTCCCCGTCGCCCCCGACGGCCGCTACCCACAGGATTGGAAGGTCTGATGAGACACGCGTCATCGACGACCACGCGCAGCCGGACGGTCACGATCGCCGCGATCGGGATCGGCGCGGCTGCAGCCCTTCTCGCCTACTTCATCCTCGCGACGACGGGCGGATCAGGCCCCGCGCCATCCCCGATGCCGCGCGCGCCGGCTGCCCTGCAGCAGCTCTACGTGGGCCCGACGGGCAACGACAGCGGCGACGGGTCCCAGGCCGCGCCGCTGCAAACGATCCAGGCCGCGCTGGAGCGCGCAACACCGGGCACCGTCATCAACCTCGCACCCGGCGAGTACCGCGAGCAGGTCACAACGGTGCGCGAGGGCTCCCCCGACGCCCCGATCACGATCCGGGGCCCGGAACAGGGCACGGATCCGTCCGGGCGCTACCAGGCGGTGCTGCGCGGACAGGGCCGCATCGTCAGCATCGACCACAGTTACTACACCCTCGAGGGGTTCACGGTGGACGGGCAGCAACAACTGTCCGGCACCGCGCTGCCCACCGACCTCACCGCGATCGCCGGGTTCAAAGACGGCGTGCAGCCGAGGGTGGTGGACAGCAAGCTGATCTACATCGGGGCCGGCGACTCCGCCACTGACATCACCGGCGTCACGATCAGGAACATGTTCCTCAGCGGGGCCGGCTCGGAATGTGTGCGGCTGCGCAACAACGCGCACGGCAACACGATCGCCGACTCGGTGATCCAGTACTGCGGGATGTTCGCCAAGGACCCGAAGGGGAAGGCTCCGTTCCGCTACCACAACGGCGAGGGTGTCTACATCGGGACCAGCCCGAAGTCGGACAAGCAGCCCATGCGCGGCAACGACGGTAGCTCGACCAACGTCGTAACGGGCAACGTCATCCGCACCTTCGGCTCCGAGTGCTTCGACGTCAAGGAGAACGCGCACGACAACGTGTTCGAGAACAACGACTGTTCGAACAACGCTGAGCCGTTGGACAACAAGGGCAGCAACGTCGAGCTGCGCGGTTTCAACAACGTTGTGCGGGGCAACGTGATCTCCGGCAGCGCCGGGTGGAACGTGAAGATTCAGAGCGATGACCCGGGCAAGTACGACAACAGCGGCAACGCCGTCGAGAACAACAACCTGACCGGATCGGCGGGCGCGCCCGTGCGCATCGGAACCGACGCCAGTCACGGCTCCTTCTGCGGCAATGTGGCCACGACAGCGAATCCCGTGGACGGTGAGTCGCCCGGCGACATCACACAGCCCTGCCCGTCGGGTGGCTCGGCACCCGCGGTCGAAGGACCTCGGTAGCGTGTGGGTCACCGCGGTGAACGCCCTCGGAGCGACCAGGCGCCCGTCCAAGCGCACCGCCGGGCGCCGGCCAGTGGCCGGCGGTCGCATCCTGAGCGGGCGTACTCCACCTCCGCGGGATGCACTCGGCGCCGCTCAGCTGGCGGGCGGGTGGTCGCATGGCCTGCTGTGAGGAGATCGCGCTCGTGCATACCGTCTTCGATGCCGACACGGCACGGCGGCGATGCGCTCCCCCGGTGGTAGCGGCCGCTGGGCAGCCGGGGATCCCAACCGCGATCGGCCCTAGCTGATGGGCAGGCCTTGCCCGGCGACCGGCCCGCCACGCCCTGATGTCCCGGGACCCGGTGCGCCGCGTGTCCGACCGACCGTCGCCCGGGTGGTGGCGGTGATGCGCCAGGCTCCGATGACGCTGGGCCTGATCGTGGTGCTGTGGCTGTGTGGCGCGGTCACCGGCAGCCTGCTGCACGGCCCGTCGCCGCAGCTGCAGGCCGTGGTCGGGGTCGGTGTGTCGAGCCTCGGCGCAGGCCGATGGTGGACGCTGCTGACCGGTGGGCTGTGGTGCGCCAATCTGGTCAGCTACCTGGCGAGCAGCGTGGTGTTGCTCGTTCTGGTGGCCCCGGTTGAGGCGCGGATCGGCGCACGGCGTACCAGCGTGCTGCTGGTGTCGACGCACCTGGTCGCCGCGGTCGTGGCGGCCGGGTTGGTCAGGGCCGGGGCGGCTGCGGGTGACGGGTGGTCGCAGCAACTGGCCACCGACGTGGCGGTGGGACCGATACCCGCCGCCGTCGGCGCGGTGTTGGCCGCCAGTCGGTGTTGGGGTGCGTTGTGGCGGCGCCGGGCGCGCGTGCTGGTGCTGGCGGCACTGGTGATGGGGGTTCTGTACTCCGGGACGCTGCAGGATGTGCTGCGCCTGAGCGGCGGGCTGGCCGGGCTCGCCCTGCCCGCCGTGATCGGTCTGTTCCTGGCCGGGACGAGCCGGGGACGCCGCCGGGGCGGCCCGAGGCTGGCGGTGACCGGGCGCGAGACCCGGGTGCTGGTGGCGTTGGTGGTGGCGGCCTCGGCGGTGGGCCCGGTCGTGGCGGCGATGTCGGGCACCGCGACCGGGCCATTGTGGGCGCTGCGGTTCCTGGTGCTGACACCACCGCCGGAGCCGGACGTGTTGCAGGCGGTGTGCGCCACGCCCGCGGTCGTCGAGGACTGCGCGGATCTGCAAGCGCGGCTGCGCCTCGGCGGGCTGGGACCGGCGGTGTTGACGGTGCTGCCGGTGGTGTTGCTGTTGGTGCTGGCCGAGGGATTGCGCCGCGGCCGGCGGTTCGCCTGGTGGGGCGCGGTAGGGCTGAACCTGCTGTTCGCGGCGGTGGCCGGCACGCTGGCGGTGTTCACGTCGGCGGTCCCGGCCGAGCGACTCGTGGCGTTCGGGGACGGGGGCGGCGCCGCCTTCCCGGTGGCGTTGGTGGCCGCGGTGGTGCAGCCGCTGCTGGTCGTGGCGCTGTTGGCGCTGACCCGGCGCCGGTTCGTGGTCCCCGCGCCCACTGGGCTGATCCACCGTTGGGCAGCCACCGTGGGGATGGCGTTGCTCACCGCGTCGGTGGTGTACCTGGGGGGCGGCGTCCTGGCCCGTGGCGAGTTCGCCCCGGCACCGGGATGGCCGGAGCTGCTGGCCGACCTGCCCACCCGGTTCCTACCCCCGGGCTACCTCGGGCAGCTCGAGATCGGGTTCCTGCCGGTCGGCTGGGCCGCGACGGTGCTCTACGAGTGGACCGGGGTGCTGTTCTGGGCCGTCGCGGTCACGGCCACGGTGCGGGTGCTGCGCGCCGACCCTCGGGTGCCCGACAACGCTGAGCGTGCCCGCACGCTGCTGCAACGCCACGGCGGGTCGTCGCTGTCGTATCTGGGCATGTGGCCGGGCAACAGCTACTGGCTCGACCCCGGCGGCCGGGCCGCGATCGCGTTCCGGGTGATCGGACCGGTGGCGCTGAGCACCGGGGAACCGTTCGGCGCCCCGGCCGCCCGCGGCCGCGCGGTGGCGGGCTTCGCCCGGTTCTGCGCCGAGCACGGCTGGACCCCGTGCCTGTACAGCGTCGGCGACGACACGCGGGCGCATGCTCAGGACCTGGGGTGGAGCGCGGTGCAGGTGGCCGAGGAGACCATGGTGCCGCTGCCCGAGCTGGCATTCACCGGCCGCAAGTGGCAGGACGTGCGCACCGCGCTGAACAAGGCCGGCAAGGCCGGCATCACCGCCGAATGGATCACCTACTCGCGGGCGCCGCTGGTGCTCACCGACCAGATCCGGGCCATCTCCGAGGACTGGGTCGCCGACAAGGGCCTGCCCGAGATGGGGTTCACCCTCGGTGGGCTCGACGAGCTGGCCGATCCCGCCGTGCGCTGCTTGATCGCGGTCGACGCCGATCGCACCGTGCACGGGATCACCAGCTGGCTGCCGGTGTACGGCGGCGACGGCGCCGTCGTGGGATGGACCCTGGATTTCATGCGCCGCCGCGACCGCGGCTTCGGCCCGGTCATGGAGTTCCTCATCGCCTCCGCCGCACTCCGGTTGCAGGAGGAGGGCGCGGCGTACCTGAGCCTGTCCGCCGCACCGCTGGCCCGGCTCGGTCGGGACGAGCCATCGGAGCGATCGGAGCTGCTGCAGCGGGTGCTCGACCGGCTCGGGCGGGTTCTGGAGCCGGTGTACGGGTTCGGTTCGCTGCTGGCGTTCAAGGCGAAGTTCCAGCCCGAGTACCGGCCGCTGTACCTGGCCTACCCGGACCCGGCCGCGCTGCCCGCGATCGCCACCGCGGTCGGCCGCGCCTACCTGCCCGATTTGGGCCCCGTCCGCGCGCTCGCGCTGCTGCGCCGGCTGCGGCAGCTCCACCGCAGCCTCCCACCCCACCGGGCCCGTTCGGACCGGGCCGATGCCCGCCAGCACAGCCGAGGCGGCCCCATCAGCTCCCCCGCGCCCGAGCGCGAGCAGCCGCGCGATCTCAACCCCGGTTCGGTTCACGACAACGGCCGGGAACCCGGCGGTCAGAACGCCAGGACCAGGACGCGGTCGCCGGCCCCGGGCGGCGGCCGGTGAACCGGTTGCTGGACGCCTCGGTGCTCGCCGGGCCGATCCCGCTGGTGATCACCATCGCCGGGCTGGCCGCGGCCACGGTGCTGCTCGTCCGTCGCGGCCGCGACTGGTGGCGGCGGGCCGTCCCGATCGCCGTCGCCGCCGCCGCGCTCGGGGCCGCCGCGGTCGGGTGGGTCGCGAACGGCTGGTGGCGCCCGTTTCCGGACCCGTTACCACTGCGGGTGCTGTGCTGGATCGGGGTTGCCCTGTTCGGGCTGGGTCTCGCCGCCGCGACCTGGCTGCGCCCACCCGCGTCGACCCGCCGCCGCGCCCTCGCCGCGCCGCTGCTGGCGGTGCTGCTCGCGCTGCCCGCCATGAAGATCAACGCCTTCTACGGCTACTACCCGAGTGTGCGGACGGTGCTCGGGATCCCCGCGGCCAACGAGATCGCCCTCGCCGACGTCCCTGCCACCGTGCCGAGCCCGCCCCCCGCCGGGTCCCTGGCGCAGGCCTGGCAGCCCCCGCCCGACCTGCCCGCCGCCGGGCGGACCGCCAAGGTCGACATCCCCGGCACCGTGTCCGGGTTCCCGGCCCGCCCCGGATCGGTGTACCTCCCCCCGGCCTACCTCAGCAGCCAACGGCGCCCGCTGCTGCCGGTGCTGGTCCTGATCGCCGGGCAGCCCGGCTCTCCCCAGGACTGGCTGACCGCCGGGAAGCTGGCCCAGGTGATGGACCGCTTTGCCGCGGCACACCGCGGTCTCGCCCCGATCGTGGTCATGCCCGACGCCACCGGATCCACCCTCGGTAACCCGCTGTGCCTGGACTCCCGCCTCGACAACGCCGAAACCTATCTGGCCCGCGACGTCCCGAACTGGATCGCCACCACCCTGCAGGTCGACCCCGATCTGAGCCACCGGGCCATCGCAGGGTTCTCCTACGGCGGCACCTGCGCCCTGCAGCTCGCCGTCCGCCAACCCGGCGTGTACCCCACGTACCTCGACATCTCCGGACAAGCCGAACCGAGCCTGGGCACCCGCGCCCAGACCGTGGCCGCCGCGTTCGGCGGCGACCAGGCCGCGTTCCGCGCGGTCAATCCGCTCGACATCCTGACCGCCACGACCTTCCCTGCCAGCACCGGGATCATCGCCGTCGGCCGCGACGACCCCGTCTACGGACCCCAAGCCCGGACCGTGCTGGCCGCCACCCGCAACGCCGGCATGGCCGTGCAACTCCTCGAGGTCCCCGGCGGGCACACCTGGCCGGTGGCCACTACCGCCCTGGACACGGCCCTGCCCGACCTGGCTCGCCGTCTCGGGCTCCTGTGAGCTCCCTGCCGGGCCTGGTCTGCGGGAGCCCGACGCCCGAAACCCGCCAGCCGGCCGCGCAGTCAGCCGTCCTGGTCACGGGAACCGTCGTCGGTGGCCGGGCCCCGCCCGGGATCCTCCCGATCATCGGTGTCGGTCGGCGCGGGCTGCCCCGGCGGCGGGTTCTGCGGTCCGCTACCGCCACCGTCGGTCCGCCCACAACTTCCCGCGCTGATCAACACGACCGCGGAGACAATCAGCACCACCCGAGCGACCCTTCGAGTCACCCTCCGCGCCGTCGACTCCATCTCGACCACCTCCCGAAAAAGATCGCCAGTCGCCAATGATAGCCCCTGCTGGCGATTCTGACCGGGAGTGCGTTGCAGCCCCACCCATAGGTGTGGTGAACGTGGAGAGTCGTCGGTGATGGTCGGTGCCAGGGTGGAGTCGTCTTCGCGGTAGACGGTGTCGCGCAGCCCGTGCAGGGACTCGATGCCCCAGTGGCTGCGGACCAGCGAGGCGAGGCATTGGGGGGTGGCGTGTTGCGCGGGCAGGATCGTGACGCCGAGCGCGGCGACCGCGGACAGCGGCGTGCCGTCGAGGTCGGTGACATAGCGTTCGATCAGCCAGAGCTGGCTGACGTGCGGGAACGGCAGGTCGGCGGGTGCGGGCAGGACCTGAACGGTGCGGGTGGTGACCCGGCCGTGGGCACGGTCGACCTCGCAGGCGGCGACCGGTGTCTGCGCCCATGGCTGCGCGTCGAGCGCGGCGAACAGCCGGGGCTGGTTCTGCTTGACCGTGAACAGCCCGTACTTGCCGACGCGGCAGCCGAGGAGGACCCGCCACACCCATCACCCCAGTTCATACAGGGTGTTGCGACGACTCCTTGAATCCACCTACCGCCCAGGCCGGTAACGTTTACGCAGCCGCCACCTCCCTCCGTAGGCACTCGACGCGGGCGACCTGATCTCGCCTGGCGATCAGGGGACTACCGGGAGTTGACATGAGCCGACTTTCCCGGATCACAGAACCGGCGCCGGACCCGAAGGGGTCCGGCGCCGGTTCTGTGATCGACCCTGCAGATCAGTTATCGATATTGGCGCTGTCGCCGGACTCGGCTGCCGCCGTGCAGGGTTCGTTGATCGTGTTGTCGCCGTGAGACTTCGCGTCCGTGTCGGCGCCCCCCAGCAGACCCAGGCCGAGCGCACCGGTCAGATCGGCCAGTACCGTGGTGCCGTTGAGCGGCACCTGGACACCTAGGACGTTCACCGGCACCTGGTTCTCACAGACGTTGACCGGAACGGAGAGATTGTTGCCAGCAACGTTGAGCAGACCCTTGTTCGAGCCGTCGATGCTATTGACGTCCTCGATCTTGGTCTTGTCATGCCCGCGCCCGTCATGATCGCCGGCGAAGGCGAGCGGGCTGACCGCGAGCAGACCGGCCGCGGCGGTAGCCACGACAATTCCAGCCTTCTTGAGCACAGTAATCTCCTGTTGACGGTCCGAGTCGACCCCGGGGTCGAACTCATTCAGAGCCAGCGTGTAATGACCGGGGAGCCCTCGCTGACCGCAAGAAACGTAGCGAGATGCGGCAAACCTGGGCAACCCGCGCACCACTATCGTGTGAGTCTGCCACACTGCGTTTGGATACGCCTTCTTTTGGACGCCATCACACCAGCCTGGATCGTGAACAGCGAGCCCGACCGTCACCAGCAGTGACGCTGGACCACCCAAACGGATGCGCATCCTTTTACGTCGACACCCTGCGCGCTCAATCTCCAACTTTACCATTGCTTGACCCTCGCGTTGTCAACAACCGAAGTTCGGCGGCTTCACCGATCGCGTCGAGGCGAGCAGGAGATCGACTATGGCCTCCCGCTGACCGCTGAATCGGGACAACCTTGACCCAAGGGTCGAACGAGGCGCGGGAGAAGGAATGGCGCGGCGCTTGCCGTATCGATACGCGATTCTGGAGGGCGGACGATGTTTGCGCAAAGAAACGTCCAGGGGCGGTTCAGCCTGGATCCACCGCCGTGATTCGTGGGACCCGGTAGTTGATCTTCGGCTGGGTTTGGTGGTGGCAGGGCGTGGTTGAGCTGCCGGTCTGTCCGGCGCTTCCACTGCAGGTTCTCCGATCGGGCCCCGGCGGGCGGGTGGTCAGGAAGCGGCGGGTAGTGGGTCGTGCAGGGCGCGGCGGAACAGCTCGTCCAGGCCCGGTTCCCAGGGCCAGTCCCGGAGCAGGTGGAAGACCTGGCGGTGCGCGGAGTGCGCGACCCGGGCCGGGGTGAGGATCAGCCGGGTGCGCAGGGTCGCGACGCGTTGTCGGGGGTGTCTGCCGCCGGCCAGGGCGCCGGCGGCGCGGGTCAGGTTGTGGGAGATCGCCGCGCAGACCAGCCAGGCGCTGTTCGCGGTGAACGAGCCCGAGGGCAGGTGCGCCAGTGGGCCGTTCTTGAGCTCGGCGATGACCTGCTCGACGATGGCGTGCTCGACGATGGCGTGGTCGCGGCGGGTGGCCTCCGCGGCGGGCATCGGCTCGGCGTTGTCGGTGAACACCGCGTGGTAGCGGTAGACCGCGAACATCTCCGACTGTCCGGCGGGGACCGTCTTGGGGTTGAGGCGCCGGACCCGGCGCACGATGAGCCGGGCGGTGACGTGCTCGGCGCGGCGGCCGGTGAAGGCGGTGAACTCGACCTCGGCGATCTCGGCGTCGGAGATCCAGCGTTGTTCGTCGTCGTCGGAGATGGCGTTCGGGTAGCGGATCGCGGTCCATCCGGCCTCGTCGATGCTGCTGATGGCCCGGGTCACGGTCTTGGTCAGGCGCGCGGTGACCGAGAACCGGGCCCCGGCCCGGCGGCAGGTGTTGATGATGTCGTAGCCGTAGTAGGCCGAGTCCGCCCGCACGAGTACGGTGCCGCTCGCGCCGACGCGGCGGGCGGTGACCAAGGCGTCGGAGAGCAGCTTGGCCGCGCCGCGGGCGGAGTTCGTGGATCCCTTGCGGAGCCGGGTCGCGGCGGTCACCGGTGCGGCCAGCGGTGTGGAGAGCACCGCGAGCAGCGCGTTGAGGCCCTTGACCCCGGTGTAGCCGCGACCGGCGCCCTGCTTGGCGTAGCCGTAGATCTGGCGCACGGTGTCGTCGATGTCGCAGAACACGATCTGGTCGGCGCCGGGTAGCAGCGGGGTCACCCGCGCGAGACGGGCGAGCAGCCGGGCGGCGACTGGCGTCGAGGCGGCGGACGTGGCCGAAGGTGAACCGGCGCAGGAACGTGCCCAGCGTCGACGGGGCGCGAACCTGGTCGAACACCCGCCCCATCCCGCCGTGGCGCAGCAGGGCCATGTCGGCGATCGAGTCCGCACCCGCGACCATCCCACCGATCAGGGCGGTGATCTTCGCGGCCGTGTTCGCGGTGCCCTTCCCGGCAAGCGTGAGCGTCTGGACCAGCAAGCTGTCGAACCCGCACCGAGCGGCCAACGCCATCACCGGGACCAGCCCGGCACACGACACGAGATTGCGATCATCGAACCGCACGCTGATCGCGGCCCGGGCGTGGGATAGTCGCATCCAACGGATGCCCTTCTGGTCGGAATCGATGTGACCTTCGCAAGCCACATCTTCCCAGCTCAGAGGGGCATTCGTGTGTCACGCCCCACCCTCACCAGCACATTTCCGCGGTGGATCCAGGTTCAGGCGGGCGAGCCGTGAGGGCGGCGGCGACGCTCGGCGAGGCCGACACTGACGACGTTGCCGTCGGAAGATGCCGTCGTCCGAGCGCTGCTTCCTCGAACGCGGCCGGCTCGGCGATGGGGCTCGACCACGTTGCCCGCGGCCAGCCCGCCTACGCTGCGGCGGCTTCCAAGCGGAGACGGGCGAGCACGACGAGCAAGAGCCCGAACACCGCGGCCCGCAGGAACACGATGCCGGGACCGCGCTGAGCCCGGGGCGACCGGTGCCCACGAACGTATCGCGGGACAGAATCGCGCTGTTCACCTCGACCGGGGTTCCGCAGCTGTCCTGACCAGCGTTCTGCACTGGAGTCACCGGCGACGCCGATACCAACACCGCGCCCGAACCAGCCATTACCGACGCCGACCCGAGACATGATCACGATCTACCGCTGGAGTACTAGCCGGAAAGCCATCGCTGCAGGGCTCGGCGGAGCTTGCGCTCGGACAGGCGCCCGTAGCTGAACGCCTCGCCGTCGAGCAATACGCCCGGCGCGAACAGCACCCCGGCCGAGGTGGCCAGGTGCTGTCCCTCCGCGGTCGCCAGATCGATCTCGCGGACGTGCAGCGGGTACTCGTCACCGACGCGGACCAGGATCTGCTTGGCCACGTCGCAGAACGCGCAGTCGGGCTGGGTCAGCAAGGTGATCTCGACAGGACGGCTCACCGGGCCTGCTCCCGTTCCAAGTCGGCGAGCATGCTCTCCGTAGGCAGGTACATGACGTAGTCAGGCGCGCCGCCGTAGTCGGCGCGCCAGGCGATCTGGCCGTCGGGGCCGACGAGGATGAAGCTGTGGCCATTGCGGGAGGTGCCCATCATCCCGTACTCGTTGGTCGTGTAGGCCCGGCTCACCTGCAGCGACGGGTCGGACAGCACCGGCGTAGCCAGGCCCTCGTCGGCCATCTTCCGGGCGACCAGGTCGACCGGGTCGGTGGTGATCGAGACGATCTCGTCGATGCCAGCAGCGGTGAGAGCGGCCTCGTTCTGCTCCAGGTCGCGGATCTGGTCCCAGCACGGCTGGCACATCAGCCCCTCCTGGAAGTACAGCAGCACGCTGCGCCCGCGGTAGTCAGACAGGCTCACCTCGCCCCCGGTGCTCGCCGGCAACGTGAAGTCGGGGGCCATCTCGCCCGCACCGGGTTCGCCGGCGACGTGCGAGTAGCCGCTCGCGTCGCTGGTGGTGGTCGAACTGCCCGATCCGGACGGCCCGGACGAGGTGTAGAGCAGGTACAGCCCGCCCACCGCGACCACGACGAGCAGCACCCAGGCGATGACCCAGCCCCGCCCACCAGAACGCATGCCGAGGTTGCCGCCGGAACGCTTCCCGGCCGGAACGCGCTCCCTCCGCGGCCTACGGGACGTCTTGGTCATGCTCGATCTCCTCTACGCGAGTGGGGGCAGGCGGTGTGGCCGCAGGTGCGGTACGGCTGCGGCGCGCCCGCCGGAGCAGGACGACGACGCCGAAGATCAGCGCCGCGGCGATGAGCCACCCCGGGAGCCAGGACAACGACTCCACAGCGACGCTGCTCGCGTGCTGCAGCCAGGCGCTCATACGCAGCTGCCAGCCTTCGGTGGCCATCGCGGTGCCGGCGAAGGCCAGGACGCCAGCCAGCGCACCCATGACGATCATCAGCCCGCCGGCGAGCGCGTTGCCGAGCGGGAGCCGGTGCCGCCACCGGCCGATCCGCATGCTGACCTGGCGGCCGGCCAGCAGGGGCGTGAGCCGGTCCTGGTGGCGGTCCCACAGCAGCGCGACCAGCGCCAGCGGTGCCACCATCCCGGCCACGTAGGCGAGCCCGATGCCCAGCGCGACGGGGAACGACGCCGCCGCCCCGGCCAGCATCGCCACCCCTGCCAGTACCGGCGCGCAACATGCGCTGGCCACCCCGGAGAACATCCCGAGGAAGTAGGCAGAACGGAAGCTGTCCGGACGAGTCGAACGGGCACTCGGCATCGGCAGGTTCGGCTTCCAACCCGCCAGCATCGCCAGGCCGCCGACGAGCATCAGCGCGCCGCCGACCAGGAACACCACGGTGTGCTGCTCGATCAGCAGTCGGCTCAACGCGGTGGCGCCGAGCCCGATCGGCAGGATCACCGTCGCGACCCCGGCGCCGAACACCAGCGTCGCCGGCACGACGCCGCCGTGGTGGCGGAAGCCGGTCGCGAGGTAGGCCGGCAGCATCACCGACACGCAGCACGGCGCGAGCAGCGCCACCACACCACCCAGGAACGACGCCAACAGCGTCGTACCCAACAACAGCTCAACCATGGTCGCCACCCGGTTGTGGCACGGCGAACGGGACTGAGATCAACGGAATGTCGTCCACCCCAGGCCAGGGCGGCCAGGCCGAGTAGCAGCGCATCCACGTTCCCTTCGATCGGCAGCCAACGCACTCCATCCTACTAACTATGTACGGAGATAGTAGGTACGGGTGTCGGCTCGGTCCGCAGGTTGGTTAAGCTGGTGTCGATGGACATGGGAGGTTAGGGTGCGCGGGTTCGGTGAGCTCGAGGGCGCGGTCATGCAGCATCTGTGGGCGGCCGACGGCGGCGCCACCGTGCGCGAGGTGTACGAGCAGATGCGGCAGAGCCGGCAGATCGCCTACACGACCGTGTTGAGCACGATCCACAACCTGCACCGCAAGGGCCGCCTCACTCGGGAGCTCGAAGGCAAGGCGCACCGCTATCGGCCGACGGCGACCCGCGCCGAGTACAGCGCCGCAGTCATGCGCGAGGCGCTGACCAGCGGCGGGGACTCCGAGGCCATCCTGAGCCACTTCGTGGAGCAGATGAGCACCGAGGAGTCGCGGCGACTTCAGGAGCTGCTGGGCCGCAACGCAGAGGAGACCTCGGCATGAGCCTGGCCGTCTGTCTGCTGGCGTACAGCCTGGTCGTCGCCGTCCTCACCCCGGACGCGCTGCGGGGCGCCACGCGTAGCGGGGCGGACCCCCGGATGGCCATCGCAGTCTGGGTGCTCGCCATCGGCAGTCTGCCCGCGGCATGGCTGGGCGCCATCACGCTCGCCGGTGCCGAGCTGATTCTGGCCGGCGGCGACCTCGCGGAGGTCCTGGCCGGCTGCGTGGCAGCCCTGCGCGGCGCGGCCACCGGCGCGTACGGTGCGCCGGCCCAGGTGGGCCTGCTCGCGCTCACGGTGCTCGTCGCGATCGGCCTGGCCGTGCTGGTGGTGCGCCTCGGCCGGATCCTGCGCCGGGCGCGTCGACACACACACCGGCACGCCGACGCGGCGCGACTGCTCGGACAGATGGACGAGACACTGGGTGCACTCGTGGTCGACGTACCGGACCGGCTCGCCTACGCCGTGGCCGGACGCCCGCACACCATCGTGCTGAGCCGGCCGACCTTGGCGGCGCTCGACAGCGCGCAGCTGCAGGCCGTGCTCGCCCACGAGCGGGCGCATCTCGCCGGCCGTCACCACCTGCTGCTCGCCGCCGCGCGGGCGCTCGCGACAACCATGCCGTGGATCCGGCTGTTCACCGAAGGCAGCAGGGAGCTGAGCCGGCTTGTCGAGATGTCCGCCGACGACGCCGCGGCCAGTGCACATGGCAGTCGAACCCTGGTCGGAGCGCTGCTCGCGCTCGCCGCCGGACCCGCCCGGCCCGATGGTGCCCTCGCCGCCGCCGCGACCGCCGTCGCCGACCGGGCCGAGCGACTGTTGTTCCCCCCGACAGCCGAGCATCAGCGCGCCGACCGGCTTCGCCTCCGCCTCGCTGTGACCGCGCTGCTGACCGCGCCGGTTCTCGTGCTCGCTCTGTCCTGGCTGTGCGAAGCACTGATCTCGCCGTGACCGGTGGGGAACGAGTGCCTGGGCCAGGTTGACCTTACGACCGCGCTGTCCGCGCGCAGCGCGCTGCTCAACATGTGGGCGTACTGTGCGGCCGAGCCGTGAGGAGATGCCCGATGTTGGGCAGCCGAACGAGACGCGACTCCGGTGGCCGGGATCAAACGTGCAGGACCGGCCGCGCCGCTGAACCTGCTGACCGAGCTCGACGTCCACTTCCCGCCCGTCACCGACCCTGACGCAGCGCTGCAGCGCCCCGAACGCAGCCTTCGCCGCGGTCAGCTGCACAATCCCTCATCGCACGCACCCGGCGCCCAGCCGTCGTGCCGCACCCCGGCTATCTGCGGCTCCGTCGTTGGCCTCGTGCCTGGCTTCCCACCGATCGTCATCTCCTGCCCCGAGGAACGCGGCGTCGACACATGCCATACCTAGGCCCGGATGGCCGTGAGGGGCCGGCCATCCGGGCCTGCGCAGCCGTCGCTGAGGACGGCGAGTCAGGCGTCGGCGGAGGGATGGCGTCGCGGGACGCGCCCGCTGTCGAGAGAGTCCTGGGCACGCAGCACGCGAAGTTCTTCCCGCAGCTCGGCGAGCTGCCGCTCGGTCTCGGGGTCGCTGCTCGAGCTCTTGCTCATCCCGCACTCGCCGCGAAGCCCGGGCCGCACGCAGAAGAAGTAGGTCGCGGTGATGGCAGCGACAGCGACCGCGAGGGCGATCCAGGTCGACATCACAGCCCCTTGGGTGTGCGCTGTGTTGCGCGGTCGACCTTCAGCTGCTCGATCTCGGCGCGCAGCTGCGCAACCTGCTCAGACCCGCCGCCCTTCCCGCTGCTGCCCCCGCCGTTGCGGTTGCCGCGCATCATCATCCACATCATCAGCCCCATCCCGACCGGGCAGGCGAGGATGGCCACTCCGTAGAGCAGCGATTCCATACGTCTCTCCTCGTGTGCAGCTTTCGACTGGGCCGTTCCCATCATCTACTATCTACGTACAGAGACAGTAGTCGCTTCGACGATGGGTGTCACGCCACGGCGTGGCCGCCCGCCGTGCAGGCCCTCCATCGAGGAGTTGGTCCGTGTATCCGGTCCTGTTCACCGTGTTCGGGTTCCCGATCCAGGCATACGGCGTGAGCAACGCTCTTGCCGCGATCGTTGCGGGATTGGTCCCGGCGCGCGCCTTCCGCCGCCACGGACTGCCCGGCGAGGTCGCCCACCTGGTCGGCGGTGCTGCACGGCACGTTATGGCGGTTCCTCGGGCCCAAGCTCTACTACCTGGCCGAGCACGCCCCGACCCTGACCTGGCACGACTTCGATCCGATGGGATTCACCTGGTACGGGGGGCTGATCGCCGGAACAGCGGCCGTGCTCGTGGTCATCCAACGCAACCAGCTGCCGTTGAGCCTGGTCAGCGGGCTGATCGCGGTTCCGTTGTCGCTGGCCTACGGGATCGGACGGCTTGGCTGCCTGCTCGCCGGCGACGGGACCTACGGCTGCCCGACCGATCTGCTCTGGGCCACGGCCTTCCCGCACGGATCAGTGGCGACCATGGTGCCGGTGCACCCGACCCCCGTGTACGAGGCGCTGGCCGCGTTCGCCATCGCCGGACTGCTGGCCTGGGTCGGCCCGCGCGTCGCCGCGCCGGCCTTGTTCGGGCTGTACCTGATCCTGTCCGGCGCGGCCCGGTTCCTCGTGGAGTTCCTGCGGATCAACGAGCCGGCCCTGCTCGGCCTGACCCAGCCGCAACTGTGGTCGGCCCTGATCGTGATCATCGGCATCGCGACCCTCGCCCGGCAGCGTCGGTCGCGCGCCATTGCACCGCCGGAGGCGGCACCTGCAACCGAGGTGGTTCATGAGCCGTAACTGCCGGCACCGTATCGACATCGGGGCGTACCTGCTCGACGGGGTGGAAGCTGCCGAGGCAGCCAGCTTCACCCTCCACGTCGCCGGCTGCCCACAATGCCGGGCCGAGATCGAGAACCTGGAGCCGGTGATCCGGCTCTTGTCCGCCATCCGCACAGCATCGCGCCCCTCGCCCGGTAGCCGCTGGGGAAGCGACCGCGGCGACGGGCCGGAACGCCGACAACACCAAATCCGCTACCCGGAGACGAACGCGGCACAACCTCCAGCTCACCTGCGCCTCATCGCCGCCCCTGACGTTTCACCCTCGTCCGGCGCGCGCCCCGGGCCAGGCGCCCCCGTCGATTGCCCTGAGCTGCCGCGGTGACCTGTTTGTCTAGACGACGTGTACATCGGTGTCGAGGGCGTCTGTAGGATTGTGACTTCTTCGGGTTCCACGACTCGGCCCGTCCTGGCCTCGGCGAGATCCGGGTGCACATCCGGCTCACCGGTCCGAAACCTGCCGAGACCTACCAGCGCCTGCATGCCGCCGTCGACGAGCACTGTCCGGTGCTGGACCTGATCCACAAGCCGATACCAGGCGTCTCGACGACCTGACCCGGGCAGCGGCGCGGCCCGCCAGGGTTCCCGGCAGGCCGTCGTGTTAGCTCGTCGGCTTGCGGGCGGTGAGGCGTTCGACGATGCCGAGCCCGAATCGATCGTGGTCCTCGATGCGCAGCCCAGTGGCGGTGACCATCTCGATCGGGCGACGGCGGAAGTGCTCCCCGCCCAAGGGGATACTGACCAGCTCGGCGAGCCGCTGCCCGGCCCGGACGACGGCGTGGGTGCTGGCGACGTGGTCGGCCAGCAGCAGCTGCCCGCCCGGGCGCAGCACCCGCACCATCTCGGCGACCGCCCAACGGTGGTCCGGGATCGCGCACAGCGAGAACGTGCACACCACGGTGTCGAAGCTGGCGTCGTCGAACTCCAGAGCCTCGGCGTCGCCGACCCGCAGGTTCACGCCCCAGCCGAGCTCGGCGGCGCGCCGGCGGGCGAGCTCGAGCATCGCCGGACTGAGATCGATCCCGGTGAACGTCACCTGGACCGGGTAGTGCTCGAGGTTCAGGCCGCTGCCGACGGCGACCTCCAGCACCCGGCCGGATGCCCTGCGGCACACCCAGCGGCGGGTGTCCTTGAACAGCACCCGGTCCATCAGCCGCATCTGCCGGTCGTAGCCGTGGGTCTGCCGATCCCAGTAGCGCCGCCAGCGGCGGCGCTGCTCAGCGCTGATGCCCATTGGTCGGCTCCTCGCTGCCCCACCCGGTAACATGGGTGTCGGCGCGCACCGCCGCGAGGACCTGCTCGGCCTGGTGGACCTGGTCGAGCAACGCCACCTGGGACCGGAGCCCGTTCAGCGCCGACTCGACCTGCCGGACCCGGTCGGCGACGCGCCGCTCGGTCGCCTGCAGCCGCTCGAAGCGCGCCTCGGTCTCCGCCCGCACGGCGTCCCAGCGGTCGCGGGCGGCGTCCTCGAGCTCGCGAGCGCGGCGGTCGGCGTCCTCCAGCCGCTGCCGGGCGGCGTCCGCGTCGGCCTGCGCGGCCGCCCGCAAGCCCTGCGCCTGGCGTGTGCACGTGGCGGCCGCCTCCTCAACCTGGGCGATGATCTGCTCCGCCGCCCGTTCAGCCCGCTGCCGGATCCCTGCGGCGTCGGCGACGGCGTCGGCGCGGATCTGCTCGGCGGCCTGCCGGGCCGCTTCGTTCAACGCGTCGTGCCGCCGTTCCGCCTCCTCTCGCTCCGCCCGGGCCTGGGCACACTCGTCGGCTACAACAGCGAGGCGCTCGATGGCGCCGCCGTAGTCCACGCCGATCCGGTCCAGCAACTCGTCGACCTGCCCGCGGTCGTAGCCGCGCCAGCGCCGGCGCAACGAACGTGCCGTGATCTCCTCGGGGAGTACGGGCATCTCAGGCTCCACCCTTGGTCGGCGCGGCGAGCGCGTCGACGCGCTCGGTGTCGCAGGCGGGGATGAACGCGTCAGGCGGGCGGGGCACGCGGGCGGTGCCGGTGAAGTCGGCGGCGGCGACCGGGTCGAGCAGCAGGACGCGTCCGTCGGTAACCGCCGAGGTCCGCCGGTAGCCCTCGACCCAACCTCCGCCGCGGAGGTGCACCCGCACCAAGTCGGACCGGTCGCGCTCGTTGGGCCCCTCGGACGATGGGCGCTTCGGAGCCTGCCTCCGCGCACGGGCCGGGCTCCGGTCCCGGAATCGCAGCAGCCGCAGCGAGTTGGCCACCACGCTGACCGACGACAACCCCATCGCCGCACCGGCGATGATCGGATTGAGCAGCCCGAGCGCGGCCAGCGGGATCAGCGACACGTTGTAGCCGAACGCCCAACCCAGGTTCTGCCAGATGGTGCGGTAGGTGCGCCGGGACAGCCGGATCGCGGTGGGCACGCCGGACAGGTCGCCGCGCATCAAGGTCAGGTCCGAGGACTCGATGGCGACGTCGGTGCCGGTGCCGATGGCGATCCCCAGGTCGGCCGCGACCAGGGCGGGGGCGTCGTTCACCCCGTCGCCGACCATGGCGACGACCTCTCCGGCGGCCTGCAGCCGGGTCACCTCGTTCTGCTTGTCCGCGGGCAGCACCTCGGCCAGCACGGTGTCGATCCCGACCCGCCCCGCAATCGCCGCCGCGGTGCGCGCGTTGTCACCGGTGATCATGGCGACCTTCAGGCTCATCCGGTGCAGCTCGGCCACGGTGTCGGCGGCACCCTCCTTGAGGGTGTCCGCGACCGCCAGCACGCCGCGGACCTGGCCGTCCCAGCCGGCGAACACCGCGGTCCTGCCCTGCTCCTCCAGCCGCTGCGCGGCCTCGGCCAGCTCGGCGGGCAGGGCGAGCCCGGCCTCTGCGAGCATCTTGCGCCGCCCCACCCACACCAGGGTTCCGTCCACCTCGGCGCGCACGCCGTGCCCGGCCACCGAGTCGAATCCGGTGACCCCCGGCAGCGCGCCGTGCGCGTCCCGGGCCGCGGCCGCGATGGCCTGCCCGATCGGGTGTTCGCTGTCGGCCTCGACCGCCCCGGCGCGGCGCAGCAGCTCGGCCGGATCGGTCCCGTTGCCGGGCCGGGTGTCGGTCAGGGCCATGTCGCCCCGGGTCAGGGTGCCGGTCTTGTCGAACACCACTGTGGTGATCTTCCGGGTGCGTTCCAGCACCTCAACGCCCTTGATCAGGATGCCGAGGCTCGCGCCGCGCCCGGTGCCGACCATGATGGCCACCGGGGTGGCCAGCCCGAGAGCGCACGGGCAGGCGATGATCAGTACCGCGACCGCGGCGATGAGACCGGCCTCGGGGTCGCCGGCGAGCAGCCACCACGTGACGAAGGTGGCCAGGGCGATCACGATGACGGTCGGTACGAAGATGCTCGAGATCCGGTCCGCGAGGCGCTGCGCGCGGCCCTTTCCGGCCTGTGCGGCCGAGACCAGGGACACGATCTGCGCGAGTGCGGTGTCCGCGCCGACGGCGGTTGCCCGCACAGTGAGCACGCCGCTGGTGTTCACCGTGGCCCCTGCCACCGAGGAGCCCTCCGCCTTCTCCACCGGCACCGATTCGCCGGTGAGCATCGACTCGTCCACCGCGGACGCGCCGTCGACGACCTCGCCGTCGGTCGGGACCTTCTCCCCCGGCCGGATCCGCAGCAGGTCCCCGACCTGCACCTGCTCGACCGGGACCAGCACCTCGGCCCCGTCGCGGAGAACCCGGGCCTCCTTGGCGCCCAGCTCCAGCAGCGCCCGGATCGCCTTGCCGGCGCGGCGCTTGGCCCGGATCTCGAAGTAGCGACCCAGCGCGAGGAACGCGATCAACAGCGCGGCGGTCTCGAAGTACAGCTCGTGACGTCCGCGCAGCAACTCCACCAGCGAAAACGTGAACGCGGCCAGGGTGCCGATCGCGATCAGCGTGTCCATGTTCGCCGACAGCCGCCGCACCCGCTGAACCGCGCCGCGCAGGAACGGCCAGCCCGCCACGAACTGCACCGGGGTGGCCAGCGCCAGCTGCGCCCACGGCGCCCAGGGCTGCTCCGCCACACCCGGCCAGAACGCGATGGTCATCGTGGCCAGCCCCAGCGGCCACGCCAGCAACAGCCGCCACAGCCACGACCGCTGGGCAGCCGCCTCCTCGTCCTCGACGAGGTCGCCCGTGTCCGCGCCAGCACCGGGCCCGGTCGCGGACTGCTCGAGCGTGTAACCGGCCTTGGTCACCGCAGCCTGCAGCGCCGTGGGGTCGGCCGGCTCCTCGGCCAGGACGACGTGTGCGGTCCCGGTGGCGAAGTTGACCTCCGCGTGCGCCACGCCGGGCTGCTTGTTCAGGGTGCGCTGCACCCGGTTGGCGCACGACCCGCAGGTCATCCCCCGCACGGCGAAGTCCAGCGCGGCGCCGTCCGGCATTCCGGACGCGCTCTTCTCAACAACGGCGGTGTCAGTCATGACGGGCCCCTCCATACTCGGGCTCGACGGCGTCCGGACCGGCGGACGGCGCCGGCCGGAACACCTGCTTGTCGAACTTCAACGTCTCCATCAGCTCGTCGACGATCTCGGCGGTCCGCCCCTCCTGCATCGCCTTCGCGACACACGTCTCCAGGTGTCGGCGCAGCATCAGCCGACTCGCTCCCTCCAGCAGCCCCTGTACCGCCGCGAGTTGCTTCATCACATCCGGGCAGTACGCGTCCTCTTCAACGATCGCGACGATGCCGCTGATGTGGCCGCGGGCGGTCTTCAGCCGATTGACCACGGCGCGCTGCTGCTCATCCACAACCGTCACTATACCCCACCCCGGGTGGGGTGGGGTCGGCGGCCGCTTCGAACCGGTCAGCCGAGTGATGTGACGGCGAGCGCGGCGATCAGCACCAGCCCGGCGGTTGCGGCCGTCAGGACTCGGCCGTGGCTCGTGTGGCGGGGGAGATCGCGCAGCGGGAACAGCAGCTGACGGCCGAGGATGTAGGCGGCGAGCGCGGCGACGAACACGACCCCGGCGGGCTGCGGCGACCCCGTCGAGACGATCGTCAGCGCTGCCAGGCCGACGAGCAGTGCCAGCGTGGACTCGAACAACTGCGTGGGAACCCGCCGCGCGCCCAGCCGGCGGTCGGAGGACCACAGGCCCCACCGCCTACCCGTCGGACGTCCGGCGCAGCAGCCCCCGAAGAAGCAACCGACACGCCCGATCGCCATCCCGAACAGCAGCCCCGGTGCCGTGACGTCCAGCAGCGGGCCGACCGGTAGCCCCGCGAGCAGGGCGCCGATGACGAGGGCGGCGATGGCGGCGAGGATGAAGCCTTGGATGCACATTCCCGAGGCCATCCTCATCAGGCCCCGCCGCCGCTGCCGCGGATGCTCCACCAAGTAGTACACCTTGGCGCCGACGAGCCCGATCAGGCACGCGAGCAGCGACAGCAGCAGGACCGGGGTGACCGGCATCGGGATGCGGGCTGCGAGCAGGGCCTGCACGGCCAGCGCGACCGCGGCCCCCGATCCCACCAGGCCAGGCCATGCCCCGATGCGGACCCCGGGCGCGCGGACCCGGACGAGGGGCGCGAATCCGGTGGCGCCGGAGGTGGATGCTCGGGACGGGATCGGGCGTGACGCCGTGCCCATCCGGATCGCAGCGTCGGGAACCGGGGTGGCGGTCACCTCCCAGTCTCCCGGCGAGATGCCGTCGATGCGCTTCGTGAGCGTGACGTGTCCGCCGCCCGGCTCGATCCGTTCGATGGTCTCGACGGCAGTGAAGGCGTCCTGCGGACCCGGTTTGCCCCTGACCCCGGTGCGGCGCCCGTCGAACCGGATTGTCAGCGGGTACGCCTCTCCGTCTTCGGCGGCCTCGAAGGTGTAGGTCAACCCAAGCGCCTGCGGCGCGGCGCCCTCGATGGCACTGCAGCTGACGGACGTTGCGTGCAGCGACGCAGCGGTGGTGACGACAGCGGGTCGTTTCGCGGCGCGGACCCGCGGTGGGGTCGTAGCTGAGGAGGGCATGCCTGCGGCGTCGCGGGCAGTCGGGCCGGAAGCGCCGCCGGTTGTTCGCGTCACCTTCTGCCGGTCGAGTTCCGCCCGCACGGCGTGGCCGGCCTCGTGATCCGAGGGCCGGACGGCGGCCGGGGGCCGCGCGGGAGCGGCGGTGCTCCGGGTACGCCGCCGCTGCTGGCGCTCCGCCAGACGCCGCTCTGCACGCCCCATCTCTCACTCCTTCATCGCCCGCGTCATCGCCAACGGCAGCACAGGCAGCATCTACGCAGTCAGGCAGTAGGTAACCTACGTTATCACTACGTAGATGCGCGTAACGCAGGTTGCATGGAGTACCAACGGCGTTCAGCCGCGGCGTTGGCTCAGGCTCGGACAAGAGGGCGCCGGCCGTCCGTGACTCGGGCCGCGCAGGCCGGGCTCTTCCCTCCCGATCCTCGAGACGAGGGCCAGCGGCCTCCTCAGGCCCGAGCCGTTCCTGCACACTGACGACGGCTGCGCTACGGGCGGCTCATTCCAGCCCCTGCAGGTACGTGACGACGGCGCGGAGGTCCTGGGGGGACAGCGGCTGCGGCGGCATGAGGTTGCCGGGTTTGACCGTCTGCGAGTTGCTGATCCAGTCGGCCATGTGACCGATGTCGTTGGGGATCGTCTCTGCGGCGATCCGGTCCCGGCTCGCGACGTGGGTCAGGTCCGGTCCCACGTCACCCGAGGCGCTGGTCCCGACGACGGTGTGGCAGCTGGCGCAGGCGGTGGTCTCAAGGACGCTGCGGCCTCGGGCGGCGAGCTCGGACGCGGGCTCCTGGCCGGTCGGCTCTGCTGCGCCAGCCACGCCTCGAACTGCTCGCGCGGCTCGGCGACGATGCGGAAGGCCATGTTGGCGTGCTGGATCCCGCAGGACTCCGCGCATTGCCCGCGAAATGTGCCGGTCTCGTCGGCGAGCAGGCACATCTCGTTGACGCGGTCAGGCAGGAGGTTGGGCGCGAGCCTCGGCACCCAGAAGCTGTGGATCACGTCGGCGGTCCACAGCCGCAGCGAGACCGGCTCGCCGACGGGGACGTGGATCTCGTTCGCGGTCTCGAAACCGGTGTCGGGGTAGCGTGCCTCCCACCACCACATGTGGCTCACGACCTCGATCGTGAGCTCCGGAGGGCGTGGTGGTTCGGCGAGGGCCCGCATCTCCCGCAGCCCGACCGCGTAGACGCCGGTGAACACGGCCGGGCGACCGCCTCGTCGGGGGTGAGGTAGTACACGAGGTTGCGGTTGAGGTTGCCGAACAGGAGCAGCCCGACGAGCACGGCCACCACACCGAGCGCGGCGACGGCGAGCAACCGATAGCGGGTCAGCGCGCCGGCGCTCGCCCGGGTCCCGTCGCTCGCCCAGGTCACTGCGGCTCCTCCGCCCGCCGCCGCAACCTGGCCGCGCGGGCCCGCAGCATCACGACGTAGCCGCTGATCCCGACGCCTGCCGCCGCGTAGCCCAGCGCCACCCACGCCCAGTCAGACACCGGTCCCCTCCCATCGCGGCGCGGACACCGCGTCGCCCGGCCAGCGCCCGGGGCCGGGCGTTCTCGGCCGCGTAGAGCTCCTCCTCGGCCGGGGCTAGCCGCGCCCGGGGGCGCACCAGCAGCGCGTAGAGCAGCGTGAACGCCACGACGCTCGCCAGCAGCGCGGCGAGCATCGTGTGGTCGATGGCGGGCCGCAGCACCGTGGGCGGTTGGTGCAGCGTGCGCCACCACAGCACCGAGAAAGGCACCAGCGGGACCTGGGCGAACGCCACCACCCCGAACACCGCCGACCGGCGCGCCCGCGCCACCGGGTCCGGGGCGGGGCGGCGCAGCGCCAGGTAGCCGAGGTAGATGAAGAACAGCAGCGCGGTCGTGACCAGGCGGGCGTCCCAGATCCACCACACGCCCCAGGTCGGCTTGCCCCAGATCGAACCCAGCGCGATGGCCAGCCCGGTGAAGAACACCCCGGCCTCGGCGCTGGCCGCGGCCAGCCGGTCCAGGCCCGGGCGGCGCCGCCACAGGTAGCCGAGGCTGGCGGCGAAGGTCACCGCGTAGGCCAGAAATGCCGTCACGCGGCCGGAACGTGCACATACATCAGTCGCACCAGCTCGCCCTGCAGGTGGTCGGGCGGTGACAGCATCGCGGCCGTCAGCCCGGCCGCACCGGCGATGCCGGTGACGAGCGGGAGACGGCGGCCGAACACGGTCATGTCATCTCCTCCAGGTAGCGGGCACACCACGCGGCGAGCAGCGCGGCGACACGGCCAACCGCTCAGGTCCGGGTCGTAGAGCAGCACCGCGACCGGGGCGAGCAGCAGCCGGAATCCCAGCAGCAACACACCGTTGGCGAGCGCACGCCCGGCGAGCCGCACCCGCGGCCCGACCCCGGCCAGCCGCAGCAGGGCCAGCTGCGCCGGCCCGTCGACCGCACTGGCCCGCAGCGTCACCAGCACTCCGAACAGCAACACGACCAGCCAGTACAACGCCGGCCCGAGCTCGCGCAGCAGCGGCGTGTCCACCCCGACCGCCAACGGTGCGAGCAGCAGCGCCACCGCCCCGAACGGCGCGGTGACCAGCAACGCCTCCCCGGCCCGGCGTTCCAGCCGCAGGTCCTTGCGGGCCCGTTCGAGACACTGGGTCAGCGGCGCAGGCAGCGCCGCGGTCCCGGGGGTCACGAGCACCGCTCCGAACGCTACGCCCGGCCCTCGGACACGCGCACCATGCGGTCGACCAGGCCGGTCATGCGGTCGGGCTCGTGCGAGACCACCACGCACGCACGCACGCCCGCCCCGCCGGCGGACCCGCGCGACCACCTCGTCAACGAGGCCGACGGCGTCCGCGTCCAGGCCCGCGTGGATCTCGTCGAGCAACAGCAGCTGGGGCTCGGTGAACAGCACCCGGGCCAGCTCGGCGCGCCGCTGCATGCCCTGCGAGCACCGGTCCGCCCGCCGCTGCGCGGCGCCGCCGAGCCCGACGGCGTCGAGTGCTCGGTCGGCTGCGGTGTCGTCATGGCCGATGAGCCGGGCCACGAAACGCAGGTTCTCGGCCAGGGTGAGCTGCGGGTACAGCGCGGGCTGGTGGCCGACCAGGGCGATCCGGGGACGCACCTCGGCGCACTCCGGGCCGCCGAGGTCGGCGCCGAGCACTTGACCGCGGCCGGCCGAGGGCGTGACCAACGTCGCCAGCACGTGCAGCAGGGTGGTTTTCCCGGATCCGTTGGCGCCCAGCATCCCGACCAGTTCACCGGGCCCGAGCTGCAGGTCCAATCCGCGCAACACAGGAGTGCGCTGCACGTTCACGGCGACGCGGTCCAGCCGCGCCAACGGTGCATCCCGGTCCACCGAGAGGGTGTCACCGGCCCCGAGTCGGCGTGCATCCCGCTGCGCATCTCGTCCCCGGTTCGACGTCCCACACGAGAAACTACTATCTCACTCAGTACTTGTCGGCGCCTGCCGGGGCCGCGGCCACGGATGAGAGGGGGATCCTGCGGTGGAGCTGTTCGCCCTGATGTCGTTGGCCGCGGTGGCCGGGGCGGTGTCGTTCAGTTCGCCCTGCGTGCTTCCGCTGCTGCCCGGCTACGTGTCCTACATCTCGGGCCTGTCCGGGAGCCGCGGCACCGGCCGTGGGGCCGCGCTCGGCACCCGCCGGCGGGTGCTGCTGGGCGCGCTGCTGTTCGTCGCCGGGTTCGCCATCGTGTTCACGGCACTGGGCGCGACCGCCTCCGCGCTCGGGCTGTTGCTGCGCCAGAACCAGCACACGATCAACGTCGTCGGCGGGGTGCTGGTGGTCGTGATGGGGCTGGCGATGACCGGCCTGATCCGAATTCCGCTGCTGCAGCGCGAGCTGCGTGTCGACCTCGGCCGCTTCGGCACCGGCCCGGGCGGCGCGCTGCCGCTCGGGGCGGCCTTCGCGTTCGGGTGGACGCCGTGCGTGGGCCCCGTCCTCGCCTCGATCCTGACCACCGCGGCGAGCGCGGCGAACCTCGGACGCGGTGCGCTGCTGCTGCTGGCCTACTCGCTCGGCCTCGGGCTGCCGTTCCTGGCATTGGCCGCCGGCCTCGCCCGCGGCCGGGACCGGTTCGGCTGGCTGCGCCGGCACAGCCGGCGAATCGAGATCGGCGGCGGACTGGCTCTGACAGTCACCGGGGTCCTGATGATCACCGGTGGTTGGACGGCCGCGATGAGCGGGATGCTCGCCTGGTACGCCCGGTTGGGCTGGCCACCGATCTGATCCGATTCACTGCTCGACCGGGTAGCGCGCGTTGTTCCATGCGGTCATGCCACCGGCGACGTTGACGACGTCGCGGTGCCCGTGGCGAGCGAGCACGCTCGTGGCGACCGAGGAGCGGTAGCCGCTGCCGCAGGTGACCGCGAGCGGCCGGTCGTCGGTCACCTCGTCGACCCGGTCGGGAAGTTCGGCACCGGTGATCCAGCGGGCGCCCGGCACGTGCCGGGTGTGCCACTCGTCGGGTTGGCGCACGTCGAGCAGGTCGGTCTCGCCGCGGTCCAGCCGAGCCTTGAGCTCGTGCACGGTGATCTGCGGGATGGTCTCGACCGGGCGAGCCGCGGTGCGCCAGGCCGTGATGCCCCCGCGCAGCCAGCCCCGCGGGAGCGGGTAGCCGATGCGCAGCAGCTGCCAGGTGGCCTCCCACAGGTCCTCGGGCCGGTCCAGCACCAGCAGCACCTGGGCCTGATCGGGCAGCACGGTGCCGGCCCAGGTCGCGAACGCCGACCCGAGGCCGACGTTGAGTGCGCCGGGGACGTGGCCGCCACCGAAGGCCTCCGAGGCACGGACGTCCAGGACCAGCGCGCCGGCCTCCTGATGCCGGGCGAACTCGGCCACCGTCAGCGCCGGGGGTTCGGCGGGCTGACCGAGCTCGGCGACGCCGGCCAGGTTCTGATCGCGCATCCGCCTCCAGTACGGCGGTACCGCGGGCAGGTTGTCCAGCCGGATGCACTCGCGCACAAAGCCGTCCGCGGAGTCGACCTCGGCGAGGATCGCGTTGGTCCGCCGCTCGAACCCGACCGTCGTCGACAGCCGGCTACCGATGTTGCCCCCACACAGCGACCCTGCGACGTGGGTGGGGAAGACCTGCATGTGGTCGGGCAGCCGCAGCAGCGTGGTCTGGATCGTGTCGCAGTACACCTGGGCGGCCTGGCGGGCTTGCTCGGGCCCGCCGAGCAGGTCGGGCCGCGCCAGGTCCCCCACCAGCAGCGCGCCGCCGGAGAGCATCAGCGCCGGCGTGTCCGCGCTCGCGGACCTGTCGTAAACGAGCAGGCTGATGTGTTCGGGGGTGTGTCCGGGCGTGTGCGCCACCTCGACGCCCACATCGCCGATCTCGATGACCTCGCGGTCCTTCAACGGCCGGTGCGCGTAGCCCAGATCGCCGGTCGCCGAGCCCCACAGGTCCGCGCCGGTACGGGCCCTCAGCTCGCTCAGCCCGGACAGGTAGTCGTTGTGGCCGTGCGAGTCGGCGGCGTAGGCGATCCGCAGGCCCTGTTCGCGGGCCGCGCGCAGGTAGACGTCGACGTCGCGGCGCGGGTCGAACACCAGTGCCTGCCCGGTCTTCTCGTCCCCCACGAGATAGGACGCGTGGCCCAGGCTCTGCAGGGAGAACTGCTGGAAGAACATCGTGCTCACGTCACCTTCCCGGGCGGCTGGGTCCATCCCCGGGAACGTCTACCCCATCCAGCGACGCCCGAGCGCGCCGGCCGCGGAGCCGTATTCTACTGTCGAGATACGTAGGTTGCGGACGCCGCGGACGGTGAGGAGCACATGCCAGGCCAGCTACCGACAGGAAGGGGCGGCCCGCGGTTCGATTTCGTGGGCGGCGGTGCGCGGCGGTGAGCCGGATCGCGAAGGTGCTGACCCGCGCGGATGTGCGCGCGACGATCGTGGTCGTGGTGCTCGCCGTCGCCGGGGTGGTCGCGCTCTGGCCCCGGGACAGCGGCCGCGAGGCGCTCTCGACCAGGACACCAGGCCCGCACGTCTCGGAAACCGTGCCGGCTCCGGACAATGCCACGCTCGCCCCGCTGCGGGCGCGGGCTGCGCTGGACCCCTGCCCGGCACCCGACCCGGCCGCCCCGCCGCCGTCGGGTCCGCTCGCGGGCATCGTGGTGCCCTGCCTCGGCGCGCCGGGCGAAGTGGACCTCGGGGCCGCGCTGGCCGGGCGCCCGGCGCTGCTGAACCTCTGGGCGTCCTGGTGCCCGTCCTGCAAGGAGGAGATGCCGGTCCTGGACGCGTACGCGGCCGAACCGGACGCGGTTGCGGTGATCGGAGTCAACGTGCGGGACCTGCCGGAGGCGGCGCTGAGCATGCTGGCCGACGGCGACGTCCGGTTCCCGTCGGTCACCGATCCAGACGGAGCGCTGCAGCGGGCGCTCGACGCACCACCGGTGATCCCCCTCAGCTACGTCGTGCGCCCGGACGGATCGGTGCAACTCGTTCCACCCAAGGTGTTCCGCACGGTCGAGGAGGTCCGCCAGGCCGTGGCGGAACACCTTCCGTCCGACCCTCATTGACCAAGCGAAGGGTGCGTGGAGACGGTGCAGAGGACGGTGCTCGTCGTCGAGGACGAGCCGAAGATCCGGGCTCTGGTGCGCAGCTATCTCGAGCGTGGCGGGTACGGCGTGCTCGAGGCCGCCACCGCGGCCCGGGCGCTGGAGCTCGCCCCCGGCGCGGACCTGATGATCCTCGACCTCCGGCTCCCCGACCGGGACGGGGAGGACGTGGCGCGCCAGGTCCGCGCCACCACCGCCCTGCCGATCATCATGGTTACCGCCAAGGCCGACGAGTCCCAGCGGATCGCCGGGCTCCGGTTGGGGGCGGACGACTACGTCGCCAAGCCGTTCAGCCCTCGCGAGCTCGTCGCGCGGGTGGACGCGGTGCTGCGCCGCGCCATGCCCGCATCCGACGGCGCAGGGCCGGCGTCCTTCGGCGACGGGTCCTTCCGCATCGACACGGAACAGCGGGAGGTGTGGGTGCGCGAGCGGCGCGTGACCCTGACCCGCACCGAGTTCGACCTGCTCACCACCCTGGCCGCCCGCCCCGGACGGGTGTGGTCACGGCTGCAGCTGATGGCCCGGGTGCAGCGCGAGGTGTACGAGACCGACGAGCGCACCATCGACCAGCACGTCAAGAACCTGCGACGCAAGCTCGGCGACCGGCCACCGCGCCTGGTGCTCACCGTGCCCGGTGTGGGCTACAAGCTGGGGATGGAGCGCGATGCCTAAGCCGCTGGGGGGTCTGTGGGCCGGCCGGTTCGCCCGCCGGTTGACCATCGCATTCGTCACGACCGCGGTCGCGGCGGCGGCACTCACGGCGCTGCTGGTGAACCTGGCCATCGGCGCCCGCTTCGACATCTACCTCGACTCCCAGCGCCAGGCGCGCGAGCAGCAGATCGTCGCCCTGCTCGCCGAGGAGTACCAGCAGACCGGCGGCTGGCGGCCCGAGTCGCTGAACCGGCTTGCGCCGGCCGTGGTGATGGCGGGAGCGAGGATCGAGCTGTTGGACGCTCAGGGGCGCCCGGTGTGGTCGTCGGCCGGCTTCGCCATGAGTCCGCAGATGGCGGCGATGCACCGCGAGATGATGGGTATCCCGCCGCCCGGCGCGACCAGCCGGCTGCCGGTCGTGGTCGATGGAACGCAGGTCGGCACCGCGGTGCTGCAGGTCCCGCACGCTGCGCTGCCTGCCGCGGACGCGCAGTTCCGGACCTCGGTCAACTGGTTGCTGCTCGGAGGCGCACTCGTCGCGGGGGTACTGGCGCTGCTGGTTGGGCTGGCCTTCGCCCGGCGCCCCACTGCGGGGCTCACCGAGTTGACCGCGGCGGCCAATGCGCTCGCGGCGGGTCGGCGAGACCGGCGCGCCGTGGTGTCCTCCGTCGACGAGGTCGGTGAGCTGGCCACCTCGTTCAACGCGATGGCCGACGCGGTCGCCCGGGAAGACGAGCTGCGCCGGGTCTTCGCCGCCGACGTTGCCCATGAGCTGCGGACGCCGCTGACCGTCCTGCGCAGTCAGCTCGAGTCCGTCCAGGACGGCCTCACCGCCCCCACCCCCGCCGTGGTCGACTCGCTGCACGAGGAGTCGCTGCGGCTGGGCCGGCTGGTGGCCGACCTGGAGGCGATGGCCGCCGCCGACGCGGCCGGGTTCAGCCTGGATCGCAGCGAGGTGGCGTTGCGCCCGCTGGTCCACGAGGTACTCGACGGGTTCACCGGCCACCTCGCAGAGCGCAACCTCAGGCTCGTCACCGACCTCGCCGAGGTCACGGCCTGCGTCGACCCCGCACGGTTGCGGCAGGTGCTGACCAACCTGATCAGCAACGCGGCCAAGTTCACCCCGCCGCACGGCACGGTCACCGTGACCCTCGGACAGCGCGACGGCGACATCGAGCTGGCCGTGACCGACACCGGCCCTGGCATCCCGACCGAGGAGCAGCCACGCGTGTTCGAGCGCTTCTTCCGCGGCGCCGGGGCGCAAGCCGGCGGCTCGGGTATCGGGCTCGCGGTGGCCGCCGAACTCGTCACCGCACACGGCGGTGACATCACCATGCACGGCGAGCCGGGGCACGGCAGCCGCTTCCTGGTACGCCTGCCGGCGAACGAAACCGGTGACCTCGACGACGTTCATCAGATCTTCACAGCACGGCCCTAGCGTCAGGCCTGTCCACCGATCACGAGTTGAGGAGTACTTCATCATGTTGTTCAAGACGCGTCGTCTGGGCCTGGCAGTTGCGACCGCGGTGGCCCTCGGCACCGGTCTGGCCGGCGCCGGCGTCGCCAACGCCCAGCCGCCCGAACCCGACGCCGACGAGCAGATGCGCCAGATGGACCAATCCATGGAGGGATGCATCGAAGCGATGCCGGCCGAGATGCGCGACGACGCCCGGGATATGCACGAGCAGATGCGCCCGCAGATGCAACAGATGATGTCCGGCATGGGCGGCATGGACATGGGCGGCATGATGGATGGCTCCGATGGCGAGGGCGGCTCAGACGGCGACTCGAGCGGCTGAGCCGGCCGGCCGTCGTCAGTAGAGCACGTGGTGGCGAAACGTTCGTAGCGTGATCGTGCGCGTTGGCCCTTTCCCGCCCGACGGTGTCGTCGTATGGCACACGGCTCTGACCTCGCCTGCGACCCGTGACCTATCGCCAGGGAGTGACGGTGTACCCGACCCTGTTCGAAATCTTCGGCCTGCCGATCGGCAGCTACGGGGTGAGCAAGGCGCTGGCCGCCCTGGCCGCGGTCGTCCTGCTCACCCGGGAGTTCCGCCGGCTCCGCTGGGATCCCGACGTCGCGACCACGCTGGTGCTCGCGACAACGCTCGTGGGTTTCCTCGGGGCCAAGCTGTACTACCTTGCCGAACACCTGGGCAGCCTCAGCGTCCACGACTTCGGCGGGTCCGGGTTCACCTGGTACGGCGGCTTCCTCGCCGGAGTGGCGACCTTCGTGGTGATCGCCCGCCGGCACCGCCTGCCACTGGCCGAACTGGCCGCGGTCTCGGCCGCGCCGGCGTCGGTCGCCTACGGAATCGGGCGGTTGGGATGTCTGTTGGCCGGCGACGGCACCTACGGGACCCCCAGCGACCTGCCCTGGGCGATGGCCTTCCCCAATGGGGTAGTGCCTACCACCGTGCCGGTTCACCCCACCCCGCTCTACGAGACAGTGGCCGCGTTCGCCATCGCCGGGCTGCTGTGGAGCGTGCGACACAGGTGGCGCCCCACCACCGTCGTCGGCACCTACGCGGTGCTCACCGGCACAGCCCGCTTCCTGGTCGAGATCGTCCGGGTCAACGACGAAGCGGTCCTCGGGCTGACCCAGCCTCAGCTGTGGTCGCTCGCCCTGGTCGTTGCCGGTGCGGCGCTGCTCACCCTCCCTCTCAGGGCGTCCACGCCCGGGCCTGCTGAATCCGACGACGTTGCCGGAGCGCCAGGGGGTACACGTGTCTGACGTTGTGAAAGCACCCGCAGGGTCGGGTGCTCGGTTTCGCTGGAAGCGCCCGGCGATCAACATGACCAGGGCCGAACGGGTGGTGCGGTTGTTGGCCGGGCTCCTGCTGGCCACGGGCGGCATCTGGGTGCTCGTTCGCCATGCGGAGGGCATGGTCGCGGTTGCGGCGGGGGCGCTGCTGGTGCTGGGGGTCGCGGACCTCGTGGTCAGCGGGCTGATCGGGTACTGCCCGGTCTACCGCTACGTACGCGCCCCCGGGACGCGCGGGAGGACATCGTGAACGGCACGCCCAGTACCTGGCGGCTGCTGGCGTCCTGGTCGGCGTGCCTGCTACCTGCCCTCGTCGTGGTCGTGCTGCTGGTCCTCGGGGTGCTCGGATGACCGTCCTGGGCGCGCTGGCCACCGCACGGCTGACGAGACGGCTGTGGGGCGCGGGCAGCGCGTCACTCGGTCAGCTCGCGCAGGCAGTGGCGGATGTGCACGGGCCGCTGCCGATCTGGCTGGACCGGCCACTGGCGATCGCCCCCGACCTGGGCTGCGAGCTGCACTGGGAGCACATCGCCAGGCTCGTGGAGGAGACCTCCGGCTGGCTGCACGCGGCCGGGGTGCGTCCCGGCGACACCGTCGCCATCGTCAAGGCACACAACATCGACGTCCTCGCGCTGGCCCAAGCGGCCGCGCGGATCGGCGCGGTACCGGCACTGATCGCCCCGGAGTTCGATGCGGCGACCACTGCCGAACTACTTGCACGCCTCGGCAACCCGGTGACGATCGCCGACCTGCCCGCGATCATGCACCACCAACTCGGCGAGCTCGACGGCCTGCGCCGGCTGATCAGCGTGGACGGCGCGGCCGCTGGAGCCGTACCGCTGACGCAGCTACGGGGCGCCGCCGCGCCCGCTCCCCGCAGCCGCACAGGCGACCAGCTGGTGGCGATCACGCACACCTCGGGCACCACCGGAGTGCCCAAGCTGATCGGCCACACCGGTGACAGCCTCGTCGGGCAGGCGGCGGTCCAGGTCATGGGCGGGCGGCTGCTACTGCGTCCCCACGATGTTGTCGCCACCTGCCTGACCACCGCGCACGCCAGGACGTTGTCCGGGCCGTTCACCGTCGCCGCGGTCGGCGCGCCGCACCTGGCGATGGTCGATCCGGACCCGGCCGCGGCCGCGGCCCTGCTCGCCCGCTACCGGCCCACCCTGCTCGAAACGTTCCCCAATGTGTTCCTGCACTGGGAACAACTCGCCGAGCACCCCGACCGGCCGCTGGCCAACGTGCGGATCTTCCTGTCCACCTTCGACGCGGCGCACCCGCGCACCATCCGCCGGATGCTGGCCGCCTCACGGCGCAGGCTTCCGATCTACGCCCAGGCCTACGCACAGAGCGAACTCGGCGCGATCAGCGTCGGATTCCGCGCGCGCCGACGCGGTGCGGGCAGGGACACCCGCGACGTCGGCTGGCCGGGGATCGCGCTCACCCAGGTCCGGCTGGTCGACCCGGCCACCGGGCGTCGGGTACACCGGCCTGGTGAGTACGGGCGAATCCTGGCCCGCGGCCCCGGCCTGTTCGCCGGATACCTGGGCGAGCCGCAGCGCACTCGGAACCACCAGTTGCACAGCTGGTGGGACACCGGCGACATCGGCACCCGCACCCGCCAACTCCGCCTGGCCGGACGAGCGGTCGACGCGATCCCCGCCCTGCCGAACTACCTGGCGGTAGAGGACCTGCTACTCGACCGGCTCCCCGAACTGACCGAGCTGGTCCTCACCACGCAGCCCGACCAGAACCCGGTGCCGGTCGTCTGCACCCGCGACGACACCGCCCTCGACCCCGCCCGCTGGCAGGCCGCGGCCGCCGACCTGCCACCCATGGCGGCTCCCCGGCAGTTCCCATGGCCCGAGCTGCCGACCACCGCCACCTGGAAGGTCCGCCGAAGCGCCCTCCAGGAACTGCTCCAACACACTCCCCCGGTAACCGACCGCCACCCGTGATCGCTGCCCGACCACGAGAGTCGCATGATGGGCCTCTCCCCACGCTGGCAGCCCGATAGCTGGCGTTCCCACCGAAGACACTCCGTCGGTTGGCCACCACGCGGGTGCCGTCGCTGTATGGCCGGTGGCTGAAGAAGCTGCGGACAGCGGCGGACCTCGTCCACCGCACCGCCCGGCACTCCCGCGACGACCGTATACTGGGTCTCGCCGCGGAGGCGGCCTTCTGGGCGCCCCTGCCCCTGCTCGTGCTCGGGCTGCTCAAGGTCGTCGGCTACTTCGGGGAAATGACAGATCCCCAGGTGGTGCATCAAGGGCAGTGTTCTCGCGGTGGCCGGGAACGTGTTTTCACCGCAGGCCGTGAGGGACCTGATCGAACCAGTCGTCAGCCGCGTGCTCGGGGGCGGTTACGCCAGCGTCGCCTCGCTGGGCTTCGTGCTGTCGCTGTGGGCCGGCTCCGCTGCAATGGGCGCCTTTGTGCGCACCATCACGATCGCCTACGACCTGCCTCACCTGCGCAGCGCCTGAAGGCTCGCCTTCTGGCGCTCGGCCTCTACCTCGGCGCCCTGGCGCTGGAGCCGTTCTCCTGCCGGTGCTCGTGCGCGGGCCCGACCTGCTCATCGAGCTGATCCCCACAGGCTCCGTCACCCGGGCTGCCACGACACTACTGCAGCTGACCTATCGGCCCACGGTCGCGCTGGTCTGGGTGATGGCCCTCACGAACCTCTATCACCTCAGCGTGCCGGTGCGCAGGCCCTGGCGTCGCGACCTGCCCGGGGCTGCTCTGGCCATAGTGCTGTGTTTCGCCGGTAGCTACGGGCTACAGGCCTACCTGGAACTTACCTCCAAGTACGGGGTGCTCTCCGCGCCGATCGGTGTGCTGCTCTTCTTCTACGTCAGTGCGCTCGCTGTGTTGCTCGGCGCAGAGCTCAACGCCGAAATCGACAGGACATGGCCAACCGGCCCGACGGCCGAGGCCCAACGCCGCAAGCAGATGGAACTGGGTCGCCCGTTCCCGGGCACGAACCGCACGCCGCCGATCACAACCTATGACTCCGTACGGAGATAGTAGAACGTTCGGAGGTCGACACGGGCGTAATGATGTGGATGGGACTCAGCCAGCAGAACGGCGACGACGCGAAGACGGGGCAGGCGGTGGGTGGTGGAGACGGACATCGCCGACGGACCCGCGCTCACGCCCGGGCCGGGAATCCGATGTCAGGCCGCTCCCTCCGCGCGGACGCTTCGCATGACCTACCACCTGCCATGACCTGGATGGCCCCGCTGCGGCTCATCCAGTCACGGCGACGGGTTTACCAGGGTCCGGACTGTGACGAAGGCCGCGACAGCGAGCACGAGGTAGGCGAACCAGCGGCGGAGCCGGTCGGCGGGCAACCGGGTGGCGACCCGGCTGGCGAGCATGGAGCCGAAGATCGCGGCGAGGGTGAACGCGGCGGTCAGCCGGTAGTCCAGGGTGGTGTCGCCGGCGTGGGCGGCGAACCCGGCGGCGGAGTTGATGACGATGACCAGCAGCGAGGTGCCAACGGCCACGGCCATGGGCAGGCCCAGCAGCAGCACGAGAGCGGGGATGATCAGAAAGCCGCCGCCGACGCCGAACAGGCCGGTGAGGAACCCGACCACCAGCCCGGAGCCGATCGCCTTGGGTAGACAGCCGCGCCAGTTCACTCCGCCCCCAGGCAGCGTGCAGTCCCCGCCCTCGGTGGTCTGTTCGCGCAGCATCCGCACCGCGGCGACGACCATGATCACCGCGAACCCGATCAGCACCACCCGGGGGTCGAGCAGTCGGTTGACCGCCGCCCCGGCGAACGCCGCCCCGGCCCCGGCCGCCCCGAACACCCCGGCGATGCGCCATGCGAGCTGACCGTGGCGCAGCCTGGGCAGCAGGGCGGCCGCGGAGGAGATCCCGACGACGAGCAGCGACATTGGCACCGCCGCGGCCAGGGGCACCCCGGCGCCGTAGACCAGGGCGGGCACGGCCAGGATCGACCCGCCGCCGAGCAGCCCGCGCAGCACCCCGATGACCTGCCCGAGTCCGGTCCCGGCGAGCACGGCGCTACTCGGTGGGCGACGGCGCGGGTCGGGCCGCCGCCCCGGCCGGGAGCTGGGCGAGGACCTCAGCAGGGGTGCGGTCGCGGGGGCCGCGGTTGTAGGGCAGCGCGGACAGCACCCGGGCCATGGTGCAGGTGTCAGTCAGCGCGGACACGGTCAGCCCGGCCCCGATCGCGGCGGAGAGCAGCCGTGCGCTGGGGGCGCGCAGCCCGGCGACCAACCCGGCCGTCACCAGCGTCCCGGCGACGAGGCGGACCTGGCGCCCGAGTGACCAGCGGGCCCGGCCCCGCACGAGACTGCCGTCCGCCTTACCGCCGCCGTCACCGTCACCGCCATCGCTCCCGCTGCCGGCGTATGCGGTGATGCCGCCGTCGAGGACGTGAACCCGGTCCGCGCCGACTGTGGCGAGGCGCTGTCGGGCCTGTGCGGCCCGCGGCCCGGACTGGCAGACCAGCACGACGTGGCGGTCGAGCCGGGGGGCCAGCTGCTCGGCGTGCTCGTCGAGCAGGTTCAGCGGCACGTTGTAGGAGCCGCGGATGTGCACGGTCTCGAACTCCGCCGGGGTGCGGACGTCCAGCACGGTCGCCGTGTCGGGCTGGGCGAGCCACGCGCGGACCGTGGCCGCGTCGACCCGCTCCGGATGGGCGCGGTGATGGCTGTGGTGGGGCTGGGTCATCGGGGGGACCTCCGGTCGCTCGCGCCGGCGCCTTCAGTAGGGTGCTCGTCCTCCAGGCCTGCGGCGTTCGCGGCGTCGTAGGAGTCGTTGATCAACACGACGTGGTGGCCGGGGCGGTCCAGCACCGAGGCGGCGATGGAGGCGCGGTAGCCGGAGCCGCAGTAGATCCACACCTCGCCCTGCGGGACCTCGTCGATGCGGTCGGCCAGCTCGTGCAGCGGGATGTGCTGGGACCCGGCCACGTATCCGCGGGCCCGTTCGTCGTTGCGGCGGGCGTCGAGGACCTGCACCGGTCCCTGCTCGCGGGCCTTGGCCAGCCCCGCGAAGTCGGTGACCGGGTAGGAGCGCAACTCCTGCCCGCCGGCGAGGGCCTCGATGTCACCGGTGGCGGCACCGGTGATCTCGTCGATGCCGATGCGGACGAGCTCGCGGCGGGCCTCGGCGACCTGCTCAGGAGTCTCCCCGATCAGCGTCAGCGGGGTGCCGTAGCGGTAGAGCCAGCCCAGGTAGGTGACGAAGTTGGTGGACAGCTCGAACCCGAGCGAGCCGGCCAGGTGCGCGGCGGCGAACGCGGTGCGCTCCCGCAGGTCCACCACCCATTCACCGGCCTCGATGCGGCGGCGCAGCTCGGCCGGCTCCACCGGCTCGGGCGGTGACAGGTCCACCGGCTCCGGGCCGCGCCGGTTGATCGGGCCCATGTGGGCGTAGTAGGCGGGGTAGACGTCCAGCCCGGCGAGCAGCGTGTCGACGTAGTCCTGCTCGGCCAGCGTCAACGCCGGGTTCACCTGGGTCTGCTGCCCGATGGTGGAGGCGTCGCCGCTGGTCGGGGTGGCCGAGCAGAAGCTGCCGAACCCGTGGGTGGGTAGCACTGCGGCCTCGGCGGGCAGCTCCGCGGCCAGCCGCCGCACCGACCGGTACTGCGCGTGAGTCAGCTCCACAGTGTCGTCCGGGCTGACCAGGTCGGTGCGCCCGGTCGCGCCGTAGAGCATCGACCCGCCGGTGAACACCGCCTGCACCGCACCGCCAGTGTCGGCCAGGACGTAGCTGACGTGGTGGTGGGTGTGCCCAGGGGTGTGCAGCACCCGCACGCGCATCGCGCCGACGTCCACCACGTCCCCGTCGGCGACGCTGGTGTGCTCGAACTCCACGTCGCTACCCGCCGGAAGCACGTAGGTCGCGCCGGTGGCCTGGGCGAGTTCCAGCCCTCCTGTGACGTAGTCGTTGTGCACGTGGGTCTCCAGCACGTGGCTGACCCGCACCCCGTGCTCGGCGGCCAGCGCCTGCACCCGGTCGATGTCGCGCTGCGGATCCACCGCCACAGCCACCTCCCCATCGTGGGCCAGGTAGCTGCGGTCCCCCAAGCTGGACGTCTCGATTGTCACGATCTGAACCATGACTGCCTTCCCTACCCCGTAGGGTATGTGAGTTCGAAAAATGGAAAGGGCGTCGCGTCAGGCGACGCGGCCTGGGCCGCCATCGGTGGCGGTGAACGGCAGGCAGGCCTGCGACCAGGCGGTCATGCCGCCGTCCATGGTCTCGGCGGTGAGTCCGGCCTGGGCGAGGTGCTCGCTCGCTTTCCCGGCGCGGCCACCGCTGCGGCACACCGTGACAACCGGACGGCCGCGGTCGAGTTCGGCCAGACGTGCCGGCAGTTGCGCCAGCGGGATGTGGACTGCGCCCTCGATGCGGCCGGCGTTCCACTCGGCATCCTCGCGGACGTCGAGCAGCTGCACGTCCTGGCGACGTTCGTAGGCGGTCTTGGGGTCCATCAGGTCTCCTCCTCAGTGCGGGTGGTCAAGGTGTCCAGCACGGTCTGCAGACGGCGGGCCGCGTCCTGGGCGATGGACTGCAGCTCTTCGCGGCCCATAACGGCAGCCATGATCAGGGGATCGAAGATCTGCACCTTCGCGCCGCGGTCGTGGCCGCTGACCACCACGTTGCACGGCAGCAGCACGCCGATGCTGCGGTCGATGTCCAGCGCCCGGTGCGCCAGATCCGGGTTGCAGGCCCCGAGAATGACGTAGGACTCCATCTCCACACCGCGCTTCTCCCGCAGGGCGGCCTGCACGTCGATCTCACTCGGCACGCCAAAGCCCTGCTCGGCCGGCGCCTCACGGGTCCGCGTGACCGCCTCGGCATAGGGCAGCTCGACGGTGACGCTGTGCTCGTAGGCGACATCCATATGGACTCCTCCGCAGGTGTCCTCGATGTTGACGAGATGTCAGGCGAGAGACAGGAACAGCCGCTCCAGCTCCTCCTCGTTCAACCGGCGGGTTCCCGCGTCGTCCTGGACCATGCACTGCCGCATGCCCGTCGCGATGATCTTGAATCCGGCGCGGTCCAGCGCTCGGGACGCGGCCGCGAGCTGCGTCACCACGTCCGAGCAGTCGCGGCCCTCCTCGATCATGCGGACGATCCCGCCGATCTGGCCCTGCACCCGCCGCAGCCGTCCAAGCACATCCACCAGCTGCACGCTGTCCACGTCCACGTCTCGCTCCTGCCTCTCAACTACCCCCGGGGGTATAATGTCGAGACTAGCGCGGCATTCCCGCGGCCAGCTACGAGCGATAGAGCCGCGGGCGACAGACGCTGGGAGGCGCAGAGCGGCTCTCTTGAATCCGCGGCGCGGCGATGCGGCCCGCCTGCACCCGCTGCCGGTTCCTGCGCGTCGACCCCGCTCAGCTCGGCAGGCTTGAGGAGATGACACGAACGCCGAAGCCCGGCTCGCCGAGGCCCGCGACAACGTCTGGCTCGGCGAGGTCGCCGCGCTCGAGCCGCCTGGCGCAACACCTGTCTGGACCTGCGCCACCGCCGCGACTTCGACAAGGTCGCTATCGTGGGCGCGCCGACCTGGGAGCGGTGGTGCGCCAAGCTGGCCAACCTCCT
>NZ_NKYF01000033.1 GCF_002262885.1 Pseudonocardia sp. MH-G8 | reverse complement strand
GGCACAACACCGGGATCTCCACGCCCACCTGCTTGGCGGCGTCGTAGATCGTGGTGCCCTCGGGAACGGTCACGTCCCGACCGTCGATCGAGGCGGTGACGGTCCGGAGCGTGGTGGGCGGCTCCTGGACTGTGGTCATGAGGTCTCCCGATCGGTGCGGCGAGCCGAACGAGGTGCCCGGCGACGGGTCGTGCCGACTCTCGTTCGCATCACGCCCGAGGTCAAAGCAATCCTGGCTATGGGTTGATAACCGTTGCTCATGACTGCGGGACGAGACGGATCAGCCCGCGAGCTCGGCCCGGCTGCGCTCCATCAGTCGCATGATCATCGGCGTGAATATCAGCTGCATGGCGAGGTCCATCTTCCCGCCGGGGCACACGATCGTGTTCGGGCGCGACATGAACGAGTCGTGCAGCATCGCCAGCAGGTAGGGGAAGTCGATCCCGTGCGGGTCGCGGAACCGGATGATCAGCATCGACTCGTCGGCCGCGGGGATGGTCCGGGCGATGAAGGGGTTCGACGTGTCGACGATGGGCACCCGCTGGAAGTTCACGTCGGTGTGGGAGAACTGCGGGCACATGTAGTTCACGTAGTCCGGCATCCGGCGCAGGATCGTCTCGGTCACCGCCTCGGCCGTGTAGCCGCGCGTCACCTTGTCCCGGTGCAGCTTCTGGATCCACTCGAGGTTGAGCACCGGCACGACGCCGATCCGCAGGTCCCCGTGCCCTGCCACGTCGACGGTGTCGGTGACGAGCGCCCCGTGCAGGCCCTCGTAGAACAGCAGGTCGGTGTCGGGCGGCAGGCTCTCCCACGGGGTGAACGTGCCGGGCTCCTGGTCGTAGGGCGCGGCCTCCACCTCGTCGTGCAGGTACTTGCGGATCTTGCCGGTCCCCGTCTCGCCGTAGGTGCGGAAGAGCTCCTCGAGCTGGTCGAAGAGGTTCGCCTCGGGGCCGAAGTGGCTGAACGTGTGGTCGGCCCGGGCGTGTGCCTCGGCCATCGCGGCCTTCATCTCGGCCCGGTCGTAGCGGTGGAAGCTGTCGCCCTCGACGTAGGCGGCGTTCACGCCCTCGCGCCGGAAGATCTGCTCGAACGTGCGCATCACCGAGGTGGTTCCTGCCCCGGACGAGCCGGTGACCGAGATGATGGGGTGCTTGCGTGACATGGTGCCTCCTTCAGCTCGCGGCGACCCGGAACAGGCCCCGGTCGCCGTACAGGGGCGAGTCGTACGGACCGTCGTTGAACTGGCGGTGGTAGCGGTCGATCAGCGCGACCTCGTCCTCGGCCCCGAAGATCAGCGGGCAGCGCTGGTGCAGGCCGGTGGGGACGACGTCGAGGATCCGCTCGCGCCCGGTGCTCGCCGCGCCCCCGGCCTGCTCGATCAGGAACGCCACGGGGTTGGCCTCGTAGAGCAGCCGCAGCCGGCCCGGCTTGGCCGGGTCCTTGGTGTCGCGGGGATAGAGGAACACCCCGCCGCGGGTGAGGATGCGGTGCGTCTCGGCGACGAGCGAGGCGACCCAGCGCATGTTGAAGTCCCGGTGCCGCGGCCCGGACCGGCCGATCAGGCACTCGTCGACGTAGCGGCGCACGGCCGGTTCCCAGAACCGCCGGTTCGACGTGTTGATCGCGAACTCGCTCGCGGGCCCCGGCAGCCGGATCGACTCCCGCGTGAGGACGAACTCGCCCAGCGCCGGGTCGAGGGTGAACGCGTGCACGCCCCGCCCGAGCGTCAGCACGAGCATCGTCGCCGGGCCGTACAGGGCGTAGCCCGCGCAGACCTGCTCCGTGCCCGGCTGCAGGAAGTCCTGCGTGGTCGCGTCCGCTCCGGGCTCGGGTGCGCGCAGGATCGAGAAGATGCTGCCCACGGACATGTTCACGTCGATGTTGGAGGATCCGTCGAGCGGGTCGAAGACCAGCAGGTGGTTCCCGCGCGGGATCTCCGCCGGCGGCAGGTGGGGCTCGTCGAGCTCCTCGGAGACCAGTCCCGCGAGCCGGCCGCTGCGCTCCGTCGCGCGGAGGAAGTAGTCGTTGGCGAGCACGTCGAGCCGGTGCTGCACCTCGCCGTGGACGTTGGTCCCGCCCGGTGCGTCGAGGGTGTCGCGCAGCGTGCCGAGCGCGACGCGGTTGGCCACCGCTTTGCAGGCGAGGGCGACGTCGAGGATCAGGGAGTCCAGGTCCGCGGCGGGCGCGGGATGGCGCCGGCGCTCCTCGATGAGGAACTGCGCGAGGGTCACGTGGTCGGCGAGCATGGGTTTCCTCTCATCCCGGTGCACGGGTGGGCGGAACACGGCCGCCGCATCCGACTGTGCGCGCGCTCGCGGGTCCGGACATCCCCCTGACGGGGGGCCGGTGGGGGGTGTCAGCCGGGCGGTGTGCGCCATCCGAGTTCGGGGACGCCGAGCAGGTGCTCGATCAGGAGCCGGGTGGACGGCGTCGGGTCGTCCTGGCTGACGACGTGCCACGGCCGGTCGAGCGGTACGCCGGGTACCGGCAGCTCGACGAGCGCCCCGGAGTCCAGCTCGCGGCGCACGGCCCGTTGCGACACGAGGGTGACGCCGAGCCCGGCCACGGCCGCGGCGATGACCGCGCCGTTCGAGCCGAGCGTCAGCTGCGGCGGGGTGATGTCGAGGCGTTCGAGCAGGGTGGCGCAGGTGGCCCGCATCCCCGACGCCGGCTCCCGCAGCAGCCAGGTCACCCGCCCCGGGTCGAAGCCCGCGCGCTCGTCGGGCGGACCGACCACGACCAGCGAGTTCGGGCTGACGGCCCGCACCCGGGCGGAGCGCAGGTCGTCCGGCGGCCGCCCGGCGACCACGAGGTCGGCCTCGTGGCGCGCCAGCATCGGCCAGATCAGGCCCCGCGGCGCGACCTCGAGCCGCAGCACCACGCCGGGGTGCTTCGCGCGGAACGAGGCGAGCATGTCCGGGATCAGGAACTCGCCGGCGGTGGTGACCGCGGCGAGCCGGATCGCGCCGTGCTCGGGATCGGCTTCCGAGCGCGCCGCGACCACGGCCTCGCCGTGCAGGCCGAGGATCCGGCGCGCGTACTCGGCGTAGCGTTCCCCCGCCGGGGTCAGCCGGACGCCGCGGCCGTGCCGGGTGACGAGCGGGGTGCCCACCTCCGCGCTGAGAGCGCTGACGGAGGAGGACACGGACGACTCGGTCACCACGAGGCGCTCCGCCGCGCCGCGCACGGAGCCGGCGTCGGCCAGCTCGACCAGCGCGCGCAGCCTGGCGTTCGTGGTCATCTCGTCGCCCGGTCCGTCCCCGTCAGGCCGAGCGCACCGTGGCCCCCGGCTCGGCGTCGTCGCGGAACACGCGGCTGGCGAGCAGGTCCGGTGCCTCGATCGTGGTCAAGGCCGCCAGGTCGACCCGCGGGTCGGCCTGCTCGACGAGCCTACGTGCCTGCCGCAACCGGGCCCGTTCCACCGCGTTGCGGACGCTGCGCGCGTTGGCGAACCAGGGCTGCCCGGCCCGCCGCTCCAGGTAGCGGTGCAGGACCTCGCGCGCGTCGTCGGACAGGCGGTAGTGCAGCCCCTCGGTCATCAGGACCGCGATCTGCTCGAGCTCGCCGACCGTGTAGTCCGGGAACGTGACGTGGTGGGCGATCCGGCTCTGCATGCCCGGGTTCGCCGCGAAGAACGTGTCCATCTTGTCGGCGTAGCCGGCCAGGATCACCACGAGGTCGTCGCGGTGGGCCTCCATCACCTGCAGCAGGATCTCGATGGACTCGGAGCCGTAGTCCCGCTCGTTCTCCGCCTTGTACAGGTAGTACGCCTCGTCGATGAACAGCACGCCGCCCATCGCCCGCTTGATCACGTCCTTCGTCTTCGGCGCGGTGTGCCCGACGTACTCGCCGACGAGGTCGTCGCGGGTCACGCTGACCAGGTGCCCGCGGCGCAGGTAGCCGAGCCGGTGCAGCAGGTCGGCCATCCGCATCGCGACGGTCGTCTTGCCGGTGCCGGGGTTGCCGGTGAAGCACATGTGCAGGGTCGGGCGGGCGGCCTCGATCCCGTAGCGCTCCCGCATCCGGTCGACCAGCAGCAACGCCGCGATCTCGGTGATCCGGGTCTTCACCGGGGCCAGGCCCACCAGCTCGGTGTCGAGCCGCTCCAGCACCTCGTCGATGCCGGCCTCCCGCCGCGCCGTAGCCAGGTCGACCACGGCGTCGGCGGGAAGCTGCGCGGCCGCCTCACCGTCGGGCTCGGGTTCCGACCCCTGGTCGGGCCGGAACCCGAAGGGCGCCCCCTGTCCGGTCCCCGTCGTCACGGCGCCGGGTACCGGTCCCCGGAGGGACGCTCGGTCGCGTAGGAGTGCGTCGTGTACTGGATCCGCCGGTCGGAGGTCTCCTGCCGGTCGAGCCGGAAGCCCGGCTCCGCGGCGGGCCGCTGCACGATGAACGACAGCGCGGTGGTCTGGCGGCCCAGGCTCGCGTCGTAGGCGGTGAGCCGGATGTAGGTGTTCGGCTTGGCGGTGCGGCAGGCGTTGACCTCGAGCAGCACCCCGGCCGGGTCGCGCAGGTCGAACATCGGCAGGCCCCACATGTCCCAGTAGGTGTTGCGCGGGTGCGGGTCGTCGGTGAACTCCACCGCCAGCGGCCAGCCGTTGGCGAGGCAGTAGTCGATCTGCTGGGTGATCTCGGCGTCGGTGAGGTCGGGCAGGTAGGAGAAGGTGCCCTGGGTGATGCGCACGGTGTCGGCTCCTTCAGGCGCTCGTCGGCGTCGCGACGACGTCCGGGGTGTCGGTGGACTCGTAGTTGAAGGTGATGTCGCCCCAGGTGGCCAGGGCCATGTCCAGCGGACGGTTGCGGGCGGCGGCCCGCTTGAGGATCTCCGGGCCCTCCTTGTAGTAGTCGAGGCCCTCGTTCCGCGCCTTGATCATCGCCTCGAGCGCCACGCGGTTCGCCTCGGCGCCCGCCGCGATGCCCATCGGGTGCCCGATCGTGCCGCCGCCGAACTGCAGGACCACGTCCTCGCCGAGGTGGTGGATCAGCTGGTGCATCTGGCCGGCGTGGATGCCCCCGGAGGCCACGGGCATCACCCCGGGCATGGACGCCCAGTCCTGGTCGAAGTACAGGCCCTTCACCGGGTCGGCCTTGACGTTGTTCAGCCGCAGGGTGTCGTAGAAGCCGGCCGTGGTGTTCGGGTCACCTTCCAGCTTCCCGACGACGGTGCCGGCGTGGATGTGGTCCACCCCGGCCAGGCGCATCCACTTGGCGATCACCCGGAAGCTCACGCCGTGGGTCTTCTGCCGGGTGTAGGTACCGTGCCCCGCGCGGTGCAGGTGCAGGATCACGCCGTTGGCGCGCGCCCAGTTCGCCATCGACTGGATCGCGGTGTAGCCGACCGTGAGGTCGATCATCACGATCGCCGAGCCGAGCTCCTTGGCGAAGTTCGCCCGCTCGTACATCTGCTCCATCGTCCCGGCGGTGACGTTGAGGTAGTGGCCCTTGATCTCGCCGGTGGCCGCCTGCGCCCGGTTGACCGCCTCCATGCAGAACAGGAACCGGTCGCGCCAGCGCATGAACGGCTGGGAGTTGATGTTCTCGTCGTCCTTGGTGAAGTCCAGGCCCCCGCGCAGCGCCTCGTAGACGACGCGGCCGTAGTTGCGCGCCGAGAGGCCCAGCTTCGGCTTCGTGGTCGCGCCGAGCAGCGGGCGCCCGTACTTGTTCAGGTGCTCGCGCTCCATGACGATCCCGTGCGCCGGACCCTGGAACGTCTTCACGTAGTGGGTGGGGATCCGCATGTCCTCCAGGCGCAGCGCCTTGAGCGGCTTGAACCCGAAGACGTTGCCGATGATCGAGCTCGTCAGGTTCGCGATCGAGCCTTCCTCGAACAGGTCGAGGTCGTAGGCGATCCAGGCGATGTACTGACCCGGCGTGCCCGGCACGGCCTCGACCTTGTAGCACTTGGCCTGGTAGTGCTCGAAGGTCGTGAGGCGGTCGGTCCACACGACCGTCCACGTCGCGGTGCTCGACTCGCCGGCCACGGCGGCGCCCGCCTCCTCCGGTGGCACCCCGTCCTGCGGCGTGATCCGGAAGGCGCACAGCACGTCCGAGTCCTTCGGCACGTAGTCGGGCTGCCAGTAGCCCATCTCGGCGTAGGGGATGACTCCGGCGTTCCATCGGTCCGTCATGCCATCGAGAGTGAGCTGCGCCAACCTCAGTGTCCATCGAGACTTCCCGGCGGAACCTTGAGTGATCACTGAAGAGTCACGGTTCCCCCCGGCGTCTCCCCAGGTTGGGTGAGGCCCAGGTCAGGGGTTCCTCCGTACGTTCGCCGGCGACGCTCACCGACGGAAGGACCTCCCGACATGGGTTCGTGCAGGCAGATCGCGCAGCAGCTGGTGGCGCCCGGCAAGGGCGTCCTCGCCGCGGACGAGAGCATCGCCACGATGTCCAGCCGGCTGGAGAAGGCGGGGGTGGAGGCCACCCCCGAGAACCGGCGCCGCTACCGGGAGCTGCTTGCCACTACGCCGGGCCTGGCCGACAGCGCCTCGGGGATCATCTTCGCCGACGAGACCCTGCGTCAGACCTTCGCCGACGGCAGCCCGTTCGCCCGCGCCGTGCACTCGCTGGGCGTCCTGCCCGGCATCAAGGTCGACACCGGTGCCAAGCCCTGTCCCGGGCTGCCCGGCGAGACGGTGACCGAGGGGCTCGACGGCCTGTCCGCCCGGCTGGCGGAGTACGCCGAGATCGGGGCGGCGTTCGCCAAGTGGCGCGCCGTCCACGTCATCACCGACGCGCTGCCCAGCGCCGGGGCGCTCCGGAGCAACGCGAACGCGCTCGCCCGCTATGCGGCGGCCTGCCAGGAGGCCGGGATCGTGCCGATCGTCGAGCCCGAGGTGCTCATGGACGGCGCCCACCCGATCGACCGGTGCGCGGAGGTCACCGCCGCGGCGCACGCCGCCGTCCGCGAGGAGCTCGCGCTCCTGGGCGTCGACCTCGCCGGGATCGTGCTCAAGCCCAACATGGTGATCGAGGGCCGCGACCACGCCGGGACCACCTCGCCGGAGCGGGTCGCCGAGGCCACCGTCGAGGTGCTGCGCGCCTGGCCCGACGAGCTGGCCGGCGTCGCGTTCCTCTCCGGCGGGCAGCCGCCCGAACGCGCGACCGCCAACCTCGAGGCGATGCAGCACCACCGCACGCCGTGGCCGCTGACGTTCTCGTTCGGCCGGGCGCTCGTGGACCCGGCGCTGGCGGCGTGGCACGGCGACCCCGCCCTGGTCGGGGCGGGGCAGGCCGCGCTCGCCGAACGCGTCGCCGCGAACGCGGCGGCCGTGCGCCGCTCGCACACCGAGTTCGTTGCCGGCACACCGACTGCAGTCGGTGTGTGAGCACCGCTATCGGTGTGTGACGAGGGTCAGCGGGAGGGGACTTCCACCGTCACCGTTGTTCCTCCGCCTGGCTGCGACGTGATCTGCAGGCGTCCGCCTACCAGCTCCGCGCGCTCGACCATCGAGTGCAGGCCGTAGCCGCGGACCTCGGCCGGATCGGAGTCGGCGGTGGCGGAGGTGTCGAACCCGATCCCGTCGTCGGTGACCTCCAGCCGCGCGTGGCCGCCTTCCACGTCGAAGCGCACCGTGGCCGATGAGGCGCGCGCGTGCTTGACGATGTTCTGCAGGCACTCCTGCGCGATCCGGTACAGCGCGATCTCGACGTGCTCGGGGAGCCGGTGCTCGGCCAGCTCGACCTCCGTCTCGATCTGGGGTGTCGAGTGCGCGAGGCTCGCGAGGCCCCCGGCCAGCCCGAGGTCGTCCAGCACGGGCGGGCGCAGGCCGCCGATGGCCGAGCGGGCCTCGTCCAGGGCGAACCCGAGCAGGTCGCGCGCGCGGGTGAGCTGGGCCGCCACTTCGGCGGGCTCGCCGCTGCCCACGGCGTGCGAGGCGGCGTCGAGGTGGTAGGAGAGGCTGATGAGGCGCTGGGAGATCCCGTCGTGGATGTCGCCCGCCATGCGCCGGTGCTCGGCCTCCTGCGTGGCGATCACCCGCTCCACGAACTGCTCGTGCATCCGTTCCCGGGCCGCCAGCCGCCGGTGCAGGCGGGCCTGGTTCAGCGCCCCGGCGACCAGCCGCCCGATGACCCGCAGCAGCTCGATGTCGCGCGAGGTGAACTCGCGCCGCTGCACGGTGTGCACGTTCAGCACGCCGACCAGGCCGCCCGGATCGATCTCCATCGGGATCGACGCCATCGAGATGAAATCGGCCCCGCGCAGTCCGGGGATCGGGACGTAGCGCGGGTCGGACGCCTTGCCGTCGGGGAGCACCACCGGCGTCCGGTGCTTCGCCACCCATCCCGACACCCCGTGTCCGAGCGGCAGGTGCACGCGGCCCACCTGCTGGTCGAACGGCGGGGTCGCCCCGGCCAGGGTCAGCGAGTTCTCGGTGTCGTCGAGGAGGTGCACGAAGCACACGTCGGTGGCCGTCGCGTCGGTGATCAACCGGGCGACCTCGGCGGCGAGCGGCTCCACCTCCGGCCCGGTGGCGGTGAGGTGGATGACGTCGAGCAGCAGCGCGACCTCGCCGTCGCGGTCCACCAGCCCGCGGACGAGCCCGGGGCCGTGCCGGTGCTGGGCCATGGGCAGGCGCTGCCCCGTCGGACGCGTCACTGGAAGATCCCTTCCCGCAGGGCGGTGGCCACCGCGTTGGTCCGGTCCCCGACCTCGAGCTTGCGGTAGATGGAGCGCAGGTGGCTCTTGACGGTCTCGTCGCCGATGACCAGCCGTGCGGCGATCGCCCGGTTGGACAGACCCGAGACCATGAACGAGAGGATCTCGCTCTCGCGCTGTGTGAGCCCGTGCCGCGCACCGGGCCAGTACTCGTCGCGCTCCAGGCGTGCCGCGGTGTCCACGGCCCGCGCCGCCATCCCCGGGTCGATCACGGTGTCCCCGGCGTGCGCGCGCTCGATCTGCGCCACCAGCTCCTCCCCGCCGATCCGCTTCAGCAGGTAGCCGGACGCGCCGGCGCGCATCGCCTGGAACAGGTACTGCTCGTCCTCGTAGACCGACAGCAGCACGACCTTGCGCTCCGGGTCGCGCTCGCGCACCGCCCGGCACAGGTCCAGCCCGCTCGAGCCCTGCATGCGGACGTCGCACAGCACGACGTCGGGCGTGAGACCGACGATCACCGACATCGCACTGTCCGCACCGACCGCCTGGCCGACCACGCGCACCCGGCTGCGGAACGCGGCGAGCATCGCCTTGAGCCCTTCGATCACCATCTCGTGGTCGTCGACGAGGACGACCCGGACGGGCCCGTGTTCCGGCGTCACCATGCGAGGAGCGTAAGCGGCCGCGCGCTGGGGGAGGTGGGATCTGCGGCGCGATCGCGCCGCCCGATCCCCCGGCAGCCCCCCGGGAAGGGGGACGAGGAACCGGCCACACCTGCCTAGCGTCGGCGGCACGAGAAGGAGGTGGCGCGATGACGGAGACGGTGTCGCCGATGCTGGTCGCATCGGTACTGCCGGCCGATTTCGCCGACCTGGGCCGCCAGGTCCAGGAGATCGAGAAGGCCGGGGTCGACCGCGTCCAGTGGGATGTGATGGACGGGAGGTTCGTCCCCAACATCACGTTCGGGCCGGACGTGATCGCGTCCTGCCGGGGCCAGGTGGACCTGGGGTTCGAAGCTCACCTCATGGTCGCCGAACCCGACCCGATGCTGGCCCGGTGGGTGGAGGCCGGCTGCGAGATCGTGATCGTCCACGCCGAGGCGTCCCGGCACCTGCACCGCACGCTGGGACGGATCCGCGAGCTCGGCGCCCGGGCCGGGGTCGCGCTCAACCCCGCCACGCCACTGGCCGCCGTCGAGCACGTGCTGGACCTGGTGGACCTGCTGCTGGTGATGACCGTGAACCCGGGGTTCGGCGGCCAGGCCTACCTGGCCGGGATGGAGCCGAAGATCGCCGCGGCAAGGGCCGAGATCGACCGGCGCGGGCTGGACATCGAGCTGGAGGTCGACGGGGGCATCAGCACCTCCACGATCCGGACGGCCGCCCGGGCGGGCGCGCGGGTGTTCTGCACCGGTTCCGCCCTGTTCACCGGGCCGGGGACGATGGCCGACAGCGCACTCGCGATGCGCGCCGCCGCGACGGGGGAGATCGCGTGACCGGCCCCCTGAACGCCGCCGCCGGCGGGGCGGCCACGGCCGTCACCGTGCCGGCCGTGCACCCGGACGACCTGGCCGTCGACACGCTGCGGTTCCTCGCCGCCGATGCCGTCCAGGCCGCGGCCAGCGGGCACCCGGGGCTGCCCCTCGGCATGGCCCCCGCCGCGTGGGTGCTGTGGTCGCGCCACCTGCGCCACGACCCGGCCGACCCGGACTGGCCCGATCGCGACCGGTTCGTCCTGTCCGCGGGCCACGGCTCGGCGCTGCTGTACGCGCTGCTGCACGTGACCGGCTACGACCTGCCGATCGAGGAGCTGCGGCGGTTCCGCGCGCTCGGTTCGCGCACCCCCGGGCATCCCGAGCACGGACTCACTCCGGGCGTCGAGACCACCACCGGGCCGCTGGGTCAGGGTCTGGCCAACGCGGTGGGGATGGCGCTCGCGGAGCGGATGCTCGCGGCCCGCTGCAACACGGGCGGGCACCGGGTCGTCGACCACCGGACGTGGGCGCTGGTCGGTGACGGCTGCCTCATGGAGGGGATCAGCCACGAGGCGGCGTCGCTGGCAGGGCGCCTGCGCCTCGGCAAGCTGACGGTCGTCTTCGACGACAACGACGTGACGATCGACGGTCCGGCGCGGCGCAGCTGCGCCGATGACGTGGAAGGCCGGTTCCGGGCCTACGGCTGGCACACGCTGCGGGTGGACGACGGCACCGACCTCGAGGCCCTCGACCTCGCCTACGCGGCGGCCGCCGACGACGAGCGGCCCACGCTCATCGCCGTCCGCACGACGATCGGGTACGGCGCCCCCGAGGTGGAGGGAACGTCGAAGGCGCACGGCAGCCCCTTGGGCGAAGAGGCGATCGCGGCGATGCGGCGCCGATTCGGGTGGCCCGCGACGCCGTTCCACGTGCCCTCGCCGGTGCGCCTGGCCGTCGCCGAGCGGAGCGGCCACTGGGCCGCCGAACGAGCGGAATGGGAGCGGGCGCACGCCCGCTGGCGCGCCGCGCACCCGGACGTGGCTGGGTGCTTTCCCCTGGACCGGATCCCGGGGCCCCCGGACCTCACGGTCCTCGCCCCGCTCGCCGACCGCTGCGAGGCGGGCGGGGCGATCGCCACGCGGAAGGCGTCGGGCGCCGCGCTCGACCTGCTCGCGACGGAGTACCCGGCGCTGGTGGGCGGCTCCGCCGACCTCGCGTCGTCGACCAACACCGCGATCCCCGGCGGGGACGTCGGCCCGGGCGACTTCGCGGGGCGGACCATCCATTTCGGGATCCGGGAACACGGGATGGCCGCGGCGCTGAACGGCATCGCGCTGCACGGCGGGCTGAGGCCTTTCGGCAGCACGTTCCTCGTCTTCTCCGACTACCTGCGGCCTGCGCTGCGGCTGTCCGCACTGATGCGGCTCCCCGTCATCTACGTGTTCACCCACGACTCGGTGCACGTCGGCGAGGACGGGCCGACGCACCAGCCCGTCGAGCACGTCGAGTCCCTGCGCCTGATCCCGGGGCTCACCGTGCTGCGCCCCGGTGACGCCGCGGAGACGGCGCTGGCGTGGGAGCTCGCGGCCGCCGACCTCCACGGCCCCACCGCACTCGTGCTGAGCAGGCAGGACCTGCCGGTGCTCGGCGGCGACGGCCTGGACGACGCCCGGCGGCACGGCGCCCGGACGGTCGCAGACCCCACCGGCGCGGTCGACGTCGTCCTCGTGGCCGCCGGGTCGGAGGTGGCGCTGGCGCTCGACGCGGCCGCGTTGCTCGCGGCCCGCGGCGTCGGGTCCCGCGTGGTGTCGGTGATGTGGCGCGAGCGGTTCGAGGACGCGCTGGCCGCGGGGACCTACCACCTGCCGGACGTGCCGGTGGTGTGGGTCGAGGCCGGCGTGCGGACGGGGTGGCGCGCGACCGCCGGTCCCCGCGACGCGGTGATCGGGATCGACCGGTTCGGGGAGAGCGGCAAGGGGCCCGACGTCGCCGCGCACCTCGGGCTGTCCGCCGAGGCGGTCGCCCGGGTGGCCGTCCGGGTGCTGGAGGCATAGGTGGCGCCGCAGTTGCGCGCGGTGATCTTCGACGTCGACGGCACCCTCGCCGACACCGAACGCGACGGCCACCGCCCGGCGTTCAACGCCGCGTTCGCCGAGCACGGCCTGGACGTCGAGTGGGGGGTCGCCGAGTACGGGCACCTGCTCGCGATCACCGGCGGGCGCCGGCGGATCGTCGCGGACCTGCGGGCCCGCGGCTTCGGCGACGAGGCCGACGAGCTCGCCGCCCGCGTTCACCGCACGAAGACCGACCTGTTCATCGAGTGCGTCACGAGCGGCGCGATCGTCGCCCGTCCCGGGCTGCCCGAACTGGTCGCCGACCTCGCCGCCGCGGGCATCCGGCTGGCGGTGGCCACCACCGGCCGCCGCTCGTGGGTCGAGCCGTTGATCGACCGGCTGCTGGGCGCACACCCGCCCGAAGTCGTGGTGACCGGCGACGACGTGGCCGAGCTCAAGCCCGATCCCGAGGTGTACCTGCGGGCCCTCGCCGAACTCGGCCTGCCGGCCTCGGAGGCGCTGGCCGTGGAGGACTCGGCGGTCGGGCTGCGCGCGGCGACCGCGGCGGGCCTGGCGACCGTCGTGGTGACCAACGGCTACACGGCCGAGCAGGACTTCGCGGGCGCGGCAGCCGCCCTGCCCGGTTACGACGGCCCGGAGCCGCTGCGCGCGCCGCGGTGCCGCGCGCTGCACGGGCAGTGGTGGAGCGCCGCCCTGCGGCACGCCCACCAGGAACGAGGCGGCACGGCGTGACGGTGCGCATCGGTGTGAACGGGTTCGGACGAATCGGGCGCAAGGTCGTCGGCTGGTACGACAACGAGTGGGGCTACGCGAGCCGTCTCGTCGACTTCACCAACCTCGTCGCTCGAAGATCTGACCCGCATGCCGCGGTACCAAGGCGATGATCGTTGCGAGATCCATCGATTCGCCCCGCCGAGGGCGCTCACCTCGATCTCAGATCGATCGATCGATGCGAGGTCGAGCTCTTCGCCCTGAGCGGGGCGATCCGGTGGATCTCGCAATGATCTTGTTGGAGGCTCGAGGCGACCTCTACAGGAGCTGGCCTGTGCGGTGCGGGGAGTAGCCGAGGCGCAGGGACAGCTCGTGTGCCGCCTCGCGGGTGGCCCGGCCCAGCTCGTCGAGGCGGGAGGTCGGGACGCGCTGCTCCGGCCCGGCGACCGACAGCGCGGCGACGGGTCGGCCGCGGTAATCGAGGACGGGGGCACCGGCCGCGCGGATGCCGGGCTCGTTCTCTGCGTCGTCCACGCTGTAGCCGCTCTGGCGGCACCGCGCGAGCTCGGCGAGCAGCTCGGGCGCCGAGGTGATCGTCCGGTCGGTGCGGCGCGGCAACCCCGCCGCGATGGCCTGCTCGACCACCCACTCGGGCGAGAAAGCCAGGATGGCGCGGCCGAGCGAGCTGGTGACCGCGGGGTTGCTACGCCCGATCCGTGAGTGCATCCGCACCGGGTGCGGGCTGTCGATCTTCTCGATGTAAACGACCCTGTCCTCGTCGAGGACGCCGAGCGCGCACGTCTCCCCGGTGTCGTCGGTGAGGCGCCGCATCAGGTCGCGCGCTTCCGAGCGGATCTCGACGGAGTCGAGGTAGGACGCGCCGAGCTCCAGCAGGTGCCGGCCCACGCGCCACCGCCCGCCCTCGCCGGTTCGCGCGACCCGCAGGTCCTGCAGCACGGTGAGCAGCCGGTGCACCGTGGCTTCCGGCAGGGAGGCTGCGGTGGCGAGCTCCGCGAGCGTACGGCCGTCGACCGCCTCCGAGAGGAGGTCGAGGAGTGCGAACGCGCGGACGAGGTTGCGCGCGTGGCTCGGTTTGGCCGCGTCCTCGGTCGCGGGGGAGGCCGCTCGCCTGGTGGAGATCTGCTGCTCGGTCATGTCGGTCCTCGTCGGTTCTCGCTGAGGTAGAGGTGGGCGAGCCGTTCGTACAACTGCTCGGCCTGGGACAGCTGGGATACCCCGACGTGCTCGTCGGGTCCGTGTGCGACCGAGAGCCAGCCGGGGCCGAGGGCAGCGATCGAGGGGGTGCCACCGAGGTTGCTGAAGTGGGTGGCATCGGTTCCGCCGGGATATGCGCCGAACGGCAGCGCGCGGCCCAGGACGTCGACGCACGCCTGCTGGGCAGCGGTGACGACGGAGTGGCCGGGGTCGATCTCGGCGGCATCCATCCAGCCGAGCGAGCCGTCGGCGTAGCGGATCTCCCAGTCGACGTCGGCGGGGAGCGCGGAATCGAGGAGGTGGCGCAGCTCGCGGTCCAGGGTCTCGCGGTCCATCCCGGGTACCAGGCGGATATCGGAGGCGATCACGGCCTCGCCTGGATGGACACCGTAGAAGACGCCGCCCGACATCCGGACAGCCGCGTTGACGGTCGGTGTGCAGGGGATCGACGGGGCGCGTGCGACGTCGGGGGTGAAGTCCGCGATCGCGATGGCAGCCCTGGCGGCGGCGACGGTGGCGCTGGTGGGGAGGCGCTCGGACAGGCCGCTGTGGCCCTGCTTGCCCCGGACAACCACCTCGAAGCAGCAGATCCCCCGGGAGATCAGGTACAGCGCCTCCCACGGGTCCGACACTCCTGAAGGTTCGCCGATGACGATCGCGTCGGCGTCGACCAGGCCCTGTCGGGAAAGTGCGATGGAGCCGTGGTCGGAGCCGGCTTCCTCGTCGGCGGTGAGGATGAGCGACAGACGGCCGCCCCGCGCCGTTCGGGCCCAGGACCGGATGGCGAGGAGCATCGCCGCGACCGCGCCCTTCATGTCGGACGAGCCGAGGCCATAGGCGAGGTCGCCGTCCACGACCAGGTCGAGCGGGGGCGTGCGCCATGCCGACAGGTCGCCGATCGGCTTGGTGTCGAGGTGCCCCGACAGCGCCAGGTGCGGCCCGGTTCCGGCGTCGGCGGTGACCAGGACGTTGCAGCGACCCGGTGCGGTCTCGACCACCTCGGCGGTCAGCCCGCCCTCGCGGGCGTGGTCGGCCACGAACGCGGCGATCCGCGCCTCGCCGACACCCGGGTTCTGCGAGTCGATCGCCACCAGCTCCGCGGCCAGCTCCAGTACCGGTGATCCCACACCAAGCTCCCTTCCGGGTGGCATGCCAGGAGATGCCGTCCGCATCAAGTCTTGACGTAGTCTTCCATTTTTGCCTAGCGTTCGGAACCGCCTTCCAAATTTGCTCATCGAGGAGCGTCATGGGACGTGCGGAACCTGGAACACCGCTACCGGGGTGGCGCGCGCTGCTCGCCCTGCTGCTGGCCGTGGGGATCGCTGTGTCCGGCTGTTCCATGACCCCACCCGGCCGCATGATCGATGCTGGCGCTGCGCCGCCTGCGGGCGGCCAGCCCGGTCTCCCCGTCATCGGGGTTTCCGCGATCGACCTGACGTCGTCGTTCTTCGTCGGGATGCGCAGCGCGGGGGAGGAGGCGGCCGCCGACTACGGCGTCACCACGGTCTGGCAGAGCGCCGAGGGCAGCGTCGAGCGGCAGGTCTCGACGATCCAGAACTTCGTGAACCAGCGGGTCAGCGCGATCCTGATCGACCCGCTGGACAAGAACGCGTTGCAGCCTGCCATCGCCCGCGCTACCCAGGCCGGGATCCCGGTGGTGACCATGGGTAACAAGATCGAGGCCGACGGCAATCACAGCACCCTCTACCACGACGCAGAGAACATGGCGATGGTGGCGCGCGCGACCGGCGCATACCTGGGTGGGCGCGGTGAGGTGGCGCTGCTGGTCGGATCGCGCGGCAACTACGTCTCCGACACCCGGGAGCAGGCGTTCGCGTCCACGCTGCAGCGGGAGTACCCCGGTGTCCGGCTGGTCTCGGTGCAACCCACTGCGTTCGACGCGCGCAAGGCCTCCAACACCACGGTGACGTGGATGACCACCTACCCCGACCTGGACCTGATCGCCTGCATCAGCGGCCCGCTGTGCCTGTCCGCCAAGGCCACCGCGTCGTCACTGAGCAGGCCGGACCTGAAGGTGGCCGGGCACGACGGCGAGCAGGACCTCCAGCCGTTGCTGGACAACGGCTCGATGATCATCGACGTGCTGACCGGTCCCGAGCGGGTCGGGTACTGGAACGTCGCGGTCGGGGCCCGGCTCGCCAAGGGGGCCGACCTGCCTCGCGACCTGTACATGCCTTCGTACTTCATCACCACCGACGCGACGGCTGCCCAGCTTGAGCAGCGCGGGCTCACCTTCCCGTACGTGACACCCGAGCATGCCGCGGAGCTCAGCCGTTCCTACGAGTCCGAGTTCGGCCCGTCCTTGCCCGATTCCGAAATGACCACCGTCCAGTGACGCCCTGGGCGCCCTGACCCTGAAGGACAAGGCCATGTCCGCGATCCTGCGACGCAGCCCGCTGCTGGTCCTCATCGTCGTCACCGTTGCTGTGTTCGGCGTGCTGCGCCCCGAGTTTCTCAGCGTCACAGGCTTCCTCGACATCGGGCAGCAGATCGCAGTCACCGCGATCCTGGCGTTCGCGCTGACGGCCGTGATCGTCGCGCGCGGGATCGACATCTCGGTGGGCTCGACGCTCTCGGTGTCGGGCGTGATCGGCGCGCAGACGCTGTCGGCCGGGCTACCCGCGCCGCTGGCGATCGGCGCGTGCGTCCTCACCGGCGCGGCGATCGGCGCGTTGAACGGCGTGCTCATCGGCCTGCTCGGGGTGAGCCCGCTGATCGCCACGCTCGGCACGATGGCGTTCGGGAGCGGTGCCGCGCTGGCGCTGTCCGGCGCCTCCTCGATCGCAGTCGATCAGATCGCGATGCTGATGCCGGGCGGCAGCTACGTCGGCCCGATCCCGTCGTCGGTGCTCATCGCCGTGGTGCTCATGTTCGCCTGGATGCTGGTGCTCGGCCGCACTCTGTACGGCCGGTGGGTCTACGCGGTGGGCGGAAACGTCGACGCCGCCCGTGCATCGCTCGTGCCCGCCCGGCTGGTCCAGCTGTCGACGTTCGTGCTGGCCGGTGCCTCGGCCGGATTGGGTGCGGTCGTGATGATCGGTCGGGTCGGCTCGGCACAGCCGATGGCCGGGCAGGGACTTGAGTTCGCCGCCATCACCGCTGCGGTGGTCGGCGGCGCCAAGCTCTCCGGCGGGTCCGGCACGATCGGCGGCACCATGCTCGGCGCGATTTTCGTCGGTGTCGTGAACTCGGGCTTGTCGTTCCTGGCCGTACCGCAGCAGACCATCTACGTCGTGACCGGAGCGCTGGTCATCATCGCCGTGCTGCTCACCCAGCGGCAGGAGCTGACCGCATTGTGGGACGGCGCGCGCCGCGCGTTGCGAAGCGGCGAGGCGCGTGCGGGCACGTCGGTCGGCAAACGGCGCGCGCACCGCATCGAGCTGGAGGGCGTCGGCAAGAGCTACCCGGGTGTACGGGCGCTGCACGAGGTGTCGTTCGCGCTCGGCTCGGGCGAGGTCGTCGGGTTGGTCGGCGAGAACGGTGCGGGCAAGTCGACGCTGGTGAAGATGCTCGCCGGCGCCCACGAACCGGACACCGGGCGGCTGCTGCTCGACGGTGAGCCGGTACGGCTGCGCTCCGCCGAGGAGTCCCGCGCAGCCGGGGTCAGCGTGATCCACCAACACTTCAGCCTGGTGCCCGATCTGACCGTGCTGGAGAACCTCTTCCTCGGCCGCGAGCCGACCCGGTTCGGGGTGCTGCGTCGCCGCCACATGCGCGAGGAAGCGCGCAGCGTTCTCGACGAGCTGGAGCTGGACGTCGACCTGGACGCGCGACTGGCCGGGCTGCCGGTCGGCGAGCGGCAGCTGGTCGAGGTCGCCAAGGCGATGCTGGACGACGCGTGGCTGGTCATCATGGACGAGCCGACCTCGACGCTGTCCCAGCGCGAGCGCGAGCGGCTCTACGAGCTGGTCGGGCGGCTGCTCGAACGCGCCGTGGCGGTCCTCTACATCTCGCACCGGATGGAGGAGGTCTACCGGCTGGCCCCGCGCGCGGTCGTGCTGCGCGACGGCGAGCTCGTCGGCGAGGCCGACCTGTCGGAGGTGGCCGAGCCGGCGTTGATCGCGATGATGGTGGGCCGGCGGATCGACGCGGTGTTCGCGCACCGCGGGACCGAACCGGGCGAGGCGCTGCTGGAGATAGACGGGATCGCCGACGGCGGCCGACTGGTGGAGGCGTCGCTGACCGTGCGGGCCGGGGAGATCGTCGGGCTTGCAGGGCTGATGGGCTCGGGCCGTAGCGAGGTGCTGCGTTGCGCCGCGGGTCTGTCCCGCCGGACCGCGGGGCGGGTGCGGGTGGACGGGCGTGAGCTGCGGTCCGGCGACCTGCCCGAGGCGAACGAGCGGGGCGTGGCGTACGTGCCGGAGGAGCGGCTGCGCGAGGGCGTCGTGCCGGCGATGTCGGTCGCGGACAACATCGTGCTGGCCTGGCTGCGCAGCCACTCCCGGTTCGGCGTGGTGCCGCGGGGTGCCGGGCAGCTTGTGAGCGAGTCGATCGAGCGGCTGGGGATCAAGCCGCCGGCACCGGACCGGGCCACCGGCGTCCTGTCCGGGGGCAACCAGCAGAAGGTGGTGCTGGCCCGCTGGCTGGCCACCGAGCCGCGGGTACTGCTCCTGGACGAACCCACCAACGGTGTCGACGTGGGGTCGAAGGCGGAGATCCACGCGACGATCGGTGACCTGAAGGAGCGCGGGCTGGCCGTCCTGTTGGTCTCCAGCGAGCTGCCCGAGCTGCTGGGGGTGGCCGACCGGATACACGTTATGCGGGGTGGGCGCGTCGTGGGCGAGCTACCGCGCGGGGCGACCGAGGAGCAGGTCATGGAGCTGGCCTTCGGGCAGAGCCCCGCGGCCACGGCCGGACAGCACGAGATTCGATCTGGGAGGAACCAATGACCGTGAAGATCGCCGTTGTCGGGGCAGGCTTCATGGGGCGCCTGCATGCCCGAACCGTCGCTGAATCCACCGAGGCCGAGCTGACCGCCGTGGTCGACCGGGACCCGGAGGCCGGCCGGGCCACGGCCGAGGAGCTGGGCACCCGGCACCTCGCCGAGGTCGAGGACGCGCTGCAGGAGGACGTCGACGCGTTCGTGGTGGCCGTACCGGACCGGGCGCACGTCGGCCCGGCCACGACGGTGCTGCGCGCGGGGCGTCCGGTTCTTCTGGAGAAGCCGATGGCCGACACCCTGGAGGGCGCGCGGGCGATCGACCGCGCCGCCGCCGAGGGCGGGACCGGCGTGATGGTGGGCCAGCTCCTGCGCTTCGACCCGCGCTACGCGGGCGCCGCGGCCGCTGTCGCCGCCGGTGACATCGGTGATCCACTGCATGTGACGGCAGGGCGGATCGCGGCCCGCGACATCGGCCTGCGGATGAACGGCACCAGCTCGGTCCTGTTCTACCTGGGCGTCCACGACGTGGACGCGATGCAGTGGGTGACCGGCAAGCGCATCACCCGGGTGTACTCGCGCGCGGTCTCCAAGCTCATGCCGAGCCACGGCGTGCGGTCCGAGGACGCGATCCTCACCGTCGCCGACCTGGAGGACGGCACGATCGGTGAGCTGTTCAACGGCTGGACCCGCCGCTCGGACGACCCGGTCGGCATCGATGGCCGCCTGGAGGTGATGGGCACCGAGGGCACGGTCGCGGTCGACGTGCGCGACCACGGCCTGCGGGTGTACGGAGACGCCGGCCTCGCCACCCCGGACGCGCTGCACTGGCCGGAGGTCAATGCACGCATCCGTGGCGACCTTGCCGCCGAGGTGCGGGCGTTCGTCGCCTCCGTACGCGACGGTGCGACGTTCCCCGTCCCGACCACCGCCGCCATGCGCAACGTGGCGGTCAACGACGCGATCCTGCGTTCAGTGGAGAGCGGGAAGCCGGAGGACGTCGAGCTCGTCGACGAGGCCGAGTCGGCACGATGAACCGGCCCGGGACGGCGGCGCGGGACCTCGCGTTCCCCGATATCGGCGACCTCGCCCACCTGGACACCGCCACCATGGGCGTCCTCCCGGGCGAGGCCGCCGCAGCGCTGCACGACGCGATCACGCAGTGGACCCGCGGCACGGGCGACCACGGCGTGTGGGAGGCGGCCGCGGAGGAGGCGCGGGGCCTGGTGGCGGGCCTGATCGGGATGTCGGCGTGCGACGTGGCGTTGCTGCCCTCGCACGTCGCGGCTGCAGCCACGGTGGCACGGGCGTGGCCGCACGCCCGCGTCGTCGTCCCGGAGGAGGAGTTCCGCGCGAACCTGCTGCCCTGGATCGCCGACCGCGACCGGGGCGCGGTACGGCTCGTGCCGCCGCCCGCCACGACCGACGCGCTGTGTGCCGCGGTGGACCAGGGCGCCGACCTGGTCGCGGTGTCGAGCGTCCAGTCCGCCGATGGGCTGCGCGTCGATCTGCCACGTCTGGTCGAGCACGCGCACGATCGCGGGGCACTCGTGTACGTCGACGCCAGCCAGTCCCTCGGGGTGGACGCGACGCTCCGCCGCAGCGGCGCCGACTTCATCGCGGCCGTCGGGTACAAGTGGCTGCTCGGTGCCCGGGGCACCGCGTTCCTGGCAGTGCGGCCCGAGCACCAGCGGCGCTTCGCCCCCGTCCTCACCGGGCCCGAGTCGTGCGCCGACGGGGCGATCTACGGCGCCGAGCACCGGCTGTGGGACGACGCGCGGCGCTTCGACCAGCCCCAGGGGTGGCACGCGTGGGTCGCGACCGCGGCCTCGCTGCGCCACCTGTGCGCCTACGACCAGGCGGAGCTGGAGCGCCATGCCACCGGCCTCGCCGGGCGCTTCGTCGAGGCGGTCCACGCGCTGGGCGCCGCGACCGCCCCGGCCGACGTGCCCTCGGCGATCGTCGGCGTGGCCCACCGCGACCCGCAGGTCGCCGTCCAGCGGCTCCGGGACGCCGGGGTACGGGCAGCGGCGCGTGCCGAGTCCATCCGCTTCGCCTTCCACCTCTACACCACCGAGCGCGACGTCGACCGCGCGATCGCCGCACTCGCAGCGACTACCGGGAGCACGACATGACAGCCCTCGCCCCGTCCCGCCGGCCGTTGTCCCCGCGGCTGGCCGGTCCGGCAGTCGCACTCGTGCCCGTCGTCCTGCTGGTGCTGCTGCTGATCGCTTTCGCAATCGCGGACCCGCGCATCGCCGCACCGGTCAACCTGCGCAACATCCTGCTGCAGGCCGTTCCGATCGCGCTGCTGGCGCTGAGCGCCCACGTCGTGCTGGTGTCGGCGGGCATCGACCTGTCCGCCGGGTACGCGGTCGGGCTCTCGGGCGTGGTGATGGCGGGTCATCTCGACGTTGGCGGCAGCCTGCCGGCCGCCGCTCTCCTCGGCCTCGGTGGCGTCCTCGCGGTCGGCCTCGCGAACGGTGTCCTGGTCGGCGTCACCCGGTTGCCCCCGTTCATCGCGACGCTCGGCACGATGACGATCGTCCAGGGCCTCACACTGCTGGCCGCGCCCCAGGGCATGGTCCTGGTGGAGAGCGACTTCCTGGCCTTCCTCGGCCAGGGCTCGCTGCTCGGGATCCCCGTACCGCTGGTGGTCGTGGCCGTCGTGTCCGTCGCGCTGTGGTTCCTGATGCGGCGCACGCGCTTCGGGATCCGCACCTACGCGTACGGGTCCGACGAGCAGTCGAGCCTGCTGGCGGGCGTGCGGCGCGCGCCGCAGATGATGGGTGTCTACGGCGTCGCGGCCGTCCTGGTGTTCCTGACCACGGTCATGGTGGTCGCGCAGGTGCCGCTGGTGCAGCCGAACCTCGGCGGGATCAGCCTCCTGCTGGACGCGATCGCGGCCGCGGTTATCGGCGGCACCAGCATCTTCGGCGGCCGCGGCACGGTCGGCGGCGTCCTGGTCGGCGCGATGATCATCGCGCTGCTGACCAACGCCCTGCAGGTCCTCGGCGTGGATCCGTCCGCGATCGAGCTGTTCAAGGGCCTCATCATCGTTGTCGCCCTCGTGGTCGACGTGGCCGTGCGCCGCCTGCACCAGCGGGTCACCGGGATCGCCGGATGAGCGCCCGCGAGTGGACGCCGGTCTGCCGCGCCTGCGGAGCGCGCAATCCCGGGACGTGGTCGCGCTGCCCGGGCTGCGGCGGGGTCCAGGTACTGGAGGGCCCTCGGACCGTGCCGACGCCTTCGGGTGCCGGCGGTCTGTGGCGGTTCCGGGACGCCCTGCCGCCCGTTCGCCACGAGATCACGATGGGGGAGGGCGGCACCCCCCTGGTGCGCTGCGAGCGGCTCGCCGCTCGTGCCGAGGTGGCGCAGGTGCTGGTCAAGAACGAGACCGTCAATCCCACCCTGTCGTTCAAGGATCGGGCGATGGCCCTCGGCGTGAGCCTCGCACGCGCCGCCGACGCGCCGGGGGTGGTGGCGGCCTCCACCGGCAACACCGCGGTGTCGGCCGCCGCGTACGCCGCCCGCGCCGGCCTGTCTTGCCGGCTGTACTGCGCCGCCGACGCCGCCGGGAGCGCGAAGCTGCGCACTGCGCGGGCGTACGGAGCGGGTGTCGAGCCCGTGGACGGTGACTTCAGCTCCGCCCACGCCGCGGCCGCGGAGCTCGAGGCGGACGGGTGGTTCCCCCTGACAACCACGTTCCGCAACCCGTACCTGGTTGAGGCCCACCGCACCGTGGCGCTGGAACTGTTCGAGCAAACCGACGGCTTCGTACCGGACTGGGTGCTGGTACCGGTGGGAGCAGGCCCGCTGCTCGTCGGTGCGTACGAGGGCTTCCGTGCCCTCGCCGACGCGGGCCGGATCCCCCGCGTGCCCCGCATGGTCGCCGTCCAGGTCGACGCCTGCGCGCCTCTGGTGGACGCCTGGCGCACGAACGCGACCACGGTGACGGCGGCGAACCCCCGCCCGACCGTGGCCGGCGCCATCGCCGACCCGCTGCGCGGCTACGAGGACGAAGGCGTGCTCACGCTGGAGGCGGTACGCGAATCGGACGGCCTCGCCGTCTCCGTCCCGGACGAGGCCGTGCTCGAGGCGGTGGATGACCTGGCACGCCACGAAGGTCTGCTCGTGGAGCCCGCGGGAGCGGCGCCCCTCGCCGCTCTGGCGGCGCTGGCCGCGGACGGCACGGTCGCACCGGATGCCCGGGTCGTCCTCGTGGCCACCGGCCACGGCGCCAAGGAATGAGAAGGGACGAGGGAGAGCCCGTGACACGAGTGGCGATGGTAGGTGCCGGTCGCTTCGGAGCGCTTCATCTTCAAGTGCTCCGATCGCTGCCGGTCGAGGTCGTGGCCGTGTGCGAGCCGGACGTGGGGCGCCGGGCAGCCGTGCAGGAGGAGTTCGGGATCGCCGCGGGCTACGCGTCACTCGGCGAGCTGCTGGCACGGGAGCGCGTCGATCTCGTCGACATCGTGTCGGACGAGTCCTCGCACGGGAAGCTGGTGCTGCAGGCCATCGCTGCCGGCTGCCACGTCTTCGTCGAGAAGCCGATGTGCACGGACGTCGGCGAGGCGGAACGGATCGGTGCGGGGGCCCGGGAACGGGGCATCGAGGTGGTGACCGGGCAGATCAGCCGGTTCGGCGCGGGGTACCAGCACCTGCGGGACGTGCTCGACCGGGGCGAGCTGGGGCGACCGGTGAACCTGCGGTTCCGGCGCGACTTCAGCCGGTCCTGGTTCCCGGCGTTCGGGAAGCGGACCCATCCGGTCTGGGAGTCCGGGATCCACGACATCGACCTCGCCGTCTGGTACGCCGGGGCGCCGTGCCGCGAGGTCTACGCCGTGCAGCGCACCGTCTCCGGGCTCGAGCACCCGGACACGCTGGTCGCCGTGCTGACGTTCGCGAACGACGTGGTGGCCACGGTCGAGAGCGCCTGGCTCGTTCCGGACGCGGCGCCGCAGACGCTGCGGGGTGCGTTGGAGCTGGACGGGACGATCGACGCGGTGACCGAGCTGATCGGTGACCGGGGGACCGCGGCATACCGGCTCGCCCACGACGGGCTCTCGGTCCGCACCGACAGCGCGGTGGCGCACCCGGAGCTCACGCTGTGGCCGACCGTGGCCGGGCGGGTGTCCGGCGCGCTGCGGGACGAGCTGGGCTACGCGGTGGAAGTGGCGGCCGGGCAGCGGCCCCACGACGTGATCCCGCTGGACGAGGCCGTGGAGGGCGTGCGGATCGCAGCGGCGGTCCAGCGTTCCGCGCAGCGTTGCACACCCGTCACGCTGGCGGGCTGAGATGGGCGCGCGCAGGCTGAGCGACTCACTCTGGCTGGTCGACACGGGGTCCGCGTACGACTGCCACGTGTACGTGGCCGATGGCGGGAGCGGGGCGGCGCTGATCGACTGCGGGACCGGGCTGGCTGCCGAGCGCCTCCTCGAGGGGATCGAGGCGACCGGCTGCCTCGACCGCCTGTCGCACGTCCTCGTGACGCACTACCACGCGGACCACGCAGGTGGCGCGGCCGGAGTGCGCGCGGGGCGGGACGTGCGCGTGCTGGCGAGCGCCGAGACCGCGGCGGCGCTGGGCGCCGGGGACGAGGACCGCACTCAGGTGGCAGTCGCGCGTGCGGCCGGTGTCTACCCGGCCGACTACCGGTATCCGGCCTGCCGCGTGGACGAGGTGGTGGCCGACGGCGCCCGCCACGAGGTGGGGGAGCTGTCGGTGACCGTGCACGCCTCGCCTGGGCACTGCGACGGTCACCTGTGCTTCCTGGTCGACGACGGGGATCGGCGTGCGCTGTGCACGGGCGACGCGATCTTCAGCGGTGGACGGGTCTCGATCCAGCCGATCCCGGACTGCAGCCCGTACCTCTACGCCCGAACGTCCCAAAGACTGGCGGAGCTTCCGGTCGACATGCTGCTGCCCGGGCACCTGGATCTGGTCCTGACGAATGGGTCCGCCGATCTGGCCCGAGCCGCGGAGTCCTTCCGCCGGCTGATCCCCCCACCGAACATCCTGAAGGCAGACGATGCCGAGCCCGGCTGACGGGCGGGCGGGTACGGTCGCATCCGTGAGCAACGCCGCCTCGCTCCGCGCCGCCGTGCCGAGCCCGCTCGGGTGACGTCACGCCGCACCGTCGCGCTCGGCGCGCTGCTGGGGCTCGTCGTGGTCGTGGCCGCGGGGAGCCAGGGAACGGCCACCTTCACCGGACTGCGCTGGAGCCTGGATCGGACCGCGGGGCCGGCCGCGATGCCGGCGCGACCTCCCGTCCCGTCGCAGCCCCTGCCGTCCCGGGTACCGGCGACGCCGGGTGCAGGCGGCTCGTTCGACCTGTCCCGGATCCTGCTCTGGGTCGCGGTCGGGGCCGTCGTCCTGCTCGTCGCCGTGCTGGTGTGGCGCCGGCTCGCGCGCCGGTCGCCCCGCTCGACCAGCGGCGTACCGGCCACCGGCCCGCTGCTGCCGCCACCGCCCGAGCCCGAGCCCGAGCCCGAGCCCGTCCCGGAGCCGGAGCCGGAGCCGCCGGTCCTGCGCCGCGGGGTGGAGGAGGCGCTGCGGCTCCTCGACGAGGAGCGCGAGCCCGGCGACGCGGTGCTGAAGGCCTGGCTGGGCCTGCAACAGACGGCCGAGGACTCGGGCATCGTGCGCGGCTCCGCGGAGACCCCCACCGAGTTCACTGCGCGGATCATGAGACGGGTGTTCGCCGACGATCGCGCGATCCGGTCGTTGCTCGCCCTCTACCTGCGCGTCCGGTTCGGCGACCACCCCGTGAGCGCCGCGGACGTGGCACAGGCCCGGGAGGCGCTCGCGGGCCTGGCCCGGACGTGGGACGACGGCGCGGCGCGACGGCCCGCCTCGTGACCCCCGAGCTCCCGCACACAGGAGGGCTTGGCCGCCACCGCACCCGGGTCGGGCTCCTCGTCGCCGCGGCGACGCTCGTCAGCGTGGTGTGCTGGGTGGTCGGGCTGGACGCCTGGCACGCCGCCACGGCCGGGCTGGTCCTGGTGGCAGCGGGCCTCTGCTGGACGGCGCTGCCGGCGCACCGGGACGTGGCGTGGCCGCAGACCACCGGGCTGCAGGAGGAGGGCGCGCGGTGGGACGTCGCCCGGCTCTCCTGGTCGCTGCGCCCGAAGCGCGGGCGCGTCCCGCACGCGGGGCTGCGCCCGGTGCAGGACATCGCCCGGCGCCGGCTCGCGCCCCGCGGGCTCGATCTGGGGGATCCGCGGGACCGGCGCGCGATCGAGCACCTGATCGGCGAGGCCGCCTACGCCACCCTCGCGTTGCCCGCGAACCGCCCTCCACACGTGCGCGCGGTGCAGCACTGCCTCGACGCGCTCGACCGCCTCGACCCCACCCCCGCAGCAGAAGGAGACCCGGCATGACCGATGACCCCGCCCAGGCCCCGGTGCCGCTGGCGGTCGACGAGGTCGCGCGGCGCAGCGACGAGATCCTCGACGTGGTCGGCACGGTCGTGGTCGGGATGGCCGACGCCGTCGAGCTCGCCCTCGCGAGCATCCTCGCCGGCGGGCACGTGCTCTTCGAGGACGTCCCCGGGCTCGGCAAGACCCTCGCGGCCCGCAGCCTCGCCTCCGCCCTCGGCCTGGGGTTCCGCCGGGTGCAGTGCACCCCCGACCTGCTCCCCGCCGACATCACCGGCTCGTTCGTCTACGCCCCGGCGACGAACGACTTCGTCTTCCGGCGCGGACCCGTGTTCACCGGCCTCCTGCTGGCCGACGAGATCAACCGCACCTCGCCCAAGACGCAGTCGGCGCTGCTCGAGGCGATGGCGGAGGGGCAGGTCAGCGTGGAGGGGGAGAGCTTCGCGCTGCCGTCCCCGTTCCACGTGATCGCGACGTCCAACCCGATCGAGTACGAGGGCACCTACGCGCTGCCCGAAGCGCAGCTCGACCGCTTCATGGTGCGGCTCGCCGTCGGCTACCCGGACCGCGCGGGGGAGCGGCGCGTCCTGCTCGCCCGGGTCGAGCGCCGCCACGAGGTCGCCGGCGTGGACGCGGTGGTCGACGCGCCGACGCTGCGGGCCATGCAGGCCGGGGTCGAGACCGTCTATGTCGAGCCGGACGTCGCCGGCTACTGCGTGGACCTCGCGGTCGCGACCCGCGAGCACCGCTCGGTGCAGGTCGGCGCGTCGCCACGGGGCTCGCAGGCGCTGATGCTCGTCGCCCGCGCGCGGGCCGTCATGGCCGGGCGCGACTTCGTGACGCCGGAGGACGTCAAGCACGTCGCCGTCCCCGTGCTCGCGCACCGGCTCTCGCTGACGGCCCAGGCGTGGGCGGGCGGGATGACGGCCACCGACGTCGTGGCCTCGATCGTCCGGGAGGTGGCCGGACCGCCGACCGTCGGCGAACGCTCGGCGGCCGCCGCGGTGTCATGACGGGAGGTGAGCTGACGGAGTCGCCCACGGAGTGGGCGCTGAGCAGGAGCGGCACCGCGGTGGTGGCCGTCGCCGTCGTCCTCGCGGGGGCCGCACTCGTGCTCTCCCGGGTCGACGTCGCCCTGCTCGCGCTGCCGTTCGTCGTCGTGGCCGCTCGGACACGGGACCGGCGACGCAACGGCCGGAGCAGCACCGTGGCGGTGGACCTCGCTCCTCCCGCCCGCGGCGACGCCGAGCTGGAAGCCGTCCTGACGCTCACGCCCGCTCCCGGCGTCGACGGCGCCGCGCTGCGGGTGTCGAGCTTCGGCGGCGAGGCCCAGGAGATCGTGCTGGCCGCCGGCGCCCGCCCCGTCACGCTGCGGTTGCCCGTGCTGCACTCCGGACGCCACGAGGTGCTGCGTGTGGAGCACCGGCTGCTCGGCACGGACGCCGCGGTCCTCGGCGGTCCGCAGGGACCGTCGAGTGTGGAGCGCATCGTCCCGGTGCCCTACGCGGTGCTCGCGAACCTGCCGCTGCCGGGGCGGCTGCGCGGGCTGACCGGCACCCACGAGTCCTCCCGACCCGGTGACGGCGGCGAGTTCCGCGACGTCCACCCGTTCGCGCCCGGGGACCGGCTGCGCCGCATCGACTGGAAGGCCACCGCCCGGCGCGGCCGGTTCGCCGGTGACCTGTACGTGCGCCGCACCGCCGCGACCTCCGACGCCACGGTCGTCATCGTCCTCGACAGCGGCGACGACCTGGGCGAGCAGGTGGCCTCGTGGAGCCCGAGCGCGGGCACCACGACGGGGATCAGCTCCCTCGACCTCGCGCGGGAGGCCGCGGGCTCGCTCGCGGCCGGCTACCTCCGCGTCGGCGACCGCGTCGGGTTCCAGGACCTCGCGGGGTCCGACCGGATGATCGCCCCCGGTGGCGGGCAGCGGCACCTGTGGCGGTTGCTGCGCGCGATCGAGCTCACCCGGCCCTCGGGCGTGCGCGCCCGCAGGCGCCGGCCGCCGGTGATCCCGGCGAACGCGCTCGTCTACGTGCTGTCCACGTTCCTGGACGAGGAGGCGTCGCGCATGGCGGAGCTGTGGTCGGGCAGCGGGCACCGGGTGATCGCGGTCGACGTGCTCCCCGCCCCGGGCTTCGCGCGGGCCACCCGGGCGGAGCGGCTCGCCCACCGGATCGTGATGATGAACCGCAGCGACCGGATCCGGTCCCTGCAGGCGCAGGGTGTGGAGATCCTGCGCTGGCAGGACGACGGTCCGGGGGACCCGCGCGAGGCGCGCCTGCGGACGCTGTGCCGACCGGTGCTGTCCCGGCCGTTGCGGGGCCGGCGGTGAGCGACTCGTCGCCTCGGGTGCGCGCCCGGCCGCTTCCGGCGATGGGCCCGTGGTTCCCCGTGGCCGTGGTCCGGGTGGCCCTGGGCGTCGTCGGTGTCCTGCTCTGCCTGGAGCGCCTGGCGCCGGGCTTCTGGCTCGTCGTCGGGCTCGGGCTCCTCGGTGCCGCCGTCGCCGTCCCGGCGTGGGCCACGGCGTGGGTGCTGCTGCTCCTGCTCGCGGGCACCCAACTGCTGGAGCAGCCCAGCGCCCAGGACGGGCGCTTCTTCCTGCTCCTCGCCGGCCTGCACCTGCTCCACGTGCTCGCCGCGCAGGCGATCGCCCTCCCGCGGCGCGGCCGCGCGCAGGCGGCGGTCCTCGGACGCCCGCTGCTGCGGTTCGTCGCCGTGCAGATCCCGGTGCAGGCCGCGGCATTCGCCGCGCTCGCGCTCCTGGCGCCGGGCCCGGACGGCGCGCGCGTAGTCCTGCCCGCGGCGGGGATCGCCGGGGGCGTGGCGCTCGTCGCCGTCACGGTGCTGCTGATCGTGCCGCTGCTCCTAGAGCGGGAGCGTGGGCCAGGCCCCCCAGGGCTGTGACCAGTCGTAGCGCAGTTCCTGGTCCCCGGCGCGCCAGCGGCGCGGGGCGGTGGTGTCGAGCCAGTCCAGCGGCTCGATCCCGCCCGGCTGCCCGCCGTCCAGGGCGAGCCGGACGGCGGCGGTGAGGTCGGCGTCGGCCTGTGGGGTGCGGGCGGCGGGGTCGACGGAGACGAACAACGCGGTGCCGGACCGGGCCACGAGGTCGAGGAACCTGCGGTTGAGCGCCCACTCGGTGGCAGGCGTGCACGGCACGCAGTCGGCGTCCACCGCGTAGAAGCGATCATGCTGGGCCAGCCGGAACGCGAGGGTGTTCACGCCCATCCGGCGGGTGCGCTCCCAGTGCCGCCCGGAGGTGTCGTCCCCGGTGCGCTGCACCTGCACGAGCCCCGCGGCCAGGTGCCCGACGGTGTTGCAGCCGATCACCAGCGCGTCGCCCGCGGCCTCGGCGATGGTGCGGTAGAGGGCCACGAGCACCTCGGCGCTCGTGCGGCTGCGGTCGGCCATCCGCACACCGGGTTCGGGCATCTCGGGCGGCGTGCCCGGGTGGAACCGCCCGAAGACGTCATAGGTGCTGAAGTCGTGCTTGACCAGCTCGAAACCCCAGGCGCGGAAGCGGGCGACGTCGGCGGCCACGCCGGCCAGGGTGGAGGGGAGCGACGGGTCGAGGGGGAACCTGCCCGGCGCGCCGACGTCGGTCCGCATCCCGGCGGTCTCGATGCGGGACAGCAGCGGCCGGAACCACAGGCCCGGTCGGGCGCCTTGCGCGGCGATACCGGCGGCCAGGCCGGCCATGTCGTCGAACAGCCCGGGCAGGCCTGCGTCCCACGGTCCGCCCGGCGCGGTGCCGCCGCCCTCGGTCCAGCCGTCGTCGACCACGCAGAACGGGCGCACCGGGTGGTCGCCCGCGTACTCGGCGATCGTCGCGGCGTCGCGCAGCACGGCGTCGGGGCCGAAGTCCCGGCCGTAGGCGTAGTACCAGTTGTTGCAGCCGACGACCGGCTCCTCGGGGAGCAGCGGGTCCGGGGACATGGCCGCGCACAGCGCTCCCAGGGCCGCGTACGCGCTGGTGCCGTCGGCGGCGACGCCGACGACGGTGGCGGCGTGCAACTCCCGGTCACCGGGCAGCACCGGCAGGCCCCCGGAGCGGACGTCGAGCCAGAGCGTGGTGCCGTCCTCGTCCACCGTCCAGCAGCACAGGGCGCCCGCCCGGGTGCGCACCCCGAGGCCGGCGGTGGTGCCGGCGGCGGGGTCGGTGCCCAGCCAGTACCAGGGCAGCGGCCGATCCGGCTGGATGCCGCGCCACTGCAGCTCACCGTAGGACCGTTCCCACGCGTCGCCGAGCACGAGGGCCGGGCGGCCCCCGGGATGGCGGCGCCAGCGCAGCGCCACCGTCGACAGCCCGTGCGGACCGGGCGCGCCCACGGTCAGCCGTACGCCGCCGTCCGGCTCGCGGTGCGCGGTGACCTCGACGCCGGGCGCGGTCCAGCGGCCGGCCCCCGCGGAGGACGCGAAGCGGGGCGCCTCGCCGGCGCCGGTGACCACGTGGACGGAGTCGGGGAGGGGTACGTCGATCGTGAACACGGTCATCCCTTGACCGCGCCCGCGGTGAGCCCCTGGACGATGTGGCGGCTGGCGAAGGCGAACAGCAACATGGTGGGCGCGATGGTGAGCACGGCCGCCGCCGACATCGAGCCCCAGTCGATGTTGAAGCTGGAGATGAAACCGTTCAGCGCGGTGGGGATGGTCTTGTTGCTGTCGCTGTTCATCAACGTCACCGACAGGAAGAGCTCGTTCCAGCAGTTGACGAAGTTGAAGATGAACGCGGCCACGATGCCGGGCCGCATCACGGGCAGCAGCACCCGGAACAGGGCCCCGAACCGCGAGAGGCCGTCGATCATCGCCGCCTCCTCGAGGGCCTCGGGGATGTTGGCGAAGAAGCCGCGCAGCATCACCGTGCAGAACGGGATGCACACGGCGATGTAGACGAGGACGAGCCCGAACCGGTTGTCGACCAGGTTCAGGTCGGTCATCAGCAGGTAGAGCGGCCCCAGCGCGATGAAGGCCGGGATCATCTGGGTGACCAGGGCGGCCATCAGCAGCGCGGACTTCGTGCGGAACTCGAAGCGGGCCAGCACGTACCCGGACAGCATCGCGATCACCGTGGCGGCCGCGGCGGCCACGCTCGCGATGACCAGGCTGTTGACGAGGTAGACGCCGAAGTCGGCCTTGTCGAACAGGCCGCGGTAGTTCTCCAGCGAGAACGTCTCGGGCCAGTAGGCGATGGGCCAGGCGAAGACGTCGCCGGGCTCCTTGAGCGAGGTCACCACGATCCAGTAGAGCGGGAACACGGTGAAGAGCAGCCACAGCCCCAGGAAGACGAACTTCGTGGTCCGGCCGGCCGCGGTCTGGTTGCCGATCACGACCTCACCTCTCGCCTGTCGCGGGTGGCCAGCAGGAAGAAGATCGCGAACAGCAGCAGCCCGGCGACGATGAGCAGGCCGAGCGCGGAGGCCCTGCCGTAGTCGCCCTGCTGGGTCGTCTGGATCATCCACGTGGTCACGATGTGCGTCTCGTTGTTCGGCCCGCCGCCGGTCATACCGAAGATCAGGTCGGGGAAGTTGAAGGTCCAGATGATCCGCAGCAGCACGGTCAGGACCAGTGTGGTGCGGATGTAGGGGATGATGATCTGGAACAGCGTGCGCGTCCGGCCGGCGCCGTCGATCGCCGCGGCCTCGTACAGCTCGTCGGGGATGGACTGCAGCGCGGCCAGGATCATGATCGCGAAGAACGTGACGCCATACCAGATGTTGGCGGTCACGACGGCGACCATCGCCGTGTCGGAGGCGGCCAGCCACGCGATCGGCTGCTCGATGAGCCCTGCCTTCTGCAGCAGGTCGTTGACCGGACCGAACTCGGCGTTGAACAGCCAGCGGAAGAGGATGCCGATGAGGAAGCCGGAGACCGCCCAGGGGAAGAAGATCAGCGCCTGGTAGAGGCCGCGGAAGCGGAACTTCCGGCGCAGCCACAGCGCGAGCGCGAACCCGATCACCAGCTGGGGCACGATCGAGCCGACCACCCACACCGCGGTGTTGGCGAGGACCTTGCCCCAGACGGGGTCGGCGAAGACGTCGCGGAAGTTCTGCAGGCCCACCCACGAGGTGTCGGTCAGGTCCGACAGCTTCCAGTTGCGGAAGGCCATCTGGCTGCCCGCGATCACGGGGTAGTACGTGAAGATCGCGACGAAGATCGCGGCCGGAGCCGTGTAGGCGGCGATGACCAGGCCGCGGCGGGTGGTGAACTCGCGCTTGCGACCCGCACCTCCCTGCGGTGGGGCGGCTCCGGCGGGGGAACGCTGCCCCGCCGCGGGCTCCGTCGTCGCTGACGTGGCGGGCACGCCTACTCCCCCTGCTGCCACTTCTGGGTCCAGAAGGCGTCCCACTCGGCGAGCAGGTCGGTGGGCGTCATCGTGCCGAGCAGCACCTGCTGCACGTCGGTGTCGGCCTTCTGCTCCCACTCGGTCCACCAGGCGACGCCGCGCGGCTGCGTGACGTTGAGGTAGGTCTGCGGGTTCTCGGTCATGGTCACGTAGCTCGCCCACGGGCCGGTCCGGTAGAACTCGTCCTCGCCCGCCGACGTCAGGGTCGGCACCAGGCTGTTGCCCTTGGCGAAGCTCGCCGCGGCCTCACCTCCGGCGAGGAACTTCACCAGCTCGACGGCTTCGGGCTTGTGGGTGCTCGCCGCGGCGACGCCCCAGCCCGCGCTGGCCAGCGGCTGCACGGTCTTGCCGCTCGGGCCGGTCGGCAGCGGGGCGGTGGTCCACTGGTCCTCCGAGATCGCCTGGGACTCGCGGACCGTGGCGATCACCTCGGGGTCCTGCAGCAGGAAGGCGGTGGACCCGTTGGAGAAGGCCTCGACCATCTCCGGGTACCCCCAGGAGACGGACGACTCCGCGGATGCCGTCCGGAACAGCGCGAAGTACGTCTCGACGGCCTCCTTCGCCTCCGGGGCGGAGAAGATCGTGCTCCCGTCCTGGAGCCGGAAACCGTTCGCGGGGTCGATCCGGTCGGCGACGTACGCCGAGATGGCGGCCGTGACGTTGCTGTTGGCGTTGTTGCCCCCGCGGAAGGCGTAGCCGTAACGGCGCTGGGCCGGATCGTGGATCGCCGAGGCCTGCTGGAGCAGCTCGTCCCAGGTGGCGGGCGGCGCGCTGAAGCCGGCCTGCGCGATCAGGTCCGCGCGGTAGAACAGGCTCAGACCGTAGAAGCCGTACGGCACGTAGAAGGTCTTGCCCTCGCCGTTGTCGGCGGCGTTGACGGCGTTCTCGGTCATGGCCTGCCAGCCGTCCCAGTCCGCGAGGTCGGCCTTCATGTCGTGCAGCCAGCCGTTCGTCGACCACGGCCCGACGGTGATGTCGCGGACCTCGAGCACGTCGACGCCGCTGCCCGACATGAGCATCTGCTGCATCTTCTGGTCGGCCTGCTCGGTGGGCGGCGAGACCAGGTTCACCTCGACGTTCGGGTGCTGCTCCTCGAAGTCCGCGATGAGACCGTCGAGCAGGTCCGTGCGGGTCGGGTTCGTGAGGCTCTCGACCATCGTGAGGGTGACCGTCCCGCTGTCGCCGCCGCCGAAGGCGGAACAGCCGGGCAGGACCATCGCGGCGGCCACGCCGAGCGCGAGAGCTGCCTTCGTTCTTCTTCTCATGGGCTGACCTCCACTGGTTGTGCGGCCGCGCGGGCCCACTCGCCGAGAACGGGGACGCAGGCGTCGGCGAAGTGCTCGTAGTCGGCGGCGGTGTTGTAGACGTGCGCGGACAGGCGCATGTACGCAACGCCCCGGAAGCTGGTGAACGCGGCCTCGACGCCGAGCTCCTGGGCCACCCGGTCGCGCAACCGGTCGGCCGGCACGCGGTCGTCGGCCAGGCCGTCGGGCAGCCGCACCAGGCGCATTCCGGGCACCGGCATGCCGACGTCGACGGGGCGGGTGTCGCCGGTGAGCTCCGCGAAGGCAGCGCCGACGACCTGCTCCGCGTAGTCGGCGAGGTCGGTCATGTAGCGGCGGGCGGTGTCCCAGCCCCAGGTGCGCTCGATGAAGTCGAGGGACGTGGGCGCGGCCAGGTAGCTGGTGGCGTCGATCGTGCCCTGCTGGTCGAACCGGTCGGGGTAGGGCTCGGCCGCGCCCCACGAGTCGATCAGCGGGTGGAGCTGGTCGCGCAGCGGGCCCCGGGCGACGAGGGCTGCGGTGCCGCGCGGCGCGCAGCCCCACTTGTGCAGGTTGCCGACCCAGAAGTCGCACGGCACGTCCGCCGGCGGGGCGGCGATCAGGCCGGGCGCGTGCGCACCGTCGACGAGCAGCGGGACCCCGCGCCGCCGGGCCTCCGCGCCGATCCGCGTCACCGGCATGCGGCGCGCCGTCGCGGAGGTGATGTGGTCCACCACGATCAGGTCCGTGGCGTCGCCGAGCTCGGCGGCCACCGCCTCGTAGGCCTGCTCCTCGTCCGCGTCCAGCGGCACCCGGGCGGTGCGGACGCGGCCACCCCAGCGGCGCGCGAGCCGCTCGGCGCCCATGGTCACGGCGCCGTACCCGTGGTCGGTGACGATGATCTCGCCGCCGCGGCGGCGGGGGAGCGCGGCGTAGACGGCGCTGATGCCGGCGCTGGCGTTCGGCACGAGGGCGAGGTCATCGGCCGCCACCCCCAGGAAGGCGGCGATCTCGACGCGGGCGGCGGCGATCCGCTGCGGCAGCGTCGGGAACCACACCACCGGAGCGCGCTCCATCTCCGCGCGGAACCGGCCCTGCCGCTCCTGCGCGGCCAGCGGGACGGCGCCGAACGAGCCGTGGTTCAGGTGCGTGATCGCGGGGTCGAGCGACCACGCTTCGCCTGCCGGCCGCCCGTCGGGCAGCCGCAGCGGCCGCGGGGCGGTGACGAGCTCGGTCTTGCTCACGGGGCTTCACATCTCCAGATCGAATGACATCGGACGGTGCTGGTGACAGGTCCGATGACTCGACACCTTGGCAGGCTCGATCGCGACATTCAAGTGCGGATCTCGCATAGTCGTTAGACGACTTGGCGCTCTCGCCCCCGACAGTTCTGATGACTCGCTACAGTGCGGACGTCCGCCAGGTGCCCGCGCGGATCAGGAGGAGACCGGTGTCCGCAGTCGAGAAGGCGTTCCACGGGCTACGGCACATGATCGCGATCGGCCGTCTCGGCGCGGGCGAGCGCATCCCGCCCGAGGGCGACCTCTGCGCCGAGCTGGGAGTGTCGCGGGGGTCGCTGCGCGAGGCCGTGCGGATGCTCGCGGCCCTGGGCGTCCTGGAGCCGCGGCACGGCTCCGGCACCTACGTCTCGCCGCTGCGGCCCGAGGACGTCATCGGCAGCCTGTCACTGACCTTCGAGCTCCTGCCGCTGTCGGGCCTGCTGGAGATGTACGAGATCCGGCGCGTCCTGGAGGCTCACGCCGCGGCCGCGGCCGCCGCCCGAAGAACCCCGGAGACGGTGGAGACCCTCTTCTCGCTCATCGAGGCGATGGCGGCCACCGACGACCCGGCCGAGGCGTCGGAGCTCGACCACCGCTTCCACGCCGAGATCGCCCGCAGCGGCGGGAACCCTGCCCTCGCCTCCCTGCTCGCCGTCTTCCGCTCCCGCTCCCGCAAGTACCAGATCTTCACCTTCCCCGAAGGCCCCGAGCTGCGGCGCAAGAGCGACGAGGACCACCGCGTGCTGGCCACGGCGATCGCCGACCGGGACCCGGGCGCCGCCGCGGGCGCGGCGGAGGCCCACGTAGCGCAGACCGAGCGGTGGCTGCGCGCCCTCATGCCCCCGGTGGAGGAGGGCGGGGCGGGGGGCTCGCCCGCTGCGAGTAGCTGATCACCTGGACGGTCCGCGGGACGCAGCCCCAGGGTGCCCGCCGAGACCACCGGCGGTGGGCCGCACACACCTCCCGACTCCGGCACACACGTCCGGACATGTGTGCCGCACCCGGAAGGTGCGTGCCCCCGCCGTGAGGCGCACAGGGTGCGGTCGGGAGAACGGCGACGTGATCACCAATTCGGTGCAGGAACGGCGAGATGGAGCCTGTTGCCGAATCGGTCACGGGGCCGCACCGCGGGCGCTGGCGGGCGGGACGCGATCCGCGGTGATCGATCTGATCAGCACCTGGCAGCGGTCGCTGCGACGGTGGCGTACTTGTCGGGGTGTTCGGGGCCGGTTGATCGGTCTGAGCAGTGCGTGGGTGCGGGTGCTGCGACGGTGGCGTACTTGTCGGGGTGTTCGGGGCCGGGTGATCGGTCCGAGCAGTGCGTGAGTGCTGTCGCGGCGACGTCAGGTGCTTCTCGCAGCGATCACCATCGGGCATCCGAGGCCCGGGTCGGCCGCACGCTCGATCTGTCGCCCTCGCACCATTTTCGCTGATCACGGCCACCTCGCGTTCCCGACCGCGGCCGTTGCATGATCAATGAGACGTGAGCGGGGTCTGCTGGAGATCCAACCCCGCTGAGGTCTCGCTCGTGGCGCATCCTGCGGACGTGGCCGCCCAGGTTCCGTGCCCGTTGCATGACCAGGTAGACGTGAGCGGGGTTGGGGGAAGATCCAACCCCTCTCACGTCTACGTCGTCGTGGAATCTCCTGTGGGCGGGCCGTTCCCGGCTCGCGACCACTGCCTCACACCCCGGCCCTGGCCTTGGGCGCAGTCGGTCGGGTTTCCCCTGCTCCTGCCCGTCGGTGGGGTGGCCGGGTTGGCAGAACTGCCGAATATCGGGGTTGGGTGGGCGGCCGTCCCCGGCGCGGGCCCAGGCCTGTCCGCGACGAGTCCGTCGCTGCTGCGTGCTCGCGCACCTTGCGGTGGTCCCGATCCACCCCTTCCCGGTGATCATCGGGGCCGGTTCGAGGCATGGCCACCCCAATGATCGGGCGGGATCGGGACATGGGCTGCAGGGGGAGCCTGTTGCCGAATCGGTCAGGCCCGCACCGCGGCTGCTGCGTCGATCACGGGCACATGGTGGTCGGTCGATCTTCGGTCACGACCGTCCGCCCGTGATCGACGCTGCCGGTCGGGGCGCGGTGCGCGGTGATCGATCTGATCGGCACCTGGGTGCGGGTGCTGCGACGGTGGCGTACTTGTCGGAGGATCACGGCCGGGTGATCGGTGTGAGAAGTGCGTGGGTGCTGTCGAGGCGCCGTCTGGTGCTTCTCGCTGCGATCAGGGTTGGGTGATCGGTCCGAGCAGTGCGTGGGTGCTGTCGCGGCGACGGTGGCGTACGTGTCGGAGCGGTCAGGGCCGGGTGATCGGTGTGAGGAGTGCGTGGGTGTTGTTGCGGCGATGTCTGGTGCTTCTCGCAGCGATCACCATTGCGCGGCCGCGGGCCCCGATTCGGCAACACGCTCGATGCTGCCGCTTCTGCGCCGAACCGGCGATCATGGACAGTGAGGCGTTCCTCGCCAGGGCAGGAGGCGCGGGGCAAGCGGCCGCGAGCCGGGAACGGCCCACCCACAGGAAGGTTCACGTCCATCTGATCGCGAGAAAGGTGCGTTCAGCGGAACGCGAGGCGATCATCCCGGCGCGCCGGGGTGCGAGACGTACGTGAGTGCGGTGGTGGGGAGGCTGACGTGCGGCTCAGAACGTTCACGCCGGGCCCGACCACCGTCGTGGACAGCCTGGGACGGACCGGACCCCGCGGTCCGGGCGTGGACCGCCCACGCAGGGGGCACAGTGGTCGCGAGCGGCCACCGAGGACGAGAGGAACACCGATGAGCGAGGCGAACCCGGAGCAGCTCGAGGCGCCGGTGCCGGTCGTGTCTTCACCGTTCCACACCCGTGAGCGGGAGGAGCTGCAGGAGCAGGCCCGCGAGTTCGCGATGGGCCGCGTCCTGCCGCTGGCCGACGAGCTGGACCCGCGCAAGGGGGAGATCCCGCGGGAGCTGCTCGACGAGATGGGCGCGCTCGGCTACTTCGGGATCACCGTCCCCACCGAGTACGGCGGGTTGGGGCTGGGTGCGTTCGAGTACTGCATGGTGGCCGAGGAGCTGGCCCGGGCGTGGATGAGCGTGGGGTCGATCATCGCCCGCGCGCAGGGCGCCGGCACCGGCGTCGCGGACGGGGAGCGGCGCGCGGACCTGCTGCGGCGCAGCGCGCGCGGCGAGTGGATCGGCGCGATCGCGCTGTCGGAGCCGGACGCCGGGTCGGACCTGGCGGCGGTGCAGACGCGCGCCGAGCGCGACGGCGACGAGTTCGTGGTCACCGGGCGCAAGCGCTGGACCGGCAATGCCAAGGCCGCCGACTTCATCCAGATCCTGGTGCGCACCAGCGATCCCGGACCGGGGGAGCGGCGCTCCGCGGGCCTGGCCACGCTCGTGCTGGAGAAGGAGCGCGACGCGTTCCCGCCCGGGATCACCGGCACCCCGATCGACAAGATCGGGTACCACGGCTTCGTCACCTGGGACCTGGAGTTCGACGGCGTGCGGGTGCCGGTGTCGAACCAGCTCACCGGCGGCGGCGAGGGTTTCGCCTCCACGCAGGCGTGGCTGAACATCGCGCGCGTGCACACCGCGGCCCGCGCGGTCGGGCTGGCCCGCGCGGCGGTGGAGGACTGCATCGGCTACCTGCAGCAGCGGCGCCAGTTCGACCACCCGATCGGCGACTTCCAGGCCGTCCGGTTCACGCTTGCCACGATGGCGGCGCGGGTGGAGCAGGCGCGGTCGTTCTACCAGCACGTCGCGCACCGCATCGACCAGGGTGAACCGTGCGAGCGGGAGGCGGCGATGGTGAAGCTGCTCGCCACCGAGATGGCCGCCGAGGTCACCGGCGACGGCATCCAGCTGCACGGCGGCAACGGCTACACCACCGAGCACCAGGTGGAGCGGCACTGGCGCGACGCCCGCCTCACCACGATCTTCGAGGGCACCAGCGAGATCCAGCGCAAGATCGTGGCCGACCGGCTGCTGCCGCGCAGCCCCCTGGGATGACGGGGCGGCGGACCTGTATCACTGCGACGTCATGACCCGGTGGTGCAGCCCGCCGGCGTGCTCGTCGGGGCACTCCTCGCCCAGATCGATCCGGACGGTGTGGACCACGCCGCGGAACGCGTTGTCGATCACCGGGTAGTCGTCGGTGACCGGCGTGCCCAGGTCCACCCCGACGTCGAGCGTCTCGTCGAAGGAGAAATAGTAGGGGATCGTCTTCTCGACACGCCCCTCGGCCTGCTTCTCGCCGTCGACGGTGAGCACGACCGTGCCGCCCCTGCCGACGCCGCCGCCGTCGTAGTGGAAGTCCATGCGGATCTCGCGTCGGCCCGGCGGGATCCGCATGCGGGTCTGCGTCCGGTCGAGCTGCAGCCCGAAGAAGTTGTAGGCGTAGTGGACGTAACCGCCGCTGCAGTACAGCGACCACCCGCCGAACCGCCCGCCCTGGGCGACGATCACGCCCCCGGCGTCGACCTCGGTGGTCTCGACGTCCGCGACGATGCTGTGCGAGCGGTTCTTCACGTTCGGCGTGGTCTCCTCGGTGAACCGCCGCATCCCGCCGCGGTAGGTCACCGACTGCCGTGCGCCGAGCAGGTCCAGGCGCCCGGCCAGCGTGGGGTTCTCGCGCTCGGTGACGCGGTTGTCCAGCGGGAACACCTGGTGCTTCGCCGCCTCGACCAGGAACAGGTCCTGCAGCTCGCGCAGCCGCTCCGGGTGTTCGGACGCCAGGTCGTGGGCCTGGGTCCAGTCGGTGTCGAGGTCGTAGAGCTCCCAGACGTCGTCGGAGAACCGCCTGCCGGCGGGCGGGATCATCTCCCAGGGCGTGCCGTGCCGGGTGACGGCCATCCACCCCTCGTGGTAGATGCCGCGGTTGCCGCACATCTCGAAGTACTGGGTGCGGCGCCGGTCCGGGGCGTCGGGCGCGTCGAACGTGTAGCGCATGCTGGTGCCCTCGACCGGCTGCTGCGCCACCCCGCTCACACTCGCCGGCTGCGGGACGCCGGCGCATTCCAGCACCGTGGGGAGCACGTCGATGACGTGGTGGAACTGGTGGCGCAGCCCGCCACGGTCGGCGATCCCCCGTGGCCAGTGCACGATCAGCCCGTCGCGGGTGCCGCCGAAGTGCGACGCCACCTGCTTGGTCCACTGGTAGGGGGTGTTGAGCGCGAGCGCCCAGCCGGCCGGAGCGATCGGGTAGGTGCTGGGGCCGCCGATGTCGTCGATCTCGGCGATCATGTCGTCCGGGTCGTCGACGATGCCGTGGCCGAGCCGGTGCTCCACCACCGTGCCCTCGATGCCGCCCTCACCGGATGCGCCGTTGTCGCCGAGCAGGTAGACGAACAGGGTGTTGTCCAGCTCGCCGAGCTCCTCGAGCGCGGCGACGAACCGGCCGACCTGGGCGTCGGCGTGCTCGGTGAACCCGGCGAAGGTCTCCATGAACCGCGCGGCGAGCGCCCGCTGGTTCTCGCCGAGCTCGTCCCAGCGCGGTACCCCTTCGGCCCACGGGGCGAGCTCCGCGTTCCCCGGCACGACGCCGAGCTCCTTCTGCTGGGCCAGGGTGCGCTCGCGCTGCCGGTCCCAGCCGTGGTCGAAACCGCCCCGGTAGCGCTGCTGCCATTCCGGCGCCACGTGCAGCGGGGCGTGCGACGCGCCGAGGGCGAGGTAGGTGAAGAACGGGCGGTCCGGCGTGAGCGTCCGCTGGGTGCGCACCCAGTCGATGGCGTGGTCGGCCAGGTCCTCGGACAAGTGGTAGCCGTCCGCGGGGCGCCGGTCCGGCTCGACCGGCGTGGTGCCCTGGTACAGCAGCGGGTACCAGTGGTTCATCTCCGCGCCCATGAACCCGTAGAAGTGGTCGAAGCCCTCGCCGGTGGGCCAGCGCTCGAACGGGCCCACCGCGCTGATCTCCCGCGGCGGGGTCTGGTGCCACTTCCCGAACGCCGCGGTGCTGTAGCCGTTGCCCTGCAGGATCTGCGCGATCGTCGCCGCGCTCCGCGGCCGGAACCCGGTGTAGCCGGGCGCGGACGTGGCCATCTCGGTGGTGCCGCCCATGCCGACGGAGTGGTGGTTGCGCCCGGTCATCAGGGCCTGCCGGCTGGGGGAGCAGAGCGCGGTGACGTGGAAGCGGGTGTAGCGCAGGCCGTCGTCGCCCAGCCGCTCGGCCGCCGGCATCCGGCACGGGCCGCCGAACGCGCTCGAGGTGCCGAAGCCGAGGTCGTCCATCAGCACGATCACGACGTTCGGCGCGCCCGGCGGGGGCAGGACGGGGCGCACCGGCTCGAACGCGGCCGTCTGGTCGTCGATGCCGACGGCCGTCACCACGCTCTGCCTCCGCTCCGGCTCCGGCAAGATGTGGCGGCCGGCGCTGAAGCTGCCCACGCTGAATCCTCTTTTCTGTTGACGAATTGCAGGATCGTCCGAATGGCGAATGGAATACCGACGAGTCGGCCCTGAGAATTCCTGGCCCTCAAATCGGTCCAGTGCATGATCACATGCGCGTGGTGGATCGGTCAACGGCGTGCGGCGCCGGTCCGAGACCGGTTTTCGATCCGACCGATAGAAGAAAACTATGGCACGATCGGGGCCCGGGTCGAGGCCAGGGGAGGACGCGTGGACCGTCGGCAGCTCGAGTACTTCCTCGCGGTCGCGGCGCACGGCAGCTTCACCAGTGCGGCCGCGTCGCTGCGCGTGGCGCAGCCGTCGCTGTCGCATGCGATCAAGACCGTCGAACGCGAGGTCGGGGCCCAGTTGTTCCACCGGCTCAGCCGCGGTGTCCGGCTCACCCCGGCGGGCGAGGCGCTGCTGCGGCCCGCCCAGCAGGTGTTGCGGGACTTCGCCGCGGCCCGCGCCTCCGTGCAGATGGTGAGCGACCTGACCGCGGGCCGCCTTGCCATCGTGGCGCAGACGACCCTGGCCGTGCACCCGTTGGCCGGTCTGGTCGGCGCGTTCCGGCAGGCCCACCCCGCGATCACCGTCGGCATCGAGGACCCCGAGCACGGGGCCGCGGTGGTGGAGATGATCCGCACCGGGCACTCCGAACTGGGGTTGACCGACTTCTCGGCTCCGGTCGGTGATCTGCGGTCCTACGAACTGCCTGATCAGGAGGTGCTGGTCGTCCTCCCACCGGATGCGGGCATCGGCCGCGGGGAGTCGTTGAGGGTTGCCCAGGTGGTGACGTTCGACCTCATCGTCACCCCGCCGGGCACCGCGAGCCGCGCGCTGCTGGAGTTCGCCCTGTCCGACGCGGGCGTGCCGCTGCGGGTCGCGGTCGAGACACCCCACCGGGCGGCCATCGTCCCGCTGGTGCTCGCCGGCGCGGGCGTGACGCTGCTGCCCCGGTCGATGGCCGAGGACGCCGCCCGGCAGGGAGCACGGGTGGCGGGCCTCGATCCGCGCGTCGTGCGCAGGGTGCAATTGCTCTGGCGGCGGGAGCCGCTCTCGCCGGCCGCACGGGCGTTCGTGCGGATGGTGGTCTCCGCGACCGGTGGGCGCCCGTCGGAATTCGCCGACCTCGATCGATAGAGGGAGCCTATGGCTGCGACGGGAACGTGCCCGGACCCAGGCGGGTACGACCGGTAGCATCGCCTGCCGTGCAGCACGCCGACCGAATGCTGCAGGACATCGTGGACTCGCTGGCGGCGCGGCTGGAGCGCTCGGTCGCCATCGACGATCCGCAGATCAAGCTACTTGCGGCGAGCCGGCACTTCGGTGACGAGGACCGGGCCCGGATCGAGTCGGTGCTGCACCGGGAGGTGGGGCCGGAGAACGTCCGGTACGTCATGTCCCACGGGATCTCGGGATGGCACGAGCCGGGCTGGATGCCGCCCGACGACGCGCTCGGGGTGCACGGGCGGATCTGCGCTCCCGTCCGGTGCCACGGCCTGCTGCTGGGCTACCTGTGGCTGATCGACCCGGACGGCAGCGCGTTCGAGGGCGACCTGGCCCCGGTCACCCGAGCCGCGGAGGCCGCGGGTGTGGTGCTCTATCGCAGCCTGATGCTGCACGAGCAGCAGCAACGCAGGGCGGCCGACCTGCTGCTCGACCTGCTGTCCGCCGACGGGGAACGGCGCGCGCACGCCGCGGTCGTCGCCCGCGACGAGCGGCTGCTCACCGAACCCGGACCGGTCGTCGTCCTGGCGGCGGCGCTGGAGGGGGACTCCCCGGAGCTGGAGGTGCTGCTGTCCGCGGCGGCCGAGTACGCGGTGCGGCCGCTGCCGGCGGGTGCGGCACTGGTTCGGGTGGCCGGAGCGGGCCTCACGCTGCTGCTCTCCGCCGCCGCCCTCGACGCGGAGGTGAGCGCGGTCGAGGTGGCGGAGCGACTGGTGGCCCGGGTCGGCGAACTCGCCGGCGAGGACGTCGGGTGCGCCGTCGGCGTCGGCTCCGCGGGGCCGGACCTGGCGCACGCGTTGGCGTCCTACCGGCACGCCACGAGTGCGCAGCGGGTGGCGCGCGCCGTGGCGGGCGCGGGCCCGGTGGCCGTCTGGGACCGCTTGGGTGCGTACTCGCTGCTGGCCCGGTTGGGTCCGGAGGACCTCACACCGCAGAGCTGCCCGGCGCCGGTGGCCCGCCTGCTGGCCGACGGGCGCTCCGCGCACCTGCTGGAGACGCTCGAGACCTACCTCGACCACGCGGGCGACGCGGCGCGCACCGCCGCGGCCCTGCGGATCCACCGCACCACGCTGTACTACCGGCTCGGCCGGGCCGAACAGGTCGCGGGCATCGACCTGCGGGACGGGGCCGACCGGCTCACCGTCCACCTCGGGGTGAAGCTCGCCCGGCTGGCCGGCTGGATCGACGACGCCGGCGCCTTCCGTCAGATGTAGGAAGCGGGCGTCGTACTTTCCCACTGCGCGTGCATGACCGCTGCCCGTGCCGGGGCCCACGCTGGGGAGCCATCAGCGGGTACAGGGAGGTGACCGCGTGCGGGAGCGGTATTCGCACATCGTGATCGGTGCGGGCGCGCTGGGCAGTGCCGCCGCCTACTGGCTGTCGGAGAAGGCCGGGAGCAGCAGTGTCCTGGTCCTGGAGCGGTTCCGGACGGGCCACACGTTCGGCGCGTCGGAGGACCACTCGCGGATCATCCGGCACACCTACCACTCCACGGACTACACGCGGCTGGCTCCCGCCGCCTACGCCGCCTGGGAGCACGTCGAGGCCGAGACCGGCCTGCGGCTCGTGCACCGCACCGGCGGGCTGGACATGGCCGTGGCGGGGAGCCCCGGCGCGGCGGCGGTGGCGGCGGCCCGCGACGCGCTGCGGGCGGTCGGTACCCCGTTCGAGGACCTCGACACCGACGCGTTGCGGGCTCGCTGGCCGCAGTGGCGGTTCCCGGGGGAGATGGTGGGGATCCACCAGCCCGACGGCGGCATCCTTGACATCCGGCACGCCACCGCCGCGCACCTCGCGCTGGCGCGTGCCCGCGGCATTGACGTGCTCGACGAGACACCGGTGCACCGGATCGACGGCGTCGGCGAGGCCTACGTCGTCCACACCCCGCGCGGCACGTTCACCGCTGACCACCTCGTGCTCTGCGCGGGCTCGTGGACCGGGCAACTGCTGCCCGACCTCGGCGTCGACCTGCCGATCACGCTCAGCCAGGAGCAGGTCGGCTACTTCGCCACACCGAACCTGCGCGAGTTCGCCATGGACCGGTTCCCGGTCTGGATCTGGCACGGGGAGGACGACTGGTACGGCTTCCCGGTCTACGGGGAGCCGGCGATCAAACTGGCCCGGGACATGGCGGGCCGGTTCGTCACCCAGGAGACCCGGTCCTTCGAACCGGACCCGGCCGAGACCGAGGTCCTGCGTGGGTTCGTCGCCGAGCACCTGCCGGCGGGCCTCGGCCCCGAGCGGCTGAGCAAGACCTGCGTGTACGACATGCCTCCGGACCGGGAGTTCATCGCCGACACCCTGCCCGGCCACCCCCGCGTCGCGATGTGCGTGGGTGCGGGTCACGGAGGCAAGTTCGCCGGCTTGCTCGGCCAGATCCTCGCCGATCTCGTCACCGAGGGCGCCACCCCCCATCCGATCGAGGCGTTCCGGTCGGACCGGCGGGCCCTGACCGATCCCGATTTCGTCCCGACCTTCCATCACGAGTCGGCACGCGCGGTCTGAACCGCACGCGGCAGGAGGAATATCAACGATGAGTCCTACCGGCCTTTCGCTCGACGAATCCCCCTTCACCCGGTTCCACCTGCGGGTCACCGTCTTCACCGCGGGCGGCCTGTTCTGCGACGGCTACATCATCGGCTCGATCGGGCTCGCGCTCCCCCTGCTCACCCCGGCGATGGGGCTCGGTCCGGTGTGGCAGGGCGCGATGGCCGCGTCCGTGCTGGTCGGGCTGTTCGTCGGTGCCCTGGTCTTCGGCCCGGTCACCGACCGGTTCGGCCGGCAGAAGATCTACCTCGCGGACCTGGTGGTCTTCGTGGTGGCGTCGGCGTTGCAGTTCTTCGCCGACGGCGCGGTCACGTTGCTCATCCTGCGCCTGGTACTGGGAATCGCCATCGGGGCGGACTACGCCATCGGCGGTGCGTTGCTGGCCGAGTTCGCGCCGCGCAAGTGGCGCGGCCGGATGATGGCCAGCCTGAACGCGACGTGGACCGTCGGCTTCGTGGCGGCCTACGGCGTCGGGGTCCTGCTGCAGGGCGCGGCCGGCCCGGACGCGTGGCGCTGGATGTTGGCCAGCAGCGCCGTGCCCGCGCTGATCACCCTGCTGCTGCGGCTCGGCGCCCCGGAGTCCCCGCGGTGGCTGCTCGGCAAGGGCCGGGTCGAGGAGGCCCGGCGGGTGATCAAGACCTACATCGGCCCGGAGTACGACCTCGACCCCGCGGAGGTGACCGCGCCGCGCAGCCGCTACCGGGACCTGTTCACGCGGCGCTACGGCCGCCAGACCTTCTTCGCCGGTGCCTTCTACTTCTGCCAGGTCTTCCCCTACTTCGCGGTGGGGATCTTCCTCCCGGGGATCATCACCGCCTTCGGCGTCGAGGACTCGACGCTCAGCGAGATCGTCTACAACGGTGTGCTGCTGGTCGGCGCCCTCGCGGGCCTCGTGCTGATGGACCGCCTGCCACGGCGCGGGTTCGTCATCTGGTCGTTCTTCATCATCGGGGTCACGCTGGTCGTGCTCGGCCTGAACCCGAACGGCTCGCTCGCGGTCCTGCTGCCCACGCTGCTGGTGCTGGCGTTCGTGATCTCCGCGGCGGCCGACCTGGAGAGCGTCTATCCCCCCGAGATCTTCCCGACCGAGATCCGGGCCTCCGGCGTGGGCCTGGCGACGTCGATCAGCAGGATCGGGGCCGCTCTGAGCACCTTCGTGCTCCCGCAACTGCTGGTCGGAGTCGGGGTCGGCCCGACGATGTTCGTCCTGGCCGGAGTGGTCGCCGCAGGCTTCGTGATCTCGCTGTGGCTGGCCCCGGAGACGAGGGGCGTCGGGTTGTCGGCAGCAGCCGGCCCCGGGCCGGACCGGCCACGACGGGTGGAGCCGGGAGTGGTGGCGGCACCGGAGCTCTAGCTCGGCAACTCGTTGACGCGGTGATGCACCTCTCCTACGGTGTCTGCATAAATGGAGGCGCGTCCATATATATGGACGAGCCCCGCCCCCGCTTCATCCCGTGGACCGACGAGGAGGAGATGTGAGGCAGCCCGATCAGAGGCCGGTTGCTCGACGGCGTGCAGGCGTGAAGGGGAGAGGTCGGGCGCTGGCCGTCGCGGCCGTCGTCTCCATCGGGCTGTCCGCGTGCACCACCGGTGGTGCGGGGGGTGGCGCCGACGGCGCGACGAGCACGATCCGGACCGCGATCAACGCCACGCCGACGACGTTCACGCCGTGGATGGTGCAGAACCGCGACGACTACACGGTCAGCCGCCTGCTGTTCCACACGCTGGTGCGGCGCGGCGCGGACAACTCGATCGTGCCCGCGCTGGCCACCTCGTGGGAGTCGACGCCGACCACGGCGCAGCTCACCCTCCGCGACGACGCGACCTGCGCGGACGGCACGCCGATCACGGCCGGGGTGGTCAAGGACTCGCTGGACGCGATGGCGACGGCCGAGGTCTCGGTCTTCCGGGAGATCGTGTTCGGGCCGGGCACGCCCACCATCTCCGCCGACGACCAGGCGAACACGGTGACCATCGCGCTCGCGCAGCCGTGGCTGGACCTGTTGCAGGGGTTGAGCCTCGAGGCCACCGGCATCGTGTGCCCGGCCGGGCTCGCGGACCAGGACGGGCTGCGCACCGGTGCCGTCGAGGGTGCGTTCTCCGGCCCGTACGTGCTCGCCGAACAGTCGCCCGGCGTGTCCTACACGCTGGCGTTGCGCGACGACTTCACGGCGTGGCCGGAGTACAGCGACCCGCCGTTGCAGGGCGAGCCCGCGCAGACCCTCGAGGTGGCCGTGGTGGGCAACGACTCCTCACGGGCGAACGCGCTGCTCACCGGCAGCATGGACATCGCCGACATCAACACCGAGGACATGACCCGCTTCGACGGCCAGGAGGGGTACACGACCCACCGGCTGCCCTACCTCGCCCTGTACGTGCTGTTCAACGAACGCCCCGGCAGCGTCTTCGCCGACGAGGCGGCGCGTCGGGCGGTGGTCCAGGCGCTGAGCCGGGACGCGCTCAACAGCGCCGCCTCCGGTGGCCTGGGAGAACTGGCGGTCACGTTCAGCCACGCGGCGGTCCCGTGTGCCAACACCGACGCCTCCGTGCTCATCCCGCAGGACGTGGCGGCGGCCCGGGGCGTGCTGAGCGGCCGGACCGAGCCCGTCAAGGTGCTCGGGATGGACGTGATCGGGCCGCAGGGCGCCGCGAACAGCTACGTCGCCGAGGCGCTGCGGGAGGCCGGGGCCGCCGTGGAGCTCAACAACGTCGACGTCTCCACGTGGTCGACCACCGGCGCGACGGAACCCGGCGCCTGGGACCTCACCGTGTTCCCCGCGATCAACGCGGGCGGGACGATGTACGGCGCGCTCTCGCCCATCGTCGGGCCGGCCACCGAGGACGGCGGGGCGAACTGGTCGGGCGTCCGCCACGAGGACGTGCTGGCGATGGTCGACGAGGCCATGCGGCAGCCCGACGAGCAGGCGCGGTGCGGGGTCTACCAGCAGATCCAGGAGAACCTGATCGGTGCGGCACACGTGATGCCGCTGTCCTACAGCCCGGAGCAGTCCATCGCGCGCCCCGGCTTCTCGATCAACGCCTACAACAACCAGGTCGACTTCTCCACGATGCGGATCGGCACCGGGGCCCAGGGGTGACGGCGGTGGCGGTGCGCCGGGTGACCTGGCGGGAGCGGCCGTGGCTGCGGTTCGCGGGGCAGCGGCTGGGCGGGCTGGTGCTGTCGTTCGCGGTCCTGGTCGTGGTGACCTTCGTGATCGTGCCGCTGATCCCGGGGGATCCGGCGGTCGCGGTCGCGGGCCAGGAGGCCACCGGCGCGGAGGTCGCCCGGATCCGGGCGGAGCTCGGGCTGGACCAGCCGCTGCACGTCCAGTTCCTGGACTACGTCGGCGGGCTGTTGACCCTGGACCTGGGCACGTCGTTCTCGAACGGGCAGGACGTCGCCACGGTGATCCTCGCCCGGCTGCCGTTCACCGCGGAGCTGGCCCTGTTCGCCATCGCGCTGGTGCTCGTGATCTCCGTGCCGGTGGGCATGCTGGTCGCCTTCCTCACCCACGGCGGGCGCAGGTCGTGGCTCGACCACCTCTTCAACGTCGTGACGAGCCTCGTCTACTCGGTGCCGCAGTACGTGATGGCCACCCTGCTCGTCGTGGTCTTCGCGGTGGGTCTCGGCATGTTCCCCGCGGCCGGAGCCGAAACGCTGTCCTCACTGGTCCTGCCGACGCTGGCGCTCATGCTGCTGCCCATGTGCGTGGTCTCGCGGGTGGTGCGCCGGGAGACCGCGGTGGTGCTGGACCAGGACTACATCCGCACCGCCAAGGGGTGGCGGATCGGGCGGTTGCGGCTGTTCGGGCGGTACGTGCTGCCGAACGTCATCACCACGACGCTCACGCTGTCCGGGCTCATCCTGGCCGCGCAGCTGGGCGGGGCGGTCGTCATCGAGACGGTGTTCGCGTTCCCCGGGCTCGGTCAGGGTGTCGTCCAGGCCATCCTGGAGCGCGACTACCCGGTCATCCGGGGCACGATCCTCGTCCTCGGGCTGATGGCCACGCTGATCATCAGCGTGGTCGACGTGATCCTGGCGATCATCGACCCGCGCTCGATCGAGGCCGACCATGACTAGCCGCGGGCGCAGAGGGCTGTGGACGCCGTCCATGGTGGGCGGCGTCGTGCTGGGCATCGGCCTCCTCGCCGTGGCGGTCGTGGCGCCGATCGTGCTGGCCGCACCGGCCGCGCAGCTCACCGGGGACGCCGGGCAGGGTCCCGGCGCCGAGCACCTGCTGGGCACCGACAACCTCGGGCGCGACAACCTCGCCCGTGCGCTGGTGGCCACCCGCCTCACCCTGCTGATGACGACCTGCACCACCCTCATCGCGGTCGTCGGCGGCATGGTCGTCGGCGTGGGGATCTGGTCGTGCCGGCCACGGGCCCGCAAGGTCGCACTGCGGCTGCTGGAGACCGCGGTGGCCTATCCCAGCCTCATCTTCGCCCTCGTCATCGCGGCCATCCTGCGTCCCGGCGTGGTCTCGAGCGTCGTCGCGATCGGCGTCGCGGGCATCCCGAGCTTCGCGCGGCTCACGGCGAACCTCGCGGCCAAGATCTCCACCAGCGAGTACGTCACCACGGCCCGGTTGCTCGGGGTGCCACCCTGGGCCGTCGCCGTACGGCACACGCTGCCGAACATGGCCGAGCCGCTGCTGATCCTGGCCACCACGGTGTTCGCCCTGTCGATGGTGGAGCTGTCGGCTCTGTCGTTCATCGGGTTGGGCGTGCAGTCCCCGAGCTACGACTTCGGCCGCCTGCTCAACGAGAGCCTCACCCAGATCTACACGCAGCCGACGGCGGTGGTGGGGCCGTCGATCATGATCGTGCTCACCGGTGTGGCGGTGATGCTGCTCGGGGACGCGCTGGCCGCTCGCGCGGATCCCCGCACCGGTCGGCGCGCCGCGGCGCGTCCGTCCGCTCCCGCGGTCGCGGAGGTCCCGGACGGGGACGCCGCGCTGGTGCGCGTCGAGGACCTGCGGGTCGGGGTCCCGGGTGGCGCCGAGCTCGTGCGGGGCGTCTCGCTGGCCATCGAGCCCGGAGAGGTGGTGGCCCTGGTCGGGGAGTCGGGCTCCGGCAAGTCGCTCACCGCGATGTCGGTGGCCGGGCTGGTCTCCGAGGAGCTCGAGGTCCGCGCGGAGGTGCTCCGGGTGGGCGACATGAACATGCTGGGGCAGCCGGACCGTGGCCGCCTCGGCCGGGAGATCTCGGTCGTCTACCAGGACCCGGGGAGCACCTTCAACCCCTCGCTGCGCATGGGGGTGCAGCTCACCGAGGTGCTGCGCACCCACCTGGGCATGGGACGGGGCCGGGCCCGCGAGCTCATCACCGAGGCGTTGACCCAGGTGAACATCAGCGAGCCCGCACACCGGTTGCGGCAGCACCCGCACAAGCTGTCCGGCGGCATGCGCCAGCGCGGCATGATCGCCATCAGCCTGGTCACGACCCCGAAGCTGATCGTGGCCGACGAGCCGACCACGGCGCTCGACGTCACCGTGCAGCACGAGGTGCTGCGCCAGTTCCGCAGGATCCACCGCGCGCAGGGCACCGCGATGCTGTTCATCTCCCACGACCTCGGGGTCGTCGAGGCGCTGTGCGACCGGATCCTCGTGATGAAGGAGGGAGAGATCGTGGAGCGCCTCACGCCGGCCCAGCTGCGCGACCGCGACGTGCACCACCCCTACACCCGGGCCCTGATGGACGCCGTCCCGGTCGTGGACGTGACACCCCTGCAGGCGTCCTCGTGACGGTCGACACGACACCGCCGCTGGAGACCCGCGGGCTGCACGTCTCCTTCGGCCACGCCGCCGTGCTGCGCGACGTGAACCTCACCGTGCCGGCCCACACCGCGGTCGGCCTGGTGGGGGAGTCCGGATCGGGCAAGTCGACGCTCGGCAAGACCGTCGTGGGCATCCACCGGCCGCGCACGGGGCAGGTGCTCGTCCACGGCGAGGACGTCTTCTCGGTCGGGAAGCGGCGGCGCGCCGCGATGCGGCGGCAGGTCCAGTACATCCCCCAGGACCCGTACTCCTCCCTCAGCCCACGCCGGACCATCGGGCAGACGCTCGCCGAGGCGCTCGATCCGCGACGGGCCGACCCGGCCGACCACGAGGAGGCGATCGCCCGGGTGCTCGAGCAGGTCCGCCTCGACGCGAGCACGACGGCGAAGTACCCGCACCAGTTCTCCGGCGGCCAGCGGCAGCGCATCGCGATCGCCCGCGCGCTGATCCTCCGGCCGCGGTTGATGATCGCCGACGAGATCACCTCGGCGCTGGACGTCTCCGTCCAGGCGGAGATCCTGACGTTGCTGAGGTCGCTGGAAGCCACGATCGAGGCGTCGCTGCTGTTCATCTCCCACAACCTCGCCGTGGTCCAGGCGCTGTGCGAGTACGTGGTCGTGATGCACCAGGGCGTGATCGTCGAGCAGGGCAGGGTGGACGACGTGTACCGCGATCCGCAGCACGACTACACCCGCCGGCTGCTCGCGTCCGTACCGGGATCGGAGGGTTTCAGCCTTGACTGACTCCACCATGGAACAGCCGGAGCTCATCAGCGTGCGCGGGTCCTACCGGTCGATGGGCGCCGACTACGGGCGGGTCGCGCTCGACAAGATCGAGCACAACCTCGACTTCTACCGCCGCGTGTGGACCGAACGCGCGGGGATCTCGGCGGAGGACGTGCTCGCGTGGGGAGACGTGTTCGCCGAGCAGGTGCGCGCCTACGACGCGGATATCGCCGAGCTGATCGACGGCGTCGCCGAGGGAGCCGGGTTCGACCGCCGGCTGATCTTCGCGCTCAACGCGAAGCTCGAGCTCATGTACGGCAGCGGCTACACCGACTGCGCCTGCACCTCGCTGGCCGTGCTCGATTCGCGGACGACGGACCGGCACACGCTCCTCGCCCAGAACTGGGACTGGCACCCGGACATCGGACCGAACACCGTCCTGCTCTCCACCACCGACGAGGACGGGTTCAGCGTCCTGACCCTGACCGAAGCGGGACAGGTCGGGAAGTCGGGCCTGAACTCGAACGGGATCGGGGTCTGCGCCAACCTCCTCGTGACCGATCGCGATGCCGCCGGACGCGGGGTGCCGTACGCGGTGCTCCTGCGCGGAGTGCTCCAGTCGCGGACGATGGCGGACGCGATCCGCGCCGTCACCACACCGACCCGGATCAGCTCGGGCAACTTCCTGATCGCGGCACGGGGCGGCGAGGCGATCGACATCGAGGCGGCGCCCACCGACTTCGGACACCTCGTGCCGCGCAACGGGCTGGTGGCCCACGCGAACCACTTCGAGACCGAGGTCGCGGGCCGGGACACCAAGAAGGGATCGGCCCGGCTGACGCTGCTGCGGGCCGAGCGGGTGCGCCACCTCCTCGAGGATCGGCTCGATGCGCGCCGCGTCGACGCCGAGGCGATCCACGAGGTGCTCACCGACCACTTCAGCTACCCGGACGGTCTCTGCCGCCACACCAACCCCGCCAACGAGTACGTCGAGCGGATCGTCTCGGCATACTCGATGATCATGGACCTCGACGAGCTCACGATGGACGTCACGCCCTACCCCGTCTGCGAGAACCCGTCGACGACCTACGCCCTCGACGCGGCCGGTGTCGTGACGGCGGGGGCGCAGCGGCAGGGGACGGCGTGACCGAGCGCGGTGGCCCGCTGGCCGGGGTGCGGGTCGTGGAACTCGGGACCACCTTCATGGTCCCGTACGCCACGCAGCTCATGGCCCAGATGGGGGCGGAGGTCACCAAGGTCGAACCGCCCACCGGGGACATCATCCGAGGGGTCGGCGACCCCACGGGGAGAGGGCTGGGCCCGGCGTTCATGAACGCCAACCGGGGCAAGGGCAGCGTGCCGCTCGACCTCAAGGACGTGGCCGACCGCGAGTCCTTCCTGCGGTTGATCGAGGGCTGCGACGTCTTCGTCCACAACCGGATCCCGCGCTCCGTCGATTCCCTCCGCATCGGGTACGCCACCCTCGCCGAGCGCAACCCCGGGCTCGTGTACTGCGCGGTCCGGGGGTACGGCGAGGAGGGGCGCTACCGCGACCGACCGGCCTACGACGACGTCATCCAGGCCGCGTCGGGCCTCGCGGCCACCCAGACCAACGGCGCAGAGCCCAGCTACGTCCGCACCCCGGTCGCCGACAAGACGACCGGCGTCCTCGCGCTCTCCGCGGTGATCGCCGCGCTCTTCGAGCGCGAGCGGTCCGGGCAGGGCCAGGCCGTCGAGGTGCCGATGTTCGAGTGCATGGCGGCGTTCACGCTGTTCGAGCAGCAAGGCGGGTACGTCTACGACCCGCCCCGGGGCCCGGCGGGGTACGCGCGGACCGCCGCGACGGACCGACGGCCCTACCGCACGGCCGACGGGACGATCGGGGTCACCGTCTACACCGACGAGCAGTGGCGCCGCTTCTTCGCCCTCGTCGACCGGCCCGACCTCGCGCAGGACCCGCGGTTCACCTCGGCCGGCGCGCGGAACGAGAACGTCGACGACCTCTACGCGTTCCTCGCCGACGTCCTGCGCACGCGCGACACCGACACGTGGATGTCCGTCCTCGTCCCGGCGGGGATCCCCGCCATGCCGGTGCACGAGGTGGCAGACCTGTTCGACGACCCGCACCTCGCCGACGTCGACTTCTTCCGCTCCGCGGAGCAGCCGGGGGTCGGGCGGGTGCGGTACCCGCGGTTCCCGATCCGCTTCTCGAGGACACCGGCTGCGAGCAGCGGGACGACGAGCGAGCTGGGCGGCACGAGATGAGCGCCGAGCACCGCACGGTCACCCGGACGGCACGCATCCTCGAGATGGTCTCGGCCGATGCCGGCGTGCTGCGGCTGGCCGACATCTCCGAGCGGCTCGGCGCCCCGAGGTCGTCGGTCCACGTCCTGATCCGAGGTCTGGTCTCGGTCGGCTACCTCGTCGAGGTCGACGGGCGCTACTCGATCGGCTACTCGCTCGGCGAGCTGGTCCGGCCGAGCGAGAGCGGGCTGACCGAGCTGTTCCTCCCGCACCTCGACGAGATCCGGGACGAGACCGGCGAGACCGTCACGCTGGGACTCTTCGCCGGGGAGCACGTCGTCTACACCGCGTGCGCGCAGTCGAAGCACTCGGTCCGCTACGTCCCCGAGCTCCGGATCCGGCGCCCGCTGTTGCCCACGAGCATCGGCAAGCTGCTGCTCGCGACGTGGCCCGAGGACCGCCTGCGCAAGCACGTGCTCGCCCACGGCTCCGGCGACCTCGACGCCGACCTCGCGACGGTCGGGATCGTGCGCACGCAGAGCCGGGCCTTCAACCGGGGCGAGACGCTGAGCGCCGTCACAGCCGTCGCGCGCCCGTGCCGCGTGGACGGCCGGCGGATCGGCGGGATCAGCGTCGGCGGGCCGAGCGAGCGCATGCTCCCCCGCCTGGAGGAGATCGACGCGGTACTGAGCAGAGTGCTCACCTGAGTAGGGGGGATCGGCAGATGGAGACCTTCGACGTCGCCGTGGTCGGGATGGGTGCTCTCGGCAGCGCCGCCGCGTACCACCTCGCCCGCAAGGGCGTGAACGTCGTGGCGTTCGAGCAGTTCGAGCTCGGGCACGTGCGCGGTGCGTCCCACGACACCTCGCGCATCCTCAGGACCTCCTACGGCAAGCCGCAGTACGTGCGCCTCGCGCGGTCGGCCTACCAGGACTGGGCCGACTTCGAGGCCGTCGCGGGGGAGAGGTTCGTGACCGTCACCGGGGGTGTGGTCTTCTGCCCGGTCGAGGGGCCCTACGCCGCCGGTGACTTCACCTCGAGCCTCGACGAGGTCGGCGTGCCCTACGAGCTCCTCGGCCCGGCGGAGGTGAACACCCGCTGGCCGCAGTTCCGGATCCCCGAGAACGTGGAGTCGATCTACACCCCGGACACCGGCATCGTGCACGCGTCCCGCTCGGTGGCCGCCCTGCAGATGCAGGCGCGGGCGCACGGCGCCGTCATCCGGGACCGAACCCCGGTGGAACGGCTGAACCCCGACGGGTCGGGCGTCGTCGTCCACACCGCGAACGGGGACGTCCGCGCGGGCAAGGTGGTGCTCGCCGCGGACGCCTGGACCAACACGCTGCTCGAACCGCTCGACGCCGCCATCCCGCTCGTGACGATGCAGGAGCAGGTCACCTACTTCAAGCCCGCGGATCCCGACGCCTTCGACCGCGACCGCTTCCCGGTGTGGATCTGGGAGGACACCTCCTGCTTCTACGGGTTCCCGACCTACGGCGAACCGACGATCAAGGCCGCCCGCGACCGCTCGGACAACCTGATGACGCCGCAGGAGCGCACCTTCGTCCCCTCGCAGGAGCTGCTCGACGAGCTGTCGTCCTTCATGGGCGCGACCATCCCCGGGAGCGGGCCTGCGCTGCGCACCGTGACGTGCCAGTACGCGATCACGCCGGACCGCCGGTTCGTGATCAGCCCGCTGGAGCAGCACCCGGACGTCATCGTGGCTCTGGGCGCGGGCCACGCCTTCAAGTTCACCCCGGCGATCGGGCGGATCCTCGCCGAGCTCGCCGTGGACGGCGGCACGGGCGAGGACATCTCCGCCTTCGCGTCGCACCTAGTGGCTGCCTCATAGTGGAAGGGATGACAGCGGTGGAGTTGCGCAACGCGCGATTGCTGGGCGGCGGCGAACCCGTCGACGTGCGGATCGACGACGGCCGGATCGTGGGGATCTCGCCCGTGGGTGCGCAGCCGCGCACGGGAGCCGAGACCGTCGACCTCGACGGTCGCATCCTGGCGCCCGGTCTGTGGGACGAGCACGTGCACTTCACGCAGTGGACGATCCGGCGGTCGCGCTTCGACCTGGGCGGCACGACGAGCGTCGAGGACGTCCTGGACCGGGTGCGCGCGGTGCTCGGCCGCGGCGGGCACCCCGCGGACGCGATCGTGACCGGTTACGGCTTCCGCGACGGCACGTGGCCCGCGCCTCCCACACTGGAGGCCCTCGACGAGGTGACCGGCCCGACACCCGTGGTGCTGATCGCCGCCGACCTGCACTGCGCGTGGCTGAACTCCGCCGCCGCCGCACGGCTCGACGCGAAGCCGGACGAATCCGGGATGCTGCGCGAGTGGGACTGGTTCGCCGTGGGCCCGAAGCTGGCCGCGGTGTCACCGCCCACGGTCGACGCGTTCCGGGAGGCGGCCGAGGCGGCGGCCCGGCGCGGCGTCGTGGGCATCGTCGAGTTCGAGAACACCGACAATCTCCTCCAGTGGCCGGAGCGTGTGGCGGCCGGGGTGGACAGCCTCCGGGTGGAGGCGTCGGTGTGGCCCCAGCGCCTCGACGACGCGATCGGACGCGGGCTGCGCACCGGGGCCGGCCTCGAGCCGCGAGGCCTGGTGAGCATGGGCCGGCTCAAGGTCGTCGTCGACGGTTCGCTGAACACGCGCACCGCCTTCTGCTGGGACCCGTACCCGGGCCTCGACCGGCACGCCCTGCACCCGTGCGGCGTCTCGAGCGTCTCGCCCGACGAGTTGCGCGAGCTGCTCGTGCGCGCGGACGCCCACGGCATCGGCGGAGCGATCCACGCCATCGGTGACCGGGCGAACACCGAGGTCATCGACACCTTCGAGCAGCTCGGGATCCCCGGGGTGATCGAGCACGCCCAGCTCGTGCGCGCCGAGGACTTCGCCCGCTTCGCCTCGCTGGGCCTGGTGGCGAGCGTGCAGCCCGAGCACGCGATGGACGACCGCGACGTCGCCGACCACCACTGGTCGGGACGCACCGACCGCGCCTTCGCCTACGCCTCGCTGCACGGGGCCGGAGCGACGCTGCGATTCGGATCGGACGCGCCGGTCGCGGTGCTGGACCCGTGGTTCGCGATCGCCGCGGCGACGAGCCGCAGCCGGGACGACCGCGCCGCCTGGCACCCCGAGCAGCGCGTGCCGCTGGACGTCGCGCTCGCCTCGAGCATGCGCGGACGGACCCGCGTGGAGGTCGGCGACGTCGCCGACCTCGCGATCCTCGACGCCGACCCGTACACCGCGTCCCCCGAGCGGCTGCGCGAGCTGCCGGTGGCGGGCACCCTGCTCGGCGGCCGCTGGACCTGGCGGGGGCTCTGACCATGGCACCCACGGTCTTCTCCGGACGCCCTCGGGGCGGCCCCACGCACAGCCGCGTCCTCATTCCTCCGAGCGACGCCGGGTGGTCGGGCGTGGCGATGATGGAGTGGGAGCTCACCGCGCAGGAGTGGAGCGACGAGCACCCGCACGACGAGTTCAACTACGTCCTCGAAGGCACGCTCATGGTCTCCTGCGACGGAGAGACGGTGGAGGTGCCCGCCGGCTCCGTGGTGCAGGTGCCCGCCGGCTCCCGGGGCCGCTACTGGGCTCCGGAGCACGCCCGCATGCTCGCCGTCTACGGCCCGAACCCGAACGCCGAGCCGAGCACGATCGTCGGGCTCCGTTCCTTGGGGACCTGACCACGCAAAGCGTTCCGATGCTCCGGTGCGTTCCGCGGAACGCACTGCTTTCAAGGTCATGCCGACGTCGTGGCGACTCGGGCGAGTCGAATAGCGTCGACGGCGGCCTTGATCAGCGAACGAGGGACATGAGCCGCACCCCTGCACGGGCAACACCGTTTAACCGCTGGTAGACGCGCCGCGGACCGATCACGGTCCGCGGCGTGACGGGCCGGCGATGCCCGCCCCCATCCGTCCACGTCGAGGAGCGTGTGCTACGGATTCCGGCGGGGTTTTTGTTCCGGGTCGATCCATTTCGGTGGGATGAATTCGGGTAACCCGTCACGGATCCGCACCACCCACCCGGAATCGTGGATCAGGCGGTGGTGGACTTTGCACAGACTCACCAGGTTGCCCAGTTCGGTGGGCCCGCCGTACTCCCACTCCCAGATGTGGTGGATTTCGCACCACGATGGTGTCCGGTCGCAGCCCGGGTGGGCGCATCCACGGTCGCGGGCGGTGACCGCCCTGCGCAACCCGTCGGGGATCACCCGGGTGGAGCGCCCCACGTCGAGGGGCTGTCCGGCGCCGTTCATGACGATGGGTACGACGGCGGCGTCGCAGGCCAGCATCCGCAACGACTCTGCGGTCATGCGGCCGCCGAAGTCGAGCATCGCCGACCGGGCGCGGGTTTCGAGGTCCTCGAGCCGGATCAACACGTTCAGGTGCGGCCGTCGCCCACCGGCGTCGGGGAGGGTGGCGTGGTCGGCGTGGGCGAGGACGAACCCGCAGGCGTCGGCGAGGGCTTCGGCCTGACGCTGCCCCGTCGATCGTTGATCATCGCGGCCGAGCGGCTTGGCCTTGGCGTCGATCACGGTGGCGATCGCGTCGAACATCGCCGCGTCGTCGAACTGACCGCTGATCGTGCCGCCCGACCCGTCGCGACGCTTACGGACCTGCAGCCGGTTGACCGGCTCCGGCGGATTGTCATCAGGCTCGGGGCCGTCCCCGTCCAGCGCCTCCAGTAACTGGGTGCCCAGCTTGCGTAGCTGTCCGGGCGAGTATTCGGCGGCCATCCCGGCCAGCTGCTCTTCCAGCCCCGCGCGTTGCCAGTCGGTGATCCGCCCGGCCTCCGCAGTGTTGAGAAGGGCGGCGATGACTTCGACATGACGCAGCCCGGCGTGCCCGGCGGCGAACGCCTTCCCCGTCGCGGGGAGGCGGGCGGGGATCACGGTGCCGTCGAGCCCGATCTGCTCGCACGCCTGCTCGGCGGCCACGACGCGGCGGCGGGCTTCGTAGGAGTCGCATCCCAGCAGGTCGGTGAGTGCGCCTTCGGGTTTGCGATAGCCACGTTCGGCGAACGTGCCGCGCCGTTGCAGGGCGGCGGTGGTGGAGACGGTGAGGTGGTCGTGTTGTCGGGACATGCCTTCACCGATGGTGAGTACCGACAGCAGTTCCGCGTCTGAGGTCAGGGGGTTTTCCGCGGCCTGCCGGAATGCGTCGAACGCCTCTTGGAGGTGTTCGTATGCGGGGGCGACTGCGGACATGCCTCCAGTTTAGTCGAACAGGTGTTCGATGGCATGGGTCTGTTCGGGTGGTTCACCGTGTGCAATAGTGAACGTTGCGCGCCGAGATGATCTCGATAGCAGAACAACGAGTGTTGGCCGCCCTTGCCGCAAACGTCTTCTGTCGGTCTATCAGAGGCGATCCTCCTCTGCCTCGTAGCCCGGGTTGCAGTGGGCGCGCCGTTCCCGGCTCGAGACTTCCTGCCCCGCCGCCGCCCGGGGTCTCACGCGCAGTGGGTCCGGCGCCGAGGTCGACCTCCGCGCCGAAGGTGGCCGGGTTGGGTACAAGCAACGAATACCGTGGTCGACCGGACAGTCGTCCCCGACGCGGGCCCAGGCCCATTCTCGACGAGTCCGCGGCGGCCGGGTCCGTGCCCACCTGGCTGTGGTGCCGTTCCCGAACCTCTCCGACAACGGCCTTGATCAGCGAACGAGGGACATGAGCCGCACCCCTGCAGCCCCTGTCCCAATCCCGCCGATCATGGGGGTCAACACGCCTCGAACCAGCCCGATGATCACCGTGAGGGGGTGGATCGGGACCATCGCAAGGTGCGTTCCGCGGAACGCGACGGCCATGATCAGCAGAAATGGTGTGGGGACGACAGATCTGTCGCCGTGGCACCACTCCTGGCGATCATGACGGCGAGCCGACGTGCGGGAAGCGGTCGCGGGGGCGGCCGGCTCACCGCGCCCTCGTCACCAGCCGCAACCGGCAGGCGAGCTCGACCGAGAAGCGGGTGTCGGGGTCGTCCAGGTCGAGGTTCAGGGTCTGCTCGATGCGGCGGATGCGGTAGTTGACCGCGTTGGGGTGCAGGGTGAGCGCGGCGGCGGCGCGGGCGAGGGAGTTGCGGGTGCTCACGTAGGCGAGCAGGGTGCGCACGGCCACCAGGCAGCGTTCGGGGCCGAGCGCGTCGAGCGGGGCGAGGACGTCGTCGAGCAGGGTGCGGCTCAGCGGGGACGCGGAGAAGTCCAGGAGCACCCGGCGCAGGCCGGTGACGTCGGTGACCACGGTGGCGCCGAGGCGCCCGCCCGCGACGGCGGACTCGGCGGCGATCCGGGCCTCCGTCGCGGACTGCCGCAGCCCCGACGCACCGTTCTGGGGCGTGCCGAGCCCGACGGTGAAGGCCCAGTCCTCTCCGGTGATCGACGAGGCGACCTCGACGACCCGGTCCACCACCTCGCGCAACCGGCGCTGCTGGTCCGGCGCGCCGGGTTCCTCGGACACCACCATCAGCAGGTCGTCGTGGAACCCGACCACGTGCCAGGTCTCGTCGTGCCCGCCGGCGGAGCGTTCGTCGACGAGCTGCAGCGCGCGCAGCTCGAGGGCGGCGAGCTGGGCGGGGGACGCGCGCCGCGTGCCGTCGCCGCGGTGCCGCGGGCTCACCCAGGCGACGGAGTGCGACAGCTGCACGGGCAGCCCGGCCCGTGCGGCGTCGACCCCGAGCGCGTCCAGGCGCGAGGACTCGGCGAGGAGCAGCTCGATGACGAGGTCGGCGCGCGAGCGGACCGGGCCGTAGCGGTCCTGCGACTCGCGGGCGACCGCGCGCGAGAGCACCGCCGCGACGACCGGGAGCGCGATCGCGGCTGCCGGGTCGCGGCGCTCGGCCACGAGCCGGCCGATCGGCACCTCCCCGATGCAGACGGCGTCGGGATCCGTCCAGCGCACGCCCGGGTCCTCCCGCACGCTCAGCCGCACCCCGAGCGCGGAGGTGGCGGCGTCCAGGAGCGCCGCCCGCACGTCGGCCGCGCCCGCTTCGGCGACCGCGCAGACCGTGGCGATGGCGTGCTCCGCGCGCGCGATGGCCTCCGCAGCACCACGCCGCACGCAGCGGTCGACGAAGACGGCGAGCTCCGACGGGGCCCCGTCGGCGGTGAGGACCGGCAGGCCGGCGCGCTCGGCGAGCACCCGCGCGGTCTCCGCGAGCGTGACGGGGGCGGCGAGGACGAGGGCGGCGACCTCGGCCGCGATGCAGCGGCGGATCGCGATGTCGATCTGGTAGGCGTGCAGCGGCGCCCCGGCACCCGGCTGCGACGTGATGACGAGGTGCCCCCGCGACGCCGTGGCGAGATCGTTGACGGCCAGCATCTGGACGCCCTCCACGACGACGCCGCCCGGATCGCCCGTGAGTACCGCGACGTCGAACCGCTCGGCCTGCTCGATGATCCCGTCGAGGGTCGCGCGGTCCTGTGCCATCAGCACAGTCTGCCGGGATTCCCTGAGTTATCAGCACATTGTCGGGGGTCACGTCCGTTCCTAGGCTCCCTCCATGAGCTCCCCGGCGCCACCGCTTCCGCGGCGCATCACCCGCGACGACGTCGCGCCGCTCGCCGCCGGTGCCGCGATCTTCGGTACGGGCGGTGGCGGCGCCGTGCACACGGCGCGGCTCGCGGCCGAGTCCGCGATCGACCGGCACGGGCCGGTGCGGCTCGTGGGGGTCGACGAGCTCGGGCCGGACGACGCTGTGATCGCCATGTCGGGCATCGGCGCCCCGTCGGTCGGCATCGAGATGCTCGGCGCGAGCGCGCAGGCCTCGACCCTGCTGCGCGAGGTCGAGCGGCTGATCGGACGCCCGGTGACCGTGGTCATGGCCACCGAGATCGGCGGCGGCAACGGCGTCGCGCCGGTCGGCTGGGCCGCGGACATGGGGCTCGCCGTGCTCGACGCGGACGGGATGGGCCGGGCGTTCCCGGAGGCGACGATGGTCGCGATGAACGTCGCGGGCCGGTCGCGCGACTTCGTGGTCCTGACCGACGTCGTCGGCAACGTCAGCGCGCTCCGCACGCTCGACTTCGCCTGGCTGGAACGCCACGCCCGCGCCTTCACGGTCGCCGCCGGGGGCATCGCGCTCGGTGCGCACCACCTGGCCGACCCGAAGGGCGCCGTCATCGAGGGGACCGTCAGCCGCGCGATCGGCGTCGGGCGACGGCTGCTGCATTCCGCGGACCCGGTGGTGGACACCGCCGACGAGCTCGGCGCGACGATCGTCGTCGCCGGCAAGGTGATCGACATCGAGCGGCGGACCGACGGTGGCTTCACGCGCGGCTCGGCGACCGTCGAGGGCATCGGCGAGGACCGCGGGCGCCTCGTGCGCGTGGAGATCCAGAACGAGAACCTGGTGGTCATCGAGGACGGGGCGGTCACGGTGAGCGTGCCGGACCTCATCACGGTCGTGGACTCCGAGACCGGGGAGGCCATCTCCACCGAGCTGCTGCGGTTCGGCCAGCGCGTCAGCGTGCTGGCCTGGGCGTGCGACCCGCTCTGGCGCACCGAACGGGGCGTCGAGCTGACCGGTCCGCGGGCGTTCGGCTACGACCTCGACTACGCGCCCTTCGGCGCGGTCGCGGCGGGGGCCGCGCGATGAACGCCGCACCGATCAACAGCGGCCGCGACCTCTCCGTCGGCGTGGACGTCGGCGGCACCAACACCGACGCGGTCGTGCTCGACGGCGCCGGCGGCGTCGTCGCCTGGACGAAGCAGCCGACCACGGCGGACGTCACCGGCGGTGTCCGCGCCGCGCTCGCCGCCGTGCTGCACGACATCGGCGAGCGGCGTCACCAGGTCTCCCGCGTCATGCTCGGCACCACCCACGCGACGAACGCGATCGTGCGCCGCCGCGACCTGGGCCGCGTCGCCGTGGTGCGCCTCGGCGCACCGGCGTCGACCGGTTACCCCCCGCTGGTCGGCTGGCCCGCCGACCTGCGCGACACCGTGCTCGCGGGCGCCCTGCTCGCCGGCGGCGGGCACCTCGTCGACGGTCATCCGATCTCGCCGCTCGATCCCGGCGCCATCCGCCGCTTCCTCGACGGGCTCGAGGGCCGCTTCGACGCGGTCGCGGTGTGCGGGATCTTCGGCCCGTCGTTCCCGGAGCAGGAACTCGAGGTCGCGGCGCTCGTGCACGACCACGTCGGGGTCGATGTGCCGGTGTCGCTGAGCCACGAGGTCGGCGCGCTCGGGCTGCTGGAGCGCGAGAACGCGACCGTGCTCAACGCCGCCCTGCACCGCGTCGCCCGGGACGTCACGAACGCCCTGGTCACCGTCGTCGACGAGGAGGGCCTCGACGCGGCGCCGTTCTTCGCCCAGAACGACGGCACGCTCATGGCGCTCGACTACGCCGCCCGCTACCCGGTGCTCACCATCGGCTCCGGGCCCGCCAACTCGATCCGCGGCGCCGCCCGGCTCTCCGGCGCGGACGACGCGATCATCGTGGACGTCGGGGGCACCACCAGCGACCTCGGTGTGCTGACCGGCGCCTTCCCGCGGGAGTCGACGTTGCCACGCGAGATCGGCGGCGTGCGCACCAACTTCCGGATGCCCGACATCCTGAGCCTCGGCCTGGGTGGCGGCTCGATCGTCGACCTCGAGCGCGGCGTGCCGCTCACGGACTCGGTCGGCCACCGCATCAGCACGGAGGCCCTGCTGTTCGGCGGTCCGACCGCGACGCTCACCGACGCCGCCGCGGTCGGCGCGCCCGCCACGATCCCGGGCCACGCCCTCCCGACGCTCGACGCCGCCACCGGCGCCGCTCTCGGGCGCGCTCTGCAGGTGGCGCACGACCGCATCGAGTCCGCCGTGGAGCGGATGTCGTTGGGCCGCGTCGGGTTGCCGCTCGTGGTCGTCGGGGGCGGCGGCTTCCTGGTGCCGGACACGGTCTCCGGTGCGAGCGAGGTGGTGCGGCCGCAGCGCGGCGACGTCGCCAACGCGGTCGGGGCCGCGATCGCGCTCGCCGGCGGCCGCGCCGACCAGCTGTGCGACGTCGCCGACCGGTCCGCCGCCATCGACGCCGCGAGCCGCCAGGCCGTCGACCGCGCCATCCAGGCGGGGGCCGACCCGCGCGCCGTCGAGGTCGTCGACGTGCTCGAGACGCCGATCTCCTACAGCACCCGCCCGACGCTGAAGGTCTCGGTCAAGGCCGCCGGGCCGCTCGCCCGGATCGAACGGACCAGCTCACCCGCGCTGTCGGCGACGAAGGGCACACCATCATGAGGAGCAGGGCCCGCGCGGCAGTCGTGGCCGTCACCTCGGCCGCCGCGATCGCGCTCACCGGGTGCGGCGCGGTGTTCTCCCAGCCCTCGGGCGGCGGCACCGGCGAGCCGGCCTCGGGCGCCACGTTCACCGTCGCGCTGAACGACGACCCGGGCAACCTCTCGCCGCTCACCGGTGTCTCGCTCGTCCAGCGCGGGCTGGTGCCCTACGGCTACGAGTCGCTGGCCTACACCACCGCCGACGGGGAGATCATCCCGTGGCTCGCCGAGAGTTGGCAGGAGACGCCGACCTCGATCACCTACGCGCTGAAGCCGGGGATCACCTGCGCCGACGGCACCCCGTTCACCGCGCAGACCGCGGCCGCGAACATCGCCTACCAGGCCGACCCGGCGCACGGCACGTTCTGGCACGGCTCGAACATCACCGCGGGCATGACCGCCACGGCCGAGGGCGCCAACCTCACGATCACCAGCCCGACGAGCAACCCGTTCCTGCTGGCGAGCACCGGCGCGGTCGAGATGGTCTGCCAGGCGGGGCTCGACGACCCCGAGTCGCTCGCCGACACGACGAACGGCACCGCGCTCTACCGGCTCACGGCGGCCACGCCCGGGTCGACCTACACCTACACCAGGCGCGAGGGATACACCTGGGGCCCCGACGGCGTCACGAGCGACACCCCGGGGCTGCCCGACGAGATCGTCGGTCGCGTCGTCACGGACGAGGCGACCGCGACGAACCTCCTGCTCTCCGGCGAGCTGAACGCCGCCTCCATCGCCGGCGCCGACCGGCAGCGCATCGAGGCCGCCGGGCTGGGGTCGGTGGGCGTGCTCAACCCGATCGGCGAGATGCTGTTCAACGAGCGTCCCGACCGCCCGACCGCCGACGAGCGCGTGCGCCGCGCCCTCACGCTCGCCCTCGACCGCGCCGCCGTCGGCGAGCTGGTGACCGACGGCGACCACGTCGAATCGGTCTCGCTGGTCAACAAGACGCCACTGACCTGCGTGGCGGGCGGCCCGCTCTGGGAGCTCCCGGCCACGGACGTGGCCGCCGCGAACGGGCTGCTCGACGAGGCCGGCTGGGTGCGCGGACCCGACGGGCTGCGGTCGAAGGACGGGCAGCCGCTTGCCATCCGCTTCCTCTACGACGGCGGCACCCCGTCGCACGGGGCGGCGGCCGAGGAGGTGGCGCAGGAGTGGAACGCGCTCGGCATCACCACCGAGCTGGTGGCCGAGGACCCGGCGGGCTGGTCGACCGACCTCTACCAGAGCTACGACTGGGACACCGGATTCATCCAGCTCACGCCCAGCAGTCCGGTCGTGCTGAGCCTGTTCTTCCTCGGCGGGACCTCGGAGAACGGGGGGTACAACTTCATGGCGGTCGACAACCCGGAGTACGAGGCGCTCGCCCAGCAGGCGTTCACGGCCGGCTCCTCCGAGCAGGCCTGCGGGCTGTGGCAGCAGGCCGAGCGCGAGCTCGTCGACCGCGTGGACGTGTTCCCGCTCGCCGAGACCCGCACGCCCACGTACATGAGCGGCGCGACGTTCGAGATGCCGGGCTCGATCGCCCCCACCTCGATCCGGATGCTGGGCTGACGCCGTGACGGGCCCGTCGACGGCGCCGGTCACCCCGCTCCCCACGCCGTCTCCCGGCGCGCGCAGGGGCCCCGGGTGGGACTCGCCCCGGGCGGCGTTCGTGGCGCGGCGGCTCGCCCGCGCGGGCGTCTGCATCGCCGTGGTGCTCGTCGCCACGTTCTTCCTGGTGCAACTGGTGCCGGGCGACCCGGTGCGGGCCGCGCTCGGGCCGACGGCCCCGCCCGAGACGGTGGAGGCGCTGCGCGTCCAGCTCGGGCTCGACCGGCCGATCGGCGAGCAGTTCGGCCGCTACCTCGGCGGGCTGGTCACCGGCGACCTCGGGGTGTCGGTCACCTCGCAGCGGCCGGTCACCGCGATCCTCGCCGAGCGGCTGCCGACCACCCTGCTGCTCGCCGTCGCGTCGTTCCTCGTGGCCGCGGTCGGCGCCTTCCCGATCGGCGTCGCGACCGCCGTCTCCGCCTACGGCGGCCGCCACCGGCCGCTGGACCTCGCGGCCTCCGGGCTGCTGGGCGTGCTCGTCGCGGTGCCGAACTTCCTGCTCGCGGTGCTGCTCATCGCCGTCTTCAGCGTCGGCCTCGGCATGCTCCCGCCGGCCGGGTGGGCGGGGCCGGTCCACGCGGTGCTGCCCGTCCTCGCGCTGGCGGCCGGGCCGCTGGCCTACCTCGCGCGCATCGTGCACGTCGAGATGCTGCGGGTGCTGGCCGCGCCCTACCTCACCACGGCGCGCAGCAAGCGCCTCCCGGCGCGCCTGCTGTACGCGCGGCACGCGCTGCCCAACATCGTCACCGCGAGCCTCACCGCGGGCGGCGTCGTGCTGACCGGCCTGGTCGCGGGCACGGTGCTCGTCGAGACCGTCTTCGTGATCCCCGGCATCGGTTCGACGATCGTCTCGTCCATCGCCACCCGCGACTACCCGCTCATCCAGGGCCTCGTGCTCGTCTACGCCGCCCTCGTCCTGGCCGCCAACCTGTTCATCGACCTCGCGCTGGCCGTGCTGGACCCGCGGTCCGCGATCGCGGAGGCGTGATCATGTCGACGACATCCGCACTGCGCCGCACCCTGCTCACCCCGCAGGGGATCGCCGTACTGGCAGGCCTGCTCGTCGTCACCCTCGTCGCCGTGTTCGGCGAGGCGCTCTTCGGCGACGCGGCGACCGCGCGCAACATCGCGGAGCGCCAGTCCCCGGCGAGCCTCGCGCACCCCTTCGGCACCGACGAGCTCGGCCGCGACCTGCTGGCCCGCGTGCTGGTGGCGACCCGGCTTTCGGTGCTGCTGACCCTCGGTGCCACGGCCATGTCGGTGGTCGGTGGGGTCCTGCTCGGGGTGGTTGCGGCGCTGCTGCCGCGGGTGGCGCGGCGTCTGGTCGGGGGGCTCATCGACGTGCTGCTGTCCTTCCCCTGGCTGCTGCTCGCGCTGTTCTTCTCGGTGATCTGGGGCGCGACGGCGACCGGGGCGATGCTGGCCGTCGGCGTCGCGGGCATACCGGTGTTCGCCCGCCTGGTCACCACGCTGGCGTCGTCGGTGGCGAGCGCCGAGTACGTGCACGCCGCCCGGATGCTCGGCAGCTCACCGCTGCGCACGGCCGCCCGCCACGTGCTGCCGAACATCGTGCCGCCGCTGGTCGTGAACACGGCGACGCACGCATCGGTCACGCTGCTGTCCTTCGCCGCGCTGTCGTTCCTCGGCCTCGGCGTGCAGGCACCCGAGTTCGACTGGGGGCGGTTGCTCAACGAGGGATCGCAGCGGATCTACCTCGCGCCGATGGCGGCGATCGGCCCGGGGATCGCGATCGTTCTCACCGGCGTGGTCTTCGCGCTGCTGGGCGAGCTGCTCAGCGAACGCGGCGGTCGCCGCAGGCCGGTGCGGGCGGTCCGCCCGCCCGCGGCCGCGGAGCCGGACGAACCCCTCGAGAAGGGGGCCGTGGTCGACGTCGCCGCGCTGCGCGTCGCGTTCCGCACGCCCGGTGGCGGGCTCGTCGAGCGGGTGCACGGCGTGGACCTGCACGTCGACGACGGCGAGGTCGTGGGCATCGTCGGGGAGTCGGGATCGGGCAAGTCGGTCACGGCGATGGCCGTGGCGGGGCTGCTGGGCCCGGACGCGCTCGTCACGAGCGACCGGCTGCGGTTCCGCGGCATCGACATGGCGCGCCCGCTCGGCGCCGCGGACCGCCGGACGCTGGGGCTCGAGCAGGCCATGGTCTTCCAGGACCCCCAGAGCAGCATGAACCCGGCGCTGCCGGTCGGGCTCCAGCTGCGCGAGGCGAGCGAGACGCACGCCCGGACACCGCGACCGGACGCCCTGCGCCGGGCCGTGGAGATGTTGCGGCTCGTGCGCATCCCCGAGCCGGAACAGCGCCTGCGCCGGCTGCCGCACGAGTTCTCGGGCGGGATGCGCCAGCGGGCGATGATCGCGATGGGGCTGATGGGCTCACCCCGGCTCATCATCGCCGACGAGCCCACCACCGCCCTCGACGTCACCGTGCAGCGGCAGGTGCTGCGGGCCCTGCGCGACGCGCAGCGCACGACCGGCGCGGCGATCCTGCTCATCTCGCACGACATCGCGCTCGTCAGCGGCTTCTGCGACCGCGTCGTGGTGATGCGCGGGGGCGTCGTGGTCGAGGAGCTCGACGCGCGCCGGCTGCACGAGGCGCGCCACCCTTACAGCCGCGGGCTCATCGCCTGCGTGCCCGACCTGACGACCGACCGCTCCCGCCCGCTTCCCGTGCTCGAGGAGGCCGGCGAGTCCCCCTCCGGCCCGCTGCTCGAGGAGGCCCGGGCATGAGTGAACTCGCGTTCCGCGACGTGCGGGTCGCCTACGGCCGGGGCCGGCGGGCGCAGCTCGCCGTCGACGGCGTCGACCTCACCGTGCGGACGGGCACCACCCACGGGCTCGTCGGCGAGTCCGGGTCGGGCAAGTCGACGCTCGCGCGCGCAGCCGTCGGCATGGCGACGGTGTCCGCCGGCACGATCACCCTCGACGGTGCCGACCTCATGAGGCGGGCACCGGCGCGTCGGCGGGTCCAGATGGTGTTCCAGGACCCGCTCGCCGCCCTCGACCCGCGGATGCCGGTGGGGCTCTCGGTCGCGGAGGGCCTGCTCGCGACCGGGCAGCGGCTCACCCGGGCGGACCGGGAGGCGCGGGTGCGCGCGCTGCTGGAGCGGGTGCACGTCGACCCCGGGCGCGCGGGCGAGCTGCCCGCGTCCTTCTCCGGCGGGCAGCGGCAGCGCATCACGATCGCTCGGGCGCTCGCGGCCGACCCGGCGGTCCTGGTCGCCGACGAGATCACCTCCGCCCTCGACGTGTCGGTGCAGGGAGTGGTGCTGAACCTGCTGCGCGAGCTGCAGGACGAGCTCGCGCTCACGATGCTGTTCATCTCCCACAACCTGGCCGTGGTGCGCTACGTCAGCGACGAGGTGAGCGTGATGCGCGCGGGGCGCATCGTCGAGCACGGGCCCACCGGGACGGTGCTCGCCGCCCCCACCGACGACTACACGTCCGAGCTGCTCCGGTCCGTGCCGGTCATGGGACGGCCCCTCGACCTGGAGGACGACCTGGAGGACGCCGTCGATGCGTAGCAATCCGGCCTACGCCCTCACGGATCCCGGCGAGGTGCGCGCGCTGATCCGGGCGCACCCGTGGGCGGTGATGGCCAGCGCCACGCCCGACGGGCTCGTTGTCTCGCACTACCCCTTCCTGATAGACGAAGGCACGGACGGTCTCGTCCTGCTGAGCCACGTCGGCCGCCCGGACGAGCGCGCTCACCGGCTCGGTGAGTCGGAGGTCGTGGTCGTGTTCTCCGGCCCGCACGGCTACGTCTCGCCGAGCTGGTACGGGGTCGACCGCGCGGCGCCCACCTGGAACTTCGCGGTCGTGCACGCCTACGGCACCCCGGAGCTGCTCTCCGACGCCGAGAACCTCGCCGTGCTGGAACGGCTCGTCGACCGGTTCGAGGACCCGCTGCCCACGCCGTTCCGCCTGCGCGCCACCCCCGAGAACGCCGCCTACGCCGAGCGGACCGCGCGCGGCACCGCCGGCTTCCGGCTGCCGGTCACCCGCATCGAGGCGAAGGACAAGATGAGCCAGGACAAGCCCGCCGAGGTCGTCGACCGCGTCCTCGCCGCCCTCGACGCTCCGGGCCCGTACCGCAATCCGGCGTTGGCGCAGCGGATGCGCCGCGCTGCACGCGGCTAGGAAGGGACCGACGACATGCCGTACGCGAAGGCCGACGGGATCGAGATCTTCTACGACGTGACGGGGGAGACCACCGACCCCGTCGTCGTGCTCATCGCAGGCGGCGGCGCACAGCTGATCGCGTGGCACGAGGACCTCGTCGCGCTCCTGGTGGCCGAGGGCTTCCGGGTGGTGCGGATCGACAACCGCGACACCGGCTACTCGCAGCGCTTCGGCGGTCGCGAGGACGTCGACGGTGGCTACGACCTCTCCGACATGGGCGACGACGTCGTCCGGGTGCTCGACGACCTCGGCGCGGCGGCCGGTCACCTCGTGGGGCACTCGATGGGCGCGATGATCGCGCAGATGGTCGCGATCGAGCACCCCGAGCGGGTGCGCAGCCTCGGGCTGCTCAGCTCCATCCCGGGGCGGGACCCGCGCTACATCCTGCACGGCGAGCGCGAGGAGCTGCGGGTCGTGCCGCCGCGGCGCACGCGCGAGGAGGTCGTGGCGGCGGCGTCCGGGGCGTTCCGGCCGAGCGTTCCCCAGCGTTACCGCTGGCAGGAGGAGTGGATGGTCTGGGCGGCCGGGGAGGCCTACGACCGCGGCTACGCCCCCGAGGGGTACGTGCGGCAGTGGGCGGCGCTGCGGCGCGCCCCCGAGCGGCTCGAGCGCCTGCGCGCGGTGACCGTCCCGACGCTCGTGCTGCACGGCCGCGACGACGACGTGCTGCACTGGTGCGCCGCGGTCGACACCGCCGAGGCGATCCCCGGCGCGGAACTGCAGATCCACCCCGACATGGGCCACCTCGTCCCGTGGGAGCTGTGGCCGGACCTGGTGGCGGCGATCGCGCGCACGGCGCGCCGCGGCGAGGAGCTCGCGACCGGGACCTGAACCCCGGTGTCACTCGAACGGGCGGTTGTTTCGCAGGCTCCCGTGAATCCGTAGCGTTCGTCGCCGGCCGTCCGACACTGGTTGCACGAGGGCGGGCCCGGGGAGTCGAAAATGATCATGCTGCTGGCGCAGTCGATGGGTGTCGACATCACGCCGATGATCCGGTTCATGTTCGTCTGCTTCGAAGCCTTCTCGGTCGGCGTGGTCGTCCTCCGGATCGTCGATGCGGTACGGCGGCCGCGGTTGGCGGATCTCGCGGCCGAACGTCGGGAGCGGTGGGAAGCGGCGTATGCGGCTCCCTCCGGTCACGCGACCGAGCTGGACGACGACTGACGGCGAGCCACTCAGCGGAACGTCGCCTTCCAGCCCGCGGTGCGCAGCCCGCTCTCCGCGCGCCAACGAGCGATCACCTGTGACAGGCGTGCGCGGTCCTGCGCGTAGGTGGGGTCGTTCCAGAGGTTCTTCTGCTCCCACGGGTCGGCTGCCAGGTCGAACAGCTGCCCGTCGGTGTCGTCGACGAACTCGACGAGCTTCAGGGTCTCGTCGCGCACCATGGTCATGAGCTCGGTCTTCTGCAGGATCATGTCCTTCGCGTGCTCGGAGAAGACGTACTCGCGGCCCTGCCACTGCTCGCCGTGCAGGGCCGGGACCAGGGAGCGCGCCTCCATCCACCCCGGCGGCTCCAGGCCGGCCAGTTCGAGGATCGTCGGGCCGAGGTCCATCAGCGCGGTCAGGCCGTCGAGGACCTGACCGGCGACCACGCCGGGGCCGGCGATGATGGCGGGCACCCGCACGCTCGGTTCGTACATCGACCACTTCTGGATGTGGCCGTGGTCGTTGAGGCAGTCGCCGTGGTCGGAGGTGAAGATCACGACGGTGTCGTCGAGGACGCCGCGACGTTCCAGGGCGTCGACCAGGACGCCGACCTGCTCGTCGATCATGGAGACGTTCGCCAGGTAGTGCGTGCGTTGGCGGCGCAGCTGTTCCTCGGTGGGGTGTTCGAGGTGCACGACGGCGTCGTGGTCGACCTCGAGGTTGTCCCGGCGCAGGTCCTTCAGCGCGTAGGGCTGGCTCGCGCGGTCCTCCTCCGAGTCGTGGGGGAGCGGCACGTCCACGTCGGCGAACCTGTCGAGGTGCTCCTGAGTGGGGTCGTACGGGGGATGCGGGCCGGGAAAGCCGACCTGCAGGAAGAACGGTTCCGCGCCGGGGTACACGTCGAGCCAGTGCGCGGCGAGTCCGCCGACGAAGTTGTCGGCGTGCAGGTCGTCGGGCGCGTCCCAGACGAACGCGCCGAGCCGGTCGCGGTAGTCCGGCATCGCGCGGTACTTCGTGGCCCGGTCCGGCTTGACCAGCCCGCGGGCGTGGAACGCCTTGTCCCACTCGTCGAGGAAGAACGGCAGCTTCGGGTTGGACCGGTCCTTGTTCTCCACCACGTGACGCTCGTGGAAGCCGACGGGCGCGGTGTAGGGGAACGTGTGCATCTTGCCCACGTTCACGCACCGGTAGCCGGACTCGTTGAGCCGCTCGACCCACGAGTGCCGCCACGGGTCGTTGTTGCGCAGCACGCCGGTGGTGTGCGGGTAGAGCCCGGTGAACAGGCTCGCCCGCGACGGGGCGCACGACGGCGCGGTCACGTAGGTCCGGGTGAACGCCGTGCCGCGCGCCACCAGCCGGTCCAGGTTCGGTGTGATCGCGTGCTCGTGCCCGAGCGCGGCGATCGTGTCGAACCGCTGCTGGTCGGTGATGACGAAGACGATGTTGGGTCGCCCGTCGGGCATGGGGTTTCCTTCCTGCGCCTGGTCAGGTGTGTGGGCCGTGTTCGTCGCCTGCGGTCCGGTCGATGATCGTGCGCATCAGCGCCGCGGCCCGGTCGCCGTCGTGCCGCGCGACGGCCTCGGCCACGGCGAGGTGCAGTTCGACGTCGTGCGGCACCGCGTGGTCGGGACGATCGGGGCGGTGGGCGCGTTCGCGCAGCGCCTCGTCCACCACGGCCTGCAGGCGTACGAACATCGCATTGCCGGACATGGCGAGCACGAGGCCGTGCAACCGCCGGTCGGCGACGAGGAACTCCTCGGCGCCCTGGGACGTGGCGAGGTGCGCGGCGGCCTCGCGCAGGTGCTCGACCTGGTCGGGCGCGGGCCGGTGGGCGGCCAGCCGGGCCGCCTCCGGCTCGACCGCCCGGCGCAGCGCGCGCAGCTCGGCCAGCTGGGCCGCCCGCTCCGGCGAGGCGAGGCGCCAGCGGATCACCAGCGGGTCCAGCACGTTCCACGTCGCCCGCGGCAGCACCTTCACCCCGACCCGGCGCCCGGCGCTGATCATGCCCAGCGCACCGAGCACGCGCAGGGCCTCCCGCACGATGCTGCGCGAGGCGCCGGTGCGCCCCGTCAGCCCCTCCACGGTGTCGGTGTGGCCCTCGGGCAACGCCCCGCTGACGATCGCGGAGCCGATCGCGTGCAGCACGCGGTCGTAGGTGCTGGCGTGCCCACCGGCCCCGCCGGTCACCGCTGCGAGATCGGCGAGACGACGAGCTCGTCCACGCGCACGTGGGCCGGCGTGTCCAGCACGTACTGCACGGCAGCCGCGATGTCCTCGGGCGTGAGCATCACGGCGCGCGCCGCGGCGTCGGGCACGGACGGGCGCTGCTCCAGGAAGTCCGTGGCGACGTCGCCGGGGCACAGGTGGCAGGCGCGCACGCCGTGCTCGGCTTCCTGGTCGTTGATCGACTTGGTGAGCGAACCGAGCGCGGTCTTGCTGGCGCTGTAGGCGACGCCGGCGCCCGGCGAGAACCGCCATCCCGCGACGGACGAGATCATCACGATCTTGCCCCCCGTGGCGCGCAGGTCGGGCAGCGCGGCGTCGACCACCCGCGCGGCGGCGGTGAGGTTGGTGCGCACGATGTCGTCGAACACGTCCATGTCCTGGTCGGACCAGCTCCGCTGCCGGCTGTTGCGCCCCGCCGACAGCACCACGGCGTCGAGGCGGCCGAATGTGTCGAGCACCGCCTGCCGGGCGGCGGCGACGGCCGCCGGGTCCTGCACGTCGACCGGGAGGGCGAGCGCGCGTCCGCCGTCGCGCGCGATCCCGCCGGCCACGTCGTCCAGCGGCTCGGGTCGCCGGCCGCTGACGGCCACCGCCCACCCCCGTGCCGCCGCCGAGCGGGCTACGGCTGCGCCCATCCCGGTACCGCCGCCCGTCACCCACACCACGTGCTCGTCGTCCATCGCCGCCTCCGCCCTCGGTTGGCCACGAATAGTATGCTTATTGCCTCCGGGGGTGCGAGCGCGGCCGACGTCAGGCGGCAGCGGATCGGGCTGCGCCGACCGTGCGGCCGAGGAAGTCGCGGATGTGACCCACGGCGGTGTCCAGGGCGCTCTCGAGCAGGAAGTGGCCGCCGTCGAGGAGGTGGATCTCGGCGTCGGGCAGGTCGCGGGCGAAGGCCGTGGCCCCGGCCGGACCGAAGATCTCGTCGCCGTTGCCCCAGATCGCCAGCAGCGGCACCCGGCTGCTGCGGAAGTAGTCGTGCACCGCGGGGTAGAGCGGCGGGTTGGTCGCGTAGTCGCGGAAGAGCGCGAGCTGGATCTCCGGGACGCCCGGCCGGTTGACCTCGGCGTGGTCGGTCACCCAGGTGTCGGGGTCGACCAGATCGGGCTCGGACACCCCGGTGAGGTACTGCCACCGGATGGCGTCGAGCGTGAGGGCGCCGCGCACGGGGCCCTCCGTGTCGGGACCCGGCGCCCGGGCGTAGGCCCACAGCGGGGACCAGAAGGAGTCGACGAAGCCCTCGTCGTAGGCGTTGCCGTTCTGACTGATGATCGCCTGTACCGCGGCGGGGCGTCGCAGCGCCAGGCGCCAGCCGATGGGTGCGCCGTAGTCCTGCACGTACATCGCGAACCGCTCGACCCCGAGCTCGTCGAGCAGGGCCTCGGTGACGTCGGTCAGCGCGTCGAAGGTGTAGTCGAACTCGGTGGCCGCCGGGGCGGCGGACCGCCCGAACCCGACGTGGTCGGGGGCGATGACGTGGTACCGGTCCGCGAGCGCGGGGATCAGGTGCCGGAACATCCGCGAGCTCGTCGGGTAGCCGTGCAGCAGCAGGAGGACCGGCGCGTCGGCGGGGCCGGCCTCCCGGTAGAAGACCCGCTGACCGTTCACGGTCGCTGTCCGGTGGTGGATCTCGGTCATCTCTAACTCCTTGAAGGCAGATTGACGGTTAGGTGCCGGCGACAGCACACCTCAGACGGACCTAACTTGTCAATAGTCCTGAAAGGGTTAGAATGGGCGCATGGCGGATCCGGTCGCTCACGAGGACGAGTCGCTGCTCCTCGACCTGCTGAACAGCACACCCGTCGTCGACAGCGGGCAGCGGGATCTGCTGGCCGACGACCGTGGGTCGCGGGCATGGGTGCGGGCCCGGGGCGGCGTCGGGTCGGCGGCCGAGGTCGCGCACCTGCGCCAGGTGCGGGACCGGCTGCAGGCCGTCGTCGGAGGCGTGGAGGCGCCCGAAGTGCTGGCCCCGATGCTCGACGGTGTGCGCCTGCGTCCCGAGATCGTGCAGGGCGGGCTGTCGTGGCGGCTCGACGTGGCGGACGACGAACGCTCGTCCGCCCGCGCGTTGCTGGCGTGGGGGCGGGTGCAGGAGTCGATGCCCGGCCGGCTGCGGGCCTGCGCCAACGAGGAGTGCCGGCTGTTCCTGCTGGACCGCAGCAAGCCGAACAGGGCGCGGTGGTGCTCGATGAAGGTCTGCGGCAACCGGCTCAAGGCGCGGCGCCACTACGAGCGCTCCCGTCACGCGTCGCGGTGAACGCCAAGAGGGACTCGGCGGTCCGCGGCGGATCCTCGAGGTTGGGTGAGTGTCCGACACCGGGCAGCATCTCGATCGTCGCCCCGGGAACGGCGCGGTAGTCGGCGGCTGATGACGCGCGCCACCTGCGGTCTTCCTCGCCGAAGAGCACCAGTAGCGGCTTGCGCAGGGGTGCAAGCCGTTCCGGAAGCCCCTGCGCGTCGAGGTACGCCCGGACCGCCTGCGAAGTCGCGGCGAACACGTGGAAGTCGACGTCGCGGAACTGGTCCACGAACGCCTGGGGGATCTCGTAGCCCGCGTGGAACCCGTCGCTGATGGCCTGGCGCACCTGGTCGTCGGTCAGGTCCGCCCACGACGCCGCCCGGACGGCGACGTCTTGCGCGATGTAGGCGGCCATGTCGGGTCCGGTGTTGAGGAGCGCGACCGCGGTGACGAGGTCGGGCCGTTGCTCGGTGAGGGCGGTGGCAACCACCCCACCACTGGAATGGCCGACGACGACGGCGTGCCGGACCCCGAGCCGGTCCAGTGCCTCACCGACCCGGCGAGCCTGGTCCGGGACCGCGTAGCTCGCACCGTCCGGTCTGGCCGACCGGCCGCAGCCCGGCAGGTCGATGCGGATGACCCGGTGGGACCCGGTCAGCAGCGGGACCATCGGCTCCCACGAGCGGGCCGACACGGCGGTTCCGTGGATGAGCAGGAGCGCGGGGGCGTCGCGGGGGCCGTCCTGGAGCACGTGGATCTCGCCGTCGTCCAGGCGCAGGGTGGAGTCATCGGGAACGGTCATGGGGGAACTGTCGCCGCCGGTGCGTGCAGTCGGCTTGGACGAATGTTCCCGGCTCACCGCCGGTCCGCGTCGTAGCATGGAACCGGCCCTCGGCTGTGACCGGCATCACTTCGGGAAGACGTTCAAAGGTTTGATTACCTCGTCCCGGTCTTCTACCGTCCGATCGTGGAAAGGAAGCCCATGGCCAAGCCGTTCGCGTCGTCCGCCGACAGCGCCGCCAAGGAGCAGACCCTCGAGGTGCTCGCCGAGGGCGTGTACGCCCTGACCGCCGAGGGGGATCCGAACATCGGGGCGATCGAGGGCGAGGACTTCCTCGTCTGCTTCGAGGCCCTCGCCACCCCGGTGGCCGCGCAGAAGTGGCTCGCGACGCTGCGCGAGCACACCGACAAGCCCGTTCGCTACCTCGTGCTGAGCCACTACCACGCCGTGCGCGTCCTGGGTGCCAGCGCGTTCGACGCCGAGATCATCGTTTCCCACGAGATCACCCGGGACCTGGTGGCCGAGCGGGGCAAGCAGGACTGGGAGTCCGAGTTCGCGCGGATGCCGCGCCTGGCCGAGGCCGCGGACTCCGTGCCCGGGCTCACCTGGCCCACGCTGACCTTCGCCGACAGGCTCACGATCGACCTCGGCGGCGACCGGGGCGACCTCGTGCTGCAGTACCACGGTCGCGGCCACACCGAGGGCGACCTCACCGCGTGGCTGCCGCGACAGCGGATCCTGTTCGCCGGGGACCTGGTGGAGGCCCAAGCCGCCCTGTACACCGGCGACGCCTTCCACCGCGACTGGGCGGGCGCGACCCTCGACCGCGTCAAGTCCCTCGGCGCCGAGCAGCTGGTCGGCGGGCGCGGCGCCGTCAGCCGTGGCCGCGCGGAGGTGGACGCCGCGATCGAGCAGACCCGGGGCTTCCTCCATGTCATGATCGATCAGGTCGGGGCGGTCCACGGCCGCGGAGGCACGCTCAAGGAGGCCTTCGAGGCCACCCACGCCGCGCTGGTCGACGACTACGGGCAGTGGCCGATCTTCGAGCACTGCCTGCCCTTCGACGTCTCACGGCTGTGGGACGAGCTGTCGGGCATCGAGCGCCCGGTGATCTGGACGGCCGAGCGCGACCAGGAGGTCTGGGCCCAGCTGCAGGGCTGAGTCCTCGGCGCGACGACGGGAGTCCTGATGTCCTCCACCTGGCCTCACGACCCGGTCGCCGTCCTCGGGGCAGGCCCGGTCGGCCAGTCCACCGCCCTGCTCCTCGCGCGCTGGGGCGTGCCGTCCGTGGTGCTCGACCAGCGCCCGCGGCGGGACCGGATCGGCTCCAAGGCGATCTGCCAGCAGCGCGACGTCCTCGACATCTGGGAGGCGGTCGGCGCGGGCCGCCGGATCGCCGACGAGGGGGTCACCTGGACCACCGCCCGCACCTTCCACCGCGACGCGGAGCTGTTCGCGATCGAGCTGGCCGAGCCCGGTAGCCCGGCGTTCCCGCCGTTCGTGAACATCTCCCAGTCGCGCACCGAGCAGATCCTCGACGAGCGCATCGCGCAGGAGGCCCTCGTCGACGTGCGCTGGGGCCACGACGTGGTCGACGTCGCCCAGGACGACGCCGAGGTGGTGCTGCGCTGCCGGACCCCATCGGGGCCCGTCGAGGTCCGCGCGCCCTACCTCGTCGTGTGCGCCGGAGCCCGCAGCGACGAGCTGCGCGCCCTGCTCGGGGTGAGCTTCGACGGGGGCAGTTTCGACGACCGCTTCCTGATCTGCGACATCCGCGCCGACCTCCCCGGCTGGGCCACCGAGCGCCGCTTCTACTTCGATCCCGAGTGGAACCCGGGCCGCCAGGTCCTCATCCACCCCTGCCCCGACTCGACCTTCCGCATCGACTGGCAGGTCCCGGTCGGCTACGACCTCGACGCCGAGGTGGCTTCCGGTGCCCTGGACGCCAGGATCCGGAAGATCATCGGTGAGCGGGAGTACGAGATCGTGTGGAAGTCGGTGTACCGGTTCCAGTGCCGCGTGGTCGACCGCATGCGCTGCGGCCGCATCCTGATCGCCGGAGACGCCGCGCACCTGGTCTCGCCGTTCGGTGCCAGGGGACTCAACTCCGGGGTCGCCGACGCGGAGAACGCGGCGTGGAAGATCGCATACGTCGGGCACGGCTGGGCGCCCGACGAGCTGCTCGAGACCTACCACCACGAGCGGCACGCCGCCGCCGTGGAGAACGTCGCGGTCACGACCGCCACGATGGACTTCCTCGTGCCGCACGACGACGCGCAGGCCCGCCGGCGTGCCGAGGTCCTCGCGGCCGCGGCCACCGACCCGGAAAGCCGTGCGCGGGTGGACTCCGGCCGGCTCGCGGAGCCGTTCTGGTACGTCGACTCCCCGCTGACCACCCCCACCGCGCGCCGGCCCTTCCTCGGCAGGCCCCCGCGCGGGCAGGCTCCCCCCGCCGGGCCGGGGGTGCTGCTGCCCGACGCCCCCGTCGCGGCTCCCGGTGGTGGTCGCAGCCGCGCGCGGGCCCTCGCCCGGGACGGGTTCCTGCTGCTCACGACGGTCGGTGTCGACGCCGGCGCGGTGCGGGACGCCACGGCGGCCCTGCCGGGCCCGGTCCGTGTCCTGGACCTCGCTGCCTCCGGCGACCGGGAGGGCACGCTCGGCGCTGCGCTCGGCGCCCGCCCGGGCGAGGTCTGGGTCGTCCGGCCCGACGCGCACGTCGCCGCCGTCCTGACGGACCCGACGACCGAAGAGATCACCGCGGCGCTGCGGCGCGCCGCCGCCCACCCCGCAACCCGGGAGGAGAGCCACGATGGCGCACTACAGGCGAGCGGGTGAGGTCCCGCCCAAGCGGCACACCCAGTTCCGCACGCCCGAGGGAGGGCTGTACTACGAGGAGCTGATGGGCGAGGAGGGCTTCTCGTCCGACTCGTCGTTGCTCTACCACCGGGCGATCCCGTCCGCGGTGGTCGACGCCACGCCGTGGGAGCTGCCCGACCAGAGCACCACCGAGAACCGGCCGCTCCTGGCGCGGCACCTGCAGCTGCACGCGCTGTTCCCGGGGGAGGAGGGCAAGCGCGCCGACGTCGTCACGGGGCGGCGGCTGGTCCTGGGCAACGGCGACGTGCGCATCTCCTACGTGGTGGCGGGGGAGGCCTCGCCGCTGTACCGCAACGCCGTCGGCGACGAGTGCGTCTACGTGGAGGCCGGTGCGGCCACCGTCGAGACCGTGTTCGGCACGCTCACCGCGCGGCAGGGCGACTACGTGCTGCTGCCGCGCGCGACGACGCACCGCTGGGTCCCGGTCGGCGAGGAGCCGCTGCGCTGCTACGTGATCGAGGCCAACTCGCACATCGCCCCGCCGAAGCGCTACCTGTCGCGGTACGGGCAGCTGCTGGAGCACGCCCCGTACTGCGAGCGCGACCTGCACGGGCCGGACGGGCCGCTGCTGGTCGACGGGAGCGACGTCGAGGTGCTGGTCAAGCACCGCGGCTCGCGGGGGGTCACCGGCACCCGCTATACCTACCCCACGCACCCGTTCGACGTCGTCGGCTGGGACGGCTGCCTCTACCCGTACACGTTCTCGGTCCACGACTTCGAACCGATCACCGGGCGGGTGCACCAGCCGCCGCCCGCGCACCAGGTGTTCGAGGGCGACAACTTCGTGATCTGCAACTTCGTGCCGCGCAAGGTCGACTACCACCCGCTGGCCGTGCCGGTGCCCTACTACCACTCCAACGTCGACTCCGACGAAGTGATGTTCTACTGCGGCGGTGACTACGAGGCCCGCAAGGGATCGGGGATCGGGCAGGGCTCGATCAGCCTGCACCCCGGCGGCTACGCCCACGGTCCGCAGCCCGGGGCGATGGAGCGGGCGCTGGGCGCGGAGTTCTTCGACGAGCTCGCCGTCATGGTCGACACGTTCCGCCCGCTGGAGCTGGGGGAGGGGGCCGTGGCGAGCGAGGACCCGAACTACGCGTGGACCTGGTCCGGGCGGGGCCCCGCGTCGTGAGCACCACGATCCGCATCCCGGACGGCTCCCCGTTCGGGCCGCACAACCTGCCCTACGGCGTCTTCTCCGTGGCCGCGGGCGCTCCGCGGATCGGCGTCCGGCTCGGCGACACGGTGATCGACCTGTCGGTGCTGCTCGACGACGACGGCGCCGACCGGGTGTTCTCCGCCGCGTCGCTCAACCCGTTCATGGCTCAGGGCCCGGCACGGTGGGCCGAGGTCCGCGAACGGATCACCGCGCTCGTGGCCGCGGACCTGCCCGACGAGGCGCTGCACCCGGTCCGCGACGTGACCCTGCACCTGCCCGTCGAGGTCGCGGACTACGTGGACTTCTACGCCTCGCAGCACCACGCGTCCAACCTCGGGCGGCTGTTCCGGCCCGACGCCGAGCCGCTGCTGCCGAACTGGAAGCACCTGCCGGTGGCCTACCACGGCCGGGCCGGCACCGTGGTGGTCTCGGGCACCGGCATCGTCCGCCCGTCCGGCCAGCGCAAGGCGCCCGACGAGGCCGTACCGACCTTCGGGCCGTCGCAGCGGCTCGACATCGAGGCCGAGCTCGGCTTCCTCGTCGGCGTGGGGTCGGAGCTGGGGGAGCGGATCGACGTCGACGCGTTCGCCGAGCACGTGTTCGGGGCGGTTCTGGTCAACGACTGGTCCGCCCGCGACATCCAGGCCTGGGAGTACGTGCCCCTCGGCCCGAACCTGGGCAAGAGCTTCGCCACCTCGATCAGCCCGTGGGTGGTGCCGCTCGCCGCGCTGGAGGCCGCCCGGGTGCCGCTGCCCGAGCAGGATCCGCAGCCACTGGACTACCTGCGCGGCGGCCAGGACCGGGGTCTGGACGTCGAGCTCGTGGTCGAGTGGAACGGTGAGGAGGTCACGCGCCCGCCCTACCGCGAGATGTACTGGTCGCCGGCGCAGATGCTCGCGCACATGACCGTGGGCGGTGCGTCGGCACGGACGGGCGACCTGTTCGCCTCCGGCACCGTCTCCGGCCCCGAGCGGCGCCAGCGCGGCGCGTTCATCGAGCTGACCTGGGGCGGGAAGGAACCGGTGACGGTGAAGGGGGAGGAGCGCACCTTCCTCCGGGACGGCGACGTGGTCACCATCTCCGCCGCCGCACCGGGCCCGGGGGGCACCCGGATCGGCTTCGGCGAGGTCACCGGGACCATCCTGCCCGCAGGGTGACCACCGCGAGCGCGCCGCCGACCCCGGGGACGAGGCTGAGCAGCGTGGGCCGGCTCGTCGGTCCCGCGCACATGGCGGTTCCGATGATCGCCGCGATGTAGGCGCAGCCGTGCAGCGGCCCGAGGAGCGTCGCCACGACCGGGACGTGCACGGTGGCGAGGTTGACCAGGAGTACCAGCAGCGTGCCGAACTCGACCGCGGCGAGCAGGGCCAGAACGCGGGTGTTCACGCCTCACACCCCGGTGGTCGAGCCGGGTCGCACGATCATCAGGACGGTCACCGCGGCCCACAGCAGGTTGAACACGCCGGTCGCCATCGCGAGCCCGCCGATCTTCTGCCGCGCGATCACCGCGACGTCGGCCCCGGCCCCGGCCCCGGAGTGCGCGGTGACGTCGGCGAGCAGGCTCTGCTGGCGGGGGAGCACCACGAAGGCGAGCACCAGGGCGGCCACGAGGGTGAGCCCCATGGACACGATCACCCAGGTCTGGGACAGGACGTCCATGGACGCGGCGGTCATCATCCCGAGCACGGGTACGGCGATCCCGACGGCTGCGTAGACGCGGGAGATGCGGGCGAGGACCACCAGGCGCGTGGCGGCGTGGTCGCCGAGGGCGCGGCGCGCCTCGGCGGGGAACATGCTGGCCGCCACGCAGATCGGCCCGATGGCGATGATGGCGGCCAGGACGTGCAGCGAGAGCAGGACCGCGTTCATCGGCAGACCTCCGTGCTTTCAGCTCGACTGAAACTCAGGTTACAGCCTAGCTGTAACTCGCGGCGCGTGAGGTCGCGGCTTCGGTTGCCCGGTCGTCAGGAGCGGGGCTCGGGGCGGTGGGCGTCGAGGAGCTGCATCAGCAGCGGGCCCACCGCGGTGGCGTCCTGATCGGGCAGCGCGGCGAGGAGCTGCCGGTCGGCGGCGGCCACGGTCTCCAGGCCGGCGGTGCGGAGCCGACGTCCGGTGTCGGTGAGGTGCAGCTCGGCCGTGCGGCCGCGGCCGGGTGGGGTGCGGCGCTCGACCGCGCCGAGCGTCTCGAGCTGCTGCAGGGTGGCTTGCATGCTCTGCGCGGTGACGCCCGCGCGGCGGGCGAGCTCGCTGTAGGACAGCCCGGGTTCCCGCCCCAGGTGCCCGAGCGCGGACAGGTGCCGGAGCGTGAGCCCCGAGGTGGCGAGATCGCGCTCGATCTCCGTGCGCAGCTGCCGGCCCAACATCATGATCAGGATGGCGGGGCTGGGGGTGGGAAGATCATTGCCGGCCGGCATCGCCCGAGTCTTCCACCCGCACCGTGCGACACACGACTCCGGCATCAGGGGTGGGTACGCAGCAGCTCCCGCAGCCGCGCGATGTGCTGCCGCGCCGCCGCCTCGCCGGCATCCGGATCACCCGCGGCCAGCGCCTCGAAGATCCGGCGGTGGTCGGCGACGGCCTGGGCCATCCCGCCGCTGACGCTCGTCGACCGCATCGCCAGCATCACCTGGCCCTGGATCTCCTCGAGCATCCGGGCGAGCACCGGGCTGCCGGCGGCCTGGCGGATCTCGCGGTGGAACGCGGCGTCGACATCGATGTGGCGGGTGAAGTCGTGGGCGGCGACGACCTCGTCGTGCTCGGCGAGCAGGTCGCGCAGCCGGCGCCGCACGGCGGGCGTGAACCCGGCCGTCGCGAGGCGGGTGGCCATGCCCTCCAGTGCTTCGCGCGCGTCGTAGAGGCTGATCAGGTCCTCGCGGCTGAGCTGCCGCACGACGGCGCCCCGGTTGAACGTCTCCTCCGCGAGGCCCTCGCGGACGAGTTGGAGGACGGCGTCGCGCAGCGGGCTGCGGCTCACGCCGAGCTCGCGTGCGATCGCGGGTACCGACAGCCGCGACCCCGCGGGAAGGGCGCCCGTGAGGATGCGGTTGCGCAGGTCGCGGTGCACCCGTTCCCCGACGCGCTCGTTCGGGTCGAGCAGCGGGGTCACGCCGGCGATCCGCCGGTGACGGCGAGGGGCCGGGACGCGTCGACGAAGACGTCCACGAAGTGGCGGTACCGCGACGCCACGGCGGACACCGCCGCGGCGTGCTCGATCTCGCCGGCGAGGAGCCCGCGCACGGCGTCCCACCAGATGCTGCGTCCCACCGCGAAGCCGGCGAAGCCGTTGCGGGCCGCGCGCGACAGCCAGGTGTCGACCTGTTCGGTCGGAGCGCCCGCGCCGAGCAGCAGGCACGTGGCGTCGTGCGTCGCCGCGAGCGCCACGGCGTCCGCGTAGGCCTGCTCCGGGCCGAGGCTCTCGAGCTTCCAGACGTCGACGTCGACGTCGGCGGCGATCTCCTCCATGGCCCGCAGCACCAAGCCGGGCCGCACCTCGTGTGCCCACACGTCCGCGTCGCGCTGCGACTCGGTGGGTGGGGCGGACACGGGCGGGACCAGCAGCTCGAACAGGAACCGCGAGCCCGCCTCGTGCGCCGCGCGTGCGGTGGCCGCGAGCCGGCGCCGCTGCACCGCGTTCGCGTCGGCGTCGCCGTCGGGGTTGTAGCGGACGAGCACCTTGGCCAGGTCCGGGGCGTGGTGGGCCAGGTGGGCCGGGACGTCGGCGGGTGCGTCCTCGTACAGGTCGAGACCGGCCCGTTCGAGCGGCATGCTCAGGGTGATCCCCGCGGCCCGGGCACGCTCGGCCACCCCCGGGCCGAGCTCGTCGTCGACGAGCAGGCCCGCGGCCTCGCGGGGGACGCCGGCGTCCACCGCGGCGAGGAGCCCGTCGAGGACCGCGTGCTTGGCGCGGGCCGCGGTGGCCCGCTGGTCCGGGGTCGCGGTGCCGGTGTGGCCCCACAGGGCCTGGGTCAGCCACGGCCGCTGGTCGACGGCCAGGACGAACAGGTGGCGTGCGGTCATGCGGGGGCTCCAGAGACGATGTAGGGCTTCAGCAGGTCACCGGCCACGAACTTGTCGAAGGCCCGGGCGAGCTCGGGCAGGGTGAGCGGGTGCGCGAGGACGTCGCGCAGGGCCGGGCCGCAGCGGCGCAGCAGGTCCCAGTTGCCGTCCACCTCGGTGAGCGGGAAGTAGAAGGAGCGGACGGTGAAGCAGTCGGTGCGCCGCCAGCGCGGCGTCGCCGCCATCACGTACGGGTCGTTCGACTCCCCGAGCACGAGGACGGTGCCGCCGGGCACGACCACGCGCTGGGCGGCGTCGCGCCCGGGAGCGGAGCCACTGACCTCCACCGTGACGTCGTACCGGTTCTCCGCCTGCAGGTCGACCTGCGTTCCCGCGCCGAGGCGCGCGGCGAGTGCGAGCCGCCCGGGATGCGGGTCGTGGGCGTCGACGGACGCGACGCCCAGCGCGCGGGCAACGGCCACGACGCCGAGGCCGAGCGGGCCGCACCCGACCACGAGCAGGCGCCGGGGGAGCTCGTCCTGCGTGCGCAGGGCGAGCCGGAGGCCGTGCGCCGCCGTCCCCACCGTGTCGAGGCCGAGCACGGCGACGTCCTGGGGCACGTCGTCGGGAACCGGCAGCGCGCACCGCTGCGGGACGTCCACGAAGTCGGCGAAGCCGCCGTCGCGCTGCCAGCCGATGAGCTCGCGCAGGTGCAGGCAGCGGTTGGTCTGGCCCCGCAGGCACTGGTCGCACTCCCCGCAGAAGACGGGGATGTAGACGATGCAGCGGGTGCCGGTGGGCAGCGTGGTGCCGCGGCCCGCCGCGACGACCGTGCCGGCGATCTCGTGCCCGGGCACCACCGCCGAGCCGCTCGCGAGGAGGCGCTTGTCGGAGCCGCACAGCGCGCAGACGTCCACGCGCAGCCGCACCTCGGCCGCGGCGACCTCGGGCAGGTCGTCGTCGGTGAAGTCGATGACCGCATCCCCGCGGAAGCGGGCGGCCCGCCGCGTCGCCGGTGTCATCGCGTCAGCCATCACTTCACCGCCCCGCCGGTCAGGCCCCGCACGAGCCAGCGCTGCGCGAAGACGGTGAGCAGGAGCGCCGGCAGCGAGATGAGCGTGCTGGCAGCCATGAGACCTCCGTAGTCGCTCGCGCCCTGCCCGATGAAGTTGAACGCGATCACGGGCAACGGCAGCGTGTCGGCGTTCGCCAGGGCGAGGGCGAAGAGGAAGTAGTTCCAGGAGAAGATGAAGCTCAGCGTCACCGCGACCGACAGCCCCGGCAGGGCCAGCGGCACGACGACGTGCCGGAAGCGCTGCCACACCGTGGCACCGTCGAGCATCGCCGCCTCTTCGAGGCTGATCGGGATGTCCTCGAAGAACGGCACCAGAAGCCAGATGCACAGCGGCAACGTGATGATCAGGTGTGCCGCGATGAGCAGGGCGAAGTTCAGGCCGTTGTTCGACGGCGCACCGGTCTGCACCGAGAGGACGAACAGGGGCAGCACGAACAGCACGCCGGGCGCCATCCGAGCGAGCAGCATGAGGAAGCCGATGCTCGTGGCCTTGCGGCGCACGATGACGTAGGCCGCGGGCACACCGAGTGCCAGACCGAGCAGCGTGGAACCCCCGGCCACGACGAAGCTGTTGCGGATGTAGTAGTAGAAGACGAACCGGTCGAACAGGTTCGTGAAGTTCTCCAGGGTCAGCGGCGCGGTCAGGTTGAAGATCGAGCCGGTGATGTCGACGTTGCTCCGGAACGCCGACCACAGCATGAACAGGACGGGTCCGAAGAAGACCAGCGCGGCGAGCAGGTACAGGGCGTACACCTGCGTGAGCCGTCGAGCGGCAGGGGTCCTAGTGGTCAACGCTGATCCTCCGGCGCCAGAGGGTGAACACGCCGGCCAGGACGACGACGAGCAGCAGCAGGCTCAGCTGGAGCGCGGCGGCGTAGCTCGCCTCCTGGTCGATGAACGCGGCGCGGTAGCCGTAGACGTTCAGGGTGTTCGTGGAGTCGACGGGGCCGCCCTGGGTCATGATGTAGACGGTGTCGAAGAACCGCACGAGGTCCACCGTGCGCAACATCATCGCCACCGAGATCACCGGCATGAGCAGCGGCAGCCCGACGTGCACCGCCTTGCGCCAGCCCGAGGCGCCGTCGATCGACGCCGCCTCGAACGGCTCGGCCGGCAGGGAACGGATGCCCGCGGCGATGATGAGCGCCATGAACGGCGTCCACTGCCAGACGTCGACGAGCGCGATCGACCAGAGGGCGATGTCGGGGTCACCCAGCCACACGACCGGGTCGAGCCCGACCGCGGTGAGGATCTGGTTCGCCGCCCCCAGGGTGGGGTCGTAGATGAGCATCCAGACCAGGGCCACCGCGACCGACGCCGTGATCGCCGGGATGAGCATGATCCCCTGGAAGACCTTCCGCCCGGGCACGTCGATGCTCAGCAGGTAGCCGAGCGCGATGCCGAGCACCGTCTCCACGAGCAGGCAGACCGCGAAGAGCACGAGGGTGACCCGCACGGAGTTCCAGAACTCCGGCGCCGCCACCATGCGGGCGAAGTTGTCGAGCCCGACGAAGCCGGCGTTGGTGCCGTCGCGGCCGCGGTCCGACAGCGACAGCCAGACCGTGTAGAGGACGGGGAGGACGACGAGGGCCAGCGTGACGACCATCGCCGGCACCAGCAGCGGCCAGACGCCCCGCGCCACCGGGGTCGCCCCGCCGCCCCGGCCCCGCCGGGACGGTGGAGGTGCGAGGGCCGGCGGAGTGGGCTCGCGCGTGCGCGTGGTCACGGTGGTCATCCATCCGCCAGTTGGGACGTGAGGCCGGACTGGATCTCCGCGGCCGCCTGCTCCGGGCTCGCCTCACCGAGGATGGCCTTGCCGACGGCGTCGCCGATGACCTTGCGCATCGCCGGCGCGTTCGCGCCGACCGGTCCCACCTCGACGTTGCCGTTCTCCTGCAGATCGGCCACGGCGGCGCGCCACTGCTGGTGCGTCGGGGTGTCGAGCGCTTCGGCGTAGGAGGGCTCGTCGGCGACGGACTGCCGCGGAGGGGCGATGTCGGCCTTCGCGAGCTCCAGCTGCGTCGCCGGGCTCGTGGCCCACTGCATGAACTGCCACGCGGCGTCCTTGTTCTCCGAGAACGGGGACATCGCGATGCCCCAGGACAGCACCGTGGTGGCGGGCACGGCGGCGACCCCGACGTTCTCGGCGACCGTCGAGCTGCCCGGGTCGATGAGGCTGTTGAGCTCGTTGCTGGACTCCAGCTCCATCGCGGCCTTGCCTTGCGCGAAGAGCGTGGAGGACTCGGTGAACGAGTAGTTGATGACACCGGGCGGCCCGAACTCGCGGGCCAGGGTGGCGTACTGGTCGATGGCGAGGACGGCGCGCGGGTCGTCGAAGGTGGGCGCTCCCTGCGCGTCGGTCCACTCCAGACCGGTGCCGTGCAGGAACGGGCCGAAGGTGAACGGGAGCGCCGAGGAGGCGCCGCGCAGCGTGATGGGCGTGACGTCCGCGGTGCGGCCCTTGATGGCCTCGGCCGTGGCGCGCAGCTCGTCCACCGTCGTGGGCGGGGTGAGGCCCCACTGCTCGAACAGGTCCGTGCGGTAGTACAGGACCGGGCCCTCGACGTTGATGGGCAGCGCGTACGTCGTGCCGTCCACCTGCATACCGGTGAGGGCGCCCCGGCTGAAGCCGTCGGCCTCGTACTCCGCGGGCGCCTGCGCGAGCCGGTCGTCGAGCGGCTCGTAGTAGCCCGACGACGCGAATACCGGGCCCTCGCGCGACGGGAGGGTCATGTAGACGTCCATCGCGGCGCTGCGGGACTGCAGGTTGAGCTGGATCTTGTCGCGCGTCTGCTGCTCGGCGAACGTCTGCACGTTCACCGTGATGCCCGACTCCTCCTCGAACCGGTCGATGAGGGGTTCGATCCCGCGTTGCCACGGGTGGTTCGACATCACGAGGTTGATCGCGTTGCCCGCACCCGAGGCGGCGTCGGTGGGGTTGCCGCACGCCGGTAGGGCGAGGACGGCGGCGCCGAGGACGCAGCCGAGGAGCCGGGTCCGTGTCTTCATCCGGGTCCGTGTCTTCACGAGGCCTCCAGGGCGATCGCGGCAGTGGAATCTGCCTGGGGGGTGACGAGGGGGGCGAGCCAGGCGTGGAAGTCGCCGAGGTCGGCCGGGTCGCGGCGGCGCCAGCGCTCGGGAACGGTGCGGACCCGCGCCGCCACTTCGGCGAGCGGCACGAGCGGGTGGTGCGCGCGGTAGCCGGGCCCGGGCCGGCGCTGCACGCCGACCATGACCGCCGTCGGTGCGGCCGGGTCGAGCAGTGTGGCGGCCGCCAGCCCGCCGACTTCCACCGCCTCGCGGGCGTCCGCGGCGCTGACGAGGTGCGACGCGCAACGCTGGGCCACGCCGAGCACCTCGCCGCGCGCGGGCAGGCCGAGCCGGGTGGTGACGAGCTCGGCGAGGCGGCGCGCGACCCCGCCGACCAGCAGCGTCGTGTGGTTGGCCGCGTGGATCGGCGCCGCGGTGAGGTCGGTGGCGACACCCTCGCTGACCACGACGAGGGCACGCCCGTGCCGCTCGACCAGCCCGGCGACGTCGGTGAGGAACTCCTCGACGTCGAACCCGAGTTCGGGCAGGTGCACGCGGTGCACCACGTGCTCGTCGTCGCCCGTGACGGGCAGTGTCGCGGCGAGCGCGAGCCAGCCGGTGGCCCGGCCCATCGTCTCCACGATCCGGACCGGCTCGATCGAGGTCATCGCGCGGTGGTCGCGGGCGATGTCCTGGACGACGGTCGACACGAAACGCGCGGCGGAGGCGTAGCCGGGGGCGTGGTCGACGCCGTCGAGGTCGTTGTCGATGGTCTTGGGGATCCCCGCGGTCCGCAGCGCCACGCCGCGCTCGGTGGCGCGTCGCGCGACGGCGTCGAGCAGTGCCATGGTGCCGTTGCCGCCGACGAGGCAGAGCCCGTCGACGTCGCGCGCCGCGAGGCCGGCCACGATCGCGTCGACGTCCTCGGGCGTCGTGGCCCGGCGCCCGCCACCGAGCCACGAGCCGCCCCGCTCGACCTCGCCGGCCGGCAGCCCGCCGGGTGGCAGCGGGTCGAGGGCCGCGCGTACCAGGGCGTCCGGGCCGCCGCGCGCCAGGAGCACCTCGTGCTCGCGGCTCGCGTCGAGGAAGCCCGCGACACTGCGGTTGACCACCGCGGTCGGTGCACCGGTCTGGCCGATGACGAGGCGCATCACGACACCGCGTCGCCGGCGACCGCCGTGGTGCGCCACGCCTGGAAGGCCTCCAGCCCCTGCGGGCCGCCCTCGTACCCGGAGCCGGAGAGCCCGAGCCCGCCGAACGGGGCCCCGGGGTAGTTGGGTGTGCCGGTGTTGATGCCGACGATGCCGGCGCGCAGTCGCCCGGAGACCGCCCGCGCGACGTCGACGTCCGTGCCGCATACGTAGCCCGCCAGCCCGTAGCCGGTTGCCCGGTGCTGCGCGATCGCGTCGTCGAGGTCGGTGTAGGTGCTCACGGCCGCGACGGGGCCGAACACCTCGTCGCGGAACACCGCCGCGGCGGCGGGGACGTCGACGAGGACGGTCGGGGCGAACCAGTGCCCCGGCTCCGGCACGGGAGCGCGGGTTCCGGCGACGCGCGCCCCGGCGGCGACCGCGTCGTCCACGAGCTCGGCCAGGCGCGCGGGGTCACCCGCGGGGGCGAGCGGGCCGATGTCGCTTGCGGCATCGAGCGGATCGCCGACGACGAGTCGCTCGGTGGCGGCGACGAAGGCGTCGACGAACCCGCCCGCCACCTCGCGTGCGACGAACACTTGGTTGGCGGCGATGCAGGACTGCCCGTTGTTGCGGTACTTCGCGACGAGCAGTGTCTGCACCGCCTGCTCGACGTCGGCGTCGGGGAGCACGAGGAACGGCGCGCAGCCGCCGAGTTCGAGCACGGTGCGCAGGAACCGGGGTGCGGCCGCGGCGGCGACGAGCCCGCCCACCCGGGTGGAGCCGGTGAAGGAGACCACCTGCACCTCCGGGTGGGCGAGCCACGGGTCGACGACGTCGGCCGGCTCGCCGAGCACGGTGTTCACGGTGCCCGCGGGCAGGTGCCGGTCGAGCAGGGCCGCGAGGACCATCGACGACAGCGGCGCCACCTCGGACGGCTTGAACAGCACCGGGCAACCGGCGGCGAGCGCGGGGGCGATCTTTCGTGCCGGGATGGACACCGGGAAGTTCCAGGGGGTGAGCACGGCGGCCACCCCGAGCGGCCGCGCCTCGACGTGGTGCGCGGTGCCGGTGACGGCGTGCAGCACGCGTTCCTGCTGCTGCTCGAGCAGGTCGGCCATCACCCGGAAGTAGACGGCCGACAGGCCGAGCTCGCCGCGGGCCTCCGCGAGCCGCTTGCCGGTCTCCCGGGTGATGAGCGCGGGCCACTCGGCGCCGGCCGCTGCCGCGTCGAGCTCGTCGGCGACGGCGCGCAGCGAGGCGGCGCGCTCGGCGGGCGGTGCGGCCGACCACGCCGGCAACGCCCGGGCGGCGGCACCGGCGGCGTCCTCGGCGTCCTGCCGCCCGCCGACGGCGATCTCGGTCCACGGCTTGCCGTCGACCGGCGCGACGAGCGGCCGTCGGGACGACGTCGTGCGGCGGCGACCGTCGACGACGACACCCGTCGGCTCGGCCAGCACCGCACCGACGGTCGCGTCGCTGCTGCTCACGGTCGTCACAGGGTCTCCTCCAGGTCGGCGATGGCGTCGAGGTCGAGATCGACGCCGAGTCCGGGGCGGTCCGGCACGCGGACGGTCCCGTGGTCGGTCAGCAGGTGGTCGACGGCCTCGCGCAGCCGGTTGGCGCGCACGTCCCACTCGACGGCCGTGGTCGCCGGCACGGCCGCGGCGACCTGCAGCGTCGCGGCGGTGGCGACCGCGCCGTTGTACAGGTGCGGGTTGACGGTCGTGCCCGTCGCCGCCGCGAGCGCGACGACCCGCAGGTACTCGGTCGGGCCGCCGACCTTGGACAGGTCGGGCTGGACGATGTCCACCGAGCCCTGCTCGACGTAGGGCGCGAAGGCGGCGGCGCCGTAGAGGTTCTCGCCGGTGGCCAGGGGCAGCCCACCGCGACGCCGCAGCTGCGCGAGCGCGCCCGGGTCGTCACCGGCCAGCGGCTCCTCCAGCCACTCCACGCCCGCGTCCCGCAACGCGGGCACGAGGTCGAGGGCCTCGTCGAGCGACCAGGCCTGGTTGGCGTCGCCGAAGAGCCGGACCCCGCCCCCGAGCACGCGGCGGGCGGTGCGGAGGTTGGCCAGGTCCCGGTCGCGCCCGAAGCCGAGCTTGACCTTCACGGCCGTGTGCCCGGCGCCCGCGCAGCGCTCCGCCGTCGCCGCGACGTCGTCCGGGCCCAGGCTGGAGGCGTAGACGGGCAGCTCGCGCCGGACGTCCGCCCCGGTGAGCAGGGCGGCGAGCGGCCGGCCCGCGTGCCGGGCGGCGAGGTCCCACAGCGCGGTGTCCACGCCGCTGACGGCCTGGTGCACCGGACCCGGCGCCCCCCACTGCCGGCCCAGCGGCCGCAGTGCCGCCATGAGCAGGTCGTGCGCTTCCGCGGGGCTGGTCAGGGTGCGGCCGAGGAGCAGCGGGGCGACACCCTCGGCGAGGGTCGCCGCGCGCTCGCGCCAGGCCCAGGCCGGGTAGTTCACCCACGTCTCGCCGATGCCGCGCGCGCCGTCCTCGAGTTCGACCTCGACCACGGCCATGGCCCGATGCCCCATGGGGGCGAAGGACATCGCCACCCCGTCGACGACCGCGCTGCGGAAGACCCGCAGCCGGACCGCGGCGACGGGGGACGCCGGCAGCAGGCGCTCCGGAGTTTGTGCGGAAGCGAACATTGCATGCAGTGTTCGGATGCACGGGGCCCCTGTCAAGACCCGGGCGACGGGTCAGCGCGCGACGACGATGCGCGTGCCGGCCGCGTGCAGGCGCCGGGTGAGCCCCTCGCTCATCGGCGCGTCCGTGACCACGGTGTCGATCCGGTCCAGGGTGCAGACGCGCACCGTGCCCGGCCCGCCCTCCTTGGAGGCGTCGCAGACGAGGACGACGTCCTCGGCGACGTCGAGGAGCGCCTGCTTGACGCTGAGCTCCAGCTCGGAGCGGACGTACACACCACGGACGTCGATGCTGGCCACGCCGAGCACGAGCAGGCGCAGGCGCAGGTTCCGCACGAAGTGCGCGGCGCTGGGCCCGATCATCGCCTGGTTGTCGTGCGACAGTTCCCCGCCGATGGCGATGACGCGAGCGGCCTTGCGCGCGAGCATCACGGCCAGCGCCGGCGCCGAATGCGTGACGACGCAGCCGGAGAAGGTCTCGGGCAGCGCGTGCGCCACCTCGAGGGCGGTGGTCCCGGCGTCGATGCCCACGGTGTCGTCGGCCGCGACCATCGCCGCGGCCGCCGCGCCGATGCGCCGCTTGGCCTCGGCGTTGACGAGCGCCCGCACCCCGAAGACCGGGCGGCCGTGCGATCCCGCCGGGAGGCTGGCGCCGCCGTGCACGAGGCTCGCGTCGCCCGTCTCGACCAGGCGGCGCAGGTCACGGCGCACGGTCATCTCCGACACCCCGAGCGCCTGGCTCACCTCCGAGACCGAGACGTGCCCGCTCGCGCGCAGCCGCTCGAGGATCGCGTCGCGGCGGCGGGGTGCGGCGTCGTAGCGCAGCGCGGCACCACCGTCGGCGGATCCGCTCGTGGGTGCTGCGGCCCGGTCCGTCGCGTCGCTCACAGGGCGATGGTAGTGAGGGTGCCGGTCGCGCCACAGATGGTAGCTATCGCACATTCACTCGTGATCGTCGGCGACGATGAGGACGTGCAGCGTGCGCGGGCCGTGCACACCCTCCACGCGGTCCAGCTCGATGTCGCTGGTCGCGCTCGGCCCGCTGATCCAGGTGCTCGGCCGGCGGGGGTCGAGCGCGGCGACCGCGTCCGGTACCGCGGGCACGATCTGGTCGGTCCGCACCACGCAGACGTGCAGGTCCGGGACGAGCGTCGCGGCGCGGCGGCCCTGACCCTCCCGGTGGTCGAGCACGATCGTCCCGGTCTCGGCGATCCCGATCGCGGCGGTGGACAGCACCCCGTCGCAGCGGTCCAGCTCGGACACCGCCACGTCCGGGCCGTCGTGCAGCACCTCGACCCCGTCCGGGACCAGCGCCCGCGGGAATCCCGGTGGGACGAGGATGCGCAGGGCGCCGCTCCCCGACAGGGGGGTGCGCCCCTCGAGAGCGGCGGCGACGAGGCCGGGGGCGGTGGAGGTGGTGGCCCGCTCGACGACGGCGCGGTAGTCCGCGACCTGCTCGGCGAACAGGTCCACGACCTGCTCGTGGGTGCGTCTGCGGTCCGGTTCGGGCCGGACCACGGGGACGTCGAGGGCGGGATCGGACTCGGGTACGTCGGCCAGGGCACGGCGGGCCCGGCCGAGGATCGCCTCGCGCGCGCTCACCGCCGCTCCTCCCGCTCGGTACGACCGCCGTCGGTCCGCGCCCACCACTGCCGGAACGATTCGGGCGCCGGGACGGGCACGTCCCGGGAGTCCGACCAGGCTCCCGCCGGCCCCGGGATCGCGCCCAGCACCGGGCGCCCCCCGGGAGCGGTGCGCCCCACCTTCGCGGCGAGCCGCCCGCCGAACCCGGCCGCGCGCTCCGCCGCGGCGGTGCGCGACGAGGACGAGAACGCCCACGACGCCGCCTTCATCGCCAGGTCCTGCACCGACGGCAGGCTCCGCTCCCGCTTGTGCGCGTCCACGACCTGCGCGCGCAGGTGCACCAGCACCTCCGGGATGTCGATCCGCACCGGGCACACCTCGAAGCACGCCCCGCACAGGCTGGAGGCGAAGGGCAGCGAGTCGGTCTGCGCGTCGTGGCCCACCCCGCGCAGCTGCGGGGTGAGGATCGCGCCGATCGGGCCCGGGTAGACCGAGCCGTACGCGTGCCCGCCCGTGCGCTCGTAGACGGGGCAGACGTTCAGGCAGGCCGAACAGCGGATGCAGCGCAGCGTCTGCCGCCCGGTCGGGTCGGCCAGGACGTCGGTGCGGCCGTTGTCCAGCAGCACCACGTGCACTTCCTGCGGCCCGTCCCCGGGCGTGACCCCCGTCCAGGTGGACGTGTAGGGGTTCATCCGCTCGCCGGTGGACGACCGCGGCAGCAGCTGCAACATCACGTCCAGGTCCTGGTGGCTGGGCAGCACCTTCTCGATGCCGACCACCGACACCAGCACCTCCGGCAGGGTCAGGCACATCCGGCCGTTGCCCTCGGACTCGACGACCGTCAGCGCCCCGGTCTCGGCCACGGCGAAGTTCGCCCCGGAGACGGCCACCTTCGCCCGCAGGAACTTCTCCCGGAGATGCGCCCGTGCGGCCGCCGCCAGCTGCGCGGGCTCGTCGGTGAGGTCCTCGGGTGCCGCACGACCGGCCCGGCCCATCTCGCGCAGGAAGATCTCGCGGATCTCCGCGCGGTTGCGGTGGATCGCCGGCACCAGGATGTGGCTGGGCAGGTCGTCGCCGAGCTGGACGATCAGCTCGGCCAGGTCGGTCTCCCAGGCGTGGATCCCCGCGGCCTCCAGGGCGCCGTTGAGATCGATCTCCTGGGTGGCCATCGACTTGACCTTGACGACCTCGTCCGTGCCGTGCTTGCGGACGATGTCGACGACGATCGCGTTCGCCTCGGCGGCGTCGCGGGCCCAGTGGACGGTCGCGCCCGCCTCCGTCAGCGAGCGCTCCAGCTGCTCCAGGTAGTGCGGCAGGTGCCGCAGCGCCCGGTTCTTGATCGCCTCGCCCGCCAGCCGCAGCTGTTCCCACTCGTCGACCTCGCCGACGACCTTCGCCCGCTTGGTGCGGATCGTGGTGGTGGCGTGGGCGAGGTTGCGCCGCAGCTGGGTGTCCGACAGCGCGGCGCGGGCCGCCTCCGGGAAGGCCGGCGTGCCGAGGAAGGTCCCGCTCATCGCAGCTGCTCCCGCTTCTGCGGGACCGCGGTTCCGGCGCTCCGCGCGTCTCCCGCCCGGTCGCCGGAGGAGATCACCGGCTCGGTCTGGGCCAGTACCTCGGCCAGGTGCATCACGCGCACGCCGGAGCGCTGCCGCGACAGCAGGCCGCCGACGTGCATCAGGCACGAGTTGTCCCCGGCGACGAGCACCTCGGCACCGGTCTCCTGCACGTGCCGGGCCTTGTCGTTGCCCATGGCGATCGAGGTCTCGGCGTTCTTCACCGCGAACGTGCCCCCGAACCCGCAGCATTCGGCCGCGCCGGGCAGCTCGGCCAGCGTCAGGCCGCGCACCGCGCGCAGGAGCCGGGTCGGCCGGTCGCCGACGCCGAGCATCCGCAGCGAGTGGCAGGTCGGGTGGTAGGTGACCCGGTGCGGGAAGTACGCGCCCACATCCTCGGCCCCGAGCACGTCGACCAGGTATTCCGAGAGCTCGTACACCGGTGGCGCCTGCGCCACCCCGCGGATCAGACCGGGGTCGCCGGAGCGCTGCGCGACCATGCCGTGCTGGTGGCGCACCGAGCCCGCGCAGGACCCGGACGGCGCGATGATCGCGTCGCATCCGGAGAACGCGTCCACGTGGTTGCGCACCAGCGGGACCGCCTCGTCCAGGTAACCGGTGTTGGTCATCGGCTGGCCGCAGCAGGTCTGCGCGGCCGGGAACTCGACCTCCACCCCGAGCCGGCGCAGCAGCGTGACGACGGCCTTGCCGGTGTCCGGGAACAGCGCGTCGTTGATGCAGGTGACCATCAGGCCGACCCGGGTCATGTGGCCTCCGAGGTGAGCTGTGGTGGATGGAGGGCTTGGTCAGACCAAGCTAGCGCTATGGTGCGACCAAGACGCCGATGGGTCCGGCATGCCGGCGGTCCAGCTGGTGCGTCGCGTGAAGTTGTGCCTGCGTGTGTGAGGGGAGGGGCGTGCCGCCCGACTTCCGTGGTCGACGTGCCCACGAAATGGTGCTCACACACATCGAGCACCGGCTCATGGCCGGCGAGCTGCGCCCCGGCGATCGCCTGCCCGGCGAACGGGAGCTGGCCCACCAGTTGGGCGCCGGTAGGCAGGCGGTGCGGGAGGCGCTCCGGGTTCTGCAGGCGCAGGGCGTGATCCGCTCGCAGGTCGGCACGGGAGAGGCGTCGGGCACCGTCGTCGTCCCGGCTCCCGCTCGAGCCCTGGGCCGGGTGCTCGCACTGCACCTCGCCGTCGACTCGTTCCCGGTGGATGACGTCACCGAGGCCCGGGTGATGCTGGAGCGCTTCTCGGCAGGGCTCGCGGCCCGCCGCCGGACGGCGAGGGACCTGCTCGTCATGGCGGCCGAACTCGACGCGATGGATGCTGATCTGGGCCCTGAGGTGTTCAGCGACGCCGATATCGCCTTCCACGTCCTGATCGCAGCGGCGGCCGGGAACCGCCTGGTCAACGAGCTGACGGTGGCGATCCGCGAGTCGGTGCGAGGAGTTCTGGTGGGGGCGATGCGTGAGCGAGCCGACTGGCCCGCGCTGCGTGGACGCCTGCGCGGCGAGCACCGGGAGATCTACGCCGCGCTCGCGGACGGCGACGCCGAGCTGGCCGCCGGCCGTATCGAGGCCCATATTCGTGCGTTCCACGGTGTCCTCCCGGCACGAGGTGCGGTGGTTGACCGGAGCGCCCGAGAGGCCGACCCGCAGTCGTGATCCTCGGCCGCCCATCAGGGGTTCCGGCGGGGTTTCTGTTCGGGGTCGATCCATTTCGGTGGGATGAATTCGGGTAACCCGTCACGGATCCGGACCACCCATCCGGAATCGTGGATCAGGCGGTGGTGCACCTTGCACAAGCTCACCAGGTTGTTCAGTTCGGTGGGTCCGCCGTACTCCCACTCCCAGATATGGTGGATTTCGGACCAAGAAGGTGTCCGGTCGCAGCCCGGGTGCGCGCATCCGCGGTCGCGGGCGGTGACCGCCCGGCGTAGTCCGTCGGGGATCACCCGGGTGGAGCGCCCGACGTCGAGGGGTTGTCCGGCGCCGTTCATGACGATGGGTACGACGGCGGCGTCGCAGGCCAGCATCCGTAGCGAGGTGGGGCTCATGCGGCCGCCGAAGTCGAGCATCGCGGAGCGGGCGCGGGTTTCGAGGTCTTCGAGCCGGATCAGCACGTTGAGGTGTGGGCGTCGCCCGCCGGTGTCGGGGAGGGTGGCGTGGGCGAGGACGAACCCGCAGGCGTCGGCGAGGGCTTCGGCCTGACGCTGCCCGGTCGATCGTTGATCATCGCGGCCGAGGGGCTTGGCTTTGGCGTCGATGACGGTGGCGATCGCGTCGAACATCGCCGCGTCGTCGAACTGCCCGCTGATCGTGCCGCCTGACCCGTCGCGACGCTTACGGACCTGCAGCCGGTTGACCGGCTCGGGCGGGTTGTCATCAGGTTCGGGGCCGTCGCCGTCGAGGGCTTCCAGGAGTTGGGTGCCGATCTTGCGTAGTTGCCCTGGCGAGTATTCGGCGGCCATACCGGCCAGCTGCTCTTCCAGCCCCGCCCGTTGCCAGTCGGTGATCCGCCCGGCTTCGGGGGTGCCCAGCAGGGCGGCGATGACTTCGACGTGGCGCAGGCCTGCGTGTCCGGCGGCGAACGCCTTCCCGGTGGCGGGGAGGCGGGCGGGCAGCACGGTGCCGTCGAGCCCGATCTGCTCGCACGCCTGCTCGGCGGCGACGACGCGGCGGCGCGCTTCGTAGGAGTCGCATCCCAGCAGGTCGGTCAACGCGCCTTCGGGTTTGCGATAGCCGCGTTCGGCGAACGTGCCGCGCCGTTGCAGCGC
>NZ_NKYF01000032.1 GCF_002262885.1 Pseudonocardia sp. MH-G8 | reverse complement strand
GTGCCCCCGGCGGGACTCGAACCTGTGCCCCCGGCGGGACTCGAACCTGTGCCCCCGGCGGGACTCGAACCTGTGCCCCCGGCGGGACTCGAACCTGTGCCCCCGGCAGGACTCGAACCTGTGCCCCCGGCAGGACTCGAACGAGCACGAACTTGCCCCCGCGGTCACGCATGGCAACGAAGTCTTCACCACAAGTGCGCGGTGATGGCACGATCGGTCGTTGTGGAGGCGTCGGGGGAGTCAGCGATCACCGCTGCGCAGGTCGGGCTCGTACTCGTCGACCTGCACGCCAAGCTGATGCTTCCCGATGCCGACGTCCGAGATCTGCATGCAGCACTTGGCGCTGATGATGGCTGTTCCTGGTCGATCGTCGAAACCGCCGACGGATCGCTGCGCGCGGCCGGACCGACACCCGACGACCGGCTCTCTGTCATGGTGCGACGCAGGCCGGTGGGCACGGCTCGCTGGAAGCCGTTCCTCCGCGGACTCGGGGTGCCGCTCAACGCTGTGACCGATACGGAGACCGAGTCAGTGCTGGTGATCGTCCGCACCGCTACGGATCCGTTCCGGACGGTGGTCTGGTGCTTCGGCTCGGCATCGCTCGTCGTGCCGAACGAGCTGGTGGACAGCCGCTTCGGTCTGATCGTTGCACTCAACAAGCACACCGCGGGCGCGGCGATCGAGGCGTGGAGACACCTGCCGGAGGGAACCCGCAGACGTCTGCAGCGCGCCGACCCGCGCGCCCAGGTTCGGCAGCTCTCCTCGACGGTGCGTGACGGCTACCGCCACTCGGTCGTGGCGAAGGGCGTCGCTGCCGCTCCGGTCGAGGGGCTGCGGTTCGACTCCATGTCGGACTACCTCCGGGGGGTGGTCGTGCGCACGGAGGACGAGCTGATGCCCGACCTGGAAGGTGGCCGCGGCCTCAAGCTCGCCACCTACCTCGACGGGTGGTCGGATCTCGCCGCCCTCGCCGACCACCTCGCGGCACTTCGGGAGCGCACCGACTACCGCGACGACTGGGACTGGGTGGATCACGTCGTTCCCGTCGCTCCGCGCGCCGAGGCGGAGCGACTGCTGACCGAACTCGGCCGGATGGTCGTCGACGATCCGGACGCGACCGTCGACATCGTGCTGCCGGAGCTGGAAGGGGGCGACGTCCCGGCTGCCGAGCTGTCGTTCCGGATCGGCAACGAGTCCGTCTGGCACCGGCCCATCGAGTGGCGGCACCTCCGTGCCCGGCTACTGCAGGCCGCACCCGGCCCGGCGGCACCCCTGCATCGCAAGGTCCGCATCAAGGCCGGCTCGGCCCCGGTTCAGGAGTTCCCGTTGCGGGATCTGCTCGTCGGGGAGTTCCGCGCGGAGGAACGCCAGTACGTCCTCGGGGACGGGGAGCTGCTGGAGGTGAAGGCCGACTTCCTCCAGCGCCTCGACGCCGCGGTGTCTGCCGTGCCACTGAGCACGTTCCCCTTCCCCACCTACCGGGGCGGTACGGAACCGGAGTACGTCCAGACCGCTCCGACCCGATCCGTCGACAGGCTCGTGATGCTGGACGATCGGCCCGTCCAGCTCCGCGGCGAGACACCGTTCGAGGCGTGTGACCTGTTTGCCGACGACGGGCGTCTCGTGTTCGCGAAGCAGAAGGGCCGCTCGTCGACGTTCAGTCACCTGTGCACTCAGGCCGAGGTCGCGGCCGAGATGTTCCTGCAGCACGGGCCGGCGCGGGACGAACTTTTGACTCGCATCGCGGACCGCGCGAAGTCGGTCACGATGGAGGACAGTGCGCTGGCTGTGGCGACAGCACTGGAGCGCCGGAGCCCGGATACTGTGACCGTGACGCTGCTGCTCCTCGGCCCCTGGCGCCGACTCGACCTCACCACCCTCCCGCTGGTGTCCCGCGTGCGGTTGCGCCGCGCCGCTCTGCGCATCACGAACCTCGGGTATCGGTTCGAGGTGGCGGTGCCGGCGACCGAGAATCGGTGACGGACCGAGAACGTCGGTGCCCGCCGCTACCGTGGCAGGGTTACCTGAGGATGGGATCTGGTCTGAACAGCGGTTTCATGCCGGAAGCTGGATGGTCGAAGCGCGTTTCGCGCCGTAGCGGGCCAGCGTCGCTTGCTGTGCTGGGGCCGCCATGGTGGGGTGGGCCGAGCTGATCGACACGACGGTCATCGACTTGGCGTTCTGGATCATCCGTTGAACCGTCCCGGAACGACTCCGTTGCGCCCCACTCATGCGAACGGATCTTCGTGGGGGACGTCCGAGCTGCCGTAGCCGAACCGGGCGTCGAGCAGCGTGCGCACTGCCACGACGTCGATCGGCCGCTTCGGGCGCGACCGAACGGGGCACCGAGGTGGTCAAGCACCGCGCCGGCCCACCCGGGCACGTCGGCGGTCACATCCAGCCCGCGCGGGTTGTCGCGCAGCTCGCTGGCCACGACGACCAGCACATCCGGATCGGCTCCGTCCGTGCGGCGCAGCTGCACCAAGTAGTGCGCCTCGCCGCCATCGGCTGTGAGGCTGGCGCAGCACCACGCTCGCCGCATATCCCGTCGCGCCCTGCAGACATCTGCCGTTGCAACTCGCCGACAAGGCCAGGGCCGCAGCTATCGCGCTCCGTCGCACCTGTGTCGTTCCAAAGCGCGGAACAGCTGGTTGAGAGCGAACGGCGCTGGTAGTCGTTCCTGCTCCAGGCGCAGGTAGGTGCGGTGCTCAGTGGTGAGTGCGGCGAGCGCCGCGGCTTCGGTGTCGGTGAGGTTGGGTTCTGGCGGGTCGACTCGGGTGTCGTCCGCGACGGCGAGAACTCTGTGCTGGTGCAGAGTTACGGGGTCCATGAGGACCGAGACCAGGTGCGGCAGCCGGGCGCGCGCCCGTGACAGCAAGGTGAATCCGGCCCGGTCGAGGTCTCCCCAGTACAGCTGGTCTGCGGCGGTGGCCAGCCAGCCGATCCGGTCCAGGACGTTGAGATGGTTGCCGAGCGAATGGACGATCACCGTCCGGGGTCGGTCGGGAGCCAGGTAGGCAGACTCCTTGTTCTCTACGATCAGGACCGTGTCGGGCTGGACGGGCAGCGTGGCGACCTCGGGCAGGGGCGCGCTAATGTGCCGAAGGCCACCAATCCGGGCGCGCTCGACCGGGTCGGCGATGATCACGTCGACGTGGACCGGAAGGGCCGTCAGCCCGAGCGGGTCAAGGGCGGCCTGTTCGAGTTCGTCGTCGGTTTGGTGGTCATCCGAAGAGGGCTGTTCGCGACTGTTCAGGCAGGCCAGGACGAGCCTCCGATTCCGGGCGAGCCACTTCGTGTGCATCCCAGTGACGGGCACCTGCCGGGTGGTCAGTCCGGAACGCGGGTTCTCGACGAACCATCTGACGGCCTCGAGGAGAACCTCGAAGTCGACGTCGGCGAGGTCGAGGATCTGTTGCAGCCAGGGACGCAGCCGCGGCACGAGCACATCGGTGCGCAGAGCGCGTATCCGTGACCACCGTTCGTTGGCCCGCCGCCAATGGTTGGCGAGTACCGGATCGAGAGTGACGAGGTCATCCAGCGTCGGTACGTCGAGGTGGGTGGGCACCTCCTGGGAGCCCACGACGGTACGGCGTTTGGTGCTGCGCAACCGGGCGGCCGGATGAGCTTCTGCCCAGCTGCGCCAGGTGTGTACCCACCGGCTGACAGACTCGAAGTCGCGGCCGATCACCTGCGCCGACGGCGCCCCGAGTGCAAAGGAGAACTGCGTTCCGGTTCCGCTGAGCAGCCAGTCGCGCCAGTTCTTGTCGTACCGGACACCAACCTGGCCCATGACGTGATCGGGATCGCGCATCACTCGCGTTCGCCCTCGAGCCGCAGTGCCTCCGTCATCGTCATCGGGTAGATGCGCACGCGGGCGGGATGGTCCACGTCGACGTTGATGTACGCGACGGACTCCACGTAGTCCTCGAAGGCGGTCGCCTTCTCCCGGGGTGCGCCCACGATCAGCTGGAAGCCCAGAGCCTGCAATGCGGCCAGCGCGCGGCCGGTGTAGTCGCTATCGGCCTTAACGAACCCTTCGTCGAGGATGACCGACGCGTAGCTGGGCGGACCGTCCCGGCCCTCGCCGAGGCGGAACCGGAGTGCTGCTCCGAGGATGAACGCGATCAGCTCCTGCCCTTCGCCGCCACTCATACCCGAGACGCCGTCGTGGACGACCTTCACCCCGTCGAGACGGGTCTCGATGGCGCGGAACTCGACGTGCTCGCGGGCGTCGAACACTCGCCGCCGCCACACGTCCCCGGATCGTGACTGGTCGTCGAGCTTGGCCAAGTGGGTGCGGAGGCGAGTGAAAGCCTTCTCCACCTGGTCGGCGTCTCGTCCTGCGTCCACGCCGACGGTATTACTGGTGTAGCGGGTGATGATCTGACGGAAGTCCTTGAGATCGCTGCTTGGTCGCTCTACCGGTTCGATGCTCAGCGTCGCGTTCTGTCGGAACCGCACGTGGCACAGCACCTGGTTGATCGGGGCCAACCCCCGCTTGATGGCCCGAGCATCGTCGTCGATCTGCACGAGCAGCCCGCGTAGCTGCCGGTTCATGTCCTCGTCGACCTTCGCGAGCCAGGCATCCTTCGCGCGGGGCAGGTCGTCAGTCACGAGCTGTTCGTAGATCGCCAGCACCGACGGCAATGACTCGATAGTGCCGTCGGTCTCGCGGGCGGTTCGTTCGTCCAGGTTCCGATAGGCGGCGAGGTGACCCACCACCGCATGCTCGAGCTTCTCCCGGTCTTCCCGGTGGCGTTCGATCTGCGCACGCAGGTTCTCGATCGCCTCGCCAAGGCTCACCGTGACCCGTGCTACGTCGGTCGGCGCGGCGAAGGGGGTGGCGACGAGCGCCGCACGCTCGTCGTCGGTCAGTGGTGGCGCGCCGTCGATGCGATCCTCCGCATCCTCGAGGGTCGAGGTGAGGGCGTGCCATTGCTCGTCCAGCCCCTCCTGTCGCTCCTCGAGCTGCTGCACCTTGCCCCTCGCTACGACGGCCGTCTCCCGTTGGGTGCGCAACAGCGTCACCAGGTGCGCGACCTCGGGCGAGTTGGCCAGGACGAGCTGTGCTTCCAGCTCTCCGATGCGCTGAACGGTGGCTGAGGTGTCTATCCGGTCCCAGGTCAGGTCAGTGTTGAGCGCTCGCAGCTCGTCGAGTCGGGCTCGAGCCGACTCGCGTCGCAGGTCGGCCTGGTCGGCCACCGATTTGGCGCCCTCCAGCTCCCGCTGGATCGACTCAAGCTCGTCGTCCAGTTCCTGGAGCAACCGGCGGGTGTCCCATCCGATCCAGGGATACCGCAGGCGGCGGTCGTCCTTGGTGAGCCGGTTCCGGGAACCGGTGCGCATGCCGACCGGGGTGATCGACCCGCGCGCCCATGCGGGGTGCCGGTCGTCGAGATCGGCATCTGTGTCCACGCAGAAGTAGTTCGCGGTCTCGTTCAGCTCGGCGGCCAGCCATCCCTGAAACGGATGGTCGGCGATATCGAGCAGCGCAGGGATCCCGCCGTCCATCGGGGCGGGCCGGGGTGAGCCAGGACGGGCGGGGGTGATGGTGATCGAACCGTGCATGTCGTGGTCGTGCACGTACTGGCGTACCCGCGCGAAGTCGTGGCTGTCGACCAGCAGGGTGCTCGACAACGGCAGCAGCAGGCTGATGACCGCCTTCTCCCACCGACGATGCTCGGGCTTGAGCTGGAGCAGCTCGCCGGCGTACCGGAGCCGATCGGTGTCGATGTCGAGCGCGGAAGCGATCCGGTTGCGGCGTCCGTCAGCGTCCTCGGGGATGAGGCTGCGTCGTGCCCGCAACCCGGTGATCTCGCGCTCCGTCGCCGTGACGTTCTGGCGGAGTTGCCAGAGCCTGCCCGCTGCCTTACTGGCCTGTTCGGACGTGTCCCGCAGCAGCGTCTGTTCTTGTGCGGTGAGCTCGACCAGGCTGGCATGCGTGAGCGTCACATCGCCCGACGATGTGGGCAGTGTCAACTCGAACACCGAGAGGCGGGTCTCGAACTGCCGGCGGTCCTTCTCGACCTGTTCCTGGTCCTTTCTCGCGCCCTTGAGTTGCTCGGTGATGACCGCGGAACGGTCTCCGCCGGCCGCGGTGAGCTGCGTGATCGTGTCCTGCTCGCTCCGTTCAGCGGCGTTGGCAACCGTGACGGCGGTGGCGTGCACCTCGTCCGTCTCGGCCTTAGCGAGGCGATTGTCGTCGATGGCGCTCCGAGCCCATTCGGTGATCTTCTCCGCGTGCCAGATGCGAATAGGTGTGGGGTCGTCATGGTCCCCGGTCAGCAGGCCGTTCTTCGTGAGGTAGTCAGCGCCGGCAGCACGGTACTTCTCGGCGATCACGGGAAGGGGAGCCAGCGTCTCGGTGCGGCGACGCGCGGTCTCGAACTCCTTGTAGAGCCGTGACGCCTCCCGGTACGCCTCGAGGGCGATGTCCCACCGGGTCAGCGCGAGCGGCTCGGTGAGCACGAACTCCTTGAACAGGGCGTTGATCGAGAAGATGCCCTTGGACGCCTGTGCGCGCCGCAGAAGTTGCATCGCGAGACGTTGGGACTCGTCGGTGGAGCCCATGCCCATGACGGAGCGCATCTTCGCGTGCACCCGCGCCTGCGATGAGTCCACCACGTCGCCCCGGCTCTGGTCGATGTGCCGTTCCAGCGAGCTCTTCGACAGCGGGGAGGCGCCCTGGCGGACGGCGGTGATTCCGTTGAGTTGTGCCAGGTCGAAGTGGTCGTTGACGAATCCGTAGACGGTGGCGCCGTTGATCGTCTCCGGTCCATCGGTGTCCGGGCCGACCCACGCCAGCCGGAACGCGGTCGTACATCGCCCGTCTCGGGTTTCCCATGTGATCGCCGTACCGCTGGGGAATCCTGGCCCGCCCGGCGGGCGAAGGTAGTTCGTCGTCGCGGATCGTCCGTTCTCGTCCTGTCTCTGGTCGGTGTGACCGCGCGCGTAGGAGTAGACGGTGCGCTCCCGCTTCTTGCCACGATCGTCGCGGGCCGCCTGGTTGAACTCCTGCGGATTGGGCAGGATCACCGAGGCCATGGCGTCGAGCAATGTGGACTTGCCGCGTCCGGACGGGCCGACGATCGCGGTGCCCGACCGCGCCGCGGTCATGATCTGCAGACCCGAATAGGCGCCCCAGTTCAGGATCTGCACCGTGCTGATGCGGAACTGTGCCGCAGCGTGCCCGTCCGGGTGGACCGGAAGCGAGCCGCTTTGGTCGGTCGGCGTTGCTGCGGCCGGCACGACGGTCACGCGAGCTCCTCGACTGCCTCATCGCCGGTGGGAGCGTCGCTCACTGGTCCACCCTTTCGGTGCCCGGGTTCGTAGGTGACAGTTCTCGGGTGCACCGCTGGTGGCCGCCGGACCACCGCCCGGCTCGCTCGACCTTCGAGGTCCATTGTGAGTTCTGCGGGGTCCGGTGGTCCCGGACATGCCGACCGGCGACAGAGCTACGCGCCGATGAGCGCCGATCAGTGAGCGACCGGCTGCCATGCCCGGGGACCACCGGGTGCCTACCTGCTGAGGCAACAGCGAGGAGGCGGTCATGAGTGTGACCGAGATACCCACGCCGCCGCGACCGACCGGTGGGGTGGACTGGGCGTGGGATAACCACGCCGTGGCGGTGGTCGGCCCGGACGGGAAGGTGTGCGAGCGGTTCACCGTCGAGCACACCGTGGCCGGGCTGCGGGCCCTGGTCCGGCGGTTGCACGCCGCCGGCGTGGACGATGTCGGGATCGAACGGGGCGATGGGCCGGTGGTCGAGGCGCTGCGCCAGGCCGGGCTGATCGCCTATGTGATCGCGCCGCAACAGCTGAAGAACCTGCGTAGCCGCTACGGCTCGGCCGGGAACAAGGACGACCGGTTCGACGCGTTCGTGCTGGCCGACACGCTGCGCACCGACCGGGCCCGGCTGCGCCCCCTGGAATCGGACACCGCGCAGACGGTGACCCTGCGGATGACGTGCCGGGCGCGTCGGGACCTGGTCGCGGCGCGGGTCGCGATGGCCAACCGGCTGCGCGCGCACCTGCAGCTGGTGTTCCCCGGCGCGGTCGGGCTGTTCTTCGAGATCGACTCGCCGATCAGCCTCGCGTTCCTGACCCGGTTCGGCCACCAACAGGCCGCCGACTGGCTCACGCCGCGGCGGTTGCAGGCCTGGCTGCGCGCCGCCCGCTACTCCGGGCGCAAACCCGCCACCGTCCTGCACGAACGTCTGGCCGCCGCGCCCCGCGGCGCGACCGGCCACGACGGGCTTGCCCGCAGCCACGTGACCACGGCGTTGGTGGGCGCGCTGCGCGGGCTGCGCGCACAGATCACCGCGCTGGAGGCCCAGATCGCCGAACAGCTCGACCTGCATCCCGACGCGCCGATCTTCACCAGCCTGCCCAAGGCCGGACGGGTCCGTGCCGCCCGGCTGCTGTCCGAGGTCGGGGACTGCCGCGCCCGCTTCCCCACCGCACAGGCCCTGCATTGCCTGGCCGGGGCGGCGCCCTCGACCCGCCAGTCCGGCAAAACCAAGATCGTCAGCTTCCGCTGGGGCGCGGACAAACAACTGCGCGACGCGGTCTGCGACTCGCCGGCGACTCCCGCCACGCCAACCCCTGGGCCGCGAAGCTCTACAACGACGCCATCGCCCGCGGCAAGGACCACCCACACGCCACCCGGATCCTGGCCCGCGCCTGGCTCGACATCATCTGGCGGTGCTGGCAGGACCACGTCCCCTACGACCCGGCCAAACACCGCGCCCTCCAAGCCCTGCTCGCAGCCGAGGGACAGGCCACCGACCAGGCGGCCTGACCCGACCCGGCCGTTCCCCGTCCCGGCCGCACAACGCCGTCGCGCCGGAGGCGTCAACATGGAGCGCCCGCAGCGCAGCGAGGACGAACGACGTTGACACCGACAAGCGGCGGCGCACCCTCGACAGCGGGGAAACAGCCGAGGGGTTGACACAGGGCAACTCTGATCCACCTGCGCAAGGAGCACGCGTACTCCGACGCGGCCGACGACTCGGTGATGATCACCCGGAGCTCGGCGAGGTACCGGGTCCTCCGGGCAGGCTCCGCCTGCAGGGACTCGAGCGCGGCATGGTCCTTTCGCGGCGGCCGAGCCGGCACCTCCCGGGGCCCCCAGGACCCCGAGGAGATCGTCGACTGCCTGGAGCAGCTGCACGTCAACGTGCTGTTCGTGGTGGGCGGCGACGGCTCGATGCGGGGCGCGATGAAGATCGCGCGGACGCTCGAGGAGCGCGGGCTGCGGATCGCGGTGGTCGGCATCCCGAAGACCATCGACAACGACATCCCCTACATCGACCAGAGCTTCGGCTTCCAGACCGCGTTCAGCCTGGCCAGCGACGCCATCCGGGCGGCGCAGGTGGAGGCCAAGTCCACGGCCAACGGGATCGGCCTGGTCAAGCTCATGGGCCGGCACTCGGGCTTCATCGCCTGCTACGCCGCGCTCGCCCGCAGCGGGGCCGACGCGGTGCTGATCCCCGAGGTCCCGTTCTCGCTCGACGGCGAGGAGGGCCTGCTCTCGCACCTGCGCAGGCGGGTGTCCGAGCGCGGGCACGCGGTGGTGGTCGTGGCCGAGGGGGCGGGTCAGGAGCTCATCGGCGACGCCGACGACGACGCGCGTGACGCGTCGGGCAACGCGAAGCTGCGCGACATCGGGACGTGGCTGCGCCGCCGCATCGGCGACCACTTCTCCGACGCGGGGATCGAGACCTCGATCCGCTACATCGACCCGAGCTACGCGATCCGCAGCGTGCCGGCCAACCCCTACGACTCGGTGTACTGCACGCGGCTGTCGCAGGCGGCGGTGCACGCGGCCATGTCGGGACGCACCGAGATGGTGGTGGGCCGCTACCGGCGCCGGTTCGTGCACATCCCGATGAGCGTGGCGGTGAGCCGGCGCAACCAGGTCGACCCGCACGGCGACCTGTGGCTGGCCGTCCTGGAGTCGACGGGGCAGCCGGTTCATTTCGAGTGACGTTCACACCGGTCTCGCTTCAAGCATCGGGGTGAGCGGGGCCACAACTCTCTACCCTAGCGTGAAAGTAGGTGTTCTACGTGAATGAAGAGCGCATCGTCAACACCGACCGCGTCACCCGGATGGAGATCCTCGACGCCGTCGAAGACGTGTTCGGGCCGTCGGGAGCGGCGAAGGCCGACATCATCGACCGCGCCGAGTGTTACGGCGCTCGGCCGGCGCTGATCGAAGTTCTCGCCCGACTGGACGAGGCCGGCCGGTGCGCAACCGTCCGCAACCTGTGGAAGGATCTCCCCGACGTTCCGATTGAGTAAGGCGCACCAGTGCCGGATCCGTTGAATCGACGTGGCCTTCGAACACGAACTCTCTGCCGGATCCTAGACGCGGCGGCGAGGAAGTGGTCAATGAGCTCTTGGGAGGCTCGCGCGCGCAACCCGGCTGCAGATCCGCTCGAGGACAGCGCGGAACCGCGTCCGTTCGTCGGCGATTGTGAAGCCCGCTGAGCTGGCGGGTCAGCGGTCGTCGTCCTGATCACAGTATCAGCGAAGATCGGCCTCAGCGTCGTCACAGCGACGACCCGCGATCCTGATCCAGCGCCAACGCCAATCACCCGGACGGCTGGTGCTTGACGCAGAGGAGACGCGATGAGGAGTGGACGCGGGCGCTCTGGCGAGCAGCCGTTGGGAGCGGACGTGACCAGTCCGACGGCCGGCGCGACGCCGAGTGGCAGGGCCGGTCGACTGGATTGGGTCGACGCGGCGAAGGGCATCTCGATCCTCCTGGTCGTTGCCCACCACGTGGTGTGGTTCATGCAACGCTCCGGGCAGGCGCCGACGCCGCTGCTCGCGGCCAACGAGGCGCTCGCGTCGCTGCGCATGCCGCTGTTCTTCCTGGCGTCCGGCCTGTTCGTCGCCGGGCCGCTGGCGGCCACCTGGCGTACGGTGCTGCACAAGCGCGTGGCGCTCTTCCTCTATCTCTACGCGATCTGGACGATCATCCGATTCACGTTCTTCGCCGCGCTCGTGCCACCGGCGGTGGACCCGGACGATTCCGCGAACCCGGTCTCGCTGGCGTGGGCGTTGCTGCTTCCTGGGCCGAGCACGTGGTTCCTCTACGCGCTCGCCGTGTTCGCCGTGGTCGCGAAGCTTCTCCGCCCCGTCCCGGTTGCCCTGCAACTGGGGGCCGCCGCCGTACTGTCGGCACTGGTCGGCGCCGGGATGCTCGAGTTCGGTGACACCCGATGGGCCTATATGGCGCGGTTCCTGTTCTTCTTCCTTCTCGGGTGCCACGCTCGGCGCCTGATCGAGCGGCTCGCCGACGCCACCAGCCTGCTGCGGGTCATCATGGCGACGGCGGTCTGTGTCGGTGCCGCCGGTGCGGCGGTGATGTTGAACTTGCGTTCGATTCCGCCGGTGGCGCTGATCCTGCAATGTCTGGCGGTCGGATTCGGGGTACTGTTCGCGGCGTGGATCTGCCGGTACCGCATCGGGACGCTGTTGGTTGCGTTGGGACGACAGACGCTGCCGATCTACCTGATCCACATGCTGTGGCTTGCGGCGATGATGACCGGGATCGGACAGCTGGATCTCGCTTCGGGCGCTGCGTACGCGCTTCCTGTGGTCATGGTGCCGGTGCTTGCGGCACTCTCGCTGCTGACACATCGTGTGCTAGTGACAGTGGGTGGCCGCTGTCTGTTCGAGCTGCCGCCGCGGCTGGCCGGCGATCGACGTCGAGATCGAGATCGTCGGCGGCTTCTCGCATGAAACTGCGGACTGCGTAGTGAACGAGCAGCAGCGCCCAAAGCTCTTGGCGGACCAGTTCGGGTTTTCGTGACCGCAGGAGCTTGGAGTGGGCCATCTGGTGGGCCTCGATCTCGTCGAGGGTGAGCTCAAACTCCCAGCGTTCGTGGTAGAGGGCGGCTAGCTCGGCAGCGGATGCTTCGGCCGGGTCGAGGACCGAGGTGATCAGTCGGATTGTCTCGGTCGATTCGTCGCGGTTGGTCACCATGTACTCGACGACTCGGATCGAGATCCGGTCCTCGTCACGCACTCTGCGATTCATCCCGCGGCGGACATCGGTCTTGAGTTGCTTGGGCAGAAGTTCGGATCGGTAGGACCCGTCGGGCCATCGCTCTAGGTGGGGCACCTCGACGTTGTCGTTGATCCGCCACACCAGCTCGGCACCGGTCACCGTCGCCTCCTTCCACAGTTCGTAGCTGAAGAACCCGCGATCAGCAAGCACGAGCATGCCCTCTTCGAAGAAGCTCAGGATGCGTGCTAGCAGTTCTCGTTCGTAGACCTTCCAGGAGTCGAATGCCGCAGCCACGATCGCATGTGTTCCACATTCGGCCAGTCCGACGAGGCGGACTTGCGGGAACGGACTGGTGGACTTCCCGCCCCCGCTCTTGCCGAACTCCGCGAGGTTGGCCGGAGTGTCCGCGACGTCGAGCACGAGGCCGTCGATGGCCATGACCCGCCACCCGTGAAACCAGCCACCGCGGGTTCCGGGCCGAGCGATCGGCACAGCGACCCTGTCGAACAGCGCAGCCAGCGGAGCCTCACCGAGGCGCTGCCGAGCCTGGGAGATCGCGCCGGTCGTGGGCACCCGCCAGTCGTCGGCCCAGGTGCCGATGAACCGCAGCCCATTAACCAACTTCCGCATGACCTCTTCATAGGAGTCCTCGCAGAACAGGCATAGCGCCAGGACGTAGTACACGACCACTCGCGCCGGGAGCAGTCGAGACCGTTGCTCGACAGATCTCGTGTCCCGCAGTACCTCATCAACAAGATCGCGGTGAAAGAGCCGAGTCAGGACGCCGATGCTGATGCCATCAGAGAACCGGCGCTCACGCCTCGAATCTGCCACAGCCACGACGTCAAAGTAGCCCGGCCTCGACACCCACCTGAAGTGCCCCAGAATTGTACGCCGCCTCAGCGAGTCGCCCGGATTGACCGCCGGAAAGGCTCTAATATAGGGGGTTTGCCGGCTCTTCGATGTTGACCGGGCAACCTGAGGTTGGACCCGTGCGGCGCGCCTGAACGTGGGCGGCCCGCGGCTCCTTGATCCTCGCTGTGTTCTGGAGCAGCGAGAGGAGAGCCGCGGGCCGTGGTTGACCGTAGCGATGATGCGTCGTGCTTGTTGGGACTCGAGGGTCTGGCGGTGGAGCGTGTCGTGCGCACCGTGCTTGGGGTCAAGGTCGTGCAGTTGGTGACCGATGATCCGGACGCGGCTCGGTGCCCGTCGTGCGCGACGGTGTCGACGTCGGGCAAGGACTGGGTCCTGACCCGGCCGCGGGACCTGCCGTGCGGGGGCGAGTTCGCGGTGGCGCAGTGGCGCAAGCGGCGCTGGCGCTGCCGCACCGTCGGGTGTCCGAGGGGGTCGTTCACCGAGCAGGTCGCCGCGGTGCCGGCCGGGATGCGCACGACGACTCGGCTGCGCGCGGCGCTGGCGGTGGCGGTCGAGGACGGCCGGGATCAGTCCGAGGTCGCCGCGGCGCATCGGGTGTCGTGGCCGACGGTGCAACGCGCGGTGATCGCCCTGGGTGCGGCGGAGCTCGTCGAGCCGGAGCCCACACCGGTGTTGGGGATGGACGAGACCCGGTTCGGACGCCCCCGCTGGCTGCCCGACGGCGTCCACGACGACGGGCGGGTTCGGTGGCGGCGCACCGATCCGTGGGAGACCGGGTTCGTCGACATCACCGGCGCCCAGTCCCTGTTGGGGCAGGTCGACGGCCGGACCAGCGCCGCGGTCCAGGCCTGGCTCGCCGCCCGCACACCGCAGTTCCGGGCCGCTATCGAGGTGGTGGTGATCGACCCGCACGCCGGCTACGCCGCCGCCGTGCGCGCCGCTCTGCCCGACGCGCAGATCGCGGTGGACCACTTCCACCTGATCATGCTCGCGAACAAGACCGTCACCGCAGTACGCCAGCGCGTCACCCGCGACCTGCTCGGGCGCCGCGGCCGCAAACTCGATCCGGCATGGGCCAACCGCCGCCTGCTGCTGCGCGGGCGCGAACGGCTCTCGCAAGCGGCGTTGGCGCGGATGTGGAACGGCTGCGTCGATCACGACCTGTCCGGGCAGATCCTCACGGCGTGGATCGCGAAGGAGGAACTACGCGCGCTGTGCGCGGTCGCCGCTCGCGGCGGGCACCGCCACGACATCCGCGACCGCCTCTGGCGGTTCTACCGCTGGTGCGCCGACGCGCAGATCCCCGAGCTGGCCACGCTCGCCGAGACGATCGAGACCTGGTGGCCGGCCATCGAGGTGTTCCTCACGACCGGTCTCACGAACGCCCGCACCGAGGGCACCAACCGGTTGATCAAGCAGGTGAAACGCGCCGCATGCGGGTTCCGGAACCGGGAGAACTACCGACGCCGGGTACGGTTGCACTGCACCCGGCACACCCGCCGATTGTCAGCGAGGAAACCGACGGTGCCCGCTTAAGATCGAAGAGCCGGTTTGCCCGCATGCTAACTAAGCGGCATTGGGGTGGATACAATCTTATCTCGGTCGTCGACGGAGCGTTCATGACGACAAGGCCGACGTCGGCCTCGCTTCAGCCGACACTCGATGAGCGCCTCGCTCTGGATCAGTGCGATCTACTCCGAGGAGCGAGTATCGATACTGGCAGGCACGCGTATTCATCTGCCGCGTGTTCGGGGCTCGGCTCGCTGAGTTGGTCCGTCGGGCGCGGCGTAGCGGTTCCAGATCCCGCCGGCGTGGATGGTCTGGCGCTGGGTGGTGGTGTGGTGGAACCCGAGCGCCTCGGCGATTACCGGGGCGGGCGCCTGCAGTGCGAGCTGCCGTAGGGCGGCGACGCGTGCGAGCCGTAGCGGCAGTCCGATATCGCGCAGGCCCTGGCTGAGGCTGACGTAGTTGAGCGGTTGTCCGGGCGGCGGCCGGCGAACAGCCAGCGGCTGGTGGCGTCGGTGGGGCGCTGGGCGAGCAGCTGCATCACGAGCGTGGCGAACGGCTCGGGGACCGGCGCGGGAGGGTTGCCGAGCTGGAGGACCATCGAGCCGTCGTCGTCGATGACGATGTCGTCGACGGTGAGGGTCATGATGCGGGTGACGATCGTGCCGTCGGCGCGGTACGCGATCGCCGTTCCTCGACTGGCCGAGAGCGCGGGGATGGACACCTGCGACGGTGGGTTGTCCTCCAGCCAGCGCAGCGCGGCCACGTCCTCGGCGCACGGCCCGACGTCGCCGCCACGCTCCACCGCGCGAGTACCGAAGCCTGCCGCGGCCAGCAGCGCCGCGTGCAGCCGAGCCACCGAGGGGAACGGCTCTGCGGTGCCGTCGGGCCGGTGGCCCTTGTAGGTGTTCAGCAGCATCGTCGCCACCAGTGAGAACGGCACGTCAGCTCGCCGCGGACTCGTCGTCGACCGCGCCGGTGCCGATCGCCGGGTCGCCGGTCACCCGCAGCGCCACCCCGTTCCAGGCGATCCCCGCCTGCTGCTCGGCATGGTCGAGGGCCGCGGCGAGTAGCGCGTCGGCCTCGTCCGCAGACAGGGGCTCGAACGTTCGGGATCGGCCGGCGCGCTCGTGCAAGGTCAGCACCGTCGGGCCGGCCTCGACCAGGTCGCAATTCGCCCGCAGCACCAGCTCGGCGTCGGAGCGGGCCAACCCGGCCAGCGCGAGCGCGGCCAACAGCGCTCGGCAGGCAGCATCGCCATCAGTGCCCTTGCCGAACCGGATCTGGCGCAGCGCGGCGAAGCTGAGCACGTGCGACCGGACGATTCGCCGGCAGGCCACCCCGGCCAGCGCCTCCAGCGTCGGCGGGATCCCACCGAGCCCGACCATGGACGAGGTGATGCGCTTGTCCGCCTTGGCGCTGTTGCCTTCCTTTACCGCCTTGTCGAAGGTCTTCGCGGTCAGCTCATCGCGCTGACGCTCCGCGAGCGCCTTCAGCGCGGCCCCGTTCAGCTCGATGCGCATCCCGTGCGGGTCGACCCGCGCGCCCCCCTTGAGCACGGGCGCACCCGGACGCTCGCAGTACCCGATGATCTCGCCGACCAGGATGCTGCGCCACCGCCCCTGGCGCGCCGCCCGACTGGAGTCCCAGGATCCCAACACGAGGCTCACCGGGCTGGTCTCCAGCAGCGCCAGCGCGTTGCTCGGGTGCGCGTCCCGCACCCGCCGATAGGCCTCGGTCTGGGTGGTCGGCGTGCCGTCGATCGTCCCGGCGCGGATGTGACCGTCGAAGACGCGGTGTGGCAGGTCCAGGTCGGAGTACTCGACCGCCTGGTCGCCGTTCGGGTAGGTGACGAGGATGCGGGGGAGACGCTGCAGCACCTCGTGCCCGTCGATGATCGCAGCCCGCAACCCATCCTCGACACGGTTGTTCTGTGACTGCTTGGAATCGATCAGTACGACGTCGTGCGGCTTGTCGTCCTCGTAGCGCGTCTCGTAAGCGTAGGCGCCCACCTTGGACCCGTCAGCGGCGAACTTCGCCGGGGCGACCGAGGCGTGAGGGCCGGCGGCCGGTTGGAGCTCGGTGACCGAAGTGAGGCAGCTGGCGTTCGCTCGCCCAACGGACTCAAGAAGGTCATTCAGGGTGAGCTGCTCGCTCATGGTGCTCCGTCCTGGCAGAGGTCTGATAGTTGGATAAATCGAGCTTCAAGGAGCTATCGGGCATGCACCGCCGGGACTCAGCGCTCGTATCGCATCGCTGAACCTCGCTTGCCCTCTCAACGCAAGAGGGCCGCGCTGTGGACTAGGTCGAGCCCGGGGGACGCCTTGATTGAGCGTTACGTCAGCGCCGACACGGTCCTCGCCTCCCTCGCTTGCGGGCTCGCGATGGTCGCGGCGCTGGTATGGCCCGGTGATGGGCACCGCGATCCTCGTCGGAGTGGGGAACTGGCTGGGTGCATTGCTTTTGTCGCCTGGTCCAGGCCATGAACGTCGGCCGCGCCGGCGGCTTGGTTCACGACTAGTCGCTCCGAGCGATCACGTTGTTACTTGCCGGAGACCCCTCGGCGACGACGCGGTCGATGATCTAGTGCGTTGACCACGAACGTTCACCGGGTTGGCGACACGCCGGGCAGCATCCCCGACCGGCGGGGCGGCTGCTTCCACTCTCGGCGCCGACATCGAGTCGGCGGCGGCGGGAGCGGTAGGAGATGACAGAACCGGTCAGAGCGCGACGGTTGACCGACGAGGAAGGCCCCCGACTGACACAGATCGTGCGACGCGGGCGAGGAAACCCGATCCGAGTCCGCCGCGCGACGATCATCATGGCCTCGTCCTCTGGGACGCCGGTGCCGGCGATCGCTCGCCTGATCGCGGCCGACGAGGACACCGTGCGCGATGTGATCCACGCGTCAACGGGCGGGGGCTTGCCGCGTTGGACCCTCAGTGGGCGGGAGGCCGTCCCCGCCTGATCAGTGACGAGGACATCGCGTTCCTCGTCACGACGGCCACCACCCGACCAGACAAGCTCGGGTGCCCCTTCACGCGCTGGAGCATCCGCAAGCTCGCTGCGCACCTGAGCCGCTGCCGCGAACGACGGGTCGTGATCAGCCGTGAACGGCTGCGGCTGGTCCTGCGTGAGGCTGGGGTGTCGTTCCAGCGAACCCGCACCTGGAAGGAGTCCAAGGATCCGGACAAGGACGTCAAGCTGGATCGGATCGAGGAGGTGACCAGCCGGTATCTCGACCGGTGCTTCGCGTTCGACCAGTTCGGGCCGCTGTCGATCCGTCCGTGTCACGGCTGCACCTGGGCACCGGAGAAGAAGCCGACCCGGCTGCCCGCGACCTACACCCGCACGCACGGGATCCGCTACTTCCACGGCTGCTACAGCCTGGGCGATGACCAACTGTGGGGCGTTGTCCGCCGCCGCAAAGGCGGTGACCACACCCTGGCCGCGCTCAAGTCCATCCGGGCCGCCCGCCCGGACGGCGCTCCCATCTACGTGATCATGGACAACCTGTCGGCGAACAAGACCCCCGCGGTCCGGGCATGGGCCACCCGCAACAAGGTCGAGCTGTGTTTCACCCCGACCTACGCCTCCTGGGCAAACCCGATCGAGGCCCAGTTCGGGCCGTTGCGCACCTTCGTCATGGGCGCCTCGAACCACCCCAACCACCCCGTCCTGGCCAGACGGCTGCAGGCCTACCTGCGCTGGCGCAACGCCAACGCCCGCCACCCGAACGTCCTGGCCGCGCAACGCCGAGAACGCGCCCGCGTCCGCAGCGAACGCCAGCAACGCTGGGGCCGCCCCCGAGCCGCCGCATGATCGAACCCGGCGAACGTATGTGGTCAACGCACTAGCGAAGATTCATGGGTAGAAATGTCGTCCGACACGGGCTTCCCTTCGATGTGCGGGAGGTGGGGCGGATCGAGCTGATGGAGGTCCTGCGCGGTCGGTGGCATCTGCGCCGCTCCGCTGGTCGTCGAGCCGTCATGGCGCTCCGGGGGCGTGACGCCGTGTGTTGCGTGGCGGGGCCGGCACGGGTGGGAAGGTTCGCACCGCTTGGTAGGTCGGGCGGACACCGTTTCCGGCCCCGACGAGGTAGATCCACACGGTGAACCCGTCAGCGGCCCAGGCGTTCGCCGCGCATTTCGCGTCATCGAGACTGTCCGCGCGCGCCAGCCGAGATTCGTCGTGCACGACGGCGCCGTCGCGGCGCGTCAGCCGGCGTGCTTGGATCTCGTAGCGTTCGCTCGCCGTCGGCTCGCTCATGGTCCGTGCCGGAGCGGCGCCCCGCCGATCGTGGTCATGACGCTGTCTCTCCCGTTTGGTGTCGGTCGGGGTGGTGATGGCCGGCCGGAGCGGTGGCGCGGTCGCCGTGCCGCCCCGGCCGGTAGCTGGTGGGTTCATGCCGCCTGTTGGCCCGTTGTGTGTGATCGCTGACCTGATGTCACCAGGCCGGGCTACAATTCGGGACGGGGCAACACCATTGCGGACGTTGTTGCCCCCATGAGCGATGATCGGGACCGGGGGCGCATCGGTTGATCGACGACGTGGACGACGATCCCGCCGAGGCTGGGCGTGCAGGCACGAGCCCCTCACCCGGAGGAGCTGTCGGTACCGACACCACCGAGACGACCAGCGGGCTGATCCCGCACGCGGGTGGCAGCGAGGACGTCGAGCCGGCGGCTGCTCGGCTGGCCGAGGAGATCCGACGCCGCCGGAAAGCTGCTGGTCTGAGCCACGCCCAGCTGGCTGTCAAGACGGGCTACACGCGGCAGTACGTGTCATTGGCCGAGCGTCCCCGTAAAGGTCTACCGTCGGTTGATCTGGTGCGTGCCCTGGACCGTGCCCTGGCCGCCGGGGGTGCCCTGTCGGCCCTCCGCGAGCTGGCCGAACGCGCCCGGCAGGTGCGGCGCGGCCGCGATGCGGCCACGGAGGTGGCGACGCCACCGATGCCTGCAGCACCGCGGCTGCCGCGCCATCCAACCACCGGGGGCCGCGAAGAGTTGGTGGAGCAGATGCCCACCGATGAGCAACTCGTGGATGCCGTCATGACCCAGGAGTGGTCGGCCGGGCGGCACCGACGTCTCGTCGCGAGTTCGCCCGCTCATTTGGACGAGATCATGGCGCATCTCCGGGATCAGTGGCATGCGCTGGTACGGACTGACAATCTACTCGGCCCACGTTTTGCGATCGCGGGCGTCCTGAACCAGATCGCGGCGATCGAGGAGCTGTGCTCCAGTTTGCGCGGCCAGCAGCGACTTGCGGTCGTCCGGCTTGGCGCGCAATATGCGGAGTCCGCGGCCTGGTTGTACGAGGACGCGGGCTACGTCGCGAAGGCCCGCGACTGGACCAGTCGGGCGATGGAGTTCGCACACGAAGGCGACGACGGCCGCATGGTTGCCTGGACGATGTTTCGGCGCTCGCAGCAGGCCGCCGCCGCGCTCGACGTTGCTCGAGCGATCGGGTTTGCCCAGGCTGCGCGTCGGCATGAGGAGAGACTGGCGACACCGACCCGAGCGGCGATCCGCGTCCAGGAAGCCTATGGTCACGCGCTCGACGGGGATGAGCACACCGCGCAAACGCTCCTTGACGAGGCCCACACGTGGGCTGCGAGTGATACCAAGGGTGATGCGCACGAGGGGCACGGGTCGTACTGCACACCGAGCTACATCGAGATCCAGCGTGCGAACTGCTGGCTAACGACCGGTAAGCCGAAGAAGGCGATCGCGCTGTACGAGGTATCTCTTGGCAGGCTGCCAGTGGTCTATCAGCGAAGCCGCGCTGCTGCATTGAGTCGGCTCGCAATGGCCTACATCGCGGACGGGCAGCTCGAACAAGCCGCCAGCGCTGCTCGTACGGCATTGCCGGTCGCCCGAAGCGGCGGCTCTATGCGCATCATCGACGAGCTCAAGAGCGTCGGCAGGGACTTGGCACCATACCGGCAGCTCCACGCGGTAGCCGCTCTACTGGGTGACCTAACAGATGAGAGGCCATAAACAATGGCCATCAACTTCTACACGCCGACCTTCTACGTGTTCAACAACTTCTCCGCGCATGCCGTTGAGTTCCGTGGAAAGCTCTACCCAACTGCCGAGCATGCCTACCAGGCCACGAAGTGCGCCGACCCGCAAGGCAAAGAGGAGATCCGCAATGCCCGCAGCCCCTTGCTGGCCAAGAGTTTGGCCAACGAAAAGTACAGGGGTGCCAGGGATCCCGACTGGGACAGCAAGAAGCTGGCCGTAGTAGAGGAGATCCTGCGGGTCAAGTTGGCGCAACACGCCGAAGCACGAGAAGCCCTAATCAAGAGCAGCGGCGAAGAAATAGTCGAGGACTCGCCGACCGACTACTTCTGGGGTGCTGGCGCCGACGGCTCCGGACAAAACCTGCTAGGCAAGACATGGATGAAGATCCGCGAGGCGGCCACTTGATCCATAGCACGGCGGCCGCGCGAGGATGGTCCGATGCGCTCCCGTGGTACCCGTCATCGGGCGCGTCAGGGCTTCTGCGCGACCGGGGTTTGCAGCGCTAACTCATGGCGGGCTGGCCGCGGCACATGGCTGACCTGGCCGCGCTGGGGTCGCTATCGCCGGGCTGGGCGGCTGCGGGTCCGCCCCTACGTGCATAGCAGTCGCGGCAACGAGGCCCGGGGGGTGCGGCGAGGGCGGCGGCGAGGATGGCACGGCCGCAGAAGGTGGGGTAGCGGCTGCCGTGCTCGGCGATGGTCCGATCGAGGTCGGCGGTGCTGATGAGATGGGTGCGGCTGTCCGTGGCGCTGGTCAGCGGGATTGGCGCCTCCTGGGTCGTTGTCGCTGCTGGGAGTGGGGTGCGGCGGCGCAGGAGCCGGATCACGTCAGTGCTCCGAGCCGGACCGGGGCGGGATGGACCTCCCGGCGGTAGCCGGTGTCGGGATTGCGGTGCCAAACGACCGTCGCCGTCGTTTCGGCGGGGCCGCGTGCCGTGGCGGTGACGCCGAAGTCGGTCAAGTCGGGTCGGTCGAGGTCGTGGTGGGTGTCGTGGGCGGTGCGCAGGGGGGCGAGGAGGTTGGTGGGGCCGGCGACGCGGGCATCGTGTTGGCCGTGGCGCTCGGTGTCGTGGTTGATCTCGGCCCAGCCGCCGTCGGGGGAGCGCAGGTAGGTGGCGGCGTTGCCGTTGGCGCTGGTGCGGACGGCGGCGGTGGTGCCGGGGGGTAGATGGAGTCGCGCGGCGGAGAACCTGGCGCGGACGCTGCCGGGGTAGCGGGGCGCGCTATCGGTGCCGGCGGGGCAGGAGGTGTTCATCGTGTTCCTCCCGCAGCTGGGAACCATCCGAGGAATGAATGCGTGGGGGAAGGCTGTTCGTGGGGCATTGTTGCCGGGTTCATGTGATCCATCAGAACGGCGGATAGGTACGAGTGGCAACGGGGCAACTGTGCGTTTTCCGGGGTTGCCCCCCACTGCGGTTCGGCTCCGAAATAATGAATTGCTCGATGAATGGCTCCGGGATTCGGGCCACCGAGTGGCTAGGAATTTGGTGTCAGATGGTGGCGAGGTCATCGCCGGTGTGCTGGGTGAGCGTGAATGCGGTGGCGCGGGTGATGGCGGTGTCGTGACCGTCGATCGCGAGGAGTTCGTAGCCGATTCCCAGGTCGTGCAGCACGGTCGCGATGTGGTGGTCGGCGAGGCGTCGGTAGCGGATGTTGTCGTCGCGGGCCTTGTTGGTGCCGAGCGGGACGGTGTGGTCGAGCTCGGTGCGGAAGATCAGGTCGTAGTGCATGGAGTGCTGTGCAGCGAGGGTGCGCAGATGACCGAGCAGGGTCGGGTCGGGGGTCTCGCCGCGGTAGATCAGGGCGGCAAGGTAGTAGCCCAGTGCGTCGGGAACGGGGCGGTCGACGAGCAGGACGTCGGCGTGAGGCCAGGTGGCGAGCTCATTGCTGATTCCCCGCGTCATGATCCACAAAGTGGAGGTGTAGGTGTGGGAGTGCAGGATCGGGAGCCCGATCTGTTGGGCCTGTTCGCCGAGGTCGGCGACGGTGGCGACTTCGAGGTCGTGCTGGCGGAGTCGGTGGGCGAGTCGGGCGAGGAAAGTGGACTTCCCGGTCGAGTGCGCGCCGGTGACCGCAATGGTCAGCGGCCGTTCCACGCCGCTCACCACAGCCCCTCCGTCTCCCCGTTTCCTGACTGCCCTGCAGCGCCCGCCGACCCGGAGGTGCCCGGTGGTTGCGGGGGTGCCGGGTCGGGGAGGCAGGCGGCGGTGAGGAGTTGATCCCAGGTGAGGCCGCCGCCGCGGACCAGGGTGATGAGCAGGGCGGCCGTCATCCAGGTGTCGTATCCGGCACGGTGACGTCGGCCCTGGGTCGATGCGGCGCCGAGGGCGCCGGTGATGTTGGGTGGGGTGAGGGCGGCGTGACGGATGAGGTTGTCCAGGCCGTAGCCACCCGGGAGTGCGGGCCAGACCGTCTTGGCCAGGCGCAGGGTGTCGAGCATCAGCGGCGGGCGCCAGGAGGGCAGGTGGTCGGCCAGGACGCGGCGTTCGACGGTGGCGTTGTGGGCGATGACGACCCGGTCACCGAGCACGGCCGCGACCTCGGTGGCGATGTCGGTCCAGCGGGGTGCGATGGCGACGTCGGCGTTGGTGATGCCGTGGACCCTCCCAGTGACCAGTCCGGTGATCGGGCGGGTGGGCCGGACCAGCCAGGTCCGCAGGTCTGAGGTGGACACGTCACGGTTACTGCCCAGGGAGAGGATGGCGATCTCGACGATCTCCGGGGGTTGTTGACCGTTGCCTTCCACGTCGACGACCACGACGTCGCGGCCGGTGATGTCGGCTCGCCAGGGAAAGGCCAGGCCGGGGACCTCGCTCATCGCGTGTTCACCTCCTGAACGGTGGCGGTCTCGGCCGCCGGGATGGGCGTGGCGGTGGGCCAGCCAAGGTCGGCGCGGCCGTGCCGGCGAGGGTGGTGAGGCTTGGCGATGTCGTGGACCTGGTGGCGCAGGGTGTGTTGCATCAGGTAGCGGCGCTGCTCGTCGAGCCCGGACACGATCACCGCCCGGTCGGCCACCTCGACCAGCGCACCCCCGAGCCCGGCGGCCATCACCGCCACATCCGCGGCAGCCGGGACGGTCGCGGCGTCGGTGCAGCGGGCGAGCTGGGCGGTGGGGCAGATATCGCACAGCTCGCGGATCCCGACGTGACCGTTGTAGTCCGGTAGACCGTGGGCGTAGCTGACCGCGCAGCTGGTCTTGCGGAACACCGGCGACCCACCCGGCATGCGGGCCGCGGCGGCGGCCAGAACGCGTTGCTCGAGGTGTTCGGGGAACACCTTGCGACGCGCGGTGTGCTCATAGGGTTCGGGCAGGCCGTGATCGCGGTAGTAGGCCCGGATCTCGTCACGGAAGAACAAGCCGGTGAACACCGTCGCCTGCGCGTGCCGCGACAGCTCCATCGCGGCGGCGAGGTGGGCGTCGGTGTCGTTGAGGCCGGGCACGAGCGGGCGCCAGTACAGCACCACCCGCAACCGGCCGGCGTGAGCATGGGCGGTGCGCAGCGAGGCGCCGGCGATCTGAGAGTCGACCGGTTCGATCCGGTCGTCGTCGATGCCGGAGTAGGTGACCAGTAACGTCACCCGCAGGTTCTGCAACGCGTTCAGCGCGGCGCAGTCGGCCGCGTCGACCCGCCAGCGGGTGATGATCAGGACGTGGTTGGTCAGGCCGGCGTCGTCGAGCATCCGCAGCATCGTGAACAGGTGCGGCTTCACCGCGGGCAGCATCGGGTCGGTGGCCCGGTTGAGCAGTTGGATCGGGGTGACGTGCGGCTGGAAGAACCGGTGGGCGACCAGCAACTCGAACGCCGCCCGGTCCGTGGTGAGCGCGCGGGGGACCTTCATGGCGAAGTTGCCGAACAGGTGCCGCACGCAGTAGCCGCAGTCCAGCGGGCAGCCGATGATCCAGTTCAGGCTCAGCCCGGACTTGCGGTACTCCACCACGTCTAGCAGCGCCGGATCGACTGCGGCCCGGTCGTGGTAGGCGAGTGGTCGGACCCGGCCGACCCCGGTGTGGAGCGTCACGTCGTGGCCCTCCAGTCTGTACCTGGCAATGTGGTCGCGGATCGTGGAGAACCGCGAACTACATGTGATCAGTCGAGCTACGATCTCGACACGGGGCAACAACCCGCGGCCCTGTTGTTGCACCCCCCACTGGACGATCGACCCCCGGGAGCCAGCGGTGAGCGAGACCCGTCCGCCGTCACTGGCGACGTGTCCTCCGTCGCTCCGGAAGCGGCGGCGCTCACTCGGCGGGTGTCGAGCCGCGAAGCGGCGTGGACGACTGCTGACTTGACGGGGACCGCAGCGTCCAGCGATGACTCGGCGTCTCCCGCGACGATCGGAGCGGTCAGGGACGCGGCCGGCAGCGGGGGACACCGAGCTGGCGGCCGCGCACTTGGCCGAGGAGATCCGGCAACGCCGTAAGGCAGCTGGTCTACGTCACCAACCTGCCCACCTCGACGATGAGCGGGCAGGCGGTGATCGACGCCTACCACGACCTGTGGCAGGTCGAGAAGAGCTTTCGCATGGCCAAGTCCGACCTGCGTGCCCGGCCGATCTTTCACCGCCAGCGCGACGCGATCGAGGCCCACCGACCGTCGACGAGCACCGCGACGCCGTGGACGAGGGCGAACTCGGTCGTGTGTGCGGGGGTCGTGGCCGCCGGGTCCCGACGCCCACCGGTCCGGTGAGCCAAGGATCGCTGTCATGCGACAGATCCATGTCGGAGTCAACAGAGGGCAACAGCGATGCGCCGATTTGCTCCCGGCTCAGCCGCACACCAGAGCGACCAAGGCGCCGACGAGCAGGAGCGGCCCCATGGGCATCGCGCCGGGACGTCGTCCGACGCAGCGGAGGGCCAGCAGGACGACGGCAGCTCCCAGCCACGCGACCGCGGTGCCGGTCACGACCGCGGACCATCCCTGCCAACCCATCGCCATGCTGAGCAGTCCGCCGAACTTGACGTCCCCCGAGCCGAGACCGCCGCTCGACGCGAGAGCGACGAGGAGGTAGGCCAGCGCCACCAAAATTGCGGCGGCGAGCGCGGTGACGAGGTTCCCCCAGCGTTCGGTGTTGACCGCCTCAAGAGCGAGCAGGCCGCCCAGCACGCCGTAGCTCGGAACGACGAGGGACCCGGGCAGCCGGTGCTCGACGAGGTCGATCGCGGCCAGGACGACGCCGACGCAGGCGAGGAAGCCGAACGCCACGAGTTCGATCCCGTCGAAGCGCATGGCGAGGAGCCCCACCGAGAGTCCGGTCGCCGCCGCCGCGCAACAACCGATCACCAACCGACGGCGGGGAAGCGAATCGCGGTGCACGAGCAGGCGTGGGAGCGTCACCGCGATGAGCGTGCCGCCGAGCAGCGCGCCGGCAAGGGCCAAGCCCGCAGTGCCCCGTGATGCGAGGGGCACCGCCTCCTCGACGCAGACGAGCGAGCAGCTGCCCACCTCGCTCATGGTCCGAACGGGTGAACATCGTCGCGATCGCCTTCCGCATCGTGAAGTCCGTGCTCACGCACTTCGTTGTCCGTGCAGGGCGTGGGTGTACATGTGATCAGTATCGCCCGATGATCGGTGTCCGAGGTCGCCTGCGAGGAGGTGTTCGATGGCGATGGTCGGCAGATCCAGGCCCGGCCTGGTCGTGGTCCTCGTGCTGGTCGCCGGGTGCTCGGCGAGCACGCCGCCGGACGACACCGCTCCGCCTTCGGCGTCGGTCGCGCCTTCTCAACAGGCGTCTCCCGCGCCGTCGGCCGAGGAACTCGCGGGACAGGAGGCACTCGCGGCGTACCGCGGGATGTGGGCGGACTTCGTCGCCGCCGGAACCACTTCGGATTGGCAGTCCCCGGACCTGGGGCGGCACGCCACTGGCGTCGCGCTGACGAACCTCTCGCGCGGTCTCTACGCGGACAGCGCGAACGGTCTGGTGACTCGCGGAGCACCGGTCCTGTCCCCGGAGGTGTTGTCGGTCGAACCAGCTGGTGCGCCGGCCCGGGTAGTCGTGACCGACTGCGGCGACTCGACGAACTGGCTGAAGTACCGGGAGGAGGACGACTCGCTCGCCACGGACGGTCCCGGTGGGCGAAGGCTGATCAATGCCGTGGTGGAGCGGCAGTCGGACGGTTCGTGGAAGGTCTCCGACTACGGCGTCCAGGAACTTGGCTCATGCTGACGGCCCCGACGGCGATCGCCGCACTGGTCGCGGTGGTCGGCGCGCTCGCTCAACCCGCGCAGCAACCGCCGCCGCCGGGCGACGGCTGGGGTTCGGTGTCATGCTCGGAGACGCCGTCACCGGCGTGCGATCTCGGTGCGGGCTCTGGCGGGGGTTCCACGCCGGAGCGCGATCGGGCGGGTCCCGGCGCCTCCGGTCCGCGCGAGGGCGGGAGTTCAGACGAGGCCGTGGAGCCCGTCGACGGGGTGCGTTGCTCCTACGTGATCAGCGACTACCAGCCGCCCGGTGGCGGGCTGGTGCCCGCGTCGTTCGGCACATCGGAGCCACGCCCGGCCGCAGTGGTCGTCGTCCCGGTCGTCGCAGTGGTGCGCGAGCAGCAGCCCGACCCCGGTGAGGACGGCGCCTGGTATCTGTGGCGGTGTTCGGGGGACGGGTTCCGGGACTCGCTTTACCGGCCGCCGGTGTGGATCCCGGACGGTGAGCAGGCGACGGATGCGGCGGGGCCGTCACCTGCCGAGCTGGCCGCGCAGGCCCGGGAGCGTCTGCGGTTGCCCGATCCCGCCGTCGCGGCGAGTCCGGTGGGCGACCAGCTGGTGAACCTGCCGACGTGGCTGTGGCTCGACGGCGACTGGGCGCCGGTCGAGGCGACGGCGTCGGTCCCGGGGGTGTCCGTGACGGCGCGGGCGATCCCGGAGTCGGCGACCTGGGTCATGGGGGACGGCAGTGAACTCGTCTGCCGTGGCCCGGGTACCCCCTACACCGCGGGGGCCGACCCGGCGGCACCGTCGCCTGACTGCGGGCACACCTACCGGCGCTCGTCGGCGGGGCGGCCCGGCGAGGTGTTCACGGTGTCGGTCTCCGTGAGCTGGACGGTCACGTGGTCCGGCGCAGGGGACGGCGGCACGTTCCCTGGCCTCACGACCAGCGGTGGGGCCGCGTTCCGAGTCGCGGAGTCCCAGGCCCTGGTCACCGGAGGCGGCTGACCTCCGGCAGCACGGTATGTGGTCGGCAGTACGGCAAGCGACAGCAGTAGCCATATCGCGGCGACACGACGCACCGGACTGACGGGTGGTGCGGCGATCCGGCGCGCCCTCGTCACGACCGGTCAGGAGGTCCGGACATGCGCACGACCCTTCCTCCTCGCGAACCCCGCGAGGACGCGCCGCACGCCGGCGACTACCCGGAGCCCGACCCCTGGACGTCGACATCCCCTCCGGCCGCGCCGGCCGGTCGGCGCAGCGTGCCGCACCTGCTGCTCGGGATCCTGCTCGTGCTGGCCTGTGCGGTCGGCGCGCTCGCCCTGACACTGCAGTTCGGCGGCAGCCGGCCGGTGCTCGTCACCGCACGAGCGGTCACCGTCGGGCAGGTCCTGACAGCTGCGGACGTCCGGCAGGTCTCCCTGCCCGTGGACTCCGACGTTCGCGCGGTCGACGCGGACTCCGCACCGGCGCTGATCGGGCGACCGGTCGCGGTGTCGCTCCCCGCGGGAGCGTTGCTGACGCCCGAGTCGTTCGGCGGAGCCGGTGTGCTGCCGCCCGGCCAGGCAATCGTGGCGGTCGCGCTCGATCCCGGCCGGCTGCCACTGGAGGTCGCGCCCGGTGACCCGGTCTCGGTGGTCGCCGCCCCGGCCCCGGCGAACGGTGGAACTGAATCCGAGCGTGCCGCGCCGCGTTCGTGGCCGGGGGTGGTCGCGAGCGTCGAGCCGTCGGCCACCGGGCAGCTCACCGTCGTGTCGGTGCAGCTACCCGAGGGGCCCGCCCGCGAGGTCGCCGCAATGCCGCCGGGCCAGCTGGCCGTCGTGATGATCGCCGCGAGTGGGTGAGCGCGGTGCTGGTCGCGGTGGCGAGCGTGAAGGGGTCGCCCGGGGTGACGACTCTGTGCCTCGCGCTGGCAGCGTGCTGGCCCGAGCCGGCGAGAGCGATCGTCGTCGAGGCCGATCCGTCCGGGGGTGACATCGCGATGCGCTTCGGCCTGGCGCAGTCGCCGGGTCTGCTCAGCCTGGCTGCCGCCGCTCGCGGCGGGGTGGCCCCACACGGAAGAGGCACCGAGGACGCTCGGCTGCTCTGGCGGCACGCGCAGACTCTGTCCGGGAACCTGCCGGTGGTCGCGTCCCCGCCGGACGCCGCGCGCGCCCGTGGTGCCCTCGCGGTGCTCGCGGCCCCGGACCTGACGGGCGGCCTGGGCCTGGGCCCGCTGCTCGCCGCCGCCGCGCACCCGGGCGCGGTGCTGGTGGCCGACTGCGGCCGGGTCGACCCGGGGTCGCCGCCGGTGATGCCGCTGCTGCGCTCCGCGGACGTGATGGTTCTGCTGACCGGCGCGCATGCCGACGAGCTGGCACACCTCGCGCGCCGGATCCCGGAGATCGGAGCGTGGTCGCGGAATCCGGTCCTGCTCCTCGCGGGCGCCGGCCACTCGATCGCCGCGGTGGCCCGCGAGCTGGGCGTCGCCCCGCTGGCCCGGGTCCCCTTCGACCCACGGGGCGCGGCGGTGCTGTCCGGGCGGCGCAGCGTGCTGCGCTGGCACCACAGCGGGCCCGGGCGGTCCCTGCTGGGCCAGTGCGCCCGGGAGATCGCGGACCTGCTCGCGCCCCGCGCTCCCGTTCCGCCCGCCGGCCGGCGCCCGAAGCGCGCGGGCCGGCGTGCGACCGCGCGCCGCGACGACGGGCCGAACGACCCAAATATGGCAGGGAGGGCCTCATGACCGACAGCGGCGGGACCCGCCGGTCGAACCAGGCGTGGCGCAGCGAGCACGCGGAACCGGGCGCCGTGGTGCCGTTGCGCGATCGCGGCGCGCGACGAGGCGGACTGGTGCCGTTCGCTGACGGCTCGCTCGATGATGCGCGGGAGCCGCGGGGGCCGGCCGAGGCGGCGGAACGACGGCTGCGTGACCATGTCCGGTCGGTCCTGGCCGCCCAGCTCCCGGGCCGGGTGGAGGAGCAGCGGCGGCGCACCGGCGCCCGCACCACACCGGAGGGGCACCGGGCACTCGCGCGGGAGATCGTCGACGGCGCGGTGAACGCGTTCGCGGAGCGGGAGCTGACCGCCAACCGGCCCCTGGTGCCGCCCGAGAGCGAGCGGCGCGTGGTCGCCGAGGTGGTCGACGAGCTGTTCGGGATGGCGGGTCTGCAGCCGCTGCTCGACGACCCCCGGATCGAGACGATCAACGCGAACCGGTTCGACCGCGTCTTCGTCCAGTACGCGGACGGGCTGCGCAAGCGGGTAGGCCCGATCGCGCGATCCAACGACGAGCTGACCGAACTCGTGCGGCTGCTCGCGGCCCGCGCGTCCAGCCAGGAACGCCGCTTCGACCACGGCAGCCCGTCGGTCAACCTGCAACTTCCCGGCGGGGAGCGGCTGTTCGCGGTGATGGCGGTGACCGCGGGCGGGGTGACGTCGCTGTCGATCCGCCGTCACCGCTTCCCGCGCGTCACGCTCGACGATCTGCGTCTGCGCGGCACCGTCGACGACATCCTGATCCGGTTCCTGCGGGCGTGTGTGGGCGCGCGGAAGAACCTGGTGATCGTCGGCGGCACCGGCGAGGGCAAGACCACGCTGCTGCGCGCCCTGGCCGCGGAGATGGATCCGATGGAACGCATCGTGACCATCGAGGACGCCTTCGAACTCGGCCTGGAGACCGACCCGGACGTGCACGCCGACGTGACCGCGTTCCAGGCCCGAGAGGCCAACGTCGAGGGCGAGGGCGCGGTGACCCAGGCGGACCTGGTGCGGTGGGCGCTGCGGATGTCGCCGGACCGGGTCATCGTCGGGGAGATCCGCGGACCCGAGGTCATCCCGATGTGCAACGCCATGAGCCAGGGCAACGACGGCAGCATGGCCACGCTGCACGCCTCCAGCTCGGCGATCGCGTTCACCCGTCTCGCCTCCTACGCCGCGCAGGGCCCGGAGAGGTTGCCGCTGGAGGCGACCAACCTGCTCGTCGCCGGAGCGGTGCACTTCGTCGTCCACCTCGCCCGCGTCCCCGGCAGCCGGGGCACGCGGGTGGTCTCGTCGATCCGCGAAGTGGTCGGCGCCGACGGCCCGCAGGTCGTGTCCAACGAAATCTTCCGCCCGGATACCGATCGGCGGGCCCGCCCGGTGGCCGGGGCGATCCGCTCGGACACACTCGACGACCTGGCCGACGCCGGGTTCGACCCGGTGCTGCTCACCCGGGTTCGGGACGGGTGGCCGTCATGACATCCCCGGCGCGGCTCGCGCTGCTGCCCCTCGACCTCCCGACCGCCGGTGTGGTCGCGAACCCGGGCCGGACCGCGGTGGTCGCTCTGCTCGGCGCCGGGGTCGGGCTGGGCCTATTCCTGGTGGTCCTCGGTCTCATCCCGCGGGAGCCGGGCCCACCCGCCGGGGTCGTGTTCACCACCTGGCTGCGCGACCGCGGGTGGAACCGCCGCGAGGTGGTCGCGCGGGCGGGGGGCACGGCGCTCGCCGCGATCGTCACGGCAGTGGCCACGGGGTGGGTCGTCGGGGCGGTGCTCGTCGCCGCAGGCTGCTGGTTCCTGCCGCGGGTACTCGGGCCCGACATCGGGCACGCGCGGCGAGTCGCCCGCATCGAGGCCGTCGCCACCTGGACCGAGATGATCCGCGACACCCTGTCGGCGGCGGCCGGGCTGGAACAGGCAATCCTCGCGACGGCCCCACTCGCGCCCGCGCCGATCCGTGAGGAGGTCGCCGCGCTGGCGGCGCGCCTGGACCGCGGCGTGCGGCTCGTGCCGGCGTTGCGGCTGCTGGCCCGCGACCTCGCCGACCCGACGGCCGACCTCGTCATCGCGGCACTGGTGATCGCCGCCGAGCAGCAGGCCCGCCAGCTCACCGACCTCCTCGGGGCGCTCGCGGCGACCGCGCGTGAGCGGGCGTCGATGCGGATGCGGGTGGAGGCCGGGCGGGCCCGGTCCCGCACGTCGGTCCGGGTCGTCGTCGGCACCACGACGGCATTCGCGGTGGCCGTCGTGCTGCTCAACCGGCCCTACCTCGCCGCCTACGACTCGGTGACCGGCCAGACAGTCCTGCTCGGGGTCGGCCTGCTCTTCGCGGCCGGGTTTGGATGGCTCCGATCGATCGCTGTCGTCCCGGAGGCCGGCAGGCTGATCTCGGACGACGGCGACGGACCGAACGGCCCCGCGCCGCGGGAACCCGTCCGGTCCGGAGCCTCAGATCGGCGTAGGTCGGACGCCGGGACCGAATCATGACCGGCTGGGCGAGCACGACGGGTCCGACGGCACTGGGCTCGACGACGCTGTGGGCGGTCCTGCTGGGCGCCGGGTTCGGCGCGGGTCTGTGGGCGCTCGCCGTCTGGGCTCATCCGCCGCGGCCGACGTTGGGCCAGCTCCTGGCGCGCACTCTCGACGCCCCGGCCGTGCCCGAGGACATCGGGTCGCCGAGTGGTCGCCTCGCCCGTCTCACGGGCCCGTTGGTCGCGGTGCAACGTCGGGCGGGCCTGCCCGGTCCGCGTGCGGTGGCGGATCTCCGGGTCACCGGCACCCCCGCGGCGGAGCACCTCGCGGGCAAGGCTCTCCTGGCGCTGGCCGGGTTCGTGACCCCGACGATCGTCCAGCTGCTGCTCGCGGTGGCGGGTGTCCCGTTCGGGGTCGAGCTGCCGCTGATCGGCGGAGTGGTGCTCGCCACCGTCGGGTTCCTGTGGCCGGACCTGCGGGCCCGCGGACGCGCCACGGAGATGCGCGCGGACTTCCGGCACGCCCTGTCCGCGTACCTCGACCTCGTGTGGATCACCCTGGCTGGTGGCGCCGGGGTCGACAGCGCGCTCACCGGCTCGGTGACAATTGGGCAGGGCTGGGCCTTCGACCGGCTGGCCGGCGCGCTGTCGACCGCGCACCTGACCCGTGTGACCGCGTGGACGGCATTGCGGCGCCTGGGCGAGGAGATCGGCGTGGACGAGCTCGCCGAGCTGGCCGGCTCGGTGAGCCTCGCCGGGACCGAGGGCGCCCGGGTCCGGGCCAGCCTCGCCGCCCGGGCGGGTTCACTGCGGGCGCACCAGATCACCGACGCGGAGGCCCGGGCGCAGTCGGCGACCGAGCGCATGTCGCTGCCGGTGATGCTGCTGTTCCTCGGCTTCCTGACCTTCATCACCTACCCGGCGATCGGCCAGATCCTCAACGGGCTCTGAACGGCGACGCGGCACGACGACAGGAGGACGGCCATGGACGAGCCACCGGATCGGGAGTCGCGACTTGCGGCCGCGCAGGGAGTAGCGGCTCGCTGGTGGGAGGCGGTGCTCGTGGACGTGCGCGGGCGCTGGGCGACGGTGCGGCGAGAACCCGACGCCGGGTACTCGACCGAGACGGTGGTGGTCACCGGGCTACTCGTCGTCGCGGCCCTGATCGTCATCGCGATCATCGTCGCCAAGGTCACCGAGGCGGCCAACGGGATCAGCCTGGTCGGCGGATGACGTCGGCGGAGCCGGTAGGCGGACTGCTGCAGCGAATCCGGCAGGTCCTGCGTGACGACCAGGGCTCGGCCACTGCGGAGCTGGCCGTGGCGACGCCGTTGCTCCTGCTGATGTTGATGCTGATCGTGCAGTTCGCGCTCTGGTCACACGCGTCGCACGTCGCCCAGGCCGCCGCCGCACAGGGGCTCGGTGCGGCCCGCACGGTGGCGGGCACCGGAGCGGACGGGACCCGGGAGGCGAACGAACTGCTCGCGCAGCTCGCCGGCGGGCCGCTGGCCGACCCCGTTGTCGAGACCACCCGCGACGCCACCTCGGTGACCGTCGCCGTGAGCGGCACGGTCACCCCGGTCGTGCCGTTCCTCGTCCTCCCCGTCCGGGCGGTCGTCGTCGGACCGGTCGAACGCTTCACCTCCGACGAACGGCCGGTTGCATGACATCGCCGGGGCCTCGCCGGGGATCCGCGTGGACGCGGTGGTGGCGAGCCGAGCGTGGCTCGGCCGCCACCGAGTTGACGCTGCTGGCCCCCGTTCTGGTCATGGTGCTGGTCCTCGTCGCCGTGGTCGCCCACCGGGTCGTCGACGCTCGGCTGCGCCTGGACTCCGCCGCGCACCAGGCCGCCCGCGCGGCCAGCATCGAGCGGAGCGCGGCCGATGCCGAGCGGGCGGCCGACGAGCTCGCGGCCACCGTGCTCGGCTCGGCCGGACCGAGCTGCGCCGACCTCGCCGTCGCGACCGACACCTCGGGCTTCCGCGCCGGTGGCACGGTCACCGTCACCGTGTCGTGCTCGGTCGACCTCACCGGCGGGCTCTTGCTCGGCGTGCCCGGCCGCACGGAGGTCACCGCGACGGCCACCGAGCCCCTTGACACCTTCCGATCCACGGTGGTCGTGCCGTGACCCCGAGGTCGCGGTTCCGTCTCTGCGGCACGGCGTGGTGGCGGGCGGACGACGGGCGCGTCACCGCGTTCGTCGTGGTGCTGATGACCGGAATCCTCGCGCTGGCCGGTCTCGGACTCGACGGCGGCCTCGCCCTCGCAGCCAAGGTCCGCGCAGTCGGGCAGGCCGAGGCCGCCGCACGGGCAGGCGCCCAGGCCGTCGACCTCGACGCCTACCGCGCCACTGGGCGACTGGTCCTCGACGAGGTCCTCGCGGTCGCCGCCGCCCGGACACAGCTCGCTGCCGCCGGCGCGGATGGCAAGGTCTGGCTGCGCGACGGCGGGGTGGTCGTCCGGGTCACCGCCACCCACGTCCCACGCCTGCTGGGACTGGCCGGGATCACCGAGATGACCGTGAGCGGCGAGGCCCGTGCCGTACCGCAGGGCGGCGTGGGCACCGCCGAACCATGACCTCCGGACGCCCTGATCACCGAACAGCCCCGATCTCCGCGCCGCACCGACACCCGATTACATCGAGAGGAGCAGACGATGCTTCGCCCGTCACGGCCAGGCCGCCCCAGGATGCGGCGAGGCGTACGGTGGCGCGCCGGTCGCGTGATGCGCGGATCGTCGGCCGCCCTGCTACTCGCCGCGCTGGTCGTCGGGGTTCCGTGGGCACTTGCCCGCTACGTCGGCTGGCCGTTGCCCGAGCGGCTGCCCACCGTCACCGAGCTGGAACTGCACTTGTTCGGCCCGCTGAGCAGCGGTCTGCTCCTGGACGTCCTCGCGTGCGCCTGCTGGGTGGCGTGGGTGGCGTTCACCCTGGACGTGATCCGCTGCACCGTCGCGTTGCTGGTGCGGGGCGCCGGGTACGTCGGGGTCTCGGTCCGCTGGCGACTGTCGCCCACCCACGCCCTGGCCGCTGTGCTCGTCGGCACCGTCGCTTTGTCGATACTCGGCAACAGGCTTCCCTCACGCGATGCCCGCTCCTCCGCCGTCGCGTGGCCCGTCGCGTTGACGGCCGGACCCGCCGAGCCGGGTCCCGGGTCGCTCGTGCCGGTCGCGTTCGCGGTGCCGCAACGGCTCGTCACCGAGCCCTCCGACATCGACGCGGGGGCGGAATCGGCGCGCTCGGTGGTCGTCCGCGTCCCGGATCCCGTCACCGGCGTCCACGACTCCCTGTGGCGGATCGCCGACCGCACGCTGGGCGACGGTGCCCGGTGGCCGGAGATCTTCGAGATCAACCGCGACAAACCCCAGCCCGGCGGTGGCACCTTCACTCGTCCCAGCCTGATCTTCCCGGGTGAGGAGCTCGTCCTGCCGTCCGGAGAGGCCGGCGGGCTTCCCGAAGAGCGGCCTCCGGCAGGTCCGGATGTTCCATCCACGACACCGGCTCCGTCCCAGGAACCGATGCGACCGCGGCCGACCGAGCCGTCGATCCCGGAGACGGGGAGCCCTGTGCGCCCGCCAGCGGCCGAGTCGGCGGGCGGAGACGAGCACGCCGATCCCCGCGGCGGCGCTCCGGTGCTGGTCTGGGATCCCGTGGCGTTCGCGGGACTCGGGTTGGCCGCAGCGGTCAGCGCGGCGCTGATGGCGGTCCGGCGCCGACACCGCCGCACCTACCGTCCGGGCAGCGGACGGCGCGACGACCTCCCAGCCGCACCGGTCGTCTACCAGCTCCGGCTGGCCCACCTCCGCGCTGACCAAACGGATCCTGACGAACCGGGCCCGGAAGATGACCCCGGACCCGACGACGACCAGGAACCCGGACGCGACGAGAACGACCAGCTCGCGGGCCCCGGCACCCGGTCCGGTCCGGCCACGCCCACGGCCGGGGGAGCGACGCCGGGCGAGGACGCCCAGCGGATCGCCCTGGCAGCAGCGGGGGCCCGCGGCCTCGGCCTGACCGGCCCAGGTGCCCCCGACGCGCTCCGCGCGCTGCTACTGACCCTGCTCGCCGATGTGGTGGGTGAGCGTGCGGACGTCGAAGGCAGCCCGACCGTCCGTCTCCTCGTTCCGCGCGAGGACATCATCGGCGTCCTGGGCATGACCGTGGACCTTCCCGCCGCGGTCGAGGTTCACGACACCCTCGACAGCGCGCTCGATGTCCTGGAGTCGGAGTCCATCGCCCGCTCCGCACATCCGCCGACGGACCTCGCCGCGCCGGTCCTCGTTCTGGTCGCGCGCATCGGCGGGGACAACGCCCGGCTGCAGGCCGTCCTCGACAACGGCTCCGAGTTCGGCATCACTGCGCTGCTGCTGGGCCAGTGGCGGTCCGGCGCCACGATGCACGTCCGGCGCGACGGCACCGTCACCGCAACCGGCCCGGGCCCATGTGCCGCGCTGCGCGGCAGCCGCATTCTCACCCTCGACCGCGATGCCGCAGGCCGCATCCTCGAGCTGCTGCATGACGCCGCATCCGACACCGCCGCGCAGAACGGGACCTCGGCCGACCCGAGCACCATCGGCGCGGACGTGCCGGACTCTGTGGAGATCGGTCCGCGCCCCACCGACGAGCAGGACGAACCGCCATCGTCCCTCGCGCATCCGTCGCCCTCGGATCTCGCCCCCATCGCCGGATCGACGACGCAGCCGGTCCGTCCGCTCCGGCTCGTGGTCCTCGGCCCACCCCGGCTGCTGTGGCACCCCCGCCGCGACCCGGACAATTCGGGCTCAGCCGGGAACGGCGCACACGAGATCGAGGCGGAGGTCGAGATCACCGGTCGCCTGCAGCCCCGGGCACGGGAGCTGCTCGTCCACCTGGCGCTGCACCCCGACGGTGCCGGCCGAGAGTCCGTCGTCGCCGCACTGTGGCCCGACAGCCCGCCCGGCCGCACCACCAACGCTCTCAATACCGCGCTGACCCGGCTGCGCCAGACCTTGACCGAGGTCACCGGCGGAGAGGTCGGCGACGTCGTCCGCAACAGCGACGGACGCTTCTCCCTCGACCCCGATCTGGTCGACGTCGACTACTGGCGCTTCGATGCCGCGGTGACCGCCCGCCGTGCCGCCGGCACCGACGAGGAGCGCATCGACGCCGACCAGCTTGTCGTCGAGGCCTACGGCGGCGAACTCGCCGAGGGAACGCCCTACGCATGGATCGAGATCGCCCGTGAGGCGGTGCGGCGCGACGCCATCGACTCCGCCGCGGCGCTCGCGCGGGCGTTCGTCCCGCGCGATCCGCAGCGAACGCTCGACCTCCTCGAGATCGCAAGGGCCTTCGACCCCGTCAACGAGATGATCTACCGCGATATCATGCGGTTGCAGAGCAGACTCGGCCGGCTGGATGCGATCTCCCGAACCCTCGCGCTGCTGACCGCCCGACTCGGCGAGATCGGCGACCAGCCCGACGCCGACACGATCAACCTTGCTCGGCGCCTTCAGCTGCGGGGCGCCGCCGACGAGCACGGCTTCCGGGGCACCGACGGCGACGTGCCCCCGGGCGGTACGGCTCGTGCCGGTTGAAGCCTGGCCCCTCGGCCAGCCGGCAATCAATGACTCGCGGGGAGGTCACACTCCTCGTGGGCGCAGGCGTCCTGCTCGCCGTTGTGGAGGCGATGAAACTCCTGCGCGTTCGCCACCACGTGAGCGTTGTCGCTCGACCAGCCCACCACCTGACGAACCCGTCCGAGGAAGTCCAACGCCTCGGGGCGCAGCTCGTACCTCACGTGTCGGGGAAAGGCGTCCGGCAGTTCCTGTCGGGTTACGAGTCCCTCGGCCACCATCTTGCGAAGTGTTCTGGTCAAAATGCTGTCGTGCAGGCCGGTCGCCTTTCCGGGCCAGTTCGCGTTGATCGAGTAGGAGTCGACCGTCGTGAGGATCTCCGATCTGCGCATGGGTCCGCCGGCCAGTGCCACCATCACCGGTATCGTCCACTTGTCGCCGAAGATGTGCTTGACGTCCTGCACGTCCCGCAGGAAAAATCTGTCGTCGCGTGTCATCGCTCCTCCGTTTGTTCGGCCCCCGCCGTCCCTCTCGTGGGTCCTTCAGTACCGGCCCGGACAGGCGTCGACCCGTGCGGGCCGAAGGATCACCGTTCAGGGCGGGGGTGCGTCGCCGTGGGCGAACGGGCAAGGTTCACTCGAACAGAGCAGTGTGGGTCAGCTGGTGTGTTGAGGTGGCGAACCGCGGAGTCTACGAAGATCGACACGGGCGATCGTGGCCGCAAGTAGGGGTGCACCTCGGGGATCAGCTCAGGGATCAGGTCGTGGTGCAGACCAGGACGGATCCTGCCTCGGGCGGACACGGCGCCGGTCACGACGTCCACGGACGGATCACCTGGTGTCCCAGACTTGCCTTCCCTCGGGAGTAACTTCACGTCGGGCCGGCCGTCAACTTTCGTCCGCGCCATCCAATCTTTCCCAGGCTTTTACTTCTTCTTTCTCCATTTCCGTCTCAAATTTCTACCTCATGCTCTCCTTCGGCCATCTCCCTTATTTTTCAATCGCCACCTTTCGTCGTTCGTTCGGGTCGCCGCAGGTGATTTTTGGCGAATAGGGCCGCTCGGTTGCCGGCGACCGGGGCCGCGTCGGCCGCTTATCGCGTTGGGCTTTCAATCAACTAGGGGTCGTCAAGAGGCCCTGAAATGGTGTCGGAAAGGGGTTGAGGAGTGGTTGTGGCAGAGCTATATTTAGGTCGTCGCAGAGGCAACCCCCGGCCCGGGGAATGTGTCAACCGTCGTAGGGTCGACGAGTTTCGACCCGATCGCCTCGGTTTCTGCGCCTCACCGGAAACGCGAAAGGACTCGTGCCGTGCCCACACCCGCCGAAGCCCCCGCCCCGACCACCACTCCGACCACCACTCCGACCGGGCGCCCCGGCCGCCTGCCCAATGGCGAGCTGCGCCGTCAAGTGGCGGTCCACCTCGACGAGGCGCCCACCGACACGTTCACCGCGGGGGAGATCGCCCGGGCGTTGAGCCGGTCGTCCGGTGCCGTCGCCAACGCGCTGGCCGTGCTCGCCTTGCACGGCGAGGCCGAGCTCGTCTCCGAGCGGCCCGCCCGCTACCGCGCCACCCCGGGCACCGGGCGTCTCGCCTCCGTGCCGCCCGCCCCGGCCCGCCCCGCCCCGGCCTGCCCGTCGACCCCGGCCCCGGCGCCGACCCCGGAACCGTCCTGCCCGCCCGCCCTCCCGCCCGCGGGGCCCGCCGCAACCAGCCCCGGGGCGGTCACGACGTCCGGCGACGGGCCCGTGACGGGGCCGGTAGCACGTCCGAACGGGCAGCTCTACCACCCGCGGACGGTGGCGGGGGTGCCGGACGTGACGGCGCTGCGGAAGTTGCGCGCGGCCGGGGTGCCCGCCCTGCTCTACGGCCCGCCCGGGACGGGGAAGACCTCGGTGGTCGAGGCGGCCTTCGGTGACCTGATCACGGTGCCGGGTGACGGCGACACCACGGTCGCGGACCTCGTGGGCGAGTACACCCAGACCCCGGATGGCCGTTACGTGTTCGTGCACGGCCCGCTGATCCGAGCCATGCGCGAGGGCCGCCCGCTGTTCGTCGACGACGCCACCCTGATCCCGCCCAACGTCCTCGCCACCCTCTACCCCGCGATGGACGGACGCCGTCAGGTGATCGTGAAGGCCAACGGGGCCGAGGTCGTCGACGCCGCCGAGGGGTTCTACGTGGTGGCCGGACACAACCCGGGGGTCCACGGCGCGGTCCTCACCGACGCCCTGTCGTCACGGTTCTCCGCGCAGATCCAGGTGTCGTCGGACTACGACCTCGCCGTGCAGCTGAAGATCGACCGGCGGGCGGTGCGGGCGGCCCGGAACCTCGCGACCCGGCAGCGGCGCGGCGAGGTCGGGTGGGCCCCGCAACTGCGGGAGCTGATCGCGTTCGACCGCATCGCGAAGGTCCTCGGGGTCGAGGCGGCCGCCGGGAACCTCGTCGGGGTCGCCCCGGAGGAGGACCGGGAGATCGTCGCCACCGTGGTCCGCGACGCGTTCGGTGCCGAGTACGCGCCCCTCGCCCTCGGCAACCGCATCTGATCACCCCGCCAACCCGCCCGCCCCCGGAGGAGCCCATCATGAGCACCCACCTGATCACCGAGCCGACCACCGACCCGACCACCGACCCGACCACCCCGGCCGTGACCGTGACCGACCCGGCCTGGCTCGCTCTGTCGGCGGCGATGACCGACGAGGTTCCGGTCATCGCTGATCGTGACGACCTGCTGGTCACCATCGCCCCCGGTGCCGGGCGTGGTGCCCCTGCGTGCTTCCTGCCGACCCTGGCCCGGATCGAGGTCAACGGCTATCACCTCGGCGGGGTCGACCCCGCCACCGTCACCCCGCACCGGCTCGGGGATCGGGCCCGCTACGGGCCCGCGTGGGGCCTCCTGGTGCACGAGTGCGCGCACGCCGCGCACTCGGTCTGGGAGCCACCCCCGGGCGCGCCACCGGGCGCGGTCGCGGCGGCCGAGGAGCTCGAGGAGTCCCGTATCGAGGCCGTGCAGGTCGCACGGCGCCCGGACGACCGGCGCTGGTTGCGCGCCTCGGCCACCCACCTGATCCTCGACGAGTCCGGTCTGACCGACCCCACCCGCACGCTCGGCGTGAGTCGCGCGGACGCCGGACGGGCCGCCGCGCTCCTGCTCGCCCGGGTCGATGCCGGGATCCTCAACGCGTGCGAGGTCGAGCCGGTCGCCCGGGTCGTCACCGACGTCCTCGGCGAGGACACCGTGACCGCGCTGCGGGAGATCTGGACGGCCGCGCACGCCACCCCGGACGACGATGCCGAGGCGATGGTCGACCTCGGGCGCCGGTGGTGCGACGCCCTCGGCGTCGACCCCGACGCCGGGATCGACACGGCCCACCGGACGCCGGACGGTGCCCCCGGCACCGGGGACGGCCCCGGTGACGGTTCGGGCCCGGCCGCCGGGCCGTCGCCGATGAGCGGCGCGATCTCCGACGCGCTGCGCCGGATCGATGCGTCCGTCGCGCACGAGCCGGTCCCCGGTGCCGCCGACGGTGCCCCCGCAGCCGCCCCTGCCACCGGCCCGGCCGGTGACCCGGCCGCCGGGGCCGCCGCAGCCCGGGTGTTCGGCCCCGCCACCGACGACGGGACGGGAGCGGTGGCGACCACCGGCGCCCCCGGCGGTGGTGCCCGGGACGTCATCGCGGGCACCCGCGCGCCCACCGCCGACGAGCGGCGCGCCGCGCGGCAGGTCGGCCGCGCGCTGGACACCGCTGGGGTCCGGGACCGGGTCGCGACCCGCACCACCTCGGCGCTGCCGCCCGGGCGGCTGCGGATGCGCGGGGCGCTGGCCGCCGACGCGCAGCGCGCGGCCGGGGCGATGCCGACGGCGGAACCGTTCACCCGCACCACCCGCCGCGCGGTGCCGACCCCACCGCTGCGCCTCGGGATCGCGTGCGACGTGTCGAGCTCGATGCGCGAGTTCGCGCGCCCGGTCACCTCGGCGGCGTGGATCCTCGCGCACGCTGCCGCCCACACCCGGGTCCCGGCGACCACGGCCACCGTCGCCTTCGGCGAGGCGGTGCATGCGATCACCCGCCCCGGCGCGGTGCCGGATCGGGTGACCCGGTTCCGCGCCCCGGACGGGTACGAGGTCATCGACGAGGCCATCGCCGCCCTCGATGGCGCCCTGGGACTGTCCGCCTCGGGCGCGGCGCGGCTGCTGGTCGTGGTGTCCGACGGCATCTTCTGCCCGACCCCCCGCGCGGCCGCGCAGGGCCGGGTCGACCGGCTCCGCGCGGCCGGGTGCGGGGTGCTGTGGCTCGCCCCGCGTGGCCCGGTCGAGCCGCTGAACGGCGCCACCGTCGTCCCGCTGACCGACCCGGCCACCACCGCGCGGGAGATCGCCCGCGCGGCCACCGCAGCCCTCCGCGCGACCCGCTGACCGTCCCGGGCGCCGGGCCGCCCGGGCCGCCCGGGCCGCCCGGGCGGCCCGGCACACCGACCTCCGACCACCGACCTGAACGGAGCCGACCATGATCGCCGCCGCCGCAGCAGCAGCGCTCGCCCTCGACGCCCATCCCGAACCAGCCGACCCGGCCGCCACCGGAGGCGGTGCCGCACACGTGCGGCGCCTCCGGGCCCGGATGGCCCGGGACGTGGCGGTCATGCTGGGCGTGCCCGCCGCCCGCGTGATCGTCACCGACGACCTCGTCCGCTATTACGGCGGGCACGCCTGGCACCTGATCACCGTGCACGACCCGGACGACCCCGCCCCGGTCTACCGGCTCGTCCCCGAGGTCGGGCTGGGCGGGCTCTACCTCCTCCTCGACGAGTGCCCAGACTGCACAGCGCCCGGGGTGCCCATGACGACGGTGGCCGGGCTGGCGGACCTCGGTCGCTATCTGGCCGCGACCCAACCCGTCCCGCGCGGCGCCCTTGACCCCGACGACGAGGAGAACGGCCGCCCCGACCTGCCCGAGGAGTTCTTCGGCGACCCCGGACACCATGGGCACTGCGCCATCGGCCGAGTCCTGGCGGCGCCCGGCCGGGCCGCCGGGGGCGGGTCCGGCGGTCCCGCCGCTCGGCCGGACGCGCAGGACTTCCGTGCGGTCGCCGCGTACCTGGCGGCGTCACCCTCACTGGAGGCCTACACGGCCGACCGGCTCGCCCACGAACTGCACCTGCCCCTGCACGTCGTGGCCGAGGCACTGGAGACCCTCGGGGCCGGGGGCGAGGCCGAGTTGGTCGCGACCCGCCCCGCGCGGCAATGGCGGGCGACCACGTGGACACCCCAGGTCGCCAGCGGTCGTCCGCCACGGGCCGGAAGCTGCGGTGCCGACGCGGACGGCGCGGGGACGTGACGTACGGCGAGGCGGGGCCGCTGCCGCGGGTGCGGCGTCCGTGCTCGGAGTGCCCGTGGCGACGTGACCAGCCGACCGGACGCTTCACGGCGGACCGGTTCGAGTCGTTGCGCGACACCGTGGAGGGGTCCGGCGGGTCGGCGCCGATCGGTGCCCCGCTGTTCGCCTGCCACCGCACCCCACCCGAGGCGCCGAGCGCGTGTGCAGGGTGGTTGGCCGTGGAGGGCGCCGGGCACGTCGGGGTGCGGCTGGCGGTGGTCGGCGACCGGCTGGACCCGGCCGCGCTGACTCGGGCGCCGGGTTGGCCCGACCTGTATGAGTCCTTCGACGAGATGTTCCGCGCCAACGGCGACGACCTGCACCCGTAGCCCATGCGGAGCGACCGCCGAGCGGTTCCCTTCTTCCCTGAAGCACCGGGTCGACCCAGGTCCGGGCGTATGCCCGCTACGGTGACTCGTTGTGAGCGGGGACACCACGGACGCCGTCGACGCTTCCTCCGGGCGAGGTAGCAAGCGTAGCCACGAGGAGCGCGTGCGGGACGGCTACTACATCTACGGCCTGGTCGATCCACGGGCACTTCGCGAGACCGGCGACGACCCGCTGCTGAGCATCTTCTACGTCGGGAAAGGGAAGGGCTCGCGGTAGGCGTTCCACGAGAAGGACGTGCACGCGGCCCTGGTCCGCGAGCAGGAGGAGCTCGAGCGGCGCGAGCGTCGCTCGAGCAAGGCCGAGCGGATCCGCAAGATCCTCGACCGCGGCCAGCAGGTCTCCGCGATTCGGCTTTCGGCCGGCTACGTGGACGGAGACGACGCCTACGAGGCCGAAGCCTTCGCGATCGACGCGGTTGACGCGGCCCTCGCCGCCGCCGGGCGGCCGCCGTTGACCAACGCCACCCCGGGGCGGTACGCGGGATTCGTCTGGCTGCGCGAGCATTTCAATCTTCACCGAGACGACTGAGCAGGATCTCCCGCAGGGTGGGACGGATCAGACCGTCGAGTCCGAGACGCACCGAGAGTCGCCGGCGTCCCACACCGAGATCCTGGTGAAGGGCACCGAGACTGAACTCGTCGAGCCCGGCCAGCGGATGATCAGGAACTCGTCGCTCCCAGCGGCCCTCGCCGGCCACGAGGACCAGATCGTGGCGATCGAACTGCTCGACGAGGACCCTGACTCGACCGTACGGCGAGGCTGGGACCCGCTCAACCCGTGGACCGACGCCGAGGCGCGTGCCCGGGCCAGGAGGTGCTGGCCGATCGCCGCCGCGCGAGTGGCGGGCTGGTTGCGCGATCCGGACACGGTGCCCCGGCGGCTGTTGCTAGGGATCCCGGAGCCGGGCGGGCGCACCGTCGTGCGGTACGCCTGGGAGGTCGACGCCGCCGCGACGTGGGAGTACTACCCGCACAGCGGGCGATGGGGCATCCCGCTCGGCGCCCGGGTCCGCGACCACCCCCGGCTGGGTGCGGCACTCTATGAGACGCGCGACGGCCGACGGGTGCAGGTGCTCCTGAACCATGTGCACGGATTCCGCGTCATCGAGGCATGGCGCGACGAAATGCGGGACGCCCGACTGCGGTAGTTGATCGACGACGCCTCCAAGGGCGCGGGTCGGCCGGTGCGCGCGGAGAAGCTGGGGATCGACACGTTCTCCAGATCGCCGCAGCGGGGCACGTCGACGACGTGGGCGTGACCCTTGGTGCGGGCGTGGCTGCCAGCTCCTGATTCCCGGCGATGGACTACGCCACGGGGGCCGTGGCGACTGCTGGGCACGCTGCTGCTTCGCGTGGGGAGGCGGGCCAAGCGTTGCGGAGGACGCTGCGCGCGTGGAGCCACGCGAGCCCGGCGCGGCGTGTGCGACCGGTCCGGTCAGGGACGGTAGGCCGTGGGTGGCGGCGCGGAACGTCGTGGACGCGCGGCGAGGCGGGCGAGCACCCCGGTGCCCGCCCGCCTCAGGTTGTCGCACCCCTACGCGTCGTGGTCCCCGGACGATCCGGCGTCGCCGCTCGTCGACCCGGTCGGAGCGAGCGCGTAGCGCTTGGGCCGGTCCTTGGTCCGGATCGCGTAGCCGGAGGCGACCAGCCGCTCGAGCGCGTTGCCGACCGCCCCTGTGCTGCGGGCGAGGTCGTGGCCGATCTTCGTCGGGCCGAACTCCTCGTCGGGGTGATCCCGGAGGTAGTCCTCGACCATGCCGTGCAGGGCGCCGGGTGCGAGGCGGGGACCCCGGCCGTTGGTGACGGGGGAGTCCCCGTCAGTGCTGTCGCCGTCATCGACTGCACCGTCGGCGGAGGTGCTCGCCGAAGCGGCCGGGTCGCGAACAGGCTCCGGCGTCATGACGGCGGGGTCGGGCGTCGAGCCGGTCGTGGTAGCGGGGTGCGCTTCGACGTCGCCCGCGTCAGGCGGCCTCGCCGAGTGCTCCGTGGTGCCCGCGTCGGCGGGCTCGTGGTCCGCGCCATCGTCCGCCACGTTCTCCAGATGGTCGCGGTCCTGGACGGCGTCCGCTTCCTCGTCGGGGTCGCCTTCGGCGGCCGTGGGGCCGTCGGTGGCGGGGGCGGCGCTCAGCAGTGCGGCCTGGGGCGCCGCGTGCGGGTCGCTGGGGACCGTTGCCGCGCGGTCCGTGCTATGTACCGGGGTGCTGTCGTCCGGGGTCGGGATCGCGAAGCGGGAGGCCGACCGCTTCCCGTCTATCGGGACCCGGGCGGCGGTGCCGTCGGCGACCCAGCGGGCCAGGATCTTGGCAGCGGTCGACCGCCCGATCCCGGCGTCCGTAGACAGTTCCTCCGCGGTGCCGCCGGGGCGGGCGTGCAGCGCGGCCCAGAGGTGATCGGCTGCGGTGGCGGCGCGGTCGGTCGCGGGCCGCCTCTCGCCGTCGGGTTCGGCGGTGTTGAGGTTGTCGGGCGTGGTGAAGTCGATGGACATGACGAGCTCCGTGTCGTTGGTGGTGCGAAGCGGTGGTCATGCCCCGGCCGGAGCGTGTGCGGCCCCCGGTGCGCTGCCGGTGGTGCGGGCTACGGACCTATGGACGCTTCCTTCGTCGGGGATGTCAAGCGGAGCGCGCACACCTCGTAGAGCAGCGGAAACAGCTTCGGGCACCGCTCATGAGACTCCGGCGGGTCGGCTGGCGCCCGCGTAGTCGTCGCCGTTCCAGCGGTACGGCTCGACTTGGACGGGTTCGCCGAAGCGGGGTGCGTTGATCATCTGCCCGCCGCCGAGGTAGAGCGCGACGTGGTGGATGCGGGCCGTGGCGGTGGTGCCGGGGGTGCCGTAGAAGACGAGGTCGCCCGGGAGCAGCGGGGCGCCCTCGGGGACGGCCGGGCCGGCGAGGTACTGGGTCTGGGCGGTTCGGGGGAGGTTTATGCCGGCGGCGGCGTAGGCGGCGGTGGTGAGCCCGGAGCAGTCGAACCCGGCCTCGCCGCTGTCGGGGCCGTCGCCGCCCCACAGGTAGGGCAGACCGCGCTGGCCGCAGGCGTAGTTGATCGCAGCGAGGGTGGCCGGGCCGGTGGCCGCGATGGCGTTGCAGTCCCCGGTCCCGGTGGGCTGCGTCGCGGCGTAGGCGCGGGCCTGGTCGAGGACCTTGCCGACGTACCAGCCGGCGCGGTTGTAGGTGAAGAGGGCGGCGTTGAGGTCGCCGGTGCTTGCGCCGTTGTCGCAGAGGTAGTGAGCGGCGGCGTGCACGGCGTCGTGCGGGTCGTAGCGCGAGGGTGGCTGGGCGCCGCCGGGTGGGAGCGGGTGGCGGGCGACGACCTCGGCGAAGGTGGGCGCGAGGAACTGCATGGGCCCGGCCGCACCGGAGGCGTTCTCGCCGTCGCGGACCCCGGGCAGTGGGGAGCGGCCGTGGTCGGTCTCGACCTTGCCGACCGCGGCGAGGACCGACCAGTCGAGCCCGGGGCAGGTCGGGGCGGACTTACGGTAGAGCGCGAGGTAGTCGGTGGGGATGTCGGTCAGCGCGTTCGGGCTGGGGCTGCTCGCGCCGAACACGGAGGTGACGGCGCTCTGCACGGCGGCGAGGACGAGGATCGGGAGCAGGACGACGATCGCGAGGAGGGCGGCCCCGATCCGCGCGCTCACGGCCCCGGGGTGGTTGTGCCGCGTGGCGAGGCGGCGGGTGGCATGGGCAACGGGGCGGGGAGCCGATGTGGCCCGGTCCCGCTGTCGGTCATGCCGGTGGGGCCTGTCTGTACGGGGGCCGCGCCGTTGGGGTGGGGGCCGTCGAGGTGGGGCCAGACGTCGGGGAAGCGGTGCAGGGGCAGGCGGGCACCCTCCCGGCGGGTGCTCGTGGCGTGCAGGGGCAGCCAGACGGGGTCGGCCGGGCTGGGGTGCGGTGCGTGGGGGTCGAGCAGCCCGGCGGCGGCGGTCGCGACGGGGACAGTGGCGGGCCGGTCGAGGTCGCGCCAGGCGCGGTGCAGGGCGGTGCGGGCCCCGGCCTCGCGGCGGGGGGTGGGCAGCCAGACGAGCAGTGGTGTCGTGATTCCGGTGGCGGCTGCGAGTGCGGCGTAGCCGGCGAGCTTCGCCGCGACGCGGCTCAGGGCCTCGGTGCCGAGGTCGAACTCGAGGAAGAACTCGACGCGGCGACCGCGGGTGGTCCAGCGGCCGTAGCCGTCGGGGCGGACGAGGTCGCCGAACAGGCGGGCGCACCGGGTCTCCGACCACCACGTCTCCAGCGCTGTCGGTTTGGTTTCGGTGATGTGCTGGGCGGTGGAGTGGCGGGCGGCGGAGACGAGGGAGGCGAACCACTCGGCGACGCCGACGGTGTGGGCGAGTTGCAGGCTGTGTGCGATGCCGAGTGTGCGGTCGTGGCGGTAGCCCAGGTCGCGCGGTTCGAGGCCGTGCGCGGCGGCCAGGACCGCGGCTCCGGCGGGGGCGAGGACGTAGTGCATGGGGGCGCTGCCGACGGTAGCGAAGGGCTGGAACCGGTCGACGACGGACCACTGGTGGAGTTCGCGCAGCCGCTGGCGGCCGGACCGAAACGAGGGGAAGGCCATGTCGGTGATCTGGGTGGCGGTCAAGACACGGTGCTCGGCCAGCATCGCGACGATCCAGTGGTCGCGCGGGGTGAGCCGCCACGCGAGCGTGGCCTGGTGCTCAGCGCTGTTGCGGACGCGCCCGCCGGGCCGCGCGGTCGGGTGGCTCGGGAGGACACCACGCAGGGTTCGCTGCTGGATCGGGTTGCTGATCATCGTGCGGACTTCCGTTCCGTAGGTGGTGGTGATGTCGGGTCAGCCACGGCGACGCGGGTCGACCGCGTCCGTCGTGGGCCGGTCCGACGGGGCGTCGGTGGTCGCCGTCGCGCGGCCGTTCGCGGCCCGGTCGCGGGCGGCACGGACGCGCGCCCCGTCGGCGTGGCGGGCTGCGGCCCGGATCTCGCGGGACCGGCCGGGCACCGGTGGCGGGAGCGGTCGGGTGCGCATCGTGAACGCGGGGGCCTGCTCGCCGTGCAGGACGAGGCGGGCGGCGGCGTGGTAGGCGCCGAGGTGGGTCAGGTCGTGGTCGGTCAGGTGCGGGGCGGTGTGGCGGGCGAGGTCGCGGGCGTCCTCGGGGCCGGCGTTGAAGTAGATCTTGGAGCGGGCGTTGGTCGAGAGGCCCTCGCGCAGTTCCCGGGGGAGCTGTCCGAGGTGCTGGTGGGCCAGGGTCATCGCGACCCGGAACCCGCGGGCCTCGGCGAGCATGTCCTCGATGGGGTAGGGCAGATTGAGGAAGTTGTGGCACTCGTCGATGACGAGCGAGGCGTCGGCGCGGTCGCGCTGGGGGGTGCGGGCGCGGGCGGTGGTGGCCTGCCAGGCCGCGGCGACGGCGAGCGACCCGACGAGGCGGGTGGTCTCCTCGCCGAGCGAGCCCTTGGGGATCCGGACGAGGCAGATGCCGCCGTCGAGAACGGTGGTCATGTCGATGGTGGAGGGGCCGGCCGCGACGGCGGCGCGGACGAAGGGGCGTAGCAGGAACGCGCGCAGCTTGTTGAGCAGCGGCGCGACGACCTGGGCGCGGGAGGCGTCGGAGAGTTGTGCGTACCAGTCCCAGAACCCGGCCAGGACGGGGTCGGTGACCGCGGCGGTGAGCCGGTCGCGGCGGGCGGGGTCGGCGAGCAGGCCGGGGAGCTGGGCGAGGGTGGGGGTGTCGGGCTGGAGTGCGAGAGTGAGGCAGGCGGCGCGCATGACGTCGTCGGTGCGGGGCCCCCAGAACGCGGCGTAGACCCGCCGGAACACCGACACCAGGTTGTCCACCGCCAGGTCACTCGACGGTGTTCCGGGGCCGGTTCGGGTGATGTCGAGGGGATTGAGGCAGGGCGGGCGGGAGCGGGCATCGGCGTCGAGGAGCACGACGCGGTCGGCGCTGCGCCGGGGTAGCCGGGACAGGACGTCGGTGACGAGGTCGCCCTTGGGGTCGACGAGCAGGATCCCGCGACCGGCGTCGGCGTCGGCGAGGATCATGTTGCCGAGCAGGGTCGACTTGCCCGAGCCGGTGGCGCCGATGACGTGCAGGTGCTGCCGGGCGTCAGGCACGAGCAGCGCGACCGGGCGTTCGTGCCCGGTGTCGGTGATCCCGAGGGGTTTGGCGTCTGGGCCCGCGGGGGCGATGCCTGGGGGAGGGGCGACGGCGCGGGCTCCGGCGCGGAGCAGGCCGGGGACGTGGTCGTCGGTGGGCAGGTGCGCGAGGGCGGCGAGCTCGCGTACCGACAGAACGTCGCCGTCACGCCCCCACAGCCGCGGCCGGTGGGTGAGGCGGCGCGAGGCGAGGGTCTCAGCGGGGTGCCGCAGCCGGCGGCGGCCGTAGCGGTTGTGTTCGGTGTAGGAGGCGAACGAGGCGGCCAGCGCGTGGGCGCGACCGCGTACGAGGTCTCGCGCCGTCGCGGCTGGATCGTCTGCGGCGTTCTTCCCGGTCGGGGCGAGGGGCAGGTCGATCGCGGCGGCGTAGCGGACGACGGTCTCGTACTGGGCGCCGCGCTGCTTCTCGACCACCGCCCGGGCCTGGGCGGACAAGTCGAGCGCGGTCTGCCGGTCCTGGCCCGGCCCGCTGCGCGCTCCCCTCGCCGGGAGAGCGCCGGTGCGGCGGGCTGGACGCAGTGGGTGCGGGGTTACCAGGTCGAGAAGCTCGGACAGCACCCCGGCCAGGAGACCGGCCGGTGATCCGTTCGTGCCGTGCAGGTGTCGGGCGCTTCGCCGGGCCAGTGAGGCGCGGCGGCCGGTGACCGGGCGGGCGATCACCTGGACGCAGGCGGTCTCGTGGTGCCCGAGACCGACGGCCGCGCCGAGCAGGGCGCGGACCGGGTCGGCGTCGAACCGGGTCCGCAGCGGCAGGGCCTCCGGGCGGGCGAGGCGCAGCTCGCCGCCGGTGACCACCCGCCGGCGCCCGGGCTCGACGGCCGGCAGGGGCGCGGCGGCGGGCTCGGTGCGGGTGTGCGATCCGGGCCAGGCCGCCTCGACGGCCCGCTCGACCAGCCCGGGTGGGACGGCGCCGGGCACCCACAGCCGGATCGTCGCCCCGGTGTTGGTGAACACGTACTCGTAGACCAAATGCGGCTGGCCGGCGAGGAGGCGACGCCAGGTCGGGCGGAGCAGGCCGACCAGGTTCGCCCATAGAGCCTCGCCGCCGGCCGGGTCAACCGTGGGTGGGGCGAGCACGGTGACCTGCCGGGCGTCGGCGAGGAGCCGGTCGTCGCGGCGGCGCGTGAATCGCCGCCACCCGAGCGTGGTCACCATTCCAATGACGGCGAGGGCGGTCAGGGTGACCGTCCAGTGCGTGACGAGCACGGACACGACCGGCCCAAGCCTGTCGGCGAACCATCGCCCGAGCGCGTCACTCGGATCACGCAGGAGGTCGCCGAGCGGGCCGCCGATGGGTGTCGTTCGCGAGGTGATGGCAAGAACGGGCGTGGGCACGGCATGGCCTCCGGGCCGAGTGGAGTGATGGGGGTTGGTTGGTCCAGCTGGATCGGCTCGGCCGGGGTCAGGACGGGTCGAGGACGACATAGGCGGAGTCGCGTCTGCGGCGTCGCCGATCCGGAGAGTGGGACTTGTCGAGGTCGATCCAGCCGTCTCCGTCGCGGCCCGGCGCGTTGCCTTCCTCGTCGCCGGAGTCGATGTCCTGCTCGGCGAGCTGGGCCGGACTGGACGTGGAGAGCGTGTCCTCCAGTTCGGAGGCGACTCCCTGGAACGCGACTCGGGTGGTGCCGGTGGACAGCAGGCCCTGTCCGCGGTCTGCGGAGAGCAGGAACTGGCGTTCTCCGGCGGAGAGGTCGAACACGCGGGTGACCTCGTCGATGGCCTGGGTGGACTGGCGGAGCAGCACCTGGGTAGCGGCGTTGGCGACGACGGCGCGGCCGAGGTCGGTGCCCAGGACGTCGGCGGTGTCCTGGGTGGCGACGGTCAGCCCGGCCCAGTGCTTGCGCGACGCCTTGGCCATCCGGAACAGAAACTCGGCCCCGGCGCGGTCCTGCATCAGGAGCCACGCCTCGTCGACGACGACCAGCCGGGGCCGGCGCAGGGCGGGGTTGGTGACGTGGCGCCAGATCGCGTCGAGGGTGAGCAGGGTGCCGGTGGCCTTGAGCTCGTCGGGCAGCTCGCGCAGGCTGAACACGACGAGGTGGCCCTCGGGGCGGGTGGTGGTCGGGCCGTCGAAGAGCCGGTTGAAGCTGCCGTCGACGAAGGGGTGCAGCCGGTCGGCGAGCTCCCTCGCGGCGGCTGGTCCGTCGGGGTCGGCGAGGGTGTCGCGTAGGTCGCGCAGCAGCGGAGCGGGCCGGGTCCACGTGCCGGGGTCGTCAGCGGTGATGCCGGCGGCGGTGTAGCTGGCGGTGATCGCGCGATCGAGCGCCGCTCTCGCACCCGGGTCGGGCCGCTCGCCGAGCAGGACCGCGACCGTCGTGTGCAGGAACAGGCTGCGCCGGGCGAGCGCGTCGCGCGGGGCGAGGCGGGCACCGTCGGGGCCGGTGTGGATCGGCAGGTCGAAGGGGTTGAGCCGGATCGCCGGCGCGCCGAGATCGATCCGGGTGCCGCCGACGGCGTCACACAGGCGGGTGTACTCGTCCTCCGGGTCGATGACGACGGTCTCGACGCCGCGGTGCAGCGACCGCAGCAGTTCCAGCTTGACCAGGTAGGACTTGCCCGCGCCAGAACGGCCCAACACGACGGCGTTGTGGTTGTGCATGTGCCCGGCGAAGCGGTCGACGTGCACGAGGCCCTGGGAGCCGAGGTTGTAGCCGTAGAGCACCCCGTCCGGGACGGCGGCGCTCGCGGGGTCGGGCGCAGGCAGGTCAGGGCTGGTGAACGGGAACGCTGCGGACAGGGCGGAGGTGTCGAAGGTGCGGCGCATCGCCACCGGGTCGAGCCCCATCGGGAGGGTGGTGACCCAGCCCTGCAGTGCGCGGTAGGTGGTGTGGCGGGCGTCGAGCAGCAGGCTCGCGCAGAGTGCGCGGACCGCGGCGACCTCGTCGGCCAGCTCTGCGGTGCTGCTGGCGTGGACGGTGAGGTAGAGCCCGACCCGGAACAGGCGGCCCTCGCCGCGGGCGACACGGCTCGACAGGTCGTAGGCGTCCTCGGTGGCTGCTTCGACGTGCGGGTCGTGCAGCCGGCCGTGTTCGGCGGTGGAGCGCCGTCCGCTCTCGAGCTTCGCGAGTTGGGAGCGCAGCCGGCTCGCGGCGGTGGCCGGGTCGACGGGTTCGATGTGCACGGCGACGTCGATCCGGCCGGGGTGGGTGAGCAGCGGGTCGAGCCACCCCGGGTGCACTTCGCGGGGGAACCCGACGACCGCCAACGAGGCGACGTGTTCGCTGTCGCCGATCTCCAGGTGCCGGGAGCCGACGGTGAGGGTGTCGGGAACGAACGCGGACGCCGCCGTGCCCGCCGTGCGCGGTCTGCGCCGATCCCGGCCGCGACTCATCGCCGACCTCCGCGAGCGCGAGGCGTGTGACGTCGACGGCTCCGGTCCCAGTCGAGTGCCCCGGGTTCGGGCGCCGTCCGCCACGCTCGTCCGTCCCGGGCCTCTGGTGGACCGACGGCTCGCCCGTCCCACCCGAGGTCGTCCTCGTCGTCGCCCCGGTCCTCGTACTCCCAGCCATCGCCGTCGCCAGGCGCGGGCGGCTCGTCGTCCCAGGCGTCGTAGTCCTGGTCCGCGTCGTGTCCTGGCGCGTCGTAGTCGTCGTCCGGGTCGTCGCCCTCCCAGTAGGTCGGACCGTGCGCGGCGTGGACGACCTCGTCGGCTCCGGCACGTCGCGGGGTCGGCGGGAGGAGCGGGTCCGGGTTGCACGTGGCGGCGAGCACGGCGGTGGTGCGGGCGGCGTCGAGCGGGGTGACGGTGATACCGGCCGGGGCGAGCAGCTCCATCGCCTCGCCCAGCCGCCGGACGAGGCGGGCCTCGGCGGCCCGGCGCGCGCCACCACTCCCTGGCCGGTGCGGGCGCGCGGGGCGGCGGGTGCCCGTCAGCGACGCCAGGCCGGCGCGTGCCGCGGCCAGCGGCGAGGGCCCGCCGAGCCCGTCCACCGGTTCGGCGGGGCCGAGCGGTTCGCGGAGCACCAGCAGCACCTGGCGGCGCAGGAGCACGGCGTGCCCACCGAGCCGGGTGAGGTAGTCGGCGTGCTCCAGCGCCGCGGCACGCAGCGCCGGGTGCGGCAGCTCGCCGGCTCGGGCGCGCAGGTCGGCGACCTGCCCGGTCAGGTCGAGCGGTTGCGCCCGGACGAGGACCTGCACCGGCGCGGACAGGCTGTGCAGGTAGCGACCGAAGGTGGCGACGAGGGCCTGCTGCTCAGCGGGGGTGCGCAGCGCGAAGTTGACCGTGGACGCGACCGCGACCGTGGCCAGCCCGTCGGTGCCGAGGTCGACCACCCCGACGTCGGTCCCGCTGTTCCCGGCGTCGACCGAGCGCGCGGGTAGCCGGAGAACCCCGCGCCGTCCGCGGGCGGCGGGCTCCTCGGCGGGACGACCGCGGGCATCGAGCCAGGCCGGCGCCCTTCCGCCATGACTGCCGCCGGGTCCGTCGCCGGCGGGGTGGGCGGTGCGGGTTCGGGGGGCGAGGCGGTGGCGGATCGCGGCGACGAACAGGCGATCCATCGACACGCCGTCACGGCGCCCGAGCGCCAGGATCACCGCGGCTACCGCAATCGGCACCGCGAGGGCGAGGAACACCGCGGTCGGCACGGCGAACCGGGCCGCGTCCCAGGCCAGGTAGAGGCCGAGACCGGTCAGGCCGAGGATCGTGACCTGACGGGCGGTGAACGAGCCGATGACACGGTCGGCCATGTCGACGTCGGCGGGGATCCGGACGGGCGAGGTCATGTCGTTCCTCCGGTGGGGTCTGCGGGTCGGGACCGGCGCGGCCTGCGGGGCGCGCGGGGTGTGCGGCGCGCGGGCGGGGTGGCGGAGGCGGGCGGCGAGCCGGGCTCGTCGCGAGCCGGTGCGGCGGCTGCCGGCCGGGCGGCGGGTGTGGCGCCGGTCCCCGCGGCGCGACGGCGCGCGGGTGGGCGCGGCGCCGGTGCGGGTGGCGGCGGGGTTGCTGGTGGCCGGGTCGGTGTGGGGAGGCCGATCGGAAGGCGTAGTTGCTGACCGCCTGATCGCGGGGCGGCCGGTGGCGCCGGAGCCGGTGCTGGTCGTACCACCGGGGTCGGGGCCACTGCCGTTGCCGGACGGCGGGGGACACGGCGTAGGTCGTCGAGCGGGAGGGGGTACTGGCCGGATTGGTCGGGACGGTTGTCCCGGTAGGGGTCGAAGGGCAGCTCGAGCTGTCGCGGTCGCGGGCCTGTCGTCGTCGGGCGCGGTGGCGCCGGTGGTGTCGGTGTCGGGGTGCGGCGGACCCGGTGCACGCCGTCGAGGGGAAGTGGGTACTGGCCGTCGCGTCGAGCCCGGTTGCCCTGGTAGGGGTCGAGTGGCAGTTCGAGCTGAACGCCCGATCGTCGCCGCCGTGGCGCGGGTGCTGGCGTCGCCGAGCTCTGCTTCGGCGTTCCCGGTGGGGTGGACTTGGTGCGGGCTCGCCGGGGTGCGTCGATGGGCAGCCGGTACTGGCCGTCGTGGCCGAGCACGGGCCGGTTCTCGGGCCAGTCCTCGCCGAGCGGCAGCGCGAGCTGCCGACCCCGCCCGCGCGGGCTCGCGTCCTGCGCGGGCGGGGTGTCGCCGCCCGATCGGCGGGCGGGGCGGACTCGGCGCAGCCCGGTCAGCGGGAGCATGTACTGGCCGTCGGAGTCGGCGCGCACTCCTCCGTAGGCGTCGCCGGAAGCGTCACCGGTACCGCCCCCGCCTGTCCGGCCGCCGCGTCCCCGCCCGCCTCGGCTGGCCGCCGCGCGTCCGCCGCCCTTGCTGCCGCGGCCCGACAGCAGGCCGAAGGTTTTGTAGGCGATGAACCCGCGCACCAGCGACCCGATCAGTGATCGTTGCCCGCCACCGCCGCGGATCGAGCCGAGCACCCAGAATGGGATCTTGTACAGCACGTACATCAGGGCGCAGGCGACGAGCAGGTTGACCAGCCCGCCGCCGGTCGGGCCGAACAGGGTGAACCCGCCAGGGGTCAGGAACACCCGCATCGCGGTGATCAGGGTGAGGCTCTGCACGACCTGGATTGCCAGGCATCCGCCCAGCGCCCTCCACCACCAGTAGGCGATGTGCTCGGTCTGGGGCAGGGCGTGGAACATCAGCGCGATCGGCGCACCGGCGACGAGGATGACGGTCAGCGCAACACGGATGACAAAGCCGACGAGCAGCGCGAGCAGCATCCCGACGAGGAACACCCCGACGAAGAGGATGAAGATGCCCTCGTCGAGCGATTCGAGGGTGATCTCGCGCAGCGCCTGACCCGCGTCGGCCGGGTCGAGGCCGTCGAACATGACCGCTCGGGACAGGCCGTTTGCGACCTCGACCGCGCGGGTGGCCGCCCACAGGCTCAGCGCTCCGGCGAGGAAGCCGACCACGATGCGCGGGGCGATCTCCTTGGCGGTGTAGCGGGTCTGCAGGCTCTCGAACGACATGATCACGATCGCGGCGACCAGGACGAGCAGGCTGTAGCAGGCGAGCAGGATCTGCCAGGAGTTGCTCCACAACTCGGCGAGGCCGGGCAGCGTGTCCAGCTCGGGGGTGGTGAGCAGCGTGTTCGACAGCAGGTCCAGCAGCGGGTTGAGCGCCGCGGTCACCAGACCGCGGAAGAAGTCGTTGATCGCGTTGCTGACGCACCCGCCCAGGTCTGTGAACCCGCACGGCTCCCGCGCAGGCTCGACGCCCGGAGCGGAACCGCCCACCGCACCCGGATCGACGCCGGGTGCGGGTACGTCGGGAAGACACCCGAAGCCCTCGCACGGCTCTGAGTCACCGGGGGGCGGCGCGTCCGGCAGGGTCAGCGGGAACCCGTCGCCAGGGGCGTCGGGCGTGGCCGGGGCACACACCGGGATCGGCAGGCCGTCCTCGCAGCCGTCCGGAACGGGGACGGGTGCCGGTTCTGGAGTGGGGGTGGTGTCCGGCGGCTGCGCGGGAACCGTGGCAGCCACGAGGACCGGCTGAGCGATCTCGGTGGCGCCCGGCGCGAGTCCCGGGAACAGGAGCCCGGCGACGAGTAGCACCGGTATCCACCGGGCGAGGCGTCCGGGCGCGTGGTCCGTCCTCGTGGCGTGAGCCGCGCGGAGTCTCCGCGTCGGGGCGCCCGGGGTCGGCTGTGGGGTCGCGGGCACCGGTCAGGCCCCGACGATGCCCTGCAGCACGGTGACGACCAGCGGTGCGAGGACCGCCAGGGCGTAACCGACGCAGGCGCTGCGGAAGGCGACCTTGGCCTTCTCGATCTCCCCGGGATCGCCGCCGCCCAGGATGTAGCGGACCCCGCCGATGGTCAGGAACACCGTGGCCAGCAACGCCAGGATCCCGACGACCCAGCCGCGGACGTTCTCCAGCACCTGCTCGACCGACTCGGCCTGAGACAGCACCACAACCCCGGCGTCGGCCACTTCCAGACTGGCCGCGTTCGCGGCGGCGGCCGTCGTGAGCAGGCTCCCGGCGACGAGGGCGCCGACCAACAGCGCGCGGCGCACGCGGTGCCCCCGGTCGCGAGGAGGGCCGGTGTGTCGGTTCACGCGCATCGCGGTCCCTCCGTGCTCTGTCGCGGGGTGCGGCCCGATGTCTCGACCGGCCGGGAGCTCGTGCGGCCCGCAGACTCGGCGGCCGGTGGTCGCGGACGTTGGCTGCGGGAGCCGTCGCCGGATTTCGGGCTGTGGGGCACCCGGCTGTGGACGGGGTGGTCCCGTCCGCGCACCTGAACTCCGCCGTGTGGTGCGTCCGGGGACATCCGGCGGCGCACGCGGCGCCGGTGCGTTCCGGACGCCACCTCGACGGTCACCCTGTGTGTCCGACGGGAGTCGTCGGCGGTCATTGCGTCGAGGTCGAGCTGGTCGTCGTCGGGCTCGGACTGGTGCTCGCGGACGAAGGCGACGAGCCGGTGCTCGGCGCGCTGGCGAGCCTTCTTCGCCGCCTCGTAGCCGGTGCCGCGCCGGGCCGCGGCCTCGGCCAGCGACACCTCCTCCAGTCGGGTGCTGCCGATCAGCTCGGCCTCGACCGGCGTGATGGCCCCCGCGGTGACCGCGCGGGCCATCACCAGATCCGGGTGCCCGGCCGGTGCGGGCGGCGCGGCGGAATGGAACGCCCGCGCGGACGGCGTCGGCGCGTCGAGGGACTCCCGCAGGCAGGTGTGCCCGGCGCGGTAGGCCGCCCACCGCAGCCGCAGCATGATCCGTGGCCTGGCGAGGTCGATCACCGGTAGCTCGGCCAGGAACCCGGCCAGGACCGCGGCATGGATGTCGCGCGGGTCGCCGGCGAAGCGGGCGGTGAGCTTCGCGGCGATACCGGTGAGCGCGGGTAACGCGACCCCGACGCACCCGACCGTCGACGCCCCGGCCTCCGCCCGAGACCGTCGGACCAGGTGCGCCCACACCGCGTCGCGCACCGGCTGCGGGCAGCGGCGGCGCAACAGCCGCTGCCGCACCTCGTCGAGCGGCACCGTCCGGTCGGGCAGCCCGGCGAATTCACGCCCGTCCACCGACAGCGGCTCGGGCCCGGTGACCAGCCACCCGAACGCCGAGCGCGCGGCGTCGAGCGGCATGTCGGTCGGGCCGAAAGCGGCCCTCGGGATCCTGTTCCTGTCCTGCATCCGTCGGCTCCTCGCCTCGCTCGATGAATCAGCGAGGAAAGGACGCCACAGCCGGTGGTACCGAACCGCTCCCGTTCACTTACCGGAGAGGTACGAAACGCTTACCGCCAACCACTCGGAGGCTCTTGTTCGTACGGGTTCGGCGGCTCGAAGCGCGGCCTGGTCCGGCGACGCCTGAATCTCGATCACGTCCTTGACCAGGCAGAATCTGATGCGGTACCCGATCGGTACCTCATCGGTATGTGGCCGGTACCCGGTTGGTACCGGTCGTTCGACCGCACGGCGGGACGAGTGCGCCACCGCCATATTCCTGAACCCCGTCAGCCGTCCTGCGCACGTCGGGGTGCTCATCGGTCGGGTGCCGCGACGCAGACGGCGAGTGGACGGGTGACGCGAGCGTTCCGAGTACCGGCAGGCGAATGTCGGGATGTCCCCGGCGGGCCTCGACGACGGAGTTCAGGGGTGTCCTCGGCTGCGCCTGGAGCGCGGCCCGGCCCTGACCCCAGGAGCGCCCCTGTGCAGTCCGACGATCCCGCGGCCCGCGACGAACAGAACCCCGCTGCCCCCGCCCCTGCCATCCTGAGCCAGGCGCGCCGAGTCCGAGCGGTCGTCGACTTCCGGCCCTACCCGACCGCGCCGACCCGCACGCGGCGCAGCCCGGCGAACTCCGGGCGCCGCGAAACCCGGCGCGGCAACCAGCCGACCCCGTCCACCATCTGGTTCACGCCGACCCGGCACGAGACCGCCCCGGACGCCGCCAGCGTGAACGGACCTGTGCGCCTGTCGAGGCCAGGCGGGCCGCCGGAGATCGAGCCGTCAGGCCCGGTCTGGCCGCTGTCCGTGCTGGCCCGCGCCGTCATCTCGTTCACCGAACCCGGCGCCACCGTCCTGCTCCTGCCCTGGCCCGCCGCCACCCGAGGTGGGCACGGAGAAACGGTCCCGGAAACCACCGTCGCCGCGGTTACCGAACTCGGCCGCCGCCCGCGCATCGGAGACCACCCCGCAGACGCCGATTGGAACGACGCCGATCACTTCGGGCCCGACGTCGCCCGCCGGGTCGATCTGCTGATCACCGTCATGCCCGCACGGCACGACGCGACCGAGCACACCGACACCGTCGCCCGGCTCGCGGCCCGAGCACTTCGGCTCGGCGGCGTCCTCGCCGTACTCACCCACTGTGATCGCAGCGACGGGGTCCTCGTCGACCCGACCGGCCCGATGGTGACCGCCGGGCAGAACGCCGACCTGCTCTACCTCCAGCACGTCGTCGCCGTGCACCTCCCACCCGCCCACCTCCGCCCGCGCCCCGCCCACCGGGCCGACGGCGCCGCGGACGGCCGGACGCCCGCGGCGCACAGGCGCGTACACAGCGACGTCCTGATCTTCGCCCAGCCCCACGACGCCGGCGCCCACCCCGCCACGGCCCACTCACCACGGCCGTGACTTCCACGTCCGACCGCCACCCCACGCCCGCCGACCCGGAAGGTACCGCGATGCCCGACACCGCCCACCCCGAACCGCTCCCGGTCGAGTCCGTCCCCGACATCGAGGACCTGCCGCTGTCGGTGTGGACCACCGCGCAGCAGCCTCCCGCCAGCCAGCGACGGGACCGCTACACCCCGGCCTCGACCGCGCATCCGGCGAAGATGCTGCCCGCCGTCGCCGCCCACGCCATCGCCCACTACACCCGCCCCGGGGACCTCGTCCTGGACCCGATGTGCGGGATCGGCACCACCCTCATCGAGGCCATCCATCTCGGACGCCGCGCCGTCGGCGTCGAGTACGAGCCGCACTGGGTCGACGCCGCCCGCGCCAACCTCGACCTCGCCCGCGACCACGCAGTCAGCCACGGGGTCGACTCGGCCGTCCTCGACGGCTCCCAGGTGTTCCACGGCGACGCCCGCCAGCTGACCACGCTGCTCCCACCGGACCTCGTCGGGCAGGCCGCGCTCGTGGTGACCTCCCCGCCCTACGGGCCCTCCACCCACGGGCAGGTGTCGGTCATCCCCGGCGGCGGCGTCCAGAAGTACCACCACCTCTACGGCAACCTGCTCGACCGCGGGAACCTCGCGAACATCGGTCACCACCGCCTCCTGGCCGGGTTCCAGCGGATCCTCGCCGCCCTCGCCGAGGTCCTGCGTCCGGGTGCCCACATCGCCATCACAGTCCGGCCGTGGCGCGAGCACGCCGAACTGATCGACCTGCCCTCCCAGATCCTCGCCTGCGGCGCCCGCGCCGGACTGGTGCCCGTCGAACGCTGCGTCGCGCTGCTCGGCCGTGTCGCCGACGACGGTCTCGTCGCCCGCGGTTCGTTCTTCCAGCGCGACTTCATCCGCAAGCAGCGGGCGGCCGGCCTGCCCCTGCACCTGATCGCCCACGAGGACGTCGTGGTGTTCCGGACGGCACAGTTCCCCGGCAGTTCAGAAGACCTGACGCATCCTCGGCCGGAACCCGAGTGGTCGTCGCCGCCATCTTCGAGGTCGAGCGCTCGGGTTGGCCAGCGATCCGGGGGCAGAGCGGCGTGATTCGTCGACGAGCTGCTGGCGGGCGTTGGTCGCGCGCGGATCGCTGCGGAACGGCGGATGCCGCACACGACGGCACGGTGTAGCGCAAGGCCAGCGACTCATCCGACACCGCAGCTCGCCGGCGCACCAGTATTGAATGGAGATCGTCATGCCGCACCCTCCCCGTCGCCCGGCCGTCCCGCGCACCGGACTCGGCGCCGACGTCTCAGGCACCGACTCGGCCGATCGCCCACGAGCGCCCCGGCCCTCCACACCGGACAGCCCGCCCCCGCCGGGCGGGACTAACCCGCCCGGCCCCACGCTCCTGCCGCTCTACACCCCCGCCGCGGCGGCCGAGCTGCTGACCGTGCGCGAGTCCTGGCTGCGGCGCAAGGCCACCGCGCGCGCCGTTCCGTGCACCTTCCTGGGCAAGCACCTGCGGTTCTCCCCGGCCGACATCACCGCCATCGCCGCTGCCGCAGCCCAGCCCGCCCACACCAGCCGGCCGCCCCGGACGGTCCGGCGGGAACGACGTCTCGGCTGACCGGCCGCCCGGGCCGGTGCGCCGCGGGCGTCGCGCCGAGGACATCGATCAGGGACTGGCGCTCTGGGCAGTATCGAGCGTCCATGAACGTCAGCCACCGCATGCAGCCGCGGCCACATCAGGGGAAGGACCGAGGGATGTCTTTCGTCGAGAAGACCGGAACCAGCAGCTGGCGGGTGCGCTTCTGGCGCGACGACGGCACCCACGGCTCCATCCCCGGCTTCCCGACCAAGAAGGCCGCCGAGGCAAAAGCCCGAGCGATCGATACCGACCGTCAACGTGGCGCGTTCACCGACCCCGACGCCGGCAACCTCCCCCTCGCCGAGTGGATCGAGGCCTGGTTCGACGCCCTCGACGTCGCCCCCACCACGCTGGCCCAATATCGCAGCCTCACCCGCAACCACATCCTGCCCCGGTGGGGCACCACCCGCCTCAACAAGATCAGCGGAATCGCCGTGACCGCCTGGGTCAAGAAGCTGCGCGCCGACGGCTACGCGAGCGCCACCGTCACCACCATCCTCAAGCTGCTGAACATGATGCTCGCCGACGCCGCCGACGAGCGCCTCATCCCCGCCAACCCGATCCGCCCACACCGTCGTGGCCGGCGCCGCCACGAGACCGTCACCAAGGCGGTGTGGGCCCGCCCCGAACAGGCACTGCAGGTCGCGCTCAACAGCGCCCGCCTGGCCGGGCCCGCCACCGGCATCCTCATGCTCACCGCCGCCTGGACCGGTGCCCGCTGGGGCGAACTCACCGGTCTGCACCGCGACAACACCCACCTGCACCCCGACAGCGTTGGGCGAATCGTCATCGCCCCCGACGTCGGGGCCCTGCATGAAGTCGACGGCCGGCATTACCTCGGTCCGCCCAAGACCGCCGAGTCCGCCCGCGAAATCACCCTGCCCCCGTTCCTGACCGAGCTGCTGCACCACCATCTCGCCGGGCACCGCCACCCCTACGTGTTCGTCGCCGCGGACGGCGCGTTCCTGCGCCGGTCCAACTTCTCCCGCCGCGCGATGCGCCCCGCCGCCGACGGCACCATCCACCGACCCCGTCCCGCCGTCGCCGTCCCACCCGCGGTGCCTCGGCTGACGTTCCACGGGTTCCGACACAGCCACAAGACGTGGATGATCGCCGACCACATCCCCGAGGTCGCCCAATCAGTCCGCCTCGGCCACCGGATCCCGGACAAGATCCAACACGTCTACAGCCACGTCGCCCCCGAACTCGATGCCCAGCTCCTGGACTGCCTGCAACGACGCTGGATCGACGCACTCGCCACCCTCGCCGCCACCAGTTGGACAACGGCCGTCACAGACCACCGGGCCCTGCCTCGATCCAGTTCAGCCAGGACGCATGTGTCGGGGTGAACACCAACTCGACGTCGTTGGACGCGCACCAGTCGGCGACTTCGGCCTTGCGGTGCGGGGAGAAGTTGTCGCAGACGACGTGCAGACGGCCGGTAGGGAACCGGGGCCCGGAGCTGGCGCAGGAACGCGAGGAACTCCTGCCAGCGCTTGCGATCCCGCAGCCGGTAGAACAGCTGACCGGAGGCGAGATCGAGCCCGGCGAGCATGTGCCGGACACCGCCGTAGCGGTTGTAGGTCGCCCGCAGCCGTGCCGGACGGCCGCTGGGGAACCAGCCCTGCCCGGGCGGGGTTGCAGGTTCAGCGGCCCGAACTCGTCCACGCAGACCACCCGCGCACCCTCGGTCAGCTGCCCGGCGGCGGAGCGGTCGTAGAGCTCGAGTATCCGGGCCATCTTCTCGGCGAACTGCGGGTCCTTGCTGGATTTCCAGGTCTTCGTGGCCTGCCAGCGCACTCTCGCGGTGCGCAGGATCCGGCGCACGGTGTCGGTGCTGATCTCGATCCGGTGCCGCTCGCGCAGGTGCTCGACCAGCTTGGACAGGCTCCACGTGGTGAATGGCAGCCCGACCTGCTGTGGCGGGGTCCGGGCGACCCGACAGATCAGCTCGCGAGCGTGGGGGCCGAACTTAGGAGGACGGCCCCCGCTCCATTTTGGGTCCAGCGCCGCGAACCCCTTGTCGTTGAACGCGTGGATCACCTCCCGCGCGTACTGCGCGGTCGCGGCGAACATCGCGGCAGCCTCGGTCGCGCTGCGGCCCTGGACAGAGGCCAGCACGATCCCCGCCCGACGTAGCCGGACCCGGTCCCGCGCCGTGCGGGTGATCTTCACAAGTCGCTGTGCCTCGGCCGGATCCAGCTTCCGGACGAAAACCTCAGGCTGTCGTGCCATCGCCCACCTCCGACGACAGCCTCCCAGCCGATCACCAGGACCGGGTTACAACGCCAACCTTCTCGGACGAGGCACTAGCCAGGGCTGTCTCGGAGCCGACGTTGGTGGCGCGCATCGAGCGCGACCACCGGTCGGCCTGCGCAGGGCCGGCCAGCACGACGTCGTCCTCGACCGGCGAGCGCGTGAACATCGAGATGAGCGTTACCGCGCCACTCCTGTGGGTACGAACCTACGTAGTTGCACCGGAAGTCGACGGCACGCGATGAGGTCGGGTGGGGAGGTCGGTGGGATGGGTGAGTTCACCCCTGTGTTGGTTCTGCTTGCTGGCGCGGTCGGGATCGTGGCGGCCGGCTACGGCCTGTCGGCGGTACTCGCCGTCCGACCCACGATGATCGAGGTCGCGCCGTACTCGGGCGGGCTGCCGCCCGTCGAGCACGCCTTCTCCAGGTTCCACGTCCGCTGGTACCCCGTGACCCTGGTGTTCCTGGCCTTCGACATGGAGATGCTGTTCATGTACCCGTGGACGCTCGTCGTCTCGCGGGTCGGCGCGCCGGCTGTGGTCGAGATGTTTCTGTTCCTCGGCATCTTGTTCGCCGGCGTGGTGTACGCCTGGCGTGAGGGGGCGCTGCGGTGGACCTGACGTCGCGGTTGCTCCGTGTCGGAGCCCGCCGCCCGCACGCGCTGGTGATCCCGACCGTGGGCGGAACGGCCGCTCGGCTTGCCGTGGAAGCCGAACTGGCCCGTCGGGGTTGGCCCGAGGCGATGGGTCCCGCGGATGCCGATCTGGTCGCCATCGCGGGCGCTCCTGGTCGAGGGCTCGCATCGGTGATCGACCGGATTTGGGCGCAGGTTTCGGCGCCGCGGGCCCGGGCGGACGTGACCGGCTTTTCCGATGTCACCGGCGCGCTCGACGTCGCGGCGGCTGCCCTGGCCGACCCCGGGCGTCAAGCTGCCGACCGGACCGGCGCCGGGCGCGCGAGCGGTGGCGGTGACGACGGCGAGGACCGGGCAGGGAGGCACGCGGACGGACCTCGCGGCGGGCACCCGCATGACGGCCACGGGGAGCGCGGGGGTCAGGACGGCGGCGACAGCGGTGAGGCCGGCCAGGTTGAGCACGATGAGCACGGCGGCATGGAGCTGCCGGGAGGCCTGCCGATGGCGGACCTGGGAGAGGACCGCGACGGGCTGATGCTCGATCGGCTGCACGTGTCGCTGGGCCCGGTGCTGCCGGACTGGCCGTCCGGCCTCGTCGTGCACCTTCTCGTGCAAGGTGACGTGATCCAGGAGGCCAGAGCTGAGGTCCTCGACCGCGACCACGGGGCGGCGTTCTGGAATGCCGACAACGCGGTGGTTCGGGAGCTCGACGGGATCGGCCGCTTCCTGGCCGTCGCGGGATGGGCCGATGAGTCTGCGCGGGCGCGACGCGTCAGGGACGCGCTGCTGGCCGGTGCCCCCACCGAACAGGTCGCCGGAGTCGCGACGGCCACTGTCCGTCGGCTACGCCGCTCCCGCACCCTGCGCTGGCTCGTCGGCGGGATCGGCACCGGCACGGCCGATGTCAGCGCCCAACTGGAGGCGCGGCTGGCCGCGGTGGAGGCGGCGATGACCGACCGCGCTACGGCACCGCCGACCCACGTCGCGGCCGACGCCCTGCCGGACCTCCTGGTCGGCGCCGAGTTCGCGGCGGCCCGGCTGATCGTTGCGGTGCTCGACCCGGACACCGAACCGGTCGAGACCCGGGAAGGGGTGCTGCGTGGGTGAGACCGAGTCGCTTCCGGTGTGGTCGGTGCTGCTGCTGCCGGTCCTGCTCGGTCTGGCGACGTGGGGGGCGCTGGCGTTTGATACCGCGCTCACGTCGCGGGCGCGCGGCGGCCCGGCCGGTCTGCGGGTAGCCGTCGCGGCGCCGGTCCGAGAGTCGGCGCGGCTGCTGGTCGGTCAGCGTCGGCGGACCGTCGCCGCCGACCGTGTGCTGTGGCGCATCGGCGGCGGGATCCTCCCGGTGGCCGCGCTGCTGGCTGCGGCCGTCGTGCCGCTGGGGGAGCGCCCGGTGGCCGACCTCTCCGTGGGAGTCGTGTGGTTCAACTCCATGGAGGTGCTGGCGTGGGCCGCGGTGTGGATGGTCGGCTGGGGCGCCAACAGCGCGCTGAGCCTAATCGGCGGTTACCGGTTCGTCGCGCAGGGCTTGGCCTACGAGCTGCCGCACATGTTCGCGATCATCACCGCCGCTCTGGGCGCGGAGAGCCTGCGGATCACAGCGATCGTCGACGCCCAGCGCGATCTGTGGTTCGTCGTGCTGATGCCGGCCGCGTTCGTCGTGTACCTGCTCTCGGCGGCCGCGATGGCGTTCTGGGGGCCGTTCGACGCGCCGGTGGCGCGCGACGTGGCGGGAGGAGCGGCGGCGGAGCTGTCCGGTGTGGACCGTCTGATGTTCGCCGGCGGTCGGTGGTTGCTGTTCGTGGTGGCGGCGGCGATGGCGGTGCCGCTGTTCCTCGGCGGCGGGGCCGGCCCGGTGCTGCCCGCCTGGGCCTGGGTGGCGGTCAAGACCGGCGGCGTGCTGGCGGTGCTGATCTGGCTGCGCCGGCGGCTGCCGACGCTGCGGATGGATCGCTACATGGAGTTCGCCTGGGTGGTGCTGATCCCGCTGACCATCGCGCAGGCGCTGGTTGTCGCCCTGATCGTGCTGCAGAGAGGAGGGGCGTAGGTGCTGTCGATCGTGCTGTTCTGGGTGCTGGCTATCGCCGCGGTCGTGTTCGGGTTCCTGGTGTTCCGGCTGAACTCGATGGCGCAGGTGACCTTCGCGTTGCTGGCCTCGTTCCTCGCGGTGGCCGGGCTGGTACTGCTGCTGGGCCTGGGTTACCTCGGCGTGGTGATCGCGCTGATGATGGTCATCGAAATGGTGATCATGGCCGTCTTCATGATCATGTACATGATGAACCCGGCCGGGCTGATGCCCATGGCGATGTATCACAACAAGGCCGGGTCCATGACGATCTCGGTGGGCACCTTCGCGGTGCTGGCCGCCGGGATCCTGCTCGTCGACTGGCCGACGCGCGAGGGCGAGCCCCCGCCCGACCCGACCTTCGCCCTCGGAGAGGCGCTGATGGGCGGGCAGATGCTGACGATGATGACCCTGGGCGTCGGGTTGTTCGCCACGATCGTCGCCACCGTGGTGCTGTCCACCGACCGCGGACGCTACGACCGGCTCGGTGATGATCTGCGCCGGCCGCGGGCCGACGATCCGGTGCGGGGAGGTGCCGGGCGGTGAGTCTGGAGCTGTTCCTGCTGGCCGCGGCCGGGCTGCTGGCCATCGGCCTGTACGGGGCGCTGTCCCAGCAGTCGATCGTGATGCTGATGATGGGCTTGGAGCTGATGCTCAACGGGGTCATCCTCGCCGCCGCCGCGTTCTGGTTCTACGTCGCGCCGGCGGGTACGGACGGGCAGGTGCTCGTCGTGGTGGTGATCACCACGATGGCGATCGAGATGGCGATGGGCTTCGCCGTGGTCACCGCGCTGTACCGGGCGCGGCAGGTCGACGTGACCGACTCTGCCGCGGACCTCAAGGGCTGACCGGTGCTGCTCTGGTCGCTGGTCACGCTGCCGCTGGTCGCCGGCGGGCTGCTCGCCCTGGCCGGGCGCCGCGCCGACCGCGCGGCCCAAGTACTCGGCGGCCTCGTCGCGACGGTGGTCGTGGCGCTCGCGACGGCGGCGGCGCTCGTCCGCCCGGCCGTCGACGCGCCGCTGTTCGCCGGCATCCGCGCCGGACTCGGCGTCGACGGGCTGTCCGCGCTGATGGTCCTCACCGTCGCGGGCGTGACGCTGGCCGTTCTGGTGTTCGCCGCCGGCGAGCCGGAGCTGTGCACTGCCCGCTTCGTGGGGTTCGTGCTGCTGTTCGCCGGCGCGATGCTCGTCACCGTGACCGCGACGACGCTCGCGGTCCTGCTCATGGCCTGGGAGGTCATGGGCGCGATGAGCTGGGCGCTCGTCGGCTACGACTGGCGTGAGCAGCAGAAGGTCCGAGCCGCGCACACGGCGTTCCTCACCACTCGCCTCGCCGACCTCGGGCTCTACGTCGCGGCCGGGGCGGCGCTTGCCGGCGGTGTGGGGACGCTCGCCCTGGACGGGCTGGCGGGCGCCGCCGCGCCGTGGCTGCATGTCGTCGCCGCCGGGGTCGTGGTCGCCGCGCTGGGGAAGTCGGCGCAGCTGCCGTTCAGCTTCTGGTTGTCGCGGGCGATGGAGGGGCCGAGCCCGGTCTCGGCGCTGCTGCATTCCGCGACGATGGTCGCGGCCGGGGCGTACCTGCTGCTGCGGTTGGTGCTCCTGCTCGACGCGACGGGCTGGGCCGCGCCGACGGTGGCGTCGATCGGTGCGGCGACTGCGCTGCTGCTCGGGCTGGTCGCCGTGGCGCAGGCGGACCTCAAGCAGCTGCTCGCCGCCTCGACCTGCGCGCAAATCGGGTTCATGGTGCTCGCCGCGGGCGCGGGTGGGGTGACCGCCGGGGGGCTGCAGCTCGTTGCGCACGCGGCGACCAAGAGCCTGTTGTTCCTCGGCGCAGGTGCCTGGCTCGTGGTGCTGGGCACCAAGCGGCTCGGCGAGCTGCGCGGGGCGGCGCGGCGGTACCCGTTGGTCGGGGTGACGTTCACGGTCGGCGCGGCGACGCTGGCCGGGCTGCCGCCGCTGTCGCTGTGGGTGACGAAGGACGCGGTGCTCGCCGCCGCGCTCGAGCGCAGCCCGGCCCTCTACAGCGCCGGGCTCGCCGCCTCCGTGGTGTCCGCCGTCTATGCGACGAAGGCCGTGTGGTTCGTCTGGCAGCCGGCGCCGGGCGGCGCGGTCGACCCGCCCGAACGGGTGAGCGCATCGATGCGCGCGCCGCTGGTCGGCCTGGCCGGGACGGCAGCTGTGCTCGGGCTGCTCGCCGTTCCGCTCACGGTGGAGCCGGCGCCGAAGTGGTGGGAGCTGACCCTCTCGGCTGTGCTCGCGACCGGGACCGTCGCACTGACGTGGCGGCTCGGACACCGCGCTCCTGAGGCACATGTCCTGGCGGGTTGGCTCGGGCTCGAGCGGGCCGCGCACGCGGTCGTGGTCCGGCCGACGCTCGGGCTCGCCCGGGCGCTGGCCCGCTTCGATGATGTCGTGATCGACGGCTGGGTCATCGCCGTTGCTCGCACCACCCGAGTCACAGCCTCCGGGCTCGACCGGCGGGGTGAGCTGTCCGTCGACGGCGCCGTTCGCGGGATCGCCGCGGGGGCGCGGGCTCTGGGCCGGCTGGCGCGCCGCCCGCAGACCGGCCAGCTCCACCACTACTACGCCCAGGCCGCCGCGGTCCTGGCCGCCCTGGCCCTGTTCGTGATCGTCCTGAGGTGACCCGTGCTCTCGCTGATCGTGTTCCTGCCCGCGGCGGTCGCCGCCGCCCTGCTACTGGTGCCGGGCACCGCGCCGAGGCGGTTGTTCACCGGTGCCTGGATCGCCGTCAGCGTCGTTGACCTCGCACTCGTCGTCGCGCTATGGCTCGGTCTCGAGCCGGGCGTCGGGTTCCAGTACGAGCAGCAGGCGGCGTGGATCCCCACCGCCGGGATCTCCTACCACGTCGGCGTGGACGGGCTGTCGCTGCCGCTGGTCGCGTTGACCGCGGTGCTGTTCGCCGCGTGCGCGGTGTTCTCGCTGCGCGAGCACCGCCGCGTCAAGGCCTACGTGACGCTGTTCCTCGGGCTGCAGACCGTGAGCCTCGGTCTGTTCGCCGCGCTGGACCTGATCCTGTTCTTCCTGTTCTTCGACCTGTCGATCGTGTTCATGTATTTCCTCATTGCGGGGTGGGGCCACGGGGAGCAGGCGCGTGCGTCGGCGCTGAAGTTCTTCCTCTACACCTTCCTCGGCTCCCTGGCGCTGCTGCTCGGGTTCATCGGCCTCTACCTCGCGGCCGAGCCGAACACGTTCGACATCGTCACCCTGATCGAGACCAACCCGCTGGCCGGTGGCGGCATGTACGCGGCGCTGGTGCTGCTCGCTGTCGGGATCGGGCTCGCGGTCAAGACCCCGACGGTGCCGTTCCACACCTGGCTCCCGCCGGCGCACACCGACGCCCCGGCTCCCGCGTCGGCGGTCCTGGCCGGGGTGCTGCTGAAAATGGGAACCTACGGCTTCGTCCGGATCGCGATGCCGATGCTGCCGGAGACCTGGCGGCAGTACGCCGGTGTGATCGTCGTCGTCGGCGTGGTCTCCGTGGTGTACGGGGCGCTCGTCGCGCTCGCGCAGACCGACGTCAAGCGGATGATCGCCTACACCTCCGTCAACCACATGGGCTACGTGATCCTCGGGATCGGCGCGGCCGGCATCCTCACCGGCACCGACGAGCAGGCCCGCCAGCTCGCCACCACCGGCGCGGTGACGCAGATGGTCAGCCACGGGCTCATCACCGGTGCGCTGTTCCTGCTCACCGGCGTGCTCTACGACCGCGGCCACACGTACGAGATGGGCGCCTATTCAGGGCTCGCCGCCCGGGCCCCGGTGTTCGCCGGCGTGTTCGCGGTGGCGGCGTTCGCCTCGCTCGGCCTGCCCGGTTTCGCCGGGTTCATCGCCGAGTTCCAGATCTTCACCGGCGCCCTCGACGCCGCACCGGTGGCCACCGTGATCGCGGTGACCGGCATCGTCATCACCGCGGCGCTGTTCCTGCTGGCGCTGCAGCGGCTGTTCCTCAGCGAGCTGCGGGTGCCCGACGCGCCGGGGGCCACGCGCCCGTTCGCCGATCTGCGGGCTAGCGAGATGGCCGCGATCATGCCCCTGCTGGCGCTGGCCACGGTCATCGGGGTACTTCCGCGGTTCCTGCTCGACGTCATCGAGCCGGCCTCCCGAACGCTGCTGGAGCTGGTGGCCCGATGACGGGCATGAACGAGAACCCGGGCGCCCTGATCCCGGAGCTCCTGCTGCTGGCCGGCGCGGTGCTCGGCGTGCTGCTCGGCTCCTGGCTGCCTCGGCACCGGCAGTGGCTGGTCCGGCTGCTCGCGGCGGGGGTGACCGTCGCCGGGCTGGCTGCCGCCGCCGCCTCGATGACCCGCCCTGCGGAGCTGGTGTTCGGCGGCAGCTATGTCGTGGACACCGCCACCCACGCCGCCCGGCTGGTCGTGCTGGCCGCGACGCTGCTCGCCCTCGGCCTGTCCGTCGACACCGTCGCCGGGCACCGGCGCGAGACCGAGTACTACGTCCTGCTGCAGCTCGGGGCGCTGGGCACGATCATCCTCGCCGGCGCGAACGACCTGCTGCTGCTGTTCGCCGCGTTCCTGCTGGCCAGCGTCCCGTTCTACGCCCTGGTCGGCTGGGCCAAGGACGCACGTGCGGTCGAGGCCGCGATGAAGTACTACCTCACGGGCGCGTTCCTCGGTGTCACCACGCTCGTCGGTGTCGCGGTCCTCTACGGCGCTGGCGGCTCAACCGCCTACCCCCTGTTGCGCGACGGCCTGGCGGCCGGCCCCACAGCGGCGGCCGGGGTCGGTCTGGTCGCGGTCTTCGCCGGGCTGCTGTTCAAGATCGGCGCCGTGCCGGCCCACTTCTGGGTGCCTGACGTCACCGACGGCACCCCGCCGCCGGTCGCTGCGATCGTCACCACCATCCCCAAGATCGGCGGCCTGATCGCCGCCTACCGCCTGCTGCTCGAAGCGATCCCACCCGAGGCCGTGGACTGGCCGCTGCTCATCGCCGTCCTCGCCGCCGCCTCGATGACCCTGGGCAACCTCGCCGCGTTCTTCCAGACCTCGGTGCAGCGGCTGCTCGCCTACTCCACGATCAGCCAGGTCGGCTACGCGCTCATGGCGGTCGCCGTCGCGGGCCGGGCGGAGCTCGCGCTGCCCGCCCTGCTGTTCTACGTCGCCGCCTACGCCGTGACCAACCTCGGCGCGTTCGCCGTCGTCGCCGAGCTGCCCCGGGCCCGCGCGCTCGACGACTACCGAGGGCTGGCTCGCCGCCACCCCGGCCTCGCCGCCGTGCTCGTCGTCTGCCTGCTCGGGCTCGTCGGTACCCCACCCACCGCGGTGTTCGTCGGCAAGCTCACCGTGTTCACCGCGGCCGTCGACGGCGGCTTCGCCTGGCTCGCCGTGCTCGCCGTCATCAACACGATCGCCAGCGTCTTCTACTACCTGCGCTGGATCGCCCCGGCCTTCCTCAGCCCGGCCCCGGCCCCCGACTCACCTGCCCTCGCCCCGGCAGCGCTGTGGTCGCGGATCGGTGCGTACGTCGCCGCCGTCGCTTCGCTGGTGCTCGGGATCGTCAGCGGCCTCGTGCTGCCGCTCGGAACCGGCGGCCTCGGCGCCTCGTAGACGCCCAGCCGCGGCGAGTAGCGCGCGGTGGCGGGGGCCGGCCATTCGTGTTCCTCGACATCCGCCGGTGGGTTGTCCCGCGTAACCTCCCTGCCGACCACGTCGGGGCCGCACCTCGGGTCCCGGAGATGCATCTCAGCGTCGGTTGAGCACAGCCAACCTGCGCTCGTACTCGTTGTCGTCGTCGATCTCCCCGCCGGCGTAGCGCCGCCGCACGGCCTCGTAGGCGGTCTCATCAATGCCGAAGGCCATCGTGTCGCGGTCGTCCTCGCGCAGCTTCCGGAAAAGCCAGATGCTGGCCAGGGCGGCGACGACCAGGATGGCCAGCAAGACGAGGATCGCGAGGAACGCCCAGATCCCCATGGCCCCCCACATCCCGCCGCCCGTCATCCCGCCGTCCATCATGTCGCTGCCCTTCCCGGGCTCTACGTAGAGGCTACGGAGGTTGCCGGGAGATCAGCACCGAAACGTCAGCCAAATCCGCCGGCCCGACCCGTCGCTGCCAGCCGCCCTCGACATCGTCCTCGTGACCGTGGTCCGCCGGATACGGCCGCTCCAGCGTGCCAACTGGACACGGACGCGGGCTCGCTGCCGCGCTGCCGGACTGCCCTCCGACCTTCCCGACGTGGGCCATTACTTCATCGTCACCATTGGCCGACAAGCCTCTTCGCGTGGCCGCCGATACGTAGGGGCAGCCTCGAGCGGGGGTGCGCTGGTGGGGCTCCTTGTCGGCGTCTACGGTCGTCGTCCGTGGATGGCGATGCCGGTGGCGGTCTGCTGCGCGGCGCTGCACTGGCCGGGTTGAGCGCGCTGCTCACGGCCGTCGGGCACTGTGCGGGCGGCGGCGCAGCGCCTGACCTCGCCGTGCTGGTGGTGCTGTTCCCGCCGCTCGCCGGCCTGTTCACGAGCTTGGCGGAGCGTTGTCGCCGGATCCCGAGCGCCATCGCCGTGCTGGGTGCTGGGCAGTTCGCTCTCCACCAGATCATGGAGCTGCTGCATCCGGCGCACCAGGCCGCCGTGCAACCGGTGCTGCCGCCGGGCATACAGATGCTCGCGATGCACGGGGCCGCCACGCTGGCCACGGCAATCGCCCTCGCACACGCCGACCGCGCTCTGGTTGCGCTCCGCCGGGCCATGTCCCGTGTGCTGCCGCGCCGGCTCTACCCACCGCCAGCTAACCGGCCCCTGCCGGTCCTGGCGATACCCAGTCCCGCCATCCAGGCGCGACTCGCGCGCGCTCACGCCGTCGCCCACGTCCGCCGCGGCCCTCCGGTGGGGTGCTGAGCACCCCACACCTCGCACCTGACACCCCACCGGAGACACCTATGTCCTCATCCGTCCGCCGCGGCGCGCTGCGCGCCGGCACCGTACTCGGGACAGCCGCTGTCGTCGCCGTCATCGGCGCGGCACCCGCCTTCGCCCACGTGACCGCCAACCCGGACACTGCCGAGCAGGGCAGCTACAGCGTCATCTCGTTCCGCGTCCCGACCGAGTCGGAGACGGCGGGTACCGTCAAGCTCGAGGTGACGCTGCCCACCGACCATCCGGTCACCTCGGTCCGCACCACGCCGCGACCCGGCTGGACGGCCACGATGGCGAGGGTTCCGCTCGACCCGCCGATCGAATCGCATGGACGGACCATCACCGAGGCCGTCCAGACCGTGATCTGGACCGCCGAGCCTGGCTACCGCATCGGGCCCGGCGAGTTCGCCGAGTTCCCGCTCTCGCTCGGCCCACTGCCCACCGACACCGACCGGCTCGTGCTGCCGGCCGTGCAGACCTACGACGACGGCGAGGTCGTCGCGTGGGACCAGCCGCCGACGGCCGACGGGGCGGAGCCGGAACGGTCCGCCCCGGTGGTCATGCTCACGCCACCTGCCGACGACACATCGCACGCGGCAGCGGCCGGCAGTGCCACCAACGCCACGGCCGCCAATGTCGGTGCTACCGACACCACCGCCAGGTGGCTCGGCGGCGGTCTGCTCGTCGGGGCGCTCGGGCTCGGTGTCGGTGTGGGCGCGCTGCTGCGTTCCCGTCGGACTCGGAGAGCCGAATCATGAAACGCGCCCTGCGCGGAGTCACCGTCGCCGTGCTCGCCGGGCTGGCGTTGCTCCTCGGTGCGGCGCCGGCCATGGCCCACACCCGCCTGCTCGCCAGCGACCCGCCCGACGGTGCGAGCCTCGACTCCGGTCCGGAGCGTGTCTCGCTGACCTTCAATGAGGCTGTTGCGCCTGGGTTCGCGACGCTTACCGTCGTCGGACCGGACGGTGGGCGGTACGAGACCGGTGAGGTGAGCGCCGACGGCGGCATGGTGAGCATCGCCGTGCAGCCGCTCGGGTCGGCCGGCCACTACGAGATCGGCTACCGCGTGGTGTCCGCCGACGGGCATCCGGTCACGGGCAGCGTCGGGTTCACCCTGACGGCGCCGGGACCGGCCACTGCCGCACCCGCTGCGCCGGCGCAGGCAGCGTCCCCCGCCACAGCGCCGGCCACCGCGTCATCTGGCGACACTGCCGACGATGGCGGTGCGCCGCTGTGGCCGTGGATCGTCGGCGCCGTCGTGCTCGTCGTCGGTGGCGTGATTGCCGCGCTGCGGGTCGGCCGGGGCTGAACCGGGTGACAGGCGGGGCCGGGAGGGTGCAGCGATGTTGTGATCTGCCCGGCCCCGCAGCCCGTCGACCGGCTCCTGCTGGTCGGCTGGCTGCGTTCGCGGTGTCGTCGCTACTGCTCCCCCCCGCACGTCCTGTCTGTCTTCGGCGGCGACCTGTCGCACGCGCGGTCGGGTGGACCCGGTCGATCGGCCAGTGATGGGGGCCGTTTAGGGTCTCCCGCGTGGCGGGACGCGACGACGCCGATGCCAGGCGGGGGTTGCTCGCTCGGCTCGTCACACTCGTGGCAGTCGTGGCGGGACTCGTGGTGTTGATCGCTCCACTCTGCAGCGACGGCATGTCGATGACCATGGCTCATGCCACCCACGCATCGGCCGCCGACTCAATCGGTGCCTCGCAAGATCCGGAGCCCGTGCACCCGAGCGTGGGCTACTCCTGCCCTGCGGGGGTGGCAGAGCTCGATGTCGTGCAGTGCGGCGCGGGCACGACCAGTCCTTCCTCGTCGGCCGCCGGTTCGCCGATCCCGGGCGGGACGCTTCTGGCCTGCGTCGCGTTCGCGATCGCGGTCCTCGCGGTCGCGTTCGGGTTACGCCCCCCGTGCTCGGTGCGTGCTGTCGTGCTGTGGCGAGCTGCGGAGGAGCGCCGACGGCTCCTCGGGCGGCCCACGCGGCGCCCGGCGCTGGTCGAACTCTGCGTGTTGCGGACGTAGAAGACAGGTCTGTCCTTTCCGGCGCTCGAGTCTGACTGCGCCGTTGGGCGTCCGTGGATCGGGCGTTCGCACAGGCCCTTCTCCGCTCCCCTAAGGATCGTTCATGAACCTCACAGCTGTTCTTGTCACCGGCTTGTTCGCCGGTGGTGTCTCGTGTGCCGCCGTGCAGGGCGGCCTGCTCACCGGCCTGCTCGCCCGCCAGCGCACCGCCGTACCGGCGTCTGCGGGACGCCGGCGACGCCGGGAGACCGCGCCGCCCCCGACCGCGTGGCGTCAACAGCTCGGCGACGATGTCGCCCCGGTTGGCGGGTTTCTGGCCGGCAAGCTCGTCTCGCACGCCGCGCTCGGCACCCTTCTCGGCGCCCTGGGCGGGGTCGTGCAGCTCTCGATCGGTGCCCGGACCACGCTGCAGCTGCTCGCCGGCGTCCTGATCATCGTTTTCGGGCTGGCTCAGCTCGGCGTCCCCGGGTTCCGCGGGATCGTGCTGGAGCCACCGCCGTCCTGGATGCGCATCGTGCGCAACCGGTCGCGGTCCGGGTCTGCGCTCGCTCCGGCGCTGCTCGGCGTGGTGACGGTGCTGATCCCATGTGGAGTGACGCTGTCGGTGCAGGCGCTGGCGCTGGCGTCGGGGTCGGCGGCGTCCGGTGCCGCGATCATGGCCGTGTTCGTGCTGGGCACCGCCCCGCTGTTCGCGTTGCTCGGGTACGCCGCCCGTCGGGCTGCCACCGCATGGCGTGGGCGGCTGTCCCTGGTGACCGGGCTCGTGGTCGTGGCGATGGGCCTCTACACCCTCAACGGAGGGCTGGAGCTGGCCGGATCCCCGCTGGCCGCGTCCCGGATCGCCCAAGCGCTCGGACCTCAGGCCACGGCTCCGGCGACCGTGGCAGTGGAGTCGACGCAGGACGGGCGGCAGGAAGTGCTCATCAATGCGCGTACTGGCTCCTACTCGCCGGCGAACGTCCAGGTCGAGGCCGGCGTGCCGACGACGCTGATCGTGCGCTCGGACAACGCCCAAGGCTGCGTGCGCTCGTTCCTCGTCCCCAGCCGAGGCGTGGACGAGATCTTGCCCGTGCACGGCGAGACCCGCATCGACCTCGGCGTCCTCCAGCCCGGCGTGCTGCCCTACACGTGCGGCATGGGTATGTACACCGGCACCATCACCGCCGCTTGAGATCATGGGAGAGCACGTGTCCACCGCTATCCACACGTTCCGGATTCAAGGCATGCATTGCGCCAGCTGCGCACTGCTCATCGACGACACCCTGGCGGACCTGCCCGGCGTCCGCAGCACCCAGACCTCGATGAAGCAGAGCCGCAGCATCGTCGAGCTCGACCTCGGACCGACCCCGGCGGACGTCATCGCCGACGTGATGGCCGCCGTCACCGAGCTCGGGTACACCGCACACCACGTGTCCTGACACGCTGCAGCTGACCCGGGGCAGCGTCAGCTGTCCGACTCGCGCCGCGTGGCGAGCAGAGGCGTCCGCCTGGTCGGGCTGCCGCACCGAAGTCCATCTCTTCAGCGGTCTCGAACCCGGCGTTCCCCATCGCGTGCCGGACCTCGTCGTCCGACGCGTAGAGCGTGTGCTCTCCGTGAGAAGCCGCGCTGCGCCAGGGCGGGCATGTGAGGCCGGATCTCGTAGCCGAGCGCGAGCCGGCCGCCGCCAGCGAGCAGCCCCGCGACCTGAGTGAGGTCTCGGCCCGGGGGTGCCAGAAGCACAGCACGTGCAGCCCGACGATGAGGTCGCCTGTCCTACGGTGGCGAGGGGGGCGTCGCCTTCGACCAGCCGCAGCCGGACGCTCGCGATCGCGCCATGGTTGCGCCGGGTGGCCTGGGCGCGGAGCGCGGTGGACGGGTCGACCCCGACGACGTGCGCATGGGGGAACGCGGCCAGCAGGGCTTGCAGGCCGACACGGGGCCCGATGAGGAAGTCGTGGGCGCGCAACCACGGGCCGACCGGTCGTGGCGTCGGTATCTGCATCAGGCCCGGTGGGAGAGCCACCAGTAGATCGAGCGTCCGGCCAGGCGTTGTGTGAGATAGGGCAGGCGGCGGCAGCCGACGGGAAGGGTGTGGGGTGCGTCCGGTAGATCTGGGCGCCTGCCAGGGCGGGTTCAGGGGCATCCTCGGACGAGGCGTAGTGCAGCGGCCACCAACACTCCGGCACTGATGATCCTCGGCCACACCGGCGTGTCTCCGGATTGCTCGCCGTCGGCCCCGACAGATGCCGACGATAGCCCTCCGTGCTCCAAGCCCGCACCGGCTTCTACTATCTCTCTACGTAGTTCGTTGGGTGATGGGCGTAGGAACGGAGCGCGATGCCAGAGCCGGTCATGTCGCGCCGGAGCGTGCTGTTGGGGGCGGTCGGTTCCGCCGGTGCCGCCCTGACCGCCGGTGCATGGTGGGCTGCGCGCCCGGCGCAGGCGGTCGGGACGGAGCGCGTGTCGGCGTCTTCCGGGGACGTGCGGCGTGTCGAGGAGGCCCGGCGCAGCCGGGGCACCGGTCGCGCGGTGCGCGCGTCGTTCACCGCCGAGCCGGTCGAGGTGGACCTGGGCGGCCGGACGGTGCAGACGTGGGCGTACGACGGGCGAGTGCCCGGGCCGGTCCTTCGGTGCAGCGCGGGTGATCAGCTCGAGGTCGAGGTGATCAACCGGTTGCCGGAGCCCACCACGGTGCACTGGCACGGGTTGCGGATCCGAAACGACATGGACGGGGTGCCGAACCTGACCCAGTCGGCGATCGCCGAGGACGAGAGCATGCGCTACTCGTTCATCGCGCCCGACCCGGGCACCTACTGGTTCCACCCGCATGTGGGCCTTCAGCGCGAGCGCGGGCTGTACGCACCGCTGATCATCGACGATCCCCACGATGCCGGGGACTACGACGTCGAGTTCATCGTCGTGGTCGACGACTGGATCGACGGCGCCGGCCCGGCCCCGGACCAGGTGCTGAGCGCATTGCGTGCCGGCGGCGTGGAGGCGAGGTTCCAGACACCGGTGCAGGTCGGGCGGATCGCCGACCGGTCCGGGACGTGGCAGTACCACGTGCCCGAGGCGCTGGCGAACCCGCCACCGGGCATCGCCGCGGTGTCGGCGGCGTCCCGCCTGGCCGGCAGCGTCGAGTTCCCCTTCTACCTGCTCAACGGGCGGCTGCCGACGGCGCCGGAGACGTTCCGGGCGAGGCCCGGGCAGCGGGCCCGCATCCGGTTGATCAACGCGGCGGGGGCGACGGTGTTCCGGGTCGCCCTCGGCGGGCACCGGATGACCGTGACCCACACGGACGGGTTCCCGGTCGAGCCGGTCACCGTCGACACTCTGCAGATCGGCTCGGGCGAGCGCTACGACGTGCTGGTCACCCTTGGCGATGGCGCGTTCCCGCTGGTCGCGGTCGCCGAGGGCAAAGGCGCGCAGGCGATGGGGGTCGTGCGCACCGCGGGCGGCCCGGTTCCCCCTCCGACGGTCGCACCGCGCGAGCTGGCCGGTCGGCTCCTCGCCCTCGCCGACCTGAAGGCGGCGCCCGAGGTCCGCGGTGACGATCGGGCGCCCGATGTGACCCACCGGCTGTACTTGACGGGCGACATGTCGAGGTTCGAGTGGCGGATCAACGCCGAGACCTACAACCACGGGCGACCGTTCGACGGCATCACCCCGATGGCGCTGCGTGAGGGGCAATGCGTCCGGCTCGAGCTGATCAACCAGACGCCGATGTACCACCCGATGCACCCGCACGGGCACACCGTCGCCCTGCGGGGGATCGGATCCACCAGCGGAGCCGGGGACACGAACCTGCCGGCGGGCACCCGCAAGGACACCATCATGGTTGCGCCCGGCGAGCGGCTACTGGCGGACTTCACCGCCGACAATCCCGGGCAATGGCTCGTCCACTGTCACGCCGCTTACCACATGGCCGCCGGTATGGCATCGGTGCTGTCGTACCTGCCTGCCTCGCAAGCCGACTGAGCGGCGACAACAGAGCGGCCGGCCCGCTGGGCTTCCGCTTTCGGCAGTAGACGCAGTCCACCGTCACATCGCGAAGAGCATGTACGCCATCGCGCCGGCCATGGTGGCGAGACTGACCCGGAGCGCCGGTGGCGTCCGTTGAACTGATGGCGAGGTGGCGTGGACCGGACGGTGATCGGATAGGTAATGGTGATCCCACCGGCCCAGCGCCCACGCGGCGCCGATTCCCGCTAGGTACACGGCCAGTAGGTAGCTGAGCAGCGGCGATCGCGCCTGCATGGGCAGGAACATGTAGGCCATCACGGCCATTTCCGCGGTGGTCAGAATCTAGAGTGGATTGAGAACGCCATAGCGCATCCGAAACAACGCCGCGGCGGCAATTGATGCGGCTGCCGCCGCCGCGAAGGCTGCCGTGCCGCTCTCACCCGGGATCGGCTGGTACGAATGAGGGAGGTACATGTAGGCCATACCGGCAGCCATCAAGACATGCCCGACATGCCAGTAGCGACGCTGCCCGCTCATGACGCAGACGTGGCGAAGATGGACGACGACTACCGCACACACCGCGGCGATCCACACGCCGCGAAGCCAGCCAGGCAACAGTGCCGTGTGCGTCATGCAGGTCGGCTCCTTCGATCAGCTGGCGTGGGCGTCGGCAACGGGACGGGGCTGGGAGTGGCCGTGCGCTGGGCCGGCCCGTCTCGCTCTTCGGGTCGTGAGTAGGGCGGCAACGACGATGAGCACGCTGACCGACCCGGCAACCCACAGGGTGATCTCGCCGGCGAGGACCTGATCGCCGAGCACGCGGGGCCCCCATGGGCGGGACAATCCGGTGTCGCGGTAGCCGCCGATGTCGGTCTGCGCGTGCATCAGTGCCAGGCCCAGGAGGTTCAGCAGGGCCACGCTCGCCCCGAGCGTGACCGCTTGAGTCAGCGGAGTCGGACGGTGCGGCGCGGCGTCGATTCCCATGACGCCCCACCAGAAGGCATATCCGAGCATCAACACCAGGCCGTATGCGAACATGGTGCCGGTCTCGGAGCGCAGCGCGGTCTCGTAGAGCCCGGCGAAGTAGACGACGCCGGCAAGCACAGCTTGCACGGCCAACGCGACCGGGGGCCGCACCAGGACATGCAGTGGGCGCGAGCCGAGCAGATCCGACAGCCACTCGCGTGGTCCTGGCCAACGGGGGTCGTCGGCCGGCGTGAGCGTGCGCTGGGCGAGCGTGACCGGGCGCCCGGCAACCAGCAGCAGGGGGACGGGCAGGGCGAGCGCCAGGTGCTGGACCAGGTTGGCGCTGAAGAGCACCTCGGCGTAGCGGGCGAGCCCACCGCTGGTCGCCCACGCGGCGAGCAGCCACCCGGCGACCCAGCTGGCGGTCGCCGCCGGCGGCCAGACCCTCCCGCCTCGACGAAGGCGGCGAACGCCGATGAGGTAGAGCGCGATCGCGACGCCGGCCACCGCGAGGAACACGGGTTCGGGCCGCCCGTCCAGCAATAGCGAACGCACCCCGGGTGCCTCCGGCATGACAAGGCTGTCGATCTCTGCCGCGTGGGCGCTTGCGCCCGACGCACCGCCGGGTGTGGGCGTGCGGGACAGCCCCACTGCCAGGCCAACGGTCGCCGCGAAGATCACCAGTTCGACGATCGCCAGCTGGACGAACGCCGAGCGCCGCCCTCGCCGCAACGGGGGAAGCGTGCGGCGACGGTGGAGACCACCGACGGCGGCGAGTACCCCGAACGCGCCGAGCTTGGCCAGTACCAGCCAGCCGTACCAGCTCTGCCACAGCCCGCTGAGCGGGTCGATCCGGGCCAGGACGTTCACGACCCCGGACAGGCCCACCGCGACGAGACACCACCCCGCGAGCCGTGAGTAGCGATGGACAGCGCGGGCGAGATCCGGCGTGGGGAGCCGATGGGCGAGCGTCAACGCCAGCAGCCCGCCGGCCCAGAGCACGACGCCGACGACGTGCACCAGCATTGCGGAGACGGCCATCCGATGATCCCCAGAACCGGCCCCTGAGTGGCCACCGAAGGCCGGCGGCAGTGTCGCGGCCAGCGCCAGCGCGAGGAGCATCACCACGCCGGACCGGGAGAGCACGACCCGGCAGGCCACGACGAGCACCGCGACGAGACCGGCGACCACCACCAAGCCCGGGATCGGCGACAGATCAAGCGCCGAGCCGAGCACGTGCAGATCGCCGACCACCTCGCCGAGGGGGCGGCCCAGAACGTCGGAGGCGGTGTAGCCGACATCCAGCACCGTGACGGTGAACCAGACGAGCGCCGACCAGCCCGCGGCCAGCACCCACCGGTAGGCATGTGACCCCATCGTCCGGGTTGCCTGTGCGCTCGGCCCGGGAATCGGGCCGAGCGCTGCGGCTGCCAGCAGCAGCCCGACCGTCACGACGGCCGCGACGTCGCGGAGCACCCGTGCCGCCGGCAGCACCCACGTGGTCACCGGGCCAGGCCCTGGAATGCCGGGAATGGGCTCCGCGCTTGCGCCACCGCCCACCTGCAAGACGACGGCCGCAGTCACGAGGGCGGCGGAGAGGCTCGCCACGCCGAGCGCGATGCCTAGCCCGCCGGGAGAGCGGCGCGTGGCGCCGGCCGGCGGAGCCCCCGCTACCGGAGTTTCACCCACGAGCTGCGCTGAGAGTCACCGCCACGTCAGTCCTGCCAGGCGGCGCTCGTACTCTTCATCGTCGATCTCCCCGCTGGCGTAGCGCTCGCGCAGCCGGTCACGCGCGGGATCACTGTCCATCAGCTCGGTCCGGGCGGCGTGAGCGGAGGATCGGCGGAGCAGCCAGATCCCCCCGAGGACGGCCACCGTGAGGATCGCGACAACCGCCAAGAAGGAGAGCGCGCCCCACCACCCCATTGCCGCGGTGCAGCCTGTCACTGAGATCAACCTCCTACCGTTTGCAGAGCGCCGATCGGCCAGCGGGACGGCGTCTCCCGGGCTCGCGAAAGGCCCCGAGCACGCCGGGCCGGAGGAGGCTCATCTCCGGCCTCCGTACCGAGATAGTACATCGACGCATCTGACTGCCTGCAACAAGTGCTCGTCCGGAAATGTCTGTCCGGCTGGCGGTCCCTAGCTCGGCCGCGTCGCCACGGCTTCGATCATCGGGCTGGTCGGCACCCAGGCCGGCACCGGCTGGAACTCCTCGAAGAGCTCGAAAGTGACGCCGGCTCGCTCGATCGCGGCGCGGGTGTCACGGTTGGCGTGACAACCGGCCCCGATGCGGGTCCACACCGGGTCCAGCCGGTCCTGCCATTCCGCGAGCCGGCCCGATCCGCGGACATGCTCGAGCACTACGAGCCGGCCGTTCGGCTTCAGTACCCGGGCGACCTCGGCCAGCGCTCGGTCCGGGTCGGGCACTGTGCACAGCACGGCGGTGCTGAGGACCGCGTCGAAGGTGTCGTCCGGGTCGGACAGCGATTCTGCCCGGTCCTCGCGGACCACCGCCAGCACGGTCGCTCGGTCGAGTCGGCCGGCCAGCCGCCGACGCATCGCGGGATCCGGCTCGGTCGCGACGACCCGGTCGGCCTTGCGGTAGTGCGGCAGGTTCGCGCCGGCGCCCGCGACGACCTGCCCGGGGCGGTCCCGCCACAGCACGCCCGGCCCGTCCGCGTCGGCCAGCAGGGCAGCGAGCCCGGCGCGCTGTGTCCGTACTGCATGGTCGTGTGGGTCGTCACGATCACGACGTTCTGGTACACGACCTTGCACAACCTGACCGCTGGACGGCTGCCGCTCCGGGGGCGCAACGGGCGGGAATGCTTGTCGCGCGGTACCACGGCGCGGTGCTCACCGTGTGGTTCCTCGTGATCGTCGGGTTGATCGCGGCACGATTCTGGCCCTACTGGATGGGGCTTCTCGCGTGACCAACGGCCCTGGCCGTCACGCCCGCCTCCACGCCTCGGCGTCCCGCTGGACCTGGGTCGGGCCGTGCCGCTGCTGGCCGAGCCGGCATCGCGGGTGCGATGTCAAACGATCACCTCGCGGTCACCGTGATCGTGTGGTGGCCGCTCGCACCGGTGGGGAACGGGGGCCTCGGTGTGGCGTCCTGCACGGTGCCGTCGCGGGCGATGCAGCGCACCCGCACCCGGTGCCCGCCGGGGGTGAGCGCGATGCGGGCGCGCCAGCGCCGCCAGGCGGCGGACGCGAGTTCGGCGGCGAGCTCCGCGGGGATCCAGGGCTGGTCGTCCACGGCGACGTGCACCGCGGCCACGCCGCCGGGCGGGGCCCAGGCCACCCCGACGATGTCGGTCTCTCCCGCCGCCACCAGGGCGTGGTCGCTCGGGGCGTCGATGCGGGAGAGGGGACGCACCCGGACGGGGCCGCGGGGCCAGCCGCGGGGGAGCCAGTAGTCACGGTTCGGCTCGGTCTGCACCCGCAGCTCGGTCAGCCATTTCGCGCCGGTGTACTGGCCGTAGAGGCCGGGGACGAACACCCGGGCGGGGAAGCCGTGCGCGGCGGTGAGCGGCCGGCCGGCCATGCCGAGGATGACGTAGCCGTCCAGCTCGTCGAGCAGCTGCACTGGGAGGCTGGCCTCCCAGCCATCGACGGCGCGGGTGACGAGGACCGAGCCCGCCGGATCCGGTTGCGCAGTGGCCAGTAGCCGGCGCAGAGGGATGCCGAGCCAGCGTGCGTTGCCCAGCCGGTCCCAGCCGAGGCGGTTGTGGATGCAGACCAGGGCGGCGTCGAACTCGACGATCCCGAGGTCGATCAGCTCGTCGTAGGTCAGTGACAGCGGTGCGGCGACGGCGCCGCTGACCGCCAATCGCCACCGGCGCATGTCGACGACCGGCGGGCGCATGTTCACGTCGGTGACGTAGAACCGCTCGAGCGGTGTCAGCAGCGGTGAGACGCCGGGCCAGTCCTCGGCCCCGTCGACGGCCGGCGGCAGCGGGCGGTCGACCCGCAGCGACCGGGTGGCCGTCCGGGTGTCGTGCCGTGTCCGGTGCCGGGACTGCGCGATCATTCCCGCGGCGAGCACGGCCCCGCCGCCGATGGCCGCTGGGGCCGCCACCGAGGGCACGGCCAGCACCCCGAGCGCGGTGAGGAGCCCGGCGCCGGCGGTGAGGCCGGCTGCGCGCCGTTGGTGGACGCCGGCGGCGCCGGCTGTGCTGTCCGCGGCCCGGCGCAGCGACACGGTCCCGCCGAGCGCGGCAGCGGCCGCCACCGCCGCAAGGTCCCGCATGGGCCTGCGCTGCACGCGCCCCAGCAGTCCGCCGGCGGCCAGCACGGTGCCGGCCACCACGGCCCGGATCACCGGCTTGTCCGCGGTCTTGAGCACCTGCACGGTGCGCTCCACCAGCGGGAGCGGTCCAGTGTCGACGACCAGCTGCCCGGCCGCGTCGATGAAGGACCGGGACCGCAACGCCGCGGCCACGGCCTCGGTGGCCGCCAGACCGGCGAGCCCGGCCGCGACCCCACGCATCCACCCGCTCATCACTACCCCCTTGCACACTGGAGTTGCGAAGTTGCAACATAGGGTTTGCACGAGAGGGGACACAAGGCCTCATGCCTGAATCGGGTCCGTTGCTCGACGACGCGGTGCTGCGGGCCGCGGCGCAGGTCATCGCCGCGCACGGCTGGCACGACTTCACCCTGGAGCGGGTGGCGCAGGCGGCCGGGGTCTCGCGGGTGACGCTGTATCGGCGCGGGGTCACCCGCGAGGTGCTGGTCGACGCGCTCACCGTGGGCGCGGCGCAGGCCTGGCAGGCCGCGCTGTGGCCCGCGCTCACCGGGGAGGGGACCGCGGCCCAGCGGCTGGAGGCGGCCCTGCGGGCCTGCTGCGAGGTGGTGGAGGAACATCTGGCGCTGCTGGCCGGGCTGAGCAGCGCCCCGGACCCGGTCTTCCACCTGGACGAGCCGACGACCGGCGAGGGCCGCGACACCCGCGCGGTCTACGTGCGCCCGTTCGAGCGGCTGCTGCGGGACGGGATGGCCGAAGGCGCCATCCGCCCCGAGATCGACCCGGACGAGACCGCGACGCTGCTGTTCAACATCGTGCCCCGCACCTATCTGCACCTGCGCAGCGCGCACGGCTGGGACGCCGAGCACACCACCACCGCCCTGCTCGGGCTGCTGCTGCCCGGACTGCTCGCAAGGGCACCGCATCCGGCGGACAGCCCCCACCCGGAAGGAGCCTGATCATGGCCACCCGCACCGACGCCCTCGGACCGACGCACGAGGTCCAGCTTCCCGAGGGCCGCATCCGCTACCACGAACGCGGCGAGGGACCGCCGATCGTGTTCGTGCACGGCATCGTCGCCAACGCCGACGTCTGGCGCCACGTCGTCCCCGGCCTCGCCGACCGCTACCGCTGCATCACCCCGGACTGGCCGCTGGGCGGCCACGAGCTGCCGATGCGCGAGGGAACCGACTTCTCCCTGTTCGGGCTCGCCGACCTCGTCCACCGCACCCTGGCCGCGCTCGACCTGGACGCCGTCACACTCGTCGGCAACGACACCGGCGGGGCGGTCTGCCAGGCCGTCGCCGCTCGCCACCCCGCCCGGCTGGCCCGCCTGGTCCTCACCCCCTGCGACGCCTTCGACAACTTCCTGCCGCTCCCGATCAAGCACCTGCAGCTGCTCGGGCAGACATCGGCCGGGCTCAAGGTGCTCGCCGAGTCGCTGCGGTTCCGCCCCATCCAGCGGCTGCCGATCGCGTTCGGGCTGCTCACCCGCCGGTCGATCCCGGCCGACATCATGGCCAGCTACACCGGCCCACTGCGCGACCACCCCGGCACCCGCCGCGACTTCGCCCGGCTGGTGCGCGCCATCTCCACCCGCTACACCGAAGATGCAGCGGCCGCCCTGCCCGGATTCGACCGCCCCACCCTGCTGGCCTGGTCCCGGCAGAACTTCTTCCCGCTCGCCCACGCCCGACGACTCGCCGGCCTGCTCCCGCACGCCCGCCTCGAGGTCCTCGACGACGCCGGCCCGTTCGTCGCCGAAGACCAACCGGGCCAGCTCACCCGCCTCATCGACGAGTTCCTCGCCGCCGCGAACCGCCCCTGACCCCACAGCCGCCCAAAACCCATGACAGCCACCTGGGTTGATCTTTGGTCGTGGATCTTGCTGGTCGTGGGACTGCGCCCAGGCTTGGGGGGCGGGGGGACAAGATCGAGGTGTGCGGTGGCCGGCTGTGGCGGTGCTGTTGTCGATGGTGGGGTTTCGACGCCGGTGCTGGTGTGGGTTGCGCATCTAAGGTCCGGGGCGGCCCGCGGGTACCCGGTGAGCCCGTCGACTCCCGACGGGAAGCGGGGCTGGGTCACAGCAGGTCACTGAAATGCCGTTGGGAACAGGCTAGGTCGCAGAACGGGAATCCGTTAGTCCAATAGGCCCGATCGAGCCTGCGTCCGCACGTCTCGCAGAACAGTGGGTCAATGGTGGGCCGGTAGCTGAGGAGGGCGAGCCGGATCTCGCGGAGCAGACGCTTCAGCACGATTCAGACCTGCCGCGTCCAATCCGGCGGCGCAGCAACGCGTTGCCGAGGTTGAGCTGGGCCGCGGTGCCCAGGGTCATCGCCGACAGCATGCTGCTGTTCACGCCGACCGTCGCCGGGTCGTGCAGCCGTACGGCCAGCACCCGGAACAGCAGCCGGGGCCGGGGCCGAGGACGAGCGCGATCCCGTCCCGGTGCTGCGGGGTCCGCCAGCCCCGCAGCGGCCTGGACCGCAATGACGAGCGGAGACGGGCGGGCACCGGGCGAGCCTGCAAGATCGTCATCGGGTCCTTCCTGGGCGTCGGTGCCCGCGGAACGTCCGGGGCGAGGGCCACACAGTGCGGGTTCGTCGCTGAGGCGATGCTGAGGACCCTGGCTGGACGCTGAAGCCACGCTGAGAGGATCAAGCGGGCCCCACCTCACCCGCCTCCCCGACGGGTTCCTGGCCGCCGGCGAGGACCGCCCCTGGCTCCCGCTGCCGCCCGAACCCTACGATTGGCATCGTCTGGGCGCGATGATATCGTCCTACTCCTCTCATTGTACGGGCAGATGGTGGGTGACGTCGTGAAGCAGCAGGGCATCCTGAAGATCGTCTACGGGGCAGGCTGGGTGCTCATCGCGCTCATCCGTCTCCCCGCCCGCCGACGAGCGCGGTCGGCTTCGGTCGTCGTCGATCGCAAAACGGCGGCGGAGCTGTCCCACCTCGCGCTCCTGAGCGTGGGGATGGGGGTGCTCCCGCTGATCCACCTGTCCACCCGGTGGCTGCGGTTCGCCGACCGCCGGCTGCCGTCCTGGGCGGGCTGGACGGGGGCAGCCAGCCAGGCGGCGGGTGTCTGGCTGCTGTGGCGAGCGCACGCCGAGCTGGGGCGGTACTGGTCGGACTCGGTCCAGCTGCGGCAGGGACACCAGCTCGTCACCGGCGGCATCTACCGGCACGTCCGACACCCGATGTACGCGGCCGGGTGGCTGCTCGGGATCGCCCAGGCGCTGCTGCTGCAGAACCGGGTCGCCGGGCCGGCCGGCCCGGTGTCGTTCGCCCTGCTCTGTCGGTCGCGGGTGCCCCGGGAGGAGCAGATGATGCTCGAGCAGTTCGGCGAGCAGTACCGGGCCTACATGGAGCGGACGGGGAGGATCTTCCCCAAGAGGAGCCCGTGACCGGTCGCTTGGCCGCTGTCACTCGTCCCGGTCGGCGTTCCGCGACTCCTGCCAGGCTTCCCGGCCTTCCCACACCGCGACCGCGGACACCACCAGGGCGGCGACGGGGTCGGCCCACCACCAGCCGACCCAGGCGTTGAGCCCCAGCCCGACCAGCAGGCTGACCGAGAGATAGTTGGAGATCCACGTTTCGTCCGACTGGGCGACGAGGACCTGGTTGCCGAGGGCGTCGCCGGTGCGGCGCTGCGCGATCGCGACCGGGATCATGACGGCGAGGGCGACTACGTTGAGCCCGATCCCGATCAGCGACGGGTCGGGTTTGGCCTGGGTGACCAGGTCGATGACCGCCTTGACGGTGACGTAGGCGGCGAGGGCGAAGAAGCTGACGGCGATCAGCTTCAGCGCCGTCGTGTACCGCGCTTTGCCGTGCAGTTGCCCGATGACCACCAGCGCGGCGAAGACCTCGATGGCGGAGTCCAGGCCGAACCCGACCAGGGCGATCGACCCGGCGATCAGGCCCGCGGTCACCGCGACCGCGCCTTCGACGACGTCCCAGGCGACGATGAACCAGGCGAGCCTCAGCCCGCGGCTGCGCATCGCCTGCCGGTCGGTCTCGGCCTCGCTCACTGACGATCACTCCTCCCGTCGATGTCATCGGTGTTACCCGCGCAACGCGGTGGATACGCCGCCTGCGTCGGTTCCACCGCAGCGATCAACACCTCCGATCGCGTTCTGTCGCACGAGCAGCTTGGCGCCCCCTCGCTGCTCCTGCCCCCGCGTCGATCAGGGGCGGCAGCCGTCCAGACCGGCGTCGCGCAACCCCTGCATCGCAGCCGTGACTTCGAGGGGCGACCAGGGCCGTTGTGCCGGGGGCAGGGCCGCGAGTGCCTGGCCGTAGCGGCCGAGCGAGGCGATGTCGTGCGGGAAACGCCGGGGGTCGAGCGCGAGTAGGCGGGCGGCGGCGCCGTGCCGCCGGGCGACTGCCAGCCACTGGTCGGGGTGGGCGATCCCGGCGGAGGTCACGCCGTGTTGGAACAGGAGGATGTCCACCGCGCGGTAGGGGTCGCTGGCCTGCAGGTGCGCGTCGAGGGCGTGCAGCGCGGGTTGGACGGAGAAGAACGTCCAGAACGGGACGGCGGCGGCGGTGATGGTGCGCCAGGGGTCGCCGAGGATGAACGAGGGGACCAGCAGCCGCTCGCCCGGCTCGCCGCGGCGGCGATACCACTCCCGCATCAGCGCGGCGACGGCGTGGGCGGGGGCCTGCGGGCCGGGATAGCTCAGCCGCAGCAGCGGGTGCCCGTGGGCGGCGCACCACTCGGCCAGCGAGGCGGCGAGGTTCGGGTCGCCGCCCCATTCGGCCTCCGGTGCTTCCCCGTCCGCGCGCGGGGTGTGCGGGCGGGCGAGGTAGTCGTCCGGCCGCTGTCCGCCCTGGGCGCCGGCCTGGAACACGTGCCGCTCACCCACCCGCAGCACCGGCCACCGCGACCGGTCATCGAGCAGGATCACCGGGGCGCCGGGGGCCAGCGACCGGGCGAGGAATCGGGCGTACGCCTCGGGCAGGGCCCGCCACTTCAGCCGGAAGTAGGTCATCCGGGCGACCATCAGCTCGTCCTGGATCTGATCGTGCATGTGGTGTAGGACGACGTCGGGGTTGGCCGCGAGCAGCGGCGGCGCGACCCGCTCCCCGAAGCGCAACGCGTCCACCGGGCGGTGCGGGTCACCGGTGCGGGCGACCGGGACCAGGACGGTGCCGGGCAGCCAGGGCACCTGCATCGCGGCCGCCAGGTGCACGAGGGCGCCGTTGCTGGCCCCGACCAGCGCCGCCGGATAGCGCCGCGCGGGGTAGCCGTCGGCCAGCCACCCGGCGACCGCGGCCATGTCCACGCCGGCCAGCCGGCGCGGGTCGACGCCCTCGGAGGCGCCGATCCGGGTGTAGAGGCGGCGCAGCAGCGGCCATGGCAGCCGCCCGGCGGCCCGGACTGCGGCACCCGCGAGTGGGCCGTTTCCCAGGTGGGGGAACGGTCGCCCGCGCAGCGCGGCGGCCAGGCCGGCGTGCAGCACCGTCGCCGAGTCGAACGAGGCGACCACGTCCTGCGGGGCGAGCCCACGAGCCGGTCGACGGGTCATCCGAGCACGTCCTCTCGTAGCACGGCCTCGACGGTGTCGGCGAAGCGGTCGGCGTCGGCGTAGGGCCAGGAATGGGTGGCGCGCGGAACCAGGATCAACCGACCACAGTGGTCGGTGGCGAGCCGCGCGGCGTAGGCGTGCGGGGTGATCACGTCGCGTTCCCCGTGCACCACGGTCAACCCGGCGCTCACCTCGGGCAGCAGGTCCTCGATGCGCACCGCCAGCGCGGACCGCGCGACCCGGGCGAGGCGCCGCGGCCCGGCGCGCCGCCAGTCCGGGGCCTGCTCGGGCAGCAGCCGGGGGCGTTCCAGGCGTCCGCCGGCCAGCCACCGGCCGAGCAGCCGCGATGTGGTCCGGGCCGACGGGTCCACGGTCGGGCTGACCAGCATCAGCCGCCCCAGCTGTGCCGGGGGCACCGCGGCCGCGGCGACCGCGGCCGCCTGCGCGCCTACCGACAGCCCGATCAGCAGATCGACCGGCGCTGCGGTGCTGATCTGGCGGGCGAGCTGGGCACCGTAGCCGCGCAGGTCGGCCGGGATGCCCGGCTCGCCCGGGGCGGGCAGCAGCCGCGCGTCGATCCCACGACCGGTCAGCGACTCGGCCGCCGGGCGTGCGTAGCGGCGCACGGCGGCACCGGGAACGATCAACACGCATATCGAGCCCCCGCGCCGCTGGTGAGGCGCCATCACCGGGACCGCCCGCCTGCCGGCACCGCGCCCGGCCCTCGGTGCCGGCCTCGATCATTCCGTACCACCGGGGTCGCCTCCGCTGTCATCGTCTGCGCTATTTATCATCGTCGTATGACGATCGCTGCTGGTCTGATCATCGTGCATCCCGGTGGGGATCACAACTGCGCGGCCCGGTCGGGGCGGTGACCCGCCGATTCCGGCTGGCCGTCGGCCCGGCCGCGGTGGCCGGGGCAGCCGCGGGCGGGGTCGTGCTGGTCGATGTGGTGACCAAGCGGCTGGCCGACACGCGGTTGCCCGGGGCGCCGGTGGAGCTCGGGATCGGGCGGCTGCAGCTGAGCCACAACAGCGGGGTGGCGTTCAGCCTGGGCAACGGGCTCCCGACCTGGGTGGTCCTTGGGGTGGCCTCGCTGATCACCATCGGCGTGGCGGCGGCGATCATCCTGGGGTATCTGCGCCCGCCGGTGCCGGCGGGTTTGGTGCTGGGTGGAGCGGTGGGCAACGTGGTGGACCGGGCCGGGGACGGCGCGGTCACCGACTTCCTCTGGCTGGGCTGGTTCCCGACGTTCAACCTGGCCGACACCGCGATCACCCTCGGGGCACTGGCCCTGCTGTGGGCGTCGTGGCGGGGTGACCGGCGCCCCGCCGGCGACGAACAGCGGGACGCGCCAACGGTGCGGCCGCAGGCCGACCCGGACCAGACGTCAGGAAGGACGACGACATGAGCTCGATGGCGGTGTCGGCGCGGCGCAACTGGGCGCTGCTGCTGCCGGTCGTGGCCGCGGTGCCGGGGGTGGTGCTGCGGTTCAGCGGCGCTCCGGTGCCGGCCGCGCTGGCCGTGGTGGTGCTCGGTGTGGCGGTGGTCGGGGCGGCGTTCTTCCTCAGCTGGGGCACCGAGCTGATCGAACGAGACATCGGCCAGGGTCTGGCGTTGGCGCTGCTGGCGCTGATCGCGGTGCTGCCCGAGTACGCAGTGGACGTGGTCTTCGCCTGGAAGGCCGGGCAGGACCCCGACACCTACGCGCCGCTGGCGCTGGCCAACATGACCGGCGCCAACCGGCTGCTGATCGGGATCGGCTGGTCGCTGGTGGTGCTGGCCGCGCTGGCCGCACGGCGCCGGCGCGACCCCGACGCCCGCCCGGAGGACCGGTCGGCGGTGCGGCTGGAGCCGGTGCAGACCGTGGAGATCGCCTACCTGGCGGTGGCGAGCCTGTACGCGCTGACCTTCGCGCTGCGCGACACCCTCAACCTGCTCGACACCGTCATCCTGTTCGGCATCTTCGCGCTCTACCTGGTCCGGGTCCGCGGCGCCGAAGCCGACGAGGACGAGGACGAGGAGGTCGGGGAGCTGATCGGGCCGGCGGCCCGGATCGCCGCCGGACCCACCCGCACCCGCCGGTGGGCCGGAATCGGGATGCTGGTCTTCGCCGGCGCCGTCATCCTCGCCGTGGCCGAGGCGTTCGCCGACAGCCTGGTCGAGGCCGGCTCCGAGCTCGGCGTCAGCGAGTTCCTGCTGGTGCAGTGGGTGGCGCCGCTGGCCTCGGAAACCCCCGAGTTCATCGCGGTGCTGATCCTGGCCTGGAAGCTGCGCGGCGCAGCCGCGCTGGGTGCCCTGATCTCCTCGAAGATCAACCAGTGGACGTTGCTGGTCGGGATCATCCCGGCGGTGTTCGCGGTCTCCGCCGGCTCCCTGCGCGGACTGCCGATCGACCCGCTGCAGCGCCAGGAGCTGTTCCTCACCGCCGGCCAGTCGATGTTCGCCGTCGCCCTGGTCGCGGCCGGTGCGCTGTCCCGGGGTGGCGCCTACGCGCTGCTCGGGCTGTTCCTGGCCCAGTTCGTCCTGGCCTGGACATTGCCGCCCGCCCTGGCCACCATCGAACGCGTCGGGCTGGGCGTGGTGTATCTGCTGCTCGCCGCCGGCCTGCTGGTGATCCGCCGTCGGGCGATGTGGGTGACGCTGCGCGATGGGCTCAGCGGCCGCGCGCTGCGCGAGCGGGACGCCGCATGAGGCGCGCCCGCGCCGGAACCGCCGCCCCGCAGCGGCGGTCAGCGCTGGCCAGGCTGCGGATGCTCGCCGTGGTGTCGGCGATGCTGGTGCTGCTGCCCGGGTGCTCGTTCGGCACCCCGACCGGTGACGCGCAGAGCCAGGCCCGGGCGTTCACGTTCGTGGCGCCGGGCGGGCAGGACCGGATCTTCTACGACCCGCCCGAGCAGCGCGGCACCGTGACGGGTCTGTCCGGGGAGAGCCTGCTCGAACCGGGCCGCACGATCGGGCTGCACGACTTCCCCGGCCAGGTCGTCGTGCTCAACATCTGGGGAGCCTGGTGCGGCCCGTGCCGGGAGGAGATGCCCGGCCTGCAGCAGATCCACGAGCAGATGCGCCCGAGCGGGGTGACCCTGCTCGGCGTCGACGTCCGCGACAACGCCGAGGCCGCGCGCGACTTCATGCGCGACCGCGGCATCACTTACCCGTCGATCTTCGACAACCCGGGCCGGTCGCTGACCGCGCTGCGCGGGTTCCCCCGTAACACCGTGCCCTCGACGATCGTGCTCGACCGCGAGCACCGGGTCGCCGCGATCTTCCTGACCGCGTTGCGGGTCAGCGAGTTGCTGCCGGTGGTGCAGCGGATCGCCGCGGAGCCCGTCGCGGTGCCGCTCGCCGGCGCCGTGCCGCAGCCGGGCGGGGCGGGTACCGGATGAGCCTGACCGAGCTGGCGATCTCCGGCCCGCTGTTGGTCGCCGTCGCGCTGGCGGTGGCCGCCGGGATCCTGTCCTTCGCCTCGCCGTGCGCGCTGCCCCTGGTTCCGGGCTACATCGCCTACCTGGCCGGGCTGGTGGGCGCGGAAGACTCCACTCCGGACGCAACCGGCCAGGGCGCGGCGGCGACGGCGACCCGCACGGGGGGTCGGTGGCGGGTGGCCGGCGCGGCGATGCTGTTCGTCGCCGGGTTCACCGTCGTGTTCGCCGGCGGGGTGCTGCTGGTGCTGGGCCTGTCGGACTGGCTGATCGGCAACGAGCTGCTGCTGCAGCGCATCGGCGGGGTGGTGACCATCGCGATGGGGCTGGTGTTCCTCGGGTTCGTCCCCGCCCTGCAGCGCGACGTGCGGATCCACCGCCTGCCGCGGGCCGGGCTGGCCGGCGCGCCGGTGCTAGGCGCGGTCTACGGCCTGGGCTGGACCCCGTGCCTGGGCCCCACCCTGACCGGGGTGATCGCGCTGGCCACCGGCACCCAGGTCGGCCCGACCACGCTTCGCGGTCTGGTGTTGGTGCTGGCCTACTGCGCCGGGCTGGGCGTCCCGTTCGTGCTGATCGCGCTGGGCACCCGGTGGGCGGTGCGCACCACCGGGTGGATGCGCCGCCACGTCCGCGCCCTGCAGATCACCGGCGGGATCATGCTGCTGCTGCTGGGCGGGCTGCTGGTCACCGGGGCGTGGGGTGCGTTCATCGCGTGGATGCGCGGTCCCATCGGCGGCTACACCCTCCCGCTGTGATGCCCGAAGCGCGGGTCGACGCCCTCTCTGCGGCGTCCGCCGCGGGAAGCGCCGCGACATCGGCCGCGACTGACCGGCCGCGAGCGGCAGCCCGGAGCAGGTGGCGGGGAGTCTGGTTGCGGTGCGTCGCCGCGTTGGCGGCGGGCGGGGTGCTGTATCTGAGCTTCCCGCCGCGGCCGCTGTGGTGGCTGGCCCCGCTGGGGTTGCCCTGCTCGGTGTGGTGCTGTCCGGACGCCGCGCGCGAGCCGGGCTGGGCTACGGGCTGCTGGCGGGGCTGGGGGTGTTCGCGCCGCTGCTGTCCTGGACCGGGGCCTACGTCGGGCCGCTGCCGTGGCTGGTGCTCGCGCTGCTGCAAGCGGGTTCGTCGCCGCCACGGGTGCGGGGATCGCTGTGGTGTCCGGGCTGCCCGGCTGGCCGCTGTGGGCGGCCGGGGCGTGGGTGGCCGGGGAGGCGGCGCGTTCGCGGGTGCCCTTCGGTGGGTTCCCGTGGGGGCGGGTGGCGTTCGGCCAGCCGACGGGGTGTTCGCGCCGTTGGCCGCCCGGCGCTGGTCGGGTTCGGCGTCGCACTGACCGGGTTCGGGATCACCGCCCTGCTCCTGCCCCGCGCCGGGGGACGGCGCGGGCGCGCGCTGCGGCTCGGGCGGCCGGTGGGGTGAGTCCTGGTGCCGGTGGTGGCGGGCCTGGCCGCGCTTGCGCTGGTCGACGCGGCCCGTGCCGGGGACCGGATGGTCACCGTGGCGGTGGTGCAGGGGAACGTGCCCCGGGTCGGTCTGGACTTCAACGGCCCAGCGGGCCGCGATGCTGGGCAACCACGTCCGGCGCACCGAGCAGCTCGCCGCCGGCCGGGTGCCGCGCCCGGAGCTGGTGATCTGGCCGGAGAACTCCGCCGACATCGATCCGCTGCGCAACCCCGACGCCGCGGCGGCGATCGACCGCGCCGTAGCCGCGGTCGGGGTGCCGGTGCTGATCGGCGCGGTGGAGTCCCCACCCGCCGGGGGGCTGCGCAACACCGCGATCCGCTGGGAACCGGGTGCCGGCCCCACCGGCACCTACGTCAAGCGCCGCATCCAACCCTTCGGCGAATATATGCCGATGCGCTCGGTGGTGCGACTGTTCAGCGACAAGGTCGACGGGGTGCAACGCGACTTCACCCCCGGCACCGAGGCAACCGTGCTGGCCATGGGCCGGGCCCGGGTGGGGATCGCGACCTGCTACGAGGTGGCCTTCGACGACACCGTCATCGACACTGTCCGCGGCGGCGCGCAGCTGCTCGCCGTGCCGGCCAACAACGCCACCTTCGGGCGCACCGACATGACCTATCAGCAGCTGGCCCAGTCCCGGATCCGGGCCATCGAGCACGGCCGGGCCGTGCTGGTCGCCGCCACCAGCGGGGTCAGCGCCACCGTTGCCCCCGATGGGCAGGTGCGGCACCAGACCGCCCAGTTCACCCCCGACGCCCTGGTCGCGCAGGTCCCGCTGCGGTCCACGACCACTCCGGCCACCGTCCTGGGCGGAACCGTCGAATCGGTCCTCGCCGCGCTCGGCGCCGCCGGCCTGCTGGCCGCCGCAGCCCAGCCGCTGCGCCGCCGGCGAGCGACGCGCACCCGGCCAGGCGCGGGGTGAGTGCAGAGATTCAGTCAGGGATGCGGTCGTAGCTGCGTTGGTCGATCGTCGTCCTGGGGTGCGGGCGGTGCCGTGGTGTCGCGCTGTGACCGCAGCCCCGGTGACCGCGCCCGCCGCCCTGACCGTACGGTCACCGATGAGGGCCAGCTTTAGTGGCGGCGGGAGCGCTCCGAGACGGCGCAGCCGCTGGTCCTAAAGCGGGTGCACCCCCGACCGGGCAGCCGACCCTGAGATCACTTCATAGCCGGCGGGCACCCACCAAAGGCCTCATGAGGACGTGTGGCGGCGGCTTCCTTGAATGATTTCGGGTAGTGGGATCACAGTGCGGTACTTGCCCCCTGGGGCCTGTTCGGGTGGTTCGTGGGCGCGTTCGACGACGACTTTGTCGAGACCGTGCGTGGTGAGCAGGCCAGCGATCTCGGTGTGCACTGCGTGCCATGTCCGGTCGGCATCGGCGTCGCCGGCCAGGCGCAGACGCACCCGCAACGTTGTCGGCGCGGTTTGTACGATCTGGAAACAGTTCGACGCCGGGCGTGCGGTCGATCAGGGTGCCGAACGCCAGCGGCGTGATGGCGACCTCGTCGCCGCTGTGGGTGGGGAAGGTGAGGACGTCCCCGGCGCGGCCCTGCAAACCGATTGCGGGCAGCGGGTCGCCGCAGGGGCAGGGCTGGGGCCTGGCTTCGATACTGTCGCCGAGGTCGTAGCGCAGGATCGGCTGGATCCGGTTGGCGAGGTTGGTCAGCAAGACGGTATGGGAGCGCTGGCCGGGCGGGACGGGCTGGTGGTCGGCGTCGACGGGCTCGAGCAGAACCCAATCGGCGTTGACGTGCAGCCAGCCGTGCTGGCAGCGGTAGGCCATGAAGAGACATTCGGTCGCCGCGTAGCCGTCGCGGACCGTGGCGTTGAACGCTCGGGCGATCCGCTGATACTCACCAGCTGCCAGCGTCTCGCCCCCGGGCTGCACCAGCACCGGACGGATGCGTAGGCGGCCGGACTCCTGTTCGCCTGCCAGCAACGCGATCACGCTCGCATAGCCGATAATCACGGCTGGCTGAAACCGATTGAGCGCATCGACCAGCTCCGGAAGCGGCGAATGCACCGAGAAGACCTCGGCCTGCTTGCGCCCCAACCGACTGCGGTTGCGCATCTGGGTGGCGCCGACATAGGCGGCGAAATGGCCGTCGGTGGCGACCACCGCGGCCATGCGCCCGCCACGCGCCACGATCCGAAGCAGGCCGGCCGGGCCGAGCCAGGTCGGCATGATGCGTGCCGCAATAAGTGTTGTGCCCACCGCCATAGCCCGGTCCTCGGTCAGGAAGATTCCCCGGGCCCCGGAGGTGCCCGAGGTGGTGGCCACGGTGTAGCGGCCGAGGAACTTCTCGCCGATCAACGACGGGTCCTCGACGTGCGCCCGCACCTTGGCGAGCGTGACGTCCGGGTCGGTGACCCAGTCGTCGAAGCGCGGCATCAGCTCGGCTTTGCTGGTGACCGGCAGCTGTGCCGGGTTGGTGATCTGATCGGGCACGCCGTGGTAGAGCTGCCGGTAGTAGGGCGAGCGGGCGCGGGCGTAGGCGACGATGTCGGCTAGCCGGGCCTGCTGCCGCCGCCGGATCGACTCCGGCCCTTGTTTGCGAGCGGCGCGGATGTCACGCAGCAGCCAGAAGCGGCTCTCGGGCATGGCTGATCCTCCGGATTCCCTTGGGAGACCCTCTGCTCGGGCTGATCTTTCTTCTTCCGGCCTGGAGCGCCTCGGCCGGCAGGTGCCATCCGACCCACCGCCGCAGTGCGAGGTGGGCCGGATGGCGATAGGGCGACGCGTGCCGGTTCGCGGTGATGTGCTGCTGCCTGCCTCAGGCCCGCACGGCGGCCGCGTCGACGGGAGCCGGCGCTGCTGCATCCGGGGGCGCGGACGGCAGCGGCTGGGCGCGTCCGGCGCGGACGCCGTTGGCGATGACCACGATCTCGGCGAGCTCGTGCACCAGCACGACGGCGGCCAGGCCGAGCACGCCGAGCAGGGCCAGCGGCATCAGCACGATGACGATGGCCAGCGACAGTCCGACGTTCTGCAGCATGATCGCCCGGGCGCGGCGGGCGTGCTGCAGCGCCTGGGGCAGGTGCCGCAGGTCCTCACCCATCAGCGCGACGTCGGCGGTCTCGATGGCGACGTCGGTGCCCATGGCGCCCATCGCGATGCCGAGGTCGGCGGTGGCCAGGGCGGGGGCGTCGTTGACGCCGTCGCCGACCATCGCGGTGGGCCGCTGGGTGCGCAGCGTGCCGACGAGGGCGGCCTTGTCCTCGGGTCGGAGTTCGGCGTGCACGTCGGTGATGCCGGCCTGGGCGGCGAGCGCGGCGGCGGTGGCCTGGTTGTCGCCGGTGAGCATCGCGACCTGGTAGCCGTCGCGGTGCAGCCGGGCGACGACCTCGGCGGCTTCGGGGCGCAGCTCGTCGCGGACCGCGATCGCGCCGATCAGCTGCCCGTCGGCTTCGACGAGCACCGCGGTGGCCCCGTCGGACTGCATCCGGCGCACCGGCTCGGCCAGCTCGCCGGCCTCGATCCAGCCGGGGCGGCCCAGCCGCAGCGCGCGGCCGTCGAGGTGGCCGGTCAGCCCGGCGCCGGGCACCGCCTCGACGTCGGCGGCCGGGGTGTGGCCATCGACGGCGGCGAGGATGGCCCGGGCGAGCGGGTGCTCGCTGCGCGCCTCCAGCGCGGCGGCCAGGTGCAGCACCTGGTCGCGGGTGGCGCCCCCGGTGGTGGCGACGTCGATCACGACGGGTTGGTTGCGGGTCAGGGTGCCGGTCTTGTCCAGCGCGATCCCGCGGATCCGGCCGAGCGCCTCGAGCGCGGCACCGCCCTTGACCAGCACGCCCAGCTTGCTGGCCGCGCCGACCGCGGCGACCACGGTGACCGGCACCGAGATCGCCAGCGCGCACGGCGAGGCGGCGACCAGCACGACCAGGGCGCGTTCGATCCAGACCAGCGGGTCTCCGAACACGCTGCCGACCGCGGCGATCAGCGCGGCGGCGATCATCACGCCGGGCACCAGGGGCTTCGCGATCCGGTCGGCCAGGCGCTGGGCGGCGCCCTTGCGGGCCTGCTCGGCCTCCACGATCCGCACGATTCGGGCCAGCGAGTTGTCCTCGGCGGTGCTGGTGACCCGCACCTCCAGCACGCCGTTGCCGTTGATGGAGCCGGCGAACACCTCGTCACCGGGGCCGGCTTCGACCGGAACGGACTCGCCGGTGATCGCGGAGACGTCCAGGGCGGTCCGCCCCGAGGAGACCGTCCCGTCGGTGGCCAGGCGTTCGCCCGGCCGGACCAGCATCGTGTCCCCGACCCGCAACTCGCCCGGGGCCACGACCATCTCGACGCCGCCGCGTAGCACGGTGGCCTGCTCCGGGACCAGCGACAGCAGCGCCCTCAGCCCGCGGCGGGTCCGGGCCAGCGAGTACTCCTCGAGCCCCTCGCTGATGGAGAACAGGAACGCCAGCATCGCGGCCTCGCCGACCTCACCGAGGACGACGGCGCCGATCGCCGCGATCGTCATCAGCGTGCCGACACCGATCTTGCCCTTGGCCAGCCGGCGCAGCGTGGACGGCACGAAGGTCCACGCCCCGACCAGCAGCGCGACCGCCTCCAGGCCCAGCTGCACCGGCGCCGGCCCGTCGACCCAGCCGACGATCCACGCGGCCGCCAGCAGCACCCCGGCTACCGCGGCGGCCCGCAGCTCAGAGACCTCCCACAGCCGTTCCGGCTCGCGCCCCTCGCTCTCGCCGCTCTCCTGGCCGGCGACGGTGGGCTCGTCGCTGCCGCAGCCGCAGGCGTCACTCACCGCGCACCCCCGAGGTTCCCCGCCTCGGCAGCGGTGCTGTAGTTCGGACACAGCGCCACCGCGGACCCGGTCGCCGCCAGCAGCGTCTCCGCCGCCGCGAGCAGATCCATCAGCTCCGGGCGGGTCAGCGAGTAGAACATCTGCCGACCCTCCGGCCGTCCGGCCACCAGACCGCAATCGCGCAGGCACGCCAGGTGCGCCGACACCGTCGACTGCGCCAGCCCCAACCGCTCGGTCAGATCCACCACCCGCGCCTCACCGGCGGCGAGGCGCTGCACGATGGCCAGCCGCGTCGCGTCCGACAGGCTGTGGAACAGCGCCGCCGCCGGCATCAGCTCCCGGCGCGGTGGGCCCGCCATCTCCCGTGAAATCGTCATAAGACGATGATAGCGGGCGCATCGAATGGTTGGCCAGCGGCGTGACGGGCGCCGCAGTCGATCAGGGGCTAGACGCGGCCGACGAAGCCGCGATCCATCGTATTCTGCCGATGTCAATACGTGGGAGCGATGATAGAGTCCAGTCATGTTGATGAACCGGTTCGAGACGGCGGTGGTCAACAGCCCACCGCGACGGGCGCTGCAGCGGTTCTACGAGACCCCGACGTTGCTGCGCCTGGGCGGGATGCTGGCGCCGGGCGCGCGGGTGCTGGAGGTGGGCTGCGGCCCGGGCTACGGCACCGAGCTGATCCTGACCCGGTTCGGCGCCGACCGGGTCGACGCGATCGATCTCGACCCGGCCATGGTGGACCGGGCTCGTCGGCGGCTGGCCCGCTTCGGCGACCGGGTGCGGCTGGCCGCAGGGGACGTGACCGACCTGCAGGCTGGCTTGGACGCCGCCGACGCCGGCTACGACGCCGTGTTCGACTTCGCGATCATCCACCACGTCGAGGACTGGCGCGACGCCCTGGCCGAGATCGCCCGCGTGCTGCGCCCCGGGGGCCGGTTCTACTTCGACCAGGTCACCGCGCTCGCCCTGGCCACCCGCAGCTACCGGTGGCTGACCGACCACCCCACCCACGACCGGTTCACCGGCGAGGGGTTCGTCGCCGAACTGGAACGCCAGGGCCTGCAGGTCGGCACCCGGTGGGCCACCCGCATCCGGGGCCACTACCTGCTCGGAGTAGCCGACCGCCCGCTCACGAACGGAGACGCGCGATGAGCCTTTCGCTCTCCTACATCCCCGGCGCCGCGGTCGCGCCGACTCCCGCGCGCACCGGGACCGCGCGGCTGCTGCTCGACGCCCGCCGGGCCTACCGCGGCGGACCAGCCGCGGTCGCGGCCCGCCAACGAGCCCGCCTCGCCGCCCAGATCGCCTACGCCCGCGCCCGCTCGCCCTACTACCGCGAGCTCTACCGCGGCCTGCCGCCCCAGGTGGACGACGTGGTGCTGCTACCTGTCACCAGCAAGGCGCAGCTGATGGACCGCTTCGACGACTGGGTCACCGACCCCCGCGCCACCCGAGACGACGTGGAGGCATTCGTCGCCGACCCGACCCGGATCGGCGACCAGTTCCTCGGCGACTACACCGTGGCCACCACCTCCGGCACCACCGGCACCCGCGGCATCTTCCTGCTCGACCAGCTGCCCCTTGCCGTGGCCACTGCGATGATGGGGCGCATGCTCGCCGGCTTGGTGCGCCCAGTCGACCTGGTCCGCATCGCCGCCGGCGGCGGCCGGATCGCCCTGGTCACCGCGACCGGGGGCCACTTCGCCTCCGCCGCGGCCGCCGCGAGGCTGCGCAGCTCGCCCCGGCGGGCACAGCGGGTGCAGGCCTTCTCGGTACAGACCCCGCTGCCCGAGCTGGTCGCCCAGCTCAACGCGTTCCGACCCGCGGTGCTCGCTCCCTACGCCGGCACCGCTGCGTTGCTCGCCGGCGAGCAGGAGGCCGGCCGCCTGGACATCCACCCCACCCTCGCCGTGCTGGCCGCCGAAGGCCTGCCCGACCGCGAGTACCAGCGCATCGCCGCCGCCTTCGGCGCCAAGGTCGGGCACTCCTACGCCGCGACCGAGTGCCCGTTCCTGTCCTACAGCTGCAAGGAGGGCTGGCTGCACGTCAACGCCGACTGGGCCATCCTCGAACCCGTCGACGCCGACCACCAACCCACCCCACCCGGGCGGCGCTCCCACACCGTTCTGCTGACCAACCTCGCCAACCGGGTCCAGCCGATCCTGCGCTACGACCTCGGCGACAGCGTCCTGGCCCGCCCCGACCCCTGCCCCTGCGGCAACCCGCTGCCCGCGATCCGCGTCCAGGGCCGCACCGCCGACCTGCTCAGCTTCCCGTCCCCGCACGGCCCGGTGACCGTCACCCCGCTGACGCTGTCGGCGCTGCTCGACCGGATCCCCGGCATCGAGGTGTTCCAAATCATCCACGCCGGCCCGACCACGCTCCGGCTTCGGCTCCTAGTTCGCACCGGCATCGACCCCGACCAGGCGTGGCAGGCCGCCCGCGGCGCGCTCGCCGATCTCCTCGCCAACAGCGGGCTCGACCACGTCGAGATCGAGCGGGCAGACGAGCCACCACGACCGAGCGCCGGCGGCAAGTACCGGCTCGTTCAACCGCTTGCCCTTCATTGACAGCAGCCCGGCCACCGCGCTGGCGTGGGTGCTTAGTCCGGAGAGCCCCTGCGGGGGGAGCGCAGCCACGGCCGGGTGGTCATACGGCAGGGCGCCGGTCTTCGCGGCGCCGCCGGGGGATCCCAGGTCGGTGAAGAACTCTGCGTTGATGGTCGTGTAGTCGACCCACTGGGCGGGCA
>NZ_NKYF01000031.1 GCF_002262885.1 Pseudonocardia sp. MH-G8 | reverse complement strand
GCGGTCACCCGGCAGATCGGGCGCAGGACACCACGGTCAGCGAGTCGGTGAGCCAGAACGACCGCTGCGGGGCTCCCCTACATCCTCACTGCGAGTCGGGGTCTGGGTGTGCGGGTGTCGCTACTGCTGGGCGTCTCGTCCCGGCCCTGCGGCGGGGAGCGCCACGGTGAGCAGGACGGCCGAGTCGACGACGGCGAGCAGGTTGTGCCGTTCGGGCGGGATGGTCAGGAGATCACCGGCCGTGGCCTCCTGCGAGTCGGTGGAGGTGCCGAGCCGGACCTGACCGTGCAGCACCTGGAGCGTCGCTTCCCCAGGCGTGTCGTGGTCGTCGAGGCGGTTGCCGGCGGTGAGGGCGAGCAGGGTCTGGCGCAACACGGACCCGCGGCCCCCGTGGACCGTGCGGGCGCTGCGGCCGCTCGCCGACTCCCTGGCGGTGGTGAGCTGGGCCTCGACGACGGTGCCCAGCGGAATCGACTCCATGGTTGCTCCTGTCGGTTGGTGGCGCGCCGTCACGCCAGCAGTAGCTGGGTTCCGGTCACGACGAGCGCGGCGACCTTCACGATCTCGAGGCCGACATAGATGTGGTGGCCGTGCGAACGGGGGACGTCGGCGCCCGCGAGGACCATGGCGGATCGCCGGTTCAGCCGCGGGCGGACGGCCAGGAGCTGCACCAGCAACGCGGCGACGGCCACGGCTCCCGCGGCGACGGCCGGTGCCGGCACCCCGCCGACGCCGGCCACGATCACCACGAGAACGGTGGCCAGGACGGCCTCGGCGGTGTTGAGCGCCCGGAACACGATCCGGCCGATGCCGAGCCCGATGCGCACGGTCACCTCGGGAGCCCGGAACTTCAGCGGCGTCTCCAGGAACGAGATGGCCAGCACCATGCCGAGCCAGACGAACGTCACGGCGACGGCGACGGCGGAACCACCGGTCATCGGTTCCGGTCCTCTCCACGCGCCGGGACGGACAGGCGCGCGAGGCACAGGTCGGGGGCGACGAACGGTTCGAGGGTGTCGACCCGCACGGGGGCGTCGAGGGCGGCCATCGCGCCCTGCATCAGCCCCAGGTGCACGCGGCAGACGACGTCGGGCGCGTTGCCGGCCACCTCGAGGAACGGGCAGTGCCGCAGCCCGATCTGCTCAGTGCCCTCGGGCATCGGCCACTCGGGTGCGAACCCGAGATCGCCGAGGAGGGCGACCAGCCAGGCGACGCCGCCGTCCGGGGAAGCAGCGGTCCGCGTCCGTTGCGGCTCGGCGAGCTGCGCACCCCACCGCCTGCCGGCCTCGACCGCCACGGCTGCGGGATCGGGGCCCGCGGCGATGCCGCCCGCGAGGACGCCGGCCAGCAGCCGGTAGTTGCGCGGCCCGGTCGCGTCCATGCCGGGCCGGGCGCGGAACACCAGCGGTGGGCGTCCTGGACCGGCCGGCGCGGTGTCGGCGCGCTCGACCTGACCGGTGCCGGTCAGCGCGTCGAGGTGGAACCGGACGGTGTTCGGGTGCACCTGCAGGTGGTCGGCGATCTCCGCGATGCTCAGCGGCGACGCCGACGCGCGCAGCAGGGCGAGCACCTCACGGCGCCGCCCTCCCGCCTCCCGCGATTCCGCCATGCGTCGGAGTTTACACAAAGACCGTTGTATAAACTCGGCGGACCGAGGCGATGAAGGGACCACCATGCAGGAGCTCGACGTCCGTCCGCTGCGCAAGCCCGACAAGCATCCGACGATCTTCCGCACCTACGAGGCGCTCGCCGTGGGCGAGTCGTTCGTGCTGGTGAACAACCACGACCCGAAGCACCTGCGCGACGAGTTCGACGCCGACCACCCCGGCAGCTACGGCTGGGACTACCTCGAGCGGGGCCCCGCGGCCTGGCGGATCCGGATCAGCAAGATCGCCGGCACCCCCTTGCCCCGGGTCGTCGGGGACACGACCACCGCCGGCGGGGCCGAGCCGGATGCAGCGGGGGTGCAGTGGAAGCTGCAGATGCGGGAGCGGGACCTCGACTCGAACATCATCCGGCTCGAGCCCGGCGCGGGGATCGCCGCCCACACCGGGCCGGACCTCGACGTGCTGGTCGTCGTGCTCGAGGGCGCGGGCACGCTGACCACCGAGCGCGATCCCGTCGAGCTGCGGGCCGGCGCGCTCGTGTGGCTGCCGCGCCGGTCCCGCCGCCAGTTCGACGCGGGACCCGAGGGCCTGCGCTACCTCACCGTGCACCAGCGCCGGAGCTCGCTGGTGCTGGACGCCGCGCCCCCGCGGCGCCCGGCCGGCTCAGTCACCGCGCAGTAGCTGCTCGAACGGCACCGGATCGGCGAACGGGTCGGGCGCCGCCGCGGCCGGGCTCTGCGCGACCAGGTCGGCGAGCTCGCCCGCGGCGCGCGCGATGCGCCGGTCCAGCGCGGGGACCCCGGTGGCGCCGCCCGCCCAGTCCTCGGGCGCGGCGAACACCGCGGTGGGCACCGCGACCGCGTGCAGGTACGCCATCAGTGGGCGCACGGCGTGCTCCAGTGCGAGGGAGTGCCGGCCGGTCCCGCCGGTGGCCGCGATCAACGTCGGCTTCCCGTCGAGCGCGCCCTCCTCGAGCGCGTCGAGGAACAGCTTGAACAGCCCGTTGTAGGACGCCGAGAAGATCGGTGTGACGGTGATCAGGCCGTCGGCGCCGGCGACGGCGTCCAGCGCCTTGCGCAGTGCGGGCGTGACGAACCCGGTGAGCACGGCGTCGACCAGCTCGTGGCCGTGCTCGCGCAGCTCGATCACCTCGACCTCCACATCGATCTCGGCCCGTACCTCGCGCTCCCGCAGCGCCGCCCCGGTGGCCGCGGCGAGCCGGTCGGCCAGCAGGCGGCTGGACGAGGGCACTCCGAGGCCTGCGGTCACGACCGCCAGCTTCCGGATCGTCATGCCGACACCTCCTGCTTCTCCGTCATGCTCGTGTGCGTCGGGGCGTCCGGCACGTGCGCGGGGGTGCGCGCGGCGAACTCCTTGCGCAGCACCGGAACGACCTCCTCGCCCAGGATGTCGAGCTGCTCCAGCACGGTCGCCAGGGGCAGCCCGGCGTGGTCCATCAGGAACAGCTGGCGCTGGTAGTCGCCCGCGAACTCGCGGAAGCCCAGCGTCTTGTCGATGACCTGCTGCGGGCTGCCCACGGTGAGCGCGGTCATGTCGCTGAAATCCTCCAGCGTGGGTCCGTGGCCGTAGACCGGCGCGTTGTCGAAGTAGGGCCGGAACTCGCGCACCGCGTCCTGGGAGTTCTTGCGCATGAACACCTGCCCGCCCAGGCCCACGATCGCCTGGTCGGCCGGGCCGTGGCCGTAGTGCTCGAAACGACGCCGGTACAGCGCGACCATCCGCCGGACGTGCCCGGCGTCCCAGAAGATGTTGTTGTGGAAGAAGCCGTCGCCGTAGAAGGCGGCCTGCTCGGCGATCTCCGGGCTGCGGATCGAGGCGTGCCACACGAACGGCGGCACCCCGTCGAGCGGGCGCGGGGTGGACGTGAAGCCCTGCAGGGGCGTGCGGTGCTTGCCCTCCCAGTCGACGACGTCCTCGCGCCACAACCGGCGCAGCAGCGCGTAGTTCTCGACGGCGAGCGGGATGCCGTCGCGGATGTCCTTGCCGAACCACGGGTAGACCGGCCCGGAGTTGCCGCGGCCCATCATCAGGTCGACGCGGCCGTCGGACAGGTGCTGCAGCATCGCGTAGTCCTCGGCGATCTTCACCGGGTCGTTCGTGGTGATGAGCGTCGTGGCCGTGGACAGCAGCAGCCGCTGCGTGCGTGCGGCGATGTAGCCGAGCATCGTGGTGGGGGAGGAGGGCACGAACGGCGGGTTGTGGTGCTCGCCGGTCGCGAACACGTCCATCCCCACCTCCTCCGTCTTGAGCGCGATGGCGACCATCGCCTTGATCCGCTCCGCCTCGGTCGGGGTGCGGCCCGTGGTGGGGTCGGGCGTGACGTCACCGACGGAGAAGACGCCGAACTGCATGCCCATGGCGATCCCTGCCTCCAGTTGTTGCGTGTGCAATCACTTGCCCCAACGCGGGGACCGTCGCGTTCATGCCCCGACCGTGCGCGGCGCCACTCCGCGCTGCTCAGAGCGCGAAGACCTCCCGCAGTCCTTGCTGAAGGGTGGCCGGCTCACGGCCCAGCAGGGCCTCCAGGTCGGAGCTCGTCCGGCCGAGCTGGTCGTCCCGGATGTCGGAGTAGAAGCCGAGGAACCGGCGGGCGAGGTGCTCCGGCAGCCCGGCCCGCACGGCGTCCTCGACGTACTCGTCGTCGGAGATCCGCGTGTAGCGCACGGCGGTGCCCGACACCTCGGTGAGCGCGGCCGCCACGTCGTCGAAGGTGTGGGCGCGGGGCGCGGCGACGACGTGGGTGCGCTCGGCGCCGTCGTGGTCGATCTCGTGGTCGATCATGGCGTTGGCGAGGGCCTCGCCCATCTCGCTGCGCAGCGCGAAGGCGACCTTGCCCTCGCCTGCCGGCAACCGGATCCCGGTCTCGAACACCCGTGCGCCGCCGACGTAGGCCGGGACGGTGTCGAGGTACAGGGCGTTGCGGAAGAGCACGTGGGGCAGGCCGCTGGCGCGGATGCGGTTCTCGGTCTCGAAGTAGTCGCCCATGAGCGTGTTCTCCGACGCCCGGATGTCGCGCAGGGTCCGGCCGGCGAACCCGATCAGCTCGACGCCGGCACGCCGAGCGGCGTCGATGACGTTCTGGTGCTGCTGCACGCGGCGGTCGGGCTCGTTGCCCGCGACGAGCAGGACGCGATGGACGCCGGCCATCGCCCGGTCGAGGGCGGCGACGTCGTCGTAGTCGCCGAGCCGTACCGCGACCCCGCGCGCGGCCAGGCCCGTGGCCTTGGTCCCGTCGCGCACGAGCGCGCAGACCGTCGCGGGGTCGGTGCGCTCCAGCAGCCGGCGCACGACGGCGCCGCCGAGCTGTCCGGTGGCTCCGGTGACGAGGATCATGAGGGCTTCTCCCTGGGGGTCACGGCGATTACATCGCATGCTATGTGAGAAGCTACCAACGATGGACATCGACCGCGACACCGGCTACTTCGTCACCCGGACGGCCCGTGCGTTCATGCGCGTCGCCGACGCGCAACTGCGCCCCCTGGGGCTCGGCGTCGCGCACGTCCCGGTGCTGCTCTGCCTGGCGGAGGAGGGGGCGCTCACGCAGACGGAGCTCGCCCGGCGCACGCACGTCGAGCAGCCCACCGCCGCGGCGTTGCTGCAGCGCATGTCCAGAGCCGGTCTGGTCGAGAGATCACCGGACCCGCGCGACCACCGCGCCACCCGCATCACCCCCAGCGCGCGCGCCGAGCAACTCCTGCCGCGCGCGCTCGAGCTGCTCGGACACTCCAACGGCGAGGCCACCGCCGGCCTCTCGGCCGCGGAGATCGAGACGCTGCACGAGCTGCTGGGCCGGGTGCTGGGCAACCTGACGAACATGATCGACGGGTCGACGCAGGCCGGCTCGGACGCGTGATCCCGGGCTGCTCACGCCTTAGGCCCCACGGCCTCGTCGAGCGCGGCCACCGCCTCCCTCCGGGCCACCGAGATCGTGTTGTAGCGCGGGAAGCGGTGGGCGATCCCGAGCCGGTCGAGCCCGGCGCTGCAGAGGCCCAGGATGTCGGCCGACTCGTTGGAGAAGAACCAGCGGGGGTACTCGTGGCGCGTGGTGCGCCCGTCCACGGTGCGCGTGGCCCAGTTGGTGATCCGGCAGCCGTCGGAGTGGAACAGGCCGCGCAGGAACGCGGCGGTGTGGCGCTCCACGAGTTCCTGCTGCCAGTGCTCCAGGGTGATGGGGCGGGTGTGCTTCCTTCCCGGGCCGTGTTGTGGGAAGAGGCAGACCCAGTGCGTGGAGTACGCCTTGATCTCCATGCAGCCCGGGCGGCGGACCCGGCACACCGAGCTGGCGAGCACCTCGCGCATCGCCGCTTCGACATCGTCCATGATCTTCGGCCAGTCGTCCGCGCAGGACACCGACAATGCCTGGACGCCGCGTCGATGCCAGGTGATGTGGCCGTCGCCGAGGTAGGCGCCGAGGAGGTAGGCATAAGAATCGACGAGAGTGCCTTCGTCACATCGTGGGCATCGTCTCGAGCTACGGACCCCAGGGCCGCGTCGATCACCGCGGCGCCAATGGGCGATGGTGCTTTCGGGGAGGCCTGTCAGCTTCGCCAACTCGCGGGTGGTCACCCCCGGGCGGCACAATGCCAGAACCCTGTCGACGGTCTCCCGCGAGTGCATGCCGGAGAGTGTCCGGTGCGGCACCGACAGTTCGCCGCTCCGCCCGCACCCAGTGGGGAACGCTCGGTCGCAGCGTCGGCGGGTGGCTCAGGGCCACCAGGTGTGCCCCCGGTGGGATTCGAACCCACACTGGACGCTGTTTGAGAGCGCTGCCTGCTGCCTATTGGGCTACGGGGGCTGACGCGGACAGCATAGCGGCGGGACGTGCGCTGCCTCTCACCGGGAACCGCCGAGATCACAATCGGCACGGGCGACGGGCCGGTACCCTGAATGGATCACGTAATACCTCCGACAAGGGAGTACTCCTGTGGCACAGCAGGTTTCCGAGCAGACGACCGCGGACGAGGCGCGACCGGCCGCCGGCCTGCGCGTGCTCGTGGTGGAGGACGAGGCCCTGATCCGGCTCGACCTCACCGAGATGCTCAGCGAGGAGGGGTACGTCATCGCGGGCGAGGCCGGCGACGGTGAGCAGGCCGTCGCACTCGCCCGGGAGCTGCGTCCCGACCTCGTCATCATGGACGTCAAGATGCCCAAGATGGACGGCATCGCGGCCGCGGGCTCGATCGTCGAGGAGAAGATCGCGCCCGTCGTCATGCTCACGGCGTTCAGCCAGCGCGACCTGATCGAGCAGGCGCGGGACGCGGGGGCGATGGCCTACCTCGTCAAGCCGTTCGCGCGCCACGAGCTCGTGCCGGCCATCGAGCTGGCCGTGTCGCGGTTCGCGGAGAAGCGCGCGCTCGAGGACGAGGTCGCCTCCCTCAACGACCGGCTCGAGACGCGCAAGGTCGTCGACCGGGCGAAGGGCCTGCTCATGACCCGGCAGACGATGACCGAGCCGGAGGCCTTCCGCTGGATCCAGCGCACCGCGATGGACCGCCGGACCACGATGAAGGCGGTCGCCGAGGCGATCGTCGACGGGCTCGCCGCGCCCAAGTCCTGAGCCGCGTCGGGGTGTTCCTCCGGTTGCCGGCAGCAACCTCCCAGGTTGCGTTCCGGTAAAGGAGATCCGAGCAGTGGTGACGCCGCGCTCCGGCGTCCCCTAATCTCCGCTCGCTCTCGAGTGGCGGGAGCAGCTCGGGCGCGAACGGGGGAACCCCCCGTGAGACGCGGCACGGAAGGACAACAGCATGACTCGGAGGCGGACGATCGTCACCGCCGCGATCCTCGCCGGAGCTCTCGGGCTCACGGCGTGCGGAACCAATCGGGAAGAAGAGCCCGGTGCCGGCGGTGGAGCCGCAGGAGGGTGTGACACCAGTCGCGGCACGCTGATCATCGGCATGATCGCGCCGTTGTCCGGTGGACTCTCCGCCTTCGGCGTGGGCATGCAGAACTCGGCGGACCTCGCGATCAACCAGGCCAACGAGGCGTGCGCGGTGCCGGGCTACGAGTTGCGCCTGCAGGCCGAGGACGACCAGGCCACGCCGCAGGTCGCCGGGCAGGCGGCCACGCTGCTCGCCTCCGACCCCAACGTGGTGGGCGTGATCGGCACGCTCAACTCCTCCACCGGCCAGACGGTGCAGCCGATCCTGGCCGAGCGCAACATCACGACGATCTCGCCGGCGAACACCGGCCCGGCCCTGACGCTGGGTGAGAACTTCGCCACCGAGCCGCAGCGCCCGTTCGACACGTACTTCCGCACAGCCACGACGGACCTCGTGCAGGGCCCCTTTGCCGCGAACTACCTCGTGCAGACGGCCGGCAAGCAGCGGATCGCCGTCATCGACGACGGCAAGACCTACGGCGCCAACCTCGCCGAGCAGTTCGCGCAGCAGGTCACCGAGCTGGGCGGCCAGGTCGTGGCGCGGGAGCGGGTCGGGGAGCGCGACACCGACTTCTCCGGCGTGATCACCGCGATCCGTCCGCAGAACCCGGACGCGGTCTACTACGGCGGGGAGTACCCGGTGTCCGGGCCGCTCTCGGCGCAGCTGGCCCAGGCCGGGCTGGAGATCCCGCTGATGGGCGGGGACGGCATGAACGACCCGCAGTACATCGCTCTCGGTGGCCGTCCCGGTGACCTCGCCACCGCCATCGGTGCCCCGGCGGAGTCGCTGCCCAGCGCCGCGCAGTTCGTGTCCGACTACGCGGCCGCCGGCTACCCCGAGCCGTTCGCCACCTACGGCGCCCTGACCTACGACGCCACCAACGTGATGATCGGCGCCCTGACCAACGCGCTGTCCGAGGGCGAGTACTCCGAGGACCGGCGGGCCGACATCGTGGCCGCGGTTCAGGCCACCGACCTGGAGGGCGCCACCGGCCCGGTCGCGTTCGACGAGTACGGCGACACCACCAACAAGGTGCTGACCGTCTACACCGTCGACGGTGCGGAGTTCGTCCCCGTCGAGGGCTCCACCGGCAGCTTCGAGGGCTGACCACCACCGATCGAGGCTCGAGACGCCGAGGGCGGGGTGAACCCCCGCCCTCGGCGCACGTGGAGGGACCACCCACTTGCTGTCCACGCTGTTGTCCCAGATCGTCAACGGCCTGGTGCTCGGAGCCCTGATCGGGCTCATCGCACTGGGCTACACGATGGTCTACGGCATCATCCAACTCATCAACTTCGCCCACGGCGAGATCTTCATGATCGGCGCGTACGGCGGGCTCGCGATGTTCACCTACCTGCTGCCGACGTTCGTGGCGCAGCAGTGGTACCTCGCGCTGCCGCTGCTGCTGATCGGCGGGGCAGGCGTGTCCGTCGCGATCGCCGTCCTGATGGAGCGCTTCGCCTACCGGCCACTGCGCAACGCTCCCCGGCTGGCGCCGCTGATCACGGCTCTCGGCGTGTCCGTGGCCCTGCAGGAGGCCGTCCGGGTGTTCTACCCGGGTGCCACCTCGGCGCTGCCGTTCCCGAAGATCTTCATCGAGGGCACCTGGATCGTCCCGATCGGTGACGGCGTGCCGATCCGCTACACGGGCGTGCTCATCATCGTCGTGTCGCTCGCGCTGGCCATCGGGCTGCAGCAGTTCGTCGACCGGTCCCGGATGGGACGGGCGATGCGCGCCACCGCGCAGGACCGTGACGTCGCGCGGCTGATGGGCATCAACCCCGACCGGGTGATCGTCCTGACGTTCGTGCTGGGCGGTGCGCTCGCCGGGGTCGCCGGCATCCTGTACGGGGCCGACCTCGGCTTCATCAACATCGACATCGGGTTCCAGACCGGCATCTTCGCGTTCACGGCCGCCGTGCTCGGCGGGATCGGGAGCATCCGCGGAGCGGTCGTGGGCGGGCTGGTGATCGGGCTGGTCAAGGCGCTCGGCGGCCAGTACCTGCCCGGCGGCACCGCCTACGACTACGTGTGGATCTTCGTCGTGCTCATCGTGGTGCTGGTGTTCCGGCCCCAGGGCTTCTTCGGCGAGACGGAGAGGGTACGGGCATGACGGCGACGCAAGGCACACCTGCGCCGGGCACGGCCCCGCGCAAGGCACGGCACGCGGCGCCCGCCGAACGGTCGGGATGGAGCGCCAAGCTCGCCGGGCTCGCCACACCGCTGCGCGTGGCGGGCGGCGTCCTGACGGTGATCGGCACCTACCTGCCGTGGGCCACGTTCGTGCTGAACGAGGGCGCCTACCCCGCGCAGGCCACGCTCGAGTTCTTCACGGTGCCGTTCGGCGTCACCGGGTTCCGGCTGCACCTGCTCCTGTTCGGGGTGGCGGCGATCGTGCTGTCGCTCGTGCAGGTCCCGGGGCGCACGCGCATGCTGCGCGGCATCGGCTGGGGCGTCGTGGTCGTCAGCGCGGTCAACGGCATCTGGATCACTTCGGAGGGCGGTGGGCTCGGCGCCGTCACCGCCGCCGACGGCGCGTTCGCCTTCGGCGCGTTCGTCGCGCTGGTGGGCGGCGTGCTGCTGCTCGTCGGGGCGCGAGGGGATGGCGTCGAACCGGTACCCGTGTGGGAGCGGCAGTTCAACCCGTGGGTGGAGCGGCTGCTGCTGCTCGCCGTCTTCGCCCTGTTGCTGCTGCTGGTCTCGGCCGTGCTCACCAGCGGCGGCCAGGGCAGCGCGGCCAACGTCTACGCGGGCGCGGTGTTCCTGTCCTTCCTCGGCGCGGTGGGCGGGCTGCTCGCCGCGCTGCACGCGTCCGGGCTGCTGAGCTGGGTCACCGCCGCTTCGGAGCGGCACCGCGGTTTCAGCGTGCTGGTGCTGCTGGCGTGCGCGCTGCTGCTGCCGTTGACGGGCGCAGGCACCGAATACTGGATGACGGTCGCGGCGAACATCGGGGTGTACGCGGCCACGGCGATCGGGCTCAACATCGTCGTCGGTCTCGCAGGCCTGCTGGACCTCGGCTACGTCGCGTTCCTCGGCATCGGGGCCTTCGTCGCGGCGAACCTCTCCGGGGCCACCGCGTCGCAGTTCGGCATCGCGTTGCCGTTCCCGCTGGTCATGGTGATCTCGGCGGTCATCGCGGGGATCTTCGGAGCGATTGTCGGCTCGCCGACGCTCCGGGTGCGCGGCGACTACCTCGCGATCGTCACGCTCGCATTCGGCGAGATCTTCGTGCGCACCGCGCAGAACAACATCGGCGGGCTCACCGGTGGCTCCAACGCCATCCCGGGCATCCCGCCGGTGTCGCTTTTCGGCACGGCGTTCAACGACGAGATCGTCATCGGCGCTCTCGAGCTTCCCCCGGGCGTCCTCTACTACGTGCTGATCGTGCTCATCGTCGCGGCCGTGATGCTCGTGTTCGCCCACCTGAAGAACTCGCGGCTGGGACGCGCGTGGATCGCGATCCGCGAGGACGAGGACGCGGCACGGGCGATGGGGGTGCGCACCGGGCCGATCAAGATCCTTGCGTTCCTCATCGGCGCGATGCTGGCCGGGCTCGCCGGGGCGTTCTTCGCGCACAAGACGGCCACGGTGTCGTACGAGAGCTTCCGGTTCCTGGAGTCGATCACACTGCTGTCCGCGGTGATCCTCGGCGGGATGGGCACGATCCCGGGTGCCGTGCTCGGGGCGTCGATCCTGTTCGTGCTGCCGGAGAAGCTGCGCGAGTTCTCCGACTACCGGCTGCTGCTGTTCGGCATCGCCCTCGTCCTGATCATGCGGTTCCGGCCGCAGGGCCTCGTGCCCGACCGGCACCGGCGCGCCGAGCTCGCTCCGGAGAGCCTGGACGAACCACCGCCGCTACCCACCGCATCGACCGGGAAGGCGGGGCAGTGATGACGGAGCTCCCGCAGACCGCGCCCGCCACCGTCGGCAGGGGCGCGCCGGTCCTCGAGGCCACCGGGGTCACCATGCAGTTCGGTGGCCTCACCGCGCTGAACGACGTCTCCTTCGGGCTGACCGAGGGCGAGATCATCGGTCTCATCGGCCCGAACGGTGCCGGCAAGACCACCCTGTTCAACTGCCTCACCGGGCTGTACTCGCCCACCGCGGGCACCGTGGCGCTGCGCGGCAGGGCGCTGCCGCAGGACCCGGCGCGGGTCACCGAGCAGGGGGTGGCGCGCACGTTCCAGAACATCCGGCTCTTCCCCAGCATGACGGCGGAGGAGAACGTGCTGGTCGGGCGGCACGTGCGGATGAAGCAGAGCCCGCTGTCCTCGTTGCTGCACGGGCCGCGGTTCCGCCGCAGCGAGGCCGAGGCCGCCGAGCGCACCGCGGAGCTGCTGGCCTTCGTCGGGTTGCCCCGCTTCGCCGACGAGCTGGCCCGCAACCTGCCCTACGGCGACCAGCGCCGGCTCGAGATCGCGAGGGCGCTGGCCACCGACCCGGCGGTGCTGCTGCTCGACGAGCCGACCGCGGGCATGAACGCCCAGGAGACCGAGGCGACCCGGCAGCTGATCTTCGCGATCCGGGACCTCGGGGTCTCGGTCGTGGTGATCGAGCACGACACCAAGTTCATCTTCACGCTGTGCGACCGCGTGCTCGTGCTCGTGCAGGGTGAGGTGCTGGTGGAGGGCACGCCCGACGAGGTGCGCGGTGATCCGCGCGTGGTCGAGGCGTACCTCGGGGCGCCGCCGGACGAGATCGAAGCGCAGATCCACCGTGGGGAGCAGGACGCATGAGTTTCCTCGAGGTCCGCGACCTCACCGTCGCCTACGGGGCGATCCAGGCCGTGCGCGGCGTGAGCTTCACCGTCGAGCAGGGTCAGATCGTCAGCCTCATCGGCAGCAACGGCGCGGGGAAGACCACCACGCTGCGCACGATCTCCGGACTGCTGCGTCCGGTGTCGGGGGAGATCCTGCTGGACGGTGAGCCGGTGCACCGGTTGCCCGCCCACGAGATCCTCGCCCGCGGTGTGGCGCACTCCCCGGAGGGGCGGCGGCTGTTCGCCCGCATGACGGTGGAGGAGAACCTGCGCCTGGGCGCCTACACCCGCCACGACGAGCCCGGCATCGTGGCGGACCTGGACAAGATCTACACGCTGTTCCCGGTGCTCGGCGAGCGGCGGCGCAACAAGGCGGGCCTGTTCTCCGGTGGCGAGCAGCAGATGCTCGCGATCGGGCGGGCCCTGATGTCGCGCCCGAAGCTGCTCATGCTCGACGAACCGTCGATGGGCCTCTCGCCGATCATGACGCAGAAGATCCTCGACACCGTGCGCGAGCTGCGCGACGAGGGCACCACCGTGCTGCTCGTGGAGCAGAACGCGCTCGCCGCGCTCTCGCTGTCCGACCACGCGTATGTCATCGACCTCGGGCGCACGACCCTCTCGGGCTCCGGCCGCGAGCTGCTCGCCGACCCGCGCGTGCAGGAGGCGTACCTCGGCGAGGGTGTCGCGAGCTGAGCGGGGTGCGGGGGAGGGCCGGCCGGCCCGTCAGCCGCGCGGCGGGCCGGGTTCGGTGTCGCGGTGCAGGCAGGTGAGCTTCGCGGTGCAGGTGCGCCTGCCGTCGGCGTCGGTGATCACGATCTCGGTGGTCGACGTGCTGCGGCCGACGTGGATCGGGCGGGCGACCCCGGTGACCAGACCGGACGTGGCGGAGCGGTGGTGGGTGCAGGCGAGCTCGAGCCCCACCGGGAAGCGGTCGGGGAGCGCGTGCAGCGCCGACAGCGTGGAGCCGAGGGTCTCGGCGAGCACCGCGTTGGCCCCGCCGTGCAGCAGGCCGAAGGGCTGCCGGTTGCCGGCCACCGGGAGCGTGCCGATCACCTCGTCGAGGGTCAGCTTCAGCAGTTCGACGCCCATCCGGTCGGCGAGCTGCTCGGGGCGGGCGAAGGACGGCAGGTCGGCAGGATCGATCGGCACGGGCGGAACATTAGGTCCGGCTGCCCCGTCCCCTGCAGCGGGCCCGCAGCCGCGGTGACCCGAATGCATCACGGCGAGTGCACGATTGGGCAGCGGACGCCTCCCGGAAGAACCCGTCCGGGCTATGGTTGCGCGCCGTTGCCACTACCGGGCGATACAGGAGGTCGAGTGCGCAGACGTGTGGTGGCCCTGCTGCTGCTCGTGTTCGCTGCCATGTCGCTCGGCACCGGCCTCGCGGCGGCCCAGGACGGCGAGGCGGTCGGGGGCACGTTGCGCGGCCCCGACCGGGAGCCGGTGGCGGGCGTGACGATCACCGTCCAGCAGGGCGGCGCCGAGGTCGGGATTGCCGTCTCGGCCGCGGACGGGACGTGGCAGGTGCCCGTGCCGGCCCCGGGCAACTACGACGTCGTCCTCGACGCCGCGACGCTCCCCGACGGGATCGTCCTGCGCGAGGCCGAGGCGGGCACGCTGCCCGGCGTCACCATCCGGCCCGGTCAGCAGCGCACCGTGCTGTTCCCGCTGGTGGCAGCGGGGGAGGCACCCGTCGACGGCGGACCGGCCCCGCCGCCCGCGCCCGCTCCGGGACCGGGGTTCGGCGCGGTGCTGGCGCAGCTCACCGTTGCGGGCATCAAGTTCGGGGCGATCATCGCGATCACCGCGATCGGCCTGTCGCTGATCTTCGGGACCACCGGCCTGATCAACTTCGCGCACGGCGAGCTCGTGACCATCGGAGCGGTCACGGCGTTCGTCGTCAACGCGGGCGTGATCGGGCCGGGCACGGGGCTGATCACGGCCGTGCTCATCGCGATCGTGGTCGGTGCGCTGCTCGGCGCCGCGCTCGAGCGCGGGCTGTGGCGGCCGCTGCGGACCCGCGGCACCGGCCGCATCCAGCTGTTCATCATCTCGATCGGGTTGTCGCTGGTCCTGCGCAACCTCGTGCTGGTGCTCTTCGGTTCCCGGCCCCAGCCCTACCCGGGCTACACCATCCAGGAGGCGCTGGTCCTCGGGCCGGTCTCGATCACCCCGCGGGACCTGGTGATCACCGTGCTCGCCCTGCTCGTGCTGGTGGCCACCGGTTTCATGCTGCTGCGCACCCGTATCGGCAGGGCGATGCGGGCGGTCTCGGACGACCGTGACCTGGCCGAGGCCTCCGGGGTCGACGTCGGCCGGGTCACGCTGTACGTCTGGACGCTCGGCGGCGGGCTGGCCGCCCTCGGCGGCGTCCTCTTCGGCCTCTCCGAGATCGTGGCGTGGGACATGGGTTTCCGGCTGCTGCTCCTGATGTTCGCCGCGGTGATCCTCGGCGGCCTCGGCAGCGCGTTCGGGGCGATGGCCGGCGGTCTGCTGGTCGGCCTCGTGGCCCAGCTCTCGACGGCGTGGTTCCCGGTCGAGCTGCAGAACGCCTGGGCGCTCGGGGTGCTCATCCTCGTCCTGCTGGTGCGGCCGCAGGGCATCTTCGGCCGAGCCCAGCGGATCGGATAGGTAGGGCGCGATGGACCTCCTCGTCATCCTCGCCGACGCCGGGCGCGGCGCGTTCGGCCCGGTCGCCGCGATCTACGCGCTCGCCGCGCTCGGCCTGAACCTGCACTTCGGCTACACCGGGCTGCTCAACTTCGGGCAGGTCGGGTTCATGCTCGTCGGGGCCTACGGCGTCGCGATCACCGTGTCGGTGTTCGGCGGGCCGCTGTGGCTCGGCGTGCTGGTCGGCCTCGCGGCGTCCGTCGTGCTGGCGCTCCTGCTCGGCATCCCGACGCTGCGGCTGCGCGCCGACTACCTCGCGATCGCCACGATCGCCGCGGGGGAGGTGCTGCGGATCGTGTTCAACGCCGGCTTCGCGGCGCCACTGACCGGCGGGGTGTTCGGCCTGCAGCAGTTCGCCAACCCGTTCTACGCCGCCAACCCCGTGCCGTCCGGGAGCTACGGGATCGGCGTGCTGACCTTCTCCGAGCGGGACCTGTGGGTGATGCTCGTCGGGTGGGGCGGGGTCGCGGTGGTGACGGCGGGGGTGTTCCTGCTGGTCCGGAGCCCGTGGGGGCGCGTGCTGCGCGCCGTGCGGGAGGACGAGGACGCCGCGCGGAGCCTCGGCAAGGACGTCTACGGCTACAAGATGCAGAGTCTGGTGCTCGGCGGTGCGATCGGCGCGCTCGCGGGCATGCTGCTGGCGGTCGACGCGCAGGCCGTGTCGCCCAACACGTTCAACCCCGAGGTCACGTTCAACATGTACGCGCTGCTCATCCTGGGCGGCGCAGGCACGGTGCTGGGCCCCGTGCTCGGCTCGGTGGTCTTCTGGTTCCTGCTGTCGTTCGCCGACAGCGCGCTGCGGCAGGCGGTGGGCGCCGGATACCTCCCCGAGGTCGTCTCGGCGTCCGACGTCGGCGCGCTGCGGTTCGCGCTGGTGGGCCTGCTGCTGATGCTGCTGCTCGTGTACCGGCCGCAGGGCGTCCGCGGGAACGCCGAGCAGATGCGGCTCGAGGCAGGTGCCGGCGGGATGCCGGGCCGGCGGCGGCGCCGCCGCGCCCGGGCCGGGGCGGAGGAGGAGGCCCGATGACGAGCCCGCTGAAGGACGTTGCGGCCGAGCCCGGATCCGCCAAGCCGGACCCGCTGCTCGTCGTCGACGGGGTGCGCCGGGACTTCGGCGGGATGCGCGCGGTGGACGTCGAGCACCTGGAGGTGCAGCGCGGTGTGGTCACCGGGCTGATCGGCCCCAACGGTGCGGGCAAGACCACCCTGTTCAACCTGCTCACCGGGTTCGACCGGCCGAGCGCGGGGCGCTGGACGTTCGACGGTCAGGACGTCACCACCCTTCCCGCGCACCGCCTCGCCCGGCGCGGGATGGTCCGCACGTTCCAGCTCACGCGGGTGCTGGCGCGCCTGACCGTGCTGGAGAACATGAAGCTCGCGGCCACCGGGCAGCGGGGGGAGCGGCTGCTGCCCGCGCTGCTGCGCCCGCTGTGGGGCGGCCAGGAGGCGGAGATCGAGAAGCGGGCCGACGCCCTGCTCGAGCGCTTCCTGCTGCACACGCGCCGCGACGAGTACGCGGGCTACCTGTCCGGAGGACAGCGCAAGCTGCTGGAGATGGCGCGGGCGCTGATGGTCGACCCCGCGCTGGTGCTGCTCGACGAGCCGATGGCCGGGGTGAACCCGGCGCTGCGCCAGGACCTCCTCGGGCACATCGACGGGTTGCGCCGCTCCGGGTGCACCGTCCTGTTCGTCGAGCACGACATGGACGTGGTGATGGAGATCAGCGACTGGGTGGTGTGCATGGCGCAGGGCCGCGTCATCGCCGAGGGCACGCCGGCGAGCATCGTGGGCAATCCCGACGTCATCGACGCCTACCTCGGCTCCACGCACGACGAGCCGGGCTTCCGAGAGGGAGAGTGAGGGAGGGATCGTGAGCGCAGTGGGAGCAGACGAACCGCTGCTCGTCGCCGAATCGGTGGTCGCGGGGTACCTGCCCGAGGTGAACATCCTGAACGGCTGCGACCTGCAGCTGGCCGACGGCGAGATCGTGGGCGTGATCGGCCCGAACGGCGCGGGCAAGTCGACGCTGCTCAAGGCGGTCTTCGGGCTGCTGCCGGTGCGGTCGGGCTCCATCCGGCTGCGCGGCACCGAGATCAGCGGCCGCCGCCCGCACGAGCTGGTGTCGCTGGGCATCGGATACGTGCCGCAGTCCCGCAACGTGTTCAGCTCCCTCACCGTGGAGGAGAACCTCCAGATGGGGATCTACCAGCGGCCGAAACTCTTCGCCGCCCGGATGCGCGCGGTCGCCGAGCTCTTCCCGCTGCTCGCCGACCGCCGCCGCCAGCAGGCCGGGTCGCTGTCGGGCGGCGAGCGCCAGGTCGTGGCGATGGGACGCGCGCTGATGATGGAGCCGTCCGTGCTCCTGCTCGACGAGCCGTCGGCGGGCCTGTCCCCGATGGCGCAGGACGATGCGTTCGAGCGCATCCGCACCATCAACGAGGCCGGCGTGTCCATGGTGATGGTCGAGCAGAACGCGCGCCGTTGCCTCGAGCTCGCGCACCGCGGGTACGTGCTCGACCAGGGCCGCAACGCCCACACCGGCACGGGGCGTGCGCTGCTGCACGACGAGGCCGTGGTGGAGAGCTACCTGGGCACCCTGGCGAAGGCCCGCTGACCGGACCCGCGCCGGGCGGCGCGGATCCGGTCGGGCGGGACTCACCCGTCGAGGGGCTCGGACTGCACGACGTTCAAGGTGGACAGGGCTCCCGCGGCGTCGAAGCCGTAGACCTCGATCGACGCGGTGCCGGGCTCGCCCGCCGGGACGAAGTCCAGCGGCCCGCTGGCGCCCTGGTAGTCGATGTCCTCGCCGGCGGCGAGCAGCTCCTTGCACTCGGCGAACGACGAGCATGCGGTGCCGTCGCGCGTGACCCCGACCATCTCGCCCGCGATCGCGCTCGGCGCGTCGCTCCCGGCCGCCTCGGCGGCGAGCGCGACGACGTTCACGCAGTCGAACACCTGCGGGGCGTACTGCGTCTCCACCAGGTCAGGGGCGAAGGCGCGCAGTCCGGACAGGAACTCGGCGTTCTCCTCCGAGGCCGGCGCCGTGCCCTTCATCCCGGCCAGCGCGGCCGGGTCGCCGGGTGCGACGAGCGAGGGGAGCTCCTCGCTGCGCAGGCCGTCCGAGCCGTACACGCCCACCGTGTCCGGGCCCAGCCCGGCCTCGAGCAGGCCCTGCAGGATCTGCGTGCCCTCCTCGAAGGAGATCACGACGACGGCGTCGGGCTGGGCGCCCGCCACCTGCTGCACGAGCGCGTCGAAGTTCTGGGCGTTGGGGTCGTAGGACTCGTTGAGCGCGACGGTGGCCCCGGCCTCCTGCAGCGCGGTCGCCGTCGCCTCGGCCAGGCCGACGCCGTAGTCGTCGGCCCGCGCCACGATGGCCACGTTGCTGCGGCCGTCGGCGACGATCGTCTCGGCCATCACCGGGCCCTGCAGCGCGTCGCTGGGCGCCGTGCGGAAGTAAAAGCCGCCGTCCTCGTAGTCGGTGAAGGTCGGCGCGGTGTTCGATCCGGAGCACTGCACGACCTGCGCCCCGGTGACCCGGTCGATGATGTCGAGCGACCGCCCGGACGAGGCGGCGCCGATCAGCGCGTCCACCCCTGAGGCCAGTACGCGGTCGGCGGACTGCTGCGCCACCGCGGCCTGGTCGGACTCGTCGCCCGCCGCCGGCTCGGGCACCTGCGCGCCGAGGACACCGCCGGCCGCGTTGATCTCGGAGAGCGCGTACCGGGTGGCCTCGATCTGGGGTGGTCCGAGGAACGCCAGCTGGCCGGTCTGCGGGAGCACGTAGCCGAGTTGGAAGGTGCCGTCGCCCCCGGCGGCGGTGTCGGTGGGGGCGGGTGCACCGGGCTCCGGCGCGCCGTCTCCGCCTCCCCCGCCGCAACCCGCGGCAAGGAGGAAGGCGGCCGAGAAGGCAACGGCCGTTCGCCTACGGATGCTCGTCATCGACCTGGACCTCCGGTCTGCAGTGCTCGGCGAGGGTGACAGCGGAGCCTAGAGGGGCCCGGGCGACCGGCGGCGGATTTGGAGCCCATTCGTGATGTTGCTACTCCTCGATCCCGAGGGTGGCGGCGGGCCCGCGCACGCCTTGCTCGTGCGGTCAGCGCCAGTCGACCCGGACCGCTGCCGTGCCCAGGAGCGCGGCGTAGCGCCCGGCGTGCTCCTCCGCGGCGGCGCGGACCGCGGGACGCGGCGGGGCGAACGGGCGCACGGCGACCACCGGCTCGTCGCCCCGGCGCTCGAGCTCCCACACGCCGGCCACCGCGCCGTCGACGACGAGCACCGGGGAGATCCAACCGGCGGTGCGCGACACCTCGGCGGTGTGCTCGGTGGGGACCGCCCGCCTGCGGTGCGAGAGCGGGGCGAGCACCCAGGGGTCGAACCCGGGCAGCAGCACGACGTCACCGGCCGGTGCGTCGGGAACGGCCGCGAGCTCGTCGGCGTCCTCGGCGCGGGCGACGAACCCGGGCTCGCCGTCGACCTCGACGGCGGTGAGCGCGTCGGCGTGCTCCCGGACCCGGCGACGGGCCGGGCCGGGCTGCTCGCCCCACCACCGCGCGACGTCGGCAGGTGTGGCGGGACCGTTGGCGGCGAGGAAACGCAGCAGGACGGCGCGGTTGGCCGCGGCCGCCTCGACGGGACGGATCGGGCGGCCCAGCCACGCCGCCGGCCCGACGAACGTGACCGCCCGGTCGGCCGCGGGGCCCGAGCACAGCAGGCCGCGCGAGGCGGCGGGTTTGAGCAGCGCGCCCCAGCCCGTGGAGAGCGGTCCGGCGAGCGCGGGGGATCCCAGCCGCGCGCAGATCGCGGCGGCCAACTCGGAGCGCGTGAGCGGCTGCGCACCGAGCACCTCGCCGACGGCCTCGGTGATCGCGTGCAGCTGTGCCCCGGTGACGCCGTGCTCGCGCTCCCACGACGGCGGGAAGCGGCGCCGCGACTCCTTGTCGGTGAGCGCACCGACCCACAGGTCGAGCTCGTCGGCCGGCAGCAGGTGCAGCGTGCCGCGCATCGCCCAGGTGCGCACCAGCCGCCGGTCCGCCCAGAGCGCCCGGTCCAGCTCGGGCGGGGCCGTGCTGCGGACACCGGCGATCAGGGGCGTGCACGAGGCCACCTGCGCGTGCAGCCCGCAGACCCGCCGCGCCACGGCGAGCGCGTCCGGCGCGGGCTCGACCAGCAGCTGCCGCCGCGCCCGCCACCGCACCACTTGCCGCCAGGTCACCCGCACGCGTCGATCCCACCACGCCCCGCCGACATCCCCGCCGGCCGCCGCTCTAGCGGGGCTTGTGCGTCACGAAGATCGCGGTGCCGGGGAAGAGGGCGCCGCGCAGCGGGGACCACTGGCCCCACACCGTGTCCCGGCCCTGCGGCCATTCCGGTTCCACGACGTCGTCGAGGACCAGCCCGGCCGCGACGGCGTCGCGGACCCGGTCGCCGATCGTGCGGTGGTGCTCGACGTAGGTGGCGTGGCCCGCCGCGTCGACCTCCACGTACGGGGTGCGGTCGAAGTAGGGCTGCTGGACGGTGAGGCCGTCGGGTCCCGGGTCGTCGGAGAACATCCAGCGCATGGGGTGGTTCACGGCGAACACCCACCGCCCGCCCGGCCGCAGCACGCGGGCGACCTCGCGCATGACCCGCGCCGGCTCGGAGACGAAAGGGACGGCGCCGAACGCGGAGCATGCGGTGTCGAAGGTCGCGTCGGCGAACGGCAGGTGCTCGGCGCCCGCCTGCACGAGCGGGACCGGCAGACCGGTGGCGTCACCGAGCGCGGCGGCGTGGCGCAGCATCGCCCCGGACAGGTCGAGCGCCACGGGCCGGGCGCCCTGTGCCCGTAGCCACCGCGCACACGGTGCCGAGCCGGCCCCGACCTCCAGCACGCGCCGGCCGCGGACCTCACCGAGCAGCCGGGCGTCCGCCTCGCGCAGGCCCTCGGGGCACCAGACGAAGTCGGCGTCGCCGATGTCGCGACCGTGTTCGGCCAGGTAGTCGTCGGCATCGGCGTCCCACCACAGCCGGCTGGCCCGCTGCGATTCGGGCCCGTCGACGGGCCGGCGCGCCACCCCTGCCGTACCCAGCCGCTCCTCGGCGCTCGCGGTCTCGTTCACGCGGGAATCACCGGGGCATCCTCGCAGTTGGGAAGGGGGTACCCGCATTGCCCTGCTGATCGGGCCGCGCGTAGCATGGTACCCGCGTTGTGGTCCACGTCGCGGGTACGTCGCGCGATTCGATCCGGCCACGCAGCGCATCGCACTTCACGAGCACCATCCCACCAGCTAAGGGTGACAGCACCACGTCACAAGACGTACACCACCTGCCCAGCACCACCATTCCATCCATCACCGGAGCACCCCACTACATGTCCACCGACACCACCGCCGCCCCGACCACAACGCCGCAGGTCGCCGTCAACGACATCGGGTCGGAGGAGGATTTCCTCGCCGCCATCGACCTGACGATCAAGTACTTCAACGATGGCGACATCGTCGAAGGCACCATCGTCAAGGTCGATCGCGACGAGGTCCTGCTCGACATCGGTTACAAGACCGAGGGCGTCATCCCCTCGCGGGAGCTCTCGATCAAGCACGACGTCGATCCGGCGGAGGTCGTGTCGGTCGGTGAGTTCGTCGAGGCCCTCGTCCTCCAGAAGGAGGACAAGGAGGGCCGGCTGATCCTGTCCAAGAAGCGCGCTCAGTACGAGCGCGCCTGGGGCACGATCGAGGCGCTCAAGGAGGCCGACGAGCCGGTCGAGGGCACCGTCATCGAGGTCGTCAAGGGCGGCCTGATCCTCGACATCGGGCTCCGTGGCTTCCTCCCGGCCTCGCTGGTCGAGATGCGCCGCGTCCGCGATCTGCAGCCGTACGTCGGCCGCAAGATCGAGGCCAAGATCATCGAGCTCGACAAGAACCGCAACAACGTGGTCCTGTCGCGCCGCGCCTGGCTGGAGCAGACCCAGTCCGAGGTCCGCAGCGAGTTCCTCAACCAGCTCAAGCAGGGCCAGGTCCGCAAGGGCGTGGTCTCCTCGGTGGTCAACTTCGGTGCGTTCGTCGACCTGGGCGGGGTCGACGGCCTGGTGCACGTCTCCGAGCTGTCCTGGAAGCACATCGACCACCCGAGCGAGGTCGTCGAGGTCGGCCAGGAGGTCACGGTCGAGGTCCTGTCCGTGGAGATGGACCGCGAGCGCGTCTCGCTGTCCCTCAAGGCCACGCAGGAAGACCCGTGGCGCCTGTACGCCCGCACCCACGCGATCGGGCAGATCGTGCCGGGCAAGGTCACCAAGCTCGTCCCGTTCGGTGCGTTCGTGCGCGTCGAGGAGGGCATCGAGGGCCTGGTGCACATCTCCGAGCTGGCCGAGCGCCACGTGGAGATCCCGGAGCAGGTCGTGCAGGTCGGCGACGACTGCATGGTCAAGGTCATCGACATCGACCTCGACCGGCGCCGCATCTCGCTGTCGCTCAAGCAGGCCAACGAGGGCATGACGGTCGACACCGAGTTCGACCCCACCCGCTACGGCATGGCCGCGGAGTACGACGACCAGGGGAACTACATCTACCCCGAGGGCTTCGACGCCGAGACCGGCGAGTGGCAGGAAGGGTTCGACACCCAGCGCGAGGCCTGGGAGAAGCAGTACGCCGAGGCGCACACCCGCTTCGAGCAGCACATCGCGCAGATCCGCAAGACCGCCGAGGCGGAGGCGGAGGCGGCTGCCGACGGCGGCAGCGGCGGTGCCAACTACTCGTCCGGTGGAGAGGCGGCCCCGGCGCAGACCGGTGGCTCGCTCGCCAGCGACGAGCAGCTGGCCGCGCTGCGGGAGAAGCTGTCCGGCGGGGCCTGAGCAACCCGCGCTGATCGATCCGACGGCCCCGGCGACCACTGGTCGCCGGGGCCGTCCGGCGTCCGGGGTCAGGATTGTCACGGTTCGGTGAGGGGCCGGGCGCGTCGGGTGATATCGCGAGCGTTCCGATCTACCGTGGAGCCATGCGCAGGGCGGGAGGTCACGTGGTCGCCCCGCACGTCACGCGGATGATCCTGGCCGTCGTGCTCGCAGCGGTCCTGGCCGTCGTGGTCGCCGCGTGCGGCTCATCGTCGGAGGAGCCCACCGCTGTCCCGACGTTCCCGGTGCCGGCGCGCGACGGCGGACCGTCGGCCGACCCCGCCGACGCGGGGGACGTCGTCCCGGACGACTGCGGCGAGATCCTCGCCGCGGCCGATCTGGAGGCGTTGCTGGGGCTTCCGCTCGGGTCGGTGAAGCTGCGCACCACGATCGGCGTGGCCCAACCCTCGGTCGGGCGCACCGAACGCGTCTCCTGCTCCTACAGCCGCAACGGCGGGCCGAGCCGCTCGCTCCTGGTCATCAACGCCACCGCCTACCGGGACGAGGGCGCCGCCACCGACCAGTGGCGTGTCAACGCCGAGGCGGAATCGGGTGAGCGCAGCGAGGTGGCGCTCGGCTCCGCCCTCGCCTCCCTGTTCGAGAAGGGCGACGAGGCGGTGCTGATGGTCGCCCACGCCACCAGCAACCTCAGCCTCGTGCTGCCGGAACAGCCGCTGCCGGGCGACCGCAGCCCTCGTGACGTGCTCATCGATCTCGCACTGCGCGTCCTGCCCGCCGTCACGGTCGAGCTGCCGAGCGGCCTGCCGGAACCGGTGCCCCAGGCAGGCGCCGTCCGCTGATCGGAGTAGCGTGACGCCGTGCTGCGGGTGGGGCTCACCGGGGGGATCGGGTCGGGCAAGTCGACGGTCGCCCGTCGCCTCGTCGCACATGGCGCGGTGCTCGTCGACTCGGACGCGCTGGCCCGCGAGGTCGTCGCGCCCGGCACGGACGGGCTGGCCGAGGTGGTCGCGGCCTTCGGCGCCGAGGTCCTCGACGCCGACGGTGCCCTGGACCGTCCGGCACTGGCGGGTGTCGTGTTCGGCGATCCGGCCGCGCGCGAGCGGCTCAACGCGATCGTCCACCCCCGGGTCCGTGCCCGGTCCGACGAGCTGATCGCCACCGCGGCCCCGGACGCCGTGGTCGTGCAGGACGTCCCGCTCCTCGTCGAGAACGGGATGGCGCCGCGGTTCCCGCTGGTCGTGGTCGTGCACGCCGAGGCGGAGGAACGTGTGCGCCGGCTGGTGCGGCTGCGCGGGATGTCCGAGGCGGATGCCCGGGCACGGATCGCCGCCCAGGCCGACGACGCCGCCCGGCGCGCGGCTGCCGACGTCTGGCTGGACAACGGCCGCGCTCCCGGCGACCTCGACGCGACGGTCGACGAGCTCTGGGAGCGGCGTCTCGTGCCCTTCGAGGCGAACCTGCGGGAGCGGCGGATCGTCCCCGCGGGCGCGCCCCGGCTCGTGGCGCCGGACCCGGGTTGGGCCGAGCAGGCTGCGCGGTTGCGGGCGCGGGTCGCGGCGGCGGCAGGGGAGCGGGGGCGAGGCGTGGCCCACACCGGTTCCACGGCGGTGCCCGGCCTGCCCGCCACGGACGTGATCGACCTCCAGCTCGGGGTCGAGTCGCTCGCCGACGCCGACGCGGTGCGTGACGCCCTGCAGGACGCGGGTTTCCCGTGGCGCCCCGACATCGACCACGACAACCCGACGCCACCCGGCGCACCCGTGTGGCCGAAGCGGTTGCACGGAACGGCCGACCCCGGGCGCGCCGTCCACCTGCACGTCCGGCAGGTCGGTACCCCCGGATGGCGCTGCGCGCTGCTGCTCCGCGACTGGTTGCGGGCCGACGCCGCCGCCCGTGACGAGTACCTCGGTGTCGAGCGCGAGGCGGCGGCACGCTACGCCGCTGACCTCGACGCGGGCCGGTACGCCGCGTTCGAGGAGCCGTGGTTCGACGCTGCGCTGACCCGGGCGCAAGCATGGGCCGCAACTTCCGCATGGGTCCCGTCGTTGGACTGAACGGACGACACATCCGGTAACGGACCGGAGTAGCCCCGCGATGGGGGGACAGAGCGATCTCCGTTCGAGTGAGGGGCGTGGGGTGAGCGCAGCGGTGGATCATCGCGCGGATCCCGACGACGCCCTGCGCGATGACGCAGAGGGGTCGCCGGCAACCGGCGACGACGAGGTGCGCCAGCCCTTCGGCGGCACACCCGCGGAGTTGCGCGTCGATTTCGGGGCGCACCTCGAGGCCAACTACCAGCGCCTCGTCGCGCAGCTGTACGCGATCACGCTCGATCCGGGCGAGGCGCACGACGTGGTGCAGGACGCCTACTCGCGGGCGTGGCGCAGCTGGGTGGCGATCGGTCGCACGCCCGACCCGAGCGCGTGGATCCGCCGCGTGGCCGTCCGGTCGACGATCCGGACCTGGCGGCGGTGGTTCTCCCGTCGCCGCCGTGCGATCGGCACGGGCGCCGACGCCCGCACCCGTGCCCTGCTGGCGGCCCTCGGCAGGCTCTCGCCCGCGGAGCGGCGCGCCGTCGTCCTGTTCCACATGGCGGACGCCTCCGTCGAGGAGATCGCGGCGATCGAGCAGGCGTCGGTGACGCTCGTGCAGGCCCGGCTCTCGCGCGCCCGGCATGTCGTCACCGAGGGCATGGCCGACGTGCTGCAGGATGTGCTCGGGGGAGCCGGCGATTCCGACCACCGCGGCGACGATCCCGGCTACGAGGCTTCACGCGGGGGCTACGCCGAGGGCTACGGCCTCGACGGCCCCGGCTCGGGCTCCTACGGGGCCGCCGAGAGCTACGGGCCCGCGGGCACCTATGAGGCCGACGGCCGTGACGACGAGGGAGAGCGCCGGTGACGGACGGCTTCGAGCGGGTGACGGACGAGCTGCGAAGGCTCGACGACGAGCTCTCGGCAGCGGTCACGCTGCCCGCGGTGGACACGGTGATCCGGCGTGCCGGCACGCTCAGCCGCGCCAGCACCGCCGCGGCGGCCGCGGTGCTCACGGTCGGCGCCCTCAGCGCCACCACGGCGATCGCGCAGCTCACGGCGCCCCCGCCCCCGGAGGTCAATACCGCGGCATCGATCTCGGCGGGTGCCGCGCGGTCGGAGTCCCGCCGGTCCACCGAACCCCCGACGTCGAGCTCGGTCGTCGAGGAGGCGCCGCCGACGCCGGTCGAGGAGGAGCCGCCTGCGGTGACGGAGCGGGCTCCCCGCCCAACGACCGATCACGTCCAACTCCCGCCGCCTCCGCGGCCGGTTCTTCCGCCACCACCTGCTGCTGAGCCGCCGCCCGAGACTCGCACCCCGACCAAGACGCCGCCGACGTCGCGCTCGGATGACGATTCGGAGGGCGAGGAGAACAACGGCGACAACGACGGCGACAACGACGGCGGTGACACGGGCGGTGGTGACACCGGTGGTGGTGACACGGGCGGCGGTGACACCGGTGGTGGTGACACCGGTGGTGGTGACACGGGCGGTGGTGACACGGGCGGTGGTGACACCGGCGGCGGTGACACGGGCGGCGGTGACACCGGCGGCGGCAATGACGAGGGCGACGGCGACGGCGACGGCACCCCGACGGCCAGCGCCAGCCCGTCCGCGGACGGGCCCACCTCCAGCGCGCCCGTGACGTGACCGTGCCGGATCGGAGCGGTCACGCCTCGTTCGCCGGCCGCTCCTTCCACGTCAGCGTGATGCTCAGCGTCGCGAGCCAGGCGTCGAGGTCGTGGCCGTGGGTCGCCAGCCCGTCCACGGCCCGGTACGCGGTGTGCATCGCCGTCTCGGCGGCGGCCGGGGCCAGCAGGCCCAGCGCCACGGCGGCCACGAACTCGTCCACGTCGATCACGGTCGCGTCGCGGCGGTTGCGCACGACGACGTCCAGGTAGTGGTCGGTGAGCATCCAGCGGTCGCCGTCGCGGCGGATGTCGCAGACGTCGAGGTAGAAGTCCTGGTCGCGGGCGTGGCCGGGGTTCCACCACCAGTCCGTGACGCACAGCCCGAGCTCGGGCAGCAGCCAGCACTGGACCCAGTGCGCCGAGGGCCGGCCGACCATCGGGCGGCTCATGTACAGCCCGAACGGGGCTTCCCGGTACTCGTCCACGGCGCGCTCGACGCCCTTGGTGTCGGTGTTGACGCGGGCGGGGACGTCGAAGGTCGCGATCTTCGGCGGGTGCACGGAAGCCGATGCTGCCAGCCGCGGCCCGTGCGCGCCCGGAGTTGTCGGTGCGGGCTCGTACCCTGGACACGTGGCATTCGCGACTGAGGTTCCCGGCAGCGCGGCGGTCCCGGACGTGCCGGTGGCGCACTCGGAGTTCCGCCCCGTCGGGGAGATCCCCCGCACGGGCGGCCGTTTCGAGGTGGTCAGCCCCTACCAGCCCGCCGGTGACCAGCCGGCGGCCATCGAGGAGTTGGAACGCCGGATCACGTCCGGCGAGCAGGACGTCGTGCTGCTCGGGGCCACGGGCACCGGCAAGTCGGCCACCACCGCGTGGCTGATCGAGCGCGTGCAGCGCCCCACCCTGGTGATGGCGCCCAACAAGACCCTCGCCGCCCAGCTGGCCAACGAGCTGCGCGAGATGTTGCCGCACAACGCGGTCGAGTACTTCGTCTCGTACTACGACTACTACCAGCCCGAGGCGTACATCGCGCAGACCGACACCTACATCGAGAAGGACTCCTCGATCAACCAGGACGTCGAGCGGCTGCGCCACTCGGCCACGAGCAACCTGCTGTCGCGGCGCGACGTCGTGGTGGTCGCCTCCGTGTCGTGCATCTACGGCCTGGGCACGCCGCAGTCCTACCTCGACCGGTCCGTCACCCTCGAGGTGGGCGGCAACGTGGAGCGCGACGCGCTGCTGCGCGCCCTGGTCGACGTGCAGTACACCCGCAACGACCTGGCGTTCAACCGTGGCACGTTCCGGGTCCGCGGCGACACCGTCGAGATCATCCCGGCGTACGAGGAGCTCGCGATCCGCATCGAGTTCTTCGGCGACGAGATCGAGTCTCTCTACTACCTGCACCCGCTCACCGGCGACGTCATCCGCCAGGTCGAGGATGTCCGCATCTTCCCGGCCACGCACTACGTCGCCGGACCGGAGCGGATGGAGCGGGCCGTCCAGGACATCGAGGCCGAGCTGGAGGAGCGGCTGGCCGAGTTCGAGCGCCAGGGCAAGATGCTCGAGGCCCAGCGCCTGCGCATGCGCACCCAGTACGACATCGAGATGATCCGGCAGGTCGGGTTCTGCTCCGGCATCGAGAACTACTCGCGCCACATCGACGGCCGCGGGTCCGGCTCGGCGCCGGCCACGCTCATCGACTACTTCCCCGACGATTTCCTGCTGGTCATCGACGAGTCGCACCAGACGGTCCCGCAGATCGGCGGCATGTTCGAGGGCGACATGTCCCGCAAGCGCAACCTCGTCGACTTCGGGTTCCGGTTGCCGTCGGCCGTCGACAACCGGCCGCTCACGTGGGAGGAGTTCGCCGACCGGATCGGCCAGACGATCTACCTGTCGGCCACCCCCGGCCCGTACGAGCTCTCCCGTACCGGGGGCGAGTTCGTCGAGCAGGTCATCCGGCCCACCGGCCTCGTCGATCCGCAGATCGTGGTCAAGCCCACCAAGGGCCAGATCGACGACCTGGTGCACGAGATCCGGGAGCGCAGTGAGCGCGACGAGCGGGTGCTGGTCACCACGCTCACCAAGAAGATGGCCGAGGACCTCACCGACTACCTGCTCGAGCTCGGCATCCGGGTGCGCTACCTGCACTCCGAGGTCGACACGCTGCGCCGGGTCGAGCTGCTGCGCCAGCTGCGGCTCGGCGAGTTCGACGTGCTCGTGGGCATCAACCTGCTCCGCGAGGGTCTCGACCTGCCGGAGGTGTCGCTCGTCGCGATCCTCGACGCCGACAAGGAGGGCTTCCTCCGCTCGGGCACGTCGCTGATCCAGACGATCGGTCGCGCCGCTCGCAACGTGTCGGGCGAGGTGCACATGTACGCCGACAAGGTCACCGATTCGATGCAGTACGCCATCGACGAGACCGACCGCCGCCGCGCCAAGCAGGTCGCCTACAACGAGGCCCACGGCCTCGACCCGCAACCGCTGCGGAAGAAGATCGCCGACATCCTCGACCAGGTCTACCGGGAGGCAGAGGAGGTCCCGGTCGGTGGCTCGGGGCGCAACCAGTCCCGGGGCAAGCGCGCCGCGGGCGAGCCGGGCCGCGCCCCGTCGGCGAGCTCCGGCATCGTCGCCGGTCGCGACACCGCGAACATGCCCCGCGCCGAGCTGGCCGACCTCGTCCAGCAGCTGTCCGACCAGATGCTCGGCGCGGCCCGCGACCTGCAGTTCGAGCTGGCCGCCCGGCTGCGTGACGAGATCGCCGACCTCAAGAAGGAGCTGCGGGGGATGGACGCGGCAGGCATCCGCTGAGCCCTGTCGCCCGCGCAGCGGCAGGGGCGGGACGTCACGTGGGCCACGGTCGGGTTACCGTGGCGGGGAGCCACGGGGGTGACACCGGCGCGGCGCGCTGCGTCCGCGCGGGTGCCGAACGGCGGTGCGACAGGGGAGGAGTTCAGCGTGACGGTTGCCGGCGCGTCGACGACGCGCACGCCGGCAGAGCTGCGGGTGCTCCAGCTGCTCCGCACGCCGTCGCGCATCCTGCCGGTCACCGTTCCGCTGCTGGCCCTCGTCCTCACCGGCGTCGTGCTGCACACGGGCGGCCGGCACATCGATCTCGAGGTGTACCGGTTCGGCGTCCAGGCCTGGCTGGCCGGGCAGGACATGTACGGCTCCCTGCCCGAGACCTCCGGCCACATCACGCTGCCGTTCATCTACCCGCCGTTCGCGGCACTGGTGATGGTGCCGCTGGCGGTCGTGCCGTGGGTGCTCGCGTGGGTCGGGCTGCTCGGGCTGTCGACGCTGTCGCTGGGCGCCACGCTGTACGTCTTCGCACGGCGGCTGTGGCCCTCCGGCGGCTGGGGAGGCGCGCTGTCGGTGGCATCGCTGGCGTTGCCGCTCGCGCTGGCGGTCGAGCCGGGCAAGGGCATCGACTTCGACGTGCCCCTCGAGGGCCGCCCGGCGCTGGGGCTGGAGCCGGTGCTCCAGACCCTCGAGTTCGGCCAGATCAACCTCGTGCTCATGGCGCTGGTCGCCCTCGACTGCCTCGCGCCGCACCCGAAGTGGCCGCGCGGCATGCTCATCGGCATCGCCGCGGCGATCAAGCTGACCCCCGCGGCGTTCGTGCTGTTCTTCCTGCTGCGCCGGGACTACCGCTCCGCCGCCACCGCGATGATCTCGGGGATCCTGGCCACGGGGATCGGGCTCGTCGCGGCGCCGGGACCGTCGTGGACGTTCTGGTCCGACCCGGCGGGCGGGGTCAGCGGGTCGCCGTTCTTCACCAACCAGACGTTCGAGGCGGTCCTGGTGCGCGCGGGGATGGAGGGCTCGCTGCGCACGGTGGTGTGGCTGCTGCTGTCGATCGGGTTGCTGGCCCTGGCCGCGCCCGCGATCCGGCGCGCACCCGCTCCGCTGGCCCTCGTCACGCTCGCCGGTGTCGCGCTGCTGGTCTCCCCGACGTCCTGGTCGCACCACTGGGTGTGGGTGGCGCCCGCGTTGCTCGTGGCCGCAGCCACCGCGTGGGCGAAGCGGTCGGCCGCGTGGACGGCGGTCACGCTGGCCACGGCCGCCGTGTTCGTGATCGCGCCGCACCAGCACGTCCACCCCCGCGGGGGCGAGCAGGAGCTCACCTGGACACCGCTGCAGCAGGTGGTGGACGGCACCTACGTCTGGTTCACCGTGCTGCTGATCGGGTTGCTGTGGCTGGCCCGGCGGTCCTGGCCGCGGCAGGCGCCGTAGGCCGTTGGGCCTACTGCCGGTCGGCCACGCGAGGGAGACTGCGTGCCATGGCGATTCCCCTCCAGATCACCGTCGACGCTCGTGATCCGGGCCGGCTCGCCGCGTTCTGGGCGGTCGCGCTCGGGTACGTGGTGCAGGCACCGCGGGCCGGGTACGTCGTGCGCGGCTCCGGGGAGGAGCAGTACGCCGCGATCGTCGACCCCACTGGGATCGGTCCGCGGCTGTTGTTCCAGCGCGTCCCCGAGCCCAAGACCCTAAAGAACCGGGTGCACCTCGACGTCAACGCCGGGCACGGCGCCACCGACCGGAGTACTGCCGTCCGCGCGCACGCGACGCAACTCGTGGCGGCCGGCGCCACCGTGGCGCAGGAGATGCAGGAGGAGAGCGGGTGGTGGGTGGTGCTCCTCGACCCCGAGGGCAACGAGTTCTGCCTGCAGTGACGGCCGGCGCGCTCAGCCGCGCGCCACGATCGCGTCCGCCTCCGCGCGCAGCGCGTCGAGCACGACCGCCACGGCCGGTCGCTCGGCCGAGCTCGTCCGCAGCACCGCCTCCACCAGGCGTGCTGCGCGCACCCCCGCGAGCGGGCGGCGGACGAGCCGGCGGCCGCCGCGGTCGTCGGTGGAGTAGCGGGGGAGGAGCGCGATACCGTGCCCGGCCGCCACGAGCTCCTCGGTGACCGAGAAGTCGTTGATGCGCTGCACGATCTTCGGTGTCGCGCCGGTGGCGAGGGCCAGCGAACGCAGCACGTCGTCGACTGGCCAGCCCACCCCGACGCTGATCCACTCCTCACCGGCGAGCTCGTCCAGCCGCAGCTTCCGACGGCGGGTGAGGCGGTGCCCGGGAGGCAGCGCCACGTCGAGCGGCTCGCGCAGCAGCGGCACGACCAGCCAGCGGTCACCGGGCATCTCGGGGGCCGTCTCGTCGCGGTGGCTGACCACGAGGTCGAAGTCGGCGGCCAACACGGGGACGTCCGCCGGGGTCATGTCGACGTCCCGGCACTGCACGTCCAGCTCGGGCTGATCGGAGAGCCTGCGCAGCAGCCCCGGCAGCAGCATCCGCGCTCCGGACGGGAACAGCGCCACCCGCACCTGCCCGCGGGGCGTGGTGCGCAGCCGCTCGACGGCGGCCTCGGCGCGGGCCAGCGCCGCGAGCACGTCCTCGGCCTCGGCGACGAGCGCGCGTCCGGCGTCGGTGAGCCGCAGACCGCGCCCGGCGGGCTCGGTGAGCGGCAGCCCGACCTCGTCGGCCAGCGCCTTGAGCTGCTGCGAGATCGCCGAGGGTGTGAACGAGAGCGCGGCCGCCACCGCCGTGACCGAGCCCCGGTCCGCCAGCTCCCGCAGTACCCGCAGGCGCTGCACATCCATGAAGCCAGCCTAAACAGTCGGTTCAGATCTTTTCGCTGGTCTGCGGAGAGGGCGGCGCGCAGAGTGGGGCCGTGACCACGCGCGACCGCCTCCTCGCCTGCCTCGTCGCCGCGCTGTGGGGTGCCAACTTCCTCGCCATCCACATCGGGCTGGAGCACTTCCCGCCGCTGTTCATGGCCGCGCTGCGGTTCGCCGTGATCGCGGTGCCCACCGTGCTGCTCGTGCCGCGCCCGCAGGTGCGGCTGCGGTGGCTGCTCGGATTCGGCATCGGGTTCGGGACCGTGCAGTTCGTCTTCCTGTTCATCGCGATGGACATCGGCATGCCGACGGGTCTCGCGTCGCTGGTCCTGCAGGCCTCGGCGCCGTTCACGGTGCTGCTCGGTGCCCTGTTGCTGCGCGAGCGGCTCTCGCTGCGCCAGGGCATCGGGATCGCGATCGCGGTGGTGGGCCTCGCGGCGATCGCGGTGTCGCGGGCGCAGGTGGCCGCCGTGCTCCCGGTGCTGCTGACGCTGGTCGGTGCGCTGGGCTGGGCGTTCGGCAACCTCGCGAGCCGGCTCGCAGCGGCACCGAACCCGCTGCACCTGACGCTGTGGATGTCGGTCGTGCCGCCGGTGCCGTTGCTCCTGATGTCCTGGATGTGGGAGGGCCCGGCCGCGGGCTGGGACGCGCTGCGGGCCGCGTTCACCCCGGCCGGGCTCCCTGGCGTCGCCGCGATCGGGTACACGTCGGTGCTGGCCACCGTGGTCGCGTCGGGGATCTGGGTGTGGCTGATGCGCCGCTACCCGGCGGGCGTCGTGGCGCCGTACTCGCTGCTCGTGCCGGTGGTCGGGATCGCGCTGGCCGCGGGCGTGCTCGGGGAGCGACCGAGCGCGGTGGAGCTGGTGGCCGCGGCCGTCATCGTCGGCGGGGTGCTGCTCGGCACACCCCGCCCGGCCCCGGTGGCCGACGACGTGCGGCTCAGCTCGTGATGTCCTTGCGCTGGAAGCGCCAGACCGCCGCCGCGCCGAGTACCAGGGCGTAGGTCAGTGCGGAGAGCACGCCGCGGGTCATGTCGCCCCAGTCGACGGTCGCGCTCAGCAACCCTGCCCACGCGTCCCCGAAATGCGTGGGCAGGACGTCGCGCAGCCCTTCGAGCGCGGTGATCTGGTCGAGGATCTGCGACACGATCGAGACCATGACGGCGCCGCCGACGGCGCCGAGCGGGGCGTCGGTGGACACCGACAGCAGCATCGCCAGCGCCGCCACCCAGCTCAGGTGCACGGCGATGTAGACGGCGCCGGACAGGACCCGGGCCACGGCGGGCGCGTAGTCGATCGACACCCCCGTGGGGCTGACGAGATCACCGGCACCGTAGGCGAGGGTGCCCACCAGCAGTGCCACGATCGGCAGCAGGAGCAGCGCCGCCACCGACAGCAGCGCCGCCACGACGGCCTTCTGGCGCAGCAGCCGGGCCCGCGGCACCGGCGCGGCGAGCAGGTAGCGCAGGCTCGACCAGGACGCCTCGGCCGCCACGGTGTCGCCGAAGAACAGCGCCACGACCACCACCAGCAGGAACGACGCCGACGCGAACAGTGCGAACACCGCGAAGTTCGCGCCGCTGCCGGTGGCGAGGTCGACGAGGCTGACCGAGCCGGTGGCCGGGCCGTCCGGGGCCAGCTCGAACGCCAGCCACAGCAGCACCGGCAGCAGTGCCACCAGCGCGAACACCACCTGGGTGCGGCGCCGGCGCAACTGACGCTCCAGCTCCACCCGCAGCGGGAGCGTCCGCTCGGGGCGGTGCTGGCGCCGCGTGGCCGAGGCCGGTGGGCGCTTGCGCGGGGGTATCTGACGGTCGCCTTCGGCGCCGTCCGAGGTCGGCGGCTCGCCGTAGGGCGTCGGCTCGTCGCGCACCAGCGGCTCGCCCATCCCGGTCTCGTTCCCGGTGCGGTCGTTCACGGGGTCCTGTCCTCTCCGACCAGCTGCAGGAACGCGTCCTCCAGGTGCCGTCGCGGGCCCGCCGTCGTGACCTCCACACCGGCCGTCACGAGCGCGCGCACCGCCTCGGCACGCGGGGTGCCGTTCAGCTCGGCGTGCACGGCGCCCTCGACGACCTCCACCGAGCGCACCCCGGCGAGGTCGGCCAGCACCGACGCGGCGCGCTCCGGCGCGTCCACGGTGAACGTGGCCGCGCCGCCCCCGGCGATGATCTCGGCGACCGAGCCGTCGGCGACGACCTCACCCCGGTGCATGACGACCACGTGGGTGCAGGTCTGCTCCACCTCGGCGAGCAGGTGGCTGGACACCAGGACCGTCCGGCCGCCGGCGGCGTAGCGGCGCAGGACCTCGCGCATCGCCGAGATCTGCGGCGGGTCGAGACCGTTGGTCGGCTCGTCGAGCACCAGCAGGTCGGGCAGCCCGAGCATCGCCTGCGCGATGGCCAGCCGCTGGCGCATGCCCTGGCTGTAGGCGCCGACGCGGCGCTGCAGCGAGCTGCCGAGCCCGGCGATCTCCAGCGCTTCCTCGAGGTGCGCGTCCGCCGCCGGGCGCCCGGTGGCCTCCCAGTACAGGCGCAGGTTCGCCGCGCCCGAGAGGTGCGGGAGGAACCCGGGGCCCTCCACGAACGCCCCGATCCGGGCCAGCACCGGTGCGCCGGGCCCCACCGGCGCACCGAACGCGGTGATGGTGCCTGCGGTCGGGCGCACCAGCCCCATGAGCATGCGCAGGACGGTGGTCTTGCCGGCGCCGTTGGGCCCCAGCAGGCCGAGCACCATGCCCTTCTCCACCGTGAACGAGACGCCCTTCACCGCGGTGAACCCGCCTGCGTAGGTCTTGGCGAGGTCGCGGATCACCAGGGGCTCGCCGTCGAGGTCCCGGGTGGGCTGGGCGACCCGTCGCGCGTACCAGCGCGAACCCAGCCACCCGAGCAACGCGAGGGCCAGCACGGCCGCGATGCCGGCGAGCGGCCCGAGCGGCACGGTGCGCGTCACGTCACTGGCACCGGGGACGACGGGCACGGTGAGCGCGCCGGCCACGCCGACGCGCCAGGCGGCGGGCTCGATCGGGCCGGTGAAGGCCTGGTCGGTGGTGGCCACCGAGACCGCGAGGCTGTTGCCGGACTCCACGGGCGCCACCACACCGGGCAGCGCGACCGTCACGGTGATCGGTGTGCCGTCGGCGGGCACCGGGACGCGCAGCGGCGCCACCGCCCCGCCGAGCAGGGTGCGCGGGCCGTCGGGGGAGACCTCGACGAGCCGGGCGAACAGCACCGCCTCGGCGGGCGCCGGCTGGCCCGGGATCCGCGCGACCGTCACCTCCACGCGGGGCGCACCCGCCACGACCAGGGCGCTCTCCAGCGCAGGCGTGGAGAACGTCGCCGACTGCCCCGGCAGGTCCGCCGCGGCCGCCGAGAGCCGGCCCGCCACCGCGCCCAGGGCCGAGCCGATGCCGGGCAGCGACGTGATCGCCGCCGGCGTTCCGCCCGCGGGGTGCACGACGGGCTGCGGCGCGCCGTCGAGGGGCAGCGGCGTGCTGAGCAGCGGTGCCGTGCCGGGCAGGCCCGGGTAGGCGGGAGCGTGGAGGGTGCGGCTGGTCGGCGTGTTCGCACCTGCGCGCACGCCGCTGGGCACCTCATAGGTGAAGCCGGTGCCGGGATCGTCGCCGGTGCCCGCGAGGTGGAACGCGAACCAGTCGCCGACGCTCTCGCGGACGGCCGCGCCCGGTGCGGCGCCGTCGTGCCCGCCTGCGTACCACTCGACCTTCACCCGCCCGCCCGCTGCGGTGATCTGCCGTGCCGTGGCGTCGGCCTGGTCGAGCCCGAACAGCGTGTCCTGGGTCCCCTGGACCAGCAGCGTCGGTGCGGTGATCCGGCCGGCGACGGTGGCCGGGGACGAGCGCTGCAGCAGCTGCGCGGTGGCGGGGGAGATGCGGCCGGTGGTGGCGGCCTCGGTGTAGGCGGCGCAGACCTCGGCGGTGAAGCGGCCGCAGGTGATCGGGGGTCCCGCGGCGGGGGGAGGAGGCGCGATGGCGGTGCCGGCACCCGTTTCCGCGCCCGGTTCGCCGGACGAGGGGCCGACGGCCGCGGAGAACAGCAGCCCCGCCCAGCCGCTCTTGAACACCCCGTCGGGTGCCGGTACCCCCTGGGCCGGGGTTTCGGCGGACGGCGGGGCCGTCGTGGCGGCATTGGGGAACAGGGCCTGGCCCAGGTCGTTCCAGGTGATCATCGGGGCCAGCGCGTCGACGCGGGGATCGTGCCCGGCCAGCAGCAGCGACACCGCACCGCCGTAGGAGCCACCCGTGATCCCGACGCGCGGATCGCCGGGCGCGTCCTGCACGACGTCGGGGCGGGCGGCGAGCAGGTCCACGAGCGCGCGGGCGTCGGCGACCTCGTGGTCGGGGGAGTTCAGCGCGATCCGCCCCGTGCTCGTCCCGAAGCCGCGGGCCGACCACGTGAGGACGACGAACCCCCGGGCGGCCAGGTCGCGGGCGTCGGCGTCGACGGAGGCCTTGCTCCCCCCGAAACCGTGGGCGACCAGCACCGCGGGGGCGGGCGCCGTGGCCGGGAGGTGGATCGCCGGGAGATAGATCGAGGTGTCCAACTCGACCGGTTCGCTGCTGCCCGGCCCACCCGGGACGGTGACGCGCTGCTCCTGCACGCGCACGTCCGCGGGAGCGGCCGCGCCGGTCAGCACGAGCGCGCCCAGCACCGCGAGCACGACGGTCAGCGCGAGGGACGGCCGGCCGCGCGGGGTGGGGTGCACGAGACGACGTTAGGCGACCCGCCGGATGCGCCCCTCAGTACGCTCTCAGCCCCCGGCTGGACCCGGCAGCGCGACGTCGTCGAAGTGCTCGACGCGGGGCGTGCCGTCCAGGAACGGACCGATGTGGCTGCGCCAGCGGCCGAAGTTCTCCGACTCCCGGAAGCCCACGGTGTGCGCCTCGACGCTGTCCCATTCGACCGTCAGCACGAACCGGCCGGGCGTCTCGATGCAGCGGGACAGCCTGGCCGTGCGGAAACCGGGGGTGTCGGCGACGTACCGGATGCCCTCGCGCGCGGCTGCTTCGAACTCGTCGGAGGTACCGGGCAGGACGGTGATGTCGGCGATCTCGAGGACCATGTGGGCATCGTCGCACGAGTGGAACGGCCGCGATCGGGGCACAGTTGCAGCATGGAGCACTTCACCATCGCCACCGTCGCGGAGCAGAGCGACGACTTCCGCCGGGTTCTCTGGACCGGCGAGCACAGCCAGCTCGTGATCATGACCATTCCGCCGGGCGGCGAGATCGGCGAGGAGGTGCACGACGGGATCGACCAGATCCTCACGTTCGTCAGCGGCACGGGTGAGGCGCGGGTGAGCGGGAAGACCAAGAAGGTCGCGGCCGGTGACCTGGTGGCCGTCCCGTCGGGGACGAAGCACAACTTCGTCAACACCGGGCCCAACCCGCTCGTCCTCTACACCGTCTACGGCCCACCCGAGCACGCCGACGGCGCCGTGCACCGCACGAAGCAGGAGGCCGACGAGGCGGAGGAGTCCGGCAAGGACGAACCCCCCACCTCCTGACGACACACGGAGGTGTCGCGCCCCATCTCTCGCGAGTCGGGCTCCTGTCCCCGCGAGTCGGGCGCTGGCTCCGGAGAGTCGGGCTCCTCTCTCCGCGAGTCGCGCCCCCCTCCCCGCGAGTTGGGCTCCTGCACCCGCGAGTCGCGCGCTGCTCCGGAGAGTCGCGCACCGGGTCCACGCGTGGTAGGAGAGCACGATGCCTCCGAGGAGCCGTGCGAAAACCGTCGAGACCCGTGACGGGGTGGAGCTCACCAACCTCGACCAGCCGCTCTTCGACGGCGCCGACGCCACCAAGCGCGACCTCGTGGACTACCTCGACGCGGTCCGCGAGCGGATCCTGCCCGAGCTGCGGCAGCGGCCCCTGTCGGTGATCCGGGTCCGGCCGGGCCAGGAGCCGTTCATGCAGAAGAACGTGCCCAAGTACACGCCGGACTGGGTCGAGACGACGACGGTGTGGGCCGAGGCGTCGCACCGCGAGGTGCGCTACGCGCTGGCGAACGACCGCCGCACGCTGCTGTGGTTCGCCAACCAGCGCTCGGTGGAGTACCACCCGACGCTCATGCGCGTGGGGGAGCCGCACCCGACGTCGCTGATCCTCGACCTCGACCCGCCCGCGGACGACGACTTCGCGCACGTCGTCCGGGCAGCGCGTCTGGTGCGCCAGGCCCTCGACGACAGCGGGCTCGAGGGCGTGGTCAAGACGAGCGGCGCCAAGGGGCTGCACGTCGTCGTGCCGCTGGGTGCGGGAGTGGGCTTCGAGGACGCGGCCGCGGCCACCCGTGCACTCGCCGCGCGCGCCGAGCGCGTCGACCCCGAGGTGGGCACGACCGCCTACATCAAGGAGGACCGCGGCGGGAAGGTCTTCCTCGACTCGACCCGCGCGGGCGGCGCGACCGTGGTCGCGGCCTACAGCCCGCGAGCGCGACCGGGCGTGCCGGTGTCGTTCCCGGTGGCGTGGGGCGACCTCGACCGCATCACGCCCCGCGACTTCACCGTCCGCACGGCCGCGGGGCTGCTCGGCGACGCCGACCCGTGGCGCGAACGCATGCCCCCGCCCCAGACCCTGCCCGTGGACGTGCTGGAGGAGGGCCACACGATCCCCGTCGCCCGGGTGGCGGCGATGCACGAGGGCAAGCGGCGCGCGCGGGCGCGGCGGCAGTAGCACCGACCCGACCTGCGACGCCCGGACGCGGATCCGCACTGACGGAGCCACGACTCACACAGCGAGCGCGCGACGCAGAGGAGCCGGCCCGACTCGCGGGCGCAGAGCGCGACTCGCGGGGGGCAGAGCCCGACTCGCGGGAAGGTGAGCGCGATTCGCGGGGGGCAGAGCCCGACTCGCGGGGGGTGGGGCGCGACTCGCGGGACGGTGGGCGCGATTCGCGGGGTGGGGCGGTCAGCGCGGTGGGAGGTGGTGCAGCTGCACCTCGCCGAGCGCGCCGTCGGCGACCTCGGCCGTCATCCAGGTGAAGGTCGGCTGCCGGCGGCGGTCGGTGGGGGAGCCGGGGTTGAGCAGGCGCAGGCCGGTGTCCGCCGTGGTGTCCCAGGGGATGTGGCTGTGGCCGAACACCAGCACGTCGACGCCGGGGTAGGCCTTCGCGCAGCGGCGCTCCCGGCCGGTGGCGGCGCCGGTCTCGTGCACCACGGCGAACCGCACACCGGCCAGCTCGACGCGCGCCACCTCCGGCAGCCGGGTGCGCAGGGCGCCCCCGTCGTTGTTGCCGTACACCCCGACGAGCCGGCGGGCGCGGGCCTCGAGCGCGTCGAGCAGTGCCACCGACACCCAGTCGCCGGCGTGCACCACCACGTGGGCGGTGTCGACTGCCTCCCACACCGGTGCGGGCAGGTCCTTCGCCCGCACCGGCAGGTGGGTGTCGGAGATCAGCAGCAGGTTCAGTGCACGCCCACCAGGTCGACCACGAAGATCAGGGTCTCGCCGGGCTTGATCGCGCCGCCCGCGCCGCGGTCGCCGTAGCCCAGGTGCGGCGGGATCACCAGCCGGCGCCGTCCGCCGACCTTCATCCCGACGACGCCGCGGTCCCAACCGCTGATGACGCGACCGGTGCCGAGCGGGAAGCGCAGGGTGGACCCGCGGTTCCAGGAGGCGTCGAACTCCTCGCCCGTGGAGTGGGCGACGCCCACGTAGTGCACCTCGACGGTGCGGCCGGTCGTGGCCTCGGCGCCGTCGCCGGTGCTGAGGTCCTCGACGAGCAGGTCGGCGGGTGCGGGGCCGTCGTGCGGGTCGACCTCGGGTCGCTGCGGTGCCACGTGCTTCCTCCAGATGGATGGGGCGCCCAGAGTGCCAGACCGGTTCCCCGCGGGTAGACAGGCCTCGTGGTCAGGGCCGATGCGCACGTGGACGCGCCCGACGCGAACCGGTGGCGGGCCCTCTCGGTGACGCTCGTCGCCGGGTTCATGAGCCTGCTCGACGTCAGCATCGTGTCGGTGGCGCTGCCGTCGCTGCAGCAGGGACTGGGCGCGTCCCCGGCCGGGGTGCAGTGGGTGGTGTCGGGGTACGCGCTGACGTTCGGGCTCGCGCTGGTCCCGGCGGGCCGCCTGGGCGACGCGCTGGGACGGCGGCGGATGTTCCTCGGCGCGCTCGCGGCCTTCGTGGTGTTCAGCGGGTTGGCCGGTGCGGCGCCGAGCATCGGCACGCTGGTGGCCGCACGACTGGCGCAGGGCCTCGCGGCGGGCACCCTGGCCCCGCAGAACTCCGCGCTGATCCAGCAGCTGTTCCAGGGCACCGAGCGTGGTCGCGCGTTCGGGCTCTTCGGCGCGACGGTGGGGATCTCGACGGCCGTGGGCCCCGTCGTCGGTGGGATCATCCTCGCCCTGGCCGACGGGCCGGACGGGTGGCGCTGGATCTTCCTGATCAACCTGCCGATCGGTGTGGTCGCGCTCGTGCTCGCGGCCCGCTTGATCCCGGAGGTGTCGCGCGACGAGCGGGTGGGGCGCATCGACGTCGTGGGCGCGGTGCTGCTCGGTGGCGGTGTGCTCGCCGTGCTCCTGCCTCTCGTGCAGGCCGAGTCCGGGGGCGTGGCGCGGCTGTGGTGGCTGTTCCCGCTCGGTGTGGCGCTGGGGGCGGCGTTCGTCGGGTGGGAGCGGCGCACGCTGCGCCGCGGCGGCGCACCGTTGCTCGACCTGCGGCTGCTCACCCGCACCCGCGGCTACGCCACCGGCGCCGGCCTTGGCGCCGTCTACTTCCTCGGCTTCTCCGGAATCTGGCTGGTCTTCGCGCTGTTCCTGCAGTCCGGGCTGGGCTACACGCCGCTGCAGTCGGGGCTGTCGGTCACCGCCTTCGCGCTCGGTTCCTCGGTGTCGGCGGCGGTCGGCGGCCGGCTCGTGGAGCGGTTCGGCCGGCGGCTGACCGTGATCGGCCTCGTCGGCGTGCTCACGGGCCTCCTCGCGACGATCACCGTGGTGCTGCTGGTGCCGGCCGGGTCGCTGATGTGGGCGATGGCGCCGTCGCTGCTCGTCGCCGGGATCGGCGGGGGCCTGGTGATCTCGCCCAACATCACGCTGACGCTGCGCGAGGTCCCGGTGCGCATGGCCGGCTCCGCCGGGGGAGCGCTGCAGACCGGGCAGCGGATCGGCGCCGCGATCGGCACCGCCGCCCTGCCCGGCGCCTTCTACCTGGTGCTCGGCGCGACCGGCCAGGACTTCCCGGTGGCGGCCGCGGTGGCGCTGGGCGGGGCGGTGCTCTCGGTGTCGGCCGCGCTGGTCATCGCGGTGCTCGACCTGCGCCACGACCGCCGGGTGCGGCGCCGCTGCTCCGAGGAGGAGGCCCACACCTTCGGACACGCCGCGCACGGCTGAACCGGCCCACGGCCTCAGGGCGCCAGGGCCTGCTGGAGGAACTGGACCTGCAGCAGGAGCAGGTTCTCCGCGACGACCTCCTGCGGCGTCATGTGCGTGACGCCCGACAGCGGCAGCACGCTGTGCGGGCGGCCCGCGGCGAGCAGCGCCGAGGACAGGCGCAGGGTGTGCGCCGCGACCACGTTGTCGTCGGCGAGCCCGTGCACCAGCAGCAGCGGGCGGGTCAGCGCGGGCGCGTCGTCGATCAGCGAGGAGCGGGCGTAGGCGTCCGGGTCGGTGTCGGGGCGGCCGAGGTAGCGCTCCGTGTAGTGGGTGTCGTAGAGCGACCAGTCGGTGACCGGTGCGCCCGCGACGGCCGCGTGGAAGACGTCGGGGCGGCGCAGCACGGCGAGCGCGGCGAGGTAACCGCCGAAGGACCAGCCGCGGATGCCGACGCGGCCGAGGTCGAGATCCGGGTACCGCTCCGCGACGGCGTGCAGGGCGTCGACCTGGTCGGCCAGCACGGGCGCGGCGAGGTCCCCGTGCACCGCCCGCTCGAACGCCGGGCCGCGCCCGGGCGTGCCCCGCCCGTCGACGACGACGACGGCGAAGCCCTGGTCGGCGAACCACTGGCTGGTCAGGTACGCGCTCCGGGCGGCGACCACGCGCTGCGCGTGCGGGCCGCCATAGGGGTCCATGAGGACCGGCAGCGGGGTGCCGGGCTCGTGCCCGGTGGGCAGCAGCACCGCGGCGCGCAGGTCGCGCTCGCCCGCGGTGAGCAGCGTGACCCGCGGCGTCAGGCCGGGCAGGTCGGCGAACGAGGCGATGGTGCGTTCGCTCCCGCCGCGCCGCACGGTGGTGGTGGCGCCGTCGGTGTCCAGGTCCTGCCGGGTCACCACGAGCGTGCCGCCGGCCAGTCGCCCGCTGTGCATCCCCGTCCCGCCCGCGACCGGCGTGACGCCGTCCGGTCCCCAGGTCCACAGCCCGATCGACGTGGGGTCCTCGCTCGCGCGGAACAGCACCACGTCGCCGTCGACGTCGGCGACGTCGCGCACCTGCAGCGACGCGGGTGTCACCGGCTCGCCGTCGACGACCAGGCGCTTGCTCCCCTCGACGTCGCCGACCGTGACCAGCGCGCCCGACTCGGTGTGCGCGGGCACGCCGGGCACGAGGTCCACCCAGGCGGCATCGGTCTGCTCGTGCACGGGCGTGGTGTCGCCGGTGGCCGGGTCGACGCGCAGCACCCGCAGGGCGCGCTGGTCGCGCTGTTGCACGACCACCAGCAGTCCGTGCGCGTCCCAGACGGCGTCGGCGAGGTACTCGTCGCGGACGGCGTCCCACCGGACGGGCACGACGGTGCCGTCGAGCGCGATCAGTTCGAGGCTCACGCGGGCGTTCGGGGTGCCGGCGGCGGGATAGGCGACGACGGCGGGCGGGCGCTCCGGGTGCGCGGGGTCGGCGATGTGCCAGCGCCGCACGGGCGCGTCGTCGACGCGCGCCACCAGCAGCGACTCACCGTCGGGCGCCCACCAGTACCCGCGCATCCGGCCCATCTCCTCGGCCGCGACGAAATCGGCGAGGCCGTAGGTGACGTGCGGACCGTCCGGTTCGGCGAGCGCCGTGTTCGTGCGGGCGGTGACGTCGTGGACGTGCAGCGCGCCGCCGCTGACGAACGCGACGCGACGTCCGTGCGGGTCGGGCCGCGGGTCGACGACGCCGTCGGGGGTGTCGACGAGACGCGGGCTCAGCCCGCCGGCGAAGTCCGCGACGAACAGCTTCCCGGACAGTGTGAACGCGGCCGTCGTGACCGGCCGGTCGGTGGCGTAGCCGACGACGCCGCCCGCCTGTTCCCGGCTGCGCTCGCGGCGGGCCTTCTCCTCCGGTGGCAGGTCCTCGCCTGCGGTTTCCAGCTCACGCGGGTCGACGACGAGCCGTTCCTCACCGGTGTGCAGGTCCAGCGTCCAGAGGCAGGTGACGGGGTCGGTGCCGGCGCGGCTGCGCAGGAACACGACCCGCTCGCCGTCGGGCGAGACGGTGACGCCGCGTGGGGCGCCGAGGGTGAAGCGGCGGGTGCGGGCCTGTCTGCGCGGGAAGCTGTCGGTCACGGCGGACCAGTGTGCCCGGGGCGGGCGTCAGTCCACGCAGGGGACGCCGCCCGCGGTGATCGGCGGCGACGTCGGTGCAGTGGTGGGGCGCAGCGTGACCCGCTCGGAGTCGCCCTGTTCCGCGGTGGCGGTGGGCGCGGTGGTCATCGTCGCGGTGGTGGGTCTCGTGGTCGACGGCGCGGCCTCCAGCAACTCCTCGACGAACGCGCGCACGGCATCGCGGTCGATCTCGACGGCGATGCCGTCCACCGGGGTGTGCAGGTCGGGGCGGCCGGTCGGGATGGTGTGGAAGGCGAGCGCCTCGCCGGAGACGCGGCGCAGCTGGGTGAGGGCCTGGTCGAGGTCCCAGCCCCGGTCGAGCACGACGTAGCGGGTGCCGATGTCCAGCAGGCGCTGCAGCCGCAGCGGGTCGGAGAGGCTGCCCGCCTCCAGCACCCGCCTGCTGAGGCCTGCGACGAAGGCCTGCTGGCGGGCGATGCGGTCGAGGTCACCGTCGGCGAGCCCGTGCCGCTGCCGGACGAACGCGAGCGCGCCCGCCCCGCTCACCAGGTGCGGTCCGGCCGGCAGGTCGACACCGGAGTACGGGTCGCGGACGGGGGCGTTCAGGCACACGGGCACCCCGCCGAGGGCCTCGGTCAGCTCCACGAACCCCGCCATGCCGATCTCGGCGAAGTGGTCCACCTCGACGCCCGTGAGCTCCTGCACGGTGGCCACAAGGGTGCGCCGGCCCGCCTCCCGGGCGCGCCGGTCGAGCTCGGCGCCCTCGATTCCCTGGGCGCGCAGGGCGTCCTCGGCGTCCTGCATCCCGCGCCGGTACGCCGAATTGATCTTGTGTGTGCCCCGCCCGCCCGCGATGCGCACGAAGGAGTCGCGCGGGATCGACACGGCCACCGCCTGCGCGTCCGCGCCCGCGGGGACGTGCAGCAGGATGATCGTGTCGGTGTGCAGCTGTCCCTCGTCGGGCCCGGCGTGCAGGGCGTCGAGGAGGGCGGGCGGCAGCGGGGCGCCGTGGGCGTCGGTACGGGCGTCGAGCCCCACCAGCAGGGCGGTGAACTCCTCGCCCACCGGGGTGGGGCGTGGCGTGGGGATCGCGGCGTCGCTCGTGACGACGGCGGTGTCGACGCGCTGGTGCAGCGACCAGACGAACCCCGCGGCCACGAGCGCGGCGGCCGAGGCGAGCGCGGTGATCGCGCGCACAGTGATCAGCACGGTGCGTCTCGCGATCATGTCTCTCCGGTCACCAGCGCCTGGACCGGCGCCTCAGCGCGACCGACCGGGACTCCACGGCCGCCGACGCAGGCCTCCTGACCACTATAGTTGGGCCGCCTGCAGCCCGGCTCCTCCGAACGGCGGCACCGCCCCGCCCGGTGGGTGCGAACACCCGGATGCCACGGACGCTAGGGTCTCGCCGATCAGTCCCGCCGGTCCGAGGAGCCGTCATGACCGAACTGCTGCTCGCCCTGCTCGTGATCGTCGTGCTGGCCGGCGTCGTCGTCCTCGTGCTGCGGCAGCGGTCGCGGGGGAAGGCGGCCCCCGGCCGCGTCGACCCCCTCGCGAACGAGCCGGACGTCTACGACCCGCACAAGATCGGGGTGGGCGACATCATCACCTACGCCGGGATCGACCACGTCGTCCGCGGCACGATCGTGCTGTCCGAGGGCGGGACGACCTGGCGCGAGCACCTGCTCGACGGCTCCACCGGCCGCCGCTGGCTCACCGTCGAGGACGACGAGGGCGAGCTCGAGATGACGCTGTGGATGCGGCGCGAGGGCACCGGCCTCACCCCCGACGGCGACGTGATCCTCGACGACAAGGTCCACCGCCAGATCGAGCGCGGCCGCGCGAGCTACACCGCCGAGGGCACCACGGGCACCCCGCCGAGCGGCGAGGTCGACTACGCGGACTACGCCACCGCCGACGGCACCGGCATGATCGCGTTCGAGCGCTGGGCCGCCACGCAGTCCTGGGAGGTCTCGACCGGCCGCTCGGTGTCGCGCGGCGAGCTCACCGTCTACCACTCGGCTCCGGGAACGTGAGCCTGCACGACCTGGACGTCGAGCCGCGAGACGTCCGGGCCGAGGCGCTGGGCCTGCTCCTCGACGCGCCCGCACCCGCCGCGCTGGCGCAGCTCACCCTCGACGACGGCCGCGGCGCCACCCTCGTGCTCGGCGTGCTCGGTGCGTCGCACGTCGTCACCGCTGTGGCGGACGGGCAGCAGATCACCGAGCAGGTGTCCTGCGACGCGCTCGCCGCGGGCGGGCAGGAGCTGCCCGAGCGGGCGGAGGTGGGCGCCTACACGATGTCCTCCACGGTCACGGCACCTCCGCGCGCGGAGTTCGACGCCACCGCGGCGCGGCTGCGGATCCGGGCGGAGCGCGAGGAGCACTGGCTCTGCGGCGCCTTCCCGGGCGGAGCGGGGGCGCTGACCGCGCTCACGGCCGCGGCGCTGCCCGCCGGCGGCTGGACGTGGGAGACCTGGCACCTCTACCCCGGCCCCGAGAGGAGCGTGATCGTGACGACGCGGAGCAGGTGGACGCCGTGAACCGGGCCCTCGCCGCGCTTCTCGCCGCCGGCGCGCTGCTGCTGGGCGGCTGCGGCGTCGGCAACGACGTCCGCAACCACCTCGACGACACCTACCAGCTCCAGAACCGCAGCGGGGACAGCGCCACCTACACGGCGACCAGCCCCGTCGGCACCACGGTCGCCGCGATCGCCGCCGCCGCGCAGCCTGCCGCGCGGCAGGCCGACGGCGGCGCCGAGTACCTGCGCTACGACGACGACATCGTGATCGTGAGCGCGGCGCCCGCCGGCAGCACCGTCCACGTCGAGGATCTGGACGACCGGTACCGCGGCGGCTTCTTCGCCTACCTCGGCCCCGGGTTCAACCCGGGCTCGCCCGCGGGCGGCGCCATCAGCGGCGGACCGGGGGACTCGAAGTGAACGCGCTCCCCGCACCATCCAGGAGGAACCCGTGCACGTGACGCACACCGCCGTACAAGCCCTCGAGTTCGGCGCGGTCGACGGTGGCTCGCTCGCGCAGGGCATCGTCGCGACGCTGCTGTTCTTCGTCGTCGGCGCCGTCGTGCTGAGCCTGGGCTTCCTCGCCCTCGACCTGCTCACGCCGGGCAACCTGCGCCGGCAGGTCTACGTCGACCGCAACCCGAACGCGGCGATCCTGCTCGGGGCCAACCACCTCGCACTGGCGATGATCGTCGTCACCTCGATCATGACGAGCGCCGACAGCCTGGGCCAGGGCCTGGTCGACTCGGCCGTCTACGGGATCATCGGTGTCGTGCTGCAGGCGGTGGCGCTCCGGCTGCTCGACGCGTTCGTCCCCGGCCACCTGCGCAACCTCGTCAACGAGCCGCGCATGAACGGCACGGCCTGGGCGGTGGGCATCAGCCTGGTTGCGATCGGCGCGGTGAACGCCGCCGCGCTGTCCTGAGCGATCCGGTGACGGCGGGCACGCGGATGAGGCCCCCTCTGCGGTGGGCCCGGCCGCTGTTGCTCGCCGCGGTGGCCGTCTGCGCCGCCTGCGGGCTGGTCTACGAGCTGGTCCTGCTCACGCTGTCGGCGAGCCTCGTCGGCGGCGGCATCACCGAGACGTCCTTGATCGTCGCCGGCTTCGTGGCGGCGCTCGGCGCCGGCGCGCTGCTGGTGAAGCCCCTGCTGGGGCACGCGGCGACGGTCTTCGTCGGGGTGGAGATCCTGCTCGGCGTCGTGGGCGGGCTCAGCGCGGTGACGCTGTATGTCACCTTCTCCTTCTACGGCACGAGCACCGCCGTCCTGGTCGGGGCCACCGCGGTGATCGGCGTCCTCGTCGGGGCGGAGGTGCCCCTGCTGATGACGCTGCTGCAGTCCGGGCGCACCGGCATCGACGCCCGCACGTCGGGGAAGGTGCTCGCCGACCTCAACGCCGCCGACTACGCCGGTGCCCTGCTGGGGGGCCTCGTCTGGCCGTTCGTGCTGTTGCCGCTGGCCGGGCAGGTCCGCGGTGCGGCCGTGACCGGGATGGTGAACCTGGCGGCTGCCGCCGTCGTCGCGGCGTTCCTGCTGCGGGAGCAGATGAGCGTGCCGGCCCGGCGCACGGCCACCGCCGCGCTGCTCGCCGCAGCCGTCGTGCTGGGCGTGCTGCTGGTCCGGGCCCAGGACATCGAGGTGACGGCCCGGCAGCGGCTCTACGCCGATCCGGTCGTCGTCGCCGAGCAGTCGGCCTACCAGCAGGTGGTGCTCACCGAACGCAACGGCGACGTGCGGCTCTACCTCGACGGCGACCTGCAGTTCTCCAGCCTCGACGAGTACCGCTACACCGAGACACTCGTGCACCCGGTGCTGGCGGACGACCCCGAGCGGGTGCTGATCCTCGGCGGGGGCGACGGACTGGCCGCCCGGGAGGTGCTGCGCCACCCGTCGGTGCGCGAGATCGTGCAGGTGGACCTGGACCCGGCCGTCCTCGACCTGGCGCGCACCCGGCTCGCCGAGCTCAACGGCGGTTCGTTGACCGACCCGCGCGTCGACGTGATCGCCGCCGACGCCTTCACCTGGCTGCGGGAACCGGCCGCGCACGGCTTCGACGCGGTGGTCGTCGACATGCCCGACCCCGACACCCCGGCCCTGGGCAGGCTCTACTCCACCGAGTTCTACGGATTGGTGCGCGCCGCGCTGAACCCGGGTGGGCTGGTGTCGGTGCAGGCAGGCAGCCCGTACTCCACGCCCACGGCGTACTGGCGCACGATCTCGACGATCTCCTCGGCCGGCCTCGCCGTGACGCCCTACCACGTGCACGTGCCCAGCTTCGGCGACTGGGGCTTCGCGCTGGCGGGCTCCGGCGGGGCACCGCCGGCCCTGACGCTCTCGGCACAGGCCCCGCCCCTGAGGTTCCTCGACGAGACCGTGCTGCAGGCGGCCGCGGTGTTCCCCCGCGACCGCCTCCCACAGCCTCTGCCCCCGTCGACGCTGGACCGCCCCCTGGTGGTGGACGACACGCGCCACGGCTACGTGGGCCGCTGACCACGTTTCCCACGGGTCGGGGCCCGGAACCGCACGTGTCGCGACACCTGCGCTGCCGGCCTACGACCGGCACCTCATGATCCGTCCGACCCGTACCGGACGGCGCCAGGTACGGCGCTCAGGCACGGCTCGGAACGATCTCGACGAGGCGATCGCAGCGTGTCGTACGTCAGCGCGGTCGGCGCGACCCCGGTGCGCGGCTCGCAGGGGTCTTCGGCCGGCCGGCGGGGCCCGCAGATCGGTTCCCCCGTAACGGTGCTCGGCGGAGATCGAGTCATGCAGGGCACACCTCTGCACAGATCGGACATCGGATGACCGCTCCCCGCCATCCCCGGCCCAATCCGTACGAGCGCCAGGCTCCCCCGGAGCCCTACCGGCGCCCGGACCACCCCGAGCAGGGTGGTCCCGGCCCCCGGCACGGCCACCCCGAGCCGGACGACCCGCAGCAGGCCTACCCGGCGCAGGGCTTCGACGCGCGCTTCCCGGACCGGGGCAGCCCGGAACGCGGCTTCCCGGAGCAGGCGTTCCCCGAACAGCGCCGCCGGCAGCAGCAGTACCGGGAGCCGAATTCGGGAGGGCACCCGCACCCGCGGCAGGCGCGCTCCGCGCCGCCGCCCCAGCGACAGGCCTCCGCCACCGATCCTTACGCGGAGCAGCACGGCCGCCACGTCCTGGGGCCTCGGAACCAGGGCTCTCCGGTTCCGCCGTACCCGGAGTACAGCCATCCGGACCACAGCTATCCGGACCACAGCCATCCGGAGCAGGGGTACCGAGGGCAGCCCGGCCGGATGCACGAGGACCGGCTGCCGGCGCACGAGCGTTCGCCCCGATCGGACGTCGCCCCGGTGCATCCCGATCGTTACCGGGCCCACCAGCAGGCGCCTGCACAGCACCGCGAGGCTCCGGCGCCTCCTGCGTCTCCCGCACCGGCGGACCCGGCGCCACCGCGGCGTCAACGGTTCGGGGGACTCGCCTGGGCGGCGCTCATCCTCGGGATAGTGGGCGTCGTCGGGTCGCCCGTCATCATCCTGAACAACGTCACGGCCATCGCCGCGGCCGTCGGCCTCGTCCTCGGCATCATCGCGGTGTTCGGGTCGCGCAAGGTGCTGTCGCTCATCGCCGTCGTGCTCTGCGTCGCGGCCCTCGCCTTCACCCTGATGGCCCAGAACGCGGCGGTGGCGGCGTTCGACCGGCAGCTCGCCGGGTTGACCGGTGACGATCCCGCGGCGATGCAGGACGTGGTGGCCCGCGACTGCGCCATCGTCGACCGTGGGTACGGCCTCGTGGTGGCCGAGGGCACGATCGAGATCACCAACAGCACGGAGGACCCGCAGACCTACACCGTCACCGTCAGCGTGAACGACGACGCAGGTGCCCGCATCGGTGAGATCAACGCCATCGCGAACTCGCTGGCGCCGGGGCAGAGCGTGGCCCTGTCCGGGATGGACGCGACCGGCACCGCCACCGAGCAGGCGCAGCCCGGTCCGGCGGCGTGCCAGGTCGCCGACGTCACGCGATTCGGCAGCTGAGGGCACAGCCCGTGCGACTCGCGCGCAGCGAGGGCGCGACACGCGTGCATCCACACCCCGACTCGCGGGGTTCGGGGCCCGCCCTCCGCGAGTCGGGGTGTGAGGGCGCGTGTGTCGCGCCCTCGTCAGACCGGCACGTCGGGCAGCTCCAGCTCGTCGAGCAGGGTGTGCAGGCTCGCGCGCGTGGCCTCGTCGAGGGCCGCCGCGGGAGAGCGGACCGTCGCCGTCTCGATGATGCCGCGGCGCACCAGCACCTCCTTGTGCACGGCCCAGGCGATGCCCGGCTGCAGGCCGAAGAGCACCAGGGGGGTGAGGCGGGCGAACGCGGCGCGGGCCTCGGTGCGCCTGCCCGCCTCCCAGTCGGCGAGCACGGGGCGCAGCAGGTCGGGGAACTCGCACGCCGGCATCGTGCCGATCGCGCCGCGGTGGTACTCCTCGAGCACGAACTGGGAGTTCTGCCCGCCGAGCACCGCGAAGCCGTCGTCGGCCACCGCCGCGGCCAGCGCCTCGACCACCTGGCCGACCTTCGGCGCCGTCGGCGGCGCCTCGACCTTCACCGAGGTGACGCCGTCGAGCCCGGCGAGGGTCGCGATGAGCGCGGGCGGCATCGCGACGCCGGTGGCGCCCGGCGCGTCCTGCACCATGACCTCGCACGACACGGCGGCGGCCACGTCGCCGTAGAAGTCGACCAGCTGCGGGGCGCTGGGCTTGACCAGGAACGGCGGCAGCACCATCAGCGCCTGTGCGCCGCCGTCCTGCGCGGCGCGCGCCTGCTCGATCGCGACGACCGTCGAGGTGCCGTTCACACCGGCCACCACGGGCACAGCGCCGTCGACGACCTCGACGATCGTGGCCAGCACGCGCTCACGCTCGGCGGCGGTGAGCGCGAACCCCTCGCTGGCCATGCCGAAGGTGGCCACGCCGTCGACGCCCGCGGCCAGCTGGAAGCGGGTCAACCGGGCGAGGCCGGGCAGGTCGAGCGCGCCGTCCGCGGTGAACGGCGTCGCGAGGATGGGTACGAGGCCGTGGACGAGGTGCGACATCGGTGGTCAGGACTCCTGGGCGAGGCGGGCCACGGCGTCGGCGTCGACCTCGACGCCGAGCCCGGGGGCGGTGGGCAGGGAGGCGGAGCCGGCCGCCACGTCGAGCGGCCGGGTGAGGATGCGGGTGCCGACCTCCACCGAGGTCGGCTGGTACTCGAACGCGGCCAGGTCCTCGACGGCCGCGCTGACGTGCAACCCGGCCGCGAGGGCGATCCCGAGCCCGACGGAGTGGTGCGGGGCGACCGGCACGTGGCGGGCGGCGCACACCTCGGCGATCGCCATCAACTCGGTGATGCCGGTGCGGGCGACGTCGGGCTGGGCGAGCCGCAGCGCCCGCGCGTCCACCCACTGCGCGAACTCGAACCGGTTGCGCAGAGCCTCGCCGACGGCGACCGGGAGCTCCGCGCGCGACACCAGCTCCGCGTGCCCGGCGAGGTCCTCGGGCGCCAGCGGCGCCTCCAGAAACCAGCAGCCGCGCTCGGCGAGCCCGCGCGCGAGCCGTAGCGCGCCGTCTACGGGGTAGGCCCAGTGCGCGTCCACGGCGATGCGCAGCTCCGGGGCCGCCGCGCGGACCGCGTCGACCGTTGTGAGGTCCTCGGCGACGCCGTGCCCGAGGTGCAGCTTCACCGACCGCGCGCCCCGCCGGACCCAGTCGGCGGCCAGCGCGGCGCGCGCGGCGTCGTCGGGGCGGGGGAGGCCGGAGACGTAGGTCGGGAGCTCCTCGCGGAACGCGCCGCCGAGGAGGTCGGCCACCCGGCGGCCGGTGAGCTTCCCGGCGAGGTCCCAGAGCGCGATGTCGACCGCGGCGAGGGCGTCGGCCTGGTGCCCGACGAGGTGCCCGCGCTCGCGCATGAGGTCGCGCAGGCGCACCCACGCCGGCCGGGGAGCCGTCGCGTCGGCCCCGGTCAGCACCGGCGCGAGCAGCAGGTCGACGACCGCGGCCGGCACCTCCGGTGCGACCGGCGCGAGCGCCTCGCCCCAGCCGCTCGTGCCGTCCTCCGCGGTGACCTGCACCAGCAGCGTCTCGTAGCGGTCGGAGTAGAGGCTGCGCCACGGCTCGCGCACCGCGTAGCCGCCGGGCGGGGCGCTCCCGTCGGGCAGGGCGCCCAGGTAGGCGGCGTCGGCGCGCAGCTTGAGGACGTGGGTGGTGACCGCGGCGATCCTCATAACGGAACCACCTGCTGGTTGACGCCATGCAGCATGTGAGCAAGACTTCCACACAGTGCATGAGCGATGCAAACAGCGGATGGAGCGATGCAGTGTCTGCGGACCAAGGCCTGAACCAGAGCGTCGAGCGGGCCACCTCGGTGCTGGCGACGTTCCTGGACGCGGGCGCCGATCTGCGCGTCTCGGACGTCGCGCAGCGCGCCGGGCTGGGCCAGTCGACGGCGTCGCGGCTGCTCGCCACGCTGGAGCAGCTGGAATACGTGGAGCGGGACCCGGCCACCGCGCTCTACCGCCTCGGCCCGGCCGTCGTCGGGCTGGCCGGGGCCGCGGTGAACCGGCACCCGGTGCACCGCGAGGCCCGCCAGCGGGCGCAGGAGCTCGCCGCCGCGACGGGGCTGGGCGCGAACGTCGCGGTGCGCCGCGGCGCGTCGCTGTCCTACCTCTGCAACTTCGAGGGCCACCTCGCCCCTCGCTCGTTCACGCTCATGGGCCAGCGCAAGCCGCTGCACGCCACCGGGCTGGGCAAGTGCCTGCTGCTCGGGCTCGGGCCCGCGCAGCGCCGGGAGCTGATCCCGGAGCTGTCCCGGTTCACCGCGCAGACGCTCACCGCCCACGACGCCCTCGACGCGGAGCTGACCGCGGTCGCCGAGCGCGGCTACGCGGTCGAGCGCGAGGAGCTGGCGCTGGGCCGGGCGTGCGTGGCCGCCCCGATCCGCGACCACGCGGGCGACGTCGTCGCCGGGATCTCGATCTCCGGCCCGCTGTCGGCGATCGACCTCGCGCACCGGGAGGTCGAGCACGGCCGCCGGATCGTCGAGGTGGCCGACGCGATCAGCATCGGCCTCGGCTACGTCGGCCCCCGCCACCAGACCGCATCCACGACGGAGTGAGATCATGACGAGAGGCCGCTTCCGCAGGAGCGTGGCGCTCGCCGCCGCGGCCGCGCTCTGCACGGTGTCCGCGTGCGGCGGCGCTGCTGACGACACGCTCGTGCTCGAGTTTCCCTCGTGGCAGGCCGCCGACGAGTCGTTCTCGCCGTGGTGGCACGAGCTGATCACCGCCTACGAGACCGAGCATCCGGGCGTCGACATCGACTTCTACCAGGTGCCGTTCGACAGCTTCGTGGCCCAGCAGACCACCCGGTTCGCGGCAGGGGACCCGCCGGACGTCGTGCACCTGCCGGCGAGCAACGCCGTGCAGTTCGCGGCCCGCGGCTGGCTCGCACCCCTGGACGAGCAGCTGGCGACCACGGACGTGGCGCAGACCTGGAGCCCGCTGCAGGAGCAGATGCGCTGGGGTGAGCACACCTACGGCCTGCTGCTGCTCGGGTACGGCTACGCGTTGTTCTACAACGAGCAACTGCTCGCCGACGCGGGCGCCTCCGTGCCGACCGACCCGCAGCAGATGCTCGCCGCGGCGCGGGCCGTGTCCGGCCTGTCCGACGACGTGTTCGGCTTCGGCGCCACCACGGTGCAGAACTCGGACAACTACACCGAGATGTCCGCGTTCGTCGTCGGCAACGGCGGGGCCTGGTCGCAGCCGGACGGACGGATCACCACCGACGACCCCGAGGTGCTCGAGGGCATGCGTCAGTACCGCGACCTCGTGGCGACCGCGCCGCTGGGCATCCAGTCCCAGCAGCGCAACGAGCTGTTCTTCAACGGGCAGATCGCCATGCTGATCGACGGCCCGTTCCTGCTGTCGGAGGTGCAGGGCGCCCCGGAGGAGGTGCGGCAGCATCTGAAGGTGGCCGCGCCGCCGTTCCCCGTCGTGCCGGGAGGGGTCAGCAACAGCCTGCACGTGCCCGCCGACGCCGACCCGGAGACCGCCGCGGCCGTGTGGGACCTGATCGAGATGGCGTCGCGACCGGACTGGCAGCGCCGCTACACCGAGCTCACGGCGGTGCCGGCGCCGCGGGAGGGCTCGGTGACCCCCGAGGCGCTGGCTGCCACGCCGGAGCTGGAGCTGTTCGGGCAGCTCGCCGACCGGGCCGTGGACATCTTCCCCCGGTCGCCGCAGCTGCGGCGCAACCACGGGCGGGTGAGCGACGCCGTCGCCTCGGCCGCGATCCGGCTGATCGCCAGCGGCACCCCGGTCGACGAGGCCGCCGCAACCCTGCGCACCGACCTGGAAGAGGCAGGCGATGACTCCTGACGTGATGGTCGAGCGCGCGCCCGCGACAGCGCCGCCGCCCCGCCGGGGCCGGACCCGCGCCGAGCGCGACCGTTGGTTCGCCTACGGGATGCTCACCCCGACGCTCGCCGCCGTCGGGTTGCTCATGGCCTATCCGCTCTACGTGGCGATCCACCTCTCGTTCCGCGGCGGCGAGATCACCGACCTGCAGAACCTCGGGCAGTACCCGCTCACGCTCGCCAACTACGTCGAGGTGATCACGGACCCGGAGCTGCTCGGCGACATCTGGCGCTCGGTCGTCTACACGGTCGGCGTGGTGGCGCCGGCGTTCGGCATCGGGCTCGGGCTGGCGCTGCTGCTGCACCGCTCGTTCCCCGGCAGGCGGATCGTCCGCCCGCTGTCGCTGCTGCCCTGGGCGGTACCGGGCGTGGTGGTGAGCGCGGCGTTCAGCTGGATGCTCGACGGGTCGTTCGGCGTCGTCAACTACTTCCTGCGTTCACTCGGGCTGATCGAGGAGAACGTGGCCTGGCTCGCCGACAGCCGCACCGCGATGGCGGCGGTGATCATCCCGACCGTCTGGAAGTTCTACCCGTTCTTCACCCTCGTGCTCCTCGCGGCGTTGCAGGCCGTGCCCGAGGACCTGTACGAGGCCGCCCGGATCGACGGTGCGCGTCCGTGGCAGCAGTTCCGCTACGTCACCTGGCCCGCCCTGCGGGCGCCGTCGGCGCTGGCCATCGTGATCACCGGCGTCGGGGTGTTCCGCGAGTTCGACTTCATCTTCCCGCTCACCGGCGGCGGTCCCGACGACGCCACCCGCACGCTGGCGATCCGCATCTACAACGAGGCGTTCGAGTTCTTCGGCTTCGGGGTGTCGGCCGCACTCGGCGTCGTGACCATGTTCATCGCCGGGCTGCTGCTGCTCGCGGCCGGCCGGTCCGTCCGACAGGGGTTCATCTGATGGGCGTCACCGCGGTGCGCAGGCGCGCGACCACACCCCGGCAGTGGGGCCTGCTGGCGGTGAGCGTCGCCGTGCTCGCCGTCCTGCTGTTCCCCGTCTACTGGATGGTGATGACCTCGGTCGTGCCGTCGCAGCAGCTGTTGACGTCCGCGCCACCGCTGCTCCCGCCCGCCGGTTCGGTCAGCCTCGACGCCTACGGCGAGGTGCTGACGAGCCGGCCGATCGGGCGCTGGCTGTGGAACTCGGCGCTGGTCACCGTCGGCACCGCCGCGATCGCGGTGGTGGTCTCGACGCTGGGCGGCTACAGCCTGTCCCGGTTCCGGACGCGCGGGCAGCAGGCGATGGGCTACACGTTGCTGTTCAGCCGGATGCTGCCGGGCACGCTGCTGATCATCCCCGTGTTCGTCGTCTTCGCCTCGGCGGGGATGATCAACAATCTCTGGGCGGTGGTCCTGGTCAACGTCGCCGCCACGGTGCCGTTCACGACCTGGCTGATGAAGGGCTTCGTCGACGGCGTGCCCGTGGAGGTGGAGGAGGCCGCGATGATCGACGGTTGCGGCCGGCTGCGGGCGCTGTGGCTCGTCGTCGTCCCGTTGCTGCGGCCCGGCCTCGCCACCACGTTCACCTACGCCTGCATCCTCGCCTGGGGAGACTTCCTCTTCGCCCGCACGCTCATGCCGAACCCCAGCGGCTGGACGATCACCGTGGGGATCGCGTCCTTCATCGGCGAGTTCAGTGTCGACTGGAGCGGGCTGATGGCCGCCGGGATCCTGTCGATGGTGCCGATGCTGGTGCTGTTCGTGTTCCTCGAGCCGTTCCTGGCCCGCGGCATGGCCGCCGGATCGGTGAAGGGGTGAGGCTCAGCCGCCCACCACGCCCCCGTCCTCGCGGGTGATCACGATCGTCGCCGAGCGCGGGCGGCCGGTGGCGCTGAAGTCGGGCCAGTTCGAGCCCGCGCGGGGGTCCTCAGGCGTGCCCGAGTCGCCGGGGTGCTGGATGTTGACGAACAGCGACCGGCCGTCCGGGTCGGCGGTGATGCCGGTGATCTCGGAGCGCGGGGGACCGACGAGGAATCTCCGGATGTCGCCGGTGGCGGTGTCCGCGGTGAGCATCTGGTTGTTCTGTTCGGCGCCGTTGACGGTCGGCTGGGTCCCGTCGGTCTGGATCCACAGCCGGCCCTCGCGGTCGAACCACAGCCCGTCGGGGGAGCCGAACGCCTGATCGGCGGGCACGGTGGCGCCGCTCGCGGTGTCGCCTGCCAGCAGGAAGACGTCCCAGGTGAAGCTCGTCGCGCTGGGGTCGCCGCCCTCGTCGATCTTGATGATGTGGCCGAAGCGGTTGTCCAGCCGCGGGTTCGCCGCGTCCACCGACTCCGTGCGGGCGGTGTTGTTCGTGCAGGTGAAGAACACCGCGCCGGTGCCGGGCTGCACGGTGCACCACTCGGGACGATCCATCGGCGTGGCACCCACGGCGGCCGCCGCCATCCGCGTGCGGACCAGCACATCGGCCTGGTCGGCGAAACCGTCCGCCGCCGTGAGGCCCGGCTGCCCGTGCACCAGCGGCAGCCACCGGCCGGAGCCGTCCTCCTCGAGCCGGGCGACGTGCAGCGTGCCCTCGTCGAGCGGGCTGCGCCCGGCCGCGAGGGCGCTCTCGATCGGCTCGGCGCCCACGAACTTGTAGAAGTGCTCGAACTGGGTGTCGTCGCCCATGTAGACCACGGCCTCACCGCGCCCGCCGGGCACGACCACGGCGTTCTCGTGTTCCATCCGTCCCAGCGCGGTGCGCTTCTTCGGGGCGGCGGCGGCGTCGAACGGGTCGATCTCGACGACCCAGCCGAACCGGTGGTACTCGTTCGGCTCGGCCCGCATGTCGAACCGGGCGTCGGTCGTGTACCAGGGGTAGGAGTCCTCCGAGCCGACCCCGTAGCGCTCCTGCGCCGAACCGGCGGGTGGCGGCTGCTCGCCGTAGTAGAAGTACTTGTTGAAGGTCTCCTCGCAGGTGAGGTAGGTGTCCCACGGTGTCGGACCGCTGGCGCAGTTGTTCAGCGTTCCCAGCACCCGGACGCCCTCGGGATCGGCGCCGGTGCGCAGCAGCGGGTGCCCCGCCACCGGCCCGGTGATCTCGGCGGGGGTCGTCATCGTGATCCGCCGGGCGTGGCCGGACTCGACGACGTGCCACCGGCCCTCGCCGTCCTGCTCCACCTCGATCACCGAGACGCCGTGTGCGGCCTGCGACTTCGCGGTCTTCTCCGGAGTCCACGCGGCGCGCCCGTCGGCGTGCAGCAGGTCCTCGGTGGTCGCCTCGTGGTTGACGCACAGCAGCCCGGCCCGCCTGCCCTCCAGCGGGAAGAACCACATGCCGTCGTGGTGGTCGCCCGCCTGCAGGGACTGCTCGGCGGCGCTGTTGCCGGCGTCCTCGCGGAACGCCGGGCCGGACGGGACGATCGGGTCGCCCCAGGCGAACAGCACCTGGTAGCGGTAGCCGGGCGGCAGCACGACCTCGTCGGCCACGCTCGGGGCGACTGCCGGGAACCCGAGCAGCGCCGCAGGGACCGCCGGTCCACCGTCACCGGGTGCGCAGGCGGCACCGAAGAACGTCGCTGCGGCGGTGGCGAGCCCGCCTGCCAGCACGTTCCGCCGCGACAGGCGCCGTTGCGCGAGCACGGAGAGGGGCGGGGTGACGGGCGTGTGCACTACGGGCCTCCGGAGGGGACGCAGCCGCGGGGTGGCGGCGTCCGCGGCGACCCTAGGGAGCCGACATGGCGCAACGATCTCTTCCGGGTGAACGCGAGTGGTGGCCCGGCGCAACCGCGTGAGGAGGAGCGCGCGGGTGCCGTCAGCCCATGTCACGCGCCTTCTGGGCGGCGTCGAGCAGGACGGTGCCGAGCTGCTCGGCCTCGTCCACGGTGAACGACCAGCGGTGGGCCATCGCGGCGGGGTCGCCGTCGCCACCGGTCGGCAGGACGACGACGAGCGTCTCGCCGTCCTCGCGACCCTCGCGCGGCAGCGCGAGCTCGACCTGGAGGTTCATGCTCGGGGTGACGTCGTGCTGAAGGCGCATGGCCCCGACCATGCCCGTCGCCGCCCGGACCCGCCCGCCAGCCGCGACGACGGGTCGCCGGGGCGCGGTGACAGGTGCCTCGAGGTGGGAACGGCGTGAAGTCGGTGTGCGGCGGGAGGGCCACCCGAGCGGGTGACACCCGGTTCGCCTACCGTGCCGGGCGGCCACCACGCTCCCCGCCGAAAGGGCCACTCGATGCCGCACGCCTTGATCGTCGCCCCCATCATCGCCTTGGCCGTCGTGGACGCCGCCGTGGCGATCCTCAAGCGCCACGCTCGGGTACCGGTGGCGGCGCGGGCGACACGCGACTGACCTCGCGACGAGCGAGACGTGAGCGGGGTGTCACCCGTGATCGAACCCCGCTGGTGTCTCGCTCGTCGCGCACCGCCCCGTGATCAGGCGGCTCCGCCGACGACCGCCGTGGCCTCGACCTCGACCAGCAGGCCGGGCTCGGCGAGCGCCGCGACCCCGATCCCGGTCAGTGGCGCGGCCGGCGTGACGCCCAGCTTCGCCGCGGCCCGGCCGACCCCCTCGGCGAACAGCGGCATCTTGTCCGGCGTCCAGTCGACGAGGTAGACGGTCAGCTTCGCCACGTCGTCGAAGGTGGCGCCGACCTCGGCCAGCGCGACGCCGATGTTGAGGTAGCACTGCTCGACCTGGGCGGCGAAGTCGCCCTCGCCGACCTTGCGGCCCTCGGCGTCAAGGGCGACCTGGCCGGCGATGAACACGAGCCGCGATCCGGTGGCGACCGACACCTGCCGGTAGAGGTCGACCTGGGGCAGTCCGGCGGGGTTGACCAAGTTGATGGGCATGTTCCATGTATAGCAGAGCAATGTTATGTATCGTCGCGGCATGGCGAGAACCAGGGACCCGGCGGTGCGCACCCTGCTCGTCGAGCGCGCCGCGCGCATGCTCCGCGACCGCGAACCCCTCACCCTGCGTTCGCTGGTCGCCGGGACCGGCGTGTCGACGATGGCCGTCTACACCCACTTCGGAGGCATGGACGGCCTGTGGATGGCGCTGCGGCAGGAGGGCTTCACCCGCCTGGCGGCGAGGTTCGCGGCGCTGGCGACGACCGACGACGCGGTCCGGGACCTGACCGCTCTGGTCGCGGCCTACCTCGGCAACGCCCTGGACCATCCCGACCTGTACCGGGTCATGTTCGACGCCTCCGTCGAACTCGAGGACCTCACCGCCGCGGACGCCACCCTGGAGTACCTGGTCCAGGCCGCCCGCCGGGGCCGGGACGACGGTCGCTTCCGGCGCGGCACCGACCCCCTGGAGCTGGCGACCCAGAGCTGGGTCACCGGCCACGGCCTGGCGTCGCTGGTCGCGACCGGACCCTTGCCGCGCCGGACGCTCGACGGCGGCGCCTCGATGCTGACCGCGCTGTTCATCGGCGCGGGCGACCGACCAGACCGCTGCCGCGCCTCGGTCGAACGCGGCTGGCCGCCGCTCGGCGAGGAGCCGGGGGCCGGCCATTAGCGAGACCGGGGGTCGCGGCTGGGCCTCTCCGTATTGCCGACCCCGCGGGCAGCCACCTCACCGTGCGAAGGCCGGCGCCCGACGTGGGCCTGTGCGCGAGCTCGTTCGACGAGGTGCGGGTAGTGCAGTTCGAACGCCGGACGCTCCGAGCGGATGCGGGGCAGTTCGGTGAAGTTGTGCCGCGGCGGCGGGCACGAGGTGGCCCACTCCAGCGAGTTGCCGAAGCCCCACGGGTCGTCCGCGGTGACGACACGCCCGTAGCGGTAGCTGCGGAACACGTTCCAGATGAACGGCAGCGTGGACGCGCCCAGCACGAACGCGCCGATCGAGGAGATCGCGTTCAACGTGGTGAAGCCGTCGATCGGCAGGTAGTCGGCGTAGCGGCGCGGGAAGCCCTCGTTGCCCAGCCAGTGCTGCACCAGGAACGTCAGGTGGAAGCCGATGAACGTGAGCCAGAAGTGGACCTTGCCCAGCGTCTCGTCCAGGAACCGCCCGGTCATCTTGGGGAACCAGAAGTAGATGCCGGCGTAGGTGGCGAACACGATCGTGCCGAACAGCACGTAGTGGAAGTGGGCCACCACGAAGTAGGTGTCCGAGACGTGGAAGTCCAGTGGTGGCGATGCCAGCAGTACGCCGGTCATCCCGCCGAACAGGAAGGTGACGGCGAAGCCGACCGCGAACAACATCGGAGTCTCGAACGTCAGCTTCCCCCGCCACATGGTTCCGATCCAGTTCACGAACTTGATCCCGGTTGGGACGGCGATCAGGAAGCTGGTGAGGGAGAAGAACGCCAGCAACACTGCGCCGGTGGCGAACATGTGGTGGGCCCACACCGCGGCCGACAGCATCGCGATCGTCACTGTTGCGAAGATCATGCCCTTGTAGCCGAACAGCGGCTTTCGAGCGAACACCGGGAAGACCTCGGTGACGATCCCGAAGAACGGCAGCGCCACGATGTAGACCTCGGGGTGGCCGAAGAACCAGAACATGTGTTGCCAGAGGACCACACCGCCGTTGGCCGGGTCGAACACGTGAGCACCGAGGTGGCGGTCAGCCAGCAAACCGAACAGCGCCGCAGTGAGGACCGGGAACGCGAGCAGGATGAGGATCGAGGTCACGAAGATGTTCCAGGTGAAGATCGGCATCCGGAACATCGTCATGCCGGGGGCGCGCATGCAGACGATCGTCGTGATGAAGTTGACGGCACCCAGGATCGTTCCCAGTCCGGCGACGATGAGACCCGTGATCCACAGGTCTGCGCCGGCGCCGGGGGAGTGGGCCGCGTCGGACAGCGCGGTGTAGGCGAACCAGCCGAAGTCGGGCGCACCGCCCGGGGTCAGGAAGCCGGACAGGACGATGAGCCCGCCGAACAGGAACAGCCAGTACGAGAACGCGTTGAGCCGGGGGAACGCGACGTCGGGGGCGCCGATCTGCAGCGGCACGATGTAGTTGGCGAAGGCGAACAGGATCGGCGTGGCGTAGAGCAGCAGCATGATCGTGCCGTGCATGGTGAACAGCTGGTTGTACTGCTCGCTGGACAGGAACTGCTGCCCCGGCACTGCCAGCTCGCCGCGCATGAGCAGCGCCATCGCGCCGCCGGCGAGGAAGAAGCCGAACGACGTGACCATGTACAGGATCGCGATGTCCTTGGGGTCGGTGGTCCGCAGCATCCGCAGGAATGTCGATCCCCTCGGCACTCGCCGGACGGGATAGGGGTGGACAGCGATCGGCTCGGGACGTCGGAGGTCGGTCATCGCAGTGTCACGCCTGCACCGGCAGCCGCTCGATTCGCACCTGCCACTGGTCCGGGCCCGCCTCGAGGTAGTCCCACCCGAACTGGTCGGGGTAGGTGGCCTGGAACTCGCGTCGCAGCGGTTTCGGGTCGTGGTTGTTGACCAGTACGAAGGATTCCCCGGGTGCCAGCCGGGCGTAGATGCCGAAGATGCGCGGGTGTCGGCGGCCGTGCGGGACATCGCGGACGTCCACCTTCGCCGGAATGTCGAGGATGCCGCCGGCGAGCAGGATGCCGAGGTCCTCGACCAGCATGGGAAGATCCACACCCGGGAGGGTGGCCAGTGCGGGGATCAGCACCTTCTGCTCGACGTGGACGCAGACCTCGAGCAGGCCGACGAGTGCGTGCGCAGAGGCGGCGACATCAGCGGAACTGTCCGCGCGCTTCAGATCGGTGATCCGCTCGGCTGCGAGGTCGTGCTGGGCCCTCAGTGCGCGGACCAGCAGCCGAGTCTCTGCCGCCCTGGCTGCGACCGAGTAGAGCACCCGATCTGTCGCCACCAGGTGGCGGACGACGTGCTGGACGCAGAAGTCGGTCAGCGTCTCCCGCGCATCCTCCCGGTCGGCGAGGCGGAGCTGCAGTTCAGTGGCCAGGGCGACCTTCGCGGCGAGCTCGGCGAGCAGCTCGTCACCGCGGTCGCGCAGCATGTGCTGCGCCTGTCGGGCGGGGTCGGTGGGAGTGTCCTGGATGTGGACCTGCAACGTCACGACGTGTCCTCCTGCCTACCGCGGCACCTGCCGGTGCCATCCGGAGTCCAGCAGGTTTACCTTATTTTCACAAGGGTTTATTGTGTTAAATGTGCCGTGCCCCGCCGACACCTCACTGGTGGCCGGGCTCCCGCCGCAGCCGATGGAAGGTCAGGACGATGAGTGAGCGTCGCCAGCAGGTGCTCGACATGATCCATCGGGCTGCGGCGCCGGTGAGCGTGTCCGAGACCGCCGACCACCTCGGTATCCACGCCAACACCGCCCGCTTCCACCTCGAAGCCTTGGTGGGGGAGGGCATCGTCGAGCGGGCGTCGGACGCTCCTTCTGGGCGGGGACGGCCACGAGTCGGCTACCGGGCGCGGCCGGGACTGGCGCGCGGCGGCGCGCGCCGCTACCGCATGTTGGCCGAGATCCTGCTCGGCCACCTGTCCGCCACGAGCGACGACGCGGCCGACACCGCAGCCGCTGCAGGTCGGACGTGGGGTGCGCATCTTGTCCCGCGGCCCGCGCCGTTCCGCGAGATCACGAGTGGCGAAGCGGTCGAACGGCTGACGACGATGCTCGACGACCTGGACTTCGCGCCCGAACCCGTCGCCGGCGACGGCGGCCTCCCGGACCGGGTCCGGTTGCGGCACTGCCCGTTCCTCGAGCTCGCCGAACCGCACCGTGACCTCGTGTGCCCGCTGCACCTGGGTCTGATGCAGGGCGCGCTGACCGAGCTCGGCGCACCGGTCACGGTCACCGCCCTGGAACCCTTCGCCGAGCCCGCCGCGTGCCTGGCCCACCTCGCACCGAGCCCCGATCGCTGAGAGGGATCGTGCAGATCGTCGACGACGCGTGCAGTGCAGCTCGCCTGCAGCGGCAACCGGGCGCCAGGCGCCCGTTCCGGACGGGGTGAGCGTCTCGATCGGGCTCCTGCCCGTCCGCGCCGGTGAATGCGGCGACGTGTGTCAGGCGTCGAGCTCGGCTGCGGCGACGGCGTGTACGGGCGGTGCCAGGAGCCCGAGCTCCCGTGCGATGGCCGGGATCTCGGGGTCCGCGAGGAACCCCTCGTAGTCCTGCGCGTCCCAGTCGAAGACGGACCACGCCCGGTGCGCGTCGTCGGGATCGAAGTAGACCCGGGCGCCCCGGCAGCCGTGCTGCCGCCGCTTCTGCGCGCCGACGGTCTCGAAGACCTCCAGGAACCGATCCGGTTCGACGACCCTGGCGATGGTGACGATCATTGCCTGCTCCTCGGCGTCGTGACGGCTCCGCGGTGGACGATCAGGACGGTAGAATCTCGAGTCGGGTCGAGGTCAAGTGCGCGCCAACCGACGCCTTCGGGTGTGGTCCCGACGCGCTCGCCTCCGCGGTGGTCGCCGCCCGGTTCGGGGCCGCCCGCGCCGACCTACTGGAGGCCTCGGTCACCGGAGTGGACCCACGTCTCGTCCGGGAGTGGTCCGAAGACCCGTTCCTCATGCCGCGGGTGCAGCTGCGCTCGCACTGAGGCGGGGCATCAAGGGCTGGCAACCGGGTTCAGTCATGAGATGGATCGGAGCCGGCCGTGGGGCGGGCGGTGGAGTTGGTCGACGGCCTGGGCCGCTCGTTCGTCCGCGGGGAGGAAGACGACGAGTTGTTGGGTGTCCGTGGGGAGTTCGAACGTCTCGCGGAGCAGGTGCAGCTCGTGCCCGGCAGGGTGGGTGAGCCGGAGGGTTCCCCGTCGTGGCACCACGTGGCGGTGCAGGCGGCGGGTGAAGTCGGAGCCGGCAACGGGGGCGAGTTCGGCGGTGAGCCAGTCGGAGTTCTCGACCGACGGTGCGAGCCACAGGTCGAAGGCCTGCTCGTCCGCGACGTCGTCCCAGTCGGTGAAGAACGCGCGGGCTCGGGGGTCGGTGAAGACGTAGCGGGTGAGGTTCGGCGGGTCGGCGTCGAGGAGCCCGGTTCCGTCGGTGATCGACTCGTAGCCGCTGGTGTGCGCCAGGATGTCGCCCAGCCGGTTGGTCACGATGGCGATGCCCGGTTCGAGGAGGCGGAGCGTCGTCAGGACGGACGGTCGCACGTGCCGGCGCAGTGGTGCGGGTCGGGCGTGGGCGGAACACGTGTCGCCGGTGATCTTCGCCAGGTAGCGCAGGTGGTTGCGCTCCGAGGGGCCGAGGCCGAGCGCATCGGCGAGCGCGTTGACGACCGCAGCCGAAGGATTGCGGTCGCGGCCCTGCTCGATGCGCGTCAGGTACTCGACGCTGATGCCGGCGCGCGTTGCGAGGTCCAGTCGACGCAGGCCGGGGGACCGTCGGCGGCCGCGGTCCGGCAGTCCCAGGGATTCCGGCTGGATGCTGTCGCGCGCGGCCCGGATGAAGTCCCCGAATGGCTTCCCCATGTCGTGAGCCTATGACGCTGCCCGCCCGTCGCGCGGTGCGCGAGGGTGGCCCCCTGGGGGCCAGCCCGAGCACGGCCTGTTCGTCGCCACGGTGCCGCTCGATCGTGGGGGCGTGGAGAACAGGGACAAGCTGCTGGACGAGCGTCGTCGGCAGAGGACGCGGTCGACGGGGCGTTCCGGTCGGGCGCTGTTGGTGTGGGGTTTGCTGGTGGTGGCGGCGAACCTGCGGGCGAGCCTGACCGGCGTCGGACCGCTCCTGGATCGCGTGCAGGCCGATCTGGCGCTGGCTCCGGCTGTGGCGGGCCTGCTGAACACGGTGCCGTTGCTGGCGTTCGCGGTGATCTCGCCGCTGGTCCCGCGACTGGCCGCGCGGTGGGGTCCCGAGCGGCTCCTCGGGGGTGCGCTCGTCGTGCTGGCGCTCGGGATCGCGGTCCGGTGGGCGCCGACGGCGAGCAGCCTGTTCGCCGGAACCGTGTTGATCGGGGCCGGGATCGCCGTGGGCAACGTTCTGCTGCCGAGCCTGATCAAGCGCGATTTCCCCACCAGGGTCGGGCTCCTGACGAGCGCGTACGCCACCGTGATGGGCGGTGTCGCCGCAGTGGCATCCGGGATGGCGGTGCCGATCAGCCAGGTCGCCCCTGGCGGCTGGCGCACCGCGTGGGGTCTCTGGATCGTGTTCGCCCTGGTGGCCATCGTGCTGTGGCTCCCGCAGATGCGGACACCGCCGCCGGCCGACGAGGCGATCGGCAGGCACCGGTTGCCGTGGAGATCGGCACTCGCGTGGGCGGTCACGGTGTTCATGGGACTGCAGTCGCTGGGCTTCTACGTCGTGGTCACCTGGTTGCCCCAGGTGTTCCAGGACAGCGGGGTGAGCGCGGCTGCGGCGGGATGGCTGCTGTTCCTGTTCCAGGTGGTCGCGGTGGTGACCAGCCTGGCGGTGCCTGCCGCGCTGCGGTGGGCACGTGATCAACGCGCGCTGGCGACGACGAGCTCGGCGGTCCTGCTCGCCGGCTACCTCGGACTCCTGGTGGCGCCGGGATGGGCGCTGCTGTGGAGTGTCGTCCTCGGACTGGGCGGCGGAGCGTGCCTGGTGCTCGCACTGGCCTTCCTCAGCCTGCGCGCCCCGGACGCGGCTGCGGCGGGCGCGTTGTCCGCGATGGCGCAGTCGATCGGGTACCTGCTGGCCGCCGCAGGACCGGTGGTCTTCGGGCTGCTGCACACCGCCGGTTCCGGATGGCATGCACCGATCATCCTGATGTGCGTCGCTGCGGCCGGCCAGACGATCGTCGCGATGGTGGCAGGCCGAGGCACGGTGCGGCCTGGTCACGCTCGACCTCCGGCCTGATCACCAGCCGCGGGAGCGCCATTCCGGGATGCCGGGGCGCTCCCGCCCGAGGGTGGTGTCGTCCCCGTGGCCGGGGTAGACCCACGTGTCGTCCGACCGCTCGCCGAAGACCCGCTCCTCCAGGTCGTCCATCAGCGAGCCGAACTCGGCAGGCCCGTCCGTCTTCCCCGGTCCTCCCGGGAAGAGCGTGGATTCCCACAACTGGGTGCGCGCGCTCTTCGTCGCCACCGCGTTCCTTCCCCGCCACGACGCAGCGCTGAGACGCCCAGCCCGTCAAGGTCGGCTGCCGGGTTCCGAGAGCCTGGCCTTCCAGACGAGCCGCGCGCCTCCGACGAGGGTCGTTGCTGCTGACAGCGCGATGAGAAGGATCATGAATGAGGGGTACAGGTAGAAGGCCTGGGTCCAGGTGATGTCGCGTCCGCGGTAGAGGGCCCTGACTATGGCGGGGAAGAGGACGAGGACAACGAGTGGCGCCAGGAGCAGCGGAACACCGATGAGCGCTCTGCGAATCGTGTGGGTCGTCGCCCAGCGTCGGGCTCGGACGAATCCGATCGTTCCGAGCGCGAGCGCGAGGAGGGCGATGCCGAGCAACACTCCGTCGACGGCGACCGTCTGCGCAGAGGCGGGCGCCGCAGGCTCGCCGTCGATGAGGGCGACGAGCCGCTTCCCGATCGCGGACGCGTCCCCGTAGGCAAGGCCGGTGTTCGCCATGACGGCGATGCCGTACCCCGACTCGGGGAGCAGGGCCTGGCAGGTGGTCGAGGTGAAGAGGTCGCCGCCGTGGGAGACGAGCGGGGCGCCGGACGGTGTGCGTCCGACCGACCAGCCCAGCGCGTAGTCGCCCGAGACCGACGATGACGGGGAATGCATGGTCTTCAGCGATTCGGGCGAGACGACCGCTGTGGTTCCTGGAGGCGTCGACCGGTTCTGCATGATCAGCCACGAGGTCATGTCTTCGGCGGTGCTCAGCACCCCGCCCGAGCCGGCTCCGAACGCGGTGGGTTCCGCTGCCGGGATGGGATGGCCCAGCAGCTTGAGATGGCCGTGGGCCGTCGGGGGGAGGTCGTCGTCGGTGCCGATGCTTCTGCTGTCGTTCATGGCCAGTGGGGTGAAGACATGATCGGCGAGGTACTCGTCGAACGGCTGCCCACTCACGACCTCCACCAGGCGAGCGGCGATCTGGTAGTTCGGGTTGTAGTAGGCCCATTGGCTGCCGGGTGGGCTGGTGAGTTCGGCGTCACGGAAGTCCGCGACCGAGTCGCGCAAGCTCTCGGGCTGCGGACGGGTGAACTGGCTGACGCCGGCATCTGTCAGGCCCGAGGTCTGGTCGAGGAGTTGGCGAGCGGTGATCCGGGCGCCTCGGGGGTCAGCGGTGACGAACTCGGGCAGGTAGCGCTGCACGGGCTGGTCGAGTTCGAGCCGCCCCTGCTCGGCGAGCTGGACCACGGCCAACGCCGTGAAGGACTTGCTCACCGAGGCCATCGCCATGACCGTCGTCGCGGTGACCTCCTGACCGTCGGCCGTGTGGCCGAACCCGCGGGCGAGGATCACCCTGTCGCCGCGTGTCACGGCGACGGCGACGCCGGGCACGTGGGCGGTGTCGCGGTACTGCTCGACGACGGAGCTGACGGTCGCGGGGGCCACGGCTGCGGGCTGTGGGTGCGCTGCGGGGGTGATGACCAGCAGGGAGGCCGGCGCGGCGATGGCAAGGAGGAGGACACGAGCACGACGTCTCACGGATGTCGATGGTGGTCGGTGTGTTGCGGTCCCGGATCGGACCACGGTCCGATCTTCCGGCCGGCGAGGCTAGCGTTGCCCCGTGCTGAGGGGGAGGACACCTCCGGCCGGATGGCTGGTCGCGGCGGACTGTCTGGTGGCGGTCGCGCTCGCCGCGTTCGCCTCCGTGCGTGCGCCGTCCGGAGGGTGGTTCCTGGGTGTCGCGATCATCGGCCTCGCCTCGGGGGTGGCGGTGCGTCGAGTCCGGCCGTCGGCCGTCTTCGTCGGCCAGTCGGTCATGGCGGCGGGAGCCGTCCTGGTCGGTGTGCCGGGGGACGCGGTGGTGATCGCGGTGGCCCTCGCGCTCTATCCGGTGGCCTCGGGCGTTCGTGCGTGGCCGGCAGCCGCCGCGGTGGGTGGCGCCTCGGCTGCGGTGTTCGTCCCGGGGTTCATGACCGTGGTGGTGCCGGGTCTTCCCGTGGTCGCGGCGCCTCCGGGGGAGGAGTCCTTCGCCTCCACCCCGCTCTCGTCTCTCGGGTACGGCGTTGTGGTGATCGGAGGGAGTTGGGCGCTGGGTCGTGTGCTGCGGGCCCGCCGCGCCGACGCCGAGCAACTGGCGCGGCTGCGTGAGCAACGTGCCGTCGGCGAGGAGCGACTCCGGATCGGCCGGGACGTTCACGACATCCTGGGCCACAGCCTCAGCGTCATAGCCATGAAGGCCGCGGTCGCCGAGCACCTGGCTGCCGACCGGCCCGAGGAAGGCCATGCCGCGCTGAGCGCGATCGCGCAGGTCAGCCGGGAGGCGCTCGATGACGTCCGAACGGTCCTCACCGCTCTGCGGGAGGTGGACGACACGCGAGCAGGCCTCGACGATCTGCCCCGCCTCGTCGCGAACGCCGAGGCGGCCGGTCTCTCCGTCACCCTCGAGCAGGACGGGCACCGGCAGGTGCCCGCGTCCGTCCAGGCGTCGGCGTACCGGATCCTCCAGGAGGCCCTGACCAACGCCGTCCGCTACGCCGCGCCCCGTGAATGCACCCTCAGCCTCGTGCAGAGCGCCGGCGCTCTCGTGGTCACGGCGACCAACCCTGCCACCCGGACCTGGCACTCGGAGGGCTACGGGCTTCTCGGCGTGCGCGAACGGGTCACCGCGCATGGCGGGAGTATGAGCGCAGGCGGCGCAGCCGACGGTCGTTTCGTCCTGCGCGCGACACTTCCCTTGAGCACGGCGCGCCGCCCGTGAGCGCTGCCGGGATCGGGGTGCTCCTCGCCGACGACGACGACCATTACCGGGCGACGATCCGTACCCTCGTCGACGCGACTCCCGGGATGAGGGTCGTCGCTGAGGCCGAGGACGGTGAGCAGGCGGTCGACCTCACCATCGCCCACCGCCCCGACGTCGTGCTCATGGACGTCCGGATGCCGCGCTCGGACGGCCTCACCGCCGTCGAACGTCTGAGACACGTCGAGAGCACGGCGCGGATCGTCGTGCTCACCACCTTCGATCTCGACGAGTACGTCTTCTGCGCGCTGCGGGCCGGAGCCTCCGGCTTCCTGCTCAAGGACACGAGCCCGGCGCGCCCGCTCGACGGCATCACCGTGGCCGCCGCAGGCGACGCACTTCTCGCGCCTACCGTGACCCGCAGGCTGATCGGCGAGTTCACCGGTGCCGGTGTTGCTTCTCGGCGTCGTCTGGACGACGTCACCCCACGCGAGCGCGAGGTCCTCGTCCTCGTCACCCGTGGGCTCTCCAACGACGAGATCCAGCACCGGCTCCACCTCAGCAGAGGCACCGTCAAGACCCACATCGGCAGGCTGATGACCAAGCTCGACGCGCGCGACCGCGCTCAACTCGTCATCGCCGGATACGAGTCAGGCCTTGCCGGCCGATGGTAGAGCCAGGGAGACCGCAGGCTCGGGTACTGCACGTCCGCCCGTCGGCAGCGGTACACCAAGGCCGGGACGGTTCACCTGAAGCCGTTCAGCCGGTCCGCCGACGCGGTGTACTGCGCCATGCTGATCATCCCGAGCCGTCGGGAGTTCACCAGCCGCGTGCCCTCCACTCGGGCAGCGACGGGCGCTCCGTGCCGAGCGTCGTGTCGTCCCCGTGACCGGGGTAGACCCACGTCTCGTCCGGCAGGGTGCCGAAGACCCGCTCCTCGAGGTCGTCCTACCGTCGACCATCCGCAAGCTCGCTATGCGCCCATCGAACATCGGCAAGGTGGTGCGCGGGCGCAAGATCCACGGCGACGCCGCGTGGCCACCCATCGTCGACGCAGACAAGCACGCGCGCGTGGTCGCGATGCTCACCGACCCGTTGCGGGTGACCACCCGCGGGGGAGCGCGCAAGCATTGCTGAGCTACGGCATTGGTGAGTGCGGCAAGTGCGGCTCGGCGCTGCGGGTGCTCAAGCGCTACGGGCATGAGCTCTACGTCTGCAATGCACCGAGCGGCTGTGTGGGACGTCGACGCGAGTGGGTGGACGACTTGGTCGAGCGTGTGGTGATCGCCCGTCTCAGCAAGCCTGACGCGCGGGATCTTCTCAGGCGTGACGACGACGCGGCAGGGGCCCATGCCCGGGAGCGTGCTGAGGGCATTCGGGCGCGTCTTGCCGAGGCAGCGGACGCCTACGCTGATGGCGAGATCGACCGGGCGCAGTTGAGTCGGATCACAGCGAGACTCCGGCCGGAACTGGACGAGGCGGAACGCGAGAGCGCGCGGACGATCCGCGGTGTAGCGCCCGAACTGATCGCACAGCTCCCCGGGCCGGTGGCGGCGGAGAGATGGGCCGGGCTCTCGGTGACACAGCGGCGGGCACTGCTAATCGTCCTGGGCGTAGGGGTTCGTGTCTTGCCTGGTCGGGGCGGTCCCGGTTTCAAGCCCGAGTCCATCGCGATCACGTGGCATGCGGACGAATAGGTTCGATAGACTTGCGTGGACAGAGGATTCAGAGAAGTACCGTGCTTTCGCACTGTGGCCTTGCTGGACGGCAGCTCCAGAAGTAACACTACGGCCGCTCTGAGCGACTGTCGGATGTAAGGGGATGGATGGCAGCGAGTCGACAGCATCCATCCTGCATGCAATAAAGTGCAATCGACGGGAGGACTCTTGGCTCCACAAGTACTTATTCCCGCACTCCGGCGATCCAAGGCTACGCTTCTGCTGGCTAACAGATCTTGTGCTGGAGAACTCGACTGGGACGGTGAGACTCAACGGTTCAACCATGATAACGCCGACGTTCTCTGCGTGACTTCCCTGCCGATCGGAAATCGCACCCATCTTCGACGGATACTTGCAGTATTGTCTGATGCGGGCGGCGCTGATCATGAGTGAACGAATCTCATTGGCCGACTTGTGGTCTATCGCTAAGCGGGACGGCTGGGCCAGCGCGACGATCAGCGCCCCGGTTTTGAGGTACGAAGCAAATCAGCTTGGATGGCGCGTTATTCGAGCGCGATCAACAGACCCTGCAACAGTCACGCTGCGCCCCACCAGTAAAGATGCTGCCAATCCTTCCTCGATCAGCTCAATATACGGCACTGGCCGGCAACCATTGCACACCGATGGCGCCCACTTGGACGAACCGCCAGATGCCGTGCTACTGACCGCCAGTCAGCCCAATGACACGCCAACACTGCTACTGCCTCTTCGCGCCGCATCGAATCATCCTTCATCATTTCCTTGGCAGGCGGCGCGAAACGGGGTTTTCCTCATCCGGAACGGCGCAAGTAGCTTCTACGCGACCGCGAGTCCACGCCTCCACCGACTTCGATATGACTCGTCCTGCATGGACGCCTGCGACGAGAGAGCCAGAGCCGTGGTCGCCGCCATCGCGGATCTAACGCCCACGGCAATCTCGTACAACTGGCAAATGGTAGACCAGGTGCTACTTATGACAATTCGCGAACTCTCCACGCTAGAGCTGATGCGTCGAATGACAACGAACGTTCTCTGGATCGTATAATGTTCATAACGAAAGCCCTCTGAAATGCCTCGATCATTTGACCACAGTGCGCTGTGGATGAAGGCCAAACTATTCATCAATCACGCGATGGATAACGAGCCGCGATCATTCGAAGAGCAGGCGCTCTGGGCATCCCTTGCGCTCGAATTGCTGGGAAAGGCAGCTCTGGCGCGCACATCGCCTGTGCTGATCGCTGAGCCCAATGAAGAGGGTGTCAACCTCCTGATGGCGACCGGACTCGTCGACGCCGACTCTCGCTTCATTTCTGTGCGAGCCGCGACAATATATAAGCGCTGTGGCCGCGCGTTCAAGCCATTCAATTCGGCCGAAGCATTGCGGATCACGGCCGCGCGTAACGAGTACCTGCACGGCGGCGGCATCGGGTTCACTGGCCTCCCTCCGGAAATTTGGTGGGCACGCTTCTGGGCGCAAGCAGCCATCCTCGTCAATGCATGCGACTCAGACATTGACGATTTCGTCGGGTCAGAGAGGGTAGACCTAGTTGAAGAACACCTAGCGCGGAATCAGAAGAATATTGAGCACCGCGCCGAGATGCTCATGGAACGGGCCAAGCAACGGCTGGCGCAGTACGAGACCGGAACCCTACCTGCTCGTCTTGCGGCAGAATGGTCAAGCCCTACGACGTTGCAGGCCTACCTCGCACACCACGCGACCGCCGGCTGCCCTGCGTGCGGTTCGATCGGCATTCTTGAAGGAGACGTAGTCGAGAGTAGCCGATTGCGCCATGAGCAGATCGCTGAGGATGATTTCGACACGTGGGCAGAAATTTCCGTCAGCGCGGAGTACTTTAGCTGCGAGCATTGCAAGCTTGTGCTCGATTCGTACGAACTACTCGAAGCTGCCGGCATGGAGGTTACCTTCGAATCGACCGGCGATGCCGCCGATTTCATCGAAGCAGAATACGGCAACGACTGAACCGTAATGACCGAAAAATGTGGAGCGCCTTCCCGCTCGAACGGCCTAATTGCCACGTGACTGGACCGGCGCTGCATGGCGGTGGTCACGTTCATGTAGGCGGCCCCGGTCGGGGCTGGTGCTCAGCTCACCAGCCGCGTGCTCTCCACGCGGGCAGCGACGGGCGCTCCGTGCCGAGCGTCGTGTCGTCCCGGTGGCCGGGGTACACCCACGTCTCGTCGGGGAGCTGGCCGAACACCTGCTCCTCCAGGTCCCGCATGAGCGAGTTGACGTCCTCGAAAGATGTTGTCCGCCCAGGGCCACCGGGAGCCACTTCTCTGTTCACGCGTAGGCACACGCCAGTGGTGATGGCAACCGAGAGAGAGTTAGAAGCCGCCCTCGTACTCACGGCGGACCTCCTGCCGAATCTCTTCGTCGTACTCAATCGCGCTGGTCACGCCTCCGAAGAAGGCTGCCATCCCGGACATCGCATTATGAAACTCCACGACATCTAGCGGCTTCACGTTTCTCATCGTCGGGGTGCCGTCTTTAAGGTTCGAGTAGCGACTGTGCATGCTGTCGGGGTCGAGGCTGGCAAGCTCCGTGATGAGGCGGTTCACGATCGTGATCTCTGCGGTCTCGTCGGTTGGTCGAAGCCGCACGAGCAGTGGCTTTAGCTCCTGCCAAAGCTGCAAGATCTTGTGGTGCGCGCGATTTTTCTCGGGAGACTGAAGGGCGCCCTCGCACAGTTGCAGCATGTACTTCAGCTCCAGTTCAACGTAATGTCGCCAGCACATCAGCCACGGGAAGACGAGGGTGTCTCGTTCGCTGGGGTGGGCATCGAGCATGGCCTGAGACAGGATCTCTGCAGCCTTCTGGTAGCCAAGGCGCCGCCCAAGAGTGAGAGGCCACCAGTCGACGAAGGCGTGCAGGTGGTCGATGCCAGACGAGGCCAGCAGGCTGTGGCTCGCAACTGGCCAGTCAGTGGCCTCCTCGTAGGTGGAGGCGAGCTCGTTGTTGTCCGGATTTGAGGTCACGGGGCATGATCCACTCAGTATCATCTAGATGGAAGTTCTGCACGTCCGGGAGAAGGCTCGCGCGATGACGCCGTCAAGTCTCGCCATGTGGTGGCGGAGGCGGGCTGCCGAGCTGTGAGGCGGCAGAGATAGCGAGACGTGAGAATAGGCGGCCGGAGAAACCGAAGAGGAGCGCGAGTGCTAACGCGACGGGAGATTGTGCATTCTCCCAAGAGTTAGCTAGGAAGACGGGTCCAAGAATGCCGATATCCACATCGGCGAGGAGGCGCACGAGCAGCAGGCCTCCGACCGCTGTCAGGGCACCTCCTACAGGGGTGAGCACCATTATTCCCCAGGACGATTCATGGGCGGTTGATTCGCGTTCGTGGGTCAGTGTAGTGACGACTGGTGACAGGAATCCGCCGAGTGCGCCCAATAGAAGCGTCAACTCGTGGTCGAGAAAGAGGCCGATCGCAAATGTCGCGAGAAGTCCAACCATGGCGAGCCAGAGCGAGATGCGTTGGCCATTGAGCTCACGCATCAATGCGTTGCCTTCAAGTCTCTCTGCGCGTCGCCATTTATCATCTAGTGTCAGGCGCTTCTCTCGGGCGGTAGGCATCGCGGCGAGTCGCTCTTTGACGTGGCCGGTGGCGTTGGGGTCAAGATTTTGTAGATGTGCAATCTCGAAGGCAAAGTATGCATCGAGGTCTTCGTCGGCCACGAGCTCCGCTATTCGTCGCTCGGCCGCGTTCATCAGGACGTAGTCCGAAGCGAGTTTGGTAGAGGGTGAGCGTGTGAGCCATGTGATGGCACTAAGCCACCCCCTTTTTGCCCCGACTCCTCGAATCTCGTCAAGGTCCGATTGGATTGACTCGTACGCCTTCTGGCTGCTTCCGGTCGGCGCATGACGCTCGACCAAGATGTTCGCACGCGCCCGGCAGTCTCGTGCCCTGGCTAGTAATATACGATGTTGAGGTGCGACAATGAACCCACGATTGGTAATCGCGGCGATGAGTGCATATGCGAGACAGGAAAGTGTGAGTAAGAGATCCTGTGTCAACTAGTACTCCAGCCGGACTTCGTGATCTTGCGGCGGGGGCGCCGGAAACATGGCGCGGCCACCGCATGATCATCTTGGGTTGTGTGGACTCAAGAGGATGCGGTGGCCGCGGGCCACAGCGTAGAGGCCGGCCTGTGGCCGGCGCTGGAAGGTCAACTTCTCGATCGGGTCGCGGGCCGATTTTCCCGGGTGGAGACCCGGCAGCGCTTCACCAGGTTCTTGCGCGGGATGCTCGCGGAACTGCCGCGCAAGACCTGTTGGAGCATCGCCGAACACGCCGGCGAGACCAGCCCGGACGGCATGCAGCACCTGCTCAACCGGGCCTGTTGGGACACCGAGGGTGTCGCCGCGGATCTGCGCAGGTTCGTCGCCGGACACCTCGGCGAGCCCGACGGGGTGCTGATCGTGGACGAGTCCGGGGACCTGAAGAAGGGCGAGCACACCGTCGGGGTGCAGCGCCAGTACACCGGCACCGCGGGCCGGGTCGAGAACGCCCAGGTCGCGGTCTACCTCGCCTACGCCTCCCGCCACGGCCACGCATTGATCGACCGCGAGCTCTACCTGCCCCGCAGCTGGGCCGAAGAACCCGACCGTCGCGCGGCGGCAGGGGTGCCCGCCGAGGTCGAGTTCGCCACCAAACCGGCCCTGGCCACAACGATGATCACCAGGGCTGTCGAGGCCGGGGTCCCGGCGGGATGGGCTGCCGGCGACGAGGTCTACGGCGCCGACCCCGACCTGCGCGCACAACTGGAGACTCTCCAGCTCGGCTATGTGCTGGGCATCGGCTGCAACCGCCGTGTCACCGTGCACGGCGCCCGCGGCGGCGTCCGCATGCGCGTTGACCAGGTCACCGCCGGGCTCGCCGAACACTGCTGGACCCGCTACTCGGCCGGCGCCGGGGCAAAGGGGCCCCGCTTCTACGAGTGGGCGTTCGTGGCGTTGCACCCCGACGACGGACCTGGGCACCGCTGGCTGCTGATCCGCCGCCACCCCGAGCACGGCGAGCTGGCCTACTACCGCTGCTACGCACCTCAGCCCGCACCCCTGACCGAACTGGTCCGCGTCGCCGGAACACGATGGCGCATCGAGGAGTCGTTTCAGGCCACCAAAACCCTCACCGGCCTCGACGAGCACCAGGTCCGCCGCTGGAGCTCCTGGCGGCGCTGGACCTTGATCGCGATGGCAGCCCACGCACTGCTCGCCGTGTTCACTACCGCGGCGCGGACCCGACACCCATCACCGACCGATCTGATCCCGTTGACCTGCAACGAGACCGCCCGGCTACTCAACCGGCTGATCAGCAGCCCGATCCGTTCCTTGGCCAGCGCTCTGAGCTGGAGTCACTGGCGACGCCGCCACCAACACCGTGCCCGAACCAGCCACTACCGACGCCGACCCGAGACATGATCACGATCTACCGCTGGAGTACTAGGTGCCTCCGATGCTCCGACTCAAGGCCACCGTACCTGGCCGCGAAGTGCAACGGCGGGGGCGCGGGAGCGCGGACCGTGGTGATACCCGGTGGGATGCGGTTGGATACCGCTCGCACCACTGCCTGCCGTTGTCGTCGCCGTCCAGCCGGTACTTGTCGGGCCCAATGACTGTGGCGCGGTCCCCACGTCCTTCGCCGTCCAGGTCCTGGGGCTGTCGGGGACGCACGGGACGTAGCTCGGATGGCAATCGCGCCCCGCTCGTCCCGAAACTGATTGGAGCCGCAACTCGAGCCGTGAAGAACTACGAGAGGGGGCAGCTCAGGGTCAGGTACAGGATCTGAGCTGCCGGGCATGCTCTGCGATCTCGGGTACGTCGGCCCGATCAGGACATCCTCTCCGGCTGCGCTGCCCGCCGCCAGGCCAACGTGACGCGAGTCCACCGGGATGGGCTCCAGCGCTTCACCTCGTCGTAGCCCTTCATCGCGCGCACGCTGGTCACGTTCGGGTTGACGGTCTTGATCGTCTCGCGGAACAGCGGCAGCGGGTCGTCGCCGGCGGGCAGCACGTAGTGCGGGTGGAGGTCCCCGGGGTCAAATTCGATCATGACCCGCGAAGCGTTGGGGTCGTCATTGTCGGCTCCGGCTTTCCCCACGGTCATCCGGCTACCTGTCCAGTGGCGTGTTGGCAGCGGCTGGACCGGAGCGAGCAGGAACCGCAGCACGCGGCCGAACGGCCCGGACAGCCACCCCAGTACGGGAAGCAGCGCGAAGGCCAGCACGACGCCGACCAGGATCCGCCACCACCAGTCGATCGGAAGCCCACCAGCGATGGTGGTGGCGAGGGTGAGGGATCCGAGGAACCATCCGAACTCAGTGCGGCCGTACATGTCGGGATCGCGCTGCATGTTGGACGAGAATGCCACCACCCTCCGACGGTTTGCTCATCAGGCTGAGCGCGACACGGGACGATGTGCAGACGCATTTCGTGGGGCGCTTGTGCGGAGGCGGTCCGGATCGGCCGCAAGATCACCACCCGCGCTGACGCCATTCGCCGAGGTGCCGGCGTTCCACGCCGAGCGTCGTGTCGTCCCCGTGGCCGGGATACACCCACGTCTCGTCGGGGAACTGACCGAACACCCGCTCCTCCAAGTCGTTCATCAGCGACGCGAAGTCTTCAGGCGTTGTTTTCCGCCCAGGACCGCCGGGGAACAGCGAGGGGCAGAGCTTCTAGCAGCTCGACGACACGCGCCCGCTGGCTCGCCCACACCGCGGGCACCCGCGCCGCCGCCGAGCGCGTGAAGGTCGAACTCATCGCCCGGCACGTCGACGACACCGAACCCGAGCAGCAGGTAACCGCCGAGGAACGGCTCGCGGCACACCGCGCCGCCCTCGCCCCCTGGACGAGCCCCGCCGCGAGATCACAGAGAGACAGACGTTCGCGACTCGACGACCGCGACCTGTACCAGCTGTGGCCCCGGTCCCTCGTCGACGACGTCACCCGCCCGTGCCGGAGGTGAAGTCCGCGAGCCTGCGGCTGGAGGACGCTGCGGTCGCGCTGGAGGCCATCAGCCGCCTATAGCGGTGTCCATGCTGTGGCCGCGGCGGTGGAACGCCTGCCCCCGCCGTCGCCGACCAGCGACCTAGACTCATCTGTCCGCGGCCTGTGCTCGGACGGCCTTGATGAGGGCTCGGTGGCGCAGCTCGCCAAGAACGGGCATCCGTCCTGCTTCGAGCACGTCCCAGGCATCGTGTTCGTCCCGGTAACCGTTGTCCTCGCGCTCCTCGGTCGCGGCATCAAGCGTCGGGCCGAGCAGTTCGGCAGCCTGCTGAACCGACACCTCATGGGCGGCGTGGCGCACCAACGCTTCATGCACCGCCGCCGGCGCTAACAGCTGCTCGTCGTCCTCGTCGCCGTACAGCACGTGCAGCGGGTAGTCCGGCACGGCCCGGGCCAACGTCACCGTCGCGGGGTCGAGCAGGAATGCCAGCAACCTGTTCAGGTCGTCCACCGAACAGTTGCCGCGCCACGGGAACCCGCGGGACTTGACCAGCCAGTGGGCCAAGTTGCGGCGTGTGATCCCAGCCAGCGCCGCCACCACCACGGACACGTCGAAGACCCTGCGCTTCAAGGCGTAGTAGGCGTAGCGGTCCACCTTTTGCTGCGGCGTCTCGGTGACTTCGTCGTCCGAGCCCGCCTCGCCCTCATCGGCGCCCCAACGGTGGTGGGCAGCCTGGTACTCGAAATAGAGTGCAAGTGCCGCCCGGTAGTCGCGCCAATAGGCAACCGGACCGCCCAAGTACTCGTCGTACCGCACGAGGAATCGCAGCTCCCGCGACGGGCGGGGCGGGCCCGGATACCAGTCGTCCTCTCCCGTGTCCGCTGTCGGGCCGTCCACGATCTTCACCGGGCGCCCGCCGTAACCGCGGCGTCGTCGAGCACTCGATACAGCGTCGCGCGTGAGCAACCGACTAACTCCGCGATCTCGGTCATCGTGTGCTCACCGCCGTCGCGCAGCTTGCGCGCGCGAGCCGGCTTCGCCGACGACAGCACCGGGCGGCGCCCGCCCCCCTTCCGCCGCCTGTGCGGGTGGCCTGCGACACCCGCGCGGCGGCCAGGCCCTCACGGGTGCGCTCAGAGATTAGGTCGCGCTCAAACTCCGCGGTGCTGGCGAGAATGTGGAAGGTCAGGCGACCACTGGGGGTCGAGGTGTCGATGCCCTGCCGCAACACGCGGAGGTCGATCTTGCGGGTCTGAAGGATCCCGGCGAGTTGAACAAGGTGAGCAATAGAGCGGCCCAGCCGGTCGAGATGGGTAAAGACAACGACGTCGTGCGGGCGGGTGTAGTCGAGCATCGCGTCGAATTGAGGGCGGCGGGCGAGCTCGCTGGACGCGACGCCGGTGAAAACGCGCTCGCACTCGGCGGCCGCAAGGGCGTCGTGCTGTCCGTCCGCGGTCTGGTCGGATGTGCTGATGCGGGCGTAGCCAAGCAGGGTCATGCAACGTCCTCCTTGCGGATGAGGTCACCGACCTCAGCGAAGCTCTCGTAGAGGTGCCGCAGCCGTACGGTACGGATCTCGTGGGTGCCGATGAAGGCCTGCCTGCCGGTGTGGAAGGTCGGCACGACGTGAAACCGGCGGGCGATCGAGCGGTGACGCTTGCCGAACCTGGCCCAGACGTCCTGGGCGATGCCCCCGTGAAGCATGACGATCCGCAGGTTCGGGGCGAGGTCGATCAGGCGTCGAAGGGGCTCGACCCCCGCTTCGCACTCGGTGGCCGACGGAGGGACGCTCTTCCCGGTGGTGTGCCGGTACCAGGGGTAACCGTTCCATGGCAGCAGCTCAGACACGGGGATCCTCGTGCTCTCCAGGAGGGTGGCGAGAAGCATCGCCGAGTCGTCGACGTTTTCGCAGCAGAGCATCCCGCTCCCGTCGGCCTCGCGAGTGCCGGGGCCGGGGTCCTGGAGCACGCTCAGGATGCTGGCGTTGATGCCGCCGTACATGGGGGCGATGTAAGGCATCCAGCCGCGGCCCGGCTCAGCGCGCAGCTCGTCGACCAGGTCCGTGAACGGCGCGATGTGCGGGTCGCGGAGCCGGGAGTGCTGGTCGGCGCGGAAGTCCGCGTCGCGCATCCGCTGGTGTCGATCGAGGTTCACTCGCATCGCGTCGTACAAACGGCTCCGGGCGTTACCTAGCAAACGTTATTTCGGACACGAGTTCTGCGTCGCGACTGACCGCGGCCGCCATGATCGTCGAGCGGTGTCACGTAGACGACCGTGATCCGTCGGAGTGAGCGCGTACCTTCCGCGCCATGTCCGACTCCGCCCGGGCAACACGCTGCGCAGCTGATGACGGCGGCGTTGTGACCGTGCAATGCCGTGGCATCACCGCGAAGCGCTCCCGCTGTAGCCGGAACGCGCTCGGCACCGACTACGGCGGCGCCACGCCGTCAGGACGTACCCGTTGCTGGCACCACCTGCCGCGGGCCGGGCGCGACGCACTCGACGCCGCCCGCGAGGCCGCCGAGGCCGCGGCCTGGCAGGAGGCGATCGCGATCGAACCGGCGTGCTGGTCGTGGCCGGTCACCGACGAGATCCGCGACCGGCTCGCCCGCTCTCGCGATCAGACGCTGTCGCGCGTCGAGCGCGCGTTCGCCTTCATCGACGCGCTTCGCATCTTCGACCAGGGGCGATGCGCCGTGTGCGGGGCCCCAGGGAGCGAGGTCGAAGATCACTGTCACTGGACCGGCCGCGTTCGCGGATGGCTATGCCGGTCCTGCAACACCCGCGAGGGGATGGACCGTCATCCGGACACGGTGTTCGGCAAGTACTGCCGGCGACACCCGTACATGATCCTCGGCATCGACGAGCCCTACACGGGCTACGGCTGGGAGAACGGCGCACCGGTCGGCGGATGGTGGCCCGGCTGGGGCGAGCCACCCGATGACTCGTGGTCGAACAACGTGTTGACGGGGATCGGACTGTGACACGCGAGCCACGACCCGCGCTCCTGCGCGAGCGCGTTCCGGCGCGCGAGCAGATCGCGCAGGACGGCGAGGTCGTCGGCCGGGGCGTACGGCTCGATGCCGAGCAGCGCGGCGAGGTGAGCGAGATCGACGAGCGGCCATGCCCGGCACAGACGACGAGGGTGGCACTCGGGTTCCACCGTCGTTCGCGATCGTGAACGAGGGTGGCCCACAGTTCGTGTGGTCGATCACGCCTCGCGGCTCGGAGGCGGCACGAGGCCGGGCGCGAAATGCTCGGTGATGTCGTCGAGGAACTCTACGAACAGCCGCGGCGTCACGGTCTCCCACGTGGCCCGGCGGCCGACCAGTTCGCCGGTCAGCACTAGGTCGCGGCACGAGGCCGGGTGCGGTGGCCCGCTCGGGCTGTAGTTCCACACGTCGCCGTGCCCACTGGCGTTGCGGAAGTGGTAGGCGAACTGCAGCAGCGGCACGTCATCGCGGTTGTGCCCGCCCTTGCGGATCATGTCGCCGAGCCTGATCCCAGCGTTGATCATGCTGATCGACATAATGTCGTGCTTGACGACGTCGCCGCGAAGGTTCGAGACGGCGGTGAAGATGTTCCTCGCGGAGTACGACAGGCACTCCGGCTCAGCCTCGGCGGCCCGGTAGTAGAGGTTCACCGGGAAGTCGCCGTCCGGGTGCTCTCCCAGACGCCGGAGTTCAGTCTGGAGGATCGGCAAGTCCGGGTCGAACAGCGAGGACAGGCTCAACATCAGCCCGAGGTGCAGCACCTTCAGCTCCTGGGCGCGAACAGCGATCTGCTCGGCCGTCGGCAGAGCGTCCACAGAGGTCACGGACCGGAGGATGCCAGATCGTTCCGACAGACCCTCGCCGCTTCCGGCCCCGGTCAGCGGGCCGGGCGGGTAGTCGTCGGACGCGCGCGAGGGGCAGCCGGGGTCGGTACAGGGCATCCCCGCCGATGCGCCGGACAGATCGGGCGCGCCGGTGCAGGCCGGGAACAGCTCGGCGTCAGTGACGCCGCACCCGACGCAGCAGACCCCGACGGGGCAGCGGGAGGTGTCGTCGAACCGGAGCGTGCTCATGACGTCATCGCCGGGGCGAGGACCAGCAGGACGGCGAGGACGTAGGCGCGGTGGCGACCGGGAGGCCGACGGCGCGGGCGATGCGGCCGCGGCAGCTGCGGCGGCGCGGGCGGGGCCACCAGCCGGGGGCGCGATGGGCGCCGCGTCGACGACGGCGGCGGGGGGATGGGGCACGATCAGGCACCGGTCGCAGCTCCTCTGCGATCAAGGCCCCGTCGTGCTGCTCGCAACAGACGGCGAGGCCGCCTAATGGCGTAGGCGGCCCCGGCCGGGCGAGTGGTCAGCTCACCAGCCGCGCTCCCGCCACTCACCGAGGTGCGGGCGCTCGGCACCGAGGGTGGTGTCGTCCCCGTGGCCGGGGTAGACCCACGTCTCGTCCGGAAGCTGGCCGAACACCCGTTCCTCCAGATCGCTCATGAGCGAGGTGAAGTCCTCGGGCGATGTTGTCCGTCCAGGGCCCCCGGGGAACAGCGAGTCGCCGGTGAAGATGTGCGGGTGGCCGCCGCCGCGGTAGACGAGCGCGATCGAACCCGGCGTGTGCCCGCGCAGGTGCACGACCTCGAGCTCGATCTCCCCGAAGCGGACGGTGTCGCCGTGGTCCACCAGCTCGTCCATGGGGATCGGCAGCTCGGGGGCGTCGAGGGGGTGGGCGATCTGGCGGGTCTGGAACATCCCGGCGACGGCGCCGAGCGCCTGCCAGTGGTCGTGGTGACGGTGCGTGGTGACCAGGTGGTTGAGCTCGGGGCGCGAGTCGTCGGCGCCGACGAGGTCGGCGATCCGGTCCGGCTCGTCCGCCGCGTCGACCAGCAGCGCCTCGTTGCTGGCGCGGCACACCAGCAGGTAGGCGTTGTTGTTCATCGGGCCGACGGAGATCTTGGTGATGCTCAGCGCGTCGAGGTCGCGGCGGATGGCGGCGCCGCCCGGTTCGACGTGGCCTGAGTAGCTGTCGAGGACGTCCACCGGGACAGACTAGTGCGCCCACGGGCAGTCACCGCGTGGATCGTGAGGATGCGCCCGGTTCACCCGGATCGTTGACACCGACCCGTTGCTCGACGACGATCCGTCAGCATTCCACCCGGGCCTGACGAGTTCGATGAGGAGCTGTCCGCGATGGCCGACCACCCATTGATGACCCGCCGGCGGATGCTCGGTCTGTTCGGGGCGGCGGCCTCCGTCCCGGCCCTCGCGGCGTGCGGCAGCAGCGTCGGCGGTTCCGACGGCGGGGGTGCCGCCGGCGGCGGCGGATCGGTCCGGGTCGGGCTGGTGGTGCCGCAGTCCGGCGTCTACGCGGCGCTGGGCACCGACATGCAGCGCGGCTGGCAGCTCTGGCTCGACGGCAACGGGGGCCGCTTCGGCGACTACACGGTCGAGACCGTGATCGCCGACGAGGGAGAGACCCCGCAGACGGGCGTGCCCGCCGTGCAGAAGGTGCTGCAGAGCGACGGCGTCGACGTCGTGGTGGGCCTGGTCAACTCGGCCACCGCGCTGGGTGTGCGGGACGTGATGACCGAGTCGCGCAAGCTGCTGATCGTCACGAACGCCGGCGCCGAGGACGTCACCGGTGCCGGCCGCACGCCCTACGTCTGGCGCAGTTCCTTCACCAACGCGCAGGTGGCGGCGGCGATGGGGACGCACCTGGCGGAGTCCGGGTTCGCCGAAGGGGTCTTCGCGATCGCGCCGGACTACGCGGCGGGCACCGAGGTCATCTCCGGCTTCACCCGGGCGTTCGAGACCGGTGGCGGGCGGGTGGTCGGCAGCGCGACGACGCCGTTCGGCACCACGTCGGACTACCAGCCGTTCCTCACGAACATCCAGAACTCCGGCGCGCGGGCCACGTTCTGCTTCTTCTCCGGCGCCGAGGCCATCACGTTCGTGCAGCAGTACGCGCAGTTCGGGCTGGCGGGCTCCATCCCGCTGTACGGCTCGGGCTTCCTCACCGAGGGCAACGTGCTGCCCCAGCAGGGCGACGCCGCGCTGGGCGTGCAGACGACGCTGCACTACAGCGACCAGCTGGACAACCCGGAGAACGCCGCGTTCGTCGAGACCTACACCGCCGCGCACGGGGAGGCGCCGAGCTGCTTCGCGGTGCAGACCTACGACGCGGCCAACGTGCTGAACCGCGCGCTGCGCACGGCCACCGCGCTGGACGGCGACGCGCTGGTCGCCGCGCTCGGCGGGGTCGGCACGATCGAGGACAGCCCGCGCGGCCCGTGGACGTTCGAGAACCAGACGCCGCGCCAGAACATCTACCTGCGTCGGGTCGAGAACGTCGGGGGCAGGCTGGTCAACGCCGTGGTGGCCGATCTGGGCCCGCAGAGCCAGCCGGCCGCGGCCTGAGCCCGATGCTCGTCAGCGTCCTCAACGGGCTCGCCATCGGCTTCCTGCTGTTCATCCTGGCGGTGGGGCTGTCGATCGTGTTCGGGATGATGGACGTGCTCAACCTCGCCCACGGCGCGCTGTTCCTCGGCGGGGCCTACCTCGGGGCGGCGCTGTCGGGCAGCTGGGGCGGCTTCCTCACCGCGCTCGGGATCGCCGCGGTGGGCGGGCTGGTCGCCGGTGGGCTGCTGTCGTTGATGACCGCTCCGCTGCGCCGGCGCTCGCACCTGGACCAGGCGCTGCTGACGCTCGGCGTGGCGTTCGTGGTGGCGGAGCTGCTGATCATCGCGTTCGGGGACGACCCCCTGTCGGCCGCCGCCCCGCCCGGGCTCGACGGCTCGGTCACGGTGTTCGGTGCGGTGTACCCGACCTACCGGCTCGTGCTGATCGGCACCGGCGCGGTGCTGGCGGTGCTCGTGCACCTGGTGGTGGAGCGGACGCGGGTGGGTGCGCTCGTGCGTGCCACCGTCGCCGACCGGGACATGGTCGCGACGCTGGGCATCGACAACCGGCTGGTCACCGGCACGGTGTTCGCCGTCGGCTCGTTGCTCGCCACCACGGCGGGGGTGCTGGGCGGGCCGATCTACGGCGCCCGGCCGGGGCTGGACGCCACGGTGCTCATCCTGGCGCTGGTGGTCGTCGTGATCGGCGGGCTCGGCTCGGTGCGCGGCGCGCTCGTCGGCGCGTTGATCATCGGTCAGGTCGACACGCTCGGCCGCGTGCTGCTGCCCGAGCTGGCCTCGTTCGTGCTGTTCGCGGCGCTCGCGCTGGTGCTGGTGCTGCGTCCGCGTGGGTTGTTCGGCGGCCCGGCGTCGGTGGGCGCCCGGTGACGGCGGTGCAGACGCGGGCCCCGTCGACCGCGCCGCGCGCCGCGCGCGGACGGGCTGCCCTGGGCGTGGGCGTGGCCTCCGCCGTGCTCGTCGTGCTCGCGGCGGTGCCGCTGTTCCTCGCCCCGTTCGCCACCACCACGCTCACCCGCATCCTGGTGTTCGCGCTGTTCGCGGCCAGCCTCGACCTGCTGGTCGGCGTCACCGGGCTGCCGTCGCTCGGGCACGCCGCCTACTTCGGGTCCGGTGCCTACGCCGCGGGCTGGGTGTCGATCAACGTGACGGCGCAGGCGCCGGTGCCGTTGCTGGCCGGGGCGGGCGTCGGTGCGCTCGTCGCGGCGCTCACCGGGTGGATCACGGTCCGCAGCGCGGGCGTCTTCTTCCTCATGCTCACGCTCGCGATCGGCGAGACGGTGCAGCAGCTCGCCAACACCTGGGACTCGGTCACCGGCGGTGCGAACGGCCTCACCGGCATCCCGGCGGTCCGCGTCGCGGGGGAGCCGCTGACGAACGCCGGGTTCGTCCACTGGTACGTCCTCGCGGTGTTCGTGGTCGGGTTCGCGGCGCTCTGGCTTGTGGCGCGCTCGCCGTTCGGCGACGCGCTGCGGGGGATCCGCGACAACGAGCCGCGGATGCGCGCGATCGGCTATCCGACGGCGCTCTACAAGTACGGCGTGTTCGTGCTCGCAGGCGGCGTCGCCGGGCTCGCCGGATCGCTGCTCGCGGCGCAGGCCCGCTTCGTCGCGCTGCCCGACCTGGGCTTCCTGACGGCGTCGTTCGCGCTCCTCGCCGTGATCATCGGCGGTGCCGGGTCGCTGTGGGGCGCGTGCCTCGGCGCGGCACTGGTGATCATTGTGCGGGACGCGCTCGGCCCCAGCCTGGACGGCCACGGCACGCTCGTGCTCGGCGCGGTGTTCGTGCTGGCCGTGTACCTGCTGCCGCGAGGGGCGGCGGGGATCCGCCTGCGGAGGCGGTCGTGACGGCGCTGCGGTGCACGGGGCTGCGTCGCTCGTTCGGCGCGCTCGCCGCCGTCGACGGTGTCGACCTCACCGTCGCGCCCGGCGCCCGGCATGCCGTGATCGGCCCCAACGGTGCGGGCAAGTCCACCCTGTTCACGCTGCTCACCGGCACGACGCGGGCCGACGCAGGCGTCGTCGAGCTGGCCGGGCGCGACGTCACACGGCTCTCGGAGGTGGCGCGTTGCCGGCGCGGGATGAGCCAGACCATGCAGCACGCCAGCGTCTTCGCCTCGTTGACGGCGGCGGAGACCGTCCTGCTCGCGGTGCAGCGCCACGACGGCGGGCGGACCGGTCTGCTCCCGCGCCGCCGTCCGGCGTTGCGCGCCCGCGCCGAGGAGCTGCTCGACGAGGTCGGGCTCGCCGGGCGCGGGGACGTCCTGGCGCCTGCCCTGTCCCACGGCGAGCGCAAGCAGCTGGAGGTGGCGCTCGCGCTGGCCTGCCGCCCGTCGCTGCTGCTGCTCGACGAGCCCGCGGCCGGGATGTCGCCCGCGGAGAGCGCCCGGCTGGTGGCGCTGCTCTCCGCGCTCCCGCGCGAGATCACGGTGCTGTTCGTGGAGCACGACCTGGACCTGGTGTTCGCCCTCGCCGACGCCGTCACGGTGCTGCACCTCGGGCGCGTGCTGCTCTCCGGCACGCCGGGTGACGTGCGCGCGAGCGAGGCGGTCCGCGAGGCCTACCTGGGTACGGGGCGGCGCGAGGAGCTGTTCGAGGCATGAGTGGGTCGTCGGCGCCGAGCTTCCTCGAGGTCCGGGGCCTGGTCTCCGGCTACGACCGCGGCACCGTGCTGCACGGCGTCGACCTCGACCTGGCCGCAGGCACCGTGCTGGGCCTGCTCGGCCGCAACGGGGTCGGGAAGTCGACGCTGGTCATGACCCTGGCCGGGCTCGTGCCGGCGAGCGCGGGCTCGGTGCGGCTCGACGGCCGGGAGCTGGCCGGGCAGCGCCCGGACCGGATCGCCCGCGCCGGGATCGGGCTGGTGCCGCAGGGGCGTCGGGTGTGGGCCACGCTGACCGTCGCCGAACACCTCGCGCTGGCGGCCCGGCCCGGCGCCTGGACCGTCGACGCCGTGCTCGACCTGCTGCCGAGGCTGGCCGAGCGCCTCCGCCACTACGCCGGGCAGCTGTCCGGCGGGGAGCAGCAGATGCTCGCGGTCGCCCGAGCCCTGCTGACGAACCCGCGGTTGGTGCTGCTCGACGAGCCGTCGGAGGGGCTCGCGCCCGCCGTCGTGGACCAGATCGCCGGGGTCGTCGCCACGCTGCGCGACGAGGGCGTCGCGGTTCTGCTCGTCGAGCAGGACCTGCACCTGGCGTTCGCGGTGGCCGGGGAGATCGCGGTGATGGAGAAGGGGGTGCTGGTGCACCGGGTGCCCACCGCGCAGTTCCGCCGTGACCCCGACACCGCCCACCGCCTCCTCGGGGTCGCCTGAGCAGCGGTGTCACGCATCGGGCCCTCCGCGCGACGTACCCTCCGGGCCACGAGTGGGGTCATCGCGACGGGACGGGACGTACGGACATGGGGACGACCGACGGCCTCGCGCCCGAAGTGGCCGCGCTGGAGCGGGTGATCGCGCGCCTGCAGCTGGTGGGCGAGGTGGGCAGGGTGCTCGGCTCGACGCTCGACGTCGACGAGGCGCTGCGGCGCCTGGCGCGGCTGGTGGTGCCCCGCCTTGCCGACTGGCTCGTCGTGGACCTCCTCGCGGACGACGGCGCCCAGGAGCTGCGTCGTGCCGTCGTCGTGCACCGTGATCCCGGGTGCGCGCCGGAGGGGACCCACGAGCGGCCGATGCCGCCGGTGCCGGAGCGCTCCGCCTCGTCGCTGGGGCAGGTCCTGCGCGGCGGCCCGCCCGCCCTGCTGGGCCCGGACGAGTTCGCCGCCCGCCGGGACTCACCGCTCATGGTCGCCCAGCACGAGCTGTTCGACGAGCTGGGCGCCGGTTCCGCCGTGGTCGTCGCGCTGCGCACCCCGCGCCGGGTGCTGGGAGCGCTCACGCTGGTCCGGCGGGATCCGGCTCCGCCCTACGACGCCGTGGACGTCGAGCTGGCCGCGGACATCGCGCAGCAGGCCGGTCTCGCGGTCGACAACGCGCAGCTGTTCGACGCGCAGCGGCGGGTCGCGGAGACGATGCAGCGCCACCTGCTCCCGGCCCTCCCGGACGTGGACCACCTGCAGCTGACCGCCCGCTACCGCCCGGCGCACGCCACCTCGCACGTGGGCGGCGACTGGTACGACTCGTTCCTGCTCCCCGACGGCGTCACCACGATGGTCGTGGGCGACGTCGTCGGGCACGACCTGCCGGCCGCGGCCCGCATGGCCCAGCTGCGCAACATGCTGCGCGCGCTGGCGTGGGACCGCACGGAGCCGCCGCACGTGATCGTGCGGCGGCTCGACCAGGTGGCCACGCACGTCAGCGACGCGCGGATGGCCACGCTCGTGTTCGCCCGGATCGAAGGCCCGGTGGGCGGGCCGCACCAGCTGCGGTTCACGAACGCGGGGCACCCGCCGCCGCTCCTGGTCACCGAGGACGGGCAGGCCACCTACCTCGACGGCGGAGCGGGCATGATCCTGGGCGTGCAGCCGGACGAGCTCCGCCACGACGCACTGCACCCGCTGCCGGCGCGGGCGACCGTGCTGCTCTACACCGACGGGCTCGTGGAGAACCGGCGCGAATCCATCGACGTGGGCCTCACCCGGCTGCGCCAGCACGCCTCGGCCCTGGCGCGCCACGACCTGGACGAGTTCTGCGACCAGCTGGTCGATCGGCTCGCGCCGGACGGCGCCGACGACGTCGCGCTGCTCGCCCTGCGCCTGCCCGCCGAGCCGTTCGCGGAACCCGATCCCGACGTCACACCCTGACCGTCCCGCCGCCGCGGACCTCAGGCCGACGGGGCGGTGATCGGGGAGCGGGCGGGCCGGGCCGAGGCGGGCACGGCCGGGGGAGCACGACGGGTCCGAGCCGCTCGCCGCGCCTTCCGGTGGCCGTCGTCAGCCCGCGCCCGTCGTCAGGACCGTGCGGATCGTCATCGCGTCGCGGAGCAACACCGTGACGGGCGTGCTGTCGACGACTCCGGCGAGCTGTTCCCGCAGGTCGGGGCTGATCTCGGCAGCCACCGTGACCTGCCGGTCCAGCATCGGCGGGGTGTCCTGGTGCACGCCGACGCGCACGGTGACCGCGCCGGGGTCGATCCGCCAGCGCACCAGGAACGTGCGCACCGACATCGCCGTGCAGGACGAGAGCGACGCGGCGAGCAGGCCGAAGGGGGTGGCGCCCGCGGGCTCGGACCCCGCGTCGTCGGGCACGGCGCAGCTCAGCTCCAGCCCGTTGACGCTCAGGTCCGCGGCCTCGCTCTCCGGCGCGGGCAGGCGGGCCACGGACCAGACGTTCGGTTCTCCCACCGGGCAAGGGTAGAGCCCTGCGGGAACCCGGACCGCCTCCCGCTCGTCGATCGGGTGTGGGGGATCCGCCCCCCGGCCACGCCGACCGTCGCTGATCGCTCCCAGTCGTGCGCCGTGGTCGTGGGAAGGTCGGTGGTGTGCGGCTCGTGCAGATCATGCCCGACTGATCCTTCCGAGGCGCACGCTGTTGTCGTGCCTCTGGCGCTGGCGTGCGGCTCGGAACGATCGGTGCGGGAGAATCCTCTCGAGCCGCACGTCATTGCGGTCGGCGCCGCGCTGGGGTGCGGCTCGTGGCGATCACCACGACGTCCGACGTCGATCCGGCGCCCCGGTCCCGCCGGTGAGGGGCGGGTGGCGGTGCCGACCCGGTCGACGGCGCTTCGAACGTGTGTGCGATCCTCGTTGTCGCTGCCCGGCTCTCCGCCGCGGCCGCTCGCCGGGCCGCCGGCTGCCGCGCCGGTTCTGTCGGTGGTCGCGCTTAGCATGGAACGAGGGCCTGTAGGAAGGCCCCTCCACACGCATCTTCAGGAGGCTCCCCACCGTGGCCGACCGTCTGGTAGTACGCGGCGCCCGCGAGCACAACCTGCGCGGCGTCGATCTCGACCTGCCGCGCGACAGCCTCGTGGTGTTCACCGGCCTCTCCGGCTCGGGCAAGTCCAGCCTCGCGTTCGACACGATCTTCGCCGAGGGCCAGCGCCGGTACGTCGAGTCGCTGTCGGCCTACGCGCGGCAGTTCCTCGGGCAGATGGACAAGCCCGACGTCGATTTCATCGAGGGTCTCTCCCCGGCCGTCTCGATCGACCAGAAGTCCACCAACCGCAACCCGCGTTCCACCGTCGGCACCATCACCGAGGTCTACGACTACCTGCGCCTGCTCTACGCCCGCGCGGGCGTGCCGCACTGCCCCGTCTGCGGGCACGTGATCGAGAAGCAGACGCCGCAGCAGATCGTCGACCAGGTCCTCGCCATGGAGGAGGGCAGCCGCTTCCAGGTGCTGGCGCCGGTGGTGCGCACCCGCAAGGGCGAGTTCGTCGACCTGTTCGCCAACCTGCAGTCGCAGGGCTACTCGCGCGTGATGGTCGACGGCACCGTGCACCCGCTCACCGAGCCGCCCAAGCTCAAGAAGCAGGAGAAGCACGACATCTCCGTGGTGGTGGACCGGCTCACCGTGAAGGGGTCGGCCAAGCAGCGGCTCACCGACTCGGTGGAGACGGCGCTGCGGCTGGCCGACGGCCTGGTCGTGCTCGATTTCGTCGACCTGGCCGACGACGACCCCCACCGTGAGGTCCGCTTCTCCGAGCGGATGGCCTGCCCCAACGGCCACCCGCTGTCGCTCGACGACCTCGAGCCGCGCACCTTCTCCTTCAACTCGCCCTACGGCGCGTGCCCCGAGTGCGTCGGCATCGGGATCAAGAAGGAGGTCGACCCCGAGCTGGTCGTTCCCGACCAGGAGGCGAGCCTCGCCGACGGCGCGGTCGCGCCGTGGGCCGGCGGGCAGTCGGCGGAGTACTTCGGGCGGCTGCTGGAGGGCCTGGCGAAGGCGGTCGGGTTCCGGATGGACACCCCGTGGCGCAAGCTCTCCGCCGCCGCGCAGAAGGCCGTCCTGCACGGCAGCACCGACCAGGTGCACGTGCGCTACCGCAACCGGTACGGCCGCGAGCGCGCCTACTACGCCAACTTCGAGGGCGTCATCCCGTTCCTGGAGCGGCGCCTGGACCAGACCGAGTCGGAGTCGCAGCGCGAGCGCTACGAGGGCTACATGCGCGACGTGCCGTGCCCGGCCTGCAAGGGGGCGCGGCTCAAGCCGGAGGTGCTGGCCGTCACGCTGGCCCACCGCACGCAGGGGGACCGGTCGATCGCCGAGGTCTCGGCGATGTCGGTCGCCGAGTGCTCCGCCTTCCTCGACGGCATGCAGCTCGACGCGCGCCAGGCCATGATCGCCGGCCGGGTGCTCAAGGAGGTGCAGGCGCGGCTGGGCTTCCTCCTGGACGTCGGGCTCGACTACCTCTCGCTCGACCGCGCGGCCGGCACCCTGTCCGGCGGCGAGGCGCAGCGCATCCGGCTGGCCACGCAGATCGGGTCCGGCCTGGTCGGCGTGCTGTACGTGCTCGACGAGCCCTCGATCGGGCTGCACCAGCGCGACAACCGGCGGCTGATCGAGACCCTCACCCGGCTGCGCGACCTGGGCAACACGCTCATCGTCGTCGAGCACGACGAGGACACCATCCGATCCTGCGACTGGGCCGTCGACATCGGCCCGGGCGCGGGGGAGCACGGCGGCGAGATCGTGCACAGCGGCACGGTCGCCGAGCTCGAGGCGCACGACACCTCGCTCACCGGCGCCTACCTGTCCGGCCGGCGGTCGATCCCGGTGCCGGAGATCCGCCGCCCGCGCGACCGGAAGCGTCAGCTCACGGTCGTCGGGGCCCGCGAGCACAACCTGCGCGGCATCGACGTCGACATCCCGCTGGGCTGCCTCGTCTCGGTCACCGGGGTGTCCGGGTCGGGGAAGTCCACGCTGGTCAACGACATCCTCGCCACCGTGCTCGCCAACAAGCTCAACGGCGCCCGGCAGGTGCCCGGCCGGCACACCCGCATCACCGGTCTCGACGACCTCGACAAGCTGGTGCGCGTCGACCAGTCGCCGATCGGGCGCACCCCGCGGTCCAACCCCGCCACCTACACCGGGGTGTGGGACAAGATCCGCACGCTCTTCGCCTCCACCACCGAGGCGAAGGTGCGCGGCTACCAGGCGGGACGGTTCTCGTTCAACGTCAAGGGCGGCCGCTGCGAGGCGTGCTCCGGCGACGGCACCATCAAGATCGAGATGAACTTCCTGCCGGACGTCTACGTGCCCTGCGAGGTCTGCAAGGGCGCCCGGTACAACCGCGAGACGCTCGAGGTGCACTACAAGGGCAAGACCGTGGCCGACGTCCTCGACATGCCCATCGAGGAGGCGGCCGAGTTCTTCGCCCCGATCAACTCGATCGCCCGTTACCTGCGCACCCTGGTCGACGTCGGGCTCGGGTACGTGCGGTTGGGCCAGCCGGCGCCCACGCTGTCGGGCGGCGAGGCGCAGCGCGTCAAGCTCTCGTCCGAGCTGCAGAAGCGCTCCAACGGCCGCACCGTCTACATCCTCGACGAGCCCACCACCGGCCTGCACTTCGAGGACATCCGCAAGCTGCTCCAGGTGATCAACGGCCTCGTCGAGAAGGGCAACTCGGTGATCGTCATCGAGCACAACCTCGACGTCATCAAGACCTCCGACTGGCTGATCGACATGGGCCCGGAGGGCGGCTCGGGCGGCGGCACGGTGATCGCCGAGGGCACGCCCGAGCAGGTGGCGGCCCACCCGGCGAGCTACACCGGCCAGTTCCTGAAGGGCCTGGTCACGCCGGAGGAGGCGCCGGCCCCGAAGGCGCGGCGGAAGAAGGCCGCCGCGGCGAGCTGATCGTCCAACGGCTCGGCGATCACCAGGCCACCGGGAGCCGCTGCACCCCGTAGATGTTCGCGTCGGGGCGCGTCGGCACGTCCTCGGGTGCGCAGTCCAGGCGCAGCCCGGGGAACCGGGCCAGCAGCGCGGGGAAGGCCACCCGCATCTCCACGCGTGCGAGCTGCTGGCCGAGGCACTGGTGCATGCCGTGCCCGAGGGTCAGGTGCCCGGGTGCGCCGCGGCGCAGGTCGAGGGCGTCGGGGTCGGGATACCGGCGCGGGTCGCGGTTGCCGGCCCCCATGGCGAGCGTCACCGACTCGCCGGCCCGGATCACCTGTCCCTCCAGCTCGACGTCCTCGAGCGCAGTGCGAAGGCCGGTGTGCCCGACGGTGAGGTAGCGCATCAGCTCCTCGACCGCGGGCTCGACGAGCGCGGGGTCCGCGCGGAGCAGTGCGAGCTGGTCGGGATGGCAGAGCAGGGCGAACGTGCCGAGGGCGATCATGTTCGCCGTGGTGTCGAGGCCGGCCGCGAGCAGGAAGGCACCGACGCCCGCGAGCTCGTCGTCGGTCAGGTCGGTCCCGGTCAGGCTGCTGAGGATGTCCTCGGCCGGACGTGCACGCTTGGCCCGCACCAGGTCGAGCAGGTACGCGTGGAGCGCGCCCATCGCCGCGCCTATCTCCTCGATGGTGCTGCTGCCACCCATGATCGTGAACACGTGGCGCTGGAAGGTGTCGCGATCGGCGTAGGGCACGCCGAGCAGCTCGCAGATGACGAGCGCGGGGATCGGTTTCGCGAACGAGGACACGAGGTCCTCCGGCGAGCCGTCGCGCTGCATCGCGTCGAGGTGCTCGGCCGCGATCTCCTGCACCCGCTCGGTGAGCGAATGCATGCGGCGCACCGTGAAGTAGCCGACGAGCGGGCGTCGCAGGCGGGTGTGCTCCGGCGCGTCGATCCCGGTGAGGTCGCCGACGGCGGCCGGCGGCAGCTCCGGCGGCGCGCCGTCCACCGCCAGCGGCAGGTGTGCGAGCTCGTAGCGCGAGCTGAAGCGGCGGTCCGCGAGCACGGCGCGGCAGGCGGCGTAGCCGGTGGCGAGCCAGCCGTCGTGGCCGTCCGGGTAGGTCATGCGGACCAGTGGGTGCCGCTCGCGGATCGCGGCCAGCTCGGGCGGCGGGTCGAACGGCCGATCCGGATGGCGGCGCGTGGGTAGCTCGGTGATGCGCGGGACGAGCGTCTCGGTCATGGCGGTGTTCCGATCCGGTCAGGTGTGGTTGTAGCGGCGGATGGCCCAGGCGTAGCTGCCCGCGCCGATGACGGCGCTCCAGGCCAGGGCGGCGGCGGCGTGGCCGCCGACCGGCGTGCCCATGAGCAGGCCGCGCACGGTCTCGATCACCGGTGTGAACGGCTGGTACTCGGCGAACCAGCGCAGCGCGGCCGGCATGGAGTCGGTCGGCACGAACCCGCTGCCGAGGAAGGGCAGCAGCATCAGCGGCATGGGCGTGTTGCTCGCCGTCTCGACGCTGCGCGTGCTCACGCCGAGCGCGACGCCGAGCCAGATCAGGGCGAACGCGAACACGGCGATCACGGCGAGCGCGGCGAGCCAGCCGCCGACGCCCGCGGCCGGGCGGAATCCGACCAGGACGGCGACGCCGGCGACCACGACGACCGACAGCAATGTCTGGGCCATGCTGCCCAGCACGTGCCCGGTCAGCACCGACGGCCGGAAGATCGCCATCGTGCGGAAGCGGGCGACGATGCCCTCGGTCATGTCCATGGCCACGGAGACCGACGTGCCGCTCACGGCGGTGCCCACGGTCATCAGCAGGATCCCGGGGGTGACGTAGGACGCGTAGTCCCCGCGGTCCCCGCCGAGCCCGGCGCCCAACGTGCCGCCGAGGACGTAGACGAACAGCAGCAGGAAGATCACCGGCATCCCGACGAGCATCAGCGTCATCGAGGGGTAGCGCCGCAGGTGCCGCAGTTGCCGCCGCAGCATGGTGGCGCAGTCCCGCAGGGGGTGGCTCGCCCGGACGATGGTCGTGGTCATCGGGAGATCGCCTCCGCAGGGGCCGCTCGCCCGGTGAGGGCGAGGAACACGTCGTCGAGATCGGGGGTGTGCACGGACAACCGGTCGGCGTCGAGGCCGAGGCGGTCGAGCTGGTCGAGCAGGCCGCGGATCTCGGGGACGCTGCCGCCGCCGGCCACCTGCAGTGCCAGCGCGGCGTCGTCCCGGACGGCACCCGTGAGCACGCGCGCGGCCTCGTCGTACCCGGCCGCGTCGGGGAAGGTCAGCCGGACGTGACCGCCGGGCACGAGGCTCTTGAGTTCGTCCGCCGTTCCGGTCGCCACGATCCGGCCGTCGTCGAGCACGGCGATGCGGTCGGCGAGCTGGTCGGCCTCGTCCAGGTACTGGGTGGTGAGCAGGATCGTGACGCCGCCCGCGGCGAGCTCGCGGATCATGTCCCACAGCGCGCGCCTGCTGCGGGGGTCGAGCCCGGTGGTCGGCTCGTCGAGGAAGAGCACCCGCGGGCGCCCGACGAGGCCCATGGCGAGGTCGAGGCGCCTGCGCATGCCCCCGGAGTAGGTGCCCGCGGGCTTGCGCGCGGCCTCGACCAGGCCGAAACGCTCCAGCAGGGTGCGAGCTCGACGCCGGCCCTCCGCCCGGTCCAGGTGGTGCAGGTCGGCCATCAGGGCGAGGTTCTCCTCGCCGGTGAGCAGGCCGTCGACGGCGGAGAACTGGCCAGTGACGCCGATCGCCGCGCGTACCGCGTCGGGCTCGCGGGCGGGGTCGTGGCCGGCGACGCGCGCGCTCCCGCCGTCCGCGCCGACCAGCGTCGCGAGGATGTTGACGGTGGTGGTCTTGCCTGCGCCGTTCGGCCCGAGCAGCGCGAAGATCGAGCCGGCGGGGATGTCGAGGTCGAGCCCGTCCAGGACGACCTTCTCGCCGTAGGCCTTGCGCAGCCCGCGCGCGGTGATCGCCGGTGGGGTGGACATGTCATGGCTCCCGTTGCTCGGTGAGTTGTTCAGCGGGTGGTGGACTCGGGACGCCGGACGACGATGTCGCCGACGGAGGTGCGGGCGCGGACGGTGGCGATCTCGTCGGAGGCGTCCGGCCCGTCGGTGACGTCGAGGGCGTTGCGCACCCGGCCGAGCCGCGAGTGCACGTCGAGCTGCGCGGCGGTGCCCGGGCGGATGCCGATCTCGATGCGGCCGTGCGCGGTCTCGAGCGAGACCCCGCCGCGCACGACCTCGTCGATCCGGACGTCGCCCTTGGAGGTCGTCGCCTCGACGTCGGCCAGCGCCGTGCCGACGGAGATGTCGCCGTTGGCGGACCGGCAGGTGAGGCCGGCCTCGACCGTGTCGACCTCCGTGGTGCCGTTCAGGTTCTTGATCGTCGTCGGGCCGCCGGTCGTGCCGATGCGCACGGCGCCGGCGGCGTTGATCTCGGCGGAGCCCTCGGTCCGGCCGATGGTGACCCGGCCGTGGGTGGCCAGCGTGGCGGGCCCGACCCGCTCGAGCGAGAGGTCACCCATCGAGGTGGAGAACCGGCAGGTCCCGAGGCGGCCGGCGGCGTGCAGCTCGGCGATCGACGCCTCACCACGCACCTCGGAGCCGGCCGGCAGGTCGATCTCGATGTCGAGGGCCCCGCCGGTGCGGAACGGGCTGAGGCTGCGCCAGGACCGGGGGGCGCGGATCCCCAGGCGGCCGTCGGCGAACTCGGCGCGGGTGCGCTCCGCGAGCTGGACGTCCTCGGGGTCTGCCGGATTGCGCGGTGTGATCACGACGACCGTGTCGTCGCGCTCACCGGCGCGGAGCCGGACGTCGGCGATGACGAGGTCGAGCGTGACGGTGATCGGTGCCGGGGTGGCGAAAGTGGGCATGGCGAAGCCCTCCCTGCAGGAGTGTGGGATGTCTCGGGATCGGACGGGATCACTAGCGGACCCAGCCCGTGAGGTTCTGTCCGCCGCGGGCGTTGCGGCGGGGGGACCGGCGCTCGTCCCGGTCGCCCGGGGTCAGCGCGGACGTGGCGGCGCGGACCAGCCAGGCGTTCACCGAGAGGCGCTCGCGGCCCGCCGCCTCCTCGACCCTGGCCTTGAGCGAGTCGGGCAGCCGCAGGTTGATCCGCGTCATGGCGCCCTCCTCCACGTCGGGGGCGGGCGCGGCGCCGCCGATGCCACCCCCCAGGGCGTCGGCGGCGCCGCCGGGGGCGGGGGGCGCGTCCTCGGCCGGTGCCGGTGTGACCGCGAAGCCGGGCTCCCGGCCGCGCAGCCGCATCTCCACCGAGCCGGGCGCCATCTCCCGCGTGATCTCGTCGGCGGCATCGGACAGTGCCTCGAGCAGTACCAGCCGGACCGCGGATTCCAGCGGTGCGGTGAGCCGCTCGGCGAGCGCACGCGCGTCGTCGCCGCCTGCGGCAGCGGCGATCCCGAGCTCGTAGCGCAGCCGCTCGACATGCGGCGTCAGGTCCATGGGTGCCACTATGGCATCACTATGGTGCCAAGGCAAACGAATGGGGTGCCATGATGGTGTCTGCGGGAGGATGAGGGGTATGCGCTTGTTCAGGAAGCCGCGCTCCGAAGGTGACCTGCAAGAGCTGCGGCGTGCCGCCGACTGCGGAGGACCTCGTGCCGATCTACGACGTCTTCTTCGCCCGTCCGGACCTCGACCTGCTTCGGCCGGGACTCGATGGCCGGCAGGTGCTGGAGAACTTCAGGCTCTGGGCCGATGGGCGGGCCGACCTGGTCGCTCGCGCCGAGGCGTACCTGGCCGGGCGTGGTGCGCCCGGCCGCTGACAACAGCCCGGGGCGCGCAGCTCGGCTGCGGCCCTGGTACCCTTCGGAATGCGACCACCCTGTCGCGTGTTGTTCAGCGCATCAGGGCGACAAGCGGAGCCCCGCTCCCACCCGCCATCTCAAAGGTGTCCGGGTCCGGTCCGCCGGTGAGCCACAGGCTCGTCCGGTGTATCACGGGTCTTCGCTCCGTCGCGCCGGACGACGTCGATACGAGGAGACCCCATCAGCACAGAGACGCGCATCAACGACCGCATCCGCGTCCCCGAGGTCCGTCTGGTCGGACCCAACGGGGAGCAGGTCGGCATCGTGCGCATCGAGGACGCCCTGCGGCTCGCGCAGGAGGCCGAGCTCGACCTCGTCGAGGTCGCCGCTCAGGCCCGCCCGCCGGTCTGCAAGCTCATGGACTACGGCAAGTTCAAGTACGAGAGCGCGCAGAAGGCCCGGGAGTCCCGCCGCAACCAGCAGCTCACCACGATCAAGGAGCAGAAGCTCCGGCCGAAGATCGACAAGCACGACTACGAGACGAAGCGCGGGCACGTCCGGCGCTTCCTCGAAGGCGGCAACAAGGTCAAGGTCACGATCATGTTCCGTGGCCGCGAGCAGTCGCGCCCCGAGCTGGGCTTCCGGCTGCTGCAGCGGCTGGCCGAGGACATCAGTGACCTCGGTACGGTCGAGGCGGCTCCCAAGCAGGACGGCCGCAACATGACGATGGTGATCGCTCCGAACAAGAAGCCGCCGACCCGCAAGGAGGCCGCTGCCGCCGCCGCGCCGGCGGAGGTCCAGCAGGCCTGAGGCCCGCGGAACGGCCAGCACGACCAATCTCGACGCCCCGGGCCGCCGGGGCGTCACCGGTGAACGGAACAGTCATGCCCAAGAACAAGACGCACAGCGGGATCGCAAAGCGGATCAAGATCACCGGTCGCGGCAAGCTGCTGCGCCAGCAGACCGGCCTGCGCCACCGCCTCGAGGTCAAGTCGAGCAAGGAGACGCGTGACCTGTCGGGCGTCGTGCCCGTGAACAAGGCCGACGTCAAGCGCGTCAAGAAGATGCTCGGCCGCTGAGCTGAGCTCGGCCCCTCCCTCCCGCAGACCGAACGACGTAAGGACACACCCCCATGGCACGCGTGAAGCGCGCGGTGAACGCTCAGAAGAAGCGTCGCACCACCCTCGAGCTGGCCAGCGGCTACCGCGGGCAGCGGTCGCGTCTGTACCGCAAGGCGAAGGAGCAGATGCTCCACTCGCTGAACTACGCCTACCGCGACCGGCGCGCCAAGAAGGGCGACTTCCGGCAGCTGTGGATCACCCGCATCAACGCCGCCGCCCGCGCCAACGGCATGACGTACAACCGCTTCATCCAGGGCCTCAAGGTCGCGGGTGTCGAGGTCGACCGCAAGAACCTGTCGGAGATCGCCATCAGCGACCCGGCCGCGTTCACCACGCTCGTCGAGCTCTCCCGCGCCAACGTGCCCGCCCAGAACGGGAGCGCCGCCTGAGCGCAGGCCGCGCCGAACCGCCCGGTACACCGATCGGAGCGCACGCGGAGATCGCATCAACGCAGCGCACGCCCCGCGTCGTCGCAGCCCGCAAGCTGCTGAGGCGCACGGGCCGTGATCGGGCCGGGCGGTTCCTCGTGGAGGGGGCGCAGGCCGTCCGCGAGGCGCTGCGCCACGCCCGCGTCCACGAGCTCTTCATCACCGACGCCGCGGCCGACCGCCACCCCGAGCTGGTCGCCGCGGCGCGGGAAGCGGGGGTGCGTGTCGTCGTGGTCACGGACCAGGCCGCTGCCTCGCTGTCCGACACCGTCACCCCGCAGGGCCTGGTGGCGGTGTGCGACCTGCTCGACGTCGCGGTGGCCGAGGCGCTGGGGGAGCGGCCCGCGCTGGTCGCCGTGTGCGCGGGCATCGCCGACCCGGGCAATGTCGGCACCGTGATCCGGGTGGCGGACGCCGCGGGTGCCGACGCCGTGCTGCTGGCGGGCGACACGGTCGACCCGCACAACGGCAAGGCCGTGCGCGCCTCCACCGGCAGCGTCTTCCACCTGCCACTGGCCCGCGACCGCGACGCCGGCGCCGTGCTCGACGCCTGCCGCGCCGCCGGGCTCGCCGTGCTCGTCGCCGACGCCGGGGGCGAGCTGGACCTGCACGACCCGGCGTCGGACGCCGTGCTGGCCGGCCCCGTGGCCTGGGTGTTCGGCGGCGAGGCGCACGGGGTCCCCGCCGACCTTGCACGCGGCGCCGACCACCGCGTGCGCGTCCCGATCCTCGGGCGGGCGGAAAGCCTCAACCTGGCCACGGCCGCGGCCGTCTGCTTGTACGCGAGTGTGGCGGCGGGCCGGCGCCGGAGGACGCCGTGATCCACCCCGGGCCGCACGCCCGGGCCGCCGCACGCCCCACCTAGGATGGGCCCACCATGACTGAGAGCACGGACCTCGACACCCCGGGCCCGCTGCACCCGGACACGCTCAAGGCAGCCGTCGCGGCCGCCGAGCAGGCGTTCGACGCGGCGTCCGACCTGGCGGCGCTCGCCGCCGTCAAGCCCGCGCACCTCGGTGACCGCGCCCCGCTGCTGCTGGCGCGCCGCGAGCTCGGATCGCTGCCCGGGCCCGAGCGCGCCGACGCGGGCAAGCGGGTCAATGCCGCCCGCCAACAGGCGCAGGAGGCCTTCGACGCCCGCCGTGCGGTGCTCGTCGAGGAGCGCGACGCGCGCGTGCTGGCCGAGGAGGCCGTCGACGTCACGCTGCCCTGGGACCGCACCCCGCGGGGAGCGCGGCACCCCATCACGCAGGTCGCCGAGCGGGTGGCGGACGTGTTCGTCGCGATGGGCTGGGAGGTGGCCGAGGGCCCCGAGGTCGAGTCGTCCTGGCTCAACTTCGACGCGCTGAACTTCGGCAAGGACCACCCCGCGCGCACGATGCAGGACACGTTCTACCTCGGCGACTCCGAGACGTCCGGCACGGTGCTGCGCACGCACACCTCGCCGGTCCAGATCCGCGCGCTCCTGGAGCGCGAGCTGCCGGTGTACGTGGTGTGCCCGGGCCGCACGTTCCGCACCGACGCGCTCGACGCCACCCACACCCCGGTCTTCCACCAGGTCGAGGGCCTCGCGGTCGACCGCGGCATCACGATGGCGCACCTCAAGGGCACGCTCGACGCGTTCGCCCGCGCCATGTTCGGCGCGGAGTCGCGCACCCGCCTGCGGCCCTCCTACTTCCCGTTCACCGAGCCCTCGGCCGAGGTCGACGTCTGGTTCCCGGAGAAGAAGGGCGGCGCCGGCTGGGTCGAGTGGGGCGGCTGCGGCATGGTCAACCCCAACGTGCTGCGCGCCTGCGGTATCGACCCGGAGATGCACTCCGGGTTCGCGTTCGGCATGGGCCTGGAGCGCACGCTCCAGTTCCGCAACGGCATCCCCGACATGCGCGACATGGTCGAGGGCGACGTGCGGTTCAGCCGCGCGTTCGGCGTCTGAGTCGGCCCGGGAGGGCGAAAGAGTGCGTGTTCCGCTGTCCTGGCTCGCCGAGCACATCGGCGAGGCCACCCCACCGGCCGACGACACCGCCGAGGCGTTCGTCCGCGTCGGGCTGGAGATCGAGGACGTCCACCGGCCTGCCACGCTCACCGGCCCGGTCGTCGTCGGCCGGGTGCTGGAGTTCGAGGTCCTGGAGGGGCTGAAGAAGCCCATCCGCTGGTGCCAGGTCGATGTCGGTGTCGACGGCGGCGAGAAGGTGCGCGGCATCATCTGCGGCGCGTCGAACTTCGCCGCGGGCGACCTCGTCGTCGTCGCGCTGCCCGGCGCGGTGCTGCCCGGCCCGTTCCCGATCTCCTCGCGCAAGACCTACGGGCACGTCTCCGACGGCATGATCGCCTCGGCGAAGGAGCTGGGACTGGGGTCCGACCACGCGGGGATCCTCGTGCTGCCCGCCGGCGCGGGGGAGCCCGGTGAGGACGCCATGCCGCTGCTCGGCCTCGACGATCCCGTGGTCGAGCTCGCCATCACCCCCGACCGCGGGTACTGCTTCTCGGTGCGCGGTCTCGCCCGCGAGCTGGCCTGCGCCCTGGACACGGACTTCACCGATCCCGCCACGCGCGTGGACGTGCCGGCCGCCGAGGGCGATGCGTGGCCCGTCACGCTGCCCGATCCGGGCTGCGCGCGGTTCGTCGCCCGCCGCGTCGACGGCGTCGACCCCGCCGCCCCGGCGCCGTGGTGGATGCAGCGCAGGCTGCTGGCCGCCGGGATGCGCCCGATCTCGCTGATCGTCGACGTCACCAACTACGTGATGCTCGAGCTCGGCCAGCCGCTGCACGCCTACGACGCAGGCCGTGTCTCGGGCCCCATCGTCGTCCGGCGCGCCACGGCCGGCGAGACCGTCGTGACGCTGGACGACGTCGAGCGCCGGCTCGACCCGGACGACCTGCTGATCACCGACGACTCCGGCCCCATCGGCCTCGCCGGGGTGATGGGCGGGGCGTCCACGGAGATCGGCACCGACACCGAAGGGCGCATCGACGTCCTGATCGAGGCCGCGCACTTCGACCAGGCGGTCATCGCCCGCGCCGCCCGCCGGCACAAGCTGCCCTCGGAGGCGTCGAGGCGGTTCGAGCGGGTCGTCGATCCGCAGCTGCCACCGGTCGCCGCGGAACGCGCGGCGCAACTGCTCGTCGAGCACGGCGGCGGCACCCTCGCCGCCGGGCGCACCGACGCGGGCGCCGCGCCGCGGTCCGCGCCGGTGCGGATGCCGCTGGACCTGCCCGACGAGGTCGCCGGGCTCGGCTACCCGCGCGGGGCCACCGTGCGCCGCCTCGAACAGATCGGCTGCGCCGTCGACATCGTCACCGGTGACGACGGGCGCGCCCAGGTCGTCGCCGTTCCGCCGTCCTGGCGCCCGGACCTGGCCCAGGCCGCCGACCTCGTGGAAGAGGTGCTGCGCCTGGAGGGCTACGACGCGATCCCGTCGGTGCTGCCCACCGCTCCGGCCGGGCGCGGTCTGACGCCGGTCCAGACGCGACGCCGGGCCGTCTCGCGTGCGCTCGCCGAGGCCGGGTACGTCGAGGTGCTGCCGTTCCCGTTCGTCGACCGGAGCGTCTGGGACGCGTTCGGGCTGCCCGCCGAGGACGTGCGCCGCCACACCGTGCACGTGCTCAACCCGCTCGACGCCGAGCGCGCCGAGCTCGCCACCACGCTGCTGCCGGGTGTGCTGGACACCCTCGTGCGCAACCGCTCCCGCGGTTCGGCCGACCTGGCCCTGTTCCACATCGGCCAGGTGGTGCTCCCGCACGCGAACCCGGTGCCGATGCCCGACCCCGACGTCGCGGGTCGTCCCGACGACGCCGAGCTGGCGCAGATCGAGGCCGCGCTGCCGGCCCAGCCGGTGCACGTCGCCGTGGTGCTCGCCGGCGAGCGCGAGCCGCGCGGCTGGTGGGGCCCGGGCCGTCCGGCAGGGTGGGCCGACGCCGTGCAGGCCGCCCGGCTCGCCGCGCAGTCCGCCGGAGCCGAGCTGCGGGTCTCCGCCGCCGCGCTGCCGCCCTTCCACCCCGGCCGCTGCGCCGCGTTGCGCGTCGGGGACTGGATCGTGGGGCACGCAGGCGAGCTGCACCCCAAGGTCGTGGAGGCGCTGGGCCTGCCGGAGCGCACCTGCGCGATGGAGCTGGACCTCGACGCGATCCCGCTCGCCGACGGACGGCCCGCGCCGCGGGTGTCGGCGTACCCGCCGATCGCGGTCGACGTCGCGCTCGTCGCCGACACCGCGGTGCCGGTGGCCGAGCTCGCCGACGCCCTGCAGGACGGGGGCGGCGCGCTGCTGGAGGACGTCCGCCTGTTCGACGTGTACGCGGGCGAGCAGGTGGGGGAGGGGCGCCGATCGCTGGCCTTCACCCTCCGCTTCCGCGCCCCTGACCGCACCCTCACCAACGAAGAGGCCAATGCGGGCCGCGATGCCGCCGTGGCCGTGGCGGCGGAGCGCTACGCGGCGACCCTGCGCGCCTGACGACGGTGGTGTGCCGCTCGGCGGCCGGCCGGGTGATATCCCCCTCACGTCCATATGGTCATGGAATCTCCTGTGGGCCCGTGTCGGGGACGGCCGGACCGGCTGCTGCGTGACCCGGGAAAGTTGGTGGCCACCGTCCCGGGAGCGGCACAGCACGGTCGGGCGCATCAGCGGAACTGGGGGCGTGAGCACGGCGTCGGCTATCCGGGCAACCGGGACAGCGCGGCCCGGGCCGCCGTGCGCCACGCGTCGTCGGACGGGGTGCCGCCCGACACGAGGATCGTGAGCAGGTACTCCGGGCTCGCGAGCTGCAGCGTGGGCCCGGTGGCCGTGTCGATGACGACCGCGGCGTCGCCGACCTCCGGCAGCTCGCGGCGTCCCGCGTCACCGCCCGCGCGCACGTAGTCGGCCGGGGTTCCCGAGCGCACGGCGTAGACGTTGAGCATCGCGACGGGTTCCGAGCCCGCGGTGGCCACGCAGCTCGCACTGACCGACCCGTCCTCCCGCTCGATCGTGCCCTGCTCCGGAGGCTGGACGGCGAGACCCACGAGGTCGCCGAACTCCGCCGCGTTGAGCAGGCATTCGTTCGGCAGCACGTCGGCGTCGAGCCCGCTGCGCGCATCGGGCGGGGCTGCGGGCGCCCCGGGCGCGCCGGGAACCGACGACCCGGGCGCGGGCGCCGCCGTGGCCGAGCCGGGGACGACGGTGGTGCAACCGGTGGCGACGAGCAGCAGGGCAGCCATGGCGCACGCGACCGCCACCCGCACCCACCAGCCCCGCTGCACGCGGCGACGGTAACCGGGCGACCCCGCGCCGTGGGCCCGTTCCGCAGGATTCCCCTGCCTCCCGCGACTCGCACACACGCACAGCGCGACTCGCGGAGACCCACAGCGCGACTCGCGAGCGGGGCCGGGCCGTCACCCCCGCGAGTCGGGGTCTGAATGTATGCGAGTCGCGGCGTGGGTGCGTGCGAGTCGCGCCGTGGGGGCGCGTGATCGTTGCGAGGTCGGCGTCAGCGCCCTTCGGAGGGCGGATGGGTCGAACTCGGAACGATCATCGGTCGAGGTGGCGCAGCGCCTCCCGCCGGGAGAGCGGGGAGAGGTCGGGGTGGGCGGCGACGAACGCCCGCACCCAGGCGGGGTCGGTGCGGGTGTGCTGGCGCAGTGCCCAGCCGATGCCCTTGCGGAGGAAGAAGTCCGGGTCGTGGAGGTTGGCCTCGATCGCCTCGGTGAGCAGGGCGGTGTCGGTGGCCGGGCCGGAGGTGAGCTGGCAGATGACGGCGGTGCGGCGCAGCCACCGGTCCTCGTCGGTGCTCCAGGCCTGCAGGACCGGGCGCAGCGCGGCCGGGTCCGCGCGCAGCAGGGGACCGATGCGCCGGCTCGCGATCTCGTCGGTGAAGTCCCACCAGCCGCCCGTGACGATCCAGTGCCGCAGCAGCGGCACCCACGACGGGTCGAGCCACCGCACGTGCCGGCGGTGACCGGTGAGGGAGAGGGCGAGGTAGCGCTCCTCGCGGAACCGCGCGCCGTCCCACAGCTCGCGGGCGGTGGCGTCGAGAGCCGCGGCATCGGGCAGCGGGTGCGCGGTCAGGGCGGCGCGCAGCAGGCGTTCCCGGCCGGGCTTGGCGACGCCGCGGAACGGCATGGCCGACTTCATGTAGCGCTGCATCCCGTCCGCGGCCGTGGGGTCGGCGTGTGTGGCGAGGTCCGCCCGGAGCCACTCGACGATCGGGTGCACGCCGGCACGCTACCGGCGGCGCGAGCCCCGCGGCCGGTGCACGGAGGCGCCGTGACCCCACCGGGTTGTCGGTGGTGCCGGTCACACTCCTGGCGACGGTTCTGACGAGGGGAGTCAGGGATGAAGGTGTTCGTGGCCACGGCGCAGACCCAGGGGGAGCGGGGCAGCGACTACCACTGGTGCATCGAGGGTGAGCTGGTCCGGATCGTGGAGGTGTGCCCGCGCGATCGCGGCGATCCCGACGGCGGCTGCGGGTGCGGGCGGGGTTTCGGCGGGCTCAACTCGCACCGCTCCACCACCACGGCGCGGGTTGCCGAGGTGGGGCTCACGCTCGCGGACTACGCACTGGCGATCCAGTCCAGCGAACAGCAGGAGGGCTGGAACCCGTGCGACGAGTGCGCGATGTCCGAAGCCGTCGACCTGGCCGCGATGGCGGTGGCCTGGCCGGTCGATTCGGTCCTCGAACGGAGGCTCGACGAGCTGGTGGTCCGCTCCCTCGGGGTCGACGCGTGAGCGGCACCCGGTTCAGGGGCGGCCGATCGGTCCGGTGGCCCGGTCGAACGTCCGCGCCCAGGCCTGCACGTGGTCGAGGAGCTCCGGAGGCGAGACGACCTCGAAGTCCGCTCCGATCGTGCCGAGCAGCATCGCGGGCCAGTCCAGCGTGTCGGCCCGCATCCGCAGCACGGAGCGGCCGTCGCCGTCGTCCTCGGTCGTACCCCACCGGCCGGCCGCCGCCCGCACGACGTCCGCCGGGGCAGCCACCCGCACCTCCACGGCCCACCACGCCGGGTTGCGGTCGATCCCGGCCCGCACGAACGCGGCGGCGTCCTCCGCGGGCAGCTCGCGCGGGCGGAACCGCGCGCCGGTGCGTTCCGGTGCGTCGAGCCGGTCGAGGCGGAAGCTTCGCCAGTCGTGGCGGGTGAGGTCGTAGGCCACGAGGTACCAGCGCCTCCCCAGCGACACCAGCCGCAGGGGCTCCACGTCGCGGGAGGAGCTCTCGCCCGCGGCGGACGTGTAGGCGAACCGCACCCGCTCGGTGTCGCGGCACGCCTGCGCGAGCACGGTCAGGACACCCGGGTCCACGTCGGCGGAGGCGCTGCCCCAACCGGCGGGCACCGTCATCGCCCGCAGCGCGTCCACGCGGCGCCGTAGCCGGGGCGGCATCACCTGCACCACCTTGGCGAGCGCACGTACGGACGACTCGGCGATACCGGCCACCCCGCCCTGGGCCGCGGCCTGCAGTCCCACGGCGAGGGCGACCGCCTCCTCGTCGTCGAGCACGAGCGGCGGGAGCGCGGCGCCCGCGGCGAGCTGGTAGCCCCCGTCGACACCGCGGTTGGCCTCCACGGGGTAGCCGAGCTCGCGGAGCCGGTCGATGTCGCGCCGCAGGGTCCGCACGGACACCTCCAGGCGCTCGGCCAGGTCGGTCCCCGGCCAGTAGCGATGGGTCTGCAGCAAGGACAGCAGCCGCAGCATCCGGGAGCTCGTGTTGGCCATGAGCTGATTCTCGCCGTATTGAGGTCAGAAAGTGACACTTGATGGTCCTAGAGTTGCCCTCAGCAGCCACCGAGGGAGAGGCGGAACACCGATGACCAGCACGACCACCGGCCAGGAGGCCTCCGTGACCACAGCCGTGACCGGAGAGCGCGCCGACCTGCTGGAGACCCTGGCCGCGCAGCGCGGGTTCCTGCGCCACACCGTGCAGGGCCTCACCGACGAGCAGGCCCGGGAGCGCACCACGGTGAGCGAGCTGAGCCTGGGCGGGCTGATCAAGCACGTCGCCGAGACCGAACAGGGGTGGGTCGCCTTCATCGTCGACGGGCCGGCGGCGATGGGCGGCACCGACTGGAACGGCGAGCCGACCCCGGAGATGATCGAGCAGTTCACGGCGGGCTTCCGGCTGCTCCCGGACGAGACGCTCGAGGGCGTGCTCGCGCGCTACGACGAGGTCGCCCGGCGCACCGACGAGCTCGTCGCCACCGTCGACCTGGATCTCTCGCACCCGCTGCCCGAGGCCCCGTGGTTCGAGAAGGGCGCTCGCCGCTCGGCCCGACGCGTGTTCATGCACATCGTCGCCGAGACCGCCCAGCACTCCGGGCACGCCGACATCCTCCGCGAGGCCCTGGACGGCCAGAAGACGATGGGCTAACCGGCCGTCATGATCACAACTTCGGCGCGTTCCCGGGCGGATTCCACCCGTTTTCGCGCCGACTTCGTGATCAAGGCCGGGGCCCGCCCGTTGCCGCGATCATCTCGGCGCCCGGTCGTGTGTGACCGAACGGGTTTGCATCAGTTTGCGTAGGCGTGCATAGTCATACGCATGGCGCGGGTAGCGGTGGCGGGAGCGAGCGGGTACGCCGGAGGAGAACTCCTCCGGATCCTGCTCGCGCACCCGGACGTGGAGATCGGAGCCCTCACAGCGGGCGGGAGCGCGGGCACGCGGCTGGGGGTCCACCAGCCTCACCTGCTCCCGCTGGCCGACCGGGTGCTCGAGGAGACGACGGCGGAGACCCTCGCCGGGCACGACGTCGTCTTCCTCGCGCTGCCCCACGGCAGGTCCGCGGAGCTGGCGGCGCAGCTGGGTGACGACACGCTCGTCGTCGACTGCGGCGCCGACCACCGGCTCGCGGAGCCGGCCGCATGGGCCCGCTGGTACGGCGGCGACCACGCCGGGAGCTGGCCGTACGGCCTGCCCGAGCTCCCCGGGGCGCGGGAGGCGTTGCGCGGGGCGCGCCGCGTCGCGGTCCCGGGCTGCTACCCCACCGCGGTCAGCCTCGCGCTGGCGCCCGCGCTGGCCGCCGGGATCGTCGACCCCGAGGTCGTCGTCACGGCCGTCACCGGCACGTCCGGGGCCGGCAAGTCGCTCAAGCCGCACCTCCTCGGGGCGGAGGTGATGGGCTCGCTCTCGGCGTACGGCGTGGGAGGGGTGCACCGGCACACGCCCGAGATGGTGCAGAACCTGTCCGCCGCGGCGGGCAGGTCCGTGAGCGTGAGCTTCACCCCGGTGCTCGCGCCGCTGCCGCGCGGCATCCTCGCCACCTGCTCGGCCCGCACCACCGCGTCCACGGGCGAGGCGACCGAGGTCTACGCGAAGGCCTACGCCGACGAGCCGTTCGTGCACCTGCTGCCCGAGGGCAGCTGGCCCACGACCGCCTCGACGTTGGGCGCCAACACCGTCGCGCTGCAGGTGGTCGTGGACGCCGACGCCGGCAGGCTCGTCGTGGTCGCCGCCATCGACAACCTGACCAAGGGCACCGCGGGCGCTGCCGTCCAGTGCATGAACCTTGCGCTGGGCCTGCCCGAGACCGCGGGCCTCCCGGTCACGGGGGTGGCCCCGTGAGCGTCGTCTCCCCGCAGGGTTTCCGGGCGTCCGGCGTGGTCGCGGGCATCCGCTCGGGCGACGGCCCCGACCTCGCCCTCGTCGTCAACGACGGCCCCCAGCACACGGCGGCGGGCGTCTTCACCCGCAACAAGGTCAAGGCCGCGCCCGTGCTGTGGTCGGAGCAGGTGCTCACCACCGGGCGAGTGCGGGCGGTCGTGCTCAACGCCGGCAACGCCAACGCCTGCACCGGACCGGAGGGCTTCCAGACCGCCCACGCCACCGCGGAGACCGCCGCCGAGCTGCTCGGGTGCGGCGCAGTCGAGGTGGCCGTCTGCTCCACCGGGCTGATCGGGTCGCAGCTGCCCCGCGAGAGCGTGCTGGCCGGGGTCCGCGCCGCCCACACCGGGCTGGGCGCGGACGCGGCGGCCGGGCGCGCCGCCGCCACCGCTGTGATGACGACCGACACCGTCGTCAAGGAGGCGACGCACACCGACGAGGCCGGCTGGACGATCGGCGGGCTCACCAAGGGCGCCGGGATGATCGCGCCGTCGATGGCCACGATGCTCTCGGTCGTCACCACCGACGCCGTGGTCGACGCCCCCGTGCTGGACGCGGCGCTGCGCGCAGGCGTCCGCGTGAGCTTCGACCGGCTCGACATCGACGGCTCGATGTCCACGAACGACACCGTGCTGCTGCTCGCGTCCGGGGCGTCCGGGGTCGTGCCCGACACCGACGCGTTCACCGCGGCCGTCACCGCCGTGTGCCAGGACCTGGCCCGGCAGATGCAGGCCGACGCCGAGGGCGTCACCAAGCGGATCACCGTGCGCGTCTCCGGCGCGGCCACCGAGGACGACGCCGTGACGGTCGCGCGCACGGTCGCCCGCGACAGCCTGGTCAAGACCGCGCTCTTCGGCTCGGACCCGAACTGGGGGCGCATCGCCGCCGCCGCGGGCTACGCCGACGCCGCGCTCGACCCGGACCGGCTCGACATCACTGTCAACGGCCTGCTGCTGTGCCGCGGCGGCGTGGCGGCCGGGAACCGGGCCGACGCCGACCTGAAGGGCGCCGACATCCTCGTCGAGGTCGCGCTCGGGCTCGGGGACGGCGCCGCGGAGATCCTCACCACCGACCTGTCCCACGCCTACGTGGAGGAGAACAGTGCTTACTCCTCCTAAGAAACTGGTTCCGAGTCAGGCGCGGCTGGAGCGGGCCGGGCAGAAGGCCGGCATATTGGCGGAGGCCCTGCCCTGGCTGCAGCGCTTCCACGACCAGATCGTCGTGGTCAAGTACGGCGGCAACGCGATGGTCGACGAGGAGCTGAAGCAGGCCTTCGCCCAGGACATGGTGTTCCTGCGCCTCGCCGGCATCCACCCCGTGGTGGTGCACGGCGGCGGGCCGCAGATCTCGGCGATGCTCGAGCGGCTCGGGCTGCCCGGCGAGTTCCGCGGCGGCCTGCGCGTCACCACGCCCGAGACGATCGACGTCGTGCGGATGGTGCTCGTCGGGCAGGTCGGCCGGGAGCTGGTCGGGCTGATCAACCAGCACGGTCCGTACGCCGTGGGCCTCTCGGGCGAGGACGCGCAGCTGTTCACCGCCGAGAAGCGCACCGCGCTCGTCGACGGGGAGGCCGTGGACATCGGCCTGGTCGGCGACGTGGTGCACGTCAACCCCGACGCCGTGCTCGACATCGTGAAGGCCGGCCGGATCCCGGTGGTCGCGGGCGTCGCGCCGGACGTCGACGGCACCGTCTACAACATCAACGCGGACAGCGCCGCCGCCGCGCTGGCGGCCAGCCTCGGCGCCGCGAAACTCGTGGTGCTCACCGACGTGGCCGGGCTGTTCGCGGACTACCCCGACCCGGAGTCGGTGATCAGTGCGCTCACCGCCGAGGAGTTGGAGCCGATGCTGCCCGGCCTGGCCAGCGGGATGGCGCCGAAGATGGAGGCCTGCCTGCGCGCCGTGCGCGGCGGCGTGCCGCAGGCCCACGTGATCGACGGGCGGGTGCCGCACTCGGTGCTGCTCGAGGTGTTCACCAGTGAGGGAGTGGGAACGATGGTGGTCCCGTCATGACCGGGATGGCGCAACGGTGGCAGGCCGCGCTGATGGACAACTACGGCACGCCGCCGCTCACGCTCGTGCGCGGCAGCGGCGCCGAGGTCTGGGACGCCGAGGGCAACCGCTACCTCGACCTGGTCGGCGGCATCGCGGTCAACTCCCTCGGCCACGCGCACCCGGCCGTGGTCGAGGCGGTGACGCACCAGATCGCCACGCTCGGCCACACGTCCAACCTCTACATCACCGAGCCGCCGCTGGCCCTGGCCGAGAAGCTGCTCGAGCTGATCGACGAGCCGGGGCGCGTGCTGTTCTGCAACTCCGGCGCCGAGGCCAACGAGGCCGCGTTCAAGATGGCCCGCCGCACCGGCCGGTCGAAGATCATCGCCGCCGAGAACGCCTTCCACGGCCGCACGATGGGCGCGCTCGCGCTCACCGGGCAGGAGCCCAAGCGCACCCCCTTCTACCCGATGACCCCGGGCGTCGAGCACGTCCCGTACGGCGACGTCGCCGCGCTGGAGGCGGCCGTCGACGCCGACACGGCTGCGGTGTTCCTGGAGCCGATCCTCGGCGAGGCCGGCGCGGTGAACCCGCCGGAGGGTTACCTGGCCGCGGCCCGGCGGATCACGGCCGAGCGCGGCGCCCTGCTCGTGCTCGACGAGGTGCAGACCGGCGTCGGGCGCACCGGCTCGTGGTTCGCGTTCCAGCAGGCCGGCGTCGTGCCCGATGTCGTCACGCTGGCCAAGGGCCTCGCGGGCGGCCTGCCGATCGGGGCCTGCATCGGCCTCGGCGCGGCCGGCGGCCTGCTCGAGCCCGGCCAGCACGGCACCACGTTCGGTGGCAACCCGGTGTGCGCGGCCGCCGCGCTGGCCGTGCTGCGCACGATCGCCGAGGACGGCCTGCTCGAGCACGTCACGCAGGTCGGCAAGGAGATCACCACGGCGGTCGAGGCGATGGGCCACCCGCTCGTCACGGGCGTCAGCGGCGCCGGCCTGCTCATCGGCATCGGGCTGCGCAAGCCGGTGTCGACGGCCGTGGCCGCCGCCGCGCGGGCCGGCGGGTTCCTCGTGAACAACGCCGTGCCCGACCGCGCCCGGCTGGTCCCGCCGCTCGTGCTCACCGACGCCCAGGCCGCCGAGTTCCTCGCGGCCTTCCCGAGATTCCTGGACGATGCGAACGGCGATGCAGCAGATGGCTAGGCACCTCCTCCGCGACGACGACCTCACCCCCGCCGAGCAGGCCGAGGTGCTCGACCTCGCCGACGCGATGAAGGCCGACCGGTACGCCCACCGCTCCTTGGAGGGCCCGCGCCCGGTCGCCGTGCTGTTCGACAAGCCCTCCACCCGCACCCGGCTGTCGTTCGAGGCCGGGATCGCGCAGCTGGGCGGGCACCCGCTGATCGTCGACGCGCGGTCGAGCCAGATGGGCCGGGGCGAGACGATCGGTGACACCGCGCGGATGCTCTCCCGCTACGTCGACGCGATCGTCTGGCGCACCGGCGGCCAGTCGCGGATCGAGGAGATGGCCGCCGCGGCCACCGTGCCCGTCGTCAACGCGCTCACCGACCAGTTCCACCCCTGCCAGGTGCTCGCCGACCTGCAGACCGTCCGCGAGCGCTTCGGGCGCCTCGCCGGGCTCACGCTGACCTACCTCGGGGACGGCGCCAACAACATGGCGCACTCGCTGCTGCTCGGTGGCGCCACGGCCGGGATGCACGTCCGGGTCTGCGCGCCGGAGGGGTTCCAACCCGACGCCGGGGTGCTGCGGGACGCGAAGAACCGGGCATCGGACACGAGCGGCGGCGTGGAGCTGGTCGCCGACCCGCGCGCCGCGGCCGAGGGCGCGGACGTCCTCGTCACCGACACCTGGGTGTCGATGGGCCAGGAGGCCGACGGGCTCGACCGCACGGCGCCGTTCCGCCCGCTGCAGATCAACTCGGGTCTGCTCGAGCGCGCGGCCGAGGGTGCGATCGTGCTGCACTGCCTGCCCGCCCACCGCGGTGACGAGATCACCGACGAGGTCCTCGACGGCCCGGCCAGCGCCGTCTGGGACGAGGCGGAGAACCGGCTGCACGCGCAGAAGGCGTTGCTCGCGTGGTTGCTGCGCAGCCGATGACCCGCGCGGCCCGGCAGGCCCGGATCAGCGAGCTGATCCGGGACCGGGCCGTGCACAGCCAGACCGAACTGCTCGGGCTGCTGGAGGCCGAGGGGATCGGCACCACGCAGGCCACCCTGTCGCGCGACCTCGACGAGCTGGGCGCGCTCAAGGCCCGCGGTGCGTACGTGATCCCGGACGACGGCAGCCCGGTGCGCGGCGTCGAGGGTGGCACCGCCCGGCTCGCCCGGTTGCTGGGGGACCTGCTGGTGTCCGCGGACGCGAGTGGGAACCTGGCGGTGCTGCGCACGCCGCCCGGCGCAGCGCACTACCTGGCGAGCGCGCTGGACCGCGCCGCCCTGCACGACGTCGTCGGCACCATCGCCGGCGACGACACCCTGATGGTGGTCGCCCGCGAGCCGCTCACCGGCGCCGGGCTCGTCAACCGCCTACGCGAACTGTGAACCCGTCGCGCGCCTGCGCGACCGACCCGCCCGGCCGGGCTCGAGACTGAAGGAGCAACCCCCTCGTGAGCAAGGTCCTGACCTCCCTCCCCAAGGGTGAGCGCATCGGCATCGCCTTCTCCGGCGGCCTCGACACCTCGGTGGCGGTCGCCTGGATGCGCGACAAGGGCGGGATCCCCTGCACGTACACCGCTGACCTGGGCCAGTACGACGAGCTGGACACCTCCGGGGTGCCCGCACGCGCGAAGCAGTACGGCGCCGAGATCGCCCGTGTGGTCGACATCAGGCCGCAGCTGGTGCAGGAGGGCCTCGCGGCGCTGGCGTGCGGCGCCTTCCACATCCGGTCCGGGGGCCGGACGTACTTCAACACCACACCGCTGGGCCGCGCCGTCACCGGCACGCTGCTGGTGCGCTCGATGCAGGCCGACGACGTGAACATCTGGGGCGACGGCTCGACCTTCAAGGGCAACGACATCGAGCGGTTCTACCGCTACGGCCTGCTGGCCAACCCCGAGCTGCGCATCTACAAGCCGTGGCTCGACGCCGACTTCGTCCAGGAGCTGGGCGGGCGCGACGAGATGAGCAGGTGGCTCACCGCCCACGGGCTGCCCTACCGGGACTCCGCCGAGAAGGCGTACTCCACCGACGCCAACATCTGGGGCGCCACCCACGAGGCCAAGACGCTGGAACACCTCGACGTCTCCCTCGAGACCATCGAGCCGATCATGGGTGTGAAGTTCTGGGATCCGTCGGTCGAGATCGAGACCGAGGACGTCGCGGTCACCTTCGAGGCCGGGTACCCGGTGGCGATCAACGGCAGGCGGTTCGCCGACCAGGTCGCCCTCGTGTGGGAGGCCAACGCCATCGGCGGACGCCACGGGCTGGGCATGTCCGACCAGATCGAGAACCGGATCATCGAGGCCAAGTCGCGCGGCATCTACGAGGCACCCGGGATGGCGTTGCTCTTCGCCGCCTACGAGCGGCTGCTCAACGCGATCCACAACGAGGACACCGTGGCCAACTACCACAACGAGGGTCGCAAGCTCGGCCGGCTGCTCTACGAGGGGCGCTGGCTCGACCCGCAGGCGCTGATGGTGCGCGAGTCGATCCAGCGCTGGATCGCCTCGCTCGTGACCGGCACCGTGACGCTGCGCCTGCGCCGCGGTGACGACTACACGATCCTCGACACCGACGGGTCCGGCTTCTCCTACCACCCGGACCGGCTGTCGATGGAGCGCGTCGAGAACGCCGCGTTCGGGCCCATGGACCGGATCGGCCAGCTCACGATGCGCAACCTCGACATCGCCGACTCCCGCGCGAAGCTCGAGACCTACGCCGGGCAGCCGCACGAGCAGGGCACGGTGCTCGTCGAGCACGGCACGCTCTTCGGCGAACTGCCCGCGGGCGGCTTCGACCGGATCGCGGCCGACGAGTCCGGTGAGCGCGACTCGGAGAAGTCCCTCGACGACGCCGCGCTGGAAGCGGGTACCGACTGATGTCCGGATCCCAGCTGTGGGGTGGCCGGTTCGCCTCCGGCCCGGCCGACGCGCTGGCGGCGCTGTCGAAGTCCACGCAGTTCGACTGGCGCCTCGCCCCGTACGACCTGCGGGCCTCGATGGCGCACGCCCGCGTGCTCGCCGGCGCGGGACTGCTCACCGACGACGAGCTCACCGGGATGCTCGACGCGCTGGCGAAGCTCGCCGCCGACGTCTCGTCCGGCGCGTTCGCACCGGCGGAGCACGACGAGGACGTGCACTCCGCCCTGGAGCGCGGCCTCATCGAGCGGGCCGGCCCGGAGCTGGGCGGCAAGCTGCGCGCCGGGCGCTCGCGCAACGACCAGGTCGCCACGCTGTTCCGGATGTGGCTGCGCGATGCGGCCCGCCGGGTCGGCGCGGGCGTGCTGGACGTCGTCGACGCCCTCGTCGCGCAGGCGGGTGCGCACCCGGACGTGCCCATGCCCGGTCGCACCCACCTCCAGCACGCGCAGCCCGTCCTGCTGTCGCACCACCTCGCCGCGCACGCGCACGCGCTCGTCCGCGACGTCGACCGGTTGCGCGACTGGGACCGGCGCGCCGCGGTCTCGCCGTACGGCTCGGGGGCGCTCGCAGGCTCGTCGCTCGGGCTCGACCCCGAGGCCGTCGCGGCCGAGCTGGGGTTCGACTCGTCGTCGGCCAACTCGATCGACGGCACGGCGTCGCGCGACTTCGCCGCCGAGGCCGCGTTCGTGCTGGCGATGGTCGCGGTGGACCTGTCCCGGATCGCCGAGGAGGTGATCGTCTGGGCGACGGCGGAGTTCTCCTACGTCACCCTCGACGACGCGTACTCCACCGGCAGCTCGATCATGCCGCAGAAGAAGAACCCGGACGTCGCGGAGCTGGCGCGCGGCAAGGCGGGCCGGCTGATCGGCAACCTGACGGGTCTGCTCGCCACGTTGAAGGGCCTCCCGCTCGCGTACAACCGCGACCTGCAGGAGGACAAGGAACCGCTGTTCGACTCCGTCGAGCAGCTGGAGCTGTTGCTGCCCGCCGTCGCCGGGATGGTGGCCACGCTCACCTTCCACACCGACCGGCTCGCCGAGCTCGCGCCGGCCGGTTTCACGCTGGCCACCGACGTCGCCGAGTGGCTGGTGCGCCAGGGCGTGCCGTTCCGGGTGGCGCACGAGGCCGCGGGCGGCTGCGTCCGGGCGGCCGAGGCCAAGGGCGTCGGACTGGCCGACCTGACCGACGCCGAGCTGGCCACCGTCCACCCCGCCCTGACCCCGGACGTGCGCGAGGTGCTCACCGTGGCAGGCTCCATCGCGTCCCGGAACGCGCGGGGCGGCACCGCGGGTGAGCGGGTCGCCGAGCAGCTCGACGAGCTGCGTGCGGTTGTCACCGCCGCCCGGGAGGCACTGAACGCAACAGGAGGAGCGAGATGACCACGCCGGTGCTGGACGATGCCCGCGCTGCCTACGAGGAGCTCAAGGGCCAGGGCATGCGGCTCGACCTCACCCGGGGCAAGCCGTCGGCGCAGCAGCTCGACCTCGCCAACGCGATGCTCGGCCTGCCCGGGTCCGAGGACTTCCGCGCCGCGGACGGCACGGACACGCGCAACTACCAGGGCCTGGCGGGGCTCGCCGAGCTGCGCGAGCTCGTGGCGCCGTTCCTGCAGGTGCCGGCCGCGCAGCTGATCGCGTTCGGCAACTCGAGCCTCGAGCTGATGCACGACACGCTCGTGCACGCCCTGCTGTCCCCGCTGCCCGGTACCGAGAAGCGCTGGGCCGACGAGGAGCGCGTGGTCTTCCTCGCCCCGGTGCCCGGCTACGACCGCCACTTCGGGGTGTGCGAGCGGCTCGGGATCGAGCTGGTGCCGGTGCCGATGACGCCGGACGGCCCCGACATGGACGTCGTCGACGAGCTGGTGCTCGACCCCGCCGTCAAGGGCATCTGGTGCGTGCCGAAGTACTCCAACCCCGACGGCGCGGTCTACTCCGACGAGACCGTGCGCCGGCTCGCGGCCACCCCGGCCGCCGCACCGGAGTTTCGGATCATGTGGGACAACGCCTACGCGGTGCACCACCTCACCGAGGACGAGGTGGAGATCGCCGACGTGCTCGCGCTGTGCGCGGAGGCCGGGCACCCGGACCGCGCGTTCGTGTTCGGCTCGACGTCGAAGATCACACTCGCCGGCGCGGGTGTGGCGTTCCTCGGCTCGTCCACGGCGAACGTCAACTGGTGGCTGGCCCTCACCGGCAAGCGCACCATCGGCCCGGACAAGACCAACCACCTGCGTCACGTGCGGTTCCTGCGCGACGCCGACGGCCTGCGTGCGCACATGCGCAAGCACCGCGAGATCATCGCGCCGAAGTTCGCGGCCGTCGACGAGATCCTCACGCGCGAGTTCGCCGACACCCCCGGGGTCGAGTGGTCGGCGCCGAAGGGCGGGTACTTCGTCACCCTGACCGTGCCGGACGGCACCGCCACCGAGATCGTCCGGCTCGCGAAGGAGGCGGGCCTGGCGCTCACCCCGGCCGGGGCCACCCACCCCTACGGCGAGGACCCGCAGGACCGCACGATCCGGCTCGCGCCGACGTTCCCGCCGCTGCCCGAGGTGCGCAAGGCGATGGAGGGCGTGGCGGTCTGCGTGCGGCTGGCGCTGGCCCAGCGCTCGCCGGTCCAGCGCGAAGCGAACGCGGAGCGCGCATCGGCGCAGCAGCAGTGACGGATCTCCTCCCGCGGGAGGAGTTGGCCGTCGACGTCACCGAAGCGGCCGTGCGGCTGCTCGGCTGCACGGTCGTCGCGGACGTGCCCGAGGGCCCGGTGGCCGTCCGCCTCGTGGAGGTGGAGGCCTACCGGGGCCGGGACGACCCGGCCTCGCACAGCTACCGCGGGCGCACCCCGCGCAACGCGGTGATGTTCGGCCCGGCCGGGCACCTGTACGTCTACTTCGTCTACGGCATGCACTTCTGCGCGAACGTCACCGCGCTGGACGACGGCGAGGCGGGAGCCGTGCTGCTGCGGGCCGGCGAGGTGGTGTCCGACCTCGGGGTGGCCCGGGTCCGGCGCCCGACCGCCCGCCGTGACGACGATCTCGCCCGCGGCCCGGCCCGGCTCGCGTCGCTGCTCGGCCTGGGCCGTGAGCACAACGGGGTGGACGTCACCGATCCCGCGTCCCCGGTGCGGGTGCTCGACGCGCCGCCGGTGGCCCCGGCGCTCGTGCGCACAGGTCCGCGGGTCGGGGTGGCGGCCGCGCACGAGCTGTCCTGGCGGTTCTGGGTCGACGGGTCGGCGGCGGTGAGCCCGTACCGGCCCGGTCGTGGCGCGCCGGGCACCCGCTCTGGACGGGCGAAGTAGGGAAGCCTAGCCTTCGTCCGTGATCGCACGCGTGCGGGCCGTCGCGGCCCTCCTCACCGCCGCAGTCCTGCTCACGGCGTGCGGGGGAGGAGGCTCGACGGAGGGGGCGGCCCCGCCCGCCGAGGGCGGCGGAGCGTTCCCGGTCACCGTCGAGCACTCCTACGGTTCCACGGAGGTGCCGCGAGCGCCGCAACGCGTGGTGTCGCTGGGCTACACCGACCAGGACGCGATCCTGGCCCTCGGCGTCGTGCCGGTCGCCATCCGCGAGTTCACCGGCAACCGGCCGTCGGCCACGTGGCCCTGGGCGAGCGACCGGCTGCAGGGTCAGCAGCCCCAGGTGCTGGCAGGCGAATCGATCAGCCCCGAGGCCGTCGCGGCGCTGCAGCCGGACCTGATCGTCGCGGTGTCGGCGGGCCTGTCCCGTGAGGAGTACGACCTGTTCTCCCGCATCGCGCCGACGATCAGCCAGCCGCCCGGGGCCGACCCGTACCAGACCGCGTGGCAGGACACGACGCGCATGGTCGGCACCGCCCTGGGCCGCTCGGGCGAGGCCGACCGGCTGGTGGCCGACCTCGAGGGGCGGTTCGCCGCGGTGAGCGCGCAGTACCCGCAGTTTGCGGGCCGCACTGCCGCCATCGCCGCGGCGAGCTCCACCAACGCCGGATTCTTCGTCTGGACGTCGGAGGACAACCGGGGCCGCTTCCTGACGTCGCTGGGCTTCACGGTGCCCGAGACGTTCGACCAGCTCGCCGGCGACAACTTCTACGCCGACATCAGCAGCGAGCGGCTCGGGCTGCTCGACGAGAACGACGTGGTCGGCTGGCTGGAGATCCCGGGCAACGACAACGCGTCGCTCGAGGCCCAGCCCGGCTACCCGGCCCTGCGCGTGGGTCAGGAGGGTCGCGTGGTCAACCTCTCGCAGGAGCAGGGCGTCGCGCTGTCGTTCAGCAGCGTGCTGAGCCTGCCCGCGCTGCTCGACGAGTTGCCCGCCCAGTTCGCGGGGGCGCTGGGAGCCTGAACCGGGCGCCTGAAAACGGCTGGCCGTCGTGGGGGAGGATCCTCGGTGTGGGAACCGACATCCTCGACGAGCTGGAGTGGCGCGGCCTGATCGCGCAGAGCACCGACCTCGACGCGCTGCGGCGCGAACTCGGCGAGGGCGTCCTCTCGATGTATGCGGGCTTCGACCCGACAGCGCCGAGCCTGCACGCCGGCAACCTGATGCAGTTGATCACATTGCGACGGTTCCAGCAGGCCGGTGTGCGCCCGATCGTCCTGGCCGGTGGAGCCACCGGGATGATCGGTGACCCCCGTGAGGCGGGGGAGCGGTCGCTGAACAGCACCGAGACGGTGCGCGACTGGGCCTCGCGCATCCGAGGTCAGCTGGAGCGGTTCGTCGACTTCGACGACTCGCCCACCGGTGGGCTCGTCGTCAACAACCTGGACTGGACCGGGGGGCAGACCACCCTCGAGTTCCTGCGCGACGTCGGCAAGCACTTCTCGATCAACGTCATGCTCAACCGCGAGACGGTCAAGCGCCGGCTCGACGGCGAGGGCATGTCCTACACCGAGTTCAGCTACCTGCTGCTGCAGAGCCAGGACTACCTGCACCTGTACCGCGAGCACGGCTGCCGGCTGCAGCTGGGCGGGTCCGACCAGTGGGGCAACATCGTCGGTGGCGTGGACCTGATCCGCAAGGTCGAGGGCAAGGCGGTGCACGCGCTGACCACCCCGCTGGTCACCGACAACGAGGGTCGCAAGATCGGGAAGTCGACCGGCGGCGGCAGCGTGTGGCTCGACCCCGACATGACCTCGCCGTACGCGTGGTACCAGTACTTCGTCAACGTGGCCGACGCCGACGTCGTCCGGTACCTGCGGCTGTTCACGTTCCTGCCCCGCGAGGAGATCGACGAGCTGGCGCGGGCCGTCGCCGAACGGCCGCAGGCCCGCGCGGCACAACGCCGGCTGGCCGAGGAGCTCACCACCCTGGTGCACGGCGAACGGCACACGCAGCAGGTGGTCGCCGCGAGTGCGGCGTTGTTCGGCCGCGGGGAGCTGCGCGAGCTGGACGCCGGCACGCTCGACGCGGCACTTGCCGAGGTCCCGCACGCCGACGTCCAGCTCGGGGAGCGGCCCACGATCGTCGACCTCCTGCTCGCCACCGGCCTGGTGGAGAGCCGCGGGGCGGCCCGGCGCACGGTCGGCGAAGGCGGTGCGTACGTGAACAACGCGAAGGTCGCGGACGAGGGCTGGGCGCTCGGTGAGGACGACCTCCTCGCGGGCCGCTGGGCCGTGGTGCGCCGTGGCAAGCGCAACCTCGCAGGTGTGCGGGCGAACTGACGCGCGACGTCCCTGCGAGGCTGCGGCCGGCGCGTGATCGCCACGAGCCGCACCTGGTGGCCTCGCCGACAACCCTCCCGTGCGGATCGCAACGATCAGCGCTCGCGAGTCGTACCTCAGCGCGGCGAGCACGACCACCACGTAGTGCTCGAAGAGATCATGGCCGCGTGCCTCCCGGTGCACCTGGGCAGCTCCTGCATCCCGTGTCGGCCAACCGGGACCGCCGCCGAGCAGGCCGCAGTCTCCGCCGGGAGCGGCCGGCATGAACCGGGTGATCGCCGGGAGACGGACATGGGCTGCAAGGGGAGCCGGTGTTGCCGGATCGGACCGGGCGGCCGCCGGTTGGTGATCGTTGCGAAAGGTACCTGACGTCGCCGCGACAGCACCCACGCGCTGCTCGGGTTGATCACCAGGCGGTGATCAACCCGAGAAGTACGGCACTGTCGCAGCGTCCGCACCCAGGTACTGATCAGTTCGATCACCGTGCGCCGCGTCCCGACCGGCAGCGTCGATCACGGGCGGATGGTCGTCGCCGAAGATCGACTGGCCACCATGTGCCCGTGATCGACGCAGCGTCCGCGGCGCGGGTCTGACCGATCTGGCAACAGCCTCAGGGGGCGGCTCATGTACCGATCTCGCTGATCTGGTGGCAGGTCGGCCGTCACGCTCGCGTACTCGTCGCCGTCGCCGTCGCCGGCACTGGGCGGTCGGCCTCTCCCCAGGTTCGTCGGCGGAGCTCGGGGAGGGACGGGCGCATGTGCGGCTCTCAGCCCTGAAACTGGCCCTGACCTGGCCGAACGGTGGCAAGTGACCCCCCGGTTTGACCTCCTCCGACGGGGGTGTGTAACTTTCTCCTCGTCGCCACGGAGGCAGCAAGACAGACCGGGACGGGATCTTCGGCCCAGAGTCAGCCTCCAGCACGGTGACCGCCCCGGAAGGCCCGCACTGCACAGTGCTAGCCTGAGGGAGTGGGCCTGGCGGAGCTTGACTCCGCGACCAGGACCATGTACGCTAGGAAAGTTGCCCCGGCCCGGTCCGCGAGGATCGTCATGGTGTGCGGGTGTCTCTTGAGAACTCAACAGTGTGTCGAGCTTTATCATGAATTGGTTTTGTGCCAGTTTGTTTTAACCTGTGATTGTGTCACGGGTTTTGTTAG
>NZ_NKYF01000030.1 GCF_002262885.1 Pseudonocardia sp. MH-G8 | reverse complement strand
ACTACGCCGAAGACCAGGGGCGGGGTGTGAGGCAGTGGTCGCGAGCCGGGAACGGCCCGCCCACAGGAGATTCCACGACGACGTAGACGTGAGCGGGGTTGGATCTTTCCCGAACCCCTCTCACGTCTAGGTGGTCGTGCAACGGGCACGGAACCTGGGCGGCCGCGTCCGCGGGATGCGCCACGAGCGAGACGTCAGCGGGGTTGGATCTCCAGCAGACCCCGCTCACGTCTCATTGATCATGCAACGGTCGCGTTCCGAACCCCGAGGTGGCCGTGATCAGCGGAAATGGTGCGAGGTCGACAGATCCAGCGTGTGGCCGACTCGGGCCTCGGATGCCCGGTGGTGATCGCTGCGAGAAGCACCTGACGTCGCCGCGACAGCACCCACGCACTGCTCGGAACTATCACCCAGCCGTGATCCCCCCGACAAGTACACCACCATCGCAACACCCGCACCCACGCACTTCTCAGACCGATCACCCGGCCCCGATCACCCCGACAAGTACGCCACTGTCGCCGCACCGCACGCAGGTACTGGTCGGACCGATCACCTGGCCGTGATCGCTCCGACAAGTACGCCGCCGTCGCCGCGCCCGCACCCAGGTACTGATCGGACTGATCACCTGGCCGTGGTCGCTCCGACAAGTACGCCACTGTCGCCGCGCCCGCCCTCAGGTACTGATCAGACCGATCACCGCGCACCGCGTCCCGACCGGCAGCGTCGATCACGGGCGGATGGTCGTGATCGGCGATCGACCGACCACCGTGGGCCGTGATCGACGCAGCGTCCGCGGTGCGGGCCGTGACCGATTCGGCAACAGGCTCACCTGGCCGCCCCCGCACCAGATCGCCGATCACGCCCGTCGGACCCCGGCTTGATCATCGGGCAGTGCACGAACGGCCAGATATATGGCCGTCGGTGCACCCGGTCGACGATCACGCGTCGTGATCCCGCCGGCTCACCTCGTGCACCGACGTGGTGACCCCGGCCAGCACTCCGGGCAGGGGCTCGACGCCGAGGCCGGGACCGGTGGGGACGGCCAGGTGGCCGTCCTGCAGGACGAAGGGCTCGGTGATGTCGGTGGCGTAGAACCGGTCGGAGGCCGAGACGTCCCCGGGGAGGGTGAAGTTCGGCAGCGCGGCCAGGGCGACGTTGCCGGCCCTGCCCAGCCCGGTCTCCAGCATCCCGCCGCACCAGACCGGGATGCCGGAGGCGGCGCAGACGTCGTGGATGCGGCGGGCTTCGAGGTAGCCGCCGACGCGGCCGGGTTTGATGTTGACGATCTGGCAGGCGCCCAGCGCGATGGCGTCGGCGGCGGAGCGGGCCGACACCACGGACTCGTCGAGGCAGATCGGGGTGCGGATGCGTCGGGCGAGCGCGGCGTGCCCGCGCAGGTCGTCCTCGTCGAGCGGTTGCTCGAGCAGCAGGAGGTCGAAGGCGTCGAGGCGGGCGAGGCGGCGGGCGTCGGCGAGGGTGTAGGCGGTGTTCGCGTCGACCTGCAGGAGCAGTTCTTCCCCGAAGCGCTCGCGGACCGCGCGCACCGGCTCGACGTCCCAGCCAGGTTCGATCTTGAGCTTGATCCGCAGGTAGCCCTGCGCCAGGTAGTCCGCCACCGCGTCGACCAGCTCCGGCACCGAGTCCATGATGCCCACCGACACGCCGCTCGGGACGCGGTCGGCGAGAGCGCCCAGGCCGGCGGCGAAGGACGTGCCACGGGTACGCAGCTCGGCGTCCAGTACCGCCATCTCCAGTGCGGCCTTCGCCATCCGGTGCCCCCTGACCCCGGCGAGCAGCGGCGCCACGGCGTGCGCGGTGACGGGATCGGCGGCCAGCAGCGGGGGTACGAGGTGGCGCCGCATGACGTCCTCGGCGCCCTCGAGGTACTCCGAGGAATAGCTGGCGTCGGCGCCGGCGACGCACTCGCCCCATCCCTCGGCGTCGGCCGTGGTCACCTGGACCAGGAGCGCCGGCCGTTCGTGCTCGGTGCCCAGCGAGGTGCGGAACGGGGTGACCAGCGGCAGGGAGATGCGGCGCAGGGTGATGCGTTCGATCCGCATCACCGCTCCCCGCGGGTCAGGACGTAGCCGCCCGCCGACCGGTCGAAATCGACCAGCCGCGCACCGTCGGCGAGAAGCCCGCCGAGGGCGTCGCGGACGGCCAGGCGCCAGTCCCGAGCGGCCGCGGGATCGCGCCTGCGGAGATCCTCGATGTCTGCGGGGACGGCGACGAGGACCGTCTCGTCGTCTGCCGGGCAGGGCACCGGGCGGTCGCCGTCGGCGATCAGCCGCGCCCGCGGCGTCGGCACGGCGGGAACGCGTCGTACGCCCTCGTCGCACGCGGCCCTGACCGGCGCTGCGAGCAGGTCCCAGCGCAGCAGGAGCCGGTCCGAGTCGTCGGTGCCGTTCACCCCGTCGGACAGCCGGCCGTAGTGGTCGACCAGGTACTCGTCCGCCGTGCCTGCGAGCTTGCGGAGGTTGAAGTGCGCGTTGCGGGCGACGAGCGGGTCAAAGGTCCACGTGATCTGCGCGCCGCCGTTCTCCAGGGCGTGGGCCCGCTGGTCCAGCTTGAGGGCGAAGCCGACGTCGCGGCCGCGGGCCGCAGCGTGCACGCCCGCGATGTGGCTGTGCATCACCGGGCGGCCCGGTGGGCCCCACAGGCCGATTGCGGCCGCCAGCAGCCCGTCGGTCTCGTCGAGCGCACCGACCACGTAGTTCCCCGCGTCGGCGATCGCCGTGATGACGTCCGCGGGGATCGGGGGTCGGTCCGGGTCGGTCCGCCACACCTCGCACAGGAAGCGCTCGCAGGCGACGCTGCGCGCCGTCGGTCCCAGCGTCTGCATCCGAACGCCCGCTCGCGCGGCGGCACGCGCCGCGCTCGCCCGTGCCTGCATGATCGATTTCCCGGCTCCCACGGCTCCCCATCATCGGTGACCGACACGGACGTCACAGAGATCGTGATCATCGTTCAGGTCGAGTTCGTGCCGCCGTCACCTCGCGGCTGCACCCTGACTCCATTCACCCGATTGGGTCGGAAATCATGAGTCGGGGCAGGGGGATCCACACGCGGCACGTCCTTGCCGGAACCGGGTCGGAGGTCGCGTCGGGGGACGCCGCGGCCCGGGCGTTGGCCGAGGTGGCGCGCCGGCTGGACCGGGACCTGGCCGTGTCGTCGGCGGAGCTCGAGAACGCGACGGGCGTCGTGGTCCACGCGCGGGACGCATCCGACGGCGGGCCCGGGCCCGCCGTGCGCGCGCGGATCGATCCTCCCGGGCGGTTGCGCGTCGAGCTGAGCTGCCCGGCGGGAGACCCGTGGGAGCACGCCGCGGCCGCCGTTGCCGAGATGCAGGCCGAGCTGCTGGGCGCCCTGCTCGCCGATCCGGGGCTGGACCTGCGGGAGGTCGCCGCGCTGTCGGAGGTCACGCGGTCGGCGGTACTCGGTCCACTCGCGGGAGCCCGGGTGGACCACGGCCCGTACCGCAGCGTGCCGGAGCTGGTCCGGGCCGCGGCGGCGTCCACCCCTGACGCGGTGGCGGTGCATGCCGGCGACGGGACGCTGACCTACGCGCAGCTAGTCGGGAACGCGGCCGCCCTGGCTTCCCGCATCGGTGACGCGGCACCGGACAGGACGGCGCTGGTCCCCGTTCTCGTCCCCGTTCTCGTCCCCGTTCTCGTCCCCGTTCTCGTCGCGGACGGCCGCGCCCTGCCGGTGTCCTGGCTGGCCGCCATGACGGCCGGGGTCGGATACGTGCCGATCGACCCGCGCTGGCCCGCCCAGCGGATCGCGCACGTCCTCGACCTGCTCGACGCCCCGGTGGTGCTGTGCACCGATCCGGCGGCCGTTCCCGCTGCCCACCGGGCAGCGGCGCTGGCCGTCGAACTCCTGGAGCAGGACGAGCCGGTCGCAGCCGACGTCGTCGCCGCACCGGGTCCGGACGAGATCCTCTACGGGGTCTACACCTCCGGCACCACCGGAACACCCCTGTGCGCGCTGAACACCCACGCAGGCCTGGCGAACCGGCTGGCGTTCATGGACCGCTGGTTCGGAGCCCCGTCCGGCCGCGACGTGGTGCTGCAGAACACCCGGCACACGTTCGACTCGGCGTTCTGGCAGCTCTTCTGGCCGTTGACCACCGGCGGAGCCACGGTGGTGCCCGCGGCGTCGGAGCGCCTGGACCTGCTGCACACCGTCGACCTCATCGAGGCGCACGAGGTGACCGTCACCGACTTCGTGCCGGCGGTGCTGAGCGCCCTGCTGACCCTGCTGGAACAGCGGCCGGCCACGCGCGACCGGCTGCGTTCGCTGCGCCACGTCGTGGTCGGCGGCGAGCTGGTGATCCCCGACGACGTGCACCGGCTGCGGGAGATGCTGCCGGGCTTGCGCGTCAGCAACGCCTACGGGCCGTCCGAGGCCGCCATCGGCATGATCTTCCACGAGGTGGCGGCCCGCGACGGCGACGACGTGCCGCTGGGTCGGCCGATCGACAACTGCGCCGCGGTCGTCGTCGACGTCGACGGCAGGCCCCTGCCGCCCGGGGCGACCGGCGAGATCGTCATCGGTGGCGCCTGTGTGGGCGCCGGCTACCACGGCGAGCCGCGTCGCACGGCCGAGCGCTTCGTCCACTACCCGTGGTTCGGCCGGATGTACCGCACCGGGGACCTCGGGCACCTCGACGCCGAAGGCCGCTTCCACTTCGCCGGCCGGATCGACCACCAGATCAAGATCGGTGGTGTCCGGGTCGAACCGGGCGAGGTCGAGACCACCGCCCTGAGCTGCCCGGGAGTGCGACAGGCGGCGGCGCTGGTCGTCGGCCCCGGCGGGCAGCGCGAGCTGGTGCTCGCCACCACCGGGGCGGCGAGCGCCGAGGAGGTGCTCGCCCACCTGCGGTCCCGGCTGCCGCGCGGCAGCGTGCCGCAGCGCGCGGTGGTCGTCGGCGGGATGCCGCTGACCGACGCCGGCAAGATCGATCGTCGGCGGCTGGCGGAGCAGGTCGCGCCGCCCACGGCCGAGCCGCAAACTACCGACACCGATCCCGTGCTGGCCGTCCTGCGGAGCGCCCTGCGCCGCCCGGGCCTCGCCGCCGGCGACGACTTCTTCGACGCGGGCGGCAACTCGCTGCAGGCCGTTGCGGCCGTGGTCGAGCTGAGCGACCGGTTCGGAGTGGAGGTCGGGGTCCGGGACCTGGTGGACCACCCGACGGCGGCCGGCCTGCGCGACCTGGTCGCGCGGCGCGGGCGGGACGAGGTAGGGGAGCCGTCCGACCTGATCGCCGCCGACCTCGCCGCGCTCACGGGGGCGGCGGGGCCGCCCTGGCAGGACCGGCGGGTGGCGGTGCGCACGGTGCTGCTCACCGGCGCGACGGGATTCGTGGGTGCGCGGTTGCTGCACGAGCTGTTGGAGCGCACCGACCTGGACGTGGTCTGCCTGGTGCGCGGCCGGGACGGCGCGCACGCCCGGCGACGGCTGCGGGAGGCCCTCGTCGCGCAACGGCTGGACGAGGCCGGGAACGCGGCGCGGGTGAGCGTGGTGGCCGGTGACCTGGCCCGGCCCGGGTTCGGCCTGCCGGACGCCGACTGGCGCGCGCTCGCCGCCGACTGCGACCTCGTGCTGCACGGCGGAGCCCTGGTCAACCTCGTCTACGACTACCGGATGCACCGCGAGCCGAACGTGCTCGGCACGGCGGAGGTGCTCCGCTTCGCCCGCGCGGCAGGCGGCATCCCCGTGCACCACATCTCGACGCTGGGCGTGCTGTACGACCACGCGCTGAGGAGCCGCCGCGCGGTGGGGGAGGACGTCGACGTGTCCGCCGTGGCGGCGCCGTCGAGCGGGTACAGCGCGTCGAAGTGGGCGGCCGAGCGGCTCGTGAGCGCCGCCGCGCGCGCCGGTGACCTGCCCGTGACCGTGCTGCGCCTCGGCGAGGTCATGCCCGCCACGGACGTGGCCGTCCCCAACCCCGACGCGCTGACCCACCTGCTGCTCACCGCCTTCGAGCGGCTCGGGACGGTGCCCCGCGCGGCGATGCGCTCGGACTACAGCCCGGTGGACGCCGTGGCGCGGGTCGTCGTGGAGGCCGTGCGGGACCGCACTGTGTGGGGGCGCGCGCTGCACGTCTACCGCCCCGGGAGCGTGCAGTTCGACGAGCTGGCTCCCGGTGGCGCGCGGGTGTCCTGCGTGCGCTTCGTCGCAGGCCTGCGCGCCGCCGCGGCGGCCGGCGACACCGAGCTGGGCATGCTGCTGGCGATCATCGAGCACCGCAGCGGTGGGCGCGCCGACGACGAGCAGGCCGTCCGCGAGGTGCTCGAGAACCTCTTGCAGGACAACCCGGCGCGGTTCGACCGCTCGGTGAGCGCCGCGCTCGAGCGACGCACGGGGCTCGACGCCGCACCGGCCGGCCGCCCGGGCCACCGCGTGCCGGTCGCGGCCGGCAGGGACCGACCCCGTGCGTGACGGGGAAGACCGACGAACAGCAAGGGATGGACGAACGCGGATGCGGCAACGCGCCATGGGTCGACTGGGATGGACGGTCGGCGAGGTCGGGTACGGCATGTGGGGGATCGGCGGCGGGCCCGGCGGGTTCACCGGCTGGGACTACGACACCGCTCCCACCGCTCTCGACCTCGCCGTGGAGCTGGGGTGCACCTTCTTCGACACGGCATGGGTCTACGGGCGCGGCAAGTCCGAGAGCCTCCTGGGTGAGCTGCGCCGCCGCCACGCGGGTGCCGAGATGCGGCTGGCCACCAAGGTCCCGCCGCGCAACCGCGAGTGGCCGCCCCGCCCGCACGACACGCTCGAGGACGTCTTCCCCGTCGACCACGTCCTCGAGTTCACCCGGCGCAGCCTGGACAACCTCGGCGTCGACAAGATCGATCTGCTGCAGTTCCACGTCTGGGAGGACCGCTGGGCCGCTGAACCCGGCTGGCAGCGGGTCGTCACCCGGCTCAAGGACGAGGGCCTGATCGACGGGTTCGGCATGAGCGTCAACCGCTGGGAGCCGACGAACTGCTTCGCCGCGCTCGACACCGGGCTGGTCGACGCGGTCCAGGTCATCTACAACGTCTTCGACCAGGCGCCCGAGGACGAGCTGTTCCCCCGCGCGCTCGACGAGGACATCGCGATCATCGCCAGGGTCCCCTTCGACGAGGGATCGTTGACCGGGACGTTGACGGCCGACACCACCTTCCCGCCCGAGGACTGGCGGGCGGTCTACTTCGGGCCGGAGAACCTGCCCCCCACCGTCGAGCGCGTCGAGGAGCTGCGCGAGCTGGTGCCCCCGGGCACGACGCTGCCGGAGCTGGCGCTGCGCTTCGCCTTGCACCACCCCGCGGTCTCCGCGGTGATCCCGGGGATGCGCCGTCCCGAGCACGTGCGGTCGAACCTGCGGGTGGCCGGATCGGAGCTGGGACCGGACCTGCTGGACGCGCTGCGCGCCCACCGTTGGGACCGGACACCCACGCACTGGTCGATGTGAGAACCGCCGAGGAGATGACCGCCGAGGAGATCCGGTGACCCGGACCATCGACGCGCCGCCGGCACTGGACGGTGATGTCTGGTCGTCGGTGGCGGCGCAGGCCGCCCGGACGCCGCGTGCGGTGGCGCTGGTCGACGGGGCGGGTGAGCTGACCTACGAGCGCCTCGCCGGCCTCGTCGCCGAGGCGGCGGACCGGTTGGCCGGGGCCGGGGTGCGTCCGGGGGACCTGGTGGGCGTGCGGCTGCCGCGCGGGCGCGACGCGGTCGTGGCCGTCCTCGCGGTGCTGCGGTCCAGAGCGGGGTACGTGCCCCTGGACCCGGTCTACCCGCAGGCCCGCCTGGACCTGATGGTCGAGGAGACGCGACCGCGGGCGCTGGTCACACCCGAGGGTGTGGTCCCGGTCGGGGGGAGCGTGCCGCAGCCCGACCCCGCCTACGTCATCTTCACCTCGGGTTCGACCGGTCGAACCAAGGGCGTCCTGGTCGGCCGCCGGCAGCTGCGCGACTTCGCCCGGACCTTCGCCGACCGGTTCGCCTTCGCCGAGGGCGACCGCGTGCTGCAGTTCGCGTCGCTGAGCTTCGACGTCAGTGTCGAGGAGATCTTCCCTCCGCTGATCCGCGGCGCCACCGTGGTGCTGCGCGACGACGACATGATCAGCCGGCCGGACCTGTTCCTCGACCGCTGCGGCGCGCTCGGGATCACCGTGCTGGACCTGCCCACCGCGTACTGGCACGAGCTCGTCACGGCGCTGGACCGGGGCGAGGCCGCCCTGCCGGCCGGCGTGCGGTGCGTGATCATCGGCGGGGAGACGGCCCGGCCCGATGCGGTGCGCCGGTGGCAGCGCGCGGTGGACGCCACCGCGGTGCGGCTGTTCAACACCTACGGCCCGACCGAGACCACGGTGGGGGCCACGGCCGGCGACGTGAGCGAGTGGTCCGGGGACGTGGTGCCGATCGGCGCCCCGTTGCCGGGGGTGACCTGCCGGATCTCCGACGACGGTGAGCTGCTGATCGGCGGCACCGGCGTGGCGCAGGGCTACCTGAACCGTCCCGAGCTGACCGCCGAGCGCTTCGTCCCGGCGCCCGGCGGGGGCCGGGAGTACCGCACGGGTGACCGGGTCCGCTGGTCGGACGGGCAGCTGGAGTTCCTCGGCAGGCTCGACGACCAGGTGAAGATCAGCGGGCACCGGGTGGAGCCGGGGGAGGTCGAGGCGGCGCTGCGGCGGACCGCCGACGTCGCCGACGCCGTGGTGCTGGTCGACGACCGGACCGGTCGCGCCCGGTTGGTCGGACACGTGGTCACCGCCGCCACGACCGACCTCGCGGCGGTGCGCAACGCGCTCGCCGACGTCCTGCCCGCCGCCCTCGTCCCCGGCGTCCTGATCCGGCACGCGCGGTTGCCGCTCACGCCGCAGGGCAAGATCGACAAGGTCGCACTCGCCGCGGAGGCGCTGCCCGAGCAGGCCCCGGACGCCGAACTCGGCGATGCCGAGCGGGCGGCGGCCGCGCTGGTCGGGGAGGTCCTCGGCGTCGCCGTCACGCGTGCGACCGACGACTTCCTCACGCTCGGCGGCGACTCGCTGGACGCGGTGCGCCTCATCGCCGCCCTGCGCCTGCGGCACGGCGCGGAGCTGACGCTGACGCGGTGGTACGCGGACCCGACCGTCGCCGCGCTCGCCGGCCTGATCACCGGCGCGCCCGGGGCGGCCGAGCCCGCGGTCACCGGGCTCGCCGAAGGGGTCCCGCACCCGCTGAGCCCGATGCAGCGCGACTACTGGATCGCCGAGCAGCTCTGTGCCGACCTGCCCGTGTACGTGCTGGGCATCCGGTACCGCGTCGCCGAACCGGTCGACGTCGCCGCGCTGCGTGATGCGCTCGCGGAGCTGGCGCGCCGGCACCCGCTGCTGCGGGCGCGCTTCCCCGACGACGGCACCGAGCCGAGCATGGTCATCGAACCGGCGGCGACGGTGCCGCTCACCCCGGGCGAACCGGACCGTGGCGGGATCGACGTCCGCAACGGCCCCGTCGCGCACGCGTTCCTGAACGGCGACGAGCTCGTCCTGGTCGTGCACCACCTCGCCTTCGACGGCTGGTCGGCCGGCGTGCTGGGCCGCGAGCTCGCGGCCCTGTACCGCGGCGAGGGCGACGCCTTCCCGCCGCCGGCGCCCGCACCCGACCTCGCCGCGCGGAGCGCCGCGGCGAGGGCCGACCCGGCGCTGCGCTCCTACTGGCAGGAACGGCTGGCCGGCGCGGACCTGGACCTCGAGCTGCCCGCCGACCGGCCGCGTCCGGCCGCGCGCACCTTCGCCGCCGCGCGTGTCACCCGCCGGCTCGACCCCGGCCTGCTCGACCGGCTGCGCGCGTACGCAGGTGCGCAGCGGGCGAGCCTGTTCGTGGTGGTCCTGGCCGGGCTGCAGGTCGTGCTGCGGCGCAGCACCGGGCGCACCGATGTCACCGTCCTCGCGCCGGTGGCCGGGCGTTCGACCGGCGAGCTGGCCCCGGTGGTCGGTCCCGTGCTGAACACCGTGCCGGTGCGCGGTGACGTCGCCGGCGAGCCGACGTTCGCCGAGCTCGTGGCGCGGGCGCGCGATGCCGTGCTGCGCGACCTCGACCACCAGGACCTCGCCCTGCCGGACCTGGTGGACGCCGTGGCCCGGCCCGGCGGCGCGAAGCGCCTCAGCCCGGTCCTGCTGACCGTGCACAACACCCCGGCGCCCGACGACCCGATCGTGGCGTACGCCGGGGAGCTGCCGCCGGTCGCCACGATGCTCGACCTGGCGATCGGTCTCGACTTCCCCGCCGACGGTGCCGTGCTGAACGCCGACTACGCCGCCGAGCTGTTCGACGGCGCGAGCGTCGAAGCGGTCCTCGACCACCTGCTGACCGTCCTGGACGCGGCGACCACCGGCACGAGCACGCCGATCACCCGGCTGCCGCTGCTCGCCGACGCCGAGCGCCACCGCATCGTGGACGTCTGGAACGAGGTCGTGGCCCCGGTCCCGGACGCCACCGCCGTGCACCAGCTGTTCGAGCGCCACGCCGCCGCGACGCCCGACGCGCCCGCGCTGACCGTCGGCCCCGACACCGTCAGCTACGGCGAGCTCAACCGGCGCGCCAACCGGTTGGCCCGGCGGCTGCGCGGGGAGGGGGTGCGCCCGGGCCACCGGGTGGCGATCCGCATGGACCGCGACGTCGACCTCTTCACCGCGATGTGGGCGGTGCTCAAGGCCGGCGGTGCCTACGTGCCGCTGGACCCGGCCTACCCCCACGACCGGCTGGCGTACATGCTGGCCGACAGCCGGCCGACGGTGGTGATCGACGCCGGCTACCTCGAGGTCGACCACGCGGCCGCGGACGTGCCCGCCGACGACACCGACCTGCCGCCGTGCAACGCGGCGAGCGATCCGGCCTACGTCATCTACACCTCGGGGTCCACGGGCCGGCCCAAGGGCGTCGTGGTCACCCACGCCAACCTGCTGCACGCGGCGGGCATGTGGCAGCAGGCCTACGACCTGCGGCCGGAGTGGAGCTTCCTGCAGGCGGCCAGCTTCTCCTTCGACATGTTCGTGGGGGAGACCCTGCGCGCGCACCTGTGCGGCGGCCGCCTGGTCGTCGTCCACCGCGAGACGCTGCTCGATCCCGCCGACCTGTACGCCCTGATGGCGGCGGAGCAGGTCCGCTGCACCGAGCTCGTGCCCGCCGTGCTGCGCGCGCTGCTCGACCACGTCGCGGGCAGCGGCCAGGACCTCGGGTTCGTCCGCCTGCTGATCGGCGGCGGCGAGAAGTGGCACGTCGCCGAGTACGAGCTCGCGAAGCGCCTCGTCGGCCCGGACAACCGCGTGGTCAACTCCTACGGCGTCACCGAGGTCACCGTCGACAACGTCCTGTTCGACGGATCCGTCGCGCACCTCCCCGGCGACGCGCCGCTGCCCATCGGCAGGCCCTTCCCCGGCAACCGGGTCTACGTGCTGGACGCGTACCGGCAGCCGGTGCCCGCGGGCGTGGTGGGGGAGCTGTACCTCGGTGGCCCCGGCGTCGCGCGCGGCTACCACGACCGGCCCGAGCTGACGGCGGAGAAGTTCGTGCCGGACCCGTTCGTCGACGGTGCCCGCATGTACCGCACCGGCGACTCGGCCCGGTTCCACCGCGACGGCACGGTGGACTTCCTCGGCCGGCTCGACGACCAGGTCAAGGTCAACGGCCACCGCATCGAGCTCGGCGAGGTCGAGGCGGCGCTCGCCGCGCTCCCGCAGGTCAGCGCCTCGGCGGCGGCCGTGCACCAGCGCCCGGACGGCGTCGCGCAGCTCGTCGGTTACGTGGTGACCCGCGACGGCACCGACGCCGGCGAGGCCCCGTACCGGGACACGCTCTCCGCACGCCTCCCGGCGCAGATGGTCCCCGCCCGGATCCTGACGCTGCCCGCCCTTCCGCTGACGCCGAACGGGAAGCTGGACCGCCGGGCCCTGCCCACCCCGCCCGAAGGTGGACCCGCCGCCACCGGGGAACGGGCACGCACCGACACCGAGAAGCGGATCGCAGCGGTGTGGACGCAGGTGCTCGGTGTCGCCGATCCGAGCATCGACGACAGCTTCTTCGCGCTCGGCGGGGACTCGTTCGCCGCCCTCAAGGTCGTCCGCCGCATCGAGCCGGCGCCCAGCCTGGTGGAGCTCTACCAGCACGCCACCATCCGCCGGCTCGCCGCGCACCTCGACGCGCGTACCGGGGCGGAGCCCACCGCGCGGCGCCTGCTGCACCGGCTGACCGCGGCCGACGCCGACCTCGCCCGCGGCGGGCACACGGTCGTGACCGTGCCCTACAACGGCGGCAGCGCCGTCGCCTACCAGCCGCTCGCCGACGCGTTGCCGGCCTGCTGGGCCCTGCAGGCGGTGGAGCTGCCCGGCCACGACCGCTCCCGGCCCGACGAGGCGCTGGAACCGATCGCCGTCGTCGCGGACCGGGTGGTCGCGGAGCTGCGGGAGATCGAGGGCCCCGTCCTGCTGTACGGGCACTGCCAGGGCGTCGCGCTCACCGTGGAGGTGGCGCGGCAGGCCGAGGCCGCCGGCGTCGAAGTGGCGGGGGTCGCCCTCGGGGCCGGGTTCCCGACGGCGCGGCTGCCCGGGCGGCTCTTCGACTGGGCCTACCGGAACCTGCCGCTCGACCGCTTCACCTCCGACCGGGAGTACCTCGCCTACCTGCGGGCGCGAGGTGGGTTCACCGACCTCGACGATCCCGGGCACGAGGAGTTCGTGCTCCGCAGCGTCCGGCACGACTCCCGCGACGCCGAGGAGTACTTCACCGCCGCCTACCGGGGGACCTACGAGCGGATGTCCGCGCCGGTGCTCGCCGTGATCGGTGCCCGCGACCGGGTCACCGAGCACCACCAGGAGCGCCACCAGGAGTGGCGGCACTTCACCGACGGGGACGTCGGCGCCGCCGTGCTGCCGCAGGCGGGGCACTTCTTCGTCAAGAGCCACGCCGAGCCGCTCGCCGGGGTACTGGTCGAGTTCGCCGCCGGCGCCGATCGATCCACCACCGGGCACTCCACCACCGGGCACTCCACCACCGCGGCGCCGCAACCGGCGGCGCCGCCGAGCCTGCGCAAGTTCGCCGTGGTCGCCTTCGGCCAGTTCCTGTCGATGGTCGGCAGCGGGCTGAGCACCCTGGTGCTGAGCATCTGGGTGTTCCAGCAGACCGGCTCGATCGCCGCGTTCGCCGTGGTCAGCGCGATCGGCCTGCTCCCGGGCATCCTCGCCGGGCCGATCGCCGGGGCCGTCGCCGACCGGTACGACCGGCGCACCGTCATGCTGACCAGCGACACCGCAGCCGGGGTCGCGACGGCGGTGCTGGCGACCTTGATGCTCACCGGCGGCTTGGCGCTCTGGCACGTCTACCTCGCGGTGACGGTCACGTCGATCGCCGGGGCGTTCCAGCGGCCCGCCTACCTGGCGGCCGTCGCCCAGCTCGTCCCCAAGCGCTACCTCGGTCACGCCAGCGGGATCGGGCAGCTCGGGGTCGGGGTCGGCCTGGTGTTCGCCCCCATGCTCGGCGCCGCGCTCATCGGCGTGATCGGCATCGGCGGCGTGCTGCTCGTCGACGTGGCCACCTTCGCCGTCGGGGCGCTCACGCTGCTGCTCGTCCGTTTCCCGAACCTGATGTTCCGCCGCCGCGAGGAGGGCTTCGCCGCGGAGATCCGCAACGGCTGGCGCTACATCACCCGCCGGCCCGGTCTACGGGCCGCGCTCCGGTTCTTCGTCGTCGACCACGCCTTCTACACACTGGGCTTCGCGGTGATCACACCGATGCTGCTGGTCGAGCAGCCCGCCGCGGTGTGGGGTCCGGCGCTGGGTGCCGCCGGCGTCGGCGGGCTCACCGGCAGCATCGTGATGGGGCTCTGGGGCGGCACCGCCCGGCGCAGCCACGGAATGCTGATCTTCATGGGCCTCGGCAGCCTCGCCATGGTCGGTGTCGGCGCCGGCACCGAACCCGCCCTGATCATCGCCGGGATGTTCCTCATGGGCGTCGGCGAGACCGTGGCCGACGGCCACTGGATCGCGATCGTGCAGGGCAAGGTCGGGCTCGAGCTGCAGGGCCGCGTGCTGTCCCTGTTCCTCACCCTGATGATGCTGACCATGCCGCTGGGTACCCTCGTCGTGGGCCCGCTGGCCGAGCGGTACGTCCAACCGCTGCTCGAACCCGGTGGTGCGCTCGCCGACACCCTCGGCCAGGTCACCGGCACCGGCCCGGGCCGCGGCCTCGCGCTGCTGATCGTCCTGAGCGGCCTGCTCCAGCTGGCCTGGGCCGTCCGGGGCTGGTGCGACACGCGGTTGCGGCTGATCGAGGACAGCCTTCCCGACGCCGTGCCGCCCGCGCGGATCGGCACCCGCGACGACCTGCAGCGCGAGGCCGACGCCCAGCTCGCCGGTCCGGTCCGGTGATGCCCCCGGCCTCCACCGCGCCCGTCGACCCGGCCACGACCCCGCTGATCGCCGTCGACGACCTCCTGCCCGGGGTCCGCGTGTTCCTCAAGGACGAGACCCGGTACGCCTCGGGCAGCCACAAGGAGCCCGCCGCCCGTGCGGTCGTGGCCCGCGCCGTCGCGGAGGGCCGGGACCGGGTGGTCGTCGGGTCGTGCGGCAGCTACGGGCGGGCGATGGCCACGGCGTGCGCCGCCGCCGGCCTGCGGTGCACCGTGGTGCTGCCCGCCGGTTGGGGCGACGGTGGCGCGTTCGCCGAGGCCGCCGGGTCGGACGTCCACCTCGTGCCCGGCGGCTACGAGGACGCGGTCGCGGCGTCCCACCGCCTGGCCGACGCGGACGGGGCGGTCGACGGCAACGTCGACGGCCCGTACAAGGACGTGGTCCTCGAGGGACACGGCCACGTCGTGCACGCCCTGCACGAGGTGCTCGGCACCGCACCGGCGGCGCTGTGGATCCCGGTCGGGAACGGCACGACGATCGTCGCGGCGCATCGCCGGCTCCGGGCGCTGGGCTGGTCCGTGCCCCTGCACGGCGTCGGCTCGCCGGGCAACAACCCGATCCTGACGAGCTGGCCGGGGCCCTACCGGACGCTGCGCAGCGACGCCGTCGTCACCACCGAGCACAACGAACCGCTGGTGAACTGGCACGCGCTCCACGGCCCCGAGGCGCTGGCCGCCATCGCCGACTCCGGCGGGGCGGTGCACGCCGCGGACGACGACGCGCTGCTCGCCGCGCAGGACCGGCTGGCCGGCCACGGCGCCCACGCCACCGCGGCGGGATCCGCCGCGCTCGCCGGGCTGCTGGCGCACGCACGCACCGCTCCCGTCACCGGGAACCAGATCGTGCTGCTGACCGGTCGGTGAGGCCGTCGCGGTGCACGATGGGTGGAAACCCGGGGCTGCGGTGCCCGGACGGGCGCCGCAGCAGCCAGGATGGCGCGTCGGCGGGTCCCCCGCTCGCCCCGCCGACCTCTGGTGAAGTGTGATGTCCGAGTCCTTGCCGTTCGCGCTGGTCGCCCTGCTCGTCGCCGCGCCGTTGCTGCTCACGGCCGTCGTCTGCTGGGTCACCGCCCGCCGGATCCGGCGCGAGCCCCGGCGGCTGAGCAACGCCTACTGGCTGCTCGCCGCGGCGCTGCTGCTCGGCAACGCCCTGGGTGTCCTGGGCATCGTCGGCACCAACCCGGTCGTGGCCACCGTGGGGCTGCTGCTCGTGCTGTCGCCGCTGCTCGCACTCGTGTTCGCCGCCTTCCTGATCGCCAACGGGGTGGTGATGCTGCGTCGCGAGCGGGTGAGCGCGGGCAACTCGCTCTCGCTGCTGCTCGGGTTGCTGATCGTCGCCCTGTTCGCGTTCTCGGCCTCGGTGCTGCTCGCCGGGTCGTTGTGGCTGCGGGCCGTGTGGCTGGTGTGCGTCCTGGCGGTGCTGTTCCTGTCGTTCCAGTTCGTCGCCTTCCTCGGGTACGCGCGGCTGTACACCTGGTTGGTGCGCGACCAGCCGGTGGAGTGGGTGGTGGTGCTGGGCTCCGGGCTGCGCGGGAGCGAGGTGCCGCCGTTGCTGGCCTCGCGGATCCGCAAGGGGATGGCGGAGTTCGCCCGCCGCGGAGCCCGCACCCTGGTCATGTCGGGCGGCCGGGGCGACGACGAGCAGCTGCCGGAGGGGGAGGCGATGCGCCGGTGGGCCGTCGACCACGGCGCCGACGCGGACGTGGTGCGTGCGGAGACCGCCTCACGCAACACCGAGCAGAACCTGCGGTTCAGCGACGCGCTGGTGCGCGGCGAGCGAGGCCCCGGGGGAGCGGGCACCGGGACCGGGCTGATCGTCACCAGCGACTACCACGTGTTCCGTGCGTCCCTGCTGGCCCGCAGGCTGGGCGTCGACGCGCAGGCGGTCGGTGCCCCCACTGCCGGCTACTACTGGCCGAGCGCGGTGCTCCGGGAGTTCGTCGCGCTCCTGCGCGAGTACCGCGTGATCAACGCTGTGCTGTTGCTGGTCGTCGCGCTCCCGCTGCCCCTGGTGGTGGTCCTGGCGGCGAGCTGATCCTCCTACACCTTTCGATGGCATCCGCGGTCTTCGATCCTTCACCTCTCGTGGTGGCCCCGGCTGGATCCCAGACTCGGAACCATGACGATCTCGGACAGGGTCACGGGAGGGGCGGTCCCGCCCCGACCGTCGGCGGCGGACAGCGGACTGCTCGCAACGGTGCGGCGCCACCCGCTTCTCAGCTTCTTCGTGCTCGCGAACGCGATGAGCTGGCTGGCCTGGCTGCCCTACATCCTCTCGCAGAACGGGCTCGGGGTCTGGGACTACCGGTTCCCCGACCTCCTGGGCACGAGCCAGCTCCTCGGGGTGCTGCCCGGCGCCTACCTCGGCCCGATCGGGTCGGCGCTGTTCGTCACCGCCGTCGCCGACGGGCGGCCCGGGCTACGGCGCTGGCTCGGGCGGATGTGGCGCTGGCGGGTCCGGTGGCACTGGTACGCGATCGCCCTGCTCGGCGTCCCCGCCGCCATGCTGGCCACGGGGTTCGTGTTCTCCGGCGGGCAGGTGCACGCGCCGTCGATGATGGCGATCGCGGCCTACGTGCCGGCGCTGCTCATGCAGATGGTCACGACGGGTCTCGCCGAGGAACCCGGGTGGCGCGACTTCGCGCTGCCCCGCGTACAGCGCCGCTTCGGCCCGCTCGCCGGCACGATGATCCTGGGACCGATCTGGGCGGTCTGGCACATGCCGCTGTTCCTCACCGACTGGGGCGGCTGGCCGGAGGCGGACTGGACCCACCCCGTGGCCTTCGCCGTGTTCTGCGTCGCCTTCAACGTCGTGATGACCTGGGTGTTCAACCGCACCGGAGAGAGCCTGCCGCTGGCCACGCTGGCGCACGTCAGCGTGAACAACTTCGCCTCGATCCTGTGGGCGGAGATGTTCCCGACCATCGACTGGGTCCGGGCGATGCAGGCCATGGCGGCCGGCGCGGTCGTCGCCGCCGTGCTGGTGGTCTGGGGAACGCGCGGCCGCCTCGGCTACCCGCCGCTCGGCCCCGGGACCGCGACCACGCGGTTCTGATACGCCCAGACCACTGCTTGCAGCCTCGACTGCACGCCCAGCTTGGGCAGGATGCGCGCCAGGTGCGACTTCACCGTCGACAGCTCGACCACGAGGGCACGGGCGATCTCGTCGTTCGACATGCCCTGCGCGAGCAGCAGCAGGATCTCGTGCTCCCGGGGGGTGAGCAGCTCCTCGGCGCGGCGGCCCGTCACCGGCTGCAGGCGGCGGCGCTGCACGAACTCGGCCAGGATGCGGCGGGTGAGCGTCTGGTCGATCGTGCCCTGACCGGCGGCGACCTGGCGGACGGCGTGCACGATCGCCTCCGGTGGCGCGTCCTTGAGCAGGAACCCCGACGCCCCGGCCTCCAGCGCGCCGAAGACGTAGTCGTCGAGGTCGAACGTCGTGAGCACGAGGACCGGCACCTGCGGGTCGGCGTCGGGGGCGCACAGCGCGCGGGCCACCTCGATGCCGCTGCGGCCGGGCATCCGGATGTCGAGGCAGGCGACGTCCGGGCGCAGGTCACGGGCCAGCGCCAGCGCCTCGTCGCCGTCGACGGCCACGCCCGCCACCTCGATGTCGGGCTCGGCGCCCAGGAGCGCCTCGAGGCCGGCGCGGACCAGGTGCTGGTCGTCGGCGATGAGCACGCGGATCATGCAGGGGCCTCCGGGAGCGGCGCGGGCGCGCGCATCGTAGTGATCGTGCTGCTCGTCGTGTCGCTGGTCGTGTCGCTGGTCGTGTCCTCGGCCGGGAGCGTCAGACGCACCTCCCAGCCGCCGTCCGGGGTGGCGCCGTGGGCGAGCTCGCCCCCGACCAGCTGAGCCCGCTCGGCCATGCCGACCAGCCCGAACCCGCCACCGGGTCCCGGGTCGGGCCCCTCAGGCGTGCCGTTGCGCACGACGATCGTGAGCCGGCCCCCGTGCGGCTCGCCGATCTCGACCGCGCACCGTGCACCGGGAGCGTGCGCCGCCGCGTTGGCCAGCGACTCCTGCACCATCCGGTAGGCCACGAGCTGGGCGAGCGAACCCAGGCCGGCGTCGGGTGCCGTGCTCCCCGCCGGCAGGACGAGGTCGATCTCGGATCCCGCGGCCCGGCGGGTCTCGACGAGCGCGGACACGGCGTCGAGGGTCTCCACCGGTCGCCTGGCGTCGGCGTCCTCGCGCAGCAGGCCGACCAGCCGTCGCAGGTCGTCCAGCACGGCCCTGCTCTGCTCGCGGACCTGGCGCGCCGAGCGTTTCGCCGCCGCGGGGTCGGAGTCGATCTGCCGGTCCATCGCCCCGGCCATCAGTGCGATGCCGGACATGTGGTGGGCGGCGATGTCGTGCAGCTCCCGCGACATCGCCACGCGCTGGCGCGACACCGCGGCCTGCAGCAGCGCGTCCTGCTCCCGGCGCAGGGCCTGCACCTCCTGGCCGCGGGCGTCGTGGGCGTCCCGCTGCGCGGCCACGACCAGCCCGAGCAGCAGCGGCAGCCCGATGACGATGAGCGCCTGCAGCAGCGCGCCGATGGCCGCCGTACCGACGTCCGACTCGCCGATGCGGACCTCGTTGAGGAACTGCGCGCTCGCCAGCAGCAGCGCGGTGGCCGCCACCGTGACCCACAGCCGTCGCCGGGTCGGGCGGGCGATGACGGCGAGGAACACTCCTGCCATCTCGGCGACGACGGTCAGGCCGAACGCCGCGTTCGGCACCAGCCAGGCGAGCACCAGCGGTGCGGCGGCGATCCCCGGCAGGACCCTGACGGGGAACCGGCCGACCCAGGCCACCGCCACGGCCTGCAGCGCCAGCACCGCGGCCATCGTCCACCACGCGGCGCCGGCGGGACGGGGCAGCAGCCGGTCGAGTTCCGGTTCCGTGGCCGCAAAGGCCTGCAGGGCGACCAGCAGACCGATGGCGACGAGCCAGCACACGATCGCGGTACCCGGGTGGAGCGGGGCGGGCCGCAGTGGTGCGTGCGCGGGGCGGGACACGATCGTCATCATCCGGCACCGCGCCACCCCGTGAACCACCGGCTGCGCCTCCATCGAAAGGTGGCCACGGGGAACTGCGCACCTCGGACCGATGTGCCCTCGACGCGCCGCGGCCAGGCTGGACCTCATCGGACGACGGCGGGGGACCACCCCCACGACGAGAGGTACTCACATGACCAGCAACCCCGTTCCCCCGGCACGCGGGCTCCCGCGCCCGCTGCTGTGGGTGCTCTTCGCCATCGCCGTGACGGCGAACGCCATCGCGTCGCTCTCGTCGCTGCCGATCGTGGTCGGGGCGGCGTTCGGCGTCGTGGCCATCGCGCTCGGCGCGCTCCTGGTCCGCGACCACCTCCGCCGCCGTGCGTCGGGCCGGCGTTCGCCCGACCGGCTCTGAGATGGTCTCAGGGCACGCGGCCTAGCGTCGGCCTCGGGCCGGGAGGAACCCGGGCCGGGGGAGGGACACGATGACGCTGGCCGACACCGTCGAACTCGGCGCGAGGTTCTTCGCCGACCCGCACGAGCTGTACCGGTCGCTGCGCCACGAGGCGCCGGTGACAGCGGTGAGCACGGCGGACGGCCTGCGGGCGTGGATGGTCACCCGCTACGAGGACGCCCGGCCCGCCCTCAACGATCCTCGGCTGTCCAAGGACTCCGCGCGGTACCACGAGGACGGCCCCATCGGGTTCCTGGACCGGCACATGCTGGTCAGCGACCCGCCGGACCACACCCGGCTGCGCAAGCTGGTGAGCCGGGCCTTCACGGTGCGGGCGATCGCGCGGATGCGCCCGCGGATCGAGGAGATCGCGCAGGGGCTGGCCGACCGGATGGCCGAGAAGGCCGCTCGCGAGGGCGTGGTCGACCTGCTCGACGAGTTCGCCTTCCCGCTGCCGATGACCGTGATCTGCGAGCTGCTCGGAGTACCGGACGGCGAGCGCGACGACTTCCGCGGCTGGTCGAACACCATCCTCTCGGAGTCGACCCCGGAAGAGCACGACGCGGCGGCCGCGGCGATGGCCGACTTCCTCTCCCGGCTCGTCGCCGAGAAGGGCGCGCACCCCGGCGAGGACATGCTCTCGGCCATCGTGAAGGCGTCGGAGGACGGCGACACGCTGTCGGCGGGCGAGGCGGCGTCGATGGCGTTCCTGCTGCTCGTCGCCGGGCACGAGACCACGGTCAACCTGATCGGCAACGGCGCCCTCGCCCTGCTGCGCCATCCCGACCAGCTCGCCGTGCTGCGCGCCGACCCGTCGCTCGTGCCGAACGCGGTGGAGGAGTTCCTGCGCTTCGACGGCCCGGTCAACCTGGCCACCTTCCGCTACACCACCGAGCCGGTCGAGATCGGCGGCACGATGATCCCGGAGAACCAGATCGTGCTGGTCTCGCTGGTCTCGGCCAACCGCGATCCCGCCCGCTACGCCGATCCGGACCGGCTGGACGTCACACGCGAGCCGGCCGGGCACGTCGCCTTCGGCCACGGGATCCACCACTGCCTGGGAGCCCCGCTGGCCCGGCTGGAGGGTGAGATCGCCTTCCGCACCCTGCTAGACCGCTTCCCCGGCCTCACGCTCGCCGGCGAGCCGGAGACCCTGGGCTGGCGGAACTCGACCCTCATCCACGGCCTGACCCGCCTGCCCGCCCGCGCCTGAAGGATCGCTCAGGTGGGCCGCGCGGTGATCATGCGGTGGTCACGTACCTTCGCCGGATCGTGCTCTCCCGGGCCTTCAGGCTGGGTGGGAGCCGCTGCGACTCCACCGTCTTCCCGTCGATCACGTCGCTGAGCATCTGGGCCGCACGCACACCCATCTCGTGCATCGGGGAGGAGACGGAGGTCAGGGGAACGGGCAGTTGGCTGACCAGCGGAATGTCGTTGTAGCCGACGATCGCGAGATCCTTCCCGACCGTTCGGCCCGCTTCCCGCGCCGCACCCATCGCGCCGATCGCGGCGAAGTCGTTGACCACGAACAGCCCGGTGGGGGGCTTCGGCGACGCCAGGAGCGCGGCGGCGGCGCGACGGCCGCCCTCGACGTCGAACGGCGAGTGCACGACGCGCGCGGCCGGGACCTCGACGCCACGCTCGGCGCAGACGTCCAGGAAGCCCCTCGTCCTGTCCCGACCCGTGCTGGCGTAGGGCTCGCCCGCGGCGACGGCCAGGTCCTCGTGCCCCAGGTCCACCAGGTGCTCGGCGGCGAGGCGGCCGCCCAGGTAGTCGTCGCAGGTCACGCTGGGGTGCGCGCCCGAGTGGCGGTTGGTGAGCACGAACGTCACGCCTCGAAGGCCCAGGGACTCCAGTAGCTCGTCGTCGTCGCCGTGGGCATCGCCGAGGATGAGCCCGTCGACGCGCCGGGCCAGCAGCATCTCCAGCCGGGCCCGGCGGACCTGCGGCTGGTCGTGGCCGTTCGCGACGAAGGTCTGGTAGCCGAGGCTGCGGGCTCGGTCCTCGATGCCCTCGTAGATCGTGGCCAGAACGACGTCGGACAAGCGCGGCACGAGCACGCCCATGAGGCTGCTGCGGCTGGTCCGCAGCCCGGCGCCGTGGGGGTTGCGCTCGAACCCGACCCGGTCGGCGATCTCCCGGATCCGCGCGATGGTGCGCGCGGAGCCGGAGCGCTCGTTGATCGTCGGCGAGCTGGACAGCGCGCGCGAGGCGGTCGAGACGTGGACGCCGGCGAGCTCGGCGACCGTCCGGAGGGTGGGCCGGCCGGAGCGGTCCAGGTGTGGCAGCGACATCGCGTGCTCTCCAGGCTCTTGCCAGGGCGGGACGACGAGGCTATCTTCGCCCAAACGTTTGGGGCAAACGATTGGCGTACTGTGTTGTGCCGACCGCCCCGCCGACCGACGAGCCTGCTGTCGAGCTCGCCTCCTGGCCCGTTCCGACTCCGAGGAGCATCGATGCACACTCCTACCGACCCCGCTGCGAGCCCTCTGCGGGCGGCCGCGGTCCAGAGCGACCCCCAGGTCGGCCTCGAGAACAAGGAGAAGAACGTGGCGGCCACGCTGCGGCAGATCGAGGACGCCGCCGACGCCGGCGCGCGCCTGATCGTGCTGCCGGAGCTGGCCAGCACGGGGTACGCCTTCGACACCCGCGAGGAGGCCTACGCGCACGCCGAGGCCGTGCCCGACGGGCCGACGTGCACGGCGTGGGCCGACATCGCCCGCCGGCGCGACCTCTACGTCGTCGCCGGCATCACCGAGGTCGACGGGGTGCGCCTGTACGACACCGCCGTCCTGATCGGACCCGAGGGCTTCGTCGGGAAGTACCGCAAGACGCATCTCTGGAACCGCGAGAAGCTGATCTTCACGCCTGGGTCGGAGTTCCCCGTGTTCGAGACCAGGATCGGTCGCATCGGGCTGCTCGTCTGCTGGGACATCTGGTTCCCCGAGGTCCCGCGGATCCTCGCGGCCCAGGGCGCCGATGTGATCTGTTCGGTGAACAACTGGGTCTGGACCCCGCCGCCGCTGTTCGACGAGGCCGGCAACTGCATGGCGTCCTACCTGACGATGTCGGCGTCGCACGTGAGCGGCGTCCCGATCGTCGCGGCGAACCGGGTGGGCAGCGAGCGCGGCGGGAAGTTCCTCGGCTGCTCGCTGATCACCGGTGTGAACGGCTGGCCGATCGGCGGGATCGCTTCCTCCGAGGACGAGACGACCCTGTACGCCGATCTCGATCTCGTGGAGACCCGTTCCGCGGTGGTCTGGAGCGCACTCAACGACCTGCCCCGAGACCGGCGCACCGATCTCTACGACGGGTTGCTGGGCTACGCCGGCGGCACGCTCCTGCCGCGATGAGCTCTCAGAAGCACGAGGCCGCGAAGCACCGGCCCCCCACGACCGAGCTCGGCGAACTGCGGTTGCCCGGGATGGTGCTGGGCGGCGCCGTCGTCGTGGCCCTCTTCGGACTCCTCGCGCTCGGCCTCGACGCCGCCACCCGATCCCGGGGCGGTCAGGGTTACGACGACTGGCTCACCGCCGTGCCGCACGACCTCGTCGCGCGCCTGCAGTGGGTCCTCGGCGACGTCACGGAGCCCCAGTTCTACAAGTCCCCGTTGGCGACGATCGGCCTGCTGCTCGGGGCCGCCCTGGCCTGGTGGGCGGGGCAGCGCGGGGCCCGCTGGGCCGGGCAGGCGATCTCCTACGGGTCCGGACTGTGGCCCTGGGTGCTCGGCGGCGCGTCGCTGAGCCTGGTCCTGTCCAACCTCGCCTTCGGTGGGAGCCTCGACGAGGGCTGGCAGCCCACCTTCGTCCCGTTCGTGTGCGTCGCGACCGCCGTCGTCCTCGTCTACGGGCGCGGGTGGCGCATCCTCGCAACCGGAGCCGTCCTCGGGGCGGTCACCACCACCCCGGTCGCGATGGTGCTGATCGCTACGGTCACCGGCCCGCTGGGCCTGCCCGTCGTGGTCGCCAATACCGCTGCGATGTCGATCGGGACGGCGATCTCGTTCCTCGTCTGCCGCCTCCTGCCCTGGATGCAACAAGCCCCGGCACCGTTGGAGACGCCGGCTCCGGATGCGCCACCGCGCAGCGCACGTGGCCCGGTCGCGGATGCGATCTGGACGATCCGCAGGGTCGTCACCGATTTCACCGAGACCCAGTTCTACGCGAACGAGCTCGCCTCCGTCGGAGTCGTCCTGGGTGTCTCGGTGGCGGTCCTCGTCGCTCCGGGCTTCCCCGCCTACGGATCCGGGCTGATCCCACAGATCCTGTTCGCGCAGGCGTTGACCTCGGCGATCGGTGTCGTCGTGTGGCGTCGCCACTACCGCGCGGGCGGCTGGGCGCCGACCTACATCTCGGTCGTCTCGGTCGCACCGGCAACCGTGCTCGCCTACGGCGGCACTCCCGTCGCCATCGTCGCCGGCGCCGTCGCCGGAGCGCTGATCTGCCCGGCGATCGCCCGCCCCATCTCGGCGCGGCTCCCGAAGGACTTCCATCCCTTCATCGGCAACACCATCTCGATGGCCGTCGCCACCGCGATCATCGTTCCCCTCGCGGGGCTCGTCACGTGATCCGGTAGCCTCGACCCGGATACTGCTAACCGTTAGGTGTTATCGTCGGAAGCATGGACGCGAGTACGACCCGCGAGCGCATCGTCGTGGCAGCCGCCGAGCTGCTGGCGGAGGGCGGGCGCGAGGCGGTGTCCACGCGCGCGGTGAGCGCCGCGGCGGGGATACAGGCGCCGACGATCTACCGCCTCTTCGGCGACAAGCAGGGCCTTCTCGACGCCGTCGCCGCTCACGGGATGGCCGAGTACCTGCACGGCAAGACCGCCCGCGCGCAGGAGCCGGATCCGGTGGAGGACCTGCGGCGGGGCTGGGACCTGCACGTCGGGTTCGGGCTCGCCCATCCCGCGCTCTACGCGCTCGCGTTCGGCGAGCCGCGGCCCGGCGTCGAGTCCCCCGCCGAGCGACAGTCGGCCGCCGTGCTCGGCGCCATGATCGGGCGCATCGCCGAGGCGGGGCGCCTGCGGGTGAGCGAGGAGCGGGCTGCGCACCTGGTGCACGCGACGGGGCGCGGCATCACGCTCACGCTGATCGGCATGGCTCCCGAGCGGCGCGACCCCGCCCTGCCCGAGTTCGCCCGGGAGTCCGTGATCGCCACGATCGCCACCGACGGCCCCGCCCGCACGGCCGCCGGCGCAGGCCCGGTGCCGACGGCCGTGACCCTGCGGGCCCACCTGCCGGGGCTGACGATGCTCACGGAGGCCGAGCGCGGGCTCCTGCGCGAGTGGCTCGACCGGGTCGCGGCCGAGGAGCGGGCCGCGCCCGCGAGCACCTGAGCGCGCGGCACCGGCTCAGCGCCGGTTCTGTCCGCGAGGTGTGCTTGCGAGCCCGGGACGGCCGAACTGCGCGCTGACGCCGTCGCTGAACGCGACGTGATCCGGCGGGCGCTGGACCCCCGCGCCGTCCGCGACGGCGTCGCCGAGGCCGACGGAGGAGAGGAGGCCGTCCTCGATCTCGAGCAGCTCGGCGCGGCGCAGCGGCCAGGTCTCGTGGGTGTTGGGCAGGTGCCACGTGCGCCCGAAGCGGCTGGTGTGCAGCCCCCAGCGGGCGGTCAGGAAGGACTCCAGCGGGCCGTCGAGGATCTCCTCGCCGGGCCGGACGACCGCCCGGCTGCGCGCGTGCACGCCGGGCCAGCGCAGGCGGGCGGTGTAGGTGCGCGGTGCGGTGGCGGAACCGTCCCCGGCGTCGAAGCGCATCCGGGCCCACCGGTAGGGCAGCGCGAAGCCGAGGCGCGCGGCGGCGACCATCGGCGCACGGTCGGTGTCGAGGCTCAGGAAGACCACGCCCCGCCGGCCGGTCTCGTCGACGCTGTAGAGCCGCACGTTGGTCTCGAGGAAGGCGCCCAGCCACGGCAGCGCAGGTCCGCGCGTGAGCCCGGCGTCGACCATCCGGAACGCCACCAGCCCCACGTAGGTGTGACCGTCGAGGACGTCCGGCCGGACGCCGCGCGGCAGGAGCGACGCGACCTGCCCCGGCCGCACCGCCCAGTGCAGGAAGGTGACCTCGCGCCACTGCTGGCGCAGCAGCCGGGGCGGCGCCAGGACAGGGGCGACGCCGGAAACGGGCTCGACAGCGGGTTCGGGCTGCGCCGGGTCGCGGGCCATGTCGGCATTCTCGCCGCATCGCTGCCGAGCTCGGCGTGCGGTAGCGCCCTCGTCCTCGACGTCCGACGACCCTGGTGCCCGGCGGGGCGGCCACCCCCGGTTCCATCGGGATGTGGGCGGAGCTGTCGTGGAGTCGGAGCGGGACCATCTGTCCATCGCGCCACTCCACGGTCGTCATGCGGTGCCCGACCTGACGCCAATCCGCGTCGAGTGCGAAGTGGCCCAACAACCTCGACGTCCGCCACCCCCGTCAGGTCTGCGGCTCCCGGCCCGCGCGCGTGCTCGGTGTGTGCGAGGTATCCGGCTGCCGCGGCCTGTGCGGCCATGTACGAGGGTGCGCGGCCGGTGCGGTCGACGAACGCTTCGGCGAACACGGCGCCCGCAGGGCCGATCTCCGGCTTCTGTGCGGTCGGCCACCAGTGCACGGGCCCGAGCACGCCATCGACGGCGGTGAGCTCCTCACCGAACGCCGGGATCCCGGCCGCGACCGCCGCGAGCAGCTCAGGCGGATGTCGCCAATCGCGTACACGTCGGACGACCTCGACGTCGTGCTCGAACTTTCCGGCTGTCAGGACCGCGACGCGGTTCTCGACGGACAGCGCGTCGACGGCGATCAGGCGCACATCGAGGTTCTGGTCCGCTGCGCGTTCCGCGGCGCCGTGGGCGACGGCGCGTGCGAACGGCCCGTCGCCCTGCACGACGAGCATCCGGTCGATGCCGCGTGCCACCGCCTCGTCGGCGGAACCGCCGTGGTTCCAGAGCAGCTGTCCGGCCTCGCGCGCCAGTGGCCCGACCGCCCGGGTCAGCCCGCTCGCGTACGGTCCGAGCAGCAGGTCGATGTCGCCGCGGTCCAGCCACTCCGAATAGGCGCGGACCGCGGCCGATCGGGAACCGCCGTCGTCGATCAGGGTCAATCGGACGCCGGTGGTCTCGGCCCACAGCCGTACGGCCTCGGCTGCGTCGGTCCCCTGCCGGGCGAACGGGCCGGTGAGACCGAGGGTCAGGGCCGCGCTGGTCGTCACGGGGTGAGCAGCACCTTCGTGGCGCGGCGCTCGTCCATGGCCCGGTAGCTCTCGGCCGCCTCGTCGAGGGGGAGGGTGAGGTCGAAGACCGCGCCGGGGTCGATCTCGCCCTTCATGATCAGGTCGATCAGCTCGGGGAGGAACCGCCGGGTCCCTGTCCTACGTCGGCTACCTGCTCGGTACGGCCCTCGTGGCGCGGTGCGTCGAGCGCGCCGGCCAACGGACCACCGTCGTGGGCGGCGGCCTGCTGGCGGTCGCGGGAACCATCGTGGTGGCGCTGGCAGGCGGCCCGGTGTTGCTCGGGGTGGGCGTGGCCGTCGCCGGTACCAGTGCCGGGCTCGTGTTCGCGCCGTTCGGCGACGCCGTGCGCGGGCTCCCGCCGGTGGCACGCGCCCGGACGCCGGCGACGATCAGCTGCGGCACCGGGTGGGGTGTCGCCGTTGCCGCCCCGATCGCCATCCTCACCGGCGACGCGTGGCGCACGGCCTACGTGGGCTTCGCGGTCTGCGCCGCGCTGAGCACCCTGCTCGCGGCGCGCACGCTACCGGGGCGCACCGCGACCGCTGCGCCCCCTGCGAAGCGGGCCGCGCCTCGTTCCGCGGTGCCGATGCTGGTCGCCGCGCTCCTCATCGGGCTGGGCAGCGCGACGTTCTGGACCTTCGCCGTCGACCAGGTCCGCGACGCCGGGCTCGACCAGGCCGCAGGCCGGATCCTGCTGGGCATCGCCGGGGTCACCAGCCTCACCGGCGTGGCCGCGGCCGACATCATCAGCCGTCTCGGCGCCCGGCTCACGTTCGTGCTCACCGCGTTGCTGGAGGCCGTCGCGATCGCCGTGATCGCCGTGGCGCCGGGCCACCTCGTCGCCGTGCTGGTCGCCGCCGCCGCCTTCGGCGTCGCCTACAACACGATCGTCGCCGTCAGCGTCCTGTGGGCCACCCGCGTCTACGCCGGACGCCCCCCGGCCGGTGCTGCCGCAGCCACCGGGGCGCAGGGCGCCGGCCTCCTCTTCGGTCCCCTCACCGGTGGTGCCCTCGCGCCTCCACCGGCCTCACCGTCGCGCTGCTGGGCGGTGCGACGGTCGTGGCCGTCGCCGCGTTCCTCTCGCCTCGCAGCGACGTGATCCGCGATCCGGTGGGTCAGGTGGGCGCCGGCGCGCCCCGGCGCAGCGACGCGACGTAGGGGCCCGGCGGCAGGAGCGCGGTGATCGGGCGACCTGTACTACGCCACGCCCGACGAGCGCGAGGGCAGACTGGCGTCATGCGTTCCGCGCTGACCATCGGGGAGTTCGCCACGGTGACGCACCTGAGCGTGCGGACACTGCGCCGCTACCACGAGGCCGGACTGCTCGAGCCCGCCACGGTCGACCCGTCCACCGGCTACCGGTACTACCTGCCCGACCAGATCCCCACCGCGCAGGTCATCCACCGGCTCCGCCGGCTCGACGTCCCCCTGGCCGAGGTCGCGGCCATCCTCGCCGCCGACGATCCGCACCAGCGCGCCGAGGTGATCGCAGGCCACCTGCGGCGCCTCGAGGCCGAGATGGACCGGACGCGAGCCGTCGTCGGATCCCTGCGCCGGCTGCTGAGTCCCGATCCGGCCGACCTCCAGGTCGAGCTGCGATCGGTCCCTGCTCGCACCGTCGCCGCCATCCGCGGCCACGTGCAGCTCGACGGCTCGCTCGCCTGGTACGACTCCGCGATGGCGGAGCTGGATGCGGCCTTCCCGCTCGCGGAACGCACCGGACCGGCCGGCGGGCACTACGCCAACGAGCTGTTCACCCACGCCGCCGGCACGATGACCGTCTTCCGGCCGGTCCGCGTACCCCGGCGGTCCGGCCGGATCGAGGTCGTCGAGCTCCCGCCCGCCGACCTCGCTGTCGCCGTCCACGACGGGGCGCACGACGACATCGACGTCACCTACGGCCGGCTCGGTGCGTGGGTGGTCGCACACGCCCTCGCCGTCGACGGGCCGGTCCACGAGACCTACCGCGTGGGGCCGCGCGACACCCCGGATCCCGACCTGTGGCGTACGGAGATCGGCTGGCCGGTCTTCCGCCTCGCCCCGGACGTCTCGCCGGGTGCGGGCACCCGCGTGCGCGCGGCCCGCGGTGGTCGGTGATCGATCTCGGAAAGACTTTGATCTCCGCGCGCCGCGGTGTGCTCGACCGCCCCGGACAGCGCGGTCAGGAGTCGGCGGGGAAGTCGGCCCCGCGGGAGAGCGATTCGCCCGCGCGGATGTCGGCGAGCATGCCCTCCAGGGTCGCGACGACCACGTCGAACCCGTCGCTGCCGAGGACGAGCCGCCGGGGAGGCGGATCCTGGCGCATGGCGGCGATCACCGCGAGGGCTCCGCGCTGAGGGTCGCCGGGCTGCTGCCCGTCCTGATCCACCATCGCGGCGCGGACGTCCTCCAGCATCGGCCGGTACTCGGCGATGGATTCCTGCACGGGTTCGTCGGCGAAGCCGGCATAGGCACGGGTGCGGAAGGCCCCGGGCTCGACCGCCAGCACGCGGATCCCCAACGGCGCCACCTCCTCGCGGAGCACCTCGGTGACCGCCTCGAGGGCGAACTTGGTGGCGCTGTAGTAGCCGAACCCGGTCACACCGCGCAGTCCTGCCACCGACGACATGCTGACGACCCACCCGCTGCCCCGGGCGCGCATGCCGGGTAACGCGGCGCGGACGACCGAGAGCGCGGCGAACAGGTTCAGCTCGAAGATCCCGCGCACATCGGCCTCGGCCGTGCCCTCGATCGATCCGTACCACCCCCGCCCCGCGTTGTTGACCAGGACGTCGATGCCGCCGTAGCGCTCCTCGGCCATCCGGACCGCCTTCTGCACCTGTGCGGCATCGGTGACGTCGAGCGGCACCACGAGTACGCGGTCGCCGTGCGCTTGTGCCCACGTGTCCAGCTCGGCGGGCCGCCGCGCGGTGAGTACCACCTGGTCGCCGAGGTCGAGCGCGGCCTCGGCGAAGGCCATGCCGAACCCGCCGGGAGTGCCGCCGGTGATGAACCAGGTCCTCGTCCCGTGACCGGGTCCGCTCACGGTTCGATCACCAGCCGGCTGATCGCGGGACCTGACGAGGTGAACCGGAAGTGCAGATCGGCCACTCCACCGGGGAAGTTCCCCTCCAGGTGCTGGAGCACGTCGACCTGCGTCTCGTCGATCGTGGTGGCACCGGTGAACTCGGTGGTGAAGGTGTACTCCCCGGCCGCCCTTCCCATCCAGGTCCGGATCTCGTCCCGTCCGCGGTAGGTGCGCCCCTCGTCAATCACGACGGCGTCCTGCGTGAACGTCGTGATCGCCGTGGCCGTGTCATGGGCCTGGTGCGCGGTGAGGTACGTGGTGATCGCGGTCGGTAGTTCGTCCCACGAGGTCCTGGTGGCCTCGGTTCCATCGACTGTCATGCCCCCACGCTCCGGTCTCCCCCGGGGAGAGGGTCAAGGGGCCGAAGACTCCCGGGTCCGGTCGAGCTGCACCTGGAGCCCGTCGAGCAGGTAGTCCATCCCGCAGGCGAAGGCGCGGTCCCAATCGTCGTCGTAGAGGTAACCGCCGCCGGCGAGCGTCGGGTAGCGGTCGTTCTGGGCGCGGAGCTGCTGCTGGCCGACTCGGCGCTCCTCGGCGGAGATCTGCAGCGTCGACTGGGATGCGGCCGAGCCCATGACGTGGTTGTACAGCGCCCACGTCGCCGCGGAACGGCTGCTTCCGTGGAACCCCGCGCGCGCGAGCGTCGCTTGCAGGATCTCCATCCAGGTCAGGAAGTTCGGGCCGATCGTCGGTCGGCGCCGGGCCGGCAGGGCGGAGGCCCACGGGTGGCGCAGCATCGCGGCGCGCCACGCCGTCAGCACGGCGGTGACGTCGTCCCGCCACGAGGCCGCGGATCCTGTTCCGGGGGGAACATCCCCGAAGATCTCGTCGACGGCGAGGTCGAGCACGTCGTCCTTGGTCTCGACGTGCCAGTACAGCGAGGGCGCGACCACTCCGAGCCGCTCGGCGAGCCGCCGCATGGTGAGCCGCTCGATCCCTTCCTCGTCGAGCAGTTCGACGGCGGCTCCGACGATGCGGTCGAGCGTCAGCGGTGGCGCACCCCTCTTGGTGGGGCGCGGGCGCAGCCAGACACTGCGCACCCCGTCATCGGGGACCTGATCGCTCGCCACGTTCGTCACACCTCACCCACTCCGACCGGCCGGACCGCCCCGGCGAGTGTAGTACGGTGATCGCTGCCCCTAACGACGTTAGAGGGAGCCGAACGACGGTAGCGAGACGGGGAGAACATGGTGGAGGACGCCTCGCGACGGTGGTGGACGTTGCCGGTGGTGAGCGCGGCGCAGTTGCTGGTGGTTCTGGACGGGACGATCGTGAACATCGCGCTTCCGTCGGCGCAGCAGGCGCTGAGCATGTCCGACTCGAGCCGGCACTGGGTCGTCACCGCGTACGCGCTGGCCTTCGGCGGCTTGCTGCTGATCGGCGGGCGGATCAGCAGCGTCCTCGGTCACCGGCGCACGTTCATGATCGGTCTTGCCGGGTTCGCCGCCGCGTCGGCGCTCGCCGGGGCTGCGACGGGCCCGGGCATGCTGTTCGCGACGCGCGCGTTGCAAGGCGCGTTCGCCGCGATCCTCGCGCCCGCCGGGCTGTCGTTGTTGACCACCGCCTTCAGCGAGGGGCGTGAACGCGGCCGGGCATTCGGGGTGTTCACAGCGGTCGGGGCCGCCGGATCGGCAGTCGGGCTGGTGGCGGGCGGCCTGCTCACCGAGTACGCGAGCTGGCGGTGGTGCCTGTTCATCAACGTCCCGGTCGCGCTGTTCGCGCTGCTCGGCACCACGGTCGTCCCGCGGGACCGGCCCGCGGCCGGGGCGGGGCGACTCGACCTCCCGGGCGCGGTGCTCAGCGCCGCGGCCTTCGTCGCCGTGGTCTACGCCGTCAACCAGGCCGAGTCGCTCGGGTGGGGCTCGCCGGTGGTGGTGGCGCTACTGGCCGTCGGAGTGCTGCTGCTGGGTGCGTTCGTCGCCGCAGAGGTGCGCGTGCGCCACCCGCTGCTGCCGATGCGGGTACTGCGCCATCGCGGCCGCGCGGGTGCGTTCGCAGCGGTCACGCTGATGTTCGTGGCCATGTTCGGGTTCTTCCTGTTCATGAGCTACTACACGCAGACGGTCCTCGGCTACTCGCCGGTGCAGGCCGGGATGACACTGATCATCAACGCGGTGGCCGCGTTGATCGGGTCGACCTTCATCGCGGGAAAGCTGCACGGTCGGGTCGCACCGGGTGTGGTGATCGTGGCGGGGCTGCTCTCGGCCGCGGCGGGGCTGCTCATCGTGACCCGCTTGACGCCGCAGAGCGGGGAGGTCCTGGCCCTCTACCTGACACCCGCCCTGGTCCTCACCGGCCTCGGCCTCGGATGCGTGCTGTCGCCGACCGCAGGCCTGGCGACCGCGCACCTGCGACCGCACGACATCGGTGCCGCAGCCGCGACCTACAACGCCGCACAGCAGCTCGGGGCAGCGCTGGGCACCGCCCTGTTCAACACGGTCGCCGCGAGCGCTGCCGCGTCGCGTCTCGTGGAGCAGGAGATCACGGAGACCGCGGCGACGGTCCACGGCTACGCCACCGCGCTGACCGTGGCCTTCGGGGTCCTCGCCGCAACGGCATGCATCGCCGCGGCGCTGATCCCGCTGCGCACGCCACGAGCACCGGACGGAACCGCCGAATCACACGTTGCGCATCGGTGATCCGTGGCCGAGGACGGCCAGACATCGCAATCCCGAGTTCGAGGAGAGGGAAGAGAAGTTGATGGACCAGGAACGGGAAACCGCCGGCATCGTCAGCGGCTTCGTGCCGGTGATCGACCTGTCCGATCGGCGCAGTGCGCACGGGCGCGCCGTCCTCGCCGCAGCGATCGGTGAGGCTTGTGCGCGCTCGGGATTCTTCACGATCGTCGGGCACGGGGTGCCTCGACCGTTGGTCGAGCGGCTGTACACGACGACGAACGCGTTCTTCCGACTTCCCGATGCGGAGAAGGCGGCAGTGGCGAGCGGACCGGACGTATCCGGTTTCCGACGTTCCGGCGGGACGACCGCCCAGAGCCTCGACCAGAAGACGCCGCCCGACCTGTGCGAGGCCTTCGGCGTGCACGTCACGGGCGAGCTGAGCGCGCGCGAGCGAACCGGGCTGGGCGACTACCGGGCACCGTGGAAGCTGGCCAACGCCTGGCCGAGCGCCCCGACCGACTTCACCACCACGTGGCACGAGTACATGTCGGTCATGACGGAGCTGTCCGCCGACCTCATGCGCCTGTTCGCCCTCGCGCTGGAGCTCGGCGAGGACTTCTTCGACGACCGGTTCGACCGGCACCTGTCGTCGCTCACCGCCAACTACTACTTCCCGCAGATCGAGTCGCCCCTTCCCGGCCAGCTGCGCAGGGGGCCGCACACCGACTTCGGCGCCCTGACCGTTCTCTACCAGGAGGACGACCTCACCGGCCTGCAGGTCCGCACCGACACGGGTGAGTGGCGCGACGTGCCGGCCGTCCCGGGCAGCTTCGTGGTCAACATCGGCGACCTGATGGCCCGCTGGAGTGGTGGACGCTGGGTGTCGACCCTGCACCGCGTGGTCAACCCGGAGGGCGGGGACACCTCCTCCCGCCTGTCCGTCCCGTTCTTCTACCAGCCCAACCACGACGCCCCGGCCGGCCCCGTGCGGTCGCTCACCTCCCCGGACGACGCGCAGAACCCGAGCGAGACGGCAGGACAGTGGATCGCGACGAAGATGCAGAAGCTCTTCGCCCCGGCGCCGTAGTCCGTGGTGCGCTCCAGGCCGCGCTTCCCGGCCGGCGCACAGAGCGCGCTCCGTCGGCACGGGTCCTCTGGTGACTGCACGGCTCCTTGACGGGTCACGGATGCTCTGCAACGATCCGTTCCGCCATCCGGTCAAGTGTCCGCTCAGTGGACAGTAGCGGCAACGGCGCGGGCACGAGATGGCCCGCGCGCGGATCCTCGGCCTCGAGATGTCCGGACGGTGCACCGAGGCGGTGGCCGAGTCGGACGTGGGGGAGCGAACGTGGGTACGACCCAGGCAACGTGGTGGCAGAAGGTCGCCCTCTTCGGCCCCGGGCTCGCTCTCGCGGCCACGAGCGTCGGTGCGGGCGACCTGGTCAGCACGCTCGAGGGCGCGGGGTCCTTCGGCATGGGCCTGGTGTGGATCGCGGTAGTCGGCGTGGTCATCAAGTACGTGCTCACCGAGGCCAGCGGTCGTCTCCAGCTCAGCAGCCCGACAACGCTGATGGCCAAGATCGCCTCCATCCACATCGGCTTCGCGTGGTTGTTCCTGGTCGCCGTGGTGGCCATGACGACGCTGTACGGAGCCGGTCTCGGATCAGTTGCAGCGCTGGCCCTCGAGATGATGATTCCCGGGTTGCCCGCTGTGCCGACGACCATCGCGATCATCCTGATCTCGGGAGCGATCGTGTACGTCGGCAAGTACGACTTCTTCGAGAAGTACATGGTCGGCTTCTCGGTCGTGATGTTCCTCGGTGTCGTTGTGATCGCGATCTTCGCGGCCGGTGCGATGGAGGAGCCGGCCACCATCGTCGAGACGTTGACGATATCGATACCGGGTGGTTCCTTCCCGGCCGCCCTGGCGATGATCGGCGGCATCGGCGGTTCCGCAACGATCGCGATCTACGCCTACTGGGTGCGCGACAAGGGGTGGACCGACATCGCGTACCTCACGAGGATGCGGAAAGACGCTGCGGTGAGCTATGCGGCCATCCTGGTGTTCGTGCTCTCGCTCAGCACCGTGGGCACCGCCCTGGTGTTCGGCACCGGACTGACGATTTCCGGCAACGCCGAGCTCGAGGCGTTGGGCGCTCCCCTGCAGGAACTGTTCGGGCAGTTCGTCAGGGTCACCTTCTTCGTCACCTTCTTCGTAGTGGTGTTCTCGTCCATCGTCGGAGGCTTCAACGGGTTCTGCTACATGCTGGCGGACTGCATCCGGGTGGTGCGGCGGATACCGGATGATCAGGCGGACGAGTACATCGCGCCGAAGCGCCCCTTCTTCACCGCGGTCCTGGCTTTCCAGGTGCTCGCTCCGTTGGTCATCATGTTCGCCGGTCGCCCGGTTCAGCTCGTGCTGGCCTACGCGATTTCAGGGGCCTTCTTCCTGCCCCTGCTCGTGGTGGCCTTCCTCATCCTGCTCGGCCGACGGCGGGTCTCACCCGAGCTTCGCAACAGCAAACCGGTCACCGTGGTACTCGTGATGTCCTTGGTCCTGTTCGGGTCGCTGGCCATCAGCCAGACGGTCGGTCAGCTGGCCGGCTGACCGCCGGCGCCGCCCCGCAGCTCCACGCCGTCACGCTCGGGACCGGCCGGCGGCTGCTGGTAGCCGTGCTCGGTCATGCGGGCCTCGGGCAACCGCTCGCACAACACGCAGTCGGGCCAGAAGCGCTGCGGGACACGACCGCTCACCGGGTTCCGGTAGTGGAACCACATCGGCAGGATGGCGGGCCACTGGAGGGGCGTCCCCGTACCGCCGCGGAACCCCTCCTGGCGGCGGCCCAGGTCGGTCAGCGCGACGTCGGGCGGGTACGTACCCAGCAGGCGACTCGGTGGCGGGAGTGGCTCTCCCTCCGGTCGCGCCACCGCGGACGCCCAGCCGCCCCTCCAGTCGTGCGACGAGAAGTAGTGCTCGTCGATGGTCACGCTCCACAGCCGCCAGACGCCGTCCTCGAGCACCGCCTGGTCGTTGGGGTACATCCCGGCGTGCAGGCCGCCCATGTAGAAGCCCTTGGGCGTGCCGGCCGGGTCGATCGAGGTGCGCGGCTGGAACAGCCGGGTGCGCAGGTTCGCCGACCGGCCGTCCGGTGACACGTGGATCACGGGCTGGGTGCGCCAGTGGAACGAGATCGCGCGACGGCGTTCGGGGGTCGGGCCCCAGTTCGCCTCGGCCGCGCCGATGATCCGGTCGCGGCCCACGTAGTAGCCCGCGAACGGCGACTGCTTGTGGCCGTCGACGGCGAAGATCGCCGCCATGTCGTCCCACTGGAAGTCGTCGAGGTAGTAGCCGTACGCGGAGGAGACGTTCTCGACGCCGTCGTAGGCCTGCGAGCGCGCGAGCCGGCGCGTGAGATCGGCCAGGTCGAGCGGGGTGGGGTGGGGTCGGTCAGGGGGTGGTTCGTCGAGCGGAGCATCCCCGGCGGGTGCCGCGTCGGGAGACGCCCGGCCGGGCAGCGCGATCCCACCGTCCGCCCACCCCTCGAAGTAGTCGGCGCGCAGCAACGGTGTGAGCGTCGTCCCCTTCAGCTTCCACAGCCCGTCCTCCTTGACGAAGCGGTTGTGGAACGCGGAGAACTCCCAGGAACCCTCCCGCGCGGTCGCATCGCCCAGCAGACCCAGCTCGATGCCGCTGCTGCGGGCTTCCCGCCCGCCGGGCAGCACCTCCACGATGACGTCGAAGCTCGGGCGATCGTTGAGGTGGCCGGGGGACAGGCCTTCGGGCCCCATCGTCTCCACCGCGTGACGTACGCCCGCCCGCCCTGCGTACTCGCCCACACCCGTGATCGTGACGACCGCGTCCTCGACGAAGAGGTCGACCACGTCGCTCCACATCCTGCGATCGACGTAGTAGCCGTAGGCGTTCTGCAGGTTGCGGACCGCGTCCTCGTCGTTCAGCCGGCCGATCCTGGCCGCGAGGTCCTCGACGGTCGCGGCGCTGCGCGGCGGATCGCCGACCGCTGGGGGGATCGGCATCCCCGTCTCGTCGGCGGTGAAGTGCTTCGCCACCACCGGCAGATCCTGACCGTCGACGTTGGTCCAGCCGTCGCGGTCGTCGCCCTCGAACCGGGGGTGGTACCGCAGCTGCGCGATGCGCCAGTGTCCGTCCTCCAGGACGTAGTCGTTCTCGTAGATCCCCCCGTCGATGCGCGCCGTACCCCTGCCGTCGCCGAGGAAGCGCATGGCCATCCACCGGACCTGGGCCGTGCGCCCGTCGACCGAGAGGTTCGCGAGCGGCTCATCGATGATCTCGGTGTGGAGGGAGCCCGGTGCGCGGCCGTTCATCGCGCCCGCACGGGCCGCGAGCCATGCCCCGATCGCCTCCCGTCCGGTCACGGTCTCGTCGCCCCAGCGCACCGTGGCGTCGTCGGCGAACAGCGCGGCCATCGCGGACCACCGCCCGAACTGGCCGTGCTGGGCGTAGCTGCGCTGTAGGTTCTTCACAGCGCGAAGCGACTCGACCCGCGCGACGTCGCGCGCGAGGGCGTCGATGGCGCACTGCTCCGGCGCGTTCATCCGTGCTCCCCCTCCCGCTCACTCCGGCACAAAGCTGCTGTGCGCGATATGGCGCACCCCGCCGTCGGCCTGGACGGCGTCGTCTCGACTGTTGAAGTAGTAGATCGTGCCGATCCGGCCCGGCTCGGCCTCGAAGGCGTTGGGATATCCCAGATCCCAGCTCCCACCGTCGTCCCGGACGATGATCTCGGGACCCCAGCTCCTGCCGTCGTCCTCGCTCACCACGGCGCGGATGCCGTAGGGCGGCAGCCGGTACCCGTAGACGACGACCAGCCGCCCGTCCTCCATGGCGACCAGGCTGCCCGGGGCCCCGTAGTCATTCACCCGCGAGAGGAACTCCCAGGTCAGGCCGCCGTCGTCGCTGGAGAACAGCTCTGTCCACATCACGCCGGTGGGGTCGCGCTGACACCGCAGCGTGCACAGGATGCGGCCGCCCGCCACCATCACCCCACGGGGATAGAACCAGCGGTGACCGCCGAACCGATAGGTGCTCTTCCAGTCCCCCTCGGCCGCCGCGAAGGGGTCGTGCTTCGGCGTGATGAAGGACAGGAAATGGAACCTCGTGCCGTCGTCGGTGCTGGCGTAGACCAGCGGCCTGCGGTTCCACCCGTCCTCGCTGACCTGGATCAGGAACAGCAGGCAGCGGCCGTCGGGGCGCACCAGCGCCGAGTTGATCGCCGACAGCGAGTGCAGCCCGTCCAGCGGCAGTTCGGCGGCCGGAGTCCAGCTGTGGCCCGCATCCGTCGAGACGCGGACGAAGGAGCGGCTCTCGGGCTTGCCGAAATCGGTGCTGCTGTTGCTCACCAGGACGTCGCGGTCCAGGAAGTCGAACGGGCCCCAGCGCGCCATATCTCCGGGACCGTCCGCCGTCGGCCGCGGGTAGACGTCGAACTCGGGATCGGCCCAGGTGCGCCCGCGGTCGGCCGACCGGATCGTGACCAGCCGGCTCCCGCGGCCGCCGCGTTCTCCGAGCCGGTCGTGGCTGATCCCGGCCGGGTTGTCGTAGTCGGCGTCCAGGGACATGAAGTTGGCGACCAACCCGCCCGACGCGGTCTCCCAGAAACCCATCGTGTAGGGCCAGGCGCAGAACTGCCCGGCACGTCGGTGGACGACCGTGTGCTGTGCGTCCTTCGCGGCTCCCGGCCGGCCGAACCTCCGCATCGTCCTCACCTCTCAGCCGGCGGTCGAATAGATGCGGGCGGCGTTGTCGTGGAGCAACCGGCGCGCTTCCTCATCGGTCAGGAAGTCGGTGGCGGCACGCGCCATGGCGGCCTTCCCGGCGTAGTCCCAGAGCATGCTCTGGCCGACGTCGGATCCCCACACGACGCGGTCGGGACCGAAGCTGTCGACCATCCGCCGCACGAGGTGCGCCGGCCGGACGTCCTCCGCGTCCAGCCGCTCCATGTTGATCTCGGTGAGCTTGAAGTGCACGTTCGGCACGTCCTCGAAGATCCCGATCGTGGAGTCGATCCCGAAATGCGGCGGGCCGGGGAGCACCACCTCCTCACCCGCTTCCCCGGCGAGCCGGACCTCGTACTGGGTCATCCCGAACGGCATCCCGCCGTGGTCGAGCAGAATCGGCAGCTCCGGGAACCGCCTTGCGATGATCTTGATGAGTGGCAGCAGGTACGGGAGCTGCTTCGTGAACAGGATCAGCGTCATCGGCGTGGCGAGATCCGCGCACGCCTTCCAGACCTCCATCGCCTGCGGCGAACTGAGCCATGCGGTGTCCAGGATCCACGGCCGCGTATGGGCCATCCGGAAGCCACGCACGTGATCGTCGGCCACCATCCGGCGATAGCGGTCGGGGGTGTCGGGATCCTGCGGGTCGAGGATCACCACCGGGTGCAGCCGGCCGGGGAACCTCCGCGCCGAGTCGAGGATGTAGCGGTTGTCGTACCCGTAGAGGTGCCCGCGTTGGACCAGGCACGCGTCGGTGACGCCCTGCTCGTCCATCATCGCGATCAGCGCCTCGACGGTCACGGTGAAGTCGGGTTGCCGCGGCGTCGGGAGGTCGGCACGCAGGGGCGTGGGGCGGTAGGTGTCCCAGTCGTCGGAGATCAGGTGCGCGTGGGTGTCGAAGAGTGGCAGATCCATGTTCCCGCTTTCGTCCGCGTGCCGGGACGGCGACCGGATGGCGCCGATCGTCGGTTCGTCACTCCGCCGGAGTCATCGTCATCCAGGCCCGGCGCTCCGGCGGTGCCTGCGCCCCGTCCTGTCCCTGCCAGCGGGCGGTGCTGATCGTGGTGTAAGCGCCGTCGAACCACGCGAGCGGCGCGAAGTACATCAACTCCGCCGCCCGTGCCTGCATCCGTTTCAGCGCCTCACCACGTTCCGCCCGGTCGCTCGTGTCGAGCGCGGCGGCGATGGCGGCGTCGATCTCCGGGTCGCAGACGCCGGAGGGGTTCTGCGCGGTCGCCTTCTCCTCGTTGCACTCGTACCAGCGTGCGATGCCGAGGCTCGGGTCGGGCCCGAGGCTCGTCCGCAGGAAGGCGAGGTCGAAGTCGCTCTCGGGGTACACCGTCTCGTTGAACACCGCCCCCGACGTCCCGACGATCTCGACGGCGATCCCGATCTCGCCGAGCATCGACTGCGCCATCTCCACCGTCTTGCCGACCTCGGTCAGCGGGGTGATGTACAGAACCTTCAGGGCGAACCGCGTGCCGTCCGGCCCCCGCTCGAAGCCGGCCTCGTCGAGGGTCCGGTTGATCGCGTCGAGATCGCGCGGGTAGTCCTGGTCGAAGTCGACCTCGGGGTTGACCGCCCAGTCGATCTCGGGTGGGACGAACCCGTTCGCGGGTGTCCCGAGCCCGGTCAACGCGTTCTCCACGATCGCGTCGCGATCGAGCGCCGCGAAGATCGCAGCGCGCACGGCGGGATCGGACAGTTGAGGCGTCTGCGTGTTGAACATCGCCACCACCGACTGCGGGAAGATCCCGTGCTCGAGCAGCCGGGTGTTCTCGTTCGCCGACACCCGGGCGTGCTGCGACGGATCCAGGAGCGCCTCGTCGATCTCGCCGGCGAGCAGCGCCTCCGCACGGGCGTTCGCGTCGGGGATGACCGTGAAGACCCCGCGTTGCACCTGCACCTCGCCGCCCCAGTAGTCCGGGTTCCTGGTGAGCACGACCTCCTGGCCGGAGGTGTAGGAGTCGAACATCATCGGGCCGGTCCCGATCGGTTCCTTGTTCGCCTGGTTGGTGACGTAGTCGGTGCCTTCGTAGATGTGTTTGGGCAGCATGAACTGCGAGGCGACGGTTTCGAGCAGTGGCCCGAACGGCGTGGTGAGGTGGACCGTCACGGTGGTGGGGTCGGTGATCTCGACCGATTCGATGCGTTCTGCGAGCAGTGCACCGTAGGTTTGGATCGGGACGATCTCCTCGAAGTTGAACTTCACGTCCTCGGCGGTGAACGGTTCGCCGTCGTGCCAGGTCACGCCGCTGCGCAGGTGCAGTGTCAGATCGAGTCCGTCCGCGCTCACCTCCCACCTCTCGGCCAGCCCGGGCGAGAGCTCGTAGTCGTCGGAAAGGGCGATCAGGGGATCCATGATCTGCGCGCTGAACAGCAACGAGATCGGAGCGCTCACGAACTGCGCGTTCAACCCCAAGGTCATCGGATCGCCGCCGACCGCGTACACGTAGGGGCGGTCGGCCTGCGTGCCACCGCCCCCGGAGCACGCGCTCAGCACGCACACGCCCACCACGAGGGCGGCGAGCGATCGACCACGTCCTGTCCTGTTCATTCGCGCCGTGTTCATTCGCGCCGGCTCCTGCCTCTTTGCGGGATTTCGGTCCGCGGCCTGAACGCTCATCCGGCCGGTGTCATCGCCGACCAGGGCACCCGCTCCGCCATCACCCGCGGTGCGTCCTGCCCCTGCCAGCGCACGTTGCTGATCGTCGGGAACGCGCCGTTGAACCACGCGAGCGGCACGTAGAACATCAGCTCTTCCGCCCGTGCCTGCATCCGCTTGAGCGCCTCGGCCCGCTCGGCCCGGTCGCCGGTGTCGAGCGCGGCGGCCGCGGCGGCGTCGATCTCCGGATCGCAGACGCCGGTGGGGTTGGACCCGGTGGCCCGCTCCTCGTTGCACTCGTACCAGGTCGAGATGCCCAGGCTCGGGTCGGGCCCGATGCTGGAGCGCACGAAGGCGAGGTCGAAGTCGGCGTCGGCGTAGATCCGCTGGCTGTACTCGGCGCCGCCCGTGCCCTTGATCTCGGTGGCGATCCCGACCTCCTCGAGCATCGACTGCGCCATCTCCACCGTCTTGACGACCTCGGTCAGCGTGAAGATGTAGAGGATGCGCAGGGTGAACCTCGTGCCGTCGGGGCCCCGCGCGAAGCCGGCCTCGTCGAGCGTCCGGTTGATCGCGTCGAGATCACGCGGGAAGTCCTCGTCGAAGTCGACCTCGGGGTTGACCGCCCACTCGATCTCGGGCGGGACGAACCCCGTGGCGGGTGTGCCGATCCCGGACATCGCCGTCTCCGCGAAGGCATCGCGATCGAAGACCGAGTACAGCGCGGCGCGAACGGCCGGGTCGGCGAGGTACTCGTTCTGCGAGTTGAACATCATGGTGATCATCTGCGGGAACATGCCGTGATCGAGCAGCTGGGTGTTCTCGTTCGCCGACACCCGGTCCTGCTGCGACGGATCCAGCACGGCTCCGTCGATCTCCCCGGCGAGCAGCGCTTCGGCCCGGGTGTTGGGATCCTGCATGACCGTGTACACGGCGCGGTCCACCTGGGAGACCTCGCCCCAGTAGTCCGGGTTCCTGGTGAGCACGACCTCCTGGCCGGAGGTGTAGGAGTCGAACATCATCGGGCCGGTCCCGATCGGTTCCTTGTTCGCCTGGTTGGTGACGTAGTCGGTGCCTTCGTAGATGTGTTTGGGCAGCATGAACTGCGAGGCGACGGTTTCGAGCAGTGGCCCGAACGGCGTGGTGAGGTGGACGGCCACGGTGGTGGGGTCGGTGATCTCGACCGATTCGATGCGTTCTGCGAGCAGTGCACCGTAGGTTTGGATCGGGACGATCTCCTCGAAGTTGAACTTCACGTCCTCGGCGGTGAACGGTTCGCCGTCGTGCCAGGTCACGCCGCTGCGCAGGTGCAGTGTCAGGTCCAGTCCGTCCGCGCTCACCTCCCACCTCTCGGCCAGCCCGGGCGAGAGCTCGTAGTCGTCGGAAAGGAAGATCAGGGGATCCATGATCTGCGAGCTGAACAGGATCGGGTACGTGCCGCCGACGAACTGCGCGTTCAGCCCGACGCTCATCGGGTCACCGTTGACCGCGTACACGTAGGGGCGGTCGGATTGCGTGCCACCGCCCCCGGAACACGCGCTCGCCACGAGCAGGCTCGCCATCAGGGCGGCGAGCATCCCGCCGCGTCTCGTCCTCGTCATCCGCATGGCCTTCTCATCCGCATGGTCTCCTGCTCCTTTGCACGAGTTCCGCACACGTCCGGGCGCCTACCGCAGAACCGGTGCGGCTGCCAGCAGGGCCCGGGTGTAGGGATGCGACGGTTCGGCGAAGACGGCCTCCTTCGGCCCCTCCTCGACGATCTCGCCCGAGCGCATGACGTAGACGTGGTCGGCGACCTTCCGCACGACCGGGAGGTCGTGGGTGATGAACACGTAACCGACGCCGAGACGGTCCTTCAGGTCTGCCATGACCCGGAGGACCCCGGCCTTCACCGACGCGTCGAGGGCCGACACCGCCTCGTCAGCGACGATGATCTTGGGGTTCAGGGCGATGGCTCGCGCCACGAGCACACGTTGGCGCTGACCACCGCTGAGTGCGTGGGGGAACCGGTCGAGGAAGTCCTCAGCGGGGTTCATGCCGACCAGCCCCAGCACCTCGCGGACCTTGTCACGGACCTGCGAGCGGGTCGTCGCGATCCGGTGCAACCGGATCACCTCGCCGATGGTCTGCTCCACGCGCTTGCGCGGGTTCAACGAGCCGGCGGGGTCCTGCAGCACCGCCTGCACGCGACGCCGGTACTCCACCCGTTGGGTCCTGGTCATCGCCGAGATCGGTACCCCGTCCAGTTCGACGCTGCCGGAGCCGGCCGGGATCAGGTCGAGCAGGATGCGGGCCAGCGTGCTCTTGCCGCTCCCGCTCTCGCCCACGATCGCCACGAACTCGCCCGGTCGGGCGCGCAGGGTGGCGTTGCGGACGGCGTGCACGGGTTCGGTGCCCCGTCGCGACCGGAAGGTCTTCGAGACGTTCTTGGCCTCAAGGAGCATCGGTGACCTCCGCGGCGAGTGCACGCCGCAACTCGGGCGGCATCGAGTAGAGCTCCACGCCGTCGTCGGTCAGGCTGCGGACGCTGCGCAGCAGCGCCTGGGTGTAGGGGTGTCGTGGCTCCTGCAGCACCCGCTCGGTGCGCCCCTCCTCGAGGATGCGTCCGCCGTACATGACGTAGACGCGATCCGTCATCCCGGCGACGACGGCGAGGTCGTGCGAGATCAGCATCAGCGAGGTGCCCAGCTCGGAGACCGTGGCGTCGAGGGTGCGCAGCACGCGCTGCTGGACGGTCGCGTCGAGTGCCGTCGTCGGCTCGTCGGCGATGATCAGACGGGGGAGCTTCGCGATCGCGATCGCGATCAGCACGCGCTGGCGCATCCCACCGCTCAGTTCGTGGGGGAACTTGGCGGCGATCGCGTCGGCCTGCTCCAGCCCTGCCTGCTCGAGGAACCGGTGCACCGCCTGCGTGCGAGCAACGTTTCCCCGTTCCCGGCCCGCCGGGATGGATTCCGCGACCTGCCTGCCCACCCGCATCGTCGGGTTGAGGAAGGTCAACGGGTCCTGGAAGATCATGCTCACGCGCTTGCGCCGGATCTCGTCCCAGGCCGCGGGCGGCGCACCGACCATCTCCGTGCCCGCGAAGCGGATCGATCCGTGCACCCGTACCCGCGGAGAGGTCGGCAGCAGCCCGGCGATCGCTCGTCCCGTGACGGACTTGCCCGACCCGGACTCCCCGACGACACCGACCCGTTCACCGTCCCCGATCACGAGATCCACGCCGCGGACCGCGTCGACCTCGCTGCGCTCACCCGTCGGGAGGGCGACGTGGAGCCCTTCCACCGACAGCAGCGGTGCGTCCTCTCGCGAACCGCTCACTTCACCCTCCCGATCGTCGGGTTGAACGCGTCGTTCAGGGCGTCGCCGAGCATGTTGACGGCGAGCACGACGAGGAAGATGCAGGTTCCGGGGATGAGGGCGAGCCACCAGCCGTCCCTCATGTAGGACTGCGCGGCGTTCAGCAGCGATCCCCAGCTCGGGTTGCCGGGGTCGCCGATCCCGATGTACGCCAGACCGGATTCGATCAGGATCGCGCGTCCCACGGTCATCGTGGTGGCCACGAGCACGGGCGGCATGGCGTTCGGGATCACGTCGGACCAGAGGATGCGCACGCCGTGGAAGCCGGCCGCCCGCTGCGACTCGACGTAACCGAGCTTGGAGATGCGCATCGCCTCGGCGCGGACGATGCGGCCGACGCCCGGCCACATCGTGATCGCCAGGATGGCGACGATGATGGCGATGTTCGAGCCGAGCAGCGCGGCGGCGACCAACGCGAGCACGAGACCGGGAAGCACCTGGAAGAACTCCGCGACCTTCACCATGACGGTGTCGATCCAGCCGCCGTAGTACCCCGCCAGCCCGCCGACGACCAGCCCGAACGTCATGCACAGGACCGCGACGCTGAAGCCGACCGCCAGCGAGATCCGTCCACCGTGGACGACGCGCGCGAGGTAGTCGCGGCCGAGCATGTCGGTTCCGAGCAGGTGCTCCCCGCTGGGCGGGAGGAGCTTCGGGAAGGCGGTCGCCACCGGATCGCCGACGAGGAGCGGACCGAACGCCGCGACGAGCACGAAGAGGATCAGGAGTGGGAGGAACAGCAGGGTCGAGGGCCGGCGGAGGAACGCGCGCCAGGCCGCGCTCTGCCCGTCACGGGGACGCTCCGGCACGGGATGTGCCGCCGGCGCGGGGGAGGTCGTGTTCGCCGTGAGGGGCTCCGGCGACATCTGCTGGGTCATCGCGTCACCTCGTTCTTCGGCGCGAACTGGGCGCGCAGCCGCGGATCGACGATCCCGTAGACCACATCGGTGACGATGTTGATGATGATGATCGTGAAGGTGAGCACGATCGTGATGCCGAGCACGACCATGTTGTTCTTCCGTTCGATGGCGTCGACGAGCAGCAGCCCCATTCCCGGCCAGCCGAACACCCGCTCGACGAGCACGGAGCCGGCCAGGATGAAGCCCAGGCTGTAACCCGAGACCGTCACCATCGGGAGCAGCGCGTTCGGCAGGGCGTGGTGCCACAGGATCCGCCGCGACGACAGGCCCTTGGAGCGGGCCGTGTCGATGAAGTCCTGGCCGAGCGACTCGATCATCGACGAACGCATGATGCGCGCCTTGTACGCGAGCTCGCTGGTGGCCATCGTGATGACCGGCAGCACCATGTGCTCCCAGGCGATGCCCGGCTGCCCGTACGGGCTCTTTCCCCCCGTCGGCAGCCAATCGAGCATGATCGAGAAAACGATGATCAGCAGCATGCCGAACCAGAAGTTCGGGATGGAGAACAGTCCGACGGAGACGCCCGAGATGCCGCCGTCGAGCCAGCGCTTCCGCGTGCGCGCCGCGATCGATCCCAGCACGATGCCGCCCGCGGCGGAGAGCAGGAAGGAGGGCACCGCGAGGGCGAGGGTGTTGCCCGCACGGCTGAGGATGATGTCCAGGACCGGCTCGGCGTTCGTGGCGAACGAGTAACCGAGGTTCCCCGTGAGCACGTTGCCGAGGTAGATCAGATAGCGCTCCCACGTCGGCTCGTCGAGGCCGTAGGCCGCGGTCAGCCGGTCACGGAACTCCTCGGTGAGCGGCACGTCGCCGACGAGCGCCTGGACCGGATCGCCGGGTGCGAGCTCGAGCAGGAAGAACAGCACCGTGATGACGACGATGAACAGGATGAACGACGACAACAGCACGCTGCCGTGATGCAGGAGCCGGGCCTTCATCAGCGCCTCCTCGCGCTCTCGTGCGTGGTCTCACCGAGGCCGTCGCCCCGGTGCCGGTCGACGCGAGGGACGTGTCGCCCGACGGCGCTCGTCGCCTGAGGGGGCATCAACGAGCTGAGCTTCTCCGCAGCCCGCTGGAGCGACTCCACCGGCGCTCCCGGCCCCTCCCGCGGTGAGAGGGTGGACGTCGTCCCGATCAATGCCATCGCTGCCTCGACGTCGCCCCCTCCGAAGATCGGCGCCGCGACCGACGCGAGCCCGACGCGCCCGAGGTCGGCCCAGGCGAGTCGATCCCGGCGCACCGTCGCGAGTGCGGCGCGCTCGCGCAGTGCCTCCTCGGTGTCGAACCCCGCGTGCATCCCGGCCACGACCGAGGGGTCGGACTGGAAGGCCAGCAGGACGCGAGTCTGGGCGGCCTTCAGTTCGAGGACGGTTCCCACGCGCACGGTGAGCACCACCGTGCCGGCCGACGCCTCTTCGACGAGCGTGACGACGGCCCCCGTACGCCCGAGGAAGCTGAGTACGACCGTGAGCTCGGTGCGGTCGGACAGGTGGCGCATGATTCCCGGTGCGAGCGACAGGACCCGGTGCCGGCCGGAGATGAAGGCGGCGAGCTGGTCCAGCAGCGGCCCGGGGCCGTAACCGCCCGCGAGGAACCCGGACGACTGCAGTGCCTGGAGATAGCGATGGGCCGTCGTCCGGTTGAGCCCGAGCCGCTCCGAGACGATCGCTGCGGTGAGCGCGTGCGTGTCCCGATCGAAGAGGGAGAGCACCATCGCCGCGCGTTCGATCGACTGGATCGGACCTCTGTCCACCTCCGCAACCGGGGGGAGCTCGCCGTCACGGTGGACGGGATCCGCCTTGGCCTCGCCGCGCATCGCATCTCCGTGACGTCTCTTCGACCGTTCACTTCGTGACCTTGCCGTGCGTAATATGAACGGTAACGACGCGCGAGGACGTCGTCAAGAGGAGGAGCTGCGCATCAGTCAGTCTCGGTGTACGTGCAGGTAGGACGCGTGTTCGCCAGGTTTCTCCCGTCTCGTCGCCGCCGTTCGAGATCGCCGCCATTCGCGCGAACTCGTATCGTGAACGGTCCAGTGCTGGATGCGAACGCAATTGATCGGCCCGACGGTTTCCAGATGGCGGAAAGTGCTGATCTTCGCGACAGCACCCATGGCGAGCCGCACCAGAGGCTCGTGCGGTGAGAGCGGTAGCCGTCAGGCGGTGTGCTGCGCAGTGGCCCGGTGGACGAGGCGGTACTCCCGGGGGCTGGCGCCGTATGCGGCCTTGAAGGCCTTGGAGAACGTCCCGGCGTCGATGAGCCCCCATCGGGCGCCGACCTCGCCGACCGGGACACGGGCGTCGGAGCGTTCGAGGTCGCGGCGGCAGCGGGTGAGCCGCTGCTCGCGGATCCAGCCGGCGACGGACGTCGAACGCGCGGCGAACTCGCGTTGCAGCAGGCGTAGCGAGACGTGCTGGGAGCGGGCGACGGCGGCGGGGGTGAGCTGCGGGTCCGCGAGGTGCGTGGCGATGAACTCGGTCGCCCGGGAGAACAGGGTCTCCGGTGCCGTCAGCGTGGCGATCTCGTCGGCGCAGTGGGCGCCGACGTAACCGGACAACAGGCCGACCACGGTGCGGGCGACCTCGCGCTGCGCCTGCCGGCCGTGCGGGTCCGCCGCGTGGTGCACGACGTCCCACAATGTCTTCGCGACGAGCGGTCCCGCACCCTGGCGGCCGGAGAACCGCGTCGCGGTGAAGTGCGCCATCGTGTCCGGCCCGAACGAGAACCACGCCTTCGGGAACATCACGGTGAGCATCCGGAAGGTCTCCCGGAACACGAGCTCGTACGGCCGCGTGGCATCGCAGAAGGCCAGGTCGCCGGGGGTCAGTGCGGCCTCGCGCCCGTCCTGGCAGAACAAGCTGTAGCCGTCGAGCTGAACGCCGAACTTGTAGCAGCCCTCGTCCGTGAGCAGTGGCGAGGTCTGCGCGACGACGTGCGGGCGCGCCTCGAACTCGCGCACCACCAGTTCGTCGAACCGGCGCGCGGTGAGGGTTCCCGAGAACGCGCCTCCGCCCGGCACGTCGACCACGACCGGCAGGTGGTCGGCGTGCACCGCGCCCCGCCACTCCTCGAGGTTGCCGGCGACGACGGTGGCCGGCGCGAGCGCAGCGGTGGTCTCGAGCTCCCGACCGTCATCCTGCACCGTCCCGCTCCCTCCGCGGCGTCCGTTCCCGGCATCGTCGCATCCCCGCGTGTCGCGCTGTGGGGTCCGCGGGCGGCGGCGTCGCGGATCGACCGGTCTGAGTCGCGCACGTCCAAGCCTGCCGTGACGACCGGCTCGTACCGTCTGGGCGTCGTCCGAGGCGGTGCCCGACAACGATGCGGGTGCCCGTTCAAAGGAGAAGGATGGCCAGTCACACCGGCGAACCCGTCGTTCCGGCGCCCAGTTCCCGCATGCACCGCAAGGTGGCGCTCGCCAGCGCGGTCGGCACGAGCATCGAGTGGTACGACTACCACGTCTACAGCGTGGCCTCGGCACTCGTGATCGGGCGGCTCTTCTTCACCGAGATGGACCCCTACACCGCCACGCTGGCGGCCTTCGCGACCTTCGCGATCGGGTTCGTCGCGCGCCCGCTGGGTGGTGTGCTCGCAGGCCACCTCGGCGACCGCGTCGGCCGCAAGCAGGTCATGGTCCTCACGCTCAGCGCGATGGGCGCGGCCACGACCCTGATCGGGCTGCTGCCGACCTACGCCCAGATCGGCGTCTGGGCGCCGGTGCTGCTGGTCGCGCTGCGGTTGCTGCAGGGGCTCTCCGCGGGCGGTGAGTGGGGCGGCGCCGCGCTGATGGCCGTCGAGCACGCTCCCGCAGGTCGGCGCGGGGTCTTCGGCAACTTCGTGCAGCTGGGCACCCCGGCCGGGATGTTCCTCGCCAACTCGGTGATGCTCCTGCTGGTGGCGGTGATGCCGCAGGACGCGTTCGAGAGTTGGGGCTGGCGGGTCCCGTTCCTGCTGAGTGTGGTCATGGTCGTCATCGGGTTCGTGATCCGCCGCGCTGTCGAGGAGAGCCCGTCGTTCCGCAGCGTGCGGGCCGCGGAGCGCACGGCACGGCTGCCGGTGGTCGACGTCGTGCGTCGCTACCCCGGGCGGATCGCCCTGGCCATCGCGTCGTTCGTCGGCAACAACGCCGTCGGCTACCTGTTCCTCGCCTTCCTGCCGTCCTACGGCACCGGCACCTTGGGCCTGTCGCGGGGCTTCATGCTCGCGGTGCTGCTCGTGGGCTGCGTCAGCTGGTTCGCGGCCATGATCGGTTTCGCCGCGTGGTCGGACCGGATCGGCCGGCACGCGGTCTACCTGACGGGCTACGGGATCATCGCGGTCTGGGCCTTCCCCTTCTTCGCGCTGTTGCGGACCGGGGAGGCGTCGCTCGTGGTCGTCGCCGTCGTGGTGCTCACCCTCGGCCTCGCGGCGACCTACGGGCCGCAGGCGGCGCTGTTCGCCGAGCTCTTCCCGGCCGAGGTGCGCACCAGCGGCGCCTCCCTGTCCTACGCCCTCGGCGCAGCGCTCTCGGGTGGCATCGCGCCGCTCGTCGCCACCGCGCTGCAGGGGTGGACGGGAACGGTCTACTCGGTGAGCGTGTTCATGATCGGCTTCGCCGCCCTCTCCAGCGCCGCGGTGCTGGCCCTGCGGCGCATCCCGTCCAGCTTCGACACCCCTGCCAGCAACGAAGAGTCGAACCCCGAAGGAGCCACCACCCGATGATCCACGACGAGCAGTACGACCTCGGTCTGCAGCTGCGCCGCGACATGTTCGGCCTCGCCGGCGCCGACGAGCAGGTCGACTCGACCGACGAGTGGGACGACAAGCTGCAGGACCTCGTCACCCGCCACGTCTTCGGCGACATCTGGCAGCGTGCCGGCCTGGACGCCAGGACGCGCAGCCTCGTGACGGTCGCGATGCTGGTCGCCACGAACCGCTCGCACGAGGTCGGCATCCACCTGCGCGGGGCGTTGTCGAACGGCGTCACGCCCGAGGAGCTGCGCGAGCTCATGCTGCACGCCTCGGTCTACTGCGGGATCCCGGCGGCCGTCGACGGCATCCGGGCCGCGCGGGCCGCGGTGGACGAGCGGACGACGGTGGGAGGGCAGGCGTGACGCAGGAGGTCGGCTTCATCGGGCTCGGGCGGATGGGCTCCCCGATGGCGCGCAATGTCGCTGCCGCCGGGTACTCCCTCGTGGTGCGCGACGAGGCGGCCGAGGTCGAGCAGCGGCTCGCGGCCGAGACGGGAGGGCGGGTCGCGCGCTCGCCCGCGGACCTGGCCGGGTGCGGTGTGGTCGTGACCATGCTGCCGACGTCGGCGATCGTGGCGAAGGCGCTGCTGGAGTGGGCGGGCGGGGTGCCGCAGCACCTCCCGGCCGGTGCCGTGGTCGTCGACATGAGCTCCTCGGCGCCCCAGGACACGGTGGCGCTCGGCGCCCGGCTGTCCGAGCACGGTGTGGCGCTCGTCGACGCCCCGGTCTCCGGTGGCGTGCCCGGGGCCGTCGCCGGCAGCTTGTCGATCATGATGGGTGCGGACGACCCGGCGGCCGCCGAGCGCGCGCAACCCGTGGTCGACGCGATGAGCGCCCGCACCCACCGCACCGGCGGGCTCGGCACCGGGCACGCGGTGAAGGCGCTCAACAACTTCGTGGCGGCGTCCACCTTCGTGGCGTGCGGCGAGGCGCTCGTCGCGGCGGAGCGGTTCGGGCTGGACCCGGCGGTCCTCGTCGAGGTGCTCAACACCTCCACCGGACGCAGCTTCGTCAGCAGTGAGGTGCTCGGTGAGCACGTCGTCGGCGGCCGGTACGCCTCGGGGTTCTCTCTGCCGCTCATGACGAAGGACGTGGGCATCGCCGTGGACCTGCTGCGGGGAACCGCGACCGCGGCCGGTGCGGGGGAGCGGGTGCACGGCGCGCTGCACGAGGCGCTCGAGCATCTGGGCGACGTCGACCACACCCGCGCCGTGCAGTACTGGTCCTCGCTCGGGGGCTCCTGATCCCCGGCCGTCTCAGGGCAGGTCGAGCGCCTGGCGCCGCATCCGCGGGTCGAGGTCGTGGGCGTGCTCGGTGGCGAAGGTGACCATCGCGGCGGCGCGGTCCGACAGCCGCACCCCGCGCGGCCAGAGCATCCGCACACCGCCGCTCGGGCTGGCGGGTGTGATCTCGCGGACGACCACCGGCAGGCCCTCGTACGTGCGGTCGACGGTCGGCCGCTGGATGAGGATGGCGTAGCCGAACCCCCTGGCGACCAGCGAGCGCGTGAGCTCGAAGTCGGATGTGCGTCGGGCGATCCGCGGGGTGATCCCGGCGCGCTCGAACAGCAGGAGCGTGTGCTGCGCCGCCGGGGGGATGTCGAGCAGGATCTGCGGCTCGTCCGCGAGGGCGTGCAGCGGCACGACGTCGTGCGCGGCGAGGGGGTGGCCGTCCGGGAGCAGGACGTAGGCGGGTGTCCGGTACAGCAGCACCGACTCCAGGCCGTCGGGCAGCGCGATGTCGTAACCGATCGCGAGGTCCAGCGCCCCGGCGAGGAGCCGTTGGGGGAGTTCGGCCTGGCTGCCCGTGACGACGGTGAGCTCCACCTTCGGGTGCTGCGTGGCGATCCACTCCATCAGCATCGGGACGATCGTCGGCGCGATTGTGACGTAGCAGCCGAGGACCAGCGGCCCGGCGAGCTCCGTGCCGCCGCTGGCCGCGGCGAACTCGAGCTCGTCGGCGTCGCGCAGCAGCGTCCTCGCGCGCTCGTGCAGGAAGGCACCCGTCGGCGTGAGCGCCACTCCGTGCGCCTTGCGGCGGACCATGAGCTGGGTCTGCAGGACGCGCTCCAGATCGGTCATGGCGGAGGCGACGGCCGTCGGCGTGACGTGCAGCGACGCTGCGGCGCCGGAGATCGATCCGGCGTCGGCGACCGCCACGAAGTAGGCGAGCTGCTTCAGGGTGTACGCCGCCATACCGAACTTCTCCTTGGGTTTATGGGAGCTTATTTGAAGTTTACCTGTGGAGGTGGTCGTGCCCACACTCATCAGCGACTCGGAGCGGAGTGGAAGGGCGGGGTCGACGATGACCGTGGAGATGACGGGGGCCAGACCGATCCCGGTTGCGGACCGGGTGACGATCCCGGACCTGTACGCCGACCCCTACCCGATCTACCAGCGGTTGCGGGGCATCGCCCCGATCCACTGGGTCCCGACCGTGAACCGGTACCTGGTGATCGGGCACGAGGCCTGCCACACGGTCGAGCTCGACCAGGAGCGGTTCTCGGCGGACGAGACCGGCTCGCTGATGAAGCGGTCGATGGGGCACAGCATGCTCCGCAAGGACGACCCCGAGCACGGCGTGGAGCGCAAGGCCTACGGCGGTGTCCTGCGGCCCAAGGCGATCACGCAGCACTGGAGCGAGGTGTTCGCGCGCAACGCCACGACCTACCTGGCCCGGCTGCGGGACGCGGGGCCGGGTGCGGACCTGGTGTCGGAGTTCGCGGCGCCGTACGCGGCGGAGAACCTGCGCGCCGTCCTCGGGTTCCGCAACGCCGGCCATGAGGACCTGCAGCGCTGGTCGCAGACCCTCATCGACGGCACCGGCAACTACGCCGACGACCCGGACGTGTGGGCGGTGGCGGAGCGGTCCTCCGCCGAGGTCGACGCCGCGATCGACGAGATGCTGCCCGTCCTGCGCTCCGACCCGGACGCGAGCCTGTTGGCGCAGCTGGCGGGCACGCCGATGCCGCTCGAATCGCTGCGTGCCAACCTGAAGATGACCATCGGCGGCGGGCTGAACGAGCCCCGCGACGCGATCGCGACGACCACCTGGGCGCTGCTCTCGCACCCCGACCAACTCGCGGGCGTGCTCACGGGCGAGCGCTGGTCGGATGCGTTCGAGGAGTCGATCCGCTGGGTCGCGCCGATCAGCATGTATCCCCGCGAGGCCACCCGGGACACCGAGCTCGCCGGCATGGCCGTGCCGCGCGGCGCGCGCCTGGGCGTGGTCGTCGGTGCGGCCAACCGCGATCCCGAGGTCTTCACCGACCCGGAGTCCTACGACATCGACCGGCCGAAGAAGCCCCATCTCGCGTTCGGTGGTGGCAACCACTTCTGTGCGGGCGCGTGGATCGCCAGGGCGTCGGTGGTGGCCGTGGCGCTACCGCGCCTGTTCGCGGAGCTCCCGGGGCTGCGCCTCGACCCGGCCCACCCCGCGGTGGTGGGCGGCTGGGTGTTCCGCGGTGTGACCGACCTGCCCGTGCGGTGGGGCTGACCGTTGTTCCAGGAGAGTGCTGCATGTCCAAGGTGATCTTCCATCGCGACGGGGGAGCGGCCGACGTCGTCGACGTCGATGCCGGCTCGAACGTCATGCGCGCGGCCGTGCAGAACGGTGTGGCCGGCATCGTCGGCGAGTGCGGGGGACAGGCCATGTGCGCCACGTGCCACGTGTACGTGCGTGAGCCCTTCCTCGACGCGCTGCCGGCGATGAGCGAGGACGAGGAGGAGATGCTCGAGTGCACGGCCGCGCCGCGTGACGAGCGGCGCAGCAGGCTCGGGTGCCAGCTGACGCTGGGCGCGGATGGCCTCGAGGAGGTCGAGGTCGATGTGCCCGCGAGCCAGATCTGACCGCGTCGTCGTGATCGGTGCCGGGCAGGCGGGCGTGCAGACCGCCGCTGCCCTGCGGGCGGGCGGCCACGACGGGCCGATCACCCTCGTCGGTGACGAGCCGGCGCTGCCCTACCAGCGGCCGCCGCTGTCGAAGGAGCACCTGGCGCCCGGCGCAGCGCCCGTGGCGCTACCGCTGCGGGCCGAGCGGTTCTTCGTCGACCAGCGGATCGACCTGCGCAGGGTGGCCGCGACCGCGCTGGACCGCGCGTCCCGCACCGTCGCGCTCGACGACGGCGCCGCCCTGCCCTACGACGTCCTCGTGCTCGCCACGGGGGCGGCCAACCGCACGCTCCCGGTGCCCGGGGCCGATCTGGCCGGCGTCCACGCCCTGCGCACCCTGCCCGACGCCGAGGCGCTGCGGGCCGGGCTGTCCCGAGCGCGGTCCGTGCTCGTGGTCGGCGCCGGTTTCGTGGGGCTGGAGGTCGCCGCCGCGGCCCGTGCGCACGGGCTGGGCGTGACGGTCCTCGAGGCCGCGGACCGGCCGCTGGCCCGGGTGCTCTCGCGGGAGGCGGCCGACCACGTCGCCGAGGTGCACCGGCGCGCCGGTACCGACCTGCGGCTGGGCGAGGCCGTCACGGCCCTCACCGGCCGGGGCCGCGTGACCGGCGCCGTGGGCAGCGCGGGAAGCGAGTACCGGGCGGACCTCGTGCTGGTCGGGACCGGGGTGGTGCCGCGTACCGCGCTCGCCGCCGCCGCAGGGCTGCCCGTGGCCGACGGGGTCGTCGTGGACGGGAGCCTGCGCACGCCCGACCCGGCGATCTACGCGGTGGGCGACTGCGCGAACCACCCGAGTGCCCACACCGGCACCCGGATCCGCCTCGAATCGGTGCAGAACGCGGCCGACCAGGGCAGGCACGTCGCCGCCGCGATCCTCGGCGACGCCCGCCCCTACAGCGAGGTGCCGTGGTTCTGGAGCCACCAGGGCCCGCTGAAGCTGCAGATCGCCGGGGTGCGCCTGCCCGGCGACGAGACCGTCCTCTGCGGTGATCCCGCCACCGGCAGGTTCTCCGTCTGCTGCTTCCGCGACGGGCGCCTCGCCGCCGTCGAATCGGTCGACCGACCGGCCGATCACATGGCCGCGCGACGACTGCTCGCGGCCGGGCGCTCCCCGGACCCCGGTGCGCTGCGGGATCCGGCCTTCAGCCTCAAGGAGTTCGCCAGGTCGCCGGTCGCCGCCTGACCGGATCACCGAAGGAGCCCCATGACAACGACGTCATCCACCGTCCCGACGGCCGACTGGGTCGACCCGGCGGCGATGTCCGCCGACCCCCATCCCACCTACCGGCGCTTGCTCGCCGAGTCACCGGTGGCGTGGGTGCCACCGCTGCGCCGCTACCTCGTCACGTCCTCCGCGGCCTGCCGCGCCGTGGAGGAGGACCAGGAGACGTTCAGCGCGAACGTGAGCGGCGGCGCTGCCACGCTGGCCCGGGCACTCGGGGCCCCGCCGATGCTGCGCAAGGACGATCCCGCGCACGCCTGCGAGCGGCGGGCGGTCAACCCCGTGCTGCGGCCGAAGACCCTGCGCGCGCGGTGGGTGCCGGTGTTCGACCGCAACGCGCGCACCCACCTGGAGGTCCTGCACGGGCGCGGCCCGGACGAGGCCGACCTGAACCGGGACTACGCCGGTCCGGTCGCGGCGCAGAACCTCATCGACCTCCTCGGTCTGAAGGGCGCCGGCGTCGCGGACATGCAGCGGTGGTCGCACGCGTTCATCGCCGGCACCGGCAACCTGCACGACGACCCCGAGATCTGGCGGCAGTGCGACGCCGCCCGCAGCGAGGTCGACGCGCTGCTCGACGAGCTGGTCCCGCACTACCGCGCGCACCCCGACGACACGATCACCTCGGCGCTGGCCCACGGCGGGCTCCCGCTCTCCGACGTCGCCGCGAACGTGAAGCTGACGATCTCCGGCGGCATGAACGAGCCGCAGCACGTCGTGACGGGGGCTGTGTGGGCGCTCTCCCGATACCCGGACCAGCGCGACCGCGTGCTCGCCGACCCGGCGCTGTGGCCCGCGGTCTTCGAGGAGACCGTGCGCTGGCTCGCGCCCATCGGGATGTACCCGCGGGAGACGACGCGCCCGGTGGCGCTGCAGGGCGTGCCGCTCCCGGCGGGTGCGCCGCTCGGCGTGGTCGTGGCCGCGGCGAACCGGGACGCCACCGTCTTCGAGCGGCCCGACGCCTTCGACATCTCGCGCCCGAGGCAGCCGCACCTCGGGTTCGGCAGCGGCGTGCACCTGTGCGCGGGGCACTGGGCCGCCCGGATGTCCATCGGCGAGATCGCGGTGCCGCTGCTCCACGCGCACCTGCCCGGCCTGCGCACCGACCCCCGCCGCGCCGAGGCCTGGCACGGCTGGGTCTTCCGCGGCCTGACCACCCTCCCCGTCACCTGGGACTCCTGACCCACGCACCCGAGGAACCGACATGACCAGTGCACAGGCGCCTGCGCGCAGCGCGGCAGCCACCCAGCGGCGGGTCGCCATGGCGACCGTCGTCGGCACGACGATCGAGTGGTACGACTTCTTCATCTACGGCACGGCCGCGGGTCTCGTGTTCTCCCAGCTGTTCTTCGCCCCGGCCGGCGCGGAGATCGGGCTGCTGCTGTCGTTCGCGACCGTCGGGATCAGCTTCGTCTTCCGCCCGCTCGGCGCGTTCCTCGCCGGGCACTTCGGCGACCGGATCGGGCGGCGCGCGATGCTCGTGCTCACGCTGCTGCTCATGGGCGGCACGACCAGCCTCATCGGCCTGCTGCCCACCTACGAGACGGCGGGTGTGCTCGCGCCCGTCCTGCTGCTCGTCCTGCGCATCCTGCAGGGCGTCTCGGCGGGCGGGGAGTGGGGCGGCGCCGTGCTGATGGCCGTCGAGCACGCCCCACGCGACCGCAGGGGCCGTGCCGGGGCGTTCCCGCAGCTCGGGGTGCCGCTGGGGATGCTGCTCGCTTCCGGCGTGACCGCGCTCATGACGGGCGTGATCGCGCCGGGCCCGGCCTTCCTGGAATGGGGCTGGCGGGTGCCGTTCCTGCTCAGCGTCGTCCTGGTCGGCGTCGGGTACGTCGTGCGCCGATCGGTGGACGAGAGCCCCGTCTTCGCCGAGATGGCTGCGCGGCAACAGCGGACGAAGGTGCCCGTCGTGGAGCTGTTCCGCAAGCACTGGCTGCTCGTGGTGCTGGCGGCCCTGGTCTTCGCGGGCAACAACGCGGCCGGCTACATGACCACCGGCGGGTTCGTGATCAGCTATGCCACCGACCCCGACGGGCCGGTCGGTCTCGAGCGCACCCCGGTCCTGCTGGCCATCACCGGTGCCGCGGCCCTGTGGGCGCTGACCACCTACCTGTCCGGGTACCTCGCCGACCGCATCGGCCGCAAGCGGACCTACCTCATCGGCTACGGCAGCCTCATCGTGACCGTCTTCCCGATGTTCCTGCTGGTGGACTCGGGCGACGCCGGGCTGCTGTTCCTCGGGCTCGCGCTGTTCACGTTCGGGCTCGGACTGGCCTACGGCCCGCAGGCCGCGTGGTACTCGGAGATCTTCCCCGCGTCGGTGCGCTTCTCCGGGGTGGCGATCTCGTACGCGCTCGGCGCCGTCCTGGGCGGTGCGTTCGCCCCGACAATCGCCACCGCACTCGTGCAGTCGACCGGGAGCGTCCACGCGGTGGGGGTGTACCTGCTCGGCATGTTCGTGCTCGCGGTCGCGGCCACCGCGCTCCTGCGTGACCGGACCGGCATAGACCTCGGGGTGGAGAACCAGGCCGAACAGGAGGTGGGAGCCACGCTCCTCGAGCGAGCGGGCGGGTCGCGATCGAACACTAGAAGATATACGATCCCGTAGACGACACGGCTGAGAGAGGAACTCGCATGCCCACACCTGAGCCCGGGGCACCGGACGCGGTGACCGCAACGCTGGGCAGGCGGCCGGGGAAGGTCGTCGCGGTCCACCTCAACTACCCCTCGCGCGCCGCCCAGCGCGGGCGGACGCCGGCAGCGGCGTCGTACTTCCTGAAGCCGTCCTCCTCCCTGACGGGGTCCGGCAGCGTGGAGAAGCCCGGGGGCACCGAGCTGCTGGCGTTCGAGGGCGAGATCGCGCTCGTCATCGGCACCCCGGCCCGGCACGTGCGGCCGGAGGACGGCTGGGCGCACGTGGGCTGGGTGACGGCGGCGAACGACCTGGGCCTGCAGGACCTGCGCACCGCCGACCGGGGCTCGAACGTGCGCTCCAAGGGCGGTGACGGCTACACGCCGCTCGGGCCCGAGCTCCTGCCCGCGGCCGGGCTGGACCCCGCCGGCCTGCGGATCCGCACCTGGCTGGACGGCGAGCTCGTTCAGGACGACACGAGCGCCACGCTGCTGTTCGACTTCGGCCACCTGGTGGCCGACCTGTCGCGGATGCTCACGCTCGAGGAGGGCGACGTCGTCCTCACCGGCACGCCCGCCGGAGCGTCCGTGGCACAGCCGGGGCAGGTGGTCGAGGTGGAGGTCGGCACGGTCGACGGCACCCGCAGCACCGGACGGCTGCGCACGTCGGTCGTCGAGGGCCCGCCGCTGGCCCCGTGGGGTTCGCCCGCGCACGTCGACGACGCGGTGCGCGCCGACGCCTGGGGCACGCCACCGTCCGGGCCACCCGGGCTGTCGCCCGAGTTCCGCGAGCGGTTGCACCACGTCGCCGTCGCGACGCTGTCGGTGCAGCTGCGCAGGCGCGGCTTCGACGACGCGAGCATCGACGGGGTGCGGCCGCTGGTCCCGGGGCGGCGGCTGGTCGGCACCGCTCGCACGCTGCGCTACGTCCCGTTCCGGCCCGACCTGTTCGCCGCACACGGGGGCGGCTACAACGCGCAGAAGCGGGCGGTGGACTCGATCGGACCGGGGGAGGTCCTCGTGATGGAGGCCCGCCGGGACCCCACGGCCGGCACGCTCGGCGACATCCTCGCGCTGCGCGCGCAGGTGCGCGGCGCCGCCGGGATCATCACCGACGGCGCCGCCCGGGACGCGGTCGCCGTCGCCGCGATCGACATCCCGGTCTACACCTCCGGGCAGCACCCGGCGGTGCTGGGCAGGCGCCACGTCCCGTGGGAGGGCGACGTCACCATCGCCTGCGGGGGAGCCACGGTGCAGGTCGGCGACGTGATCGTGGCCGACGACGACGGGGTCGTGGTGATCCCGCCGGGCCTGGTCGAGGAGGTGCTCGCCGCCGCCGAGCAGCAGGAGCGCGAGGAGGAGTGGATCGCCGCCCGGGTGGCCGAGGGCGCCGGGCTGCAGGGGCTCTACCCGCTGTCGGGGCCGTGGCGCGAGCGGTACGACGCCGATCAGGGCCCGTCGTGACGTCCCCCTCCGTGGCCCCGCCCGTCTCCAAGGTCGACCTCGCCTACGACCTCATCCGCGAACGCATCCGGAGCGGGGCCTACACCCCGGGGTACCGCCTGGTGCTGGGCGTGCTGGGCAAGGAGCTCGGGGTCTCGACAGTGCCGGTGCGCGAGGCGGTCCGCCGCCTGGAGGCGGAGAACCTCGTCGAGGTCGTGCGCAACGTCGGCGCCACGGTCCGCGGGCTGGACCCCGTCGAGTACCGCTGGGCGGTGGAGACGCTCGCCGTGGTCGAGGGCGCGGCCACCGGGATGGCCGCCGCGCACCTCCCGGACGGCGCCCTCGCCGAGGCGCGCCGCCTGAACGACGCCATGCGTGACGGGCTCGACGACCTCGACCCGCTGCGTCACAGCCGACTCAACCAGCAGTTCCACCGCGTGCTCACCGACCCGTGCCCGAACCCGCACCTGCTCGACCTCGTCGAGCGCGGGTGGGCGCGGGTGTCGGGCCTGCGGTCGTCGGTGTTCTCGTTCGTGCCCGACCGCGCGGCGGAGTCGGTGCGCGAGCACGACGCGCTCCTGGACCTCGTCGTGCGCGGCGCGGCCCCGGCCGAGATCGAGGCCGCCGCCCGCGGCCACCGCGAGGCCACGGTGCGTGCCGTCCTGGACAGCCAGAAAGGATCAGCATGAGATTCCGTTCCGACCCCGCGCAGATCCGCGGTTCGATCGCCCCGCTGGTCACCCCGTTCACCGACGCGGGGGACGTGGACCACGAGGCCCTGCGCACCCTCGTGCGCTGGCAGCTCGCCGCGGGTTCGCACGGCATCTCGCTCGGCGGCTCGACGGGCGAGCCGTCGGCGCAGTCGATCGCCGAGCGCGCGGAGGGCATCCGCACCGTCGCCGCCGAGATCGGCGACCGCGTGCCGTTCCTGCCGGGCACCGGTTCGGCGAAGCTCGCCGAGACCCTGGAACTGACCGCGGCGGCCCGGGATGCGGGCGCGGACGCGGCTCTCGTCATCACCCCGTACTACGCGCGGCCCACCCAGGAAGCGCTGTACGTCTGGTACTCGACGGTCGCGCGCGAGTTCCCGGACCTGCCCATCGTGGCCTACAACGTCCCGTCGCGCACCGCCGTGGACATCGCCCCGGAGACGGTCGGGCGCCTCCACCGCGACCACGACAACTTCGTCGGGGTCAAGGAGACGACCAAGGACTTCGAGCACTTCTCCCGCGTGCTGCACGCCGCGGGCCCCGACCTGCTCGTCTGGTCCGGCATCGAGCTGTTGTGCCTGCCGCTCCTGCCGCTGGGTGGCGCAGGCTTCGTCTCGGCGCTGGCCAACATCGCCCCGGCCGCCGTCGCGCAGATGTACGAGGCGGCGGTCGCGGGCGACGCGCAGCGGGCCCGCGAGATCCACTTCGGGGTGCACCCGCTGGTGGACCTGCTGTTCGTCGAGACGAACCCGGCCCCGGCCAAGTGGCTGATGAAGGAGCGGGGGCTGATCACGAGCGATCACGTCCGGTCCCCGCTCATCCCGCTCACCGAGAGCGGGCAGGAAAAGGTCCGCGCGCTCGCCGCGGCCGCCGATCAGTACCTGACCCCCGTGGAGGTCGCCGTATGACGCAGACGCAGTCCGTGAGCCGGCACGTCCCCGAGGGGCTGCCCACGCACCTGCAGCACTACATCGACGGCGAGCTGCGCGACTCGGTCGGCGGCGCGACGTTCGAGGTGCTCGACCCGGTCTCCAACCGCACCTACGCCACCGCCTCCGCGGGCCAGGCCGAGGACGTCGACGCCGCCGTGTCCGCCGCGCACCGCGCGTTCACCGAGGGCCCGTGGCCGACGATGGCGCCGCGCGCCCGGGCCCGCGTGCTCAACAGGATCGCCGACCTGGTGGAGGCGCAGGACGCCCGGCTCGCCGACCTCGAGACGTTCGACACCGGCCTGCCGATCACGCAGGCGCTGGGCCAGGCGCAGCGGGCCGCGGAGAACTTCCGGTTCTTCGCCGACCTGATCGTGGGCCAGACCGACGACGCCTACAAGGTGCCGGGCCGCCAGATCAACTACGTCAACCGCAAGCCGGTCGGGGTCGCGGGGCTGATCACGCCGTGGAACACCCCGTTCATGCTGGAGTCCTGGAAGCTGGCGCCGGCGATCGCGGCGGGCTGCACGGTGGTGCTCAAGCCGGCCGAGTTCACCCCGCTCTCGGCGAGCCTGTGGGCGCAGATCTTCACCGAGGCCGGCCTGCCGCAGGGTGTGTTCAACCTGGTCAACGGCATCGGCGAGGAGGCGGGCGCCGCGCTCGTCGCCCACCCCGGCACCCGGCTGATCTCGTTCACCGGCGAGACCACGACCGGCCGGGAGATCTTCCGCGCGGCCGCCCCGCACCTCAAGGGGCTGTCGATGGAGCTCGGCGGCAAGTCCCCGGTCGTGATCTTCGACGACGCCGATCTCGACGCCGCGCTGGACTCGTCGGTGTTCGGCGTGTTCTCCCTCAACGGGGAGCGCTGCACGGCGGGCTCGCGCATCCTCGTGCAGCGCAGCGTCTACGACGAGTTCGTGCAGCGCTACGCCGAGCGGGCCCGCAACGTCGTCGTCGGCGACCCGCACGACCCGCGCACCGAGGTCGGTGCGCTGGTGCACCCGGAGCACCACGAGCGGGTGCTGGGGTACGTGGAGATCGGGAAGACCGAGGGCCGGCTGGTGGCGGGCGGCGGGCGTCCCGAGCACCTGCCCGGGGGCAACTACGTGGCGCCCACCGTGTTCGCCGACGTCCCGCCGACGGCGCGGATCTTCCAGGAGGAGATCTTCGGCCCCGTCGCGGCGCTCACCCCGTTCGACGACGAGGCGGAGGCGGTCGCGCTCGCCAACGACGTCCGGTACGGGCTCGCGGGCTACGTCTGGACCCGCGACCTCGCCCGTGGCCACCGCGTCGCACAGGCGATCGAGGCCGGGATGGTCTGGCTGAACTCGCACAACGTCCGCGACCTGCGCACCCCGTTCGGCGGGGTGAAGGCGTCGGGGCTGGGTCACGAGGGTGGCCACCGCTCGATCGACTTCTACACCGAGGAGCAGGCCGTGCACGTCACGCTCGGCGAGGTGCACACGCCGCGGTTCGGAGCGAGCTGACATGGCTGTGACCCCTGGACCACCCGATGTCATCCGCTGCGCGTACGCCGAGCTCGTGGTCACCGACCTCGCCGCGGCCAGGTGGTTCTACGTCGACCTGCTCGGGCTGGTCGTCACCGCCGAGGAGCCCGACGCGCTCTACCTGCGCGCCTTCGAGGAGTACCTGCACCACTCGCTCGTGCTGCGCCGCGGGGAGACCGCCGCGTGCGCGCGGCTGGCCTACCGGGTGCGTTCGCCCGCCGAGGTGGACCGGGCCGAGGCGTACTACCGGGATCTGGGGGTGCGCGTCGAGCGGGTGCCGGCCGGCGCGACCCGGGGGATCGGTGAGGCCGTCCGGATCGAGGACCCGCTGGGCTTCCCCGTGGAGTTATTCTTCGACGCCGAGCACGTCGAGCGCCTCACCCAGCGCTACGACCTGCACGGCGCCGGCGCGATCAGCCGCCTGGACCACTTCAACGTGGTGACACCCGACGTCCCCGCGGCGCAGCGCTACTACGAGGGACTCGGGTTCAAGGTGTCGGAGGACATCGAGGACGCCGACGGCACGGTGTACGCGGCCTGGCTGTACCGCAAGCCCACGGTGCACGACATCGCCCTCACCGGCGGCGACGGGCCGCGCATGCACCACATCGCCTTCGCCACGCACGAGCGCAGCCAGATCCTGCACCTGTGCGACCACCTGGGCGCGGCGCGCCGTTCCGACATGATCGAGCGCGGTCCGGGCCGGCACGGTGTCTCCAACGCCTTCTACCTCTACCTGCGCGACCCCGACGGGCACCGCATCGAGATCTACACCCACGACTACTACACCGGCGACCCGGACAACCCGGTGATCCGCTGGGACGTGCACGACAACCAGCGCCGCGACTGGTGGGGCAACCCCGTCGTCGCGTCGTGGTACGCCGAGGCGTCGCCGGTCCTGGACCTCGACGGGGAACCGCGCCCGCTGCAGGAGCGCACCGAGGCGGAGGAGGCCGAGGTGACGGTCGGGGCGGACGGGTTCTCCTACACCCGGCCCGGGGAAGCCGGGGCCGACCCGCGCGGGTTCAAGCTGGGCAGCCAGGTCTGAGCGAGCTGGATCGCGGCCACTACTTGCCGGTGAAGACCGGCTCGCGGCGCTCGAGGAACGCGTGTGCCGCCTCGCGGGCGTCGTCGGTGTGGAACGTCGAGACCATGCGTTCGCTCTCGACGTCGAGGTAGTCCGCCAGCGGTAGCCGGTCGGCGTCGCGCAGGTTGTCCTTCATCGCCCGGACGGCCCGGGGGGCGCCGCCGGCGAGCCGGGTGGTGAGCGCGGCGAGGTCGGCGGCGAAGGACTCGTCGGGGCTCACCCTGGTCACCAGGCCCGCGGCGCACGCGTCCCGCGCGGGGAGCCGCCCGGGGAGCAGGAACAGCTCGCGGGCCCGTGCCTGGCCGAGGATGCGGGTGGCGAACCAGATCCCGCCGAGGTCGCCGGACAGGCCCGCGCCCAGGAACGCGGTGTTGAAGACCGCCGTGTCGGCCGCGATCCGCAGGTCGCAGGCCAGCGCGAGGGACAGGCCCGCGCCGGCGCAGGCCCCGTTGACCGCCGCCACGCTGACCTGCGGCAGCCGGTGCAGGCGTTCGGCGATCCGGCCGACGCGGCGCAGCCGGGCCAGGTCCGCGCTCACCGAGTCGCCGCGCAACGTGCGGCGGTGCGACGGCGCGGCGAGGTCCGCGCCCACCGAGAACGCCGATCCGTGCCCGGTGATCACGACGACCCGGATCCCGGGGTCGCTCTCGAGGCCGTCCAGCTCGCGATCCAGGTCGTCGAACAGGTCGACCGCGAGCGCGTTGCGGCGGCCCTCGTTGCGCAGCGTCAGCGTGGCGATGCCGTCGCCGTCCGTGCGATCCACGCCTGCGGGCACGTGACCTCCTCCAGCCGCCGGGTGCGCGGCGCTCATTCCTCGCCGGCGCGGACGACGCCGCGCCGGACCAGATCGCCGATCTCGGGTGCGGGGTAGCCGAGCTCGGTCATGATCTCTCGGGTGTGCCGGCCGACCCGCGGTGCCGGTGTGGGCGAGGGCGCCTCGTCCACGCCGTCGCGCCACGGCGAGCGCACGACGGTGTAGGGCTCGGCGTTGTCGCCGACCACGTCGACGAACGTGCCCGAGGCGCGGACGTCGGGGTGCGTCACCACCTGGGCGTAGCTGTTGATCGCACCCGCGACGATCCCGTTGCCGACGAGCATGTCGAGCGCCTTCTCGCTGGTGAGGTCCCGGAACGCCGGGGCGAGCTCGGCGAGCAGCGCGGCCCGGTGCGCGACCCGGTCGGGGTTGGTGCCGAACCGCGGGTCGTCGGCCAGGTCGGGGCGCCCGACGAGCGCGCAGAGCTTCGTGAAGTGGGTGGGGGTGTAGGCGGACAGCACGATCGCTCCGTCCGCGGTGTGCACCACGTCTGCCGCCGGGGCCACGGTGGGTTGCCCGTTGCCCTTGCGCTCGGGCACCTGCCCGGTGAGGAAGTACTCGCCCCAGGTGGTGGCCTGCAGGTGGATGGCCACGTCGAGCAGCGAGACCTCCACGTCGCGACCGGTGCCGAACCGCAGCCTGCCGATGTAGGCCCCGAGCACCGCCTCGGCCAGGACGTGCCCGGCCGCCGCGTCGACCACCGGGACCCCGACCCGCTGCGGATCACGGCCGGCCTCCCCGGTGACGGACATCAGGCCGCTCTCCGCCTGCGCCGCGATGTCGAAGCCCGGACGGTCCCGGGAGGGGCCGTGGCGCCCGAAACCGCTGACCGACCCGTAGACGACGCCGGGGTTGACCGCGCGGACGTCGGCCGGCCCCAGACCGAAGGTCTCCATCACGCCGGTGCGCAGGTTCTGCAGGACGATGTCGGCGCCCCGGACGAGCCGCTGGGCCACGGCCTGCCCGTCGGGTGCGCGCAGATCGACCGCCAGCGACCTCTTGCGCGTGTTGTAGGCGCGCACCATCGCCTGGCCGTAGACGCCGATCTGGCGGGCGGACTCGCCGCCCACCGGCTCGACCTTGATCACGTCGGCGCCCATGTCGGCCAGCGCCGCACCGGCCGCCGGCGCGGCGATGAACTGCCCGAAGTCGACGACCCGGACTCCGGTCAGCGGCTGCTCCACGCGGGCGCCACCTCCCCGTTCCCGTGCTCCCCGAGCCGGTCGAGGTCGCGCTCGGGATTGATGAGGACCAGCGACAGCAGGCCGCCGACGACGATGACCAGCGCGCTGATCGCGAAGCCGTGTCCGTAGCCGGTGGTCACGTCGGCGCCGTCACCGATCGAGAAGCCCAGCACGAGGGGCGCGATGACGCCGGCCATGCTGTAGAAGGCGACCAGGCAGCCCAGAACGGCGCCCCGGTGTCCGGGTCGGACGAGGTCGGAGACGATCGTCAGCGCGACCCCGTAGGCGGCCGAGTTCAGCGAGAACGCGCAGGCGACCAGGACCATCTGCGCCGCACCCGGGGGTACCGCGGTGAACAGGTACATGCTCACCCCTCCGCTGACCACGAAGGCGACGGACAACCCGCCGCGGGCCCAGCGCCGCGACACCCCGGCGGCGATCATCCGGTTGGACAGGAACCCGGCGCCGACGGCGGCGACAGCCGCCACCGCGTAGGGCGCCGTCACCAGCCGCCCGGCGGAGATCGCGTCGTAACCCAGGCCCTGCTCCAGGTAGAGCGGCAGCCAGGACACCCGCAGCGTGGTGGTCCAGTAGCCGACGAACGCGAGCAGCGCGACACCCAGGATCGTCGGCGTGCGCAGCTGGCGGGCCAGCAGCCGCCAGTCCGTTGCGGCGCGAGCCGGCGCGCTCGGCACCGCCTCCTCGGGCGATGGCCTGCTCAGCAGGAACCAGGTGACCAGCCAGACCAGACCCGCGACGATCAGCACCAGGAACGCCGCGTGCCAGTCCCAGGTGGCGATCACCAGGGTCAGCACCGGTGCCGCGATCAGCGGGCCCACCGAGCTCCCGGCGCTGATCACCCCGGCGGGCAGGGCGCGCTTCTCGGGCGGGAACCAGGAGTGCACGACGTGGGTGGCCAGCGCGTACGCGGGTCCCTCGGCGAAGCCGAGGACCACGCGGCACACCAGCAGCAGGCCGAAGCCGACCGGGAACAGCAGGGGGACCATCGTCAGAATCCAGATGCCCATCAGCGTGGGCAGCAGCACCCGGACCGAGATCCTGGTGCTCAGCGCGCCGACGATCAGGGCCCCGACGGCGAACAGCCAGAAGAAGGAGCTCTGCAGGACCCCGAACTCGGCCGGCGTGATGCCCAGCTCCCGCATGAGCGCGCTCCCGGCGAACCCGAGCGCGGCCTTGTCGGCGAAGTTCAGGAGCATGAATGCGAAGGCGAGGAAGGTGGCCGTCCACGCACCCCGCACCATTCCTGCGGCCCCGGCCGACGATGTCGCCGTCGTCGGAGGCTCGGTTCGTGGCGTCTCTGCCATGGTGTCTCCCGCGGTCGGTCCGGCCACCAGTCAAGGCTTCCCGACCGACAGCGTCAAAGACGTGAAACCACACGGTCCGACTGCTCCTGACTATCGGTCGACCGGCGACCGGTGGGGGATCCGCGTGACCGGCGAGCGTTCGGAGAACTCGCCGCGTTGCCGCCGGCGGACGGCGAGGTCGGTCTCCGCCGCGGCCTGCACCCGCCCGAGCCCGGTCGCCATCCGCTGCTCGATCGCGCGTTCCCAGGACCGCACCCGGTCGCGGGTGAAGTCGAGGAAGGCCGCCGTCGCCGCGGTCAGGTGGCCCGCGCGGTAGACGACCCCGATCTCGCGGCGCAGGGGCGGATCCAGTTCCCGGACCACCGCGTCGCGCAGGTGCGCGTCGAGCGCCAGGCGCAGCGGCACGATCGCGGCGCCGCCACCGTTGAGGACCATCGGCAGGACCGCGCCCCGCTGCGGGACCTCGACCGAGACCAGCGGCTCGACGTCGGCCGCCCGCAAGGTCCCCTCGATCCACTCGCGGGTGGTGGCGTGCCGCTCGCCCAGCACGAGGGGGACACCGTCGAGATCCGCGAGTTCCACGGTGTCGGGGAACCCGTCGTCGGTCCCGGGCGGGGCGACGAGCACGAAGTGCTGGGTGAGCAGCCCTTCGTGCACGAGCCCGTCGCGGGGATGGGGCAGGACGCTGACCCCGACCTCGCACTCGCCCGAGGTCACCAGCTCGGCGACCTGCGAGACCTCGCCCCGCTCCTCGATACGCGCGCTGACCCGGGGGTTGGCGACCCGGAACTGGGCGACCCAGATCGCGGCCGGGTCCGCCGAGAGGTCGGCGAGGGAGGCGACGTCGATCCGCCCGGCCTCGAGGTCGCGGACCTCGCGCACCGCGTCGTAGGCCGAGCCGAGCGTGCGCAGCATCTGACGGGCCGGTCCGACCAGCGCCTCGCCTGCGGGCGCGAGCACCAGGCCCCGTCCCACGCGGTGGAACAGGTCCGTCTGCAGGTCCCGCTCGAGCCGACGCAAGGACTGGCTCAGCGACGGCTGCGCGACGCGCAACGCGGCCGCCGCCCGGTGCACCCCGCCGTGCTCGACGACGGCGAGGAAGTACTCGAGCTGGCGCAGGTCCACGGGCCCGAGTCTGGCAGGGGACGCGTGGCCCTCCGCTGATGTGCCGGCCCGAGCTACCCCAACAGGTGCTCCTCGAAGAAGGCTCCGAGCTTCCCGACGGCCTGATCGACGTACGCGGGCCGGTCGTAGAGGTCGTAGTGGCTCGCGCGGTCGACGACGAACAGGTCCTTGATCACCGATACCGCGCCCACGGCCGTGATCCGGTGAACCGCTCGGAGGACCGGCTCGTCCGTGGTTGTATCCGAGCTCGTAGACGGACGCGCTGGAGGGGACACCTGATGGATGAGGCAACGGCGGTCCGGGAGTGGGTCGAGGCACGCGCCGAGGAGATGGCCGGGCTGCTCGCCGAGCTCGTCCGCATGGACACCGAGAACCCGCCGGGCCGTGGCCTGGGCATTTGCGCCGCCCGGCTGCGCGAGGTGATGGAGGAGCTCGGTTTCGCGCCGGAGATCATCCCGCTCGCGCCGCACGACCGCCTCGAGGAGCCCTGCGTCGTGCGCGGGCAGGTCGGGGAAGGTTCGGAGGTCGTCTACTTCCACGGCCACTTCGACGTGGTGCCCGCGCAGAGCCGGTCCCAGTTCGCCGCGGAGCGTCGCGACGGCCGGATGTACGGCAGGGGCACCGCCGACATGAAGGGCGGCATCGTGTCCATGCTCTACGGCGCGGCGGCCGCCCGGGAGCTCGGACTGCTCGGCGGGGGGAGGATCGTGTTCCACCTCGTGTGCGACGAGGAGACCGGCAGCGACGCCGGCTCCGGCCACCTGCAGGGGGCCGGCCTCATCGACACCTCCGCACGCGCCATGCTCACCGCCGAACCCACCGCGGGTGCCGTCTGGCACGCCAGCCGTGGCGCCCTCACCATGCAGGTCGGGTTCGCGGGTACCGAGGCGCACGTGGGGCAGGCGCACCTGGGCGTGAACGCGTTCGCGCACATGGTCGCCGTGGCGGCGCCGCTGCACGACCTGGCGCGCGAGCTGCTCGAGAAGCGCACGTCGTTCCCGATGGGCGACGACGCGGTCAAGGGGTCGATGCTGGTCGTGGGCGGAGCGAGCGGCAGCGGCGTGAACTTCAACGCGGTGCCCGGCTCCGCCTGGTTCTCGATCGATCGCCGCTTCAACCCCGAGGAGGATCTGGACGAGGAGATCGCCCGGCTGACCGACGTCATCGACACGGCCGCCGCCTCGGCCGGCGCGGACGTCTCGATCGAGATCCTGCAGCGCCAGCCCTCGGGCAGCACCGAGGAAGACCATCCGACGGGTCGGGCGCTCGCGGCCGCCGTGGCCGAGGTCGAGGGCGTCGCACCCGCCTTCGAGCTGTGCCCCGGCATCCTGGAGACCCGCTGGTACGCCCAGCTCGGCGTCCCGGCGTTCGGCTACGGAGCCGGACGCCTGGACGTGTCGCACGGCCCCGGTGAGTACATCGACGAGGCGGCCATGCGCCGGTGCGCCGCGGTCTACGCCCTGTTCGCCGCACGCGCCTTCCGGTAGGTCCTCGCGGGTACGCCGGTCATGGCCGTCGCGACCACCCGAGCGGTTCGTCGACCGGGACGCGGGCGACTTCGGCGAGGTGCGCGTCCAGCTCGCCGATCTCGAAGCGGCACATCCCGACCACGTGCCAGAACTGGCTCGCGACCTCGCCCTCGGACTTGTAGCGGCCGTCCGGGGTGAACGCCGCCCAGCCCTCGGGGAGCCCGAGGAGGGTCAGCCGCGCGGGGTCGGGACCGGAGGAGGACGACCAGAGCCGGACGGTGCCGTCGGCGCCGCCGCTCGCCAACTGCCCGCCGCCCGGGTGGAAGGCCACCGACTGCACGCTGCCGGTGTGCCCGGTCAGCGTGTGTTCCAGGCGTCCGGTCGCCGCGTCCCAGAGCCGGATCGTCAGGTCGTCGCCCGCCGTGGCGAGCATCGTGCCGGTGTGGTTGAACGCGACCGCCCAGAGCCGGTCGCGGTGCCGCTCCAGGACGTGGCGGGTCGAACCGGTGGCGACGTCCCAGACGCGGGCCGTGGCGTCCCAGGACGCGCTGGCCAGCCGCCCGTCGGAGAAGTCGACGGAGTAGACGCGGTCGGTGTGGCCGGACAGCGTCCGGAGGAGGCTGCCGGTCACCGCGTCCCAGACGCGGACCAGCCCGTCGTCGCAGCCGGTGGCGAGCAGCCGCCCGTCATCGCTGTAGGCGATCGAGCGCACCCGCCCGGCGTGGTCGGCGAGCGTGTGGACGAGGCGGCCCAGCGTGCGGTCCCACAGCCGGACCGTGTCGTCGTCGTTGGCGGTGGCCAGGGTGTCGCCGGACGGGCTGAACGCGACGGCCCACACCGGCGAGGGCTCGACCTTGATGTGCCGTTCGAAGCGGCTCTGCGGGACGTCGAACAGGTTGAGCCGGCCGTCGTTGCTGACGATGGCGAGCCGGGGCGCGGTCGGGCTGAACACCGCAGTCTCCAGCTTGACGAACTGCTCGGCCGAGTCCCTCAGCCGCTGGAGCAGGCGTCCGGTGTCGGGCTCCCACAGCCGGACGGTCCCGTCGTTGCTGCTCGTGGCCAGTGTCGAGCCGGTGGAGTCGTAGCGCACCGACATGACCTGGCGGCCGTGCCCCGCGACGACGTGCCGGCAGTGCCCGGTGGCCGGGTCCCAGAGGCGCGTGGTCATCTCGTCGTCGCTGACGGCGAGCTGCGTGCCGTCGGGGCGGAAGGCGAACGGCCAGATCGCCCCCGTGTGGCTCAGGGTGTGCCGTGTTCGGCCGGTCGCGACGTCCCGGATGATGAGCCGCCCGGAGCTGTCGCCGGTGGCGAGCAGCTCCCCGGACGGGGAGAACGCGAGCCCGTGCACGGGTTCGGTGTGGCCGGTGAGCACGTGCCGCGTGCGGCCGGTGTCGAGGTCCCAGACGCGTACGCCGCCGGTGGCATCACCGCAGGCGAGCAGGGGCAGGCTCGGGTGGAACCCGATGGCGTGGACGCCACCGGCGTGACCGGGGAGGGTGGCCACCGCCCGGCCGGTCGCCGGGTCCCAGGTGTGCACGTCCCCGCTGCGGCCGCCGGTGGCCAGCCGGTCGCCGGAGGGGCCGGCCGCGATCCGGTGGATCGGCTCGCCGGGACCGGTGAGATCGCCGAGCGCCGCGCCGCTCGAGGTGTCCCACAGCCGTACGCTGCCGTCCCGGTACACCGCGGCGACGACGGTTCCCCACCAGCTCAGGTCGACGACGAAACCGCGCCCGCCGGGGAGCTCGTGGCGGAGCTCGCCGGTCGTGACGTCCCACAGCCGCAGCACGCCTGCCGCGTCCCCGGTGGCGAGCAGCTCGGCCCGCTGGTCGAGCACGACCGGCCACGACCAGCGGTCGTGCCCGCGCAGGACGTGCCGGCACGCCGCGGTGGCGGCGTCCCAGATCCGGACGGTGCCGTCGGCCGATCCGGTGACGAGCACGTCGTTGCCGTGGGTCGCGTTGCTGCCGTAGGTCACGGCGAACACCCGGTCCCGGTGGCCCAGCAGCGTGCGCAACGGCAGCCCGGTGGCGGTGTCGCAGATCAGCGTGGCGCCGTCGTCGCTGCCGATGGCGAGCATTCCACCGTCCGGGCTGTAGGCCAGCACCTGCGGGAGCCGGCCCAGTTCGGCGTCGAACCCGTGCCGGACGCCGGCGGCGGCGGGCGCCAGCTCGGCCTCGACCGGCTGGCCCGGGGCGATCGCGGCCCCGCGCAGGGGTCCTGTGCCCGGGGTGCCCGCGCTCGGCACGCCGACGGCACCGATGAGCGCGGCGCGCTGCCAGACGCTCCCGGCGAGCTGGGCGCCGGTGATGTCGACGCCGGTGAGGCGGGCCCTGGTGAGGTCGGCGCCGCGCAGGTCCGCGCCGTCGAGGCGGGCCTCGTCGAGGCGGGCCCCCACGAGCCGGGCGTCGGTGAGCCGCGCCCCGGTCAGGTCGGCGCCCACCAGCCGGGCCCCGGTCAGGTCGGCGCCGGTCAGATCCACCCCGTCGAGGTCCCGGTAGGACAGGTCCTCCCCGGCGAGGGCGGCCCCGCGCAGGTCGGCGGTGGCCGGGATGCGCAGCCGGGAACTGATCCGCAGCGCGTTCGCCCGGGCCACGTCGCCGGGGCGTGGGTCCGACAGCACCGTGTCCACCCACGCCCGGCAGTCCCGGGGGTTCGCCAGCTCGCAGAGGAAGTCGACGATCAGCTGCGACAGCTGGGTGCGGTGCAGCAGCGCAGGCAGCGTGACGCCCGCCCGCAGCTCGTCGGCGATCGCGTCGGCCACCAGCCACTCCATCACCGAGCGGTGGATGAACCCGAAGAGCCCGTCGTCGGTGCGCACGAGCAGGCTCCCGGACGCGACCGCGTGCACGACCTGGGGCCCGGAGAGCTCGACGTGCGCCATGTCGGCGAGGGTGTCGACCACCTCCGCGAGGTCCGTGAGGCCCAGGTGCGCCGCCCCCGTCTCCCACAGCCGCACGGCCAGCGCCGTGGCGGCCCGCTTGCGATCGGCGGTGGTGAGGCCCGGCTGCCCGGCGTCCGCGGGCGGCCGGGACCGGTCGGCCATCCGCTCGGTCTCGAAGCCCAGCCAGGAATCGATGATCTCCCGGTAGAGCGCGGACGCCCCGATCGCGTTGCCGCTGCGCGCCGCGGACTGCAGCCGCTCGTCGGGGAGGTCGGCGATGAAGCTGAGCATGCGCGGGTTCTGGCCCAGGTCGGCCAGGCTCTGCACGGCCTGCAGCAGCCTCAGCCGGGCGTCCGCGCGGCGTTCGTCGCCGTCGTAGCGGTTGAGCAGGTAGGCCCGGATCTGGGCCGGGGTGAAGTCCTGGATGCCGATGATCCGCCGCCCCGCGAGGGCTTCGACCTGCTCCCCGAGCACGGTGACGACCTGGCCGTGGGAGCGGAAGTGCTGCGTCCGGCTCGCGACCACGATCTTGGCGCGGCCCTGCGCCGCCTGCAGGAGCGTGCTGAGGTGCTCGGCGGCCCGGTCGTAGCTGATCCGGGTCACGAGCTCGTCGAAACCGTCGAACAGCAGCACGATCCGGCCCTCGCGCAGCATGTACCGGAAGGCGTTGATGTCGATCCGCGTCTCGCCCTCGTTGGCCAGGTGGGCGGCCACCAGGGCGTCCACCGAGTTCGCGGTGTCCAGCGTGCGCAGCTCGATGAGGATCGGGACCACGGTCGGTGTGGTCTCGGCCAGGCGGCGGGCGACCTCGCGCATCACGAACGTCTTGCCGTGGCCGAACTCCCCGAGGATCAGGACGAACCGGCCGTGGTCGGTGGCCGACAGCAACTCGACGAGCTCGCCTGCCAGGTCGTCGCGCACCTCGCTCCCGGGCCGGTCGAGGTCGGTGAACCGCTGGGGAACGTAGAGCGAGGGCGGGTAGCGGCGGTCGGTGCGCAGCTTCGCCGTCTGACGGGCGATGAACTCGGACAGGTCCAGCAGCCCCTGGAACTCGGTGAAGCTGCGCAGCCGCACGCCGCGTCGCGTCGCGTCGTCGCGCAGCGCCTGGGGCGGGTTGGGGCCCTCGTACACCAGCTCGGCGCCGGGCTCGGTGAAGTGCGTGTAGTGCGCCTCGAGGACGTCCCGGGTGACCTCGCCGACGTGGGCACCGATGCGCCACTGCGGGGTGAACCCCTCCTCGCGGCGGGTGACGAGCAGGTGCGGCGGGTCGACGTCGACGAGCCGGACCCGGGCGCGGTCGTCCCGGGCGACGCAGACCTCGGTGATCCGCTCGAGGAGCAGGCCCTGCGGATCGCTCGCCCGCACCGGCTCGCGCTCCGGGATGTCGTCGAGATCCGCGGGCGTCGAGCCGAACGCCGCTGCGGCGCCGTCCCACGGCCGCTCCACCAGCGGTGTCTCCCGGCCCGCGAGGGGGTCGTCGATCGGGAACCGGCGGACGCCGGCCGCGGTCAGCTGCACGAGCTCGGCCTCGCCCGCATCCGATGCCCCGAGCGTGAGGAGCCCCGATTCGAGCGTGTCCGTGCCGGTGCCCCCCAACGCCGGGCCGTGGATGAGCAGGTGCAGCCGGCTGCCGACGAGCCGGTCGAACATCTCGGCGTCGTGCAGCAGCAGCGGGTCGACACCGGCGCTGCGACCTGCCGGCGTCGGGTCGTGGTGGACGACCCCGATGCGCAGCCAACCGGCCTGCTCGAACGGCCGCACGTGTTCGGCGAACCACCCGGACTGCCGCTGCCCCAGCAGCCCCCTCCCGTCGTTCGGGCGGTGGGTGATCGCCATGGTCGAGTTCATCGCCGCGACGACGACGCGCAGCTCGGGGACGGGCACGAGGCTCCACGGCTGGGCCTCGTCGAAACCGGGGCCGTCGAGGCCGGGGTGCAGGCCCTGGAGCAACGCGGCGAACTGGCGCAGCTTGGGGAAGTACGGCTCCACCGGGGCGCGTTCGTTGGCCTCGCAGTCGCTGAAGTACGCGAGGCAGGCCGCGGCCGAGACGTCGCGGCGTCCCGGCACCACGACGAGCCGCTCCGGCTCCAGGCGCAGCAGCGCGCGCAGCCCCTGCAGGAACTCCAGTGCCTGCACGACCTGGCTCGGCCGCGCGGACTCGGTGACGTCGCCCGACACGATGACGAGGTCGGGCGGGGGCACCCCGGCGTCGACGAGGCGGTTGACGTCGCCGTAGATCTGGTACTGCAACTCGAGCGCGGAGCGCGGCGCGTTCCCGTCGCGGGTCGGGCCCCGGCCGAAACGCGGACCCGGGACGTGCAGGATCGACAGGCTCTCGCGGCCGGCGCTCGCGGGCGGCACGCTCGGTGGGAACTCGGGCGGGGTCGCCGGCACCCGCCGCCCTGGCTCGGGCGCACCGGCGCCCGGCTGCCCCGGGAACGGCGGCGGGGTGCGCGCCGCCTGCGACGCCAGCATCCGCCCCAGGTCCTGCACGACCAGTCCGGCGGCCGCCCCGTCGTCGCGCTGACCCACGAGGTCGACGACCGTGATCGGGGCGAGCAGGCCGTCGAGCGGGCAGTCCTCGACCCGGACGACCATGAGCTTGCGCGGGTCGTGGCGCAGCGTGGCCTGCCACTCGCTGCCGTGCCGCGAGCCGGAGGAGTTGCGGGACATCACCGCGACGACGACGGTCGCGTTGCGCACACCCGCATCGGTGAACTCGGTGAAGTTGGTGCCGGGCATGAAGTCCCATGCCTGCAGCCGGACGCGGAACCCCGCATCGGTCAGGACCCAGCCGATCCAGGTGGCCCAACGGTCGTCGGCGGGGGAGTAGCTGAGGTAGAAATCGACGGCATCGGCCGTGTCCATGCAGTCACTCCCCGCAACGATGTTGATCGGAACGAGTATCACGGATGAGGTGACCGTGGAAAAGCCGCGAACGGACGGTCACCCTCGTGTCGGGGCGGCCACCGGAGCCGATGAAGATACGGGGGTGACGACTCGGCGACGGATGACGATGCGCCGGCCGCGGCTGTCGCTGCTCGACTGGATCCGGGTCGGTCTGCTGGTGGCGGGGCTGGTCGCCGCCGCCACCGGGTTGCTGCCGGCGGCCGAGGCCGAGGCGAGCCTGCGCCGGATCGCGCCGCTGCTGCTCTTCCTCGCCAGCGTGATCGTGCTCGCCACGCTCACCAAGCGCGCGCAGGTCTTCGACGCCATCGCGGCCCGACTGGCCATCGTCGGCAACGGGAGCTACGTGGCGCTCTTCCTGCTGTGCGTCGTGTTCGCGTCGGCCACGACGGTGTTCCTGAACCTCGACACCACGGCGGTCCTGCTCACGCCGGTGTTCCTCGCGCTTGCCGCGCGAACGGGCATCGCCGCGCTCCCGCTCGCGATGACCACCATCTGGCTGGCCAACACCGCCAGCATGCTCCTGCCGGTCTCGAACCTGACCAACCTGCTCGCCGCCGACCGGGTCGCGCTGCACGCGCTCGAGTTCGCCGGGCGCATGTGGGCTCCCCAGGTCGCGGCGATGGCGGCCACGATGGCGTTCCTCTGGGTGCTCTACTGGCGCCGGGGCCGGCGGGGGGTGGACCGGTACGAGCCGCCGGCACCGATCCGCCCCGCCGAACCCCGGCAGCGGGCGCTGTTCCGGGTGGCGGCGGTGTCCTGCCTGCTGTTCATCGGGGCGATCCCGTTCGTCGGCGAGCAGATCGGTCTCGCCGCGGCCGCCGCCGCGCTGGTGCTGGTGGTGGCGTTCGCCGTGCTCGACCGCGGCGCGTTGCGGCTGAGCCTGGTCCCGTGGCAGCTGCTGATCTTCGTCACCGGCCTGTTCCTGGTCGTGCCGACGCTGTCGGTGCACGGGCTCACCGACATCATGACCGCGCTGATCGGGACGGACCCCGGCTGGGTGGGGGCGTTCCGCGCGGCCGCGGCGGGTGCGGGGCTCTCCAACGTCATCAACAACCTGCCCGCCTACGCCGCGGGCGAGACCGCGGTGCCGCTCGAGAACCACGACCAGCTCCTGGCCCTGCTCATCGGGACGAATGCCGGGCCCCTCGTCACGCCGTGGGCGTCGCTGGCGACACTGCTGTGCCTGGAGACCTGCCGTGTGCACGACCTGCGGATCGACGTGCGCCGGTTCGTCCTGCACGGGCTCGGCCTCGCGGTGGTCGCCGTGGGTCTGAGCGTGCTGGCGCTGCTGATCACCAGCTGAATCGGCTGATCACCGCCCGAACCGGCTGCGCCGGGTATCGGGGAGGGCGGCCCGCCGGATGATGTCGGCGACGTCGTTGTCGCCGACCGACAACGGGATGTCGACGCGGAGCTCGCCGAACAGCCGGCGCACCTGCTCCGGGGTCGGCTCGTCGGCGAGCCGGTGCTCGTCGATGCGGGACAGGTCGAGCCGGCGGGACTGCTCGAAGCTCATGGCCAGCTCGCGCTGGTACGCGCGGTAGTGCGACATCGTGTGGTCGAAGTACATCCCCGGGGCGTTCCGGTCCTCCTGCGTCATGAGCGCGAACGTCGGTGAGATGTCCCAGCGGAACGTGGTCATCACCCGGGAGAGCCCGATCTCCGGCTGGAGCAGGACGAACCGCTGCCGGTACCAGCACACGGCGAGGATCGTCGCGAAGGCGTTGCGGGAGATCACCTCCGGCGACGCCTCCGCCGACTCACCCGTTGCCGAGCGCAGCCCCGCGCGGTACTCGGCGTAACGGCGGCACAGCTGCGTGTCCGTGGGGTCGAGGATCTCGATCTGCATCCGGACCGGCCGGTTGGCCTCGCGGGCGGCGGTGACGCACCCGCGCAGCGTGACCGTGCGCAGGTGCGTGCCGGTGCCACCCTTGAAGATCCACACGCTCGCCTCGCGTTGCGCCTCGGAGTTGAGCCGCTCCGCCTCGGGCGCCTGCACCAGGCGGACCGCCTCGGCCCGTGCGAGGTTGGCCGCTGCGATCTGGCGGTCCCGCAGCAGCGTGGTGGCCAGCAGCGCGAGCGTGAGCAGGATCGCGGCATCCACCTGTTCGGAGCCGAGCACGTCCGCGGCGCCGAGCAGCCCGACGCTGATCGCGATGAAGAGCGCCAGCGTGCCGTCCGCGTTGCCGATCAGCCAGTGTCCGAACCGGCGCATCCGTCCGCCCCCCCCCGGGTGTGGCGACGCCATGATCCGCCGCGCGCGGATCGTACGCGGACGGGTGATCAGCGTGACACCGCCGAGCGAGCCGGGCTATCCGCGGACCAGGTGGGTCAGCAGCATGTCCAGCGGCCGGGGTACGCGATCGAGATCGAGCGCCGCGACGAGCGAGCCCGAGTAGCGGATCTTGCGGCCACTGCCTGATCCCATGAACCGGCGCAGCTGGTCGTGGGTGCTGCCGGCACGCCACGCGGGTTGTTTCTGGAGCGTGCGGAAAGAGCCGAGTTCGCCCGCGGCGTCGATGACGCGCTCGACCGCGGCGGCACCGAGGGCGCGGATCAGCTCGTCCTCCAGGTCGGCGACGCACACGAAGAACCCGAGGGCCTCCAGCCCGCTCCGCTGGAGATCGGCTCCGAGGCCGGCGCGTTCGAGGTGGCGCCGGAAGCCGCCTTCCTCCCCGACGTCGCACAGCCCGGCCAATCGCAGGTCGCGCCCGGGAGGGCCCCACCGGGCGAGGTGCGCGCCGATGTTCGTGGCGCCGCCCATCGCCACGAGGGAGATGCCTTCGGCCGCGAGGTTCCGGCCCCGGCGCAGGGCCAAGGCCTCGAGGGCCGACCTGTCACTGGCCCCCTCGACCAGGACCACCGTGTGCGCGTCGCTCACGAGCCCGGTCTCCCCGGCGCGCCGTCAGCGACCCGGGCGCCAGCGCTGGTGCCCGTCGGGGGCCTGGGCCCGCCGGATGAGCTCCAGGCGGGGTCTCGGCCCGTCGGTGCGTCCGCTCTGGGGTTTGCGGCGGCCCGCGCGCCAGGGGTCGGGCCACGGTGCGCCCGGCCCGTCGTAGTCCTGGTCGACCGCGGCGTGCAGGGTCCAGTTGGGGTCGTAGAGGTGGGCGCGCCCGACGGCGCACAGGTCCGCGCGGCCGGACAGGATGATCGTGTTCACGTCGTCGGCCGAGGAGATGACGCCCACGGCGATCGTCGGGATGTGCAGCACGTTGCGGATGGCGTCGGCGAACGGCGTCTGGTACGAGCGGCCGAAGGCCGGCTGCTCGTCGGGGGTGACCTGCCCGGTCGACACGTCGACGGCGGCGGCTCCCGCGCGCTCGAAGGCCCGCGCCACCTCCAGGGTGTCCTCGAGGGAGATGCCGCCGTCCACCCAGTCGGTGGCCGAGATCCGGACGGTCATGGGCTTGTCGGCGGGCCACACCGCGCGCATTGCGGCGAAGACCTCCAGCGGGAACCGCAGCCGGTTCTCGATCGGCCCGCCGTAGGCGTCGGTGCGCCGGTTGGTGACCGGCGACAGGAATGCCGACAGCAGGTACCCGTGCGCGCAGTGCAGTTCGACGAGGTCGAAGCCGGCACGTGCTCCGCGCTCGGTGGCGGCGACGAACTCGGCGACGATCGCGTCCATGCCGGCCCGGTCCAGCGCCTTCGGCACCTGGTTGACGCCCTCGCGGTAGGGCCGCGCCGATGCCGAGACCACGGGCCAGTTCCCGGAGTCGAGCGGCTGGTCGATGCCCTCCCACATCAGCTTGGTGGAGCCCTTGGGTCCGGAGTGACCGAGCTGGAGCCCGATCTTGGCTCGGGAGGACGCGTGCACGAAGTCGGTGACCCGGCGCCACGCCGCGGCCTGCGCGTCGCTCCACAGGCCCGTGCAGCCGGGCGTGATCCGTCCCTCCGGCGACACGCACACCATCTCGGTCATGACGAGGCCTGCGCCGCCCAGTGCCTTGCCGCCGAGGTGGACCAGGTGGAAGTCGGTGGGCACGCCCTCGACGGCGACGTACATGTCCATCGGCGAGACGACCACGCGGTTGCACAGTTCCAGCTCGCCGAGGCGGAACGGGTGGAACATGGGTGGTCGGGGCCGCCCGTCGCCACCGGCCTGCCGCGTGGCGTCGGCGAACCACGCGTCGACGTCGGCGATGAACCCCGGGTCGCGCAGGCGGAGGTTGTCGTAGGTGATGCGGCGGCTGCGGGTGAGGATGTTGAAGGCGAACTGCAGCGGCGGCTGCTCGACGTACTGCCCGAGGTTCTCGAACCACTCGAGGCTCGCCTGCGCGGCGCGCTGCGTCGATGCCACCACGGGTTTGCGCTCGGCCTCGTAGGCGGCCAGCGCGGCGGGAACGGTGCCGACCTCGTGCAGGCATGCCGCCAGGGCCAGCGCGTCCTCCATCGCCAGCTTCGTGCCGGAGCCGATCGAGAAGTGCGCGGTGTGGGCGGCGTCGCCGAGCAGCACCAGGTTGTCGTGGCACCAGCGTTCGTTGCGGACCGTGGTGAAGCTGATCCACTTGGAGTTGTTCGCCAGCACGCGCCCGCCGTCGAGGACGTCGGCGAAGATCTCGCGCACGGCCTCGACCGCCCGCTCGTCGGACTCGCCCGGTGTCAGGTCCAGCGCTTCGCCCGCACCGAACCCCGCGCGGCGCCACACGTCGTCGTGCATCTCGATGATGAACGTGCTGCCGTGCGCGTCGAAGGGGTAGCCGTGCATCTGCATGACGCCGTGCTCGGTCTCGCGGATGTCGAAGGTGAAGGCCTCGAAGACCGTGTCGGTGCCCAGCCACATGTAGCGGCACCGGCGGACGTCGAGGGTGGGGAGGAAGTGATCGGCGTACTTGGTGCGCACCGCCGAGTTCAGCCCGTCACAGGCCACCACCAGGTCGTGGTCCTGGCGCAGCTGCGCGACGTCGGGCGCCTCGGTGGAGAAGCGCACGTCCACCCCGAGCTCGAGGCAGCGCTCCTGCAGGATCTGGAGCAGGCGCTTGCGGCCCATGGCCGCGAAGCCGTGGCCGCCGCTGGTGATGCGCTGCCCGCGGAAGTGGACGTCGATGTCGTCCCAGCGCGCGAACTCCCTCTCCATCGCCGCGTGCACCACCGGGTCGGCGTGCTCGATACCGCCGAGCGTCTCGTCGGAGAACACGACGCCGAAGCCGAACGTGTCGTCGGCGGCGTTGCGCTCCCAGACCGTGATGTCGTGGCCCGGGTCGAGCTGCTTCGCGAGCGCTGCGAAGTACAGGCCGCCGGGGCCTCCACCGATGACTGCGATGCGCACGGCGCCAAGTATATTGTTTGGTTGACGCTCGTTGTCAAGGCGATATACGGTGATGGTCATGAGCGGCTTCGCGCTGAGCGAGGATCAGATCGAGTACGTCGCCCGCGTCCGCGCGGTCGCGGCCGAGCGCCTCGTCCCGCTCGCGCGGGCGGGCGAGGAGGGCCGGATCAACCGGCCGCTGCTGTCCGCGATGGGTGAGCTGGGGCTGCTGCGCGACCTCTACGGCGGGCGTCCCGACGAGCCACCGCGAGACGCCGCGGCGATGCAGCTGTGCCTGCTGCGCGAGACGATCGCCGCCGTGTCGCCCGAGGCCGAGACCGCCCTCGCCCTGCAGGGGTTGGGGAGCTACCCGATCCTGCAGTCCGGGTCGGCCGCCACGGCGCAGCGCTGGATCCCGGGGGTGGTCACGGGCGATGTCGTCGCCGCGTTCGCCCTCTCCGAACCGGGCGCCGGATCCGACGCCGCCGCGCTGTCGCTCGCTGCCGAGGCCGACGGCGACGGCTGGCGGCTGCACGGGGAGAAGCTCTGGATCTCCAACGCTCCGGACGCGGACGTCTACACCGTGTTCGCGCGCACGTCCGACGCCGGGGCGCGGGGCGTCACCGCCTTCGCGGTCGCGGGCGACGCCCCGGGGTTGTCCGGTGAGCACCTCGACCTGCTCTCGCCGCACCCGATCGGCCGCCTCGTCCTCGACGGGGTGCGCGTCGAGCGGGCCGACGTGCTCGGCGAGGTCGACGCCGGCTTCCGCGTCGCCATGCGCACGCTCGACCTGTTCCGGCCCAGCGTTGGCGCGTTCGCGGTGGGTATGGCGCAGGCCGCGCTCGACGTTACGGTGACCCACGTGAAGAGCCGGGAGGCCTACGGCGGCCCGCTCGCGGCCCAGCAGTCCGTGGCCCACGCGATCGCGGGCATGGCCACCGACCTGGAGGCCGCCCGCCTGCTGGTCTACGCCGCCGCGAGCGCCTACGACGCCGGCGCCGACCGCTCGGCCGTCACCCGGTCCGCGGCGATGGCCAAGCTGTTCGCCACCGAGGCGGCGCAGCGCATCGTGGACCAGTGCGTGCAGTTGCACGGCGCCCGTGCCCTGCAACGCGGCCACCTGCTCGAACACCTCTACCGCGACGTACGCGCGCCCCGGATCTACGAGGGCGCGTCCGAGGTGCAGCGCACGATCATCGCCCGGGACATCCTGAATGAGAGGACGAGCAGTTGAGCCGCTTCCGCGCCTCGGCGCCCCTGACCAGGACGTGGTGCCACTTCGACTTCGCGGTCGAGGGGGCGGTCGCCACGGTCACCCTCAACCGTCCCGAGAAGCTCAACCCGCTCACCTTCGAGTCCTACTCCGACCTGCGTGACCTGCTCACCGAGCTGCCGCACCACGAGGGCGTCAAGGTGCTGGTGATCCAGGGCGAGGGCCGCGGCTTCTGCGGCGGGGGCGACGTCAACGAGATCATCGGCGAGCTGATCACGATGGGCGCGGCCGACCTGATGCGCTTCACGAAGATGACCGGTGACGTCATCCGGGCGATGCGCGAGTGCCCGGTCCCGATCATCGTGAAGATCCAGGGCATCGCGGCGGGAGCCGGCTCGGTGATCGCGCTGGCCGCCGACTTCCGGATCGTGGGGGAGTCCGGGCGGTTCGCGTTCCTGTTCACCAAGGTCGGGCTCTCCGGCGGCGACATGGGCGCGGCCTACCTGCTCCCGCGCGTCGTCGGGTTCGGCCGGGCCACGCAGCTGCTGATGCTCGGCGACACGATCGACGCCGCCACCGCCGACCGCTACGGCCTGGTGTCGCAGCTCGCGCCCGACGGCGAGCTCGACGACGCCGTGGCCGCCCTCGCGCAGCGGCTGGCCGAGGGCCCGACCCTCGCCTTCGCGCAGACGAAGTCGCTGCTCACCCGCGAGCTCGACATGTCGCTGTCCGGGGCGATGGAGCTCGACGCGATGACGCAGGCGCTGCTCATGACCACCGAGGACCACGCCGAGTTCCACGCGGCGTTCAATGACGGGCGCAAACCCGTGTGGAAGGGACAGTGAAAGTGGCCCAGACAGTGACCCAGCACGACTTCCTGAACGTCGACGCGCTCCTCTCCGAGGAGGAGCGCGCGATCGGTGCCACCGTGCGCGACTACGTGCAGCGCGAGCTCGCCCCCCGGGTGGCCGAGTGGTACGAGGCCGGCACGATCCCGGCCGACATCGTGCCCGGCCTCGGCAAGCTCGGGGTGCTGGGCATGCACCTGGAGGGCTACGGATGCGCCGGCACCAGCGCCACCGCCTACGGCGTGGCCTGCCGCGAGCTGGAGGCGATCGACTCCGGGCTGCGCAGCCTGGTGTCGGTGCAGGGCTCGCTGGCGATGTTCGCCCTGCACCGCTGGGGCACCGAGGAGCACCGCAAGGAGTGGCTGCCCCGGATGGCGGCGGGCGAGGCGATCGGCTGCTTCGGCCTCACCGAGTCCGATGCGGGCAGCGACCCCGGCTCGATGCGCACCTCCGCGCGGCGCGACGGCAGCGACTGGGTCCTCAACGGCAGCAAGATGTGGATCACGAACGGCACCCTCGCCGACCTCGCCGTCGTCTGGGCGCGCACCGACGAGGGTGTCCGCGGGTTCGCCGTGCCCACCGACACCCCCGGGTTCTCCGCCCACGAGATCCACCGCAAGCTCTCGCTGCGTGCGTCGGTCACCGCCGAGCTGGTCCTCGAGGACGTGCGGCTGCCCGACGCGGCGGCATTCCCCGAGGTCCGCGGTCTGAAGGGGCCGCTGAGCTGCCTCAACGAGGCCCGCTACGGGATCCTCTGGGGCGCGGTGGGCGCGGGCCGGGCGTGTCTGGAGGAGGCCCTGGCCTACACCATGGAGCGCGAGCAGTTCGGCAAGCCGCTGGCCGCCTTCCAGCTCACGCAGCGCAAGCTCGCCGACATGACGATCGCGGTCAACAACGCCGCGCTCGTCGCGCTCCGGCTGGGACAGCTCAAGGACGCCGGGGAGATCACCCCCACGCAGGTGAGCTACGGCAAGCTCGCGAACGTCCGCGCCGCGCTGGACGTCGCGCGCACCGCCCGCGGCATGCTCGGCGGCGCGGGCATCACGCTCGACCACACGGTCATGCGGCACATGAGCAACCTCGAGACCGTCTCCACCTACGAGGGCACCGAGGAGATGCACACGCTGAGCATCGGCAACGCCCTCACCGGTATCCCGGCGTTCCGGTGACGGATGCCGTCGCCGTCGTCACCGGCGCCGGGCAGGGCGTCGGGCTGGCGACGGCGCAGCGGCTCTCGGCCGCCGGCCACCGGGTCGTCCTGGTCGGCCGGCAGCGCCACAAGCTCGACGCGGCGGCCGCCGGCATCGCGGGCCCGACGCTGTGCGTCGACGCCGATCTCACGGTGCCGGAGCAGGTCGAGGCGGTGTTCGACACCGTCGAGCGGGAGTGGGGCTGGGCGGAGGTGCTGGTCGCGGGCGCCGGCACGGCCCTCGCCGCGCCGATCACGACGACCACTGACGCGCAGTGGCAGCAGATGATCGACTCGAACCTGACCGCGCCGTTCCGCTGCATCCGGCGCGCGCTGCCCCCGATGCTGGAGGCCGGCCGCGGACGCATCGTGGTGATCGCCTCGGTGGTCGCCAAGCGCGGCGAGCGGCAGGTGAGCGCCTACGCGGCCAGCAAGCACGGTGCGCTCGGGCTGGTCCGCGCCGTGGCCGACGAGGTCGCGCGCAGCGGCGTCACCGCCAACGCGGTGTGCCCCGGCTACGTCGACACCCCGATGACCGACACGACGGTGGCCGCGATGGCCGGCCGGCTGGGCATCCCGGAAGGCGATGCCCGTGCGCTGCTCGAGAAGCGCCAGCCGATCCGCCGGCTGATCCGGCCCGACGAGGTCGCGGCCGCCGTGCTCGCCTGCGTGGAGAACGGCGCGATCAACGGACAGGGCATCAACGTCGACGGAGGAGCCGTGCAGTCGTGACTCTCGAGCGCATCAACCCACCGCAGCTCGCGGCGCCCCGCGGGTTCAGCCACGCCGTCGCCACCGACCGGCGCCGCACCGTCTACCTCGCCGGGCAGACGGCGCTCGACAAGACCGGGACGATCGTCGGCGACGACGTCGTCACCCAGTTCGAGCAGGCTCTGCACAACATGATGCAGGCGCTCGCGGAGGCCGGCGGCTCCGGCGACGACCTGGCCACCGTCACGATCTTCATCGTCGACGTGGACGGCTACCTGGCGAACGTGCGGGAGATCGGGAAGATCTGGCGCCGCCTGGTGGGCACCGAGTACCCGGCCATGGCCGGGATCGGCGTCGCCCGGCTCTGGGACGCCGCGGCGCTCGTCGAGGTCCAGGGCGTCGCCGTGCTCGACTAGATTCACACCGCGGTCGCTGCTCACGTCTACGTCGTCATGGAATCTCCTGTCGGCGCGCCGTTCCCGGCTCGCGACCATTGCCTCACACCCTGGCCCCGGCCTTCCGCGCAGTCGGCCGGCCACGCCCCTGATTCGCACCCGTCGACGGGGAGCATGGGCGGAGAAGGGAGGTGCCGGCGGCACCTGGTCGCGGCATGCTCGCGCACCCCATGTCCGGTCACGCCCCCGGATTGCGCCGCGCATCCGCGGAGTAGGGGGCGTGGGCGGGCCGCTGCACGACCCCGGTGAACGTTCGCGGTCACGGCCTCTAGGAGTGGATCGTGGTCAACGCGTGCTCGCGGGCCGGGGTGCGCAGCAGTGCGTCGAGGTCGCTGAACAGGCCCGCGGCCCGGCCCCCGTTCCACCCTTCCGGCAGGAGCTCGAGCGGCAGGCCGGGGTCGAGGTAGGGGAGGCGCCGCCACACGGTGAGCATCGGCACGTAGATCTCGAACGCGGTGCGCGTGCCGTCCTCGGAGCGCTTCCAGCGGGTCTGCGCGTCGGAGAAGCGGGCGAGGAACTCCCCGTACTCGGCGTTGATGCTGTCGAGGTCCCACCACCCCGCCACCTGCCGGCGCAGCGAGCTGAAGCCGTCGTGGCGCGCCATGAACAGATCCACGTAGGAGGAGAGCCCGCGCCGCTCGAGCGTCCGGCCGACCTCCTCGCGCAGGTGTCCGGGAGCCACCCACACGCCCGGTGCTGCGGTGCCGAACCCCATCCCGGACAGCGTGGTGCGCAGCGTGTGCCGCTTCTCCCGCTCCGACTCCGGGATGGAGAACACCACCAGCACGAAGCCGTCCGACTCACGGGCCTGCCGGCGGTCGAAGATGCGCACGTCGCCTTCGCGCAGCACCTCGAGAGCGCTGTCGGAGAGCGCGTACCCCGCGGCGGAGCCCGACTTCATGGACCGGAGGACGTTCCGCCGTTTGAGCCGGGAGACCGACGACCGGACGCTCGTGGAGTCGACGCCGAGATCTCCCATCAAGCGCACCACCGAGCTCACCGACATCCAGTTGTGCTCATCGCGCGCGTACAGGCCGTACAGCGTGAGGATGAGCCGGCGCGGGGCGATCTCTGCCATGGCCGCAACCCTAGGTGCGGGCCGGAGGGGCGAGCCTCACGACGACCGCAGGCGGAACCGCTGGAGCTTGCCCGTGGGCGTCCGCGGAAGCGAGTCGACGAAGCGCACCAGGCGGGGGTACTTGTAGGGCGCGATGGTGGCCTTGACGTGCTGCTGGATCTCGACGGCGAGCGCGGCGTCCGCCACGACGCCCTCGCGGACGCAGACGAAGGCGGTGACGACGGACCCGCGTGCCTCGTCCGGTGTGCCGACCACGGCGCACTCGAGCACACCCGGGTGGGTCATGACGGCTTCCTCGACCTCCGGGCCGGCGATGTTGTAGCCGGACGAGACGATCATGTCGTCGTTGCGGGCGTGGTACCAGAAGTAGCCGTCGGCGTCGCGGGTGAAGGTGTCGCCGGTGATGTTCCAGCCGTTCTCGACGTAGACCTTCTGCCGGTCGTCGGCGAGGTAGCGGCACCCGGTGGGGCCCTTCACCGCCAGCCGTCCCGGCGTGCCGTCGGGCACCGGCTCACCGGCATCGTCGACGATCCGCGCCCGGTAGCCCGGTACGGCGCGACCGGTGGCTCCCGGGCGGATGTCGTCGTCCGCGGCCGAGATGAACACGTGCAGCATCTCGGTGGACCCGATGCCGTCGATCAGGCGCACGCCCGTGGCCTCGCGGAAGGCGTGCCACGTGGACTCGCTCAGGTGCTCCCCGGCCGAGACGGCGCGGCGCAGGGAGGAGAGCAGCCCGGCGTGCCCGTGAGTGATCATCGCCCGGTAGGCGGTCGGGGCGGTGACGCACACCGTGACCCGGTGGCGGTCGATGTGCTCCGCGAGTTCGGCGGGGGTGGCGCGCTCGATCAGCAGGGTGGATGCGCCCACCCGCAGCGGGAACACGAGGATCCCCCCGAGTCCGAACGTGAAGCCGAGCGGCGGTGTGCCGGTGAAGACGTCGTCGGCCCGCGGCTTCACCACGTGCGCCGAGAAGGTGTCGGCGATCGCGAGGACGTCGCGGTGGAAGTGCATCGTCGCCTTCGGGCGCCCGGTCGTTCCCGAGGTGAAGGCCAGGAGGGCGACGTCGTCGGCCGCGGTTGCCACGTCGTCGAACTCGTCCGGGAGCTCGGCGATCCGGGCACCGAGGTCGTCGGCGCCGGTGCCGCCGTAGGTGATGGTGGTGAGGCCCGCGAGCCCGTCGCCGGACAGGTCGGCGGTGAACCTGTGGTCGCACAGGACGAGGTCGACGGTCGCGATCTCCCGGATGTCGCGCAGCTCCCGGGCGCGCAGCATCGGCATCGTCGTCACGACCACCGCCCCTGCCTTCAGCGCGCCGAACCAGCAGGCCACGAGCCAGGGGTTGTTCGGACCGCGCAGGAGCACGCGGTTGCCGGGCACGACGCCGAGCCGGTGGACGAGGAGGTGCGCGATGCGGTTGGCCGTGGCCTGCAGGCGGCCGTAGCTCCAGGTGTCGCCTGCGGGTTCGAGCAGGCAGGGCCGGTCCGCCCCGTGTTCGGCGATCACGTCGTCGAGCAGGGCGGTGGCGCAGTTGAGGCGGTCGGGGTAGTGCACCTGCGGAAGCTCGAAGAGGAACTCGGGCCAGCTGCTCTCCGGCGGCAGGCTCTCCCGGCACGTGGTGTCGACATGAGCCGTCGGTGACAAGGTCATGGCCAACTCCTTCGCGGTGTGCATCGACTGTATTGCGCTCTTCTGACGAGAGTCAATGCTGCGCTATAGATGTCGTGGCGCCGTCAGGGGTGGTGGCACCGCGCTAGTGTCGGCCGCCGTGGACATCGCCTGGCTCGAGAGCTTCCTGGCGCTCGTCGAGCACGGCAGCTTCACCCGGGCGGCCGAGGCGCAGCACATCAGCCAGCCGGCGTTCAGCAGGCGCATCCGGGCACTGGAGCTGTGGTTCGGCGAGGACCTGGTGGACCGCTCGCGGTTCCCGGTCACGCTCACCCCCGCGGGCGTCACGGTGCGCGCCGGTGCTGTGCAGACCGTGGCCGGGCTCACCGCGGTCCGCGACGAGATCCGGGGCCGGCAGCGGTCTCCTGCCGATGCCGTGCGCGTCGCCGTCACGCACAGCCTGGCGACCAGCTTCTTCACCGGGTGGTGGGCGCGCTGCGCGGACGAGCGGACGATCCCCTGCGAACTGTTGCCGTCCAACACCCTCGACGCCTACGACTCGTTGCTGCACGGCGGATGCGACCTGCTTCTGGCCTATGCGGACCCGGCCAGCCCACCCGGCCTGCCGCAGAGCGACGTCGAATGGCTCGTGGTGGCCACCGACCAGCTCGCGCCGTTCTCCGCGACGGTCGGCAGACGCGCCGCCTTCGCCCTGCCCGGCACCCGGAGCAGCCCCGTGCCGACGGTGGTGCACGGCCCCGGCGCGTTCCTGGGCCGGGTGACCGATCGGCTCCTCCAGGGGCGGGAGCTGTTCCTGTCTCCCGTGGTCCAGAGTGACCTCACCTCCGCCCTCGCCGCCTTCGTGCGTGCCGGCGTCGGGGTCGGGTGGTTGCCCGAGCTCCTGGCGGCCGCGGGCATCGCCGGTGGCGGGCTCCGGCGGATCGGCGACCCGACGCTGTCGGCCCGCCTCGAGATCCGCCTCTACCGGATGCGTCGGGAGCGGATCCCGCGGCACGCGGCGGCGGTCTGGTGCAGTGCGGCCGAGCGGGCCGCGGTGCGCAGGGGCGCCGTCACGTCCCCACGAGACACTCCCGGATGATCGCGTCGGCGAGCAGGTCGGTCGGGTCGATGAGCTCGACCCGCCCGGGTGCCGGCAGGTACGGCACCGCGAGCGGGAGCTCGGTGCAGGCGAGGACGACCGGCGACGCATCGCGCTCGACCAGCGCGTCCAGCGCGCGCTGGAGTTGCTGACCGGCGGCCTCGACTTCGCCCTGTTTGACCAGCGCGATCGCGACGTCCAGATGTGCCTGCGCCGCGTCGTCCGGCTCGACGACGTCGAGCCGGGCCTCCCGGCAGCCGGCCTGGTACAGGCCGCTGACGATCGTCCCGCGGGTGCCGAGCAGGCCGACGCCACCGGCCGGACGGCGACGGGCGAGCTCCCGGATCGTCTCGTGGACCATGTCGAGGAACCGCAGACCGGTGTCCGCCGCCAGCCTCGGGAGGAAGACGTGCGCGGTGTGGCAGGGGATCACGACCTCGGTGGCGCCGATGTCGCGCAGTCGGAGCGCGCCGTGGAGCATCGCCGGGTACGGTTCGTCGCTGCCGTTGACCGCGGCTGCCACCCGGTCGGGAACGGTCGGATCCGCCCAGACGGCGACGCGCAGGTGGTCCTGATCGCGGGTCGCCGGGGTCCGCCGGACGAGCTTGGCGTAGAACGCCGCCGTCGCAGCCGGCCCCATCCCGCCCAGGACACCGACGAGGTGGTCGTGCCGGGCGTCGTCGCTCACGACCGCGCGAAGGCGCCGCGGTAGCCGAAGAGGCCCGCGGAGCCCCCGGTGTGCAGGAAGACCACGTTCTCCGAGGCGGCGAACCGGCCGTCGGCGATGGTGCCGAGCAGGCCGGCGAAGCCCTTACCCGAGTACACCGGGTCGAGCAGGATGCCTTCGAGGGACGCGACGAGGCGTATCGCGTCGATCATCTCCTGGGTCGGTACGCCGTACCCGCCGCCGACCCAGCGGTCGTCGACCAGCACGTGCTCGCGGCCGACGGCGCCGTCGGCCCCGATCAGCTTCGCGGTCCGCTCGGCCAGGCCGAACACCGAATCGATCTGGGCCTGCTCCTCCTGGCGGACGCTGACCCCCAGCACCCTGGTGGGGCTGCGCATCGCCTGCAGGCCCGCGACGAGCCCCGCCTGGGTCCCCGCGCTGCCGGTTCCGTGCACCACCCAGTCGACGGCCACAGGGGAGGATTCGAGCTCGACGGCGCATTCGACGTATCCCACGGCGCCCACCGGGTTCGATCCCCCGCCCGGGATCACGTACGGGCGTTTGCCCTGCGCGCGCAGGGTATCGGCCAGCTGCTCCATCCTGTCCTGCATGTCGGTGCCCGCCGGCAGCCGCTCCGCGATCTCGGCGCCGAGCAGATCATCCAGCAGCACGTTGCCGGAGAACTCGTACTCCTCGTCGCGGACCTGGCGCTGCTCGAGGAGCAGCTTGCACTCCATCCCGGCCCGCGCCGCCGCGGCGGCCGTCTGGCGAGCGTGGTTCGACTGGGTGGCGCCCTGGGTGATCAGCACGTCGGCCTGCTGCCGGATCGCCTCGCCCACCAGGAACTCCAGCTTCCGAGTCTTGTTGCCGCCCGTCGCCAGGCCCGTGCAGTCGTCGCGTTTGACCCACAGCCGGGGTACGTGCGGGTGGCGGCTGCGAAGGTGGGCGGTCAGGTTGTCCATCGGTTCCAGTGCGGTCGGAAAGTGCCCCAACGCGAAACGGGCGAACCGTGCGGTCTGGACCATGAGCCATCACCTCGGTGTCGTCGGCGGACCTGCTCGTGCCAGTCGAGCACCGCCCGCAACCGCTGTCCAATGCCCTTCTGGCAGGGCGTATGCGCATGACGCATCGGCGCTTCCGTCGCGGGTTGCAGGGCAACAACCTGCAACCCACCCACCAACGATGTGCTGGGAAGGACGGATGAGGTATGCCGGAAACGGAACTGACCGCAACGGCGCGGGATGCGGACGTCGACGAGGGCGTCGATCGACGCCGTCGGCGGCGCGGCATGCCGCCCCTGGGTGTGCAGGTACTCGTGGGGTTGGTCGTCGGGGGCGTCCTGGGTTTCAGCGCGCCGTCGTTCAGCGAACACCTGAAGGTGGTCGGTGACGCGTTCATCAGGTTGATCGAGATGAGCATCATCCCGCTGATCTTCCCGCTGATCGTGCTGGCGATCGCGCGCGTGAAGTCGGCGAAGTCCTTCGGGCGGCTGGCGGGGAAGACCCTGTTGTACTTCGAGGTCGTCACGACGGTGATCCTCGTACTCACCCTCGCCGTCGCGTTCCTCACCGGGCTGGGGAAGGGGGCGGACCTCGGTTCGCTCACCCCCGCGGACGCGGGGAGCATCCAGAAGTCGGTGGATCTGCCGACGCTGTTCCTCGGGATCATCCCGGACAATCTGTTCGCCGCGCTCTCCGAGGGGAACCTGCTGGCGATTCTCTTCTTCGCGGTGCTCTTCGGTCTGGCGCTCATGCAGATCGGGGAAAAGGCGACGACGCTGATCAACACATTGGAGGGGGTCGCCGACGCCATGTTCACGCTGATCGGCTGGGTCGTGCGACTCGTGCCGTTGGCTGTCGTGGCGTTCGTGGCCTACAACACCGCGCACTACGGATGGGATCTCGTCGCGAAGCTGGCGCTGTTCGTCGCGGTGTTCTACGGCGCCGTCCTGGTGACGTTGCTGGTCGTCTTCCCGACCATCGCGCTGATCTTCCGGATCCCGTACTTCGCGATGCTGCGGGCGGTCGGTGACCTCATCCTGCTCGCGTTCGTCACGCGGAGCTCCGAGGTCGTGCTCGCCCCGCTGATCAAGCGGCTGGACGGCTTCGGTGTCGACCGTAAGGTACCGTCCTTCACGCTGCCGATCGGCTACTCGTTCAACGCCGACGGGGCCACGATGTACGAGGCGTTGGCCGTCGTCTTCATCGCCCACGCCTACGGCGTGGAGCTGACACTGCCCCGGCTGCTGAGCATCCTGCTGGTCCTGATCCTGCTCACCAAGGGCATCGCGGGCGTGCCGTCGGCGTCCATCGTGGTGCTCTTCTCCGCCTCGGCAGCCGTCGGGCTTCCCGCCGAAGGTGTCGCGATCCTGCTGGCCGTCGACTTCGTGGTCGACATGGCCCGCACCGCCCTGAACGTGGCCGGCAACTCGCTGGCCACGGTCGCGATCGCCAAGTGGGAAGGGATGTTCCGCCGCTCCACTGCCGATGCATAGGCGCCCGGCAGCTCGCGGAATGGCTGAAGCCATGTTGTTACGATCCGCAGAACAGGTTGGTCGACAGCTGGCGTCGGTTCGGCCGGCTCCGATATCTTGAAGTCGAGAAATATGACGTATCCCGGTCAGCTCTGGAAAGGTGTGATTGATGGAATCGCAAGGCGACGCCGAGGTCAACCCAGGAAATCGCGGGTCGCCCGGTCCGTTCGGCTCTGCCTTGAATCGTCGGGCCGTGCTGGGCCGGCTCGCCGCGATCGGTGGTCTCGGTGCCGCGTCGGTGGGGGGATTTCTGTACGCCGGAGGTCGGATCGGTCCGGAAACCCTCACACCGGCCAGTTTCGCCGACCGCTTCGAGCGGGTGAACGGACGACACAGCGGGTTCCGTCGCAACCACGCCAAGGGAGTCAGCGCCTCCGGGGTCTTCACCAGCAACGGGGCAGGCGTCGAGGTGTCGCAGGCTGCGGTCTTCCGGCCGGGAAGCACACCGGTGACCGCCCGTTTCTCCCTGTCCGGCGGCGTGCCCGACGCCGCTGATGCGGCCGCCACGGTCCGGGGGCTCGGCCTGCTGTTCCACCTACCGAACGGCGAACAGTGGCGTACCGCGATGGTCAACACGCCGGTCTTCCTCCACCGGACACCGGAAGGGTTCTTCGCCGGGATCCGCGCCACCGCACCCGTGCCGGCCACGGGCAAACCGGACCCGGCGGCGATGGCGGCGTTCCTCGCCGAGTTCCCCGAAACCGCGCGCGCGATGGCGATCGTCAAGCGCACCCCGCCCACATCGGGCTTCGACAACAGTACCTTCCACGGCCTGAATGCGTTCTGGTTCACCAACGCGGCAGGCTCGACCGTCCCGGTGCGCTGGCTGGTGCGCCCGAAACAACAGGTTCGTCCCGCGAGCGCGGACCACCCGCCCGGCCGGGACCACCTTTTCGACGAGGTCATCGCTCGGATCGCGCACGGTCGGCTGCAGTGGGAGTTGCTGCTCACGGTGGGTGAGGCGGGCGATCCGACCGACGATGCCACCGTGGCGTGGCCGCCGAGCCGTCGGACGATCACCGCGGGCACGCTGACCATCGATGCGGTCCAGACCGAAGCCGCGGGCAACGCGAGGGACGTCAACTTCGATCCGCTGGTACTGCCGGAAGGCATCGCCCCTTCCGACGACCCGTTGCTCAGCGCCCGCTCCGCGGCTTACGCCGCGTCGTTCAACAGGCGAGCCGGTGAGCCGAGCCGGCCGAGCGCGGTCGATGTCAGGAGCGTCAACGATGGACTCCGCTAGGCCGACGAACGGCGAACGGTTCACGGTGTTCGCGCGCCTGATGCATTGGATCATGGCGGTGATGACGCTTGCGATGATCTTCATCGGCGTGATCATGGTGACCTCGGTGTCGCACCGCGATCTCTTGCTGGCGATCCACCGGCCGCTCGGAACGGCGATCCTCGTCTTCGTGGTCGTGCGGTTCGGCTACCGGCTCTTCCACCGCCCGCCCCCGCACCCGCCCACCATGCATCCGTGGGACCGGCTGGCGGCGACGGCGTCGGAGTACCTGTTCTACGCCCTGCTCTTCGCGCAGCCCCTGGTCGGGTGGGCGCTCCTGTCCGCAGCCGGCACACCGATCGTGTTGTTCGACGGGGTGCGCCTGCCGGCGATCGCCCCGCACAGCACGACGGTGTACGCCGTGCTGCGCGACGCCCACACCGTCCTCGCCTACCTGCTGTTCCTCGTGTTCGTCGCACACCTGTGCGGAGTGCTCTTCCACTCCATGATCCTGCGCGACGGGGTTCTCGACCGGATGGCCTTCTGGCGCCCCGCGCGGGCTGTGCAGGAGCCGGCGCCCGACGCCGCCCGCGCCGTCCCGCCACTCGAGAGGCGGGGCGGGTGATCAGTGCGGGCCCGCCGGCGTCCAGCCCTCGCCGCACGCCCCTCCGCCGTCCGCGACCGCGACGTCGACCTCGTCACCTGCGGGGGTGAGCAGGGGGTTGTAGAAGCGGGCGATCTCGACGCTCGACTGCGGCACGTAGTGGAAGATCAGCGAACGCCGGAACCGGTCGGTCGTGCGGTTCGGGCCCGAGCCGTGTGCGGTGCTGCCGTGGAAGAAGAGCACGTCGCCCGCCCGCATCTCGGTCTGCACCGCGGGCAGCTCGTCGGGGGCGGTGATCGCGGCCGTGGTGAACGACTCCGTCGGGTCGGCCGCGCCGGGGCAGACGATCTCGTAGCGGTGCGAGCCGGGAACGACCTGCAAGCCGCCGTTGGCCGCGTCGCAGTCGTCGACGGCGATCCAGGCCGCGAGGCAGGTCTCCGGGTGGGCCTGGAGGAACAGGTTGTCCTGGTGCAGGGCCTGCCCCCGCGCGGTGGGCGGCTTGAAGTAGAACATCGACTGGGCGGCCAGCGGCGGGCCGATCATGTCGGCCACCCGGCCGGTGATCCGCGGATCGAGCATCCACCGGCGGGCGAGCCGACCGACGGGGAGATCGGTGCGGCGGTGCGGGTGGACGATGCGGGGATAGCGGGCGAGCACGTCGTCGGCGGGCACGCCGTCGTCGTGGCCGATCGAGCGGTCCCGCTCGACCTGTTCGGTGAACGCCTCGCGGATCTCGGTCACCTCGGCGGCGTCGAGCAGCGAGCGCACGAGCACGACCCCGTGGCGGGCGTAGGTGGCGGCGACGTCGGTGGACGGGGCGAGTGCGGCATCAGACATACGATCCAGGCTCGTCGTCGCGAGGCGCTGCCACCATGGAAGGACTGGTCCACAACATGGAAGATCCGGGCGCCGACCGGGCCACCGGATTCGTCCCGGTCGTCACCCGGGTGCTGGGTGGGCACCTCGACGAGGGTCCGGAGTACGCCACCTTCCGGCGTCGGGGGACGACCGACTGGCTGCTCATCCACACGGTGTCGGGGGCGGGGCGGTTCGAGGGTGCGGACGGTGGCGCGATGCGGGTCGGCCCCGGCGACGCGGTGCTCCTGCGGCCGCGGTCGCTGCACGACTACGCCACCGCACCGGGCAGCCCCGGATGGGAGATCGTGTTCTCCCATTTCCACCCGCGACCGGAGTGGCTGCCGCTCCTGGGCTGGCCACAGCCGCTGCCCGGGGTCGGCCGCGTCACCGCCGACGGCGAGGTGCACCGACGGATCGTCGCGGCGCTGCACCGTTGCGCCAGAGCCGGACGGGGTGGGCTCGCCCGCGCCGAGCTGTTCGCCGTGAACGCGCTGGAGGAGGCGCTGCTGTGGTGCGACACGCAGAACGGCCTGGGCGCCCGCACCGACGAGCGGGTGCTGCGGGTGCTCGACCACGTCGACGCGCACCTGCCCGAGCCGCTCGACGTGGCCCGCCTGGCGGAGGTGGTGCACCTGTCGACCTCGCGGCTCACCCGCCTGTTCCGGGAGCACCTGGGCACGAGCCCGCAGCGCTACGTCGAGCAGCAGCGCCTGATCAGGGCGAAGCAACTGCTCGACCTCACCCGGCGCCCGGTGGCGGTCATCGCCCGGGAGGTGGGGTGGTCCGACCCGCTGTACTTCTCGCAGCGCTTCGCGCGGTTCGCCGGGCAGAGCCCCACGGCCTATCGCAACCGCGATCAGGCGAACTAGTACTGCAGCCGGACTTCGTGATCTGCGCGACGGGTGCCGTGGCGGGGCCGGAAGCGCCGGCCAGGATCACCGCAGCTCCGAGGCGTGGGCGGGTGATCACCCTCCGCAGGTCGGTCCCGCGGGCGGGCAACTGGCGATCACGGCGCCCGCACCGGTCGCCCCGCCTGGCGCCGGTTGCTCGGGCGGTCGGTCGAGATGATCTGCGGCTGCGGTGCCGGAACCGCATCGGCGCGTCTCTGCGACCGCAGGCACTGATCGATCCTGCGGCACGGCCGTCCTTCCCGAAGCCCTCTCCGCACCACCCGCTCACCCGGGCGGCCGGATGGCCGGAGGGCCGGAGGGCCGGAGGGTGACCCACCGGATACGCCGTCGGCGCGGTACCTGAACCACTGCCCGCCAGGAAGCTCGCCGCCGGGTTGACCGCCCGCCTCGGCGACGTCGTCCGCAACCAGGGGTACCGGCGGCAGGCCGCCCGGATCGGCGAGATGGTCCGCGCCGAGGCCGGCCTCAGACAGGGTGTCGACGTCCTGGAAGGCCTCGCCCCGACGTGATCCGCGCGTCGACGCGATCGTCGATCACGCCAGCGAGGCGATCTGCTCCGCCACGCGCACCGGCCGGTGCGCGTGGAGATCGTGGTCGCCGCCGTGGAACTCCACGATCTCGGCGTTCGCCAGCGCCGAGGCGGCTTCGGTGAGCAGCTCGCGCTTGCGTACGGGGGTGGCGTCGCCGGTGGCCGCGAGCAGCAGCACCCGGCACCGCACCCGCGGGTAGAGCGTGCGCGGCCGGTGCCGGAGCATGCTGCCGATGATCGCGCGGTGCTGTTCGCGCTCCAGGCGGGGCGTCATGCTGCCGTCGGCGCGCTCACGGAGGTTGCCCAGCGCCCCCTCGATCGCGCCGTGCGACCACTCCGGGTGGCCGGCGCGCAGGCTGGCGCGTACCGCCGGCTCGGCCACGCCCTCGAACCGCGGCGGCGCCAGTACCGACCACGCCGCGTCGAGGTCGGGGAACTGGTCTCCGAGGTGCAACCAGCCCCCGTCGACGAGCGCGAGCCCGTGCACGAGTCCGGGCCGGTCGACGGCGAGCTGGAGCGCGATGTTGCCGCCCCATGCGTGCCCCGCGACGACGGGCGCGGCCCACCCGAGGTCCGCGCAGACCGCGGCGAGGTCCTCGGCGGCCGAGCGCGTGGGGTCGGTCGGCGCGGCGTCGAGGTCGTCGCCACCGGATCCCGGGACGTCCTCGGAGGCGCCGTGACCGCGCAGGTCGACCGCCACCACGGGATGGCCGCTCTCGGCGAGGCGCGCGGCGACGCCGTCCCACATCCGCGCGTTGGACGACAGACCGTGCACCAGCAGCACCGGCCGGCCGGCGCCGCCGCGCCAGATGCGCGCGCCCAGCCCCGCGGGCCCCACCGTGATCTCCTCGGGCATCAGCACCGACGGAGCCTAGACACGCAGGCCGCAGGCCCTCGCCCCGCCCGGGCGACCGCGCCACCGAGCGAGCGTCACGGACGTGGCGTGACGCACGCCGGACGGGGATAGTGGGCCGGCCGCACCCGCCGCCCGTCCGCGAAACCCCAGAGGAGCCCCGCTGGTGTCCGATCACCTGGCCGCTCCCGGAGCTGGAACCCCCGATCCCGCCGCGCCGAGGGCGTGGTCGCCGTGGCACGTCGTCGTCGGTTTCGGTGTCGTGAGCCTGGCTGCGGACATGGTCTACGAGGGAGCCCGTGCCGTGTACGGGCCGCTCCTGGGCTCGTTGGGGGCCTCTGCGCTCATCGTCGGCGCGGTCACGGGTGCGGGAGAGGCCGCTGCGCTGATCCTGCGGGTGGTGTCCGGGCCGCTGGCCGACCGGACCCGTCGCTACTGGACGTTGACGATCGCGGGCTACGCGCTGACCGCCGTGTGCGTTCCGCTGCTCGCGGTCACTCCGTTCCTCGGGGCGGCCGGCCTCGCCGTGGCCGCCGGGCTGATCCTCGCCGAACGGATGGGGAAGGCGGTGCGGAGTCCGGCCAAGTCCACCTTGCTCGCGGACGCCGCGGGTCAGGTCGGGATGGGCCGCGGGCTGGGCGTGCACAAGGCCCTGGACCAGATCGGGGCGTTCGCGGGTCCCCTGCTCGTCGCCGCCCTGATCGCCGCCGCGGCGGGGGCGCTCTGGCCCGCGCTGGCCGCGTTGGCCGTGCCCGGTGTCGTGGCCTTGGTTCTCCTGGGGCTGACACGGAGGCGGATGCCCCAGCCGGCCGGTGCCGATTCCGGGGCCGGGCCGCCACCGGGAGGTGCCGACCGACGTCGTGATGGCGTGGGCGGCGGGCTGTGGCACCTGTTGCGGCCGGGGCTGCCCGCGCCGTTCCTCCGGTTCGCCGTCGGCGCCGCGTTCTGCACCGCGGGCCTGGTCACCTTCGGGTTGATCGGCTTCCACCTCGTCGAGCACGACCTCATGCCGACCGCGGGCGTCCCGCTGCTCTACGCCGGCGCCATGGCCGCGGGGGCTCTCGCCGCGCTGGCTACCGGCGAGGCCTACGACCGGATCGGCCCGAAGGTCCTGCTCGCGCTGCCGCTGCTGGTCGCCGCGGTCCCGGCGCTCGCCTTCCGCGACGCGCTCGCCGCGGTGGTGGTCGGGGTGTTGTTGTGGGGGGCCGCGGTGGGGGTGCAGGACTCCACCGTCAAGGCGCTGGTCGCCGACCTCGTCCCGCGGGAACGCCGGGCCACCGCCTACGGGATCTTCGCCAGCGTGCAGGGCGCGGGCGCGCTGATCGGCGGGATCGCGGCCGGCGCGATCTACGAGGTGTCCCGGCCCGCGCTGGCCGTCGGCGTGTTCGGCGTCCAGCTGGCGGCGCTGGTGCTCCTCGTCCCGGTCGTGCGCCGCCGGACGCGGTGACACCCGACAGCGTCCGCCCTGGTACTCCAGCCGTAGATCGTTGTAGTGGATTGCACCGGCAGCTGGACGGTCGGGCAGGCCTGTCGGCGTCGGTACACTGGTTGTCCGGCACAAGACGAGGGGCGGCGGCCGTGGACTACGGCGACAAGCTCTTCTGGCTCTCGGTCCTGATCCAGCGGAGGTACGCGCAGATCTGCGCCGAGTACGACCTGACTTCCTTACAGGCCACGCTGCTGTGCGCGATCAAGGACGAGCCGCGGCAGATGGCGTACCTCGCCGCCGCGCTCGGCATGACCAAGAACGCGCTGAGCCAGCTCGTCGATCGCACCGAGCGGCGCCACCTGGTCAGCCGAGCGAGTTCAGAGCAGGACCGGCGGGTCATCATGCTCAGCGTGACGCCCACGGGGAAGGTGCTCGCCGAGGCGGTGTTCGCCGAGACCATCAAGCGCCTGCCCGACGTCGCGGAGAACCTCGACGCCGACGACCAGCGCGACCTCGAACGCCTGGCCACCGCCATCGTGGACGTGTCGGGCGTCTCGGCGTCCACCTCGTCCTGACGTACCGCGCAGTCCTCCCAGGCACCCTCATGCCCCGCGTCAGTTCATGCCATGAACTAGTATAGTTCATGGCATGAACCAGTCAGGGTTCATGTCATGCCCTAGCGAGAGGTGACGACATGGTCACGCGGGAAAACGGTGCGATCGCGGTCTTCGGTGCGACGGGACAGCAGGGCGGGGCGGTCGTCGACGCGCTCCTGGCCCGAGGAGCGCGGGTGCGGGCCCTCGTCCGCACCCCCACGTCCGATCGAGCGCAGGCGCTGGCCGCCCGAGGCGTCGAGCTGGCGACCGTCCGGATCGACGACCCGGCGTCAACGGTCGCCGCGCTGGAGGCGGTCGACGCGTTCTACTTCATGACCCCGGAGGCGAACAGCCTCGAGGAGATCGAGGAGGAGGTCCGAGTGGGCACCGCCCTCGTCGACGCGGCGGCCGCAGCGCGCGTGCCACACGTCGTGTTCAACTCGGTCTTCGGAGCGGATCGCGAAACGGGCGTGCCGCACCACGACTCGAAGCACCGGATCGAGGAGTACCTGAAGCTTTCCGGCCTGAGGGCCACGATGGTTCGCCCGGCCGCCTTCATGGAGAACTTCGCGACCGTGATGGCGCCGAGCCTGGAGGGCGGAACGATCGTGGTGAGGATGCCGCTGCCGAACGACATCGTCCTGAAGATGATCTCGATCAAGGACATCGGCCAGGTCGCCGCCGCGATCCTGCTCGACACCGCGGACGTGCCCGGCGGCGCCATCGAGGTCATCGGCGACGAGCCGACGGGCCCCCAGATCGCCGCCGCGTTCGGCGCGCGCGCCGGGCTACCGTCACGCTACGAGGCCCTGCCACTGAGCGTCCTGGGCAACGACCTCGACAAGGCGATGTTCCGCGAGTTCGCCAAGGCGTCCGAACACCCGTCAGACCTCGCAGCGGTGAAGGCGATCGAGCCGACCACCTGGGACCTGGCCGAGTGGATCCGCTCCACCGGCTGGACCGCGCCCGCGGACCGGGTCCGTTCCTGATACTCCTAGGCCAGCGCTTCCCGCCGGAACTCGGCGGGGGTCTGCCCCGTCTCCCGCTTGAACACCTGGCCGAAGTGGGAGGCGCTGGTGAATCCCCACCGGGCGGCGATGGTCGCGACCGGGACGTGCGCGAGCTGCGGGTCGGCGAGGTCGCGACGGCAGCGCGCGATCCGCCGCGCCCTGATCCACGACGCCACCGTGGAGCCGGTGGCTGCGAACAGGCCGTGCAGGTGGCGGGGCGAGACGTAGTGGGCTCGCGCGATCCCGGTCGGGTTCAGCCACGGGTCCGCCAGGTGGGCGTCGATGTGGGCACGGATCCGGTCCAGCGCGGCGGCGCGCTCGGCGGGCCGGCCGACCTGCGGGGTCCCGAGCTGGGTTCGCAGCATCACCGCCACCAGGTCCATCACACCGGTGACCGCAGGCCCGCGGTTGCTGCCCAGGGAGCCGAGGTGGCGGTTGACGCCGAGCACCATCTCCCACACCGCGGACGGGAAGCCGGTGTCGGCGTCGAAGGCGGTGGCCGTGCGTTCGGCCAGCGCGTCCGCGGGGGTGTCGGCGAGCAGCGCCTTGGGGAAGCGCAGGCACATGGAGCGGTAGCCGTCGGTCGAGGTGATCGTCGCAGGCTCGGCGGAGTCGTAGAGCGCGAACGTGCCGGGCCTCAGCACGGCCACCCGGCCGTCCTGCGAGAGGCGCACCCCGCCGGACAGCTGCAGGGTCAGCACGTAGTAGGCGGGGCCGGTTCGCGAGATGGTGGTGCGGTCGCGGTAGGCGGCGTGCTTGTCGCAGGCCATCTCGATGAAGCTGACCCCGGCAGCGGTACGCGTGCTGATCGCGCCGGCGAACGCGCGGGGCCGCTCGCACTCGAACCGGAACGGCAGTACGTCGCGGCGCACGGCGTCCTGCCACGAGCCGAACTCCACCTTCGCGTCCGGCAACCCTCCGGAGCCCAGGTGCTCAGCCAGCGACGTCATCGTCATCTCCGTGCGCAGTCCAGTCACGTCCGAGCTGCTGCGGGCGGTGCCCGCAGGCCGGACGCTACGAGCGTGTGGGGTGTGCCACAACCGCCGTGTGCGTTGCGACACAGGACGGGCGCGGCCGCAGCTGTGCACGCGTGCGACAGGACCGTGCGCCCAGGCGTCATGACGGGTGCGGGAGCCGTCCTTAGCCTGCGAGGCATCGCCGACCAGCGCGATCCTCACCGCGGAGGAGTGCAGATGCCCTACGTCGAAGGTTCCCACCACGTGACGCTGTCGGTGGCCGGTGCGCAGGAGGACGTCGACTTCCACGTCGGGATCCTGGGCATGCGCTTCATCAAGCGCACCGTGCTGTTCGACGGCTCGTTGCCGATCTACCACCTGTACTACTCGAACGCGAACGGCGACCCGTCGAGCGTGGTGACCACGTTCCCGTGGGCGCAGGCGGGCTTCTACGGCAAGCGAGGCACCAACCAGGCCCGTGAGGTGCTGCTGGCGGTACCGCACACGGCGATGGACTTCTGGAGCACCCGGCTGACCGAGCACGACGTCGAGGTCGAGGACGTCGAGGTGTTCGGGCAGCGCAGGCTGGCCTTCCGCCATCCCTCGGGGATCGAGTACCGGTTCGTCGGCGCCGAGGGCGACGAGCGCGTCGGCCACGCGGGCAACGGGGTGCCGCCGGAGCACGCCGTCCACGGGATCCACGGGGTCGGGGTGCACGTGTCGACGCCGGAGCGGATGGTGGAGTTCGCCGAGGAGAGCTTCTTCTCCCGCGCCGGTCTCGCCGAGGAGGGCGACCGGGTCGGGCTGCAGATCGGCAACCAGAAGGTCGGCAACCACCTCGAGATCACCGTCAACCGCCGCGACGACCAGGGCACCTGGAGCTACGGGGCGGGCACGTACCACCACTTCGCCTGGAACGTGGCCACGCTGGAGAACCAGGACGAGGTGAAGTTCGAGATCGAGGGACGCGGCTACACCGACATCTCGGAGCTGAAGGACCGCAAGTACTTCAAGAGCGTGTACGTGCGCACGCCCAGCGGCGCGCTGTTCGAGCTCGCCGTCACCCACGCGGACGGCGGCTGGACCTGCGACGAGTCGCCCCACGAGCTCGGCACGCGGTTCCAGCTGCCCGAGCAGTTCGAGCACCGGCGCGAGGAGATCCTCGGCCGACTCGAGCCGATCAACCTCTGATGGCCACCGCACCGCACGAGGCGGGCGGGCCGGCGACCACGCTCCGACGCGGCCACTTCTGGATCCCCGGGGAGCGGGTGCCGACCGCGGGCGGCACGGTGCAACGCGCCCCGATGTTCGTGCAGTGGGAGGCGCCCGTCGAGGTCGCCCACCCGTACCCGCTCGTGCTCGTGCACGGCGGCGGTGGGCAGGGCACCGACTGGACCGGCACGCCGGACGGGCGCCCCGGATGGGCCACCCGCTTCGTCGAGGCCGGGTTCGCGGTGTACGTGGTCGACCGGCCCGGGCACGGCCGCTCGCCGTACCACCCGGACGTCCTCGGGCCGATGGGCGCGCCCTTCCCGTACGAGGCGGCCCAGGGCCTGTTCCTGCCCGACGACGTGCGGGAGGCGCAGACGGCGTGGACGTACGAGCGGGGGATCGGCAGCGACGACCTCGACCAGCTGGTGGCCTCGATGGGGCCGATGCCCGCGGACCTCGCCGAGTCGCAGCGGATGGACGCCGACCGGCTCGCCCGCCTGCTCGACCTCACCGGGCCCGCCGTGCTCGTGACGCACTCCGCCGGTGGCCCCGCGGGGTGGCTCGCGGCCGACGCCCGGCCCGACGCCGTCGTGGCGATCGCGGCGATCGAGCCCATCGGGCCCGCCTTCGCCGATTTCCCCGGGATCGGCGCGCTGCGCTGGGGCCTCACGGCGGCGCCGATCGGCTACGCGCCCGCCTGGGAGCGGCCCGAGGACGTCGAGCACGCCGACCCGGCCGACCGGCGCATCCCGGGCCTCACCGCCACGCCGGTGGCCATCGTCACCGGGGGAGTCTCGGCCTTCACCGGGTTCGCGCCGCAGGTCGTCGAGTTCCTGACCGCGGCCGGGGCGCGGGCCGAGCACCTGCACCTGCCCGACCACGGAGTCACGGGCAACGGTCATGCCCTGATCCTCGAGGCCAACTCCGACGAGGCCGTCCGGCCCGTCATCTCCTGGATCCGGTCCCGGATCTCCTAGCCAGCCCAGCATGGAGGAGTCGAGCGATGGCGCTCCACGTCAGCGACCGGTACGAGATCGTCCAGCAGCGGCTCGACGAGGCCACCGAGGTGATCGCGTCGAACGCCGAGAAGGGGGAGGAGCTCGGCAGGCTCACCGATGAGGTGGCCCAGGCCCTCCACGACACCGGCGCGTTCAAGATCGGCATACCGCACGACCTCGGCGGCTACGAGTTCTCGCCGCGCCAGGTGATCGAGACGATCGCGAAGGTGTCCTATGCCGACGCGTCCGCGGGCTGGTCGTTCATGGCCCTGCAGATGGTCACCGGGACCACGGGTGCCTACCTGGGCGCCGACGGCGCCCGCGACCTGTTCCCCGACGTCGACGGTGGCCGCTACGCGCTGATCGCGGGCCAGGGCACCCGGCTCGGGAAGGCCGTGCGGGCCGAGGGCGGCTACCGGATCAGCGGGCACTGGAGCTTCGCGTCCGGGATCGCGCACGCCAGCCACATCCACACCGCCGCGCTCTGCGAACAGACGGGGCAGGCGCTGGTGTTCACGTTCCCCAAGGAGCAGGCCAGGCTGGTCGACAACTGGGACGTGATGGGGCTGCGGGCCACCAGCAGCATCGACTACATCTGCGAGGACCTGTTCGTCCCGGACACCCACGTCTACGAGGTCACCACGATGGACGCCCGCAACGGCGGCGCGATCTACCGGATGGGCCTGGCGAACATGTCCGGGATCTGCCACACCGGCTGGGCGCTCGGCGTCGGGCGCCGGATGCTCGACGAGATGAAGGTCCTCGCCGCGAAGAAGACGGGCACGCCGGGCGCGTCCGTCGACACCGGCCAGTTCTACGCCGAGTACGCGCAGGCGGAGGCGACGCTGCGCACCGCGCGGGCGTGGGCGATGGAGGTGTGGGCGGACAACGAGGCCACCCTCGACGCGGGTGACCTGCTCAGCACCGAGCAGGAGACGCTGACCCGGCTGATGCTGAACACCACCACGTGGTCGGTGCACGAGGTCGGCCAGACCGTCTACAAGTGGGCCGCCACGGCGGCGCTGCGCCGCGGCGACCTGCAGCGGTTCTTCCGCGACCTGCACGCCGGCACCCAGCACATCACCTCGGGCCCCGTGGTGCTGCAGAACTGCGGCAAGTGGCTCTCCGGGCTGGCCCCGAACGCGCGCTGGGCGTTCCTGGACCTGCAGGAGCAGCAGTGACGTCCCCGATGGTCTTGCGCATCCGGACCAGCGGGATGCGGGTTCCGGCGACCTCCTCGACGACGTCCTCGAACGGCGTGAAGCCGTAGGAGCGGTAGAGGGGAAGGCCCGCCAGGGTGGCCAGCAGTTCCAGGTCGTGGAAGCCCGCGGACCGCGCCGCTTCCTCGCCGAGTGACAGGACGAATCGACCGACGCCTCGGCGTACATGGCCGGGATGGGCGTACATGGCGCGGATGCGTGCGGGGTCGCGGTCCGGATCGAGCAGCGCCTGGTCCCGACCTGCGCTGTGGTCGCCGCCGTAGGTCGCGCGCCGCCGGCTCCACCCACCGCAGCCGGCGAGCACGCCGTCGTGCTCGACGACGAAGTAGGTCCCGTCGGCCACGAGCCGGCTGTCGATCCCCATGATCGCCCGGCTGGCCCCGACCTGATCGGGGGTGAGGACGTCGCGCTGGAGGGCATCGATCGCGAGGTCGGCCAGCCGCCGGAGCCGCGGAAGGTCCTGCTCGTGCGCGATCCGGTGCGTCAACACGGCGCCCTCCGGTCCTCGGCGACGCCGCCCGATCGCACGAGTTGCAGCCCCAGAGTGGCGACTCCCGCGACGCCGAGGTCGTGGTAGGCCGGTATGTCGGCGAATCCGGCCTCCCGGTACAGCCGGTGCGCGGCGGCCATGGTGTCCGGCTCGGTCTGCAGCCAGATCTCGGTGAAGCCCAGGTCGGCCGCGGCGGAGACGGCCTCGGTCACCAGTGCCCGACCGACGCCCATCCCCCTGGCCGTGGGACTGGCGTACATCCGCTTGAGCTCGCCGATGCTGCCCGCGTACCGGTGCACGCCCACCATGCCGACCGGGCGGGCCCCGGCCCACGCGACGATCAAGAAGCCGTCGGGTGGCCGGTAGAAGCTCGGCAGGTCGCTGAACTCGTCGCCGGCGCCACGTTGTGCGGTGGTGAGGTCCAGACCCATCGCGCCGTGCAGCCAGCGCCGGTACTCCTCGAGCAGCTGTGCGGCGCCGGCCCAGTCGGCATACGTGGCCGCCCGCGTCAGCCTGACGTCGTGCCTGACGTCCACGGGCTCAGCCCTCCAGCCGGTAGACGCGGAAGAAGCCGGCGTCGACGTCGACCACCTCGACCGAGCCGAACCCGGCGGTGGTGGCCAGTTCGCGGACGGCGTCGGCGCGCAGGACGGTGCCCAACCCCGCGGAGGGCCGCTCGGCGAGCGCGGCGGGCAGGCAGTGGCTGATGCTCCAGCCGTACATGAGCCGCTCGGTGAGGTCGCCGGGTGCGGTGAAGCGTGGTGCGACGTTCTCGTCGACGACGATCATCGTGCCGTCGGTGGCGAGTGCTTTGCGGCAGCTCGCGAGTGCCTCGACCGGGCGCGCGATGTCGTGCAGCGCCTCCAGCATCACGACGGCGTCGAACGGTCCGTCTGCGGACAGCGACGCGGCGTCGGCCTGCACGAACCGCGCCGGGACAGCGGCGGCTTCCGCGTGCTCGGCGGCCTCGGCGACGGATGCGGCGTCGGTGTCGTAGCCGATCACCTCGGCGTCCGGGTAGGCGCGGGCCATGGCGATCGTCGACCAACCGTGGCCGCAGCCGACGTCGGCGATGCGGACGCCCGGCTGCGTCAGCCGGGTGTGGACGTCCGCCGCGGCGGGGAGCCAACTCCCCGTCAGGTCGATGTGGAAAGCGGGCCGGTTGATGCCGCCCTGGCCGCGGCGGAAGTCGGCTCCGTAGTGGGCGTATGCCACGCCGGAGCCGTCGCGGTAGGCGGCGAGGACCTGGTCGAGGACCCGTGCGATGCCGACGACCATGTCGGCGAACGGGGCGACGTGCGCGGGGTCCTCCGGGTCGACCAGGACGCCTGCGTGATCGGCGGGCAGCCGGTAGCGCCGGGTGTCGGCGGGGCGTGCGGGGTCGTCGACGGCGACCAGCCCCGCGACGGCCTGCTGCTCGAGCCATTCCCGGGCGTAGCGGGGGTGGATGCCGGCGGTCTCGGCGAGCTCGGCGGCGGTGAGCCTGCCGCGCTGCGTCAGGGCCCGGTAGAGCCCGAGCCGGGTGCCGAGGTAGACCCCGAACAGTTCCAGGGTGCCGGTGGTCGCCTCGATGAGGCGCTCGTCGAGCGTGGGGGTGGACATGGCGCTCCTTGGTCGGCGGTGATGCCTGCACCCGGTACTGCGGAAGGTCGGGACGCGCGCCGGGAGGCCGGACCTCCCGGCATGTCGAGCCGACTCACAGATCCCACTGGATCGGGCTCTCGGGCTGGTAGGAGCACCACGTCCCGGTCTGCACCGTCGCGCGGAGGTGCCGGCCAAGCGACGGGTGGGCATCGCCGATGCGGCTGATCGCCGCGCGGATCCGCCAGCCGACCGCCGAGCGGGCCCGTTCCTGGTTGCCGCCGCCGCGTCGGGCCCGCCCGCCCAGCCCGGTCGCGGCGGTGAGGTGCTCGACGAGCAGATCCATCTCCAGCCCGGCCCGCTCGGCGGCGCCGCGGTCGTGCGCGTCCTCGGCCTCGACGAGCTCGGCCTGCAGCGCCACGATCCGCGACTCGTAGCTGCGCCGGGCCTGCGCGTCGAGTGCCGGACCGGTGTCGGGCGCCTCGACCGCCATGCCCATCAGCTCTGCGGCGTGGATCTCGCGACCGGGTTTCGCGAGCAGCGCGGCCAGGTCGTGAATTCCTTTCGCGTCCGGCAACCGGACGGCGTCTCCGTCGAAGGCGAGGTACCACACCGGCCCTTCCCTGCGGAACGCCGCGGCGCCGGCCGAGGCTGCAGGTGAGGCGTCTGTTGCCGGTCGATCGGCGTGTTCGGCGATCGCGGCGAGCACCTGGCGGGCGAGCGCGATCGCGTCGCGCACGGTCGGTGCGGGTCCATCGCAGGCGACGACGGCGAAATGCCGACCGAGGGTCGCTTGCGCGAGCAGATCACTGAGGTCCGCGGCCGAGGATGCGCTCGCGGCGGCGGACAGCCTGGTGGCAGCGGTGCCGTGGCCCGCGGCACGGGCGGCCACGGCGATCCACCGCAGCGTCGTGCGCACGTGCGCGTCACCGACGGGCACCAGCTCGTCCAGCGCCGTGCGGAGCGCCGCGGCCGCGGGTCCTGGCCTTCCGGTCAGGAGGTCGAGCGCACCGAGGGCGCGGTGACCGAGACCGCATCCGAGCGGGTAGCCCGCCGCGCTCGAGCGCTCCAGCACCTCGGCGAACACGGGCCGCGCGGCATCCGGATCATGCAGCGCGAGTACGTGGCCGTGGACCAGCGCGCACCAGGCCGCCAGCACCGGACCGTCGGAGGCTGCCGCTTCGGCGTGCGCGTCCCGAGCGGCGGGGAGGGCGTCCGCGTCCCGGCCGGCGTCCGCGAGCGCGATCGCCCGGAAGGTGTCCAGCTCGATCCGCCACGGCCGCACCTCCTGGCCGCGCGCGTGCGAGAGTGCGTCCTCCGCCAGGCGAACGGCCGTGCCGTCCGACGGTCCGGCCAGGCTCACCAGCAGCAGTGCACGTCGCGCGACGAGGGCTGCGAGCGGTGACCCCGCGGCGTTCAGCGCCAGGCGGGCGAGATCGGGGCCGCGCACGCGGTCGCCGGCCACGACGTGCGCGGTCGCGGCCACTGCCGCCACCTCGGACCAGCCGGGCTCGGCCGGGTCCGGCCACCGCGCGAGCAGCCGCAGGCCCCATTCCGCGACCGGCCGCGCGCGCCCGTTGTGCACGTCGGCTCCCAGCAGCAGGCCGTAGAGGGCGAACGCGCGGCCGGGCCGCTCGTCGTGCTCGATCACGCGGCCGAGGGCGTCGTACACGTCGTGGCGCAGGGCGTCGGCTGTCGCCGCCAGCTCCGTCGACCAGGACCGCCACGACCGCTCCGTGATCTCGCGGCAGTGCCTGACGGTCCAGTCGATGCACCGGTTCGTGACGGCGTCGAACTCCCCGCTCGCGATCACCTTCGCGCGTGCGTAGGCGCGGATGGTCTCCAGGAGCCCGTACCAGGTACGCCCTCCGCGCCGGTGCACCTGCACCAGTGAGCGCGCGACCAGCTGGTCGAGGTGGCCGATCACCGCCAGCAGATCCTCGCCGGGCTCGCCGGCGACCGCGAGCGCGGCCTCGGCGGTGAACCGGCCCTCGGACACGCCGAGCCGATCGAAGAAGCGCCGGGTGCCCGGATCGAGCCGCTCGTAGGACCAGTCGACCATCGTCTCCAGGCTGCGGTGCCGGGGCGGCCCGCGGCGGTTCCCGACGAGCAGGTCGAGCCTGCGGTCGAGGTGTCCGAGGATCTCGGCCGGGGTCAACGTCGGGGTGCGGGCCGCGGCCAGCTCGATGGCCAGCGGCAGGCCGTCGAGGCGACGGCACAGCTCGACCAGCGTGGGTGCGGCGTCCGCGTCGAGTTCCACCGCTGATCCGGCGGCAGCGGCTCGGGCCAGGAACAGCTGGACCGCCGGTGACGCCGCAGCGCCCGACGGGCCCTCCCCGTCGCCGACCGCGAGCGGATCCAGCCGCATCACGTGCTCGCCCGGTACCGCCAGCGGTTCCCGGCTCGTGGCCAGCACCGAGACGTCCCCGGCTGTGGACAGCAGTTCGACAGCGTCGGCCACCGCGTCGAGCAGGTGCTCGCAGTTGTCGAGCACGAGCAGTGCCGAGCGGTCGGCGAGGCCGGCCAGCGCGGCATCCCACGACGGGAACCCGAGCGACTCCGCCACCGCCGCGGGCACCTGCTCGGGCCGGCTGTACCGCGCGAGCAGGCAGACCACCGGATGCGCGGCCCGCTCGGCCATGGCCAGCGCGAGCCGGGTCTTGCCCACGCCGCCGACACCGGTGATCGTCACCAGCCGATGCGCGCTGATCAGGTCGCAGAGATCGGACAGTTCCCGTTCACGGCCCAGCAGTGATGGACTCGCATCCATCGGTCGGCCTCTCGTTGTGCGGTGGCACCCGGGGTGGGCGAGCACGCTACCGCTCACCTGCGACGTCACGTAAGGACCGACCGGCCGAGAGGCCGGCCCCGCCTACCTGGAGGCCACCAGCCCCCGCAACCGCCGGCTGTACGCACGACACGGCTTCGAGGTCGTCGGCGAGATCGCCCTGCCGGAGGGTCCGTCGCTGTGGCCGATGTGGCGCGACCCACGACCATGAGCGGGACCCGTGGCCTACCGGCCGGTGAGCCAGGGGTAGCGGCCCGCGTCGTCAGCGGCGTGCGAGCACGGCGTCCAGTACCCGCCGCAGCTCGCCTGCGGGGTCGTCGGCCATCGCGGCGCAGCGCCACGCGACGTGCGCGTCGGGCCGGACGAGCACACATCCGTCCTCTCCGACCTCGCGCGCCCGTGCCCAGTCCTCGTAGAGATCGATGTACTCGCGGCCGGGGCCGATCACGTGCGCCACCAGCTCGACGCCCATGTCGAGGGCGACCTTCGCGGCCGCATCGGCCCACGCCTCCCCGGTGATGCCGGTGAGCAGGCAGAACCGTCCCTTCCCGGCCAGGTCGTGCGTGGAGACGCGGTGCCCGCCGCGCCCGAGCCAGACGTGCGGCAGCCGCGCGCCGGGCCATGTCGTCGGGTGGTGGTACAGCTCCGGGTCGCGGGTGTACTCCGGTTCCGGGGTGCCGTCGGGCACCACCGCCGCCGATGCGTACCGCTGGCCCAGCTCGACGCCGTGCGCGTTGAACTCGTAGTTCTTCAGCTCCAGCGCCGCGCGCAGGGCGGCCCGCTGGCGGGCCGCGTCCGGGGTGTTCGCCGTGCGCGCCGCGATGTGCCGGCGCATCCGCTCGGGGTCGGACTCGCCCGTGAGCCCGAGCGCGTCGAAGATCGGGCCGAACTCCTCGATGCTCTTGTTCGCCCGCAGCACGATCTGGCGCCCGACCGGGACGCGTTCCGCGTCGTAGGTGTCCAGCAGCGCCTCGCCCGCCGTGCCCGCAGGACGTGGGCGAGCTTCCACGCCAGGTTGTAGGCGTCCTGGATCGAGGTGTTGGAGCCCAGCCCGTTCGACGGCGGGTGGCGGTGCACGGCGTCGCCCATGCAGAAGACGCGCCCGGCGCGGTACCGGGTGGCGTACATCTTGTTGTTGCCCCACAGCGACGTCGAACGGATCGTCACGGGCACCGTGTCGTCACCCACCAGCTCGTGCACGCGACCAGGTGCGAGAGGTCGGCGTGGAACACGATGTTCATCGACCCGGCGACGTCCATCTCGCCCTCGAACGGGAGCCCGACGTCGGCGGCCACCGCGCTGCGCCCGCCGTCGGCGCCGATCACGTACTTCGCGCGGATGTCGTACTCGTGGTCGGTCACCCGGTCCCGCACGGTGACGGTGACGCCGTCGTCGTCCTGCACGATGCGGACGTACTCGGTGTCGAAGCGGATGCGGCTGCCCCGGGAGGCGGCGTGCCCGATCACGATCGGTTCGAGGAAGGTCTGCGGGATGTCGCAGTTGGGCGACGGGCTGGCGAGCGTGTAGTCGGCCTCGCGCGCCGGGTGCGTGCCCCAGGTGCGGACGCGCCCGATCTCGTCGCCCGCGAGGCTGGTGCAGAACACCGTCTCGCCCATGAGCTCGTGCGGGGTGCCCTGCGCGAGCACGTCCTCCTCGATGCCCAGGTCGCGGAAGACCTCCATCGTGCGCTGGTTGGTGATGTGCGCGCGGGGGGTGTTGGCGGTCCAGCGGTACTTCGTCACGACCATGTGCTCGACGCCGAGCGTGGCCAGCGCGAGCGCGGCCCCGCCACCGGCCGGGCCGCTGCCGATCACCAGCACGTCGGTCATCAGGTCCGCGGTCATCGCAGCGCCTCCAGCACGATGTCGAACTCCACGCTGGTCCAGGGGGTGTCCAGCACGCGCCCGTCGGGGGCGGTGCCGGGTTCGCGCTCCGCGAAGTCGACCACCAGGCTCTCCTTCACCCCGAACACCGCGTCGCTGTCGAGGTGCGGGTCGCCCGCGACGAAGATGTGGGTGATCAGCGTCCGGTGGCCCGCTGCGTCGACCTTGAAGTGCAGGTGGGCCGGGCGCATCGGCGCGCGGCCGGTCGCGGCGAGCAGTTCGCCGACCGGACCGTCGTCGGGTATCCCGTAGGACGAGGGCCGCACCGACCAGAAGCGGTACCCGCCGTCGTCGCCGGAGTGCAGCCGCCCGCGGCCCGCCGAGCGGTCCCCCTCGTACTGGACGTCGTAGAAGCCGTCCTCGTCGGCCTCCCAGACCTCGATCCGGGCACCGGCGATCGGCGACCCGTCGGTGGAGCGCACCGTGCCCGACACCCAGCAGGGCGTGCCCGCGGCCCCGCGCGCGATGTCGCCGCCCAGCGGCACCTCGGGCGCACTCTCGACGAAGAACGGCCCGAACACCGTGGACTCGGTGGCCCCCGGCGCCGCGGGTGCGTTGATGCCGACGGTGAGCATCGAGAGCCCGAGCACGTCGGAGAGCAGGATGAACTCCTGCCGCTTGTCGTCGGTGAGGTGCCCGACGCGCGTGAGGAAGGCGATCCCCGCCTCCCACTCCTCCTGGGAGAGCCGCACGTCCCTGGCGAACGCGTGCAGGTGCCTGGTGAGGCTCTGCACGATCTCGCGCAGTCGCTCGTCCGACGTGGCGGCGAAGCTCGCGACCACCTCGTCGGTGACGGCCTGCTCCCGCTCCTGCTGGGTCATGTGTCCTCCCCGCCCCACGCGGCGCGCACCAGCCGCCGCAGCGCCCCGCCGCCGACCGGCACCGGGTTGTCGTCGGGCACGGCGGGCTCGGTGAGCGCCGCGGCCTCCTCGATCCGGTCCTCCGCCAGACCCAGCTCCCGCAGCCCGCGCGGCACCCCCGTCGCGTCGGCGAGCGCCCGCAGGCCGCGCACGGCGTCGGTGACGCCCAGCGCCCGCGCCACCCGCGCCACCGCGTCGGGCGCGCCCGGCGCGTTGAACGCCAGCACGTGCGGGAGGACGACGGCGTGCGTACGGGCGTGCGGCAGGTCGTAGGTACCGCCGAGTACGTGGCAGAGCTTGTGGTGCAACCCCGCGCCGGCAACCGCGAAGGCCGACGCGGTGAGCCACGCGCCGCGCAGCAGGTCGGCGGGGTCGTCACCGCGCAGGCCCGCGCCGATCGCCGCGATCCCCTCCTCGGCCACCGCGGTGCTCACCGGGTTGCGCCGCGGCGCCCAGAACGCCTCGACACCGTGGGCGAGCGCGTTGAAGCCGCTCGCCACCGCGAGCTCCCGGGGCAGCGACGCGGTGAGCTCCGGGTCGTAGACGACCACGCGCGGCAGCACGGCCGGGTCGGTGCCGGTGGTCTTGCGGCCGGCATCGGTGAGGCCCCATACCGCGGTGACCTCGGAACCGGAGTAGGTCGTGGGCACCGCGACCACCGGGATGCGGTGGGTGAGGGCCACGGCCTTGGCCGCGCCGGTGGTCGAGCCGCCCCCGACGGCGAGCACCGCGTCGGCGTCGACGCTGGTCGCGAGGGCCCGCGCCGCCTCCGCCGTCGCGACCGGGACGTGTTCACGCACTGCCGTGAAGGTGGCCGCCACGCGCTCGCGGAGCGGGGCGACCAGCGCGCGGACGCGCTCGGCGTCCCGGTCCGACGCCACGAGGAGCAGCCGGGTGGCGCCCAGGCGCTCGACCTCCGCGGCGAGCCGGCTCCGCGCGGCCCCACGCCCGAAGACGATCCGCGCCGGGAGGGCGTCGTAGGTGAACTCCTGCACGTGCTCCTCCGCCCGTCGCACCGTTGCGCTGCTCGCAGTGGCGCCCCTCACAGTGGAGGGGCCGGTGCCATCCGTCCAATACCGGTTCCGAAGGTGAGCCATACGATGACCATGGATCTGCGCCAGCTGCGGTACTTCCTCGCCGTCGCGGAGGAGCGCTCGGTCACCCGTGCGGCCGGGCGGCTGCACCTCACCCAGCCGCCGCTGTCCGCCCAGCTCACGCGCCTGGAGCACGAGCTCGGCGTCGATCTGTTCGTCCGGCACCGCCGCGGCGTGGACCTCACCGAGGCGGGCCGCCGGCTCGCCGAGCACGCCCGGAGGCTGCTCGCCGACGTCGAGGCCGCCGCGGAGTCCGTGCGGCGCACCGGGCAGGGGCACAGCGGCCGGTTGACGCTGGCCTTCGTCCCGGCCACCGCGTGGTCGGTGCTGCCGCCGCTGCTGCGTCGCTTCCACGCCGCCGGCCCCGGTGTGGAGCTACGCCTCCTCGAGGCCGGCACCGAGGCCGTGGCCGAGCACGTCCGGCAGCGGCGCGCCGACCTCGGCCTGGTGCACCTGCCGCCCGGGGGAGCCGCGAGCGGCGTCGGCCCCGACCTGGATGTCGCGTCGGTCGAGCGGATCTGCGGGCCGGACGCCGTCACGCGACCGCTGGCCCGCCCCGTCCCGATCGTGGAGACCGGGCTCCTGCGCCGCCGTGCCGACCCGCCCACCCCGCCGGTCCAGCGGTTCCTGCGCCTGGCGCTCGACACCCCTGAGCCCGACGTCCTCGGTCCCGCGTTCGCCCGCCCCGCCGCGTCGGCGAGGTAGCCGACCGGAGCGAGCAGGATCGGGCAAGAACGCGCGAGTTCCGGGCTCACTGTCGCTGTCACGGCGCTTGTTGCATGAATCGTCGTCAGCGATACGCCCCCACCGGCCCGGATCGGCTGTGGGGAGAAATGGGAGACAGTGACCAACGGCGCCTGCAGCAGCGGGATCTCGCTCCGCGTCAACGATCTGACGCACCGCGTGAACGTGGACAACCGCACCACGCTCCTCGACGCGGGCCGAGAACGTCTCGGCGTGGCCGTCGACCGCACACACCCGGTCGGGATCGCACCTACCAGGACGGGGCCGCCCGGGTCAGGGCGGCGGCTGCGGCGAGCATCGCCGGCGCCACCTCCTCCATGCGGGCCGAGGTGAAGCGCTGGGACGGGCCGGCGAGGACCAGGGCAGCCACCTGTTCGGCTCCGTCCGCGTGGACCGGAGCGGCGATCGCGCTCACCCCGGGAACGCGAAGACCCTCGGCTGCCGAGTAGCCGAGACGCCGGGCCTCGAGCACGCGGGCATGGAGCCGCTGCAGATCGGCGGCATGTCGTTCGGCCTCTCCCAGCACGGCGCGCAGGTCGGCCACCGGCAGCACGGACATGATCACGTCGCCGCAGACTCCCTCGTACAGCGGAACCCGCTCGCCGACGTTCACGACCCGCCGAACGTCGTGCCTGCTCTCGACAGCGGCGATGCAGATGCGCTCACCTCCCACGCGCAAGGCGAGGCTGGCGGTCTCGCCGCTCAGGTCGCGCAGCCGCACGAGGTGGGGCTGGGCCGAGGACCGGAGCGTGGCGTGTCTCAGCACCGTGCAGGAGAGAGCGACGGTCCGGTCGCCGATGGAGTACTTGCGGGTATCGGGGTTGCGGCGCAGCAGGCCCCTGCTGACGAGCGCAGAGACGTGCCTCGACGCGGTGCTCTTGTCCATCCCGACCGCGGTGGCGAGATCCATGAGCCCGACCGGTTCACCATTGCACGCGACCGCCTCGAGCAGGTCGATCACCTTGTCCGCGCTCTGCATCCTCTCAGTCTACGAGAGAACGTTGCAGCGAGCGAGAGCGCAGTCGTAGCGTCACCGGCACCTCGCCCGGCGGAGCCCCACACCACGAGCAATCGGCGACACCACTCCGATACGGCAACGAAGCCTCGTCCGTTCTGGGAACGGAGCAAGGAGAAGCGCCTGTGCGCACCAGTCAGAAGCCCGCGAAATCGTCAGTTCGCTGGGTGATCGTCCTGCTCGCTGCCTTGGCGGCCGGCATCGCAGCGACGGACCGTGCGATCCTGGGTATCGCGATGCCCACGATCAGTGACGATCTGCAGCTCGACGCGGCCGCCGTCGGAATCCTGTTGAGCGTCTTCGCGGTCAGTACCGCTGTGCTCCAGATCCCGGCGGGAATGCTCGTCGACAAGATCGGTCCACGAGCGAGTTTGGCCGGCAGCGCGGCGTTGTGGTCGATCGCCACGATGTTCACCGGCGTCGCCCGTGGCTTCGAGCAGATGTTCGCGAGTCGGGTCCTGCTGGGCATCGGAATGGCGCCGCAACAACAGGCGTGCGCGAAGAGTGTCGGCGAGTGGGTGCCCCGACGGGAGCGCGGCCTCGCCTCGGGGATCTACGACACGGGCGGCGCCGTGGGTGCGGCCATCGCGTTTCCGGTGGCGGCGGGCCTGATCGCCGCGCTCGGCTGGCGCTACGCCTTCGTCATCGTCGGTGGTGTGGGTCTGATCTGGGCGGCAGTCTGGTGCCTCTACTACCGCAGCCCGCAGCGGCACCGCGCCGTGTCGGCGGCGGAGCTCGAATACATCATGTCGGATCGCCCCCAGGCCGAAGCGGACGAGCCGGACGCGAAGTCGAGCGTGCGCGGCCTGCTCCGGCACCGGACGGTCTGGGGTCTCGTCATCGGATTCCTCTGCCGAGGCTTCACGAACTACTTCTTCGTGACCTGGTACCCGACCTTCCTGGTCGACGAGTACGGCTTCGGCCTGCTGGAGCTCGCCACGGTCGCCGCGATCCCGCTGGTGCTGGGTCTGATCGCCACCCTGATCGGCGGTTGGTTCACCGACGAGTTGGTGCGACGCGGGTACAGCCTCACGTTCTCGAGGAAGCTGACGATTCTCATCGGTGTCGTCTCGACCGCGTTCATCGCTCCTGCGGCCTTCACGTCCAACGTCGTTGTCGCCTTGATCCTGCTCAGTGTCGCTCAGGCCGGGAGCTCGTTCTCCTCGGGTGCGTTGTGGTCCCTCCCGGTCGATCTCGCCCCGCATCCCGGGAGCATCGGGACCCTGGGTGGGATTCAGAACTGCGCGCTGTGGATCGGGGCGTTCGTCAGCCCGCTGGCGGTGGGTTTCATCCTCTCGGCAACCGGGACGTTCGTGGCCCCACTGCTGGTGGCGGGCGGCACTGCCGTATTCGCCCTGTTGGCGTTCCTCTTCGTCGTGGGGGAGATCGCGCCGTTGCCGGTCGCGCCGTTGCCGGCCGCTGCCGACGCGCACCGCGACGTGTGACGACCGCGATCGATGATCGCAATTCGAAAGGTGGAAGATCGATGGGGAGCAGTTCTGTTGCGGAGGATCGCCCGGCGGGTGTCGGGCCGGTGGTGCCCACTGTTCTGCCGCCGTGGCACGACCAGGACGGCGGCGGAACGAGGATCACCGGAGTTCGCTGCATCCTGACGGCTCCGGAAGGCGTGACGCTCGTCATCGTGCGCATCGACACCGATGTTCCCGGTCTCTACGGTCTGGGCTGTGCGACCTTCACCCAGCGCGCTCACACGGTCGCATCGGCGGTCACGGAGTACCTCGCACCTGCCCTCATCGGGAGGGATCCGGCAGACGTCACCGACATCTGGCAGTCGCTGCACGCCGATCCCTACTGGCGCAGTGGGCCGGTTCTGAACAACGCCCTCAGCGGTGTGGACATGGCGCTGTGGGACATCAAGGGCAAGCAGCTCGGGGTGCCCGTCTGGCAGCTGCTCGGGGGGCGGTGCAGGACGGAGGTGCCCGCCTACACCCGAGCCGGCGGGCGCGACGCGGCACACCTCGCGGACGAGGTGCAGCGGGTCGTCGATTCGGGCTTCCTGCACGTTCGATGCGATGTGGGGCCGCGCGCAGCGGGTGAGGCCGGTGGGTCCTCACCCGTCGCGGCGCAGGCCTGGGATCCGGCCGACTACGTGCGCACGATTCCCGAGGTGCTCCGGCACGTGCGCGACGTCGTCGGCACCGAGGTGGAGCTGATCCACGACGTCCACCAGCGGGTTCCGCCGCACCTCGCCGGTCGGCTGGCTCAGGAACTCGAGGCGTGCCGCCTCTTCTACCTCGAGGACGTGGTGGCGACCGAAGACGTGGACTGGCTCGCCGCCGTCCGGGAGGCGACGTCCACTCCGCTTGCGATCGGCGAGCTGTTCACCAACCCCCGTGAGTACGTCCCCCTGATCCGCGACAGGTTGCTCGACTTCATCCGCTGCCACGTGTCGGCCATCGGGGGGATCACCCCCGCGTGGCGGCTGGCCGGCATGTGCGAGCTGTTCGGGGTGCAGACCGCGTGGCACGGTCCGAAGGACGTCTCGCCGGTGGGGCAGGCGGCGAACCTCGCGCTCGACGTCGCGTCGCCGAGCTTCGGGATCCAGGAGTACCACCCGTTCTCCGAGGCCGCGCGTGAGATCTTCCCGGGGACGGCGACCGCGCGTGGCGGCGCGTTGACCATCTCGGATGCTCCCGGTCTCGGCGTCGATCTCGACGAACGCGTGGCGGCGCGCTATCCCGCCGCGCCCGTCACGCCGAACTGGCACTGGGCCCGCCTGCGCAGGATCGACGGCGCGGTGCAGTTGCGATGACACGCGCCGGTCGGTCGTCGATGCCGATCAGGTCTGGCGTGGGGGGTGCAGGCCGTTCAGCAACTGGGCGACCAGGGTGGTCGCGAAGCGTTCGGTGAGGGGTTCGTCCCGGACGAGCAGCCGGTGGTAGCAGGCGCCCCAGAGCTGGTCGACGACCGCCTCGGGGTCGGTGTCGGCGCGCAGCTGTCCGCGGTCGCGGGCCCGGCAGACCGCGACGACGGCGAGGTCGCGGCGGGGGCGGGAGTAGTGGGTGCGGTAGGCCTCGGCGAGGTCGGGGTCGGTCTGGGCCTGGCCGATCAGCTCGGCGATCACCCGTCCGGCCGGTGAGTCGGTGGTGAGGGCGACGAACGCGTGGAGCTGCGCGGTCAGGTCCGCGGCGATGTCGCCCGTGTCGGGGAAGGCCAGCGCGGGTTGCACGGAGCGGGAGTAGGCATCGAGGGCGAGCGCGCCGCGGGAGGGCCACCACTTGTACAAGGTGGTCTTGCTGGCCCCGGACTCGGCGGCGACGCGTTCGAAGGTGATCGCGGCGAGGCCGTCGGCGAACAGCAGCCGCGCGGTCGCCTCCAGCACCTCGGCGCGCACCTGGTCGGCGGGGCGCCGCCCGCGTCCGCGCCGTCCGGTGGTCCCCGCCGTACCGGCGCTCTGGTCGTCGCTCGTTTCCACTGTTGCGTGCGCTCCTGTCGTGCGGTGCCGTCGGCCACATCCACCCTCACATATGAACGGTACGTCCACAAAGCGTGGTTATATGGACGTCACGTTCACATCATGCGGAGGATGACATGACCAGCACTGCGGAGCGGGTTGCCCTGGTGACCGGGGGATCGGGCGGCATCGGCCGGGCCGTGGTCGAGCGGTTGGCGCTCGACGGGATGGCGGTCGGCGTGCACTACGCCGGGAACCGGGGCCGCGCGGAGGAGACGGTGGCCGCGGTGGAGCGGGCCGGGGGCCGGGCGGTCGCCGTGAGTGGTGACGTCGGCGATCCGGAGGCGATGGCGGCGGCGTTCGACGCGGTGGAGGATGCCTTCGGGGGTCTCGACGTGGTGGTCCACACCGCCGGCGTGATGCTCCTCGCCCCGATCGCCGAGCTCGACCTGGATGACCTGGACCGGATGCACCGCACCAACATCCGGGGCACCGTGGTGGTCGCGCAGCAGGCGGCCAGGCGGGTCCGTGCGGGAGGCGCCATCATCACCTTCTCGACATCGGTCACCCGGCTGTCGTTCCCGACCTACGGCGGCTACGTGGCGAGCAAGGCCGCGGTGGAGGGGCTGACCCCGATCCTGGCGCGGGAACTGCGCGGCCGCGACATCACCGTCAACACCGTGGCGCCCGGTCCCACGGCCACGCCGCTGTTCCTGGACGGAAGGACCAGGCCACGATCGACCGGCTGGCCGCCCAGCCGCCGCTGGAGCGCCTCGGGCAGCCGGCGGACGTCGCCGAGGCCGTGGCCTTCCTCGCCGGCCCTGCTCGCTGGATCAACGGACAGGTCATGTTCGCCAACGGCGGGATCGCCTGACCTGCGGGCGGTTCGTGATCACGCTCCGCGTCGTTCGTGGTGCTGTGGCCTCGCCGTGAGCAAAGCGCACCCGAGCGCGGCCAGCGATGCGGTGGACGTCAGCATGCGCGCGACGTTCCAGGGCACCCACGTCGCCTCGTGCGCCGATCGGACGGCGCTCAGGTCCGGTATCGCCTCAGCGGCTCCGGCCGCGTCGAGAGCGTCGTTGAGCGGTGTGTGGACCACGATCGTGATCCAGAACGTGGCTGCGGCGAAGAGGAACCCGACCACCGCCCAGAGCAGCACCGATCTCGTTCTGCGGTTGCTCACGACGGCGACCAGGGCGAGCGCCGGGGCGCCCAGGAAGGTGGCGAAGAACCACGGGTTCATGAACGACACGTTGAACTGCTGCATCGCCTCCACGTACGTGCGATCGGTACCCAGGGCCAGCCCGGGCATGACCCCGTAGACGAAGATGTAGTACGTGCCGGCTTGCAGGCCCGTGGCCACCATGGCCAGCAGCAAGGCGGCTGATCTGATCGTCATCTCGCGCTCCTGGGACGTTGTCGAGGTCGGTCACGCGCGCTGGTGACCTGGCACCAGCGAGCCGGCGATGTCGTCGAGCCGGGTCGGCGTCGTGTTCGACGCCGTGCGGCCCTCGCGTGGGGCGATCGTGCCGTCGCTCAGGGCTCCACCCAGCTCGATGTGCAGGGCGGCGGCCTCCTCGGTGAACCCGGCCCCGACCAGGATCTCGATCATCTCCGGGTCGGGGAGGCGGACGTAGGCGAGGTCGGGGCGGCCCATCGCGGCGCCGAGGATCCCGGTCGCCTCGGCGTGGGTGAGGTCTCGTGGGCCGAGCAGTTCGCGCACGGTGAACTCGGACCAGTCACGGGTGATCAGTGCCCTGGCGGCCACGTCGGCGATGTCGCGGGTGGCGATCATCGGGAGCGGGACGTCGGGGGCCACCGCGTCGGCGTACACGCCGTACCGGGCGGCGACCTCCGCGACCGAGGCGAAGTTCTCGAAGAAGAACCCGGGGCGCAGGACGAGCACGTGGGCATCGCGCAACCGGCGCAACCGCCGTTCCTGGGCGTGCAGGCTGGTGATGAAGCCCGTCCCGGCCGGGACGTCGGCGCCCACGCTGCTGATCGCGACGACGTGGCGCACGCCGGAGCCGCCGACCGCGGCCACGATCGAATCACCCAGCCGGTCCTGCTCGGCGCGGTAGCCGGGCACGGTCGGGTCGTAGGGCAGCAAGGTGTGCACCGCCGCCGCCCCGTGGAAGGCCTCGGTCAGGAACGCGGCGTCGCCGGCGTCGCCGGCCATCGTCTCGGCGCCTGCCGCGGCCGCCTCGGCCAGGCGCTCGGGGTCGCGGCCCAGCGCCCGTACCTGCTCGCCGGCGGCGAGCAGCTGACGTGTGACCTGCCGGCCGATCGTGCCGGTGGCTCCCATCACGGTGATCACGTTGTGCTCCGTTCATCGGCTGGCGATTTGCTCGATGTCCACCGTGCCGGGCCCGAACGGGATGCACCATGCCCGTCGGTCGCGCTCTCTTGCTCGTTCGTCCAGCATTGTTGGATCAACGGCGCGGAGCGAGGAGTCTGGTGCGCATGCAGAACGACGAGCTGTGGAACTCACACGACCCGCTGGGTGAAGCGCTGCACTTCCTGCGGGTCAGTGGCAGCTTCTACTGCCGGTCCGAGCTGAGCGCGCCGTGGGGACTCGCACTCCCCCCGATGCCGGACTGCTTGTGGTTCCACATCGTCACCGCGGGTCGCTGCCGCCTCGAGGTCGACGGCGCCGAGGTGCGGGTGCTCCAGCCGGGCGACCTCGCGCTGGTGCCGCACGGGGAGGGGCACGCCCTGCGCAGCGAGCCGGGGACGTCGGCGCCGGACGTGACCACGCTCCCGCAGGACTTCCGCAACCACTACTCACTGCTGCGCCACGGCGGTGGCGGGGCGGGCACGACGCTCGTCTGCGGGGCGGTCCGCCTCGATCACCCGGCTGCGCACCACATCGTTCCGCTGCTGCCGCAGGTGATCCACGTGGAGCCCGCGGGGTCCCAGCACGCCGAGTGGATGCAGAGCACGCTTCGGCTGGTGGCCGTGGAGGCCGCGCAGTTGCGCCCCGGCGGCGAGGCCATCCTCACCCGGCTGTCGGACGTCCTCGTGATCCAGGCTCTCCGCTCGTGGATCGAGCACGACCCCGCGGCCCAGCGGGGGTGGCTCGGGGCGCTGCGTGACCGGCAGATCGGCCGGGCGATCGCGCTGATCCACCGGGACCCGGCACGGCCGTGGACCGTCGCGACGCTGGCGAGCGAGCTGGCCATGTCGCGTTCGGCGTTCGCCGCCCGGTTCACCGAGCTCGTCGACGAGCCCGCGATGCGCTACGTCACCCGGTGGCGGATGCAGACCGCGCGCACGCGCCTCGCCGAGGAGGGTGTCACGGTCAGCGAGCTCGCGAACCACCTCGGCTACCAGTCCGAGGCGGCGTTCAGCCGTGCGTTCAAACGGGTCGTCGGGGTCTCGCCCGGGGCCGTTCGGCACCCGGCCCGTGCGGCGGGTGACCGCGTTGTCCTGTAATGCGGCGGTTCCAGGCCGGGATCGGTGTACCGAGCGTGGTCGCGGTGGTCCGGAACGGGTGGCGGTGGCCGCGCCGTCCGGCGGGAATCGCGAAATGATGTTTCGCTGCGTGTACCCGCCCGCATTGCCTCCACCTGTGGGTGGTCGTCGGCAGTTCCTCATTCGTGTCGGGGTCGCGCTGCTAACTTTCGCGCCATGACCGCATCCGGGCGCCTCGGCAAGGCCCTCCTCGGAACCGCCGCCACCGCAGTTCTCTTCTCGGGAATCGCGGCGGCAGCGCCTGTCGCCGCGTCGGCCGCGCCCGCGCGCGCCAGTGCCGTGTCCGATCTCGTCGCCGCGACGAACGCCGCACGGGAGGAGGCAGGCTGCCCCGCTGTGGAGTCGGACCCGCAGCTCGACGAGGTGGCGCAGGAGCATGCCACGGGGCTGGCGCAGCGCGGGGACCTCGATCACGTCGACCGGGAGGGGCGGGAGTCCCGCGATCGCATCCGGTCCGCCGGGTACGAGGAGTCCTTCGGTGAGAACCTCGCACAGGGCTATCCCACCGCTGCTGGGGTCATGCAGGTGTGGATGGATTCCCCGGGACACCGCAGGAGCATCGAGGACTGCGGGTACACGGCCATCGGTGTCGGCTACGAACCGAACGGTCATTACTGGGTGCAGGACTTCGGTTCCTGATCAGCGCGGAGAGAGGGTTACTCCTTGTGAGGCGGCTCGCCGTCGTGATCGCCAGGAGTGGTGTGAGGGCGTCACACCTGTCGCCCTCGCACCATTTCTGCTGATCATGGCCGTCGTGTTCCACTGAACGTGCCCGTTTCATGATCATATAGACGTGAGGGGGATTCGGGGAAGATCCAACCCCTCTCAGGTCTACGTCGTTGTGGAATCTCCTGTGGGCGCGCCGTTCCCGGCTCGCTGCCACTGCCCCACGCCACTGCCCCGGCCTTCCGCGCAGTCGGCCGGGTTCCCCTGCTCCTGCCCGTCGGTGAGGTGGCCGGGTTGGCAGAACTGCCGAATATCGTGGCTGGCCGGGCGGCCGCCCCCGATGCGGGCCCAGGCCTGTCCGGACGAGCCCGTCGCTGCCGCGTGCGTGCGCACCTTGCGGTGGTCCCGTTCCACCCCTTCCCGATGATCATCGGGTCGGTTCGAGGCGTGTTCACCCCTCATGATCGGCGGGATTGGGACATGGGCTGCCGGGGTGCGGTTCATGTCCCAGGTTCGCTGATCAAGGCCGTTGTGGGAAGGGCTCGGGAAGGACACCGCCGCCGGTCGAGTGGCACCCAGCGGCGACGGGCTCGTCGTCGACGGGCCTGGGCCTCGCGCCGGGGACGGCCGCCCCGACCACGATATTCGTGGGTTGTGCCCAACCTGGCCGTCCTCGGCGCCGGGGGGTCGGGCTCGGCGCCGGCCCCACTGCGAGTGAGGCCCAGCTACGGGGTGGGGCAGGAGGTGACGAGCCGGGAACGGCGCGCCCACCGCAGCTTGGGCTACGAGGCAGGGCCCCGGGGAGGGCGGTCGCAGGCCACAGGCCGCGGGGGACGCCGGGACGCCGGGACGCCGGGACGCCGGGACGCCGGGACGCCGGGACGAGGATGCTCACGCCCCCTGTGTCCGGTCATGCCCCCGGATTCGCGTCGCGCACCCCGCCGACGGGTGGCCTGGGGCGGAGAAGAGGTGCACGGGCGGGGTGGATGCGGACCGGGCACTGCGCCCTCCGCTGCACCGTTCACTATTGCAAATGTGGACCACCCGAACAGACCCATGCCATCGAACACCTGTT
>NZ_NKYF01000003.1:190381-560533 GCF_002262885.1 Pseudonocardia sp. MH-G8 | reverse complement strand
CCCGCAGCGGTCACCCGGCAGATCGGGCGCAGGACACCACGGTCAGCGAGTCGGTGAGCCAGAACGACCGCTGCGGGGCTCCCCTACATCCTCACTGCGAGTCGGGGCCCCACCCCCGCGAGTCGGGGCCCCACCCCCGCGAGTCGCGGCCCCACCCCCGCGAGTCGGGGCCCTGGAGCAGGTGTCGCGGGCCCTTGTCAGCTCGGCGGCGCGAGGCCCGGCACCTGACGGGTCCGGCCGCGGAACTCGACCACCACCTCGTCACCGTCCCGGATCGTGACGTCGTAGAGCCCCGACCGCCCGGCTCGCGCCCGCTCCACCGCCTCGCCCACCAGCTCGGCTCCGAGCGCGACCGGGCGCAGGAACGCGATGTCGGCACCGGAGGCGACGGCCGAGGTCCCGTGGCTGTTCGACGCGTAGGCCAGCGCGGCGTCGGCGAGCAGGAACAGGTAGCCGCCGTGGCAGATTCCGTGCCCGTTGACGTGGCGCGCCTCCACCGCCATCGCGACGCGCGCCCGCCCGGGCCCGACGTCGAGCAGGCGCACACCGGCGCCCTGCCCCGCGGCGTCGGCGCGCTCCATCGCGGTTGCGGTGCGCCGGGCGACCTCGAGCGCGTCACCGTTCACGGGAGACCCACGTCTCGTGCAGGTGCCGGGAGCGCAACCCGTGCGGAGCGGCGGCGTCGCGGACGAGCAGCACCGTGCTGCGGCGGACGGAACGGCCGGCGGGACCGTCCTGGTGCTCCTCGTAGGTGACGAGGACGCCGCCGGTGTCGATGTCGGCGGTGGCGTGCACGACGGTGACGTCCGCGATGCGGATGGACAGTCCTGGCGCCCCGCCGTGCGCGCCCTCGAACCCGGCGAGCAGCTCGTCCCGGTGCATCAGCACACCGTCGGGCGTGACCATCGTGAAGTCCGGCGCGTGCGCGTCGGCGAACACCGCGAACGACGCCGGTGTGCGCTGAACCCGCCCCGTCAGCCAGTCCTCGATCGTCCGGTGCAGGTCCCCGACCTGGGCTGCGCAGCGGTCCCGCAGGGTATCGACGCTCTCGTCCATCGCTCCCGATGCTAGCCGGATAGGGTCGCACGATGATCCCGACCGCGACCCCTACCGCGACGGTGCCCCCGGCGCCGCGCGTGCTCCTCGTGTGGGACGCGCCCAACATGGACATGAGCCTCGGCTCGCTGCTCGGGGCGCGGCCGACAGCGGCGTTCCGTCCGCGGTTCGACGCCGTGGGCCGGTGGCTGCTCGAGCTCGCCGGCCCGGAGGCCGTCGCGGAGGCCACGGTCTTCACCAACGTCGCCCCCGGGAACACCGAGGTCGTCCGTCCCTGGGTCGAGGCGCTGCGCAACGTCGGCTTCGCGGTGTTCGCGAAACCGAAGCTCAGCGAGGACTCCGATGTCGACGACGACATGCTCGCCCACATCGGGCTGCGCGCCGCGGAGGGGGGCCTGCAGCACGTCGTGGTGGCGTCCGGGGACGGCCGCGCCTTCCGCGAGCCGCTCGAGGACCTCGAGGCCGCCGGCACCGGTGTCACCGTCATCGGGTTCCGCGAGCACGCGACCTTCGCGCTCAACTCCGAGGTGATCGAGTTCGTCGACCTCGAGGACATCGACGGCGTGTTCCGCGAGCCGCTGCCGCGCATCACCCTCGACTCGCTGCCCGACACCGGTGCGTGGCTCCCGCCGTTCCGCTCGCTCCGCTCGTTGCTGGAGCCGCGACGGTGACACCGCTGCGCCTCGTGGCGCCGGTCGTCCTGCCCTGCGATCCGCGGTGCTCCGTGCTGCGGGACGCGGTGGTGGACGTCGGCGAGGACGGTCGGATCGCGTACGTCGGCCCGCGCGCGACCGCGCCGCCGAGCGCCGCGCCCGTCACCGAGCTGCCGGGCGCGCTCCTGCCCGGGCTCGTCAACACCCACGCGCACACGCCGATGATCGCGCTGCGCGGCATGGGCGGCGACCTGCCGCTGCTGCCGTGGCTGCAGGAGGTCATGTGGCCCGCGGAAGGCCGGCTCGAGGCCGACGACGTCCGCGCGGCCATGACGTCCGGCGGTGTCGAGCTGCTGCGCACCGGCTGCACCACCAGCGTGGAGATGTACTTCTTCACCGACGCCGTGATCGACGCCGTGACGACCGTCGGCTCCCGCGTCGTGCTCACCGCCGGTGTGATCGCCGCCCCTGGCTGGGACCGGCTCGGTAGCTGGGAGCAGATGCGGGACGACGTGTCGGCGCGGATCGACGCCGTCGGCCTGCGTTCCGGGCCGGGCGAGCGCATCGAGCTCGGCTACGGCCCGCACGCGGCGTACACGCTCCCGCCCGAGGCACTCGCCTCGGTGGCCGAGCACGCCCGCGCCCGGAACGCCCTGCTGCACATCCACGTCGCCGAGACGCTCGACGAGGACCGCGCACAGCGCGCGACGCACGGTTCGGTCCCCGCGCTGCTCGAGGACGTCGGCGCACTCGGCGGGCGCGTCCTCGCCGCGCACGGCGTGCACCTCTCCGACACCGACATCGCGCTCCTCGCCGACCGGGGCGCGGGCGTCGCCCACTGCCCGGGCTCCAACGCCAAGCTCGCCGCGGGTGTCGCCCGGCTCACCGCCCTGCGCCGGGCCGGCGTACGCGTGGGTCTCGGCACCGACGGGCCCGCGTCCGGCGACGACCTGGACATGTGGGCCGAGGCCCGACTCGCCGGGCTGCTCGCGCGTGTGGGCAGCGGGGACGCCGCCGCGCTGACGGCGGCCGAGCTGCTGCTGATGGCCACCCGCGACGGCGCGGCCGTGATCGGGCGCGATGACCTCGGCGCGATCGAGCCGGGCCGCTGGGCCGACCTGGTGCACGTCGACCTCGACGACCCGACGTTCGTGGCCCCCGAGGACGACGCGCAACTCCTGTCCAACCTGGTGTGGGCGGGCGGCTCACGCCTCGTGCGCGACGTGTGGGTGGCCGGCGAGCAGGTGCTCGCCGGCCGCGAGCCCACCCGGGTGGACCGCCGAGCCGCCACCGCCGCCCTCCGCGCGTCCGCTGCCCGGCTGCGGGGCTGAGCAGCACCGACCGGCATCCGGACCGCGCCTGCCTCGCACCCACACCCCGACTCGCCGGGGCCAGAGCCCGACTCGCGGGATCTGGCGCCCGACTCGCGGGATCTGGCGCCCGACTCGCGGGATCTGGCGCCCGACTCGCGGGACTCACCGGTCACGGTCACCAGCGGCCGTGGGTGCCCTCACGGGAACGGTGGTGGCGGCCGCCTTCAGGCCGATCGCGACGGCGCCGCGGGGTCGTGGTGGTGGTGGTGGTGGCGAGTGCCTGCACCGGGATCGGCGCCGTCAGCGGGTCGCGGCGGAAGGCGTCGACGGGATCGGCGCTGGTGCGCTGCGTCGGGTAGTTCTGCGTCACGAAACCCTGTGCCCCGACGTTCTGCGCCGCGCCGTTCTGCATGCCGGCCGGGTCGTTCTGGCGGCTGCGCCGGCCGCTGCGGCTGAGCGCGTGGAAGATCGGGGTCAGCGCGGCGTCCTCGCTGTAGGAGTGCCGGCCCGGCGCCGGCCCCCAGTCGTCGTCGGCGTTCGGGTAGCGAGCGGCTGCCAACCAGTCCAGGTCCGTCACAAGCTCGGACACGCGTCACCTCCATGATCAAACGTGCGCCGCTGCTGCGTCCGGCCCTCATTCTGCTGAGCCGTTCAGCGCACTCTGACACCCACAACGGGGACACACGGGCGTGGAAACGGCCAAGGCGGGACCGTTACAGGCGTGGGAGCCGATTCCCCTCGTTCGGGTGGATCCGGCGTGTCGCGCCACTCTCCTGCGTATTCGTACAAGGCGGTCCGCAACCCGTCCGGCAGGTCCCGGAGCACGGATCGGCCCACGGTCGTGATCGTCCACCGGCTCCTCCGCCCGCGAAATGCGGCGGTTTGGGCCGTGCAGGTGGCAGGAGAGCCGCATCCGGAATCAGAGAGTGACCGATTCTCACCCGGACAGGCCAGCGGGATCACGGTCAGATGTCAATCACACGGGTGTCGTTCCACGGACCGTTCCACGCGCCGCAGGCGTGCGCGCCGCCCGCGACGGAACGGAGTCGTGCGTTCAGACCGCGGAATCGAGCTCGTCGACGGTCGCCAGGTCCAGCGCGAGCTCGGCCGCGCGCACGTTCTCCTCGAGGTGCGCGGCGCTCGAGGTGCCCGGGATCGGGAGCATCACCGAGGACCGCTGCAGGAGCCACGCCAGCGCGACCTGCGAGGGGGTGGCCCCGAGCCGTTCACCGGCCGCCGCGAGGACCCCACCCGGCTGCGCGAGCCGGCCGGACGCGATCGGCGCCCACGGGATGAAGCCGATCCCCTGCTCCGTGCAGTAGCGCAGGACGTCGTCGCTGCCGCGGTCGGCGAGGTTGTAGTGGTTCTGTACCGAGGCGACGTCGAGGACCGTGCGCGCCTGCTCGATCTGGTCGACACCGACCTCCGACAGGCCCACCGCCGCCACCTTGCCGGCCGCCTGCAGCTCGGCGAGCACGCCGAACTGCTCGTCGGCGGGCACCTGCGGGTCGACGCGGTGCAGCTGGAACAGGTCGATGCGCTCGACACCCAGCCGGCGCAGGCTCTGCTCGCACTGCTGGCGCAGGTACTCCGGTCTGCCGTAGGCGTGCCACTCGTCGGGGCCGGTGCGCAGCAGGCCGGCCTTCGTCGCGATCGTCAGACCGTGGTAGGGGTGCAGCGCCTCACGCACGAGATCCTCGGCCACCTCGGGGCCGTAGGAGTCGGCGGTGTCGAACAGCTCGACGCCCAGGTCGGCGGCACGGCGCAGCAGGGCGACCGCGGCAGCGGGGTCGGCGGGCGGGCCCCACACCCCCGGGCCGGTGAGCTGCATCGTGCCGAAGCCGAGCCGGTGCACGCCGCCATCGGCAGCACCGAGCGGAAAGCGTCCGGACGCGGCGGCGGGGCGCGTGTCAGGAAGTGTGCTCACCTCGCCCACGATCGCACCGGGTCCGAGCACGTCGCCGCAGAACGTGACGGGCGCCTCGCCCTGCGTCATGCCACGTCACACCCCCGTGGTCGACGCGGATCGGCGCCATCGATTGCCGGGCCGGGAACCGCGCACTACCGTTCGGCCGTGGCCAAGATCGTGCCGTTGCCGCAGGCGGTGTCGGAGCTCGTCCACGACGGGGACACCGTCGCGCTGGAGGGGTTCACCCACCTCATCCCGTTCGCGGCCGGACACGAGATCATCCGGCAGCGACGGCGGGACCTGACGCTCGTGCGCATGACCCCGGACCTGGTCTACGACCAGCTGATCGGCGCCGGTTGCGCGTCCCGGCTGGTGTTCTCCTGGGGCGGCAACCCCGGCGTCGGATCGCTGCACCGGATGCGCGACGCGCTGGCCACCGGTTGGCCGGTCCCCCTCGAGATCGAGGAGCACAGCCACGCCGGGATGGCCAACCGCTACGTGGCGGGCGCCTCCGGGCTGCCGTTCGCCGTGCTGCGCGGCTACAGCGGCACCGACCTGCCCACCCACACCGACACGATCTCCACGGTGCAGTGCCCGTTCACCGGGGAGCGGCTGGCCGCCGTCGCGGCGCTCAACCCGGACGTCACGATCGTGCACGCCCAGCGGGCCGACCGTGAGGGCAACGTCCAGCTGTGGGGCATCACCGGGGTGCAGAAGGAGGCCGTGCTGGCCGCGCGCCGCGCGCTCGTCACCGTCGAGGAGGTGGTCGACGAGCTCACACCGGTGCCCGGCGCGGTGGTGCTGCCCCGCTGGGTGCTCGACGCCGTGGCGGTCGCCCCGCGCGGAGCCGCCCCGTCCTACGCCCACGGCTACTACGACCGGGACAACGCCGCCTACCGCGACTGGGACGCCGTGAGCCGGGACCGGGAGGCGTTCACACGCTGGCTGCGCACGATCGAGGAGGCGGCGGCATGACCGGTACCGCGGAGCCCGTGGCCGGCACCGATGAGGCGGCGACCTGGACCGCCGACGAGATGATGAGCATCGCGGCCGCCCGCGCGCTGCGCGACGGCCAGGCCTGCTTCGTGGGGATCGGGCTGCCGTCCACGGCGGCCAACCTCGCGCGCAGGCTGCACGCCCCGCGGCTGGTGCTGATCTATGAGTCCGGCACCCTCGACACGCGTCCCGACGAGCTCCCGCTGTCGATCGGCGACGGGATCCTGGCCGACGCGGCGCTCAGCGTCGTCGGGGTGCCCGAGGTGTTCAACTACTGGCTGCAGCCGGGCCGGATCGACGTCGGGTTCCTCTCCGGCGCGCAGATCGACCGCCTCGGCAACATCAACACCACCGTCATCGGCGAGTACGACGAGCCCGACGTCCGGCTGCCCGGATCCGGCGGCGCCCCGGAGATCGCCGCGTCCTGCCGCGAGGTGATCGTGGTGATGCGCCACCGCCTGCGGGCATTCGTGGAGCAGGTCGACTTCGTCACGTCCGTCGGTCACGGCACCGGCAGCGGGGACCGCGAGCGGCTCGGGCTGCGCGGTGCGGGCCCGGTGCGGGTGATCACCGACCTCGGCGTGCTGGAGCCGGACCCCGAAACGGGCGAGCTCGTGCTCACCGCGCTGCACCAGGGGATCACGGCCGAGCAGGTGCGCGCCGAGACCGGCTGGCCGGTGCAGGTCGCGCCGGACCTGATGTTCACCGCTCCACCGACCGCCGAGGAGTTGGGGACACTGCGCGCGATGCGGACGGTCGGCTCGGGCGGTGCGGCATGACCGTCGACCTGCACCACCTCGACGAGGGGCCGCGCGACGCCCCGGTGCTCGTGCTGTCCGGCTCGCTCGGGTCGACCCTTCAGATGTGGCGCCCGCAGGTGGCGGCGCTGACCGAGCGGTTCCGGGTGATCCGGGTGGACCACCGCGGACACGGCGGCTCACCGGTGCCACCGGGGCCCTACCGCATCGCCGACCTGGCCGATGACGTGCTCGCCCTGCTCGACGGGCTCGGCCTGGACCGGGTCGCGTGGTGCGGGCTCTCGTTGGGCGGCATGGTCGGCATGCGCCTGGCCTCCGAGTCGCCCGAGCGCATCTCCCGGCTCACCCTGTGCTGCACCACCGCGCACTTCCCGGACCCGGCACCCTGGGAGGAGCGCATCGCGGCCGTCTCCTCGGGTGGCACCGGGCCGCTCGCGCAGGGGGTCGTGTCGCGCTGGTTCACCCCCGGCTGGGCCGCGGCGCACGCGGACGTCGTCGCCGAGGCCGAGGCGATGGTGGCCGGCACCCCCGACGACGGCTACCTCGCCTGCTGCCAGGCGATCGAGGCGTGGGACCACCGCGACCGGCTCGGAGCGATCACCGCGCCGACGCTCGTGATCGCCGGTTCGGCCGACCTGGCCACGCCCGTGGAACCGCACGCGCGGACGCTGGCCGAGGGCATCCCCGGCGCCCGCCTGGAGGTGCTCGACGCCGCGCACCTCGCCTCGGTCGAGGCGGCCGCCGAGGTCACCGCACTGGTCGCGGAGATCACGACGCCCTGATCGCGGAGCACAGCGCCGCCCGCCGACCCGCGTTCTCGTCGAGGCGACGAGGATCAGCCGGCCGGTCGGTCCGCCGACGGCCGGGACGACCACGCCGCTTCGCCCGACGTCAGACCGGGCAGGCTGCGCTGCACCGCGTCCAGGCTGCGGACGGGCAGCGTGCCGGCGAGCCGCCAGCCGTCGGCCACCTCGGCCGTCTGCTCGATGCGGGCCTCGAGCGCGGTGAGCCGTTGCGCGACCTCGCTGAGCGTGGCCCGGGGGATGTCCAGCTCGAAGGCGTGGCAGGGCTCGTACACCCGCGTGCCGGCCCGCTCCAGGGCGCGGGCCAGCACGATCGATGTGAGCTCGCGGAAGTCGGCCGCCACGCTGACGGGTGCGTTGAACCCGGAGCGCACGAGCGTCACGGCGCAGTCGGTGACCGCCCAGCCCCTGGGCCCGCGCCGGCACGCGCGGTGCACGGTCTCCTCGATCGCGGTGTGGAACGCCCGGGGCAGTGCGCCCAGCTCGGTCTCGTAGTCGAACACCACGCCGGTGTCGCGTTTCCCCGGCTGCACGCGCAGCCCGACGGTCGCCCAGTACCGCCCGAGGGCCGGGCCGCGGCGACCGAACTCCTCGACGGCCTCACCCACGCCCGCCGGCCGTTCGACGCGGACGATCCGGCTGGGCGCGAACCGGGCGGTGACGCCGTGCTCGGCGGCGAGCGTCTGCGCGAGGACCTCCTTCTGGACCTCGCCGTAGAGCAGCACCTCGGTGCCGTCGGGCACCGGCCGCACCGAGATCAGGGGGTCCTGGTCGGCGAGCTGGAGCAGGGCCGCGCGCAGCCGGGTGGCGTCGGCGGGGTCCTGCGGGCGCACGACCGTGCGCAGCGCGGGCCGGGCGAACCGTGGGCCGTCCGCGCCGCCGTCCGGGCCACCCAGCCGGTCCCCGACCCGGACCTCGCGCAGGCCGCGGATCCGTCCGATGCCGCCCGCGCGGAGCCGGTCGGCGGGTCCGCGGCCGACCACCTGCAGCGCGCTCACCCGTCCGGAGCACTCCTCGCGGGCGCCGTCGGCGCGCCGCCCGTGCAGCACCAGCCGCTCCCGGACCGCGACCTCGCCGGCGAAGAGCCGCAGGTACACGAGCTTCTCGCCCGACGGCGTGCGTTCGACGGCGAAGACGGTGCCGCGGGCCGGACCGCCCACCGGGACCGGCGCGGGCGGGACCAACGCCACCACGCCCTCGACGAGCGTGCGGACGCCCGCCCCGCTCAGCGCCGACCCCGAATAGAGCGGTTGGACCCGGCCCGTCGCGGTACCGGCCACGAGCGCGGCGGTCACCTCTCGCGCCGTGAGCGGCGGCCCGTCGACGACCCGGGCGAGGACGCGATCGTCGGTCTCGGCGAGCACCTCGGTGATGCGGGCCCGTGCCTCCGGCTCGTCGAGCGACTCCGCGACGACCGTGGCCGCCGCCGTGCCCAGGTCGCGGGTTCTCGTCATCATGATAGCATGCGGCGCGACGGTGCGCCGGACCTCGGCGAGCAGCTCGTCGTCCCGCGCGCCGGCTCGGTCGATCTTGTTGGCGAACAGCAGGGTCGGCAGCCGCATCGCGCGCAGCGTCCGCATCAACACGCGGGTCTGCGCCTGGACGCCCTCCACCGCCGACAGCACCAGGACGACGCCGTCGAGCACGCCGAGCGCGCGCTCGACCTCGGCGATGAAGTCCGGGTGGCCCGGCGTGTCGATCAGGTTCACCTGGGTGGAGCCGACGGTGAAGGCCGCCACGGCGGAGCGCACGGTGATACCGCGCTCGCGCTCGATGGCGCCGGTGTCGGTCTGCGTGTCACCGCCGTCGACGCTGCCGAGGCGGGAGATGGCGCCGAACTCGAAGAGCAGGCGCTCGGTCAGGCTGGTCTTACCGGCGTCGACGTGGGCGAGGATGCCGACGTTCAGGGTGCGGGGGACAGGCATGGGCGATGACCTCGGGAACCGCGGAGCGATGGGGACGCTGGGGTGTTCCGAGGAGTTCGCGCATGGAAGTGGCTCCCGCCGCAGGCCGTTGGGACGCGGGGATCGTGGATGAACGGCGGTGCGCGCGCAACCGAGTTCGCGGCCATCATGGACACCGGTCCACCGCGACGAAGAGGGAGGTTCGGTGCCCGCCAGAGCGCAGCAGGATTCGGGTCACGGTGACGGCATCGCGGTCTCGACCGCGGCGCGGCTCGAGGACCTCGAAGCGCAGCGCCTCCCGCTGACGGGCTTCTGCTACCGCATGCTCGGCTCCGCTGCCGACACCGACGACGCCGTGCAGGAGACGCTCGTCCGCGCGTACCGCAACCTCGCGAGCTTCGACCCGGCGCGTGGCCGGCTGACCACCTGGCTGTACCGCATCGCCGGCAACGTGTGCATCGACATGCTCCGCGGGGCCCGCCGACGGGCGCTGGCGATCGACATGGGCCCGGCCGCCCGGGACGGCGACCTCGGCGCACCGCTGCCCGCCGACCGGTTCGTGGAGCCGATGCCGGACTCCCGGCTGTTCGGCGTGACCGATCCCGCCGAGCGCGTGGTCGGGCGCGAGACGGTCCGGCTGGCGTTCCTCGCCGCCCTCCAACGACTCTCCCCACGTCAACGGGCTGCGCTGGTGCTCAAGGACGTCATGGCCTTCTCCGCACGGGAGACGGCGGAGATCCTCGGGACCAGCGTGGCGTCGGTGAACAGCGCGGTGCAGCGCGCCCGGGCCGCCCTCGCGCTCGACCCGCCGCAGCCTGCCGACGTCCTCGACCCCGAGAACGCGGCGCAGCGGGACCTGCTCGACCGGTACGTCGCGGCGTTCGAGGCGCACGACATCGACGGGCTGGCGCGCCTACTGCGGGAGGACGCGGCGTCGTCGATGCCGCCGTTCGCGTGGTGGCTGCACGGCGCGTCCCGGATCGCCGCGGTCATGGCGGCGAGCGACGCGTGCGCGGGCGACCGCCTGGTGCCGACCGCGATCAACGGTTCACCCGGCTTCGGGCAGTACCGACCCGGCCCGGACGGCGACCTGCACCCGTTCGCCCTGATCCTCCTGGAGTGCCGCGACGACCGGGTGGCCCACATCGTCACGTTCCTCGGGACGGCGGCCCGGTTCGCCGAGTTCGGGCTCCCCGATCACCCGCAGCGATGATTTCCCGGACGGCCGGTCGTATGCACCTCGACACGACGGCCGACCGGAAGGACACACCGATGCGATCCGACATCCTCGAGGAGACGTGGGCGGAGCGCGCCCGGCTGCTCGCCCTCCTGGAGCGGTTGCACCCCGAACAGTGGGGGAGCCGCTCCCTGTGCGCCGGCTGGCGGACCCGTGAGGTCGTCGCGCACATGACGATGCCGTTCCGGACGACACCGCTGCGGTTCGCCACCGGCATGGTGCGGGCGCGCTTCTCCTTCGACCGCTTCGCCGATCGGATGGCCCGCGCGGACACGGCGGCGATGAGCGACGACGAGCTGCTCACGCAGCTGCGCGACAACATCCGCCACGAGTGGCGGCCGCCGGGTGGCGGGGAGGTCGGCGCGCTGAGCCACGACCTGATCCACGGACTCGACATCACCGAGCCGTTGGGTCTGCCGGCACCGCCCGCTCAGCGGATCGCCGCCGTCCTGCGGGCCGCCGGGCCGCGCAACCTCGCCTACTTCGGCGTGCACCTGCACGGGAAGCGGCTCGTGGCCACCGACGCCGAGGTGTCGATCGGTGACGGGGCCCCGGTGCGGATGCCGGTGAAGGACGTCCTGCTCGTCGTCACCGGGCGACGCGCGCTCACGGACCGGGATCCTCGCCGAGCGTCCTCGTGACGGCGGCCTCGTAGGCGAGCAGGGTGTCGACCACGAGCCTGCGCTCCGCGAGCGTCAGCGGGCCCAGGGCCTCCCGCCACGCCCTTGCACCGGGGGCGAGCCACCGGGAGACGGCGGGGCGCACGTCGTCGTGCAGGTCGACGATCCGCCTGCGCCGGTCGTCGGGGTCGGCACGGCGGTGCAGGACCTCCTTGCCGCTCAGTTCGCTGACGAGCAGGCTCACCGTGGTCGGCGCGACGTGGAGCCGCTCCGCCAGCTCGGACACGGTGAGCGGGCCGTCGAGGAGCAGCATCGACAGCAGGGAGAGGTGGCGCGGGGTCAGCTCCAGCGACCGCAGTGCCGGTGGCGGGGGCAGCTTCTTGATCCGCCCGACCAGCCGCGGGAACACGAGCATGAGCTCGCGCACGGCCCCGTCGGCGCCTTCAGGTGTGGACACGTCGCACCCTCGTCAGTAGCTTTGAAACCAAAGGGTTTCTTCGTGCTCCGGAGGACGGTATGCCCCATCTGATCGTTTACGCCAGCGAGCCCGATCTGACGGGCCGGGAGACCGACGTGATCTCCGCGCTCACCGACGCCGTCGTCGCCGTCTACGGCGAGTGGGCCCGTGAGATCGCGGTCGTGCAGCTCATCGGGGTCGCGCCCGCTCGATGGGGAATCGGAGGTCGTCCCGCGACCGCACCCGCACCCCGGGTCACGTTCGGGATCAAGGACGCCGCGTTCTCCCGCCCGGACGCGGACGACATCGTGGCGCGACTGGTCGCCGGCGTGACCGAGTCCCTGGTCGCGGTCTTCGGCGAGCGGGTCCGGGCCGGCACGACCGTGGAGCTGGTGGGTTCGCCCGCGGGACGCGGCGGTATCGGTGGCGAGGTGGTGCGAACCTGAGCCGGGAGCCCGTCGAGGTCGACGGCACCCCGCGGGCCGCGAAGAGATCATTCCGAGATCCACCGGATCGCCCCACTCAGGACGAAAGGCTCGACCTCGCAACGATCGATCCATCTGAGATCGAGGCGATCGCCCCTGGCGGGGCGGATCGGTGGATCTCGCAACGATCAACAGCTACCGCGGAGCGACGGACTCCTCGCACCCCAACTCGCCGTCCCCGGCTCTCAGCCACTGCCCCACGCCCCGGCCCTGACCCTCGGCGCAGTCGGCCGGGTTCCCCTGCTCCTGCCCGTTGGCGGGGTGGGCGGGTTGGCAGAACTGCCGAATATCGGGGCTGGGTGGGCGACCGTCCCCGTCGCGGGCCCAGCTCCGATATTCGTGGCTCGTACCCCACCCAGCCGCCCTCGGCGCGGAGGGCGGGCTCGGCGCCGGACCCACTGCGCGTGAGACCCAGCTATGGGGTGGGGCAGGAAGCGTCGAGCCGGGAACGGCGCGCCCACCGCAACCCGGGCTACGAGGCAGAGCCCCGGGGAGGAACGGCGGCAGACTGCGTGGCGGCCACACCCCCTGATTCACACCGAGCACCCCGTCGACGGGGTCGCGTCGGAGGAGGCGCGGAGGGCTGCTGCATGACCCGGTGAACGATCGTGACCACCGCGCTCGGTGAGAGCCGCGGGAGGCTCGTCGCGGGTATCGGGGGAGCTAGCCGTGGGCCAGGTCGGAGAAGCGGCTGTAGTGCAGCTGGTGGGCCACCGTGATCGTGTTGGTGGGGCCGTTACGGTGCTTGGCCAGGATCAGGTCGGCCTCGCCGGCGCGCGGGTCGTCGCGCTCGAACGCGTCGGGGCGGTGCAGCAGGATGACCATGTCCGCGTCCTGCTCGATCGATCCCGACTCGCGCAGGTCCGACAGCATCGGGCGCTTGTCGGTGCGCTGCTCCGGCCCGCGGTTCAGCTGGCTGATCGCCACCACCGGCACCTCGAGCTCCTTGGCCAGCAGCTTGATCTGCCGGGAGAACTCCGACACCTCCTGCTGCCGCGACTCGACCTTGCGACCCGACGACATCAGCTGCAGGTAGTCGAGGATGATCAGCTTGAGGTCGTTGCGCTGCTTGAGCCGCCGTGCCTTCGCCCGGATCTCCATCAGCGTGAGGTTCGGCGAGTCGTCGACGAACAGCGGCGCCTCGCTGATCTCGCTCATCCGGCGCGCCATCCGCGTCCAGTCGTCGTCGCTCATCCGGCCGGCGCGCATGTCGGCCAGCCGGATGCGCGCCTCGGCGGACAGCAGGCGCATGACGATCTCGGACTTGCTCATCTCCAGGGAGAAGACGGCGCTGGTCAGACCGTGTTTGACCGAGCAGGATCGGGCGAAGTCCAGACCTAGCGTGCTCTTTCCCAAGCCAGGTCGCGCTGCCACGACGATCATCTGACCGGGGTGCAGGCCGTTGGTGGCCGCGTCGAGGTCGGCGAAGCCGGTGGGCACGCCCAGCGCCACGCCACCGCGGGAGGCGATGGCGTCGATCTCGTCCATCGTGGGTTGCAGCAGTTCCTCGAGGGCGACGTAGTCCTCGGTGGTGCTGCGCTCGGTGACGTCGTAGATGGCGGCCTGGGCGCGGTCGACGACGTCGTTGACCTCGGCGCCCTCCGAGCCGTGGTAGCCCAGCTGCACGATCCGCGTGCCGGCCTCGACGAGGCGGCGCAGGATCGCCTTCTCCGCGACGATCTCTGCGTAGTACGCCGCGTTGGCGGCCGTGGGCACCGTGGCGATCAGCGTGTGCAGGTAGGGCGCACCACCGAGGCGGATCAACTCGCCGCGACGCTGCAGCTCGGCGGAGACGGTGACCGCGTCGGCGGGCTCGCCCCGCCCGTAGAGGTCGAGGATGCAGTCGTAGACCGTCTGGTGGTTGGGCCGGTAGAAGTCGTCGGGCCGCAGCACCTCGACGACGTCCGCGATGGCGTCCTTCGACAGCAGCATGCCGCCGAGCACCGACTGCTCGGCCGTGAGGTCCTGGGGTGGTTGCCGGTCGAAGGTTCCGTTCGGGTCCGCGCCGTCGTTCGCCGCGCGAACCGGACGCGGCCTTCCCGTTCCACGGTCATCAGCCAGTGCCATACGCAGCGTCACCCCCTGTCGCCATTCTATCGAACAAAGGTTCGATGTGCTCGACGACTTCCGGATGACCTCCCGGGAAACGGAAGGGATCGGCCTGGTCGAGTCCACGCACCCCCGCGGTGAGGCTAAGCGCCCGTGCCGACGCTTCCAAACCGTCGTGACGACCGTCCTGTGGACGACCTGGGGACGGATCCGACCCGGCGCAGGAGCACATAGGGACCGACCTGTGGACGGCGTGGGGACAACTCCGGAAATCCGGGTGTATCAGCAGGTCAAGAGCTTGTCACAGGATGTGGACAACTTTCCTTCGCGACACGCCGCAACAGGCCCGATCGGGCGTGTCGTCGCCGGGCGGAACACGCCACCCGGCGCGTCCGACCGGTCACTGGGCGACGTCGTCGTCACTCTTCGGCGCGCCACCTGGACGGGTTGCACTTCGCCGTCGTGAGCCTCGGCGCAAAGTGAAGCGGGGCGAGACCCGGGCATGATGCCCGAGCCCCGCCCCGCTCACGGTGCGTGACGAATCGGAGGCCTGTCAGGCCCCCACGACTGCGACGCCCAGATCGGCGCTGACCTCCGGGTGCAGCCGAACGGTGACCTGGTGCGTGCCGACCGTCTTGATCTGCTCCGGCATGTCGACGGACCGCCGGTCGAGCGCCGGGCCACCCGCCGTGCGGATCGCGCTGACGACGTCGGCGGCCGTGACCGAACCGAACAGGCGGCCCGAATCGCCGGCTGCCTTCGCCTTGACGGTGACCGAGAGGGCGCCGAGCTGGCCCGCGACCTCCTTGGCGTGACCCAGGTCCCGGATCTGCCGGGCCCGCTGGGCACGCTGGATGGAAGCCACCTGCTTCTCGGCCCCGCGGGTGGCCACGACGGCCATCGAACGGGGAAGCAGGTAGTTGCGGCCGTAGCCGTCCTTGACCTCGACGATGTCGCCGGGCCCGCCCAGGTTGGGCACGTCGGCGGTGAGGATGAGCTTCACGGGTGTTCTCCTCCTCAGCGCGCGGTAGAGGTGTAAGGAAGCAGCGCGACCTCGCGGGAGTTCTTGACCGCTACCGCGACGTCACGCTGGTGCTGACGGCAGTTGCCGGTGACCCGGCGAGCCCGGATCTTGCCGCGGTCGGAGATGAACTTCCGCAGCAGGCCGGTGTCCTTGTAGTCGATGTCCTGGGCCTTGTCCTTGCAGAACGCGCACACCTTCTTCTTCGGCTTGCGCAGGACGGGCTTGGCCATGGTGGTGCTCCTGGTCGTTGCTCGATGCCCGCCACCAGGGCGGGGAGTGGTCTCTGGCTAGAACGGGGGCTCGTCGTCGGCGCTCGGGCCGCTGCCTGCGGGCGGAGCGGAACCCCACGGGTCGTCGGCCGGGGCGCCGCCGCCCCCACCGCCTCCGCCGGAGCCGCCGCCGTACCCGCCGCCGCCTCCTCCGCCGCCGCCGCCGAAGCCGCCGCTACCACTGCCGCGGCTGACCTTGTTGACCTTGGCAGTGGCGTAGCGCAGGGACGGGCCGACCTCGTCGACCTCGAGCTCCACGACGGTGCGCTTCTCGCCCTCGCGGGTCTCGAAGCTGCGCTGCCGCAGGCGGCCCTGCACCATCACGCGCATGCCGCGGGTGAGCGTCTCGGCGACGTTCTCCGCCGCCTGCCGCCACACGTTGCAGCGCAGGAACAGCGCGTCGCCGTCCTTCCACTCACCGGACTGGCGGTCGAAGGTGCGCGGGGTGGAGGCCACCGTGAAGTTGGCGACCGCCGCTCCGGACGGCGTGAAACGCAGCTCCGGGTCGGCGGTGAGGTTGCCGATCACCGTGATGACGGTTTCGCCGGCCATCGTGACCGGGCCCTCAGCCCGCGGGGGCGGGCGCCGGGGCCCGCTTCGGCTCGGCGGCGACGGCCTTCTTCGGCTCGCGACGCATGACCTTGGTGCGCAGCACGGACTCGTTGAGGCCCAGCTGCCGGTCGAGCTCGGCGACGGTGGCCGGCTCGCAGGTGATCTCGAGGACCGCGTAGATGCCCTCGGCGTGCTTCGCGATCTCGAAGGAGAGGCGGCGCTTGCCCCACACCTCGATCTTCTCGACGGTGCCCTTGTCGCTCTTCACGACGTTGAGGAACGTCTCCAGGGACGGCGTCACAGTGCGCTCGTCCAGGCTCGGGTCGAGGATGACCATCAGCTCGTAATGACGCATGAGAACCACTCACCTCCTATGGACTGGAACGGTCGCGGTCCATCCGCGACAGGAGGTTCTCAGTAGGCTCCGACAGAATTGCCGCCGATCGGCGGCCCCGTGCGGCGCTCGGTGAGCACCGGTCGGACCTGACACGCAGGCTACCAGCGCGTATACCGCTGACCGCACGCGGGACCCACCGTTCGCGATCGTGCACGTGCCGGTCGCGGCCGCGCGACCCGACCCGACGCCACGCGCCGGGGTGTCGGGGGTTGTCACTACGCTGGCCACATGCTCATCGGGGCACACGTGCGCGAGGCCGATCCGATCGACTCCGCAGCGGAGCGCGGCGCCGACATCGTCCAGATGTTCCTGGCCGACCCGCAGGGCTGGAAGAAGCCGCCTGCGCATCCCCAGGCCGAGCAGTTGCGCTCCGGGGACCTCGCGGTGGTCGTGCACTCGCCGTACGTCGTGAACGTGGCCTCGCTGAACAACCGGATCCGCATCCCGTCACGCAAGCTGGTCGTCCAGCACGCGGAGGCCGCCGCAGCGGTGGGCGCGATCGGCCTGGTCGTGCACGGCGGGCACGTCACCCAGGGCGAGGACGCCGCCAAGGGCGTCGACAACTGGCGCAAGTTCGTCGAACGCCAGGCCGGCGAGGGTGGCTTCGCCGTGCCGGTGTTCATCGAGAACACCGCGGGTGGCGACAACGCCATGGCCCGCCGCTTCGACGCGCTCGCGCGCCTGTGGGACGCCGTGGGCGAGTTCGGCGTGGGCTTCTGCCTCGACACCTGCCACGCCTTCGCGGCCGGCGAGGACCTCGTCGACGTCGTCGACCGGGCCAAGGCGATCACGGGCCGGATCGACCTGGTGCACCTGAACAACTCGCGCGACGAGTTCGGCTCCGCGCGCGACCGGCACGCCAACGTCGCCGCCGGCACGATCGAGCCCGATGCACTGGTCGCCGTGTGCGCCGCCGCCGGTGCACCGGTGGTGGTCGAGACACCGGCGGAGGGGCAGCACGACGACATCGCCTTCCTGCGCCACCGGCTCGGCTCGTGACGTTCCAGGTGCCGGCCGCGCGCGTTCCCGGGGCGGCGCGGTGACCGGAACCACCGTGGACGCCGCCTCCGGGGAGCAGGTGCTGCCCCGGTCCGGCCCGGCGGTCGTCGCGGGTCGCGCGATGCTCGCCGTCCTGGTGCTGCTCACCGGCGTCACGCTGCTGCTCGGCTACGCGAACAAGGCCCGCTGCACGGGTCCGACGTTCGACGAGTCCGGCCGCAGCAGCCCCGACTACGGGGTGCGGATGGAACGCGATGTCTGCTACTCCGACATCCAGCACCTCTGGATCGGCCGCGGCATCGACACGCACGCCTTCCCCTACGTCAGCGGGTCGATCACCCCCGAGGGGCAGCTCGTCGGCGGCAGTGTGGAGTACCCGGTCCTCACCGGGCTGCTGATCTGGGCCGGTGCGCTGTTCGCCGACAACGACGCCGAGTTCCTCCTCGGGTCGGCCCTGGTGATGGCGCCGTTCGGCCTCGCAACCGGGTACCTGCTCGGCCGGCTCGCGCGGTGGCGCGCGCTCATGTGGGCTCTCGGCCCGCCCGTGGTGCTCTACGCGTTCCACAACTGGGACCTGCCGGTGGTGGCCTGTGCCGTCGCCGCCGTGTTCGTCATGCACGGCTGGCGCAGCGACCGCACGCTGGCACAGCGCGGCGTCGTCGCGGCCGTCCTCCTCGGGCTGGGGTTCGCGTTCAAGCTCTACCCGGGCGCCTTCGTGCTGCCGCTCGCGCTGTACGTCCTCGTGGCGTCGCGGCCGGGCCGGCTGCACTGGCGCGGTGCGCTGCACGTGGCGGGGGCGGCCACCGCCACCGTCGTCCTGGTGAACCTGCCCTTCATGCTGGCCGGCTACGAGGGCTGGCGCGCCTCCTTCACGTTCCAGCAGCTGCGCAAGGTCGACTTCACCACCAACTCGATCTGGTTCTGGGGCTTCCGCCCCACCTCGGACCCGGACAACGTCGGCTTCCAGTCCCTCATGGACTGGCTCTCGCCCACGCTGGTCCTCCTGTCGTTCGCGGTGGCCGCCGGTGTGGGCTGGTGGCGCTGGCGCCGTGAGGGCTGCTACCCGTGGGTCGGCGTGAGCGCGGCCATGCTGTGCGGCTTCCTGCTGCTGCACAAGGTCCACTCGCCGCAGTACACGCTGTGGCTGCTGCCGTTCTTCGTGCTGGTGCAGGTGCCGTGGTCGATGGTCGCTGCGTACCTGCTCGCCGACCTCACGATGGGTATCGGGATCTTCCGCTGGTACTACCACCTGCACGAAGACCTCGGCAGCGGCATCTACGACGGGTTCTCCGCGCAGGCCGTCACGATCGGCGTGTGGGGTCGCGCCGCCCTGCTCGTGGTGTTGTTCGTCCTGTTCCTCCGTGGCACGGACCGGCTCGCCACCACGCCGCCACCACGCCGCACCCCACTGGCGGAATCGGTCCCGTAGGGCCGGCTACCGCCAGGCGAACACCGGCTGCTCCAGGTGGGCCACACGCGTGTCCCGACCGTGCAGCACCACTTCCCGGAACTGGTGGAGCACCGCGCCCGTGGGCGCGTGCACCAGCCTGCCGAGCAGCGGCAGTTGGATCACGGGCGCGTCCGACTCCGGGATCGTGAGGTACCGCGGCTCCACGTCGATCAGATCGACGGGCACGCGGTGCAGCTCGGCCACCTCGGCGGGGTTCGGGCGCAGTCCGGGATCCCCGTCGGCCCACAACACGACCGGAGTGATCAGGTATCCGGAGCGGGTGGCGTAGTCGTCGAGCAGCCCCAGCTCGGCGTCCGCGTCCAGGACCAGCCCGAGCTCCTCCGCGAGCTCACGACGCGCGGCGGCACCGGCGGATTCGCCGGGATCGGCGCGCCCACCCGGTAGCGCCCACTGTCCCGCGTGACCGCGCAGGGAGGGCGCCCGGCGGGTCAGGAGGAACGCCGTGGCGTCTTCCACGAGCGTGATCCCGACGGCCGCCGGTTTCAGGTCGGGACGGTCGAGCGGCCGTCGCTGGAACCGGCGCAGGGCATCGATGACGTGGTCACGCGGAGACGGCACGGTGCGAGCCTGCCACCCCGGCCGCGTCCGTACCCGTCTTGCGCGCAGGTGCGGGCGGCCAGTCGGGGTCGGTGTCCGTCGTCCCCCGCTGCGCGACGGTGCGCACCGGATCGGTGGTCGGGTGCAGTACCGAGCGCACCACCAGCAGGCACAGGAGCACGACCACGGCGTCGCGGAGCACGACCGTGCCGAGGAACCAGTCCGGAGGCAGGCCCTTGTTCTCCGGGGTGAGGTAGTAGTACATCCGCGGCACCCAGACCAGGGCGTCGACCGTCATCCAGGCCAGCAACAGCCGCCACCGCGGCAGCGCGAGCACCGCGAGCGGCACGAGCCACAGCGAGTACTGCGGGCTCCACACCTTGTTCACCAACAGGAACGTCGCAATGACGAGAAAGGCCAGCGAGGCGACGCGCGGTGGCCGCGGTGCGCGCAGCGCGAGCACGGTGATCCCGGCGCAGCAGAGCAGGAAGAGCACCGCCGACACCGCGTTGAGCACGGCGGGCTGCTCACCGTCGGCGAGGGACCCGTCGAACCCCGACCAGCCGGTGAAGTGCTGCACCACGAAGTAGAGCGAGTCGGGGTCGGCGGGGCGGGTCCTGTTGAGCCGGAAGAACTCCCACCACCCCCGGCCGTACAACAGTGCGATGGGGGCGTTGACCACCACCCAGGCACCGATCGCACCGACGATCGCGGACACCGCGGTGCGCACCTCGCGCCGGCGCAGCGCCACGAGCGCCACGGGCAACAGCAACATCAGCGGGTAGAGCTTGAACGCGCCACCCGCGCCCAGCAGGGCCCCGGCGAGCAGCGGTCGTCGCCGGGCGAGCGCCAGCATCCCGCCCGCCGCGCACGCGACGGCCAGCGTGTCGAAGTTGGTGAACGCGTGCACCGCGACGAGCGGCGACACCGCCACGAGCGCGGCATCCCACGGACGGTGCGGCCGCAGGGCGTACACCGCCCACACGACCACGAGCCAGGCCAGGGCGAGCCAGAACGCGCTGATGTCGAAGTAGACGACCACCGGGAGCGCCGACGGCAGGCCGGGCACCACCTCGACCGCCTGCACCCAGGCGTCGGTCAGCTGGGCGTTGAAGTACTGGAAGAAGCCGGTGAGCACCGGGTACTCCATGTACCGCACCTGCTCGTCGGCAGTGCCTGCCGACTCGACCCACGGGTCCCGGTAGGGCACGGCGCCGTCGTCCAGGCCCTCGATCCCCCACAGCGGAACCGTGTCGGAGTAGCACATCGCCACGTACTGGCGGCTGTCGCGCCAGTCCAGCGCGAGATCGCCGCTGTCGGTGGTGTACTGCTGCAGGCACGGCGCCTTCCCGAGCCAGCCCGCGGCGAGCAGCACCACCGCGAACAACAGGACCACGCGCAGAGGCGTCCAGAAGCGGCTCCGGCCCACGAGCGCGTGCCGGCCGAGCGGACCTCCGACCACCCGGCTGGCAGCGGCCGCGAGCGGCTCCGTCCACGTCGGGATCACCCGTACCGGGACGTCCGGCTGCCGGGGGGCCGGGGTCACCCCACCGGTCCGGCGTCGGACCCGTCCGTGGCTCCGGCGGGCACGGTGCTGGACCGGTCCTGGCTGCGGTTCGACGTCGGTTCGTCGCTGCTGCCGCCGCTGTCGCTGCTGCCGCCCCCGCTGCCGCCGCTGTCGTTCGTGCCGAACGGTGACGAGCCGCCGCTCGACGAGTCCTGGTCCTCGTCCGACGAGGAATCGCTCGAGTCGCGTGAGCTGCGCGAGCTGTCACCGTCGCTGTTGCGGTTGCTGTCCGAATCGGAGTCCGAGTCCGAGTCCGAGTCGCTGTCGGACGAGTCCTCGTCATCCTCGTCGTCGTCCGGTGACGGCGTGGACGAGACGGGTGGCGCGGCGCGGGGAGGATCGCCCATCGGCACGAACGTGGAGAAGGTCTGCTCCGGCTCGCCGCGCAACACGGCGTTCATGAACTCCTGCCAGATGTCGCTCGGCAGCATGCTGCCGTAGATCGGTCGGCGCTGCGAGTTGCGCAGCGCGTCGCTCTGGTCGGACCCGATCCAGACCGCCGTGGAGACGGACGGGGTGAAGCCGACCATCCACGCGTCCTTGTTGTCGTTGCCCTGCAGCTGCACCGTGCCGGTCTTGCCCGCCACCGGCCGCCCGTCGGAGAGGGCGTGGTCGGTGTGATCGGCGACGTCCAGCATGGCCTCGACGACGTTGCGCGCCACCTGCGGCGGAACGGCCTGCCGGCCCTCGGGGTTCTCCCGCTCGTAGAGCACGCGGCCGTCGGAGGCCTCGACCCGCGACACGATGTGGGGCTCGTGGTAGACGCCCTCGGCGGCGAAGGTGGCGTACGCCGATGCCATGTCGACGGGGTGCACCTCCTTGTCGCCGAGTGCGATGCCGCCGGTGGGGTCGGGGAGCAGGTCGTCGGGGATGCCGGCCTGGTGGGCCGCCTGGGCGACGCTCTGCGGTCCGACCGTGATACCCAGCTGGTAGAACCACGTGTTGATCGACTTGGTCATCGCCTCGATGGCGTTGCACTCCTCGCAGTCGAGGCCCTCGATGTTGCTCACCTCGCCACGGCCCGGGAACTCCATCGGCGAGGTGCCCGGGTACTTCGTGCCGAGGCCGATGCCCTTCCCCGCCTGCAGTGCCGCCGACAGCACGAACGGCTTGAACGACGAGCCTGGCTGGCGCAGCGCCATGGCGTAGTCGGTGCCCAGCCCGTTCTGCCCGCCGTAGTAGGCGGTGATCGCCCCGGTGCGCGGGTCGATCGACACCAGCGCGCCGCGCAGGTTGTCCGGCTGGCGCGCCAACTGATCCTTCACGGACTCGACCGCCTGCCGCTGGCTCGGCTCCTGCACGGTGGTGGTGACCGTGAGACCTTCGGTGTCGATCTGGTCCTGCGTGATCCCCTTGGACGCGAGCTCCTCGACCGCTCGGTCGTAGATGTGGTAGCGGTCGTCGTCCGGCACGCCACCCACCGCCGGCGCCTCCGGCAGCCAGTTGGTGGGGAACACCTGCTGGGCCCGCTCCTCCGGCGTGATCCAACGCTGTTCGACCATGCCGTCCAGCACGAAGTTCCACCGCTCCTGCGAGCGCTCCGGGCTCTTCGCCGGATCCCAACGCGACGGCAGCTGGATGACGCCGGCGAGCATCGCGCCCTCCGACACCGTCAGGTCCTTCGCGTCCTTGTCGAAGTACGCCTTCGCCGCCGCCTGGATGCCCGACGCGCCGCGGCCCCAGTAGATCGTGTTGAGGTAGTTCTCGAGGATCTCGTCCTTGGTCTTCTCGCGGGTGATCTTGACCGCGAGGATGACCTCCTTGTACTTGCGCCACAGGGAGACGTCGTCCTGGCCGGTGGAGACCTTCACGTACTGCTGGGTGATGGTGGAGCCGCCACCGACACCGCCGGTGAGCTGCTCGTACACGGCGCGGCCGATGCCGACGAAGTCGAAACCGGGGTTCGAGTAGAAGGAGCGGTCCTCGGCCGAGAGCACGGCCTCGCGCACGTGCTCGGGCACCTTGTCGAGCGTGACCGTGACCCGGTTGCTGTTCTCCGGGCGCACCGTGGCGATCGGGGTCTCACCGTCGGCGAACGTGAACGTGGCGACCTGGGTGAGCGCCGCCTGCTCGGCCGTGGGCACCGGGAAGAGCAACCAGCCCACGACGAAGGCGACGAACGGGCCGATCAGCGCAGCCCCCAGCACGACGTAACAGATCCGCCGCACGGTCCGCCAGGGCGAAGCCGGCTTGCGGGAGCGCCCGCCACGGCGGGATTCCGAGCGCGGTGCCGGATGCTGCGCCACCGCGGCGCCCCGCGGCGGCGCCTGGTTCCCGACCACCGCGGTGGCGCCGGAGTCGTCCTCGTCGTGCGTGAGGAGCGGCACATCTCCGGACTGGTACGCGGACTGCCGGGCACCGGGCGAGACCGGCGGACCGTCGGCGCGGTACCGCTGGGGCGGAACACGCGCGTCGGGCGGTGGTGGCGCCGGCCTGCGCTGCGGACGGCCCTGGGGAGGCGGACCGCCGTACGGGCCGGGCGCGGGGGCACCGGGGCGCTGCGGGTACGGCGGTGGTCGGCCCTGCGGGCTGCGGGGCCGACCCCTCGGCGCGTCGAACCGGGGGTCGCGCGGATCACTCACCGCTGCTCCGGGGGGTTCGGGGGATGGTGTGCGGTCACTCGGCGGCGGTCCTGCGTCGGTCGGATCCACGCCCGCGACGCTCGGGAGCGTCGCCCGTGCCCATCACGTAGGACAGGACCAGGTGGTTCCAGCTGCAGGTGCGGCAAACCTCGACCACGTACACGGAGAAGTCGGCATGGACGTTCGCCAGCTGCTCGAGCTCCTCCGGTGCGCGGGCCGATCCGGCGGCGTTCTTGAGCTCGTCACCGAAGATCCAGGAGACCTGGGTGAGGCGCTCCTTGCGGCAGACCGGGCAGGTCCGCTCGGTCTGCTGGCCGTGGAACCGAGCTGCGCGGAGCAGGTACGGGCTCGCGTCGCAGACCTCGGCGACCCCGACCCGACCGGAGTGGACCTCGGCGAGCAGCGCGCGGCGCTGCAACGCGTAGTCGACCACCTGCCGCTGGGTGCGCACCCGGTCAGGGTACGCGGAGTGCCCGTGATGTCGGGGAGAACGCCTCGCCCCGGGTGGGGTGGATCGACGACCGGGCGTCCGGGCACGCTCGGCGAACCAGCGAACTGATGTATCGGCTCGATATACTCGGCTAGGCTATCGGTCGGCCAGCGGGAGGAGGTCCGTCGTGCTGGAGCTGGCGATCCTCGGCCTGCTCCAGGAGGCGCCGGTGCACGGGTACGAGCTGCGCAAGGAGCTCGGCCTGCGACTGGGCGGCTTCCGGCTGTTCTCCTACGGCTCGCTCTACCCGGCGCTGCGGCGCCTCACGCGCGCCGGCCTCATCGTCGAGGACCCGGAGCTGCCGGCGCCCGAGACGGGCAGCTGGTCCCGACGCAGCAGGCGCGTGTACCGGATCACAGCGGAGGGCAAGGAGCGGCTCGCCGAGCTGCTGTCCGAGTCCGGCCCGCACGCGTGGGACGACGAGGGATTCGGCGTGCACCTCGCGTTCTTCTCCCGCACACCCGCCGAAGCGCGGGTGCGGATCCTCGAGGGACGCAGGAGAGCCGTCGAGGAACGGCGCGAAGGGCTGCGGGCGGCACTCGGGCGGGCGCGGGAGCAGATCGACAACTACACCCAGCAGCTGCACCAGCTGGGGCTCGACTCCTGCGAGCGGGAGGTGCGGTGGCTCAACGAACTGATCGCCACCGAACGCGCCGCCCAGACGGATACCGACAAGACGACCAACAAGACGGACCAGCAGGACAGGCACCAGGAATATGAGAGAAGGAGCCACCATGAGTGAGGTCCGTGTCGCCGTCGTCGGCGTGGGTAACTGCGCGGCGTCGCTCGTACAGGGCGTTCACTACTACGCGGACGCCGACCCGACCACACGTGTCCCCGGGTTGATGCACGTCGACTTCGGTGGCTACCACGTGCGCGACGTCTCGTTCGTCGCCGCGTTCGACGTCGACGCCAAGAAGGTCGGGCGCGACCTGTCCGAAGCGATCTCGGCGAGCGAGAACAACACCATCAAGATCTGCGACGTCCCGCCGCTGGACGTGCCCGTGCAGCGCGGCCACACCCTCGACGGGCTCGGCCGCTTCTACCGGGAGACGATCAGCGAGTCCGACGAGGAGCCGGTGGACGTCGCCCAGGTGCTGCGCGACACGCGGGCCGACGTGCTCGTGTCGTACCTCCCGGTCGGCAGCGAGGCGGCGGACCGGTTCTACGCGCAGGCCGCCATCGACGCGGGCGTCGCGTTCGTCAACGCGCTCCCGGTGTTCATCGCCTCCGACCCGGTGTGGGCGGAGAAGTTCCGGGTTGCGGGCGTGCCGATCGTCGGCGACGACATCAAGAGCCAGGTCGGCGCCACGATCACGCACCGCGTGCTCGCCCGGCTGTTCGAGGACCGCGGCGTGCAGCTCGACCGCACGATGCAGCTCAACGTGGGCGGGAACATGGACTTCCTGAACATGAAGGAGCTCGAGCGGCTGGAGTCGAAGAAGGTCTCCAAGACCCAGTCGGTCACCTCCCAGATCGACCGCGACCTGGGCAAGGACAACGTCCACATCGGCCCGTCCGACTACGTGGCCTGGCTCGACGACCGCAAGTGGGCCTACGTCCGGCTCGAGGGCCGCGCCTTCGGCGACGTCCCGCTCAGCCTCGAGTACAAGCTCGAGGTCTGGGACTCGCCCAACTCGGCGGGCATCATCATCGACGCCGTGCGCGCGGCGAAGATCGCGAAGGACCGCGGTATCGGCGGCCCGATCCTGTCGGCGTCGAGCTATTTCATGAAGTCGCCGCCCGAGCAGTACAGCGACGACGTCGCCCGGCAGGCGGTGGAGGAGTTCATCCACGGCGAGCGGGAGCGCTAGCCCGCTCCGCACCGACACCCTCGGCCCCGGCCGTGGCCCCGCGCCACGACCGGGGCCGAGCCACATCCGGGACCTGATTTCCTTCGGATCCGAAACTGTTTCAGCAAGACCTCCTCGCTGCCGAACCGGAAGTGATTTCACTCGTTTGATCCAATAACGAACGCATTTCGGTCCCCACAGTGTCGCAGGTCACCCGGTGTACCTACGTCCCAGGTGATCCACATGGCGACTCAGGGCGCAGCTGGTCCTTTCGGGTGCAACAACCGGTGAGCAGGCTCACCGAAATGCACAAGCAGCAATGAGAGATGCGTCATGGCAACGCATCGAAATGCGTTCGTAATGTGCCGGACGGCCCCGCGCCACCACCGCTCAACCGGAGCGATGGGCGCAGGGTCACCGCCGGACGGGCGGGGTGCAGCACGACCGACAGGTGCACGAGCCAGAGGTGCACGGCCGCGCACGCACGCACCCCGTCGGCGCCGCGGGCTCCCCCGGCCCGCAGCTCCTGTCCGGAGGTGCTCACCCCGAGGACCACCCGTGCCCCACCATCTCCCCGCACTGGCCACCCGCGCCGCCGTCGTCGCCGCGACCGCAGCGGCGGCCACCTTCGTCGGCGTCCTGCCCGCAACCGCGGCAGCCGCTCCCGCTGCGCCGGAGGTCGCGACCGTCACGCCGGTCGCCAAGTCGATCCCCGCCCCCGCCTCGCCCGCCTTCGTCGCGCCGGCGGCGGCGGCCCGCTCGTCCGCCATCCAGCACGCCATGGACAAGCTCGGCTCGCCGTACCGCTACGGCGCCACCGGCCCGAGCTCCTTCGACTGCTCGGGCCTGGTCAAGTGGGCCTACGACAAGGCCGGTGTCGAGCTGCCCCGCACCAGCCGGGCGATGTCGAAGGTCGGCACCGCCGTCTCCCGTGACGAGCTGCGCCCCGGCGACCTGGTGTTCTTCTACAAGCCGGTGAGCCACGTGGGCATCTACATCGGCGACGGCAAGATCGTGCACGCCAGCAACCGGAAGAGCCCGGTGAAGGTGTCGGACATGAGCAAGATGAAGTACAACTCCGCACGCCGGATCTGAGTCGTCCCGGCCCGGCACGCACCCCGTCGACCTGGTGCATCGACAGGAACGGGGTGCGTGCGGGCGGGATGACGCCGCGCCAGGACGTCCGGGTAGAGCCGAGATCACGAACATCCACCGGAGCACTAGAGTCCCGGGTCGTGATCGGGCCCGAGATGCGTCCCCTCGCCCTCGTCACCGGGGCGTCCCGCGGGATCGGCGCGGCCGTGGCCAGGGCACTCGCGCCCGGACACGACGTGCTGTTGGGCGGGCGCGACACCGCCGCCCTGCAGGCGCTGGCCGACGAGCTTCCGGGTGCCCGGCCGTGGCCGGTGGAGCTGACCGACGGCGCCGCCCTCGCCGAGGCGGCCGGTGGCATCGAGCGGCTGGACGTCCTCGTGCACTCGGCCGGCATCGGGCTGCTCGGCACGGTCGCCGAGACGCCGGCGACCACCTGGCGGCGGCAGTTCGAGATCAACGTCGTTGCCGTCGCCGAGCTCACCCGCCTGCTCCTGCCCGCCCTCCGCGCGGCCGGGGGCCGCGTCGTGCTGCTCAACTCCGGCGCGGGCCTCACCGCCCGCGCGGGGTGGGCGTCCTACGCCGCGAGCAAGTTCGCCCTGCGGGCGTTCGCCGACGCGCTGCGGGCGGAGGAGGCCGGCAACGGCGTCCGGGTCACCTCCGTCCACCCGGGCCGGGTCGACACCGCGATGCAGCGCGAGGTCGTCACGCAGGAGGGCGGTGACTACCGCCCCGAGTCCTACCTGCGCCCCGAGTCGGTGGCCGGTGCCGTGCTGCTGGCCGTCACCGCTCCGGACGACGCCGCGCTCACCGAGCTCGTCCTGCGGCCCGCGGGCACCTGACGCGGCCGGCGGTCCGGCCCGCACAGACGTCGCAGACCTCGCACACATGTCCGGTGGTGTGTGCGGGGTAGCCGAGGTGTGTGCGAGTGGTCCGGCCCCATGACCGCGGGTGCCACGCGATGATCGCGTTCAGTCGGCTACACCGAGCAGCTCCGGGTTCGCGGCGAGGTGGCGCCACACCGCCGCGGGTTCCGGGACGAGCTTGCGGGCGGTGAGGTCGAGCACGCCGCCGACGCTGTGCACCTCGGCGACGAGGCTGCCGTCGTCGGTGCGGTGCAGCTGCTGGACCACCCGGCCGGTCTTGCCGCCCGGCCACTCGAACCCGCAGCTCACGTCCACCTCGTGACCGAGGCGCAGCTCGCGGACGAAGCGCACCGTGGTCTCCAGGGTGACCGGGCCGAGGCCGGAGCGGCGCAGCGCGTCCAGGTCGACCCCCGCCGCCTCGAGGAGCTTCCACCGCGCGTGGTCGGCGTACTGCAGGTAGGCGGCCGTGGTGACGTGGCCTTGCGTGTCGAGCTCGTAGGACCGCACCTCCAGCCGGATGCGGAACGGCGCGGTCACGGCGCGGGCCAGGGGTGCGCGAGGAACATGTCGATCACCATGTCGAGGTGGCGCAGGTAGCGGTCGCCCGCGGGGTCGGCCGTGACCTGCTGGTCGACCACGCCCTTGACGACGGCGGTGAGCACGTCGACGGCGTCCGGATCGGTGACGCCGGCGGCGGCCAGCGCGGCGCGCCAGGCTCCGAACGCGCGCCGGGCCAGCACGGTGGACGACGCCGAGGGGATGAAGCCGGGCACGGTGCGCTGGGTCATCAGTTGGTAGCGCGGTGGGCTCGCCAGGCAGAAATCCGCGAAGACGTGGGCCGCGCGCCGGACGTCGAGCGGCCCCCGCTCCGTCGCGGAGTCGAGGACGTGCAGGAACTCCTCGTGGCCCTGCGCGTGCATCGCGTCGTAGAGGACGTTCTTGGTGGGGAAGTACCAGGCCAGCGACTGCGGGCGCATCTCCAGCCGGCCGGCGAGCTCCCGCAGGGCGATGCCGGCGAGCCCGTGTTCGCCGGCGAGCTGCCAGGCCGCGGCGAGGATCTCCTCCACGGCGGCACGGCGGCGAGCTGCGACCCTGCTACTAGCAGTTTTCCCTGCCATGAACAGAGAATACCTCGGACGAGATGACCCGGTATCCACCGGCAGACCGATGCCGGGACGCCCCGGCGCTCGTACCATCGCGAGCGTGACCTCGGATGCCGACCGCAGCCGGCTGCGCGCCTCCGATGCCGACCGGTCGGCCACGGCCGACCGGCTGCGCACAGCCGTGGACGAGGGCCGCCTCGATCTCACCGAGTACGACGCCCGGCTGCGCGCCGCGTACGCCGCCCGCACCTACGGCGAGCTCGACACCGTCACCGCCGACCTGCCGGCGGTTCGCGAGAGCGCCCCGCCCGCGGTCGAGAAGCGCTCCCGCGCGGTCGCGGAGAAGCGCGCGCGGCAGGGCGAGTGGCGCGACTGGCTGGGCGGAGCCGTGATCATGATCGCGATCTGGGGCGCCACCTCTCTGGTGGCCGGCGGCCTGATCGCGTTCTGGCCGGCGATCCCGCTCGGCATCTGGGCCGCCGTGATCGTGGCCGGGGCGCTGGGCAAGAAGCCGAAGGATTGCTAGACCACCACGTCGACCATACGTTCGCCGGCTCGTCGTCATGATCGCCAGGAGTGGTGTGAGAGCGCCATTCCTGTCGCCCTGACACCACTTTCGCTGATCACGGCCGCCGGGACCCGGGTGTGGCGTGAGGCAGGAAGTCCCGAGCCGGGAACGGCGCGCCCACCGCGTGGACGGGAGAAGGAGAGCGTGGACCGGCGGCTGCACGGCCCGGGTGAGCGTCCGTGGCCACCGCCGCCCAGGCCTCTAGACCACCACGTTGACCAGTCGGCCGGGAACCACGATCACCTTGCGCGGCTCCCGCCCGTCCAGCAGCGCTGCCACCTTCTCCTCGGCGAGGGCGGCGGCCTGCACCTGCTCGCCGGATGCGTCGGCGGGCACGGTGATCCGCGAGCGCACCTTGCCGTTGACCTGGATCGGGTACTCCAGGGTGTCGGCCACCAGGTACTGCTCGTCGGCCTCCGGGAACGGACCGTGTGCCAGTGAGCCGTCGTGGCCCAGCAGCGACCACAGCTCCTCCGCGATGTGCGGCGTGAGCGGCGCCATCATCAGCACCAGCGGCTCGGCCACGCTCCGGGGCACGCCGGCCGTGGCGTAGGTCTTGGTCAGGTGGTTGTTCAGCTCGATCAGCTTGGCCGCGGCGGTGTTGTAGTGCAGTGCGGCGAAGTCGTCGTGCACGTTCGCGATCACACGGTGCAGGACGCGCAGGGTCTCCGTGTCGGGCTCCGCGTCCGTGACGCGCAGCTGACCCGTCTGCTCGTCCACCAGGTTGCGCCACACCCGCTGCAGGAACCGCTGGGAACCCACGACGTCGCGCGTCGACCAGGGCCGCGAGACCTCCATCGGCCCGGTGGACATCTCGTACAGGCGGAACGTGTCGGCGCCGTAGCGCGCGCACATGTCATCGGGGGTCACCACGTTGCGCAGCGACTTGCCCATCTTCCCGTACTCCCGGCGGACGGGCTGGCCGTTCCACGTGAAACGGCCCTCCTCGTCCTCGACGACCTCGTCCGCGGGCATGTACGCGCCGCGGGCGTCGGTGTAGGCGAACGCCTGGATGTACCCCTGGTTGACCAGGCGGCGGAACGGCTCCTCCGAGCTGACCTCGCCCAGGTCGAACAGCACCTTGTGCCAGAACCGCGCGTACAGCAGGTGCAGCACCGCGTGCTCCATCCCGCCGACGTACAGGTCGACGCCGCCGGTGTCGTGCTCGCGCGTCGGGTCCTTGCCCAGCCAGTACCGCTCGACCTCGGGGTCGACGAACCGCTCGTGGTTCTCCGGGTCCAGGTAGCGCAGGTAGTACCAGCAGGAGCCGGCCCACTGGGGCATCGTGTTGGTCTCGCGGCGGTAGCGACGCGGGCCCTCGCCCAGGTCCAGCTCCACCTCCACCCACTCCGAGGCGCGCGACAGGGGCGGCTCCGGCTCGCTGTCGGCGGCGTCCGGGGCGTAGGTCTTGGGGGAGTAGTCGCCGATCTCCGGCAGCTCGACCGGGAGGTGGTCGGCGGGCAGCGCCACCGGGCCGTGCTCGTCCCAGACGATCGGGAACGGCTCGCCCCAGTAGCGCTGCCGGGAGAACAGCCAGTCCCGCAGCTTGTACTGGACCACGGCTTCACCCGCGCCGCGCGCCGCCAGCCACTCGGTGATGGTCTGCTTCGCCTCGGCGACGGCCATGCCGTTCAGGCTGATCTCGGCGTTGGCCGAGTTGATCGCCGGACCGTCGCCCGTGTACGCAGCGCCGTCGAAGCCCTCGCTCGGCTGCACCGTGCGCACGATCGGCAGCCCGAAGGCCTCGGCGAAGTCCCAGTCGCGCTGGTCCTGGCCGGGCACCGCCATGATCGCACCGGTGCCGTAGCCCATCAGGACGTAGTCGGCGACGAAGACCGGGAGCTGCTGCCCGTTGACGGGGTTGGTGGCGTAGGCGCCCGTGAAGACGCCGGTCTTCTCGCGGTTCTCCTGGCGGTCCAGCTCGGACTTGCGCCCGGCGGCCTCCCGGTAGGCGGTGACGGCCGTGACCGGGTCGGCCGCGCCCCCGGTCCAGCGGGCGTCGACGGCGTCGGGCCACGCCTGCGGGACGATCGCGTCCAGGAGCGGGTGCTCCGGCGCCAGCACCATGTAGGTGGCACCGAACAGCGTGTCCGGGCGGGTGGTGAAGACCTCGATGTCGGCGCCGGCCGTGGCGAACCGGACCTGGGCGCCCTCGGAGCGGCCGATCCAGTTGCGCTGCATCGTCTTGACCGCGTCGGACCAGTCCAGCCGGTCCAGGTCGTCGATCAGGCGGTCGGCGTACGCCGTGATCCGCATCATCCACTGCTTCAGGTTGCGGCGGAACACGGGGAAGTTGCCCCGCTCGCTGCGCCCGTCGGCGGTGACCTCCTCGTTGGCCAGCACGGTGCCCAGACCCGGGCACCAGTTGACCGGCGCTTCCGAGATGTACGCCAGGCGGTACCCGTCGACGACCGAGCGGCGCTCGGCCTCGGTCAGCTCCGCCCACGCGCGCCCGTCCGGGACACGCCGGGTGCCGGAGGTGAACTCGGCTTCCAGCTCGGCGACCGGACGAGCCTTCTGCTGTGCCTCGTCGTACCAGGAGTTGTAGATCTGCAGGAAGATCCACTGGGTCCAGCGGTAGAACTCGACGTCGGTGGTGGCCACCGAACGGCGCTCGTCGTGCCCCAGGCCCAGCTGGCGCAGCTGCGCCTTGTAGCGCTTGATGTTCTCCTCGGTGGTGCTGCGCGGATGCGTGCCGGTCTGCACGGCGTACTGCTCCGCGGGCAGCCCGAACGCGTCGAAGCCCATCGTGTGCAGCACGGTGCGGCCGTTCATCCGCAGGTATCGGCCCAGCACATCGGTGCCGATGAAGCCCAGCGGGTGCCCGACGTGCAGGCCCGATCCGGACGGGTAGGGGAACATGTCCAGCAGGTAGGTCTTGTCCGAGCCGACCTCGCCCGGCTCGGCCCACGCCCCCGAGGGGTTGGGCGCCTGGAACGTGCCCTCGGCCTCCCACCGGTCCTGCCAGCGGCTCTCGATCCGCGCGGCCAGGCCCGCGCCGTACCGGAACGGCGGCGTGCCGTCCGCGCCGTCGTTGCCCGTGGCATCGGCGCTCTCCGGCGCGGCTGCGGTCGTGTCCGTGCTCATGTCCCGCTCCTGGGAAGTCCGTGGTGGCGGCCCGAAAACCAGAAGACCCCCCTGCCGGAGGCAGAAGGGGTCGGCCGCGCCGGGGCGTGCTCCGTCGTCGTTGCGACGAACCCGCTCAGTGCGGCGCGGCCTCGAGAAGGAGTCGGCGGGCCACGTCTTCAAGGGTAACGCCGCTGGCGGCGAGCCCTCGCCCGGGTACGCGCAGTAGCCTGGTCGCCGTGCCGCAGCCCGTCCGTCTCGTCCTCGGCGCCCTGCTCGTCCTCCTGGGCGCCGCTCTGCTCACGGTCGCCGTGCTCGGCCTGCGCCGCAGGCTGCGCCGCAACCGCTGGGCAGGCGTACGCACGTCCGCCAGCCTCCGCTCGGACGCCGCGTTCGCGATCGCCAACCAGGTGGCCTCGGCGCCGCTCGGTGCCGCGGGCGCCGTGGCGTTCACCGCCGGCGTCGCCCTGATGGCCGGCGCCTCCGGCGTGCTCGGCTGGACCCTGCTCGTCGTGAGCCTCGCGGGGATCTTCGTGCTCACCGGTGTCGGAGGCGTGGCCGGTGACCGCGCCGCCCGCGCCGTACCGCCGCCCGCGCCCGAGCCGTCGTCGTGCGCGGGCACGTGCGCGGGCTGCGACCTGGTGGCGGGTTGTCGCACCGCCCCGAGCACCTCCGGCGGACGGGCGTAGCCGCTCACGCCCACCCTGCCGACGCGTGTCGATCAGCCCCGCCGAAGCGGAGGCCGTCTAGTTGGTGCGGACGTCCAAGGGGTAGCTCGCCAGCAGCGCGAGCGGCATGCCCTGGCGACGCAGCACGTGCTGCCAGAGCCCGGCGTCGTGGCGGGCCAGCACGTCGTCGGGGATGGCCGGGACCACGATCCAGTCCCCGCGCTCGATCTCGCCGGCGAGCTGTCCGGCGTCCCAGCCCGAGTAGCCGGCGAACACGCGCAGGCCGCGCAGCCGGGGCGCGATGGCGGCCGGGTCGGTGTCGAGGTCGACCAGGGCCACCGGCCCCCGCACCGTGACGAGCCCGTCGACCGCATCCGGGTCCTGCCCGGTGCGCACGGCGGCGAGGCACAGGGCGGTCTCACTCTCCACCGGTCCACCGACGAACACCGCGGGCGGTTGGGAGGACAGGGGAGCCCACGCGGGGAGCACATCGCGAACGGTGACCTCGCTCGGCCGGTTGAGAACGACCCCGAGGCTGCCTCGTGTCCGGTGCTCGATCATGTAGACGACCGTGCGCCGGAAGTGGGGGTCGAGCAGGCCGGGAGCCGCCACCAGCAACGTGCCCGGCGCCACCCCCGGACCGGGAACGGAACCAGAACGGGAGCGCTCGTCCACCACGTGGCACATCGTCGCACCCGCTCCGGCGCGTAGCCTGCGGCCGTGCCGACTTCGGGGCCTCCGCCGCCTGCAGCCGCCACGGTGGTCACCGCGGCGCCGCACGAACGCCTGGGTTTTGCCCGGTTGGTGCGCACGCGCGGGTACCGCCGGCTGCTCGCTGTGCGCTTCACCACTCAGTGGGCCGACGGCATGTTCCAGGCTGCGCTCGGCGGCGCGGTGCTGTTCAACCCGGAGCGGCAGGCCGACCCGCTGGCCGTCGCCGCCGGGCTGGCCGTGCTGCTGCTGCCGTACTCGGTGATCGGCCCGTTCGCCGGTGCACTCCTGGACCGGTGGGACCGTCGACGCGTCCTGCTGGGTGCCAACCTCGTGCGCGCGGCGCTGGTGGTGGTCGTGGCGGCCGTTGTCGTGGCCGGCGGCACGGGCCTGGCGCTGTACCTGCCCGCGCTGGCCGTGGCCGGGGTGAGCCGCTTCGTGCTGGCCGGGCTCTCGGTGGCGCTGCCGCACGTCGTACCCCGCCGGCACCTGGTGGAGGCGAACACGTTCGCGGTCACCGCCGGTGCCGCCACGGCGGCGTTGGGCGGGGCGAGCGCGATCGGCCTGCGCGAGCTGATCGGCACCGGCGACACCGGATCGGGTGCGGTGACGCTCACGGCGATCGTCGGGTCGCTGGTCGCCGCCGCGCTCGCCGCGGGCTTCCCGCGCGGCCGGCTCGGTCCCGATCGGACGGACGGGCGGGCGAGCACGGTCGGCAGCGTGCTGCACGGGTTCGCCGACGGCGCCCGGGCCACGATCGCGACCCCCTCGGTGGCGGCGTCGTTCCTGGCGCTCGCGACGCACCGTCTCGCGTTCGGGATCTCCACGCTGCTGTCGCTGCTGCTGTTCCGCTACGCGTTCACCGACGCAGGCCCGTTGCTCGCCGGCATGGCGGGCCTCGGCGGGGCGGTGGTGCTCGCCGCGGTGGGCCTGGGCACGGCCGCGCTGCTCACGCCGTGGATGGTGCGCCGGTGGGGGCGGCCGCGCGCGGTCCGCGTGGCACTCCTCGTGGCCACCGTCACCCAGCTCGCCACCGCCGCGCTGCTGTCGCTGCCCGCCGTGCTCGCGGCAGCGTTCGTGCTGGGCCTGACCGGTCAGATCGTCAAGCTCTGCACCGACGCGGCGGTGCAGAGCGAGGTGGGCGACGAGGTGCTGGGCCGGGTGTTCGCCCTCTACGACATCGTGTTCAACGTCGGGTACGTCGTGGCCGTGGCCGTGGCGGCCCTGCTCAGCCCACCGGACGGCCGCGCGCCGCTGCTGCTGGCCGCCGCTGCACTGCTCTACGTGCTGGGCCTGGTGACCCACGACCTGCAGCTGCGCCGCGCCCGCCGGACCGAGGCCGGGTCAGCCGATGCCGTTCTCCGCGGCCCAGGCTCGTAGTTCCGCCTCGGCCTCCTCGCGGGACAGAGGCCCGCGCTCCATCCGCAGCGCCAGCAGGTGCTTGTAGGCCTTGCCGACCTGCGGACCCGGGGGGAGCCCGAGCAGCTTCATGATCTCGTTGCCGTCCAGGTCGGGCCGGATGGCCTCGAGCGCTTCCTGCTCGCGCAGGCGCGCGACCCGCTCCTCCAACGAGTCGTAGCTGCGCTGCAGGGCAGCGGCACGGCGGCGGTTGCGGGTGGTGCAGTCCGAGCGCACCAGCTTGTGCAGCCGCTCGAGCAGCGGACCCGCGTCGGCGACGTAGCGACGCACCGCGGAGTCGGTCCACTCGCCGCCGGAGTAGCCGTGGAAGCGCAGGTGCAGGAACACCAGCTGGGCGACGTCGTCGATCACCGACTTGGGATAGCGGAGCTCGCGCAGCCGCCTGCGCACCATCTTCGCCCCGACGACCTCGTGGTGGTGGAAGCTCACCCGGCCGTCCGGCTCCTTGCGCCGGGTGTCGGGCTTGCCGATGTCGTGCAGCAGCGCGGCGAGGCGCAGCACGAGGTCGGGCCCGTCGGTCTCGCGGCCGATCGCCTGCTCCAGGACGACCAGCGAGTGCGTGTAGACGTCCTTGTGCTGCATGTGCTCGTCGATCGCGAGCCGCATCGCAGGCACCTCGGGCAGCACGTGCTCGCACAGCCCGGTGTCGACCATCAACTCGATCGCGCGCCGCGGGTGGGTGCCGACCATCAGCTTGGACAGCTCGGTCTGCACCCGCTCCCGGGTGATGCGCGTCAGCTCGCCCGCCATTTCCGTCATCGCGACGAGAACCCGCGGCGCCGGGGTGAGGCCCAGCTGGGAGACGAACCGCGCCGCCCGCAGCATGCGCAGCGGGTCGTCGGCGAACGACTCCTCCGGAGTGGCGGGGGTGTCGAGCGTGCCGGCCGCGAGGGCGGCGAGCCCGCCGTGCGGGTCGACGAACCGCCGCTGTTCGCCGGTGAGCTCCACGGCCATGGCGTTCACCGTGAAGTCGCGCCGGACGAGGTCGTCCTCGATGGTGTCGCCGAAGCGGACGACGGGGTTGCGCGACACACGGTCGTAGGCGTCGGCGCGGAACGTGGTGATCTCCACCGTCGTGCCGCGGCGGCGCGCGCCGACCGTGCCGAAGGCGATGCCGGTGTCCCAGATCGCGTCGGTCCAGCCCCGCAGCACCGCGAGTACGGCGTCCGGGCGGGCGTCGGTGGTGAAGTCCAGATCCGCGACCTCGCGGCCGAGCATCGCGTCGCGGACGCTGCCGCCCACGAGGTAGAGACGGTGACCCGCCGCCCCGAACCGGTCCGCGAGCTCTTCGGCAACCGGACCGATCGACACCATCTCCACGACCGCATTCTGCTGGGCGCGCAGGAGTTCGTCGTTCACGGTGTCGGAAGCCGGGGCGAGTGCAGGCACGGCGAGCCAGTCTAGGAGACCCCCACGAACACGGCGACGCCGATCCGGCGCGTGCCCAGCGGGCGGTGCCTCAAAGGCCCGCGGGCACGCCGGAGCGCAGCGCAGGCCATCAGACACAGCCCGCGGGCCGGCGCCGTCCGGCGGGGGAGGCGCGCAGGGAGCGAGGAACGAGCGACCGAGCACCGGAGGAGCCGGGCGGTGCCTCAAAGGCCCGCGGGCACGCCGGAGCGCAGCAGAGGCCATCAGACACAGCCCGCGGGCCGGCGCCGTCCGGCGGGGGAGGCGCGCAGGGAGCGAGGAACGAGCGACCGAGCACCGGAGGAGCCGGGCGGTGCCTCAAAGGCCCGCGGGCACGCCGGAGCGCAGCGGAGGCCATCAGACACAGCCCGCGTCGTTACGATCGCCATATGTCCACATCCCGCGGCCGCTCCGGGGGGCGCCGCGCGGGTCGGCCGTCCGATCGTCGCAGGCGGCTGCGCACGGTCGACGAGACGTCGGCGGGTGGACTGGTCGTGGACCACAGCACGGGTGCCGCGGCGATCATCGGCCGGTTGGACCGCAGGGGAAGGCTGCTGTGGTCGTTGCCGAAGGGGCACATCGAGGCAGGTGAGACCGCGGAGCAGGCGGCGGTGCGCGAGGTCGAGGAGGAGACCGGCATCATCGGCCGCGTGGTAGCACCGCTCGGCACGATCGACTTCTGGTTCGTGGCGGAGGACCGTCGCGTCCACAAGACCGTGCACCACTACCTGCTGCACGCCCTCGGGGGCGAACTGTCCGACGAGGACGTCGAGGTCTCCGAAGTGGCCTGGGTGCCGCTGGCCGAGCTCGAGGCGCGGCTCGCCTACGCCGACGAGCGGCGGTTGATCCGGCGGGCCACCGAACTGCTGGAGGAGACCGCGTGAGACCGGTCGCGGCGCTGCGGCTGGTCGCGATCACCCTGCTGAGCGTGGCCGGGCTGCTGGGCCCGGGCCCGGTGGCGTCCGCGGCACCGGCGCCGGCGCAGGAGAACCCCGAATCGGCCGGGCCGCTGCGGCTCGATCTCGCGGAGATGGCGCCGCGCGTCGTCACGGCCACGGGTCCACCGGCCCTCACCATCACGGGCACGCTGACGAACACCGGCGACGTGCCGGTCGGCGACCTCGTCGTCCGGGTGCAGCGCAGCAACCCGATCGACACCGAGGGCGGCCTGCGTGACGCGCTGGACGGCAGTGCGCGGACCGACGCCGTCACTCCCCAGTTCACGCCGCTGTCCGGCGAGCTCGCGCCGGGTGCCCAGCTGCCGGTGCGGCTGACCGTCCCGCTGCGGGGTGCGCCGGAGACGAGCCTGGCGCTGGCCCAGACGGGCGTGCACGAGCTGCTGGTGAACGTCAACGGCGCACCGCGCGACGGTGCGCGGGCCCGCCTGGCGGCGGTGCGCATGCTGCTGCCGGTGCTGTCGCTGCCGCCGGACCCGGCCACGCCGGACCAGGTGCCGGAGGCCACCACGGGCGGGGCCACGCCGTTCGCGATGATCGTGCCGATCACGGACGGGCCGCGCCGGCTCACGACCGTCCCCGGCGAACCCACCCTTCTCGCCGACGACGAGCTGGCCACCGCGTTCGCGCCGGACGGGCGGCTCGGCGGGATGGTCGCCGCCCTCGCCCGCAACGCGCCTGCGGAGTCCCGGGTCCGGGCCGCCACGTGCCTGGCGATCGACCCGGCCCTGGTCGAGACCGCCGCGCTCATGCGCGATCCCCGTGGTTACCAGGTCCGCGGCCCGGACGGCGTGCCGGTGCCGGGCACCGGCGGAGCGGCTGCCGGGCGGTGGCTGGACCAGCTCGCCTCCGTGGCCCGCGGCGGCTGCGTCATCGCCTTGCCCTACGCCGACGCGGACCTCGTGGCGCTGACCGGCGCAGGGTTGGGTGAGCTCGCCACGCGGGCGATCGTCGACGGCCGGCAGGTGCTGCAGGAACTCCTGCAGACCGCGGTGGTCCCGGACGTCACCTGGCCGGTCGAGGGCGCGATCGACGACGCGACGCTCGCCCTCGCCGCGGACGCCGATGGGCGCTCGGTGCTGCTGACCGCGGATGCCGTCGAATCCGGCCGCGTGCCCCGCAACTCGGGCGTGCATCCGATCGCGGGCGGGCAGCAGCCCCAGTTCACGGTGCTCAGCGACCCGCTCCTCACCCGCGCGGCCGGTTCGGCCGACGCCCCTGGTGACGACCTCGGTCCGCTGCGCGGCGCGTCGGCGCCGTCGATCAGCCCCGCGGGCACGCCGGGCCCGCTCTCCACCCAGGACCTCATCGGCGCGCTGGCCCTGCGCACCCAGCAAGCGGTCGACACCACCACGCCGGGAGGGCCGCTCGTCCTCGCCCCACCGCACCGGTGGGAGGCGGGTGGCGCCGCCACCGAGGCCCTGCTCGGCGCGGTGGACCAGCTGCTCGACGTCGGCCGCATCGTCCCGCGGGGCCTGGACGCGGTGCTGGCCGCAGGCCCGTCGACCGGAGCGGAGGCGCTCCCCGCGACCTACCCGTTGCAGACCCGGGAGCGGGAGATCCCCGCCCCGGTGCTGGAGACCGTGCGCAGCACCGCCGCCGCGATCGACGACCTCGCCTCGGCCGCCGTGCCCGACTCCGGGGTGGGGGTCAGCCCCGAGGAGGTGTTCACCCCGCTGCGGCGCAGCCTGCTGGGCGCGACCTCGGCGGCGTGGCGCACGCGGCCGGACGCGGCCGCCGAAGCTGCAGCGGAGCCCGCCCGGCGGGTGGACGAGCTGCGCGGCACCGTGCGCGTGCTCGAGCCACCGGGCCCGTACTCGCTCGGCACGTCGGATGCACCCGTGCTCATCACCGTGGCCAACGGCCTCCCCGTCACGCTGGAGGTCCAGGTCGAGATCCTGCCGTCCTCGGGGCTGCGGGTCGCGCCGATCGAACCCCAGCAGGTGCCGCCGCTGGGCAGGCGGCAGGTGCGCGTGAGCGCCGAGGTGACGCGCTCGGGGCAGTTCAGCGTGCAGGCCGCGGTCCGCACGCCCGACGGCGAGCTGCTCGGACCACCGAGCCGCCTGCGGGTGCGCTCCACCGCCTACGGCACCATCACCGTGTGGCTGACGGCGAGCGCGGGCGTCCTGCTCGTGGTGCTGGCGGGCCGCCGGGTGGTGCGCCGGATCCGCGGCGAGCCGGCGCGCCGTCAGACGGGCCCCCCGCCTCCCGAGCCCCCGCGCCCGGAGCCGCAGGTGCCGCCCGGGCCCCCGCACCGTCCGGGCTCCAACCGCACCGGCGACCCGTTCCCGGACCCCCTCGCGGCCACCGACCGCCTCCCGCCGGTCCACCGTGGGCGCGACGGGCCGCCGGGCCCGCCGCGCGTTCCCAGCCCGTGACCGACGCGGTGACCCCGCCGCACGGTCCGGCGCCGGACGACGCGATCACCGAGCAGATCCCCGTGGTGCCGGCGAAGCGGGCGGAACCGTCCCTGGGCCGCTCGAGCGGCCTCATGGCGCTGGGCAGCCTGGTCAGCAGGCTCACCGGGTTCCTGCGGCAGGTGGCGCTGTTCACCGTGCTCGGCGACACGATCCTCAACGACTCCTACACCGTCTCGAACACCCTGCCGAACATCGTCTACGAGCTGCTGATCGGCGGGGCGCTGAGCAGCATGATGATCCCGCTGCTGGTGCGGGCGCAGAGCGAGGATCCCGACGGCGGCGAGGCCTACACCCGCAAGCTGCTCACCCTGGCCGGGACGGCGCTCCTGGTGGCCACCGCCGCGGGCCTGCTCGCGGCGCCGATGCTCACGCGGCTCTACCTCGGCGGGCAGACCACCGGGACGGCCGACCCGGTTCTGGCCACCACGCTCGCGTATATGCTGTTGCCGCAGATCTTCTTCTACGGCCTGGGCGCCCTGCTCGGGGCGATCCTGAACAGCAAGGGCTCGTTCGGCGCGTTCGGCTGGGCCCCGGTGCTCAACAACGTGGTCGTCCTCGGCGTCGTGGCCGTCTACCTCGTCGTGCCCGACAACGCCCAGTTGCTCGTCCTCGGCGTCGGGACGACGCTCGGCATCGCCGTGCAGACCCTGGTGCTGCTCCCGGCCGCCCGTCGGGTCGGCTTCTCCTACCGGCCCATGTGGGGCTGGGACGCCCGGCTGAGCCGCGCCGCGGGCCTCGGCGCCTGGGCCGTCGTCTACGTGCTGATCGGGCAGGCCGGCCTGATCGTCACCACGCGGGTGGCGTCGTCGTCGGCCGAGGGCGCCGTCGCGATCTACACGAACGCGTGGTTGCTGCTGCAGGTGCCCTACGGCGTGCTCGGGGTCTCGCTGCTCACCGCGCTGATGCCGCGGATGAGCCGCGCGGCTGCCGAGGGCCGCACCGCCGACGTCGCGGCCGACCTGGCGCTGGGCGGCAAACTCGCCTCCGTCCTGCTCGTGCCGATCTCGGTGCTGCTGACGGTGTTCGGTACCGAGGTCGGTGTGGCGCTGTTCGGGCTGCGGTCGGGCAACCTCGACGGCGCCACGCAGCTGGGCGCGGCGCTCGGGGTGTCCGCGTTCGGACTGCTGCCCTTCGCGGTCACGATGCTGCAGGCCCGCGTCTTCTACGCGGTCTCGGCGCACCGCACGGCCACCCTCGTCCAGCTCGCCGTGGTGGCGGTGAAGGTCCCGCTGATGCTCGCCTGCCCGGTGCTGCTGCCCCCGCAGGACGTCGTGCTCGGGTTGGCGGCCGCCAACAGCACCTCGTTCCTGGCCGGCGCGGTGCTCGGCCAGCTGCTGCTGCGCCGCAGGCTGGGAAGGGTCGCCACGGGCGCGGTCCTCGGCACCGCGGGCCGCACACTGCTGGCCGCCACGGCGGGGATGCTGCTCGCCGCGGGGGTGGTCGCGCTGCTCGCCGGACCGCTCGCGGGCATGGCCCCGCTCGGGAGGGCGTGGAGCGTGCTCGCGATCGCGGTGATCCTCGGCACCCCCGTCACCCTCCTGGGGATGTGGTTGCTGCGGGTGGCCGAGGTCACCGCCCTGGTGCGCAAACTCGAACGGCTCGTCGACCGGGGGAAACCTCGGCGTGGCCCGGCGGGCTCCAGTAGGCTCTGACCGGGCGGGGTGCGGTCCGCGTGAATGCCGGGGAGGGCGGAGCGGTGAGTGAGTTGGCGAGCCCACCGTCTGGTGCGGCCACGCCTGGTGAGACGTCCGAGGAGGCCCCGCTGGTGCCGGAGCAGCAGCGCGCCGACGGGAGCGCGCCCGACGCCCCCACCGTGCGCACCACGCCCGCCCATGACGTCCCCACCGCTCCCGCGGTCCCACCCGTTCCGTCAGGCACGATCGCGGGCAGCCTGCTGGCCAGCCGGTACCGGCTGCGCACCCGCGTGGGCACCGATCCGGCCGCATGCGCGGAGTTCTGGCGGGCGGAGGACACGATCCTGCGCCGCGACGTCGCGGTCACCGTGCTGCGCAGGCCCGCGCCGGGCGCCGTGCTCGGGGACGACCTCAGCGACGTCGACCGGGCGGAGCAGATGGTCGTGCGGGCGCTGCGTTCCGGGAGCTTCGAGCACAACGGGGCCGCCCGCCTGCTCGACGTGCTCACACCGGGGGCTTCCACCGTTCCCGAGGACGTGCTCGGTGCCGCCGTCACGGAGTGGGTACCCGGCCGCAGCCTCGGCGAGGTGGTGGCCGACGGGCTGATCAAGCCGCTCGCCGCGGCCCGCGCCGTCGCCCCGCTCGCGGCAGCGGCCGAGGCCGCCCACCGGCACGGCCTCGTGCTGGGCTGCGACCACCCGCAGCGGGTGCGGATCACCCCCGACGGGCGCGCCCAGCTCTGCTTCGCGCTGCCGCGCTCGGACGTCACGCCCGCCGACGACGTCCGGGGTCTGGGTGCGGTGCTCTACACCCTGCTCACCACGCACTGGCCGCTGTCCTCGGCCGACGCCGCGCGGGCCGGGCTCGCCGCCGCCGAGCGCACCCCGGCCGGCGCGCTGCTGCCGCCGTCCGAGCACCGCCCCGGCGTTCCCGTCGAGCTCGACACGCTCACCAGCGGCACCCTCGGACCCGACGGCGCCCCCGGTCACGTGCACACCGCCGCCGCGGTCCAGCGCCTGCTGACCGAGGTCGTCGCCGAGGACGACCGGATGGCGCTGTTCCCGCCCGCGCACGACGGCGTCCCGTCAGCGCCCGGCGACGTGTGGCAGGAACGCAGCCGCACCACCACCACCTCCGGCGACCCGCAGCGGCGCCGCAAGATGACGATCGCGCTCACCGCGCTCGGCGCGGCGGTGCTCATGGTCCTCGGATACCTCGGGGTCCAGCTCGGGGACATGTTCGTCGAGAACGGCAGCCCGCCCATCGTCGTCGACGGGGCGCCCGTGCAGCCCGCCCCCGGGGAGGAGCCGCAGGTGGCCGCGAGCCCGGCGGGCCCCACGGTCGCCGTGGCCGGCGTGGACGTCTACGACGAGGTCGGGGACCGCGACAACGCCGACCGCGTCACCCGGGTGATCGACGGCGATCCCACCACGGCGTGGAACACGTCCAACTACTTCCAGCAGTTCCCCGCCCTCAAGCCGGGCATCGGGATCATGGTGTCCTTCGCCTCCGCGGTCCAGCTGTCGGAGGTGGTGATCGAGTCGCCGAGCCGCGGCACCGTCATCGAAGTGCGGTCCGCACCCAGCACCGAAGCGGCGCTCGCGGACACCGAGCGGATCACCGAGGTCACCCTCGGCGCGGGGCGCACCCCCGTGTCGCTCGACGGCAGCCAGCCGGTCGAGCACGTGCTGATCTGGATCACGAAACTGTCCGGTGGCGGCTCGGAGCACACCAGCGAGCTCGGCGAGATCGAGTTCCGGCGCGCCGGCGTCTGAGCCGGGCACCAGTTCTGCCGAACGCCCACGGGTCGGGGGTTCGCCGACCTAGTCTCCGGTCGTGGACGCCCCCGCCCCGACCGATGCGGATCTGCTCGCCGCGCACCGGTCGGGAGACGAGCAGGCGTTCGGCGAGCTGGTCACCCGCTACCGCGCGAAGATGTGGGGGATCGCGGCGCGCACGCTGCAGCACCCGGAGGACGCCGCTGACGTCGTCCAAGAGGCGTTGGTGTCCGCCTACCGCAGTGCCGGCAGCTACCGGGGCGACGCCTCCGTCCGCACCTGGCTGCACCGCATCCTCGTCAACGCCTGCATCGACCGGATCCGCAAGGAACGCAGACGCAGTACCGTTCCGGTGGCCGACGTCGAGCCGTGGCTGCGGCGCGGCGACGTCGCCGCCGAGGTGGTCACGCGGCTGTCGGTCGAGCGGGCGCTGGCAACCCTGCCGGCACCGCAGCGGCTGGCGGTGGTGCTGGTGGACGTGCAAGGTTGGCCACTGGGCGAGGTGGCCGAGATCCTCGAGGTCCCGGTCGGCACGGTGAAGAGCCGCTGTGCGCGGGGCCGGGTGCGGCTGGCCGTGCTGCTGGGCCACCTGCGGGAGGAGGAGCGATGACCGTAGGACCACGCCCCGAACCCCCGATCGATCTCCTCGCCGACCTCGACGCCGGCCTGCTCGACCCCGCCGCGTCGGCGGAGGTACGCGCACTCGCCGCAGACGACCCCCGTGCGGCCGCCGTGCTCGGCGCGCTCGGGGCCACGCGTGCCGATCTGGCCGAGCTCGCCGACCCGCCGGTTCCCGCGGACGTCACCGCACGCTGGGACGCCGCACTGGCCGCGGAGCAGGAGTCGCGGCTGCCGGGCGGCCCGGTGGCGCCTGCTGATCCACCCCGTCCCCCCGCCCCTGCAGGAGCGGTGCCGGAGCCGAACCGCACGGGCGACGGACCGCAGCCCCCGCGGTTCGACCACCCCGGCCGACGCCGGCCGTGGTCGTACCGGCCTCGACCCACGCTCCTCGCCGCCGCCGTGCTCGCTGCTGCGGTGGCCGGCGGTGTGCTCTGGGCACCCGAGGCGCCCGCGCCGCTGCCGATCGAGGAGGTGGACCTGGTGGGCACCGGGCTCGCCGTGCGGGGCCGGTTCGACGTCGGAGACCTCGCGGACCCACACCGCCGCAGCGGATGCCTACGCGAGGCGGCACCGCCGGGTGTGGCCGCGGACGCACCCCTGCTGGGCGGGCGCGACGTCGTCCTCGGCGGGCGCCCGGGCGTGCTCCTCCTGCTGGCCACCGGCCGGCTCGGACAACTGGACGTCGTCGTCGTCGATCCGCACTGCGGACCGGAGGGCGGCACACTCCTCGGTCTGCAGCGGATCGGCAGGTGAGACCGCTCACGTCCGTGTGGTGAGCCCCCACCCTCCCCGGAATGCCCGTTCCTGGGATCGTGTTACAGGGCGTGTACGCGACGAGGGAGGACGAATCCGTGAGCACCGACCCAAGCAGGGGCGACGACGTGCGCGAACTGATCATCATCGGGTCGGGCCCGGCCGGTTACACGGCGGCGGTCTACGCCGCGCGCGCCCAGCTGCGCCCGCTCGTGTTCGAGGGCACGCAGTTCGGCGGCGCGCTGATGACCACCACCGAGGTCGAGAACTACCCCGGCTTCGTCGAGGGCATCATGGGCCCCGAGCTGATGGAGCAGATGCGCGGGCAGGCGCAGCGCTTCGGCGCGGAGCTGCGCGCCGAGGACGTCGAGGAGGTATCCCTCGAGGGCGACGTCAAGACCGTCCGCGCCAACGGCGTCACCTACCGCTCGCGCGCCGTCATCCTGGCGATGGGCGCCGCGGCCCGCTACCTCGACGTCCCGGGGGAGCAGACGCTGCTCGGCCGCGGTGTGAGCGCCTGCGCCACCTGTGACGGGTTCTTCTTCCGCGACCAGGACATCGCGGTGATCGGCGGCGGCGACTCGGCGATGGAGGAGGCCACCTTCCTCACCCGCTTCGCACGCTCGGTGACCATCGTGCACCGTCGTGACGAGTTCCGCGCCTCCCGGATCATGCTGCAGCGCGCGAAGGACGACCCGAAGATGCGCTGGCGCACGGGCGTCGAGGTCGTCGAGGTGCTCGGCGAGGGCAGCGTCTCCGGCCTGAGGCTGCGCGACAGGGAGACCGGTGAGGAGTCGACCCTCGACGTCACCGGCATGTTCGTGGCCATCGGGCACGACCCGCGCAGCAGCCTCGTGAAGGACGCGCTGGCCACCGACGAGAACGGGTACGTCGCGGTCGAATCGCCGAGCACGCGCACGGCGATCCCGGGCGTGTTCGCTGCAGGCGACCTCGTCGACCACACCTACCGGCAGGCGGTCACGGCCGCCGGGTCCGGCTGCTCGGCGGCCATCGACGCCGAGCGTTGGCTCGCCGAGGGCCCGGTACCCAGCGAGCTCGCCGGCGGCGGCTACGGCGCCGTCGCCGAGCAGGTGGCCGCCGTCACCGGCTGACCACACCGTCGTCTCACCGTCACTTCCACGGAAACGGAGAACCCCATGGCCAACACCGTCGAGGTCACCGACGCCTCGTTCGAGAGCGCCGTCCTCAACAGCGACAAGACCGTCGTGGTCGACTTCTGGGCCACCTGGTGCGGGCCGTGCAAGATGGTCGCCCCTGTGCTCGACGAGATCGCGGGCGAGAACAAGGAGAAGCTGACCGTCGCGAAGCTGGACATCGACGCCAACCCCGGCACCGCCCGGGACTACCAGGTGATGTCCATCCCCACGATGATCGTGTTCAAGGACGGCAAGCCGGTGAAGCAGATCGTCGGCGCGAAGCCCAAGGCTGCGCTGCTGTCCGACCTCGCCGACTACCTCGGCTGAGCAGCAACACGCCGCGGTGCCCCGCCCCGGTTTCCGGGGCGGGGCATCGCTGTGTGCACGGTTTATCACGACACGAACACGCCTGGATACGGGCCGCTGTCCGTGCGTTCGCAACCGACAGGGCACAATGGGCCCCGGCCCGGCGGGGCGGGCCGGACCGGGAAGAGCGAGCCACGACCAGTGAGCGAGGGGTGCATGCAGCTGCTGCGCCGAGGTGACAGCGGTCCGGGTGTCGTCGAGATCCGATCCACCCTGCGACGGTTCGGCCTCCTGACGGCCACCCCCGCCGACACGCCCGAGGATCTGTTCGGCGCTGACGTCGAACAGGCCGTCCGGGCCTTCCAGCAGCAACGCGGCCTGATCACCGACGGGCTCGTCGGGCCGGCCACCTACCGCGCCCTGCGCGAGGCGGGCTGGCAGCTCGGGGACCGGATGCTCGCCCTCATGATCTCCGCACCGATGAGCGGCGACGACGTCGTCGCCCTGCAGGAGCGGCTGCTCGAGCTCGGGTACGACCCGGGCCGGGCCGGCGGTGTCTTCGACGAGCAGACCGAGGCCGCGCTGCGGAAGTTCCAGCGCGAGTACGGCCTCGTCCCTGACGGGTTGTGCGGCCCCGCCACCCTGCGTTCGCTGCGTCAGCTCGGCCGGAAGGTCACCGGCGGCCGGCCGCACCTGCTGCGCGAGCAGGAGCTCCTGAGGCAGGCCGGTCCGCGGCTGCGCGGCAAGCGCATCGTCGTCGACCCGGGGCACGGCGGGCCGAACCGCGGCGTCGTCGTCGCGGGCGTGGCAGAGGCCGACATCGTGTGGGACCTCGCCCGCAGGCTCGTCGGCCGGATGGCCGCCACCGGGATGGACGCGATGCTGTCGCGGCAGGAGGACACCTGCCCCACCGACCCGGAGCGCGCAGCCCTGGCGAACTCCGCCGGCGCCGATGTCGTGCTCTCGCTGCACACCGACGCCAACCGCAGCATGCACGCACACGGGCTCGCCACGTTCCACTTCGGCAACGGCTCCGGTGCCACGTCCACGGTGGGGGAGGCGCTCGCGGGGTTCATCCAGCGCGAGCTGCTCATCCGCACCGGCCTCCAGGACTGCCACTCCCAGGCCCGCACGTGGGAGTTGCTGCGGCTCACCCGGATGCCCGCGGTGCGCGTCGAGATCGGCTACCTCACCCACCTCGGGGATCGGCGCAAGCTCCTCGATCCGGCGTTCCGCGATGTGGTGGCCGAGGGCATTCTCGTGGCCGTCAAGCGGCTGTACCTGCTCGGCCAGGACGACCAGCCGACCGGAACGTTCACGTTCTCGGACGTACTGGCCCGCGAACTCGAGCGCGGCGGCGCTCAGGCCATCTGAGAAGCGATCTTGACCCGGCTCCGGCCCATCGGGTTCGGACCCTGCCGGGAGGCCGTCAGGATGGCGTACACGGCGCCCTGAACGCGCTTCTGACGACCGCCCCGGCGCCGGTCGGTACCCGAGGTAGGGGTGCCGGGGCGGCGCCGCTGGTCTGCATCGGGATCGTGATGCTGCCGAGCAGCTGCTCGAGCGCGGCCTCCACGTCTTCCTTCCACGTGATCCCCGAGCGGAGCTCCATCCGGAGCCGGGGGTAGCGCGGGTGCGGACGGATCGTCTTGAACCCGACGCCTCGCAGGAAATCGGCGGGGATCAGGCAGCCGGGCTCGGAACCCGGACGCTGCTCGCCGAACACCTCGATCGCCGTGACACCGCGCCGCGTCAGATCCCGCACCACGGCCTGGGCGAGCATGCGGCCCAGCCCTTCATCGGCGAACTCCGGTAGCACCTGCATGGTGGTGAGGAGCACCGCGTCCGCGCTCACCGGACCGGTCGGCATCTCCGCCGCACGCGGCACGGCGGACGGCGGCGCGTAGATGACGTATCCCGCCGGGGCACCTGCCATGTAGACGACGCGGCCGCACGAGCCCCACTCGAGCAGGACCTCGGAGACCCACGCCTCCTTCTCCAGCTCCGGCGAGCCGAAGTCGGACGCCTGGCTACCGAGGCGCTCGGAGAGCTCCCAGTAGACGCATCGGCGACACCGCTTGGGCAGATCGTCCAGATTGTCCAGAGTGAGTGGCGCCACGTGCCAGGACAAGACCAACCTCCGGCGGCAGAACCACGAGTGAGACGCCGTCGCTCGACGCGCCGACCCGACGACGATAGATCGATCCGCCTCCTGACGACAGCCCACCTTCTGCGACCGGTGGCTCACCCACGACGATCGGCAGGAGATTCCTCCATCCTGGTTACACTTGGGCCCCGTCGCCGAGGATCCGGGAGGTCCTACCGTGCCGCAGCCGGCCACGCCCCCACCATCGTCCAGCGCCATCGTGCCCGCGACGGGGGCGGCAGCGGCGGCACCGGCACCCACGGAGCGGTTCGCCGCACGCACGGCCGGCATGACCGCGTCCGAGATCCGTGCGCTGTTCGCCGTGGCGAGCCGGCCCGAGGTCGTCTCGCTCGCCGGGGGCATGCCCAACCTCGCGGCCCTTCCGCTGGATTCGCTCGCCGGCGAGGTCGGGGACCTCGTCGCCCGCGACGGGCAGGTCGCCCTCCAGTACGGCTCGGCGCAGGGCGTCCCGGCGCTGCGCGAGCAGATCTGCGAGGTGATGGCACTCGAGGGCATCCGCGCCGACCCGGACGACGTCGTCGTCACCGTCGGCTCGCAGATGGCACTGGACCTCGTCACCCGCATCTACTGCGACCCGGGCGACGTCGTGCTGGCCGAGGGCCCGTCCTACGTCGGCGCGCTCGGGAGCTTCGCCGCCTACCAGGCGCGCGTCGTGCACGTCGCGATGGACGAGCACGGCCTCGTCCCCGAACTGCTGCGCGAGGCGCTGGGGTCGCTGGCGGCCCAGGGGATCACCCCCAAGCTGCTGTACACGATCCCGAACTTCCACAACCCCGCAGGCGTCACGCTGGCGGTCGAGCGGCGTGCCGAGGTGCTCGAGATCTGCGCCTCCTACGGCGTCGCGGTCGTGGAGGACAACCCGTACGGCCTGCTGGGCTTCAGCGGTCGCACCTACCCGGCGCTGCGTTCCCTCGACCGCGACGTCGTGTACCTGGGGTCGTTCTCGAAGACGTTCGCGTCCGGCCTGCGCGTCGGCTGGGCGCTCGTGCCTCCCGCGGTCCGCGACCGGCTCGTGCTCGCCGCGGAGTCGGCCACGCTGTGCCCGCCGAGCTTCACGCAGATGCTCGTGTCGCGCTACCTGGCCGGCCACGACTGGCGCAGCCAGATCAAGACGTTCACCGAGGCCTACCGCGAGCGGCGGGACGCACTGCTCGACGCACTCGAGACCTACCTCCCCGACGGGTGCACGTGGAACGTCCCCGACGGCGGCTTCTACGTGTGGCTGACGGTGCCCGAGGGGGTCGACACCAAGGCGATGCTGCCGCGGGCCGTCACCGCCCGCGTGGCGTACGCGTCGGGCACCGGGTTCTACGCCGACGGCTTCGGCACCCGCCAGCTGCGGCTGTCGTACTGCTACCCGACACCCGAGCGGATCACCGAGGGCGTTCGCAGGCTGGCCGGCGTCCTCGAGGCGGAGCTCGACGTCATGCGCACGTTCGGCACGCCGGCGCGACCCGCGTTCGGTGCAGGGGGCCCGCAGACGCCCAGCCCCAGCACGCCCTGATCCCACCGGGGCGTGCCCACTTGATCCCCGTAGCGCAGAATGCGGCGGTGATCGAACGAACGGTGGCAGTGCTTGCCGGTGGGCTCTCGCACGAGCGTGAGGTGTCGCTGCGGTCGGGCCGCAAGCTGGCCGCCGCGCTCCGCCGCGCGGGTGCGGACGTCCGCGAGTGGGACGTCGACGGGGCGCTCGTCGCCGAGTTGCGCCGCGACCGCCCGGACGCCGTCGCGATCGCCCTGCACGGGGGAGAGGGCGAGAACGGCTCCGTGCAGGCGGTGCTCGAACTGCTCGGCATCCCGTTCGTCGGCACGCCCGCACAGGCGTGCCGGCGTGCCTGGGACAAGCCGACCGCCAAGGCGGAGCTCGCCCGGTCCGGGATCGACACCCCGGACTGGGTGGCCCTGCCGCACACGACGTTCCGCGCCCTCGGGGCCCAGGCCGTGCTCGACGCGATGGTCGACCGGCTCGGCCTGCCGCTGATGCTCAAGCCCGATCAGGGCGGATCCGCGCTCGGCGCGCAGGTCGTCACCGCGCGCAGCGAGCTCCCCGCCGCGATGGTCAGCTGCCTCGCCTACGCCGACACCGTGCTCGCCGAGCGGTTCGTCACCGGCACCGAAGTGGCCGTCACCGTGGTCGACGACGGCGACGAGCCCCGGGCCCTCCCCCCGGTGGAGATCGACGTCCGGGACGGCGTCTACGACTACACGGCGCGCTACACGCCCGGCAGGGCCACCTTCCACTGCCCGGCACGGTTGGACCCACCGGTGCTCGCCCGACTGGAGGAGACCGCCCTCGCCGCCCACCGGCTGCTCGGGCTGCGCGACGTCTCCCGCACGGACGCGGTGGTCGACGAGAACGGATCCGTCCAGGTGCTCGAGGTGAACGTCTCCCCGGGGCTCACGGAGACCTCGCTGCTGCCGACCGCTGTGCGCACCGCCGGCATGGACCTGGGCGAGCTGTACGCCGCGCTCGTCGAGCGTGCGATCGCCCGCAGCCCTTCCCCCTGACGGCAACCGACGTTGTTCCACGTGAAACACGCGTCTCGCCGCGGGCACCGTTTCACGTGAAACACGACCCGGCCAGCTGCCTCTACCCCGCAGCTGTTCGGGCGTGTGTGGTCTTCCGGGGCCGCCGGCCCATCCTCTCCCTCGGAGGCGCTCCATAGCGCACCGCCTCCGAACCCGGCGGGACGGCGGACCGACCGGCGCTCCTCCTGGAGGAGGTTCGGATCGCTGGTGCCGGAGGATGCAGCACCCGATCTGCTGGACGAAACCCGATGGCCGCCCCTGAGGTTCGTGAGGGCGGAAGTGAGTCCATCCGGTGTCGCCGGGGCGGATCGCCGCGACGGTGGAGGACCCGGGCGGGGTGTGTGACATCGTCGTGCAACCGGCCGCGCTCTTCGACGCGCAGTGGCAGTGATTCCTCGACCAGGTGCGCGCCGAGGCCGGGCACGGCTCAGCAGCGGCGTGCCCGACGCTGGGAGTTGGCACGCGCCGTCGAAGCGGGATTCGACCGCCCGCGGTGCGATTCGCCGAGCGGTGCCGTCCCCGACGCCTCGAGTGCAGCCGGCCGACGACCACGCGCGTCCACTCTCCAGCCTGCGTCGGCCAGGCGGGTGCTCTGCCTGGTCGGCCACCCGCCCTGTTTCACGTGAAACACGGAGGACGGGGCGAACTGACGGGTGGAGGCCGGTCTCGCAATCAGGGGCCGTGCCGGGCACATGCGCGCTGAGTTCCTACGTCGACCTCGCCGAGCCACGCCACCTTCTGCCGCGCACCAGATGCCCGGTGAGGAGTAGCTGCGGTGGTCGGTGCGGGCAGCGAGACCTGTCGAAGCCCCACCCCACCCGTCACCCATCGACGTGCGGGCCGCTACTGGTTCCCGTCGGCAGCTCGGCGCCTCCGGCTGGGGACGAGCCGGCGAGATCCCCGACAAACCGCGGGCGGAGGCGGCGACTCCACGGAGCCGCCCGATCCTCGTGCGGTTCGATCGGGCGCACGACTGCGAGGCGAGCGCGTGAATCGGCAACGTGCCGGCGCCGGCCACCGGAACGATGAGCAGCCGCAGGCATGAGCGCCACGCGTCTCGACCGTGACGCCTCCACGCTCACCGAGAAGGACTTCGTCGACGAGGTGGAGTGGGGGAGTCCGACTCCGACCGATCGGGCTGGGCTGCTTCTGCGGCCCATCCCTCCAGGCACCCGGCTGGGATGTTCCACGTGAAACACATCGCCCACCGGCGGCCGCGCGACGGCGGGGGACCGCAGGCACATCGAGCCGGCACGGGTGGATGCTCAGTGCGCCGTGTCTCCTTCGGCGCGCCCCCGTTCCCGGACCGGCGAAGACCTCCGGGTCGGTGGGCTTCGGTCAACAGCGGTTGCGGGTGTCTCCCACGCCGCACTGACGGCGATCCTGGGCCGGGACCGGATGACGTCGCTGAACCCCGTCTACACGGTGGGGCACCAGAGCGCCGAGGCAGGCGGGCACCAGGACGTCCCGAAAGGACGCGGCGGGCGGGTCGGCGTCGCGCGCGCAAGTCTCGAGGCCGCGCGCTGCCGTTCCGTCCGGCGAGTCCGAGGGCGCGTGCCACCCCTGGTCGTCCGGCCCGCCGAGCAGCTGCCCGACGCCGTACCGGTTCGGCGGGGCGGTCGAGCGAGGCGAGCGCATCGCTCGGCCCCGCTGCAGAATGGCCAGCCGACGGGGTGGTCCCGGCCGACGACCGATCCCGGCGCACCGGCGGGACGAACCCGCTCCGGCGAAGTCGGCGTCGAGCACCGCGGGCGACGGTGCCCGACGGGCGCCGGGCGGCCGGCGCCCGTCGGGTCGAGCGCGCGATCGTCGTGATCGTCAGTTCGATGTCGGAACGGTCGTATCGAGCGCGGTTCCAGATCGCGTCGTCAGCCCCTGGACGACCGGCCGTCGTCTGCGGCGATCCTGCGGAGCCGGGGCTGGAGGTCGTGCGGGTCATCGGTGATCACGGGTCGGTCGGCCATCATCGGAGATCGACTGGCGACCCATCTCGCCGATGGGCGCGCAGCACTCGACCCCGCCGCTCCTGGAGTGACCGTGTGTCGTCGTTCGCGACCGCGTTCGGCGGAACCGCGGGTCGGTCGCGCAAGGACCTGCGGGCGCCGGCAGCTGGGGTACCGCAGGCTGGAGGAGGCTCGAGATCTCGAGTCCTGCGTAGCCGCCGGGTCCGGGTCATCCATGTGAGGACGGCGGTGCCCGGCCAACCCGACCACGGCCACGGCCACGGCCAAGGCGGACCCCCTGCTCGGTGACGGCCGCGGACGCGCTCCACGCGCGCAACCCGTGCTGGTGTTCCACGTGAAACAACGTCCGCGAGCGCGCCCCGTTCCGCGCTGCCGCTCGAACCCGCCCCCTGGGCCCGGCCCGTTGCGGCGCCGGTCGATCGTCCACCAGCGAGCAGGTCCACCACGAGCAGCGCAGCGAACGGGGAGAAGAACACGACGTGGTGCTCGGGACGCAACAGGTCCGGGAACGGGCGGGGCACCACGGGCGAGGTCACCGTGCGCCCGTGCCGATCGCCCAGGAGCCGCGATCGCAGCGTGCGTGCCGAGACCGGCGGGGTGTGCGTGTAGACGCCGCGGGCGTTCGGGATCCGGTACGGGCCCAGTCCCTGCGTGCCCCGTTGCCCACGATCGCGCCGGTGGAGGAGGCGTAGGCGCCACCGTCGAACAGGATGCCGGCCGCGGCGTAGACCAGCGTGCCGTCGGGTTCGGCGCCGAACCCGTAGCGCAGCCACGCGGAGTGGCGGTGCACGTGCCCGAAGAACGATTCCTCGCAGTTCTGGCTCGTCTTCCGGCGTACACGGCGAGCCGGCAGGCGTGGACGTGAACCCCGCGCGTCGACCGAAGCCGGCCGCGAGGATCCGGGCACCCGGCGCGGTTGGGGGATCCGGCACTTGTTCCCCCTGGAGCGCCCGGCCCGCCGACAGAACGACCGGGGCGACCCGGCATGGCGGGCAACGGACGCGTGCTCCGTCGAGCACGCGCGTCCGGAAGCGACCACCGCGAGATCCGGCCCGCGGACGGGGACCGAACGGCCGGGGCCGGCTGACCCGGTCGGGAGGGTGCGGCCTCCCCGGGCGACTCATGGCCGCTGACGCCCCGGTTCCGGATGCCGCGGCCCCGGGCTGGGTCGTACGCGCCGACGAGGTGCCGCATGCGACGGCGGCTCGCGACGCCCGGGATACCCCTCGCATTTGCGCCGCGTGGCCGGCCCAGCCCGGCGCCGACGCGCGGAAGCAGAGCCGGGTCCACATGGTCCTCCCGAGCCGGATGCCGCGGTTGCCCCATGGTCGGGGCAGCGTCGGCCGGGTACCGATCGCAGAGCCCGTCGCCCGTCGGCGTGCGGCGGCCGGGGGCACGCTCGTGCATGCCCTGCTCGACCGAGGCGAGCCGCGGCTCAGGTCCGCAGCCGGCTCCCGCGCCACCATGAGATCGCCGCTCCGGAATGGATGCAGCGTCGCCGCACGAGCGCCGGGAGCGCCCGGCACGACCGGGCTCGCACCGAGCCACTCCACCGGCCTCGAGAGCGGCCACGAGGCGCGGGACCAGCTCGCACCGGGCCCCCACTCGCGCCGCCCCGGGGACCGCGTGGCCGGCCGCTCAGCGGTGACGTGCCCCGCCCGCGGACGACCTGGTCGCGGCGACGGGCCGACCTCGCCGAGCCTCATCCGCGAGCTGATCGTCGAGGTGCCCGACGGCGCATCTACACCTCACACATCCGGCGGCGCACGCCGATCAGGTCGGCCAGACCGCGCCGGCCGCCAGCGCGGTCGCCCCGGCGGCCCCGGCTGTCCGGCCCGGCCGAGCCGCGCCGGCCGACTCGATCCGCTGCCGTTCGCCGTCGGGACGCAGGACGGGAACGGCGGGTGAGTCCGGCGACCGCGGCCATGAACCGGCACCGCCGTCCTCACGCGTATGACGCGGACCCGGCGGCTGCGCTGGACTCCCGATCTCCAGCCCGCGGTGCCCGGCCACATGGAAGGCGGACCCCCCGCTCGATGACGGCCGCAGATGCGCTCCACGCGCGCAACCCGGGCTGCTGTTCCACGTGAAACAACGTCCGCGAGCGCGCCCCGTACCGCCCGGCGGCTGCGGGTGACTCTCGATCTCGAGGCCTCCTCCAGCCCGCGGTACCCGGCCAACCCGCCATGGCCACATGGAAGGCAACCTCCCGCTCGATGACGGCCGCGGATGCGCTCCACGCGCGCAACCCGTGCTGGTGTTCCACGTGAAACAACGTCCGCGAGCGCGCCCCCGTACCGCGCTGCCGCTCGAACCTGCCTCAGCTGCCGGCGCCCGCAGGTCCTTGCGCGACCGACCCGCGGTTCCGCCGAACGCGGTCGCGAACGACGACACATGGTCACTCCAGGAACGGCGGGGGCGAGTGCTACGCGCCAATCGGGGAGATGGGTCGCCAGCCGATCTCCGATGATGGCCGACCAACCCGTGATCACCGCCGATGACACGCACGACTTCCAGCCCCGGCTCCGCACGATTCGGCCGGTCGCCCAGGGGCTGACGACGCGATCTGGAACCGCGCTCGATACGACCGTTCCGACATCCAACTGACGATCACGACGATGGCGCGCTCCACCCGGCGCCGCGCTATCGATCCACACATCGCCCCGCGAGCACCAGCGCCGGCCACCGGGCCGCGTACGCAGCAGCAGCGCCCGTTGCACGACGGCGGGTTCGCCACGACCCCCCTCACTGGAGCACCACGCGCCCGTAGCGGCCGCGCACGGGCCCGCGAGCCTCCGGGCCGCACCGGGGCCACACGCAAGGGTGTGCGCGCGTCGCGGCGAGGCGAGTCAGGGGGCGAGCAGGCGGCCGTCGAGGTGGCCGAAGACGGCGTCGTCGCTGCCCCAGCCCGCCACGCGGTGGGCGGCCGCGCGGCGCCGACCCGCCGTCAGCAGCCCCGCCAGCTCCTCGATGCCAGGGGTTGCTTGCGGGCCGGCCGATTCTCGCTCGGCCGTCAGGGGAGCGCCGCCGGGACGCGGCACGCGGTGATCGATCTGATCAGCACCTGAAGGCGGGCGCGGCGACAGTGGCGTGCCAGTCGGGATGATCATGGCCGGATGATCGGTCCGAGTAGTGCAGGGGAGCTGCCGCGACGACGTCAGGCGCTGCTCGCATCGATCACCATCCGACATCACGGACGCGGTTCGGCAACGCCCTCGATCTCGCGCGACCAGCTGCGCGTGGTCCACGCCGAGCCCGCGCCCGCCGAGCGCCGTCACCGGCGCGAGTGGGGCCGACGTCGAGAGCGACGAACACCGGCACCGGAAAGCTCGATCTCGGACTTGTGGTGGCGCGGTCGGGAACCGGGGCGCGATCGTTCCTGCGCCGAGATCACGATGGCGGCGCGCAAGACCGCGCGCTCGGGCGCCGATTGGGACCGACGGCGGCCTGTCCAGGGACCCGCGGAAACCCGGAGCGGCCTGTCATAACGTTGGCGTCCCAACCCCGTGCATCCGGGGTAGCCGCGGTCAGTCCCCGGCCCGGTCCATGATGCGGGCGATCCGCTCGAGGTCCTCGACCGAGCCGAACTCGACCACGATCCGTCCCTTGCGCTGCCCGAGCTCGACCTTGACGCGGGTGTCGTAGGCGTCGGAGAGCCGCTCGGCCAGATCCTGCAGCCCGGGCGCCTGCATCTGCTTGCGACGGTTCGGCTTCGGAGCGCTCGTGGGGGAGTCACGCCGCAACAGCACGACCGCTTCCTCCGTGGCGCGCACCGAGAGGCCTTCCGCCACGATGCGGGTGGCCAGCTCCTCCTGCTGGCCCGCGTCCTCGACGCCGAGCAGGGCGCGGGCGTGACCGGCGGACAACACCCCTGCAGCGACCCGCCGCTGGACCGACACCGGGAGCTTCAGCAGGCGGATCGTGTTCGTGACGACCGGTCGGCTGCGCCCCAGCCGGTCGGCCAGCTCGGTCTGCGTGACCCCGAACTCGGCGAGGAGCTGCTCGTAGGCCGCCGCCTCGTCGAGCGGGTTCAGCTGGACGCGGTGGATGTTCTCCAGGAGCGCGTCGCGCAGCATGGCGTCGTTGCCGGTGCTGCGGACGATCGCCGGCAGCCGAGCGAGGCCGGCGCGCTGAGCGGCCCGCCAGCGCCGCTCGCCCATCACCAGCTCGTAGGAACCGGGAGAGGCCTCACGCACCACGATCGGCTGCAGCAGCCCGAACTCGCGGATGGAGTGCTCCAGCTCGGCGAGCGCCTCCTCGTCGAACTGGGTGCGGGGCTGGTGCGGGTTGGGCCGCACGGCAGCGAGGTCGATCTCCCGGTACACCGCGCCGCCTACCGACGCGGGCGCCGACTGCTCGGCAGCCGCCCCGTCGGGCCCGGGTGCGGTGGGCGCCCCCGGCGCCGTGGCGACCGCCGGCTTCGGCAACGCCGACGTCGCACGCGGGCCCTGACCGGTGCTCGGTGCGCCCGCGCTCTCCGGCTGGGCGGGCGCGGTGGGGATGAGCGCGGCCAACCCGCGCCCGAGCCCGCCCTTGCGCTGGGGGGCCGGCAGCCGCGCCGGAGGCGTCTCGCGCTCGGTCATCATGGCTACCGCCCGTCCTGGCGCTGGGCAACGCCCATCTGGGCGCCGCGCTCCGCGATCTCACGCGCGGCGTCGACGTAACTCATCGCACCGCGGGAGCCCGGATCGTAGGCGAGCACCGTCTGGCCGTAGCCGGGGGCCTCGGAGACCTTGACGCTGCGCGGGATCACCGTGCGCAGGACCTCCGAGCCGAAGTGCGAACGGACCTCGCTCGTGACCTGGTCGGCGAGCTTGGTGCGGCCGTCGTACATCGTGAGCAGGATCGTCGACACGTGCAGCGCGGTGTTGAGGTGTGCGCGCACCAGGTCGATGTTGCTCAGAAGCTGGCCGAGGCCCTCGAGTGCGTAGTACTCGCACTGGATGGGGATGAGCACCTCTTTGGCCGCGACGAGCGCGTTGACCGTGAGCAGGCCGAGCGACGGGGGGCAGTCGACGAAGACGTAGTCGACGTCCAGCTCCTCCAGCGCCTCCTCGGAGAGCGCCTGCATCAACCGGTTCTCCCGGGCCACCATGCTGACGAGCTCGATCTCGGCGCCTGCGAGGTCGATCGTGGCCGGCACGCAGAGCAGGTTGGGTGAGGCCGTGCTCTCGGCCGCGGCCTCGGCCAACCGGATCTCCCCGAGCAGCGCCTCGTACACCGAGGGCGTGCCGAGCCGGTGCTCGACGCCGAGCGCGGTGCTCGCGTTCCCCTGGGGGTCGAGGTCGATCACCAGGACCCGGACGCCGTGCATCGCCAGCGCCGCGGCCAGGTTCACGGTCGTGGTGGTCTTGCCGACGCCGCCCTTCTGGTTCGCGACCGTCAGCACGCGCCGGTGCGTGGGGCGGGGCATGCGGTACCGGTCGGGGTGCAGGACCCGCGCGGCCCGCTCCGCCTCCTCCGCGATGGGCGTCCACCCCGGTGTTTCACGTGGAACATGCGGCGCCTGGTCCGGGGACATCTCGTACTGGGACACCTTGAACGTCACGCCTGCCCTCTCCTACGCCGCGAGGGGACCGGCCGAATGGTCTCCCGCTCGACGACGACCACGGTGCTCGGAGGGTCGATCATCCCGGCACCGCACCGCTCGATCCAGGGGACCCCACCGCCGAGCCGGCGGATGGCGCCGATGTTGCGCTCGACCTCGTCCGCTGCGCTCGCACCCTTGATGGCGAGCATGCGCCCGCCCGGACGGAGCAGCGGCAGGCACCAGCCGGCCAACCGGTCCAGCGGCGCAACGGCCCGAGCGGTCACCACGTCGGCCCCCTCCCATCGCCGCCGCACCACATCATCTTCGGCCCGGCCGCGCTCCACGTCCACCGCCACGCCGAGATCCGCGATCACCTCACGCAACCAGTCGACACGACGGGCGAGCGGTTCGACGAGGACGATGTGGGAATCAGGCCGGGCAAGCGCCAACGGTATCCCGGGCAGCCCCGCCCCCGAGCCCACATCCACCAGACGAGCGCCGTCCGGCAGGAGCGAGGCGACGACCGCACAGTTCAGCACGTGCCGCTCCCAGACGCGGGGAGCCTCCCGCGGCCCGATCAGGCCGCGCTCGACGCCCGACGTGCAGAGGTGCTCGGCGAAACGCCGCGCCAGCGGGAGCCGGTCGCCGAAGACGGCGATGTCCCGCGCCGTGTCGCCGGCACCCTGCTCGCCGCCGCCCGGATCGCCGCCACCGGCGTCGACACCGAGGTCAGGCACCGCGGAAGACGATGACCTGCCGGCGCGGTTCCTCGCCCTCGCTCTCGCTGGAGACGCCCTTCACGCCGGCGACGGCGTCGTGCACGACCTTGCGCTCGAACGGCGTCATCGGACGCAGCCGCACGGACTCGCCCGACTCCAGCACGTCCTTGGCCGTGCGGCTGCCGAGCTCGGTGAGCTCGTCGCGCCGGGCCTGGCGCCAGCCGGCGATGTCGAGCATCAGCCTGCTGCGGTTGCCCGATGCCTGCTGCACGGCAAGCCTGGTGAGCTCCTGCAGCGCCTCGAGCACCGCACCGCGGTCGCCAACGAGCTTCTCCAGGTCCTCACCGCCGTCGATGCTGACGATCGCGCGCCCCGCCTCGACGTCGAGGTCGATGTCGCCGTCGTAGTCGAGGACGTCGAGCAGGCGCTCGAGGTAGTCGCCCGCGATGTCGCCCTCCCGTACCAGCTGGTCCTCACCGGAGGTGGTGGCGGAGGTGGCCCCGTCCTGCGCAGTCTTCGGCACGATGCGTCTCCTCTCTGAACAGGTGCGTCGCGCCCCGATCCCGGCGCGCGACGCTGCAGCCGCCGGTACCGGCGACCGCGAATGGTTCGTGGGTCAGCGGCGCTTGCGGGGGCGGCGCGCCGGCGGTCGCGAGCTGCCTCCGCTGCGGGCGCTCCGCGCACCGCGGCTCTGGCTGCTGCCGGCGCCCGCGCCGTCCGTCGCACCGTTCGTGGCGCTGTTCGTGGCGCTGTTGGTCACGGCGTCCTCGGCAGGATCCTCAGCCGCGTCCGCGGCACCGTCCTTCGCCGCGGGGGCGGAGCCGCCGTTCGTTCCCGGCGTGGCGCCGTTGGCCGACGCGCCGTCGGCGCCCTTCTTGCGCATCACCGGCTTGGCCCCCGGTCGCTTGGCGGGCTTGTCCTCCTCATCGGGCGTGGCCTCCGGGCGCACCGGCTTCTGGCCGGGACGCGGGGCGCGCGCCTGACGGGTGACGGCGGCCTGCTCGCGCTTGGCGCTCTCCTCGACGTCGATGCGCTTGTAGACGACGTACTGCTGGCCGAGCGTCCACAGGTTGTTCGAGACCCAGTACAGCAGCACGGCGAGCGGCAGGAACGGCGCGCCCACGACCACACCGATCGGGAACACGTACAGCATCAGCCGGTTCATGATCGCGGTCTGCGGGTTCTCGGCCTGCGCCGCGGTCTGGCGGGCCACCGAGTGCCGGGCCGTGATGTGTGTGAAGACGCCCGCGGCGATCATCAGCGGGATCATCACGATGATCATCGAGGCGACCGACGTGCCGGCCGCGTTGAGGAACTCCTCGCCCTGCAGCACCCAGTTGCCGAGCTTCGCGCCGAACAGGGAGGAGCGGTTGAAGGACTCGACCTCCGACAGCCCGAAGAAGTAGTTCTCGGTGCGCGGCAGCCCGTCCTTGGTCAGCGGACCGAACTCGCGCAGCACGTGGAACAGACCGATGAACACCGGCACCTGCACGAGGACCGGCAGGCAGCCCCCGAGCGGGTTGACGCCGTGGTCCTTCTGGAGCCGCTGCATCTCCTCGGCCTGCTTCTGCCGGTCGTTCGCGTACTTCTTGCGAAGCTTCGCGATCTCCGGCTGGAACTCCTGCATGCGGCGCATGGAGCGCACCTGGTGCACGAACGGCTTGTAGAGGATGGCGCGCAGCGTGAAGACCAGGAACATCACCGACAGCGCCCAGGCGAGGCCGCTGTCGGGGCCGAGGAGGAAACCGAACGCCTTGTGCCAGACCCAGAGGATGAACGAGACCGGGTAGTAGATGAAGTTCAGCACGGGGCTTGCTCCTCGAAGTGGTTCCGGGCCGAGCGAGGACGGCGCGGCGGCACCGGGTCGACACCGCCAGGGTGCCACGGTGCGCAGCGGGCCAGCCGCCTGACGGTGAGCCACGAACCGCGCAGCAGCCCGTGCACCTGCAGGGCCTCGATGGCGTACGCGCTACAGGTGGGGTAGAAGCGGCAGGTCGGTGGCAGCGCAGGCGACACCCAGCGCTGGTAGCCGCGCAGGAGCGCGATGGGGATACGCGAGAGCGGGAAACGCCGCGCCTCAACCACGCCGCGCTCCGGACACCTTGCGCAGGGCGGTCTTCAGCCCCGAGTCCAGGTCCTCGGCGAGCTCGGCCGACGAGGCGGAGGCGGAGGGAGGCAGCGCGCGGATCACGAGCAGCGACCCCGCGGGCAGCGTGCCCAGCCGCGGGGCCAGCAGGTGGCGCAGCCGGCGGCTGACGCGGTGCCGGACCACGGACCCACCGACCGCCTTGCTCACCACGAGCCCGGCGCGCGGGCGGGACATCTCGTTCGTGGGCGCGCCGTCGATCGGCCCGACGTCGCACTTGAGGTGGACGACGAGCCGGGACCGACCGCTGCGGCGCCCCCGCCGAAGCACGGACGCGAACTCGTCCCGGTGCGTGAGCCGGGACCCGGCCGGCAACACCGGAACGGCCGGATCAGGCGGAGAGCCGCTGGCGGCCCTTGACACGGCGGGCGGCGACGATGGCGCGGCCCGCACGGGTGCGCATCCGCAGCCGGAAGCCGTGCGTACGGGCCCGGCGGCGGTTGTTGGGCTGGAAGGTGCGCTTGCCCTTGCTCACGGTTGGCTCTCCTGGTCGACTGCGGTGCGGGGCACGCCGTCGCTGATCATGATTCGCTGGTTCGGACGGTGGTGCTGGCGGTGCTTCGGTACCCGCACGCGGACCGCGCGCCACCCTCGGGCAGCACACGGCACACGTCATGCACGGGCACGGTTGGTTCCAGGGTACGCAAGCCGCGAAGAGGGGGTCAAACCAGGTCATACACCCACCGGGGCCTCGATCATCCCGATGCCCGATCGCGGGATGTCCCCGGCTTGTGACAGGGCCGCGTGCTTGTTAGCGTCCCCCCTCCACAGCGCGATCCCGGGGGATCGCCGGAACATCCACGGCTGCACCGGGCCCGCACGTGTCGACGCTGCGTGCCCGCGTACCGTCTTGCGCACAGGTGTGGACAAGTCTGGGGATGATCGGCCCGTCCGGGTCCGATCCGTCCAGCGCGCGACGACCGGGAGGGGAGCGCAGACCGGTGGCCGACCAACCAGGAGACCTGGGTCAGGTCTGGAACCGCGTCATCGCCGACCTCTCCGGCGCCACGGCGGCACCGGGCGCCCAGTCGCTCTCCCCGCAGCAGCGCGCGTTCCTCCGGCTCACCCGGCCCCTCGGCCTGATCGACGGCACCGCGCTGCTGGCGGCGCCGAGCGAGTTCGCCAAGGACGCCATCGAGCGGATCCTGCGGCGCCCGATCAGCGACGCGCTCGGCCGGCACCTGGGGGTCACGGTCAACCTCGCCGTCGTCGTCGACGCCTCTGCTGCGTCCGGTGGCACCGAGGTCCCCGACCCGCCGGGCACATTGCCTCGCGGCGCGGCGCCCGCTGTCGGGGTGGTCCCGCACCCGGCACACGACCACGAGTCCGACCGGGGCCCGACTCCCGGCGATCCCGGCACCGACGGCCGGTCCGCCGCGGACGGCCGGTCCGCCGCCACGGACGGCAGCCCGCTGCCGAGCACGGGCCCGCTCACGACCGTCACCGAGACCACGCCGCCGCACACCAACGGCGGAGGCTCCGGTCGCGGCCCCGAGGTCTGGCCCACCTACTCCGGACCACCGGCGGGCGAGCAGGTCACGCCGCGCTCGCAGACACGGCTGAACGAGAAGTACCTCTTCGACACCTTCGTCATCGGTGCGTCCAACCGCTTCAGCCACGCCGCGGCCGTCGCGGTGGCCGAGGCGCCGGCGCGCGCGTACAACCCGCTGTTCATCTGGGGCGACTCCGGGCTGGGCAAGACGCACCTGCTGCACGCAGTCGGGCACTACGCCCAGCGGCTCTTCCCCGGCATGCGCGTGCGGTACGTCTCCACCGAGGAGTTCACGAACGACTTCATCAACTCCCTGCGCGACGACCGCAAGGTGGCGTTCCAGCGCCGCTACCGCGACGTCGACGTGCTGCTGGTGGACGACATCCAGTTCCTGGAGGGCAAGGAAGGCACCCAGGAGGAGTTCTTCCACACCTTCAACACCCTGCACAACGCGAACAAGCAGATCGTCGTCTCCTCCGACCGGCCGCCGAAGCGCCTCGAGACCCTCGAGGACCGCATGCGCACGCGGTTCGAGTGGGGCCTCATCACCGACATCCAGCCCCCGGAGCTCGAGACCCGCATCGCGATCCTGCGCAAGAAGGCCGCACAGGACCGGCTCGCGGTTCCCGGCGACGTGCTGGAGTTCATCGCCGAGCGCATCGAGCGCAACATCCGTGAGCTCGAGGGCGCGCTCATCCGCGTCACGGCGTTCGCGTCGCTGAACCGCCAGCCGGTCGACACGCAGCTCGCCGAGATCGTGCTGCGCGACCTCATCCCCGATTCGGCCGCGTCCGAGATCACCGCCCCGACGATCATGGCCGTCACCGCCGAGTTCTTCGGCGTCACGATGGACGAGCTGTGCGGGCCGGGGAAGTCGAAGGCGCACGCCCAGCCGCGCCAGATCGCCATGTATCTGTGCCGCGAGCTCACCGACCTGTCGCTCCCGCGCATCGGGCAGACCTTCGGCGGTCGCGACCACACCACGGTCATGCACGCGGACAAGAAGATCCGCAACGAGATCGCCCAGCGGCGCAAGACCTTCGAACAGGTCCAGGAGCTCACGGCGCGCATCAAGCAGCGCGCGCGCCACTGACCGTCAGCTCGGTCCGTCAGGTCGCTTCTGCCGTGACCGCACCGGCACCGGCTCCCCCGGGCAGCTGACGTCCCACTCCCGACGGTCTGGGGGCGGGTGGCGGCCTGTCCCGGGCCACCGGGACAACGCATGCCCGCCCGCGGCCGGGGCTCCGAACGCACCGCTCCCGCCGTTCGGCGACACCCGCACCGGAACGGCCGCGCCGATCGCTCCGCGTGCACGGGCCGTACCGCGCCGTCACCACAACCGGTCACCAGAAGTCGTCACCCGTGTGCGGGGAGAGAGCACCTTGGGTTGCTCCGGAGCGGATCGAGGGCCGGAATCCGGTCGCCCTCCGTCCCCACTCGACCACTCTTCACCCACATCTGGGGACAACTCTGTGGATGGGCGCCGCGAGGCCGGTGGACGGATCGTGTGCAGTCCGTGGACAACCGGTGTTCAACACGGGGACAGGTCGGCCTGCTCGGGCTCCATCCACCGGGACGACGATCCCCCCACCGCTGCGCCCACCGACTGCTCCACACCTCGACACGGCCTCTGACCTGCCGGAACAGCACCCATCCACACTGCACACAGGCCCTGTTACTACTGCTGGAGTTCTCTCTAGAGATCTCAAAGAAGAAAGAAGGGGGGTGGATGGTTCTCGGACGTGACTCCCGGATCGGGTACCCCCTGGCCGGGATGACACCCGTGGCCGAGAGGCTCTACGGTGGTGCCTCCCGGCCCGGGTCGTCCCGGCACAGCCAGCACGGCGGCCGGGCGCACGCACCGTCACGACACCGCCGGCCACGAAGCCGGCGGCGCCGCCGTCCCCACCGTCAGCGCGAGAGGTCCCCGCCATGAAGTTCCGGGTCGAACGCGACGTCCTGGCCGACGCGGCCGCCTGGGTGGCCCGCAGCCTCCCGGCCCGGCCCCCGGTCCCGGTCCTGGGCGGTGTCCTCATCGAGGCCACCGGAGGACCGGACGGCGACCGCCTCACGGTTTCCGGCTTCGACTACGAGACCTCGGCGCGCGTCGAGCTCGACGCGACGATCGGTGACCCGGGGCGCGTCCTGGTGTCGGGCAGGCTGCTGGCCGACATCACGAAGGCGCTCCCGTCGAAGCCGGTCGACCTCGTCGTGGACGGCTCCCGCGCCACGATCAACTGCGGCAACAGCCGGTTCAGCCTCCCGACGATGCCGGTCGAGGACTACCCGCAGCTGCCGTCCATGCCGCAGCTCGCCGGCACCGTGGCGGCCGGGGAGCTCGCCGCCGCCGTCGCGCAGGTCGCCGTCGCCGCCGGCCGGGACGACACGCTGCCGATGCTCACCGGCATCCGGCTGGAGATCGAGGGGGAGCGCCTCACGCTCGCCGCCACCGACCGGTTCCGGCTCGCGGTGCGCGAGCTGGACTGGACGCCCGAGGACGCCGCGCAGTCGAGCGCCGTGCTGATCCCGGCCCGCACGCTCGCCGAGGTCGCCAAGACGCTCGCAGGGGCCGGCACCGTGGAGCTCGCGCTCTCCGCGGGTGACGGGATGCTCGGCGTCACCGGGGCCGGCCGTCGGGCCACCACCCGCCTGCTCGACGCGGAGTTCCCGCGCTTCCGCCAGCTGATCCCGGCCGATCACACGAGCGCCGCCGTCGTCGAGGTCGCCCCGCTCGTCGAGGCGATCAAGCGCGTGGCGCTGGTCACCGACCGGGTCGCCCAGGTGCGGCTGGAGTTCGCCGCCGACGGGCTGCGCCTCGCCGCCGGCGGCGACGACGTCGGCAGCGCCGAGGAGGAGCTCCCCTGCGAGCTCGACGGCGCACCGCTGACGATCGCGTTCAACCCCGGCTACCTGCTCGACGGCCTCGGCGCCCTGCACACCGATCGCGCCCAGCTGACGTTCACCACCCCCAACCGTCCCGCGTTGGCGCGACCCGTGCCGGCCCCCCCTGCGGAGGACGAGGCCACGGAGGAGACTGCGGAGCCGGTGCCGGGTTACCTGCACCTGCTGATGCCCGTCCGACTGCCTGGTTAGGCGGCGCGCACGGGCCTCGCTCCCCGTCGACAGACACGACTCCAGGAGAGACAACCGTGCAACTGGGACTCATCGGGCTGGGCCGGATGGGCGGCAACATGCGCGACCGGCTGCGGGCCGCAGGCCATGAGGTCGTCGGGTACGACCCCCGCCCCGACGTGAGCGACGTCGAGTCGCTGGCGGCCCTCGCGCAGGCGCTCACGGCGCCGCGCGTGGTGTGGGTGATGGTCCCGTCCGGGGAACCGACGCGCAGCACCGTCCGCCAACTCGCCGACGTGCTCGACTCCGGCGACCTCGTCATCGACGGGGGCAACTCGCGCTACACCGACGACGCCCCGAACGCCGCGCTGCTCGACGGCAAGGGGATCGGGTACCTCGACGTCGGGGTCTCGGGCGGCATCTGGGGCAAGGCCAACGGCTACGGCCTGATGGCCGGTGGTGCGGCGGAGCACGTCGAGCGCGCCATGCCCGTCTTCGACGCGTTGCGCCCGGAGGGACCGCGCGAGGAGGGGTTCGCACACGCCGGGCCGGTGGGCGCGGGCCACTTCTCGAAGATGGTCCACAACGGCATCGAGTACGGCCTGATGCAGGCCTACGCGGAGGGCTTCGAGCTGCTCTCCGCAGCCGAGCTGATCACCGACGTCCCGGGCGTGCTGCAGGCCTGGTCGCGGGGCACGGTGGTGCGCTCGTGGCTGCTGGACCTGCTGGTCGTGGCGTTGAAGGAGGACGCGGGGCTCGCCGCGCTCGACGACTACGTCGAGGATTCCGGCGAGGGCCGTTGGACGATCGAAGAGGCCATCCAGCACGCCGTGCCGCTGCCGGTGATCTCCGCCGCGCTGTTCGCCCGGTTCGCCTCGCGCCAGGACAGCTCGCCCGCGATGCGGGCGGTCGCGGCGCTGCGCCAGCAGTTCGGCGGGCACGCGGTGCGCTCCTCGGCCGGCCCGGCCGGCACCCCCGGCGAGCACGCCGGCCCGACCTCGGGCACCGGCACCACCCAGGACTAGTGCCCGCCCGTGTACCTGCGCCGCCTCGCCGTCACCGACTTCCGCTCGTGGGAGAGCGCCGAGCTCGACCTGGAGCCCGGCGTCACCGTCCTGGTCGGGCCGAACGGTGTGGGCAAGACCAACCTGGTGGAGGCGGCGGGGTACCTGGCCACCCTCGGTTCGCACCGCGTCGCCACGGACGCGCCGCTGGTCCGGCGCGGCGCGGAGCGGGCCGTGGTCCGCGGCGTGGTGGTGCACCACGGCCGTGAGCTGGCCGTCGAGATGGAGATCGCGGCCGGGCGTGCGAACCGGGCGCGGGTGAACCGCGCGCCCGCCAAGCCGCGGGAGGTGCTGGGGATCCTGCGCACGGTCCTGTTCGCGCCGGAGGACCTCGCGCTCGTCCGCGGCGATCCGGGGGAGCGGCGCCGCTTCCTCGACGACCTGCTGGTGTTGCGCTTCCCGCGCTTCGCTGCCGTGCGTTCGGACTACGACCGGGTGCTGCGGCAGCGCTCGGCCCTTCTCAAGACCGCACGGGGCGGTGGCGACCTGCGCACCCTCGACGTCTGGGACGGCCACCTCGCCCGCCACGGTGCCGCGCTGCTCGCAGGCCGGCTGGAACTCGTCGCCGGGATCGCGCCGCTCGCCGTGGACGCGTTCGCCGAGGTCGCCCCGACCTCGGACGCGATCGCGGTCGGCTACCGCTCGAGCCTCGAGGGCGAGCTGCCGCCCTCGGCGAGCGAGCTGGAGCCCCTGCTGCTGGACGCGCTGGCGCGCGTGCGCCGGCAGGAGGTGGAGCGCGGGGTGTGCCTGGTCGGTCCGCACCGCGACGACCTCGACCTGCGGTTGGGGGAGGGGCCGGCGAAGGGGTACGCGAGCCACGGCGAGTCGTGGGCGTTCGCACTCGCGCTGCGGCTCGCGTCCTACCTGCTCCTGTGCGCCGACGACGTCGAGCCGGTCCTGGTGCTCGACGACGTGTTCGCCGAGCTGGACACACGACGCCGCAGTGCCCTCGCCGAGGTGGCCCGCCGCGCCGAGCAGGTGTTGATCACTGCCGCGGTCGCGGAGGACGTTCCCGAGGGCCTCCACGGGGTGCGGTTCGCGGTGAGCGGAGGGTGTGTCGAGCGGCTTGCGCAAGAGGCCACGTCAGGAGGCCGGCTGTGATCTCGACCACCTGGGGACAAAGGTGTGGATACTGTGGATAACTCTGGCCGTGCTGGTGATGACGAGCAGAAACGACCGTCCGCCGCGCCTCGAAAACCGTCCAGCGCACACGATTCGGGGGCACCTGTCCCCAACCTTGGGGATGGATCGGGGATGACCGTTGATCGCGGGAGCGGTGCGGACCTTGCCCGCGAGGCGCTGCGGGCCGCCCGGGAGGCCTCCGCGGAGCGGGCCGCGAAGCGCACCGCGGAGATGCAGGGACGCAAGCCGGTGAAGTCGCGCGGCCGCCGGCGGCGGTGGTCGGGCGCGGGGCCCGACGACCGCGACCCCCAGCCGTTCGGACGGCTGGTCTCGCGTGTGGCACTGGATCGCGGCTGGTCGCCCCGTCTCACCGACGCCACCGTCCTCGGTCGCTGGCCTCAGCTGGTGGGGGCCGAGATCGCCGATCACTGCACGCCGCTGTCGTTGCGTGACGGCGAGCTCGTCCTGCAGGCCGAGTCGACGGCGTGGGCCACGCAGCTGCGCACGTTGCAGCGTCAGCTGCTGGGCCGGCTCGCGGGGGCCGTCGGGCGGGACGTGGTGCGGCGGATCCGCGTGGTCGCGCCGTCGGGACCGAGCTGGCGGCACGGTCCGCGGCACGTACGCGGTCGCGGGCCCCGGGACACCTACGGCTGATGTCCGCGCGCCCTGCGCCGAATCAGGGCGACGTGATGCGGCCGTAGCCCGTCCACCGCCCCGTGGCAGCCTCGCGGACCCGTCCCGGTTCCCGATCGGCTGCCTGCGGCGATTCTGGGGGTGTCCTAGCCGCGTTTCTGTGGGAGGCCCCCGGTATGATGGAGCCGTGTTCCCGGGCGCTCCCCGACCGCCCGGTCTAGAGGCTCTGACGCGGGGGCGCGCTTGCGTGGCCCGCCACGGGCCGTCGTGTGTGGCGAGGAGACAGGCTGCCCGTGCCGGAGAAGAAGAACGCTTACAGCGCGTCGTCCATCACCGTCCTCGAGGGGCTCGAGGCGGTCCGCAAGCGGCCCGGCATGTACATCGGGTCCACCGGCGAGCGGGGCCTGCACCACCTGATCTGGGAGGTCGTGGACAACGCCGTCGACGAGGCGATGGCCGGCCACGCCACGCGCGTCGAGGTCACGCTGCAGGACGACGGTGGCGTGCGGGTGGTCGACGACGGTCGCGGCATCCCGGTGGGCATGCACCCGGTGGAGAAGCGTCCCGCCGTCGAGATGGTGCTCACGATGCTGCACGCCGGCGGCAAGTTCGACAGCGATTCCTACGCCGTCTCCGGCGGCTTGCACGGCGTCGGCGTCTCGGTGGTCAACGCGTTGTCCACCGCGCTCGACGTCGAGATCCACACCGACGGGTTCGTGTGGCGCCAGCACTACGCGCGCTCGGTGCCGGGCCCGCTGCGCAAGGGCGAGCCCACGACGAAGACCGGCAGCACCGTCACGTACTGGGTGGACCACGACATCTTCGAGGAGACCACCTACAACATCGAGACGATCCGCCGCCGGCTGCAGGAGATGGCCTTTCTCAACAAGGGCCTCACGATGGTGCTGCGCGACGAGCGCAACGGCGACAGCGGCGAGTCGGAGGAGCCCGACGCCGAGGGTTACGTGGCGAAGGTCAAGGAGTACACCTTCTGCTACCCCAACGGGCTCGAGGACTTCGTCGCACACCTGAACAAGAGCAAGGACCCGATCCACAAGAAGCTCGTCTCGTTCACCGGTGAGGGCCCCGGCCACGCGCTCGAGGTGGCGATGCAGTGGAACTCCGGCTACACCGAGTCGGTCTACACGTTCGCCAACACGATCAACACCCACGAGGGCGGCACCCACGAGGAGGGCTTCCGCTCGGCGCTCACCACCACCGTCAACCGGTACGCGCGCGAGAAGAAGCTGCTCAAGGAGAAGGATGCGGCGCTCTCGGGCGACGACATCCGCGAGGGTCTCGCCGCCATCATCTCGGTGAAGGTCAAGGAGCCCCAGTTCGAGGGCCAGACCAAGACCAAGCTCGGCAACACCGAGGTCAAGTCGTTCGTGCAGCGCATCAGCAACGAGTGGCTCGCCGACTGGTTCGAGCGCAACCCCACCGAGGCGCGCACCATCGTCAACAAGGCGGTGCAGTCGGCGCAGGCCCGGATGGCGGCGCGCAAGGCGCGCGAGCTGGTGCGGCGCAAGAGCGCGGGCGACATCGGCGGCCTGCCCGGCAAGCTCGCCGACTGCCGGTCCACGGACCCGAGCAAGTCCGAGGTCTACATCGTGGAGGGCGATTCCGCGGGCGGCTCCGCGAAGTCCGGGCGCGACTCGATGTACCAGGCGATCCTCCCGATCCGCGGCAAGATCATCAACGTCGAGAAGGCCCGGCTCGACCGGGTGCTGAAGAACACCGAGGTCCAGGCGATCATCACGGCGCTGGGCACCGGCATCCACGACGAGTTCGACCTGTCGAAGCTGCGGTACCACAAGATCGTGCTGATGGCCGACGCCGACGTCGACGGCCAGCACATCCGCACCCTCCTGCTCACGCTGCTGTTCCGCTTCATGCGGCCCCTGGTCGAGGCAGGGCACGTGTTCCTCGCGCAGCCGCCGCTCTACAAGATCAAGTGGGGCGGTCGCGGGGCCGTTCCGGAGTTCGCCTACACCGACCGCGAGCGGGACGGTCTCATCGAGGCAGGCCGGGCCGCGGGCAAGAAGCTGCCGAAGGACGAAGGCATCCAGCGCTACAAGGGCCTCGGCGAGATGAACGCCAAGGAGCTGTGGGAGACCACGATGGACCCGGCCCACCGGTTGCTGCTGCAGGTCACCCTCGACGACGCCGCCACCGCCGACGAGCTGTTCTCGATCCTGATGGGCGAGGACGTCGAGTCGCGCCGGTCGTTCATCACGCGCAACGCCAAGGACGTGCGGTTCCTGGACGTCTAGTCCGGACCGTCCCTTAGCCGCACGAGCAGAGAAGGACCATGACCGACATCCTGGACCCCACGTTGCCGCCGCCTGGAGAGGGCGACCGGACGGAACCGGTCGACATCCAGCAGGAGATGCAGCGCTCCTACATCGAGTACGCGATGAGCGTGATCGTCGGCCGCGCGTTGCCGCTGGTCGAGGACGGGCTCAAGCCGGTGCACCGGCGCGTCCTGTACTCGATGGGGGAGAACGGCTTCCGCCCCGACCGCAGCTACGTCAAGTGCGCGCGCGTGGTCGGCGAGGTGATGGGGAACTACCACCCGCACGGCGACTCGGCGATCTACGACGCGCTGGTGCGCCTCGCACAGCCGTGGTCGCAGCGCTACCCGCTGATCGACGGGCAGGGCAACTTCGGCTCGCGCGGCAACGACCCGGCTGCCGCCATGAGGTACACGGAGTGCCGGCTGACCCCGCTCGCGATGGCGATGCTGCAGGACATCGACGAGGACACCGTCGAATTCGCCGACAACTACGACGGCAAGACGCAGGAGCCGCTGGTCCTGCCGTCGCGGGTGCCCAACCTGCTCATCAACGGCAGCGTCGGCATCGCCGTCGGCATGGCCACCAACATCCCGCCGCACAACCTGCGCGAGGTCGGCGAGGGCGTCGTCTGGGCACTGGACAACTGGGAAGCCACCGACGACGAGCTCCTCACCGCGCTGATGGCGCGCATCAAGGGTCCCGACTTCCCGACGGCCGGCCTGATCGTCGGTCGCGACGGCATCGAGCAGGCCTACCGCACCGGCCGCGGCTCGGTGCGGATGCGCGCTGTCGTCGAGGTCGAGGAGGACGCCAAGGGGCGCGCCACTCTGGTGGTCACCGAGCTGCCCTACCAGGTCAACCCGGACAACCTCATCGAGTCGATCGCGCAGCAGCACCGCGACGGCAAGCTGTCGGGCATCGCCGAGATCAACGACGAGTCCTCGGACCGCGTCGGCATGCGCATCGTCATCACGCTCAAGCGTGACGCCGTCGCCAAGGTCGTGCTGAACAACCTCTACAAGCACACCCAGCTGCAGCAGGGCTTCGGCGTCAACATGCTGACCATCGTCGACGGCGTGCCGCGCACGCTTCGGCTCGACCAGGTGGTCCGCAACTACGTCCGGCACCAGATCGAGGTCATCGTCCGGCGCACCCGCTACCGGCTGCGCAAGGCCGAGGAGCGGGCCCACATCCTGCGTGGCTACGTCAAGGCGCTCGACGCGCTCGACGAGGTCATCGCGCTGATCCGCCGGTCGGAGACGGTCGACATCGCGCGGCAGGGCCTGATCGAGCTGCTCGACGTCGACGAGATCCAGGCGCAGGCCATCCTGGACATGCAGCTGCGGCGGCTCGCCGCGCTGGAGCGCCAGAAGATCATCGACGAGCTGGCCGAGATCGAGCGCACCATCGCCGACCTCGAGGACATCCTCGCCCGGCCGGAGCGGCAGCGCACCATCGTGCGCGACGAGCTCACCGAGATCGTCGAGAAGCACGGCGACGAGCGGCGCACCGTCATCGTGGCCGACGAGGGCGACGTCACGAACGAGGATCTGATCGCCGTCGAGGACGTCGTCGTGACGATCACCCAGACCGGCTACGCGAAGCGCACGAAGACCGACCTGTACCGGGCGCAGAAGCGCGGCGGGAAGGGCGTGCAGGGCGCGCAGCTGAAGCAGGACGACATCGTCGCCCACTTCTTCGTGTGCTCCACGCACGACTGGATGTTGTTCTTCACGAACAAGGGCCGGGTCTACCGGCTCAAGGCCTACGAGCTGCCCGAGGCCAACCGCAGCGCTCGCGGGCAGCACGTGGCGAACCTGCTGGCGTTCCAGCCGGACGAGCAGATCGCCCAGGTCATGCAGATCAAGGACTACCAGGCCGCGCCGTATCTCGTCCTCGCGACGAGAACCGGTCTGGTGAAGAAGTCGCGGCTCACCGACTTCGACTCCAACCGCTCGGGCGGCCTGATCGGCATCAACCTGCGCGAGGACGACGAGCTCGTCGGCGCGGTGCTCTGCTCCGCCGACGACGACCTGCTGCTGGTGTCGGCGGAGGGGCAGTCCATCCGGTTCGCCGCGAGCGACGCGGCGTTGCGGCCGATGGGCCGCGCCACCTCGGGCGTCCTGGGGATGCGGTTCAACTCGGGCGACCGGCTGCTGGCCCTCGCCGTGGTGCGTTCCGACACGTTCGTTCTGGTCGCAACGGCCGGTGGATACGCCAAGCGCACCCCGATCGAGGACTATCCGGTACAGGGTCGTGGCGGAAAGGGTGTTCTGACCCTCCAGTACGACCGTCGTCGTGGCACTCTGGTCGGCGCGCTCATCGTCGGGATGGACGACGAGCTGTACGCGATCACCTCGAGCGGCGGGGTGATCCGCACATCGGCCCGCGAGGTCCGCAAGGCCGGCCGGCAGACGAAGGGGGTTCGCCTGATGAACCTCGGTGACGGAGCCACGCTGCTCGCGGTCGCCCGCAACGCGGAGGACGACGACGCGGACGACCCGGAGCTGAGCTGATCGCGCGAGCCCTCCCACCCCACGAGGCCCCCGAGGAGACGTTCACCTCGTGAACGACACGACGAGCACACCCGACGAGCCGGACGGCCGCGGGCGCGTGGCCACCGGTGAGCAGGCCGCGATCCCGCAGCAGGCCGCCGGCGCGCAGGGCACGTCCGCGGATCCCCACGGGGCCGCGGTGACCAACGGGTCGGCGCAGACCGACGGCGGCGCCGCACCGGCGGCCGACCAGGCGGCGGATCCGGGGGCCGGTCACACCGGCGGGCCCACGGCGGCCTCCACCGGGATCCCCGCGGGCGATCCGGCGGCCGCCACGGTGGCCGACCCGACCGGGTCGGATGCGCCCACCACGCAGTTGCGGCTGCCTCCGACGGAGGCAGCCGCGGCAGCACCGGAGGCCGCGGGAGCCCGTCCCTCACCGGGGCCGCGCGCGCCCGAGCCGGAACCGGCCCCGGGGCCGGTTCCCGGGCCGGGGCCGGAGGCGGCGGCACCGCCGCCGTGGCACCGGATGGCGGGACGCGACACCACGGAGCAGCCGACGCAGCAGGTCGCTGCGGAACCGCCACCGAGCGGGGGCGGACTGCTCGACGAGGGCCCGACCGCCTTCCTCGAACCGCCGTCCCATCAGGACGACAACACCCGCGCGGAGGGCGGCACGTCGGCCGAGGGCGGGAGCTGGTCGTCCGTGCGGTCGGTGCGCAACCGCCCGCCGCGGCAGGCCACGTTGCAGCTCAAGCGGTTCGACCCGTGGTCGGCGCTGAAGCTGGGGCTCGTGCTGGCCGTCGTGCTGTTCTTCATCTGGCTGGTGGCGGTCGGGGTGCTCTACGGCGCCCTCGACGGCATGGGTGTGTGGGATCGGCTCAACGGCACCTACGCCGACCTGGTCTCCGGCGACACCCCCACCGGCAGCCCGCTGATCAGCGCCGGGCGGGTGTTCGGCTTCGCCGCGGTGATCGGGGCGATCAACAGTCTGCTGTTCGCGGTGGCCGTCACGGTGGGCGCGTTCGTCTACAACGTGTCGGCCGACCTCGTCGGCGGCATCGAAGTCACCCTCTCCGAGCGGGACTGACGCGAGGGGGGATCCGGTTGGAAGCGGTCGGAGGCGCTGGGGTAGCCTCGTCTCCGCCGCAGGGGCCCATAGCTCAGTTGGTTAGAGCGCGTCGCTGATAACGACGAGGTCGCTGGTTCAAATCCAGCTGGGCCCACTCTCCGAGCTGCACTCCATCCCTCCGGGACAGGCAGGACGTGATCTGACGTGAAGAAGCTTCTGGCCGTTGCCGTTGCCCTCGCTGCTGGCGCCTTCATCTTCTCCAAGGTGCGTGCCTCGCGCGAGACCGACCTGTGGCACGAGGCCACCAACAGCTGAACCGGGCCGCAGCGCCCGCGCTGAGCGGGTAACGTCCCCGCTCAGCATGGGGACGTAGCTCAATTGGCAGAGCACCGCCTTTGCAAGGCGGGGGTTAGGGGTTCGATTCCCCTCGTCTCCACCACAGCCGAGTGATCTCGCGGCCCTGGTGCCGTTGCCGCCCCGCGCCGGCGATCGGGGCGTCCTTTCCTGGGATCGGCAACGCTCAGGAGGAGGGCAACCGCGCCACGACCACGCCGACGAGGTCGCCGCGCGGGATCGCGCCCCAGCTGACGGAGTCGGCGCTGTCGCGGGCGTCGCCCTTGACGAACACGTGCCCGGCCGGGACCGGCCACGTCGCGTCCGGGCCGTCGATCGTCGCGCCGAACCGGTAGTCGTTCGAGCGCTGGACGGCGCTCAGCCGGTCCAGCGGGACCCGGGCGATCTCGCCGGGTAGTGCCAGCACCCGCTTGATGAACAGCGCCGATCCGTCGCCGCCCGCGACCGCCGGTACCCGCCCGACGACGATCACACCCGGTCGCAGCGGCCGCCACGGGCCCGGACGGACCGCGAGCAGGCGATCGCCGTCGTGCAGCGCGGGGACCATGCTGTCGCCCTGCACCCGGATGATCCGCAGGAGGCGCCCGACCAACCGTGTCCGCGCGGACTGCGGATCGGCCAGCATGAGCGGATCTTAACCCGTCCAGGGATCTCTGGCCGCGGCTGTTCGGTGCGACGACCGTGGACACCGCTCGTGGCGCGGTGGCAGCGCCACCTGAGCGTGTTGCCGGATCGGGGCCTGCGGCCGCGCGATGGTGATCGCTACGAGAAGTACCTGACGTCGCCGCGGCAGCACCCACGCACTGCTCGGACCGATCACCCGGCCCTGATCGCTGCGAGAAGTACCTGACGTCGCCGCGGCAGCACCCACGCACTGCTCGGACCGATCACCCGGCCCTGATCGCTCCGACAAGTACGCCACCGTCGCCGGGCCCGCACCCAGGTACTGCTCGGATCGATCACCCGGCCCTGATCACCCCGACAAGTACGCCACCGTCGCAGCACCCGCAACCAGGTGCTGATCAGACCGATCACCGCGCACCGCGCCCGACCGGCAGCGTCGAACACGGGCGGACGGTCGTGGCCGAAGATCGACCAACCACCATCTGCCCGTGATCGAGCAGCGCCCGCGCTGCGGGCCTGACCCATCCGGCAACAAGCTCCCCCTGCAGCCCATGTCCGATCCCGCCGATCATGGGGGTGGCCATGCCTCGAACCGGCACCGATGATCATCGTGAGGCGGTGGATCGGGACCACCGCAAGGCGCGCGAGCACCCAGCAGCGGCGGGCTCGTCCCCAACAGGCCTGGGCCCGCGCCGGGGACGGCCGCCCACCCAGCCCGGATATTCGGCAGTTCTGCCAACCCGGCCACCCCGCCGACAGGCAGGAGCAGGGGAACCCGGCCGACTACGCGGAAGACCAGGGCCGGGGTGTGGGGCAGTGGTCGCGAGCCGGGAACGGCGCGCCCACTGGAGATTCCACGACGACGTAGAGGTGAGCGGGGTTGGATCTTCCTCCAACCCCCTCACGTCTACGTGGTCATGCAACGGGCACGGAACCTGGACGGCCACGTCCGCAGGATGCGCCACGAGCGCGACCTCAGCGGAGTTGGATCTCCAGCAGACCCCGCTCACGTCTCATTGATCATGCAACGGGCACGTTCCGGAACGCGAGGTGGCCATGATCAGCGGAATGGTGCGAGGGCGACAGATCGAGCGTGCGGCCGGCTCGGGCGTCGGATGCCCGATGGTGATCGCTGCGAGAAGCACCTGACGTCGCCGCGACAGCACCCGCGCACTTCTCGGACCGATCACCGGCCCTGATCACCCCGACAAGTACACCACCGTCGCCGCGCCCGCCCTCAGGTACTGATCGGACCGATCACCGGCCCTGATCGCTCCGACGAGTACGCCACGTCGCAGCGACCGCCGCCAGGTACTGATCGGATCGATCACCTGGCCGTGATGATCGCTCCGACGAGTACGCCACCGTCGCAGCACCCGCACCCAGGTGCTGATCGGATCGATCACCGCGCGCCGCGTCCCGACCAGCAGCGTCGACCATGGGCGGACGGTCGTGGTCGGCGATCGACCGACCACCGTGGGCCGTGATCGACGCAGCGTCCGCGGCGCGGGCCGTGACCGGTTCGGCAACAGGCCCACCTGTGAGAGCTTCGTCATAGCTGGCGATCTTGTGACCGCCGATCACCATTGGCTACGGTGCTGACCCGTTGATAGCCGTCTCGCGCTGCGGGGCCTGAGGCCATCCGGAGCGACGACACGTGATCTACCTGCTGCTGACGGGCCAGTTCGTCACGGCTGGTGTGTTCGCGTTGTCGGCGTACGGCAAGGTGCGGGAGCAGTCGGAGTTCGCGCGGTCATTGGCCGACTTCCACGTGCCGGCGCGGGTGCGTGTTCCGGTCGCGGCGGTGGTGACCGCCGCCGAGGTGGCCGTCGTCCCGCTCGCGCTGCTGCCTGCCACCGCGGTGGTGGGTCTGGCGCTGGGTGCGGTGCTGCTGCTCGGATTCGCGGCTGTCATCGGGCTGACCCTGCGGCGTGGCCGACGCCCACGCTGCCGCTGCTTCGGTGCGGTCGGGGCGCCGTTGCGGGGCGCGCACGTCGCGCGCAACATCGTGCTCGCGGTGATCGCGACCGCTGGTGCCGTCCTCGCGGACACCTACCAGGCGGTGGCACCCTCGATCGGATCGTTCGTGATCACAGGTGTGCTCGCCGCTGCACTGCTCGCCGCCGTCGCCAACTTCGACGATCTGGTCGAGGTCGTCGCTCCCCAGGCCGGCTGAGTACCGCGCGGCCGTTGCCGCTGCCCTTGACTCGTTGGAGGAGTGTTCCCGTGGAACTGGTCGTGGTCGCCCTGGTGGTGCTGGGGCTCCTGGTGGTCGCCAACCTGCTGTTGACGGGTGCGATGGTGCGGCGGCTCGCCGCGCACGAGCGGAAGTTCGCCGCCCTCGGGCCGGCCTACGCTGCGCCGGGCGGGTTGGCCGCCGGTTCGAGGGTGCCCTCGTTCACCGCGGAGACGGTGGATGGCCGGACGGTGGATGCGGGGTTCCTCGGTGACAAGCCCGGGGTGATCGGGTTCTTCTCGACCACCTGCCCGGGGTGCCTGGAGCAGGCGCCGGAGTTCGCGGCCGCGGTGGCGTCCGGGACGTCGGGGTTCGCTGTGGTGTCGGGCGAGGGCGGTGACGAGTTGCTGAGCGTGCTGGAGTCGGTGCCCGTGGTGCGGGAGCCGGATTCCGGCGGTTCGATCGGGTCCGGATTCGAGGTCGACACCTTCCCTTCGTTCTTCGTCGTCGAGGGCGACATGGTGATGTCGGCGGTCCTTTCGACCGCGGAGGCCAAAGAGTTGGTTGCAAAGTAACCCGCTGTCGATCCGATCAGATGTCGGTCGCGCGGCGTACGACTTGCGACCCGCTATCCATGATCGCTAGGGTGCTGTGGACCATTCATTCTGAGAGGATGTGACATCGGGTGGGTATGATGCATCGAATTGCCGATCGAGTGCTCGCGAGGATCGCGCCGGAAGTTCCGGCGGCCGCGTGCAAGGAAGAAAGCTGGTGCCACCGCTACAGCACTGGCTGCGCTATCCGGACCTGCTACTACGGCTGCGGGCGTCCCACCTTCTGCCGCAAGGGCATCGGCTGCGGGCCGAACTGCTAGCAGGCAGTCGCCGCGTGGCGTCGTCCGGCGGTAGTCGAATCCGCTGATCAGCGGATTCGACTACCGCCGGTTCTGTTCCCGGGCTATGGCCTCGCGGGAAGACCCGGATGGGCACCGTCCTGCGGCTGGATTGCCTGGATCTGTTCCGTCGCCGCATCGGCATCGGCATCGGCGTCGTTGTAGCCCGCGGCCTGCATCCGGAACAGTCCGGCGTAGATCCCTCCGCGCGCCATCAGCTCGTCGTGTTGTCCCTGCTCGGCCAGCGCGCCCTCGTCGAGGACGACGATGTGGTCCGCGTCGCGGATACTGCTCATCCGGTGCGAGATCAGCAGGCTCGTGCGTCCTGCGCGATGTCGGCGGATCTGTTCGTGAATCCGGGTCTCGGCCTCGGCGTCGAGCCCGGAGGTGGGCTCGTCGAGGATCATGAGGTCCGGCCGATCGCGGAAGAGGGCGCGGGCGAGGGCGAGGCGTTGCCACTGGCCGCCGGAGACGACGACGCCGGTCTCCGCGTCGTCTTTGTCGGCCTCGCTCATGAACAGCCGGGAGAGCAGGGTGCGGTAGCCGTGTGGCAGTGTGATCAGCTTGTCATGGATTCCGGCACGGCGAGCCGCGGTGACGATCCGGTTGCCGTCCTCGAGCCCGTCCAGGTCGCCGATCCCGATGTTCTCGGAAGCTGTCAGGTCGTATTCCATGTAGTCCTGGAACACGCCCGCGAGCTTGCGCCGCAACGTGTCCGGGTCGAACTCTCGCAGGTCGATGCCATCCCAGTAGATGGCCCCCTGCGTCGGGTCGTAGAACCGGCAGAGCAGTTTGACCAGCGTGGACTTGCCCGCGCCGTTACGGCCGACGAGTCCGACGGCTCGGCCGTGCGGGATGTGCACGGAGATCCCGCGTAGCGCCCACGGGTGGTTGTCGCTGTAGCGGAACCACACATCCCGCAGCTCGATACCCTGCCGCATTGTCGGGGTGGGTCGCGGCCGTGCCGGCACCGGAAGGTCGGGTTCGGAATCGACGATCCGCCGGTAGTGGTCGAACATCAGCAACTGGTTGTGCGCTTCCGCGAAACCCGAGATCAGCCCGCCGACCGCACTTTGCACTCCCATGACACCGCCGATGAACAGGGATACGTCGCCCACGGAGATCTCGCCCTGCGCGGCGGCGCGGATCGCCCAGATCAACCCGCCGCCGACCACCGCGGCGCCCAGCAACGACAACCCGCCTTGGGTCCACGTCTCCCGCAGGTCCATCGCGCGCCGCGCCGAGTCCGAGACGTGGCGTTCGGTCAGCATCCGCCCACGCAGGAAGTCCGACAACCCGTACAGCCGGACCTCCTTGGCCGCGTTCACCTCGGTCAGGAGGCTGCTGTAGAAGAACTCCCTGCGCTCGGCCGGGCCGATCTGCCACTCCATCGCCCCGCGCCTGCGGGACAGCGCCAGCTCCGCGATCAGGACCGGGATCGACGAGGCGAGGACGATGGCCGTCATCACCGGACTGACCACGACGAGCGTCACGACGAACCCGGTGACGGTCAGCGCGCCACCGACCACCAGCAACCCGGAGTTCACGGCCATGGCCGGGGCCCGGGTGCTGTTGTCGGCCAGCCGCAGCCGGTCGAGCGACTCCGGGTCCTCGAATCGGCCGAGCCCGATGAACCGCCCGACCGCCCGGTACAACCGCTCCGTCGAGTACAGGGAGGACGCTCGCTCGATCTGGCCGGTCAGGTACCGGCTCACCTGCGGGACCACCGCCACCGCGGCACCTGCGACCGCCAAGGTGACCGCACCTGACACGAGATCGCCGAAAGCGACCCCGGCCGCCACGCCGTCGAGGATGTTCTTGGTCAACCAGGCGACCAGGACCGGAGCTCCGGCCGATATCGCGGTCGCCACCAGGTAGGCGAGCAGGGAGGCCGGGGCGGCCGCCCACACCTGGGCGAACGCCAACCCGGCGTTGACCAGCAGTTCCCGCCCGCTCGGCCGAGGAGCGCCGCTACCGACCACGTGACGTCACATCCATGCCTGTTGTCAGCATCCGCGGGCGACCCTCCCGAGCCGGCGCGATCGGGGGAGCCGTGCACGGGTAGCCACGCGAAGATCATAGATCGCGCCTGCACCGGTTCGGCGCGCCGCAGAGCGGGCTCAGCGCTCGTCCCGTGAGTGCGCCGCCTCGGTACCAGCACTTGATCGTGTCCTGAAGGGCGTCTGATGCACGCTCCTCCCACCAGGCGCGTCTGCGGGGCACCTAGGCGATGCGGTCGAGGAGTCCTTCGAGGTCCCGCTCGCCGTCGCGGGTCTGCACGCCCGCGGCGACCTGCCGGTGTGCGGTGGTGACGACGTCGTCGCCGAAGAGCGCGTACAGCGAGGTGTTCTCCACCTCGTACGCCTCGTGCGGAACGGTCGGCGCCACCGCGTCGACGGTGGTCTTGATCGCGGCGACGACCGGCGGGCCCACCCGTGCCATCCGGCGCGCCAGGGTGTCGACGAACGCGTCCAGCTCGGCGGCGGGAAGGGCGCGGTTCACCAGGCCGTACCGCTCGGCCGCCTCGGCGTCCACGAGCTGCCCGCCGACGATCAGTTCCAGGGCCCGGGCCCGCCCGACCAGGCGGGTCATGTTCAGCGTGCCGCCGCCGCCGGGGAGGATGCCCAGCAGCGACTCGGGCTGGGCCTGACCCGAGCGGCCGATCGCCGCGAACCGCATGTCGAGGGACATGAGGAACTCGTTGCCGGCGCCGCGCGCGAAGCCGGCGATCTTGCCGATGGTGATCTGCGGGAGAGCGCGCACCTCCACTCCCAACGCCTGGATGATGTTCAAACCGTCCGGGACCGGCGTGTCCGGCGCGGCGGCGATCGCGGCGCGGGTGGCGGTGGGCAGGGCGTCCGGGTCGGTGAGGTAGCCCATGTCGCCGTGTGCGCTGAAGAACTCGTCGTCGGCGCTCTGGAACACGATGACGCGCACGTCCGCGTCGTCGCGTACCTGCCGCACGAACCCGCGCAGCGAGGGCAGCAGGACGGCGTCCATGAGGTTGAGGGGCGGGTGGTCGAGGGTCACGGTCGCGACCCCGTCGGCGATGGCGACGGTGAGGCCGGTCCAGTCGTGGTAGTCCATGACGGGGACTGTATGTATCGGGAGTTGAGTCAGACCATGCCCATGGGCCGCAGAATATTGATCGGTTGCCTCAGGCTGACGGGCATGGCTAGCGTAGCGGGGTGGATCCATTCAGCGACGTGTTGGACGTCTCCGGCGTCAAGGGGGCGCTGAGCACCCGCATCGAGGCCGGCGGCCGCTGGGCGGTCGTCCTGGACGACTACCCGGGGGCGGCCCTGCACGCCGTGACCGCGGGCCGGGCCTGGCTCACGGTGCCGGGGAGGGAGCCGGTGGAGCTGGCGACCGGCGACGTCGTGCTGCTCCCGGCAGGCACCCTGCACGGTCTCGGCGACGAGCCGGGAGATCCGGACGGGACCGGTCGCCGCAGGTGCGAGCACGCCACGGCTCGCGGGCGCGGTGCCGGCGATCTGATCCGGCTCGGGTCGTCGCCGGTCACCACCCGGATCGTGACCATCCACTACGACTGCGATCCGGCCGCGCTCACGCAGGTGCTGGCGGTCCTGCCCGGCATCGTCCATGTGCGGTCGGCGACCGGCACGACCGGCCTGGACGACACCGTACGCATGCTCGCTCGGGAGCTGGCCCACCCGCAGATCGCCACCCGGGCGGTCCTCAAGAGCCTGGTCGACGTGGTGCTGGTGCAGATGCTGCGGGCCTGGCTCGCCGAGAATCCCCCGGCGTGCCTCGGCACGTGGCTGGGCGCGCTCTACGACCCCGTGGTCGGCAAGGCGCTGGAACGCCTGCACGAGGATCCGGCCACGCCGTGGACGACGGCGACGCTGGCGGCGGCCACCTCGGTCTCGCGGGCGACCCTCGCGCGCCGGTTCCCGGCGGCGACCGGCGCGACACCGGCGGCATACCTGGCGAACTGGCGGATGGATCTGGCCGCGGTCCGCCTGCGCGACACGCACGACTCCCTCGAGGTGATCACCGCTGCCGTCGGGTACGGATCGGTGCCGGCGTTCTCCCGCGCATTCACCCGTGCCCACGGGCGGACGCCGGGTCGCTACCGCAGCGAGGCGCGCACCCACCACGTGCCGGCCTTCCGGCTGCATCAGCCCTCGCTGTCGAGCCTCACCGTCGACGCGGGCTGAGGCGTGGGACAGGGTTTCGTGCCCCCCGCAGGCTCAGCCCTGGCGGGTGGGTCGGATGGTCAGGTCCCCGATCTCGACGTCGTCGGGCTGGTCGATCACGAATGCGATCGCCCGGGCCACCGCTGCGGCGTCGATGCCGAGCTCAGCCATGTTCCCCCTCATCTGCTCGCGCACGGCCGGATCGTCGACGGCGGTGTCGATCAGCTCGGTGCGGACGTAGCCAGGGGAGATCGACGTCGTCCGCAGGACGCCGTCGGTGCTCTCCTGCCGCAGCCCTTCCAGGAGGGTGCGCACCGCGTTCTTCGTCCCGGCGTACACCGCCTGAGTGGGGACGATCTTCAGGCCGGAGGTCGAGACGACGGTGACGAGGTGGCCACTGCCCTGACCGCGGAACACCGGCAGGGCTGCGGCGATCCCGTGCAGGATGCCCTTGACGTTCACGTCGACCATCGCCGACCAGCCCTCGATATCCAGGTCCGCAACGGTGCTGATCTTGGTGACCCCGGCGTTGCCGACCAGGACGTCCAGGCGGTCGAAGCGCTCGACGGCGAGGGCGACGAGAGAATGGAGGTCGTCGGGACGGGTGACGTCCACGCGCGTGGCGGCCGCCTTTCCGCCGGCGGCCTCGATCTCGGAGACCAGCCGGTCCAGTCGGTCGGTGCGGCGGGCGCCGAGGACGACGGTCGCACCGAGTGATGCGAGGTGGCGAGCGGTTGCTTCACCGATCCCGCTGCTGGCGCCGGTGATGGCGATGACCTTGCCGTGGAGGGGCATGAAGATCCTTCGACTAGACGGACAAGTGTCCGGTTAGTCGTCGAACCTAGTGGACACGTGTCCGTTTCTCAAGTCGCAGGGGATCGCGGAGTGATCGCTACGGCACACCGACCCCAGGTCCGGCCGCGTCGAGGAACGCGAGCAGGTCCGTGGATCAGCGGGCGTGCTCCACGGCCCACTCCAGAACGTCGTCTGCGATCCGCTCCCAGCCCTTCTGCGCCGGGAGCAGGTGCGCGTACCCCTCGTACTGCTTGTGCTCGGTGACGGTGTTCGACTTGTAGTGCCTGGCGTTGGACCGCTGGATGCTCGGCGGCATGATGTGGTCCTCCGAGCCCGAGACGAACAGCAGCGGTGCCCGGTCGTCGTTGTGGTAGTCGACCCAGGTGTCCTGGTGTCCGGGCTGGAAGTTCGCCAGGACACCGCCCCAGAGGATCCCGCCGTTCGCGGGGATGTGATAGCGCTCGTAGAGCGCCCGGGCTTCCTCTTCGCTGAACGTGTTCGTGAAGGCGTACCGCCAGCCCTCGAAGTCGAGGCCGACGGCCTTGTGCCGGTTGGACGGGCTCTTCAGCACGGGGAACGTCGATTTCACCTGGGACAGTGGCACGACCCGCACACCCTCGGTGGGTGCGGAGTTGAGCGCGACGCCGGCGGCGCCGTGACCGCGGTCGAGCAGGATCTGGGTGAAGGCCCCGCCCGCGGAGTGGCCCATGATGATCGGGGCCGTGTCCAGCTCGCGGATCGCTGCTTCGAGCTTCTCGATGATCGCCGGAACGGTGACATCGATGATGATCTGTGGGTCGGCGCGCAGCGCCTCCACCTCGACCTCGAAGCCCGGGTAGCCGGGCGCGAGCACCCGATATCCCTTCGCCTCGTAGTAGCTGGTCCAGTTCTCCCAGCTGCGTGGGGTGACCCAGAAGCCGTGGACCAGAACGATGGTGTCGGGTGTCATGACCGCCCTCTCGACTCGGGAGAACGAGTGTCGGGCCGACGCGGGGTGACCAGCACCACTCTGCACGCCATACTTCGACCGGATCCGGCCAAGGAGGCACAGGTGGAGCGTCATCGCGTTGCGATCGTCGTTCTGGGTGGGACGTTCGTCCTCGACCTCGCGATCGCGGTGCAGGCGTTCGGTCGTCGCCCGTCGGTGTTCGCCAAGATCCGCGATGAGCCGGAGGCGCCCTACGACGTCGTGCTCTGCGGGTCCGCGTCGGTGCCGACCTCGCTCGGCTTCACCATCGGTGACCTGCAGCCGGTCGAGGCGATCGCCGGCGCCGACATCGTCGTCGTGCCCGGCCTCGAGGCACCGTCGGCGCCGCAGGACCCCGCTGTGCTCTCCGCGGTAGCGGCGGCGGCCGCCGCGGGGGCGCGGTTGGTGTCGCTGTGTGCCGGAGCGTTCGTCCTCGGCCAGGCCGGGGTGGTCGACGGCCGCCGTGTCACCACGCATTGGGCGCTCGCCGACGAGTTCCGCACCGCGTTCCCGCGTGCGCATCTGATGGAGCACGAGATGTACGTGGACGACGGGCAGATCCTGTCCTCCGGCGGCATGCTCGCCGCGGCGGACCTCTGTCTCCACGTCCTGCGGAAGGACCACGGCCAGGCGTACGCGAACGACGTGTCCCGGCTGCTCATCAGTCCGCCACACCGGAGCGGTGGTCAGGCGCAATATGCCAAGGCCCTGCCCCGGCCGATGTCGGGATCGCTGTCGCCCGTCCTGGAATGGGTCGCCGGGAACATCGCCGAGGCCATGACCCTCAAGGAGATCGCGACCCGGGCCAGCATCAGCCCGCGGACACTGGAACGGCGATTCCGCGCGGAGACGGGTGACAGCGTGGCGGGCTGGATCGCGCGCCGCCGCGTCGAGCGCGCGCGGGAGCTGCTGGAGGATTCGGATCTGAGCGTGACCCAGGTGGCGCACGCAGCGGGCTTCGGCTCGACCCAGTCCCTACGTCGGCACTTCCTCACCGAAACCGGCACCAGCCCGCGGAACTACCGTGACACGTTCCGCTCCAAGCCTGCGCCGGACCGCGCTCCGCAGCCGTGATCAGCGCCGGCCCGGTGGGCTCCCCGCGGGGCACGCGCCCGGTCCCGCTGGCGACGACGCTGCTACTCGAGATCTGATGGGCCGTAGACCACCAGCGTCAGGTCGGGGCGCTCGGCCGGGTGCAGGGCGGTGTGGGTCAGCGTGAGGACGCCGTGCTCCGGGTGACGGACCCGCTTGATTCCCGATCGGACGTCGCGCACGTCCTGGCGCGTCCACCACCGGGCGGCATCGGCGGAGGTCTCCCGCAGCTGCGCCACGACCTCCGCGATCCGCCTGTCGTCCGGATGGCAGGCGTTCGCCCAGCGCAGCCGCGCGAGCAGGCCGAGCGCCACCTCTTCGTGGTCGACCAGCAGCTCCTCCGCGGCCGGGTCGCCGAACACCCACAGCGCGAGATTCGGTACGGCACCGCAGAAGAGCGACCTCGCGGCAGCGTTGATGGCGAGGATGTCGAAGCTCGCCGCCGTGACGTAGGCGGGGCGCGGATCGACCGCGTCGACGAGGTCCGCAAGTCCCGGGTCGATCCGCTCCGGACCGGCGGCCGGACCTTCCGGGGCGAGGCCGGCGAGACGGAACAAGTGGTCGCGCTCGTCGTCGGTCAGCCCCAGCGTGCCCGCGACGGCACCGAGCACCTGCGCCGACGGGCGGACCGGCCGGCCTTGCTCGAGGAAGGTGTACCAGCTGGTGCTCACCCCGGACACCAGCGCGACCTCCTCCCGGCGGAGTCCGGGTGTCCGCCGTCGGCCTCCGCCGGGCAGGCCGACGTCAGCCGGGGAGCGACGTTCGCGCCTGTGCCGCAGGAAGCTCCCGAGCTCGGAGACGGACCGCCGCGACGCGCGACCGTCGGGGGAAGCGGTCACAGGTACCTCCGATACCAGGATGAAGAGCGTATCAATACCAGGAAAGCCGCGGGGCAGGCTCGTCGTCATGCGTGCATGGATGCTCGATGAACCCGGTGCTCCGCTCCGCGTGGCGGACCTCGACGAGCCGCGGCTGCGCCCGGGTGGGGTGCTGCTCGAGGTTCTCGCGGTCCACGTGCCCTCCTACACCGATGCCGTCACGAAGGCGGGCCCGCGGGGCGGGGTCCCGACCCCGCTGGTGCTCGGCGTCGGCGGGATCGGGCGGGTGCTGGCGGTCGGCGAGGACGTGTTCGGGTTCGCGGTCGGCGATGTGGTGGCGCACATCGGCGTGCTCGGCTCGGACGACGTGGTCGATCCGCAGGAGTTCCTGGTGGGCTGGACCGGGATCGGTGGTCGGGGCGAGCGCACTCCGACGGTCGCGGTGATGCAGGAGCGGTGGCGCGATGGCTCGTTCGCCGAGCGGATGCTCGCCCCGGCCGCCGCGCTGGTCCGGCTGCCCGGCGCGTGCGGCGCGCCGGGCGAGGCCCTGGTGGGCTGGTTCGCGGTCGCGGCCGAGGGACTCGACCGGGCGGGTCTGGCGGCGGGTCACGACGTCGCCGTGCTCGGCGCGACCGGGCAGCTCGGGACGGCGGGTGTGCACCTGGCGCTGGCACACGGGGCGGCGCGGGTCGCTGCGGTCGGCCGCAACCCGGCGGTGCTGGAGCGGCTGGCCGCCCTCGACCCCCGGGTGCAGCCGGTTCCGCTGACCGACCGCGCGGGGACCGCGGCGGCCATCGGCGAGGTCGACGTCGTGCTCGACGCGCTCGGACCGGTGCCCAGCGCCGATCCGACGCTGGCGGGTGTCGACGCGCTGCGGTCCGGCGGGACGATGGTGTTGGTCGGCGGGGTGCGCCGGGACCTCCCGATCCCGTACGGCGCGGTGATGCGCCGGCGTCTGCGGCTGGTCGGGTCGTGGATGTTCCGGCGGGAGACGCTGCTCCGCGTGTGGCGCCTGGTGGCCGCCGGTGCCGTCGACCTCGGCGCGCTCGAGCCTGCCACGGTGGGTCTCGACGACCCTGCGGCCGCGCTGGGCCTCGCCGCTCGCACCGGGGGAGCGGGCGTCGTCGTACTGGTGCCCGGACGGGCAGGGTCGAGCATCCGTTCCTGTGCCTCCAGCGGGCCGCTCGTCGGATGATCGACGCCGGCCGAGGTCCAGATCATCCTGGGCAGGCGGAATCACCGGGCGGCACCCCCGCGTGGGTGAGCCTGCCCATGATCAGTGCCAGCGGCGCCCACGCATCCCGGCCCCGCCCGACCACCGCGAACGCCCGCAGCAGCACGTCGGGCTCGCGAAGGGCGAGCAGTTGCACACCGGGTCGCATCGACACCCCCTCGGGCAGCAGGCCCACCCCGAGGCCTTCGGCGACCAGGTCCTGAACCAGGTCGAGGCTGTCGGCGCGGTGCACGATCCGGGGGGTGAACCCGGCGTACGCGGCCAGCGCGGCGACCACCCGCTCGTCCGCGTCGTTGCGCGAGTTCACGATCCAGTCGTGGTCGCGGTGGCGATCCACGGTCGAGACGGCGGGGAGGTCCTCCATCGCGGGCTCCGCCGGTCTTCCGAGGCCCCACCGGGCCGTCCACAGCGGGGTGACCTCGAACCGGTCGTCGACGGTGCGCGGGGCGAGCGCGTAGTCGTACACGAGGGCGAGGTCGACCGCGTCCTCGGCGAGCAGGTCCAGCGCTTCGGCGGGCTCGTGCTCGGCGATCAGCATCCGGACGCGGGTGCCGTCCAGCGAGGCCAGCAGGGGGAGCAGCGAGCGTCGGATCGCCGTCGCGAACCCGGCGACCCGCACGGTGCCCGCGGGTTCGGCGTCCGCGTCCAGGTCCGCCCGGGCCGCATCGACCGCCGCCAGGATCGTGAGGCCGTGGTCGGCCAACCGCCGCCCGGCAGGCGTGAGCCGCACCCGACGCCCCGCCGGCTCCAGCAGCACGGTCCCGGTCTCCCGGGCGAGCGCGGCGATCTGCTGCGACACCGTCGACGTCGTGACGTCCATCTCCTCGGCCACCTCGCGCATCGAGCCGAGCCGGGCCAGCGCGACGAGGAGCTCCAGGCGTCGCGTTTCCATCCACAAATCATGAACAGTCTGTGCATGGAAGTCACGTGGACGCGAACGATCGGATGACCTCTACTGGTTGCCGTGAGCACCTCTCCGGGTTCCGGCGCGCGGCTGGGCTCCGCTTTCGCCGTGGTCGCCATGCTGTGCGTCCAGCTCGGCCTCGCCGCGTCGATCGGGCTGATCGACCGGCTCGGCACCGGGGGGACCGCCTGGCTGCGGCTGGCGTGGGCCGGGCTCCTGCTGGCGGTCCTCGTTCGCCCGCCGCTGCGCCAGTTCACCCGCCAAGGCCTGCTGACCTGCGCACTCCTCGGCGTGGTGACGGCGGGCCTCACGTTCTTGTTCATGGCCGCCGTCGCGCGGATCCCCCTCGGGACCGCGAGCGCATTGGAGTTCCTCGGACCGCTGGGCGTCGCGGTCGCGCGGGGCCGTGGGCCGGCACGCCTGTGGGCGCTCGTCGCGGCGGCCGGGGTGCTGCTGCTCACCGAGCCGTGGCACGGCGGGGCCGATCCGGTGGGCGTCGGGTTCGCGCTGGCCGCGGCTGCCTGCTGGGCCGGCTACATCGTGCTGACGCAGAAGGTCGGCGACGAGGCGACCGGGCTGCGCGGCCTCGCCGTCTCGATGCCCGTGGCGGGCCTCACCGCCACCGTCGTCGTCGCGCTGACGGACGCACCGGCCGTGCTCGGCGCTCTCGACGCGCAGCTGCTGCTGATCGGGCTGGGGCTCGCCGTGCTGCTACCGGTGGTTCCCTTCAGCCTGGAGATGGTGGCGCTGCGCAGGCTCACCGCGGCGGCGTTCGGCACGCTGATGGCGCTCGAACCGGCGATCGCGCTGGTCATCGGGCTGGTCGCGCTGCACCAGGTGCCGGGCCGGAGCGCCGTCGTCGGGATCGGGTTGGTGGTCGCCGCCGGTGTCGGCGCCGAACGAAGCGGCGTCCGCGAGCACGGGATCAGACGTTCGGCCAGGCGATCTCGCTCCTCACCCGTACTGAGAGCCACACTGAGCCCATGGATCTTGCGGAGACGTTCACGTGGGAGGGGCGGCGCATCGCGTGGGGACGCGCCGGGACGGGGCCTGCGGTGGTCTTCTGCCACGGCACTCCCTGGTCGTCGTGGCTGTGGCGGCCCTTCGCCGAGGCGTTGAGCGGCGATTTCACCGTGTACCTGTGGGACATGCCCGGCTACGGGCGGTCCTCGAAGGACGCCGAGCACGCGGTCGACTTCGGTGTCCAGGCGCGGGCGTTCGCGGCGTTGCTCGACCACTGGGGTCTCGACCGGCCGCACGTCGTCGCCCACGACTACGGCGGGGCCGTCTCGCTGCGCGCGCACCTCGTCCACGAGGTGCCCTACGCATCGCTGCTGATGGCCGACGTCGTGGCGATCCCGCCGGCGGGATCGCCGTTCTTCCGGCTGGTCCAGCAGCACCCGGACGTCCTCGCGCAGGTTCCGCCCTATATCCATGAGGCCCTGGTCAGGGCCTATGTCGGCAACGCCGGCCATCGCGGCCTGCACCCCGAGGACCTCGCGGAGCTCGTCGGCCCCTGGCTGGGTGAGGACGGGCAGCCGGCGTTCTACCGGCAGATCGCGGCGTTCGACGAGCGCTACCTCGAGGAGAACGAGGCGCTGCTGGGCAGGATCGACATCCCCGTGCGGGTCCTGTGGGGAGTCGAGGACACCTGGATCCCCGTGGCCACCGGCGAGCGCATCGTCGCGGGCATTCCCGGCGCCGAGCTGGTCCGCGTCCCGCGAGCAGGCCACCTGATCCACCTGGACGCCCCGGTCCCGCTGGCGACGACGCTGCAGAATTGGCTCATGGCCAACGCCGGCCCTGCGACGAACGACGCTTCCGTCGGCTAGGTGTCGACGAGAGTTTGCAGGCGCGTGTCAGTGGATCGCCGGCTCCGGGGCGCCTGCGCCCGCCAGGAAATCGAAGTCGCAGCCCTTGTCGGCCTGCGTCACGTGCCTCGCGAACAGGGCGCCGTAGCCGCGGGCCGGTGGTGGGGCCGGTGGCCGCCACGCGTCCCGGCGCCGGGCCAGCTCGTCGGCGGGCACCTGCAGGTCCAGCCGGCGCTCGGGCACGTCCAGCTCGATGAGGTCGCCGTCGCGGACCAGGGCCAGCGGGCCGCCCGCCGCCGACTCCGGGGCGACGTGCAGCACGCAGGTGCCGTAGCTCGTGCCGCTCATGCGCGCGTCGGAGATCCGCACCATGTCCGTGACACCGCGCTGCAACAGCTTCTTCGGGATGGGCAGCTGTCCCCACTCGGGCATGCCGGGCCCGCCGATCGGGCCGGCGCCGCGCAGGACGAGCACCGAGTTCTCGTCCACGTCGAGGTCGTCGGCGTCGATGCGCGCGGCGAGGTCGTCGTAGTCGTCGAAGACGAGCGCGGGCCCGGTGTGTTTCAGCAGGTGCGGGCTCGCGGCCGTCGTCTTGATCACGCAGCCGTTCGGGGCGAGGCTGCCGCGCAGCACGGCGAGGGCGCCCTCGGGCGACAGCGCGCGATCCCGCGGCCGGATGATGTCGTCGTCGTGCACGGTGGCGCCCGCGATGTTCTCGCCGAGCGTGGCCCCGTTGACGGTGTGCGCGTCGAGCTCCAGCAGGTCCGACAGCTGCGCCAGCAGTGCGCGCAACCCGCCTGCGTCGTGGAAGTCGGCCATCAGGTACGCGCCCGACGGGCGGATGTTGGCCAGCACGGGGGTCCGCCGCGCGACGGCGTCGAACGCGTCGAGCGGCAGGTCCACGCCCGCACGCCCGGCCATCGCCACCAGGTGCACCACCGCGTTCGTCGAGCCGCCCAGGGCCATGACCGTGGTGACGGCGTTGGTGAAGGCGGCGGACGTGAGCACCTGCTCGGGCCGCAGGTCCTCCCAGACCATGTCGACGATCCGGCGCCCGGAGGCCACCGCCATCCGCGCGTGCCCGGAGAACGCGGCGGGCACCGACGACGCGCCGGGCAGGGTGAGCCCCAGCGCCTCGGCGGCGGCCGTCATGGTGCTGGCCGTGCCCATCGTCATGCAGTGGCCGGGGGAGCGGGCGATGCCGCCCTCGATCGCGTTCCAGTCCTCCTCGCTGATCGCGCCCGTGCGCTTGCGGTCCCAGTACTTCCACGTGTCGGAGCCGCTGCCGAGCACCTCGGAACCCCACCGGCCGGGCAGCATCGGACCCGCAGGCAGGAAGACGAACGGCAGACCCATGCTCGTGGCGCCCATGACCAGGCCCGGGGTGGTCTTGTCGCAGCCGCCCATGAGCACGGCGCCGTCCACCGGGTGCGAGCGCAGCAGTTCCTCGGCCTCCATCGCGAGCATGTTGCGGTAGAGCATGGTGGTCGGCTTCTGGAACGGCTCCGACAGCGACATCGCCGGCAGCTCCACCGGGAACCCGCCCGCCTGCCACACCCCGCGCTTGACCTCCTCGGCCCGGTCGCGGAAGTGCGTGTGGCACGGGTTGAGATCGCTCCAGGTGTTGAGGACGCCGATCACCGGACGGCCGGTGTAGTCCTGCGCGTCGAAGCCCATCTGCTGCGCCCGCGAGCGGTGCCCGAAGGAACGCAGGTCGCGCGCCCCGAACCACCGGTGGCTGCGCAGCTCCTCGGGGGCGCGCCTCATGACGACCCGAGCAGCTCGCCGAGGGTGGCGGCGGGGGTGATGACGTCCGGATCGGTGCGCACGGCCACCACCGCGGGCCGGCGGCCGGCGACCGCGCGGCGCAGCGCGTCGTCGAGCCCGGCCGCGTCGCCGACCCCGTAAGCGTCGGCTCCGAGGCCCTCCGCCCAGCGCACGAGGTCGACGCCGGAGATGTCGACGCCGGACGTGCGGCCCAGGTCACGGGCCTGGTGCATGGCGATCGTCCCGTACATGCCGTTCTGCAGGACGACGACCACGGCGGGGGCGCCGAGGCGCACGGCCGTCTCGATCTCCTGGCCGGTCATGAGGACGCCGCCGTCGCCCACCACCGCCACGGCGGTGCGGTCCGGGGCGGCCAGCGCCGCCGCGACCGCGGCGGGCACCGCGTAGCCCATGGCCCCGTTGACCGGCGCCAGCTGGGTGGTGGTCGGCGGGAACCGCCAGTACCGGTGCAGGAACGCGGCGAAGTTGCCCGCGTCGTTGGTGACGATCGCGTCGGCGGGCAGGGCGCGGTGCAGTGCGGTGATGACGTCGGTGGGGTGCACCCCGGCGCCGGCGGCCGTGGGAACGGCGGTGGACCAGGCGTCGACGCCGGCGTGCGCCGCGCTCCAGTCCACGGGACGCGCTGCGCCGGGGTGGTCGGCCAGTGCCGCGAGGACGTCCGCCGGCTCGGCGTCGATGCCGCCGGCGCCGTACCGGCCGATGTGCACGACCTCGCAGCCGGGCGCGGGCAACCGGTAGCGCTGGGTGGTGATCTCGTCGAGCCGGGTGCCGACGACGAGCAGCAGGTCCGCGCCGGACGTCGCGTCCGCGGTCTCCGGTGGCACCGTCAGGCCGAGGTGGCCGAGGAACTGCGGGTGCTCGACGGGGAACGCGTCCTGGCGGCGGAAGGATGTGCACACCCCGATGCCGAAGCGCTCGGCCACGCGTACCAGTTCGTCGCGGGCGGCGCGGGAGCCCTCCCCGGCGATGGCGACCGGCCGGCGGGCGCGCAGCAGTCGCTCGGCGAGGTCCGCGACGGCGTCGGGGTCCGGCGGGGCCGGCACCGGGGTGGCCGGTGCGGCGATCGGGACGTCACCCAGCTCGACGTCGACGACGTCGCTGGGCAGCGCGATCGCCACCGGGCCGGGCCGTCCGGTCGTCGCGATCTCCCAGCCCTTCGCCACGAGGCCGGGGACGTCCTGCGCCCGCTCCGCCGTCACCGCCCACTTCGTGATCGGGCCGTAGAAGGCGGTCAGGTCGACCTCCTGGAACGCCTCGCGCCCGCGCAGCTCGGAGTCGACCTGGCCGAGCAGCACGATCATCGGCGTGGAGTCCTGGTGGGCGGTGTGCACCCCGATCGCGAGGTTCGACGAGCCCGGTCCCCGGCTGGCCATGGCCACCGCGGGTACGCCGGTGAGCCGCGCGTCGGCGTCGGCCATGAAGGCGGCACCCGACTCGTGGCGCACCGACACCAGCTGCATCTGCGGGTGGTGGGCGATCTCGTCGATGAGGGCGAGGAACGACTCGCCGGGCACGGTGTAGCAGCGCCGGGCGCCTGCCTCGGCGAGCAGGTTCGCCACTGCGGCGGCGACGGTCGGCATCAGAACGTTCTCCTTCGGATCAGAAGATCTCCCCGATCGCCTGGCCGATGCCCTGCACGGCGGCGATCGCGACGAACACGGCGACCAGGCCGAGTCCGATGTTCTCCTTCCAGCTGTTGGTGTAGCGGCCCATGATGTCGGTGCGGTTGAGCATCACGATGAGGGCGAGCACGATCAGCAGCAGGAACGGCGACGTGAGCACGTGGGACACCACGACCAGCGCCACGAACCCGGGCGCGTGGGGCAACGACCAGACCACGGCGACCAGGCCCCAGAGGATCATCCACCGGTAGACCGGGTCCTTGGTGATGGCGCTCCCGTAGCGCTCGCCCCGGCGCGGCCGCACGACGTGCAGCGATTCGACCACCATCTTCCCGAGCGCGAACAGCGAGCCGGCCACGGTGGTCCAGGCGGCGCCGAGCAGCCCCAGGTAGAAGATGTAGGGCCCGACCGGGCCGATCGCCGTGCCCAGCGCGCCCGCGATGTCACTCGCCTCGCTCACGCCCTGCTTGCCGAACAGCACCTCGGCGCCGATCGCCCACACCGCGACCGCGAGGAACAGCACCACGACCGTGCCGAACAGCAGGTCGTACTGCTGCACCTTGCGGTGGGCCGGGGTGACCCACCCCTTCTCGCGGAGGAACTCCGGGTAGAAGAGGTTGGCCATCGAGCCGAGCGTGGCGAGCACGAGGCTGGACGCGACGAGCCCGGAGTCGAACAGGCCCTGCTGCGGGGGCAGCTCGAACGCGAAGCCCTTGACGAGCTCGCCCCAGTTGATCCCGACCAGGACGATGCCGACCACGAACGTCAGCACCATGACCGCCAGCACGACCTTGAAGATCCGCTCGATCAAGCGGTAGGCGCCCTTGAGGGTGACGGCGAAGACCGACACCGCGCCGATCACCGACCACCAGAACGACGGGATCCCGCCGAACAGGCCCTCCAGTGCCACGCCGACCCCGCTGAGCGTGAACGCCAGCAGGATGTGGGTGTAGATCACGAACGAGACGAGCATCAGCCACCCGAAGGCCGGGTGTGTCCGGGCGATGCCCCGGACGATGCTCGGGTCCCGCTGCACGTTGTAGAGCGGGTACTTGCCGAGCGCGTTGACGAACACGAAGCGGAAGATCAGCGAGAGTGGCAGCACCCAGAGCAGCGCGTAGCCGTAGTTGCCGCCCGCCACCGAGTTGTCGATCAGATCGCCGGTGCCCACCCAGCTCAACGCCACGACGATCCCGGGCCCGAAGGCCTTGATGTACGCCAGGAAGTTCTCCGCAGGCGGTGCGGATGCTCCCAGCTGTTCGGCCTGCTCTGGCCGATCACTCATGGTGCACTCCTCGTCATCGTCGCCGAGTGGCATCTTGGTGTATTGGTATACCACGTAGGCGGGCCAGAACGACTCGAGGATGAGGAGTGCCATGACGACGACCGAGGCAGCCGTGGACGCGGCCACCCTGGAGGCGCTGCGCGCCGTCAGCACGGCGACGGTGACCACCCAGCTGATGGCGCGCGGGCTGCGCAACACGTTCCTGCACGGGCTCGCCGCGCTCAACCCCGGCTGCACGCGGATGGCGGGCGAGGCCTTCACCCTGCGCTGCATCCCCGCCCGCGAGGACGTGGACACGCTCTCGGTCTACCAGGACTACGACCACCCGCAGCGACGTGCGATCGAGACGGTGCCGGCGGGCGCGGTGCTCGTCGTCGACGCCCGCGGCCGGACGCGCGCCGCGTCGCTCGGCCACATCCTCGCCACGCGGTTGCGGCAGCGCGGTGTGGGCGGGTTGGTCACCGACGGTTCGGTGCGCGACAGCGCGGGGTTCGCCGAGCTCGCGTTGCCGGCGTTCGCGGCGGGGGCGTCGGCCACCACGAACCTGGCCCAGCACCACGCCTGCGACCTGCAGGTGCCGATCGGCTGCGCCGAGGTCGCCGTCTACCCGGGTGACATCATGGTCGGCGACCAGGACGGCGTGGTCTGCGTGCCCCGCCACCTGGCCGACGAGGTCGCCGCCGCGGCCGTCGAGCAGGAGCGGCTGGAGGAGTTCGTGCTGGCGAAGATCGAGGCCGGTGCGCCGCTGCGCGGGACGTACCCCCCGGACGAGCAGACGCTGGCGGAGTACCGCGCCGGCCGCCACTGACGGCCCCGCCAGGCCATCAGCTCGCGGTGGCGGCCTGCGCGCGCAGGCGGGCGAGCCGCGTGATCGAACGCTGGATGTGGTTGCGCACCATCTCCTCCGTCCCGTCCGCGTCGCCGTCCTGGACCGCGGCCAGGATCTCGTGGTGCTCCTGCGCCTCGTCGCGCCAGGTCGGCCACTGCTCCCACAGCAGGCTCACGGTGCCGAGCGCGGTGAGGTCCTGCAGGTCGTCGAGCGCGTGTACCACCAGGTCGTTGGAGCAGGTGGAGTACAGGCACCGGTGGAACCGGCGGTTGGCCATGCTCAGCCCGCCGTGGTCGTCGGCCTCGAGGCACCGCGCGGCGTCCTCGAGCGCCTGGCGGGCATCGGCGGCCTCGAACCGGCCGCCGCCGGCGACCTGCGCTGCCGCCCACGGCTCCACGAGCATCCGCATCTCGTAGACGCGCTGCACGTCCTCGGCCCGCAGCCGCCGCACCGCGATGCCGCGGTTGCGGGTGGGCGTGAGCAGCCCGGAGGACGTCAGCGCGATCAGCGCCTCGCGCACCGGGGTCTTGGACACTCCCAGCTGTTCGGCCAGCCGGCGCTCCACGAGCACCTCGTCGGGCTGCAGCCGCCCGGACAGGATCGCGGACTTGATCGACACGGCCACCAGGTCCGAGCGCGTGGTCGAGCGGCCCAGCGGGGGCAGCACGGGCGCCGGATCCGTCACATCGTTGGTATACCACGCCCGCGGATCGCGGTCCCCCGTCCGCGAGTCGCGGGCGGATGGCATCCGTGAGGTGGCAGGTGGGCGGCGTTCGTCCCGTCGCGGGTATCAGCCGTCGGGACGAGCGCTGCCGGGGATCACCCGGTCGGGTATGCAGTTCGGATGCGGGAACCGATCCCGCGCACGGACGTCGAGGAGGACGCACTGCAGATCTGGCCCGGATCGCCCTACCCGCTGGGTGCCAACTTCGACGGCGGCGGCACCAACTTCGCACTGTTCTCCGAGGTCGCCGAGCGGGTGGAACTCTGTCTGTTCGACGAGAACGGCCGCGAGTCGCGCGTCGACCTGCCCGAACGGGAGGCCCTGATCTGGCACGGCTACGTGCCGCGGGTCGCGCCGGGCCATCGCTACGGCTTCCGCGTGCACGGGCCCTACGACCCCGCGTCGGGCCTGCGGTGCAACCCCGCGAAGCTGCTGCTCGACCCGTACGCGAAGGCGATCGAGGGCAGCCCCACCTGGAACGAGGCGCTGTTCGGGTACCGGTTCGGGGAGCCGCACTCGCGCAACGACGCCGACTCCGGGCCCCACGTGCCGCGGTCGGTGGTCGTGAACCCGTTCTTCGACTGGACCGGGGACCGGGTGCTGCGGATCCCGTACCACGAGACGGTGATCTACGAGGCGCACGTCAAGGGCATGACGATGACGCACCCGGACGTGCCGGACGACCTGCGGGGCACCTACATGGGCCTGGCCCACCCGGTGATGATCGAGCACCTCAGATCCCTCGGCGTCACCGCGGTGGAGCTGATGCCGGTGCACCAGTTCGTGCACGACCACGCGCTGCAGGAGCGCGGGCTCTCGAACTACTGGGGCTACAACACCATCGGCTTCTTCGCCCCGCACAACGGCTACGCGTCCTTCGGCACCCGCGGGGAACAGGTGCAGGAGTTCAAGACGATGGTGAAGCTGCTCCACCGCGCCGGGATCGAGGTGATCCTCGACGTCGTCTACAATCACACCGCAGAGGGCAGCCACCTCGGCCCGACCCTGTCCTTCCGCGGCATCGACAACCACAACTACTACCGGCTCGTCCCCGACCAGCCGGAGTTCTACTTCGACACCACGGGCACCGGGAACAGCCTCAACGTGCGGGCGCACGAGTCGCTGCGGCTGATCATGGACTCGCTGCGCTACTGGGTCCTCGAGATGCACGTCGACGGCTTCCGCTTCGACCTGGCCGCGGCGCTGGCGCGCGAGTTCCACGCCGTCGACCGGCTGGCGGCCTTCTTCGACCTGGTCAACCAGGACCCGGTCGTCAGCCAGGTCAAGCTCATCGCCGAGCCGTGGGACGTGGGCGAGGGCGGCTACCAGGTCGGCGGCTTCCCCTCGCTGTGGACCGAGTGGAACGGCAAGTACCGCGACACCGTGCGCGACTTCTGGCGCGGTGAGCCCGCGAGCCTCGGGGAGTTCGCGTCCCGCTTCACCGGCTCGTCGGACCTCTACGAGAAGGACAACCGCAGGCCCATCGCCTCGATCAACTTCGTCACGGCGCACGACGGCTTCACGCTGAACGACCTCGTCTCCTACGACGAGAAGCACAACGAGGCCAACGGCGAGGGCAACGGCGACGGCGAGAGCCACAACCGGTCCTGGAACCACGGCGTCGAAGGGCCCACCGAGGACGGTGGGGTGCACGCGCTGCGCGAGCGCCAGAAGCGCAACCTCGTCGCCACCCTGCTGCTCTCCCAGGGCGTTCCGATGCTCTCGCACGGCGACGAGCTGGGGCGCACCCAGCTCGGCAACAACAACGTCTACTGCCAGGACAACGAGATCGCCTGGGTGGACTGGGCGGCAGCGCGCGAGAGCTCGGTGCTCACCGACTTCGTGGCGCAGATCGCCGCACTGCGCCGGGAGCACCCCGTCTTCCGCAGACGCCGGTTCTTCCAGGGACGGACCATCCGCGGCTCGAACATCGAGGACATCGCGTGGCTGCGCCCCGACGGGGAGCCCATGACCGACGACGACTGGAACTCCGGCATCGCGCGGTCCCTGGCCGTCTACCTCAACGGCCAGGGCATCCCGGAACGCGACGAGCTCGGGCGCCGCGTGGTGGGTGACTCGTTCCTGCTGCTGTTCAACGCGCACCACCAGCCGGTGCGGTTCACCCTGCCCGCCGAGGTGTACGGGCGGATGTGGGAGATCTGCGTCGACACCGCCGACCCGCTCCTGGCGCGGGCCCGGCGCCGCGAGCGGGACGCGAAGCCGGGCGGCCGGCTGCGCATCACCGCCCGCTCGCTGATGGTGCTGCGCAAGCGCTACTAGTGGTCCCGGCGGGGAGCACTGGTGCGCTGACCACACGTTCGCCGGGTTTGCTCACGCGGCCCCGGCGTTGCTGGCGTTCGCTGCGGACACGGGCGCGTTGTCGGCGTTCGTACGGTCGTCGGGCGCCTCCCCACCCCTACCGGTGATCATCGGCTGGGTTCGGGGCGCACTGCTCGGACCGATCACCAGGCCGTGATCACTCCGACTAGTGCACCAGTGTCGCAGCGCCCGCCCCGAGCTACTGATCAGCGCAGCCGGTGTCCGCGCACCCGTGGCTGTGGACCGGCCGCTGAATGACCCGGTGAACGTTCGTGGCCACCCAGGCCTCGAGCGTGCCCGACGGGGGCGATGCCGGCGTTGCGCAGCCGGATCCCGCTGAACCCGAGCGTGCTGGAGCTGACCGCGGCCCAGAACGCGGCGAGCTCGGGCAGGACCCGGAGCTGGATCCCGGTCGCCGCGTGCAGGTCGAACAGGTCACCGACCCTTTCGGGCGGGCCGAGCGGGCGGACGGTCCTCGTGCTGACGTGTGCGCTGGGCTCGGGTCCCGCTCCGGCGGCCGCGGCGGGCTCGGGCTCGGTGAACGGGACGAAGTGCTGCGCCGGCAGCCGGTAGGCGTAGAGCTCGACGCATCGCATCCGCTCGAGCCACCGGTGCTCGACGGCGTGGACGCGCTCGCCGCCCCCGGGCCCGATGACCCGCTCGACGTCCCGCGGATCGGAGTCCGGCCGCGCCCACGCGAGCACCCGCGGGCACTGGCGGGGGAACCAGTAGGAAGGTGCCCGCTCGGCGTCCACGGCCCAGACGTACGCGGCGGGTTGCCGGGCGCTCGCCGCGACGTGCGGCACGAACCGGGTGATCGACGGATCCTCGGAGAAGTGCAGCACCTCGCCGCGTCCAGGTCGCACGGCCCCATCCTGCCGGACCGTGCCGGTAGGGTCGCTCCGCGCACTGATCGACCCGGACCGGAGGCTTCCATGATCTTCATCGTCGTCAAGTTCACGATCCGGCCCGAGCACAGCGACGAGTGGCTCGACAAGGTCGCGGAGTTCACCGAGGCCACCCGTGCAGAGCCCGGCAACATCTTCTTCGAGTGGTCCCGCAGCGTCACCGACCCGCACCAGTTCGTGCTGGTGGAGGCGTTCCAGGACGGCGCGGCGGAGGCGCACGTCACCGGCGCGCACTTCACGACCTTCGTCGGCTGGGCGCCGGACTACGTCGCCACCACCCCGGACATCATCAGCGTGCAGGGCGTCCCCGGTGAGGGCTGGTCGAAGATGGGGGAGATCAGCCCGCGTGGCTGAGGGTGTTCCACGTGGAACATCGCACGCCTGGGACCCCGTCAGGACGTTCTCGTCGTCCTGACGTAGTGGGCCTCCTCCAGGACCGCACCACCGGGGCCCTGCTCGGTCTTCTCGGCGCCGTCCGGTCGCCAGCCGCGAGCGCGGTGGAAACGGATCGCGCGGGCGTTGCTGCGCAGCGCCGGACGCTACCGCTCACCGTGCCCGGCGCAGGCCCAGCCATTGCAGGTCGGCGAAGATCGCCACGGCGGCCGCCTGTGCCAGCACCACCGCGATCCCGAGCGTGGTGAGCTCCGCGCGGCCGGCGACGGCGGCGCCGATGCTGCCCAGCACCCAGACGGAGTTGCCGATCACGACGGTCCACGCGGCGGGTCGCGAGATCACGGATCCGGCCGCGACCGCCACGAGGGCCAGCGCGTAGACGACGAGGAACGCGCCGACGCCCCGCAGCACGCCCTCGCCCGGGCCGAGGAGGCCGCTCAGTGGCGCGGCTGCGCCGACCGCGAGCAGCCCGAGGGCGCCGGACGCGGCGGCGTCGAGGCGGAGTGCGATCCGCAGCAACCGCCCGTTGTCACGGACTGCGGCGAGGCGGGCGAGGGGAAGGGCGGTCATCGAGGGCCTCCTGGCGTCGATCCGGCTGCTGTCGGGATCGACTCTCGCCCTCGACGGTCGTGCGGTCGATGACCTGGGAGGTAACGGCCGGGGGCACTAGGCGCGGACGTCGTTGCCTTCGGTCGAGTTCAACGCGCGCGAGGCCAGGTCCGCGACCATCGCGTCGGCGCCGAGGTCCCCAGCCGCGTCCTCACCGTCCTGCGGTGCGGCGGCCTGGTACTCCACGTTCGCGCCCTCGAGCTGCTCCTGGGCCCCGAGGTTCACCAGGTCCGTAGCGGTCGGGAGCGGCATGTCCTCGTCCGTCGGCAGCCCGTCGGACCCACCTGCGGTGTAGACCTTGGGGGCCTCGATGCTCGCCAGCTTGGGCAGCTGCGACACGTCCCTGCTGGGCAGCTCGCCGAGCACGTTGGGCGACGAACCGGCCTCGGGTGCGGGGGGAGCGGTGTCGTCGGTGCTCGGGCCGTCCTGCGGGGCCGGTGCGGCGACCGCGGGAGCGGCGACACCGAAGCCGGCAGCGGCGATCCCGGCCACGGCGGCAGTGGCGCGCAGGCTGCGCCGAGCGAGGCTGCTCATCGATGTGTTCCCTTCGTGCGGACTCTCGTCGGGAAGTGACGCTGGTCTCGGGGGCACAACGAAGGCCGCTGTCGCGGGATGTGGTGTCCCCACCGCTCCGCCAGGCGGTTCACCCGATGCGGTGGCCGGGGAAGCCGCAGGTCCCAGGCCTGCCACCCGGACGGGTGCCGCAGGGTGCGGGCGCCGGCGGTCGCGGGCCCCGCCAGGGCGGGCATCATCGTCGTGTGGCGCTTCTGCGGCGGGTGGGAGCCGGGCTCGGGGTCGGGCTGGGAGTCGGCGTCGGCGCCGGCGCGGCGGGGATCGCCTGGTTCTACTCGTCGGTCCTGCTCGACACGTCGATCCGCCCCGTCTACCCCGAGCGGGTCCTGGACGTCGCCGACGGCTCGGTCACGCTCGCCGCCACGGCCCTCACCGCACAGCCCGGCACCTGGGGGCTGCGCTGGGCCACCGACCGTGCGAGCGGGCTCGCCGTGGTGGGTCCGGTGGCACGGCGACGCCCCGACCAGGTGGTGCGGCCGCTGCTCGGGGGGCAGGCTCCCGTGCCGGGGGCCGCGGCGGTGCTCGACGCCGGCCCCTTCGACCCGGATCCCGGCGCGCGCGACCTCCCGTTCGAGAACGTCGACGTGCCGGGGCCGCTCGGCCCCTGCCCCGCATGGCTGGTGCCCGCCGACGGCGACACCTGGGTGGTGATGGTGCACGGTCGCGGCAGCTCCCGCCGCGAGGCGCTGCGGATCCTGCCGACGCTGCACGAGCGCCGCCACCCGCAGCTGGTGGTGACCTACCGCAACGACGAGGGCGCACCTGCGAGCCCGGACGGCCACTACCACCTCGGTGACACCGAGTGGGAGGACGTCGAGGCCGCCGTCCGCTTCGCGGTCGCCCGCGGCGCGCGGCGGATCGTCCTGTTCGGGTGGTCGATGGGCGGCGCGATCACCGGGGCCTTCCTCGACCGCTCGGCCGAGGCCGGGCGCGTGGCGGCGGTGGTCTGGGACGCCCCGCTCGTGGACTGGCGCGCCACCTTGCGTCTGCAGGCCCGCAACCGGCGGCTGCCGACGGTGCTCTCGCCCCTGGCGACCGCCGTGACCAGCAGGCGGATCGGAATCGACTTCGACCGCTTCGACCTGCGCCGTCACCCACCCGCGGTCCGCCCGCCGACGCTGGTGGTGCACAGCACGGGGGACACCGCCGTCCCCGTGACGGCGAGCCGGGCCCTCGCCGCCGCTGCCCCCTCGCTGGGGTGGCCGATGCGCTACGTCGAGGTCCCGGAGGCCGAGCACACCGCGTCCTGGAACGCCGATCCGGCGGCCTACGAGCGCATGATCACGTCGTTCCTGGCCGACGCGTTGGAGGCCGGACGCGGTGGCCGCTGACGGCGCTGGAACGAGGCTGGCACGATAGGGGCGTGACCGAACCAGGCAACGACAAGAACACCGCGACGCTCCGGACCAACCAGGGCGACATCCGGATCGTCCTGTTCCCGGACCACGCCCCCACGACCGTCGCGAACTTCGTCGGGCTGGCCACCGGCGAGAAGTCCTACAGCGAGCCCAACGCCGGCGGCGGCAACTCCGGCCCGTTCTACGACGGGTCCGTCTTCCACCGCGTGATCACCGGCTTCATGATCCAGGGCGGTGACCCCACGGGCACCGGGCGCGGTGGCCCCGGCTACCAGTTCGCCGACGAGTTCCACCCCGACCTGCGGTTCGACCGCCCCTACCTGCTGGCGATGGCCAACGCGGGCCCCGGCACCAACGGTTCGCAGTTCTTCATCACCCTCGGCCCCACCCCGCACCTCAACCGCCGTCACACCATCTTCGGTGAGGTGGCCGACGCGGAGTCCCGCGCCGTCGTCGACGCGATCGGGCAGACCGCCACCGACCGCAACGACCGGCCGCTCTCCGAGGTCGTCATCGAGCACGTCGAGATCTCGGCCTGAGTCCGCCCGCCGACCGATGACCCATCCCGCCGGCCCGCCGACACCGCCGCACCAGCCCGGTGGGGCGCCCTACGGCCCACCGGCCGTCTGCGTGCGGCATCCGGACCGCGCCACCGGCCTGTCCTGCACGCGTTGCGGGCGTCCGGCGTGCCCGGAGTGCCTTCGGGAGGCCTCGGTCGGTTACCAATGCGTCGACTGCGTGAACGAGGGCAGGCGCGAGACGCGTCGGCCCGGCACGGTTGCAGGCGCCACCCCCGGCGCCCGGGTGATCGTGGTGCCCACGCTGATCGCGCTCAACGTGCTGGTCTACGTCTGGACGGTGGTCCAGGCGGGCGACCCGATGAGCAACGCGGCGGCCCCGCTGTTCGGCGAGTGGGCGCTCGTGCCGGGTCTCGTCCAGGCCGGCGAGTGGTGGCGCGTCCTCACCTCGGGTTTCCTGCACATCGGCGGGATCCACCTGCTGTTCAACATGGTGGCGTTGTGGGTGCTGGGCCGGGACCTCGAGACCGTGCTCGGGCGCACGCGCTTCCTGGCCGTCTACCTCATCGCCCTGCTCGGCGGCGCCGCCGCCGTCATGCTGTTCTACGAGCCGAACCAGGCCGTGGCCGGCGCGTCAGGTGCGGTGTTCGGCCTGATGGGCGGGCTCGCCGTGGTGCTGCGCCGCCTGCGCGTGCCCGCGGGGCAGGTCATCGGCGTGATCGTGCTGAACGTGGTGATCAGCGTGACGATCCCCGGGATCTCGCTGATCGGTCACCTCGGCGGGCTCGTGGTCGGCGCTGCCGCCACGGCTGCGCTCGTCTACGCGCCGGCCCGGAACCGGGTTCCCGTGCAGGTGGTCGCGCTGGTCGCGCTCACCGCGGTGGTGGCGCTCGTGATCGGTGTCACCGCCCTCACACCCTGACGCAGACACCTCGACGGCGGGGCGCCCTCGTCAGGGCTGCCCCGCCGTGGCTCGTCGGGATGGGTCAGGCGGGTGGGTTGCAGCCGCATCCGGTGGAGCAGCCGTCCGTACCCCGCATAGATGTCGTCTTCGCCATCCAGACTCCCTTCGTCGCGGACCTCGATGGTAGGCGCGCACGCGCCGCCGGCACGACCGCTCAAACGGGGGGCGCAACTGCCACGCGCAGTACGCGGCTGCGACATGTGGGGGATGTGCGGGTACGAGGCGGCTCTCAGGGGCGCAGGGCGCGCAGGAGGGGCGCCACGTCTTCGGGGTCGGCCGCGAGATCCAGCCGCCCGAACACGAGCAGGCGCTCGCTGCCGTCGGCCGCCTCCGTGTCGACCTCGAGGAGGGACGTCTCCCGTCCCAGCCTGCGAACCCGCAGGACCCGGATCTCCGTCACGAACGGCCACGGGTGATGGCGCGAACGGAGCAGCCCGCCGACCGTCAACCCGTCGGGGTCGGCGCGCAGCCGAGGCCGGGCGCGGGTGCCGAAGAGCGCGGCGACCGTGGCGCCCACCGCCGCCACGCCCGCGAGCAGGCGGCCCGCGGGGTCGGCACCGCTCGCCCACAGCGCCACGCACCACGCGGTGGCCGCGACGGCGATCAGCCAGCCGAGGACGACGAGGCCTGCTGCGGGGCTCCACTCGGCCACCGCCGACGGCTCATGATCACTCACGGTGACTTGTCCACAGTGACTGTCCACACTGGGGACTACTCACATCGGTGTCTTTTCGCAGGTCACCGCCACCGCATGGTCATCAGAAGGCCAATCACGATCAGTGAGAACCCGATGGCGAAGTTCCACGAACCGAGAGTGACCATGAACGCGATCGAGTCGCCGGCCAGGTAGTTGACGACCAGCCACGCCAGCCCCACCAGCATCAGGCCCAGCATCACCGTGATGTAGACCGGGTGCGTGGGCCCTGCGACCTTCACCGGCGTGGTGCCGGGGCGCTGCTTGTTGGCGGGCGGCGTGTAGACCGCCTTCTTCCGGACCTTGGACTTCGGCATGTGTATTGACCTCGTCGGACGTCGGGGTGCGTGCCCCCCACGGTAGCGCGCCCGCCCGCTGCCGACGCCGCTACGTGCGCAGCGCGGCTCAGGCGCGGGCGGTGACGGCCGCTGTCTCGGCCGTGAGAGCCGCCACGGTGGCCTCAGGCACGGGGTGCCCCGCGCTCGCCATCCAGTTGGCGAGCAACCGGTGCCCACCCTCGGTGAGGACCGACTCGGGATGGAACTGCACCCCGGTGACGGGCAGCTCGCGGTGGCGCACCGCCATGATGACGCCGCCCTCGGTGCGTCCCGTGACCTCGAGCGCCGAGGGCAGCGTGTCGGGACGGATCGAGAGCGAGTGGTAGCGGGTGGCGACGAACGGGTTCGGCAGCCCGGCGAGCAGGTCGTCGTCCTCGTGGTGCACGAGCGAGGTCTTGCCGTGCAACAGCTCCGGGGCGCGTTCCACCACGCCGCCCCACGCCACCCCGATCGCCTGGTGGCCGAGGCACACGCCGAGCAGCGGCAGGCTGCGCTCCGCGCTGCGCCGGACCGCCTCGATGCTGACTCCCGCCCGCTCCGGAACACCCGGCCCGGGGCTGAGGAGCACACCGTCGACGTCGCCGAGCTCGTCGAGCTCCACCTCGTCGTTGCGGCGCACCACGACCTGCGCGCCGAGCTGCGCGAGGTACTGCACGAGGTTGTAGACGAAGCTGTCGTAGTTGTCGATGACGAGCACGCGCATGGGCTCAGTGTCCCCGAACGCGGCGGGCCGCGCCGTCGCGTTAACCGAACACCCCTGGTGCGTCGCCGATGGTCAGCGTGACCTGCTGGTCGGTGGGCACCTTCTCGCCGGCTCGGGGCGACTGCTCGATGACGCGGCCGTCGAGGTCGTCGTTGCTGGTGGTCTCCGTGCGGATCTGGATCCGCGTGAACCCGAGATCGCGGAGCCGGTCCTCGGCCTGGTCCTGGGGCTGGTCCTCGAGGTTGGGCATCTCGACCTCGTCGCCGTCGCCGTCGCCGGTGAGCAGCGTGACCGAGGACCCCTTCGGCACCCGCTGACCCGCGGTGGGATTCGTGCCCGACACCCGCTCGTTGTCGTCGCTACCGCTGCCGCTGTCGGAATCCGGGCGCTGCGGGCTCAGACCGAGGTCGCGCAGCGTCTTCTCGGCGTCGTCGAGGTCCTGACCGGCGAGGTCCGGGATCTGGACGCCGGTCGGCTCGGAACCGACGATCACCGCGACCGTGGACCCGCCCTCGGCGGCCTCGCCTGCGCGTGGGGTGGTGGCGATGATCTGGCCCACCTTGGTGGAGTCGGGGGTCTCCTGCTCGGTCTGCGCGCCGATCTGCAGGCCCGCGTCCTCGAGCAGGGTTTGCGCCTCCTGGACGGTCAGACCCTCCAGACGGGGCACGTTGACGCTCGCCGGACCACTGCCTACCACCAGGTTGACCGCGCTGCGCTCCTCGACCTCGGAGCCGACGCCGGGATCGGTGCGGATCACGTTGCCGCGGTCCTGGGGGGAGGATTCCTCGGGTGTGACCGACCCGAGCCGCAGGCCCGCAGCGATGATCTGGTTCTGGGCATCGTTCTGCGCGAGCCCGGTGACCGCGGGCACCGCGACGATCCTGGCGGCGGGCGGGGCGCTGAACAGTTGGAAGGCCACGAAGCCGACGAGCCCGAGCGCGACCAGCACCGCCGCGACGATGCCGATCGTCTTCCCGGTGCTGCGCCGCGGCTCCTCGTCGTAGTAGTCGTAGTCGTCGGCGGGCGGCATGTTGTGCCGGCCGTTGAGGCGCCGCGTGGGTGCCTCGTGGGACGCCGGGGCGAGCATCGCGGTGCGCTCGTCCTCGCTCATCACGAGCGGGGCCATCGGGTTCTGCCCGTTGCGCACGCGCACGAGGTCGGAGCGCATCTCGGCGGACGACTGGTAGCGGTTCAGAGGGTTCTTCGACAGCGCCTTCAGCACGACCGCGTCGAGCGAGGACGGGATGCTCGGGTTGACCTCCGACGGGCGCCGCGGCTCCTCCCGTACGTGCTGGTAGGCCACGGCCACCGGGGTGTCGCCGGTGAACGGGGGCTCGCCGGTGAGCAGCTCGAACAGCACGCAGCCGGCCGCGTACACGTCGGAGCGGGCGTCCACGGCCTCACCGCGCGCCTGCTCCGGTGACAGGTACTGGGCGGTGCCGATCACCGCGGCCGTCTGGGTGACGTTCTGGCCCTCGCCCAGCGCGCGGGCGATGCCGAAGTCCATGACCTTGACGGCGCCGCCGGTGTTGATCATGATGTTGGCGGGCTTGACGTCGCGGTGGATGATGTTGTGCCGGTGGCTGAAGTCGAGGGCGGCGCAGACATCGGCCATCACCTCGATGACCTGCTGCTGCGTCATCGGACCGGAGGTCTTGACGATCTCGCGCAGCGTCTGCCCGTCGACGTACTCCATGACGATGTAGGGCAGGGGGCCGAACTCGCTCTGCACCTCGCCCGTGTCGTACACCGACACGATGGCGGGGTGGTTGAGCGATGCGGCGTTCTGCGCCTCGCGACGGAAGCGCATCTGGAACTGGGGATCGCGCGCCAGGTCGGCCCGTAGGACCTTCACGGCGACATCGCGGCCCAGCCGGGTGTCGAGCCCCCGGTGCACCTCGGACATGCCGCCGTAACCGAGCACGTCGCCCAGTTCGTAGCGCTCGGACAACAGTCGGGGGGTGGTCATCGGTGCCGGTTCCTGGGAGTCATGGTGGATTCGGACATCATGCCGGGCCGCGTCGCCCAGCGGGGTGGTTCCGGGACCACCGCAGCGCCGGGCCGTCGGTTGGACGGGTTCACCGGGCGCTCCCCGTGACGATCACCAGGGCGAGTGCCCCGCCGGGTACCGCCGATCCGGCCAGGACGCCCTCCCGACTAGCCACCGTACCGGCTCCGGCTCCCTGTGGGGTCGGAACCGGCGAACCGGCGGGTGGCAGGCCACCCCGGAACAACAGCACGCCGACCGCGACCGCGGCGAGCGTCAGCAGCACGAACAGCACGAGGAGCAGGGTGCGCCCCGACGACTTGGGCTGCAGGCGGAAGGAGCCGGCGGAGGCTCGCCCGTGCGGTCGGGCGGGCGCGCCGCGCCGCGCCGGCGGCGCCTGGGAGCGGGATCGGCCCCCCCGTTCGCCCACCGGCTGGGCGTGCCGCGCTGCCGGCGCCTGCTGGGCCACGGGCCGGGATGCCGGCGGCGCCGGGCGCTGCGGGACAGGCGGGGAATAAGGCGCGGAGTAGGACGTGGAGTAGGCCCCCGAGGCCGGGAGCGGCGTCGACGGCGGCGCGCCGGGACCGACCGCCGGACGTGGGCGGGTGGGGGTGGAGGGGGAACGTGGCGGCACGATCGTGCCGGTGACCGCGCCGGGCGCGGGCAGCGGCTCACCCCGGCGCACCGCCGCCACGGCGAGCGCGAACTCACCGCCCGTGGAGTAGCGCTGGGTGGGGTCCTTGACGAGCGCCGCCTCGATGAGCTCGCGAGCCCCGGCCGGGACGCTGCTCGGCAGCGGTGGAGGGGGTTCGCGGACCTGCATCATCGCCACCGCCACGGCGCTGTCCGCGCGGAACGGCCGGTGGCCCGCGAGGCACTCGTAGCCGACGATGCCGAGCGAGTAGACGTCGCCCGCGGATCCCGCCTCCGCGCCGCTGGCCTGCTCGGGGGCGATGTAGTGGGCCGTGCCCATGACCATCCCGGAGCGGGTGACCGGCACCGCGTCGGCGGCCTTGGCGATCCCGAAGTCGGTGAGCTTCACCACCCCGTCGGTGCGGACCAGGATGTTGCCCGGCTTGACGTCGCGGTGCACGAAGCCGCGCTCGTGCGCCGCCTGCAGCGCCCACGCGGCGTCCTCGATCAGCCGCAGCGTCTCGTCGGCCTCGATGGGGCCCCGGGAGATCAGCGTGGACAGGGGCTCGCCCCGCACCAGCTCCATCACGAGGTACGCCGTGCGCCGGCCGTTGGGGCCCTCGTCCTCGCCGTAGTCGTGCACGGCGGCGATGCCCGGGTTGTCGAGGGAGGCGACGGTGCGGGCCTCGATGCGGAAGCGGTGCAGGAACTCCGGGTCGTCACCGAGCTCGGGGCGCAGCACCTTCACCGCGACGCTGCGGCCCAGCCGGGTGTCGGAAGCCTCCCAGACCTCGCCCATGCCGCCCACGGCGATGCGCCGCTCCAGCAGGTAGCGGTCGTCGATGCTCTGCCCCGCAGCGAGGACGGTCACCGCTCCGTCCCCAGCGCGGCGCGGATGACGGCGCGGCCGATCGGGGCGGCGACCGTGCCACCCGTCGCCGCGAGGTTGCTGCGGTCGCCGCCGGACTCGACCAGCACCGCGAGCGCCACCTGCGGGTCGTCGGCAGGGGCGAAGGCCACGTACCAGACGTGCGGGGCCACCGACTTGGGATCGGCTCCGTGCTCGGCGGTGCCGGTCTTGGCCGCGATCTGCACGCCGGTGATCTTCCCGCTGCCGGAGTAGTTGTTCTCGTTGTTGACCATCAGCTCGGTCAGGGTGGCGGCCACCCCCGGATCGACGGCCGTGCCGATCCGGTCCGGCTCGGTGGTCTCCACGGGGTCCAGCTCCTGGCTCTGGATCTCACTGACCAGGTACGGGGCCATCACCTGCCCGCGGTTGGCGATGGCCGAGACGATCATCGCGTTCTGCAGCGGGGTGAGGGCGACGTCGCGCTGGCCGATGCTGGACTGCTGCAGCGCGGCGGTGTCGGGGATGTCGCCGATCGTCGAGGCGGCCACCGGCATCGGCACCGTCAGGTCGGTCGTGCCGATGCCGAAGGCATCGGCCTGTTCACGCAGCGCCTGCTCCCCGAGCTCGCCCGCGAGCTGCGCGAACGCCGTGTTGCACGAGCGCTGCAGCGCGTCGCGCAGGCTCGCCGACTCACCGGTGCCGCACGCGTTGCCGTTGAAGTTCTGGAGCTGGGTGTTGGTGCCCTGCAACGTGATCGCCGATGCGGCCGTGAGCTGGCTGTCCGGCGTGTAGCGGCCGCTCGCGAGTGCGGCCGCGACGTCGACGAGCTTGAACGTGGACCCCGGGGGATAGCTCTCGGAGATCGCGCGGTTGGGCAGCACCGGCGGCTCCGCCTCGTTGTACTCCTGCCAGGCCGCCTTGCGCTCCTCCGCGTCGTGGCTGGCCAGCGGGTTCGGGTCGAACGACGGCGTGGACACCATCGCGAGGATCTCACCGGTCTGCGGCCGCAGCGCGACGACGGAGCCGGTGTAGCCGCGCTCCGTGAGCTCGTCGTAGGCCGTCTGCTGCACTTGCGGGTCGAGCGTCAGCACCACGTTGCCCCCGCTGGGGTCGCGGCCGGTGATCAGGTCGGAGAGCCTGCGGCCGAAGAGCCGGTCGTCACTGCCGTTGAGCACCTCGTCGGCGGCCCGCTCGATCCCGCTGGAGCTGTAGGTCACCGAGTAGTAGCCGGTGACCGGGGCGTACACCGGGCCGTCGGCGTACTGGCGCAGGTAGCGCAAGCGGTCGTCGGTCTCGGTGCTGCTGGCGAGGATCTGGTTCTCGGCGTTGATCTGCCCGCGCTTGCGCGAGTACTCGGCCAGCAGGACGCGCTGGTTGCGCGGATCGCTGCGGTAGTCACCGGCCTGGACCACCTGCACGTAGGTGAGGTTGCCCATCAGCAGCAGGATCATCGCCATCACGGCGATGGCGACGCGACGCACCGGAGTGTTCACGGGCGCCGCTCCACCAGTTCGGTGCCCGCCTCGGCCAGCGGCGGGAGGGGGGTGGCCGGCCGCCGGGGGAGCGGGGCGCGAGCGGCGTTGGAGATCCGCAGCAGCATCGCGACGAGTGCGTAGTTCGCCACCAGCGACGACCCGCCGTACGACAGGAACGGCAGGGTCAGACCGGTGAGCGGGATGAGCTTCGTCGCCCCGCCGATGACGATGAAGGTCTGCAGCGCCAGCGTGAACGCCAGCCCGGTGGCCAGCAGCTTGCCGAAGCTGTCGCGCACGGCGAGGGCGCTGCGCAGCCCACGCGTGATCAGCACCAGGTAGACGATGAGGATCGCGGCCAGCCCCATCAGGCCGAGCTCCTCGCCCAGCGAGGAGAGCATGAAGTCGCTCTCGGCGTAGGGCACCAGGTCGGGGCGGCCCGCGCCGAGCCCGGTGCCGCCCACCCCGCCGGTGCCGAGCCCGAACAGCGCCTGCGCGATCTGGTACCCGGTGTTGTCGAAGTCGGCGAACGGGTCGATCCACACCTGCACGCGCACGCGCACGTGACCGAACAGCTGGTAGGCGATGATGCAGCCGCCGAAGAAGAACGACAGCCCGATGAGCATCCACGACACGCGCTCGGTGGCGACGTAGAGCAGCACCAGCACGATGCCGAAGAACAGCAGCGAGGTGCCGAGGTCGCGCTCGAGCACGAGGACACCGACCGACAGGCCCCACGCCACGAGCAGCGGAGCCAGGTCGCGCGCCCGCGGCAGCTCCATGCCGAGGAACCGGCGCCCCGCGGTGCTGAACAGCTCGCGCTTCTGCACCAGGAACGCCGCGAAGAACACGATCAGCAGGATCTTCGCGAACTCGCCCGGCTGGATGCCGACGCTGCCGACCCGGATCCACAGCTTCGCCCCGTTGACCTCGGAGATCGACGAGGGCAGCAGGCCGGGCAACGCCAGCAGCACCAGGCCGGCGAAACCGGCCGTGTACGCGTAGCGGGAGATGGTGCGGTGGTCGCGGATCACCACGAGCACCGCGACGAACAGCGCGAGGCCGATCGCGGTCCACGCGACCTGGCGGGAGATCAGCTCCACCGGCGTGTCGCGGCCCGCGGCGGTCGCCCGTTCGGCATTGGCCAGGTCGAGCCGGTGGATCATCACCAGGCCCAGCCCGTTGAGCAGCGCCACGCACGGCAGGATCAGCGGATCGGCGTACGGGGCGAACCGGCGCACCGCGAGGTGAGCCACGGCGAACAGCGCGAGGTAGGCGAGGCCGATCCACAGCAGGACCTGCCTGAGCTCCTGCTCCTGGTTGGCTTCCACCAGGACCAGCGCGCTCGTGACCAACACCGCGGCGAACGCGAGCAGGACGAGCTCGATCCCACGCCCGGTCGGCAGCGGAGCGGGTGCGGCGGGCGGCGGGCCCGCACCGGCTGCCGGCGCGCTCATCAGCCCACCGACCGGCAGGTCGTCCCGGGCTCGGGTGCCGGTATCGGCAGCGGGGTGGTGTCGACCGGCGGGATCCCGGGCACCGGCACACCCGGGTCGACGACCGGCGGCGGGGGCGGCGGGGGCTGCGGCGGCTGCGGGGGCGGGCACGGCTCCAGCATGCGGGCGCGCAGGCGGTCGACCACGCCGCGGGCCCCTGCGAGTCCGTTGTCCGTGGTGATGCCGTCGCGCACCTGGCTGCGCTCGGTCTCCGGCAGGTCCGTCAGCGCCACGTCGGTGCGCTCCGCGACCGACTGCAGCGCGACGCCCAGCACCTCGCCACCCACGCCTTGGAAGATCGCGACCTGCTCGCCGTCGGCGCTCACGTAGTACTGCGCCATCACCCACATGCGGGCGAGCAGGCCTCCGCCGGCCAGCACCGCCAGCACGGCCACGACGGCCAGCACCACCCGCAGCCGCCCCCGGCGCCGCGAAGGGCGCACCTCGGGCGTCGACACGACCTGCTGCGGCGCGGTGCGGGTGAGCGTGGTGGCCGAGGCGCGCGCGGCCGCCGAATCCGGGGGCGGCCCGTCCTCCGAGCCGTCGCCCACCGAGCCGCCCACGATGGGCGCGTCCTCGCCGAAGTCGATGTCGACGACGTCGGCCACGATGCAGGTGATGTTGTCCGGGCCACCGCCGCGCAGCGCCAGCTCGATCATCCGGTCCGCGCATTCCCGCGGATCCCGGTAAGCCTGCAGCGTCTCGGCGAGGGTCTCGTCGCTCACCACCCCGGACAGGCCGTCGGAGCAGAGCAGGAAGCGGTCGCCCGGCCGCGCCTCGCGGATCGTCAGCGACGGGTCGATGTCCTGACCCGTGATCGCCCGCAGCAGCAGCGAGCGCTGCGGATGCGTGTGGGCCTCCTCCTCGGTGATGCGGCCCTCGTCGATCAGCGACTGGACGAACGTGTCGTCCTTCGTGATCTGCGTCAGGTACCCGTCGCGCAGCTGGTAGGCCCGCGAGTCACCGATGTGGACCAGACCCAGCCGGGAACCCGCGAACAGGATGGCGGTGAGCGTGGTGCCCATGCCCTCCAGATCGGGTGCGTCGGCGACGTGCCGCGTGATCGCGGCATTGCCGTCGACCGCGGCGTCGCGCAGCTCCGCCAGCAGGTCGTCGCCCGGGTCGTCCTCGTCGAGCGAGGCGAGCGCGGATATGACCAGCGACGACGCCACCTCACCCGCGGCGTGGCCACCCATTCCGTCCGCGAGCGCGAGCAGCCGCGGACCCGCGTAGACGGCGTCCTGGTTGTTCTGCCGGACGAGCCCGCGGTCACTGCGGGCGGAGTAGCGCAGGACCAGCGTCATCTCAGCGCTCCGACATCACGTTCAGGGGCAGATCGACCGGCGCGGCCGGCCCGGGCGGCGAACGCCAGGGCGCGGCGAGGCAGTGTGCGCCGGCTCATGACCGAAGCTCGATCACCGTCTTGCCGATGCGGACAGGGACACCCAGGGGAACCCGGGTGGGCCCGGTGACCTTAGCCCGGTCGAGGTATGTGCCGTTGGTCGACCCGAGATCCTCCACGTACCACTCGTCGCCCTGCATCGCGATACGCGCGTGGCGCGTGGACGCGTAGTCGTCGTCCAGCACCAGCGTGGAATCGTCCGCCCGGCCGATCAGGATCGGCCGGGAGTCCAACGAGATCCGCGTACCGGCCAACGCCCCCTGCGTGACGATGAGCTGGCGGGGGGTGCGGCCGCGCCCGGTGCGGGCCCTGACCCGCCCGCCGCCGGGCATCAGCGCACGCAGACCGGATGCGGCATAGAGATCGGAGCGCACCACCCGGAGTGCGACCAGCACGAACAGCCAGAGGAGGGCGAGGAACCCCGCCCTGGTCAGCTGCAGCACCAACTCCGGCACTCGCGGCGAACTCCGTTCTCTCCGATGTCGTCCTCATCCGGCCGTCCACGGCCGGCGATCCTCGCCTACTGGGCGCGGAAGACCAGGCTCGAGTGCCCGACCCGGACGACGTCACCGTCGCCCAACTGCCACGTCTGCACCGGGTTGCCGTTGACGGTTGTGCCGTTGGTGGAACCGAGATCGGTGAGCGTGGCCGTCTGACCATCCCAGCTGATCTCCAGGTGACGGCGCGACACGCCGGTGTCGGGGAGACGGAACGACGAGTCCTGTCCGCGCCCGATCACGTGGCTGCCCTGGGTGAGGTCGTAGGTGCGACCCGAGCCGTCGTCCAGCGAGAGCGAGGCCGTCAGCTGCTGCTGGTACCCGCCGTAGCCGCCCTGCTGGCCGCCGTAGCCCTGGTCGTACCCGCCGCCGCCGTCGTAGCCCTGCTCGTACTGCTGCTGACCGTAGCCACCCTGCTGCTGACCGTAGCCCTGGTCGTACCCGCCCGGCGCGTAGCCCGGCTGCTGCTGGCCGTACCCGGGAGGGGCGTAACCCGGCGGCTGACCGCCGTAGCCCTGGTCGTACCCGGGCTGGCCACCGGGCTGGCCGCCGTACCCGCCACCCTGCTGGCCGCCGTACCCGCCGGCCGGCGGCTGGCCGCCGTAGCCCTGGTCGTACCCGCCGCCGGGCTGGCCGCCGTAGCCACCACCCTGCTGCTGGCCGCCGTAGCCGGGCTGCTGCTGGCCGCCGTAGCCCTGGTCGTACCCGGCGCCGGGCTGCCCGTTGTAGCCGCCCTGCTGGGGGTAGCCGCCCTGCTGCGGGCCATAGCCCTGCTGGCCCGGCTCGCCTTGGTCGTACCCCCCTTGGCGCTGGTCGTAGGCGGGAGGGGCGTACGTCTGCTGCCCGTATCCGCCGGGGGCACCACGGTCGTATCCGTACTGCCCGTTCTCCTCGGGGTGGCCCGGTTGCTGGCTCATGGGTGCTTCTCCTGCGTCGCGTGCTCGCATGGCGTCCCGGCGGGAAGCGTCGGGGTCCACGGACGAGCGGGTGCGGAACTGTCCCGTGTGCAGCGCATCGGAGCGCTCCAGAAAGACTACGACCTCGCCGTAGGTGTCCCATCCCTGGTCGGCGAGTTGTTCGGTGACAGAGCCGGACAGCGAGTTGACGATCTCCGCTCTGTCACCCCCCATGCGAGCGAGATCGGCGGGGCTGAGCAGCACAGTGAACCGGTTCGGCGCCAGCAGGCGCCCCCCTGCGAGCTCCTCGATGTGGCCCTCGGCTTCCCGCAGCAGCTCCTGCACGACTTCCTGGGGAACGACGCTGCCGCCGAAGACCCGCGCGAAGGCGTCGCCCACCAGTCCCTGGAGACGGCGTTCGAACCTGTCGACGCGACCCAACCGATCTTCCTCCGTTCGCATCGGCGTGTTGCTGGCAGTGCCGATCGTATCTGTGCTAGCCCGGGCCATGTCGCCCCCCGACCAGGGCCCCTCCACACCCCCGTGTTAGCGTTCCCCCCGTCAGGGCGAGTGGCGGAATGGCAGACGCGCACGGTTCAGGTCCGTGTGTCCGAAAGGACGTGAGGGTTCAACTCCCTCCTCGCCCACCAGGCGACGCATGCTCACGGGGCGCGTTCGCTTCTCGGTGGACATCGGTTCTCCTCTGGGGGGCCGAGCCCCCCAGACCCCCAGCCGGGTGCTCCGCCCCCGGACCCCCATCGCTTCGGGTTCCGTTTCATCGTTGCCTCCCGTTCGGGGTCGGTGCTTCGCTTCGCTCGCACCCGGTCTTCGCTTCGCTCGCGTTGATCGCTGTGTTGCTTCGCTTCGCTCGCGTCCGGCGTTCGCTCGCGTTGGTCCTCGGGCCGCCGATCCGGCTCGCGTCTGCTTCGGTCTCGTTGATCCTCTCCCCGGCCGCTTCGCTTCGCTCGCTTGTGCTGATCTTCGCTTGTCGCTTCGCTCGCGGGTGGCCGTTCGGCGCGCGGATTCGGCCGCTCGGCTCGCCCGCAGGTGTGGTGGCTGCTTCGTCCTGTGGTGTTGGTCATCTGCGGACTGCCGGGCGGGTCGGGTGGTCGGACAGGACCACCAGGTCGGCCTGGTCCGAGGGGTGGCGTTCGTCCTCGTAGCGGGTGTAGGCGGGGAGGGTCCAGTGCTCGCCGGGCGGGAGGGTGCGGGTCAGGGCTGCCTCGGTCATCCGCAGGTGTACGGCGAGGTCCAGCGGGAGGCCGCGGCCCAGTAGCAGGGATCCGGCCAGCAGCACCACACCGTCGGGTGGCAGTTGCACGTGGCGGTCGCGGTGGGCGCGGTCGGTCGCGGCGTCCCACAGGCGCGGCAGGACCCGGCCCGAACCGGTCGGGGCCGCCGGGTCCAGCACCTCGCGGCGCAGGCCGCCGGCATCCAGCCAGCCGTCCAGGAACTCGTCGGGGTCCGCGCGGCCGAACTCCAGCCGCAGCGAGGCCGGGCGCAGGAAATCACCCGCATTGACGACCACCGTCTCGCGTCCCCGGGTGCGCAGCTGCACGGCCGCCTGCTCCGCGAGCGCCAGCGGCTGCGTCGGGGGTGGGCCGTCGAGCGCTGTCCGCACCCGGCCCGGGCGGGCGTCGACGAGCGCCACGACCTCGTCGACGAGCCGGTCCGGGGTCACGGGCGTGATCTGCACCGCCGCATGCTCTCCCGCATCCGGCCGCTCCCGCCAGTGGGAGCAGGCGTCGCGTCGCGCCGGCCGGACCCCTGCGCGTGATCGATGCGAGTCGCACGCCAGGGCCCCACGACCACACTCACGTGCTCCTCGCAGGCCGGCTCGCTGCCGTGATCGCCAGGAGTGCCGCAACATGGGCTCCCACGGAAGCAGCGCTGCTCACCGCGGCGGTGGATCGCGCGAGTTCCGTGGCGGAACGCATCCTGCGCCGAACGACGAACAGACCCGCGCCCGTGTGGGTGCGGAGTTCCCCTACTGCCGGTAGCCCTCCACCACATCGGTCGAGCGCTGCTGGGCGTCGTCGGGATCGAGCCCGGCCCGGCGGCGGGCGTCGCGCTGGCGCAGCAGGTCCCAGTAGCGGTCGAGCTGCACGCCCAGCTCGGTCATCCGCTGCTGCTCGCTCTCCGACAGCGCCTGGCCCACGTGGGCGCGCTCGAGCCGGTGCTCCTCGGCGACCAGTTCGTCGATGTGGCGGTGCAGTTCGTCGTCGTCCATCTCGGTTCCTCCGCTCGGTGACGGGCGTCCCGGTCGTTGTACCCGAGACGGGTGTGGCGTGACCGGGCTCAGGAGCGGAGCTCGGCGAGCGTGTCGAGGGTGCGCAGGACCTCCGCCTCGTCCGCGTCCGGAAGTTCGTACAGCACGCGGTCGACTCCGGCGGCGGCGTAGGCGTCGAGCACCTCGCGCTCGGGGACGGCACCGAACACCGTGACGGGGAGGTGGCCGCGGCCCGCGTCGGTGGCCCGGCGGCGCAGCTGTGCCACCCGCTCGGCGAACGCGTCGACCTCGTCGCGGGCGACCCGCCGGGGCATCCACCCGTCGCCGTGCGACAGGACCCGGTCGAGCACGGTCGGTCCCTCGCCGCCGATCAGCACGGGCGGCGTGCGCACCGGCTTCGGCCAGGACCAGATCGGGTCGAAGTTCACGAACTCGCCGTGGAACTCGGCCTCGTCCTGCGTCCAGATCTCGTGCATCGCGGCGAGGTGCTCGAGCATCCGGCGGGTCCGCGTGCGGGGGTCGACGCCGTGGTTGGCCATCTCCTCGCGGTTCCAGCCGGGGCCGACGCCCAGCTCGAACCGGCCGCCGGAGAGCCGGTCGACGCTCGCGATCGTCTTCGCGAGCCCGATCGGGTGGTGCTGCAGCACGAGGGAGACCGCCGTGCCGAGCGCGATCCGCTCGGTCACCACGGCCATCGCCGCCAGCGCGACGAACGGGTCCTCGGTGTGCCAGTAGCGCCGGGGCAGTTCGGCGCCGCCGTTCCAGGGCGACTCCCGCCTCACCGGGATGTGCGTGTGCTCGGTGAGGAACAGCCCGTCGAAGCCGCGCTCCTCGGTGGCCCGCGCCAACGTGGCGCCGTCGATGCCGTAGTCCGTCAGGAAGATCAGTACCCCGTGCTCCACATCGTCAGCCTCGCATTTCCACCCTGCGGAAGGGGCCACGGCGCACCGGCGGCAGCGGGACTAGGTTGCCGCCATGCCGCGCACCGAACCGCCGTTCCGGGCCGACCACGTCGGCAGCCTCCTCCGCCCGCCCGCTCTGCTCGCGGCACGCGAGCAGTTCGCGGCCGGCACCCTCGACGCCGACGGCCTGCGCGCCGCGGAGGACTCCGCGATCCGGGACGTCGTGGCGATGCAGGAGGAGATCGGCCTGCAGTCGGCCACCGACGGCGAGTTCCGCCGGTCGTCGTGGCACATGGACTTCATCTTCCGGCTCGGTGGCGTCAGCCGGACGGACTCGAACCTCGCGGTGAAGTTCCGCAACGCCACCGAGAAGATCGAGTTCACCCCGTCGGCACTCGCGGTCGACGGGAAGATCCGGCTGGAGGAGCCGATCTTCGCCGACCACTTCCGCTTCCTCGCCGAGCAGACCACCACGGCCGTTCCGAAGCTCACGATCCCGTCGCCGAGTATGGTCCATTACCGGGGCGGCGAGGCGGCGATCGACAGGTCCGTCTATCCGGACGTCGACGAGTTCTGGTCCGACCTCTCGGCCGCCTACGCCGCGCAGGTCCGCGCCGTCGCCGACCTGGGCTGCCGCTACCTGCAGCTCGACGACACCAGCCTCGCCTACCTCAACGACCCGGCACAGCGCGCAGAGCTCACCGCGCGCGGCGACGACGCCGACCACCAGCACCTGCGCTACATCAAGCAGATCAATGCCGCGATCGCCGATCGGCCCGAGGGCCTGCGCGTCACCACGCACATGTGCCGCGGCAACTTCCGCTCGTCGTGGGCGGCCGAGGGCGGGTACGACTTCGTGGCCGAGGCCCTGTTCGGCGATCTCGACGTCGACGGGTTCTTCTGCGAGTTCGACGACGAGCGCTCCGGTGGGTTCGCGCCCCTGCGGTTCGTGCCGCCGGGCAAGCAGGTGGTCCTCGGGCTCGTCACCACCAAGTCGGGCCGCCTCGAGGACCCGGACGACCTCAAGCGCCGGATCGACGAGGCTGCGAAGTACGTGCCGCTCGACCAGCTTTGCCTGTCGCCGCAGTGCGGCTTCTCCTCCACCGTCGAGGGCAACGTCCTCACCCAGCAGGAGCAGGTGGCGAAGCTGCGGCTGATCGTCCAGGTGGCGCAGGACGTCTGGGGGTGAGTGCCCCGTCTCGCCCTCGGGCGGTGCCGGCGCTCAGGCGCCGAGGTGTGCCGCCAGGTCCGTGAGCGAGGCCACCGACAGGTCCGCCTCCGGGGCCTCCGGTGGGGGCGGGGCGGCGTCCGGGCCGCGTTCGTGCGGGCGGTGGACGTACGCGGTGCGCAGCCCGCGGGCGCGGGCGGCGGCGAGGTCGTCGAGGTGGGCGGCCACCATCAGCACCCGTTCGGGCGGCAGGCCGAGCAGCCGGGCGGCGCCGTCGTAGACCTCGGCGTCGGGCTTGTAGTGCCCGAACAGCTCCGCCGAGAGCACCGTGTCCCACGGCAGGCCGCCGTGCTTGGCCATGTCGACGAGCAGCGCGACGTTCCCGTTGGACAGCGACGCGATCACGTGCCGCGCCTTGAGCCGGGTCAGCCCCGCGACCGAGTCCGGCCACGGGTCGAGCCGGTGCCAGGCGAGGACCAGCTCGGCGCGGACGGCCTCGGGTGCGTCCGGCACGCCGAACTCGGGCAGCAGCGCGTCCAGCGACGCCCGGTGCAGGTCGTCCAGCGAGGTCCACGGGAGCTCGCCGCGGCGCACCCGGTCCATCGATGGGGTGTAGCGGCCGCGCCAGGCGTCGGCCAGGGCTCCCGCGTCGTCTACGCCGGGCAGGAGCCGGCGCACCTCGCGGGCGACTCCCGTGCGCCAGTCGACCACCGTGCCGAACACGTCGAACACCAGAGCGCGGACGTCCACCCGGGCGAGCCTACGTCCCGTACCGCTTTGCGAGCGGGTGACGGCATGCGCGGGTGTGGAATCTACTGACCGGTAACATCGTCGGTATGGCGGAGACGAGCTGGGTCGGGACGGCGATGCGGGAGAGCGTGCCCTGGGCGCGCACGGTCGGCGTCGAGTTCGTGGAGACCACCGCGGAACGCGCGGTCGTGCGGCTCCCGGACGACCCGGACCTGCGCAACCACGTGGGCGGCCCGCACGCCGCGATGATCTTCGGTCTGGCCGAGACGGCATCGGGCGCGGTGGCGTTGGCGGCGTTCGCGCAGGTGATGGAGCGGGCGACACCGCTCCCCGTGCGCTCCGAGATCACCTACCGGGCCGTCGCCCGAGGGCAGTTGAGCGCCGAGGCGCTGCTGCAGCGCCCGGTCGCCGACGTGCTCGCGGAGCTCGACGCCGGCCGTCGCCCGGAGTTCGAGGTCGCCGTCACCGTCCGCGATGCCGACGACCGCGAGACCACCGGCATGACCGTGGTCTGGACCTTGCGACCGAACCGTTAGCCACTGTCAGGTCATCCTCGCGGCACGGGCGCTCCGCCACGACTACCGTCCGTCTCGTGCAGGTGGTGATCGCAGGAGGACACGGGAAGATCGGGCTGCGGCTGGCGGTGCTGCTCGCCGGGCGCGGCGACCTCGTCACCGGGGTGGTGCGCAACCCCGACCACGTCGCCGACGTCGAACGCGCCGGCGCCACGGCGGCCGTTCTGGACCTGGAGTCGGCCGGGGCGGGTGACCTCGCCACGGTGCTCGCGGACGCCGACGCGGTCGTGTTCGCCGCGGGCGCCGGGCCGGGCAGCGGCGTGGACCGCAAGGACACCGTCGACCGCGCGGCGGCCGAGCTGCTCGCCGAGGCGGCCCGGCTCGCGGGGGTGCGGCGGTACCTGCTGGTCTCCTCCGCGGGGGTCGACGACGAGCCCGCTGCGGAGCGGGGCGAGGTCTGGGCCGCCTACATCGGCGCGAAGCGGGCGGCCGAGGACGCGATCCGGACCGCCGACCACCTCGACTGGACGATCCTGCGTCCCGGCAGCCTCACCGACGACCCCGGTGTGGGGCGGGTCCAGCTCGCGCCGCCACCGGTGCCGCACGGCAGCGTCACCCGTGACGACACCGCGGCCGTGCTCGTGGCCCTGCTCGACGCGCCCGGCTCCGCGGGCACCGTTCTGGAACTGCGCGAAGGCGACGACGACGTGGTCGCAGCCGTGGCGGCGGTGGCGTGATGGCCCCGGAAGCGGATGTGGACGTCATCGTCATCGGTGGTGGGTCGGTCGGCGAGAACGCCGCCGACTACGCCACCCGCGCCGGGCTCTCGGCCCTGATCGTCGAGGCCGAGCTGCTCGGCGGGGAGTGCTCGTACTGGGCCTGCATGCCGTCGAAAGCGCTGCTGCGCACCGGGCACGCCGTCGCCGCGGTGCGCAGGCTCCCGGGCACGAGCGCCGAGTTCGACCCGGCAGCGGTGCTCGCCCGGCGCGACTCCTTCACCCACGACTGGAACGACGAGAGCCAGGTGGAGTGGGCCACCGGCGCGGGGATCCGGGTCCTGCGCGGGCACGCCCGTATCAGCGGCGAACGCACCGTCGAGGTGGAGGGCCCCGCCGGGCGCGAGACGCTCACCGCGCGGCACGCCGTCGTCGTCAGCACCGGCAGCGTGCCGAAGCTGCCCCCGGTGCCCGGGCTGGACGCGGTCCGCACGTGGACCTCGCGCGACGCGACGTCGGCGAAGGAGGTGCCGCCGCGGCTCGGCGTGCTCGGCGGCGGCGTCGTCGGCTGCGAGCTCGCGCAGGCGTTCCAGCGGCTCGGCTCGCAGGTCGTGCTGCTGCAGCGCGGGCCGCGCCTGCTGCCGGCGCTGGAGCCGTTCGCGGGCGAGCGGGTGGCCGCCGCCCTGCGTGACGAAGGCGTCGACGTGCGCCTCGAGCACGGCCTCGAGTCGGTCTCGGCGGTGGGAGATGCGATCGAGCTGCACCTGGGGGAGGAGAGCGTCGTCGTCGACGAGTTGCTCGTCGCCACCGGACGACGGCCCCACACCACCTCCGTCGGCCTCGAGTCCGTCGGGCTGGAACCGGGCGTGACCCTCGTGGTGGACGACACCGGCCTCGTGGAAGGTGTGGCCGGACGGTGGCTCTACGCCACCGGCGACGTCACCGGCCGCGCGCCGCTCACCCACCAGGGCAAGTACGACGCCCGGATCGTCGGCGCCGCGATCGCGGCCCGCGCCGCGGGCGAGGACCTCGACGTCGCGCCGTGGGGCGAGCACGTCGCCACCGCCGACCACTCGGCGGTCCCGCAGGTCGTGTTCACCGACCCCGAGGTCGCGTCGGTGGGCCGCACCGAGGCGCAGGCCCGGGACGCGGGGCTGGACGTGCGGGTGATCGACCTGCCGATCGCCGTGGCCGGTTCCTCGCTGCAGGCCGACGGGTACGACGGCGCCGCACGGATGCTCGTCGACCCCGCGCGCGGGGTTCTCGTCGGTGTGACGTTCGTGGGGCAGGACGTCGCCGAACTGCTGCACGCCGCGACCGTGGCGATCGTCGGCGAGGTGCCGGTGCACCGGCTCTGGCACGCGGTTCCGGCCTACCCGACGATGAGCGAGGTCTGGCTGCGGTTGCTGGAGGCCTACCGCAGTTCGTGACCGCCGCGGCCGCGAGGCCCATGACGTGCGACTCGCAGCGGGCGGCAGGACTTGCCGCTGCCTAGTACGCCGACTGCGACAGTGCCGCGGCGAGGCCCAGCGTCGCGGCCATGACCGCCACCTCGACGCCCGCCCAGCGCAGCACCGGTGTGCGTCCGGAGGCGAGGCGGCGTCGGGCGAGGTTGCCGAGGAAGGCGAGCAACCCGAGGCAGACGGCCTTCGCGAGCACGATCCGCCCGTAGTCGGTGAGCAGCAGGTTGCTCCACGAGCCGAGGCGGAGCAGGGCGTTGAGCAGACCGGTCACCGCCACCGCGCCGAGGCACCAGCCGGCGAGCCGGGAGAAGCGGGGGAGCACCGCGTCGAGCAGCGTCCGGTGCCGGGCCACCAGCGCCAGCACGGCCGCCAGCCCGCCCACCCACAGCGAGGCCGTGACGATGTGCCCGCCGATCGTCATGATCGCGATCTGGTGGTCGGGGGAGGTGCCGGAGTGCCCCGTGACGCCCGGCGTCATCAGCCCGAGCAGGGCCGCGGCCAGCACCGCCCGCACCGGCACGAGTGCGCGGTCGCGCAGCCGCAGCACCGCGCAGCACAGCACCGCCGCGATGCAGAGAGCGGACAGCACCAGGCCGCGCCCGCCCGCAAGCTCCGTGACGTAGCTGCCGATCTCACCGCCGGACAGCTGCCCGAGCGGACGGCCGAACGCGTCGGCCGTCCGGAACGCGATGCCGAGCAGGGACAGCACCAGCCAGCCACCGGCCAGGGCGACGAGCGCGCGGTCGGAGGTCATCTGGACGCGCTCGAGGTCGCGCACGGCGGATCCGGGCAGCCGGCGGGCGGCCGGCAGCAGCACGGCGAGCAGGGTGAGCCCCACGCAGCCGACCCCCGCCACGTCCATGCCCGAACGCGTGACGGACGTGCCGACCAGCACCGGGAGGGCGGAGCTCGCGAGGGCGCCCGACAGCACGCTCGCCGTGAAGGCCGCCGCGACCGCGAGCGCGGCCCACCCGACCGGCCGCAGCCGGTCGAGCGGGCGCGGCCCCGCGGTCGGCGGCGTCATCCCCGGCCCAGCCGCAGGGCCACCACGACACCGGCGCCCACCAGCACCACGGCGCCCACGACCCACGGCCACACCGGAGCGCCGCCCTCGTCCTCGGACGCGGCGGGCGGGGCGGGGGACGCGGGCGCGGCGGAGGGCCCGGCGGAGGACTCGGCCGGCGCGCTCGCGGCGCCCGGGCCGGGGGTGGTGAGCGTGAACGCGACGCTCCCGGTGACGGGGTGGCCGTCGGCGGACACCACGCGGTAGCCGATCTCGTACCGGCCCGCGGGGCCGAGCGGGAGCAGCCGCGTGCTGATCGTGCCCCCCTCCGCGGTGACGGCACCGTCCTGGTAGTTCGTCTGGCCGTCCGGGCCGATCACGGTGATCGTGCTGAACTCCGGCGACATCGGCTCGTTGAACGTCAGCGCGACCTGCTCGGGGGCGCTGTCGAGGCTCGCGCCGTCGGTCGGATCGCTGCTCTGCAGCCGGGTGTGGGCGAGCGCGGGAGCCGCCCCGAGCAGCAGGGCGAGCCCGGCGAGGAGGGTGACGGCGATGGCGCGGACGAAGCGAGCCCTCATCGGAGGCCCTCCGTCGTGCGGCGGGAGCGGAGCACCGCACCCGCGCCGACCCCGAGACCGAGCGCGCCGACGAGCAGCCCCCCGCCGCCGAGCCAGCGGGCCGTGGTGTCGGTGGTGCCGGCCGCCGCGGGAGCTGCCGCCGCCTCGGCGGGCGCGGTCAGCGTGACCGACGGCGCGGGCCGCTCCGGTTCCGAGCCGTCGGCCGCCGGCGGCTGGTCCCAGGCGACGACCTCGCCGTCGTCGTAGGTCTGCACGGCGGGCAGCAGCACCTGGTCGGTGTCGGTCGGCATCGGCCCGAGCGAGAGCGGGAACTCGGCGAACTCGCCGGGACCGATCCGGACACCGGGGTCCGCGGTCCAGGTGACGGTCCGCACCGCTTCGGTGATCGTGCGCCCGTGCCGCTCGATCGGCGGGTCCAGCGGAGCCTTCGCCAGCGTTGCGGTCCATCCGGGACGCGGCGTGGTCCGGACGGAGGTGATCGGGTGGTCGGCCGGCAGCGTGACCTGCAGTGCGACGGTGCCCGCGGTCTCGGACTCGGTGGGGACGCGCAGCGCGATGACGGCGTAGCCGCCCTGCTCCGCGGTCTGGGGTGTCGCCGTGACGTGGGCGAGGGCCGGTGCCGCGAGGGCGAGGCCGGCGACCGCGGCCGTCACGAGGACGGTGCCGGCGCGCAACGCGCCCCGGCGGGTGGACGAGGACATGGGTGTCTCCGGGGAGAGGTCGGTGGACGTGCGGTGGTGGTCAGCACGTCACCGGAGGGCCGCGCCGGGCGTGGGCCACGGCGAAGGCGCGGGCGAGCCGGGCGGGAACCGCGGGGGCCGGTACCGCGAGCACGGGCAGCGGCCGGTCGGCGGGCGGTGGTACGAGCCTGCGGGGCAGCACCCGGCCCAGCGCCGCGAGCAGCGCAGCGACGCCGCGGTCGGCGTGGCGCAGGGCGAGCCCGGTGAGCAGGGTTGCGAGAGCGTGCATGGTGACCATCTGCGCACCCGGCGCCAGCGTGGCGTGCGCCACCTGGTGGGTGGGGTGCAGGAGCTCCATGACGTGGTGGAGCACCAGCTGGCCCGCCGCGAGCACCCCGACGCTGCCGGCCGCGCTGCGGCACCGGCCGGCCACGTCCACGAGGCCGTACGCCAGCAGCGGCAGCAGCACCACCAGCACGGCCAGGTCGGGTGCCGTTCCGCCGCCCGCCGTGTGACCTGCGGCTGTGAGCAGCGCGCACAGCCCGGCCACCACGCAGGCCCGGAGCACACCGCCGTCAGGACCGCTCGTCACGGGGCACGACGGTAGCCGCCGACCGGGCGGCCCGGCGTGCACGGGCCACCGTCGCGACGACCGGCGGTCGGGCTGCGACCGCGGGTCGTGACCGTTGGTGCGGGTGGACCGCGCCGTTCCGACGAACGCCGCCCTCGTCGCCCGGGCTCCGACGAACGTGCCGTTCGTCGACGCCGATCGTGGGTCAGGCGGTGATGCCCAGGTGACGGAGCAGCCCGATCTCGAGCCGGTCCAGCTCGCCGGCGACGGCCCGGTAGGCGGTGCGGCGCCGCGTGGAGGGCATCTGCTCGGCCGCCCGGACGGCCACGGCCAGGTCGGCGAGGCGCGGGCGGGCGTCGGCGGCGAAGCGGCGGCCTGCGTTCGTGGTGTCGGTCTCGGAACCGGAATCGAGCTCGTCGAGCGCCTGCGCAAGGCGCGAGAGCCGCGCGTGCAGCGCGCCACCGGGGCCGGCGTACGCCGCGAGCTGCCCGGGCTCGACGCCCAGCCGCGCGGCGCGGTGGGCGTCCCAGCGGGCACGCGCCACTCCGGCGGCGGCCAGCGCGTAGGGCGCCAGCAGCGGCGCCACCGCCTTGCCGATGCCGATCATGCGTTTGGCCCGCGCCGCGGTGAACGGCTTGCGGGCGCCCACCGCGAGCTCCGCACCGGCGTTCTCGGTGGCGGCACCCGCCCTGCGGGCGGCCCGCCCGGCCTTACCCGTGGCGTCCGCCACACCCGCCGCCACGTCGGATGCCCCCTCGGCAGCACCGTCTGATCGGCCGGACGTCGACCGTCGTCGCCGGAGCCCCATCCGTTCGCCCTCCTCGTCGCCCGTTCCCGTTGATCGAGGTCCCCGTTGATCGAGGTCACAGATGATCAGGTGCCGGGTGTGAGCAGCCTAGTGCCGATCAGGGCAGCGGCGCTCGTGCCCGGCACGGCGCGTCCGCTGCGGCAAGGACCACCCGGGTGGGACGCCCGCTCGACCACGGACTGTCGGTCGTGGTCACTAGTCTCGGGGGCGTGACAGCGATCGAGAACCGGCTCCCGGCGGCGGGGCCCACCGGCGGCGGTCCGGTGCTCGACGCTGCGGCGATGACGCGGTGCCGGCGCCGCGTGCACCTCGACCACGATCCGGGTGCGATCGGATCGCCGCGGGCCTTGCCGGATCCCTCGCTGGAGCAGCGCCGCGACGACGCCGTCGTCCACCGGGAGCGCATCGGTGCCCGCCTGGGCGCCACCGTGGGCGCCGGGTGGGAGGCGGTGCCGGCGGCGCTGTCCGGCCCGGAGCGCGTCGAGGCCACCGCGCGCGCCGTCGCCGCGGGTGCCGCCTTCATCTGGGGCGCCACCCTGCCGCCCGACGCGCAGGCGGGCCGCCGCGGTGGTGCGGAGCTGCTGGTCCGCGTGCCGGGCGGGGGCTACATCCCCGTCATCGTCGTGCGCCACCGGATCACCGACCCGGGCAGCGGTGCGCTCACCACACCGATCCTGGAGCCGCGCCCGGGGGGTGCGGCTCCCGATCCTGCGCGCAAGGTGCGCTCGCAGCCGCGCGACCTGCTGCGGCTCGCCCACCTCAACCGGATGCTGCACGCCGCGGGCTGGGCCGCGTCCCCCGAACTGCGCCACGGCGACCACGGCGGGGTCATCGGGCTCGATGCCGACGTCGTCGTGTGGCACGACCTGCGGGCCGGCCACTGGCCGGGCGCGCGGTCCACGCTCGCCGAGTACGACGTGCGCTTCGCCGATCGTGTCGCGGTCGCCGCGGCGGCCGCCACCGGTGCGCCTGCGCTCGCCGAGCCGTCGCGCATCACCGAGTGCCGGCGTTGCCCGTGGTGGCCCACGTGCGAGGCGGTGCTGGAGCGCGCCGAGGACGTCAGCCTGGTGGTGCGCGGCGAGTTCGCGGGGGTGCTGCGCGAGGTCGGTGTCGGCACTGTCGAGGCGCTCGCCGCCCTCGACCCGGCCGCCGAGCCCCCGGTGGAGGTCCCCGGGCTGCCCTTCGCCGACCTGGTCGCGCTCGCGCGGGCGCGCCGGCGCGGGCTCACGGTCGTGCGGCGGGTGCCGCACGTCTCCGTGGCGCGTGCCGACGTCGAGGTCGACATCGACATGGAGAGCTTCGGCGAGGCGGGCTCCTACATGTGGGGCGTGCTGCTGCGCCATCCCGGCGGCCGGCAGGCGGGCGACGAGCCCGACGGGTACCGCGCCTTCGTCACCTGGGAGCCGGTGCCCACCGAGGACGAGGCGCGCTCGTTCGCCGAGTTCTGGTCCTGGCTCTCGGGGGTGCGCGCGCGGGCGGCCGCCACCGGCCGCAGCTTCGCGGCCTACTGCTACAACGAGCAGGCGGAGAACCGCTGGCTGCTGGCGTCGGCGAGCCGCTTCGCGGGCCTGCCCGGCATCCCCCCGATCACCGAGGTGGAGGAGTTCATCGCCCACCCCGGCTGGATCGACCTGTTCGCCGTGGTCAGCCAGTGGTTCCTCTGCGCGCAGGGCAAGGGTCTCAAGCGGATCGCGCCGGCCGCGGGCTTCTCCTGGCGGGATCCGGAGGCCGGCGGGGAGAACTCCATGCGCTGGTACCGCGACGCCGTCGGGATGGACGGCGCCGAGCCCGAAGTGGCGCAGCGCGAGCGGTTGCTCGCCTACAACGCCGACGACGTCGAGGCCACCCGCGTCCTGCGCGAGTGGATGACCTCGCCCGCCATCGAGCAGGTGCCGCTGGCGGGCGAGCTGTAGGACCCATGCCCGCGGGTCGCGCGATTCGGCGTCCGGGTGCGAGCACAACCGGTGTGTGAGCCGAACGGCCGTCTGCGTGTCATCCCTGTGCCAGCCCGTCGTCATCCGGCGGGGGGAGCGTGCAGGCATGTTCGCCCGACGCATCGCGGTGATCGGTTCCGGCTACGTGGGTCTGACGACCGGCGCCTGCCTCGCTTCCCTGGGCCACCGGGTGGTGTGCGCGGACGTCGACGAGGCGAAGGTCGAGCGGCTGCGCCGCGGCGTGGTCGACATCCTGGAGCCCGGGCTGCCCGAGCTCGTGGCGGAGAACCAGGCCGCGGGGAGGCTCGAGTTCGTGCTGGGGGCGCGGGACGCGGTGGCCGGCCGCGACGGTGACGCCGTGGAGGTGGTCTTCCTCTGCGTGCCCACGCCGATGGGGGAGGGCGGGGCCGCCGACCTGGCCGCCGTGCGGGACGTGGCAGCGCAGGTGCGGCACCTGTTGCCGGCCGGGTGCGTGGTCGTCAACAAATCGACGGTGCCGGTGGGCACCGCGGAGGCCACCCGCAAGCTGCTGAACCGCCGCGATGTGGCCGTGGTGAGCAACCCGGAGTTCCTGCGTGAGGGCTCGGCCGTGCACGACTTCCTGCACCCGGACCGGATCGTCGTGGGCAGCGATGCGCAGGACGCCGCCGAGCGGGTGGCGGCGCTGTACGCGCGGCTCGGAGCCCCCACGGTGCTCACCGACGCCGCGAGCGCCGAGATGGTGAAGTACGCCGCGAACTGCTTCCTGGCGATGAAGCTGTCCTACGTCAACGCGCTCGCCGAGATGTGCGACGTGCTGGGTGCCGACGTCGCCGACGTCACCGAGGGCATGGGGCACGACCGCCGGATCGGGCAGGCGTTCTTGGCGCCGGGTCCGGGCTGGGGCGGCTCGTGCCTGCCGAAGGACACGAACGCGCTGGTGCAGGTGGCCGCGGCGGCCGGGATCGAGCTGCCGCTGGTGAGTGCCAGCATCGCCACGAACGAGCGGCAGCGCCGGATCGTGGTCGACAAGATCGCCGAGGCCGTCGGGGGGAGCCTCGCGGGCCGGCGGATCGGGCTGCTCGGGCTCACGTTCAAGGCGGGCACGGACGACCTGCGTGACTCGCCCGCGCTCGCCGTCGCGCGGTTGCTGCGGGAGGGCGGCGCCGAGCTGACGGCGTATGACCCCGGCTGCCCGGCCGCGGTCCCCGGCTTCACCGACGACGTCACGGTGGCCGACGAGCCGTTGCGCGTCGCCAAGGACGCGGACGCCCTGGTGGTGCTCACCGAATGGCCCGAGTTCCGGTCCCTGGACTGGGCGGCGGTGGCCGGTGCCCTGGGCGGGCGCGTGGTGGTGGACTGCCGCAACCTGCTCGACCCCGACGTGCTGCGCCGGGCCGGCATCAGCTGGGTCGGCGTCGGGCGTCGCTGAGGGCGGGTGGGGCCGCTGGGCACCCACTTCCGCGAGTCGGGGTTCCAGGCGCGCGTGTCGGGGTCATGGGGTGCGTGTGTCGCGCCTACTTGAGCTCGACGAACAGCGCGTGCGAGTCCGTCTCCCCGATGTTCTCCCCGGCGTGCGTCTGCGCAGGCACCCAGCCGGCGTCGTGCGCGCGCTTCTCGACCTCGACGGTGCGGCCGTCGACGGTGAGGCGCCGCCGGAACGTGGCCAGCGGGATGATCACCATGTCCGGGTGGTCGTGCACCGAGGTCCGGTCGCCCGGGTGGTCGCGGTACTCCAGCACCCGCACGCGCTCGTTCTCGAGCACGACCGAGTAGAGGCCGGGGTCCGTCTTCACGGGATCGGTGCACATGGCGACCTCCTTCATGGGACGTAAGTACCATGAAGGACAGTACGGTACCGTAAGACACGATGGCAATCCCTTACGAGCAGACCGGTCGCCGCAACCAGAAGGCGCGCACCCGCGAGGCGCTCGTGGCCGCGGCCCGGGAGCTCCTGGCCACCGGCGCCACCCCGACCGTCGAGGACGCCGCGGCCGCCGCGGCGGTCTCGCGCACCACGGCGTACCGCTACTTCCCCAACCAGCGCGCGCTGGTCGTCGCTGCTCATCCGGAGGTCGACCGCACCTCCCTGCTCCCAGACGATCCCCCGGACGACCCCGAGGAGCGGCTTGCACTCGTGGTCGCGGCCGCCGCCCGGATCGTCGTGGACTGGGAGGCGCAGCTGCGTGCGTCGCTGCGGTTGTCCCTCGAACCGGGGCAGGACCCCACCGGCCCGGTGCTGCGCCGCGGCCGGGTCATCGGGTGGATCGAGGACGCCCTCGCACCGCTGGCCCGCACTCACCCCCGGCTCGACCGCAGGAGCCTTGCCGTGGCGATCCGCGCCGCCACCGGTATCGAGTCGTTCGTCTGGATGGTCGACGTCGCCGGCCTCCCCCGGGAGAAGGCCGTGTCGACGATGCAGTGGACGGCGCGTGCGCTGCTCCGGTCCGCGATGTGCGACGGCGGACCCGTCCGCGCCGTGATGGAAGATCAATATGGATCTACATGCTGTAACGTGAAGCTGTAACGACGTTCCAGCAAGGAGTTCCAGTTGACTGCTCGTGCGCGCACCGCCCGGGCCGAACGCGCCCGCGCCACCCGGCACCGCGTGATCGAGGCCGCCGTGCCGCTGTTCGTGCGCGACGGCTACCTGGAGACGACGATGGCCGGCATCGCCCGTGCGGCCGGCGTGGCTGTGCAGACGCTCTACCTCTCCTTCGGTAGCAAGGCGGCGGTACTGGAGGCCGCGCTGGCGATCGGTGCCGACGATCAGCCGAACGAGTGGATCGCCGGGTTGCGCGCCGAGCCGTCGGGTGCCGCTGCGGTGCGCCGATACGTCACCGACACGGCGCCGCTCGTCGAGCGCCGGTACCCGCTCGACACCGTGCTGCGTGCCGCCGCCGCCGACCCCGAGCCCCGCGAGCTGCTCGACCGCACCCGCAAGGCCACCCTCGCGACGCACGCGCTGGCCGTCGACGAGCTCGCGGAGAAGCCAGGGTTCACCGAGCGCGTGTCGCTGCAGCGGGCCACCGAGATCATCGCGGCGCTGCTGTCCCCGGAGACCTACGGGCTGCTGGTCGTCGCGCAGGGGTGGACGACGCCGGACTGGGCCGAGTGGGTCAGCCGGCACCTGGCCGTGGATCTGTTCCCACCGGATCGGGCATAGCGGACGTCGACGCGGGGAACGAGCGGTCATGCCGCCCCGGACGAGCGACCCGTTCACCGTCGAGCCCTGGTGCGTCCGCCAACCCCGGCCACGCCTGGACTCGATGGCCGAGGTCGAAGCGGCGTTCGCGCTGTCCAACGGCTTCCTCGGCATCCGGCGCACGTTCGACGAGGGCGACCCGGTCGACATGCCGGGCACCTACCTCGCGGGGCTGCACGAGCTGCGGTCGGTCGTCTACACCGAGGCAGGCTGCGGGGAGCCGGAGGCCACCCAGACGCTGGTGCACACGATCGACGGCACGCACGTGCGCGTGGCGGTCGACGGCCAGCCGCTCGACCTGCGCGCGGGGGAGGTGCCCCACCACGAGCGCGTGCTCGACATGCGGTCCGGCACGCTGCGGCGCAGCCTGCGGTGGTGCTCGCCCGCCGGGCGGGAGGTGGACGTCCGCTCCGAGCGGCTGGTCTCGTTCGTGCACCGCGGAGTTGCGGCGGTGCGCTACACGGTGCGGGCGGTGGACGAGCCGGTCACCATCGCCCTGACCTCCAGCCTGGTCGCCAACGGCCAGCAACCGCACCTGCCGAGCCGCCCCACCGCGGACGACCTGCTCGAGCACCCCTTCGCAGCGCAGGAGCACCACGTCGACGGCGGGCGGATCGCCCTGCTGCACCGGACGCGCCGCTCCGGGCTGTGCGTGGCCGCGGCGGCGGACCACCGGTTCGAGAGTCGCGCGGAGCCGGCGGTGCACCTGCGGGGACGCCTTCACCGACGAGCAGAAGGCGCGCAACGTGGCCTACTACGAGGGCATCACCGTGCGCGACTCGTCGCTGTCGGCGTCCTGCCAGGCGGTGCTGGCGGCCGAGGTCGGGCACCTGGACCTGGCCTACGACTACCTCGCCGAATCGGCACTGGCCGACCTGCGCGACGCCGAGCAGGACTCGGCCGACGGCCTGCACCTCGCAGCACTGGCCGGCTCCTGGATCGCGCTCGTGGCGGGCTTCGGCGGGATGCGGCAGGACGGGCCCGGGCTGCGGTTCCGGCCCGCGCTGCCGTCGCGGATCACGCGGCTGACGTTCCGGGTCCGCCACCGGGGCGCGCGCCTGCGGGTCGGCATCGGCGACGGTGAGGCGCGCTACGCCCTGGAGGATGGCGACGCGCTGACGATCCGGCACGAGGACGAGGACATCGCGCTGACCGGCCGCACCGCCGTGGTCCGCCCGCTCGCGCCGCGCCCGCAGCCCTCCGTGCCGGAGCAGCCCGAACACCGCGGGCCCCTCTGCCGCGACACGCCACCGGGATGCCGGTGCGGCACCCCGCACATCCGGTGAGCTCGTGCCGCCCGCGACCCCTGCCTCGTAGGGCGGGTTGGGGTGGGCGCGCCGTTCCCGGCTCGGGACCTCGTGCCCCGCCCCCGCCGGGGGGTCTGACGCGCAGTGGGCCCTGGCGTGCGACTCACACCGGTCAGGCCGCAACGGTCGTCGGTGATCTTGTCGGGCCGACGGGGCGTCAAGGCGTCCGGCGGAAATCGTCGGAGGGACGCGTCACACTGACGGGCGTGACCCTCGTGCGCACCGTGCTCGACGCCCCCGGCCCGATGGGCGCGCTCACCCTCGGCGTCACGGAGGCCGGGCTCGCGCTCGTGGCCTTCGGCCGGCATCCCGAGGCCGCGGAGCGTGCGGCCGCCCGGCTGGGTGAGCCGCTGGCCGACGGCGACGGCGGCGAGGCCGCGGTCCAGCTCGCCGAGTACCTCGCGGGCACGCGCCGGGTGTTCGAGGTGCCGCTGGACTGGTCGCTCACCGCAGGCTCGCAGCGCCGGGTGCTGGAGACGCTGTACGACACGGTGCCGTTCGGCGCCACCGCCACGTACGGCCAGTTGGCCGCGCGCAGCGGGCTGGGCCAGGCCCACACGGCCGCGCGCGGCGTCGGGTCGATCATGGGGTCCAACCCGTTGCCGGTCGTGGTGCCGTGCCACCGGGTCCTCGGCTCCGACACCCTCGGCGGCTTCGGCGGCGGCCGGGCCACCAAGGAATGGCTGCTCGCGCTGGAAGGCGTGCTCACCCCGGCACTCGACTTCGGGTCAGAGTGAGCATGAGGCGCCGCTCCGGCACACGAGGAGACCTGCGCGAGAGCGAGCGGGCTGAGAGGCCCGCGAGCCCGCCGAAGCGAAGCGGAGGCAAATGAACGGAGTCTTCGATCCCCGCACGTTCGGGGCCGGCGTGCCGCACGAGGCGCTGCGCCTGCTGCGCGACACGGCGCCGGTGAGCTGGCAGTCCGAGCCTGCCGTGGGCGTCTGGCCTGCGGGTCCGGGTTTCTGGGCGGTCACCCGCTACGACGACGTGCGGCACGTCCTGCGCACACCCGGCGATTTCTCCTCGGCGCTCGGGGCCACCCAGATCCGCGACCCGGACCCGGCCGACCTGCCGTTCCTGCGCAGGATGATCCTCAACATGGACCCGCCGGAGCAGGTCCGGCTGCGCCGGATCGTCACCGGCACGTTCACGCGGCGCCGGCTCGAGCGTTTCGCCGGCGTGGTGCGGGAGCGGGCCGCGGTGCTGCTCGGTGCAGCGGTCGCGCGGGGGCGCTGCGACCTGCCGCGCGAGGTCACCGACGACCTGCCGCTGCAGAACCTCGCCGACCTGCTCGGGGTGCCCGCGGGCGATCGCGCCCTGCTGCTGCGGTGGACGAACCGGGTGATCGGCTACCAGGACCCGGAGCACGCGCAGGTCGTCACCGACGCCGAGGGGCGGCCGGTCAACCCGCGCTCGCCCGCGCAGCTCGCCGACATGTTCGGCTACGCCGAGGAGCTCGCCGAGCGCAAGCGCGCGGAGCCCGCCGACGATCTGATGTCCGCGCTCGTGCAGGCCGAGGTGGACGGGCAGCGGCTCACCGACGCCGAGCTCAAGATGTTCTTCTTCCTGCTGGTCATCGCCGGCAACGACACCGTGCGCAGCGCGCTGCCCGGCGGTGTGCTCGCCCTCCTGGACAACCCGGACGCCTACCGGCGGCTGCGCGCCGATCCCGCGCTCCTGCCGTCGGCGATCGAGGAGCTGCTGCGGGTCCACCCGCCGGTGCTCACGTTCCGGCGCACCGCCACCCGGCACGTGGTGCTGCGTGGGCAACGCATCGCGCCGGGCGACAAGGTCGTCGTCTACCACGTCTCGGCCAACCACGACGAGCGCCACTTCCCCCACCCGTTCCGGCTCGACCTCACCCGCGACCCGAACGACCACGTGTCGTTCGGGCAGGGCCCGCACCTGTGCCTCGGAGCGGCGTTCGCCCGCCTCCAGATGCGCGAGTTCTTCACCGAGTTCCTGCGCCTGCCGCAGGCGGAGCCGGACGGTGAGCCGCGCCGGCTCGTGTCCAACTTCATCAACGGCATCACGTCCCTGCCGTTGCGCTGGTAGGGCCGCAACGGGCCCGGTCTGTGGGAAAGTGGTGGGAGAACATCGGGCACACTCACGACGGCGGGGAAGATGGCTACGAAAACGGTCGCCGGTGTCGACGGGCGGATGTGGTCCGTGCGCCGCAACATCGAGTGGTCGCTGCCGGCCACCGGCGACGACTTCGAGCACGACGTCGACGGCGGGCGTGGCGCCGCGGTACTGATCCTGTCCGCCCTCTTCGTGTTCTGGGTGATCGTGGTCGCCTGGAAGCCGGCGGGCGTGCACATCCCGTGGTTCCTCTGGCTCGTCGCCGTGGTGGTCGTGGGGTTCTTCCCGGTGCGCTGGTACCTGCGCAGGCCGTGGACCGTCGTCGCGGAGACCGCAGGCGGCTACGACCTGCCCGCCGAGCGGTGGACCGGCCTCGTCCGCGGCGGGTCGAAGGCCCAGGAGGAGATCCGGATCATCGTGCGCCGCATCCGCACCCAGGGCACCCCCGGCCACGCCGACAGTCCGCTCCAACCGGTCAACTGACGTCATGCCCGAGCTCCCCGAGGTCGAGGCGCTGGCCCACCACCTGCGCGAGCACGCCCTGTACCGGCCGGTCGCGCGCGTCGACGTGGCGAGCATGAGCGCGGTCAAGACCTTCGACCCGCCGATGTCGGCGCTGGTGGGTCGCGTGGTCACCGGCGCCGCCCGCTACGGCAAGTTCCTGTCCGTCGAGTTCGGCGACCGTCCCGACGAGCCGTTGCACCTGATCACCCACCTGTCACGGGCCGGCTGGCTGCGCTGGCACGACACGGCTGCTGCCACCCCTCCCAAGCCCGGGCGCGGGCCGCTCGAGCTGCGGGTGCACCTCGACGCCGTCGGCGGGCCCGGCTTCGACCTCACCGAGGCCGGCACCCAGAAGCGGTTGTCGGTGTACCTGGTCGCCGACCCGCAGCAGGTCCCCGGGATCGCGCGCCTCGGTCCGGACGCGCTGGCGCTCACCCGCGACGAGTTCGCCGCGCTGCTCGCCGGGCGCACCGAGCGGATCAAGACACTGATCACCGAGCAGCCGGTGATCTCCGGCATCGGCAACGCCTACAGCGACGAGATCCTGCACACCGCGCGGCTCTCCCCCTACGCCACCGCGGGCCGGTTGACGGCTGAACAGGTCGACGCGCTGTACGGGGCGACGCGCTCGGTCCTCACCGATGCGGTCGAGCGCTCGGTCGGACAGGGCGCCGCGCAGCTCAAGGGGGAGAAGCGCTCCGGGCTGCGCGTGCACGCCCGCACCGGGCTGCCCTGCCCGGTCTGCGGCGACATCGTGCGGGAGGTGTCCTTCGCCAGCAAGTCGTTCCAGTACTGTCCCGGCTGCCAGACCGGCGGCAAACCCCTCGCCGACCGGCGGCTGTCGCGGCTGGTGAGGTAGGTAGGTGGAACGTGACTGAGCTGCTCGGCAGCTCCACGGCGCTGCTCATCGCCGGTGCCGTCATCATCATGATGATCGTGCTCGTCGTGGTGCTGATCCTGCGCAACCGGCGCAACACCTTCGCCACGCCGCTGGAACGTGCCACGTTCGCCACGCTGCACACGGTTGCGCTGGCGGCGCCCTCGCTGCGGGAGGGTCTCTCGCCCAGCTCGGCCTCGTTCGCGTTGCCCTACCTGCGGCAGCTGCTCGACACGTGCGCGCTGGCCATGACCGACAACCGGGGCGGCACGCTGGCCTGGGACGGCGACGCCGACCAGCACGAGCCCGACGTCCGCTCGCTGGCCGAGACGGTGATCTCCACGGGGCGCCAGCAGGTGCTCTCGCACACCGCGCTGTCGTGCGAACACCCCAACTGCGAGGTCCGCGGCATCGTGGTGGTGCCGCTGGAGACCGACGGCGCGATCGTCGGCACCCTCGCCGCGCTCACCACGTCCACCGCAGGTCCGGTGCTGCTGCGCGCCACGGCGGAGGTCGCGCGCTACGTCTCCAGCCAGCTGGAGCTCGCCGAGCTCGACGAGTCGCGGGCCCGGCTCAACCGCGCCGAGGTGCGAGCCCTGCGCGCGCAGATCTCGCCGCACTTCGTCTACAACGCGCTCACCACGATCGCCTCGTTCATCCGAACCGATCCGGTGCGCGCCCGCGAGCTCCTGATCGAGTTCGCCGACTTCACCCGCTACTCCTTCCGCACCGCGGGCGAGTACACGACGTTGCAGGACGAGCTCACCAACATCGAGCGCTACGTGCGGCTGGAGAAGGCCCGCTTCGGCAACCGGCTCAACATCAAGCTGCAGATCGCCCCCGAGGTGCTCTCGGTCGTGCTGCCGTTCCTGGCGCTGCAGCCGCTGGTCGAGAACGCCGTCCGGCACGGGCTGGCCAGCAAGCCCGCCGGCGGCACGATCACGATCACCGCCGAGAACGCGGGCGCCGAGTGCGTGATCATCGTGGAGGACGACGGGATCGGCATGGACCCCTCGCGCCTCACCGACGACCTGGACGACGCCCACCAGTCCGGCGCGCACGTCGGCCTCGGCAACGTCGACGACCGGATGCGCTCCACCTTCGGCGACGACTTCGGCCTGGTCGTGGACACCGCTCCCGGGGCCGGCATGAAGATCACCCTGCGCGTCCCGAAGTTCCGCGCGGGCATCCGCGTCTGACGGTCCGCGGCGCCCCCGCGCCACTGATCGTCCGAGCAGTACGCCGGCGTCGTGCGCGCGACCCTGGTGCACGGCTCGCACCGATCATGGCCGCGACTTGCGGGGGTGGGGAGATCGCGGCGAGAAGTACCGCAGCGTTGCGCGGGCCGCCCTGGTGTGCGGGTCGAAATGATCATGCGACCGCGGCGCTGAGTGGGCCGCGTCGGGCCGGATTGCGATGTGTCTGCCCGGGCCCGCGACTGTCTGTGCCGGGTCGGCGTCCCGCGTGCGCGGAGCCACCGCCCGCCTGCGCTCGGGGTGCGACTGCCGTGCCCCAGAGCGCGACACGTGTGCACCGAGACCCCGACTCGCGGGGGAAGTTTGATCTTGCGGTGGCGGCCTGGCCGCGTAACGTAGGGCCATGGACGTGATCCGGCTGCCCGACCGGCTCGCCTCGCGCCTGCCTGGACGCCTCGGTGAGCGCAGCGAGCGGCCCGTCGTCTCGATGGTCCGGTTGCACGGTGTGATCACGGCGACGACCGGGCCGGTACCCCGATCGGTGATCAACGCCGTTGCGGTCGAGAAGGCGCTCGAGCGCGCGTTCGCGCCGGAGCGGCTCGCCGCCGTCGCGCTGCTGATCAACTCGCCCGGCGGCTCGCCCACGCAGTCGGCGCTGGTGGCCGACCGCATCCGCGGGCTCGCCGCCGAGAAGGGCGTGCCGGTGCTCGCGTTCTGCGAGGACGTGGCCGCCTCAGGCGGCTACTGGCTCGCCTGCGCCGCCGACGAGATCTTCGCGCACCCCACGTCGCTGGTGGGGTCGATCGGTGTGATCAGCCAGGGTTTCGGGCTGGACGGGCTGATCGAGCGGTTCGGCGTGCAGCGCAGGCTCTACACGGCCGGCACGTCCAAGGCGCGGCTCGACCCGTTCCTGCCCGAGAAGCAGGAGGACGTCGACTGGCTGCGTGACCTGCAGGACCAGCTGCACGAGATGTTCCAGAGCTGGGTTGTGTCCCGTCGCGGTGATCGGCTCCGTGAGGGGGCCGAGCTGTTCACCGGCGAGGTGTGGACGGGTGCGCGGGCCGTCGAGCTCGGGCTCGTCGACGCGCTCGGCACGGCGCGACCCGTGCTCACCGAGCGCTTCCCGGACGCCGAGCTCGTTCCGGTGGAGGGGCGCAAGCCGCTCCTCGCCCGGCTCGGGTTGGCCCCCCCGGCCGCCGCGACCAGCGTGATCAGCACCGATGCGGTGCTGGGCGTTACCGAGGCGGCTGAAATACGAGCCCTGTGGGCGCGGTACGGTTTGTAGCGCGGTGTGACCGGACGAACCCGATTGGTGCTGGACTCTGGCACTCACACGGATTCGCCGTCACCATGGTCGACGGAGTTGGGGCAGGTGGTCCCGGCCCCGGCGCCAGCCCCGGACACGCAGGATGAGGAGATCGTGGACAGCAACGACAGCTCCGGTGGCCTGGTCGTCCTCGCAGTGGACGACGAGCTGCCGGCTCTCGAAGAACTGGCCTTCCTGCTCAGCGAGGACTCCCGCGTCGGAACGGTGCTCAAGGCGTCCGACGCCACTGACGCCCTGCGCATCCTCAACAGCCGGCAAGGTGTGCGCGAGGCCGCCACCGCCGGACCGGGGCCCCGCGGTGGCCTGTCCGACCCGGTCAGCGGCACCCGCATCGCCGACCGCACCCACGTCGAGATCGTGTTCCTCGACATCCGCATGCCCGGGCTGGACGGCCTGGAGCTGGCGAGGGTGTTCTCCTCGATGGCGGTGCCACCGTCGGTCGTGTTCGTCACGGCCCACGACGACCGCGCCGTCGACGCCTACGAGGTGGGCGCCGTCGACTACCTGCTCAAGCCCATCCGGTCCGAACGCCTGGCCGCCTCCATCGACCGCATCCTCGCCAACCGCGCCGCCACCGTCACGGAGCCGCAGCCGGAGCAGGGCAGCGAGGACGAGGTCATCCCCGTCGAGCTGGCGGGCACCACGAAGCTGGTTCCCCGCTCGGCCGTGCGCTACGTCGAGGCCCAGGGCGACTACGCACGCCTGCACACGCACGAGGGCAGCCACCTCGTGCGCATCCCGCTGTCGGTGCTCGAGGACCGTTGGCGCGACGCCGGGTTCGTGCGCATCCACCGTTCCTTCCTGGTGGCGCTGCCGCTGGTCACCGAACTGCGGCTGTCCGGTTCCGGGTACGTCGTCCGGGTCGGCACCGGAGCCGACTGCGCCGAGCTCCCCGTCAGCCGCCGCCACACGCGGGAGCTGAAGGACCGGCTGGTCCGTGCAACGAAGCAGGCGTGGAGCCAGCGGTGACCACGTTCGCCGACGGCGCTCCGCCGTCGGTGACACCCGAGCCGGAGGACGGCTCGGAACCCCGCGACGCCTCGTCGGAGACGCCGTCCGGCGGTCGCGCACGTCGCGAGGGCGCCGACGACGTGTCCGACACCGGGTCCTCCTGGCTGCGCGACGAGATCCAGCGCCGGATGGCCGAGGGACGTTCCTCCGGCAGCACCGGTCGGCACGCGCGGCACGGCACACCCGGCGCGCCCGGCGGCGCGGCCGGGTACGTGCCGCGGCACTCCGTCGCCACGCCCGGGCCGGGCGCTCCTCGACCGGGGCCCGTGGGCGGTCAGATGTCGGCGCAGGCGGGCGAGCTCCTGCGGCGCGAACGCACCGCGTCCGCCCCGGCGTGGTCCCGGCCCGGCGACGGCACCGCCCGACCGGATGTCGCCCGCCCACCGGACCCGCCCACCGGACCCGCGCCCCCGTCGGGCGGTCCGGCCGACCCGGACGACGCACGGACGCCGGGTTCCCCTGCGCCTGCAGACCCGCCAGGGGGGCCATCCGATACGGCGCCCGCCGTCGCGCCGGCTTCCGGCAGCCCGCCCTCGGCCGCACCGCCGCCGGACCCGACGACTCTGCCTCGACCGGCCCCGCCCCGGCCGGCCCCGCCCCGACCGGTCCCGCACGGCCAGACCGCCCCCACCGCTGCTGAGGACGCCCCGAGCGACGCGGTGACGAGCGACCCCGCGGATGAAGGCGCCTCGAGCGCCGATGTGCCGACGGGTCCGCAGCCGAGCGGTGCGCAGCCGAGCGTGACCACCCCGCTCCGCTCGACCTCGGATGCGCCGGAGCCGGCGGGTTCCGATCCGGACGCCGCGCATCCGAACGCGACGACCCCGATCCAGTCTTCCGCGATCGGGTCGACATCGGCAGAGACCGCACCGGGCGGTCCGACGCCTGCCGCGCCGCCATCGCCTGCCGTATCGCCGTCGCCGGGCGCGGAGGCGAACGCCACGGCACCGATGCCCTCGGCAGCGGGTGCACCGGCCGACGGCGAGCGGGCGGAGGAGCAGGCACCCGCATCCACCGGTCCGGAGTCCGGCCCGCAGGGAACCGGCGCCTCGACATCCGACGCCTCGGGCCCGGAGGCGGCCCCGGGGTCGCGGACGCTTCGCCCGGGCGTCGCCGCGGCTGCGGCGCTGCGTGGTGCGGCGCGCGGGCGCGCGCGGGCCGCGGGAGGGTCGGCACCGAACACCGCCCCGGTCGCACCTCTGGCGGACACGGACTCTGCGCAGGACACCGGCGCAGGCGAGCAGGACGTCGCCACCGAGGCGACACCGCACACCGCGGCCACCTCCCTCGACCCCGAGCTCACCGTCCGCACCCCGGTGGTCAAGCTGCCGACGAACCCGATCCGCGTGCCCGCGCAGCGGGGCAAGGACCAGCGGCGCGGCGTCCGGTTCCCGGGTCCGGCACCCACCGAGGGCGCGGCGGAGAACACGGCGGGCGACCCCTCGGAGGAGTCCGCCGAGGACGACGAGCAGGCGAGCAAGCGCGTGCGCGTCGTCCTCGCCGAGCGCAAGGGCGTGGCCCGCCCCGTGCGCACGGTCGTCGACATCCAGGAGGGCACGGGCGTCGGGGAGCTGCTGCGCACGAACCTGATCGGGTCCCAGCTCGCCGTGGCCCTGCGGTTCGCCATCGGTGCGGGGCTCTCGCTCGGGCTCCTGCCGCTGCTGTTCGCGATGCTCCCGGAGATCGGGCGGATGGAGGTCCTCGGGCTCCGATTGCCCTGGCTGCTGCTCGGGGTGCTCGTCTACCCGTTCCTGTTCCTGCTCGGGCTGTGGCACACCCGCACCGCCGAGAGGGTCGAGCAGAACTTCGCCGACCACGTGCAGGACTGAGCGAGCGCGGTGACGGTCCCGGGGCTCGTCGCGCTCATCGCGATCGCGGTCGTCGGCCTCGTGTCCGCGCTGATCGGCTCCTACGGGGTGCGGATGGCGCGCAGCACCTCGGACTTCCTCGTGGCCTCCCGCACGGTCGGGCCGGTGGCGAACGCGAGCGCGATCTCGGGGGAGTACCTGTCGGCCGCGTCGTTCCTGGGCATCGCGGGCCTGATCCTGCGGGAGGGCGCCGACGGGCTCTGGTACCCGATCGCGTTCGTCGCGGGTTACCTCGCGCTGCTGCTGTTCGTGGCCGCACCGCTGCGTAGGTCGGGTGCCTACACGGTGCCCGACTTCGCCGAGGTCCGACTGGGCTCTCCGGTGCTGCGGCGGCTCTGCACGGTGTTCGTGCTGGTGATCGGCTGGCTGTACCTGCTGCCGCAACTGCAGGGGGCCGGGCTCGCGCTCACGATCCTGACCGGGCTGCCCGCCTGGAGCGGGATCGCGGGCGCGGGTGTGATCGTGCTGCTCACGGTCATCGGCGGGGGCATGCGCTCGATCACCTTCGTGCAGGCGTTCCAGTTCTGGCTCAAGTTCACGGCGATGGCGGTGCCGGCCGTCGTGGTGCTGGGCCTGTTCCTCGGCGCGGCGGGCACGTTCGACCGCCCGTCGCCTCCGCAGTTCCGCGAGAGCACGACGGTGCAGGTGCGCACCGACGTGGTGCTCGACGTGGCGGAGCCGGTGCGCCTGCGGGCCGAGGGCGAGGTCGACGGGCAGCGGGTTCGCGGTGATCTCCTCTGGGAGCCCGGCCGCTACGAGGTCACCGAGGACACCACGCTGGCCTTCGCCGCCGGCGCGCCGGTGCCCACGGTCGCCGGTGCCCCACCCACGGACCGGGAGTGGCTCGCGCCGCTGACCGGTGAACGTGACCACCAGCTCCTGGAGATCTACTCGATCCTGGTGGCCGGCTTCCTCGGCACCATGGGGATGCCGCACGTGCTGGTCCGCTTCTACACCAACCCCGACGGGCGGGCGGCGCGGCGCACCACGGTGCACGTCCTCGGGATGATCGGCCTGTTCTACCTGCTGGTCACGGCGGTCGGGGCGATGTCGCGGTTCTACACCCCGCAGCTGTTGGTCACGGGCGAGACCGACGCGGCGGTGCTGCTCGTGCCCACCTCGGCGCTCGGGCAGAACTGGGCGGGCTGGCTGCTCGGCGGGCTGGTGGCGGCCGGCGTCGCCGCAGCTTTCCTGGCGACGTCCTCGGGGCTCGTGGTGAGCCTCGCGGGGGTGCTGTTCACCGATGTGCTGCGTGGCCGGTGGACCGACTTCCGGCTGGCGGCGGCGCTGTCCACCGTGGTGCCCCTCGGCCTCGCGCTCGCCGTCACCCGGCTGGACTTCGCGCTCACCGTGCCGCTGGTCTTCGCGGTCGCGGCCTCGACGTTCTGCCCGTTGCTCGTGCTCGGGATCTGGTGGCGCGGCTTGACGGCGACGGGCGCGGTCGCCGGTCTCGTGGTCGGCGGCGGGCTCTCCGGCGTCGCCGTCGGGCTGTCGCTGTTCGCGGTGCTGCCGCCCGGCTGGCTCGGTGTCCTGCTGTACCGGCCGGCGGCGGTCACCGTGCCCGCGGCGTTCCTCACGATGATCCTGGTGAGCCGGCTGACCAGGGCGGCGATCCCGTACGACGTCGACCGCGCGCTGCTGATCCTGCACGCCCCCGAGCGGCTGGGCCTGTCCCGGGACCGCCTCGACCGGCCTGGCCAGGCGTGACGCGCGTTGACATAGTGGTGCCGTGACGACCGTCGGCCTCATCGCGCTCGTGGCCATGGTCCTCGTCGCGCTCGCCTCCGCCGTGATCGGCTCGCTCGGCGTGCGGATGGCGCGCAGCACGTCCGACTTCTTCGTGGCCTCGCGCACCGTCGGCACGGTGGCCAACGCGGGGGCGATCTCCGGGGAGTACCTGTCGGCGGCGTCCTTCCTGGGCATCGCGGGGCTCATCCTGCGGGAGGGTGTCGACGCGCTCTGGTACCCGGTCGGCTACACGGCGGGCTACCTCGCGCTGGTGCTGTTCGTGGCGGCCCCGCTGCGGCGCTCCGGCGCGTACACGGTGCCGGACTTCGCGGAGTTCCGGTTGCGGTCGGGTGCGCTGCGCCGGGTGTGCGCGGTCTTCGTGGTTCTCATCGGCTGGCTGTACGTGCTGCCCCAGCTGCAGGGTGCGGGGCTCACGGTCACCACGGTCACCGGGTTGCCGTCCTGGACGGGCGCCACGGTCGCCGCGTTCGTCGTCGTGGCCACGGTGGTGCTGGGCGGGATGCGCTCGATCACGTTCGTGCAGGCGTTCCAGTACTGGCTCAAGCTCACCGCGCTGCTGCTGCCCGCGATCATCGCGCTGGCCTTCTTCTTCGGGGACCAGCGCAGCTTCGGCGAGGATGCCCCGCCGCAGTTCCCGAAGGACACGACCGTGGACATCCGTACGGATGTCGTGCTGCAGGTCGAGGTCCCGGTCGCGTTCACCGCCACCGGCGTGGTCGACGGCGTGACGGTGCACGACGACCCGTTGCGCTGGGAGACCGGCAGGCACACGGTGGCGGCCGAGGCGCAGCTGGTGTTCCCCGCCGGCGCCGCCGTACCGGTGGTGGCGGGCGCGCCGGTGGAGAACTCCACCTGGATCAGCCCGTTCCCCCAGGGGCGGGAGCACGGCCTGCTCGCCACGTACTCGCTGATCCTCGCGCTGTTCCTGGGCACGATGGGCCTGCCGCACGTGCTCGTCCGCTTCTACACGAACCCCGACGGCCGCACGGCTCGCCGTTCCGCGGTGTTCGTGCTCGCGCTCCTCGGCGGGTTCTACCTCGCGGTCACGCTGCTGGGCGCGCTGTCGCGGCTCTACACCCCCCAGCTGCTGGTGAGCGGCGAGACGGACGCGGCCGTGCTGCTGCTGCCGTCCGCCATCCTGGGCAGCGGGTGGGCCGGTGCGCTGCTGGGGGGCCTGGTGGCCGCGGGGGCGTGGGCCGCGTTCCTCTCCACGTCGTCGGGCCTCGTGGTGAGTGTCGCGGGCGTGCTCTCCACCGACATCTTCGGCAGCAGCCGGGTGCGCGACTTCCGGCTGTCCGCGGTGATCGCCGGTGCGGTGCCGCTCGCGCTCGCACTGGCCGTCACGCGCCTGGACTTCTCGGAGGCCGTCGCACTGGTGTTCGCGCTGGCGGCATCCACGTTCTGCCCGCTGCTCGTCCTGGGCATCTGGTGGCGCGGGCTCACCGCCATCGGCGGGATCGCGGGCGTGATGGTGGGTGGTCTGACCTCGGCCGGCGCGGTGGCGGTGAGCCTCTCGGGCTACGGCGGTGACGGTTGGCTGGGTGTGCTCCTCTACCGGCCCGCGCTCGCCACCGTGCCCGCCGCGTTCCTCACGATGATCGTCGTGAGCCGCCTGACCGCCCGGCAGCGGCCCCTCGACGCCGACCAGGTGCTGCTGCGGTTGCACGCTCCCGAACGCCTCGGCCTGAGTCGCGACCGTTTGGACGACCGGCAGCAGCGTCCGGTGCTCTGACCACCTGCCCTTCACGGGGAGCCACGATGCGGTGAACCGAACGTCACACTCCTGGGGCCCGCCGGCAGCCGGGACCGTTCGTCCACCGCTGGTCCGCCGCTCGTCGTGCGCTGTTTCCGTCGATCGTGGCTTCGTCGCCACACGTGTGCGACGCGCGCCATCACCCACTTGGAGTATTCCGGGATCGCAGTGTGACTGAACTATCGTTCGCGGCGTTGTGCCCCCGAAAGGCGCGGCGATGACGCGGTGCGCGGGCGGAAGCGAACGGAGAGGACCCGGTGAGTTCCACAGGAAATCGATCGACAGGCACCGTGTACGAGCAGATGCAGGCCACCCCGGAGTTCGCCGACCTGCGGAGGAGGCTGCGTCGTTTCGTCTTCCCGATGAGCGCGGCATTCCTGGTCTGGTACCTCGTGTACGTGTTGCTCGCGTCCTACGCGCCGAGCTTCATGTCGATCAAGGTCTTCGGCAACATCAACGTCGGCCTGATCATCGGTCTCCTCCAGTTCGTGTCGACGTTCGTGATCACCACCGTGTACGTGCGGTACGCGAACCGGCACCTGGATCCGGCCGCCGAGCAGATCCGTGAGCAGATCGAGGGTGCAGCATGAGCGTTCTCGCCCAGGCCCAGGAGGGATCGGCCGGCGTCGGCAGCCCGCTGCTGAACATCAGCATCTTCGCCGCGTTCGTCGTGGTGACGCTGGTGGTCGTGTTCCGGGCGAGCCGGAACAACAAGACCGCGTCCGACTACTACGCGGCGGGCCGGTCGTTCACCGGCCCGCAGAACGGCGTGGCGATCGCGGGTGACTACCTGTCGGCGGCGTCGTTCCTCGGGATCGCGGGTGCGATCGCCGTGAACGGCTACGACGGGTTCCTCTACTCGATCGGCTTCCTGGTGGCGTGGCTGGTGGCCCTGCTGCTGGTTGCCGAGCTGCTGCGCAACACCGGCAAGTTCACGATGGGGGACGTGCTGAGCTTCCGGATGCGGCAGCGTCCGGTGCGTGCGGCGTCGGCGGCGTCCACGCTGGTGGTGTCGTTCTTCTACCTGCTCGCGCAGATGGCCGGTGCCGGGGCGCTGATCACCCTGCTGCTCGGCATCGACAACGAGAACGTGCTCGGCCAGGGCATCGTCATCGCCATCGTCGGCATCTTGATGATCACTTACGTGCTCGTCGGCGGGATGAAGGGCACCACCTGGGTGCAGATCATCAAGGCCACCCTGCTGATGATCGGCGCAGCGGTGATCACGATCTGGGTCCTGGGGATCTACGGGTTCAACCTCTCGGCGCTGCTCGGTTCGGCCGTCGAGGCGAACCCGTCGGTGACGAGCGCGTCGGGGACGACCAAGGAGCTCGGCGACAACCTGCTGAACCCGGGCCTCGCCTACGGTGCGACGGCCCTCTCGAAGATCGACTTCCTGTCGCTGGGACTCGCGCTGGTGCTGGGCACGGCCGGCCTGCCGCACATCCTGATGCGCTTCTACACGGTGCCGACCGCCAAGGAGGCGCGGCGTTCGGTGGTGTGGGCGATCTGGCTGATCGGCCTGTTCTACCTCTTCTCCCTGGTGCTGGGTTACGGCGCGGCCGCGCTGGTGCCCGGCGGTGCACAGCGGATCACCGAGGCACCCGGTGGCACGAACTCGGCAGCTCCGCTGCTGGCGTTCGAGCTCGGCGGTGTGGTCCTGCTCGGGATCATCTCGGCGATCGCGTTCGCCACGATCCTCGCGGTGGTGGCGGGTCTCACGATCGCCGCGTCCGCCTCGTTCGCGCACGATCTGTACGCGAACGTCATCAAGAAGGGGCAGACCGAGCCGGACGCCGAGGTCCGGGTGGCCCGCATCACCGCGGTCGTGGTGGGCATCCTGGCCATCGCGGCCGGGGTGCTGGCCCGCAACCAGAACATCGCGTTCCTGGTGGCGCTGGCGTTCGCGGTGGCGGCGTCGGCGAACCTGCCGACGATCCTGTACTCGCTGTTCTGGAAGCGGTTCAACACGACCGGCGCGCTGTGGAGCATCTACGGCGGTCTGGCGTCCTGCGTGCTGCTGATCGTCTTCTCGCCGGCGGTGTCCGGCTCGGCCAGCTCCATGATCCCGGGCGCCGACTTCGACATCTTCCCGCTGCGCAACCCGGGTCTGGTGTCGATCCCGCTGTCGTTCGTGCTCGGTGTCGTGGGCACCTACGTCGGTGGCAGGCACCCGGTGGAGGAGGGCAAGTACGCCGAGATGGAGGTCCGCTCCCTCACGGGTGCGGGCTCGGAGAAGGCCACTTCGCACTGACGCACACCCGCTGATCGCCAACAGGGCCGTCCTCCCGCCGGGAGGACGGCCCTGTCGCGTCGGGCCCCCCTCTGCTCACCGGATCGTGACGTCCCTGCGTGCGAGGATGGGGACATGACCGGTCCGGCCGCCCCGGCGGTGTCGGTGGCACAGGTGCCCGCCGACGCCGCGCTCCTCGATGTCCGCGAGTCCGACGAGTGGGCCGCAGGCCACGCTCCCACCGCCACGCACCTGCCCATGTCCGAGCTCACCGGGCGGATCGACGAGCTGCCCGACGAGGACCCGCTCTACGTCGTCTGCCGCTCCGGTGGCCGGTCGGCCCGAGTGGTCGCCTACCTGGCGGGCCAGGGCTACCCGGCCGTCAACGTCGAGGGCGGCATGCTGGCGTGGGCGGGCCAGGGCCGGGAGGTCGTGGCCGACGGCGGCGCCGAGCCGCAGATCGTCTAGCGCCGATGCAGCCGTCGGCGCCCGACGCGGGGGAGGTCCGGATGGGGCCGCCCTGCCCGCGCTGCGGTCGTCGCGCGCCTGCCGGAGGCGGGCCGTTCTGCCCGTTCTGCGGCCGCTACCTCGCCGCCCTGCGGTGGATTGCCGAGCCGCCGGAGGGTTTCGGCCCACCTCCGCCGTCCCCTCCGCCGCGTCGGTACACGGGCCCGCCCCGCTACCGGGTGCTGCCCCGCTGGGGGTTCCCGCTCGGCGGCTGGGCACCTGCCGAGCAGGAGCGGACGGGTTCCGATCCGCTGCGGGCCACGCGGTCCCTGGTCGGCACGCTGGTGCCGATGCTGTGGGCCACGGCAGCGGTCGCGTTGCTCGCCGCGGCCGCCGAGGTGTGGCGCTACGCGCTGCTGCTGGCCAGCCGCGAGTCGGCGCTGTCGGCCGGCGCAGTCGCGGCTTCCGACGCGCTCGTCGCGTCCGCGGGCACCGTGGCGCCGATCCTCACCCTCGTCGTCGGCGGGCTCACGGTGCTGTGGAGCGTGCGCGCTTCCCAGGCCGCGGCGGCCGCGCTGGGTGTGCGGCCGGCCCGGTCCACGCGCGCGATCGTGCTCGGCTGGCTGCTGCCCGGCGTCAACCTCTCGGTGCCGGGCTCGGTGCTGGCGGAGATCGAGCACAGCGCCCTCGGCCTGCCTGCGGCCCGCCGTCCGCGGCCGTCGCGGCTGCTGCTGGCCTGGTGGGCGCTGTGGGCGGTGGGCGTGGTGCTCGCCGCGGTGGTGCTGCTGTGGTCCTTCCGGGACGGCGTGCAGGCCCGCGCCGACGGTGTCGTCCTGCACGCGGTGCTCGATCTGGTCGCCGCCGCCACGGCCGTGGTCACGGCCCGGCTCGTGCTGCGGCTCACGCGGCTGCTCGCGCCGGGCGGCCCGCAGCGCCGCGAGCTGCTGGTGCGGATCAACCAGAAGCCAACCGCAGCTCCCGCAGCCCGCGCATGACGAAGTTCGGGTGCCGCGGCGGCTCGGCGGCCAGGCGCATGTCCGGCAGGGTGGCGCGCAGCGCGTCGAGGGTGGCGGCCACCTCCACCCGGGCGAGCGGGGCCCCGAGGCAGTAGTGCACGCCGGCGCCGAACCCGAGGTGTGCGTTCGGTCGCCTGGCCACGTCGAACTCGTCCGGACGGGTGAACACCGCCGGGTCCCGGGCAGCCGCCCCCAGCAGCGCGGCGATCTTCGTGCCGGCCGGCACGGGGTGCCCGGCCACCGTGGTGTCGGCCACGGCGGTGCGCTCGAACAGCTGCAGCGGGGGGTCGTAGCGGATCAGCTCCTCCACGGCCGTCGCATCGAGGGCGGGGTCGTCGCGCAGTCGCCGCCACTGCTCCGGGTGGCGCAGCAGGGCCAGCACGCCGTTGCCGATCACGTTCACGGTGGCCTCGTGGCCCGCCATGAGCAGCAGCGCGGCGGTGCCGACCAACTCGTCGTCGCTGATTCTCGGACCCCCGAGCGGTCCATCGGTGTCCGGGCCGGCGTCCAGCAGGTCCGAGAGCAGGTCGTCGCCGGGACGGCGGCGGCGGTGCGCCGCGAGGCCCCGCAGCGCCTCGACGAACTCGGCGGAGGCGCGCTCGGCCGCCGCCCGCCGCACCGGCCCGGGGTCGGGCTCGTACATCCTGACGATCGTGTTGGACCAGCCGCGCAGCGCCGAGCGCTCCGGCTCCGGCACACCGAGCAGCTCGGCGATCACCTCCACCGGGAGGACGGCGGCGACACCGGCGATGAGGTCGGCGCTGCCGTCGGTGCCGATCCGCTCGGCGAGCGTGGTGACGAGTCCCCCGGCCAGCGCGCGCACCCGGGGCTCCAGACGGGCCGTGTGACCGCGGTTGAAGGCGCCCGCGACGAGGCGGCGCAACCGGTCGTGCGGCGGGCCCTCGCGCTCGAGCAGTGAGTTGCGGTGCAGCAGGTTGAACGCCGGGAACTCGGCGAGCGGTTCCGCGTCCACCCAGATGCGCCCGAGGTCGCGACCGCGCAGCACTTCCGAGCACGCGGCGTGCGAGACCGCCACGGGGACGCCCAGCACGGGGTGGTCGTGCACGGGACCGAGCGCCCGCAGCGCGGCGAAGGTGGGGTAGGGGTCGGTGAGGAAGTCCGCGTCGCGGGGGTCGAACGGGATCAGCGTGCCCTCCGGAGGTGGTGGTGGGGGTCTCATCCTCCCCCGGCGCACCCGCTAACGTCTGCCGAACCATGGCCAAGAAGACACGTGACAAGGCGGCGGTGCCCGCGGGTGAGAACCCCCGCCGCCCATGCCCCTGCGGCTCGGGCAAGCGGTACAAGGCCTGCCACGGTGCGGGCGACGACGTCATCGTCCCCCGGCCGTTCGAGGGCCTCGCCGCCGAGTGCGACCTGGTGGCGATGCGCGAGTTCCTGCCGTCGGCCACCGCGCCGTTGCCGCTGCGCGAGGCGGGCGACGTGCCCGTCACGCTCGCCACGGTCCTTCCCGGAGCTGCCGCCGCGGTGGTGCGTCCGGACGGCGCGATCCTGCTGGGCATGCAGGTGCAGACCCGTTCCGGTGACCTGTCCGCCGACCTGGCCAAGGCCCTGAGCTGGGCGCGGGACGCCGAGCCGGGCAGCGCGCTGTCCGTCGTCGGGCCGGGCATCGGCGGTGAGCTGGTGCGGATCCAGGACGTCCTGGACCCGTCGGCCATGCTGGACGTCACCCTGCACCCCGACTTCGGCTGGTGGATCCCGCCGGCCGAGGACGGCAGCGAGCCGGCCCCCGACGTCGCCGCGTCCCTGGAACGCGCCAACGCCGTGATCATGCCGACCGAGCCCGTCGCGGCCGAGGGCGTCCGCGCCGCCTACTGGGTGGACACCGGCACGAAGGCACACCTGCGCTGGGTGCGCCCGGAGCCGGAGGAGGAGCTGATCGCGGCATTGGCGCGGTTGCAGGCCCGCGGCGAGCTGGCGCTGGCCGACGGCGCGCGCTACGCGGGTTCGTTCCGCGCACACGGCCTGCTCGTGCCCGTCTGGGACCTCGACCGCGAGTTGCACGCGAAGGAGTGGACGGAGCCGGTGGCCGCGTTCGCCGCGCGTCTGGACGCCGCCCTCGCCGACGACGCCCCGCTCACCGACGCCGAGCGCCGCGCCCGCGATGCCCTCGCGGGCAAGCAGGTCACGCTTCGCTAGCCACGACCAGCGCGCCCACCGCAACCCGCCCTACGAGGCAGAGCCCCCACGGGAGGGAGCGGACCGGCGACCGGCGACCGGCGTCAGGGGAGCCAGCCCACCCGCCCGGACAGGGCCGCGTACCCGACGAACGCGACGATGTCGATCAGAGCGTGGGCGCCGACGAGCATCCACAGGCGGTTCGTGCGTTGCCACACGCGGCCGAAGACCAGGCCCATCACGATGTTGCCGACGAACCCGCCGAGGCCCTGGTAGAGGTGGTAGCCGCCGCGCAGCAGGGCCTGGGCGAGCAGCGAGCGGTTCTCCGACCAGCCGAGCTGGCGCAGCCGTGTGATGAGGTAGGCGACCATCACCACCTCCTCGGCCCAGCTGTTCGCGAACGCGGACGCCAGCAGGACGGGCAGCCGCCACCAGGTGTCGTCGAGCGTGGTCGGCGCGATGGTCACGCTCACGCCGACCGCCCTCGCCACGAGGTAGAGCCCCAGCCCGGGTACGCCGATCAGGGCGGCGAGCCCGGCCGAGCCGAGCGCGTCGCGCCCGGGCCGGCGGCGGTCGAGCCCGACGTCGCGCATGGCGAAGCCCGCGCGCAGCAGCAGGTAGGCGCCCAGCGCGCCCCAGCCGATGAGCTGCAGCACGCGCGTGAGCTGCAGCGCGAGGTCGACGAGCCCGGCCTGCGCGGCCGGCGCGTTCAGCGCCACCTGCTGCTCGTTGAGCGGCACCGGCTGCAGCACGGCGTCGAGCAGGGCGAGCGCGCTGCGCACCGCCGAGAGCCCGAGCGTGACCGTGAGGACGACCAGGACCTCGGTGCCGACGAGCCGGCGGGCGGCGGGGTCGGTGAGGGGCGCGACACCGGGTGGCGGGGGAGCGAACCAGCTACGGGCGGCCTTCGAGCGGGGCACGGTCGCGGACGCTACTAGCCGGGTAGTCTTGCCTGCGTGCGGCAGCTGATCCTCTCTCCACGATGGATCGTGTGGCACCTGCTCACCCTCGGCGCCATGGCCACCTGCGGATGGCTCGCCGCGTGGCAGTGGCAGCGTGCCGGTTCGGCGATGGGGAGCGCGCTGAACGTGGGGTACGGGCTTCAATGGCCCGTCTTCGCGGTGTTCTTCGGTGTCATGTGGTGGCGGATGCTGCGCATGGAAGCGGCCGAGCTGGACGCAGCCCCGGGCGAGGCTCCTGCAGGGGAGGCGCCCGCAGGCGAGGCGCCTGCAGATCAGGTTCCTGTCGGCGGAGCGGGTGCCGACGTCTCCGCACCCGCTCCTGCCCACGTCGCCGCGCCGGTCCCGGCGCCCCGCACCGCGGAGCCGCTCGCAACCGCAGCCGCGTCGTCACCGTTCGGCCCGCGCCCCCGCGGCGTCGCGGCGCCTCCGGCCGACGACGACCCGGAGCTCGCCGCCTACAACCAGATGCTGGCGCAGCTGGCCGCGCGCCACACCGACGACTGAGAGACGACCGTGTCGATCGATACCGCCCTGCTCGCCTACCGGATCTCCGCCTGGGTCACCGGCGTCGGGCTCCTGGTGCTGGTGGTGGTGGCGATGCCGCTGAAGTACGTCTTCGGTCAGCCCGAGCTGGTATCGATCGTGGGCGTCGCCCACGGCTTCCTCTACATGATCTACATCGTGTGCACGCTGCTGCTGGCCGAGCGCTGCCGGTGGAAGCCGCTCGACGCCGTGCTGATCCTCATCGCCGGCACCGTGCCGGTGGCCTCGTTCGTGGCCGAGCGCCGCGTCACCCATCGCGTGCGCGCGGGCCGCACCCCCGTCAGCTAGGCGCGCCCTCCCGGCGGGGTGGGGCCCGCGCCTGCGCCGCGTCGCATCGGGCAGCCCATCAGCTGCTGCATCTGCTCCCGCAGCTCGGCCACCGTGGTGGCCTGTTCGAGCCAGGCGATCCGCACGTCGTGGTCGCGACCCGGTGCCTCCACGCGCAGGCGCAAGCCGTAACGGTCGACGCCGAGCGGACGCACCCGCGCTCCGCGCAGGTCGCGCAGTGCGGGGGGCAGGTGGCGCACCAGTACGTCGAGGACGTCCGGGTGCGATTCCTCGAGGTGGGCGAGCCAGTGCCCCTCGTAGCAGCAGAAGGGGTCGGGCCAGGCTGCGGCGAGGTCGACGGGGGAGAGCGCCGCGCAGCCCTCGGCGTCGGACAGCACGGCGGAGCCCGGGTCGAGGCGGACGAGCGTGGCGCCGTGGCCCAGGTTCAGCAGGTCGGGGTGCGGGCGCACGTCGGCGACCTGCAGGGCGATGCGCCGGGCGATCTCCGGCCCCGGGATCCGCATCCGGCCGGTGATCCACAACAGCCCGCGCACCGGTTCGCGCAGATCGACCGGGGCGTGGTCGGTGACCTCGAGCATGGCCGAGAACTCCCCGCCGGGGGCAGCGCGGATCGCGTCGAGCACGGGCTCGGCGTCGTCGAGGAGCAGCACGGCCGAACCGTCGGCACGGACGTGGTGCACGAGCGGTGTGGCCTGCGGAGCACCGGTGCCGACCAGGCAGGCGGTGCCACCCCGGGCGGCCAGGCTGCGAGCACGCTCCGCTGCGGTGGGGGCGGGCGGTCGTCGTGGCCGCGTGGATCCCAACGGGCACCTCCGTGACTTAGGTGAGCCTAAGCTATAGGGGTGGCGGAGCGGTGTCCAGGCCCTGAACGCACGGCCGCTGTCACGCCGCGCGAGCCCACCCGTTAGCGTCTGTGACCGTGACGACGGCGGCCGGCGCGGATCCCTGGGGCATCCCTCCGCTTTTCGCGCAGTTGGTCGATGACACGAGCCTGCTGCAGCCGAAGCCCGAGGCCCTCGGGGTCGATGCGGTCGTGGCGCGGTACCTCAGCGCCCGTGACGGACGCTACGGCGGCCTCGTCGGGCAGCTCGTCTGTCCCGTCTCGCGGCTCCCCGCGCTCGTGCAGGAGCTCGCGCGGTCGGTGCCCTCGCGGCCGGTCGAGGTGTCGTTGGTCGTCGACACGGGGCTCGGCGCGGTGCCGAAGGCGCTGTCCACCGTGTTCTCGCGGTCGAGCCTGCTCACCCCGCGCACCGTCGAGACCGCGGCTCCGCCCGACGTCGACGGCATCTGGCTGGAGCGCGTGTCGGAGTTCGTGCCCGAGGACGTCATGGCCGTCGTCGAGCCGCGCCGACCCGCCTCCGTGAACCAGGACACCACCGCGGAGTGGCTCGACGCCGTGCGCCGCGTCGCCGACCACGGCTGCGCCCCCAAGCTGCGTTGCGGTGGTCCGCGGGCCTCCGACGTGCCCTCGGTGGCCGAGGTCGAGGAGTTCGTGCGCGTGGTCGTCGACGCCGGCCGCGTGTTCACCACCCTGGGCCTGCGTCAGGCCGTCCGCGTCGACGACGACGCGCGGCCCGTGCAGCACGGCATCCTCAACCTGATCGTCGCCGTCGCCCGGGCGCTCGCCGGCGGCGACGTCCGCTCGGCCCTCGAGAGCACCGACGGGCCAGCCCTCGCCCACGAGATCGGTGAGCTGTCCGAGCGCGCCGTGAAGGGCATCCGTGGCCTGCTCTCCCGCTGCGGCGCCGACCCGGAGCCCGTCCTGGCCACCCGGCTCGCCGACCTCGGCCTGCTCAACTGACTGCCGACCCCTGAGTCGCGCTGCCCTCCCCGCGAGTCGCAGCCCATCCCCGCGAGTCGCGCTGTCCACCCCGCGAGTCGCAGCCCATCCCCGCGAGTCGCGCTGTAGGACCCGCGAGTCGGGCCGCCCTCCCCGCGAGTTGCGCTGCTCTCCCCGCGAGTTGGGCTGTAGGCCCCGCGAGTCGCGTCCTTAGTGCTGAGGGTGAGTGAACGCTGCGCGTGAACCCCGCACCAGGTGCGGTCCTCGGCTCGGCACATGGCGCCCGAGGTCAGGGCGCGGCTTCAGGGTGTGAGTGCGACATACGCGGGCGTGCTGCGCGACTCGCGGGTGCTGGGGCGCGACTCGCGGGTGCTGGGGCGCGACTCGCGGGGGTGGGCTGCGACTCGCGGGTGGTGCGGCGCGACTTGCGGGGTGGGCTGCGACCTGCGGGCGTGGGGGCGCGAGTCGCGCAGGTCAGGTCAGGGGTGGCCGAGGATCTCGTCCCACGCCGACCCCACCTGGGCGGCGCAGACCTCGGGGGAGAGCCCGCCGACGCCGGTGCCGAGGCCGGGCAGCGCGATCGTGCGAACGGTGTCGCGCACGCGGCGGCCGTCGGGTAGCGACCCGTCGCGCCACAGCCGCAGCACCGCGCCCGCGGCGGCCCGGGCGGCCGCGCCGTCGGCGGGGAGTCGTTCGCCGGGCTGCCGCATCGTCGGGGCGCTCACGAGCCAGGCCGGCCGGGGCGCCCCCGTCGGCACGATGACGGCCTCACCGACGGGGAGCTCGCGCCCGCGGTCGGCTCCCGAGGCGGCCCGCACCTGACCGGAGATGCCCGGGAACCAGCGCGCGTACACCGCGTCGATGCCGCCGCCCATGAAGCCGAAGGAGTTGGCCGGGCTGACCACGGCGTCGACGTCCACGTCGGTGACCGAGCCCTCGTGCACGACGAGACCGGGACGGTCGGCGGCGAGCGTGCGCCACGCCTGCGCCATGGGGGCGTCGACGGCCACCAGCACCAGCGTCAGGTCGTTCATCCGCCCACAGTAGGGTCACCGGCGTGTCCCGCCTCGCGTTCCTCGGGCCGCGCGCCACGTTCACCGAGCAGGCGCTGCGGTCGATGCCCGGGGTAGCCGGAGCGGAGCTCGTGCCCTGCGCGGGTTCCCCCGCCGTGCTGGCGGCCGTCCGGGACGGCACCGCCGAGGCCGGCTGCGTGCCGATCGAGAACTCCGTGGAGGGTGCCGTGCCCGCGGTGCTCGACGGTCTGATCGCGGACCCACCACTGGTGATCGTGCGGGAGGCGTTGCTGCCCGTCCGGTTCGCCGTGCTGGTGCGGGCCGGCACCACCGCGGAGGAGGTGCGCACGGTGGCGTCGCACCCGCACGCCATCGCGCAGACCCGTGGCTGGCTCGCGGCGCACCTCCCCGACGCCACGGTCGTGTCCTCCACATCCACGGCGGAGGCGGCGGCGCAGGTCGCCCGCGGCGAGTTCGACGCGGCGGTGTCGGCGCCGCTCGCCGCCGGGCAGCACGGGCTGACGATCCTCGTCGACGACATCGCCGACAACCCGGGGGCCGTCACGCGTTTCGCGCTCGTGGCACCGCCCGGTCCGCCGCCGGAACCCACCGGACACGACCGCACGTCGCTCGCCGCCACCACCGAGAACCGGCCCGGCGCGCTGCTGGGCCTGCTCACCGAGCTCGCCGTGCGCGGTATCGACCTCACGCGCATCGAGTCGCGGCCGATCAAGGACCGGCACGCGGAGTACTGGTTCCACCTCGACTGCACGGGCCACGTCGCCGAGCCGGCCATGGGGGAGGCCCTTGCGGCGCTGCACCGGCGTTGCGACCGCGTCCGGTTCCTCGGCTCCTACCCGCGCGCCGGCAACGGCGCGTCGCACCCGGGCTCGGACACCCCGCCGCTGCTCGTCGGCGGTTCCGACGTTGAGCAGTTCGCCACCGCGCAGGAATGGCTCGCCGGGTTGCGGGCCGGGAGCCTCGCATGACGGGCGTCCGCCTCGTGATGGTGCGGCACGGGCAGACCGCGGCGAACGCGCAGCACATCCTCGACACCCGGCCGCCCGGTGCCCCCCTGAACGAACTCGGCCAGGCGCAGGCGGCCGCGCTCGGGGAGCGGCTGGCCGGATACCAGGTCACGGCCGTGCACGCCTCGGTCGCCACGCGGGCGCAGCAGACCGCGGCGCCCGTCGCTGCCGCGCACGGGATCGAGGTCGGGGTCGTCGAGGGCGTGCACGAGGTGTTCTGCGGCGAGCTCGAGGGCCGGTCCGGGGAGGCCGCCCTCCAGCGGTTCACCTCCGTCTACGAGGCCTGGTGGACCGGTGACCTCGAGGCCCGGCTGCCCGGCGGCGAGTCGGCCCACGACGTCCGGGAGCGGTTCCTGCCGGCGATCGACACGATCCTCGACGGCGCGACCGGTGACGTCGTGCTCGCGAGCCACGGCGCGGCGATCCGCCTGGCCGCCGCCGCGCTCCTCGGCGACACCGCGGAGACGCTGTACGTCCCCAACACGGGGCTCGTCGTCCTGCGACCCGACGGCGCGGGCTGGGCACTGGAGCACTGGGACAGCGCGGTGCCGCTGCCCGGCGACGTGACCGCGGGTGGCACGCCCGCCTGAGGCCTCAGCCCCAGCCGAGGTCGTGCAGCGTCTCCTCGTCGATGCCGAAGTGGTGGGCGACCTCGTGCACCACCGTGACCGCCACCTCGTGCACCACATCGTCCTCGTCGGCGCAGACGTCGAGGATGGCGTCCTGGTAGATGCTGATCCGGTCCGGCAGCACGCCGCCGTAGGACGAGGAGCGCTCGGTGAGCGCCACACCCTCGTAGAGGCCCAGCAGATCGGGCTCGGTGTCGTGGCGGTCCGCCACCAGCACCACGACGTTGTCCATCGCCGCGGTGAGCTCGGGCGGGATCGTGTCGAGCGCGTCGGAGACGAGCTCCTCGAACCGCCGCCGCGTCATGTCCATCGGTGTGTCCCGGGATGCGGGGCGCCCGCCGGGGGGTGCCCGGCGAACGCCCGCTCCGTCACGGCGACTCGGGCGACGCGGGCAGCAGCGTGGCGTCGGTCGGCTCGGGCTCCGAGGTGGGCGCCGGCGTCGTCGTCGGCGCGCTGGTCGGCGGCACTTCCTCGTCGTCGTCGGCGGGCGGGTCCTCCGCCTCCGGCTCCGTGGTGGGCGCCGGGGTGTTGTCCTCCGCCGGCGGGCCGTCCGTCGGCGGGGCCGGCGAGGTCTCCGTCGTGGCCGGGACGCCGGGCTCCGGGTTGTTCGACGCCGGCGGGGCCGGGTCGTCGCCGACGACCACGTCGCCCTGCACCGGGCCCGTGACGGGCGCGAACCCGCTGCGGTCGGGCAGCAGCGCGGCGAGGTTGCAGTTCACCTTGCGGGTGCCGGCGTTCCAGGACTCCTCGGTGAGGTTGTCCCAGTAGACGGTGAGCTCCTTGTCGGCGATCACCTCGGCGCTGCCGGCGTACTCGTTGGCGATGTCCACACAGGTGGACTGCAGGTAGGCGTCCTGGTCACCGACCGCGGGGAAGCCCTCGGAGAACTTCTCCGAGAGGTCCACGACGCCGACGGCCTCGACGGCGTGCGCGCCGGCGCAGTCGACCGGGTCGCCGATCGTGCGGCCGTCGATGGCGAGGCAGGTGCCCGCCTCGTGCACGGCGGCCTGGTCGGACTCGGCGGCCCGGCCGGCGATCGGGTAGAGCGCGCCGGACCGCGAGGCGCTCTGCAGCCCGCACCGCAGCTCCCGGTCGCCCTCCGCCCATTTCGCGGGCGACGGCTTGAGCGCGCCGATCCGGTAGCGGCCGTCGGGGTCGAACTTGCCACCGAGGTAGTCCATGACCACCGGCTCGCACCGCTCGTTGACGAGCTGGCGCCACTGCCGGTCGTCGGGCAGCGTGGCCTGGTCCGCGAGCCTGACGGAGCCGGCCTGCTCGAACAGGTGCGGTTGCCCGCAGTCGACGACCTGGGTGTCGGCCGCGTCGGCCCGGCCCCACGTCAGGCAGGTGCCTGGGGTGGCCGGTGGGGCGGGGACCTCACGGACCTCCGGCTCGTCGATCGCCGCGGGCAGCGCGGCGAACGACCCGAGCACCGGGACGGTGGCACCGGCGAACGAATCCAGCGTGGCGACGCCGAGCATCGTCAGCGAGCCCACGAGGATCCCGAACACCATGCGTCGGACCAGCCGGGGCTCCGGCGCCCGCGTGGGCGGCGGTGGAGGGCTGGTCGGCGCCGTCGGGACCGGGGCGCCGTGGCGACCGGTCCGGGCCACCGGGCCGAAGGCGGCCGCGCGTGCGGCGTCCAGCCGGTTGGCGTCGGCGCCGGCGCGTGCAGCGTGCGGGACGGCAACGGTCGGCGCGTCCCCTGCGTCCTGCGGGGGGTTGCCGCGCGGGCCGGGCCTGCCGGGTGCGGTGAGGAGTCGGTCCATGTCGGGCGTCATCATGCCGTTACCTGTGGTCACGTCCAGAGGGGCGGTCCGGATCGCGCGACCATCGGTCGTCAGCGTGCTGCGAACGTCAGCGTTCGCCGGTTGATCGGACGGCGGACGGCGTTCGGCGCGCGAGAAGGACCTGTGGGCGGCTGGGCGGGCGAGCGGCGCGGCCACCGGACGGGTGGTGTGTCCGCCGGGGCGGGGGATGTGTGGCGGATCGTCGGCCCGCTGCACGCCCGGGGCCGCTACCGTCCGCGCTGGACTCCCCGCCCCTGCGCCGTCTCCGGCGCCATCCCTGGAGGTACTCGTGACGGCCCAGATCAGCCCGGGCTTCCTCGGGGTGCTCGGCACCGGGATCGGCGCGATCCTGCTCTACGCGGTGGCCGGGGTCCTGCTCATGCTGCTCGGCTTCTATGCCGTGGACGTCACGACGCCGGGCAAGTTGAACCGGATGGTCCGCGCCGGGCTGCCGGGCGCCGTCCTGGTCACGGCCGCGGGCCTGGTGAGCATGGCGTTCATCGTCGTCGTGGCGATCTACCGCTCGCCCGGCGGCCTGCTCGAGGGCCTGCTGGCCGCGCTGGTGTTCGGCCTGGTCGGGATCGTGGCGCAGGTGGGCGGCGTGCGGCTGCTGGAGTGGGTCACGGGCATCGACATCGGCGCCGTGCTGGCGGCCGAGCGGCTGCAGCCCCAGGCGTTCGTGGTCGCGGCCGCGCACGTCGCACTCGGCCTCGTGGTGGCCGTCGCCATCCTCTGAACCGGCGGGTCTGGCTCACGTCGCGCCCCGGACCTCCTCGGCCGGTGAGCGGTCCAGCGCCACCCGCACGAGCGCGGCGGCCACCGGTGCGAGTTCCGGCCCGGGCGCGAGGCGGGCCAGCTCCCGCGCGTCGGCCGGCAGCCCGACCCGCCGCGCTCCGTCGAGGGCCTTCTCGTCGATCGCCGGCCGCAGCGAGGGCCAGACGTCCTGCGCCTCGCGGCAGAAGATGCCGGCCCCGACCGGCCCCAGCCGCGGGAAGGCGGTGAGAGCCTCCCGAACCCGCGCCGGGTCGCCGTCGGCGCGGTCGCGCAGGCGCCGCAGGTCGTCGCCGTACTCGCGGTGCAGCAGGTCCGCGCCCTCACCGAGCGCGGTCGCGGTGCTCTCGTCGTAGCGCTTGTAGCTCGCACGGCCCAGCGCGTCGACCCGGTCCTGCCAGGACGCGGCGCGCATCTTCTGCGGCGTCCCCATCCCGGCGTCGGCGAGCGCGCGGGCGGCGTCCACGGCGATGTCGGCCTTGATGCGCGTCGAGAGCAGGACCGACAGCACCAGCAACCGGTAGAGCGGGGCCGGGGTGTCCTTCATCCCGATCCCGGCCTGCTCGGCGTAGGTCGTGCCGGCGCGGTCGAGCAGCGCGTGCAGGATCTTCCGTTCGTCGGCCATGCCTGGGCGTACCCGCTCCTCGCAGGCCTACGGTGGCCGATGAGGGCGCTACGGTCGGACGATGTCCTCCGTCCCGTCGGGTGAGCTGCGCAACGACACGGCCGGCGTCCTGAGGCGGGTCGAAGCCGGCGAGCGGGTGACGGTCACCGTCAACGGAAGCCCGGTGGCCGAGCTCGTGCCGGTCCAGCGAGCTCGCCGATCGTGGATCCGCCGAGAGGTGCTCGTGGCCCGCCTGCGTCGCGCCCAGGCCGACCCGGGGCTCAGGGAGGATCTCGCCCGGCTCGCCGGTGACACGACCGATGGTCTCGGGCCTGGAAGTCATCCGCGTCCGAGGAGTTGACTCTCGACCATGTCGAGGCACGAGGGTCGCTGATCGTGGAGAGCTTGCGGACCATCGGGCGGCTGGCCCGGGAGAGCGGGCTGTCGGTCAGCGCGCTGCGGTTCTACGACGGCGCCGGGGTGCTGGTCCCGGCGAGCGTCGACCCGGGCACCGGGTACCGCTACTACGGGCCCGACCAGATCGGGGTCGCCCGCCTCGTCGCCTCGCTGCGGCGGGTGGGGATGCCGCTGGCGGGGGTCCGGGAGGTGCTGGCGCGCCGGCACGACCGGGCCGCCGTCGACGCGGTGCTCGACCGGCACCTGCGGTGCCTGGAACAAGGGCTGGTCGACGCCCGCCGCGAGCTCTCCTGCGTCCGGTCCCTGATCGAGCAGGAGGAACCCGTGCCCCCGACCACCGTCTCCGTCCACGGCCCCGAGCTGGCCGAGGCCGTGCGCGCCGTCCGGTTCGCCGTCGGCTCCGACCCCGAGCTGCCCGTGCTGGGCGGCGTGTTGTTCGACGTGACGCCCAGGTCCGTCACGCTGGTGGCCACCGACCGCTACCGGTTGGCGATCGCCGAGGTGGGTGTGCGCGGCCTCGAGGGCCCCGCTGTGGCCGTGGTCGTCCCCGTGGCGCTCGTGGACCGCATGCCCGCCGACCGGCCGGTCGCGATCACGATCGACGGCGCGGACGTCGTCGTGCGCGCCGAGGGCGCCACGCTGGAGGGCACGCTGATCCCGGAGGCGTTCCCGGACCACCGGCGGCTGCTGCCCGAACGCGGCTGGCCGGTACCCGTGGACGCCGCGCTGCGGGCGGCGGTGTCGGCCGCGCCGACGCGCGTCGTGCGGCGCGAGCAGGACGGCACCGACTGCGCGGTGGCGGTGCTCGTCCCGACCGCGGACGGGGTGGCGGTCACCGGCGACGGTGCGGGCATCGGGGTGGACCGCGAGTTCCTGCTGGAGGCGTTCGACGCCGGCGGCGACGGGCAGTTGCTTCTCTCCCTCGACGGCCCGGTCGCCCCGCTGGTGATCCGGTCGCCGCGGTCGGTGTCGCTGCTGATGCCGGTGCGGTTGTGACGCCGGCCCCGGCGGGGCGCTCGCACGCCGTGCCCTGCGTCTCGTCGCCGCTCCGGCCGGGGTCCGGCTCCGTACCCTGGACGCGTGCAGGCCCCCCATCTCGTCGCGACCGACGTCGACGGCACGTTGCTCGACCCGGACGACCGGGTCACCCCGCGCGCCGCGGCCGTGATCGACCGGCTCGTGGCGGCCGGGGTGGGGTTCGTGCTCGTCACCGGGCGCCCGCCGCGCTGGATCCCGCCGATCGTGGCCCAGGTGGGTGTCGCGCGGCTCGCGGTCTGCGCCAACGGCGGCGTGCTCTACGACGCGAGCGAGGATCGCGTGCTCTGGGCGCGCACGTTGGCGCCGGAGGCGCTGGTCCGGCTCGTCGCGGCCGCGGAGGACACGCTGCCCGGCTGCGGCCTGGCGGTGGAGCGGGTGGGCACCGCGGAGGACGGCGCGCCGTTCGTGGCCGAGCCCGGGTACCGGCACGCGTGGGTCGACGGTGACGACGTCACGGTCGGGCGCACCGAGCTGCTGAGCCGTCCGGCCGTGAAGCTGCTGGTGCGCGAGCCGCGGCTGTCCAGCGATGCGATGGTCGCCGCGCTCACCCCGGTGATCGGCGACGCCGCGGACCTGACGTTCTCGCACCCGCGGGGGTTGGTCGAGATCTCCCCGCCCGGCGTCACGAAGGCCACCGGCCTCGCGGAGGTGGCCCGGCGGTACGGCGTGGAGGCGCCCGACGTCATCGCCTTCGGAGACATGCCCAACGACCTGGAGATGCTGCGCTGGGTCGGGCACGGCGTGGCGATGGGCAACGCGCACCCGGCCCTGCTGGAGGTGGCCGACGAGGTCACCGCGGGCAACGGTGAGGACGGGCTGGCCCTCGTCCTGGAGCGGTGGTTCTGAGCCCCCGCCGGCTCGTACGGGGGACACGGGCCCGACCACGCCCGGCTACCCTGCGTGACCGGGCGTAGCATCGGGCGACAGCGCACGACCGTTCGCCGTGGGCGCACGGTCGTGCGGGCTCCTGCCCGCCGTACCTGGAGGCCTCGCACGTGGCCGAACTCCTCGACCGCCCCGGCCCGCCCGCCGCTCCGATCTTCGAGCCGGACGGCACCATCGAGGTGCCGCCCGCGGTCGCCGAGGTGCGTGTGCTGGAGGCCGTCCAGGGTGCGCTCGCCCGGCCGCCGGTCGTCCGCGTGGCGCGCGGCATGTCGCTGTTCGGCGAGCACGCCGCGGGCTGGCTCGTGCTCGGCGCGATCGGTGCACTGGTGGACCGCAGGCGCCGCCGCGACTGGCTCACCGCCACCGCCGCCGTCGCCCTCGCCCACGGGGCGTCGATCGGGGTCAAGCGCGTGGTGCGCAGGCCACGTCCGGAGCACCCGCGGGTGCAGGTGCTGGTCGGCACGCCGAGCCGGCTGAGCTTCCCGTCCGCGCACGCCACGTCCACCACCGCTGCCGCCGTGCTGTTCGGCGCCCTGCTGCGCAAGCCGCTCGTGGTCGCACTCGTGCCGCCCATGGCCGTGTCCCGGATGGTGCTCGGCGTGCACTACCCCACCGACGTCCTCGCGGGCTCCGCGCTCGGCGCCGCCGTCGCGGTCATCGCGCGCCGGGTCGCCCGGAAGGGAAACCGATGACCAGCACCGACGTCCCGACAGAGCAAGCCGTGCCGCACCGCACGCCGGTCACCGTCGCCCGCGGCGTGCTGAAGACGATGCGCCCCCGGCAGTGGGTGAAGAACGTCCTGGTGCTGGCCGCGCCGTTCGCGGGCGGCGACCTGTTCCGCGACGGGATCGTCATGTCGCTCGCGGTGGCGTTCGTGGCCTTCTCGCTCGCGGCGTCCGGCATCTACCTGGTCAACGACGCCAACGACGTCGCCGCCGACCGCGCCCACCCCACCAAGCGCAACCGGCCGATCGCCGCCGGGATCGTCCCGCCGCGGCTGGCGATGGCCGTGGCGGTGGTCCTGCTCGCCGGGTCGCTCGCGCTGGGCCTTCTCGTGCGCATCGACCTGGTGATCGTCCTCGCCGTGTACATCGCGGTGCAGCTCGCCTACTGCTTCTGGCTCAAGCACCAGGCGGTGCTCGACATCTGCATCGTCGCCTCGGGCTTCCTGCTCCGGGCGATCGCGGGCGGAGCGGCCACCGCCATCGTCCTCTCGCAGTGGTTCCTGCTGGTCGCAGGCTTCGGCTCGCTGTTCATGGTGGCCGGCAAGCGGTACGCGGAGATGATGCTCGCAGAGCGCACCGGCGCGAAGATCCGCAAGTCGCTGGAGAGCTACTCGGCCTCCTACCTGCGGTTCGTCTGGGCGCTCTCGGCCACCGTGCTGATCACCACGTACTCTCTGTGGGCGTTCGACATCGGCGTCGAGCGGCACAACACCGTGTGGTCGGTGATCTCGATCGTCCCGTTCGTGATCGCCGTGCTGCGCTACTCGGTGGACGTCGACTCCGGCAACGGCGGCGAGCCCGAGGAGATCGCGCTCGGCGACCGCGTCCTGCAGGTGCTGGCGCTGCTCTGGGTGGGCACGCTCGTGCTCGCGGTCTACTCCTGAAGATGAAGGGCATCATCCTGGCCGGGGGCTCGGGCACCCGGCTGCACCCGATCACGCGCGCGGTGTCGAAGCAGCTGATGCCGGTCTACGACAAGCCTATGATCTACTACCCGCTCTCGGTGCTGATGCTGGCCGGGGTCCGGGACGTCCTGGTGATCTCCACGCCGCAGGACCTCCCGGCGTTCCGCAGGCTGCTCGACGACGGCGGCGAGCTGGGCCTGCGCATCTCCTACGCCGAGCAGGCGGCGCCGAACGGGCTGGCGGAGGCGTTCGTGATCGGGGCCGAGCACGTGGGCTCCGACCCCGCTGCGCTGGTCCTGGGCGACAACATCTTCCACGGGCAGGGCTTCTCCGGGCTGCTGCAGCGCGCGATCGGCGACGTCACGTCGGGCGACACGGGCTGCGTCCTGTTCGGCTACCCGGTGCGCGACCCGCAGCGCTACGGCGTGGCCGAGGCCGACACCGACGGGCGGCTGCTCTCGATCGAGGAGAAGCCCGAGCACCCGCGCTCGAACCGCGCGGTCACCGGGCTCTACTTCTACGACAACGACGTGGTGGAGATCGCGGCCGGGCTCTCGCCGTCGGCCCGTGGCGAGCTGGAGATCACCGACGTCAACCGCGCCTACCTCGAGCGCGGCACCGCCCGGCTGGTGGATCTGGGCCGCGGGTTCGCCTGGCTGGACACCGGCACGCACGAGTCGCTGCTGGAGGCGGGGGAGTACGTGCGGGTGCTGGAGAACCGCCAGGGCGTGCGCATCGCCTGCATCGAGGAGATCGCGATGCGGATGGGCTTCATCGACCCGGCGGCCTGCTACGCGCTGGGCGAGCGGCAGGCGAAGTCGGGCTACGGCGAGTACGTGATGGACGTGGCGAAGTCGTTCGCCGGCTAGGGAGGTTCGCGTGCAGGTCCTCGTGACGGGGGGAGCCGGCTTCATCGGCTCGCACTACGTGCGGTCGCTGCTGCGCGGCGGCTACCCCGCGTTCGCCGACGCCGACGTGGTGGTGTTGGACCTGCTCACCTACGCGGGCACGCGCACCAACCTCGCGCCCGTCGCCGACGACCCGCGGCTGCGGTTCGTCCAGGGCGACATCCGCGACGCCGACGCCGTCGCGCGTGTCATGGCCGGCACCGACGTCGTGGTGCACTTCGCGGCCGAGTCGCACGTGGACCGCTCGATCGCGGGAGCCGCCGACTTCGTCTCCACCAACGTCGTCGGCACGCAGGTGCTGCTGCAGGCGGCGTTGCAGAGCGGCGTCTCGCGGTTCGTGCACGTCTCCACCGACGAGGTGTACGGGTCGATCGACGAGGGCTCCTGGCCGGAGACGCACCCGCTGGAGCCCAACTCGCCCTACTCGGCGTCGAAGGCGGGGTCGGACCTGCTCGTGCGCTCGTTCCACCGCACGCACGGCCTGCCGGTCTGCATCACCCGCTGCTCGAACAACTACGGGCCGCACCAGTTCCCGGAGAAGGTCATCCCGCTGTTCGTCACCAACCTGCTCGACGGCAAGAAGGTGCCGCTCTACGGCGACGGGCTGAACGTGCGCGACTGGCTGCACGTCGACGACCACTGCCGCGGCATCCAGCTGGTGGCCGAGAAGGGCCGTGACGGCGAGGTCTACAACATCGGCGGCGGCACCGAGCTCACCAACTCCGAGCTCACGATGCGGCTGCTCGAAGCGGTGGGTGCCGACGGGTCGATGGTCGAGCGAGTGGCCGACCGCCTGGGCCACGACCGCCGCTACAGCGTGGACTGGTCGAAGATCGCCGACGAGCTCGGCTACGCGCCGCGGGTGCCGTTCGACGAGGGGCTGGCCGCCACCGTGGCCTGGTACCGCGAGCACCGCGCCTGGTGGGAGCCGCTCAAGTACGGGAGCTGACGTGCTCGGCGAGCCGCTCGCGCCAGTCGGGCGGCTTCACGCCGGCCGCGACCGCCCGGGACAGGTCGAGCACGCTGTTGAGCGGCCGGGGAGCGGCCTGCGGCTTGCCGGCGAAGTACTCCGCCGTGGTCGTGTCGGTGACGCGCAGGTCGGAGCGTCCCGCCAGCGCGAACGTCTCCCGCGCGACCTCGGCCCACGAGGCCGGCTCGCCGCCGCCCGTCACGTGGTAGGTGCCGTAGGGGGCCCCGTCCGCGACGAGGTGCACGATCGCGGCCGCGAGGTCGGTGGCGAACGTGGGGCGCCCGATCTGGTCGGCCACCACCGTCGGCTCGACGCCCTTCGCGGCCAGCCCCAGCATCGTGCGCACGAAGTTGCGGCCCTCGCCGACCACCCAGGTGGGCCGGACCAGGTAGTGGCGCTCGAGGCCCTGCACGGCCAGGTCGCCCGCGGCCTTGGAGGCGCCGTAGGCCGACAGAGGGGCCACCGGCGCGTCCTCGGTGTAGGGCTGCGCGGCGCGGCCGTCGAACACGTACTCGGTGGACAGGTGCACGAGCGTCGCGCCGCCCCGCCGGCAGAGCGCGGCGAGCGCGGCGGGCCCGGCGGCGTTGGCGCGCCAGGCGGCCGCACGGCCCTCGTCGGTCTGCGCGCCGTCCACGTCGGTGAACGCGCCGGCGTTGATGACGGTGTCGTAGGCGGGCCAGTCGATGGCGGCGTCCGCGGCGTCGGCGATGTCGAGATCGGCGTGCCCGAGCGCGGTGACGCCCGGCAGCGCGGCCACCAGGGCGCGCCCCACCTGCCCGCCGGCGCCGAGCACGAGGACGCGCACCGTCAGACCTCCATCGGGGAGACGTCTGCGAGCGGGGGGTGCCCGCGGTCCTTGTCCGAGCGGATCGCCGAGTCCTCGCCGATCGGCCAGTCGATGCCCAAGCCGGGGTCGTAGGCCTGGATCAGCGTGTAGCGGGCGTCGGGGGACCAGTGCTCGTTCACCAGGTACGAGTAGACGACGTCCGGGGTGAGGGTCTGGTAGGAGTTGCCGCACCCGCGGGGCACGTACAGCGCGTTGCCCGGGTGCAGCTCGACCGTCTCCACCCGCCCGAACGACTCCCCGGCGCGCAGGTCGACGATCGCGGCGAACGCCCGCCCGTGGGCCAGCGAGATGAACTTGTCCCACGGCTCCGCGTGGATGCCGCGGGTGACACCCACCTCGGCGTTGAACGAGACGTTGCTCTGCACGATCTCGAACGGCGGGAAGCCCTGCGCCTCGAGCTTCGCGCGCTGGAAGCTCTCCTTGAACCAGCCGCGCCCGTCCTCGTGGACGACGAGGTCGACGTGCAGGAGCCCCGGGATGGAGGTCCGGTGCACCTGGAGCGTGTCGGCGGTCATGCCGGAGTCTCCCGGGGGAGCGTGCGCACCCAGTCGAGGGTGGCGCGCAGCCCCGTGGTCAGGTCGGTGGGGGTGGACAGGCCGAGCTCGGTGCGGGCGCGGGAGACGTCGAGGCAACTGCGCAGCACCTCGCCGGGGCGGGAGGGCCGGAGCTCCGGGGCGAAGGCCGCCGGGTCCACGCCCGCGGCGGCCGCGACGGCCTCTGCGAGGGCGAGCACGTCGACCTCGGTGCCGGTGCCGACGTTGTAGACCTCGTGCGGCAGGTCGGCGGCCGCGGCGGCGGCCCGGTTGGCCGCGACGATGTCGCCGACGAACACGTAGTCGCGGGTCTGCCGGCCGTCCCCGAACACGGTGGGCCGGCCGCCCTCCAGCACCTTGTCGCAGAAGATCGCGATCACGCCTGCGTCGCCGCGCGGGTCCTGGCGCGGGCCGTAGACGTTGCCGTAGCGCAGGGTCACGACGTCGAGCCCCTGGTTGCGCCGGAACCAGCTGCCGTAGCGCTCCACGGTGCGCTTGCCCAGCCCGTAGGGCGACAGCGGGTCGGTGGCCACGGTCTCCGGCGTCGGCACGACGTCGGTCTCGCCGTAGATCGCCCCGCCGGTGGAGGTGTTCACCACGCGCCGCACGCCCGCCGCCAGCGCCGCGGAGAAGACGTTCACCGAGCCGAGCACGTTGATCGCGGTGTCCGTGCCCGGGTCGGCCATCGACTTGCGCACGTCGATCTGCGCGGCCAGGTGGAACAGCAGGTCGGGCGCGAACCCGGTGACGGCGCGGTGCACGCCCGCCGCGTCCCGGACGTCGACTTCCACGAGCTCGGCCGCCGCGGAGCCGGCGAGGTTCGCGGCGGCGCCGTGGCTGAGGTCGTCCAGCACGAGGACGTCGACACCGTCGGCGACCAGGGAATCCACGAGATGGGACCCGATGAAGCCGGCCCCACCGGTCACGACGGCACGCACGGCGGGATCGTAGCTGCCGGCACCGCCGTCGATCAGCGTGCGGTGTGCGCGTGTCGAGCTCAGCTACACGCTCAGGTAGTGGTTCCACACCCTCGCGCGCGATCACGGACGAAACGCGCCCCTCGGCCCGACCGCGTACGGTTGGGGCGTCGGCAGGCTGGTGGGAGCTTCACGATGGTCGACGTGACCGCCGCCCCGATCGGGCGGCGCCTGCGTGAGATCAGGCTGTGGCGCGGCCTGTCGCTGCGTGCGGTCGCCGAGCTCGCAGGATTCTCCGCGTCCTACCTGTCCCTGATCGAGCGCGGCCAACGTCCGGTGGACAAGCGGTCCACTCTGGAATCGCTCGCCGCTGCCCTGCGCGTCGCACCGAGCGAGCTGGGCTCGTCGTTCCCGCCCGCAGGCCGGGCCGACGGGCTCATTGCCGCCCGCACGTTCCTCACCCGCATCGAGGAAGCCCTCAGCGATATCGAGGTCGGCGAGGGTGAGGCGACCGAGCCGTGGACCGGTATCCGCACACGCCTTGACGAGATGGCCGCCGCCCGCTTCCGGAACGACTACACCCGTCAGGCGGAGCTGCTCCCGGGACTCATCGCCGACCTCAACGGGTGCGTGGGCGGCGGCCGGCGACGGGACGCCCTGCAGGCGCTCTGCGGCGTCTACCAGCGGGCTGCTGTCACCGCGAAAACCCTCGGAGTCCGCGGGCTTCCTGCCTTCGCCGCCCTTCGGGCCCGTCAAGCCGCCGACCAGCTGGACGACCCGGCATGGCACGGATTCGCCGCGATGGTCACGGCGTCCACCAGCGGTCGTGCCCGTGCCATCGCACTCGCCGACCGGAGCATCGACGCGCTGGCCGGCCGTCTGGACGACGTGCGTTGCCGGGAGATGGCCGGAGCCCTGCACCTCGGAGCCGCCCTCTCGGAGGCCACCATGGGTCGACCAGACCGGGCGGCCGAGCGGCTCGATGAGGCCGAGCGCCTCGCCACCGGGATCGCCGACGGCCACGGGTTCGCCGGGATGCTCTTCGGCCCGACGAACGTCCGCGTGTGGCGGTTGTCCGTGGCGGTGGAGTCGGGAGAAGGCGGTCGGGTCCGCGAGCTCGCGGCGGGCTGGGACGTCCGAACCATTCCCGTCCCGGGTCGGCACGCGGACTACTGGTCCGAGATCGGCCGGGGCCTGGCGGCCTCGACGGCCACCCACGAGGAGGCGGTCGCCGCGCTCCTGCGGGCCGAGAAGCTTGCTCCGCAGCGGATTCGTGCGCATCCCCTGATCCGCGAGACGGTCGCCGACCTGCACCGTCGCTCGCGGGGCAGGGCGCTCGACCGGGATCTGCGCGGCCTGGCCTGGCGGATGGGCGTCGGCGCATAGCCCGTCAACTGGGTGTCAACGACTCGCGGTGACCGCGCCATAACTTCCCGCAACGTGTCCGCAGCCCTGATCCAGGCTCTCGCCCAGGCCTTCGCCCAGCAACCAGGGATGGCCGTCCGGCTCCTCTCCCGGCACGTCGACGACGGCTCCGGCCGATGCAGCGTGTGCTTCACCGGCGCCCATGCCGTCCGGCAGCGCTGGCCGTGCCAGATCCATTGGTACGCGATCCAGGCACAGGCGCTCGCCGAAGAATCGCGCTTGAGATCGACGTGAGCGCTCTGCGCGGGTTCGGAAAGGGCGCTCGTGCGCTGCGGCCGGGCAGGTCAGACGACCTACGCGTGCCCGCTGAGGTAGCGGTCCAGGGCCTCGCGGGCGATCTCGGATGCCGGGCGCCCCTCGGCGCGGGCGACCTCGTCGAGGCGGCGGCGGGTCTGCTCCGGAACCCGGAACGAGACGTGCGGGGACGGTTCGCCGGTTGCTCCCTCCGATAGCGAGGGGCGGCCGCGCCGACTGCGCACGTCGGCGACGGCACGCTCGACGTAATCGGTGTCGAGTCGCCGGCCCCGGCTGTCCCGCACGTCCTCGCGGTCGAGATCGACCTCCTGGTCGAGGATCTCGGGGACCTCACGCTCCTCGGGATCGCGGCTCATCGGTTCCTCCTCAACGCGGTGGGCATGACGTGGATGACCAGCCATATGTCCGGCAGTTCCACGGCGATGATCTCCAGTTCGATGCCACGGTCGTCGGGCCCGATCCACTCCACCCGAGGATCGAGGTCTTCGGTCGCTGGATAGCGGGTGTAAGGGATGGTCCTGATGACGTGCTCGGCGTGCGCGCGACCGATCCGGTGCTTGCGGGCGGAGCGAGTGAACCGGATCGGCAGCACCGGGCAATTGTGTCACACAATATTTGGCAGCGTCCCGGCGCGCGTCTCGCGGGCCTGGTGCCCCTCGACGTTCCTCATCACCCCACTGCCACACCGATCGTGGTGCCGGCACACCGACTGCAGTCGGTGCGTGAGCGCAGGAGTCGGTGTGCGGTGCTGGTGACCCCGTCCGTGCTGCTCCATGTGGGGGCGGCATCGCGAGCGGCGTCCGCGACAGTCACACTGGCAACCGTGACGGAACCAGAAGGGCGACCCGGCACCGATGCCCCGGACTACGCCGAACGCCTGAAGACCCTGGAGCAGGCCCGGTGGAAGCAGTGGCTGGACGTGCAGGCGCCGTACCGCTGGAACATCCGTCGTCTCCACCTGGGCCGCACGCTCGACATCGGGTGCGGGCTGGGGCGCAACCTCGCCCACCTCGGCGGGGACGGCGTCGGGGTCGACCACAACGCGTCCTCCGTGGCGATGGCCCGGGAACGCGGGCTGGAGGCGTACACGAGCGCCGAGTTCCTCCAGGGAGCGCAGGCCCGTGAGGGTTCCTTCGACAGCCTGCTGGCCGCGCACGTCGTCGAACACATGACGGAGGAGGACGCGGTCGGGCTGCTGCGCACCTACCTGCCGTTCGTGCGCAAGGGCGGCAAGGCCGTGCTGATCACGCCGCAGGAGAAGGGCTACACCACCGACGCCACGCACGTCCGCTTCTGCGGGTTCGCCGAGGTCGCGGCCCTGTGCGAGACCGTGGGGCTGACGGTGGCGCGGCAGTACTCCTTCCCGTTCCCGCGGCCAGTGGGCCGGGTCTTCCCGTACAACGAGTTCGTCACCCTCGCCCGGAACTGAGCGGCATCGGCGCGGGCTCTACCGTGGGCACGTGAACCCCGCAGGCCGTCTCGGCACCGCGGCGCACCTCGCCGCGGGGCTCGGGGTGCTCGGTGCGGCCGGCTACGCGTTCGTCGCGGTCGTCGGGCACGTGTTCGAGGGCCCGGTCGATGCGGGTGCGCTCAACGCGCTCGTGTCGCTGTACATGCTCGTGAACATCATCGGTCCCGGGATCTTCGCGGCGCTGGAGCAGGAGACGAGCCGCGCCGTCAGCGCCGCCGCCGCCCGCGGGGAGCCGCTGCGACCGATCGCCCGCCGCGCCGGGGTGCTCGCGCTCTGGTCGTTCGGCGCGCTCGTCGCCATCGTCCTCGTGGCGTGGCCGCTGGTGCTGGGCCGGGTGCTCGAATGGCGGACGGGTCTGCTGGCGGCGCTGCTCGTCGCCATCGCCGGATCGGGCGCGGTGTACTGGGCGCGCGGGCTGCTCGGTGGGCAGCAGCGGTTCGCGCCCTACGCGCGCACGCTCTACGTCGAAGGTGCGGTGCGGCTGCTGCCGTGCCTGGTGCTGCTGGCGCTCGCGCTGGAGTGGCCGTCCGCGTACGGGTTCGCCTTCGCGGTGGGGTCGGCGATCGCGGCCTTGAGCGTGGTGGCCACGCTGCGGCTCCCGATGCCCGCAGAAGCGGCGAGCCCTCCCGAGGGCATGGGCCGGTCGCTGCTCTACCTGGTGGGGGCCATCGCGCTCAGCCAGTTGCTGGCCAACCTCGCCCCGGTCGTCGTGACCTACCGCTCGCCCGACGACCTGGTGTCCGCCGCCGTCTTCGCGTCCACGTTCGTGCTGGCACGGGTGCCGCTGTTCCTGTTCGCCCCGGTGCAGGCGGTGTTGTTGCCCCACGTCACGCGGGCCGCCACGCAGGGCCGGTACGGGGAGCTGACGCGCCGGCTCTGGCAGGCGCTCGCGCTGGTGGCCGGGCTGGGGCTGCTCGGCGTGGCCGGGTGCGTCTGGCTCGGGCCGTGGGCGGCCGATTTCCTGTTCAACACCGCACACCGCCCGTCCGTGGCGACGCTCGCCATGCTCGGGACGGCCACGCTGGTGATGATGCTCGCGCTGGTGGTGCAGCCCACGCTGCTCGCGCTGGGCCGGCAGCGCACGGTCACGACCGGGTGGATCGTGGGTGCGGTCGTGTTCCTGGTGGTACTGGTGGGGGGACCGGAGGCGATCCAGGCCGCGCTGCTCGCGCAGCTCGTCGGGCCACTGGTGGTGCTCGCGGTGCTCCTCGTCGGGGTCCTGCGGGCGCTGCGCGCGGTGCGGGCGGGTGTGGGTGCGTCCCCCGCGGCCGGCCGCCGGTAGGTTGACGCGGCCATGCCCGGATCACCTGAAGCACGCGACGAGGAGGAGGACGGTGTGACCACCGCCCACGGCCGACGCAACGACGACGTCTGGGTCGTGATCCCCGTCTTCAACGAGGCGCCGGTGCTGGAGTCGGTGATCCGGCAGGTCCTCGAGGTCTTCCCGAACGTCGTGTGCGTCGACGACGGCAGCGGCGACGGCTCCGCGGAGGTCGTGCTGCGCACCGGCGCGCACCTCGTGCGGCACCCGGTGAACCTCGGCCAGGGCGCCGCGCTCCAGACCGGCCTGTCCTACGCCCGGGTGCAGCCGGGAGCCCAGTACTTCGTCACCTACGACGCCGACGGGCAGCACCGGCTCGAGGATGCCGCCGCGATGCTCGAGGTGGCCCGCTCCGGGCAGGCCGACGTGGTGCTCGGCACCAGGTTCGCCGACCACGCCGCCTCGGTGCCGCTGCTCAAGCGCGTCGTGCTGCGCGTGGCGGTGCTGCTCAGCCCCGCGGGGCGCAAGCTGCGGCTCACCGACGCGCACAACGGCCTGCGCGTGCTCACCCGGCCCGTGGCCGACCAGCTGCAGATCAGCATGAACGGCATGGCGCACGCCTCGGAGATCGTGTCCTACCTCGGTCGTTCCCGGTGGCGGGTCCGCGAGATCCCGGTGTCGATCCGATACACCGAGTACTCCCGCAGCAAGGGCCAGTCGCTGCTGAACGGCGTCAACATCCTCTTCGACCTGTCCGTCCGCCACAGGGGAGGCTGACCCGCCGTGCTCATCCAGTTCATCCTCGTCATCGCGGTCCTGGTCATCCTCTACGTCTTCGTCCGCAGCTCCAACGCGGTGTACGTGCAGGCCAGCAAGCGGATCGGGCTCGTCCTGTTCGCGCTGGCGAACGTGTACGCGGTGATGCGGCCGAACGACCTCTCGGTGATCGCGCACTTCCTCGGCGTCGGCCGGGGCACCGACCTCGTGCTCTACGCGCTGGTCGTGGCGTTCATGGCCGGCATGTTCAGCATGTACCAGCGCTTCCGCGTGGTCGACCGCCGCTACACCGAGCTGGCGCGCACCGTCGCCATCCGGGAGGCGGAGCTGATCAACCGCGAGCGCGGCCTGCACTCGGCCCAGGTGGTCAGCGTCGCCACCGGGGACGGCGAACGCGCCCCCGTGGCGTCCGAGGACGGCGCGCGGTGACGGCCGGCGGCGTCGCTCCGGATGTCACGGTCGACATCATGCTGCCCCACTACGGGCGGCTGGACCTCGTGCAGGAGACCGTGCGCAGCGTGCTCGCGCAGGACGATCCGCAGTGGCGGCTCACGGTCGTCGACGACTCCGGCGAGCTCGCCGACGACGCTTTGGCGAAGTGGTGCGACGAGCTCGGCGACGAGCGGGTGCGCTACCACCGCAACCCCCGCAACCTGGGCATCAACCGCAACTTCCAGCAGTGCGTCGACCTGGTGGAACACGACCTCGCCGTGATCATCGGCAACGACGACCTGATGCTGCCGGGTTACGTCGGCGCCGTCCGGCGGGCCCACGCGGCGCACCCGGAGATCGCGATCGTCCAGCCCGGCGTCGAGGTGGTCGATTCCCACGGGATGCCGGCCCGCACGCTGGTGGACCTGAGCAAGCGCTGGGTCTACGCACCGCGGGTCTCGGAGCCCACCGTGCTCGCGGGCGAGGAGCTCGCGGTGAGCCTGCTGCGCGGCAACTGGCTGTACTTCCCCTCGATCTGCTGGCGATCCGGCCCGCTGCGCCGCGCCGGCTTCCGCGAGGGCGTCGACGTGGTGCAGGACCTCGCGCTCGTGCTCGACCTCGTCCTCGACGGCGAGTCGCTGCTCGTGCAGCCCGAGGTCTGCTTCCGCTACCGGCGCCACGGGGCATCGGTGTCGTCGGCCCATGCCGCCGACGGCAGGCGCTTCTCCGAGGAACGGGCGTTCTTCGTCGAGACGGCCGACCGGATGGCGGTGCGGGGCTGGCCCCGGGCGGCGCGTACGGCCCGGCGGCACCTTTCGTCGCGCATCAACGCGTTGACGCGGCTGCCCGCCGCCGCCCGCCGGGGCGGCGGCGGACTGCGCACGCTGGCCCGGCACGCCTTCGGCGCGTGACCCGGGCCGTGGCGCGTCCTGCCGCGGGCGCCACCGACGGACCAGCGGCGCCGCTGCGGTCGCCCGGTGCGCTCGTCGCCGTGGCGGTGCCCACGGCGGCCGTCGGCGTCCACGCTCTGCTCTACGGCCGCTGGATCGTGGACGACGCGGCCATCACCTTCGCCTACGCGCGCTCGATCGCCACCGGCGAGGGCCCGGTCCTGCAGCCCGGCGCCGACCCGGTCGAGGCCTACTCGAACCCGGCGTGGCTCGCGCTGCTCGTACTCGGCCGCCTGCTCGGCCTGTTCGACCGCGGTAGCTGGTTCGGGGTGCCCGACTACGTCGCCTTCCCGAAGCTGCTGGCGCTCGTGCTGGTCGCCGGCGTGTTCGCCTCCTGCTACGCGGCCGCCTCGGCGCTGACCCGCCGTCCGGCAGCGGTGACGATCGCGGCCGGCCTGGTCACGGCGGCGGTGCCGTCGTTCGTGATCTGGACGGTGTCGGGCCTGGAGAACGCGCTGCTGGCGTGCGCGGTGACCGGTCTCGCCGCGGTGCTCGTGCGTGCGGTCGTCGAGGACCGGCTGTACGCGCCACGGACGGCGCTGTGGTGCGGGCTGCTCGCCGCGCTGGCCGCGCTGACGCGCCCGGACGGTCTCGTGTACGTGGCGGCCCTCCCGCTCGTGGTGCTCCTGCTGCTGCGCCGTGCCGACCTCACCCGGGCCGCGCGGGCGGTCGCGCTGAGCGTGCTCGTGTTCGCGGTGCCCGTCGGGGCGTACCTGGCGTGGCGGCTGGCGACGTTCGGCGAGTACCTGCCCAACACCGCGATCGCCAAGTCGCAGGGCCTGCCGGGAGTGGCTGCCGCGATGCGGCCCGTCGAGCTCGTGTCCTACGTCGGGTGGCCCGCGGCAATGCTCGCGGTGGCCGCCGTCGGCGCCGTGGTGGCACGGCAGGGGCACCGGGCGTTCGTGGCGCTGCTCGTGCCGCTCGCGCTCGCGGTGGTGGCGTTCGGCGTGCTGGAGCCGGACTGGATGGAGCAGTTGCGGTTCGCCACACCCGTCTGGCCGTTGGGCGGGCTCGCGGGCGTCGCGGCGGCGGCACTGGTCGCACCGCACCTGGCTGCGCGCGGGCGGGTGGTTGCGGCGGTGCTCGCGGTGGGCGCCGCTCTCGTCTCCGGCCTGGCGCTCGCCGATTCCGCCCAGGCGTTCCGCGCGGCCCCGACCGCGCCGCTGTGCCTGGTCGCGCAGAACACCGGCCACGCCATCAACTCCTACGCCGACGTCGTCGACGTCCCCGATGCCACCCTTGTGGCGCCGGACATCGGCGGCGCAGCGCTGGTGAGCGACCTGCGGGTCGTCGACATGGCGGGCCTGGCCGATCGGCGGATCGCCGGCTACTGGGCGGCGCAGGACATGGCCGGGCTGCGGGACCACCTGCTCGACGAGGTGCGCCCGACCTTCCTCACGACGAACCCCGACTGGTCGCGCCTGACCGGCCTCACCGCGGACCCGCGGGTGGCCGCCGACTACGTGGAGATCACCACCAGCGCGGCCGAGGTCACCGACCACGTGCGCCGCGACGCGCTCGGGCCCGGCGATCTCGAGGCGCTGCGCACCCGTGCCGCCGCGGCCGCCGTCGCCGACGAGCGCGCCCGGCGCTCACCGCGTGCATCCTGTGGGGAGGTCCTCCGGCCCGGGTGACGACCGCCGTCGGCCGGATCCATGAGCGCGGTGGCCACGGGGTTCACCGGCGGCTGGCCGCGATCACCCCGCCCACGCCTCTCTTCTCCGGTGACCCACCCCATCTACGGTGACGCGACGCGAGTGCCGGGTCCACGCGCTAGCGAGCCGGCGGCCAGGCACCGCTGAGCAGCGAGCCGGGGTCCGGTGCGCAGGAGCCGTCGGTGTAGTCCGGGCAGCTCCCGTCGGGCTGCCGCACGTGCTGCGCGACGTGGGCGAGCAGGCCGACCGAGCCGTCGTTGCGCGGCAGGTAGCGGTCGGCGATCGACGAGCCCATCGACAGTGCGAGCAGCAGCGCGGCGCACAGCGCGCCGATCGTGGCGGCGGCCGGGCGCGGCCCGCTGCCGTTGCCCGCCACGGCCCGCGCGCGCCACGCCTCCTGCACCCGCCGCCCGCCGTACAGCGCCGCGAACACCGCCAGCAGCAGCAGGCAGAACAGGATCTGCGCGGTCGTGCGGGGGTAGAGCTGCACCGTCTGCGTGGCGTACATCTGCGAGGCGATCCAGAACCGCATCAGCCACGCCCCCGCCATCAGCGCGCAGAGCGCGAGCACCGCGGTGCGCCGGCCCGCGACGGCCACGGCCAGCCCGAGCCCGACCACCAGCAGCACGGTGAACAGGCCCACGCCGGCCAGCTCACCCGGCGGCGGCCACGGTCCGACGTCGCCGGGCAGGTCGTTGCGCCACATCGCGATGTAGGCGGGCTCGACGGCGGTGTCGAAGTAGAAGTAGCGGTCCTGCACCGTGCCGGCGGCGCGCAGCAGCCCGAACAGGTGCGGCCACGCGACGGCGACGAGGCCTGCGGCGGCCAGCCCGAGCAGCGCGAGGCCGCGCAGCGGCGCGGCCCGCCACGGGAACACGACCAGCACGGCCACGAGCGCTCCGGGCGCCGACCAGAGGAACCAGCCGGAGTAGAGGCAGAACAGCACACCGAGGCCGACGCCCGTCGCGGCGCCGGCCAGCGCCACCCGCGTCCAGCTCAGCGCCCCCGCGCGGCGCAGCACCCGCAGGAACGCGATCAGCACCGGGACCAGCGCGACCAGCACGACGGTGGTGTAGGGCTTGTACGGCTCGAGCAGCGGCATCGCCGCCACGAGGGTGGCGGCCAGCGCCCACACCGGGGCCAGCACGAGCCGCCAGGACAGGTATGCCAAGGGCCCGAACAGCGCCGTGCTCACCACCTGGGTGGTGCGCAGCGCGCCCGCCGTGGAATCACCCGTGAGCTCGGCCCACCGCGCGATCACGTGCAGCACGGCGGGTGGGTAGTCGGGCGGGACGCCACGGCCGGCGAGGATGTCGTCGGCCCAGCGGATCAGCTGGCCCGAATCGCCCCAGTTGGCGAACAGCGGCCAGTCCGTGCCCCGCAGCGCGAGCAGCACACCGCCCGCCACCAGCCCGGTGGCGAGCCCGGCCACGGCCGCGCACGCGAGCCGGCTCACCACCGCCCACACCGCCGGGTGCCTGCTCGCCGCCACGGCGGCCAGTACGACCACCAGGCCCAGCACGACGAACCGCAGGTCGAGCGCGGCGAGGCCGCTGACCTGCCCGACGCGGTCCAGCGGGTCGACGACCACCGAGCGGCTCAGCTGCACGGAGCCGGCCGCGGCGCCCACCGCGGCCACCGCCTCGCCTGCGCCCACCGCTGCACGGAAAGGCCATCGGGACGCGCCGGGCGGCACGGGCGTCAGCCCTGCCGCGCTCGTCCCCGTCACCGTGTGCCCCGACACCGGCGCAACGCTAGCTTGCACCGCGGCTACGGCCCGGCCGGCACATCGGGCCTGATCCGGTAGACCACCGCGTCCCGGTTGCGGTAGACGAGCTGCAGCCAGTCGGCGTTCTCCAGCCCGATGAACCCGGGGGCGCGCCGCCAGTCCGACCGCACGTACCCGCGGCCCAGCATCACGTAGTGGATGCCGAGCTCGTCCACCGCGGCGCGCACCTCGCGCTCGTCCGGGTAGCGGTTGAACCGCGCGTTCAGCAGGTGGATGCTGTCGTCGATCTGCGAGGCGTTGTAGTGCCCGGCGATGGGCAGCACACCGGCGATCGCGTACATCCACGCCGAGCCGTCACCGCGGTCGTTGAGCACCCGCTCGCCCGGCGGCACCACCTTCGCGAGCTCGTGCATCGCGTCGACCTCGAGCGAGGACACGACGGGTCCGTCGGGCGCGGCGAGCTGCATCCGGCCGACGTTGCGCGCCAGGTAGAGCTCGTTGCTGGCCACGAAGAACAGGGCGAACACGAGTGCGGTCGCCACGATCGACGCGGCCTGCCGGGCCGGTTCGGGAGGGCCCGCGCCGACCTTCTCGGCGAGTGCCCTGATCCCCGTGGCCGCACCCCGCTGGAGCTCGGCGAGCCCGTGGCCCGCCAGTACCCCGATCGGGACGACGCACAGGCCGACCAGGCGCCACTCGTCGTTCCACCAGGGCCGGGTCAGGGCGGTGACCCACAAGGCGTCCGAGGAGGCGACGGCCACGAACATGCCGGCGAACGCGGCGCCGGACGCCACCGTCCAGCGCAGGCCGCGCAGGTGGGCGAAGCGCGCGAGGCCCACGCCGACGGCGGCCACGAGCCACCACTGCGGGCGCAGGCCGTCGTGCGCCAGCGCCACCAGCTCGCCGACGGCCTCGGACTGGGTCATCTCGGCCGGCCAGTCGTAGGGCGGCTCACCCGAGGCGCTGCCCAGGGAACCGAGCAGCTGGGGCAGCGCGAGCACGGCCGCACCGGCTCCCGCCGCGAGCACGACGAGCGGCTCGCGACGCAGCAGCCGGGGGCAGGTCGCCCACCGCTGGACGACGGCGGGCATCGCGAACACGGCCGCGGTGAACAGGATGGCCGGGTTCAGGGCGATCATGCCGAGCAGCCCCGCCCCGAACAGCAGCCCGTTCATGAGCACACGGGGGAGCCGGCCGCGGGCGTCGAGCAGGTCGACGAGCAGCACGGCGGCCAGTGGCATCAGCACGGCGCCGGTGACGAACGGCAGCAGCGGCCCGCGCCAGAGCATGTCGTAGAAGAAGGTGATGGCGACGCTGCAGCCCGCCGCGGCGACGGCGAGCACGGCCCGGCCGCCGAACCGGTGTACCAGCGCGACGACGACGAGCGCGCCCATGCCGGGCAGCAGCACCGTGTGCGCGTTGAGCACGGTGGGCACGTCGGCGCCGGTGATCCGCAGGACCAGCGCCGCCAGCAGGTGGTAGGCGTTGGGGTAGAAGACCTCGACGCCGTTCAGGAACCAGTTGACCTGCCCCATCCCGACGAGGCTGCTGTCGCCGGTCTCGGCGATCCACCGGATGCCGTTGGCGTGGAACACGGCGTCCCAGTCCTGCGGTATCGCGGACAGGTGGCCCAGGCCCGTCCAGATGACGGTGCCACCGAGCACGACGATCCCGGCGAGCGACACGGCCACCGCGACGTGGGCCCACCGGCTCCACAGCGACGCCGCGGCCGGTGGCGGCTCGCCGGCGCGGTACCGGATGGTGACGCGCGCGGCCACCGCCGCCGCGCAGAGCACGACGAGGAGCAGGCCCGCGCTCGTGGGCGACCAGTCGATGCCGATACCGGCGAACAGCGGCCCGAACAGCCCGACGACGGCGTAGGTGAGCAGGGGGGCGAACGCGGCGAGCGTCCAGCCGCGCATCCCGGCGAGTGCCGCGAGCACCAGGCCGGGGATCCACAGTGCGAGCACGTAGAGCGCCACCACGTGGCCGCCTGCACCCACCGCCCGAACCCCCGGATCGCTGCCGTCGCCGGTCGCCGGCAACCGGCGCGAACCTACACGTCTGAGGTGGTAGGTCCGTGAACCCGCTGGGGGCCGCCAGGACCGTGTCCGCCACCCCGCTACCCTCGGTGGCCGTGACCTACGCGGGATACGACCTCGTCGTCGTCGGCTCCGGCTTCTTCGGCCTCACGGTGGCCGAGCGGGCCGCTCGTGAGCTGGACAAACGGGTCCTCGTGCTCGAGCGGCGCTCGCACATCGGGGGCAACGCCTACTCCGAGGTCGAGCCGGAGACGGGCATCGAGATCCACCGGTACGGCGCCCACCTGTTCCACACCTCGAACGAGCGGGTCTGGGAGTACGTCAACCGCTTCACCGGCTTCACGGGCTACCAGCACCGCGTTTTCGCCCGGGTGGGTGACCAGGTCTACGCGTTCCCGATGAACCTCGCGCTGATCAACCAGTTCTTCGGCCGCTCCCACACCCCGGACGAGGCACGGGCACTGATCGCCGAGCAGGCCGGCGAGATCGACACGAAGGACGCGGCGAACCTCGAGGAGAAGGCGGTCTCGCTGATCGGCCGTCCGCTCTACGAGGCGTTCGTCAAGGGGTACACGACCAAGCAGTGGCAGACCGAGCCCACGGAGCTCGATCCGTCGATCATCGCCCGGCTCCCGGTCCGCTACACGTTCGACAACCGGTACTTCAACGACACGTACGAGGGCCTCCCGGTGGACGGCTACACGGCGTGGCTCGAGAAGATGGCCGACCACCCGAACATCGACGTGCGGCTCGACGTCGACTACTTCGCGGTGCGCGACCAGATCCCGGCCGGCACGCCCACCGTCTACACCGGCCCGCTGGACCGCTACTTCGACTTCTCCGAGGGCGAGCTGGGCTGGCGCACCCTCGACTTCGAGCAGGAGGTCGTCGAGACCGGCGACTTCCAGGGCACCGCCGTCGTGAACTACAACGACGCCGAGGTGCCCTACACGCGGGTGCTGGAGTTCCGCCACTTCCACCCCGAGCGCGACTACCGCTCGGACAAGACGGTGATCGTGCGCGAGTACTCGAGGTTCGCCGAGTCCGGGGACGAGCCGTACTACCCGATCAACACCCCGGACAACCGGGCGAAGCTGCAGCGCTACCGCGACCTCGCGCGCAAGGAGACGGCCAATGCCAACGTCGTGTTCGGCGGCCGGCTGGGTACCTACAAGTACCTCGACATGCACATGGCGATCGGCTCGGCGCTGACCATGTTCGACAACCGCCTGCGGCCCCACCTGGCGGACGGCCGCGCCCTGTCGGGCACCGAGTCCGAGGACTGACGCCGCAACGCTCGTCGGGTCAGCGTTGCGTCGGGCGGCGCGGCACCCAGCGGGCCATGCCGGCAGCGCCGAGCGCCGACACCGCTCCCAGCACCACGGAGCCCGCTCCGAGGGTGGCGACGGCCGCGACGGCGGCGAGCAGCAGGGGGCCGGTCAGCATGCCGGTGTCGTGGCATAGCCGGAAGGCGCCCAGGAACTCGGCGCGCCCCTGCACCGGTGCGGCGTCGGCGCCCAGGGTCATGATCACGCCGTTGCTCAGGCCGTTGGCCAGGCCCATCAGCACGGCGACGACGCCGAGCGCCACCACGCCGCCCGCGAACGGCAGCACGACGTGGGCCGCGGCGAACGCCACCAGCGACGCGACGGCGACGGGGCGGCGGCCGCGCAGGTCCATCCACCTCCCGGCCGGGTAGGACAGTGCGACGTCGACGGCGGCCCCGACCCCGAACAGCAGGCTGGTGGTGGCGGCGTCGAGGCCGATGTGGTCGGCCCACAGCGGCAGCACCGCGATGCGGGAGGCGCGTGCGGCGCCCATCAGGAGCGCGCCGGTGCCGAGCGTGCGCAGCACCCGGTGGTGCTCGGCGAGCACCGCGCGCAGCGTCCGGGTCGGGCCGCCGGCGCGGCGGTCGGCGTCGATGCCCGGCATCGCGGCCATCAGCGCGGCCGCCACCAGCACGGCGACGAACTGCACCAGGAAACCACCGCGCGGGCCGAGCAGGAGCACGACCGCGGCCCCGAGGAACGGCCCGAGCAGCGTGCCGAGGCGCGACAGGCCCGCCATGGCCGACAGCGTCCGGGCCCGCTGGGCGAGCGGCACCGTCTCGATGATGTAGGCCTGCCGGGCGAGCCCCCACACCGCGCTCGCCACACCGAACATGCCGACGCCGATCCCGAGCACGACCGGCGACCAGGACAGCAGGCTGAGGCTCACGCCGACGGCGCCGACGGCGCTGCCGAGCAGCACGGCGGCGCGCTCGCCGATGCGGGCGACGATGCGCCCCGCCGGGAGGTCGCCGAGCACCTGGCCCAGCCCGAGCAGTGCGACGACGAGACCGGCGACGCCGACCGAGGCGCCCAGCTCCCTGGCCTGCAGGGCCACGACCGGGACGGCGGCGCCCTGCCCCACGCCGAACACCGCGGCGGGCAGCAGCACCGGGACGACGAGCCGCCGCAGCGTGCCGGCCTCAGGCACGACCCTGCTCCCGGACGACCTTCCCGACGTTCACCGCGTGCCCTCCCGACGCTCCTCCCGGAGTCAACCACCCGCCGCCCGCAACCGCCCCGTGATCGTCCGAGATCGCACCGAACGTCCCGAACAGGGTGTTCCTGGCGGATGCAGGCGATCTCCGGTGTCGTGATCGGCGCGAGATCGTGCTTGCCGCCCCGGGAAGTGCGCCGGGCCCTGATCTCAGAACGATCACGAGCGGGACGGGCCCGATACGACGCGCCGATGCCCCGCCGGGAACGGGGCCCGTGCGGCGTGGCTACTCTCGGACACCGGGCGCGCACGGGCGCGCCCCGCCGACCCGGCCCTCGACGACACAGGACCCCTCCTCGATGACGATCTCCGAGACGCCGACCCGTCCGTCCCCGTCGCCCCGACCGGGGGCGGAACCGCAGGCGCACGGTGGCAACCTGCTGCAGCGGGTGATCCTGCCCCGCACCGGCGATCCCATGAGCGTGCGCTCGCTGTACATGGACGAGCGGACCGGGATCCGGCTCAGCACGGTGCCCACCCCGGACATGAGCGCATCCACCGCGAAGATCGGGCTCGTCGGCTCGGCCGTGAGCGCCCGCCGGCTGCGAACCACTTCGCGGACCTCCGCAGTGGTGCCGGAGCAGAGCGAGGTGTCCTTCGGTGCCTACTTCAACGCGTTCGCGGCCTCCTACTGGCGGCGCTGGAGCCGGCTCACCGAGGTGCACCTGAAGCTCTCGCTGGAGGGCACCGGCCGGATCGACGTCTACCGCACGAAGTCCGACGGCTCGCCGATCTTCGAGCGCGGGGCCGTGCTGCAGGGGCCGGGCCGGCACGAGATCGACATGGCGCTGGACCTGCGCCCGTTCGAGGACGGCGGCTGGTACTGGTTCGACCTCACCACGGCCGAGGGCGACCTCACGCTGCACGCCGGTGGCTGGTACGCCGCCGACGAGCCGACCGGCCGGGCCGCGGTCACGGTCGGCACACCCACTTTCAACCGTCCCGCCGACTGCGTGGCCACGCTCACCGCGCTCGGCGAGGACCCGTTGGTGCGGGAGGCGCTCACCGCGGTGATCGTGCCCGACCAGGGCACGAAGAAGGTGCGCGACGAGCCGGGCTTCGAGCAGGCCGCGGCGCTGCTCGGGGACAAGCTGCGGATCATCGACCAGCCGAACCTCGGTGGGTCCGGTGGTTACGCCCGGATCATGTACGAGGCGCTCGAGCACACCGACTGCGAGCAGATCCTCTACATGGACGACGACATCCTGCTCGAGCCGGATTCGGTGCTGCGCGCCGTCGCGTTCTCCCGCTACTCCCGCGAGCCGATGCTCGTGGGCGGGCAGATGCTGTCGCTGCAGGCGCGCTCGCAGCTCTCGACGATGGGCGAGGTCGTCGACCGCGGCACGCTGCTGTGGCGCAATGCGCCCGGCACCGAACCGCACCACGACCTGGCCGACCAGACGCTGCGCCAGACACCGTGGCTGCACCGGCGCACCGACGTCGACTACAACGCCTGGTGGATGTGCCTGATCCCGCGGGCGGTGGCCGAAGACGTCGGCATGCCGCTGCCGCTGTTCATCAAGTGCGACGACACCGAGTACGGCCTGCGTGCCCGCGCGAAGGGCTACCGCACGGCCACCGTGCCGGGGATCGCGATCTGGCACATGTCGTTCCTGGAGAAGGACGACACCAGCGACTGGCAGGCCTACTTCCACTACCGGAACCGGTTCGTCGCGGCCACGCTGCACGGCCCCGAGAACCCCACGGCGCTGCTGCGCGACACGCTCAAGCGCACGCTGCGCCACCTGTTGCTGCTGGAGTACTCCGCGGTGGCGCTGCAGGAGATGGCCCTGCGCGATTTCCTCGACGGGCCGGAGCGGCTGTTCCCGACGCTGCCCACGGTGCTGGCTGCGGTTCGTGCCAAGCGTGCCGAGTACGACGACGGCCGCCCGCTGGACTCCGCCACGCAGGTGCCGCTGTCCGACCTGGACGCCCTGTCCGCCCAGCTGTTCCCGCTGCCGCCGAAGGGCAAGGTCGGCACCGTGAAGGGCCTCGCGCAGAGCGTGCTGCACAACCTGCGTGCTCCCGACCCGTCCCACCACGCGGTGCCGCAGCGCAACGTGCCCGCCCGCAACGCGCAGTGGTTCGTGCTGTCCCGGCTCGACTCGGCCACCGTCTCGACCCCCGACGGGCGAGGCGTGACGTTCCGCCGTCGCGACCCGGCGATGTTCCGCGCCATGCTCAGGACCGCGATCGGCCAGTGCCGGGAGATCGCGAAGGCCTGGCCGGAACTGCGGCGGCGCTACCGCGACGCGCTGCCGGAGCTCTCCAGCCGGGAGGCCTGGGCGCGCGAGGTCTTCGACCGCCGCTGACGACAGGGCCGCGCGACACACGCGCACCCACACCCCGACTCGCGGGCAGGGATGCCCGACTCGCGGGAGGCGGGCGCCCGCCTCCCGCGAGTCGGGGTCTGGCTCCCGCGAGTCGGGGTTTCAGCGCACGTGTGTCGCTCAGTCGTCCATCCCGTACAGCCTCGCCCAGTTCTCCCGGCTGGACAGGCGCCCGGCCTCCGCGCGGTAGCGGGCCGCGACCGCGGGCCCCTCGCGCACGAAGCGGCGCAACGTGTGGGCTGCGCGCCGGGCGAGCTCCAGCGCGGTCTGCTTGTCGCGGGTGCGCACCCGGAACCCCTGCTCGGACATGTCCGTGACGATCGCGCGCTCGAACGTGGAGACGTGCCACCAGTGCGCGTCCCCGGCCGGCACGGACCCGATGCGGTGCACCGCGCGCCCGGCCAGGTGGAACGCGGCGCGCTTCAGCCAGGTCAGGGTCTCGGAGCCGGGCTCGTTGGCCGCCCGGACCACCTGCCGCTCCCGGAAGTCGCCCTGGGCCTCGGACATCGGGTGCATGACGGTCTCCGGGTACTCCGCCCGGATCTTGCGCACCTCGGCGAGCGCACCCGCCGAGCCGTCCCAGAGCGCCTCGGGGCCGTGCAGGAAGTCCTCGACGGCCTTCAGCAGGGTGGCCGACATCCCGTACTGCATCGCCACCAACTGGTGCGACAGCAGCTGGCCGAGCCGTCGGGTGAGCTTCGGGACGGAGAAGCCGCTGTGCAGCGCCGCCATGATCAGCCCGTTGCGGATGGTGAAGTAGCGCTGCCACTCGTCGCCGTCCTTCCAGCCGAAGTCGGCGTGCCAGACGCCGGCGCCGGGGAGGGAGACGGTGGGGAAGCCGTGGGCGCGGGCCCGGTAGCCGTACTCGATGTCGTCCCACTGCAGGAACAGGGGCAGCGGGTAGCCGACGGCGCGCACGACCGCTGCCGGGATCAGGCAGGACCACCAGCCGTTGTACTCGGTGTCGACGCGCCGCTCCTGGTTGACGGGCAACCGCCGCTCGTCCTCGCCGAGCAGGTAGGCCTCGCGCAGGGCGCCGGGAACCTTGAGGCCCATCTGGAGCTGCTCGGGGTCGGCGTACTCGGCCGAGATGTGCAGGTGGCCGGGGTGCAGCAGGTTGAGCATCTGCCCGCCGACGATGGTGGGCTCGCGCGTGCTCGCCGCGAAGGCCGTGAGCCGCACGAGGATCTCCGGCTCGAGCAGCACGTCGTCGTCCATGAACAGGACGTCGGCGTGCTCCTCGGGGGCGCCCTCGGTGGCGTGGAACATTCCGCGGGTGAAGCCGCCCGCGCCGCCCAGGTTGCGCTGGCGCAGGTACCTCAGGCGTTCGCCCAGCGCCTCGGCGATCCCGGCGAACCGCTCGCGCGACTCGACCGGGTCGCTGCCCTGGTCCACGACGTAGACCGTGCGGACGCATTCCTGCGCGCCGGGGTCGTCGGCCAGCGCCTGCAGCGTGTTCAGGCAGTCGTCGACCCGGTTGAACGTGCAGATGGCGACGTCCGTGGGCGGCACCGGGCGGGTGGCGGCCACCGTCCAGCGCACGTCCGACACGGTGAGCTCGCCGGTCTCGGTGGTGATCTCGAGCCACATGCCGCCGCCGTCGACGAAGCGGTCGATCGCGCCGACCAGGCGCACGGGGGTGGCGTCCGCGTCCCGCACGTCGCAGGACGCCACGATGCGCCACACCTTGTTGGTGTCCGACGCCATCAGCCGGATCCGGCCGGAGCCGGCGGCCACCGCCGACACCTCGACCTCGCCGACGTCGGTCCAACGCTGCCAGTAGGTGGCGTGGAACCGCCCGAAGTAGCTGTTGGTGCTCACCCGGGCCCCCGGGGCGAGCGTCACCCGGTCGCGCTCGCGCCGGGCGGTGCCCTTCTCGACCGCGGAGTAGAGGTCCTCGGGCACGAGTGCGGTGGGGCCGAAGAACAAGCCGCGCTGGGCGAGCAACCGGGCCGGCGTGCCGCCGTCGCGCGCCTGCGGGTGCTGCTGGGCGGCGGGCGGGTTCTGCGCCCGATCCGTGCTGTCCGATGTGCGAAGCATGCGGGGCGGCCGTCCTCCGGTCGGTGCGATCTTCTCGCTCCCGCGGTCGGGCGGGAGGCTCCGGACGTCATTCTGCGTCCCGGCCGGGCGTTGGGCCGGACGGGGGTCAGCCGACCCCCTCCACCTCCGGTACCCGGGCGTGCCCGTCGCGGTGCCATCCCGCCACCGTGCGGTCCGTGGTGGTGGGCCGGGCCACGGCGAGTGGCCCGATCGGGATCCACCGGTAGAGCTGGGCGGCGTCACGGAGCGGATCGCCGGTGAGGTAGGTGGCCATCCGTCGTTCGGTGATCAGTTGTCGTGGTGCGGCGAAGGGTCCACCGGTTCGTGGCCGGTAGGTGATGCCGGCGGCGGTGTCCTCGGCCGGCGGGCCCACGCGCCACGCGGGGAGCGGGGCCGATCCGGGCGGCAGCGGCGCCGGGGTGAGGCAGGGGAACAGGAACGCGACCGGCCAGTCGAGGATCGCGGTGCTGCCCGCAGGCAGCACCTGCGACATCGGTGTCAGGCGCGGCACGCGCGGCAAGGACACCACGGCGCCCGGCCGGCCGCCGGACACCGGTGCATCGATGGTCAGCCGCACGGTGTCGGCGCCGGGTGGCGCGAGCTCGCGGACGTCGCGCGGGACGTCGGACACCGCGTCGAGGCGCCTCTGTTCGAGCACCCGGTCGCCGTCGCCGAACTCGAGGAGGAGCGCGTCCCCCGGGCGGGTCGATCCGGAGGTGGTCACGACCACGGGCAGGGCCTGCGAGCGCTGTTCCGCGTCGAGGACGAACCACGGGGTCGTCGTGCGCCCGGCCACCGCCAGCCCGGGCAGCGTGCGCCCGCCCACGTCGACGGGCAGGACGTGCCGGGTCGGGTCGCCGGTCGCGATCGGCAGCAGGCCCGCGGCCGGGTCGGTCTCCGCCGAGAGCCGCGCCTGCAGCCCGCAGCGCTCGCCCGCGATCGTGGCGGCGGTGTCGGCGGCGAGGGTGTAGCTGTCCCGGTGGGCGACCGCGACCCGGACGAGCCCGCCCACCTGCAGTACCAGCACTCCCACGAGCAGTACGGCGACGATCGTGGCGGGTGCGGGCAGCCGGCGTGGCGCCGCGGTGTCGGCGCCACCGTGCCCGGGGCCGCTCGCACGGTGCCACGCCCACCGGCCGAGCAGCCCGGCCACGACCGCGCCGCCCAACACCAGCACGATCGTCGGTGCGGGCACGCCGGCCAGCTGCGGCACCACCGTGCTGAACGTCGGGTCGAACCACGCTCCGACGGTGGGCCAGGTGTTGTAGCCGGCCACCACCACGGCGGCGACCGCAGTGGCACCAGCCCAGCCGGCCGCCAGGGTGCGGGGCGCGCCGCGCAGCGGTGCCGCGGACCAGGCGACGGCGCCGAGCACGAGCACCGCGGCGCCGTACCCGCCGAGGTCGCCGAAGTGCTGCGTCCACTTGGTCGGCGACAGCGTCAACGTGGCGACGCTCAGCAGCAGGCCCACGACCAGGCGCCGCGCGGGTCCGGCCGCGATGCCGGCGCGGGCGCGTGGGAGTGCCCACAGCACCCCGGCCGCGGCGAGCAGCGTGACGAGCACCGCGGCACGGCGCCCGATGGCGCCCTGGAAGGACTCGGGCTCGAGCAGGTGCGCGTACCGCTCGAACTCGGCGTACCACGGCTCGCCCCCGCCGATGACGGCGCGCACCCGGACGGCCTCCAGCATCCCGGCGAGGCTCTGGTCGGGCACCATGAGGAACATCGCCGCGGCCGGTGCGGCCACGAGCGCGGCCACCAGGGGAAGCACGTGCAGGTCCCGGCGCCTGCGCAGCAGCCGCAGCAGCGGCAGTGCCGCCGCGACGAACGGCGTGAACGCGAGCAGCCCACCCGGCGTCACGGCGGTGGTGGCACCGGCGAGGACGAGCCCGACCGCCAGCGGCAGCACCCGCGAGGTGGCCACGGCGCGCTCGACCGCGACGAAGACCGCGAGCGCCCCGACCGCCACCCACGGCTCCGGTCGCAGCCCCAGCCCGAAGGGGACCCACCAGGTGGCGAAGGCCAGCGCGGCCAGCCAGGGGGTGGACGGCCGCGTCGCGAACCGGCCCAGCCGGGGCACCACGAGGCGCGACAGCAGCCACCAGGTCAGCAGGCCCAGCACGGTGGACGGCACCCGCATCCACGGTGCCGAGGTCGAGACCAGCGACCAGGCCTGGTAGAGCGCGTAGAACCAGCTGAACGGGGCCTCCGGCGCGTTCAGCCAGCGGTAGGCGTTGCCGATGAACCCGTTGCTGCCGGCGCTGCGCACGATCCCGGCGATGAAGCCGTCGTCCACGGTGACCGCTCCGACGGCCCACCACAGGGCCAGGCCCGCGGTGACGGCCGCGTCCACCGGCCGTGGTCGCCACCACCGCCGGGGCAGCAGCCGCACCGCCGGTGTGACGGCGCGGTCGGCAGCGCGGAGCGCGAGGAGCGCGCCGAGCAGCGCGAGCACGCCGACGACGCCGATCGCCGTCTTCAGCGGGGAGATCGTGGTGGCGAAGCGGGTGTCGGCCTGCAGCGCCACGTCGACGCCGGCTGCCGCCTCGGAGAACGCCCCCGCGACGTTCGGCCGCACGTCGCCCTCGCGGACGAGCACCGGCGTGCCGTCGACCAGCACGGACGTCCGTGCGGTGCCGCTGACGACGGACAGTTCGCAGCCGCCCGCCGGCACCTCGACCGCGCCGAGGTCGACCCCGGTGCTCGCGACCCGCAGCCGCCCGTCCTCGGCGGTGAGCCGCAGCCCCTGCAGCGGCTCGGCCGCCGGGTCGGCCCGCAGCGGCACGGTGGAGAGCAGGACCTGCCCGGCGGGCGCGTCGCGGACCGTGGCGCAGGTGGTGCGGGCGGTCAGCTCGACCGGCTGGTAGGGCAGCAGCGGGATCGCGGTGGGGCCGTCGGTGGCCGTCCAGGAGTAGGCGACGACCGGTTGCTGCACCGGTGCGAGCGGGAACGCCACCGCGGCGAGCACGGTGAGCAGGCCGAGCAGCCCGGCCGCCGTCCGCGGGCCGCGCGCCGGACTGGCGGGGGTGGCGGCGCCGTCCGAGCCGCCGCGGTGCGGGCCCTGGGAGCTGCCCGGCCCGGAAGGGGGGTCCGTCCGGGCGGGCGAGAGCACGGAGGGCAGCTTAGACACGGGCCGTCACGTGTCCCGGAAGGTGACCCTCACGGGCCGCCCAGGTGGGGGAGCGACCCGGCACCGACCGTGGCCGACGCGTGGCGGTCCGCGACGGCGGGCGGCATGATCTGGAGGCATGACGCTTCCCCTCGCCCCTGACGAGCTGCTCAGCACGACCCGTTCGGTCCGCAAGCGCCTCGACCTGGAACGCCCGGTGCCGCTCGAGCTGGTCCGCGAGTGCCTCGAGGTCGCGCTGCAGGCCCCCTCCGGGAGCAATCAGCAGGGCTGGCACTGGATGGTGGTGACCGACGCGGGACTGCGCCGTCAGATCGGTGACTACTACCGGCGCTCCTACGAGCGCTACAGCGTCGGCCGGGAGCAGCGCAACGCGCACCTGAGCGACGAGCGCCAGGCGGTCGGCACGCGCGTCGCCAGCTCCGCCGACCACCTCGCGGAGGTGATGGGCGACGTGCCCGTCCACGTCATCGCCTGCATCACCGCGGGGGAGGAGCTGCCGGCGGGCAACCAGGCGGGCCTGTGGGGCTCGCTGCTCCCCGCCGCCTGGAGCTACCAGCTCGCCGCGCGGGCGCGGGGCCTGGGCAGCGCGTGGACCACGCTGCACCTGCCCTACGAGAAGGAGATCGGCGAGCTGCTCGGCATCCCGCCGCAGGTGCGCCAGGGCGTGCTGCTGCCCACGGCGTACTTCACCGGTGAGACGTTCCGGCCCGCGCCCCGCGAGCCCCTCGACACGGTCCTGCACCTCGACCGCTGGTAGCGCTGCGTGGCTTACAGCCATGTCATGCGCAGCGGACACGCCGGTGGCCGTCCACCCGTTCGGCCGAGCAGGGGGAATGCGCTCCGTGACGGGAGCCTCCAAGAAGGTACGTTCCGGGTGTCACTCGCACCGCTGGTCTGACGGGTTTCGTTTTCCCGATCGTGACGACCGCGAGGCCGACGGCCACCCCATCCGGTACTCAAGCCTCCTTCTCCGGTGAACTGCGAGGGTTGACCGGGCTGCGGGCCGTGGCTGCGGTCTGGGTGGTGCTGTTCCATTTCCACTTCACCCCGCTGCCGGGCGTCGCGGAGGTCGTCGGGCTGCTGGGGCCGCTGATCACCGCGGGGGCGCTCGGGGTCGACCTGTTCTTCGTCCTGAGCGGGTTCGTGATCGCCTACACCTACCTCGACGAGCTCGGCCCCGCCCTGCGTGCCCGCGCCACGGCCCGGTTCGTGTGGGCGCGGGCCTGCCGGCTCTGGCCCGCGTACGCGCTGGTGCTGCACCTGTTCGGGATCTGGCTCGTGGTGCGGGCGATGGTCGGGTCCGGCGGCGACATCGCGTTCCAGGCCGTGCAGCCGGTGCTCGACGCGGGCCAGTACGTCCAGCAGCTGTTCATGGTGCAGCTGTGGGACGACGCCCGCTTCGACGGTGCGTCCTGGGTGGGCTCCACCTGGTCGATCAGCGCCGAGTGGCTCGCGTACCTGCTGTTCCCGGTGGCCGCGCTCGTGCTGTTCCGGATGCGGCGGCTCCCGGTCGTGGTGCTCGCCTGCGCCGCGGTGCTGCTCATGGCACCCATGGCGTGGGCCTACCTGAGCGCCGGCACGCCGTACTTCCCGTGGAGCTGGCTGGTCCGGATCCTGTGCGGGTTCGGCGCGGGCGCGCTCGCCTACCTGGCCGTGCGCAAGCTGTCCTGGACGTCCACGGCGCGGTGGGGCGCGTCGGTCGTCGCCGCCGTGCTGCCGGTGCTGATGGCCGCGGGCCTGCTGGTCGGCGAGCTCGCCGGGCCGGGCCGCGGTGGGGCGATAGTGCTGCTGTTCCCGCTGGTCGTGGCGGCGCTGGCGGTGGCCGACCGGGGGCCCGCCACCGTCCTGTCGGCGCGGTGGCTGGTCTACGGCGGGCGCCTGTCGTACTGCCTCTACCTCGTGCACATCCCGCTGTTCGAGGTGTACTGGCTCGCGCTGCGGCGGTTCGCCGCGCTGGCGCCGCACACCGTGCTCGCCCACGTGGTCGGCGGGCTCGTGCTACTCGCCACGGTGGGAGCCTCGGCCCTGGCCCACCACCTGGTCGAGGAGCCGTCGCGGCGCCGGCTGCGCGCCGTCGGCCCCGCCGTGGCACGGATGCCGGTGCGCGCGGCCCGGGCGCTCGGGCTCCGGCGCGCCCGCCCCGTCCTCGTGCCGCCGCTCGCCGTCACACAGGACGACGCGCTGGCCACGGCCGCGGCCCGGTTCGCCGCCAAGCGCCAGGCCCTCGCCGAGGCCGGGGCCCTGCAGGAGCCGCTCCTCCCGGAGCCCCGCCACGCCGCGACCCCGTTCCGGCCGGCGACGCTGGCCACGGCGCTGGCCAACGCGCAGCGCAGGCGCGCGGCGCACCGCAGCGAGATGGACATGTGGGCCGACCACGAGCGCGCCGAGTACATCCGGGGTGGGTACCTGCACGCGGGCGGCTGACGAGCCGCGCGGGCGCCGGGGACGCCGCCCTCCCGTCGCTGGACTGCACCCACGCGACGGGAGGGCGGTGATCGGCGGCGGGCGGCATGGTCCAGACTCGACGACCGTGTCCGGACGGGTGAGGGTGGCGCTGGCCGTCGGTGCCTCGGCGGCGCTGCTGGCCACGGCCGGGTGCTCGCTCACGACGGCGGTGCCGGGGCAGGCCTCCGTCGTGACCTCGGTGGAGCACCGCCCCGGGCCGCTCGACCGCGACGGCCCGCTCACCGACGCCGACCTGGCGGCCGTGGACCCGGACGCGCTGCTCGACGAGTTCCTGCTCACCCTGTTCACCCAGCCCGTGCAGCACGTCCGCATGGAGACCGTGGACGAGGTGCCCGCCTACCTCGCCGGCGAGGACTACGGGCCCGGGGTCACCGAGGGCGGGTTCGACTTCCGCACCGACGAGTACGCCTACCACCAGCTCTACGGCTTCAACACCCTGTGCGCGGACGGCGTCGAGTACCTGTGGGACGACTTCGACCAGGAGTGGAGCGAGAGCAGCGGTTGCGCGGTCAGCGGGGGGAACCCGATGGCCTCGGTCGAGGCCAGCCTGCAGCTCACGGGCACGGTCAGCGCCGGCGTGCTGACCGCGGGTCTCACCCCCGACGAGGCCGACGTGTTCCTGCGCGCCATGCGCCAGGAGCACCCCGGCTTCCTGCAGCCCGGCCCGCTCGCACTGGCCGAGCACGACGGGCGGCAGTACGTGCGGCTGCCGGTGGTGTTCAAGGCACTCGACGTCGGCGACGGGAAACGCTACGGGATGCAGCTGTTCAACTACGCCTTCCGCGCCATCGGGGAGCGGGCGAAGACGCACGCGCTGCTGCCGGGCACGTCGGGTGCCTCGGTCAGCCAGGTCGAGGCCGTCTTCTACCTCGACCCGACCACGCGCCTGCCCGCCTACGCCGAGATGCTCATCTACGAACCGGTGGACGACCCGACGGCCTCGACCGGCAGCGTGGAGCGGATCGAGTACCTCTGGGACGGCACGGTGCCGCACTTCGCCCCGGACCCGCAGACGCCCCTGGAACCCACCGGGCCGTCCTGGCCCCCGGAGCGGATCCCACCGACGGAGTGACCGCCCGCGCGCCTCAGATCGGCAGCCGGCGGAACACCGCGCGCGGCACGTGCCGCAGCACGCTCATCACCACGCGCAGCGGCGCGGGCGCCCAGACCAGCTCGCGGTGCTTGCGGACGGCGTCGACGGTGATCGCGGCGACGGCCTCCGGGGTGGTGGACAGCGGCGCGGGCGACAGGCCCTCGGTCATCTTCGTGTGCACGAACCCGGGCCGCACGATCGTGACGCCGACGCCGAACGGGCGCAGCGCCTCGGTGAGCCCGGTGTAGAAGGCGTCGAGCCCCGCCTTCGTGGAGCCGTAGACGAAGTTCGAGCGCCGGGCCCGCTCGCCCGCCACGGACGAGAACGCCACCAGCGCGCCGTGGCCCTGCTCGCGCAGCTTCTCCGCGAGCGCGACGCCGACCGAGACCGCCGCGGTGTAGTTGACCTGCGCCAGCTCGACCGCGGTGGGGACGTCGGTCCACGCCTGCTCGTTGTCGCCGAGCAGGCCGAACGCCACGAGCGCCACGTCGATGTCGCCGCCGGTGAACGCCTTGCGCACCACGTCGGTGTGGGTGTCGAGCTCCGAGGCGTCGAACGCGACCGTCTCCACGGCGCAGCCGCGTGCCTCCAACCGGGCCCGCGCGGCGTCGAGCCGCGGCGACGGGCGGGCGGCGAGCACCACGCGCAGCGGCCGGTCGTTGGCGAACGCCTCGACGACGGCGAGGCCGATCTCGGACGTGCCGCCGAGCAGCAGGATGCTCTGGGGGTTGCCCACGGCATCGATCATCAGTTGAGCTCCAGTCTGCGGGCCATGTCGGAGGTGAAGGTCCCCTCGGGGTCGACGGCGTCACGCACCTTGCGCCACTCGTCGAAGCGCGGGTAGCCGCGGCGGAAGGCCGCCGCGCTGGTGCGCGACTCCTTCGCCAGGTAGAGCCGGCCACCCGCGCCGAGCACCAGCTCGTCCAGCTCGTCGCAGAAGCGGTGCAGCCCGCGTTCCACGGGGAAGTCGACGGTGATCGTCCAGCCCGGCCGGGGGAACGACAGCGGCGCCGGGTTGGCATCCCCGAAGCGCTTGAGCACGTTGAGCCCCGACGCGTGCGGCGACGCGGCGATCTTCTCGACGACCCGGCGGAAGGTCGGCTCCTCGCCGAACGGCACGAGGAACTGGTACTGCAGGAAGCCGCGCGAGCCGTACACCCGGTTCCAGTCCCCGAACAGGTCGAGCACCTGGTAGAAGGCCGTGATGTTCTGGATGGAACCCCGCTGGCGCTTCGGCGCCTTGCGGTACCAGAGCTCGCTGAACGCCCGCAGCGTGTAGCGGTTGGCCAACCCGCTCGGGAAGACGTCCGGGAGCGCCAGCAACTGCGGCGCGTCGAACTTCAGGGGCTCGCCGCGCAACTTCGCCGGCAGCTGGTCCACCGTGGCGAGCGAGCCGCGGGTGAGCACCGCGCGGCCCAGCTGCGCGCCCGTCGTGGTGGTGTCGAACCAGGCGGCCGAGTAGCCGTAGGTGTCGTCGGACCCGTCGGTGAGCAGGCCCATCAGCTCGTCGAGGTCGGCCGTGCGGTCGGTGTCCACCACGAAGTACGCCGACTCGGTGCGGTGCAGCGCCACGGTGGCGCGCACGACCACGCCGGTCAGGCCCATCCCGCCGATGGTGGCCCAGAACAGGTCGGACTCGGGGCCGTCCGGCGTGAGCCTGCGGACCGAGCCGTCGGCCGTCACCAGGTCCAGGGAGCGGACGTGGTTGCCGAAGCTGCCCTTGGTGTGGTGGTTCTTGCCGTGGATGTCGCTGCCGATCGCCCCGCCGATCGTGACCTGCCGGGTGCCCGGCAGCACCGGGACCCACAGGCCGTGCGGCAGCGCGGCGCGCATCAGGGTGTCCAGGCTGACGCCGGCGTCGAGGTCCACCAGGCCGGAGTCGGTGTCGATGGAGTGGATCGTGGCGAGCCCGGTCATGTCCAGCACGCCGCCACCGGCGTTCTGGGCCGGGTCGCCGTAGGAGCGTCCGAGCCCGCGGGCGATGATCCCGCGCGGCCCCGCGGCGGTGATCGCCGCCGCCACCTCCTCGGCCGAGCGGGGGTGCAGGACGGTCGCCAGGGTGGGCGCGGTGCGTCCCCAGCCGCGCAGGCTCGTGGTCTCGGGCATCGCGGGCCAGGGTAGCGCTCGGCGGAATCGCGCTCGCGCCTCCACCGAGGGCGGCTCCCGCGCCGGGCACGCGCCGTTAGGCTGCGCCCGTGAGCGAGTCGCCGTCGTCGCCCGAGCCCCGCGGGATCCGCATCTCCGATGCCGACCGTGAGAAGGCCGCGCAACAGCTGCACCAGGCGCTCGCGGAGGGCCGGATCACGCTGAGCGAGCTGGAGGAGCGGCTCGCGGTCGTCTACGCGGCCCGCTACGAGGCCGACCTGCGCCCACCGCTGGCCGACCTGCCGGGCGCCGACGTCGTCGCCGGCGCGGCCGTGGTGGAGGTGCCGTCCGATGCGCCGCCGGTCGTCCTGCGCGCCGGGATGTCCACCATCAAGCGCAGCGGTGCCTGGGACGTGCCGGCGCGCCTGCAGGTGCACAGCGCGATGGGGTCGGTCGTCCTCGACTTCTGCGACGCGACGATCCGCTACCCCGTCATCGACATCGAGGTCGATCTGGGCGCGGGGTCGGCGAAGCTCCTTCTTCCCGACGAGGCCACGGCCAACGTCGACGACGTCGTCGCGGGCATGGGCACCGTCAAGAGCAGCGTCCCGTCGGTCCGACGGCCCGGCGTGCCCCACTTCGTGCTGCACGGCCGGGCCGGGATGGGTTCGGTGACGGTGCGGCGCCGCTACCGGATCGCGGGCCGCTACTTCTGACGTCCGAGCGCTCGTCCGGTAGCGGTGAGACATGCTGAGCGCTGCATGATCGGTTCGAGTCGGGTTCCAGACCCCGCGAGTCGCGCCCCAGATCCCGCGAGTCGGGTTCTTGCCCCGGCGAGTCGGGGTGTGTGGCCTCTCCTGCCAGTCGTGCTCCGGGTTCAGGAAATCCAATCCGTCTCACGTCTACGTGCTCATGGAATCTCCTGTGGGCGCGCCGTTCCCGGCTCGCGGCCGCTGCCTCACACCCGGTCCCGGCCTTCCGTGCGATCGGCGGGTTTCCCAGGATCCCGCCCGTCGACGGGGTGGCCGGGCCGGCACAACTGCCGAGTATCGGGGCTGGGTGGGCGGCCGTCCCCGGCGGGGGCCCAGGCCCGTTCCGGAGAGACCGCCCATGCTGGGTGCTCGCGCACCTTGCGGTGGTCCCGTTCCGTCCCTTACCGGTGATCATCGGGCCGGTTCGAGGCGTGTTCACCCACGTGATCGGTGGGATCGGGACATGCGCTGCAGGGGAGGCTGTTGCCGAATCGATCAGGCCTGCACCGCGGGCTGTTGGTCCGGACGCGGTCCGCGGCGATCGGTCTGATCGGCACCTGGGTGCGGGTGCTGCGACGGTGGCGTACTTGTCGGAGTGATCAGGGCCGGGTGATCGGTCCGAGAAGTGCGTGGGTGCTGTCGCGGCGACGTCAGGTGCTTCTCGCAGCGATCAACATCCGCATGGGACGGCCGGGGCGGTTCGTCGCCGGCGCCCCCGCCACCGGCCGCGCGGCGGAGACCACCGGGAGGCGACGAACGGCTCAGAGGCGTGCGAGCTCGTCGGTGAGGTCGTCCAGGCCCAGGCTGCCCAGGGACAGGGCCGCGGCGTGCCAGGACTTCAGGTCGAAGTCCGCGCCGCGGGCCGCGCGCGCCGCGTCCCGCCCGGCGAGCCACGCGCGCTCCCCGAGCTTGTAGCTGATCGCCTGACCGGGCCAGCCGAGGTAGCGCACGATCTCGCTGTCGAGGAACGCCGGCGGCCGCCCGGAGTGCGCGCCGAAGAACTCGCGGGCGACCTCCGGCGTCCAGCGCTGCCCGGCGTGCAGCGGCGAGTCGGCCGGCACGCGCAGCTCCAGGTGCATGCCGATGTCGATGACCACGCGGATCGCGCGCATCTGCTGCGCGTCGAGGTAGCCGATGCGGGCGCCGGGCAGCGTCAGGTAGCCCAGCTCGTCCATCAGTCGCTCGGCGTACAGCGCCCAGCCCTCGATGTTGCCGGAGATCGCGCCCAGCGAGGTCTGGTAGGTGGAGAGCCGGTCGGCGAGGTGCGTCCACTGGGCCAGCTGCAGGTGGTGGCCCGGCACGCCCTCGTGGTACCAGGTGCTGATCAGGTTCCACAGCGGGAAGCGGGTCTCGCCCATCGTGGGCAGCCAGGTGCGGCCGGGACGCGCGAAGTCGAGCGACGGGCGCGTGTAGTAGGGCGCGGCGGCGCTGCCCGCCGGCGCGATCATCGCCTCGACGGCGCGCACCGGCGGCGCGATGTCGAAGTGCGCGCCGTCCAGCTCGACCATCGCCGTGTCCATCATCTGCTGCAGCCAGGCGCGCACCTCCTCGACGCCCTCGACGGCGTCGCCGTTGGCGTCGAGGTGACGCATGGCGCTCACCGGGTCGGCGCCGGGCAGCACGGTGTCGGCCTCGCGGCGCATCTCGGCGTCGAGGCGGCGGAACTCCTCCCAGCCCCACGCGTACGCCTCGGCCAGGTCGAGGTCGGCGCCGGTGCTCATCCGCGCACCGATGCGGTACCGCTGCTCCCCGACCGCGTCCGGGGTGCCCTCGGCGGCGGGCAGGTAGGTGCCGGCCAGGTGCTCGCGCAGGGCGGTGACGGCCTCGGCGGCGGCGGTGGCGGCGGTCGCGAGCTCGGACCGGACGGCGGGTGCGGTGCCGTCCGGCGCCTTCGCCGCGAACGTGTGGAACCACGAGCCGCCCTCACCGGAGAGCCACTGGTCGAGCTGCCCCACCACCGTGGAGACCTGCCGCGGTGCCGCGAACAGCCCGCGCGCCGCCCCCTCGGTGAGCGTGGCGACCCAGCCGCGGTAGGCCTCGGGGACCCGCGCCATCCGGCGGGCGACGACCGCCCAGTCGTCGGGTGTGGTCGTCGGCATCAGCTCGAACAGCCGGCGCACCTGGTCGTGCGGGCCGAAGATGTTGCGGACGGTGCGCAGCTCCTCGCCCGAGTCGCTCATCGCCAGCTCGGCCTCGAGGCGTTCCCGCAGCAGGCGGGCGCAGCGCCGGTCGTCCTCGTCGGTCACTGCGGCGGTGGGAAGGGCGGCCAGGGTCTCGCGCGCCAGGGCGTCCAGGGCCTGCTGGCCGTCGGGGGAGAGGTCGGGAACGCGGTCGTCGCCGGGGTGGGTGCCCAGCCCCGTCGCCACGCGGGTGTCCAGGTCGGCGAGGCGGCGGACGTGGTCGTCGGCGAGCGCGCGCACGCCGGTGGGCCGGCTCGGGTCGGTGGAAGTGGTCACGCCACGATCATGCCTGCCCGCGGCGCGACCGCGAGGGCGTCGTTACCCTGGGGTCGTGACCGCGACCCGTCCCAGCTCCGCACCGCGCGGTCTGGCCGCGCAGCTGAGCAGGTTCGTGGCGATCGGCGCGTTCTCGGCGCTCGTCGACCTGAGCGTCTACCTGTCGCTGTTCACCCTCGGTCTCTGGGTGCACGGCGCCAAGGCCGTCGGCTTCATCGTCGGCACCACCACCGCGTACCTGCTGAACCGCCGGTTCACGTTCTCGACCAACGGCGGCTCGGCCCGCTTCGCCGGCTTCGTGCTCCTCTACGGCACGACCTTCGCGATCAACGTCGGTATGAACGGCTTGATGCTCACCGTGCTGCCGGAGCTGCCGTTCCGCATGACGGTGGCCTTCGTGATCGCCCAGGGCACGGCCACCGTCATCAACTTCGTGATGCTGCGCACGGTGGTCTTCCGCCGCTGACGTCACCTCGGGTGGTCCCCACCGGTGAGCATCCCGACGCTGAACCAACCCCAGTAGACGCGGTGGTGGGCGATCAGCCCGTCGCGGATCTCCATCACCTCGACGATGTCCATCTGGTCGCCCTCCGGTGACTCGCGTGGGTACTCCCAGACGATCCGCGAGCCGCCCGCCAGTAAGCCCGTGCGGTACCGGCGCCGCTCGGCGGGCTGATGGGCGAAGACCCGCTCGACGAAGCGCCTGAGGTCCTCGCGGCCGCGTACTACGCCCTCGCCGGTACCCAGGAGGTAGCGGACCAGCGGACTCTCCAACGTCGCGTCGGCCCGGTAGAGCGCCATCGCGGCGTCGAGGTCCTGCGCGCCGAGCGCGTCGTCCCAGGCGGTGAAGACGTGCTCGATCTGTTCGGCGGTGGTGGTCGTTCCGGTCATGTCGTCGAGCCTTTCGTCGTGTGGTTGACGAGCACGACACTAGGTACGCGACGTTTTGGTCCGGAACTGATCGTGCTCGTGGCAGGGTGGTGGCATGGACGGGGACCCCGTGCCCGATCGTGATCTCGCCCCGGTGGCGTCGTTGATCGGCGATCCGAGCCGGATCGCCATCCTCGCTGCGCTCGCCGAGGGATGTGCCCTGCCGGCCGGTGAGCTCGCCCGCCGCGCCGGGGTGCACCCGGCGACCGCCACCGCTCACCTGCGCCGTCTGGTCGAGGGCGGCCTGGTGGTGGTGCGCACCCAGGGCCGGCACCGCTACCACGAGCTGGCCGGACCGCGGGTGGCCGCTGCGATCGAGGCCATCGCACAGCTGGCCCCTGCGACGCCGGCCCGCTCGCTGCGCGCCGATCGTGCGGCCCGCACCCTCGCCGAGGCGCGGACCTGCTACGACCACCTCGCCGGCCGGCGAGGGGTGGAGTTGCGCGATCGGTTGACGGCGGTCGGTGCCCTGCGGATGGTTGACGACCGCGATCACGAGCTCACACCGGTCGGGCGTCGGCTCGTGGCGGACCTGGGTGTCGGCCCCCGGGACCTGGAGCGGGTGCGGCGGGTCTTCGCTCGGGTCTGCGTGGACTGGACGCAGCGCCGGCCGCATCTGGCCGGAGCGCTGCCCGCGGCACTCACCCATCGGCTCCTCGAGCTGGGGTGGCTCGCGCGCGGGGTGGGACGCAGCCTACGGGTGGTACCCGACTACGACCGCCGGCTCGATGCGTGGCTGGGCCGACCGGCCTGATCAGGGGCGCCGGAAGCGCTCCGCGCGGCCCTGGCGCACCAGCCGGATCCATTGCGCGAACTCGCGCGGGCTCCGTTTGGTCACGAGGAAGTACCAGGCGAACCGGGGGATCTCCAGCAGGCCCACCCTGCGCATGCCCGGCTGGGAGACGAGGAAGCCGCGGTTGCGGTAGGTGTAGTAGCGCTTGACCGGGTCGTCGGGGTCGCGGGCGTGCAACCGGCCGCCGAGCATCGGCTTGTCGTCGTCGGAGCCCGCGGGGTGCAGGTAGGCGGCGCGCAACGAGGTGCCGAACGGCAGCCCGGAGCGCACGAGCCGCCGGTGCACCTCCACCTCGTCGCCGCGGACGAACAGCCGCAGATCCGGCACGCCGACGACGTCGAGCGTGGACGCGCGGAACAGGGCGCCGTTCATCAGCGCCGCGATCCCGGGCAGCAGCTCCTCATCGGCCCCGTGCTGGACGTCGGCGGCCAGCTCGGCGCGCGAGCGGTGCCAGGTGAGCCCGCGCCGGACGGGGAACGCGAGCCGGTCCGGGTCGGCCTTGTCGGCGACGGTGGGGGAGACGGCGGCGAGCCCGCGCCGCTCGGCCAGGTCGATCAGCGTGGCGAGCGTGGACTCGTCGGCGGGGTAGCCGTCGTCGTCGCCGATCCAGATCCACTCGGCGCCCATGGCGAGCGCGTGCAGCATGCCGAGAGCGAAGCCACCGGCGCCGCCGAGGTTGGTCCACGACGGGATCCACGTGGCGGGCAGGCCGCAGCCCTCGACCACGGCCTGCGCCGGCTGGTCCGGGCCGTTGTCGACGACGATCAGGTGGGCGATCGGGTGGCCCTGCTTCGTCAGCGCGGCGAGCGACTCGGTGAGCAGCTCGGTGCGGTGCCGGGTGACGACCACCGCGACGACCGATCCGGGCGCGAGTGGAGCTGCGTTCACCGGGCGTCGATCTCGGCCAGCACGTCACGTCCCTTGTAGTGGCGCAGCACGTCGCGCAGCGGACCGTGCTCGCGGATGGTGCCCTGGTCCATCCAGATCGCCGTGTCGCACAGGTCGGCGAGGAACTCGTCGGAGTGCGAGGCGAACACCAGGATGCCGGAGCGCTCCACCAGCTCGTTGAGCCGGTCGCGGGCCTTGGCGAGGAACTCGGCGTCGACGGCGCCGATGCCTTCGTCGAGCAGGAGGATCTCCGGGTCGATGCTGGTGACGACGCCGAGGGCGAGCCGCACCCGCATGCCCGTGGAGTACGTGCGCAGGGGCATCGACAGGTAGTCGCCGAGCTCGGTGAACTCGGCGATGTCGTCGAGGCGCGACTCCATCTGCTTGCGGGTCATGCCCAGGAAAAGCCCGCGGATGATGATGTTCTCCAGCCCGGAGATCTCCGGGTCCATCCCGACCGCGAGGTCGAACACCGGCGCCACCTTGCCGACGACGCTCGCGCGGCCCCGGGTGGGCTCGTAGATGCCCGACATCAGCCGCAGCAGGGTGGACTTGCCCGCACCGTTGTGCCCGACCAGAGCCACGCGTGCGCCCTGGTGCAGGGACACCGTGATGTCGCGGAGCGCCTCGATGATCGGAACCTTCGAGTCGGTGCCGATCCGCCCTCCCGCGCGGCCCAGTACGGCCTTCTTCAACGAGCGCGTCTTCGCGTCGAAGATCGGGAAGTCGACGGCTGCGCCCTCGATGTCGATGCTGACCATGCGTTCCTCAGACCCAGTACGCGACGCGGGAGCGGTAGTTGCGGAGGAAGACCAGCGCGGCGCAGCACCCGACCACGGTGATGGTGCCGACCACGTACCAGTGGCGCCAGACGATCTCCTGGCCCAGCAGCGGCTGGCGGAGGATCGCGACGTAGTGCATCACCGGGTTGAACTCCGCGATGCGGGCCCGTTCGGCGACCGCGGGGTTCTTCAGCAGCGTCTCGTACTGCCAGACGATCGGCGTCATGAAGAACAGCAGCTGCGTCAGGCTCGCGATGATCGGCGGGATGTCCCGGAACCGGGTGGCGATGATCCCGGCGAGCACCGCGATCCACGCGCCGTTGAGCACGAGCACCACGAAGGCGGGGATCGCCAGCAGCAGCGACCAGCCCAGCGGGTGCGGGAAGATGATCATCAGGACGGCCCACACGACCAGGTTGTGCAGGAAGAACAGGGTCTGGCGCCACACCAGCCGGTAGACGTGCAGGCTCAACGGGGCGGGCAGGAACCTGATCAGACCCTCGTTGGCGATGAAGACCTCGCTGCCCTCGCGGATGCAGCCGTCGACGAAGTACCAGATCAGCAGGCCCGTGGCGACGTAGGGCAGGAACGTCTTGATGTCCTCGCCGAACAGGGCGCCGTAGAGGATCCCCATCGCGGTGGCCACCACCGCCATGCTGATGCTGACCCACAGCGGTCCGAGCACCGAGCGGCGGTAGCGCTGCTTGATGTCTTGCCAGCCCAGGTAGCCCCACAGCGGCCGCTGCCGCCAGCCCTGCGCGAGGTCGCCGAACGCGCGTCGCCAGCTCCGGGAGTCGGGCACATCGACCACCACGGGCCCGGCCGAGGTGGAGTCCTCGGCCCGGTCGTCGCCAGTGGTCATCGTCTGGGCCACCCGGCGAGGGTACCGGCGGCGGTCGGGGGCGCGTCCGGCGGTGCGGTCGCGACCGTCTGCAACCGGCGGCTGCTGATCGCGCGCCGGGACACCGCCCGTTCGGGACCTTCCGGACGTCGGCCCGACGAGGCGACGGTGCTCCTCGTACCGGCGGCCACGACACCGCCTCCTGCCACTGCTCGCCCCGTCGGAACTAGAGGTACTGGCCGGTGCCGCGGCCGAGGCCGCCGCCCTCCTGGCCCGGCTGCGGCGCGGCGGCGCCCGGCGGGAGACCGCGGCGCATCTGCTCCAGCTGCTGGCGGGCGGCCATCTGCTGCGCGAACAGGGCGGTCTGGATGCCGTGGAACAGGCCCTCCAGCCAGCCGACGAGCTGCGCCTGCGCGATCCGCAGCTCGGCGTCGGACGGCGTGGAGTCGTCGGTGAAGGGGAGGCTGAGGCGGTGCAGCTCGTCGCGCAGCTCGGGCGCGAGGCCGTCCTCGAGCTCCTTTATCGAGTTCTCGTGGATCTCGCGGAGCCGGTTGCGCGACGCCTCGTCCAGCGGCGCGGCGCGCACCTCCTCGAGCAGCTGCTTGATCATGGTGCCGATCCGCATGACCTTGGCCGGTTGCTCGACCATGGAGTCCACACCCTGCTCCCCGGCGTCCTCGCCGTCCTGCGGCACCCGGGCCATGCCGACCGGCCGCCCGTCGGGGCCGATGACCACGACCTGCTGCTCGCCGTTGTCGCCGCTGTTGTGCTCGGTTGGCTGGCTCACCGCACCACGGTACCGATCCACCAGCCGTGGGTGGATACGAGTGCTGGAGCACCCGTATCCACTCACGGGAGGGTCAGCAGGATCTTCCCGACGACGCCGCCGGCCTCCAGCTGGGCGTGGCCCTGCGCGGCGTCGGGCATGGGAACACTGGCGTGCACGATCGGGCGGACCCGGCCGTCGGCCAGCAGCGGCCACACCTGCTCGCGCACGCCCGCGACCACCGCGCCCTTGCCGTTCGGGCCGTCCACCGGACGCCCGCGCAGGCCCATCGCCGTGACGCTGCCGCGCTTGCGCAGCAGCTTGCCGATGTCGAACTCCGCCTTCGTGCCGCCCTGCATCCCGATGATCAGCAGTCGACCGTCGGTGGCGAGAGCGCTCAGGTTGGCGGCGAAGCCCTTCGCCCCCATGTTGTCGAGGATGACGTCGGCGCCACGCCCGTCGGTGGCCTCCTTGAGCGCCGCGGGCACGTCGTCGTGGTAGTCGATCACGATGTCGGCGCCGAGCTCGCGGCAGCGCTCCAGGCGCTCCGGCGTTCCGGCGGTGGCGGCCACCCGCGCGCCGAGCGCCTTGGCCACCTGGATCGCGTGCGTCCCGATCCCGCTGCTCCCGCCCTGCACGAGGAACGTCTCGCCCGCCGACAGGCGCCCGGCGGCCACGACGTTCGACCAGACCGTGCACGCCACCTCGGGCAGCCCCCCGGCCGTCACGAGGTCGACGCCGGACGGGAGCGGCAGCAGCTGCGCGGCCGGCACCGCGACCTTCTCGGCGTAGCCACCGCCGGCGAGCAGGGCGCACACCTCGTCGCCGACCGTCCATCCCGTGACGCCCTCGCCGAGCGCGGCGACCCGGCCGGAGCACTCCAGCCCGATGATGTCGGAGGCGCCCGGCGGCGGCGGGTAGTTGCCCTGGCGCTGCAGCAGGTCGGCCCGGTTCACCGCGCTCGCCGCGACGTCGAGCACCACCTCGCCGGGCCCCGCCACCGGGTCGGGGACCTCGGTCCACTCGAGTGCTTCCGGGCCGCCCGGCTTCCGCACAGTGATCGCACGCATGTCCGTGACGCTATTCGGTCGAGGGCGGTCGCGCCGCTCCGGCAAGGTGGCGCCATGAACAGCCCGGAGCCGAACCACCCTGAGCCCTGGCCCCTGCGTCACCTCGTGCTGCGCACCCCGCGCCTGGAGCTTCGCCCCGACGACGACGCGGGGCTGCTCGAGCTCGTGGAGGAAGCCCACCACGGGGTGCACCCGCCGGAGGAGATGCCCTTCTCCGCGCCGTGGACCGACGCCGACCCGCGCGACCTGGGCCGGGGTGCACTGCAGTTCTTCTGGGGACAGCGGGCCCAGCTCGCCCCCGAGCGCTGGCCGATCAACTTCCTCGTCCGCCTCGACGGGCGGGTCATCGGTACGCAGGGCCTGACCGGCCGCGACTTCTCGATCCTGCGCGAGGTCGAGACGGGCTCCTGGATCGGCCTGCGCCACCAGGGCCGCGGCATCGGCACGGAGATGCGCGCCGCCGTCCTCGCCTTCGCGTTCGACCACCTCGGTGCCGTGCGCGCCCGCTCCGGGGCGTTCACCGACAACGTGGCCTCGCGCCGGGTCTCGGCGAAGCTGGGCTACCGGGCCGACGGGTCCCTGTGGGAGACGCGGCGCGAGCAGCGCGCCGAGCAGGTGCGCCTGCTGCTCACTCCCGACGAGTTCGTCCGCCCGTCGTGGACGCTGCAGGTCGAGGGCCTGGACGCCTGCCGCCCCCTGCTCGGCCTCGACGCCTGAGCGGCTATCCGAGGTCCACGCCGCGTGCGAACGTGTCGCATTGCGCGGGGTCCCCCGTCTCGTACCCGGTGGTGAACCAGCGTTCGCGCTGATCGGAGCTGCCGTGGCTGAACTGGCTCTCGTCGACCTGGCCGCCTCCGAGCTCGCTCTGGATGTAGTCGTCGCCGATGCGGGCCGCCGTGTCCAGGGCGGCCGCGATGTCGTCCTGCGTGATGCCGGTGATCAGCGGCTCCCCGGACTCGGTCGGCGTCGATTCCGCGTGCGCAGCCCAGACCCCCGCGTAGCAGTCGGCCTGCAGCTCGAGGCGCACCGAGCCCGACGTCGGACCGGTCTCGCCGGGCCGGACCCGGGAGTTCGTACCGAGCAACGCCTGGATGTGGTGCCCGAACTCGTGCGCCATCACGTACGCCCGGGCGAACGGACCGCCCTGCGCACCGAAGCGGCTCTCCAGCTCCTGGTAGAAGCTGAGGTCGATGTAGATCTCGTTGTCGCCCGGGCAGTAGAACGGCCCGACGGCCGAGGAGGCGCTGCCGCAGCCCGTGCGCACGGAGCCGCTGAAGAAGTTGGTGCGCGGCGGCTGGTAGGTGACCCCGGAGCGGGCGAGCGCGTCGCTCCAGTAGCCGTCGAGCGAGTTGACGACGGCGACGACCTCGCAGTCCAGCTCGGAGTTGGCGTCGGCTCCGGAGCGGCAGCTCTGCGCCGCCTGGGAGGTGTCGGTGGTCTCGCCCTCGGCCAGCCCTCCGAGGCCGCCCGGCAGCGCGTACCCCCCGCCGCCACCGCCGGTGCCACCCAGCTGCGTCAGCAGGAAGTAGAGGATCAGGCCGACGACACCGAGCCCACCACCGCCTGCTGCCACGCGCCCGCCGAGGCCCCCGCCCCCGCGACCACCTCCGCCGCCGCGCAGGTCGTCGATCTGCGACGTGTCCAGCTGGGCGTTCTCGTCGAACCGCATGCCGCCTCCCGCGCTCGTGCAGATCCCACCACACCTGGGTGCCCGTCCGCCGTCATCGGGCGTTCACGCTCGCCTGTCAGGGTGACGCCCATGTCGCCGCACGCCATGCCGCTGCCCCGCGTGCTCCCTGCGCTCCTCGCGCTGGTCGCCCCCGTCGTGCTTGCCGGGCCCGCGGCCGCCGCTCCGCCCGAGCAGGTCCGGGTCGCGACGTTCAACGCGTCGCTCAACCGGGCCGCCGAGGGCGAGCTCGTGGCGGACCTGTCCACGCCGGACGACCCGCAGGCCCGCGAGGTGGCCGAGGTGGTGCAGCGGGTGCGGCCGGACGTGCTGCTGGTCAACGAGTTCGACCACGACCCCGCGGCCGTGGACCTCTTCCGCGACAACTACCTCGAGCGCGGCCAGAACGGCGCCGAGCCCATCGAGTACCCGCACGCGTTCACCGCACCGGTCAACACGGGCGTGCCGAGCGGGTTCGACCTGGACAACGACGGCACCGTCGGCGGCGGCAACGATGCGCTCGGGTTCGGGGAGTTCCCCGGCCAGTACGGGATGCTCGTGCTCTCCCGCTTCCCGATCGATACCGCGGCGGCCCGGACGTTCCAGCACTTCCTGTGGAAGGACCTGCCCGGCGCCCGGTTGCCCGAGGGCTTCTACTCCCCGGAGGAGCTGGCGGCGCTGCCGCTGTCGTCGAAGTCGCACTGGGACGTGCCCGTGCGCATCGGCGAGCGCACCCTGCACGTGCTGGCGGCCCACCCGACCCCGCCGACGTTCGACGGCCCGGAGGACCGCAACGGGCTGCGCAACGCCGACGAGATCGCGTTCTGGCGCCACTACGTGCAGCCCGGTCGCGACGCCGACGCGCTCTACGACGACGCCGGCGGCCGCGGCGGCCTCGGCGGCGGCGAACGGTTCGTGATCCTGGGCGACCACAACTCCGACCCGTTCGACGGCGACTCGGTCCCCGGCGCCGCGCAGCAACTGCTCACCGCGCACCGCGTGCAGGACCCCGCGCCCGGTTCCGACGGTGCGGCCGAAGCGGCGAACGCCGGCCACGAGGGCGACCCGCGCCTGGACACCGCCGATTTCGCCGAGCCCGAGCCGGGCAACCTGCGCGTCGACTACGTGCTGCCCTCCCGCCCGTTGGACGTCCTGAGCAGCGGCGTGTTCTGGCCGGTGGCCGCCGACCCGCTGGCGCGGCTGAACGACGTCTCCGACCACCACGCGACGTGGGTGGACCTTCGCGTGCGCTGACCCGCCGCCCGCTACCCTGACCGGCGGAAGCGTGGCAGAGCGGCCGAATGCACTCGCCTTGAAAGCGAGAGACCCGCAAGGGTTCGGGGGTTCGAATCCCTCCGCTTCCGCGGTCCTGACAGATGCGGTTGCAGCTCTGGACGCGCTCAGACGGCTCTGAGGTTCGATCTGCCGGAGACACAGGGCTCCGGCTCGGCCTCGTCCCGTTCGCGCAGGACAGTGCCCGGATCGCCGCCGAGATCGTCTACCCGGTCCCGTGATCTCGCCCTCACCGTTGCCTCGGGCCGCCATCGATGCGCTAGAGATGGCTCCTGTCCCTCGGCGAGGAGGTCTCGTGTTCCAGGTCACCGTGCTCTACAACCACCCCGAGGATCCCGCCCGGTTCGACGGACACTACGACGGGGTCCACGCGCCGCTCGCCGCCACGATCCCCGGCCTGCAGCGCTACACGGTGACGAGGCCCGGACCGGGCCCGGACGGCACGTTGCCCCAGTACTACCTGGTGGCGGTGATGGAGTACGAGTCCGAGGCGGCCTACGGCGCGGGCATGGCGGGACCGGAGGGCCGGGCGACCCGGGCCGACCTGGCCAACTTCGCGATGGCAGGCGTCACGCTGCTGGCGGGGCCGGCCGGCGCCGTCGTCTGACCGGCCACCCGCCCGACGTACGCCGCGAGGCGCTCGCCGGTGAGCGTCGAGCCGGTGGCGACGCTTCCGCCGCTCCTGGACAGTAGGACGGCCAATGTGGAGGGGCCCGAACAGCGAGGAATCCCCCATCCCGGAGGGGGCCGGGGGCCGCTGAGCGAGCCTCTGACGGTGCTCTAGGACTCGGGCGGCTGGCTGAACAGCCCCCGAGGGGCTCGTTGGTAGCTCAGCCGGTACGGCCTGTTCACGGCCTCCTTCACGAACCACCAGGCGTCCGACTCCGTGTCGGCCCAGCCGTGAGAAGTCTTCTCGTCGTCCATCACGATGGCCCAGCGGTACCGGCCGCTCCGCTCGTGAAAGCGCACCGAAGCACGCCCCTGCGCGCGAGCAATCTCCAGCCGCGCCTCTGCCTCATCCGGCGCTTCACCCATCGTGCACCCGCCTCCCGGCATCGCCGTCCACCAGAACGTCATTTGGCCAAACTAGCCTAACGGGCTCATCTGCGGTATCCGTCCCAACAGGACCAATAGGCGTGACCAGGGCATCTGGCTCGACATAGCGTCGACCCGTGGGGAGCGCAGAGCGTCTGGTCAGCACGGGCGAGGCAGCCCGCGCGCTGGGCGTGTCCGCAAGCTCGCTGGCGAGGTGGGCCAAAGAGGGGCGGGTAACCCCCGCCTTGGTGACCCCGGGCGGCGACAAGCGCCCGGGTCAGTACAGGTGGCTGGTGAGCGACCTGCGCGAGCAGCTTCTACGAGCCCGGCCCGAGTAGCCGGACGTACGTTCCTCGAGGGAGGCCGCTTCCCCCCCCGGCCGTCACGGCGGAAGGGGAAGCCATGTCGTACAAGCCTGGAGCGGCACAACCGCTACGCCGCCACCGCGGTTGGACCGGCCGGTGTGGATGGACCTGGAGGCGTTCTGCGGTCCGCCCGGCGAGCACACCGCAGGGGCTGACGACCCGCCGGCCGCCGGCCTACTGGTCGCTACCGGCCGGCTACGCGACGTCGGGCCGTGTCATCAGCGGCGAGGTCACGTGCAGTTCCAGGCTGGGGCCGGTCAGGGGCACGGTGCTCCACGTCGCCACGGCTGTCTGCGCCTCGGCGTCGACCACCAGCCGGACCCGGTGCGGGGTGGTGATGACGTAGAGCTCGGCGACGAATGTGCCGCCCTGCCAGGCGCCTGCCGCGACGATGGGGCGCCCGAGTGGCGAGCTCTCCCGCCAGTGGCCGTGGCCAGTCTCGATGTCGAGATCCGACCCGAGTCGCAGGAGCCAGCCACCATCGACGGGATCGACGGCCACCCTGGTCCCGTCGGGCAGTGGCGAATCCTCGGCGGAGGCGTCGAGCCTCGCGGTGACGAGGAGGCCCGGCTCGGCCGAGCCCGGCACGGGCGCGAGCGACAGCCGGCGCAGCCGCTCGGCGAGGAGCTCGTCGTCCGTGGAGCCGTCACCACCCGCCACGTCCACACCGGGCAGTAGGCATTCCCGGATGGCGTCGTGCACGACCTGTGCCGGCGAATCCTCGTTCGGGTGGCCGCTGGTCACGGCGACCACGAGGTCGTGCGACGGGACGACCACGCATTGCTGGCCGTAGGACCCGTTTCCGTGGTAGCCGTTCCGCGACATCCAGAACTGGTAGCCGTAGCCGCACAGGAAGTCGGGGTTCCCGGCTTCGTCCGCGGGAGGCAGCGTGTCGACGTGCCGCCTGGTGGCGAGCTCCACCCATTCGCGCGGGACGAGCTGCCGCTCGCCCCAGCGGCCTCCGCGCAGCAGCAGCTCGCCGAACGCGGCGACGGCCTCGGTGGTGAGGTGCAGCCCGTGGAATCCGAAGGCGGCGCCGCTGGCCACCCGGTCCCACTCGGCGTGGCCGACACCCATGGGCGTGAAGAGGCGCTCGTCGAGGAACTCCGGCAGGCCGTGGCCCGTGACCCGTTCCACCATCCGGGCCAGGATGAAAGTGGTCGAGTTGTCGTAGGTGTGCCGTGTTCCCTCGGCCTCGGTGAACGGTACGCGCAGGAAGCCCTTGACCAGGTCGCCCGGTTCCAGTTGCCAGGCCTCGTCGAGGCTGTCCGTGCCGTGACCGGCCGTCATGGACAGCAGGTGGTGGACGGTGATGCGGCGTCCCTGCGCGGAGACGTCGGCCGGCACGTGGTCGGGCAGCACGTCCACCACCCGGTCGTCCAGCGAGAGCAGTCCGTCGGCGATCGCCAGCCCGACGGCGATCGAGGTGAACGATTTGGTCAGCGAGTAGAGCAGGTGGGGGCGTTCGGCCGAGTACGGCGCCCACCAGCCTTCGGCGAGGACGTGACCGCGGCGAACCACCATGATCGAGTGGCATTCGATGGATTGTGCTTCGAGCCGGTCCAGCAGCGCGGCGACCGCGCGGGACGACACCCCCACGGCGGCCGGTGTCGACCGCGGCAACAGGGCACGCTGAGAAGGCATCCCCGGCATCCCGGAAACGATCACGCGGCCCGGTGGCTCGTCCCTCGTCATACGCGCGATCGTGTCGATCACACTGCCGGGGCGCAACAGGTCTGCAGGCGCATTCGCTCTCGGCTCCTGGGAGCCGTTGCGGGGCCTCCTCCGCCGGGCGGGGCTTCCTCACGGTTCGGCTGCTCTGCCTCGCTTCCGCCGGGCAGCCTGCCACCGTGGGGACGGTCCCCAGGCAGCAGGAACCCCTGGCCAAGGGGCGACCAGGGGGCGGTTGTGACCGCTGTGCTATGTCAGATCGTCGAACTCGCCTGAGCGGGCACCGTGGAGCCAGGCACGCAGCTCTGCACGGGTGAAGGTCAGGACGGGGCCACTCGGGTCCTTGGAGTCCCGGACTCCGACCCGGCCGTCCGGGAGGGCGGCCATCTCGACGCAGTTGCCGTTACCTTGGCTGGCCTTGCTCTTGCGCCACCTCGGACCGGGGTCGGTGATCATGGTGTGCGCCTCCCTCGCTACTACAACATGCTTGCGATTAACTCGCGGGACTGCCCAGGACTCATGGCGACCTGGCGTAGGTCGTTGGCCACCATCGTATAGGCATCTACCTGGGTTTCCTCCTGGAGATACACCGCACCGTCCTTCAGTTCGATGTACACCACGGGGCGAGCGGCAGAGCCGAAGTCGAGCGTGACGAATCCGCCCCCGAGCGCGGAGTGAGGGCCGTCTTCAGGTCGAACGACCTGCACCGTCACGGTCGGAAGATCCGCCATGGAGAGCAAGTGCTGTAGCTGGTCCCGTCGGACGTCGGGCGTCCCGACCGCCAGACGTAGGGCACCCTCCGGGATCACTGCGTGGAACGAGAGCGGGCGCTCGGAGTCAGTGAGTCGCCGTGTCCTCGCCATGCGGAACTTGACGAACCGCTCACCGTGATCAGGACGGAGCGACTTCGCGCTCGCCGTCATCGCCGCCGCGTACTCCTGCGTCTGGAGCAGCCCAGGGATCACCAGCGCCTCGAACGTGAACAACGACTCGGCGAGCCCTTCGAGACCGACGTACGTCTTCAGCCAGTCCGGCACGACCTGAGCCCACGGTGCCCACCAGGTGGCCTCATCAGCGCGGCCGGTCAGCGTGGTCAGGCGGTCAATGTCCTTCGCGGGCACCGCGTACGCGCTCAACAGGGTCGTGATGTCGTCCGGGTCCTGCGCCTGGCGTCCGCTCTCCAGGTGGTGCAGCTTCGCTTTGCCCATCCCGGTCCGAGCGCTGGCCTCATTGAGCGAGAGTCGCGCCTCCTCGCGGTAGCGGGCCAACTCAGAGCCGATGAGCCACCGGAGCGCAGCAGCGGCCGATGTTGCCACGGTCCCACCTCTCTTGCATGAAACGTTGCATGCTAATGTCGGTGTGCGTTTCACGACACATGCCGATCATCTGGGCTCCAGCGTCTCACGGGGTGCGTATGTCGAACAGAGCGAACCTGAAGAGCCTCTTCGTCCACCGGACCGGGAAGGACCACCGACGTCGCGGCCATGACGTCTGGACCGTCCGATGACCGCCGAGTGGTCGTCTGATCTTCGGTGGGATACCCGCGTCGTCTACATCGAGCGGCACCACCGCTGGTGGTGGAACGCGTGGCTCGCGAGCACGGAGACCGAGCTGTACGGGTTCGCCGACTCCGAGGAGGAGGCAGCTCGCTCGATGTACCAGGCAGTCAAGCAAGCGGCGTCGGCTCCCAGCCCTGACAGCTCGCAAGGCACCACCACGCAATGAGCAAGGCGGCTTCCCCGGTCCATGCCTGCGCGTGAAGGGGAAGCCATGCAGTACCGCGTGGTGGTCGGAACCCCGCCGCCCTCAGCGGCCGCTGTCCTGATTCGGTCATCCCGCGCCTCGCCGTCCACCGATGAGTTGCCGCTCGTGCGGCGGTCTCCACCTGTAGATCGGTTTCTGAGCAACGGGAGGCGCACGGCATGGGTGGACTCGACGGCAGGATCGCGCTCATCACGGGTGGGGCGCGTGGGCAGGGGCGCGCGCACGCGGTCACGCTCGCCCGCGCGGGCGCCGACATCGTCGTGTGCGACATCGCCGCGCCGCTCGACGGGGTCGCGTACCCGCTGGCCACGCCGGACGACCTGGAACAGACCGTGCGGGCGGTGGAGGAGCTCGGCCGGCGCTGCCTGGCCGTCACCGCGGACGTCCGCGACCTGGCGGCGATGCAGGGCGTGGCCGACCGGGCGATCGAGGCGTACGGCCGGATCGACGTGCTGGTGGCCAACGCGGGCATCAGCGGCGCGAGCCCGATCGCCGCCATGTCGGAGCAGCAGTGGCGCACGATGATCGACGTGAACCTCACCGGCGTGTTCACCGCGTTCCGGGCCGTCCTCCCGCACATGATCGAGCGCGGCTCCGGCCGGATCGTGGCGGTCTCGTCGATCGTCGCCGGATCGGGTGCCACCAACGCGGGGCACTACGCCGCCGCCAAGGCGGGTGTGGTGGCGCTGGTGAAGTCGCTGGCGCACGAGGTCGCCGGGGACGGGATCGTCGTCAACGCGGTCCTGCCCGCGGGGGTGAACACGGCGATGATCCACAATCCGGCGACGTACCGGGTGATCCGGCCCGACCTGGAGGAGCCGACCCGGGAGGACGTCGAGCCGATGTTCGCGCAGGGCCGGCCGCGGCCCGGGCTCCTGGAGCCGCAGGACGTGGCGAACGCCGTGCTGTACCTCGTCTCGGACGAGGGCCGCTGCCAGACGGGCACCTCGATCACCCTGGCCAACGGCCTCCAGTGAGCTCACTCCAGCGCGAGGTCCAGGACACCCTCGACCGGCTGGTCCGCAGCGGCACCGAGACCGGCCTGCAGGCCGGGAGCTGCGGTGATCATCGGTTGGGTGCACGAACGGCCGGATGTGGCCGCCAGTGCACCCAACCGATGACCATGCTTCTGGCCGGCGCTTCCGGCCCCGCCAGGGCGTCGTGGCAGGCCCGGCGAGCAGAAGATCGCGACGCAGTCGGTGCACATGCGCCAGGAGGGCGACCTGGTCAACATCGTGGCCACCCAGCGCGGCCTGGCGGCCGAGCAGGGCGGCTACCTCTGGACCGGTGAACTCCGCTTCTGGGACAACCAGGTCCTCACCGGCTGGTATGCGGCGAACGAGGGCGCGGTCCGCTCCAAGGGAACGATGTACCTGTACATGAAGCATCCCCACGGCCACTCGATGGTCGGCCGCTGGGTCGGGCTCGGCTACGACGACGAGACCATGTCCGGCTGGGCGACGATGGGGAAGACACGCGAGGACTCCGCGCGGGCGATGGACGACCTCATCCGAGAGCGTGAGGAGGATGCGGGATGACCGAACTCTGCGAGGTCGTCATCACCGCACCCGACCCGGACTGGCTGCGCCGTTTCACGCGCGAGCTCGTCGACCGGCACCTGTGCTCGAGCGTCCACAACTTCTCCGCGGTCCACTCCATCCACCGGTGGCAGGGCGAGGAGCACGAGCGGACCGAGGGCCGCGCCTCGCTCCACACGCGGAGACCCGCCGCCTCACAGGTAGCCGGCTCTACCCCAGGTACTCGACGGTCAGGTCGCCCACGCCGTCGATGTGGCCCTCCAGGCGATCGCCCGGCTGCACCCCGCTGACACCCTTCGGGGTGCCGGTCATGATGCAGTCACCGGGCCGCAGCTCGACCAGCGTGCTCAGATAGCTGATCGTCTCGGGCACCTTCCAGATCTGCTGCCCCAGGTCGCCCTGCTGGCGGATCTCGCCGTTGGTCCGGAGCCAGATGGCGCCCTCGGCAGGGTGTCCGATGTCAGCCGCCGGCCGGATCGGGCTGGTCGGCGCAGACTGGTCGAACCCCTTGGCCATGTCCCACGGACGGCCGAGCTTCTTGGCCACGGCCTGCATGTCGCGCCGGGTCATGTCGAGGCCCACGGCGTACCCGAAGACGTGGTTCAGCGCCTTGTCCACGTCGATGTCCCGCCCACCTTCACCGAGCGCGACGACGAGCTCGACCTCGTGGTGCAGGTCCTGGGTCTGCGTCGGGAAGGGGAGTCTGCTGCCGGTGGGTACGACGGCGTTCGCCGGCTTCATGAAGAAGAAGGGCGGTTCGCGGTCCGGGTCGTGGCCCATCTCGATGGCGTGTTCGGCGTAGTTGCGGCCGACGCAGAAGACGCGGGCCACCGGGAAGGTCGCGTCGGTGCCGACCACGGCAACGGTCGTGACGACCGGCGCCGCGATGGCGTAACTCGCCTGGTCACCGACTGGAGGCATAGAAGGACACCTTTCGTTCGAAGTAGGCCACCGCCTCCGAGGCGAGGAAGGCGAAGGTGAACAGCACGATCAGCAACGCCCAGAACTCCGGCATCAGGAAGCTGCGGGAGTACAGCTCGAACAGGTAGCCGACGCCGACCACGGCGATCAGCAGCTGCCCGATGATGACGCCCTTCAGCCCGCGGATGAGGCCGAGGCGGATGCCCGCCAGCAGCTCCGGCAGCGCGGCCCGGAAGATGATCTGGGCGTAGAGCGCCCGTCGAGAGGCGCCGAAGGACCGGCCCATCTCCACCAGCGAGGGGTTGACCCGCTGGACACCGACCTGGGTGTCCAGCGCGATCACCCAGACGGAGAACAGGAACACGGTGACGACCATCGTGGGGAGACCGAAGCCGAGCAGCGCCATCAGCGCCGGCACCACGGCGGTCAGCGGCGAGCTCTCGAAGATGTTCACCCACATGCCCATCACGGATCCGGCGGTGCGGTTCCTGCCCATCGCGATGCCGACGCCGATCCCGACGACGAGGGCGAGCACCATGCCGATGGCGAAGGCCTGGAGGGTGATCGTCGCGGCCTCGATGAAGGCGGACGACGGGACGACCTCGACGAGTGCGACGACGACGTCGGTGAACGGCGGGATCAGTGACACGAGCTCGAGCCGACCGATGATCTCCCACAGGACGAACCACACGAGCAGGGAGAACCCGCTCGGGATGCGATGACCTCGGACCGTCATCGTCACGTCTCCAGGTAACTCTGCAGTTCGGACCAGATCTGTTCGACCCAGTCGAGGTACTCCGGGCTGCGCCGGATGCTGTCCGAGCCGCCGCTGCGGTCGACACCGGGCCGCACGACCTTCGACACGCGCGAAGGCCCTCTGGTCAGGATGACGACCTGGTCCGAGACGTAGACGGCCTCCTCGATGGAGTGCGTCACGAACAGGACGGTCTTCTTCTCGTCGCTGAGCAGCCGGAGCAGATCCTCCTGGAACCTGCGTCGGATCTGCTCGTCCACCGACGCGAAGGGCTCGTCCATCAGCAGGATGTCGGCGTCGACCGCGAGCGCCCGGGCCAGCCCGACCCGTTGCCGCATGCCTCCGGACAGCTGGTGGGGGTAGGAGTTCTCGAAGCGGGCGAGACCCACCTTGCCGACGTACTCCTTCGCGATCTCCTCGCGCTCCTTGCGCGGGACGCCGCGCAGCTCCAGACCGAACGCGGCGTTGCGCAGCACGGTGGCCCAGGGCATCAGCGCGAAGTCCTGGAAGACGAAGGCCCGGTCGGGACCCGGTCGGGTGACCGGGACGCCGTTGACCTCCACCCGTCCCGAGGTTGCCTCGGCGAGGCCCGCGATGATCTTCAGCGTCGTGGTCTTTCCGCAACCGCTCGGACCGATGATGCTGGTCAGCTCGCCCCTCGGGATGTCGAAGGTGATGCCGTCCATCGCCCTGACCCCACCGCCGAAGTCCTTGACGAGGTCGACGACCCGCGCGGCGGGAGTGTTGTCGGTGCGGTCCGCCGTAGCGGCCCGGGACGTCGTGCCATCGGTCATGCCAGCCTCATCTCGGGGCGGAACAGGCGCTGCTCCAGGCGTTGCAGGGCCGTCACACTGACGCTCGCGACCAGGATGATCGACAAGATCGCTGCGAACATCCGTGGATAGTCGGCCACCGAGCGGTTATATGTGATCAGATCTCCCACTCCCGTCGGCGTGATGATCAGCTCCGCGAGGACGGCGCCGGTGAAGCCCTGCGCGAGGCCGAGCCGCAGGCCGGCGAAGATCAGCCCGCTCCCGGCGGGGATCACGATCTTCCACACCCGCTGCCAGCGGCTGGCGAGGAACGCGTTGCTCATCTCCAGCGGCGAACGCGGGGTGTGGGCGATGCCCCGGTAGGAGTTCAGGACGATGACGGGCGCGGCGAGGAGGACGACCGCGAAGACCTTGGCGGCGAAGCCGATGCCGTAGACGAAGGTGATCAGCGGGACGATCGCCGCCGATGGTGAGGCCTGCAGCACGATGAAGAGCGGCAGCCCCATCCACTCGGCGCGAGGTGAGAGCCCCATGACGAGCCCGGCCAGGACGCCGCCGATGCCGGTGAGGAGGACGCCGACGAACAGGGGGCCGGCCGTCTCCGCGTAGGCGGCCGCGAACGTGCCGTCGGCGACCATCGCGGCGAAGGCCGCCAAGGTGTCGCTGCACTTGGGGAAGGCGATGCTGACCCCCGCGGTGCCGCCCCACTCCCACAGGGCGAGCACCAGCAGGATCGAGCCGACCCGCAGCACCCAGGGGTTGCGCGCTCCCCGGCCGGTGATCGCCGCCGTCCGGCCGACGCGGCTCGCCACGGTGCTTGCCGCCACCGTCATCCGCCCGATCCCTCGAGGGCGGTCAGGGCCTTCTCCATGGGTCCGAAGGCCCAGTAGTCCTCCGCCGCGAGCGCCTGCGGCTCGGCCGTGAGCTGGCCGGCCGTGTGGTAGAACTCGAAGTCGGCCTGCACGGCTTCCCTACCACCGCAGTCCTGGGTGAAGACACGTTCCTCGGCGGCCTGCTCGTAGTAGGGCAGCAGTTGCGTCTCCAGCTCCGCCGGCAGGTCGGCCAGCAGCTCGAGACGCTGCCGCTCTTCCTGGACGTACGCGGGGTTCTCCACGATCGAGCGCCAGACGGTGAGGGCCTCCTCGAGCAGCACCTGGACGTCGTCCTCGTTCGACTTCAGCCACTCGGTGTTCGCGAACAGCACCTCGTCGCTCGCGCCCGTGTCCGGCGTGGGCAGCATGTGGAACCTGCCCGGGGCCTCGGCCATCACGTAGTTCTTGTTCGGGATGTCGAGCACGGTGGCCTTCACGTTCCCGCGCAGCAGCGCGGTGGCCCGCACCTCGGCGCCCGAGACGTAGCTGATCTCGCCGAACTCGATGCCCTCCTGCTCCTGGACGACGGACGCGAGCGCTTCGGTCGCGGAACCGCGGGAGTGCACGGTGAAGGTCTCACCGTCCAGTGCCTGCCAGTCCGGGTAGGCGGCCTTGTCGACCACGGGGAAGAAGCGCAGGGTCTGCAGCTGGCAGAAGATCCGCAGTGGTGCGCCGGAGCCCTCTATCAGGCCGTAGGGCGCGCCGAGACCCACGTCCGCCTGTCCGCCGACCACCGCCTGATTCGCCAGGTCCTCGTCGGCGAGCTCGATCAGCTCCACCGGGGTCCCGCGCTCCCGCACCCGTTCCAGGGCGATCATCAGGGCGAGGGTCTCCACCGACTCGATGTCGCCGAGGGCGACACGGATGCCCTCGTCGGTGCTTGCCGAGGAGCCACCACCGCCGCCGCACGCCGTGAGCGCGAGCACCGACGCCGCAGCCAGTGCGCAGATTCGCTTCATCGCGAGACTCCCATCAGCAGGTGCCGCGGAACATATCTGATATAAAACGTGGTAGCAATGGATCTGCGAAGCCGGTCCTCCTCGGACCGGGAGGCGGGGGTGCCCGGCACGCTGAGGTCGTGGGCGTTGATCGCCTGGGAAGGAGCGGTCGGCGATGGCTGACCTGAAGTCGCAGACGATCTACCGGGCGCTGCGCGAGCGCATCCTGTCCAACGACATCGAGCCCGGCGCCCGGTTGGTGCTGCGGGAGATCGCGACCCAGTACGAGTCCAGCGACATCCCGGCGCGCGAGGCGTTGCGCATGCTGGAGCGAGACGGCCTGGTGGAGACGGAGCCCTACCGTGGCGCCCGGGTCACCACGCTGACCGCCCGGGAGGTGGAGGAGACCTACTTCATCCGCTCACACCTGGAGAGCATCGCGACCGGGTTGGCCGCCGAACGCCTCTCCGAGGCGGCGCTCGGCGAGCTCGAGGTGCTGATGGAGCGGATGCAAGAGGCTGTCGACGCCCAGGACGGGCCACGATTCTCCGACCTCAACCGTGAGTTCCACGAGACCATCGTCGCCGCGTGCGGCAACGAGATGCTGCGGGACCTCACGATGGACATCTGGAGTCGGCACTCAGGTTTTCAGCGGGTGTTCCGGTTGGTGCCGAAGCGGCTCGCGACGTCGCAGGCCGAGCACGAGGGGATCATGTCCGCGCTGCGGGCCCGCGACGCCGAGCGTGCGTCGAAGTTGGCGTTGTGGCACAAGCGCTCGGTCGGTGACACCGTCGGCCAGCTCGTCGACGGCGCCTGAACTGCCCATGATCACGACGCGGGTGCAGCGCACCGCTCATCCCGCGCACCGGGCGCCGTCGGGTGGCGTGCGCAGGGTGGTCAGGTAGTCGGCGACGATGCCGTCGACGCACGCGTTCCCGCTGAGCAGGACCGAGCCGTGCTGGGCGGCGTCGACGGTCAGCAGGCTGCCCCCGAGCGACTCGGCCAGGCTGATCCCGCCCTCGTACGGCGTGGCCGGGTCGCCGGTGGCCGCCACGGTCAGGGTGGGGGCCAGTCCCTCGATCCCGTCGGCGTGGGGGAATCCGAGGGTGGGCCGGCCGGGCCAGTGCTCGCACCGGTCGTGGGTCTCGCCCACCGGACGACCGGGGTCCAGGAAGGGCGCTGCGTCGTACCAGGCGCGCTTCAGCGCGGTCTCCTCGTCCGGGGTCCGGCGCTGCTCGTCGAGGCAGTTGACCCCTTGGAACGCCTCGACCCAGTTGGTGTAGCTCCCATCGGGTCCTCGGCCGACGTAGACGTCGCGCAGCGCGGTCAGGACGGCACCGCGCCCGGCCGCCAGTTCCGTGATGCCCTGCACCAGGGTCGGGTAGGCGTCCTCGGTGTAGAGGCCCGCCATCATCCCCTCGATGGCACCGTCGAACCCGAGGGTCCGCCCGTTCATGGCCGGGGCCGGGGAGTCCAGCAGCGGGCGCACGATGCTCTGGAACTCCTCGGTGGCCCGCGCCGGGTCGGTGCCCAGCGGGCACGCCGGGTCGGTGGCGCAGAACGCGGCGAGGTCGTCGAAGCGCTGCTGGAACGTGGCGAACAGCGCCGTGTACCGCTCGGCGGTACCCACCGCCGGGTCCATCGGCGCGTCGAGGACCATCGCCCGGACGTTCTGCGGGAACTCCTCGGCGTAGACCGCGCCGAGCCGGGTGCCGTAGCTCTGCCCGAGGAAGCTCAGCCGGTCGTCACCCAGCACGCTGCGCAGGATGTCCATGTCCCGGGCGGCGTCCCGGGTGCCGACGTGCTCCAGCACGTCCATGCCCCCCGATCGCTCCGCGCACCGTTCGGCCAGCCCGCGGGTCTGTTCCTCGGTCCGGTCCTCGGCCCGCAGCCACACGAACATCGCGTCGTCGCCGCGCTCGGCGTCGGTGTGGCAGTCCAGGGCCGGGGTCGAGGCGCCGATCCCGCGCGGGTCGAACCCGACGACGTCGAACCCCTCGCCGATCGGGCTGGTCGCCAACGGCTTCGCCAGCATGGTGGCGAGCACGCTCGTCCCCGACTGGCCGGGGCCGCCCGGGTTGTACAACAGGGATCCGATCCGCTCGCCCCGTGCCGGGATCCGCAGCATCGCGATCTGGGCGGTCCGCCCGTCGGGACGCTCGTAGTCCAGGGGCACCTCCACCCGGGCGCACTCGAACCCCGGGTCTTCGCACGGCGCCCAGGCGGGTTCCTGGTCGTAGAAGCGGGCCAGTTCCGCCGCCGGCGGCGGGCCGGCCGGCGCAGTGGGCTCGGCGCACCCGGCGGCCACCAGCAGCAGCGGCAGGACCACCGCCGCGAGTGACGACCGGATCGGACGTGACAACACTCGTTCTCCTCTTCGTGCGGACGGCCAGGGCACCTACGCGCCGACCTTCGCCAGCCACTGGTTGCGGAGCATCAGGGAGCGTTCGAGAGCAGCGACGAACCCCGCGGCCGGCAGCGCGACCTTCGCCCACCCGGGGAGGTGGATCGGCGAGGTGAACGCGCCGACGTGCTCGGCGACGAGGGGGACCCGGGTGATCGCCTCCACGGTCACGGACAGGGTGACGGCGAGCCCCACCAGGAGTACGACGACGGCCACGGCACCGATGGAGGCGCTGGTGCGGGGGAACCGCCGATCGAACCTCGCCCGAAGTCCCTCCGCCGAACGAGGGTGCGGACGCAACATGCGCACGCCGCCGTCGTCGCGGACGTGGTGCATGCGCTTGAGCCCGTACGGGCTGGTGGCGACCTCGATGACGCCGCCGGGCACCGGGAACGCCACGGGGACGTTGGCGCAGTGGATCTGGATGCCGTCCCGGTAGAGCGCGGCGGGGCGCCTCTTGGTCGTGCTGTCGGCCATGTGCCGGACGTCGACCTCGAAGACGTGACAGCGCCCCGAACGGTCGGGGAGTTCGAGGCCGAAGAGGGATCGGGAGAACAGCTGCCAGACGCGGTACTGCGCGAGCCTGCTCCCGTCGCCGGGCTTGACCTTCGCGAGCTGCAGGCGACGCTTGACCTTCTTGAGCATGATCGCCTACAGGGTGCAGCGGGCGTCGGCGGGCGGGGTCTGCAGGTCGATCAGGTAGTCCGTGACGATCCCGTCCACGCACGGGCTCTGCCCGAACAGCGCCACGCCGTGCTGGGCGCCCTCCACGGTGAGCAGGCTCCCGCCCAGCAGGCGCGCCATGTTCACCCCGCCCTGGTGCGGGGTGCCCGGGTCACCGGTCACCGAGACCGTCAGGGTCGGGGGCACGTCGACGTCGCCGTCGAGCCACGGGAGGGACCGGCTCACCGGCTCCGGCCAGGCCTCGCACTCGTAGTGGACCTGCTCCACCGGGCGTCCGGGGTCCAGGAACGGGGCGGCCTCGCGCGCTTCCCGGGCCAGTTCCGTGTTCTCCTCGGGGCTGCGTCGCGGGTTGTCCATGCACCGGATCGCGAGGTTCGCATCGACGTTCAGCGCGCCCCCGTACCCGCCGTCGGGGCCGCGCCCGAGGGCGGCGTCGCGCATCCCCAGCAGGACGTCACCGCGCCCGGCGGACAGCTCGGTGAGTCCCTGGACGACCATCGGCCACTGGGCCTCGGTGAACAGGGCCGGCTGCACGGCCTGGATCGCGTCCTCGTAGGTCAGCCCGCGACCGTCGGTGGTGGGTGCGGGCCGGTCGAGCAGCGGGCGCACGAGGTCCTGGAACACCTCGGTGGCCCGGGCCGGGTCGGTGCCCAGCGGGCAGCCCGCGTCGGTCGCGCACGAGGCGGCCAGCTCGTCGAACGCCTTCTGGAAGGAGACGAACTGGGACTGCCGGAACTCGGCTTCGGTCCTCTCGGGGTCGACGGCACCGTCGATCACCATCGCCCGCAGGTTCTGGCCGAACCTCTCGGCGTACATCCCGCCCAGCTCGCTGCCGTAGCTGTAGCCGAGATAGTTCAGCTTCTCGTCGCCCAGCACCGCGCGCATGACATCCATGTCCTGGACGACGTTGCCGCTCCCGACGCTGGTCAGGGCGTCCACACCGCCGGTGCGCTCCGCGCAGTGCCGGGCGATCTCGCCGGCCGTCCGCGCGTCGGTGACGTCGAAGAGGTAGGGCGAGGGCTGCTCGCCCCGGTCGGTCTCGGCGTCGGTGAAGCACTCCGCCTGCGGGGTCGAGGCGCCCACACCCCGCGGGTCGAACCCGATCACGTCGAACCGCTCGCCGACCGGCACGTTGTCCCAGATCGGGCCCAACGCGGCGACGAAGTTCATCCCCGAACCGCCGGGACCGCCCGGGTTGACCAGCAGCGATCCGATCTTCTCCCCCCGGGCCTTCGCCCGCAGCAGGGCGACCTCCCCGCGTGGCCCGTCGGGGTCGGTGTAGTCCAGCGGGACCTGCACGCGGGCGCAGTCGAAACGATCGTCGGCGAAGAGCTGCTCGTCGACCGCCGACGTGGCGTAGGGCGCGCACGGCCCGAACGCGATCTGCTGGCCGTAGAACTCCGCAAGCTCAGGCGACGGTCCTGCGGGCTGCAGCTCGAGTGCCGCGGTCGGCGGTTGGGCGCACCCGGCCACCAGCAGCAGCGGTACGACCACCGCGGCGAGCGACGACCGGGGCACACGTGACAACGGGGGCATGCCAGGGACGCTAGGGCGGCCACCCGCAGGTGTGGATCACTCGACGGGTGGGGATCGCCCCGCCGAAGTCGGAGGGTGGCTCCTCCTTCGGGAGGAGGTGGTGACGCGCGGGCCTGCCTAGGCTCGTCCCCGATGGACGACACAGCAGGCGCGGGGCGCGGGACGGTCCGGGACCGGCTCGTCGACGGCGGGCTGGTCGGGCTCGCGGCCGTGGCCGGGATCTACCCGGCCGTGCACTGGGCGGAGCCCGCGCTGACGCTGCCCGACTGGGTGCTGCACCTGGACTACGCCGCGGGCGGGCTCGGGTGCCTCGCCCTGTGGTGGCGGCGCCGCTTCCCGGTGGAGCTCGCCGTCGCCCTGGTCCTGCTGAGCACCTTCTCCCTGGCCGTCTCGGCCGCGTCGCTGGTCGCGCTGCTCACCGTGGCCGTCCACCGCTCGGCGAGGGCCACCGCGGTGGTGGCCGTGGGCAACGTGCTCGCGTTCATCGTCTTCCTGGCGCTGCGTCCCGGGCCGGTGACGTCGTCGTGGTTGCTGGTGGCGCTCCAGGTCGCGCTCGTCGTCGGCGTGGCCGGGTGGGGGATGCTCACGCGCAGCCGGCGGCAGCTCGTCGCCTCGTTGCGCGAACGGGCCGCGGCCGCCGAGGTCGAGGCCCGGCTGCGGGCCGAGCGCTCCCAGCACGAGGCGCGCGAGGCCCTCGCACGGGAGATGCACGACGTCCTCGGCCACCGGTTGTCGCTGCTCAGCGTCCACGCGGGCGCCCTGGCCTACTACCGCGGCGCCTCGGCCGAGGAGATCGCCCGGGCCGCCGAGGTGGTCCGGGAGAACGCGCGGCGCGCGATGCAGGACCTGCGCGAGGTGATCGGCGTCCTGCGCGCACCCGAGGAGGACCGCCCGCTGCCGGGCGTCGAGGACGTGGTCGAGCTGGTCGACGAGATCGGGCGTTCCGGCACCCCGGTCGACCTGCGCGACGCCGCCGGCGTGACGACCGGCGGTCGCGCCGTTCCCGCAACGGTGGGTCGCACGCTCTACCGGCTCGTCCAGGAGGGCCTGACCAACGCCCGCAAGCACGCTCCCGGCGCGCCCGTCCTCGTCCGGATCACCGGCGAGCCGGGCGACGACCTGACCGTCGAGATCGTCAACGATCGGCCGCCCGCGCCCCCCGAGCCCCACGCGCCTCCGATCGGCTCCGGGGAAGGGTTGCGCGGGCTGGCCGAGCGGGCCGCGCTCGTGGGCGGGCGGCTCGAGCACGGGCCGACCGGCTCCGGTGGGTGGCGGTTGGGCATGCGGATACGGTGGTCGGCGTGAGCGAGGCCGAGCGGTCGATGGAGCCGCCGACGATCGACGTGCTCCTCGCCGACGACGACCCGGTCGTGCGCTTCGGCCTGACCATGATGCTGCGCGGCGCCGCCGACCTGCGGGTGGTGGCCGAGGCCGGTGACGGCGCGGAGGCGATCGCGCTGGCCGCCCGCCACCGTCCGCACGTGGTCCTGATGGACATCCGGATGCCCGGCACCGACGGGATCACCGCCACCGAGATCCTCCGCGCCCGGACCCCCGCACCGCAGGTCGTCGTGCTCACCACGTTCGACGCCGACGCGCACGTCCTGCGCGCCTTGCGGGCCGGCGCGGCCGGGTTCCTGGTCAAGGACACCCCGCCCGACGAGCTCGTCGTCGCCATCCGGCACGCGGCCCAGGGGCGGCCCGTGCTCTCCCCGGAGGTGACCCGCCGCCTCATCGACCGCGTCGCCGGGACCGAACAGGACACCCGGCGCGACGCGGCCCGGCGCAAGCTCGACTCCCTCGCCGACCGGGAGCGCACCGTGGCGATCGAGATCGGCACCGGACGGTCCAACGCGGAGATCGCCGCGCGCCACCACATCGGCGTGACCACCGTGAAGACCCACGTGTCCGCGATCCTGACCAAGCTCGACTTCAACAACCGCGTGCAGGTGGCGGTGCTCGTGCACGACGCGGGGCTCGACGCGCAGGGTCGGTGAACGTGGGCTCCGACGATCGTCGATGAGCTCGGGCCGATCTCAGGAGCGCGGCTGAGGCGGGAGCGAGAAGCGTCCTCGTGGTCCTCGGTACCGGGTCCCGCGGTATGGCCGGTTCAGGGCCTCCTCGACGAACCACCAGGCCTCGTCCCGGGTCTCCGCGTACCCGTGCGACGACTTGCCGCCGTCGAGCACCACGGTCCAGCGGTACCGGCCGGTGTTCTCGTCGAACGTCACGGAGCCGCGCTGCTGGGACTCGATCATGCGCCGCGCCGCGGCCTCGTCTGCTGCCTCGCCCATCGCGAACCCCTCGCCCGTTGCGGTGACCCAGAACGCCATGGGGTGAGCCTACCGCGATTCTCGCCATTCTCGCCTCGCTCGTCTTACTCGCCCTGCTCGCCGTGCTCGCCATCACGGCTGACCAGGCCGTATCGGCGGCTTAGGGTCCGTTGCGTGGCGCCGGACCGACTGCTCACCACCCCCGAGGCCGCTGCGGCGCTCGGCCTGGCTGAGCGGAGCCTGTCGCGGTGGGCGAAGGAGGGCCGGCTGATGCCGACCGTCGTCACGCCCGGGAACCAGTACCGGTGGGACCTGGAGGAGCTGCGGGAGCAGCTCCGCGCGCTCCGGAAGCGCCCGGACTGAGCCTTCGTCACCGATCGGGCCGTGACGTAGCGTGTGATCGTGCGTTTCCGCGTCGATGCCGTGCTGTTCGACATCGACGGCACGCTGGTGGACTCCACCGGCGCGGTCGTCCGGAGCTGGACGGCCTGGGCGGGCCGGTACGGCCTCGACCCCGAGGAGATCCTGCGCGTGTGCCACGGCCGGCGCAGCGAGGACACGATCGCCCGGTTCCTGCCGGTCGAGGAGCAGGCGGCGGGCGTCGCGGCGTTGGCGGAGCTGGAGCTGGCCGACCTGGACGAGGTGATCGCGCTGCCCGCCACACGGACGCTGCTGCGGGACCTCCCCGCTGATCGCTGGGCCGCGGTGACGTCGGGCTCGCGGGTGTTGATGCAGGCCCGCCTGGCCGCCGCGGGCCTGCCCGTTCCCGAGGTGCTCGTCTCGGCGGGCGACGTCAGCGCCGGCAAGCCAGATCCGGAGGGCTACCTGAAGGCGGCGGCCGCGCTCGGGTACGACATCACCCGGTGCCTGGTGGTCGAGGACGCGCCTGCCGGCATCGGAGCGGGCCGCGCGGCGGGCGCGCACACGGTGGCCGTGGCGACCTCGCACCCGGCCTCGGAGCTGACGTCCGCCGATGTCGTGGTCCCCGACCTGAACGCGTGCACCGTGGAACGCGTGGCGGACGGCCTGGTGGTGACCACGACGGCCTGACCCCGGACCGCGTTGCGTGGTCCGGCGGTCGTCACTCGGACCGATGCGATCGAGACGTGGGAGGAGCCGCCGGTGACCGTTCCGGGTGACGAGGAGGCGTCGGAGCGCGCATCTCCTGCGGATCGGCTGGGCGGGGCCGCTGAGGTCGGCGACGTCGCCGGGGACGCGGCCTCCGGCTGTGGCGGTTGCGACGGCTGCGACGGGATCGGCGGCTGCAACCTGCTCCGCGTCTCGTCCGTCCTGTTCCTCGCCGCGTTCCTGGTGCCTGACGCCGCGGGCCGGCGACCCGTCGTGGGGCTCCTGCGTGCCTACCGGAGGTGGTTCACCCGGTTCACGCCGCGCTGCCCGTCCACCCCGAGCTGCAGCGCGTACGCGCTCGCGGCCGTCATGTCGCTCGGCCCGCGGCGCGGGCTCGCCACCGCCGCCCGGCGGGTGGGCGAGTGTGGTCCGCCGTGCCAACGACGACCATCGCTGCGAGAAGTACCTGACGTCGCCGCGACAGCACCCACGCGCTGCTCGGACCGATCACCGGGCCGTGATCACTCCGAGAAGTACGCCAGTGCCGCAGCGCCCGCCGCCAGGTGCTGATCAGATCGATCACCGCGGACCCTCCCGGCCGGCCGCGCCCCATCTGGCGATCATGAAGACCCGGGCCTCGGTCAGGCCGCGCTCGGCACCGGCGGGGCGACCGGCCCGGTCGCGACGGGCGCCGCGGCCGGCCGCCGCGCGAGGTGCGCGGCGAGCAGCAGGCAGCCCAGGCCGAGCAACGTGCCGTGGACGACCCGGAACCCCGGCTCGGCGAAGAACTGCGGCAGGAACAGCACGGCACCCGCGGCGAAGGGCAGCGCCGCGCCGTGCAGGGACCGCAGTGCGACCGCGGTGAGCACGCCGGCCGCCGCGAGCAGGACGAGTCCGGTGGCGAAGACCGTGACCTGCGCCGGCCCCATCCGGATCGCCTCGGCGAGCCGCGCGAGCAGTGCCGGATCCTCGATCCCGGTGCCGAGGGCGTGCAGCGCGAAGGTCTCCGCGCCGTAGTAGGTGACGGTCAGGGCCGTGCCGAGCCACCAGGTGCCGGCCGCGACCGCGAGCGGCGTGGTGCGGTGGCGCAGGAACAGCGCCACCAGGCCGGTCCCCGCGAGCACGAAGCCGAGCACGGCAGCCAGGTGGGACGCGAGCCACCAGGGCGAGCTGAACGCGGCCGCCGTGGTGGCGGGGTCGAGGTCGCCGTAGGGCCGCGCCGCGGGGTAGAGGACGAAGAGGGCGCCTGCCACGGCGAACGCGGCGGCGCCGGTGCGGCGGAGCGCGGTACCGGTGGGTGGGACGGGGCGGTGCGACATGATCGGCCCTTCGGGAGAGAGCAGTGCTCGCGACGCCGCAAGCATGTCGGAGGGCGGCGCTCTTCGTCAAGAGCAGTGCTCTGGAAGTGTCATCGTCCGTACCCGCCGTAGAGCTCCACGAGCAGCCCGACCACGTCGTCGGTGGCCGGGTGGCGGTCGTCGCGCCACCAGACGAGCCGCACCGGAACGGGCGGCGCACCGCGCAGGCGGCGGAACACGACACCCTGGCGCCGGTACTGCGTGAGGGTGCTCTCCGCGGTGACCCCGATGCAGCGCCCGGTGGCGATGACGGCGAGCCAGTCGTCGACGTCGCGGGTCTCCTCCACCTCGGGGCGGGCGCCGGGCGGCCAGAGCTCGACCGTGCCGGTGCCGGTGCGCGGGTCGACCGCGAGGACCCGGCTCGCCAGGTCGGCCGTCCGCAGCTGGCGCCGCCGGGCGAGCGGGTCGTCCGCGGCGAGCGCCGCGTAGCGCGGCTCCAGGCCGACGACGGCCCCGTCGAACCGGCGGGGATCGATGCGCCCCGGGTCGAGCACCGCGGATGCGGAGCGCACGACGGCGACGTCGCAGGCGCCCTCGGCGAGCCCGCCGGTCGGTGAGTTGGTGCGCACGAGCTGCAGCGTGACGTCCGGGTGCTGCGCGGCCCACCGCCGCTGCAGCGCGAGCGTGTGCTTCCCGACGGCCGCCCACGCGTGGCCCAGGCGCAGGCGGGCCGCGCCGCCGCGCACCTCCCGCGCCAGGTCCTCGACCTCGGCGAGCACCCGCCGCGCCCGGCTCACCACGCGCTCGCCCGCGGCGGTGAGCACCACCTCCCGGCTGGTGCGGCGCAGCAGCCGGGCCCCGAGCGCATCCTCCAGCGCCGCCAGTGTGCGGGAGACCGACGGCTGCGTGAGGCCCAGCTCGACGGCCGCGCCGGTGAAACCACCGGCGTCGACGATCGCCACGAGGCAGCGCAGGTGCCGCAGCTCGACATCCATGCGTCCAGCGTATTGCGCGGGCGCGCATTGCATTTTGCGAATGGTCTGCAGCGGCGCACCCTGGCGGCGTGGACACCGGCACCCCGACCTCCGCTCCGGCTCCCGACCGCCTCCGGGCCTCCGGGGTGGCGCTCATGGTGGGCAGCGGGCTGGCGAGCCAGTCCGGAGCGGCGGCGGGCGCGCTCGCCTTCGACGTGATCGGGCCGGTCGGCGTGGTGGCGGTGCGCCAGTGGGTGGCCGCGGTGGTGCTGCTGGCGGTCGGGCGGCCGCGGCTGCGCTCGTTCACGCGGCAGCAGTGGTGGCCGGTGCTCGGGCTGGCCGCGGTGTTCGCCGTCATGAACGTGTCGCTCTACAGCGCGATCGACCGCATCGGGCTCGGGTTGGCGGTCACCCTCGAGTTCCTCGGACCGCTGGCCGTCGCGCTGGCCGGCGCCCGGCATCGTGCCACTCTGGGCTGTGCGGCGCTCGCCGCCGCAGGGGTCGTGGTGCTCACGCGCCCGCAGCCGGCGACCGACGCCCTCGGCATCGGGTTGGCGCTGCTCGCCGCCCTGTGCTGGGCCTGCTACATCCTGCTCAACCGCACCGTCGGCAGGCGCACGCCGGGCGTGGAGGGCTCGGCGGCGGCCGGTGTCGTGTCGGCGCTGGTGTACGTGCCGGTCGGGGTGGCGATCCTCATCGCCCACCCGCCGACCCCCGCCGCCCTCGCCTACGCCGCCACCGCCGGCGTGCTGGCCTCGGTCGTGCCGTTCCTGGCCGACCTGCTGGCCCTGCGCCGCGTCCCCGCCCACCTCTTCGGGATCTTCATGAGCGGCAGCCCGGTCTACGCGGCGGCGATCGGCGCCGTCGTGCTCGGGCAGGCGCTCGCCGCGCTCGACTGGCTCGGCATCGCGCTCGTCGTCACGGCCAATGCGGTGGCGGTGCTCCTCACCGCCCGGCGGGCGCGGGCGGCGTTGACACCCGCCGCCGACGGTTCCTAGGGTCGTCTGCATAAGCAATAGCCGTCCACATATGCATACGGAGTAGCCGTGCACACGAGCCAGCGCATCGCCGCCGTCGAGGTCACGCCGGTGGCGTTCCGGGACCTGCCCCTGCTGAATGCCGTGGGTGTGCACGAGCCGTTCGCGATCCGCACCATCGTGGAGGTCCGCACCGACGAGGGGCTGACCGGGCTCGGCGAGACCTACGGCGACAGTGCCCACCTCGACCGGCTCCGCCGGGCCGCCGAGCTGGTGGCCGGCACGGACGTCTGGGACCTCAACGGTCTCGACCGCCGGGTGCGGAGCTCCCTCGACGGCGACACCGGATCCGGCGGGCACGGGATGGCCGGCATGGTCACCAGCTCCAGCACCGCCGACGCGGTCCTCTCGCCCTTCGAGGTGGCGTGCCTGGACATCCAGGGCAAGGCCACCGGGCTGCCGGTCAGCAGCCTGCTGGGCGGCGCGGTGCGGGACCGGGTCGACTACTCGGCCTACCTGTTCTACAAGTGGGCGGGCCACCCCGACGCCGAGCCGGACACGTGGGGCGCCGCCCTCGACCCGGACGGCATCGTCGCCCAGGCGAAGCGCATGATCGCCGACTACGGCTTCTCCGCCATCAAGCTCAAGGGCGGGGTGTTCGAGCCGGACGCCGAGATCGCCGCGGTCCGGGCGCTGGCCGAGGCGTTCCCCGACCACCCGCTGAGGCTGGACCCCAACGGCGCCTGGACCCCTCAGACGTCCATCCGGGTCGGGCAGGAGCTCGACGGGGTCCTGGAGTACCTGGAGGACCCGACCACCGGCATCCCGGGGATGGCGGAGGTGGCCCGCAACGTGGCGATGCCGCTGGCCACCAACATGTGCGTGGTGGGCTTCGCCGACCTGGAGCCGGGGATCCGGCAGGGCGCGGTGCGGGTCGTGCTCTCCGACCACCACTTCTGGGGCGGGCTGCACCGCTCGAAGCTGCTCGCGGGCATCTGCGAGACCTTCGGCATGAGCCTGTCGATGCACTCCAACAGCCACCTCGGCGTCAGCCTGGCCGCGATGACGCACCTGGCCGCGGCCACGCCGAACCTCACCTACGCCTGCGACACGCACTGGCCCTGGAAGGACCCGGAGGAGGACGTCGTGCGGCCCGGGGCGCTGGCGTTCTCGCAGGGCTCGGTCGCCGTCCCGACCTCGCCGGGGCTGGGCGTGGAGCTGGACCGGGACAAGCTGGGCGCGTTGCACGAGCAGTACCTGCGCAGCGGGATCCGCGACCGGGACGACACCGGCTACATGAAGCGGATCGACCCGGGCTACGAGGTGGCCAAGCCCCGCTGGTGATCGTTATGCCGGTGTCGCCACCTTCGCGACGAGATCGGCGAGGTCGGCCTGCTCGGCTTCGGTCAGGTCGGTCAGCGGCGGGCGGACGGGGCCCGCGGGACGGCCGGCCGCGGTGAGGCCGGCCTTGACGATCGAGACCGCGTACCCCGCGCGCCGGTTGCGGATCTCGAGGTACGGCAGCACGAAGTCGGCGAGGCGGGCGTGGACGTCGGCCCGGTCGCGCTCGCGCACCGACGTGTAGAACTGCGCCGCCCACGCCGGGGCGAAGTTGAAGATCGCCGAGGAGTACGTCGTGACGCCCAGTTCGAGGTAGGGCAGGGCGTAGGTCTCGGCGGTCGGCAGGCCGCCCACGTAGAGGAGGCGCTCGCCGTGGGTGGCCTGCAGCCGCACGAGCAGGTCGATGTCGCAGACGCCGTCCTTGAACCCGATCAGGTTGTCGAACTCGGCGACGAGCCGGTCGATCGTCGCGGCGGTGTACCGGGCGTTGGCGCGGTGGTAGACCACCACGCCCAGCGAGGTCGCCCGGCACACGGCGGCCACGTGCCGGTACAGGCCCTCCTGGTCGACCTCGGTGAGGTAGGGCGGGAGCAGGAACACCCCGTCGGCGCCGCGCTGCTCGGCGCTGCGGGCCATCGCCACGGCGGTGGCGGTCCCGTAACCGGCGGGCGCGACGATCGGCAGCTCGGCGGGCGCCGCGGCGCGGGCGGCCGTGACCACGCGGGCGACCTCGTCGGTGGTCAGGCTGAAGAACTCGCCCGTGCCCCCGGCGGCGAACAGGCCGGATGTGGGGAATCCGCCGAGCCACTCGACGTGCTCCCGGTAGGCCGGCTCGTCGAACTCGAGATCGACCGTTGCGTGCGAGACGGGGAACGACAGCAGCCCGGAGCCGAGCGCCGCGCGCAGATCGGTGGGGGAGAAGCGGGACTTCGCGCTGGTCATGACGTGCATCTCCTCAACGGTGGGGCATCGGCGGGCGAGTGCCACGCTAACAGCGACCAAGCATAACCGTGAACAGCGTCCTCATATGTAGATAGATCAGGGGTTGACGGCTCCAGCGCTCGTCCCTACGTTATCCACGGATCGAAACGACGTCTGCATACGTGGATGGTCGCGTCCCGCGAGATCCACCCCGGTGCGCGCGGAGGACCAACGATGACTTCTGCCGAAGGGAGAGCGATGCCCTCCCGCCCGAGAACCCGGCACCCGGGAGCCGCACTGGCCATGGTCGCCGTACTCGGACTCACCGCGACCGCCTGCAGCGGCGGCGCGGCGGCGAGCGCCGCACCGGACACCGTCCGGATCGTGATCACCGATGAGCCGCCGACCCTGGAGCCGTGCGACGCGTCGCTCACCTCCACGGGCGTCGTGGTGCGCTCCAACATCACCGAGCCGCTGGCCGAGCGCAACCCGACGACGGGTGACCTCGAGCCGCTGCTGGCCACCTCGTGGTCCCAGACCGCGCCCACCACGTGGACGTTCCGGCTGCGGGAAGGCGTGACCTTCTCCGACGGCGCGCCGTTCGACTCGGCCGCCGCCGCGTTCGCGGTGGACCGCGCCGTGAACGGCACGATCGGCTGCGACGTCGAGGGCTACGTCTTCGGCGACACCGACCTGGAACTCGCCACGCCGGACCCGCTGACGCTGCAGGTCACCACGCCGGAGCCGGACCCGATCCTGCCGCTGAAGCTGTCGTTCGTGGAGATGGTGGCGCCCTCGACCGACCCCACGGGGAAGGTCCGCGAACCGGTCGGCACCGGGCCCTACGCCATCGGCGCCTGGGAGGCGGGCACCCGGCTGGTGCTGGAGCGCAACCCCACCTACTGGGGTGAGGCGCCCGCCTTCGCCCGTGCCGACTACCAGTGGCGCGACGACCCCACGGTGCGCGCCGCGATGGTCGTCAACGACGAGGCCGACCTCGCCACCGGCCTCGGCCCTGAGGACGGCGCAGGCGAGCTGGGCGTCTCGTACCCGAACAACGAGACGACGGCCCTGCGCATCCAGGCCGACCAGCCCCCGCTGGACGACATGCGCGTCCGGAGGGCCGTCTCGCTGAGCATCGACCGCGAGGGGATCGTCCGCGCCCTGTTCAACGGCGACGCGCAGCCGGCGGCCCAGCTCGTGCCCGACGGTGTCGTCGGCTTCAACCCGGACCTGACGCCGGATCCGTTCGACGTCGAGCGGGCCCGGCAGCTCGTCGACGAGGCACGTGCCGACGGCGTCCCGGTCGACACCCCGATCCGGTTCATCGCGCGCAGCGGGATGTTCCCGCGCATCGAGCAGGTCGTGCAGGCCATCGCCTACCAGCTCGGCGAGGCCGGGCTCACGACCGGCATCGAGATGATGGACACCGCGGAGCAGAACTCCTACCAGCAGCGCCCGTTCCCCGAGGGCGCCGGCCCGTACCTGCTGATGATCCAGCACGGCAACCAGTCGGGCGACGCGTCCAACAGCGTCGAGCAGTACCTGCGCAGCGACGGCTACCAGAGCAGCTGGGGCACGCCCGAGCTCGACGCGCTGATCGACCGGGCGCAGGGGCAGGCGGGGGACGCCCGGCAGGAGGCGTTCGGACAGCTGTTCGCGCAGGAGCCGGAGTCCGTCCACCAGTACGCCTACATCGCGCACATGCGCGGCATCCTCGCCCGCTCGCCGCGGCTGGCCTACGAGCCGAACTCCGCCACGGGGGACGAGATGCGGCTGGCCGAGATGTCGCCGATCCCCGGAGGCCGGCCGTGACGACGTTCCTGCGCAAGCGCGCGCTGAGCAGCGCGCTGCCGCTGCTGGTCGTGCTCCTGGGCGTGTTCCTGCTCGCCCGGCTCACCGGCGACCCGACCTCGCTGTACCTGCCCGAGGCCGCCACCCCCGCCCAGCGCGAGGCGTTCGCGCAGGCCAACGGCTTCGACCTGCCGGTGTGGCGGCAACTCCTTGACTACCTCGCCGGCGTCGCGTCGCTCGACTTCGGCACGTCGCTGCGCACCGAGGAACCCGCCGCGGAGATGGTGCTGCGCGCCTACCCGTACACGTTGCAGCTCGCGGGCGCCACGATGGTGCTCGCCGTGCTCGGCGCGGTGGTCATCGGCAGCTGGGCGGCCTACCGCCCCAACTCGCTCGCCGACCGCGTCTCCTCGTTCCTGTCCATGACGGGCGCGAGCGTCCCGGACTTCTGGCTCGCCGTCACCGGCGTGTGGATGTTCGCCGTCGTGCTCGGCATCCTGCCGACGTCGGGCACCGACAACGGGATCCTGTCCTGGATCCTGCCGATCCTCGTGCTGATGGTCCGGCCGCTGGGCGTGCTCACCCAGGTGGTCCGCGGCGCGATGGTGTCGGCGCTGTCCGCCCCGTACGTGCGGTTGGCCCGGAGCAAGGGCGCCGACAACCGGCGCGTCGTCACCCACCACGCCCTGCGCAACGCCGCCGCGCCCGCCCTGACCGTGGCGGGCGACCTGGCGGTGTCGCTGGTGAACGGCGCCGTCATCGTCGAGACCATCTTCGGCTGGCCCGGCATCGGCAAGTTGATGATCGACTCGATCCTGCAGCGCGACTTCGCCGTCCTGCAGGCCGCCGTGCTGCTCACCGCGGTGACGATCTTCGTGATGAACATCCTGATCGACGTCGGTTACGCCCTGCTCGACGCCCGCGTCCGCGACGCCGCGACCGTCTAGGAGCCCGCTCGTGTCCACCACCACGGAGAACCCGCCCGAGGCGACCGCCGCGCCACGGCGCCGGACGCCCCCGCTGTCGCGGCTGCTGCTGGCCGACCGCGTGGCCGTCGTCGCGGCCGCGGTGCTGTCGCTGGCCGCGCTGTGCGCCGTCTTCGGGCCGCTGCTGCTCGGCGGGGCGGCGCAGCGCCAGGACCTCGCCCTGTCCCGGCTGCCCCCGCTGTCGTTCGACCAGCTGGGCTGGCTGGGCCTGCTCGGCACCGACCCGCTGGGCCGCAGCGTGCTGGCGCGGCTGATCGTCGCCAGCTCCACCACCTTCTCCGTGGCGCTGCCGACGGTGCTGCTCGCGATGCTGATCGGCGCCTCGATCGGCATGTGGGCCGGCTTCCACCGGGGGCGCCGCGAGACGGTCGCGATGCGCGTCGCCGACGTCATCATGAGCTTCCCGTCGCTGCTGCTCGCCGTGGTCGTGCTCTACGTGTTCGACCCGGGCGTCGCGACGATCGTCGCCGTGCTGACGATCACCCGCATCCCGGTCTTCCTGCGCACGGCCCGCGCCGAGTCGGCCGAGCTGCAGCGGCGCGGCTTCGTCGACGCCGCCCGCACGTTCGGCACGCCGAGCGGGCAGATCATCCGCCGGCACGTCTTCCCGGTGATCCTGCCGACCCTGCTGACGGTGGCGACGCTCGACTTCTGCTACGTCACGCTCGCCGAGTCGTCGCTGTCGTTCCTGGGCATCGGCATCCAGCCGCCGCAGGTCAGCTGGGGTCTGATGGTCGCGGAGGGCCGCACCTACCTGCGCACGGCGTGGTGGCTGTCGTTCTTCCCCGGGCTGGCCATCGTGCTCACGACGGTATCGGCGACGATCCTCTCGGCGTGGGCGCGCCTGGCCACCGACCCGGCCCAGCGCTGGCGGCTCACGACGCGGGGCGCCGCGACCCACACGCCGAAGATCGAGGGGGCCGGGGTATGACCGCCACCGCCGAGGACACCACCGCCCGCGCTCACGGGATCGCCCTCGAGGTCGAGGGCCTGACCGTCGACATCCGCACCCCCGAGGGCACCGTCCGTGCCGTCGACGGAGTCGGCTTCACCGCCCGCCGCGGCGAGACGCTGGCGCTGCTGGGCGAGTCCGGCTGCGGCAAGTCGATGACCGCGCGCGCGGTCGTCGGCCTGCTCGACCCCGTCGCCGAGGTGACCGCGGGCGCCGTTCACGTCGATGCGCGAGCCGGTCGCGTCGACCTCGTCACCGCGACCGAGCGGACCCGCCTGGCGATGGCGGGCCCGGAGATCGCGATCGTCTTCCAGGACGCCCTCACCGCGCTCAACCCCGTATACCCGGTGGGCACCCAGCTCGCGGAACCCTTCCGGATCCACCGCGGGATGGGCCGCAAGGAGGCCCGGGCCGCCGCGATCGAGCTGATGACCCGCGTCGGCATCCCGGAGCCGCAGGTACGGGTGGACTCCTACCCGCACCAGTTCTCCGGCGGCATGCGCCAGCGCCTGCTCATCGCGATGGCCGTGGCCCTGTCGCCCGGCGTCCTGCTGGCCGACGAGCCGACGACCGCGCTCGACGTCACCGTGCAGGCCCAGATCATGGCGCTGCTGCGCGACCTGCGCACCGAGCACCGCATGGCCGTCGTGCTCATCACGCACGACCTGGCGCTCGTGGCCGAGGAGGCGGACCGCGTCGCGGTCATGTACGCAGGAGTGGTGGTGGAGACCGGGCCGGTGCGGGACGTGTTCGCCGCCCCCCGGCACCCGTACACGAAGGGCCTGCTCGACTCGGTGCCCGAGCACGTCGCGCCGGGGGAGGAGCTGCGCTCGATCGGCGGCGCCCCGCCGGAGCTCGCCCTCGTGCCCCACGGCTGCGTCTACCAGGACCGATGCCCTCTCGTACGCGACGACTGCCGGGCCGCGCGCCCGTCGCTCGGACCGCCCGGCGAGGACCGGGCGGTCGCCTGCTTCCACCCGTCGGAGGTCGAGCATGCCTGACGCGTCCGCGCCCCTGGTGCAGGTCGAGGGCCTCACCAAGCAGTTCGCCGTCCGCTCCGGGCGGCGGACCAGGCAGCTGCGCGCCCTCGACGGGGTCGGGTTCGAGCTGGGCCGCGGGGAGACGCTGGGCCTGGTCGGCGAGTCCGGCTGCGGCAAGTCGACGCTCGCGCGCACCCTGCTGATGCTGGAGCGCCCCGACGCAGGCACCGTGCGCTTCGACGGCACCGACCCGTTCGCGCTGCGCGGCAAGGAGCTGCTGGATTTCCGCCGCCGCGTGCAGATGGTGTTCCAGGACCCCTACGACTCGCTCAACGCCCGCATGACGGCCGGCGAGATCGTCGCCGAGCCGTGGCGCACGCACCGGGGCATGTACGCCACGTCCCGCGACCGGGCCGCGCGCGTGGGCGAGCTGCTGGACCTGGTCGGCCTGCGCCCCTCGGACGCCGACCGGTACCCGCAGGAGTTCTCCGGCGGGCAGCGGCAACGCATCGGCATCGCCCGGGCGCTGTCACTGGCCCCCGACGTCGTGGTGTGCGACGAGCCGGTGTCGGCCCTGGACCTGTCCGTGCAGGCCCAGGTGCTCAACCTGCTCGCCGAGCTGCGGCGCGAGCTCGGCGTGTCCTACGTCTTCATCTCGCACGACCTGTCCGTGGTCCGGCACATCGCCGACCGGGTGGCGGTCATGTACCTCGGCCGGATCGTGGAGTCCGGCACCACCGCGCAGGTCTTCGACCGGCCCCGCCACCCCTACACCGCGGCGCTGCTGTCCGCCGCGCCGTCGCTGGACCCGAACGGCAGGGCCAACCGGATCGTGCTCGACGGGGAGATCCCCTCGCCGCTCGACCCGCCGTCGGGCTGCCGGTTCCGCACGCGCTGCTGGAAGGCCACCGACGTGTGCGCCACGCAGGCGCCACCACCGGTCCGGGACGGGGACGGGCACGACGCGGAGTGCCACCACCCGCTCGTCCACCCGCTCGGCACCGAGCCGGAGGCGCTGGCCCGGTCCCGGTGAGCGTCCCCGCGTTCACCCTGGTCGCGGTGGCGGTGCTGCTCGCCGCCTGCCTGCAGGGGTCGATCGGCTTCGGGATGGGCATGCTCGCCGCCCCGATCGTCGCGCTGGTGGACCCGACGCTCGTGCCGGGCGTCATCGTCCTGTCCGGCGCGCTCGTCACGCTCCTGGTGACGGTCCGCGAGCGGGCGAGCATCGACCTGCGCGGCACGGGATGGGCGCTGGCCGGGCGTGCGCCGGGCACGGTGGTGGGCAGCCTGCTCGTGGCGTTCCTGCCCGCGCAAGGGCTGGCGCTCATGCTCGCCGGGGTCGTGCTGCTCGGGGTGGCGCTGACCTCGCTGGGCTGGGCGCCGGAGCCGCGCAGGCCCACGCTCGTCGCGGCCGGGGCGGCATCGGGCATCTTCGGCACCGCCACCGGGATCGGCGGACCACCGATGGCCCTGGTCTGGCAGCGCTCCTCCGGCGCGCGGCTGCGCGGCACCATGGGCGGGTTCTTCCTGGTGGGCTCCGCGCTGTCGATCGCGGGCCTGGCACTGGCCGGGGCCATCGACGCACACGTCCTCGCCCGCACCGCGTGGCTCGCCCCGGCGGTGGTGGCGGGCTACGCGCTCTCCCGGCTGGTGAACCGGGTGCTGGACCGGCGCCGGCTGCGGCTCACCGCCATCGCGGTGTCCGCGCTCGGCGCCGTCGTCCTCATCGTCCAGCAGCTGGTCTGAGGGCGGGCCGCACCACGTTGCGCAGCGGCCGCCCCTCGGCGAGGGCGTCGACGTTGTCCGCGATGTCGGCGGCCCGCCCGGCGAAGACCTCCTCGGTGTGCCCGGACTGGTGCGGGGTCAGCACGACGTTGGCGAAGCCGGTGAAGTCGAGGTTCGACGGGGGCGGGGCGTCGGCGTCGCGCGGATTGCGCCACCACACGTCGATCCCGGCGCCGCCGATGGTGCCGGCGGACAGCGCGTCGTGCAGGGCCTGCTCGTCGACCACCGCGCCGCGCGCGACGTTCACCAGCACGGCGTCGGAGCGCATCGCGGCGAGCGCGGCGGCGTCGACGAGGCCGCGGGTGTGCTCGTTCAGCGGGACGGTCACCACCACGACGTCGGACGCCGCGAGCATCGCGTGCAGCTGCGACACCGGTCCGACGTGCTCGACCGCGGCCGGAGCCGGTGCCCCCGGGTCGCGGCGCACCGCCCGCACCCGCATGCCCAGCAGGCCTGCCAGCTCCGCGACGCTCCCGCCGATCTCGCCCAGCCCGACGATCCCCATGGTGCGGCCGGCCAGCACCCCGCCGAACGGGTGCGCGTCGTCGACGACCACGTTGCGCCATTCCCCGCGACGCATGGCGCGGTCGGCGGCCGGCACCCGGCGCAGCAGCATCATCGACACCATCAGCACGTGCTCGGCGATCGACCGGCCGTGGTGGAACGTGTTGACGAGCGCGGCGGTGGGCGGCAGGTGCCCCACGGGGATCTTGTCCACGCCCGCGCCGGTGACGTGCACGAGCTGCAGGTCCGGGGCCGCCCCGAGCAGCTGCGGCGTGGCGGCGGAGCACACCAGGACGTCGGCGTCGGCGGCCAGGGAAGGCGCGTCCTGCTCGCGGACGAAGGTCCACCGGTGCGGGCTCGTCCCGTCCCTGGTGAGGACGCTGCGGAACCGGTCCATGATCGGTTCGGTCACGACGACCCGGAGGGATTCACGCACAGGGCACTCCTTCTGTCACCTCGCTTCTGTCACCTCGCAGTATCGTGCATGCCATCCTCATATGGAGACAGGGGAAACACATGACGCCACGACCGGCAGACCCGCTCGACGGGCCTGGCACCGGGGTCCGCGAGGTCAAGTCCGCGGCACGCACCGTGGAGGTCCTGGAGTTCCTGGCCGCGCGGCAGAACCGGCCGGTGCGGCTGCGCGAGCTCAGCGAGGCGCTCGGTGTGCCGCGCAGCAGCCTGCACGCGCTGCTGCGCACGCTCGCCAAGTACGGCTGGGTGCGCGCGGACACGACCGGCACGCTGTACGGCATCGGCATCCGTGCCCTGCTCGCCGGCACGAGCTACCTGGACTCGGACCCGTACCTGTCGCTGATCGCGCCGTACCTCGACGAGCTGCGCGAGCAGCTGGACGAGACCTTCCACTTCGGCCGGCTCGACGGCACGGACGTCGTCTACCTGGCCACCAAGGAGTCCAGCAAGTACCTGCGGCCCTACAGCCGCGTCGGCCGCCGATTGCCCGCGTACAGCACGTCCCTGGGGAAGGTGCTGCTGGCGGCCCGCCACGGCGACGAGCGCGATGAGCACATCCCCGCCGAGCTCACCCAGCTCACGCCGCACACGCTCACCGACCGCGCCCTGCTCGACGACGACCTGGCCGCCACCGGTGAACGCGGGTACGCGGTGGACAACGAGGAGAACAGCCTCGGGCTGCGCTGCTTCGCCGTCGCGCTGTACTACGCCGACGTGCCGACCGACGCGATCAGCGCGTCGATCCCGATCGCGCGGCTGGACGAGCGGCGCCAGCTCGAGGTCGTCGAGGCGCTGCGCCAGGTCGCGGACCGCATCGCGCGCGTGGTGGGGCCGCTGCACAGCGCGGGTGGATGGGTCTGACTCCCTGACGTCAGGGGAGCGGTCCCACCGCCAGCGCCACCCGGCTGAGCCGGGCGGGGTCGGCGATGACGTCGACCTCGCTGATCCGGCCGCCGTCGATCCGCACCCGCAGCACGGCGAGCAGCCGGCCGCGGGGCGCGATGACGATGCCCGGGCTCCCGTCCACCAGCGCGACCTCGCCCGCTCGGGCACGCGCGGCGAACTCCCTCGTCTCGTCGGCCACCTGGCGGGCCCCGCGCACCGAGCGCGCCGATGCCGGTGCCGCCACGCGGTCGGCCCGGCGCACGACGTCCGGGGCCAGCAGCTCCAGCAACGTGTCGAGGTCACCGCCTCGGGAGGCGGCGAGGAAGGCCGCGACGATGCGCCGGTGGCCCGCGTGGCGCGCCGGGTCGGTGACGGGCGTGCCACGCACCCGCTCGCGGGCCCGGCTGGCCAGCTTCTTCGCGGCGGGCACCGACCGGTCGACCGCGGCGGCGACCTCCTCGAACGGCACGGCGAACAGGTCGTGCAGCACGAACGCGACGCGCTGCGCGGGGGAGAGCCGGTCCAGCACGACGAGGAGGGCGCGACCGACCGATTCGGCGAGTACCGCCTCGGCCTCGGGCTCCACCGCGTCCGGCGCCTCGACCAGCGCGGCGGACGGCACGGGCCGGGCGCGGCGGGCCCGCAGCATGTCGAGGCACACGCGGGCGGTGACGGTCGTCAGCCAGCCGGTGGGGTTCTCGACCGTGTCGAGGTCGATCCGGTCGGCGCGCAGCCACGCCTCCTGCACGGCGTCGTCGGCCTCGTCGCGGGAGCCCAGCATCCGGTGGGCGACGGCCCGCAGGTGGTCGCGGTCGGCGTCGAAGCGCTCGGCCACCCGATGATCTCGTGGCACGGGGTCACCTTTCGCGGTCGGGGTGCGTCAGAGGGGCAGCCACGCACCTCGTCAACCCGTCGGAAGGCCCACCGTGACCCTACAGATGATCCGTCCCCGCACCCGGAGGTCGGAGGAGGAATGACCATCGCGTACCTCGTGGTCACCACGGCCGCGATCGCCGCCAACGCCGCCATGGCCGCCGCCGATCTGGCGCGGACCGGGTTCGTCCTCGCCAACTCGGCGAGCGTGGGCGTGCCCCGCTCCTGGTTGAGGCCGCTGGGCCTGCTCAAGCTGGCCGGCGCCGCGGGACTGCTGCTCGGACTCGCCGGCGTCCCCCTCGTGGGGACGGCGGCGGCGGTCGGGCTGACGCTCATGTTCGTCGGCGCGGTCCTCACGCACCTGCGGGCCCGCAACTACGCACTGGCCTTCCCGGGCGCCTACCTCCTGCTGGCGGCGTCCTCCCTGGTGTTGGGGCTCGCCGTGTGACCGAGGCCGAGCCCTCCCACCACCTGCGACTCCTGGCTCGTGAACTCGCCGGTCAGCATCGGCATCGCGCGCGCGATCGCCGCGCGTGTCTCCGGCAGCTGCAGGGACGCGGCGTGGTGCTCGGCGCTCTCCCAGACCTCGGTGACCCAGATGCGGTCCTCGTCGGTGGCGCAGGCGCTGACGACGTAGGAGCGGCAGCCCGTGGCGCGCAACCCGTCGAGGCCCTCGAGAAGGAGGGCGACGACCTCGTCGCGCAGGCCCGGCTTGGTCCGCATGCTGGCGATGTACCCGTACATCCGGCCAGCCTGTCATCCCGTTGGCGAGCCGGGATTGGAGGAACGCGACAGCGGGATCAGCTACGGGCCCGACCGGGGGGTCGTGTGGTCAGTGCCTGGTGGCGGCGGCTTCGGGAAGGAGCGGCCGTGCTGCAGGCTTGATCAGCGTCTGCGGTCGCAGCGACGCGCGGATGCGGTTCTGGCACCGCAGTGACCGATCATGTCGACCGGCCGCCCGAGCCACCGGTGCCCGGCGGGCAGCCGGTGCGGGTTCGTGTCCGCCGAACGGGTGGTCGCGCGCACGACTTCTTCCATTCGGCCACGCGATGACGACCCTCCTCCCACACTTCTCCGTGGATCAACTGCTGAGTGGCGCGTTGCTCGATCGCCTGAGGGGGACCTGGGAGAGTGCTGCCCACAATGTCGAGATCTCGTCCATGTCGGCGGCTCGTGCGATTCGCGGGAGTCCTGTGCGTCACGCTTACCGTGCTGGTCGGTCTGCCGGCGGTTTCCTACGCGCAGGCCCCGCCGCCGGTGTCGATTCAGGGCGAGGTGATGAAGACCTGGGAGGATGGACGTGGCAACGACGTCGTTCTTCGCAGAGGTTATTGGTCCGCCGGAAAACCGAGGGCCGGGTTTGGTTATGAGAAGATCTTGAACAAGCATGGCATCACGGATCTCGGAGTTGTGGAGAGTATCGTTCGACGCCCGGACTCCGTTGAGTCACAGGTTAACGGCCGGATCGCGCACACGAGTGCTGCGCGGCAGTTCAAGTGCTACATCACCGGCTGCACTGTAGTGCAGAGCGTACCTGTGATTGTGATCATCGATTACGGCGAGTGGGCGGGCCCTGGACAGTTCGGGGTTGTCACTGCCTATTGTGACAATGCCGACGGGTCGTGGAGATGTCCGGACTTCGTCAATGCAGCGATCAAGCCGTGAAGCGAGTCACTCGTTGACGATCCTTCGGCTGCCTGTCATGATGGGTCGTCGATCCTCAAATGCTCGAAGGAGCCGCTGGTGAAGCCGCCGACAGTGGACGACAAACCGCCAGCTATTCCGTTTCGCGGCGAGATCGACCAGGAGTGGTCGATCAATGTCGCCAGGATTCTGCTGTGGAACTGTTACGCAATGCCGAGTCTGCGTTCTGGAACTGTCGAGTGCTGGCTGACGGACGAGTTCGCGATCTACCTCAGGCATGTTCGTGGGGACACACGGCTGGGCATTCGATTCGGAGAGCTCGGCACCAATCCCACCACGGAAACGCCGCCGATCGATTCTGGGCAAGAGGGCGACTACCTCTACTGGACGATCTTCGATACGCCAGAACACCGCGAGTGGACCGATCAGTTCGGCTACGAGTGGTGGGGCGACCCGCCCGAGGGGGCGTGGAGCGATGCAGTCGGCGGAACCCGACTGATGACGTTCGATCTGCGAACGGAGCGCCCGTGGGAGTGACCGCCTCCGCTCGGTGGTGATCGGACGCCGAACTCTTCGCCTGCCGGGCTCCGGCTGCTATCGGGATTCGCGGTGCCGCTGCCCGCGATGGTGCTCGTGGCGAATGTGTTCTCAGTCGATCCGGGATTCGACGTCGCGGCGCAGCACCTCCTCGACGGTCTCCTCGACCGACAGCCGCGAGCTGTCCAGCCACAGTCCCAGTCGCGGCGTCTCCTCGCGCAGGGCCCGGTCGAGGGCATCGACGGTCCACCGGTCGTAGGCCTGCTTGCCCCGCGCCTCCTCGCGTGCCGCGACCGCCTCGGGGTGCGGCGCGAGGACGACCACGTGCAGCGGGCGGCTGCGGATCTCCGCGACGAGCCCGGAGAGCTCCTCGCCGAGCACGACGTCCTGGGCGACCACCGTGAAGCCCGCGTCCGCGTAGCCGTCGCAGGTGCGGGCCGTCAGCAGGTGCCGCAGGCGCAGTTGGCGGACGGCCTCCGGGCCCGCGTCCGGGGTCATGTCGGCGCGGCCGCGCACGATCCAACGTCGGAACTGGTCGCCGTGCACGTGCACCGTCCGGCCGGGGAGCCGCTCGGCCAGCGCCTGCGCCACGGTGGACTTGCTCGCGGCCTGGATGCCGGTGACGAGGTGCACCCCGGCGGACGTTTCCGGTAGCACGGTTCCTCCTGGCGGCGGGTCGACGGCGAGAGCCCATGATCGCCGCCGCCGCGCGCCGCGTCGAGGAGGTTCGGATCAGATCCCGATCGCCTCGCCCAAGCCCTCGGAGCCGGAGTCGCCGGACCCGGAGTCACCTGAGCCGGAGTCACCTGAGCCGGAGTCACCTGAGCCGGAGTCACCTGAGCCGGAGTCACCTGAGCCGGAGTCACCTGAGCCGGAGTCACCTGAGCCGGAGTCACCTGAGCCGGAGTCACCTGAGCCGGAGTCACCTGAGCCGGAATCGCCGGAGCCGTCCCCGGAGTCTCCCGAGTCGTCGCCGGATCCGGAGTCCGCGGAGTCGCCGGCGTCGCCGGAGTCCCCGGAGTCGTCGGGCTCCTCACCGCTGGAGGAGCTGTCGTCGGACGGGTCGTCGGACGTGCCGCTGGGTGCGCTCTGCTCACCCACGGGCGGGCTCTGCTGCCCGAGGTCGGGGGCAGCGCTCGCGGCGCCACCGGACCAGGCCAGGGCTGCGCTCAACGCGACCACGAGGCCGGCCTCGATGGTGATCTTGCGATGGTTCTTCACAGGTGCTCCTCTCGGACGGGTGGTGCGGGGTGAGAACGGTGACGACCAGCACCACCAGCAGTGGCAGCACCGGGACGTGCCAGAGGAAGTCGAAGGCGCTGTGCACGGCGAACGCGGCGAGCAGCGCGACGGCGGCCGCGCCGTCCCGGGTCCGGCCCCGCAGCGCGGCGGCTGCGAGCGCGAGCAGCGCGGCCAGCACCGCCGCGAGGCCGACCACACCGGTCTCGGCGGCGGTCTGCAGGAACTCGTCGTGGGTGTAGCCGGCGCGTACGGGCACACCGTTGTGGTCGACGTAGTGCAGGTCCAGCTGCCCGGGCCCGACGCCGGCCAGCGGCGCGGTGGTGAACCGCTCGGCGGTGGCGCGGGCGAGATCGGCGCGCTCGGCGGAGCTCGCGGAGACCCGGTCCGTGCCGACGGCCCGCGCCGCGTCGGCGACGGACGGCGCAGCGAGCAGCGTGGCCATGACGAGCGCGGTCGTGACGACCGCGGCGGCGACGAGGCCGGCCACCGCCCCGCGTCGCGACAGCACCAGGACGGCCAGCCCGGCAGCGGCCCCGGCGAGCGCGGCGAGCGGGTGCGCAGGCGCACCGTCGGGTAGCCCCGGCAGCAGCCCGGCGAGTGTCGGCACGGCCGCAGGCAGGGCCGCGGCGATCCGTCGCGGGAGTTCGGTGCGGCGGGTGACCGCGAGGTGCACGCCGCAGGCGACGAGCAGCGCCAGCAAGCCCGCCCGGCTCATCGTCGCGACGAGTCCGACGAGCAGGACCGCGGTGACCGGGTCCGGTGCGTGCCCGGTGGATGGCCGGGTGGCCACGAGGACGAGCCCCACCACGAGCAGCGCGGCCGTCGCGTTGGCGTAGGTGAGCGTCGACGCGGCGCGCCAGAGGCCGGCCGAGGGCAGCGCGAGCGGGTCGAGGTGCAGTGCCACGCCCAGCCAGCCCGAGACCGCGACGACGACCGCGACCGCGACGACGACGCCGACCAGCACGCGCCGCGCCCGTTCCGGCAGACCGGACGCGGACATCGCCACGGCGGCGGCCGCGACGGCCAGGACGGCGGTCGGGACCGCCGCGGGCGCGTCGCCGGCGAGGTACCCGCTGACCAGGGCCCAGAGCCCGAAGCCGACCAGGCAGGCGCAGGCGGCGGTGATCCCGGGCCCGGGCCGCCGTCCACGCACGGTCACCCGCAGGGCTGCGGCCGCCGCCAGGAACAGCAGCATCGTCCCTGCCCCGTAGAAGGCGCCCTGCGTGAGCGCGCCGTAGGCCACCGCGGCGCCCAGGCCCAGCGCGATGCCGCGGTCGCGCAACGGGGCGCGGTGCGCGACGGTCACAGGTCCGGTCACGGCAGACACTGTGCGTGACGGGCTGGGGCTGCGCTGCGCCCGCGCCGGACGTCGACCGGATCGGGTGTCGGTGGACCAGGTGGGTTCCGGACCACCCGGTACCGCTGAGCAGCGACGGGGCCGAAGCGGGCGCCGAGTGGGTGATCCCGATCGGGTCTACGCCCGCGTCGTTCGGCGCGTCACCAGCGCCGCCCGGTGAGCCCCAGGAAGCGCGCGCGCCACGGAGCGTCGTCGGCGACCGGGACCTCCGCGCGGAAGATCCCGAAGGATCGCCACATGTCGGCGGCCGGCGCGGTGCCCTCCCACATCGCCTGCGCCAGCTCCTCGGTCAGCGGCGACTCCCCGCCGAGGTGCCGTGCGACGTCGTGCGCGGCGAGGCTGCGCGCCACGTTGAGCTGCCAGAAGTAGTCCCACATCGGCACGTCGCCGTACCCGCAGTGGACGACGGCGTCGCGGTCGGTCACCCGCGCCGCCGCCATGCGGGCCCGCTCGGCGATGCGGGCGTAGCCGGCGTGCGGGTCGTCGCCGAGCAGGTCGCCGTCGAAGGTGTCCTTCCCGACCTCGTCCATGGTCGCGCCGGCGAGCATGTCGGGGATCCACGCCTCGTCGTAGGCGCCGTGAGCGAGCACCTGCCGGAGCGGCAGCGCCACATCCGCGCCGGGCATGTCGAACAGGGGTGGGAGCTCGCTGTCCATGTCCTGGGGCCCGATAAGCCCGAACGCCTGCTGCGCGGCCTCGTCCGCCAGCTGGAACACCGCGGCTTCGTGGATCATCCGTCCTCCTCCGTCGTTGAGCTTCGGCGACGAGGAGAAGGCTACGAACGATGTAGGTCGGTTTCTGGCACACATGGCGCGGGAAAAATCGCTGTGCTCCACGCCGGATCCCGGCTACCGTGCCCGGTATGCCCGGTTGACGCTCCTTGCCGCCCCCTGCACGTCCGCTCGTCCGCCGCACCGTCGCGTGGGCCCTGGTGGCGGACGTCGTGCCGATCTACCCGCTCTACGCGCTGCTGTTCACGTCCACCGGTCTGTCGATCGCGCAGGTCTCCGCGCTGTTCGCGATCTGGTCGGCGGTGGCGGTGCTCACCGAGGTGCCCTCCGGGGCGCTGGCCGACCGGTTCTCCCGGCGCGGTTGCCTGGTCGCCGCCGGCGTGCTGCAGGCCGTCGGCTACTCCGCATGGGTGCTGCTGCCGGGCTTCGCCGGCTTCGCGGTGGGTTTCGTGCTGTGGGGCTGCGGCGGTTCGCTGGTCACCGGCGCGCTCGAGGCCTTGCTCTACGACGGGCTGGTGGCGGTCGGCGCAGAAGACCAGTACGCCCGGGTCAACGGGTGGGTCACGGCGATGGAGCTGGTGGCGCAGTTCCCGGCGGCGCTCGCCGCCACGTTGCTGTTCGCGGCGGGCGGCTTCCCGCTGGCGGGCTGGGTGAGCGTCGGCACCTGCCTCGTCGCCGCCGTACTGGCCGCGCGGCTGCCGGAGCCCCCGCGCGTGGACGCCGACGACGAGCCGGGCTACCTCGAGACGCTGCGCGCCGGTGTCGCGGAGGCAGCCGGCGCCCCGGCGGTGCGCGCCGTGCTCGTGGCTGCGGCGGTGCTCGGCGCGTTCGACGTCGTCGAGGAGTACTTCCCGCTGCTGCTCGCCGACTGGGGGGTCCCGACGGCGTTCGTCCCGCTCGCGGATCTGCCGATCGTCCTCGCGGGCGTCGCCGGCGCCGCGCTCGCGGGAGCGGCCGCCCGCCTGCCGCCGTGGGCGCTCGGCGCCGGGCTCACCGTGGCGATGCTCCTGCTCGGCGGCGCCGGGCTCGCCGGCCACCCGGCCGGCATCGCGGCCGTCGCCGTGTTCTACGGCGGCTACCGGGCGGTGCTCGTGGTCGTCGACGCGCGGCTGCAGGAGCGGATCACGAGCCGCTCCCGGGCCACGGTGACGTCGGTGGCCTCGCTCGGCACCGAACTCGCGACGTTCGGGCTGTACGCGGCGTGGGCCGTCGGCGGGGCGCCGCTGCTGGCGGCGTGCGGCCTGCTGATCGCCGTGGCCCTCCCGTTGCTGCTGCGCGAGCGCCCCGGTGCGGGTAGCGGCGCCCCCGGTGGCCGCTACCCGCACGGCGAGGAGAGCGCCCGTCCGGTCGGGGATGCGTGACGCCGCTCACGTGCTCGGTGGTTCCCGTGCGGGCAACGGGTGGACGGCGGGGCCCTCGAGCACCGCGCCGTCGACGTCGAAGCGCGAGCCGTGGCAGGGACAGTCCCAGCTGGTCTCGGCGGCGTTGAAGCGGACGAGGCACCCCAGGTGCGTGCAGCGCATCGACACGGCGTGCAGCGCGCCGTCCTCGTCGCGGTAGACACCGGTGCGCTCGGTGCCGGATCGCACGACGCCCGCCGACCCGGGGGCGAGCTCCGCCGCCGAGGAGATCTGGCCGGGCAGCAGCCGGTCGCCGACCAGGTCCACGCCGACCTTGGCGTTCATCCGGGCCAGCTGCGGCAGCCCGCGCGGCGACAGGCGGTGCGGGCTGAACGTGTCGGAGCCCGGCCCGCCCGCGAGCTGTTCGGAGAGGATCGACGCTGCCATCGTGGCCCCGGACAGGCCCCACTTCGCGAACCCCGTGGCCACGTACATGCGTGACGAGCCCGGCAGGTAGGTCCCGATCAGGGGAGTGTGGTCGTAGGGCATCGGGTCCTGCGCCGACCAACGGTGCGTCACCTGCTCGACGTCCCAGTGCTCACGCAGGTGCCGCTCGACGGCGGCGTAGCGCGACCCGTCGACCCCGCGCGCACCGGTCGCGTGGCCCTGCCCGAGCACGATCTGGAGATCCCCGGCGGAGCGGTACGACCACGTCGCGTCACCGGTCGTGATCGACATCGCGCGGGCGGGCGCGCCGCGCACCTTCCCCGCCACGCAGTAGGACCGGCCGGCCTCCATCCGCGCGAAGTAGAGGCCGCGGTCCCACACCGGGTAGTGCGTGGCGACCACGACCCGCTCGCCGTGCAGCGGCCCGTGCGTTGTCTCGACCAGCACCGGGGAACTGTCGGTGACGCCCAGCGCGCGCGTGTCCTCGAAGACGTGGCAGCCGTCGCCGTCGACGGCCGCCGCGAGCCCCGCCACGTACTTCACGGGGTGGAACTCCACCTGGTCGGCGAGCCGGACGGCGCCGGCGACGGGGTAGGGCAGATCGGCGGATGCGGTCATCTCCACGGGCAGGCCGGCGTGCCGCGCGGCCTCGAACTCCCGCTCGATGCCGCTCAGGTCCAGGTCCTGCACCGCGACGGTGCACGCGTCGCGCCGCTGCATGTCGCAGTCGATGCCGAGCTCGAGGGCCAGCGCGGCGACCTGATCGACGGCGGCCAGGCTGCGCGCGGCGTACTCGTCGGCCACCGCGGACCCACGCACGGCCGCGATGGAGCTCAGCATCGTGGACTGCAACGCGGTGACCTTGGCCGTGTTGTTGCCGCTCACCCCCGCGCCGACGCGCCCGGCCTCGACCACCGCCACCCGCGCGCCGCGGCGCTTCAGCAGCAGTGCGGTGGTGAGGCCGCTGATGCCGCCACCCAGCACGAGGACGTCGAACGTGCGCTCCTGCGCGGGCGGCGGGTAGGTCCGGGACGGCATCGCGGCGAGCCAGAGCGACTGCGCGGCGGTCGTGGTGGGTGGCAACGGACCCTCCGGGGCGTCGGGTTCGACCGTCTACCCGGGGATCGACGTGGTCAACCCGGCTCGCCCGGTTCCCGCAGCCGGTACTCACCGCCGTGGCCGGCCACCTCGTGCAGGTCGTAGTGGTGCACGATCTGCGGCCCGCCGTGCAGGTGGACGTAGCGCACGGTGCCCGGCACCGGGTCGGACGGCTCCCGGGTATCGACGCGGCCGTCCAGTGGACCACCGACGAACCAATAGACGTCGCGGCCGTCGGCGAGTGTCTCCTCGTCGTTCACACACCCTCCTCGTCGGCACGCGCCGCCCGGGCCTGCAGCAGTTCGAGCATGTCGGGCAGGGCGAAGAACTCGGCCGTGGCCAGCGCCGACTGCGTGCCCTGCGCGGGATCGGCACCGGCGTCGAGCAGCGCGGAGACCGCCGCGCCGCAGCGCTTGAAGGTGGCGGCGGCGAGCGGGGTCTGGCTGCGGTCGTTGACGCGCGCCGGATCGGCACCCCGGGCCAGCAGCGCGGCCACGGTCTCGGGATGACCGTGGTACGCGGCGAGGATGAGCAGCGTGTCGCCCTTGTCGTTGGTGAGGTTCGCCGGTACCCCCGCGTCGACGTAGGCGGCGAGCTCGGCGGCACTCCCCTCGCGGGCGAGGTCGAACATGCGGTGCGCGAAGGCCAGCGTCTCGGCGTCCGGGACGGTCGCGGTCGGGGGTGGCTCCGGATCCACGCGCCACACGGTACGGGCGGATGCGCGTGTGCGCCCGCGCCGTGCGGGGAACGGGCGACCGTGGGCGTGCTGATGGACGTTGTGGTGATCGGCCAGATCGCGCGGGACCTCGCGGTGCGGGTGGACGAGGTGCCCGGGCCGGGCGCGGCGGTCGCGGTCCGGGAGCGGATCGAGGTGCTCGGCGGGAAGGGCGCCAACCAGGCCGTCGCGCTGGCCCAGCTCGGGTGCCGTCCCGCGCTCGTCGGGGTGGTGGGCGACGATCGGCACGCCGACGAGGTGCTCGCGCGCGCGGTCGCCGACGGGATCGACACCCGGGCGGTCGTCCGCTGCCCGGGCACGCGCACCGGGCTGATCATCGACGTCGTCGACGGCGGCGGGCGGTGGCGCTACCTGCAGGACCTCCCCGAGGCGGTGCTGCTCACGGCCGCCGACGTCGCGGCGGCCGCACCCGCGTTCACCACCGCGGACGCGGTCGTCGTGCAGCTCCAGCAGCCGCTGCCCGCCGTCTGCGCCGCCGCCGACAGGGGCCGCCGCGCGGGTGCGACCGTCGTGCTGGACGGCGCTCCGCCCGATCCGGGCGCGCGGTCGGACCTGCTCGCCCGGTGCGACGTCCTGCGCGCCGACGACTCGGAGGCCGGGCTGTGGGCCGACGCGGAGATCGGCTCCGCCCTCGACGCCCTGCGCGTCGCCCGGGAGCTGCGGGCCCGCGGACCGCGGATGGTCGTGCTCGGCGCCGGCTCCGAGGGCAACGTGGTGGTGTGGCCGGACGGGGAGGCCGTCATCCCGCTCGGCGACGCCGACGTGGTGGACACGACGGGCGGGGGAGACGCCTTCACGGCCGGCATCGTGGCGGCCCTGCACGAGGGCCCGGAGGCCGCCGCCCGGTACGGCTCCGCGGCCGCGGTGCTGACGGTGAGCCACACGGGCGGCCGCCCGAACCTGTCGCGCGAGGAGGTAGCGCACCGCGCCCGCCCGTGACGGTGGGAGATCCTCCCCGGGTTCGGGTTGCCGGCGCGCCGTTCCCGAACCCCTTCGACACCGGCCTTGATCAGCGAACCAGGGACCCCTGTTGCCGAATCGGTCACGACCCCGCACCGCGGGCGCTGCCGGTCGGGACGCGGTCCGCGGTGATCGATCTGATCAGTACCTGGGTGCGGTCGCTGCGACGGTGGCGTACTTGTCGGAGTGATCAGGGCCAGCTGATCGGTCCGATCAGTACCTGGGTGCGGTCGCTGCGACGGTGGCGTACTTCTCGAGTGATCAGGGCCAGCTGATCGGTCCGATCAGTACCTGGGTGCGGTCGCTGCGACGGTGGCGTACTTCTCGAGTGATCAGGGCCAGCTGATCGGTCCGATCAGTACCTGGGAGCGGTCGCTGCGACAGTGGCGTACTTCTCGAGCGATCACGGCCGGGTGATCGGTCCGAGCAGTGCGCGGGCGCTGCCGCGGCGACGCCAGGTGCTTCTCGCAGCGATCACCACCGGGCCTCCGAGGCCCGGGCCGGCCACACGCTCGATCTGTCGCCCTCGCACCATTTCCGCTGATCACGGCCACCTCGCATTCCCGACCGCGCCCGTTGCATGATCAATGAGACGTGAGCGGGGTCTGCTGGAGATCAAACCCCGCTGACGTCTCGCTCGTGGCGCATCCCGCGGACGCGGCCGGCCAGGTTCCGCGTTCCGCGCCCGCTACACGACCACGTAGACGTGAGCGGGGTTCGGGGAAGATCCAACCCCGCTCACGTCTACGTCGTCGTGGAATCTCCTGTTGGCGCGCCGTTCCCGGCTCGCGACCACTGCTTCACACCCCGGCCCTGGTCTTCGGCGTAGTCGGCCGGGTTCCCCCTGCTGCTGCCTGTCGGCGGGGGTGGCCGGGTTGGCACAACTGCCGAATATCGGGGCTGGGTGGGCGGCCGTTCCCGGCGCGGGCCCAGGCCCGTTCGGGACGAGCCCGCCCTGCTGGGTGCTCGCGCACCTTGCGGTGGTCCCGATCCACCCCCTACCGGTGATCATCGGGCTGGCTCGAGGCGCGTTCGCTGCCATGATCGGCGGGATCGGGACATGCGCTGCACCGGGCTGATGCCGAATCGGTCAGGCGCCCGCACCGCGAGCGCTACGTCGATCACGGGCACATGGTGGTCGATCTTCGGCCATGACCATCCGCCCGTGCTCGACGCTGCCGGTCGGACGTGGTCCGCGGTGATCGATCTGATCAGTACCTGGGTGCGGATGCGACGAGGTGGCGTACATGTCGGGGTGATCAGGGCCGGGTGATCGATCCGAGCGGTGCGTGGGTGCGGGTGCGACGACGGTGGCGTACTTGTCGGGGTGATCAGGGCCGGGTGATCGGTGCGAGCAGTGCGTGGGTGCTGTCGCGGCGACGGCAGGTGCTTCTCGCAGCGATCACCATCGCGCGTCCGCGGGCCCCGATTCGGCAACACGCTCCCCCTGCAGCTGATGTCCCGATTCCGCCGATCATGAGGGTGGACACGCCGCAGCCCCATCCGGTCACGAACCGGGCGGCCATGATCAGCGAGAGTGGTGCCAGAGCGGCAGATCTGTCGTCCTCACACCACTCTTGGCGATCATGACGGCGAGCCGGCGCCCGAGAAGTACGTGAGCGCGGTCGTGAGGACCATGACGTGCGACTCGCACCGATCACGCAGCGCTCGGCACGATCACGAGCCGCCGAGAGTGCCGTTCGTCAGAGGGGATCGGTCAAGAACGCCGTCGCGGCCGCTGCCAGGTGGCCGGGGTCGTGGACGCCGCAGAGCTCGCGCGCCGAGTGCATCGACAGCACCGGGATGCCGACGTCGACCGTGCGGATGCCCAGGCGGGTGGCGATGATCGGGCCGACCGTGGTGCCGCAGGGCACCGTGTTCCTCCCGACGAACAACTGCGTGGGCACGCCTGCCTCCCGGCACGCCCGTTGCCAGGCGGCGGCGCCGGGGGCGTCGGTGGCGTAGCGCTGGTTGGCGTTGACCTTCAGCGCGGGCCCGCCATTGGGCACCGAGCGGTGGGTGGGGTCGTGGTGGCCCAGGTAGTTCGGGTGCGCGGCGTGGGTGACGTCCACCGAGAGGCAGCGGGAGCCGGCGAACGCCGCACCGCGGGCGTCGAATCCGCCGGCGAGCCGGGTGAGCACGGTCTCCAGCAGCGGTCCGGCGGCCCCGGTGGCCGAGCCGCTGCCGATCTCCTCGTGGTCGAAGCCGACGAACACCGGGATCACGCCCGCGGCGTCGTCGGCCGCGGCGAGCAACGCGCCCAGGCCGGCGTGCACCGAGGCGAGGTTGTCCAGGCGGGGCGCGGCCAGCAGCTCCTCGTCCTGGCCGAGCCGGGCGGGCGGGGCGACGTCGTGCACCACGAGGTCGTGCGCGGCGACCTCCGACGGGTCGACGTCGACCTCCCCGGCCAGGAACTCGACCAGGTCGCCCTCGACCGGCGCCCCCAGGCCCCAGATCGGCAGCAGGTGCTCCTGGGCGTCGAGCTTCAGGCCCTGGTTGACCTGGCGGTCCAGGTGGATCGCGAGCTGCGGCACCCGCAGCAGCGGCCGGTGCACGTCGACCAGCACGGTGCTGCCGTCGTAGAGCGCGAGGCGCCCGGCGAGGCCGAGGTCGCGATCCAGCCAGGAGTTCCACAGCGCCCCGCCGTAGACCTCCACCGCCACCTGGCGCCACCCGCCGGACCCGACGTCGGGGCGGGGCTTGACCTTGAGGGTCGGGGAGTCGGTGTGGGCGGCGAAGATGCGCATCGGGGTGCCGGCCGGCGCGCCCTCGGGCACGAACCAGGCCAGCAGCGTGCCGTCACGCACCAGGTAGCGGCCCCCGGGCGCGCCGTCCCAGGGGCTCGTCTCCTGCTGCTCGGTGAAGCCGGCGGCGGTGAGCCGCCGGACCCCCTCGGCCACGGCGTGGTACGGACTCGGCGCGGAAGTGACGAACGCGGCGAGGTCCTGCGCGAGATCGGTCATCAACAGGCATCCTCCCTGACGTGTACGACGTGGTGGTGGTCGGAGCCGGTTCGGCGGGGTGCGCCCTCGCCGGGCGTCTCGCCGAGGACCCCGGCCGGCAGGTGCTGCTGCTCGAGGCCGGGCCGGCCGCGGCGCCGCCCGAGCAGCTCGAGGGAGCCCGGGCCGGGCACCCGCTGAACTGGTCCTACGCCGCGCAGTTGCGGCCCGAGCGGACGGTCGAGGTGCCCCGCGGGCGCGTGTTGGGTGGGTCGAGCGCGATCAACGGCGCCAACTGGGTGCGCGCCACCCCGGCCGACGTCGCGGGCTGGGGGTGGGCCGACCTGGTGCCGTACTACGCGCGCTCCGAGCACGACCTCGACCTGCCCACCGCGCCCGGGCACGGCGACCGCGGACCGGTGCCGGTCCGCAGGCCCGCCGGACCGCTGCTGCACCCGGCCACCGAGCGGTTCGTCGCCGCCGCGCACCTGCTCGGGCACCGGGCCGAGCCGGACAAGAACGCGGGATCGGCACCCGGCGTCGGGCTGCTGCCCAGCAACGTCGTGGACGGCGTGCGGGTCAGCGCCGCCGACGCGTACCTGCGGGAGCGGCCGAACCTGACCGTGCGCGTCGACGCGCCGGTGGCCCGCGTGCTGTTCGACGGCGAGCGCGCCCGGGGTGTGGCCCTGCTCGACGGCACCGTGGTCGAGGCCGCGGAGGTGGTGCTCGCCGCGGGCGCGATCGCCACGCCGCACCTGCTGCTGCTCTCCGGTCTCGGACCCGCGGACGCCCTGCGCGCCGCGGGGGCGGCCGTGGTCCGGGACCTGCCGGTCGGGATCGGCTGGTCCGACCACCCGGCCGTGTTCCTGCCGTTCACCACGGCCGACCCGCCCGCACACCCGCACGCCGTGAGCAGCCAGGCCGCCCTGCACTGGGACACCGGGGCCGACCCGGCGGGCGACGCCGAGGTGCTCGCGTTCGTGCGGCCGTTCACCCCTGGCGGTGCGTTGCACCTGATGTGCGCGCTGGCGCACCCCGACAGCCGGGGCACGATCACGCTCGCCTCGCCCGACCCGCGGGCCCGTCCGCGGATCGCCTACGAATACCTGCGCACGGAGCGCGACCGCCGCCGGATGCGTCACGCGGTACGCACCGGCGCGGAGCTGCTGCGCGCCGGCGTCGGCACGCGCGCGGCCCCCGGCGGCGACGTGCTGGGCAACGACCGCGTCCTCGACGGCTGGATCGGCGCCCACCTGACCACGGCCCAGCACCTGTGCGGCAGCGCCGCGATCGGGCCGGTGGTGGACGCCGAGCTGCGCGTCCACGGCGTGGCCGGGCTGCGGGTGGCCGACACCTCGGTGCTGCCGGTCGTCCCGCGGCGCGGGACCGCGGCCACTGCCGTCGCGATCGGGGAAGCGGCCGCCGAACTCATGCCGTGAGTGGATACGAGTGCTCCAGCACCCGTATCCACTCACGGCCGGTGGTCAGCAGGGCGTGAGCTGCGGCACGCGCTCGGCCCAGGACCGGTCCAGGACGATGCCGAAGCGGTCGGCCAGCAGCGCCCACTCCTCCGCCTGCGCCACCGGACGGTCGGTGCGCCGCGTTCCCTCGATCTCGGTGAACACGCCGTTGAGCAGTGAGATCCGGCCGCCCGCGGTGGCGAGCACCGCGATCCGGCGGTCGACGAAGTCCGAGCCGGGGTCGTGTTGCTGGTAGCGGTTGCGGTCGGCGAAGTCGGCCAGCTCGCGGGGCTGCGCCGTCCACGCCCAGCCGCGCTCCCAGCGTCCGTCCGGGCGGCGCTCGGAGGTCCACCAGAGGTCGCCGTCACGGTGCACCTGCACGTCACCGTGCACGCCGGGTTCCTGCGGCACGGGGGTCGCCCAGCCCGCTCCGTTGCCGACGTCGGCGATGAAGCGTCCGTCGGCCGCGTCCACGAGCAACCGCAGGTGGTCGAAGTCGGGTCCGCGGGTGCCGTCGTCGTCGAGCGAGAACGCCGACACCAGCGTGACGCCGAACCCGAGCTCGCGCAGCAGCGCGGCGAACAGCCCGTTCAGCTCGTAGCAGTACCCGCCACGGTTCCGCCGGACGATCTTGTCGTGCAGGTCGGGGAGGCGCAGCGAGATGGCCCTCCCGGTGTGGATGTCGTAGTCCTCGAAGGGCACCGAGCGCATGTGCGCGCGGTGCAGCATGGCGAGCGCGGCGCTCGTGGCGCCGGGCGGCCGGGTGATGCCGATGCGGGCGAGGTGGGTGGCGACCTCCATGCCCCACAGCCTCCGAGATGAACCCCGGTTCAGGTCAAGGCGTTTTGCAGCAGACCCTCGTCGAGGCAGCGGCGCAGTGGCGCGAACAGCTCCCCGCGCCGCGCGTGCAGCTCGTCGGGCGTGAGCCAGGCCAGCGCCGTCGCCTTCTCCGGCTCCCGCAGCCGCGGCTCACCGCCCGTCGACGTGCAGGCTATGAAGAGCGTCACGTAGTGGCGGGCGATGTCGGGCATCGGGTCGTCGGTGAAGCCCAGCCGGGCCGTCGGCCGCACCGCGAGCCCGGTCTCCTCTGCCGTCTCCCGCACGGCCGTGCCCTCCGGCGTCTCGCCGTACTCCTGGTGCCCGCCCGGCAGGCCCCACGTGCCCGCCCCGTGCGCGCCCGCCCGGCGCATGACGAGCACCTTCCCGCCGTTGACGACCACCGCGCCGACCCCGACCTGCACTTGTGTCACGGACCTATGCTCGCGCGGGTGACCGGCAACCCGTTCCTCGCCCCCAGTCCGCTGCCCTTCGCGTTCCCGGACTTCGACGCCATCCGCGAGGAGCACTTCCTCCCGGCGTTCGCGGCGGGGATGGCCGAGCAGCGGGCCGAGGTCGACGCGATCACCGCCGATCCGGGTCCGGCGTCGTTCGAGAACACGATCGTCGCGCTGGAGCGGTCCGGGGCCACCCTCGAGCGCGTCTCGAACGTGTTCTTCACGCTGGTGAGCTCGTGCAGCACGCCGGGGATCCGGGAGATCGAGGCGGAGGTGGCGCCGCAGCTCGCCGCGCACGCCGATGCGATCACGCTGGACCCGGTGCTGTTCGCCCGCATCGAGGCGCTGTTCGCCGCGCGGCACGACCTCGACCTGGACGCGGAGTCGCTGCGCCTGCTGGAGCGCCGCCACCGCGACGCCGTGCGCGCCGGCGCCCGCCTCGCGCCCGACGAGCAGGGGCGGCTGCGGGAGCTCAACGCCGAGCTCTCGGCGCTCTCCACCGAGTTCGGCGCGCGGCTCCTCGCCGGCGCCAACGCGGCCGCCGTGCTGGTGGACGATCCAGCACAGCTCGACGGGCTGCCCGCGGACACGGTCTCGGCCGCGGCCCGCGCCGCCGCCGACCGCGGGCACGAGGGCGCCCACCTGCTGACCCTCGTGCTCCCGACCGGCCAGCCCGCGCTGGCCTCGCTCACCGACCGCGGGTTGCGGGAGCGGCTGCACCGCGCGTCCACCGGCCGGGGTCTGGGCGGGGAGCACGACACCCGCGACCTCGTGCTGCGCCTCGCGGCGCTGCGCGCGGAGCGGGCGCGGCTGCTGGGCCACCCGCACCACGCGTCGTGGGCGGTCGAGACCGCCACCGCAGGCACGGTCGAGGCGATCGACGCGATGCTCGGCAAGCTCGCCCCCGTGGCCGCGGCGAACGCGCGGGCGGAGGCCGAGGAGCTGTCGGACGCGGCCGGCTTCCCCGTCGAAGCCTGGGACCGCGCGTTCTACGCCGAGCGCGTGCGCCGCGAGCGCTTCGACCTCGACACCGCCTCGCTGCGTCCCTACTTCGAGCTCGAGCGCGTGCTGCACGACGGCGTCTTCCACGCTGCGGGCCGGCTCTACGGGCTGCGCGTCACCGAACGCCACGACCTGCCCGTCCACCACCCCGACGTGCGCGTGTTCGACGTCTTCGACGAGAACGGGCAGCTCGGCCTGTTCGTCGCCGACCTCTACGCCCGCGACTCCAAGCGCGGCGGCGCGTGGATGAACTCGTTCGTCGCCCAGTCGCACCTGCTGGGCAGCAGGCCCGTCGTGCTCAACACCCTCAACATCGCCAAGCCCGCCGACGGCGAGCCCACGCTGCTCACCGTCGACAACGTGCGCACCCTGTTCCACGAGTTCGGGCACGCCCTGCACGGGCTGTTCTCCGACGTTCGGTACCCGACGTTCTCCGGCACGTCGGTGCCCCGCGACTTCGTCGAGTACCCGTCGCAGGTCAACGAGATGTGGCTGGAGGACCCGCAGGTCCTCGCCCACTACGCGCGCCACCACGAGACCGGCGAGCCGCTGGCGGCCGAGGTCGTGGAACGCCTCGCCCGGGCCCGCCGCTTCGGCGAGGGGTTCGCCACCACCGAGTACCTCGCCGCGGCGCTGCTCGACCAGGCGTGGCACCGCCTCACCCCGGACGTCGAGATCGACGACGTGGAACGGTTCGAGGCCGACGCGCTCGCCGCAGCGGGGGTCGTCGAGCCGACCGCGCCCCCGCGCTACCGCACCACGTACTTCAACCACGTCTTCGGCGGCGGCTACAGCGCGGCCTACTACTCCTACATCTGGAGCGAGGTGCTCGACGCCGACACGGTGGAGTGGTTCACCGAGAACGGCGGCCTGCGCCGCGAGAACGGAGAGGCGTTCCGCCGCGAGCTGCTCTCCCGCGGCGGGGCGGTCGACCCGATGGAGGCCTACCGAGCCTTCCGAGGCCGCGACCCGGAACTGGCGCCGCTCCTGACCCGCCGAGGCCTGACGGGCTGAAAGCCCGGCCGGATTGCAGCAAAGCCACTTCCATGCCATCTGGTTGCGTGAAAGTGGCTCTACTGCAACGGGGGCGCAGGCTCACGGGCCGAGCCAGCTGGCCGCGTCGAGGCGGAACGCCTCCGCCGGCACCACCCTGCGCAGGTCGGCCTCCAGAGCCCGCACCCGCTCGACGCCCAGCTCCCGCGTCCACTCCGCGCGGAGCTGCTCGAACACCGCCGCCGAACGGGCCAGGGCGTCGATCCCGCGCGGGGTGAGCCGCACCAGCTTGCGCCGCGCGTCGGCGGCGTCGGCGGTGCGCGCGGCGTAGCCGAGGTCGACGAGCCGGTCGATCGTCTTGCCCGCCGCCTGCTTGGACACCCCGAGCCTGCGGCCCACCTCGCTGGCCGTGGTGCCCTCGACGCCGATGGCCTGCATGGCGAATCCGTGCGCGGGCCGCATGTCGGAGTGGCCCTGGTGGGCGAGTTCGGCGTGCAGTCGGTCGATCAGCGTCCGGAAGCCGCCGAAGAGCAGCAGCGGGAGCACCCAGCCCGGCTCGTCGTGCTCAGCCATCGACAAACTCGACAACCCGGTTTACTGTTTCGTCAACCACGTTGTCGATACTAGGAGATCCGGGTGTCCGACCTGTTCCCCGTCCACACCGCCGAGACCGCGCCCGCGGCTGCCCGCCGCACCGTCGAGGGCGTCGAGCGCCGCTTCGGCTTCCTGCCGGGCGCGGTGGCGCGCCTGGCCGAGTCGCCCGAGCTGCTCGACGGCTTCCTGCGGGCCAGCGCCCTGTTCGAGGCCACGACGCTCGACCCCGTGTGCCGCGAGGTCGTGGTCATGACGATGGCCACCCGCAACGGCTGCCACCTCTGCGTCGCGATGCACATCGGCACCCTGCGTCGCCTGGACGCCGACGAGGAGCTGATCGCCGCGCTGCAGGCCGGTGCACCGCTCGCCGACGTCCGGTTGGAGGGGCTTCGCCGGTTCGTCCTGGACGTGCTCGCCACCGCCGGTGACGTCCCCGACGACGCGGTGCGCGCCCTCCTCGCCCACGACTACACCCTGCGCAACGCCCTGGAGGTGGTGCTCGGCATCGGCGCCTACACGATGTCGACCCTCGCGAACCGGCTCACGGGCGCGCCGGTCGACGCGCAGTTCGCGGGCGCGAGCTGAGGGTTTGCGTTCAGTCGGTCGACGTTCCTGGCCACCGCCTACCGGGCTGCCGGGACCTGCGCGCGACTGCGCCGCCGATTCAGCAGCGTCATCGCCGCACCGGCAACCAGTCCCCAGAACGCCGCGCCGATGCCCAGGAACCCGACGCCCGCGGCCGTCACCACGAACGTGACCGCTGCGGCCTCCCGCCCGTCTGATTCGGCGACGGCGGACGACAGCGCCCCGCCCAGCGCGCCGAGCAGGGCGAGCCCGGCGACTCCCTCGATCAGCACCGGCGGGGACAGCACGAGCAGTGCCGTCGCGAGCCCGGCGCCCAGCCCGAGTACGGCCAGGCCCAGTCCGGCCGTCACCGACGCGATCCACCGGCGCTGGGGATCGGGGTGCGCGTCGGGGCCCGCGGCGAGCGCGGCGCTGATGGCCGCGAGGTTCACCGCGTGCCCGCCGAAGGGTGCGCACGCGATCGTCGCCAGCCCGGTGGCGGTGAGGGCGGGACGCATCGGCACGCGGTAGCCGTACTGGGCCAGCACGGCCGCGCCCGGCACGTTCTGCGCGGCCATGGTGACGAGGAAGAGCGGGAGCCCGACGCCCACGACGGTCGCAGGGTCGAACGCGGGCGTGGTCCACACGAGCTCCGGTGCGATCGCCACGCCGGCGAGACCCGGCCCGGTCAGCGCGATCGCGATCGCCGCCACGGCCAGCGCGGCCGGCACCGCCCAGGCCCGCGCGAACCGGCCGACGAGGGCCCACACCACGATCGCGGGGCCGGCGAGCAGCGGCACCTCCGCGAGCGCCCGCACGGGGGCGAGGCACAGCTCGAGCAGCACGCCGGCGAGCATCGCGGCCGCGATCGGCACGGGGATGAGCCCGATCAGCCGCCCGACGGTGGGCACCAGCCCGGCGACCACGACGAGCAGGCCGCAGACCGCGAAAGCGCCGACCGCTGCGGGGAACCCGCCGGACGGCGGCCCCGTCGACAGCAGCAGGGCCGCCCCCGGCGTCGACCAGGCGATGCTGATCGGGATCCGGTGGCGCAGCCCCAGTACGAGCGCGACGAGCCCGGTGGTCAGGCACAGCACCAGTAGGCCCGACGCCGCCTGCCGGTCGTCCGCCCCGGCGGCCCGTAGGCCGGCGAGCACCACGGCGAAGGAGCTCGCGAAGCCGACGAGCGCAGCCACGACGCCGGCCAGCACGGGTTGCAGCCGCACGTCCACTCCTCTCGTTCCGTTTACGGAACGATGCGACGATAGCCGACGTGGTAGCGGCGAGTGAGGGCGGTGGGCGGCCCGCCCTGACCGAGGGCGCGGCCGAGGTCGGTGGCCGTGTCCGCGAGTTCCGGGAACGGCGCGGGCTGTCGCTGTCCGAGCTCGCCCGCCGCGCGTCCGTGGGCAAAGCCACGCTCTCCGGGCTGGAAGCGGGCGTCCGCAACCCCACCCTCGACACCCTGCACGCCGTCGCCGCGGCCCTCGACCTGCCGCTGACCGCCCTGCTCGGACCACCGCCCGGCGCCCTCCACGGTGCCGCGGTCGAGATGCGGCTGCTGCGCGTGTTCGACGACGGCCCGGTCACCTACGAGCTCTACCGGATGCGCATCCCGGCCGGCCTCGCCCAGCGCTCGCCCGCCCACCACGCCGGCGTCACCGAGCACGCCACGGTGTTCGCGGGGGTCCTCGAGACGGGCCCGGTGGACGCCCCGCAGCGCGCCGGCCCCGGTGACCACGTGGAGTGGGCCGCCGACGTCCCGCACGGGTACGCCGCGCTGGGGGAGTCGGACGTCCTCGCCGGCCTGCTGATCCGCTACCCGCGCCCCGAGCGCTGAGGCCCGGCCCCCGTCGGCCGCACCGGAGAACCGGACGCTCGGCCACCGCAGTCGGTGGACGCACGGTGGACGCACGGTGGAGCTGGGCTGCCGAATTGTTCGGTGGGCTTCCGGTGGGGGGCACTAGGCTGCCCCGGTGATCCTCTGAGCTCTGCCGGCCCCTGTCACCACCACCTCGGAGGTTCTCCGTGTCCCAGCCCACCACGTCCCAGCCCGCCACACCCGCTCCGGAGCAGCCGGAGCCCGCCGTGGCCGCCGATCCGGAGCCCGGTCCCGAGGCGGCCGAGCCCGCCGCCCCGCTGAACCGCGCCGAGCGGCGCGCGAAGGCGAAGAAGGCCGAGCCCACGCACGTCGGCCCGCGCGGCGACACCGCCAACGGGTCCCGCGGTGCGCGCCCGCACACCAAGCGCCTCCACGGCTGACCCACCCACAGCGACACCCACACACGCGCACCGCGACTCGCGGGGCTGGTGCCCCGACTCGCGCGGGGAGGGCCCCGACTCGCGGGGCCCCCGCGAGTCGGGGTCTGGGTGTGCGGGTGTCGCGGTGGAATGGCGGCCCGGCGGGACGTGTTCTGCCAGGTGATGTCACCGAACGTCAGGCTCTCGCTGTTGGATCGCTCGCGCACCCGTGCCGGCGAGCCCGACACCGCCGCCCTCCGGAACACCGTGGAGCGGGCGGAGCAGGCCGAGCGGCTCGGGTTCCACCGGTTCTGGGTGGCCGAGCACCACGCCGTACCCGGCATCGCGAGCGGCAGCCCGCCCGTCCTGATGGCGGCGATCGCCTCGCGCACCGCGCGGATCCGCGTCGGCTCCGGCGGTGTGATGCTGCCCAACCACCAGCCCCTCGTAGTGGCCGAGCAGTTCGCCATGCTGGAGGCGCTCTTCCCCGGGCGGATCGACCTGGGCGTCGGGCGCTCGCTCGGCTTCACCGGGCCCGTGCGCCGGGCGCTGCGCCGGGACGCGGACGCTCCCGACACGTTCGCCGACGACCTGGACGAGCTGCGCGCCTACCTCAAGGGCCGCGCACCCGTCACGGCGCGGCCCCGGCTCGAGCGCCCGGTCCCGGTGTTCGTGCTGGCCACCGGCCGCGGCCTCGCGGTCGCGGGCGACGCCGGTCTGCCGGTCGTGCTCGGCGGGCCGGTCCTGGACAGCGAGGACGTCGGCGCCGCCCTCGACGACTACCGCGCCCGCGCCACGGCCGCGGGCGCTCGGCCCTACGTGATCGTGTCGCTGGACGTGCTGGTCGCCGACTCGGACGCCGCCGCGCGTGAACTCGCGCTCCCGGAGGCCTGGGCGCTCGCCGCGGCCCGCACCACGGGCCTGTTCCCCGCGCTCGAGCCGGTCGACCCGGAGCGGCCGATGTCGGCGCGGCAGGCCGACCTCGTGGCCGACGCCGTGGGTCGCACGCTGCACGGCGACGCCGCGACCGTCCGCGCCGAGTTCGAGGACCTGCGCGCCCGCACGGGCGCCGACGAGCTGCTGGCCTCCACCTCGACGTTCGACCGGGAGGCCCTGCACGAGTCGGACACCCGGCTCGCGCGGCTGCTGCTGACCCCCTGAACGCACCCGTCCCGCCCGGTGGGGAGCGCCGGGCGGGACGGGGCGTGCGGGCATCGTGCAGAGCCCGGGGGCATCGAGGTGCCGAAGTGCTACTCGTAGATCCGCATGTAGTCGACGTGCATCTCGGTCGGCTCGGGGGACCCGTCCTCGGGGAAGTAGTCGAGCTGGATCGTCGGGTGCAGCTTGCCGGGAGGCAGCGTCCCCTCGTCGGTGCTCTCGAACCACTTCTCGCCGTCGATGTAGCCGGTCATGCGCCCGTCCACCCACTCGACGGCGTAGTTGTGCCACTCCGAGATGTCGAGGGTCTTGTGCGCGTACTCCTGCTCGTCGCCGTAGTGCAGGAAGAAGGAGACCTTCTCCGAGGCGCTGGTGGTCTCGGCGAAGTCGGTCTCGCCGTCGCCCGAGCTGCCCTCGTCGGGCCAGAGGAGCAGCACAGGGTGGTACTGGTCGTCGCCCTTGGGGAACCGGGCGCGCATCTCCCAGCGGCCGAAGCGCTGGTCCTCCTTCCAGGACATGCCGCCGGTGTTGCCCTCGCCGTCGCCCCGGATGACCAGCATGCCGTTCTCGACGCCGATCGCCTCCTCGGTGCGGCGGCCGTTGCCGGCGTGTCCCTCGCCCTCGTACACGGTCCACTGCGTGCTCTTGCCGCCGTTGAACTCGTCGCCGCCGACCTGGCTCCAGCCGTGCGCGGAGGCGGCCTGCGTGCCCTCACCACCGCTGCCGGCGCTGCGCGGGGCGGCGGCCTTCTCGCCGCCGCCGTTCTCGGCCTTGCCCGACTTCCCGGAGCTGCCGGACTTCTCGGAGCTGCCCGACTTCTCGGACTTCTCCGGCTCGTCGTCGGAGGTCGCCGCGGCGGCCTGGGGAGCGGGCTCCGTGGCCGGCGCGGCCTCGGGCTCGGTCGTCGGAGCCGCCGTGCTCGGGGGTGCCGCGACGGTGGCCGGGGCGGTCACGCTGCTCAGCTCCTGCGCGGCGAGCGGCGTGTCCTCGCTCGACTGCGTGAGGCTCGCGACCGTCGTGGCCACGAGCATCACCACGGCGCCTGCAGCCAGCGGTGCGAGCCGGCGGGTGGGAGGGTTGGTGCTGGGGAGCGGTTCCCTGGTGACCACCGCGTCGGTGTCGCCCGCCGGCACCCGGTGTCGGCCGCTGGCGCTCACGGCGACGCCGTCGCGCTCGGCGGTGACCCGCTCGATCAGGTCGGTCGAGCTTTCCGGGCGGCCGCCTGCAGCGGAGGTTCTCCTTCGCATGGGGCCGAACGATAGGGACGGTGACGCGTCGTGTTCGGAAACCTGAGAGTCGAGGTTGCTCGTGCGCGCCCAGGGGTCGCCTCGGCGCGCCGGAACGCACCCGATCGGCGTGTTTCAGCGCGATACGTACTCCGTTCGGCGTAAGAAGGCTCTCAGCTCCTGCGTCGGGGTGGTGCTCGCCGGGGCAATGTCGCTCCGTTAGCCGATTGTTATGGCGGGTGCGTCTGCGGGAAGGTGGGCCGCGATGCTCCCCGCTGCTCCCCCGGGGGGTGCGTCCTCGTACACGTCGACCGCTGCGTCGGCGCGCGTGCCCGTGCCCCCGAACGACCATGTCCTGCTGGCGTTGCCCCCGACTGCGGCGTCAGCTTCCGTGCTGCGCAGCCTTCGTTCCGAAGGCGTGTCGGTGAGCCTCGTCAGCGACGGCATCGGCGTGCTCGACGCCGTGCGTACGCGCGACCCGGCGCTCATCGTGATCGACGTCGACCTGCCGGGTCCGGACCAGGCGGCCGTGCTGGCGGCGGTGCAGTCCGAAGCGCCCACCGTGCCGGTCATCGCCGTCACCCCGCGCGAGCGCAGGCTGGCGCTGCTCGGTCAGCTCCGCGGCGACCGGGACGACTTCCTGGTGCGCCCGTTCGCCGTCGACGAGCTCGCCGCCCGGATCCGGCTGCGTCTCCGGCTCGGGCCCGTGCTCGAGAACACCGTGCTGCGCCACGGCGAGCTGGTCGTCGACACCGAGTTCGGCGACGTCACGGTCGACGGGCAGCCCGTCGCCCTCTCGCCCACCGAGTACGCGCTGCTGATGGCGCTCATGGCCACGCCCGGCGATGTCGTCGCCCCGGACCGGTTGTCGCGCGAGGTGTGGTCGGATCCCGCCTCGCCGAACCTCGTGCAGGTCTACATCTCCTACCTGCGGCGCAAGATCGGTGCGGAGCGCATCCGCACCGTCCGCGGTGAGGGGTACGTCCTCGAGGACTGAACGCAGGTCGACGTGCTCTCGGCCACCCGATCGGGCGATAACGCTTCGGGTGTGATATCGCGCTGCGTCCTGCGCGCCTCGTCACTCCGTGCTACCCAATGCGTACACGAGCCGCGAGGGGTGCGGCCCGGACTAGCGTCGGGAGCTCGAATGACTGTTACCGGGATCATCACCGCCATCATCATCGGTGCGATCATCGGCTTCCTCGGCCGCCTCGTGGTGCCGGGGAAGCAGAACATCCCCATCTGGCTGACCATCCTGGTCGGCATCGTGGCTGCCTTCATCGGCACCTGGATCGCCGGCTTCTTCGGTGTCGCCGACACGGGGGGCATCGACTGGATCGAGCTGGTCATGCAGGTCGTCGTGGCGGCGATCGGTGTGTCGATCGTCGCGGGGATCTACGGCAGGCGCGGCGTCACCCGCTGACCCACCGGGCGAGCGACCCGGCCCCGGAACGCGCGGGGCCGGGTCGTCGCCCTGCCCCGCCTACGCCCGGAACCCGCGTGCGGCCGCCAGGAACGCGTCGTTCTCCTCCGGCGTCGAGATCGTGACGCGCACGCCGTCGGGGTGGAACGGCCGCACGACCACCTTGTGCTCCAGGCAGTGCGCGGCGAACGGCGCCGTCCGCTCGCCGAGGGCGAGCCACACGAAGTTCGCCTGGGTGGGCGGGACGGTGTAGCCGGCGTCGAGCAGGGCCTCGCGCACGCGCGCGCGCTCGGTGACGACGCCCGCGCAGCCGCCGAGCAGCGCCTCGGCGTCGTCCAGCGCGGCGATCGCGCCCGCCTGCGCCACCGAGCTCACGCTGAACGGCGAGCTGACCTTGCGCAGCGCCGTGGCCACCTCGGCCGTGCCGATCGCATAGCCCACGCGCAGGGCCGCCAGCCGGAAGGCCTTCGAGAACGTGCGCAGCACCACCAGGTTGGGGTGCGCGTCGAGGAGGTCGGTGCCGTCCACGACGTCCGGATCGGTGACGTACTCGTGGTAGGCCTCGTCGAGCGCCACCAGGACGTCCGGGCCGACGGCGGCGAGCAGGCGCTCCAGCTCCTCGCGGCTGACGGCGGTGCCGGTCGGGTTGTTGGGGCTGCAGACGAACACCAGCCGGGTCCGCGGCCCGACGGCGGCCGCCATCGCGTCGATGTCGTGCCGGAATTCGGGGTCGAGGGGCACGGTGCGGATCGTGGCTCCGCCGATCTGGGTGACGATCGGGTAGGCCTCGAACGAGCGCCAGGCGAACAGGACCTCGTCCTGGGGCTCGTGGCAGGTGGCCTGCACCAGTTGCTGGCACAGGCTCACCGAGCCGCACCCCACCGCGATCCGCTCGGGCGCCACGCCGAGCACGTCCGCGAGCCGGGACGTGAGGCTGGTCACCGCCAGGTCCGGGTAGCGGTTGCCGGCCGCCGCGGCCTCGGCGATCGCGGCCAGCACGGGAGGCGTCGGCGGCAGCGCGACCTCGTTGCTGGCCAGCTTGATCGCGCCCGGGATCGCCTTCCCGGGCACGTACGCCGGCAGCGTGTCGAGGTCGGGGCGGATCAGCGTCATGCGCGTCACCGTATCCGTGCCCGGGGCTTCCCATGTCACCCTGCCGTGACACCCTGGAACCATGACCGACATCCGCACCGAGACCGTTCCGCTGCTCGACGGCAGCGTGTTGCGGCTCACCGTCGCAGAGCCGGTCAGCGCGATCCGCGGGGGGATCGTCGTGCTGCACGAGGCGCGAGGCGTCACCGACGCCGTGCGGAACCTCGTGCAGGGTCTCGCCGGGGACGGCTGGCTGGCCGTGGCACCTCATCTCTACCACCGCGACGGCGCCGACGAGCTCGACGGTGCTGACGAGGAGGTCCAGCAACAGGTCGACCGGCTCGAGGGCGAGCAGGTCATGGCCGACACCGACACCGCGTTCGGCTGGCTCGCCGACCACGGCGTGACGGCGGATCGGATGGGCGTGGTCGGGTTCGACCTCGGTGGCGCGGTCGCGCTGCTCGTGGCGGCCAAACGCACCCTCGGTGCCGCCATCACCGTGGCGGACGAGGCCGTGTCCGCGGCGCCCGCTCCCGGCCTGCCCGCGCTGGTCGACGCGGCACCCGGGCTCACCTGCCCGTGGCTGGGCATCTACGGGGGCGAGGCCGGTGGCGAGCCCGATCCCGAGATCGCCCGCCTCCGCGACGCCGCGGCCTCGTCGCAGATGGCCACGGACGTCGTGGTCTACCCGCGCCGCGGCCACCGGTTCGACGACGACCCCGAGATCGCTGCCGACGCCTGGCAGCGCACCCTGAACTGGTTCGACTCCCACCTGCGCTGACTGTGAGGAAGGGCTCTGGCGCGCGGCCGCCCGGGATTGCATGCTGCCCGTATGACCGGTGCCGAGACCCCCGACGTCCTGTGGGCCCCTGAGTCCGGGCACCGCGGCCCGCTGGCCGAGTTCACCGAGTGGGTGCGCGAGCACCGCGGTGTGGACGTGCCCGACTACGCCGCGCTGCACGAGTGGTCGGTCACCGACCTCGCAGGTTTCTGGTCCGCGGTGGCCGAGTTCCTCGGCGTCCGGTTCCACGACGCGCCGACCGCGGTGCTCGGCCGCGCCGAGATGCCGGGCACCGAGTGGTTCCCCGGCGCCACGCTGAACTACGCCGAGCAGGCGCTGAGCAACGGCGCAGACACCGACGTCGCACTCGTGTTCGCCCGGGAGGACGGGCTCGAGCGCGAGGTGACGCGCGGTGAGCTGCGCGATCTCGTCGGCCGGGCGCGGGCCGGGCTCGTCCGCGCCGGGGTCGGGCGTGGGGACCGCGTCGTCGCGCTGGCGCCGAACTGCGTCGAGACGCTCGTCGTGTTCCTCGCTGCCGCGAGCCTCGGCGCGGTCTGGTCATCGTGCTCGCCGGACTTCGGAGCGCGCGCCGTCCACGACCGGTTCGCCCAGATCGAGCCGACCGTCCTGCTCGCGGTGGACGGCTACGTCTACGGCGGGAAGGGCTACGACGTCCGCGGGACCGTCGACACGCTGCGCTCCCAGCTGCCCACGCTGGCGGCCACCGTGCTCGTGGGCTACCTCGACGAGGAGGCGACCCTCGACGGCACCGTGCCGTGGAGCGAGTTCACGGGCACGCCCGGCGAGCTCGCGTTCGAGCCGGTGCCGTTCGACCACCCGCTGTGGGTGCTCTACTCGTCGGGCACGACCGGGCTGCCCAAGGGCATCGTGCACGGCCACGGCGGCATCGTGCTGGAGCACGTGAAGTCGCTGCGGCTGCAGATGGAGCTGGGGCCGGGCGAGCGGTTCTTCTGGTTCACCACCACCGGCTGGATGATGTGGAACCTCCTGATCGGCGGCCTTCTCGTCGGATCGACGGTGGTGCTCTACGACGGCAACCCGGGCCACCCGGACCTGGGTGCGCTGTGGCGGCTCGCCGAGCGGCACCGGGTGACCTACTTCGGGACGTCCGCGCCGTTCGTGCAGGCGAGCCTCAAGGCCGGCCTGCGCCCGCGCGACGAGTGCGACCTGGGGACGCTGCGCGCGCTCGGCTCCACCGGCTCCCCGCTTTCGGTGGAGGGTTTCCGCTGGATCGGTGAGGCGGTGGGCGAGCATGTGCAGATCTGCTCGGTCTCGGGCGGCACGGACGTGTGCGCCGCCTTCGTCGGCTCCTCCCCGACGGTGCCGGTGTGGCTCGGTGAGATCAGCTGCGCCTCCCTCGGCGCCGCCGTGACCGCCTACGACGAGAAGGGTGAGGAGCTCGTCGGCGAGGTCGGCGAGCTCGTCATCACGCAGCCGATGCCGTCGATGCCCGTGGAGTTCTGGAACGATCCGGACGGCGTGCGGCTGCGCGAGGCGTACTTCGACGAGTTCCCCGGTGTCTGGCGCCACGGTGACTGGGTACGGCGCACGTCGCGCGGCTCGTTCGTCATCTACGGGCGCAGCGACTCCACCCTCAACCGCGGCGGCGTCCGCATGGGCACCGCCGACTTCTACGCCGTCGTCGAGGGTTTCGACCAGGTACTGGACTCGCTTGTGATCGACACCACCGAGCTCGGCGCGCAGGACGAGGGAGCCCTCCTGTGCTTCGTCGTGCTCGCCGACGGCGTCGCCCTCGAGGACGTCGAGCCGGGGCTGCGCCGCGCGCTGCGGACCGAGCTGTCGCCCCGGCACGTCCCCGACCGCTTCGTCGTGGTCGAGGCGGTGCCCCGCACGCTGAACGGCAAGAAGTGCGAGGTCCCGGTCAAGAAGATCCTGGCCGGGGTGGCCGCCGACCGGGCCGTGAGCCGCGGCGCCCTGCAGAACCCGGACGCGCTCGGACCGTTCCTCGCGCTCGCAGCCGGGGGGTCGTGAAGCGGCTGGACGAGCCCATGTACTCTGGAGCGTGCTGGAGGCCGAGAGGCCCCGGGAGGCTTCGCCTAGTCTGGTCTATGGCGCCGCACTGCTAATGCGGTTTGGGGTCACCCCCCATCCCGGGTTCAAATCCCGGAGCCTCCGCGCTGGCGTGGGTCGACTTCCGGGTCGCACACGGCATGGGGTACAACTGAACAGCACGCGCCCGTAGCTCAACGGATAGAGCATCTGACTACGGATCAGAAGGTTAGGGGTTCGAATCCCTTCGGGCGCACAGCACGGACCTCGGCCCTGACCAGCAGTACGGTCAGGGCCGAGGTCTTTCCGGTGGGGATGTTGATCTCCTACCACGAACCTTCGAGAGCTGATCGCATCCATGGGCTCTGGCCGCACGCGACCTCGTGGGCCCCGTGGGGCGAGGCGTTCAGGGAGGCGGGCTACGGCGCGGTGGCACCCGGCACCGCACCCACCCTCTGACGCACGCACCGGTTCTCGTACGCCTCGCGGATCTCGTACCCGGCGAGGAGCTCACGGTGATCACCCGGTTCAGGTGGGGTTCGGTCCCACGATCTCGATCTCGGGTGCCGGAACGCCGCTGGCGACCCGGGTTCGCGGGGTCGGCGCCGACATCGTGTCGTACGGACTCGTCGGTATCGCGTCCGGCCAGGTTTCGTGGATCACCGGCAGCCTTGTCCAGCGGGCCACGGTACGCAGCTGGGCCGCCGCCCGCTGAGTCGCGGGATCGGCGGCGAACCGCATGGCGCCTTCGAGAATCAGGATCTCCCGATCCGAACGCATCTGCCGGGTATGCAGGTTGGCGAGCTCGATGATGAACTCACGGTTGTCGGAATCCCGGAACAGCGCCAGCACCGGCCGGAGCGTGCCGACATCGGCGCCCGCCTTGCCGCCCGCCTTGCCACTCGCCTCGGCGCGACCTGTGTTCGACCCGGTCGGGGCGTCCAGTCGTACCTGCGCCCGGGCGCGGGTCAGGTTGAATACGCTGGTCTCGCGGTTTCCCGGGCTCACGATCGTCAGTTCGGTGCCGTTGAGGTAGAGCTGTTCACCCGCCGTCGTCCGGATGACGAGTCTCAAGGTGAACGGGCCGATGAGGAAGATCAGTCCGAACACGAGTCCCAGGGCCGGGTAGGTCAACGCGGTCTGGCCCTGACGGGTCTCGTTGAAGCTCGTCCATTCGAATCCGCCGTTCACGGACGCCAGGACCAAGGATCCGGCGATGAGCAGGGCCCCGAGTACGGCGCCACTGATCTGCACCAGGCGGACGACGGCCGTCAACCGCTCGGGGTCGACGCCCACGCGCGAGGTCATACGGTGGCCGTTGTATGTCTTGGTGGACAATGCGGGGCCTTTCGATGGGCGGGTTTTCGACGGTCGTCGATGGTAGACGACGGCGTGGCCCGTTCTGGATGTTCAGGCCTCCAGGGTCTCCATGACCTTCCTCCAGGAACCGTCCGGGCGCGTCCGCGGAGAAGTTGTTCGTCGCTCGCAATGGGTTCGGCCTCCTTCTCGGCTCGCGCGCACGTCCGGGTTCGCAGGTCGTCGACGAGGTGCGTGGCCGAGATGGCGGGTATGGACGTCGACAGGAGTCAGACGTGACGCGCGTCTCATCGCCCGGTGGATGTCGTCGATCATCTGCTAGCGTCCGATCCGTTCCGCCTCCGGGCGGGCTGGGCCGATCGAACGATGCTGACGATGCGCATCGGGAGCTCCGGCCCAGCGTACGACCTCTGGATGTTGACGTGATCCGTCCAGATGCGGGTCGCTGCCTCAGGCGCGACGTGCACGGTTCTTCCTTCCCTGCGCTTTTCCGGCTTCGCCGCAGGTTCGTCCACGTTCCGTCTCGTCCGTCTGGAGTCATCGCATGTCTGGGCAGATCGCTCGCGAGGGAGAGGCCACCGGCCTCCCCGCGTGCGCTGCTGCCTCCGTGCGGTTGCGGCTGTCGGTGCGGGACCAGGCGTGGCTGGTGGTGCGGTGGACGCTGACGTTGGTCGGCGCGGTCGTCGTGCTGTGGTTCGGGTCGGCGTTTCTCGCCTCGCCCGCTTCGGCAGCGGTGGCGGTTCCGGCAGCGGCTCAAGGTGCCGTGCTGAAGGGAGGTACCAGCACGGGCGCCGAGAAGAAGCCCGGCGACAAGAAGAAGGACAAGAAGAAGTCGGGCAAGGCCGACAAGAAGAAGTCCGGCAAGGCGGACAAGAAGAAGTCCGGCAAGGCGGACAAGAAGAAGTCGGGCAAGGCGGACAAGAAGAAGTCGGGCAAGGCGGACAAGAAGAAGTCCGGCAAGGCGGACAAGAAGAAGTCCGGCAAGGCGGACAAGAAGAAGTCCGGCAAGGCGGACAAGAAGAAGTCCGGCAAGGCCGACACGAAGAAGCCCGGCAAGGCCGGCGTGAAGAAGAAGATCGCCGAGAAGAAGAAGGCCGTCGCGAAAGCGGTGAAGAAGGTCAAGGCGTCGATCGGTGCGGCCCGTGGCGAGAACGACGACTCCGTGGCCGAGGGAAAGCGCCAAGTGAGGCCCGCGAAGGCGAAGGCAGTCAAGCCCGCCGCTGCGCGCAAGAAGAAGCCGTCGGCCCCGACTGTTCGCGAAGCGATCACCAACGTTGTCAAGAAGCGGCCCGCCGCAAAGCGGAAGGGCATCGTCAACGAGGTCGCCCGCAAGGCCGCGGCGCGGGACATCAAGGCCGATGAGGTCGCGCGCCTGACCAACGTCGTGAACGACGTGATTTCGGAGCGGACGGACCGTGATCGGCGGCCGACCACCACCCCGTCCGCGAAGACGGACAATGCCACCGAGAAGTATCTGACGGCGCAGGTAAAGCTCACGCGGAGTGAGGCGGCGGTGGCCGCCGCCAAGAAGAAGGCCACCACGAAGGCGGGCAAGGCGAAGCTGCGCAAGATCGCCGCGAAGCACCGCTCCATCGATCAGGCCGCGGCGGTCGCCCGGCAGGACGTCGCCGACGACGACGCCGCCGCGGTCGACGAGGTCGTCGCCGGGCACGGTCAGGTGGCCCGATGGGAGACCCGGCTCGCGCGGGAGAAGAAGAAGGTGGGCACGGGCACCCTGACCCGAAGTGCCTACCGGACCCACACCTCGCAGTACAGGTCGTTGCGCGCCGGTGTCGCGGACGACACCGCGGACCTCCTGGACGCGAGCGACCGCGATCTCGACGTGCCCACCGAGCTCGACGACGAGGGCGCGACCGCGGGGTGCGCCGCGGGAGGTGCGTTCGTCGCGTGCGGTGCGGCGGCACGGTCGGCGGACGGCGACACCGCGGAGCAGTCCTGGATCGGCATCAACGGGCTGACGAAGCGCTTCCGGGTCACCGCGGACCTGGGCGGGTCGAAGGCCGGTGCGGCCTGCGATCTCGATGGCTGCTCGTCCCGGGCGCAGCGCGGCAAGCTCGTCTCGTCCGCGGCGTGCACCGGCGATCTGAGCGGGTGCACCCAGCGTGCGACCGCGACCGCGAAGCGCACCGAGTCGGAGTGCGGGATCGGGAACGGCCGGTGCGCGAGCGACAGCACCGGGCGCACCGATGCGGCCGAGCGGCTGGGCCTGCGCAGCGCCGCGCACGGTACGTCGAGCGCGCGCACCGCCTGCTCCGCCACCACCGGTTGCGATGTCGACACCTGGGTGGAGGTGGGCGAGGGCGCCGCGACGGCCACCACCAACGACACCACTGTGCGCGCCGGGCTCGACGTCGACTGCGCCACCGCCGGCTGCCGCGGCACCGGGGAGGTGCGCTCGACCGGCACCGCCGACGCCGCCCCGATCTACAAGAACGGCAAGAAGGTGGTGCGCTCCACCGCGGCCGCGCAGAAGTGTTCGGTCGCGGGCGGCTCCTGTGCCGCGCAGTCCGAGGTCGCGCTCCACCGTGAGGCCGTGCGCACCAAGACCGGCGCGCTGCGGCCGAAGTTCACCACGAACGTGGCCGCGCACGCCGATCTCGACTGCGCGACCGCCGGTTGCCTCTCGGCCTTGCGCGGCACCACGAGCGGCACCGCCAAGGGCGATGTGCGGGTCAAGTCCGGGATCGCCACGTCGAGCTGCATCGCGCAGAGCTCCGGTGCCACGTGTGGCGGCGACGTGAACACGGCCGCCAGCTACGGCACGAAGGGTGTCGCGGTCGTCAAGGCCACCGGGGACACCATGGGCACGTGCGCGAACGGCGACGTCCGCTGCACCGTCCAGACCGCCACCGGGGTGGCCGCCCGCAACGCCACCTACTCCAAGGAGTACCGGGGTTCGCGGGTGAGCGCCGAGTGCACGGTGGTGGGCAGCGGCACCTGCGGCGGGCACAGCACTTCGCTGGGCTCGTCCGCGAACGAGTACGCGGTGGCCGGCCAGCGGGGGGCCTCGACGGTCTCCACCTCCGACGGCTACCTGAGCTGCACCGGCGGCGCCGCCTGCGCGGGCCACGTCCGCACCACCTCGCAGGCCTTCGACGGCGCCGTGAACAACGGCGCTCCGGTGACCTCGACCGACCAGGCCTCCTGCGCGGGCACCGCCCAGTGCGAGGCGCGCTCGACGTCGACCGCCCTGTCGGGTCCGGGGGCGACCGCGATGCTCGCCAAGGACGGCTCGGTCAACCCGGCGCGGCTCGGGCACGGCCCGTCCGCGGCGTCCGCTGCGGGCGCGACGCTCACCTGCGCCGGCGCCGCGTGCGGTGACAGCGTGGTGCGCACCGCTGCCGGCGCCATCAGGCCCGTGGTGTCACCGGTCGAGCACGGCTCCTACGCCGTCGGCGGCTGTGAGAAGGTCTCCGGTGGCACCTGCACCGCGGTCATCAACTCGGGCTCCGCGACGGCGCCGAACGCGAACGAGATCGCCCCGATCATGACGGGCGCCTCCACCGACAACGCGACGGTCACCGAGGGCACGACGCAGGAGCCCGCCAAGCCGGGCACGCACAGCGCCACCCCGCTCGCCCCCACCGCGCCGGGTTCCTCGGCCGGCGGTGGCGCCCCGACCGTGTCGGGCGCGTCGAGCTGGGCGATGTCCGACGCCACCCTTGACTGCGCTGCGGGCATCCGCTGCTCGGGCCACGCCACGCACGCGGCCTGGGGTAGCCACACCCCGACCGACGGGAACGGCGCCGGGAGCGCCCGCGGCCCACCAGCCAAGTCCCTGACCTCCGCCACCTGTGTCAGCTCGGCCGGCGCGTGCCGGGTGACCGGGAGCTCCGCGGCGGGGACCGGCCAGGTCGTGGCCGACGTCATCAAGGAGCAGCGCAAGACGACCAAGCCGGTGAAGAACCCCCCGGCGCTCTGGTCGACCTCCTCTTTCTCCGGCGAGTGTGCAGGCCCCGGCTGCCGGGTCACGCTCACCGCGCAGGCCCCCGGCCACGCCCGTGAGACCGCGACCTGCACCGCAGGCGCCAAGGGCTGCAAGGCCGCCATCCAGGCCACCGCGTCCGGCGACGCGAAGACGAGCAACACCGGCGAGACCACCGCCCAGGTCTCCTGCCCCGGCACCGGCTGCCGCGCCGCGATCACCGGCGACGCCGCCCCGCACACAGGCCCGGAGAAGCGGCACAGCTCCACCACCGCGCACGGCGTCACCCGCTGCACGAACTGCAGCGCGCAGCTGACGGTGAACACCGCCCGCACGGCCACCAAGAAGGCCGCTTCCACGAGCGCGTCGATCACCGCGTCGTGCGAGGGCACCGGTTGCGCCACCCGCGCCTGGTCGCACACGTACACCAAGGGTGCCCCGGCGATCGCCCGCGCGACGGCCAAGTGCTCCAACAACACTGCGTGCGCGACTGCGACCGCCGGGTACGCGATGAAGGACGCGGTGCAGGTCAGCGCCGACTGCGAGGGCAACGGCTGCCGCGCCCGGCTGCACGGCCTTGCCCGCGACGGCGGCGCGAGCGCCCGCACCGCAGCGGGCTGCCGGACCGGCGCGACCGGGACCTGCCGGGTGACGGGTCAGGTCGGTGCCGCCGACGGCGCCGCACAGGCCGCCGCTTCGTGCGCGGGCAAGTCCTGTCACTACCGCGTGGTCAGCCGCGCGCACAGCGATACGGGCGCCCAGCACGCGAGTGCGTTCGGTGGCTGTGCCTCCCAGCGGGCGGGTCACTGCGCCACCAGCGCCTCGGCCAATACCGCGCCCGGCCAGGCGATGGCGGCGGCGTCCTGCACGGGCACCCGCAGCGCGCACTGCCGCCACTCCTACCGGGCCCGCGCCACCGCGGGCTCGGCCGGCGGCGCCGCCTACGCCACGGCGCGCGGCCACGGCGGGGGTCGACGCGGCCACGGCCAGGTCGCGGTCTCCGCCCAGGCGACGGTCGGCGCGGGCCAGGCGATGGCCGCGGCGTCCTGCCAGGGGAGCACGGGCACCCACTGCCACCACCACTACCGCGCCGGAGTCTCGGCGGGTGCCGCGAACGGGGCCGCGTCGGCCGGCGCGTCCGGCCACGGCGGCGGGCGGATGGGCAGCGGCTGGGTAGCGGTCGGCGCCACCGCGCAGGCCACCGGCGGCTTCGCGCAGGCCGGCGCCTCGTGCACCGGTAGCGCGGGCACCTCCTGCTCGCACTCCTGGTCGGTGACCGCATCGGACTACGCCTCCGCACCGGGTTCGTGGGCGTCTGCGTACGCGCACGACTCCGGAGGCGGCGGGATGGGGTCCGGCGGCGGCTGGGTGGCCGCGCAGGCCACGGCCGGTCCCGGGTACGCCCAGGCGAACGTGTCCTGCTCGAACCCGGCGCACTGCAGCAAGACCGCCACGGCGCACATCGAGTTCACCGCACACTGGACCACGCCCAAGACCTGGTTCGACCCGTTCCGCAAGTGGAGCCAGCACAAGTCGGGCACCTGCACCAGCTCCACCGGCTGCGGCGTCCACCGCAGCGGCAACGACGTCGGCTGCTCCGGCGACTGCTCGCGGCTGTCGGTGGTGACCGGGCCCGCGACCTACGTGAACATCGGCCTGTCCTACAAGCAGGAGTCGGTGCTGGCGAAGCTGAAGGAGATCGCGTCCGCAACGGGCTCGAAGCCGGACAGCAAGAAGCCGGGCATCAAGATGGCCGAGGACGGCGCGCCTGGCCAGGTGAAGGACGAGGAGTCCGGGGCGCGGGCCGGCATGACGGTGCCGGATGCGAAGGACGACTACGGCATCCCGGGCAAACCGGTCCGGAGCCGGTTCGTGGGTGCGAACGAGCCCGTCCCGGCCGATGCCAAGCCCGGTGTCGAGGTCGTGACCCCGAATGCGTGGTCGGGGGTCGTGACGTGCACCAAGGCGTGCTCGGAGGGTGAGAGGGGCGGCCCGCGGGCCTCCTACACGCCGAACCGCGGCAAGAAGACCTTCACGGTCTCCAACCCCGCTGTCGCGCCGAACAGCCAGGGCCCGGATCGGGCATCGAGCGAGTCGTTCGCGGGGATCAGCCGTGGCTCGTCGGGCAATGGCGTGATCACGGTTCGCGGCCGCGGGTCGCAGACCGACGGGGCGACCGCCTCGACGTTCAACTTCACGCACATCGCCCCGGACGTCACGAACTTCACGGCGCTGACCGACCGCAAGGGCTCCCCGGTCATGGCGCTCGACGCGGACGGAACTCCGGGCACCTGGAAGACCGGCCTCCCGAACGGTGCGGGCCTGATCACCGCCAAGGGCCGCCACGTGCCGAAGAGCAAGTTCGGCCGCGACGTCTTCGAGATCAGTGCGCCGAAGGTCAAGTTCGTCGGCCGGGACGGTACGGGCAGCCCCATGCGCCTCAAGTACGACGGCCTGGGGTACGTCCGCACCGCCGAGGGCTTCGAGATCTCCGGCCGGGCCGAGGACAAGACCCTCGAAGCCATGTTCCCGCGCGTGCCCGAGCGCGGCTACAACGACAGGGAAGGTAAGGCCAATCCCTCCGGCAACAAGGCCGGCCTGGGGATCCCCGACAGTGCCTACGACGACAAGATGGCCTCCGGCGCCGTCGACATCGTCACGAAGAAGGCCAAGGGCAGCAGCGGCGCCTCGATCGGCTTGGACGGTGTGGGCGAGGTGCACGCCCCCGGCGGCGTCGAGATCGACTGCGACGACTGCGCGGCCGAGCACGTGGTCGAGGCAAGCGGCAACCGGATCAACGAGTGTGTCGCGCACCGGGGCGGGAGCTGCACCGGCTCGGATGTCTGGGAAGGCAACGGCGGGAAGGACGTTCAGACCGTCACGACGGACCCGAACGCGGGTGCGGAGAACGCGTTCGTGCAGTTGCTGCGCCGTAAGGACGGCACCGGCGGCAGCGCGACCGTGTTCCTCAACGGCAAGGGTGATGCCTCGGGCCACGACGCCTACGGCCACGGGATCGTGAACTCGGGCCGGGGCGGCCGCACCGCGCTGATGTACGCGGAGCAGGACGGCTACGGCACCCGCTACTCCTGCCAGGCAGGCAACGGCGGCAGCTGCGACGAGTCGGGTTTCGGCAAGGCCGATCCCAAGGGCTATGAGGCTGAGTGGATCGAGCCCACCGAGGCGATCACCAGCGCATTCGGCCTGACGCAGAGCATGCATGACCGGGGCAAGGCTGTTGGGCGCCGCCTCGACGGTCTGGAGTACGAGGAATGGCGCACGGGCAAGGGCGCGAAGATCGCCGGCCCCTCCGAGGCTCTGATCGAGAAGGTCGTGAAGCGCGCCGAGCAGCGCAAGGGCGGCATGCTCACCCATGGCGAGGTGTACCGCATTGCAGCGGAGTACAACAAGATCGATGACCCGGTGATTCGCGCTCGAGTGGAGCGCGGCACGGACGCCATGGTGGATGCGGACACGTTCCGCCAGTTCGGGGACCCGAACGTCGACAGCGTCGCCGAGAAGGAGTTCGCCGGGGACGAGGACATGGCCCGCGAGGTCCTGGTCGCCATCGACCCGAACGGCATCGGGATGTTCGACAGCGACCCCGTCAAGGTCGCGGGGAAGGCCCTCACCGACCTGGAGAAGGACGCGCAGGCGGCCGCGGCCGTGGACTTCGACGATCTCACGGCGGCCCGCGAAGCGGTCGACCGGTTCGAAGCTCAGCTCCTGAAGAAGAGCAAGGACCTCGCCGCCGACGTCAAGTCCTACAAAGCGGGCGGCCCCGGTGACGCGGACGAACTGAACGCCCGGCAGACCGCATTGAACGGTGAGTACGCCGCGCTCGTGCGGAAGAGCGCGAAGACCGAGCTGGGTGGGGCCGACGACACACAGCGGTCCCGGAGCCGGCTGCGCGCATTGGACAAGGTGTTTGCGCAGCACATCGCAGACCCGGCGGTGCGCAAGGCGCTCGCGCGGAATCAGCGCAGCGACAACACGGTTCTCGGCCTTGGTGACAGGTTGCCCGGCCTCGGACCGAACGCGTCGGCCAAGGAGGCCGAGCGGTACGCCGATGCGCTCACCACGATCGTCGAGTTCACCGGGTTCGTCGGGCAGGGCTACGAGGCGGCGGCCGAGATGCCGCAACACCGGACGCTGTACGAGCCGCCGAAGATGGTGGCCGGCAACGCCGGTACCGGCGTGACCACCCCGGTCGGCATCGGCAACATGCGGCTGCCGTCCACGGGGTCGGCCGACATCGCGCTGGGGATGCGCGCGAAGCGCGCCCTCGACAGCGGCTGGATCGACCGGGCCGCCGACGACGCGCGCAGCCCGCTGGCGGGCCTGAACCCGGACGAACTCGTGTTCGCCGCCGCGACCTGGTCCTATGGCAAGGACAAGTCCTGGCACGACGTCGCCGCGCAGAACGCTGTCCCGCAGACCGCGAAGCAGCTGGTCGACGGCATGATCGGATGGTCGGAGCGGTTCACCCCCGGCGGTGGCCGGGACGCCGTCCTGAAGCAGTTCAACAGTGACTGGCTGGCCGGAGTTGTCGAGGACCTGCCTGCCGCTGAGAAGTCCAAGATCACGGAGATGGTCGGCGAGAACGACGACGACTTCATGTCCGGGTCCCGGAAGGTCCTCGATCTCGCGCACTGGCTCCCGGCCGAGGCGACCCGCCGCTACGACAAGCACATCAGCAAGTTCGGCGCCAGCACCGACGTGGACGCCACCATGCCCGCACTGCGCCGGGAGCAGCAGCGCAACAACACCTTCCGGGATGTCGTGACCATGGTGGCGGGCTCGGTCTCGCTGCCGTTCCTCGTCGCGGGCGGCGGCCCGATCGAGGCGCAGAACCACGGCAAGGACAAGATCGCGGCGATCGAGCACCGGGACGTCGGAGCGATGCTGGCGCCCCCGGGATACACGATGTTCGATCCGGGCGCCTCGTCGCATTCGCGGCTGCCGGACGAGTCGGACACCGACTTCTACAACCGGGTCTACCCGCTGACTGGTTCCATGATCCGGACCCCGCTGGCGAACATCGGCCACCGGTATCTCGGTGACGGCAGCGCGAAGGACGACTACACCAGGCACCCGCTGCTCACGGCGTTCGAGGACTCATTGCCGCTGACGGCGGTCGCCGCGCCGGTCGGCATGGGGCTGCGGTCCGGTGCGCGGAGCGCGACAGCGCAGGCGTCGCTGGCGGCCAAGGGGCTGGCCGCGATGAAGGGCAAGCCGCACTCCGCGGAGAACCTGAACACGGTCCGGGCGCTGCAGGACCGGCGTGACCGGGCGCTGCGGCGCGCGAATGCATTCGACACCGCCGCCACCGTCGCCGAGATCCCGGTACAGATCACGATGGCGCCGTTCAAGGTGCCGGGCTTGGCGGTCCGGGCTGCGGGCTCGCCCGGCATGCTCGCCGCGCCGCTGGCACGGAGCCTGCAGAAGTCGAGTGTGAAGCCGGGCCCACTGCGCTTCACGGTCAGCCGTGACGGCAGAGTAGCCGAAGTGCGCCGCGCGGACCGTTCGGCGAAGAGCGCCGAGCGACGCGCAGCCTGGGCGAGCAGGCTCGGACGGCTGGCGGAAGGCAGCCGGTCCTTGGTGTTCGACGGAATCGGCGGCCTGCCCACGGCGTACCGCAACCTCGCCGGCACCGGTGGCCGTGACCCGTTCACCCGTCGCAGTCCGCACTCGCTGCGGACCGACACCGACGAAGCCGTCGAGGCCTACGCCGTCGAGCGGTGGGCCGAACTCGAGCAGCAGAACCGGGCCTACGAGCGGGAACACGGCGTCACCGACCCGGTGCTCGAGGCCAGGCGCGACCGGATCGAGCGCTCGTACCTGGACATCACGCAGCATCGCGCGGCTGACCGGGCACGCGGTGCGGCCGCCCAGCGCGACCTGGCCGCCCGGATCGTGCTCGCGCACAAGGCCGGGGAAGCGAAGAGCGTTGCGCAGTTGGCCAAGGAGCTGAAGGTCAGCGAGGCCGAGATCCGGGACGCGGTGCTGCGTGAGTTGGCCGATGGCGGCACCGGCTCGGGGTCCCGGCTGGGACACCGGCCCGCTGTGGACGGTTCACCTGCCGTGGGGCGGCGTGCCGGCGAGAGGACCGGTGGGGCCAAGGAACGGCAGGTCGGCCGGGAGCAGGAGCTCGTCGACGCCGCCGAGGCGTTCATGCGGCTCGACAACAGCCGGGTGGGGCTGAACGAGATGGCCGCGCAGTTGGGGGTGTCGCGGCGGCAGTTGCTGCGCGCGTTGGCGAACCAGCGGTCGGGCCTCGTGGAGGTCGGGTTCGACGGCACGGGTCGCCGGGTGGTCGGTCCGACGGGCACGGTGAGCTGGAGCAACCCGCTGCACTGGACCGACGAGCCGGTGGCCTCGCCCGCGCAGCGCAAGCTCGCCGACGACGCCGACCAGGCACTGAACGAGGCCAAGCCGGTCGAGCAGCTCGCGGACGAGCTCGGGATGTCCCCGGAGGAGCTCTCCCAGGCCCTGCGCAGTGACGAGATGGATCGGATCGAGGCCGGAGACACGGCCCGCTTCGAGATCGTCACCGACAAGGACGGCAAGCGGTGGGTGCAGCGGCCCGGCGGCACGATCAAGGGTGAGTCCCGGTCGCTGGCGAGCGAACTGCGTCCGATCAAGGACCTGGGCGAGGAGCAGCAGGACAAGCTGGGCGCACGCGACAAGGCCAAGGACGCCGTTCACCAGGCCAGGAGAGAACGGACCGTTGCCGCTGCCCGGCGGGCCGGTGCCACCTCGAAGGAGGGGAAGGCCGCCGCCCACAAGGACTGGAAAGCCGCTGACGAGAAGGTTCGAAAGGCCGAGGAGCAGTACCGGAAGGCCGTCGAGGAGTACGACGCCGCGCTGTGGGACCTGGAGAAGCAGCAGCTGCTTCGCGAGAAGGGCGTGCTCGCCGAGATCGACAACATCCGTGCGGCGTGGGCCGCTCTTGCGGAGGACCCCGCGGCCTACCGCGCGCTGCGGGACCGGGCGCAGAGCGGCGAGAAGCTGAGTGACGCCGAGTACTTCGCCCTGGTCGCCGAGGGTTTGCGGCGGACAGCGGGGATGGAGCTGTACGACGTGCAGCTGGCCGGGGCCATCCTCCTGGGCCGCGGGCGCATCGTGCAGATGAAGACCGGCGAGGGCAAGACGATCACCGGTGCGGTCGTGATGTTCAAGCAGGCCTTCGAGAACCGCGGTGGCGGGGTGCACCTGTACACCCGCGACATCCAGGGAACCCTCGACGCGGCCAAGGTCTACAAGCCGCTGGCCGACGAGCTGGGTCTGACGGTCGGGATCGTGCGCGGCCGGGGCCAGTCCATGGGCACGCTGAAGAACGTCTACCGCAGCGACGTCGTGATCGGCGAGGCCAAGGACCACCCGTTCCGGAAGATGTACGACGAGGACCTGGGCGTGCAGATCCAGGACAAGCACAAGTTCTACCTGGTCGACGAGGCCGACGAGCTGATGCTCGACGACGGCCGCACCGCACTGCGGATCGCCGGCTCCCTGCCGGACGCCCTCACCGATCAGGTCAACTGGGCCCGCGAGAAGCTGCCGGAGCTGCAGCGGAAGGGCCTCATCGGCAATCACGTCGGCGGGTGGACGACGATCACCCGTGGGAACCGCCGCAAGATCGCTGATGCCCTGGACCTGCCCGAGCTCACCGACGAGATGGTCCGCGATCTGGAGACCGCCGCGGACGCAGACCGGATGGTCTTCCGTGTCGACTACGTGGTCCGGCGGCGCAACGGCGAGCGCGTCACCGACCTGGGCGCGGTGCGCCGCCCGGACGGTTCGCTCGAGGACGGCCTGGTCGTGGAGATCCACGACGGGCTCAAGGGCCGGTCCCTCGAGGGACAGAAGTGGGAAGGCGGACTGCACCAGGCGATCGAGGCCAAGCACGAGCTGCCGATCTCGGCGCCGCAATACACCAAGTCCTCGACCACGATGAAGGAACAACTGGCGCGTTACGACGACGGTGCGGGCATGACGGGTACCGCCCTGCCGGTGTGGGAGCTGTTCGGCACGCACTACAAGAAGACGGTCGTCGAACTGCCGACGAACCAGCGGCGCCAGCTGCGCAAACTCCCGGTGCGGGTGTTCATCCGCCATGAGGTGAAACTGCGGGCGCAGGCCGACGAGGTGGCCGAGCGGATGAAGGCCAACCCGCATTCCGCCGAGCTGATCAACTTCTCGACGCCGTTGGAGGCCGAGCAGTTCGCCGCGATGCTGCGGGAGGACGTCGAGGTCAACGTTCTGAACGCGCTGGAAGAACGCATCTGGTCCGAGGAGGAGGTCGTGGCGGCCGCGGGTCGGGAAGGCACGGTGACCGTGGCCACCAACCTGATGGCCCGAGGCACCGACATCAAGATCACGCCAGGTGTGCGGGACGTGGGCGGCTTGCGGGTCACCGTGTCGAACATGTTCGAGACCGAGCGGGGCATCGACCAGAACTTCGGGCGCGCCGGACGGAACGGCGATCCAGGTGCCGCGCAGCTGTGGCTCTCGCTCGAGGATCCGGTCGTGCAGCGGAATCTCGGATGGTTCATGACGTGGCGGCTCAAGCAGTACCGGAACCGGGACGAACTGCCGTTGGCGGTGGCGAAGAAGGTAGTCGAGCGTGTCGTCACGAAGGCCACCAAGAAGCACAACAAGCAACTCGACCGCGCGCTGAACGGCAAGATCCGGTCCCGCTACGAGCGGTCCGTCTCGCGCACCGCTGACCCGGCGCTGCCGACGGACGTGAGCGCCCCGGTCACTCCACGACAGCAGGCGATCCGTACCGCAGCAGGCGATGTCCACGCTGCCGCACGGCGCTCGGTCGCCGCCCGGACCGACCTGGTGTGGGCGTCCCGGACCGGCGTGAACGCGGTCGGCGCCGCCGCCGAGTTCACGGCCGCGGAGGCCGCGCTCGCCGAGGCCCTCGCTGCCTACCGCAACGTGGCCGGCCCCGGGTCCGCGCAGTCCGACCAGCGGGCGGCCACCGGCCGGAACCGCCGCACCGCCGCCGAGCTCGGCATCGGACCGGACGCGATCGCGAACGTCGAGGAGCTGATCGCCGCAGGTGACCATGCCGGCGCGGCGGCCGCCTTGCAGCGGCTCTCCGACGGCCTCCGGGGTGTCGACCGCGATCCGAACCAGCAGTGGGGCGCCGCCCAGGATGCCGAGATCGCCGCGCAGCAGGCGGCCGTGGCCCAACAGAGCCTCGCCGGCGCGGGCGAGTCCATGGAGCAGGAGGGACGCGACTTCCAGCACCAGGCCACCGTGGTGGCGATCACCCGGCTGGCGGCGCTGATCGCCGTGATGCCCGACGGCGTGACCGGAGTGGCCGGCCCGAGGCTCCGGCTCCACGAGGGCACCGCGGGAGTGGCGGCGGCCGAACGGACGTTCGGGGAGCGGGACGCCGCCGTCCGCAAGACCGTCGCCGACGCCCGGAACGCCAAGATGGTCGAGCTCGAGGCGCGCGGGATCGACCCGGCAGGTGAGCAGGGCATCGAGGAGATGGCCGCGTGGGAGGAGGGCCTGCTCGGCCGGCTGGCCCTGGCCCTCGGCACCGATTTCGACACGGTGGCGGACATCGTGGCGGGCGAGGCGCTGTCGGACCCGCAGACCGGGCTTCCGGACGGAACGTCCGCCGAGCGGCTGGACTGGTTGCAGGAACAGAACGAGGCCTGGCGCGGCGACGACCCGGTGGCTGCTCGAGAGCAGCTGGAGCGGGCAGTCTTCGAGGCTGCCGCGCGGGACGGGATGCCCGTGGAGCGGATCGCGGGCCTCACCGGGCTCACGGTCGACGAGGTCGAGAAGATCGTCGCCACGCAGCTGCTGCGGAACGACCTTTCCACGCAGAGGGCGAAGCCCGTCTGGACGCAGTTCGCGGCTGGTGTCAGGGCGCTGCAGGAGGGCCTGGACGAGAAGGGCAGGCAGGAGCTGTACCGGTGGCTGGCCGCCGAGCTGGGGATCTCGACCGAGGATCTGATCGCCGTGCTCGACGCCGTGGGCGACGACATTCCCGCCGACGACCGGTACACGGAGCTTGCCGACGCGGACACGCCGTTCGAGCAGCGGCGGACGAAGCTCGTGGACGCCGTCAGGAACGCGCACTTCACGGCGATGCTCATGGCTGAGGAGAAGATCGCAGAGCTCGCGGCGCAGAACTCGCCCGAGCTGCTGAAGGCGCTCCGGACGGCGCGGGACAACGGGTTGACCGCCGAGGAGATCGCCGAGATCACCGGCCTGAGCGTCGACCGGATCACCGCGCTGATCGACGGGACGGGCCTGGGAGACGGGGCCGGCCCCGAGGACCGGTTGACGCAGGCCGTGAAGCCGCTCGATGACGAGGTCCGGTCGTGGCGTGAGCGCCGGACGGACGCCGACGGGAAACTGGACGCGGCCAAGGCGCGCCGGGACGACCTGCGCAGGCGCGGGATCCGGTGGCTCTTCGCCGGGCTCACGTTCGCCTCGGAGCGGGAGCGGCTCGCCGCGATCCGGCAGGTGGCCGACGCGGTCGGGCTGCCGTTCCCGGTCGTGGCCATGATCGTGCAGACGCCGGGGTCGGCCGACGCACCAGAGCTCGGCCCGGCCGCCGGCACGTTCGGGCAGCGGCTCACCGGCCTGAAGCTCGTCGTCGACCTGGCCGACCGCGAGGTCCTGCGCGCTGCCGTCGACGAGCGGGTCGCCGAGATGCGCCTGGAGCAGCTCGCGAAGCAGCGGCCGAAGCGGCTGGCGGTCCCGGTGTGGCGGGCGCACAACGCCGAGCTCGCCACCGACCGGATCGTCGAGATCACCGGCCTCACCGACGAGCAGGTCGCCGAGATCGTTCGGGATGGCGCGGCGGGCGAGGCGCGCGTCGCGGCCGGGCGGGCGGCGGATGCCCTCACCGCGGCCGAGCAGGAGCGGGAGGCTGCGCAGCGGGAGCTGGATGAGGCCCGGGACGGCGTTCGGGCAGCTCTCGCCGCGGACGTGCTGTGGGCGCATCTGGCCGGTCTCTCCGAGAAGGAGATCCTGCAGATCACCGGCATGTCGCCGGAGCAGCTCGAACAGGTCCTGCGCGCGCTCCCCGGCGACGGGGCTCCCCGGCCGGCCACCGACGACGAGCGGGCGGCCGCCGCGCGCAGGCTGCGGACTGCGACGAAGGCCGCGCAGGCGCCCGTCGTCGAGGCCGAGGCGAGGTGGGAGACGGCCGCGGCTGCCGAGGATCGAGCGCGGAAGATGCTCGACGGGGATGAAGGGCAGGCTCGGGCCCAGGAGGAGCACGACGCGCTCGCCCGGCTGCTCAGCGACTACGCCGAGGTGGGCGAGCCGCAGGCCCTGGCTCCGGCCGTGCGTGCCGCCTACCAGGGCGGGCTCACCGTCGACGAGATCGGCGAGATCACCGGCCTCGACCAGGACAAGGTCGCGGCGCTCGTCGCCCGCAGCGATGCCCCGAGCCCGCCCGTGAGCGATGAGGAACGCGCTGCGGCGAAGACCGCGCTGGCCGAGGCCAACGCCTTCGAGGAGGAGCAGTACCAGGCGCTGCGCACGGCGTACCAGGACGCGGTCGTGCGCCAGGCTGACGACGGCGCCGGCAGCCGCTCTGCTCCTGTCGCGCCGGATGCGACAGGGGAGAAGGCCGACCAGGCGAGGGACGAGGCGGATACCGAGGTTCGCGACCCGGGCATCGCCGCGCTGTTCACCGACCCCGCGCCGGCCGGCGTCGACGGAGCTGCCTCACCGACGGCCCCGGATGAGCATCGTCAGGGACGTCCCGCCTCGCCGGTGACGGATGACGAAAGCAGGTCCGGTCGTGGGGGCGCGGACGCGTCGGGCGTCGGTCCCGGGCCGGGGGGTACCGGGGCCGGTGGTGCCGTCGCCGCTGCCGAGGCCGAGTTGAAGGCCGGGGTGCAGGCGGAGCGCGAGGCGAACCGTGCGGCCCTCAGAGCGGAGTACCGGGCCCGGAAGGACGCTGAGGCTGCGCGGGCAGTGGCGACCTCGGACAGCGATCCGGGCGTGCAGGCCGCCGAGAAGGCCGAGCGTGAGGCAGCCGAGGCACTGGACAGAATCCAGGAGTCGAAGGAGGAGAGGCTCGCCGGATTGATGCGGCGTGCTGATGCTGCGGGTGTTCCGCGCGACGTCATCTTCGACATCGTCTCCACCATCACCATCACCAGCATCACTGCCCAGCAGATGCAGTCGATCTTGGATGGCCCCGAGGGAGGCAACAACGGCGGCGCCGTCTCGACGACTGCGGGCACCGGAACGGACGCCCGATCGCGCCGCGGTGCGGGCGGTGTGTCGCCGGATTCGACGAACGGCGACCAGGTTCCCGACCTGTCAGGGATGGACCGCGGCGCCGTCCGTTTCGAAGTGGCCTCGGCCTCGGCCAAGGTCGAGTATAGGTTCATCGATTTGAGGTCCACGGCGTCCGACCGCGGAGATGCGCTGGCGCCGCAGATTCGGCTGGCCTACGCGAATGGTGTGACATTCTACCGGATCTCGTTGATCACCGAACTCTCACATAAGGAGATCAAACGGATCGTTTCCGACGTCGAGCCGGCTGAACAGGGGGACGCCTCAGCTGCGCTCTCCCAGCTGAGAAACGCATACCGGCAGTGGGAAGAAGACCATTTGGACGTAGCCGTCTCGAACTGGTTGGCCGCGCGCCGGTGGCGGAACGCAGTGATGCTGGCTGCGTTGGAGGCCGGCTACCAGCCTGGTGAAATAGCGAAGTTCGGCCGCATGACGCTCGATGACGTGCTGTGGATCTTGGGCGAGGAGAACAGGCGGACCCTGGGCATCGCCGGTCCGGAAAGCCGCTCGGCCGGCCCCGGCAACAGCAGCGGCGACACCTGGTCCCCCAGGGACTTCATGTACCTCGGCTACCCGCTGCAGCCCATAGAGCGCCGGTTCCCCACCTGGATTGCCGTGGGCGAGCCGGGCGTCGGTTCCGTACCGTCCGGCACCAACGTGCTGTCCGGGGCAGCGCAGGATGCGGGCTCCGGGACCGACGGCGGTGCCGGTGGCGCGAAGTCCGATGTCCCCGGCGAGGCCCCGATCGCTCCGGCGGAGGTCGCGGACAAGGCTCCCGCCGAGCCGTCGGGGAAGGGCTCGGCGGCCGAGGTCGAGGCGAGGGCGCACGGCCCACCATCGCCGCTGACCGAGAACGACAACTGCGTCTGCGAGATCGAGGCGCGATTCGACGCGGCCGACCAGGCCATGGTCGACCTGAACGCCCTTCCGCGTGCGAAGCCCGAGGACCAGCAGTCCTACGCGGTGCGCACCCGCCTCGAAGAGAAGTGCAACGGCACGTTCCAGCGGGCGTCGAAGACTGAGCTGGACGAGTACCTGCCGAACGGCGAGGTCGGCACGAAGGTCGCCGTGTGGACGTGGGACAAGGACCACCGCGGCCGGTCGCACCTGATCTACGGGGAGCTGACCCCGGGCGGGATGCGCTACTACGACGGCGACCAGGTCCTGACCGAGGCGCCTGTGAACACGCGGGCAGCCCTGGTGGCGGGCATGCGCCGCGACCAGGCCCCGATCCTGGACCTGCCCGAGTACGTCGGTGCGAGGGACAAGGACGACCGGCGCGAGCCCGAGATCTCAGCCATTCACGCTGCCGCCCGGCCGGAAGCTACGGAAGCCGAGATGGAAGCCGGGAAGCAGGCCGCCGGCGAGCTCTACCTTCGCCACCGTGACTCCGCGCTCGCGGCGGCGCGCAGCCACGGACGGGCATCCGATATCGAGGACGTGGTCTCCGAGGCGTTCGTCCGAGTCCTCGAGCAGCTGCGCCGTCCCGACGGCATGCGGATCGACAGTGTCCGCGCGTACTGGGCCACCGCGGTTCGCAATCAGATCACCGATGTGTGGCGCAAGTACCGCCAGCGTGAGGTGTCGTTGGTCAATGACACCGATATGGAGTGGAAGCACGGTGATCTGGCGCCGGACTCAGCCGACTCCTACGTACGGGAGCTGGACGGGCAGTGGGCGAAGGCCGCGCTGGAGGTCCTGCCGAACGAGGACCACCGGAAGGTCCTCGAAGAGACCATCATGAAGGGCCGGAAGCCGGCCGAGATCGCCGCCGAGTTCGGCCGGAGCCCGAGCGCGGTCTCGGCGTTGAAGTACCGGGCACTCCAGGAGCTGCGCAAGGCGTATGACGAACGGCAAGGATCGGAGGTGATCGATGAAGAATGCACGGCGTGCCGCAGCATGATCCCGGCACTGGTGCACGGCAGCTTGACCGAATGGAAGATCAGGATGGCCAAGCGGCACCTACGAGGATGCTCGGCCTGCGCGGAGATCCGCATTTCTCACCTGGCGCTGGCGATCCCTGCCATCACGGTCCTGACCGGTGGCAACGGATTGATGGCGGCGCTTTCGCCGAGCCCCGCGGTCGTGGTGGTCACGCTCGCTGCAGTGGTGGTGGCGGCCACTGCCGGGTGGCGCTGGTTGCGGCCGATGGTGCACGGGCGCGCGGAGCGAGCCCCACCTGCCGCCGACGGCGCACCCGCTACGCGTCCTTGGGAACTGATGTGGTCGCTGATCGAGGAGCGGCACCCTCAGTACATCTCGGTCTCCGTTCCTGACGAAGGTCGCGACTCCTTCGTTCTGATCGTCAAGGATCGTGCCGGGGAATTCGTGTACAAGTGGTCTACTCCGGCGAAGATCGATTACGAGGTGCTGGTGCACGCCGTCGCCTCGGCAATCCGGGCGCCGGTGGCTCCCGTGCTGAGGCTGAACGCGAACGTCATCGTCATGCCGAAGCTGGCGGGGCGCACGGCAACAGAACTGAACGTGTCTTACGGGGAGATCCTCTCCCGGGCGCTGGAAACCCAACCCGGTAAGCGTCTGATCCTTCTTGACCGAGTGGTCGGGAACGTGGACCGGTCCTTCTCCAATCTGATTGTTCAGGCTGGGGAACGGTCCTGGACGTTCGTTGGCATCGATCACGCGTATACGTTCAGGCACAGCCCGTTCGCGGCCTCTCCGTGGCATCTCGCTGATCCTCAGCTGAGCCGGGCGGACATCTTTGACGCGAAGCGTGCGGTCGAAGCCCTCGAGCACACGGCCTTCGATCGGTTCCCGAACGAGTACGCGTTCATGATGGCGAGCTTCGATGAGTTGCTCGCCGATGGCGACGAGGCTCGCCTGGTGCGGCCGTTCCGCGGAACGCTGGAGATCGTCAAGTCGTGGCTCCGCCGGAGTGGCGACCACGGCGGTAGGTTCGGTTCGCTGGCGCTGCCGTTCGCGATCAGTGCGTGGGCGCCGATCAACGGACCTGGTTTCGCGCAGGCCATGGCGCATGCGGTGCCGCTGGTGGTTGTTCTGGCGGTGGCGGCCGGGTGGCTGTGGATGCGGCCGGTGGTGCGCGGCTGGGCGAACCTTGCCCCGCCTGCTGGGGTCTGGCGGGCGGTTCAGGCTTCGGTGTTCGTCGGTTTCACGTTGTTCGTGACCGTGCTCGGGGTGGGCCCGGCGTACGGCGAGCAGGGAGCCGCTGCGGCGGGTCAGATCGTATCGGTCCGGCACGGGCAGGACCGGGTGGCGTTGTGGCACCAGGTCGACGACCTGGCGGACCGGACCGAGGCCCTCGAGGTCCAGTCGGGCCTGAACGATCCGCTGTTTCATGCCGTCCACGAAATCGACGAGGCCGTGCGGCAGTTCTCCCACGGGACGGATGACAAGCGGGCCGGGCAGATCATGGACAAGATCCCTGGGATCTCCGGGCGCTGGGCGCCCGTGCGCGATCTGCACACGACTGTGCTGACGCTGCGTTCGAACCTGGATGACATGCCCGTCGCGGAGGGGAAGAGGCGCCTGGCGCGGCTCGAGTCCCGGTTCGGCGAAGTGTCGACGATGGCGCCGCAGTTGCGCGCATCGCTGCCCGAATCTCGGAAGCAGCTGGATGCGGTCACCGACGAGTGGGAGCAGTTGGCTGCCGAATGGGTGGCGGCCCATGACGCGGAACGGGATCGGCTCGTCGCTCGCGCGGAGAAGGTGGCACGGAGAGCCGACGCCTGGGCCGACTTCTACGCAGAGATCCTTTCCGTGAAGGACAGGGCCTATGAGGTTCGTGAGGCGGCAGACAGCCTCACCAACGACGGTGACGACGAAACCTGGCGGATCAGGCGCGACGCCGACGGTCTCGGGGACCGTCTCCTGGTCCTCGCGACCATCGGTGAAGACACTCCCGCGTACCGCGAGCACGCCTTCGCACGCGTTCATCTCCTGAAGCACGGGCCGGACACCGACTTGGCCGGGGCTCTTTCGGACCAGGCCGTCCTCCTCGGATTCGAGGAGGACAAGCTGGACCGGCTCGAGCAGTCCTCCGCCGGGGTGCGCAGCGAGACCGAGGAACTGCGCCGCCAGTTGCAGCGCCTGGAAACGCAGCTGGACGAGCGCCGGCAGCGCCATGAGCGGGTTGAGCGGATCACGCACTTCGCTCGGACGTGGTGGCCTGTGGTTGCCGGCGTGGTGTTTGCGGCGGTTCAGGCCTTCGTACACAGAAGAACCGTTCCCGACGCGCTTCGACGACTGGTGACCAACACTGCGGTGAGCCTGGCCAAGCACCCGGAGCTGAGCGCGAGTGGATCCCGGCTGCGGAGAGCGTGGGCGCTGCTCGGGTTCATCTCCCGGGTGCCGGGGCTGCGCGGGTTCATGAACGCCGACCGCTTGCGTCAGATGTTGGCAACGGCCGAGGTGAACCGGATCGCTGCCGCGGCGACCGGTGGCGTGATCGACTGGAATCGGGTGTGGGCGTTCCTCCCGCTGGCGGCCGCCGGCTACGGCCTCCCCTACTACGCCGCGAAGCTGCCTGCCGAGGCAGGTGCGGCGGGTGCACCGAGCTTCGCGGTTCTGCGGACGGTGCTGGAGGCCAGGAATCTGGCGATGCCGGCCTGGCTCGACAAGACGAAGTGGTCGTTGATGCCGGCCGCCACCCGTAGCGCGATCGTCTTGATGGCCGCCGAACGAGTTCTCGGGGATCGGCTGATCAGGGCTGACGGTCCGGACCGGTTGATCGAATCGGTCCAGGAGATCCTCTCCGGGATCAAGGATCCGGAGGCGCGGAAGCTGGACCTGGCGTTCGTCGATCTCGGCCTCGACCTGCTGGGCGCGAACGGCGTGTTCTCCCCGTGGGTGTTCGACCCGGCGAGCCTCCGGAGCGAGGGGCTTCGGCAGCGCATCGAGCGGGCGGTGCAGGACCGCACGGTGGTGGGCACCGCACCGCGGGGCGGCGGTTCGTTCGGCGCGCTGGCGTCGTTGGCGGTTGCGTCGTCGATCGGGGGCCAGGGGATCGCGGGGGTGCCGGCGGTCAGCGGTCTGCCCGTCGCCGTCATGACCGGCGTGGCCGTGGTGCTGGGGCTGGTCGCGGTCGGGATCGGGGTTGTGGTGCTGGTGCGTGGCCCCCCGGCGGCGGGCCGCGTCCCGCCGACCGAGAACGCAGTCGGGCACGGCGGGACGGTCCCGCTTGCCCTCTCAACAGGAGGTGCGTCGTGGAAACGACCGTTCAGTACCCGCTCTTCCAGGAGCCCCAGTGGCCCGGCGACGGCGCGGGGCGACGCGTTTGTGCGCTCCCCGGCTGCACCGAAGCTGTCCCCCTCCACCCAGGAAACGAGCGGACCGTCCGTTACTGCTGCCTCCAGCACCGACGCGAGTCCCGCAACCGCCGCAGCCGAACCCGCTCCGACCGCGGCTGACCGGAGGTGGGAGAGCCTCCGTCCGGCCACGGATGACAACTACGGTGCAGCCGTTGTGCGCGCGGCGGTTGGGGTCGGTCGGTGGATGGAGCGGCTGATCAGGGAGCGCGGTCCGCCACTCGCTGCGAGTGCCGCGGCGCTGCTGGCGGCCTCGACGCTGGTACTCGGCATGCCAGCGCGGGCCACGGCGATCGAGGGCGGGGAAGCTGCGCAGTCGACGCTGTGGGTGGTCAAGGTTCAGACCGAGTCGGGCTCCGGCTCCGGCACGCTGATCGCCCCGGGGTGGGTGCTGACCGCCCGGCACGTCGTGGAGGGCCATGAGGGTGATCTGTTCGTCGCGGGCCACGGCCGGGCTGCCGAGGTGCACGTCCATCCGGTGGCCGACCTCGCGCTGGTGGGCCTGGATGAACCCGTCGACTTCGGGAAGCAGGTGGACTACCCGCGGATCGCGGCCGGTGCCCCGCCGGTCAGCGCCGGGGTCAAGACCTACGGGTGGGGGCGGACCGGCGACGGCGAGCTGAGCTCCTCCGCGCGGGTCGCGGTCGGTCAGGTCTTCCGCCATGACGTGACCGAAGGCGGCGAGTACCCGGGCTCACGTGTGGAGCACATCCAGGGGATCGACGGGTATGTGCGTCCGGGTGACAGCGGTGGGCCGGCGGTCGCCAAGTCCGGCGACGGGCCGGTCGTGGTCGGGGTGACTAGTGGAGCCGCCATCAGCATCCACGAGGTGGTGAGCGCCGCGGCCTACCGGGAGTGGATCGCGGCGACCGTGGGCAGCCGGGCGGTGCTGGAGCCGCTGAGCTGGACGGATCGCCTGCGGAAGCGGGTGTTCTCGGTGCCCGCGCCGGTGTGGATCTCGCTCGTTGCGGTGATCGCGGGGGCGGTCGCGTTCCCGTCGTGGCGGGGGCGCAAGTCCCGGGCCCCCAGGCGCCTGGACGGCCGGTGGCGCGACCACGTCGGTCCGCTTGACGGGCCGCTGACGTTCCGGCCGGACAACCGGCATGGGCTGGCCGAAGCCGAACAGGCCCTGGTCGAGGAGTTCCTCCTGGCCATGCCGGAGTCCGGCGGGGAGCCCGAGTACGCCGACGTCCCGCACCACGGGCGGGTGCCGGTGCGGTACGACATCGACTTCGATGCCTCCGGCGTGCTGGACGTGTACGGCTACACGCTCACTCGCAACGGCGAGACCACGATCTACATCGGTCGGAACGTCCCCGCGGAGTTGCGGGCGGCGGTGCTGGAGTACGAGGTGACATTCCGGGTCGGGGGCACGCTGTCGGGCCGGATCTCCGCCGCGAACCGGATCTTCGCCGGGCGGCTCGAGGCGGCGGACGGCGAGGTCCGGGATCTTGTGCACGGGCCCCCGTACCTCTACCTCGGCCGTGCTGATCAGTCCGATCGCATTGTCGCGGGGATCGTCTACAGCAAGGGCTCGCAGCGCTGGTCCGTGCACGACTACGGGTCGGCCGGCAGCACCTACGTCAACCGCGAGAAGGTCGAGACGGTGCGGCCCCTGGTGAATGGCGACCGCGTCACCACCAGGGACGAGCGGGGCGAGGTCCACTCGGTGACCTTCCGCGGTGCGCCGTTCCGCGGCCCGGAACGCGAGGAGCCCGAGCCGCGGGCAGTGGCTGATCTCCGGGCCGCTGTGCGCCAGGTGGACGAGATGTTGGCGCAGCGGCTCCGGGAGGCTTCGGGGAAGGTCCGCGAGGCGGAGGTCAACCTGGCGGAGGCCGAGCGGATGTTCGCTCTGGCCAACGCAACGGCGGGCGTGTCCTCCCTTGCCCAGGGCTCTGAGGTGCGGCGGGAAGCCCAGGTGGCGGCGGCGCGGCTGGACGATGCCCGCGTGGCGTTGGCCCACGCCATGGCCGCGGACGAGGCGTCCGAGTATCGGGATGGGCCGCTGGCCGCTGCGATGCGCCATGCCGATGCCGAGGGCGTCTCCCGGCAGATCATCTTCGAGATCACCGGGCTCACCCGCGAGCAGGTCGACACCGTCCTCGACCACCCGTTCCCGGGGCAGACAGGCGTGCGTTCGGCGCTGGTGCTGCCACTACTCGCGCTCCTGGGTGGCCAGGAACTGAGGGCGCATCTCTCGTCGACCCCGCCCGCCGCGGTTGCCGGGCTCGTTGTTGCCGCGGTCGTCGTCGGGTGGTTCTGGGTGCGGCCGATGGTGGCGCGCGCCCACTTGAAGTGGGGACGGGCCGGCGTGCTGCGGCGGATCGCGGCGCGGGTTGCGGGGATCGGGTTGGCGGGGTCGCTGCTGGTCGGCATGCCGGTGGCGGCGGCGCATGCCGTCGAAGGTGGCGCTCCGGTGGCGTCGTCGGCGTGGGGAGTGCAGATCGCTGTCGACGGGGTGGGTTTCCACGGGTCGGGATCGCTGATCGACGAGCGGTGGGTGCTGACCGCCCGGCACGTCGTCGAGGAGGACAACAAGGCGCAGAAGGCGCGCGTGTGGATCTCCAGTGACCCGTCCGACCCGACGCTGCACGCGCTGCGGCGCGTGGACCGGATCGTTCTGCACCCCGACGAGGACCTCGCGTTGCTCCACCTGACGAGCAACGCTCCGGAGGGGAGCACCTACGCCCGGATCGCGGCGGACGAAGCCCCGGTCGGCGCGATGCTCGACGAGTACGGGTTGGGCAGCCTCGACCGGGCCGGCTCCACCCTGACCACGGTCGCGCAGACCCGGGTCGTCTCACGTGGCGCCGCCCACCACGTCGATCACCGTCGTGCGGCGTTGTCGATGGCACGTTCGGGCGGGGCCGGGTTGCGGACCATCGGCGTCGACGGTCACAGCGTGCCCGGCGACAGCGGTGGCCCGCTGGTGTACCGGAGCGCGACCGGCCCGGTGCAGGTCGGTGTGATCTCCGCCGGCTATCCCGGCGCCACGGGCGTCGAGTTGGGCGTGAGCCTGGTGCCGTACCGCGGGTGGATCGCCGAGACCACGGGCACCCGGGCCGTGCTCGCCGACCGCTCGGGGCACCCGTTCTGGTACCTCCCCGCGTTGGCCGCCGGGCTGGGCGTGTTGCTGCTCCCCTGGTACTTCGGCTCGGCCACTCCCGCGTCGGGTCGCCTCGGGCGGTCGAGAACCGCGTTGGCCCTCGCGCGGGACGTCGTGCTGGTTCTGTGGACTGCCGAACTGCTCGGGATGTGGGGCCGGCTGGTCGCGCACCTCCCCTCGTCGCTCGGGTGGCTGGTGTGGCCCGAGCGCCTCCTCGACGTCATGGCGCAGTGGTCGTCGGTGGTGCACCTCCTGCCCGCATCCCTGTTGGCCATCGGCCCGGCGTGGATGTGGGCGGTGATCTACGCGCTGCCGTTCGCCCTCGTGGCGCGTGCCGCGCTCTGGGCGGCCGCGGCCGGGCACCGGGCGGTGTCCGCCGTGCGCGCAGGCCCGCTCCGGCACCTGTTCGGCACATCGCGGTCCGAGCAGGGTTCCGCCCGGCCCGGCGTGGTCGCCGTCGTCGGTGCCGCCATGGCGGCGGTGGGGCTCCTGGTCGGCGGGATGGCCCCGGTCGTCGGGGAGGTGCTCGGGCAGGCGAGCGCCGCGATCGGGGGGGTCGGGGCGCTGGTGGTGGCGGCGCTGGTGGTGTCGGTACTGGTGGGGCGGTGGGTTCGTGATCGGCCGGTCGGTGTGGTGGGTGCCGCGAGGCGCAGTGGACAGGCGGAGTCGTTGCGGGCGCGGCAGGTTCGGGCGGTCGCCGTGGCGTTCGGGATCACGGTGGCCGATGTCGAGGAGATCCTGGCCCGGTACGGGGTGCCCGCGGACGCGACGGCTCCCCCGGGGACGTTCGACGAGCGGCTCGCCGATCTGGTCGCGCGTTACGAGGCCTACATCGCCTCGGCCGAGCGGCGGCTCGCGCAGACCCAGGGGCCCGCAGGTCGGGCGACGGCGGGTGCCGGCACCACCGACGGTGGGCCGGGTGGCCCGGCCGGGGTGGTGCCCGACGAGGGCCGGGACGGCGCGGCGGCGGGCAACCACACGCCCGGGGGAGCCCGGGACGGTGCGGCGAACGCACCGGCGGACGTGCGGTCGCGGGGTCCGCCGTCCTGGCGTGAGCTGGTCGACGGTGCGGCACGGCTGGGTGCGCTGGCGCGGGCTGCGCAGCGGAGACTGCGTGCGGCCGAGGTCGTCGCGGTCGAGTCGGTCTCGCCACGGATGCTGCGCCGGTTGGCGTGGGTACTGCTGTTCAACAAGCGGATCGCGCCGGAGGCGCGGCTCTCCGACGATGCGCTGGTCACCCGCATCGAGAAGGCGTTCGGGATTTCCGGGCGCCACACGGAGCAGCTGCTGGCCAGGGCGGGAGAGATCGGGCGCGGCAACGTGACCGAGCCGTTCGGCGACCACGTCGGTGCGGAACTGGGTGTCGCCGTCGTCGGCCCGGCCGGCCAGGCGTGGGACCTGCTGATCGCGGCGACGGCGGAGAGGTTCCGCGCGGAGGAGGGCCACGCCGCCCTGCGGGATGCGCGCGAACAGGTCGAGGCCATCGAGGGTGCGCGGGATGCGGCGGTCGCTGCCGCGGCGGCGGGTCGGTCCGGCGAGGCAGCGGAGCGGGCTCTGCACCGGGTGGTCACGGGCCGGGGTCCGGCCGGGCGGTGGTTCGCGCTGGTGTCCCGGCTGGGGCTGGACCGGCCGTGGATGTCGGCCGAACGGCGGCACTGGACGCGGGTGGACCGGGCGCTGGCATTCCTCGAGACGCTCGGCGCGGCGGACGGGGCCGCAGCGGTGACACTGCGGCGCGCGGCCGAGGCCGCCCGTGAGCTCCGGGAGCACGACCGTCACGAGGCGGACCGGATCCGGACGATCCGGCTCGGGTTGCGTGGGTCGGTCGCGGCCCGCGGACGGTGGGCCGCTTCGGGGGCGACCGTCGTTGCCGGCGTGCTGGTGGCGGTGCTGGCCGGGCCGTTCGGTCCCGTGGTGGCGGTGCCGGTCGCGCTGGTGGCGGTCGCGGCCGGCCAGCAGGCGGTGACGCGGGCCGTCGCCGGGGTGGGCTCGCCGCGGCAGGTGCGGGCGGCCCGGTGGGCGGCCGTGACCGGCGTCGTCCTGGCCGTCGCGGGTCTGGTGCTACCGGTGCTGCCGCTCCCGGTCGGGGCGGCGCTGCTGGCCGGGTGGCTGATCCCGGCAGCGCCCGTGCTGGTGCTGGTCCGATGGGCGTGGTTCGGGTGGCGGGTCCGCGCGGACGAGCGGGCGTGGGCGGGTCGGGTCCGGGAGTGGGAGACGACCCCCGCGGGCCGGCCCGGTCGGGAGCTCCTGCTGCTCGGGGCGTTCGTCGAGGCATGGCGGTTCGACGCAGCCCGCAACCCCGGCGATGCCGAAGGGCCGCACATGACGGTGGACCGGCTGCACGCCGTCCTGGCGGACCTCCGGCGTGAGGAGCCGGGCAGCCGGTGGGTGGCGGACGTCGCGGAGTGGATCGCGAACCAGGACCGTGTCCAGCTCGAGAAGCTGATCGAGGCGTTGGCCGAGGGGCCGCAGCCGCTGCTGGTGGAGTCGACCAGCCGTGAGGGGCACTGGGCGCCGAGCAGGCTGCTGCGTGCACTCCTGGCGCGGGCGCCACCAGCAGCCGCTGCGGTGCTGTTGCGCAACCCGGAGGCAGCGCTCGAGTCCACGCAACCGACCGCCGACCAGGCGTTCGAGTTCCTGCGCTCCGCCGTCGGCGAATTCGACCGGCTCGCCGGTACGACCGTGACGGGTCGAGGCCGGGCGTACCGGGAGCTCTTCACGGAGTTCCGCACGATGGTCCGGCAGCGCAAGCAGCTGACCGCCGAGCGGAAGCGTCTGATCCGTTCCCGCCGGCCGATGACGCGTCGCGACGAGCGGCTGGCGGAGCTCGGGTCCGCCTTGGAGGAGCTCGAGGCTCGGCGGCAGGTGGCCGGGCACGCGGTGCTGAACCGCGGGACGGCCGCCGGCTACGCGCCGGACCGGCTCGCCCGCGCGACGACGCAGATCGATCTCGGGTTCGTGCGCGGGAACATGGTCTCGATGCTCGGGTTCCTGCACGCGAGCGCCGCGGAGACGTCTCAGCTCCCGACCGCGACCGAGAAGATCGGCCAGCACTTCGGCGTCAGGAACGTGGACGAGATGGCCGCCGGGCTGACCGCGGCGTCGCCGCTGGCAGGTCTGTTCCTGGCACAGCTGGGCGACCGGACGATCCGGTCGATGTGGTGGGTCGCCCCGGCAGCGGTGGCCGGCGTGGCCGCGCTGTTCGGCGCCGGTCTGCTCGGCGGCACGGGTGCCGGCCCGTTCGTGGCGGTCTTCGTGGCCCTCGGCGTGTGGCACGCGGTGATGGGCGGCCCGGCGCGGGCGATGTTCGACGCCTACTTCCCGGAGACGGACCCGCTGGCCCGCTCGCTGCGGTCCGCGCGGATGCAGAGCTCGTACAAGCTCGGCCAGCTCGTGCTGGGCAGCCTGGTCCTGGGGCTGTTCCTCGTGCTCGGTGTCGGCGGCGGCTTCCTGGCGATGGCCGTGCCCATGTCCGTCGCGATGGTCGCGGTGCTGGCGGTGCTGGCGAGCGGGTTGGACCGCGAGCCCGGACCGCGGGTCGGGCTCGGTACTCGCATCCGTGGCCTGGCCTCGGGGATCGCGGGTGCGCCTGCCGGGCTGCGGCGGTCGGCGGCGGCGCTCGTCGCGCTGCTCCGGCACGGCCGGGACGCCGCGCTCGGGACCCGTGGCGGCTGGTGGCGGTGGCTGACCGCGATCCAGATCCTCACGCTGCTGACCGGGCTCCCGACCTTCGCCATCGGTGGGGGGACGCTCGCGTTGCTCGTCGACCAGCTGGACCTGAGCGCGGTCGCCGCGATGCTGGCGTTCCTGGACACGGGCTCGCCCGCCGGTGGTGTGGTCACGCTGGCCACGGTGGGGGCCGCCTCGATGATCCTGCGTTTCGTGCCGCGCCTGGCGGCCTGGCTGGGTGGCGCGCCGGCGATCTGGAAGCGCATGGCGCCTCGGCTGGGGGCGGTGCGGGGTGCGGACCGCATCGACGAGGGCCGGATCCTGGTCGGGCTGGCCTGGCTCGCGGTGCCGGTGGTGGGGCTGGCGGCGTGGCTGGCGATCTGGCCCGCGTTCTGGCCCGCGCTGGCCCTGCTCACCTACGGCATGTTGCACACGGGCTGGGCGCGGATCACGCACAACGCCTGGACGGGCGGCGCGGCCGGGGCGACGCTGGTCAACACGGCCAGAGGCCTTTCGGTCACGGTCGGCATCTGGGTGTACGTCGAGTCGACGCAATGGGCTGCCGGGCCCGGCTCCGGGTTCGCCACCTGGTTCGACGGCGTGGCCGGGCTCGCCGTGCACCCCGTGCTGTGGGTCCTACCGGTGATCGCGACCGTCGCCGTGACCCTCCAGTGGCTGTCGGCGTGGGGGATCCACCGCGCCCGGACCGCTCCGCTCGACGACCTGCGGGCGAGGCTGGTGGAACTGTCGCCGAAGCGCGGGGAGGCGATCCTCACGGCGCTGAAGGAGGCCGGCTACGCCGATATCGGGTCGGTGGTGGCGGTGGTCCTCGACCACCCGGTCCGCGGGCCGCATGCGATCAGCGCGCACCGGGCGTTGTACGACCGCATCCTCGTCGAGGACGTCGACCCGGGCGGCGAGACGGTGCGGCGTCCGCTCAACCGCGACGAGCGGGCTGTGCTGGCGACGGCGGTGGCGGGCCTGACGACGATCGGGCAGGCGCTGCACGAGCAGCTGGGGCCGCGCGGACCCGCCTGGCTCCGGGGCCCCGGCCTGGCCTCCCCGACGGCCCTGCTCGTCGCCTTGCGCGCCGCCGGGATCCGCGAACTCGCCACGGCGCTCGCCGTGTTCCTGCCGGGGCCCGCTCGTGCGGAATGGGCGGCGAAGCGGCTCGAGAAGATCGAGGTGGCCAAGTTCCGTGATCTCACCGACCGGGAGATCGACGAGATCACGGCGGCGCTGCGCAGGTACGTCGACGACGACGGGCAGCAGACGGCACTGTCGATCTTCCGGCGGATGTCCCTCGACCCGCGGCTGCGCCGCGCGCTCCGGTCGGAGGGGATCGTCACGGTCGCGGCCGCCGTCGAGGTGTTCCTGCCCAGGGTCGGGTACGAGGAGCAGGCGGCGCAGCGCCGGTCCCGGATCAGGGTGCTCGACCTGCGGCAGCTCACCCCGGCCGAGATCGACTACGTCACCGACGCGCTGCGCGCGGTGCAGCCGGTCAAGGACGTGGTGCCCGACGGCGCCGGACCCGAGGGCGCCGACCCGACTCGGGATGCCCCGGCGCGGCGCGCCGCCCGCCTGCGCCTGCGGGAGCTGAGGGCGGCCGTCAAGGAGGTGGGCTCATCGCTCGCGGACACGGCCGCGACGCGGCTGAGCGACGCGGTTGCGGCGTCCGTCGAGGCCGAGGGAGCGGTGTACGAGCTGCTCGTCGGTGGCATCCGAGCGGTGGTGAGGGCGGCGCCGGAGGAGGTCGGGGCGCGCGTCGCCGACGCGTTGGCGATGGACAGCCGGGACGTGGCGGCCATCGCCCGCGACCGGGAGCTGCCTGCGACGACACCGGACCTGGGTTCGGGCGGGCCCGCGGCGCAGGTGGCGGAGCTCGTCCGGCAGCTGGACGAGGCGAGGGCGGCGCTGCGGGCCGCGGTGGACCAGGTCGCGAGGGCGTCGGCGGAGCTGGCGCGGGCGCGGCAGGACGCGCTCGCCGACGCGGTGCGGAGGGCCGCGGACGCCCTGCCCAGGGCGAGGATCGCCGAGGAGACCGGCCTTTCGGCCGAGCGTGTCGCGCAGATCCTCGGCGCCGACCACGCGGACGTCCCGGACCGCACCAGGGGGATCGCCCGGCTCGGCACGGCCGTGGCCGGCTGGTTCGCCGCCCGGCGTGGCCGGCAGGCAGGCGCCGGCTCGGCCCGCGGCCCGCCGGCCACCGCCGGCGAGCTGCGCGAAGCGCTCGACACACGCGCGGCGGCGATCCGGGGGATCCCGGCGAACCGCTGGGTGGTGGAGCAGCTGCCGGCCCGCTGGGTCCTGGAACGGGACCTTCGGGACATCGCCGCGACGACGGACGTCGTGGGCGATGCGGCCGTCGACCGGCTGGCCGCGCTGGACCGGCACATCGACACCGCCCGGAAGGCCGGGTGGAACGCGCGGTGGCGTGGTGGCACGTCGGCCCTGCACCGCTGGATGTACGTGCCGGTGGCGTTCGTGGTCATCGGTCTGCTGCTGACCCCGATGTACGTGATGACGGTGTTCGCCGCTGTCCCGGAGGTCGCCACCGCGCTCGAGGTCACGTGGTTGGCAGCGTTCCTGAGCCTGTTCTCGGCGGCCGCGTTGGGACAGATGGCCGGGAACTCGCTGCTCGGAGGGCTGTGGTACCGGCTGTCGCCGCGGGCGATGACGGCGGCGTCGCTGCTGGGCATGGTGGTGGTGCTGGCCGTGTTCGCGGCCTTCCCCGGCTCGGCGCCCGCCTACTTCGGGGCCGCGGTGCTGGCCGGGGTCGTCACGAGCGGCAACTTCTTCGCCCTCGACATCTTCCAGGCGTGGGTGGGCCGCACGACCACGCTGCGGCGGGACAGCGGCCGCAAGGTGGTCTTCGAGGGCGGCGTCGTCGGCTTCGCGGTGCTCGGCATGGTGGCCGTCCTCTCTGGGCTGCTGTGGACCGCCGAACAGCTGGTCGGGACCTCCGTCGGCACCACGCCGGCGGTCATCGCCGCGGTCACGCTCGTGGTCGCCGGACTCGCCTGGCTGGTGACCCCCGCCGTCCGGTGGGACCGGCCGGCGGCACCGACGTTCCGCGAGCAGCTGGTCGAGCCGCTGCAGGTCGTCACGCGGAACCGGTTCGCCCTGAGCGTCACCGCGATCTACGCGGCCTACCCGTTCACGATGGGTTCCATCGACGCCGAGTGGCGGCCGTTCTTCGAGGCCGCGCACGCGTCCGATGGGGAGATCGCCGCCGGCCGGTTCGCGTTCGTCGGCGGTGGGCTGGTCGTGGCGGCGGTGTTCGGGATCGCCGACCTCCTCAACCGGAACAAGATCGAGTCGGATGCGGCCGCCGAGGACACCGAGCAGGCGAGCCGGCGTCCGGTCCTGACCGCTCTGGCCATCGCCGGGGTGATGCTCCTCGGAGCGGCCGCCGGGTGGACCGCCATGTACCTGGGACTGTTCGAGGTGCCGGCCGCGATCGTCGCGCTGTGGGCGATGGAGATGTCGACCACGGGTCTGCTGGTCACGCTGAACGACATCATCACGAGGTCCGGCCGGCTCACCGACCGGGAGAAGATCGCCACGAAGCTGGCAGGCGCCCAGGCCAAGGCCGTGTTCTACTTCCTCGGCGCCACCCTCGCGGTGTCCGTGGAGCACGCTTTCCATTGGCCCGGCAACATCTCGGTCGTCGTCGGGGGCGCCCTGGCCACGCTCCTGCTCACGGGGCTCCTGCTCGACCTGAACCCGCTGTGGCAGCGGGCGAGGTCGGCAGGAGCCGCCGCGAAGCGGGTCGCGGGCCTGATCCGGGACCGGGCACGCGCGATCCTGGGCGGCCGCTCCGGTCCGGACGACACCGACCAGGGCGGGCCCGACCGGGACGGCGGGCCCGGTGACGACAGCGGCGGCGGCTCGGGCCCGTCGGCCACGGGCGGCGGCTCGGGGACCGGCAGCGGTGGATCCGGCCAGACGGGTGACGTGCCCGGTGCGGGGAGCGACGCCCCGGTGAACGGGGCACAGGATGCGACCCACCCGGCGACACGGGGTCCGGTGCGTCCGAGGCACGACGGGCAGCAACGGGCACCCCCGCCGGCCGCTGACCCGACGGCGAGCACCCCGGGGAAGGTCGAACGGGCGCGGGTGGTGGTCGCGGCCCTTGGGGCCGTGCTGGTGGTGGCGTTGTCGGTCCCGCTGTCGGCGGCACTGCCGGTGGTGCTCACCGTTGTGCTCACGGCAGTCGCCAGCAGCGCGGCGTTCATGGTGCGGGGCGGGCTGAACCTGATCCCGCACCGGCCGGGCGTGGCGGGTGCGGCACGGGCGGTGGCGTTGCTGGGCACGTTCGTGGTGAACGCGGCGTGGATGGTGTGGTCGGCGTTCACGGGGTCCGGTCTGGAGGCCTGGATCTTCGGCCTGTACGCGGTGACGGTGTCGCTGTTCGGTCTCTTCGCAGCGAACCTGGCCTACAACGACCTGCGCCGGCGCGGAGCCCGGGTGCACCGGGTCGTCGACCGGTTGACGACGTGGGTGGCGTACCCGGTGACGTCGAACCTGGGGAACCTGCTCTACATCTACCAACTCGGGTGGGTGGCGTTCGATCCCGTGCTGCTGTCGGTGACGGTGGTGCTGGCGGTGGCGTTCGGCTACGTGAGCGTGCTGGGCATCGTGAACGCGGTCCGCCCGGGCCGGATCGACCTCGGTTACCTGAGGGTGATGGGCGCGGCGGGCAACGTGGGCCTTCTGTACTGGGGGGCGCTGGCACTGTGGCCCGGGCACTGGGGGCCGCTGGTCGTCACCGGGGTGGTCGTTGTCCTCGGGACGGCGGTCGTGCGGGGGATGTCGCGGTTCGCCCAGTGGCGGGCGCGGCTGGTCCACAGCCCGCCTGTCGTGCTCCGGTCGTTGCTCGGGGACGTGGCACCGCTGGTGGCGGCCATCGTGCTCGGTGCAGTGATCGTGGGCTCGGGATCGGGCCCGTCGGCCGCGATCACCACGATCTCCGGGCTCGTGGCCGCCGCCGTGCTGTGGCGCCTGCACCGGCTGGCCGGTGGCACCGGCGTGGGTGGCATCGGGATCGCCTCCCTGACCGCGGACACGGTGCTGGCGACGCTGCGCCAGGCCCGCGAGCACATCCTGCTGGCGAAGTACTGGTGGGGAGCGTGGTTCGCAGACCTGCTCGCGGTGTTGCCGACCGGGGTGCTCTGGCGGGTTGCGGTCGTGGTGGGGGCCGGGTTGGTGGTGGCGCTCGGGATCGCGGTGGCCCCTTCGGAAGGGCACGGGGCACCGGGTGTCCAGACGGTCGCGCAGGTCGCTCCTGTGGCCGGGAGCGACGGGCTGCTGTCGCAGGCTCTCGATGTCTCGCTCGGCTGGGTGGTGATGGTCGGCGGTCTGACCGCGTGGGTGGTGTCGCTGGGGGTTCGTTGGCTCCGGCGCAGTGGGTCGCTGGCCATGAACCGCAGCGGTGAGGTGCGGTTCCGGCATCGCAGGGATCTGGACGATCCCGAGGGTGAGCTGGCACGCCGGGTCGTCGAGGCGTGGGACTCGGCGGACCGGGCCCGCAACACCGACGGCACCCAGCGCGTCACGCACACACCGGTGGTCACGGTGTCGCGGAAGGGCCTGCCCGGCGAGAGCGAACTGGTCGCCTACTCGCTCACGCTGGGCGGCGAGCAGGCGATCGTGCTGTTCACCGAGGCGATGGAAGAGATCCGGGGCCTGGTCAGGGGTGTAGCCAGGACGCCGGTGATCCCGAGCGTTGCCGACAACCCGTTCCTGAACCGGGTGGTGTGGCATGGGCTCACGTTCTGGGCGGCAGGGCGCCGGCAGCCGTGGGCGCAGGCCCGGAGCGCCCGGCAGCTGGCCTTCTCGCTGAGGCTGGCGCGGACCTACCCCGACATGCTGTGGAAGGCGGAGCAGCAGCAGGCGAAGGTGCGCCCGGTGGAGCTGATCCTGCACGAGCTGGGTGCGCAGGTGCAGGACGTGATCAGCGGCCGGAAGGTGTGGACCGACGGCGACCGCAAGGCGTTCCGCGAGACGTTGCTGAACGATGTCGCGGTTCCGCTGCAGGGCCTGCCCGGTGCGGGGGCGTTCTGGTCGCGGTACGCGGTGCTCGTCGAGTTCGAGGAGCAGGTGGCGGGGCGGCTGGCGAAGGTGCGTGCAGGCCTCGAGAGCGGTGACCTGAGCGGCCTCGGCAAGGACCTGGCACGGCTGGACGGGCTGGTCGGGCCGATCGGCGACCCCGCCCTGACCCGGGTGGTGCGGGATCTGCGGCGCGCCTACGACGAGCAGGCCACGGCCCCCGCCGTCGCGACACCGAACCCACGGCTGGAGCAGGCGGCACGGGAGTTCGACGCCGCCCACGAGCGGTTGCGGGCCGCCGGGTCGGCGGCGGAACGGCGCGCCGCCGCGGAGGAGGTGGCGACCGCCCGGGACCGGTTGTCGGAGCTGTACCGCGCGCTGGCCGAGGACGGGAACGACCTGGCCAGCACCGAGGAGGAGATCCGCGCCGTCCTGCCCCGGATCATCAGGCCGGGGTTGGTGGTGGCCTGGGACTTCGACGAGACCCTCACCGACCACGACCGCCGCGCGCTGCCCGGTGTGCAGGCCCTGCTGCGCTCCATGGCCCGGATCGGCGTGGACCTGGACGTGCGGATCGGTCTGATCTCCGGCAGCAGCATCCTGCGCGTCGGATACGAGCTGGGGCTCACCGAGGACGACCGTTTCTTCCTCGCCGGGCGCTACGGCCGTGAGGTGCGCCTACGGCCGGAGGGCGGACCGGAGATCCGCACGTACCACCCGCACCACGCGCTGTCGGACTGGCACGACATGCTCGACGCGCTCCGGGCGGATGCCGCGGCCGCGGGCATCACAGTGGCGGAGGTGACGGCCGCAGGCATCACAGTGGCGGAGGCGATGGCCGCGGGCATCACCGTGCACCGCATGGCCGATCACGAGCGCTTCGGCATCGCCGACACGTACCGCAGGCAGAACACGGACGAGGAGACGATCCGGGCGTTCCGGAACCTGCGGGCGGCGGCCGTCGAAGCCGGGTTCGAGGTGCGCGACCACACGACCGGCCTGTTCAGCGTGACCTCCCCGTGGGCCCGCCCCACGAAGCTCACCGCGTTCCCCCGCCTGTTCAGCGGCCTCGACATCCACCCGGCGGCGCTGCTGACCGGCGGCGACTCGTTGGGCGACTGGGCGTACGAACTCGGCGGGGTCCGGGAGGGACGCAGACCCGACCAGCTCGACGGGACCGCCTACGAGGAGCTCGTCGAGCGCGGGCCCGGCGAGGTCCTGTCCGTCGCGGTCCTCCACCCGGGCGTCGACCCGGACTTCGCCGCCGGCGCCGACCTGCGCGTCGCGGGCGCCCACGGGATGGTCCTGCTCAACCTCGTCCTCGACGAGCTGCTGACCGAGCTGTGGGTGCAGCAGCGCGACGGCGCCGACACCGTGCCGAGGGGTTCGCGCACGGTGCTGTCGCGGGTGCGGGCGGCGACAGGTCCGTTCCGGGACTGGGTATCGGCGCATCCGGTGCGGACCGGGGTGGTGGTGCTGCTCGGTGTGGCGATCGGGGTGGCGGTGGCGGTGGCGCTGGGGCCGGCGGGGGTGTTGCCGGCGGCCGGGGTGGCGGCGGGCTCCGCCGATGTGGCGTTCACCGCGGCGTCGGTCGAGACGGCGCCCGGGGTCTGGTGGGCCGTGGCCGGGACCGCGGCCGTCCTCGCGGTGGCGTACGTGTGGTCGCGGTCCACGTACGTGCCCCGTCACCGAGCTGCCGAGAGACCGGTCGGGGAACGTCTCGCGGAGTTCCGGGGTGGGTTCTCGACCGGGCATCGCTGGGTGTTCGGGACGGTCGCGGCGGCGTCGAGCGGGCTGATGCTGTCGGGCCTGTACTCGACCCGGGGGTTCGCCGAGCTCGCCGGGATGGGCGAGGGGACGATGTTCATCGCGGCGTTGGTGGGCAATGCCGCGGGCATCGTCATCCTCGGCTCGCTGTGGGACTACATCCCTGCACGGGTGCGTGCGGTCGCGTCGCTGCTGTTGATCGGGGCGGCCTACGCGGCGTTCGCGGTCGTGTCCGGCCCGGCCGCGTTCACGGCGGTGGCGTTCGTGCTGGGGCTCGCCGCCTCGATGTGGATCAAGCTGTTCAACGGGACGGACGAGTGGCTGGACGAGTCCAACCGGGTTCGCCGGCGACTCGGGCAGCGGGTGCTGTGGCCGACCGCGGCGGTGGCGCTGTTCTCACTGGGATCCGCGGGGGCCGCCTCGACGGTGCTGGCGCTGCACGTGTTCCTGCTCGGCATCGCCGGGCTGGGCGTCACCGTGCTGTGGACGGCCGCGGCGGCCGTGGTGCTGGCGACGGTGCTGTGGCTGATCCATCCGCCTGGGCGGGCGCCGCCGCCGTTCGACTGGCGCGACCGTGCGTCGTGGGCCGAGCTCGGCAGGTCGGTGCTGGTCTCGCCGTTGCGGTCGCTGCGCGACCCCTTCGTGTCGGCCGTGGTGCTGACCTACGGGTTCACGGCGATGGTGCTGGGTCCGTTCGACGAGCTGTGGCCGCACGCCCTGGAACGGGCCCACGCACCGAAGGCGCTGGAAGCGGTGCTGAACTACGGGCTGATCGCGGGCGAGGTGCTGGTGCTGCTGTTCGCGGTGGCCGCCGACAGGTTCACCCAGCGCAGGCAGCGGGGCGCGGAGAACGCGGCCGCGAGCCGGGACTTCTTCGCCGAGTACCCGCGGGCGTTCACGTTGGGTACGGCGCTGGTGATCGCTTCCGGGGTGGCGAGCGTGGTGCTGAGCCAGCACGTGTTCGGCGACCCGGTCGCCGGGATCAGCATCAACGCGTTCGCCGGTGAGGCGGGCGCGGTCGGGATGATCCTCGCGGTCAACGCCCTGCTGAAGCAGCACATCGCGGACCAGCGGGAACGCGACCACGCCAACAACATGGCCCAGCAGTTCAAGGCGCTGTCGATGGTGGGAAGCGCCTGGGCGGGCTTGCACATCTGGGACGGTGGGACCGGCCTGCCACCGGGCTGGTCGGGGGTGTCGCTGCAGATCGGTGCCGCGGGCCTGGCAATGCTGGCCGCCGCGTTCGCGGTGGCCACGTGGGGCCGCGGTGCCGCGATCTCCCAGCTCCGGCGATGGGCGGCCGAGCACCCGCGGCCGGTCCGCGCCGCGGTGTTCACGGTGGCGCTGACCCTCGCGCTGGCTGCGCTGTTCTTCTCGGGGCCCGCGGCAGGAGCCGTTCCGGTGGGGGTTCCGGCTCCCGAGCTCCCGGTCCTGACGGCGTTGTTGTGGCCGGTCCTCGCCGGCACGGCGTTCGCACTGGTGCCGCCCTTGATGCGCATCGTGGTGGCGTGGTGGTCGGTCCGTGCCATGCACCACCGGCAGGCCCTGGCCAGGCCCGGAGCTGCGCTCGACGCGCTCGGGGCCCGGGTGGCCGACTCCCGTGCGGGGCCGCCGCGGGACGCGGATCACGGTCCGGCAGCGCGCTGGGTCGGGGAGTCGTCCGCGCAGGCGCGGGCCGCCTGGGACGACACCGAGCGGCGGCTGGTGCCTGGGCGCGTGTCCGCGTTGCGCTGGTGGACCAGCCCGCGGACCCGCAGCCTGACCGTCGGACGGGCGCAGCTGCGCAGGCTCCTGGCGACACATCGCGGGCTGACGTTGCTCGGGTTCGACCTCGAGGAGCTGGGACACGCGATCGTCGCGATCGGTGACGTCGTGCGTGCCGAGCACATCGTGGTGTCGCTGTACGGGGCGAAGCAGCGGCTGTCCACGATCCAGCCGCATGTCGAGGACGCCTACCTGGCGCTGCGCGACGCGGAGGAGGCGGGGGCGGGCCGGGTCGCAGCCATCGTCTGGCAGGACGACGACATGCCGGCGAACTTCGTCGCGGCAGCGCGGGGCTCCTACGCGAAGGCCGCCGCCCCGCGCCTGCGGGCGTTCCTCGACGAGCTGACCAGGATCCGTCCCGACGCCCACGTCACCGTGGTCGCGCACAGCTATGCCGGGGTCGTGGCCGGGCACACGGCGCGCACGCTCGGCCCGTCCGTCGGCGACCTGATCCTGCTCGGAGTTCCGGGCACCACGGCACGGCACGTGTCGCAGCTGCAGCGCGAGCCGGGGGTGCAGTTCGCTCCTCGGCGTGTCTGGGTGGCCAGGGCGGCCGGGGACCCGATCCGTTTCGTGGCGCGGGTGCTGCACGGCGCTGACCCGGCCTCCCCGGCGTTCGGGGCCACCGTGATCGACGCGGGCACCGGGAACGGGTGGTGGACCGGGGCCCACTCGAGCTACTTCCGCATCGACTCGCCGGTGCGCGCGGCGATCGGCCTGATCATCAGCGGGCGGGGCGAGGAACTACCGGCTCTGGCGGGCGAGCGCGGCTCTCGTGAGAACCCGCTACGGGCGGCGCCGAGCATCGGCCGCGTCGGCGGCATCGTCACGTTCCTCCCGATCGGGGTCGCCGTCGCGCACACGTTCGGGATCTGGGGTGTGCTGGCCGGTGTCACGGTCGCCTCCTTGGCAGCCGTCGCCTACGCGGTCCGGGCGGGCGCGGTGGCGGCGAAGGTCGGGATCCGCCCCGGTGGCCGGCAGCAGATCTCCGGGCGCCGTGGTGCTGCACCGCCGACCGCGGAGGATGAGCCGTCCCTGGTCCCGGTGCTGGTGGGCATCTCCGTACTCTCGGCGATGCTGGTGGGCTGGGCGACCGGGACGCTGCACGCCATGCTGGTCGTGGAGCTCCTTGTCGGCCTCGTCTGGTTCGTCGCGCAACGGGTGGCGGCCGGGGCGTTCGCGGGATTCCGGCGGCCGGTCGCGCCGCCGTCGGTCCGGATGCCGGGGTCGGAACCGCTCTGGGACGATCCGACCGGCCTGCGGCCGCTCACTGCCGAGCAGGTGACGGCGCTGGAGGCGGTCTTCGCCCGCCTGGCCCGCGCGTCGGCCCGGGGCCCGCGGGAGCGTGCGGTGGTGGCGCGGCTGGCCGAGTTGATGGAACCGCTCCGTCACGACGTCGACTTCGTGTTCTCCGGCGAGCAGTCCCGCGGGTGGCTCAGGGTGTTCGCCGACGGCCGGCCCGCGTGGATGGCGGCGGATCCCGGCCGGGGCGGCGCCGCGTGGATGCACGAGTACCTGCTCGGGGCGACGCCGGCGAAGCGCGCCGCGCTGACCATGGCCGTGCTCGCCGTGGGCCCGGACGTCGCCCGGCTGCCGGAGCGCCACCGCGCCCCGGAGGAACTGTGGAAGCTCGCGGCGGCCGCTCCGGGGAACCGGGCCCGGGACGCGCCGTCCGCGCTCGCCGCCGCTCGCTCGGCGGTGCGTCGCGCCCTGGAGTGGCTGCGGCACGCTGTTCCCGCCGCTGCGGGGCGTGCTCGGGCGAGTACCGGGGTCCGCCGTGTCGCGGTGGTGGTCGCGATGCTCGTGGCGGTGTTGTTCCTGGCGGCGGGCGCAGCACCGGCCGGGCTCTCCGCCGTGGTGGTGGTCGTGTCGCTCGCGGCGCCGGTGGCGATCGGGTGGGTGATCGCGGACATCGCGGGAGCGGTCGCGTGGGTGCGTGGGTGGTGGGCGCGGGGTCCGCCCCGCGGCGGACTCTCCGGGCCGGCCATGGCGACGGTGATCGGCGCGTTCGGGCTGGCGCTGCTGGCAGGTCCGGTCGAGCCGGCGGTGGCGTCGCCGGACGCGCCGGCGATGTCCACGAGTTCGGTCACGGAGGTACGTGGCGAGCGGCGGGAACGGGTGCTGGTGCAGCCGGGCGACTCGCTGTCGCGGCTCGCGAGCTCGCTCGGTGTGTCCGTCGATGCGCTGGCGGCGGCGAACCCGGATCGGTTCCCGCCGGGGGCGAACCTCGACCACATCGAGGCCGGCCTGCGGCTGTGGATCCCCGCGGGTGGGGACGGCACGTGGACCGTGCAGCGAGGTGATCACCTGACCCGCATCGCGAATGCTCTCGGGGTCGGGGTGGAGGTGCTCGCGGCCGGGCAGGGCGAGCGGTTCGAGGGGAGGAGCCGCGATCTCATCCGGCCGGGTGAGGTCCTCGCGTTCCCGGCTGCGCACCCGAGCCCGGCCGAGCGGAGCAGGCCCGGGCCCGCACAGCCCGTGCCGTCGGAGAAGCCGCAGCTGTCGGAGAGCGGGACGCCGGGTGGGGCGGACGGCGGGGCGACCCCCGCCCCGCACGGTTCGGAGGAGCCGCGGGCCCCACCGAACGGGGACGGCTCCTGGGTCCAGGCACTGCTGGCGCTGGGCGTCGCGATCCTCGTGCTCCGGGTCGGGGCACTGCTGATCGGTGGCCTGCGCGGGCGGGTCCCCGCCCGCGGGGACCGGGTTGCCCGTCGCGACGCGGTGAAAGCGGTCTCCGCGGCCCGGCGCACAGGGCGTACCGCGGGGTTGGCGGACGCGATCGTCACCGCGTCGGTCGCGGGTGCCTCGGATCGGCAGCTCGCGCGTCGGGCGGGGTGGCCGGTCGCCGCGGTGCGGGTGACGGTGGCGCTGGGGCGTGGCCGGGAGCGGCTGGCTGCGCTGTCGGCCGATGTCCCCGGCTCTGCGGCCGGCGAGGCCACGGGCCGGGTGCTCGAGGAGCTGGCCGTCCTGGTCGGTGAGCTGCGGGCTCGCCGGGCGTCGCGGGTGCAGGTCGCTCGTGCGATGGCGCTGCTCGCCGAGCTGGATGCGCTGGTGCGCGGCACCTGGCCGGGTCTGCAGGCCTGGACGGCGGCGGCGGTTCGCCTGGGTGCGCGCCCGGAGTGGCAGGGCGATGGCAGCGTCCGGGTGTGGGGTGCGGGCAGTCGCCCGGCTCGGCTGCCCGCGTCGCAGGTCCGCCTGGCCCAGGTGGCGCTGACCGAGCAGATCGACGCGCGGCTGCCGGACGAGCAGGTCGCGCTGGAAGCGACGGCGTGGGTGGCCGGGCAGCGTGCGCGGGCGCGCGGCGGGTCTGCGCTCACGGGAGCGATCAACGCGCTCGCGGCCGTGGCCGGCCCGGAGCGGGACCTCGTACGTGGGGTCGTCGAGGACGTGCTGGCGCACCACGGCGGCCTGCCCGCGGCGCGTGCGGGGGGTCTCACCGCTGCCGGGACGAGGCTGGTCGACGAGGTGGCGGCGGCCGTCGAGGTGGCGGAGCGGCGGCGCGCCGTGCTGCACGAGGACCTGTCGCCGCTCGTCGCCGAGATCGGCCGGGTGGCGTCGGAGCTGAGCGTGGTGCCGGTGGCGGAGCGCGCGGTCGCGCTGCAGCGGCTCGCGGGCTTGGTGGCCGAGTTGCAGATCGTGTTCGGGAACGCCGGCTCCGCGCTCGACGAGCTGGCCTCGGCGAAGCAGGAGCAGGCCACGCCGCCGGCCGCGGCGATCGCGTCGGCGGCGGCCGGCCGGTCCGATCGGGGGGCCACCGAGCCGAGCAAGGCGGCGGCCGAGGCGGCCGTCGTGGAGGAGACCCGGGAGCGTGCCACCCGCAGCCGGGACGCCTACCAGCGGGCGTGGACGGCGGCGGAGCAGGCCGGGCGCGCCTACGAGCGGCTGGCCGCCCGGTTGGCGGGTGTGGCCGGGGCGCCGGACCGGGACGACGTCCGCGATCTCGTCCGGCTCGCGCGTTCGGCGGCGGGGGCGGCGCAGGTGTACCGGGAGGCGTGGGAGGCAGCGCAGCCGTCGCGGGAGGCGATCCCGGCCGGGGTGCCGACCGGGCGGCTGCCGAACCTGCGCGGCCTGACCCGGACGGTGAACGCGCAGCTGGCGGCGCAGGGTGCGCGGCGCCGCTACACCGCGGAGGAGCTGGACGCGACGGTGCGCGCGAGCTTCCGTGACGTTGCGTCGCCGGAGGGCTTGGCGATCCGGGAGCCGGTGGTCGGGCGTTCGGTGCTCGGGTGGCTGCTGCGCCGCCCGCGTCCGGCTGTGGCGCAGGTGTGGATCGAGCTGCGTGCGGATGGGCTCGCGGAGGTGGCGCGTCCGGAGCTGGGGTACGGCCGCCGGGCGTCGGAGGTCATGCTGGGTGCGCTCGTTCAGGGGCTTCTCTCCGTTGCCGCGACGTCGGCGCGCAGCGTCGGCGTCGACGTCGGCGCTGCCGGGGTGACCGGCAGCCGGGGCCGCACCGAATCGACCGCCGGCTCGGCGAGCGGGTACGCGCTCGGCGGTGGGGTGACCGACAACCGGGGTGACTCGCTGCTGTTCGAGACACGCGTGACGTGGGTCGTCAGCGCGCGCGGCGCCGACGAGGGTGCCGAGCCGGGTGCCGGCCGGGTGGTGGTGGACCGGGTGCCCGGGCAGGGCGCGGCTCGCGGGGATCCGGCCCGGGCGGTCGAGACCGACCTGCTGGCGTTGTGGGTGTCGCACGCCTACCAGGCGCGTGCGCCGCCGTCGACCACCCAGCTGCCGGTGGAGCGGCGGCAGCAGACCGAGCTGCCGCACCACGCCCCGATCAGCGTGACCGGGCGGCAGCAGCTGGCCGACGCCTCCGTCGCCGCGATCGCTGGTGGGGGTGAGCTGACCCGGGCACAGGTTCAGGCGTTCCTGGTCGACGAGCTTCCGGGACGGCTGGCCACTGCCGTGAACGACCCTGCCGGCGTGCAGCGCACCGTCACCGACGACGCGGGCCGCGCGCTGGCGCACCTGACCGCCCGGGCGAGGGTGCAGGTCATCCCGACCGACCGTGACGGGAGCGCCGGTCTGCTGGTGGGTCTGCCGACGCCGAAGGAGTTCCTGGAGGACCTGCACGTCTGGTTCGGCTCGGTCGGCGGGGCGCAGTCCTCGGGCCGGGCGCGGGCGGTGAAGCTGTCGGTCGCGTTCGTGCTGGCCGCGTCGGCGGTCGTGGCGGGTGCGTTGTTCGGCGCGAGGGGCGCGCAGCTCATGGCCGGCGTGGCCGAGTGGTTCGTTGCCGGCGCGGGCGGTGTGGGCGGTGTGGGCGGCGAGGGCAGCAGGTCGTGGACGCGTTCGGTCGGGTCGAGCACCGGTGAGGTCACGATCCACCCGGGTGTGCACCGGTACTCGGGGCACACCCAGAGCTACCGGCTCGGGCTGAGCTTCGAGGTGCACGTGCGGCGCGTCGACGAGCCGGGCCACCGGTTGAGGCGGGTGGAGTCCGCGGGGCACGCGCTGTTGCGGATGCCGGAGGCCGCGGCGTACCGCTACGGCCTGCCGGTGGCGGCCGGAGCGGTGACGGTCTCCGCCGGGACGACCGCGGTGCGCGGTGACCTGGACCCGGCGGCGCCGGCGGGCCGCAGGGCCGAGCTCCCGGAGTGGTTCGGCCCGGGCGGTGTCCGCGATCCGGGCCACGGTCTGGTCCGCGACATGACCGGCGTGCACACCGTCCGGGACCAGGTGCTGGACCTGCTGCGGGAGCAACAGCTCGTCCCGCCGCAGGAGCCGGCCGGCTGGTCGACGAACCGGCGCACGCTGGGTGCGCAGCTGGCCAACCAGCGCGCGGTGCTGGAGCACCTCTCGGCGTCGACCCTGGAGACCGGGTACGGCCAGGCCGTCACCTCCGAGCTCGCGCTCACGCTGTCGGACGGTTCGGTGTTGCGGACCCGGCTCGTGCCGCGGTGGGAGACCGTCGCCTACCGGGGGCACACGACGGCATGGACGGCGGTCGGCCTGGACATCAAGTCCAACACTGTCGGCCAGTCCGGCGGGCAGTCCGTCGGCCACGCCGGTGCCGTCGCCGCGACCGCACAGGGCCAGGAAGGCACGTCGCTGACCGCCGGGCTGAACGGCGGCGGGGGCCACAGCTCCGGGCGCAACGGCGGCGCCACCGGCAACGTGGTGACGCTGGTGGAGGGCACCGGCCCGACCGCGGTGTTCCGGATGGAGCACGTGCTGGTCGTCGAGCTGCAGCGCCGGAGCGGGAAGGTCGTCGACGCCGGCCGCGGCGACGTGCCGGCCGAGCTGCTGTTCCCGCACGATCTGTTGCCGGACGCGACGCCGCACCGGGGGATCGACAGCCACCCGACATCGGCGCGGACGTTGCGCCGGATGACCACGCTGGCGCTGGATGCCGACGGCCTGCTCGACCAGGTCGTGGCCGCGACCGAGGCCCGGCTGCCGACGGGGTGGAGGCTCGACCCGTCCGCGGTGCACCAGCTCCGCGAGTTCACGACGGTGCTGAGCCTGCGTTCGTCGCTGCTGGAGCTGCTGGAGGCCGGCCTGCGGACGCGGGTTCGGGCGGTGCACGTGGCCACCGGGTTCAGCCGCTGGGTGCCGGTGGTGCTGCGCGGGCGTGCGGGCGAGTCCCGCTTCGTCACCGCTGCCGACCTGGTCCTCGGGGACATCAACCTGACTCTGGGCAGCAACGGCGCCGAGTCCGCCAACGCCCGCAACCGTGGGTTCAGCGGTGTGCTGAAGGCCGCCTTCGGGCGGCTCCCGTTCGTCGGCTCCGCGTCGGCGAACGGCGCGTACTCGGGCTCGCGGGGCCGGTCGTGGTCGTGGCTGTCGATCTCGGGCCGGGAGCGGCTGCTGATCGAGGTCGGCACGCAGCACGTACACCGGATGGGCCTGCGGATCGCCGTGGAGGTCGGTGGGCAGCGATCCGCACCGGTGGATGGCACGGTGGTCTACGCCCTGCCGGAGCGCGACGCGTTGCAGGTCTACGCCGAGAGCGGCGAGCGGGCGATCCCACTGGAGCAGGTGTCCGACGCGGTGCAGCGTTGGCTGCAGCACGACCTGGCGCTCGACGACCGGCTCGCGCACGGGCTCGTGCCGGTCTACCTCCGCGACCTGCGTGCCGCCCGCCGGGCCGGGCAGGCGGTCGGCGCGTCGGCGGAGGGGCACACGCCGGCTGCCTTCGCGGCCCGGCTCGACCCGTCCGGCACGCACACCGGCGTGGTGCCGCCGCTGCACGAGGTGCTCGCGGCCGGGCGCCGCCGGCACCGCGACGAGGAGCGCGTCGTCCTGCCCGAGAACTTCTCGACGGACATGGCCGAGAGCCTGTTCGAGGACGCCGAGCTCGTCCACGACGGGCGCCCCACCACGCTGTTCGACGAGGTCCACCAGGCGATCGAGAGCGTCGTCCCCGGTGCCTTCGGCCCTGGCGCCGTGCAGTGGGACCTCCTGGACGACCGGCCGGCCGGCTCGCGGCCGGCCGACGCTCTGTCCGGGGCGGACGGCGACGGCGGTGAGGGGCTGGCCTGGAACTGGCTCGCCGACACCCTGGGCGGGACCCGCTGGCGCGGGCACATCGACGCGATGCTCGGGCCGGACGGCTTCGGCCCGCGGTCCCCGGTCCGGGTGCGCCCTGGCGTCGGGTCGAGCGGCGCCGAGTGGGTGGACGTCCGCATCCGCGCGCGGTTCACCGGCGAGCCGATCCGCGTCGGACGGACCGACACCGTCGTGATGCTGATCCAGGACTACGCGTACGCGCAGCGCGGGCTCGGCCGCTCGACGAGCCGCAGCATCGGCGGCGGGCTCTCCGGCACGGGCGAGCCGGTCGGGCAGGGCGTGTCGGGCAGCGTGTTCACGGACCGGTCCCGCACCAGCGCCGGGGACTCCGGGGACCAGGTCACGACGCTGCGTGGGCTGGGTTCGTTCGACGGGGCGCACCGCATCCAGCACGGCATCACGTTCGAGATCACCGTGGAGCGCAGCGTGGCGTTGCCCGGGCTGCGGACCGGCCTGTTCCGTCGCGTGTCCGCAGCCGTGGACCCGATCGCGCCCGCGCCGGTGACGGTGTCCGGGACGATGGTCCGGTTGGTGCCCGACGGGCTGGCTACCGCCGCCACCCCGGAGGACGGGCCTGTCACGCCGGGCGGCACCGTGACCCCGGCGCGGCCGTTCCGGCTACCCGAGCAGGTCCGCGTCGATGCGCGGGGGAGCAGCACGCTGGGTTCGCGGCTGCGGCAGGCGCTGGCACATCCCCGGCTGCTCGGCCCGCTCGGCGTGCACGAGAACGGTGCCGAGCTGCACAACGCGCTGTCCCCGGTGGCGTTGTCGGTGTTCCTGCCGCGCATGGTCCGCGGCGACGGTCATCTGGTCGGGCGGTTCCCGGTGCCCGGCCGGCCCACGCAGTACGTCGAGGTACGGCTGCGGGCGGCCCTGTTCGAGGAGCACGACGTCGTCACCGGCCGGGAGGACGTCGAGATCCGCACGGTGTTCCGCGACCAGGCCACCGCCGGGTACGGCGAGACGACCGGGCAGCTGCGCCCGATCGGCCGCGGTGCCGGGTTCACCCCGGCCGGTCTCGGCCTCACCGTCGCCGGCTCGCACGGGGAGCAGGGCTCGCGCCGGGTCGCCGGGGCCGGTGGCCTGCGCCGGGAGACCACGCTCTACGAGAAGGGCACCGTCGACACGGTGCGTGTGCGCGCCGACTACGAGCTGGTGCTGCGCCGGGTGACGGTGCGCGACGGCCTGGTGCGCCGTACCGGGAGCGAGGTGCGGGTCCCGGCCGGCGGCGGCACCGCGTACGTCACGCTCTTCGCCGCCGACCACCAGGCGCCGCGCACCGGGGTGCGGTTCGACCGGACGGTGTCCGCCGAGGTGCACCTGGCCCGCCGGACGGCGGCGGCGTGGCCGGTGCCGCTGTGGGGTGAGGGCCCGACCGCGTGGGACGGCGGGGCGACCTACAGCAGCGGCGCGGCCGGTGGCGGCATGCTCGCCGACGGCCTGAGCCCGGAGGCCGAGGCACGGGTGCACGGCGTGCTGGTCCGGCAGGCGCGTCGGCTGCGGGTGGCCCGGTGGGCGGGCGGGCTCCTGCGGATCCGGGGGCCCCCGCTCGCGGTGGACCGGGGCGAACGGCTGTGGACGCCGTCGCGCGCCCGGTTGGCGCGGTGGTTGCAGCGCGACGGCGTGGACCGGCAGACGGCCGACGAGATGGCGGGCCGGGTGTGGGCGGCCGGTCTGCGGGACGGGCGCGGGCGCCGCGTGTTCGTGGTGGTCGCGGAACGGGTGCCCGCGGTGCGCGCGTCCGGGCTGTGGCAGGCGGTCCGGGACCACGAGATCCATCACCTGGACGGGTCCGGCTGGACGGCCGAGCGGCACCGTCGGGACGCCGCAGAGCTGATCGCCGCCATCGAAGCCGCGGTGAGAACCGACGATGATCACCCGCTCCCGGTCGACGGCGCCCTGGACGAGCGAGGCCCGAGCTCCGTCGGGTATGCGCTGGAACCGGGTCGGGCGGCCCGTTCCGCGATTCGGTGGTCCGTTGCCGTCGTGCGCAATCGCGGCCCACCGAGGTCTGGTTCGACATCGGGTGGAGGCGCCTCATGACGCCTCTCCGTGCAGGGACGCAGACAAGGAGCCGGGGACCTCCACGTCCTGCCTTCGACATTCATCGGCTGGCAGGAATTCCGAATCGTGGAGGGTTCTGGAGTGAGTAGTTCCAATGCAAGGCTGATTGCGGACCGCATTCGTCGCCAATGGTTCTGGCTGGGGTCGGCCGTGGCGCTGTACGTGGCGGCGGCGGTCGCTGTGCTGACGGTGGTCGTGCGGAGCCGCGTCGCACCGGTCGAGGCGGCGTGCGCCGTAGCTCTGGTGATCGGGGCGCCGATCGCGTGCGGCCGGCTGGAGTGGCGGGACGCGGTGCACCGTCGCCCGGCCCGCTGGCTGAGGCGAGCGCTGGGTGTGGTCCTGCCGACCGCCGTGGCGTTCGGGCTGGCGAGCGGCGCCGTCACCGACGGACCGGTGCAGGCGCTGCCTGCGGTGGTGCTCGTCGTGACGCAGCTGGCCTGCGTCGTGCTGGCGGCCCGAGCGTTGCGGTACCCGCTGCGGTCGGAGCTCGGCGAGATGGCGGTCGAGGTGACCGCGAAGGTCCGATCGGGGCATCAGGTGGGCACGCCCGCGTGGGCCTTGCCGGACGAGGTGCGCCTGACCGGCCGGGACGTCGTCGTGGTCCTGCGCCCGGGTCCGGGGTCCGTGAGCGGGATCGGTGTCCGGCTCGACGACGTGATGGACGTGTCGGTACGTCCGGCGCGGCCGGATGGGGGCCCGTGGATCCGGCTCGACAGCGGCGCGCAGTACTTCGCCGGCGAAGGCGACGTCGTCGAGGTCCGGCACCGGGACGGCGCACTGGTCGTGCCCGTGTGCAACGCCACCGCCTTCGCGGAGGTGATCCGTTCCCGGATCACCCTGCGTCAGGGCATGCCGGCGAAGAACTGACCACCACCCCGCGGATTCATCGAGCACCCGAGGGGGTGGTTGTTCCTAAGCACAACTGAACGCTTGCTTAATTCTTTGTTTATGCAGGTCATCGCGCCGGTGGAGGGTGGTCGCCACTCGGCGAGTTCGGCATGTGTAAATGTGGTTCTGGGTATCGAAGGTTCTGTGTCATAGATCACGACACCGCGATTTGCGGTGCCGTGGATCACTGTTGCTAACGTTCCGGCGTCTCGTTGATCTGACTGTGGAATCGTCGCCGTGGTAACAAAGTTTGACTCGCGGTGATGCTCCCACTTCGGAGAGTGAAGTTGCGTGATCGACACGGAAGTTGAGCTGTAGCTGACCCGAGATCATCGGGGACGAATTCGCATCCCACCGCCGTCCGCCAGACGCTCCCCCTCGGCTGGCCGTCAACGCCAAGGAACCTGTATGTCTCACCCCACGTTGATCCACGGCCTCCGCCGGGACCAGGACCGGCTGATCAGGCTGCTGCGCGACTCCGATTCCGCTACCAAGACGCTCTCGGGCTGGACCGGCAGCCCCATCAACCTCCGCATGGTGAGCCGCCGGGACGACATGCTCGCCGATTCTGAATTCGCGGACCTCGACATGTGGTGCACCGCGCCGGTGCAGCGCCGGGAGGTGTGCCTGCTGGACGCTCGCGGCACCGTCCTCTCCGCGGCGACGTCGATCGTCGTGCTCAGCCGCTTGCCTCGCCCCGAGGCGTCCGAGCTGTCCGAAACCGACACACCATTGGGGCTGATCCTGGCCCGGCTGCAGGTACGCCGGCACACGCTCAAGGTGATCCGCCGGGCATGGGCAGGCGGCCAGGAGACCGAGGTGCTCTTCGAGGTCACGGCCCGCATGGACGTGGGCGGGATCCCGGTCGCCATGGTGCACGAGAAGTACATGGAAGATGCCGTTCACTCCGCGGTGCCCGAGGCGCAGCCGTGATCGACACGCTGACCGACGTACTGATCGTCGGCGCGGGGATCGGGGGGCTGGCGACCGCGCTCAGCCTCCACCAGGCGGGGATCCGGTGTGCGCTGGTGGACCGGGCGAACCAGCTGGCCCCGTTGGGTGTCGGCATCAACCTGCAGCCGCATGCCGTCCGCGAACTCACCGAGCTCGGCTTGGGGGACGAACTCGCGACGATCGGTGTGGCAACCGCGGAGCTGATCCACTACGACCGTCACGGGAACCGCATCTGGGGAGAACCGCGGGGTCTCGCTGCGGGCTACCGGTGGCCGCAGTACTCGGTGCACCGTGGCGAGCTGCAGATGTTGCTGCTGCGTGCGGTACGGGAACGGCTGGGGCCGCACGCGGTCACCACCAGCACGTCGCTGGAGAGCCTCCAGGAGGACGAGGCGGCCGATGCGGTGGTGGCGACGCTGCGCGACCGCGTCACCGGCGAGGTGCGGCGCGAGCCGGCGAACGTCGTGATCGGGGCGGACGGCCTGTACTCCGCTGTTCGCGCGCACCTGCACCCGGACGAGGGCCCCCCGGTCCGCAGCGGCATCCGGATGTGGCGTGGCACCGCACGACGCGCCCCGTTCCTCACCGGACGCAGCATGATCATGGCGGGTTGCAACTCGGTGGCGAAGTTCGTCGCCTATCCGATCTCGCCGACGGTCGACGGTTCCGTGACCATCAACTGGGTCGCGGAGGTCGCCTCCCCGGAGGACGCGCGCCCCGCGGACTGGACCGCGGCCGGGCGCCTCGACGAGGTCCTCCCGCACTACGCGGACTGGAACCTCCGCTGGTTGAACGTGCGGGAGCTGATCCGGGCGAGCGAGCGCATCCTCGAGTACCCGATGGTGGACCGGGATCCGCTGGACCGGTGGGGCACCTCCCGGACCACCCTCCTGGGCGACGCGGCACACCCCATGTACCCGATCGGGTCCAACGGCGGCTCGCAGGCCATCGTGGACGCCCGCGTGCTGGCCCACCACCTGGCTTCCGCGCCCGACGCGTCCACCGCACTCGCGCGTTACGAGGCCGACCGGCGCGAACCCACCGCGGCGATCGTCCTGGCCAACCGCGCCCTCGGCCCGGAGCGGATCCTGCGCACGGTGGCCGAGCGGGCTCCGGACGGGTTCGCGCGCGTCGAGGACGTGCTGTCCGCGCTGGAGCTCGAGGAGATCGGCGCGGCTTACAAGCGCACGACGAGCTCCGACGTTGCCGCGCTCAACTCGCGTCCGTCGTGGACGCCCGTGCTGTCCCACTGATCGCCGGGCGACCCCGATTTCGCTCGGTCGGCCACTACGAACACCGGAGGATGCAATGAGAGCTCGAGTCGGTCGGATGCTGGGGGGAGCATTCCGGCGCCACAGAGTCGCGGCCGGTGTGGCCACCGCCCTGCTGCTGGGCGTCGTGGCCATTCCGGCCACCGCGCAGCCCGCGTTGGGTGCGCCCGCCACCAGCGGGTCGTTGGTCACGATGTGCAAGGTGCTCCTGGGCACCCCGGTGGAGCTGACGGTCAGCGTGCCGCGGCAGGTGGCCGACAGGTTGCTGACCGACACCGACTCCTACGAGGGTCCGTGCGCCCTGTACGGGAAGAGCGAGTCGCTCGGGAACGGCAAGGTCACGGCGTTCTCGCAGAGCGTGGGCCTCGAGCCGAAGGTGATCGGGCTCCTGGCCGAGGACAGCACCTTCGACGGGCTGCCCTACGACCCGATGTCCAGCCGCCTGTGGTGCTACGACAAGGACCAGGACGGCACGATCGGCGAGATGGAGTGCGCCGGCGGACACGAGCGCTACCTTCCGCTGAACCCGATCTTCACCAAGGCGGTGGACAGCCCCTTCACCTACGTGCTGGCCAACTGGAACCCCATGGGACACATCCCGCCGGGCGTCTGGGACACCGCGCACTTCGACGTCCACTTCTACATGAACTCGAACCGGGAGCGGACCGCGATCCGTCCTGGGCCGTGCCCGCAGCTCACCAACTGCGAGGACTACGAGCTGGGCAAGATCCTCCCGGAGGAGAAGTACCGCCACCCCGACTACGCCGACCTGGACGCGGTCGAGCCGGCCATGGGCAACCACCTGCTCGACACGAAGACCCCGGAGCTCAACGGGGGCGAGTTCACCAGCACCTTCATCTACGGCAGCTGGAACGGCGAGATCACCTTCTACGAGCCGATGGTGAACCTCGAGCAGTTCAACGGCCTGCGGGGCGGGGAGATCGAGGACACCTGCGTCGACATCAAGGCACCCCAGGCGTGGCAGCGCTCCGGCTGGTACCCCACGAAGTACTGCCTGCGGCACCGCGACAACCGAAACGAAACCCTCACCACGCTGGAGGAGTTCGTCTACCGAAAGGCAAGCTGACCTGCGGGGAGCCTGTTCTGCGGCGCACTCACCCGATGCCCGCTCGGGGGTGCCGTCCGGGAGTTGACGGCTCGTGGCCGGTACCAAGGTGGACCGATCTCGGGTTTCGCGGAAGCGCGCCGCCAGTTGTTGGTGTTCGACCGCCGCCGGCGGATCGTCGAGATCAGAACCCTTCGACCCGGACACGTTGCGACGCAGACCCGCGGATGACGACGTCGAAGCGGCGACGGAACAGATGCGGGTAATCCAGCCGCGGGACGGTGCCGATCCGAGTCTTCAAGCGAAGGAGATGGACCGGGAACAGAACCGGCGGTAGCCGAATCCGGTGATCAGTGGATTCGGCTACCGCCGGACGACGCTACGCGCCGACTGCCTGCTAGCAGTTCGGCCCGCAGCCGATGCCCTTGCGGCAGAAGGTGGGGCGCCCGCAGCCGTAGTAGCAGGTCCGGATGGCGCAGCCAGTGCTGTAGCGGTGGCACCAGCTTTCTTCCTTGCACGCGGCCGCCGGAACTTCCGGCGCGATCCTCGCGAGCACTCGATCGGCGATCCGATGCATCATACCCACTCGATGTCACTTCCTCTCGTAGAGAATGGTTCACAGCACCCTAGCGATTACCGATAGCCGGTTGCAAGTCGTCCGCCGGGCGACCGATATCTCGTCGGATCAGCCGCCGCTTTGCAGTCAACTCCTTGGCCGCCGCGGTCGAAAGGACCGCTGACATCACCATGTCGCCTTCGACGACGAAGAGCGAAGTGGCGGCGTCGCCCTCGAATCCGGTCCCGATCAGGCCGCCGGAATCCGGCTCCCGCACCACCGGCACCGGCACACTCAGCAACTCGTCACCGCCCGACACCACGGCGAACCCCGATGTCCCCGTCGCCACCGCGGCATCGAGTGACGCGCTCTCCTCGATCACGCCCGCCATCGAGGCGAGGTGGGTGCCGATGGTGCCATCCACGCCGTGAGCGCGGCCCTCCACAACGGCGTCCGTTCCGCCCGGCACCGGTGCGATCTCCGGAATGCGGAACTGCTGCACAGTTGCTCCGAGTCGGTCGGCGGCGGGCTGATGAACAGCCGTTGATCGGGGAGTGCGCCCGGACCGCACAGCAGGAGCGTGCGCCGTTGCTGTCGGGGGCCGCCCTTGTGGCGCTCGATGGCTGGACCGGGTGACCGCCCGAAGCGGGTGACCGGGTCGAGGCCCACACGCGGAGAGGCAACCAAGTCATAACCCGGCAGGGGGCCAGGAGATACCCGCTGTACACCTGCGACGCCGAAAGTACCCCTCGATCGCCGGACCACCAGTTGCTGACGTCGCGCAACGGGAAGGTCCGGGCCGAGAGGTAGGAAGCCGGGTCGGTCCATCCGCCCGGTGCGTGGGTCGCTGCCCAAGGCGCGACGTGCGGATGGCCTCGTCTGTGCATGTCCTCTTGCGGTGTCAGCGGCGTCGCCGCGGGTCCGGCACGTCCACCCAGCAGTTCCAGCGACTCACGGGAGTCAGTTCCGATGCGTAGGTTCATCGCTCACGAGGGAGAGGCCACCGGCCTCCCCGCGTGCGTTGGTGCCTCCGTGCGGCTGGAGCTCTCGACGCGGGACCGCGTGCTGCTGGTCGTCCGGTGGGCCCTGGCGGTCGTCGCCTCCGTCGCGGTGATGTGGATCGGGTCGGCGTTCCTCGCCTCGACCGCCCACGCCGCCGCGACCGTCCCGGCCGCAGCCGTGTCGGCGAACGCGACGAAGGGAGGGAAGAAGCAGAACGCCGGCGACAAGAAGAAGGACGACGGCGAGAAGAAATCCAAGTCCAAGGGCAAGAAGAAGGACGACGGCGAGAAGAAATCCAAGTCCAAGGGCAAGTCGAAGGGCGACGGCGAGAAGAAGTCCAAGTCCAAGGGCAAGTCGAAGGGCGACGGCGAGAAGAAGTCCAAGTCCAAGGGCAAGTCGAAGGGCGACGACGGGAAGAAGTCCAAGTCCAAGGGCAAGTCGAAGGGCGACGGCGAGAAGAAGTCCAAGTCCAAGGGCAAGTCGAAGGGCGACGACGAGAAGAAGTCCAAGCCCAAGGCCGGCAAGGGCAAGGATAAGGTCGGCAAAGGCGCGGGCGGTAAGAAGGAGCTCAGCCGGGTTGGCGACCGCAAGGATCGCGATGACGACGGCAGGAAGAAGCCTGCCAAGGGCGACCGCGGGAAGAATGCGGGTGACGGCGCCGAGCGGCCTGCCGCGGGGAAGCGCGCCGAGCGCTCCGTCGACGCGCGCGATACGACGAAGCCGGCAGCCGCGAAGAAGGACACGAGGAAGGGCGAGCCTGCGCGGGCCGCGAAGCTGAACGCCAAGAAGAAGCTGAACGCCAAGAAGGCGGCTGCGAAGAAGGAAGAGCGCCGGACGGTCCGCCGGGCCATCGACGCTCTGATCGGGGAGCACGCGAGGAAGGCCGATGGCGAGACCTCCACCAAGCAGGTGCGGGGCCTGCTGCGCGACGTCGCGAAGGTCGCCGTCGACAAGGGTGTCGAGCCGGACCAGATCGAGAAGGTCGCGGACGCGGTGCACGCGGCGGTCGAGAACCGCGCGAACCGGAAGTTCGCGAAGCCGGGTTCGGAGAAGGCCGGCCAGCGCGTCGACACCGACGGCGGCACGGATGAGGAGACCGAGGAGTTCCTCGCCGACCGCATCCGGCAGGAGAGGAGCGAGGACCGGCTCGCGAAGGCCGAGAAGGCGACCAAGGCGGGGAAGATGTCCCGCGCCGCGTACAAGAAGATCGTCAAGAAGCACCGGACGCTGATTCGGGAGGTCGACCGCGAGCGCCGCGACGTCGACGCCGAGGACGCGGCACTCGTCGACGAGGTGGTCTCCGGGCACGACAAGGTGACCACCTGGGAGTCCCGCCTCGAGAAGGAGCGGAAGCAGGTCGCCGACGGCACGCTGAGCAAGAAGGCCTACCAGCAGCACGCGGCGAAGTACGAGAAGCTGCGTACGTCGGTGGCCGAGACGACCGACGGTCTGATGGACGCGACCGACCGCGACGCGGACCTCCTGTCCGAGGAGCTGGACGGCGAGGGTGCGATCGGCGGTTGCGCGGCCGACGGCGCGTTCGTCGGCTGCGGCGCGATGGCCGAGAGCCGCAACGGAAAGCAGGACCAGGAGTACTGGGTGGGCATCGCCGGCCTGACTCCCGGGATCGAGGTCGCCGCCGGCAAGGGCGCCTCGAAGGCGACCGCCACCTGCGACCTCGCCGGCGCCGACAAGGCCTGCGGGTCGACGGCGACCAGCCGCGACGCAGACGGCGTGCAGACCGCGGCCTGGACCAAGGCCGACGGCGCGCTGCGCACGGTGGGCCTGCACAGCGTGGCGACCCCGGAGGGCGCCGGCACCGGGTGCGGCATCCACGGCACCTGCCAGAGCAAGAGCACCGGCTCGGCAGCCGACGGGATGGGCCACGGCAAGGGCCCCCGTGGCGCGGGTGACGGGGACGCGATCGCGCGGGCGAACTGCGACGCGGTCCGCGGCTGCGAGACCACGACGACGATCGAGGTCGACGACGAGGACGGCTTCCGCTCCGTCGCCGAGGTCGACTGCGACACCGCCGACTGCACCGGCGACCTCGCCACCGATGCGGGCGCCGACCGCACCACGTGGGTCCGGCGTCCGGACGCGGCGGGCGGCAACAAGCTCGTCGCCGTACCGGCGAAGCCGCGGGCCGGGACCGACGCCGAGGTCGTCTGCACGGTGGCGGGCGGCGACTGCCGGGGGGCCAGCGAGGCGGACGCCGCGGCTCGCAACCTCGATGGCGACAACGGCAGCTCCGCTGCGAGCACCGCCACCCTCGAGATCGACTGCGACGGTCGCGCGAACTGTGCCGCGGCCGGCACCGCCCGCACGGACGGTGCGATCGACGCCATCGGCCGGGCGGCTCACCGCGACGCCCGCGCCACCGAGACGTGCGCCGTCACCGGCGGCAGCTGCGACGCGGAGGCCGGTGTCGAGCTCGACCGGTCCGTGGTCCGGACCGCGGCCGGCACGCCGGTCGACCGGCTGCGCACCGACGCCACCGCCACCGGCAGCCTCGACTGCGACAGGGTGCAGTGCCTCGGCTCCACGAAGAGCGTCACGTCCGGCGCCGCGACCGGCGACGTCAAGGGCCGCAGCAGCACCGGCCGCTCGGCCTGCATCGCGCAGGGCGAGGGCGCCGAGTGCGCGAGCACGTCCGGCACGTCGGTGGAGAACCGGAACAGGCAGGAGGCGAAGGCCGCGGGGCTCGCCCCGGTCGGCGGCCCGGTCGCGGTCTCCCGGTCGAGTGCCAGCGGCACGTGTGAGAGCGACGGCACCCGCTGTGCGGTCTCGACCTCGAGCTCTACGAGCGCGAAGGACCTCGCGGTCTCGAAGCACGCTCGCGGCAGCGGCGACACCATGGAGTGCTGGGTCACGAACGGTGCCTGCGGCGGGGAGAGCACGTCGGCCGCGTCGAGCGCCGCCGACTACGCGGTGTCCGGCTCGAAGAAGGGGCCGTCGTCGGTCTCGACCTCCACCGGCCACCTGGAGTGCGAGGGCGACGCCCGCTGCTCCGGCACCGTGCGCACCACCTCCACCGCGTGGGACGGCGCCGTCGCGGGCGGCAAGCGTGAGACCTCGAGCGACCAGGCCAGCTGCAACGCCGGGCGGAACGCCCACTGCGAGGTCCGCTCGATCTCGACCGCCGCGTCCGGCCCGGGCGCGGTGACGATGCTCGCCGACGCGGGCGAGGTCAACGGCAAGCGCCAGGGCCGCGGCCCGTCGGCCGCCTCGGTGGCGGGCGGTGTCCTCGTCTGCGAGTCCGGCGCGGTCTGCAACGGCTCGGTCCGCACCGCCGCCGAAGCGCGGAACCCGGCCGTGTCGGAGGACGCGCGCGGCTCCCACGCCGTCGGCGCCTGCACGAACATCCGCGGCGGGATCTGCCAGGCCGTGGTCAACTCCGGCTCGTCCTCCGACCCGAACGCCAACGAGATCACCCCGATCATGACCGGCCGGTCGACCGCCAACGCGACGGTCACCGAGAGCGAGACCCCCGGCGACGCGCCGGCGGGCGAGCGGGGCGCCTCGACCCCGCCTGCACCGGTCGCGCCGGGTGGTTCGTCGGCCGGCTCGGGGGCGCCGACGGTCTCGGGCGCATCCAGCTGGTCGATGTCCGACGCGACGCTGGCCTGCGCGAGCGGCACCGCCTGCACCGGCGGCGCCCGCCACGCGGCGTGGGGGAGCGACGACTCGATCGGCAGGAACGGCGCGGGCAGTGCTCGCGGCCCTCCGGGCAAGTCCCTGACCTCCGCCGAGTGCGTCACCTCGGGCAGTGCCTGCACGGTGACGGGCAGCTCCGCGGCGGGGACCGGCCAGGTCGTGGCCGACATCTACGAGGAGCAGCGCAAGACCGCCGCCGAGGACGCATCCCAGCAGGCCCGGCAAGCGGGGAAGGCCGCGAAGAAGGCGGCCGCGGCCGCCGCCCGCAAGGGCGCGACGGCCCAGCAACGCAAGACCGCCGTGAAGCTGGCGAAGCAGGCGCGTGAGGCCCGCAAGGATGCCCGCGCCGCAGCCAGGCTGGCGGCGAAGCCGGTGAAGGACGCCCCGGCGATCTGGTCCGACTCGTCGTTCACGGGCGAGTGCGCCGGTCAGGGCTGCAGAGTCACGGTCACCGCCCAGGCCCCCGGCGCGGCGGCCGAGACCTCCACCTGCCGCGCGGGTACGAGCGGCTGTGCCGTCGCAGGCCACGCCGACGCCGTGGTCATCCCGAACGCCGGCGAGACGAAGGTCGACCCGAAGGCGAAGGCCGGCAAGCCCTACGCGGCCCGGAAGGGCCAGAAGTGGGACATCCCCGGCTACACGGTGAACGGCCGGGTGACCACCGAGATCGCCTGCCGGGACGCGGGCTGCCGGGGCACGAGCACCGGCCGCGCCACCGTGATCGCGGGCCCCGAGGGCCGCCGCAGCACCACCACCGAGCGCGGCGCCACCGGATGCCGCGGCGTGTGCACCGCGCAGCTGACCACCACCACCACGAAGGTGGTCGGCCAGGGCAACGACCCGTTCGTCGCCACGAACGCCACGATCACCGGGCGGTGCGACGACGGGACCTCGGCCGGGTGCCAGGTTCGGACCACGTCGAGGACGAACGCCAATGGGTCGAACACCGGCACGGTGGCCGGGAAGGCCACCGCCACCTGCAGTGCCCGCGGCTTCTGCGCCTCGTCGACCGGCGGTTACGTGGCGAAGGGGGCAAGCCAGGTCAGCGCGGACTGCGCAGGCGCCGGCTGCCGCACGCGCACCGTCGGCAACGCCATGGACGAGGACACCCGCGGCAAGGCTCGGGCGGTCTGCCGAGCGGGCACGACCGGCACCTGCTCGTCGGCTTCCATGGTTGCCCTCACCGAGACGGGCGTGCAGGCCACGGCGTCCTGTGCGGGCGGCAAGGGCTCGACGTGCCGCTTCGGCACCGGCACGACGGCCGTGAAGCACATCGACGACAGCACGGCGAGGGCGCTCGCCGAGTGCCGCTCCCGCGGGGAGGCGGGTGGCCGCTGCTCCACGAGCGCGGCGGTGCAGATCACCGAGAAGGGCGAGGCCGTGGCCTCGGCATCGTGCCAGGGCAAGGGCTCGAAGTGCCGGTTCGGCACCGACACGAGGGCCGAGGCGTGGGCCGGCGGTGCGCGCGCCGAGGCGTACGGCATCTGCAAGGGGAACGGCTCGGGCCGCTGCACCACCAGCGCCCTCGCGCTCGTCGACGAAGACGGCCGGGCCCAAGCACAGGCCTCCTGCCAGGGCACGGGCGCGACGTGCCGCTTCCGCGCCACCACCGGCGCCGAGGTGCAGGTCGGTGACGAGCGGGCCCGCGCCAACGGCGACTGCGGCCGGCGCGGCCGCTCCGGCTACTGCAGCAACTTCTCGGTGGCGCAGGCCGAGGACGGGCAGGCCGTGGCCGCCTCCGGCTGCGAGGCCGCCAGGGGCACGTGGTGCGAGCACTTCTACAGCGCATCCGCCGCAGACGCGGCCGGCTACGGCACGCATGCATCCGCGTCGGGTTCCGGCGGCGGCGGTGAGGGCGACGGTTACGTCGCGGTCGCCGCGCAGGCCGAGGCCGGGCCGGGTTACGCGGCCGCGGCGGCCGAGTGTGCCGGTGCGGCGAACTGCCGGTGGTCGTACTCGGGTACGGCATCCGACAGTGCGGCGTACGGGGGCAACTGGGCGAATGCGTACGCGTCGGGTTCGGATTCCGGTTCGGGTCCTGGTGGTGGTCAGGTCGAGGTGGCTGCGCAGGCTCAGGCCGGGCCGGGTTATGCGGCTGCGGCGGCTCAGTGTGTGGGTTCGGCGAGCTGCCGGTGGTCGTATTCGGGTACGGCGTCGGACAGTGCGGCGTACGGGGGCAACTGGGCGAGTGCGTACGCGTCGGGTTCGGATTCCGGTTCGGGTCCTGGTGGTGGTCAGGTCGAGGTGCTCGCGCAGGCCCAGGCCGGGCCGGGTTATGCGGCTGCGGCGGCTCAGTGCGCCGGTTCGGCGAACTGCCGGTGGTCGTATTCAGGTACGGCATCCGACAGTGCGGCGTACGGCGGCAACTGGGCGAAGGCGTACGCGTCCGGTTCGGACTCGGGCACGGGTCCTGGTGGTGGCCAGGTGAACGTGGCCGCGCAGGCTCAGGCCGGGCCCGGGTACGCGACCGCGGTCACGTCGTGCCAGGGCGCGCCGAACTGCTACTGGTCCACGTCCGGTGCGGCCCACGCCGCCGCGTCCTACGGCGACGGCGTGCACAGCAGCTCGGCGAACGCCCACGCCACGGGTTCGGCCTCCGGATACGGGTCGGGCAACGCGCTGACGGTCACCGCGCAGGCCGAGGCGGGCAAGGGCTGGGCGACGGCGGGTGCGGGCTGCACGGGTGCGGCCGACTGCGCCGTCGGGTACTCCACGCGGGCCCACGCGGCGAAGGCCGCATGGGGCCAGACGGGCCGCGCGGGATCGGAGTGCTCCGGGGGGACGTCGGGCGGCTACTGCAGCTCGTCGGCGACGGCCTCCTACGACCCGAAGACCGGCCGGATGGACGTGCAGTCGGCCTGCGGGACCGAGGGCGGTACGTGCAGTCACTTCAGCGAGATCACCGGCAAGGTCGACGGGGTCGGCGGCCACTTCTCCGGCGAGAACCGGGTGCGCTGCGACGGTACGACGGACTCGTGTGCGGTGTTCGGCGTCGCCAAGTACCACCCGTCCACCACGGGCAAGGCCGGCGAGCAGACGATGCCGCAGCTCGACTTCGGCGTCGGCTGCGCGACGACGGGGTCCGCGGTCTGCACCCAGTACTCCAGGACCGAGGCCCACATCGATGTGCGCGACTTCGGCGCCGCAAAGGGCCGACTCGACGGGGATGCGGTGAGCGAGTGCCGCGGTACCACCGGCACGTGCCTCACCTCGGTCGCCGGCTACTACGACCCGGAGACCGGGAACGCCGCCACCTGGGCGAGCTGCGAGCACACGGGCGGTACCGCCTGCGTCACCTCGGAAGCGCACCTCACCGGTTGGCTGGTCGGTCCCGGCCAGGTCGCACCGGGGTCGGCGAAGGAGGGGTCGGTGCTGGGCGGCCTGAACTCGCACTGCACGGCGACCGCCGGGTCGTGCCAGGCCAGCGGGCAGCTCGCCTACGTCCCGGCGAGCTGGGAGACGACGAAGAGCGGCGAACCGGTCTATGTCACCGACGTGAACGGCGACCGGATCCGCAAGCCCGTACCGGCGTACGTGGCGGCCACCTCCGACTGCGCAAAGCCCGCTGCGGGCACCTGCACGCACGACTCCTGGGCGTTCGGCAGCCTCGACCGGACCACCTCCACCACGAAGCACACGGGCACCGCCGATGCGCAGTGCACCGGAACCACGAAGGCCTGCACCACCGTCGCGTCGGTGTCCTACGACCCGGAGAACGGCACGGTCGCGGCCTACGCGGACTGCGACGCCTCGGGCAGCAGCAGGTGCACGCGCGTCGAGACCCACACCACGGCCTCGATCACCCTGCCCGGCGGGATGGCGGTCCAGAGCTCCGACTGCACACAGGGCCCGGAGTGCTCGTCCCACTCGACGGCCAAGTACGTCCCGGCCACGACCGTCGTCAGCACGCCGTGCCTGCCTGGCGTCTGCGGCGGCCACGTCCCGGCCCGGGCGCAGACGTTGCCGGCGCATGTCGAGCTCGGGGCGGGTTGTGCCACGAACGGTGACCCCGCGAACTGCGGCTACCGCGTCGCGGGCTCCACCACCGCCGAGGCGGCGGCGGACGGTCTGGCGGCACGAGCGGGCGCCGGTTGCCACGACTCGGGGAACGTCGGCTCGACATCGTGCTCGCTGGCCGCCAACGCCTCGGTCGACGAGGAGAACGGCCTGGCGGAGGCCGAGGCATGGTGCACCGGCACCGCCCGTTGCACGTACTCCGCCGATGTCACGGCAACCGCCGACTCGGGGAAGAACACGGCTGCTGCGGACAAGCACTGTGGGATGGGCCTACCGGGGCGGTGTGGCGTCAGCGTCACGTCGGCCGCGACGGGCGGCGACGACGGGCGCCTCGGCACGGCTTCGGCGTCGGGGATGTGCGTCGACAGCAACGGCACCTGTCGGGGCGGGTTCCGCACGCACACCGAAGCGGGCCTGCACACGCTCTTCGGCCTGGCGGGCTGGGACACCTCCTCCGACTGCCGCTCGGCGGGCAACGGGTGGTGTGCCGGCACGGCGGAACCGGAGCACGCCCGGTCCTGGGGCGACTCGGACCAGAGCCTGCACCTGAGCGCCTCCGCGCCGGACCGGGAGGGGCTCACCAAGACCTGTGTGCGGGCCGGGGCATGCGACACCGAGGCGACGGGGCTGACGGCGACCACCGGGAGGAACGGGTGGAGGTTCGCGGCGATCCTCGCCGACGACCTGGGGAACGTCGCGGCGAACATGATCCCGGGTCTCGTGGAAGGGGTGAAGACCGAAGCGGAGAACGGCCGCGAGCTGTCCCCGTTCAACAAGCTGAGCCCGGTCGGGTTCGCCACGGCGGCGGTGACCGGCGACCTGCCGGAGTACGAGCACGGCGAGTCGATCTCCTCGTACGCGCAACGCCTCGGGATCGACATCCTCGAGGACGGCGGGATGGCCGGTCTCGTCGCCGCGATGGCCGCCGGTGGTGGCATCGGCGGTGTACGCGAGCGGCAGGACGACGAGTCGTTCTTGGGATACATGGCCGTGTCCGGCTTCAGCTACTTCGACGAGCTGCCCGAACTGATGCCCAGCGAGGTGGACGGGACCGTTCGCGGTGGCTTCGAGTACGGCGCGAGGGTCGCGCCGATCACCGGCGGGATCTTCCTGTCCGGCTACCGGTTCCAGGACCGCTGGATCCAGCACGACGGTCGGTGGGGTCCGGACTGGGCCACCATCGCGGACGACTACTACTACGCGCCCGTCTCCACCTTCCTGGAGGACGCCGGCACGGTGACGCTGCCGCTGATGGGAGTCGGCGCAGGCATGAAGCTGATCTCGCTGGGCGGAAAGGGTGCGGCGGTGGGCGCCACCGCGGCCTCCCGCGCCGCTCTCTCCACGGCGGCCCGCGTCAACAGGATCTCGAACGTTCTGTTGTGGTCCGGGAGCGTGACCATGTGGCCGTTCAAGCCGTTCGTGTGGGCCGGGCGCGGTCTGGGTGCGGCGGCGCTGAGCGTGGCCAAGCCCCTGGTGCCGACGATCCGTGCCGGATCCGCCGGTCTCCGGATCCGGGGGAGGGCAGTGGCGGCCTTCCACCAGCCGGGTATCGCGTCGAAGGCGTATGCGACGGGGGCTGCCGGGCTCGACGGCCTGGCCACCGTTCTGGCCACCGGACGGACCGGTGCCCGGTTCCTGTGGACGCGTGGTCTCACCGGTCGTCTCACACCCTGGCGCGGTTACGTTCCGGGCCTGCTCTCGACGTCGTTGGCCTACAACAAGCTGGGCATGAACTTCGGTCGCGCCTACACCGAGATGGAGGTCGGCAGCGCGGTCGACGCGGCGATGGTGCGCGCAACGACCCGTGGCGGTGACGTCAACCGGAGGCCGTACGTCAACGCCGGGCGGACCGCCATGATCGATCAGCTGATCCGGCAGAAGAAGGCCGGTACCCCGCCGGAGTCGATGACCTCGGTCGACCGGCCTGCTGCCGAGACGCCGTCATTGAGACCGGAGGACAACTGCGCCTGCGTCCTCGAGGCGCGCGCCGCTGCCGACGACCAGGCCGATGTCGCCCTGGACGAGGTGCCGGCGGCACGCCCGGAGGACCAGAGTTCCGCGGTGGTCGCGAGCCGGCTGGAGGCTGCTCACGACGGGCACACGAAGTCGACGACCGCAGCGACCGTCGATCAGGATGTCGCCGCCGCGCCCGGCGGCGCCGGGGTCTGGGTCTGGGTGGAGGGCTCGGACGTCGCCCACCTCGTGTACGCGAAGTACGAGAACGGGGCGGTCCGCTACTACGACGTCGACAGCAACGTGCCGCTCTCCGGCGCGGCCGCGGCGAAGGTGCGGGAGCGGGCGAAGGCGGTCACGGTCCTCGGCGGGGGCCGGGTGGCGCGGAACGTGGAGCTGCCCGACTACGTCGGAGCCAAGGCGGCCAAGAGTGACGCCGACGGTGAACCGCAGCAGGTCCCGCCCGCGGCGGTGGTTCCGAAGGGCGTCGCCGCGACCAGCGCCGACGCCCCGACCGTGGCCGGCGGCGCCGGCATCGCCGGCGCGGAGCCGATGACCGGTGCCGGCAGCGTCCACGGCCCACCCGGCGATGGTCATCCCCATCCTGTCGAGAGCACCCGCGAGGTGCGTCGGGAGGACGAGGCCGCCTACCGGAGAACCGCGCAGGAGTACGCCGACCCGCTCGACCGGGCGCGCGTCGCGGAGAGCTCCGATCCCCGGTTCGTCGACACCGATCTCGCGCTGAAGGAGATTCGCGGGCAGCGCGAGCGCGGCGAGATCAGCGACGAGCAGGCCAAGGCCGACGCGGTCGGGATCCTGGGCCGGGAGGCGCGCGGTGAGTCGAGGCCGATCCCCGCGGGCGGGAAGCTGCGCAACGACCAGATCATCGGGGGCGTCGGCGTCGCGCTCGGCAAGGTCGTGCAGATCGTCAGCGGTGGTGGGAAGACGGTTGTCGACGCCATGGGTGGGCTGACGCGCGTGGCGCTGGACGGCGATCGCGTCTACATGGCGTTCCCGAACAGGGGTTTGGCCGCCGATTCGGAACTGGTCGTCCGCCGGCTGGCCGCCGGGATCACCAACAAGGTGGGCAAGCCCGTCACGGTGGGCTACATCCACGAGTCGATGCCCTCGCACCGCATTGCGAAGGTGCTCGCCGAGGCCGATATCGTCCTCGGGGCGACCGATGCCTTCGCGTTCGCCAAGGCGCACACCCTGACCGGCGGCCCGGACGGTTATGTGCAGCCGGACTTCTGGGTCATCCCCGAGGTCGACAGTCTCATCCTCGACGGTAGGAACACGACCTGGCGCATCGCGAGTGCGGCGGAGGACGGCTGGCTCCCGACCAAGGAGATCGGACTCGGCGAGCAGGCGGCCAAGGGGCTCGAACCGGTCACCGCGGACAACCCGAACGGGCATTACCACCCGAGGACGGGCAGGCTGACCGAGTCCGGGCGCACCCGCCTCGGCGCGCTGCACGATCTCGACGCCGAACCCGCGCTGCAGAGCTGGACCGAGGCCGCCCTGCGCGCCAACGGTCATGAAGAGCGCAGCGCATTCGTCACCACGGTGACCACCGAGGACGGCACCGTCCACCGCGGCATCTTCCCGATCAACGCGGCGACCGGGTATCCGGAGCTCAACCAGCGTTACCCCGGTGGCGTCCACGAGGTTCTCGAGATGCGCTACTTCGGTGAGCGCGGTGTCAAGTCCCCGACGAACACGATCCACCACATGGGTCTGGACGACCTGCTCGAGGACACACCGTGGTCCGGTTCCACCGGTTCGGCCGGTGACGAGGCCGACTGGACGAAGCTCGGCAAGGACGTCGTCACGCCCGAACCCGACATCCGCCGCCGAGCCCACGACATCGACGAGGCCTATGGAACACGGGCCGAGGCGGACGACCGTGGGCTGACGGTCGTCGAAGCCGCACACGACGAGAACGTCAGCGGACACGACCTCCTCCGGCGCAACGGGATCGAGCCGGACCGGGACCCGGACCCGGACGTGCACGATCAGGGCGGGAAGGGCGAGAGCTTCCCGGTCCTCCTGCGCGCGGAGTCGCCAGCACACGCCGAGGCGGTCGCCGCCGAGCTGCGATCGCGAGGCCACCAGGTGGACGTCCTGACGGCCGAGAACATCGGTGACCGGAAGCGGGTCGAGGCCAACGCCGGCAGGCGGGGGCGGATCACCGTGACCAGCCTCGAGCTGCGGGGCCAGGACATCAAGCTGGGCGGGAACGCGGACTGGGTCTTCGAGAACGAGCTCCTGCCGGCGTGGCGGGAGAAGAACCCGGACATCGAGGAGGGCAGCCCGGAGTACGAGGCAGCCCGTGCCGGGCTGAAGGAGCAGGCCACGCAGGAGGCGGCCGCGGAGAAGGCGGCGTTGAACGTCGAGGGCGGCGGCCTGTACACCCTCGACCTGGGGACCGCCCCGAACGTGCGTGCCGAGATGCAGCGCCGCAGCCGTTCGGGCCGCCAGGGTGAGCACGGCATGTCGTTCACGCTGCGGTCGAACGAGGACCGGGTGCTGCCGGACGAGTTCGAGTACGTCGTCGAGGAGACGACCGGGCCCGCGGTCACCAGGTCCGGGCCGCTGACGGGCGAGGCGCTTGCGGACAACGCCATGCTGGTGGAGGTCGCCCGGCACAACAACGGCCCGCGGCTCTCGACGTCGCACGAGGATGCGCCGGGCCGGATCACCAACGCGGCGGCGGTGGCGGCGTCGATGACCTGGGCCGCGAACCCGCTCGGCATCGACCTGCCGTCGCTGGCCACCGCTCGGGCGGGCGAGGACGTCGCCGGGCTGGACGCCGCGCAGAACGCGCGGCTGCAGCAGCTGGTGACCCGGCAGGTGGAGCACCCGTTGACACCTGCCGACGGACGGGCGGCGTCGCGGGTGGCCGCGATCATCCCGGCACGGGTGTTGCGCCGGGTCCACCGCTCCGTCGACGAGATCCGCAGGCGTTACGACGAGCTCGCCACCGCGGGCTCCACGGTCGCCGCGGGCGACACCGCGTGGGCGGCGTTCCGCAACGAGGCGATCCGGATGTTGCTCGCGGACGACCCGCAGGCCGACGCCGAGGTCTCGCACCGGCGCCGGCAGCTGGCCGATGTGCTGGGCATGGACCCCGACGAGGTCGCCGAGATCGCGCGTGGCCCCCGTGACGCCGACGCACCCGACCTGCACGTGCCCGTGGGCACGTTCGGCGCCCGGCTGGCCGGGCTGACCGAGGTGGCGCAGCAGCGGCAGCAGACCGTGGACGCGAACGACGAGGCGCTCGCCGGCCTCGTCGAGCAGGCGGGCACCGGGGGCACGGCGCTGCCCCCGAAGAGGATCGCCCAGCTCACCGGCATGAGCCTCGAGCGGGTCGAGGAAATCCTGGCGCAGGCACTGCTGCGCGGGATCGCGCGTGCGCTGGACGAGGAGGCGGCGCGGCAGCAGGAGGCGGATCTCGTCCGGAGGCGGGACGCCGGCGTCCGGTCGCTGCTGGACCACGCGCCGCTCTCACCCGAGGACGCGGCGGCGCAGCAGCAGAAGGCGGCCGCTGCGCTGGGTGTCCCGGTCGAGGACGTGCAGGCCGCTCTCCACCAGCCCGCACTGGAGAACGAGCGGCGCGACCCCGGCGACCCGGACACCTCGTTCGAGGAGCGACTCGCCACGCTGGTCACAGACCTCGAGAACATGCGCAGCGCGGCGGTCCGGGAAGCGGCCGACGAGCGCCCGGCCCAGCTGGCCCCGTTCGTGAAGGCGCTGACCGGGGGACCGGGCCTGTCGGTCGGCGCGATCGCCGAGGCCGTCGGTCTGACCACGGATCAGGTCTCCGCGATCCTGGAGGACCGGGCCGTCGAGCCGGCGACCGCGGATCCCGCCGGGAGCGCCCACACCTCGTCGGCCCCGGCCGACCGGCTCCTGGCCGTCACCAACGCGGTGGACGCGTCGCAGGATGCGGCGCAGCAGCGGTTGCAGGCGGCGCAGCAGCGGCGGACCGACGCCGTGAACGCCTGGACCGAGCGGCGCCAGAACCTGATCCGGTGGTTGTTCGCGACCCCGTCCCCGTCGCAGCAGGTGACCGAGCTGCGCCACCGGGCCGTGGCCACTCTGCTGGGGCTCGACCCGGCCGACGTGGCCCGGATCGCGCAGGACGGGTCCCTGCCGGGACCGGGTGCTCCACCCGCGACGTTCGAGGAGGGCCTGACCCGGCTGAACGAGGTGGCCGTGGCCCTGCGCAACGAGGCCGCGCTGGTCGGGGAGGCCGTGGACGGCGCCCGCGCCCACGTCGTGCAGGTCGTGGCGAGCACACAGGCGGCTCTGGCGGAACCCGTGTGGGAGGCGCACGACGCCGGGATGGACGTCGCCGAGATCGCCACGACAACCGGCTTGTCCCGCGAGCAGGTGGACCGGAGCATCCGGGCCGTCAGCGCGGTCGCGCTGGAGGGTGCGGTGGCGAGGGTGGACGGGATGCTGGCAGTGGCCACGTCCCGGCACCGGCAGGCCTGGCAGGCCCGGGTCGATGCCCGGGACGTGGTGGCAGCGGCCGCGACGGCCGTGGACCGCGCCCGCGCCGCGTTGGTGCAGTCGGGCGCGAACGAGGCCCGCGATCTGGCACCGGCGGTCCGGCAGGCCTACCGCGAAGGCCTGCCGACCGACGACATCCGCGCGATCACCCGCTTGTCGGCCGAGCAGCTGGACCGGCTGCTCACCGGTGTCGAGCCCGAGACGCCGGCAGACCCCGCCGCGGTCGCCACGACACTGCGGGATGCAGTTGCGGCGGTGGACGCCGCGCACGGGGAGGCCCGGGCAGCGCTCGGCAGGGCGAGACAGGACCTGGTCACCGCCGAGACCGCCCTGGCCGCGACCGAGTCGGCGCTGGCAGCTGCGGACGAACACGTTCAGCTGGTCAGGCGCCTGCGTCCGGCGATGCTGGAGCGATCCATCGGCAAGGCGCGCGCTGCCGGGGTCCCGGTCGACGACATCGCCGTCGCCACCCGTTCGTCCGCCTCGCCCAGGAGCGCAGCCACGGGGGAGGCGGAGCTGGTTGCCGCCATCGAGGACGCGGACCAGGCCTTCGCCGACCTGACGGCAGCAGCCCGCCGTCAGGTGGCCGAGATGGAGCCTGCGGTCCGGCAGGCCTACCTCGACGGGATGGCGCCCTCCCTGATCATCCAGATCACCCACCTGGGCGAGTACGCCTTCTGGATCATGGTCAAGGGCCTCGACTCCGAGCGCGCGGCGGCCGAGGAGGAAGGTGCCTACGCGGCTCTGCAGGCCGCGGCCGATGCGGCGATGGGAACGCACGCGGAGGCGCTGCGGAAGAACGCCGCAGCCCAGCGCCGCCTCGACGCTGCGGTGCGTCGCGCTGCGGACAGTGGTCTCACCGACGAGGAGATCGCGCGGATCGGCGAGTTCTCCACGGAATGGGTCGGTGCGCTCCGGGATGCCGGCGCGGAGGGGACCCCGTGGGTCGATGCCGAGACCCTCCAGAGGACCGGCGTCGACCGGGAGAACCTGTTCCGGGACATCTGGCAGCGGCTCGGCCGCCACCACGGCCCGATGCCGGCCGCGGACCTCGCCGAGGCACTCGGGCGCAGCGTGGAGGACGTTCTCGCCGCAGCGGACACCGTCGGGATCCTGCACGCCTACCGTGGCGACGACGGCCGGTGGTACGTCATGCCGGACAGCCACGAGATGTACGGCAGCCCGGAGATCCGGCACCTCGCCGAGGCGGCCGGCACCATCTGGCTGGAGTACCGGGCTGCCGTGCGGACGGGGCAGGGCGAGCTCGCCGACCGGCTGAAGGTCGCACTGGATCAGCTGACGGAGCTCGGCGTCGTGATCCGCGACGACACCGGGTCGCAGTACCTCGCTGCCACCGGCGACCCCGCGTTCGGCGCGGTCCCCCACGGCCCTACCGCGGAGACCGCCGGCCGTGACATCGACGAGCTGAGGATCACCGCGACTCACCGCCCGGCCGTCTACGTGGGTGGGCGGCTGATCCTCAGGGGCACGGTGGGGCTGGGGGGCTGGCGGGCCGACCTGAGCCGCAACGACCCGTTCACGTGGGTCAACCCGGACCGGCGCGCGGTGGACAGCCCCGACCCGGCGATCTACCGGACAGCAGTGGGGGTGATCGACGCTCTCCTGTCGGAACTGGGCTCCCCGAGCTCGACGCGCGGGGAACGCAAGATCCGCCGGCAGCTCGACGCGCTGCGCGGCGTGCTCCCGGTCGGAACCGACCCGGAGCAGCCCCGGGCCGGCCCGTCCCCGGTCGGCGACGGCAGCACCCGCCAGAACGTGGCAGGCGGCCTGCCGAGCACCTCACACGCCGGGCAGGCGGGGGGAGCGGGGACGGGTGGCACGGGGTCGAACGACGCCGTGCCCACCGCGGGCGGGAGCACGCCGGACTCCCCGGCCGGCCCGGCCGCGGCCCGACCGGTGGCGGAGGGTTCGGCCGTCGAGGTGGACACGACGGCGCGCGGCCCACCCCCGCACGCCGTTCACGACGACATCCCCGGCACCGCTGTCCCCGGCACCGATCGTCGGGCCACCGGTGACCGCGCCCCCGCGAGTGACGCGGGCGCGGCGATGTTCGGTGCCCCGCTCAGCGACGTGCAGGTGGCGGCGTTCGAGGCGTCGTTGCCCGAGCTGTACGCGATGGCGCAGGTGCGGGGCGAGTTCGTCAACCCGGTCACCGGGCAGCCGATCGACCTGATCGAGAACGACACGGCCTTCACGGTGCTGCCCAGGGAGCTGCACGACCTGCCGGGCCGGATGCTCGGGTTCACCTGGCGGCATCCGCTACTCGCGCCGCAGGGCCGGCGGGTGATGTTCGCCGAGACCTACGCCGACCTCGTCCGGATGACCCGGCTGGGGCTGCTGCCGAACGCGTGGTGGCTGCGGTTCGACGCGCACGAGAACGGGTTCCACCGGGATGGCCTCACCGAGGTCGACGGGCTGCCCCACGACGCGCACGAACGCGGCCTTGCCGATGATCTGCCGTTGGCCATGAAGGTCAAGCTGAGCCTGGGCGAGGCTCGCGCCGCGACGATCGCAGGCCTGGTGGCCCGGCTGGGCGTGACCGAGTCGCAGATCCGCGATGCCGTCGCCGACTGGAAGCAGCCGGACCGCATGGTGGTCTCGCCGGACGGTGTCGTGTTCGCGGTGACGGTCCCGCCTGCCCACCTCACGGAGGCTCCGATCGTGCGCGCGGAGACCACGACCCGCGCGCGGGCGTCGTGGGTGCGGCAGGCTCTGGCGGCGGCCCTCGCCGTTGTGGTGCTGGTCGCGGGTGCGGCCCCCGCGGCGGCTCTCCCGATCGCGGCTGCCGCCACAGCACCCGGCGTCGGCACGGTGATCGGGCAGGTGGTGATCGCCACGGGGGCGCTGTTGCTGACGCTGTTCGGCGTCGGCAGGCTCGTCCGTGGCCTGCCACGGGAGCATGCAGGCGCGGAGCTGGCCCGGCGGCTGGGCCTGGACGGTTACCCGTCGGCGCATGCCGGGACGGCCCTGTTCGGGGTGGGGCTGCTCGGTCTCGCGCTCGGTGCGGACGTGGTGGCCGCCGCCCCGATGCTCCTGGGGAACATGCTCTGGTTGCTGTCGTTCCGGGTGCGGCCGACGGTGGAACGCGGCTGGAACCTGGGCGGGCGCATCGGCCGGGCGGCCGCCGTGGCGTACACGCGGTGGGAGATCGAGCGGGCGCGCGCGGCCTTCGACGTGCCCCGGCTGGTGTCGCTCGTGAACCGGTTGGCGTCGCTGCGCGGGGTGCTGGAGCGGGTCAGCCGCAACCGGTGGTGGACGTACCGGGCGACGCTGTCCCGGCTCGACCGGGCCACTGGCCAGGAGCTGGCCCGGTTGGACGGCACCGTGGCGTGGCGGGAGGCCCTGGACCGGCGGTTGCTGCCCGACGAGGACACGGAACTCGGGTACGAGGGCGAGTACGGGGAGGACCTGGCGTGGGGACAGCCCGAGGACCGGCTTCGCGCCATGGGGATGACCACGCTGGTCGACCCGGAAGGCGGGTTCAAGATCGGGTGGGCGCTCCGGGATGCGGCCGTCCCCGCCGGCATGGCCGACCTGCTGAAGCGCTCCGGCTGGGCGAGCACAGCGGGGCTGTCACTGCCGGACCGGTACCTGCTCGTCGGCGCGTTCGCAGGCAACCGCCGGGTCGTGCTGACCGAGCGCGGCCGGATGGTCGTGCGGCTGCCCGACGGCGCCGAGTGGACCGACAGCCGGGCCGGCCTGCACGCCCTGGACAGTCGTGAGCGCAGTGGCACATACCCCGTCCGGGCGAGCCTGGTGATCGGCCGCGGCGGTGCCGACCTGGAACTGGGTGTCGGTGACGACGACGTCCACGCCGTGATCTACCACACCGCGGGGGGCTGGTACGTCGCTCCGTTCGGGGACGCCGAGGTGCGGGTCGGCGGCGCGTCGGTCACGCGGCCCACCCGGCTCGCGGACGGTGATCTGCTGCGGTTCGGTTCCGGTATCCGGTACGAGTTCCGGACCGAGCAGTCCCGACGCGGGTCGGGATACCGGAGCTTCGATCTCGGCACGGTCGCTTTCGCCCTGGCGATCGGGCTTCCCACGCTCCCGGCCACGGTCGTCCTGGCGCTGGCGGGCGCTGCCGCGGCGATCGGGCTCGCAGCGCTGGTGGTGCGGGCCTGGCGGGCGGGGCTGCTGTCGCGGGCACGCGTGGTGGTGGCGACGCAGGGGTTGTGGAACGCGGTTCGCACGCGTGCTCCGCCCGCACCGCGGCGCATGCTCGCGGCCCTCGGGATCGCGGCGGTCCTGCTCGGTGGGCCTGCGGGTGCCGGGGCCACCGGCGATTCCGGATCGGCCCGGAGCTCGGGAGCCGAGACGAACACGTCGGAGCTGGTGCACGCGTGGCGCAGCCAGGCCGGTGCGCTGCCCGACGCGGTCATGACCGGTACGGCCGTCCGCTCGCAGGGCAGGCACGGCGGGGCCGGTCGGCGCTCGGGCAACGGTGTCCCCGACAGCAACAGCCCGGGACGGCCCGGCGGGCCCCGGAGGGTCCGCACCGGGTCGTTGGCGGACTCGTCGGACACCGGGTACGAGCTGCGGGGCCTGCGGAAGGCGGTGTTCGAGGCGAAGCTCGCCCGGATGTTCCGGGATGACCCGGACCTGCTGATGCGGGCGTCGCCGATGCTCGGGACGAGCTTCCCCGGTGTGGTCGTGCTGCCACGGAACGGTTTCGAGCACTTCACGGATGTGCTCGCCTACACGACGGATCAGAACGGCGAGCCCCTGTTCGTGCTGTTCTCCGACCTGCTCGCCGAGGTCGACCGCCTCATGCCGGACCTGGTCGACGGGGTGCGGCGGGCCACCTATTTCACGCAGGCACTGGTGTTGTACGAGCACCGACGCCGCGTCGAGGGTGTGACCCTCGATGAGGACGGGCGGCTGCGTGAGGCGCGGGACCTGGTCGGCCGGTTGCACGACGCGCGGGCCGCGGCCTCGGCGCAGGTGAACGCCCTGGCTCGGATCGTGGACTGGTACGCGGGCGTGCGCGGGCACACCGCGGCGGCTGAGCGCGCGCGGCAGCGGTCCGCGAAGCTGGAGCTGTTGGAGTCGTTGCCCGCGGCCCTGAACCGCGCACCCGATGCCGCGACGGCCGGGGAGCTCCTCGCCGAGGCCCGAACGATGGCGGAGGAACTCGAGGCGCTGAGGACGGCCCCGCGGGCCGAGCGGCGGTTGCCGGGCAACGACGCGATCCTCGCGGCGCTCCCGGACATCGTGTCCCTGCTCGGTGCGGTCGATCTCGACCAGGCAACGCGGGAGACCTGGGCCGACCATCTCGATCCCGAGCGCGCGAGGTTCGCGCGGACGCCGGTCGGCTTCCCTGCCCAGCAGGCGGCGCTGCGGCGCTACGTCGCCTACACGCTCGCGATCCTGCGTGGTCAGCCCCTCGACCGGACGGCCCCGGCCCCGGCGGTGCGGCTGCGGCTCCTGCACGAACCGATCACCGATCCGAGTGGTCGGAAGGTGACCGAGCTCGCCCGCACCGAGGGAACGGAGCTCGTCGTCTACGCCATGGATGCCTGGGGCGTCCTGCAGGTGCTCACGGAGGCGCTGTACGCCGGGTGGGACGGGTTCGGTGGAGAGCAGCGCCGGGTGATCGCCGAGCTCGCGGGTCGGGTGGCCGGGCGCTCCTCCATGCCGGTGGACGAGCAACGGCAGCCGACCTGGCTGTCGCAGCGGGTGCGCGACGAGATCGACAGTCGCGGCTGGGAGGAGTCCTGGCGGATCATCGCCGACCGTCTGGCCGAGCGGGACCGTGTCGTCGCGCTGTTCGCCAACCGGCCGGACTGGCAGCGGCTGGTGGCTGTCCACCTCGACCAGCGCTACCTGGCCATGCTGGACCGGGTTGCGCCCACCGCCGTCGCGAAGGACGCGCTCCAGCCGTTGATCAAGAGCGCGAAGAAGAGCCTCGACACCGCCATCGACGGGTTGGGGCTGTCCCGGGCTGACCGCAACCGGATTCGCCACGACGTGGCGGAGGGCATGAGTAAGAGGTGGGGCAAGGGGGGCCTCACCGAGGAGAACCCGTATCTGCCTTACGTTCTGGCAGACCAGGTGGCGTCGCTCGCTGTGGAGTCGTACCTGGCTGGGGTGGTGGATGCCGAGGCGCTGCGGATCAGCGAGCTGGTCGGGATCGCCGTTCCGCTGTTGTATTGGGCGAGTGCCGCGGGTCCGTCCCAGCCCAGGGAGAGGGTCCACCTCGTAGGCACCTTGTCCTATCAGATCGATGTCGGTGACCCGCTGCGCGATGTCCTCGCCGCCGCCTTCGCGAAGCTGGTGCCCGAAGAACTGCACGAGCGGCTCGGCGTCGGCACCCGGCAGGTGCACGAGATCAGCAAGTACCTCGACGACCAGCACCTGCGCCTGCGCGAACAGCAGATCGAACTGGCAGGTGAGGCGCGGGTTGCCGGGACGCAGGACGCGCCGACGGGACTTTCGGAGGAGGCCGGTGACGCCGGACGCGTCGACGAGATCGAGGGGAATCCGCTTCACCGGCCGGAGTCCGGCGAGACGACCGTGGGATGGGCAGCGGCTGGTGGTGCGGGCGCCGCCGCCGTGGCTCTGGCCGGGTGGCTTGCGGGGCCGGCTGGGGCGGTCGCCGCGGCGGTCGGGTTGGGGCTGCTGGCCGCCGTGGGGTTGCTCGGGTTCACCTGGCGGCATCCGGTGCTCGCGCCACGGGGCCGTGGCCGGGCTGCGCTCGCCGGTCGGGTGTTGGTGCGGGGAGCTGTGGCGTCGGTGCTTGCCGGCGGGGCGGTGCTCGGCGGGCCCCTCGCGGCTGCGGGTTCGGACAGCGCGCACGCGGTGTCGGAGCAGGGGGTGTCGGAGCAGGGGGCGTCGTCCGGTGTGGCGGCCGACCGGGCCGACGAACGGTCGCGGCTGCGGGATCGGGTCGACGACCTGGATCGGCGCGTGTCGGAGGCGCAGGGGGTGTACCGGGGCGGCGACGAGTTGCGCCGAGAAGCGGAAGACGTTGCCCGCGAAGCGGGCCGGTTCGCCGGTGCCGCCGGTGACGCCGGGGCCGGCGGAATCGCGAAGGATGCGAACGAGATCGAGGCGCGGGCTGCGGAGCTGGCTGATCGAGGGGCCGACCTCGGGAGCCTCGGCTACGACGTTCTGAGCCTGAGCGTCGAGCTCGACGGAGCGCCGGTCGGCAAGGTGTCGGAACGCCTGGATGCGCTCGAGGACCGGCTCGCGGAGTTGACCCCGGACCGGGAGCTGCGGTCGGAGCTGGCCGGGCTGGAAGCGCGGCTCGGCGGCCTGACGGTGCAGTTGGAGCATCGGTACGAGGCCTGGACGGCGGTCCGGGCGGATGAGATCGCCCGGCTCGAGGAGCGGGCCCTGGACCTGATGCAGCGCACCCGTGCGCTGGATGATCACTTTGATCGCCAGGAGGAGCTGCGGTCGGCGGCGCACGACCTGGCGGAACGGGCGGGCTTGCTCGATGGCGAGGGCGCGGGCTTCCAGGTCTCGCGGGATGCGTACCGACTCGAAGCGCGCCTCGCGGGGTTGAGCTCGGACGGGCCTACGGTCGCGAGGCTGTCCAATGAGACGTCCGAGCTCTGGACCACCCTGGATGGCGTCCCGGCCCATGGGTTGGCGGGACGGCTCGACGAACTGACCGGGCAGGCCGACGAGCTGGAGGGGCGGCTCGGTCGGTTGTCTCCGTCGGGCGAGAAGCTGCGTTCCGAACTGCCCGCGCTGCACGCGCAGCTGGCGGAGCTGAATGCGCGCTGGGAGGTGGCCGAGCCGCAGGCCGAGTGGCGATTCCAGTGGGGGCGATGGGCAGGGACCGGAACCGTCGTTGTGACCCTGGTAGCAGCGGGCATCGCAGCGGATCTGCGGAAGCGGCGCATGGACCGGCAGGCGCGGGCGTCGCAGCACAGCGCGGTGGCCGACGGTGGCGCGGCGGCTGTGGCGGCGGGCCCGCCGGGCGCGGACCGGCCGGACGTGCATGCGGTGCCGGCGACTGGCGGCCGGATGACTCCGTTGGAGATGGCGCCGTACGTGATGCCGCGAGGCCCACCCGGGATGAGGGTGTTGGTGGCGGACGGCCAGACGCCCGCATCTGCGCGGCCCGTGTCCTGGTCTGCCGATCGCGGCGCGGCCGTGATCACGAAGGCGATGCTGGACGAGGTCGTCGCACACCTGAGCGCAGGCAGGTTGGACGGTGCCTGGTGGTACGGGGTGCTCGCGCAGGCCCGCCACGGTGCCTTCCCGGCACGATTCGCCGGGGCGTTGCGCAGAGCGCGTGCGGCCCAGGAAGCGGGCCTCGCGTCCGGCCGGTTCGTCGCCCGCTGGCGGTGGATCGTCGTGAGCTTCGGCGTCGGAGCCGTGCTGAGCTGGCTGGCCCAGGGCGGCCTGGCGCTGGCGGGGATCCTGCCCGAGCGGATCGACGTGTTCGCCAACACCGCGGTCCTGAACCTGCGCGACATGCTGCCTGAGCCCTTCGACGTGTTCGATCACGCCGGGAACCTGTCGCTCAGCCTGATGGCCACCGCGTTGGTCGTTGTCGCGCGGTTCTGGCACGAGCGTGACTTCTCCGGGAAGACCTACCTCGCGCGGGCGGAGTTGAGGTCGTTCGTTCGGTTCTGGATCCCGTTCGTGCTGGTGCCGTTGGCGGTGCTGCTGAACGCGACGAGCGAGACGCAGTGGGGTCTCAACTACTTCGGGTACAGCATCTTCGACACGTTGACTTCTCCGGACCTGGGGGACCTGGTCTACGGGGTGGGTTACGCCGCCCTGACTGCCGCACTGATGTGGGGGCGCGACACCTCATCGCTGCGACTTCCCACCACGCTGCTGGAGCGGTTCTCGGTGCTCGCAGGTCGGCGGTGGGGCAGGGTCGACCCGGCGCGGCTACAGGCCACCTACGGTGGCCTCGGCTGGGCCGAGTCGCTGGATGCGCTCGTGCGGTTGGGTCTGGCAGAGGGGGACATCGACCGGGGTTACCGCACGAAACCTGAGCTGACCAAGCTCTGGCGGGAGGCCCGTCGAGGGTTGCGGCAGCAGGTGCGTGCCGGCGACCGGACGCTGCCGCGTGGCACGGACCTGGCCGCACTGACCGTCCAGCGGCTCGGGCCGGAGGGCATCACCCCGGTGGAGCGGGCCGCGGTCGCAGCCTTGGAGTCGACCCTCCGGGATCGGGGCATCCACGCCTGGAAGATCCCCAGGCAGGTCCGCCGTGACGTGATCCGGAGGGGCCTCGGCGAGTACCCCGCCACCCGGCGCTGGAAGCTGCCTCGCCGCGATTTCCCCACCTTGATCCTCGGCACCGGCCGTGGCCGGGGCGCTGTTGGCCGACTCCGCATCCGAAACGCGGCGGCGACGTCGGTCGTGCTCGCGCGGGCCGAGCTGCGTTCCCTCGCGAACGCGTTGGACGGAACAGGCATACCCACACTGGCGCGCGCCGTCGTTGCCACATGGCGGACAGCCGGACTGGGTGGCCACCGCAATGAGCAGACGAGGCGCACCGTCGAGGACCTGGCTCGCGCGATCGAGGCGCGCGCCGCACCGGCTGGGGTGACGCTGCGCGAGGTCGAGTCGCTCGGGTTGGCCGCGCGGCTCCTGTACTGGGGGACCGCGGCTGCTCCGCCCACGGTCGAGCACGCCACGGAAGATGCAGCAGACATCGAGGAGGCGGTGCGGCAAGCCGCGACCACCGCCTACTCCAGCCTGCTACCCGAGAAGCTGGGCACGGCGCTCGGGCTCGACCGGCGCCCCCTGCACGAGCTCCTCGGGGAGCTGGTCGCGCAGATGTCGCCGCGCCTTCCCGATGCGGATGACGCGCCGCGCCACGACGCCGGGCGGGTGTCGGTCGGGACCCTCGCGGGTGGTGCGCTGCTGCTGGGTGCGGTGGGGGTGGTGGCCGGGTTCGTCCAGAGCATGCCGGTGTTGACGGCCGCGGGTCTGGTGATGGTGACCTCGTGGGCTGCGTCGGCGGTGCTGGCGTGGGTGCGTGCTCGGGCGCCTCCGGGCAGAGCGGCGACGGTGCGCGTTGCGGTCGTGGAGGCCACGCCGATGGCTGGTTGGCGGCTGCTGCGAGGAGCCGCGGTGGTGGTGTTCGCCGCGACGGCGGTGCTCGGCGGGCCGGCCGCCGGGGCGGGATCGACTACGGCCCATGCGGCGGCGGACAGCGTCGTGGGTGCACCGGCGCGGGACGGTGAGGTGTCGGAGCGACTCGCAGACCTGGTGGATCGGGCAACGAGGCTGTTGAACGACGCGGGTGAGCGGGGTGCTGCGGTTGCCGGCCGGGCGCGGATGCTGTCGGTACGGGGCGACGTGCTGGCGGGTGATGCGGACGTCGATCGGATCCGGGAACGGGCCTCCGGCGTGGAAGCCGATGTGTTCGTCGTGGTGTTCATGGCGGTCGAGCTCCACGAGTCGTCCATGGGGCTTTCGAACGAGGTCGCGGGTGCTGGGCTGGACGGTCGAATCGCGCTCGTCGAGGCGGACATCGCCGCTGCGGAGGCGCGGATCGCCGAGTTGCCGGAGCGGGAGCGGGTGCTCGAGGACCTGGAGCGGCGCCTGGGTGAACGTGAGCGGGTCGTGTCGCCGACCGGGGCTGCCGAGCGGCAGGTGCTGGGTGGCTGGCTGGCGGAGATGGAGGGCCCCACACACCAGTACCGGCACCGCTACGAGGAGATCCGGGACATCGGGCGCCGGGCGGAGGAGTTGGGCGAGGCCGCCGGATCCGTCGAAGGGGCGGCGCCGATCGTCGAGTCCGCGGCGAGGATCGCGCGCGAGGTCGACGCTGTTCTCGGCGGGATCGACGATCCGGCAGGCGCGGTATCGGCGGCCGGGGAGCTGCGGGCCCGGCTCGAGGATCCCGCAATTGATCCCGCCGATGTCCGGGTCGCGGTCGCCGACCACGTCGGCGCTCTCGCCGAGCTCGACATCGTGCTGATCGCTGCGGAGGCACGGCAGTTGTCGTCGGGTCTCCACGAACTGGAGCAGCGACTGGATGAAAATCGCGCGCGGAACTCGTCCGAGGAAACAAGGCAGTGGGGCATTGACTTCGCGATCGACCAGGGGACGGATTCGTTGTGGAGGGCCGGCTTCATGGCTCTGATGACCGCCGCCGGATTGATGTTGTGGGTGCGGAGGGTCGGCCTTCGGCACGCGGTCGAGATCTTCCGGTTCGGTGCGGGCACGGATCGGAGGTCGCGCGGTGGGCAGGCCTCGGCCGCGGTCGGCGCTCCCGAGGTCATCGACCTGGTCGTGTCCAACCCGTACCGGCGGTTCCGTGTGGTGGTGGTTGCCGACGGCACCGTGTGGATCACGCCGCAGGTGGAGCGCAGCGAGCCGGCGGCGTGGACCGGGATGCGGCAGGCCGAAGCCGTCCCGGAGGGCTGGGGTCATGAGGTGCTGGCCGCTTCCGCGCAGATGGGCGTGGACGCCGGCGGGTTGCTGGCCTTCCGGCTTCGGGGATTCGCGGGCGACGTGGATGGCTCCGAGGTCGCCGGCCACGAGGTGCTGCGCGACCGCGTCGTGGCTGCGCTCCGGGCGGGTGGGGTGCGGGTTGTCGAATCGCCGGAGACGCCGACGCGGAGTACGGGTGAGTCCGGTGCGGCAGGGCTCGCTGACGAGAGCGATGGGAATCCGCGTCGCCGGGAGGAGTCCGGGGAGACGCACGTGGGCTGGGCTGCGGCCCTTGGCGCGGGCGCCGCCGCAGTGACGCTGGTCGGGTGGCTTGCGGATCCGGCTGTGGCGGGCGCCGTGGTGGCCGGGTCGGGATTGCTGGGCGCAGTGGTGGCCGGGTGGCGTTGGTTGCGTCCGCTGGTGCGTGGGTGGTCGGTGCGCGGGCCGAACGCCCCGACTGCGGCTGGGGTGCCGATGGAGCGGATGGGCGGCACTCCCGACCCCGAGGTGATCGAGATCTTCCCCGGTTCGTTGCGTGTCGTGCTGGTCGAGATCGGCGGACGACGGTTCGTACTCAAGCGCGGTCGCACTATGAAGCACCCGGTGGTCGAGGCCGCGTCGAATCGCCAGTTCCGGCTGCTGAGCGACCCCGTTTCGGGAATCACGCCCGCCGCGTGGTCGGAGCTCGATTCCGGCATCCGCGACGACGTCTTCGATCAGCTCGCCGTGAACATGGTGCGCAACGCCCTGCCGGGCAACTGGGATGGGACCTCTCCGAACAACGTCGTCGTCGACGAGCACGGCCGGGCGGTCCAGATCGACTTCGATCAGGCCGACCGGTACTGGCCGGAGCTCGCATTCGGGTTGTATTCGATCCACCCGCGGATGCCGGAGCTGACCCCGGACGGTTCGCTGGAGAGCTACCTGCGGCTCATGCTGCACTTCGACCCGGCTGTCTACGGCCGGCTGGGTGAGGGCGAGGTCATCGCCCTGGTGGGGGATGTGCTCCGGCGCGGAGATGCGTTGTTGGCGACCGCGCTGGACGAGGGGGCCCGCCGGCGCATGCTGGCCGACCTCGCCTGGATCGAGTCGGTGCTCGCCGCCGAGGCCGCGGGCCGGCCCCAACCATTGGGTGTCGCGCTGACCGCGTCGATGGCGGCCGCCGGCGACTTCATCCGGAACAACGAGGAGGGCGCCGCCGGGTTCGGTGACCCTGCTCGCCGTGACCGCCACCGGGCCGAGGCGATCGCGCGGGCGGATGCTTTCGCCGCCCCGGTCGTTACGCGCGGTCCGCGTAAGACCCTCGACTCGGCTGGGGTCGCTGCGCGGCTGGACCAGGGCCGCTCGGTGCGGGTACACGGCGTCGAGGACACCGGGCGATGGACCGCTCGATGGACGGTCAACGTTGGACGCAAGGCCTTCAAGCGCGGTCCGCCTGCCGCTCTGGGGCGACGGATCGGTGCCACGGTGGTGCTGGCTGCCGTGCTGGTTCTGGTGTCGGGAGGTTCTGCGGTCGCCGCCCCGCTGCTCGCCGCCGGCACCGCACCCGAGCTGGGCCCAGCCGCTGTAACCGCCGCGGTGGTGTCGTTGGTCGTGGGCGGTGTGGCGAGTGTGCTCGACGCGATGCGGGCCGCGCGTGCGGCGGCCGAACGGCGCAACGGTCAGCTGGAGTCGGTGCTGCGGTCGGCGGAGATCGTGAAGCTGTCGCCGGATATGGCCACCGCCAAGGTGTTCGCGGATGACGCACGGAAGCAATTGGACGCGGTGGTGGCCGGCCTGAAACGCCGCGGGCCGCGGTCGAGGTGGGAGCGTGCGCTGCGGGTCGATCTGGTGGACGTGGGTTTGCTCCGAGAGGCCCAGGACGTCGTGTGGCGGGTCGAGATGGATCTTGAGTCGTTCTCCGAGGACCGGACGGATCTCACGTGGTTCGCCCACAAGTTGTTCGCGCTGGATGTGGACACGGAGACAGCGCCGGTCGAGTCCTGGCGGACCGAGCTGAGCGCGTTGCGGGGGCCGCGGTCGCCGCGTGACTCGGAGTACATCAACCACCTGCCCGACGTCGCACAGGCGAAGGAGGAGGCGAGGCGGCTCGACGGGATCGTGAAGTCGATCCGGGAGCGACTCTGGCAGGTGCTGGCTGCCGATCTGGTGCTGCGCCATTCGAGTGTCCGCCGCATGCCGGGGGACAAGGAGCAGCTGCGGGCGCTGTTCAAGGGGGTCGTGGTCGGGTCGGTGGCGCTGTTCGGGCTGCGCGAGGAGTTGTTGCGGCGGGTGGAGTCCGCCCTGACCGAGTATGTCGCCAACGGCATGCGGGCCGAGGACGAGCGTGGGTGGCTCGGGGTGGTTCTCGAGCACCCCTGGGACGAGAACTCGCCTCTGCAAGAGACCTTGACACCCAGGGTGCGTGCGGAGCGCGCGCTCGAGATCGTGCGGGCGCTCCTGAGTGAGGGTCCGGGCGGGGCCGGGCAGCCGGACCGTGATTCGCCGGACGCCGGGGAGGGAGGGTCGGCCTCCCTCGGCGTGGTGCTGACGATGGCGGTCGCCGCCGGCATCGGCGCCTCCTGGTTGGCGGGTGGGCTGGTGGTGGGCGCGGTCGGGTTGGTCGCGGCGCTGGGTTGGGTTGCGGTTGATCGCGGTCGGGTGGTGGAACGGGTCCGCGGTCTGCTCCGTAGCCGGGCTCCGCCGCTTCGAGCGGTGCTGGGCGGGGCTGTCGCGGTGGTGACGGCCGGTCTGCTGGTCCTCGGTGGTGCCGCCGTTGGGGCCGCTGCTCACACGACGATGCCGGGATCGGCCACATCGCATCAGGTCTCGACCGGTGGGGTGGTGTCCGCTCCGGCGGATCGGGTGCTCGGGGCGCCGGTTCGGCTTCCCCGCGCCCCGTCCGAGCAGGTCCCGGCGGCGGAGAAGCACACCACGAAGGTGGAGAAGGACGACAGCCTGACGATGCTGGCGCGCGCCTATGGCGTGTCGGTGCGGGCGTTCGTGGATGCGGACCCCGGCCGGTTCCCGACGGTGGGGAGCCGGGACCTGATCCGAACCGGTGAGTCGCTCACGGTTCCGGCGGAGTGGAACGGGGTGTACCGGGTGCAGCCCGGGGACTCGTTCGACGTGGTCGCCGCGCGGTTGGGGATCGACCCGGACCGGTTGGCGCAGGCACTGGGCGACCGGTTCCCGACCGTCGAGAGTCGTGGCCTCATCCACCCCGCGTACCTCTCCGACACGGGCGTCCGCATGGGTGACTGGTTCACGGTGCCCGGCGCGGTCCCGGAGCCCTCGCCGGGCGACGACAGGGGTCCTGGTGGACCGGGCGAGGAGGGCCAACGCCCCACCCCGACGAAGCCCCCTGCTCCGGGCACGACACCGGCGCCGGACCCGACCCCGCTCCCGCCCCCGGCGGCGGACCCGACTCCGGTCCCGACTCCGGCACCGCCACCGGTGACGGTGCCCGAGCTGCCGTGGCGGACGGTGGGGATCGTCGGACTGGCCGTCGCGGGTGCCGTCGCGGTGTTCATCGGGTTGCGCGCGCTGGTGCGGGAGAAGGCGGCGGCCGGCGGAGGCAAGCTCGTCAGCGGTCTGCGCGGCGGGCCGGTCGCCGGGCTCCGGTGGGTCCGCGGGCGGTGGCGGGCCGAGTGGACGCTGTGGCAGCAGGCCCGCGGGGTTGCCAGTGCACGGGCGATCGTCGTGCGTGCGGCCCACGAGCTGCGTCGCGAGCAGCGCCGCGCCGTGGCCGCCGCTACGGCCGAACAGCTGGGTTGGCTCAGGTGGCTGATGGATCGCAACGCCGCGACTGCTCGCGGGGACCAGCGGTTGACCCGGGACGAGCTGATCCGGCGGATCGGGCAGGAGTTCGGCGTCGGCCAGGATGCAGCGCGGACGCTCGTGGACCGGGCGGGTGCGCTGCGCGAAGGGGCGCCGCCGCCTGCCTTCGGCGCCGACCTCCGGTTCTCCCTCGCGGCCGTCGTCGTGGCGGTGCGGTTCGCGCAGGCGCACCCGGCCGTCGCTCTCGCCGCCGCCCGGTGGAAGGAGGCCGAGGAGACGAAGCGGACGATGGCCGGAGAGCGCCCGCAGGACGGCGATCGCACCCGCCGATCCGACGCGGTGACGATCGCGGTGGCCGCCGGTGTGTCCCGGCAGCGGGCCGAGCAGGTGGTGCGCCGGGCCGCCGAGGGCCGGTCCGTCGCCGGGATCGGGGTCGGGCTGCCCGCCCGGCTGGGTCTCGACGTGGCGGGGGAAGGCCCTGCTCGACATGGCCACCCGGTGGCGGAGCGCCGGCTGGCGCGGTTGGCGGCGGTCGCCGGTCTCGTCGCCGGTTTCGCCGCGGGTACCGGGGTGAGCGCGGGGCTGCTCGGGGCGGGCGCGGTGCTCGGACCCACCGGCCTGATGATCGCGATGGCAGGGCAGGCGATGATGGTGGTGATCGCGTGGTGGACGCCACGGCAGACCCGGGGCCCGCCGTGGATGCAGGTCGCGCTGGGTGCGGTCGTCGGGTCCGTCGCCGGCGTGTTCGGGCCGGCGCTGCTCGGGTGGGCCGGGTCGTTGTGGGTGGGCACGCTCGCGGTGCAGGCCGGTCTGTTCGGGGTCAAGGCGCTGCTGGTGCCGTTGGTGAATGCCGGCCTGACCTTCCGGTACGTGCTGCGCCGTCAGCACGCGAACCGGCAGTCCGGTATGGAGACCCGGTCGCCGCGCCAGCTGGCCTGGGCGTCCGCCATCGCCGTCTACGTGATCTCGGCGGTCCTCGGTGTGATGCGGGCGTTCGACGTGGCCACGGGGCCGTGGCTGCCGATTGCGATGTCGATCGTGTTCGGTTTGCTGAACGCGTTGTCACAGGCCAAGGACACCGGACTCACCCGCCTGTTCAAGGGCGGCATCGGCGGCGTCCTGTCGACGGGCGTGTACCTCGTGATCAGCTCGCTCGGTTCCGCCGGCAGCGTGTTCGCCACGTTCGCCATCGCGGCCCTGGTCTATGCGATCCCGACGGTGTTCACGGACAACGCCAACGCCTGGGTCGGCAAGCACCTGGCACCGCGTGCGAAGTCGAAGGCCAACCAGCTGCGGCCGGGACTCCGGCAGCGGTTCCTGGACTGGGTCGCGGTCGACACCAAGAACTTCTCGCAGGTCGACACCCGGTTGACGGCGTGGAAGCTGCTGGACTCCGTGCTGGCGGGCCTGTCCGCGGTGATCATCAACCGGGCGTGGATGGACCGGGCGTGGATCGTGGAGCACGACTCGCTCACCGAGGTATTGGTGGGGTTCGCCGTGGTTGCGGTCGCGATGTGGCTGTTCAACAAGCTGGTGCGCGACCCGCTCGAGCACCGGTCCGGCTACTACGGTGCCCGGAGCTCGCGTGAGCAGCGGTCGCCGCCACGGCCGGCGTGGTGGCGTGGCGACCGCATGCATCAGCGCGTCGAGAGCTATCGGCAGAGTCGCGGCGAGCTACTGGCGACGGCGGAGGCGGCCGGGTGGGCGCGTGACTCGGACCTGGCAGCTCTGCTCCGGGAGCTGATGTTCGCCCCGATTCCCGAGCCGGCGCCGGAGTGGGCCCCGGAGACACTCGGCCACGACGGGGTCGGCGAGGCCTGGGAGCGGGAGCAGGCGGCGGCGAAGGCCCGCCGTGCGCACCACGTCGTGAAGGTCATGCTGATGGCGACACAGCTGGACGCCGACCTCGACGCGTTGCGGCGGGTCGCGCGGAGGTTGCGGATCGTGGGGCGCGCGGCCGACGCCGAGGCCGTCGAGCGCCATTCCGAGCTCGCACATCGATTGGCGGAATGGGCCCGCGGAGAGGTGTGGGGGCTGCTCACCGCCGAGGGCGACGGGTCGCGCCCCGAGCTCGTGACGATTCTGCGGACGTTCGCGGGTGACGCGGCGCGCGGGCGGACAGACCGGCCGGGACGGGGCCACCGTCTGTGGCGGGAGCTGCTGGCCGCAGCTGCGAAGGACGGCATCCAGCGGCGCGTGGACTATCTGGACGAGCCGCGGAGGAAGCTGCTGGAGGCGATCGCCGACCTCGAGAAGGACCATCCGGACCGCCAGGCGGCGCGGGAGGAGCTGACGCGCGAGGAGGGGCGGTTCCGCCGTGCGGGTGCCACCACACCGAAGAGCGATCCGTGGGAGCTGGTGGCGCAGCTCGCGGAACAGCGTCGCCGCAGTGTCGCCGGAAACGTCACGGCAGCGCAGGAGACGGATCTGCGGCTGTTGGGGGCCGCCATGGGCTGGCTGGAGGCAGCGGCGCTGTTGTCGATCGAGGTCGGTCTCGCCGACGTGGTCCGCAGGGACAACCGCAGGAAATGGGCCCATGCGATCAGCGGGGCGACCGCCGGGTCCCCGCGCAGCCCCCCGTCGAGGGTCCTGGATCGGCTGCTGGTCGTCCTCGGCCACCGAGGGCCGGTCACCGCGCAGGAGTTGGCGGAGCAGGTCGGTGGCACCGGCTGGGCACAGACCCTGAGGGAGCTGGCCGAGCTGGGGGTGCTGACCGGTGACGAGGAGACCGGCTACCGCGCCGATGCGAGGCTGGCCGCCCAGTGGCGGTCGGCCGGTCCGCGGCTGCGGCGCGCGGTCCGCGTCGACCCGGCCGCGTTGCCCGGTGGAGCCGGACTCGCCCCGCTCACCGGTGCGCGCCTCGAGATGGCCGGCCGCACGATCGCCGAGCGGGATGCGGTGGCGGCGTTGCGTGCCCTGCTGCACGAGGCGGACCTGGTGTTCCGGTTGTGGAAGGACGGCTGGCGCGACGACATCCGCACCCTCATCGTGATCCGCGGCGTGGCCGGCCTCGGGTACTGGCTGCGGCACCCGGAGGGCCGGTCGCGCTGGCCGGACGACCGCCCCGTGACGGTCCAGGTGAGATCCGCAGCGCGGGGCTGGGTCGTGCACGGCTGGCAGCACTTCGTGCTGCCCCGGCACCACCGGCGCCATCTGGCTGCCCTGATCCGGGAGGCGGAGCGTGCGGACCGGCTCCACCAGCAGGTGCTGCGGCTGGGATGGTTCCGCACCGACCAGGTGGGTGCTGGTCTGCCCAAGGATGTGAGCAAGCTGCTGTCCACCGCGGTCGCCGTCCGGGTCGAGGCGTATGGGCAGCTTCGCGAGGCCCTGCTGCGGGCGGCGTCAGACCTGGCCGCGGTGGGGTCGTACCCGCACCAGGCCGACCGGACCTTGGCGGCCGCCGACGCGGCACTGGCGAACGCCCCCGGCGCGGACCGGCCGCCCCCCTCCGTCGAGGCCTGGCTGCGCGAGATCACCGGCGAGCTCAACGGGTTCCGCCTCCGGCTGAACCGCTTCGACGCCGTCCTGGCCGGGCTCGAGGCCCGGCTCGCCCCGCTCAGCCACGGAGCCGAACGGGAGCAGCTGGAGATCGCGATCCGGAAGATCGAGGCGAAACGGGACGCGGTGCGGGTCGCGGCGCGGCTGATGCTGGTACGCCACGACCTGAACCAGGCCGAGGCGTGGCGGTCGGGGGATCGCAAGCAGTCAAAGCTCTACCGCACCTTCGGTGGCTGGACCGTGATGGAGACCGCTCGCCGGGCCAAGGAGCGGCTGCTCGCCGCCCACCCGGGAATCCGCGATGTCCGGGTCGCGCCCGCCCCGGACGGGGAGTCGGTCATCCCGCTCCCGGAGGGAGCTGCCCACCCCCACGGCGACTACGACCTCGCCGAGGGTGACATGAGCGCCGCCACCCGCCGGGGACGGCCCAACCGCGGCAACCAGGACGCCGCCACGCTGGTCGTGCTCCCGGGCGGTGACCGGGTGGCCGTGGCGGTCGACGGCGTGTACTCGTATCCCGGCTCCCGTACCGCCGCGCACGATTTCCTCACCGCCTACCGCGCGGCGCTCGAGGAGGGATCCGGCCGCACCCCCGATGAGGCGCTGGCACACGCCCATGAGGCCGCATACGAGGCTCTCACCGCCGGTTACTCCCGGGAGACCGGCCACCAGGCCGTGTCCTACGTGGCCCTGTACGTGGCAGCCGACGGAACGTTCACGACCAGCCACGTCGGCACCGCCCGCGCCTACTGGCTGTCGTCCGCCGACCCTCTCCGCAGCGAGAAGTGGACCGAGGACCACACCCGCGGCGGTTCGATCGTCGACGGCGCCGTCATGACCCGCTACCTGGCGACGGACTTCCACGTGGAGCCCACCGTCCGCCCGCGCCGCCCCGCCGGACCGGGCTGGATCGTGCTCGCCACCGACGGCGGGTGGCGCTACCTGCCCACCCCGAAGGACCTGGCCGGTGCCATCGACGGCGACGGTTCCGCGTGGCCGGCGGTCCGGCTCGCCGACGCCGCTCACCTCGCGGGAGGGGTCGACGACCTCACGGCCGCCGTCCTGGCGGTCGACGGCCCGCCCGCCGCCCACGAACCCGGCGGTGGCGGTGGCGGCGTCGCGGTGGGCGGGTTGCCTGATCCGGTGCGGATCGAGCTGGAGGCGCGGCTGCCGGGTGCGCTGGGCGGTGCCCGTCCGCTGTCGGCCGAGGAGTTCCCGCACCTGGCTCGTGGCCCGCCGGAGGGAATCGGGCTGGTGCGGGTCATCGACGACGACCTGGGTGATGGCGGTGTGCTGCTCGCGTTCGGGTGGCGGCACGCGGTGCACGCCCCCGGTGGGGTGATCGTGATACCGGTGCGGGTGGCGCGGACGGTGGAGCGGTTGATCGCCGACGATCCGCGGTTCGCCGCTTGGTGGCACCGGCTGCTGTGGCACGAGCTGGACTTCCACGTCGACGGTGACGAGCACTCCGGTACCCGGCACGACGCCAACGCCGCGGATCTGGCGGCGGAGTACGTCGCCGCGTCGGCCACCCGTCGTGGGCTTGCCGTCCAGGTGCGCAGCGGTCTTTCCGCGGCAGCCGACCGGATGCGTTCGCGGTTCGGGCGGGCTGGTGAGAGTGCGGAAGCGGAAGCGGTACCGGTGCAGGTACTTGCGGACCGGGTGGTCGAGGCGCCGTACTACAAGCCGGAGCCGGTGTTCTACGGTGCCGGGCCGCTGTATCTCGGCCTGGAACTGGAGATCAACACCCCGCTCGACGGGCATGCGAAGATCGCGCTCCACGCGGATCGGCGGCTGAGCGGTCTGGGATATCTCAAGAGGGACCTGTCGATCGAACACGGGTTCGAGATCGTCACGCACCCCATGTCGTACCCGTGGGCGATGCGGCATTTCCCATGGGGGCTGCTCGACGAGCTACGGAGTTCGGGCGCCGGCGTCGACGGTGAGCTGGGAATCCACGTGCACATCAGCCGAGCAGGGTTCGACTCGCCGGCGCACGTCTATCGGTGGATGAAGTTCATCCACCGCAACCCGGGCCAGGTGGCGGCGGTGGCCCGCCGGAACTCCGTCAAGTACGCCAGGTTCACCGAGCTGGACCGGCGGGATGTCAGGGACTACGCCCTGGGTTCGCGTGGCGGGTCGAAGCGCAGGGCGATCAACACCCGGAACGAGGCGACGTTCGAGCTGAGGGTGTTCGCGAGCTCGTTGGATCCTGTGGAGGTGCAGGCCGCGTTGGGCTTTGCGGCCGCCTCGGTGGAGTACACGCGCACGTTGTCGGTGGCCGACATCGTGGCCGGTGGGTGGGAGTGGTCGGCGTTCGTCTCGTGGCTTCGCGGCCATCCCGAGTACGGCCCGCTGATTCGTGAGTCGGATCGCCGTGTGACCCAGGATTCCGGTGCGTGGGTGCAGCCGTTCTACGACGGGAACTGGCTGGGTGGACGGCCGATGTCGGGGGTCCTGCGGGACCGCGGGATGTTGGCGGAACCGGTCGACGCGGAACGTCGGGATCCGGCGCACGAGACCGGGAACGAACGCAAGGGTGCGCCATCGACCGACAAGCCCCGCACGGACGGCGACGGCTCGGCAGAGCTCGTCGAATTCATGCACTGCGCGGTCTGTGGCGAGATCCATTGGGGTCGCGAGGGAGCGGCTGGTCTGTTGCTGACGCACCGTGCGAATGACGGTGTGCGGGTGCTGATGCAGCTTCGGTCCGGGCTCAATCAGCACGCTGGGACGTGGGGCCTGTTGGGTGGCGGGATCGACGAGGGTGAGACCCCGGTGCAGGCGGCTCAGCGAGAGGCCGAGGAGGAGTCGGGGATCCGTTCCGGCCAGTACCGGCTGACCGGTCGGCAGTACGTCGACGACGACCACAGCAACTGGAAGTACACCTGGGTGCATGCCGAGACCGACGAACTGCTGAGGCCGACACCGACCGACGAGAGCGACGACATCCGCTGGGTCCCGGTCGAGGGCGTGTCCGACCTGAACCTGCACCCCCGCTTCGCCGCGCGGTGGCAGGACGCGTGGAACGAGCTGACCGGTCATGCGCCGGAAACCGGGGCGAGCGGTGGCGCGCTGCAGTCCGTTCTGGTGCCGGCTGCCGTGCTCTGGTCGGGGAACCTCGCGGGGTGGTGGCCAGGCCTGGCCGAGCACGGGCCGATGGCGGTCGGCGTGGCGGTTGCGGTCGGGGCTGCTGCTCTGCTCTGGAGCAGGCGCGCGGCGGTGGCTGCCGCGCTGCGGCGGTGGGCGGAACGGTTGTTGCCGATCCGCGGCCCGCCGTTGCCGGTGCGGCTGGAGCGCGCTTCCCGGGCGTTCGAAGCGGCCGATGAGCGGTTGTGGGCGTCGGCTCCGGGGGCGCAGCGCCGGAGGGCGGCCCGGCAGTTGACGACGGCGCGGGACCGGCTCCACGAGCTGTACGGCGAGCTGGCCGCGCGGATGCCGGAGTGGGAGCACGGCTGGCGGTTCTCCACCGAGGAGGAGATCGACGCGGCGGTGGCGAGGGTGGTCACGCAGGCGCCTGACGCGCTCGTGGGTTGGGATTTCGACGAGACGTTCACCCACATCGATCTCGGTGACGGTCACGAGGACCTTGCGGCGTTGCTCCCAGGAGAGCGGCAGGCGTTGCCGGGTGTGGGGGTGTTGCTGCGGTCGCTGGCCCGGCTGGGGCAGGCGCAGGGTGTCGCGGTCGGGTTGATCTCCGGTTCACCGGTCGAGCTGCTCACCACGAAGCTGGAGATCCCCGGGGACGACCCGATGTACCTGGTGGGCCGCTACGGCTGGGAGGTCGCGCCGCACGGGTCGACGCCGATCTCGTACTTCAAGCTTCCGGGTCCGCAGGAGGAGGACGCGCCGGCGAACAAGATCGTCGGTCTTGGCCGGCTGCTGCGCGCCCGTCCGGACCTCGCCCCGAGGGCGATGCTGTGGGGCGGGGACAGCGAGCCGGACCACGTACTGGTCCGGGACATCGCCGCGGTGCGTGCCGGACACCGGCCCTACCTCGACCCGGCGGTCCGGCCGGACGTCGGCCGGTGGCCGGACGAGGTGGTGTCGGTCGCGGCGGCGAACCCGAAGACCCCGGACGGCTTCGCCGAGTCGGCCACCCTGCGGGTGCGGGGTCCACCCGGGATGGTCCAGCTCAACCTGCGCCTGCACGAGCTGCTGACCGTGCGTTTCAACGCTCCTCAGCGGTCACCGTCGAGCGGGTTGCCCATCGCTTCAACACGGGGATCAGCAACGCCACCGCGATCAGGGACAGGCTGACCATCGAGGCGTACCGGTCGATCAACAGCACGACGTCGACGGCCCGTTGGCCGAGGCTGTAGCCGAGGCCGGCGACCGAGGCGGTCATCAGTGCCGCACCGACGAAGTCGAGCAGCAGGAAGGTGCCCAGCCGCATCCGGGCCCAGCCGGCCGCCGCGTACACCACCGGGGTCGGGATACCGGGCAGGACGGCGACGACGACGGCGAGCCGCAGGAGCCACGGGTTCCACCGCGTGGCCCGGGCGGCGAAGCGCTGAGCGTGCGCGCCTGCGGTGAACATCCTGATGATGCCCGCGCCCCACTGCCGTCCCGCCCACCAGGTCAGCCAGTCGAACTTCACCATCCCGAGTGCCCCTGCCGCGATGACCAGCCAGAGCGGCACCTCGCCGATGCGGGCGAAGGCGTCACCGGCGCCGATCGCCACCAGGTCGCCGGTGACGAACCCGAGCAGCACCGGGTGGTCGGCGAGCAGGAACGGCTTGAGCGGTCTCATCGCCAGTCCCAGCCCGACGACTCCGAGGATCGCGCCGATCAGTGCCAGGTCGATGCGGGTGGTGGGCCCCTGCCACGGCAGCCAGCGTTGGAATCCCCCGGATGCCCGACGGCGCTGGTCGGACGTCGGCGGCGACTCCTCGGCCTCGGGCACCGCACGACCTCCCCGGCAACAGCTCGCGCTATGGAGTACGAGTTATGGGACCGACGCTACTATCCTGTACGTCGGCGTACAAGTTGTTAGGATCGCGAACATGGCCACCGCTGACGCCCGTCCGCGCCGGCGTGCGGACGCCGAACGCAACATCGCCCGCATCGTCTCCGCGGCACGAGGCAGCCTGGGCGCCGACCCGGAGGCGACGATCGACGACATCGCCCGAGCCGCCGGGGTGGGGCGGATGACGCTCTACGGCCACTTCTCCAGTCGGGCCGAGCTGGTCGAGGCCGCGGTGGTCGACGGCCTGCGGGCCGGCGAACGGACGCTCTCGGCGGTGGATCTGACCGGGGATGCGCGGCACGCGGTGACCCGGCTGCTCGAGTCGAGCTGGTCCCTGATCGCCGAGTCGATCGCGCTGCTGACCGCCGCCCAGCACACCCTGCCCGCTGCACGGATCCGGGAGCTGCACGCCGGTCCCGCGGCGCGCGTCGAGGAACTCCTGCGTCGCGGCCAGGCCCAGGGCGTGTTCCGCACCGACCTGCCGGTCACCTGGCTCGTCAGCGTGATCCACCAGATTCTGCACGGCGCAGCCGCCGAGGTCCGCGCCGATCGGGTGCAGATCGACGACGCCGGCCGAATGGTCGTCGCAACCGTGCATCCGCTCCTTGCCGCCTCCGCCTCCCCGGTCTAGGCGTACCGAGCATCCGACGAAATTCGACGGGCGGCCCGGCGTGATCTGGTCGGTTCAGCGACCACGGCGAGCGGGTTCAGCGGAACGCTCCACCGTCCGTGATCGTCGGCTTGGTGCAAAGGCGGCGATATCCGGCCGTTCCTGCACCGAACTGGTGATCACGTCACGGTCCTCGCGGCAGTACCTGACGACGAGGCCCCGCGCGATGCCGGTCGCCCTCCGGCGGCCAGGCGCCCGAGGGGCCGGCGGGAGCTGCGCCACCGAGATGTCACCAAGAAGGCATCGGTAGGTCATCCGCGCGGCGTCGGTCGTACGTGCGGTGCCTGCAGTCTCATCGCTGCCCTCGCTGGGCTGTGCTGGTTGCTGACGTGTCGCAACTGGTGCGCAGCGAGGCCCGGTGCGGAACGGCCGCGCAGCGGGTCACTGCCTCAGGCGTGACGTGCAGCGGATCCCCGTGCCTCGGGCGTTCGCGTACCCGTTTCGGTCGCGCGCCCCTCTCTGATCCTTCTTCCTGTTCCGCGTGCTGCGGTGAACGTCTGGAGATTCCGTCATGGGTGTGGTGTCAGTGGGCGCGGGCTTCGGCCCCGCTCGGCGCGCTGACCTCGACGCTGTGCGACTGCGACTCTCGCTCGCGGATCGACTGTGGCAGGCGCTGCGATGGGCCTGCACGCTCGCCGGCGCGGTCGTCGTGCTGTGGGTCGGAGCGGCGTTCCTGACGGCGACCCAGGCGGTCGCGGCTGCGCCGGCGCCCGCTGCGGCGGTGGAGCAGGGTCTGCTGAAGGCGAGTGGCATCAGGCCGGCCGGCGGCGGCGGCGACGGAGGGTCGGGCGGCGACGACTCCGGGTCCGGAGGGTCGGACTCGGGGGGTGAGAAGTCGGACGGGAAGAAGGAGTCGGGCAAGAAGGAGTCGGGCAAGAAGGAGTCGGGCAAGAAGGAGTCGGGCAAGAAGGAGTCGGGCAAGAAGGAGTCGGGCAAGAAGGAGTCGGGCAAGAAGGAGTCGGGCAAGAAGGAGTCGGGCAAGAAGGAGTCGGGCAAGAAGGAGTCGGGCAAGAAGGAGTCGGGCAAGGAGAAGTCGGACAAGAAGGGCGCCGGCGAGAAAGAGTCCAGCAAGAAGGACTCCGACGAGGAGAAGTCCGAGGCGGAGGACTCCGGCAAGCGGCCGAACGACGAGGACCAGGAATCCGACAACGAAAGCCCTGGTTCGAAGAAGCCCGACGCGAAGAAGGCCGACGAGGAGTCCGGAGCGCGGGAGCCCGACGGGGAGAAGCGTTCGGGAGGCAAGGGTTCGGTCGAGAGGGGCTCGACGCAGGACGAGTCGGGCGAGAAGCGCGAGAGGGAGTCCGCCTCCGAGGAGGAGCGGGGAGCCGACCCGGAGAACGAGACGTCGGATCGGCAGGAGGCCCGGGAGCGGACGGCGGACGGCTCGAATGGCCGCGCCGGCCGAGATGAGGCGAGCGAGCGCGACAGCCGGTCCGACTCCGAACGGGTCGACGCTTCCGGGGGGCGCCGTCCGGAGGAGCGCGGTTCGGGCGACGACCGCGAGCGCGGAGGCCACCGGGACTCGCGCTCGCAACCCGGTGAGGAAGACCCTCGCGAGGAGGGCGATCGCGCCGACGAACGAGACAGCGCGGCGGATCGTGAGATCAACCGCGAGTCGTCGTCACGCACGGGTGCTGACGGATCCCCGCGCGCCGAGGACGATCGCGCCGGAGTCGAGGAGACCCCGACTCGAGACGCCGATGGCCGGAAGGCCGCGAGACATCGCGCCGCGGACCGGGATGGCGCGGACGGCGGGGACCGGGCAGCCGGACGCCGGAGCGCCTCGGATCGCGAGCCCGACAGGCGGCACGCGGTCGGTCGGGACGCTGGGAGCCGTGAGGCCGAGGGCCGTCACGCCGCGGACCGGAACGACGCGGGCTGGGACGCGCTGGACCGGGACTCGGCCGCTCGGCGGTCCGAGGTGCGGGACCGGGGGGACGACGACGGCGAAAAGGCCGGTCGCGACCGTTCGCAGCATGCTGACAAGAAAATGGTCGGTTCCGCTGCGCAGGTACGCAGCCGAGCCGGGGATGCGCGGGCGGGGTCGGAGGAAGCGGACGAGCGCGTCCGGAAGATCCGTGACGAGGTCGCGGAGCGCGTCGGTCGCCTCGACCGGGATCGTGAGGACCGCGACAGCGGGCGGCGCGGGTCCGCCCGCGACGATGACGAGCGGTTCGAAGACCGGGGGCGGCCCGACGCGGCCGGCGAGGACACCGGTGACGAGCGCGTGGCGCTCGAACGGCGTTCCGCGGAACGCGGCGAGGAGCGAGGATCTCGCGACCGGACGGAGCTCGCGGAGGAGCTGAGCGGCCGGGCGCGCGAGCGCGCAGGGGAGAGCGGGGCCGAGATCGCGGGAGCGGTCCGCAAGGCCGTTCGAGAACGGGTCCGCGAGCACGATCGGGAGGAGAGCGACCGCGACCGGGCCGCTCAGGACGATGGGCGGCGCACCGCGCACGTCGTCCGGGAGAGGGCCGACGAGGGCGACACCGACGAGGGCGACGACGTCGCTCGCGCCGTGACCGGACTCGTGGAGGAGGCGCTCGACAGCGCTGCCGGAGCGGGGAAGGGGGAGATGCGCCGGGCGGTCGAGGCCACGCGGGACGCGCTCTCGCAGGCATCCGGTGAGGACGAGCCGTCCGGTGGCGCGTGGACGGTCCGGGCCCGGCTCGGTGAGGACGGAGAGCGGAGCAGGGCCGCCCGCCGGTCCGAGCCGGCGCGGTCGTCCCGGCACTCGGACGCTGACAGCCGCGGTCCTCCGTCCGGCGAAGTGGTGATGAGCCTGCTGCGCGAGTCGGCATCCGAGGATGACCGTGATCGCGACGACTCCGATCGCGAGTCCGACGACTCGGCGGAGCGGACCGAGCGGGTGCTCGAAGGTGAGATCGAGCTCGACGGCAGCGAGCGGAAGCTCGAGCGGGCGAAGAAGGACGTCGCGTCGGGCACCTCCACCGGGGCCGAGTACGCCGAGCAGGCGGCGGCACACAGGAAGCTGGAGAGGCAGGTCGAGGCGGATCGGGAGCGGCTGTCGTCCGATCGGGCCGATCTGATCGACGAGGTCGTCGACGGGCACCGGGACCTCTCCGAGAGGGAACAGGAACTGGCCGCCAAGGAGGAGCAGGCCTCGTCGGGCACGACCCGCGAGAAGGCGCACGAGCGCGACGTCGACGAGTTCGAGGCGCAGCGCGACGACGTGTACGACGCCACCGACGAGCTGATGGAGGCCACCGGGCACGACCCGGACGCGGTGTCCGAGGACGACCTGGAGGGCGAGGGATCGGTCTCCGGGTGCGGGTCGAGCGGCGTGTTCGTCGAGTGCGGCGCCGCGACCGAGAACGCCGACGGCGAGCGCGACTCCGACCGGTGCGTGGGCATATCGGGTCTGTCCGGCTGCGGGGCGTCCTCGGAATCGGGCGACAACGAGGCGTCGGCGTCGTGCGACGCGTCCGGCGCCTGCGAGAGCGCGGCCTCGAGCCGCAACGAGGACGGAACGGCCACGCAGGCGTCGGCGCGCTGCACCGGCGACTGCGCGCAGCGTTCCCGGGCCGAGCCGGACCAGGCGTCCGCCGAGTGCGACAGCGCAGGCGGCTCGTGCGAGAGCGACAGTTCCGGCAACGGGCGAGACGGACCCGATGCAGCGGCACAGCTGGCGAGTCTGAGCGGCGACGACTTCGACCGCGACGACTTCGACCGCGACGAGCACATCCGCAGCGGCGCATCGGGCAGCGGGTCGGCGCGGTGCCAGGGCGGCGCCTGTGCGACGTCCAGCTCCGTGGAGCTGGACGAGGACGGTGAGGCGCGGGCCGAGGCCGAGGTCGACTGCGGTGCCGGGTGCACCGGCTCGGCGGCCGGCTCGACCGGCGCGGACCGCGAGTCCGCTACCGCGGACACGGTGAGGGCAGGGACGGCAGCTCCGACATCGGCCGCGAAGTCCGACGCGGGCTGCACGGTCTCGGGCGGCGCGTGCCGTGCGGTGGCGGAGTCCGAGGTCGACGGGGCGGACGACGGCGTCGAGACCGACAGCGCGGCTTCCGTCGAGGTCGACTGCGACGCGGCGGACTGCTCGGGCCGCGGGACGACCGCGACGAGCGGGGCTGCGAGCGGGCTGGCGGCCGGGGCGAGCCGCGGCAGCACGGGCTCCGCGTCGTGCGCGGTCCGCGGCGGTGGGTGTGAGTCCGAGAGCCGCACCGGTACCGAGTCCGCGATCGAGGAGTCCCGGACCGGCGACGACTCGGACGGCGCCTCGGTGCTGTCGGACGGCGACGCGTTCGCGTCGAGCACGACGGGAACGAGCGTCGACTGCGAGGGCGTGGCCGGCTGCACGGGCGAGGGCTCGACGACGACGAGCGCGGAGGCGGGCGGCGCAACGGGCGTCGAGCGGCTCGGTGGGGTTGAGTCCAGCTGCACGGTCACCGCAGGGGCCTGCCACGCCGACAGCCATGCCGTGGCGGACAACGCGGCCGACCACAGCGACCCGTTCGACCAGGCGTCCGGATCGAGCGCCACCGGCGCCCGGTCGACCGGCACCGCCTCCGCCGCTTCGGTGGTCGACTGCACGGGTGTCGTCGGTTGCGGCGGCACGGGCGCGAGCGCCACCCGGGCCACGGGCACCGGGGTCGCAGCCGGCGGCGGGGCTGCCCCGGTCCGCGAGACCACCGGGACGTCGAGCTGCGAGGCCAACGCCACCGGCTGCGTGTCGGACTCCACCTCACGTGTGAGCAACAACCACGAGTCGACCGCCGCCGAGGAGTGGCTCGCCGCGCGTACGGCCGAGTCGACCACCCGCGCCGCCGCGGCCGGGGTCCGCTCCGCTCAGTCCACAGACCCCCAGGCACCGCCTCCGGCTGAGGAGAACGAGAAGACGACCTCGACCGGCGACACCGGCCCGTTGATCGCGTGGAGCGAGGCGCACGCGCAGGTCGCCTGCCAGACCGCCGACTGCTCGGGCCGGGCGGCGAGTGCCACGACCGGCTCCGCGTCCGGCGACGTCGCCTACCGCGACAGCGTCGGCACGACGTCCTGCGAGACCCGGGGCGCGGGCGGCAGATGCAGTGCCGACACCGACACGCTGGTGCAGGACCGCAACGAACCGGTGATGACCGCTCACGGGCCGGTGCACGTCTCCGGACCGGTCAGCGTCTCGCGCTCGAGAGCCGACAGCCGCTGCCCCGTCGGCTCCCTCTCGTGCGGCGGCCGGGCGGCCGGCGAGACCAGTGCGATCGATCTCGGGGTGAGCGAGCGGCGTCGCGGTTCGAACAGCACGGCTGCCTGCACGGTCGCCGGGGGCGGCGGCTGCATCGGCCAGACCACGTCCCAGGCCTCCAGCGCCCCGGAGTTCGTCATCGACGACGCCGTCACCGAGCAGCCGGCCGCGGTGCAGCCGCGCAGCGGACCGTCGGGCAACTCCCGGATGAACGCGGTGCTGGTCGGCTGCGGCATCGGGTGCACCGGCACGGTCAAGGAGGAGATGAACGTCGGCGTCGGCAACGTCGGCGACGGCAACACCGGTGACTACAACGTCGGCAACCTCAACGTGGGCGACCACAACCGGGGCGACCTCAACCGCGGCGACCACAACGTCGGTGACCAGAACGTCGGCGATCACAACGTCGGTGACCTCAACATCGGGAACCACAACGTCGGCAAGCGCAACGTCGGCCACCGCAACCGGGGCGACCTCAACCGAGGTACCGGCAACAAGGGCGACCGCAACCTCGGCAACGGCAATGCCGGCAACGGCAACGTCGGCGACCGCAACCGCGGCCACCGCAACCGGGGCAGCGGGAACGTCGGCGACAACAACCTCGGGAACGGGAACACCGGCAACGCCAACCGGGGCAACAACAACCACGGCAACAACAACCAGGGCCACGGGAACCGGGGCAGCAACAACCAGGGCAACCGCAACGTCGGTGACAGCAACCGGGGCAACGGCAACCGGGGTAACGGGAACCGGGGCAACGGCAACGTCGGTAGCTACAACATCGGCAACGGGAACTTCGGGAGCCGGAACCGGGGCAACCGCAACCGGGGCAACGGCAACGTCGGCGACTCCAACGTCGGCAGCGGGAACGTGGGTAGTTACAACCGGGGTAGCTACAACGTCGGT
>NZ_NKYF01000003.1:0-190371 GCF_002262885.1 Pseudonocardia sp. MH-G8 | reverse complement strand
AGTTACAACCGGGGTAGCTACAACGTCGGTAACTCGAATGTGGGTAGCTACAACCGCGGTGACGGGAATGTGGGGAGTTACAACCGGGGTAGCTACAACGTCGGCAACTCGAATGTGGGTAGCTACAACCGCGGTGACGGGAATGTGGGGAGTTACAACCGGGGTAGCTACAACGTCGGCAACTCGAATGTGGGTAGCTACAACCGCGGTGACGGGAACGTGGGGAGTTACAACCGGGGTAGCTACAACGTCGGCAACTCCAACGTGGGTAGCTACAACGTCGGGAACCACAACGTCGGGAACCACAACGTCGGTGACCGGAACGTGGGGAACCGGAACGTCGGTAACGACAACCGGGGTGACGACAACGTCGGTGACCGGAACGTGGGGAACCGGAACCGGGGTAACGACAACCGCGGTGACGACAACGTCGGCGATCGGAACGTGGGGAACCGGAACGTCGGCAACGACAACCAGGGGAACGGCAACGTCGGAGACCGGAACGTCGGTAACGACAACCGGGGTGACGACAACGTCGGTGACCGGAACGTGGGGAACCGGAACGTCGGTAACGACAACCGGGGTGACGACAACGTCGGCGATCGGAACGTGGGGAACCGGAACCGGGGTAACGACAACCGCGGTGACGACAACGTCGGCGATCGGAACGTGGGGAACCGGAACCGGGGTAACGACAACCGCGGTGACGACAACGTCGGTGACCGGAACGTGGGGAACCGGAACGTCGGTAACGACAACCGGGGTGACGACAACGTCGGCGATCGGAACGTGGGGAACCGGAACGTGGGGAACCGGAACGTCGGTAACGACAACCGGGGTGACGACAACGTCGGCGATCGGAACGTGGGGAACCGGAACGTCGGCAACGACAACCGGGGTGACGACAACGTCGGTGACCGCAACGTGGGGAACCGGAACCGGGGCAACGACAACCGGGGTGACGACAACACCGGCGATCGCAATGTCGGGAACCGGAACGTCGGCAACGACAACCAGGGGAACGGCAACGTCGGAGACCGGAACGTCGGTAACGACAACCGGGGTGACGACAACGTCGGCGATCGCAACGTGGGGAACCGGAACGTCGGCAACGACAACCGGGGTGACGACAACACCGGCGATCGCAACGTCGGGAACCGGAACATCGGCAACGACAACCAGGGGAACGACAATGCCGGCGATCGGAACGTCGGGGACCGGAATCTCGGCAACGACAACCGAGGGAATGACAACGTCGGCGATCGGAACGTCGGGGACCGGAACCTCGGCAACGACAACCGGGGCAACGACAACAACGGCAACAACAACATCGGCAATCAGAACACCGGCAACGGGTTGCGCGGCAACGGCCAGAAGCAGGGCTGGGACCCGGGGGCTACGCCGACGGTGGTCGGGGTCGGCGTGGACCTCGCCAACAACTACCACCGGGGAACCGGCACCTACAATGATGCAGCGACCCGGCACAACCTTGCCGCGGCCAGGGCGAGCGGGCGGGGCGACCTCAAGGCCGTCGAACGCCACCTGAGGCTGGCGAACTACTACCAGGACGCGTCGGGCAGGCTCCAGAAGATCACCGAGAGTCGGTTGCCGCGGGGCATCCATGGCTACATCCCGCAGGGTCTGCAGAAGTTCAGTGCGAGGACCGGCGCGGACCGGATCAACCGGGTGCAGGTGGACGGGCCGAACGGCAAGGTTCGGGTGATGGGCGACAGCCGGGTCAAGGAGACCGTGCGGCGTGGGCTGACCAAGGTCGCCGGGGCGAGCACGATCGTCGGTGTCGGTATCGACGTCGCCTCGGGCATCTCGAACGGTGAGGACCCGGCGCACGCGGTGGGCCGGGCGGGTTCGACCGCGATCGTGGGCGCCGCTGCCGGGGCCGGGGCGCAGGCAGCGATCATGGCGGCCGGCGCGGCTGCCGCCGTTCCGGTTGCCGGGTGGGCGGTCGCCGGCGGCATCGTGGTGGGTGTCGGGGTCTCGATCCTGTTCGCCAACACCGACGTCGACGACGCGATCGGGGACGCGGCCAAGGGCGCAGTGGACGGGGTCAAATCGGCGGGACGCGCCGTCGGCGACTTCGTCGGTGGCTTGTTCTAGCCTGCCGCGGACATGCCGGCGGGTGCGAATGCGAAAGAGGTGGCGATGTCAGCCGGGGACCTTCCCCCTGTACCGGACCCGTCCGGGCAACCGAGGCCGCCCGCGGCACCGCAGGTCGAGGGTCCGTGGCGCGACGAGCGTTACCGGTTGGAGGTCGGCCACCACCAGGTCGCCGACCAGCTGTTCGTCGCCAGGTCGGGGCAGGGGCCCCCAGCGCTGGAGAGCGCCTCGGCGGATCGCCCGCCGGGGCGCTGGCGGGCCGCCGCCCTCGGCGCGGTGTACACGGTGGTGCCGGTCACCGTCGTGGTGGCGATCTTCCTGTGGTTCACCGCCGAGGACCGGACGGGTGCCTACCTGATCGCGGCCGCGGTCGTTGCCGTGGTCGCGGTACTGGCTTTCGGGTACCACGCGTCCGACCCCACGGTCGTGCTGCGCGCCGGCGCCCTCGCCGTCGCCGAGGTGGACACCGACGGTGACGGTGTCGACCTGCCGCTCTACGAGCTGCGCACGATCCGCGTCCTGGACTCGCCGAGGGGCCTCGCGCTCCGGCTCGTCGGGCCGAATGCACAGCGGCTGACGCTGCCGTTCGGGCTGCTGGAGGCGAACCCGCAGCTCTGGGACCTCGTGTACAACGGCATCCGGCATTCGGACGCCGCCGGAGCGGAGATCGACCCCGGCACGCGGCGGCAGCTCCACCTGGCGCCGGGCGACCCCGAGACCACCGCGTGACGCGAGCCGCAGCTCGACGTGATCACCAGTCTGGTGCAGGAACGGCAACATGGCGCCGTTCCTGCACCAGTTCGGCGATCACTGCGGATGGCGGCCCGGCCTGTCGCCGGTTCAGATCACGTCGCTGCGGCTGAGCACACCCACGAGCCGGTCGCCGTCGACCACCGGGAGGGTGCGCAGGCCGCGGTCGGCGATCAGGGCCCGCGCTCCGCCGACGGTGGCGCCGACGGCCACGACGAACGGCGACCTCGTCATCACGGCGCCGACCGTGGCGTGCGCCGAGCGGCCGGCCAGTGGGTCGGTGAGGATGTCGGCCTCGCTCAGGATCCCGACCAGCCGCCAATCGCCCTCGACGACCGGGAGTGCGGTGTGGCGATGCTGCAACATCAGCTCGGCGGCCAGGGTGACCAGGTCCGCTGCGGTGACGGCGACGACCTCGTGGGTCATCACGTCGCGCACCGGGGTGTCCGGGCCCGGGGCGGGCCCGGGGCGGCGGCCGCGTTCGTAGGCGAACAGGGGGTCGTCGGCCGGCACGTCGCGGCCGCCGAAGAAGCGCCGCCCGCCGCCGCGGCGGGTGCCGTCGCGGTATCGCAGCAGGTCGCTACGGGTGACGACGCCGACCAGGTTGCCGCCCTGCACGACCGGCATCACCCGCAGCTCCCCGTGGCTACGCAGGCGCTGGGCGACGACCGCCGCGTTGGCGTTGGCCGACATCGACAGGACATCCGGATTCATGATCGCCTCGACGGCGACGTCCGCGTCGGCCTCCGAGCCCGCGGCGCCGTACTCCTCGCGGAAGCGCAGCACATCGAGCAGGCTCACCATGCCGACCAGCCGGAACGAGGGGGTGACCACCGGTAGCGCGCTGAAGCCGTAGCGGGTCATCTGGTCGACCGCGGCGGACACGGCTTCGTCGGAACGCACCGTGACGACGCGGGAGGTCATGACGTCCCGTACGAGTTGTGCCATCGGACCGACGTTAGTGAGTCCCCGCCGTCCGCACGGCACGAACTGGGGGATTCGTCGCACCAACATCGGACAATGAGCCTCGACCTCTTCGCCGGGATCCCGGTCCGCGACCTCGCGGCCGCCTGCGCCTGGTACGAGCGATTGCTGGGGTCCGAGCCGGCGTTCCTCCCGAACGACGCGGAGGCGGTCTGAGAGCTCGCCGAGCATCGCGGGAGACCTCCTCCAACGGCGTGCGCAAGGTGATCTACCGCGATCCCGACGGCAACGAGATCGGCTTCGGCGGTGGCCCGGCCTGAAGGGCCGAGGTCGTCGCCGTGGGCAGTGCGTCCAGCGCCGCGGCGGTGGCCGCGTCGGCCGGGAGGTGGACGACCAGGCGCTGCTCCTCGGGGCCGGGCAGTAGGAGGCTCTCGAAGGCCAGCTGCAGCATCCCCGCCGTCGGGTGCACCCACCGCGCGACACCTGTCCACGGGGGCAGGACTGCCGCCGTGGCGTACCGGCGGCCGAACGCCACACCCACGGTGATGGACAGCTCCTCGGCGAGCGCGGACGCCGCGCGGTCACCGAGGTCGGCGGCGGCCCGCAGGGCGGCGGCGCGCTCGTCGGCCACGTCCTCCCAATCCGGGAACACAGCGCGGGACCGCGCGTCGGCGAAGGTGAATCGCACGAGGTTGGGCTCGGCGCCGTCGAGCAGCCCGACCGGACCCGCGAGCCGTCGGAACCCGGCGGTGCAGGCGAGTACGTCGTACTGCGGGTCGACGACGAGCGCGGGTGTGGGCTCGAGGCGCTCGAGCAGGGCCAGGACGGTGGGCCGGACCGTCCGCGGTGGCGGGGTGGCCTGCGGGCAGGCCTGCCCGTCCGCGGTCTTGACCATCCGGTGCACGTGCACCCGCTCGTCGGGTGAGAGGCCGAGCGCGTCGGCGAGCGCCCCGACCACCTGCGCGGACGGATGTCGGTCGCGGCCGCGCTCCAGCCGCGTCAGATATTCGACGCTGATGCCGGCCAGCGACGCCAGCTCCTCCCGGCGCAGGCCGGGTGTGCGACGGCGGGAGCCGACCGGCAGCCCGACGGCGCTCGGGGCGATCGCTTCCCGCCGGGTGCGCAGGAAGGCGCCCAACGCGTTGTCGGCCACGTCGACGAGCGTAGGGGGTCCCTGGCACGGTCTCCCTACGACGGCGGGCTCGGTCGATGCTCGATGGCATGAGTACGTTCACAGCCGCAGGAACTGCGTATCCGATCTCCGCGCGCGACCAGGGCCCGGAGGGCTGACCGTGCGGTACCGCCTCTTCGGCCGGACCGGCCTGCGGGTGTCGGAGGTCTTCCTCGGCACCATGGTCCTCGACGACGCCGCCGTGGCTCGCAAGATCATCGACGCGTACGCGGACGCCGGTGGCAACGTCCTGGACACCGCCTCGGCGTACGGGAACGGGGAGGAGCTGCTGGGCTCCGTCCTCGAGCGGCGCGACCGGTTCGTCCTCGCCACCAAGTACACGCTCTCGCGCGACGCGAGCGACCCGAACGCCGCCGGCAACCACCGCAAGAACCTCGTGCTCTCCGTGGAGCAGAGCCTGCGGCGGCTGCGCACCGACTACCTCGACGTCCTCTGGGTGCACATCTGGGACCGGCACACCCCGCTGGAGGAGACGGTGCGCGCGCTGGACGATCTCGTGCAGGCCGGCAAGGTCCTCTACCTCGGCATCTCCGACGCGCCCGCCTGGGTCGTCGCCCGGGCGAACACGCTCGCCGAGTGGCGGGACCGCACCCCGTTCGCCGGCCTCCAGGTGCCCTACAGCCTCCTGCGCCGCGACGTCGAGCGGGAGTTGCTGCCCATGGCGGAGGCGTTCGGGATGTCCGTGGCGGCGTGGGCGCCGCTCGCCTCCGGGGTGCTCGCCGGCGGCCGTCGCCCGCGTCGGGTCGACCCGTCGGCGCTCACCCCGCGCGACCACGCCGCCGTGCAGGCCGTGCAGGGCGTCGCCGAGGACCTGGGCGCCACCCCGGCCCAGGTGGCCATCGCCTGGACGCGCAGCCGGTCCGCGGCGGTGCACCCGCTGGTCGGTGCCAGCTCCGTCGCGCAGGTCACCGAGAATCTCGGTGCACTCGACCTCGTCCTGCCCGACGAGGCGGTCCGGCGGCTGGAGGCCGCGGTGGAGTTCGAACTCGGGTTCCCCGGCGACTTCATCGCCGAGTGCGAGCCGAGCCCGTTCGTGTTCGGCGACCACGCGACGGCGGTGAGAGGCCGCTAGAACACTCCTGAGTCGGATGTCGAATCCGGGTGCGCGTCCTCGTCATCAGAGGGACGGCCACGGTGGACGTCCCCGAGGAGGAGCCATGAGCGAGAACCAGGCGCTGGACCACGATTTCACCGCCACGCTGGAGAAGAGTCCCGAGCCCGGTGGCTGGACCTACGTGGTGATGCCCGGCTCCGCCGAGTTCTTCGGCACGCGGGGGCTGGTCAAGGTGCGCGGCACCGTCGACGGCCACCCGTTCCGCAGCTCGTTCATGGCGCTCGGCGACGGCCGCCACAAGCTGCCCGTGAAGGGCGAGCTGCAGCGGGCCATCGGCAAAGGCCCGGGCGAGAGTGTCACCGTGCACCTCGCCGAGCGGATCGTGTCGGGGAAGCCGTAGCTCCGATCGCGTTTCACGGCAGCGTGCAGGCGCGCTCCCGCACGGTTTCGACGATCACCTCCTCGAACCGGGCGCAGGCCTCGGCGTCGCCGGCGGCGCCGTGGTCGAGCACCCGCCGGGTGAGCTCCTGGGCGGTCCGGAGGGCGGCGATCCGCTCGTCGACGGCCGCGTGGTGCGCCTCGAGCAGGGCGCGGCGGCGCTCCGGGTCCGCGGCGAGGACGTGCCGCATCCGGTCGAGGCCCAGCTCCATCTGCTTGCCCAGCACGATGATCGCGATCCGGTGCAGGTCCTCGGCGCCGTACTGCCGGTTCCCGGCCGCGTCCCGTCCCGGGTGCAGCAGGCCCTCGTTCTCCCAATGCCGCAGGACGTGCGCGGGAACACCGCACGCGCGCGCGACGTCACCGATCGTCCGCCTGCCGTCCTCGCGGGTTGCGTTCACGTCGACATGAAGGCGCAGGGTCGACCCGTCCGTCAAGTGGGAGGAGGAGGAGTGAACGATTCGATCCGACGTCGCTCGCCCGTCGCGTTCGTCGTGCTCCTGTGCCTTCTCACGATCCCGTTCTGGCTGTTCGGCGCCGCACCGCTCGGTCTACCGGTGGCGCTGCCCGTCGGGGCGCTGATGGCGTTCTGCCCCGCCGTCGTCGCGGTGGCGCTGATCGGATGGGGGGAGGGGTGGGTGGGCGTGCGCCGTCTGCTGGCCGGCAGCATCGACCCGCGAGGTGTGCGGCCCTGGACCTGGTTCCTCCCGATCGTGTTGCTGGTGCCGGCCGCCACCGCCGTGGCGGCCGGGGTCCTCGCGCTGTCGGGGCGACCCCAGACCGTGCCGGCCGCCGCGTTCCTGCTGGTCGCGGTGCCGGTGGTGGGAGGTCTGGGGTTCCTCGCCGCCGTCGGGGAGGAAGCCGGTTGGACCGGCTACCTGCAGGACCCGCTGCAGGAGAGGTGGGGTGAGCTCGGCGCGGGCGTCGTGATCGGCGCGGTCTGGGCGACCTGGCACCTGCCCGGCTGGTACCTGCAGCTCGACCGCACCGCGGCGTGGACGGCCGGGATGTGGGTGTCCACGGTGGCGCTGCGCGTGCTCGCCGTACGGCTGCGCAACGCGTCGGGCGGCAGCGTGTTCGCCGCGGTGCTGTTCCACGTGGTGGTGAACCTGTGCAGTCTGCTGTTCCCCGACCAGTACACCCCGCCGCTGATGGCCTCGATCCTGGTCGTGCTCGCCGTCCTGACGAGGGTTGTCACGGGCGCACCAGCCGCCTCAGGACCTCGTGCACCTCGGCCGCACTCGGCGGGGCCGGCGAGCTGAAGCAGCGCATGAGCAGCCCGTCTACGGCGGCGGCGACCCCGGTGCGGGCCACCGGGTCGGGGACGTGCGGGGCCAGGAACGTGTCGAGTGCGGTGTTCCAGCGCTCGACCTCGGGCCAGAGGGCCGGACGGCGAGCCGCGATGAGCCACAGCTCGTACTCGGCGGCCACGTACGCGCGGCGCGCGTCGCTGCCTTGGGCGATCACGCCCGCGAGCGCGACGAGGGGCTCGGCGTCACGGGCGCAGGTGTCGAGCTGGCGCACGTAGTCGTCGTTGCAGGCGGCGAGCGCGGCGACGAGCAGGTCGTCGACGGCGGGGAAGTAGTAGGTGACGGCGCTCGGGGGCACTCCCGCCTCCTGCGCCACCACGCGCTGGCTCACCGCGGCGACCCCGGCCCGCTCGATGACCCGCATGGTGGCGTCGAGGAGCAGGCGGCGGCGCTGCTCGCCCTTGCGCCGCCGCCCGTCGGCGGTCAATGCCGGCCTCCCAGCTCGAGGGCGAGCACCCCGGCGATCACGAGGGCGATGCCCCCGGCCTGCACCCAGGTCATGCCCTCGCCGAGGAACACGGCGCCGATGATCGCGACGAGCGCGACGCCCGCGGCCGCCCACAACCCGTACGCGACGCCGAGCGCCATCCCGCGGGTGAGCGCCTGCGACAGCAGGGCGAACGCGGCGACGTAGCCGACCACCACGACGATCGACGGGACGATTCGGCTGAAGCCCTCCGAGAGCTTCAGCGCGGTGGTCGCCGCCACCTCGGTGAGGATGGCGCCGACCAGGAAGAGCCAGGGCACGGGAACCTCCCCACGAAAACCTGAGCGATTGCCCCAGATTCTACTGGAGCGAATGCTCAGGTTTCCGTGTGCGGCTCGTCACGCGTCGGCGCATGTGGCGGTGCCGGTCGACGCGCGCCCCGCGGAGTGTGCTGGCATCGTCGCAGTGCAGTCCGCCGACCAAGGAGGCCGCGTGCCCACGGGTGATCTCACTTCGGAGCAGCTGCTCGCGCTCGACCGCGAGCACGTCTGGCACCCGTACGCGCCGATGCCCGGGGTACGGCCGCCCTACCTCGTCGAGTCGGCGTCCGGGGTGCGGCTGCGGCTGGCGGAGCCGGTGGACGGGGTGCGCGAGCTGGTCGACGGGATGGCGTCGTGGTGGTCGGCCATCCACGGCTACGCCCACCCGGTGCTCGACGAGGCGCTCCGCACGCAGCTCGGGCGGATGGGGCACGTGATGTTCGGCGGGCTCACCCACGAGTCCGCGATCCGGCTGGCCGCCGAGCTGGTGGAGATGACGCCCGGCCCGCTGCAGCACGTGTTCCTCGCCGACTCGGGATCGGTGTCGGTGGAGGTCGCGATGAAGATGTGCCTGCAGTACTGGCGCTCGCGGGGCCGGCCGGGCAAGCAGCGCCTGCTGACCTGGCGGGGCGGGTATCACGGTGACACCTGGCACCCGATGTCGGTGTGCGACCCGGACGGCGGCATGCACGACCTGTGGTCGGGCGCGCTGCCGCGGCAGGTGTTCGCCGATGCCCCGCCCGCCGAGTTCGAGTCCGCATACGTGGAGCACCTGGCCGGCCTGTTCGAGCGGCACGCCGACGAGGTCGCGGCCGTCATCGTCGAGCCGGTGGTGCAGAACGCGGGCGGCATGCGCTTCCACTCCCCGCGCTACCTGCAGGCCCTGCGCGAGCTGGCGAGCGCGCACGACGTGCTGCTGGTGTTCGACGAGATCGCGACGGGCTTCGGGCGCACCGGCGAGCTGTTCGGCGCCGAGCACGCCGGGGTGAGCCCGGACGTCATGTGCGTCGGCAAGGCGCTCACCGGCGGTTACCTGTCGATGGCCGCCACGCTGTGCACGCGGGAGGTCGCCGACGGCATCTCCCGCGGTGAGCTGCCGGTGCTCGCCCACGGCCCCACCTTCATGGGCAACCCGCTCGCCGCCGCGGTGGCGAACGCGTCGCTGGGCCTGCTGCGCGACAACGACTGGCGGGCCCAGGTCGGGCGCATCGAGAAGGGCCTCGTGGCGGGGCTGGAGCCGGCCCGGGACCTGCCCGGTGTGCGGGACGTCCGCGTGCTCGGCGCGATCGGGGTCGTGCAGCTCGACCACGAGGTGGACGTCGCCGCGGCGAGCGCCGCCGCCGTCCGCGAGGGCGTGTGGTTGCGCCCGTTCCGCGACCTGGTCTACACGATGCCGCCCTACGTCACGGACGACGAGGACCTCGCCCGCATCTGCGCGGCGGCGATGGAAGCGGCGGCGGCGGGCTGAGGTTTCCGCTCAGAGGATCCCCCGCCCGTCCCGGTCGTCGCGCCTCGGAACCAGCCTGTCGATCAGCCGTTCATCGACTTCGTCGAAGTCGAAGGAGTCCGGCACCTCGTCGAGCTTTCCGTGCTCGTCTCGTCGCCAGCGGACCCCGGCCGCGTCGGTGAAGGCGATCGCGACATCCAAGTTGTTCGGGTCGAGGTGGAGGGCGTTGCGTTGGTCGAGCACAACGCGCAGGGCGTTGGTGAGTTTGCGAGCGGTATCAGCCGGGGTGGGACGCTGTGTGCCTCGTTCTATCGCCACGGAGAACGGAGGTTCCTCGCTCGATATGCGCACAGTGAGGCGGTAGACGGGTAGGTCGCTGCTGTTCGCTGCGTAAACGGTCCAGCTGCTCCGTCCGCGACGTACCCACACCGCCACTTTGCTCGCCTGCCACTGGTGTTCGCCCTGTGCCCGGCGGCGTTCGTCATCGGCATGTGCGGCCAGCTGGCGGTCGACCGCCCTTTGCTGAATCCGGTAGCCGCGGACGGCCACGATTCCGGCGAACAGGGCCGCGCCGAAAGCGCCGAGCGTGCCTGCTGCGTTCACCCAGTCCGCGACCGATCCCAAGTCCACGGGGCGGGACCCTAGCTTCGTCGGATTCGTACAGCGATCGGAGTGCTACAGCCTCCCGTACTTGTGTAGACGTCGGCCGGCCTGCACCGCCTCGCGGACCTGGTCCTCGATGTCCTTGGCCTCCTCGGGCTTCGCCAGCACCTCGTCCAGCGCATCCTTCGGGATCGCCAGCACGCCGTCCTCGTCGCCGAAGATCCAGTCGCCCGGCTCGATCCGTACCTCGCTGGTGAGGCTGCCGGTGACCGAGATGGGCACCTCGATACGTCACCGACGAGGAGGACCCGGCCCGCATCTGCGCGGGCGCGATGGCCGCCGCGACTGCCGGGTGATCACTCTTTAGGATCATGGCCGCGCCACGCGCGGACCGATCGTGGTTCCCCCGGCATGGGCGCAACGTGCTGTGGAGGATGACTTGACGTTCCCCGGGTCCCGCGTCGCGCGGGTCGTGCTGCTGCTCGCGGTCCTGCTGCTCGCGGGCGGCGGACTCGCCGCCTGCTCGGCCGCGCCGGAGAAGGGCGACTGCGTCGAGAAGTCCGGCGACTCGTACACGGCGGCCGACTGCGCGACAGCGACGCTGCGGGTCCTCGAGTCCTTCGACGAGACGTCCGGTGACTGCGTGCCGGTGGCCGGGGTGACCGAGACCTTCTCCGACTCCGGGCCCGGCACGACGCTGTGCCTCGGGCCGCGCGACGTCGATCCCGGGTCCGCGATCAACGTGGCGCAGAACGGTGACTGCGTGGCCGGTGTCGAGGCGAACAGCGACGTGCGCCGCATCGACTGCGCCGATCCGGCCGCGGAGTCGGTGGTCCTGAGCCGGATCGGTGACGCCGTCACGATCGCCACCGACCCGTGCGCGTCGGTGCCCGGCACGAACTCCAGCTACAGCTGGGACCTGATCAGCACCGGGGACGACCCGCTCGCGGGCATCGGCGACAACCTCGGCGTCGACCTGATGTTCTGCCTCGGCCCGGTCGGGGTCGACCCGACCACCTCACCGGACACCGCGCAGGCAGGTGACTGCCTGGCCGAGACCGGCGGTGACGCCGGGTACGCCACGGTGGACTGCAGCGCACCCGACGCCGCCTACCGGGTGGTCGAGCGGTCGGACGGCGGGTTCCTCCCGATCGAGATCGCCTGCTCCTCGGCCGACGGGGCGACCTCGGGCATCCAGCGCGGAGGGGGCCTGGACGGCTACGTCCTCTGCCTCGCTCCGAACTGACCGGCTACAGCCTCCCGTACTTGTTGTAGACGTCGATCACCGGGACGCCGGCCTGCACCTCCTCGCGGACCTTGTCCTCGATGTCCTTGGCCTCCTCGGACTTCGCCAGCACCTCGTCCAGCGCATCCTTCGGGATCACCAGCACGCCGTCCTCGTCGCCGAAGATCCAGTCGCCCGGCTCGATCCGTACCTGGCTGGTGAGGCTGCCGGTGACCGAGATGGGCACCTCGATGTCGTGGATGCGGGAGCGGCGCAGCGACTCGATGGGCGAGGTGTAGCGGGCGAACACGCCCAGCCCGTCGATCTCCCGGACCAGTCGCCCGTCGCGGATTCCGCCGTCGATGACGACGCCCGTGGCGCCCTTCGCCCGGCTCGCGTTGCTCATCAGCTCGCCCCAGATGCCGCTCTGGCGCTCGCCGGCCGCGCCGACGACCACGACGCACCCGTCGTACATCTGCGTGAAGACGCCGAAGTCGGCGAGCTTCGTGTTCGGCGGCATCTCGCTGCGCTCGCGCATGTCCGGCGACGCCATCACGGTGAAGGCGGGCCCGGCCACCTGCATCGACCGGTCCAGCGGCGCGATCCCGAGGTCGAGGCACTGATGGGGCAGCCCCATCTCGTCCATGATGTCGTAGACGACCGCCGTGTAGAGCGCCTTGAGCCGCTTCGCGGTCTGCGCCACGTCCACGCCCGCCGCCGTCATTCGAAGATCCCGAAACCGGCGACGGCGTGCTTGCGGACGCCGTCCATGTCGAGCTCGACCCCGATCCCCGGGGTGTCGGGCAGGGTGATGTAGCCGTCCTTGACGATCGAGCCGCTGCCGTCCGGGGCGGTCACGTAGCTGTCCCAGACCTCCCGCTCCTCGAGCGCGTGCCACTCCTGCACGAAGAAGTTGGGGATCGCGCCGCACTGGTGCGCGGTGGCCATCGTGCCCAGCGGGGTGGAGACGAGGTGCGGGGCGAACGGCACGTAGTGCATCTCGGCGAGGTTGGCGATCTTCTTCGCCTCGGCCAGGCCGCCGCACTTGGGCACGTCCGGCTCGATGACGTCGACCGCGCCCTTCTCGAGCAGCTCCCGGAAGCCCCAGCGCAGGTAGAGGTTCTCCCCGGCGCAGATCGGGGTGCGGGTCTGGGCGCGCACGCGCACGAGCGCGTCGATGTTCTCGGCCGGGACGGGCTCCTCGAGCCACATGAGGTCGAACGGCTCGAGCGCCCATGCGATCTTGCACGCGCTCGGCACGTCGTAGCGCGCGTGCAGGTCGATCGCCAGGTCGATGTCCGGGCCGATCGCCTCGCGCACCGCGGCGACCCGCTCGACCATCGACCGGAGCTCGGCGGCGTTGACGGTGTGGTTGAAGGTGTCGAACTTCGCCGGGTGGTGCAGGTCGTCGATGTCGAACTTGATCGCCGTGAAGCCCTGCTCGACCATCCGCTGGGCCCGGTCGACGCAGCCGGACACCGAGCCGTCCGGGTCGTCGCCGTCGCCGCAGTCGGCGTAGAGGCGGATGCGGTCGCGGAACTTGCCGCCGAGCATCCGGTACACCGGCTGGCCTGCCGCCTTGCCCGCGATGTCCCACAGCGCGAGCTCGATCCCGCTCAGGGCGATCACGAACACGCCTGCCTGCGGCCCCGCGAAGACCCGCCGACGCAGCTTCTCCCAGCACCGCTCGACGTTGCGCGGGTCCTCGCCGATCAGCAGCGGCTTCAGGGTGTTGATCAGCCCGACGACGCCACCGGCGCCGGCGTCCGGGTTCGCCTCGCCGTAGCCGGTGATGCCCTCGTCGGTGTCGATCCGCACCAGCGTCGCCTGACCGTGGTAAGCGACCACAGCAGTGGTGACGTTGACGATCCTCATGCTTCTCCTTTGCCCAGGGGCGGGTGACGGGACTACGTGCGGTCAGGCGATCAGCTGTCCGCCGGACACGTTGATCTCGACGCCGACCGCGTGTTGCGCGCGGTCGGAAGCGAGGAAGACCACCCAGTTCGCCACGTCGTCGGGCTGACCGATGCGGCCGATGAGGGTGGTCTGCAGCAGGCGGTCACGAGCTCCGGGCTCGGACATCCACCCCTGGGTCATCGGGGTCTCGATGTTGCCCGGCGAGACGCAGTTGACGTTGATGTTGTGCGGGGCGGCGAACCGCGCCAGGTCCTTCGTGTAGGCGAGGATCCCGCCGAACGCGGCGTCGTAACCGGGGATGTTCGCGACGGTGCCGTGCGCCGTGAAGGAGCACATGTTCACGATCTTCCCGTAGCGCCGTTCCATCATCCCCGGGAGAACGGACTGGCACCCCCGGAAGACGCCGGAGAGGTGGCCCTCGATCTGACGGATCCACTCGTCGTCGGGGGTGTCGAGGTGGCCGCTGACCGGGCCCGGGGCGGGGCCGGCGATGTTGCAGAGGATGTCGACGGGGCCGAGGTCCTGCTCCACGTCGCGCAGGAGCGCGGACCAGCCGTCCCGGCTGGCGACGTCGAGCGCGTAGCCACGGCACGCGCCGGACCCGCCGCCGAGCTCCTTCATCGCCGTGGCGACGGCGGCCTCGTTGATGTCGGCGCCCGCGACCCGCACCCCCTCGGCCGCGAGCGTCGTGGCGACCGCCCTGCCGAACCCGGACGCCGCGCCCGTCACGATCGCTACCTTCCCGTCGAGCGAAAGGTCCATGAGTCCTCACATCTCCTTTTCGACGAAGCGGTGATCAGCCGCGGACCGCGCCCGCGACGAGGCCCTTGACCAGGTAGCCCTGGGCGAACCAGACGAAGAGCAGGGTCGGGACGACCATCAGCACGCCGGCGGCCGACATCGGGCCCCAGTCGATGCCGAACTGCGTGACGAAGTTGGTGAGGCCGACCGGGAGGGTCTGGGCGGCCTCGCTCGAGGTCAGCGTCAGCGCGATGAGCAGGTCGTTCCAGGTGAACAGGAAGGTCAGCACCGCGCTCGCCGCGAGTCCCGGGCCGATCAGCGGCGTGACGACGAGCACGAGCTTGCGGATCACGCCGGCGCCGTCGATCTCGGCCGACTCCTCGATCTCCTTCGGAAGGTCCTGGATGAAGGCCATCAGCAGCCAGATCGCCACCGGCAGCTTCGAGGCCGCGTGGGTCAGCACGAGCCCGAGCAGCGTGTCGAGCAGGCCGAACCCGGAGAACACCGTGAACAGCGGGATCGCGAGCGCGATGACCGGGATCATCCGCATGATCAGCAGGGTCGTGATCACGACCTTGATCCCCGGCAGGCGGAACCGCGCGAGGACGTACGCGCACGGCAGTGCCAGCACCGTCACGAGCGCCACGGTGGCGAGCGACACCACCACCGAGTTCGTGAGGTAGTCGGCCATGTCGTACTCGGTGAAGACCGTGGCGTACTGCTCGAGCGTCACCGTGCTGGGCAGCACCTGCACCGGCACGGCGAACAGCTCGTCCGAGGTGCGCAGCGAGGTCAGGACGAGCCAGACCAGCGGGAAGATCGACAGGAGCACCGTGAAGACCAGCACGGCGTAGCGGGCCACCAGGCCCACCGTGGCGCCGGTCCGGCGCGGTCGTACGGGTGTGGGTGCGGGACGAACTCCGGTCAACTCTGCCATTTCACCGACCTCCGCGCGGCGAGCCAGGGGATGCCGTAGAGGAGTGCCAGCACCATCAGCGAGAGGACGAGCGCCACGTACGACACCGCGGCCGCGTGCCCGAAGTCGACGCTCTGGAACGCGAGCTTGTAGGCCTCCACGGTGAGCAGGTTCGAGGCGTTGCCCGGGCCACCCTGGGTCATGAGCCAGACCACGTCGAACGTCCGGAACAGGTCGATGATCCGGATCATCAGCGCGATCACGACGACCGGCCGCATCAGCGGCAGAACGATCGACCAGAAGGTGCGCCAGGCCGACGCCCCGTCGACGGCGGCGGCCTCGAGCGGCTCCTTGGGGATCGCCTGGAGCCCGGCGAGGAACAGCAGTACCAGCAGCGGCGTGTTCTGCCACGCGCTGGCGATGATCACCGAGACCAGCGCCCACCAGGGGTCGGAGAGCCACGGGATCGCCGGCAGCCCGAGCCGGACGAGCACGGCGTCGATCAGCCCGTACTGCTCGTTGAAGAGCCAGCGGAAGTTGAGCCCGACCACGGCCGGCGCGACCATCGGCGGGATGAGCAGCAACGTGCGGGCGGGTCGCAGCCCGCGCAGCTTGCTGTTCAGCAGCACGGCGATGGCCATGCCGCCGACCACCTCGATGACGAGCGACGCCACGGTGAAGACCATCTGGTTGCGCAGCGTCTGCGGGAACGCGCTCCCGGCGAACAGGTCCAGGTAGTTGCCGAGACCGACGAAGGGGCTCTCCGTCGTGTTCAGGTCCCAGCGGAAGAAGCTCATCACGAACGAGTGGCCGAGCGGGTACAGGAAGATCACCAGCATCAGCAGCAACGCGGGGGCTGCCAGGGTGTAGCCGGTGAGCCACTGCGGCGTGCCCTGCGTGCGCCGTGGCGCGGGCGCTCGCGGGCGGGCTCTCTGTGTGGTCGCCGTCATCAGCGCAGCGCCCCGGCCTGCTGCAGGATCCGCCTGCTCTCCTCAGCGGCGGCGTCGAGGGCGGCCTGCGGGGTCATCTGGTCGCTCAGGGCGTTCTGGACGGCGGTCTGGACGACGGTGGAGACCTTGTCGAAGCCCGGCACCTTCGGCCACTCCTTGCCGTTCTCGATCGTGGTGCGCAGGTCGGACAGCCACTGCTGCTCCATTCCCTGCACCTGCCCGATCACCTGGTCGGCCGTGGACATCCGGCTCGGGTAGTTCTTGAACTCCGCGTACTGGTCGACCAGGGCGTCCGGGGTGACGGTGAACCGGAGGAAGTCCGCGGCGGCGTCCTTCTTCCGCGAGTACTTGTTAATGGCGAGGCCGTGCGAGATCGCGCAGGAGGTCGCGGTCTTGTGGGCGGGCATCGGCGCCGTCGCGAACGACCCGCTGACGGCGGACAGTGCCGGGTCGCCGAAGCTCGCGTACGCCCCCGGCCAGTCGAACACCGCCGCGCACGTGCCGTTCGTGAAGCCGGCGGAGTTCTCGTTCCACTGGTACGTGACGACGTCGGCAGGGGTGATCCGGTGGCGCTGGATCAGGTCGCGGTAGAACGTGAGCGCCTCGACGCCCGCCGGGGAGTTGAACGTGACGTTGTTGCCCTCGTCGAGCCAGTCGCCGCCGGCCTGCCACAGGAAGTCGGCGAACTGGCGCTGGGCGGGGTCGCCCTGTCCCGGGAGTACCAGGCCGAACTGGCCACCGCGGGTGAGCTGCTGCCCGACGGCGACGAGCTCATCCCACGTGGTCGCCGGCGCGACGCCGGCGGCCTCGTAGAGGTCCTTGCGGTAGTACTGCGTGCGCGAGTCCATGTTGCGCGGGATCGCCGCCAGCTCCCCGTTGGCGGGGTTGGTCATGTACTTGAGGGCGACCGGGAAGAAGTCCTCGAGGTCGGCCGCGTCGAAGTGGTTGTTGAGCGGCTCGAAGTGCGGGAAGAAGGCGCCGATCTGCGCGGTGTGGGTGCTGTAGACGTCGTACTGGGTGCTCCGCGCCGCAGCGAGCGTGATCTCCTTGGACGTGAGCGGCGTGAACTGGAGCAGGTCGTAGGTGACCGTGATCCCCGTCTGCTGCGTGAACGCGGACGTGACCTTCTCCCAGTAGGCGGGGTAGCGGTCGCCGCCGGTGACGAGCAGGGCGTTGATCTCCGTGACCTTCCCGCCCGAGTCGCCACCCCCGCACGCGGTCAGGAACGGCCCGGCCGCAGCGCCTGCGGCGAGCGCGAGCGAGCCACCGAGGAAACGACGTCGGCTCAGGGCACTAGACATGGTGCGCACCTCTCATGGGGACCTCCTCGTCGAGGCCTTTCACCTGCCCTTGCAACTGGATCCGGCCGGACCGCGAGCGCAGGGTCTCCGCGCACGCGCCGGCCGAGTGGTAGTCGGGTTCGAAGGCGTCGCCCTTGCGGAAGTCGTGGCGCTCGCTCCGCGGGGCGGGAGCGGTGAACCACCCGCCGTGCTCGTGGTCCACCAGGTGCGTCAGCGCGTGCTCCCACGCGCGGTCGGAGTAGGTCCGGTAGCCCTCGTCACCGGTGCGCTCCTGCAGAACGGCGGCCGCGCCGATCGCCTCCGCGGGCGCCCAGTACGCGGGCTCCCGGTGGCTGACGGACAGGTCGCGGCGCAGGCCGCTCACGAAGCCGCCGTGCTCGCGTTCCCAGCCGTGGTCCCACGCCAACCGGTGCAGGTGCACCGCTTGCGGCAGCAGCCACTCCGCCGGGTCGTGGCGGGCGAGGATCCCGAGCAGCTTCGCCCACTCGACCTGGTGCCCGGGCGAGATCCCGAACGCGCTCTCGACGCTCCCGAGGTCGCGGGGCGCCTCCGCCCAGTCCGGCGACCAGTCCTCCCGGTAGTTCTCCCACACGAACCCGCCGATCCCGGTGGGGATCCGGCGCGCGATGGCGTCCGCGATGCGGTAGGCGCGGTGCAGGTCGCCCGGGTCTCCGGTCGCGTCGTAGGCGGCGAGGAACGCCTCGCAGAGGTGCATGTTCGCGTTCTGCCCGCGGTAGGGCGACACCTCGGTCCAGTCGGCGCTGACGGTGTTGACGGCGAGACCCTGCGCCCCGAGCAGCTTCTCCTCGCAGATCGCGCGGGCCTCGTCGAGGAGCTCCCGCCCTCCGGGCACGCCGGCGCTCGTCGCCGTGGCCCCGGCGAGGAGCACGAAGGCGTGTCCGTAGGTCTGCTTGCGGGAGTCCGCGACCTCGAACCCGTCGTCGGTCACCCGCAGGACCCAGTGGTAGCCGCCGTTGCGTCGGTCGCGGTGCACGCGGGTGAGGAACTCGAGCGCCTCTGCGGCGGCGTTCCGGAAACGTGCCCCGGCGTCGTGCAGAGCCCCGAGCGAGAACTGCACGACGAAGCGCGCGCTCGCGACGAGGTGCCTCGTGCTCCGGTCGTGCACCGTGGTGTCGGAGCGGACCTGGGAGGTGTATCCCCCGTGGCGCTCGTCGCGTGCGTCCAGCCAGAAGTCGAGGATGTCGGCGAGGTGCTCGCGCACCGCCTCCGGTTCCCGGAACGAGCTCACGGCCTTCGTGTCCACAGTGCTCTCCCCTCGGGTCGCCGACGCTGGCAGGGATGGCGGTGATGAACCGCCAGGGAGGAACTCCTCACGCCCGCGGACCAGGAGTTTTTCGGTGCGGCGGGGTTGAGAACGGGAACTTGTCCTATAAGCTGATGACATGCACAGGAGACAAGAGTCGGCGGATGCTGTCAAGGTCCGGACTCTCCCGGTGCAGGTGGCCGCTCACCTGACCCGGCGCATCGTCAGCGGTGAGATCGAGGAGGGCAAAGCACCCTCTGAGCTGGACATCTCCCGGGAGTTCGGGGTCTCCCGGGTGGTGGCGCGCGAGACGCTCAAAATCCTCGCGTCGCTCGACATCGTGGACATCGCGCAGGGGCGGCGGGTCACGGTCCGGCCGACCTCCGAGTGGGACTACCTGAGTCCCCTGCTGGTCGAGTGGCTGCCCGAGGAGCTCGTCGACGAGCTGCTCCAGGAGCTGCTCCAGGTGCGGGTGCTGCTGGAGCCGGAACTGGCGGCGAAGGCCGCCGTCGGCATCACCGACGAGACGCTGGCCCGGCTGCGGGCCGAGCTCGACCGGATGGCGGGGCTCGAGGACGACCCCGAGGCCTACCTCGAGGTCGACCACGAGTTCCACATGGAGATCTGCCGGGCCGCGAACAACCGGATCCTCGACCGGATCATGCACTCGGCCCGGTGGCTGGGCACCGCGAGCCGGCGGATCACCAACCAGGCGAGCTCGGACAGCCTGCACAGCGCCACCCGGGCGCACGCGGAGGTCTTCGCCGCGCTGGAGGCGCGGGACCCGGACGCGGCGCGCGAGGTGATGCGCGCCCACCTGCTGGCCAACTCCCCGATCCTCGCGGCGAAGGAACAGCAGACCAAGCGCGCGTCCACGCGCCAGGAAGGGCGCGCGAGCAGCGTCAGCAGCCAGTAGCGGCCGAGTGGCACGCCGGCCGGCGTTTTCCGGAACCGATGATGAGGACGGGAGAGCATGGCAGTGAACGAGGCTCCGCTCCGGCTGGGCGTGATCGGCACCGGGCTGGCCGTGGAACAGCTGCACTGGCCGGCGCTGCGCCGGATGCCCGACCGGTTCGTCGTCACGGCGTTCGCCGAGCCCTCGCCCGAGCAGGCGGCCCGGTTCGCGGCGTACAGCGAGGTCGACAGGTCGCGTCACCACACCGACCACCGCGAGCTGCTGGCCCGTGACGACGTCGACGCCGTGCTGGTCTCGGTGCCGATCCCGTTGCTGTACGGGATCGCGCGCGACGCGCTCGCGGCCGGCAAGCACCTGCTCTGCGAGAAGCCCACGGGCACCGACGAGGAGCAGGCCAGGGCGTTCCTCGCACTCGAGGACGAGTTCGCCGACCGGGTGGTGCTCGTGGGGGAGAACTACTTCTACCGCGACGACATCCGCCACGCCCGCGCGCTGCTCGACGACGGCGCGATCGGCAAGCTGCACCTGATGGCCTACCGGCGTGCCGGGCAGTCGGTGCCGCGGGAGGGCGGGTTCAGCAGTACCCCGTGGCGGCAGCGGCCGCAGTACCGCGGCGGGGTGCACCTCGACGCGGGTGTGCACGACATCGCGCAGATCCGGATGCTCTGCGGCGACGCGTTGGGCGTGCACGGCGGGGTGCAGTGGGCGAACAGCACGATCGACTCCCCGTCGGACCTCACGCTCAACCTGACCTTCGCGTCCGGCGCGATCGGCAACTACACGGCGTGCTACTCGGAGATCCCGGTGCCGGCGGAGCCGAACGACATGCGCCTCTACGGCAGCGAGGGTGTGCTCGTGCTGTCCGGCCCGGAGGCGCAGCGGCGCGTCACGCTGGTGCGCGCGGACGGCAGCACCCGCACCGACGTGTTCACCGGCATCGACAACGGCTACTACGGCGAGCTCTGCGATTTCTCCGACGCCGTGCGCCACGGCGGGAACGTGGTCGGAACGGTGGCCCAGAGCGTCACGAACATGCGGATCGTCCTCGGTGCGCTGGATTCGGCCGAGCGGGGCGCGGTCGTCGACCTCGACCCTGCCGACGAGCCGGGGGTGCCGCTGTGGCGTCCCCGTGGCGGGACGGGGCTGTTCGACGGAATGCCCGGTGTCCGCACATCTGAGGAGTAACCGTTGACAGGTGCTCGCGGCCCTCCTAGTGTGACCCGCGTCGCACTACGCGGAAGGACGTTCCGCTAGACAGAACGATTTTGCGTAGTCCGTTCCACAGCACGAAAACGCAGCGCTTTCCCCGGCAAGGGGGCCGGAAGTTGCTGCTCTGCGGGCCGTCACGGCCCGTCCTCGCACGAGGAGGGGAGGCGCTGAGCCTCCCGGCCCCCCGTCGGTTGCAACGTCGCCCCGTCGGCACGCGTCCCGAGAGCGGACGCGGGAGGAGTGGTCATGGCACAGCGGATCCAGCCCGTCTGGTCGAGGCGCAAGTTCCTGGGAATGAGCGCCATGGGCGCGGTGGGCCTCACGGCGTGCGGCGGTGGCCCGCCCGCGCCGCCGCCGGTGGACGTCCAGGTCCCGCAGGAGATCCTCGACGCCGCCGCGTCCTACCGCGGCGGCTCGGTGGGGATGCTCTCGCAGAAGCTCTACTCCGACGCCGCCAACGCGGCGCTCGACCGGTCGCTCCAGGCGTTTGCGCAGGCCACCGGCACCACCGTGCAGAACGACCTGGTGTCGGGCGACGCCGGGGACATGGTCGCCAAGATGGACGCCGAGGTGAAGGCCGGCACCGCCCGCGACCTGGCGTTCATGAACGACGAGCGGTTCGTCGGTCAGCTGCAGAACCTCGGCGACCTCACCGACCTCACCGACGTGGTCGAGGAGATGAAGGCGCTCTACGGCGAGCCGGCGACAGAGGCCTCCAACTTCTGCGTGTTCGACGGGCGCTGGTACGCGATCCCCTACCACTTCATCGCCGCCGGGATGTTCCTGCGCAAGGACTGGTACACCGAGAAGGGGATCCCGCTCAAGCCCACCTACACCTGGGAAGAGCTGCGCGACAACGCGCTGGCGGTCTCCGACGCGGCCCAGCGGCGTTTCGGGTGGGGCATCACGATCAACCGTTCCGGCGACGCCAACGGGTTCATCGAGTCCGTCATCAACGCCTACGGCGGGGCGATCGCGGACAACACCGGGCAGAAGGTGGTCTTCAACTCGCCCGAGACCGTCGAGGCCGTCTCGTTCATCGGCGACATCTACACGAACCCGAAGTACGAGCCCATGCTGCCGCCCGGGATCGAGGCCTGGACCGACACCGGGAACAACGAGAACTACCTCGCGGGCATCATCGGCCTCACCAACAACCAGTACAGCATCTACGCCGACTCGAAGACCAAGGGCAACCCGGTCTACGAGAACACGCACCCGTTCAACGGGGCCATCGGTCCGGCCACCGACATCCCGATCGCGTTCGGCTCGTCGAACTCGTTCGTCGTGTTCAAGGGCGCGAAGAACCCCGACCTGGCCAAGCAGGTGGCGAAGTTCATGGTCAGCGGGTCCGCCCTGCTCGGCGTCGCGAAGGAGGCGCCCTGCCTGGTCAACCCGTCGTGGGACAAGGTGTGGGACTCCGACCCGTACTACACCAGCGGTGACCCCGCCTACGCGGCGATCCGCGAACAGACCAGGACGCCGATCCCGCTGACCACCAAGACCGGCTACTCGTTCCCCCAGCCCCCGAGCCCCGGCGAGCAGGCCGCCGTGGCCGCCTACCTGCTGACCGACATGATGCAGGCGGTCATCCAGGGCACCCCGGCGGCGCAGGCCGTGGCCACCACCCACGACCGCATCGTCCAGATCTTCGAGCAGCAGGGGTACCGGCAGTGACCATCCTGCGGCCGAAGCCGGCCGCTCGGCCGGCGTCGGCGACATCGCCCGCGCTCAGCGACAGCCAGCGGCGGTTCGGGCGCGACTGGCGGCTCGCCGCGGCGTTCCTCGCACCCACCGGTCTCCTCATCGCGGCGCTGATCCTGTTCCCGATCGTCAGCTCGATGATCACCAGCACCACGGAGCGGCACGGGGCGGAGACGGTCTTCGTCGGGCTGGACAACTTCACCGCCCTGATCGACGACCCGGTGTTCCACACCGGTGTGCTCAACTCGTTCGTCTTCACCGCGTACGCCGAGATCTTCAAGGTGACCCTCGGGCTCATCGCGGCGCTGATGCTGCACCACATGCGCCGTGGCCGGGCGGTCCTCGCCGGGATCATCCTGCTGCCGTGGGTGGTGCCCACGGTGGTCACGGCCTTCACCTGGCGGGCGCTGTTCGACCCGATCTTCGGCAGCGTCAACACCGTGTTCACCGCCACGGGGATCGGGCCCGCGCTCGCCGCGATCGGGCTCGTCGACAGCTGGCCCGCCGAGTGGTTGTCCAACCCCGAGCTCGCGATGCCCGCGGTCATCCTGGTCAACGTCTGGAAGGGCATCCCGTTCTTCACGGTGACCTTCCTCGCGGGGCTCAAGGCCATCGACAGCGGCCTCTACGAGGCCGCCATGGTGGACGGCGCGTCGCCGTGGCAGCGCTTCCGGCACGTCACCCTGCCCGGCCTGCGCCACGTCATGATCGTGACGGTGCTGCTGTCGTCCATCTGGACGTTCAACAACTTCGACCTGATCTGGCTGATGACCCAGGGCGGGCCCGGCAACGCCACGGCCCCGTACGTGATGGTGGCCTACTCCAAGGCCATCCAGCAGTTGCAGCTGGGCGCGGGTGCGGCGGTGACGCTGGTGATGCTGCCGATCGTCGGCATCCTCGTGCTGTTCCTCGTGCGGCTGATGCGCCGCAGCGACGGGCCCGGTACCGGCGACACCGGGCGCAGCCGGCTCACCCCGGCGCAGCGCAAGGCGATGCCGTGGGTCGTCGTCGCCGTCTCCACGCTGCTGCTGGTGTGGTCGTCGCCGCACATCGTCTGGAAGGCCGCCCTCGTACTGGGCGTGTTCGTGCTGATCTCCGCCGTCGTCGGACGCACCGTGTCCACCTTGGCCGCGCGCGGCAACCAGCGGGCGGCCCGGTGGGTGAACGGGGTCAGCTCGGGGCTCGCGCTCACGGGGTTGCTGCTGTTCGTGCTCGCCCCGCTGTACTGGATGACGGTCACGGCGTTCAAGTCGGACTCCCAGATCGTCATGCGCACCAACGAGCTGTGGCCCACCCCGTGGAGCACCGAGCAGTTCACGAATCTCTTCTCGGGCCGGGCGTTCGGCACCTGGTACCTCAACACCATCCTGGTGGCCGGGGCGTCCACGCTGATCGCCCTGATCTGCGCCGCGCTCGCGGGCTACGCGCTGGCGCGGCTGAAGTTCCGCGGCTCGGAGAGCTTCACGGTGACGATCCTGCTCACCTACGTGATGCCGGGCGCGCTGCTGTTCATCCCGCTCTACCAGATGATGAGCGGGATCGGCCTGAACGACTCCCTGTGGTCGCTGGTGGTCACCTACCCCACGTTCACGCTGCCGTTCGCGACGTGGCTGCTGGTGGGCTACTTCAAGTCGATCCCGGCCGAACTGGAGGAGTCGGCGCTGGTCGACGGCTGCACGCGGCTCGGCGCGTTCGTGCGGATCGTGCTGCCGCTGGCCAAGCCGGGCCTGCTGGCGGTCGCCCTGTTCACGCTGACGAACGCGTGGAACGAGTTCCTCTTCGCGTTCGTGTTCATCACCCGCAACGAGTACAGGACCCTGCCGGTCGGCATGCAGTCGATGATCTTCGGTGACGTGGTGCCGCACGGCCAGCTGGCGGCGGCGTCGCTGCTCATCAGCATCCCGGTCGTGCTCATGTACGCGTTCGGTCAGCGGTTCTTGACCGAGGGGCTGACAGCAGGTGCTGTGAAGGGATGACATCAGCACTGCCGGCCCGTCGGGGGCGCGCGAGCGCGGCGGGCACGTCCGTCGAGAAGGCCATGAGGATCATCGAGGCGCTGGCCACGTCCGCCGGTCCGCACCGGTTGATGGACGTGGCCGCGCGCGCTGCCGTGCCTCGGTCCACGGCCTACCGGGTGCTCGCGATGCTGGCCGCCGAGGGCTACGCCGAGAACTGTGGCGACGGGCGCTACGGCATCGGCGGGCGCCTCAGCGGGCTCGGCGCGCAGATCGTCTCGGTGGTGTCGGCCGGGGTCGGTCCCGCGCTGCGCCGGCTGCAGCAGGAGGCCGGTGGCAACACCGTGCACCTTGCGGTCCGCGTCGGCGATCACGCCGTCTACCTGCACAAGATCGACAGCGACAAGCCCTACGAGATGCGGTCGCGGGTGGGCAACCAGCTGTGGCTGCACTGCACGGCGATCGGCAAGGCGGTGCTCGCGCACCTGCCCCGCGACGAGGTCGAATCCGTCGTCGCCTCCGCCGGGATGCCGCCCCGGACCCCGGCGACGATCACGGACCTCCCGGCGTTGCACGCCGAGCTCGCCGCGGTGCGCGAACGCGGCTACTCGGTCGACGACGAGGAGAACGAGGAGACCGTGCGATGCATCGGCGCCGCGATCCTCGACCGGAGCGGCCGCCCGCGCGGGGGCGTGAGCATCTCGACCGTCACGTTCGCCGTCGAGCGCTCCGAGCTGCTCGGCTACGCCCCTGCGCTGCAGGCGGCCGTGGCCGGCATGACCGACCTGCTCCAGCCCACCTGGTGATCCACACGAGAGAGAGAAGGCGAACCGGACGTGCGCATCCATCCCGGCAAGGACGACCTCGAGGAGCTCACCGCGGCATGGACCGGTGAGCGCTTCGGTTCGGGCCGTCCCCGCGTACCCGACGACGTGCTGGCGAGCTTGCGGCAGGCCACCACGGAGGAGGCGTGGGGTCACCTTTTCCAGGCCGGCTACGTGCGCCAGTTCGCGGGCGGCTGGCGCGAGACGCACCCGGGCACCGTGGTCGTCGGGCGGGCCGTCACGGCCCAGTTCCTGCCGCACCGGCCCGACCTCGACGACGTGGTGGTGGCGGCAGGAGCGCGCGAGGGGCACCACGATGCCGACAAGCAGAACTCCTGGGTGATCGAGACGCTGGAGAACGGCGACATCATGGTCGTCGACATCTTCGGCAAGATCGTCGAGGGCACCGTGGTCGGGGACAACCTCGGCACGGCCGTGGCCTCCCGCACGGGGGTGGGCGCGGTGATCGACGGTGGCATCCGTGACCTGCAGGGCCTGTCCGAGCTGCCGGGCGGGGTCAACATCTTCCACCGCGACGTCGACCCCACGCCGATCCGCGGCGTCACGCTCGCCGGGATCAACATCCCGATCCGGATCGGCGGCGTCACCGTGTTGCCCGGTGACGTCGTCCTCGGCACGCCCACCGGCGTGGCGGTGATCCCGGCACACCTGGCGGCCGCGGTCGCCGCGACCAGCGAGGACACCCGCGTGCGCGACGTGTTCGGCAAGCAGCGGCTGTCCGAACGGCGCTACACCAGCGCCCAGATCGACGTCCAGACCTGGGCCGACGACATCGAGACCGACTTCCAGCAGTGGCGCGAGGAGCAGAACTCTTGAGTACCAGCACCATCACCGAGGAGTACGTCAGCACCGCGTCGCGCCCGAGCGCGCTGCGCATCACCGACGTGCGGGTGGCGAACCTGCACGGCGTGCCGTTCCGGTCGTCGATCATCCGGATCGACACCAACCAGGGGCTCGTCGGCTACGGCGAGGTGCGCGACCAGGCCAGCGCCACGTACGCGCTGATCCTCAAGAGCCGCATCGTCGGCGAGAACCCCTGCAACCTCGACAAGGTCTTCCGCAAGATCAAGCAGTTCGGACACCACGGCCGCCAGGGCGGCGGCGTGTCCGGCATCGAGATGGCGCTGATGGACCTGGCGGGCAAGGCGTACGGCGTGCCGGCGTACGCGCTGGTGGGCGGCCGGTTCCGCGACACCGTCCGGTGCTACGCCGACACGCCCTCGCTGCAGGACCCGCACGAGATGGGGGAGAAGCTGCTGGAGCGCAAGCGCCGCGGCTTCACGATGCTCAAGATGGACGTGGGCATCTCGCTGCTGTGGGACGTGCCGGGCGCGCTCATCGTGCCGGCCGGCGCCCGCGAGGACGTCACCACGATGCACCCGTTCACCGGCATCCAGGTCACGCCGAAGGGCGTGGAGCACCTGGCGAGCTACGTCGACACGATCCGTTCGATCGTCGGCTACGACGTGGCGCTGGCCGCCGACCACTTCGGGCACATCGCGCTCGACTCCTGCATCCGGATCGGGCGGGCCCTGGAACCGTTCACGCTCGCGTGGATCGAGGACCTGATCCCGTGGCAGTTCACCGACCAGTGGCGCCAGCTCACCGAGGCCGTCGCCGTGCCGACGTGCACCGGTGAGGACATCTACCTCGCGGAGAACTTCAAGCCGCTGCTCGACGCGGGTGCCATCCGCGTGGTGCACCCCGACCCGGCCACCTCCGGTGGCATCGCCGAGACCAAGCGGCTGGGCGACTACGCGCAGGAGCGGGGCGTCGCGATGGCCCTGCACCTCGCCGCGTCGCCGATCGCCACGATGGCCTGCGTGCACCTCGCCGCCGCCACGGAGAACTTCCTGGCGCTCGAGCACCACGCCGCCGACGTCCCGTTCTGGAGCGAGCTGGTCACGGACCTGCCCCGTCCCCTGATCCAGGACGGCCAGATCGCGGTGCCGGAGACCCTGGGCCTCGGCTTCGGCGACATCAACGAGGACCTGTTCCGCGCGCAGCTCGACCCCCGCGACCCGGTGTTCTTCGCCGAGTCGGCTCACTGGGACGCCGAGACCAGCCACGACCGCCTCTGGAGCTGATCAGTGCCCATCGCGGTCACGGGGGCGGCGGGCCTGCTCGGCAGGCACGTCGTCGCCCGTGCCGTCCGCGCCGGCCACCAGGTCGTCGCCACCGACCTGCCGGGCGCCCCGGAGGCGTCCGGCGGGTCGGTGGAGTGGCGGGCGGCGGACCTCACCGACCTGGACGCCGTGCGGTCCGTACTCGCCGGCACACACGGGGTGATCCACCTCGGCGGGCTCACGAACCCCCGCCACCCGGAACCGGACGTGCACCGGATCAACGTGGGCGGCACCCACCACGTGCTGGTGGCGGCGGAGGAGCACGGGCTGGGGGCGGTCTGCCTCGCGTCGAGCATCAACGCCATCGGCGGGGTCTACAGCGCGCAGCCGCGCTACGACCACTTCCCGATCGACGAGCAGGAACACCCCACCTACGCCGAGGACGCGTACAGCCTGTCGAAATGGCTCATCGAGCAGCAGTCCGCGGCGTTCGCCCGCCGGCGCCCGGACGCGGCGTTCTCCGCCCTGCGGTTGCACGGCCTGCGCGAGGACGCCGCGTCGGCGTCGACGAGTGACGACGAGCGGACCCGCAAGGACCTGTGGGGATGGGTGAGCCTCGACGCGGCCGCGTCGGCCTGCCTGCTGGCCCTGGCGCGCCCGACCCCCGGACACGCCGTCTACCACGTGGTGTCGGACCGGACGACCACCCGCACCCCGAGCGCCGAGCTGGCGGCCCGCTTCTACCCCGGGGTGCCGCTGCGCGCGCCCCTGCACGGAGGCGCCGGCTTCTACGCGACGGGGCGGGCGAAGGCGGACATGGGCTGGGATGCGGCCGTGGACCACCCGGAGATCACGGACGCCGAACGCCCCCGCCCCTGACCCGTCTGCAGCTGTTCCCGCGCGCTCAGGTTCCGACGTCGGCGGGGGTCAAGGGAGAGCCCGGCAAGCAGGCCTCCGAGCCTGCGCGCAGGCTCTCCAGGAGCAGCGCCGTGCAGCGGGCCGAGGCGTGCTGTGCGGTGTCCGTGTGCATGATCGGCAGGGGGTGCGCCAGCAGCGAGAACATCACCGCGAGGTCGCCGGTGCCGACGTCCGTGCGCAGCGTGCCCTCCGCCTGCGCCCGCCGGACGACCTCGTCGAACACGTCGATCATCGCGTGGCGGAGCTGGGCGGCGTCGCGTTCCTTCTTCACGATCTCGCCCACCGCCGGGTAGGCCATCAGGAGCCGGATGATCAGCCGCAGCTCGTGCGACTGGTGCAGGATGCGGACGAGTGCCTTCCAGGCGCTCGACTCCTCGGCCAGCGCGGCACGCGTCTCGGTGAGCGCGTTGTTGAGGTTGTCCAGGGCGACGGCGTGGATCAGGGCTTCGCGGTCGGCGAAGTGGCGGTACAGCGTGCCCGGGGCGACCCCGGCCGCGCGCGCGATCTCCTCCGCGGGAGCCTCCGGCCCGTGCGTGGCGAACCACGCCTTGGCGGCGGCGAGGAGGCGGTTGCGGTTGCGGCGCGCGTCCGCCCGCAGCCTGCCCTCGTGCTCGTCGCCCACACGTGCCCTTTCCGTCAAATCGGATCCTCACTCTCGCATGGTGCGGGTCGCTGAACGCCCTCCAGGGGATAACTGCAAGACATCTCTCTCGGTTCTCAGGGTACTGGTGGGCGACGCGACCGGGTGGCCCCGGAGGGCCGGTCGAACACGGTGCGTACGCGGAGGTGGGGAGGCTGAGGGGCCGCTGAGGTGGTCGGAGTGCTCGCCGGAACCAGCCGGCGGGCGCCCTTCGTTCCCCGGGCGCAGCGCGCCGACCGGGCGCGCGTCGTCGTCGGGGGAGGCCCCAGTGACCCGAGCACCAGCGCTGCCCATCCACATGCAGCGAGACGGATTCGATCCGGCACCGGAGATGGCCGAGCTGCGTGACGGCCAGGGCGTCCGGCAGGTCCGCACACCGTTCGGCCTGGACGCCTGGCTCGTCACCCGGTTCGCCGACGTCCGCGAGGTGCTGAGCGACCCGGCACGCTTCAGCAACGCCCGCATGTCCGTCGACGAGCGACGGCGGGCGAGCATGCCGCCGATGAGCGAGGAGGAGGTGGCCCGGATGCGGGCGGGCAACCTGCTCGCGCTCGACCCGCCCGAGCACGGCCGGCTGCGCCGGATGCTCACCCCCGAGTTCACGATGCGCCGGATGCGGCGCCTGGAGCCGCGGATCCACGAGATCGTCGACGAGCACCTCGACGCGATGCAGCGCACCGGCCCGCCGAGCGACCTCGTGGCGGACTTCGCCCTGCCGGTGCCGTCGCTGGTGATCTGCGAGCTGCTCGGCGTGCCCTACGCGGACCGGGCGGAGTTCCAGGCGCGCACCAGCCGGCAGCTCGACCTGGGCCTTCCGGCGGAGGAGCGGTTCCGGCTGGCGGCGGAGTCGCGCGCGTACATGGCCGAGCTCGTCGGCCGGGCGCAGGCCCGGCCGGGCGAGGACATGCTGGGGATGCTCGTGCGCGAGCACGGCGACGACCTGTCCACCGACGAACTGATCGGGATCGCGTCCCTGCTGCTGATCGCCGGGCACGAGACCACGGCCAACATGCTCGGGCTCGGCACGCTCGCGCTGCTGCGCCACCCCGACCAGCTGGCGATCGTCCGCGACGAGCCGGAGCGCGTGGACGCCGCGGTCGAGGAGTTGCTGCGCTGGTTGAGCATCGTCCACACGGGCACCGCGAAGATCACCACCACCGAGGTGGAGATCGCCGGGCAGCGGATCGACGCGGGCGAGTTCGTCATGCTCGCGCTTCCGGCGGCCAACCGGGATCCCGCCCTGCGCGACGACCCCGACCGCCTCGACGTCACGCGTGGCGCGGTGGGGCACGTCGCGTTCGGCCACGGGATCCACCACTGCCTGGGCGCGCCGCTGGCGCGGATGGAGATGCGGGTCGCCTTCCCGGCCCTGTTCCGCCGTTTCCCCGGCCTGCGCGCCGTGGGCGACGAGGCGGAGTTCCGCACCTTCCACATCATCTACGGTCTGGCGTCGTTGCAGGTGACGTGGTGAAGGGGGACGTGATGGGTGTGCAGGTGCACGCGGACCGGGACGTCTGCATCGGGGCCGGGATGTGCGTGCTGACCGCGGGTGACGTGTTCGACCAGGACGACGACGGCATCGTGGTGGTGCTCGACGAGCACCCGTCCGACGCGGGGGACGCCCGCAGCGCGGTGGCCAACTGCCCCTCGGGCGCGCTGTCGCTGGAGGAGTAGCCGACGGGCCGGGCACCGTACGGCGCCCGGCCCGTCCCCCTCCCCGCTCAGTCCGGCACGACCTCGATCCAGCCGCGGACGACGTCGGGTGTGACGTCCCCGGCGAGGTCCGGATGATCGGCACGGACGTGCGCGAGAACGTCGGTCACCACCTGGTCCTCCTGCGTGGCCCGGGCCGCGAAGCCGCACTCGCACATCACCTGGTTCATGGCGTCCTCCTCGACGGGTGCGGCAAGTATTGACACCGACCTTGCCGGAAGCCTGCAATTCCCCATCGTGGTCCGCATCCAGCTGCACGGCCGCTTCGCGGTGGTGGTGGACGGGCGGCCGGTGGAGCAGGAGCTGCCCGGCCGGCGCGGGAGGGTGCTCGTTGCCCTGCTCGCCGACCCCCGGCGTCCGGTCGTGGACCGGGCCGCGTTGCTCGCGCTGCTGTGGTACCCGGCCGTCCCGGGACCGGGTGCCGCGGCCACGTTCGCCGCGCTCCTGTCGAAGGTGCGTGCGGTGCTGGCGCCTGCCGAGATCCGCGGCCGAGGCAGCCTGCAGCTCGTGCTGCCACCGGGATCGATCGTCGACACGGCGGTCGCGGAGTCGGCGCTGCATTCCGCCGAGGCCGCCGCGGCCCGCCGGGACTGGCATCGGGCCTGGACGCAGGCGCTGAGCACGCTGTTCGTCACCCAGCGCCCGTTCCTGCCCGACATCGAGGACCCCTGGGCCGACGACCGGCGCGCCACCCTCGGGCATGCCCACCGCCGGGCGCTGCGCTGCTACGCGGAGGCGTGCCTGCAGCTCGGCGGCGGCGAGCTGCCCGCGGCCGAACGAGCCGCCCGGGAGCTCACGGTGCTCGACCCGCACTCCGAGACCGGGTACTGCCTGCTGATGCGGGCGCTGTCACAACGCGGGGACCGGGGCGGTGCCCTCGACGTGTTCGCCGAGCTGCAGCGCGTGCTGCGTGACGACCTCGGCGCATCCCCCGGACCGGTCGCCGCGGCAGTGCACCGCGACCTGTTGGCGCCGTAGCCGTGGCCGGGGATCATGCACGGGTGGATGGCGATGTGGCAGTGGTGACGGGTGCCGGCTCGGGGATCGGGAGGGTGGTGGCCACCGCCCTGCTCGGCGCGGGGTACCGGGTCGCGCTCGCCGGACGGCGGGGCGCGGCGCTCGAGGAGACGGCGGGTGGCCACGCCGACGCGCTGGTGGTGCCCACCGACGTCGGTGACGCCGATTCCGTGGCGGGGCTCTTCGCCGCGGTGCTGCAGCGATGGGGCCGGGTCGACCTGCTGGTCAACAACGCCGGGATGTTCGGCCCCTCGGGCACCGTCGACGAGATCGCGGTCGAGGACTGGACGGCCACCGTCACCACCAACCTCACCGGCTCGTTCCTCTGCGCCCGCGAGGCGTTCGCGGCGATGCGCGCCCAGGAGCCGCAGGGCGGGCGGATCATCAACAACGGCTCGCTCTCGGCCCACGTCCCCCGCCCCGGGAGCGCGGCCTACACCTCCACGAAGCACGCGATCACCGGCCTGACGAAGACGCTCGCGCTGGACGGGCGGCCCTACGGCATCGCGTGCGGCCAGATCGACATCGGCAACGCCGCCAGCGACATGACCGCCGGCATGGCCGGGGGTGTCCCGCAGGCCGACGGCAGCATCCGCCCGGAGCCGAGGTTCGACCCGGCGCACGTGGCCGACGCGGTACTGATGATGGCGCGGCTGCCGCTGGATGCGAACGTGCCGTTCATGACGATCATGGCCACGAACATGCCGTTCCTCGGCCGGGGCTGACCCGCGGCCACCTCATGATCGCCGGACCGGCGCGCATGCGGCGACATACCGCCGCCGCTGCGCCCGTCCGACGATCAACCGGAGATCGGCGGCTGTTCCGTCACCTGGATGCCCAGCTCGTCGAGCAGGACGGCGGCGAGCGGGACGATCTGGTCGGGGCTGATCCGCGCGCCGCGCAGGGACAGCGCGCCGCGGAGCTCGTCGACCGTGCAGCCGTGCAGGTCGGTTTCCCGCAGCCGGGCCGCCTCGACGCTCGCCTCGCCCAGGTCGCAGCCGAGGAACGCGCAGTGCTCCCCGCCGAACTCGTAGAGGTCGGCGGCGTGCAGGCCCGAGTTCTCGACCAGCAGGAACCGTGCCCGTGCCATCCGCAGGCTCAGCAGGTCGGCGGCGCTGTCGGTGATGCGGACATCGGTGAGCTGCGCGCCGTCGAGGACGGTGCCGGTGAGCCGGCAGTCGGTGAAGACCACGCGGCTGAGCACGGCGCTGTCGAGCACCGCGCCGGACAGGTCGCACTGCACGAACTCGGTGTCTCGGCACTCGAGCCCGGTGAACCGGACGCCGGCCAACCGCCCGCCGACCCACCGGCTCTCCTGCACCCGCAGGTCGGCGACGTGCTCCGGCACCTGCACCTGCGCCCCCGCCTCGACGCAGTCCCAGACGGCGCCGCCTTCGACGACGCCGGGCGCCGGATCGCGAGTGTCGGGGAGGCCGGGCGGCTCCGGCCGCCGCTTCACCGCTCGGGACCTGCCGCCTCGGGGAGCCACGACCCGCACTCTACGAACCGGCCCCGACAGCCCGCCCCGGTCGCCGGTAGCGGTGATCGCGGCGAGCCGCACACCACGGCCCGCCGACGACGCGCAGGTACGACTCGCGCCGATCACCCGTCGGTGGTCGTTGTGAGTCGCACACCACGGCGGCATCGGCAACTGCCTTGTGCGGCTCAGACCGATCACCCGCCGCTGATCGGGGCGAGTCGCACACCAGCGCGGCGGTCGGAGCCGTCTGGTGCGGCTCGGAACGATCATCGGGCCGCAGGACGCGAGCCGCGTGCCGCTACCGCCGTGACCCTCTGGTGCGGCTCGGATCGATCACAGTCGTGGGACGGTGGGCCGTCCGGTACGGCTCGGACCGATCACCGGCCATGATCGTGTCGAGTCGCGCACCACTGTTGCGACGGCAGCGGTCCGGTACGGCTGGGGCCGGCCGTCGGGCAGTGATCGCCCCGAGTCGCACACCGGCGCGGCGACGGCCGCTCTCAGGTGCGGCTCGGAGCGATCTGCACGAGGCCCTGCTCAGTGCGCCCGGACCAGCCCGCCGTCGCAGCGGATCTGCTCGCCGGTGACGTAGGAGGCGGCCGCGCTCGCCAGGAACGTCACCACGGCGGCGAACTCCTCCGGCGTGCCGTAGCGGCCCACCGGGATCGTGGCCTCGGCGCGCTCGCGCACCTGCTCCTCGCTGGCGCCGGAGCGCTCGGCGTTGGCGCGGTCGAGCACGCCGACGCGGTCGGTGGCGATCCGGCCGGGCAGGACCATGTTGACGGTGACGCCGTCGGCGGCGACCTCGCTCGCGAGCGTCTTGAGGTAGCCGGCCAGCGCGGCGCGGCCGGCGTTGGAGGCGACGAGCCGGTCGATCGGCTGCTGCACACCGCTGGAGCCGATCGCGACGATCCGGCCGAAGCCGCGCCCGCGCATCCCCGCCAGCACCGCCCCGACGAGCCGCTGGTGCGGCTGTACCAGCAGCGCGACGGCCTCGGCGAGCTTGTCGGCGGTGAAGTCGACGGCCACGCCGGGCGGCGGGCCGCCGCCGTTGAGCACGAGCACGTCGACCGGGCCGAAGCGCTCCTGCGCGGCGCCGACCAGGGCGTCCGTAGCGGCCGGGTCGGTGAGGTCGACCTCCACGCCCACAGCGGAGGGCAGCTTCTCGGCCTCGGCGCGCACGAGCTCGCCGCGCCGCCCGCCCAGCACGACGTTGGCCCCCTCCGCGGCGAGCGAGCGGGCCACGGCGAGGCCGAGGCCGGAGCTCGCGCCGGGTACGACGGCGGTGCGTCCACTCAGTCCGGTGTCCATGTCAGGAGTCAACCACCCCGGAGTTCCTGGGCCACCGGCCCGTACACGGTCACGATCTCGTCGAGCCGCTGGCGGAACGCGGCGGCGCCGACGAACTCGTCGGGCACGTAGGCCTCGTCGAGCTGCGCGCGGACCGCCGGGTCCTCCAGGCCCTCCCGCATCGCCTGCTCCAGCCGCGTCACGATCTCCGGCGGGGTGCCGACCGGGGCGCCGAGCCCGAACAGCGACGTGCTGTAGGTGAGCCCGGGGAAGCCCAGCTCGGCGAGCGTCGGGACGTCGGGCAGGTAGTCGACGCGCTGGGCGGGGCTGATCGCGAGCGCGCGGAAGTCACCGGCGTCGACCTGCGCGCGGATGTCCTGCGAGACGTTCACCAGCACCGCGTCGACGGCGCCGCCCAGCACGGCCTGGATCAGCTCGGCGTTGCCGTTGAACGGCACGACCGTGACCTGCACGCCGTACTCGCCCGCCAGCCGCCGCAGCTCGATGGCCTGCGAGGTGGTCGCCCCCGGGGTGCCGACGGTCAGCTCGCCCGGGCGCTGCCGGGCCGCGTCGAAGAACGCGGCGGCGTCGGCGAACTCCGAGCCGCCGGGCACCGCGAGCACCGACGGCACCTCGGTGATCACGCCGATCGTCACGAACGACCGGGCGTCGTAGGGCACGTCCTGGATCATCGGCGTCACGACCGTGGACGGCGCGGCCACGAGCGTCAGCGTGTGCCCGTCGGGCTCGCTGGCCACGAGCTCGTTCATCGCGACGGACCCGGCCGCGCCGGGGACGTTCTCCACGATGACCGGCTGGCCCAGCGCCTTCTCCAGGTGCGCGCCCATCGTGCGGGCGGCGAGGTCGGTCGGCCCGCCCGCGGTGTAGGGGACGATCACCGTGATCTCGTCGGTGGGGTACTCCTCCGGGGTGTCCGCCGCCTGCCCGGAGCAGGACAACGTCAGGGCGGCTGCCGCGGCGAAGCCGGCCCACGCTCGTCTCATCAGGACCCTCCCAGGATCGGTTCGTAGACCGCGCGCGTCTCGTCGAGGACCGCCCGCATCTCGGCGGCCCCCCGGAACTCGGGGCCCAGGTAGCGCTCGCCGACGGTGGCCACGACGTCCGGGTCGGCGTGGCCGCGGCGCAGGGCGTCCTCGAGCCGCGTGACGACGGGCTCCGGCAGCCCCGCGGGGCCGGCCAGCCCGAACGTCGAGCCGGAGAGCGTGAGGCCGGCGAACCCGGCGTCCACCAGCGTCGGCGTGCCGGCCAGCCAGTCGAGCGGCTCGGCGGTGGAGACCGCGAGCGGGCGGAACTCGCCCGCGTCGATGTTCTCGGTGACGTCCTGCGACGCGTTGATCAGGACCGCGTCGACGTTGCGGCCGAGCAGCGCGGTGGTCATCTCGGCGTTGCCGTTGAACGGCACCACCGTGACCTCCACGCCGTGCTCGTCGCGCAGCCGCTGCAGCTCGATGCCCTGCGGGGTCGTCGCGCCGGGGGTGCCGACGGTGAGCGCACCCGGGCGGGCGCGGGCGTCGGCCACGAACGCCGCGAGGTCCGGGTACGGCGAGTCCGCGGCAACCGCGAGCACCGAGGGCACCTCGGAGAGCACGCCGACCGGCGTGACGTCCTCAGCGGTGTAGCCCACCTCGTTGACCAGCGGCGTCAGCACCGTGGTGCCCGCGGTGATCAGCGAGAGCGTGTACCCGTCCGGCTCGGCCTGGATCAGCTCCTGGGTGGCGAGCGCGCCCGAGCCGCCCGGGAGGTTCTCCACGACCACCGGCTGGCCCAGGTCGCGTTCCAGGAACTCCCCGTACGCCCGCGCGGTGAGGTCGGTGGGCCCGCCGGCGGCGTAGGGCACGAGCAGCCGGATCTCCTCGGCGGGGAACTCGGCAGGCTGATCCGGCTGCTGACCGGCGCACCCGGCCAGCAACACCAGCCCGGCCAGGAGGGCGAAGGCTCTCATGGTTGCTCCCCGAGAAGGATGAGGTCGGGCGCGAACTGTAGCGGCGCGGCGGTCTTCGCCTGCAGCTCGTCGCGGGAGACGCCCTCGACCAGCTCGCGGACGACGAACCCCTCGGGCGTCACGTCGAGCACGGCCAGGTCGGTGTAGACGCGGTCGACGACCCCGGCGGCGGTGAGCGGGTAGGTGCAGGCCGGCAGCAGCTTCGGCCTCCCGTCCTTGGTCGTGTGCGCGGTCATCACCAGCACGCGGCGGGCGCCGACGGCGAGGTCCATCGCCCCGCCGACCGCGGGGGGCATCGTGGCCTCGTCGGTGGCCCAGTTGGCGAGGTCGCCGTTCGCCCCCACCTGGAAGGCGCCGAGCACCGTGATGTCGAGGTGGCCGCCGCGCATCATCACGAACGCGTCGGTGTGGTGGAAGTAGGCGCCGCCGGGCAGCAGCGTCACCAGCTGCTTGCCCGCGTTGATCAGCTCCGGGTCGCCGGTGCCGGGCTCCGGCGCCGGTCCCATCCCGAGCACCCCGTTCTCGCTGTGGTAGACGATCTCGCGGTCCGGCGGCGCCACGTCGGCCACGAGCGTCGGCATCCCGATCCCGAGGTTGACGTAGCTCCCGTCCGGGATGTCGCGTGCCACCCGGGCGGCCATCTGCTGCGGGCTGAGCTTCACGCGATCACCACCCGGTCCACGAAGATCCCCGGTGTCACGACGGCCTCCGGGTCCAGGTCCCCGAGCTCGACGAACTCGCGCACCTGCACCGCCGTCAACGTCGCGGCGGTGGCCATCACCGGGCCGAAGTTGCGGGCAACCGAGTGGTAGACGAGGTTGCCCCAGCGGTCCGCGCGGGCCGCCTTGATCAGTGCGACGTCGGCCTTCAGGGGCTCCTCGAACACGTGCCTGCGTCCGTCGATCACGCGGACCTCCTTGCCCTGGGCGAGCGGCGAGTCCGCCCCGGCCGGGGTGAAGAAGCCACCGAGGCCGGCGCCTGCGGCCCGCATCCGCTCGCTGAGCGTGCCCTGGGGCACCAGCTCCAGCTCGATCTCGCCGGCCCGCCAGAACTTCTCGAACCAGATCGAGCCCGCCGACCGAGGGTAGGAGCAGATGATCTTGCGAACGCGGCCTTCCCGGATCAGCGCGGCGATGTCGGTCTCGCCGGTGCCCGCGTTGTTGGTGACGATCGTGAGCTCCCTGGGACCCAGCTCCAGCACCGCGTGCACGAGCTCGACCGGCACCCCGGAGTTGCCGAAGCCGCCCACGAGCACGGTGTCGCCGTCGCGCACCCCGGCGACGGCCTCGGCCGGCGAGCCCACCCGCTTGTCGATCATCGGGCCGCCCGGTACCAGCGCGGCGACGTCGACGGTGGCGGCGTGAGCGCGGCCCGCACCGCGACGAGCGACGGGCCGTCGACCTCCAGGCTCTTGGTCAGCGCGACGTCGAACTCCTCGCCGAACCCGTTCACGCCCACAGCCGGCACGCCGAACGCCGCGGCCAGCGCGGTGAAGTCGGGGGTGACGAGGTCGACGCCGCGGGTCGGCACCCCGTCCTGCACCTGGTCGAAGCGCAGCATCCCGTAGCCGCCGTCGTCGACGAGCACGACGGTCAGCGGCAGCCGCTCCTGCACCGCGGTGGCCAGCTCGCCGCACGCGAAGAGGAACCCGCCGTCGCCGACGATGGCGACCGCCCGGCCGGTGCCGGTGGCCGCCGCCCCGAGTGCGGCGGGGAACGCGAACCCGAGCGTGCCCCAGCCCATCGGGTACGCCAGGCGTCGCGGCCCGGGCACGCGGTGGAAGCCGGCCACCCAGTAGCCGGCGATGCACATGTCCGCGAGCACCGTGGCGTCGCGCGGCAGCAGCCGGTCGAACGCGTCGAGCAGCAGCGCGGCCTGCGGTTCCTCCTCGCGGACCAGGGTCTGCACGTGCGCGCGCAGCGACGCGGTCTGCACCGACAGCACGTCCAGCCCGTCCCGGGCCGGCACCGCGTCGGCCAGCCGCTCGGTGACGCTGCGCGCGTCGCCCACGAGGACGTGGTCGGGTCGGTAGTTCTTCGCGGCGTCCGCGGCGTCGACGTTGATCGCCAGCAGGGCGGGCGGCTGCGGCATCCGCCAGTTCTGGGTGGTCATCCCGTCGAGGTCGCTGCCGATCGCGATCACGAGATCGGCCTCGTCCCACAGCGCCCCGACGGCGGGGACGTGGGTGGTGGCCGGTGCCAGGCACGGGTGGTCGGGCGGCAGCACGCCGCGGCCGTTGTAGGTCGTGACGACGGGCGCGGCGAGCCGCTGCGCCAGCCGGCCGACCGCGTCGCCGGCACCGGCGCGCAAGGCCCCGCCACCGACCCAGAGCAGCGGCCGCTCCGCGCGCTCGACCAGCGCGAGCGCGGCGTCGAGGTCCGCGTCCGGGAGCTCCGGCGGGCCGTCCGGCGCGGGAGTGCGCTCGGTGACCGGTGCGGAGAGCAGGTCGGTCGGGATCCCCAGGTAGACCGGCCCGGTGGGCGCCCGCAACGCCTCCCGCCCGGCACGCAGGACGTCGGCGTGCAGGTCGTCGGCGGACGCGGTGGTCGTGGCCGCTTTCGTCACCGGCGCGAACATGGCGGCCTGGTCGCGCGTCTCGTGCAGCACGCCGCGGTAGACGCCGGGCCGCCGCAGCGTCGACGGGATGTCGGTGGCGATCACCAGGACCGGCGCGCCGGAGGTCATGGCCTCGCCGGTGGCGCCGAGCGTGTTGGCCGCACCCGGGCCGGTGGTCACGACGGCCACGCCGAGCCGCCCCGTCGCGCGCGCGTACCCGTCGGCGGCGTAGGCCGCGGCCTGCTCGTGCCGCACGCCGACGAGCCGGATGCCGGCGTGGGCGCACGCCTCCCACACGGGGAGGTTGTGCACGCCGGGCAGCCCGAACGCCAGCTCGACACCCAGCTCGCGCAGCGCGTCGACCAGCGCGTTGGCTCCGTTCGCCGGCATGTTGTCAGCCACTCGCCACTCCCTTGAAGGTCTCTTCGGTCTCGGTGAACAGCGCCGCGAGGTCGGCCGCGCCGAGGAACTGCTCGGGCACGTAGCGCTCGTCGAGCCCTTGCCGGGTCTCCGGGTCGGCCGAGGCGGCGCGCATCGCCTCCTCGAGCCGGGCGATCACCGGCTGCGGCGTGCCGGCCGGGGCGATCACGCCGAACGTGGTGGTGCTCTGGGTGATCTCCGCGTAGCCCTGCTCCACGAACGTCGGGCCGTCCAGGTACGGCAGCCGGTTCTCGGTGCCCACCGCGAGCACGCGCAGCTGCCCCGACTCGATCGCGGGGAGCATGTCCTGCGAGACGTTCACGAACCCGGCCACGACGTTGCCGCCCAGCAGCGCTCCGAGCACCTCCTGGTTGCCGTTGAACGGCACGACGGTGAGCGGCACCCCGTGGACCTGGGTGATGCGGCGCGTCTCCGCGGCGTGGGTGTTGGTGGCGCCCGGCGTGCCCACGCTGACGAGCGTGGGATCGGTGCGCGCTGCCGCGAACAGCGACTCGAGGTCGGCGTAGGGGGACGCGGCCGGGACCACGATCGCCGACGGCACCTGCGTGATCACACCGACCGGTGCGAAGTCCTCACGCGTGTAGCCGACGTCGTTGGTGAGGTAGTTGAGCACCGCCGTCGGCAGCGCCGTCATCGAGATCGTGTAGCCGTCGGGGTCGGCGGAGAGCAGCTCCTGGTAGGCCGTCGAGCCGGAGGCGCCGGGCAGGTTCTCCACCACGACCGTCTGGCCCAGTGAGCCCTCCATGAAGCGGCCGAGCGAGCGGGCGGCGATGTCGGTGGGCCCGCCCGCGGTGTACGGGACGATCAGCCGGATCTGCTCGGACGGGAACGCCTCCGGTTCCTCGGAACCCTGCCCGCCGCAGGCGGCGAGCAGTAGGGCCGCGGCGAGCGTGGCGGCGAGCAGGCGTAGGCGGTTCATCGGTCTCCCTCGGCGGGCGCGAGTTCGTCGTCGGTGGGGGTGGTGGGGGCGTCGTGCCGGTGCAGCACGCGAGCGCGGCGGCGGGCGGTCACGATGCTGACCACGACGATCAACGCCATGAGGGCGAGCAGCCCGCCCGAGATCGGACGCGTGACGAACACGTCCAGGCTGCCGCCGGAGATCAGCATCGACTGCCGGAACGCCCGCTCGAGGATCGGCCCGAGCACGAACGCCAGCACGAGCGGCCCGGGTTCGAACCCCGTCTTCTTCATCAGCCAGCCCAGCAGGCCGAACGCGAGGACGACCCACATGTCGGTGGCGTCGTTGTTGATCGAGAAGACGCCGGCCATCGTCACGAGCAGGGCGAACGCGGCGAGGATCCCGGCGCGCACGCGCAGGATCTGCACGAACACCCCGACCAGCGGGATGTTGAGCACCAGCAGCATGAGGTTGCCGACGAACATCGACGCGATCACGCCCCAGAAGATCTCCGGGTGCTGGTCGATGAGCTGCGGCCCCGGGGTGATGCCCTGCACCAGCAGCGCCCCGAAGATCAGCGCGAGCACGACGTTGGCGGGGATGCCGAGGGTGAGCAGCGGGATGAACGCCGAGGTCGACGAGGCGTTGTTGGCCGTCTCCGGGCCCGCCACGCCCTGGATGGCGCCGCGGCCGAACCGGCTCGGGTCCTTCGCGCGCCGCTTCTCCAGCGCGTAGGAGGCGAGCGAGGAGACCACCCCGCCACCGCCCGGCAGCACCCCGATCAGGAAGCCGAGCACGCTGCCGCGCCCGATCGCCCCGGCCGACTCGCGCACGTCCTTCCGGCTCGGCCAGATGTGCTTGATCTTCTGCGTGACGGCCTGGACCTTCTCCGTGCGCTCGAGGCTGTGCAGGATCTCGCCGACCCCGAACAGCCCCATCGCGACGGCCACGAAGTCGAACCCGTCGAACAGCGCCACCTGCCCGAACGTGTAACGGGTCGTCCCGGCGATCGGGTCCTGCCCGACGGTGGCCAGCAGCAGGCCGAGCGCCGCCATGCTCAGGCTCTTCAGCGCGGAGCCCGTGCCGAGGTAGGTCACCAGCAGGATGCCCAGCGCGGTCAGCGCCACGTACTCCGGCGGCCCGAACGACACGGCCAGCGCGGCCAGCGGGGGCGCGAGCAGCGCGAGCCCGACGACCGCGAGCACGCCGCCGACGAACGACCCGATCGCGGCGATCCCCAGCGCGGGCCCGGCGCGGCCCTGCTTGGCCATCTCGTAGCCGTCGAACGTGGTGACGACCGACGCCGCCTCGCCGGGCAGCCGCAGCAGCACCGAGGTGATCGTGCCGCCGTACATCGAGCCGTAGTAGATGCCGGCCAGCAGGATCACGGCCGTGTGCGGCTCGATCTCGTAGGTCAGTGGCAGCAGCAGCGCGATCGTCGCCGTCGGTCCGAGCCCCGGCAGCACGCCGATGATCGTGCCGATGAGCACGCCGACGAAGACGTAGAGGATGTTGACGGGGTCCAGTGCGACGGCGAACCCCTGCGCGATCCCGTCCAGGATGCCCACGTCAGCCACCCACCAGACCGGCGACGACGTCGTCCGGGAACGGGACGCCCAGCGCCTGGTCGAACAGCAGGTACAGGCCCAGCGACCCGGCGAGGGCCAGCCCGAGCGCCCAGCGCCACGACTCGCGGCCGAAGACCCGCAGCCAGAGCAGCAGCATCAGGAACGCCGGGAGCAGGAAGCCGATCGCCTCGAACGCCACCACGAAGACCGCCAGCCCGGCGATCCCGCCCGCGATGCGTGCGGTGCCGCCCGTCCAGGGCTCGTAGTCCTCGGGGTCGTCGATCACCACCAGGACCAGCGCCGTGCCGGTGAGCAGCAGCGCGACGACGAAGGGCCACAACCCGGGGCCCGGAGCGGTGAGCTCGCCCAGCGAGAGCCCGACCGCGCCGACGATCGCGCCCACCCCGACGGCGAGCACGAGCAGCGGCCCGATCCGGTGCAACTGCCCTCGAACTGTGCGCGACTGCGCCATCGGCACCTCTCCCTTGAGGCCGAACGTGTGCACGGACAGTAGGCAGTGCGGGCTCTTCCGGTCCAATACAAGATGGCGGCACGACTGAGACGAGACGCGTCTCTATCCCGGATCGGAGCTGATCATGGAGCTGCGGCACCTGCGCGCCTTCGTCGCGGTGGCGGAGGAGCTGCACTTCGGGCGGGCCGCGGCTCGGCTGCACATCGCGCAACCCCCGTTCAGCCAGCAGATCAAGCACCTGGAGCGCGATCTGGGCGTCCAGCTGCTGGAACGCACCACCCGTCAGGTCCGGCTCACCAACGCCGGTGCGGTCTTCCTCGAGCACGCCCGCCGGGTCCTCACCGAGGCCGACCGGGCCCGTGAGTCGGTGCTGCTCACCGAGCAGGGCGAGCGCGGCGAGATCCGCGTGGGCCTCACCGGCGCGACGACCTGGCGATTGCTGCCGCGGATGACCCGGGCCTACCGCGCGCGCTACCCGCTGGTCCGCCTCGAGCTGCACCCCTCGGTGTTCAGCGGCGCGCAGATCAGCGCGTTGCTCGACGGCGGCATCGACGTCGGGTTGCTGCGGGCGCCCGTGCCCGCGTCGCTCGAGAGCCGCGCCCTGCTCGACGAGGACCTGGTGGCCGTGCTCCCGGACGAGCACCCGCTCGCCGCCCGGACATCGGTGCCGCTGGTCGAGCTGGCCGAGGAGAACTTCGTCAGCTACCCCGACCGGCAGGGCTCCCACCTGCGCGACACCGCGGTGCGCGGCTGCGCGTCCGTCGGGTTCTGGCCGCGGGTGGTGCAGGAGGCCCAGGACACCTACACCGTGGTGGCCCTCGTTGCCGCCGCCGTGGGCGTTGCCCTGCTGCCGGCCTCGGCCGAGTGGCTGCACTTCGAGGGCGTCGCCTTCCGCCCGGTGACCGGTGCGGACCTGCAGGTGCCGGTGGCGCTGTGCTGGCGGCCCGGGAACGAGTCCCCGGTGCTGGCCGGCTTCCTCGCGGTGGCGGCCGATACCTTCCCGCAGCTCAGCCCCGGCACCGGCGCCGGTAGTAGGCCACGGTGACCGCGGCGAGGAGCGGCGCCCACAGCAGCAGCGGCGCGTAGCAGGCGACCATGAGCAGCCTCCAGCCCTCGTGGGCGAAGTGGAAGTCGCCCAGGTGTGGGAAGTCGCGGAAGGCGAACGCCCAGATCAGCTGCAGCGCCACGGCCCCCAGCGCCGCGGGCACCACGGCGGCGAGCGGCGGCACCCGGCGGCCACCCAGCAGCGGGACCCAGCCGGGCACCCGCTCACCCCACGGCTGGACGAGCCCGAGCGTCAGCAGTGCCACGCCTTCGGTCACCAGGCTGAGCGCCACGAAGTAGTACGGCTCCCACCACTGCAGGTGCACGCCGACCACCCCCATCGGGAAGCCGAACGAGAGCGGGATCCGCCACAGCGCGGACGGCAGGGTGGTGAGCGGGACGAGGTGCGCGGCCACGACAGCCCACCGCGGAACGGGCCGCCCGTCCCGGTGGTGAGCGGGAACCACGGCTGGCAGTGTCATCCGACCAGCCTCACGGCCCCCGGCCCGGCGGCCCTCCCGCGCGCGGGGGATCTCCACCCCACCGGCGAGGGAAGATCTCAAGTATCGGATCATGAGACGTGGAGGCCGCGGCGGCGCAGCTCGGACTCCACCGCGCGGGCTACCAGGTCCGGACGCCGGTGAACGATGCCCGCGTCGAGCGGAGGATCAGCCAGCCGAGTGCGACGAGGGCGGCCTCGCGCTCGAGGTCGCGGCGTGCGCGGTCCTTCCGGCGGTGGTCCTCGCCGTCGTACTCGATCGCGAGCTTCACCTCGGGGTAGGCCAGATCGAGCCGGCGCACCTTGCCACCCGCCTGAACCTCGAACTGGAGGGTCGGCAGCGGCAGCCCGGCGGCCAACAACGCCATCCGGATGCGCGTCTCCATCGGCGATTCCGCGAGGTCGGTGGCGTGGCGAAGGACGGCGGTCAGGTGTCGCGCACCCCATGCGCCGGGGTGCGTCAGCCGCAGCCGGACGAGGTCGTCGAGCGCAATGCCGCGCTTGTACGCCAGCACGTCCACCGCCACGACCTTCTCGACGAGGGACGACACCCAGCGGGCGAGGTCGAACGCGGTGCGGGCGGCGTTCGTGACCGCGCAGCCGTCGACGTCGGTCGTTTCCGTCGGGTCGACGAGATCACGGTGCACGCGCAGGCTGGGGTACCGGTAGCTCTGCCCACCGGGACGCAGCATCAACACCTCGGCCGGGGCGTCCGCCGGGCCGCAGGACGCGTCGAGCAGTTCGGCGGCCGAGTAGCCGGCGAGCACTCCGCGCCCCTCGACCAGGACGGCCGCGGCCACGGAACGCAGCACGAGGGTCGGTTCGAGGTGCGCGGGAGCGTAGACGTCGGGGAAGAGTTTCTGGAACCGTGGCCCGCGCAGCTCACCCCAGGTCAACAACCCGGCAGCGACGGCAGTGGACCCGCGGAACGGCCGGGCGAGATCGATGGACATGCCCGGCACTGACGATGCCGGGCTGCCTACGGTTCCATGATCTCGACTATCGGTTGTCCATTGCTGTGATCACAACAATGAGCAACCGATACTCGGGATCTTCAGCCGGTGAGCGCGTCCGTGATGAAGCGACGGGCGTGCGTCGCCAGGTCCATCCCGTCGCTCCACAGGTCGCGCCAGACCGCCAACCGGTCCGACAGGTCCGCCGACACCACCGCCCGTGAGAACGACTCGAACGTCACGGGTCCGGAGTAGCCCGTGTCGCGCAGTGCCCCGAAGAACGCGGGGAAGTCGATCGTGCCGGTGCCCAGGTAGCCGCGGTGGGACTCGCCGATGTGCACGTAGCCCAACCGTGAGCCGGCCTCGCGGACGGGGGAGACGAAGTCGGTCTCCTCGATGTTGGCGTGGTAGACGTCCAGGTGGACCACGACGTTCGGCTCGCCGACCTCGTCGATCACGGCCAGGGCGTCGGCCACGGTGTTGATCGCGTTCGACTCGTAGCGGTTCACCGGCTCCAGCCCCACGGTGACGCCGTGGCCGGCGGCTTCGCGGGCGAGGGTGCGCAGGCCGGCGATCATGTTCTCGCGCCCGCGCGGATCGAGCGGGCGGTCGTACTTGGCCAGGGCGGAGAAGACGGCGCCGCCCAGGTAGTCACCGCCGATCCCGGTGACGACGGCCAGGGCGTCCGCGAGCCGGGCCTGCCCCCGGGCGACCACGTCCGGGTCGGGGGAGGAGATGTCGGCGTCCAGGTCGAGGCCCAGCGAGCAGACCCCGCGGACGCCGTGCCCGGCGAGCACCGCCTTCGTGTGCGGGATGTCGATCGAGGCGGGGTCCAGCGCCGGGATCTCGAGGATGTCGTAGCCGGCCTCGCGGGTGCTGCGCACGGCGTGCTCGCACTCCTCGTGCGACCAGCCACCGGCCCAGACGAGCGCGTGGATGCCGAGCGGGTTCATGTGCGGGTGCCTCCCAGTAGCGTGCGGCGAGCTGCCTCGTCGGGACGTCCGGCGAGCTCGCGGGCGTGATCGATCCCCAGCGGGGCGGGTGTGCCGGCGCCGAGCGCCACCGCGCGGACCCGCGCGGCCTTCACCGCCATCGTCGTGATCGTCTCGACCTCGGCCGCGCTGGCGCCGAGCGCGACGATGCCGTGGTTGCCGAGCAGGACCAGGCGCGGTGGGGCGCCGTCGCGGTCGAGCCGCTCGCGCACGGCGGCGTGCACACCCGCGCCGAGCGCGATGCCCGGCGCGGCGTAGGGCACCCACACCGGCTCGCCGAGCACCACGGCCTCGTCCGGGAAGAGCGGCGCCTCCCACAGCTCCCGTGCCTCCGACACGGCCAGCAGCCCGACGATCGCCGTCGGGTGCGTGTGCGCCACCCAGTCGGCGCCGGCGGCCAGGGCGACGACGTGCACGAGCGTCTCGATCGACGCCCTGTGTCTGATTGCCTCCGTCCGCTCACGCACGGGAACGGCCGACAGCAGCCGCGACAGCGTCTCCTGGTCGGTGCCGCCGCGCTCCAGCACCTCGACCAGCTCCGGCAGGTCTCCGACGACGAAGTCGCCCGCCTCGGCGAGGTCCATCCGCGACCCGCTGGCCTTCACCGCGAACCGGTCGCCGGGCAGCCGGACCGAGGTGTTGCCCTCGGCGAGGACCACGAGGTCGGCCGCCGGGTCGCCGAGGCGGCGGGTGAGCGCCACCAGCTCCGCCGGCACGTCGGCCGGCTGGTGCGTGAACGTCACGACAACCTCCCGTACCGACGCAACGCGAGCGTGTTGAGCAGCGCGGACAGTACGAGCACCAGCCCGAGCGCGAGCAGCTGGTAGCGGCTGCCCGCGGAGCCCTCGGGGAACGCCAGCAGCATCCCGGCGTTGAGCCACGTGACCAGCAGCGCCGCCACGAGCACCCCGCCGACGCGCCCGATGCCGCCCTGGATGGCGACCCCGCCCAGCACCGCCACCGTGATCGCGGGCAGTGCCATCCCGTTGCCGACGATGCCGGCGTCGGGCCGGGCGGACGCGAACTGGGCCACCGTCACCACGGCGACCACGCCCGAGAGCAGCCCGGACACCACGAACGCGGTGAACCGGGTGCGTGCCACCGGCTGCGTCGCGTACGCGGCGGCGACGTCGTTGGTGCCCACCGCGTACAGCGACCGACCGTAGGTCGAGCGCGAGACCACCACCCAGGCCAGCACCGCGCAGGGCAGCAGGATCGTGAACACGTGCAGCGGGACCGGGGGGAGCAGCGGGAGCCGGACGTTGCTGGTGAGCGAGTGCAGGTCGACGACCGGCGGTGTGGAGATGGGTGCGTTCGCGTTGCTGACCAGCGCCAGCGAGCTGTACGCGTAGTACGTCGCGAGCGTCGCGATCAGCGCCGGGAACCGCAGGTAGGCCACCAGCGCCCCGTTGACGGCGCCGAGCAGGCCGCCCACGGCGACGCAGCCGACGATCGCGGGCAGCAGCGGCCACCCCCAGACCCCGACCATCAACCCGAACGCCATCCCGGCCAGCGACACGATGGCCCCGACCGAGAGGTCGATGCCGCCGCGACCGGACACGATGACGAACAGCTCCGCGATCGCCAACAGCGCGAACGGCACCATCGACTCGAGCGCGTTGCCGAGGTAGCCCACGTCGTAGGGGGCGACGAGGTAGCCGCCCGCGCCGAGCACGCGGAACCACACGACCACGACGACGAGCAGCACCGCGAGCAGCACCACCCGCTCGGTCAACGCGATCCGCAGTACCCGCGCGGCGAGGCTCTCACCGCGATCCGCGGCGGGAGCAGGGGCTGTCTGTGTCTCGGTCATCGCGCGCTCCTCCGCCGCTCGCGCAGCAGGTCGACGCCGACCGCCACGAGGATGAACACGCCGATGAACAGCTGCGCGAGCTCGGTGGGCCAGCTCAGCAGCGTGACGGCGTTGGAGACGGTGCCGACCAGCAGCGCGCCGAGCAGGGTGCCCAGCACGGTGCCGCGGCCGCCGATGATGCTCGTGCCCCCGATCACGACGGCGGCGATCACCTCCAGCTCCAGGCCGGTACCCACGTTCTGCTGCACCAGCCCGCCGCTGCCGATCAGCACGCACGCCGCGAGCCCGACGCACGCGCCGGTGAGGACGTACGCGCTGATCTGGCGCCGCCGCACCCGCACGCCGGCCAGGCGCGCGGCGAACGCGTCACCACCCACCGCGTAGAGGTGCCGGCCGGTGGCCCAGAGCCGCATGTAGCACCACATGGCGGCGGCCAGGACCAGCGTGAGCCACCAGGCGGTGGGCACGCCCAGCAGCCTGGCCTCCGTGCCGCCGCCGAGCACGCCCAGCGTGTCGGGCACGCCTGCCACCTGCTCGCTGCCGAAGATCTGCAGCGCGACGAACCGGTAGATGTTGAGCGTGCCGAACGTGACGATGATCGGGTGGATGCCGCCGTAGGCCACGATCAGCCCGTTGACGAGGCCCAGCACCAGCCCGGTGACGACGGCGACGGCCACTGCGGGCAGGAAGGCGAGCCCGGCGTCGCGCAGGAGCAGCGCGACCACCACCATCACCACGGCCGCCTGGCTGCCCACCGAGACGTCGATCCCGGCGGTGACGATCACGGCCGTCATGCCGATCCCGACCAGCGCGATCGGCGCCACCGTGAACAGGACGTTCGCCACGTTGCCCGTGGTGAGGAACGTGTCCGTGGCGAGCGAGAGCACGATCCACAGCAGCCCTGTCACGCCGATGAGCGCGAGCTCCTGACCTTCGATCGCGCGCACCCGCAGCCTGCGGCGGGCCGCGGGCGGGGCCGCGGTCGTGGTGGTCACCGGTGCACCTCCTGCACGTCGGGCTCCACCGGTTGCCCGCCGTCGTCGCCCGCCGCCGCCGCGAGCACCTCGGCCTGGCCCGCGCCGCGCGGGAACTCCCGCACCACGCTGCCCTTGCGGACCACCAGCACGCGGTCGGCGAGCTGCAGCACCTCCGCGAGATCGGTCGAGATGACGAGAACGGCGCTGCCGCCGTCGGCGAGCTCCAGCACCAGCCGGTGGATCTCCTCCTTCGCGCCCACGTCGACGCCCTGGGTGGGCTCCTCCAGGACCAGCACCCGGGGGGCGCGCACGAGCTGGCGGGCGAGCACGACCTTCTGCTGGTTGCCCCCGGACAGCGCGCCGACCGCGGTGCCCACGTCGGGAGCCTTGATCGAGATCCGGCGCAGGAAATCCTGCGCGATGGACTTCTCACGCCCGCGGTCGAACCAGAACCCGAGCTTCGCGAGGTGCTTCAGGTGGGCGCTGGAGATGTTGAAGGCGATCGACTTGTTCGCGAACACGCCCTGCTGCTTGCGGTTGCCGGGCAGCATCGCGACGCCGGCCGCCGCGGCGTCGCCCGGCGACTGCAGCCGGACGCGCCGCCCGTCGACGTGCACGCTGCCCTCGTCGGCGGGATCCACGCCGTAGAGCGCGCGGGCGATCGCACCGGTGCCCGAGCCCACCAGCCCGTAGAGCGCGACGACCTCGGCCGGGCGCACCGCCAGGTCCAGGCCGGCGAACGCGCCGCCGCGCCCGAGCCCGGCCACGGCCAGCACCGGGTCACCCGCCGGCGCCGGCCGGTCGGCGGTGGCGGCGCCCAGCTCGTGACCGACCATCAGCTCCGCCACCTGCCGCACGGACAGTGCCCCGGTCGGCTCGGTGGCCACGACCTCGCCGTCGCGCAGCACGGTGACGCGGTCGCTGATCTGCGCCAGCTCGTCGAGCCGGTGGGAGATGTAGACGATGCCGACGCCGGCGTCGCGCAGGTTGCGCACGACGCCGAACAGCACGTCGATCTCCCGATCGGTGAGGATCGCCGACGGCTCGTCGAGGATCAGGATCTTCGCCGAGTGCGCGAACGACTTGGCGATGGAGACGAGCTGCTGCTCGGCCACGGGCAGGTCGGCGATGCGGACGTCGCCCATGCCCGGGTCCAGGCCGATCTGCGCCAACAGCTCGCCGACCCGGGTGCGCTGGGCCGCCCAGTCCACCCGCCCCCGCGCCCGCAGCTCCCGGCCGAGGAACACGTTCTCGGCCACCGTGAGCTCGCCGAACAGGTGCGGCTCCTGGTAGACGGTGGCGATCCCCGACTCCATGGCCGCCTGCGTGCTGCCGCCGGACAGCGGGGTGCCGTCGATCTCCACCGTGCCCTCGTCCGCGACCTCGGCGCCGGAGACGATCTTGATCAGGGTCGACTTGCCCGCGCCGTTCTCGCCGACGAGGGCGTGCACCTCGCCGGCGAGAACGTCGAGGTCCACGCCGCGCAGCGCACGCACCCCGCCGTAGCGCTTCTGCACGCCCCGCAGCGAAAGCAGTGCGCGAGCCATCAGTACTGGTACTGGTCGACGTTGTCCGTGGTGATCCGCAGCGGGTCGCCGAGCAGCAGCTCCTTGCTCGCCTCGTCCCACGCGACGGCGGGCAGCTCCGCGTTCACCTCGTTCGTCGGCTGGAACGGGGTGCCGGAGGCCAGCTGCAGGCCCGCCCACGCGGTCAGGTAGCCCAGCTGCTCGACGTCCCACAGGATCGCCGCGGACGACGAGCCGTTCTCCAGGTACTGCTTCATCGACTGCGGCGTGCCCAGCCCGACGGTGAAGACCTGCCCGATCTTCCCGGCCTCGGTGACGGCCTTGGCCACCGCAGGCGCCGACGCGGTGCACTCGCCGACGAGCCCCGTCAGGTCCGGGTGGGCGTTCATCAGGTCCTTCGCCATCGCGACGCCCTGCGCCTCGTCCTCGCCCGCGTACACGACGTCGACGATCTCCGCGCCCGGGTACTTCTCCGCGGTCACCTGGCGCTGGACCTCGATCCAGGAGTTGAGGTTCGCGGCGGTCTGGCCGCAGGACACGATCGCGTACTTGCCCGATCCGCCCATCGCCTCGAGCAGCGAGTCGGTGAGCGCCGTCCCGACGCCTTCCGGCGAGGCCTGGTTCACGAACGCCTCGCGCACCGAGTTCGGGGCGTCGGTGTCGGCGGTCATCACCTTGATGCCGGCGTCGGCGGCCTCCTGCAGCACCGGGGCCATCGAGTCGGGGTCGTTCGGCGCGACCACGAGGACGTCCACCCGCTGCTGGATCAGGGAGTTGACGATCTCGGTCTGCGCGCCCGGGTCCGCCGTCGAGGCGCCCCGGTAGATCCACTCGATGCCCAGCTCCTGAGCGGCCTTCTGCCCGCCCGTGTTCATCGCCTCGAAGTAGGGGATGCCCTGCAGCTTGGGCACGAACGCGACGCTGACCTGGTCCTCGCCGCCTCCCTCCCCGCCCCCTCCGCCGGGGTTCTGCTGCGTGCAGCCCGCGAGGGCCAGTACTCCCGCCGCGGCCACGGCGAGCGCCGCGGTGATGCGCCTGTTGAGCATCGTCGCTCCTTCCTCTGCGCCTGTGGTCAGGCGGACGTTCCGGTCGTGGTGTGCGCGTGGGCGACGGGCACCCGGTGGACGGCCACGCCCACCTCGGCGAAGCCCGCGAGCGCGTCGGGATCGGCGCCCTCGTCCGTGTAGAGAGCGGTGATCCGCTGGGACGGCGCGAAGCTGTGCAGGGCGAAGCGGCCGACCTTGGAGGAGTCGAAGAGCGCGTACACCTCGTTGCAGGCCGCGGCCAGCCGGCGCTTGACGGTGGTCTCCTCGACCGTGAGCTCCATGAGCCCGTGCTCGCGCGAGAGCCCGCGGACGCCGAAGAACCCCATCGCGAGCCGGCCCCGGCTCCCGACGAAGTCGCCGAAATCGCCCACCACCGACCACGACGAGCGCCGCAGCGTGCCGCCGGGCAGCACGACGGTGACGCCGGAGTCGCTGAGCAGTTCGGCCGCGCGCAGGCCGTTGGTGACGACGATGAGGTTGCGCCGGCCGCGCAACTCCTGAGCGAGGTGGTAGCAGGTGGTGCTGCAGTCCAGGGCGATCGCGGCACCGTCGGGCACGAGCGCGGCGGCGGCGCGCGCGATGGCCGCCTTCGCCTGGGTGCCGTGGCGCAGCCGCATCTCGAAGGCGCCTTCGTCGGCCCCGTCGGCCGACACGGCGCCCCCGCGCACGCGGGCGAGCAGTTGCCGGCGCTCGAGCACCTCGAGGTCCTTGCGGATGGTCACGGCGGTGACGCCGAAGCGGTGCACGAGGTCGGCCACGCTCACCCGGCCGTCGACGTCGAGCAGGCGCAGCACCTGCTGCTGGCGCTCGTGCTCCGCGATGCCCGCCACCCGGCCCCACCTCTCCACCGGGTGACCGCAGTCACCCCGGCGATGACCTTAGGAAACAGGGCCTGAACCGTCAACGAGCGACTACGAAAGCGCCGTCGTTCGACTTTCGCTCGGTAGCGCTTCGCTTTCCTTCGCCGGGTCAGCCGCCTGCGGTGGCGGCCCGCGCCCTGCGGCGGCGCAGCAGGTGGACCAGCACGCCGGCCACGGCGGCCCCGATCCCGATCCCGATCGCGATCGGGGCCATCACCAGCAGGGCGATGGCGGCGACGCCGAACAGCACGCGTTCCGGCACGCCCGCCGGGCCCACCAGCCAGGCGCCGGTGACCACCGCCAGCGAGGCGACGGCGGCGGCCGCCGTGAGCGTCGCGACCACGACCGTGCCGACGCCGCCCGAGAGCAGCAGGCCCACGCCCTGCGGGGAGAGCACCACGACGAACGGCACGAGGAACGCCGGGAGCGTGTACTTCCAGGTGAGCCACATGGTGCGCACGGGCTTGCCGCCGGTGATCGCCGAGGCGGCGAACGGGGAGAGCGCCGTCGGCGGGGACACCTCCGACAGCACCGCGTAGTAGAAGATGAACATCGCGGCGGCGAATGCGGGCACCCCGACGTCCTGCAGGGCGGGCCCGATGATCACCCACGAGATGATGAAGCTCGCCGTCACCGGCACCGCGAGCCCGAGCAGGGTCACCGCGATCGCGGAGAACACCGCCGTCAGTGCCAGGTTGCCGCCCGCCAGCGTCACGATGATCCCGGCGAGCTTGAGCCCGAGGCCGGTGAGCGTCATGACGCCGACGATGATCCCGGCCGCCGCCATCACCGGGATGATCGAGAGCGCGCCGCTCGCGCCCGCCGCGAGCGCGTCGAAGACGCGGCGCGGGGTCATCCGGCAACTGCGGTCGAGGAAGCTCAGCACGAACGCGAGCACGGTGGCGTAGACGACGGCGCGGAACGGCGTCAGCCCCAGCGTCATGAACACGACGATCGCGGCCAGCGAGCTGAAGTGGTAGCCGAAGCGCAGCAGCAGCGCGCCCGCGGGCCGGACGTCCAGGTCGATCGCGTGGGTGCGGTAGCGCCGGGCGTCCATCTCGACGGCCAGGATGATCCCGAGGTAGTAGAGCAGCGTGGGGATCGTCGCCCAGATCAGCACCTGCAGGTAGGAGACGCTCAGCAGCTCCGCGATGATGAACGCCGCCGCGCCGAGCGTGGGCGGGGACAGGATCGCGCCGATGCCCGCGGCCGCCAGCACCGCGCCGCCGTTCTCCTTCGGGTAGCCGGCCTTGCGCAGCAGCGGCCAGGTCACCCCGCCGAGCGTCACCGTGGTGGCCACGCCGGATCCGGACACCGTGCCGAGCAGGAACCCGGCCAGCGTGACGGTCCGGCCCGGGCCGGCGCCGGACTGCCCGAACGCGGCGAACGCCAGGTCGATGAAGAACCGTGTGGCCCCCGACGCCGTCAGCACCGCGCCGTAGACCGTGAACAGGATGATGTAGGTGGCCGCGACGTCCATCGGCACGCCGAACAGGCCCTGGGTGCCCATGACGTTGTGCCCGACCAGCCGCTCCCAGTCGTAGCTCGACGTGGCGAACATCCCCGGGACGTACGACCCGAAGGCGGCGTAGCCGAGGAAGGCGACCACCACCAGCGGCACCAGCAGGCCCACGGTGCGCCGCGCGGCCTCGAGCGTCAGCACGATGGCGAGGGTGCCCATCACGAGGTCGAGGTCGGTGGGCACGACGGCCCGGCGGAAGAACGAGTCCCAGTCGGCCACGATGTAGGCGAACGGGACGATCGACGCCACCGCCAGCGCCCAGTCGAGCACGTGCGGGTTGTCCGCGCGCCCGTCGGTGCGGGCCGGCTGCGAGCGGCCCCAGCCGCGGTAGACCATGAACGTCAGTGCCAGCCCGAGCCCCAGGAACGAGGGCAGGTACTGCTGCGCGGGCATCGGGTTGAACACCCAGTACAGCCCGTACAGCGACAGCACCGCCCCGAGCACGTGCACGACCCGCAGCGGGATCCCGGAGAGTCGGCGTGCCGGCTTCTCCGTCTCGTACTCGGCGAGCAGCGCCTCCTCGTCGAACGTCGCATCGCCGGGAGGGTCGGCGCGGGCCTCGTCGCCGTCGGGTCGTGCGGTCATCGGCTCTCCTCGACGTCGAGAACGACGGTGACCCCCGACGCGCCGGTCAGCGGCGGCAGGGGCACCGGCGGGTGACCGGGGACGTGCAGGGTGCGCTCGCCGAGCGCGGTGGCGGCGATGGAGAGGTCGCCGAACACCGGGTGCTGCGCCGGCTGGGCGACCCAGTTGCGCCGGTCGCCGTCCGGCGCCGCATCCACCGGGCCCGGCACGGCGTAGTACTCCTCGAGCACCGCGAGCTGGTCGGCGGCCAGCTGGACGAGCCGGAACCCGCCGTCGTCCTGCACCCGGTAGCGCTCCTCGGCGAGCGTGCCGTAGAGCGAGTTGCGGTAGCTCACCGCGAACGCGCCGCCGGGCGCCGGCACGCGCGTGAGCAGCGCACCGCCGGCGTCGCGCACGGTGACGGCCGGGCCCGACGCCGCGCAGCCCGCGGTGAGCAGGCCCGCAGCGAATACGGCGACGGCCAGTGCTCGCACGGCAGGTGCCCGGTCAGCCCGTCGCCTGGTCGAAGTAGGCCCGGGCGCCGGGGCACACGTCGACGAAGCCCACGTCGCCCGCCGTGGTGGCGTCGAGGTCCGCGGCGGCCGGGTGCACGGTGGTGAGCCGGTCCTCGTTCTCGAAGATCGTGCGCGTGATGTCCTGCTGGAGCTGCTCGGGCATGTCCGAACGCACGACCAGCACGTTGGGCACCACGACCTGCGGGCTCGGCTCGGTCTGGCCCTGGTAGGTGCCCGCCGGGATCTCCGCGGTCTGGTAGTACGGGCCGAACTGCTGCGCCAGGGCCTCGGTGTACTCGGCGGTGGGGATCAGCACCATCTGCCCGGTGCTCGCGAGGTCGACCAGCGCCCCGGTGGGCAGCCCGCCCGACCAGAATCCGGCGTCGATGGTGCCGTCGCGCAGCGCCTGCGCCGTCTCGCCGACGCCCAGCTGGCTGCGTTGGATGTCGGTGTCGGGGTTCAGGCCTGCCGCCTCCAGCAGCCGCAGCGCGATCACCTCGGTGCCCGAGCCCGGCGAGCCGACCGACACCCGCTTCCCGCGCATGTCCGCGACCGAGCGGATCCCGGTGCCGCTCGTGGTGACGGCCTGCGTGAAGTTGTCGTAGAGCTTGCCGAGCGTGCAGATCGTGACCTCGCGGCCCTCGAACTGCGCGACCCCGGCCACGGCGTCGGCCGTGGTGTCGCCCAGGGCGAAGGCGATGTCCGCGCCGCCGTCCTGCACCAGCAGGATGTTGTCGACCGAGGCGTTGGTCTCCTGCACGGTGGCGGTGACGCCCTCGAGGTTCTCCGAGAGGACCGTGCCCATGCCACCCCCGTAGGGGTAGTAGACGCCGCCGGTGCCGCCGGTCGCGATGGACAGCGACCCGTCGGCTCCGGGGACCTCGGGCTCGCTGCTGCCGCACGCGGCGAGGGCGAGCACCCCGGCCGCCGCGACGACGGTCCGGAGACGGCGGCGTGCCGGCGTGGTCCGGCTCCTGGTGGTGACGGCCATGGCACCTCCTGCTGGGGAGCGGCGCTCGGCGGCGAGCGCGATCACTCCTACGGGTGAGCGCAACATCGCACACGCCACCGACGTTGTCCACGCGACGGCAATGATCGTTACGAGCTGTACGTGAGCGGTGTACGTCTCGCGGTGCTCGACGGCCGCGGGTCAGCTCCAGGGGCGGGCGGAGCGGGACGACCAGTACGTGCCGGGCTCCTCGGCGAGCTCGCCGAGCGTCGACAGCACGGTGGGTGAGAGCGCGACAGCGGTCGCCGCCGCGTTGCTCGTGACCTGCAGCGGGTCGACCGCCCCGGAGAGCACGCGCCAGGCCCACGGCTGGGCGAGGGCGGCCGCGATCGCCAGCTGGTCCAGCGGCACCCCGAGCTCGGCGGCGAGCGCCACCACGGCGGGTGGGGAGTCGGGGGCACCCGGGGTGAGCCGCCCGTTCGCCACCGCCTCCTTGATGATCACACGCGCGCCCGCGTCGGCCGCCTCGGCCAGCGCCGGCCCGACCGAGGTCTCCAACACGTTCCAGGTGGACTGGATCGAGGTGAACAGCGGCGCCCCGCCGACCCGGATCTCCAGGGCGCGCCGGACCGTCTCCGCCTGCGCCGGCCCGGAGGTGGAGACACCCACCCGCACGCCGCGGTCGCGCAGCCCGGCGAGCGCCCTGTGCAGCGCGGCGTCGTCGAGGACGCCGGTGTCGGGAGTGGCCGAGTGCACGTGGTAGATCGCCAGGCGCGGGCCGAGCAGCGCCGCGGTCTCGGCGAGCTGCTCGGTGAAGGCCTCGAGCGAGTGGTCCTTCACCTCGTGCACCGACGCCTCGACCTGCCACCCGCCCACGTACCGGTAGCCCCACTTCGACCCGATCTCGACGTCGTCGATCTCGGGACGGCGCTGCAGCCAGCCGGCCAGGAACTCCTCGGCGCGCCCGTAGGAGCGGGCCACGTCGACGTAGCGGATCCCGGCGGCGTACGCCGCGTCGAGGACCGCGTCGGTGCGGCCGCGCAGCTCGTCGACGTCCCGGTGCGAGCCGAGGTCGGCCGCGCGGCCGGACGTGATGTAGGCGGGACGGGCGACGGCGGCGAGGCCGATGCCCAGTTGCGAGGTGCCGACCGTCACGGGGGCGTAGCTTACGCGCGCAGACGATCAGCCGACGGAGTCGAGGAGGATCGGATGGACCCGGCCCGGGTGCCCCCGCTCGCGGGCGAGGACCACGTCTGCGCCGACTGCCCGATGTCCTACGCCGACACCTCGGTGGAGTCCGCCACCGCCGCCCTGCGCGGGGTGCCCGAGGAGGTGCGCGCCGCCGTGTCCGCCGTGGCGCCTGCGCTGCGGCGCGTGCGCCCCGCGCCGCGGACGTGGTCGGTGGTCGAGTACGCCTGCCACGTGCGCGACGTGTTCGCGACGTCCACGATCCGGCTGCACCGCACGCGCACCGAGGACACGCCCGTGCACGAGCCGATGCTGAACGACCTGCGCACCGTGCGGTTCCGGCACAACGAGGCCGACCTCGACGCGGTGCTCGCCGAGCTGGACGCCCACCTCGCGGGGTTCCTCGACGAGATCGCGGCCACCACCGACTGGGAGCGGGTGGGCCGCAGGCGCCCCGACGAGGAACGCACCGCCCGCTGGCTGGTGCGCCACGCCCTGCACGAGGCCCGCCACCACGTCCACGACATCGGCGCGGTCGGCCGGGCGGTCACCCCCCGCTGACTCACGGCCGGTCGAGGAGGCCGGCGTCGTGGGCGAGCAGCGCGATCTGGACGCGGTTGTTGAGATCGAGCTTGGAGAGGACGTTCGAGACGTGCGTCTTCACCGTGGGCAGCGCGAGGTGCAGCGCGGCCCCGATCTCGGCGTTCGATCGGCCCTCGCCGACCGCGACGGCCACGTCGCGTTCCCGGTCGTTGAGCTGCGCGAGGAGCACCCGGGCGCGGGCCCGGCGCCGGTCGTGGTCGCTGTCGGCGACGCGGGTGATCAGCCGCCGCGTCACGGCGGGGGAGAGCACCGGCCTGCCCTGGGCCACGTGCCGCACCGCGGTGACGATCTCCCCGGGCGGGGTGTCCTTCAGCAGGAACCCGGCGGCACCGGCCCGCAGCGCGCGCAGGACGTGCCGGTCGGCGTCGAACGTGGTCAGCACGATCACCTCGGGAGCGCAGGGGCGGGCGCGGAGGTGCTCGGTGGCCGTGAGGCCGTCGACGCCGGGCATCCGGATGTCCATCAGCACCACGTCCGGGGCCAGCCGGTCGACGAGCGCGGGCACCTCCGCGCCGTCACCCGCCTCGCCGACCACGAGGATCTCCGGCACCCCGCCGAGCATCATCGCGAGGCCCGCCCGCACCAGCGGGTCGTCGTCGACGATCAGCACGCCGACCGGTTCCACGGTGGTCACGCCGGCCACGGTAGCCAGGCGGCGAGGCGCCAGCCGCCCGTCCCCGTCGGCCCGTGCTCCAGCCGTCCGCCCGCCAGCGCGACGCGCTCGGTCAGCCCGGTGATCCCCTGCCCCGGCTCCCCGGCAGGGCGCGGCCCGGCAGGTGAGTCGTTGACGACCTCGACGGCCAGGCCGGTGCCCGCGGCGCCGGTCACCGCGACCCGCACCTGCGCTCCGTGCGCGTGCTTGCGGGCGTTGGTCAGCGCCTCCTGCACCACGCGGTAGGCCGTGCGCCCCGCTGTCTCCGGGACCGCGACGTCGATCTCGTGGCGCAGGTCCACCCGCATGCCCGCGCGGCGCGACTCCGCCACCAGGTCGGGTACGTCGGCCACGGTGGGCTGGGGCAGCTCGCCCACCGGGGCGCGCAGCACGCCGATGACCTCGCGCAGGTCCTGCAGCGCCTGGTGGGCGCTCTCGCGGATCACCCGGGCCGTGCGGGCGACGTCCTCGGCGGGCGCGTCGGGACGGAACTCCAGCGCCCCGGCGTGCACGCTGAGCAGCGACAGCCGGTGGCCCAGCACGTCGTGCATCTCGCGGGCGACGGTCTCGCGGGCCTCCATCTGCGCCTGCTCGGCCCGCAGCCGGGCCTCCTCCTGCGCCCGGACCACCAGCTGGCGCTGGCGCCGGACGGCGAGGCCCCACCCCACGGCCGCGCCCTGCATCGCGACGCCCAGCGCGAGGAGCAGGAGCGGGGGCTCCTCGGGGCGCAGCACCAGGTAGCAGGTCGCGCTGACCACGCTCAGCCCGAAGACGCAGCCGGATGTGCGCGGAGCCCGGTGCACCGCCACGGTGAACAGGCTCGCCAGCATCGCGCCCGCCACCAGCTCGGAGAACGTCGAGACCGCCAGCAGCGCCACGGCGAGGTGGACCGGCCACCTGCGGCGCAGCCACAGCGCCGCGCAGCCGAGCACGCCGACGACCTGGTCGACGTCGTACAACCAGGCGGGCTCCGGGAGGGCCGCGAGCCGCTGCTCGGCCAGGAACAGCCCGAACACCACCGCGAGCAGGAAGATCGCGATGTCCACGGCCCAGTCGCGCACGCTGCGCCGGGGTCGGGGTGTCGCGCCGGAGTGGTCCATCGTGGCTGCGAGCCTACGGTCGCCCGTGGCCGGGGAGGCCCGCAGCGGCACGGCCGGATACCGAGGACGACGGGGTCGATACTTCGGTCGGAGCGTGCCCCGCCACCCGTGGTCCCGCCGCCCCGGCAGTCGCGCCCGGCGACCGATCCGCGGCCCCGCCGGCCGGTCGTAGCGTCGGCGGCCATGCGCAGCGTCCTGCAGTTCGTCGGGGTCGTACTGGTGGCCGTGGGTGCCAGCGGGACGATCGACCGGCTGCTCGGCCACCAGCCGATCCTCGGGTTCCTCAACGTCGTCAACCGGCTCGTGATCCCCGGCGTCGACGCGCTGCACGGCTACGAGCTGTACGCGAACCTCGCCGTCGCGGCACTCGGGGTGGCGGTCGCCGCCGCCGCGCGGCTGGCTCCGCAGTGACCCGCCCGGTCGACCCGCGCCGCGTCCGCCTGCCGCTCGCCGTCGGGCTGCTGCTGCTCGCGCCGCTCTGCGCGGAGTACCTCGTGGGGTACGACAGCAGCACGGGTGACCCGCTCGTGCTGCTCGGCGGCCTGCTGATCCTCGCGCCGCTCTACGGCGGCCCGGCCCTCCTGATCCGGGAGGCGGCCCGCCGGCTGGGCGTGCGGTGGCCGGGGATCCTCGCGCTCGCGACGGCGTTCGGGGTGGTCCAGGCCGGAATCGTGGACCAGTCGATGTTCAGCGGCTCGTACCGCGACATCGAGTACTGGGACGAGATGTTGCTGCCCACGTTCGTCGCGCCGCTCGGGATGGGTGTCTACCCGGCGTTGACGTTCGTCGCCGGGCACGCGATCTGGAGCTTCGGTATCCCGATCGCGCTCGTGGAGTCCCTGCGCCCGGCGTCGTCGCGACGGCCGTGGCTGCGCGTTCCGGGCCTTGTCGTGGTGGCCGTGCTGTACCTGGCGGCGGCCGCGCTCGTGCTCGCCGACCATCTCGCCACCGAGTCCGACCACGCCTCGGCCGGGCAGATCGCCGGGGCCGCAACCGTTGCCGCGCTGCTGACCGCCGGGGCGGTCGTGCTGGGCCGCCGCCGGCCCTCGCCCACGCGGGCCCGGGTGCCGGCGCCGCCCGTCGTCGGCCTGCCGGCGCTGGTCGCGGCGCTCGCCGTCCAGTTCCTGCCCGGAACGTGGACGGGCGTCGCGGCCACCGTCGCGGTGCTCACCGCGTCTGCGCTCGGGGTCGGACACCTCGCCCGGTCGGACCGGTGGGCCGGGCGCCACGTCGTCGCGCTCGTGACCGGCGCGCTCGTGGCGGGTGCCCTGACCGGGTTCCTCGCCGAGCCGCTGGGCGATGTCGCGCCGGCGGCGAAGTACGCGCACAACACGGTGGTCCTGGTGGGCGTGCTGCTGCTGGGCGGTTGGGCGGCGGCGCGCAACCGCGGCGCCACCGAGGCGGGCGCGCGGACCTGAGCCCGCCGGTCAGGACGTCGGCGGGGGCCGGAGCGCGCCCCCGCCGGTCCACGGCGTCTGATCGCCTCCGCCCGGCTCCGGGCCCGCAGCCGTGACCTCTTCGTTGTAGGAACGTCTTACCGAAGTCTTGACAGTTCACCCGCTCTGGGGGAAATTTTCACCCACCCCGTCCGCGTGTGAAAGGTTTCTCGATGGCCGTGACAGCCGGATCGGAACCGCCCCTCGAGGCGGGGACCGGCCAGCTGCTGGTGCACCTGCGCAGCGTGCTCCCCGGCCTCGCAGGTGCCCTGCGCCAGGTGGGGAACGCGATCCTGGAGGACCCCGGGTGGGCGTCGCGGGCCACGATCGTCGAGCTCGGCGAACGCAGCGGCACGTCACCTGCCACGGTCACCCGCTTCTGCCGCAGCCTCGGCCTCACCGGTTACACGGAGCTGCGGGTCGGCATCGCCACCGACATCGGCCGGGCCGACCAGGCCGGGTGGGAGGTCGGCCTCGCCGCCGACGTGCTGCCCACCGACCCGATCGACCGCGTGCTGCGCACGCTGCTCGCGGTGGACCTGCAGGCCATGCACGAGACGGCCGCCGGTCTCGACCTGCGCGCGGTCGAGACCGTGGTCGACGCGGTCGTCGCCGCACACCGCGTCGACCTCTACGGCGTGGGTGGCAGCGCCGCCGTCCTGAAGGACACGCAGATGCGGATGCACCGCATCGGCTTCGCGTCCTGGACCTGGTCGGACGTGCACAACGGGCTCGCCAGTGCCGCCCTCCTCGGACCCGACGACGTCGCCATCGCACTCTCGCACAGCGGACGCTCCACGGAGACGGTGGAGATGCTGGCGCAGGCCAGGACCAGCGGCGCGACGACCGTGGCGATCACGAACTTCTCGACCTCGCCGATCGCCGAGGTCGCCGACCACCTGCTGTGCACCTCGGTGCGGGAGATCTCGTACAGCTCGGGGGAGATGTCGGCCCGGCACTCGCAGTTCCTCGTGCTGGACCTGCTCTACCTCGCCGTCGCGCAGCGCACCCACGAGCGCGCCACCCACACCTGGGTGCGCACGGCAGACGCCGTGGTCCCGCACCGCTCCCCGTACGAGCCGCGGTCCCGTGGCCGTGGCACCGAAACCCCCGCCGACACCACATCCGGAGGAGCGTGATGACCGCCGACACGAGTACGGCCCACATCTCGGCCGCGGCGTTCGCCGCCGCCGCCGAGGAGGCGGTCGCCCGGGTCGCGCGGGAGCAGGCGGACGGCGTGGTGGCGGCGGCGGGCCTGGTGGTCGAAGGGCTGCGCGCGGGCGGGGTCGTGCAGGCCTTCGGCACCGGGCACTCCCAGGCTCTGGCGATGGAGATCAGCGGGCGCGCCGGGGGCCTCGTCCCGACGAACATGATCGCCCTGCGGGACCTGGTGCTGCTCGGGGGCGAACCGCCGGAGCTGCTGTTCACCGAGCACCTCGAGCGCGATCCGGCGGTCGGGCGCAGGCTCTACGACCTCGCGGGCGTCTCGCCGTCCGACGTGTTCGTCATGGCCTCCAACTCCGGCGGCAACGGCTCCGTGGTCGAGCTCGCGCACGCCGTGAAGGAGCACGGTCACCCGCTGATCGTCATCACGTCCATGGCGCACACGAGCCGGGTCGTCTCGCGGCACCCGTCCGGCCTGCGCCTGTTCGAGCTGGCCGACGTCGTCCTCGACAACGGTGCCCCGTACGGCGACGCCGCGCTGCAGGCGGGCGAGGTCGCGGTCTGCGCCGTCTCGTCGATCACCGCCGCGTTGCTGGCGCAGATGGTCGTGGCCGAGGTGGTGCGCACGATGCTCGACGCAGGTGAGGCTCCTCCCGTCTACCTCTCGGCCAACGTCCCGGAGGGTGACGCCCACAACGACGCGCTCGAAGCGCGCTACGCAGGCCGCATCCGCCGTCCCGCCTGACGCACGTCCGGCCCGCCGCGGCCGTCGATCCCACTGATCTCGATGAGGAGGCAGTCATGAACAGGGCCCGTTCCGCCGGACTGGACCGCAGGAGGTTCCTGCAGCGGCTCGCGGCCGCAGGGCTGCTCGCCGTGCCGGGAGCCGGGGTGCTCTCGTCGTGTGCGACGAGCGGGGGCGGCGGCTCGACCGCCGTCCAAGGGGACGTGAGCGCGGAGAACCCGCTGGGTGTGGCGGCCGATGCCGGTCTCGACGTCGTCATCTTCAACGGCGGGTACGGCGAGGAGTACGCGAAGTTCCACCAGGAGCTGTACACCAAGCGCTACCCGGAGGCCGAGGTCACGCACACGGCCACCACGCAGATCGCGCAGGAGATGCAGCCGCGCTTCGTGGCCGGCAGCCCGCCGGACGTGCTGGACGACTCGGGCGCTCAGAAGATCGAGTACGCCACGCTCGTGTCCGAGGGGCAGCTCGCCGACCTCGGACTGCTGCTCGACGCCCCCTCGTGGGACGACCCGAACGTGAAGGTGCGCGACACGCTGCTGCCCGGCGTGATCGAGCAGGGCACGTTCGGCGACCAGTTCCTGATCCTCAACTACGTCTACGAGACCTACGCGATGTGGTACTCGAAGCCGCTGTTCGAGCAGAACGGCTGGGCGGTCCCCACCACGTGGGACGAGATGACCGCGCTGTGCGAGCAGGTCAAGGCCGCGGGGATCTCCCCGTTCGCCTACGGGGGCACCAACGCCGCCGACTACGTCCTCGACCTCAACCTCGGCGCGGCGATCAAGCAGGGCGGCATGGATGTCGTGCGCAAGATCGACAACCTCGAGCCGGGCTCGTGGACGCAGGACACGGTGCTCGCGGCGACGCAGGGTCTCGAGGAGATGGTGGCCAAGGGCTACTTCATGCCCGGCTCCGAGGGCCTCAAGCACACCGAGGCGCAGACCGCGTGGACGCAGGGCCAGGCGGCCTTCTACGTCTCCGGGTCCTGGCTGGAGAACGAGATGAAGGGCATCGCGCCGCCGGACTTCGGGATGACGATGGCGCCGGTGCCGGCGCTCGACGCGAGCGCGGCCATGCCCGTCACGGCCCTGCGCACGCAGCCCGCGGAGGCGTTCCTGGTGCCGGCGCGCGCGGCGAACGTCAACGGCGGGATGGAGTACCTGCGCCTGATGCTGTCCAAGGAGGGCGCGGGCCGGTTCGCCGAGCTCACCGCCTCCGTGCCCGGGGTGCGCGGCGCCACCGACGGGATCCAGAAGACCCCGGCGCTCGAGTCGCTGTCCGCCGGTCTCGACGCGGCCGGCGAGGACGTCTTCACCTGGCAGTTCCGGACCTGGTACTCGCCCTACAGCCAGCTGCTGAAGACCGAGCTGGGCAACCTGCTCGCCGGCCGCAGCAAGGCGGACGGGTTCCTCGCCGCGATGCAGGCGGAGACCGACCGCCTCGCCGCCGACGCGAACGTCACCAAGTACAGCCGCTGAACAGCGGATCGAGAGCACCGAGGTCGCCATGCGCTACGGCAAGTACCGGTTCATCGCGAGCTTCCTCGCGGTCCCGTTGCTGCTCTACATCGTCTTCGTGATCTCGCCGTACGTGCAGGCGTTCTCCATCTCGATGACGGACTGGAGCGGCTTCTCCTCCGACCGCAACTTCATCGGTCTGGGGAACTACGCGGAGCTGGCGGGCGACGGCCGCTTCTGGCGGGCGATGTCGCACAACCTGCAGATGCTGATCGTGGTGCCGCTCGTGACGCTCGGCATCGCGCTGTTCCTCGCCAGCATGACCACGCTGGGGGGACGGCGCGGTGCCGGACGCGGTGGCGTCCGGGGCTCGCGCTTCTACCAGGTGGTGTTCTTCTTCCCGCACGTCGTGCCGCTGGTGATCGCGGGCGTGCTGTTCGGGTTCTTCTACAACCCGCAGGCCGGGCTGCTCAACGGGCTGCTGCGCGTGGCCGGCTTCGAGTGGCTGACCCGCGCGTGGCTCGGGGACACGACGTTCGCACTGCCGGCCGTGATGGCCGTCCTGATCTGGATCTACGTCGGTTTCTACTACGTGGTGTTCAGCGCGGCGATGAAGTCGCTGCCCACCGACGTGTTCGAGGCCGCGGTGCTCGACGGCGCCGGCCGGTTCCGCACGTTCCGCAGCATCACGCTGCCGATGATCACCGACACGCTCAAGACCTCGTACGTCTACCTCGGGATCCTGATGCTCGACGGCTTCGCGTTGCTGCAGGTGATCCTTCCCGACGGCGGGCCGGACGGGTCCACCGAGGTGGTGGCGCAGTACCTCTACCGCGCCGCCTTCACCGACGGCCGGTTCGGCTACGCGTCGGCGATCGGGGTCGCGCTCTGCCTGGTGACGTTGGTGCTGGCGGTCCCCTTCCTGCGGATGGGCCGCCGCGAGCGGGTCGAGTACTGAGGAGGCGGCACAGATGAGCATCGACACACCGGCATCGGCTCCGGCCCCGTCGCGACCGCCGCTGCGGCGCGACCGCCGGACCCCCCACGACGGCCCGTCGGGCACCGAGCGCACGCTGAACGTCTTCTCGCACGGGTTCCTCGTGCTGTGGACGGTGCTGGCCATGGTGCCGCTGCTGTGGGCGGCGCTGACGGCCTTCAAGTCCGACCGCGAGATCTTCACCAGCCCGTGGACCCTGCCGTCGGAGTGGCATTTCGAGAACTTCGTCCGCGCCTGGACCACCGCCAACATCGGCCGCTACTTCCTCAACAGCGCCATCGTGGTCTGCGCGGCCGTGGTGCTGGTGATGCTGCTCGGCGCGATGGTGGCCTACGTGCTCGCGCAGTACGAGTTCCGCGGGCGGGACGTCATCTACTACACGTTCATCACGGGGATGACGTTCCCGATCTTCCTGGCGCTGGTGCCGCTGTTCTTCGTGGTCCAGAACCTGGGGATGCTCGGCACCTACCACGGGCTGATCCTGGTCTACACGGCGTACGCGCTGCCGTTCACCGTCTTCTTCCTCACCGGCTTCTTCCGGACGCTGCCGAGGGCGCTCGTCGAGGCGGCGATGCTGGACGGCTGCTCGCACGCCGGCGCGTTCTTCAAGATCATGCTGCCGCTGGCCCGCCCCGGGATGATCAGCATCGGCATCCTGAACTTCCTGGGCCTGTGGAACCAGTTCCTGCTGCCGCTGGTGCTCATGCCCGACCAGGACCGGTACGTGCTGTCCCAGGGCCTCGCGGTGCTGGCCGCGAACCAGGGCTACCGCAGCGACTGGAGCGCGCTGTTCGCCGGCCTGGTGATCGCCCTGCTCCCGGTGCTCGCGGTGTACATCGCGTTCCAGCGCCGCATCCAGGACGGTCTGAACGCGGGCGCCATGAAGTAGCCACCCCCCCGGAGCGAGCGGGGCGGTGCCTGAAGGGCCCGCGAGCCGCCGGAGCGGAGCGGAGGCAGACAACACGGCGTACCGTGCGGACGTGCTGGGGGAGAAGCTGCGGGTGCAGGCGCTGCGGTGGGGCCTCCGCGTCGTGTTCGGGCTGCCGCGGCCGTTCAAGCGGGTTCTCGCGGGCCGCACCATCCGGGTCGACGGGCAGGAGCTCGATCTCGACCTGCAGCTGTTCGGCCGCATCGACCGGCTGGGCAGCGGCGACGGCGCCACCATCGACCGGGCCACCCTCGCCGAGCAGCGCCGCCAGGCCGATCTTGCCGCCGACCTGGTGGCCGACAGCCTCCTCGACGACATCGAGACCCGTGACCTGCAGGTGCCCGGCGAGATCGGGCACCTGCCCGCGCGGCTGTACACCCCGCCCGCCGTGCCCGAGACGCGGTCGATGGTCGTCTTCTTCCACGGCGGCGGTTTCGTGATGGGCAGCGTCGCCTCCACCGATCCGCTGTGCCGGCTGCTCGCCGCCCAGTCCGGGGTGCGCGTGCTGTCGGTCGACTACCGGCTCGCGCCCGAGGACCCGTACCCGGCGGCGCTGGAGGACGCGATCGCGGCGTTCCGCGCGGTGCACCGCGACGCCGCGGGCTTCGGCGCCGACCCGGGGCTGATCGCGGTCGGCGGGGACAGCGCCGGCGCGAACCTCGCGCTGGTCGTGGCGCAGCAGCAGGCGGTGCTCGGCGGCCCGGTGCCGGCGTTCGTCCTCGCGCTCTACCCGGTCACCGACGTGGGGCGCACCGGCGGCTCGCGCGAGTTGTTCGGCAACGGCTTCGGCCTGACCGCCCAGCTCCTGCAGGAGCTGGAGCGCATGTACCTGCCCGACGGCGTGCCCACCCACGACACGCGGGGAGCGCTCCTGCGCGCCGAGGACCTGAGCGGGATGCCGCCGGTCTACCTCGCCACGGCCGGCTTCGACCCGCTCCGCGACGAGGGCGAGGAGCTCGCCGCCCGGCTGCGCGACGCGGGCGTCCCGGTGGTGGCCCGCCGGTTCCCCGGCCTCGTGCACGGCTATGCCAGCTTCACGGCGCTCTCCGCGGCGGCGCGCGATGCCACCCTCGACGCGGCCAGCGCCCTGCGCGCAGGCCTCGGCCTGGTCGCCGGCGCGCGTGGGCGGCGCGCCGCGCGGCGCCACGGCCTCTTCGAGCTGCGCCGCCCGCGGCACGGCGCGGATCCGCTGGCCGGTGGCTGACCGCTGCGCGCCGTAAGATCCGCACCGTTGTGGCCCGGAGGAGGCGAGAACGCGTGGACCGGCGGGACGTCGCGGTGACCCTGCCCTGGATGGGCGCGGGCACCGAGTTGCTCGTGCGCGCGGTCGACGCGCTGCCCGACGACGCCCTCGGCGTCCCGAGCGCGCTTCCGGGCTGGTCCCGCGCCCACGTCGTGGCGCACGTCGCCCGCAACGCCGAAGCGCTCACCCGTCTCGCCCGCTGGGCCCGCACCGGTGTCGAGACACCGATGTACCCCTCGCGCGAGCACCGCGCCGCGGAGATCGAGTCGTCGGCGCAGCGGCCCGCCGACGCGCTGCGCGACGAGCTCGTGGCCACCGCGGAAGCACTCGACGCCGCGCTCGCTGCGCTCGGCCCGCAGGCCTGGGAGGCGCAGGTGCGCAGCGCGGCCGGCCGGCCGGTGCCCGCGGCCGAGATCCCGTGGATGCGCGTGCGGGAGGTGTGGCTGCACGCCGTGGACCTGGACGCGGGCCTCACCGTCGCCGACTTCCCACCCGACGTCGTGGACACCCTGCTCGACGACGCCGTGGGCACGCTGTCCACCGCCGAGGGCTGTCCCGCGGCCCGGCTCGCCCCGGGCGACCGGGAGCAGTCCTGGTCGCTCGGGCCGCACAGCGACGCGCCGGCCGTCGTCCTCGGCGCCGCGGCGGACGTGCTCGGCTGGCTGGTGGGTCGGGCGGGCCCGGAGCGGCTCGAGGGGCGTGCTCCCGACGGCTCCCCGGCTCCGGTCCCCGCGCCGCCGCGCTGGCTCTGATCTCAGCGCGCCGGGTTCAGGTCGAGCAGGTTGCGGTCCGGGTCGTTCGGGTCGTAGAGCACGCGGACGTGGGTCCGGCCCCGCAGGCTCGGGCCGGGGTCGTGGCGGAAGTAGTCGCTCGTGGCCGTGTGGGTCCGGCCGGTGCGGGCGTCGTACCAGGTGGCGCGCACGACGTAGGGGTGCCGGCCGCGCAGCCTGACCGTGTGGTCGCGGTCCACCTCCGAGATCTGCGCCCACTCCGCCCGGCCCTCCCGCTCGAGCCACGCGCGTTGCCGCGCCGTCTTGCGCGCCTTGAGCAGCAGTACCGCGCCGATCGGGCTGAGGAGGATTCCCGTCCCGCCGAGGATCGTCGCCGGGAGGAACGACGAGAGGAAGTCCGCGATCCGCGCGTCGTGGGGGTCGTCCGGGTCGACGGCGATCGGTACGGTCTCGCCTCGCCGGTAGGCCGGTGGAGCGGTGCCCGTCGAGCTCGTCATCGAGTACTGCTTCCCCCTGACCGTGTACTCGATCCTCGGGTACCGGACGTGGTCGCGGTCGGACCCGCCGCTCAGCTCGACGACGGTTCCCCTGGTCCGTTCGGCGGACGCCAGGAAGCTCGCCGCGGACGCGGTGAGCACGAGCCCGGCGATGAGGGATGCGACCCCGACGAGACCGAAGACCGCGCCGACGAGGGCGAACAACCGTGGCTTGCTCATGCGCTCGGAAACCCGTTCCCCCTGCAGCAGACGATGTTCGTCGACGACGCGGTGCGCGCGCGTCGGACCTCCCGGCCGGATCGTCCCAGCCGTGCCGGGCTCGGGTCAGACCGGCCACACGTAGTCCTGCTCGGGGTCCGCGTCGGGGAACAGCGGGCCGTAGAACTCGGGGTCCTTGCGCACGAGGGCACTGCGGTGGCTGCGGTGCACGCGATCGTCGCCGAGCCAGTCCGGCAGACCGCAGACCCGCGCGAGCTCGACCTGCGTCCGCGGCGCCGGCCGCCCGGCGACGGCGAGGTCGGCGCCGATCGTCGCCGCGCAGGTGTCGGCGCGGCCGCGACCCGTCCATTCCGCGCATACGGCGAGGCCGTACGCGGCGACGCCGTCGGGGAAGCCCGCCCACATCCGGACGGCCGGGTGGTGCTTCCAGCCGTAGGTCGGTCGGGTCAGCGCCCGCAGCACCTGCAGGGCCTCCACGCGCTGCTTGCCGAGCCTGCGGTCGTCGAGCACCGCGGCGCTGGCGGCGAAGTCGGGGTAGGGGAGGAAGGTCTGCACCGGCTAGACCTCCCGCACGAGCGTCACGATCCGGGTGAGCGACGGGCGGCGCGGGGTCGAGCCGAAGCCGAAGCGGACCGGCGGCGCCACCGGGGCGAGGTCGCCCTGGTCGGCACCCTCCCAGCCGACGGTCGCGGCGGACACGGCGTGCAGGTCGAGGGCGCCGTAGAACTCCTGGCGCCCGGCGCCGGCGCTGCCCCGGGTGCGCACGCCGGGCAGCACGGCGCGGGCCGCCACGTCGATGGCGGCGATCCACCGGGGATGGGTCGCGAGCCGCCGCGGGACGGCGTGCAGCAGCCGCCCGAGGGGAGTCCGCCGTCCGACCGTGAAGGCGAGCACGAGCGGACCCGAGTCGACCTGCCACCGGTCGCCGTCGACGCGGGCACGCACCGGCCCGACGCGCACCTCGTCGAAGGCGTACGTGCCGTTGACGAACTCCGCCACCTCGGCGGACGGGGCGAGCAGCACCCGGTGCCCGTCCGCGCGCTCCACCATCACGTCGGTGAAGGCGCCGATCGGCGAGCGTGGCCAGTGCCCGACGACGGCGCGCAGCCCCGACGCCGTGCCGAGGCCGGCGATCCAGCCGTCGAAGCGGTCGATCACGCGCCCGGATACCCGCCGGGGTGCGGCCGCACCCGTCGCGACCCGGAATGTTGTAGGTGCAACTACCGTTGCCGGTGGTACTCCGGTCCGGCAGGACCGACGACGAGAGGACGATCCGATGCCGCAACCGCAGGGACCCGAGCTGGAGGCGGTCCGGGCCCGCCGGGCCGAGCTCAAGCAGCGCTACCTGGCCGAGGCCACGGCCCGCCCGGGTTCGACGGTGCGCGGGGTCCACCACCTCGCGCTGATCTGCCGTGACGTCGAGGAGACGATCCGGTTCTACCAGGAGCTTCTCGGGTTCCCGCTGGTCGAGCTGGTGGAGAACCGCGACTACGCCGGCTCGAGCCACTTCTTCTTCGACATCGGCAACCGCAACCTGCTCGGGTTCTTCGACTTCCCGGGCCACGAGCACCCCGATTTCAGCGAGACGATCGGCGCCGTGCAGCACCTGGCGTTGTCCACGTCTCCTGAGGAGTTCGCCGCCGCGCGGAAGCGGCTGGACGGCGCGGGCATCTCCTATCTCGGCCCGGACCGCGGCATCGAGAACAGCCTGTACATCCGCGACCCCAACGGCGTCGGCATCGAGTTCTACTGCGAGGAGCTCGGGGTCTTCGAGGGGGAGCCGCTGCTCTCCTCGTGACGCCCGCCAGGCGCCGGGTCGGGGCACCCGTGGAACCGGACCACCCGGTCGTGCGTCCTTATTGGGTGCAGGACCGGTACGTCGTGACGGCGGCCCGGGGCAACGGGGATGGTGGTGAGCATGGACGAGTACCGAGGCCGCGGCGTACCGCCGCCGGGTCGGCCGCCCGGGCCGCCTCCGCGTCGCGGTGGTGGTCCCGGGTGGGGGCAGCCGCAGCGCCCCCGCCCGCCCGGTTCCGGCGCGCAGCCCCCGCCCTACCCGCCGCCGCAACAGCGGCCGCCGTACCCGCCTCCGCAGCAGGTGCCCCCGCGCCGACCGCGTCCGCTGCAGCGCACGCGGATGTTGCCGGCGCAGCGGGGGCCGAAGGGTGGGGCGGGCGCGCCGCCGACGCGACGGCCACCCCGACCGCGCCCGGTCCGGCCCCGCCCGCGCTGGGGGCGCCGGATCCGCAACGTGCTGGTGCTGCTGGTGGTGCTGGCGCTCGGCTTCGCGGTCTACGTCGACACCACGCTCGCGCGCGTGGCCGCGCTGCCTTCTGACAGCGCTACGTCCTCGGAGGGCACGAACTGGCTGATCGTCGGGTCGGACAGCCGCGCCAACCTCACCCCGGAGCAGCGCGACGAGTACGCCACCGGTGCACCGGAGTCCGAGCTCACCGACACGATCATGCTGCTGCACACCGGCAGCGGGCCCACCACCCTGGTGAGCCTCCCGCGCGACTCGATGGTCGACATCCCCGGCCACGGCCGCCACAAGATCAACTCAGCCTACGGGCGGGGCGGTGGCGCCGACGGCGGCGGGCCCGAGCTGCTCGTGAGCACCGTGGAGGGCGCCACGGGCCTGCACGTCGACCACTACATCGAGATCGGCTTCCTCGGCATCGTCTCCGTGGTCGACGCGGTCGGTGGTGTCGAGATGTGCGTCCCCGAGGCCATCGAGGACCCCAAGGCGGCGCTGGACATCGAGGAGGGCTGCCAGACCCTGGACGAGGCCACCGCCCTGGGCTACGTGCGCACCCGCGCCACCGCCAGCTCCGACTTCGGCCGCGTGGAACGCCAGCGCGCCTTCATCTCCGCGTTGCTGGACAAGGCCACCAGCCCCGGCACGCTGCTGAACCCGTTCCGGATCGTGCCGCTCGCGAGCGGCCTCTCCAACTCGGTGGCGGTGGACGAGGGCACCCACGTCTGGCACCTCGCCCAGCTCGGCCTGGCGATGCGGGGCCTGTCCGACGGGATCTCGACCACGGTCCCCGTCCGCGACGGCGTGGTGAACTGGGACAAGAAGCGCGCGAGCGCCCTGTTCGACGCCCTGGGTGCGGACGAGCAGCCACCGGAGAACGCGCTGGGCCCCTGATTCCCCCAACGAACGGCACTTTCGTCGGCCAGGTAGCGACGAAAGTGCCGTTGGTTCTGCGGATCCGCGGTTCAGGCGGGCTTGCGGGTCCTCTTGCGGGGGGCGGGCTCCTCCGCCTCGTCCTTCTTCTTCGTCGCCTGTTTGCGCGCCGGCGCCTTCTTCGGAGCCGGTTCCTCCTGCTTGGCGCCCGCCCTCGCGGCCTCCACGCTGGCCTGCAGGGCGCTGAGCAGGTCGGTCATGCTGTCCGGGCCCTCGTCGCGCTTCTCCGCGGCCGGGGCGGGCCGGGTGTCGCCGGTGGTGCGCTTGCGCTCGATGAGGTCGACGACCGCGTCGCGGTACTCGTCGTGGAACTGCGACGGGTCGAACTCGGCCCCCAGGCTCTCGACGAGCGACGCGGCCATCGTCAGCTCCTGCGGCCGCAGCTCGACCTCGGCGTCGAGGACGTCGAACTCGGGCTCACGCACCTCGTCGGGCCACAGCATCGTCTGCAGCACGATCGCCTTGTCCCGCACGCGCAGCAGCGCGATGCTCTCCCGCTGGCGCAACGCGACCTTGACGACCGCCATCCGGTCGGTCTGCACGAGCGCCTCGCGCAGCAGCGCGTACGGCTTGGCGGCCTTGGCGTCCGGTTCGAGGTAGTAGCTCTTGTCGAACAGGAGCGGGTCGATCTGGTCCGCGGGCACGAACTCGACGACGTCGATCTCGTGCCCCGACTTCGTGGGCAGCGAGTCGAGGTCGTCCTCGTCGAGGGTGATCAGCTCGCCGTCCTCGGTCTCGTAGCCCTTGACGATGTCGGCGTACTGGACCTCCTCGCCGTCGATCGAGCAGGTGCGCTTGTACTTGATCCGCCCACCGTCGGCCGCGTGCACCTGGTGGAAGCGGATGTCGTGGTTGGTCGTGGCCGAATACGCCTTCACCGGCACGCTGACCAGTCCGAACGACACCGCGCCGCTCCACATCGCGCGCATGCGAGCCCCCGTTCCTTCCGCGAATCGCGACTCCCAGGTGTCAGCATGGCTGCGTGCAGCCCATGCTCGCCACCCCTGGAGCCCTTCCGGACGGTCCGGAATGGCTGTTCGAGGTGAAGTGGGACGGCATGCGGCTGCTCGCCGACGTCGCCGACGGGCAGGTGCGGCTGTCCAGCCGCAGCGAGCGCGACGTCACCGCGAACTTCCCGGAGCTCGCGGACCTGACGCGCATCGCTCCCGACGTGCTGCTCGACGGCGAGGTGGTGCTGCTCGAGAACGGCGTGCCGAGCTTCGCCGCGCTGGCCGACCGGATGCACGGGCCCGTCGCGCCGCGCGTCGCCCAGGCCCGGCCCGTCACGTTCATGGTCTTCGACGTGCTCCGCCTCTACGGCGTGCCGCTGCTGGGCCGCTCCCTCGTCGAGCGGCGCGGCACGCTGGAACGGCTCGATCTCGCCGCCGTACCCGTGCTCTCGCTGTCCCCGACCTATACCGACGGTGGGGCCCTGTTCGAGGCAACGCGCGAGCGCGGGATGGAGGGGATCGTCGCCAAGCGCCGCGACGGCGTCTACCGGCCCGGTCAGCGGAGCCCGAGCTGGACGAAGGTGACGCACCGGCAGACCCAGACGTGCGTCGTGGGCGGCTGGCGCCCGGAACGCAGCAGCGCGGGGCGCATCGGTGCCCTGCTGCTGGGCGTGCCGGACGGCGGCGGTCTGCGCTACACGGGCCGCGTCGGCTCCGGCCTGGCCGGCGAGCTCGTGCAGCGCGTCCTGCGGGAACGGTTGGTGGAGACGGCCGGGCCGCCGTTCGCCGGACCGTTGCCCCGGGCCGAGACGGCCGGGGCCCGCTGGTGCGAGCCGGTCATGGTCGTCGAGGTCGGCCACTCCGGATGGACCGACGGCGGGCGGCTGCGCCAGCCCGTGTTCCGCGGCGTGCGCGACGACCTGGACCCCGAACACGTGCACCCCGAGCACTAGTGCCCTCCACCGGTCCGGGTGCACGATGGTGTGGATCACGATCGGGACACGTCCGGCGAGGGGGAGGCAGGCTTGCGGCCAGTGCGCATGACTCAGGGTCACCATCGGCGCCGGGCTCGTCTACGGTGGTCCCGGTGACGACGATGCTGACGTGGCAGGCCGAGGACGGCCACGGGCTCGAGGGCACGCGGATGTTGCCGGGCACCGGCGGGTTCCGGGCACTCGGGCGGCTGGTCCGCGTCGAGCCGAGCGGCGGCTTCACCGCGTCCTACCGCCTGGTGGTCGGTGAGGACGGCACGCTCGAGCGGCTCTCGGTCACCAGCGCCACGGCCGAGCGCGAGCGGCACCTGACGATCAACCGCACCGACGACGGGGTGTGGCTGCTCGACACCGGCACCGGCACCGGTGGCACCCGCGACGACTGCGCGGGCGCCGCCGACGTCGACCTCGCCTTCAGTCCGATGTTCAACACGCTGCCCATCCGCAGGCTCGGCCTGCACCGGGAGGCGGGCGAGCAGACGCTGCCGGTGGTCTTCGTGTCGCTGCCGGAGCTGGAGGTCCGGGTGGTCGAGCAGACCTACCGCACCCTGTCCGTGCTGGACGAGGGCACCGGTCGCGCCGAGGTCGGCTTCCGCTGGGGCGATTTCGCCGCCGACCTCGTGGTGGACGGCGACGGTGTCGTCGAGAGCTACCCGGGCCTGGCCCGCCGCCTCGAACCCGCCGTCGGTTGAGTTCCACCCGCGGCTGATCGGCCGCCCCCGGTCCTCACAGGGACCGGTGGGGCCAGCCGGCGGTGTCGCGGAGCAGCTGCCGGTCGTGGGTGGCGATCACGACGGCCGCGGCGGTGGCGGCCATCGCCTCGGTGAGCTCGTCCACCAGGGCGATCGAGAGGTGGTTGGTCGGCTCGTCGAGCAGCACGACGTGTGGCCGGGCGGCCAGCAGCACGGCGAGGTCGAGGCGGCGCTGCTGGCCCACCGACAGCTCGGCGACCGGCCGGCGCGCGTCCCGGGACGGGAGCAGGCCGAGCGCGCCCAGCCCGACCACGTCGTCCTCGGCGACCCGGCCCGCGCTGACGAGCCGCCCGATCGCCGCGTCGTACACGTCGATCGCCCGCCGCCGCGCCGGTGACGGTGACTCCTGCGCGAGCAGCCCGGTGCGGGCCGACCGCGACCGGTGCACCCACCCGGTGCTCGGCTCGAGCCTCCCGGCCAGCGCGGCGAGCAGGCTCGACTTCCCGGACCCGTTCGGGCCGGTCACCACGAGCCGGTCGCCCGACCGCACCGACAGCGACTGCGGGACGTCCAGCCGCCCCGCGACCGTCACGTCGGCCGCGTCCAGCAGGGTCGCGCCCGGGAGCGCGGGCAGCGGTGGCGCGGCGAACCGCTGCGGGGGCTCCGGGGCCGAGACGGCGTGCGCCTCGAGGTCGGCGCGCCGCCGGTGCACGGCCCGCACCAGCCCGGGGGCCCGGGTCGCGCGCGTGTGCTTGCCGGTGCCCTTGTCCGGGCGCCACCCGGTGGAGAGCCGGTTCTGCGCCGTCGACAGGTCGTCGGAGAGGCGTTGCCGCTCGCGCAGCTGCTCCCGGTGCTCGGCCGCCCAGCGCTCCCGCTCGGCGGCGTGCCCCTCCCGGTAGCCGGCGTAGCCGCCCGCGTAGGTGCGCGGGCGGCCGTCGTGGGTCGGGTCGAGGTCGAGCACCGCGGTGGCGACTTCGGCGAGCAGGGCCCGGTCGTGGCTCACCAGGACGACCCCGCCCGGGTGCTCGCGCAGTCGCGCCGTGAGGTGGGCGAGGCCGCCCGCGTCGAGGTGGTTGGTCGGCTCGTCGAGCAGCAGCAGGTCGTGGCGGGCACCCAGCAGGCAGGCCAGCCGGATCCGGTAGCGCTGACCCATCGACAGGGTGTGGAGCGGTCGTGCGCGGTAGTGGACCGCGCCGAGCGCCGCGAGCGAGAGGTCCACGCGCCGGTCGGCGTCCCAGGCGTCGATCGCCTCGGCGGCCGTGAGCGCGTCGGTGTACTCCTGCTCGGCGCCCGGCCGCTCCTCGCTCAGCGCCGCGACGGCGGCGTCGAACCGCTGCAGAACGGCGCGCACGCCGGCGAGCTCGACGTCGATGAGGTCGCCGACCGAAGGGTCGCTCGCGGACCCGAGCACCGGTGCGGAGCGGTCCGCCCCGACCGCGATCTCCTGGTCGGCGACGCCCACCGTGCCGACGCGGTGCACGGAGCCGGAATCGGCGGCGAGGGTGCCGGCGAGCGCCTGCAGCAGGGTGGTCTTGCCGCGGCCGTTCTCGCCGACGACGCCGAGCCGCTCGCCCGCCGACACGCTGAGGTCGACCCCGGTGAGCACGGGGCGACCGCCGCGGACGACGTGCAGGTCGGTGGCGCGCAGGTGGGAGCGGGCGCGCGCGGGTAGATGGATGACGGTGGACACGGTTCCTCCGAGAGCGGACCGCACCCGCGAGCACGACGGCCGGGGCGGACCCGTGAGATATGCGATCAGGGCCGAACACGCAACAGCGGCCCGCAACCCGTGATCGGGTGCCGGGGCCGCCGCGTTCGGCCTCTCAGAGGAAGTAGTGGTGCCGCACGTCGCCGACGCTAGCAGAGGCGCCGGCGACGCCGCCGGTGATTTCGCCCCTGGTGCTTCCGCTCATCCCGCCCAGCCGACGACGGCGTCGCCACGGCGGCCGATCGCGCGCAGCTCGTCCGGCGCCGTGCCGCGGCGGACCCGCAACAGCTGCGGGTCACGGGCCGCCGCCCAGCGCAGGCGCCCCTCGTGCCCTGCCCGAACGGTGGCCGCGAGGCCGCCGGTGGAGGCGAGCGCGCCCCGCATCGCCCCGAGTCGGCCCAGCGCGTCGTCCACGGCGGCGAGCAGCGCGTCCCGGTTGCCCTCGCACATCGCGAGCACGAGCTCGGGGCGGGTGCCGGCCACGCGCGTGCCGTCGGCGAAGGAGGAGGCGGCCAGCGCGAGCGGCAGGTCGTCGTCGCCCGCGGCGCCGACGGACGCGAGCACCGCGGCGAGCAGGTGGGGCAGGTGCGACACGCGCGCCACGGCGAGGTCGTGCTCGTCGGTCGCGGCCGGCACCACCCGCGACCCGCACGCCCAGGCCAGCTCGGCGACGTCGGCCCACACGGCGGGCTCGGCGCCGTCGTCGGCGGCCACCACCCACGCGGCGTCGGTGAACAGGTCGGCGTTGCCCGCGGACCAGCCCGACTCGGTGGTGCCGGCCATCGGGTGCCCGCCCACGTAGCGGGCGCGCGGGGCCAGGCGCGCGACGGCATCGGCCACGGCGACCTTGACGCTCACGGCGTCGGTCAGCCGGCAGGTCGGGGCCACGGCGTCCACCCGGCGCAGCACGGGCGGCAGCGCCGGCAGCGGCACCGCGAGCACGACGAGCGCGTCGGCCTCGGCGGCGCGGCGCAGCGCGGCATCGGTGTCGGTGCCCACGTCGAACCCGTCGGTGCGGGCCTGCGCGGCGGTCTCGTCGGACGCGCTCGTTCCCCACACCGCCCGCCCGGCCTTCCCGGCGGCGCGCATCAGCGATCCCCCGATGAGCCCGGCGCCGATCACACACACCGCCCGCTCCGTCACGCTGCGAGACGCTACGCGCCCGGTCCGCTCCGGCTGCGGCACCCTCCGGACAGGCTGATCGTCACGACCCGCACACCACCGCGGCCGCCACCGCCCTGCCGTGCGTCCCGGATCGATCGCGGGGCCAGGCAGATCGTTCCCAGCCGCACACCAGGGTGGTCGTCGCAGCGCTGCTGTACTCCTCGCAGCGATCACCACGCCAGATCGATCCGAGCCGCACCACATCGTCGCGGCGGCAGCCGTCGCGCACGGCTCACAACGATCACCGTTGATCGTTGCGAGTCGCCCTCTGCGGTGGTCGGGCAGCGGTGGTGTGCGGCTCGGAGTGATCACGCCACCCTGATCGTCCGAGCCGCGCGCAGGGGAGGCGAAGACCGCCTTGGAGCGCGGGTCGGAACGATCAACGGGTGGGCTCGCCCCCGGGCGGTGGCTCCGGCACCGGGGCCGTGGTGTGCGCCTCGGAAGGATCAGGCCTGCTCGAGGGCCGCGGCCACCCGCAGGATCCCGCGCTCCTCCAGCCGCACACCGACCACCTGGACGCCCGCGGGCAGCCCGCCGTCGGTGACCTCGCCGGGTACCGAGACCGCGGGCCAGCCCGTCAGGTTGAACGGCAGGGTGAGCGCCAGCAGCTGCGGACGCACGGGGACGGGGAAGCCCGCGACCTCGACCTCCTCCGCGTCGATCGGGGTGGCGCGCAGGCGGGTGGTCGGCAGCAGCAGGACGTCGACGGCGTCCACGGCGGCGCGCAGGGCCGCGGTGAGCCGCTTGCGGGTGCGCAGCGCATCGACGTAGGCGCGTGCCCGCAGGTCGGCGAAGGGCAGCAGCCGCTCGCGGGTGATCTCCTGGTAGTCCTGCGGCCGTTCCTGCAGCCAGCGCGCGTGCGTGGCGTACGCCTCGGCGCCCACGATCACCGGGTAGGTCGCGGCGAGCTCGTCGATCATGGGGGTGCGCACGTCCTGCACCTGCGCCCCGCCCTTCTCCAGCCGCGCCGCGGCCGCGTCGACGGCCGCCGTGAGCGCCGGGTCGAGCGCGCGCCAGTACTCGTCGACGAGCACGCCGACGCGCACGCCGTCGACGCCGGGCGCCTGGATGCCGCCCCCGGTGCCGTCCGGGCGGCTCAGCACGTCCCACGCGACGGACGCCGCGTGCACGTCGGGGGCGAGGACGCCGACGTGGTCGAGGGTCTCCGAGAGCGGGAAGCAGCCCTGCGCCGACAGCGCGCCGTACGCCGGCTTCAGCCCGACCACGCCGCACAGCGCCGCCGGGGTGCGCACGCTCGCGCCGGTGTCGGTGCCCAGCGCCAGCGGGACGTGCCCGGAGGCGACCGCGGCCGCGGAGCCCGACGACGAGCCGCCGGTGATGCGCGTGGGGTCGTGGGGGTTGCGGGCGGGCCCCGTGGCCGCGACGTCGCCGGTGGGCCCGTAGGCGAACTCGTGCGTGTGCAGCTTCGCGACGACGACCGCGCCCGCTTCGCGCAACCGCGCCACCACGGGGGCGTCCGCCTCGGCGGGCGGGGCGTCGGCGAGCACGTGCGACCCGGCACGGGTGGGCAGCCCGGCCACGTCGATGAGGTCCTTCACCCCGACCGCGACGCCGTGCAGCGGGCCGCGCCACGACCCGCGCGCGAGCTCGTCGTCGAGCGCGGCGGCCGCGGCGAGCGCGCGTTCGGCGTCGAGGGTGACGACGCTGTTGGTGGTGTCGGCGCCGAGCCGGTCCAGGACGTCGCGGACGTGGTCGGTGGCGGAGAGCCCGCGGGATCGCAGGGCCATCCCGAGCTCGCGGAGGGGAGGCAGCACATCGCCATCCTGCCGCGGGGTCGCCGCGGGGGTCACAGCCCGGCCAGGGCCAGCCCCGCGTAGACGGCGACGCCCGCGGCCATCGCCTCCTCGTCGAAGACGACGCGGTTGGAGTGGTTGGGCGCCGCGGCCGAGGGGTCGACGCCGCGCGGGCAACCACCGAGGAACGCGAGCGCGCCCGGCACCTCGGCGAGCACGTAGGAGAAGTCCTCGGCGCCCATGATCGGCGTGGGCATCGTCGCCACCCGCTTGCGGCCCAGGACGGTGCCGGCGAGCGCGTCGACGCGGCTCGCGGCATCCGGGTCGTTGACGGTGACCGGGTAGCCCCGCTCGATCTCGACCTCGGCCGTGCACCCGTGGGCCATCGCGGTGTGCCGGCAGACCCGGCGGATCTCCTCGTGCATCGCCGCGCGCGTCGTCTCCGACAGGCTGCGCAGCGTTCCCTCCAGCTGCGCGGTCTCCGGGATGACGTTGACGGTGGTGCCTGCGGTGATGTGGGCGATCGTCAGCACGACGGGCTGGTGGGTGTCGATGCGCCGGGTGACGGCGGTCTGGAGCGCGCCGACCATCGCGGCGGTGGCGGGCACCGGGTCCAGCGCGTCGTGCGGCGCCGACGCGTGCCCGCCCCGGCCGTTCACCGTGACGCGGATCGTGTCGGCCGCGGCCATCAGGGGCCCGGGCCGCACGTGCACCTCACCGGCGGGCAGCGTGGCGCTGATGTGCAGGGCGTACGCGGCATCCGGGCGGCCCGCGGGCCCGGCGTGGTCCAGCAGCCCTTCCTCGATCATGTACCGAGCGCCGTGGAAGCCCTCTTCGCCGGGCTGGAACATGAACACGACGCGGCCGGCGAGCTCGTGGCGCCGCGCGGCGAGCACGTGCGCCGCCGACGCGAGCATCGCCACGTGCGTGTCGTGCCCGCAGGCGTGCATGGTGCCGGCCACCTCGGACGCGAACGGCAGACCGGTGTCCTCCGGCATGGGCAGCGCGTCCATGTCCCCGCGCAGCAGGATGGTCGGGCCGGGCCGATCGCCCTCGAGCACGGCCACCACCGAGCTGACGGAGCGCCCGAGGTGCACCTGCACCGGTAGGTCGGTGAGCGCCGCCACCACCGCATCACGCGTGATGGGCAGCTCGAGCCCGAGCTCGGGACGGCGGTGCAGCGCGCGGCGCAGCGCTACCGTCCGTGGTTGAACGCTGCGGGCCTGGGCGTGCAGTCCTTCGATCGTGGCGGCCGGGTGCGACATGCGCACGATCCTGGCACCTCGCGGAGGTGACAGGAGGGCCAACTTCGCACTGTGGCTTGGAGCACAGTCCCTGCCGGGCTTACCGTAGGGCCATGGCCGTGCAGAGCGTCGAGCGTCCCGCGAGCGTGCGGGAGCAGGCCGTGCCCGGGTTCGCCGTCGCGGCGATCCGCGAGGACGGGTCCTGGCGCTGCCGGAGAATGGCCGCCGAGTCGCTGGTCGACCTCGACACGGCGATCACCGAGCTGCGCCAACTGCGCTCCACGGGGGCGGTGATCGGCCTCCTCGACGTCGACGACGAGTTCTTCGTGCTGCTGCGGCCCACCCCGGGCGGCATCGCGGTGATGCTGTCCGACGCGGTGGCCGCCCTGGACTACGACGTCGCCGCCGACGTGCTCGACCTGCTGCGCGTGGACCTCCCGGCCGAGGAGGAGGCCCTCGACGCACCGCCGTGGCCCGAGGGCGACCTCGCCATCGTCGCCGATCTCGGGCTGCCCGCCGACGAGCTCGAGGTGCTCGCCGCGGAGGTCGAGCTCTACCCGGACGAGCAGCTGGCGGCCATCGGGCGCCGCTGCGGGTTCGCCGACGCGCTCGCCGAGGTCGTCGCAGGCGGGGTCAGCGAGGTCGCGGGCGCCCGGTGACCGCACCCCACCGCGCCTCGGACGAGGCGCTGGTCCGGCGCGCGCTGGAGGTCGCCGCCGCTGCGCCACGCACCGGTGACGTGCCGATCGGGGCCGTCGTCGTCGACGCCGCGGGTCGTGAGCTCGCCGCCGCGTGCAACGCCCGCGAGGCCCTCGGCGACCCGACCGCGCACGCCGAACTGCTCGCGCTGCGGGCCGCCGCGGTGACGCGGGGGGAGTGGCGGCTGGAGGGCGTGACCCTCGCCGTCACGGTCGAGCCCTGCACGATGTGCGCCGGTGCGATCGGGCTGGCCCGCGTGGAGCGCGTGGTCTTCGGGGCCTGGGAGCCCAAGACGGGGGCGGTCGGCTCGCTGTGGGACGTGTTGCGCGACCGGCGGCTCAACCACCGGCCCGAGGTGGTGGCCGGCGTGCTCGCGCCCGAGTGCGCGGCGCTGATGGAGGAGTTCTTCGCCGGCCACCGGCTCACACGCTGAGGGTTCGCAGCCCCACGGCGTCGGCTGCGGCAGGCTGCCGGTGGTCGTGGGACAGCATGGCGTCCGCGTCCGGGCGGAGCACGGTCAGGTCGGGAACCGCTGGACGAACCAGCCCTTCACGAGGTCGAGCACCGCGGGGTCGAGGGTCGTCCCGATCGTGGCGTACTCCTCGATCCCCCCGGTCTCCGCGGGCTGCATGAGGTGGTTGAGACCGTGCAGCGTCTGCACCGTCACGTCCGGCTTGCCGGCCAGCAGCCGGCGCATCTCCGGTTCGTTCTGCGTGGCCGGGACCTGCATGTCGTTGCTGCCGAAGAAGGCGAGCACGGGGACGTCCAGCGCCTGCAGCGACGGTGCCGGGTCGTGCACCACGAACGACCGGTAGTACGGCGAGGCCGTGGCCGCGATCTGCGCCTCGATCTGCTCCGGTGCCGGTTGCTGCTCCGGCGGCAGCCCGGCCGCCTGCGCCTCGAGCTGCGCCCTCATGAGCCTGCGCGCACCGTCGTAGTCCTCGGCGCGCAGCAGCCGGACAAGCTCGCGGGCGAAGACGACCTGCTGCTCGACCGCGTCCGCGGGTGCTCCGGCCGACTCCAGGAGCCGGCGGTTCTGCTCGACCAGCACCTCCTCGCCGCGGGCGGCGGGGCCGGCCATCAGCACGGCGAACGCGATGTCGGTGCGCTGCGCGGCGAGCGGCACGACGTAGCCGCCTTCGCTGTGGCCGAGCAGCCCGATGCGCGCGCCGTCGACCTCCGGACGACCGCGGAGGTACTCGACGCCCGCGACGACGTCCCCGGTGAGCTCGTCGAACGTGGACGTCGCGAGCTCACCGCCGGTGCCGCCGATCCCGCGGTCGTCCACCCGCAGGACCGCGTAGCCGGCCCGCGTCAGCGTGTCCGCGAGCAGCATGAACGGCTTGTGCCCGTACAGCTGCTCGTTGCGGTCCTGCGCGCCGCTGCCGGTGACGAGCAGGACCGCGGCGTGCGGGCCCGGGCCCTCGGGAACGGTGAGGGTGCCCGCGACGTCGACGCCCTGGCCGGCGTAGGTGACGTCCTCAGCGCGGTAGGGGAACGGGGGCCGTGGCTCCTGCGGCCGACCCGAGGCGGGGCCGGGGCGCAGGATGAGGGGGAACGGGCGGTCGAACTGCGTGAACGCACCGGGGACGCTCTTGCCGTCGGCCTCGAAGGTGCCGCGGAACCGCGCGTCGCCCGCCACCTCGGGGAGCCGGAAGCTCAGGTCCCGCCCTTCGAGCACCACCTCGGCGAGCGGCATCGCCTCGATCTCCTGGGCGGGGATGTTCATCTCCCCGCGCAGCCCGCCGCCCTCGACGGAGAACCGGATGCCGACGTCCAACGGGGACCCCGGAACACCGATCCGGCCGGCCCACTCGCCCGCGGTGGTCTCGACGGTCGGGGTCACCGGCGCGGGCGGCGTGGTCGGGGCCGGAGGAGCCGGAGGCGGTGGCGGTGGGGGAGGCGGCGTCGAGGCGCAGCCCGCGAGCAGCAGGAGCAGGACGGGCAGAGCGGCGAGCAACCGGCGCATGACGATCACCGTAGAGCGCCGGAGGGCCGCAGTGGCCACCGCGAGACCGAGCGGTGACCGAGGGCGGAGATCCGCCGATGGCCAACGTCGGGGCCGGTGCCCCCGTCAGCCGAGCCGGCCCGCCGCGATCACCCGGGTGAGGAACTGCCGGGTCCGTTCGTGCTCGGGCTCGCCCAGCACCTGGTCCGGCGGTCCGGACTCGAGCACCCGCCCGCCGTCGAGGAAGCAGACCTGGTCGGACACCTGCCGGGCGAAGCCCATCTCGTGCGTCGCCATGAGGATCGTGACGCCGCCGACGGCGAGCTCGCGGACGATCGAGAGCACCTCGCCCACCAGCTCGGGGTCGAGCGCGGAGGTGATCTCGTCGAGCAGCAGCAACCGCGGACGCACGGCGAGCGCGCGGGCGATCGCCACCCGCTGCTGCTGCCCGCCGGAGAGACGGTCCGGGTGGGCACCGGCGAGATCGGCGAGCCCGACCCGGGTCAGGAGCTCGCGCGCCCGCTCCTCGGCCTCGCGGGCGGACAGCCCGTGCACCACGCGCGGCGCGAGCGCGATGTTCTGCGCCGCCGTCATGTGCGGGAACAGGTTGAACGCCTGGAAGACGATCGCCATCCGGCGCTGCGCGGCAGCGGCGTCCTCCCGGGGGTCGGAGATGTCCACCCCATCGAGCAGCAACTGCCCGTCGTCGATCTCCTCGAGCAGGTCCACGCAGCGCAGCAGCGTCGACTTCCCCGAACCGGAGGCGCCGATCAACGTGACGACCTGGTGCTCGGCGACGGACAGGCCGACCCCGTCGAGCACGGTGGTCGGTCCGTAGCGCTTGACGAGGTCGCGCACCTCGAGCACGGGCGTGGTCATCGCAGTCCCTCCCGGCGGGCCGCGCGGGCGGCCACGGCGTCGGCGATCCGACCGGTCGGGATCGCGAGCAGCACGAACAGCAGGGCCGCCAGCACGTACGGCGTGAAGTCGAAGGTGCGCGCGGAGGCGATCTGCGCCGCGCGGATGGCGTCGACGGCCCCGAGCACGGAGATCAGCCCGACGTCCTTCTGCAGCGCGACGAAGTCGTTGAGCAGCGGCGGCAGCACCCGCCGCACCGCCTGCGGGAGGATCACCAGTCGCATCGACTGCCGGTGGGTGAGGCCGAGCGAGCGCGCCGCGGCCCGCTGGGAGGGGTGCACGGACTCGATACCCGCCCGGAACACCTCGGCGACGTAGGCGGAGTACACGAGGATCAGCGTGATCGTGCCGAGCACGGCCACGTCGGTGGGCACCCCCTGCAGGCGCAGCGCGGGCAACCCGAATCCGATCAGGTACAGCGCGATGAGCAGCGGCACCCCGCGGAACAGGTCGACGTAGCCGGTGGCCAGCGCGCGCAGCGGGAAGAACACGGGTCCGCGCAGCGTCCGGAGCACCGCGATCACCAGGCCCAGCACGAGGATGCCGAGCTCGGCGACCACGAGCACGCGGACGTTGAGCCACAGCCCGGCCAGCACGTCGGGCAGCGCCGACCAGCCGACCTCCAGGTCGAGGAACGTGTCCTGCACGCGCGGCCAGCCCGGCGAGCTCGTGACGCCGAGGACGACGGCCGCGGCGAACACCAGCGTGGAGACGAGCGCCACCAGCGTGGAGCGGCGGGCCCGGGACCGCCGGTACGCGTGGCGTTCCTGCGCGAGCGGGCTGAGCCCGGCCGTCGTCGTCCCGGCTGTCGTCGTCACCGCAGCTCCGGTGCCGATCCCGCCGAGTCCAGCCACTCGTCCTCGAGCGCGGCGAGCGTGCCGTCCTCGCGCAGCCGCTCCACTGCCTGGGTGACGCAGGTGGTCAGGGCGCTGTCCTTGTCCAGCACGGCGCCGAACTGCTCGGGCGTGCCCTCACCGAGCGGCAGCTGGCCGACGATCGTGGAGCCCTCCAGCTCCGCGGAGGTGATGTAGAAGGCCGTGGGCAGGTCGACCACGATCGCGTCCACCTGGCCGTTGGTCAGCGCCAGCTTCGCGTCGTCGTTGGTGTTGAACACCGCGGGCTGCGCCGACGGCGCGATCTGGTCGATGATCGCGTCGTAGCTGGTGGTGCCGACCTGCGCGCCCAGCCGCACGTCCTTCAGCTCGGCGAGCGAGGTGGCGCCGGCGAGCGGGCTCGACGACAGGGCGACCACCGCCTGCTTCACGTCGTAGTAGGGCGCGGAGAAGTCGACGGCCTGCGCCCGCTCCGGCGTGATCGAGAACTCGGTGAGGTTCAGGTCGTAGGTCTTCGGGCCCGGCTGGACGGCCGCGTTGAACGGCACGCGGGCCCAGGTCACCTGTTCCCGCGGGTAGCCGAGCTCGTCGGCGATCGCGTACGCCACGGCGCTCTCGAAGCCCCGGCCCGAGCTCGGGTCGTCATCGCGGTACCAGGGCGGGTAGACGGGCTGGTCGGTGCCGACCGTGAGCGTGCCGGCGGCGAGGGTGGGCAGGGCCCCCGGCTCGCAGGACCCGCCCGCCGCGGGGGGAGCAGCCGGCTCCGGCGCGCACGCGGCCACGGAGAGGACGAGGACGGCGGTCGCGAGCACGCGCCGGCCTGCGGACGAGGAGATCACCGGTGGATTCTGCCGGACCGCCTCGCCGGGGCGGCAACCAGCGCGGTCGACGAGGCGCTGCCCCCACCGGCGGGCCGGGCGGGACGGACCTTGTAAGCTCGTCGGCGGTAGCGTGTCCGAGCGGCCGAAGGAGCGCGCCTCGAAAGCGCGTGACGTGCAAGCGTCCGTGGGTTCAAATCCCACCGCTACCGCCAAGCCTGAGCTGGCGCAACGCCGGGCCTCCCGACCAGGGAGACCCGGCGTTCGTCGTGGTCGAGGTCGCCCGCTCAGGGCTTCCTGGCGATGACGAAGCCCTGCGGGACCTTCGCGGCCGGGGTGGCCGAGTCGGGCGCCCGGACGAGGCAGGCGGTGAGCGCGAAGCCCGCGTCCTCGAGCAGGGAGATGACCGCGTCGGGTTGCAGGCGGTGGAAATCCAGCGAGACCTCGTGGCCGAAGGCCTCGTCGAGGCGCAGGGTGTCGTCGCCCACCTGGAAGGCCAGCAGCGCGTACCCGCCGGGCCGGAGCACCCGGTGGAACTCGCCGATCACCCCCGGACGCTGGGCGGCCGGGACGTGGATGACGCAGTACCAGGCGATCAGACCGGCCACGCTCGCGTCCGCGGCGTCGAGTGCGCCCATCTCGCCCACCTCGAAGCTGATGTCCGGGTGGGCACGGCGCGCGAGCCCGACCATGGCGGGCGACAGGTCGATCCCGCGTACGGGCATCCCGAGCTGGTGGAGGTGGCCCGCGACGGTGCCCGGCCCGCAACCGACCTCGAGCAGCTGCGGGTCGGGGTGGTCGCGCCGGACCAGCTCGGCGAAGCCGCCCAGCAACCCCCGGTCGAGCGGGGCTTCGTCCAGCGCGGCGCCGAACACCTCGGCGTACTGCTCGGCCATGGCGTCGTAGCCGGCCCTCGTCGCGGCCAGGTGCGCGGTGTCGGTCAGGTGCGCGGTGTCGGTCACGGGCCGGGATGCTACGAAGCCGGCGACCGCCTCACGTGCGGGGTGCGCGGGCCCGGCCCAGGACGTGGGGTGTCGAGGGCTGGGTGAGGCGGATGTCGGGGAAGCGCAGCCGTCGCAGCCGCGTGATCTCGAACCCGGCCCGTTCGATGTCGGTGACGGGCTCGGTGGCCGTGTGGCAACCACCCGTGAGCAGCGGCCAGAGCGTGGCGTCGGCGACGCGCTGCACGATCCGCAGCCCGCGGGTGCCGGCGAGGGTGTGCTCGAGGAACCGCAGCGTGCCGCCGGGGCGCAGCACGCGCCGGATCTCGGCCAACGCCTCCCGACGGGCCGGCAGCGAGCACATGACGAGGCACAGCACCGCGGCGTCGGCGCAGGCGTCGGGCAGCGGCAGATGTTCCGCGGTGCCCGGGCGGACGCTGACGGGCACGGCGGCGCCCGCCGCGGCGCGCGTGGCGAGATCGCGCAGGAACGGCTCGGGTTCGATCGCGACCACGCCCGTCACCGCCGGTGGGTAGTGGGCGAAGTTGCGGCCGTTGCCGCAGCCGATCTCGACGACCTGCCCGGTCAGGCCGGCCAGCAGCTCGGATCGCAGCGCGGCGAGGCCCTCGGCGTCGAGGCGCTCGCTGAGCCGGGCGTAGTAGCGGCTGAACATCCGCCGTGGCCGGTCCTGGGTGGACATCGGGGCCCCTGTCAGCTCGAAGTCGGTACCCGCGATGCTGGCACGAGGGGAGCCGTCATCTCAGGGTGGAAGGGTTCCCGATGAGCTGGCTGCCGCGTCGGCGGTGTTCCTCACCGACGGCGGTGCGGGTGGCCCTCGACACCGGTGCCCGGATCCTGCATAGAGTCGCTTCCATGCGGGGGGCCCGGGCACGCATCATCCGAACGCTCGCGCGCCTGCGTCTGGGGCGCAAGAAGAGCTCGGGGGACACCGACGCGTTGCTGTCGATGCTCCCCGACTCGGCGCTCGTGCCGTTGCAGCGCGAAGGGCTCGACCCGGTGGCCGAGCTCGGCCACCGGCGTGCGTCGGAGCCGGTCAGCCGGATGAAGCTGCCGTTCGGGCTGCGGGCCTGGCTGGTCACCGGCTACGAGGAGACCAGGACGGTGCTCGCGGCCGGAAGCTCCTTCAGCAACGACTTCACCCACCTGATCGGCACCGTCGGGATCACCGCCGAGCAGAACCCGGGGGGCCTGGGCTTCACCGATCCGCCCGACCACACCCGGCTGCGCAGGCTGCTCACACCCGAGTTCACCGGGCACCGGCTGCGCAGGCTCGCCCCGCGCATCGAGGCGATCGTGGATGGTCAGCTGGACGAGATGGCCGCGGCCGTCGCGGCAGGCCGACCGGTCGACCTGGTGCAGAGCTTCGCGTTGCCGATCCCGTCGCTCACGATCTGCGAGCTGCTCGGCGTGCCCTACTCCGACCGCGCGGAGTTCCAGCGGCTGAGCACCACCCGGTTCGACCTGCTGGGCGGGGTCAACGGGTCGCTCGGTGCGATCTCGGAGTCGATGGAGTACCTGCTGGAGATCGTGCAGAAGCAGCGCGTGGAGCCCGGTGACGGGCTGCTGGGCAGGCTCGTGCGCGAGCACGGTGACGACATCTCCGACCACGAGCTGGCGGGCCTGGCCGACGGGTTGCTCACCGGTGGGCTCGAGACCACCGCGAGCATGCTCGCGCTCGGCACGATCGTGCTGCTGCAGCACCCGGAGAGCCGCGACGCGATCCGCGACCGCGACGACGCGGTCGAGCCGTTCGTCGACGAGCTGCTGCGCTACCTCTCCGTCGTGCAGGTGGCGTTCCCCCGGTTCGCCCGTGAACGCGTGCGCATCGGTGACCAGACGATCGAGGAGGGCGACATCGTGCTCTGCTCCCTCAGCGGCGCCAACCGCGACGGCGTCGACGGGGAGCTGGAACGGTTCGACCCGGCGCGTCCCGGCCGCCCCCACCTCGCCTTCGGGCACGGGTTGCACCGCTGCATCGGCGCCGAACTGGCCCGGATGGAGCTGCGCGCCGCCTACCCGGCGCTCGTGCGGCGGTTCCCCGGGATCCGGCTCGGAGCCGAGACCTCGGAGCTGTCGTTCCGGAAGCTGTCCTTCGTGTTCGGGGTCGACGCGCTGCCCGTCGAGCTCGCGCCCTGACCCGTCACGGCTGCGCCACCGCCACCGTGAACCGCAGGGAGGCGCTGCCCAGCAGCCCGGTGACGGCCCAGCAGCCGGGATCGGGGAAGGCGACCGAGGCGGGCCAGAAGGAGAGCTCGTCGGTGCCGTACGCCCGTGAGAACGCACCGATCTGACCCGGCGCCTCGCCCGCCGCATCCACGCGCGCGGCCGTGACGACGGGTGCGCCCCGCGTGCTCGTCGGTTCACCCCGCGCGAGCGTCACCACGGGGAACCGCAGCACGAGGGCGTCGCCCTGAGCGGTGGGCGGGTAGTCGGGCAGGCCGACCCACAGGTCTCCCTGCCCGAACCAGGCACTGGTGGTGGAGGCCAGGGCGGGTGGCCGGTCCGTGGTCGGGGTGGCGGACGTCTCCGCGCAGTGCGCGGGGGTCGGGTCGGCGACGGGAGGCGCGGCAGGTCCGCCGGCCATCGAGCATCCCCCGCAGAGCAACAGGGCCGCGGTGGCGGCCAGTGCGCGCAACGATGGCATCGCGATCCCGTCGTCGGATGATCGCGGATCCTAGGGGGCGCTGCGGCCCGGGCCGCCGGTCAGCCCGTGACCAGTGCCGCGAAGCGGTCGAGGTCGATGTTCCCGCCGCTCACGACCACCCCGACGCGTTGCCCGGCGAGCTCGGCGCGCAGCCGGCGCACGGCCGCGAAGGCGAGGCAGCCCGTCGGCTCCACGACGATCTTCATCGTCGACGCGAACACCCGCATCGCGGACACGAGCTCCGCGTCGCTCGCGGTGACGATGTCGTCCACGTCCCGGCGGATGATCTCGAACGGGAGGACGCCGAGGTGCTGGGTCTGGGCGCCGTCGGCGATGGTGACCGGTGTGTCGATGTGGACGATGGAGCCGCTGCGCAGCGATCGGAGACCGTCGTCGCCCGCCTCCGGTTCCACGCCGACGATCCGGCACGCGGGTGAGAGCGCCCGTGCGGCGAGCGCCGCACCGGAGAGCAGGCCACCACCGCCCAGGCAGACGAACAGCGCGTCCAGCTCGCCGACGTCCTCGAGCAGCTCGAGGGTGGCGGTGCCCTGCCCCGCCATCACGTCCGCGTGGTCGTACGGCGGGACGAGCGCGAGCCCGCCGTCCGCGGCCAGCGCGCGGCCGATCTCCTCGCGGTCCTCGGTGTAGCGGTCGTACCGCACGACCGACGCGCCGTACCCGAGCGTCGCCGCCACCTTGCCCTCCGGTGCGTCGTGCGGCATGACGATCGTGGCCGGGATACCGAGGATGCGCGCCGACAGCGCGACGGCCTGGGCGTGGTTGCCCGAGGAGTAGGCGACCACCCCGGCGCGGCCCTGCTCGGCGTCCAGCCGGGAGAGCGCGTTGAAGGCGCCGCGGAACTTGAACGCCCCCATCCGCTGGAAGTTCTCGCACTTGAAGAACAGGCGGGCGCCGACCTCGGCGTCCACGCGGCGCGAGGTCAGCACCGGCGTGCGGTGCGCGTGGCCGCGGATCCGCTCCGCGGCGGCCCGGACGTCGTCGAAGGTGGGCGGGATCGGCATGGATCTCCTGTCGCAGGTCGGCTTTCGACCGATCATGCCTCGCCCGCCGGCCGGTCACGCCCCACGCACGACGACGCCGGGCCCACTGCGCAAGTGGACCCGGCGTCGTGTGGCCTGGCGTCAGTGTCGTACGCCGCGGCGGCTGTACGCGCCGGCGACGAGGAACACCCCGAGCGCGGCGACCACGACCTGGACGAGCAGCTCCCAGATCGAGAACCCCGCGGTGGAGAGTCCGATCGCTCCGGCGATGAAGGTTCCGATGAACGCGGCGACGATGCCGATGACGATGGTCAGCCAGATCGGGATGTTCTGCTTGCCGGGCACGACCAGACGGCCGAGTGCTCCGACGATGATGCCGACAACGAGCGCGCTGATGATTCCGGTGACGGTCACGGTTCCTCCTGAGTGCCCCTGGGCCGCTCTGACGACCCGCTGGTCGAGGAGTGCCCGGTCGTGATCGCACCAATGCGTGACAGGCGCGACAATCCGTGATCGTCGCCTGATCGGCCCACCCCGGGCCCTAGTGCACGAACTTGAGGCCGACGACCCCGCCCACGATCGCCACCAGGCACAACAGCCGCAGCGCGGTGGTCGGTTCCCCGAGCGCCACCATCCCGTACAGGGCGGTTCCGACCGCGCCGATCCCCACCCAGACGGCGTAACCGGTGCCGACCGGGATCTCACGCAGCGCGTAGGCCAGCCCCGCCATGCTGAACGCGAGCGCGACGCCGAAGACGAGCGATGGGCCGAGCTTGCTGAAACCTTCGGAGCGGCTCAACGCCGCCGCCCACACCGTCTCCAGGACACCCGAGACGACCAACACCATCCACGCCATGACGCACCTCCGACTGCCCCAGGGGACAGAATGCTGAGCGTCGTCTTGTCGTGCCGGGTACGACGTCCCTCGTCCGGGGGTGCCGCAGGTGCGGGCCCATTCGCAGAATACGGTGCCGCGGCCGCGCCGTCCGGTGTCGGTGACGGGTCTGACCACGCCCGATCGTGGGGCATGCTGGCGAGGTGTCCCCGGCCGTCGTCCTGCACCTCTGCGGGGCCGCCTGCGCGCTCGCGCTCGGGGTCATGCTGGTCGCGGTCGCGTCGCTGCTGCCAGGGGTCGTCCTGGTCCTCGGCGGAGGCGCCTGGCTGGCGTGGGCGCTGCGGCGCGCGTGAGGGGCGGTGATTCCGCCGGTGGCGTAACCGGTTCCGTGGCACGTAGCTGTGGCCCTACCGTCGCCGCATGCTCCCACCGATCACGGGCGTGGCCGCCGGAGTGCCGTTCACCGCGCTGCGGCCCGCCGTCGTGGGCCCCGCGCCGCTGATCGTCACATGGCACATGCTGGATGCCCCGAGGTCCGATGCCGCGTTCGCCGCCGCGTTGCCGATGGACGGCCTGCCCGCGTGGCGGGTGCACCTCGGCATGCCGATGTGCGGGGCGCGCATGGTCGACGGCAGCATGGACGCCGGCCTGGAGTTGATGCGCGAGGACGTCCTGATGTCCGTCCTGCACCCGTTCGTCCTGCAGGCGAGCGGGGAGTTCCCGGCCGCGTTGGAGTCGATCCGCGCGCAGCTCCCGGTCGACGACGGCCCGGTCGGCGTGCTCGGCGGTTCGCTGGGCGGGGCGGTGGCGCTGCGGGTCCTCGCCGACACCCGGATCCCGGTCTTCGCGGCCGCCGTCGTGAACGCCGCCATCCGGATGCGGTCGGTCGTCGGCCTGTTCCCGGGCGACTACCCCTATGACGCCGAGTCCGAGAAGGCCGTCGACGACATGGACTTCGTCACCAAGGCGGACGTCATCGCCGGTCGCGCGCCGCTCCTGGTCGTCAGCGGCGAGCGGGACCACCCGGGCCTGCGGGCCGACGCGTTCGACCTGGTCGAGGCCTCAGGAAGCCGGGCCGAACTGCTGTCGATCCCCGGGTTGGCACACCCCCTCGCCGACGAGCCCGGCATCGAGCCCGCGCCGCAGCTGCCACTGGCTCGCGAGGTGGACGCCGGCCTGACCGCGTGGTTCCGGCGCCATCTCACCGGGGCCGGCTCACCGGGCAGCGGAGAACGGTGATCCGCCGTCCGCGACCTCACACGTCCCAGGTGATCGGCAGGCTCTTCACCCCGTAGATGTCCGCGGTCTCCGGGCGCAGGCCGACCTCGTCGGCGGGTACGGCCAGGCGCAGCGTGGGGAAACGGTTGACCAGCGCGGGGAGGGCGACCCGCATCTCGACGCGCGCCAGCTGCTGCCCCAGGCACTGGTGGATGCCGTGGCCGAAGGCCAGGTGCCCGGCGGTGGGCCTGCCCAGGTCGAGCACGTGGGGGTCGGCGAAGCGCTCGGGGTCGCGGTTGGCGGTGTGGTAGGACAGGATCACCGTGGTGCCGGCCGTGATGGTCCGGCCGCCCACCTCGACGTCCTCGAGTGCCGTCCTCATGAACGTCTTGGCGACGCTCAGGTATCGCAGCAGCTCCTCCACGGCCCGATCGGCGAGCGCGGGGTCGGCGCGCAGCGCGGCCAGCTGCGCCGGGTTGCGCAGCAACGCGAAGGTGCCCAACGCCAGCATGTTCGCGGTGGTGTCGAGCCCGGCTGCGAGGAGGATCAGGCTCATTCCCCGCAGCTCCTCGTCGGTGAGGTCGCTGTCGGTGAGGTCGCTGAGCACGTCGTCGGTGGGGTTCGCGCGCTTGGCGGCCACCAGCTCCGCGAGGTAGGTCTGGACCGCGGTGTAGGCCGCGATCAGGTCCTCGTCGCTCGTCTCCCCGCTCATGAACGACATGACCTGTTCCTGGAAGGAACCCCGGTCCTGGTACGGCACCCCCAGCAGCTCGCAGATCATGATGGCGGGGATGGGTGTGGCGAACGCGGTCACCAGGTCGGTGGGAGGCCCGGCGTCCTCCATGGCGTCCAGGTGGTCGGCGGTGATCTGCTCGACGCGCTCGGTGAGCTGCCGCATCCGCCGCACGGTGAACTTGCCCACCAGCGGCTTCCGGTAGCGACTGTGCTGTGGCTCGTCCATGAGGAGGAACTCCCCGGGCGGCGCCGGGGGAACCTCCACGCCGGTGTAGTCGATCAACGGGTGGTGGAGCATGAGCTCCTTGCGCGAGCTGAACCGCGGGTCGGCCAGCACCGACCGGACCAGGTCGTACCCGGTGATCAGCCAACCCTGGTGCCCGTCGGGGAACGGATAGCGGCTGATCGGGCCGTGCCTGCGGGCGTCGATCAGCTCGGCGGGCGGGTCGAAGGGACAGCCGGGCCGACGCGCCGTCGGCATCGTGGTGACGGTGTGGAGGGATGCATCCGTGCCATCCCTCGATTCGCGCTCAAAGGTGTTCGGCACACTGCGAAGGCTACGTTGCATTCGGAAACTGATCAATCGACTAGAATGTGTATGTCCAGCTCAACTTGCACAAACTGATGCAAAGGTCTGAGGGCGAACGCAACTCCGCGTTGCAATGAATGCTGGTGAAGGTAATACTGCCGCTCATGCCAGGAGGACGGTTGACCGAGCAGGACCGCCGGCGCATCGCGGCCGGTCTCGCCGACAGGCTCTCCTACGCCGAGATCGCCAGGAGGGTCGACCGGCCGACCTCGACGATCAGCCGGGAGGTCGCACGCAACGGCGGTCCCGGCGGCTACCGGCCCCGCCAGGCGCACCGAGCCGCGGTCCAGCGGGCGCGACGCGGCACGCCGTCGGCCTCCCGCGAGGCCGGGCCGCCGGTCGGTGCGGTGGGAGAGGGGATCATCGAGCTGGCCGTCAGGGCGGGGCTGCCGAGGATGACAGCGCGCGTGCACCTCGACCTGTTGCTGTCCGAGGACGGCCGGCGCACCGCGGCCGAGCTGACCCGCAGGCTGGACGTCAGCGCGGCCTCCGTCTCGGTGGCCGTGAACTATCTGGTCGAGAACGGGTACGTCCGGCGAGAGCGGGACCCGCAGCGACGTCGCGACATCTACGTGGTCGACGACGGCGCCTGGTACCGCTCGGTCGTGCTCAGCTCGCGGCAGTTACTCGACTCGGCGCGGGCCGCGACGGCCGCGGCGGAGGCGCTTGGGCTCGACGGGCCCGTGGGGCAGCGGCTGTCCCGGACGGGGGCGTTCCTCGAGCGCGTCAGCCTCGACATCGCCGAGTCGGCCGACCGCTGGCGCGGCCTGCTGGAGTGATGGATCTCAGACGAACGCCGTGGTGTGTGGCCCACTCGTCGAACGAGACGTGCCTTACCGATGACTTCAGGACTCCGGGGTGGTCGGCACCCACATGCTGATCGTCGCTGGATACCTGATCACTGAACCGACGGACCGGGACGCCTTCGTGGCGGAAGGAGCGAAGGCTGTCTCCATGGCGCGCAGCGCGCAGGGCTGCCTGGACTTCTCCATCACGGCCGACACCGTCGACCCGGCGCGCATCAACATCTTCGAGCGATGGGAGTCCGAGGACGAGCTCCTGGCGTTCCGCGGTTCCGGACCGGACTCGGACACCGCAGCACGGATCCTGGGAGCGGACGTGAAGCGCTACGTCATCGCTGCTGTCGAGGAGCCGTGAGCACAGCGCCCCCGGATCGGCCCGGCCCGCGTCGGCTGGACAGGGGCCGGTCGCGGACGGGCGGCGTGCGGTGCCCCGAACACGGTCTATCACCACCGGAAGCGACTGTTGGCCGCAGCGATCGCTCAGAGGCCGGCGGAGAGGTCGCCGACCGAGGTTCCAACGGCGGACCTGTTCGGCAGAGAAGCGGATGAGGAGATAGTCTCCGTTTGACCGGCATACGGAGACTGTCTCCGCTCTGTCAGTGAGAGGTGTGAGTGCATGGGCGAGGCAGGGAACGACGGGCGTCCACCGCGGGCGGACAAGCAGCGCAACCGCGTGCACATCCTCGAGGTCGCGGAGCAGTTCTTCGCCGAGCACGGCATTTCCGGCTCCATGGACGCCATCGCCAAGCGGGCCGGCGTCGGCCCGGGCACCCTCTACCGGCACTTTCCCAGCCGGGAGGCGCTGCTCGCCGCTCTGCTCCAGGCCCGTGACGAAGAGCTGGAGGTTCGTCGCGCCTCCATCCAGCGAGAGGAGAGCGACTCCAGCGTGGCGCTCACCCAGTGGCTGGACGCGCTGGGCGAGTGGGTGACCGCTTTCGACGGCCTACCGGAGCCTCTCCGAGCCGCGCTGACCGGAGGAAAATCGCCCCTGGCGATCACCTGTCAGGGCTTCATCACGACCACCGAGGAGTTCCTCCGCGCGGCTCAGCGCGAGGGCGCCGCCAAGCCCTGGGTGCGGGGACGCGACCTGTTCCTCAGCACGCTGGCAACGGCCTGGGCCCACAGCGCCGCCCTGGCCGACGAGTCCTCTCCCGAGGCGCTCAGCACTCTCATGCGGTCCGGCTGGGAGATGGCGGCGGATAGACCGAGGCGCGAGGGCCCTGGGGTCCCGGGAACGGAAACGTAGGCCGCGACGGGCGCTCGCGCCGCCCTCCGCGGGACCTGCTCGGCGCGCTAACGCACGCCGTCCAGCTCTGGATCAAGGCATCAATCGACACAAGGAGAACCACCCATGAAGATCGGCATTCTCGGCGTCGGGCACATCGGCAAGACCGTGACGCAGCGGCTGAGCGCGGCGGGACACGACGTGAAGGTGGCCAACTCACGCGGCCCGCAGACGATCGACGCCGACGTGCTGTCCTCGGGCGGACGCGCGGTCACCACGGCGGAAGTGGTGGAGGACGTGGACGCTGTGATCCTCTCGATCCCCCTGAACCGCATTCCCCAGGTCGCGTCGCTGATCGCCGATGTGCCGGCCGACACGGTCGTCATCGACACCTCGAACTACTACCCGGCACGCGACGACCGGATCGAGGCCGTCGACGCCGGTCAGGTCGAGAGCTCGTGGGTCACCGAGCAGCTGGGCCGACCGGTCGCCAAGGCATGGAACGCGATCGGGTCGCACTCGCTCGCGACCAAGGACAAGCCCGCCGGCAGCCCGGATCGCATCGCCATCCCCGTCGCCGCCGACAGTGAGCGGGATCGCCGTCTAGCCATGGCGCTCGTCGAGGACACTGGGCTCGACGCGTTCGACGCCGGGACGCTGGCGGACTCGTGGCGGCAGCAGCCCGGCGCACCCTGCTACTGCACGGACCTCACGCGGGCGGAGATGCCGGGCGCGCTGGCGGCGGCGGAGGCGGAGCGCCTGCCGAGAAGGCGTGACCTGGCAGTCGCCGCGATCCAGGAAAGAGTCGGGGACGGCACCACCAACCCGGACGCGGAGTACGGAGTCCGCCTGAGCCGAGCCTTGTACATGTGATCGCACCTCCACGCCCTGTGGCCCAGGCCGTCGTTGCCGCGGCCACCGACGCTCTTGCGTCTCTGGGGGAAGCGCGCGCGGGCGTCGCCGTGCCGGCCGAGCGGATCCTCGACACCCCCGCCGTGCCGCTGCCGACCGGCAAGTCGTTGATCCACGACCAGGTCACGGCCACGCCGACGACGCCGGCCTGCGGTGATGGGCTGGTCGAGCACCGCCATGGCGGCCAGGTACCAGCACGTCGGCGCTGCGATGCGGCGCCTCGTGGCCGACCAGCTGGGCGGGCTGTCGTGGAAGCCCCCGACGGATGGTCGCCGGAAGGCCGGCTGACGATCCTCCTGAGGCTCGAACGCCACCACAACTGCCACCACAACGACGAGACCGGGTGCGCGATCGTGCTGCGCACCCGGTCTCACCTGCGGAGGATGCGGGATTCGAACCCGCGAGGGCGTGAACCCAACACGCTTTCCAAGCGTGCGCCATAGGCCACTAGGCGAATCCTCCGCCGTGAAGCATAGACGGGTCGCTCGCGCGGCTCGCGACCCGTCTACACTCGTCCCCGGACCCCGCGCGGCGTCCATCCTGTGAACTCCCCCAGGGCCGGAAGGCAGCAAGGGTCAACGGGCTCTGGCGGGTGCGCGGGGTCCCCTTTCGTCCGGGTCGAGCCGCGGCTCCCCGGCCCCAGCGTCACACCGCCCCTCGGTCCAGTCCCCTCGTCCGTCATCGGTGGGTCTGCCGATCGATGAGTTCCGGCGGGCGCGCCGGTCTGTACCAGCGAAGCCCGTCCGATCGAGGGAGCAGTGCATGACCAGCACGCGCGAGGACCACATCACCAGCAACGAGACGTCGCCCGCGGTCGCCGTCCCGCCGATCGTCGACCGGGAGGCCTGGCGGGCCTCCCGCGACGAGCTGCTGGTGCGGGAGAAGACGCACACCCGGGAGGGGGACGCGATCGCCGCGGCCCGCCGCAGGCTGCCGATGACGGAGGTCGACGCGAGCACCACCGTCATCGGGCCGGGCGGGCCGAGCACCCTCCTCGACCTGTTCGAAGGCCGCGAGGAGCTCGTCGTCTACAAGCACATGTGGCACCTGGGGGAGCCGTTCGAGAACCAGTGCGCGGGCTGCACCCTCACCTACTTCGCGGTGCAGGACCCGGTCTACCTCCACGCGCGGGGCGTCTCGTTCGCCGTGTTCGCCAAGGCCCCCTACGAGGAGCTCGCGCCGTTCGTCGAGTTCATGGGCTACCCCCGCCACTGGTACTCCGTGGCCGACGTCGAGGACGAGATCGTGAGCGGCGAGGACTTCGGCACCTGGGTGTGCTTCCTGCGCCACGGCGACCGGGTGTTCCTCACCAACAGCGTCACCGGCAGGGGCGCCGAGGCGACGATGCCCGCGCTCGCCCTGCTCGACATGACCGCCCGCGGCCGCATGGAGGCGTGGCAGGACACACCCGAGGGCTGGCCCGAGGGCAGGATCCCGGGCTGGTTCTGGCGCACCAACGAGGACGGCGTGGGGAACGACTGGGACGGCGGACGGCCCGCCGTCCAGTGGTCCCGTCCCGGCGGGGGAGCAGTGACCTCCGGGTCACACCGCCACTGCTGACCGCCGCTTCGCCCGCTACGGCCGCGGGGTGGCACGCCGTTCCGGAGCGTCGGTGGCGGTGGGTAGCCTCGCGGTCGTGGCGCTGGCTCTGTACCGCAAGTACCGCCCGGCGAAGTTCGCCGAGGTGGTCGGGCAGGAACACGTCACCGAGCCCCTGAGCACAGCTCTGGGGTCGGGGCGCATCAACCACGCCTACCTGTTCTCGGGCCCGCGTGGCTGCGGGAAGACGTCCTCGGCCCGGATCCTGGCCCGCTCGCTCAACTGCGAGCAGGGGCCCACCCCGGATCCGTGCGGCGTCTGCGCGTCCTGCGTCTCGCTCGCGCCCGGCGGTCCGGGCAACATCGACGTCACGGAGCTGGACGCCGCCTCGCACGGCGGCGTCGACGACACCCGCGAGCTGCGCGATCGCGCGTTCTTCGCGCCCGCCGAGTCGCGCTACCGGGTGTTCATCGTCGACGAGGCCCACATGATCACCACGCAGGGCTTCAACGCCCTGCTCAAGATCGTGGAGGAGCCGCCGGAGCACCTGGTGTTCGTGTTCGCCACCACCGAACCGGACAAGGTGCTGCCCACCATCCGCTCCCGCACCCACCACTACCCGTTCCGGCTCATCCCGCCCGGAACGCTGCGGAAGCTGCTTGAGCGCATCTGCGCCGACGAGGGCGCCATCGTGGCGCCGCCGGTCTACCCGCTGGTGCTGCGCGCCGGGGGCGGGTCGGCGCGCGACACCCTCTCGGTGCTCGACCAGCTGCTCGCCGGCGCAGGCCCGGAGGGGGTCACCTACGAGCGCGCGGTGGCGCTCCTCGGCGTCACCGACGTCGCCCTGATCGACGACGTGGTCGATGCGCTCGCCGCGGGCGATCGCGCCGCGGTGTTCGAGGCCGTCGACAGGCTCGTCGAGGCCGGGCACGACCCGCGCCGGTTCGCCGCCGACCTCCTGCAGCGGCTCCGCGACCTCGTGCTCCTGCAGGCGGTTCCGGAGGCCGCGGAGCGTGGTCTGGTCGAAGCCGCCGCCGACGAGATCACGCGCATGAGCGAGCAGGCCGGCAAGATCGGCGCGGCCACCCTCGCGCGGTACGGCGAGATCGTGCACACCGGGCTCACCGAGATGCGCGGCGCCACCGCGCCGCGGCTGCTGCTGGAGCTGCTGTGTGCCCGCATGCTGCTGCCCGCCGCCACCACGGCCGAGCCCGGCCTGCTGGAGCGGCTCGAACGCCTCGAGCGGCGCAACGCGATCGCTGCGGCACCGGGTGGCCACGAGGATGCCGACGCGGCGGGCGAGGCGCGGCGCACCTTCCGCAGGCCGAGCGTCGCGCCGTCGGCGGGGGCGGGGGACCGTTCGGTCCCCGCGGCCGCTTCCGCGGCTCCCGGTGAGGCCGCTCCGGCACCCGAGACGGGCGAGGGAACCGGCTCCGACCAGCCCGTGGCCGTGCAGGGCCGGGGGCGCCCCGAACGTCCGGAGACGGCTGCCGCACCGCCCCAGCCCCCGGAGCCCGACTCGCCGCCGTCCCAGCCCTCGGCGCCCGTGGCGGAGCCGCCCCGGTCCGCGCCGCAGCGGCCCTCGGCGCCGCAGCCGGCCGCGTCACAGGACCCGGCCCCGGGCGCACCGTCCGCGCAACAGCCGGTCCGGTCGCAACCGGCTGGTCGGCAACCGGCCGGGCAACAGCAGGCGCCCGGGGCCGGGTCGGCGCCGCAGCGGCCGGCCGCGCAGCCGGCGGCGACGCAGGAGCCCGCCGCGCCGTCGTCCGCCCCACCGCCGCCACCGGCCGGAGCAGGCGAGGTCACGAGCCTCGACGCCGCTGCAGTGCGGCGGGTCTGGTCGGAGGTGCTGTCCGCTGCGCGGGCACAGAGCCGCAGCATCGAGGCGATGCTGGTCAACGCCACGGTGCGAGCGGTGCAGGGCGACACCCTCGTGCTCGGGATCGGTGCCCCGTCGCTCGCCCGGCGCCTGTCCGAGCCGCGCAACGCCGACATCGTCTCGGCCGCCTTGCACACCGTGCTCGGTGTGCGGTGGCAGGTGCGGTGCGAGCACGGCGAGGCCCCGGCCGCCGCCCCGGCCCCGTCCGGTGGGGCCCGCAGCGCCCCACCCCGGCGCCCGGCGCCGAGCGACGCCCCGCAGCGACAGCAGGCCGCCCCGCCGTCGGCGCGCGCGAACCGGCCGCCGCCGGTGCGCCGGTCGACGGGCGGCGCACCGGAGGACGGCGTGCCGCTCCCGCCGGAGCCGCCCGACGACGACGCCCCGCCCGACGACGACGAGGAGGCGATGCTCGCGGAGGCCGCGGTCCCCGTGAGCGATGCCGATGCCGTGCGCCGCGACCCCGAGGAAGCCGCGATCGAGCTCCTGACCACGCAGCTGGGCGCCCGGGCGATCGACCAGCGCTAGCAGGGCGGCCACGAACGTTCACCGGGCCGTGCGGCGGCCGGTCCGCGACCACCGGTAGGCCCGCCGCCGCGGCGCGACTGCGCCGACGCACCCTGCGCCACCCGGACGGGTCGCGAGGGCCGAATCCGGGAGCGTGAGCAGAGACGGGGTGCGTGCGCACGCTCTCGACCCGGCACCGCGCGTCCCGCCGTCGCTGCTCCCCGTGGCCCTGCCTCGTAGCCCGGGTTGCGGTGGGCGCGCCGTCCCCGGCTCGGGACCTCCTGCCCCACCCCATAGCTGGGTCTCGCTCGCAGTCGGTCCGGCGCCGAGCTCACCCTTCGCGCCGAGAGCGGCCGGGTTGGACACAACCACGAATATCGTGGTCGTCCGGGCGGCCGTCCCCGGCGCGGGCCCAGGCCAGTCCACGACGAGCCCGTCGCGGCCGGCTGCCCGCGCGACTGGCTGTGGTGCCGTTCCCGAACGGAGCGAACCATCCGGGTCATGATCGCCGGATGGGTGCAAGGGCGGCCGCATGTTGCCGCTTCTGCGCCGATCTGGTGATCATGGGCGTGCCGCGACCCGGGTCAGCCCTTTCGGCCGAGGAAGCCCAGCACGCCGTCGGTGATCGCGGCGGCGTAGCGGTCGCGGCCCTCGGGGGAGGAGACGAGCGCGGCCTCGTCGGCGTTGCGCATGTTGGCGCACTCCACCAGCACCGTGGGGCGCGTCGCGTGGTTCAGACCGGCGAGGTCCGCGCGGGGCGAGAGGGCGTCGTCGCCGATGTAGTCCGAGTCCGGGAAGCCGCCGTCGCGCAGGGCGTCGCGGAGCACGCGGGCGAGCTCCTGCGCCGGTCCGGCCTGTGCGGGGTTCAGCGGGGGAGCGGAGTAGGCCACGTGGAAGCCCGCCGCACCGGGGGCGGCCCCGTCGGCGTGGATCGAGACCACCGCCGCGGCGTCCGCCTCCTCCCCGGCCCGGCCGCGTTCGTCCACGCAGGGGCCGACCCCGTCGTCGTCCGGCCGGGTCAGCACGACCTGCACACCGGCCGCGGTGAGCCGCTGCTGCACCCGCGTGGCCACGTCGAAGTTGAACGCGTGCTCCGGATATCCGGCGTCGGTGGCGGTGCCGGTGGTGTTGCAGGCCTTCATCCCGCCGCGCCCGTCGGACACCTGCCGGCGGATCGCGCCCGGCTCGGCGCCGTTGCGGCCGTTGTGCCCGGGGTCGAGCACCACCACCGGCGGGGCCGGGGCAGAAACCGGGACAGGAGCCGGGGCTGGGACAGGGGCAGTGGCGGGGGCGGCGGCCGCGCCGGTGCAGCCGGTGGAGGCCAGGGCCGCGACGAGCAGGAGGGCCCATCGGAGGGTGCGCACGGCGCCCAGCGTGGCAGGGCGCGAACGGCGCACCGCCCCCGGATCGTCCGGCCGCCGAGACCGTTGCGGGATGGCCTAGCCTGGCAGTGGAGCCGGCCGCGCCGGCGCAGGCACGAGGTGCGAGGAGACCGCTGGTGCAACCGGGTCAGCCCGACATGCAGATGATCCTGCAGCAGGCGCAGAAGATGCAGGAGCAGCTCGTGGCCGCACAGGCCGAGCTGGCGTCCACCGAGGTGACGGGCCAGGCCGGCAACGGGCTGGTGCAGGTCACCACCACGGCCGCGGGCGAGGTGCGTGCGGTGCGGATCGACCCGCAGGTGGTCGACCCCGAGGACGTCGACACGCTGCAGGACCTCCTCGTCGGCGCGATGCAGGACGCCGCTCGCGCCGCGCAGGAGCTGCAGGCCGAGAAGATGGGCCCCCTCGCGGGTGGTCTCGGCGATGCCGCGGGCGGCCTCGGCCTGCCCGGCCTGAGCTAGGGCTGATCTCCTGCCGTGTTCGAAGGACCGGTCCAGGACCTGATCGACGAGCTGGGCCGGCTTCCCGGCGTCGGCCCGAAGAGCGCGCAGCGCATCGCGTTCCACCTGCTCGCCGCCGACCCGGCTGACGTCTCGCGGCTCCAGGACGTCCTGCAGAAGGTCAAGCAGGGAGTCCGGTTCTGCGACGTGTGCGGCAACGTCTCCGAGCGGGAGCGCTGCCGGTACTGCTCCGATGCCCGCCGCGACCCCACGCTGGTCTGCGTCGTGGAGGAGCCCAAGGACGTCCTGGCGGTGGAGCGCACCCGAGAGTTCAAGGGGCGCTACCACGTGCTGGGGGGTGCGCTCGACCCGCTCGCCGGCGTCGGCCCGGACACGTTGCGGATCCGGGAGCTGCTCGCTCGCCTCGGTGGCACCGGCCCGGCCACCGACGAGACCGACATCGCAGAAGTGATCATCGCGACCGACCCCAACACCGAGGGCGAGGCCACGGCCACCTACCTCGTCCGGTTGCTGCGGGACTTCCCGGGGCTCTCGGTCACGCGGCTCGCCTCCGGCTTGCCCATGGGCGGCGACCTCGAGTTCGCCGACGAGCTCACGCTGGGCCGAGCGCTGTCCGGCCGCCGCGCCCTCTAGATCGGGCGTTGCGACCGGACGCGTCTACTCAGTCGTCGTCCCACGGGTCATCGAGCAGAGCCGGTTCGAACTCGTAGGTCCGGGTGGCCTCCCACCGGGCCCGCCTCTCGGCTGCCAGCATCCGGCGCCTCGGCGCCTGCGCCGAGTCGACGACGCCGACGATGATCGCGATGAGTGCGAGGAGCACGATGCCGGCGACGATCACGACGATCACGGCGTTCACGGCGACCACCGCCCCGGTCGGATCGTGGTGCGTGCGGTGCGCGTCCTGCCGTTCGTCTTCTTCGTGTTCGTCCTCTTGGTGTTCGTCCTCTTGGTGTTCACGGTCGACCCCTTTCCCGTGCGCTGTGCCGGGCGACGATCGGTCGGACCGGCTCGGACCCCGGCACCTGCCGGGACGGGATGCAGCGGCTCCAGATTGCGGAGTCACGCTGGTCAGTCTTCGGACTGCGGAGGGGATCCCGGTGTCGTCGTGTCCTCACCGTGGCCTCCTCTCCCGGGACGCCGACCCGCTGTGTGTCGCCTCGATCACGCTGCGGGCTCGGCTCTAGGATGCCGGACCAGGAGCGTCAGTGCAATTGCAGAGGCGGTGGGATTGCATGACGATTGTGTGGAGATTCTGCGGAGCGCGCCCGTGACGGCGCCCGGACCCGCCGGTCCGCGGCGGCGGCTCGGCGCCGAGCTGCGCCGCCTCCGCAGTCGGGCCGGACTGCACCTGGAGCAGGTCGCGCGCCAGGTGCCCTGCTCCACCTCGAAGGTGTCGCGCCTGGAGACGGGCAAGGGTGTTCCGAAGCCCGCGGACGTGCGGCGGCTCATGGAGATCTACCGCGTCGAGTCCGACACCGAGCGCGACATGCTGATGCGGCTCGTCCGCGACAGCCGGGAGCAGGGCTGGTGGGAGCCGTACACGGAAGGGGTCGCCCCCGAGCGGTTCGTCCTCGACCTGTCGGGGCGCTACCCGGCGCTCGAGTCGGAAGCCGTCGCGGTCCGGACCTTCGACCTCTCGGTGCTGCACGGTCTGCTGCAGACGGCGGACTACGCGCGGGCGGTGATGCGCGCGCTCCTGCCGCACCACAGCCGGGACGAGATCGAGCAGCTGGTGAGGCTGCGCCTCGCGCGCCAGCAGGCGCTCCGCCGGGCCTCGGCGCCGTTGCGCTACAGCGCGGTGCTGGACGAGGCGGTGCTCTCCCGGCTCACGGGCGGTACCGAGGTGATGGCGGAGCAGCTGAGCGCGCTCCTCGACGTCAGCGAGCTGCCCGGGGTCTCGATCCACGTCCTCCCGTTCTCCGTGGGGGTGCACCGCGCCCACTTCGGCCGCTTCGTGATCCTCGAGTTCGACGACGCGGTCGCCTCCGACGTGGCCTACGCGGAGGGCCCCGCCGGTGATCACTACCTCGAATCGCAGTCCGATGTGGACCTGTACAAGGATGTGTTCGCCGACGCTGCCGCGCGTTCCCTCGATCGGGACGCGTCGCGTGCGCTCATCGCTCGTTACGCCAGCAGAATCGCTCCCCGTGAGAGGCCCTGAAGTGATCGACTACAAGGTGAGCAGCTTCTGCTCGCTCGGCAACTGCGTCGAGGTCGGCGTCGCGCCCGACGGCGGGATCGCCGTCCGCGACGGCAAGTCCCCGGAGACGCTCCCGCTGCTGTTCACGACCGAGGAGTGGCGCGACTTCGTCGCGGGGGTGCGCGCCGGCGAGTTCGACTTCGCCTGAGCGCTGCGGGTCAGCGCCCGCGCCGCCGGTGGCAGTCGGAGCACCGGTCGAACTCCGCCTTCGCCAGCTCGCGCCGCTGCTCGCCGAGCTCGCGGCGTTCGCGTGCGATCGCACGCCACGCGCTCTCCTGGGCCTGCATCTGCCCGACGAGCACGGCGAGCCCGATGAGGAGACCGAACCCGCCGCCGATGAACATCGACCACACCATCACGACCACCTGCTCCCGCTAGGACGGGACTGCCGTGCAGCGATGAGAGTACGTGGTGGCAGTGCTCGCTGCAATTGCAGGAGGCAACCCGGGTTCGGTGTCAGCGCCGCGCGCTTCCCAGCACCGGGTGCTCCCGCTACGATCGTCGGTTACCCGCACCGGCCTCCGGCCCACCGTTGTCCGATGTCGATGTGTTCCCGTCGTCGCAGGTGAGACGCTGTCCGGCGGGAATGAGGGGTGGGCGCGCCTGCTGTCGCGGAGGTCCATCGCCGCGCGGCGGCGGGGTGGTCGTCGGCCCCTCGGCGTCGATCGGCTAACTTGCCGCAGGCACGTGCAAAGAGTGGACAGGTCGGCCCGGTGTCGACGACGAGGAGGACCTCCAGGTGTCTCGCAGCCCCGTTGTCGCGCGGCGACGGCTCGGCGCCGCCCTCCGGGAGCTGCGCACCACCGCGGGCCTCAGGCTCGAGGACGCCGCCCGCACCCTCGACTGCTCGATGTCCAAGGTCTCCCGGCTCGAGAACGGCAAGGGCGTGCCACGGCACCGGGATGTCCGCGACCTGATCGAGCTCTTCGGCGCCTCGGCGCGCGAGCGCGAGGACGAGCTGATGCGCCTCGTCATCGACAGCCTGAGCGCAGGCGAGGGGCTCGTCACCGATTTCCGCGACGTGTTCGAAGGCGCGGTGGTGTCGAACGAGGTCAGCCGGTACCTGGCGCTGGAGCAGGACGCCACGGCCATCTCGGCGTTCGAGCCGTTCCTCGTGCCCGGCCTCCTGCAGACCGCCGAGTTCGCCGAGGCGGTGGTCGGGTTCTTCTACCCGGAGCGCTCGCGCGAGGAGCGCCGCCGGCTGGTCGACCTGCGCATGCAGCGCCAGGAGGTGCTGCGGCGCCCCGGAAAGGGCCGGCTGCGGTTCGCCGTGGTGATCGCCGAGCAGGCCCTGCGGCGGCCCATTGGTGGCCCGGCCGTGATGCGCAAGCAGCTCGAGCACCTCGTCGGCCAGCTGCGCGACGGGCTGTCCGAGGTGGATTTCCGGGTCGCGCCGCTGGACCTCGTGCACGCCGGGGTCCTCGGCGGGCCGTTCGCGGTGCTGCGGTTCGCCGAGGAGCAGGACCAGGACGTGGTCTACCTCGAAGGTCGCGACGGCGCCACCTACCTGGAGGCGGAGGAGCAGGTGCGGCGGTACGCGGAGACGTTCGCCGCGCTCATCGAGGCCTGCCCGGACCGAGCCGGGTCCGTCGCGATCGTGGAGCGTGCCGCGGAGCTGCTCCCGACCTGACGCCACGGGGTCCGGGCCGGTTCCGACGGTGCCGCGGGCCGCTCGTTCGGGTGATGCTGCGCGCTCAACCGTCTACACTCCGTGCCCCAGGTGCTCCGGAGGGGGAGAGCGTGGAGGAGTCAGCACGGGGAGCCGGGCCGCGTTTCCGGATCAGTTCGTTCTCCGGCGGTGAGAACTGCGTCGAGGTGGCCCGGCTCGAGGACAGCTCGGTCGTGGTGCGCCACAGCCGGTCGGCCACCGCGGGGAGCCTGGTGTTCACCGGGGAGGAGTGGGTGGCGTTCGTGGCCGGGGTGAAGAACGGTGAGTTCGATCCTGCCTGATCGACGCCTGGCGTCACCTGATCGTTAGCTGCCGTAGCGGAACCGTGACTTCATGAACTTCCGGTGTACGCCGCGCCCGCACTAGGTTCTGCGGGTCTCCTACGAAGAGGTGTTACCCGCATGAGATCAGCTGTCCGACGGCTCTCGGCCGTCTGCGCGGCCGGAGTGCTCGCCGTCACCCTTGCAGCGTGCGCAGAGTCCGAGCGCGACCCGGGAGCAGACGGGGGAGGCGAGGCCGCCGCCGGCGGCACGATGGTGTTCGGGGCCCCGGGTGCGCCGGACAACTTCGACCCGCTGTTCGCGCAGGACGGTGAGACCTTCCGGCCGGCGCGCCAGATGTACGACACGCTGATCACCTACAAGCAGGGCACCTCGGACCTCGAGCCCGGCCTGGCCACCGAGTGGGCGTCCAACCCCGAGGGCACGGAGTGGACGTTCACCCTCCGCGAGGGCGTGACGTTCCACGACGGCACCCCGTTCAACGCCGAGGCGGTCTGCTTCAACTTCAACCGCTGGTACAACCTGCCCAACGCGGCAGCGCAGAGCCAGGCCATCTACTACACCGAGACGTTCGGCGGCTACGCCAACAACCTCGCGGGCGGCCAGGACCCCGTCTACAACTCCTGTGAGGCCCCGAGCCCGACCACGGCCGTCGTCCGGCTGAACCGGGCGAAGGGCGCGTTCCCCGCTGCCTTCGGCCTCACGTCGCTGTCGATCTCCAGCCCCACCGCGCTGCAGCAGTACAACGCCGATCAGATCGAGCAGAGCGGCGAGGCGTTCACCTACAGCCCGTACGCCACCGAGCACCCCACCGGCACCGGCCCGTTCCGCTTCGAGAGCTACGACCGCGCGAACGGCACGATCACGCTGGTGCGCAACGACGAGTACTGGGGCGAGCCCGCCAAGCTCGAGCGGCTCATCTTCCGCGTCATCGCCGACGAGAACGCGCGGCGCCAGGAGCTGCAGGCGGGCACGATCGACGGCTACGACTACCCCTCGCCCGCCGACTGGCAGTCGCTGGAGGACGCCGGCTTCAACGTTCTCGTCCGGCCGCCGTTCAACATCCTCTACCTCGGCATCAACCAGGCCAACAACCCGGCGCTCGCCGACGTGCGGGTGCGGCAGGCCATCGCGCACGCCGTCGACCGGGAGTCGCTGGTGCGCAACCAGATGCCGGAGGGCGCGAGCGTCGCCTCGCAGTTCATGCCCGACACAGTGGACGGGTACAACGCCGAGCTGCAGCCGATCCCGTACGACCCGGAGCGGGCGCGGGCGCTGCTCGCCGAGGCGGGCGCGTCGAACCTGACGGTCAACTTCTACTACCCGACCGAGGTCACGCGGCCCTACATGCCCAACCCGACCAACATCTTCACCGCAGTCGCCGAGAACCTGCGGCAGGTGGGGATCACGGTCAACCCGGTCGCGCAGCCGTGGAACGGTGGTTACCTCGACTCCGTGCAGGTCAGTGGTGTCCACGACCTGCACCTGCTCGGGTGGACCGGTGACTACAACGACGCCGGCAACTTCCTGGAGAGCTTCTTCGGCACCCCCGGCCCCGAGTTCGGGCTCACGCTCCCCGAGGACGCGTCGATCATCCAGGGCATCGTGGATGCCGACGCCACCGTGGACCCGGCGGCCCACGCCGCCGCCTACGAGCAGGTGAACCGCGTGATCATGGAGCAGCTGCCCGGTGTGCCGCTCTCCCACTCCCCGCCCGCGATCGTGGTGAGGGACGGCGTCGAAGGGCTGATCCCGTCGCCCCTCACCGATGAGCGGTTCCTCACGGTCAGCGTCGACTGAGGGGGACTCCGAGTGGCACCGCCCCACGGGGCGGTGCCACTCTCGGCGTTCGTACTTATCGGAGGGGGGACGATGCTGCGCTTCGTGCTGCGGCGCCTGCTCCAGGTGATCCCGACGCTCCTGCTGCTGTCGGTGCTCGTCTTCGCCTGGTTGCGCAGCCTGCCGGGCGGGCCCGCGTCGGCGTTCCTCGGTGACCGCGCCACGCCCGAGGGGATCGCGGAGCTGAACCGGGTGCTGGGCCTCGACCAGCCGGTCTGGGTGCAGTACGGCTTGTTCCTGGGCCGTGCGGCCACGGGTGATTTCGGCACCTCGACGATCACCGGCCAGCCGGTGCTCACCGAGATCGCCAGGGCCCTGCCGGCCACGATCGAGCTGTCCGTGGTCGCTCTGCTGATCGCGGTGGTGCTGGGCATCCCGCTCGGCTACCTCGCCGCGAACTACCGCGGCCGGCCGCTCGATATCATCACGGTGATCGGCACGCTCGTCGGCGTCGCCGTGCCGGTGTTCTTCCTCGGCTACGTGCTGAAGGACGTGTTCGCGGTCGACCTCGGCCTGTTCCCGCCGTCGGGTCGGCAGTCGGTGGCGGTCGACGCCACCAGCGTCACCGGGTTCGCGGTGCTCGACGGGCTCCTCACCCGCGAGTTCGACGCGAGCCTCGACGCACTGCGCCACCTCGTCCTGCCCGCGATCACGCTGGCCACGATCCCGCTCGCGGTGATCGTCCGGATCACCCGCGCGTCGGTGCTCGACGTGCTCGGCTCCGACTTCGTCCGCACGGCGAACTCGAAGGGGCTCGCGCCGGGCACCGTCCGCGGCCGGCACGTCCTGCGCAACGCGCTGCTGCCGGTGTCCACCACCATCGGCCTCCAGACCGGGCTGCTGCTCGCAGGTGCGGTGCTCACCGAGCGGGTGTTCGTGTGGGGTGGCGTCGGCACGCTGCTCGCCGACGCGATCACCCTGCGGGACTACCCCCGGCTGCAGGCCGTGCTGATGCTCGGAGCGCTGATCTACGTGCTGGTGAACCTGCTCGTAGATCTTTCCTACGCGATCATCGATCCCCGGGTGCGCCTGTGACGACCACATGGCTGGAGCGACGCCGCTCGCGTATCGACGACATCGCAGGCGGTCGGAGCCTGGGTGCCGAGGCGTTGCGGCGCCTGCGCCGTGAGCCCGCCGCGATCGCGGGCGGCATCATCATCGGTCTGTTCGTCGTGGTCGCCGCGCTCGCGCCGCTGATCGCCCCGCACAGCGCCACCGAGGCCTTCCCGCAGTTGCAGGAGAACCTGCGCCCGGGGCAGATCCCGGGCCCGCAGGAGGGTTTCCCGCTGGGCAGCGACCAGCTCGGGCGCGACTTCTTCTCCCGGATGCTCCTCGCATCGCAGCAGACCCTGCTCGTCGGCGTGCTGGCCACGCTCATCGGGCTCGCCGTCGGCCTCGTCATCGGCACGATCGCGGGCGCGCTCGGTGGGTGGGTCGACACGGTGCTGATGCGCGTCACCGATGTGCTGCTGGCGATCCCGAGCCTGCTGCTGGCGATCTCCGTGGCGGCGCTCGCCGCGAGCCCGTCGCAGACCAGTGTGATCATCGCGGTCTCGATCGTGAGCGTGCCGATCTTCGCGCGCCTGCTGCGCGGCTCGATGCTGTCGCAGCGCCACAGCGACCACGTGGTGGCGGCCACGGCGCTGGGCGTCAAGCGGCCCGCCGTGGTGCTGCGGCACATGTTGCCGAACGCGATCGGACCGGTGATCGTGCAGGCCACGCTGACCCTGGCCACCGCGATCCTGGACGCGGCGGCGCTGTCGTTCCTCGGGCTCGGCGACGCCGACCCCGGCCGCGCGGAATGGGGGCTCATGCTGGCGCAGGCCCAGACCTACCTCGACGTGCGCCCGGCGCTCGCGTTCTACCCGGCGATCGCGATCATCCTGGTCGCTCTCGGCTTCACGCTGCTCGGCGAGTCGCTGCGTGAGGCCATCGACCCGAAGGGGCGCCGATGACGACCGCGGCAGGAGAGACGCGCACCGACGGCGCCCGCGTCGGCGCCGAGCCGCTGCTCTCGGTGCGGGACCTGCGGGTCTCGTTCCCACGCAAGGGTGAGCCGGAGACCGTGGCCGTCGACGGTGTGAGCTTCGACGTCGCGCCCGGCCAGGTCGTGGGCCTGGTCGGCGAGTCCGGCTGCGGCAAGTCGGTGACGTCGATGGCCATCATGCGGCTGCTCCCGGAGCGGGGTGTGCGGGTCAGCGGCAGCGTCATGATGGACGGCACCGACCTGCTCACGTTGCCCTCCTCGCAGATGCGGGAGCGTCGCGGGCGGGACATGTCGATGGTGTTCCAGGACCCGCTGACCTCGCTCAACCCGGTGATCCCGATCGGCCTGCAGGTCACCGAGGTGCTCCGGCGCCACCGCGGGATGAACAAGGAGGCGGCGCGGAAGGCGGCCGTCGAGTTGCTGGACCGGGTGGGCATCCCGGATCCGCGCCGGCGGCTCGACTCCTACCCGCACCAGCTCTCCGGCGGCATGCGGCAGCGCGCGCTGATCGCGATCGCGCTGGCGTGCAGCCCGCGGCTGCTCATCGCGGACGAGCCGACCACCGCGCTGGACGTCACGATCCAGGCGCAGATCCTCGAGCTGCTGCGCGAGCTGGTGCGCGAGACCGGCGCGGCACTGATCATGATCACGCACGACCTCGGCGTGGTCGCCGGGCTGTGCGAGACGGTCAACGTGCTCTACGCGGGCCGCATCGTGGAGCGCGCGCAGCGGCACCGACTGTTCAGCACCCCGCGCCACCCGTACACCCACGGGCTCCTGCGCTCCATCCCGCGCCTGGACGCCCCGCAGGGCGAGGAGCTCGAGGCGATCCGCGGTTCCGTGGTCGACAACCTGCCGTGGGAGCACGCCTGCGCGTTCGCGCCCCGGTGCCCGCGCGCGCTCGACACCTGCGCGGAGGTCACGCCGCTGGGCGAGACGACCGGCGGGCGGCTGCTGCGGTGCCACAACCCGGTTCCGGCGAGTGCGGAGTGACGGCAGATGTCTGATTCGATTCCCGGGTCGGCGACCGGGCCGGCGACCGGGTCGGTGAACGCGCCCCTGCTGGACGTGCGCGACCTCGCGGTGCACTTCCCGATCAAGCGCGGAATGATCCTGGACCGCACGGTGGGACACGTCTACGCGGTGGACGGGGTGTCCCTGCAGATCGAGCGAGGGGAGACCTACGGGTTGGTCGGCGAGTCCGGCTGCGGCAAGACCACCCTCGGCCGGGCGATCCTGCGTCTCGTCGACCCGACCGCCGGCCAGGTCTCGTTCGACGGGGTCGACGTCGCGCAGCTGACCGGTGAGCGGTTGCGGACCATGCGCCGCCGCTTCCAGATGGTGTTCCAGGACCCGATGTCGAGCCTCGACCCGCGCCAGTCCGTGGAGTCGTTGTTGCGTGAGGGGATGCGCGCGCACGGGCTCTCCCACGGCGCGGAGGCGGACGGCACGCGCCTGCGCGAGCTGGTCGACTCCGTCGGGCTGCCGGCCGCGTCGCTGCGCCGCTACCCGCACGAGTTCTCCGGCGGCCAGCGCCAGCGCATCGGCATCGCCCGCGCCCTGTCCGTGGAGCCGGACCTGATCGTGGCCGACGAGCCGGTGTCGGCACTGGACGTGTCGGTGCAGGCCCAGGTGCTCAACCTGCTCGGCAGGCTGCAGCGCGACCTCGGGCTGACCTACCTCGTGATCGCCCACGACCTGGCCGTCGTCCGGCACGTCAGCGATCGGATCGGCGTGATGTACCTCGGCGGCATCGTCGAGGAGGCGCCGTCGCAGGCGCTCTACGACGATCCGCAACACCCGTACACGAAGGCGTTGCTGTCGGCGATCCCGATGCCGGACCCGGAGCTGGAGGACCGCCGCGAGCGCATCCTGCTCACCGGTGACCTCCCGTCGCCGGCGGCGCCGCCTGCGGGGTGCCGCTTCCATACCCGCTGCCCCTGGCGCCAGCCGTCCCGCTGCGACACGGAGCGCCCCGAGCTGCGGGTGATCAGGGGTGCGCCGCGCGGACACCGGGTGGCGTGCCATTGGGCCGAGCAGATCCGCAGTGGCGAGCTGCAGCCGCACCGCGTGGAGCCTGCGGCGGCCGACGACGTGCTGGCCGGCGGGATCGCCCCCGAACACCCCGGCTCCGTCACCGAGATCCTCGGCCGCTGACCACCCCGCCGTGAGTGGATACGAGTGCTCACTCGTATCCACTCACGGGCGCGTCAGCGCAGCGCGCGGTTGACGGCCGACACGACGGCCTTCAGCGAGGCGCTCACGATCGAGCTGTCGACGCCGACGCCCCACAGGACGTTGTCCTCCACCGCGCACTCCACGTAGGCGGCGGCGCGGGCGTCGTCACCGGCCGACATCGCGTGCTCGTGGTAGTCGAGCACCCGTACGTCGAAGCCGATGCCGGCGAGCGCGTCCACGAACGCCGCGATCGGCCCGTTGCCGCTGCCGCTGATCTCGTGCAGGTCGTTCTCGACGCGGACGGTGGCGACGATCTCGTCGGTGCCCTCACCGTCGCTGGTCACGCGGTGGCGGATCAGCTTGAGCGGCGTGACCCGGTCGAGGTACTCGGACTCGAAGGCGTCGCGCATCGCCTTCGGCGACACCTCGCCACCTTCGGAGTCGGTGAACTCCTGGACCACCCGCGAGAACTCCATCTGCAGCCGCCGCGGCAGGTCCAGCTGGTGCTCGGCCTTCATCACGTATGCCACGCCGCCCTTGCCGGACTGCGAGTTCACCCGGATCACGGCCTCGTAGCTGCGCCCGATGTCCTTCGGGTCCACCGGCAGGTAGGGCACCTCCCAGCGGAAGTCGTCGACCTCGACACCCGCCTCGGCGGCATCGGACTGCATCGACTGGAAGCCCTTGTTGATCGCGTCCTGGTGGCTGCCGGAGAACGCGGTGTAGACCAGGTCGCCGCCCCACGGGTGCCGTTCGTGCACCGGCAGCTGGTTGCAGTACTCGACGGTGCGCCGGATCTCGTCGATGTCGGAGAAGTCGATCTGGGGGTCGATGCCCTGGGTGAACAGGTTCATCCCCAGGGTCACCAGGTCGACGTTGCCCGTGCGCTCGCCGTTGCCGAACAGGCAGCCCTCGATCCGGTCGGCACCGGCCTGGTAGCCCAGCTCGGCGGCGGCCACGCCGGTGCCGCGGTCGTTGTGCGGGTGCAGGGAGAGCACCACGCCGTCGCGGCGGTCCAGGTGGCGGTGCATCCACTCGATGGAGTCGGCGTACACGTTCGGCGTGGCCATCTCGACGGTCGCCGGCAGGTTGACGATCATCGGGGACTCGGGCGTGGGCTGCCAGATCGCGCTCACGGCGTTGCACACGTCCACCGCGTACTGCAGCTCCGTGCCCGTGTAGGACTCGGGGGAGTACTCGAAGCGCCAGTCGGTCGACGGGTACTTCTCGGCCCACCGCAGCACCTCCTCCGCGCCGTCGGTGGCGATCTTCGAGATCCCCGTGCGGTCGGACCGGAAGACGACCCGGCGCTGCAGCACCGAGGTGGAGTTGTAGAGGTGGACGATCGCGCGGGCCGCGCCCTCGCACGCCTCGTACGTGCGCTCGATGAGCTCGGGGCGGGCCTGCGTCAGCACCTGGATCGTGACGTCGTCCGGGATGAGGTCCTGCTCGATGATCTCGCGGACGAAGTCGAAGTCGGTCTGGCTGGCGGCAGGGAAGCCGACCTCGATCTCCTTGTAGCCCATCCGGACCAGCAGCTCGAACATGCGGTGCTTGCGTGCCGGGCTCATCGGGTCGATCAGCGCCTGGTTGCCGTCGCGCAGGTCGACCGCGCACCACAGCGGGGCCTTCGTGATCCTCGTGTCCGGCCACGTCCGGTCGGGCAGGGATACCGGCTCCACCATCTCGTGGAACGGCCGGTAGCGGTGTACGGGCAGATGCGAACCGCGCTGGGGGTTCCACGGCGCCTGCCCGGCGGGCGCCGGCAGGTCCGGAGTGCGCAGCACGCTGGCCGAGGACGAGGTGTACGCGTCGGGAGAAGTGGTCATCAGGTGTGCTCCTATGCCGATCGGTGGGAAGACCGGCGCACGCCTCGACCCGCGACGAGGGGCCGGTCGGTCAGACCCCGCCGCGGCGACCAAGGAGCAGCTGTGCCACGTCCCTGAGACTAACCCCGGGACGGGGGCAGCCCGCAACCCCACCCTGACCGATCAGTGACCGGCCCCCGTTCCAGGTGTCACCCGATCGGGTGGTACCGGCCAGTAGCGCGGGGTGGGACCTCCCGTGGGAGCATGGCGGCCAACGAGCTCCGGGAGGTCTCCAGTGGCGGTGGGGAGCACGGCGCGACGAGGGATCGACGCCCTCGGCAACGTCCTGCGGATCGTCGGCATGCTCATCGTGACCGTGCTCGTGGTGCACATCGTGCTCACGCTGCTCGGCGCGAACCCTGAGAACGGTCTGACGCAGCTGATCCGCGATGCGGCTGACACGTTCAACCTGGGTCTGAGCGATCTGTTCCTGCCCGAGGATCCGCGCCTCGGGGTCGTGCTGAACTACGGCACGGCGGCCCTGATCTGGTTCGCGATCACCACAGTGGTGGTCCGCCTGGTGCGCCGCGTCCCCTGAGCACGTGCCCGGGGCGCCTCAGCCGCCGCTCAACCGCTCGGCGAGCGCGGTGATATCGATCCCCGGTCCGCGCTCGCCTGCGGACGGTGCCGGGGCGGCCGCGCGGCGTGCGGCGCGCCGCGGCACGACCAGCGCGCCGTCGACGTCGTGCTCCACGGGTGCGTGACCGGCGGACCGGAGCGCGGCCACGACCTCCTCGGCGGGCAGCGCGCAGGCGAGCACGGTGTCGGCCAAGCGGCGTAGCCGCAGCGGCGCGAGCGCGCGCTCGGCGGCCAGCTCCGCGCCCAGCCCGGCGTCGGCCACCAGGATGCACGTGGTGATGGTGTGGACCTGGACGCGTCCGTGTCGGCGGGCGACGTCGCGCACGAGGTACTCGAGCGGTTGCGGGAGCGGGTTCTCGGCGGCCTCGGTGAGCTCGGCGAGCAGTGCGTCGGCGCTGTGCCCGTGGTCGAGGGCCCTGCGCACGCTCTGAGCGGTGAACCGCCAGACCGAGGCCGTGTCGCGGCTCTCGGCGTCGGCGGCGGCGTCGAGCAGCCGGACCAGCGAGGGCTCGGCCGTTCCGGCGACCAGCGCGGTGAGGTCGGGCAGGAAGGTGGCCGTGCGGTGGGGCGGCGGGAGCGTGCCGGAAAGCGCGGCGCGCAGGGCGGCGCGCGGTTCGTCGGTGCGCACGGCCGCGAGCAGGTGGCGTCCGAGTGGGGTGAGCGCGCCCGTGGCGACGAGGCCGAGCAGCTCGGCCTCGGCCATCGTGGCGCGCAACCGTGCGGCGTCGTCCTGGCTGCCGTGCTCGATCGGCGCCGAGTGGGCCAGCCACTCGAGCAACGCCTCGGGCGCGATGATGCCGTGCTGGTGGGCGCCGTGCTGGTGGTCGAGGGCGTCGAGGGCGCGCAGCGTGCGGTCGCGCATCCGGGGATGCTCCGGGTGGCCGAACGCGCGCACGAGCGCCGCCGCGGGCCTGCCGGACTCGTCGACCCGCAGGCTCGGGACGAGGGGCAGGCTCCACCAGGCGAGCAGGAGCTGGGCGAAGGCGTCAGCAGGATCGGCCTCGAGCCACTCGTCGGCGGTGGCGGTGGCCAGCGCCTTGCCGACCGGCGTGCTGAATCCCCGCCGCAGCCCCGCCGCCGGCTCGGGGGACCGCGACTCGCGCGCGAGCGCCACCAGGCCGGCGGCCGCGGCGGTCTCCAGCCAGAGCCGCGCCCCGGTGATGTCGGTGGCCAGCTGTTTCGCCGCCCGCCGCAGCTCGCGGACGCCGACACCGCCTCCTTGCACGGTGGTGAGCGGCGTGTGGTCGAGCAGCGAGACGAGCCTCCGGACCGACTCCAGCGCGGCGAGCGCGGCCCGCTCGCCCGCGCCCCGTACCTGTTCGGGGTCGACGGGGGCGGTGGCGACCCGGGGCAGGTGCAGGTCGAACGGCGCGCGGTACTCCGGCCCGCGCACGGCGAGCGCGACCTCCCGCGGCATCTCGGCGATGCCCCATTCCGTGGGCACGACCCAGCCCTGCACCGCCAGCAGGCGGCCGACCTGCTCGCCCACCGGCTCGCCGGGGGCGGGGAACTCGCTGCCCGACGTGCGGGGCCCGTGCCAGGCGATCCGGTGCACGGCCTCCGCGACCCGCGTGTCGGCGCGCGCCAGCCGGGCCTGCACCGTGGCCGGGTCGGTGACCGCTGCGGCGACGGCCTCGAGCGACGGGCCCCTCCGTTCCCGACCGCCACGTTCCCGACCACCGTGCGCCTGGCCACCGTGCTCCTGGCCATCGAGCCCGAGGCCGGCGCCGATGCGGGCGAGCTGCTCCGGCGTGAGCAGTGCGAGGAGCTCCCGGGCGGGCCGGCCGAGGCCGAGCGGATCGCGGCTGACCGCGCTCCAGCCACCCACCAGCCGCAGCCGGTCGTGCGCAGGCCACACGAGCGCCAGGGCGCGCAGCTCCTCCAGCGCCGCCTCGGCGCGCGCCACGGCGGCCTCGTGGCCGACGCCCAGCAGGTGCAGCAGCTCCTCTCGCGAGGCGCATCCACCGAGCGCGAGCAGCGCCTCGGCGACCTGCAGCGCGGGCCGGTCCAGCAGCAGCTGTGCCTGGTTGATCGACTGTTGGGTGCAGAGCCGTTCGGCGAGCGACCCGAGGTCCGCGGGTAGGGGATGGCGCAGCACGTCGGGACGGGCCCGCATCACCGCCGCCAGCTCCCCGGCGGTGAACGTGGCGAGCCACACACCCAGCCCCGCCGATCGGCCCATGTGCGCAGCGTATGCCGGACCGGTGACGGAATCGCCCGCTCGCGATGCCCGCACCGGGAGGCGCCGGAACGGCAGCGGCATCCGTGCAGCTCACGCGGCGGTTCCGGGGACCACGGCGGCAGTCGGGCCTGTGGATGGATCCCGCCACGCCGCTTGTGGCCTGGGCCATTCCGGTCGGCGAGGGTGTCTCCGACCGGTAGGGTGGTTTTCCGACCAGCACCCGGTGGTGCACGTCGCCGGCGTGCGAGCCACCGAGTGATGAGCCCGTGAGGTTGCGCGGCACGTTCCGCGCGGCCAGGACAGGAGGTCGGCGGTGGCCCTCGTCGTGCAGAAGTACGGCGGATCATCCGTCCAGGACGCTGACCGGATCAAGAAGGTCGCCGAACGGATCGTCCGTACGCACAAAGAGGGCAACGACGTCGTCGTCGTGTGCTCGGCGATGGGTGACACCACCGACGAGCTGCTCGAGCTCGCCGACCAGGTGTCCCCGGCTCCGCCGCCCCGTGAGTTGGACATGCTGCTCACCGCGGGTGAGCGCATGTCCAACGCGCTCGTGGCGATGGCCATCCACTCCCTGGGCGCGCAGGCCCGCTCGTTCACCGGCTCGCAGGCCGGGATGATCACCACGTCCAAGCACGGCGACGCGCGGATCGTCCAGGTCAACCCGCAGCGGCTGCGTGACGCGCTCGACGAGGGCTCGATCGTGCTCGTCGCCGGGTTCCAGGGCATGAGCCAGGATTCCAAGGACGTCACCACGCTCGGCCGCGGGGGCTCGGACACCACGGCGGTGGCGCTGGCCGCCGCGCTGGAGGCCGACGTCTGCGAGATCTACTCCGACGTGGACGGCATCTACACGGCCGACCCGCGGATCGTGCCGGACGCGCAGCGCCGCGAGACGATCACCTACGAGGAGATGCTGGAGATGGCCGCCTGCGGCGCCAAGATCCTGCATCTGCGCGCCGTCGAGTACGCGCGGCGCTACAACGTCCCGCTGCGGGTGCGCAGCTCGTACAACGACAGGCCGGGATCGCTCGTCACCGGCTCGATCGAGGAGATTCCCGTGGAAAAGGCCATCCTCACCGGGGTCGCGCACGACCGGTCCGAGGCCAAGATCACGATCACCGACGTGCCGGACACCCCCGGGATGGCGGCTCGCATCTTCCGCACGGTCGCGGACGCCGAGATCAACATCGACATGGTCCTGCAGAACGTGGGTCGCACCTCCGCGAACCGCACGGACATCACCTTCACGCTCCCGCGCAGCGACGGCCCCCGTGCGGTCGCCGCCCTCACGGCGGCGCAGCCGGAGATCGGTTTCGGCGAGGTGCTGCACGACGAGGAGGTCGGGAAGGTCTCGCTGGTCGGTGCCGGCATGCGCTCCCACCCGGGCGTCACCGCCACCTTCTGCGAGGCGCTCTCCAACGCCGGGATCAACATCGAGACCATGAACACCTCGGAGATCCGGATCTCCGTGGTGTGCCGCCCCGAGGAGCTCGACACGGCGGTGAGCGCGCTGCACGCCGCGTTCGATCTCGGCGGCGACGAGCAGGCCGTGGTGCACGCGGGAACGGGACGGTGAGCGGGATGTCGGACGACTTCGCACATGAGCAGCACGGCCGTCACGAGCTGGGCCGCCACGAGCGCGGCCCGGTGCTCGCGATCGTCGGTGCCACGGGTGCCGTGGGCTCCACGATGATCGGGATCATCGACGGGCGGCCGGACGTGCCGTGGTCGGAGATCCGGCTCGTCGCGTCCCCCCGCTCGGCCGGCAAGGTGCTGCGGGTGCGCGGCGCGGATGTCACCGTGCAGGCGCTCGCACCGGAGGTCTTCGACGGTGTCGACGTGGCGCTGTTCGACGTGCCCGACGAGGTCAGCGCGCAGTGGGCGCCGATCGCGGTGGAGCGCGGCGCGGTCGCCGTCGACAACTCGGGTGCGTTCCGGATGGATCCCGAGGTGCCGCTGGTGGTGCCGGAGGTGAACGCCGAGAAGGCCGCCGAGCGCCCGAAGGGGATCGTCTCCAACCCCAACTGCACCACGCTGTCGATGATGGCCGCGATGGGCGCCCTGCACCGCGAGTTCGGGTTGGAGGCGCTGGTCGTGGCGTCCTACCAGGCCGCGTCGGGGGCGGGGCAGGGCGGCATCGACCGGCTCTACGCCGAGCTCGCCGCGGTGTCGGGCCGGGATGTCGGGGTGCGCGGCGGTGACGTCGCCGAGGCGCTGGAGGCCGCCGGGCTCGACCCGGCCGCCTCGCCGTTCCCGGCGCCGCTCGCGCTGAACGTGGTGCCGTGGGCGGGGTCGCTCAAGGACGACGGGTGGTCCTCGGAGGAGCTCAAGGTCCGCAACGAGGCCCGCAAGATCCTCGGGATCCCGGACCTGAAGGTCTCGGCCACCTGCGTGCGCGTCCCGGTGGTCACCACGCACTCCCTCTCGGTGCACGCCACGTTCTCGCGTGAGGTGTCGGTGGAGGCGGCCCGCAAGGTGCTCGCGGAGCAGCCCTCGATCGTGCTGCGCGACGACCCCGCGGCCGGCGAGTGGCCCACCCCCGCCGCCGCAGTGGGCGGCGACCCCACCTGGGTGGGCCGGATCCGGCAGGCGCTGGACTTCCCGAACACCCTCGAGCTGTTCGTGTGCGGCGACAACCTGCGCAAGGGCGCGGCCCTGAACACCTACGAGATCGCGGAGACGGTCGCGAACAACCGCTGATCCCTGACGAACGGCACTTTCGTCGGCTAGGTGCCGACGGGAGTGCCGTTCGTCGTCGGGGACAGCGCCTCAGCCAGCCGGCGCCACCGGGGCATCGCCGTTTCGCCGGGTTCGACTCCGATGACCTGGATGCCGACGTGGTCGGCGCCGGCGTCGAGGTGCTGGTGCAGCTTGCCGACGATGGTGTCGAGGTCACCCCAGAACACCAGGTCGTCGACGAGCCGGTCGCTGCCGCGGCCACCGTCGATGTCCGCGTCCGTGTAGCCCAGCCGCAGGAACTTCGCGATGTTGTACGTCTGGGTGAAGTACGGGTGCAGGTGCTCGCGTGCGATCTCACGGGCCCGGCTCGGGTCGCTCTCGAAGAGCACCGCGTGCTCGACGCCGAGGAAAGGGTGCGCGCCCAGTACCTCCCGCGCCTGCGCCGTGTGGGCATGCGTGACGTGGTAGGTGTGCGCGCCGCTCGCCCGGTCCCGGGCCATCGCGAGCATCTTCGGGCCGTAGGCCGCAAGCAGGCGGCGTATCGGTGCCTGCGGCGCGGGATCGACGCTCGTCGTCGTGGCCAGGGCGTCGTCCAGGCTGTCGAGGTATTCGTGCATCGCCTGCAACGGCTTGATGCCCGGACGCGCGCCGCCGACGCCGAGGCCGAGCACGTGCCGGTCCGGGTAGGCGTCGGCCAGCAGGGCCGCGGCGCCGTGGGTCCACCGGGGCTCCCGGGCCCAGATCTGCGCGATGCCGTTCACCACGCTGATGCGTTGCGTGCAGGACAGGAGGTACGCGGCGTGCGTCAACGCCTCCCGTCCGTGCAGCTCCGGGATCCAGATCGCCCTCCACCCGAGCTCCTCGAGCTCCTGGACCGAATCGCGCACCGCCCCCGCAGGCCTGCCCTCGAAGTCGAACGTCCAGATCCCGAAGCGCCCCAGATCCATCCCGTCGATCGCGCCCACGTCTTCCCCTCGCGCCACGGCGGCCCTCGCGGCCGCGATAGATCGAAGTATCGCAGAATTACGATCTGTGTCAACGTGTCGAGACGCTGTGGGATCACCGGTCGAGCTGTGGCTAGAGCGCGCGTCCGAGCGCAACGACGAGCTGGGCGATGCGCTCCTCGTCGCGCCGGTAGTGCGTCCACTTCCCGATGCGGGTGGAGCGGACCAGCCCGGCGCGCTGCAGCGCGGCCATGTAGGCGGAGACGGTGGACTGCGCGAGCCCGGCCTTGGCCTGGATGTGGCTCACGCACACGCCGATCCGGTACGGGTCGGTGATGGCCGACTCCTCCGGGAAGTGCAGCTCCGGTTCGCGCAGCCACTGCAGGACCTGGAGCCGGACGGGGTTGGCGAGGGCCTTGAAGACCTCGACCAACTGGCCGGTGTCGTCGGCCGCGGGCGCGGCGTGCGTCGTCATGTGCCCTCGAGGGACGTGGAGGCGGAACCGGTGAATCGGGAAGTTCCGATGCTACAGCCGACGCTCTGCCTGCAGGACGACCTCAGCCGGGCAGCCGCAGCGTGGTGACGACGGCGCGGTGGTCGCTGCCGGCGACGTCGTGCACGTCGAACGACTCGGCGGCGATGCCTCCCGTGGCGAACACGTGGTCGATCTGCGGGCCCAGGATGCGGAACCGGGGGCTCGGGCCCCAGGTCGGGACGAGCCCGGCGCCGCGTTGGTCGGCCGCGTCGCCGCAACCGGACGTGCTCGCCCGCAGCGCCGAGTGGTCGAGGGTGGCGTTGAAGTCACCCGCCACCACCGCGGGCGTGGGCCCGGAGCACCACTGGGACAGCAGCGCCAGATCGGCGTTCCACTCGGGCACGGAGCCGGGCACCGGCGCCACCGAGTGGAAGGCGACGAAGCGCAGCTCGCCGAGCGCACCCCCGGTGACCTCGACGTAGGGGAAGGAGGAGGTCTCCTCGCCGATCCGCACGTCGACGTCGCCGAGGCGTTGCGACACGACGGCCGTGACACCTTGGACGTCGCGGCGGGAGTCGGTGGAGTGCAGTTCGTAGCCCAGGGGCTCCACCAGGGGGGCGATCTGGTCGGCGAAGTCGTTACCTGCCTCGACGAGCGCCACCGCGTCCGGCCGGTCCGCCTCGATCAGCTGCGCCACCGCGGCGGCGTCGGCGTCGCCCTCGAAGGTGTTGAACGCCATCACCTTCAGGGGGGTGCCGCCCGTGGGCACCGGGTCCGGCAGGACGCGCGGCAGCAGCATCCCCGCGCCGACCAGCAGCACGGCGAGCACGCCCGCCACGAACGGCAGCACCCGCCGTTCGAAGACCATCACCACGAGCAGCAGCACGAGCAGCGCCGCCACCCCGCACAGGATCCACGGCCGGAAGGACACGAGCTGCACGAAAGGGCTGCGCCGGTCGAGCCCGAACAGCAGGTCCGGCACCGCCGGCACGGCGACGACCAGCGAGAACACGACCGCCACGAGGTAGCGGGCGACCCCACGGCGACGCCGGCGACCCCGCGGCGGCGGGGGCGGCGAGGCGGCGGGGGAGAGGCGATCCGGCGGTGCGGTCATCGCAGGGAAGTCTGCCCCAGGTCGATTGAGAGCAGGCTGAGGAACGTGTGTGACGGCTCGCGCACGGTGGGCGTGCGGCTCAGGTTCGGGCCCGGGAGAGCAGGGCCACGAGCAGCGCGACGGCCAGCCCCGTGGTCCCCAGGACGACGACCGCCGTGGCCGGCGAGGCGCGATCCACGACGAGGCCGGCGAGCGGCGTGGCGATCGCGGCGCCGAGCGTGATGGCCGAGCCGTGCAGCCCGGTGACGAGCCCGCGGACGTGCTCGGGTGCGAGCGCGCTGACGGTCTCGGAGCTCGCGGCCACGGAGGGGGCCATCAGCAGGCCGGCAGGCACGAGCAGGAGGGCCCAGGACCACCACGGCCCGGCCAGCGCCACCGGCAGGGTGGCGACGCCGAGGCATGCGACCAGCATCGGCAACGGGCGGGAGCGCCGTGCCGCCCCGTAGAGGAAACCGCCGACGAGCGAGGCCAGGCACCAGACGGCGTTGACCAGCGGGATCCAGGCGGCCTGCCCGCTGCGTTCGAGCCCGGCGATCATCGAGAGCTCGGTGCCGAAGACCACCATCACCGCGGCCGTGGTGGCCAGCAGCGCGGCGAGCAGGCGCCGGTCGAGCCACTGCCGCACCGGCGGCGGGGGTGCGCCGGCCGCGTCCTGCGGGGCTCGGGTGGGTGGGTTGAGCAGCATCAGGGCTCCGCCCGCCACCAGCCATCCGGCCCCGACCGTCCACATCGCGGTCGTGGTCGATGCCTGGAGGGCGAGCAGGGTGCCGACGGCGGGTCCGACCATGTAGGACATCTCGACCGACATGGAGTCGAGCGCGAACGCCGGGCGTCGGCGCGCCTGCGGGACCATCGCCCCGATCGACTGGCGTGTGATGGAGTAGACGGGAACCCCGAGCAGGCCACCGAGCAGGGCGCCGGCCAGCAGCGCCGGGTAGGAGAGGAACGGGGCCGCGCTCCAGAACACGGCCTGGGCGCTCAGCGTGAGCACGAGCATCGTGCGCAGGCCGCGCCGGTCGACGAGCCGTCCGAGCAACGGTGCCCCGATGGCCATGCCGACCGTCGCCGCGGCGCCTGCGAGCCCCGCGGCCGCGTACCCGTGGCCGAGGGTGAGGACGACGTGCAGCGTGAGCGTGATGGGCGCGGCGGACGCCGGGAGGCGCGCGAGGAACGAGACCGCGGTCAGCGCGCCGACGCCGGGCAGGGACAGCACGGTGCGGTAGCCGGCGAGACCACGGACGGCTGCGGCATCGTCGTCCACGCGGGCCTTCACGTTCCCATCGTGCACGACCCCCGGTCGGGGGAGGTTCGGCGCCTTAAACTTGACTGATTCCAGAGAAGGTGGTCGAGTGGGTCCCGATGGCAGCAGAAGATGTGGCGCTCCGGCTGCGGGACGCGGGACTCCGCGTCACCGCACCCCGGCTCGCGGTGCTCGACGTGTTGGCGGAGAACCCGCACTCCACGGCCGACACCGTGGCCTCCTTGGTGCGGGCGACCCACGGTCGCGTCTCGACCCAGGCCGTGTACGACGTCCTCGCCGCGTGCACGACGGCCGGGATGCTGCGCCGGATCGAACCCGCGGGGTCGGCGGCTCGATATGAGACACGCACCGGTGACAACCACCACCACCTGGTATGCCGTCTGTGTGGCCGCACCACCGATGTCGACTGCGTCGTCGGGAGCCCACCGTGCCTGGTTCCCGGGAACACAGCGGGGTACCTGGTCGACGAGGCCGAAGTCGTCTTCTGGGGGCTTTGCCCCGACTGCCAGCGCATCCCACCACGAGTAGTGAAGGAGTCCCCGTGACCGCAGCCGAATCACGTCCGACGACGACGGACAGCGGGGCGCCCGTCGCGAGCGACGAGCACTCGCTGACGATCGGGCCCGACGGCCCGATCCTGCTCCAGGACCACTACCTGATCGAGCAGATGGCCCAGTTCAACCGGGAGCGCATCCCGGAGCGCCAGCCGCACGCGAAGGGCGGCGGGGCGTTCGGGAAGTTCGAGGTGACGAACGACGTCAGCGCCTACACGCGCGCCGCGGTGTTCCAGCCGGGCGCCGAGACCGACGTCGTCATCCGGTTCTCCACGGTGGCGGGCGAGCGCGGCAGCCCCGACACCTGGCGCGACCCGCGCGGCTTCTCCCTGAAGCTCTACACGACCGAGGGCAACCTCGACATCGTCGGCAACAACACCCCGGTCTTCTTCCTGCGCGACCCGATGAAGTTCCAACACTTCATCCGCTCGCAGAAGCGGCTGGCGCGCAACAACCTGCGCGACGCCGACATGCAGTGGGACTTCTGGACGCTGTCGCCGGAGTCGGCCCACCAGGTGGCGTGGCTGATGGGCGACCGCGGCATCCCGCGCACCTGGCGGCACATGAACGGGTACTCCAGCCACACGTACTCGTGGATCAACGCCGCGGGCGAGCAGTTCTGGGTGAAGTACCACTTCAAGAGCGACCAGGGCGTGGAGTGCCTCACCCAGGCCGACGCCGACCGGATCGCGGGCGAGGACGGCGACCACCACCAGCGTGACCTGTACGACTCGATCGAGCGCGGGGAGTTCCCGAGCTGGACGCTGAAGATGCAGATCATGCCGTTCGAGGACGCCAAGACCTACCGGTTCAACCCGTTCGACCTCACGAAGGTCTGGCCGCACGGCGACTACCCGCTCATCGACGTCGGCAGGCTGACGCTCAACCGCAACGTCAGCGACTACCACGCGGAGATGGAGCAGGCCGCGTTCCAGCCGAACAACCTGGTGCCCGGCACCGGCCTGTCCCCGGACAAGATGCTGCTGGCCCGGGGCTTCTCCTACGCGGACGCGCACCGCGCCCGCCTGGGCACGAACTACCAGCAGATCCCGGTCAACCGCCCGCAGGTTCCCGTCCACAGCTACTCCAAGGACGGCGCGATGCGGATGGACAACGTGAGCGACCCGGTGTACGCGCCGAACTCGATGGGCGGCCCGAAGGCCGACCCGGCACGGGCCGTCTACTCGAACCACTTCGCCGTCGACGGCGACATGGTGCGCCAGGCCTACACGCTGCGCGCCGAGGACGACGACTACGGCCAGGCCAACACGCTCGTCAACAAGGTGTTCACCGAGGAGCAGCGGGCGCGGCTCGTCGACAACGTCGCCGGCGCCGCGTCCGGCGTGCAGTCCGAGGACATCCGCGAGCGCGTCTACCAGTACTGGAAGAACATCGACAAGGCCATCGGCGACAAGATCGAGGCCGCGATCAAGGCGAAGCTGGCCGAGGGCGAGAGCGAGAAGGGCGGAGCCCGCTTCGACTGACCCCGCCCCGCACGTGACGACGGCCCCCGGGTTCGCCCCGGGGGCCGTCGTGCGTTCTAGCTGCGCGAGATCGTCAGGACGTGGTGTCCGGACAGGTCCGCCGGGACGTGGTGGCGGTCCCCGGTCACGTCGTCGCCGTCCAGCCGCACCTGCGCGAGCGGCCCCTCGCCGTCCACGACCACGTCGAGCGTCGCGCCCCGCCAGGGCACGCCGTCGGCGGTCACGCGACCGAGTCCGGGCAGGACGGTGTCGGCGATGCGGAGCCCGTCGATCGCGGGGTCGAGGCCCAGTACCCCGCGGTGGACGAGCCGGAGGTAGGCGGTCGCCGACCACGTCTGGTCGACCAGCGGGGGCCACTCGTGATCCACCTGCCATCCGCCGGAGGGCGCGCCGGTGCGGGCGTCGTGGATCTCCCAGAAGCGCCGGTCCCCGCGGACGGTGAGGGCAGCCAGGTCGTCCAGCACCTGGCGGGCGACCTCGGGTGCCGGCTCGAGGGCGCCGAGCCCGACCAGGCCCATCACCATCGGCCAGCACATCACGTTGTGCCGGCCCGGCCGCCGCTCGTCGTAGCGCGGGAAGGACGGCCAGACGTTGACGTGCCCCCACGGTTCACGGTGCAACCCGCGGAGCAGCGCGGCGGCACGAGCGGGCGGAACCACTCCGAACGCCGCGAGCAGGCCCACACCGGCGGCCTCCTCGGAGTGGTCCAGGGTGCCGTCGGAGTGGCGGAGATAGCCGTAGGCGCCGCGCGCGTCGTCCCGGAGCCCGGTGTCGATCGCGGTGGCGAGCGCGCCGGCGCGCTCGTCGAAGCGCGGGGCCTCGGGCTCGCCCAGCGCCCCGGCCATCGCGGCCAGTGCCCGCAGGGCGCCGACGTAGACCGCGTTGGTGGACAGGCAGGCGATGATGTCGGTCCCGGGATGGTCCAGCACGAACGACGACCCCTCGGGGACCCGCGCAGGTGGTGCGGGGAAGCCGGAGATGCCGTCCTGCATCAGGGCCGGCCCGCGGTAGAGCTCGGAGGTCGCGTCGAAGCGGGTGGCGTCGAGGACCGCCAGGGTGCGGATGCCGATCCCGTAGGCCTCCCGCAGGAACTCCCGGTCCCCGGTCGCCCGGACGTGGCGCTCGGCCGCCACGACCCACACGATCTGGTCCCACCACTGCGCGTCCTGGGCGACGAGCCGGCCGGCGGGGCCGTCCTCGCACACCATCCGCAGGGTGGCGGCCGCGACGTCGGGTGCCAGCAGCGACACCGCGTCCCAGGCGTTGAGCGCGGCGTCCCGGGTCCACGGGTCGGGGTAGCCGGCCCCGGCGCGCACGTACTGCGGCGGGTCCGTCGCGTCCCGGCCGGGCACGATGTTGGCGGCCAGGGTCGCCGCCGCGAGGTCGTAGGTGTCGGCCAGTTCGACCGCTCCGCTCGCCGAGACCCGCGGCGACCAGGACGGGCGGGGGAGGACTCCCGCACGGGCGTCGGCGCCGGTCACCGGGCGCTCATCCGCAACGTGACGATCTCGAACGGGCGCAGCCGCAGCGAGATCGCCTGACCGTCCACGGTGTCCAGGGCGCTGCCCTGCCGGTCGTCCTCGAGCAGGTCCACCTCCCGGACACCGGTCACCGGGACGTCCAGCCGCACGGCGGCGCGGGCCCGGACCCCGAGCGGCTCGTAGAGGCGCAGGACGAGGTCGCCGGACCGGTCGTCGGCCGGCTTCACCGTCTCCAGCACCACCGGCCCCTCGACCGCGGCGAGCGGGCGGACCGCGCCGGCGCCGGTGACCCGGCGTTCGGGGGTCCCGAGGGCGTACCCCTCGCGGACCGCGTCGGAGACGGCGGCGCCGGGCACGAGGGAGTACCGGGTGGTGTGGCGTCCCTGGTCGGTCTCGGGGTCGGGGAACACCGGGCCGCGCAGCAGCGACAGCCGCACCGTCGTGAAGGTGCCCCCGTCGGGGTGCGGGTGCCGCGTGACGTCGTGGCCGTAGGTGGCGTCGTTGACCACCGCGGCGCCGAAGTCGGGCTCGCCCACGTGCACCCAGCGGTGGGCCACGACCTCGAAGCGGGCGGCCTCCCAGCTGGTGTTCTCGTGCGTGGGACGCACCAGGTGGCCGAACTGCGTCTCGTAGGCGGCCGTGTCGGTGTGGACGTCGACGGGGAAGGCGACCTTGAGGATGTGCTCCTGCTCGTGCCAGTCGACCTCGGTGACCAGGTCGACCCGCGCCGTGTCCGCGGCGAGGGACACCTGCTGCACCGCCGACGAGCCGTGCCCGAAGGACCGGAAGACGCGGACGCCGGGCCGGCCGTCGTCGAGCGTGACCGGCTCGATGCGGTCGACGGCGTCGATGTCGCGCACCGTGTTGCGGTAGTACTCGTCGACGTCCCAGGCGTCCCACTCCACGGGGAAGTCGGGGTGCAACTGCAGGAGGTTGCCGCGAGCGCCGGGTGGGATGCACTCCCGGCCGCCGACGACCGCGGAGACGATCGTGCCGTCGGGCGCGAGTCGCACCCGCAGGTGGGCGTTCGACAGCTCCCACCCGCCGTCGTCGCGGCGCTCCACCCGGCTCGGCTCCTCGGCGCGGCCGGGGGCGTCGACCGGGGCGAGGGCGTAGGCCGCCACGTCGCGGCGGGCGAAGGGCGAGGCGTTGGCGACGAGCTCGGTGTCCCCGCGGCCGGCGAGGGCGGCCAGGGACCGGGTGATGATCGTCTCGAGCGCGGCGGCGATCTCCCGGTGCTTCTCCCGGGTCTCCTGGTGCACCCAGGCGATGCCGGTGCCGGGGAGCAGGTCGTGGAACTGGTGGAGCAGGAGCATGCGCCACTGCGCGTCGAGCTCGTCGTAGGGGTAGTCGGCGAGCCCGCGCGCCGCGGCGGCCGCGGCCCAGGCCTCCGCCTCGTGGAACAGCCGCTCGCAGGTCCGGTTGCCCCGCTTCACCTCGGCCTGGCTGGTGAGCGTCCCCCGGTGCAGCTCGAGGTAGAGCTCGCCCTTCCAGACCGGCGCCTGCGCGTACTGCGCCTCGGCCTCGGCGGTGGCTCGGCGTCCCGCGGTTCCCGAGCCGGGCGGCTCTGGTGAGCCCTTCTTCACGCAGATTGTCGTCGACGGTAACCGTGGTAGTCGCAGGACCTCGGCCCTCGATCGTGCTCACGGCACGGCTCAGCCCTTGACGCTGCCGGCGAGCAGGCCGCGCACGAAGTAGCGCTGCAGGGCGAGGAAGACGACCAGCGGGACGATGATCGCGACGAATGCGCCGGGCGCGAGCAGGTGCCAGTCGGAGCCGCGGCTGCCCGCGAGGTTGGCGAGGCGGACGGTCAACGGGGCGACGTCGAGCGTCCCCCCGGCGAAGACCAGTGCGACGAGCAGGTCGTTCCACACCCACAGGAACTGGAACACCGCGAACGCCGCGATGGCGGGCTTCATCAGGGGCAGCATGATGGTGGTGAAGATCCGGACGTGGCCGGCGCCGTCCACCCGCGCGGCCTCCACGAGCTCCGACGGGATCTCGCGCATCGAATTGTGCAGCAGGAAGATCGCCAGCGGCAGCGCGAACGTCGAGTGCGCGATCCAGACGGTCCAGAAGGTGCCGTTCAGCCCGGTGCCGACGAAGATCTCCAGCAGCGGCAGCAGCGCGACCTGCAGCGGCACGATCTGCAGCGCGAAGATCGCCACGAACAGCGTGTCGCGCAGCGGGAACCGGATCCACGCGAAGCCGTACGCCGCCATCGTGGCCAGGATGATCGGGATCGCCACCGACGGGATCGTGATCAGGATCGAGTTGACGAAGAAGCCACCGAGTGGCTGGCTGCCGCCCAGCAGCACGTCGGCGTAGTTGTCGAACGTCAGGTCCGGGTTCGCGAAGAACGTCCACCAGCCGGTGCGCCGCACGTCGCGCTCCGGGCGGAACGACGACAGGAACAGCCCGAAGGTCGGGAGCGTCCAGAGCACGGCGATGACGAGGGCGGCGATCGACGCCCACGGTGAGCTGAGGCCCTTCCGCGCCGCGGCCGAGCGGGTGGACGGCGGGCCGGCGAGGCCGGGCGTCGGCGGCCCGGGTGCGCTGTCGACGACGGTCATCGCGCGTCCGCCCTCCGCATCTGCCGCACGTTGTAGATCACGATCGGCACCACGAGGAAGAAGAGCACCATGGCCAGCGCCGAGCCCATTCCCAGCTCCGAGAGCCGGAAGCTCTGCAGGTAGAACTCGTTGGCCACGACGCTGGTGCCGAACTGGCCGCCGGTCATCGTGCGGACGATGTCGAAGACCTTCAGCACCGCGATGCTGATCGCGGTGACCACGACGACGACGGCGGGCCGGATGCTCGGCAGCGTGATGTGGACGAACAGCCGCACGCCGCCGACGCCGTCGAGCCGGGCGGCCTCGATGATGTCGCCGGGGATGGCCTTGATCGCGGCAGACAGCACCGTCATCGCGAAGCCGGCCTGGACCCAGATCATCACGACGATCAGCAGCAGGTTGTTCCACGGCCGCTGCAGCATGAAGTCGATCGGTTCCAGGCCCAGCCACACGAGCGCCTGGTTCGCCAGGCCGATCTGCTGGATGTCCTGCTGGTCCGGCCGGTAGGCGTAGACGAACTTCCAGATGATGGCCGCGCCGACGAAGGAGATCGCCATCGGCAGGAAGATCAGCGCCTTCGCGAGCGACTCGAACCGCGTGCGGTCCACCAGCACCGCGTAGACCAGGCCGATCGCCGTGGCGAGGACCGGGGTGATCACCACCCAGAGCAGGGTGTTGCGCAGCACGACCACCAGGTCGGGCTGGGTGAAGATCCGGATGTAGTTGTCGAGGCCGACGAAGCCCGCGCTGCGCGCGTCGAGCACGGACTGCACGGCGGTGCGTCCCGCCGGGTAGAGCAGGCCGACCAGGAGCAGCAGGACGGCGGGAGCGGTGAACGCGAGGCCGGACACCAGGTCGGTGCGCCGGCCGCGGGCGCGGCCCGCGACGAGCAGGACCACGCCCATCACGGCCGCGAAGACGGCCACCGCGACGAGCAGTTGGAGGAGCTTGTCGAGCGGGGTCACGCCACTACGACGACGCGGGCCAGGACTGCTCGATGAACTCCAGCGACTCCTGGGTGCTCTGACCGGTGATCCAGTCCGTCATGGCCCGCCAGAACGTCGCGGAGCCCACGGCCGCCGGCATCAGGTCGGACCCGTCGAACCGGAACGTGTTGCTCTCGTCCAGCAGGATCTCGGCCGACTTGCGGTCGATCGGGTTGGACAGGTTGGCGGGGTCGAGGCCGGCGTTGGCACTGATCCAGCCGCTCTGCCCGAGCTCGCCGCCGGCCAGCGCCTTCGCGTTGGCCCATTCCGGGGAGGAGAGGTAGGCCTGGAACGCCTGCACCTCGGGCCGGTCGGAGAACGCGACCACGAACTCCGAGCCGACGAGGATCGTCTGCGGCGCGGCCGGGTCGATCGGCGGCAGCTCGAACGCGAAGACCTGACCGTTCTCGGAGATGTCGGTGTCCTCGGGGAAGTTGGCCGCGTAGAAGTTGGCCTGGCGGTGCATGTAGCAGGTCTCGTCGAGGATCGGCTGGCCGCCGTCCTGGAAGGTCGTGGTGGCGATCGAGGAGACGTCGCCGAGACCGCCGTTGACGAAGTCGGGGTTCTTCAGGATCGAGCCGACCCGGTCGAGCGCGGCCTCGATCCGCGGGTCGTTGAACGGGATGGCGTGCGACACCCACTGGTCGTAGACCTCGGCGCCGCTCTCGCGCAGCACCACGTCCTCGAGCCAGTCGGTGAGCGGCCAGCCGGTGGCGTCCCCGGAGCCGATGCCGGCACACCACGGCTTTCCGTCCTCCGCGACGATCCGGTCGGACAGCGCGATCATCTCGTCCCAGGTGGTGGGCACGGCGTAGCCCTTCGCCGCGAACGCCTGGGGCGAGTACCAGACGTAGGACTTGACGTTCGAGCCGAGCGGGGCTCCGTAGAGCGTGCCGTCGACGCTGCCCGCGGACTTGAAGGTCTCCGAGTAGTGCTGGTCGACGTTGGCGGCCACCGCCTGCGGGGCGGGCCGCACGGCACCCGGGTTCTGGCTGACCAGCGTGGTGAGCAGGCCGGGCTGGGGGATGTAGGCGAGGTCCGGCGGAGCCCCGGCCTGGACGCGTACCGGCAGCTGGGCCTCGAACTCCTTCGACCCCTCGTACACGATCTGGGTGCCGGTGCACTGCTCGAACTGCCGGTACGAGTCGATGTGCGGCTGGTCCTCGGGGGCCACGATCGAGGTGTAGATCGTGACCCGGGTTCCGGAGAGGTCGCCGTACTGGGTGAAGGCGGCGCAGTCCTCGCTCGGTGCGTCCGCGCCGTCGGTGCCGGCGGCGACGTTGCTGCCTCCGCATCCGGCGAGGACGAGGCCGAGGCTGAGGGCCGCGCCGAGCGCGCTCGTGCCCCGTGACGGCCTCCGCAGGGGCGATCCGGACTTCCGGGCAGGCATGGCGCCCCTCCGCGTCGACGTGCCGGAGCGCGCGGACCACCCGCTCCAGAGACTCGCGTCATGGAAGCGTTGCCGCAGCGGCCTCGGCAACTCCGATCTGTAACGATCCCGTAACTCCAACTTACGGTAGTTGCTCACGCACTGTTCGTGGTGGGTCTGGCCGAACAGCACTGCGCCATGGCAGGCTGCAAGCGCTTTACTCCCTCTCACTCGGATCGTCCGGCACGTTCCTGCCGGTGGAAGGAGCACAGCATGGCTGCTGTGACTTACGAAAAGGCGAGCCGGATCTACCCCGGCTCCACCAAGCCCGCGGTCGACTCGCTCGACCTCGAGGTGGCCGACGGGGAGTTCCTCGTCCTGGTAGGCCCCTCCGGGTGCGGGAAGTCCACCTCGCTGCGGATGCTCGCCGGTCTCGAGGACATCGACCAAGGCTCCATCTACATCGGCGGCCGTGACGTCACCCGGGTCCCCCCGAAGGACCGCGACATCGCGATGGTCTTCCAGAACTACGCGCTGTACCCGCACATGACCGTCGCCGAGAACATGGGCTTCGCACTCAAGATCGCGGGCAAGCCGAAGTCGGAGATCCAGCAGCGGGTGCAGGAAGCGGCGAAGATCCTCGACCTCGAGGACTACCTCGAGCGCCGCCCGAAGGCGCTCTCCGGTGGCCAGCGCCAGCGCGTCGCCATGGGCCGCGCGATCGTGCGCCAGCCGCAGGTGTTCTGCATGGACGAGCCGCTGTCCAACCTGGACGCCAAGCTGCGCGTCTCCACCCGCACGCAGATCGCCTCGCTGCAGCGCCGGCTGGGCATCACCACCGTCTACGTCACCCACGACCAGGTCGAGGCCATGACGATGGGCGACCGCGTGGCGGTGCTCAAGGACGGTCTCCTCCAGCAGGTCGACACCCCGCGGGCGATGTACGACAAGCCCGCCAACGTCTTCGTCGCCGGGTTCATCGGCTCGCCCGCGATGAACCTGCTCCCGGTCGAGGTCGACGGCGACACGCTGCACTTCGGCGGCGCCGACGTGAACATCCCGCGCCAGGCCGCCGATGCCGTCGGTGCCACCCGGTCGGTCACCGTCGGTGTTCGTCCGGAGGACATGCAGCTGGTCGACGCCGGCCGCGGGCTGCCCACGGAGGTCGACGTCGTCGAGGAGCTCGGCGCGGACGCCTACGTCTACGGCACCACCGAGGTCGGCGGCGAGCGGCGCCCGGTGATCGCGCGCGTCGACGGTCGCACCCCGCCCGACAAGGGTTCGATCATGCACTTCCTGCCGCGTGAAGGCCGTCTGCACATGTTCGCGGGCGACACGGGCGAGCGCATCGAGCTCTGAGCGTCTTCTCTCGCACGCGGCCCCGGGACCCACGGTCCCGGGGCCGCGGTGCGTCAGCCGACGGGCGCCGGTAGGGCCGCCCGCAGCCGCACCTCGGTGCCGGAGATCCCGGCTTCCGGGCGCAGTCCGGCGCGGCGCAGCAACCGCGTGATGCCGACGTCGTCGGGCCGCGCGGTACCGGTCAGCTCGCCGACGCCCTGCTCGGCCGCCAGGTCGGCGATCCGGCGCAGCAGGGCGGTGCCGAGGCCGCGACCCTGCCAGGCGTCCTCGACCAGCACCGACGCCCGTGCCGAGACCGGGCGGGCGCGCAGGTCGGGCTCGAGGTTGGCGATCCCGACGGCGCTGCCGCCGTCGGTCGTGAGGGCGAGCAGACCCGAGCCGAGCAGGGCGGCCTGCTCGTCGGGTCGCAGTCGCGGCGCCGGGTTCAGGTAGCGGGCGCGCCGGGACGCCGGGGAGCAGCGGGCGTGCAGCGCGGCCACGAGCGGCCCGTCGGCCGGGCCCGCGGTCCGCAGGCGCACCTCCGAGCCGTCGCGCAGGACCAGCGTGCGGTCGCCGGAGGCCGCAGGCGCCGGCGTGCGCATCGCGAGCTGCGTGGCGAGCTCGAGCAGCGCGGCCGCGCGGGAGAGCTCGGTGGCGGTGAACGGCCACGGGCGCCCGACGTGGATCTGCTGGGTGCCGCCGCGCAGGGTGTGCACCTCGCCGGTGGCAGCCGCGGCGGGGTCGACGAGGCGCGCCCGCAGCATTGTGGCGACCGCGCTCGGCGCGCTGCCGGGGTCGGCGGCCACCATGCGCGCCAGCGCCAGCGCCGTGGTGGCGGGATCGGAGAGCTCGGTGGCGTCGGCGCGCACGAGCAGCGTGCACGGGATACCGGCGGAGTCGACGGCATCGACCAGGACCGTCGGCTCGACGTGCTCCGGCACCTGCACCAGGAGCTCGTCGGTGACCGCGCCGTTGTCGCCCGGCTCGCCGACGACGTGCAGGGAGAGGATGTTGCAGCCGGCCGCCCCCACCGCGGACGCCAGGCCGCCGAGCCGTCCGGGCCGGTCTTCCAACTCCACGTGCATCCGCCACAGTGCCACCTGCGCCAGCATCCCCGGGGCAGGTTTCCGATCCGCTACCAGCGGGTGACGGGTAGCTACGACCTTCAGGTCGTGGCGCGACGCGCGAAGCCGATCTCCGTGGCGACGTGGCGCAGCGTCTCCTCCACCACGAGCGAGCCGTGGCCCGCGTCGAACCGGCTCACCTCGTAGGGCACGTCGCCACGTGCGGCGAGCGCCTCCAGGTAGTTGTCGATCTGCCGGATCGGGCAGCGCGGGTCGTTCTCGCCCGCCAGCAGCAGCACCGGCGCCCGAACGCGGTCGACGTAGGTGAGCGGGGACGCCTCCCGGTAGACCTCCGGCCGCTCGGTGGGGGAACCTCCGAACAGCGCTCGGTCGAACGCGCGAAGCTGCTCCATCTCGTCCTCGTAGGCCGCGAGGTAGTCGGCCACCGGCACCCCGGCCAGCGCCGCGGCCCACCGCCGGGGCTGCGTGCCGACGGCCAGCAGCGCGAGGTAGCCGCCCCAGGACCAGCCCTCGACCACGCAGCGCTGCGGGTCGACCAGGCCGTCGGCGACGCAGCGGTCGTGCACTGCGGCCACGTCCTCGAGCTCGGTGAGCCCCGGCCGGCCCTCGATCGCGTCGCGCCAGGTGGAGCCGTAGCCCGTGGACCCGCGGTAGTTGATCTCGACCACGACGAACCCGGCCTCGACCCACGCCGCCCGTCCGGCGCTGAACCGGTCCTCGTCCGCGGCATGCGGGCCGCCGTGCAGGGCGAACACCGCCGGGGGCCGGCCCTCGACGCCCGCCGGCCGCGCGACGAGGGCGTGCACCGGCCCGGCGGGGCCGTCCACCCACAGGTCATCCACGGCCACCGAGCCCGGCGCGCGCTCGCCCAGCGGCGCGACCAGCACGCGGTCGGTGCCGTCGGGGTGCAACGCCCGGACGCTCGACGGCTCGGCGGCCGACGAGCACGTGTACTCGACGGTGCCGTCCGGACGCACCTGCGCCGAGCCCACGCAGCCGGGCGCCACGGGCAGCTCGGTGAGCGCGCCGGTCTGCAGGTCGTACCGGTACAACCGGGTGCGGGCGGCGGCGGTGTGCCAGACGAGCAGGTGCCGCCCGTCGGGGTGGAAGTCGGCGACGACCTCGCCGGGCAGGTCGAGCGCCACCTCCCGTTCGGTGTCGCTCAGGACGTCCCAGACCAGCAGCTCCTCGCGCCCGTGGCGCTCGTGCAGCAACAGCAGCCGCCCGTCCCCGCGGACCGGTGCGAACTCCAGCGGCGTGAGGCCCCTGCCCGGCCCGTCCGACTTCTCGGCGACGAGCCGGCCGTCGGACACGCGCACGACGCGCACCGCCGGGTGGCGGGAGTCGCCGTGCTCGGAGTGGCTGATCGCGAGCAGCGTCTCGTCCTCCGACAGCGCGCCGACACCGGCATCCTCGGCGTGCTGGTAGACGATCTCGGCCGGGCCGTCGCCGCGGCGCAGCCAGATCTTCGTGCCGTCGTCGGTCGACGTGCCGGCGGCGACCGTCGCGCGTCCGATCTCCAGCCCGGCCGGGTAGCCGTCCTCGACGCCGGGGAGGGCGGGCGCCGGCTCGCTGCGGTCGGGCAGGCCGGCGAACGGCTCGCGTACCCAGTGCCCGAACTCGTCGCCGTCGCTGTCGGCGAACCACCAGACCGAGCCGCCGTCGGGCGGCAAGGTGGCGATGTGCGTGCCGCTGCGGCGGTCGGTGACCTTCCGGTGCTGGTCGGTGGCGCGGTCCCAGACGTACACCTCCGTGGTGCCGCTGGCGTTCGAGGTGTAGACGCACCGATCGGGCACGTCGCGTGCCCACCCCGGCCGGGACATCCGCGGCGCGGTGAACCGGGCGCGCCAGCGCTGCTCGCGTTCGTCGTCGAAGAGCCGGTCGGGAACAGGGGCGGCGGGGTGCGCACTCACACTCACCCCCAGGATCATGCCCCACCCGGGCCCGTCAGTCGTTCACGAAGAAGCAGAAGGGGTGCCCGACCGGGTCCAGGACGACGCGCACATGCTCCTGCGGCTGGAACTCGGCGAGCGACGCTCCCGCGGCCAGCGCGTGGGCGACGGCGGCATCGAGGTCCTCGACCTCGATGTCCAGGTGCAGCATCATCTGCTGGCGTTCGCGTTCGGCGGGCCACGCGGGCCGCTCGTAGAGCTCCTCGAGCTGGAACGACAGCCCGGGCCCGCCGCCGGGTGGCCGCAGGGTCACCCAGGCGGGATCGTCGTCGACCACGGGCCAGCCCAGGAGCTGGTGGTAGAACCGCGCGAGGGCGCGGGGGTCCGGCGCGTCGAGCACCGTTGCGGCCATTGTCATGGTCGGTCTGCCCACCTGGTCCCACTCCTCTCCCGGATCGTGCTGGTCCCCGCCATGGTGGCCCGATGCGCACGTCGCCGCAGCGGGAACCGGCCGTCAGCGATCGGTCGCGTCGAGGAACCGGAGCACGCGCCGCGTCAGCAGCGCCGCGGCGTCGGCGTCGTGGTCGGGCAGGCTGCTGTCGGTGAACAGGTGCCGATCACCGGGATAGAGGAACAGCTCCGCCGTAGGGATCGTCTCCACGAGCTGACGGGCGAGGTCCACGTCTCCCAGCTCGTCGTCGGCCATGGTGTGCATCTGCAGCGGCAGGCCCGCAGGCCATGGCGCTCCGAACTCCGACGGCGGGACGCAGCCGTGCATCAGCAGGGCTCCCCGCGTGCCGGAACGCGTCTGGGCCAGCGCCTGCGCGGGCACCACGCCGAGCGAGAAGCCGGCGTAGACGATCTCCTCGGCGAGCCCGTCCGCGCACGCCCGCCCCCGCTCGACGAGGGTGCCGAAGCCGAGCTGCTCGGCATGGGCGACACCGTCGGCGAGCTCGGTGAAGGTCCTGCCCCCGTAGAGGTCCGGGACGTGCAGGACGTGGCCTGCGGCGCGCAGTTCCTCGGCGAACGACAGGCAGCCGGGCGTGAGACCGAGGGCGTGGTGGAACAGCAGGACTTCCGCCATGCCGGACGACGTTAGCGCGTGTCGACCCGGGGCAGGGGAAGCTCGGCTCGCGTCGAGAATGCCGGGAACAACCGACCTCGAACCGGAGCGCCGATGAGACCCGTGGACCTCGCTCGGCCCTACGGGTTGTCGGGGCAGGCGATCCGCAACTACGAGGCCGCCGGTGTCCTGCCTGCCGCCGAGCGCACGCGTTCGGGATACCGCAACTACACCGCCGAGCACGCCTCCGCGTTGCGGACGTTCCTCGCCCTGGTGCCCGCGCACGGCCACGCCGTGGCGCGGTCGATCATGGCTCTGGTGAACGACGGGCGCGCCGACGAGGCGCTCGTCGTCGTCGACCGCAGCCACGCCGAGCTGCTCGCGGACCGCCAGGCCCTGGACGCGATCGAACAGGCGCTCACCGCGCTGACCGGTTCCGACCGGCGCGACCAGCGCTCCAGCACGATCGCGGCGGTCGCCCACCGGCTGGAGCTCCGACCGGCCACGCTGCGGCGGTGGGAGCGGGCCGGCCTCCTGCGACCGGATCGCGATCCCGCCACCGGGTACCGCGTCTACGGCCCCGACGACGTCCGCGATGCGCACATCGTCGCGCAGCTGCGCCGCAGCGGGTACCTCCTCGCGCAGATCGTGCCGTTGCTCGACGAACTGCGGAACGCCAACTCGTCCGCCTCGGTGGCGTCCGCACTCGTCGACCGGCGCGCCCGCCTGCACGACCGCGCCCGCGCGATGCTGCACGCCGCCGCCGAGCTCGGGCGCCACCTCGACGGCTTGACCTGAAGCGGCCTTCAACTGTGAGGATCGGCGTCATGATCTTCAGCGAGAACGAGAAGCGGTACCTGACCGGCCACCTGCTGGGCCGGCTGGCGACCATCGGGCCGGCCGGTGCGCCGATGAACCATGCCGTGGCCTGCTGGGTTGATGCGGACACGGGCGTGGTCCAGGTCGGAGGGCCCGCCCTGGGGTCGTCGGCGAAGGCTCGCAACGTCGCTGCCGACCCCCGGGTATCGATCGTGATCGACGATATCCAGGACGAGGCGGTGGGTCCCGATGGGCAGCGCGGGCGGGGGCTGGAGATCCGGGGACACGCGGAGCTGGTCTCCGTGGACCAGCCCCTGTTCGACGGTTTCACCAGCGAGGCCCTGCGGATCCGGCCCCGGCGGATCCTGTCCTGGAACGTGGACGGGCCCGGCTCCCGCAACCGGAACGTGTGAGACGTGCACCACCTGGGTCAGGTGGCAGGCGTCAGCGCGTCGATCCCCGGCCCATCGAGGTCGTCCAGCCCTACCCGGCGCCCGGAGACGGCCAGGAGCAGGGCGAGGGCGGTACCTCTCACGTCCGGTCCGTCCCCGATCGACACGTCGGCGTCCGTGGCCGTCAGCCGGACCCGCGCCACGAGCTCCCTGGCGCCACCGAAGGACGCCGGCGTGCGGACCTGGAGGCGGAGCGACCGGACGACGGCCTCCTGCGGGTAGCAGCGGGTGATCCCCAAGGGTCGACGGACGTCCTCGCCGTGGACGATCTCCTCGACGAGGCGGCTGTCGAGGGGCGCCGGAGGGGTCGACGTGCGCGACGAGACCTGGCGGAGCCGCTCCAACGTGTCCCGGGGCGAGGCGCGGCGCTCGCGCTCCACCCCACGGGCGTTCAGACGGTGGAAGTCGAACCCCGCCCGGGCGAGACCGACCAGGAAGCCGACGCGCGTGGTCCGCGCCGTGTCCACGAGGTGCGCGACCACGTCGTGCACGGTCCACCCCCGGCAGAGCGACGGCGTCTCCCACCGATGATCGTCGAGGTTCTCGAGGTCGCCGATGAGGGCTGCTCGTTCCGCGTGCACCAGTGACCAGACATCTTCCACGGTTCCTCCTCCGCTCGGCGTCACAGCATCCGGTGGGTGGGACGCGTGGGAACGCGACGATTCATCGCTGCGCGGCGACGTCGTCTACCCGGTCGACCGGCGACGGCCGACGAGGTGGAAGACCCGGCTGAACCGGCGGTAGGGATCCTGACGGCTGGCCCGCAACTCGACGGCCTCCACGTTCGAGAGCTCCTCGGGGCCCGCGTCGGTGAGGTCCATCCAGTCGGTGAACAGCCACACGCCGTACCAGCCCACCGGATCCACCTCGTGGGTCCGGAGCAGTTCGGACAGCTCCTCGACGGTGTCGGCCCGGGTGTCGACGCCGAGCACCCCGCGTTCGCCACGGGCGTCGAAGGCGGCCAGGGCGTCGTCCCAGCGACGCTCGAGCGCGGGCCGGACCGCCAGCGTCGCGGCGTTGAGCGCCATCACCGACACCACGCCGCCGGCCTCCGCGCACGCCGACAGGGACGCGACCAGCGGCCCCGGCTGCTCGACGTACATCAGGACGCCGTGGCAGAGCACCCCCGCGAAGCGCTGACCCCCGGTCGCCTGCACAGCGTCCTCGCCGCGGGCCTGCACCAGCCGGACGCGTGCGCGCACCTCCGGAGCTTCCGCCGCCCGCCGTTGCTCCGCCTTGCCCAGCATCGCCGGCGAGGGATCCAGGAGCGTCACCTCGTAGCCCGCTCGGGCCAGCGGGAACGACTGGTGGCCGGCCCCGCCACCGACGTCCAGGACGGCTGCCGGTGGCGGCGGGAGGTGGTCGATCAGGTGGTGGTGCAGGACGCGGGTCCGGACCCGCCCCTTCACGGTGGCGTACGTGCCGTCCACGAACCGGTCGGCGAGCTCTGCCCAGCGATCGTCGCTCATGGGGGACCAGCATCCTCGCCGCAGCCGGATCTCCGATGAGTTCCGGCCGTGTCGCGGGTCTGTTCTGCTGGGAGACCGGCAACGGGCCGGTCGGCCACCACCGGAGGTCACCATGTCCGTCACCTGCACCGCCGCCCCCGCCGCCACGACCGCCGCTCCGTCGATCGGATCGCTCCTGCGGGGCGGGTCCGTGGCCACCGTGGTCGCCGCGGCGGCCACCGTGGCGGTCGCCGCCGTCGGTCAGGCGGTCGGGATCAGCCTCGCCATCTCCGGTGCCCCGATCCCGGTGCCCGGGTTCGCGACGCTGACGGTGATCTTCTCTGTCGTCGGGCTGCTCATCGCCCTGGCACTGCGCCGGTTCGCCCACAGCCCGCGCACCGCGTGGATCCGCACCGCCGTGGCGCTCACCGTGCTCTCCCTGGTGCCGGACCTGCTCGTCGACGCCGCCATCGCCACGAAGGTGCTGCTGATGGTGACGCACCTGGTCGCCGCGGCGATCGTGATCCCCGCGGTCGGCCGCCGGCTGCGCGGCTGACGCGGTACCGAGCGCGGCGCACGGTAGCTCGACGTGCCTCTGATCCGGCGCAGGCGGCGGTGGCGCCGAGCGGGTCCGGCACAACAATCTTCGGTGAACGATCTGACTCCGCTTCGCGTCGGACCATGATGCTGATCACAGGTGTTGCTGTCTCTCGGTCACCGGGTTTGTCTCGAGCGTCACCCGGACGGTCTGATGTGCGGCATGCCCGGGGATGCCGTGCTCACCCAGCGGACTCAGACGGTCCCGCCGCCGCAACTCAGGGTCTCGGTACTCGGCCCGGTGGAGGTGGCGGCGGGTGCGGTGCAACTGGATGTGGGGCCGGTCCTGCAACAGGCCGTGTTGGCGGCCCTCGTGCTGCGCCCGGATGTGACGCTGAGCCAGCGGGAGCTGCTGAACCGCGTATGGGGCCTGGATCAGCCGAGCACGGGCGTCAAGAACGTGCCGGGCTACATCTTCCGCCTGCGCAGGATCCTGCAGTCCGCGGGAGTGGATGCGAAATCTGTGATCGCCAGCTCCCGCGGCGGCTACCGATTCGCCAGCAGCTGTGCCCAGCTCGACATCGTCGAGCAGGAGGAGATCGCCGGCGAGGCGAGCGACGCGCGAACTGCCGGCGATCTGGCGGGCGTGGTGGATGCCCGTTCCCGGGCATTGGCGCTGCTCCGGGGTGAGCCGCTGGCCGGCGTGCCGGGTCCGTTCGCCGAAGGGGAGCGACGTCGGCTGCAGGAGCGGCGGATCGCGTTCGTGCAGGACAAGCTGGACGCGCAGATCGGGTTGGGCCGCTACGACGAGGCGATCGACGAGCTGTCGATGTGGTCGGTGGCGTACCCCCTCAGCGAGTCGATGGCCGCGTTGCTGGTGCGTGCCCTCTACGGCAGCGGCCGGCAGGCCGACGCGTTGAAGGTGCTTCCCGATCTGCGTGCCCGGCTCGTCGAGAACCTGGGGGTGGAGCCCGGCGACGAGGTGCAACGCGCGCACCAGGCGGTGCTCCGCCGGGACGACGGGTACCTCGGAATCGCTTCCCGGCAGGAGCCGCCCGCGCCGCCCCGGGCTGTCGCGGCTGCGCCGGTCGTGCCGACCCGCCGGGCACGCAACGAGCTGCCCGCCGGTGTCGGTTCGTTGATCGGCAGGGACCGGGAGCTCGAGCTGCTCACCGCGCCGGTTGTCGCCAGGGCCGTGACGGTCGTGGCTGTGGACGGGGTGGCGGGTGCCGGCAAGACGGCGCTGGCGGTGAACGCGGCACGGGCGCTACGAGAGCGAAGCCCGGACGATTGCCTGTTCGTGGATCTGCACGGGCACAGCGGGCGGGTGGCCCCGCTGCTGCAGCAGCGCGTCCTCCGTCGGCTGCTGCGAACGGTCGGCGTCGACGACAACGACATCCCGGACGATCTCGACGAACTGGCCGCCACCTGGCGGGCCGCGACCGCGTCGCTTCGTCTGGTGCTGGTACTCGATGACGCGTCCAGTTCCCAGCAGGTGCGACCGCTGCTTCCGTCGGGTGCGGGCAGCGTGGTGGTGGTGACCAGTCGCCGACGGCTGGTCGGGCTGGACGCGATCCGGAGGGTCTCCTTGGGGCCGCTCGACCTCGACGCCGCGCAGCGGTTGCTGGGCCGCATCGTGGGCGCGCCGCGAGCGGGTCGCGAACGAGCTGCGGTGCGCGATCTGGCCCGGTTGTGCGGGCGGCTGCCGCTGGCGCTGCGCATTGCGGGTGCACGGTTGCAGACACGTCCGATGTGGACGATCGAGGACCTGGTCTCGCGGTTGGCCGACGACGAGACCCGGCTCGGGGAGCTCGCCGCGGACGACCGCAGCGTCGAGGCGGCGTTCCGGCTCTCCTACGACCAGCTCCAGTGTGCCGAACAGCGCGCGTTCCGTGTGCTGGGTCTGGCACCGGTGCCGGTGCTGGACCGGCTCGCATTGGCCGCGATGCTCGGTTGCCCGCCGGGGGAGGCCGAACGCGTCCTGGAGAGCCTGGTGGACGCGAGTTTGTTGCAGCAGGTGGGACCCGGTCGGTACCGGCCGCACGACCTGGTCGCGGCGTACGCGCGGCAGCTGGCCGCGGCGGAACCCGCTGAGGACCGCAAAACCGCTCGGGTGGGGGTGCTCCGGCTCTACGTGGCTGCCGGACGGTGCGCGAACGACGGGGGTGTCGCGAGCTTCCCGACCGGACCGGAGCCGGCCGACGTACCGTTTCGCGGCTGGGAGGACGCGGCGGCTTGGCTGGACGCGGCCGGAGACCTCGCCGATGTCGTCGGGTATGCCGTGGCCGTCGGGGAGGTCGACCACGCCTGCTGGATCGCCGAGGCGGTGACCGACCACCTGGTCCGCAGGGCCCGATTCCACGAGTGCTGGGCGGCGCTCGAGACCGCGTTGTCCCGGGTCGACGAGGTCGACGACCGGCGCATGATCTCCGCGCTGCGGTTCTGGCTCGGGTTCTCCCGCGGTATGCAGGGCAACGTCGAGCAGGCGCATGCCGCGTTCACCGAGGCTCTCCGGATCAGCCGGCACTTGCGCGACCGGCGTGAAGAGGTCAGGGCGTTGGGGGGCCTCGCGCTCGTCGAGGTGATGGCCGGCATCAGCCCCGATCCGCTGGCGGCCCTCACCGAGGTGAACACGCTGGTCGACGAGATCGGGGACGACTGGCTCGCCGAATGGACGATGTCCTGCCTCGCGTTCGTCCACGGCCGGGAGGGGCGGTACGAGGAGGCGCTCGAGTGCCTGGAACGGTCGCGCCTGCTGGGCGGGAAGATCGGTAGTCAGGCCACGGCCGGGAGAACGCTGTACTACTCGGGGAGCGTCAAGCTGGATCTCGGCAGGCCCGTCGAGGCCGCGACGGATCTGCGCCAGGCCATCGAGCTCGCCGAGCGGGTCGCGGACGTCACGCTCCAGGCGAGTGCTCTGTCCAGGTTGGGTGCCGCGGAGCAGGCGCTGGGGAATCTCGACGCGGCATTCGAGCTCCACCACCGCGCCCTCTCCATGATCTCGGACCAGACCTCCGTCCACCTGGAGCTGGAGCTGCGCAACAGGCTGGGCGGATGCCACCTCGCAGCGGGGCAACACGCCCTGGCGGCCGAGCAGTTCGGCCTGGTGCGCACGCTGGTCGCGACCACGGCGGCGGGCACGACCGGAGCCGGCGCACGCGTCGGTCCGCTCGAGATCTGGCCCGGTGGAGGCCCCGGCGCCGAACAGGTGATCACCGCCCGCTGAGCCACGGGCCGGCCTCGGTGCGTCGCGGTCGTGTTCCACCACGATTTCATCAGGACCTGATCGGCATTTCCTACGGTCGCCGGGCCGACAGCACGGACGCATTCCACGGTGCGCCGACTGTCCGACCACTATGCGACCAGGAGGACAAGTGAGCAAGTTCCGTCCCACTCGAAGGGGCGTGCTGAAGACCGTCGCCACAGCCGTAGCGGTCCTGGCTGTGAGCGCGGGCGGCCTCGTCACGACGGCGCCACCTGCCGGCGCGGTCGAAGGTGCCGCCGGGCTGGAGGTCGTGAAGCGTGACGAGCACGACCCGCGTATGAAGTTCTACGAGTTCTCCACCCCCGAGATCGGCGGCTTCAACCCCAGGGTCAACGTCCTGCTCCCGGACGGCTACGACCCGGGACACAGTTACCCGGTTCTCTACCTGCTGCACGGTGGTGGCCCCGGCCAGGACTTCATGGCGTTCGACGACTACGGCATTCGTCAGGGGACGGTCGGCATGGATGTCATCGTCGTGATGCCGGACGGCGGTATGGCCGGCTGGTACACCGACGCCAAGACCAGCAACGCCGGCAAGCGCAACTGGGAGACCTTCCACATCGACCAGCTGATCCCCTGGGTCGATGCCAACTTCTCGACCATCGGCAATGCCGAAGGTCGCGCGGTCTCGGGCTTCTCGATGGGCGGATTCGGCGCGTTGAAGTACATGGCCGCTCACCCCGACCTGTTCGACTCGGTGAGCTCGCACTCCGGCCCGGCGGACCTGCGCCACGATTTCGGCGTGGTCGGCCATTGGGCCAACGCGTCCTCGGCCGTCGTCGAACTGATGGGCGGCACCGCCTTCGGCGTGCCGTGGGACGAGGGGAAGGTCAGCAAGGAGAACCCGGCCGAGCACATCGACAGCTTCCGCGGCAAGCGGATCTTCCTGTCCGCCGGCGCCGGCCCCTTCAAGGACACCGACCCGAGCCGTCTCATCGCCGACGTCAACGAGATCGAGGTGCTCCCCAACCAGCGGGCGTTCCGCGCTCAGCTCGACAAGGCGGGCATCCCGCACGAGGGCCGCGAGCACGGGGCCGGCCACACCGTCGACAAGCAGAACTTCATCGACGATCTCCACGGCATCGTCGCGCACCTGTCCGGCAACGCTTCCTGACCCCGATCATCAGCAGCGCCGGGCCCGCCGCCGCCACGCGCCTCTGACGCCGACGACGGGACATCGCCGGCCGGTACCGGTGGTGGCGGCAGCGGTTCGGTCGGGGGCCTGCCTCGGTCCCCGACCGAACGGCTGGAAGGACGAGCCGCTCACCGGCAAGGTCGCCCTGGTCACCGGAGGGTCCCGCGGGCTGGGCGCCGCCACCGTCCGGCTCCTGGCCGAGCAGGGCGCCGACGTCGGGTTCACCTACGTCAGCTCGGAGGCGAAGGCGCAGGCCGTCGTCGACGAGGTTCGCGGCACGGGCGCGAAGGTCGCGGCCTTCCGGTCCGACCAGTGCGGCGGGCACGGTGGACGACCCGGAAGCCGACACCGCCGCGATGGACCGCATGCACGCCACGAACTACCGCGGCGTGATCGCGATCATCCGGGCCGCCTCCCGGGTACTGCGCGCGAACGGCCGCATCATCACGGTGAGAACGGGATTCGGCACCCGGGTCGGCACCCCCGGTGTCGCCGACTACGCGGCGTCCAAGTCCGGGGTCGAGCGGTACACCATGGGCGCCGCTCGCGACCTCGGATCCCGGGGCATCACGGCCAACGTGGTGCAAGCCGGGCTGATGGAGGGCGGGATGGAAACCGAGCCCGAGGTTCTCGAGGCGCTGCTCAGCACGCTGTCGCTGCAGCGCAAGGGCCATCCGCGCGAGATCGCCGCCGCGATCGCCTTCCTGGCGAGCCCTGCCGCCTCGTACGTCACGGGTGCGGTGCTGGACGCCCACGGCGGCTACAACGCCTGACCCGGAGCCGTCCCCGTGGGCGGGCTGTGGTCGCCGGAGGCCACACCAGTCTCGTGTTGGAGGCGGCGACCGGCCGGCGGCTCTCGAAGACCTGGGCCGCCGTTAGTCGTCGGTGCTCGTGCTCCACACCGGCTGTCCGGTCCGCAGGTTCCACGGCTCGACACCGCGGCACCCGCCACGCCGAGCAGTGCACGCTCCTCAAGGGGCTGACGCGCCCGGTCGGGGCTGCGGCGCCGTGCTGGCGGCGATGGCGTCGGCGAGTTGCTGTGGAGCGTCGAGCGGGACGAGCGTCCTGGCCTCCGGGACCTCCACGAAGCGGGCGTTGCGGAATGCGTGCTGCAGCCGACGGCCGAGCTTCGGTGTGAAGGCGCGGTCGGCGGTGCCCCACACAATGGTGACCGGGCCGGTGAACCGGCTGAGCCTGGTCGAGACGTCGAGCAGATCCTTGGGCTCGGCGGCCTTGAGGAACTCGACGGCGTCCTTACGGATCGCACCGTCCGTGAGGCTCGGCTCGATCCAGGACCTCGTCTGTGCGGGGTCGAGCTCGTTGGCGAGCAATCCCAGTCCCAACGGTGAGTGCCGGAAGGCGCGCCATCGCATCGGCTGCATGTTGATTTTCATCCTGGTCTCGCCCTTGAGCAGGAAGAACATGACGTTGAACGGGAACGGCGGGAACACGTCGAACGCGTCGCAATTGGTGAGGACGACCCGCCCGATCCGACTCGGGTCCGTGTCGAGCAGGAACTGGCACAGCGCGCCACCGGTGTCGCCACCGACGAGCGTGACGTCGCGTAGATCGAGCGCCTCGATGAACCGGAGGATCTGCCTGGCGACTCCGCGTGGTGACTGATCTGTTCCGGGCCTCACGGGGGTGCGGTGGGCGCCCAGCGGCCAGTCCGGCGCGTAGGAGCGGATGCCCTGCGTCGCCAGCAGGTCGGCAACACCAGACCAGAGCGTCCCGTCGATCAAGAACGGGTGGACGAAGAGAACCGGCGGTGCGGCCGTGTCGGCGGGGCCGGCGACCCGGAAGCTCACGACTCCGTGCGGAAGCTCGATCGATGTCACAGTGCGACTCCTCAGCGTGCAAGACCTACATTCGCGGGCTGATCCGGCATTGTCCGGGGAGCGCGGCTCGCGGAGCATCGGCCGACTGGTCAGGATCCGGCCGGGTGGACGATGTCGCGCCCGGGTGTGAGAACCGAGCGAACCCCGTGCGCGCTGCAAAATGGACCGCGTGCGACGCCACCGTGGGCGCCGCCGGATCGACACCCTCGCGGGACAGGCGCGATGCAGTTCAGATGTGCGCTGTCGCCCGGCGCAACGCCCGCACGACGGCCTCGGGAGAGGGTCGGTCGAGCGCGGCGGCGATGTGGGCATCGGGCCGCAGGACCCAGGTCTCGCCCGGTCGAACATCCAGTGCCTTCGCGAGCTCGCCGGTGTTCCGGAATTCCAGCACAGCCACCGGGGCCGGTACCGAGGCGGCGGCGACGCGCGCGGCCGCGGTATCCGCCTCGGTCAGCACGAGCACACCCTCGCGGGCAACCTCGCGAAGCCTCCGGACACCGGACGTCCCGTCGGCGACGCACACGTCTGGCACCAGCACACCCGGCGCCGGGGCGGGGGATCTGCCCCGCTCGGGTCGCCCGGAGAACGGCCGCGCCGGCGACGCGGTCGTCAGCGGGGAGTCGATGTACCAGAAGGGCTCGGCGAGCCGGCCCGAGTCGACCAGGTGGTGGGCGGCGGGGTCGGTCGCGGCCCGCGCCAGGACGTCACGGCGGTGCGCGGCCCGCGTCGCGTCGGGGGGCACCAGGAAGTTCATCGTGGCCGTGGTCACCGCGAGGTTCTCCCTGGCTGCGGCGTGCCGTTCGTGGTGATAGGTCTCCAGCAGCGTGTCCGGCGCCCATCCGCGGGAGACGAACGCGATCTTCCACGCGGCGTTCTCCGCGTCGGCCACTCCCGAGTTCAGCCCGCGGGCCCCGAACGGGGACATCAGGTGGGCGGCGTCCCCGGCGATCAGGACCCGCCCGACGCGCATCCGGTTCACACACCGTGAGTGGAACCGATAAACCGTCGTCCACCCGACCTGGTGGTCGACATCGCCGATGACGTGCCGGATCCGCCGGTCGAGGCCACCCGTCGCGATCTCGGTGGCGAGGTCGAAGTCGGGCGGGACCTGCCAGTCGATGCGGTAGCTCGATCCGGGGCAGGGATGGATCAGTACCTGCCGGCCGGGGTTCCAGACGGGGTCGAAGTGGAAGTGCCGTTCCGCCGCCCGTCCGAGGTCGGCGTGGACGTCGCAGGTGAGGAAGCGATCGTCGAAGGAGCAGCCCTCGAACGTGACGCCGAGCTGGTTGCGCAGGTCGGTGCAGCTCGGGCCGGCGCAGACCACGACGTAGGGCGTGCGGATGGTGGCGCCTCCCGCGCAGGTGATCCGCACCGCGTCCGCGTCCTGCGTGAGGTCGTCGACCTGGTGCCGCCAGCGGACGTCGATCAACGGCTGGCTCGCGATGCACTCGTCGAGGATCTGCTCGGTGCGCGACTGCGACAGGTTGACGAACGGCGGGAACCGCGAGCCGGGCGGGTCCGCCGGCGTCGTGGCGAACAGCTCGGTCCCGCGGTGGAACGTGCGGGCCGTCGCCCAGGTGAGGCCCTCCGCGGCGATGCGCTCGCCGGCACCGACCGACGCCCAGATGTCGAGCACATCACGTTGCTGGCAGATCGCGCGTGATCCGACGGGGTCGCGGCCGGGGCGCTGGTCGAGCACGAGTACGGGCAGACCCCAGCGAGCCAGCAGCAGCGCTGTGGTCTGCCCGACCGGCCCGTTGCCGATCACCACGACCGGGTCGCTCACACTGTGCTCCGTCGTGGTGTGCCGCATCCAGCGGTGCGTTCGATCTCGGTGATGGCGGGGACGGCGGCGGCGAGCGGGGCGAGGCGGGCGGGTGTCCAGGGCGCCGAGCTGACGAACACGAGGTGCTCGATACCGAGCGCCGCGGCCTCGCGGGCTCGTGCGGTGAGGTCGTGGGCGGTCTCGCGGTCGGACAGCCGGGTGCCCATCGTCTTCTCGATGTCGTCGTAGGGTCTGCCGACGTCGGCGCAGTGCCGGGCGAGGACGTCGAGGTTGTGCCGGACGGTGGTGCCGCCGTCGGGGATGTCGAAGACGTTGCAGGCGTCGGCGTAGCGTGCGACCAACCGCAGCGTGCGGCGCTCGCCCGTGCCACCGATCATGATCGGTGGTCGGCGCAGCGGGGCGGGCCGCCCGACCGGTCGGGCGAGCCGGTAGTGGGTGCCCTCGAACGGCGCGGCATCGCCTGCCCACATGCGGGCGGCGATCTGCACGGTCTCCTCGAGGCGCTCGAAGCGCTCGGCTGCGGGCGGGAGGGGCAGGCCCATCGCGTCGGCCTCCTCGGCGTGGTACCCGGCACCGATCCCCAGCCAGGCCCGGCCGCCGGACAGCGCGTTCACGGTGTCCACAGCCTTGATCAGGAGCGCGGGTTCGCGGAACGTGATGGCGCTGACGGCTGTGCCCAACCGGACCCGGTCGGTGACGGCGGCCAGGTAGCCCAGTGTCGTGTAGGCCTCGAGCATGTCGTGGTCGTCGGCCCCGACGGTCGGATCGGCCTGCAGGAGGTGGTCGGGCACCCACACCGTGTCGATGCCCACCTGGTCCGCGGCGGTCGCGATCTCGGCCAGCCGGCGTCCGTGGGTGTGCGGGTTCCCGGGCTCGCCGGGCCAGGAGTAGTTGTTGAGGCTGATGCTGACGCGCATGACGACGAGCTCCTCGGATGACGGGCCGGGACAGCTGGGTGCTCCGGACGTTCAGGTCAGCTCGTCGGAACGGCCGGCTTCGATCCGGGACCACTGGGCGATGGGGCGACCGTTCGTACGCCAGTGGTGCCGGCCGTGTTCTTCACTCCAGGGCTGGGGCCAGCCGTCGGGGGAGTCCTCCCAGGTCTCCTGGCGTCCGTAGACGGTCATGTCCAGCAGTCCGTGGGTGGGAGCCATGATCTCGACGCCGCGACCGCCGGTGTAGTAGGTCTCGAACACCCGCTCGCCGTCGCGGACGTAGAAAACGAGGTGGTGGCTCTGCCAGTCGCGACCCTCCAGCAGTTGCGCCGCCGTCTGCTCGACCGAGTACCACGGCATGTCCAGGCCCATGAAGTCCCGGTAGCGGATGCTCTCCTCGTACGGGCCCTTGCAGAGCGTGGCGTACGTGGCGTCGCGGGAGTGGATGTAGGACAGCTCGCGGACCTGGCAGTTGAAGAACGTGCAGCCCTCGCACTGCTCCGCGGCCGGCCGGCCGGGCCACCAGGCGTGGAAGTACGCGATGAGCTGCTTGCGGCCCTCGAAGACCTCGAGGATCGTGATCGGTCCCTGCGGGCCGATGACCTCGATGGTGGCGTCGACCTCCACCATCGGCAGCCGACGCCGCGCCGCCGCGATCGCGTCCCCTTCGTGGGTGTGTGCCTTCTCCCGTGCGAACAGTGCTTCCCGCGCTTCCTGCCAGGTCGTTCTGTCGACCACAGGTGGGAGGGCTGCGCTGGGTGCTCGGTCGTTCATGATCGCCTCCATGTGCCGTGTGCTGGCCTGGTCGACGTGCTCACGGAAGGTCCTCGTCATCAGGGGCCGCCTCGTGAAGCCATCGTGGACACGGCGGTCCGTCCGCGCATCGGCCGGCCGGCCGACCCGGCGCGTGCTGGGTGGCCGATGCGCGCGGCTACGCGTCGGGGTCGGCGTGGCGCGCGGCCGCGGCGGCGAGCTCGGCGCGGCTGGTGATCCCCAGCTTCGCGAACACGTGCGCGAGGTGGGTCTTGACCGTCGACCGGCTCATGAACAGCCGCGCCCCGATCTGCGGGTTGGTGAGGCCGTCGGCGACCAGGGCGACGACCTCGCGTTCGGCGCGGGTCAACCCGTCCCACCCGGTGACAGGTCGCCGCCGGGTTGCGCGCGAACGGACCAGGTAGGCGTGCAGGTCGTCACGCGAGAGCGCCGCTCCTTCCGCCATGGCGTCGGCGAGTGCGGCGGCGCCGAGGTCGGCGCGCAGCCGGGTCAGCAGCCCGTCGTGATCCGGCTGTTCGCCCGGGGGGCGCGGATGATCCATGCTCGTGCGGGCGGCGTCGCTCGCGCCGAGCACGCGAGCGGCCTTGCGAGGGTCGCCCGCTGTCGCCGCGCAGCCGGCGAGGGCGTCGTAGCTGTGCACGACGAACGTCCACAGTGATGCCTCTGTGCGGATGTTCAGGGCCTGGTGGTGCAGGTCCTCCTCCGCGCCCGGGGTCGCGGCGAGGAACGCCAGCTCCTCGAGCGCGTCCGCCCGGATGTGCGGCATGTCCAGTGTGGCCGCCAGCCGCAACGCCCGCTCGGCGTGGATCCGGGCCTCGTCGGTACGGCCCAGTCTGCGTTGCGCTGCGGCGAGGCCGGGCAACGCCTGTGTGACGTGCCAGTTGTCGGTCACGGGTTCGCCGAACCGGGCCGCGGTCTCGAACCATCGCACGGCCTCGGTGTGGTCGCCCGCCCACAGGCGCAGCTTGCCCGGCACCAGCGCGAACAGTTTCAACAACTCGGGGCCGGCCGCGGCGCTGACCGTGCCGAGGATCGGCTCGAGCAACCGTTCGGCGGCGGCGAGGTCACCGCGGAGCCCGGTGACCCAGGCCAGGTTGACCGTCATGTGCCCGAAGGAGTACAGGTCACCGAGCGGACGGGTCGTGGCCACCGCCTCCCGGCCGAGCCTCGTCGCCGTGCGCAGGTCCCCGGTGAACAGCGCTGCCCACACCTCCACCGCCAGGAGGAACCCGCCGACGGCGCGCTCGCCCCGTGCCCGGGCGGCGGCGAACCGGCCTCGAACCAGGGACGCGGCCTCGGCGTGCCGATCGATGTTGGTGCGCGTCCGCGCCCGAAGCAGGCATCCGGCGTCGACGACGAACGGATCGCCCGCCGTCAGGGCGAACCGTTCCGCCTCGCGACTGTGTCGCTCCATCGCCTTGCGGTCCGTGTAGAAGAGTCCCGCGCCCAGTACGAGGTGGCTGCGCCCCCGGTTGGCGTCGTCGTCGAGGGCGTCCGCGATCACCAGCGCCCGCTCGGCCAGGCGGCAGGCGTCGGCCGAGAGCCCACCGGCGATGGCGAGCAGCCCCGCGCCGGACAGCAGGGAGGCCTGGAGGGCGGTCCGGTCCTGGGGCGCGGCGGCAAGTGCCCGGTCGAGGAAGCCCCGGCCTTCCCGCGCGTGCGTGGTCAGGAACCAGAACCGAGCCAGTGCGGCCGCCAGGCGCCGGGCGCGATCGGGATCGCGCGCAGCGAATCCCCACTCCAGCGCGGCGCGCAGGTTGTCGTGCTCGGCCAGCAGCGCGACGCGCCAACGGTCCTGATCGCGCTCCAACCTCGGCGCGGCGGATTCGGCGAACGCGACGTAGAAGTCGAGATGGCGATCGCGCAGCGCCGCCGACCGTCCCGCCGCCTGCAATTCGCGCGATGCGTACTCGCGGATCGAGTCGAGCAGGCGGAACCGTTCGGCGGTGCGCGTCTCGACGACCACGAGGGACTTGTCGATCAGCCGGGTGATCCCGGCGAGCGTGTCGCCCCCGCAGACCGCGGCGGCGGCTTCGGCGGTGAACCCTCCGGAGAACACCGACAGCGCGTGCAACAGCGCCTGATCCGACGCCGCCAGCAGGTCGTGGCTCCACCCGATCGATGCGGCCAGCGTGCGGTGCCGGTCGTCCACGCCGCGCGGGCCACCGACGAGCAGCCGGAAGCGGTCGTCGAGCCGGGTGGCGATCGCCGACGGGGTGAGCACCCGCGTCCACGCCGCGGCGAGCTCGATGGCCAACGGCAGGCCATCGAGGCGACGGCAGATCGCCCGCACCACCGCATCCTCGCCGGGATCGGCCGGGTCGACGCGCACCAGCGCGGCGCGATCGCCGAACAGCCGCGCGGCGTCGTCCGCCTCCAGCGGCGGTGTACGCCACACCAGCTCGCCGGCCACGCCGAGCCGCTCTCGACTGGTGGCCAGCACCGTGGCCTCGGGGCAGGTCGTCAGCACCTGGTGCACCAGGTGTGCGCAGGCGTCGAGCAGATGCTCGCAGGTGTCCAGGCACACGAGCGCGTGGCGCCCGCGCAGCTGGGCCGCCACAGCCGACGCGACGTCACCGGAGGGATCGACGAACGCGTGCACCGCCGACGCGAGCGCCCGCGGGACCAGGTCCGGGTCGGTGATCGAGCTGAGGCCGACCCACCACACCCCGGCCGGGGTGCTGTCCGCCATGCCGGCGGCGAGCTGCCACGCGAGCCTGGTCTTCCCCGACCCCCCGGCCCCGGTCACCGTGACGAGCCTGTGGTGCTCCAGCAGTTCGCGCAGCGTGGCCAGCTCGGCCACGCGCCCGACGAAGGTGGTCAGCTGCGCGGGCAGGTTGTGCGCCGGTCGTTCGGCGTGGCCGGCCGAACTCGCGCCCGTGATGTCGTCGTGGATCAGCTCGAAGGTCGGCTCGGGCCCGGTCCGGCCGGGCAGGGAGCGCGGTCCGAGGTCCCGCAGCCACGCGCCGGTCGGCAGTGCGTCGGCTACCGCGGCCCCCGCGTCGGCCGAGAGAACCGTGCGCCCCGTACCCGACACCGCGACCAGCGCGTCGCACGTGCGGAACGCGGCCTGGGCGTCGGCGTCGGCATCCATGTCGGCGACGTGCACGCCGGCCGTGACCGGGAACCGCCGCTGCGCCGCCAGCACGGCTGTGGCGGCCTCGGCCACCGTCCGGAACAGGCACAGCACCGCACCGTCTCTCCGCGGACCGACGGTGCGTCCCCCGCTCGCCTCGAGGACGTCGCGGATCGCGGGCGGGTGCTCGGACATGACCAGCACCAGCGCCGGGCGGCGGATGGCGGGCCCTTCCAGGTCAGTCATGTCAGCTCGACCTCCTGGACGATGGTCCGCGTCAGGTCCGGTGCGCGACGGCCGAACCGGACGGGTCGGGCTCGGTGACGTGCAGATCGCGCCAGACAGTGTGGGTGTAGACGAGGTTCCGCGCCATCAGCGTGCCGATCGTCCCCCACCGCAGCGCCTCGGAGAGCCACACCATGGTGTCGATGGGCAGCGAGTAGACCAGCGGGATCCGGACGAGCGACGCCGCGCGTCGGCCCGGCTGTCGAACAGCTCGTCGAGCGCCGCAGCGCGCCACGGTTGGCTGGTCTGCGCGGCGGACAGGCCGGCCGCCCGATGCGGAGTCGGTGGTCCGCGAGACGCTCGCCGAGATGTTGCCGCTCGGCCCGGAGAGCCGTACCGGGCTGCTGGTGCACGTCGCCTACCTGGCCCGTGCCGTGCACGACCCGCGGCTGCGCGCCATCACCGTCGACGGGCTACGCCCGTTGCGGGACCTGCTCGCCGAGATGCTGCGGCGTGCCGCCGGTGCCGGGCAGCTGGCTACGGGCCGCGACCCCGACTCCGAGGCGATGACGCTGATCTGTCTCGCCGAGGGCGTGTCGAACCACGTGCTGCTCGAGACGCTCACCCCGGCCGAGGGACATCGCCTGGTCGAGACGCACCTTGCGGGCCTGTTCGCCACCTCCGGTCGATGTCGTGGCGGGATCCCCGCGGAGTGGCAGGCGAAGACGACCAGCGGTGCGCGGTCGCAGGGTAGAGCGGCGATCCGACCGGTGCGCTCGTGCCCGCCTGACGCCTCATGGGGCGCTACGACGACGAACGGCCTGGCTGGAAGCTCCTCGCGGGGCCTCTGACCGTTTGTGTGTCGGGGTGACAGGATTTGATCCTGCGACCTCTTCGCCAAGGCTGAGGATCGTCCACGACCTGTGCGAATCAACAAACGTGCACGTCGAGCCGACGAGCTCACCAAGGAGGTGCTGAACCGGCCCAGCGGGGCAGCAGGTATGCGGGGCCACGGGGCCGGTTCGGGGTGCCGCCGAGCTGACCGCTTCCCGGGTTGCGCGGGAGTCGTTCGGGCTCCGGTTCTGCGGGTGAACGGAACACCAGCGCTGTTCGATCATGGCTGGAGGACTCTGGTGTTCCGTTCACCCGGGGATTCGCTCCTCGACCAGCGAGCTGTCGTGGCAGCGGGCGTCGTCCTGGCGATCATCGGGGCGGGCCGGTGTGCGAGACGCACAGGAGCGCGGTCGCGAGGACGCTGCCGTGCGACTCGCACCGAGACGACGGTCCTCGGCCCTGATCAGGACGTGGTGATCCGTCCGAGAAGCACGCCGAAGCGGCGCCGGCCACCACCTGGTGCGACTCGCGTAGATCGGTGACGTGCTGGTGCTCGCCGGTCCCGGCGTCGGCGGCCTGCTGGTCGTGCTGTTCGGCCCGGCGTCGTCGGTGCTGTTGCGCCGCACGGCCTCCGGCACGCACACAAGACGCTCATGCAGGAGCTCGGGACTCCGCCGCCGCTGATGGATGAGCGGATGGGGTCATGCGGACGGCACCGTGCAGGGTCGCTACTCCCACGTGACGGCCGCGATGCGCCGCCGGCTGCTCGACGACCTGACCGAGATGTGGAAGGGCTGCTGGCGGGGCCGGAGGCTCCCGCCAAACAAGATCGTCTCCCAGAACCTCATCAAACGGCTCAGGGCCGGTCCTCCTCTGCGAAGGAACCGGCCCTGAGCTGGCGTTTTCTGGTCGGGGTGACAGGATTTGAACCTGCGACCTCTTCGTCCCGAACGAAGCGCGCTACCAAGCTGCGCCACACCCCGATGGCCCGAGGGCCGTGGACGAGTCTAGCCGACGTCCGCGCGAGCCGACGCGGGGGTGGCCCGCTCCGCGGTGGTGACCGACGGTCGCGGCACGAGGGTGAGCAGGCTGGCCTCCGGGGGGCAGGCGAAGCGCACCGGAGCGAACGGCGACGTGCCCAGGCCGGCCGAGACGTGCAGCCAGGTGTGGGAGCCCCAGCGGGACGCTCCGCGGGCCCGGGAGCGGTCGATGCCGCAGTTGGTGACGAGGGCGCCCACGCCGGGGAGGCGCAGCTGCCCGCCGTGGGTGTGCCCGGCGAGCACGAGGTCGTACCCGTCGCCCGCGAAGCGGTCGAGCACCCTCGGCTCGGGGGAGTGGGTGAGGCCCAGGCGCAGGCCGGCGTCGTCGCCGGGGCGCCCGGCCACGCGGTCGTACCGGTCGAGCCCGAGGTGCGGATCGTCCACGCCGGCGGTGGCCACGTCGACCCCGGCGACGGTGAGGGCGGCTCGTGCGTGCGTGGCGTCGTGCCAGCCGCGCTCCAGCAGGGCGGCGCGCAGGTCGCGCCAGGGCAACGGTGCGCCGTGCTGACGCCGGGAGCTCTTGACCAGGTAGCGCGCCGGGTTCTTGGGGGTGGGCCCGAAGTAGTCGTTGCTGCCGAACACGAACACGCCCGGCCGTGACAGCAGCGGGCCGAGGGCGGCGACGACGGCCGGCACGGCGCGCGGGTGCGCGAGGTTGTCGCCCGTGTTGACGACCAGGTCGGGCTCGAGCTCGGCGAGCCCGGCGACCCAGCGCTGCTTGCTGCGCTGGTTCGGCGTGAGGTGCAGGTCGGAGATGTGCAGGACGCGTAGCGGGCGTGCGCCGGCCGCCAGCACCGGGAGCGTGGCCTCGCGGAGCGTCCAGTGGCGGCGTTCGAACCCCGCGGCGTAGGCGACGGCGGCGGCGCCCGTCGTGGTCGCGCCGAGTGCGAGCCGGGCCCAGCTGTTCACGTCTGCAGGGTACGTCGGCGGGCCGGTGCATTAGCGTGCGCTCCCGTGAGCACCCTCAAGGAGCGGCTGCGGAGTGATCTGACCGCGGCGATGAAGTCCAGGGACGAGCTGGTGAAGGCCACCCTGCGGATGACGCTGACGGCGATCGGCAACGCCGAGGTCGCCGGCACCGAGGCACGGCAGCTGGACGACGACGAGGTCCTCTCGATCGTCGCCACGGAAGCGAAGAAGCGCGCCGAATCGGCGGAGGTGTTCTCGGCCGCGGGCCGGGACGAGCTCGCGGCTCAGGAGCGCGCCGAGGGCGAGGTGCTGGCCCGGTACCTGCCGGCGCAGCTGTCCGACGACGAGCTGGACGTGATCGCCCGCGAGGCCGTGGAGCAGACCACGGCCGAGCTGGGCGAGCGGCCCGGGCCGCGCCAGATGGGGCAGGTCATGAAGAAGGCCACCGCAGCGGCCGACGGCCGGGCCGACGGCCGCCGCGTGGCAGCGGCGGTGAAGGCGCTGCTGGCGATCTGAGCGCGCCCACGCTCTACTTGGCGGGTGCCTTCTTGCGAGGGGCGGCCTTCTTCGCCGGTGCCTTCTTCGCGGGCGCCTTCTTCTTCGTCGTGCCGGCCTTGGCGCGCCGCTCGGCCAGCAGTTCGCTGGCCCGCTCGTCGGTGAGGGTCTCGACCGCGTCGCCCTGGCGCAGGGACGCGTTGGTCTCGCCGTCGGTGACGTACGGGCCGAAGCGACCATCCTTGATCACCATCGGCTGGCCGGTGGATTCGTCCTTGCCCAGCTCGCGCAGCGGCGGGGTGGCGGCCGCGGTGCGCCTGCCCCGCTGCTTGGGCTGCTTGTAGATCTCCAGCGCTTCCTCGAGCGTGACGCTGAACAGCTGCTCCTCGCCGGTGAGCGACCGGGAGTCGGTGCCCTTCTTCAGGTACGGCCCGTAGCGGCCGTTCTGCGCGGTGATCTCCTCGCCGCTCTCCGGGTCGGTGCCGACCAGGCGCGGGAGCGACAGCAGCCGCAGGGCCTCCTCGAGCGTGACGGTGTCGGTGGCCATCGTCTTGAACAGCGAGCCGGTGCGCGGTTTCGGCTTCGCGGGGGCCTTCTTCTTCGCGGCGCCGTTCGTCGCGGCGGGCTGCTCCGGCTCCGGGAGGATCTCGGTGACGTAGGGACCGTAGCGGCCCTCCTTCGCCACGATCTCGTGCCCGGTGACCGGGTCGACGCCCAGCGAGCGGCCCTCCTGCGGCACCGAGAACAGCTGCTCCGCGATCTCCGGGGTGAGCTCGTCGGGCGGGAGGTCGTCGGGCAGGTTGGCCCGCTGCGACTTGTCGTCGCGCATGCGCTCCAGGTACGGCCCGTAGCGTCCGACGCGGACCACGACGTCGTCGAACACCGGCACCGAGTTGATCTCGCGGGCGTCGATCTCCTCCAGGTTGACGCCGACGAGCTTCTTCAGCCCGCCCGCTCGCGCCACCGAGCCCTCCGCACCCTGGGCGGCGCCGAAGTAGAAGCCCGACAGCCAGTCGGTGCGCTGCTGGTTGCCCTGCGCGATGGCGTCGAGCTCGTCCTCCATGGTGGCCGTGAAGTCGTAGTCGACCAGCCGGTTGAAGTGGTGCTCGAGCAGGCCGATCACGGAGAAGGCGACCCAGGACGGCACGAGTGCCTGCCCCTTCTTCCACACGTAGCCGCGGTCCTGGATGGTCTTGATGATCGACGAGTACGTGGACGGGCGGCCGATGCCGAGGTCCTCCAGCGCCTTGATCAGGCTCGGCTCGGTGTAGCGGGACGGCGGGTTGGTGGCGTGCCCCTCCGGCGTCAGCTCCGCCGCGGTGAGCGCCTGGCCCTTCGTGAGCTCCGGCAGCCGCGACTCGGCGTCGTCGGCCTGGCCGTCGCTGCCCTCGTCGAGGGTCTCCACGTAGGCCTTGAGGAAGCCGGCGAAGGTGATCGTGCGACCGGACGCGGCGAACGTGACGTCCTCGCCGGTGGCCGCCGTGCCGGCGATCCGGATGCTGACGGTGGTGCCGCGCGCGTCGGCCATCTGCGAGGCGACGGTGCGCTGCCAGATCAGCTCGTAGAGCCGGAAGTCGTCGCCGTCGACCTCGCCGGCGACCTCGCCGGGCGTGCGGAACGTCTCGCCTGCCGGGCGGATCGCCTCGTGGGCCTCCTGCGCGTTCTTGACCTTGCGCGTGTACTGGCGCGGCTGCGGCGAGACGTACTCGTCGCCGTACAGCTCGCGGGCCTGCGTGCGGGCGGCCTGGATGGCCGTGTCCGACAGCGTGGTGGAGTCGGTGCGCAGGTAGGTGATGTAGCCGTTCTCGTAGAGCCGCTGCGCGCTGCGCATCGTGCGGTCGGCGGTGAACCGCAGCTTGCGGCCCGCCTCCTGCTGCAGCGTGGAGGTCATGAAGGGCGCGTAGGGCTTGCGCGTGTAGGGCTTGGACTCGACCGACTCGACGGCGAGGTCGCGGCCCTGCAGCGCCTGCGCCAGCCGGCGGGCGCTCGCCTCGTCCAGCGCGCGGGCGGCGTCCTTGCGGCCGCTGCTCTTGAGCTGTCCGTCGGGCCCGAAGTCACGGCCGGTGGCGACGCGCGTGCCGTCGACGGCCACCAGGCGCGCCGGGAACTGCCGCGGCGAGGCCTCGGCGCCCGCGTCGAGCTGGGCGGCGATGTCCCAGTAGGAGGCGGAGACGAACGCCATCCGCTCGCGCTCGCGCTGCACGACGATCCGCGTGGCCACCGACTGCACCCGGCCCGCCGAGAGCCGCGGCATGACCTTCTTCCACAGCACGGGGGAGACCTCGTAGCCGTAGAGCCGGTCCAGGATGCGGCGGGTCTCCTGGGCGTCGACCAGATCCTGGTCGAGGTCGCGCAGGTTCTCCACGGCCGCGCGGATGGCGGACTCGCTGATCTCGTGGAAGACCATCCGGCGCACCGGGATCTTCGGCTTGAGCGTGTCGAGCAGGTGCCAGGCGATGGCCTCGCCCTCGCGGTCGGGGTCGGTGGCGAGCAGGATCTCGTCGACGTCCTTCAGCGCGTCCTTGAGCTCGGCGACCTTGCTCTTCTTCTCCGGCGTGATGATGTAGAGCGGCGCGAACTGGTTGTCGACGTCGACGCCGAGGCGCGCCCACGACTCGCCCTTGTACTTCGCCGGCACGTCGGCCGCCCCGCGGGGCAGGTCGCGGATGTGGCCGACCGAGGCCTCCACGACGTAGTCACGGCCGAGGTACTGCTGGATCTTCTTGGCCTTCGTGCCGGACTCGACGATCACCAGCCGTCGCGTCGGTCGCCCGCTCGCGGCGGCGGTGGGCGTACCGGTACCCCGGCCGCCACCCGCCTTGCGGCTGCCCGCGGCCTTCGCGGTCGAGGGCTTCGCACTCGTCGTTCCGGTTGCCACCTGGTCCTACTCCATCGTCTACGGCTGTCTTGGCACCGCGCCACCATGGCACGCGCACCGGCCGTCCTTGCCGGCCGACCGTGCCGGGTTGCACGGGGCCAGGACACCGAGTATGCGTGGCCGCGGAACCGGCTTGTGCCGGAACCTCACGTTCGCACACCCACCCGCCGTGTTGCGCTGATCACACCGGGCTGCGGAACCGGGATGGGATCGGCGTGCTGCCGACCTGCGCCGCGAGAGCCTAACGAGCCCGTCAAGACGCCGTTCTCCCCCAGTACCGCGGCCAGCCGGACATGTCTGCCCGCGGTGGGACCGGCCCCACCAGTTCGACCAGCCTACGGACGCGGCGGGTGCCGCTGATGCGCAACGCGCTCCCCACCCGGGCCGGCGGGATGCCCGCTCGGGTGGTGGCCGCGACCAGCGCGAGGTGGGTCTCGGGTGCGTGCGGGTCGAGTGCCAGTAGGTACCCGCCCCGCTCGTCCGGACGCCCCGCGGCCAGTGCCCACAGGCGTAACGCCCGGCCGTCCAGCTGCCATTCCGGGGGCACCGTCTTGACCGATCCCCGGGTCCAGGCGCGCGCGAGGCCGACGAGATCGCAGCGGAACGCGGTGCGCACCGCCGTGGCGCCCGTCTCCGTGCGGACCGTGCTGACGGTGATCCCGGTCGCCGCGCAGGCGGCTGCGACGGCGGGAGCGCGCGCGGGATCGTCCAGGACGATCGAGAGCCGCGCCTGGTCACCGGCCCCGAAGCGGCTGATCTGGCCGGGCCCGCAGAGCAGTCCCGCCAGATCGCTCACCTGTGGAGGGCTGACCTCCGCGGAGAACATCGACAGCTGCGACACGGAACACAGAGTAGAACACGCGTTCGATCTGCGGTATGCCCGTTCGCGGCGCGTCGGCCTGACCTGCTCGCTGTACGCAGGTGTAGTAAGGAGAGAAGAAGACCGTACTTGTCGCCGTGCACGCGGCGGCCGCACGCTGGCGTCATGACCGAGACCATCACCCGGCAGCAGGTGAGCACCGATCCCGACTGGTACGAGCCGTACGCGATCTCGCAGGCGATCCGAGCGGGCGACTTCGTCTTCGTCTCCGGGCAGGCCGGGATCGACGAGCACGGCACCACGGTCGGCGAGGACTTCGACACGCAGGCCCGCCAGGCGTTCGCCAACCTCGACCGCGTGCTGCGCGCCGCGGGTTCCGGCCTGGAGCACGTCGTCAAGGTGACGATCCTGGTCACCGACATGGCGGTGATCGACCAGGTCGTCGCCCTGCGCCGCGAGTACTTCACCCGTCCCTACCCGGCCGACACCATCGCACAGACCCCGGCGCTCGCCCGGCCCGACTGGAAGATCGAGATCGAGGCGATCGCCCTCGCCGCCGGATAGGCTCGGCACGGCCCGCACACCCGTCGAGGAGGCCACGATGCGCGACACGGTCGGACGCGCCGCGCAGCGTTGCCCCGTGGAGCTCGCGATGGAGGTCGTGGGCGGCAAGTGGAAGCTCGTCATCCTGGAGCACCTCGGCACGGGCGTGCACCGGTTCGGCGAGCTGCAGCGGGCCCTGCCCGGGGTCACGGCGCGGATGCTCACCCGCCAACTCCGCGAGCTCGAGGCCGACGGGATCGTGTGCCGCACCGTCTACGCGGAGATCCCGCCGAAGGTCGAGTACCGGCTCAGCGACCTCGGGCGCACGCTCGCCCCCGTGCTCGACGGGCTGCGGCACTGGGGCGAGGACTACCGCATCGGGCTCGGCATCCCGGGCGACGCCGAGCGGGCACCGCGGTAGGGACCCTTCCCTCCTCCCCGGAGTACTAGCGGGGAGCGGCCGTTCCCAGCGCCGACAGCTGCCGGCACGACTCGGCGCGCTCGGCCGCCCGCTGCAGGCGCGGGGCGTCGCCGAGCTGCCCGACCGGATTGGGCGGGGTGACCTCGGTGAGCGCCGACTCCGCCCGGGTCAGCGTCGACATGAAGCCCGCAGGGTCAGCGGGGTCCATCGTGTCCACGGTGCTCTTGACCTCGGTGAAGTCGCCCTCGAGTGCGTCGAGCTCCGCCACGGCGCGGCTCACGGCGTCGTCCCCGGCGGGCTCGGGAGCCATCCCGACCTCGGCGAGCTGGGCCTTGCCCTGCCGCACACCGGTGACGACCCCGCCCAGGTACTCGCTGAACTCCCGCTGGACGGCCGGCAGATCGGCCGACGCCGTGAAGTCGGGTGCGGACGTGGCCGGCGTCGCGAAGCTCAGCACCGCGCCGCAGACGCGGTCGGCCCAGGCCACGGGGTCACTGCCCGGGCCCTCGGCCGGGGCGGGCGCCGGATCGGCGATCGGAGCACCGTCGAGGGTGGTCGTGCAGCCCGCGGTGACCATGACGGCAGCGATGAGCGCGCCGACCAGGGCCGGGCCGCGCGGAGAGCGGGTCATGCGCCTCAGCCCTCGAACTCGCGCTCGATCTGCTGGCAGTTGGCCGCCTCCTGGCCCGCGCGATCCAGCTCGGGGCTGGCCTGCAGGTCGGCCATGGGGTTCGGCATGGCCGCGAGCTTCTCCAGCGAGCCGACCGCGGCGGGGACCTCGCTGAGGAGGGCCTGCCGGTCGTTCACGTCGACCGCCTCGATGCGGGTGCGGGCGTCGTGGAACGTGCTCTCCAGCGACGTGAGCGTCTCGCCGAGCTGGTCGACGACGTCGTCACCGCCCGCCACCGGCGACGGCCCGGCAGCGTCCATGCCGTCGACGGCCGACCCGGCGGCGCTCTCCGCCTCGTCCAGATAGCCCGTGATGTCCTCGACGAGCTCGGCGGGGCTCGAGGCCTCGGACGGTTCCGGCGGCGTGGCCGCCGTCCGGACGAACGGCAGCAGGGAACCGCACACCTGGTCGACCCAGGCCACTGCGTCTCCGGAGCCCTGTGCGGCCGGTGCGGCACCGCCCGCGGAAGCGGCGCCCGAGACCGTGGACGTGCAGCCGGTACCGAACGCCATGGCCGCGACGGCCGAGAGGAGAAGGACCGACGGGGTGGAACGGGGCATGCGTCTGCTCCCGGCGCTGGGGACGTGGTCGCGAACAGTGTGCCCGTCCGGCCGATCCGCCCTGCACCGACCCTCACCCGGCCGAGGGAACCGGCGCCACCGTGCGGCTCAACGCGACGCGCGGCAGCCCTCGCCGTCAGCCGGTCGGCGTACCCGTCGACCGCAGGTCGCGGCATGCGGGGGCCTGCTCGGCCGCCGTGCGGAGCTCGTCGTTCTCACGGAGGCCCTCGGTGGGGTCGGGCAGGCCCTGCAGCTCCTGCAACGGTGCCACCGCGGTCGGGAAGGCCGTGGCGAGCGCCGCGGGGTTCGAGGTGTCGACCGTGGCGAGTTGCGCGCGGGCGGACTCGAAGCCCGACCGGATGCTCTGCAACGCCTCCTCCAGGCGCGCGACGTACTGGTCGCCGCCCTCGACGGGGGAGGGGCCGACCGCGTCCAGTGCGGAGAGGGACCGCTGGACCTCCTCGGAGGTGGAGCCGAGGTAGCTGCGCACGCCCTCCACGGACGCCGCCGGGTTCGCCGAGTCGACCTGAGGCCCGGTGGAGGCGGCCCGGGTGAAGCCGCTCAGTGCTCCGCAGACCCCGTTCGTCCAGGCCACGGTGTCCTCGCTCGCCGCGGCGTCACCGCACCCCGCGGCGAGCGCGGCGAGCACGGCGAACGTGCAGATGGAGTTGCGGGTCCTCATCGGTCCTCCCGGCAGGGCGGTAGTGACGCCCGCCCGCCGGCGGCCTTCGCAGGCGGACTGCCCTTCTAACGACGGAAGCCGCCCACCCGTACGGGTGGACGGCTTCCGAGACGGAAAAACGGGACGGCGTCAGCCGACCGTGCTCTGCGCAGGGGTGTCGGCGATGGTGGTGCTGCGTCGCTTCGACACCACGACGGCCGCGACGATCACCGCAACGGCGATCAGCGCGATCACGATGCGGATCGGCGTGGAGGCCGAGTCGCCCACCGAGAACGTGACGATGGCCGGGGCGATCAGCACCGAGACCAGGTTCATCACCTTGATCAGCGGGTTGATCGACGGACCGGCGGTGTCCTTGAACGGGTCACCGACCGTGTCGCCGATCACCGTGGCCTCGTGGGCGGGTGAGCCCTTGCCGCCGTGGTTGCCGTCCTCCACCAGCTTCTTCGCGTTGTCCCACGCCCCGCCCGAGTTGGCCAGGAAGATGGCCATCAGGGTGCCGGTGGCGATGGCGCCCGCCAGGTAGCCGGCCAGCGGACCGACGCCGAGGCCGAAGCCGACGGCGATCGGGGCGAAGATCGCCAGCAGGCCGGGGGTGGCCAGCTCGCGCAGCGAGTCGCGGGTGCAGATGTCCACGACGTTGGCGTAGTTCGGCCGGACGGTGCCCTTCATGATCCCGGGCTCGTCCCGGAACTGCCGGCGGACCTCGAAGACGATCGCGCCCGCCGCCCGGGTGACCGCGTTGATCGCGAGCCCGGAGAACATGAACACGACGGAGGCACCGATGATCACGCCGACGAGCGTGTTCGGCGCGAACACCTCGAACGCGAAGGCGGTGCCGGCGTCGGTGAGCGTGCCGCCCGCCTCGGCCAGCGCCTGGTTGATCGCGTCGCGGTAGGAGCCGAACAGCGCCGTGGCGGCGAGCACCGCCGTGGCGATGGCGATGCCCTTGGTGATCGCCTTGGTGGTGTTGCCCACCGCGTCGAGCTCGGTGAGGATGTCGACCCCGGCGCCCTCGACGTCGCCGGACATCTCCGCGATGCCCTGGGCGTTGTCCGAGACCGGCCCGAAGGTGTCCATCGCGACGATGACGCCGACCGTGGTGAGCAGGCCGGTACCGGCCAGCGCCACCGCGAACAGTGCCACCGTGATCGAGCCGGTGGCCAGCGCGAACGCACCGAAGACGGCAGCGCTGATCACGAGCGCGGTGTACACGGCAGACTCGAAGCCGATCGAGATGCCGGCCAGGATCACCGTGGCCGCACCGGTGAGCGAGGACTCGCCGACCGTCTTGACGGGCTTGTCCTCGGTGCCGGTGAAGTAGCCGGTGAGCCACAGGATCACCCCGGCGAGCACGATGCCGATGATCACAGCGGTCGAGGCGAGCAGCCGCGGGTCGGCGCCGCCCATGGCGTCGACGACGGTGGTGTCGGTGGGCCCGTTCAGCGCGCCGAAGCTCGACGGCAGGTACACGAACGCCGCGATCACGCACAGCACGGCCGAGATGAGGGCCGAGATGTAGAAGCTCCGGTTGATGGCCTTCAGGCTGCCCTCGCCCTCGCGGGTCCGCGTGATGTACACGCCGACCACGGCGGTGAGCACGCCGATGGCCGGCACGATCAGCGGGAAGAGCAGGCCCTGCTGGCCGAACGCCGCGGTGCCCAGGATCAGGGCCGCGACGAGCGTGACCGCGTAGGACTCGAACAGGTCGGCAGCCATGCCGGCGCAGTCGCCCACGTTGTCGCCCACGTTGTCGGCGATCGTGGCGGCGTTGCGCGGGTCGTCCTCGGGGATGCCCTGCTCGACCTTGCCGACGAGGTCGGCACCCACGTCGGCGGCCTTCGTGAAGATGCCGCCGCCGACACGCATGAACATCGCGAGCAGCGCGGCGCCGAAGCCGAAGCCCTCGAGCACCTTCGGGGCCTGCCCGGTGTAGACGAGCACCACGATCGCGGCACCGAACAGGCCGAGGCCGACGGTGAACATGCCGACGACACCACCCGTGCGGAACGCGATGCGGGTGGCCTTCTCGCGGCCGCCGGGCTCCCGTGACGCGGCGGCGACCCGGATGTTGGCGCGCGTGGCCAGCCACATCCCGAGGTAGCCGATGCTCGCGGAGAACACGGCGCCGATGATGAAGAAGACGGATCGCCCGACGCGCTCGCCGATGTCACCGGGCAACGCGAAGAGCAGTACGAACACGACGACGACGAAGATGCCGAGCGTGCGGAACTGGCGGTTGAGGTACGCCGCGGCGCCTTCCTGGACCGCTCGACCGATCTCCTGCATCTTGGGAGTGCCCTCGCCGGCGGCGAGAACCTCCCGGAGCAGGACATAGCCGATGGCCAGTGCAGCGAGCGCGACCACCGCGACCACGCCGACGATGACGTAGTCGCTCCCCGCGAGCGTCACTTCGCTCGCGGCGAGGGTGGACACGAACATCCGTCCTCCTGGTCGGTGATTTGAATAACGGGCCAGGGAACGTGGACGGCATCCCTGGCGTCTGAGGAAACCCGTCACCGCAGGTCGACGCGGTACAGGCGCGAGCAGTGTAAGTGTGTGGCGTCGGACACGGTGCGTGAGCCCCCTCACGCTCGGGCAACCGACGTCCACGACGAGGTGGCGCCGAGGTTGTCGTTCCCGTGTGCCAACCTCGGTGACCGTGGCTGTGGAGTGCGAGCGGGGCGAGGGCGGACCGGTGCCGTCCGTCGGCGCCACCGGGCGGGGTGAGCTCCTGCTCCGCCGCGTGCTCGCAGGCTCGGAGCCGGGTGCGTCCGGCGTGGCGGTGGGCGGTCGGGCGGGGGAGGAGCGCGAGGGGCCGCTGCGGCACGCGGTGCGCCTCTCCGCGCGGAGCGGCCGCACCGCGGCCTGGCCGGAGTGGGTGGCTCCGCAGGTGCGGGCGGCGTGGGAGCGCCAGGGGGTGCCGGCGCCGTGGAGCCACCAGGCCGAGGCGGCGGAGCTGGCCTGGGCCGGGCAGGACGTGGTGGTGGCCACCGGCACGGCGTCGGGCAAGTCGATGGCCTACCAGCTCCCCGTGCTCGCGCGGTTCGCCGCCGACCCCAAGGCCACGGCCCTGTACCTCTCGCCGACGAAGGCGCTCGCCGCGGACCAACTGCGCGCGCTCGAGGCGCTCGAGCTCCCCGACGTGCGCGCGGCGGCCTTCGACGGCGACACGTCCACCGACGCGCGCGACTGGGTGCGCCGCCACGGCCGCTGGGTCTTCAGCAACCCGGACATGCTGCACCGCTCCCTGCTGCCCCGGCACGCCCAGTGGGCCGTGTTCCTGCGGCGGCTGCAGTTCGTGGTGGTGGACGAGTGCCACACCTACCGCGGGGTGTTCGGCTCGCACGTGGCGCTGCTGCTGCGCCGGCTGCTGCGGATCTGCGCGCGCTACGGGTCGCGACCCACCCTGGTGCTCGCGTCGGCCACCGTGGCGGAGCCGGCGGCGTTCGCCGGCAGGCTCACCGGGCGTGACGTGGTGGCCGTGACCGAGGACGGCTCACCTGCCGCGGGGCGCACCGTCGCGCTGTGGGAACCACCGCTGCTGCCCGAGCTCAGCGGGGAGAACGGTGCCCCGGTGCGCCGCCCCGCGGGCACCGAGGCGGCCCGGATGCTGGCCGACCTCGTGCTCGAGGGGGCGCGCACGCTCGCGTTCGTGCGGTCCCGGCGCGGCGCCGAGACCACCGCGCTCACCGCGCAGCGGTTGCTCGCCGAGGTGGACCCCGCGCTGGCCGACCGGGTGGCGGCGTACCGCGGGGGCTACCTGGCGGAGGAACGGCGGGCCCTCGAAGCCGGCCTCGTCGACGGTGCGCTGCTCGGCGTGGCCACGACCAACGCGCTGGAGCTCGGCGTCGACATCGCGGGCCTGGACGCGGTGGTGGTGGCGGGGTTCCCGGGCACCAGGGCGTCGTTCTGGCAGCAGTCGGGCCGGGCGGGGCGGGCCCGCGACGAGGCGCTCGTGGTGCTCGTGGCCCGGGACGACCCCATGGACACCTATCTCGTGCACCACCCCGAGGCGCTGCTCGGGGCGCCGGTCGAGGGGTGCGTGCTCGACCCGACCAACCCGTACGTGCTGGGCCCCCAGCTCGCCTGCGCCGCCGCGGAGCTGCCGCTGCGGGAGGAGGACGTCGCCGAGGTGTTCGGTGGCGCGGCCGCGGCCGCCGTGCTCGACGAGCTGGTGGCCGACCGCGTGCTGCGGCGCCGGCCCACGGGCTGGTACTGGCCCTCCACCCACGAACGACCGGCGGGCTCGGTGGACATCCGGGGCTCGGGCCTCGGGCAGGTGGCCGTGGTGGAGGCCGCCACCGGGCGCATGCTCGGCACCGTGGACGGCGCGTCGGCGCCCGCCACCGTGCACGACGGGGCGGTGTACCTGCACCGCGGCGAGACCTACCTGGTGGAGCGGCTCGACCTCGAGGCGGGTGTGGCCGCGGTGACCACCGCCGATCCCGGGTTCCGCACCGACGCCCGCTCCACGGCCGAGGTGGAGGTGGCCCGCGTGCTCGCGCGGCGCGACCACGGCCGGGTGCGCGTGTCCTACGGCGAGGTCACGGTGACCTCGCAGGTGGTGGAGTACCTGCGCCGGGCACCGGACGGCACGGTGCTGGCCACGGTGCCGCTCGACCTTCCCGAGCAGGTGCTGCGCACCCGCGGTGTCTGGTACGACGTCGACGAGGAGGCGCTCGTGGCGGCGGGCGTGACCCCGGCCCGGATCCCCGGGGCGCTGCACGCCGCCGAGCACGCCGCGATCGGCCTCCTGCCGCTGTTCGCGATCTGCGACCGTTGGGACGTCGGCGGCATGTCCACCGCGCTGCACCCCCACACGGGGCACCCCACGGTGTTCGTGCACGACGGCCATCCCGGTGGCGCCGGGTTCGCCGAGCGCGGGCACGCGGTGCTGGGTCGCTGGCTCGCCGCCACGCGTGCCGCCATCGGCGACTGCGAGTGCCGCACCGGCTGCCCCTCGTGCGTGCAGTCGCCCAAGTGCGGCAACGGCAACGCCCCGCTGGACAAGGCCGGCGCGGTGCGCGTGCTCGGGGTCGTGCTCGACGCGCTCGGCGGGCACGGCGCCGACGCCGGGCAGAACGGGCGGGCGGCGGAATAGACCGCCGCCGGCCGGCCGCGTCGGGGGCCGGGCCGGCCGGCGACGGTCGGCGCGCGGTGGGCCGGGCACGGGGATGGGCGTCGAGAGCGACGCGCCGGCCCCACCGCAGTCTGGGGAGCGAACTTCACGGTCCCGCCGATCGCTTCCGGTCGGGAACCTCATCCAGTAAGCGCTGCTGTGCCCGCCGTCGCCAGCGGTTGTCGCTCATCGGTACCGGGGCCACGACGAGCGTTGCCGTGGTGCGCCGAGTCGTCGGACGGCCCGTGATCGCGTCCGGTCCCCTGTCGGTCCGCCACACCGCCCCATCCGTCCGAGGCGGTCGACCGCTCGTCGTGGCACTGCTCCGGCCGCGACGAGGGCGTCGACCGCCTGGTCGTGGCGGCAGGGGCCCGTTCGGTGGCAGCTTCTCGACGACGGGCGGCAACACCCTGGGGTCCCCGACGGGCACGCCGCTCGGCCGGTCGACCCCGCTGACGCTCGCGAGCGGCTCGAGAACCTCGGCGGGCGGTGGGAGCGAGCTGCTACTCCGGGCGGGTCCGGAGCTTCAGCAGCTGCTCGCGGAGGTCCTCCAGGTTCCAGAGGTACCGGCCTGACCTCCGGTCGCCGCCGGGCGTGATGAGTGCGGGCCTCAGCCTGCCTTCACGGGCCCACCTCGCCAGCGAGCGCGCCGACACCCCGAGCTCCGCCGCGGCTTGGGTGGTCGTCAGCAGATCCACGACCGGAACGTACGTCCCATCACGCGGCTTGAGCAGCACTAACGGCTGTAACGTCGACAACGGCCCCGCTGTCTTTTTTGGCGTTAAAGGCGTTAGAGTGAGGCTGTGGTGTTCTGGATGGCCGAGGTCGGCGGAGGGTTCGCGATGGGCGAGGCGGCAGACGAGGCGGAAGCACGACTGATGATCGAGAGCCAGCAGCGGGGGTCGGTGACGTTCAACGAGGCGACCGGCCGGTACCGCTGGACCGTCGTCCTGGACGGCGGCAAGTCGTCCCACGGCTACGCGGAGACCCGGGACGACGCGTGGTGGCACGTCAAGGAGGTGCTGAACCGGCCGCAGCGGGGCACCAGGTACGTGGGGCCACGGGGCCGGTTCGGGGTGCCGCCGAGCTGACCGCTTCCCGGGTTGCGCGGGAGTCGTTCGGGCCCCGGTTCTGCGGGTGAACGGAACACCAGCGCTGTTCGATCATGGCTGGAGGACTCTGGTGTTCCGTTCACCCGGGATTCGCTCCTCGATCACCGGGCTGTCGTGGCGGCGGGCGTGGTCCTGGTGGTGGGGAGCGTTTCCACGGTCAGGGAGACGCCACGGTCCTCCAGGAGGCCCTGGAGCAGCGGCACGGCCGGCCTGATCACGGACGGGTCGCTCATGATCAGCGGGAGTGGTGTCAGAGCGACAGATCTGTCGCTCTGACACCATTCCTGGCGATCATCGGGGCGGGCCGGCCCACGAGACGCACAGGAGCGCGGTCGCGAGGACGCTGCCGTGCGACTCGCACCGATCGCGCAGCGAGACACCCCCGACCCCGATCAGGACGTGGTGATCCGTCCGAGAAGCACGCCGAAGCGGCGCCGGCCACCACCTGGTACGACTCGCACCGATCACGCAGCGAGACACCCCCGACCCCGATCAGGACGTGATGATCCGTCCGAGAAGCACGCCGAAGCGGCGCCCGCCGCCACCTGGTGCGACTCGCGTAGATCAGGGAGCGGTGATCGGTCCGGGCGGTACGCCACCGCGGCCGTCGTGACGGTGGCGTGCTTCTGGGACGGATCACGGAGCGGGCCGGGCCCGCCCCGCGCCCGGTGCGGCTCGGCGGTGCGACGACCAGCCCGCACGAGCTCGTCGCACCCGCCCCACACGCCTGCTGCTGCTCTCGGCCCGCCGGGCACGGCTGGTCCGGCAGGTGTCGGTCTGACGGGTGCAGCGTGTCTGGCGCGTGCCGGCCCGACGGTTGCCGACCTGACGGTTGCCGACCTGACGGTTGCCGACCTGACGGTTGCCGACCTGACGGTTGCCGACCTGACGGGTGCAGCGTGTCTGGCGCGTGCCGACCTGACGGGTGTCGGTCCGACGGGTGCCGACCTGACGGGTGCAGCGTGTCTGGCGCGTGCCGACCTGACAGCTGCCGGCTTGATGGGGGCCGGCCTGACGGATGCCCGGCCTGACGGGGCCGACCTGACGGGTATCGGTCCTGACAGGCTGCCGGCCTGAGGGCCGCTGCCGGTCTGGCGGGTGCCGTCCGGTGCTGCCTACGGCTCGTCGTCCTGGTGCTCCGGGCCGCCAGGGGGATCGACCGCCGGCGCATCAACGACGGAGGGTGGGACGGGGCCGGCGCGAGCCCGGCCGGTGGCCGTGCCGAGCCCCGGCAGCGCCAGCGGCACCGGCACGCCGACCTCGACGAGCGCGTCCCAACCGGCGAGGCCGCACGTGGTGACCGTGCCGCCCATCGCGGTGGCGATCTCCGCCGCCCGGGCGCAGGCCGGCTCGGTGCCCTGGACGGCCATCCCCGCTGCCGCCAGCGCCGCGAGGTCGGCCGCGGCCTCGGCGCGGTGTCGGGCGTGGACGGCAGCTCCGAGGTGCAGGGCGACCACGAGGACGGTCATCAGCACCGCGATCCCCGCCGCCGCCAAGACGGTGGCGATGCCCTGGTCGCGTGGCGGGTGGTGGTCGGCGGACCGGCTCCACCCGTTCACGGCGGTGCCGCTCCCGGCTCGAGCGCGGCGACGGCCCGGCCCCCGATCCGCAGCGGCAACGGGCGGACCAGCTCGGCGGAGACCTCCGCGGTGACGAGGCCGTCCTCCACGTCCAGTGTCAGCCGGGCGCCGGATGGCGCGAGCTCGGCGGCGACGGCGCGGCCGCGCTCCGGCTCGCCGCGGGCCGCGAGGCGGGCGAGCTCGCGGGCCGCGTCGACGCACCGGACGGAGCCTGCCACCGCGGAGAGGGCCCCGACCGCGACCACCAGGAACACCGCGAGGCTGCACAGGGCGAGGGCGGCCTCCACCGTGACGGCCCCGCGGTCACACGGCGTCAGAAGTTCGTGGACAGGGCGCGTTCGACGAGGCCGGTGAGCGCGGTGAGGACGGACTCCCCGGTGAGGACGGTGTAGAGCAGGGCGCCGAAGGCCGCGGCAGCGACCGTGCCGATCGCATATTCGACCGTGCTCATCCCGTCGTCCTCGTCGCGGAGGCGACGCAACGGCGGCAGGAGGCCGGGACCGGGCAGGCGAGTGGTGCGGGACGCCGAGCGGATCATGGGATTTCTCCTTCTCCTCGTGGGTTCTCTGTCGGCTCACCACTGGGCGAGCACCTCTCCGGCCAGGCCGACCACGACCGGGGCGATCCCCAGGACGAGGAACGCCGGAAGGAAGCACAGGCCGAGCGGGGCCGTGATCAGGACTGCGGCCCGTTGTGCCCGGGCCTGGGCGGTGTCGAGCAGGCCGGCCCGGAGGCGGGTGGCCTCGGCCCGGGCCACCTGGGCCAGCGCGGACCCGGTGCCCGCGGAGCGTCCGGCCGCGCGCGCGAAGCTGGACAGGACGGGCACCTGCTCGGCCGAGCGCCACGCGGACACCGGATCCGCACCGAGTTCGAGCAGACCGGCCACCCCGCGCAGCTGGGCGCCGGCCGCGCCACGGAGCGGTTCGGCGGCGGCCGCGGAGGCCACTGCCACGGGCAGACCGGCTTCGAGGCACACCGCGAGCAACTCCCACCCGGCTGCCAGCTCCGTGTCCTGCTCGAGGGCGAGCCCGCCACCGGCCCGGCTGCGTCGCACGGCGACGGCACCGGCGGCAGCCGTGGCCGCGGCGATCAGCAGCGCGCTCGCCGGCCCCGCGACGGTGCCGGCCAGCGCGGCTGCGGCTGCGGCCGCGACGGCCACCCAGACCGGGCGCAGCGGGGCGACGGGTGTCGGCGCGGGTGCCGGCCGGGCCTGCAACGCGCGGAGCCGGTGGCGCCCGGGTGGTGCACCCGTCACCAGCAGCGCGGCGGCGAGGAGCGCGACGGCCGCGATCGAGCCGCCCGTCACCGGGGCACCGCCGCGCCGAGGATCCGCTCCGACCAGGCGTGCCCGGCCGCCACGAACGCGAGGCCCAGCACCAGGAGCACCTGCCCGGCCAGGCCGTTCCGCAGCACACCGATCGGATCGGCGCCGATCAGCTGGCCGAGCGCGATGCCGAACAGCGGGAGCGTTGTGAGCACGGTGGCGGTGGCGCGCGGGCCGGCGAGTTGCGCGCGGACGGTGGCGCCGAACCGGACGCGCCACCGGATGTCGTCCTGGGCACGGGCGAGGAGGTCGGCGAGCGGGATGCCGTGCCGCTCCGCCAGCGCCCACACGGTGGCGATCCGCTCGACGTCGACGGTGGCGCCCGGTTGCGCCGCGCCCCCGCGCCGCAACGCGGGCACGATCCCGTCGCCGAGGCGGGCCGCCACGGCGGCCGGTGCGAGGACGGCACGGGCGAGTGGGCCGTCGGCGTCGATACCGGCCAACGCACCCGCCGGATGGCTACCGGCCCGCAGCTCGTCGGAGATCCGGGCGACGGCGGCTGCCAGCTGCTCGGCCGCCGCGGCGGCATGGCGTTCCGCACGGTGCCGGGAGCGGCGCTTGCGCAGCACCATCGCGGCCAGCGCACCGGCCAACGCACCACCGAGGCCGGCGGCCGCGAAACCCAGCAGCCCGCCGAGGACCGCGGGCCCGGCGACGACCGACCGGCGGGTGCGCCTCTCGGGGTGTGCGGGCGGCCAGAGCGTGGCGAGGCGCGACGCACCCGCCGGGCCGGGGAGGCAGACCAGCGCGGCGGCGAGGGCCGCGCAGGCGGCTGCGGTCACCATGGCGGCGAGACCTCCCGCTCCCGCAGCAGCGCTTCCAGCGCCGTTCGCTGCGCGGTCCACCCCTCGCGCCGCGTCCACACCGGCCGGACCGCGACCGCGTCGCCCTCGCGCTCCAGCACCCCGACCGTGTCGAGCACGCGCGCCCCCGATGGCAGCTTGCGCATCTGCAGCACGACCTGGACGGCCGCGGCGAGTTGGCTGTGCAGGGCCGCGCGGGGCAGCCCACCGGCCGCGGCCAGCGCCTCCATCCGTGCGGGCACCTCACGCGCCGAGTTGGCGTGGACGGTGCCGGCGCCGCCGTCGTGGCCGGTGTTCAGCGCCGCCAGCAGGTCGCACACCTCCCCGCCGCGGACCTCGCCGACGACGAGCCGGTCGGGTCGCATCCGCAGCGCCTGGCGTACGAGGTCGCGCAGCGTGACCCCACCGGCGCCCTCGATGTTGGCCGGCCGGGCCACCAGCCGGACGACGTGCGGATGCCGCGGGCGAAGCTCCTCGGCATCTTCCACGCAGACGATGCGCTCCCGCGGATCGACGGCGGCGAGCAGCGCGGCCAGGATCGTGGTCTTCCCGGTGCCGGTGCCTCCGGCCACGAGGAACGCGAGCCGCGCGGCGAGGACCGCCCGCAGCAGGGCCTCGCCGTGCGCGTCGACGGTGCCGAGCGCGCGCAGCGCCGGGAGGTCGTGGGCCGCCGGGCGCAGGACGCGCAACGACAGGCATGTGCCGTCGGCGGCGACCGGGGGCAGCACGGCGTGCAGCCGGACGCCTGCGTCGGCGAGCCAGCCGTCGACGTAGGGGCTGGCGTCGTCCAACCGCCTGCCGGCCGCGATGGCGAGGCGTTGCGCGAGGCGGCGCACGGCGGCGTCGTCGGGAAAACGCACCGGCGTGCGCTCGAGCCCGGCACCGCGATCGGCCCACACCGCGCCGGGGCCGCACACGAGGACGTCGGTGGTGCGCGGGTCGTGCAGCAGCTGGTCCAGGGGGCCCGCGCCGACGAACTCCTGCCGCAGGACGTGCAGGGCGGACAGCACGTCGAGGTCGGAGGCCACCCCTCCGGATTCGGCGCGCACCGCTGCGGCCACCGCGGCCTGGGTGACCTCGCCGCCCGCCGCCGCGAGCCGCGACCGCACGCGCTCGACCAGGGGTGCCGCGGTGCCGGCGGTCGTCACGGCCGGGCCCCCGGGGCCGCGGACGTCATGGCCGTGAGCTCGGTGAGGACGGCCCGCGCTGCGGTGGCGAGCGGGCCGCGCGGGCGGGCGGGTGCCTCCCCGCGTTCCAGGGCACGCGCGAGCCCCGGCTCGGGTCGCATGGCGGCGAGCATCGGGAGCGCGAGCGCCCGCGCGACCTCCTCGGCGTCGATTCCCCCGGGAGCGGGGCCGCGCACCACCAGGCGCAGCGGTCGGCCGTGCTCGGTGAGCAGGGCGGCCACGCGCGCGCCCGCGGCGCAGGACCGCACGTCGGCCGGGACGACGAGCACCGCGAGGTCGGCGGCCGACAGTGCGGCGACGGCGGCGTCGGTGGGGTAGCGCGGCAGGTCGCAGACCACGGTCTCGCCGGCCCGGCGTCCCGCCTCGACCACGGCCCGCACCGCGTTGGGGGTGGGCCCGTGGGCCGTGCGGTCGCACGAGAGCACCCCGAGCTCACCACGGCCGGAACCGACGGCCGGCGCGGGCAGCGCGGCGTGCAGCGCGGTGGCGGGCACGCGCCCGCCCTCGACGCCGACTCCCGGCCACCGCAGCCCGCCGAGGTCCTCCGCCCCGAGCACGAGGTCGAGCCCACCGCCGAGGGGGTCGCAGTCGACCAGCAGCGTGCGGCACCCCTCGCGGACGGCGGCGACGGCCACGGCCGCGGCGAGCACCGAAGCGCCGGCACCGCCGCGCCCGCCCACGACCGCGAGCACGCGCCCACCGGGCCGCCGACCCTCCGCCGCCTCGGTGAGGGCGGCGACCAGCCACGCCTCGGCCTCCGGCAGGGCGATGACGTGCTCCGCCCCGACGGCGACCGCGTGTCGCCAGACCGGATCCTCCGGTTCCCCGCGCACGGCGAGGACGACGTGGCTCCGGCGCGGCAGCCCGGCCCGGGCGCACCGCGCGGCCCCCGCGGCGTCGAGCAGCACCACCGGGGCCTCGGCCCAGAACCCTCGTGCCTGTGCCGGGTCGAGCGCGCGCTGGAGCTCGCAGCCCGCCGCGGCGGCGAGCCGCAGGAGGACGTCGAGCAGTTCGGGGTCGGACACCATGACGAGCCCCCGCCGCGCCGGACCTGCGTGCTCGGTCGTACCTCTCGTACCCACCGCGGCCTCCTCGTGACGCCCCGCTCGGACGAGCCGGGTGCTCTCAGCCTGGGGTGCAGCGGCGGTGGGTGGGGACAGATCCCCCAACCTGTGGACAACCTGTGGTTGATGTGGATAACTGCGCGCCGCAGCCCTCTGACCTCAGGCTTTCGTCGCCGGGTGGGGGCAGGCTGGCGGGGATAGCTGACTGCAGGCAGGTCGTGCGGTCACGCCTCAGGCTTCCACGGGCGGTGGCCCGGCCGCGGCGTCGTCGTGGCCGAGGTGCGTCACGAGCCGGTCCCGCGCGGCCTGCAGATGGGTGGAGATGCGGTCGGCGGCCACCGCCGCGTCGCCCGCGGCGATCGCGGCGAGGATGGCGTCGTGCTCGGTGGCCACCGTGCGCGGGTCGGTGGTGCGGTGGGCCTGGAACTGACCCATCGTGAGGTGCACCTCGCCCATGATCAGTTCGTGCATGCGGGAGAGCCGCTTGCTGCCCACGGCGTCGACGAGCGAGGTGTGGAACGCGATGTCGGCCTCCACCTGGTCGGGGAACACCCCGGCGGCGACGGCGCGCTCGATCCGTTCCTGCGCACTGCGGGCCTCGGCGGGGACCGCACCCGTCTCGGCGAGGCGTTGCACGGCCCGGCGCTCGATCGAGTCGCGGGCGAAGTAGAGGTCGAGGATCTCGGCCCGGTCGAGCTCCGGCACCACGGCGGTGCGGTGGGCCGAGCGGCGCAGCAGCCCGGCCGCGGTGAGCCGCTCCAGGCATGCCTTCGCGGTGGGGCGCGCGACGCCGTACTCGCCGACCACCTTGGCCTCGGTGACCTTCTCCCCGGGTGGCAGTTCGCCGTTGATGATCCGCTGCCGCAACGACCCGTAGAGGGCGTCGATCATCGACGAGGGCGCGAGCGTGAAGCGCGACGGGCCTGCTGGCATGTGGCTACGCTACTGACATGCACAATTGTTAGACAAGTATGCCTGCCATCTTGACTGACAAGTATCGGATTCGTAGCGTCGCTCCGAGCACGATCCGTCCACGGAGAGGTCAGGATCTCGATGAACCCCATGAACCGACGGCGATTCATGCAGCTGGCGGGGCTCGGTGCGCTCGGCGCCACCGGGATGACGGCGCTCGCGGGCTGCGGCGGAGGCGGATCGGGCGGCAACGCGGTCCGCTTCGCCTGGTGGGGCGACACCGTCCGCCAGCAGAAGTACACCGAGGCGCTGGAGCTGTTCGCCCAGCAGAACCCGGGGATCGAGGTCCGCCCCGAGTTCGCCGACTACGACGCCTTCCAGGAGCGCATCACGGTCCAGACCGCAGGACGCGACGTCCCGGACGTCTTCTGGATCCCGTCCCCGCAGGTCATGAGCTACCAGGACGCGGGGCTGTACCGGCGGCTCGACGACATCGGGTCGCTCGACCTGTCCGCGTTCAGCCCGGAGCAGGTCGAGTCCTACAAGATCGACGGGGAGCTCAACACGCTGCCGCGCTCCGTCCTCACGGCCGCGGTCCGCTACAACCAGACCTTCCTCGACGAGGCGGGCGCGCAGCTGCCGGCCGCCGACGCGCAGAGCTGGACGTGGGACGGGCTCTCGGAGTTCCTGATCGACTACAGCCGCAACGCACCGGAGGGCCGCAAGGCCATCCATTACAACGCTCAGACCGACCTGTGCTTCGAGGCCTGGTTGCGCCAGCACGGGCAGGACCTGTGGACCGCCGACGGGCGCATGGGCTTCGACACCGCGGCCCTCGCTTCCTGGTTCGAGTGGTGGGAGGTGCTGCGCCGGGCGGGTGCCGCCACGAACCTGAGCGAGCAGGAGGGCGCGCAGCCGGAGTGGCCCGTGGTCGGCGACAAGGTGCTGATGACGTTCGGCAACTCCAACCACATCGCCGACGAGGCCCCGATGTTCCCCGACTACGAGTTCGGGCTGCGGCCGATGCCGGTGCTCCCCGACGCCGCCCCGGGTCACCGCTTCGCCTACCTGAGCCGGATTGCCGTCTACTCGGGCATCGACGACGACGCCGTGGACGCCGCAGGCCGGCTCGTGCACTTCACCATCAACGACCCCGCGCTGCTGCCGATCGTCGGGCTGTCGGTGGGCGCACCCGCGAACCCGCAGGTGCTGCAGGCGGCCTACGGGGTGGCGAACGCGGACGAGAAGAAGATGCTCGAGGTCGTCGAGCTGGAGATGGCGGAGGCGCAGAAGCCCCGCCACGAGGCACCTGCCGGTTCCGGCACATGGCGCACGATCATGACGCGGGGTGTGGAGGAGGTCGCCCTGGAGCGGGCGAGCGTCTCCGACGCCGCCGCCCGCGTGATCGCCGACATCGACCGCGAGCTGGGCCAGGCCTCATGAGTCACGACACCCTCGCGCGGCCGGCCGTCGCGGCCCCGAGGACACCGCCGCGCCGCCGGACCCCCTCGTTCCGCCGGCAGGGCCGCGCGGCGCACGTGTTCCTGCTGCCGTTCCTGCTGGGGCTGGTGCTCGTCACCGCCGTGCCGCTGCTGGCGTCGCTCTACCTCTCGTTCACCGACTACGACCTGATCCACGACCCGGACCTCATCGGCATGGAGAACTTCCGGCGGATGGTCGGGGACGAGCGGTTCTGGGCGTCGGTCGGCGTGACGCTGCGGTACGTGCTGGTGTCGGTGCCGCTGCAGCTGGCGTTCGCGCTGCTGCTCGCCGTGGTGCTGGACAAGGGCATGCGCGGGCTCGCGCTCTACCGCAGCGCCTTCTACCTGCCCTCGCTGCTGGGCTCCAGCGTGGCCGTGGCGATCCTGTGGCGGCAGCTGTTCGGGCACGAGGGCCTGCTCAACAGCATGCTCGCGTGGTTCGGGATCGAGGGCCAGAGCTGGCTGCAGAACCCGGACACCGCGCTGTCGACGCTCGTGGTGCTCAACGTGTGGACCTTCGGCTCGCCAATGATCATCTTCCTCGCCGGGCTGCGGCAGATCCCCGAGGAGCTCTACGAGGCGGCGCGGGTGGACGGCGCGGGCAAGGTGCGCCAGTTCCGCAGCGTCACCGCACCGTTGCTGACCCCGATCGTGTTCTTCAACCTCGTGCTGCAGACGATCGGCGCGTTCCAGGCCTTCACCCAGGCCCACATCATCAGCGGGGGCCAGGGCGGGCCGCTGGACTCCACGCTGTTCTACACGCTCTACCTGTACCAACAGGGCTTCAACAGCTTCAACATGGGTTACGCGTCGGCGATGGCGTGGGTGCTCCTGCTCGTCATCGGCGTGGTGACGGCCGGGCACTTCCTGCTCTCGAAGTACTGGGTGTTCTACGGGGACGAGCGATGAGGGTCGTGAGCCGGCACGTCGCGATGTGCGCGGTCGTGCTGCTGATGATCTACCCGTTGATCTGGATGGTGGTCAGCTCGTTCAAGCCGGGCAACCTCGTGCTGTCCGAGCCGGGCCTGATCCCCTCGGAGGTGACGTTCCAGAACTACCGCGACGGCTGGAACGCCCTGGACGAGCCGTTCTCGCTGTTCTTCCTCAACTCGCTCATGGTGAGCCTGGGGGCGATCGTCGGGAACCTGGTCTCCTGCTCCCTGGCCGCCTACGCGCTCGCGCGGCTGGAGTTCCGGGGCCGGAAGCTGTACTTCGCGATCACGCTGGTGTCGGTGATGCTGCCGCTGCACGTGCTCGTGGTGCCGCAGTACATCTTCTTCTCGCAGCTCGGGATGGTGAACACCTACTTCCCGCTGCTGCTGCCGAAGTTCCTCGCCACCGACGCGTTCTTCACGTTCCTCATGGTCCAGTTCATCCGCACGATCCCGCGCGAGCTGGACGCGGCGGCGTGGGTCGACGGCGCGGGCCCGTTCCGCATCTACTGGTCGATCGTGCTGCCGCTGATGAAGCCGGCGCTGGTCACCGCGGCGATCTTCACGTTCATCTGGACCTGGAACGACTTCTTCACCCCGCTGATCTACCTGACCTCCACGGAGATGTTCACGGTGCCGGTGGCACTGAACTCGATGATGAGCTCGGAGACGTCGAACGGGGTGGGCGCCCTGTTCGCGATGTCGTTGCTGTCCTTGCTGCCCATCCTCGTGTTCTTCGCGACGGCCCAGAAGTACCTGATCCGCGGCATCTCGACGACGGGACTGAAATGAACCTGCGCTCTTCCGACTGGCACCGGACGGCCACGCGCTGGACCCAGCTCACCCTCACCGAGAACGACCCCGTCGAGTTCGACCCGGCGTTCTGGATCGACGTCATGCGCCGAAGCCGCTCCAACGCCACGTGCCTCAGCGCGGGCGGCTACATGGCCTTCTACCCGACGCGGATCCCGTACCACTACCGCAGCCGCCACCTCGGTGACGGCGACCCGTTCGGCGCGCTCGTCGACGGTGCGCGCGGGCTTGGCATGCACGTGATGGCGCGGGTGGACTCCCACGCCGTGCACGCCGACGCGCTCGCGGCCCACCCGGAGTGGGTGGCACTGACTCCCGATGGCGCGCCGCGCGAGCACTGGGCGTTCCCCGGCACGTACGTGACCTGCCCGTTCGGGCCCTACAACCGGGAGTTCATCACCGAGGTCGCGCGCGAGCTGGTGCGCGACTACGACATCGACGCCGTGTTCGCCAACCGCTGGCAGGGCCACGGCGTCTCCTACAGCGAGCACGCGCGCCGCGCGTTCTTCGACGCCACCGGCCACGAGCTGCCGGTCGAGCCCTACGACCCGGACGACGTCGCGTGGAAGGCGTACGTGCCGTGGCGGCGCCAGCAGCTCAGCGAGCTGGTGGCGCTGTGGGACACCGCGGTGAAGGACGTCCGGCCGCACGCCCGGTTCATCCCCAACCTGGGCTCGCTGGCCGTGCACGAGCTGGACCGCGACCTGATCGAGCGGCACTACCCGTTCTTCGTGCTCGACCGGCAGGGCCGTGAGGGCATCGAGGCGCCCTGGGCCGCGGGCCGCAACGCCAAGCGCAGCCGCGGCGCATTCCGCGACCGCCCGGTGGGGCTGATCTCCTCGGTGGGGCCCGAGCACCCCGGGCACCGGTGGAAGGACTCGGTGGCCAGCCCCGCGGAGATCCGGATGTGGATCGCGGACGGCGTCGCCCAGGGCGCGTTCCCGTGGTTCACCAAGTTCAACGGCACCGTGCCCGACGACCGGTGGGTCGCGCCGGTCGTCGAGGCGTTCGGGCAGCACGCGACGGTGGAGCCGGTGCTGTCCCGGATGCGGGTGACGGCCGATGTTGCCCTGTTCGACGCGGCAGAGCCCGGCGACGACGCGCACGACGACGGCTTCTACCAGGCGCTCGTGGAGGCCGGGATCCCGTTCGAGTTCGTCTCGGGCGCCCGGTTCACGGCCGAGGAGCTGGGCCGCTTCCGCGTCCTGGTGCTCGCGAACGCCGAGCGGATGAGCGACGAGGCGTGCGCCGTCATCGAGGAGTTCGTGCGCGCCGGGGGCGGCGTGGTGGCCGGGTACCGCACGTCGCTGTGCGGCGAGGACGGCACCCCGCGGGCGGACTTCGGGCTCGCCGACGTGCTGGGCGTGCACCTCGAGCAGGACGCCCGCGGCCCGGTGAAGAACAACTACATCGCCCTGACCGGGGAGCACCCGCTGTCGGCGGGCTACCCGGGCGCGCGCCGGATCATCGGCGGCACGCAGCTGCTGCGCGTGGCGGCGGCCCCCGACGCCGACGTGCCGTTCCGGTTCGTGCCCGACTACCCGGACCTGCCCATGGAGGAGCTGTACGCGCGCCGGCCCCCCGAGGACCCGGCGGTGGTGGCGCGCCACCGGCCGGGGCAGGGCCGCACCGTCCACCTCGCCTTCGACGTCGGGGCGCTGTTCTGGGAGGCGCTGCAGTCCGACCACGGGCAGCTCATCGCCGCCGCGGTGACGTGGGCGCTGGGGGAGCCGCCGCGCGTCGGCATCAGCGGGCCGGGCCTGCACGACGTCGCCGTGCACGAGGGCGACGGCGAGCTGGCGGTGTGCGTGGTCAACCTGACCAACCCGATGACGATGCGCGGCCCGGTGCGCGAGCTGGTCCCGGTGGGCCCGCTCGCGATCTCGGTGGCGCTGCCGCCCGGGTGCACCGGTGCGACGGCGCGGCTGCTGGTGGCCGGTGCCGAGCCGGACGTGACGGTCACGAACGGGCGCGCCTCGGTCGTCCTCGATTCGGTGGAGCTGCTCGAGGTGCTGCACTTGCGCTGGGACGGGCGTCCCTGATGGGGCTGTGGTGGCACGAGCCGTTCCGCACCTTCCAGACCAACCTGCGGGAGATCGACGCGGGCCTGGACGTGGAGCGCGTGCTGGACCGGATCGAGGAGTTCGGGGCGAACGCCTGGCTGCTGTCCGTCGGGGGCATCGTCTCGAACTACCCGACCGACCTGCCCAGCCAGACGCGCAACCCTGCACTCGCGCAGCGCGGCAGCGGTGACCTCGTCGGCGACGCGGTGGCGGCCGCGCACGCCCGCGGGATCCGGCTGCTCGCGCGGATGGACTTCTCCAAGGTCGACCGGCGCCGCGCCGAGGAGCACCCCGAGTGGTGCTTCGTGGACCCGGCCGGCGAGTGGCAGGTCTACAACGGGCTCACCAGCGTCTGCCCGAGCGCGCCGTACTACCAGCGGGAGAGCTGCGCCGTCGTCGAGGAGGTGCTGTCGCGCTACGACGTCGACGGCTTCTTCTTCAACTGGGCCTCCTACAACGAGCGTGACTACAGCGCCCGCTACCGCGGTGTGTGCCAGTGCCTGTCGTGCGTGCGGGCCTTCGACGCCGCTCTGCCCTCGGGCCCGGACGACCCCGGCTATCCCGTGTGGCGGCGGTTCGCGAAGAGGATGGTCGACGACATCTGCGCCCGCATGCGCGAGCTGATCGCGGCACGCAGGCCGGAGGCGCCGCTGATCATGGGCGACACCGCCGACATCGTCTTCCACGAGGCGAACAACCAGGTCGGCAGGCCGCTGTGGCACCACCGCACGAGCGAGCACGTCAGCGCCGCGCGCACGTTCCGTCCGCGGGTGCCGGTGTTCACGAACGCGGTCGGCTTCGTCGACATGCCCTACCGGCTGGCGGGGGAGGAGCCCGAGCACATGGCGCAGTACCTCGTGCAGGCGATCTCGCGCGGCGCCAACCCGTCGACCTACGTGATGGGCACCCCGGACGACTCCCGCTACGAGTGCCTCGACGTCGCTGGGCAGATCACCCGCCACCACCGCGACCACGAGGAGGTCTACGCCGACCTCGTCCCCGCGGCGAGGGTGGTCCTCGTGCGACCCGACCTGCTCGGTCCCGCGCCGGACGTCGCCGAGTTCCAGGGGCTGTACCGCGCGCTGCTCGAGCGGCACGTTCCCTTCGACGTGCTGGGGGAGGAGCGGCTGGGTGCCTGCGACCGCCTCGGTGATTACGCCGTGGCCGTCCTGCCGGACCTGGGGGTCCTGCGCCCGGCCGCGGTCGCCGCGCTGGACGCGTTCACCGGCGCCGGGGGCGTGGTGGTCGGCACCGGGTCCAGCGGGTTCGACGGCGCCGAGGCGCAGCTGGCGGGCTCCCCGGTGGCGGAGCGGCCGGCGGTGCGCGACACCGTCGAGGCCGTCCGGTCGATGCACCTGCTCCCCGACGCCGAGCCCGCGTTCCCGGTGCCCGTGATCGGCGCCTACCACGTCGTCACCCCCGCCGACGGCGCGCGCACCGGCATGCGGGTGCTGTCCCGCGCCCCATACGGGCCGCCGGAGAAGTGCCACGGGCACGTCGAGCTCGCCCAGCCCGGCGTGCTCGTCGCGGACCGGGTCACGGTGCTGCCCTGGACCCCCGGGCGGGCTTACCGCGAGGTGGGCCTCTCCGCGCACCGCGACCTGGTCGTCGACGCGGTCGTGACGGCCGCGCCGGTGCCGGTCGCCGTGGAGACCGACCTGCCCGACCAGGTGGAGGTGGTGCTCGGGCGCTCGCGCGCCGGGCTGGTGGCGCACCTGGTGAACCTCACCGGCGCCGGGCCGCAGCGTTTCGGGCCGCCGGTCACCGTGCACGGGGCGCGGATGTGGGTCTCGTGGGCCGATCCCGGCGCGCGGGTGCGCGCCGTGCGTGCGGGCGTCGACCTGCCGGTCACGGTGCGGGACGGGCGGCCGGGCGTGGACCTGCCGCCGCTCGAGCTGTTCGAAGTGCTGGTCCTGACCGAGGAGGCGTCATGAACGATCGGCCCGTCGTGCTCGTGTGCGGTGCGCCCGAGCAGGAGCAGGAGCGGATCCGGGCGGCCGCCCCGGACGCCGACATCACGTTCGCGGCCCGCGCCGCCGACGTCGCCGATCGGCTCCCGGACGCCGACGTGGTGGCCGGCACCCTCGACCCCGCTGCGTTGGCCGCGGCCGGGCGGCTCCGCTGGATCCACAGCTGGGCGGCGGGCGTCGACGGCGCCCTGTTCCCCGAGCTGGTGGCGAGCCCCGTGGTCCTGACCTCGTCGAAGGGCAACGGCGCTGTCCCGCTCGCCGAGCACGCCCTGATGCTCATGCTGATGCTCGACCGCGACGCGCCGCGCTGGATGCGCGCGCAGGGCACCCGGGAGTGGGACCGCTTCTCCCACGGCGAGCTGAACGGGGCCACCTGCGGGATCGTCGGGATGGGTGGCGCGGGCACCGCGCTCGCCCGGCGGGCGGCGGCGTTCGACATGCGGGTGCTCGGCCTGCGCCGGGAGAGCACCCGGTCGGTCCCGGGCGTCGAGCGGATGTACGGGCCCGCGGAGGTGGTGGAGTTCGCCGCGCAGGTGGACTTCCTGGTCGTCACCGCGGCGCTGACCCCGCAGAGCAAGGGCCTGCTCGGGCACGAGGCGTTCGGCGCCATGAAGCCCACCGCGTTCTACGTGTGCGTGTCCCGCGGCGGCATCGCCGACGACGCCGCGCTGCTCGCAGCGTTGCAGGAAGGCCGGATCGCCGGGGCGGGCCTCGACGCGCACGACGTCGAGCCGCTGCCGGCCGACTGCCCGTTCTGGTCGTTGCCGAACGTGATCGTGACCCCGCACAACGGCGCGACGACGGCGGCCACCCGGCGGCGAGGTGTGGACGTCTTCGTCGCCAACCTCGCCCGCTTCGTGCGGGACGAGCCGCTGGGCAACGTCGTCGACAAGACCGCCGGTTACTGAGCGGGCGGACCCCGGACATGGGACGGCCCCCGCCAGGGGGGATTGGCGGGGGCCGTCGGTGGTTCAGCTCCGGGGGGTCGAGCTGAACCGTGTCCGGACAGAACCGGACATCTCCATCGTAGCCCCTGTCGAGCCGGGTCGCGCGACTGTCGCAAGAACCATCTTCGGTGGTGTCGTTGCCGGTAGGCGCACTGGTCCGGTCGGTCCTTCTGGCAAGCTCGCGCGCGTGTCCGGTGTGCTCCCCCTGCTCCGCCCTGCTCCGCCCCCGTCCGCGTCCGGAGCCGCCGCGTTCTTCGACCTGGACAAGACCATCATCGCGGGTTCCAGCGCGCTCGCCTTCAGCCGTCCGTTCCGCCGGCAGGGGCTCATCACGCGCCGGGCGGCGTTGCGAAGCGGTTACGCACAGTTGCTCCTGCTGCTGTCCGGCGCGGACGCCGACACCATGGAGCTGCTGCGCCGGCGGATCACCGCGCTGTGCACGGGGTGGGAGGTGGCGCAGATCCGCGCCATCGTCACCGAGACCTTGCACGACATCGTCGAGCCGCTCGTCTACGCCGAGGCCACGGAGCTGATCGCCGAGCACCGCGCGAACGGCGACGAGGTCGTCGTCCTGTCGGCGTCGGGGCAGGAGGTCGTGGAGCCGATCGCGGCGCTCGTCGGCGCGGACCGGTGCTTCGCCACGCGGATGGGCGTCGCCGACGGCCGCTACACGGGCGTGATCGACTACTACTGCTACGGGGAGGAGAAGGCGCAGGCAGCGCGGCAGATCGCCGCCGAGCAGGGCTACCGTCTCGCGGACTGCCGCGCCTACTCCGACTCGATCACGGATCTGCCGCTCCTGGAGGTCGTCGGCCACCCCACGGTGGTGAACCCCGACCGGGCCCTGCGCCGGGAGGCCGAGCTGCGCGGATGGCCCGTCCTGACGTTCGCCGATCCGGTTGCGCTGCGCATGCGCCTGCGGCCGCCGCCGCTGCGCGCCTCGCTGACCGCTGCGGGGGTGGGAGCGGCTGCAGCGCTGGCTGCGGTTGGTTGGTACGTGCGCCGACGCCCGGCCGGCTCCTGACCACAGGTGCGTCCGGTGGGGCTCCTGAGGGTGCCGGAGTCGTCACTGATCGCCACCCTGCGTGCCTGAACCGGTGCACCTGACAGCGACCCTTGCTGTGCTCCGGGTCACGGACTACAAAGGGTCGTACGGACCTCTGATCGGCCAGGGGCGGTACGGCAGAGAAGTACCCGTCCACCCCGAGCAGGGCTCCGTGCGGGAAGGTCGGGCTCTCCACGCACAGCACGCCGCGGGAGGCATGTCGTCGTGGGCCTGCGTACCGGGACGCCGGACGCCGAGGCCACAACCACGACACGTAGTGCACGCCTGGATCTCGAACTTCCCGCGTGGGCGGGCGGCGCTCCTCACCGGGGGTGCCGCCCGTCTCGCTGTGCGGCCGGTCCCGTCAGGTGCGGGAGTCGGCGATCGACGTGCCCTCCCGCGCCCCGGCTTCCCACTGTGCGCAGCAGTGCAACAGCCACTCACGCACGCCCTCCGAGGTGCCGGACGCGAAGGCCGCCGCGGCGGCGCGGTACTCCGCGGCGTGGCGCAGGTGCCCCACCTCCGGCACGGCGAGACCCTTCGGGTCCAGCCCGGCCGCCACCCCCGCGAGCCGCGCGGCAGCACGGGCCACCACCCCGTTCGCCGCGGGGAAGGGCGCCAGCGCGAGCAGCTCCCCGTGCACCACCGCGACGAGCACCGGGGCCGGTACGCGCGTGCCGCCGGTGACGAGGTCGGCGAGCAGTCCCAACCGGGCCGCGGTGCCCGCGCTCGCGCGTGGCCTGCCGAGTTCCGCCTCGTGGCGTGGCGCCGGGACCAGGTCGGCCGCGGCCACGACGTGCAGTCGGGCCAGCGCCTGCAGCGGTGATCCGCGCCAGGCGCCGAGCAGCCGTCCCGACTCCTCCACCGCACGCACGGCACCGGCGAGCACCGGATCGACCACGGTGTCCCCCGAGGTGAGCGCGGCACCGTCCAGCGCCGCGGACGCGCGGGCGGCCCGCAGCCCGGCCTCGGCCGCGTTCGCCGGCCAGCCGCGCCGGTTGACGGGGTGGTTGTGCACCCCGACCAGCGCGTCCCGCGCTCGCGCGACGGCCTCGTTCACACCGGGCAGGTCGAGCAGGGGAGCCAGAGGATCGGCGGACACGGCCACCAGCGCATGCTGCCACCGACGCCGGGACCACCGTCAGCGTGGGGCGGTCGCACCAGGCAGAGCGGGCGACGCGTGCTTCACAGCTTCTCCTTGACAGCGCGCCGGCGGGGAAGCGCCCGACGTCGGCTGATGACGATCTCGGCGATCACGAGGTTGACCACCCAACCCAGGACCTGCCCGATCGGGATCACGGACGGCACCGCGTCGGCCGCCGCCGCGAGGCCCTCCCCGGTGAACGGGAGCCGGACCAGCAGCATCAGCGGCACCAGGATCCGTGCGGTCACGGCGAGGAACGTGAGCGCGTAGTTGCGCGTCATCCAGGACCGGTGCGCCTCGAGGTCCCCGCGCCGGATCGCGCGCACCGCGAGCCAGGCCGTCACCAGCCAGCCCACTGCCGGGATCAGGAGCCCGATCTGCGTGACGAGCCGATCCGACAGCAGTGCCACCGGGATGCCGAACAGACCGGACGGAACGACCCCGACGAGCAGGTAGGCCCGCCCGATCCGCCGGTGCCGCGCACGGTTCGCGCGGATCGCGGGCACGAACTGCAACGGCCCGAGCACGAGGGCGGTCATCGCCGTGAAGATGTGCGCGACGAGCAGCGCGTAGTGCAGCCCACCGGTCACGTCCACCCGGCTCGTGCCGCTGTCGAGCAGCACGTACGGGGAGATCGCCACCGATCCGACGACCACCGCGAGCACGAGCAGGACCCGGACCGGGCGGGTGCCGGGGACGAGCGAGCGCGCCGGTGGGTCCATGCCGCGATCCTCGGCCGCCGCGGGCGTCGTGGCGTCCGCTCGACGGATGCTCCCGCCCTACGCGCCGCGACGTAGGCGGGACGACCGCACTACGCCGTGCGGATGCAGCCGGATGTCGGCGCGCGTCCGGCGGCGGTGGACCGCCGCTCACCGGCCGTGTGTCGTCGCGTCGTCGTCCGCTCGTCGATCCGCGCCGGGCGCGCAGCACCGACGGTGCGCCGGGCGCGCGCGCCTACTAGCGTCGGGTATCACGCACGCGGAGCCGGGTCGCCGACGCCCGGCGCGAGACGCCCAGGACCAGGAGAGCACCCCAATGGCCGAGGATCACGCCACGCTGAGCAACCTGTCCACGGAGAACCGGACCTTCCCGCCGAGCGAGGAGTTCGCGGCTCAGGCCAATGCCACGGCGGAGTGGTACGACCGGGCCTCGGCGGACCGCGAGGGGTTCTGGGCCGAGCAGGCCGAGCGCCTGCACTGGGAGCAGAAGTGGGAGCGGGTGCTCGACTGGGACACCCCGTTCGCGAAGTGGTTCGTCGGCGGCAAGCTCAACGTGGCCTACAACTGCGTGGACAGGCACGTCGAGGCGGGGCACGGCGAGCAGGTGGCCTTCCACTGGGAGGGCGAGCCCGGCGACACCCGCACCATCACCTACGCCGATTTGCAGCGCGAGGTCTGCAAGGCCGCCAACGCGCTCGTCGAGCTCGGGATCGGGAAGGGTGACCGGGTCGCCATCCAGCTGCCGATGATCCCCGAGGCCGTGTTCTCGATGCTGGCGTGCGCCCGGCTCGGCGCGATGCACAGCGTCGTGTTCGGCGGCTTCTCCCCGGGTGCGCTCAAGGCGCGCATCGAGGACGCCGAGGCGCGGCTGCTCATCACCTCCGACGGGCAGTACCGGCGCGGTAAGCCGGCGCCGATGAAGGAGAGCACCGACCAGGCCACGGCGGAGACCCCGACGATCGAGCACGTGCTCGTGGTCAAGCGCACGGAGATCGACGTGCCGTGGACCGACGGGCGCGACCTGTGGTGGCACGACGTCGTCGAGAAGCAGTCCGACCAGCACACCGCGGAGGCGTTCGACGCCGAGCAGCCGCTCTACATCCTCTACACCTCGGGCACCACGGGGAAGCCGAAGGGGATCCTGCACACCTCGGGCGGCTACCTCACCCAGTGCGCCTACACGCACAGCGTGGTCTTCGACCACAAGCCCGGTGAGAGCGTGTACTGGTGCACGGCCGACATCGGCTGGGTCACCGGCCACAGCTACATCGTGTACGGGCCGCTGGCCAACAGGGCCACCTCGGTGATGTACGAGGGCACGCCGAACACCCCGCACGAGGGCCGGCACTGGGAGATCATCCAGAAGTACGGCGTCTCGATCTACTACACCGCGCCCACGCTGATCCGCACGTTCATGAAGTGGGGCAAGGAGATCCCGGAGAAGTTCGACCTGTCCTCGCTGCGGGTGCTCGGCAGCGTCGGCGAGCCGATCAACCCCGAGGCCTGGATGTGGTACCGGGAGAACATCGGGCACAACAACTGCCCGATCGTCGACACCTGGTGGCAGACCGAGACCGGCGCGATCATGATCTCGCCGCTGCCGGGCGTCACGGCCACGAAGCCGGGCTCCGCGATGCGCCCGCTGCCGGGCATCAGCGCCGAGGTCGTCACCGAGGAGGCCCAGCCGGTCGGCCCCGGAGGCGGTGGCTACCTGGTGCTCGACAAGCCGTGGCCCGCGATGCTGCGCGGCATCTGGGGTGACGAGGAGCGCTACCGCGAGACCTACTGGGCGCGCTTCGCCGACCAGGGCTACTACTTCGCCGGCGACGGTGCGAAGTACGACGACGACGGCGCGATCTGGCTGCTCGGCCGCGTGGACGATGTCATGAACGTGTCGGGGCACCGCATCTCCACCACCGAGGTGGAGTCGGCGCTGGTCAGTCACCCGACGGTCGCCGAGGCAGCCGTGGTGGGCGCGTCCGACGCCACCACCGGGCAGGGCATCGTCGCGTTCGTCATCCTGCGTGGCGGTGCCGCCCACGACGAGGCGGGCGGCGCCGACGCGATCAAGGCGCTGCGCGACCACGTCTCGAAGGAGATCGGGCCCATCGCGAAGCCGCGCCAGATCATGGTCGTGGAGGAGCTCCCCAAGACGCGCTCCGGGAAGATCATGCGGCGGCTGCTGCGCGACGTCGCGGAGAACCGCGAGGTCGGCGACGTCACGACGCTGGCAGACTCGTCGGTGATGGACCTCATCTCCGCGGGCCTGAAGGACAGCAGCAAGTCCGAGGACTGACGCCTCGTGCGTACGGCGCTCCCGTCCACCGCGGACGGGGGCGCCGCTCGCAGACGTTCTGCATACCGTAGACAGAGAGACTCCATACCGTAGACAAAGCACTCATCAGAGACGAGACTCCTGGGATGACCACGATGCTTCCGGTCACGCAGCAGAGCCGGACCGTCACCGCCTCGATCGACGGTCGGGACGTGACCGTTCCCGAGGGCACCACGATCTACGACGCCGCCAAGCAGGTGGGCGTGGAGATCCCGGTGTTGTGCC
>NZ_NKYF01000029.1 GCF_002262885.1 Pseudonocardia sp. MH-G8 | reverse complement strand
AGCCCTGGCCACCCGCTACACGAAGCGGATCGCCTACTACCGATCAGAGATCGTCATCGCGGCCATCGTGTTGTGGCTGCGTACCGACTTACAGGACACGCCCTAGTCACTCACCACCAGGCCATGATCCTCAGGGGCTGGCGGGAGGATCTACAAGGCGTCGGTACCACGACGGATCGGTGACGAGTTCTCGCAGGTAGATACACGAGACGGGCGGCTCCTCACGAAGAGGAACCGCCCGTCTCGACCGTCGGGACGACAGGATTTGAACCTGCGACCCCTTGACCCCCAGTTCGGGGGCATGAGCCTCCTGCGCGTCAGAGTGGGTGACGCGCGTCCGGCAGGGAGCAGGACGTGCAGGCGTGAGCTGGGCGTTCGCGGACCGTGGTTCCCAATTGGTTCCCAGACGGGCACGCAGCCTCCCCGCTCGCGCGGCTCACGTAGGCGGTGGGCCGCGCTGATTCAGCCCAATAGGCCGGGGAGCCAGGTGGACAGTCCGGGGACGTAGGTGATGAGGGCGAGGCTCAGGAGCAACGCGGCGAAGAACCGCCACGACGCCGCCGTGATCACGTCGAGGCTCACCTTCGCGATGGATGCCCCGACCACCAGCGTCGGGGCGACCGGCGGCGTGACCAGGCCGATGAGCAGGTTGACTACGACGACCACGCCGAAGTGGACGGGATCGATGCCGAGGGCCTCCGCCAGCGGCACCAGGATCGGGACCGCGATGATGATCCCCGGGGCGACGTCGAGGAACGTCCCGATGACCAGCAGCAGGATGTTGATCAGCAGTAGCTGCACCCAGACGGTCGAGGTCAGCCCCAGCAGGAACCCGGCGATCGCCTGCGGGATCTGCTCGACCGTCATGATCCAGCCGAACAGCGTCGACGTCGCGATGATGAGCATCACGATCCCCGTGGACGTCACCGCACGCGTCAGCACCGTCGGCAGGTCCCGGGGCTTCAGCTCGCGGTAGACGAGCAGCTCGACGAGGAGGGCGTAGACCACCGTCGCGACCGCGGCCTCCGTCACGGTCAGGACACCGGAGACGATCCCGCCGACCAGGATGACCGGCGTCATCAGCGCCCAGAAGGCGCGGCCGAACGCCCGGCCGATGTCCGCGACCGACGCACGCTCGCCCGCCGGGTAGCCCGCCCGCACCGACTGCCAGTAGCCGACGGCGATCAGCAGGACCACCATCAGGATCCCCGGGACGATGCCCGCGACGAAGAGCGAACTGATGGACACCCCCGCCGCGATGCCGTACAGCACCATCGGGATCGACGGCGGGAAGACCGAGCCGAGGACACCCGCGTTGGCGACGACCGCACCCGCGAAGCCGCTGTCGTAGCCGCGTCGGCGCATCTGCGGCACCAGGACGCTGCCGATCGCGGCGGTGTTGGCCACCGACGAGCCGGACACACCCGAGAACAGCATCGTCGAGAGCACTCCGACGACGGCCAGGCCACCCCTGAGGTGCCCGACCAGCGTCGCCGCGAACTCGACCATGCGCCGCGCCATCGCACCCCGCGCCATCAGCTCGCCCGCGAGCAGGAACGCCGGGATCGCGATCAGCGCGAAGGAGCCCGTCCCGGCGAACATCCGCTGCGCGATGACGGCGAGCGGGAGGTCGGTGCCAGTAGCCGCCATGGCAATCACGACCGCCATGAGCAGCGCGATGCCGACGGCCACGTTCGCCGCCACCAGCACGGCGAAGGCACCGAAGAGCCAGGCGATCATCATTCTCGGCTCCGTTCTGCCGTCGCAGTCGTCGTCTCCGTCGCCGCAGCGGCTTCCTCCACCACCGCGCGGCTTTCGTCGGCGGAAAGCAGTTCGTCCGCGGATCCGGTCAGGTGCAGCGCGACGTGCTCCAGGCTGAACACGATGCCCACCACCGCGAACACGGGGAACACGAGGTAGATCGCGGCCATCGGGATGCCCGTGGCGGGCGCCTGCGAGTCGAGGCCGACCACGATCAGGTTGCGGCTCGACAGGCCGACCACCGCGAAGAAGGCCACGGTGATCAGGTCGACGACCACGATCACGGCACGTCGCACCGAGGTCGGCAACCTCGTGACGGCGCTGGAGTAGCCCGCGTGCATCAGGCGACGGTGCGCCACCGTGATGGCCATCAGGCTCGCCACGACGAGCAGGAACCGCGAGGCCTCCTCGGTCCAGGCGAGGGACTGGTCGAGGACGTAGCGGAAGAGCACCTGCACGGCGATGACGAGCACGATCCCGACGAGGCCCGCGCCCGCGAGCACCCGGGCGAGGAGATCGAGCGCATCGGCGACCCGGTGGAAGGCCGAGGCCGGGCCGCCTCGTCCGGCGCTACGAGGCATGGGGGGTCCCCAGCATGTCGTAGAGCTCCTGACCGAACTCCCGCGCGTAGTGCTGGTGCACCGGCTGGACCGCCTGGCGGAACGCCTCCCGGTCGACCTCGACGAAGGTCATGCCCTTCTGCGCGAGCGTCGCCTTGTACCGCTCCTCGTCCACCGCGGTCCGCGCGTTGTGGGTGCGGCGCACGGCCTGGGCGGCCTCGGTAACGACCTGCCGCTGCTGGGGCGACAGCCGCTCCCACGCGTCTTCGGACATCGCCAGCATCACGTAGCCGTACACGTGATCGGTCTCCATGACGTAGCGCTGCACGTCGTTGAGGTTCGCCGACTCGGTGATGGCGTACGGGTTCTCCTGCCCGTCGATCACGCCCTGCTGCAGGGCGCTGTACACCTCGCTGAACGCCATCGGTGTCGGGTTCGCTCCCATGGCCCGCCAGGCGTCGATCGACGCGGGGATCTCCGGGACCCGGATCTTGGCGCCGTCGAGTTCGGCGGGATCGGTGATGGGCCGGTTCGCCGTCAGCTCCCGCGGTCCGCGGTCGAGCCAGGCGAGGTTGCGGATGCCCTTCTCCAGCAGGGCGGCCGACAGCTGTTGGCCGCCCGGCCCGTCCAGCGCTTCGTTGAGCGCGGCCTGGCTGGGGAACATGTATGGGATCTCGAGCATGGTCATGGCGGGCTCCACGGAGGAGAGCACGCCCGCCACGAGCGCCAGGTCGACGGAGCCGATCTGCATCCCCTCCACCATGTCGCGGTCTCCCCCGAGCTGGGCGCTGGGGAAGACCTGCACCTCGACCGTGCCGCCGCTGCCCTCGTGCACCAGCCGGGCGAATTCCTCCGAGGAGGTCTGCCACGGATCGGTCACCGAGTTGACGTGTCCGAGGCGCAGCTCGACGGTGTCGTGCCGGCCGCCCGCGCAGCCCGCGGTGAGGATCAGCGCGCTCACCGCGAGGAGTGCGGCGAGCACCGGCTTGCGCGTCCTGGGCATCCGACCGGCGGTCATGGCGTCAGCCGCGGGAGGACGAGGGTCTTGACGGCGGCGCCGCCGTCGGCCTGCCGGGCGAACTCGGCGCCCACCCCGTCCAGGCCGATGCGCTTCGTCACGAACTGCGCGTAGGTGGCGGGGGCGTCGGCGAGGAGCGCAAGCGCCGACGAGAAGTCGGCGCTGTTGTAGGTCAAGGACCCCAGGATGGTCTGCTCGTCGGTGACCAGCGCAGACGCGGCGACCGCGGCGGTGTCGCCGTAGAGACCGAGCAGCACGATGCGTCCGCCGGGGCGGGTGAGCGCGGCCGCGTCCACGAGGCTGTCCGGCGCCGTCGCGGCGACGATGGTGACGTCGGCCCGCTCGCGCCGGCGGCCACGCAGCTCCCCGACGATGCCGGAGGTCCGCACGTCGCTGGGCCTCGCCGCACCGAACCGGCCCGCCAGCTGCAGCTTCCTCGGATCGATGTCGGTGACGACGTCGACGTCGGCACCGAGGTTCCGGGCGACCACCAGGCACAACAGGCCGATCGTGCCCGAGCCGACGATGTTCACCGTCGTGCCCGGACCGATCCCGCCGCGTCGGTTCGCGTGGCACGCCACGGCCAGCGGCTCGGCCAGCGCGGCCAGGTCGAGCGCGACGCCGTCCGGCACGCGCTGTGCCATGGCCGCGGGCGCGGCGAAGTACTCCGCGAGGCTGCCGGTCCAGCCCTGGGTCGCCGGATACTGCTTGGACTCGCAGATCTCGTTGTCGCCGTGCCGGCAGGCCGCGCACGTGCCGCAGATGCGGTGCGGCTCGATGACGACCCGGTCGTCCACGCCCACCGTGGTCACGTCCGCTCCCCGTGCGACCACAATGCCGGCCGGTTCATGGCCGAGCACGACGGGTGGCCGCCGGAAGGGGTGCCGTCCGTGCCAGGCGTGCAGGTCGGACCCGCAGATGCCGGATGCCTCGACCGCGATGACGATCTCGTCGACCCGCGGTCGCGGGTCGTCGACGTCCCGGACCTCGATGCTGCGCTCGGCGGTGAGGACGGCAGCCTTCATGCCGCACCCCGACCAGTGCGGGGTGCGCGGAGGGTGGTGGCGGTCCTGGCCATGGGTCGTCTCCTCGGATCGTCGCTGATCGTCGCGCGGGTGGTGTGATGGGTGGTGGGCCGGTCAGGGCAGGTCGGGCTGCAGCAGCACCTTGCAGGCCTCGCCGGTGAGCAGCTCGATCCCCTCGTCGATCCGGCTCAGCGACAGGCGGTGCGTGATCAACCAGTCGAGGTCGAGGCGGCCGGAGTCCAGGAGCAGCAGCGTCTGCTCCCAGGTCTCCCAGAGCCGCCTCCCGAAGATCCCCCGCAGGGTGATGCCCTTCTTGTTGATCGACGCAGCGATGTCGATCTCCGCGGGCCCGCTCGGGTGCCCGACGGTCACGACGGTCGCCTCCCGGCGCACGGCCTCGAACAGGACCGGCAGGGTGCCGGGAGCCCCGGAGCACTCGAAGGCGACGTCGAAGCCGCCGCGCCGCCCGGCCAGCTCCCGGCACCGCTCGACGACCTCGGCACCCGGCGGAAGCGCGAGCACGTCGAGGCGCTCGGCGTGCCTGCGGCGGAAGGCGTTCGGCTCGACCACGACGACGTGCGCCGCCCCCATCAGGCGCGCCAGGTGCGCGACGACGAGACCGACCGGGCCGGCGCCGCTCACCAGGACGGAACTCCCCGCGACCGCGTAGCCGGATCGCTGGACGGCGTGAACCGCGACTCCGGCCGACTCCAGCAGGGCTCCGGTTTGCAGCGGGACGGCGTCCGGGAGCCTTACGCAGATCGCCTGCGGTGCGGCCATGTACTCGGCGAACACGCCGTCGATGTGCATGCCGATGATGCCCGTGCGCTCGCAGGTGTGGGCGTCGCCGGTGCGGCAGGGGTAGCAGCGGCCGCAGGCCAGGTGGCTCTCGAGTGCGACGTGGTCCCCGACCGCGAGGCCGGTGACGCCGCTACCGACCTCGACGACGGTCCCCGCGCCCTCGTGGCCGAGGACCACCGGGAGATCGAGGTGGAAGGCTTGGGCCGACGGCGTCCACTCGTAGACCTCCCGATCGGTGCCGCACAGCGAGGCCGCGGCCACCTGGACGACGACCCGGCCCTCGTCGGCCTTCGGATCGGGCAGGTCCCGCACGTAGTCGGCGCCACGCCCGGGGAGCCTCTTGACCACTGCCCTCATCGCTTCTCCCTCTCTGGTGGTGTCCATCCGTGGTGCCGGTACATCCGGTCAGGCATGCGGCACCCGACCCGCGAACCGGCGCAGGACGTCGGGCGGACCGACCTGTCCGCCCTTGAGCAGCAGCCGGCATCCGGCCACGGCCGCCCCGTCGTCGGTGCGGCACACGGGCCCGGCCACGACGAACTGCGCCGACACCCGCACCTCCCGCACGCCCATCGCGATCAAGGCGTGGCTAGAGGTGTCGCCGCCGCAGATCGCGATGTCGCGGGTGAGCCCGCCGGCGGCCATACGTGCGGCGAGCCCGCCGATCAGTGACCCGACGTGCTCCGCACCGACCGGGCCACTATGGGCGTACCGCGGATCGTCGACCCCCCGGGTGGTGTGCACGACGACGTCACGTCCGGCCGACAACGCGGACGCCACCTGCGTGTCGAGGGCGGCGACGAGCCCGGCGCCCGCGGGAGTGAGCAGGTCCGCCGGGACGGGGACGTCGACCCAGCCGTGCTCGAGCGCATCGCCGATCTGCTCGGAGGTCACGCTGGACGCCGAGGCGCTGACCGCCAGTACGGGCCCGCCCGGGGCCTGGGCCCCGGGCGGGCCCGTACTGGCCGGCGCGCCGTTGGTCGTGCGGGCCAGGGCGGCCATGATGCCGCCGGACCCCACGACGAGGGCGGGCCCGGTTCTGGAGCGCTCCCCGGTCAGCGCACGAGCGACCGCGTCCATGTGGTGCTCGTCGACCGCGTCGACGACGAAGGCCGAGCAGCCCCGCTCCCCCCGCCGCTCCGTCCACGCGTCCTCGAGCGCTCCCGCCGCGTGGACGGGCAGGTGGATCGCACCGACCACCGAGCCCGGCGCGAGCTGCTCCGCGAGCACGCGACGCAGGTCGGCCTCGCGCATCGGCGTCGACGGGTGCCGGGACATCACCGGGTGGCGGTCCAGGCGGTGGACCTCTCCCGCGTAGGCGGCGTAGTGGGTGGTGAAGGCGGTGAAGCGGCCGAACTCGGGCTGTGCGGGCGCGACCGCGATCGGACCGTGCGCGGGGAACCGCTCGTGCATCAGCTCGATGCCCCGGCCGATGCTGCCGGTCGTGGGCGAGCTGTCGAACGTGGAGCAGACCTTGTAGAGGAGCACCTCGAGGTCCAGGCCGGCCAGGCGATGAAGGTCCCGCCGCACGAGCCGGTCGAACGCGTCGCCACCGAGAGAGCGCGCCGGGCCCGCGATCCCGACCACGTCGGTGTCCTCGGGCAGCGGGGCGTCGCCGAGGACGAGGGCCGCCTCCAACCCGTGACGGTGGGCCTGGGCGAGGACGTCGCTCGCGCCGGTCAGGTCGTCGGCGACGAAACCGAACGTGGGCATCTCAGGCACCTGGTCCGAACATCTGCGCCGCGTGCAGCAGCGCCTCGTCCCCGCCCCGTGCCCGGTCCCGGACGGCGTCGGCGAGCGGCACGCCCGCCACCGCCGCGTCCCAGGCCTGGCGGAGGCTCCTCACCCCGGCACCGGGGCCGTCGGGGTGGGCCGCGATCCCGCCGCCGGCGAGCATCAGCAGGTCGGTGGAGCCGACCGCCGCGAAGGTGGGGCCGGGCGTGGTGACGTTCTGGCCGGAGGACAGCGTCGGCACGGGTGGGATCGTCGTTCCGAGGGGGGCGAGCAGGCTGAGGGTGTTCGCCGCGACCTCCTCGTCGGTCTCGTAGAACTTGCTGCCCAGCCCGCTGACGTGCACGTGGTCCGCACCGGCCAGCCGGGCCAGCTGCTGCCAGACCCGGTAGTCCACCCCCAACCCCCGCGCCCGCATCGAGGCGGCGAGCCCGGCCCGGTGCCCGTGCACGGGAACCTCGGTGAACGAGCGCAGGTAGGCCAGCGCCGGGAGGCCCATCACGGGGACGTTGAGCATCACGCACCGCCCACCGGCCCCGACGACGAGGTCGTGCCGGCGGCGCAGACCTGCCAGGTCCCCGGTGATGTTGAAGGCGTACATCGTGGGATGACCCGTCACCTGCTCGGCGGCCCGGATCTCCTCGGTCGCCACGGCGACTCGGCGTTCGAGCGGGAGGTAGTGCGGATCCGTCATGAGCTCGTCGTCCTTGACGAGGTCGATCGAGGCCAGCGCGAGCTCCCGGACCACGAGGCGGAACTCGTCCTCGGTGAGGCCGACGTTCGGCTTGACGATCGTCCCGATCAGCACGCCCTCGGCGTCACCCATCAGCCGTCGGGTCCCGCCGATCCCGAAGGCGGGTCCCGGATGCGCGGCCACGAACTCGTCCGGGAGCCGGATGTCCTGCAACCGGCACGCGTAGAGCTGCCCCAGCTCGAAGAGGTTCCCGGCGACGGCGGTCTGCAGGGTGGCGAGGTCGGTCCCGACGTTCTCCATCGGGAAGTCCACCGTGGCGAGCGCGGCACGCACCTTCTCCGGGGTCTTCCGCGACGGCAACGCCGGCGCGCGGAGGCCGTGCGGCTCGACGTGCACGACCTGCGCGCCGTGGCGCTGGTGCAGGCGCGGCGACTCACCGGGCACGGCGACGAACGTCCCGCTGGACTGCTCGCCCGCCACGATCGTCGCCGCCCGCGCGGGATCGATCTCCGACTCCAGGTAGTAGGTGCAGCGGATCGTTCGCTGGTCGCGCATCAGTTCTCCGGTCGTCATCTGCTCGTTGGGCCGGCCACCGCGTCGTGGACGGCGGGCCCACCGGACCACCGCAGCACCCACGACGCGACGAGCGGGGCCAGGACCGCCGTGACCAGGACCGCGCTCGCCGTCTGAGCGGCGGCCGAGGGCACGAACGGGAGGAATCGGGGGTCGGATGCGAGCACGACGACCGTGGTCGTCGCCGCCGCCTTCCTGCTGTTGCTCCCGGTGATCTGCGCACCCGTGGCGAAGATCAGGAGTGCGATCAGCGCCAGCGCACCGTCCTCGAACGACGCGGTGGTGAAGCTCCCGATCGTCAGCGCGCCCGGCGCGAACGTGTTGACCAGCACTCCCAGCACGAGGGGGATCAGCATCAGGCCGGCCGGGATCTTCTGGATCGTCGCGAACACCGGAAGGCGGGAGCTGCGTTGCCTCGCCCGCGTCTCCGCCATGGGGCGTGCCTCTCGACGCACCCGCAACCTGCACCGCCGCAAGTTGTACGGATGTTTCGTACGTACAATAAGCTCGACGCCGACGCCGGTCAACGCCGACGGCGAACGGGACGCAGCGAGCTACCGTCTGCGGCGTGACGCCTCGAGGAGCGGATGTGGAGTCGGAGGACCGACGGACGCAGGTCGACCGCACCGACGTCCGGCCCCTGCACGTGCAGATCCGCGACATGCTGCGGCAGCAGATCCAAAGCCACGCGCTTCTACCCGGGGACGCCCTGCCCACGGAGGACGAGCTGCAACGCAGTTTCGGCGTGTCACGCAGCGTCGTCCGGCAGGCGCTCGCCGGTCTCGCCGAGGTCGGTCTCATCCACCGCCAGCGCGGCCGCGGGAGCGTCGTCGCCTCCTCCCCGGTGCTGCGCCGTCACCTCCAACGCGCCGGTGGCCTGGACGAGCAGACCGCCGCCCGTGGCCAGCGCCTGTGGACCCATGTGCTCGGCCTCGAGCCGGCCGCCCCACCCGCCGCGGCGCGGGCCGCCCTCGGCACAGACCGCACATGGAAGATCGAGCGGATCCGGTCCCTCGAGCAGGTTCCCGTCGTCTACATGCGCACCTGGGCGTCACGGGAGCTCTTCCCCCACTTCACGGCACAGCTGCTCGAGGACGCCTCGCTCCTCGCGCTCATGCGCGATCATGGCTACCCCGCAGCCGGCGGACCTCGACACGTCCAGGCCGTCGCCGCGGACGCGGATGTCGCCCACATCCTCGACGTCCCGCCAGGCGCCCCGCTCCTGCTCCTCGAAGGCGTCACCCAGGACGCCCACGGGCGGGGACTCGAGTGGTTCACCGTGTGGCACCGCGCCAACACCGTCTTCGACATCGACGCGCAGGTGGCTCCCGGCACCGCATCGATCAGTCAGGACCAGGTGGACCGAATCCGCACGATCGTGGGCGAACTCGACGCGGCGCTGTCCGAGCTGCGCATCCCCAACACCTGAGGACGTTCGCCGGCGCACCTCGTGCCACGCCGGCTCTGCCGGAAGGCCGCTGCAGGCGCCGCGACCATCGCTGACCGCTCATCGGGGACAGTCGGCACAGCACCCATTGCGATTGGGTCGAACCCGGCGGAAGGGCCTTCGAAACTCACTGCTTCACCTCGTCACGAGGCACCTTCTTCTTTCAGGGCCACCTCACCCCGCCAGACTCGTGAAGAGCCCGGGCTAGCAGGGATCATCACGCTCGTCGTCGCAGCCTCGCCGCCAAACCCGTGATGTAGCCGGCCACACCGGAAACCAACTGCCAGTTCGAAGGTCAAGTTGCCACCCGCTCGCCTCCCTGCTCTTCCTCAGCCTGTGGAGATATCCCCCGGTTGAGCTGAATGCGATAAGCGAACGCAACGACGAACGGCACGAGCAGTGCGGTAGTAATTGTTGATGTGGCGACCTGCGCGGTCGCCAGCGACTCGATATGCCGATACGCCGGATCGATGATGGCGACGGCCGCAGGGGTCGCCACAGCGTTGCCGGCGGTGGTCGCTTCAGCTGCTCCGGAGATCACGTTGCGCTGCTGCCTCGGTCGTCGGTGGAGAACGTGGACGAACCACAGCACCAGCATTGCTGCGCCGCCGGACAGCACAATCGTCATGAGGCCGAGGAGAATCCCGGGCAGGCCCGCCTGACCGAGTGTCGAGAAGTCGATCCCGACTCCGACCGCGAACGCCATGAAGGGGATGAGCAGCTGCTCGCCGGAGCGGAGGAACTCACGTGCAGTCGAGCTCAGGTTGCCGAGAACGAAACCGACCGCCAAAGGGATGACAAGGCCGACGATCATCCCGATCGGGAAGGTCGCGAGCCCCGCGACGCCGAGCGCGACCAGAGTGATGAACGGGCCGTCGTTCACGGCGATGATCGAGGCTGCGCCCCGGTCGGTGGTGTTGCCGAACTGCTTGGTGAGCGCAGTGTAGAGGGCCGTGTTCGAGTTCGTCATCGCCGCGATGATCGCGAGTGGCACGAGGCCGAACAGGGTGCCGCCAGGCACGGAGAACGCGACGAGCAGGCCGACGACGACGCCCGCCCCCACCTTCCCGATCAGGATCGCGAAGCCCTTCTCCAGGGTGCGACCGGTGGCTCGCAGCCTCAGCTGAGCGCCCATGCAGACGAAGAAGAGACCGAGCAGGGTGGCGATGCCGTCGCGGAAGAGCGCCGTGGTGAAACCGCCGATGTCGAGCACCTGCGGAACGAACGTGTTCACCAGCGCCCCGAGGAAGAGCGGGATGATCATGAGGGCGCCCGGGATCCGACCGGCGCTGCGCCCGACCTGCTGGAGCGACTTCAGTGTCATCTCTTCTGCCTCCGTCGAGTCAGCGTCGACCGTCGGAAAACTCTTGCCAGCTGTACGTCCGCCACCGCGATCGGTGGAACGCCCCCGTGATGGGGCACGACCGTCGGGACAGACGGCTGCTACCGGAAATCGCGCTCCATCTCGCGCCTGAGGGCCACCGCGACAGTGGTGTCGTCGACCTCGACGTCCTTCCACGTGACCGGCTGGCCCTCGCGTACGGACGAGGTGACCTTCACCCCGTGCGCGAGCCCGATCGGTAGTGCGCCGAGCGCGGTGGAGGCTTCGGCGGGCTGCAGCTGGCCGTACACGCAGTACCCGCCCTCGCCGTCGAGTACGTCGCCGGGACACAGATCGCGCTTGGCCGTGGTGACCGCGTCACCCTCGAAAGCCTGGACCGATCCGGTTGGCTCTCCCCGGAGGACGGCGGAGGCGATGCTCACCCCGAGTTCCATCCCGATCAAGTGGTAGGGCCGGTACAGGGAGCCGTAATAGCCACTGGGGTCGGTGACCATCCCGTACTCGGCGAAGCAGGCTGCGGCATACTCTGTCCTGGCCTTGAAGGTCACGTAGACGCCCCAGCGCAGATCCTGTTCGACGCTGCGACCGTCCCGTTCGAGACAGGATGCGATCTCCACGGTCCCGGAATGCTCCAGGATTCCACCCTCCGTCGCGGGCCGGAAGAGCGTCGAGAGGTCGTTCACGGAGGCGGGTGGGAACTGGAGCCCGACCTGCTGTGGCTTGAGGCCGGTTGCGTTCGCTACGGCAGCCATCTCGATGGCCGACTTCGTGCCGTCGAGGAATGAGTTGAACATCTTCGGGTTGAAGTCACCCGCGGCGATCTTCTCCGTGCTGAAGCCGTAGTGGTCCCACACCGTGTCCGGCGTGGAGAAGCGGTAGTCCGGCAGGTACTTGGTGCCCTTGCCCGCGGCGACCACCTCGTAGCCGACCGTGCGGCACCAGTCGACGAGCTCGGCGATCAGGGCGGGCTGGTCACCGTAGGCCATGGAATACACCACTCCGGCCTGCTGCGCACGGCGGCGCAGAAGCGGCCCGACCAGGCAATCGGCCTCGACGTTGACCATGACCACGTGCTTGCCGTTGTCGATGCTCCGGACAGCGTGCTCGACGCCGGCGAGGGGGTTTCCGGTGATCTCGACGACGACCTCGATCTGCGGGTGCTCGATGAGACCGGCCGCATCGTCGGCGACGACCGTGCCGCCCGTCCGCAGCGCCTCGTCGTAGCTCGTGCAGGCGTAGCGCTCCTCGGGCCAACCCGTCCGGCCCAAGGCGGCCCTGGCTTTGGCGACATCGAGATCGACCACGCCGACGACATGCATCTCAGGCACGCCCAGGACCTGTGTGAAGAACATCGAGGCGAACTTGCCCGCGCCGATGACACCCACCCTGACCGGCCCGTGGTCCTCCGCCCGCGAACGGAGCAGCGTGTACAGGTTCACTGGCTGGTTCCTCCAGTTGTGCGTCCGACGGGAGGCCGAGCGCGATGCGTCACCGACCGGCAACAGCGGGGGGCAACGCGCCGCCAGGAGGCACGACCGCGCCCAGGGGGCGACGCCGAGGAGTAGATCTCGCCTTTCCGGAGAGCTACCCGCCCTTCGCGGCCTGGTGTTCAAATGAGCAAGCGCCTCGGAAGCTAGCAGCCGCGGCCCGAACAGGTCAACGGCCCGACTGCATCTGTCTGACCAGGGGCGATTATGCGGAAGTGGGAAATCCGGGCGATCTTTCCTGCACGATTGACCACGCGAGAAGTCCCCCGTAGCGTCCCGCCGTGTTCACTTGCACGAGTCTCGGCGAGGAGATGGTGCTCTGTGCGCGCGGTGGTGAAGCCCGGGCCCGCTCCGGGCGTGACGGTCCAGGAGCAGATGGCAGTGCTCGTCACGAGCGGCCGCCTCGACCGGGGAGGACTCATCACCCATCGGCTTCCCATCGAGGCGCTGGAGGACGCGGTCGAACTCCTTATCCAGGGACGCGTGCGAGGTGCTGCTCAAGCCCGAGTTGCCTCTCGTCGCGCCCGAGGGCGGTCAGGTACGTGACGCCGGCTCCTCCCTGTCCACTGCCGGAGCCGACCGGCCGACACCACCGCGGGGGCGCCATTGAGCTTCGCCCGCTGCGGGCATGCGCTCAGGGCGCCACGGTCACCTGCACCCCTGCTACTTCGCACGCGCGAGAAAGCGGGAGCGGCGGCGGACGGTCGGTAACGATCATGTCGATGACGTCGAGGCCCCCCAGCACGATGGCGGTCTTGCGGCCCAGCTTCGTGTGGTCGGCCGCGACTATCACCCGGTCCGCCACGACGAGCAGCGAGCGCCGCACGTCGACCTCGGCGGGGTCGAAGTACGTCAGGCCACGCTCGGCCGAGATGCCACCGCAGCCCAGGACCAGGGTGTCGAGGTGGACCCGGGGCACCGCGTCGGTCGCCCCGGCGTTCACCAGAGTCAGTTCACGAGTCATCACGCCGCCCAGGACGACGACGCGGTTCGGGGTGTCGCGGAACTCGACGGCGGCGTGCAGCGCGTTCGTCACGACGGTCAGATCGGTCCGGGAGGACACCTCGGCGGCCACGGCGTGACACGTCGTGCCGCTGTCGATGCCGAGGGCCTGGTCGTCCCGGACGAGGTCCGCCACGACCTTCGCGATGCGCGCCTTCTCGACCGTCATCGCCGCTGCGCGCGACCCGTAGGCGGGTGGGCGGGGCAGGACCGCCCCACCGTGCACGCGATGGAGCTGGCCTGCGTGGTCCAGCTCGGCGAGATCACGCCGGATCGTCATGCCGGATACGCCGAAGCGTTGCGCGAGCGAGGCGACATCGACCTGCCGGGCCGACTGCAGCACAGCGAGGATCTCCCGCTGCCGATCGGCAGGAGACACAGCGGGACGCCCCTCGCGCTGATTCACGGACCCAACGTACCGACGGTGAACCGGGGCGACGACGGCCCGCGCTCGCTCACGACCACACGGCTAGATTGACGTCGTGAAGAGGGTCACGCTCGCCGACGTCGCGCGCGACGCGGGCGTGTCCGTCTCCGCGGCGTCGCTGGCGATGCGCGGGGTCGGCCGCATCAGCGACGAGACCCGGGAACGCGTCCTGCGCTCGATGCACGACCTCGGCTACGTGTACCACCGCGGCGCCGCGACCCTGCGGACCCGGAAGGGTTCGGTGATCGGCCTGGTCGTCACCGACATCTCGAACCCGTTCTTCTCGGCCATGACGCTGGGGTTCGAGGAGGTGCTCGGCGACGCCGGCTACATGACCCTGGTGACAACGTTCGACGATCCGCGCCGGCACGACGAGCTCGTCCGGGCGATGCTCGAACACCCCGTCGACGCCCTCGCCTACGTTCCGGTCGTCGGAGGCGACCTGGCCTTCGCGGCCGAGCACGCCACCCCGACGCGAGCCCTCGCCCTCACCCGGCAACCCGGGGTCGACGTCCCCTGCCTCGCGGTGGACGACCGCCTCGGTGGCCGGCTCGCCGCGCGGCACGTCGTCGACGTGCACGGGCGGCGCCGCATCGCCTACCTGGGTGGGCCGGCCGACGCGAGCCCGCGCCACGACCGCGTCAACGGGATCCTCGACGTCGTGCGCGAGGCCGGCGCTGAGCTCACGACCCCACGCTCCTGGGCGTAGCCCCCGAGCCGCTTGGTTTCGGCGATCCCCCCGACGTCGCGGGACCCGGATGCACCACCCGGATCGCCCCGGAGTCCAGCAACGGCTTGAGTCCTCGGTAAGATAGATGTCCTCACCCGTGCACGTCGGCACCGCCACCCCCTCGGTGAGCTGGCGCCACTGGTCGGTGTACTGCCACGGGATCAGATCCTCGACCACACCAACGTGAACGATTCGAGGGCCCGCCCGATCCGGATGCACGAGTTAGCGCGATGTGCCCGAAATGATCGGTGGCCAGCGCCACGTCATAGCTGACGATCGAGCGCACCGTATCGACGTACGAGGCCAGGTACTCCACGCCCTTCGGCGTGACCTGGATGCCCGTGAACGGGTGCATCGTGGTGTCCTCGCGGGCACCCGCCGGGGCGATGAGCGTGCCGGGCACGTCCCACAGCAGGGAGATGCCCACGTCCATCTTGAGCATCGTGAAGCCGCGCCGCTTGCGCTCCAGCAGCCGATCCGCCATCTCCTGCGGCTCGGCGACGCTGGGCGTGTCGACATAGCACCACACCCGGTCCCGGAACCGGCCGCCCACCAATGCGTAGGCGGGTACCCCGGAGGCCTTCCCCGGCGAGGTCCATCAGCGCCATCTCGATTCCCGAGACCCCGCCGCCCTGGCGGCCGTGAGCTGTCCGGGGCCACCAACATCGCCGCAAGCCTGCGCCACCACGCCCGTGACACCACCCGGCCGCTCGCCATCTACAAGATCACGACCACTTTGCCGGGGCCCTGGGCGGTCGCCGAAGCTGAGACCACCCGCTTCCTACAGACCGTGGAAAAGAGCGTGACAACCTCGTACAGAGTGCGGTTGTCCCGACGACGGTCACTTCCCCACGATGAGCGGGCCGCCGAACGACGCCGGACGAACCTCGTTCCGGCACATGTGCCCTCAGCGACGAAAGCGGGTCCGATGACCGAGACGGTCGAGCGCCAGTCCATCTACCAGCCCGAACAGTCCGGCCTCATCTTCCCCGAGATGCCGACCTTCGACTCCGTCGAGCAGGAACGGCAGCACCGCAAGGAACGGCTCGCCGCTGCGTGCCGGGCATTCGCCAAGTTCGGATTCAGCTACGGCACCGCCGGTCACATCACCGTGCGCGACCCGGAGACCCCTCAGCTCTACTGGACGAACCCGTTCGCGGTGCCGTTCGGCCACGTGAATGTCTCGAACCTGATCCTGGTCGACCACAACGGCCAGGTCGTGCAGGGCTCGCACGCTGCCAACCGCGCCGGGTTCGTGCTCCATTCCGCCATTCACGACTCCAACCCCGACATCGTGGCCTCGTGCCACGCGCACACGGTGCACGGCGCCGCGTGGGCGGCGATGGGACGGCCCCTGGAGCCCGTCACGCAGGACGTCGCCGTCTTCTTCGAGCACCACACCGTGATCGAGGAGGAGGCCGGCGCCATCGTCGTCGAGGTCGACGCCGGCAAGGCGGTCGGCTCGGCGTTCGGTGCGAACAAGGCGGCCATCCACCAGAACCACGGGCTGTTCTCTGCCGGAACGCACAGCATCGACGAGGCGGCGTGGTGGTTCATCGCGCTCGAGCACGCCTGCCGGGTACAGCTGCTGCTCGACGCGTCCCGGATCCCGCCGAAGCCGATCTCGGTCGAGGCGGCGAGGCACACCCGCCACCACTTCGGCACCCCCTACATCGGCTGGCTGAACTTCCAGCCGATCTACGACTCGCTCGTCCGCGAGCAGCCCGACTTCCTCGACTGAGGACTGGGGCGGCGCGCCGGGCCGAACGCCGCGGCCAGATCCACGGCCACCCACATCGCCGCATCACGACCGCCGCCGCTGTCGGCACCGCTCCCGACAGCGCGCGAGCGGCGTGCGCGTCGCCGCGAGCAAGGGAGCTCGAAATGCCCAGTGCAGCTGTCCGCACGCCGGAGGAGATCGACCAGGGCTCGCCCGACCGCGGGCGGGTGGCGGTCGGCAGCGCGGTCGGGACGACCGTCGAGAACTACGACTTCCTCGCCTACGGGACCGCCGCGGCCCTCTACTTCGGTCCGGTGTTCTTCCCCAGCGACAACGCCGTGACCGGAACGCTCCTCGCGTTCGCGACGCTGGCCGCCGGCTTCCTCATGCGGCCCATCGGGGGCATCGTCGGCGGTCATTTCGGGGACCGCTACGGCCGCAAGCCCGTTCTGGTCATCGCGCTGCTCGTGATGGGCCTCTCGACCGTCCTCATCGGCGTGCTGCCGACCTACGACCAGGTGGGTCTGCTCGCGCCGATCCTGCTGGTCACGTTGCGCCTCGTGCAGGGGCTCGCCTATGGCGCCGAGTGGGGCGGGGCGATCCTCATGACGTTCGAGCACGCACCCCGCCGCCGCAAGGGCTTCTACTCGGCGATACCCCAGGCCGGCGTGCCGTGCGGGCTCCTGCTCGCCAACATCGCCTTCCTCTCGACGGCAGGCATCGAGAGCTCCCTCGCGTGGCGGGTGCCGTTCCTCCTCAGCGGAGTGCTGATCGCCGTCGGCATCGTCATCCGGCTGAAGGTCTCCGAGTCCCCCGAGTTCGAAGAGGTCGTCGACAAGGCCGAAACCGTCCGGTTCCCCGTACTGCACGTCCTGCGCAACGACGGGACCACGGTGCTCCGGGTCATCGGACTCCGGCTCGCGGAGACCGGGGCCTTCTACATCACGGTGACCTACCTGCTCAGCTACCTGGTGAGCAGCGGGGTGGCCGACCGCGGTGTCGGCCTGACGGCGATCATCGTCGCCTCCGTCATCGGGCTGGTCACGACCCCGATGTTCGGGGCCCTGTCCGACCGGTTCGGCCGCCGCTCCGTGTACGCCGCGGGCTGCCTGTTGACCACGGCATTCGGATTTCCCCTGTTCCTCCTGGTCAACTCCGGATCCGTGATCGCGATCATCCTCGCGGTCGTCGTCGCCCAGGCGATCGCGCACGATTGCCTCGCAGGCGTGCAGGGCTCCTACTTCTCCGAACTGTTCGACACCCGCACCCGGCTGTCCGGAGCCTCGCTCGGATACCAGCTCTCGGCATCCATCAGCGGCTTCATCCCGCTCATCGGGGCCGGCCTGGCGGCGACGTTCGGCTGGACGGGCGTCGCGGTGCTGTTCAGCGGGGTGGGAGTCATCGGTCTCATTACGGTGGCCCTGACCAGGGAGACCTGGACACCGCAGCGGGCCGCGGCGGCGACCACACCGGTCGTCGTGGATCGCCCCCCTGCTGCAAGGGTCCTCGACTGAACTGAACCGACGGTGAGCGCCGCACTCCCGACGACAGCGGCCCCTCACCGGCTCTCGACCACGACGATCGCGTCGAGCACGGCGAGCGCCCGCAGGCCGAGGTGCACGACGAGGCGATCCTCGCCTCGCCGCAGGTCGAGCCCCAGGCGGTCCCGGATCTGACCGAGACGATAGTAGAGCGAGGTCCGGTGCAGGCTCAGCCGATCAGCGGTGGCCGGCACCGAGCCCGCCTCGGCGAGGTACACCTCGAGCGTCTCCCTGAGCAGCCCACGCGAGTCGCTCTCGAGCAGCCGACGCAGCCCCGGAGGGACGACGTCCTCGAGCTCCTCCCGTGGAATCCGCAGGAGTACCGCGTACGCGCCCAGGTCCGCGAACCCGGCGACAGGACGAAGGCCGGGGAGCAGGCTCGCCGCCTCGGCCGCGAGCCGGGACTGACGACGGGCCTGCGGCATCCCGGTCAACGAGTTCGACTGCGCCGGCAGGCCGACGACGCAGCGGGAGGACGGCCCGAGCAACGACTCGACGGCCTCGAGCGCACGCCGGCCGAGCGCACGCACATCGTCCGGGCCCGGATCGCGGGGCGACACCGAGATGATCGTCGCTTCCGACCCGTCGACGACGTGGTAGACGTGGGATCGCTCGCGTCGCGCGAGGTTCTGCAGCCCTGCCTCCATGACCAGCGACAGGCGCTCCGCCTCCTGCAGCCGCGGGGACAGGACCGTCAGCGTCATGACACTGATCCGGTCCGTCGGACCGGCGAAGGTCTCCGAGGCGAGGTGAACCGCTCGCTCGCGGGTGGCGTCGTTGTCGGCGAAGAGATCGTCGAGCAGCTGGACCCGCTCAGCGCCGTGCCGTACGGACTCCCGGTGGTCGCGCTCGAGGACACGAGCCATCAGAACCGCCACCTGCTCCGCTTCCGCGACCTCGGGGCGCCGGAGCTCATGTCCGGGCTCGTCGATGATCATGAGGTGGGCGAGCAGGTGGGAACCGTGGCGGATCGGGATGACAAGCCGCTGCTTGAACCCGAGCGCCGCGTCGGCCGCGACGTGACCGGTTCCCGACCAGCGGCGCACGCCGTGCGCCTGGATGTGCCGGTAGACCTCCGGGACCGCCACCCGCTGCAGGATCGCACGCACCCGCGCGTCATCCTCGTCCCCGTAGTGCGCGCTCGCACAGAGAATGCGGATCTCGGGGTCGACGACTGTGATCGACCGCTCGAGCTGCGACGCGAGACGGTCAGCGAGTTCCTGAAGCCCAGGCGTCGCCACTCGTCCGTCCTCCGTCACTCCGCCGGGACGCGGGTCAGCAACGCACCCCCGGCTCGAACCTCCCCGATCCCACCGGCGGACCCTAACCGATGAGCCGGTTCCGGAAAGGGTTCGGCCGGACAGGGGCCGCGAAGCAGTAACCAGCACGAGCGCGAAGAGTCCGCCGCAGATCAGCGCCCTTCAGTTCCCCGGCTCGCGCTAGGAGGCCATGACCGAGCCCTCTCCAGCCAAGATCACTTGAGACAGCTTGGTATCAGCAGTTCGTACACCCGGACCTGGGTCCGCTCGACCTCGCCGCCGCTGCGGCCATCGTCGGCCTGAGCAAACCGATGGGTCGCCTTCTCACTCATGGTGCTCGTCACAGCGGGAGGAGCACGATCCCCGGGAACAGCGCCAGCAGCACCAGCAGGAGCAGGTCGGCGACCACGAACCGGCTCACACCGCGGAAGCCCTTGCTCAACGAGATGCCGCTGATCGAGGAGCCGATGAACACGTTGAGCCCGAGTGGTGGTGTGGCCAGCCCGATCTCGACCGTCTTGACGATGAGGATCCCGAACCACACGGGGTTGTAGCCGAGGTCGACGATGACCGGGAACACCAGCGGGATCGTCAGGACCAGGATCGCAAGCTGGTCCATCACGAACCCGAGCAGGAGATACATCACGAGCAGCGTCGCGAGGACCACCCACGGCGGCACCGGGAGGCCCTCGATGAAGCCGACGACGCTCTCCGTGGCGCGGGTCAACGTCAGGAGATAGCCGAAGATGTGGGCCCCGATGATGATCGTGAACACCATGCCCGTGGTCTTCGCCGTCTCGGCCAGCGCGCGGAGGAAGCTCCTCATGTCGATCGATCGGCCGGCCAGCGTGAGCAGCAAGGCGCCCCCGGCGCCGACGGCGGCCGCCTCGGTGACCGTCGAGAGACCCGAGTAGATCCCACCCATGATCGCGACGAACAGCAGCAGGACCGGGCCGAGGTCGCGCAGCGAGGCGAGCCGGTCGGCCCACGTGATCTCCTCGGACGGCGGCGCGTCCGGCTCGGCACCCACGGACGCGCCCACCCGTGCGAGGTCCCGCTCGGACGCGACGATGCCCGGCCGGAGCCTCACCCAGCCCATGACGACGACGACATAGAGGCCCGCGGTCAGGATGCCGGGCACGATCCCCGCCAGGAACAGGTCCCCGATCGAGACCTCGGCCAGGATGCCGTAGATGATCAGTACGACGCTCGGCGGGATGAGCATGGCGAGGCTGCCCGCCGAGGCGACGGTCCCGAGGGCGAGGCGGTCGTCGTAGCGGTATCGCTGCATTTCCGGGATCGCCGTCTTCGCCATGGTCGCCGTCGCGGCGCTGGACGAGCCGGAGATCGCTCCGAATAGGGCCGTGGATACGACCGTTGCGACGGCCAGGTTGCCGGGCACCCGGCGCAGCCACACGTCGACCGCGCGGAACAACCGCCGCGACATGCCGGCGGTGTTCATGAGCTCCGCCATGAGGACGAACATCGGCAGCGCCACCAACAGCCACGACGCGGACTGGCGGTACGGGGCGGTGGCCAGGATTCCGGTCAGCGCCTCCGTTCCGCCGTACAGCCAGAGGCCGATCGCGCCGGCGACACCCATCGCGTAGCCGACCGGGACCCCGACGAGGATGAGCAGGGCGAGAAGGAGGCTGCACAGGATGATCGCGCTCACGATGCCCGACCCCTGCGCGATGCGGCCTCGACGACGGTGAGGGCCACGTCGGCGGTGACCCGGGCGAGCAGCACCGCGAACGCCACCGCCGGGATCGTGAGGACGATGACGAGCGGGAGGTGGATGTCCCCCGAGGTGTCCACTCCCCGCTCGTAGGCGTCGACGGCGGCGCCCGCCGTCGAGATCGTGATCATGAGGACGAGCCCGATCGTGACCACTCGGCTGACGAGGCGGAACCACCACTGCGTGGTCTCCGACATCCGCTCGGCCAACATCACGACCCGGACGTGCCGTCCCTCCCGCTCCGTCACCGTGATGGCGAACAGCACCACGACCGGCATCACGAACTGCGCCGTCAGATCCACGACACCCTGGATCCCGCCGGCGAGCCGGGTCACGACCTGGGCGAGCGTCACCAGCAGGATCACGATCAGGCCTGCTCCGCTGCTCGCGATCGCGACGGTGTCCAGAACACGAACGGCGCGCCGCACGGCCCGTTCGGTGCTCCCGCTCACCACCTCCGGTGGCATCCCTAGCTCCTCGTGAGGTGGTCGCGAATGTAGGAGAGGACCTGCGGCCCGCCGATCCCCCGCTTGTCCTCGGCCCACGTCGATGCCACCCCTTCGTAGATGTGCTGCAGTGACTGCCGATCGGCGGCGGGAAGCGGGGTGAAGACGAATTCCTCCGACTCGAAACGCGCACGGGCCTTCTCGGTGGCGGCCTCGGTCGCCGCGGCGCCGTTCTCGACCGCCTGCTCGTCGCACCTGTCGAACACCGCCCTGACATCCTCGGGAAGCTCGTCCCAGGTACCGGCGGAGATCGCGTAGGAGGTCCAGAACGTCCCGAGATCGGCGCCGTCGGTCGCGTAGCGGGTGACCTCGTCCACGGAGTAGCTGGCCACGCTGGCGGTCGCCATCACCGTGCCGTCCGCCGTACCGGTCTCGATCGCCTGGTAGACCTCCGTCGTGGGCAACGTCAGCGTGTTCACGCCGAACTGGTCCAGGACCGCCTGAAGGGTGCCTCCGCTCCCGCGCAACTTCATCCCCGCCATGTCGGCCAGCGACTTCACGGGCCCGCGGGTGAAGATCTCGCTCGGTACGGTCATGGCCCCCCACAGGGGGCGCATCCCGTTGTGGAGGTAGTCGACCTCGGCGATCTCGGTCTCCTTCGAGGCTCGCGCGAACACCTGCGAGGCGACGACGGAGTCGGTGAACAGCCCGGGGAGCGTGTGGACCTCCGACAAGGGCATCTCGCCCTCGAACTGCGCGGGCGGGACGTAGGCGACGTCGACGAGCCCGTGCCGGAGCAGGGACGGATAGTCGGCGAGCGCACCGAGCTGCTCGGCCGGGAAGAAGTCGAAGCCCACCCGGCCGCCGGTCCCCTCTTCGATGCAGTGCATCCAGGGAACGAGGGCACCCTCCACGACGTAGTGCTTCGTGGACTTCGAGTCGGCGACGGTGAGCCTGATCTGCGCGCCGGAAGGGGCATTTCGGCCGCTCGAACACGCGACCGCGCCCAGTAGGGGGATGACGGCGGCGAGCGCGGCCCATCCCCGCACCCACCTCCGCCGCCCGGCTGCACTGCCCATGACGCTCCTCGAGGGTCGACCGAGGCGTCGGGCCCCATCGAGACGCAGGCCCCGTCGCCGTCTTCGGGTGGAGCTCACGCTAGGGAGCACAATCGATGAGGTCTAAGATCAAAATTGCCCTCGATTGATATCTCTCGGAGTATCAGTTCGGTCGACCGAGGCCGAGGGCACGGAGGAGGAGTTGTATGGAGCTGCGCCACATGAGGGCCGTCATCGCGGTCGCCGAGGAGCTGAACTTCCGTCGGGCCGCAGAGCGCCTGCACATGGCGCAGCCACCGCTCTCGCAGCAGATCAAGCGCATCGAGCACGAGGTGGGGGTACGGCTGCTGGATCGCACCACGCGGCAGGTCCGGCTGACCCCGGCGGGCGTCGCGTTCCTCGCCGATGCGCGGCGGGCGGTGGCGGCAGCGGACACGGCCCCTCGCTCGGCCCGCCTGGCCGCCTCCGGGCACACCGGGACCCTGCGCCTGGGGGTGAGCGGACCGACGTTCTACGAGGTCGTCGTCCAGATGGCCACCCGGCTCCGGCAGTCCCGACCGCGCATCCGGCTGGAGATCTCCGGCCCCGCCTTCGGCGGTGAGCTCATCGAGCAGCTGGAGCGCAAGGAGATCGACGCCGCGCTCGTCCGGCTTCCGGTGGGCGGCACCGACATCGCCGTCCGGAGGATCACCGAGCACCGCGCGGCGGCCGTGCTGCCGATCGGTCACCGATTGGCGGACCGGGACCAGGTCACCATCGCCGACCTGCAGGCGGAGCCGATCATCAGCTATCCCAGCAACCGCGGTTCGGCCGCCGTCACCCTGATCCACAGCGCCTTCGTCGACCGCGGCTTCACCCCGAACATCGTCCAGGAGGCCCCGGACACCCACACGATCATGCTGCTGGTCGCGGTCGGGACGGGTATCGGGGTGGTCCCGGTCTCGGCCGACCACCTGCGGGTGCCGGGCATCGTGCTGGTTCCGGTCGCCGACATGCCCCCGTTCCCGCTCGCCCTGGCGTGGCGGCGCGACCACGGCAACCCGGTGCTCGGCGCCCTGACCGCGGAGCTCGACGACATCGCCGCCGAGATCGCCCCGGGTGGCTACAGCGTCGCGCCGCCGTCGACGTAGAGGGTCTGGCCGGTGACGAAGCCCGCGCGGGGGGAGACGAAGTACGCCACGGCCTCGGCCACGTCCTCCGGGGTTCCGGACCGGCGCATCGGAACGCGCGCGGCCGCGGCGGCCTCGTACTCCGCCATCGGCCTCCCCGCGTACGCCGCGACCTCGGCGCTCATCGCGCTGGGGACCGTTCCGGGAGCGACGGCGTTCACCGTGCACCCCCGCGGGCCCAGCTCGAGGGCCAGCGCCCGGGTCAGGCCCTGCACGCCCATCTTCGCCGAGGAGTAGGCCACGCGGTCGGGCCGTCCCAGGGCCGCCGCGCTCGAGATCGTGACAATGCGGGCCTCGCCGCTGTCGGTGAGGTGGGGGGCCGCCGCCCGGCACACGAGGAAGGTCCCGCGCAGGTTCACGTGGTGGACGCGGTCCCAGGCGTCCAGCGCCTGTCTCTCGACGGGCGCACCGTGCCAGACCCCGGCACCGCTCACCACGATGTCGAGGCCGCCGAACTGCCGCACGGCGGAGTCGACCATGGTGCGCACCGCGTCCTCGTCGGTGACGTCACCGGCGACCGGGACGATGGCGCCCGATTCCGCTCGACCGTCGGCGGTCAGCGTGCGGGCGGCGTCCGCCGCGACGTCCGGTTCCCGGTCGGCGAGCGCCACCGCCGCTCCGGCCGCGGCGAGGCGGCAGACCGTCGCGGCGCCGATGGCGCCGGCCCCACCGGTGACCAGAGCGCGGGCTCCCTCCAGGCTCTCCATGGCCCGCCCGGCTCAGCCGCCACCGTTCCAGGTCCACACCGGATCCCGCTTCTCGACCACTGCGCGGGCCGCCTCCGCGGCGTCCGGGGTGCGGCCGAGCCGGATCGTGTACTGCTGCTCCCGCGCGTAGCCGGCCCGCAGCTCCATGTCCTCGCAGTCGTTGAGGGCCTGCTTCGCCAGCCGCAGCCCGTACGGGCTCTTCCGTGAGATCGACTCCACGAGCGCGCGCGCCTGCTCCAGCGCTACCGCGTCGGGGTGCACCGCCTGCACGATCTGCATGGCCAGCGCCTGCTGGGCATCGATCGGTTCGCCGGTGAAGTACATCATCCGCACCGTGCCTTGCCCCACGAGCCGGGCCAGGTACCGCCCGCCGCCGCAGCGGCCGACATTGATCTCGGGGAGCCCGATCCGGGCCGACTCGGCCGCGACCCTGATGTCACAGCACGCCGCGAGGGCCGCGCCTGCGCCGAGCGCAGCGCCGTTCACCAGCGCGATCGTCGGAAGGGTGCAGTCCAACATCGCCTCGTAGCAGGTGCGCGCCAGCCGCTGGCGGTACTCGTCGGCCGGCTCGTAGTCGCCGGGGGCCTCCGGTGTCTCGCGGATGTCCGCCCCGGCACTGAAGATCTTCTCGTTCGCCGAGCGCAGGAGCACCGCGTGCACGTCGGTCCGGGCCGACAGGCCTCGGAACACCGAGACCAGCTCGCTGTACATCCCCCGGGAGACGGCGTTCACGGGTGGGCGGTCGAGCACGACCTCCGCGTAGTGACCTGTATCCACCACGTTCACGCCGTGGTCCATGGCTCTCCTTTCCTCCGCTGCTACTTCGGCAGCCCGAGCATCCGTTCGGCGATGATGTTGCGCTGTACCTGCGAGGTCCCTGCGTAGATCGACTCGGCCCTGGACCGCAGCCACTCGGTGTTCCAGAACTCGAGGTCCCCGTCGGTCTCGGCCGCGATGTCGGAACCGAGGTCCATCAGGCGTTGGTGGGTGGTGCTCCACCACAGCTTGACGATCGAGGGCAAAGATTCGAGCGACTCGCCCGCCGCCGCGAGCGAGAGGATCTTGTAGGACGCGTCCCGGATCCCCGTGAGGTCGGCCGCGAGCGAACCCAGCGTCCGCTCCCACGACACGCGGCGCTCAGAACTGCTCTCGCGCACCATGGCCGCGATCTGCCCCAACTGAGCGGTGTAGGTGCGGAAGCGGCTCAGCTGCCCGTACGAGCGTTCGGCGCCCGTCACCGTCATCGCGACCCGCCACCCCTGGCCGAGCCCGCCGATCACATGGCGGTGCTCGACGCGCACGTCGTCGAAGTACAGCTCGTTGAACTCGGCCTCGCCGGTGGCCTGGCGGATGGGCCGGATCGAGATGCCGGGCTGGTCCATCCGGAAGAGCACGAACGACAGGTTGTGGTGCCGCGGCGCGTGCCGGTCCGTGCGCACCAGGGCGAAGCACCATTCCGCCTCGTGCGCCTGCGTCGTCCAGATCTTGCTGCCGCTCAGAGCGAGATGCTCGCCCCGGTCGTCCGCGAAGCTCTGCACGTTCGCCAGGTCCGAGCCGGCCTCGGGCTCGGAGAAGCCCTGGCACCACAGCGTCTCGGCCCGCCGGATCGGCGGCAGCACCTCGTCCTGCTGCTCGCGCGTCGCGTGGGCGAAGAGCGCAGGAGACAGCAGGTCGACGCCGAACCGGGACGGCGACTGCGCCCGCGGGAAGCCGACCCGGGCGCACTCCTCGTCCAGGATCGACGCCTGGACGGGGCCCGCGCCTGCGCCGCCGAAGGCGGTCGGCCAGGAGCGGCCGAGGTACCCGGCCTGAGCGAGGGCACGGTCGAACGCGTGCCGCTCGGCGAACGTCGGGGTGGACCCGGTCGCGGGAGCGACGTGATCGGCCAGCCACGCCCGGATCTCAGCCCGGAAGCCAGCGTCCTCGGCGGTCTCGTCGAGGTTCATCCGGTCCTGCCTTCCATCAGAATCGGCCCTCCGTGACGTCGGCCCCGATCCGGGCCGCGTGTTCGTCGACGTGCCCGAATCGGCGGCGGCTGCTGCGAGCGGTCTTGAGGAACAGGTGCATCTCGTGCTCCCACGTCATCGCGATGCCGCCGAACGTCTGCACGGCGGTGCGCGTGGCCCGGTCGGCCGCCTCCTTGGCCTGCAGCGCAGCGATGTCGACGGTGCACCGCGTGGGACGGAGAGCGGCGTACAGGACGGCGTTCCACGCGATCTCGGCGGCGACCGCCGCGTCGGCGAGGGCGTGCTTGACCGCCTGGAAGCGACCGATCGGAGAGCCGAACTGCATGCGCTGCTTCGCGTGGTCGACCGCCTCCGCCAGGGCCGCCTCACCCAACCCCACGAGCGTGGCAGCGTGCACGATCTGCGCGGACAGCAGCAGCTGCGGGGTCGGCCGGATCCGCGCCACCTGGGTCGACGCGCGCGGTGTGACGGTGCCGACGCCCAGCGCGAGCCGCTCCACCGGCGTGTACTCCCACTCGCGGGCCACCTGCACCGTTCCGTCAGGTGCGATGCGGTAGGCAGGCAGCCCGTCCTCGACGCCGAAGCACCAGGGCACGGGACCGCTCCTGCCCTCGGCCACGTCGGCGCGCCGGCCGTCCACGAGGAGGACCCCCGGGGGCAACGGCTCGTCGGTGCCCGCGAGCAGGACCGCGTTGGTGACGAAGCCGTCCCCGGCCAGCACACGGCCCGCCTCCCGGCCGATGCCGGCCACCAGGGCGAGCGGGACGGTCTCGTCGTGCGTGTCCGACCGGCCGACCTCGAGCCAGCCGTCCTCGGCGACGCCCGCCCAGGCGTCCGCGACGGACCCCGCCGCGAGCAGGCGCTGCGGACTCAGCCACTTGCGAAACGTGGCCGCGGCCTGGTCCAGGACCCGCTGATCCTCGGAGTCGAAACGGAAGTCCATCTCACTCCCCCGGCGTCTCGCGGAGCAACGCCAGGCAGTCCACCGCGACGGCGCCCTCACCTACCGCGCCGAGCAGCAGCGGGTTGACATCCAGCTCGGCGATGTCCGATCCGAGATCGGCCGCCATCCAGGACAGCCGGACGAGGACCTCCGACGCGGCGTCGACGTCCTTCGCAGATCGGCCCCGGACCGCGTCGAGCACCCGGCTTCCGCGCAGGCCCTGCAGCATGCCGCGCGCTGTCTCGATGTCCACGGGCGCCTTCGCGGCCGTGCTGTCGTCGAGCACCTCCACGAGCATCCCGCCCAGACCGGCCACGACCACGGGACCGAAGGCCGCATCGTGCTTCAGCCCGACGATCAGCTCGGTTCCGCGCTCCATCCTCTGTACCAGAAGCCGGGTCCCCGGTACGAGCCCGGTGAGCTCGGTGGCCGCGGCGCGCACGTCGTCGGCGGTCTCCAGGCCAAGGTGGACGCCCCCGATGTCGCTCTTGTGCGCGACGCGGTCGGAGAGCAATTTGAGCGCGACCGGGCCGCCCAGCTCGTCGAACGCGGCAACGGCGGACTCCACGTCCGGCACCGCCAGCGACGGCGCGCAGGGGATGCCGTAGGCCGAGATCAGGCGGGACGAGGTGTGCTCGTCGAGCTGCGTGAGCCCGGTTTGGCGGGCCTGTGCGATCACCGCCCGCGCCGCGGGGTCGTCGATCCCGGGCGGACGCGTCGGCCGCGGCAACGGAGCGCGGAGGCTGAAGTCGGTGAGCGCCGCGAGAGCGGCGGCGGCCCGGCCGGGGTCGCTGAAGCACGGGATGCCGAGCTCGCGCAAGCGGGCCCGCGGCCTGCCGCTGCCGCCGGTCCAGACGGTCACGACGGGCTTCTCGGTGACCCGCTGCATCTCATCGATCGCCGACACCAGCTCGTCGGCGCAGGCGTCGGCGTTCCCCAACAGCACGGCGATCATGTCGGTGCCGGGGTGGTCGATGGCGACCTGCAGCCCCGGCCGCAGCAGGCCCGGCTCGGCGACCAGCGTCCCGGTGAAGTCGACGGGATTGCGCGGCGAACCGTATGCCGGGAGGACCGTCCCCATCCGCTCCTGCCAGTCCGCGTCCCAGGTGTCGACGACCAACCCGTGGGCCGTGGCGGCGTCGGCCATCAGCACCCCGGCGCCACCGGAGAGGGTCAACACGGTCAGGTTGCGGCCGCGGACCCGCCGGCCGGTTGTGAAGACCTGGGCGGCGTCGAGCATCGTCTCGATCCCGTCGACGCGGACGATGCCGTGCCGGCGAACCAGTGCGTCGAACACGGCGTCCTCGCCCACCAGTGACGCCGTGTGCGAGTGGGCTGCCCGCGCGCCCGAGTCAGAGGTGCCGACCTTCACCATCACGATCGGCGTGTCGAGGCCATGTGCCCGCCGCGCCACCTCCAGCAACCGGTCCCCCTCGTGCACGCCCTCCAGGTAGGCGAGCAGCACCTCGACCCCGTCGGTCTCCAGCAGGGCGTCGAGCAGCTCGGCGACGGTGAGGTCGACCTCGTTGCCGGTGTTGACGTAGTGCGAGATGCCGATGCCCGCCGCTTGCGCCGCGCTGAAGATGAACGATCCGAACGCGCCGCTCTGGCTGACGAACGCCAGGGGCCCGGTCTCGAGAGGGACGTCTTCGTCGAGGGCCGTCGTGAAGGTGGGAAATGCGCCCGTGGCCACGTTCATCAGACCGAGGCAGTTCGGGCCGAGGACGCGCACGCCGGCCTCGTCGATCGCCGCGCGGAGCTGCGCCTGCAGCGAAGCGCCCACGTCGCCGGTCTCCGCGAAACCGGACGCAGCGACGATGACCGCCCCGACGCCGCGCACGCCGCAGGCCCGTACGGCGTCGGGCACCTGCCCGGCGGGCAACATGATCATGACGAGGTCGAGCTCGTCCGGCACGTCGTCCAACGAGGCATAGGCGGGAAGTCCTTGGACCGTGCTCCGGTGGGCGTTGATCGGGTAGATGTTCCCCTGGTAGCCGAAGCGCTTCAGGTAGTTCAGCGGCCTCCCGGACAGCTTGCGGGGGTTGTCGGAGGCACCCAGGACGGCGATTGATCGTGGTTGCAGGAGACTTCTCATCCACACCTCTCGGTCGGGACGTGCACATCGGCCTCCTCGCCTCCGCGCAACCGGCCCGCCGTCCCTGAATGTGAAGGCGCCTCGCCCAGCCTGCCCATCGCGCATCCGGATGGCCCTGCCTCACACGCTATGGCCCGGATCTAGGTGCGTCCAACACGACTATTCGCCCCGATTGATATCGCGACCATACATAATTGCCAGGCGAGGATGCGGGTGGCGGTAGGAGCGTGAGGGAACACGACTTGGTGGACCTCAGCGAACGTCCCCGGGGGGGTCCCGGCGTCGCTCGACCCGGAGACCCCGCGGGGGTCCGACAGCCTGCGGGCTGCGTGGTTCTCCGTCGCCCTAAGCCAGTTCTCGATCTTCATTCGTCCAGGTGAGGAGACCCTGCGGTTGGCAACCTGCGACGTGTGGTTCACCGGTCGCCATGACCTACTGATCGAGCCCGGCAACGACAGTTGACCTGCGAGAACGTCATGGGACGTCTCGCAACGTCAACCGCCGTTTTCCGTGCCCATGTGCCCGATGTGCCCCGGTCGGTCCGAAGCGGACAGGTGGTCGTCCTGCGAGCGACCGGGAAGCTCTGCCCGGACGCGGCTCCGCGAACTACACCGGCACCATCCCGATCCCCGCTGGTCAACTGTCGCGGGGCGGCGACTCCCGGCATCATGAGCGACGTGGCCCCTACTGCGGACCCGGACGAGCGTGTGCGCATCGAGTTGCTCGGCGACTTCCGCGTCGTGGTCGGCGACCGCGAGGTGCGCGGGGACGCCTGGCCGGGCCGCCGCGCGGCCGAGCTCGTGCAGCTGCTCGCGCTCGCCGCGCACCGGCGCCTGCACCGCGACCAGGTGATCGAGGCGCTCTGGCCGCACCTCACCCCGGAGGCCGGCGCCGCGAACCTGCGCAAGGCCGCGCACCAGGCCCGGCAGGCCCTCGGCCGGGAGGACGCCGTCGTCCTCGGGGGCGGCCGGGTCGTCCTGCTCCCCTCCGCCGAGGTCGACGTCGAGCGCTTCTGCCGGCTCGCGGAGGCGGCGCTCCGCACGCGGGATCCGGCCGCGGCCGAGCGGGCCGCGGAGGCGTACACCGGCGTGCTGCTGCCCGACGCCCGGTACGAGGAGTGGGCGCAGGCCGACCGCGAGCGGGTGCGGGCGCTGCACGTGGAGGTGCTGCGGCTCGCGAGGCGGTGGGAGCGGCTCGTGGAGGTCGAGCCCGCCGACGAGCAGGCCCACCAGGACCTGATGCGCGCCGCGATGCGCGAGGGCAACCGGCACGCCGCCATCCGGTGGTACGGGCGGCTGCGGACGAGCCTGGAGCGGGAGCTCGGCCTCGCGCCCGACCGCCGCAGCCGCGCGCTGTACGAGGAGTGCGTCGCGGGGCTGGGCCCGGCCACCGCGCCGTTCGTGGGGCGTCAGATCGAGCTGGCCCGCGCCGCCCTCACGCTGCGCAGTGCGGAGCCGGGAGCGCTCGCCGTGCGGGGACCGGCCGGCATCGGCAAATCCGCGTTGTGCGGCCGGCTCGCCGCGCTGGCCGCCGAGTCCGGGCGGCTCGTGGTGAGCGTCACCGCGGCGTCCGGCGACCGCCCGTACGCCCCGCTCACCGCCGCCGTGGAGGACCTGCTCCGCCGGGACCGGAGCCTGCTCGACGCCGTGCCCGGCGCCACCCGCTCCGTGCTCGCCGGGCTGACCCCGCTCGCCCGACCTGCGCAGCCGCCCGAGCAGGGTCTCAACCGGCACATGGTGATCGGCGCCGTCCACCGGGTGCTCATGGCCGCCGCGCCCACCGCGGGGGCCCTGCTCGTCGTCGACGACGCCCACCTCGCCGACGACGCCACGACCGAGACGTGCGCCCAGCTCGCCCGCACCCACGGACGCCGACGTCTGCTGGTCGCGCTCGCCTACCGACCGGAGTCGGCCCGCGCCGCGCTGACCCAGGGCGTCGCGGGCCTCGAGCGGGCCGGCCGGAGCGTCACGATCGATCTCGGCCCGATGGAGCGCGAGGAGGTCGAGGCGCTGGTGACGGCCGGTGCGCCGCACCGCCCCAGCGACCGGGCCATGGCCCGGATCGTGGAGACCGCGCACGGCAACCCGTTCTTCGCACTGGAACTGGCCCGCGCCGCCGGTGCCGGCGACACGCTGGCTGTGCCGCGGTCGGTGTGGGAGACGGTGACGGCGCGGTTCCTCGACCTCGACGACGCCACGGCCGCCATGCTGCGCCGCCTCGCCGTCGCCGGTGGCGACCTCGACCCCGGCGGCGTGCTGGCGCTGACCGGCCTGGCCGAGCCCGACGCGTTCGCGCTGCTCGACGCCGGTCTGGAGGCCGGCGCGCTCGTCGTCGCCGAGGGCCGCTACCGCTTCCGGCACGATCTGGTGCGACGGGCACTGGCCGAGCAGGTGCCCCCGCACCACCGCGTCGCGATGCACCGCGACACGGCACGCCGGCTCGCGAGCGCCGGCGCCGAACCGGCGCTGGTGGCCCGGCACTGGCTCGACGGCGGCCGGCCCGACGAGGCGGTCGGCTGGCTGCTCGACGCCGCCCGCCGCGCCGCCCGGCTCGGCGCGTTCGCTGACGCCCTGCGCCATCTCGACACGCTGCTGGAGCACGATCCCCGGAGCACGGACGCGCTGTGCCTGCGCGCCGAGGCCCTCGACGCGCTCGGCGACATGCGCGCCCCCGCCGCGTACGGCCTGGCCGCCGAGGTCGCCGGGGAGCCGGCCGCCCAGGAGATCCGGTCCAAGCAGGCCCTCTCCCAGATCAAACGGGGCGACCCGCCCGGCGGGCTGCGCACGTTGCAGGGACTGGCGCCCGTGACCGTCGAGGGGCGGCTCGCGCACGCACTCGCCTGGGCCGGCGCCGCGGTGCTGGGGTTCGCCGACCCCGAGACGGGCACCGCGAAGGCCGCCGAGAGCCGTCGGCTGGCGCTGGAGTCCGGCGACGCGCCCTCGCTCGTCATCGCCTCGTGGGCCCAGGCCGCGGCCGCGCACGCCCGTGGCGACCTGCGTGCGAGCGTCCTCGCCGACCTGCTCGAGACCGCGGCCCTGCCCGAGCTCGCCACCAGCGTCTTCGACGGACACCTGTGCATCAACCAGCGGCTGCTCTACGGCGCGCGCCCCTACGCCGACATCATCGCCTTCGCCGACGCCTTCGCCGCGGAGGCCGAGCGGCTCGGCGCGGCCCGCGGGCGCGCCTACGCGGTGACGCTGCGCGGCGAGGCGCTCCTGCTCTCCGGGCGGCTGGACGAGGCCGAAGCGGACCTGGGCGAGGCCATCCGGCTGAGCCGGGCGAGCGGCGGCGCCGTCGGGGAGTCACTGGCGCTGCAGCGGCTGGCCGAGACAGCACTGTACCGAGGCGACCCCCGGGCGGCCGACGCGCTGCTCGACGAGTCGCTGGCCGTCGCCCGCGAGTCCGACGTCGGCTTTCATCTCCTCGACCGCATCTACGGCACCCGCATCAGCGCCGCCGCGGACCCGGACGCCGCGTTGGCCGCCCTCGACGACGCCGAGAACTCCGTCCGCGGCCCGCTGGAGACCTGCCCCGGCTGCCGGATCACCCTCGTCGTCCCGGGTGCCATCGCCGCGGCCCGCGCCGGGGACCTCGACCGGGCGGCCGAGTACGTGGCGAGCGCGGAATGGCTGGCCGATGTGGTGATGCGGCTACCGGCCTGGGACGCGGCGTTGCAGGAGGTCCGGGGTCACCGGGCGCGGGCGACCGGCCAACCGGCGGGATCGCACTTCGCCGCGGCGGCCACCGGGTTCCGCAGGGCGGGCCAGCCGCTCGACGCGGAGCGCTGCAACGCCCTCGCCGATGAACCGCTCCCTTGATCAGGAACGTTCCGGGAATGCTCGCCTGACAACCTCCGGTGCGTACCTCTTCCCCGTACGACCCCGAGGAGCAGCCGTGCAGACCCTCACTCCCGACACCGTCCCCGTCGTCATCAAGGACGACAACGTCGAGGTCCGCCTGACCCGGGTCGGGGAGATGACCGTCTCGTTCATCCGCCTCGCCGAGGGCACCGACCTCGGGCCCGCCCTCGTCGGCCTCGAGGGCGACTCCTGCCCCTGCCCGCACTGGGGCTACATGCTCGAAGGCCGCCTGCTCATGCGGGTGCCCGGCGGCGACCGCACCTACGCGGCGGGAGAGGCCTTCTACTGGGCGCCCGGACACGCACCGTTCGCCCTCACCGACTGCGCCTACGTCGACTTCTCACCCACGGCGGAGTTCGATCCGGTGATCACACACCTGACCGGGGCCTGAGGTCGCCGCCGACCTCGCGGTGGCGAAGCGGATCGAGTTCGCCCGCGTCGCGGATCGGGAGCAGCCTCCGGTGGGGTGACGCGCCGCCGCTAGCCCGGGGCTTTCACGGGTAGATCGCGCGGAGTGCGTGTCGCATAGCTGAAGGGTGCCGCTGACCAGCGACGATGTGGATTGTCTAGGCCCATATCCGTGCGAGTCGAGGAGCACCCTTCAGCTGAGCAAGACTACCGGCTTCTATCCCAGTCCTGGCATCGACACGACCGGCGCGTCGGTGGTGTCCCAGGCCGGCGCCACCGTGTTGACCGAGACCGTGCGGACGCTGGGTCTGGACCGGGCACTGTCGGCGGCCCTGCGGCCGTGGCGCCCGCAGACCGCGGTGCACGACCCGGCCAAGGTGCTCCTGGATCTCGCCGTCACCCTGGCCGCGGGTGGGGACTGCCTGGCCGATGTCGCGGTGTTACGCGCCGAACCGGGCCTGTTCGGACCAGTGGCCTGCGACCCGACGGTCTCCCGGGTCATCGACCGGCTCGCCGCCACCCCGGATGCGGCTCTGCGGGCGATCGCCGCAGCGCGGGCTCAGGCCAGAGCGCGGGCCTGGGCGCTGGCAGGGAATCAAGCCCTGACCACGGCGTGAATGCCGGATCGCCGCTGATCATCGACGTCGACGCCACCCTGTTGACTGCGCACTCGGACAAGGAGGGCGCCGCGCCCACGTTCAAGCGCGGCTACGGACACCATCCACTCTGGACGTTCGTCGATCACGGACCCGCCGGCACCGGGGAACCGCTGTCGGTGCTGCTGCGCCCGGGCAACGCCGGCAGCAACACCGCCGCCGACCACATCATCGTGCTGCGCGAGGCCCTGCACCAGCTCCCCGGACACCGCACCGGCACCCGGCCCGGACGCAAGATCCTGATCCGGGCCGACTCCGCCGGAGCCACCCACGACCTGCTGGACTGGATCGCCGGGCAGCGGTTGTCCTACTCGGTCGGATTCACCCTGCCCGACACCGCCGTCACGCTGATCGACGCGCTCCCCGAGCAGGCCTGGCAGACCGCCTACAACGCCGACGGCGAACCCCGCGACGGCGCCGCGGTCGTCGAACTCACCGGGCTGCTCGACCTGACACGCTGGCCAGAGGGCATGCGGGTGATCGTTCGCCGCGAACGACCACACCCCGGCGCACAGCTGCGCCTGACCGATGCCGACGGTAACCGACTCACCGCGTTCGCCACCAACACCCGCCCGGGCGGACCTGCCGCCAACTCGCCGACCTCGAACTCCGCCACCGCCGCCGCGCCCGCGCCGAGGACCGGATCCGCATCGCCAAGGACACCGGACTGCGCAACCTGCCCCTGCACGACCTGGCCCAGAACCAGATCTGGTGCGCCCTCGTCGCGCTCGCCTGCGAAATCACCACCTGGGCCCAGACCCTCGCCTTCACCGATCACACCGCGCGCCGGTGGGAACCCAAGCGGCTACGGCTGCGGATCTTCTCCGTCCCCGGTCGACTGGTTCGCTCCGCCCGCGCGACCGTGCTGCACCTGCCCGAACACGCGCCCTGGTCATCGCTCCTGATCAACGGGCTCACCCGGCTGCGCACTCTGCCAGCGCCACGCTGAGCACCACCCCGACCGCCCCGACCGCCCCGACCGCCCCGACCGCCCCGACGAGAATCCGCTGGACCGGACCGTGGAACCGACGCCCACCCCCGAGCGACCCCGGGGCGAACTGTCATACCCCTGGCCCAGAACCGGCCCCCGAACATCGGCACCGACCGATGACGACCACTCACGACCGGCCCGTGAAAGATCCGGGCTAGCGACCGAGCGCGCCCTGAACCGCGGCGATACCGTGGTGGATGACGAGCCGGTCACCGAACGGTCCGCCGGCGAGCAGGCCGTCCACCACTCCACCCTTGGTCACGAAGTGCAGACCGATGCAGTCCGTCTGGACGTGCTCGGCCATGCGGGCGAGCTTCGCTACGGCGCCGGCTCGCAGCTCGGTCACCCCGGTCAGATCGACGACCACCGCCCGGGGAAGATCTTTGAGGCAGCGGTCGACGGCCCGACGCAGCTCGCCGCCCGTAACCCGGTCCAGCCGACCGCGGGCTCGTACAACGGGCACCCCAGGTCGTAGGCGTCCGCACTCGACGGTGAACTCCTGCTCGAGGGCCGGTGGTCGGACGGCGTCCCAGCACATCGGCGGCTCCTGTGCTGCAGGTACTGATCTTCTTCACAATCGAACGTCGACGGCGCGTTCCGGCAAGCACCGAATACGCGCCGCCCTGACCAATCCGCGCAGTTGGTGGGCGACCGGCATGAGCCAAGGCGTGTCGTTGAGCGAGGACTGCTGTATCGCGTCGGCCTGGAGGACGCGGTGCGCGGGCTGCCCCGACGAAGTCAACGGCCGCGCGCCGGATGCCCCTGCATGGACGAGCGCGCCCAACGCCTTCTGCCTGGCGGCAGCCACGAATTGACCACGCCGTCAACCGCTTCCGACCGATCCTTGCAAGAGGCCAGGCGCCCGAGGAGTAGCCGATATGGCGGACCCACGCCCAGCGCTGGGCCGCTGCGCAACGGTCAGCAGCCTGGCTGAAGCACCTACGCTGTCCGCTCGCTCCGCGCCGACGCCTGGCTAGGCGTTCGAGGGATCAAGCGAAACGGCGGCGCGATGAGCACCCCTTGGCATCGGTCCGCACCCGACCGGCGTCTGTATTGAGTCCCCGAAGCAATGCAGCTGCCGATCCTCCGCCGGACCGTTACCTAGGACAACAGATTTGCGCAGGCCCGACTTCGATCTGTCCGGCAATGAAGCACCAGGGAAGCGGCGGAGGCTCTGATCCCGCGGAAGGGTGGAGATCGTATCCCCGCCGCCTGGGTCGTCCGGCCGACGAGAGTGCTGCCGTTCGTCCGCGAGGTCGTCCGGCGCGCACCGCCTGTGCGGCGGGTCAGCGGCGAGTCAGCGGCGGGCGGACAGATCCTGGCCGTTCTCGCCCCCCGAGGTGGGCGATGATGTCTCGCTCGACGTCGCAGATGTGCCGTACGGGCGTCGCGGGTTCGTCGCCCGACGACTGCGTCGACGATCGCGCAGTGCCCGACGTGGGCCTCATCCGAACGAGGCTCCCCCGCCAGCCTGGCGGCCTGCGACGACGGTCGTGCCCACGCCACTAGGTCGTACGAGCTGCGCGTGGAACACCCGGCGAGTAGCTCGACCTTGCCGGTATACCAGCATCCATGCATACTGGGGCCGTGTCCGACGCACTGTCAATGAAGCCGCAGCGGGTCGTCAACCTGACAGACCGCGTGTTCGAGGCTCTGGAAGACGCCATCGTCCGCTGCGAGCTCCAGCCCGGCGAGGTCGTGACCGACCGGACTCTGAGCTTGCGCCTCGACGTGAGCCGGACCCCGGTTCGCGAGGCGCTGCAGCGCCTCGCCGCCTCCGGCCTCGTGGTCCCCCGCGACCGCGGGCCGGGATGGGAGGTCGCGGGGTTCGACGAGCGTGACCTCGCCGAGCTCTTCGAACTCCGCAAGGCGCTGGAACCGATGGGGCTGCGACAGCTACTCGCCGACAACTCGGATGCACGCACAATTCACGCGCTAGCGCGGTTCTTCGACGATTTCGACGAGCCGATGGAGGTAGACCGGTATGCAGACTACTTCCAACGCGACAACGAGTTCCACAAGAAGATCGTTTCGTGCACCGGGAACAGTCGAGTAATCGGGTTCTACGGTATTGTCGAGCGACAGATCGACCGCGGACGCCACTTCCTCTCCACCGGATACCAGGGCCGGATCGAGGAGAACCTCACGGAGCACCGGAGGATCACCCGCGCCATCGGCGCTCGCGACGTCGAGGAAGCCGTGGCGGCCCTCCTCCATCACCTCCAGCGCGGCGAGGAGCTGATGGTCGAACACATCAAGGCGGAGCGCGCGGCCGGGCGCCTCTGAACAACGAGAAGCGCCACCACCGGCCCTCGGGGCCGAATGGCGCACGCCCCCACGCCAGCAGACCGTTCAGGAGATTTCATGACTGGTTCAGTGCTGCCCGAGAACGTCCAGTTGCGCGAGCGCACCGCGTTACGCGCATTCGACTACGAGATACCGACGAGGATCATCGGTGGGCCCGCCGCCATCGCCCGCCTCGGCGGGGAGCTCACCCGCTACGGGGTGCGCAACCCGGTGGTCATCACAGACGCGGGGATCCGCGCGGCCGGAATCCTCGACATCGTGCTCACCCACCTCCCGGGATCGGTGCCGGTGTTCGACGGGATCGCTTCCGATCCCACGACCGACTCCGTCGAGGAGGCTGCACGGGTCATCAGGGAGGGCGTTCACGACGGCGTGATCGCAATCGGGGGCGGCAGCCCGCTCGACGCGGCCAAGGCCGCGGCCGCCGCTGCAACGACGGGCCGACCCGTCTTGGATCTCGTGGGTCCCGACAAGGTGGACATCGCACCCACGACCCTGATCGCGGTGCCGACCACGGCCGGAACCGGCAGCGAGGTCACCCGGTTCTGTGTGCTGAGCGACGCGGCTTCGCGCCGCAAGGTCAGCATCTCCTCGATGCGGGTGATGCCGAAGCTGGCGTTGCTCGATCCCGAGCTGACGACCGGGCTCCCCGCCGGTCTTACCGCCGCGACCGGGTTCGACGCGCTCGCTCACGCCGTCGAGTCCTACTGCAGCGTCTGGAACAACCCGATCTCCGAGGGGCATGCACGCCACGCCGTCACTCTCATCGGCACCCACCTCCGAACCGCAGTGAACCGCCCGGCGGACCTGCCCGCTCGTATGGGCATGCTGGCCGCGAGCTGCATCGCCGAGCTCGCGGCGAACTCGACCCGGTTGGGCCTCGCCCATGCACTGGCCGTACCGCTCGGGGCCGCGCACAGCATCCCGCACGGCATCGCGGTGGCCCACATGCTCCCGGAGATGTGCGCGTTCAACGAGGAGGCCGAGCCGGCGCGGTGCGCCGAGCTCGCCCGCTGCCTCGCCCCAGGTGCCCGCAGCCTGTCGGAGGCGGTACGTGCCCTGCGCGCGGATGTCGGCCTGACGACGCGGCTGCGGGACTGGAAGGTAACGGAGCGAGATTTCTCGCCCATCGTCGAACTCGCGCTGTCCAGCGACAACACGCGGGCGAACCCGCGGATCGCGGGAGCGAACGAGCTGACCGACCTCCTGCGGGCAGCAGCGTGAGCCTGCTGCTGTTCCCTCGGGAGGAGCTCACCGCACTCGCCGAACGGATGCTCGGCGCGACCGGTCTGGCCGAGCACGCCGCCGAGCTCGTGGCCGAAAGCCTCGTGGACGCCGACCGGCGCGGTGTCGCGTCGCACGGCCTGATCCGGCTGCCGATCTACATCGAGCGGTTGCGGAAGGGCATGGTCGACCGCACCGCTGTTCCCACCGTGAAGACCTCCGGGGCCCGCGCCGGAGTCGACGGACACAACGCCATGGGCGCGCTCGTCGCGAGCGAGGCGATGGGCGTCGCGTGTGCGCTCGCCGACGACTACGGCATCGGTACCAGCGTGGCGTGCCACAGCAACCATTGCGGGACGATGGGCTTCTACGCACGGCGAGCTGCCACAAAGGGCTACCTCGCCGTCGCGATGTCCAACGCCCCGGTCACCATGACCTACCACGGCGGGCGTACCCGCGCGGTGGGCACGAACCCGCTCGCAGTGGCGATCCCACGCCCCGCCGGGTCGCCGGTCGTGCTGGACGTCGCCTCCAGCGCCGTCGCGCGAGGGAAGATCATCGTTGCCGAACGCAAGGGTGAATCCATCCCCGCCGGTTGGGGTGTCGACCCGGACGGCCGGCCGACCACGGTGGCCGCGGAGGCGCTGGAGGGCGCTGTGCTTCCGTTCGCCGGTCCGAAGGGCTCCGGGCTGGCCCTGGTGATCGACGTCCTCTGCGGCGTGCTCGCGGGGGCGGCGTCGGGTCCCGACATCGGCGACATGTACGAGAACTGGGACCGCCCGCAGAACGTCGGGCACGTCTTCCTGGCCGCCCGGCTCACCGAACTCCTCGATCGCTACGGCCCGGCCCTGGAGGAATTCCTGCAGACGGTGCAGGACGTTCCGGCCGCCGAGGGTTTCGACTCCGTCCTGTTACCCGGAGAACCCGAGGAAAGGGCGGCTCAGCTGGCTGATCGGCGCGGTGTGCCGGTCGTCGCGAGCACCTGGACCGAGCTCTGCGCGCTCGCGCGCGAGCTGGGGGTCGAGGTGCCGGTCGGGGCGCCTGAGCTGTCCTCCTCCTGACACGTCGAAGGAACAACGATGTTCACCATCAGACGATCGATGCTGGGTGTGGCCCTGCTGGTGATGGCGCTCACCTCGGCGTCGTGCGCGGCCACGGGAAGCACACCTGCCGGGGTGACGACACTGACCCTCGGCCACACGTGGTCGAAAACCGACGCCAACGCCGAGGCCGTGCAGGCGTTCGCCGACGAGGTACAGCGCGAGAGCGGCGGGTCGCTACGCATCGAGATCTATCCCAGCGGCCAGCTCGGCGACGACGCGGAAGCTCTCGAAGGGCTCGGCCTCGGGACGGTCGACATGTGGGTCGGAGGTTCCGGCGTCTACAGCCAGATGACCCCGGTGGGCCAGTTCCTCGTCCTCCCCTACCTCTACGACGACATCGACGACGCCATGCGCCACTACAACGGAGATCTCGGACGCGCCGTACAAGAGCGGATCAGTAGGGACACCCGCACCAGGGTGCTCGCCTTCTGGCCACGCGGGGCACGGCATCTCACGCTCAACAGCGCTGCAACGACCCCGCAGGACATCGCCGGACTACGCATCCGAGTGCCGGAGAACCCCATGATCCTGCGCTCCTGGCAGGCGTTCGGGGCGAGCCCGACACCCATGGCGTTCGGTGACGTCCTCACCGCACTCGAGCAGGGCGCGCTGGAGGGCCAGGAGAATCCGCTCGCCACGATCGACTCGGCCGGGCTCTCGGTGGCGCAGTCCACCTTGATCCTGACCGGCCACGTCATCGAGCCGACAGCGATGTCGATCGGCGCGTCGGCGTGGGAACGGCTGGACGAGGGCCAGCGCGCGCTCCTGGAGCGGATCGCGAACGGACCGGTTCGCGATGGCCTCCTCGACTTCGTGCGCTCCGAGGAGACCAGGCTCGAAGGCGAGCTCGCGGAGGACGGCATGCAGGTCGTCAGACCGGACCGGGCGGCGTTCCGCGACCGGGTCGCCGGCCTCGCCGAGCGGGCCGGTCCCGTAGTCACCGAACTGTCAGCGATGGCGGAGGCGTCATGAGCGCGGACCTGACCGGGAAGGACACCGGACCGGACGGCTTCGAGGACTTCCACGACTTCGACGGGGGCCCCGGCTGGGCGAACCGGACCTTGGGCGGATTCTGCGCCGCGGCACTGGCTGCGATCACGTTCGTGCTGCTCCTGCAGGTCGCGATGCGGTACGTGGCCCAGAGCCCGCTGGTGTGGGTCGACGAGGTCACCCGAATCCTGATGGTCTGGCTGACGTTCACGGGTGCCGCTCTCGCCTACCGGACGGGCAGCCACATCGGCATCAACGCAGTGGTCGACTCCGCGTTCGTGCGGTCTCGACCCTGGGTGGCCAGGGCCGCTGCGCTGGTCATCGAGGCCGTCGTGCTGGCGGGCAGCCTGGCGCTGCTGATCGGCGGAACGATCATGCTGATCCGGACGGCGGGGCACACCACGCCGGCTCTGCAGCTCCCGATAGCCGTGCTGTTCCTGCCCGCGCCGTTGTCGGGTGCGCTCGTCCTCTGCAGCGCCGCGGCGAACTGGACTGCACGGCTGCGGCCGTCGAATGCGGTGATCAGCTCATGACCAGCGGAATCCTGCTCCTCTCGACGCTGTTCCTGCTCATCCTCGTCGGCGTTCCGGTGGCCTACGCCTTCCTCGGGGCTGGGTTGATCTTCGTGGTGGTCGCACTCGACGTACCCGCCGCGCCACTCGTCGCGCAGGCGACGACCGGAGGAGCCGACTCCATCCCGCTCACCGCGATCCCGCTGTTCCTGCTCGCCGGATCGCTCATGAACGCCGGTGGGATCACGCGTCGGCTCGTCGAGTTCGCCTCGGTGCTCTTCGGACGGCTCCCCGGTGGCCTGGGCGTGGTCAACGTCGGCACGAACGTCTTCTTCTCGGGGATCTCCGGCTCGGCGGCCGCCGATGCGTCGGCGATCGGCAAAGCCATGATCCCCGGCATGGCGGCCCAGGGCTATCCGCGCGCGTTCAGCGCTGCCCTGACGTCGACAGCGTCGATCATCGGGCCGATCATCCCCCCGTCCATCCCGTTGATCGTCTACGCGATCGCGGCGAACCAGAAGATCAAGCCGCTACTCGTGGCCGGGATCCTGCCCGGCCTGCTGCTGGCGGCGGTCCTCATGGTGATGGTGATCGTGTTGGCACTACGTCGGAACTACCCGCGCCAGGGTCTTGTCTCCGCGCGCGTCGCCGTGCTCGCCACGCGGGACTCGCTGGCGGCCCTGCTGATGCCCGGGATCATCATCGCCGGCATCGTCTTCGGCTGGTTCACCGCGACCGAGGCGGCCGCGGTGGCCGTGCTCTATGCGCTGCTGCTCTCCACCGTGTTCTACCGCGAGCTCGACTGGCGGCGGCTGCCCGCCGTCTTCCTCGACGCCGCCCGCAGCTCCGCGGTAATCCTCTTCATCATCGCGGCGGCAGCCGTGCTCGGGCAGGTCTTCGTGCGCACCGGATTCCCCTCGGCCCTCGCCGACACCCTGGGCGTGCTGGGACCGGTGCTGTTCCTGGTGGTCGTGAACCTGATCCTGCTCGTGTTCGGCACCTTCATGGAGGGCAACGCGGCGATCATCATCTTCACACCGCTGCTCCTGCCTACTGCTGTCGCGCTGGGGATCGATCCGATCCACTTCGGGATCATCGTCGTCTTCAACCTGATGATCGGCCTGGTCACTCCCCCCGTCGGCATGTCGCTGTTCATCAGTTCGAACATCGCGCGGCTGCCGATCCTCACCGTCGCCAGGGCCAACATCCCGTTCCTCGCGGCAGCGCTGGTGACGCTCGTAGCGATCACGTTCTGGCCGCAGCTCAGCCTGGCCCTCACCTGAGGTCCGGACCGACCGAAAGAGAGAATCAATGTCAGAGTGCTTGATCTATTCGCGCCCGCCCGAGGCGCCCGCGGACGCCGTAGCGGCGCTGGCGGGGTTTCCCACCGCGGCGATCTCGGACGGGTTGGGCCGGGTGGGCGGCGCACCGGGCCTGCGGGCCTGGTCCAAGGTCACCGCGATGGCGGGACCAGCTCTCACCGTGCATACCCGGCCCGGCGACAACCTTGCCGTGCACAAGGCCCTCGACGTCGCCGAGCCAGGTGACGTCCTGGTCATCGCGGGCGGCGGCGACCGGGAACGCGCCCTCGTAGGCGGCCTCGCGGGCCACTATGCGGTACAGCGGGGCATCGTGGGGATCGTGCTCGACGGCGCGGTCCGCGATCTCGACGAGCTCCACGCGCTGCCCATCCCGGTCTTCGCGCTAGACGTGTCGCACCAGGGCCCCTACAAGGACGGGCCCGGCGTGATCGGCGGCCCGGTAGCGGTCAGGGGCACGAGCGTGGACACCGGGGACGTCGTCGTGGCCGACCAGGACGGGGTCGTGTTCGTCCCGCGCCACCGCACAGCAGAGGCGATCGAGGGGGCCCGGCAGATCACCGAGAACGAGGCGCGCTCGATGGGCGCCATCCAGTCGGGCTCCTGGACGCGACCTTTCGTCGAGGCGATCACCGTCCGGCACCTGCAACGACAGGAGGGCTGACCGTTGACCGACTTCCTCCAGCTGATCCCCTCCGCAGAGGGTGCCCCGGCGCTGCTCATCGGCGGCGAGGCCGTGCCGGCCACGGAGTACGAGGACGTGACCGACCCGGCGACGGGCGCGGTCGTGGCCGCGCAACCCCTCGCCGGCAACGCCGAGGTCGACCGCGCCGTCCGTGCCGCGGGCGCTGCAGCGACGACCTGGGCGGGGCTGCCCGGGCGCCGGCGCGGCGCCGTCCTGCTGCGATGGGCCCAGCTGCTGCGCGAGAACAGCGAGGCACTGGCCCGGCTGGCCACGGCGGAGATGGGCAAGCCGCTCGGCGAGTCGCGCGGCGAGGTCGAACGCGCCGCGTCCGAGATCGAGTACGCGGCGGGTGAGGCGGCCCGGATGACCGGGCAGACGATCCCGGGTGACCTCCCCGAAGCACTCGTCGTCACCGAGCGGATCCCCCTCGGGATCATCGCCGCAATCACGCCGTGGAACTTCCCCATCGTCTCCCCGGTCCGCAAGATCGCACCGGCGTTGGCAGCGGGTGACACGGTCGTGGTCAAGCCGGCGGAAGAGGCACCGTTCTCCGCGCTGGCCGTGGTCGGGCTGCTCGAAGAGGCGGGGTGCATCCCCGGCGCGGTGAACGTCGTCTGCGGTGCCGGGCCCATGGTCGGCGCCGCCCTCGTCGAACACCCGGGCGTCGACGGCATCAGCTTCACCGGATCGACATCGGTAGGACGGCGCATCGCCGAGACAGCAGCCCGGCGGCTCGCACCGGTGCAGTTGGAGCTCGGCGGAAAGAACGCCGCTTACGTCCACAGCGCCGTCGACCTCGGCAGGGTGGCCGACGAGATCGTTGCAGCCGCAATGCAGTGCACGGGGCAGCGGTGCACCGCGATCAGCCGGGTCGTCGTCGAGAACGATTTGGCCGACGAGCTGGTCGCAGCGCTCGCTGCCCGGGTCGACGCCCTGACGGTCGGCCCGGGCACCGATCCCGGCACGAACGTCGGACCCCTGGTCAGCATGCGTCAGCAGCACACCGTCGTGGATCACGTACAGCGCGGCCTCGCCGGCGGCGCCATCCGCGCGAGCGCCGAGCGCCCGGTGCCTCCCGACGGGCCCTACGTCGCCCCGGTGGTGCTCGACCACGTGACCCCGGACATGGCCGTCGCCACCGAGGAAATCTTCGGCCCTGTGCTATCGGTCCTTCGGGTCGAAGGGCTTGATGAGGCGATCGCCGTGGTCAACGGAACCGAGTACGGTCTCGCCGCCTCCGTCTTCAGTACCGACATGGACGTTGCGCTGCGGTTCATGCGCGGCGTCGGGAGCGGCATGGTCCACGTCAACCACGGCACCGCCAGCGAACCCCACGTGCCGTTCGGCGGAGTCGCCGGCAGCGGCATGGGAGCCTTCTCCATCGGTGACACGGCCAAGGAGTTCTTCACCCGGCTCCGCGTCGGGTACCTGCGTGCTCCGGCGCCGGCTTGATCCGGACGCGCCCGAAAAGACCGTCCCACACCGCCGACACCCTCGGCAGTCGGCGATCACACGACCAGGACGACCTTCCCCACCATCCCGCCGGCCTCCACCATCTGGTGCGCCTCACGCAGGTTCGCGGCACGCTGGTCGATTGTGCTGTCAGTGATGAACTAGCTTACCGGTGGTTGCCACACATTGGGACGAGGTCGTCACAGCACTCGGCTACGAACACCTGCGCCGCTATGATCTACGCCATACCGGACTGACGTGGATGGCCGACGCCAGCGTTCCCGTGCATGTCCTCCGAGGGATCGCCGGACACGGCTTCTTGAAGACCACGCAGCGCTACCTGCACTCGGACTCGTCCACGGTCTTTGCCGCCGGTGAGTCCCTGACGGCCTACCTCCAGACACCGCGGGTCCCAGATGGTTCCCAGCATCGGTCGATGTAGATCGACACGAAGAGAGCCAACGCTCGTGGTTCGTGATCGAGGATCGCGGAGATCCCGCTGGTAGAAAACGCCCGAAGGCCGGTGTCCATCGATCTGGGCACCGGCCTCCGACCATCGTCGAAACGACAGGATTTGAACCTGCGACCCCTTGACCTCCCGTTCGGGGGCCAATGCGTAATCGCATGTCATGCCCATCCTGCCGCTGCTGCTGACGCCTTCAACGTGCGGTCGCGTGTGGTGAGTTCAGGAACGCTGGTCCCCCACTGGTCCCCGGCAGGGCGGTCGCGGCAAGGCGACTGCGGCGGTGACGGGCTGAGGCACACACGCCAACTCCCTGCCGATCTCCTTCGAAACCGGCGCACAACCGGCGAGCGTGTCCTCTTCGCACGAGCTCGGCCTACGCCGCCGCCAGGAGCTGTTCTGATCACGACGACAGGGCGGGTACCGGCCTCAGCTCGGGTCGGCCTTGACCACCAGGACGGGGCAGGCGGCCTCCAGGACGATGCGCTGCGCGGTGCTGCCGAGCAGGAACTTGCCCACCGCGCTGCGGTGGCGCGTGCCGACGACGAGCAGCTCGGCGTCGCGGTCCTGCGCGGCGCGCAGCACGCGGTCCGCCGGGTCCGGCATGTCGATCTCGACGACGTCCGCGGATGCGGGGATCCGCGCATCCGGCGGCACCGGCCCGGGCCCGGTGACGACGACGAGCGGGCGGCCGCGCAGCCCCGCCTCTCGGTGCGCGTGCTGCAGGGCGGCCCGGCCCTCCTCGCTGGCATGGTGGCCGACGACGATGCACATGTCCGTTCCTCTCGTGATCAGAAGGTCGCGATCAGAAGGCGAGCAGCCCGACCGGCAGGTCGACGGGCAGCAGGGACGGCAGCAGCGCGATCAGCACGCCCGTGGCCACCGTGTAGACGACGACCGTGCGGGGCCGCACGCGCGCCGCCCAGAGCAGGAACGCCGGCACGAACACCAGCAGGGCCGCGAGGTAGCCGCCGAGGACGACGAGGGCGAGGAACGCGCTCATCCAGGCGAACGTGCTCGTCGCGACGCGTACGTCGGAGGTGATGCCGGGCAGCGGCGCCGCATCGGCCGGACGGCCACGCAGGCGCCGGACCTCGGTGGCGAGCAGCACGGCGGCCATGACCGCACCCGCGGTGCAGACCAGCCGCGGCATGAGTCGCGCGTCGGCGGAGAACTCACCGGCCGCGATCCAGCCCACGACGAACACGCCGAGCATCCCGGCCGCCGTGGCGAGCGACCAGATCGACCCCGCCAGCTCACCCTCCTCCTCGACCGGCGCCCGGTGGTGCCCGTCGTCGGCGTCGAGCCGCCTGCGGGTGCGCAACCGCTTCACCACGGCGAGCACGAGCGGGGCCACGAGCACCGCGAGGAACACCAGCACCCATGGCCGGGTCAGCCAGTCGCTGCCCTCGTACACGGAGTCGGTGAGGAAGTAGTAGCGCTCCAGCGGCACGGCGAGCACGAAGCCGATGAGGAACGGCGCGCGCGGGAAACCGGTGGCCTTGAGCAGCCAGCCCAGCGCGCCGAGCCCGATCATCACCCACAGGTCGCCGATCTGGCCGCTCTCCTGGTAGGCCCCCAGCAGCATGACCACGACCAGCCCCGGCCCGAGCACCGCGAACGGGACCTTCGTGATCCGGGCCAGCCACCGGGTGCCCAGGAAGCACAGCAGCGCACCGAGCACCGAGGCGATCGCGAACGACCAGATGATCAGGTACAGCAGATCGAGGTGGTCGGTGACGATCGCCGGACCCGGCTGGATGCCGTAGGTCAGCAGCATGCCCAGCAGCATCGCGGCGGGAACGCCGCCGGGGATGCCGAACAGCAGCGTCGGGATGAGGTCGCCCGCCTCGACGGAGTTGTTGGCACCCTCCGGGCCGACGATGCCGCGCGGGTCGCCCTTGCCGAACTTCCGCTTGTCCTTCGCCGTCGCGACGGCCTGGCCGTAGGCCAGCCAGGTGCCCGCGGTGGCGCCGACGCCGGGCAGCACACCGGCCCAGATGCCGATCAGGGAACCGCGCAGCACCTGCGCCCAGTGCGTCAGCCATTCCCGCACGCCCGCCCGGTAGCCGCCGCTCAGCTGCACCTCGCCCCCGGTCGGCAGCCGCCGCTGCCCGGCCCGGGACGCGATCTCGGCCAGCCCGAACACGCCGAGGGCCACCGCCACGAGCGACAGGCCGTCACCGAGGAACAGGCTGCCGAAGGTGAAGCGGTACTCGGCGGTGGTCGGCGAGGTGCCGACGGTGCCCAGCAGCAGCCCGAGCAGGCCCGCGACCAGGCCCTTGGCCACGTTGCCGCGCGACAGGCCTGCGGCCAGCGCGACCCCGAGCACCGTGAGCATGAACAGCTCCGGGCTGCCGAACGACAGCACCAGCGGCCTGGCCAGCGGGATGGCCAGCGTCAGCCCGACCGCGCCGAGGATCCCGCCGGCCATCGACGACAGGAACGACAGCGACAGGGCCCGCGTCGCCTGCCCGTTGCGCGCCATCGCGTACCCGTCGAGCATCGTGACGCTCGCCGACGCCGAGCCGGGTGCGCCGAGCAGCACCGCGGCCACGGTGTCGGACGTGTGCACGACGGCGAGCGCGCCGATCAGCAGCGCGAGCGCCTGGGGCGGCTCCATCCCGAACGTGACGGGCAGCAGGATCGCCACGGCACCGGTGCCCCCGAGGCCGGGAACCAGTCCGATCACCAGGCCGGCGAGCACGCCGACCACCAGCATGAGCAGCAACGACGGGTCCGCGAGGGACGCCAGCGCCGCCAGGGCGGAGTCGAGCATCGTGTCCCCTCAGTCCAGCTCGACGCCGTAGCGGTCGCGCAGGAGCGCGATCACGTAGGCGCGGGCGTCGTCGTCGACGGTGTACGCGGCGCGCACCCGGCCGTCCAGGTCGGCGTCGGCCACCAGCGGGTAGCCGCCCAGTACCTTGTCGGCCTCCGCCTGGAAGGCCGGGTCGGCGCCCAGTCGGTCGGCCGAGGTCCGCAGCGTGGCCACCGCCTCCGCGGGCGTGTCCGCCGGCACCCACATCGCCTTCTGATAGGTGTAGGTCGCGCCGAGCAGGCTGCGGTAGGCGTCGTAGACCTCCCCGTCGGGTGCCGTGCCGTGCAGCTGCTCGTAGACCTCGACCACCGTCGGCACGTCCGGGAAGTTCGGGTCGCGCACCACCCGGCCGTCGGAGTCGAGCTGGCCCAGCGCCATGATCGGTACCGCGCTGCCGTCGGCGACCATCGGCGCGACGGCGGGTCCCCACGCCGAGGTCGTCTGGTAGTCGAGATCGATCTCGCCGCGCTGCACGGCCAGGTTCACCGGGCCGCGGCCCTCGAAGCCGAAGATCGCCTCGACGTCGGCGCCGATGAGGTCGAACGCGACGAGGGTGGTCAGGTCCAGTCCGGTGGCGCTGATCCCGCCGAAGGTCAGCGGGGCGTCGCGGCCGACGAGGTCGGCGGCCTCGCTGATGCCTGCGGCCGTGCGGCCGTAGACGACGGCACCGGTGCCGTTGGCGAGCACCGGGGTGAGCTCGGCGAAGTCGTAGGCCACCTCGGAGCGGTCGAGGATCCACGGGACCACGGTGGTGGCCGTGCTGACCAAGACGTGGGTGCCGTCGGCGTCGGCGCCCGCGACGAAGCGGTTGGTGCCGACGATGCCCTCCCCGCCCGCGTCGTTGACCGGCGCGAAACCGGGGACGCCGGGGATGGTCCTCGTGAGTCCATGGCCGATGAAGCGGCCCCAGGTGTCGGTGCCGCCGCCTTCCGCGAGCGGGATGACGACCTCGACGGTCTCCCCCGTCCAGTCACCGTCGGTGGTGCCTGCCGGCCGGTGCAGCACACCGCCGCCGAACACCGCCGCCACGAGCGCCAGCACCAGGAACCCGGCCATGATGGCCAGCGCCGTCCGGCGGGCAGGTGGGGGCGGATCGGCGGCCGACCCCTCGGTTGCGGTCAGGTCGAGCGTGCTCGTCATCGCCGTGCCACCTCCTCGTGGTCGTGCCGGACATCCTGCACGGCCGCCGTGCGAGCGTCGGCGGGCGCTGCGTCGGGGAGTGCGAGGGTGGCCTCGGCCAGCCGACGCGCGGTGCGGAGCACCCCGACGGCGGGTCGGCCGTCGATCTCACGGGTGCGGGTCTCGACGACACCGGCCGGCGTGAGCAGCCGCAGGACGTGCCCCGGCATGCGGGGGACGACCGTGCCCGGCTCACCGGCGGCCATCGTCACCGCGACGCTGCCGGTGATGGCCAGTGCGGGATGCGTGCGGCCCATCGAGAGCATGCGGACCACGAGGTCGGCGTCCTCCCCCGGCCGCGGGGCGGCGACGAGCGCGACCTTGGGCACGGCCCGCTCGGCGCGGGCGGCGTCGCCGGCCAGACCCATCCGCACCGCGGCCTGCCGGCGCAGGGCCTCCAGCTCGGCGAGCACGCCGGGGCGGGCGTCGATCTCGGTGGGGGTCTCCCGCCCGTCGAGGCCGACCGAGGCCGGGGCCAGTACGAGCACCGGCGCACCGGCGTCGATCATCGTGACGGGGACGGGTCCGGACGTTCCGTCCAGCACGTCGAGCGCGCGGCCGGTGGGCAGGAGCGCTCCGGTGGTGCGGCCCGCGGGATCGACGAACCACATCCGCACGGCGGTGCCGGGGAAGAACACGCCGGGGATCCGGGTGCTGCCGTCCTCGTCGAGGATCCCGCCGGGGGTGGGGACCTGCAGGACGATGAGCTGACCGGTGTTGGTGTTGTGCACCCGCACCGACGTGGAGGCGCCGTGCGGCGCCACCCAGCCGCGGCGCACCGCGTAGAGGCCGACCACCGACGAGCAGTTCCCGCAGTTGCTGCCCCAGTCGACCCGCTGCTCGTCCACGGCCACCTGGGCGAAGGTGTAGTCGACATCCACGTCCGGTCGCCGGGACGGCGCAAGGATGACGGCCTTGCTCGTCGTCGACGTCGCACCGCCCACACCATCGACCTGGCGCGGGTCCGGACTGCCGTACAGCCGCAGCAGCACCTCGTCCACGCTGCGCCCCGGTACCTCCAGCCGCTCGCGCTCGAACACCCAGCACTTGCTGGTTCCGCCACGCATCCACGTCGACGCGATCTCCCGCACCGGCCACCTCCGCACTCGTCCGCGGCAGGACTGTGCAGACCGAACGGGCTGTAGCACAATCACGAGTCACTTCAGCGCCCTGAAGTCACGCTTCAACCTACGGAGGCCCCGTGCTCGACGTCCGGCGCCTGGCGCTGCTGGCGGCCGTCCTCGACACGGGGTCGATGACGGCCGCCGCGGAGGAGCTGAACTACACCCCGTCCGCGGTGTCGCAGCAGCTGCGGCGGCTCGAGGCCGAGGTCGGCCAGCCGCTGCTGCACCGGCAGCCGCGCGGGGTCACCCCGACCGAGGCCGGCGCGGTGCTGGCTGACCACGCGCGCCGCGTCGTGCGGCAGCTCGCGGCGGCCGAGGCCGATCTCGCCGAGATCGCGGGGCTCCGAAGGGGAGTGCTGGAACTGGGCACGTTCCCGACCATCGCGAGCTCCCTGCTGCCGCTGGCCGTGAGCAGGTTCCGCGCGGCGCACCCGGCGATCCGGCTCACGGTGCGCAGCGCCCGGTTCGACGAGCTGGTGCGCGTGCTCGAGGACGGCACAGTGGGCATGTCACTGCTGTGGGACTACGAGTGGAACCGCCTGGACCCCGCCCGGTTCGCCCTGACCCACCTGCTCGACGACCCGACCGCGCTGGTCGTCGCGGCCGACCACCCGCTCGCCCGGCGCCGCGTCGTCGACATGACCGCGCTGGCCAGCGAGGACTGGATCGTTCGGGCCCACGACCACCCGGTGGCCGAGGTGCTGGAACGCAGCTGCCGCACCGCGGGCTTCACGCCGCGGATCGCCTTCCACGCCAACGACTACCAGGAGGCGCAGGCCATGGTCAGCGTCGGACTGGGCGTCGCGCTGGCCCCCCGCACGGCGGTCGCGACCACCCACCCCGCCGTGCGGGTCGTCGGGCTGGGTCGCTCCGCTCCGTCCCGGCGGATCCTGCTCGCCCACCGCCACGACCGGGTGCGCGCGGCCGCCGAGCTCGCCATGCACCAGGTGCTGGTCGAGGTGGCCCGGGAGCACCGCACGCGAGCGTGAAGCAGCGCTACCGGCAACTGCGCTCCAACTGCACGCGGACGACACCAACTCACACCAGAACGACGCAGCGGGCCAACCCTCCGCCTCGAGCAGGCGGGTCATCGCGGCGGGGAACGTCACGGCGGAGATGGCGTACGCGGTCGTCCCGGCGATCGCGACGAAGAGCAGCGGCTTGCGGCGGAATAGCGGGAGCTTCACCAACGGCTCCGGCGCGCGCCTCGCGTGGCGGAAAGAACAAGGCGTCGTGGTCGCGTCAGGTGGCGCGTTGGACCACTGCTGATCGGCAGGCCTGGTTCAGGCCGCCCGCGCGTCCGGTTCGGCCCTCACGCCCGTTGATACCGCCGCGCCCGCCGCGGGTGCGCTTCTGAATCCCATGCCGCGACGTCCACCGCACAAGCGCCCTGACCGACCTACCCGAGTCGGATCAAGCGAACTCTGAGGAGCGCGAGTTCCCACGTTGAGTACCCGAACGCCGTCGCGCGCACCCTTGCGGTCCGTGCCGCCCACGATCGTCCACTCAGGTGAGCTCGCGGCCCTGGGTCTCTGGGGTGAGCAGCGTGGTGACCAGGCCAATCAGCACCAGCACGACCATGTAGAGGGCGAACACCCACTGCAGATCGCGGCTGGTCAGCCAGGTGAGCGTGTAGGGCGCGGTACCACCGAAGATCGCGACGACGAACGAGTACGGGACCCCGATCCCCGATGCCCGCACGGCCGTCGGAAACAACTCGGCAAAATAGGCCGGCATGATCCCGACGAACGCACCGAGGAAGAACAGCGCAACCATCATGATCACGGTGAGACGGACGGCCGAACCGTTGAGCGCACCGAGCAGCGGGAACGACAGCACCACGAACGCGACCCCGTAGGTGATGAACACGGGTTTGCGCCCGAACCGATCCGACAGCTTGCCCCACAAAGGGAGGGTGACCATGAAGAAGACGTTCGCGATGACGCTGCCCCAAAGGGCCCCGGTGGCCGGCACGCCTTTGGCGCTGATCGCGAACCCGGAGACACCGACGGCCCAGATGTAGTAGACGACAGTCACGCCGAGGCTCAGCCCGAGAATGCGGGCCAGCTGATCTTGCTCGCGGCGAGGCCGCGCAACAGCACCCGGGTGGAGCGTGGAGCGGCTCCGGTGGAGTTCGAATCGTCGTCCTGTCCGGTGAAGGCGTCGGTCTCCGGGAGGGTGCGACGCAGGTGCAGCCCGACCACGCCGAGAAGGCCGCCGATGAGGAACGGTATACGCCACGCCCAGTCGCGGACGGTGTCCGTTCCCAACGCGCTGGTGGCCCCGGCCCCGATCAGGGAAGCGAGCACGATGCCGGCGGTGACCGAGACATAGAGGCTGGTCGACCACAGCCCCCGCCGCGCTCGCGGCGCGATCTCGGCGATGTAGGTGTAGGAGGCGGCGATCTCACCTCCGTGGGCCAGGCCCTGAGCGAGGCGTGCAAGGACCAGGACGACGGCGGCCCAGATGCCGATCTGGGAGTGCGTGGGGGCGATGCCGACGACCAGGCTGCCGGCCGCCATAAGCAGCATCGAGGTGGTCATCGAAAAGCGCCGGCCGCGGCGGTCGGCGAGCCATCCGAAGAAAAACCCGCCGATCGGGCGCATGAGGAAGCCGACCGCGAACACGGCCAGCGTGGACAACAACGCACCGGTCGGGCTGTCGTCGACGAAGAACTGGGCGGCGAAGAACGGCGCGAAGATCGCGTATACGCTCCAGTCGTACCACTCCAGGGTATTCCCGACGCCGGCTCCCAGGAGGGTGCGGAACGGTTGCTGGACGGTGCCCGTCGACGCGCCTGACGCCGGTACTTCACTCGGAGCCGACATTGGCCCTCCAGAACTGGTTAGGCGGTCACCGGGGATGTGGTGGAGAAAGCCGCTTCAGTGCGCGCGGCATCGAGGCCGGCGACGCGACCGAAGATCATTCCGCGCAGGACGGAGGTCCCACCCGGATACTTGCCGTGGTAAAGCCCGGTGCATTCGCCGGCCGCGTACAGTCCCGGGATCGGGGTTCTGTCCTCGCGGACGACCCGGGCTCGCTCGTCGGTGGCAAGCCCGCCGAAGGTGAAGACGATGGCGCACGAGACCGGCCATGCCCGGAACGGGCCCTCCCCCAGTGGCAGGGCCCAATTGCTTTTGGGCGGATCGAGGTGCATCGTGGCCAACCCGTCCGGCTTACGCCAGTCGAACTCACCCTTCGTGGTGGCGGCGTTGAATGCCGCGACCGTGTCCGCGAGCGCGGTGGCGGGCAGGCCGGTGGCCTCGGCGAGCTCCTGCAGCGAGTCGGCGCGCACGGGCTTGACCCCGGTGAGCAGGCCGCGCTCCCGATCGTCGACGCGGTCGAGCTGGGCGTCGGTCACGAACCAGGCGGTGCCGCCTTCCTGCGCCCAGATGGCCCGCGCCGTCGCCTCGTAGGTCTCGTCGACGGTGCCGCGCCCCTCGTCGAGGAACCGGGATCCGCTCCTGTTCACCAGGATGCCGTACGGGAAGACCATGACCAGCGCTTCGGGGTCCGAGCTGCGTGGGTCGACCGGCTCGGCGTGGAAGGAGTCCCACTGACCTGCTCTGGCCGCCCCCGCCTCAAGCGCCATCCGGATGCCCTCGCCGCGGTTGCCCGCGACGCTGGGTGCGATGGGCAGTAGCGTGCTCGCGTCTCGGCCGAAGGCCCCGGTGAGGCACGCGATGTCACCCTCGAAGCCGCCGGATGCGATCAACACGGCTCGGGCCGGAATCACCGTGGGACCGTCAGGGCCGGCGACGTGAAGGCCGGCCACCGAGCCGCCCTCGGACAACAATCCCTCCGCGGTCGTCGAGTACCGGAACTCGACTCCCAGGTCGTGGGCTGCGGGCCGCAAAGCGGCCAGCAGGGCCTCGCCACCTCCGATGGGCTGCAGGCGTGGCCGCGCACTGTTGATGAAGTAGGTCGGAAACCGGCGGAACCGCACCCCGTGCCCCTGGATCCACTCCATCGTCTCGGGCAGTCGTTCCACGAGCGCCTCGACGTACCAGGTCGGCGTCCGGCCGTCGGAGAATCCGACGACATCGTCGACGAAGCTCGGATCGGGCTCGTAGACGTCGTCGAGCCGGAAGTAGGCGGCGGTCCACCGGGTGTTTCCCCCCGCCTCCTGCTCAGTGGAGCGGTCGACCACCAAGACACGGGCGCCCTGCTCAGCCGCGGTCACAGCGGCCGACAGGCCGGCAATCCCGGAACCAACCACCACCAGGTCGTAGGGATTCTCAGTCATGGGTCACTCCTCAGGCACGCGGGTTGAAGGGGTCCTTGACGCCCTGGCCGGTGTCGACCCAGACGCTCTTCTCCTCGGTGTAGGCGTGCAGCGCCTCCGGCCCGTTCTCCCGGCCGTACCCGCTCTGCTTGTAGCCGCCGAACGGAGTGGCGTAGCCGGTCTTGCGGTAGTTGTTGATCCACACCGTGCCGGCGCGCAGCTTGCCTGCCACCCGGTGCGCACGCTGGACATTGCCCGTCCACACACCGGCTGCCAGGCCGAACTGGGTGTCGTTGGCGATCTTGATCGCGTCGGCCTCGTCGGTGAAGCGCAGCACCGACGCGATGGGACCGAAGACCTCTTCCTGCGCGATGGTCATGTCGTTGGTGACGTCTGCGAACACGGTCGGCCGGACGAACAAACCGTTCGGCAGCTCGTCGACGGTCGTGGGCACGCCACCGGCCACGAGCCGGGCACCCTCATCCGTCGCGACGTCGATGTAGTGCAGGACCTTGTCGAGCTGGGCGCGGTTGGCGATCGTGCCCATCTGAGTCAGGTCGTCCTGGGGGTCGCCGACGACAATGGCGTCGGCGCGGCGTGCGAGCTCCTCGACGACCTGGTCGTAGATCTCGTCCTGGACGAGGATGCGCGACCCCGCCATGCACGTCTGGCCGCTGGCGCCGAAGATCCCCGCGATCACACCGTTGATGGCGACGTCGACGTCCGCGTCGGCGAAGACGATGTTGGGCGACTTGCCGCCGAGCTCGAGGGACAGGCTCTTGAGGGTCTTGCCGGCCTGCGAGGCGATTGCCTGGCCCGTCGCGGTCGACCCGGTGAACGCAATCTTGTCGATCTCGGGGTGACCCGTGAGCGCAGTTCCCGACGGGTTACCGAGACCGGTGACGACGTTGAACACGCCCGGCGGCAACCCGCACTCGGCGGCGATCTCTGCGAGGCGCAGCGTGGACACCGGGGTGATCTCGGACGGCTTCGCCACCACGGTGCAGCCGGCGGCGAGGGCCGGGCCGAGCTTCCAGATCAGCAGCAGCAGCGGGGAGTTCCAGGGTGTGATGGCGGCGACCACGCCCAGCGGCTCCCGGACGGTGTAGTTGATGATGTTCGCCAGGTGCAGCGGGTTGGTGTGCCCTCCAGGCATCTGGGCGAGGCCGGCGTAGTAGGTGAAGTACTCGGGCAGCAGCTTCGCCTGCCCGTACATCTCCCGGTAGAGCTTGCCGTTCTCCTGTACCTGCAGGCGGGCCAACTCCTCGGCGTGCTCGCCGATCGCCTGGCCGAAGCGCACCAGGAACGCCGCGCGGTCGGCGGCCCGCCACGTCGGCCAGGGTCCTTCCTCGAACGCGCGGCGCGCGCTGCGCACCGCCCGGTCGACGTCGTCGGCCGAGGCGTCGGGGACCTGGGCCCAGACCAGCCCGGACGCGGGGTCGTCCACGTCGACGTACGCGGAGCCGGTCGGCTCCAGGAACGCATTGTCGATGAACAGGCCATAGCGGGCGGGCCCGGCGACGTCGCGTTGAGCGACGTCGCTGCCAACTGGGTGAGACATGAACGAACCTCTCAGGCTCTCTGGCGGGAGCAGCAGCGGCCGTCAGGCTAGAAGTTTGTCCCACAATCGGTCAATAGGACAGTTGGGCCGTACTGCTATCCTGGAGCGATCGGCCGGGACGGAAGGGGTAGCTCGATGAAGGTCACCCGGGTTCTGGCGCCGGTACGCGAGCAGGTCGTCGGGGCCATCCGAGCCGAGATCATCGGCGGCGCGCTGCAGCCCGGCCACAGGCTCATCGAGCGCGAACTGTGCGAGGAGCTCGACGTCTCGCGCAACACCCTGCGTGAGGCGCTGCGTCAGCTCGAGGCGGAAGGCTTCATCACCATCACGCCCTACCGGGGCCCGACGGTGGCCATCCTCTCGGATGACGAGGCACGTCAGGTCTACGAGGTCCGGGAGGCCCTCGAGTGCATGGCCGTGCGGTTGTTCGTGGAGCGAGCTGACGCAGCCGCGGTAGAGCGGCTGAGAATCACCGTTGCCCGGCTGCACGACGCCCACAACTCGGGCGAGGTCGGCGCCATGCTCGATGTCAAGAGAGACTTCTACGACGCCCTCTACGCGGGATGCGGAAACGACGTGCTCCACGGACAGGCCGCGCTCCTGCAGAGCAGGCTGTACCAGCTGCGGGCCCGGTCGCTGTCCACCACGGGCCGCCCCGCCTCGAGCATCGGTGAGATCGAGACCGTGCTGGCGTGCATCCAGGCGGGCGACACTGACGGAGCTGTAGCGCTGTGGGGGCAGCACATTCGCCGGGCAGCGGAGGCAGCCCTCGGCGCCGCCGCGCCCGACCGGGCTGCCGCGAGCGCGGCCCGCCCCCTCGGCACCGACAGCCGCACCTGATCCGAGCATCCTTCACAGGGGCACACCGACCAACCGCCAGCGCTCCCGGCGGGTCTGCCGGATCATGTCGGCACCAGCAGGACGACGACCGCAGTGCCGCGCGAGATCCGGGCACCGCGGGGTGCGCCGCGACACACTCGCGGCCATCGTCCTGGCCACGATCGTCCAGCCGGGTCGAGACCAACTCGATCCGTGTCGGAGCTCCTCCGTCATCGGTACCAGCACCGCGACCGGGCTCGTCCCTGGTCCTGAACCGGCGCTTCCGGACGCTCGATCGGGCAGTCCTGGAAGACTCCAGCAATGCAGGGCAGCTCACCAGAGCGAGAGGCGGGAGGCAGCGTGGACGTCCGTTCGGAACAGGAAGCGGTCGTCGGGCTGACCCAGGCGGAGGCTGACGCCCGTCGCGGTCGTGGCGAGGCGAACACGGCGGTCAGTGGGACCACGCGCAGCTACGCGAGGATCCTGCGCACCAACGTCTTCTCGTTCTACAACATGATCTTGTTCGTCATCGGTGCCGCCCTGCTCGGGCTGGGGCGCTATAGCGACGCCCTCATCAGCGTCGGGCTCGGGCTGGTCAACGCGCTGATCAGCGCCGTGCAGGAGATCCGCGCCAAGCGCAAGCTCGACCGGCTCCAGCTGCTCGACCGTGCGCCTGTGCTCGTCGTCCGCGACGGGCGGGAGGTCGAGGTCGCCGCGGACTCGGTCGTGCGCGGCGACGTCCTACGGGTGCGACCAGGCGACCAGATCGTGGTCGACGGGCCGCTGCTCGACGGTGGCTGGGTCGAGGCCGACGAGTCGTTGCTGACCGGTGAGTCCGATCCGGTCGTCAAGAACCCGGGCGACGAGCTGCGCTCGGGCACCTCATGCGTAGCCGGCGAGGGCCTGCAGCATGCCCGCGACGTCGGGCCGGTCAGTTACGCGGGCCGGCTGACGGCGCAGGCGCGCCGGGTCACCACCGACAAGACGCCACTGCAGCGGCGCATCGAGTTCGTCATCCGTCTGGTGATGGCGCTCGTCGTGCTGATGAGCGGGACGATCCTCGCGCAGGCCGCGCTGGAGGGGTTCAGCCTGCTGCGCGTTGTGCAGATCACGGCCGTGCTGTCCGGTCTGGTGCCCTATGGGTTGTTCTTCCTCATCGCCGTCGCCTACACGGCGGGCGCAGCCAGGATCGCCGGACACGGCGCGCTGGTGCAGCAGGTCAACGCCGTCGAGTCGGTCAGCAACGTCGACGTCGTGTGCACCGACAAGACCGGCACTCTGACCACCGGCCGGCTCGCCCTCGCGCAGGTCGAACCGCTCGGCGGGCGGGACACCGCCGAGGTCGACGCCGCGCTCGGGGGGTTCGCCCGCACCGCGACCAGCCCGAACCTCACCACGACCGCGCTGGCCGCGAGCCTGCCGGGCAGCGCGTGGACCATGCGCAACGAGGTGCCGTTCGCGTCCTCGCTGCGCTGGTCCGGCGTCGTCACGGGCGAGGGCGCCTGGGTGCTCGGCGCTCCGGACGCGCTCGCCCCGCACCTCACCGGCGGCCTGGACGTCTCGGACGAGGTCGCCGCGCACGCCGCGCGGGGGTTGCGTGTGCTCATGCTGGCCCGCGCCGCCGACCGGACCGCCGAGCTGCGCGACGCGGCCGGTCACCCGATGCTGCCGGCGCTGGAGCCGGTCGCGGTGGTCGCGCTGGCCGACGAGCTGCGCCCGGAGGTCACCCAGAGCATCGCTCGGTTCCACGCCGACGGCGTCGCGCTGAAGGTGATCTCCGGTGATGACCCGCGAACGGTCGCGGCCCTGGCCGTGCAGGCCGGACTGGACGCGGGCGAGCCGGTCTCCGGGGCAGAGCTGGACGGCCTCGGACCCGACGACACGGCTGCGCTGGACCGGCTTGTCGCCCGCACCACGGTGTTCGGCCGTGTCGCACCGGAGCAGAAGGAGCGGATCGTCGCGTCGCTGCGTCGCCAGGGCCGCTACGTCGCCATGATCGGTGACGGGGTGAACGATGCGCGCGCCCTCAAACGTGCGCACGTGGGTGTCGCGATGCGCAGCGGCAGTTCCGTCACCCGCGACGTCGCCGACATCGTCCTCGTCGACGACTCCTTCGCCGCGTTGCTGCCCGCCCAGCACGAGGGACGTCGGATCATCAACGGCATCGCCGCGTCGATGTACATCTTCCTGGCCCGGGTCGCCACCCAGGGCCTGGTGATCCTCGCGGTGACCATGCTCGGGCTGGGCTTCCCCTACTCCCCGACCCAGGTCGGGCTGACCCTGCTCACCGTGGGTGTCCCGACGCTGTTCCTCACCTTCTGGGCCCGCCCGGTCACGCCCGACAGGAACCTGCTGGGCAACCTCGCCCGCTTCGTCATCCCGGCCGCGGTGCTCACGGCCGGGTTCGGCACGGCCGTCTACGCCTACCTGTACCAGCTGGTATTGGCGGGCTTCACCAGCGGACGCACCCCGGCACAGGTGGTCAGCCAGTTCGAGAGCTACACCGGGCTCACCTACACCGACAGCGAGTTCTCCACGGCGGCGGCGACGATCGGAGCGCAGACCGGCCTGTCCACCTTCGTCTGCCTGGCCTCGTTCGTGCTCATCCTCTTCCTCGCCCCACCCACGCGGTTCTTCGCGGCCTGGACCCGGCCCACTGACGACCGGGGACCGGCGGTACTGGTCGCCGCGCTGCTCGTGGCCTTCGCCGCCGTGCTCTTCACCCCGGCCTTGTCGAACTACTTCGGGTTGACCGGCGCCGCACCGCCAGTGTTCGAGGCAGTGCTGCCCGCTCTGGGGCTCTGGTTCGCGGCACTGAGCGCCGCCTACCGGATCCGGCTGCTGGACCGCGTGCTGGGGCTCGATGAGCTTGCGCGCGTCCCCACCGAGAGGTGACGGGGCGGGACCCGGTCTTGCGGGTCGCGGCCGACCTGGACCAGCGATCTGGTCACCGCAGCGAGGCGAGTTCCACGAGCTGGGTGAGATCGTCCAGCTCGGCCACCTTCCACACCGCTGCGTCGAGCTCGGCGGCTTGCGCTGCACCGAGCACGGGGTCGGCGAGGCCGTGGAACTTCGCGGCGAGCTCGCTGTCGGTGATCCGGTTCTGCGGAGTGCCCGTCGCGTGCTCGACGACGACCTCGATCCGCCTGCCGTCCCTGGTGTGGCCGACGGCCACCGCCTCGGTGTGGTCGATCTCGCTGCTGGCGACCGGCGTGATCCGGGCCATGAGGTCGCGCACGCGCGGGTCGGCCACGTTGGCCTCGGTGAACTGGTGCTCGCCCGCCGTTCCTTCGATCAACGCGATCGCACAGGCGAAGCCGACGCTGAACTTGCCTCCCAGGCCGGTGCCCGGCTCGGTCCTGCCGGTGAGTTCGAGGACGAGCGGGTGAACCCGCAGGTCGATGCGCTCGAGGTCCTCGGCGGCGAGGCCGCGTACCGAGGCCAGCTGCCGCACCGCGTCGATCGGAGGATGGGGTGACGACGCCGCAGGCGTACGGCTTGACGCCGTTGTCGAAGATCTGCCACCGGCTGCTCATTCCGACGGTCAGGTCCTCCGGACTAGACCCCCGCCCTGATGCCCGTGCCGGCGACTCCCCTCCTCGATGTCACGCACGACGTACTCCACGGGCGGGTCGCGGCCCTCGACGAGGCAGCGCAGGGCAGGCAGTAGCCATCGTTGCCTGATCCAGGCGATGCGGTCGGAAGAGAATCGGACCGGAGGTGACGCGCATGATCCGCCCGCGCCCGACTCGTCGGGGGTGGCTGGCATCGTGCTGGCATGCGCGCAGCCCGGTTGCTGTCGGTTCTGTTGTTGTTGCAGGCCAGGGGCCGGATGACGGCGCGGCAGCTCGCGAGTGAGCTGGAGGTCTCGGTCCGCACGGTGTATCGGGACGTGGAGTCGCTGCACGCGGCGGGGATACCGCTGTACGGGGAGGCGGGCCATGCCGGCGGCTATGCACTGCTGGATGGCTACCGCACCCGGCTGACCGGGCTAACTTCGCAGGAGGCGGAGGCCTTGTTCCTCACCGGGTTGCCCGGCCCGGCGGCGGATCTCGGGCTGGGTGCGGTGCTGGCCACCGCCCGGCTGAAGCTGATGGCGGCGCTGCCCGACGACCTGCGGGAGCGGGCGAACCGGCTGCACCAGCGGTTTCACCTGGATACCTCGGGCTGGTACATCGATCCGGACCACACCCCGCACCTGGGGGAGGTGGTGGGCGCGGTGTGGGATCAGCGCCGGGTCCGGGTGCGCTACCGCCGGTGGGCGCCGAAACCGGAGGTGTCTCGCACCCTGGAGCCCTACGGCGTGGTGCTCAAGGGCGGCCGCTGGTACCTGGTGGCTGGTTCCCGCGGTGCGGCGGACGAGGTTCGGACCTACCGCGTCGCTCAGATCAGCCGCCTGCGGGTGCTGGACGAGCGGTTCGAGCGGCCCGCCGGATTCGACCTGGCCGCCCACTGGGACGCTTCGCTGCGCGAGTTCGACGCCCGCCGCCACACCGGCGAAGCGACCGTGCGGCTCACGCCGCGCGCGCTGGACCTGCTGCCGCATCTGTGGGAGCCGGCGCTGGTCTCGGCCGCGCGACACAGCGCCCGCCCCGAGGAGCCAGACGGTTGGTTGCGGGTGGCGATCCCGATGGAGTCGGTGGAGCACACCGGCGGGCTGCTGCTGCGGCTGGGCGCCGAGGTCGAGGTGCTCGAACCGGAGGCGCTGCGCGAGCACGTGGCCCGCACCGTCGCCGCTCTCGCCGACATGTACCACCTTCACTGACAGAAGATGTCAGCCGACCGTCCCTAAGGTTCTCGGTGCACGAACACCAGAACGACGGAGAGGACGGATCGTGATTTCCGCCGAGGAAACCTTCGACGGCACCTGGCCCTATCCCGCGCGCTACAGCAAAGCACCCGGATTCACCTACCACTACATCGATGAGGGCGAGCCCGGCCGAGGGCGCAACCTGGTACTGCTACACGGGGAGCCAACCTGGGGCTACCTGTGGCGCCACCTGATCGGCCCGCTGTCGAAGCGGCACCGGGTGGTGGCGCCCGACCACATGGGCTTCGGTAAGAGCGCCACTCCGCAAGACCGGACCTATCTGGCCGGCGAGCACGTTGACAATCTCGAAGCGCTCTTGGTCGACGAGCTGGACTTGCGCGGCATCACATTGGTGCTGCACGACTGGGGCGGCCCGATCGGTGCGGAGTTCGCGCTGCGCCATCCGGACCGGGTGGACCGCATCTTCGCCACCAACACCGTGCTCACCCTCGGGCTGCCCGGCTACGAGGATGCTTTCGCCGCGAACATGGCGGAGAGTGCCTGGTTCCGCTGGGCGCGTGCCGCCTACGCCGACGGCAGCTTCGAGCAGATCCTGGGCAACGCCGGGCACACGCTCACCCACCTGATGCTCGCGCTGCAGACCGTCGCCCGGCCGGAGATCGTCACCCCCACCTGGATCCGCGCCTACGCCGATCCGTTCCCCACCCCCGCCGAGTGCCGCGGCGTGATCCGGTTCCCCCGCCAGCTCGTCGCTCCCGACCCGGCGGACGCACCGCCCCCGCCGGACCCGGTCGCCGTGGCCGCCGTGCGGGCCAAGCCGGCGATGCTGGTCGAGGGCATGCGAGACACCGCGCTCATCCCCCGACACATGATCACAGCCTTCCGTGAGGCCTACCCGACCGCGCCCGTGATCGAGCTCGCCGACGCCGGCCACTTCACGCCGGAAGACGCCCCGGAGACCCTGCTCGCGTTGCTGGAGATGTTCTTGCAGGCGTAGCCCGGCCGCCTACCGTCGGCCGCCGTGCAGCACGACCGATGGCGCTTCACCGAACATCTCCACGAACGAACGGCGCCGACCCCCGACCTGCGCACCCATCTCGAACGCGTAGACGGGCGATTGCTGAGATCAGTCCGTCCAACCAGGAGCTTCAAGGTGCTGTCCTACCCGTCGGGGATGACCGTGTCCACTCGCGCGCTCGGCGTGCTGTCCGATGCGTTGCGGGCTCACCGCAACCAGCGGGCGACGCGGTGGCGCAAGCTGACCGCTGGCCGCCAGGCCCTGCTGGTCGTGGCCTACCTGCGCAAGGGCGAGACCTACACGGACCTGGCCTGCGGCTTCACGATCGGCACCTCGACGGTCTACCGCTACATCCGCGAAGCACTCGACCTCCTTGCCGCGATGGCGCCGACCCTGGAGCAGGCGATCGAGGTCGCCGCACGGAAGGCGTTCGTAATCCTCGACGGCACTCTGCTGCGCATCGACCGAGTCGGGATGGCGTCGGGTTACGACCGGGCGTTCTACTCGGGCAAGCACAAGGCTCACGGGCTGAACGTGCAGGTCATCGCCGACCCGATCGGCCAGCTGGTGTGGATCTCCCCGCCGCTGCCCGGCGCACGCCACGACATGGGCGCCGCCCGCGAACACGGCATCATCGACGCGCTCACCGCCCATGGGATCCCCGCAGCCGCCGACACCGCCTACCAGGGCGCCGGAACGACGGTCGCGGTCCCACAGCGACGTCGCCGCCTCGATCCAGCCACCGGCCGCTACCGGCGACTGTCGACCAACCAGCGCGAGGTCAACACCGTCCACGCCCGCCGCCGCGGACCGGGCGAGCGGGTCAACGCAGAGCTGAAGAACTGGCGCATCCTGCGCAAGATCCGCTCCAGCCCGAACACCGCCGACAAGCTCATCGCCGCAGTTCAGACCCTCATGCTCACCAACGCCTGATCAGGTTGGCAAAGGCTCATTGAGGAGTCGTTCCAGGCCACCGAACCTCACCGGACTCGATGATCACCAGGTCCGACGCTCGAGCTCATGGCGACTGGCCCCTGATCGCGATGCTCGCGCACGCCCTGCTGTCCGTGATCGGCGCCGCTGCGCGAACCGATGAGCCGCAACCCCTCCAGCCGCGCCTCTCCTGTGCGTCGATCAGCCACCGGCTGGTGGAGCGCCGCCGGGCGATCCGCCACCCGGACCCGCGCCCATGCCGGCGGCCTCCCGCTGCGTGACGCTGCCGGCGTAGTCGTTCGAGGGATCGCGGTAGATGGTGTGGATGTGCCCCCATCCCGAGGTGGTCACTCCGTCGACGTCGGCACCCGCCGAGCCCTCCTGGCTCGCGAACTCGATGTAGACCTCCGGGCCGGAGATCTGGAAGTAGATGCCCTCCCCGGTGGTCATGTCGTACGCGGTGGCACCGGACCAGTTGATCCACGTCTCGTCGAGCGTCACCTCGATCTCGGCCAACGCAGTGGACGTGGTCTGCTCGTCGGACAGGCCGGCCCAGTTGGCGATGACGTCGAGCAGCAGCCGCCGCTGCTCGTCGGTCAGCTCGGCGCCGGACAGGCCGGTGCCCGTCGGGTAGTCGCAGGTGCCACCCGGGGCGCACTGCATCGTCTGCAGCTGCTCGCCCTGGTAGAGCGCGGCCTGCTGCTCCGCCGTCAGGCTGTCGTAGAAGGCGAAGGCGGTCTCGTACATCCCGGCGAGCGGCTGCACCTGCTCGCCGTCCCCGTTCGGGTAGACGGCCGGCTGCGACCCGAGGTGCGTCGGCGCGAACGTGATGGCCCCCGCCGCCCTGTCCAGGGTGGCGTTGATCCCGAGGTGGTGGCCGCCGAACTGCACCTGCCAGGCGCTCGAGTCGGACGGGTCGCCGAAGAAGGCGATGTAGTACTGGCCCAGCGAGTCCTCGGTGCTGCTGCTGTTGTCGAGCAGGTACTGGTCGCCCTCGATGATGCCCACGGCGGTGGCGTAGCCCTCGTCGCTCAGCAGCGCCTGTAGCACCGTCAACGCCGCGGTCTGCTGCTCCTCGGTGAGGTCGGTGAGGTTCAGCCCCGCACGCTCGACGAACGTGACCGGGAAGTTCGACCACGACGTCGTCTTCGTCTCGTCGTCATAGGCGTACAGCAGGGTCTCGCGCTGTTCGTCGGACAGGGTCGCCAGGAAGGCCTCGGCGGCGGCCGTCGTCCCGGTGATGGTCTCGGTGGTCGTCGTGGCCGAGGTGGCCTCGGAGTCCACCAGAGTGGTGGTGATCGACGAGGAGGAGTCCGTCGCGGCCGACCCGGTGGCCGAGCCGGCCGCGCACCCGCTCAGCGCCAGCACACCGACCAGCAACGTCGATACGAACCAGGCGGACGTCCTGTGGGCCGGCCGGCGGGAGCGGCCGGGCCCCTGCGCTTCGGCGTTGCCGATGTCGGTGCTGTTCACGTCATCGACTCTGAATCGCGAACCTGTCATCCTCCTGTGCGGCGGCTGTCAGCAGGAAAGCTGCCCCCTCGATCCGATCCGCGGTGCCTGGACCGGATGCCCCAGCGATCCGGCGGTCCCGGCGGACACCTGCGAGGGGGCGCGACCACCTGGACCAGCAGATTTCTCTTCGTGCGTCGCACAGTGCTCTCGGTCAAGAGAACGACGTGCCATCGTCGCGCCCGGCGTCGTCAGCGATCGAGCACGACCACGCCGTCGTCGTCGCTGAACAGCATCGCCCCGGGTCCGAACGTCGCCGAGCCGAGGTGAGCTCCACGTCCCGCTCGCCCGCACCGGTCTTCATACTCTTGCGCGGGTTGGAGCCCAGCGCCTTCACGCTCCAACTCCGCGAGTCGAGTGGCATCGTCAGTCGTCGTGCCCGGCCTGGTGCCGCGTCGATCTCGGCCTGCTTCACCCAGCCCCGCAACGTCTCCGAGTGAATCCCAAGCTGCTCACCGATGCGCCGGTAGACGTTCCCGCCCCCGCAAGCAGGGTCAGCCTTGGCGTCCAGCACGAGCCGGATCGCTCGTTCCCGCAGCTCGTCGGGGTACTCCTCGGGGCGGCCATCCTTCGATCATCCTCCAGGCTTGAGGCTTGATGGTCTCCAACAAACCCGGGACGGGACACATCCCGGAGGCCGTCGGCGGCGTGCTGGCAGTGCTCGCAGGCCTATCACCGGTGAGGGACTCGTAGGCAACGGGCCGGCCACCGAAGGCTGCGATCACTGCCAGGAACCCAGGCGGCAGGACTATGACGCGGGGCCATAGCTGGCCGAACCGTTGACCGCCTCGTCGGGTCTGCCTAGTATCCACCACGACCGCAAACCGAACTTTTGTTCGCTATGCGGTTGCGCAAGTCCAGCTCGGCGAAGGGGGCGAGCCATGAGAGTCTTCGGTCGAGGCGCGGCCGTGGCCGCGGTGCTGCTGGCACTGAGCGGGTGCTCCGTGATCCCTGGACTCGGGCCGGACGGCCCGTATCCCGACGACGACCTCACCTTCGTGGTTCCGTACGGACCTGGTGGCTCCACCGACCCTGTCTCGCGGAAGTTCGCCGCGGAGCTGGAGAAGGAGCTCGGCGTCGAGGTCGTGGTGGAGAACCGCGAGGGCGGCTCGGCGACCATCGGCACCAGCCGGATCGTCAAGTCGCCCCCCGACGGCTACACCATCGGGCTGACCTCCAACAGCGCCTGCTGTTACCAGCCGCTGCTCACCGACGCCCTGCCGTACTCCTCCACCGCGGATTACCAGCCACTGGTGAAGCTGGCGGACCTGCCGACCATCCTCGCCGTCCGCGCCGACGCGCCATGGCGGAACATCGAGCAGTTCATGGACGACGCACGGCGGCGCCCCGGGCAGATCACGGTCTCCAACTCGGGTGCGCGGACGGTCAACGACCTCACCGTGGCCCAGCTCAACCAGGTCGGGAAGGTCGACCTCACCAGGGTCCCGTTCAGCGGTGGCGGGGGTGAGGCACTGACCGCGCTGTTGGCAGGCGAGGTCGACGCCAACGCCGGTTACGCGCCCTCGTTCACCGAACACGTCAAGGCCGGCAAGGTCCGGATCCTCGGGGTCTTCCGCGACGGCACCTATGACGCGGCACCGGATGCCGAATCGTTTCCCCAGGCCGGGTACGACGTGACGCTGCCCGCCTCGTACTACGTGATCGCCCCCAGGGGAATCCCCGCCGACGTGCTGGCCACCCTGCAGGCCGCCGCGGACAGAGCGGTACGTACGCCCGCGTTCGCGCAGTTCGCCGAGGACGAGGGGTACGTGACAGAGCACCTCACCCCGGACCAGATCACCGCGGAGCTCGACGGATTCACGGCCGAGTTCCAGCGGATCAACGCCGCACTGGGGGAATGACCATGGCCGCCACGGAGACCTCCACAACCATGGACGGCGTACGCCGCGGCCGGATGATCGTCGGCACGGTCGTCCTCATCGCCGGGCTGGCGTACACCGTGCACGCATTCAGCCTGCCCTTGGGCACCATGGCGCAGCCGGGCGCCGCGCTCTTCCCGCTCATCGTCGGCGTCGCCACCATCGTGATCAGCATCCTCACGATCGGCGAGGCGCGGTTCACCACGAAGGTCACCGGCGAGGTCGGGCGTCCGGCACCCGGTCGTACGCGCGTGGTACTCGCCATGTCCGGCGCCATCGTGGGTTACCTGCTGCTCCTGCCGTTCATCGGCCCGTACCTGGGCGCGGGCCTGTTCGGCGCGGTGGCCGTGCTGCTTCTGCGGGACGGGGTCCGGTGGAAATCCGTGCTGTACGGCGCGGCACTCGGACTGCTGATCACCTATGTCTTCATCGAACTGCTGGGCGTACGCCTGGCGGCCGGTTCGCTGACGGGGGTGTGAGCGCATGGGCCCCCTCGACGGCCTGCTGTTCGGTCTGGAATCCGCGCTCACCCCCGAGTTGCTGCTCGCCTCGCTGGTGGGCGCGCTCGCAGGCACGATCATCGGTGTGCTGCCCGGGCTCGGTCCGGTCGCCGGTGCCGCGCTCGTCCTGCCGCTGACGTTCTCCATGTCGCCGATCGTCGGCATCGTGATGATCGCCGCGATCTACGTCGGCTCCATGTACGGCGGATCCACCACCGCCGTACTGCTCAACATGCCCGGCGAGGCCGCCTCCGTGATGACCGCGGTGGACGGTCACGCGATGGCACAGAAGGGCCGAGCCGGCGCGGCACTGAGCATCATGGCGATCGGCTCGTTCATCGCCGGCGCCATCGGCGTCGTGCTGGTCACGCTCTTCTCGCCGGTGCTCGCCGGGGTGGGCCTGCTGTTCGGGCCGGCCGAGTACCTGGCACTGGTGGCCGGCGGTCTGATCGCCCTGGCCCGGGTCGCCGGGGGGAGCGCGGCCAGCGGCTTCCTGCCGATGATCGTCGGGGTGCTGCTCGGGACGATCGGCCAGGAGGCCATCACCAGCACGTTCCGGTACACGATGGACGTGCCGGAGATGGCGCTCGGTGTGGACCTGGTGCCGGTCGCGATCGGCCTGTTCGGCATCGCCGAGTTGCTGCTGCTGCTCGAGAACCCCGGCCGGTCGGCGAAGCCCACCCGGGTCCGCTTCCGCGAGCTGCTCCCCACCCGGGACGAGTGGCGCGCCGCGTGGCCTGCCTGGGGCCGCGGCTCGGTGGTCGGGTTCGCGTTCGGCCTGCTCCCCGGGCCGTCGGCGACGCTGTCCAGCTTCGCGTCCTACCGGTTGGAGAAGAGCGTCGCGCGGAACAAGAAGGCGCTCGGCACGGGTGCGGTCGAGGGCGTGGCCGCACCGGAGGCGGCGAACAACGCCGCGGCGATCGGCGGCCTGGTCCCGCTGCTCTCCCTCGGCCTGCCGTTCTCCGCCACGTTCGCACTGGTGATCTCGGCGATGGTGGTCCAGGGCATTGAGCCGGGACCGCTGCTGATCGAGGACAACCCGGAGATCTTCTGGTCACTGATCGGCGCGATGCTGGTCGCCAACCTCATGCTGCTGGTGCTCAACCTGCCGCTGGTCGGGGTATGGGTGCAACTGCTCCGCATCCCGCAGAGCCTGCTGCTGCCCGGCATCGTGGTGGTGGCCGTCATCGGCTGCTACAGCGTGCGGAACAGCCTGCTCGACGTGTACATGCTCGGGCTGATGGCGGCGGTCGGGTACGTGATGCGCAAGCTCTCCTTCGACCTGGCGCCGTTCGTCCTCGGGCTGGTCCTCGGTCCGCTGGCGGAGAAGCACCTGCGTGAGGGGCTCTTCCTGAGCCGGGGCGACATGTCGTACTTCGTCTCGAGCCCGATCGCGATCACGCTCTGGGTGCTGGTCCTCCTCCTCGTCGTCGGGGCCGGGATCCGGACCGTGTTCACCCGCCGGAGGCGGACATGAGGGTTGGCATGATCCTCTCCGCCGCGCCGGACGGTACGGCGAGCGCCACCGGCATCGCCGACAGCGCCCGCCGGATCGAAGCGGCCGGGCTCGACGGCGCCTGGGTGTTCGACGCCTTCAACCGCGGGTTCGCATTGCCGGACCCGCTGATCGCACTCTCCGTGGCGTCCACCGTGACCGACCGGGTCGAGCTCGGCACCTGCATCCTCCAGCTGGGGCCGCGTGCGGCCGGGGAGCTGGCGACGCGCGTCATGACCACACATCTGCTCTGCGGGGACCGGCTCTCGCTCGGCGTGGGCGCAGGTTCGACGCGTGGCGACTTCCATGCGGCCAGTGCCCCGTACGGCGAGCGGCGCCGGCGGTTCGACGACGCGCTGGACGTCCTGCCCCGGCTGGTCCGCGGCGAGTGCGTGGACGGCGTCGACCTCACGCCGTGGCCGGAGGTGCGGAGCGGACCGCGGATCCTGATCGGCTCCTGGGCCCGGCCCGAGCTGATCGAGCGGGCGGCCACCACGTACTCCGGTTGGATCGCCTCGGCGGCCAAGGGCGGGCGGCTGGCCGAGGGCGTCGCGCGATACCGGGCGGCCGGCGGCGAGCGCGCCGTGGTCACCAACATCCCAGTGGACCTGACCGGCCCGGACGAGCCGCGCGATCCGGACCGCCCGCTCGACCTGATCTGCACGGCGCGACGGGCGCGAGAGCGCCTCGCCTGGCTGGCCGATCTCGGGTTCGACGACGTGATCCTGCGGACCGCACACCACGACGAGCGGAGCCTCGCAGCCATCCGCGAGCTGGTGTGAGCGCCAGGCCGCCAGGCAGGACGAGGAGGAGGAGGTTCGGAGAACGTGTCCGTCGACATCGAGGTGCGGGACGCGGTCGCGGAGATCGTGCTCAACCGGCCGGAAGCGATGAACTCCATCGATCCACCGGCCCGTGCCGCACTGCACGCGGCCTTCGAGCGCGTCGCCGCCGACCCGGAGATCCGAGTCGCGATCATCACCGGTGCGGGCGAGCGTGCGTTCTGCACCGGCTCGGATCTCAAGCGCACGATGCCGCCTGCGGAGTCGTACGCGCAGGGCGCCTTCGGCGGGGACGGCCGCGGCGACCACCTGTTGCGTGGCTTCCCACGGGATACGCCGGTGATCGCAGCGGTCAACGGTTACGCGATCGGCGGCGGCCTGGAGATCGCCCTCGCCGCCGACATCCGGGTCTGCTCGCCGAACGCGCAGTTCGGGCTCTCGGAGGTGCGTGTCGGCAGCATCCCCGGGGCCGGCGGTACACAACGCCTGACCCGGGCCGTAGGCCGTTCCACGGCGATGCAGATGCTGCTCACCGGCGACCGTATCGACGCCGCGGAGGCGCACCGCACCGGCTTGGTCAGCGAGGTCGTGGGGCCGCCAGCTGTGCTGCTGGACCGGGCGCGGGAGATCGCCGCGCGGATCGCGGACAACGCGCCGCTGGCCGTACGCGCTGTCAAGCGACTGGCCATCGACGGCGCCGACCTGCCGCTGGACCGCGGTGTGGAGCTGGAGAACTACGTCTGGGGTCTGCTGCGGGACACCGAGGACCGCATCGAGGGCCGCACGGCCTTCGCCGAGAAGCGGCCGCCGCGCTACCACGGCAAGTGAGGAAGGCGAATGACGGAATCGCTGAAGGACCGCGCCGCGATCGTCGGCGTCGGCAAGACACCTCAGGGCAAGGTCCCGGGAAGCACGCAGCTCTCGCTGGCCACCGACGCCTTCACCGCGGCGCTCGCGGACTCGGGGCTGGAGAAGTCGGAGATCGACGGCCTGCTGACCTTCCCGGGCACCACGGCGCCCGAGGGGCCGCTCAACTACCTGCGGGTGGCCGAGACGCTCGGCATCGACCCGGCCTACACCGGCAGCATGTCGATGGGGGGCGGCACCGCAGGCGCGCTGGTCCAGATGGCCGCGATGGCGGTGGCCACCGGCATGGCCACCACCGTGGCCTGCGTCTTCGGTGACGCGGCCAAGACCGGAGGCTCGCGGTTCAACCGGGCGTCGGGCTGGGGCGACTCGTGGGGAATCTGGGGGATGATGGGCGCCGCCGCCAACAGCGCGATCGCGGCCAGCCGGCACATGGCCCTGTACGGCACCACCAGCGAGCAGCTCGGCGAGGTGGCGGTGGCCTGCCGCCGGCACGCCTCCATGAACCCCGACGCCGTGATGCGCACGCCCTTCACGCTCGCCGACCACCAGGCCTCCCGGTGGATCGTGGAGCCGCTGCACCTGCTGGACTGCTGCTTGATCAGCGACGGCGGCGTCTGCATCATCGTCACCTCCGCCGAACGCGCCCGGGCGCGGGAGACGAAGCAGCCACCGGTCTTCCTCTCCGGCATGGGCCAGGCGTACACGGCCCGCACGCTGGAGCGGCCGGACTGGTGGTACGTGCCCCACCAGAAGGACGCGCTGGACAAGGCGTACGCGATGGCGGGCGTCGGGCCCGCTGACGTCGACGTGGCGCAACTGTACGACAACTTCAGCATCAGCGTGCTGCTCTGGCTGGAGCACGCCGGCTTCTGCGGGGTGGGCGAGGCCGGCCCGTACGTGGAGGGCGGGCGGATCCAGCTCGGCGGGGACCTGCCGGTCAACACGGCGGGCGGCAACCTGTCGGAGTCGTACATGGAGGGCTGGCTGCACATCGTCGAGGGCGTCCGCCAGCTCCGCGGCGACTGCGGTGAGCGCCAGGTCTCCGGTGCGGAGGTCTGCCTGGTGACCGGCCGTGGCATGACGCTGAACTGCTCCAATGCGATGATCTTGAGCAAGGACGGGCTGACGTGAGCACGTACGACAAGCCACTGCCGGAGCTGACCGAAGAGAACCGCCCGTTCTGGGACAGCCTGCGCGAACGCTCCACGCTGAGCCTGCAGCGGTGCGACGCCTGCGGGCACATCCGCTATCCCGTCGGCCGGGTCTGTCCCGAGTGCCTGGCCCCCGGCGCCACCTGGACCGACGTCTCCGGTGGTGGCGAGGTGCTGTCCCGGATCGTCTTCCACCAGGTCTACAACCAGGCGTTCGCCGACGACGTGCCCTACAACGTGGTCCTCGTGCAACTCGACGAGGGCCCGCGGATGTTCAGCAACGTGGTGGGCATCCCGAACGACGAGGTCCAGGTCGGGCTCCGGGTACGGCTGCACTGCGACCCGGTGACCGACGAGGTCACCATCCCCCGGTTCATCCCGGAGGAGCCATGACCGGAGCGCTCACGGGGTTGCGCGTCCTCGACCTCTCCGGGGCGTTGGGCAACTACTGCGCCAAGTTGTTCGCCGAGCTCGGCGCGGACGTGGTCCTCGTCGAGCCGCCCGGCGGGTCGGCACTGCGGGCCGAACCGCCGTTCGCCGGCGACGTGGTCCACCCCGATCGCGGCCTGACCTTCGGCTACGTCAACACCGGCAAGCGCGGCATCGTCCTCGACCTGGACAGCCCGACCGGGGTGGAGACGCTGCGCGAGCTGGCGCGCACAGCCGACCTGGTGATCGAGTCCGATCGTCCCGGTGTGGCCGCGTCACGCGGCCTGGCCTGGGCGGACCTGGCCGCGCTCAACCCTGCCCTGGTGCTGACCAGCATCACGCCGTTCGGGCAGAGCGGCCCGTACGCCGCGTACGAGGCCGACGACCTCCTGCTGGTCGCACTCGGCGGGTTCCTCTCCCTGTCGGGCTACCCGGACGGGCCGCCGGTGCGACCGGCGGGCGAGCAGGCCGTCGCCGCCGGCAACCTGTTCGGGGCCGTCGCCTCGATGATGGCGCTCACCTCGGCCGAGCTCACCGGACAGGGACAGCACGTGGACGTCTCCGTGCAGGAGAGCGTGGTGCTCGCGCTGGAGAACGCGGTGCAGTACTACGACCTGGAGCAGACGGTGCGCGGCCGGAGCAGCGGCCATGCCGCCCGCGCCGGATCCGGCGTGTTCGGCTGCGCCGACGGTCACGTGTACATCCTTGCCGCGGGCATCGGCGGCAACCGGTTCTGGCCCCACTTCGTGGGCTGGATGGAGGACGAGGGCGTCGCCGAGACCGGGCTGCTCCACGGCGAGCGGTGGAACGAGCGGGAGTACGTCGTCGGAACGGAGGCCCGGGAGATCTTCAACCGGATCTTCGGCAGCTTCACCGCGGGGCGCACCAAGGCCGAGCTCTACGCCGAGGCGCAACGCCGCAGGGTCCCGCTCTGCCCCGTCAGTACCGCGGCCGACCTGGTGGCCAGCCGGCAGCTTCAGCACCGGGGATACCTGGTGGAGCAGACCGGGTTCGGCGCGCTCATGCCCGGCGCACCGTACCGACTCAGCGCGACGCCCTGGCAGACCACCGGCCGCGCTCCCCTGCTGGGCGAGCACACCACCGAGGTGCTCGCCGAGATCGGAGTGAGCACATGAACGGGCCGCTGCACGGCGTCCGCGTGATCGACTTCTGTTGGGTCGGGGCCGGTTCCTTCACCACGAAGATCCTGGCCGACCACGGCGCCGACGTGATCAAGGTCGAGAGCGCGGCCAAGGTCGACGGCATCCGGCTCAGCCCGCCGTTCGCGGGAGGTCAGGCCGGGCTCAATCGCAGCGGTTACTTCGCCGACCGGAACACCAGCAAGCGCAGCATCTCCCTCGACATGAAGACCGAGGGCGGCCGCGAGCTCGCCCGCAGGCTCGTCACCGACTGCGACGTGGTGGCCAACAACTTCACCCCCGGCACGATGGACAGGTTCGGCCTCGGCTGGGAGAGCGTGCACCGGCTCAACCCGCGGGCCGTCTACCTCGCCATGTCCATGCAGGGCGACTCCGGGCCGGAGCGCGACTACCTCGGGTACGGCTCCACGATCAGCGCGCTGGTCGGGCTCCACCACTTCACCGCCGTCCCCGGGCGGCCGCCGCTGGGCACCGGCACCAACTACCCGGACCACGTGCCCAACCCGTGCCACGCGGCCTTCGCGCTGCTGGCTGCGCTGCGCCACCGGCGACGTACCGGCGAGGGCCAGTACATCGACGTCGCGCAGACCGAGCCCACGATCGCGCTGCTCGGCCCGCTGATCATGGACTGGACGGTGAACGGCAGGGACGCCGGGCCACAGGGCAATGGGCATGCACGGCGGGCACCGCACGGCGTCTACCGGTGCGCGGGCGAGGACCGGTGGATCGCGATCTCGGTCCTCCACGACGAGCAGTGGCCGGCGCTGGTCCGGGTGCTCGGGCTGAGCGGCCCGCACGAGGAGTGGCGGGACATGGACGGACGCCATCGGGACCGGGAGCGGCTCGACGCGGCGCTGGCCGCGGCCGTGGCGGAGCGCACGGCACCGGAACTGGCCGCGCGGCTGCGTGCGGCCGGTGTGCCCGCCGCGCTCGTGCAGAACGCCGCCGACCTGGTCGACGACGACCCCCAGCTCGCCGAGCGGGAGCACTGGCTGCGGATGGACCACCCGGAGATGGGCGACAGCCTGTACAACGCCCCGCCGTTCCGGCTCACTGGCACGCCCGTACGTCCGCAGCGCCCGGCGCCGCTGCTCGGTCAGCACACCGGCGAGGTTCTCCGCGACGTACTCGGCCTGACGGACGCGGAGATCGAGGAGTACCGCGGAGCGGGGGTGCTGCGATGACCGCCAGGGCGCCGGCAGCGCTGCGGATCGCAACGTTCGCGGCTGCTGCACCCGGGCCGACGCCGTACGTCCAGGACACCGTGGCCCGCGCCGTGCTGGACACCGTCGCCGTCGCGGTGGCAGCCAGGCACGACCCGATCGTCGCTGCCCTCACCGCGTACGCCGGTACCCCGGGCGAGGGCTGCAGCCGGATCTGGACGGGCGGCCACGCCGCGCCGGAACGGGCAGCACTGGTCAACGGCGCCGCCGCGCACGTCCTCGACTACGACGACGTCACGTCCCTGATGCGCGGCCACCCGAGCGTGGCCCTGCTTCCGGGCCTGCTCGCGTTGGCCGAGGCCGAGGACACCGACGGCACCGCGGTGGCGGCCGCGTACGCGGTGGGCTTCGAGGTAATTCTGAAACTCTCCCGCGCCGTCGGCCAGCAGCACTACGCCGCGGGCTGGCACTCCACCACCGCGATCGGCGGCATCGGCGCGACCGTGGCCGCCGGCCACCTGCTCGGCCTCACCGAGACCGGCATCGCCGACGCGATCGGGCTCTTCCTCGGCCAATGTGCCGGCACCCGGGAGAACTTCGGCACCCAGGCGAAGTCCTTCCAGGTCGGCGCGGCCTGCGCGGCGTCGGTCCGATCCGCGCTGCTGGCCCGGGCCGGGCTCGACGCCGGCCACGGCGCTCTGGACGGTCCGGCCGGCTTCACCGTCCTGTACGGCGGCGGCATGGAAGGCGTCGAGGCGCTCCACGCGCAGCTCGACGGGCTCGGCGCCGGGGCCGGCGAGCTGCGAATCGCCGGGCTGGACGTCAAGAAGTACCCGCTTTGCTACGCCACGCACCGCGCCCTGGACGCCGTGCTCGACCTGCGCACCGAGGCCGACCTCGGCGCCGCGGACGTCACGGGGATCGACGTCCGTACCAGCGGCGCGGCGCTGGTACCGCTGGTCCACCACCGCCCACGGACCGGCCTCGAGGCCAAGTTCAGCATGGAGTACGCGATCAGCGCGGCCCTGCTCGACGGGCACATGCGGCTGGCAGGCTTCACGGATGCGGCCGTCAACCGGCCGCAGGCGCAAGACCTGATCCCCCGGATACGCGCCACGGAGGCCGACACCCCGCTGACGCCGCGCTGGGCCGAGGTGAGCCTCGATCTCACCGACGGCCGGGTGCTCCGCCAGCGTACCGAGGTGCTCCGCGGTAGCGCGGCAGCGCCGATGTCCCTGGACGAACTCACCGAGAAGGCCACCGACTGCTTCGGCCACGGCGGTGCCCCCGAGGCGGCACGCCCCTTCGCCGACGCGCTGCGTACGTGGACCGGCCGCACCGTACGGGACGTACTGGCGCCACTGCCGGCCGCGCCGCCCGAGAACCAGGAGAGCTCATGAGCGAGCGTCAGGTCACCGACATCCGGCAGCGGGTCCGGGCCTTCGTGACCGAGGAGTTGCAGCCGCTGGAGCCCCAGATCATCCGGTGGGAGCTGGAGGCCTCGCAGCGGGTGGAGCCGTTCACCGGAGAGGCGGGCCGGAGCTACCTCTTCGACCCGCTCGGCGACCTGCCGGCCGAGGTGTACGAGCGGCTGCTCGACGCGGCCCGCGAGCGCGGCTTATGGGGCATCGACGTACCGGCCGAGTACGGGGGCCTCGGTCTGACCAACCAGGCGAAGATGGCAGCGATCGAGGAGATGGCCAAGACCATCGTCCCGTTCGTCCTGCCACCGGACTCGCCCAACCTGCACTGGCTCTCCGCTGCCTGCTCCCCCGATCAACGGGAGCGCTACCTGGAACCGTACGCGCGGGGCGCGATCACCTCCGGGATCGGGATCACCGAGCCTGGCGCCGGCTCCGACGTCTCCGGGATCCAGACCACCGCCGTACACGAGAACGGCCACTGGGTGCTCAACGGCCGGAAGAAGTGGATCGGCAAAGCCGACTGGGCCGACTTCCTCATCGTCGTCGCGGTGACCGACCCGGAGAAGGGCTCCCGCGGCGGCATGACCTCGTTCCTCGTCGACCGCGGCACTCCCGGGGTGGTGGTGGAGCGTCGGCTGCCGACCATCTCCAACTACCGGCCCTGTGAGATCCGCTTCGAGGACGTGGGGCTCGACGACGAGCAGGTGCTCGGCGAGGTCGGGCAGGCCTTCGTGCCGATGCAGAACCGGCTGTCCGTGCGGCGCCTGGAGATCGCCGCCCGCTGCGTCGGCGCCACGGAGCGGCTGCTCGACATGATGATGGAGCACGCCAAGCAGCGGGTCACCTTCGGCGAGCCGCTCGCCTCCCGGCAGACCGTCCAGAACTGGATCGCCGACGCCGGCATCGGCCTGCACGCCAGCCGCCTGGTCAACCGGGACGCGGCCGCCAAGCTGGACGCGGGCGCGAGCGACATCAGGTTCGAGGCCTCCACGGCCAAGGTGCTCGGCACCGAGCTGCTGCAGCGGGTCGCCGACGAGTGCCTGCAGGCACACGGCGGGATGGGCCTGGGCAAGGACCTGCCGATCGAGTACTACTACCGGCTGGTCCGCGTCTGGCGGATCGTCGAGGGCGCCTCCGAGGTGCACCGGGTGACGATCGCTCGGCAGCTGCTCCGCAAGGGGATGCCAGCGACGGCGGTAGCCCTGACCGGGGGGACACCATGAAGGTCGAGGCCGTGCTCCGGGAGGTGCCGCTGCGGGACGTACCGGCCGTGGCCGGCAAGTTGGATGCGGCCGGCGTCGACGTCATCGCCGACGTCGAGACCCGGCGGGACCCGCTGCTCACGCTGATGGCGGCGGCCCCGGCGGTGTCCCGCGCCGAACTGGCCACCGCGATCACGGTGGCGTTCCCGCGTACGCCGATGGTCCTGGCCGTACAGGCGCGGATGCTGGCCGACCACACCGGCGGCCGGTTCCGGCTCGGCCTCGGTACCCAGGTCCGGCGGCACGTGGAGGACCGGTTCGGCGCGCAGTGGTCCTCGCCGGGACCGCGGATGCGCGACTACGTCCGCGCGCTCCAGGCCATCTGGGCCTCCTGGGCCGACGGTGGCGAGCTCGCCCACCAGGGGCCGTTCTTCCAGCACACCTTGATGACCCCGGGGTACGTCCCTGACTCCGACCACGCGCACATCCCTGTCGACCTGGCCGCGGTGAACCCGTACAACCTGCGAACCGCGGCAACGCTCTGCGATGGCGTACGGCTGCACTCGTTCTGCACGCGCGCGTACGCAGCCGAGGTCACCCTCCCGGTGCTCCGGGATGCCGCCGAAGGGGCGGGGCGGACCATGGCCGACGTCCGCGTCTACGGCGGCGGCTTCGTCGCCACCGGCGCCGACACGGGTGAGCTGCGCGCCGCGCGGGAGTACGTCCGGTACCGGGTCGCGTACTACGGGGCCACCAAGGCGTACCTGCCGGTCCTCGCCCAGCACGGCCTCGAGGAGCTCGGCCACGAGCTGCGTGCCATGGCCAGGGCGGGCCGCTGGGCCGAGATGGCCGCCCGCGTCGACGACGACGTGCTTGCCCTCTTCTGCGCCTCGGGCACGTACGACCGGATCGCCGGCGCGGTGGCCGAGCGCTTCGCCGGCATCGTCGACGTCATCCAGCTCCCGGCCCCGCCGCCCGGTACCGACTGGGAAGGCCTGCGGCGCGCCGTCGCCGCCATCGCGGAGATCTGATCAGGGCTCCTGCGCGAAGGACCGGCGGGCACCGAAGATCAGGCTGACGTCGCGCGCACCGTCCAGCAGCGGGGGGACGATGCGCCGCTCGACCTCGTCGAGGTCGAGGCGGTTGCCGTGCGCGGAGACGTTGATCGCGGCGACCACCTGCTCCCCGTCGCCGAAGACGGGGGCGCTGACCGACATCAGACCCCGCTCGAGCTCGTGCTCGGTGGTCGCCCACCTCTGGCTGCGTACCGTGGCGAGCTCCGCGCGCAGGGCGGTCTCGTCGGTGGTGGTGGCGTCGGTGACGGCGGTCAGCTTGGCGGTGGCGAAGTACGCGTCCAGCTGGTCCGGCGGGAGGTAGGCGAGGATCGCGCGGCCCATCGAGGAGGCATGGGCAGGCACCCGCCCGCCGACGAACACCGCCACCGTCACCAGCCGACGGCTGGTGCGGGCAACGCAGACGACGTCCGTGCCGTCCAGCACGCCCGCGAGCACGTTCTCGTCGACCGCCTCGCTGAGCCGCTCGAGCAGCGGGTTGGCCGCATCCCAGGGGTGGACCGAGGACAGGTAGCTGTAGCCGAGCTCGAGCACGGTCGGGCTGAGCGAGAAGTACCGCCCTGCCAACCGGACATAGCCCAGGCTCTCCAGGGTGAGCAGGAAGCGGCGGGCCGCGGACCGCGGCATCCGCGTCCGCTCGGCGATCTCGGTCAGCGTCATTCGAGGGTGCCTGGGGGAGAAGGCCCTGATGATCTTCAGCCCGCGTTCCAGGGACTGGACGTACTCGGCAGGACGTTCCTCGGCGCTCAAGCGCGTTCACCCGGGTTGACTGGGACCATGCGGGTCAGGGTAGCGAGCGCAGGTTGCGACTCGACACGAACGAGCCCGCGCTCGTAGTCAAAGACGCCCCTGACCGCTCTCGTCTCCGGCAATGGCGGTCCTCATGGAGTCCGCCCCCCCTGCGGAACCGGCAACGGAACCTGCCGAGCGCCGCCGACTGAATCGCCCCGGCGTGTCGGGAGGCTTACGCAGTTGAGTGGCCGACCTCAGCGAGGGCGGCGTGTTGACGGTAGTGGGCGGCCTCGAGCTCGACTGGTGGGATGTCGCCACAGGCTTCGAACAGCCGGCGGTGGTTGAACCAGTCCACGTATTCGAGAGTGGCGATCTCGACCTGCTCGACTGTCCTCCAGGGCCCGCCGGGCTTGATCAACTCAGTCTTGAACAGTCCGATCAACGACTCGGCCAGCGCGTTGTCGTAGGCGTCTCCGACACTGCCCACCGACGGTGCAGCGCCCGCCTCGGCGAGGCGCTCGGTGAACGCGATCGACGTGTACTGGGAGCCGGCGTCGTTGTGATGGATCAACCCGTCGAACTCGACGATCCCGGCTTGGTGCCGGGTCCAGACCGCCTGCTCCAGCGCGTCGAGCACCAGCGTGGTCTTCATCGTCGTCGCTGCCCCCGGGCGGCGTGGGGGACCCACAGGCGAACGCGGACCTGCTGGACGGCGCCGACGTGGTGGTCCGCGACGGCACGCCGGACGAGCCCGCGCAGCCACTGGCCCTGCCTGACTCGGTGGTGGAGTGCGTCGTCACCGACTTCCCGCACAACGGGCCCTACGCGCGCTGGCAGGCCGACGAGATGGTGCACCAGGCCCTCTCCGGCTACATGAACGCGACCGGCCGCGCCGCCCGGCGCCCGCTCTACGGCGTCGGGCACCGGGCGTACTACGCGTGCGGCACCACCGCGTTCATCTCGGTGCTCGCCGCACTGCACGAGCGGCGCCGGTCCGGGCGGGGACAGCGGGTCCGGGCCACCGTGTTCGAGTCGATGGCGGCAATCGGTCAGAACTTCGTCACCCAGTACAACTACAACGGGACCACCGAGAGCCGGGCGCGCTACACCGGCCTGCTGGCCACGCTGAAGTGCTCCGACGGATACATCGTGATGTTCGCGATGCGCGACTCGGCGGCTGTCTGCCAGGCCGGCATCCTCGAGCTGCTCGAACGACTGGCACAGGACACGAACCTCGCCACACTGCTCATCACCCACGATCTCGGCGTGGCCGCCGGGCAGTGCCGGCGCGTGGTGGCCATGTACGCCGGCCAGGTCGTCGAGGACCGTCGCACGCAGGACTTCATCACCGCGCCGGCACACCCCTACTGCCAGGGCCTGATGCGCTGCGTGCCCGACCCGTCCGTGCTCGGCACGATCCGGCCGGGCATCCCCGGTTCCCCACCCGCTCCCGGGTCCGTACCCCACGGTTGCCGGTTCCGGGAACGATGTGACCTCGCTGAAGCGGGGTGCGAGACTGACCAGCCGCTGCTAGCGATCACCGCACGTGGTCGCCTCGGGACGGTGCGGTGCTGGCGCGCCGAGGAGTTGCCAGGGGCCGCTGCGCCCTCGACGAAAGCCGAGGCGAGCGCGTGAGCCACCGACCCGCGACCCCGAACCCGACTGACGACGGCGAGCCCGGTGCGCTCCTCGACCTTCGCGACGTCGTCGTGGAGTATGGAGCCGGCGCCCATGCTGTGCGGGCCGTCGACGGCGTCAGCCTGCAGGTGCCCCGGGGCGCGACGATGGCCATCATCGGAGAGTCCGGCTGCGGCAAGTCGTCGCTCGCCAAGGCCGTCTGCGGGTTGGTCCCGACGGCCTCGGGCCACATGACCTTCGCCGGCCAGGCCATCGGCACGAGCAAGGACCCGGCCGAGCTCGCCGGCCGGCTCGGCATCCAGATCGTGCTGCAGGACCCAGCCGGTGGGCTCGATCCGCGGTGGCCGATCTGGCGCAGCGTGGCCGAGTCACGCCGCCGACTCCGCGAGCCGCGCGAGGAATCGCGCCGCCGCGCCGAGGCGGCACTGGCCGAGGTGGCGATCGGCCCGCACCTGGTCGAGAGACGTCCAGCGGAACTCTCCGGAGGTCAGCGCCAGCGGGTGACGATCGCCCGGGCGATCGCGGCCGAACCCCGATTGATCGTGCTCGACGAGGCGGTGTCCGCACTCGACGTGTCCGTGCGCAACGAGATCCTGATGTTGCTGCAGAAGCTCAAGGACCGGTACGGGCTGACCTACGTGTTCATCACCCACGACGTCTCGGTGGTCACGCAGTGCGCGACCGATGCCACGGTGCTCTACCTCGGACGGGCGGTCGAGACCGGCACCGTCGCCGAGGTGCTGCAAGGACGGTCGCACCCGTACACCGAGGCGTTGCTGTCGGCCGTGCCGACGCTCACCGGGGACCTTCGTGCGCGGCTGCGCATGGCGGGCGAGCTGCCCAGCCTCGCCGATCCGCCGTCGGGTTGCCGTTTCCACACCCGGTGCCCGTTCGTCCGACCGCGGTGCAGCGGCGACGAGCCGGAGCTCGTAGTGCGCGCAGGCGGCCACCGCGCTGCCTGCCACTTCGTGGGCGAGCTGCACCCGCCGCGCGAGGTCGCGCCCGACGAAGTGCCCACACCGACCTGATCGTCAGGAGGCGGAGCAGGCTTCGTCGTCGGTGTCGTCGGCGGGGGCGAAACCTGAGGCGACGCGGGCGAGCAGGTCGTTGGTGCGGGCCGCGACATCGCGGCAGAGCTCGGTGAAAGTGTCCAACCGTTCCGGCGAGTAGCGGAAGGCCGGCGTGGACACCGACAGCACACCGATCAGCACGCCCTCGCGCAGCACCGGTGATGCCACCCCCCACGACTCCTTGCCGATCGATTCCACGACGCCGTCACGCAACGCCCGTTCGCAGTCGGCCACCAGGTCTGCGACCGGGCGCTTGCCGCTGGAGCGAGTGTCGTAGTTGCCGTCGGCGTCGGTGATCCCGGGCAGAGTCTTCTTCAACAGCCCGTGCGCGAGGAAGACAATTCCCGAAGCGCCGTGGTGCAGGGGGAACCGGCCCCCGACCGGCACGACCCGCCGGATCTGCTCCTTGGTCTCACCGACCGCCAGGCACTCACGCATCCCGTCGCTCTCGACCATGAACAGCGACGTCTCGTGCGTCTTCTCGTTGAGCTCGGCCACCGCCGAGGTGATCAACCGCCAGGCGAGGCTGTCCGGCTCCAACGCGAAGAACATCCGGATGAGGGCCGGCCCCGGCGCGTAGCCGTCGACGCTGCGGGAGACGAATCCCTCGCTCTCAAGCGCGTTCAACAGCCGCACCGCCGTCGGGCCTGGGACATCGGCAACCTTCTGCAGCTGCCCCGTCAGCCGTACGCCTCCGCCCACCGCCTTGAGCAGGCTCAGCGCCCGCGCTACGGAACGCACCGGCGAGACACCAGAGCTGCCCGACTGGTCCACTGTACGATCCCCTACTTCCGCCTGATGACTACACCAATATACGGCCGCGCCGATTGCTCCCGGATGCTGGCCTCCCGCGGCGATCAAGGGAGTCAGGATCAGCTGCGATTCGCGCAGCTCAGAGCGTGTCCAGCGAGGCGAGGTGGACTGCAGCGCGCTCCCCGGTCCTCCGAGAGCCGGAACAAGGTGCGCGGACGAGAAACGATCGCACCGGTTGGGCCTCGAGAAGCCCGCTGCCTCCAACATCCCGACGGGCGGCTGCCCCCGCACCCACCAGAACTGGGGCGAGGCCGAAAATAGCTGCTCCACGCCTCGACCGCACGGCTCGTCGGCGGCGGACCGTCTTCATGCCCCAGGGCGGACAGATCAGTTCGAGCGCCGCCCGCGCCAACGGGGCACCCGGTGGCCGGCCGCCCATCTTCGACCGGGCCGGCGACGCCGGCGCAACGTCGTCGAACGTTGCTTCAACCGGATCAAGCAAACCCGCGACCTGACCACGCCGGCCTGGGCAAACGCGCCGACGCATCACCGACTCGGTCGTGTTTCGACTGAACGCCGACTTGCAGCTCAAGTTTTCACGGCGTAGCGACCTCAAGCTCCGGCCCACCTCGCTCGAATGGAATCGCGGTCAAGTGCGCCGCCGCAGCAACACAATCCCCAGCTGGCGTCAGAGCAGGTCAGCACTGCCTCGACAGCCCCCAAAGGTCGCATTGATCACAGCGGTCCGCGGCCTGCTCGCTACCCTGTCCAGCAGCGAACCAGACGTCTGGGCCAGGTGGTGCCGCAGCGCCATCTGGCCCAGAGTCGCGGCCGCGGTCAGGCCGTGGGGGCCGAGGACGAGCTGGAGTCGGGTGGGGTACCGCACGGTGCACCCGGCCTACACCCCACACCGGAGGTGCCCGTCTGCGTGGCCGACTGGCCAGCCGGAGCCACACACAACCGGCACTGCAGCGCCGCGGAATCCGCGTGAAATGCTCGAGCTGACACTCGGTCGAACTTCCACACCACGACCGCGTCAAACTGACGATCGGCCGACTGCGCCTGCAACCCACGGTCGGCGATCACCGCCAACGCGGCCAGTATGGCGAAGGCCGCTACACTGCTGACATTCCTGGTCATCGATCGGTGCGTTCACGCGCGAATAGCAACCAGCTTCGTCCGCTGCCCCCAGGGGCCAGTAGATCAGCTCCCAAGCGACTTCAAAACATCGAAGATTCCGTCTTCTCGCTCGCGGCGGACTGTCGGTAAAGGTCTTCCTCGCCCATCCCGACAAGAAGATTCAGGCGGAGCTGTCGGACCTGGTCACCGCCATGAGCCAGACCGTGCGTGCGGGCATCCCGACAGTCGTGCACGCCGAGCTCGGCAGCGCTGTCGACGAGCTCCTCGCCGTGGGGTTCGCCGGCCGCAGCGACCTCGCCGGCATGCATTCCTGGCGCTCCACCGAGATCGAGGCGGCCGCGGTCACCGCCGCGGCCGCGCTGGCCAAAGCCACCGGGGCACACCTGTACGTGGTTCACGTGTCCTGCGCGGATGCGATGCGGGCGTGCCTGCGGGCCCGCGCCGAGGGCGTCGACATCAGCATCGAGACCTGCCCGCACTATCTGGTCCTGACTCATCAGACTGGTCCACGCGGCGGTCAGGGATTCGTGCTGCCCCCGCTGCGGACCCTCGACGACGTGCACGAGGTGCGGCGCGCGCTGGTCGACGGCAGCGTCGACACGGTCGGTAGCGACCACTGCGGGCACGGCGCGCAATCCAAGAAGCCCGATGACATCGCCGGGTTGAAGGCGGGTCTGCCCGGGCTCGAGCTGATGATCCCGCTGCTGATCGACGCGGCCCTGCGCCCCGATGCCTGGCTGCCTCGCCGCCGGGTGGTCGATGTCTTGGCCGCCGGCCCGGCGAGGGTGTTCGGGTTGACGGGCAAGGGCCATCTCGCACCGGGCTTCGACGCCGATGTGGTCCTGGTCGACCCGGCGGCGTCGCCGGTAGCGGCCAGCGAGAACCTGCACGACGCGGCCGGCTACACCCCCTACGACGGGGCGACCCTGACGGGGGGCATCGCTCAGGTCTGGCGGCGCGGTGAACTCATAGTCGACGGCGCGGTCGCCACCGCCACGGGTGGCGGACGTTTCGTGGGGGGCCGATGAGCCTCATCGACGAGCTGACCCGGATCGTCGGGCCCAGCCACGTCGCACCGACGACGCGGCGCTTGCCGGCCGGCTCACAGACTACACCGGGCATTGGCACGGCACGGCGCGCGCATTGATACGCCCTGCGGACACCGACGAGCTCGCGGCAGTGGTCCGCGCCTGCCACGTGGCCGATCATCCGGTGACTGTGCAGGGCGGGCGGACCAGCCTCGTCGCCGGAACGGTGCCTCACAACAACGACATCTTGCTCTCCACCGAGCGGCTCGACCGGCTCGGCGAACCCGACCCGCGGGGTCGGATCCGAGTTGGTGCCGGCACCATCCTCGTCGCGGTGCAGTCTGCCGCGGCGAGGGTGGGCATCGAGTTCGGCGTCGACCTGGGGGCGCGCGACACCGCGACCCTGGGAGGGATGGCCGCCACCAACGCCGGCGGGCTGCACACCGTCCGTTACGGCCCGGTCTCCGCCCAGGTTTTGGGGCTGGAGATCGTCCTACCGGACGGGCGGGTCGTGCGTCGGATGAGCGACGTCCGCTCCGACAACACCGGCTACGACCTCGTCAGCATCTGGGTGGGCAGCGAAGGCACCCTGGGGGGATCACCGAGCTGGAGCTGGCGCTGTATCCACTCCCGGAACACCGCGTCCTCGCCCTCCTGGGCTTCGCCGAGCTGCCCGCGCTGCTGGCCGCTGGCGAGACGCTGCGCACCGTCGATGGAGTGCGCGCGCTCGAGCTGCTCGACGGCCGCGGACTCGACCTCGCCGAGCATCGGCTCGGGCTGCCCCGTCCCACCCGCGAACGGCACCCCTGGTATCTGCTGGTGGAGGTGGGCGGAGACCTTCGAGAAGGCCGTGGCCGAACTCGGCGCCGACGACCGTTTGCATGGCGTCATCGCCGACAACGGTGACCCGGCCGCCGCGGACCACTTGGGCCGCCCTCGGGCGGTGGGGCAGGCTCGACAGCGTCCTCGTCAGCGTGGGCGGCCCGCCCGGCGGCAGTGTCCTGGCCGTCACCGACGAGCAGTGGCGCGAGGCGTTTGACACCGTGTTCCTCGGTGCGATCCGGCTCGCCCGGGTCGCGGCCGGAGCAATGGGCAACGGCGGCGCGCTGGCGTTCGTCCTGTCGAGCTCGGTGCGCCAACCCATCCCGAATCTGCCGCTGTCGAACGGGCTGCGACCCGGCCTGGCGATGGCAGCCAAGACCCTTGCCGACGAATTGGGCCCGCGCGGGATCCGGGTACTGAACCTGTGCCGGCTCGGATCGCCACCCCCGCACGCTCGAGGTCGACGCCGCATCTTCCGATGCCGGGTTCCGCAACCGAGCGATTCCGCTCGGACGACTCGGAGGCCCGAGGAGTTTCTGCCCGGTCGCTGCGTTCGTCCTGTCGCCGATCGCGTCCTACCTGACCGGATCAGCCATCACGATCGACGGAGGGCTGATCCGAAGCTTCTGATCCGGTCCCGCAGGTGGTGCACGGGCGGTCGGGCCATGGGGCCCGCGAGCTCCGCTCCGGAGAACCCCGGCCACTCCGCGGGAATCGCGGCGTACTGGGGAGCGCCCTGTCGAACCAGGTCGGCGCGGCGATCAGTTCGACGGCGTTCCCGGTGACCGGAGCGGCCGGGGTGGCGGCGCGGCAGCCCGGCGACAGCCCGTGGTGCGATTCGCGATGGCGCGCCGCCGCGTTGCCGGCAACCGGTCTCACGCCACGTCGCCGCTGCTGCGCAGGCTGGTGCTCTGTTCCGCCGTGAACCCGGCCTCTGCGAGGACCTCGTCGGTGTGTTGCCCCAGCATCGGCGCAGCTCGTCGGACTGCACCCGGTGTCACGCTCATCTTCACGGGGATGCCGAGACCACGGATCTCGCCCTCGACCGGATGCTTCATCGTGACCACCATGTCCCGCGCCGTTGTGTGGGGGTCGTCGCACGCCTGCCGGTAGTCCTGGATCGGGGCGGCGGGCACACCTGCTTCCAGCAGCGCCGCGACGAGCTCGTCGCTCCGCCATTCCATGAGCGCCGACTCGAGTACGGCAGTGAGCTCGTCGCGGTGACGCATCCGGTCGGCGTTGGCCATGAACCGGGCATCGCTCTGCAGATCGGGGCGGCCGAGCACCGTGCAGAGTGCGGACCACAGCCGCTGGTTGTTCGCCCCGATCACGATGTGACCATCAGCAGTCCGGAGCTTCTGGTACGGCGCACTCATCCGATGGGCCGACCCGACTGGGCCCGGGACCTCCCCGGTTGCCCACAGCTCGGCCGTCTCCCAGATCGACAACGCAAGCGCGGACTCGTACAGCGACACGTCGATGTGCTGGCCCGCGCCCGTCGTCTCACGGGCAGCATGTGCGGCGAGGATCCCGATCACGCCGAACAGGCCGGCCGACAGGTCGGCGATGGGTATCCCGCACTTGAGCGGATCGGAACCTGGCTCGCCGTTCACACTCATCACCCCGGACATCGCCTGGGCTATGAGGTCGTACCCCGGCCGGGAAGCATAGGGACCTGTCTGCCCGAAGCCGGAGATCGACGCGTAGACGATCCTCGGGTTAATTTTTGTGATCGTGGGGTAGTCGATGCCGAGCCTGGACGTGACACCCGGCCGGAAGTTCTCGACGAGCACGTCGGCGGTTCCAGCCAGCCGGTGGAAGACCTCCCGGCCGCCAGGGCTCTTCAGGTCGATCGCGATGCTGCGCTTGTTCCGGTTGACGGCGAGGAACGCCGAACTCTCGCCACCGGCCAACCGGGTGCCGAGGCCGGTGCGGGCGGCGTCCCCGTTGCCGACGGGTTCCACCTTCGTGACGTCAGCGCCCAGATCACCGAGGAGCTGGCAACAGAAGGGGCCGGCCATCACCTGGGTGACATCGAGGACTTTCAGACCGTTCAAGGCCGACGACATTCGGGCTCCGGTGGCTCGCGGGTGGAATCGTTGCGCTAGGCATGACGCAACGGGTGGCGTCCAAGCGGTGCCGGCTCCTGCGACAGGGTGTGCCGCCAGGCGGTACGCTGTTCCAATACCGCCTCATCGTATGGAAGGGCGTCATGGCCGTCAACGAGGTCCGAAGCGTGATGACGGCACTGCGCGTGCTGGACGAGGTCGCTGCACGCGAGCCCGTGGGGGTGAGTGAGCTGGCGCGGGCTCTCGAGATTCCCAAGAGCTCGGTGCAGAGGACGTTGCGCACGCTGCACGCCGCCGGCTGGATCCAGCCGATCGGAGCGGAGATGACCAGATGGGGTTTGACCACGCACATGCTCCGGACGGGTCAACGCGCCGCCGGTGGGCTGAACCTCCGAGACGTCGCGGTACCGGTAATGGAGAAACTGCGTTCAGCGACCCAGGAGACGGTCCACCTGGCCGTGTCCGAGCAGGACAAGGTCATCGTGATCGAACGCCTCGACAGCCCCCAGCCGGTGCGGACGTTCATCCCGCTGGGCATGGCTGCACCCATCTACGCCTCCGCGAACGGCAAGGCGATCCTCGCGACGTGGCGTGAGGAGGAGCTCACCGCGTTGATCCATCGCGGGCTCCCCGTCCACACGTCGACCACGATCACCGACGAGGGGGAGCTGCGGGCTCGGCTGAACGAGGTCCGTCGGCTCGGCTACGCCGTCAACGACGAGGAGTGGCGGACCGGGGTGTCGGCCGTGGCCGCCGCCATCACCGCCGACGACGGTTCCGCGATCGCGGGATTGAGCATCTCGACGCCGGCGCAGCGCATGTCCCGGAAACTGCAGGGGCGGTACGGGGAGCTCCTGAAGGATGCCGTCCGACAGATCAGCGCCGCGCTGGGTCGTGGCAGGCATTGAACCCGGCGTCTGCCACGTCCTGGCCGACCGGCCTCATGCGCTCCCGACGGCCTCCATCAGCAGTCGCAGCATCGCGTTCGTGGCCTCCCGCGGAGCGTCCGTGTCCGACCGATGGCCCATGCGGACGATCACGAGGTCGGCGGAGGGCACAACGAACACCCGCTGCTCGCCGTAGCCGGCCATGAAGTAGGCCTCCTCCGGCAGCGCGAACTCCCGCGTGCGGTTGAGCCAGAACTGGCCGCCGTAGCACGGCTCTGGCCACGCCGCGGCCGGCGTGCTGACGAACTGCGACCAGCCCTCGGGCAGCACGCGCTCGCCCTCCCAGACCCCGTCCTGCAGGTAGAGCAGCCCGAGGCGCGCCCAGTTGCGCGCCGTCCCGTAGTCGAACCCGGTGAGCAGGAAGTTGCCGTGCCAGTCGGTCTCGAGGACCTGGCGGCGGATGCCGATGCGGTCGAAGAGGGCGGCCTGCGGCCACTGGTGATAGTTCTCGCCCAGTTTCTCCGTGACCGTGCGCCGGATGATCGCCCCGAGGGTCAGCGGGTCGCAGTTGCGGTACCTGCCCACCGTGCCCGGCGGGTGCTCAGCGGGTGAGCCGATGGCGCGCTCGAACGCGTCGACGGTGTCGCTGTAGATGTAGAGGTGCTCCGGCACCGCGAGCGGCCAACGCTGGCGGGGATCGTCCTGCCCGGAGTAGAGCAGCCCGCTGCTCATCTGCATCAGGTCGCGGATCCGGATGGTCGCTCTGGGGTCGCCGTCGCCCTGCCACTCCTGGATCGGTGCCGGTTGGTCGAGCGACAGGTGGCCCTGCTGGATCAGAACACCGATCAGTGTGCCCGTCAGGCTCTTGCCCATGGACCAGCTCTCGAGCTGCGTGTGGGCGTCGATGCCGTCGCGGTAGCGCTCACCGACGATCTCGCCGCGGTGCAGCACCACCACGGCGGCGGTGGCGGCGAGGTCACCGCGGAAGCCGGCGTCGATCGCGGCGGCGACGAGCACCCGGTCCACGGCGGACACCCCGGCGCCGCCGAGGAGGTCGCCCATAGGCCATTCCTGGGTCGCGGGGTCGGGCAGCGTGGTGCGCACAGGTACCGGCTCGAAACCGAGGGGCCGGTCGTCCGGCGGCAGGATGACGCTGCCCTGGTCGCCGGTGAAGCGCGCGGTGCGGGAGACCGCACCGAGGCTCAGGAGCCGCTCGCTCTCGACCTGCCAGTTCGCGTCGAGGTCGGCGTAGTACGCGCGATATCCCTTGACGATCTGTTCCACGCCAGGCCGGTCCAGCACGACCGACACCGTCACCGACCGTTCCTCGCCGTCGACCTCCACCCGGACCAGGTCGTACAGCACGTCGTGCAGGTGGTGGACGAACAGCGCGTGCACGAGGCTGTGCCGGCGCGCGTCCTCGATGCTGCGGCCCGAGAGGAAGACGGCCGAGCAGAGCACCTTCGCCGCGGTGCCCAGCACCAGGTGCAGCGGGATCACCGCTCCGCTGTGGTCCGCCGGGAAGTCGATCGCTGGCTGCATGTGCGTGGGTCCTTCCGTCGACCGCATTGACGCCCGGATGAGCAGGGCCCTAGTCTGGCACACCGTGCCGTAGAATGGCACACCACGGAGACGTCGCCGATCGGAGGCCCCGGTTGCAGTTCCCGAAGGTTCCGGCCGGTACGTCCGCCGATGTCACGTCCTACGGCGGCCTGTGCAGCTCGTCCGACCCCCGGGCGACGGGGGCGGGCGTGCAGATGCTGCTGCGAGGCGGCAACGCGGTCGATGCGGCCGTGGCAACCGCCTTCGCGCTCGCCGTGCACGAGCCTGCGATGTCGCACCTCGGCGGCCAGGGCAACATGCTCGTGCACCTGGCCGACTCGCAGGAGACCGTGGCACTCGACTTCTACGCCTGCGCCCCCGGTGCCTCCGAACCCGGGATGTACGAGTGGATGCCTGGCCCCACCCAGGGTGCCTACCGCTTCACGACCCGGGGAGAGAAGAACACGACCGGGCCACTGGCCGTCGCCATACCGGGCAACGTCTGCGGGTGGGTGACAGCCCAGCGCCGATGGGGAGCCCTCGACCTGAGCGAGGTGGTCACGCCGGCGGTGCACGACGCCAGGACCGGCACGCCGGCCACGGCCCGCATCGCGGCGTTCATCGTCGAGAGCCGGGACCGGCTCGCGCGGTTCCCCGACACGGCGGCGACCTTCCTCCATGCGGACGGGAGCCCCAGGCGCGAGGGCGAACTGCTGCTGCAGCCACACCTGGCCGACACCATCGAGTCGATCGGCGCCGAGGGCTACGAGCCGTTCTACCGCGGCGCCGTCGCGCAGGCGATCGCCGCGCACGTCAGCGGTGCGGGCGGCATCCTGAGTGCCCAGGATCTCGCCCGCTACCCCGACGAGCTGATGTGGACACGTGAGCCCGACTGGCTCGACTACAAGGGACACCGCATCGCCGGCGCCACGCCCTCGTCGAACGCGCTCCTGATGAACCTGCTGGCAATCATGGACGGTCTGGATCTCGGGGGCGAGTCACCGCTGCGGCCCGACCGGCTGCACCTGCTGATCGAGTCGATGAAGCTGGCCTTCGCCGAACGCTCCCTCCACATCGGGGACCACACGCAGGTGAACGTCCCACTCGAGGGCCTGACGAACCCGGAGTACGCGGCGCTACGGCGCGGGCTGATCGATCCGGCGCGGGCCTCGTTCCCGGGACCGGGCGACCCGTGGGCCTTCCAGGACGAGCGGCCCGACCCGGAGCGGCTGACCCCCACGGCTCCCGTCACGCCCGCCCCCGTCATCGGCACGACCCACCACTCCCACGTCGATCGCCACGGCAACTTCGTCTCCATGTCGCAGAGCCTCGGCGACGCCTTCGGCTCCTGCGTGACGGTGCCGGGCACCGGGATCATCCTCAACAACGCCATGAAGCTGTTCGACCCGCGACCCGGGGCCCGACCGGCGGGTATCAGTCCCTACCGTCGCCCGATGGCACCGTGGCCCACCCTCGTGCTGCGGTCCGGGCGGGCCGTGATGGCACTCGGCAGCCCGTCGGGCACCCGCATCCCCAACGCGCTCGCGCAGGTGCTCTCCAACGTCCTCGAGCAAGGAATGGGTCTGCAGGACGCCGTCGACCTGCCGCGCGTGCACTGGTCGGGCGACGAGCTGGAAGCGGAGTCGGACCTCCCAGAGGAAACCCGGACGGGCCTCGCCGACAGAGGGCACGACGTCCGGTACCGGAACGCGCGCTCCCCGTGGTTCGGGGCCGTCCAGGTGGTGGCGCGGGACCCGGAGTCCGGGTTGTGCATCGGGGCTGCCGACCCACGGCGGGCGGGCGCAGCGGCGGGCGTCACGATGCCCGCGCTGCGGCCGACGCCGGCCCCTCGCTCCCCCAGCCCCATCGACGAAAGGCACGGTCCATCGTGAGGAAGACAGGCGTCGCAGCGCTGCTGGCGCTGACGCTCATGACGGTCACGGCGTGCACCGCGAACCTGCCCGACGAGTCGGGAGCCGGCGGTCCGGGCGGCGGGAACCTGCGCATCGGGCAGGAGTACGACCTCGGCACGCTGGACCCGCAGGTCCTCACGTCGGTGGGCGACAAGCAGATGACCACCAACGTGTTCGAAGGCCTGGTGAAGTACGAGCTCGGCGGCGTCAAGGTCGTACCCGGCCTGGCCACCGAGTGGTCCACCGACGAGGCCGGCACCACCTGGACGTTCCAGCTGCGCCCGGGCGTCCGGTTCCAGAAGGGCTACGGCGAGCTGACTGCGCGCGACGTGGTCTTCACCCTCGAGCGCCTGCTCGACCCCGCGCTGGCGTCGCCCAACGCGTCCCTGCTCTCGGGCCTGAAGGCGGTGCGCGCCGATGACGACCGGACCGTGGTCCTCGAGCTCAGCGCCCCGGATCCGGCGCTGACCGACAAGCTGGCCAGCTGGTACACCGGCATCGTCAGCGAGAAGGCAGTGACCGAGAAGGGTGCGGAGTTCGCGCGCGACCCGGTGGGCACCGGGCCCTACCAGTTCGACCGGTGGACCCCGGGCCAGGAGACGGTCCTGACCGCATTCGCGGAGTACTGGGGCGGCGCGCCCGCGCTCGGGCAGGTGACATACAAGGCCATCCCGGACGTGACGACGCGGAACAACGCGTTCGCCGCCGACGAGATCGACATGATCCAGGTGACCGATCCCGACATCCTCGCCCGCTACGAGGGCGACCCGGACATCGAGATCTCCTCGGTACCGGGCCTGATCACCCGGTTCTTCGGCATGAAGACCGACGTCGCGCCGTTCGACGACCCGCGGGTCCGCAAGGCCGCCACGCTGGCGATCGACCGGCCGGCGATGCTCGACGGGCTGTTCAAGGGGATCTCGACGCCGGCGACCGGCATCCTGTCCCCCGAAGCCAACTTCGCGGCCGAGAACATCCTCGACTACCGGCACGACCCGGTGGAGGCGACCCGCCTGATGAACGAGGCCGGCTACGCCGGCGGCGTCGATGTCACGTTCACCGTGCCGAACGTGGACCGGTTCTCCCGGCCCGCGACCGTGATCCAGCAGGACCTGGCGAAGATCGGCATCCGCGTCGAGATCCAGATGATGGAGACGCAGAGCCTGCTTGCCGCCCTCAAGTCGCAGGAGGGGCTGCAGATGTTCATCCTCAGCCGTGGCCAGGAACCGATGCCCGACCGCGTGTTGTCGACCTGGTTCAGCTCCGGGGGAGTCCCGGAGAACAACTGGTCCCGGATCAGCGATCCCGAGGTGGACCAGTGGCTCACCGAGGCGACGACGACGACCGACGAAGCGGTGCGGGCGGATCTCTTCGGCAAGGTGCAGCAGTGGGCTGCCGAGCAGAACGCCTACTACTACATCGACCACGAGGATTTCCTGTTCGCGACGCACGCCCGCGTGAAGGGCTTCGTGGGTGACCCCATCCGGAGCATCCGCCTCGACGACGTGTCGCTCTCGGGCTGATCGTCGTGCACACCGTTCTCCGCAGAGCTCTCGCGGCACTGCCGACGCTCCTCGGTGTGCTCGTTGTCGTCTTCCTGGTCGTACACCTCATCCCGGGCGATCCGGTCCGGGCCCTGCTCGGCGACCAGGCGACGGCGGAGCAGGTCGCCAGGACCCGTCAGGACCTGGGTCTCGACCAACCGCTGCTGTCGCAGTTCCTCGACTACCTCGCCAGGCTGCTGCGAGGTGACCTGGGCGTGTCGATCGCCAGCAGGCAGCCGGTGGCCGACCAGATCGCGGCCCGGCTGCCCTCGACCGCCACGCTGGCGATCGCCGGTGTGCTGATGTCGGTGGTGATCGGGGTTCCGCTGGGGGTCCTCAGCGCCACCATGCGGGGTCGCGTCGCCGACCTCGTCACGCTGGTGATCAGCAGTTTTGGAGTGGCCGCTCCCCCGTTCTGGATCGGGATCCTGCTGTCGACCGCGTTCGCCATCCACCTCGGCTGGTTGCCCGCGATCGGCGGCGGCGAGCCCGGCGACACCGGTTCGATCCTGCGGGCGCTCGTGCTGCCGGCCACCGCCCTTGGCCTGTCCGGCATGGCGCTGGTGGCCAGGATGACGAGATCGAGCATGCTCGATGTGCTCAGCGAGGACTACGTGCGCACGGCACGGGCGAAGGGGCTCGGCGAGCGGGCCGTCGTCTACAAGCACGGCCTGCGCAACGCGGCGATCCCGATCGTCACGGTGATCGGGCTGAACTTCGGCCACCTGCTGGGCGGCACGATCGTGATGGAGACGGTCTTCGCGCGGCCCGGCATCGGCAAGCTGCTCCTCGACGCGATCCTCGGCAGGGACTATCCGGTGGTGCAGGGCGTCACGCTGGTCATCGCCGTGTCGTTCGTCCTCGTCAACCTCCTCACGGATCTCACCTACCCCTTCTTCGACCCACGGCTCAAGACACGTGAGGAAGCCGCCCGATGAGAGCACGGCTGACTGCCAGCCGCCCCCTGATGGTCGGCGGGGCGCTCGTCCTGCTGGTGGCGCTCACGGCGCTGCTCGCTCCGCTGCTGGCTCCGCAGGATCCGTACCTGCAGGACCTGGGCGCGCGGCTGCTCGGGCCCGGGGAGCAGGGCCACCTGCTGGGCACCGACCAGTTCGGCCGGGACCTGCTGAGCAGGCTCGTCTACGGCGCACGGGTGTCACTGCAGGCCGGCCTGGTGGCCGTCGCCATCGGTGCCGGCGTCGGGCTCGTCCTCGGCCTGTGCGCCGGGTACCTCGGCGGGTGGGTCGACATGATCATCGGTCGCCTGTTCGACATCATCCTGTCGTTCCCCACCATCCTGCTGGCGCTGGCGATCGTCGCCGTGCTCGGGCCGTCCATGGTGAACCTGATCATTGCCATCGGCGTCACGACGGTGCCCAACTACGGCCGCGTCCTGCGGGGCGCCGTGATCGCGGTGAAGTCGAGGGAGTTCATGCAGGCCAGCGAGGCATTCGGAGCGTCGAACACCTACGTCATCACCCGGCACGCCCTGCCGAACGTGCTGCCCCCGCTGATCGTGACGACCAGCCTCGGCATCGCCGCTGCCATCCTCGTCGAGGCCACGCTCAGCTTCCTGGGCCTCGGGGTACCGCCGCCGACAGCGACGTGGGGCTCCGTCATCAACGACGGCAAGCAGTACCTCGACATTGCACCCGGCATCTCGACCTGGGCGGGCATGGCGATCGTCGTCGCGGTCCTCGGGTTCAGCCTGTTCGGAGACGGGCTGCGCGACGTACTCGACCCCCGGCTGCACAAGTGAAGGAGCACGGCATCCGCATGACTGAGCCGGTGCTGTCCGTGCGGGACCTCGTCACCGAATTCCGGACGAGCGCGGGCGTGGTGCACGCCGTCGACCACGTCAGCTTCGACCTCTACCCGGGCGAGACTCTGGCGGTCGTCGGAGAGTCTGGGTCGGGGAAGAGCGCCACCGTCCTCTCCGCCCTCGGGCTGATCCCCAAGACCGACGGCAAGGTCGTGGGCGGCAGCGTGCTGTTCCGCGGGCGCGACCTGCTGGCGCTGCCGGCCGAGCAGCTGCGGCGCGTGCGCGGCCGTGATATCGCGATGGTCTTCCAGGACCCGATGACCTCGCTCAATCCGGTGTTCACGGTCGGAGCCCAGCTCAGCGAGGCCATCATGGTCCACCACCCGAAGATGCGCGCAACGGCGGCACGGGCCCGGGGTATCGAGGTGCTGGCCCTGGTGGGGCTGCCGAACCCGGAACTGCGGTACGACCAGTACCCGCACGAATACTCCGGCGGCATGCGGCAGCGGGCGATGATCGCGATGGCGATCATCAACGACCCGGAGATCCTCATCGCCGACGAGCCGACGACCGCCCTGGACGTGACCATCCAGGCCCAGGTCCTCGAGGTCCTGCGGAAGGTGCAGCGGGAGACCAGGTCCGCCTCGATCATCATCACGCACGACCTGGGAGTGGTGGCCGAGACCGCCGACCGGGTGCTGGTCATGTACGGGGGCCGCATCGTCGAGTCCGGTGACGTGACGACCATCTTCCACAGCCCGCGGCACCCCTACACCGCCGGTCTGATGCGCAGCATGCCCCAGGTCAGTGACCGCGCCGACCGCCTGGTCCCGATCCCCGGGGACGCCCCGAGCATGGACGACCTGCCATCCGGCTGCGCCTTCCACCCCCGGTGCACCCTTTCGGCGGGTCGCACCGCGTGCACCACCGACAAGCCCGAGCTCCACGAGATCTCCGGGCCGACGCACGTGGCGGCGTGCCACTTCTGGTCCGAGGTGTCCGCCCCCTTCGCGGACGGTCTCCTGGTACCGGACGGGCCGGTCGCGGAGCGGGGCGACTCCGGCCACGCGGACGAATCCGACCGGGACCGTCCCGAGCTGCTGAGCGTCCGTGATCTGGTCAAGCACTTCCCGGCGAAGCGGCGGCTGTTCGGACGCCGCGGCGCCCCGGTGCGGGCGGTCGAAGGTGTGAGCCTGGAGCTCAGGGCGGGCGAGACGCTCGGCCTGGTCGGGGAGTCCGGCTCGGGGAAGACGACCGTCGGCAAGGCGATCATGGGGCTGGTCGGCTCCAGTGGGGGCCGGATCGCCTTCCTCGGCGAGGACATCACGGGACACGACCGCAAGGCGCTGCGTGACGTGCGGCGTGACCTGCAGATCGTGTTCCAGGACCCCTACACGTCCCTCGACCCGAAGATGAAGGTCTCCCAGCTCGTCGCCGAGCCGCTGCGCATCCACGGCAGGTACGACGGCGAGAAGTCACACGCCTACGTGCGCACCCTGCTCGAACGCGTCGGGCTGCCGGCCGGGTTCGCCGCCCGCTACCCACACCAGCTCTCGGGTGGGCAGCGCCAGCGGGTCGGCATCGCGCGCGCCCTCGCCCTCGAACCCCGTGTCATCGTCCTGGACGAGCCCGTCTCTGCCCTCGACGTCTCCGTGCAGGCCCAGGTGATCAACCTCCTGCAGGAGCTGCAGGACGAGCTCGGACTCGCGTACCTGTTCATCGCCCATGACCTGTCCGTGGTCCACCACGTGTCCGATCGGGTCGCGGTGATGTACCTCGGGAAGATCATGGAGATCGGGTCGCGCAGCGACATCTACGGCGCACCGACCCACCCGTACACCCAGGCGCTGCTCTCCGCCGTGCCGCTGCCGGACCCCGCGCAGCGCGATCGCGGGGACAAGATCGTCCTGACCGGCGACGTTCCCAGCCCGTCCGCGCCACCGTCGGGATGCGTGTTCCGCACGCGGTGCTGGAAGGCCGACGACAGATGCGCGTCGGAGGTTCCCGAGCTGGCCGACCGCCTGGGGATCGGCCACCCCAGCGCGTGCCACCACCCGGAGCCGGCCACGGCGAACCGGCCTGCCGTCACGGCCGGAAAGCCCACCCCCAGCTGATCCGCCAGCGACTCCGCACCCACCGAGGAGACGAACCGTGACCACCCGCACCGAGGTCGGCGTCGGCGTCGAACTGCGCTACGAGACCCCGCACATCGTCGTGCTCACCATCGACAGCCCGCCCTCCAACGCTTTCACCTGGGAGAGCCGTCAGTCCATGCTGCGCGCTCTCGACGTCATCGAGGCGGATGACAACATTCGCGCGGTCGTCATCACGGGAACCGGCAGGGCGTTCACATCGGGCGCCAACCTGCGCGAGGACCAGGCTCTCACCGACGAGCAGCTCGCCGACTACATCGGCGAGTTCAGTGGGATGCTCAACCGCATCGAGGCCCTTCGGATGCCCGTCGTCGCTGCAATCAACGGAGCCACAGTCGGCGGAGGTCTGGAGTTCGCTCTTGCCTGCGACATCCGGCTCGCCTCAAGCGAGGCGTTCTTCGTGGCCGCGGGGGTGAACGTCGGGCTGATCGTCAGCTTCTGGCGGCTGCCCCGGGTCGTCGGCCTCGGACCCGCGAAGGAAATCATCCTTACCGGGAGCCGATACACCGCAGAGCAGGCCATGCGCTGGGGACTGGTCACCGAGGTGTACGAACCCGAGGCACTGCTCCCCGCCGCTCTCGCCAAGGCACAGCGGATCGCTACACGTGCCCCGCTGTCGGTCGAGGCCGCGAAGTCGGCCGTGACCCGCGCCTTCGAACTGAGCTTCGACCAGGGCCAAGCCCTCCAAACGAAGAAGTTCGTCGAGATGTACCGCACTGAAGATCATAAAGAGGCGTTGCGCGCGTTCTTCGAGAAGCGCGACGGCGTCTACGCCCGGCGCTGACCGGCTGACCACCCCTGGCCCACCGAGCGTGCACGGACCGAGTCCACACGCTCCGGCGGCCTCGGTCGCCGATCAACCCGCTCGCGATCAAGTAGCGCCCGGGCTCCCGAGGAGCTGCTCCAGCAGCGCGATGCGCCGTTCCAGCTCCTCGGGCTTGGGCGGTGGGTCGCTGTCGGCGGGCAGGTGCGCGGTCAGCTCGTCGAGCCGGGCGGCCGGCACCAGGAACGGCCCGACGAGCAGGGCGTACCAGCTCGCGCGGTGCTTCCGGTGGGCCGGGACCGCCGTCACCATCGGCGCGTTCTCCGGCGGGAACAGCGCGGCGTCGTCCAGCATGCCGGCGAGGGACCCGTCGCTCATCGTGCTCACGAGCCAGGCCCGCGACCGGACCACGTCCACGCGTAGGTGCCGTCGTCGGCTGTACGGCCACCCTCGCCCAGCTCCAGCGGCCGGAACGTGTCCACCATGACGGCCAGCTCGTCGAAGAACTCCGCGCCGAGCGACCGCTCCACGGCGCCCGGCTGCGGGCCGTGCGGGTGCCCGCCCGGGTGCAGCGAGACCGAGCCCTGCCCGATGCCCGACCCCTTGCGGGCTTCGTAGTCCCCGCCGCAGTAGAACATCACCTCGTCCGAGTCCACATTGGAGTGGTAGTACGGCACGGGCACCGACAGCGGGTGGTAGTCGACCTTCCGCGGTACGAAGTTGCACACCACGAAGTTGTTCGCCTCGAACACCTGGTGCACCGGCGGCGGCTGGTGCACCCGACCCGTGATCGGCTCGAAGTCGGCCACGTTGAACGTGTACGGGTAGAGGCAGCCGTCCCAGCCGACCACGTCGAACGGGTGCGCGGGGTACACGTATCGCGTGCCGGACACCCCGCCCGGGCCGCGGTGCTTCACCAGCACCTCGACGTCGGTGCCCTCGACGAGCAGCGGCTCGGCGGGCCCGTGGAGGTCGCGCTCGCAGTACGGGGCATGCTCCAGGAGCTGCCCGTACCGCGACAGGTAGCGCTTCGGCGGCGCGATGTGCGAGTTCGCCTCGATCACGTACAACCTCAGCGCCTCGTCCCCCACCGGCACCCAGCGGTGTGTCGTCGCCCGCGGCAGCACCACGTAGTCGCCCTGCCGCGCCGGCAGCACGCCGAACACCGTCTCCACGTTCGCGGCCCCGGATTCGACGTAGACGCACTCGTCGCCGATCGCGTTGCGGTACAGCGGCGACGCCGCACCGCAGACGACGTACGAGATCCGCACGTCGGCGTTGCCCAGCACCAGCCGCCGCGTCGTCACCGCATCCCCGGCTTCCCACCCTTCGCCGGGGAACAGGTCCTGCAGCCGGAGGTGCCGCGGGATCAGCGGCTGGTTCGGCGTGGTCGTCGGGTCCGGCGGCTCCCACGGGGTCGCATCCACGATCGCCGACGGGATCCCGCGGTGGTAGAGCAGCGACGAGTCGGAGGAGAAGCCCTCCTCCCCCATCAGCTCCTCGTAGTACAGCCCACCCGTGGGCGTGCGGTGCTGCGTGTGCCGCTTCGGCGGGATCTCACCGGACCGCCGGTAGTACGCCATGCTCGCCTCCTGGGAAGAGCCGCGGAAGTCTCGGAACGTCAGGGGCGGCCGGTGTAGACCGGATCGTCGGCGGTGCGCCGGGCGTGTACCCACGACGGGTCGAGCTCGTCGACCACGCGTTCGGTGCGGTACTCGTCGAAGACGACGATCCGGTCCGCGATCCGCCACTCGCCCGCCCTCTTCTCGAACCGGTCGACGTAGCGGCACCTGATCGTGGCCAGTACGGCGGGCCCGGAGGCCTCCTCCGGGCGGAACCGGAAGCAGCAGAGGCAGTAGGCCTCGGAGCGGGCGCCGGCGTCGTCGTCCAGCTCGATCAGCACGTTGGTGACGTAGTGCATGGACGAGTCGATGGTGCGGTGCCGCGCCTCCATGTCCTCGATCAGACCGGAAATGCCCCCGTTGTACGCACCGTGGTTGTCGTTCGCATCGTCGAAGTAGCACGCGGCGACCGCGGCGAAGTCCTTCCGGTCGACGGCGCGTGCGTAGCGGTACAGGACCTCGGTGATGGCCTGTTTGTCCGCCAGTGACATCGTCTCTCACCCCTCGTCGTGTGCCCGCAAGCCGTCGAGGATGCGGTGGTAGAGCCCGCCGGAGGTCAAGCCGCCGTCGATGACGATCTCGGTTCCGGTGATGTAGCGCGCACGGTCGGAAAGCAGGAACAGCACGGCCTCGGCGATCTCCCCGGGCTGTGCGACCCGTCCTGCGGGCACCGAGCGCAGGCTCTCGTCCACGAAGGCCTCCGAGCCCGAGCGCAGCAACGGCGTGTCCACGAGGCCCGGATGGATCGAGTTCACCCGGACGCCCGCCTCGGCGAACTCCAGGGCTCCCACCTTGGACAACCCTCGGACCCCCCATTTGCTCGCGCTGTACGCAGCGGCGAAGTACCCGGCCATCCCCGCGGTGGACGACACGTTGACCACCGACGCGGAGCCGGTCCGCTGCAGCAACGGCGCCAGCAGCTTCATCCCGTAGAAGACACCCGACAGGTTGACGTCCACCACCCGCCGCCAGTCCTCGACGGTCGTGTCGACGATGCCGAACCGGTGGCTGACGCCGGCGTTGTTGACCAGCCCGTCCAGCCGGCCGTCCTCCTCCTCGATGCAGGCGGCAAGACGGGCCCAGGCCTGCGGGTCGGTCACGTCCACCGGGACGAACCGCGCCGGTGCCCCGGTCGCCCGGATCTCCTCGATCAGCGCCTCCCCGGCGGTGGCGGCGACGTCGGTCACCCAGACCTTCGCACCCGCCCTTCCCAGGGCGAGGGCTTCGGCGCGTCCCATCCCGCTGGACGCCCCCGTTACGACGACGCTCCGCCCGGCGAACTCCTCTGTCACGGCCCCTCCTAGTCGATCCGCAGCGCTGTGCCGCGAGTCTCGGCGATGAAGAACGTGGTGATCAGCGTGATCAGGGCGCAGAACACGAAGAAGCCCGCGGGGGCCAGCGGCTGGCCCGTCATGCCGATCAGCCAGGTCGCGATGAACGGCGCGGTGCCCCCGACGAACGTGTTCGTGACGTTGTTGCCGAGCGCGAGCCCGCTGTAGCGGGTGGAGGCGCTCAGCATCTCGGCGTAGGCCACGTAGGACGTCCCGTTCACGACCGAGACGCAGACGAACAGCACCGTCTGGCCGAGGACGGCCTGCCAGGCCGGGCCCGCGGACATGAGCATGAACATCGGTACGCCGAGGACGACGGCCGCGGTGCTGCCGATGAAGAAGACGGGCTTGCGCCCGATCCGGTCCGCGAGGACCCCGGAGAGCGGGAGGGCCACCGCCCCGGCGATCAGCGCGATCGACGTGGAGATGAAGGCCACCTGGGAGGAATGACCCGCGGTGGTCTGCAGGTAGGTGGCGGCGTAGACGGTGGCGATGTAGTACCCGCCCGTGATGAGAGGTCCGAGGCCGATGATCTTCAAGACCGCGCCGCCGTTGGTCGTCAGCAGGTCCTTGATCGGGACCTTCTTGACCTCCCCCTGCTTCTCCAGCTCCTGGAACTGGGGGGTGTCCTCCAACCGGGTGCGGATCCAGAGCCCGACGAGGCCGATCGGCAGGCTCAGCAGGAAGGGGATGCGCCACGCCCACTCGAGCAGCTGCTCCTCGGTCAGCACCGAGGTGGCCCCGAGCGCGACCAGGGAAGCGGCCAGGGAACCGAAGTACGTGCCGGAGTTCACCATCGAGGTCTGCGTCGCGCGCCAGCGGACGGGGGCCGACTCGGTCACGAAGGCGTTCGCGCCACCCAGCTCACCGCCGGCGGCGAAGCCCTGCAGGCAGCGGCACAGCACCAACCCCACGGTGGCCCACACACCGAGGGTGAAGTACGAGGGCAGCAACCCGATCCCGGCGGTGGCCACCGCCATCAGCAGGATGGTCCACGACAGGGCCTTCTTCCGGCCGTACCGGTCCCCGATGTGCCCGAAGATGATGCCGCCGGGCACCCGGAGGAAGAACGCCACCGCGAAGGCGGCGAAGGTCCCGAGCAGCGCGGCGGTCGGATCTTCCGAGACGAAGAAGAGCGCGGCGACGAACGTCGCCATGTAGCCGTAGATGCCGAAGTCGTAGTACTCGACGACCGTTCCGATGATCGCCGCACGGATGACCCGCGCCTGGGATTGGCGCCGGACGGGTTGTCCGACGGATCCGGAAGCGGTCCCTGGCGGCGACGTGCTCGCCTCTGCCATGACGTTCTCCTCGTTGAGTACCGTGCTGAACGGGGTGGACCGCGCGGACTACGTGGTCGTGCCGGCGCCCGCGCGTGCGCCGGTCCGCTGTGCGGCGTTCCTGCCCGCGATTCGGCCCATGGTCAGGGCGTTGGCGACGGCGTTCCCACCGCCGACGTAGCGCAGCCCCAGGACGCCGCCGCCGGCCTCGCCCGCCGCGTACAGGCCGGGGACGGGTGTACCGCTCTCGTCGAGCACCGCGGCAGCCTCGTTGATCTCCAACCCGGCATGGGTGCACACCAGCTCCGCGGGTAGCACCCGGACCGCGTAGTAGGGCGCCTCGGCGATCGGGCTGAGGCTGCTCTTGCCGCCCTTCGCGGCGAGGGTGTTGTGCCGGAGGAAGTCCTCGTCGACCCCGTTCGGCAACTGGGCGTTCCAGCGGTCGACGGTCCGGCGCAGGTGCCCCGCCGGAACGCCGCAAAGGGACGCGAGCTCGTCGAGAGTCGCCGCGCGGACGACGCGGCCCGCGTCGGCCTCGGCTGCGACGTTCTCGGCGGACCAGTCGGCGTAGCCGGGAGGCAGGGCGAGACGGGCCCGTTCGTCGAACACGGCCCAGCACTTGCCACCGTGCGCATCGATGATCCCCGTGGAGACCGCGTAGGAGGCGTCCTCGTCCATGAACCGGCGACCCGACCGGTCGATGTAGAGCCGCGACGGCGGAGGGAAGCCCGCCTGCCAGTGGTGGAAGCGCACGAAGGACGCGGTGGGCAGCATCAGCCCCCAGTCCTGCCCGACGATCCCCGACCCCACCTGGTCACCGAGCCGCAGATGGTCTCCCCGGCTTCCCGGGGCCGCCACGACGAACAGGGATCCGCCGGCCCGGAGCGCGGTCGGGTAGTGCCGCTCGACGAGCTCACGGTCCTGCGCCAGCCCGCCGGTGGCCACGACCACCGCCCCCGCCCGCACCTCGACGTCGTCGGCAATGACCCCGACCACGCGGCCGTCGTCGTGCAGGAGCTCCTGGACGCGGGTGTGCAGCACGGCGTCCACGCCGTGGCCGCGGCGGGCCCGGTCCAGGACCTGGACCAGCCCGTAACCCTGGTCCTTCGGCACATGACCGCGCCACACGTCCTCGACCCCGGCCTGGCACAGCCCCGGCATGTGGGCATTGCCGGAGATCCGTGCCGGGACCTCCACACCGAGTCCGATCAGCCACTCCAGCGTCGGGGCGGCATGGCGGCAGAACGTCTGGATGAGCCCGGGCTTGAGCATCCAGTGGTTGAGGTCCATGTAGTGCTGGAAGAACCGCTCCGCCGTGTCCGCGATCCCCAGCTCGCGCTGCACGCTGGTGCCGGCCGCGGTGAACAGCCCGGCCGAGAGCTGCGTGGATCCGCCGAGCTCGCCCTCGGACTCGAAGAGGATCACGGAGGCCCCGGTCTCCGCGGCGGAGACCGCGGCCGCGAGGCCAGCCCCGCCACCGCCCAGCACGACGACGTCGTACTCCACCTGGGGGCCGCTCACACGTGCCTCGATCCGCCGTCGACGGCCAGCGTGTGACCGGTGACGTAGCGAGCGCTGTCGGACAGCAGGAACAGCAACGGTCCGACGATCTCTTCCGGCGACCCGAGCCGGTGCAGCGGCACGGTGTCCAGCGCCTTCTGCAGGGCGGCCGGGTCGTCCTGCACCCACCGGGTCATCTCCGTGTCGACGAATCCCGGCGCGATCGCGTTGACCCGGATGCCGGCATCACCCAGCTCGACCGCGAGGCATTCGGTGAGGTGCTGCACCGCGGCCTTCGAGCTGCAGTAGGCCGCGCGACCGCGCCGGACCCGCACGGCCGCGACCGAGGCCATGTTGACGATGACCCCACCTGCCCGCATCTGCCGTGCGGCCGCCTGCGCGCCGAACAGCACCCCCTCCACGTTCACGGCGAGGGTCGCCGAGATCTGCTCCGCGGGAATGTCGATGACGGGCGCCTCGGGGAAGATGCCCGCGTTGTTCACCCAGAAGTCGAGACGACCGAAGCGCTCGACGGCCAGCCGGGCGAGCGACTCCTGCTCGCCGGCGTCGCGGACGTCGACGCGAGCGCCCATCACCGAACCCCGAGCGACCGAGCCCGCCGCCGTGCTGACCTCGGCCGCGAGCGCGGACGCCATGGCCGTCATCCGCGTCTCGTCGATGTCCGCACCGATGACGTGCACTCCCCGCACGGCCAGACCCGCGGCGAAACGCGCCCCGATGCCCCGGCACGCGCCGGTCACGACCGCGACCTTGCCCGCCAACTCGGGATGCTGGACGGCCATCGCCTCGCCCTGCACACGGCCCGGGTTCTCCGCGCGTTCCAGGATCGTCGTCACTGCTGCACTCCTCGGGATGGGTTCTCCTGCTGCACGGCGTCGTCGCGCTGCACGGTGCGGGCCCGCACGCGCCAGCCACCCTCGTGCCGTACCACCCGGTCGAGGAGCGTCGCCAGCCGGACGAGGCGTGGCACGCCGCCGCGAGGCGTGGCCACGACCTGCAGGTAGGCCCGGACATCCAGCTCGTCGGACCCCCGACCGTCCGTCCGGCCGGGCTCGGGCGCGTCCACGGCGAGGGTGCTCACGACGTGGCGGCGCACCTCGCCCGCCGCGAGCGCGTCCGCGGTGAACCGCTCGGCGAACGCGATCAGCTGGGACGTTCCGACCACGCGGCCGGGATAGGTGGGTGAGCTGAAGACACCATCGGGGGTGAAGGTCGCCGCCCAGCCCTCGGCGTCGCCGCTGTCGATCCGATGTGCCTGGTGCCCGTACAGCTGATGGATCTCCACCACCGCGTCCACCGGGACCGCCATCCCCCGCACCTCCTCGTGCAACCTCGATCCGAGCGGCGTGCTAATATCGCACACACCGTGCGAATTGCTTGCCGGACCGTACGTAGGGCTCACCCGAGCCGTCAAGGGAGTGCCGTGGATCCAGATCTGGACGTTCGCGACGACGGGCAGCGAGCGGCGCTTCGACCCGCCGTGGAGCTGGATCGCGCAATGTCGAAGACGCTGCACCTCGGACTGCGTGTACTAGAGCTCCTCGCCGAGCGTCCCGACGGTCTGTCGGTGACGGAGGTGGCCGCCGGCATCGACGTCCACCGGACGGTCGCTCACCGGCTGCTACGCACCCTGGAGGCACACCACCTCTGCCGGCGCGACAAGCTCAAGCGGTTCCTCCCCGGATCCGGCCTGGTGACGCTGGCGGCGCCGGTTGAACGCGACCTCCGAGCGCTGGCCGCGCCCGTACTCGAGGAGCTCGCCGATGCGGTCGGGGCAACGGCCCATCTCGTCGTCCAGGAGACAGACACACATGTCCGGTCGCTACTGGTCGTACAACCGCAGAACGCGGCAGTACACGTGACCTTCAGGACCGGACAGCTCGACTCGATCGACCAGGGCTCGGCCGGTCTGGCGATGCTGGCCGCGCTCCCACACCGAACCGGCGAGCGCCCCGAGGTGGGACTGGCGCGCGAGCGCGGATTCGCGCACAGCTTCGGAGAGGTCATCCCCGCCGTCCACGGCATCTCGGCCGTCGTGCCGGGCCGGCGCGCAGGCTCCTTGGCGAGCATCGGCGTCTCGGTGTTCCAGGTCACTGACGAGACGGCATTGGGCAGCGCCGTTCGGGGGGCCGCGCAACAGCTCGGCGCTCTGCTTCGCGAAAGCTGACCGCAGTCCGGGTTGACCTGCCCGTGAGTCGCGCTCTGCGGACGGCGCGCGATCAGCCTGTGGCAGCACTGAAGCGCCCCGAGTTCAGCGCAGGAGGCGGTGACCAGCTCGAGGTCCTCGACGGTGCGCGACCGCCGTCCTGGCGGACACATTCGGCCCGGTAGCCCGATCAGCGACTCAGCCATGGTCTGCGATTGTGGCGACCTGCTCGAGGAACCGCAGAAACTCCTGCGACGTGGGCGGGCGCCCAGCCATGCACATCAGCGTTGCGTCGAGCTGATGATCAGGCCGGTCCAGCTGCGGAGCAGCTTGCACTCGCCGCTCCGAACGCCTCGGCGAAATCCGGGCGGATATCCGCCTCACCAGCAGGAGCCTCGTTCACCTTCAGATCGGAAGGTTGGCATGAGCATCTGCTGCCGCGCTCATGGCAGATGAAGCGATGCGCCGTCCGTTCGACATTCCGCCGGCGGCCTGCACCGCGTGATGATGAGACTGCGAAGCAACGTCGACGGAGGTGCCCATGAGCGTCCGCCCGATCGAGGAGGGTGTGGTCCGGGAGCTCGGAGACACCGGGGAGCGGGTGAACCTCTCCTACAGCGCCTACCTGCACCTGGACGAGCTGTTGTCGACCCAGCACCCGGTGAGCCGGCCGGTGCACCACGACGAGCTGCTGTTCATCGTGCAGCACCAGGCCTCGGAGCTGTGGTTCAAGCTGGTGCTGCACGAACTGCGAGCAGTACGCGACCGGCTGCGCGCCGACGAGCTGCGCCCCGCGCTCAAGGGGCTGGCCCGGGTCAAGCACATCCAGCACCAGCTCACCGAGCAGTGGTCGGTCCTGGCGACGCTGACCCCGTCGGAGTACGCCGAGTTCCGCCGCTTCCTCGGCACCTCCTCAGGTTTCCAGTCCTACCAGTACCGGGCTGTCGAGTTCGTGCTCGGCAACAAGAACGCCGAGATGCTCGACGTGTTCGCCCACGACGAGCGCGCCCAGGCGATGCTGCGCACGCTGCTCACCCAGCCGACCGTCTACGACGAGTTCCTGCACCACCTGCACCGGCACGGGCACGCGGTGCCAGAGTCGGTCCTGCGCCGCGACGTGTCACAGCCCTACGCCTTCACCCCCGAGCTGGTGCCGGTGTTCCGTCGCATCTACGAGCACTCCCGCGAGCACTGGGGGGCCTACGAGGCCTGCGAGGAGCTGGTCGACCTGGAGGAGAACTTCCAGCTGTGGCGCTTCCGCCACCTCAAGACCGTGGAGCGCACGATCGGGGGCGCGCGCGGCACAGGCGGCTCCAGCGGGGTCGCATTCCTGCGGAAAGCGCTGGACCTGACATTCTTCCCCGAACTGATCGCCGTCCGGACGGAGATCCAGGCATGACCGCCGCCACCGGAACCGGCACGTGGGCCGAACGCGCCGCGGCGCTCGACGCCGCCGACCCGCTCGCGCCCCTGCGGGCCCGGTTCCTCCCTGCCCCCGGCGTCGTCGCCTACCTGGACGGCAACTCGCTCGGCCGCCCGGTCGCGAGCACGGCCACTCGGCTCGAGGAGTTCGTCCGCGAGGCGTGGGGGACGCGCTTGATCCGCGGGTGGACCGAGGACGGCCCGGACGGGCCCTGGATGGGGTGGCCGGAACGCGTCGGGGACCGCATCGCCGCCACCGCCCTCGGCGCCGGTCCCGGTCAGACGGTGCTCGCCGACTCCACCACCGTTGTCCTCTACAAGCTCGCCCGCGCCGCGGTCGACGCCGCCGCGGCCGCCGACCCGGCGCGGAGTGTGATCGTCGCCTGCGCCGAGGACTTCCCCACCGACCGGTACGTCGTCGAGGGGATCGCCGCCGAGCGGGGCGGCAGCGTGCGCTGGATCGAGACGAGCCTCGCCGGCGGTGTCACCCCCGAGCAGGTCCGGAACACGACCGGTCCGGACACGGCGCTGGTGCTGCTGTCCCACATCTCCTACCGCTCCGGATGGCTCGCCGACGCCCCGGCGATCGTCGCGGCGGCGCACGACGCGGGCGCCTACGTCCTGCTCGACCTCTGCCACTCCGCGGGCTCGGTCGAGCTGGCCCTCGACGCGTGGAGGGTCGACCTGGCCGCGGGCTGCACCTACAAGTTCCTGAACGGGGGCCCAGGCTCGCCCGCGTTCGGGTTCGTCCGCCGCGACCTGCAGACCGTCCTGCGCCAGCCGATCCAGGGGTGGATGGGCCGGCACGACCCGTTCACCATGGGTCCCGGCTACCTGCCCGCCGGGGGGATCCGGCACGTCGTCAGCGGCACTCCCCCGATCCTCGCGGCCGTCCCCCTACTGGCCGCGCTGGACCTGCTGGAAGACGCCGGGATCGCCGCGGTGCGCGCGAAGTCGGTGGCGCTCACCGGGTTCGCGCTGGAACTCGTCGACGCCTGGCTGGCCCCGCACGGCGTCGACGTGCTCTCGCCCCGTGAAGGGCACCACCGCGGGGGACACCTCACGATCCGGCGCCCCGGCTTCCGCGCGGTCGTCGACGCCCTCTGGGCGCGCGGCGTCCTCCCCGACTACCGCGAGCCGGACGCCATCCGGATCGGCCCCGCTCCCCTGTCCTCCTCGTTCACCGAGGTCCACGACGGGCTCGCGGTCCTGCGCGACCTGCTCGACGGCGTCGGTGTGCAGAAGCGCTGACCCGCGTCACGGAACCGGCGGCGAGTTCGTTCCTTCGCAGAGCAGCCGGGACTCGACCAGCGCCGCGGTCCTGCTCCAGATCGGGCTGTCCGGGTCGATGACGGAGAAGTGGTCCCCGCGGTCCTCGAGCACCGTCACCTCGTCCCCCGCCGCCCTCGCCGCAGCCGCATAGGTGCGGCTGAGGTCCAGCAGGTCGAGGTTGTCCTGGACCCCGCACACGACCGCGATCGGCGACCCGATGGGGAGACGGGCGATCGGCGACGATCGGCGGTAGACGTCAGGCAGCTGTGTGCGGCGCCCGCCCAGCGCCGCGGACACCGCGCCCTCCCCGAGCCAGCGTCGATCGGCGACGTCGAGGTCGAGCACCCCGGCGAGGGACACAGTGAGCGCGGGGCCGACGGCGGCTGACCGGTCGTTCGCGAGATCCGCGGCCAGGCGCACCACCAGCTGCCCACCCGCCGAGTGGCCGAGCAGCACGACCCGGTCGAGGTCGAGGTCAGCGGCCACCTCGGGGCCGGCCAGCGCGGCGAAGCCGGCGGCGACGTCCTCGACCGTGGCGGCCCAGCCGTGGTCGTCAGGACGCCGGTACTCGAGGTTCCAGGTCGCGTAGCCGCGGGCGTTCAGGTCGGCCGCGAGGGGTTCCATGAGGTCGGACTCCCACCGGGAACGCCAGTAGCCGCCGTGCACCAGCACGGCCACCGGGTGCCGGCCGGCGCCGGGTGACGCGGGCAGGCGAAGATCGGCGTACTGGTCGGGATCCGCGCCGTAGGCGACCCGCAGGGCCGGGCGGCGCCGGAAGTGCCAGACGTCCACCGCGAAGCGCAACCCGTCGATGCCGCGACCCCGGATGTGCTCCCGCACGCAGCCGGACCGGTCGGCGGGCCGCTCCTCCGGGTCGATCCGGATCACCGCCCCCTGCAGGCCCTTCTCGGCGAGGTCCGCGGGGCCTGCCGGCAGGTAGCCGAACAGCCCGTGCGGCGCACGCTGCGCGAGCTCGCGCGCCAGCGCGGGCTCGTCCTCGGGGAAGGTCAGGGACCCCCGCTCCCCCCGGCGCGCGAGCGCGCGGGCGAAGATCTCCTCTGCCGTGGTTCGGTCGCCCAGCACCCCCGGCGCGACGACGACGTCGAACGTGCTCACAACTCCTCCTCGCTGAGGCTCATCGGCCGCGTTCGCGGAGCTGCCGTGCCTGGTGGTGAGCTCGCATGCCCGCTCACGTTCCGCCTTCCCCCGACCACCAACAGGTCCTCGTCCGGTGGGACGTCGCGGCCTCGCCGCCGGTCGAGCAGCGGGACGACCCGCTGACCGATCAACGCGATCCCGGTGTCGTCCCGCAGGCCGTGCGGCGTGCCGAACTCGATCCGGTCCGTTCCCGCGTCGATCAGCCGTTGCGCCTGCGCGGCCACCTGCTCCGGGGTTCCGGAGAAGGCGAACCGGTCGAGGAGGTCGTCGGGGATCAGCGCGCCGGCGCCGGGGTGGTCGCCCGCGGCGACCCGCTCCTGCACCTTCTCCAGGAGGCCGTGAGGCAGCTCCACGGTCGGGTCCAGCTGCGCCACGACGGCCAGGTACATCGCGACCTCGGCGCGGGCCCTGCGCCGAGCACGTTCTCCGTCCTCGTCCACGACGGTGACGGCGCCGAGCACGAGCCTCGTGCTCCCCGCCGCACGCCCCGCTTCCCGTTCCCCGGGTGCGAGGCGCTCGCGCATGACCGCTACGAGCTCGGGGTTGGCGCTTCCGCCGACCTTCACCTCGTCGGCGACGGTGCCGGCGAGCGCGCACGCCCTCGGCCCCCACACCCCGAGCAGGAGCGGCACCCGGGACCGCTGCACGGGGAAGCGCAGCGACACACCGCGGTCCCGCCGGAACACCGCGCCCTCAACGCCTGCGGTGTTCCCCGCCAGGAGGTCGCGGACGTAGCCCACCGCTTCGCGCAGGTGGCTCACCGGCGCGGGCTGGTCGAGGCCGACGCTGTGCAGCCACGTCCCGCGGGCGAGCCCCAGGTAGGCCCGCCCGTGGGAGGCGAGGTCCAGGGCCGCGACCTGGCCGGCGATCTCGTAGGGGTGCATGGAGTAGGGGTTCCAGCAGGCGGCGCCGAGCCTGACGCGATCGGTGGCCGCGGCCATCTCGAGCAGGGCGAACAGCGGCGGCTGGAACATCAGGTCGGAGAAGACGCTGATCACATCGATCTCGCTCTGCTCGGCCAGCCGGGCCAGGCGGGCGTACTCGCCGGCGGGCTTGTCGCTCTGCAGGCCGATCCCGATCTCGACGCGGTCGGTGCGCGGCCAGGCGCCCTCGGGAGCGTCTCTCACGTGAGGTCCCCGGAGTTCAGCCGCGCGACGCCGGTCCGGTCGATCCGCATGATGACTCGCTCCTCGGGGTCGGGGCAGGCGACGTAGGAGTCCTTCGTCAGCCAGTCGCACGGCGGCAGGTCGCGCTGCTTGGCCGGCAGCAACGGCAGGGCGGCGGCGAAGGCGTACATGCAGAAGTGCTTGCCCTCGGGCAGCCGCATCTCGTTCGACCGGACGATGTCGATGTGATCGCCCACCTGCAGTCCGCAGACGGACCGACCCTCGATGCGGTCGACGGTCACGCGCAGGTCGTACAGCTGCATGTCCTCGGACGGGACATCTGGATCCATGTGCTCTCCAAGTGCTGGGGTGCGCAGGCGAGGTGTCAGGAGCGGACGGGGATCGACGGCTCGCCGGCGAGCCAGCACGCCGCCAATCCGCCGTCGTGCGGCACCAGAGCCGGGGTCTTCGTGCAGATCTCAGCGGCGTGGGTGCACCGCGGCCGGAAGGTGCACCCCTGCGGGGGGCGTGCCGGGTCGGGCACCTCGCCGGGCAGCGCCTCCGGCAGTCCCGCCCCGGCCGCCACCCGTGGCACGGCGGCCATGAGGGACCGGGTGTAGGGGTGGGCCGGCCGCTCCCACAGGCGGGCGCTGGGCGCCACCTCCGCGAGCTTGCCGAAGTACATGACCGCCGTGGTGTCCGCGATGTGCCGGACCAGGGCCAGGTCGTGGGAGATGAACAGCATTCCCATGCCGGAGTCGCGGACCAGGTCGGCGAGCAGGGTGACCACGTGCACCTGCGAGGAGGCGTCGAGCGCGGTCACCGGCTCGTCGGCGATCAGCACCGAGGGCCGGGCCACCAGGGCCCGGGCGATGGCGATCCGCTGCAGCTGTCCCCCGGAGAACTGGTGCGGGTAGCGCGCCACAACGTCCGTGGAGAGGCCGACTCGCTCGAGCTGGTGCACGGCGAAGTCGCGCCGCTGCTCGCCGGCGAGCTCGGCCGGGCACCCGTCCATGAGCTGACTGACGATCCGCCGCCGCGGGTTCAGCGACGAGTACGGGTTCTGGAACACCATCTGCAGGCCCAGCTCCCGGCTCGCCCGCCGCCGCCAGCTCAGCGGCGCCACCGGGACTCCGTCCAGCAGCACGGTCCCGGACGCCGGGCGCAGGAGTCCCGCGGCGACCCGGGCGAGCGAGGTCTTGCCGCACCCGGACTCACCCACGAGCCCGATGACCTGTCCGGGCGCCACGTCGAGGCTCACCCCGTTCACCGCCCGCACCATCCGCCCGTGCGCCCCGCGGTACTCCACGACCATGTCCTGGATCTGGAGAGTCATCGCGCACTCTCCACGGCTCGTGGCCGGGCGGGGGCGTGCACGAGGCATGCCGCGGTGTGTCCGGCCGCGGTCTCCCTGTCGCCCCGCGGCGGCACCGGCACCAGCTGCGGCCGCTGCACGCTGCAGTCGCCGTCCCGGTCCGGGCAGCGGGGCTCGAACGGGCAGCCCGGCGGTGCGGTTGACGCAGTGACCGGCTGCCCCGGGATCGGCTGCAGGACCGGCGGCTCGTCGGAACCCTCCACCGGCTCCGGGCGCGCCCGCAGCAGCGCCCGCGTGTACGGGTGGCGGGCATCCCGCAGCAGGTCCTGCGTCGGGCCCGTCTCCAGGACACGGCCGGCGTAGAAGATGTAGGTCCGGTCTGCGAGGGCGGCCAGGACGCCGAGGTCGTGGGTGATGAACAGGATGCTCAGGTCCATCTCCCGCACCAGCCGGTCGAACAGCTGCAGGATCCCAGCCTGCACGGTGACGTCCAGGGCCGTCGTCGGCTCGTCGGCGATCAGCAGCTTCGGTTCGGCCGCGAGCGCGATGGCGATCGCGATGCGCTGGCGCATCCCGCCCGAGAACTGGTGCGGGTAGGAACGCAGCGCGCGGGCGGGGTCCGGGATGCGCACCTGGTCCAACAGTTCGACGGCCCGGTCCCGGGCCGCGCGCCGCCCCAGGCCCAGGTGCCGGCGCATGTGCTCGGTGAGCTGCGAGCCGATCGTCAGCATGGGGTGCAGGGCCGCGGTGGCGTCCTGGAACACCATGCTGATCTCCCGCCCCCTGACCTGCTCCCATGCCGAGCGGGGTGCGGCGGTGAGATCGGTCCCCTCGACGACGATCGACCCCCGCACGCGGGCGCCGTCCGGCAGGAGTCCCAGCAGCGCCCGTCCGGTCATGCTCTTGCCCGAGCCGCTCTCGCCGGCGATGCCGACGATCTCGCCCGGGTCCACGTCCAGGGAGATGTCGTCGAGGACCTCGACCGGATCGGGAAGCCCGGGGAGCGTCACGCCGACCCCGGACATCGTCACCAGTGCACGCTTGTCAGCGACCATCTCAACGCCCTCCCAGCGCCTGCGGATCGAACCGATCGCGCAGCGCGTCTCCCAGGATGTTGCAGGCCAGGACGACCGTGAGGATCGCGAGACCCGGGAAGACGCTCACCCACCAGCGGCTGATGTCGTTGGTCCCGAGCGCGATCATGGCGCCCCATTCCGGGGCGGGCGGCCGCGGGCCGAGGCCGAGGAACGACAGGGCGGCGAGCAGCAGCATGGCGTTGCCGAGCTCCAGGGTCGCGAGGACGACGGCCGGCCCGACGCTGTTGGGGACGACCTCGCGGCGCAGCGCCGTGAACGGTCCGACGCCGAGCATTCGGGAGGCGTTGAGGTAGTCCTCGCCGCGGATCGACAGCACGGCGCCCCGGATCACGCGGGCGTAGATCGGCCACGAGACGACGACCAGCGCCACGACGGCGTTCGTGGTGCTCGGCCCGAAGGCCGCGGCCACCGCCATCGCCAGGATGACCTGGGGGAAGGCGAAGAACAGGTCGGTCAGACGCATGATCGACTCACCGACGATGCCGCGCACGTAGCCGGCCACCAGGCCGAGGAGGCCGCCGACGGTCAGGGCGCACGCGACGATCGTGAGCGCCAGCGGGATGGACAACCGCGCGCCGTGGATCACCCGGCTCAGGACGTCGCGGCCCAGCTCGTCGGTGCCCAGGAGGTGTGCGCGGCCCGGTGGGGCGTACACGTCGGGCGTCTGGTGCAGCGGGTCGTAGGGCGCGAGCAGCGGGGCGGCGAGGGCGACGAGCAACCACAGCCCGGCGACCGCGATCGCGCCGATGACCACGGGCTGGCGCCAGACGCGCCCGGCCTCGGTGCGGGCGGACCACCAGCGCCGCCTGGGCGCCGCGGTCGACAGCACCGTCGTGTCAACTGTCACGTCAACCGCACCCTCGGGTCGGCGAGCCCGTACAGCAGGTCGACGACGAGGTTGACCCCCAGGTAGACGGCCGCGATGAACAGGCTGGCGCCGAGGATCGCGGAGCGGTCCAGCGCGGTGGCGCTCTCGTAGGCGTACTGCCCGAGGCCCGGCCACGAGAAGATGCTCTCGACGAGCACCGTGCCCGCCAGCAACGACGCGAACGTCAGGCCGGCGATGGTCAGGATCGGCAGCAGGCCCGCCCGGAGCAGGTGCTTGCCCAGCACGACGCGGCCGGGCATGCCCTTGGCGCGGGCGGCGAGGATGTAGTCCTTGCGGAGGACCTCGAGCAGCGCGGAGCGCACGAACCGGGTCAGCGTAGCGACCGTGACGAGCGTGAGGACGAGGATCGGCAGCGCGGCGTGCTGCGCGGCGTCCCAGGCAAGCATCAGGTCGCCCTGGAGCAGCGCATCGAGGGTGTAGATGCCGGTGACGTGCTCGGGTGGGCTGTACCGAGGGCTCAGTCGGCCGCCGCTGGGCGAGAGCCCGAGGACGTAGAAGAACAGGTACAGGACCAGCAGGGCCAGCCAGAACGGCGGCGTCGACAGGCCGGTCAGGGAGAAGACCCGAATCGCCTGGTCGGCGGCTCGGCCGTGCCGAACGGCCGCGAGCAGCCCGAGGCCGATGCTGATGACCAGCGAGAGGACCAGGGTGGGCAGGGCCAGCTCCATCGTGGCGGGCACGTAGTCGAGCAGCTCGTCGAGGATCGGCCGTCCGGTCTGCTGGGACACGCCCAGGTCGCCCTGCACGAGGTTGCCCACGTAGGTCAGGTACTGCAGGGGCAGGGGTTGGTCGAGGCCCCACCTCTCCTCGAACGCCGCGACCAGTTCCGGGTTGCCCAGCGCCGCGTCCGAGAGGTTGGCCGCGACCGGGTCGCCCGGCGCGAGCTGCACCAGGCCGAAGCCGATCACCGTGGTGCCCAGCAGCAGTCCGAGGGTGATCGCGAGCCTGCGGACCAGGTACCGGAGGAACCCGTGTCCGGAGCGGCTGGTGACGGGTGCCGTCATACCGGTCCCGGCTTCACGGCGGCGAGGTCCACGATCCAGCCGGCGGGCGTGTAGTCGGCGCCGACGACGTCCGCGGTCGACACCACGGTGCCCGAGTTCTGGGCGAACGGCACGTACGGAGAGCCGGCCGCCATCGCGTGCTGCCATTCCGCGAGTGCCTGCTCGAGCGCATCGGCATCGACCGCGGCGAGCGCCTCGTCCGCGAGGCCGGTGACCTCCTCGGCGGCGGGCCCGCTGCTCCACCGGACCCGTTGGGCGTTGACGCCGCCCGGACTCAGCTGCCGCACCAGCGACTCCGGCCGCGGGTAGGACAGCGCGTGTGGCGTGAACCCCAACACGACGTTGCCGCCGCGCTGCTCCTCGAGGAAGGCCGGCATGGCCAGCGGGGTGAGCTCGAGCCGGATGCCGGCCTCCGCCGCGTCGCCCTGCACCTTGGTCGCGACGGTGCCCAGGTCGACGCCGCGGTAGGTGATGGCCGGGTAGATGAAGCGCACCGGGGTGTCCCCCACGCCGGACGCGGCGAGGCTCGCCTTCGCGGCATCCAGGTCCCGCACTGGCCCCTCCTCCACCGGGAGAGCGCCCGGGTAGGCGTCGGCGATGAAGCCGCCGACCCGCCCGCCGCCCTGGCCGAACTGCGCGGCCAGGCCCTCGTAGTCGAGCGACCGGCGCAGGGCCGCCACCCAGTCGGGGTTCGCCGTCGCCGGGGACACCGCGGGGTCGGTGTTCATGTAGAGCATGTACAGGGTGTCCTTGACCTGGGAGACGCGCACCGTCTCCGGCAACCCCTCCAGCAGGCTGCCCGCCACGTCGATCGCGATCTCGGCACCGGCGGAACGGCTGATCGACAGCTGCTGGTTCTGCGCGTCCGCGTTGCGGATCACGACCCGCGCATAGCCGGGCGCCTCGCCCTGGTAGGCCTCGTTGGCGGTCAGGACGATCTCGTTGCCGGGGTCGTTGCGCTCGAGCACGTACGGCCCGCTGCCGACGGAGGTGCCGTCGAGGAAGGACTGGGCGGTGTCGGACGCGGCGGCGTCCGCGGCGTCGGTGGCCCCATTGGCCCGGGCCACCTCGGAGTTGAGGACGCTGGAGACCGGCATCGCCATGAGGGCCGGCACCTCCGCGGTGGGGCGGTCGGACGTGACGACGACCGTGCGGTCGTCGGGCGCCGAGAAGGAGAGCCCCGCGAAGAAGTTCGCGCCGCTCGCCTTGAGGTTCTGCATGCGACTGAGGGAGAACAGGACCTCCTCGGAGGTCACCGGAGAGCCGTCCGAGAAGACCGCGCCGTCGCGGAGCGTGAATGTGTAGGTCGTCCCGTCGTCGGAGGCCTCGTAGGACTCGGCGAGGTCAGGCACCGGCTCGCTGACGTCCCCACCCTCGAAGGTCATGAGCGAGTCGTAGAGCGAGTGGATGGCCAGGTAGCCGGTCTGCTCGTAGACCTGCCCCGGGTCGAGGGTCGAGTAGACGAACGAGGTGTTCACCAGCAACGTTCCCCCGGCGTCACCCCCACCTCCGCCACCTCCGGCACCTGCGGTGCAGCCACTGGCGAGCAGCGCAGCGGCCGCGAACGCGATGCCGTAGCGGAGGAGAGCCGGTCGAACGGCGACTCGGGAACTGTTCGGCATGGGCATCCTTGCGCAGGAGGGGAGCTGACCAACCAGCGCGTATAGTGTGACTGTACAAAAAGATAGAGTCAATGAACAGCTTGTAACAGAGGCCGAGACAGGTCTGCCGGGGGGATCAGCGTGCTCAACGAGCAAGTTCGGACACTGCGCAAGCAACGCGGGCTGTCCCTGCGCCAGCTCGCCGAGGCCACCGGGCTGTCGGCCGCCTTGCTCAGCCAGGTGGAACGCGGCGCCACCGACCCCAGCCTCAGCACGATCCGCAAGCTGGCCGCGGTGCTCGGCGCGGACCTGCCCACCCTGTTCGCGGAGTCCCCGCCGGCGGACGTGCACCACAGCCGTCCGGGTCGCCGCCCGCTACTCTCGGCCGGGGTCGGCCTGATGTCCTACGAACGGCTCACGCCCGGCCGATCGGACCTGGAGGTCCTCCACGGCCGGCTGGCTCCCGGGCAGTGCACGTCCGAGGAGCCCTGGGCCCACCCGTCGACCGAGTGCGCGGTGGTCGTCGTCGGGCGGATGGCCGCCGAGGTCGACGGCGTGCGGTACGACCTGGACACCGGTGAGAGCCTCACGTTCGACTCCCGGCGCCCGCACCGGTACCTCAACGACACAGACGCGCCTGCCGAATACCTGCTCGCGGTGACCCCGCCGATCCCCTGACCCATCCCCGTCAGGCGCCGGCAACCCGGGTGTCATCCCGCACCACCCGGCCACCCTTCATCACCCAGGAGGTCGACCGGTAGGTGGACACGTCGGCGGACGGATCACCGGCGGTCGCGACCAGGTCGGCGAACTTCCCGACCTCGACCGATCCCACGTCGTCCTGCGCACCCAGCCATGTCGCCGGCACGAGCGTGGCGGCGGCCAGGGCCGCGGGCGCGTCCAGCCCGTTCTCCGCCATGTGCTCCAGCTCCCGCACCGCCGCGCTCGTGCCCTCGAACCGCCAGAAAGGTGGCATGTCCGAGCCGAGCATCACCGTGACACCGGCGGCCAGCGCGCTGCGGTAGCTCTCGATGTGCCGTGGACCGGCGCCGAGGGAGCGCTGCTGCATCCACTCCGGGACGCCCAGCTCGTCGAAGAACGACTTGCACCGGGTGACGACGAGGGTGGGCACGTAGGCGCAGCCCGCCGCGGCCATCTGCGCCGTGACCTCGTCGGTGAGCTCGTAGCCGTGCTCGACGCAGTCCAGCCCCAGCTCCACGGCCTCGGCGATGATCCCGGCCGGCCCCGCGTGGGCGGTCACCTTCCGGTTCCACTCGTGTGCCGTGGTGATCGCGGCCTCGAGCTCGTCGCGGGCGACCTGCCGCGTCGTGATCGTCTCGTGCTGCCCTGAGATCCCGCCGGAGATCATGACCTTGATGAGGTCGGCGCCCGCCCGTATCTGCTGCCGCACCCCGCTGCGGAACCCGACGGGCCCGTCGCACTCCAGCGCCCCGGACGACGTGTGCCCGTGGCCGCCGGTGCACGAGATGGGCCGGCCGGCGGTGAAGATCCGCGGGCCGGGCACGTGCCCGGCCTCGATCGCCTGCCGGAGCGCGAAGTCGGCGTGCTCCTTCTCCCCGACGCACCGGATCGTCGTCACCCCGGCGCGGAGGGTGGCCGCCGCGCCGCCGGCCATGTGGAGCACCAGCTGCGCCGGGTTCATCTGCTTCACCGCCGCCCCCCGTGGGCCGGGCAGCGACAGCGAGAGGTGCGTGTGCATGTTGATCAGGCCCGGGGACAGGTAACGACCACCGAGGTCGATGGCCTGGTGCTCCTGCGCCCCCAGCGCCGCCCGGACCTCCGCCTCGGTGCCCACGGCGCGGATGCGCTCCTCCTGCACCCAGACGGCGGCGCCGGTCAGCGCAGTGCTGCGGGTCGCATCGACCACGGAGCAGCCGTGCAACAGGACGGAATCAGGCATCGAAGGCACTCCCTGCGGTCGAGCGGTGGACGACGCGGCCGCCGATCGCGACCGCCAGCGGTTCCTGGACCGGCCAGTCCTTCGGCTCCAGCGTGAGCGGGTCCTGCGGCCAGACGACGAAGTCCGCGCGGGCTCCCGGGGCCAGGTGCCCGAGGTCGGGTTCACCCAGGTAGTCCCCCGCGTCGCGGGTGTACATGGTGAACGCCTGGCGCGGCGCGACGACCTCGTGGTCACCGAGGCTGGATCCGTCCCAGGCCCGCCGGGTGACCGCCATGAGCGCTCCGTGAAGCGGTGCGCACGGGTGGGTGTCCGAGCCGGCGGCGAAGCGGAAGCCCATCGCGGCCATCGTGGCCAGCGGCATGGCGCGAGCGGCCAGCGGCCCCCAGGCGGCCCGCATCTCGTCGCTGTACACGTAGGCCAGCGGCGGGTTCACCGAGATCTTGATGCCCAGCCGGCCGCACTCGACGACGTCGAGGGCGTCGATCAGGAAGGCGTGCGCGATGCTCACCTGGCCGGGAGCGATATCCCCTCCGGCCGCCCGCACGTCGCGTACCGCGGCGGTGATCTCCCCGATCGCCCCGCCGCCCATGGCGTGGATGCAGATCGGCCAGCCGCGCACGGCGCACAGTGTCAGGATCGTCCGCAGCTCCTCGCCCGTGTAGTGCGCGCTGGTCGGGCCGATCTCCTCCCCCGAGCGCATCCAGGCGTTCGTGAACTCCCCGTCCAGCAGCAGCTTCACCGACCACGCACGCAGGCTCTCGTCGCCCTCGCCCGGGAAGGCGCTGCCTGCGAGCATCCGGTCGAGCTCCACCTGGAACGGCTTGCGCCAGTCGAAGCGGTTCATGAGCCGGACCCGCTGCGGCAGCAGGTCCCGCCGTCGGGCCTCCTGGTACAGCGCCCACGCCGGTTCGAACGCCCCGGCCAGGCCGGGATCCGCGACCGCGGTGATGCCCATCCGGAGCAGCGTGCGGCAGGCGTCGGCGAGGATGGACAGGCGGTGCTCGTCGTCGGCCATGCTCTGCGTGTAGATCGCGTCGTTGACCACCCGGACGGCCGGTCCGTGCAGGAAACCGGTGGCGGGGTCGTAGGACTCGCTCGCGAGACCTGCCAGGAGGTCGGCCATGCGGCGGGCGCCGGCGGTGTTGATGACCGCGTGGTCGGGGCGCCGGTAGAGGTAGACCGGGGTGCGCGGGGACACCGCGTCGAGCTCCTCCCCCGTGGGCAGCCGACCCTCGGCGAGGTTGCGCTCGTGCCACGCGGCGGTGTCGGCGAAGCACCGGATCCAGACGTGCTCGGGGGCGCTTCGGGCCCGGTCGTGCACGAGGCCCACCACCCCGGCGACCGACCGGGCCGCCTCCAGCCGGAGCATCGTCAGCTCGTGTGACACCTTCTCGAGGTGGATGTGGGTGTCGATGAACCCCGGCCAGACGGTGGCACCGGCGAGCTCCGTGCGTCGGGTCGCGGGCCCGGCCAGCGCAGCGAGCTCCGCGTCGGACCCGACGGCGGCGACGCGCCCGCCCTCGATCGCCAGCGCGGTGCCGCCGGGGGCGCCCGGATCGAACGTCTCGACCCATCCGCCGGTCAGCAACCAGTCAACAGCCATCGGCGTCTCCTCGGTTCCCGGTCTCGTCCGCCGAGAGTCTCTGTCGGGTACCGGGCTCGACAAAAGGGCGATCGACGGCAGTATCGTCGGATCGACCTGTCGAACTGAAGGTGGATCGGGTCAACGACCTGGAGCCCCGAGAGGTGGCGACGATCACGTGGACAGCACGGACTGGGCGATCCTCGACGAGTTGCAGCGGGACTGCCGGATCTCCTTCAGCGAGCTCGGACGCCGGGTGCACATGTCCGCCCCCGCGGTGACCGAACGCGTGCGCCGCTTGGAGGAGGCCGGCGTCATCACCGGCTACCGCGCGGCCGTCGACCTCCGCGGCACGGGGTGGCCGGTGCTCGCGCTCGTCCGGATGCGCTGTTTCGGGCCCCGGTGCGTCCTGCAACACCTCGACGAGCTGACCGACTCGCCGCACGTCCTCGAGGTGCACCGCATCACCGGCGACGTGTGCTGCGAGCTCAAGGTCGCGGCGACGTCGATGGCGGACTTCGAGGCGACGGTCGACCGGCTGGCCGAGTACGGCCAACCGTCGTCCACCTTGATCCTCTCCAGCCCCAAGACGGCAGGAGCCGTGCGGCGACCACACTGAGCTCGATGCCCTACCGGGCCCGGCTGATCTCGGTCATCTGCTCGGCGTGGTGGTGCACGATCCGCCAGCCGTCCGCACGCCGGCGCAGCACGTCGGTGACCCGGGTGGTCTCCACGGCGGCACCGGTGGAAGCGGCGACGAGCAGCAGATAGCGCACCACGGCCACGTCCTCCCACACGTCCACCCGCTGCGGCTCGACCCGCAGCTCGGCGACCGTCGAGTTCGCCGGAGGTCGCCGGTCCCGGTAGGTGTCGAGCTCGGCCCGGTCGAGCAGCCGCGGCAGGTGGGTCTCCCACGTGGTGGTCGTCGGATCGAGATGACGGTCGAAGCGGGCGCGGTCGCCGTCGAGGAACGCGGCGTACATGTCGCGGATCCCGGTCAGCACCGCCTCCTCGGCCACGCTCGCGGTCACGCCGCCACCGCCCGCCGGTCGTCGCGCACGATCTCGCCGTGCTTCATGACCCAGCGGATGCCGCGCAAGTGCGCGGTGTCGCGGAGCGGATCGCGGTCCATGGCGACGAGGTCGGCCTGCTTGCCCACCTCGATGCTGCCGGTCCGGTCGCCGGCGCCGAGCCAGCGGGCGGGGCCGATCGTCCCGGCCTGCAGCGTCGCGACCGGGCCGAGACCGAACGAGCTCATGTGCTCCATCTCGCGCACGATCGCCGAGGTGCCCTCGAACAACCAGAACGGGGGCATGTCGCTGCCCACCAGCACCTCGACGCCTGCGTCCAGCGCCATCCGGTAGGACTGGACGTGCCGCTCCCCCGCCCCGAGCGAGCGCTCCTGCATCCACCGGGGCACACCCAGCTCGTCGAAGAACTCGCCGCACCGCGTCACGACGAGGGTCGGCACGAGCGCCGTGCCCGACTCCGCCATCAGCGCGGTCACCTCGGGGGTGAGCTCGTAGCCGTGCTCCACGCAGTCGAGCCCGAGCCGCACGGCGCGTTCGATGACCTCAGCCGGCCCGGCGTGGGCGGTGACCTTGCGACCCCACGCGTGGGCGGTGGAGATGACGGCGGCCATCTCCGCGTCGGTGAGCTGCGGGGTGGCGATACCCTCGTGCTCGCCCGCGATGCCACCGGAGATCATGACCTTGATCAGGTCGGCGCCCGCCTTGATCTGGGTGCGCACGCCGCGGGCGAACGCGTCCGGCCCGTCGCACTCGAGGGTGCTGCCCGAGCCGTGCCCGTGCCCGCCCGTGCAGACCAGCCCCTGCCCGGCCGTGAACATGTCGGGACCCAGTGCCTCCCCGCGACGGATGGCCTGCCGGAGGGTGATGTCGACGTGGTCACGCTCGGCGACGCAGCGGACCGTCGTTATTCCCGCGAGCAGGGCCCGGCGGGCGCCGTCGGCCATGTGGAGCGCGATGCCGGCGTCGTCGAGACCGGTCACGTAGCGGCCGCGCTCGCCGGGCAACGCCAGCGAGAAGTGCGTGTGCATGTTGATCAGGCCTGGGGCGAGGTACGCACCGTCGAGGCTCTCGGTCGGGGTGTCCCCCGCGGCGGCGCGCACCTCATCGCGGCTGCCTAGGGCGGCGATGGCCCCGTCGCGCACCCAGACAGCGCCGGGGGCGCTGGTGCCCGCGACGACGTCGACGACGTGCGCGTCGACGAGGACGACGCCGGTGGGCCGGGGCCGCGCGGTCGCGACGAGGCGCAGGTCGGTGGGGTCAGACATCGGTCACTCCGTAGATCGTGCGGGCCGCCGCGGCGGAGACGTAGCCTTCGGCCACGTCGCACCGGACGGCGTCGGGGTCGCGGTCCCGGGGGTCGCCGTGGCCGGCACCGCCCCCGGTGTAGAGGGTCACGAGGTCGCCCGCATGCACGGGGATGCGCCGGGTCCCGAGCAGCACCTCGCGATCGGTGCCGGGGAACGCGCGGACCGTCGTCGGGCGGGACGGGTGGCCGCCCGCGAGTGGCCACGGGGCCGTGCGGGTCTTCTTCACGACCGAGAGGAACTCGCCGTCGGAGACGAACCGGATATCACGGCGGATGCCCGGGCCGCCGCGGAACCGGCCGGGTCCACCGGAGTCGGTGCGCGCCTCCATGCGCTCGATCCGCATACCGCTGCGGACCTCGAGCACCTCGATCGGCGTGGTGTGCGCGACGGTCTGGCAGAGGTGGTTCTGCGGGCCCGCGCCGTCGTGCCGCGCCGTGGCGCCCCAGCCTACGACGTCGTTGTTGCTGATCGCGAAGAACGCGCCGGTGTCGGGGTGGGTCCCCACCATCATGAAGCCCGGCACGTCGCCGCCGGAGCAGGCCGCAACCCGGTCCGGTGCGCCCATCGCCACCGCCTTGAGGATCAGCTCCACCGCGAGGTTGCCGGTCCACTGCGTGAACGTCGCCGCGGGGTACACCGCGTGGAAGAGCGACCCCTCCGGTGCGGTGACGGTGAGCGGTCGCATGTGGCCGGCGTTGGTCGCCTCGAACGGGGTGGTCAGCGCCTTGAACGCGACGCGGGCGCAGGCGATCGTGGCCCCGATCGGCAGGTTGACCGGCCCGCGGACGGCCGCCGACGAGCCGGTGAAGTCGACGTGGAAGCCCGCGTCGTCGACGGTCACGGTGACCTGCAGCGGGATCGGGTCGTCGCTGATGCCGTCGTCGTCCATCCAGTCGACCGCGGTCCAGGAGCCCTGCGGCAGCCGGGCCAGCGCCTCGCGCGCGGACCGCTCCCCGACATCGAGGAACCGGGCGATGCCGCGGCGCACCGCGTCGAGTCCGAACTTCTCGACGACGTCGAGCAGCCGGCGCTCGCCGGTGCGCAGGCACGACACCTGCGCGTGCAGATCACCCAGCACCAACTCCGGCATCCGCGAGTTGAACCGGATCAACTCGTGGATCGCGTGCACCGGCTCACC
>NZ_NKYF01000028.1 GCF_002262885.1 Pseudonocardia sp. MH-G8 | reverse complement strand
CGTTAAGCAACCTTCCGGGGCCTGTTCTCACACTGTACACCCGCCAAATCCTTGCGAATCAGGGGGTCCCCCGTGCAGGGGGGCGGCCAGCGGGCCCTGTTGACCGAGGCCCTGAGGGCCTTCGTTCTGTCCGGTGTCTCGCTGACAACGAGAAAGTTACGCGAGGGGTTGACAGCCCGTCAAATCGGCCCCCCATTAGGCCTCTGACCTGCCGAAACGTGTCACTCGTCGTCGTCATGACGGTCGACCGGCGCGACGAGCGGTCGGTCGTCCGCGGCCGTTCCCGACCCCTCTTCGGGTCCGCGCGCAGAGCCCTGACCTGCAAGGACGGGCGGTGTCCTACTCGTTGCCCGCCGTTCACCCGGTAGCAGCTCGCCGGGACGCTCCTCGTTCGTGTGACCTGGCTCATCGCGCTTTTCGTCGCTCTCCGCGACGAGCGGCGGCCTTTCCGTCGCCAAGCGGCGAAGCATCGCGTTGTAGGCGTCGAGGTCGGCGTCGCCGTGCACGTCCGCATGTCGATCAGCGCGTTTTGCCGACCGTTCGTCCTGGCGCGACCACTGGACCAGCAGTGCGAGCACCACCAGCAGGAGCGGCACCTCCCCCGCCGCCCAGGCCAGGCCGCCGCCCAACTGCTGGTCACGGAGCACGTCGGGCACCCACGGCAGCGCGAGGCTCCGGTAGAAGTCCCCGCCGAACGCGGTGTTCGCGCCCATCACGGTCACGCCGAAGAACGCGTGGAACGGCACCGACGCGAACACCAGGCCCATCCGTGCGGCGGGCGGGAGGCGGCGCGGCGCCGGGTCCACACCGACGATGGGCCAGAAGAACAAGGCTCCGACCAGCAGGAAGTGCAGGTTCATCGCCTTGTGTGCCCAGTGCTCGGGCAACGCCGCGGGGAACAGGCCCGAGAAGTACAGGGCGTAGTAGCTCCCGACGAACAGGGCCAACGCCACCACGGGGTTGGTCAGCCAGCGGGCCAGGGGCGAGTGCACGGCCGCGAGCACCCATTCACGCGGCCCCGGCGGTTCCGCGCGTCCCGCCGCGGGGAGCGCCCGCAAGGCGAGCGTCACCGGGGCACCCAGCACCAGGAGGATCGGCGTGAGCATCCCGAGGATCATGTGCTGGCCCATGTGCACGCTGAACATGGCGGGTCCGTAGCGCCCCAGGCCGGAGCTGGTCGCGACGAGCAGGGTGGCGCACCCGAGCAGCCACGCCGCGGTACGCCCCGGCGCCCACGCATCGCCGCGCCGCCGCAGCCGGCGCACCCCCAGGAGGTACCCGACGCCGAGCACGATCGCAGCCGTGCCGAATACCAGGTCGAAGCGCCAGTCCAGGGCCAGCCGCGCGAGGGTCGGCGGTCCCGCGAGGTCGTAGCCGATCAGGGTCTCGATCCGCGACGGCACGCCTGCGCCGGTGTCGGGGGTCACCGTTCGGCCCAGTGCGACCGCCAGCCCGATCGTCGCGAGCATGAGGAGGACCTCGACGCCGCCGAGGCGCAGCAGCGCCCCCGGCTCGCCCCGGGCCGCGGCCGGGACGGACGCGCGGCGGTGCACCACGCCCACCACACCGAGCACGACCAACGCACCGGCCTTGGCCAGCACGAGCGTCCCGTACGTGGAGCCGACCAGGGCCCACAGCGGGATCCGGACCAGCGCGTTCACCAGGCCCGTCACGGCCAGCACCAGCCAGCACACGAGGGCGAGCCGGGAGAACCGCGGCACCGCGGTGGCCAGGGCGCTCGCCCGGTCCGGCCCGCGGGCCGCGGCGTGTGCCAGCACCGCGACCAGCCCACCGACCCAGAGGCACGCCGCGAGGACGTGCAGGACCAGGCTGTCGGTCGCGATGTCGTGCGCACCGCCGCTGGCGGAGTGACCGGTGAAGGTCACCGGCAGCGGGCCGGCCAGCGCGATCGCGAACAGCACCACCGTCCAGCCCCAGGTGAGCACGGTGCGACAGCCGACGAGCACGAGCACGGCGACCAGCGCCGTCAACGTCCAGGTCGTGGCGGCGGCGATGCGCGGCAGCAGGTCCAGGACCAGACCCGCATCGAGCACCTGCCCGACCGGTCTGCCCAAGGTGTCCGCCATGCTCAGCGGCACCATGAGCAGCGCCGCGGCGGCCCAGCCCGCGGCCGTCCACGACCCCGCCCGCAGCGCGCGGTAACCCGCCACGTCGAGGTACCCGGACCGTTGCGGGGGCACGAGGAACGCCGCGAGCAGCACCGCGCCGATCGTCAGGACCATGCAGACCTCGGCCGCGGCGCGCACCGCGGGCAGGCCCACGACGGTGAGCGTGCCCGGGTCGGGCAGCCCGAGTGCCTCGGCGGGCCGCGCTCCCGAGAGCGCCGTGAGCCCGCCGGCCACGAGCACGGCGATCAGCGCTCCCAGGCCGGCGACGCTCGCCACCCCCGCGGTCGGGCGACCAGGCGGTCGTGGGGCGGGCTCGACGGTCGCGTGCGCCATGCGTCCAGGCTAAGCCGTGCGCGGCGCGGGCCGTTTCCGCAGGCTGCGAGACTGCCGCCCGTGGACATGTCTGCCGAACAGCCGGCGGGAGCCGATCAGCCCGCCGCTGTGCGGCTGCTGCACACCGCCACCGCGCCGGACGGGAGCAGGCCACTCCCGTGGGCCGCCTCCCCGCTCGCCGGCGCCGGGCGCGTGCTCGAGGTCTGCTGCGGGGACGGCCTGCTGGCCGACGAGTTCGACGGCCGCTGGGTGGGTGTGGACCCCGTGGCGGGAGCGGTCCGGAACCGGCTGGTCGCGGGGGTCCCGACCGCTCTGCCGCTGCGCGACAACGCGGTCGACGGCGCGGTGCTGTTCCTCGCCCTCCCCCGGCTGCGCGACGTCGACGAGATCTTCGCCGAGCTGCGACGCGTCCTGCGACCCAGCGGCACGCTGGTCGTGGTCGTCCCGGCGGCGAGCCCGCGCTCGATCGCGGAACTGCGCTGGGCCCCGGTGCTCGCCCCCGTGCACCGCAGCGGGTGGACGAACCGCTCGGCGCTCGACGGCGCGGGCTGGCTGCTCGCCGCGGCGGACTTCGCGTTGCTGGGCGACGACCGCGTCGCGTTCACCCTCCCCCTGCCCGACGCCGCTGCGGCCCGCACGTTGGTGTCCGACCTCCCGCGGGCGGGTTGGTGGCCACCGCAGCTCCCCGCCGCGGTCGCCTCCCGTGCCGAGGAGGGACTCGCACGGCGCGCCGGACCGGGACGTCGGCTCCCGGTTCCGCTGCGCAGGCTCGTCGCGCGGCGCTGAGGGGTGTGGCCCTGAGGGGGCGCGGCACCGGCACTCCCGCGAGTCGTGCTGTGCACGCACGCGTGTCGCGGCGTGGGTCAGTCGTCGGTGGCGGCCGCGGCGCCGACGACCACAGGCGTGTCGTCGGCGGGCTCGGCGTCCTCGATCAGGTCGGCGACGATGCAGGTGATGTTGTCCGGGCCGCCGCCCGCGTTGGCGTTCTCGATGAGCTGGGCGACCGCCGTGGCGGGGTCCGCGGCGTCGGCGAGGATCTCGTGCAGCTGGGTGTCGTCGAGCACCGCGGTGACCCCGTCGGAGCAGATCAGGTAGCGGTCGCCGGGGCTGCCCTCGAGCTCGAAGAGGTCCGGTTCCGGGCTGCCGCTGTCCTGCAGTGTCTTCACCAGCCAGGACCGGCGCGGGTGTGTGGCCGCTTCCGCCTCGGAGATCCGGCCCTCGTCGACGAGCGACTGCACGAGGGTGTGGTCGTGCGTCAGCCGCTCCAGCTCGCCGTCGCGCAGCCGGTACGCCCGTGAGTCACCGAGGTGCAGGACGCCGATCCGCATGCCGTCGACGAGGAACGCCACCACCGTGGTGCCGGTGCCCCGCAGGTCGGCGTTCTGCTCCGCCATGTCGGTGAGCCGGGCCGCGGCGCCCTCGATGGCGCCCCGCAGGACGCCGCGCAGGTCGACCTCACCGAGGCCACTGCCCCGCAGCTGGGTGTCCAGGTCGAGCAGGGAGGTGATGGCGACGGTGCTCGCGACCTCGCCGTGGGCGTGCCCGCCCATCCCGTCCGCCACGGCCAGCATCCGCGGGCTGGTGGCTGCGGAGTCCTGGTTGATCTCCCTGCGACGGCCGACGTCGGAGCCGGCCGCGGAGCGCAGCGTCGGTGACATGGTGCCACCCTCTCACGCTGTGAACAGGCTTCACAACGGCGGGGGTCGTGAACTAGTTTCAGCAGCGTGGCCGGGGACACGACTGTCAGCACGGGCGACATCGCCCGGCTCGGTCGCGTCGGCCGCGCCGCCGTCAGCAACTGGCGCAGACGGTACGACGACTTCCCCGCACCGGTGTCCGGCACCTCGTTCAACCCCCGATTCGCCCTGTCCGACGTCGAGGCGTGGCTGCGCCGCAACGGGAAGCGCTACCGGCTCTCGGCCGCCGACCGCGCGTGGCAACGCCTGCTGTCCAACGGCCCCGAGCTGCTCCTCCCCCACCGCCTCGCCGCGGCCGGGGCCCACCTCCTCGGCCGGCACGCGCCCGACCTCCTAGCACTCCTGCCCGACGCCTCCGACAACGCCGCCGACCCCGAGCTCGCGGCGCTGCTCGACGAGGTGGCGGCGGGTGCCGGGCCGGCCGCCGCCTTCGAGGACCTGTGCGGCCGGCACCAGGGCGGCGCGGGCCGGCCATCGGACGCGCTCGCCACGGCCATGACGCGGATCGCCCTTCCCGACGGTGGCGGCAGCGTCCTCGACCCGGCCTGCGGAACCGGCGGCCTGCTGCTGGTCGCGGGAGCGGGTGAGGCGCGCGGGCAGGAAGCCGACCCGGCCGGGGCACGCATCGCCGCCGTCCGGCTGCTGCTCGCCGGGGCGCAGGCGGCGCCGGTCGCCACCCGGGACGCCCTGCGCCACGACGCGTTCACCGGTGAGGAGTTCGACGCCGTCGTGTCCGCACCGCCGGTCGTCGACCGCAGCTGGCCGCACGACACCCTCGCCGGCGACGCCCGCTTCGCCCACGGCCTGCCGCCCCGTACCGAACCGGAGCTCGCGTGGGTGCAGCACGGCCTCGCCCACGTGCGGCCCGGCGGTCGCGTCGTCCTGCGGCTCCCGGCGGCCGTCGCGTCCCGCCGGCCGGGCAGGCGCATCCGCGCCAACCTGCTGCGCGCCGGCGTGCTCCGCGCCGTCCTCAGCATCGAGGACGAGGTACGCGCCGCGGACGTGTGGGTGCTGCGCAGGCCGCTCCCCGCCGAACCGGTCCCGTCCGAGCTCCTGCTCGCCCGCACCGCACCGGACGCCGCGGCGGAGCTGTGGGAGCGGTTCGCGTCCGGACGCCATGCGGGAACGAGGTCGCGCGCCGTCCCGGTGGTCGCGCTCCTCGACGACGAGGTCGACCTCAGCCCGGAACGGCACCTGCACCGCCGCGCCCCGGCCGACGCGCGACGCCGCGTGGCCGAGCTCCTCGCGGACGCTCCGCCGGCCACCCCGAACCTGCGCCCGACCGCCGGAGCGCACGACCGGGCGGCCGTCACCGTCGGCGAGCTGGCCCGCCGCGGGATGCTGAGCGTGCACCACGCCGCGCGGGACGCCGCGGCCGCCGACACCGGCACCGTCCCGGTGCTGACCGCGTCCGACCTCGCCACCGGCGCCACCCCGACCGGCCGGACGAACACCGCGGCCGGGCGCGTTCGGGTGCGACCGGGCGACGTCGTCGGCGCGCCGATGGGGCGGGCCCGCGTCGCGGACCACCCCGCTGTGCTCGGGCAGAGCCTCACCGCCTACCGCCTCGACCCGGACCAGCTGGACCCGGAGTACCTCGCCGGGATCCTGCGCTCGGCGCCCACGCCGAACGGCACCTCGAGCCGGCACGGGCAGCGGGTGCGCGTCCGGCTCCTGCCGATCGCCGACCAGCGCGCACTGGGGGCCGCGTTCCGCGGCCTGCTCGACGCCGCCGACGCCGCGCGGGCTGCGGCGGAGCGGGCCGAGACCCTGCTGCGGCTCGGCGGTGAGGGGCTGGTGGAAGGCTGGCTGCGCCCCGGCTGAGGGCGAGGCGTCAGGAGCCGCTCGACGAGCCTGCCGCGATCGTCGAGGCCGTGACCGCGGCCATCACACTGGCCTGCACCGCCTGCACGGCCTTGCGCACCGCGACGCCCGCCCAGTCGCCGTCGGCCACCTCCGCGGCGCGGGCACGCAGCTGACGCCGCGCCCCGTCGACGACCTTGTGCTCGGCCTTCACCGCGTGCACCAGCGAGATCAGCAGGGCGACGTGCTGGTCGGGCGGCGCCCCGTCACGCAGCACCGCCGCGACCTGCCCGCGCAGCTCCTTCCCCGCGCCGCTGCCGGTGGACGGCCAGGTCGTGGACGGGAAGATGCCGAGGATCCGCGACTGCTCGCACCGGACCACACCGCGCTGCACCAGCCGCTCCAGCACGGGTGTGCGGGTGCGCCGCGCGAGCCGCTCGACCGCCTTCTGGGCGCGCACCGCGTTCCCCGACAGGCGGGACGCGGCCTCGTCGAGCAACGCATCACCGGTCGGCGCCGGGTCGAGGACCCGCAATCGCGCCTTCGCGCCGTCGCTGTCGGCGGAGATCCGCTCGCGGAGCGCGAGGTCCAGCAGGAGCGCCCCGCCGATCGCGCGGTCGAGCGAGGTGCCGTCCACGACCGCACGCCCCGACCCGGGGTCGAGCAGCAGGAGGACGAGGTCCTCGGTGATGGTCGTCATGGGTCCCCACCTTCCCTCGGATCCGGCCACCGGCGCAGCACCGCCCCGCCGAACAGCCCTCACACACCGATCCCGGTGCTCACACACCGACTGCAGTCAGTGTCCGAGTACAGAAGTCGGTGTGCGACCCGCGGGGCGACGGCCCACACACCGACTCGCCCCCCACACACCGATCCCGGTGCCCACACACCGACTGCAGTCAGTGTCCGAGCGCAGAAGTCGGTGTGCGACCCGCGAGCAGTCGCCGCGCCACGGTCAGCAGCACCGGACGCGCCAGCGCCTCGGCCAGGGCGACCTCCGAGGCCCCGATCCAGCCCGCGCATGCGAGCGAATCGAGCCCCGCGCGGGCTCCCACAGGTCGCGGTGGGCCGGGCCCGACGCCCTGACCGTGCCGGACATCGGAGCGTCGAGCCCCAGCGCCATCCCCTGTCGCGCCAGCCGACGCTCACCCACAGGTGCACCAGGGCGTCCCACTAAGCTCGTACCCGTGGCCCCCGGGTCACCCGCCCTCGTAGCTCAGCTGGACAGAGCAAGAGCCTTCTAATCTCTAGGTCGCAGGTTCGAATCCTGCCGGGGGCACCCAGGTCAGAGGCTTGATCAACACCCTTGAGCCGCTCGCGTGGAGCTATGCGTGGAGCAAACCGGCGCCGACCGCGGAGGTCGACCTGTGGTGGCCGGGCGAGCACCACCATCACGGCGGGAACGTCCAGGTCGTGACGCACCGGACAGCTGGCCACTGTGGACCCTCTGGTCCGGCACGGCCGAAAGCATGACTGCACGTCCGTCCACAGCACTCGACGGGCTCCCACCGATCAGCCGCCTGTCACCGACCTGCTGGCCGAGTGCACCTGGCGCTCGACGAAAACCCGAACGTCCCACGCCTCCAGCAAGAACGCCTGTTCCGCGGGCTGCGGCCCGTCTGCGAGGACATCGTGGAGGTCGACCGGTGCTGTCGCGGTCACGGTGTTCCAGGACCAGTTGTGCACGACGTGGACGGGCCGACCGTCCCGGGCGGTGGCCGTGGTGGCGGTGGCGCTCTCGGGCCGGTCCCGCCGGCGATTGCGCGGCCGATCAGCAAGAGGCGGTCCCGGGGCGCTCCCGCAGACGGAGCGGGTGGCGACGGCGAGCCAGGCGAGTATCGATCACCTGACGGTCGACCGTCGGCTACAGCATCCCCGACACGGTCGGCATCACGTCGAAGGTGAGCCGACCGTGGTCCTCGGCCAGGATGTACGGCGTGAAGTACGGGTGCCGGGTGCCGACGGCCACGTCGCGCCAGAAGCGCTGCAGCGGGTTGTCCTCCGCGAACCCGCTCGCGCCGTGCAGGTCGAGGAGTAGTTCCATCGCCTCGCGGCACTCCCGGGCGGCCGTCGACAGCTCCATTCTCAGCGTGATCCGTTCCGTCACCGGCATGGACCCACCCGGAGCGAGCGCGTCGATGGCGTCGGCCACCTGCAACGTCCGTCGCATGGCCGAGTCTGTGCGCCGCAGGGCCTCGGTGAACCAGTACCGCCCGAGGGGGGAATCCGCGACTCGGGCGTAGGTGGTCGCGTACGGTGCCCGATTGCCGGCGATCGCCGCCGCGACGACGTCCTGCCCTCCGCGTGTTGCCCCGATCATCGATGCGAGCGCCGCCAGACCGCCGGTGAATGTCAATTCCGGCGAGGGCATCGAGCCGGAGCCCGGGAAGCTGACGAGGCTTTCCGGTACGAAGACGTCGTCGGCCACGATGGTGTGGCTGCTCGTCCCGGCCAAGCCTGCTGCCTTCCACGTACGTTCGATCGACAGGTCCGCGACCGGCACCAGGGAGGGACAGACGGCGGGCGGCGTCTCACCGGACAGCGACACCATGACCATTGCCCAGGACGCCAGCTCGGAACCGGACGCCATCGCCCACCGCCCGGAGAAGCGAAGGCCGCCAGGCACCCGCTCACCTCGGCTGCTCTGCCCCACACTGGATGCGCAGGCGACCGCGTTCGGGTCGGCCAGAAGAGCGGCGCGGGCCGCGTCGGAACCGACTGCACTGATCAAGGATTTGTTCGCCGCACACAGGCCGACCACCCAGGCGGTCGACGGGCAGCCGCGGCCCAGCTCCGCGATCACCTCGACCAGGACGTGCTGGTCGACGCCATGCCCCCCGGCCTCGCTGGGCACCGTCAGGGCGAACAGTCCTGCGTCCCGCACCGCCTCGACGCTGTCCGGTGCAGGCTTGAGTTCGCGTTCGGTGCGCGCCGCGTTGGCCGAGAGCGTCGGCACTGTTTTGCGGGCAGCATCCAGCAACGTTCCATGCATGTCGGAGATTGATCCTTCGATGGGTGCGGGTAGGGGTCAGTTCTGGTTGGTGTATTGACCCTGGGCGATGGCGAGGCGGGCGCTGTCGACAGATCCGGGCTCCGTGGTGTAGATCACCGCGCGGAGGTCGCCCTCGTGAATCGTCATGATCTCGCAGTCGACCGTGACGTCCCCGACATCCGGGTGGTGCACCGTGACCTGGTGGTGCCGGTAACGGGAGTCCGCGTGCGATTGCCACAGTGCTGCGAAGTCGTCGCTGGCTGTTTGCATGTCGGTGACCAGATCCTTCAACCAGTCATCGTCCGGATATCGCAAGGCGGTGGCCCGTAAATCCGTGACGATCGCGGACTGGAAGGGAAATCCGGAGGCGCCCCTCATGTTTTCCGGATCGCCGGTGAAGACGCACCAGGCCATGTTCCGCTCCCGGCCAACCGCAAGGACCGAGGCGGAGCACAGCGCCTCGAATGCGGCGTTCCAGGCCAACAGCGTCCAGGCCGCGTCCAGGACACAGATCGGGATGTCGCCGAGCCGCTCGAGGAGACGTCGGGTACCGGGCCCCACCTCGTGCGGCACGCGACCGATGCGCGGCGGAACGTGCCCGGCGAGGGAGCAGAGATACTCGTACTCCGGGCGGGACAGTCGCATGGCCCTGGCGAGTGCGTCGAGCACGCCGGCAGACGGCCGCCCACGACCCTGCTCGAGACGCTTGATGTACTCCGCGGACACCCCGGCCTCCGCGGCCAGCTCGTCTCGTCGCATCCCTGGCGTACGCCGACGGGTGCAGGACACGACGCCACCGTGCGGCGGGGTCGCCCGTTCCCGCCAGCGCCGGAGGACGCCGCCGAGATCATTGCCTGCGGTCACAGACACAAGGATGCCGCAGACCTGGCGGAACAGCCTGGCCCGAGAAATACCACGATCACCGAGTGCACGGGGTGTCCCTGCGCCCAGCGGTGCATCTTCTCGGCTCGAGGCGTCCGCGCGGGTCGCGGGCCTGGAGCCGAGGGCCACCCGCGCGACCCCTGGCGCATGACCGCAACGCCGGCGGCCGATCTCGAACTTCGAGAGCACGACCGGCACGGGCTCCATGCATGCCCGCGGATGAGCGGAACACCACGGTTCTCCGCCCAAGATCGAACAGCTCTGAAGTTCCGTTCACCCGCGGCCCCGCCACCGGCCTTCGTGCAGCGGCCGGGCGGCGAGCAGTTCTTCCCGTACCTCGATCGATAGCAATCCGAGCTACGATAGATTCCGCTCATGCCAAGCTTGAGGGCGTTCGAGTGTCTGCTCGCCGCCGCTGATCTGGGATCGGTGACCCGCGCGGCGCGGCACCTCCATCTCTCGCAACCCGCGATCTCGCACCAGCTGGCAGCTCTCGAGCGAGAAGCGGGAACCGCACTCCTGACCCGCGAGCGCCGCGGCGTGCGCCTCACCGCCGCTGGGCGCGCCGCGCTGCCCGAGGCGCGTCGGGCCCTGGCTGCCGCGGCCGACGCCATCCGGCTCGCCCGCGCTGTCGGGCAGGGAGTCGAGGGCGTCGTCCGGGTGGTGTGCGCGCAGAGCCTCACCGTGGCGTTGCTGGCGCCCGTGCTGGCCCGGTGGAACGTCGAGCGCCCCGACGTCGTGGTCTCCCTCCTGGAGAGCACGGACCCGGAGACCGCCTTCGCCATGCTGGAGTCCGGCGGAACCGATCTCCTGCTGTTCCCCGACCTCGGCGACGCGAGGTTCGAGACGACCACCGTTGCCGAGGAGGAGATCGTCGTGGCCCTCCCGGCGCTGCACCCGCTCGCTTCCCGGCACGCCATCCGGCCACGGGACCTTCACGGTCAGCCGTTCGTGCACTTCACGCCCGAGAACAGGCTCGGCAACTGGATCGAGAGCCACCTCGGCGATGTCGAGCTGCGTGGGCCGGTGGTGGTCCGCACCGCCGTGACGACCCACGCGCCCCAGCTGGCGGCAGCGGGGCTGGGCGTGACCGTCGTCCCGGTCAGCGCCATCGCCGCCGGCTTCTCCGGGGCGGTCCGCCCCTTCGAGCCCCGGTGGACACGACGCCTCGTCGCCACGACCACGGCCTCGCGCGACCCGCTCGCCACACAGCTGATCGATGACCTTCGCAGCACCGGTCTGCGCGTGCCGGCCGACATCGCCCAGCAGCTCGCACCGACCGAGGAATCGGTGGCCGGACCGGAGGACTGACCGCCAAGCCATTCGCAGAACTTATCGCGAACCTCCGAAGGATCGATGTTTTCGGGGGAATCCTCGAGGCTCGGCGGTTGCTGCAGCCCACGACGCTCCCTTCGCCCACCGCGGGCGAAGGACTCGTGACGGCTGAAGGGAAGTCTCATGGCGCAGGTTTTCGTCACCGGCGGTTCGGGTTTCATCGGGCAGGTGCTGGTACGCCGGCTCCTCGACGAGGGGAACGCGGTACGCGTCCTGGTCCGCAGCGAGGCGTCGGCGGCGAAGGTGTCAGCACTGGGCGCAGTACCCGTGCGGGGCGAGTTGACCGACCCGACCACGTGGCAGGACGAGGTCGTGGGCAGTGACGTGGTGTTCCACCTCGCTGCCGAGACCGACATCGCCGCTGACCGCGAGCGCCACGAACTCGTCTCGGTTCGCGGCACCCGGTCAGCGGTCGATGCGGCCCGCCACGCACAGGTTCCACGGTTCATCCACTGCGGGAGCGAAGCCGCGCTCCTCGCCGGCGAGCCACTCGTGGAGGTCGACGAGACCGCGCCGCTACGGCCGGACTCGGAAGCCGCCTACTCCGCGACGAAGGCCGGTGCCGAGAAGATCGTCCTCGACGCGAACGCCCCCGGCTTCGCCACGGTGTCGATCCGGCCCAGGTTCGTCTGGGGGCCCGGCAGCATCCTCACCGACGGCCTCGTGGCCGCAGCCAGGGCGGGGCGGTTCGCGTGGATCGAGGGCGGCCGGCACACCACCGACATCACGTTCGTCGACAACGCGGTCGAGGGCCTTCTGCTCGGATGGCGCCGCGGTCGGCCGGGCCAGGCCTACTTCGTGACCGACCGGCACCGCGTCGTCCTGCGTGAGTTCCTGGAGACGCTGTTCCGGATCCACGGCGTCGACACACCGATTCCCGACCTGGACGCCGCGACCGCCACTCGCGAAGTCCCCGTGCCCGATCGATGGTTCCTCGGGCAGCCGTGCACCTTGCGAACGGACAAGGCCGTAGCCGAGCTCGGATACGAGCCGGTCGTTTCGCACGCCGCAGGTCTGGACGCTGTCCGGCACCACGTGGCTCCCGCCGGCGTCTGAGAACTGCGCTGCTCCCGACAACGAAGGAAGCGACACCATGACAAGGATCAGCATCATCGGCCTGGGCACCATGGCCCGCACGCTGGGCGTCCGAGCCGGCGGCGCCGGCCACGACGTGCAGGTCATCGGCCGTGACGCGGCCAAGGCAGCCGCGCTCGCCGCCGACCTCGGCGGGACCGCCACCGCGAATGTCATCGGCGACGCCCCCACCGGCGACATCGTCATCGTCGCCGTTCCCCACGCCGTCGCGGCATCGATCGTTTCCGACTACGGGCCGACACTGGCCGGCAAGGTCGTCGTCGACATCAGCAACCCCTTCGATCCGGCGCACACCGGGCTCACCACGCCCCGCGACAGCTCCGCCGCCCAGGAGATCGCCGCAGCAGCGGCCCCGGGTACGACGGTCGTCAAGGCGTTCAACACCCTGTTCTCCGGCGTCCTGGCCGCCGGTGAGACGGCGGGCCACCCGGTGGACGTCTTCATCGCCGGCGACGACCCCGATGCGAAGGCAACGGTCTCCGCATTCGTCACGAGCCTCGGGCTGCGTCCGATCGACACCGGCGATCTGACGTTCGCCCACTGGCTGGAAGGCATGGGTCTGGTGCTCCTCGGACAAGGCATCCGGCGCGACGACTTCTCCCTCGCCATCAAGATCCTCGGCTGATCACCGTGTATCGGGAAGGAGGATCACCATGGACCTGACGCTCACCGGCCGCACCGCTCTGGTCACCGGCGGGACCCGGGGCCTGGGCGCGGCCACCGTCCGCGCCCTGGCCGCGCGCGGGGCATCCGTCGCCTTCAGCTACGTCCACTCCGTCGCGGCCGCCGAGTCGCTGAGCCGGGAGATCCGTACCGGCGGTGGCATCGCCGAGGGGTTCCAGGCCGACCAGGCCGATGCAGCGGCCGCCGCCGGCCTGGCTCGGCGCGTGCTGGACCGCTTCGGCGCACTCGACATCCTGGTCGCCAACGCCTCGATCGACGCCTTCGGCCGGGTCGACGACCCGGACCGGGACGAGGAACTGTTCGACCGGTTCTGGGCGGTGACCCGGGCCGGGATGATGGCCACCGTCCGGGCCGCCGCACGGGTGATCTCCGACGACGGCCGGATCATCCTGATCGGCTCCGGCCAGGGCGTCCGGGCCGGCACGCTCGGTGTGGCCGACAACGCCGCGTCCAAAGCCGCCATCGACGGTTACGCCAAGGGGTTGGCTCGTGATCTCGGCGCGCGCGGGGTGACGGCGAACGTGGTGCACGCCGGACCGATGGCCACCGACCTCGTCGCCGGCAACCAGGAGAAGCTGGGGCCACTGGTCGAGCGGCTCTGCCTGCCCCGCTGGGGCACCGTGGACGAGGTCGCGGCCGCGGTGACGTTCCTCGCCGGACCGGACGCCGCCTACATCACCGGTTCCTCGCTGGACGTCGACGGCGGCTACAACGCCTGACCCCGGGCCGCGCTCGGCGCTATCCCTGCGCGGCCACGAGGAACATCGGCACCGCGACGAAGATCCGGTTCGTCCGCGCGCGCTCGGCCTGCTCGGCGAGCCAGCTCTCCTCGTCGGTCATCCGGTGCAGCAGGCCGAGCGCGGTGTCGTCGGTGAGCACGAGGGTGTGCACCTCGACCACAGGGTCGGTGAATCCGGCGTCGAGCAGCAGGTTGCGGTACCTGCGGGCGACGCGCGGCGACGGGAGCGAGTCCGCCTTCGTGCGGACGAGCCGGCGCGTGGTCTCCGGCTCGTCCGAGTCGATGGCGAGGGTGTCCCAGTCCTGGCCGAGCAGCACGGCCCGCCCACCCGGGGCGAGCACGCGCCGAGCCTCGGCCACGGCGCGCTCCGGGTCGGCGAGCGCGTGCAGCACCTTGTCCGCGCGGTAGCCGGCAACCGACCCGGTCTCCAGCGGCAGCTCGCAGGCGTCGCCGACGTGGAACTCGCCTGTCGGCCAGCGCTCCCGGGCCACACCGATCATCTCGGGATCGCGGTCGACGCCGACCGCACGGGCACCGCGCTCGGCCAGCTCGGCGACCGCACGGCCACCGCCGCAGCCGACGTCGACCACCGTTCGGTCGGTGAGGTCGGTGAGGTCGCCGAGCAGCTCGTAGGAGCGTGCGCGCAGCGTGACGGCCACGGGATGCGCGTCGGCGGCGTCGAGGACGGCAAGGAGGCTGGACATGGCCGCCATGCTCGGACCTAATGTCGACATGAAGTCAAGCCCGATGACGATCGGTCAGGTGGCCGACCACTTCGGCCTGCCGGCCCACGTACTGCGCCACTGGGAGTCGGTGGGCCTGCTCTCCCCCGCCCGCGTCGAGGGCGGCCGCCGCCGCTACACCCGCGACGACCTGTTCCAGGTCGCCTCCATCGTGATCATGAAGCGCGCCGGTCTGCCGCTGCCGGAGATCCGGGAGTTCCTCACCTCGATCCACACCTCTGCGCGCAAGGACGTGCTACGCCGCAACCACGACGCGCTGCAGGTGAGGATGGCGGCCCTGCGGTCGGCGCTCGATCTCCTCGAGGCCGGGCTGAACTGCTCCCACGAAGACATCGCGACCTGTCCGAACGCCCGGGCCCACCTGGCGGAGTTGGTGGACGTCCCGCGCCCGGCCAGAACCGGGCGGTGTCCGGGCGACCTCCTCCCAGCGTCTGTCAGCGGCCCTGGCGGCGAAGCCCGTCCACGGTGAACGCGTGGCCGTGCGCCGGAGACAGCGCCAGCAGCAGCGCCGCGGCACACGCGCTGAACACGGAGGCGCTCAGCGGGGCCTCGAAGCCGGCGAACAGGAACATCGACAGCCCGAAGACCAGCAACGTTGCCACGCTCAGCCATGCCGACCAGCGCAGCGCCACCCCGAGCAGCAGAGTGAGACCCAGGGCGAGCTCGGCGAGCGTCGCCCCCCAGCCGGCGACGCCGAGCAGCGGTGCCGGCAGGTACGGCGCGAGGGCGGCGACGTAGGCGAGGTAGGGCTCGAAGCCACCCCAGGACACGTTGGCCGTGCCCGCAGGTCCCCACAGCCCGAACCGGTCGGCGACTGCCGACAGGAAGCCCGCCGACAGCGCCACCCGGGTGAAGACGGTGGCGACCGACCACATCCGTCGATCGTCGGCCGCGTCGTCGAACCGTCGACGAGTGCGCTTCAGCAGTAGCGCCATGGCTCCTCCGAGGGTGCACGGAAACAGGCGGTCACTGTCGTGACCAGGTTCGTGAGGCCAGGACGGCACCGCCCGCAAGGAGGAGGGCGCCGAGCGGCACGTGGAGCGCGGTGAGCCGAGCGGCACCTGCCAGCCCCTCCGCCAGCACCGTGACCAGCAGGAAGAAGCTGACCAGAGCGAACCGCGGCGATCCTCCACCCGGCCGCCACACCACGATGGCGGCAACCAGCTGCACCACGGCGGCGAGCACGACGAACGCCGCTGTGGCGCTGTGGGCCAGCCGGCCGCCCGGTGTCGAGAGCAGCAGCCCGGCGGTGACGGCCTGGGTCAACAGCGCGATCGCCAGCAAGGTCACGGTCACCCGCATTGCCGCGGCGAAGCGCTCGCCGCGGTCGTCGGCCGTACGTCTCACGCAGACTGGATCAGGCCGATGATGTTGCCGTCCGGGTCCTTCACCGCGGCGGTCAGCTTGCCCCCACCGACGTCCTTGACGTCCTGGTGCGCCACCGCACCGGCCTCCACCAGCGCCGTGACACCCGCCCTGATGTCTTCGACCTGCCAGTAGCTGACGGGGCCCGACCGGTGGCCGTGGGGATCCAGGCCGATGTCCTGCCCGGCCACGGAGAAGCCGACGTAGTACACCTCGTCCATGGTCGGCTGCACGCCCAGCAACTCGCGGTAGACCGCTTTGGCCTTCGCGAGGTCCGTGACGGGATAGATGATCGTCGTCATACCTGAAGTCATGAGAGCTCCTCGTACTGGTGGTGTCATTGCTCTGACGGATCGCGGCGAAGGAATGTGACCGATGAGCCGAGAGATCGGCGGTCATGGGGCCGCAGCGCCCACGACGCGATCGTGCAGACACTGAAAAGACCCGTCCAGATGAGGTGATTCGCGTCCGAACCGGACACCAGGTGCGACGTGAACGCTCCGGCGAAGTTGTAGAACGCGCCCGCGTATGCCCACTCCTTGAGCCGCGGAAATCGCGGGGCGAGCAATACTGCGACACCGAGCAGCTTCCAGGACCCCAGGATCGACACGAAGTACAGCGGGTAGCCGAGGGCCAGCACGCCGGCGGCCGTTTCCGGTCGCCGGGACAGGTCGGCCAGGCCGCCGGTCAGCAACACGAAAACGATCACGCCCGTGGTGGCCCAGTACCAGATCAGCAGCGCCTTGCCGCTCGTCACGGCGGGCGTGGACAGGCGGTCGAGGAACCCGGTCCCTGCCGCAAGGTCGCGGCGCGAGCAGGGGCGCAGCGCCCAGGACGTCATCGTGATGACGGTGAAGCCGACCGGGCCGATGGCGCCGGCGACGTCTCCGACGGCCAGGTGCGAGATGACCGCTCCGGTGTAGATGAAGATCATCCCGGCATAGACCCACTCCTTGAGCCGCGGGAACCCGGGCGCGAGCAGCACCAGGGCTCCCGGGATCTTGCAGATCCCGAGAATGATCGCCACGTACGGCGGGTAGCCGAGTTGCACCTCCAGGACATCCCGCACGTAGTCGGTTCGCAGGATGTCCCAGATCCCTCCCACCACGGACTCGGTCGCGATGACGCCGGTAGCGAACCAGAACACGACGACACGAGCTCCGGATATGCTGGAAATCTTCGTTCGGGCAGCCCTCATCGACGCCTCATTCTGATGGACGGTCTCTGCTTCCGAATTCGGGGCCCGCGCCGGGCGCCGCTCACCCGAGGATCGAGAGTTCGACCTCGGCGAGGTATTCGGGATCGGCGAGAATGTCGATCCTAACGATCTTCCCGCCACTGGTCGTGAACTCGAACACGACACGCGGCTGCCCGGCCGGCCCCCACACGGCCCCGGCGGCCCCGTCGACCAGGGCGAGTCGAGCCGCCTTCGCCCGTCCGGCGAACACGGTGGCCACAGCCGCGACGCCGCGGGCCTCCTCCGACGCGCCGGCCCGCACGGCGGCGGCGTCGGAACTCAGCACGACGTCCGGGCCGAGCAGCGACATCAACGCCGTGAAGTCTCCGTCGCGCGAGGCGGCGAGGAATGCCTCGACCATCGCCCGCTGCCGGGACAGGTCGTTCTCCGCACCAGGGGTCGCGCCCCGCACGCGGCGGCGGGCGCGGCTGGCGAGCTGCCGCGCGGCAGCGCGCGAGCGGTCGACGATCGGCGCGATCTCCTCGAACGGCACGGCGAACAAGTCGTGCAGCACGAACGCGAGCCGCTCGGCGGGCGTCAGCGTGTCGAGCACGACCAGGAGCGCCGAACCGACGGCGTCGACCAGCAGGACCTCGTGCTCCGGGCCGGTGCCACCGTCAGCGTTGATGTCGAGGTCGGGCGAGTGTGCGCTGTGGAGCTCCTCGCGCCGGGAGGTGCGCGAGCGCAGCATGTCCAGCGACACCCGGGCGACGATCGTGGTGAGCCAGCCGCCCAGGTTCTCCACCTGGCCGCTGTCGGACCGGGCGAGCCGCAACCACGCCTCCTGCACGGCGTCGTCGGCCTCGGCATGCGACCCGAGCACCCGGTAGGCCACCGAGCGCAGATGCGTGCGGTGGGCCTCGAACCGATCGGTCAGCCAGTCGCGTTCGACCACGGTCGCACCCTCCGGTTGTGTTCCGTCATGCCTTTGACGGACCGGAACGTGTCGATGTGACCTGACGGCCCCCGCCCGCAGCCCGTCACAGCCCCTGCCGCACCTGAGTGGCCAGGAAGTCCTCCCACGTGCGTCGGCCGACGGCGCACTCCGGGGCGAGGTTGGCACCGGCCCGGTACGCGGCCGCAGCCTTGCCGGGAGCCTTCGGGGAGATCATCAATCGGCGCTTGCCGACCGCACGCAGGTAGCTGCGGGCGAGCTCCTCCATCCCGTACACGCGCGGGCCCGCGATGCTGGGCACCAGCCCGGACGGCTCGCCGAGCGCCAGTTCCACCAGCCTGGCCGCGACCTCGCCGGAGTCGACCGGCTGGAACCGGGCCCCTCCCCAGAGCGGCATCACCGGCATCTTCGCCATCTGGCCCAGCAGCGTCAGGATCCAGTCGTGGAACTGGGTGGCGCGCAGCGTCGTCCACGGCACGCCGGATTCGGCGATGACGCGCTCGGCGTCGCGCTTCTCCGCGAAGTAGCCGTACATGGCGCGGTCGACGCCGCTGACGACCGGGATCCGGTCGGCGCCGACCACCGAGATGAACACCAGGTGCCGGACGCCTGCCCGCGATGCCGCCTGCACCAGGTTGCGAGCCTTGTCCCCGTCGCCCTTGGCGCCTCCCGCGCAATGCACGATCGTCTCGATGCCCGTCACCGCGGCGTCGACCCCGCTGCCGGTGCCGACGTCCCCGGTCACGTACTCGATCCCGTCGGCGGGCTCGTGCTGGTGCCGGGTGAGCACGCGGACCTTGCGGCCCGCGTCCCGCAGGAGCGGCAGCGCGAGGCGTCCGAGCGTGCCCGTGCCGCCGGTGAGCAGGAGGGGTGAGGTCATGGCTTCTTCTCTCCACGGTTGGCGAGTCCGGGACCCGAACGCATCGGCCGGGTTCCGGGGTTCACCTCCCTGACACGCCGCGGGGAAGGAGTGTGACCGCGAGGGGGATCAGGACTTCGCCGATTCGCGAGGCGGCCGCCGGTGGCGTGGATCGGTGGTGATGATGCGCTCGAGCGCCTGACGGAGCTGCGCGACGTGATCAGGACCGACCGCGTGGTCGAGCCAGGCGTCGAACTCGGCGATGACCCGCTCGCCGAGCTCGACCGTGCGCCAGCCGCGCTCGGTCAGCTGCACCCTCTTGGCACGCCCGTCCTTCGGGTCCGGCGTGAGGGTGATGTAGCCGCGGTCGCCGAGGTGGCGGATCAGCTCGCCGATCGCCTGTTTCGACATCGCGGCCCGCGCAGCCAGATCGGTCACCCGGGTGCCGTCCGGGTCGATCGCCATGAACACCGGGGCATGTGCCGCCCGCACGTCGTCGAAACCGGCCGCGCGCAGCGCACCGTCCAGCTCCGCGGACAGGCGCGTCGCGGCGGCGTTGAGCAGCGAGCCGAGCGGGGTGGGCCGGTTCCGCAGCGGATTAGTAAGGCGCTTGACCATCGATCACCCTCCGGGCTAGGTTCGATTTAGTACGGAACCTTACCAATCGAGGGGGCGGAGTCCGTGGAGTACATGGACCGTGCACGCAGGCTCGGAGGACTGGCGTGGGTGGGCGGCGGGGCACTCTTCCAGCTCGCGTGGGCAGCGTGGGCCGGCGTGGTGCCGGGGACCATCACCCTGGTCTTCGGCGCGGCCGCGGTCGGGCTGGCCGCGCTGTTCCTCGCGGGAGCCGGCACGACCCTGATCCGGGCCGGAGGATGGGTGATGGCCGTGCTTCTCGCCGTGGATTTCGCAGGCGCGGTGGCCGATCGGTTCGGTGCGTTCGGGCCGCCGGGCGCGCCAGGTGTGTCGTGGGGCAGCTGGGCGGTGTTCGTCGACTACACCCAACTCATGCTCGGCGGCTCGCCGCGCCTGCTCGCCACTGCCGCCGCCGTGGTGGCGACGGGCGTCGAGGTGCTGCTGGCCGTGGCGTTGGTGGCAGGTTTCCGGCGTCGCTGGACGGGCAAGGCCGCGGCGGGCCTGCTGGCGATCTACCTCTTCGCGATGTCCCTGACGATCGGGGTCGACGAGGTCGCCACCTATGCGATCCCGGTGCTCATCGGTGCAGCGCTGCTCGTCTCGGTCTGCCCGGCGCAACGGCTCCTGTCGCCCGTGGGGACCTGAGCGGCCGCCCGCGCGTCGCCGAGGCGCATAGGGTCCCGGAGATGGGATCGCCCGAGGATACCTACGCCACCCCTCGCGTCGCCGCCGGAGCGCTGTTCGTCGACGACCGGGGCCGCGTGCTGCTGGTGCACCCGACGTACAAGGACGACACCTGGGAGATCCCCGGTGGAACCGTCGAAAGCGGCGAATCCCCCGCAGCAGCCTGCCGGCGCGAGATCCGTGAAGAATTGAACCTCGATCGGGAACCGCAACGCCTCATCGCCGTGGACTGGGCGCCCAACGAGCGCGATGGCGACAAGTTACTGTTCCTGTTCGACTGCGGACCGCTCGGAGAGGACGAGACCCGCATCATCCTGAACGGCGAGGAACTCGATCGCCGGGAGTGGGTCGACGCGGACGATCTCGACGACTACCTGATCCCGCGCTTGTCCCGCCGCCTCAGGTCCGCGCTCCAGTTCGCCCGCGCCGGCAGCACCTACCTCGAACACGGACTGCCCCCGGTGGCCACAGCAGCGCGATGACCGGGGTACGGACGCACGAGAACGGCGCCGGACCCGAAGGTCCGACGCCGTTCCGCGGTCGCGCTCGAGAGGTCAGTCGTCGATCTCGGAGCTGTCGCCCGCCTCGCCGGCCGCCTTGCAGGAGTCGTCGAGCGAGCTGTCGCCGTCCTCGGCCTCGGCCTCACCCGAGCCCAGCAGGCCCAGGCCTGCCGCGCCCGTCAGGTCGGCGACAACGCTGGTGCTGTTGAGCGGCACCTGGACGCCCAGCACGTTCACCGGCACCTGGTTGTCGCAGGCGTTGATCGGAGCGGTGATGTTGTTGCCGCCGAGGTTCAGCAGGCCGCCGCTGCTCGAGTTGTCGATGCCGTTGGCGTCCTCGACGTTGGTCTTGCTGCCGTGGTGGCCGTCGTGGTCACCGTCGCCGTCACCGGCGAAGGCGAGCGGGCTCACCGCGAGCAGTCCGGCTGCGGCCGCAGCCACAACAATTCCAGCCTTCTTCAGCACAGTTCATCTCCTGTCGAGGGACCGGGGTCGACCGGAGCCGATTCCCTTCAAAGTCAGCGTGTACGAACGGGGAGCCGTTGCTGACTACGGAAAAGGTAGCCATCCGCGGCGGGCCAAGACAAATCGACTGCCCCTATCGTGTGAGTCGACTACTCCGCGCTTGGATACGCCTTCTTTCGTGAATGCTGCACGCCGGCCCGCACCGCGACGTGGGCCGCGATCACCACGGAGCGTCAGCGTTGATCACTCGGATGAGAGCGTGACCTTTCAGGGGCCCGAGCGTCTGCAACGCAGCTTCGCGCGCACCGGACGACGCCGGTGGCGTGGTTCGCGGACGGCGGCAGCCACCGTCTCCCCGCCCCCGACAGGCCCGGCTCGATCACGCAGCGCGCATCGTGAGCCGTGCTCCAGCGCCCTCGCGACCGCACTCACGTAGGTCTCGCACACCGGTGCGCCGTCATGATCGCCAGGAGTGGTGTGAGGGCGTCACATCGAGGTTGCCGAATCGGTCGGGCGCGGTCCGCGGTGATCGATCTGATCAGTACCTGGGTGCGGGTGTGACGACGGTGGCGTACGTCTCGGAGCGATCAGGGCCGGGTGATCGGTGCGAGCAGTGCGTGGGTGCTGTCGCGGCGACGTCAGGTGCTTCTCGCAGCGATCACCATCGCGCGTCCGCGGGCCTGGTTCGGCAACGAGGAGGGGCGTCGGTGCGGTCCTGATCGCCGCTCTAGCGCTGCTCTCCGGGGGGCGGGCCACCTGAACCGCCGCCGCTGGGTGTGGTCGGGGTGTCGATGCCGGCGGCGAGGGCGACGGTGTAGCCGCTGGTGACGTCGCCCGTCACGGTGGCCGGCTGGCTCGCGCCGCCGTCGTCGCCGAAGACGTTGTCGTCGTCCAGGCCGACCCTCGACAGGTTCCTCGTCGCTCGGTCCTGTCCTCATCACTGCCTCCACCGGTCCTGCGTCCTGACCTCCGCGACGCCAGGAACCGACCCTGTGCCCCGGCTGTGTGCCGACTGTCTCAGCGGGACAGCAGGTCCCAGCGGTTGCCGGCGATGTCGAGGAAGACCGCCACGCGCCCGTACGGCTCGCGGCGCGGCTCGGTCACGAACCGAACCCCGGCGGCGCGCATCCGCTCGTGGGTCGCATCGAAGTCCTGCACCTCGAGGAAGAAGCCGACCCGGCCGGCCACCTGGTTCCCCACCGCCACCTCCTGCGCGGGGCCGTCGGCGCGGGCGAGCAGGAGACCGGTGGCGGCGCCGGGCGGGCGGACGACCACCCATCGCTTCGGGCGTCCGTCGTTCGTCGACGCCGGGGAGTCCTCGACGAGGTCGAAGCCGAGCGCGTCGACGAAGAATGCGATCGCCTCGTCGTAGTCACGGACGACGATCGTGACGAGCTGCAGGAACGCCATGCGCCTTCACTCCCCGCGGCTCAGGGCCACCCAGCCGAGCCGCTCGCGCTGCGCCTTCGGCAGCCGGGCGACCACGAGGTCGTAGGAGTCCTCGATCATCTCGCGCACCGTCTCGTCGGGCACGGAGCCGTCGAGCACCACCGTGTTCCAGTGGCGCTTGTTCAGGTGATACCCGGCGGTGATCGCCGGATGGCTCATCCGCAGCTGCACGGCGAGGTCCGGATCGCACTTGAGGCTCACCCGAAGCGGGTTCCCGTCGAGCCGGCTGAGCGCGAAGATCTTGCCGGCGACCTTGAAGACGCTGTTGCTCTCGTCGAACGGGAACTCCTCGCCCGCACCTGCGAACGCCAGGCAGGCGGCTCTCAGCTCCTCCGCGATCACGCCGGTCACGCTAGCGCGCATAGGCTGCGGCGTCGTGGCCACCGTCTTCCCCGTGGGCGCGACGCTGACCCGCGCCGAGCTCGCTGCCGACCCGCACGCCGCGCTGGCCCGGCTGCGCGCCGCCGAGCCGGTGTCGTGGGTCCCCGAGCTCGGTTACTGGCTCGTGACCAGCCGCGACGCCGCCCTGCACGTCCTGCGCGACGCGCGCACGTTCACCGTCGACGACCCCCGCTTCTCCACCGCGCAGGTGGTGGGGCCGAGCATGCTGTCGCTCGACGGCCCGGCTCACTCCGCCGCGCGCAAGCCGTTCGCGGCGCCGTTCCGTCCCGCGCAGGTGGCGCAGCGCTTCGCGCCGCGGATCACCGCGCACGCGCAGGAGCTGACGGCCGCGATCGCTGCGGCAGGTCACGCCGAGCTGCGCGCCGCCTTCGCCGGACCGCTCGCGGTGCGCGTGGTGGCCGAGTCGCTGGGCCTCCCCGAGATCGACACCGCCACCGTCCTGCAGTGGTACTCGACGTTCGTCGACGGGGTGGCCGAGGTGACAGCGGGCGGCGCGGTGCCGCCCGAGGCATCGGCGGCGTTCGGCTCGCTCGCCCACCACGTGCACGCCGGGCTCCACGGCGATTCGCTGCTCGCCGACGCCGTGGCGGCCGGCCTGGGAAGGGACGCGGTCGTGTCCAACGCGGCGGTCCTGCTCTTCGGCGGCATCGAGACCACCGAGGGCATGATCCTCAACCTGCTGTGGCACCTGCTGCGCCGTGCCGACCAGCTCGCCGAGGTGCGGGCGGATCCCGGGCTGCTGCCCGGCGCCGTCGAGGAGTCGCTGCGGCTCGAGCCCGCGGCCTCGGTCGTCGACCGGTACGCCACCACCGACACCACGCTCGCCGGCGCGATGATCCGCCGCGGCGACCCGGTGACGGTGTCGCTGGCCGGGGCCAACCGCGACCCCGCCACGTTCCCCGACCCGGACACCTTCGACGTGCACCGTGCCAACGCCCGCCAGCACCTCGCGTTCGCCCACGGCCCGCACGTCTGCCCGGCGATGGACCTGGCCCGCCTCGAGACCGTGATCGGCGTGCGCACCGTGCTGGCCGCCCTACCGGATCTCACGCTCGACGACCGGCACCCGGTTGCACCGTCGGGCCTGGTGTTCCGCAAGCCACAGGCGCTGTACGTCCGCTGGTGACAGCGGTTCTGCTGTACGAGCGGCACTTCGGTATCGCTCTATCGGACGGGAGTGCCGCTCGTACAGCCGGGAAGTGCTCAGCTCAGCTCCTGCAACGCCCGCTGCGCGGCGTCCAGCTCGGCGCGTAGCCGCTCCACCCGGTCCACCTGGCGCAGGCGCGCGGCCTCCAGCGACGACTCGATCGCCTCCGCGACCTCGGAGGGCAGCGCGCGAGCGGCCTTGGCGACGTCGCCCGCCTGCACCGGTGTGGCCTTCACACTGCGCTTCTTGCCGGTCATGACCTCGACCGTCCACTCCCCGTCGGGAGAGGCGTTCAACGTGACCGTGACCTCGGCAGGCGGACGGGGCGTACGACCGGCTGCGCGCGGGCGCTCCGGGCGCTTCTCCGCCGCCGGCGGTTCGGCCGGGCGGGCCGGCTCCGCAGGAACGGGTGCCGGCGGAGCCGGGGCCGGTGTCGCGCGCTTCGCCGGTTCCGGCCGCTTCGCCGACTCCGGGCCCTTCGCCGGCTCCGGCGCCGGGGCGCTCGCGGACCCCGCACGCTTGCGCGGAGGCCGGGTGCGGGTGAGCTCGCCGGGCGAGCAGAACATCGTGTCGCGCGTGCCCGCGGGGCGGATCTGGATGAAATCCCCTTCGGCGGTGTCGTCGATCGCGATCAGCTTCGCCGAGCCACCGGCCGGGACCCCGACCGCGGCCGGGGTGAACCAGACCGTGACCGGCTTGCCTGCCGACAGCTCGGCGCGCGCTGCCTCCAGGTCCTGGTCCGACAGCGGATTGGGTGCAGCCATCCGTGCAATTCCCCCTCACTCGAGTGGGCTGCATTGTGCACGTCGGCACCGACAGGACGGATCAGGGCTTGCGTGCCACCACGCCGAACTGCGGCACGTCGGCGACGGCGCCGACCTCGACCCCGTCGGGCCGCCACCGCGAGCAGGGCACGATGCCGGGTTCGAGCAGCTCGAGGCCCTCGAGGAAGCCTGCGAGCTCGGCGTGGCTGCGCGCGGTGATCGGCGGCGTGGCGTTCTCGTTCCAAAACGCCATCGCCTTCGCGTTGGCCTCGCCGCCCAGCTCCAGGGTGGGGTGGGTGACGGCGACGAAGCTGCCCGAGGGCACCGCGTCCACGAGCGCGGCGACGACGCGCGCGGCCTCGTCGGTGTCCAGGATGAAGTTGAGGACGCCGAGCAGCATCACGCCGACGGGCCGCTCGAAGTCCAGCGTGCCGGCGGCGGCGCGCAGGATGGCCGCGGGGTCACGGGCATCGGCGTCGAGGTACTCCGTGCGCCCCGCCGGGGTGCTGGTCAGCAGGCCCCGGGCGTGGGCGAGAACGAGCGGGTCGTTGTCCACGTAGACGATCCGGCTCTCCGGAGCGATGCCCTGGGCCACCTCGTGCGTGTTGGACGAGGTGGGCAGGCCGGTGCCGATGTCGAGGAACTGTCGCAGGCCCTCGTGCCCGGCGAGGTGGCGCAGCACCCGCCCGAGGAATGCGCGATCCGCGCGCGCCACCTCGACGATCGACGGGAACATCTCCTGGACGACGGCGCCGGCCTCGCGATCCACCGCGTAGTTGTCCTTGCCGCCCAGCCAGTGGTTCCAGACCCGGGCGTTGTGGGCGACGGTCGTGTCGACGCCGCCTGTTCCGTCGGACATTCGTCCCCCTGCCGCTCATCCGATCGTGGCGGACCCTACCCGTGCGCACGTCGTATCACGCCTGCCCGTGAACATCCGCGGCCGATCGGGTACGCAGTGTGCGTGAGCGATCAGGAGAAGGTGCTGGTGCCCGCGCTGATCGGGCTGGAGGTGAGCGACGCGCACGACCTCGCCTTCACGGCGCGCGTCGTGGCGGTGGCAGCCGACCCCGCCATCCCCCTCCCGACCGCGGGGGTCGTCACGGCGCAGCAGCCGAGCGCCGGCACGCGGGTCGACCCCGCCGACACGGTCGCCATCGCCGTGGAGCCGCGCCACGGGGGCGGCGGCGGGGACGACGAGGGCGGCGGGGGCGGCGGAGGCGGCGGCAGGCCCCTACCGACGCCGCCACCCGGACCGCGCGACCCCGCGGGCACCAAGCCGGTGGGCTAGTGCCCCCACCGGTCAGATCGCGGTGAGCACCGTGAAGTCGACCTCGTCGGCCACCGCGAGGTGCACGCGCTGGCGCACGTGCCCGTCGCGCACGTGCATCACGCCGCGCGGGCCGTCGTAGCCGACGGAATCGGCCACCTCCATCATCCGGTCCACGCACGTGGAGCCCGCCCGGTGCGAGAGCGCGAACAGCGTGCGGATGCCTTCGTAGCAGGACTCGGCGGCGTTGTTGAGCGGCGGGGCGTGGCGCCCGAACCGGTGGACGTAGCGCCCGACGAGGTCCAGCGAACCCGCCGTGGTCAGTGACCGGAAGTACGACGCGGCCACGTACAGGCCCGCGGTCGCGTCCGGCCCGCTGGCCAGGAGCATGTTCTCCTCCATCAGCGGGCTGAACCGCACGATCTGCTCCTGCAGCCCGCGCCGGGCGAAGCAGCGGTTGAACCGCACGGCGTCCTGGCCGACGAGCAGCATCAGCACCGCGTCCGCCCCGCTGCGAGCGACGCGCTCGACGGCGGCAGGGACGTCACCCGCCCCGAGCGGCAGGTACTGCTCGTCCAGCAGGGTGAGTTCCAGGTCGGCCGCGTAGGTGCGCACCGCGAGGCTGGAGCGCCGGGGCCAGACGTAGTCGTTGCCGACGAGGGCCCACCGGCGCAGCCCGAGGTGGTCGCGCAGCCAGCGCAGCGCGGGGGCGACCTGGTCGGCCGGCGTCTCCCCCGAGCAGAACACGCCGGGACGGTGCTCGCCGCCCTCGTACAGCGACGTGTAGACGTACGGGACCCGCCCGGCGATCGCGGGCACCACGGCCTCGCGGACCGCGGAGATGTGCCAGCCCGTGACCGCGTCCACCAGGTCGTCGTCGACCAGGCGCCCGACCTGCCGGCCGATCTCCGCGGCCGGTGCCCCACCGTCGACGACCACGAGCTCCACCGGGCGGCCGAGCAGCCCGGTGGTGCAGTTCAGCTCCGCCGCGGCGAGCTCGGCCACCGCCTCGCACGAGGCGCCGAACAACCCGGCCGGCCCCTGCAACGGGATGACCAGCGCAACCCGGAAGGGACGATCGCCGCCACGTGGCCGGGGCGGCGCATCCCGGAGATCGGTGACGAGCATGTCCCCCCTCTCGAGGTGACCTGCGGCACGATGACGGGCTCGGACGGCTACTTTCACATGGAAGCACTAGATTGGGTAGAGGTCCGGCGAGGACGATCTGGGGGGACAGTGGGTAGCACCGGCGAGGACGACACCGCCGTCGCGCCGTCCCTTCTGCTGGACCGCGCCGCGGGCCGGGTGTCCGCCGCCGTGCAGAAGGTGCTGCGCGACAGCGCGATCACGCTCGAGAAGTGGCGGATCCTCGACCTGCTCGCCGAACGCGAGGGCATGACGATGAGCGAGATCGCGAGCGCCGTGGTCGTCACCGGGCCCACGCTCACCCGCATCGTCGACGACCTGGCCACGAAAGCGCTCGTGCACCGCGAGGTCGACGTGCACGACCGTCGTCGCGTGCTGGTGCACCTCACGCCGCGCGGGCAGCGCCTGCGCCGGTCCCTGCGCCCCGCGGTCGTCGAGGCCGAGGCGGCCGCGCTGTCCGCCCTCACCGATGACCAGCGCAGCACCCTGTCGGCGCTGCTCGCCCGGTTGACCGGTGCCACCGCGGCCGGTCCGACCACCGCCTGACCGTCCGAACGCCAACTCCCGCCCTGCCACCGGGCGCTTGACTTTCGCTTCCATCTGGATAAGTTCCAAATGGAAGCAATGGAGGTCGCATGGTCACCTACCAGTACCGCTGCCCCGGCTGCGGCGACGTCGACGTCCGCCGCCCCATGGGCGACGCGTCCGCCCGGCTGCCCTGCCCGCACTGCGGCACCGCCGCGCGGCGGGTCTTCACGAGCCCACGCACCCGGCTCGTGGCCCCGGGCCTGGTCGCCGCGCTCGACACCGCGGGCGCCAGCGCCGAGAACCCGCAGGTCGCGACCCGCGGCCCGGAAAGGCCGGCACCGCGGCTCGCCCATCCGCTGCACGCCCGGCTCCCGCGGCCCTGAGATGGGAAACGTCGGGCTGCTCTACGTCGGCGCGGTGCTGTTCGTCAACGGCTTGCTGCTGCTCGGCGTCGTCGACGGACGCGCGGCAGCGCCGATCAACCTCTTCGTCGGCGCGCTGCAGGTCGTCACGCCGACCTACCTGATCATCGCGGCCGACGGCGACGCCAGGTCCATCTCGCTCGCCGCGGGCCTGTACCTGTTCGGGTTCACCTACCTGTGGGTCGGCGTCAACGCGATGACCGGATGGCCGCAGACCGGCCTCGGGTGGTTCTCGCTGTTCGTGGCGCTCTGCGCGGCCGGGTTCGCCGTCCATTCCGTCGCCGCCCTCGGCGACCGCACGTTCGGCGTCATCTGGCTGTTCTGGTCGTTCCTGTGGCTGCTGTTCTTCCTCGTACTGGGTCTCGGGATCGACCGGCTCGCCCGCTTCACCGGGTGGGTCACCCTCGTCGAGGCGTTCGGCACCGGGGCCGTGCCGGGATTCTTGCTGATCACCGGTGTCTGGACCGACTCCACCGCCCTCGCCGCCGCCTATCTCGGCGTCGGCGCCCTGCTCTTCGGCGGACTCTGGTTCGCCGTCGGACGCCACCCCACGGCGTCCTCGTCCGCGCCCCACCCCGCCTGATCGAAAGGAGATCGTCATGCCGGAGGTCGTGTTCAGCGTCGAGCAGGCGAAGTCGATGCGTGACCAGCGGGTGCCCGGGCACAACCGCTGGCACCCCGACATCCCGCCCGCCGTCATGGTCAAGCCGGGCGACACGTTCCGGATCGAGTGCAAGGAGTGGACCGACGGGCAGATCGGCAACAACGACTCGGCCAACGACGTGCGCGACGTGAACCTCGACGTCGCCCACATGCTCAGCGGCCCGATCGGGGTCGAGGGCGCCGAGCCGGGCGACCTGCTCATCGTCGACATCCTCGACCTCGGCCCGGTGCCCCAGGAGGTCGGCGAGTTCTGCGGCCAGGGTTGGGGGTACTCGGGCATCTTCGCGAAGATCAACGGCGGTGGCTTCCTCACCGACTACTTCCCCGACGCGTACAAGGCGGTCTGGGACTTCCAGGGCCAGCAGTGCACCTCCCGCCACGTCCCGGGCGTGCGGATGACCGGCATCACCCACCCCGGCCTGTTCGGCACCGCGCCGTCCCCGGACCTGCTGGCGAGCTGGAACCAGCGCGAGCGGGCCCTGATCGCCACCGATCCCGACCGCGTACCGCCGCTGGCCCTGCCCCCGCTGGCCCAGGGCATCCTGCCCGGCACCGCCACCGGTGCCGCCGCGGAAGCAATCGGCCGAGACGGCGCGCGCACCGTGCCGGCCCGGGAGAACGGCGGCAACCACGACATCAAGAACTTCACGCGCGGCAGCCGCATCTTCTACCCCGTGCACGTGCCGGGCGCCCTGCTCTCAGGCGGCGACCTGCACTTCAGCCAGGGCGACGGCGAGATCAACTTCTGCGGCGCCATCGAGATGGGCGGCTTCATCGACATGCACGTCGACCTGCTCAAGGGCGGCATGGAGAAGTACGCGATCAAGAACAATCCGGTGTTCATGCCGGGCCGGGTCGAGCCGCAGTACTCGGAGTGGCTCACGTTCATCGGCATCTCGGTGGACCACCGCGACAACAGCAACCTCTACATGGACGCGACGCTGGCCTACCGCAACGCCTGCCTCAACGCCATCGACTACCTCAAGACCTGGGGCTACACCGGCGAGCAGGCCTACCTGATCCTCGGCACCGCCCCGGTCGAGGGCCGCATCGGCGGCGTCGTCGACATCCCGAACGCCTGCTGCTCGGTCTTCCTGCCGACCGAGATCTTCGACACGGACATCCGGCCGAACGCAGAGGGCCCGCGCCGCACCGACCGCGGGCAGGTGTGCGTGACGTCCTGAGCCCGCCCGTGATCGCGGGTATCGGTTGTCCATGGTCGTGCCGGAGGCTGTTGCCCGATCGTGTTGGGGCGGCCCGGCGGGGCCCCGCCAGGCCGAGCTCGCGCGGACCGAACATCGTGATCACCAGGTCGGCGCGTTCCCCGACGCAGGGTGTCGGGAAACGCGCCGATCCCGTGATCAAGCGCGCGGGTCCGCGAGGCAGGCCGAGCATCTGATTGGGCGATCACGGAGATCGGGCGGCGACGCGTGATCGTCTCGAGCCGTACCGCACTGCTCCCGCATCAGCGAGGCCGTGCGGTTCGCGGTGACCGACCGCGCTTGATCGGGGCGAGCCGGACGCCAGCGTTGTCGCGCCCGCGTTGACGTGCGACTCGCGGCGATCAACCGTCGATGATCGGTCCGAGGCGCACGTCGGTGCGGTCGCAGCGGCCCTCGGGTGCGGCTCACCTGGATCACGCACAGTTCGAGCATGGATCGCCTGCCCGGGGAGCTCGTTTCCCAGCTCCGACGATCGGGCAACAGCCTCGCCGAGGACCACGGACAACCGATACCGCGGATCATGACGGTCTGTGCCCGTCCGGGCGCAGGGAATCCACCGCGACCGGGGAACGGCGCATCGGGCGGGCGGTGAACACCATGTCCCGGGTGACGTCGCCGAACCGGGTGGCGAGCAGGTCGAGCGGGTAGTTCTGCCGCAGCACCCACGGATCCGCGCTGCCCTGCTTGGGCAGGACGTCGGCCGCGCGCCGCACGTAGCCCGAGTTGAGTGCGAGCAGCGGCCGGGCGGTGGCCGGACCGTCGTGCTCCGGGGTGGCGCAGCGGTAGCCGTGGGCGTCCATGTGCGCGAGCAGCCGGCAGACGTAGCGCGCCGTGAGGTCGGCCCGCAACGTCCAGGAGGCGTTGACGTAGCCGATGCACAGCGCGAGGTTCGGCACGCCCGACAGCAGGCAGCCGCGGTAGGCGACGGTGCGGCCGGGGTCGATCTCCGTGCCGTCCACGTCGATCCGCATCCCACCCCCGACCTGCAACTGCAGGCCGGTCGCCGTCACGACGACGTCGGCGGGCAGCTCCCGACCGGACGCGAGGCGGACCGCGCCCGCCGTGAAGCCCGCGATGGTGTCGGTGACGACGTGGGCGCGGCCCGACCGCATCGCCTCGAACAGGTCGCCGTCGGGCACCACGCACAACCGCTGGTCCCAGGGCTGGTAGCGAGGTGTGAAGTCGCGGTCGATGACCTCGCGCTCGGGGATCTGGCGCTCGAGCCCCGCGCGCAGCACCCGCTTCGCCACGGCGGGGGCGCGCCGGGCCAGCTGGTAGAACGCCGAGGTCACGAGGATGTTCTTCCAGCGCACGATCCGGTGGCCCAGCCGCGACGTCAGCCGCTGCGCGAGGCGGTCGGTGCCGGGCAGCGCGATGACGTAGCTCGGGGAGCGCTGCAGCATCGTGACCTCGGCACCCCGCTGCGCCAGCGCCGGGACCAGCGTGACGGCGGTGGCCCCGCTGCCGATCACGACGATCCGCTTCCCGGCGTGCTCCAGGTGCTCGGGCCAGTGCTGCGGGTGGACCACCTCGCCGCGGTACCCGTCGATGCCGGGCAGGTCCGGGCAGTAACCCTGGTCGTATCGGTAGTAGCCGCTGCACAGGAACAGGAAGTCGCAGGTGTAGCGCTCGGTGCCGCCGTCGGGCCCGGTGACCTGCACCTCCCACCGCTGCTCCGGGCTCGACCACGACGCGGCCGTGACCCGGCGGCCGAAACGCATGCGCCGGTCGATGCCGAACTCGGCGGCGGTGTCCTGCAGGTAGCGCCGGATCGAGGCGCCCTCGGCGATCGCGGTGGAACCCGCCCACGGCCGGAACGGGAAGCCGAGCGTGAACATGTCCGAGTCCGAGCGGATGCCGGGGAAGCGGAACAGGTCCCAGGTGCCGCCGATGCCGTCGCGGGCCTCGAGGATCGCGTACGTGCGCTGCGGATGCTCGGTCTGCAGCCGGTAGGCGGCGTCGATGCCGGAGATGCCGGCCCCGACGATCAGGACGTCGAGATGCTCCACGCGCGCATCATCCCCGACCGACGGCACTTTCGTCGGCTAGGTGGCGACGAGAGTGCCGTTCGTCAGAAGCGGTCGGGACGCCACCGGCTCAGGTCCATACCGGGCTCCTCACCCAGCACGAGCTCGGCTATCAGCGCGCCTGCGTACGGCGCCAGCGTGAGGCCGCTCGGGCCGAACCCGGTGGCCACCACGACGTTCGGGTGCCCGGGCAGGGCGCCGAGCACCGGCTCGCCGTCGGGTGTGGCGGGCCGGAAGCCCACCCGGGTCTCCAGGAGGGTGGCGTCGCGCAGGCCGGGCGCCACGGCGAGCGCCTCCTGGAGCACTTCGAGCTGCCCGGCGGCGGTTACGCGGTGGTCGAAGCCTGCGCCCGTCTCCCGGGTGGCGCCGACCACCACGCGGGAGTCCTCGAACGCGAGCAGGTAGTGGCCGCTGCTCTGCGGCGACACCACCGGCCACGCCGCGGTGTCCTGCTCGGGCGCGACGCGCAGGTGGGTGATCTGCCCGCGTTGCGGGGCGACCGGGAGGTCCACCCCGAGCGGCGCCACCAGCTGCCTGCTCCACGCTCCTGCCGCGACGACCACGGCGTCCGACTCGAGGCTTGCACCGTCCAGTCGTACGCCGTCCGCGGCCAGCGCGGCCGTCCCCGTGCGCAGCTGCGCCCCGCGCCGGCGCGCCGCGTCGAGCAGGCTCGCCCGGACCTGCCGCCCGTCCACCCGGGCGCCGCCGCTGACGTGCACGGCGGACAGCCCGGGCGCGAGCGGCGGGAACAGCGCCCGGGCCTGCGCCTCGTCGAGCAGCGCGCCCTCCCCTGCCACGGGGTGCGCGCCGGTCCGGGCGGCGACCCGGCGGTTGACCGCCGCCAGCGCGTCCCCGTCGTGACTCGCGACGAGCGCACCGACGACGGTGTAGGACGTGGGTTCGGGGGTGTCCTCGGCGAGCGCCGCCACGAGCTGCGGGTAGTAGCCCGCCGACGGCGCGGCGATCCGGAAGTGGTCCTCGTCGGCCGTGGCCCACGGCGAGACGATCCCCGCCCCCGCCGACGTGGCCCGCCCGGCCTGCGCGTCGTCCACGACAATCACGTCGACCCCGCGGCGTGCGAGGTGGTAGGCCACACCGGCCCCCGAGATGCCGGATCCGATCACGACGACGCGCACCCGTCGATCAGATCACACGCACGGAAGCAGGCACCATGACCGAGCTCGACACCGCGATCGCCGCGAACCGCGCCAACTGGGACCAGCGCGCCGACGTCCACGCGCGGTCACAGATGTACGACGTGGACGGGTTCCTCGCGGACCGGTCGGCGATCTCCCAGGTCGTCCGCAACGACGTCGCGGTCCTCGCGCCGCACATGAAGGGCGAGACCGTGTCCGGGAGGTCGCTGCTGCACCTGCAGTGCCACATCGGCACCGACACGATCAGCTGGGTCCGCCTGGGCGCGGTGGACGTCCACGGCCTGGACCTGTCGCCCGGCTCCCTGGCGCACGCGCGGCGGATCGCCGGGGCCGACGGCGCCGACGTCACGTGGGTCGAGGGCGACGCGCGCGCCGCGTCGTCGGTGATCGACCGCAGGTTCGAGGTGGTCGTCACCAGCGCCGGCACCATCGTGTAGCTGCCCGAGCTGCGCGCGTGGGGCCGCTCGATCCACGACCTGCTCGAACCGGGCGGGGTCTTCGTGATCCGGGACGACCACCCGATCCTGGGCGCCATGGGCTTCGAGCCGTGGGAGGTGACCGGCGACTACCTCAGCGGCGGCGGCGCGAACGTCTACGACGAGGCCGGCACCTACACCGACGGGTCGGTCGAGGCGATCACCCACACCGTCAACCACGAGTGGCGCCACGACCTGTCCGAGGTGACCGGCGCGCTGCTCGAGGCCGGCCTGGTGATCGAGGCGCTCGGCGAGCACCCGTTCATGGACTGGCGCGCCTTTCCCGACCTGGTGCCGTGCCCGCAGGGCTGGCAGTTGCCCGAGGGCGCCCCGCGGATCCCGCTGACCTTCTCGGTGGTCGCGCGCCGCCCCGGGTGAGGAACGGACGCCGGCGACCTCATCCCCCGGCGCCCTCCGCGGGGTCACCGGCCGGGGCGACGCTGCCGCCCTCGCCCTCCTCCTCGGGCCCGCCCTCGGTGTCCTCCTCGTCGCCGGAGGTCGTGGTGGTGGTCCTCGTCGGCGTGGTGGTCGGGGTCTCGGTGACCGTCGGCTTCTCGGGCGGCACGTCGGTCGCCGGCGCTTCCGCCACCGGTGGATCGGCGGCGCGCTCCTCGGCGGGCGCCTGCTCCCGTTCGACGGGGTCCTGCTGTGGGGCTCGCCTGCGCTGGGCCGGAGCGGGCGGGTCGGGTTCCTGCGGGACGGCCACCTCGTTGATCGCAGGCGCGGGGACGGCGGCGCTCGTGGGTTCGACACCGGGGGCGGGGTCCCCGGACCCCGTGGCGGCGAGTGCGATGGCGCCGCCGGTGAGCGCCAGCACCAGCACCCCGGCCACCCCCGAGAGCACGAGCGTCCGTTTGCCCGACGCCGCGGGGAGCACCGCGGAGAACGGCCGGGCCACCTTCGCGGGGCGGGCGATCGCGGCGTCCGGGGAGACCCACCCGGCCTGGGCCTCCTGCTCGTCCGCCGCGGGGGGCTCCGCGACGGACGCGGCAACCGGGGCGGCCGCGGTCGACAGCGCCGCGTCCGCGGCCCGGGCCGCCACCGCCGCGCCTGCGGCGACCACGCCCCTCGGGTCGGTGTCGACCACGGCCGGCCTGCCGATCCCGGCCGAGACCAGCTGCGCGACCAGCGGGATCCGGGACGAGCCGCCGACGAGCAGCAGCGTCGTCAGGTCGGCCGCTCCCACGCCGGCCGACGCCAGGGCCTGCCGCAGCACCTCGACGGTCTGCTGGACGACCGGCCGGATCAGCTCCTCGAACTCGTCGCGCCCCATCCGGACGGCGGTGTGGGCGCCCGGCACCATCACCGGGATCTGCACCTCGGTGTCGACCGAGAGCACCTCCTTCGCCGCCGTGCACTCCCGGCGCAGCAGGGCGACGGCTGCGAGGACCGCGGGATCGGTCGGGTCCAGCGCGTCCCACGCCGCACCGAGGTTCTGCCGGACGTGCTCGAACACGAGCTCGTCGAGGTCGATCCCGGCGAGCCGCTCCACGCTCTCCGGGCGGCCCAGCAGCTCGACCCCGCCTGCCTCACCGTGGCGCACCACCGCGGCGTCGCACGTCCCGCCGCCCAGGTCGTAGACCGCGACGACGGCGCCGGGTTGCCCGACGTGCCCGACGGCCGCGGCCTCCGGATCGGTGAGCATCAGCAACGGACCCACGCCCTGACCGGTCAGCGCCGTGCGCAGGCACTGCACCTTGTGCGGGCCCCAGCCGGCGGGGTGGGTCACGGCCACCCCGTCCGCCGGGCCGCCCTCGCGTCGGGCCACCTCCCGCACGACGTGCGCGATGAACCGGGCCGCCAGCTCCTCCGCGGCGATCGGGGTGCGACCGACGAACACCGGCGTGCCGTCGCCGACGCGCCCCACGATCCCCCGCACCACCCGGTCCGGCTCGGACAACGCGCGTCGCTCCGCCGCCTCGCCCACCAGGAAGGCGCCGTCCTCGTCGGCGTGCAGCGCCGACGCGACGACGGCGGACCGCTCCCCCAGCGGCACCGCCTCGGCCGGGCGGTCGCCCGCGCGGGCGACCGCCGCCCCGCAGCATGTGGTCCCCAGGTCGACCCCGACGTAGTAGGACATCGGACCCCCTCCGTGCTCGGTCCACCATTGGCCTTCTGGTGACCACGCCAGGATCGCGGGCGGCGTTACGGGTGTCGGCGAAGAGCCGGGCAAATCCCCTACTCGCGGACGCCGGCAGGCGGGGGATCCCGGTGAGGAGCCCGCAGCGAACAGGCGGCAACCCGGATCCGCGGCCTGGCGTGCGGATCTAACTTCCTCCGCACCGGCCGTCGAGCCGGCACCCCTGCCCTTGCGAGGAGACCACCATGACCGGCCCCGGCTTCAACATCCAGGACTTCATCGAGGACACCGTCGCGAGGGCGACCTCCGACATCGACCAGGACCAGCTCGCCGACCAGGACTCCAACCAGGAGAACGAGTCCGCCCAGGTGGGCGAGCAGGACTCGACCCAGGTCGGGCAGCTGGACCAGCAGACCACGACGGCCACCAACACCGAGGGCGGCGCCGGTGGCGACGGCGGTGTGGCCGTCGGCGGGGCCGGCGGCAGCGCCGACGGTGGCGCGGGCGTCGGCCAGGGCGGCACCAGCGGCGGGATCGACCTCGGTGGCGACGGCGACGGCGTCGACATCAACTTCGGCGACACCGGTGACGCGAGCGGCGTCGGCGTCGGCGGGGCCGGCGGGACCGGCGGGAGCGGCGGTGACGCCGACGCGTCCGGCGGGCGCGGTGGGGACGCCGACTCCGACGTCGACGTGGACGCCGACGCGGACCAGGACTTCGACTCCGACCAGGACCAGGACTTCGACACCGATCAGGAGAACGACAGCGACCAGGACCAGGAGCAGGACCAGGACGCCGACGCGGATGCCGACGCCGAGTCCGAGGCCGAGCTCGAAACCCTCTGACGAGTCCAGGCGGTCCCGGCCCGGTGCGGCCCACCGGGCCGGGATCGACCCCCCATCCCGGAGGTGGAACCCGTGCTGTCCATGCAATCGATCATCGACTTCCTGCTCACCATGATGCGCGACCCGCAGGCGCGTGCGGAGTTCGAGCAGAACCCACAGGCCGCCATGGCGACGGCCGGTGTCGAGGGCGCGAGCGCCCAGGACGTGCGCGACGCGCAGCTGCAGATGGTCGACCGCGGGATGGTGCGGTCCGACGAGGGTGGCTCGTCGTCGAGCTCCGGCAGCGACGACCCGGTGCAGGAGATCAGCAACACCACCCGGAACTTCCAGGTCACCGACGACGCCCCGGACAACATCACGAACATCAACAACACCTTCGCCGTCGACGACCGCGACATCACGATCAACGACTCCTTCAACTCCGACGACGACATCACCATCATCGAGGACTCGTTCAACAAGTCGGTCGAGAACGACGTCACCGCGATCCAGGACAACGACACGGTGGTGGTCCAGGACAACGACACGACCACCGGAGTGCCGGCCCCCGCCGCCGACCCGGCGCCTGCCCCGGTGGCCGCCGAGCCCGAGTCGGCACCCGAGGAGCCCGCCTCCGACCCCGTGGACGAGCCCGCCGAGGACTTCGGCGAGGACACCTCCGAGGACACCGGCGAGGACACCGGCGTCGTCGAAGCGGAAGTCGTCGTCTGAGCCACCGCGGCACCTGGTGAAGGAGCAACCGTGACCACCACCGATCCGGCCGAGGTCCTCGGCCTCGCCCTCACCACGATCGAGCCCTACGCCCGGCCGGACCTGCTCGAGCGGCTGCGCACCGCACGTACCCGGCTGCTCGACGGCCGGGTGCGCGTGCTGATCGTCGGCGAGTTCAAGCAGGGCAAGAGCTTGCTGGTCAACGGGCTGGTCGGCGTGCCGGTGTGCCCGACGTTCGACGACGTCGCGACGGCGGTGCCCACGGTGGTGCACCACGCCGAGACGGTGACGGTGACGCTCGTGCGCTGCCACGATCGTCCCGACGGCGAGCGGCGCAGCGAACGGATCGAGGTGCCGTCCGGCGAGCTCGCCGACCACGTCTGCGAGCAGGGCAACCCGGGCAACCGCGAGGGCTGGAGCCACGTCGAGGTGGGCATCCCGCGACCGGTGCTGGCGGGCGGCATGGAGCTGGTCGACACCCCGGGCGTCGGCGGGTTGCAGTCGGTGCACGGCGCCGCGACGCTGTCGGCGCTGCCGTCCGCGGACGCGGTGCTGCTCGTCTCCGACGCCTCCCAGGAGTACACCGCGCCCGAGCTCGAGTTCCTCGCGCACGCGGCCTCGGTGTGCCCCACCGTGGCCTGCGTCCTCACCAAGTGCGACCTCTACCCCGAGTGGCGGCGCATCGCCGAGCTCGACGCCGCGCACCTCGCGGCAGCCGGGATCACGGCCCGGGTGTTCCCGGTGTCCTCGACCCTGCGGTGGGAGGCGGTGCTCACCGGCGACGCCGAGCTGAACGCCGAATCGGGGTTCCCCCCGCTGATCGGTCACCTGCGCAAGAACGTGCTCGGCCAGGCCGACCGCGTGGCGCGCCGCGGCGTCCTGCACGACGTCGTCGCCGTCACCGACCAGATCGCGGGCAACCTGCGCGCCGAGCGCTCCGCGCAGCAGAACCCGGAGGCGGTGGGTGCGCTCGTCCAGGAGCTGGCCAGGGCGCAGGAACGCGCCACGGAGCTGAAGGAGCGGTCGGCGCGCTGGCAGCAGACACTCGCCGACGGGGTAGCCGACCTCAACGCCGACATCGACTACGACCTGCGCGACCGCATGCGGGAGATCAGCCGCCTCGCCGAGGAGGAGCTGCTGTCCGGGGGCGACCCCGCGAAGGTGTGGGACCAGTTCACGGCATGGGTGCAGCAGGAGGTGGCAGGCGCCGCCGCGGCGAACTTCCTCTGGGCGTCCCAGCGTGCCCGGTGGCTGGCCCACCGCGTGGCCGAGCACTTCTCGGCCGACCGCGACCAGCTGCTGCCCGCGCTGCGCAACGACCCGACCGACGCCCTGCGGTCGGTGCGGCCGATCGCGGCCCCGACCGACGCGACCTGGGGGATCGGCAACAAGGCCCTCACGGGGCTACGCGGCGGTTACATGGGCATGCTCATGTTCGGCATGATCGGCACGGTCGTCGGGTTCGCCTCGATCTTCAACCCGATCGGGATCGGCGCCGGCATCGCGATGGCCGGCAAGTCCCTCGGTGACGAGCGCAAGCGGCTCACGACCAAGCGCCAGAACGAGGCGAAGGCCGCCGTCCGCCGCTACGTCGACGACGTGACGTTCCAGGTGGCCAAGGACTCCCGCGACAGGTTGCGCATCGTGCAGCGCGACCTGCGCGACCACTTCACCCGGCAGGCCGAGCAGCTCAAGCGATCGCTGCAGGAGTCGCAGCAGGCCACCGAACGCGCGCTGAAGACCACCCGCGCCGAGCGGGAGGCGCGGCTCGCGGAGATCACGGCGGAGCTGGAGCGGCTCGAGGCCGTGCGCCGGCGGGCGAGGGCGCTGCTGCCGAACCCCGCTGCCGCACCGGCCGCGGCGCCCGCAATGGTGCCCGCCGGATGACCCGCCCGGCCCGGGAGGACCTTCTCCCCGCCACCCGGCGGGTGCTGCTGCTCGCGATCGAGGCCCGCCGCGACGAGCCCGACACGGTCCGCCGCCTGCGCGGCCAGCTGGAACGCCTCGACGAGCCGCTGCGGGTGGCGATCGCCGGCAAGGTCAAGGCCGGCAAGTCGACCCTGCTCAACGCGCTGGTGGGTGAGCGGGTGGCACCGACCGACGCCGGCGAGTGCACCCGTGTCGTCACCTGGTACCGCGACGGCCTCACGCCGCGCATCGTCATGCACCCGACCGCCGGCGACCCCGTCCCGCTGACCGTGCGGCGCCACGACGGGTCCCTCGTGATCGACCTGGACGGCACGCCCGCCGAGGAGCTGGACCGCCTCGTGGTCGACTGGCCGGCGCAGAGCCTGCGCACCGCCACGTTGATCGACACACCGGGCATCGCGTCCCTCTCGACCGCGACCTCGCGGCGCACGGTCGCCTTCCTCGACCCGGACGACGAGACGCCCACCGAGGCGGACGCCGTGGTCTACCTCATGCGGCACCTGCACGCCGCGGACGCGTCCTTCCTCGAGTCGTTCCGGGACCAGGGCGTGGCCCGGGCGACGGCGGTGAACACGGTCGCGGTGATCTCGCGGGCCGACGAGATCGGGGCCGGCCGCGTGGACGCGATGGTCTCGGCACGCGGGATCGCCCAGCGCTACCGCAACGACCCGACGGTCCGCGGGCTGTGCCAGAACGTCGTCGCGGTCGCCGGGCTGCTCGCCGAGACCGGGCGGACCATCCGGCAGTCCGAGCACGCGGCGCTGACCGAGCTCGCCGGTGTGCCCCGCGAGCGCCTGGACGCCGACCTCCGCTCGGTCGACAGGTTCCTCGCCGGCTCCGACGGCCCGCCCGCCGCCGTGCGGCACGCGCTCCTGCAGCGGTTCGGGATCTTCGGCATCCGGCTGTCGGCCACGCTGATCCGCCAGGGCGCGCAGACCCCCGCTGCGCTGGCCGACGAGCTGGTGGTCCGCAGCGGGCTGCGCGAGCTGCAGCGCGTGCTCGCCACCCAGTTCGCGCAGCGGCGCGGCCTGCTCAAGGCGCGTTCGGCGTTGCTGGCCGTGGAGTCCGTGGTGCGCGGGGACCAGCGGCTGGCCGGCGAGGTCGAACGGCTCCTCGCGGGCGCGCACGAATTCACCGAGCTGCGCCTGCTCGCCGCGTTGCGCTCGGGCGCCGTGCCCCTCCCCCGCGCCGCGGCGCAGGAGGCGGAGCTCCTGCTGGGCGACGCCGGTACCGCGCCCGGCACCCGGCTCGGCCTTCCCCCGGACGCCCCGGCCGCCGAGCAGGTGCGGGCGGGGTTCGCAGCCCTCGAGCGGTGGCGGCGGCTCGCGGTGAACCCGATGTTCGGGCGGACGGCGACGGATGCGTGCCACGTGCTCGTCCGCTCGTGTGAAGGCCTGCTGGCCGACCTGGAACACGCCCGGTAGCGCGTATCACGGTCGCGACCTCGCGGCTCTCCCCACAGCGCACCACCGGACGGATCGGGACACGCGATCCGAAAGGCCGAGCAGGAACCGGCGACCGGCCGTGCGCGAGGAGGCCCGGATGTACTCCATCAGTCCCGAATGTGCGCCCAGACATGTACGGCGGCGCCCAGGAGCACGACCATGGGCGCCCCCTCACTGTTCGGAGGCACCATGAGCGTGCGGCCACTCCAGCAGAGCATCGCGCCCACCGGGCCCGATGTGGCCCGGTCTCCCGCCGTCGACGGCCCGCCGGAGGTCGGGCCGGATGTGCTCCGGGCCGAACGGGCCTGGTGCGAGGGCGAGCCGCTCGTCGCGATCGACGCCGTCGACCGGGCGCTGGCCTCCGGTGGCGACGTCGACGGCCGGGCGGCCGCCGTGGCCGCCGCGGTGGCCGCCGCGGACGGCGCGCTGCTGGACGCCGCCCGTCGGTGGCGGGTGCTGGCCCGGACCCTCACCAGCACACGCAGTGCCCTGGCCGCCGGGAGGGCCGGGTTGACGGCCGCACTCGCGGGGGACGTCGACGCCGCGGTCCGGGACCTGGCCGCGGCCCACGCGTGCGTCCCGGAGCCCGCGCCCCGCGGCCTCATCGTGCTGCTGGACGGCGTGGAGGCCACGATCGAGGCGGTGAAGGGCGAGATCGACGGGGCGGGCCGCCGGCTCGCCGGGCTGGCCACGACCGCGGTGCCGCCCGACCCGTTGGCCTCCGACCGCTGGGACGACCTCGCCGCGGTGGTCATCGCGGCAGGCGGCGACGCGCGGTCCGCACAGGCGATGCTCGGCCACCCCGACCGTCCCGACCGCCCCTGGTACGGCCGGCACCGCCTGCTCGCCGGCTGGCTCGACCTGCGCACCGGACGGCTCACCGCCGCCCGCGCGGCGCTGACCGCGGTGGGCGGGGCCCCGGTCCTGCGCCGGGACGCGGTGCTCGCCGCCGCGGTCACCGCCGGGCTGGCGCGCCGGTCCGGTGACGAGCGGGTGATCACCACGACCTGGCACCGGGTCGCGCCGGTGATCGCGGGCGCCGACATCGAGATCCTGCTGCTCGACGCGTGGGGCGAGCTCGCCACCGCCGCCGCCACGGGCTCGCTCGCCGACGGCGACGCCATCGGCGAGGCGATGCACGCCACCGTCACGCGCGCCGGGTCGCCCTGGTGGGCCGTCGCCTCGGAAGCGTGGTGGAACCTGGAGCGCGCCGTCACGGCCCGCGGCCCGGCCCCCGCTGCCGAACGGCCTGCCCCCGGGGCAGCGGCCGTGGTCGCCGACGCCGCGCGGACCCTCACATCGCTGGCGAGCGACCACCCGGGCGTCGCCCTGCGTGCGGAGGCGGCGTCCACGTGGGGCGCCGTCCTCACCGGCTGCGCGTCGGCCCCGGCCGTCGCGCGCGCCGCCACCCGGCTGGCCGCGGCGGGCCACCACCAGGAGGCGGCCGCCCTCTGCAGCACCGCCGCCGCACGCGCGATCGACCCCATGTCGGCGAAAGCGCTGCTCGGCCAGGCACGCCGGGTGTGCGCGCAGGCAGGTGCCCGGCGGCGCACCGTGGGCGACGAGCTGTCCGATCGGGAGCGCGAGATCGGCGCCCTCGTCATCGACGGCCTCACCCACAAGCAGATCGGGGCCAAGCTCTACATCTCGCCGAAGACGGTCGAGCAGCACGTGGCCCGGCTCCGCCAGAAGCTGGACGCGTCGAACCGCGCCGCCCTCGTCGCCGCCCTGCGCCGCCGCCTCGACGACTGACCCGGGTCAGTCGACCGCGGACGCGGCTCCGGCGAACTGGCTCTCGTACAGCGCAGCGTAGGCACCCTGCGCCGCCAGGAGCTGCTCGTGGGTGCCTTGCTCCACGATCCGGCCGGCCTCCATCACCAGGATCAGGTCGGCGTCGCGGATCGTCGAGAGGCGGTGGGCGATCACGAAGCTGGTGCGGTCGGTGCGCAGCGCCGCCATCGCGTGCTGCACCAGCAGCTCGGTGCGCGTGTCGACGGAGCTGGTGGCCTCGTCGAGGATGAGCAGCGTGGGGTCGGCGAGGAAGGCCCGCGCGATCGTGATCAGCTGCTTCTCTCCCGCGCTGACGTTGGAACCCTCGTCGTCGATCACGGTGTCGTAGCCGAGGGGCAGGCTGCGCACGAACCGGTCGACGTAGGTGGCCCGGGCCGCCGCGATCACCTGCTCGTCGGTGGCGGCCGGGTCGCCGTAGCGGATGTTCTCGCGGATCGTGCCGCCGAACAGCCACGTGTCCTGCAGCACCATCCCGATGCCCGAACGCAGCGTGGCGCGATCCATCGCGGCCGTGTCCACGCCGTCGAGGGTGATGCGGCCGGCATCGAGCTCGTAGAACCGCATGACCAGGTTGACGAGCGTGGTCTTGCCTGCTCCGGTGGGCCCGACGATCGCGACCGTCTGCCCGGGCTCGGCCGTGAGCGAGAGGTCCTCGATCAGCGGCTCGTCGGGCTGGTACCGGAACGCGACGGATCCGAACACCACGCGCCCGCACCGATCCTGCGGCACCACGGGCCGCGCCGGGTCGGGCAACTGCTCCTCCGCGTCGAGCAGTTCGAACACCCGCTCGGCCGACGCCACCCCGGACTGCAGCAGGTTCACCATCGACGCCAGCTGTGTGAGCGGCTGGGTGAACTGGCGGGAGTACTGGATGAACGCCTGCACCTCGCCGAGGCTCATCGCACCCGACGCCACCCGCAGCCCGCCCACCACGGCCACGAGCACGTAGTTCAGGTTCCCGATGAACATCATCGACGGCATGATGATCCCGGAGATGAACTGCGCCCGGTAGCTCGCGTCGAACAGGCGGTCGTTGCGGGCGGCGAACTCCGCCTCCACCTCGCGGCGCCGCCCGAACACGCGCACCAGCTCGTGCCCGGTGAACGCCTCCTCGATGTGCGCGTTGAGCGCACCGGTGTGGCGCCACTGGGCCACGAACTGCTTCTGCGAGCGCGCCGCGATCGCCTTCGTGACCAGCAGCGACACCGGGATCGTCACGAGCGCCACCAGCGCGAGCAGCGGGGAGAGCACCAGCATCATCACCACGACGCCCACCACCGTCAGCAGCGACGTGAGCAGCTGGCTCATGGTCTGCTGCAGGCTCTGGGAGATGTTGTCGATGTCGTTGGTGACGCGGCTGAGCACCTCGCCGCGGGGCTGGCGGTCGAAGTAGCGCAGCGGCATCCGGTTGATCTTGTCCTCGACGTCGCGGCGCAGCGCGAAGATCGTGCGCTGCACGACGCCGTTGAGCAGCCAACCCTGCGCCCACCCGAACAGCGAGGCGGCCACGTAGATCGCCACCACCCCGAGCAGCACGCGGGCGAGCAGGTCGAAGTCGATGCCCACGCCCGGCACGGCGCCTGCGCCCTCGATCACGTTCGCGAACGTCTCGTCGCCTGCCGCCCGCGCCGCGTCCGCGGCCTCCTGGGCGGAGCTGCCGGTCGGCAGCCCGCGCCCGATCACGCCGGTGAAGATGACGTCGGTGGCGTAGCCGAGCACGAGCGGCCCGATCACGTTGAGCGCCACGCTGATCACGCCGAGGACGACCACCGCGAGCACGCCGAGCCGCTCGGGGCCCAGCCGCCCCAGCAGCCGTCGTGCCGACGGGCCGAAATCCATCGACTTCTCCGCCGGCATGCCCATCGACCCCCAGCCGGGGCCGTCACGGCGGGCGTTGGTCATCTCGCGCGCCGCGCGGTTGGTCTCACCCGGGCGGGTCATGCCACTTCCTCCGCGCTGAACTGGGACTCGACGATCTCGACGTAGGTGGGGCAGGTGGCCAGCAGCTCGTGGTGGTCCCCGATCCCGACGACCGCGCCGTCCTCGAGCACGACGATCTGGTCGGCGTCGCGGATGCTGGCGACGCGCTGACCGACGACGAGCACCGTGGCCGTGGCGGTGACCGGTCGCAGCGCCGCGCGCAGCCGCGCGTCGGTGGCCAGGTCGAGCGCCGAGAACGAGTCGTCGAACAGGTAGATCTGCGGTTGCCGGACCAGCACCCGCGCGATCGCGAGGCGCTGGCGCTGGCCGCCGGAGACGCTGGTGCCGCCCTGGGCGATCGGGGTCTCGAGGCCCTCGGGCATCGCGCGCACGAACTCGGCGGCCTGCGCCACCTCCAGCGCCTGCCACAGCTGCGCGTCCGTGGCGTCGGGGTTGCCGTAGCGCAGGTTGCTCGCCACCGTGCCGGAGAACAGGTAGGGCCGCTGCGGCACGATGCCCACCCGGCTCCACAGGTACTCGGGGTCCAGCTCGCGCACGTCGACGCCGTCCACCGCCACCTCGCCCGCCGTGGCGTCGAACAGCCGCGGCACCAGCCCGAGCAGCGTGGTCTTGCCCGCGCCGGTGCTGCCGATGATCGCCGTGGTCGTGCCGGGCGTCGCCGTGAGCGTCACGTCCCGCAGCACCGGGGAGTCGGCGCCCGGGTAGGAGAAGCCGGCGCCCCGCAGTGCGAGCACGCCGGTGGCCTCGGCCGGGGTGACCGGCCGGGCGGGCGGGGCCACCGACGACTCCGTGTCCAGCACCTCGGTGATCCGCTCCGCGCACACCGCCGCTCGCGGGATCATGATCACCATGAACGTGGCCATCATGACGGCCATCAGGATCTGGATCAGGTAGGCGAGGAACGCCGTCAGCGCGCCGATCTGCATCTGCCCGGCGTCGATCCGGGCGGCGCCGAACCACAGCACGGCCACGCTCGACAGGTTCAGCACGAGCATCACGATCGGGAAGACCATCGCCATCAGCCGCCCGACGTGCGTGGCCACGTCGGTGAGCGCGGCGTTCGCGCCCTCGAACCGCGCGGTCTCCTGCGGCTCCCGCACGAACGCGCGCACGACGCGGATGCCGGTGATCTGCTCGCGCAGCACGCGGTTGACCTCGTCGATGCGGGTCTGCATCACCCGGAACCCCGGCACCATCCGCAGGATCACCGCGCCCACGCCGAGCACCAGCACCGGGACGCACACGAGCATCAGCCAGGACAGCTGCACGTCCTCCTGCAGCGCCATCACCACACCGCCGAAGCACATGATCGGCGCCGTCACCAGCATCGTGCAGGACAGCAGCACGAGCATCTGCACCTGCTGCACGTCGTTGGTGCCGCGGGTGATCAACGACGGGGCGCCGAAGCTGTTGACCTCCCGCACGGAGAACTCCCCGACCCGGTGGAACAGCGCTGCGCGCACGTCGCGCCCGAACCCCATCGCGATGCGCGCACCGAGGTAGACCGCGGCGATCGAGCAGACGATCTGCACGAGCGTGACCAGCAGCATCCAGCCGCCGACGGACATGATGTAGCCGGTGTCGCCGCGGGCGATGCCGCGGTCGATGATGTCGGCGTTCAGGCTCGGCAGGTAGAGCGAGGCCATCGTCCCGGCGAACTGCAGCAGCACCACCAGCAGCAACGGCCGGGCGTAGGGGCGCAGGTTCGCCCGCAACAGGCGGATCAGCATCGGGGGTCCTTCGTTTCCGCTGTGGTGGTGCGAGCCGTGGTGGCGGTGGTGGGAGCGAGCAGGCCGTCGAGCAGGATCGCGACGATCTGCGGTGCGTCGAGCGGGCGGCCGTCGGCGATCATCGGGTGGGTCCCGGAGAACGCGAGCAGGCGCAGCACGTGCGCCAGCTCGGCCGCCGGCACCCGCAGCGCGTGCGCGTCCGGGCCGACGATGTCGACGACCGCGGCGCGGAACCCGTCGTTGATCCCCGATGACGGGGGCTGTCGCATCCGGTCCGGAGGGCCGGCCCAGCCCAGCGCGTGGAGCAGGCCGAAGACCTCCGACAGGCGCCGCTGCAACACCACGACCGCCTCCGTCAGCCGGTCCCGCAGCGGGAGGGAGCGATCGATCGCCGCCAGCTCCCGCAGCGTGGGCGCCGGATCGAACGCCTCCGCGACCGCGGCCTGGACCAGCGAATCCTTGTCCGGGAAGACGCGGAACAGCGTGCCCTCCGCGACGCCCGCGGCCTCGGCGATCTGCCGTGTGGTGACCTCGACACCGTGCTGCCGGACCAGCGGCAGCGTCGCCGCGACGATCGCCGCACGACGTTCCCCGGGCGCCATGCGGGGAGCGCGCCGACCGGAGGTGACCACCCGCGCAGAGTAATGAGTCCGCACTCACTACGCGAACGGGTTTCGCCACCGGCAGACAGGGCGGCCCCACGTCGCCCGTCCGGGTGCCTCCCGCCGACGGACCGGTCCCCAGCCCGCCGGCTGGCTACGCTTCGCTCACCCGCCGCTACGGTTCGCGTTGTCACGAACGCGAGGCCCCGCGGTCCGATGATCGGAAAGGTGACGGCGTGGACCGTCGGACCGCGAGACGTCGACCCACCGCGCACCGGCCGCTGCTGATCACGGCCGTGCTGGCGCTCGCCTGCGGCGTCGCCTGCGCGGCGCCCGAACCCGTCCCGGCCCCGCCCCCTCCTGGCCCCCCGACGGCGCCCGGCGCCGTGCTGGACCTCACGAGCTGGAAGCTGACGCTCCCCACCGGCCCGGAAGGCGAGCCGGACGAGCTGCACCCACCCGACCTGCTCTCGTTCAGCGGCGACTGGTTCCGCCTCAACGACACCCTCGACGGGGTGGTGTTCACCGCTCCCGCAGGCGGGGTCACCACCGAGGGCAGCAGCTACCCCCGCGCGGAGCTGCGGGAACTGGACGACGGCGAGCTGGCGTCCTGGTCCAACCGGGCCGGGACCCACACGATGACCGTCCGCGAGGCGATCACCAAGCTGCCCGAGGTCAAGCCGCACGTCGTCGCCGCGCAGATCCACGACGCGGAGGACGACGTCGTCATGGTCCGCCTGGAGGGTTCGCACCTGTTCGTCGAGTACGACGACGGGGAGGGCGAGTTCACCCTCGACCCGGGCTACCGCCTGGGCACGCCCTTCGAGGTGCGCATCACCGCGGCCGACGGGCGGGTGGAGGTCGCCTACAACGGTCAGGTGGCGGGCGAGGTCCCGCTGGCGGGCGAGGGCTGGTACTTCAAGGCCGGCACCTACACGCAGTCCAACCCCGAGCGCGGCGAGGCCCCGGACGCGGTGGGCGAGGTCGTCATCTACGCGCTGGACGTGACGCACACGCCCTGACCACGAACGCCCGGCCCGGGCCGCCGGCGCGACGCCGTGCCGGCGAGTTCGTCCAGCCGGCGTTCCACGTCGGCGAGCCGGTCGGGCAGGGAACGGCTCTGCAGGACCTCGGCGAGCTGGTCGGCCTCGTCGTGCGCCATGACGACGGCCTGCACGGGGACGTCGGCGTCGTGGGGGTCGTCGGCGTCGTAGATCAGCAGCGAGCGGCGGCCCGCCCGGTCGGCCAGCACGCCGAACCGCTGTCCATCCCGGGTGCGGAAGTGCCGCACGGCGCCGATGCCCGGAACGGTGTCGTAGGTGATCTCCACGTTGCGGCCGCCTTCCTCGTGTGGGTTGCGGTTCGGGGACGGGTGCCGATCACGCCGTCCGCGTGAGTTGCCCGGCCGCAGGCGAGGTCCGGGCCGCGAGGCCCTCGGCCCACCGGATCAGGTCGGCCGTGAGGCGGACCTCGATCCGGGAGAGCTCCACGCGCGCGACCTCGACGCCCCATTCACCGGTCCTCGCGGTGACCCTCGAGGTCAGCTCGCGGTGCTGGTCGGCCGCCGACTCGAACAGCTCGACCAGATCACGCTCGGCGACGTACCGGCCGGTCTCGGCCTCCAGGGCCTCATCGGTCGACGACTCCGGCGATCCGACGGCCTGGGCGTACCGCCCCGGGTCGAGCACGGAGACGAGCGCGGCGCCGTGGACCGTCACCGACACGCCGTCCCTGGTCGTGGCCTCCAGCCACATCACGTCGGCCCAGGTCGTGCCGCGCGGCACCCGGACTCCGCGGTGGATGCCCGGCAGCACGACGACGGGTCCGGGCCCCTTCACCCGATGACCGCTGCGGCCGCGCCGGAACCGGACGAGCCGCTCGCCCGCGGGAACGACGCGGAACGAGTGCACGGCGAGCACCGCCAGCGCCAGCCCGCCCGCCACCATCCACGCGAGCAGGGTGTCGCCGGCGAGCGCGGCTTGCAGGAAGTGCCCAGACACGTCGCTCACCGCAATCGCCTCCCGCCTCCACCCGACCGACCGCTCGGCTCACACCCCACAGTGCCCGCCGGCGGCCCCCGCCGCACCGGCTGCCGTCGGCCGAGTTCCTCCGGCCAGAGTTGCCGAGCTACGGCAATCGCGGAACAGCGGTGTCGCGCGTCACCGGGCGCTTGCTCGAATCCCTCGGCTGGACGTGAGTCCGATGCTGCCGAATGACGGCAATACCGGATTCCCTGCCGGCTCGCTGCAGGGCCGGCTACTGCAGGGTGGTGACGCTGCGGCGCACGGGCCGCGCGAGCCGCCCGCTCGCGAATAGTTCCGGGGACTGCTGCCGGACCCGCTCGATGTCGCTGAACACCGCCCGGAGGTGGGTGCGCATGGCCTCCTCGGCGGCGCCGAGGTCGCCTGCGGCGAGCGCGTCGACCACGGCGCCGTGCTGGGCCACCAGCAGCGCGACCGGGCTCACCAGCCGCAGCCCGAGCCTGCGGGCACGGTCGAGGTGCGCCTTCGCCGACTCGACGGCCCGCCAGGCCCGCTCGTGACCGCCGATGGCGAGCAGCAACTGGTGGAACTCCTCGTCGAGCCGGAAGAACTCGTCGGTGTCGCCCTCGGCGAGGCGCTGGCGGGCCAGGAGGTCGCGCAGCGCGGCGAGCCCCGCGGCGTCGAGACGACCGGCGGCGTCCCGCAGTGAGGCCAGCTCGATCGCCTCCCGCACGAACTGCGCGTTGGCGACCAGCGCCATGTCCACCCGCGAGACGAACGACCCGAGCTGCGGGAACACCTGCACGAGGTCCTCCTCGGCCAGGAGGATCAGGCTCTCCCGCACCGGCGTGCGCGACACGGCGAGCTCGGCGGCGAGGTCGTTCTCCGACAGCGGCGCACCGGGCGGCAGCTCTGCGCTGATGATCCGCCGGCGCAGCTGCTCGTGCACCACCGCCCGGGCCGATCGACGCGCCTGCACCCCCTTCGCCACGCGCTCACCGTACCGGTTTTGACCGTCATCCATGGCAGTGCTTGTATGGCAGTGGACCACCGGCAGAGGAGACGACATGACCACGATCACCGAGGCGCGCGTGATCGTCACCGCGCCCGGGCGCAACTACGTCACGCTGAAGATCACCACCTCGGACGGGGTGGTCGGCTGGGGTGATGCCACGCTGAACGGCCGCGAGCTGGCGGTGGCGGCCTACCTCACCGAGCACGTGTGCCCGCTGCTCGTCGGGCGCGACCCGGCCCGCATCGAGGACACCTGGCAGTTCCTCTACAAGGGCGCCTACTGGCGGCGCGGACCCGTCACGATGACCGCGATCGCCGCCGTGGACGTCGCGCTGTGGGACATCCTGGGCAAGGTCGCCGGCCTGCCGGTCTACAAGCTGCTCGGCGGCGCGGCCCGGGACGGCGTGCTGGTCTACTGCCACGCGACGGGCGAGGACGTCCCGGCGCTGCTCGACGACGTCGCCCGGCACGTCGACCAGGGCTACCTGGCCGTGCGCGCCCAGGCGGCCGTGCCCGGGCTGGCGAAGACCTACGGCGTCCCCACCCCCGACGGGAAGCTCTACGAGCCCGCCTCCTCCGCCCTGCCCGAGGAGCACCTCTGGGACACCGCGCCGTACCTGCGGTCCGCGCCCGAGATGCTCGGGGCGGTGCGCGAGCGGTTCGGGTTCGGCATCCACCTGCTGCACGACGTGCACCACCGGCTCACGCCGATCGAGGCCGGCCGGCTGGGCCGCGACCTCGAGCCGCACCGGCTGTTCTGGATGGAGGACCCGACCCCGGCCGAGGACCAGGCCGCCTTCCGGGTGATCCGGCAGCACACCACCACCCCGCTGGCCGTCGGCGAGGTGTTCAACTCGATCTGGGACTGCCAGCAGCTCATCACCGAGCGGTTGATCGACTACATCCGCACCTCGGTGACCCACGCCGGCGGCATCACACACCTGCGACGGATCTTCGCGCTGGCCGACCTCTACGGCGTGCGCACCGGCTCGCACGGCCCGGGCGACCTGTCCCCCGTGTCGCTCGCCGCCGCGCTGCACGTGGACCTCTCGGTGCCGAACTTCGGCATCCAGGAGTTCATGGGCCACCGCGAGCCCGCGAGCGAGGTCTTCCGCACCGGCTACACCTTCGAGAACGGCTACCTGCACCCCGGCGACGAGCCGGGACTCGGCGTCGAGGTGGACGAGGAGGCCGCGGCGCGGTTCCCCTACGACCCGCGGCAGCTGCCGGTGAACCGCCGCCTCGACGGTTCGGTGCACGACTGGTGACGCCGCGGTCGGTCATGCTGGGCGGGTGACGAGAAGCGAGATGAGTACAGCAGGGACGTCCGACATCCACCTCATCGCCGCCGACGAGCTGGAGTCGACGGTGCGCGAGATCTTCACCGCCGCGGGCTGCAGCACCGACGAGGCCGGGCTGATCGCCCGCGAGCTGCTGGGCGCCAACCTGGCGGGCCACGACAGCCACGGCGTCGTCCGCGTGCCGCTCTACGTCGACTGGATGCGGCAGGGCTACGTCCTCGCCGGGCAGGAGGCGCAGGTCGTCACCGACGGTGGGGCGTTCGTCGTCCTGGACGGCAACCGCGGCTTCGGCCAGACGATCGCCGCGCAGGCCGTCGCCCTCGGGGTGGAACGCGCGCAGGCGAGCGGCAGCTGCATCGTCGCGCTGCGCAACGCCGGCCACATCGGCCGCGTCGGCGCGTACGCGGAGACCGCGCTGGCCGCGGGCCTCATCTCGATCCACTTCGTCAACGTCGCCGGGTCGCCCCTCGTGGCCCCGTTCGGTGCGGTGGAGCGGCGGTTCTCGACCGCGCCGTTCGCGGTCGGGCTGCCGCTGCCCGAGCGTCCGGTGGTGCTGGACTTCGCCACGTCCCTCGTGGCCGAGGGCAAGGTGCAGGTGGCCTCGTACGGGGGCCGGCAGCTGCCGGCGGACGCGCTGATCGCGCCCGACGGCACGACGTCGAGCGACCCCCACGTCCTCTACGGCGATTACGGGCCCACCGACCTGCGCCAGCCCGGCGGCGGCGACGGCGCGATCCGCGCCTTCGGCGACCACAAGGGCTCGGGTCTCGCGCTGATGTGCGAGCTGCTCGCCGGCGCGTTCACCGGCGGTGGCTGCGCCGGCCCGCTCGACGGCCCCCGCAAGGGCATCACCAACGGGGCGCTGTCGATCTACCTCTCCCCCGCCCACTTCGGCACCCAGGCCGAGTTCGAGCGCATCGCCCGCGAGTACCTGGACTGGGTGCTCGCCGCGCGGCCCGCCGACCCCGCCGCGCCAGTCCTGGCGCCGGGGGAGCCGGAGGCCGCCATGCGCACCGCGCGCCTGGCCGAGGGGGTGCCCCTGCCGGCGAACACCTGGGGAGCCATCCGACGCACCGCGGAAGCCCTCGGCGTCACGCTCTGACGTCGCTCACCGCGACTGGAGCGCGTCGAGCGCCACCGCCATGGAGGCGGCCACCCGGAAGTCGACGCGGGGGTCGGGCACGTCCACGGTGTAGCGGTCCCGGATGGACTTCTGCCGCTCGCTGCTGAGCACCGGCTGCCCGGTCCCCGTGTCGACGAAGTCGAAGTGGAAGACGAACGGCACCCAGATGTCGCCGATGAAGGGGATGAAGTCCCACACCCTGCGCACGACCGCCAGCACCGGCCTGCGTTCCTTGCCGACGGCCTGGTAGCCCGGCCCGGCCAGGTGCCATGTCGAGCGCAGCAGGCTCGCGCCGAACTCCTTGCCGAACGAGCCGATCGCGGTGCCGTACTCGTCGAACACGTCGTGCTCGGCGCGCACGTCGAGTCGCTGGCGGGCCTTGAAGGAGAACACGGGCCGCGACCGCGACTCGTCGGCGTAGAAGGTGATCTCCTCCTTCAGCTTCATGCGCTTCTGCTGCGCGAACGCCAGCAGCGGGCCCTCGCTGCCGTCCGGGTTCGCCCCCCGGATCTCGTAGCGGTTGACCATCATCGTGATCCGCTGGCGGACGAAGAACCGCGGGACGTGCATCGGAGCGGTCATGGGCACGATTCTGGCACCCCCCTGGATCTTTCACCCCGCATCTCCCACTGACACTCTGTGACGATGGCTGTGCGCAGCGGCACCCTCGTCCGCAGACGGCAACTCGCCCGCATCCTGCGCGAGCTGCGGCAGAAGTCCGGCATGACCATCGAGGACGCCGCGCCCAGGCTGGACTTCTCCGCCAGCAAGCTCAGCCGCATCGAGAACGCCCACCAGGGCGTCGACGTCCACGTCGTGCGCACGATGATGGACGTCTTCGGCGTCGGCGGGGACCGGTGGAACGCGATCCTCGACCTCACCCGCGAGGCCAGGGGCAAGGGCTGGTGGCGCGCCTACGGCCTCGACGACCAGGGCTACGTGCCCCTCGAGGCCGAGGCGAGCGCGGTGCGCGAGTACACGGTGAACTACCTGCCCGGGCTCCTCCAGACCGCCGACTACGCGTGGGCCCTGTTCGAGAGCTCGATGCACGTCGGCAGCCGGGCGGTGCGGGAGAACGACGTCGCGGTCCGCATGATCCGCCAGGACCGGCTCCGCGACGCGGAGAACCCGCTGACATTGACCGCAGTGTTCGAGGAGCCGGCCCTTCGACGGATGGTCGGCGGCCCCGACGTGATGTGCGCGCAGCTCGCGCACCTGGTGGAAGCCGCCGGGCTCGACACGGTCACCATCCAGGTGTTGCCGGCGGACGTCAGCGCGCACCCCGGGGCGACCGGGGCGTTCATCGTGCTCAGCTTCGACGGGCTCGGCGAGCCGGACATCGGCTACGTCGAACACCCCATGGGAGCGGTCCACATCGAGAAGGCCGAGGACGTCGCGCGCGGTAGGCTCGTGTTCGACCGCCTGCGCTCGTCGGCGCTGGGCCCGGACGAGTCCGCGGCCCTGATCGAACGGGTGGCCATGGAGATGTGAGTCGGCAACGCGAAGGGGTGCCCGATGCCCGTCCCGAACGTCGACGACCTGGCCTGGCGGAAGAGCAGCTTCAGCGGTAGCGGGGGCGCCAGCAGCGGCTGCGTCGAGGTGGCACCGCTGCCCGACGGCGACATCGCCGTCCGGGACACGAAGGACCGGTCCCGGGTGCCGCACCGCCACTCGGCCCCCGCGTGGCGGGCGTTCCTCGCCGGCGTCCGAGCGGGCGAGTTCCACTCCTGACCGACGGCGTCACTTGAGGCCCGTCGTCGCGATGCCCTTCACCAGGTACTTCTGGCCGAACAGGAAGATCAGGAAGATCGGCACGAGCGACACGATCGACATCGCGAACAGCGGCCCCCACGAGCTCTCCCCCGTCGAGTCGACGAAGGTGCGCAGCGCCACCGGCACCGTGTACATGTCGGGGTCGGTCAGGAAGATCAGCTGGCTGAAGAAGTCGTTCCAGGTCCAGATGAACGTGAAGATCGCCGTGGTGGCGAGCGCGGGCAGCGAGAGCGGCAGCATGATCCGGAAGAAGATCCGGATGTGGCCCGCGCCGTCGATGAGCGCGGCCTCGCTGAGCGAGCGCGGGATGCCGCGGAAGAACTGCACCATCAGGAAGATGAAGAACGCGTCCGTGGCCAGCAGCTTGGGCACCACGAGCGGCAGGTAGGTGTTGATCCAGTCGAGCTGGGAGAACAGCACGTACTGCGGGACGATCACCACGTGGATCGGCAGCATGATCGACATGAGCATCACGGCGAACCACAGCCTGCGGCCGCGGAAGTTCAGCCGCGCGAACGCGTAGGCGGCCATCGAGCAGGACAGCAGGTTGCCCAGCACCGCCCCGGCCACGATGACGAACGAGTTCAGCAGGTAGTGCGTGAACGGGTGCTCCAGCGCGTACCAGCCGAGCGTGTAGTTGCTCAGGTCGAGCTCGGTCGGGATCAGCGCCGGGTCGCGGAAGATCAGCGCCGTCGGCTTGAACGAGCTGGAGAGCATCCACAGCAGCGGGTAGAGCATCACGAACCCGCCGAGGATCAGCACGGCGTGCTTGGCCGCCCGCCGGACCCGGAAGCCCCAGGACGGGCGGGGCGCCGTCGCTCGCGGCCCGGCGCCCTCGCGCGGCACGGCGGCCGGGCGGGCGCTCACGACATCGGTGTCAGTCATCGTAGAAGACCCAGTACCTCGAGAGGAGGAAGTTGACGGCGGTGAGCGCGGCGGTGATCACCAGGAGCAGCCAGGCCATCGCCGAGGCGTAGCCCATGTCCAGGTTCGTGAAGCCCGTTTGGTAGAGGTAGAGCGTGTAGAACAGCGTGGAGTCGACCGGCCCGCCGGTGCCCCCGCTCACCACGAACGCCTGCGTGAACGACTGGAACGCCCCGATCACCTGCAGCACCAGGTTGAAGAAGATGATCGGCGTGAGCAGCGGGATCGTGATGCTGCGGAACTGCCGCCACCGCCCGGCGCCGTCGATCGCCGAGGCCTCGTAGTAGGTCTCCGGGATCTGCCGCAGACCGGCCAGAAAGATGATCATTGGCGCGCCGAACGTCCAGACGTTGAGCACGACGAGGGTGCCCAGCGCGTAGTCCGGGTGCGACACCCAGCCCTCGCCCTGGACGCCCAGGCCCGCGAGGAGCTGGTTGATCAGGCCGCTGGTGCCGAAGATCTGGCGCCACAGGATCGCGATCGCGACGCTGCCGCCCAGCAGTGAGGGCAGGTAGTACACCGAGCGGTAGATCGCGAGGCCGCGCAGCCCGCGGTCGAGGAACAGCGCGAGCGCCAGCGCGGCCGCGAGCTGCAGCGGCACCGACACGAAGACGTAGACGAACGTGACGCGCAACGAGACCAGCAGCCGGTCGTCGCCCAGCATCCCGACGTAGTTCTCCAGGCCGATCCACTCGGGGGCGTCCAGGAGGCTGTAGTCGGTGAACGACAGGTAGAGCGAGGCCGCCATCGGCCCGATCGTGATCAGCGCCAGCCCGGCGAACCACGGCGCGAGGAAGAACGCGGCGGCCTTGTTGTCGCCCTGCTCCACCGGGCTGGGCCGCGTCCGCTTCGCGCGACGCAGGGCCGCGAGCTCACCGACCGCCGACACGGGCACCTCCGACCACACCGCACCGGCGCGTCATCCGATCACCCCTCCTACCTCTGCGATGAACCCCTCGGCCGCCTGCCGCGGGTCGAGGCGCCCGAAGAGCACCTGCTCGTTGAACCGGGCGAAGATCTCGGCGACCTCACCGGCCCCGATCGGCGGGGCGTTCATCCCGTCCTGCACGGTCGGGCCGACCTCGGCGAGGAACTGCGCGGCGCGCCGGTCCGCGTCGGTGAAGTGCGCGTCCAGCGCGGCGCGGACCTCGGTGTTCGCGGGCAGCCCGCGGTCGGACAGCATCAACTTGCCGGCCTCGACGTCATTGAGCAGGAAGTCGACCAGCAGCGCCGCTTCCTCCGGGTGCTCGGTGTCGGCGGAGATCGAGTAGTACATCGAGGGCTTGAAGTACGTGCCGCTCCGCTCGCCCGTGGTCTCGCCGGGCATCCGCAGCAGCTCCAGCTGACGGCCCGACCGCTCCTCGGTGGCGCCGAGTTGGCTGGTCCACCACACGCCCATGCCGCCGGTGCCGGTCGCCATCAGCGACTGCGTCGTGTCGGCGTTGATCTCCACCGAGCGGGCCGCGGGCGGGTTGCCGCCCGCGGCGCGCATGTCCGCCGCCCGCTGCCACCAGTCGGCCAGCGTCTCCGGGGAGAACCCGAGCCTGCCGTCCGCGGTGTAGAGCTCCTCGCCGCGCTGCCGCGCGAAGACCGCGAAGCCGACCTCGGTGAACCCGTAGTCCTGCGCGCCGTACGTGCCCTCCGGGCCGCCCGCGGTGATCGCGTTCGCGACCTGCGCGTAGTCGTCCCACGACCACGTGGCGTCGTCCGGCATCGGCACGCCGGCCTGCGCGAACACCTCCGGGTCGGCGAGGATCGCGGCCGCCACGATCCCGGTCGGCAGCCCGTACAGCTGCCCGTCGAGCTCTCCCGCCCGCGCCACGCTCGGGTCGAGCGCGCTCGTGTCGACGGTCCCGGCGAGGTCGTCGAGGTTCGCGAGGCTCCCGCGCGAGCCGTACTCGCGCAGGTACCGCTCCTCCTGGGTCATGACGTCGGGGGTGTCCCCTGCCGCGGTGGTCGTGGCGAGCCTGTCCCAGTACCCGCCCCAGTCGGTGTACTCGCCCTGCACGGTGATGCCCGGGTGCTGCTGCTCGAACAGGTCGAGGATCTGCTCGGTGGTGGCGTGCCGGTTGTCGTTGCCCCACCAGGAGAAGCGCAGCTCCACCGGGCCGCCGTCCTGGCTCCCCGCGCCGGTGCCGCAGGCGGCGAGGGCTGCGGAGAGTGCCAGTGCGGCGCACACCAGTGGCACCGCCTTCCGGTCGATCATGCTGCTCCTCCGTGTCATGGCGCGGGCACGAACCCCTCGTGCCGCACCGACCAGCTGCCGTCGCGCGGAAAACCGGGCCGGTCCCCGCTGCCGTCCCACCCGGCCGCCATCAGCGCCACGGCCGCGAGCAGGCCGCCGTTGCCGGGCAGGTAGACGGGCAGGGCGTCGCTCTGGCGGTTGTGGCCGCTGCGCACGTGCCGGTTCTTGGGGGTGTCGCGCAGCAGCACGGCCACGGCCGTCTCCGGCTCGTGCAGGCGGGTGGCGGTCATGGCGAGCGCCGGGAAGTCCCAGCCCCACGTGCTCTCCCAGTCCCAGTCGGCGAGCACCGCGTGCAGGGTTGCCCGCACCAGCGCGGGGTCGACGACGTCGGTCTCGGGCACGACGCCGAGGGCGTAGACCATCGAGGGGTGGTCGGTGCGCACCGTGAACGGCTCCGCGTCGATCGCGGCGTACCGCCCCTCCCGGACCAGCGGCCCGACCATGCCCTTGCCGACCTCGTCCCACAGCGGCTCGGGCGCCCGACCGGCCCGCACCCGCCACTCCTGCGCCACGCGCAGCGCCCAGGACCAGTAGGCCAGCTCGAACGGCGGGTTCGCCGCGCGGTCCCGGACGTCGGCGTAGCTCTCCTGCGCAGGCACCAGCGGCGGGCCGAGCGCGAACCCGTCCGGGGTCGGCTCGGCGACGTCGGCCATGAACCAGGCGGTGGCCTCCACGAGGTCGAGGTGGCGCCCGGCGTCGGGGCCCCCCGTGCGGCGCAGCAGTTCGGCCAGGTGGATCACGTGCGGCTGCTGCCACAGCAGGAACGGCCCGATGTGGCTCGGGCTCTCCCGCCCGTCCGGGCCGACCTGTTTGGGCCAGCGGGCGCCGCGGCAGCCCTGCCGGCTCGCGGTCTCCTGCGCGGACGGCAGGATCCGCCGGTAGAAATCCATGCTGTGACCCAGCAGGTCCGGCCGGCCCCACAGCGCGAAGTGCGCCGCGTGCCACCAGTGCATCTCCAGGTGGAACCGGCCGCGCCAGCTGTTGCACGTCAGCCCGGTCTCCTGCGGCGGGAGCGTTCCCGCGCACTGGATCGCCGTGAGGTACTGCGAGAGCACGACCCGGCGTTCCAGCTCGGCGGCCCGCGGATCGGTGCTGCCTGCCAGGTCGAGCGCGGCGCCCCGCTCCCAGAACGCGGACCGGTGCCGGGCCGACGCCGCGACGACCGCCGCCGCGTCCGGCGGCAGCGCGGGCGGGGCGGCGCCGAACGCCACCACCAGGTCCAGCTCCGCCCCCTCGGTCTCGACGACGAGCTCGTGCTCGCCCGTGGCGCGGACCGCGGCACCGTCCGCCCGCACCCGCACGACGTGCCGCGGCTCGTCGGCGCCGTCGAAGCACCGGTGCACGAGCACGCCGCCCGGCACCGGCTCGACGCGCGAGACGTGCGCGTCCGGGCGGACCCAGTCGGCGGCGTCGCCCCACGCCTGCGACCCGTACGGGAACGCGATCCGCACCGCCACTCCCGACCCGGTGATCCGCACCGCGAGCACGTCGCGGTCGGGATGGCAGGCCGTCGTCACACGCAGGCGCTGCCCCGCGAGCACGACGTCGCTCTCGATCAGCCCGGTCCACGGGTCGAGCGTCTGACGGCAGGCGCCGAGCTCGGCCGGATCCGGCGCGCGGTGCCCCGACCCGTCGCGGAGCACGAACCCGATGCGGGCGAGGTCGAGCCGGTGCGGGTTGGCGCGCAGCCAGCGCGTGCCCGCGTCCAGCCGGGACTCGTCCCCGCCGGGCATCGGCGGCCCGTCGACGAAAGCCACCTCGCCCCGCCACGTGCGGTACGGGCGCAGCGCCTGATCGAGGCCGACACCCTCGGGCGGCGGGACGCTGTGCCAGGCCCACTGGGACTGCGTGCCGAGCAGCGTGCCGCCGCCGCCCGGGTAGGCGTCGGGGAAGGTCTGCAGGCCCGTGACGTCCACGGTTGCGCAGAGCTCCCCGTTGCCGACCGACAGCGGGGCCGCCGGGTCGATTCCCGTCACCTCGACGACGTGGCGGCGCACGACCGCGCGCCGGTCGATCGCGGGTCCGGGTTCAGGCGACGGCATCGTTCAACTCGGCCACGAGCTGCTGCGCGGCCTCGGCGGGCGGCACCCGACCGAACAGCACCGAGTCGTTGAGCCGCGTCACGATCTGCACGCTCTCCGTCGAGCCGGTCGGGCCGATCACGAAGTGGCCGTCGACGAGCTCGCTCATCCGGTCGACGAAGGCGAACTCCACCTTCCGGCTCTCGTCGAGCGAGGCCTCCAGGTGCGTCCGGATCTCCGGGTTGGCCGGGATGCCGCGGTCGGCCTTGATGAAGTCGGCCGCCCGCGGGTCGGAGATCAGGAAGTCGATCAGGTTCGCGGCGGCCTCGGGGTGATCGCTGCGCCGGCTGATCGTGTAGAGCTGCGAGGCCTGCAGCCACATGCCCGGGCCCTGCGCGGTGGTCTCCCCCGGCGCGCGGAGCATCACCAGGTCCGCGCCGGAGGCCAGCCGGTAGGCCGACAGCTGGTTCGACCACCCGAACTTCATCGCCGCCAGCCCCTGGCCGATCAGCGACTGCTCGGGTGCGGGCTGGCCGGCCAGCTCGGCGGTGATGCTGGCGGGCGGCGTGGCCCCGCTCTGCATGAGCCCCGCGGTCATCTCCCACCACTGCTGCGCGGTCTGCGACTGCAGCGCGATGCCGCCCTCGGCGCTGTAGAGCCCGTCGCCGGTGTGCTGGTTGGCGTACAGGTCCATGACGTCGGGGCTCGTCGGGTCCTCCGCGCCGAACGTGCCCTCGGGGCTACCGGCGGAGATCTCCGCGGCGATCCGGGAGAAGTCCTCCCAGCTCCACGTGTTGTCGTCGGGCAGCGGCACGCCCGCGGCCTCGAAGACCGCGGGGTTCGCGATGAGGCCGTAGGTGTTCACGCCGGTCGGCACCGCGAACTGCGTGCCCTCGAAGTTGCCGCCGGCCATCGCGTGCTCGTCGAGCGCGGAGAGGTCGAGGTGCTCGGAGACCTCCGCGAGGTCGAGCAGCACGTTCCGGTCGGCGTACTCGCGGGGGTAGGCGCCGCCCATCGTGATCACGTCCGGCTCGTCGCTCGCGGCGACGGAGGTGGCCAGCCGGTCGAAGTAGGCATTGAAGTCCACCGACTCGGTGTCGACCGTGATCCCCGGGTTCGCCGCCTCGAAGGCGTCGACGGCCTGGTTCGTGATCTGCGCCCGCTCGTCGTTGCCCCACCAGGAGAAGCGGATCGTCACCGGGCCGCCGTCGCCGGTGCCACCCCCACCGCACGCCGTGGCGAGCAGGGCTGCCCCGCACGCGGCCGCCGCCAACCTGATCGTCCCTCGTGAGGTCCGCATCTCTCCTACTTCCCGGCCACGTCGTTGCGGTCCCGAAGCGGTACGAGGCGGAGCCGAACGCGTGGCTCACGTCTCGTTTTACACCGGTGTAAGTTCAGCACACGTTCGAGTGACGGGTCAACGTGGCCCCGTCAGCCCGACGACTCCCGCACGAGCAGCGCGAACTCCGCCACCCGCTCCTCGCCACCCGGCCCGGCCGCGGGCACCTCACCCGCGAGGCCCTCGACCAGCAGGTCCACCGCCGTGCGCGCGATCTCCGCGCGGCCCGGCTGCACGGTGGTGAGGCTGGGACGCGCGAAGCACCCGTCCTCGATGTCGTCGAACCCGGCCACCGCGACGTCCTCCGGCACCCGCAGGCCCCGTTCGTGGAGCACCCGCATCGCGCCGAGCGCGAGCACGTCGTTGAGGCCGAAGACGGCGTCGATGCCCACCCCGCGGTCGAGCACCTGGCGCATCGCCGCGGCGCCCGTGGTGCGCGACCACCGCAGGGCCTCGCCCGTGCGCGCCGGGTCGTGCCGGATGCCCGCATCCTCGAGCGCGGCGAGGAAACCCCGGGTGCGCAGCGAGCCCGCGCTCGGCCCGCGCTCGTCGAACGAGCCGATGATCGCGATCCGGCGTCTGCCCCGCTCCAGCAGGTGCTCGGCCACCGCACGAGCGCCGGCGGCGTTGGCCATCGCGACGTGGTGCACGCTCCCGTGCAGCGCACGCTCGCCGAGCAGGACGATCGGGTAGTCGACCTCGAGCCGCGCCGCGTCCGCGGGGCGCAGACCGATCGGCGAGAAGATCAACCCGTCCGTCATCCGCCGCCGCTCGCTCGCGAGCACCTCCAGCTCGCGCTCGCGCACACCCCCGGTCTGCTCGATCAGCACGGTGTACCCGCGGTCGGCCGCCGCGGCGATCACGGCGTCGGACAGCTCGGCGAAGTACGGCAGGGAGAGCTCGGGCACGGCGAGCGCGATCATGCCGGTGGTGCCGCGGCTGAGGTTGCGGGCGGAGAAGTTCATCTGGTAGCCCAGCTCGGCGATCGCCGCGAGCACCCGGTCCCGGGTGGTGCCCTTGACGTGCGGGAAGTCGTTGACCACGTTGGACACGGTCTTGACCGACACCCCGGCGAGGCGAGCGACGTCGCGCATGGTCGCCGACACGCACCCCACCTCCCTGATCCGCCGTGCTCGAGCTCGAAACCTAGCGCGCCGGGTTTCGGTAACCGGTTACCGGGCTGCGAGGCCCGGACAGCGACACATCTACCCTCCCGCCCCGACTCGCGGAGTTGGGCCCACCTCGCGAGTCGCGACGCAACACCCGCGAGTCGGGACGCAACACCCGCGAGTCGGGGTAGTACTCCCGCGAGTCGCGGCGCAACACCCGCGAGTCGCGGCGTGACACCCGCGGGTCGAGGTCGGACGTGTGGGACCCGACCACAACCGCATCGAAGGCGCGACTCGCGTGAACACCACCCCAACTCGCGCAAGCAGCACCCCAACTCGCGCAAGCACCACCCCAACTCGCGGGAGCACGACCCCGACTCGCGGGCACGACCCCAAGTCGCGGGAGCACCATCCCAACTCGCGGGAGCAGCACCCCGACTCGCGGGCCACGACCCCAACTCGCGCACGCAGCACCCCAACTCGCGGGAGCGGCGGGCCGCGGCTGGGTTCAGCGGGCGGCGGTTCCGCAGGGGCAGTCGCCGATGCGGCAGCGTGGGTGCGGCGGCGGGTAGGCGAAGGTCGGCTGGAACGGGATCGCGCCGACGGAGTTGCAGAGCGTCTCCGGGTCCTGGTCGTGGACCCACCCGCCCATCTCCTGCACGTAGTCCCACCGGTAGTGGCGGGGGTGGGAGTCCCACACCGGGGGGTGCTCCTGGGCTTCCGCCGCCGGGGTGCCCGGTGCGATCGGCGTCCCGGCGGGGGTGGCGCTCGGATCCATGTTCGGCGTGACCATGTGCACCTCGCGTTCCTCGGGAGTCGATCCAGTAGATCCGTCGCGCATCGACCCCGGAACCGCCGTTCGGTCCGACGGGTTCACCCGTCCCGCGACGGCGGGTGACTTGCGTCTCGCCCATCCGGGTGGCTACCGTCACGCCGTCGATGCGTATCGACTCCCCCTGTGGATTCCCGGACGAAGGAGGCGCGGCCGTGGTCACCAGCCGGGACGTCGCCCGTGCCGCGGGGGTCTCGCAGAGCACCGTCTCCTACGTCATGAGCGGGCGCCGCTCCATCTCCGAGGAGACCCGCAGGCGTGTGCTCGCGGCGATCGAGGAGCTCACCTACCAGCCCAACGCCGGCGCGCGGGCGCTCGCGAGCCAGCGCACCCAGGTCGTCGGCCTGGTCGTTCCGTTCGGGCCGGGCGCCGACACCACCGGCCTCCTGCCGTTCATCGAGACCATCGCCAGCTGCGCCCGGGCCGAGGACCACGACGTCCTGCTCGTCACCACCGACGAGGGCGCCGCCGGGCTCACCCGGCTCGCCGGACGCGCGCTCTGCGACGCGATCGTGCTGATGGACATCGGGGCCGCCGACCCGCGCCTGCCGGTCGCCGCGGCGCTGGGGGTCCCGGTGATCCTCATCGGTGTGCCGGACGACAGCGCCGGGCTGCACTGCGTCGACCTGGACTTCCCGCTCGCCGGCGCCATGGCCGTCGACGAGCTGGCGCGCCTCGGGCACGACCGCGTCGTGCTCATCGGGCACCCGGCCGAGGTGATCGAGCGCGACATCAACTTCGTGCGCCGGTTGCAGCGCGGGGCCGAGGCCGCAGCACGGCGTCACGGGCTCGGGTACTCGGTCGTGGCCCCGGTCGCCGCGGGCCGCGAGGCCGCCCGGCACGCCGTGGAGCGCGCGCTGGCCGACGGTGGCCGGCCCGGCCTGGTCGTGCCGAACTCGCAGGCAGTCGGCTCGGTGCTGCAGGCCGTCCTCGACCGCGGGCTCGTCCCGGGACGGGACCTGTCGCTGATCGGGCTGTCCACGGACGAGGCCGCCGAGGCGAGCACGCCCGCGATCACGAACGTGTCGCTCGAGCCGCGTGACGTCTCGCGACGCACGATGCAGATCCTGTTCCGGCTGCTCGACCGCGCGCAGGAGCCCCCTGCCGAGCTCGTCGAGCTGATCTCCCCGCGGCTCACCCGCCGGGAAACCACGCTGCCCGCCCCCTGACAACCCGCCCGCCACGGCGGGCCGCCGCACGACGGCAATCGATACGCATCGACGAGAGGACCGCAGATGGCTCGACGAGGAGCAGTAACGGGAACGGTCGCGCTGGTCGCGGCCGCGGCACTCGGCCTCACCGCGTGTGGCGGTGGCGGCGGGGACGGAGGCGGCGGTGACGTCACCTCGATCCGCGTGCTCGACTACTACAACAACGAGCCCGACCGCACCGTCTACGCCCAGACGCTGGACGCGTGCGGGCAGCAGGCGGGGGTGACGATCGAGCGCGAGGTCGTCCCCGGCGATTCGCTCGTCGCGAAGGTGCTGCAGCAGGCGTCCTCGCGGACGCTGCCGGACGTCCTCATGCTCGACAACCCCGACCTGCAGCAGATCGCCCAGACCGGCGCGCTCGCCCCGATCAGCGACTTCGGCCTGTCCGCCGACGGCTTCCAGGAGGGCGTCCGGGACGCCTCGACGTTCGAGGGCGATGTCTACGGGCTGCAGCCGGTGGCCAACTCGCTCGGCCTGTTCTACAACGTCGACATGCTGGCCGAGGCCGGCATCGCGCCGCCCACCACCTGGGACGAGCTGAAGGCCGCCGCGGCGGCGCTGACGCAGGGCGAGCGGTACGGCGTGGCGTTCTCCGCGGTGGCCGACTACGAGGGCGCCTGGCAGTTCCTCCCGTTCATGTGGACCAACGGCGGGGACGAGGCGAACATCGCGAGCCCCGAGACCGCCGAGGCGCTGCAGCTGTGGGTCGACCTCGTGAACTCCGGCTCGGCGTCCCGTTCGGTGCTGAACTGGAAGCAGGCCGACGTGAAGGACCAGTTCGCGGCGGGCAACGCCGCGATGATGGTCAACGGGCCGTGGCAGTTCCCCGCGCTGGACGAGGTCGAGGGCCTCAACTACGAGGTCGTGCCGATCCCCGTCCCGCAGGCCGGCGACACGGTGGTGGCCCCGCTCGGCGGCGAGACCTGGACGATCCCGCAGACCGGTGACCCCGACCGCCAGGCGAAGGCCGCGGAGATCGTGGCGTGCCTGAACACCGACGAGAACCAGATCGCGCTGGCCACGCAGCGCACGACCGTGCCCACGAAGACCGCGCTGCGGGACCAGTTCGTCGCGCAGGTGCCGCGGATGACCGCGTTCACCGACGTCGTGCAGAGCGCGCGGGCGCGCACCGGCAAGCTCGGCCCCGAGTGGCCCGCGGCGGCCACCCGCATCTACACGGGCGTGCAGACCGCCATCACCGGCGGCGCGGCCCCGTTGCCGGCGCTGCAGCAGGCCCAGGATGGCTGAGGCCGGCGCGCCGGTCGTGACGGCTCCCGCCCGGCCACAGCACGCCGCGCCGGCTCCCGCCCGGGGGCCGGCCGGCAGGTGGTGGTCGCCGCGCGGGCGCGAGCGTCTGCTGCAACTGGCGTTCCTCGTGCCCGCGGTGGTCTACCTGCTGCTCTTCTTCGGCTACCCCGTCGTGCAGAACGTCCTGATGGGCTTCCAGGAGTACACGGCCCGCACGTTCTACACCGGCGAGGCACCGTTCGTCGGGCTGGACAACTACGTCGCCGTGCTGTCCTCGGGCGTGTTCAGCACCGCGTTGCTCAACACGGTGCTGTTCACCGTCGGGTCGATCGCGGGGCAGTTCGTGATCGGGCTGGCGATCGCGGTGTTCTTCCACCGGCGGTTCCCGCTCAGCGGCTTCCTGCGCTCGCTGCTCCTGCTGCCGTGGCTGATCCCGCTGATCGTGTCCGGCGCGGTGTGGCGATGGATCCTCGACCAGGACAACGGCGTGCTCAACCGGTTCCTCGGCGCCGTCGGCCTCGCCGACGACCCCGGCTGGCTCACGAGCACCTCGCTCGCCCTGATCGCGGTGATCGGCGTGAACATCTGGATCGGGATCCCGTTCAACACGACGATCCTCTACGGCGGCCTGCAGGACGTGCCGCAGGAGCTGTACGAGGCCGCGGCGCTCGACGGCGCCACCGGCTGGCGGGCCTTCCGGCACGTGACGTGGCCGCTGCTGCGCCCGGTGGTGAGCGTCGTGCTGGTGCTCGGGGTCGTCTACACGATCAAGGTCCTGGACATCATCCTCGGGCTCACCGACGGCGGCCCGGCCAACGCGACGCAGACGATCGCGACGCAGGCCTACCACCTGTCGTTCCAGGAGTTCCGCTTCGGCGAGGGCGCGGCGCTGGGCAACGTGCTGATCGTCATCTCGCTGGTGTTCGCCCTCTTCTACCTGCGCGCCAACCGGCGCGCGCTGACCCGGTGAGGCGGTCATGACCGGTATCGCACGCCCGCGCGGGTGGGGCAGCACGGCCACCGGTGTGCTGCTGCTGGCCGTGATGCTGTTCCCGCTGTACTGGATGCTCAACGTCTCGCTGCAGCCCAGCGGCTCCGCCGTCGAGACGCCGTGGCTGCCCCTGGACCTGTCCTTCGACGGCTACGCCACGGCCGTGCGCGACCAGGGCCGCAACCTGGTCACCAGCCTCATCGTCGCCGGTGGCAGCGTGGTGTTCAGCCTGCTCATCGCGATGCCTGCGGCGTACGCGCTCGCGCAGTTCCGCGTGCGCGGCGCCGGCGTGGTGCTGTTCGGGATCCTGATCAGCCAGATGATCCCGGGCATCGTGGTCGCCAACGCGCTCTACAGCGCCTACAGCGACCTCGGGCTGCTCAACTCGATCCCGGGCCTGATCCTCGCCGACTCCACGCACGGCGTCCCGTTCGCGATCCTGATCATGCGGGCGTACCTGCTCTCGATCCCGACCGAGGTGATCGAGGCGGCGCGGGTGGACGGTGCGGGCCAGATCCGCGCGTTCGTCGCGATCGTCGTGCCGATGAGCCGCAACGCGCTGGTGACGGCCGCGCTCTTCACGTTCCTGTTCACGTGGAGCGACTTCCTGTTCGCCCTCACGCTCACGACCACCGAGGACGTGCGACCGGTGACGCTGGGGATCTACCAGTACATCGGCACGTACGTGAACGACTGGAGCTCGGTGATGGCCACCGCCGTGCTCGCCTCCCTGCCGGCAGTGGTGCTGCTGGTCGTGGCCCAGAGGTTCGTCGCCGCCGGCGTCGCCAGCGGCGCGGTCAAGTAGTCGAGAGAAGGGCATCACCTGTGACTCCCGTTCGCGTGACCGTCTGGGGCGAGAACCGCCACGAGCAGCGCGAGGAACACGTCCGCAAGATCTATCCCGACGGCATGCACGAGACGATCGCCGCGGGCATCCGGGAGAACCTGGGTGACGCCGTCGTCCGCACCGCCACCCTCGACGACCCCGAGCACGGCCTCACCGAGGAGGTGCTGCGCGAGACCGACGTGCTCACCTGGTGGGGCCACGCCGCGCACGGCGAGGTGGCCGACGAGGTGGTGGAGCGGGTGCACCACCACGTGCTGGCGGGCATGGGCCTCATCGTCCTGCACTCCGGGCACTGGTCGAAGATCTTCACCAAGCTCATGGGCACCAGCTGCACGCTGCGCTGGCGCAGCGAGCACGACCGCGAGCTGATCTGGACCGTGAACCCGACCCACCCGATCGCCGCGGGCGTGCCGCACCCGCTGGAGATCGAGGAGGACGAGATGTACGGGGAGTTCTTCGACATCCCCGCGCCCGACGAGCTGATCTTCCTCAGCACGTTCTCCGGCGGCGAGGTCTTCCGCAGCGGCTGCACGTTCCGCCGCGGGCACGGGAAGGTCTTCTACTTCCGTCCCGGCGACCAGGACTACCCGACCTACCACCACAAGGACGTGCGCCGGGTGATCGCCAACGGCGTGCAGTGGGCGCGCACCGACCGTCCGGAGCGCGCGTACCCGGAACTGCTGCGCTACGAGACCGGCGAGTTCTTCAAGGGCGCGGGCTACGGGGGGCCCACTCGATGACCCTCGCCGACCCGTTGCGGGTGGTGCTCGCCGGCGCCGGGAACATGGGCCGGGCCTGGCGCGCGACGATCGAGGCGGCACCGGACGTCGAACTGGCCGGGATCGCCGACATCGATCGCGCCGCGGCGGAGGCGGCCGCCGCCGAGCTCGGCCGTCCCGTGGAGGTGGGCACCGACGCGGTGGCCCTGGCCGCCGCGACCGGTGCCCGGGCGGTGGTGGACGTGACCGTGCCCGCGGCCCACCACCCCGTCACCACGGCCGCGCTCTTCGCGGGTCTCGACGTGCTGGGTGAGAAGCCCGTGGCCGAGACCGTCGCGCAGGCGCTCTCCCTGGCCGCGGCGTCGGAGGTGACCGGGCGGCTGTTCATGGTGAGCCAGTCGCGGCGCTGGAACCCGCAGCTGTTCGCACTGCGCGCCATGGCCGAGGACCTCGGCGCGCTCGGCTCGCTGACCACGGAGTTCTTCCGCGCTCCGCGGTTCGGCGGGTTCCGGGAGGAGATGGCCCACCCCCTGCTGGTGGACATGGCGATCCACGCGTTCGACTCGGCGCGGTTCGTGCTGGGCACCGAGCCGGTGTCGGCGTACTGCGAGACGCACAACCCGTCGTGGAGCTGGTACGCGGGCGACGCCGCCGCCACGGTCGTCTTCGCGTTCGAGGGCGGCGCCCGCTACACCTACACCGGGAGCTGGTGCAGTCCCGGCGAGCAGACGTCGTGGAACGGGGTGTGGCGCCTGTCCGCCGAGAAGGGGTCGGCGCACTGGGACGGCGACCACGACCCGGCGATCGACGCCGATGTCGAGCTCACCCCGCGCCCGCCGGGCCTGTTCTCCGGCATCGAGGGATCGCTGCTGGTGTTCACCGACGCGCTGCGCACCGGCGTGCCGCCGATGGGCGAGGTGCACGAGAACGTGCTCAGCCTGGCGATGGTCGAGGCGGCGGTGCGGTCGGCGGAGACGGGGCAGCGGGTGCTGCTCGACGACGTGCTGGCCGAGGCGCGCGCAGAGGCCCTGCGCACGGAGAGCAACCCGGACGTGCGGGACGCGCTGGCGAGCTGGCCGAACGTGCGAGAGGTCCTGACAGCAGCCACGCGCCCCTAGCCCCCTCCCCTCCCCCATCCCGCACCTTGGAGCCTTACTGCTGTTCAGGGCGCTGCAGAACAGCAGTAAGGGGCTCCAAGGTGGGGTCAGGGGGTGAGCAGTCTTCCGTTCTGGATCACCTTTCGGCCTTGCCCCTGCGTCCAGACCAGGTCGGGATCCTGAAGGGGATCGCCGTCCAGGACCAGCAGGTCGCCTGCGCAGCCGGGCGCGACGCGGCCGAGGTCCGGGCGGCCGAGCAGGTCGGCGTTCACCGACGTCGCCGCGCGCAGGGCGGGCAGCACGCCCTCCACCTCGGTCTGCAGACGCAGGCCCTCGAGCTGCTCGTCCTCGAGGGCGCCCATGAGGTCGGTGCCGAACCCGATGCGCACGCCCGCGGCTCGGGCCAGCCGCACCGCCTCACGGCCGGCGTCGAGCACCTCGCGGTTCTTGCCCTGGCCGGTGGCCGAGAGCCCCACCTCGGTGCCGCGGCGGTCCATCGCGTCGTAGGTGGCGAGCGTGGGCACGAGGAACGCGCCCCGCTCGGCCATGAGCTCGGCCGTGGGCCGGTCCACCAGGTTGCCGTGCTCGACCGAGCGCACCCCGTTCTCGACGGCGTGCCGGATCGCCTCCGGCGAGTACGCGTGCGCGGCCACGTAGCTGCCCCGCCGGGTGGCCTCCTCGGTGACGGCGCGGATCTCCTCCGCGGAGTACTGCGGCACACGGATCGGGTCCGTCGGCGAGACGACCCCGCCCGACGCCATGATCTTGATCGCGTGCGCCCCGCGGCGGAACCGGTCGCGCACGGCCAGCCGCAGCGCGTCGACCCCGTCGACCACCTCGTTCATGTGCGCGTGGCAGCCGCACAGGTCCGTCTCCGCCGGCCGCGGGTCGCCGTGCCCGCCGGTCTGGCTCAGCGCCGCGCCCGTGTAGAGGTAGCGCGGCGACGGCAGCAGCCCTTCGTCGATGGCCGCGGCGAGCCCCGGGTCGCCGCCCGCGACGTCGCGCACGGTGGTGAACCCGCGCTCCAGCGCCGCCGCGAGGCGGCGCGCGCCGGCGAGCGCCACGTAGGTCGGCGGGCGCGACTCGATGCCGACCATGTCGAGGCCGATCCCGTAGGCGTGGAAGTGCGCGTCGATCAGCCCGGGCACCACGGTGCCCCCGTGCGCGTCGAGCACTTCGCCTGCGGGAGCGGCCGCGTCCCCGACGGCGGTGATCCGCCCGTCGACGACGTGGACGGGCCCGTCGCGCAGCTCCCCCGCCTCCCCGTCGAACACCCGGCAGTTGACGATCGACATCGACCCCATGAACCGCATGGTGCCACGGGCGAAGATCCGCGTTGTCGGTTGCTCATCGCTGTCCGCGCAACCATGGACAACCGAAACTCGAGATCATGGTCGCCCGCACCGCAACACAACCGCGCTGGAACCCCGACTCGCGCGTAGGGGGCCCCGACTCGCGGAGCCTGCGTTACCCCCTCCCACTCCGCGAGTCGCGGCCTCGGTGCATGTGTGTCGCGCCCTCCCAACCGCGCGAGTCGGGGTCTGGGTGCGCGGGTGTCGCGGGCCTAGCGTGGTGTTGTGCGGTTGTCCGTGGCGCTCCACCTGCCCGCCGACGTGGTCGCGGTGCTCGGGGCGTTGCCGCGCGAGCCCGTGGCCGGCGTGAGCTGGTCGGTGCCGCAGCAGTGGCTGGTGAAGCTGCGCCCGCTGGGCCACGTGCCCGGCGACGTGGTCGAACCGCTGGTGGCGGCCCTGTCCGACGAGCTCGACGGCGTCCCGCTCGTCCGGTGCGCGCTCGGCCCGGCCACCCGGCGGCTCGGCGGCCAGTGGCTCGGCGCCCCGGTGTCCGGGCTGGACGACCTCGCCGCCGTCGTGTTCGACGCGACGGTCGGGTTGGTGCCGGTCACGCATCCCCAGCCGTTCCGGGCCGATGTGGTGCTGGCCAGGGGTCGGGTGCCGGCCTCGCTCGCGGGCAGGCCGGTCGCCGCGAGCTGGACGGCCCGCGAGGTCGCGCTGGTGGCCGACCGGTCCTCGCCCCACGGCCCCTGCCTGGAGGACATCGCCACCTTCCCGCTCTCGTGATCGCACAGCTCCTGACGATCAGCCGCCGATCCGCGTGGTGACTTCTCCGAAACGACCACGGGCGAGTGCCCGCTCCTCGTACCGTCCTGCACATGGACGAACACGGACCGCTCACCGGCGCGCAGAGTGCGCAGGCGGCGCTCCCGGCGCTGCCGCCGGACGGCCGGTACAGCGGCGAGGACGGCTCGGGCCACGTGCGTGTCGAGATCGACAGCGCTGCCCGGCACGTCGTGGTCGCGCTGTGGGGCGGGTGGCGCGGCGCGCTCGCCGGGAACAAGCTCGCCGCGGCCGTCCTGCAGGCCGTCTTCGGGGCCACGACCGCCCGCCTGACGGCATGGGCCGCCGGGCCCGTCGCCCAGGTGCCGCCACCGACGCGGGCAGGTCGGGCCGCGGTCTCCTCGACGTCGCAGGCGTGGCAGGAGCTGCGCGAGTTCCGGCAGCGGCTCAGTACCCTGCTCGCCGCCACCGGAAGCGTCAGCAGCCCCGGCCGGAAGGTGGTCGTCACGGTCGCCGACGGGGGGCTCGTCGGCGTGGAGATCGACCCGGCGTGGCAGCGCATCGCCACCTCGCGGGATCTCGAACACCACGTCGCTCACGCGTTGCGCGGCGCGTTCGCCCTGATCGCGGGGCTGCCTGAACGGGCCCTCGACGGCTACCCGGCACTGCGCGCCCTGCTGTCCGACACGCCACTCACGCCCGGCTCGGAGGAGGAAACGCGATGACGACACCGACGCCGGACGAGATCGAGGTCGCTCTCAAGGACCTCGAGGCCGATGCCACCACGTGGACGAACGCCGCCGCGGATCTGCGGGTCGCGGCCGCGGCCGCCGAGAGGCAGCGGCTCGATCCCGCCGTGTTCTCTTTCGCCGGGCCCGCCGCGGCCGCCGAGTACGAGGCCCTACGCGCCAAGCTGGCCAGCCGGATCAGTCAGGGCGTGGCCGGCTTCGCCGCCATCGCCGCTGCGTTGCGCGCGAGCGCCGCTGCCTACGCCGCGGACGAAGCCGCCGGCGTCCACCGCATGCAGAACATCTACTGAGCGATCCGGGCCCAGTCATGACCGCTTCCGACGCACCCGAGAACGACCTCCTCACTCTGGTCCCCGCCATCCACTCCGGGATCGAGGACGCCGCCGAGCTCGTGCACTGGCTCGTCAGGGGGGTCGACACCGTGCTCCGCGAGCTGCCTCCCGAGCTGGTCGGTGGCGTGCGCCAAGGCGTGGCCGATCTCCAACGCCAGTTCGACGACATGATCGGTCGGCTCCGGCACGCGCTCGAACAGGCCGGGGACCCCGCAGCCCTACGTGCCGCCGGTACCGCCTGGGCCAACACCATCGGCGGAACCGCGAGCAACCTCGTCGGGCTCGCGATCGAGGGCTCGACCCGGGCCGACGACAGTTGGAAGGGGCTGGCTGCCGACGCCTACCGCGGCGCCCTGTGGCCGCAACGACTCGCGCTCACCGCAGTCAAGACCACCGGCGACGCGATCGACGCGGCACTCAACGAACTCGCCAGAGCCATCGTCGAGTTCTGGAGGGATGTCGAGATCGCCCTCATCCTCCTGGTCCTCGGCCTCGCCTCGGCGGTGGCGGCCGCCGTCTCGACCGCGGCCGGGGGCCCGCTCACCTTTCCCATCGCTGTCGTGGCCGCGGCCGCAGCTCTCAACGCATTCGGCATCGCCCTGACCAACTCCATGACCATGTTCAGCGACCTCGCCAACGAGAACAGCGTCCGCACGGCCGAGCTCCACCGCCGCCTCAACGACAACAGCGGCTTCGAGGGCGAGAACTGGCCGAACCCCACCGCGGAGCGCTACAGCGACGGCAGCCTCACCGACGGCGACGACACCGGGTGGCACCTCAAGTGATCGGTTCACCGCGTCGGCATCGGGGTGGCCGGCCCGTGCGCGATCGTGTTCGGCTGGCGGTACTCACGGGCGTGGCGTTCCTCGTGGCCGCGTGCGGGGGCGGCCCCGTGGAGAACACCATCGACGAGGCACCCTCGCTCGCGCCGCTCGTGCAGGAGCGAGCCCTGTGGGACGTTACGAGCGCCCCCGCGATCGGCACCGTCGGGGAGGCGTCCCTGATCGGCGACACAGCGGTGATCAGTGGGAATGAGAGGGACGGCTTTCGGCTCGCCGTCGTGGACGCGGCAACCGGGATGCCGCACTGGGGCATCGGCTACCTGGATCCCCTGCCCGGCGGAGGTGGAGCCGTGTACTTCCGCCCGGGGAACGCCGAGCCTGGCTTCCTCGTGGCAGGTCCGCCCGAAGATTTCCTGGTGCTCGTGCCCTATTACCGCGACGACTGTGAGCACCCGACCGGTTGGTGCCCGCGCGAGGACGGAGAGCCGTACCGCGCCGAAGAGGGCGTCGCAGCCCTGTCCGGGAAGGACGGTTCCGTGCGCTGGATGGGTCCCGTCGTCCCCTTCGGCGAGGCGGGGGACACCGCGATCGCACTTCGCGACGTCGGCGAGAACCTGCTGCTGGTCGAAACCAGGGACATGAACGCCACCCCCGGCAGCCTCCACACGGTTGCGCTCCGCCTGTCGGACGGGCAGGAACTCTGGCGGCACCCCGGGGTGGAAGGGCGCATCAGCACAGCAGGAACGGTCCTGGTGCGAAGGCCGACCGACCTCGCCGAGGCGGTGCTCCTGGGCCATCCGTTTGCCGATGGAACCGTCACCGGACTGGACGCGGCGTCCGGTCATCGTCGCTGGGACCTGCAGGAACGGTTCTCGAACTCGGACGCGGAACTGGTGGCGGGCGACCTCGTGGTGGTGCGCACGAGTCGGGACGGGGCCGAGAGCACGCGGGTCCTGGATGCGGCTTCCGGGCGCGAGGTGGCGCATCTGGGCAATCCGCTCACCTGCGGGAGCGACACCCGCTCGCTCATCGCCTGCGTCGACCCGTTGGACCACACGCTGTCCACCTTCCAGATCGACGACCGCGAGGTCCGCGTCTCGGGTCGCGAGGTCCGTCCGATCTCCATCAGTGGCGTGTGGCGTGGTCGGGTGTTCCTCAGCGATGCGTTCACCGTCGGCGACCCTGCACGACGTGCCGTGGTCGACCGATCCGGCAACGTTCTCGCCGATCGCCTACCCGGCCACCTCCTCGCCATCTCCGACCGCTACGCGATTTTCCGCACGACCGACGACGGGAACATCTCCGTCCATGCCGTGACACCGTGACGCGACGGGGGCCCTCTGTGAGGCCGGGGCCGCGTCACGGCAGGATTGCCCCATGGCACAGGTGACCGCGCGGACCGAGCGCACGATCGACGCCCCGGCAGCGCGGGTGCACGCGGCGCTCGCCGACTACGAGACGGTGCGCCCGACGATCCTCACCGAGCACTACCGCGACTACCGCGTGGAGTCCGGCGGCCAGGGCGCCGGCACGCGTGCGCACTGGCTGCTGCAGGCCACGCAGAAGCGGGTGCGCGACCAGCTCGTCGAGGTGAGCGTGCCCGGCCCGGACCGCATCGTCGAGCGGGACGCGAACTCGAGCATGGTCACGACCTGGACGGTGACGCCGGCGGGCGACGCGCGCAGTGTCGTCACGGTCGAGAGCGCCTGGAACGGCGCCGGCGGGATCGGCGGCTTCTTCGAGCGCACCTTCGCGCCGAAGGGCCTGCAACGCATCCACGACGGGGTGCTGGCCAAGCTCGCCGACGCCGTCCGCGGCTGAGACCGGCATGATCGAGAACGGGGTCGTCGCGGTCGCGGGCGAGGCGCTCATCGACATGGTCCCGGCGCCCGTCGGCGACGAGTACCTGGAGATCGTGCCCGGCGGGAGTTCGGCCAACGTCGCGGTCGCGCTCGCGCGCCTCGGCGTGGACACCCGGCTGCTCGCACGGATCGCCGACGACGTGCTCGGCCGGCGCATCCGCGCCCACCTCACGACCAACGGCGTGGGGCTCGACCACGCGGCGCGGGCGAGCGAGCAGACCTCGTTGGCGCTGGTCGCCCTCGGCCCGGACGGCGGCGCCACCTACGACTTCCGCATCAACGGCACGGCCGACTGGCAGTGGAGCACCGAGGAGCTGGCCGGTGCCCTCGACGGCCCGGTCGTCGCGCTGCACGCCGGCTCGCTGGCGCTCACCACCCCGCCCGGTGCCGCTGTGTTGCGCGAGTTGATGGTGCGCGCCGCCGCGGAGGTGACGGTCAGCTACGACCCGAACTGCCGCCCGCTGCTGATGGGCGAGCCCGCCGACGTGCTGGCCGGGGTGCACGAACTGCTCGCCGTCGCCGATGTCGTGAAGGTCAGCAACGAGGACCTCGAGTGGCTCCTGCCCGGCACGCGCCCGGAGGACGTGCTGGAGAACTGGCTCACCCGCGGGCCCGCCCTCGTCGCCGTGACGCTCGGCGGTGAAGGTGTGCTCGCCGGCACCGCGGGCGGAGTCCGGGCACGGCGGCCGGGGGTGCCGATCACGGTGGTCGACACCGTCGGTGCGGGCGACACCTTCTCCGCCGCCCTGCTCGCCGGCCTGCACCGCCGCGGCCTGCTGGGCGCGGCCGCCCGCCCGGACCTGCGCGCGCTCGACGCCGACACCCTCGACGCCCTGCTCGACGACGCCGCCCTCGCCGCCGCGATCACGTGCAGCCGCCGCGGCGCCGACCCGCCCACGGCCGACGACCTGCAGGCACGCCGCCCGGCCTAGCGCCACGCCCGCACACCGGCGCGGCCCGGCACACCTGCCCTGGCGTGTGCGGAGCCGGCACGGTGGGTGCGGCCGCTGCGCCGCCCTACGGAGCCGGTGCGGGCGGGCCGGGCACGAACGCCTGTCCGCTGCGGCGCCGGTACTCCTTGGGCGGCATGCCGTAGGCGCCGCGGAAGCAGCGGGTGAAGTAGGACTGGCTGGAGAAGCCACAGCGGTGGGCGATCCGGGTGACCGACTCCGAGGTCGTGCCGAGCAGCTCCGCGGCGCGTTGCAGCCGAAGATCCGTGACGAACGCCGTGGGCGTGGTGCCGTAGTGCTCGCGCATGCTGCGTGACAGGTGTGCGGCACTGACGGCGGCCAGCTCGGTGAGCCGCGGCACCCCCTCGCGCAGGTGTGTCTCCAGGTGCATGTCCGAGCGCGCGCGCACGAGCCACTCGGGTCCGGCCGCGCCCTCACCCGGGGTCCGGTCCCCGCCCAGAAGCTCCACCAGGTCCGTCCAGAACCGCAGGGCGTCGATCATCGAGGGCTCGTGGTGGAAACGGTTGAGCACGCGGCGGAACAGCTGTTGCGCACGTTCGGACGCCGCGCCGCCCAGCCGCCACAGTGCCGGCTCGGCGCCGGTGCTGTCCGGTAGCTCCACGATGCCGGTGAAGTGGTGCCACGCCTGCGCGGGGAACGCGACGTTGACGAACCGCATGCCGTGCGGGCCGGCCCCCTGCGGCTCGTGCCGGTCCTGCGGTCGCACGAGGACCACGTCGCCGGGCCGGAGCTCCTGGGCCCCGACGGGCAGCAGGTTGCGCCCGCTCCCCTCCACGACCGCCATGAACTCGTAGAAGTCGGCGTGCCCGTGCAAGGGGGACGCGCCGACCGCGGCGGGCTTGCGCACGAGCGCCGCGTGGTACGGGCAGCCGAACGCCTCCTCGGCGAATCGCAGCTCCCGGTCGAACAGAGGAGACACATCAACAGAATGCACGTCTGGGCAGTGACGTTGCTATCCCCGCCGCTCCCCTGGCCGTGACCATGGGGTGCCCGCGCACGCAGTGGACCGAGGAGGCCGGACCGATGAGCACGTCCAGCACGGCGCAGCACAGCATGCTGCACGACTACGAGCGCGATGGTTACGTGATCTTCCGCAACGTGCTCGACCCCGAGCTCATCAACGAGGTGAACGGGCACGTCGAGTGGCTGCAGCGCAAGCACCCCGAGGTGCGTCCCGAGCAGCTGGGCCACGAGTTCCTGCGCGATGACCCGTTCTGGGTGCGGTTGGTCTCCGACGACCGCCTGCTGGACATCGCGGAGATGTTCGTCGGCCCCGACATCGCGCTTTTCGCCTCGCACTACATCTCGAAGCCGCCCCACTCCGGGCAACCGGTGCTCTGGCACCAGGACGGCGCGTTCTGGCCCCTCGAACCGATGCGTGTGGTCACGCTGTGGCTGGCGGTGGACCACTCGACCCCCGAGAACGGGTGCGTGCGCGTGGTCCCCGGGAGCCACCGCCAGGACTTCAGCGCGATGCGCGACTCGACCGACGTCGAGAACGTGCTGGGCAAGGAGATCGCGGTCGACGTGGACGAGTCGCAGGCCGTGGACATGGTGCTGGCGCCGGGTGACGTCGAGGTGCACCACCCGAACATCGTGCACGGCAGCCAGGCGAACACGTCGCCGGACCGGCGGTGCGGGCTGACCATCCGCTACATCCCCACCTCCACGAGGATCACCGACGAGCAGCCCTACCCGAGCGCGTTCTGGCTGCGCGGCGACGCCGGCTCCGTCAACCGCTACCAGCCCCAGCCCGTCTACGTCCCCGGCACGCACTACGCCTTCCGCGACGCCGCCTCCTGGTCCTGAGGGGTCGGCGTGCGACGCACGATCGCGCTGCTCGCGTTGGCGGTGCTCGCCCTGGTGCCCGCGCTGGCGGGCTGCGGCGCGGGCTCCGCGGGCGACCCCCGCACGCTGCGGGTGTGGCTGCTGTCGGCGGACACCCCGGAGATCGGCGAGGGCTACGACGCGCTCGTCGCCGACTTCGAGCGGCAGCATCCGGGGATCCGCGTGGAGCTCTCGCGCGTGCCCTACCAGCAGTACCGGGACAAGCTCGTTCTCGCGGTCCAGGGCGGCACGGGGCCGGACGTCATGGCGCTGGACCAGATCTGGACGCCGGAGTTCGCCGCGGCCGGGCTGATCACCCCGCTCGGCGACCTGGTCCCGGCGTCGTGGCGGGACCGGTACTTCCCGGGTGCGTGGGACTCCAACCAGTGGGGCGGGCAGACCTGGGGTCTGCCGTTCAACGCCGACGTCTGGGAGCGGATGTTCTACAACGCGGACCTGTTCCGCGCCGCGGGGCTCGACCCCGACCGTCCACCTCGCACCTGGCCGGAGTGGCTCACGGCGGCCGAGCGGCTCTCGGCCCTGCCGGACACGTTCGGCATCGGGTTGATCGGCTGTCGTGACGAGGCCGTCTCCGTGTGGACCGACTCGTTGCTCTACTCCGCGGGTGGGCACATCCTCGACGGCGACCGCGCCGACTTCGACAACCCCGCCAACCGCTCGGCGTACGCGCTGTACGCGCAGCTGGCCCGGTTCGCGCCCAACGGCGTCGCCGGCGCGTGCGACGAGGACGCGGTCGCGCACTTCACGTCCGGGACCACCGGGATGGTGTTGACCGGCGGGTGGCAACAGTCCTCGATCGAGGAGGCCGCCCGGTTCGACTGGCGGGTGGCCACCCCGCCCGCACCTGCGGGCCGCACGTTCGTCGGTGCGCTCGGCGGGTGGAACCTCGTGGTCGGCGCGCACGCCCCGGACCCGCAGGTGGCGTTCGCGTTCGTCGAGCTGGCCAGCACGTCACGCGCACACCAGCTCCGGGTCAACGACTCCGTGCCCGCACTGCGGGAGGCGGGCGTGCAGTTCGTCCACGAGACGCGCGCCCGCCCCGAGGAGATGCTGCGCCTGCTGGAGGAGGGCCGCCCCCGGCCCGTCACCCCGGTCTACAACCGGATCTCGAGAGCGCAGCAGGACGCGGTACAGGCGATCCTCGACGGCACGCCGGTACCGGACGCTCTGCACGAGGCCGAGCAGGTCATGCAGCACGTGATCGAACGGCCGTGAAGGGACCGACGATGATCCCCACCACCACGTCCCCACGGGCGGCGCCGCGCGAACCCGCGCCCGCGCCGGCGCCCCGGCTCACCGCCGCGCGGCGGGAGACGCTGCTGCGACTGGCCTGCCTCGCCCCGCCGGTGCTGCTGCTCGGGTTGCTCGTGGGCTACCCGATCGTCGAGACGCTGTGGCTCAGCCTCACCCACAGCAGCCTGATCCACCCGGACCCCGTGTTCGTCGGGCTCGAGAACTTCGCCGCGGCCGCGGCGAGCCCGACCTTCCGCACCGTGCTGCTGAACACGCTGGTGTGGACCGTGCTCGTGGTGGCGCTGCAGTTCCTGCTGGGCATGGCGGCCGCGTCCCTGCTCAGCAAGCGGTTCCACGGACGCGCGGTCCTGCGCGTGTTGCTGGTGGCGCCCTGGGTGATGCCGGGGATCACGGCCGGCCTGCTGTGGAAGATGCTCGAGGACCCCTACCTCGGGCCGATCAACGCGGTGCTCGAGGGCCTCGGGCTCGTCAGCGGCGATCCGGCCTGGCTCGCCGAGGAGAGCACGGCGCTGCTCGGCGTGGTGCTCGCCGCGGCGTGGAAGGGGTTCCCGGTCTCGGCGCTGATGTACCTGGCGGCGTACCAGAACGTTCCCGACGAGCTGCGCGAGGCGGCTCGCACGGACGGCGCGGGGCCGTGGCGGGTGTTCTGGCACGTCACCCTGCCGTCCATGGCGCCGACGATCCGCACCACGGTGCTGCTCACCACGGTGTGGACCTTCAACACCTTCGACCTGATCTACGTGATGACCAAGGGCGGTCCCGGCGTGTCCAGCGAAGTGATGTCCAGCCTGATCTACCGGACGGCGTTCGTGGACGTCGACCACGGCGCCGCGGCGTCGTACGGCGTGGTGTCGGTGGCCGTGCTGGCCGTGTTCTCGGTGCTCTACCTGCGCCAGGTGCGTGGGGCAGGGGGTCTGCGGTGAGGCCGCGGTACGGGCGCGCGGTCGGGCTGCACCTCGCCGCGTTGGCACTGGCCGCGTTCCTCGTCGGGCCGTTCGCGTGGATGCTGCTGACCGCCCTGAAGTCCCGCGACGAGGTCTTCACGACCCCGCCGACCTGGTGGCCGCACGCCCCGTCGGGGGAGAACTTCGCGGCGGCGGCGAGCACCGACTTCCTGGCCTCGTTCGGCAACAGCGCGCTCGTCTGCGCCGGCACCACGGTGCTCTGCATGGCGCTCGCGCTGCTGGCCTGCTACCCGCTGAGCCGCTCGCGGTCCCGTGGACGCGGCGGGGTGCTCGGCGCGATCCTGGTCTCCCAGCTGCTGCCGCACGCCGTGCTGCTGGTGCCGATCTACCGCACCGCCCGCGAGCTCGGCATGCTCAACACCCGCTGGGGTCTGATGGTGGCGATGCTCGCGTTCACCCTCCCGGTGGGCATCTGGCTGCTGCACGGCTACCTCGGCGCGGTGCCGCACGCGGTGGAGGAGGCGGCCCGGATCGACGGGCTCAGCCAGTTCGCCGCCTTCTGGCGGGTGACCGTGCCGCTCGCGCTGCCCGGGGTGCTCGCCGTGACGGTCTACGTGTTCTTCTCCGCCTGGCAGGACTTCGTCTTCGCGATGGTCTTCCTCACCGATCCGGCGCTGGGCACCGCTCCCCTCGCCCTGCTGGGTCTCATGGGCCGGCACTCGGTCGACTGGGGCCTGCTGATGGCGGCATCCACGATGATGATGGTGCCGGTCGTGGCCCTGTTCGCCCTGGTACAGCGCTCCTTCGTCGGCGGCCTCACCGGCGGGGCGGTCAAGGGGTGAGCCGGCGGGGCGCCCGATCCGGGTAGTCCTCCGGCTGACCCGTCGCCGCGTCGCCGGGGGCGAGCGACAGCTCGGCGGGCTCGCTCTCCGGCAGCGCCCACTGCTTCGCCCAGTCCATGTGCATGGCGGTGGGGCCACCCGCGGGCGGGAAGTAGTCCAGCTGCATCGTCATGTTCATCGGCCGGGGAGGGAAGTGGTCGGTCTCCGTGGACGAGTACCACTCCTCGCCGTCGACGTAGGCCGTGATCTTCTCGGGCGTCCACTCGAGCGCGTAGGCCGACCACTGCGTGGAGTCGTGCTGCACGGATCCGTGGTCCTGGTCGTTGTCGGGCCCGTAGTGCAGGAAGAAGCTGGTCTCCTGCCGGTCGTCGGACATGATCTCCATCCAGTCGATCTCCCCACCCACCGGGAAGTCCTCGGCCACCGGCCAGAGCAGCAACAGTGCGTTCAGCCCGCCGGACGCCTCCTCCGAGCGCACGCAGGCCTCCCAGCGGCCGTAGCGCTGCCCGGGGTGCCAGCTCATGGCGCCGGTCGTGCCGTCCTCGGTGGCGCTGATCGTGACGACGCCGTCCGCCACTGAGATCGCCTCCGGCGTGCGGGTCCCCTCCTGGTCGTGGCCCGGTTCCGGGCCGTAGGGGTGCCAGTCACCGGGTAGGCCGTCGGTGAAGTCGGAGCGCCGCGCCGGGTCGCCCCAGCCGTACCGCTGCGCGGCCGTCGTGGCGCACTCCGACGGGTCGGCCGACGCGGGGCCGGGTGGCGCGGGCGGGGCCTGGTCCGCAGCGAGCACGGCGCACGCACCCGCCAGGCCGGCCAGGGCTCGGGGCAATTCGGACATCAGCACCACTGACACCTCCAGCCCCATTGGAACCGGGAAGGCGCCGCGGCGCGAGATCAGCCACGCGGACGGGTGAGGAGCCGTTCCACGGACCAGGTGTTGAGGATCCGCTCAGCGGGCACCGCGCACTCGGCAGCGCGTTCGCACCCGTTGCGCAGCCAGTCGAGCTGGCCGGGCGCGTGGGCGTCGGTGTCGATGGTGAACTCGCAGCCCGCCTCCGCGGCGAGGCGCAGCAGCCGCCGGGGCGGGTCGAGCCGCTCGGGACGGGAGTTGACCTCCACGGCGACGCCCCGCTCCGCGCACGCGGCGAACACCTCGGCGGCGTCGAACTGCGACTCCGGCCGCTTCCGGCTCCCGGTGACCATCCGACCCGTGCAGTGCCCGAGCACGTCGACATGCGGGTTGTCGATCGCCGCGAGCATCCGCTCCGTCATCTCCGCGCGCGGCATCCGCAGCTTCGAGTGCACCGACGCCACCACGACGTCCAGCTCCGCGAGCAGCGCCTCGTCCTGGTCGAGGGAGCCGTCCTCGTTGATGTCGACCTCGATGCCGGTGAGCACCCGGAAGCCCTCGCCCAGCTCGGCGTTCAGCTCGGCGATCGCCTCCAGCTGCGCGCGCAGCCGCTCGGCGGACAGTCCGTTGGCGACCGTGAGCCGCGGCGAATGGTCGGTGATCACCAGGTAGTCGTGCCCGAGCGCCTGCGCGGTCTCGACCATCTCGCGCAGCGGCGACCCGCCGTCGGAGGCGTCGGTGTGGGTGTGGCAGTCGCCGCGCAGGGCCTCGACCAGCGCCTCGGCGGCCTCGTCGAGCGGTGTGGGCTCGATCGCCTCCAGTCGCTGCAGGTAGGCGGGCGGCTCCCCAGACACCGACTCGACGACGCAGCGCGCCGTGACGTCCCCGACGCCCTTGAGCCGCACCAGCTCCCCGGTGCGCGCCAGCCGGGCGATCTCGTCGGGGTCCCGGCGGCGCAGGACGGCGGCCGCGGTGCGGAAAGCCCGCACCCGGTAGGTCGACTCGTGGGCCCGCTCCAGCAGGAAGGCGATCCGGCGCAGATCGGCCACGGCGTCCCGGGTCTCGGTCACGCCGGGATCGTCGCACGCTCCGCCGACACCCCGCCCCGCGCGGCGCACCGCACCCCAGGACGCGACACACGCGCCCCCAGACCGCGACTCGCGGGGAAATACACGCGACACACGCGCACCAAGACCCCGACTCGCGGGGTGTCAGTGCACCCCCTCCGCGAGTCGGGGCGTGGTGCCCGCGAGTCGCGGCGTGGTGCCCGCGAGTCGCGGCGTGATCCCCGCGGGTTGCGGGGTCAGCGCAGCCAGCGGCGGTTGCGGCGTTGCCAGGCCTGCGCCCACAGCTGCGGCAGGTCCTCCTCGATCCGGACGGCGCGGGCGGCGTCGCGGCCGTGCAGCACGCCGAAGGCGAAGCCGTTCGCGCCGTCGGCGTGGGCCAGGGCTCCGAGCTCGCGCAGGGCGTCGCGGGCGACGACGGTGTCCTGGTGCTCGCCGAGCGCCTTCTGGAAGCCCTTGAGGGACTTGGCGAACCGCTTGGCGTCGCCGCCGACAGCCGGGCGGGCCACCTCGGTGGCGTAGCGCAGCCGCTTGCCCGCCTTGCGGGCCGAGTGCACGGCGACGTCGCGCTCGTCGTCGGGCCGGTTCGGGTCGACGGCCGTCGTCACGGCGCGGTCCAGCCTCCGCGCGGCGCGGGCGACGTGCGCCGGCAGCTCCTTGCGGGCGGGACGCGCGGCGCGCTTGGTGAGGGGCGGGCGCTGCACGAGGTCGTCGAGGGCGGTGCGCAGCCGGGCGTAGGGCTCCGCGTCGAGGGTGGCCTGCACCGCGGCTGCGGCCTCCGCCTCCACGCGGGCGTAGTGCCGCGTCACCTGCGCCTGCACCGGTCCGAGCAGCAGCTCGGGATCCAGCTCGGCCAGCGAGGAGCGGACCCGCGCGTGCAGCACCTCGGCGTCGCGCGCCGGGGCGAGGGCGCGGCCCAGCTCGCGCAGGCCGTCCACCAGCGGGTCGGTGCGCTCGCGGTCCAGCAGCCGCCGGTAGGCCTGCAGCGCGCTGCGGACGCGGCGCGACGCCACCCGCAGCTGGTGCACCGCGTCCGGCTCGCCGCGGCGGACCCGCAGGTCCTCGGCGGCGATCCGCTCGACGTGCGCGGCGAGGTACTCGGTCAGCGCGGCTCCCGCGGACCCCCGCTTCCCGCCGCCGTGCGACGCACGCGACGACGGCTGCGGCGCGGGGCGCAGCAGCCGGTCCAGCTCGGCTTCTGCGGCGCTCGCCGCCGGCCGCAACCCCGCCTCGGCGAAGCGCTCCCGCAGCTCGTTGCCGAGCGCGTCATCGGCCACGTCGCACAGCTCCGCCTCGGTCCACGCCACCCCCGCGGTCGAGCTGCCCTGGGTCGCGATCGTCACGTGGTCGTGGACGACGATGCCGAGCGCGCGCTCGCCGTCGCCCTGCAGCCGCGTCACGGTGCGCACGCGGCGGATCCGCCCCACCGGGCGCAGGGGGTCCTTGCGCGCGACACCGCGAACGAGCTCGGCCAGCTCGCCGGGCACCGCGGGGTTGGGCGGGGCGTCGGGTGCGAGCGCCACTCGGAGCTGCTCGGCACTGTCGCCGTCGGGGAGCTCCAGGTGCCAGTACCCCTGCTCGTCGTCGCTCCGGTGCAGGTCGAGCGTGATTCCCCCCGCCGCCAATCGGTGGTCGGCGGTGTCGTAGCGCTCGACCTCGAGCACCCGCTGCGGTGCGGCGTCCTCGCGGACGACGCCGGGGAGTGCGGCGAGTCGGGGTGCGCCGGCCTCGGCGGCTCCGCGATGGATCGGTCCCTCGGTGCGGGTCGTCGTGTCGGTCATCCGATCGAGTGCCCGCAGCGGCCCGCCGTCATGCCTGGTTCACCAGCTGTTCATCCTCGGGGCAGCCGCGACTTCTGCACCTTCCCCATGTCGTTGCGCGGCAGCGAGTCGGTGAACCGCACCTCCCGCGGGCGCTTGTGCGGGGCGAGCAGCGTGGCGACGTGGTCGACGAGCTCCTTCTCCTGCGGCGCCTCCCCGGCCGCGACGACGTGCGCGACGATCCGCTCGCCCAGATCCGGATCCGGCACGCCGACGACGGCCGCCTCGGCCACCCGCGGGTGCTCCAGCAGCGCGTTCTCGATCTCGCCTGCGCCGATCTTGTAGCCGCCGGACTTGATCAGGTCGGTGGCGCTGCGCCCGACGAGCGCGAGCGCGCCGCTCGCGCTCCACTTGCCGATGTCGCCCGTGGCGAACCACCCGTCCGCGGTGTGCGCGGCGGCGGTGGCGTCGGGCCGGTTGAGGTAGCCGGTGAACAGGCCCGGCCCGCGCACCTCGACCGCACCCAGCCCTTCCCCGTCGTCGCCCGGCAGCGGGGTGAGCCGCACCTCGGTGTCGCGCAGGGGCCGCCCCACGGTCCCGGGCTCCGGGTCGTCGGATGCACGCTGCGCGGTGAGGATGAGCGACTCGGTGAGGCCGTAGCGCTCCCGGACGGCGAGGCCGGTGAGCCGGTGCAGGCGGGCGTGGTCGACGGCGGTGAGCGCGGCGGAGCCGGACACCAGCAGCCGCGCACGGCCGATCGCCGCGGCGGATTCCGCGTCGTCCTCCAGGGCGTCGGCCAGCCGGTGGTACTGCGTGGGCACCCCGAAGACCAGCGTCGGTGCGGCGGCCGCGAGCGCACGCGGGTCGAGCGCGCCGATGTGGTGCAGCCGCCCGCCGCGCCTCAGCGGGCCGACCACGCCGAGGATCAGCCCGTGCACGTGGAACAGCGGCAGCGCATGGACGAGCAGGTCGGCGTCGGTCCACTCCCACGCCTCGGCGAGCGCGTCGACGTTGGACGCCACGGCCGACCGCGTGAGCACGGCCCCCTTGGGCGGCCCGGTCGTGCCCGAGGTGTAGATCACGAAGGCGGTGGCGTCGGGGGCCGGCTCGGTGGCGGGCACCGTGCCCTCGGCGGCCAGGTCGACGTCGAGGCGCGGGAGCGCCGCGAGCGGGCCCGGCAGCGTGACCCCCGGGGCGGCGAGAACGGTGTCGGGCGCGGAGTCGCCGACGACGTGCCCCAACTCGCGCTCCCCCAGCTTCGGGTTGAGCGGCACCGCCGTGACGCCGGCCAGCAGCGCGGCGGTGACCCCGACGGCGGTGTGGATCGAGGGCGTGGCGAGCACAGCCACCCGCTGCCGTCCGGCCAGCTGAGCCGCGAGCGCACCCGCGGCGGAAGCGAGGCGCGCGTAGCTCAGCGCGGTGTCGTCCCCCTCGCGGGTGCGGAACCGCAGCGCGGTGCGGTCCGGGGGGTCGAGCAGCGCGGGCAACAACGGGGTCATCCAACAGCCTTTCCGGGGTTGAGGATCCCTTGCGGATCCAGGGCCTGCTTCACGGCGCGTTGCAGCGCGAGCACCTCGGGGCCGAGCTCGGCGCGCATGCCCGGCAGCTTGAGCAAGCCGACGCCGTGCTCGCCGCTCACCGTGCCGCCGAGGGCGAGCGCTGCCGCGACGATGTCGTCGAACGCGGCCTGCGCGCGCCGCTTCGCAGCCTCGTCGCCGTGCGGGGTGAGCAGCAACGGGTGCAGGTTGCCGTCGCCCGCGTGCGCGACGTTGGCGATCAGGACGTCGTGCCGCGCGGCGATCTCCTCGACGCGCGCGAGCATCTCGGCCAGCCGCCCGCGCGGCAGGCACACGTCCTCGGTGAGCATCGCGTCGCCGCGCTGCTCCAGGGCCGGGTAGGCGAGCCGGCGGGCGTCGAACAGCGCGTCGGCCTCCACCGGGTCGGTCGAGAAGACCGCGTCGCGCGCGCCGGCCGCTTCGAACTCCTCGAGGATCGCCGCGGCCTCCTGCTCGGCGGCGGGCTCGGGCAGGTCGGTCTGGGCCAGCAGCAGCACGGCCGCGTCCTCGGGCAGGCCCGCGTGCTTCCACGCGTTCACCGCGTGCAGGCAGACGCGGTCGACCAGCTCGAACGCGGAGGGCTGCAGGCCGCGCGCGGTGACCCGGGAGACCGCGTCGCCCGCGGCCGTCAGGGTGTCGAAGAAGCCGACGACCGTGCGCGGTGTCCCGGTGCGCAGCGGGCGCAGCCGCACGGTGATCTCGGTGATCACCCCGAGCGTGCCCTCCGAGCCGACCATGAGCCCGGCCAGGTCGTAGCCGGCCACGCCCTTCGCGGTGCGCCGTCCCACCCGCACGACCTCGCCGGCCGCGGTGACCACCTCGAGCGCGAGCACGTAGTCGCGGGTGACGCCGTACTTGACGCAGCACAGCCCACCCGCGTTGGTGGCGACGTTGCCGCCCAGCGTCGACCACGGCGAGCTGGCCGGGTCCGGCGGGTACCACAGGCCACGCTCCGCCGCGGCCGCGCGCAGGTCGTCGTTGACGACGCCCGGCTGCACGACCGCGAGCCGCTCGGCCTCGTCGATCTCGACGATCTCCCGCATCCGCTCGGTGCTCAGCACCACGCACCCGTCGACGGCGTTCGCCCCGCCGGACAGGCCGGTGCCCGCACCGCGCGGCACCAGCGGGCGGCCGTGGCGGGCGCACGCGCGGACGACGGCCGCCACCTCGTCGGTGCTGCGGGGCCGCACCACCACGGCCGCGCGCCCGTGCACCGCCCACTCGGCCTCGTCGTGCAGGTAGGGGGCGACCACGTCCGGATCCACCAGGACGCGGTCGGCGGGGAGCGCGGCCAGCAGGTCGGCGACTACGGCGTCGGGCACCGTACGACGCTAGCTGCCGCAGGGCCCCCTCCGCATCAAGCTGTGGTCAGACAGGCAGCCGGGTGGCCAGGGCCTGGCCGAGCAGGTGGCCCGAGCGCCACGCCGTCTCCACCCGCGGGCTGCCCCAGCCGTCGCCGGCGAGCGCGACGCCGTCCACTCCCAGGTGGAACGGCTCCTCGCGGCCCTCGGCGGGACTGGCGTGCGGCCAGTGGTGCGCGAGCGTCCACCGCGGCTCGGTGGAGACGCCGAGCAGGTCCCGGATCGCGGCGAGGACCGGCTCGACCGCGCCGTCCGGGTCGCCGGCGTGGGCGCGCGCGACGTCCGCCGTCGTGTGCGCGACGAGGACCGGCGCACCGTCGCCGCGGCGGGCGCCGTCGTCGGCGACGAGGGTGAGCACCGGGTGGTCGTTGACGAACGCGGCCGGCAGCTCCTCCCACTCGCGGACAGGCCACTCGGCGGCGACGGCGATCGCGGGCCGCCACTCGCGGCCGGCCAGCCGCGCGGCTGCGGGGTGGGCGGGGTCGAGCAGGGACAGCGCCTGCGGATCGGGCATGGCGAGCACTACGGCGTCGACCTGCTCGCCGTCGACCGTCGGGCCCGGGCCGACGCGGCGCACCTCCCGTCCGGTCTCGACGGCGACGCCCCCGGCGAGCTCCGCGACGAGGCCGCCCAGCCCCGCCGGCGCCGCCCAGCGCTGCGGGCCCGGGGCGCGGCCGCGGGAGCCGTCCCCCAGCACCGCGAGCTCGCTCGTCCACGGCCGGGCGAGACCGGCGGCCCGCCAGCGCTCGACGACCGCGGCGAAACCGGGATCGCGCACCGTGAAGTAGGCCGCTCCGAGGTCCACCGCCCGTCCCCCGACGACCGTGCCGCCCATCCGGCCGCCGACGTCGGCCGCGCGCTCCACGACCCGCACGGGCAGGCCTGCGGACGCCAACTCCGCGGCGCACGCCACGCCGGCCATCCCCGCCCCGACCACCACGACCGACACGGGCGGGACCGTACGCCCACCTGCCGGGGCCCGGCGCGGTTCCGCCGGAGGAGGCACGTGGTGCAGGTCAGGCCGACCGGAGGCAGAAGGGGTGTCCGGCCGGGCTGGCGTAGACCCGGCCCCCTCCCCGCGATTCAGGGGTGACGTCGTCAGTGGGCTGCAGCCGACGCGCACCTGCCTCGAGCGCCAACCTGTCCGCGGCCGCGAGGTCGTCCGTCGTCAGATCGACGTGCATCTGCTGCGAGATGCCCTCTGGCCACTTCGGGGGAACGTGCCCCGGAGCCCGCTGGATGACGAACACCGGGAACCCGTCGATCCGGAGGAAGTGGTGGGTTGCCGTCTTCGCGATCGAGCCGCCCAGCAGCCGGTGCCAGAACGCGCTCTCCGGATCCAGCTCGGCGACGTCGATGATCACTGCACCGAGGGTGATGTTCATGATCGGCCTCACACCACCGGGATGATTCCGCCGTCGACCCGGAACTCGGCTCCCGTGAGCCACTTCGCGCGGGAGGATGCGAGGAACGCGATCATCTCTGCCACGTCCTCGGGATCGCCGGGCCGGCCCATCGGAACGTTCAGGTGGTCCACGATCTGCTGCTGCACCTCGTCCACCCCGACGCCCTGCCGATCGGCGATGCGCCGAAGGTGCGCGACGGCGCCCTCGGTGGCCACGAAACCCGGCAGGACGCACACCACGCGCACCCCGTGCTCACCCACCTCGGTCGCCAGCTCGCGGCTGTAGGTGTTGAGCGCTGCCTTCGCCGCCGCGTAGGACGCCTCGGTGCGCTGCGGCAGGCGGCTCGCGATCGACGAGACGTGCACGACCACGCCGGAGCCCCGCTCGACCATCCCCGGAACCAGAGCCCGGTCGAGCCGGACGGCGCTGAGCAGGTTCATCTCCAGGTCCGCACGCCACGACTCGTCGGACCGCGTGAGGGTGGGCGCCGGGGCGCTCGCTGCGCCCGCGTTGTCGACCAGCACATCGACCCCGCCCACGCTGTCGAGGACCCGCCGGCCCAGTTCCGCGACTCCGTGCTCCGTGGCGAGGTCCGCCGGGATGAAGGTGGCCGGCAGATCCTCCGGAGGCGCGCTGCGCGAGGCGGTCAGCACCGTGGCGCCTGCAGCGGCGAACCGACGGGCAGTCGCCTCACCCAGACCGCGGCTGCCCCCGGTGACCAGCACGCGAAGGTCGCCCAGCCCCTCTTCCGAAACCAGCATGGAAGCACTCCCCAGTAAGATGAACTTGACTCCGGAACCATACATAAGCGGAGCCGGACTCATCTTATGGAGGCACTGTTGCGCTCGTCACGTCCACTGCGCGCCGATGCGCGGCGCAACCGCGACGCGCTCCTGGCCGCGGCACGCGAAGCCTTCCTCGGCAGTGAGGCCGACGCTCACGTGGAAGAGATCGCCCGGAGAGCCGGAGTGGCGGTCGGAACCCTCTACCGGCACTTCGAGACACGCGAAGCCCTCATCGAGGAGGTCTATCGCCACGAGGTCGACGAGATGTGCGCCACACCCGCGGAGTTCCTCGACCAGCACGCGCCGGACGAAGCCCTGCGGCGCTTCCTCCTGCTGCTCGTGGAACACGCAGCCGTGGGCAAGGGCATGGCCGTCGCGTTGGAGAGCATCATGGCGACGGACTCACCCGTCTTCGACGACGCCCGCACCCAGATGGCACACGCTCTCGACCAGCTGCTCGAGGCAGGCGCAACGGCCGGCACCATCCGTGGCGGCGTCAGCGGCCGCACGGTGCTGCGCGCACTGGGAGGCGTCTGCGGGATGCACGCCACGGAAGGCTGGCAGGACGAGGCCGTGCGCATCACGGCGATCCTCTTCGACGGCCTGAGGTTCGGGGCACGCAACGCCGGCTGAGCCGGCGGGAGCGGCTCAGCCCCGCGCCAACGCGTCCACCCGGGCCAGCCGCTCCTGCCACCAACGCTCGCGCTCGGGCGCCGCGGGCACCTGGTCGCGCAGCACCGGCTCCGGCGCGCTGCGGGGAACCGGCAGCCAGCCGTCGCGCGGGACGAACGGCTCCGCCACGACGTCCGTGGTGAGCAGTGCGCCGGTGCCGAGGCCGCACGCCATGTCGAGCTGCGGCAGCGCCCCCGCCAGCGCCAGTTCCGCGGCCATGCCCACGCTCGTCTCCAGGGCCGAGGACACCACGCACGGCAACCCGCACGCCTCCGCGACGGCGAGCGCCCGCCGGACTCCCCCCAGTGGCGCGCACTTCAGCACCGCGATGTCCGCCGCCCCGGCGACGGCCACCCGCAAGGGGTCCTCGGCGCGGCGGATGGACTCGTCGGCGGCGATCGGGGTGTCGACGCGGCGGCGCACCGCCGCGAGCTCCTCGACGCTGCGACACGGCTGCTCGACGTACTGCAGCCCGCCCGCCACGCGGTCCAGCTCCCGGATCGCGGTCACCGCCTCGTCGACCGACCATGCGGCGTTCGCGTCCACCCGTATGGCCCCCGCCGGACCGAGGGCGTCGCGGACCGCAGCGACGCGTTCCAGGTCCTCGGGGAGTGAACCGGACGCGTCCGCGACCTTGACCTTGGCCGTGGCGCACCCCGACGCCCGCACGATCTCCTGCGCCCGCTGCGGCCCCACGGCCGGCACGATGCAGTTCACCGGCACCCGGTCGCGCACCGGCTCCGGCCAGCCCTGCTCGGCGGCCTCGCGCGCCGCGGCCAGCCACGGCACCGACTCCCGGTCGTCGTAGTCGGCGAAGGGACAGAACTCCCCCCACCCCGCCGGCCCGCGCAGCAGCATCCCCTCGCGCACGGTGATCCCGCGGAACCGGGTGGTCAGGGGAATGACGTAGACGTCGGGCACGCCGAGCGACCCTACGCGGACGCCCTCAGCCCGGTTCCGCCGCTGAGCACGACACACCTACGCCCAAACCCCGACTCGCGGGGGTGAGACCCCGACTCGCGAGGGTGAGACCCCCGCTTCTGGCGAGTCGCGGCCCCCTCCCCGCGAGTCGCGACCCCACCCCGCGAGTCGCGGCCCCACGCACGCGAGTCGCGGCCCTACCCCCGCGAGTCGCGGCCCTACCCCCGCGAGTCGTGGGGATGTGGGCGCGAGTCGGGATGCGCGTGAGGGGCTACGCCACCAGCTCGTGGTCGGCGGCGCGGACCTTGCGGGTGCGGCGGCGGAAGTCGAACGTGTAGCCCGGCCACAGGGTGCGGTTGCGGCCGTCGTCGTCGAGGTACCAGCTCGCACAGCCGCCCGCGGTCCACACCGAGCCGTCGAGGCGGTGCTGCAGCCCCGCGTTGTAGGCGTCCTGGCGGTCGCGGCGGGTGTCCAGGGCCACCGCGCCGTGCTCGTCGAGGACGCGCAGGGCGTCGAGCACGTAGTTCAGCTGCGACTCGATCATGAAGACCATCGAGCTGTGCCCCAACCCGGTGTTCGGCCCGGTCAGGACGAACAGGTTCGGGAAGCCGGCGACCGTCGTGCCGAGGTAGCCTTCGACGACACCGCCGTCCGCGAGCCGCACGCCGTCACGTCCGGTGATCGCCACCGACTTGCCCACGCCGGCACCGACGGTGAACCCGGTGCCGAAGATGATCGTGTCGACGGCGTGCTCGACCCCGTCGGCGGTCACGACCCCGTCGGGGGTGACCCGCACGATCTTCTCGGTGACGACGTCCACGTTCGGCTTCTTGAGCGCCGGGTAGTAGTCGTTGGACATCAGGATGCGCTTGCAGCCGATCGTGAAGTCCGGGGTTACCTTGGCCTTCAGCTCCGGCCGGCGGGCGAACACGCGGTCCAGGTAGGCGCGCGCGAACCTCTCCACCACGGCCATCCGGCGCGGCTTCAGGAACCCGCTGACCAGCGCCTCGTTGCGCGCGTAGACCAGCGCGCGCTGGAGCTTCTGCAGCATGGGCACGGCGCGGTAGAGCCGCCGGGCCACGGCCGGCACCGGGCGGTCCGGCTTCGGCAGCACCCACGGCGCCGTCCGCTGGAACAGCGCGAGCGTGGCCACCTGCGGTTGGATCGCCGGCACGAACTGGATCGCGCTCGCGCCGGTGCCGATCACGGCGACGCGGCGACCGGTCAGGTCGTGGTCGTGGCGCCACTGCGCCGAGTGGAAGACGGTGCCGGCGAACTCGTCCAGGCCCGGGACGTCGGGCACGGACGGCTCGTGCAGCGCCCCCGTGCCCCACACGACGGCGCGCGCGACCACCCGCGACCCGTCGGCCATGTCGAGCTCCCAGTGCCGCCCCGCCCAGCGGGCCGCCGCGACCTCGGCGCCGAAGCGGATGCGCTCGCGCAGCCCGTAGCGGTCGGCGACCCGTTCGAGGTAGGCGCGGATCTCCGGCTGCCGCGCGAACGTGCGCGTCCACTCCGGGTTGGGCGCGAACGAGAACGAGTAGAGGTGCGACTGCACGTCGCACGCACAGCCCGGGTAGGTGTTGTCGCGCCAGGTGCCCCCGAGGGTCTCGCCCTTCTCGAGGATCAGGAAGTCCTCACGTCCCGCGTCGCGCAGGCGCGCCGCGGCGCCGATGCCCGCGAACCCGCTGCCGACGATCGCTACGTCGACCCTGGTGACGTCGCCACTCTGCTCGGTCTCGTGCATCTGGGTCCTCCTCGACCGGGGGTTACCGCTGGTAAGTTACCACGAGTAAGTTACCTCCGGTAGGGTCACGCCGTGGAGACCCGAACGCCCCGCCGCCGCGTCGGCCGTGCCGAACGCGAGCGCCAGATCCTGGACGCGGCCGTGGCCGTGTTCGGGGAACGTGGGTACCAGAACGCCTCGATGGACCAGGTGGCCGAGCGCGTCGGCGTCACCAAGCCGGTGCTCTACACCCACTTCGGATCCAAGCACGGCCTGCTGCTGGCCTGCATCGCGCGGGCGCGCGCCGAACTGCTGGAGGCCACCTCCGCTGCCGCGGCATCGGCGTCCACGCCGGAGGACATGCTGCGCCGCGGCACCCTCGCGTTCTTCGAGTACCTGCAGCGCCAGGCACCTGCCTGGACCCTCCTCTACTCGGAAGCCGCTGTCGCGGGCGACGCCATCGAGGAGATCCGCGCGCAACAGACCGACTTCATCGCCGCGCTGCTGTCCGCGCAGGCCCCCGACGCCGACGCCCAGCGCCTCACGGGGTGGGCGCAGATCATCGTCGGCGCCTGCGAGCGGCTCGCGCTGTGGCGCGCCCGCGCCGACGTCAGCAGCGAGCAGGCCACCGACTACCTGATGGACCTGGTCTGGACGGGCCTGGCGGACGCGGCGAAGCGCGCGTAGCACCCGAAGCACTCGTACGAACGGCCCGCTCGTACAACGGATGCCGCCGCCGCGAAGCGGCCCCCGCGCCGCACGGCACAATCTCCGGCTGTGAGTACCACCGCACCCCGGCTGCTGCAGGTCCGGCGCAGCGCGCGCGTCACCCCGCGGATGATCCGGGTGACGCTCGCGGGCGAGGAGCTCGCCGGCTTCGCAGGCGAGGGTCCCGACCGGCGGATCAAGATGTTCTTCCCCGTGGAGGGGCAGGAGCGGCCGGCCGTGCCGCGGGCGGCATCGGGCGGGCCGGTGTGGCCTGCCGGTGAGCCGCGCCCGGCCATCCGCACGTACACGGTGCGCCGGTTCGACCCGGCCGCGGGCGAGCTCGACGTCGACTTCGTGCTGCACGAGGGCCACGGTCCCGCCGCAGCATGGGCGCGCGACGCAGAGCCCGGCGCCTGGGTGGGCGTGTCCGAACCCGGGGGCCGCTACGAGCCCGACCCGGCAACGGCCTTCCACGTCGTCATCGGCGACGAGACGGCCCTGCCCGCCGTCGCCACCGTGCTCGAGGCGCTGCCCGCGGGGGTGCCGGCGCGCGCGTTCCTCGAGGTCGCCGACGCCGGCGAGGAGCAGGACCTGCCCGGCGCCGCGCAGCTGCACTGGGTGCACCGCGGCGACGCCGAGCCGGGCGCACCCCTGGCCGCCGCCGTGCGGGCCGCGGACTTCCCGGCGGGCGACGGGCAGGCGTGGCTCTCGGGCGAATCGGCCTGTGTGCGCGACCTGCGCAAGCACCTGCTCGACGAGCGCGGTCTCGACCGTCGGCGGGTCTACGCCACGGGGTACTGGCGCGCCCGCTGACCGAGGCCCGTCAGCCGGCCGGTTCCGGCACCACCGACGGGCGCGGTCGGGGCGCGACCGGCTCGGGCGGTCCGACGTGCGCGTCCAGCCACGCCACCACCGGCGCGGCGGCCCGCCACGCGCGCCGGACCCGCTCGAGCGGCTCGCGGGTGGCGAGCCACTCCCCCGCCGGCCGGTCCTCCCCCAGGGGCCAGGACGTCACCACCTGCAGCCCGCCGTGGCGCAGCAACCCGATGCGCGGGTGGTCGCCCCGGAACCCGCGCGGGGTGCCGCGCAGCGCGCGGCCGCGATCGATCGTGCGCCCGGCGAGGAGCTGCGCCAGCTCGTCGCCTGCCGGCCCGTCGACGGCCGCGCGGTAGCAGCGCAGCTGGCCGCCGTCGAACGACCAGTGCCCGGCCGTCGTCGACAGGGCCTCGGCCGACAGCACGACGGCGAGCGCACACCCACCCGGACTGCGGGCGACCCCGCCGACGTCGGTGCGGTAGGGCGGCACGTCAGGCCGGAACCTGCGGTTGCGGTAGGGCCGCAGGACGCGGACCGGGCCGAACTCCGGCTCCAGCTCGGCCGCGAGCGCGCGCATCGGGCCGTGCGCCCCCGCGTGCCGGTGCCCGTGCACGGACCAGAACTCGCGGGTGTTGTCGGCCGCGATCTCGGCGAGGAACGCGGTGGCGTCGCTTCGCCAGCCCTCGAACGTGGTCATGCCGTCCTCCTGTCGGTGGAAATACCGGCATTGACGACGGCGAGAACCCCGCGGTTCCCTTTTTTCTTCGCACAGCTCGCGCACAGGATCCGCCCATCGAGGCCACAGCCGCGCGGGCGAGGCTGGCTAGCATGGCAACGGTGCGGGGCACGGCTCCTGAGCTGCGACGCGCGGACGGGAGTCCGATCCGCGTCCTCGTGGTCGACGACGAGGCCGCGCTCGCCGAGCTGCTCTCGATGGCACTGCGCTACGAGGGCTGGGACGTCCGGACGGCCGCCGACGGCACCACCGCCGTCCGTCTCGCCCGCGAGCACCGCCCCGACGCCGTGGTGCTCGACGTGATGCTTCCCGACGTCGACGGCCTCGAGGTGCTGCGCCGGCTGCGCGCCGAGACCCCCGAGGTGCCGGTCCTGTTCCTGACGGCACGCGATGCCGTGGAGGACCGGATCGCCGGCCTCACGGCGGGCGGCGACGACTACGTCACCAAGCCGTTCAGCCTCGAAGAGCTGGTCGCGCGGCTGCGCGGGTTGCTGCGCCGCTCCGGGATGACGGCCGCGCGGCAGGGTTCGCAGCTCGTAGTCGGCGACCTGGTGCTGGACGAGGACAGCCACGAGGTCCGCCGCGGCGACGACCTCGTGGAGCTCACCGCCACCGAGTTCGAGCTGCTCCGCTACCTGATGCGCAACCCCCGCCGCGTGCTGTCGAAGGCGCAGATCCTCGACCGCGTGTGGAACTACGACTTCGGCGGCCAGTCCAACGTGGTCGAGCTCTACGTGTCCTACCTGCGCAAGAAGATCGACGCCGGACGGTCGCCGATGATCCACACCGTCCGCGGGGCGGGCTACGTGCTCAAACCGGCGGCAGGCGGGTGAACGGTCACTCGCTGCGCACCCGGCTGGTGGCGGTCACCCTCCTGCTGCTGGCCATCGCCTCGGCCCTGGTCGCGGTGGCCACCACGATCGCGCTGCGCCAGTTCCTGATCCACCGGCTCGACCTCGACGTGCGTGCGGCCACCCGCGTCCTCATCCGCGACGAGCCGGGCGAGTCGCCCACCGTGCTGAGGGACGACCGCGGCCCGCGGCCCCCCGACAGCCTCACGGCCGTGGTCCGGGACGGGGACGTGCTCGCGGCCGCGGTGTTCCCGCTCGGTGGCAGCGTGCGCGATGTTCCCGTGCAGGAGTACGCCGAGCTCGCCGCGATCCCGGTGGGGGAACCGCCGCGCAGCGTGGACCTGGGCCCTCTCGGGGACTACCGCGTCGTCGCCACGCGGACGCCGGTCGGCGACGTCGTCGTGAGCGGCATGCCGGAAGCCCCCGTGCAGGACATCGTGTCCGGGCTCGTGCTCATCGAACTGGTCGTGGCGGGCGTGACCCTGGTCGGGGCGGGCATCGCGGGCGCCGTCGTCGTCCGGCGCGAGCTGCGGCCCCTCGAGCGGGTGGCGGCCACCGCGGCGCGGGTCGGCGCGCTGCCGCTGGACCGGGGCGAGGTGTCGCTCGTCGAGCGGGTGCCCGACGTCGATCCGCGCACCGAGGTGGGCCAGGTCGGCAGCGCCCTGAACCGCATGCTCGACAACGTCGGGTCGGCGCTGGAAGCGCGGCACGACAGCGAGGTGCGGCTGCGGCAGTTCATCGCCGACGCCAGCCACGAGCTGCGCACCCCCCTCGCCGCGATCAGCGGCTACGCCGAGCTCGCGCGACGCGACGCGCTGCCGCAGGACGCGGCGTACTCGCTCACCCGCATCACCTCGCAGGCCGAGCGGATGACCGCCCTCGTGGAGGATCTGCTGCTGCTCGCGCGGCTCGACGCCGGCCGCCCCCTCGAGCACGGCGACGTCGACCTGACCCGCCTCGTCGTCGACGCCGTGGCCGACGCGCACGCCGCAGGCCCCGACCACCGCTGGACGCTCGATGCTCCCGAGCACCCGGTGGTGGTGCCCGGCGACACCTCCCGGCTCGCCCAGGTACTGGCCAACCTGCTCGCGAACGCCCGGACGCACACGCCGGCGGGCACCGAGGTGACGGTCGCGCTCGCCGCCGACGCGGATGCCGCCCACCTGAGCGTCCTCGACACAGGGCCCGGCATCGCCGCGCACCTGGTGCCGCACGTCTTCGAGCGGTTCGCCCGTGGCTCGACCTCCCGCTCCCGCGACACCGGAAGCACCGGCCTGGGCCTGGCGATCGTCCGGGCGGTCGTGGAGGCCCACCACGGCACCGTGGAGGTCAGCAGCCGTCCCGGCCACACCGCGTTCACCCTCCACCTCCCCGCAGCCTGACCCGCCGGCCGGGCTCCCGGCCTCATGATCGGCGTGTCGGCGCGTTCGCGGGTTGAATTCCGCCCGTTATCGCGCCGAAGTACCGATCATGGCTGCTCGGGCGGCCGGCTCACAGCGGGGGCACAGGCGGGCCACACCGGGGCGACAGCGGGCCGGGCGAGCGTCGGGGCATGAGCATCGACACCGCGCCGGCATCCGCGCAGCCCGGACGGTCGGAGCGTCCCGTGCTCGACGTCGTCGTGCCCGTCCTCGACGAGCAGGCGACCCTCGAGCGCTCGGTGCGCCGGCTGCACGAGCACCTCACCGAGCGGTTCCCGTACCCGTTCCGGATCACGATCGCCGACAACGCGAGCACCGACGAGACCCCGGTGATCGCGGCCCGGCTGGCAGGCGAGCTGCCCCACGTGACCGCGTTGCGGCTGGCGGAGAAGGGGCGCGGGCGGGCCCTGCACGCGGCCTGGACCGCCTCCGACGCGCAGGTGCTCGCCTACTGCGACGTGGACCTGTCCACCGACCTGGCCGCGCTGCTCCCGCTGGTGGCACCGCTGGTCTCGGGCCACTCCGACCTCGCGATCGGCACGCGGCTGGGCCGCGGCTCCCGGGTGGTGCGCGGCCCGAAGCGGGAGCTGATCTCGCTGGCCTACAACCTCCTGCTGCGTGGCGCGCTCGCCGCGCGGTTCAGCGACGCGCAGTGCGGGTTCAAGGCGATCCGCGCCGACGTCGCGCAGCAGCTGCTGCCGCTGGTGGAGGACACCGGCTGGTTCTTCGACACCGAACTGCTGGTGCTGGCCGAGCGCAGCGGGCTGCGCATCCACGAGGTGCCCGTCGACTGGGTCGACGACCCGGACAGCCGCGTGGACGTCCTCGCGACGGCCGTGGCCGACCTGTCGGGCATCGCCCGCCTCGCCCGCGCGCTGGCCACCGGTCGCCTGCCGCTGGGCGAGCTGCGGGGCGCGCACGGGCGCGGACAGCTCCCCGGGGTCCCGTCCGGGATGCCGGCCGAGCTGGCGCGGTTCGCGCTGGTGGGCGGGTGCAGCACCCTGGCCTACCTCCTGCTCTACGTCCTGCTGCGCGGCGGGTTCGGGCCGTTCGGGGCGAACCTCGTGGCGCTGGTGGTCACCGCCGTCGCGAACACCGCCGCGAACCGCCGGCTGACCTTCGGCATCCGGGGTGGCCACCGCGCCGTCCTGCACCACGTCCAGGGCCTCGTCGTGTTCGCACTCGGGCTCGGCCTCACCTCCGGGGCGCTGGCCGCGCTCGCGGCATGGGCACCGGGCACCGGACGCGCCGTGGAGCTCGGCGTGCTCGTCACCGCCAACGCGCTCGCCACGGTGCTGCGCTTCGTCGCCTTCCGCTCGTGGATCTTCCGCCGCCCCGCGGCCGCCACCCCGACCCGTCAGGAGACCCCCGCGTGACCACCCTCGCCGCCCCCGAGGCCCCGCCGGTGCGCACCGAACGACCTCGCCACCACCGGCTCGCGCTGGCGGTCCTGCTGCTCGGCACGGCCCTGCTGTACCTGTGGGACCTGGGCTCCCTCGGCTGGGCCAACACCTACTACGCCGGCGCCGTGCAGGCCATGACGCAGAACTGGACCGCATTCCTGTTCGGGTCCACCGACGCGGGCAATGTCGTCACGGTCGACAAGCCGCCCGCGTCGCTGTGGGTCATGGCGCTGTCGGCGCGGCTGTTCGGGCTCTCGGCGTGGAGCATGCTCGTGCCCCAGGCACTGATGGGCGTCGGGGCGGTCGCGCTCCTGCACGCCGCGGTACGTCGGGTGGCCGGGCCGGGGGCCGGGCTGCTGGCCGGGGCCGCGCTGGCCCTGACCCCGGTGGCCGTGGAGATGTTCCGCTACAACAACCCGGACGCGCTGCTCGTGCTGCTGCTGGTCGGCGCGGCCTACGCGGTCGTGCGCGCCACCGGGACCGCGTCCACCCGCTGGCTGCTGCTCGCCGGCGCGCTCGTCGGGTTCGCGTTCCTGACGAAGATGGCGCAGGCGTTCGTGCCGCTGCCCGCGCTCGCGGCGGCCTACCTGGTGGCCGCCCCCGCGGGCGTCTGGCGGCGGGTCCGGCAACTCCTGGCCGCCGGCGTCGCGATCGTCGTGGCGGGCGGCTGGTGGTACGCGGTCGTCGAGCTCTGGCCGGCCGCGAGCCGCCCTTACATCGGCGGTTCCGAGTCCGACAGTGCCCTGGAGCTGGCGCTGGGCTACAACGGGCTGGGACGGATCTTCGGGCGCGAGGGCGGTGCCGGCGGCGGCGGGTTCCTGATGGGCCCGAACGGGCAGGTCCAGCAGATGGGCGCCGGCTTCGGCAGCGAGCCCGGCATCCTGCGGATGTTCGACTCCCAGATCGGCGCGATGGCCGGGTGGCTGCTGCCGGCCGCGCTAGCGCTGCTCCTGGTGGGGCTCTGGCTGACCCGCCGGGCACCGCGCACCGACGCCGTCCGGGCATCGCTGGTGCTGTGGGGCGGCTGGACGGTGGTGACGGCGCTCGTGTTCAGCCTCGCCGAGGGGATCTTCCACTCGTACTACACGGTCGCGCTCGCACCCGGGATCGCGGCGCTCGTCGGCATCGGCGGCACGCTGTTGTGGCGGCGGCGGGCGACGTGGGCCGGCCGCGCTGCGCTGACCGTGGTCACGGCGGGCACGGCGGTGTGGGCGTGGGTGGTGCTCGGGCGGACGCCGGAGTTCCTGCCGTGGCTGCGCTGGGCCGTCGTCGCGGTGGCGGCCGTCGTGGCCTTCGCGCTCCTGGCCGGGATCCGGCGCCGCGGGGCCGACGTCGTCGCCCTCGCGCTGGTGCTGACGACGCTGGCCGCCCCGACGGCGTACGCGCTGCAGGCCGCGGCGGACGGCGGCCAGGGCGGGATGCCGGGCGGGGGCCAGGCACGCTCGGGGACGGGCGGCCCGGCAGGGCCGGACGGCGGGCAGGCCGGACCCGACGCCGGGCAGCGCCCGGGGAACGCGCCCCGCCCGGGCGGCGGCGGGAACCCCGGCACCGTCGACGCGGAGCTCGTGGCGCTGCTCAGGTCGGCGGGAACGACCTGGTCGGCCGCCACGACCGGCGCGCAGAGCAGCGCGTCCCTGGCACTGGCCAGCGACACCACGGTCATGGGCGTCGGCGGCTTCTCCGGCGGCGACCCGGCCCCGACACTGCAGGAGTTCCAGGCGATGGTTGCCGCCGGTGAGGTGCGCTGGTTCGTCGACGGCGGGAGAGGCCCCGGAGGGCCGTCGACGGAGGGGCCGCGGGACCCCGACGGGTCGCAGGCCGGGCCGGGGCGCAACTCGGGGATCGCAACCTGGGTGCAGGAGCACTTCGCCCCGACCATGGTCGGCGGTCGCACGGTGTACGACCTCACGCAGCCGCTCCACTGACGGGCTGCGCGGGCGGAAATCGATGACCGCGCCGGATCGTCGCAGAACGAGACAGTCGGCAGTGAGCGGCGTCTCTAGCGTCGGTCGGACCGACGCGCTCGGTCACCCCGACGAGCTGTGTGCGACCAACGGAGGTAGCAGGATGAAGGCACTCGTTTACCACGGCCCGAACGACAAGGCCTGGGAGACCGTCCCCGACGCTGCAGTGCAGGACCCCACCGACGTCGTGGTCGAGGTCGACATCACCACGATCTGCGGCACGGATCTGCACATCCTGCAAGGCGACGTTCCCGCGGTGACCGACGGGCGCATCCTCGGCCACGAGGCCGTCGGCACGATCACCGAGGTCGGGTCCGCGATCAGCGGATTCTCCGTCGGCGATCGGGTGCTGGTACCGGCGATCAGCCGGTGCGGGCGCTGCGAGTACTGCACCCGGGGTATGCCGTCGCACTGCCAGACCCTCGGCGGCATCGGCTGGATCTTCGGGCACCTCATCGACGGCACCCAGGCCGAGTACGTGCGCGTCCCCTACGCGGACACGTCGCTGTACGCGATACCAGAGGGCGTGAGCGACGAGCAGGCGATCTTCCTGGCCGACTCGCTGCCCACCGGCTACGAGGTCGGCGTGCTCGCCGGCGGCGTCCGGCCCGGCAACACCGTCGCGGTCGTCGGCGCGGGCGCCGTCGGGTTGTCCGCGGTGCTGACCGCCGGCCTGTGGGGTGCATCCAAGGTGATCGCCATCGACTCCAACAAGTTCCGCCTCGAGAAGGCGCTGGAGTTCGGCGCCACCGATGCCGTCGAGGTCGGTCCCGGCACGGTCGGTGACGTGACCGCACTCACCGATGGGCTCGGCGTCGACGTCGCGATCGAAGCTGTCGGCTATCCCGAGACCCTGCTGACCGCCGCCTCCCTGGTCCGGCCGGGCGGCACGATCGCCAACGTCGGTGTGCACGGAACCCCGGTCGAGCTCCCCATGCAGGACATGTGGATCAGCAATGTCACCCTGACCATGGGACTGGTCGACACCGTCTCGATCCCGACCCTGCTCAAGATGGTGGCCGGCGGCCGGATCCCCGCAGAGAAGATGGGCACTCATTCGTTCACCTTCGACCAGATCGGCGAGGCGTACGACGTGTTCAAGAACGCCGCCGCCCACCAGGCGCTCAAGGTCGTCATCACCCCCAGCTGACGCGCCCGGCGCACGTCGGCCGGGTGCGGACATCTCCCGTGGGATCCGGCGAGAACTGTCCGCCGGACGCTCGTTGTCGGCACCGTCGCAGCCGTGGGGTACGCCGCGTCGCTCGTGGAACGGCGTGTATGACGCCGCGCGGCTGAGCGGTCAGGGGCGGGGTGGGCCGGCCGCGGCCCCGGGAGCGCGACGTGGGTCACAACGGTCGGCGTCCGCACCGTGTACCTCACGCAGCCATCGCCCTGACGGGCTGCGCGGTCGGGACGGGCTTGCCAGACTGGCGCCGTGATCGTGGGACGAGTGGTCGAGGGTGCGCGCGCGGGAGCCGAGCAGGTGGTCGGCTCCGCGCGGGCCGTGGTGGCGCTGACCCGCTCCGGGGTGGTGCGCCCGGTACGCCCCGACCGCCTGCTGGGCATGGTGACCGGCCTCCTCCGCTACGGCCTGACGATCACCGCCGGCTACGCGGCCGGGGCGGCACGGCACCCGCACCGCACCGCGATCGTCGACGACGACGGCGCGCTCACCTTCGCCGCGCTGTCCGCCTGGACCGACGCGATCGCACGCGGGCTCGCCGACGGCGGGCTCGGGCCGCGCGCCCGCCTGGGCGTGCTGTGCCGCAACCACCGGGGCGCGATCGCGGCTCAGGTCGCCGCGGGCAAGATCGGCGCCGACGCCGTGCTGCTCAACACGGGCCTGTCGGCGGGTCAGCTCCGCGAGGTGGCCGGGGAGCTCGACCTGCACACGGTGATCGCCGACGAGGATTTCCGGCCCGCGCTCGAGGGGCTGCCCGGGCACTGCCGCGTCGTCACCGACGCCGAGCTCGCCGACCTCGACGGCCCCGGTCCCCTGCCACGCCGCCCGGCTGCGGGCCACACGATCGTGCTGACGTCGGGCACGACCGGCACACCGAAGGGGGCACGCCGCCCGCCGCTGCACAGCATCTCGCCCGCCGCGGCGATCCTGTCGACCATCCCGCTGCGGGCCGCCGAGCCGGTGCTGATCGCGGCACCGCTGCTGCACACCTGGGGGCTGGCCGCGCTGCAGCTCGCCGTGCTGCACGGCGCCCCGATCGTGCTCTCACGCAAGTACACGCCCGCGGAGTTCCTGCGGATCGCCCAGGACCACCGCGTCGAGGCCGTGTTCGCGGTGCCGGTGATGCTGCAGCGGGTGCTGGAGCTGCCCGCCGACGAGCTGGCCCGGGTGTGGTCGTGGCACCACCCGCGGATCGTCGCCGTCAGCGGGTCGGCGCTGCCCGCGGACCTGGCCACCACGTTCATGGACCGCTTCGGCGAGATCCTCTACAACCTCTACGGCTCCACCGAGGTGTCCTGGGTGAGCATCGCGGGCCCGGCCGACCTGCGCGCCGCGCCCGGCACCGCGGGCCGCGCGCCGGTCGGCACCCGACTGGTGATCCTCGGCGACGACGACCGGCCCGTGCCGCGCGGCGAGGAGGGGCGCGTCTTCGTCCGCAACGACATGCCGTTCGAGGGCTACACGCGCGAAGGCGTCGACGTGCAACGGTCCGACGGGATGCTCGGCACGGGCGACGTCGGCCGCCTCGACGAGAACGGTCTGCTGCACCTCACCGGCCGCGCCGACGACATGATCGTCTCGGGTGGGGAGAACGTGCACCCGGGCCCGGTGGAGGACCTGATCGCGGCACGGCCCGAGGTGCGCGAGGCGGCGGTCACCGGCGTCGACGACGAGCAGTACGGGCAGCGGCTCGCCGCCTACGTGGTGCTGGAGCCGGGCGCGCAGGTCGACGCCGACGAGGTGCGGGGCTGGGTACGCGCGGAGCTGAGCCGCTTCGCGGTGCCGCGTGACGTCGAGTTCCTCGACGAGCTGCCGCGCAACACCACCGGCAAGATCGTCCATCGGGAGCTGCCGGCACCCGGTGAGAGGCGTCACCCCACCGGGTTAGGTAAGGCTTAGGTATTGTGCCGGGATGGGAACGGCACCGGGATGGCAGCGCTGCAGCCTCCTGGCCCTCGCGCGCGACGAGCCACTGGCCGGTTCGGCGCCGGTCACCCGCCGCTGGGTGTGCGTGGAGCAGCGCGGTTCGTGGCCCAGCGACCTGACCGCCCACCCCGAGCCCGCCCTCGCCGCTCTCGCCGCCACGCCCGGCTGGCGGCTGCTGCTGATCCGCAGGCCCGGCCGCCGCGGTGAGCACGGGGCGCCGCTGCGCGTGTTCCTCGCCGACACCGCGCCCGGGGCCACCCGCGTCACGACCTTCACGATCGACGGGCCGGAGCAGCTCGCCGAGCTCGAACTGCCCGCCGACGACGAGCCCTTGCCCGGCGCCCCGGTGGGTGACCCCCTGCTGCTGGTGTGCACGCACGGCCGCCGCGACCGCTGCTGCGCCGTGGACGGGCGCGCGCTCGCGCTGGCCGTCGTCGACGCGGGCGAGCAGCACGTCTGGGAATGCAGCCACCTCGGCGGGCACCGGTTCGCCCCCACGGCGCTCGTGCTGCCCACCGGCTACGCCTACGGCCGGCTCGACCCGGCCACCGCGATCGCGGCACGCAAGGCGGCGTTCCCCGGCGAGGTCGACACGGCGCAGTGCCGCGGGCGCAGTACGTGGTCGCCCACCGGGCAGGTGGCCGAGCTCGCCGTGCGTGCCGCCACCGGGCTGCGCGACGCCGACACCCTGCAGGTCGCCGACGTGCCCGGCGGCGCCGTCGTCACCGCGCGCGACGGCCGGCGCTGGGAGGTGGACGTGGCAGCCCTGGACGGCGCGCCCCGCCCGCTGTCCTGCGGCACCGACCCGGCCCCGATGACCGCACTGCACGCGAAGTCCGTCCGCGCGCTCCCCTGACCCGCCTTCCGACACTCCGGAGACCGCGTCGCGGACGGGGCGCGGGGTCTCAGGGGGCAGACTCCGGGCATGTCCGCCGCCGCGCCGCTCGCACTACCGCTGCGCCCGCCCGCCCACCAGGTCAGCCCGCGGGCCGTCCGGTGGTGGCAGCTGCGCGCCCTGCTCACACTGGTGGTACTCACGGGGCCGCAGCTGGTGGTGCTGGTCCTGTCCGCAGATGACGCCCCGGGCTGGCTCGTCGCCACCTCCGTCGCCACGGCGGTGATCGTGCTCGCGTACGGCGTCGTCGTCCCGCCGCTGCTCTACCGCATCCACCGCTGGGAGGTCACGCCCGAGGCGGTCTACACGATGTCCGGATGGCTGGTGCGGGAGTGGCGGATCGCCCCGATCTCACGCGTGCAGACCGTGGACACCGAGCACGGTCCGCTGCAGCAGCTGCTCAAGCTCGCCAGCGTCACGGTGACCACGGCCTCGGCGCGCGGGCCGGTCAAGATCCGCGGCCTCGACGAGCGCGGGGCCGCCGAGCTGGCCCGCGTGCTCACCGAGACCACCCAGGCCACCCCCGGGGACGCCACGTGACGGCCGACCCCGTGCCCCCCAACCCCCTGCCGCCCGACAGCCTGCCGCCCGATCCGGTGCCCCCCGACACAGCGCCGTGGCGGCGGCTGGACCCCCGGATGCTCGCGGTGACGCCCCTGTCCGGCGTGATCCGGCTGCTGCCCGTGGTGGTGATCCTGCTGCTGACGGGGCGGGGCGACGTGGTGGGGCGGCTGTGGATCCCGCTCGGCATCGCCGTGCTGCTCGTGGCCGGCGGCGTGGTGCGGTGGCGCACGACGCAGTACCGCATCACCGACGAGCGCGTGGAGCTGCACACGGGGTGGCTGCGCCGGCAACGCCGGTCGGTGCCGCGCGACCGGATCCGTACCGTCGACCTCACCGCGAAGCTGCTGCACCGCCTCTTCGGGCTCAGCGTGGTGCAGGTCGGGGCGGCGACCGGCGGGGCGCTGGAGAGCTCGGGGCTGAGCCTGGACGCCGTCAGCAAGGCCGAGGCCGACCGGTTGCGCCGGGAGCTGCTCGACCGGCCCCGCGCGGACGTGCCGGCCGCGCCGGCGCCGCCGCCCGGCGAGGAGCTGGCGCGGCTGCGCTGGTCGTGGCTGCGGTTCGCGCCGCTGACGTTCTCCTCGCTCGCAGGGATCGGCGCGATCGGCGCCGCCGGGTTCAACCTGTTCGACGACCTCGGCGTGGACCCCCGCGACCTCCCGCCGGTGGACGACGCCGCCCAGCGGCTCACCACCGCCCCGCTCTGGCTCGGCATCGCGGTGCTGGCCCTCGCGCTCCTCGTGCTCGCCGTCGTCGGCGCGGTGCTGCTGTTCGCCGAGCGCTGGTACGACTACCGCCTCACCCGCGAGGTCACCGCCGACCCTGGCGCCGGGACGGGCGGCGCGCTGCGCGTCAAGCGCGGCCTGCTGACCCGCCGGTCGCTGTCGGTGTCCGAGCAGCGGCTGCGCGGTGCGGAGGTCGTGGAGCCGCTGCTGCTGCGGGCCGGGCGGGGTGCGCAATGCCGTGCGCTGTCCACCGGCCTGTCCCGCGACGCCCAGGGCGGCGCGCTGCAGCCGCCCGTGCCGCGCGCCGAAGCGCACCGGGTCGCCGCCCTCGCGCTGCGGGAACACCCCGCCGAGGCCACCCTCGCCCCGCTGCGCCGGCACCCGCGGGCGGCGCTGCAACGGCGGCTGACCCGGGCCGTGGGGCCCGCGGCGGCGATCGTGGTGCTCGCGTTCGCGGTCGGGTGGGCGGTGCCGCTGCCCTGGCTCGGCCCGGCGAGCCTCGCCCTGCTCCCGGTGGCCGCGCTGCTCGCCCTCGACCGCTTCCGCGCGCTCGGCCACGAGCTCACCGCCCGCCACCTCGTCGCCCGGCAGGGCAGCGTCCAGCGGCGGACGGTCGCGCTGCAGCGCGACGGGGTGATCGGCTGGACGTTCCGGCAGAGCGTCTTCCAGCGCCGCGCCGGGCTCGTCGAGGTGGAGGCCGTGACCGCGGCCGGAGCCGGCGGCTACACGGTGCTGGACGTGTCCGCGCCCGACGGGGTCGCGCTGGCCGACGCCACGGTGCCGCGCCTCCTCACCCCGTTCCTGATTTCGGGGGTGTCAGTCGAGCGACAGCCCTGCGGTCGGGGTCACCCGGGCGGCCCGGCGGGCCGGGAGAACGCCGGCGAGCACTCCGGCCAGCGCCGCGATGGCGACGACGGCGCCGAGTGACGGCCAGGGAACGACCATGGTGGCGTGGGTGAGGGCCCGCGTCACGAAGGTCTCGTAGCCGACCCAGGCGAACCCGACGCCGATCACGGTGCCGAGTGCGGTCGCCACCACCGACAGCAGCGCCGCCTCGGTCGCCAGCATCCGCCGCAGCTGCCTGCGGGTGAGCCCGAGCGCGCGCAGCAGCGCGTGTTCGCGGGCGCGCTCGAGCACGGACAGACCCAGGGTGTTCGCGATCCCGATCAGGGCGATCGCCACGGAGACGCCGAGCAGGCCGAGCGCCGACCCGGCGAGGATGTCCCGCTCCCGGTTCGCCGCCGCCTGCGCCTGCAACTGGTCCTCGAGCTGCGCGCCGGTCGCATCCGCCAGCGCGTCCAGGGCATCGACGAGCGCGAGCGGGTCGGCGTCCTCGGCGGCGCGGACCCAGATGACGTGCGGTTCAGGGGCATCGGTGAGCTGGGCCAGCGTCTCGGGCGCGACCACACCCGACCGGCCCGAGCCGAGGGAGACGACCTTCAGCTGGGCCCGGCGATCGCCGACGCTCACCGTGACGCGGTCACCGGGCTCGGTGCCCGGGTCCACGAAGGCTCCGAGGTCGATCCGGATCGTTCCCGGCTCCGCCCGGGCGAACGCCCCGCCGTCGCGGGCCATCTGCACCTCGTCCGGGGCGGTGAGGACCGGGAGCGGCGCGTCGAACCCGGTGATCCGCGCGACGGTGCCGGTCACCGGGACGGCCTGCTCCACACCGGGGATCCGGCGTACCCGCTCGAGGAGGTCGGTGGTGACCGGCTCGTCGAGCGAGGTGAGCGCGGCGTCGATGGGGTTGTGCCGGTCGCGCACCTCGTCCAGCGCCGCCCGCCACGTGGTCATGCCGGTGAGTACGGCGGTCGTCAGGGTGACGCCGATCAGCAGGGCGGCGGTGGTGGCGGCGGTCCGGCGGGGGTTGCGCACGGCGTTCTCGGTCGCGAGCCTTCCCCGCGGACCGAGCAACGCGCCGGCGACCCGGACCAGGCGGGGGACGAGCACCGGCCCGAACAGCAGGACGCCGGTGAACACCGATGCTCCGCCGGCCAGCATGAGCACCGTGCTGCCGCCGATCATCGCCGCCCCGAGCAGGGCAGGCCCGGTGACGAGCAGCAGCGTGGCGAGCGCCGGCCGGGACCGGCCGCCGGCGGTGCGCGTGTCGAGGGCCGTCTGCGGTCGCAGCGCCGCCAGCGGACTCACCGAGACCACGCGCCGGGTCGGCAGCCACGACGCGACCACGGTGACCAGCAGGCCGAGGGCGAACCCGCCCGACAGCCAGGCGAGGGGCGGTACGGGGGCGACCATCGGGTTGGCGGGTGCGAGGGTGCTGATCAGGGGAAGCAGGCCGTAGCCGAGTCCGACGCCGAGCAGCGTCCCGGTCGAGGACGCGAGCACGCCGACGGTGAGCGCCTCGCGGCGTACCGAACCCAGCACCTGCCGCCGGGTCGCACCGACGCAGCGCAGCAGGGCGAAGTCGCGCAGGCGCGCCGCCAGCAGGATCGAGAACGTGTTCGCGACGACCAGGACCGAGACGACGAGCGCGACGCCGGCGAACAACAGCCCCATCAGCGCGAAGGCGTCCACATCGTTGTTGAGCCCGGCGAGGCTGTCCGAGACGTACTCGTCGACCGGCTGTACCGCCATGCCCTCCGGCACCGGACCGACGTCCCCACGCACCGCCACACCACCCACGTGCCACGTGGGGCTGTCGCGCCACTGCAGGTATTGCGGCCAGGTGACGTACACCGAGGCCTGGGTCCAGGTCGTGGGCGACTCCACGAGTCCGACCACGTCCAGGTCGGTCGCGCCGGCGCCCTCACCGACCCGGATCCGGTCACCGACCGCGAGCTCCTGGGCCTGCGCGTCCCACACGTGCACCACCGCCTCGCCGGTGCCTGCCGGGAAGCGGCCCGCCACGAGCTCCTGCCAGCGCAGCTCCTGCGCGGCGGCGATCGGCCCCACGGTCGTCCCGCCCCGGGAGTCGCGCCAGCCGAGCGGGGTGCCGCCTTCCCGGTGCACCGGGAGGTCGACCCGGCCCAGCCCGGACGCGTTGCCGCCGAGGCGGTCGACGAGCGCGATCGCGTCGGACGTGTCGAGGGTGCCGGGGCAACACGACGGGCCCCGCTGGGGTCCGTCCTCCGGGGCGTCGACGACGTAGTCCGCCCCGCGGAACGGCGCCCCGGACTTCTCCATGAGCCCGGCGCGCGCCCCGGCGGTGAGCACGCCGATCGCGACGACGAAGGCGACCGACACCGTCACCGCGATCGCCGCGGCGACGTAGCGGCGGGTGTGGGTGCGCAGGGAGGCGAGGAAGACGGTGCGCATCAGGCGATCCGCCCGTCCTGCATGGTGACCACGTCGTCGGCGTAGCCGGCCGCGTCCCGGTCGTGGGTGACCATCACGACGGTCTGGCCCAGCTCGCGCACCGACCGGCGCAGGTGCTCCAGCACCTCCGCCGACGTCGTGGAGTCCAGGTTCCCGGTGGGCTCGTCGGCGAACAGCAGCGCAGGCCGGGTGATCAGGGCCCGGGCGATCGCGACCCGCTGCTGCTGGCCGCCGGACAGCTCCGCGGGCCGGTGCCCGAGCCGGTCGGCCACGCCGAGGGTCTCGGCGAGCGCGTGTGCGCGCGCGGTCGTCGCGTCGTCGATCCGCGCACCGCCCAACTCGAGCGGGAGCAGGATGTTCTGTGCCGCGGTGAGCATCGGCAGCAGGTTGAACGACTGGAACACGAACCCGACGTGCTCGCGGCGGAAGACCGTGAGCGCGTCGTCGTCGAGTGATCCCAGGTCGGTGCCGGCCACGGTGACGGTGCCGCCGTCGGCCTGGTCGAGCCCGGCCAGGCAGTGCATCAGCGTGGACTTGCCCGACCCGCTCGGTCCCATGATCGCGGTGAACCTGCCCCGACGCAGGTCGAGGTCGATGCCACGCAGGGCGTGCACCTGCGCCTCGCCCCGGCCGTAGGTCTTGGTCAGGCCCCGCACGCCGGCCGCGAGCATCGACCGGCCGGCGGGCGGGGGGTTGCCGAGCGTCCTGGTCACTTCTGCATCCTCGGATCGTGCGTGGGGTCGGCGTACGTGCGTGGGCAACCGCGATCGGCGGCGTCGGGGTGCAGCTCGAAGTGCCAGGGCTCGTTGCGGTAGATCTGGCACAGGCCGTACCCGGCACCGTGCTCGGACAGCCACTGCGCGGCACCGGTGGGCCCGATGTCGACCGCGTCCCCCGACACGTGGGCAGAGGTGTCCGCGGTGGCCACCCAGCGGGCGGCCTCCTTCTTCGACCCGTACTCCGAGACCGCGTCGTCGAGCAGCCGTTCCTGGTAATCCCGGGAACGCCAGCCGCTGTTGACGACGAACTCGACCCGGTCGTCCGCGGCCTCCGTCGCCGCCCGGCGCAGGGCCTCGAGCAGGTCCGGATCGAGGTTGGCCACGGCCGGGAACCCGTCGTCGAAGACCGTCACCCCGTCGGGGACGGCACCGTCGGCCTCGTCGTCCGCACCGCGGCCGTCACCGTGCCAATCGCCGCTGCCCGGTGGAGGGGGACGTCCCGGAACGCCATCCGCCTGCCGGTCCGGCGTCGCCGTCGAGGGGGACGAGGATGCCCACGTCCGGTAACCGAGCCCTCCGGTCACCGCCGCGATGACCACCGCCACCGCGATGAGGATCGTCAAGCGGGTGGAGCGGGGTGCTGGTCGTGCTGGTCCGCTCGCCCCCGAGGCGGCGTGGTGGTGGTGCCGGGCCGGAGGTGGCTGTCGGCGTGGCGACGGCACGCGCCGGTTCACGGCACCGGGGCTGGGCGGAGGCCGGTCGAGGAGGACGCCCCCTGCCCGGGAGCGGGGGACCGCGATGGGCTGCGTCGGGAAGTGGTCGCCGAACGCAGCCGTCCGGCTCGCTCCGGGGCCCGGTCCGCGCGCGCAGTAGGTCATGCCCGCAGTCAAGGCAGCGCGGCGTTGCCGGCACGTATCCGCTTTTCGATATGCCGGCGATATGGCCCGGCTCGTAGCATCGAGGACTTGTGCGCGTGTTGATCGTCGAGGACGAGCCCTACCTGGCTGAAGCCATCCGCGACGCGCTACGCCTCGAGGCGATCGCGGCCGACGTCGCCGGCGACGGTGACACCGCTCTGGAGCTGCTGGGCATCAACGCCTACGACATCGCCGTCCTCGACCGTGACATCCCCGGGCCCTCCGGCGACGAGGTCGCGATGAGCATCGTCGCCTCCGGCACCGGCACGCCCATCCTCATGCTCACCGCCGCCGACCGGCTCGACGACAAGGCCTCCGGGTTCGGACTCGGCGCCGACGACTACCTCACCAAGCCCTTCGACCTGCGGGAGCTCGTGCTCCGCCTCCGGGCACTCGACCGCAGACGCGCACACAACCGGCCACCCGTGCGGGAGATCGCCGGCCTGCAGCTGGACCCGTTCCGCCGCGAGGTCTACCGAGACGGCCGCTACGTCGCGCTCACCCGCAAGCAGTTCGCCGTGCTCGAGGTCCTCGTCGCCGCGGAAGGCGGCGTCGTCAGCGCCGAAGAGCTCCTGGAACGCGCGTGGGACGAGAACGCCGACCCGTTCACCAATGCCGTGCGCATCACCGTCTCGGCGCTGCGCAAACGCCTCGGCGAACCCGGAATCATCACCACCGTGGCCGGCGCCGGCTACCGCATCGACGCCGAGGGAGGGGAACGTGGATAGGCAGCCGGGTTTGAGCGTCCGCCTCAAACTCACCCTCAGCTATGCCGGGTTCGTCATGCTCGCCGGTGTCCTGCTCCTCGCGGCCGTGTGGGTGTTCCTCCTGCCCGACGTGCGCGGGATCGACTTCAGCTCCCTCAGGAACGTGGTGTCCAACGTCCTGCTGCTCCAGGGCCGTGGGCCGATCGTCTTCGTTCCGGCGGCGGCCGTCGTGATGGCGTTCCTCCTGGTGTTCGGGCTCGTCGGAGGGTGGATCCTGGCCGGCCGCATGCTCGCCCCGCTGACCCGCATCACCGACGCCACCCGCATGGCCGCGAACGGATCGCTGTCCCACCGGATCGGGCTTCCCGGCCGCGAGGACGAGTTCCGCGAGCTCGCCGACGCCTTCGACACCATGCTCGCGCGGCTCGAGGCGCACGTCGCCGAGCAGCGGAGGTTCGCCGCCAACGCCTCCCACGAACTGCGCACCCCGCTGGCGATCACGCAGACGCTCCTCGACGTGGCCCGCACCGATCCGAACCGCGACAGCGGCGAGCTCGTCGACCGCCTCCGCACCGTCAACACCAGGGCGATCGACCTCACCGAGGCGTTGCTCCTACTCGGCCGCGCCGACCGGCGGACCTTCACGCGGGAACGCGTCGACCTGTCCCTCCTGGTGGAGGAAGCCGCCGAAACGCTCCTCCCCTTCGCGGAGAAGCGCGGCGTGACCCTCGAGACCGCGGGCGACATCGCCCCCACCGTCGGCTCACCCGCACTCCTGTTGCAGCTGACCACGAACCTCGTGCACAACGCGATCGTCCACAACCGGGCGGGACAGGGCGCCGTGTGGATCCGCACCTGTGCGCACCCCGACGGCGTGCTGCTCACCGTCGAGAACACCGGGGAGAAGCTCACCCGAGAGCTGGTCTCCACGCTCGCCGAGCCGTTCCAGCGCGGCACCGAACGGATCCGCACCGGCCACGCGGGCGTCGGGCTCGGCCTCGCGATCGTCGACAGCATCACCCGAGCGCACGACGGAAACCTCACCCTCGCCCCCCGGGCCACCGGCGGGCTCTGCGTCACGGTGCAACTCCCCGCCGCGCCACCCCACAGCGGCAGCCCATCTCCAACAGATCACCGAACCGGGCTATCATCGCCGCGTGGCGATGGAATGTGAGCGAGGACTGAGCCCCGCGGTGGCGCTGTTCCGGTCGCTCGGGGATCCGACGCGGTTGGCGATCGTGCAGCGACTGGCCGCGGGCGAGGCCCGCGTGGTGGACCTGACCCGGCAGCTGGGGTTGGCCCAGTCGACCGTGTCGAAGCACCTCTCCTGCCTGCGAGACTGCCAACTGATCGACTACCGCACGCAGGGGCGGCAGTCCTTCTACTCGCTGACCCGCCCGGAGCTGATCGACCTGCTGCGCAGCGCCGAGCTCCTGCTGGCCGAGACCGGGGATGCGGTGGCGCTCTGCCCCGTCTACGGCGAGCCCGGCAACTCGGTCACAGCGGAGGTCGCGGCGTCGTGAGCCACCCGACCGTGACCCCGCAGCGGCGGGACGTGCTGCGTCGACGCATCCGGTGGCTGGTCGCCGCCACGATCACCTACAACGTGATCGAAGCCGTGGTGGCGATCACCGCCGGCACGATCGCGGACTCGACCGCGCTGATCGGCTTCGGCCTGGACTCGCTGATCGAGGTCAGCTCCGCAGCCGCGGTGGCCTGGCAGTTCGCCGGCCCGGACCCCGAGCGCCGGGAGGGGATCGCGCTGCGGGTCATCGCCGGATCGTTCTTCGCTCTCGCCGCCTACGTCACCGTCGAGGCGCTGCGCACCCTCGTCGCGGGCACCCAGCCCGAGCACTCCCCTGTCGGGATCACCCTGGTCGTGATCAGCGTGGCAGTCATGCCGTTCCTGTCCTGGGCGCAACGGCACGCCGGCCGCGAGTACGGCTCGGCCAGTGCCGTCGCCGATTCCCGGCAGACCCTCATCTGCACCTACCTGTCCGCGGCCGTGCTCGCCGGCCTGGTGCTCAACTCGACGCTGGGCTGGTGGTGGGCCGACCCGATCGTCGCCCTCGGCCTGGCCGTCGTCGCGATCAGGGAAGGCCGCGCGGCGCTGCGGGGCGACACCTGCTGCCCGCGGCGCTCGTGCTCGTGAGTTCGACCAGCATCACGGACAGATCCTGTCCGCAAGGCCTGCCATCGTGGGTCGCATGGACGTCGTACTCGTACCGGGAGCGAACCACGGTGGCTGGTGGTACCAGCCCGTCGTCGAACAGCTGGAGGCGTCGGGTCACCGCGCGGTCGCCGTGACGCTGGACGGTCTCGACCCGCAGGATCCCGAACCGGACCGGCCGATCACGCTCGACACCCACGTCGCCGAACTCGTCGCCCTCGTCCAGGGCCTTCCCGGCCCGGTGGTGGCGGTCGGGCACAGCTACGCGGGCAGCGTGCTGAGCGGCGCCGCCGACGCCGTACCCGAGCTGTTCGCCGGCCTGGTCTACGTCGACGCGTTCGTCCCCGAGGACGGTGATTCGACCTGGTCGATGGTGCCGGACTGGGAACGCGAGTGGTTCGTCGACGGATCAGGGCGCACCGGACGTCACGTCGATCCGCTGCCCTTCTTCGACGAACGCGCCGTCGCACACCCGATCGCGACGTTCCTGCAGCGCTCCCGGCTCACCGGTGCATGGCGCCGGGTCGCCGACAAGCACTACGTCGCGGCCATGGACCCCGAGTGGCTGCCGCAGTCGCCCTTCGTGGCCACCGCCGAGAAGCTGCGCACCGCCCCCGACTGGACCGTGCACGACCTGGACGAGACCCACAACGTGCTGCTGAACGGGGCGGACGCGCTCGTCGGTGTGCTGCTGGAGGTTCTCGATCCGGCGGTCAGCGCCGGCGGCGGGTGCCGAACAGACCCCGGGTGATCTCCCGACCCAGCGCGCTGGCGGCCGAGCGCATGAAGGAGCGGACGGCGGGCGACTCGAACGCCTTCTCCACGAACCCGGGCTCGGCGCGCTCGGGAGCCGGCGGCGGTGCGTCGGCCGGGGCGGGAGCGGACGGCGCGGCGGGCGGCTCCGCGATCCGGGCCGTCAGCTTCTCGTAGGCCGACTCCCGGTCCACGGTCTCGCCGTACTTGCCGTACAACGAGGACTGCCGCGCCGCCGCGGTCACCGCCTCGGGGCCGATCGCCGCCATCAGCGAGCGCGGGGCCCGCATCCGGGCCCAGGCCACGGGGGTGGGCGCGCCTCGCTCGGACAACACCGTGATGATCGCCTCGCCGGTGCCGAGCGACGTCAGCGCCTCCTCCATGTCGTAGTGCGCGGTGGTCGGGTAGGTCTTGACGGTCTTGGCGAGCGCCGCCTGGTCCTCGGGCGTGAACGCCCGCAGCGCGTGCTGGATCCGCGCACCGAGCTGGGAGAGCACGGCGTTGGGCACGTCGGTGGGCAACTGGGTGCAGAAGAACACGCCGACGCCCTTGGAACGGATCAGCTTCACGGTCTGCTCGATGCGCTCCAGGAACGCCTTCGACGCCTCGTTGAACAACAGGTGCGCCTCGTCGAAGAAGAACACGAGCTTCGGCTTGTCGAGGTCGCCCGCCTCGGGCAGCTCCTCGAACAGCTCGGCGAGCAACCACATCAGGAACGTGGAGAACAACCGCGGGTTGGCCTGCTGGTCGGCCAGCTCCAGCAGGGTGACGACACCCTTCCCGTCGATCTGACGCATCAGGTCCGCCGGCTCGAACTCCGGCTCCCCGAAGAAGTCGTCACCGCCCTGCGCCTCCAGGTTGACCAGGGCGCGCAGGATCACGCCCGCGGTGGCGGGCGAGACCCCGCCGATGCCCTTCAGGTCGGCCTTGCCCTCGTCGGAGGTGAGGTGTTGGACGACGGCGCGCAGGTCCTTCGTGTCCAGCAGCGGGAGGCCGCGCTGGTCGGCCCAGTGGAAGATCAGGCCGAGCGTCGACTCCTGGGTGTCGTTGAGGTCGAGCACCTTGCTGAGCAGGATCGGCCCGAACTGCGTGAGCGTGGCCCGGATCGGCACCGCGGAGCTGCCGCCGCCGAGCGAGAGGAACTCCACGGGGTACGCCGTCGGCGCCCAGTCGTCGCCGGTGTCGCGCGACCGTTCCTCGATCTTCGCCCCCGGCTCCCCCGGGCGCGCCAGCCCGGACAGGTCGCCCTTCACGTCGGCCAGCAGCACCGGAACCCCCGCGGCCGAGAGCTGCTCGGCGAGCCCCTGCAGGGTCTTGGTCTTCCCGGTGCCCGTGGCGCCCGCGACGAGCCCGTGGCGGTTGAGCGTGGCGAAGGGGATGCGCACACGGGCGGTGGGGTCGACGGTGCCGTCGACGAGGATGCTGCCCAGTTCGAGGGCGGCCCCGTCCGTGGCGTATCCGGCAGCGATCTCCTGGGCGGGGGCCTGGGTGTCCACGGCGCCAGAGCCTAGCGCTACTCCCCGTCAGATCCCGACGACGCGCTCGTCGCCGCTGATCGACACGCGCGACGGCTGCCGACCCCACCCGAGCACGCCGGGCATAGTGTGACGGCGTGATGGACCGTCTGGTGTGGATCGACTGCGAGATGACCGGCCTCGACCTGGGACGCGACGCGCTGATCGAGCTCGCGGTCCTCGTGACCGACGGCGACCTCAACGTGCTCGGCGAGGGTGTCGACGTCGTCATCCACGCCGACGACGAGGCGCTCGCCGGGATGCCCGAGATCGTGCGGGAGATGCACGAGCGCTCCGGCCTCACCGAGGCCGTCCGCGCCTCCACCGTCACGGTCGCAGAGGCCGAGCAGATGGCGCTCGACCACATCCTGGAGCACGTGCCGGAACCGCGTACCGCCCCGCTGGCCGGCAACTCGATCGCCACCGACCGCGGCTTCCTCGCCCGCGACATGCCCGCGCTCGACGGCCACCTGCACTACCGGATGGTGGACGTCAGCTCGGTCAAGGAGCTGTGCCGGCGCTGGTACCCGCGGGTGTTCTACGCCAAGCCGGAGAAGGGGCTCGCGCACCGCGCCCTGGCCGACATCCAGGAGTCGCTCCGCGAGCTCGCCTACTACCGCCAGACCCTGTTCGCCCCGCTCCCCGGGCCGACCACCGAGCAGGCGCAGGCCGTTGCCGCACAGGTGTCGGCAACCCGCTTCGAGGCGCCGCAACCGCCGCGCTAAGCTGATAGTGCGCCCCAGTCGAGATCGGGGCCGCATGGTGGGTGTAGCTCAGCTGGTAGAGCACCTGGTTGTGGTCCAGGAAGTCGCGGGTTCAAGTCCCGTCACTCACCCCATGCTGCGGCACCCCACCGCACGGCCGCCTGGAGACGTTGTGTTAGCGTTTCCAAGCGCCGGACGGTAGGGCGCAACGGCAGGCGCCGCTAGCTCAATGGCAGAGCAGCTGGCTCTTAACCAGCGGGTTCGGGGTTCGAGTCCCTGGCGGCGCACTCGCTCTGGGCGAGGCATGCACGCGGAATGCGCGTGCATGCCTCGCTCGTTGTTTTTCCTGGGGGCGCAGCCCCCAGACCCCGCCCGGCGGGCTTCGCCCCCGGACCCCCGCCTGCGGTTCCGTTGGCAGCTCGGCTCCACCGCAACCCCCAGACCCCACCCCAGATCTACGTCGGAGGCTCATCCGACTGGGTGGTCAGAGGGCTCACTCGCTCCTCAGACGCTCCTCGATCCGGAGTGCCACCATGGTCCCGGCCACGTCGTGCACCCGGAGCATGTCGACACCCCTCGATGTGAGCATCGCGCTGACGACGGCGGTGGCCAGGTCCCGGCGCTCGCGGGCCGTCGCCTGACCGGAGACCTCGCTGAGCAGACGTTTCCGGCTGACGCCGACGAGCACCGGGCACCCCAGATCGCGGACGAACCCGATGTGGCGGAGCAACCCCCACGACTGGGAGGCGTCCTTGGAGAAGCCGATGCCGGGGTCGACGATGATGTGACGCTCGTCGATCCCGGCGTCGACCGCGCGCTGGACGCGCTCTCGCAGCTCGGCCGCGACGTCTCGAGCCACGTCGGCGTACGTCTCGGACCGGTGCACGGGCGTCCCGCCGGATCGCCAGTGCGTCACGACGTACGGGGTACCGAGCTCCGCGACGACGGCGAGCATCGCCGGATCGGCGAGGCCGCCGCTGACGTCGTTGACCAATCCGGCGCCGGCGTCGACGGCGCGGCGCGCGACCTCGGCTCGCATCGTGTCGATCGAAACCGGCACACCCAGCCTGGACAGTGCCCGGACGACGGGCAGGACGCGCTCGAGCTCGGCGCGGGGTGAGGGGCGCCGGGCTCCGGGGCGTGTCGACTCGCCGCCGACGTCGATCCAGTCGGCCCCGTCCGCGGCCAGTTCCTGACCGCGCCGCACTGCCGCTGCGGTGGTGCGGTAGGCGCCGCCGTCGGAGAAGGAGTCCGGGGTCACGTTGAGGACACCCATCACGCGGGGACGCCCCGGCCCTGGGAACGCGCCGGTTCCCGCCCGGCCCGGAGGCCGAGCGGTGCCTGCAGTCACTTCAGGACGACCGTCCTGCCGCCGTGGACGATCACCCGATTCTCGAGGTGGTAGCGCACCGCCCGTGCCAGTGCCAGACATTCGGTGTCGCGGCCGAGCGAAGCAACAGCCGCCGCGCTCATCGCATGGTCGACCCGCTGCACTTCCTGCTCGATGATCGGGCCCTCGTCGAGGTTCGACGTGACGTAGTGGGCGGTCGCGCCCACCAGCTTCACACCTCGGTCATAGGCCTGGTCGTAGGGCCGCGCGCCCTTGAAACTGGGGAGCATCGAGTGGTGAATGTTGATCACCCGGCCCTGAAGTCGGTCGCACAGCGCGGGCGAGAGAATCTGCATGTAGCGGGCGAGAACCACCAGCTCCACCTGCTCCTCCTCGACGAGCTGCAGCAGCTTGTCCTCGGCATCGGCCTTGGAGCCGGCGTCGACCGGATGGTGCACGAACGCGATGCCCATCGACTCGACGAGTTCCCGCCATACGAGGTGGTTGGACACGACAGCGACCACGTTTGCGCGCAGCTGCTCGGTGCGCACCCGGAAGAGGAGGTCGTTGAGGCAGTGCCCGTGCTTGCTGACCATGATCACCACTCGGGGTCTGCGCCGGGCGTCGACCAGACGCCAGTCCGTGTCGGGACCACGAGAGATGACCTCGAACTCCTGCCGCAGGGCGTCGACGTCCACCGGTCCGTCGGCCAGTTCCTCCGCGACGACACGCATGTAGAAGCGGCCGGCGTCGCGGTCGGTGAACTGGTGGCTCTCGACGATGTTGAGGTCGCGGCCGGTCACGAAGGTCGAGACCGCCTGAACCAGTCCGGGGCGATCCGGGCAGGAGAGCGTGAGCACCATCTCGCTCATGCCGTCGCTCCACCCTGCGTGCCGATCCAGGCCCGGAAGACGGGCACCTGGTTGAACGTGAAGACGTGCAAGCCCTCGATGTCGCCGCCCGGCCTCGGCTCGGCAGCGAGCAATGCCCGCACGAGCGGAGCGGGGTCGTAGGTCCGTCCGAGGAGCACGTTGCCGACCAGTCCGTGCTGCTTGGCCAGGAACCGCAGCGACGGGCCGACCCCGATACGCAGTGACAGCTCGGTGAGCTTGGCGAGCTTCAACGGCCCGGCGATGCCGACCCGGATCGGCAGCGTCACGCCGCGCGCTCGCGCCTGCGTCAACCACGACGTGAGCGTCGAAGCGTCGAAGCACATTTGACTGACCATGTACGTGGCCCAATCCTGCTTGCGCAGGAGCGCCTCCCACAGGCGGTCGTCGTCGATGTTCGGATGGCCCTCGGGATAGCAACCGATGCCGATCCGCGTGAACGGGTGCTCCATCGACGACAGGTCGTCGAGCATTGCGGCGGCCTCGTGGTACCGGCCGACAGGGGTCGCGGCGTCGCCGCCGATGACGTAGAGATCGGTCACGCCCAGGTCCGCGACGCGTTGCACGAAATCGCGCAGCGCCGCGCGATCCGTCACCATGCGGGCCGCCAGGTGGGGGACCACGCGTCGTCCGGAGTTCGCTGCCAGGGCGCAGTACTCCAGCGTGCGACGCAGACCGAACTTCGGAGAGCAGGTCACGGCGACCGTGGCATCCTCGGGCGTCGCCAGAATCTGATCCTGCGCGCCCTTCAGCGGAATGACCTCCATCGTGGCCTCGTTCAGCAATTGGAGATGCCGATCATCGGCGGCTGGGGAGGCGGCGCGCTGCTCGGCACTCATCCGGCGTTCCTCTCGGTCGGAAGCGGCCTCCTGGGTGTCGTACGTCGGCCGCGGGTGTGACGATGACCGGGAACGCTAGGTACGCCGGCGAACGCCAGCTAGCCACCAGCCGAAGCAGTCGGCGCCGGCTGACGAACCCCGTCCTCCGGCGGCGCGCGCCCAGCACGCGGACAAACCTGGAGCGCCGGGGTTCGCGTAGTGCATGAGGCCCCTTCGATCCGTGGCTATCCCCACTGCGCGAGCGCTCCTAGATTGGGCCGCCACACGCAGGATCGCCCGCCGTGCACCGCCGGCGCCGCCGGGTCTCGGCGCGGGGCCGGAGAAGGGGACGACATCCATGACCGCTTTCAACCTCCAGCAGGCCATCGACCGCAGCGGCGGCAACCCGGCCAGGATGTTGCGCTCCGATCCCCGCGGCCCGTACCAGTTCCCGATCCCACAGGTGGAGTACGCGAACTGGCGTGACGAGCAGCGCGTGTGGCGCGAGTCGGCGATCCTGTTCGACCAGTCGTTCCACATGAGCGACGTGTACTTCCGCGGCCCCGACACCACACGCCTTTTCTCCGACGTCGGGGTGAACTCCTTCGCCACCTTCGGGAAGAACAAGGCCAAGCAATTCGTCGCGGTGAGCCCACGCGGGCTGTTCATCGGCGACGCCATCCTCTTCGGGCTCGACGAGGACGAATATGCGCTGGTCGGGGCGCCGGTGGCGGCGAACTGGGTGCAGTTCCACGCCGAAACCGGCGACTACGACGTCGAGGTGACGCGCGACGAGGCCAGCATGATCAACCCTCGCGAGCGCCTGCTGTTCCGCTACCAGATCCAGGGACCGAGCGCTCTGGAGGTCGTCGGGTCCGCCTCGGGCGCGAGGCTCGACCGCATCAAGTTCTTCACCATCGGCGAGTTCGAGATCGCCGGCGTGCCGGTCCGTGCACTCAACCACACGATGGTCGGCACCCCCGGCCAGGAGCACACGGGCCTGGAGATCTTCGGGCCGCGCGAGCACTCCGCACGCGTCAAGGACGCCCTGCTCGAGGCAGGGACGCGGTTCGGCATGCTCGAGGGCGGCGCACTGTCCTACCCCACCACGTCCAACGAGTCCGGATGGATCGCCCGGCCATTGCCGGCGATCTACACCGGTGACGATCTGAAGGCCTATCGGGAGTACCTGCCCGGGGAGGGCTTCGAGGCGCATGCCTCCCTCGCCGGCAGCTTCGTGTCGGACTCGATCGAGGACTACTACCTCACGCCCTACGACCTGGGTTACGGGCGCGTGGTCCGTTTCGACCACGATTTCGTCGGCCGCGAGGCGCTGGAGGAGATCGCTGCCGGACCGAGCCGCCGGAAGGTGTGGCTCGAGTGGGACGACGAGGACACCGGGCGGGTGATCACGAGCAGCCTGTTCGGGGGCGGTCGGGGAGCCAAGTACCTCGGGCTGCCGACCGGCGGGTACTCGCTCATCCACTACGACCGGGTCCTGCACGACGGTGCGGGCGTCGGGCTGGCGATGGATCCGATGTTCACGGTCAACCACGGGTGCGTCGTCTCCTTGGCGACCGTCGACGCGGAGCTCGCCCAGGACGGGCAGCGGCTGACGCTCGTGTGGGGGGACGAGGCGTCCATCGGCGTCAAGCCGAGGGTCGAGCAGCACCGCGAGACGGAGGTGCGCGTGACGGTGCGAACGGGCGCTGCGAGCTGACGTGGATGTGCGGCAGGCGGGCACGGCCCCGGTGCGCACCGGCTGCACCCCGCTCCACCGAGCAGCGCCGACGGACCTCCCGCTCGGAACGACCCGGGTCAACACAGCCACCTGATCCATCCACATCTCATCAGGGAGATCGACAATGACGTCCACCCCCAGCTCGACTCGCGTCGCCGACGGCTGGACCGAGCCGCCCGCGCGTGTGGCGCACCACCTGGCCGCCGTGGCGACCATGTGGCAGGAGCTGCCCCACGTACTGCCGAAGATCATCGCGGCGCCGGAGGACTTCTTCGGTGCCGAAGCCCCGATGGGCGACATCGCTCGACGTCTCGCGACCATCTCCGAGGTCGCCGCTCCGCCGCCGTCCTCCGACGGCGAGGTCGAGGTGCTCGCCGGCACCGAGTTCACCCACCGCTTCGTCGACGCTCCCGGCGACGGGGAGACCGTGCGGTGGCACTACGTCGAGAGCGGACCGGCCGACGGTGATCCGGTGGTCTTCCTGCACGGCGTGCCGGACTCCTGGTTCCAGTGGCACCTGGTGATGGCGGCCGTCTCCGACCGGCACCGCTGCATCGCCATCGACCTCAAGGGCTACGGCCAATCCGACAAGCGCACCGGCGACTACCGGCAGGAGGGCGTGGCCGAGCAGCTGAAGGCGCTGTTGGACACCATCGGTGTCGACCGCTTCAGCCTCATCACCCATGATCGCGGGACGCCGCCGGCAGATCATCTGGTCGCCGACGTCGGGGATCGGGTCATCCGGTACGGCCGCGGTCAGCAACACCTGTGGCACCTGCACCCCAGCCTGCACCCGCAGGAGCTGATGTTCACCGCGCCGACCGCACCGTTCGTGTTGGAGAACGCACGCACCACCACGATCGTGGCCTACACGGCCCTCGCGACGAAGCCGGTCGACGACGCGCTCCTCACCCGGACGGTCGCCGAGTTCTCCTATCCCGGCATCAACACGGCAGTCCCGCGCTACTTCAACTCCTCTTCCTTCCGGCAGGAGTGGGTCGAGCGCCGTACGCGCCTCATCGCTGCCTGGCGTTGCCCGGTGCTGCTCCTCCAGGGCCGGGAGGACCCCGGCCAGCCGCACGAGTTCTACAGCGACCCGGACGTGCTGGCGATGCTGCCGAAGGGCAGTGGGCTGCACCTGTTCGACGCTGGTCACTTCTGGCCGTTCGAAGCGCCGGAGGAGGCGGCGGAGACCATCCGCGGTTTCCTGAGCAGCGACGTCGACGCCTGAGCCGCAACCCACGTCCCGAGAGAAGGCATCCGATGAGCAACGACACCGCCGGCAGCGTCGACGGCATGACCTGGGAGCAACTGCTGAACCGCTCCCGCGAGCTCGACCTGCACGCCGAACAGCTGTTCTTGATCCAGTCCAAGCCGGTCGACGGCTTCGGGCCCGTCGAGGCGGCGCTGGACGAGCATCTGCCCTACCAGAAGCAGCTGGAGGACAGCGGTGTGATGTTCGCCGCCGGCCCCGTGGCTTCGGCCGACGGGGCCGAGTGGAACGGTGAGGGCGTGTTCGTCTACCGCGCCGCGAGCCTCGACGAGGCCGTCCGGTTGGCGGAGGCCGACCCGATGCACTCACGAGGGGCACGCCGGTTCGAGGTCAGGGCGTGGTGCCTGAACGAGGGCACCACCACTCGGTCCGCGACCACCTGAGCAGCGCGACCATGATCCTCGTGACCGGCGCCACGGGCACGATCGGTCGGTCCGTCGTGTCCGGGCTGATCGACGGTGGGGCGGAGTTCCGGGCCACGACGCGCCGTGATGCGTTGCCGGGCTCCGACCTGCCCCTGGTGCGCATGGAGCTCTCGGACCGCGAATCGGTCGTGGCCGCGGTCGCCGGAGTGGACGTGGTGTTCCTCAACAGCAGCCAGCACCCCGAGATGGCGGTGCACCAGGGCGGGCTGATCGATGCGGCAGCCGAGGCCGGCGTCCGCCACATCGTGAAGGTCTCCGCCGGTAGCGCGGCCACCGGACCGGACAAGCCGAGCTGGGTCGGCCGCGCGCATGCCGCGATCGAGGCACGGCTCTCGGCGTCCGGGCTGGGGTGGACGGTCCTGCGACCGAACTACTTCATGCAGAACCTGCTCGGACTCGCTCCGGCGATCTCCGAGGGCACGCTGCCCATGGCGCTCGACGATCATCGTCTCGCCCTGGTCGACGCACGGGACATCGCTGCTGCGGCCACGGCCGTGCTCCGTGATCCTCTCCCCCACCACGCACGTGTCTACGAGATGACCGGGCCGGAGTCGCTCACCCCGGCCGACATCGCGGATCGCCTGTCGGTCGGTGTGGGACGGCGGGTCGCCCACGTCCGGCTCACCCTCGAAGAACTGCGCTCCGGCGCGGCACGCGCGGGAGCGCCCGAGTGGATCTGCCGGCACGTGGTGGAGCTCATGCAGCTCTACTCTCGTGATGAGTCGGTCGGCGCCGTATCGCAGGATGTGGAACGGCTGATCGGGCGCGCGTCCAGCTCGCTCGCGAAGTTCGTGGCGGACCACGCATCGACATTCGGGAGAGCCGCATGACCGCTTTGCCCGACGTTGCCCAGCGGCCACGTCTCGACGCCGTCCTGCCGTCGCTCACCGCGTACAAGCGCTACGAGACACACGATCTCGAGGTTGCGGAGGTGGAGATCAGGCGGTTCATGGCACCGGGCCGGCTGCGTACCCGCCCCGATGACCGCTGTGACGTCGACGCGCGTGCCTTCTACGCCGACACCGGCTCCGTCGGGGTCGGTCGGATGAGCTTCGGCGCGGACGTGGTCATCGACCGGCACGCCGATTCCAGGTACCTCGGGATCGCGATACCGCTGTCGGGCCACATGCGCGTCTGGGAAGGGCGCGAGGTCGTCGAGGCACGGGCCGGGGACTCGGTCGTCGTCATCGCGCCAGAAGGTCGCTTCCTCACCGGGTGGAGCGCCGACTGCAACGCTCTCATGCTGCGCGTCACGACCTCATCGCTCGCCCGTGCGGCACGGACCTTGACGGGCGACCACGATTCGGACCGACCACCGCGGTTCGTGCACCAGGTGCTGTCGCTGGAGCAGGGCCACGTCGTCATCAGCGCCGCCAGACTGCTCACTGAGATCCTGGGGCGGTACGACGACCTCGACGCCGTTCCCGGCAGACTGCTGCACCAGCTCTCCGAGCACGCCCTGAACGCCGTCCTCCTCGGGCTGGAGCACGATCTCAGCACTCCTGCCAAGCCCGCTTACCGTGCAGCTCCGAGCAAAGCGGTCCGGGCAGCGATGCGCCTGATCGAGGACGAGGCCGCGGCCGTGTTCAACGTGAGCGAGCTGGCACGCCATCTCGGTCTCACCGTGCGCGGCCTCGAACTGGGTTTCCGGCGCGCGCTCGACGAAACCCCGCACCAGTACATGCGGCGGATCCGGCTCGACAGGGCTCATCGCGAGCTCCTGGCTGCCGACGCCACGGACGGGACGACCGTCACCGAGATCGCGACCCGATGGGGGTTCTTCCACATCGGACGGTTCGCCGCCTCCTACAAGGCGGTCTACGGCGTCATGCCCTCCGTGAGCCTGAGGGCCACACCTACGAATCCCCTTCGCTGACTCCCGGCGGTTACCAGGCACAGCTCGCTCTTGCCGGATCCCGGCAGGACGCCGTCCTGCGACGACTGGGCGATATTCGTGCAGCGTCGACCACCAGGAGACGAGAATGCGTCGGACACGCAACGGTGCATCGCCGATTCAGGTCCCGCCCACGCGGCGGGCATTGCTTTCTGGCATGGGCGGGCTGGCAGCCATCACCGCTCTGTCGGCCTGTGGCGGCACGAAGACGGACGAAGGCTTCACAACGGTACAGCCCGACGACAGAGCTTTCTCCACAGGGCTGCACGTGGTCACCCTGGGAACGCAGGCCGGGCCCCCGGTCGAGCGGGAAAGAGCTGGCATCTCGACCGCGCTGATCGTCGACGGAGCGGTTTATCTCGTGGATTGCGGCAGGGGCAGCACGACACAGTACATACATGCAGGTCTCCGATTCTCCGCGTTGCGGTCGATCTTCATCACTCATCTGCACGCAGACCACATCGCCGACTACTACAACTTCATCATGCTTGCGGGCTCCGGCCCGAACTTCACGGGGGACATGTTGTCGCCGATCGATGTCTACGGCCCGGGCCCGGCGGGTGCACTGCCCGGGAAGTTCGGAGGAGGCGACGTGGGTACCGTGGCCCCGGACAACCCGACGCCTGGAATGCGCGACCTCACCGAGATGTGCAGCCAAGCATACGCGTACAGCAGCAACATCTTCATGCGTGACAGCGGTTCGTCGGATCCGCGTGACCTGGTCCGAGTGAATGACATCGGCATCCCGGGGCACATCCCGGCCTCGTACGTCGATACGAGCCCGACGATGGAGCCCTTCGTCGTGATGCGCGACGACAACGTCATCGTTTCCGCGAGCCTGGTTCCACACGGCCCGGTGTTCCCCAGTTTCGCGTATCGTTTCGACACGAAGTACGGGTCGGTCACGTTCTCGGGCGACACGACGTACAGCGAGAACCTGATCACCCTCGCCCGTTCCACTGATGTCCTGCTCCACGAGGCAGTAAATGTCCGCGAGGCGACGAACGTGCCCGCCAAGATCCTTTCACATATTCTTGAGTCGCACGTCGAGGTTCAGAAGGTCGGAGCCGTCGCCGAGCGAGCGGAAGCCAAACAGTTGATCCTCACGCATATCGGCGACCGCGTGACAAGTCCGCTACCAGTTCAACAATGGGAGAGTTGGGCAGCCGTCGGATACAGCGGAACAGCCAGGGTCGCCTCGGACCTCGAGCACTTCATCGTCAATCGCGGCTAGTACTGCAACGGCAGTTCATGTCCGCGGTGGTCGGTGGCCGCGACGTCGGTAGTGGCATGCGCGTGCCTGGTGTTGGCGGCGTCGTCGCCAGATCGACCAGTTGA
>NZ_NKYF01000027.1 GCF_002262885.1 Pseudonocardia sp. MH-G8 | reverse complement strand
CGGCAGGAACACCGGCGCGAACAACGTCGCGTCGTAGGCGTGCGCCGCGTTCCAGTACGGGTAGTTCAGAAGGACCACGTCACCGGCGTGCAGGTTCTCGGCGCCGAGGTACTCCACGCCCTTGCGCAGGGAGTAGTCGTTCGCGCCGAGGAAGAACGTCAGGCCCGGGGCCTCCGCGATCAGCTCCAGCCGCTCGTCGTAGATCGAGATGCCGAAGTCGAGCACCTCGTAGATCACCGGGTTGAACGCCGTTCGGATCAGCGTCGTGCGCATCTCCTCCGCCGCCGCCAGCAGGTACGAGCGCACCACCTCGACCGTCGCGCCGTCCGGCTGCCGCGGGGTCATCGCGCCTCCTCAGGGGTCACGAGCAGGTATCCGTGCTCCTCGACAGTGACCAGCTGGCCGCTGTGCACCACGGTCGTCGAGGTGCCCTCGTCGACCAGCGCGGGCCCGGCGAACGTGTCACCGGCCTCAAGCAGCGCCCGGTCGTACACCGCGAACTCGGCCTGCGCACGGGTGCCGAAGTCGAACGCCGCGCGGTGGCGCACGAACGCCTGTGCCGGGTCGCCGTCGCCGGCCGGCACCGCGCGCAGCTCCGGACGGGCTGTGCGCCCGGTCCCCCGCACCCGGCTGGTGAGGATCTGCACGCGGTTGTCCATCGCATGCCCGTACCGCGAGCGGTGCTGGGCGTGGAACTCGGCGGCGACGGCCTTCGGATCGATCGGCAGCTCGACGGGGACGGTCAACGCGTGCTCCTGTCCGACGTACCGCAGCTCCAGCTGCATCTCCAGGCCGGCCGCGTCCCCATCGACTCCCTGATCGACCAGCGCCGCCCGTCCCGCGGCGGCCAGCTCGCCGAGCTCGGCGGCGAGGCCGTCGAGGTCGGCGGGACGATCGGGGTCGTCGAGAGTCTCCATCCGGGTCCGGGAGTGGTCGGTGACGACGTCGGCGCTGAGCATCCCCCAGGCGGAGAACCCGGACGGCGCGAAGGGGACGATCACCTCCCCGACGCCCATCTCCCGCGCCAGCAGCGGCGCGATCAGCGGGCCGGCGCCCCCGAAGGCCAGCAGTGAGAACGCCCGTGGGTCGCGGCCCCGCTCGACCGTGATCTGGCGGACCGCGCCGACGGTGCGGGCGAGCATCACGTCGAGAACACCTGCGGCCGCCTGCTCGACCGGCAGTGCGAGCGGCTCGGCCAGCCGGGAGCACACGGCGTCCCGGGCCGCCTCGTCGTGCAGCCGCATCGCGCCGGCGAGGAAGCTGCCCGGGTCGACGTAGCCGAGCACGACAGAGGCGTCGGTGACGGTCGGCTCGGTGCCGCCGCGGCCGTAGCAGACCGGTCCGGGCTCGGCACCCGCGCTGCGCGGGCCGACCTTGAGCAGGCCGCGCTCGATCGTCGCGATCGAGCCGCCACCTGCGCCGATGGTGCGGATGTCGTAGGTCGGGATGAGCAGCGGGTAGTGCTCGAGCTCGGCCTCGTGGGTGACGACGGCGGCGCCGTCCTCGATCACGCAGGCGTCCAGCGACGTGCCGCCGATGTCGAACGTGAGCACGTTGCGCCTGCCCAGCGCCTCCGCGACGTACGCCCCGCCGACGATCCCGCCCGCGGGGCCCGACAGCACCGTGGGCGTGGGTGAGCGGCGCGCCGCCGCCGAGGTCATCGAGCCGCCGCCCGAGCGCATGATGAGGAAGCGGCCGGCGAACCCGCGGGCCGCCAGGCCGCGCTCGAGCTCTTCGACGTAGTGCTCGAAGATCGGCCGGATGTACGCCTCGAGGACCGTCGTCGAGGTGCGCTCGTACTCCCGGTACTCGCGGGCGATGTCGGTGGACACCGAGACCGTCACCTGGGGGTACCACTCCTGCAGCAACTCGGCGGCCCGCTGTTCGGAGGACGGGTCGAGGTAGGAGTGCACGAAGCAGATCGCGATCGAGCCGACGCCCTCGTCCTCGACGAGCCGGCGGGCGGCGGCCCGCAGGTCGTCCTCGTCGAGGGGCTCGACGTTACGGCCGCGGTGGTCCAGCCGGCCGCGCACGCCCGCGGTGTGCCTGCGCTGCACGAGCCCGGGCGGGCGCTGGTACTGGAAGTCGTACATCCGGTCGTCGGGCACGTTCCCGCGGCCGATGAGGAAGATGTCGCGCAGCCCCGCGTTCGTGATGATCCCGGTGGTGCCGCCGCGGCGCTCCAGCACGGCGTTGAGACCGAGCGTCGTGCCGTGGATGAACAGCTCGACCTGCGCGAGGTCCGTGCCGAGTGCCTCTACCGCCGCGAGCACGCCCAGCCACGGTTGCGTCGGTGTCGTCGAGGCCTTGCGGAAGCGCACGGTCCCGGCCCGCCCGTCGAGCTCCATGGCGTCGACGAACGTGCCGCCGATGTCGACGGCGAGCCGGTAGGGGCGTTCCGGCCCCGTCTCGGGAGTCATCACGAAATCCGTCCTTCCGGGCTACCGGCATCCACGACCCGGCCACCGAGGCGGGGAGCGGCGTCGAGCAGGGCACGGGTGTAGGGGTGGCGCGGGGCGGTGAAGACCTCGGCGGTGGTGCCGGCGTCGACGATCTCGCCGCGGTACAGCACGACCACGCGGTCGCAGAACGAGCGCACGGTCGCGAGGTCGTGCGAGACGAACAGCTGAGCGCGCTCCCCCTCGGCGGCCAGCTCGCGGATCAGCTCGAGGATCGTGGCCTGCACCGTCACGTCCAGCGCGGACGTCGGCTCGTCGAACACGAGCACATCGGGCTCGGCGACGAGAGCACGGGCGATGCCGACCCGCTGGGCCTGCCCGCCGGACAGCTGGTGCGGCAGGCGGGTCAGGAAGCTCGCGTCGAGCCCGGTGCGCGCCAGCACGGCGCCGGCCCGCGCGGCCCGTTCGGCCGGCGGCAGGCGCAGCGGCAGCAGCGGCTCGGCCACCGCGTCGAGCACCGAGCGTCGGGGATCGAGCGCGCCGAGCGGGTCCTGGAACACCATCTGGACGGTGCGGCTCAACGCCCGCCGCTGCGTCCGGCCGAGCCGGATGAGGTCGACGGCGCCGAGCCGGGCGCGCCCGTCCGCCAGCGGGACCAGGCCCATCAGCATGCGGGCGAGCGTCGTCTTCCCGGAGCCGCTCTCCCCGACCACGCCCACGGTCTCACCCGGGCGGACCGCGAGATCTACGCCGCGCAGCGCGTGCTGGCGACGCCGGCCGAAGCGGGCGCGGTAGTGCACATGCGCCTCCTCCAGCACGACGGCGGGTTCCGCGTCCGGCGGCGGCGCCGGGGTAGGCAGGGGCCGGTCGATGTCCGGCACGGCGGCGAGCAGCTCCCGCGTGTACTCCCGGGCGGGCGCGGCGACGACCGCGGCCATCGGCCCCTCCTCCACCACCTCACCCGCGCGCAGCACGACGACCCGGTCGCACACCCGTGCCGCGGCGGCGATGTCGTGGGTGATGAGCAGCACGCCGCGCTGCTCGCCGATCTCGCCGGTAGTGCCGTCGGCGAGCCGGCGCAGCAGGTCCAGGGCGTCGCGGGTGAGGGTGACGTCCAGTCCGGTGGTGGGCTCGTCGGCCAGCACCAGCCCCGGGTCGCACGCGAGCGCGGCCGCGATCATCACCCGCTGGGCCATGCCGCCGGAGAGCTCATGGGGGTGGGCGGCGAGCACCCGCGCCACGTCGGGGATCCCGACGGCCCGCAGCAGCTCCTCGCCTGCGGCGAGTGCGGCGTCGCCGCGCAGGTCCCGGTGGGCGGCGAGCCGGTCACCGAGCTGCCTGCGGACCGACCGCAGCGGCTCCAGCGCGGCACGCGGGTTCTGGAAGCACATCGCGACGCCGTGGCCGCGGTGCGCTGCGAGCTCCCGCTCGTCCATCGCGAGGACGTCCCGGCCGCGGAAGCGGACCTGCCCGCAGGTGCGTGCGCCGGGCGGGAGCATCGCGATCGCGGCGCGCGCGAGCATGCTCTTCCCGCCGCCGCTCTCCCCCACCAGGCCGACCACCTCGCCGGCCCGCACCCGGAGGTCGACACCGCGCAGGGCCTGGACATCGCCCTCCGGGGTGGGGATGGTGACCTCGAGGCCACGGACGTCGAGCAGCACGGTGTCGTCGGAGCGGTGGGTCATCGGCTCGTCCGCCTCGTCGCCCGCTCCTGCAGCCCTTCACCGAGCAGGCTGAACCCCAGCACGCACACGACGAGCGCGAGGCCCGGCGGCACGGTGGTCCACAGCCGCCCTGCGACGACGTCCGAGGTCCCCTGGCTGATCATCGCTCCCCACTCGGCCTCGGGCACGGGCACGCCGAGACCGAGGAAGGACAGACCCGCCAGCGTGAGCATCGCCCAGCCCACGTTCAGGGGCGCGACGATCCGCACGGCCGTCAGGCTGTTGGGCAGGACGTGGCGCCACAGGACCGCGCTCGCCGGGATCCCCGAGGTGCGGGCGGCGTCGACGTAGGCCAGCTCGCGCACCGTTCGGACCTCGGCGCGCACCAGCCGGGCGTAGGACGGGATCGAGACGACGGCGACGACGACCGTCAGGTTCACCAGCCCGGGCCCGAGCATCGCGGCCACCGCGAGCGCGAGGATGAAGGTGGGGAACGACTGCACGATCTCCAGCAGCCGCATCACGACCGCGTCGAACCAGCCGCCCGTGTAGCCGGTCAGCACCCCCAGCAGCGCGCCGCCGAGGACCGCCAGTACGACGGCGGTGAGGGCGACACCCAGGTCGACGCGTGCGGCGTGCACGATCCGGCTCCAGACGTCCATGCCGTTGGCGTCGGTGCCGAGCATGTGCGCGCCGCCCGGGGCCTGCCGGATGGCCGCAGGGTCGATCTGCGTCGGGCCCCACGGACTCAGCAGCGGCGCGACGAGCGCGACCAGCACGACGGCGGCGATGAGGCCGGCGCCGGCCCACACCAGGGTCCGCCGTCCACCGGCCCCGGTGGCCGCGGTGGTGCGCCGGATGACGCCGAGTGGACCGGGACCCGTCACGAGAGCCGCACCCTCGGGTCGAGCGCGGCGTGGAGGACGTCGGCCACGAGGTAGGCCAGTGCGTAGACCAGCGCAATGATCATCACTCCGGCCTGCACGACCGGGTAGTCGCGCTGCAGCAGGCCGCGCAGCAACCACTGCCCCATGCCCTGCCAGGAGAAGACCTGCTCGACGAGCACGACGCCGCCGAGGACGTTGCCCAGCACGATCGCGGCGAGCGTCGGGACCCGGGCCAGGGTGCCGCGCAGCAGGTAGCCGTGCAGGAGGGTGCGGCCGCGCAGCCCGTGTGCAGTGGCGGTCTGCCACGGCGCGGCGGCCCGGATCTCCAGCGCCGCGGCACGGACGCTGCGCAGCAGCGAGGCGGACACGCCGACCGCGATCGTCAGCACCGGGAGCGCGAGGTGCGCGAGCGCGGAACCGAGCGCCGGCATGTCGAGCGTCAGCACCGCGTCGAGCGCCTCGGCCCCGGTGAGCGGCAGCGGCGCCGTGTCACGGTCGATCCGCCCGCTGGGGCCGGGGAACCAGCCGAGCATCTGGTACCCGATGACGATCAGCACGAGCCCCAGCCAGAACTCGGGCAGGGCCGTCCCGACCAGCGAGCCGACCCGGGTGATCTGGTCGGTCGGACGCCCCACCCGGGCCGCCGACCAGATCCCCAGGACAAGCGAGACCCCGAGCGCGATCACGACGGCGAGGACGACGAGCTCGAGGGTCGGCGCCAGCCGGGTGGCGAGCTCGACCACCACGGGGGTCCCGCTCTGGATGGACGTGCCGAGGTCGCCGGTGAGCAGACCGCCCGCGTAGTCGAGGAACTGCTGCCAGAGCGACCCGTCGAGGCCGAGCCGGGCGCGGATCGCGGCGATGTCCTCCGCGGTGCTGCTCGGGCTGACGAAGGCCTGCACCGGGTCGCCTGGCAGCACCCGGACGAGCACGAAGGTCAGCACGACGACCCCGAGCAGGACCGGCACGACCAGCGCGAGGCGCAGGGCGAGGTAGCGGACGAGTCGCATTGCCGCCCGGCTCAGCCGCGGGTGAAGGTGTTGAATCGGATGAGCCCGTCCACCGGCTGCACGAACCCGCCGACGTCGTCGCGGACCGGCAGCGCGAAGTTCGGCTGCGCCAGCGGGATCGCCGGGACGTCCCGCGCCAGCGCAGCTTGCACCTGCGCCCAGATCGCCTCGCGGGCGGACTCGTCGGTGATAGTGCGCGCCCCCTCGACCGCGGCGTCGACCTCCGGGCTCGAGTAGTTGGCGTAATTGAGGTAGCCGTTGCTGGCGAAGGTGGTGTTGACGAGGTACTCGACGTCGTTGACCCACTGCTGTCCGGTCGCGACCTGCATGTCGAGGTCGCCGGCGGCACGGCGTTCCCCGATCGTCGCGGGGTCGAGGGGCAACGGGGTTGCGGTGATGCCGATCGGGGCGAGGGCGTCCTTCACGAGGATCGCGATCTGCTCGGACGCGCGGTCCTCGGCGGGATAGGCCAGGTCGACGGTCACCGCCCCGGCCCCCGACTCTGCCATCAGGCGGGTGGCCTCGGCGATGTCCTGCTCGTACGGGAACCCGGCCTCGGTGTAGCCGGGCATGTCGATGGGCACCAGGCTGTGCGGCCGGCGGGCCTCGCCGCCGTAGACCGTGGCGATGATCTGTTCGTACGGCAGCGCGCTCGCCACGGCCCGGCGCACCAGCACGTCGTCGAACGGCGCCGCTGTGGTGTTCATCGGCAGGGAGACCTGCTCGTTGCTGGGCGTCGACAGGACCTCGACCCCAGGTGCGCCCTCGAGATCGGCGATCTCGGCGGCGGACAGGCCCATCGCCACGTCCACGTCGCCCTCGCGCAGCAGCAGCGCGGCGGAGGCGGTGTCGGGCACGACGGTGAAGCGGATCGTCTCGATCTCGGCCGCGTTGTCGGCCGGGTACGCGGGGTTGGCCCGCAGCACGATCTCCTGGCCGGGCGTGGCCTCGGCGACGACGTAGTATCCCCCGTCGGTCGGGTTCTGGGCAGCCCACTCCTGTGCCCACGGGTCGTCCGGGGTGGCGTGCTGCTGCATCGTCTCGGCGTCGTGGACGAAGAGGCTGATGGCCTGGACCTGCTCGGTCAGCGCACTCGGCCAGTCCTGCTCGAAGACCACCGTGCGGTCGTCCACGACCCGGATCTGGTCGGGCGAGGTCAGCCCGATGAGCCGGTAGACACCGGCGACGTTCGCGTTGGCGGCGAGGGCGCGGTCCTTGGACCACTTCACGTCCGAGGCGGTGAGCGGGTTCCCGTTGGGGAACGCGGCCCCCTCGCGGAGCCTCAGCGTCCAGGTCTGCCCGTCGTCGCTGGTGAAGGACTCCGCCCAGGTCGGGAAGATGTTCGCGGTGTCGAGGGTCTGGCCGCCGTCGACGGCCGTGACACCGTAGTCGACGAGGTAGGGGTAGATGTTCTTGAACAGCGTCAGGGCCGGCAGGTCGAAGGCGACGAAGTCCTGGTCCCAGCTGCTCGGGTAGGACGTGATCGCGACCCGCAGCTCGTCGGCCGCTTGGTCCTGGGCGCCGCCACCGGCCCCCTGCACGCTCGCGGCGCAGCCGGTCACGGCGAGGACGGCCGCGGTGACGAGGCCGAGTCCCGTCCGACGGACACCGCGACGAGGGTGAGCACGGGCCACGAGTCCTCCTGAAGGGAGCGCCACGCCGGCGGTTGGTCAGATGCACATGTTCTACTGTATTGAACACCTTGTTCGGTAGTACCTAACAAAAAGTTGCATCGCAGGACCGTCAGTAGTGACGCGGAGTGACGACGGAGATCACGACGGTGGTCTCGGTTCCGTCGTTGTAGAGCGAGTGCGGCGTGTTCGAACGCAGGAAGAGGCTGTCGCCGGGGCCGAGCCGGTACTCCTTGCCCGCGACCTCGTAGAGCAACTCGCCGCTGAGCACGTAGGCGAACTCCTCACCCCGGTGGCCGGCGGCGGGCTCGCGCTGCCCGCCCGGCGGGATGTGGACCAGCATCGGCTCGAGCACGAGGCCGGGCACCCGGGCGGACAACAACTCGAAGTGCTGCCCGCTGGACTCGACCCGACGACGCTCGGCGGCCCTGGTGACGGTGAACACGACCGCGTCGTCGTCGGGTGGCGAGGCGACCGGCACGTCGCTGAAGAATTCGCCCATCGACAGGCCGAGCGCGGCAGCCACCTCGTGCAGCCGGGTCAGAGCGATCGAGCTCAACCCGCGTTCGACCTGGGAGAGGAAGCCGACGGACAGGCCGCTGCGCTGGGCGAGCTGCCGCAGGGAGATCCCGGCTTCCTGGCGCAGCCGGCGCAACCGCGGCCCGACCGCGTTCAGATCCGCTCCGCCGGACACGGGCTCGGCCGACTCGTCACCGCGCGCCCTTCCCGGCGGCCTCATCGGAGCCCGCGGCGCATGTCGCTGCGGCAGGGCGGGATGTTCGGGCGCATCGACTCGCTCTCCGGGCTGGGACATCGGCGCCGCAGGCACCGGATCCGGACCGATGTACGCCGCATGTCGACCTGTTCGGTCACACTAAACGGCTCGAATCAGCAGATCCACTCTGGGCCGACTCGATCCTCGACGCCCCCTGCCCTGGGCGCGCTCGCGGTGCCCTCCGCCCGGAGCCATGGCGAATGCCTCCACGAGGACGACCATGACGGCGTGTGCGACGCCGTTGTTGACACGGCATTTCCTCCGTCGTTGCTCCCGTCGCACGGCGGCGTTGTTGACCAGCAGGCCAACCGGGCCCACGGCACCGGCCTGGGGAGGTCCACCTGAGCGTCGTCGTCAGGGGCCACCCAGCCGGGCAGCGCGATCGGCGGGCGACTGCGCGAGCAGCCCTTGACAGCTTTCCTCTCGCTGATGGAGAGTGAGCGCTCAGCAGCTACTAATGCGTATTAGGTGGAGGTCAAGGTTGACCGAGTTCCTCGTTCGCCGGCTCGCCCAGGCGGCATTCGTCGTATGGGGCGCCCTGACGATCACCTTCGTGATCGTGCGTCTGGTGCCAGGTGATCCGGCGGCGATCATTCTCGGTCCGTTCTCCGACGAGACGCAGCGAGCGGCCCTCAGGACCGAGCTCGGGCTCGACGACTCGGTACCCGTCCAGTACGTGCGCTACCTGGTCGATGCATGTCAGGGCGACTTCGGTGAGTCGTTCCGGCTCACCGGGAACGCGATGGACGCGGTACTGGCCGCATTGCCGGCAACCGCGGTGCTGGCCATCGCAGCCATGCTCGTCGTGATGGCGCTGAGCCTCCCACTCGGCATCGCCGCGGCCCGCCACCCGAACGGTGCTGTCGACCGTCTCGTGTCGGCCGCGTCGATGGTGGGGCAGTCCCTGCCGCAGTTCTGGGTCGGCATCATGCTCATCCTCGTCTTCGCCGGCGGTCTGGGGCTGTTCCCGACGTCGGGCGCCGGTTCACTTCGCAGCCTGGTTCTGCCCGCGGTCGCGCTCGCCCTGCCCTACGTCGGCTGGCTCGCCCGCCTCGTTCGAGCAGGCGTCCTGGACGAGCTCGGGGCCGACTACGTGCGCACCGCGCGGTCGAAAGGCATCGCCGAACGCGCGGTCTTCTACGGACACGTGCTGCGCAACGCCCTCGTCCCTGTCGTCACCGCGGCGGCCCTCGTGCTCGGAGTGTTCCTGGGCGGGGCGGTCATCATCGAGGTGGTCTTCGCCTGGCCGGGAGTCGGCAAGCTCCTCATCGACTCCATCTCCTACCGCGACTACTCCGTCGTGCAGGCCGCGGTCGTCCTCATCGCCGTGAGCTACGCGCTACTGAACCTGGCCGTCGACCTCGTCTACGGCTACCTCGACCCGCGCATCCGCGTCGGAGGTGCCTGACATGGTCGACGTCCAAGCCGTACCGGCCAGCCGGACAGGAGCTCGCGGTGCCGCCGCACGAACAGGGCTCCGCGGAGGCGTGCTGTTCTGGCTCGCCGCCTGCTTCAGCGTCTTCTACCTGCTGGTCGCGGTGTTCGGACCGCTGATCATCCAGTACGACGGGGTGGGCACGAACATCGGTGACCGGCTCCTCCCGCCGCTGTCGACCACGACCACCGGGGCAACCGCCTGGTTCGGCACGGACCAGGTCGGCCGGGACCTGCTCGCGCAGGTGGTGCAGGGAGCGCGGGTCTCGCTCCTCGTCGCGACCGGGACGATCCTGATCGGGGGCGGCGTCGGACTGCTGCTCGGGATGGTCGCCGGCTACTTCGGCGGCGTCATCGACACGGTGATCATGCGCCTGGCCGACATCCAGCTGGCCTTCCCGGGCATCCTGCTCGCGATCCTGCTCGCGGCGGTCCTCGGTCCGAGCCTGCTCAACGTCATCGTCGTGCTGGCGGTGCTGCGCTGGGTCGTCTTCGCCAGGCTCGTGCGCGGTTCGACGTTGGGCACGCGCGGGCGTGAGTTCGTCGACTCGGCACGGGTCCTCGGGGTCGGCACCCCTCGAATCCTCCGGCGCTACATCCTCCCTGCGGTCCTCACTCCGTTCATCGTCACCGCGACCGTCCAGGTCGGACTGATGATCGTCGCGGAGGCGTCGCTCAGCTTCCTGGGCCTCGGCGTGCCGCCGTCGACGGCCTCGTGGGGCACCACGATCGCGAACGGTCGCGAGTACCTGAGCACGGCGTGGTGGATCGCGACCCTCCCCGGGGTCGTGCTCGCGCTTGTCGTGCTCTCCCTCGGGATCCTCGGCGACCAGCTCCGTGACCGGCTGGATCCCAAGCTCCGCTCCTGACCTCGCACCGGCGCCGCTGCTTCCCGGCCGCCGACATCCCCACTCTCGAGGAGAACGCCATGCTTCCGCCACCCGCCCCGGGCCTCCACCGCCGCGACTTCCTGCGATGGACCGGCCTCACCGTCCTGGGCGCCACCACCGTCGGCGCGACCGGTTGCTCCGTGCTGTCGGGCGGGGACTCTGCCGCGGGCGGGCAGGCAGGCGCGGGGGCGCTCACGGTCGCGTGCCAGCGCTCGCTCGACAACCTCGACCCGCACGGCCCCTTCGCAGCAACGGAGCAGATCCGGCTGTTCGGCCAGCAGGTGTTCGACACGCTGGTCGAGCGGCGAGACGGCGAGCTCGTGCCGTCGGTCGCCGCCGGCTGGGACAATCCCGAACCGGCGGTCTGGCGCTTTACCCTCCGCGACGACGTCGTCTTTCACGACGGCGCACCGCTCACCGCCGAGGACGCCGCCTACTCCGTCACACGGCAGGCGGGTGCAGACTCCCCGCTCGCAAGCCTCTGGTCGGCCCTCGAGTCGGCGCAGGCGGAGAACCCGACCACGCTCGTCCTGCGCACCGAGCAGCCCCTCGGCACGGTTCTGGCCAACCTCTCGCTACTGCGGCTGCTACCCGCGGGCAAGACCGAGGCGAGCGACTTCTTCCGCTCCCCCATCGGCAGCGGGGCGTTCCGCGTCAGCTCCTTCGTCCCCGGAGACCGTGTCGAGCTGGAGGGCAACGCCCAGTACTGGAACGGCGCTCCGGCCTCGAACCGGCTCGTGCTGCGCAGCATCGCCGAGGAGACCACGAGGGTCACCGCGCTCGAGTCCGGCGAGGTCCAGCTCACCTGGCCGCTGCCGGCCGACCAGATCGCGCGGCTGCAGCAGAACAGCGATCTGCGCGTCTACGTGGAGCCGAGCTACCAGCACTGGTTCAACTGGTTCAACTGCAGCCGGGCCCCCTTCACCGACCCGCGCGTCCGCAAGGCCATGTGGCACGCGCTCGACACGCGGTCATTGGCCGACAACATCTTCTCCGAGGCCGCCACGGTGGCACAGGCGCCGATCGCTTCGGCGGTCTTCGGGTTCCAGGCCCAGGAGCCGTACGCCTACGACCCGCAGCTGGCCCGCAACCTCCTGGCCGAGGCGGGCATGCCCGACGGCTTCAGCACCAGCCTGATCTGGAACCGGACGCAGGCGCCGCAGGTCCGCCAGGTGGCGGAGACCTTCATCTCCGCGTGGCGCGAGATTGGCGTCGAGGTGATCCCGCAGGAGCTGGAGGAGGCCCAGTGGCTGGAACGCCTCCTCGCGCTCGACTGGGACATGGACCTGCAGACCAACGTCACCGCCTCGGGCGACGCGGACTACACCCTCGGACGCCTGTACCTGTCGTCGGCGAACCGGCTCGGCTACGCCAACCCCGAGCTGGACGACGTGCTCACAGGCGCGCGTCGGTCGGTCGACCAGGCCGAACGTGAGCAGCTCTACGGGCGGGCCTGCCGGATCCTCTGGGACGACGCCGCCGCCATCTGGCCCATCGAGATGCGCATGAACTTCGCGACCAGGACCGACGTCACCGGCTTCCAGCCGACGCCGCACGAGGCGCCCGACCTCGGGCCGGTGAGCCGTGCGGTCTGACCCATCGACGGGTGCCGCCGCCGTCCTGCCCCACGACGAGCGACCCGCCCACCTGCTCGAAGTGGACGGCCTCAGCGTGGAGTTCCAGACCCGGGATGGAACGGTGCGCGTCGTCGACGACGTGTCGTTCGCCCTCCGGGAGGGCGAGACCCTCGCGGTGCTGGGCGAGTCCGGGAGCGGGAAGTCGGTCACGTCGCTGGCGGTCCTCGGGCTACTCCCCCGGCCGGCGGGACGGATCGTCTCCGGCTCCGTCCGATTCCGCGGAACAGACCTGACCGCGCTGGACGAGAGGCAGCTCCGGGAGCTTCGCGGCGAACGGTTGGCGATGGTGTTCCAGGACCCGCAGAGCGCGCTCAACCCGGTCATGACCGTGGGCGACCAGATCGGGGAGGCGGCCCGCCGCCGCCGACGGCTCTCGCGACGGGCCGCCCGCGCGAAGGCGATCGACATGATGCGGCTCGTACGCATCCCGGACGCGGAACGGCGCGTCGACGACTACCCGCACCAGTTCTCGGGCGGGATGAGGCAACGCGCCGTCATCGCCATGGCGCTGGCGCTCGATCCGGACCTGGTCATCGCCGACGAGCCGACCACCGCGCTCGACGTGACAGTCCAGCAACAGATCATGTCGTTGCTGCGGGAGCTGCAGCAGAGCCGCGGCGTCGGGCTGGTCCTGATCTCGCACGATCTCGGGGTGGTGGCGGGAGCCGCGGACCGCGTTGTCGTGATGTACGGCGGACGGGTGATCGAGTCCGGCCCGCTCCGGCCGGTGTACGACCGACCGGCACACCCCTACACGGTGGGCCTCATGCGGTCGGTACCAGAAGCCGAGGGCGACGCCCCGCTCGTCCCCATCCCCGGTGCCCCGCCCAGTCCGGCGGACCTTCCAACCGGATGCGCCTTCCACCCCCGCTGCCCGCTGGCCGCGGACCGGTGCCGAACGGAGATCCCCCCGCTCCAGCCCGTCGGGCCCGACCGGCTGAGCGCCTGCCACTACGCGGAGGAGGTGCAGCGTGACGGAGTCCCCGTCCAGCCGGCTGGCTGAGCCGCTGCTCGACGTGCGTGACCTGCATACCTCTTTCCCCATCCGGTCCGGCCTGCTGCGTCGGACCACTGGAGAGGTCCAGGCCGTCGCCGGTGTCAGCATCGCCCTGCACGAGGGCGAGACCCTCGGACTGGTCGGAGAGTCCGGCTGCGGCAAGTCGACGCTCGCCCGGACGCTGGTCGGGCTGAACCGCGCGTCGGCAGGCTCCGTCACGTTCGGTGGCCGCGACGTGCTCCGGCTGGCCGGTGCAGAGCGGCGCGCCTTCCGCCGTGACGTCCAGATGGTCTTCCAGGATCCGTTCGCCTCGCTCAACCCCCGCATGACGGTCGGCGAGCTGGTGACCGAGGCGTGGGAGGTCCACCCCGGTCTGGTGGCGCGGGGGGACCGCGAGGCGGAGCTGCACCGGCTACTGCGCCAGGTCGGTCTCGACCCGGCCGCCGCCACTCGGTACCCCCACCAGTTCTCCGGTGGCCAGCGCCAGCGGATCAGCATCGCCCGTGCTCTCGCCGTGCGACCACGGCTGCTCATCTGCGACGAGGCGGTCTCCGCGCTCGACGTATCGATCCAGGGACAGATTCTCAACCTCCTCACCCAGCTGCAGCGCGACCTCGGCATCGCGTACCTCTTCATCTCCCACGACCTCGCCGTGATCCGCCACATCAGCGATCGAGTGGCGGTGATGTACCTCGGCCGGATCGTCGAGACGGGCACCCGCGCGGAGGTGTTCGATCGGCCGCGGCACCCGTACACGCAGGCCCTGCTGTCCGCCGCACCCGTGGTCAGACCGTGGGAGCACGAGGGGCGCGTGGTGCTGCCCCTCGAGGGCGACCTGCCCTCCCCCGCTGATCCGCCCACCGGATGCCGGTTCCGCACGCGCTGCCCACGCGCGGAGGAGCGTTGCAGCGTGGAGGAGCCCACGCTCGTCGTCCGCGGCGACCACCCGAGCGCCTGCCACTTCGCTGTGGACCCGGGCCCGAAGGTCCTGGCGGAGGCCAGAGTGGGCAGGCTCCGATGAGCGGCAACCGGGCGGGGCGGGGGCGCATCCGCCAGTCGGACATCGCCCGGCTCGCTGGCGTCTCCCAGACCACGGTGTCGCTGGTGCTCAACGGAGCGGCCGAGAGCGCCGCGATCGCGGAGAGCACCCGGGAGCGCGTCCTCGCCGCCGCGGAGGAGCTGAGCTACGTCGCGGACCCCGCCGCGCTCAGCCTCGCCAGCGGCCGCAACAGGCTGCTCGGTGTACACACGTTCATGGCGACGTTCCCGCTCGGGATGTCGAACAACTACTACCCCTACCTCGCCGGTGTGGAAGAGGAGACGGCCGCCCAGGGCTACGACCTCCTGCTGTTCACCGGCTCCGCGGCCGAGCCGGGCGCCGGTCCGGTGGAGCTCCCCCGTCTGCGGATGGCCGACGGCGCACTGCTCATCGGGCGCCGCTTCGCCTTGAAGGGTGTGGAGTCCTTGCTGGACTCCGGCTTCCCGCTGGTCTACGTCGGCCGCCACGACGAGCTCGGTCCTCGTCTCCCCTACGTCGGCGCCGACTACGTGACGGCGACCGCCACGCTGGTGCACCGGCTGCACACCCTCGGACACCGGCGCTTCGTCTACGTCCGCGAGCTCGACGACGCCGTGGCTTCCGACGACCGCCAGCACGGCTTCGCCACCGGCGCCGAGGCACTCGGCCTCGCCGCGGACGACGCCGTCGTCGTGCGCACCGACGGTTCCGACATCACGCCCGAGACCGTCACGGCGTGGCTCGAGGACGGCCGCACCGCCGTGATCGCTGAGGGCGGCACCGACGACCTGGCGGCGGCCCGTGCGGTGCAGAACGCCGCGGCCACCGCCGGGGTGCGTTTCCCCGACGACCTCTCGCTGGCGCTCACAGGCGAGCAGGTAGGCCACGAGTGCGGCGCCCCCGTCCTGACCGGATACAGCGTTCCGCGCCAGGAGATGGGCAGGCAGGCCGTACGGCTCCTGATCGACCTCGTGACTGGGGCGCCGGTGCCCGCTGCACGACGACAGCGGCTGCTCAGCTGCTCGCCGCTGGAGGGTGTGACCTCAGGCCCACCACGTTGACCCGAGCGCTCCGGCCATCTCAGCAACCTGCCCGACCTGCGACGACGTTCCGCGGCGTCGCTCCGACGTCCCGACAGCCCTACCCGGAAGGCCCAGAATGCTGACCCAGCAGTACACGACAGAGCTGCACACGGCGTCCGAAAGCGACGTGCTCGTGGTGGGCGGAGGACCAGCCGGTATCGCCGCGGCCGTGAGCGCAGCCCGTGCCGGTGCGCGGACCGTGCTGGTGGAACGCTACGGCTCGCTGGGCGGCAACCTCACGGCCGGGCTCGTCGGGCCGTGCATGACGTCGTTCTCCCTCGACGGACGGACCCAGCTCATCCGCGGCGTCTTCGACGAGTTCGTCCGCCGGATGGAGGACATGGGCCAGGCCCTGCACCCATCCCGTACCTCCGCCGCCGACGCCTACGCGGGTTTCATCGAGTACGGCCACGACAAGGTCACCCCGTTCGAGCCCGAGGCCGCGAAGACGGTCGCCCTCCGGATGTGCCTCGAGGCAGGCGTCGAGCTGGCGCTGCACACCTTCGTCTGCGACTCCCTCGTGGAGGACGGGCAGGTGCGCGGGGTGGTCACGGCAGACAAGGACGGGCTGCGCGCCCGGCGCGCCACCGTCGTGGTGGACTGCTCGGCAGACGGCGACGTCGCGTACCGGGCTGGGGCCGCCACGGTCTCGGGCCGGGACTCCGACGGCCTGGTGCAGCCGATGACCCTGTTCTTCCGGGTGTCCGGAATCGACGACGAGGCTGTGGAGCGGTACGTCCGCGCACATACGGACGACTTCCGCCCGTTCGCCTCCATCGTCGCGGCGGCCCGGGAGGCGGGACGCTTCCCTGCGCCGCGGATGGGCGTGGGCATGTACAAGACCCTCCGACCAGGGGTCTGGCGCATCAACACCACACGCATACTCGGGAAGGACGGCACGAGCACCGCAGATCTGACGGCCGCCGAGATCGAGGGCCGCGAGCAGGCGCTGCGCTTGCTGGACTTCTTCCGGGCCGAGCTTCCCGGTTTCGAGAAATGCGAGCTGCTGGACACGGCGGCCACCGTCGGCGTCCGGGAGACCCGCCGCGTCACCGGCGAGTACGTGCTCACCCTCGAGGACCTCCAGACCGGTCGGCACTTCGATGACGTCATCGCGATGTGCGCCTACCCGGTGGACATCCACGACCCGGCGGGCAGCGGCGGCGGCTCCGACGAGAAGTGGGGCACCGCAAACGCCTACGAGATCCCGTACCGGAGCCTGGTCCCCCGCGACATCGACCAGCTGCTGGTGGCAGGGCGTTGCGCCTCCGCGTCGCACGAGGCGATGGCCGCGATCCGGGTCATGCCTCCGGCCTTCGCCATGGGCGAAGCGGCCGGCGCAGCCGCGGCGCTCGCGGTGGAGGCGGCAGTGACAGCCCGCAAGATCGACATCGGCGCACTGCAGAGAAGGCTGTTGATCGGTGGCGCCTACCTCGGTGAGCAAGTCAGCGAGCTCAGCGGAACATGATGGGCGTTTGAGCACGACAACCTGCCGGGCTACTCGAATGTGAGTTGACCCGGCAGGTGCCGTCGACGTCCGTTGATTCGAGGCCGAGCGACGGAGATCACGCCGGGCTCCCCCGTCAACGAGGACCAGCTCGCCAAGAAGCTGCAGATGAGACGAACACCTGTACGCGAAGCGATCAAGCGGCTCGAGGCCGAGCAGCTGGTGACCGTCTACCCGCGACGGGGGATCTTCGCGACCCAGGTGGCGCTGTCCGATCTCACCCTGCTCACCGAGGTGCGAGTCCACCTCGAGGGCGAGGTCGCGTACCAGACCGCCCGACGTGTGTCACGCGGCGAACGCGCGCTGTTCGAGCAGCTCCTCGCGGAGGCGAAGAAGCGCAGTCACGAGACGATCGAGGAGATCGACTTCGACAGCCGCGTGCACCGCTCCATCTACCACGTTGAGCACAACCCGTACCTCGGGACCACCCTCGAGCCCTACTACAACCTCACGATCCGCATCTGGCACCTCTGGACCGACCGACTGCCGGAGATGTCGAGCCACGTCTCCGAGCTCATCCCCCTGCTCGAGCCGTGGACCGCGACGCGGACGGCGCTAGGGAGATAGCCATCCAACACGTGTCGAGCTTCGTCCGGGCCGTCTCACAGTCGCCGTAGTCGGGCGACCGGTGCCCCTGGCCCACGGAGACGTCGGAAGGGAACCTCCGCGCACGGGAGGTTGCTCCCCGTCGTGCGCCGCCGTCGAGGACCACTTCAGGTAACCGACCTGTGAACTCAGTTCCTCGTGGGCTGCGACGTCGTGCCACCAGCGCCTCGCGTAGCGACGTCGTGTTCGTCCGAGTTGCGGCAGTCCGAGGCAGGCGCGAAACCGGCGTGGAATCCGTCGAACCCGTGGTCAGGTGGTGCCCTCGCTCCGGGGTTCGCGGGTGAGGCCGAGCCACCGGAGAGCGTTGCCCCGCAGCCTGTCGAGATCGAACGCCCGGGACCTCGCCGAAGCGACCGGGTCCGGGTCAGCCATGTCGAACGGGTAGTCGGAGCCGAGCAGGAGCCGATCCGGGTCGAGCACGCTCTGCAGCAGATCCGCCGCGGCGTCGGAGTGGGTCAGCGAGTCGGCGTAGACGTGCGACCGGACCACCTCGCTCGGGACGGTGGCGCAGTCGGCGGACACGTCGTCGCGTTCCCGCCATCCGTGGTCCCACCGGCCCAGCAACGCGGGTGCCGCGCCCGCGCCGTGAACGAAAGCGATCCGCAGATCCGGGTGGATATCGAACAGGCCACCGAGCGCGATCGAGGCGATCGCGGACGCCGTCTCCACCGGATTCCCGATCAGGTTCTGGAGGTAGTGAGCCGTGAAGCCGGGCCGGGGCTGCTGCATCGGGTGGACCAGGACGCACAGGTCCGCGGCCGCCGCGGAGTGCAGCACGTGCCGCAACTCGTGGTCGCCGAGCGCCGCAGCGCCGACGACCGGTGGGACGGCGATGCCCGTGACGCCTGCCGCCGCCAGCCGTTGCATCTCGGCGGCAGCGGCGTCCGCATCCTGCACGGGCACGACGCCCAGTGGGAGCAGCCGATCCGGGTACGGCGCGAGCAGGTCGAGCAACCGGTCGTTCGTGTGCGTCGCGTACTCGGCGGCGCGCGCGGCGTCGGCACCCACTGCGAACGCGTAGGGGGGTGCCGACACGACCCGCACGCCGATGTCGTGCTCGTCCATGTCGCGCAACAGCAGGGAGACGTCGGACAGCTGGGGTCCGGACACGGCGATGGGGGTACAGCCGAGGTGCAGCTCACCTTCGATCTCCGCGACGTCGACGCTCCCGTCGGCGGTGGGAATCCGGTAGCACTCCGCCGGAAGCAGGTGGGCGTGGATGTCGACGTTGCCCGAACGCAGCGTCGCGGAGTCGATCGAGGTCATGGGAGGTACTCCTCGTGTTCAGGCGGTGTCAGTTCAGGCGGTCGTCGCCGGTGGTGAACCACTGCGGCGCCCCCGGTGCCGTTCGAATGATCACGCTCTGCGTGTCCAGGAATCCGCGGAACGACTCCTCTCCGGCCTGCTTGCCGAGACCGGAGTCCTTGAAGCCGCCCCACGGCATGGCGGGTGAGAGCCGGTGGTGGTCGTTGACCCACACCATCCCCGCCCGCACCGCCTGCGACACGCGGTGCGCACGGCCGACGTCGCGGGTCCAGACGGCCGCGCCGAGGCCGTACTGCGTGGCGTTCGCCCTGCGGACGGCGTCGGCCTCGTCGTCGAACGCTTCGATGGAGACGACCGGCCCGAACACCTCGTCCTGGCAGATCGCCATGTCCTCCGTAACGCCGCCCAGCACCGTGGGCTCCAGGAAGAACCCGCCGGACAGCTCGCCGTCCATCCTGGCCGCCTTGCCCCCGGTGAGCACCGTGGCACCGTCACCGACCGCACGGTCGACGTGGGCAAGGATCCGCTCGCGAGCCGCCGCGGAGATCACGGGACCCATCTGCGTCGCCCGGTCCAGCGGGTCGCCGAGCCGGATACCGTCGACGATCTTGACCAGCCTCGCGGTGAGCTCCTCCACGCGTTCCCGCTGCACGATGATCCGCGCGCCTGCGATGCACGACTGACCGCTGGCGACGAACCCGGCGAAGGCGATCCCGGCCGCGGCGTCGGCGAGGTCGGAGTCCTCGAACACGAGCACCGGGGACTTGCCGCCGAGTTCCGCGGTGGACCGGGCGAAGCGTTCGGCGACCGTCGTGACGATCCGCCGCCCGGTCTCGGTGCCGCCGGTGAACTCGACGCGCGCGACGCCGGGGTGAGCGACGAGCGCGGCACCCGCCTCCGGTCCGTTCCCGTTCACGACGTGGAGAGCGCCTGGGGGAAGGCCGGCGTCGAAGGCGAGGTCGGCGAGCATCAGCGACGTGAGCGGGGTGAGCTCGGAGGGCTTGAGCACGACCGCATTGCCGGCCGCCAGCGCGGGCGCGACACCGCGTGCGGCGATCAGCATCGGGTGGTTGTAGGGCGTCATCACCGCGGCGACGCCGATCGGGACGTGATGGAGGTATTGGAAGTAGCCGTCGCCGAGCGGCACGGTCTCGCCGCGGAGCGAGAGCGCCAGTGCCGCGTTGTACCGGAAGAAGTCGGGGACCGTACCGATCTGCGCCCGGGTCTCGGCCACCGGACGCCCGTTGTTCCGGGCTTCGAGTTCGCTGATCTCCGCGATGCTGTCCTCGATGCGGTCGGCGATCCGGTTGAGCACCTTCGAGCGTTCGATCGGCGAGAACCGGGACCATGCACCGTCTCGTGCCTCGGCCGCCGCGGCGGCGACGGCCATGTCGATCTCCGGCCCCGAGCCGGCCGCCACCTCGGCGAGCACCTGACCGGTCGACGGGTTCCGGACCGGGAGCCAACGGTCGTCCGCCGCGGTGACGCGGCGGCCGTCGATCACCATTCCGAGCCGTTCAGCCATGGGTTGGTCGTTCCTTTCGTGTACTGGTCTACGAGCCCGTGCATTCCGACCGGATCCGCTCGTCGTCCGGCCGGGCGGGCGCCGGATCGGCGATCAGGTGTCGGCAGCGGGGGCAGCCGCCGTGCGACGAGGACGGGTCTCGGGGAGCGCGATGATCCCGATGAAGGCGACGAGCCCGACGCTCGCGATCGCCATCACCGCGAGCTGCAGGCTCCCGCCGAACCACGAGACGGCCATGGCGCTGGCGAACAGGGGCCCGCCACAGGTCAGCATCCGACCGAGACCGTTGGTGAACGACAGCGCCGTCGCCCGGACGGCCGCGGGGAACAGCTCCGGGAACCAGACCGCACAGCCGGAGAAGGCGCCGAAGACACCGAACCCGATCACCGGCAGGAGCACGAGGTACAGGCCGAAGGAACTGCTCCACGGGAACAGCGCGAGCGAGCCGAGCCACATGCAGGACATGCTGAGCGTGAACGCCCACTTCCGGCCGATGGCGTCGGCGATCGACCCCCAGCTCATGTAGCCCAGGAACCCGCCGAGGTTGAGGGCCGCGGTGGCGAGGGCGACCTGGGAGGTGACCTCCGCGGTACCGAGCGCCTGCACCGCGTCCAGGCCACGCACCATCTGGGGCACCCAGGTCGTGATCGACCAGAACGCGACCAGCGCGCCGGTGGAGATGACGGCGGCGAGGACGGTCGTGCGCCGCAGGTCGGGCCGGAACAGTTGGACGATCGTCAACCGGTCTCGTCCCCGGTCCCGGGACGTGTCGTCCGCACCGTGGCGCCGGGCCTCCCGGACGTCGCGCCACACCTGCGGCTCCTTGACGAACGGGACGATGGCCAGCACCAGCACGACGGGCGCCAGCGTGCTGAGCATCGACACCCGCCACCCCAGGTCGCCGATAAGCCAGTAGACGACGGAAGCGAGGAAGTAGCCGGCCGCGTACCCCGAGGCCATCACGCTGATGGCACGGGCCTTGTACCTGTTGTTCCACACCTCGGCGATGAGGGTGGCGCCGACCGGGTACGCAACCCCCGAACCGATGCCGGCGAGCAGGCGCATCACGGCGACGTGCCAGAACTCCGTCGACAACGCGGTGAGCCCGGAGAACACCGAGAAGACCACCACGCCGGCGACGAGGATCCGGACACGACCCAGGTAGTCGGCGAGGCTGCCGAGGACGATCGATCCGACGGCCCACCCGAACAGGTACAGGCTGACCGCGATACCGCCGTACAGTGCGATCTGTCCCGCCTCAGGCGCGGTCGTGCCGTCGGCCAGTACGTCGGCCATGATCGGCCCGTTGATCAGCGCGAACATGCTGCCGTCGAAGCCGTCCAGCAACCATGCCAGGGTGGCCAGAAGCAGGGTGAGCCACTGTGTCCGGGTGACGGGTGGTCGCTCCGATGCGGAGCGCGGTGTGCCGGGGGTCATCTGTGAACCTCTTGGTGGGGTCGTCGGCGACGTTGCCGGTCCGCGAGGATCCGGTTCTTGAATGGACGCCGGGCGCAGTCGACGCCGGGCGGGAACGACGGGAGAGCTGCCGTGGTTGGCTCCGCAGATCGGGGCGGAGCGAGAAGGGGGTGTGGTGCTCGTCGCAGGCTAGGGCGGCTCCGGTGCGCCACTCATCATCGGTTCCTCGAAATGTTGCGAGGTCGATTCCTTGGATCGACGGAAGCCCAGCCGGCAAGGTCACCCTACGGTCGAACGCCGGCAGGGCGATGGCGCGTGCTTCGCCCCTGATCACCGGAGGCGGTTGGGTTGACGCGGAATGTCGAGTCGGAGCGGGTCATCGGTACGGGTTCCGGCGAGGTGACCCTCGAGCTGTTCGAGGAGCTGTACGAACGCCTGTCGAACTGGGGGCGCTGGGGTGAGGACGACCAGCGGGGAACCTTGAACTTCATCTCCGGGGAGAAAATCACCGAAGCCGCCCGGCTCGTCGCGAGCGGCCGGTGCATCTCCCTCCAGCTCCCGCTCGACGGGAACGGTCCGCAGACCGGTGCGTTCGGCCGGGTCAACCCCGTACACCAGATGGTGGCCACCGGGACCGACCACGTGTCGGCGACGCAGACCTACTCGAAGGACCCGCTCGGCTGGGGCTTCGCAGACGACAGCCTGTTCCTCTTCCTGCAGGGCGGGACCCAGTGGGACGCACTCGCCCACATCTTCCGCAACGGATCCATGTACAACGGGTTCAGTGCGGCCGCCGTGTCCAGCTCAGGCGCGGAGAAGGGCGGCATCGAGAACGTTCCCACGCTTGCCTCGCGGGGCGTCCTGCTCGACATGCCGGCCTACCTCGGCGTCGACCACCTCGAACCGGGCCACGCGATCCGGGCGGCCGACCTGGAGGGTGCCGCCGACAAGCTGGGCGTCACGGTCGGCACCGGTGACATTGTCCTCATCCGGACCGGCGACATGCAGGCACGGCGCGAGGAACCGGGTTGGGCCGGATACTCGGCCGGCGACGCACCCGGCCTGTCGATCGACGCCACGCCGTGGCTGGCGGAGCGGGAGGTGGCGGCCGTCGCCTCCGACACGTGGGGGCTCGAGGTTCGCCCGAACGAGCTCGCCGGGACCTTCCAGCCGCTGCACCTGATCCTGATCGTGTCGATGGGCATGTTCGTCGGGGAGATCTGGGACATGGACGAGCTCGCCCGCGACTGCGCGGCCGACGGCCGCTACGAGTTCTTCCTGGTCTGTCCGCCGTCGCTGACGGTGCCCGGCGCGGTAGGTTCTCCCGCGAACCCGCAGGCGATCAAGTAGAGCCGTCGCCTGCCACGGGGACGGACGTGAGGCAACCGGATGAGCGCTACTCCTCCACGGGAACGCCCCACGGTCGGGGGCCTCGCCGACTTCTGCCAGCCCCGCGTGCTGTCGCTCGTCGCGACCGGCATACACGGTGCGCACGCGGTGTCCGACATCCGGATCGCCGACGCCACGGACACCTCGACGCCGCAGCAGGACGGCGTGGTCGTGTTGATGACCCTGCCGGTCTCCCGGCCCGACGAGATCCTGGACCTCGCCGACAAGGAGATCGCGTGCGGCTGCATCGGGGTGGTGCTCGACGCCCCCGAGCCGCCGCCGTCGCTGGTCGGGGGCCTCGTGGAGCGCGGCCTCACGGTCCACCGGCGCCGACGCGGGGCCGGTTGGTTACAGGTGGCCGACGCCGTACGGGCCGCGACCCACCGCACGGAGCCGCTCGAGGGTGAGTTGATCGGGACGATCCCCCGCGGCGACCTCAAGGGCTTCGCCGAGGCCCTCGGGGAGATGCTCGGCGGGCCCGTCACCCTCGAGGACGTCGACTTCCGCGTGCTGGCGTTCTCGACGAAGGACGCCGCGGTGGACACGGGACGTGACACCGCGATCCTCGGCGGCCGGATGCCCGAGGTCTGGCGTGCCCATCTCGAACGGGAGGGCGCTCTCGAGACGCTGCTGACGTCGGACCGGACGGTCGACATCACCAACGGCCCACTCAACGCGCGACGGCGGCTACTGAAGTCCATCTGGGACGGCAACCGGCCGCTCGGCATCATGTGGCTCGCCGAGGGCAGCACGTCACTGTCCGGCGACGTTGTCGAGCGGCTCGACCGCGCCGCGCGGATCGCCGTCCCCCACTTCCTCCATCACCAGGAGGAGACCCGCGACCGACGCGCAGACCAGCACCGCAAGCTACGCCGCCTCCTCGAACCCGGCCGGCCGCTCGGAGACGAGCTCGACGACCTGGAGATGACGTCGTGCCACGGCTTCGCCCTGCTGGCGCTGCGGGCGTCCGCCGGCGATGCGGCTGGCCGCACCACAACCCGCATCGTCGAGTCCGTCGATCTGTACTGCCTGTCGTACGCGTGGCGGACGGCGACCGCTGCGGTCTCCTCGACCGTGTACACCCTCATCGCCCTCGACGGCGAGCGGGACCGGGCTCAGATCATGGCGCTCGCCACGAGGCTGGCCGGCTACCTGCAGCAGCACCAGCAGGTCGACGTCGCGGTCAGCGTCGCGGGACCGCTCCCCGACGCCGCGTCGATCGCCACGCTGCGCAGCCGGTGCGACGCCGTGACCGCTCTGCAACGGCAGCGCGCGGATCCGGTGCAGAGGATCCTGCACTACCGCGACGCCTTCCCCCTCGTCGTTCTCGACGCACTCGGCGAGACGGCGGACGAGCTCGACCCGCTGAACTACTACAAGCTCGACCGGATCGTGCGGCACGACGATCGTCGAGGCACCGATTATCTGGCGACGCTCGCCACTTACCTCCGGGATTCCGGGAACGTCGCCGCCAGCGCGGAACGACTGGGCCTTCATCACACGACCCTCCGCTACCGGATGAAGCGCATCGAGGAGCTGTCCGGGCTCGACCTTGACGATCCCGACGAGCGGCTGTTCTGCCAGTTCGTGCTCCGCCGTGTCGCCAGGTGATGTGGAGGACTCGCTGCGGCGGGTGGGGCTGAACCTCCCGTGGAGTGAACGGGCTTTACACCAGCTGCCAGCATTGTTGTCCTGGGGACCGACCAGGATCCCCTCAGGGCCTTGCGGTCAGCGTGCTCGGATATGCGGAGCTCGCTCCGGCGCCGGGGCGGAACCGGCCGTCGTGATCGCCCACCGCCGCACCGTCCACAGCGACACACTCGCCCCTCAAATACGTACGTACCACCTTGCCAGTCACCGCACGGCCGTCGTAGGGAGTCCATCCCGCCTTCGACAAGACGTCGTCGTTTCGCAGGGTGCGCCGAACTGTGGGGTCGACCAGGACGATATCGGCGTCCGCCCCAGGTAACAGGCTCCCCTTGCGCGGCCACATCCCGTACGCACGCGCCGGAGCCTCGGCGTAGACGCGTGCGACGTCGGAGTAGGACAGGTGCCCCCTTGCGGCAGCATCCAGGAGCAGCGCAAAGGTGCTGTCCAGCCCAGGAAGCCCGAAGTGCACGTTCCAGATGTCGCCGGCGCGCTTCTGCTCCAGAGTGGACGGGGCGTGGTCGCTGGAGATGTGTGTCAGGGTGCCTGCTCGCAGCAGGCGCCACATCTGGTGCTCGTCGTCGTCGATCCGCGCCCTGGCAGGCGGGGTGAACTTGCGCAGCGGGCCGTGCTCGTGCACATCGTCCTCCCGCAGGAGGAAGTACTGCGGGCAGGACTCGACGGCCAGCTGCGCCCCGCGGCGCCGCTCACCTGTTACGTACTCCGCCGCTTCCGGGTTGCTGACGTGCGCGATGGTGGCCCGCGCGGCCGCCCTGCGCACGAGCAACGTTGCGACCGCGGTGGCGACGAGTTCAGCGTCACGGTCGCGCCAGTCGAGCAGGATGCCGTTGTCGTCACGGCCCTGGGAGCGCAGCACCTCCTCGGCCGCCGCGGTGAGCGACTCGTCCTCACAGTGCATCAGGCTGACGCCGCCGACACGGGCGGTGGACTGCAGGTGCGTCCTGAGAGCGGCGGCGTCGTGCCCCGCGACGCCGTGGGTTGTGCACGTGAACACCTTGAAGAACGCGACCCCCGCGGCCCACAGCGGTGCGACGGCGTCGGCCTTCCCCGGCCAGGCGTGAGCGGCGAGCCCGAAGTCGACGTGCGACCGCCCGCGAAGGTAGTCGATCTTCGCCTCGAGGTCGGCCACGGTGCGCACTGGCTGCCCGTGGGAATGCTCGACGATCGTGGTGACGCCGGCCGCGGCCGCGGCAGCGGTGCCGGTGGGGAAGTCCTCCCGCTCCGTGCTGCCCGGGTCCATCAGGTGCACGTGCGTGTCCACGCCCCCCGGCAGCAGCAGGAGACCTGCGGCGTCCACGGTCTCGGTCGCGGGAGGTCGCTCCGGGCCGACCGAGACGATCACGCCGCCGGCGACGGCGACATGCGCCCGGCGCGTTCCGTCCGGGCTGACGACGGTGGCGTCGCGGATCACGAGGTCGACGTCCGGCATGGAGCTCCTCTCAGGGGGCGGGTCAGGAGTAGCGCAGGTCGCCGGTGGTGGCGTACCAGTCGAATCGGTCCGCGCCCGTGTTCACGACGACGCTCTTCGGGCGGGTGTAGGCGTGGTAGGCCTCGAGCCCGTTCTCGGAGCCGAGGCCGCTGTCCTTGGCGCCGCCCCACGGCGACGCCGGGTCGATGCGGTGATGGTCGTTGACCCAGACGATGCCGACGTCGAGCTGGTCGCAGACCCGCAGTGCGCGCCCGACATCGCGTGTCCACACCGAGGCGGCGAGCCCGAAGGGCGAGTCGTTGGCCTGCGCGATGGCGTCGGCCTCGTCGTCGAAGGGCGCCACGAGCGTGACGGGGCCGAACACCTCCTCGCGCCACAGGTCGTGGTCGTGCGCGACGTCGGTGAGGATTGTCGGCTCGTAGAACCATCCGCGCTGCAGGGCCTCACCTCCAGGTACGCGGCCCCCGCAAAGCACCGTGGCCCCCTGCCGAACGGCCCGGTCGACCGCGGCGGCGACCTTGTCCCGCTGCGCGGCGGACACCAGCGGGCCTGCCTGGGTCTGCAGGTCGAGCGGGTCACCCAACCGCAGTTCGCGGGTACGGGCGGCCAGCCGCTCGACGACCGCGTCGTAGCTGCCCCGCTGCACCAGAACGCGAGCGCCCTGCACGCACGTCTGGCCGGAGGCGATGAAGGCGGCGAACAGGGCGCCCGCCACCGCCTGGTCGACGTCGGCATCGTCGAACACGAGGACCGGCGCCTTGCCACCGAGCTCCGCGGTCACCGGGATCAGCGCGTGGCCCGCGTTGGCCGCGATCACGCGGCCGGTCTCCGTGCCACCGGTGACGTCGAGCTTGCCCAGGCCGGGGTGCTCGGACAGGGCCCGGCCCGTGGTGGCGCCGAACCCGGTGACGACGTTGACCACGCCGGGTGGCACCCCGGCCTCCTCGAGCAGCATCGCGAGCCGGTGCGGCACTGCCGGGCCGAGCTCGCTGGGCTTGATCACGAGGCTGTTACCGGCCGCCAACGCCGCCGACAGCTTCTTCATGGTGATCAGCAGCGGGTGGTTCCACGGCGTGATGAGCCCGGCGACGCCGAGCGGCACGCGGCGCACGACGTTCAGGTACCCCTCGCCGAACTCCGGGACGGTGCCCTCCGCGGTCTGGGCGACGGCACCGAAGTACTCCAGCCACTCGGGCAGCCGCGCAAGCTGGGCCCGCATCTCGCGAAGCGTCCGTCCGATCTGGAGCGTCTCCCACCGCGCCCAGTCGTCGACGCGCTCGGCCAGCCGATCCGCAGCGCGGTTGAGGATCCGAGCCCGGTCCCGTGGCCGAACCGAGCGCCAGCGGCCGTCGTCGAAGGCGGCCCGTGCGACGGCCACGGCGTCGTCGACGTCGGACCGGCCGGCGTGGGCGACATCGAGGAGGGGCTCGCCCGTCGCCGGGTTGTGCACGACGAACGTACGACCATCGGCAGCGGGCACGTCCTGCCCACCGATGTGCAGCAGCAGCTTCTCGGTCATCCCGGGACTCCGTTCGCCACGAAGCGCCGTTCCGCGTTGCCGTGCGCCACGGTGGCGAGGACGTGGCCCGGCAGATGCAAGCGAGCGTTCACAGCGCGGCCACGATCTCCTCGCTCGGGGCGACCCACGCGAACGCCTGCCGCAGCACCGACAGGGCCGCGTCGTGCAGCACGGGGTCCATCGTGTCGACGCAGTCCTCCACCACGACGACACTGAAGTCCTTCGTGTTCCCGGAGATGGCGGTGGCCAGCACGCAGCTGTTCGTGTTGACGCCGGTCAGCAGCAGCGTGTCCACGTTCCGCGAGCGCAGCGCGTGTTCCAGGTCCGTCGCGGCGAAGCAGTCGTAGCGCTTCTTGCCCGTGACGAGCAGGTCGTATCCCGGCTCGTGGACCGCGGGCATCAGCTCGAGGCCGGGGCTGCCGGGCAACTGGTGGTGCAGCACGTTCGCGCGGCTGGCGTCGGATCCGGCGACGGCAGACCACCACGGGTTGGACGCGATCTCCTCGACGGACCGGTACCCGGTGACGACGTGGACGACCGGGATGCGGCGCGAGCGGGCAGCGGCCAGCAGCTCCGCGTGTGCCGCGGTGACCCGCGCGGCGGTCTCCGCCGGGAGTGGCATCGTGGCGACGGCCGGGTCGAGGTGGCCCCGGTGCATGTCGATCGTGACGACGGCCGGGCGCCGGTCTCGGAGGACCGGGAGGGTGTTCATCGGCCCTGCTCCTTCGGGTGCGGGCGGCGCTCGATCGCGCCGGTGGGCAGCACGTGGTCCACGTAGTCCTCGGCGGGGACGCCGGCGACCCGCGCCAGCAACCAGTCCCCCGCGTAGGTCAGCCAGTTCGGCCCGAGCGCCACCGACGGGGTCGGCAGCGACAGCGCGTGTCGGCCCTGCTGGTAGACGAGCATGGGCGACGGGCTCGCGCACTCCCGGGCGAGGTCGTAGCTGTGCTGCATCGGCGACAGCTCGTCCTCGTCACCGGCCACCACCAGCCACGGCACCGTCATGCCGGCCATCAGCGGGCGCAGGTCGATCTCCTGCGCCATCCGGTCGAAGGCCTCCTCGTCGTGCTCAAGGCCAGACATCCACATGTAGCGCGCCTTGAAGCTCGGCGACGCCATCTCGAAGATCATGTGGCCGCCCGGCTCGTGGCAGACCAGTCCGACCACGCAGCCGCGCAGCTCGGGCTGGGTCGCCGCGATCTGGGACATCCAGTACGAGCCGAAGGACAGGCCGAAGCCGACGATCCGGGAGCTGTCGACCTCCGCGCGCGAACGGCACCAGCGCATCACGGCCTCGCCGGCGTCGACCCATGCCGTCGGCGTGAAGTGCACGCCACGGATCGGCGCCTCCCCCTGGCCGGGACCGTCGAAGGAGAGCACCGCGAAGCCGCGCTGCAGCAGCTTGTCGCCGTACAGGTTGACGTTGAGCTCCTTGGGCGCGTCCATCCCCCCGCAGGCGATCACGGTGGGCAACGGCCCTTCGGTGTACCCGACGGGCAGATGGAACCAGGCGGGGACGTACCCGTCGCCGAACGGGATCTCGACCCGCTCGACATGGTGGTCGGCGAGGCGGGCATAGCAGCCGTAGCAGGAGTTCTTGCGGTCGTCGAGATCGACGAGCGTGGCGCTGTCCTCCCAGATCGGCCACTCGGCCGTGGCGTACAGCAGTGCCGCGTGGAAGAAGTGCTCTCGGGCCGTGACGGCGTGCCCCTCGGCCTCTGCGGCCACCGCCTTGCGCTCGCGCAGCTGCGCCAGCTCGGTGAACACGGGTGTGATGTCGGCGAACTTCGTGATGCGGGACCGGGCCACGGTGAAGTCGGGAGTGCCGTCCACGCCCATCGGCCGCAGGGTGTAGGCGACGCGGGGCTGGTCCCACTCCAGGCCGTCGGTGCGGAGCACGGAGTCGATGACCCAGCGCTGCTCGTGCCAGCGGCGAGGGCCGGGCTTCTGGTGGATGGTGCCGTTCACGCGCTCGATCTCCTCGCGGTCGGTGGGCAGCACGGTCGGTGAGCGATCAGTGGTGGGCGGAGACGCGGGCGTTGGAGAACCGGCTGACGTCGACGAAGAGCAGCACGGCCACCCCGACGAGCGGGAGAACGGTGAGCTGCCAGAGTGCGGCTCCGCCCCAACCCGTGCCGTCGACGAGCGCCGAGAAGAGGTATCCGGCGACCGCCGCAGGGATGTAGAAGCTCGCGACGTAGAGCCCGGACGCGCGCCCGACCATCGTGGGCCGGACCGCCCGCTGCATGGACGAGTAGATGTTGACGAACAGGAAGCCGCTCGCGACGGCCCCCTCGGCGAACGACAGGGCCACTTGTGGACCGAGCGTGGTGGGCCCGTTGAAGAGCAGGTAGCCGACGACGGACCCCACCAGCAAGGCAACGATCATGATCGTGCGCTGGTTGAACCGGTCGCCCAGCCATCCGGCCGGCAGGCCCACGAGGGCGCCGATGCCGAACATGCTCGCCGCCAGGCCCGCGTCGCCCTGGGTGAAGCCGAGCTCCTCCTGCAGGAACGTCGGGTAGAGGCCGATGTAGCCGTACATCGCGACCCCGACGACCACCGCCACCACCGCGAGCAGCAGCAGATTGCGGTTGTAGAGCTGCGCCGGGACGTGGTCGAGACTCGCCGGTCCGCGGTGCGAGGCCGGGTTCTCGACCTGCTCGGTGAACCGCTTGCTCACGAGCGTCCCGATCACCAGCACAACGACGAAACCCGCGCCACCGTAGACGTAGAAGGGCACGCGCCAGTCGCCGAACGTCGTCGCGAGATGCGCTCCGAGCAGCGGCCCCAGGAAGCTGCCTACACCGTAGGCAAAGTTCAGGCTGCCCAGCGCGAGCGCGCGGCTGGCGAAGAAATAGGCGCCGACAGCCGAGAACAGCGCCGCATTCTGCATGGCCTCACCGACGCCGGAGAGTGCCCGGTACACGAACATGTCCGCGTAGCCGACGGCGAGGGCGGTCAGCGCCGTGAAGGCAGAGAAGATCAGGATGCCGACCACCATGACCGCGCGGCGGGAGATGCGATCCAGAAGGTAGCCGGTGGGCAGGCCAGCCACCCCGATGCCGAGGGTGAAGATCGTCGCGAGCAACCCACCCTGCCCGAGCGTGAAGCCCAGGTCGTCGCGGATGGCCGGCAGGAGCACCGGGAACACCTGCCGGTCCATCGCATTGAGCACGTAGGACAGCCCCAGGACGACGAGCGTGGTGATCGCGACCGCTCGCGTCAACCGAGGGAGGCCTGAGCCGGGCGCAGCCCGCGCCGCCGCCGGTGGCTGCTCGCTCATGCCGTTCATCTCCTTCGACTCCCGGTTCCGTTGCTGACACACATCCTATAAAATCGACGATGCACGGTGCAAGGAGACGAGATGACGCTGCCCGACATTGCCGTCGCCTCCCTCGGGGGGACCATCACGATGACCACCACGACCACCACGACCACCACGACCACCACGACCACCACGGGAGGAGACCGGGCTAGCGTCGTACCGACCCTGGGCGCCGAGGATCTGATCGCGGCCGTGCCCGACCTGGATCGGGTGGCCACGCTGGAGGCCACGACGCTCGCCTCACTCCCGAGCGCGTCGCTGTCCTTCGGGCACGTTCTGGCCGCGCTGGCCTGGGCCGAGGAGGCCGTCGCGGGCGGGGCGGCCGGCGTCGTCCTGATCCAGGGCACCGACACCCTCGAGGAGACCTCCTACCTGCTGGACCTGCACTGGCGCCACCCCGAGCCGCTGGTCGTCACCGCTGCGATGCGCACCCCCGGCGCACCGGGAGCGGACGGTCCCGCCAACCTCCTGGCGGCGGTGCGGGCCGCGGCCGCGGTCCAGTGCCGATCGCTGGGTGTGCTGGTGGTGATGAACGACGAGGTGCACGCTGCGGCGCGCGTGCGCAAGGCCCACGCCTCCGATCCCGCGGCGTTCACCTCGCCGGTCTTCGGGCCGCTTGCGGTGCTGCGCGAGGGCATGCTCGTCCGGGGGAACCGCCCCTCCCGCTGGCCCCACCTGCACACGCCCGGCCGCCGGGACAGTCCGCGCGTGGCGATGATCGACGCCTGCCTCGGCGACGACGGGGGGCTACTGCGGCTCGCTCGTGCAGACGGCTACCACGGTGCCGTCGTGGCGGCGTTCGGCGCCGGCCATGTCTCCGCCGCCACGGCGGACGTCATCGAGGAGGCCTGCGCCACGATGATGGTCGTATTCGCGACGCGAACCGGAGCAGGATCGACGCTGAGCACGACCTACGCCTTCGATGGCTCGGAGAGCGACCTGGCCGCGCGCGGGGCGGTGCCGGCCGGGTGGCTCGACCCTCTCAAGGCGCGGGTGCTGCTGTGGTCACTACTCGCGACCGGCGCGTCCACCGAGCGCGTGCGCGACGAGTTCGCCCGCCGGGGCGGGGCGCCGGGCGGGCCACCCGATTAGATTCGAGGGCCGGATGCCGCACACAGATCGCCCCACACGACGTCAAGAGGTTCACGTGCCGATCGGTCGACTCGCCGCACCAGCGCGCACACGCACCGCCTACGAGCACGTGCGCGCCACCCTGCGCGCAGCCATCCTCGACCGCACGCTCCCCGCGGGAGCCCGTCTCGTGCAATCCGACCTCGCCCGGCAGCTGGGCGTGAGCACCACCCCGGTGCGGGAGGCGTTGCGCGACCTGGCCGCCGAGGGGCTGGTGCTGCTCGACGCCCACCGCGGCGCCATCGTCCGCCGGCTGGACATCGACGAGGTCCGGGAGATCTACGAGCTGCGGATGACCCTCGAACCACTCATGGTCGCGCGGGTCGTCGAGCGGATCAGCGAGGAGCAACTCACGCGGGCCGAGGAGCTCGCCGGGCGGATGGCGACCGAGAACGACATGTCGATCTGGGTGAACCTCAACCGGGAGTTCCACGCGGCGTTCAGCGAGGTCGACGCGAAGAGCAGGCTGTCCCAGATCCTGGCCGGACTGCGCGACAGCGCCGCGGGGTACGTCGCCGTCTCGTTGGACGCCCGCCCACGCCAGGTCGCCGAGGCCAACGAGGAACACCACGAGCTGCTGGACATCTACCGGCGGCGGGATCGCGAAGCCGCGATCGGGTTGACCGTGCAGCACCTGCGCTCGACCCTGGCCGTCATCGAGGAGGCGCACGCGAACGGGCTGCTGTAGGTCGCCGCCGTTCGGCGATCAGCCCACCGGCCGCCGGGTCCGCGCCAGCGGGTGCCGGCCGATCACCGCACCGCTTCGACCGCGCCACTCAGTGCGGAACGGGTGATGGCCTCGAACGCCCGGACATCGGCGCGGATCTCCGCGCTCGTGACCGGATAGGCGGCGACGCCCTCGACCGCATCGGCGAAGTGTTCGAGATTGTCGCGGACGGCCGCCGTCGGCGGGACGAACCGCTCGTCCTTCACGCCGCCGCGGTGCGCCACGGTGACATCCCAACCGGCTGAGCTCTCCGGGTGGCTGCGGTCGCGGATCTCCATCCACCCCTCGGATCCGAGCACGCACACCCGGCCGATGAACGGTGTCGTGAGAATCGCCGTGATCGTCGCCGTCGCTCCGCTCGTGAAAGCGAGCGTGACGGAAAGGGTGTCGCCGTTCCGGAAGGACGTGGCGCGGGTGCTCAGCCGTGCCCACACCTCGCTCGGTTCGCCGAGGACACTGATGGCCAGGTCGACCAGGTGGATACCGGTGGCAGAGAGCGGGCCGACAGGCGCCTCGACGCTCGACAACCGCCAGTTGTCCGCAGGTAGCGCCAAGAAGTTGTCCTGACTGAAGTTGCCCTCGAACACCAGCGCCGTCCCGAGATCACCTGATCGGCAGCGCTCCTGTAGCTCCATGACCGCGGGTTCGAAGCGGCGTTCGTGCCCGATACCCAGTTGCACGCCTGCCGCCTCGACGGCGGTGATCGCGACGTCCGCCTCCGCCGATGTCGCGCAGAAGGGCTTCTCGCAGAAGACGTGTTTGCCCGCCTCTGCTGCGGCGACGATCTGTTCGGCATGGAAGCGATGGGGCGAGCAGAGGACGACCGCGTCGATCCGTGGATCGTCCAGCGCCTCCTGCAGGCTCGCCGCCACAGCCATGCCCGCGTCGTGCGCCCACTCCCGCCCGGCCGGCTGGGGGTCGACGCCGAGCACCGGCCGGATCCGGTCACTCGCGCTCAGCTCGCGGGCGATCTTCTGCCCCCACCACCCCAGTCCGACGATCGCCGCGTGAATCAACGAGCCCCCTCTCGAAGCAGAATCGCCAGGCGTCAGGCCTTGAGGTTGAGCAGTCGTGCTGCCGTCGTGCTGCGGATGAGCTCCTTCTCCTCGTCGCTCAAGCCGGGGACGCCGTCGATCTGGCCGAGCGGGTCGTAGTGCCCCATGTCGAAGGGGTAGTCAGTGCCCACGACGACGCGGTCGGCCCCCATCTGCTGGATCAGGAACTCCAGGTGCACCGGATCGAAGACCAGGCAGTCGACGTACAGCTGCTTGAGGTAGGTGCTCGGCGGACGCGAGATGTGGTGGCGGCCTTCCGGACGGACTTCGTAGGAGTGGTCCATCCGGGAGGAGTAGAAGGGCAGGAAGCCGCCGCCGTGCACCAGACACATCTTCAGCGCGGGGTGCTCCTCGAGCACTCCCCCGTGAATGATCCGGTTGACGGCCACGGTGGTGTCGAGCGGGTTCCCGACGACGTTGGTCATGTAGTACCGCTGCAGCCGCTCCCCGTGTGTGAAGCCGTTCGGGTGCAGCAGCACGACCACGTCGAGCTCCTCGGCCTTTGCGAAGAACGGCCGGTAGCGCGGGTCGTCGAGGTCGAGCCCGAAGATGTTCGTGTTGATCTCGACGCCGCGGAAGTCCAGATCGCGGATGCAGTACTCGAGCTCCGCGACCGCGGAGGACACGTCCTGCATCGGAACGGTAGCCAGGCCGACGAACCGGTCGGGATGGTCGTGGACGATGGATGCCAGGTTCTCGTTTTGCATCCGTGCCAGCTTCCGGCCGAGCTTCACGTCCGTCCAGTAGTAGTACTGCGGCGGCGCGACGGAGATGGCCTGCACGTCCACTCCCATGGCGTCCATGTCCGCGATGCGCACCGCCGGATCTGTCGCCTTCGGGAGGATGTCGGCCATGTGGCCGGCCTGGTACTCGTTGGTTTCGGCGCCTGCCCAGTAGGAGAACGGTTCGTACTCGGGTGACATCAACCCCGCAACGAGCTCCTGGCAGGCGGGTGTGAAGACGTGGGCGTGGATGTCCACCGTGCGACCGTGTGAGCGGCTCATCTCCGTGTCCTCTCGGGGCGTTCGATGTCAGGCGTCGCCCGTTGGCGGGGCTCGCCGTCCAGGGAGAGCAGGTTGTCTCCTCCGCCCGCCTCCGGGCGAGGTGTGCGCTGATCCGCATCGTTGGATGCATCCGCAGTCATGTCAAGGGCCATGCCGGCCAGTGCTGCTCAGCTGAGAACTTCGAGACTCGAGCACGGCGCGAACTTCCGAGGTCAGCAAGCACACGCGCAGCAGTAGCCCGATCACGTTCCTGCGCGTCGCCGCACCTGACCGCCAGTCTCTCGTTCCTGCTTGCTCGGGGTTCGTGCTTGACGAATGCATAGCGCGGCAGGCACAGTCATCCAGGAGGGTGCGACCCAGGTCACATTGATCATGTGCGCACCAGGTGCTCGACCTCCACGGCCCGACATCGCATCGGTCCCCTCACGACCCACATCCATCACGCAGGACGCAGCGTCGCGTCGGACCAGGAGAGGTCGAACGAGATGGGCAAGCTTTCTACAGGCAGCCGGGCAGTCCGGCTGAGGTGGTTCGCACTGGTCGCCTTGGTCTCCCTCTTCGGCGCGGCGTGCGGATCGGGATCCGGCGCCGACGAGGCGACCGAGGTCGCGGACGCCAATGGAACCGTGCGGATGGTCATGGCCCCGGACCCGGTCTGGAAGTGGCTCGAGAGCGAAGGCATCAAACAGGAGATGGAGCAGCAGGCGGGGATGCAGGTCATTACCTCCTCCTCCTGGGATGAGTTCGGTGTCTACGCCGGGGGTCACGCGGACGTCATCTCCGCGGCGACCTACGAGGTCCCCGACCTGGAAGAGGCGACCGGGGACCCGGCGACGATCTTCGGCAGGTACAACGGCGACCGCAGCGTCCTCGCTGTCGGCGCGAACAGCCCGGCGCAGAACCTCTGCGACCTCGAGGGCAAGAAGATCGCCACCTACACGGCGGTGTCCATCACCCTGATCTGGGGCATGTACGCCCAGAAGTTCTGCGGCACCGACCTGCGTGCTGGCGGCGGCGACTACGAGCTCATCGTGACCGACGTCCAGAACCTCTCGAGCCTCGTCGCGCGCGGCGACGCGGACGCCTGCCTGTGCCTCCCCGACTTCGCCATCCCGGACCTCATGAGCGGTGCGGTGCGCCCGGTCTACGACGGCATGTCCGCGGCGCAGATGTACGCCGAGCACTTCGCCGTGGACAAGGCGGCGACGACTCACCCGCAGACGAACGTCTTCGTCGCCCGCAAGGCGTGGGTGGAGAAGAACCCCGAGGAAGCCCAGTTCCTCATCGCCCTGTGGGATCGCGGCATCACGAAGTGGCAAGAACACCGTGACGAGATCATCGCGGCCTATCCGGAGGACTTCGCTGTGCGCAGCGAGGAGGAGGCAGCCTTCCTCAGGGACTGGTTGGACACCCGCTACGACTGGTTCGCCCCGACGGCGCAGCTCGACCAGGAGTGGGTCGCAGAGGAGACGCGGCTGTTCGACCTCATGAAGGAGACCGGCTTCATGGACGAGGACGCGCCGCCGACGAGCTTCACCATCGTCGAGTCGGGCCCCATCGCTTCCTGATCCCACCGTCCGTCCTGATCCCACAGCGCCGACGAAGGGAGGTGCACCGTGTCCGAACCGTCCACCCTCGAGAGCTCGTCGCCCGGGCCCGCGGTCACGTGGCAGCAAGGCGAGCACCTCGCCCGCCGGGCCGCTACCCGACGCAGGTGGCGCAGGTTGGGGATGCTGGCAGCCGGCTGGGTGGCGATGCTGGCCGCGTGGCAGCTCGCCTCCGCGTACGTCTTTTCCGACGTCCTTCCGCCGCCCGCCGAGGTCGGCGAGGAGATGTGGTCGATAGTCGAGAGCGGCGACTTCTTCGAGGACTTCCTCGCCAGCGTGAGCAAGACGCTCGCCGGCTTCGGTGTGGCCGCTGTGTTCGGCGCCCCGGTCGGCTACCTCATGGGACGCTACGACTACTGGCGGGCCTTCTTCCACGACGGCGTCACAGTGGCGGGCACGATCCCCGCGCTCGTCTACGCGGTCATGTCGCTCATCATCTTCGGCATCTCCGACCTGGGACCGGTCCTCGCCGTTGCGTTGGTCTCGGCGCCCTACATCGCGATCAACGTGGCGGAGGGCATTCGCGGGACCGACCAGTCGCTCGTCAAGATGAGTGAGGCCTTCGGACGCTCGCCCCGCCAGATTCGTCGTGAGGTGTTCGTCCCGGCGATCGTTCCGTTCGTCTTCGCGGCCGTCCGGATGTCGTTCGCGGTCGCCTGGAAGGTAGAGGCCCTGACCGAGGTCTTCGGCGGCAGCAACGGCGTCGGCTTCCAGATTCGCAGCCAGTACCAGCTGTTCTCCATCACCGGGGTGCTCGCCTGGATGCTGCTGTTCATCGCCTTCATGCTCGTCATCGAGCGCCTGGGGCTGCGGAAGCTGGAGAACCGGCTGCTCGCGTGGCGGCCCGAGGAGAGGGTGACCCTCAGATGAGCGACAGCACGACGGTCCGCCGCCGTTCCGCCAGCGAGATCGAGAGCGCGACGCCATCCTGGCGGCGCACGCTCACGTCGGACCGGGCCGCCCGCATCACGTTCTACGCGGCCGCGCTGCTCTTCTGGATCCTGCTGTCGGCGGTCTTCGAGCGGGTGCCCGGCCCGGTCGAGGTCGTGGCGGCGCTTGTCGAGGAGCTCAGCCGTCAAGAGGTGTTCGGCAACTTCGGAGACACGATGTACCGGTTCGCAGCCGGGGTACTCCTCGCCACCGCAGTGGGCGTCGTCGTCGGCGTCGTGATGGGGCTTTCCCAGCTCTCCCGGGCCTTCTTCGAGAGTCCCGTCATCGTCGGCCTCTCGATCCCGGCGATCATCTGGGCATTCCTCACGGTGATGTGGTTCGGGTTCGGGCACACGTCGCCGATCGTGACGACCTTCCTCACCGCGCTCCCGTTCGTCATCCTCAACGTCGCGCAGGGCGTGCAGGGGGTGTCCCGGGATCTGCGGGACATGTCGTCGTCGTATGGCGTGCCGCTTGGGCGGCGCGTCCGACACCTCGACCTGCCCGCGGTCGCCGGCTATGTCATGGCAGGCGTGCGGTTCGCCGTCATCATGGGCTGGAACGGCGTGCTGCTCGCCGAGTGGTTCGGCGGGTCGGGCGGTGCAGGCCACCGCGCCCGCTACTGGTATGACGCCAACCAGTACCCCGGCTTCGCCGCCTGGGTCGTGCTGTTCGTCGGCGTGATCATCATCCTCGACCGCCTTGTCTTCAACCGGGCTGCGCAGCACGCGTTCCGGTGGAGGGACACGACCTCCTGACAGAAGGGCAACCACGACATGGCCGTCCTGACGGTGAACAACCTCTGCAAGACCTTCGGCGCGGGCACCGCGCGCGCAAACCGCGTGCTGGACCACATCTCCTTCGACGTCCGGGGTCAGGTTTTCGTCTCGATCGTCGGCCCGTCGGGGTGCGGGAAGAGCACCCTGCTCAACATCATCTCGGGGGTCGAGGACCACACCTCCGGCGAGATCTCGGTCACGAGCGACAGCGGTGCACCGGCCCGCATGGGCTACGTCTTCCAGGACCCGCGGCTGCTCCCCTGGCGCACGGTGCAGAAGAACATGCTGTACGTCCAGGACTCCACGGACGACGCGACGACGAAGCGGGTCGAGCGCTACCTTGACATGGTGGGTCTGGCCGAGCACAGCGACTACTTCCCCGTGCAGCTCTCGGGCGGCATGCAGCAGCGCGTGGGCATCGCCCGCGCGTTCGCGGTGGAGCCCGACCTGCTCATCATGGACGAACCGTTCAGCCACCTGGACGCCATCACCGCTCGCGGACTGCGCGCTGAGCTCCAGGAGATCTGGGCGCAGTCCAGGAAGACGGTCGTGTTCGTGACCCACGACGTCGTCGAGGCCGTGGAACTGTCCGATCGGATCATCGTCCTGCAGCCCGGCGGCCGGATCTACGAGGACATCACGATCGACCTCCCCCGCCCGCGGCGGCAGTCCGATGCCGCGGTTGCGATGCTTCAGGCCGACGTGCTCGCTCGGCTCGAGCAGATGCGGGCCACGGCGATGACGGGCTCACCATCGGAGTGAGCGCGCCGTACGGATGACCCGCCAGCCGGCGAGTAGTGACGATCGGACGTGATGACCGCAGAACCCTCCCCGGCTCCGAGCCGGGTCGGCCCGACGCAGGGCGTCGAGGCGACCACGAGCTGGACCGTGGCCCGTGAGGCCGGCGTCTCACAATCGACCGTCTCGCGGGCCCTACGCGGTGACCCGCGCGTCCGGGAGCAGACTCGGCGGCGGGTCGAGGAGGCTGCACGCCGCCTGAGCTACGTGCCGAACTCCCTGGCGAGCAGCCTCGCCTCCCGGTCCACCCGCACTGTGGGGATCGTGGTCGCCGATCTCACGAACCCGTTCTTCCCCCACCTCCTCAATCTGATCCACGACGAGTTGCAGCTCCTCGGCTACCGCATCGTGCTGTTCGCCGAGCGCACCGACGTCCCCACCGGTCAGGACGCGCTCAACCGCTTGCTCGACCGGTCGATCGACGGCGTCATCGTCACCACGGCAACGCTCCGCTCGGCCTTGGCGGACACGCTCCGGATGCGCGGCCTGCCGCTCGTGCTGTTGAACCGATACATCGATGGCCTGGACGTCGACCGCGTCATCAGCGACAACAACGGAGGGGCCTTTGTCGGCGGCCGGCACCTGCTCAAGCTCGGGCACCGCCGGATCGGGGTGATCCGGGGTCCCTCCAACACCTCGACCAGCCGGGATCGGATGGCCGGACTGACAGAGGCGCTGGATGCCGAAGGCGTCGCCCTCGATGCGGAGCTGGTGCGGGAAGGCACCTATTCGCACCAGAGCGGCTACCAGCATGCGCGCAGCCTGCTGCGCCTGCCAGACCCGCCCACGGCCATCATCTGCGGAAACGACATCGTCGCGTTCGGCGCCATCGATGCCGCCCGCTCGCTCGACGTCCGGATCCCCGAGGACGTGTCGATACTGGGCTTCGACGACATACCCATGGCAGCCTGGGAGGTCTTCCAGCTCAGCACGCTGCGCCAGCCGTTCGATGAGATGGCCCGGGCGGCCGCCCGCATGCTGGCCGAGCGCATCGATCACAACGAGGACATCGGTGCGGGCCGCGAGCAGCTGTTCCCGACGAGCTTGGTGAAGCGCTCCACGGTCGACCGCCCGAGAGACCGCAACTCATGACACCGACTGGCGCACGGCCTCAGTGCTGGGCCCGGACCTGCAGGAACTCCGCGGGTACCGCGGCATCGTCCACGCCGTCGAGCAGGTGCCCGAGTCGGCGCTTCTTGGTGCGCATGTAGACGAGGTTCTCGGGGTTCGGCGCGATCTGCAACGGCTCGCGCGCGACGACCTCGAGCCCGTAGCCCTCGAGCCCGCCGTACTTGTCGGGGTTGTTGGTGAGCAGCCGGAGCGCCCTGGCGCCCAGGTCGACGAGGATCTGCGCAGCGACGCCGTACTCGCGGCCGTCGACCGGCATGCCCAGCTCGATGTTGGCGTCCACGGTGTCGCGGCCTGCGTCCTGGAGCCCGTAGGCCAGCAGCTTGTGGCCAAGACCGATCCCCCGGCCTTCGTGGCCCCGCAGGTAGACGACGACGCCTCGGCCGGCGGCGGCGACGCGCGTCATCGCCGTCTCGAGCTGCGGCCCGCAGTCGCACCGCAGCGACCGGAAGATGTCCCCGGTCAGGCACTCGCTGTGGACCCGGACGAGCAGCTCCCCGGGTGCGGAGACGTCGCCCAGTGCGAAGGCGACGTGCTCCGTGCCGTCGAGCAGGGAGCGGTAGCAGATGCAGCGGAACTCCCCCCACGGAGTGGGGACGCGCGCGTCGGCGATGCGTTCGACGAGGCCGCCGCCGCGGCGGCGGTACGCGGCGAGATCGACGACCGTGATCATCGGCAGGCCGTGCCGTGCCGCGAAGCGCGCCAGGTCGCCGCGGCGGGCCATGGTCCCGTCGTCGTTCACGACCTCGCACAACACCCCTGCGGGCCGTAGACCCGCCATCCGCGGCAGGTCCACCGCTGCCTCGGTGTGTCCGCGGCGCTCGAGCACACCCCCGGCCCGCGCGCGCAGGGGGAAGACGTGCCCCGGACGGTTGAAGGCGGCACCGGTGAGCGTCTCGTCGGCGAGGGCGGCGATGGTCGCGGACCGGTCCGCCGCCGAGATCCCCGTCGACGTCCCGACCGCGAGGTCGACGGTGTGGGTGAAGGCGGTGCGCTGGTGCTCGGTGTTGGTCGGGACCATCAGCGGCAGGTCGAGTGCGTCGCAACGCTCGCCGGTGAGCGCGACGCAGACGACGCCGGACGTGTAGCGCACCATGAAAGTGACGTCAGCCGGTGTGACGTGCTCGGCGGCCATGACCAGGTCGCCCTCGTTCTCGCGGTCCTCGTCGTCGACGACGACGACCATCCCGCCGTCGGCGATCTCCTGCAGGGCCTGCTCGATGGTGCTGAACCCGGTGTACGGCCCGGTGCGCCCGCCGTTGCCGTCCATGTCAGGCCTGCCCGTAGTCCGTCAGCTCGTCGAGTGCGGGCTTGACGTGCTGCATGAACAGTTCGAGCTGCCGGATGACACTCTCGGCGGGCTGCTGGGCGTAGTGGTAGATCAGCACCACGTACTCGGCCGGCAGCTGCTCCCACAGCCGCACGTACTCGTCGCGGACCTGCTCCGGGGTGCCGACGACCCACAGGCCGGAGTTGAGGACCGAGCCCACCGGGTCGGCCGGGTCGAACGTCATCGGCGTCGTGCCCGCGTAGAGGTCGCGGAAGATGTCTCCGTCGTACTCGGCGACCATCCGGCGCGCTTCGTCCGCTGTCGCGGCGATCTGGCCCCATCGGACGAGGGCCTGGTTCTGGCCGAGCGCGTAGGTCCGGCCGGCAGCGGCGGCCGCGTCAACGTAGGCTCCGCCGAACTCGGCGGCCCTCTCGATCTTGGAGAAGTAGGTCGGGATGAAGCCGCGTGGACCGCAGTACTCCACGGTCGCCTTGCTGGCGTTGCTGGACACGAAGACGGGCGGGTGCGGCTGGGTGAGTGGCTTGGGGACGACGCTGACGCGACGGATCCTGCCGTTCTCGTCCATCTCACCCTCGGCGCCCAGCTCGCGGGTCGCGGTCATGCTCCAGTCGACGCCCTCCTCGTAGGGGAAGGGCACCTGCCAGCGGCCCTTCCACTCCACGCTGTCCTGCTTCCACGCCTGCTGGACCAGCTCGACGTTCTCCTCGAAGATCTCGCGGTTGATCTGGTCGTCGGAGATGCGGGCCGCGCGGCCGGCCTCGTCGAGCTGCGCCATCTGGTCCGGGGTGCCCGAGGGCGACAGAGTCGCCCGGGTGCCGAGGTGCTGGCCGAGGATGTTGGTCCAGCGGGACTGGTAACCACGGGCGAACCCGCAGAACGAACGGCCTGCCGCGAGGTGGTCGAGGATCGCGATGTCCTCCGCGACGCGGAAGGGGTTCTGCGCGCTCATCGTGTAGCCGAGCTGGCCGATGCGGATCCGTTTCGTGAGCGCGGCCCAGTGGGCGTTCAGGAGCCCCGGATTGGGTCCGACCTCGTATCCCTCGCTGTGGAAATGGTGCTCGATGGAGGACACGCCCCACAACCCGAGCTCGTCGGCGGCCGTGATGATCTTCGGGAAGTCGCGGATCAGTTCCTGGTACCGCTGCGCGTCGCGGCCGATCGGGCGCTGCTCGATGCGCTCCTCGCGGGTCGCCGCGATCTGGGGGTAGAGCTGCAGGATCACATTCACCATGGGGGCCGGCTCCGCTCTCGGTGTGTCGGCATCGGGGCTGTCCCTCCCCGCTGGCGAACGACGCTACGGATCGTTCTCGTCCTTGGCACCTGAGCGGGACACAGTGTCTGAGCCCGGGGCTTTGTGTGCCCGAACAACCCGGCTACCAGCGGGAGCGCCGCACACTGAACCCTCCCGCCCCCACCCCGACGGGTGACGGACAAGGACGGTGCCGATGACCATCGACGCGCTCGCAGGACTCGGCGTGGCCTGGTCGCCCCCGACCGGAGCGTTCGCCGCATCGCCCGCCGGCCGGATGGCGGCCCGGTACGGCATCAACGATCCCCGCGCCCTCGCCGAGCGGGCCGCGCAGGCCCCGGCCTGGTACTGGGAGGCCGGGGAGCAGGACGTCGGCATCACGTGGATGCACCCCTACGACGAGGTCGTCGACCTGTCCCGGGGAATCGAGCACCCGCGCTTCTTCGCGGGCGGTCGGCTCAACTGGGCCGACTACTCGGTCGACCGCTGGGTCCGCCGGGGCCGGGGCGGTTCCTGTGCTCTCCGGTGGGAGGGCGACGACGGCGCGATCCGGACGCTGACCTACGCCGACCTGCAGGAACGCATCGACGCCGCGGCCGGCGCCATGCGAGCGCACGGCGTGGGAATCGGTGACGTGGTCGCCGTGCTGCTGCCGATGGTGCCCGAGGCCGCCGCGGCGGTGCTCGCCGCCGCCAAGATCGGCGCCGTCGTGGTGCCGCTGTTCAGCGGGTACGGCGCGCACGCGGTGCGGGAACGCCTGGTCGACTCGGGCGCCACGCTGCTCGTCACGTGCGACGCCTTCCCCCGCCGGGGCCGTCCGGTCCGGCTCAAGGACGTCGTCGACCGCGCCGTCGATGGTCTGGACACCCTCGAGACGGTCCTCGTCGTGCGCAGGCTCGGGGCCGACGTGGCGATGGCTGCGGGCCGGGACCACTGGTGGGACGAGGAGTGTGCGGTCGCCGAGCCGGTGCGGCGGGCCGAGCCGATGGCCTCCGACGCTCCCTGCCTGCTGCTCTACACCTCCGGCAGCACCGGCAAGCCGAAGGGGTGTGTCCACAGTCATGCCGGCCTGCCGCTGAAGGTCGCCCTCGAGGCCCGGCACGCCCTCGGTGTCGAGACGACCTCGGCGGTGCTGTGGCTGACGGACATGGGCTGGATCATGGGGTCGTTCCTCATCGCGGCGGCCCTGGTGAACGGCGGAACCGCTGTCTTCTTCGAGGGCGTGCCTGACTGGCCGAACCCGGATCGCCTGTGGGCAGTGGCGGAGGGCACCGCGACGACCGTGCTCGGCGTCTCCCCTACCGTCATCCGAGCGCTCATGGGCAACGACGACACCTGGGCCGACGCGCACGCCCTGCCGAGCCTGCAGGCCATCGCCTCGACCGGCGAACCGTGGAACATCGAGCCTTGGAACTGGTGCTTCGAGCACGTCGGCAAGGCCCGCACGCCGATCGTCAACATCTCCGGCGGCACCGAGGTCGGCGGATCCCTGGTGTCCGGCTCGATCTACCTGCCGGTCAAGCCTGCGTCCTTCGCGGGCCCCACCCTGGGAGTCGTCGCGGACGTCGTCGACGGCGCGGGCCGACCGGTCCGCGGCGAGGTCGGCGAGCTCGTCGTCCGGTCGGTGTGGCCGGGCATGACGGCGGGGTTCTGGCAGGACGGCGGTGAGCGCTACCTGGACAGCTACTGGCGTCGGTTCCCGGGGGTCTGGCACCACGGCGACCTGGCCTACGTGGACGAGGACGGCTACTGGTTCCTGCTGGGCCGCTCGGACGACACGATCAAGGTGGCGGGCAAACGCTTGGGGCCGGCCGAGGTCGAGTCGCTGCTCGTGGCCGAACGCGACGTGGTCGAAGCGGCGGCGATCGGCGTGCCCGATCCCGTCAAGGGCGAGGCCCTCGTCTGCTTCGTGGTCCTGCGCGAGGGCGAGGACCGTGAAGCCGCGGCGGCCGCGCTGCGGGACCGGATCAGCGCCGCGCTCGGCAAGGCGATGGCTCCCCGTGCCGTGCACGTGGTGGACGCCCTGCCCAGGACCCGCAACGGCAAGGTCCTGCGGAGGATCGCGCGGACGGCCTACCTCGGCTTGCCCCCCGGCGACCTGACGTCGCTGGAAGACCCCTCGGTCCTCGGGCCGTGGCCGCGGGCGACGGGGGCTGCAGCCGGGTGAATCGTGGTCGAACCGACGCCGCTCCCCGGGCCAGGAGTTAGGGTGCCCTGCGACCAGACCGGCACGCCGTCGTCGTCGGAGGGGGGTCGCGTCGTGGTGCACCAGGAGCCGCCCGACGCAGCCGTCCTGTTCGCGGGCGAACCGACATCGGCCGAGCTCAGCTCGTGGCTCGACGCGATCGCGGAGATCACGAGGGCGGCCAACCGTGGCGCACCGCTCAAAGAGCTGCTCGACCTCATCGCCGGCGCCACCGCGCGCTTGACCGGCTACGACTTCTGCGCGGTCTTCGTGGAGGACCCGGAGCGCGAGTCGTTGGTGATCAAGGGGTCCTACGGACTGTCGCAGGAGTACGTCGACACCATCAACGCCCAGACCCCGATCCCCGTGGGGCCCGGCGACACGGGCGAGGGCCCGACGAGCCGGGCCTTCCGTTCGCAGCGCCCGACGTCGGTGTTGAACATCTTCGACGACGCAGCCCTGCGGGCCTGGGAGGCGGTCGCCGCGCAGCAGGGCTACGCATCGCTGCTCTCCGTCCCGCTCGTCGTCGGGCAGATCCCCTTCGGCCTGCTGAACTGCTATACGGTCGAGAAGCACGACTTCACCGCTCGCGAGATCATGCTCATGGAGAGCATGGCGAACCAGGCCGGGCTCGCCATCGAGACGACCCGACGGCTGACCAAGGCGTACGAGCAGGTGGAGGGGCACCACGACACGTCGGCGGCCCTGCGGGCCGAGCTCGAGGCGATCGAGCACGCCAACGCGAAGCACGGCGAGCTGCTGCGCGTCGTGCTGAAAGGCGGTGGGTTGGCCGCCATCGCCGAGAAGCTCTCCGCGATGCTCCGGTGCACCGTGGCGATCGACGATGCGACCGGTCACCTGCTCGCGGCGGCCGCTGGCCCGGGAGGTGCCGGCGCGCGGGACGGGTCGGTCGCCGCTGTCCACCGCCGGGCCAGGACGCGCGCGGGCACCGCGGCCGATGCCAGGACCGTCGTGATCGGGCCCGGCCACGACCCGCTCGAGCCCGAGGGGCTCGTCGTGCCCGTCGTCGTCGACGAGGACGTCGCCGGCCACCTGTGGGCGCTCTGCCCGCGGGTGCCGTTCGGGGACCGGCACTGCCAGGCACTCGTCCGCGCCGCCGCGGTCGTCGCGTTCGCGCTGCTCAAGGAACGGACGGCGCAGGAGGTGGAATGGCGGCTGTCCCGCGACTTCTTGGACGACCTGCTCGAGGTGGAAGGGCCGCTCGGCGAGGCGCTCCACGCCCGCGCCCGCCAGCTGGGCGCCGATCTCGCCGAGCCGCACACCGTGCTCGTCATCCGCCGCGATGCGGCACATGGCGACGACCCCCACGCCGTGCACGCGGACCGCGAGGCCTACGCCCAGCGCTCGCTGCTCTCGCTCGTCCAGCGCACCGGTGCGGCCTGCGAGGGCGCCACGCTCACCGCGACCCGCAGCGACCACGTCGTGGTGCTGTGGCGCGACGTGCAGGGTCGCTCCGCCGCGCAGTTCGCCCACCACCTGCGCCGGGAGGTCCTGGCCTACGCCGGTGGCTGGACGGCCACCATCAGCGTCGGCCCGAGGTGCACCGACGTCCAGGAGTACGGCGACGCCTACCGGCTCACGTGCAGCGTCCTCGACCTCGTGCAGCAGTCCGATCGCGGCGATCGGGTGGTGGTGCTCGACGACATCGGCGCCTACCGCCTCCTGCTGCAGGTCAAGCGGCCACGCGAGCTGCAGTCGTTCGCGCAGGCCGTGCTGGGCGGGGTGCACGACTACGACGTGCAGCACCAAGCCAAGCTGGGCCTGACGCTGCGCACCTACATGTCACACGGCTGCAACGCGGCTCTCACGGCCAAGAAGCTCCACGTGCACCCAAACACCGTGGGCTACCGGTTGCGGCGGATCCAGCGGCTGCTCGACGTCGAGCTCGCCGACCCGCAGGTCCTGCTCCACGTCCAGCTCGCCCTCATGATCGAGGCAATTCTCGGGGACTGACCCAGTGGGTCTTGCTCCTCATGGATGGGCGGATGTGGTCCGACGTGCGTGCGCGCCGCGCCCCCACCACGGGCCCGTCACCCTGACCACCACCATGACCACGACGTACACCCCTGTCGCGATGAGCGCGGCAACGAACATCGGGTGCACCTCGGCGTACGTGCCGGAGACGAGGCTGTAGACCGTGTAGAGCGTCGCCGCGACGATGCTGAGGAGCGAGGCCTCCTTGCCGCAGAATCGGCGGCCGAGCATGGTCGCGAACACCGAAGGCAGCAGCGCCGCGGAGAACGCACTGAGGAACGCGATCCCGACGAGCGCGCCGACTCCGGGGCTGACGCGGTTGAGCAGAATGCCACCGAAGATCGCCACCACTCCGTAGACCACGGTCAGCCATCTGATCCAGCGCACGCTCTGCTCCGCGCCGAACCTGCGTCCCGAGCCGCGCTCGACAACGTCGCGGAACAGCACGCTGACCCCGGCCACGACACCGACCTCGACGGTCGACATGGTGGCGGCCACGATGCCGGCGAACATCGCCCCGGCCGCGACCGGCGGGAGCTCGGCGATGAAGACGCCGAACGCCTGCTGCGGGTCGTCGAGCGAGACACCGGTCGCGCGGACGTACATGCCGGACAGCGGCATGATGATCGCGAACGGCAGCGCCAGCGCGACGCCGAGCAGCCAGCCCTTCGTCGCCTCCCGGGGTGATCGGGCGGCGGCGCCGCGGTGCCAGTACGTCCCGCCGAACGTGAGGCACAGCATCAGGAAGAACAGCCCGAACGCGCTGCCCGCCGTCCAGTCGATGCCGGCGAACCGCCCGTGCGGAAGCGGGTTGAAGAAGTCCGGCGGCAGGTTCGCCGACAGCATCCCGATACCGCCGTCGCGCAGGACGAGCCACAGCGTGCCGCCCAGTAGTGCGACGGCGAACAAGGCGAACTGCGCGATGTCCGAGAACACCGTCGCCCACATGCCCCCGAGGTAGAGGTAGACGACGCCGCTGACGCCGAGGATGAGTACGGCGGACTCGGGTGAGATCCCCATCAGCCCGGACAGGATCAGACCGCCGCCCAGGATGTTCGCCAGTGGCGAGAACAGCAGGCCCATGGCCAGCGCGATCCCGGCGACGACGCGTACCCGCTTGTCGAAGTTCGCCTCGAACCACTCGGTGAGGGTGACACCACCGGTGCGCCGCGCGAAGGGCCCGATCGTGAACGCCCCCAGTAGCACCGCCAGGATCCATCCCGTGATCCACCAGTGCGCCACGTAGCCGCTCGCGTACCCGATCGCGCCGACCGTCGCGCCGGTCGTCCCGGCCACGATGATCGCCGTCATGCCGATGCCCTGCAGCGGCCAGGACAGTCCGCGACCGGCGACCATGAAGTCCTCGTCGTCGTCGATCCAGCGCCGCGTCCAGAGCCCCAGGCCGATCATGCCGACCGTGTAGACGACCAGGAACGCCCAGATCCAGACCGTGGCGATCATCCCGGGCCGGCACCGATCGTGCTGAGCAGCGAGCGACCACGGTCGGTCAGCACGACGCGCGGGCGGATGAACCCGAGCACGTCGACGAGGCCCGCCTCCCACAGCCGCTGCCGCGTCGCGCCGACGCCCCATTCGCACTCCGGGCGCCGCGCGGGCGCGCCGCCGCCGGCCAGGCGCCGGAGGCACTCGAGGTCGTCCGGTGCGAGACCGTGCTCGGCGAGACCGCGCTCACGCTCGGTCAGGCCGTCGAACGCACGCGTCTGCCCGGCCTCGGTGAGGTCGAAGGCGAGCATCCCCGCTCCGACACGGCCCCGCGGTCGCACGAGACCGGCCGCCTCGAGGACGTCCAGCGCGTCCCGGACCTCGTGGCACTGGAGCCCGAGGCTGTCGCACAGCACGTCCAGCGTCTGGCGACGGAACAACAGACATCGCAGGACGCGCGCCTCGTTCCGGTCGTTCTCGGCGGTACCCGGCACGTCCACCGCCCTCCATCGGGTTCGGCTCACCCCGCATTAGAGGCGGGGCGGGGCGGCCCATCAATGTTCCTCGCCACAACCGAGGCGGGCAGACCCTGTTCGCGACCCTCTTGACTGCTCGCAGCTCCGACGGAGGGTGTCGCACGCTTCGAGATGCGCATGCACGTTTCAGGCATTTTGCGAGGTCACCGTTCGGACTGTCGGGTGCTGAGCTGTGCTTGACATGCGCAGGCGTATTCAGTATCCAGGCACCAGTAGGGCATCCCGCGATCGATGTCGCACCGGCCCGAACACCGCACGACGACCACGCATCCGCCCTCGATCCGCGGTCTCAGCAGGGTCTGGCGGAGGACTCACGCCGTTCGACGGAGCAGGGTCGAACGGCGCCGCTACCGCACGCCGCTCCCGTCGCGCGGCGCGTAGCCACCCGACATCTGTCCGCACCTATGACGCCGCCGGCTCGGGAGTTCCACCGGCGCCAGCGAGAAGGAGCACGACGTTGCGCTACCGGAACAGTTCGGGACCCGTCCGACGAACGCCCATCGGCCGCGTGCTCTACGCCCTGGCGGCAGTGGCCGTCCTCGCGTGCGGCTGCTCCGGATCGACTTCCGGCTCCGACACCGGGGCGGTACGGCTCGGCTACCAGACCAACGTGTGGGGGATGCCCGTCTACACCGCTGTGCAGAACGGCTGCTTCCAGCAGGAGAACCTGCAGTTGCAGGAGATCCAGGTCGACTCCGGGAACCGGGTCCGAGATCTCATGGTCGCCGAGCAGGCCGACGTCGGCACCTTCGCGGGCCCCACCCTGAACACCGGAGCGGACAAGTCCGACATCGTCGCGGTCGGCATGGTCGGCACCGTGGCGGGCACCACCGCGATCGTGGCTGGAGAGGACTCCGCTGTGCAGGGGCTTCCGGACCTGCGCGGCAAGAAGATTGCCATTCAGGCGGGATCGAGCATCGGCGACGTCGCCGTCGGGCAGATCCTGCCCAGTATCGGGTTGCAGCAGGGCGACTACGAGCTCGTGAACATCCCGGTCAACAACATGGTCTCCGCGTTGACACAGGGGCAGGTCGACGCGATGGTGAACGTCGAGCCGTACAACGCAGTGGCCGTCTCCCAAGGTATCGGGCGGCGAATCGCCGACTTCACCGACTACGACCCGCTGCCGGTGTTCATCGGGATGCGTCAGGAATTCATCGACGACCATCGCGCAGAGGCCGTACAGATCGTTCGAGCACTTCTCACCAACGCCCGCGAATGGCGTGCTGACCCCGATGCCGCCTACGCCACAATCACCCAGTACTACAGCTCGATCGGCTTCGATGTCCCGCCTGAAGTGATCAAGGACGCCGCATCCCGGATGAATGTCCAGGTGGAGTACTTCGACGGCGTCCAGGAGTACATGCAGGGGCTCGCCGAACGGCAGGTGGAGCTGGGCCAGATCAGCGATGTCCCGGACTGGTCCACGACCTTGAACACCGAGTTACTGCGCGAGGCGACCGACACCACCACCGAGGCGGCCGGCTGCCGTTGACCGGTGCGTCGGCAGCGACGGCCATGTCGGGAAAGGACTGAGGACGTATGGCGGTAGAGCCAGGCAGAGGTCGGTCGTCGACCGTGGGCGCGGCCCGGCCCGCACCCGAGCCCGTACCACCCGGCGAGGACGCGACCGGGGCGCGGGGGCCGTCCGGGCGGCGCCGGCAGCGCAAGAACTGGATGGCACTGTTCCACAACGTGTGGCCGGTACTCGTGGTCGCGCTCGCCTGGCAGCTGTTCGCCATGTCCGACATCGTTCCCCGGATCCTCACCCCGACCCTGGGCGACATCGCCGGGGCGATCCTGCGGCTGGAGAACCAGGGAACGTTGTGGGCGCATGTGGGGACGACCCTCGCCCGGATGTTCGGCGGCTTCGCGATCGCTGCCGTCGTCGGAAGCGCACTCGGGATGTCGATGGCCTACTGGAAGTGGTCGGAGCGCTTCTTCGCCCCGATCCTCAGCCTTCTCATGCCGATTCCGAGCCTGGCCTGGGTGCCGCTGTTCATCCTCTGGTTCGGGCTCGGGAACCTGCCCACGGTGATGCTTGTGGCATTCGTGTCGGCAATGCCGATCGCCTCCAACGTTTGGATGGGGGTGCGCTCGGCCAACCCAATCTGGCTGCGCGCGGCGACCTCGATGAACGCCCGCGGCCTCTTCCTGTTCTGGAAGGTGATCTCGCCGGCAGCCATGCCCTCCGTCCTGTCCGGCCTCCGGATCGGTCTCGCCCAGGCATGGCGCGCCGTCGTCGCCGGGGAATTCGTGGCGAACACGCAGCTCGGTCTCGGCTGGCTCATCTTCAACTCGATCGCGTTTCTGCAGTCCGACATCATGTTCGCCGGGATATTCATCATCGGCCTGATCGGGTTCCTGATGGAGCGGGTTCTCATCCAGCGCGTCGAGCGATACACGGTGGTGCGCTGGGGAATGGTGCAAGAAGCCGGCGGCCAGTGACCGGTACGGGAAGGACCCGAACGAGGGGGGTATGGTGGCCAGGAAACAGAAGGCCCGAAGCCGGCACGGACAGGCTGAAGGCGTCTCCATCCGCGAGCTGAGCGTCGACTACGACACCGAAGGCAAGACCTTCAGGGCGCTGTCGCAGGTCGACCTCGAGATAGAGCCGTCGGAGTTCGTCTGCCTGCTGGGCCCGAGCGGCTGCGGGAAGACCACCTTGCTGAACGTCATCTCCGGCTTCGTGGCGCCGACGACGGGCACCGTCAGGGTCGGCGACGAGCCGGCCCGCTCGCCGACCCTGGCCAGAGGAGTCGTATTCCAGGAGTACGCGCTCTTCCCGTGGCGGACGGCCCTGCGGAACGTGGAGTTCGGGATGGAGGTGACCGGCACACCCAAGCCGGAACGTCACGAGCGAGCCATGGAGTTCCTGGCCCTCGTGCGCCTCGACACGTTCGCCCACGCCTATCCGCACGAGCTTTCCGGCGGCATGAAGCAACGTGTGGCAATCGCTCGTGCGCTCGCCTACGACCCTCCCCTGCTGCTGATGGACGAGCCGTTCGGCGCGCTGGACGCCTTCACCCGGGACGAGCTCCAGCAGCTGCTCTCGGACATCTGGCAGAAAACCGGCAAGACCGTCGTCTACGTCACGCACAACATTTCCGAAGCCGTCTTCCTGGCGGACCGGGTCGTGGTCTTCGAAGGCAACCCGGGGCGCATCAAGGACGTTCTCGAGGTCGGGCTCGAGCGCCCTCGGAACGTGTTCGGAACGGACTTCACCGAACTCGAGAGCCGAGTCACCGGCCTGGTCCACGACGCGCCCGACCGGCAGCAGCAACAGCCCGGCCGACCCGCACATACCCGCACTCCAGTCGAGGGAGCCCAGCCGTGAGTACCCAGCCGACATTGCTCGAGGACGACTCCTGGAACATCGAGGCCGTCGGGCACACCGACCTGAACGGCCATGGGGACTGCATGCACGTGAACGTCCAGGGGGACTACGCGTACGTCGCTCACATGGGCGGCGACCGCATCGGCACCTCCGTGGTCGACGTCTCCGATGCGGCCCACCCGGCCGTCGTCGCCCAGCTGGAGACGCCCCCCGGGACGCATTCGCACAAGGTCCAGGTGGCTGACGACGTCCTCGTCGTCAACCACGAGCGCAACCCGGCGGAGCCGGACGCGCAGGAGTGGAGCGCCGGCCTCGCGTTCTTCGACATCTCCGACCCCCGCAAGCCCAGGGAGGTCGGCTTCTTCCCGACCCCCGGCAAGGGGACGCACCGGATGACCTACGACCCGCCCTACGTCTACATGAGCGGGAGCGACCGGGGCTACTCCGACCAGTTCCTGATCATCGCCGACGCCTCGGACCCGGCCCGTCCCGTGGAAGTGGGCAGGTGGTGGTTCCCGGGGATGCGGACGGGAGCCGGGGAGGAGCCGAGCTGGAACGCCGGGCGCCGCTACGCCCACCACCACGCCAACCTGCGCGGCGACCGCGCCTACGCGACCTGGTGGGACGCCGGCCTGGTGATCCTCGACATCTCGGACGTGAGCGCACCCCAGCTGGTGAGCCACCTCCCGTTCGATCCCGCGGAGAGCGGCGCGACCCACTCGGCGCTGCCGCTACCCGGGCGGGACCTCCTCGTCGTCACCGACGAGTCCGTGGACGACGGGTGCGCCGGGATCTTCCCGAAGCACGTCCGGGTGGTCGACATCTCCGACGAGCAGAACCCGACCGTCCTGTCGACGTTCCCCGTCCCGGCCGGCGACTTCTGTGGCCGGGGCGGCCGGTTCGGCCCGCACAACGTCCACGAGATGCGGCCGGGCACCTACCGGTCCCCGAACCGGGTGCACCTGACGTACTTCAACGCGGGCCTTCGTGTGATCGACGTGTCCGATCCGGCGGCCCCGGCCGAGGTGGGGTACTACGTGCCACGACCCGCGCCCGGTGCCACGGCCATCCAGCTGAACGACCTGACGGTCACCGAGGACGGGCTCGTGTTCGTCACGGACCGATCGGGCGGCGGCCTGTACATCCTGCGGGACGAGTTCGCGTAGCACTGCAGGTTCAGGGCGGTGCCAGCGCCGCGAGGCTGCGGTACACGCCTTCGGCGTAGGTCTCCCCGCGCACGACGGGATGGGGCACCAGGGCCACGGTCGCGACCTCGGCGTCGTGCCACTTCTCCAGCTGGGCGCGGCACCGGGCGGGCGGCCCCACGAGGCAGTACTCGTCGACGAGCCGGTCTGTGATGGCGGCATGCAGCCCGGCCTGGTCGCCGGCCCGGAACGCCGTGGCAACGCCTGCCGCCTCGCGTTCATAGCCGGCCCTGGCGAGCGCGGCGTTGTAGGCGGGCAGCCCGAGCCAGTAGCCGAGCGAGGCGCGTGCGGACTCGCGCGCGGCGGCGACGTCGTCGCTGACGAAGGTGTGGACCGCGACTTCGACCGGGGACGAGCCGTCGCGCCCCGCGCCCCGCCGCCCCCGGGCGCCGGCGGCGACGAGCTCGGCGATGCCGGCTCCCGGGACGAGCCAGAGCATCAGGCCGTCCGAGACGGCGGCGCCGGCCTCCGCCATTCGCGGACCGACCGCGGCGGTGTGGACGGGCACGGCGTGCTCGGGCGTCGGGAAGTCGAGCACGCTCCCCTGGTAGACCTGCGCCGGCAGGTCCGGGTACCGCTCGCGGCCGCGCCCGTCGAGGACCGCCCGCACGTCCTGGACGTACGCCGGGAGGTCCGTCGCCGCCCTCCCGGCCGTCACGCCCAACGCGCCGACGCGCACCTTGTGCCCGAGTCCGAGGCCCAGCACGAAGCGCCCCCCGGAGAGGTCGGCTGCGGTCGCCGCCATCTGCGCCGCGACGACGGGATGGCGCAGGTAGGTGACGGCGACGAAGCTGCCGACCCGGATGTGCGAGGTACGCAGCAGGATGGCGAGATCGATCGACAACGTGTCGGTCAGCGACTCCGTGGTGTAGCACGCCACGTAGCCGTGCTCCTCCGCGCGGCGACCAAGGCCGACCAGCTCGCGCGTTCCCGCCGCGAACGTGAGTAGGGCGACCCCGAGCTCGGCCATGCGTCGTCCCGTCCCCTCGGGTTCGTCACAACGTGAGGAACTGCTCCAGCCACGTCGGGTCCGACCGGATCTGCGCCGCCTCGCCGGACGCCACGACCACGCCTTGGTCGAGCACGTAGACGCGATCGGCCAGCTCCAGCGCCATCTGGCTGTTCTGCTCCACCAGCAGGACGCCGCGCCCCTCGTCGGCGACGCGACGCAAGGTGCGTCCCATCTCGGTGGCGATGTTGGGCGCGAGACCCTGCGTCACCTCGTCGACCAGCAGCAGCTTCCTGCCACAGATGAGGGCCCGGCCGACGGCCACCATCTGCTGCTGCCCCCCGGACAGGCGGGAGGCGACACGGTCCAGGTGGTCGGTGAGCTGCGGGAACACCTGTAGCGCCCGGTCCTGGGCGGCCTGCTGCTCCGCCTTCCGCACGCGCGCACCGAGCGCCGCGAGCCGGAAGTTCTCCCGGACCGTCATGCCGGGGAACATCCGCCGGTCCTCCGGCACGTAGCCGACGCCGAGCTGCGCCACCCGCTCGGTCGGCAGGCCGACGAAATCGTGCCCGGAGAAGCGGATCTGCCCGGCACGCACCGCCACCATGCCCATGACCGCCTTGACCGTGGTGGTCTTGCCGGCCCCATTGCGGCCGAGCAGGGCCACGAGCTCTCCGGGGCGTACCGAGAGCGACACGCCTTGGAGCACGTGCGCGAGCCCGTAGTAGCCGTGGACGTCCTCGACGTCGAGCAGTGGCGGATGCTCGGGAGCGCCCTGCGGCGCGGCGGCGCTCACAGGCTGCCCGTCAGATAGACCTCTTGGACCTCGGGGTGCGCCTTGACCGCCTCCGGATCGCCCTCGAACAGCGTCTCGCCCTGGTGCAGCACCGTGATCCGCTCGGCGATGCTGAGGATGACGTCCATCTTGTGCTCGATCATCAGGATGGTCAGGTCCCGGTTGAGCTCGCGGACGAGCTCGATGGTGGCGTCGGTCTCCGTCGGGCTCATGCCGGCGGTCGGCTCGTCGAGCAGCAGCAGCCGGGGTGATGTCGCGAGGGCGATCGCGAGGTCGAGCCTGCGCTGGTCCCCGTGGGACAGATTGCCTGCGACGGTCTCCCGCTCGTGCGCCAGCCCGATGCGCTCGAGGACCTCCTCCGTGTGCCGCACCACGGACGTGATGCCGTCGGCGGGCCGCCAGAACACGTATGAGTGGGTGGCCGTCTGCGCCGCGATCCGGACGTTCTCGAACACCGTGAGCAGCGGGAAGACCGTCGTGATCTGGTACGACTTCGCGAGCCCCTTGCGAGCGACCTTGGCATAGGACATCCCCGTGATGTCGTGCCCGTCGAACTCGACGCGCCCCGCGTCCGGACGGGTGTGCCCCGTGATGAGGTTGAACAACGTCGTCTTGCCGGAGCCGTTCGGACCGATGACGGCATGCAGGCTGCCCCGCGGGATCTCGAGGGTCACGTCGTTGATGGCATGGATACCGCCGAACGACCTGTCGAGGCCCGCCGCCCGCAGGATCAGGTCCGTCATCGTGCCCTCCGGAGCTTCGCCGACCGCATGCGCGGGAGCATCGCTGTGATGATCCCCCACAGGCCCTGCGGGAACGCCAGCACGCACACCACGAAGACGGCTCCCACCACGAGCTGCCAGGACGCGAAGTTCCTGCTGAGGGTGCTCTCGAGCAGCAGGTAGACGACCGCGCCGAGGAACGGCCCGAACAGCGATCCGCGCCCCCCGAGGATCGCCATCACCAGCACGATGCCCGAGAGCAGCCAGTAGGGCTGGAGGCCGACGAAGTTGTTCAGCATCGCGAACAGGCCGCCGGCCAGTCCGGCGACCGCACCGGCGACGACGAACGTGACGAGCTGGACCAGCCTCGTGTTATAGCCACATCCGCGCGCTCGCTCCTCGCTCTCCCGGATGGCCTGCAGGACGCGTCCCATCGGGGACTCGGTGTAGAGGATCAGACCGGCGAACACCACGGCGACGACGGCCGCCGTGAACAGGAAGAACGTCAAGGGGTCGGCGAGCGCGTTCAGCTGCAGCGTCGTGCCGGGCAGCCACAGCGTTGCCACCGGGATGCCGGCCAGGCCGTCATCACCCCCCGTCACGGTGTTCCACTGGAGCGCGACGAAGAAGCCGAGCTGCGCGAACGCCAGCGTCAGCATCGAGAAGTAGATCTCGCTGCGTCGCAGGCAGACGGCGCCGACGAACACCGAGAGCAGCGCCATCGCGGACGCCGCCACGATCAGGGCCACCCAGGCGCTGGTGGTCAGGTTCAGCAGCACCAGCCCAGCGGCGTAGCCGCCCCACGCGAAAGGCAGCGCATGGCCGAAGGAGACCAGACCGCCGTAGCCGACGAGCAGGTTGAGCCCGGAGGCCCAGAGCCCGTAGATCAGCATCCCGATGGCGAGGCTGGGGTTGGGCACCGTGAACATCACGACCCCGGCCAGGACGACGAACAGTCCGAGCTGCCCCCATGCCCACCGCCGGGGGACGGCACCGGTGCGCCGCGCGGCAGCGCGCGGCGCGGGGCTCCCGGCGGGCCCGCCGCCGGTCGTCCGCGGGGTCACGTCGGTCATGTCGCCCCCAGCAGGCCGCGCGGACGGAACGTCATCACCAGGATCATCAGGACGAATGGCACGATCCCGGCGTAGATGCTCGCGTAGAGCGTGGTCACCGAGACGAGCAGACCGATCAGGAGACCGGCCGCCACCGCGCCCCAGAAGCTGCCCATGCCGCCGACCACGACAACGACGAACGCGAGGATCAGCACGTCCGCCCCCATCTCCGGGTAAACGCCCGTGATCGGCCCGGTGAGTACGCCCGCGATGCCCGCGACGGAGATCCCCAGCGCGAAGACGAGCGTGCGGTAGCGGCCGAACCGGACTCCGAGCGCCCGGATCATCACGTGGTCACGGATGCCCGCCCGCACGATGAGGCCGACGTTCGTGCGCTGCAGGAACAGCCAGAGCCCGCCGACGACCAGCCCGACGGCGACGACGACGAACAGCAGGTAGGCCGGGACGGGGCGACCCACCCCCAGGTCGACCTGGAAGTCGAGGATCCGGGGCGCGGACACCGGACGGCCGCCGGAGCCGGCGATCATCCGCATCCCTTCGATGATCACGTAGGTGAGGCCGAAGGTCAGCAGCAGCGCGTCGATCTGGTCCCGCGCGTACATCGGCCGGATGAGCGTGCGTTCGAGCACCACGCCCAGCAGGAACATGACGACGGGCACGACCAGCAGCGACAACCAGATGCTCCCGGTCGCCACAGTCAGGTAGGACGTGATGTAGGCGCCGACCATGTAGAGCGCGCCGTGCGAGAAGTTGATGAACTCGAGCAGTCCGAAGATCAGGTTCAGGCCGAGCGCGAGCAGAACGAGCAGCGCTCCGCTGACCAGGCCCAGGATCAGTTGGGAGATCAGCTGGTCCATCGGATGGTCTCCAGGTGGTGGGCGGTGCCGAAGTCGGGGCGCGCCGGTCAGGACGACCGCTTGAACTCCACCGAGACCTCGTCACAGGTCGGTGCGAACTCCTCGGTGCCCGGCACCGTCTCGGCGACCGCACGCAGGCCGAAAGTCGGGTCGCCGCCGCGGCTCTCGGCCTCGTCGGCGCCCAGCCCTTCGAGGATGTACACGGGGGCGAGCGCCTGGTGGTCGCATTCGCGGATCGTCATGTCCCCCTGGCCGAGGCTCACCTCCAGTCCCTCGAGCGCCCCGCGGAACGCCTCGGGCGCCTCGTTCCCGGCCGCGACCTGCTCCGCGATGATGTGCACCGCGTTGTAGAGGTAGACGCCGTAACCGCCGGGCGGGCGCCCGAACTCCGAGCGGTACGCTTCGACGTACTCCTGTACACCCGGATCGTCGACGTTCCAGTAAAAGGCGGCCATGGCGTAGGTGCCGTCGATCAGGTCGAACCCGAGCTCCTCGTCGAAGGTCAGATCTTCCAGCGTGAGGAAGGTCCTGATGCGCTCGGTCAGGCCGAACTGCGCGGCCTGCCGCAGGAAGCTCACCTGGTCGCGCCCGACGCCCCCGAAGACGAGCACGTCGGCACCCGAGCCCTCGATCGTGGGGATGAAGGGGTTGAAGTCCGTGGTGCCGAGCGGGAAGAACGCCGTGCCCGCAACGCCGCAGCCGGGCTGCGCCGGGATCGCGTCGGCGTAGGCGGCCTCCTGCTCATGGCCGAACGCGTAGTCGGGCAGGAGCAGGAAGACCCGCTTGCCGAGCTGCTCGCACAGGAACGGCGACGCGGCCTTGATCGCCTGCGACGGGGTCGGCGCCAGGTGGTAGGTAACGGCCGGATCGAAGTTCGGCGGCCGGTTGAGCTGCTCGGTCTGGCAGGCGCCGAGGTAGGGCACGCCCGCCTGCTTGGCGACCTGGTTGATGGCGAGCGTGGTGGCGGCGGAGACGCAACCGGTCAGGAAGTGGACCCGTTCCTCCTGCACCAGGGACTGCGCTTCGCGCAGCGCGACGTCGGGCTTGAGCTGCGTGTCGCGCACCGAGAGCTCGATCGGGCGCTCACCGGCCATGCCACCGAGGAGCTCGACGGCCAGCTCCGCGCCATTGCGCTGTTCCTCCCCCAGCTGGACGTAGGCACCGGTGACGCCGGTGAGCACGCCGATCCTCAGCGGCTCGCCCGACGCGGCCTCGCCCCCGCCGTCGGAGCCACCGGCGACCGAGCCGCCGCAAGCGGACAGCAGCAGTGCCGCGCATGCCATGACGAGCACCTTTGCCCGCATGTGATCCACCTCTCGCCGTTTCCGGTGCGGTGACCCTACGAGAGACGGCGGGAGAGAAGGGTACGGAGAAGCCACAGATCGGCGGCGGAAAACTTGTGGCCCAGCACAAGCTAGAAGCGTGCGCCGTCGTGTTGTCATCGCCTCGGCCCGCGCGCCCGCCCGTGCCGGTGCTCACACGCGGCCGAAGACCGCCCGGAGAGAGCTGAGGTGCCATGCAGATCGGCCTGTTCCACTCGATCCAGTGGCCGGAGGGCAGCGACCAGAGCGACCGGTACGCGCAGGCACTCACGCAAGCCTGCCACGCCGACGCGCTGGGCTTCGACTCGGTGTGGCTGACCGAGCACCACTTCAGCCGGCACGGCATCGTCTCCGACAGCCTCATGGTCCTCGCGCACCTGGCCGCACGGACCAGCCACGTGCGGCTCGGAACGGCGGTCTCGGTCCTTCCCCTGCACCACCCGCTGCGGTTCGCCGAAGCGGCCGCCACGGCCGACCAGCTCAGTGGCGGCCGGATCGACCTCGGCATCGGGCGCGGCTACCAGCCGGGCGAGTTCCGCGGGTTCGGGGTCGACATCGCCGAGAAGAACGCCATGTTCGACGAAGCGCTCGAGGTGCTCCGCCTGGTCTGGTCCGCGGACGGTCCGGCCTCCCACTCCGGGACGTACTTCTCCTTCGAGGACGCCGCACCCCAGCCGCGCCCCTTCCAGCAGCCGCACCCGCCGCTGTGGGTGGCCACCGACAGCCCCGGCGGTCTCGCGATGTGTGCCGCCCAGGACTGGGGAGTGCTGCTGCCCCAGGGCACCTCGCTGACCGTCACCGAGGGGCAGATGAAGCGGTACGCCGACGCGCTGGCCGACGCCGGCTGCGGGCCCGAGCGGGCCCGTGCCTACCTGGCCCGCGCGACGCACCTCGCGCCCACCGATGCGCAGGCGTGGGCCGAGGCCGAGGGCCCGTACCGGGAGTTCCTCGGATACGCCGACCGGCTGCGGCAGCGCGGGACGGAGGGCCGCGAGACGGGGGGCCGCAGCCCGTTCGACCTCGACGCCGACCTGCGCTCCAGCGTGCTCTTCGGCAGCCCGGAGACGATCATCTCCGGTCTGGAAGCGATCCGCGAGCTCGGGATCGAGAGCGTCATGCTCTTCATGCACATGGGCGGGCTGCCGCACGAGAAGATCATGGCGTCGATGGACCTGTTCGCACGCGAGGTGCTCCCCGTGGCCCACGAGATGTGAGTACAAGGCCGGCTCCGTTCCCGAGACCCGCCATCCCATCCCAGGAGGATCCATGCCCCCCACCGACGACGTCCCCTTCGACGGCGACGGCATCATCCACGACTACATCGACAAGTACTCCAACTGGGGGCGGTGGGGCGAGGACGACCAGCTGGGCGCCCTGAACCACGTCGGCCCGGAGCAGGTCAGGGCGGCCGCCGCGCTGGTGCGCCAGGGCCGCGTCGTCTCGATGACCCTGCCGCTGGACCTCAAGGGGCCACAGTCCGGCGGCTTCCGCGCCAACCCGCTCAACATGATGACCGCGACCGGCACCGACTACGTCGCCGGCAAGCAGGACCCGCTGCCCGGTGGCTTCGGCCCGTCGAAGGGATTCGGGTTCGCCGATGACGTGCTCGTCGCCCCCAACCAGGCCGGCAGCCAATGGGACGGTCTCGCCCACATCTTCTGGAAGGGGAAGATGTACAACGGTTTCGACGCCGGGCACGTCACCGCGAGCGGCGCCGGCCGCTGCGGCATCGAGGTCACGCAGACGAGCTTCGTGATGCGCGGCGTCCTGCTCGACGTGGCCCGTCACAAGGGCGTCGACTGCCTGGACCCCGGGTACACGATCACCGCCGACGACCTCGACGCGACGGCGGCCCGGCAGGGCGTCGAGGTGCGCACCGGGGACGCCCTCATCGTGCGTACCGGCATGACGGAGACGCGACGCGGCGACTGGGGCGACTACAATGGCGGCCCGGCGCCCGGGTTGTCTCTGCACACCGCGCCGTGGCTGCACGCCCATGACGTCGCGGCCCTCGCGACGGACACCTGGGGCTGCGAGGTCCGGCCGAACGAGATCGACCTGTTCCAGCCGCTGCACGTCGTCGCCCTGGTCCACATGGGCATCCCGTTCGGAGAGATCTGGGACCTCCAGGCGATCGGGGCGGACTGCGCCGCAGACGGCGTCTACGAGTTCATGCTCACCGCCCCCACGCTTCCCATCACGGGGGCTGCGGGCTCCCCGCTGAACGCGCTGGCGATCAAGTGACAGCCGAAGAACTGCCGGTGCTTGTTGTTCCACAGTTCGGCGAAGGCCCGGAGGAATCGAGGGGACGTCATCAACAGGACGTCGACGGGGCGGCCCATCGCCTGGGAGTCACGAGAGGTGCATGTCGGCAGAGTCCCCCGGCCGATGCAGCCCGAAGGTGAGCGCCGGGTCGCCACACACCCAGTCGCCGCGGAACTGAGCGCCCTCGCCGAGGTCGCGGTTGCGCCTCAGCAGGGCTCGCCCGAGTTCGAGCTGCGGAGGCTCCCAGTCACCCAGTGCGGCCTCGACGTCGCCGTCGTGACGGACCAGCGCTGCGGCCAGCGCCCAGACGTCGGCCGCTCCCTTCGCGGTCGCCGCCGCGGCGTGCGGGCGGACGGTGAAGGCGGCATCGCCGACGAGGCACACCCTGCCGAAGGCCATGTGCGGTACCTCGACGTCGAGGATCACCTGCACGAACGGTGTCGCGCTGCGGGTCGCGACCTCCGCGACGGGCGGCGGCAGGTCGGAGAGGGCGATCTCGCGCAGCTCCTTCAGGTACTCGTCGCGGACGGCACCGGGGGGCAAGGACACGTCGCGGCGCCGGCCCGCCCGGTCGGTGAGCAGGTCGGCCAGCGGCTCGCCCTCGGGCACGTTGCGGTACCAGACCAGGTTCATCAGCCGCCGGCCGGTGTCGACCACCCCGTGGTAGTTCGGGATCGGGTAGGTGAGGGCGTGCGTTCCTGCGCCCACGTGGTAGGTCAGCGAGTCGTCGAGCGCCGCCGACGTCGCGGGCGTCAACTCGCGCTCGTCGACGACTCCCCGCCAGGCCACGTACCCGCCGTAGCGCTGCTCGACGGTGGGCAGCACTGCGCGCCGGGCGAACGACGAGACGCCGTCGGCCGCGACGAGCAGGTCGCACGAGGCGCTCGTACCGTCGGCGAAGGTCAGCTCGATCCGGTCGTCGTCCTGCGCGATGCCGGTCGCCTCGTGGTCGAGGTGGTAGCGCTCACGGCCGAACGCGGCCAGCAGGCTGCCGTAGAGCGTGTTGTAGCCCGTGAAGTGGTGACGGCGGCGGTCCTCGGAGAGCACCGCCCCGTCCCTGTCCAGGTAACGGTGCCACGCCGCCGACGTGCTCACAGTGCCCAGGTCGAGCAGCGAGTGGTCGAGCAGGTAACGCACGGTCATGGGGTGCAGCACGATGCCCACGCCCCGGCCCTCCAGCGGCGCACGGGAGCGCTCGTAGACGTCGACGTCGCAACCGACGTCTCGGAGCACCAGCGCGGCGGTGAGCCCGATCAGCGATCCGCCCAGCACCGCGACCTTCGGTCGCCGCGTCTCGGCGAGCCTCCCCATCCCCGGCACGGTCATGAGCCGACCGTCCATCCGTCGCTCGGGATCACGGGCACGACCTCCAAAGGGATGGGGGAACGGGGGACCGAGGAGGTGCGCCATGGTCAGCGACGCCGGCCTCTTCCTCGCTGAGCGCGCCCGCGAACCGCTGCCCGAGTGGGTCCGGGAGATGGCCGCGGGGGTAGACCTGCAGGAGCTCTGCGAGCGGGTGGTCGGCCGGGACATCGCGGTCGCGTTCCCGAGCCTGGCCGACGACGCGGAGTTCGCCGACCACCTCCGGGCGAGCGTGCGGGCGAACCTGCACGCTCTGCAGCAGGTGCTGTGCGGGCAGCTCGCGCCGGCGCAGGTGCGTCTCGAGCAGCCGTTCGAGTTCGCGCGCGTCCAGGCCCGGCTGCGGATCCCCCAGACGGCGCTGCAGCGCTCCTACCGGGTCGGCTTCTTCACGATGTGGCAGGAGTGGGCGAACCGGCTGCGGGCGGTCGCCGACGCGAGGGGGGTGCCGCGCGACGAGGCCCTGCGCGCGTTTGCCCACCTGACCGTCACGATCTTCGACTACCAGGACCACGTGGCGTCGCAGGTGGCGGAGCACTACGCCCGGGCCGACGAGGCCCTCAACCGCTCGCGCACGCACGTGCGCCAGGGGCTGGTGCGCGAGATCCTGCGCGGCGAGCTCCTCTCGCTGCCCCCGTCGGACCTGCTGACGCTCGACTACGACCTGACCGCCACGCACGTCGCGGTCGTGCTGCCTGCAGTGGTCGAAGGGCTCGCCGGTCGGCTCGTCATCGGCCTGCGGGCCGCGACAGGCGTGCGGCAGAGCCTCGTCCACCCGCTCGACCTCAGACGGACCGCGGTGTGGCTCGGACGCACGCGCGGGTGGACGCGCGACACCGCGCAGCGGTTGCGCGACGCGCTCCTCGCCGCGGGGGTGGAGGCTTCGCTCAGCGAGCCCCAGCCCGGGCTGACCGGCTTCCGCCACGCCCTCGAGCAGGCGCAGGACGTGGAGGCGATCCGGACGGCTGCGGAACCGACACGGGCGCCCCAGGTGCTCGAGCACCGTGATGTGGCACTCGAGATCCTCCTCATGCGGGAACCGGACCGGGCCCGCAGCTTCGTCCGCGCCGCGCTGGGTCCGCTCGCGCACGACACCCCGGAGGCGGCGCGGCTTCGCGAGACCCTGGACGCGTCTTTCCGCCTGGGTACGCACGTCGCGGCCGCCGAGCACCTGCAGCTGCACGAGCACACGGTCCGCAACCGGCTGCACAAGGCCGAGGAACTCCTCGGGCACCCTCTGCCGGAACGGCGCACCGAGCTGCAGGTCGCCCTGCGCCTGCTGCGCTTGCTGGACCCCGCTCCATGAGGAGCGCGCCGAGCCGACGCCGGTCATCGCCCGGCTAGCCGCTGCAGGACGCCGAAGACGCACGCGGTGTCCTCGTCCAGCCGACCCTGCGCGACGGCGGCCTGGTAGAGCACGGCGGCGGCGGAGAACAGCGGTGTCGGGCTGGCCACCTCCGCGGCGAACGCCGCGATCAGCTCGTTGTCCTTCCGCATGGTGGCGACGGTCGCGGTCGCCTCGGCGTAGCGGCCGGCCGCCATGAGCGGACCACGCACCGCCAGCATCCGGGACCCGCCTGCCCCGTCGCCGACCGCGGTGAGAACCTGGTCGAGGTCCATCCCGGCGCGCTCGGCGAGCAGCAGTGCCTCGGCCGCGGCCACGTTGTGGACGGCGACGAGCAGGTTGGCGACGAGCTTCATGGTCGTCCCCCGGCCGAACGCGCCGAGGTCGTGCTGCGCGCGGGTGAATGCCGCCAGCACCGGCGCCGCCCGCCGCGTGGCCGCTGCGTCGCCGCTGACGTACGCGACGAGGTCGCCGTCGCGCGCCTGCTGCCCCGTCCCGCTCATCGGGCAGTCGAGCAGCGTCGCGCCCCACGCCCGTGCCCGGTCGTGTCCGTCCTGCTTCGCCTCCGGCGCGAGGGTGCTCGTCTCGACGACGACGAGGCCGGACCGACGCCCCGCATGTAGGCCGCCCTCCCCGTCGAGCACCGCGACGAGCGCGGCGGCGCTCGGCAGCGAGGTGACCACGACGTCGGCTCCCCGGGCCACGTCGGCTGGGCTGTCGCAGACCGTCCCACCGCGCTGGGCGTGTTCGGCACGACGGCGGGGATCGATGTCGAAGCCCACCACCGGGAAACCGGCGGCGAGCAGGTGCGCGCTCATCGCCGAACCCATGACCCCGAGACCGACGAGACCGACCGGGTCGCCGCTCACAGCCCGTTCTCCTCACCCAGGAACCCGAGCAAGGCCCGCACGAACTGCTCAGGCTGCTCGAGCACGCCCGCGTGCCGGGCCGGCGAGAGCCAGGCGAGCCGCGCGTCGGGGAGCGCCTCGGCCAGCTCGCCTGCCGCCGCGAGGAAGGGAGGGGCGTCGTCGTCGCCGCAGACGACCAGCGTGGGAGCCGTGATGCGGCCGAGCTCGCCGGTCAGATCGACCGCCTCGAGGGCCTCACAGGCGCGCGCGTATCCGCGCGGGTCCCCGGCGAGGAACGTTCGGCGCACCTGCTCGACCGCCGGCCCGCCTCGAGCGAGCAGGCCGGCGGTGAACCACAGTCCGAGGGTCGGTTCGAGCAGTGGCTCGAGCCCGTCGACGGGCGTGCGGACGGCCCGGTCGCGCCACTGCCGCCGGAGTACCGGCGGGTAGACCGCGACGGCGTCGACGACGACGAGACGCCGGACGCTCTCGGGATGGCAGGCCGCGAGCCGCTGGGCGACGAGGCCGCCGAGGGACACCCCGACGACGTCGAACGGCTTGCGGCCGTCCCGGCCCATGAGCGCGGCCGCTTGTGCTGCCAGGTCCTCGACCGTGTACGCGTCCTCGGGAACCGGCGCCTCCCCGTGCCCGGGGAAGTCGTAGCTCAGCACTTCGAACCCGGCGAGCGCGGGCACCACCCCGTCCCAGAAGGATCGATCCACCCCCAGCGGGTGCAGGAGGAGCACGGGCGGGCCCTCGCCGGTCGCGTGCAGCACCGGCGCCGGCAGCGGCGCGCCGGTCATCGCCTGCCCTCGCGCACCGCGTCCCGGTCCGGCAAGGCAGGCCCATCGGGTGCAGGCGTGCGCGCCACATTCATGACCATCGCGAGCGTCGTGTAGTAGCCGGCCGTGGCCACCAGCTCGACGACTCCGGCCTCGCCCAGCTCGGCCAGCGCACGGCCGTAGGTGGCGTCGGTGACGCCCTTCGTGCGGTGCAGCTCGTCGAGCAGGTCCCAGACGACCGCAGCCGCCTCGTCCGTCTCGTCAGGGCGCCGGTCGTGGGCGATGGCGTCGGCGACCGCCGGGTCGAGCCCGGCGGCGAGCGCCAGCGGATGGTGGAAGCCCCACTCGAACCGCTGGTCCCACCAGCGGGCTACGAACAGGATGGTCATCTCGAACAGCCTCCGGTCGAGCGGGCTGCCGAAGCGCAGGTACTCCCCCGTGTGCTGGAGCCGGGTCATAAGCTCGGGGCTGCGCAGCAACGGCACGAAGGGCCCGACCGCCGCGCCGCGCGGGCCCGCGGTGATGTCCGCGAGCGCCCTGCGCTGCTCGGGCGCCAGCCGGTCCTCGGGCACCGGCGGCAGCCGGTCGTGGTGCGCGCTCCCGGCGCCGTTCTCGGTCGGTACCCCCACGTCAGGCCCCCGTCCCGCCGGTGACCGCGCCGCCGCTCGCCCGGAGGGCGTCGTTGACCTGCGGCATCACCTTCGTGGCCATGAGGTCCATCGACTTGCGGGCCAGGTCGGGCTCGACCCAGTCGAGACCCGCGTAGACGAGCTCCCCGAAGTCGCCGGTCTGCTCGCGAAACGCGAGGACTTGCTCCGCCACGGAGTCCGGCGTACCGCAGATCACCAGGTCGTCGAGCACGCCGTCGAGCGTGACCTCCTCGTCGGGCTGCTCCCGCGAGGACTTGAACAGTCCGAGCCGGCCGAGCTTGGCCATCTTGGTCAGCATCTTCTCGTAGTAGTAGCGGTACGGGCTGCGGGGATCGGAGCGCCCGTAGCGCTGGGCCACGGCGTCGTCGTCGGACACGAACACGGTCCGCGCGATCCGCCAGTCGGCAGTGGTGATCGCTGCTCCCGCCGCTTGCTTGCCCTCCAGGTAATTGGGCCAGTGGGTGGCGACCCACTGCGGCAGTAGGAAGTTTGCCGACAGCGGGTGGAAGTCGCGCTCCCCCATCGCCACGACGCCCTTGGAGAAGGGGGCGACGACCGTTCCGACAACCTCGGGTCGCGGCTGCTGGAGCGGGCGTCCGACGACGCCGACCCCGAGCTCGGGGTCGTACGTGCTCGCGGTCGTCACCCGGAACCGGTTGCCGGGCAGGTCGATGTCATAGGGCGGGTCCAGCTCCCACATCCGCAGGATGACGTCGATCGCCTCGGCGAACATCTGGTTGCGGTCCTCGTCGAGCAGCCCGAGCAGCTCCGCGTCGGACGGCAGCGCCCCCGGACTGACCCCGAGGATGAACCGGCCACCCGAGAGGTGGTCGAACATCGCGGTGTGCACGGCAACGAGCGCGGGGTGCATGTGCGACAGGTTGGTCGTGCCGGTGGCCAGCGCGATCCGTGTGGTCTGCGGGATGAGCGTCGCGAGGAACAGCAGGCTGTTGGTGATGTTCTCGTGGCGGTCGGTGAGGTGCTCGCCGATGAACGCGTCGTGGAACCCCAGCCGGTCGGCCAGCACGACCGCCTCCTGGTCCTCCCGCAGCGTGTCCGACCACTCCCGTCCCTGCGGGTGCATCGGCATGGCGAAGTAGCCCAGTCTCACGACGGCCTCCTCTGGCATCGGCTCCGCGGTCGCCCCAGTCAAGGCCGATCAGGGCCCAGCGGCAGTGTCTGCGCCGGTGAAGTTGGCCCTCGGCCGATGACGGCACCCGTGAGTCACGGCCAACGCGTCGGCCCCGGCTCACGCCGACCGCCATCGGCAGCCCGCTCGTCTCACGCCGTCCGCCATCCCCCGGGCCCGAGGCAGCGGGTGTACTGGCGGGCGACCGACACTTCACCGGAAGGACGGTTCTCCCGATGACGACCTCACCGACGCCGGATCTCCCGGCGTGCGATGCGGAGACCTTCCGCCACGTCGTGGGACACCTCCCGAGCGGCGTGACGGTCGTGACGACTCGGACTCCGCAGGCCGCATTCGGTATGACGGCGAGCTCGGTGACCTCCCTGTCGCTGAGCCCGCCGATGATGCTCGCCTGTCTCAACAAGTCCTCCCCGACCTCGGCCGCCGTCGCGCGGGCCGGCGCCTACGCGGTGAACGTGCTCGGTCAGGGCCACGAGCACCTGGCCCAGCAGTTCGCCGTGCGCAGCGACCGCAAGTTCGCTGGGGTCGAGGTCGTCGACGGCGCCCTCGGCCTGCCGCTGTTGGCCGACGCGCTGGCGCACATCGAGTGCGAGGTCGTCGAGGAGGTGACGGGCGGGACACACCGCGTCTTCCTCGGCCGCGTGGTAGGTGCCACCGCGGCGAGGGGCACCCCGCTCACCTACTTCCGCGGCGGCTTCGGTCGCTTCGAGTTCGCCCGCGACGACGCCGTCTACCAGCGGGCACGCCAGCAGCTGCTCGAGCGGATGTACGGCGCGGACACCGTGATCCAGCTCGACGACCTCACCCATCAGCTGCAGGTCGAGAGGCCGGCCGCCTTCTACGCCCTCACCCGGCTCACGGCCGACGGGCTCGTGCGCCGGGACCCCGACCGCGGCTACGTCATCGTGCCGTTCGACACGCGCACATCGGACGAGACGTTCGAGGCGCGCTGCGCGATCGAGCTCGGGGTCATCGACATGGTCGTCGGCCGCGTGGTGCCGGCCGAGCTGGCCGAGCTGCGCAGCAGGTTCGAGGAGATGGCGGCGCTGCTCGTCGGGGACCGCTTCGTCGACTTCGACCGCTACCTCGACGCGAACTACGCGTTCCACGAGGCCCTGGTCTCGCTGGCGCACAATCCAGCGCTCACTGCCGCGTTCGGCCGCTTGAGCATCAAGACGGTCATGACCCGCAGCTTCGGTGTCACCCCGGTGACGTCGCAGGCGTTCATCGACGCCCAACGACAGCTCACCGAAGGGATCGAGCAGGGGGCCGCCACCGGCGCCCGGGCCGGGGTCTACCGCTACACCGACCTGGCGAAGCGGCGCGTCCGCGAGATCCTGGCGCAGACCGGCGGGCAGCTGTGACGGCCGCCGCGGCGTCTCGGGCGAGCACGTACTCCCCCACACCCCGACCCGAGGAGGGCTTGTGAGCCTCACGACCCCGCCACCGTCCGTTCTGGACCTGTCCGCCGCCCCGCTCGCAACCGGTCTGCGGATCGGCGGCCAGGTACTCGAGGGCAGCGCGGCCCCGATCGACGTGATCAACCCCGCGACCGGCGAGGTCATCGTCCGGGTCGCGAGCGCCGACGAGCACGATGTCGACCGCGCCGTCCACGCCGCCGCCGACACCTTCCGGTCCGGCACCTGGAGCCGGCTCGCCGCCCACGACCGCGCCCGGGTGATGCACCGCTTCGCGGACGGGATCGAGGCGCGCATGAAGGACCTGTACACGCTCGAGACGACGAACAACGGGCGCCCGATCACCGAGACGAGGGCGCAGATCACGCGACTGCCGGAGTGGTACCGCTACAACGCCTCGCTGCTGCTCGCCGACCGCGGCGCGGTCGTGCCACTTCGCGGCGACTACCACTCCTACACCAGCCGCTTCCCGCTGGGCGTCGTCGGCATCCTCGCGCCGTTCAACCACCCCATGATGATCGCGTCGAAGAGCCTCGCGCCCGCCCTCGCGACCGGCAACAGCGTGGTGCTCAAGACCTCGGAGCAGACTCCGCTCACCGCGCTGCTGCTCAGCGACATCGCCGCGGACGCCGGGGTCCCGCCCGGTGTGCTCAACGTCATCACCGGGCTGGGTCCGACGGCCGGCGCCGCACTCGCCGAGCACCCCCGGGTCGGGAAGGTCGTGTTCACCGGCGGGACGGAACCGGGGCGCGCGATCTCCGTCGCCGCCGCCCGGCGGTTCGCCAAAGCGACCCTGGAGCTCGGCGGCAAGTCGCCCGTCCTCGTCTTCGCCGACACACCGGTCGAGGTGGCCGCCCGCGGCGCGGCGTTCGCCGCCTTCATCGGGGCCGGCCAAACCTGCATCGCCGGCAGCCGCCTGCTCGTGCAGCGGGAGTGCTACGACGAGGTGGTCGACGCGCTGGCCCGGATCACCGAGCAGATCCGGCTCGGCGATCCGGCGGCCGCGGACACCCAGCTCGGCCCGGTCATCTCCGAACGTGCCCGCTCCCGCATCCTCACCCGCATCCGCGACGGCGTGGCCGAGGGCGCCCGGCTCGTGACCGGCGGGGAGGCCGCGCAGGTCCCCGGCCTCCCCGGGGGCTACTTCGTGCAGCCCACGGTCCTCGCGGACGTCACCAACGACATGCAGGTGGCCCGGGAGGAGGTCTTCGGCCCGGTCGTCGTCGCCATCCCCTTCGACGACGAGGGCGACGCGGTGCGCCTGGCCAACGATTCACCGTTCGCGCTGGGCTCGGCGATCTGGACCCGCGACGTCGCTCGGGCGCATCGGGTGGCCGAGCAGCTGGAGATGGGCATGGTGTGGATCAACGACCACCACCGACTCGATCCCTCCTCTCCCTGGGGTGGGTTGAAGGACAGCGGCATCGGTCGAGAGGGCGGCTGGGAGTCCTTCCACGACTTCACGCACGTCCGCGCAATCACGGTCCGTACGGCCCCCGACGACGTCGACTGGTACGGCGGACGCGCGACGGGACGGCTGAACTGATGGGCGGCCTGGAGATCTCCGCCGTCGCGGACGGCGTGATCGTCGCCGAGCTCGACCGGCCACCGGCCAACCTGTGGACGATCGAGCTCTGCCACGAGCTCGTCGCGCTGCTCGACCACCCACCCGGCGGGGCCCACGTGCTGCGCCTGCGCTCCGGGGGCGAGGTGTTCTGCCTCGGCCGCGAGCGCGCCGGCTCCACGCCCGGTGATCTGCAGGCCGAGGCACGGGTCCTGGTGTCGGTCCAGCGGGCTCTGCGCCGCACGCGGATGGTCACAGTCGCCGAGGTGCAGGGCGACGCCGCGGGCTTCGGGGTGGGCGTCGTCGCAGCCTGCGACGTCGCGGTCGCCACGGCCGGCGCACGCTTCTCCTTCCCGGAGGTGACGATCGGCCTGGCACCCGCCCTCGTGCTGGCCTGGCTGCCACGCGTCGTCGGCGAGCGGCAGGCCTTCTGGCTCACGGCCACCGGGGAGGCGCTGCCGGCAACCCGCGCGATGGAGCTCGGCCTGCTCAGCTCAGTCGTCGAGTCCCCCGACGACCTGCGGCGCGACGTCGATGACCGGGTCGCGATGCTGCGTGCAGGCGACCCGCGGGTGCACGCCGAGATCCGCGACATGCTGCGCGCGTTCGCGCCGCTCGGGGAGGACGATGCCCTCGACGCGAGCGTCGACCGCCTCGTCGTCGGCTCGCTGCGCCGCGGCGAGCGGTGAGCGGGCGGGGGCGCCGGATTGTGCGACGCCCCCACTGTCTCGCTCCTGGCGCCGCCTCGGCTCAGTCGACGAGCGCCACTGCGCGGGTGGGGCCACCGTGCGCCCCGCGCACCTTGAGCGGGAACCCGACGAAGGTGAACCGCGTGTTCACGACCTGGTCCAGGTGGGCCAGGTTCTCGTAGTGCGTGATGTGCTCACGCCGGCACATCATGTGACAGGGATAGCTGGTGCTCACCGGGTTGTCCGGCGTCGGGCTGTCCACCCCGAATGTTTTCACCCCGCGCTGCACGATCCACTCGCTCGCCGACTCCCCCAGCCCCGGGAAGTCGGTCAGGTACCGCTTGTCACCGGCGTACCGGTTCCACGCCGCGGTGTGGAACAGCACGATGTCGCCTTGCCGGACCTCTACCGCCGAGTCCGCCTCCACGCGATCCAGGTCCTCGGCCGTGATGTCGGTCTGTGCCTTGAACTCGGTGACGTCCAGGCACACCGCAGCGCCGAAGAACAGCTCCAGTGGCATGCGTTCGATCGTCTCCGCCTCCGGGTCCGGGTCCAGGTGCGAGAACGAGTCGACGTGCGTCGGGCCGTTGTCGTTGAGCAAGAACCCTGTGGTCTGGAAGGAGAACCCGCTGTCGAACCGCGGTCCGGTCTCCTCGTGCGTCACGTGCTCGAACTGCACGGTCTTGAGGTGGCCCGGGTAGACCTTCATACCCTCGTAGATGTCCTGTGACAGATCGATGATCTGCAACGTGCTCCTTTCCTGGATCTCAGTACATGACGACACCGGCGGTGACGTTGAGGTCCTCGCCGGTGATGGACGACGCGGCGTCGGAGGCGAGGAAGGCGCAGGCGCGCGCGACCTCGTCGGCCTCCACGAGCCGGCCGAGCGGGGAGGAGCCGGTGAACGCGGCGAGCGCCTCGGCCTCGCTGATCCCGCGGGCCGCGGCCTGCCGGCGCACGACGTCGTCGATGCGCGGCCCGGCCACCGCCCCCGGGCACACGGCGTTCACCCGGATCCCGTGCGGCCCCAGCTCCAGCGCCAGCGTGCGGACCAGCCCGATCACGCCCATCTTCGCTGCGGCGTACGGCGTGCGGCCGTGCAGCGGGCGCTTCCCGGTCATCGACGAGATCCCGACGAGTACCCCGGCGCCGGCCGCGATCATCGACGGCACGAACGCGCGGAACGTGAGGAACACGCCGTCGAGGTCGGTGACCACGCACTCCCGCCACTCGGCGAGGGGGATCTCGTGCATCGGCGCGGTGGGGCCGGCGACGCCGGCGTTGGCGACGACCGTGTGCACGCCGCCCCACCGGTCGAGCACCTGCGCGGCGAGGGCCGCCACCGAGCTCTCGTCACCGACGTCGCAGGCGAGCGCGACGCCCCGCCCGCCCCGCTCCTCGATCTCAGCGATGGTGTCGGCGAGGGTCCCCGGGTCCCGGGCGGTTGTGGCCACCGCGAAACCGTCCGCGGCCAGCGCCAGTGCGACGGCTCGCCCGATCCCCCGGTTCGCCCCGGTGACGACGGCGACGCGCTCGCTCACCCGCACTCACCTCGAGTGCGTCGCGCAGTGGCGGAAGGGAACGGCGGTGACTGCACAGCGGCCTCCTCGACGGGTCGAGCCAGGCGCAGGCTCGACCACTGCCGATCGATCCTGATGTGGTCGCGATGGACGAACCATGTCGGAGGAGCCAGGAACACCGGGCGTTCCCTGGTCGCGGTGACAAAGTCGGGTGCGTTGGCGCTACAGATCGTCCAGCTGCACGATGTCGCGCACGGTGAGCGCAAGCTGCAGCTCCAGCCGCGCGTCGGGCCGGCGCAGGCTCCGCCCGGTCAGCTGCTCGATCCGGGTCAAGCGGTAGGTGACCGTGTTCGGGTGGATGACGAGAGCGGCCGCTGCATCCGGCGCCGCGCACCCTGTCGCGAACCACTTCCGCAGAGTTGCGAGCAGGTCACCGCCGCGGCGGGCCTCGTGGGCCACCACCGGCTCCAGCAGGCGATCCGCGAACCGGCGCAGGGCCTCCGGGGTGCCCGCCTCCAGCAGCAGCGCCGACAGCCCCAGGTCCCGCACGTCCACAAACCCGCCTGAACGGTGCGCGCGGCGCAGGCGGGCGGCCCCGGCCGCGATCCGGTACGCCGCCGCGTATTCCCCCGGCCGTGTCGCCTCGGGCCCTTCAACGAGCGTCACCACCGCGCGCTCACCGACGGACTGCTGGACCTGCCGCAGCACCCGCTGCAGCCGCGGGTGCGGGTCCGGCTCCGCCGGAAGGAGCAGCACCTGCACGTCGTCGTAGCGGCCGACCAGGGCTCGCGCGCCGGGTTCGACGGCTCCACGCACCAGCTCCGGCCACCGCGCCACGCCCTCGGGCGGGTCGGCGACGAGGACCGCGAGGACGTTCGGCGTGTCGAGGTCGATGCCGAGCGCTGCGGCCCGGTCCATCACGCCGGGGCGGTGCTGCGGTCCCTCCGAGCGCATGAGGTCGCCGATGAGATCCCCCGACAGCCTCGCCTCCACATCGACCACGTGCCGGCACTTGAGTAGCTCGAGTCCCACGACAAGGGCGAAGCGCTCGATGACGCGCTGCTGCAGCGGCTCGGGGGCGGTGCGCGGATCGGTCACCCACAGGCGGCCGGCGAGGTCGCCGGCGAGCACCACGGGCGCGACCCACGACGCGCAGCCGATCGCACCGGAGCCCGCCCGTCCGGCGGGCGTGGCCGGGACGCGGACGACTTCGTAGCTGCGGGTCTGCGCCTCCAACGCGGTACGCGTCGGGGGGCGCCGGCGCGCCACGACGTCCGGTGGCGCCCGGTAGCCATGCTCCGGCGCGCGGGCGAGCAACCCGCCCTCGGCGTCCTCGACCGTCACCGACGCCCCGAGGATCTCGGCCAGTGACGCCACGATGTCGGCGAGCCCGACGTCCGCCAGCACGAGCTCCATCAGGCGCCGGTGCTGCTTCTCCGCCCATTCCATGGCCACTCGGCCCCGGCGCAGCTCCTGGTTCGCCAACGAAAGCTCGCTGATCGCCGCCTGCTGCCGGGCACGCAGCTGCGCCGTCTGCAGGGCCAGCGCAGCCTGGTCGGCGAGCAGTTCGAGCAGCTCCCGCTCGGCCGGTCCGAACTCGCGCGCCGTGACCGAGTAGCCAACAACGACCCCCGCCCGTTCCGCCGCGCTGCCCAACGGGGCGGCCATCAGGGCCCGGTACCCCTGGGCGGGCGCGAGGTGGCGCAGCCGCCCGTAGCCGGTGACGCCCCCGACGTCGGACACGACGACAGTGCGGCCGTCGCGGTAGGCGCGCGCGGCCGGAGTGTCCAGCTGCGGTCCCGGCGGCCGCGTCATCAGCGAGCCGGCCTCACTGATCAGCGTGACGTAGCCGGCTGTGAGCCCGGAGGATCCGGCCACCTCCAAGCGTTCGTCGCTCCCGTCGGCCAGCATCACCGCGCAGTACTCGAACCCGATCAGAGCGCACGCCTGCTCGGACACTCGAGTCAGCAGCACGTCGAGCGGCTCACCAGCGTTTACGGCCTGCGCGATCTCGCTCACGGCAGACATCCACGATCGCAGCGAGGTCGATACCTGAAACGGGTCCATCCCGCCTCCTCGCGCTCATCGCCGCGAGCTGCCCCGTTGCAGCTCACGCCCTCACCGCAAGACTCTCGCCCTCGAATTGCGGCGAGGCAAGGTCAGGGCCTGCGCCGGTTGTCAGGCTCGCCGAGGTGCGAAGGCGGCTCGCGGATGACCGCCCTGCTCGCATGCAGCCAGATCATCGTCGACTTCGACGACCCGATGATCGACGAACGCGGTCTGCGAGAGATCCGGAGGTGAACCCGTGAAACTGCGATCCAGGCCGTCAGAGTTAGCGGCCGACCGCAGCGAACCCGTGTACGGGTTCGGGCCGGCCGACCTCGGTCAGGTTGGGTCGCCACAGCGACGGCGACATCAGGCCCGGCTCCAGCAGCTCGAACCCGTCGGCGAATCGGGCGATCTCCGCCGCATCGCCTCTTCGACCGACCTCGTCCCCGCGCAGCGCGTCGTGGATCTGCTGCCAGGCCCCGGCCATGACCCAGCGGCGGAACAGACCGTAGACGGTCTGGTGGGGCGGGAAGTCGTGCGGCAGCGCGGCCCCGGCGATCCCACCGGCGACCAGATAGAAGGTCGCGTTCAGCACCATGCGGCAGCTCGGGGGCTGAGTGCACCCACGGCGGGTGAGCGGAACACCACAGCTCTCCCCGCATGATCGAAAAGCGCTGGAGTTCCGCGTGGCACACCCGCGGGCCAAGTTCCGAGATGCGCTCTCAGGCCTGCGGGATGACGGGCAGCAACACGTGGGACTGGCGGTCCGGACCGGTGTGGACGGTAACGTTCCCGCCGAAGACCTCGGCGGGGCGGTCCCGGGGGTCGTCGTGCTTGAACGGGCCCACCCCGTTCCAGACGCCGCCGAGCTTCTCGCCGGTGTCGCTGATGTCCCCGGGGTAGACGTAGTCCTTGCCGCGGACGGTGAGGGCGATCCGGTGTCCCGGGGGCACCACGATGCAGGTCGGCCAGATCTCGACGTCGAGCTCGTAGACCTCGCCGGGTTCGAGCGGCTCGATCTCGTCGTGTGTGTGGTAGGGCCGGTAGGGAAGGGAAAGTTCTGTGTCCAGCTTGCGGTGCGACGCGCGCAGCCAGCCCTGGGCGACGGGGGTGTGCGGGTCGAGGGCGCCGTGGAAGACGACCTCCTTCAGGTCCGGCCCGAACACCCGCACGACCAGGAACAGGTCGGCATCCGCCGTCTCCGACGAGACGAACAGCTTGGCCGCCAGCGGCCCGGTCAACTCGGTCTCCTCGGTCACCAGGGGTGTGAGGAAGGTGGCTCCGTCCCCGAAGCCCTCGTAGGTGATCGAGCCCTCGGTCGAAGGCGGCGCGTCGGAGAGGCTGAGGTCGGTGGCGTCGAGGTAGTACTTCGTCCACTGGGTACGGGCCAGCGGCCACTCGCTCTCGTGCCGCTCGACGAAGCGCTCTCCGGGGTGGCGCACCTGCAGCAGAACCTTCGGCTGCTGGTCCCAGCCGGTGTTCTCTCCCTTGAGGAAGTGTCCGAAAAACCTCTTCTGCAGCGCCACGCCGTAGTCGGTATAGAACTCCGTCCAGTGCTCGAGCCCGTGCACCTCCAGCCACTTCTGCTCGCTTGCCGAGCGCACGAAGCCCTCGAAGTTGCCGCGCGGATGCAGGCCCTGGCCACCCCAGTTGGCCGACGACAGCAGTGGCGTCTCCACCTTCGTCCAGTTGGGCATGCGCGACTGCCAGTACTCCGAGGTGTCGAGCTTGTTCGCCAGGCAGTCCTCGTAGAAGTTCCGCCGGTTGGCACCAAGCTGCTCCTCGGAGAGGGTCTCCGGCCCGGAGACCCAGTCGCCCGTCAACCGGCTGCGATAGCCGTTGGCGCCCTTGCCATTCTGGACGGTCCAGACCTGCGCCTCCGACCAGGACTTGGAGAAGCCGTTGCAGAAGATCCCACCGTGGTGGGCCATGTCCCGGTAGAAGTCCGCGGCGCCCTCCCATGTGCAGATAGCCGCCAAGTGCTTGGGCTGCAGGGCCGCGGTTTGCCACTGGTTCTCCGCGAAGTAGGAGATCCCGTTGAGGCCGACCTTGCCGTTCGACCAGGACTGCTCGCCCGCCCAGTCGACACAGATCGCGAGGTCCTGGGCCTCGCGCAGGGACCAGATGTCGATGACCCCCTCGGAGGTGCCCGCTCCCCGGCTGTCCACCCGGATCACGACGTAGTCGTCCGGGACCCACTTCTCCGGGTCGACGACCTCCCAGACCTGGTACTTGTTCGTCGAGCCGGTGGGCACGTCGGGGTGCTCGGTGCACATCAGGTGCCACTGGTGGGCGTACCCGTCCTCGAAGTGCAGCTGCTTGCCGTACGGCCCGAGAGTCATGATCACCGGGTACCGGCCCTCCGCGGGCGGACGGTAGATATCGGCCCGGAGCACGACTCCGTCGTCCATGACGATCGGAATGTCCCAGTCGATGAGCATCCCGTCACGGAACTCGGTCTTCTCCCTGTGGCGCATTGAACTCCTTCTCCCTCGATGGGCTGTGTGCATGTGCCGGTCGCGACGGGTCGGGCGGAGCCGACGTGCGAAAACGGCTCAGCTGACCTCTCGCTCGGCGGCGATCACGTCCTGCATGAGCAGGTCCCACACGTGGGCGGTGACCTCCTGGAACCGCGGGCTCTTGAGGGTCTCCCGGCTCCGGGGGTGCGGGATGCCCACCTCGATCACCTCGTGGATGTGGCTGGGCCGGCCCTTTAGCACGACGACACGGTCGCCCATGAGCACAGCCTCGTCGATCGAGTGGGTCACGAACATCATCGCGATCGGCCGGCTCTCCCAGATCCGGAGCATCTCGAACTGCAGCACCTCACGGGTCTGGGCGTCGATGGCGCTGAACGGCTCGTCCATGAGCAGCACCTGCGGCTCCACGGCCAGGGCCCGGGCGAGCCCGGCGCGTTGCTGCATACCGCCGGAGAGCTGATGCGGGAGGGACGTCTCGAAGCCGGCGAGACCGACCATCTCGATGTACTCCGGCACCAGCTGCTCGATCTTCTCCTTCGGCGCCTTCTGCAGCTTCAGCCCGTAGGCGACGTTGTTGTACACGTTCTTCCAGGGGAAGAGCCCGAAGTGCTGGAAGACCAGGCTGACGCCCGGCGTCGGACCGCTGACCGGCTTGCCGTCGATCGTCACCGTGCCGGAGTTCAGCCGGGTGAGCCCGACGACGGAGCGCAGCAGGGTCGTCTTGCCGCAGCCGGAGGGGCCGACGATCGAGACGATTTCCCGGTCCTTGATTGTCAGATCGATACCGTCGAAGACCGTCAGGTCGCCGTAGCGCACCCCAGCCTGGGACACGACGACCCGGTCGGCCACCGAGCCCCCGGCATCGTGAGGCCCGGCGCCGCCGGTGGAGCCGGCGCCAGTGCCGGTGCCGGTGCCGGTGCCGGTGCCGGTGCCGGTGCCGGCAGTGGATCGCACCATCGCGGAACTCCTTGTCCGTGCGCGCGTCAGGCGGAGGGGATGAGAGGCAGGAGGAGGTAGGACTGCCGGTCGCCGCCCGTGTGAACGGTGACGGTGCTCTCGAAGAGCTCCGCGGGACGGTCCACCGGGTCGTCGTGGACGAACGGCCCGCAGCCGGTCATCGGGTTCTTCATGTTCGACAGGTGCTCGGCCGGGCCGGGGTAGATGTAGTCCTTGCCGCGGACGTCGAGCTGGACGGTGTGCCCCGCGGGCACCACCAGACAGGTGGGCCAGATCTCGACGTCGAGCTCATAGACCGAGCCCGGCTGCAGCGGCTGCAGCTCATCGTGGGTGTGGTACGGCCGGTACGGCCGGCTGAGCTTGCCGTCGAGCTTGCGGTGGGAGGCCCGCAGCCAGCCCTGCGCGACCGGGGTGTGGGGGTCCAGGGCGCCGTGGAAGACGACCTCCTCCCCCTCTGCGGAGAAGACACGCAGCACCAGGAATAGGTCCGCGTCGGCGGTGCTGGACTCCACGAAGAGCTTCGCCGCCAGCGGCCCGGTGATCTCCGTCTGCTCGGGCAGGGGGCCGAGGATGAAGCTCGCGCCGTCCCCGGTGGTCTCATAGGACACCGATCCCGCCGACGCAGGCCGATCGCCGCTCAGGGAGCCGGAGTCGGCGTCGAGGTAGAAGCGGGTCCACTCGGTGCGTTCCAGGGGCCAGGACTGCTCGTGGCGCACCACGAAGGTGCTGTCCACGTGCCGGATGTTCAGCTGCACCGGCGGCTGCTGGTCCCACCCGTTGTCCTCGTCCTTGAGGAAGTGATCGAAGAAGCGCAGCTGCAGCTCACGCCCGTAGTCGGTGTAGAAGTGGCTCCAATGCTCGAGGCCGTGCATCTCGAGCCACTTCCGGGACGAGGCCGACCGCAGGTAGCCCTCGATGTTCCCGCGCAGGTGCAGGCCCTGCCCACCCCAGTTGCCGGTCGACAGCACGGGCACGCTGATCTTGTCGAAGTTCGGTGCCCGCTCCGCGTAGAGCTCGTCGTCGAGGGGGTGCTCCCTGAACTGGTCACCGAGGTTGGTCATGTTCGCGGCCCGTTCCTCGTCACTCAAGGTCTCGTCGCCGCACACGAGCAGCCCCGAGTTCGGATCTCGGGGCCCCTTCTCACCGAGCCCGTACTGCACGGTGTTGACCTGCATCGGGATCCAGTTGGCCACGAACGTGGAGAGGATCCCGCCGTGGTGGCTCATCTCCCGGTAGAAATCGGATGCGCCTTCCCAGGTGCAGATGGCCGCCAAGTGCGGCGGTTCCAGGGAGGCCACCTGCCACGCGTTGATGGCGTAGTAGGAGATCCCGTCGAGGCCGACCTTGCCGGTGCACCAGGGCTGTCCGGCAGCCCATTCGATGCAGTCGTGGAAGTCGCAGGCCTCGCGCGCGGAGAAGAGGTCCATGTGCCCGGGAGAGCGGCCCGCGCCGCGCGAGTCGACCCGGATGCAGACGTAGCCCTCCGGCACCCATTTCTCCGGGTCCACGACTTCCCAGTTCTGGAAGCGGTTCGTGGAGCCGGCGGTGACGTCGGCGTGGTTCCTGGCCATGATCTCCCAGGAGGTCTGGTAGCCCTCCTGGAAGGGCAGCCCCTTGCCGTAAGGCCCGTAGGACATGAGCGCCGGGAACCGGCCCTCGGCCGCCGGCCGGTAGACGTCGGCACGCAGGACCAACCCATCGTCCATCTGGATCGGCACGTCCCACTCGATGAGGATGTCCTCGGGCGTGGTCTCCCGGTGGTGGGCGCCAGGGGTCTCGATCAACGGCATTCGGGTCTCCTTCTCGGATGCGGTCAGCCGTCGCCACGACGGTGCGGGAACGTTCGATGCGCTGACAGGGAGTGCGGATCGGGTGGTGCGCTCGGTCAGCTGTCAGCGGCCGTACCAGGGCAGGAAGCGCCGGCGGGTCAGGGTGAGCAGTGCCCGGGCCGCGACCACGAACAGCGTCAGCAGGATGACCCCGACGAAGGCCTCATTCTGCTGGAAGCTGCGCGTCTGCTGCAGGATCGAGTAGCCCAGCCCCGGCACTCCGGCGAGGAACTCGACGGCGACCGCGGTGACCAGCGCGCGGGCGATCGCCAGCTGCAGGCCCGCAACCAGGTACGGGATCGCGTTGCGCAGCGCGATGCCGAACCAGATGTTGTGCATCTTCGCCCCGAAGGTGTGGGCGACGTCGAGGTATTCCTTCGGGATCGCGCGCGACCCGTCCGCCGTCGTCACCACGATCGGCAGGAAGGCCGACAGCGCGACGGCGATCAGCCGGGTGTCGCTGGTGTAGCCGAACCAGATGGTCATGAGCGGGACCACGGCGACCATCGGCAGCGTGTAGAGCGCGCTCACGTAGGTGGTGAAGAACCAGCGCACCAGCTTGATCCGGCCCATTGCCAGGCCGAGGAGCAGTCCCGCGACCGCTCCGATCATGACGCCGTAGACCACCGATCCGATCGTGTCCCCGGCGTCCTCCCAGAACGTCTCCGTGGCGAACACCTCGGGGAGCGCCGCGGCCACCGCCGTGGGGCGTGCGATGAACTCCTCACCCAGTAGCCGGGCGGCCACCTCCCACAGGACCAGGAGGAGGATCCCCGTGACCGCGCGGAGCAGCCAGTTCGGCGGCGTTCGATGCTCCTCCTGCACCGGTCCCGGGGGCACCGCCTGCGGCACGCAGGAAGGCTCCGCGGGCAGCGGCACGGCCTCGGTGGGCGTCGTGGTCTGCGCCGCGGGAGCGTCCGCGCTCGCGCCAGGATCCTTGATCCGTGACCGCTCGGTCATCCCGAGAGCCCTTCTCGCCATGCGGCGAATCGCCGCTCGATTGCGCCGCTGATGCCCATGAACGTTACGGCGATGATCGAGATGACCAGCGTCACCGCGAGGGCGCCGGCGGAGTCGAAATTCGTGGAGGCGCGGATCAGCAGGTCGCCGACGCCCGTGGCGTTGAGGAACAGCTCGGCGATGATCGTGCCGACCAGTGCCCCTGCGATCCCCTGTTTGATGCCGGTCGCTGCGTACGGGACGGTGTAGGGGATCACCACGTCGGCCCAGAGCTGCCGTTCCCCCGACCCGTAGGAGTGCGCGACGTCGAGCAGCCGGGATGGCACGCTCCGCGCCCCCTCCATCGCGCTGATCAAGATCGGGAAGATCGCCGACAGGACGACGACCAGGACTTTCGCCCGGAAGTCGAAACCCAGTCCCGACAGGATGAACGGGACCAGGGTGATCACCGGGATGGCGTAGAGGGCGTACACGTACGTCTCCACGGCCGCGGTGATCAGCGGGAACCGGGCGAACACGAGCCCGAGCGGCAACCCCGCGACGACGGACAACCCCAGGCCGACGACGAAGATGCGCCCCGAGGACCACAGTGCCGACTGCAGCTCCCCGCTGCTGACGAGTTCTCCGAGGCGGGCCATCGTCTCGGAGAAACTCGCCAGCAACAGGCCCGCCTGCTCGGCGGCCACCTCCCATACCACGACGAGGACGACCAGGCTGAGGCCATAAACGCACCACCGCGTCCACCTGCTGTCCATGACCACGAGTCCGGCCTCCCTTCCCCCGTCGCTATCAGTTCGTCGACCCGACGAGTTCCATGGCGTCTTCGTAGATGCTCAGGTCCACCATGTCCTCGTACGCCGGGGCCTCGGCCTCGGTGACCGCGCCGGCGCCGATCTGCTCATCGATGACGCCCTGGAACTTCGCCCCGTCATCGATCCCGGAGCCCTCAGGCCAGAACTCGAACTCCAGGAAGAGCTCGATGGACTGCCGCGCGACCTCGATGGGCTGCCCGTTGTGCTCCGCGGCGATCTCCGCGAACCGATCGATGTTCGCCGGGTCGCGGATGAAGTCGTTGGCCTCGATGTAGGCAGCCGTGAGACGGACGACAGTGTCCCGGTTCTCCTCGATGTAGTCGGTCATGGCGACCTGCTCCACGTAGTGGGTGTTCGGGTTCACGTCCTTGACGAGACTGATCACCTCTTCGAGAGCCACATCTGTGGTGGTCTCGATGAATGCCTCTTCGTCGTAGTGCATCGTGCCCACCGTGATCTGCCCCTGGACCAGCGCCTGAATGATCGGCGGGCCGGCGAAGTTCACGAACGTGACATCGTCGACGGTGAGCCCGCAGGACGCCAGCATGGCGACCGTGCCGTTGTAGCGAGCGCCACCGGTCTGGTCCACGCCGATGGTCTGGCCCGCGAGGTCCTCGCAGCTGCTGATGCTCGGGTCGGTCGTCGCGATGTAGTAGTCCGGCTTGTCCATCCCGGCCATCGCCTTGACCTCGGCTCCCTGCGCCACGACGTTGACCAGGTTCGACGTCGAGGTCATCGCAGCGTCGAGCTGACCGCCGACGACCGCGCGGAGGGAGTCGGCCCCGTTGGCGAAGTTCTGGAACGTGACCTCCAGGCCGTACTTCTCGTAGATGCCCTCCTCATCGGCCACATGCGGCAGGATGCTGCCGTAGACCACAGGTGTTCCCGCCGTCCCGTACGAGACCGAGATCAGACCCCCGGCGTCGGCCCCGGCCCCGGACCCCGAGTCGTCGCTGCCGCCACAAGCGGCGCTGGTGAGCACCACGGCAAGGCACCCGCCGACCAGGCGGGAGTGTCGATTGATCTGCCGATGAGCCGTCACTGGCTGGTCCTCCGGAATGCTGCGTCGACGACGATGGCGCACAGATATCAGCTCAGAATCGCGTCGGGCGACCGGCACCACCATGCCTCCGGCGGATGCCGAAGCGGTCGCAACGCTATCAAGCTGTGATTTGAGCAACGTTGGCGTGCCACCTAAAAGCGGGCCAATGTTTTGTCTCATTTCACAAGGACAGGAGCCACTGAGCGGAGCCAGCGCCCCGCGCGTGAGCCGTTCGGACGTGATGTCGAGTTTGGGCGCGGGGTGAGAGAACCGGCGTGCTGGATGAGCGCCCCCTGGTGATCTTCAGGCACTGGACCACAAGATCGTTCCCGGGGGTTGCGCTCGTGCCCACGATATTGTGGTTGTGTTTCGTCGTTGAGCCAGCTGGCTGATCTCGCCCGGCGGCTGAAGGGGAACCAGCCCCTCGCCCGGACCACCGCGGCGCGGGCCCTGAGCGGTCCCGGTTTCCGACTGGGAACCCACCAGCGCGGTCACCGATGACCGCGGGCACGGCCGCCGTGAACGTCGCCCGATCCGCACCGCCGAGGTAGGCGAGTTCCTGTTCCCCGGGGCCTGGCAAGCGTTCCGCCACCATCGCGATGTCGGCGAACTCGACGGCCCCTGGACCTCCGAGGAGGTCATCTACAGTAACCAGTCTCCCCGCCACGCTCGCCGGGCCCGAGCGCCTCAACTACTACCAACGCCAGCACCGGAACGTGGAGGTCCAGCTCCACTGGCCCCCGATGCAGCTTCGGAGAGGACATTCCCGGGTCAGAACCGGCAACACGCCTCGTGTCATAGCCAACTTGCGGAACCTGGCGATCAACACGTTCCGCCTCGCGGCACGCGCCAACACCGCCCACGCCCGCAGCGCCTTCGCAACCACGACGACACCTTCGCTGTGTTTGACATCTGCCCGGATCAGGCCAAAACCGGCGAAGATCCAGAAACGCCAGGGCCCCTGATAGGTAGGTGCGCAGGGTGGGCAGGAATGTGCTGCCCCGGCGCGCGTCCGCGTCGGCAAGAGCCTGCAGGCCCGGCAGGCGCCGGTCGGCGCCGTCGCCGATGAGCTGTCCCAATTCGCACAGAACGGCAATCGCGCTGTACCTCGTCGCAGCGCTGCACCTCGTCGCTGCGCACGAACCGGGGCCTATCCCGTTCAGGCTGCTCGAGCATCGCACCGAGGGCATCCCCCGTTCTCACGCCGGCGGGTGCGCAGGTTGCCCAACCCGCGCTCCGTCGATCCGGTGGCCCCATGCAACCGACCGTGCAGCACGGGGATCACCGGTCGGACGGTCTCCCGCCGCGTTGATGTTGATGTGGTCGGCGAGCAGCGCCGTCCTCTCGCGGCCTCCGCTGATCAGCACCAGCGTCTTCGCGATCGGCTCGATCCCGCGGTTCTCTATCAGCGGTCGACACCGAGCACCTGCAACCATCTGTCAGCCGTTCGCGCCCCACCTGCGGGTGGACCGCTCTGAAACATTCGCGTCGGCGGCGGTGTGATCCGCTCAGCGAAGACCACGGTTGGCTAGCGAAAGTAACAGGAATATCAGGAGCCCGACGACAACAAGATTCACACCATTTAGCAGGTAATTGTGCACAACGTACCAGGAACCCAGAACGAGTAGCGCTGCACCGAGGAGCGCGATCATGATCTGAGCCGACCTGAAACCCTAGGTGCCTCACCGATCTTTCGCTCCATGGGATCACCCCTTGTGCCCGATCGAACTTGAGTCGATTGCGCCGTTCCCAAGAAAGCTACGCGAAGATCGTACCACCGCCCCGCTGAGCATGTCGCCATGCCATTCAGATCGTGCCGCTCACGGTGCGATGAGCCCGGGATCGACATTCGGACTACCAGCGAGCACACTGGCAACCCGAGGGGCGGACTGAAGCGTGTCGGCCGCCAGCAGGGTAGTGCGGCTCCCCCATCCGTCAGAACACCGCCTGGACCCGGTGCGATCGGCATCCGTAGCTGCCCCCGGGCGGCCGTCAACCTGCAGGACCGTCAGTGGCCGGCTCCGGATCCGCCGGGCTCAGCCGGCGCCGGTAGGTCTCGGTGAAGCCGAACGCGACGACGAAGAACGAACCGACGGCAAGCGCGACGATGTAAAAGGCGGGCGCGAGCACATTTCCTGTGGAAGCGATGAGCAGTGTCGAGACAAACGGTGCCGCACCGCCGACGATGTAGCCGATGTTGTACGCGAGCGCACCCGAGCTGTACCGGACCTCGGCAGGGAACGACTCCGCGAGCGCCGCCGACATCGGGGTGTCGAGCAGGAACGCGGGCACCAGGAAGATGAGCTGCCCCACAATCGCGAGCCCGATCTGACCGAGCCCGGCGACCCAAAACGCGGGCACGGTGAGCACCGCAAAGCCCAGGAACGCCCCCAACAGCATCGGCTTGCGCCCGATGCGGTCGGAGAGGACGCCTGCGAGCGGCACGACGACCAGGAGCACGGTGAGTGCGAGCGAGTTGGCCAGCAGCGCGTCCGAATACTCCATGCCGACTTCCTCGGAGAGGTAGGTCGGCATATACGTCCAGATCATGTAATAGTACACCGAGTCGGTGACGACGATGCCGAAGATGACGAGCAGGGGCTTCCACTGAGTCCTCAGCGTGTCGCGCAGAGGTCGGCGTGCCACCGTCTTCGTAGCCTCGATGGCCTTGAACGCCGGGGTGTCCTCGACTCGGCTCCTGATGAACAGGGCGACCACTCCGAACAATCCCGCGAGCAGGAACGGCACCCGCCAACCCCAGCTCTGCATGGCCGTCTCCGGGAGCGCGACGGTGAGGCCGGTGACCAGCGCGACGGCGACGAGGAACGCGGCATATGAGCTCGCCGGGATGAAGCTCGCATAGAAGCCGCGCCGATGAGCGGGCGCGTGCTCGACGAGGAAGATCGACGCGCCTGCGTATTCTCCCCCGGCCGAGAAGCCCTGGGCGATCCGGCACAGCACGAGCAGCAGCGGTGCCGCCACCCCGATGCTGTCGTAGGTGGGCAGCAGGCCGATCGCGCACGTCGCGCCCGACATGAGGAGCACGACTATCGCGAGCGTACGGCGTCGGCCGATCCGGTCGCCGAGCGGACCGAACACCATGGCGCCGATCGGTCGGGCGGCGAACGACACGGCGAAGACCGCGAAGACCGAGAGCAGCTGGGTCGTCCGGTCGCCGGCGGGGAAGAACAGGCCCGCCAGGACCGGCGCGAGATAGCCGTAGATCGCGAAGTCGAACCACTCCACGAAGTTGCCGCAGTTGCCGGCGATCAGCACCCTGCGCCTGGTCGCCCTGCTCTGCGCGTCGGTCGGAACGGTCATCACGCGGTCCGTTCCTTCGGGGCGTCGGGCAGGTCGAACCGGAACTCGCAGACGGCGTCCCCGCGGGTCTGGAGCCTGTCCCACCGGACCCGGATGCCGGGGTGGTAGGCCTTGAACTGAGCCACGTGGAACTCGAGGTCGTAGAGATAGCCGAGGTCGAGGGCGTCCAGCTCGCGCCAGACGACGGCGAACGGGCAGAACGTGCAGTCCTGGTACCACCGCTGTGGGGTGAGCTCGCCGCCGGGGCGGAACAGCCACACCGACTCGCCGCCGTAGTCGAAGTCATCGATCATGTGCTTCAGGTGGGGCTCGAGGCCTTGCGCCCGGTGCCGCTGGCGCAGCCTCTCGCCGCGCTCGGCGCCGAACCGCTGGATCCCGACCCGCAACGCGTGCTCCCCGCTCGCGTCGAAGGCGGCGATCAACGCGCGCCCGAGCAGGACGACCTGCGCCGCCCGGTTGTCGACGGTCTGGCGCACCACGCGCTGCGCGGTGCCCGCATCGGTGAACACGTGCGAGGTGAGCGTCGCGGAGGTGTCGGGACGGCCGTCGTCGAGGCGAATCGTCACCACGATCGCCTCGCCGGTGTCGGTGGCCGCGACGCGGGCGGCGTCGCCGAGATAGGCCTCGGTCGCGCCGCGCACGACGTTGTCCCACCACAGCAGGGCCAGGTCACGACGGGCGGCGTCGGCGAGGTGGAGGACGTCCGGCGTGCCGGCGAGCGTGATCTCGACGCCGGTGTCGTCACCACGTCCGCGTCCCCAGCCGAGCTCGAGCGCGCCATGCAGGTCTCCCGAGCCCCAGCCGGCGACGAGGTTGACGAGGGTGCGTGGCAGGTCCGCACGGTCGTGGCGGGTGGCGATGCGTTGTCCGCGCCATGCGCCGTACTCGCGGAGTGCCGAGGCGAGGACCGGGTGCGCGTCGGCGACCCCGACCTCCTGCTCAAAGGCCGTGGCGATGTGGTGGAACTGGTGCGCCTCTATCTCGAGGAGATGCTCGATCGCCCGGACGGACGTGTCGGCGTCGGGTTCTCGCTGCGCGATCAGAGCCATGCCTGTGTGCTCCTTCCCGCCCGCTCGACGCAGTGACGGCGGGCGCGGTCGACGAGATCGGTGAACAGCGGGTCGGGCATCCGACCGGGCGCGTGGCCGTACTCGGGGTGCCACTGGACGGCGACAGCCGGGGCGTCGCGGTGTTCGACCGCCTCGACCAGGCCGTCCGGTGCGGACGCCGTCACCCGCAGTTCGGCGCCGAGCCGGTCGACGCCTTGGTGGTGCCCGGACCACACGGTGGCCTTGCCGGTGCCGATCACGGCGGCCAGGCTCGAGTCTTCTTCGGCCCGGACCGGGTGGGCCAGCATCAGGACGGCGGGGTCGGGACCGTGGTGGCGCATGACGTCGTCGCGCACCTGCTGGACGAGGGTGCCGCCGAGCGCGACGTTGAGCACCTGCATGCCGCGGCACAGCGCCAGCACGGGAATCCGCGCGGCGAGCGCCGCCTCGATGAGCGCGATCTCGAACGCATCGCGGTCGGCGTCGACGTGGCTGATGGACGGGTGGTCGGGTGGCCCGCCGTACAGGTGGGGGTCGACGTCTCCCCCGCCGACGAGTAGCAACCCGTCGCCACGCCGCAGCAGTGCGGTCGCGGCGGCGACCGTCTGCGTGGGGTTCACGGAGTCGGTGTCGCCGCCTGCGTCGACGACCGCGCGGTCGGCGAGCACGGCGAGATCCCACACGAGGTCGGCCACGATGTCCTCACCGGGCCGGATGGGTCGGATCGGCATCGCGACCGTCACTCGAGGGCGCTGAGACCCGCGCCCGGCATGGATATGCTGAGCACGCTGGGTGGAGGCGGGCACGCTTGAACTCTAAGGTCTAGAGGTAATGGAATTCAAGGTGGAGGACGTCCTGTTCGCCCCTGTCGCCGCGAACGGCGCCGTAGAGCAGATCGTCCGTCGTCTCGGTGAGGCCATCGGGGCAGGCGTGCTGTTGCCCGGCGACCGGCTGCCGGCGGAGGCCGAGCTGGCGCGGCGGCTGCGCGTTGCGCCGATGAGCGTGCGACATGCCCTCGCGGCGCTTCGCCAGGAGGGCTACCTCGAGACGCGCCGCGGCCGCGGCGGCGGATCGTTCGTCAAGGACACCGCGATCGAGCAGCTCCGCAGCGCCGCCGAGCCGTGGGATCTCGACCGGCTCAACGAACTCACCGACTGGCGTCGTGCCGTGTCCGGCGAAGCGGCAGCACTCGCCGCGCAGCGGGCCACCACCGCGGACGTCGACGCGTTGTGGACGCACGACCACGTCGCACAGGAGGTCACGGCCCACCCGACGCGGTACCGCACCTGTGACGCGCGGTTCCACGTCCTCATCGCGGAGGTCTCGCGGTCGCGTCGGCTGGTGGCGGCCGAGATGCAACTGCAGGAGGAGCTGTCGACGCTGATCGCGCCCGTGCCGGGTGCCGAGCTCGTCCGCGTCACGTCGGGTCGCGGTCACGCGCCGATCGTGCGAAGCATCCAGCAGGGCCGGGAGGACGCCGCGCGTGAGTGCGTACTCGCCCACGTCGAGGCCACCCGCGATTGGCTCATCGGCCTGCACCTGGGCGGTGTGGACGCGTCGGGCCCAGCCGTCAATTCTGCGCGGTGAGAGACCTGGCGGTCTACGGCGACGCACAACGCGGAGCAGCGGTTGCGTCGGCGACCTTCCTACGAGTTGGACATGTCGGCGGTCATGATCGCACTCAGCCGAGAGCGCGACCCGAGGCCGGCGTAGAAGGTGAGGATGACGAGCGCTGCGCGGCGCTGCTCGTCGGTCAGGGTGGAGTGGAAGTACTCGACGTGGACGTGGACGGCAGCATCGATCGCGCGCAGCAGGTCCCGCCCGGGTTCCGTCACTATGACGGTGATCACGCGCTTGTCGTCCGGACGCCGGGTGCGAGTGACGAGGCCCAGCTGCGCGAGTTCTTTGACGGTACGAGAGGCGAGGGCAGGGACGATGTCGAGCCGTTCGGCGAGCTTTCCGATGGTGAGAGGCGCTGGGCCTGCCCCGAACGCCTGCAGCAAGGCCTGGTGCTGCAGGGGCTCGAGGCCTACCTTGCGCGCCTCCTCGTCGACGAAACGCCACACCTTGCGGACGATGTAGCGGGCCTGGGCAATGCCGTGGACGTATCCGTTGAACTTCTCCGACCGCGCGTCCTCCTCCGCCGACGCCCACTCGGCCAGCAGATCCATGAGGTTGTCCGCCACCAGTTGTCTCGCCTTCTGCTCACCCACGTGCCTCACCTCAGTGTCCCATCCGCTCCTGGTCAGGTCGGGTGGCGCAGGGGCGAGCGCGGCGCCCGGGCTGATCCGTCAGGGTGTGGCGGCCCGCAGCCCGATCACCGCGCAGCACCCGGCAGCGCGGTGTCGAGGTCGTATCCAGCCAGGACGCGGTCGACGAGCTCGCGACGCCGGTCGAAGTCGTACACGCCGTACATCCGCTGGCGCACCACGAAAGGTGCCCCGACGTAGAACATCTCGTACTGGTGGTGGCGTCCGGCGAACTCCGAGCCGACCAGATCCCACGCCAGTTTCAGCAGCTTGACGCGTTCGACCGCGGTCTCGCCCGGCCCGCCGATGTAGCGCTCCAGGTCCGCCGCCATCTCGGGATGGGCGAAGTCGGCTGCCGCCGATGGGAGCTGGATGAGCCCGCCGCCGCAGAGGTCACGCAGCATGTGCATCACCTTCGGGTACAGCTCCGACTGCAGGGTCATGACGGCGAAGCACTCCTCGCGGCCCGGCCACGCGATGCCCTCGTCGTCGATCTCGCAGTTGCGCTCCTGCGCGGCGAGCAGACCGGACACCACGCCCGCATGCGCGGCAAGCTCCCCGAGCGCGCCACGGACCGGCGGTGCGGCGAGGTTGCCGGTGGACTCTGCGATCTTGTGCGCGAGTCCGACGGCGAAGTCCATCTTGGTCGAGAGCCGCACCTGGGCCTGGTGGTTGCCCAGGACGTGGGCCGGGGTCTCGGTCCACTGGGCGGCGCAGATTTCACGATCGCGGTAGACGAACACCTGCTCCCAGGGCACGAAGACGTCGTCGAACACGACGAGGGCGTCGGTCTCGTCGAACCGGGTGGTCAACGGGTAGTCGAAGACGCTGGTGGCCGCGGTGGCGTACGGCCGGCGTGAGTAGATCTTCAGGCCGGGTGCCCCGACGGCAACCGCGACGCTGATCGCCTGGTCCTCGTCGCCCGGCCGCTGGGGGGCGATGTTGCTGAGCAGGATGTAGTCGGCGAGCGCTCCGCCGGTGGCGAGCATCTGCGCGCCGGAGACGTGGATCCCGCCGTCCACCTCGCGGGTCACGCCGGCGTAGAGGTGCGGATCAGCTTGCTGGTGTGCGGGCTTCGACCGGTCGATCTGCGGCGGGACGATCGCGTAGACCGCGTAGAGGTCCTCGTCGCGGAGCATGGCGTGGAAGCGCACGATGTTCTCGGCGAACCGGTCACCGCCGCGGGCGAAGACATCGGCGCGGCCTGCCCAGCCCGCGAAGAACGAGGCGACGTGGTCCGGGTTGCGCCCGAGCAGCCCGACGGAGAGCTCGGCGCTGCGGCGCAGCGCACGCGAGCGGGTGGCGATGTCCTCCGCTGTGCGCGGCACCTCGAAGGACCGGTTGACGGGCTCGCCCGTGGTCGGCGAGGGGAAGGTCATCACGTCGCGGTTCTCGGCCGCGTGGGCGTGGTCGTAGTGCCGGGCGATGGACTCGGCTGCGCCTGCGAAGGCGGGGTGGGCCGCGACGTCGGAGACGACCTCGCCGTTCACCATCACCCGCCTGCCGTCACTCAACCGAGCGAGATATTCCTTGCCGGAGCGGGTCATGCCGAGTCCTTTCGTGGGGTGTCCGAGCCGGTCAGGGCGCTCGCCCTGGTCTCGGGGAGGTGAAGCACGCACGCCAGGGCGAGCACGGCGACGACGAGCACGTAGCTGGGAAGGACCCACCAGGCGTTGCCGGTCGCGGCACCCAACGAGGTCGCGATCGTGGGGGCGAGGGCCCCGCCGAGCATCGCGCCGATGTTGAAGGAGACCGAGGTTCCCGTGTAGCGGACGCGGGTGTCGAACAGTTCGGGCAGGTACGCGCCGAGCGGGGCGAAGATCATCGTGTAGAACACGATCCCGATCGAGAAGGCGACCGTGATCACCATCGGTTCACCGGTGCGGACCAGCAAGAACATCGGGACCGCCCAGGCCGCGGACGCGAGGATGCCCCAGAACACGGAACGGCGGCGTCCGATCCGGTCCGACAGTGCCCCGAGCGGCAGGGTGACGATCGCGTTGACGACGACCACCGCCACGACGACCAGCAGCATCGTCTGCTGCGGCAACCCGAGCACCGTGGTGCCGTAGGACAGCGAGTAGGTCGTGATCAGGAAGTACAGCAGCGAGGACAGCAGTGACGGGCCCGCGGCCAGCAACAGCCGTGCCCAATGGTGTCGGATCAGCTCGACGAACGGCACCTTGACCTGGGCCTGCTTGCGGGTCACCTCGGCGAAGATCGGGCTCTCGCTCACGTTGAGCCGCACCCAGATCCCGACGACGACCAGCAGCGCGCTGGCCAGGAACGCGATCCGCCAACCCCAGGCCTCGAACTCCGCGGCGCTCATCCCGACGCTGATCATCAGGAACGTCAGGGCGGAGAGCGCGAGACCGACCGGCGGCCCCAACTGGGCCATCGCGGCGAAGAAGCCACGCCGCCGCGGCGGGGCGTGCTCGGCGACCATCAGCATGGCGCCGCCGAACTCGCCGCCGAGCCCCACGCCCTGCAGGAACCGCAGCGCCACGAGCAGGATCGGTGCGGCGATGCCGATCGTGTCGTAGCCCGGCAGCAGGCCGACCGCGACCGTGGCCACACCCATCGTCAGCAGCGAGGCCACCAGCATGGTCTTGCGGCCGATCCGGTCGCCGAAGTGACCGAAGATGACCCCGCCGACGGGGCGCGCGACGAACGCGACCGCGAATGTCGCGAAAGACGCCAGCACGCCTGCGACCGGGTCGAGCGAGGAGAAGAACACCTTGCCGAACACGAGTGCGGCGGCCGTGCCGAAGATGAAGAAGTCGTAGTACTCGATTGCCGTCCCGACGAAGCCGGAGAAGGCGACCCGCCAGGGGGCGCGCTGAGCGTCGTCGCCGGCGGCCGTCGCGGCGTCACGAGGTGTCGGAGCGGTGGAGGTCACTGGGTCTCCCGTACGAGTGGACGAATCGGGGGGCCGTGCTGGCGAGGACAGTGACAAACTATGAGACTTGGGTCAAGTACTTGAGTGCGCGAAACCGCACGGCTACCGTGCCAGACGTCGAATCCGACGATTCGCCGTGAGGAGACCTTTCGATGACCGTCGCCCCGCCCGCGTCCGCCGTTCCCGACCAGCACACCTTCCGCACCGTCATGGGCGTCTTCGCCACGGGCGTCGCCGTCATCACGACGGAGGTCGAAGGCGCCCCACAGGGCATGACGATCAACTCGCTGACATCCCTGTCGGTCGCCCCACCCATGCTGCTGGCCTGCCTCGAGGAAGGATCCCGCACCGCCGAGGCCGTGACCCGCCGCGGAGCGTTCGTGATCAATCTGCTGACCCGCGGGCAGACCCCCCTCTCGGACCGGTTCTCCCGCCTCGGACAGGACCACTTCGAAGGCCTCGCCGTCGACCGCACCGACTCCGGACTTCCCGCTCTTCCCGGCTCAGGCGGCCGTATCGAATGTGAGGTCGACGCGGTCCACCCCGGCGGAGACCATGTGATCGTCGTCGGCCGCGTGCTCGCCTGCACCGCCGCTCCGACCTCCCCGCTCGTGTTCTACCGAGGCCGCTACCACCGCCTCGGCAGCGCGGGACACGATGTCGCCCTGTCGGGCTGAGGCCCCGGCGCGTCGCCGACGATCCTGCGCTCCGGCACGCCACCCACCGGCAAGGCGAGAGTCGCCATGGAGGCCGTCCGCGACGCGGCGTGCCCAGTCCTAAACTGGAGGCAGCAGAGCCTCCGCGCTCCGACGTGGTATACAAGCCGTATGCAGCAGTCTGGTCGTGATCGCGCCATGCACTTCCTGCGCGAGACCGTCCTGGCGGATCCGAAGCTGCAGGGCACCTTCCTCAACGAGGTGGAGCTGGCCAAGCAGATCGGTGTATCGCGGACGCCAGTGCGGGAGGCGCTGCTGCTGCTCGTCGCCGACGGCCTCGTGGAGATGCTCCCCGGCCGCGGCGCCTACATCCCCCCGCTCTCGGGCCGTCAGGTCCGTGAGCTGATGGAACTCCGGGGCCTCTTCGAACGTCATGCGGCGACGCGCACGATCGCGAGCGACACGGTGCCGGTCCACGTCATGCGAGAACTGCTGGAGGAGCAGAAGGCGTTGGCCACGACCGGTGATGTCGGCAGCGCCGAGTCCGCGGCCAAGTTCATCGAACGCGATGTGGTCTTCCACCAGGCACTGGTCGATGCCGCCGACAATGTGATGTTGGCACGCAGTTACGCAGGCCTGCGGGTGCGGCAGCGCCGGCTGGGAGTGACCGCTCTGTTCCGTGCCACCGACCGGCAGCTCGCGGTCTGCGAGGAGCACGGCGAGATCGTCAGCGCGCTCGCCGGTCATGACGAGGCGGCGGCCCTGGCCGCGATCGACGCCCATCTCGGACGCACCATGCAGGTGCTTCTCCAGGCCTGACCCGCCGGGCCCTTTCCGTACCCCGGTGGCGCGGCCGGCCTGACCGTCGCCGACCACCGCGCCATCCCGGCGATACCTCCGTTCCGCCACGCGTTCGCCCCACCCACCCACGCCGCGGCCCGACAGCTCGTGGGGCCAGGCACGTGGCGACTCCGGTAGACACCGTGCATACAGTTAGTCTACTTTCTGCGTTACGGGCGGGGTGAAGCAGGCGGCAGGCGGCCGCCGGGCCCAGCAAGTCGGTCAGCAGCCGTCGGTCGGTGCCGCGTCGCGCGCGCTTGACGAGGAGAGTCGAGATGCCATCTGCAGCACAGCGGGCCGAACACGCTGGGAGCAAGAGCTTGCCGATGGTGGCGGGGTCGAGTCTGGCCGGCACTGCCGTCGAGTGGTACGACTTCTTCCTCTACGGCACCGCGGCGGCGCTGGTCTTCAACAAGCTGTTCTTCCCGGCGGAGGATCCGCTGGTCGGAACGCTGCTGGCGTTCGCGACGTACGCGGTCGGATTCGTGGCGCGCCCACTGGGCGCGGCGGTGTTCGGTCACTACGGCGACGTCCTGGGGCGCCGTGCGACGCTGATCGCGAGTCTGCTGTTGATGGGTGGCTCGACCTTCCTGATCGCAGTGCTGCCGTCGTACGCGACGATCGGTATCGCCGCGCCGATCGCGCTGGTGGTCCTGAGGCTCGTCCAGGGGTTCGCCCTGGGCGGCGAGTGGGGTGGTGCCGTACTCCTCGTCGCCGAGCACGGGGGATCCGAGCGGCGGGCGTTCTGGTCGGCGTGGCCGAACGTCGGCCCGCCGCTGGGCAACCTGCTCGCGGCCGGGGTCCTGGCGGTGCTCGGCACGGTGTTGAGCCCGGACGCGTTCCTCTCGTGGGGCTGGCGGATCGCGTTCGCCCTGTCCGCGCTGCTGGTCGTCATCGGGCTCTGGTTGCGGCTCTACGTCGCCGAGACCCCGATGTTCCAGGCGGCGCAGGCGCGGCGGGAGGAGACGGCGAAGCGCGCGATGCCACTCGCCGCCGCGGTCCGGCACCACTGGCGGCAGATCCTGCTCGCCGCGCTGACCCGCTTCGGTGAGAACGCCGGCTTCTACATCTACTCGCTGTTCGTGATCACATTCGTCACCGAGGCGCTCGGCATGAGCAGCTCGACCGTGCTGGTGGCCGTCATGATCGGCCAGGCGTTGGCGGTCGTCGCGATCCCGCTGTTCGCCACGTGGGCCGACCGGGTGGGCAGGCGCCCGATCTACATCGGCGCTTCAGCGGCCACCATCGTCTGGGCGTTCGCGTTCTTCGCACTGCTGGAGACCGGACAGAGCATCTCGATCATCGTGGCGGTCGCGGGCGGCCTGCTGATCTTCGCGGCGTACAGCGGCGTGATCGGCGCGTTCTTCGCCGAGCTGTTCCCGACCGAGGTGCGCTACTCGGGTGTGTCCCTGGCGTACAACCTCGCCTCCGTGCTCGCCGGCGGCCTCGCGCCGATCATCGCGCTCGCCCTCTACAAGGCCTTCGGGACCGGGTTCGCCGTGGCCGTCTACCTCGCCGTCATGGGGTTGATCTCGCTGGTGGCGACGCTGCTGGCGAAGGAGACCCAGAACACCGACCTGGCCGCCGTCCACCGAGTCCGATCCGACCCAGGAGAAGAATGAGAATCGCCCTCGTCCAGATCGCCAGTCCGAGCGAGGAGAGCCCGTCCGCGCGGCGCAACCGCGTGCGCGGTGTCCTCGACGGGCTGCCCGCGGATCTCGATCTCGTGGTGCTGCCCGAGCTGTGGGCCGTCGGCTTCCACCACTTCGACGACTACACCGCGCAGGCCGAGACCGTCGACGGACCGACGGTCCAGCTGTGCGCCGAGGTCGCGAGGGCGACGTCGACGTGGGTGCAGGCCGGCAGCATCGTCGAGCAGCGGCCGGACGGCTCGCTGCGCAACACCACCGTGTTGCTGGACCCGGCCGGCGAGGTCGCGATGACGACGAGCAAGGTCCACGTCTTCGGCTACGCCTCCCGGGAGGTCGAACTGCTCAGCCCCGGCGACCGGGTGAGCTCGGCCGTGACACCGCACGGGCGGGTGAGCTCCACGACCTGCTACGACCTGCGCTTCCCCGGGCTGTGGAACGAGCTGGTCGAGGCCGGTGCCGAACTCGTGCTCGTTCCCGCCGCGTGGCCGGCCGCGCGGTTGGGCCACTGGCAGCTGCTGACCACCGCCCGCGCGCTCGACACACAGACCTTCGTCATCGCGTGCAACAGCTGCGGCCGGCAGAACGGTGTGGAGCTCGGCGGCCACAGCCGCGTGATCGACCCCTGGGGCGAGGTGGTGGCCGAGGCCGGGGACTCCGAAGAGGTCCTCATCGTCGACATCGACCCGGCCCGGGTCGCGGCGACGCGGGCGGAGTTCCCCGTCCTCGCCGACCGCCTGGACGACTACCGCACCCTGCGCACTTCCGAGGTGATTGCATGACCAGCGCCGACGCAGCCCTCACGCTCGAGGTACTCGGCACGGGGCAGACGTTGCACCTGGACGAGTACCAGGCCGTCGTGGCCGGCTACACCGGCCGCGACGAGAACGCCGTCCGCCACCACATCGAGGAACTCGCGGCGATCGGCGTGCCCGAGCCTGCGCAGGTCCCGATGTTCTACGACATCGCTTCCGCCTCCGTGACCACCGCGCAAACCGTCGAGGTGCTCGCCAACAACACCTCGGGCGAGGCCGAACCCGTCCTGGTGCGCTGCAGCGGCTCCTGGTACCTCGGCATCGGTTCCGACCACACCGACCGGGACATGGAGACCACGGACATCGGCGACTCCAAGCGCGCCTGCCCCAAGCCGGTGGCCGCCCAGGTCGTCCCGGTGTCCGACTGGACGGCGTTCGACTGGGACGTCATCCGCATGTCCTCCCACGTCGACGGCGAGCCCTACCAGGACGGGCGTCTGGAGGGGTTGCGCCGGCCCGACGAGATCCTGAACCTGCTCCGGGAGCGGGGCGCCGACGAAGGCCGCGACCTGGTCTGCTTCGCCGGTACCGTCCCGCTGATCACGGGCGCGTTCGTCGCGGGGACGGTCTGGGAGCTGCACCTGTCGCTGCCCGGCGGAGACACCCTCTCCCACACCTACGAGGCCAGGAAGGTCTGATCGATGCACGCTGGCATGCGTACCGGCAAGGAGTACCTCTCCTCGCTGCAGGACGGGCGCACCGTGCTGCTCGACGGTGAGCGCGTCGACGACGTCACGACACACCCGGCCTTCGCCCCCGTGGCCACGGTGATCGCCGAGCTTTACGACATCGCCGCCGACCCGTCCCAGGGGATGCAGTACGTCGCCCCCGAGACCGGCGAGACGGCGAACCGGGTCTTCGGCATCCCGCGCAGTGCGGCCGACCTGGCGGCCCGGCGCGCCGCGATCCAGAGGTGGGCGAGCCACACCCACGGGTGGGTGGGCCGCAGCCCGGACCACGTCGGCGCCTTCCTCGCCGGCTTCGCCGCGCGCCCGGAGCTGTTCGACACCGACGACCGGGCCTTCGGCGAGAACGTCACGGCCTACCACCAGCGGCTGCTGCGCGAGGACCTGTTCGTCTCCTACGCGATCATCCCGCCGCAGGTCTCCCGCGCGGCGACGGCGTCGGGCTGGGGCGAGGACTTCCTGCAGGCCGGCGTGGTCGACCAGACCGACGAGGGCATCGTCCTGCGCGGCTCGCAGATGCTGGCGACCGGTGCCGCGGTCGCCGACGAGGTCCTGATCACCTGCATCAAACCCCTCGGTCCCGACGACGAGGACTTCGCGATCTCCGTGGTGCTCCCGGTCAACGCCGAGGGCCTCAAGCTCTACTGCCGGCGCCCCTACGCGCCCGCGGCCACCAGCGCGTTCGACTACCCGCTGACCAGCCGCTACGACGAGCCGGACGCGCTCGTCGTCCTCGACGACGTCGTCGTCCCGTGGGAGCGGGTGTTCGCCAACCGCAACCTCTCGGTCGTGCGGGACCAGTTCTTCGGCACCCCCGCGCACGCGCTCGGCAACTGGCAGGCCCAGGTCCGCTTCGCCACCAAGCTGAACTTCATCGCCGGCATCGCCCGCCGCGTCACGCAGGTCAACGGCACCGACAAGATCCCGGCCGTCGCGGACAAGCTGGGTGAGCTGGCCAGCGTGGTGGCCGGCGTCCAGTCAGGGGTCGACGCGGCCGAGCTCACCGCCACCCTCGACCCGTCCGGTGTGATGGTGCCGGGCAAGCAGGCGCTGTACGGGGCGATGGGCCTGCAGCCCGAGACCTACCCGCGGGTGATCGGCATCCTGCGCGACCTGGTCGGCGGCGGCGTGTTGCAGCTCCCGGCCAGCGTCCGCGATCTGACCAGCGAGCTCACCTCCCCGGACGTCCGGCACTACATCCAGTCCCCCGGCGTCGAGTCGACGGAGCGGGTCAAGCTGTTCAAGCTGGCCTGGGACGTCATCGGCTCCGAGTTCGCCGGCCGCCACCAGCAGTACGAGATGTTCTACGCCGGGGCGCCCTTCGTGGTCCGCGGCGTCTACGCCTTCCGCAACTTCGGCTACGACGCCGCGGTGGCCGACGTCGAGTCCTTCCTGTCCGGTTACACCGTCGAGACCCCCGACCAGGAGGCCTGAGATGCCCAAGCCCGAGTTCGAGTTCTTTCCCGTCACCGAGGTCGACTTCACCCCGTGCGAGGGCGTGGTCCCGGAGCTGACCGAGCGCGTGCTCGCGCGGGACGACGAGGCCGGCACCGCCACCCGCATCCTGCGGCTCGCCCCCGGCACCGACACCAGCCCCAACGGGGTGCAGGTCCACGACTTCTGGGAGGAGGTCTACATCATCGAAGGGACGATGACCGATCTGCGCCTGGGGAGGACCTTCCGGCCGGGCGACTACGCCTGCCGCCCGCCGGGCATGGAGCACGGGCCGTGGACCACGGGCCCCGAGGGAGCCCTCACCTTCGAGGTGCGCTACCGCACGCGGCCCGGGGAGCCCACGTGAAGGCAGCGCCCTTCGCCTCACCGGACACCGCGGCCATGCGCCGCTGCATGGGCCGGTTCACCACCGGCGTCGCCGTCGTCACCGCGGTCGACGCGTCCGGCGAGCCGCAGGGGATGACCATCAACTCGCTGACGTCGATCAGCGTCGACCCCTGCGTGCTGCTGGTGTCGCTGACCGTCGGCACCCGCACCAGCAACGCCCTCGACGCGGCGGGCCGGTTCGCGGTCTCGATCCTGGGTGTGCGGCAGGAAGCCGTCGCCCGGCGCTTCGCCACCCGCGGCGGCGCCCGCTTCGACGGCGTCGACCACGAGCTGACCGACAGCGGGATCCCGGTGATCCAGGACGCACTCGTCCACGCCGACTGCCGGGTAGAGCAGACCGCCGACATCGGCGACCACCGCATCTACTTCGGTGAGGTCGACTGCCTGCGCGACCGAGCCGGTACCGGGCTGGCCTTCCACGGTGGGCGGTTCGGCGAGTTCCGCGACCTCGGCAGCGCCGAGATCCCCTGGTGGTACTGACTGTCGGATCGGACCAGCTCCGCAGGGTCTGCGTGGACCGGAGGACAGCGTGCAGCTCCACCAGCTTCGCTACGCCTGCACCATCGCGAACGAAGGCAGCTTCACCCAGGCGGCAGAGAAGTTGTACATCGCTCAGCCCTCGCTGTCGGTGCAGATCAAGAAGCTCGAGCACGAGCTCGGAGTGCACCTGTTCGAGCGACATGGGCGCCGGGCGGTCGCCACCAGCGTCGGTGAGCTCTTCCTGGTGCATGCCGAACGGATCCTGGCCGAGGTCGGACTTCTGCAGGACCAGATGCAGCAGGCCAGAGAAGTCCGGATCGGTCGAGTGGCGATCGGAGTCCTGCCGAGCGTGGGCACGGGGCTGCTGCCGGAAGTCCTCCATGCGTACCGGCAGGCCCATCCCGGCGTCGAGATCACCACCACCGAGCAGGACATCGACGCGTCGGCCGAGTTCCAGCGGCGGGTCCACCACGGCGAGCTCGACCTGGCCGTGGTCCGAACCTCCGGCCGCGTGCCCAGCCTGGCAGCGAACCTGCTGCTGGCCGAGCCGATCGTGGCCCTTCTACCGCCGGGCCACCCCTTGTCCGGCCGGAGTGCTGTGCACCTGCTCGAGCTCGCCGACGACGAGTTCGTCGCGCTACGCAGCGGCGGCGGATTACGCACGTTGATGAACGAGATGTGCGACCAGGCCGGGTTCACCCCCAAGGTCTCGGTCGAGACCGGGCAGCTGTCGATGCTCTGGCGGATGGTGCACGCAGGGATGGGGGTCACCGTCGTTCCTCGCCTGGCGGCGGGCGACCTGGATCCTCCGACCCTGCTCAGCGACGGCTACGCGCGCCGGGAGCTGCGCCTGATCCACCGCGCTTCCGAGCCTCTGACGCCGTCCGCGCAGGCCTTCCGGGAACTGCTGATCTACCACGCGAGAGCGTGGTCGGGCACGACCGACTAGGTCGCGCAGCGCAGGCTGCCGGCGGCCTCGTTCCCGGACAGCGGGAGTTCGGCCATCGACTCCCCCATGCCGCTCCACCGGACGGCCCCGTCCGGAGCCATGTCGAAACGTTCCAGCGCGCGGGTCACGGTGTGCTCGACGACGTCGGCCAGCGTGTTCGGGAGGGTGTAGAAGGCGGGGACCGGCGGCATCACCGTGGCGCCCGACTCCGCGCAGCCCGCCATGAGTCGGATGTGCCCCGCATGCAGAGGTGTCTCGCGCAGCAGCAGAACCACGGGCCGGCGCTCCTTCAGGCAGACGTCAGCGGCTCGCACGATGAGGTTGTCGTCGTAGGAGTTCGCCACCCCGGACAATGTCTTGACGCTGCACGGCGCGATCAGCATCCCATTCGTGCGGAAACTGCCCGAGGACACAGCGGCTCCGATATCATTATCACTGTGTACGACATCGGCCAGGGCCTTCACCTGGTCCATCGAGTAGTCCGTCTCATGCTTGATCGTCGCTCGAGCGGACTTGCTGACGATCAGGTGGGTCTCCACGCCGGCCGCATCGCGAAGAATCTCCAGCGCGCGGATCCCGTAGACTGCACCTGAAGCGCCGGAAATCCCGACGATCAGCCGCTTAGGTGTGCTCACGGCGCCCTCCGGTCGAACTCTCATTGTGCTTCCTCACCGTAGCGCACATTGTGGCGAACAGGCGGATCGGACATATATCTGTTCGCTGAAGAGGTCATAGGCGAAGCGATATTGGTCGTCGTCCATCGGCTTGTCATGATCCTGGGCACGGTCTCGGCGAGGAAGCCGGACGACGACTGGAGACTCCCCATGACCTCGAGCGCGGAACCAGCAGAATCGTATAGCACGGGGCAGCGCTGGATCATCCTGCTGTCAGCGATCCTGGGTTACGTCACCGACGGCTACAACCTGCTGATCATCACATTCGCACTCCCCTCGATCACGACGAGCCTGGGAATCTCCGCCCAACAAGCGGGAACGATCATCACTGTTCAGCTCGTCGCATCCATCATCGGCGGGGCACTGTTCGGGCGCATCGCCGATTCGCACGGCCGCAAGAAAGCGCTGACCTGGAGCATCGCGCTGTTCTCGGTCGGTGCGCTCCTGTCGGCCTTCTCCTGGAACTACACCACGCTCCTGCTCACCCGCCTCGTCGCCGGTATCGGCCTCGGCGGCGAATGGGGTGTCGGTATGGCGTTGTTCAACGAGGCGTGGAAGCGCCACCGCGGCCTCGGAGCGTCGGTGATTCAGAGCTCCCTCCCGGTCGGCAGCCTCCTCGCCGGGGTGGTGGCAGCCCAGATCATCGCGACCAGCGGGCCGGAAGGGTGGCGGTGGAGCCTCGCCACCGGCTGCCTCCCGCTCGTCCTGTGCGTGGTGATCAGGATCTGGATGCCGGAGTCCAAGGTCTGGCTGCGGAGCAGGAACGAGCGGCCGGCCAGGGACGAGACCGCTCTCCAGGTGTTCCGGGAAGTGCGGAGATCAGGCGCTTCGCGACGGTGGCTGCTCGCCTTCGGGCTGGTGCTCGGGTACATGATTTCCTACTACAGCGTCACCTCCTGGATGCCGACCTTCATCGTCGAGACCTACGACCAAGGACCGTCGGTGTGGCAAGAGGTCAACACGTTCGCTGTGTGGGTGGTCGTACCGCTCAAGATCGCCTTCGGCCTGTGGGGCGACAAGGTCGGCAGGAAGACCGCCACCCTGGTGCCCGCGGTGTTCACGCTCATGGGATCGATCGGCATCCTGGTCGTCAGCCTCGGCGGCGAGCACACCTATCCGGGCAGCATCTGGGTGTGGTCACTGTTCTGGCTCTTCTTCCTCTGGAGCATGGGCAACGCGCAGGCATCGCTCATGGGGGCGTGGCTGCCGGAGAGCTTCGAGACACGCATCAGGGCCACAGCAACCTCGACCGCGTACATGTTCGGCCGCGGCGTCTCCGCGCTCGCACCGAGCCTGGTCGCCGTGCTCGCATTCGGGAATCTCGGCGTCGGGATGGGGGTCGCCAGCCTGGTCGGGGTGGTCCTCTTCGTGGTCTGCGCAATTCTCCTGCCCGAGACCAAACCGAGGAACCCGACGCGACAGCTACCCGAGTCCAACGCCACCGTCGGATAGGCGCACGTCTCTGGAAGGAGCAATGGGCGATGACGAACACCAGCCCGGACACCGCCACCTCACTGGCAAATGGGGCGGGTTCATCGAACGGCACGCCGACGACGGCGGACCTCCGATCGGCGCTCGCCGATCTGAGGTCCCATGGCGAGCTGTCGGCGGTGTCCAGCGAAGTCCACTGGAACAGGGAACTGGGCGCCGTCAGCCGGGTCGCGCTGCAACGGAACTCGCCCGGCCTCCTGTTCGAGAACATCACCGACTACAACCATGAGTCGAGCCGGTGCGGGAAGGTCACCACGAACCTGCTCGCCAGCCACCGCCGAATCGCGATCCTGCTCGGCCTCGATCCCGAGACGCCGTACACGTCACTGGTCGAGCACGTGCGAGAACACAACGAGAAGCGGATCGAGCCGGTCCGTGTCGACGCCGGCCCGGTCCGCGACAACATCGTCCGTGGAGCGGACGTCGATCTCCACGACCTCCCGGTCCCCCACTGGCACTATCTCGACGGCGGCCGGTACATCAACACCTTCGCCGCGGTCGTGACCCGCGATCCGGACGACGGGACGGTCAACCTCGGCGTCTACCGCGGCATGATCGTCGGCCGGAACAAGATCGCCACCCTGATGGTGCCCAGCCAGGGCTGGGGCCGCCACTGGGCGAAGTGGATCGAGCGAGGGGAACCCATGCCGGTCGCCTGCGTGTACGGCTGGCACCCCGTGATGGACATCCTGGCCGGCAGCCCGATCCCCCAGGGTGTCTCCGAGTACGACGTGATGGGCGGGTTCCTGGGCGCCCCGGTTCCGCTGGTGCAGTGCGAGACCGTCGATCTGCAGGTGCCGGCGACTGCCGAGATCGTCGTCGAGGGTCACGTGTCCCCGGATCCGGACACCTATGAGTGGGAGGGTCCGTTCGGCGAGTTCACCGGGTACGTGAGCGACGTACCGAAGCTGCGGCCCACCATCGAGGCCTCCTGCGTGACCCACCGGGACGACCCGATCTTCCGCGGGACCCTGGAGGGATCGCTTCCCGGGTCGCCCGGTGAGAACAGCTACCTGTCCTCCGTACAGCGGGCCGGCATCGCGTGGGCGACGCTGGAGAACGCTCGCGTTCCCGGGATCCGCCAGGTCTACGTGCATCCCGTCACCAACGGGACCACGATCGTGGTTCAGATCGACAAGGTCCACGAAGGCCACGCGAAGATGGTGGCCGCAGCGCTGTGGAGCAGCAACGCCGCGCTCTACCGCTACAAGTACGTCATCGTCGTCGACGAGGACGTCGACCCGTCGGACTACTCGGCCCTCGACTGGGCGATCGCCTACCGGGTGCAGCCGGGGAGCGACGACGTCGTCACCTTCCCCGGGAGCTTCGGCTCCCCGATCGACCCCAGCACGCCGCTGGAAGATCGCGATGTCGGCCGTCTCGGCGCGGGCCTGTGGAACCGCACGCTGATCGACGCGACGCGCACCTTCCGCTATGCACCTCAGGAGGCCTGGGGCGGACGGACATTTCCTCCCACCGTGCTGCCGGCGAAGGACGACCTCGATCTCGTGCATCGGCGCTGGGCCGACTACGCGATCGACAGGTAGTCCGGCACGGTCAGCCGCGGGGCGAGGTGTCCCAGAGGTCGCTGAAGGCGGTGGCCACGACCGCGCCGTAATCGACCGGGGCGTCGAGGAGCCCGCAGCGCTGACCGAAGTCGACGAGCGCGCGCGCCGTTTCCGCGTCGATCCGCGGGTCGTAGTACGGCGCGTCGCGGCGGACGAGGTCGGCGATCAAGGACGCCTCCCCCGGCGGGAAGACGCGCTCGCCGACCTCGGTGGCGCGGCCGGGGTCGGCACGCAGGATCTCCTGCGCGCGGACGATCGCCCGGGTCATGGCAGCGACCGCGTCCGGACGGCGGTCGATCGTCTCGTCGGTGACGGCGAGGGCGGGAAAGGTGTACGCCTCGGCACCCGGCGGGCCGTCACCGCGCCGCGCGTCGAGCACGAGCGTGCCGGTGCCATGGCGCACCGCCAGCTCGGCCCCCATCCCGTTGGCCCAGAACCCGTCGATCAGCCCCTCCTCGAGCGCTTGTGCCGCCGCAAGGCCGAAGGACGTGCCGGCGCCCTCCGTGGCCGGGACGGGCCCGACCTCGATGCCACTGCGCTCGGTGTCGATCCCGGCTGCCACGAGCAACTGGCGCAGGCCGAGGTCGGGACCCGGCGCGGCACCGATCCGCACCTCGTGCAGCGCGCCGAGGTCGCCTCGGGCGATGCCGGAGTCGGCGCGCATGACCAGGAACCAGTACATGCCCTGCGACAACGCAGCGACCAGCTTCGCGCCGCGCCACCCGGGGAACGCGTGCATCGGCGCGTGCGCCGCACCCGCCAGGAAGTCGATCTCCCCCGTGCGCAACGCCTCAGCCGCGTCGGTGACGGGATAGAGCAGGTCCAGCCGGACGTCCAGTCCCTCGTCGCGCGCCAGGCCGAGCTCGACGGCCGCGATGGCGGGGAAGTACGACGGGGACACCAGATCGGGTACGGCGATTCGCAACATGCGGTCCTCGGGGTGTCGGGGGTTCAGGACGGACAGCGGTCGCTGATCAGTCGATGTCTCGCGCGCGCGCAACGGAGTCGAGCAGTGAGGTCCTGCGCAGGAAGCGCCGCTGGGCCTGCGCGTCGTTGCTGATCTCCGTGAGGCGGTCGAGCCGTGCACGCCGCTTCACCGGGTCCTTCTCCTCCAGCCGCTGCTTGTTGTCCACGGTCTGCTGCTGGACGAACTCGATGTTGATCGTGCGCCTGCGGCGCTCGTACCGGTCGAGCAACGCCGGGTCGGCGCGTCCGGACGACACCTCGTCGACGGTGCGCACCAGCTCCAGCGCGTCGTGGACGCCGCAGTTCAGGCCCAGCCCGCCGATCGGGTTGTTGACATGCGCCGCGTCGCCGGCCAGTAACACGCGTCCGTCCCGGAAGCGGGTGGCCACCCGCTGGTGCACGTTGTAGATGTTGCGGTGCACCAGCGACCGCGGCCCGGTCGCGGGGTGGATCGCGGACAGGACCCGCGCCGCGTGTTCGTCGCCGAGCACCTCCTCGTCGGCCTGGTCGGGACGCGCGGCGAACACCACGCGCCAGCGGCCCAACATGTCGTCGCCCGCGACCTTGAAGAGGTTCACCCACTGGTCCGGATCGGCGAAGTAGCTCCGCGTGCTGCAGCCCAACTCGGCGGCGAAGTCGTTCCGGGTGGTGAGCACGGCGAACCGTTCCGGCCACGTGTAACCCTCGAAGTCGATGCCCATCGACTTGCGCACGGTGCTACGGCCGCCGTCGCAGGCGAACAGCCGGTCGCCGGTCAGGACCTCCTGCTCGCCGGAGCCGTCGCGGACGCGCACGCTGACCCGGTCGGCGTCCTGGTCGACGCTCTCCACCGACCAGCCGAGGCGGACGTCCACGTCGGGCATGCGACGCAGCCGGTCGAGCGCGATCCGGACCAGCTTGTGCTGTTCGGTCTGCACCACGTACGGGAACGGCGTGTCGTCTCGCAGGGTGTCGTGATCCATCCGCGCCACCAGGGTGCCTGCGGCCTTGTCCCAGAAGTCGAAGTACCGGCACACCAGGCCGACGGCGATGAACTCGTCGATGATGCCGACCTCGTCGATGAGCTCCAGCGTCGAGGGGTGGAAGGTCGCGGCCCGCGGCGCGCTGTCGATCTCGATGTCGGCGTTCTGCTCGACGATCGTCACGCGGAAGCCGCGCTCCGCCGCCGCGAGCGCTGCGACGGCGCCCACCGGTCCGCCGCCGACGATGATGATGGACTCTCGGTCTGACATGTCTCCCTCAGGTATCCGTGACCGTGGTTCAGCCGCGTTCCGGGTCGGCGGGCCCGGCCCAGGGGGCCACCTTCGTCTCCAGCCAGCCCACGAGGCGGGTGAACCCGACGCCGAGCACCATCAGCACCGTCACCGGCACGAACAGGCCCGCGGTGTCGAACCTCTGGCCGGCGAGGATGATCTGCCCGCCGAGTCCGCCGATCGCGGTGAAGAACTCGGCGATGACGATCGCGATCACCGCGCGGCCGATGCCCAGCCGGAGCCCGGTCATGATGTGCGGCACGGTGGCCGGCAGGATGATCTTTCGCACGATGGCGAACTCGGAGGCCATGAACGAGGTGCCGACCTCGGTCAGCGCGCGCGGCACCGCGAGCACCCCGGCCCGAGTGTTGATCACGATCGGGAACACCGTCATCACCACGACGATGACGACCTTCACCGTGAACCCCAACCCGAACCACAGCATGAACAGCGGGATGAGCGCCACCAGCGGCATCGCGTACCCGGCGGTGACGTAGACGCCCAGCGCGGCGTCGACCGCCCTGTAGCGGCCGATCAGCAGTCCGACCGGGATGCCGATCAGCGCCGCGAGCAGGAACCCGAGCAGCAGCGGCTGCAGGCTGTCGAGCAGGGCCTCGAGCAGCAGCCCGGACCTCAGCTGGGTACCGAACTTCTGCACGACGGCGGTCGGGTAGGAAGCGAAGATCGGGTTCATCCGACGTCCGGTGATCTCCCAGAACAACAGGACCACGACGATCGACAGTGTCGTGATCAGCCCGTGTCGGACGCGCAGGTGCGGCCGCCGCCCCGTGGACGCCGGCGGACGCGCCGCCTTCTGTCCGCTCTGTTCCGTCGTGATCATCTCTGCGCTCCGTCCGGGCTGTGGGCTAGGTGGAGGCCGGCGCGTCCGCCTGCGCGGGTGCTCCGGTCATAAGCCGGCGCCAGATCTCGTAGCGCTGCGCGCCGAACTCCTCGAGCCCGCGTACGGTCATCAGGTCGGTTCGCGGGCGGGGCAGCCCGATCGGGAAGATCCTGTCGATCCGGCCGGGGGCCGGCGCCATCAGCACGACGCGGTCGGCGAGCAGGACGGCCTCGTCCAGGTCGTGGGTCACGAAGACGATCGTCTTGCCGGTCTCCCGATGGATGCGCAGCACCTCGGCCTGCAGGCCTTCCCGGGTCTGCGCGTCGAGCGCGCCGAACGGCTCGTCCATCAGCAGCACGGCGGGGTCGACGCTGAGCGCCCTCGCCAGGCCGACACGCTGCTGCATGCCGCCGGACAGTTGGTCGGGGCGCCGGTCAGCGGCGTGCGCGAGCCCGACGAGTTCGAGCTTCTCGAGCGCTGTGCGGCGCCGCTCCTGCGTCGACACCCCCCGCGCCTCCAGCCCGAACTCGACGTTCTCCAGCGCGGTGCGCCACGGGAATAGCTGCGCGTTCTGGAAGACCATGCTCCGGTCCGCGCCGCATCCCTCCACCTCGGTGCCGTTCACCACCACACGCCCGGAGTCGGGCCGTTCGAGCCCGAGGAGGATGCGCAGCAGCGTCGTCTTGCCGCATCCGCTCAAGCCGGTCAGAGCGATGATCTCGCCCGGTTCGACCCGCAAGGAGACGCGGTCCAGCACGTGGACCTCCTCCACCTGCCTGCCTCCGCGCACGGTGAAGGTCTTGGACACGTCCTCGATCGACACGCCCGCCTGGTTGTCGGCCATGGGTCTCCTTCCGGCGCGCTCACTGCGGATCCTCTGCGGCTGGTGGCTCACGAACGCGTCATCGCCAGCGCGTCGTTCTGCGGCCGGTCGTCGACCAACGTGGCGAGATCCGCAGGCCGGCGGAGGTGCCCGGTGTCGGTCAGCATCGTCGACAGGTAGGTCAACCGCGGCTCGGCCACACCGGCATCGGGATCCACCAGCTGCTTGTCGACGATCAGGTCGTGCATGTAGGTGATGTACGGATCGTCGGGCGTGGTCCCGGCCTCCTTCGCTGCGAGCGCCAAGGCCTCTTCCGCATGGGCGTAGGCGTAGCGGAATCCGTCCATCAGCCCGGCGAGGTAGCGACGGGCCGCTTCCGGCTTGGCGGCCAGCCGGTCGTTCCGGGCGATGATCGAGTACCGCGGGTAGTCCGGGACGACGTCGGGCGACAGGGCCACCACGTTGACCCCGTCGCCGGCTGCCCGGGGCACGTAGTCGGCGGGCGAGGACGCGCTGTCGGTGGTCCCGGCGACGACCGCGCGGTACCGGTCGGCGTTGCCGCCACCGTTGAGCTTCTGCATGGACTCACCGGACACCCCGGCCTGGGCGAACATGACGTCCGCGATCGTCGCCGGCAGCCCCGTGGGCGACGAGATCGCGATACTCGTACCCGGCAGCTGGTCGAGGCTGGTGATCTCCTTCTTCGCGTAGATCGCCCACGGCAACCCGATCATCGTCGACCCGATAATGGAGGCGTCGAGGTCTCCCCGCTCGGAGGCGATGAAGAACGCGCCCGCGTTCTGCTCCACCGCATCCACCTCGCCAGAGGCCAGGGCGGGCAGTGCCTGGGATGCGCTCTGCAGGGTCACGAACTCGACCTCGACGCCGCGGCGCTCGAAGAAGCCCTTCTCCTCGGCCATCTTGAGGAAGCCGCAGTCGGTCGAGCACTGCAGCGTCCCGACCTTCCAGGTCAGCTGATCACCGTTGTCCGTCCCCGTAGCGCACCCCGCGCTGAGTACGACGACGAGGAGCAGCGGGAGCAACCGGCGAATCCCTGGCCGCACATCCATCGACATCGCCTTCCGCAGGAGCCCTGTGGACCGAGCATCGACAGTTTGTATACACACAGTCGACAGCCTGCACAACCCCCGCGACACGCGCGGCCGCGCCTACCGCGCACGACGTGGCCTCGCCCGCGGAGTCGGCTACGGGACCGACCCACTCGCCCGACCATCCCCGCGAGCGACACGTCGGACGCGCGCGACGCACTGGCGAGTCCATCGACGCCGCGGTGGCGCGGCACCTCTCACCTGACGGGTACCTGCCGCAGGCGATCGAGCTGCTGCTCCCACCGAGCGATCGCGTCGTCGGGATCCGTCAGCTCGAACGAGATCCCGTGGGTGACGACGGCGTACGGCACCACATCGAGCTCGACCTCCTCGACGACTCCTCGGAACGTCACTCGACCCGCACCGGTCTCCACGTCGATCGGATCGAAACCAGCACCGATGCGGACGATCCCGCCACCGTCGACGACGTGGAGCAGCCCAGCCCGCGCCGCGCGCAGCGCAGCGGTCGTCCGGCTGCGCTCCCAGAGTGTCATGAGGACCTCGTCCCCGCGCACAAGCAGCTCCCCCACGCTGAGGCTCGCGACCCTCGGCCAGGCGGCCTCGTCGTTGACGACGAGCAGAACCGTCACGCCGATCTTGGACTTCAGACCAGACCCGTCAAGCAGCGCTCGCACGGATTCTGGAATCCTGGCACCGGAAGCACCATCCATGAGCTCACCCCTCGTTGCGCATGACCACCCGTGTGGCCGGTCTCAGTCCATCACGCGACCAGCGCCCTGTTCGGGCGGTCCGTTCGGCGCCGCCGCGTTACGCGTCGACATCCGCCAGCATCCTCGACGTCGGACTTCCCATGCTGCAGCCGATCGGCGCTCCGGTTCAGCGGCGGCGGCATCGCGGGCAACGGGATCGACGAGCTGCGGGGCTCGACACCAGGTTCGTGGCGCTCGGACCGACCGTGGCGTCACACGCGCCCGCCCGGCCGGTCGTGCAGGCGTGTCGTTTGCCGCGAAAACGGCGCTGTGCTCGTCGCACACCAGGACGTGACGTAGGGCGTCGCGACGCACCGCGATGCCGTCATAGAGGGCCGAGGTCCGCCCAGCCGGCCTCGACCATCAGGTCGACGAGACGGAGCCCGACGTGCATCGATTCGCTAACTGTCGCTGCTGAGGAACGCTCCAGCGGTCAGGAGATCCCGGGCGGTGGCGCCCGGTCACGTCGTTGCGCGCGGCGACCAGCCCCGCGTGGGACAGATTGACGGTTGACTCCAGCTGCTGAGGTCGGTTCCGGATCCGAGGCCCTGTTGGTCGGGTACGAGTGCGGCGTGTCGATCGGGCCCGTCGTCGAACTGTTGCTCGACCCCGGCGGAGAGAAGGTCCAACTGTCGGTCGAGCGGAGGATGCCGTTCCGGTGACGCGATGGCCTTGAGGTCATGCAGTGCGGCGAGATCCGGCGTGGAACCTGCGGTGATGCTGCGCCGGCGAGCCGGAGCTCGTCGAAGGCGAGTCGGACGTACCCGTCCCACCCGAGAGTCCGTTCGATGAGCCGTACGTCGCCACCTCCATCGTTGTGTCGGCCGGTCGGGAAGCTCCGGGTGGCGAGCTGGCGGAGGCTGTCGTGCAGGCGGTCGATGGCCATAATGGCGGTCGTGGGGTCGTTGAAGGGCTGGGCGATCCCGCGTTCGGCGATGTCGACGAGCTTGCGGAAGCCGTAGCCGGGATCGTCGCCGTGGGTGCGTTCGGCGGCGAGGACGACGAGCCCGGCGAGCTGCGCGTGATCCATGCGGGCAGCTTGTCCGTGAATGCGGAACAGGGGCGCACACGGTCGAGGTCTTCCGCTGGCCCCGCGGCGAGCCCCTCGACCGGGCCCTTGCTCGTGTCCAGCGGCTGATCAGCACCGTCTTGTCGGTGATCGCGGAAGCCAGCCGAACTCGTCGCGGGTCGGCCAGGCCTTGCCGAAGGCGTCCGTCAGTGGCAGCGCCTGGGCCGCGCATCCCTGAGCGCCAACCGGACAGCACCGCCCCGACGGCGAGCCTCAGCAGGTGTTGGGCCGTTGGCTGCCTGAAACAGACGGCTACGTCCTGACGACAGACAGTCTGCACGGCAGGGAAGTAGCAAAGGGGCAACGTGGTCGGGCTATCCAAGGGCGGGAATACAACGATACTCGGCCCCTCGGCCAACGTAGCCGGACACAGTGCGGCGTCCCCGCACGCCCAGCGGCTCGCCACCCTCGCCGTAGAGCACCTGCGCGACCACCCCGCGGTCAGCGTCGACGAGCTGCTCACGGCCGTCATGCGCCGCTTCCCCGGCCAACGCCGCGAGCGCCTGGCCGCACTGCTCGACGAGGCGGTGGCCGCCGGTCTTCTCCACCGCGACAGCCCTGGACACATCAGCGCACCCGGCGGCCCGACCGCCCGGGCCGTCGCCGCACCCACCCCCGGTCCGTCCGCCGACGACACCGCCGACGCCACTGCCTCCGGTGCGGCCGTCACTGCCTCGACAGCAGACACCACGACCCTGCCCGCGCCCGCCGATCCTGCCGAGGAGCCGCCCGCCGAACCGCCCACCGGTGCGCTCGGCGCCGTCGGGCGCACCGTGCGCGCCGTCATAGTCGACCTCGAGTCCGTCGTGCACACCACCACCAGCGACCCGTACACCGACAAGCGGATTTACCAGGTCGGCGCCGTCCGGCTGAGCAACGACAGCGCCTGGGTCGCCGAGCAGCCGCAGTTCAGCGCCTACGTCGAACTTCCCGACGACACCTGGGTCATCCGCTCCACGCGCGTCCGCGAGGCGCACGCCGCAGCGGCCGTCAGCCCAAGACAGGCGCTGGAGGACTTGTACGCCTATACCGACGGCACCGACCTGATCGTCACCTACAACGGCACCCAGGCCGACTTCCCGCTGCTGAGCGCAACCGCCGCCCGCGAGGACATGCCCGACCTGCGCGGCACTTACGTCGACGCCTTCTACCTCACCCTCGCGCTCTACCCGACCGCCACCCGGCACGCGCTCGCGCCCCTGGCCGACGACCTCGGCATCGACCGCGCCGGGCTGGGTTGGCACGACGCCGTCGACGACAGCGAGCTGCTCGCCCGCGTCCTGCAGCACTGCGCACAGACGTTAGCCGCGATGCCCGCCGACCGTCAGGACCTGCTCGCCAGCCTGACCGCCGACTCCCCCGCCTGGACCCTGGTGCGCTCATTGGCCGCCGGGCACGTCGGCGCGCCGCAGGACGAGCTGCTCGGCGACGAGCGCGTCCACACCACCGCAGAGGTCGCCGGCGTCCTGAACTCCGACCTGGCCGGACATACCCCGCGGCGCAGCCCCACCGGACCGATCGGACGCTCGGCGGTCAGCGTGAGCACGAGCCTGCGCGGAACTGACGGCAAGGTCGACGTCACCGCCCTCGCCCGCGCCGTCCGTCCCGGCGCCGCACCCCGCCAGCCGCAGACGCAGATGACCCAGCAGATGCACACCTGGGCCGACCAGGCCAGCTCCGGCCTGGTCGAAGCGCCCACCGGCACCGGTAAGAGCTTCGCCGTGCTCGCCGTCGCCCTGGACTGGCTCGCTGGCGACCCCGACCGCACCGCGATCATCACCACCGCGACCAAGCAGCTGCAGGCGCAGCTGGCCGCCGACGTCGCGCACCTCGAAGCGGCAATCCCCGGGCTGCTCAACGCCTCCGACGTCGTCAAGGGCAAGGCCAACCGGCTGTCGCTTCGCGCGCTGACGTTGTCGCTGACCGACGCAACCGCGCTGCTCGCCGCGCCGACCGTCCCACGGCGCAGCCACAGCACCAGTCGCAACCGCTTCCTCGGGCGCGTCATCTTCCGCGAGCTGCTCGCCTACCTGACGCTGCGTCTGATCGCCTCCACCACCGTCGAGCAGTCCTGGACCGCACACTCGGTCGACCCGGTCGACGTGCCGCTGTTCTTCACCGGCTACAGCAACAACGCCGTCAGCATCTGGCTCGAGTCGCTGTCCCAGGCCAACACCGGCGAGTACGAAGCGGCCGCCCCCACACCGCTGGCCGTCCACACCGACGGAGTCAAGGAGGCCCTGCTCGGCCACCGGCTCATTCTGGCCAACCACGCGCTGCTGCTCGCCCACCTCGACGAGCTGTCCGACCTCGGCCCGGACACCCTGCTCATCCTCGACGAGGCCCACCAGCTCGAGGACAGCGCCACCGGCGCCCTGACCGCCACACTGGACTACCGTCTGGTGGAGGACCTGTACAGCGAGCTCGACAGCTGGACCCGCGACGCCCGGCCCGGCACCGAACGCGACCAGGCCGCCGAAGGAGTGCGCAACCTCGGCCTGCTGCTCGACCACGAGGCGCTGCCCAAGGTCGCCGGACAGGCGTTCGACGCGCGCGGCACCGGCGTCGGCACCCTCGTCGGCTCACGCACCGTCACCCTGGCCAGCCCGTACAGCGGCGCCAGCGGCACCGGACAGGTCCAATACCTGATGGGCCAGCTGCTGCGCCTGTCGGGCATGTGCGATGTGCTCGTCGGCACCCTATCGGCCTACCGCGGCGCGCACGCCACCACCATGAGCTTCTACGACCTCGAACGCCTCGACGCCCTCGTCGTCGGCGCAGCCGAGGTCAGCGCCACCGCACAGAGGATCGTTGCCGACACCGACGCTGCCCTCGGCCTGCCCACCACCGGCACCCCCGGAGCACCCGGCACCGGCCAGGGCAGTACGCCCGGCGGCAGCCCCGGCCCGGACGGCGGCCCCAGCACGGACGACACCGACGACGACCGCAGCACCGAAAGCGGCACCGCAACCGACGCCGCCGTAGACGATCCGGACGAGACGCTGCCGCTCGACGCGACCGACCCCGCCGGCGAATCCGACCCTGACGACCTCGACCCCGACGCAGCTGAAGGCCCCACCGGCACGGGCGACGGCGGCGCGACCGATCACGCCAGGACCGGCGACGGAGCGGCACCGCCGCTGGGCGCGTTGCCGCCCGGCACCACCAACCAGGTCGTGTACGCCGAGGAGGTCGAAGCGCTGCGCGCCGAGCTGCGCCGCTACCGCTTCCGCATCAGCACCAGTCCGATCGAGCTGCCCGCCGACGGCACCTGGCAGCAGTTCCTGGCCACCTTCGAGCGCACCTACTACGTGTCTGCCACGCTGCGCGTCGCTGCGCAGTGGACCTTCATCCGGACCCGGCTTGGGCTGCGCAGCACCGTCCCGACCCTGCACCTGCCGACACCGTTCGACATGAAGAACCAGGCCGAGCTCGTCTGCCTGGCCGACTTCCCCTCCTGGGCCGAGCAGAGCGACGGCGCCATGCGCACCGTCGCCCACCAGCTCACCGGCTACACCCGAGAGATGATCCAGCCGGTCCTGGACGAGGACGACGAACCCCAGGACTACGACGCCCGCGGCGGCTACGACGGCGGCGCGATGGTCCTCACGACCGCCAAGAGCACCGCCGCCGGCATCAGCCGGTACCTGTCCGAGAGCCTGCGACGCGACGGCGACACCACCCCGGTGCACAGCGCCGTCCTGCTCGGCAACCCCCGCGCCGTCCGGCAGTTCGACGACCACACCGACGGGGGCGGCGTCCTGGTCGGCACCAAGGGCCTGTGGCAAGGCGTCGACATCGCCGACCCCGACCGGCTGCGCCTGGTCTGGATCAACAAGCTGCCGTTCGCGCCGTTCGCCGCCCCCGTAATCGAAGCGCGCCGCGCCGCCGTCGTCGCCCGCGCCGACGCCGCCCACGCCGAAGACCCCGACGCGGTCGCCACCGAGACGTACTACCTGCCGCTGGCCGCGCTCCAGCTGCGGCAGGCCGTCGGCCGGCTCATCCGCTCCGAGCAGCACCGCGGCGTCGTCATCATCAGCGACCGCAAGCTCGCCGGACACACCGCCCTGCGACGCGCCTACCGCGAGACGTTCCTGGGCAGCCTCGATGCCGACCTGCTGCGCACCGACCCGGTGACCGGCGAGCGTACCGGCGGCAATGTCATGCCGATGGCCGACGCCTGGACGCGTATCTGGGACTTCTACGTCCGCAACAGTCTGCTCGACCCGGCCCGCGCCGGCGAGCTGTCCACGCCTCAGGCGCTGCTCGAGCACACCGTCCTGCCTCAGACCCGGCGCATCCGTGAGCTCGCTCTGACCGCCGAGGAGGTCACGCAGTACCAGGCAGGCGGCAGGCTCGTCGCCGAGGTGCTCGACCGGTGCGCCCAGGTCGGCGGGCTGCTCAAGCTGTCCGACACCCCCACCGAGCTCAAGAGCTCCCAGCAGGCCGTTATCACCGCCGTTGCCGAGGGCCGCAACGCCCTTGGACTGCTGCCGACCGGCTTCGGCAAGAGCTACTGCTTCCAGCTGCCCGCGCTCGTGCTGCCCGGCGTCACCCTGGTCATCAGCCCGCTCGTGGCGCTCATGCACGACCAGGCGCTCGAGCTCAACGCCAGCATCGGCGGCGCCGTCCGCGCCCTGGTCGCTCCGCTGCGTGAGAGCAGCAGCCGCGCCGGTAAGACCGAAATCGCCGACCAGCTGCTCGGCCGCGCCGACCACCACATCAAGCTCATCTACGCCAGCCCTGAGCGCCTCGGACAGCGGCGCTTCCGTCAGATCGTCACCGAAGCGGTCCGCACCGGCGTGATCAGCCGCATCGTCATCGACGAGGCGCACACGGTCGTGCAGTGGGACGACTTCCGCCCGTCTATGCGCCGCGCCGCGCAGTTCCTGGTTCGGCTGCGCGCCGACCACGGGCTGGCCGTCACCGCGCTGACCGCCACCGCCAACCGCACCGTCCATGCCGGGCTGCGCACCCAGGTGTTCGGCCTCGACGCCGACATCCCCACGGTCAGCAGCGCCGAGGCGCTCGCCGAGGCCAGCGCGGCCGGGCCGACCGGACTGGTCACCGTCCGGGAGAACCCGATTCGGCCTGAGCTGGCGCTGTTCCGCCGCTCGATCAGCCCCGCCGGGCCGGCCGTCAACGCCGGACTGGCCGAAGAGGTCGTCGACCACATAGAGGACCACGCGATCTTCTACTGCCTTACCGTGCGAGACGTCGTCGCGCTGCACGCCCACCTGCGCGACTACGTGGGTGACGGCAACGTGCGGGTCCGGCGCTTCCACGGCCGGCTCACCGAGGCCGAGAAGCATGCCGTCATGACCGAGTTCCGCGAGGCGCCCCGGTGCGGAGACGAGGGGTTCGCACCGATGCTCATCGTCGCGACCAGCGCCTTCGGGCTCGGCATCAACCGGCCCGACATCCGCACCGTCTTCTGCGTCAGCACCCCCACCGACCTGTCGCAGCTGTACCAGCAGGTCGGCCGGGCCGGCCGCGACGTCGCCGGATCCGCCACCACCGGCGCGCCGCCCGCCGACAGCTCGCCCGCCGACGGCACCACCGCTGGCACCGCGGGGGGTACCGCAGCGGCAGCCGCGACGCCGCTGGCGAACGTCGGGCTGGCGCTGCTCACCCCGCGCGGACTCCGCACCGCCCGCTTCATGACCACCAGCGACCTGCCCGCGCCACTGCTCGTCCGGATGGGCAAGGCCGTCCTGGCCGTCCACAACGGTGTCCTGGACGCCGGCACCATCGCCGACCGGCTCATCGCCGAAGACGTCGACGCCGGCCGACTCAGCCAGGACGACGCCGCCAAGTCGCGCACCAGCGAGCAGTACACCTCCGGCGTCGTGCGGGCGTTCGCCGCCCTGTCGGCGCTGGGCGTCGTCGACGACCTCGGCGACTTCCCACCGCTGTGCACCATCAAGCCCGGCGAGCTGCGCAACAGCGGCGACCAGGACACCGACCCGACCGAGCAGGCCGTCGTCGACGCGATCCTGGCGCTGCCGGGCCGCAGCGACGACCGCACCAGCCTGCACCGGGCCCGGCTGCACGTCCCGAGCCTGCACCGGCACCTGAGCGCGACCGTCGAGCGCTACGCCGATCTCGCCGACGACCCGCCCAGCACGTGGCAGCTGCTGGCAGATCTGCACGACCGAGGCCAGCTCGATGTGTCCGCAGCACCCAGCCGCAAGCTCGTCACCGGGATCGCGGTGCACACTCCGACGCTGCCTGCCGGGTACGCCAGCGCGCTGGCCGGCAAGGCCGCGCGCGCCGCCGAGGAGATTCGGCTCCTGCACGACTTCTTCACCGACCGCAACACCTGCGCCAACCGCAAGTTCGCCGACTACTTCGGCGTCGACACCCTGCCCGACGGGTGCTGCAACACGGCCGCGAACCGGTGCTCGGCCTGCTGGGACAACGACACCACCATCCCCGTCGAGCAGAAGCCACCCGCTGCTGGCGACGCGCTCAACATGCCCAAGCCGCGGCTGGCCGGCGCCCGCACCGACAGCAGCGTCCGGCAGAAGCGCCTCGACGAGCAGGTGTACCGGCTGGTCTGGGCCGACTACCGCGGCGTGCACGCGCGCGACGTGTACCGGGCGCTGCGCGGCGAGGACTCCTACTATCACCCGATCCGTCGACGTCGGGTCCGCCTGCGCCACAACCTCGTCGTGTCCCGCTACTTCGGCGCCCAGCACATGGTCAAGCTCAACCAGATCGAGGACAGCCTCGCCCGGCTGGAAGCCGACGGTCGCGTCGTGCCGCTCAGACACGGCATGTGGCGCGAGCGCGGGCACGCCGACCGGGCCGCCGCCGCAGCCGCCCGCGCCGCCGCAACCGCCACGCCGGTTCCCGCCGGGACAGCGCCGTGACCACCACCGTCCCGCCCGACAGCAGCACCACCACCCGCCCGGACGCGGTCGCGCAGCGGCAGCTCGCACCGGCCGTCCCCGAACCGGCGCGCTCCGCCGCCGCCCGCCCGTGGCGCCCGTACGCCGACGACCCGCTGCTGACCCCGGCGATGACGCTGGGACCCCAGTACGTCCCGGCCAGCCAGATGCAGGCGCTGCGCCGCTATCTCGGGGCGCTCGTCGCCGCCCGCAACACCCCGGTCCACGTCAACGTCGCCTTCAACGCCTGCTACTTCGGGTATGACCTGACCACCGGCTACGCCGGCGCTGCTGTGGACCCGGCCAGCTTCCCCACCGTCGCGCTCGGCCAGACGATCGACGCGCTGCCCGTTGGGGCTCTGATCAACGTGGCGTCCGGCGGCGACCCCATCTGGGCAGAAGTCGTCTACAAGGAAGGCGCCCACTCCGAGCTCGGGGACGACGGCGCCGTGCCGTCCTGGCTGTCCGGCGCACCCGCCGGCGCGACCGGCCCAGCGCAGACCGACCTGCACAGCCAGCCGGTCCTGCAAGAGCGGCTCGTGCTCGACCTCGACGTCTTCGGGCTCGCGCCGACCGCCGCGCAGATAGCCCGCCTGACCCGACGCGGCCGCTTCGACGAGCTCGGCCACTTGCTCGTCGGCTCCCGCTACGCCACCGCCGAACTCGCCGAGCTCGACGACGCCGGCTTCTACCGGCACTACCTGCTCGGCGCTGGCCACCACCTGCTGTTCAGCACCGCCGCCCCAGCGCCACTACCGCTGCTGCTCACCGAGGACGCCGGACCCGAACAGCACCAGGCAGCGCTCGACGGGCTGTTCGCGACCGTGACCGCCGCGCTCCACGAGCTCGACACCGTGCGCATGTGGCAGTCCTACGCCGTCTCCCGAGCCGGCCTGTCCGCCCGGCTACGCAGTTGCGATGTGCTGGGCGCTGACGACATCGCCTCCCTGGCGAGCTCTACCGCGCATAGCGCACTTCCCGACCAGAGCCGCCGGCTTGACGCGGCCCGGAAGGTGACCTACACAGCTCTCGGATCGAGGCTGCGCTGCGTCGACGGCAGCGCCACCCCGATGCACGGGGCCGGATACGCCGTCGTCGTGCTGCACGCCAACCTCATTTTCGCCGACTACCTGCGCGGCGACGCCGAGGACGGACTGCTGTTCGACAAGGTGCACCTGCGCCTGGACGACTCCTGGCAAGGCGGTGGAATCTGGCGGGCCGAAGCACCCGGCAGCGCCCATGCGCTGCTCGACCCAACCGTACCCCGCGGCTTCGGCTGGGCCGAGACGCTCGCCCCGCCCGTACCGCCTCCCGCTGTCGAACCGCCCACTCCTGAGCCGGACCCGGACCTGGACCCGGAGGACGGGTACGCCGACGACGAGCTCGATGTCAGCGACTCGCAGATCAGCTGGACCGTCGCGCTGCGCGCCGCACACATCGACGCCGGACTGCTCACGCTGCCGCAATCGGCCGCGCACGTTCTGATCAACGACCGGCGCGACGGCTCCCGCATGCGCCTGCTGCTCAACCACGACGGCTACCAGCTCGACGTCACCGACGCCACCCAGATGGCCACCGCCGACCTGCACAGCTCCCCCGCGGTGCTGACCGGCGTGTCCTGGCCGATGGACTATTTCCCCGGAATCTTGCTCACCGTCACCTGGCCACGCAACACCCCCACGCTGCGGATCACCAGCACGCTGCTGGACATGCCTGTCACCATCGACGACGAGCTCGACATCGAGCACCGTTACGACCCACGCATCGTCACCCGGGACGCCCTCGACCGGACCGGCAGCACCAGCGCCACCCTGGCGCAGCGCATCCTTCGGGCCGTCCGGCGCCTCGGCCTACTCGATCCTGACGGCGTCGCCCGCCTGGCACGTGACCAGCTGACCCAGGAGGTGTACGGCAGCAGCAGCAGCGAGCAGACGGAACAAGCCCTCGGCACGGCCGTCGCGCAGCTACTGGAACGCGGGGCGCTCACCCAGGACACCGGCTCGCGTACCGCCGATGGAATCGCGTTCCCGGCCGTCGCCGGACAGCCGATCGTGCCGCTGCTCTGCTACACACCCACCGTAGTCACCGGACCGCCGCGGCCGCGCCGGTTCCAACGGCTCGACGCACGGTTCGTCAGCACGCACGTCGTCGCCGGTTTCCTGCGCCGCATCGACCACCTGGGGCAGAGCGCCAGCCCGCACGCACGTGCCGCCTACCGTGAGTACCGGGCGCGGCACGGGCTGGCCGGTCCGGCCGAGCTGCCCGAGGGCTGGACGTTCGTACGCCCGCACGAGCGTGGGAGCTGAGTCCCGACGCAAGCTGACCGCAACACGCGACCGCGCTCGTGGGCCCGCGGCCGGGACAGAATGCCCCGGTTGACCGCGAGCTGTCACACCCGTGCGAGATGGTTGCCGCCCGCCCGACTTACCGCCCACCCACTGCCCGCGCGGACCACCGAGGAGATCCATGGCACGCACCCGATCAAGCTGCCGCGACGATGCGTACGCCGGCTACATCGTCCGGCCGCTCATCCGCGACATCAACGACGAGCTGCGCGCCGCGCTCGAGCAGCTGGCCGAGGTGCTCAACACGGTCGACCGACCGATCAGCGACGTCGTCGAGGAGCTGACCACCCGAGACGTCCTCAACGCCCTATCAGCCCTGCCGATCCGCGCCCGGAAGCACGCTCTTGAGCCGCTCGGCATCCATCTGACCCCCAAGACGCTGTCGCAGGGGCTGTGCCGCGACGTCGTTGGCAGGCTGCAGCGAGCCGAGGAACCCACCGCTCGGCACGCGGCGTTCCACCTGACCGCCGGGGCGCTCTACGGCAGGCTGCACACCCTTGCTGCGCGATCCATGGCTACCGCCGGCGGACCGGATGAGCGCAGCTCGGACGAGGTCGACGACGAGCTCGAGAGCCGCTGGACGCCCGCTCTGCTGCGCCTGGCGCTGTGGTCCGACATCGCCCAGAACGAGATGTCGGCCCGCGTGTGGACGTGGGCGGTCGCACGGCCCTGGTTCGTCCACGGCGCGGTCGACACCTCCACCGCCGCGAAGATCCGCACCGCAGCCGAGCAGGTCATCGCCCACTCCGCCGACCGCGACGCCGTCCTCGAGGACCGCGACGACACGCCCGACGACCAACCCGTCGCCCCCTCCGGTTCGCCCAGCCAGGCCGCCACAGCGCCAGAAGGCAGCAGAATCCTGCCCAACTCCCGCACCTCCCCGGAGAGCATGGCCGCGGCCGTCGCCAGCACCGTCCGCCCCGCAGACCCGCAGACCTCACCTGCGGCAGCTCCGGATTCTCCGGCCGACGCCGAGCAGGCGCTGCACGCCGCCCGCGAGTGCTTCGCGCTGGCCGTCGTCTCCGCCGAGCACATCCTGGCCGACCTGCGGGCCGGCCGTGGACCCGCCGACGACGACGTCTTCGCCGTGCGCGCCGCCCAGAGCACCTACAGCCATGCCTGCTCCGCCGTCCAGGAGGCAGGCGAGGAGGACCCGCGCGCCGCGTCCGACGTGCGGCCGACGCTGGACGAGATCGCCCAGATGCTCGCGGTGCGCGCCACGCGGGACGCGGACGCGCCGCTGCGCCAGAGCATCGCCGCAACAGCCCGCATCACCAGCGACGCCCCTGGCATCTCCGAGCACGTCGCGCAGCTGAGGACGCTGTCCGCAGAGCTGCTGGCAGCGCACGACTGGACCGACGCTCAGCGCGCGCTGGCGCTCGCGATCGCCGCGCTGGTCGAGCTCGTCCGCAATCCGCAAGCCGCGCCGGAGACCCGCCTGGAGCTGCAGGCCCGCGTCAGCGGAGCAGTGGCTTCGCTGCCCGCCCTCGCCGTGCTCAGCATGCTCGCCGACCAGCTGACGCTCGAAGCACCCTCCAGCGGCACAGCTCCGCCAACCGGGCAGGACCCCGAGCCGCCTGCCGGGCAGGAGCCGACGGCTATCGCTGCCGTACCGCCGCCCGCACCTGCAGCCGTTGCGTCGACGCAGCAGGCCCCCGCCGCCGATGTCACCACGGACACTGCTGACGTCAACGTGCCGACCGAACCCTCGGAGCCTGCCCAGACCACCGCCGAGCCGACCCCTCCGCAGCCTCACCCGCAGCCGGCTCACGACGCACCGGTCGTGACAGCCGACCCAGCTGCCCAGGCCCTGGGCGAACCCGCCGGCACCGCCACCCCCGCCGCATCTCGGGAACCTGAGCCGGCCACGACCACCGCGCGGACCAGCAGCGTCCCGACGCAACCCGGCTCGCGGCCCGCCAGCGCACCGGCCGCCCCACGCACCACTACCGAGCGCAGCGCAGATCAGAGCGACACAGGGCGGAGCAGTACCGAGCAGCACGGGCCCACCCCTGCTGACGTCGAGCGGTCTGTCGCCGAGCTGCTGTCCACCTGCCGCTACGGGATGGCGTCCCATCTGGCCGCCCGAGCCGAGTGGGGCGACACCCGCATCCGTACCTTCCGAATGGCCGGGCTAGCCCGAGCCGTCCGTATCGACACCGGACCCTGCGGCGCGATGCTGCGCCAGGAACTGGCCGACCTGGACAGCAACCAGGTCGCCGAGGACAACGTCAGTCTGCTCATCGCCGTTAGCAGCCTCGTGCGCGTCGCGCTCGTGACCGGCGAGCCCGCAGCCGGCGCGCTGCTCGGCGAGTTCAGCAGCCGGCTCGACCCGAACCTGTCGAACATCGCCGACGAGATCGGCAGGCGCGCGCTGCGCGGCGTCCTGAACGCCACCCCGGCCCTCAACGTCCTGGCCAACGTCAGCGACGCCGAGCGTGACCTCAAGCTTGTTGTCGAGCAGGCCAGCGCAGCCCGACGGCCCCGGACGCTGCGCTTCAAGCGGTGCAGCGACATCGCCAAGCGCTGGCTCGACAGCAACGGCGTTCTGGGCCGGCTGCTCGACATCGTCGTCGCGAACGACGCTGACCGCCTCGTCGAGGTACAGACCGGGGTTCAGCACCTGTCCGACGCCTCGGTCCGCGAGCGGCACATCGACGAGCTTGACGCCCACTTCCGTGGGCACAGCGGCAAGCCGATCGAGGGATCTGGACGGCAGGACCTGCACGCGCTGATCCTTGAGACGCTGCGGCCCGTCCGCAGCTGGATCGAATTGACGAGCGCTCTGGCCCGCACCCGCGCCGGACGCGACGAGTGGACGACCGGCGAGGTCGCTGACATGCGCCGCGCGGTGCTCGCCCAACGCGACGCCGCCCTGGCCGCACTGCTGACGCAGACCCAGACCGCCGACCCCCTGCTGGGCGCCGCTGCACAGGCCGCACACGCCAGCCTGCGGCACACCTTCACCATGCTCGACAGTGGCGAGCCGCTGCAGGCCGGCGAGCCAAGCGTCACGGTCGCGCTGGACCTCGAGCTGCTCAAGGCCGACGACGTCGTCGTCACCGATGTCGGCACCCTCGAGCTGCACAGCACCGACCCGCTTCCCGCGCTCATCAGCGCCGTCCAGCGCGACTGGATCGGGGCGTTCACGCTGCAGCTGCAGCACGAGAACTACCCCGCCGCGCGGTACCTGCTCAAGATGCAGGATGCCGGCATCCTGGCCGATGACGCCCTAGGCGATGACGCCCGCAGCCGCTACACCACGGCGCTGGAGCGCAGCCGCACCGAGATGGTCGCCGAACGCAACACCGTCGACGCCGACCTGCGTCGTGCCCGCCGCAGCAACGTCGTCACCGAGGAGGCAGACGGCGAGCTCACCGCGCTACTGGCCAGCGCCGACCCGACCCGCGGCAACCTCGGCCAGGTCCGCGCCATCCTCGCCACGATCAGCAAACTGCTGCCGGACTACCGCAAGCAGGCCGCGCAGCGGCTGCGCGACCGGCTCGTCGCGCTGGACATCGACGACGAGGAGCGGGCCCGGATCAGCGACCCGATCGAGAAGGGCGACCTGCTCACCGCCGAGGAGCTGCTGTACTTCCAGGACGTCGGCGAGCCTGTCCCCCGTACTGACCACAGCCGGCGCGACCTGCGCGCGTTCTTCCCCGCCATCCCGGACGCGCTGCCCAAGGGCATCACCACCGAGCTGGTCACCGCCGTCCGCGAGCGGACGAGCTACGCCGGCAGCGATGTGCTCGACTACAGCCACCTGTCGCCTGCCGCCGCCGAGCAGATCGCCGAGGCACTCGGCGCCTGGCGTCAGGCCGCGACCGCGCCGGTGGCCGGCCGGCGCAGCATCACCGAACGCGACCTGCTGCTGCCGGCGATCCGCCTCATGGGCTACGAGTGTTCCAAGATCCGGCGCCTGGAGGACATGCCCAAGAGCGGCGAGCGCCGGTTCATCGAGATCACCGACGTCCGGCCCAACAGGGACGCGCAGATCCCAGCGTTCGGCAGCAAGCTCGGCGGACGACTGCGCGTCCTGCTCGTGTGGGGCCAGCCCACCGAGGACCTGCTGATGACCTACGCCGACCACGACCAGTCCGGCGACAGCCTGCTCATCGCGCACTTCGGCACCATGAGCGCCGCCGCGCGGGCGAAGTTCGCCTCCCGCGTCGAGCGCACTGGCGGTCCCGTCGCCATCCTTGACGACGCCGCCCTGGCCTACCTCGCCGCTCGTGGCAACCGCCAGCTCGGCGTGACTATGTCGATCCTCATGCCGTTCGCCGCCGTCAACCCCTACATCCGAATGAAGCGCGGCGCGGTCGCCGAGGAGATGTTCTACGGCCGCGACCTCGAGCGCGTGCAGGTCATCGATCCCGACGGCACGCAGGTGCTCTACGGCGGTCGCGGCCTGGGCAAGTCCGCGCTGCTGCGCTACGCAGCCGAGAAGTTCGAGTCCTCCGCCGAGACTGGACAGCGCATCACGATCTACCTGAGCCTGGACTCGGTCGCTGCCGGTGCCGCCTTCAGCAAGGACGCCCTGTGGGTCGGGCTGCGCAACGAGCTGATCAAGCGCGAGGTACTGTCCGCCCCGTCCGGCAAGGCCAAGAACACCGGCAACGTCTACGACCAGGTCCGCGCCGGGATGCTCGACTGGCGCAACAAGGACAGTCGCAACCGGCTGCTCATCCTGCTCGACGAGTCCGACCAGTTCTTCGAGGCCGACGCACCAGCATTCCTAGACACCAAGCGGCTGCGCGACATCGGCGTCGTCACCGACAACAACATCAAGGTCGTGTTCGCCGGCCTTCACTCGGTACAGCGGTACGCCAAGAGCGCCCGCAACGGTCCGTTCAGCCACCTCGCGCAGCGGCCCACCGTTATCGGGCCGCTGCGCCCGCAGTTCGCCGCCGACCTGCTGACCGTCCCGCTGGGTGTGCTCGGCTACGAGTTCGCCGACGACAACCTCGTCAACCGAGTCCTGGGCTACTGCTCATACCAGCCGTTCCTGTTGCAGATGTTCGGCCACCGGCTGGTCGAGGCGCTACACGCCAAGCGGCGCGACGGCCTGGCTGGCGACCAGCCGCCGTACATCATCACCGACAACGACGTCGCGGTGATCGAGCGCAACCGCGACCTGCGCGCCGACGTCACCTCGGCGTTCCAAGAAACCCTGAACCTGGACCCCCGATACAACGTCATCGCCAACGTGCTGGCCGACCACGCGTTCCGGTTCGGCTTCGACGCCCGCCTGCAGGACGCAGACCTGCGCGAGGAGTGCCTGAGCTGGTGGCGTGCGGGCTTCGAGTCGCTCGACAGCGAGAGCTTTCGTGCCTACCTCAATGAGATGGACGGCCTCGGAGTCGTCGCGCCGAACACCGACGGGCGCGGGTGGCGGCTGCGCAGCCCGAACGTGCTCAACATGATCGGCAACCGTTCCGAGGTTGAGCGGCAGCTGCTCATGGCCGAGTCCGAGTCGGTGCCCGAGACATTCCTGGCGCTGGAAGGCCGGCCGCAGCTGTCCGACAGCAGCAGCGCGCCGCTGACCGCTGCGCAGCTCGACGACATCCTCGGCGACCACAGCACGCACGTCCGCGTCGTCGTCGGGTCACGTGCCACGGGCCTAGACCACGTTGACGAGGCGCTGCGTGAGGTCACCAGCAAGGCCGGCGACTTCGACATCCCACCGATCAGCGGCCGGCGCGCGTTCGAGGAGGAGCTGCGGGGCGGACGGGCCGGACGGCGGCGGGTCATCATCGACGACCTGGCCAGCCTCCAGCCGCAGGCGTCGGCGTGCCTGGAGGCGCTCGACCTGGCACTCACCCACGTGCCGACCGCCGCGGGCGTCACCCGCGCCGCAGTCCTGATCTCCAGCCCGGAGCAGGCCGAGCTGTGGGACAGCGCCTTCGAGCACGGCGTCGCTGTCGCACTACGCCGCTACAACCAGCAGACGCTGCGGGTCTGGACGATCACGCGGCAGATGTTCAGCCACGACGAGCGTCTGCAGCGGCTGTGGGACCTCACCGGCGGGTGGCCGATGCTCGTCGAGCACGCCGCCACCCTCGCCGACAGCGAGGGCGCGCAGGAGCCCACCGCCTTGGACGAGCTCGAGGCGTACGTCAACAGCCCGACCGGTCACAGCGACCTGCTCGATGGTGTCGGTCTCACCCACGACCCCGACCTGGCGCGCGCCTACGCCTCGATCGTCGCACTCGTCGACGACCAGAAGGTCAGCCGGGCCGACCTGCAGGACGCCGCCGACATGGACGGCTCCTCCAGAGATGTCGTTGAGCGGCTGCTGGCGCTGCAGGTGTTCGACACCCACAGCGACGGCTCGTACAGCATCGAGGCGCGCCTGCTGGCTGCCTGGCAGGCGTCGCTGACCTGACCGGCGATGCCTTCGGCCGATGCGGACACGCAGCAGCCCCGACCGTCACGGTCGGAGCTGCTCGCTTCGCAAGGTCAGGCGTCTCGCCGCGGCGGTGCGCCACTTCGGCCTTGCTCTGCTGCCCGACACGGCCGGTATGCCGTGCCCCCTGCCGCCATGCTGGCCGTTCCGCGCCGGACAGGCGGCGCGTACATATCGTCTACCAGGAGCTTCACTCCCGTCCGAACCCGGCTGCCCTGACCAGGTTGGAGAGGGCTCAGTGCCGGGGTGCAGTTGCTGTTCGAGCTCGCCGAGCTGGCCCCCGGCGGCGAGCAGCTGGAGCTGGCGCGGGCTGCCCGGCGTCGGGTATCGGAGACCCGGGCGGCGGCGGCCCCGCGGCCGCCGCCCCGCCGGAGACACTCAATCCGAGAGAGACAGTGATCGGTGCCAAAACCGTGATGCGCGGCCATCGCCTGGACAGCGACCCTGCCGGAACGATTCGCATGCTGGTCTCCTCCTACTTTGGGTACGGCTTTGCTCAGGAGCGCCGTTCTGCCGGCGATCAACCTGGGTGGTGTGCACGTCGCCGTCGGTGGCATCGTTCGCAGCGCCGCGGGGCTGGTCGAACGCGGACCGTCAGCTCGGATGGCGGAGGGCCAGCTGGCGATCACCCGCCTCGTGGCCGATCCGATGAGTTGAGCTACCGCCTCTTGCTGCGTGTTACTGGCGCCGGCCGGATGCTCGACCCGAATCCGCCGGCGCCGCCCACGTCAGGCTCAGGGTTCGTCAGCCGAGCTGCGGACCAGCAGCTCCACCTCGATCAGCCTGGTGGGAGCGAGCCGCCACCGATCGGGGGACGGGGTCGACGAAGCGAGTGCCGTCGTCGGTGCGGATGCGGCACAACGCGCGGCCATCGCGATGCGACCACCTGGGGACCGGGCCGTTGGCGACACGCCAGTAGCCCGGCGGCTGAGCCCGCACCGAGCGCCGGCAGACCGGACAGCACAGGTTCTCGACGGACTGCCAGCGGCGCTCCTCACGACCGATAGGTCCGGGCACCACCACACGACGGATCGTCACGAATGCCTCCTCGTTCGACCGTCGCTGACCGTGCTCTTCCGGGGTGGTCGTCCTATGGCGCGCGCCGTGGTCGTCGCGCCGACGCCGTCCCTCGCCCACCAGACGCAGCTCTCCGGGCGCTGACCGAGGGCGTCGAGACAATTGAGTAGCTGGCTCGCGCAGCCGGATCCGCCCCGTCGCTCGCGGGCGTCGCTGCTCCCGGCAGCGAGCAGCCACGACGGCACGTGGTCACGGCGTTGTCGCCGCTCACCAGACATCGACCACGTCCGCGCCATCCCGCGACCACGCCCGCTCGCCATCGTCGTGCCAGCGGTTCCAGGCGCGAGGAGCGGACATGGTCAGTACCGACGGGCGAGACGGAGTTGCGCGGCGAGGCCCGGCACGGGTCACCGTCGCGGGTGTGGCCGGCGGCGTCGGCACCACCACGGTGGCGAGCGCGATCGCCGGCCTCGACCGCGGCGTCTTCACCGGCCGACCGGTCGACGTCCTAGTCTGCCGCGCGACCGGCGACTCACTCGTGCGCGCGTCCCGAGCCACCCACGTCCTCGCCATCGCCGGCCACCAACCCGTCGTCGCCGTCACCGCCGCCGACGCATCCGGCCCGACCCGCCCCGTCACAGCACGGCTGCGGCTGCTCGAGCCGCACACCTCGGCCGTGGTGGTGCTGCCCTTCGTCCGCCGATGGCGAGAGCTCGCGGTCCCGCTGGACGACGTCCGCGACCTGCTCACCCGGCCGCTCACCGAGCTCCCCCGACAGCTGCGCCGCTACGCCACCGCCGCCCGCGAGCTACGGGCAGCGGTCGGCGCCCCACTACCCGCCTCGACCCGGCGCACGGCTGCGCCGCTGGCACGCCCCGTACCCACGATCGGAAGGACCGCGCGATGACTGCGCCGCTCGCCACGCCACCTGACCCGCCCCCGTCGGCTCCACCGGGCCTGGACGAACTCGCCTCCCAGCTGCTCGGCTGGCTGAAGTGGGGCGTGATCTTCGCCGGACTGATCGGCATCCTGATCTGCGCCCTCATGCTGATCATCGGCCGCCGCAACCGCTCGGCCACCGCCTACGAGGGCCTCGTCGGTTCGGCGTGGGTCCTCGGCGGGCTCGGACTGGCGTCCGTCGCGGCACTCATCGTCGGGGCGTTCCAACTGTGAGCGCACCCCTGACCGGCTGGGCGGCATGGCGACGCAGTCTCGCGATCGGCGGCGGGCTGACCGTCGTGCTGATGCTCATCGGCACGATCGGGTACCTCACCGCCGACCAACCGGCGCCGCGCGTACCCCCGGAACCTGTCGTGGTGGTCGAGGCCGTTCCCGGTGGGATCGCTGCCGTCTCGGACTCCCATGGACCACGCGACCATCACGACGGTCGCAGCGCAGGGTTCGCCCATGACGAACTCGGAGCGGCCATCGCCGCCAGCAACCTCACCGCGCGGGTCTCCCCCGCTGCCGGCGACGTCGCCAAAGCCGCCGTCATCGAGCAGTGCTTCGGCGATATCCCGACCACGCTGGCCCGGCTGCGCTCGGCGTTGCCGATGTCGGACTCGCCCTCCCGGGCGGCGCTGCAACCGCAGGCGCTGCACTACCGGGTTCTCGCCGGCGACCCGCATGGCGACGCCGTCGTCGTGTCGCTGCTGGCCGAGACTCCCCAGGCCCGGGACCTGGGAGGGCTCTCCCGAATCGACGCGACGCTGAGCTGGATCGACGGCGACTGGCGCCTGCGGGTGCCCCTGCCGGCACCCTCGATCCATCCCAGCACCGAGGGCTACACGTTGCTCGGGCGGACGTCGTGATCGCCCAGCCGCCGCAGGAATGCGGGACGTTCGACCTGGGCTGCCAGGCCGGGCAGGCGATCTCCTCGACGTTCCAGGCGCTCGTCACCGAGGTCGCCCGCGGCGCCGCCGACCTCGTCGTGACGGCCTCGACCTGGTGGGCGGAGACCGACAGCGTCAACCCCGCGGACTCGGCCGTGCTCGCCGCACAGGACGTGACCGCGCCGCTGGTCGCGACGATCCTCGTCGGATCGGTCCTCGTGCAGGCGATCCGGATGATTCTGAGCCGCAAGGGCGAGCCGCTGATCATGGTGGCGACCGGGCTGTTCCGCTTCGCCGTCGTGTCCGCACTGGGCCTCACCATCCTGCAGGCCGCCCTGCGTGCCGGGGACGCCTTGGCCCAGGAGCTACTGAACGGGGCGGCGAACAACTTCGCGCTGCTGATGCGCGACGCACTGACCACCAGCACCGCGGGCACGTTCGTCGTCCTGCTCGTCGCGGTCGTCGCCGCCGTGCTGTCCCTGGTCCAGTGGGTGCTGATGGCGATCCGCCAAGCCGGGCTGCTGGTGCTGGCCGCGATGCTGCCGCTCGCCGCTTCCGGGTCCCTGACCCGTTCCACGCGCGGATGGCTCGACCGGTTGATCGTGTGGCTGATCGCCATCGTCGCCTACAAGCCGGCCGCCGCATTCATCTACTACATCGGCTTCTCCTACCTGTCGACGACGAGCTCGAACGCCCCGGGCGACATCAGCACCTTGATCACTGGGCTGATGGTGCTCGTGCTGGCCGTGATCGCGATGCCGGTCATGCTCAAGTTCTTCTCCTGGACCGGCACCCAGATCGGCGGCGCCTCCGGTGGCGGCTCCGGATTCCTCGGAGCCGTCGGCGCAGCGACCATGGCCCGCAGCTACGGCCAGTCCCCCGCGGTCCGTCGCGCCGCCGCAATGGAAGCCACCGGACCCGGTTCCGCCCCCACGAGCGCATCACCGCGGCCCGCGGGCGCAGCGGCGGTCGCCGGACGGGCCGGCGCGGCCGGCATGGCGGTCGCGGCCGGTGGGGCCATGGCCCGTGGTGCGGCCGAACGCATGACCGGCGCCCCACCGCAGAACGGCGGGCCGTCATGACCACCGCGGAGAACCGGGCGGTGGAACCCCGGCTTTACGGCAACTGGCGCCCCGAACGTGGCTGGGGCGTCGCGGGACTGAGCAGCGCCGCGACCATCACGGCGTTCCTCGCGATCCTCCTACCGCTGCTGGCGATGTCGGTCGCGCCGCGCCTTGTCCTGCCACTCGCCGGAGCGGCCGCCGTCGTCGTGGCCGGCGTCGTCGTACGCGTCGGCGGGATCAGTCTCGCCGACGTGCTCGTGCGCCGGGGCAGGTTCACCCGGGCCCGGGTGGCTGGCTGGACCGAGCTCTCAGCCGGGGTGCTCACCGAGCACCCACGCGCTGCCGACCTGCCGGGGGTACTTGCCCCGCTCCTCCCTCTCGACGTCGACGACGGCCGCGGTGGACGTCACGCGCTGCTGTGGAACCGGCGCACGGGGACGCTCGCCGCGGTCCTGCGCTGCTCCCCCGTCGGCCTCGACCTGGCCGACCGCGACCAGACCGACGCGTGGGTCGCGTCGTGGGGCGCGTTCCTCGCCGACCTGGGCTACCAGCCGCTGGTGCGCCACATCGCGGTCACCGTCGACACCGTGCCCGCCGGTGGCACCACCGTCCCCGAGCACGTTGCCCGTGAGCTCGACCCGGCGGCTCCGGCGCTGGCCAAACGGGTGCTCGGTGAGTTGGTGGCGGCGACGCCGGCAAGCTGTGCCGCGGTCGACGTCCGCCTGACCGTGTGCCTCGACCCGAACCAGGCCACCCCGAAGCCTCCCGATCTGTTCGCGGCCGTCGTCGAAGCGGGCCGTTGGTTGCCCGGACTCGAGGCCACGATCGGCACCTGCGGCGTGGCGGTACTCGGGCGCGCTGAGATCGGCTGGCTCACCGGACGCATCCGCGCCGCGTTCGACCCCGCGGCGCACCGCGACATCGCCACCGGAAGCGACGCCGCACAGCTGCTGCACTGGGCCGACGCCGGCCCGGTCGCCGCGCTCGAGCGCTGGGACCACTACCGCCACGACGGCGCCGTCTCGGTCAGCTGGGCTCTGCGTGAGGCCCCACGCCAGGCCATCGGCCCGACCGTGCTCGCGCCCCTACTCGCACCCGGGGTGTTTCCACGCCGCGTCACCTGGCTCTACCAGCCCTACCCCGCCGATCAGGCAGCCGCGAAGGTCGAGGCCGAAGTCACCGGCGGCCAGATCCGCCGGGCCTGGGCGACCCG
>NZ_NKYF01000026.1 GCF_002262885.1 Pseudonocardia sp. MH-G8 | reverse complement strand
GGCGCGATCGGCACCGAGCGGACCCGGCTGGCAGAGACCATCCGCGCACGGCGGCTGTCCCTGGTCGAGGCGCTGATCACCATCGTGCGCCGCGCCGACGTCACCACGACCGAGCGCCGCCTGCTCGGTGCCGCGCTCGACCTCGCCGCCCACGCCGACGACGACCCGCTCGTGCCCGAAGTCCTCCGCGTCCTCACCGAAGGCCCGGATGCGATGCGACGGATCGCGGCCTGCCGCGGCGCATCCGACTACGCCCGGACCACTCGGGACCTGGCTAACACGCTCGGGCTGCTGTGCGAAGGCGCGATCCGCGGGCTGTTCGACCGCCCGTCCACCGTGCGTGCCGATCCCTCCGCGCCTGCGCTGTCGCTGGACATCAGCGCGCTCGACGACGATGAGGACGACGTCGTAGCCGCCGCGATGCTCTGCTCCTGGGCCTGGGCAGCCGGCGTGGTCGACGCGGCGGGCACCGGTGCGACGCCGCACAACGTCGTGCAGGTGCAGGACGAGCTGTGGCGGGCCCTGCGCGCCGCCCCTGGTCTCGTCGAACGCTCCGACCGCATCACCCGCCTGGGCCGGCACCGCGGCGTCGTCTCGTTCCAGATCACCCACTCCCTCGACGACCTCGAAGCCCTGCCCACCGAGGCCGACCGCGCCAAGGCGCGGGGGCTCGCCTCCCGCAACGCGATCCTGCTCCTGGGTGGCCTCGCCGAATCCGAACTCGACGGCCTCGCACGCATCACCTCGCTGACCGAAGGCGAACGCGCCTTGATCACCTCGTGGGCGGCACCCCCGACCTGGCACACCGGCCGAGCCCACCCGGGCCGCGGCAAATACCTCATCAAGTCCGGTCAACGGATCGGGCTCCCCGTGGCCCTCACCCTCACACCGACCGAATCCGCCCTCTACGACACCGACCGGGCCTTCCGACGCCGGAAGCAGCACCCGTGACCACGCCGGCGCGGGCGGTAGCGCGTGACGCCGCCGCGCCGCTGCTGCTCCTCGGCGCGCTCGGCGCCGTCGGGCTGGTATCGGTCAACATCTGGGCCGCCGCCGGGGCCGCTGCTCTGATCAGCACCGGCAGCTGGGCCGCCCCACCGCTCGGGCTTCAGCTCCCGTTCTCCCTCGCCTCCGGCGCGCTACCGCCCACCGCGACCGGGCCGGTCTTCTGGACGGTGCTGGCCACCGCCTTCGGCGTGGAAGCCGGCCTGGCGACGCTGGTAACGGTGCTGGTGCGGCGGGCCGTACGACACGCTCCGCTGCTGCGACCGCGTCAGCTGGGTGATCTGACCGGGTCCGAGGCCGAGCGGAAGGCCCGCCAACTCCGCCCGGCGCTGCAGGGTTCAGAGCCAGTACCGGCCCGCGACCTCGGCATCCGGATGCTGAGGGTTGGCGGGCGCGAGGTGAGCATGTCCTGGGAGGACGTCGCACTGATCATCATGGGTCCGCGGGCGAACAAGACCAGCGCGATCGCCGTGCCTGCGGTCCTGTCAGCGCCCGGGCTCGCGATCGCTACGTCCAACAAGGCCGACCTGTGGGCGCTCACCGCCGGGATGCGCGGCCAGCTCGGTCCGGTGTGGACGTTCGACCCGCAGGAGATCGCCTACCGCCGCCAGACCTGGTGGTGGGATCTTCTGCGCGCGATCCGCGAGGCACCCGATGCCGCACGGATCGAGGCCGCGGCCCGACTCGCCGGGCACTTCATGCAGACCATCGGCGGTGCCCGCCGCGACCCGTTTTTCCACGCAGCCGGTGAACAGGTCCTCACCGGCACCTTCCTCGCCGCAGCCCTGTCCGGCGGAACCCTGCGCGACGCGATGTCCTGGCTGCAGATCGGCCGCCGGGACGCCATCGCCGCCCTCGACCGCGCCGGCGCCGGACACGAAGCCGCCGACCTCGAGGCCAGCCTCTCCGGCGCAGAGGTCACGACGAAAGGCATCTTCCAAACCGCACGGACCGCGACCAAAGCGCTGACCTCGGAACGCATCCTGCGCTGGATCACGCCACCTGAGACCTGGCGCGAGCCCGGCGACCCCGAGATCACCGAACTCGAGCCGTGGCAGATCCTCGCCACCGCCGAACACACGCCGACAACCCTGCACCTGCTGTCCAAGGAAGGCGCCGGCACGGCCGCGCCCGTCGTCGCCGCCCTGGTCGACCGCATGCTCGAGGTTGCTGAGCTCGTCGCCCAGGCCCGCGGCGGACGCGTCGACCCACCCGTGGTCGCGGTCCTCGACGAAGCGGCCAACATCTGCCCGATCCGCCAACTCCCCCAGCTCTACAGCCACTTCGGATCCCGCGGACTGCAGGTGATGACCATGCTGCAGAGCTACCAACAGGGCGTCGGCGTGTGGGGCGCACAAGGCATGGACGCCCTGTGGTCGGCCGCCACGATCAAGCTCGTCGGCGCCGGAGTCGACGACCACACGTTCCTCCAGAAGCTGTCCGGCCTCATCGGCGAACACGACGTCGAGAAACAGTCGATCAGCGTCAACCGCAGCGGCGGCCCATCCCACCAGTACTCCACCACCCGGCAACCGATCCTGCCCGCGTCCGAGCTGCGCGCGCTGCCGAAGACCCAGGCCGTCCTGCTCGCCACCGGGCGTCCAGCTGGTCTCGGCGAACTCCTGCCCTGGTACCGCGAGCAGGACGCCACCGACATCAACGCCTACGCCGCCACCGCCCTGCGCGAGCTCCGCACCGCGGCCAGCGCAGCCCTCGGCCCAGACCGCTACGTCAGCTCGTGGAAGGAGACGACGTGACCAACGACGTCGCACGGACACTGGCCGAACTCCTTGCCCGCGTCGACGCCCTCGAAGCCTGGCGCGCGCACCAGTCCGACCTGCTCGACGACCTGATCAACGGCGACGTCGAGCTCGACATCCATCCACCAACAGATCCCGGCGACGACTCCGACGCAGTGCCCGACGCCCTGGACGAGCGCGCGCTCATCGAGTGGGTTCACCGCAGCGTGGCCGGCGTGATCGCCCGTCCACTCCGCGGCGAGCTGAAGTGGTGTCCCGTCTGGTGGGAACACCCCGAGGCGGTTCTGCGCTTCGAAGCCCTGCACCGCGCCTGGACCGAACTGGCCGCCGAGCCCGGCGTCGCGCTCTCGATCTGGATCCGCGACCACCTCGACCCCTGCCTCCGCGAGCTGCTCAGCCCCCTCGGCCCGTTCGCCGACTGCAGCCACAACGAGCGCTACCGCACCCTCAACCCGCACACCCCGTTACCGACGCTGCCCACCACCAACCCGACATGACCTCCCCCGGGCGCCTGGGAATCCTCGGGGGCGGCCTCGTCGCGTTGATGATCGCCCCGGTGCTCATCGTGGGGCTCCTCATCGGCGGGGTCGTCGTCACTCAAGCCAGCGGGACGGAGGTCAACGCCAGCGCCCTGCCAGCAGCAGCCGCGCGACTGATACCCGAGCTCGAACGTGTCCTCCACGCTCGATGCCCCGAGCTGCCGCTGCCCTTTGCCGCCGCGCACATCAACGCCGAGTCCGGTTGGAACCCACACGCCTACAACCCGCAGGGGCGAGCAGCGGGCCTCTACCAGTTCCAGGAAGCGACCTGGATCAGCGCGGGCGGCGCCTCGTGGGCCACCGCCCCGCCACCGGCCGGGGCCGACGTCTTCGACCCGTTGCGGCACCTCGAGATCGCGGTGCCATGGCTGTGCGCGAACCTGCGGCTGGTCCGCGCCCACCTCGCGGACTCCGGCAAGCCGGTCGATCCCCTCGATGCGCTCCTGGTCTGCCACATCGCCGGCTGCAGCCGCGTCACCGGCTCCGCGAGCGGAATACCGACCGCTGGAGAGGCCGGATGCGACAGGACCTGCGCCGAGACCATCACCAGCTACATCGACCGCGTCCGGACACAGGCCCAACAACTCACAGCAGCACCCGTGCCCGTCGCGCTGGACGGCCTCCCCACGCCGGCGCCGTTTACGGGCACCTCGACCAGCTGCACCGAGCCCGACCCCGGCAGCACCGGCTGCTTGACCTCCGCCACCCACCACGCGCTCGAGCAGCTCCTCCACGCCTTCGGCGCTCCTGGCGCCGGTGCTCCGATCCGGTCCTTCACCTGCTGGGACGCGCACGCGTGGAACCCGTCCAGCGACCACCCCCGAGGCCGCGCCTGCGACTTCTTCCCCAGCAAAGCCGGTGTCTTCCCCGAAGGAGCCGAGCTCGCCAACGGCTGGCGCATCGCCGGCTGGCTGCGCATGCACGCCGCTGCCCTGCAGGTCCGCTACATCATCTGGCAGGGCCGGATCTGGTCCCCCGATTCCCTCGACACCGACGGCTGGGGCCGGCCGTATACCGGGGGCGGCATCTACGACACCAACGACGCGACGGGCGGGCACTACGACCACGTACACCTGAGCGTGCGCGAATAGCGCAGGGAGAGGCCGTCAACGCTCGCGGTGTCGCCCACGACGACGGTCCAGCGGGTCGCCATGTACGCGCAGCTCGGCCCACGACCGGCGCGGGATGCGGACCGAACGGCAGAGCAGGTAACCGGCCAATGCGCCGACCGCGAACGCTGCCACGCCGACGGCGACGATGATCACGAGCACCGTCAGCGGCGGTCAATGCGAAGCCGGCGTGCCGCCTCCGCGACCGACCGCAACCCGCACGGTGACGCAACATGAGGGCTGCCGGTGCCAGGCATTCCACATCCACGGCACCGCCCGGAAGCATCAGGCTCGTGCTCCTTCAACAGCCGCATGATCACGTCGGGCATGGACGCCAGCACCGCAATCACGCCGAGATCTTCTGTACGGTCAGCCACGGGTCCGCACCTGCCTAACCTCAGGTCGGATCAAGGCCCCGGCCGGGTGTACCAGCACCCAGTCGGGGCCGCCCTCTGTCTAGGGGGTCGTGCGACAGCATAGCCTCAGAACCGGACAACTGACCAACTCGACCCTGACGACCATGTCGACCATGTCGGCGTGTATGGCTATAGTGGCTGAACGCACACGGTCTGACGTGGGCGCCGCACCTATGTTCGGAGGGTGCCGGCCCCTGCGAAGCTCCTGACCACCGCTCAGGCGGCAGAGCACCTCGGCATCGATCGGCGCACCCTCGCCACCTACGCGCGACGAGGACTGCTCACACCGACGTTGACCCTGCCGACCGGGCACCACCGGTGGGACCTCGAGGACATCCGCCGCCAGCTCCGCGAGCTGAGAGAGCGCGGCGAAAGCTAGGCGTTGCGCTCATGATCTGGGCGAGGGAGCCGACGGTTGCCGGGAACGCCGCACGCCACCAGCTGCGCGGGTGAGCTCGTGCCGCTCGACGGACTGCGGCACCTGCGACTGGTGTTCCAGGCTGCGGAGGAACTGATCCCGAGGTCGATCCCATCGCGATCCGGCTCAGCGAGTGGGGTGTCGTCCGATCCGACACGGACTGGTCTTCTACGGCCAACCCGACCATCCGAGCCGCGCCGTCACGCTGGCCTCCGACGACACCGGGGCGCCGACAACTCTTCACGTCCTGCCGGCCAACGTGCCCGACGACGTCACCGCGATCCTGCTCGTCGCGCAACTGCGGGCCAACCACGCACAGCCGCCGGTCCTCGACGCCCTCGATCTCGACAGCGGCCGTCCCATCGGCCGTCTCCAGCTCCCCACGCCGGGACCGACCGGGCTGCTTCAACTCGGCGCCATGCACCGCGTCGAGCACGGCTGGGTGCTCCAGCCGAACCCGGCAGGCTCGACCACGACCTCGCAGGGCTCGCCGCTGCCGCCGGAGTCGACGTTGCGTGATCTGCCGGTTCCCTCGCCCGATCCCGCCGCTCAAGTCCGCTTCGAGCGACGCCCGCCCACGTCGCCGTGGAGCTTCACCCCGATCGGTCGTGAGCTGCTCGTCGAAGGAAGTCGGCGAGCCGAGGGAAGTCGACTTCCAGCTTGGCCGCCGCCGCCTCGAGTTGCTCCGCGTCGGCGATCTCGCGCAGGTCACCGATCGCCTTGGAGCTCGGCCGGTTGCCTCGAGGCCATGGGTCCCGGATGCAAGCTACCTCGTCGAGGATCTCCTCGACTCGCCGAACGTGCAGGCCGCGGACGAGCGCGCGCCGCTGGTCGAGAACCATCAGACGAGCGCTCACGACCGGGTCCCCGATCTTGATGCGCTCCCCGGAGACCAGCTGACACAACATCGCAGGGCTGATCCCGAGCACGCGTGCGAGTCGCGCCTGGCTGATTCCGTAGTCCTCAGCGAGGCCGCGGACAAGACTCCGCAACGAAGCGCCATAAAGATCCTTCTGACGCTCACGAGCCATCGCCCGACGAGCCGCTGGTGTCGCGACAACACTGTCAACCATGTGCGCCATTCTGGCGGATGGCCTCATGATCCTGTGGGACAACGATCCAACTCGGCGCACCAGCCCACCCGGTGATGCATTGGAAAGCGAGCCGCTGGAAGCGCTCTGATGCTCAACCCCACAACGGATCGAGACCGTGCTCCGCGCGAGTCGCAGAAACCTGCTCCAACGCGAGCGCGGGGTGAGGCGAACGTCGCACTCCTGAAAGCGACGTCGTAATGTGAAAAAAGTCTAGCGCCTGCCCATCACAACGAGAATGCGCCGCGTCAGTTACAGTTACCCAGAACGCAAGCTGAGCGTTCGCTTCATCGAGTAGCCGCAACAATTGCTGCTTCGCCGACGAATCCACGCTGGCGTCTCGACGACACTGCTCCGCGAGCTCATAAATTTTGCGGCAATGTGCACCCAGCTCGCTGCTAGACTCCGCAGCCGACGCCGTCTCGCCAAAACAGAGAAGAGCGCGCCGCACGTATGGGTCAGCGTCGAGCTTAGCAAGCTCCGGACCGATCGCATTCAACGCGGCCAGAACTTCCTCGAAGCAGAACTTCCGACACGCTGCATCGAGGCGAAGAGCGGTCTCTCGATCATCCTCTGCCATGAGGTACAGCCTCGACGCATATCGTATTGATTCACGAGGAAGCCCTCCCGCTGCAGAGTGACACACCGCGCCGAACGAGAAAGGGATATCGATCACCCGCTCTCGCAGAAGAAGGATGGTTTGCCGCTGACCGAGGTACGGCAGGCGATACATGTCATCGAAAGCCGAGTTGAAGGCATCGCGGAACGGTATCCCACGCCGCTCGAAACTGATCATCGCTTCTGTTGAAACTGAAACCATGAAGAAGACACCAGGAATATTGAACAGGACCTTAATGGAGTCGATAAACTCCACAGCTTGAGCGGACGACGAGATTTTATCTAACTCGTCGATTCCCACTATAACTCGTCGTCCTCGACCCAACTCTGCAAGGAACTTCCGGAGCTCGCCAATAGTCTCTGGGAGGCTCCACGATAGGCGCGCCGCCGAGGCCTGTTTCTGCGCTCCGACTTCGACCGTAACAAGACCACCTCCTCCCGAGGCAATTCGTCCAGACGTGGTGGCAGTATATGTCTGTTGATATCGGATTTCTCGGAGGTAGCTTGACGCACGTGCACCGAGCAACTCAACTTCCGACCGGGAAGGAGACATCCGCTTGCGGATGAGATGAACACTTGCCATTTGGTGACGCGCAATATTTATAGCACCCCACGCAGTAAGCATGAGACTTGCCACCGCGACAAGGGGCGCAATACGAGCAGGGTCTACAAGTGGGGACAGCCACGGCACGGTCAGTGAAAGGTGCTGAGGCGCTACAGCTTTGTACCAGAACACGGAACTGAGGAGCACCGACAAGACAGCCCCCATTGCCAAAGGTTCCGAGAAGTCACGCTGCTGCGCCGTTGAAACCAGACCAGCACGGAAGATGCTCTGCTGAGCCTGCACAACGATGGAAGCGGACAACGCGAGTACTATACTCATCACCGCGCACAAATAACCAAGCATCGCCAGGTTGACGTTCGGTATCCAGCGTGAACTGAAGCTTTGCCCGTGCAAAATCACCACTGCCCCTGCAGCACCCACTGCCCCCAGCGCAACTATTGCTGCAACGATCGCTTTGACCGTACCCTTGCGAAGGATTTCGGAGCGCGAGTCTCGGTCGACTTTTACATTGGGAGCTGCCAAAGAAGACTCTGGCTCCGACTCCGCAAGGACACCTTCACAAAGCCGTGCAAAGACGGTCAGGAAGTAGTCCCGCGCATCGAATGCAACCGGAGCGTCGGCACGGACGGTGATCTGATCTGGGCTCCTGCCGGTCTCCGGGCAAAAGGACTGAAGTATTGTCGTTTTGCCACTACCCCGGGGGCCGGCAAGGCCGATGCTCGCAGAGGACGAGTTCGCCATGAGCGCGTCAACCCTCTGAACTATTGAAGGAGCAAGTAGGAAGCGGTCCAGCTGAGGCCGTGTCAGCCATTCCGTTCGCTCGAGCTTCAGTTCAATCGCCACACTTGACTCTTTTCGGGCCGCTACAGTCTCCAACAATACCGGCTTCATGTACCGCCCTACGATAGCTTGCGAGAGGTGAATTTGAGCCTCTCTGAACGCACCAATTCGGGCTCCAAGAAGCTCCTCGTATCCTCGCCGGTAAGTCAATCGAGCTACCAACTCGCGAATGCCCTGAAGTAGTACATTGTCGTCGCCCCTCACCGGCCTAATCTTATCTAGCAAGTCGCTTGCATCGCCGTATTCGCATAGCCTGTCGGCGACAGCCGCAACACAATCGCGTCGAACAAATTCAGTTGATTCAATCAGGCGGTTATAGCTGATTATTCCACGCATTTCTCGTGCTACCTCTTCGAGGCTGACCGCTCGGAGCGCATGCTCTTGCAAAAAGCTGTCCGCCATCAGGCGGCGATACTTATCCGTGAGACGGAGAATCTCTCGTTCCGCAAGCTGCATGGCGCCGTCCTACTTGATCCGTCCCTCGACCCTGGAGACCTCAGATTCTAATGTGACCGAATCGCCGACACAAGAGAGGTACTTGCAGCGATCGCCGCGGCGCCAGCTCCTGCCCAAGCAGGCGTTTGATCCGTAGCTGGAAGCCGATGCGCACATGTCCGGCGACCAGGCTCGGACCAAGACGTGCCGACTCAGACACCATAGGTACCTGCCGATATCAATAGGCGGCGACCGAGATCAACAGGACCTCGCAGCTGGGCATCGAAGCCGGGGGTCGCAAGGTTCGAAACATGCGGCCGCTCGGGCGTAGAGACCGTCCACCGCACCTCACCCGGCCTCTCCCAGGAACAACAGCATAAGTACTTCGCCCCTGGACCTCCACGACCATCCGAGACGACGAAGTCCGCGTGATCGAGCGCCATTGTCGGCACATGTCCAGACGATCACTCCATCGGCCGGTACGTATCGGCAGCACATCTGCCGAGTCCACTATACGAGCTCAGGTTGCTGTCGGGCGATATCGAGGACGTCGCGATGGCTCGACCGCGCGGTCCTGAGATACGGTCCCTGCTTCTGAACAGCTCGCACCATGCGTTCGGCCGCCGGATCACGTGCCGGCCGAGCACGTCCGACACCGCCCACTCCGGCCCTGTCGCCGGTCTTGATCACGTCGAGCAGCTCCTGGTGCTGCGTCAATCGTGGAAGCGGCTCGGGGGGTACTGAGGCACTGAACGTGCCGCATCGAGGGTTTCGGGCAACTGTAAGAACTCAAGAAGTCGAATTAAGTCGTTCATAGTGCAGTCCCGACGCCATGGGAAGCCCTGCTGCTTGACTAGCCAATACGACAAGTTGCGGTGCTCGACTTCAGCCACGTCAGCAACGCAGTGTGCCGCAGCGTTCACCTTAGATTTGACGGCGTAGTAGAGCTGCCGGTGTGCATAGTGACCTGGGGAGTCCTGACGCCTGTAATCGTCCCCAGGCAGAGACCGGGCATGCTCGACGGCCGCCCGTTTGAACGCGCGACGCCATCCTGGCCAGCCTCCAGGAAATTGATCGAACTCCACCGCGAATCGCGAGTCGTTACGCGGGTGCTCGACGCTCTGCCGGGAGGCGTGCTGACCCTCACCTATGTCGTGATCATCGCACCAGGACATGTCATCCCGCGTCAACGGCTCGGTCGACGGCATTGATCGCCTCGGCGGCGGCCTCCGCGGACATCTTGGGCGGGGTGGGTCGCAGGCCCTGTACGACCTGCGCGTAGAACGCCTCGACAGCGTCGTTGACGCTGGGAACGAAGGCCTTGCGTAGGCCGTTGCGTTTGGTGCCCATCGGTGCCAAGGACATCAGGCGGAATCCTCGCAACTCGGCTCCGGCGTCGGGCAGTAGCACGGCGAGGTTAGCGCGGACGTCTTTCAGCTGTTCGCAGGAGGTCTGGTCGCGGCGGGCGAAGAGCACTTCGACGGTCAGCGCGTCGGGGGCGTCGGTGAGCTGGCGCAGCATCCAGTTGATCCGGCGCGAACTGCCGCCCTCGCGGGGGGCATCGACCTCGATGGAGGTGCGAATCTGTCCGGTGCGCAGGTCCGCGACCATGGTCACCGGTCCGGCTGCACCAGGGATGCGCAGTGTCGCGGACAGCGTTCCTGATGCCGCCAGTTCCGCCGCTGCGGCCTGAGCCCGTGCGGCGTGGTCGCGGGCCAGCTTGCGGGGAAGGACGGGCGTGACGTTCACCCCGAGCTGACTGGTCATCGTGAGGCTTACGTGTCGGACGAGCTTCTCCCACGAGGTGGTGACCGCACCGATCTTGCGGTCGGTGGCTCGCAGGGTGTTGGCGGCGACGGCCTCGCGGATGGGCACCCATGCCATGCCCATGTCGTCGAAGCCGGCCGCGCCCGAGCGGGGGTGCTCCAGGTAGCGGATGAGCTCGGCCAGCAGCCACGCTTGCAGCCGGTCGTCCACCCCGCGATGCGCAAGCTGCATCTGGGCTTCGTGCAGCACCTCTGACCATGAGATGTGGTGCAGTGCGACCTTGCGCAGCTTGCGCCCGTCCACCGCGATCGGGTGCATCCCCCCGACCGGGGCGAGATCGTTGGACAGCGTGATGACGGCGTCGTAGCCCTGCTGTCGAGCCAGGTCGAGGTAGCGCTCGACCTGCTCGTTCCGCAGCGGACTGGTACCCGTCTTAACCTCGAGCAGGGCGGTCCAGACACGTCCGGCGCGCGCGACCCGGATGACGCCGTCGGGGATGGAAGTTCGCTCGTCGAGGGTGAACGGCACCTCGAGATACGTCTCGATCGATCCCGCAGGACCGCCGAACCGCGCGACCAACGCCCGACCGAAATCACGCACCGCCATCATCGTCGACAACAACGTCGAGGTCGCCCGGCGCTCCTGCTCGTCGGTGTTGCCCACACCCGTCACCGAGAACAGCCGCGCCGGCTGCCAACTCGGATCGACAGCCAAGGTCAGCGGCGGAAGAGTCGCGGCCGTCGCGCGCTTCTTCCGCGTCCGCACCCCCGTCCGAGACCGCGCGGCCCTCGCCTGAGTCGAAGGCCCACCGTTCGAGGGAGCCTGGTCTACGGCAGCCGATGCGCTGACCTCGGCCGCATCCACGCTCGGGGGCAGCTCGACGAGATCGGCACCGGTCTGGCTCTCGGGAAGGATGCCGATTCCGACGGCGACTGCATCCCCGAACTCGGCCGGAGCGGCCCCTCCGTTGACGCCAGGAGCAGGACCGACATCCGCGTCATCATCGGCAGGGTCGGCGACGTCGATGCCGTAGTCGCCGGCCAAGCCGGCGAGGCCGGAGTCCCAGCCCTGACCGACGGCGCGGAACTTCCACTCGTCACCGCGCAGATATAGCTCGCCGAGGACCATCGCCGTCTCCGAGCCGGCGGCGGCGACCTCGAATCGGACGCGCGGTTCGCCGGCCCCGTCGAGCAGGTCGAGGGTGAGGTCGGGGATGTCTGCGAAGCCCACACCCTCGGTCGCGTCCAGGCTCGCGACGATGACAATGGTTCGGATCTCAGGGGGAAGGGCCTCCAGGTCCACCGACACCCGATCCTCGGATACCGCGTCCTGCGCCCGCTTGCCCATGAGCCGGACGGCGCCGTCCCCACCCGTCGGCGCGTTGTAGAACACGAAGTCCTCATCCGAGCGCACCCGACCGTCCTGACCCAGCAGCAGCGCAGCGACGTCGACATCAGCCGCCGCTTCGCTGGGATCGGACCAGCGAACCACCGCGTGCAGCCGGCCCTCGTCGACAGCCGAACGATGGAGGAGTGAGACGTTGGCGCCCTTGCTGAGCACATCCTGAGCCACACCTCTCCTTCGCACACATCGACCGAGGAGTTACCGCCCAATCACCGCCTGCGGTACGCACCGGAGCTACAGGACTACGGGCACCGGTCCCGTCGGCCAACGCTGCCCGCGCCTACCCCGTGAACTGGTGGCGCAGCGAGGACGGGGGTGAACCGGGACGCCGCGCGCCAGCTCGGGCTCCTGCCCGGACGCCGGGCGGCTAGCGAGGGCTGGGCGAAGGTGTTGCTCGCGACCTCGCCGAGCTTGCCCGGCAGCGTTGAGTGCAAGTGGAGGAGCCGAATCAGAGTCGCGTCCACGGCGAGGCCAGCCCGGGGAGTTCAGTTGAGTCGCCGTCGAACTTCGGCTCGAACGCGTACCGGTCGACCCGCTCGGGCGCAGGCAGGGCATGCGCCGGCTTCGCAGCCATGGGCCGGATCGGCGGCACCAACACCACCGATCCGAGGTCCTCCACCGGTCAACGGTAGGCGAAGCACAGGCCGCTGGCCTGCGCGGGACCGTCCGTGACGACTACGCAACGGCGCCTTCTGTTTACTCCCACTCGTCAACGCTGATGAGATGCGAGCGCCACCGACTGCTGATCATCGGCCATGCCTGGGGTCTGCTTACTTGATCTACTGGAGCCTCGGGGCAGCTTGGCCGCAATGGGCTCCTCGGTAGTCCCTGTGGTCCGCCGCACTCCCTCGCCATGACCGATTGACGTGACGGCGCGGACCGACCGCAACCGGGTGAAATAGTCCACAGCGACTCGAACACATGTTCGGCTCGGGGTAAGTTCCCGTCCGCGGCCGAGCCGGGGAAGGGCTCGGCCGCCACCTCAACCCAGGGAGCATCGGGCATGTGTACGCCGTACTACGGCGACGAGCGCCGCGACGCGGCAGCGCTCTCCGTCGCGCGCGCCCTCTCCGAGACCGGCCGACGTCCTCCGCCAGGTCGCATCGCATGACATGCACGTCGACGTACGGCGCGGCGACGTCAGCACCAGCCTCGCCGCGCTTGTCGACGCGGTGGGACGCGGCTACCGGGATGTGCCGCAGGACGTGGCCGCGTGCGCCATGGCGGTCGTCGGTGCAGTCGACCGCGCAACCGGGAACCGTCGCTTCGACTGAACGCGTAGGCGGTCCCGGCATCGGCAGCGGGACGACGACCGGGACCAAGCGACGTCCCGCGGTCAGTCAGCGAGCACTGGATTGCGATCGCAGACGTCGTCGGCCCGATGTGCTCGGCGTTCAAGCGGCCCTCATCGGGACCGATGACCGTGACGCGGTGCCGCGTCTACTGGCGATCGAGGTCGGGTTCTTGCAGCGAGGATCAACCGCCGATCAGCGCATGAAGTAGACGATTACGATGCGTCCGGCTCTCACTTCCTTGAAGACGGCCACCATGACAACGAGCCAGCCAACCGCTGCAGCGCCGAAGAGCAGCACCCAACGAATATCAGAACGTCCAGCCGGCCAGGAGTCGCTGGCAAGATCGGCTGACCGTGAACCCCAGCGCGAGGTAGCCGTAGCTCGGTCCGTCTCAACGGCCGACGACCTGAGAACATCAGGAGCCTCTGCGACGCGGTAGACGGTCGCGTAGATCGTGTCGAACGGTGCCGCACGCGCCTGCCACGCAAGCCGTTGCAGGACATCGAGAGCGTCCGCGGCAGGCAGCAGCGCGTCGTCACCTTCCCGGCGGCACTCCCGCGCACTCAAAGACAGCACAGTCCGGGTCGCATCGCGCTGGTACTCGGCGACGACGGAAAGGCAACCCGCCTGCTCGGCCCTCGCGACGACAGCGGACGTGCGCGAACAACCGGTCATGAGCAGGATCGCCGCCACGGCGATGAGGACAGCGCGCACGACGGCAGGATGCCTGCGCCAGCACGGCCCGCGACTCGTTGCTGCATGCGGCTGTGGACAACTCCGCGGTGCTACAGCGAGAGGGCAGGGCCGGTTCTCGACGCCGGAGGATGCGTCGCACCCTGTCGGTCGAGGTCATTCCGTCGGGCCGCGGGCGCCGACGCGTCTGGCTCGGCCTTGTCCACGAATGGCTCGATGTCGGCCAGCATGCCGGCGGCCACCTTGTGCACGGTCTCCGCGGCCTCGGCGATCACTCTCGGGTCGCCGCGGCTCCAACCGGCGACGTAGGGCACCGCGAGGACGGAGGTGTCGAGACCGCGCGCGGTGAGCACGACATGAGCGGCGGACTCGGCCTCCGTCTCCCGCTGAGCGCGGCTGATCGGGCGATGCTCGTGGTCGGCGCGGATGTGTGCGACCTCGTGGGCCAGTACCGCGGTCGCCTGAGCGCCCTCGATGTCGGGACGTACCGATACGACGCGATCTCGATGATCCGTCCACCCCTGCACGTCACCCAGCTCAGGTGACCGGCGCAGCTCGTAGCCGTGTTGATCGACGAGGCGCGCAAGTGGCTTCCAGAGACCCAGATCGGCCCCGTGCAGGACGGCCGGAGGCAGCGGCGCGGGCAACGGCTTCCCGACCGTCTGCGCGATGTCGAACACGTGCGCCACCCGCACGCCGACCATCCGACGCCCGCCGGGGAGCGGAGCCGCGTCCTTCGCCTTGTCGTCCTCCGAGAGGCGTCGCGTGACAGGGGCGAGCACCGCGAAGCCTCGTTCGCCGGCACGCACCGATCGGCCGAGCCGGCGCCACGTCGTGTAGCCGGCGACCTGGGTGAGTACGACGTCCCTTTCCTGGGCCTGCATCCACAGCAGCAGCACGTTGCGCGGGCTGTAATCGTGGAAGGCAGCTGCCGTTCGCAGCATGGCCATCCACTGCTCGCCGCAGGTCAGGTCCTGCACGGCGCCGGCGAGCTTGGCGTTCAACCGCTCGACCCGGGCCGCGCGCTCGGACGCCGAGGACGTGGTGGTGCGACGATCCGACATCGTCATCGCACCAGCCCGGCGCGGCCTACGGCGGTCTGTCTGTGCGGCCCGAAACCGGCGTCGCGCGTTGCCCGGTGGAATCCGGACCGGATCGTGCGCTCGATCTCCGTGACGCCGAATCCATCGACGCCGAGATGTCCCTCCGCCGCCCCGCGCAGCACGCGCCACGCTTCGGCCTCGGCGAGCGTGCCCTCCGCGACGAATGTGCCGAGCCGCGCGGCGGCACGGAACAGGGCGTGGTTGCGGGTACCGACCGCGGCTGCGGCTACCCGCTCGACCTCGCCTCGCACGGCCGCCGTGACGTACGCGGACCGAGTACGGGCACCGCGCACCGGTCCCGCCGGCCGATAGCTCGGTGTAGGCGGGCGGAGGCGTTCGAGCAGCCAGGCAGGAACAGGTTGCGGGTCGGCTGCGACCACCAGGCGATAGCGCCCCTTGGCCACGATCGAGCCAGGCCCGACGACGTACCCGCCGGACGCGCGCGTGTCGATGTGCGCACCCAGAAAGCCCGCGGTGTTGCGCAGCTCCACGTCCTCCGGGAGTCGGAAGTACAGGTGCTGACCGCCACTGGGCGTGTTCACGATGCGGGTGTCGCAGGGAATCGCCTCGCCGGCGTCGCGAGCGAGATCGGCCAGCACCTGCCGTCCGTGCTGCTCACCGATGCGGGCCGGGGCGTCAAGATCGACGACGAGGAGGCCGGACGGCCCTCCCGTCACGACGCCGATGTTGTAGGGCCGTGCACGCCACCACGTGCGCAATTGCGCGGGGTCCCGCGTCGCGAGGGACGGCCACCCCTCCTCGAGCGCCGGCACCTTGTTGCGGGGCCGGAGCGGGAAGACACGCGTCCCGTCCTCGGCGATCCGCAGTGCCATGTGCAAGAGGTAGCGCTCGCGCGCTGAACCAGGCATTCGCGCCTCCGTCGGTCGGACAGCGCCAGCGACCATCCCCGGGCAGAGCGACGGCCACGTGGTCAGCCCGCGGATCCGAGGAGTTCTTCGAAAACGCCACGAACCCGCCAATCGGTCTGGTAGGCCAGAACACACCGGATCGCAGAGCTCACAGCGCCAGCCACGGGACGACCACGCTCGCGACCACGCAGAGACCACGGACCGCACCACCATCGACGGCACGACGAGGAGGTGGATCGGGGTGAAGGCACGGGATCGCCTCGCGATGCTGTGCGGGGTCATGGCTACCGCACTCGTGGTCGCGAGCTGTGGCACCACGCCGCCCCCGCCGCCACCTGCGCCCTCGCCTCCTCCCCCACGATCGCTGCCGTCGCCGCACGACGCGGCCCTCGCGGCGTACCGGACGTTCTGGGAGGTGTCCGACGCGGCCCGCGCGGCTCCCACGGAGCATGACTGGCGCCCAGAGCTCGAAGCGGTCTCCCGTGGCCAGGCGCTCGAGACGGCACTCATCGACGTCGAGAACTACGCGAGCATTCCCGCCAGAACGGTGGGGACGATCTCGCGGTCGCCGGTGGTAGACCGCGGGACGCCGGACAGCGTCACCGTGCTCGACTGCGTCGATCTGGGTGACTCGCGACTGATCGATGCGAGCGGCGCGACGCTCGACGACCTCGAGAACCAGCTGCAGAGGTTCCGGCTGCGGGCACAGGTCGTGCGCGACGGCGACCGCTGGCTCGTCGAGCAGACCACGCCGGCGGTGGACGAGCCGTGCTGACGGTGTCGCTGCTCGCCCTGGGCCTTGCTGTGCTGCCGGTCCCGACAGCTGCTGACGCCCCGCCCGACGGCGGGGGCTGCAAAGTCGTCGACGGGGCAGGACGTTGTCTCATCGAGGCCGCTGATCCCGCCCGCCCCGGCGGCCCGCGAGCGCGTGAGCCCGAGCGTGAGCGCGAACGCCCCTCGCCCGGGCGCCGCGACCAGGACCGTTCGTCTGCTCCCCCAGGCTCGTCGGCGCAGGGCGGCCAGGCACCACCGGCGGGCGCGCCACAGCCGGACGGCGGTGAGGCCGGCGAGCCCGTCGGCGAGGTCGAGTTCACCCCGCCCCAGGACCTCGTCCCTCCGGCCGTATCGCCGACCGTGCTCGCGCAGCGGGCGATCGAGACACTCGACCTTCCCGCTCCCGCAGTGCGGATGTCTGTCTCCGACCTCGCGTTCGTCGGCGTGCCCGTCTGGCTGTGGATCGACCCTGGTCCGCAGGGAACAGGGCCGTTGTCCGCCACGGCGACGGCAGGAGCTTCGCAAGTCACTGCGACTGCGCGGCTCGTCGCGGTCGAGTGGACGATGGGCCCGCCGGGCGCGGAGGTCCGGTGTCCCGGCACCGGCACGCCGTGGACCGGCCAGCCCGAGCCGTCACCGGACTGCGGCTACACCTATGAGCTGCGCTCGTTGCCGGAACGCACTGGCGGCACCGGACGCTGGCCGGTCGTCGCCACGGGAATCTGGCAGGTCGACTGGACCGGAGCGTCGGGCGGAACCCCTGTCAGCGGTGGACAGACCGTGCTGCTCACCGCAGAGCAACCCCTCGCCGTGGGTGAGGTCCAGGTTCTGGTGGACGGGGGCGGCGGATGAGGCCGTCGACCATGCCCCGGTCCGGCGTCGACGAGCAGCTCGCTCCGCCACGTCTGCGCCGACGCCGCTATTCCCGGCTACTGGTGCTGGGTGCCTTGCTCGGCATCGTCGGTGCCCTGCTCGGCTGGTTCGCCTACCAGGAGGCCACCCGGCACGTCACGGTCGTGGCACTGGCGCGGCCCGTGCCGTTCGGCCAGGTGATCTCCAACCTGGACGTCCGACCGGCGCCGCTCCCGACGGGATCCGGACTCAGCAGCATCGCCTGGAGCGATGTTGACACGGTCGTCGGCCGGCCCGCCGCCACCGACCTCTTCGCCGGACAGGTGCTTCCACCCGACGCCCTGCGCGCAGATCCGCTTCCCGCGCCAGGGGACGCAGTGATCGGCATCGCCGTCGGGCCGGGGCAGGTACCGACCACCCCGCTGACCGTTCGCGACGAGGTGCTGGTGGTTCGCCTCGACGACACTGCTTCCAGCGTGCGGGCACTCGTCCTGGCTGTGGGAAGCCCAGACGTCTCGGGCCGACGGACCGTCGATCTGCTCGTGCCCGAAGGGATCGTGCCGAGCCTCGCGCGGGCCGCGGGCGACGAGCGCACGGTGCTCGTCCTCGTCGGACGGGGATGACCGATGCTGATCACCTTCGTCTCGGCCAAGAACAGTCCTGGTGTCACGACGGCCACGCTCGCGTTGGCCGCCGAATGGCCCCGCGAGGCGTTCGTCGTCGACGCAGACCCTTCCGGCGGCGACATCGCGGCGGGCCTGGGCCGCGGTAGTTGGCCGCCGGGCTCGACCGTCCTGGAGCTGGTTGTCCAGGCCCGCCACGAGCCGGTGGGTCACCTGCTGCAGCGGATGGCGGTACGGGTCGAGCACGGGCCGGCGGTACTGGGTGGACTGGGGCGACCGGGCCAGGCGGCCGCCGTCCCCTGGGCACAGCTGTCAGGCGCGTTCCGCGCCCTCGGTGACGTCGACGTTCTGTGCGATGGGGGTCGCTTCCTGGCCAGCGGCGGCATCACCCCGCTGTTGCAGGCCAGCCACCACGTCGTGGTGGTCACGTGGTCGACGTTGCCCGCGGCGCGATCCGCCGCGAGGCTCACCGCTCTCCTCCGCGAGGAGGTGCTGCCGTCGACGGCGGCGTTGGGCCTCCTCGTCGTCGGTGCCGGCCGGCCGTACCCCGCGAGCGACATCGCCGCGGCCTGCCAGGTACCCCTGCTCGGCCAGCTTCCACTCGACCCGCGCGCTGCGCGCGTCTGGGCCGGAGGACGCGAACCGGGCCCCGGCTTCCGGCGCAGCGCACTGCAGCGCGAGGCACGTCGAATTGCGCGCGCCGCACCACCCGCTCAGGCAGCGTCGTGACCACGGGCCAGGCTGCCCGGCCAGGCGCTCCGGCCGATCGCGGTGTCGTCGATCGCATCCGGGCCACTGTTCTCGAGCAGTTGAGTGATCATCCGCGGCGCGCCGCGCTCACCGCGTCGGATCAGCGCCAGCTGATCCGCGGATGGATCGAGGACGAGCTCGCCTCCGAGACCCGTCGCCGGATGACGGTCGGCAGTTCGCCGCTGAGTCGCGCCGACGAGGCGCATGTAGCCCGGGCGGTCGAGAAAACCATCTGGGGCCTCGGCCGCCTGCAGGCTCTCCTCGACCTGCCCGACGTCGAGGACATCCACATCACCGGCAGCGAGGCCCCGCTGCTGCGTCTGCGCGACGGGGCGGTGCGACGCGCAGCTGAGCCCGTCGCCGATTCCGACGACGAGCTGATCGCGCAGCTGCAGTACATCGCTGCGCACCACGGGGCGTCGGAGCGCGCGTTCTCCTCAGCACAACCGATGCTCAACATGCAGCTCCCCGACGGCTCGCGGCTGGCGGCCCTTCGTGATGTCGTTCCCCGCCCGACGGTGACGATCCGACGCCACAGGCTCGTCGACGTCACCCTCGACAACCTGCTGCAGGTCGGCACGATCTCGGTCGGCATCATGCTGTTCCTGCGGGCGCTCGTCCAGGCCCGACGGAACGTACTGATCACGGGACCGCCGTCGGTCGGGAAGACGACGCTGCTGCGCGCGCTCGCTCGTGAAATCTCTCCCGATGAGCGGTTCGCAACGCTGGAGACCGAGTACGAGCTCGATCTGCACCGGTTGCCGCGGGCGCCCGCACTTCTCTACGCGATGCAGGCCCGTCCCGGCTCGACGGAGACCGATTCCTCCACCGGGACGCGAGCCGGCGAGGTGTCGTTGTCGCAACTGCTGCACCAGACGCTTCGGATGTCGGTCACGCGCGTCGTGGTCGGCGAGGTCCGGGGCCCGGAGGCGTTGCCGATGCTCAAGGCCATGACCGCGGGGATGCCCGGCTCGATGTGCACGCTGCACGCGAGCTCCGCCGGTGACGCCCTCGAGCGGCTCATCGTGGCTGCGTTGGAGGGGGCCGGTCCGAACTGCTCGGACAGCTACATCACCCGCCTCGCTGCCACAGGCATCGACTACGTCGTGCACATGCGGCACATGACCCACCCGGCGCTCGGGGGTGCCCGTCGGTTCGTCGCGGAGATCGCCGAGGTGACCGACGTCAACGAGGTAGGTGCCATCGCCCTGAACAGGATCTTCGCGGCGCCGTCCGGAGGCGCGGATCCGCGGGGCCGGTTCCAGATGTTGCCGCAACGACGGGATGCGTTCGACGAGTCGGGCGTGCCGCTCACGTTCCTGCATCGCCCCGATGTCGACCAGTGGTCCGAGCCGGGGCGGCGAGCCTGGTGAGCGCCCTCGCCGCTGCCGCGGGCGCCTTCTCGCTGATCGGTGTCCTGCTGGTCGTCCTCGGATTGCCGACCGGTGACGCGGCACCGTCGCGGTGGCGTCGGCGCGTCACCTCGATCGTGGCGAGCGCGCGGACGCCGGACCGAGGCACGGCGCAGGACCGCATCCGGTGGCTGGCGTGGGTGGCGGGGGGAGTCGTGGTCTGGCTGGTCACCGAGTGGCCTGTCGTCGGCGTGGCCGTTGTCGCGGTCGGCGTGTGGTCGCCATGGCTGCTCGGCTCGGCGAAGGCCGCCCAGGATCGGATCAAGCGGTCGGAGGCGCTCGAAGCGTGGTGCCGACGGATGGCCGACACCCTCGTCGGCGGCGGCGCGGTCGGACTCGCGCAAGCCATCCGGGTCACCGCCCCACACGTCGACAACGCCATCGAGCGACCGGTGGCAGCGCTCGCCCGCCGCCTGGCCGACGAAGGGACGAACCCGACGACAGCCCTGCGGGAGTTCGCCGACGCACTCGACGACCGCGACGGCGACGCCGTGGCTGCGGCCGTCATGCTCGCGCTGCACCAGCAGAGCGTGGGTGTCGCGCGGGTGCTGCGCCAGCTCGCCGACGGGCTGGCCCGTGATGTCCGCGCTCGCCGCGACATCGAGGCCGCCCGTGCCGAGTCACGTCAATCGATCAAGATGCTGCTGGTCATCCAGGCCGGTGTCCTCGTGCTGCTGGCACTGGTGCCCTCGTTCGCCGCGCCCTACAGCAGCCCGACCGGCCAGCTGGTGATGGCGGTGCTGCTCGCGAGCACCCTCGCGCTGCTCGTCTGGATGCGGCGTCTGGCCCTCGGCCGCCTCGCTCCCCGGTTCCTCGGTTCCGGAGCGCGGTGATGGGCCACGTCCTCATCGTGAGCATCGTCGCCGGCACGGCGCTCGGCGTCGCAGCGGCCCTGTGCATGTCGGCCTTCCGCCGCGGCCACCCCCTGCTCGGCGATGCCCTCGTAGCCCTCGATGAACGCACCCCGCTGATGCGAGCCAGCTCGAGCCGTCGCCGCACCGCACTCCTGCGGCACCTGCCGGGACGGGTGCCGACCGCGGACCTCGCCCTTCTGGGATGGACCCGGGAGCGGTTCCTGCTCGGGAGACTCCGCGCCGCAGCGATGTACGGCTCGTCGGGTCCGGTGCTCGCCGCGCTCCTGGCCGTGCTCGACGTCGGGCTGCACATCGTCGTCCCGGTCGGCTTCACGATCGTCGGAGCAGCCGTCGGGTGGAGTGCCTACGGGCGGCAGGTCGGCGACCGCGCCGACGCCGCGCGTGACGAGCTCCGGCACGCCCTGGTCGCGTACCTGCAGCAGGTGAGCTTGCTGCGACGTGGCGGCGCCGGCGTGGCGACCGCGCTGTCGATCCCCGCCCAGCTCCTGGCCGATGGCTGGGCGATGCGCCGCATCCGCGACGAACTCGACGACGCCGCCCGCAGCGGCCGCATGCCGTGGGAAGGGCTGCGGCAGTTTGGCGAGCGCGTCGAGATCGACGAGCTCGCCGACCTGTCGACGATCGCCGCCACCGCCGGCCAGGACGGCGGCGCTGTCATCGACACGCTGCTCGCCCGCGCGGACAGCCTGCAGGACGAGCTGCGCGCCGACGAGCACGCCGATGCGCACCGCGCCAGCGGCCAGATGAGCACGCCAGGTGCCCTGCAGGTCTTCCTGATCTCCGCCTGGGTCCTGTACCCGGCCGGTGTCGCACTGCTGACGATCTGAGGAGAGGACACGCCATGTGGACCACGACGAACATGCACCTCACGAACCTCCTGCTCTGGCTGCAGCAGCGACTCGGCCCGGTCGACGAGCGTGGGGGCGGACGCAATACCGACGAGGGCTTCCACATCTCCGGAGGCGCCGTGGTCGCGGGCGCGATCGCCGCCGGAGTGGGCGCCTTCATCGCCAAGAAGCTCGGAGCGCTCGACGAGTAGCCGCGCCGAGTTGATTGCCGGCTGATGGCCGTGCAACTCCTGCGCCTGGATGCGTCCGAACGCGGAGGCTCCACGAGCGTGGAGATGGCGCTGCTGTGGCTCGCGATGCTTCTGATGATCTCCGCGGTGGTCCAGGTCGCGCTCGTCTTCTACGCGGGACAACTCGCGCTCACCGCCGCCGAGGACGGCCTCCGGGCAGGGCGCTACCACCACGCGACCTCCGCGGCTGATGCGCGACGCGACGCGGAGGCGTTCCTGCGGCGAGCCGCCGGCACCAGTCTCGGATCCGCTGAAGTTGCGGCCGAACTCGATCAGGCGACAGGTGTGCTCCGCGTGCGCGTCAGCGGCGACGCGCTGTCGCTGGTGCCCGGCGTAGCCCTCCACGTCTCGAAGGAAGCGGTGGGAGCGGTGGAGCGCGTGACCCCATGAGGATCGTCGCTGACGCGGAGCGAGGAGGTGGCCCGGCCACCGAGGCCGCGATCCTGGCGGTGGTCGTCGGGCTGCTGCTCGCCTTCGCGATGGCAGCGGGACGGCTGGCCGCCGCGGAGTCTGCAGTCGACCATGCGGCCCGATCCGCCGCACGGCTTGCCTCCGTCCAGCGGGACCTCACGACAGGCCAGGCCGCGGCAGAGGAAGAGAGCCGCCGGGTGCTCGAAGGGCAGGGCCTCGCGTGCGACCACCTCGACGTCGCGGTCGAGGCCGAGCCTCCGTCCGCGCCGATCGGTGTGCACGCAGTCATACGCGCCCGCGTGACCTGTGCCGTCCGCTGGTCCGATCTCGGACTGCCAGGACTTCGCGGGGGCCGAGAGGTCACGGCCGACTTCGCCAGCCCGATCGACCGGTACCGGGAGCGGACATGAACGGGGAGCGCGGCGGCGGTTCGGTCAGCGTGCCGATGGCCATCAGCGTGCTGGCGATGTTGCTCGTCGTCGGGCTCGCCATCGACGGTGTCCGCGCGGCACAAGGCGTGGCCCAAGCCGATGCCCTCGCCGAGGAAGCCGCGCGGGCAGCGGGCCAGGACCTCGACCCGAGGGCGTTGATTCATGGAGTCGCTGCCGTCGACGCGGCAGCGGCTGCGGAATCCGCCCGTCGGTATCTCCTCGCCGCCGGCGTCGACGGCGAGGTGATCATCGCCGCTCCTGACCGCATCCGCGTCGAGGTCGCGGTGCGTCGGCCGACGGTCCTACTGGGCCTCGCCGGACAGGACGAACTCACCAGCCGTGGGTCCGCTGAAGCGGTCCTCGTTCCCGTTCTCCCCGGAGGGGCACCGTGATGGCTGTCGGGCGACTGATTCGAGCGACGTTCGCTGCAGCCGCGATCCTCGGGATCGTCGCGGGCGTCCCGGTTCTGCTCTGGCTGGTGGCCAGGGCGGCGTTCCCTGCCCCACGGCCCTCGCCTGCCGAGCTCCTCGCGATGCTGGCTCTTCCGGACGACGGTCGCTTGTTCCTCGGGTTCCTCCTGCTCATCGGCGTCGCCCTGTGGCTGCAGCTGACCCTCTCACTGATCGCCGAGTTCCTCGGTGTGCTGCGGCGACAGCCCACAACCCGCGTCGAGCTGCCCGGTCTGGGGATGAGCCGCGCGCTCGCCGCCGTCCTCGTGGGAGCGCTGCTATCCGCCGGTTCGGCCACTGCATCGGCCGCACCTGCCAATCCGTTGACGAGCGCCGCCCCTTCGCACGGCACCTCGGACACTGCACCGAGCGAGAGGCGGGCAGAGGGGCCAGAGTACGAGGTACAACCACGGGACACGCTCTGGCGGATCGCGGAGAAAACCCTCGGCGACCCGCTGCGCTGGCGCGAGATCTACGAGCTCAACTCGGGTCGCGAACAACCCGACGGCGAACGGCTGACCGAAGCGGCTCTGCTGCGGACCGGCTGGCTGCTGGAGCTGCCAGCCGACGCGGTCCCAGGCCCCGGCTCCGACGGACACGTCGCCATCGTCGGTCCCGGCGACACGCTCACCGAGATCGCCGCACAGCACCTGGGCGATCCGAACCGCGCCGACGAGGTGTTCGAGGAGAACCGCGGTCGCCTCCAGCTCGACGGCCAACGGCTCAACGATCCCGAGCTGATCCGGCCCGGCTGGACCCTCGTGCTCCCCGCGCAGACTCAGCCTCCGCCATCGGCGGATCCCGTACCGGAACAGCAGCCGCCGCCCGAACCCGCGCCGATCCCCGATGAAGCGCCCCCGCCTGAACCGCTGTCACCTCCGACGACCACAGCACCAGCAAGTCCCCGACACGAGCAGGGGCCGACGGAAGCGCACACCGCGGCACCAACGGCCGAAGCGCATCCACCTGCTGATCCCGAAGCAGACGATGGTGCGGCCGCCGCGATCGTGCTGGGGTCATCGTCACTCGTCGTCGCCGGACTGGTGGCCGCACTGGCTCTGCGGAGGCGCCGCCAGTTGCGCGCCCGGCGGCCGTACCACCGGATCGCCGTGCCGGGCGACGAGGCGGGGCACGCCGAGTGGATCGCCGCGGCCAGCGAGCCGACCGTCGACGCCAGCGTCCTGGACGCGGCGCTGCGCGGCCTCGCGCTCAGCGATTGGGCCGGTACCGACGCTCCGCCGCTGCGAACAGCCGTCCTCGATTCCGAGCACGCCGTGGTCTCGCTCGCCGCGCACGCTTCGCTGCCCGAGCCCTTTGAGCCGCTCGCGGAGTGGACCTGGTCGGTTCCCGCGACGGCAGACCTGCCGCTCGAGGCTGAGGACGCCGGTGGGTACTGCGCACCGTTCCCCACGCTCGTCTCGGTCGCGACCGGCGCCGACGAGCAGACGCTGCTCGTCGATCTCGAAGAGCTCGGCGTCGCCCACGTGACGGGGAACCTGGGGCTGGCCACAGGCCTCCTGCGGCACGTCGCAGCCGAGTTGGCGAACAGCAGGTGGAGCGAGGACTGCGAGGTCCTGCTCGTCGGGTTCGGCGCCGAGCTCGCCCCGCTCAACCTGGAACGGCTGCAGGTACTTCCCGATGTCGCCGCCGGCCTCACCGAGATCCGCGCGCGCTTGCGCGCGGCACGCGAGACCCTCGCGCAGCTGGGCGTGCCGTCGCTGCTGCACGGGCGTCTCGACGGGGTCGCACCCGACGCGTGGCTGCCGGTCGTGCTGCTCGCGACCGGCCCGGCGACCGACGAGGAACGCACCGGACTCGCCGACCTCGCCGGGGAGATCGGCGGGACGCGACGCGCGCCCGTCGCGGTCGTCACCGCCGGCATCGCGCTCGCCGGCCACGAACTGCACGTCACCGATGGAGGTCAGCTGCTGATGCCCGAGGTCGGCGAGGAGCACTGGTCGGCCGAGAACATGTCCGGAAGCACCGGCGCCGGCCTGGCCGAGATTCTCGCGCCGACCGCGCAACTCGACGTGCCCGCAGGACCCGCTGTCGCGCCCGAGACGTGGGCCGACGGAATGTGCGAAGACGGGACGCTCGACGAGCGACCGGTGGCAGCGGTGACGCCGCCGCCCGATCCCCAAGCCGCGCGGCGACTGACGATCGTCGAGCAGCAGGACCCCGACCTCGACCGTGATCTCGCACGGTGGTCATCCGAGGGCCCACCCGACGTCCCGCTCGTCGGCATCCTCGGCGAGCCGGTCGTCCGCGCGCCGGGCCAGTTCCCATCGGTGCGGCCCAGCTGGTTCACCGAAGTGCTCGTCTACCTCAGCCTGCACCCCCTCGGCGTCACCATGCAGACCGCGATGACCGACCTCTGGCCCGACGGCCACAAGATCGACCCCGCCACCGTCCGGCACGCCTTCTACGGCGCCCGCCGCTGGGCCGGACGCGGCCTCGACGGCGACCCGGAGCGCGCCTTCGTCAGCGACATGCAGAGCGACAACACCTACCGGCTGCGCGGACACCTGCTGGACTGGGACCTGTTCCGCCGCCTCCGGAAACGCGCCCAGGCACGACACGCCGCCGGCCACGACGGAGCGGTCGACGACTACGAAGCCGCGCTCGGACTGATCCGCGGCCCCGTCCTCAGCGCCTTGCGCCCGGGCGGCTACGCCTGGCTGAACAACCACGACCAACGCCACGACCTGCAGATTCCCGGCTTCCTCGTCGACGCCGCGCACGAGCTCGTCGACATCGCCCTGGCCGCCGGCGACCTCGCACTCGCCCGCTGGGCCGCCGAGATCGCGAGAACCGTGGACGTCGACGTCGTCTTCGACCGCCCCCTGACCGACCTGATGCGCATCGCGCACGCCGAAGACCGGCCCTCCGAAATGGAGCGCTACGCCGCGATCCTGCTCGACGCGCGCGGCTTCGACGTGCCCGAGGAGCTCCCACCCGAGACCTTCGCCGTGCTCAACGAACTGCTGCCGCACGGCCCCCGACGACGAATGTGAGCGCCCTTGCGGCGGCAGCTCTGGCTGCGGTGAGTGGTGTGGCCTTCGGTCCGGTCACACTCCAACTCGCGTCTGCGACACGCGCCGCGCCGCGCACCAGCACCAGGCTGGAGACGGTCGCCGTCACGGTCCTGGTGGGTCTGCTGGTCGCGGCCTGCGGCCGTGCGACCCTGGCACCGTTGATCGCCGTGGGCACCGCGGCCGCCCTCGTCGATCTCGACGAGCGCCGCCTCCCCAACACGCTGACGGCGACCTTTGCCGTCGGTACCGCGCTGACCGCGATCGATGCGGGAGCCTCGCAGGCCGGGTCGGCAGCAGCCGTCGCAGCACTCGTGTTGGTCGTGGCGCTGGTGATGAAGGCCGCCCACGGCGAGGTCCTCGGCTGGGGTGACATCAAGCTGCTCCCGAGCCTCGCAGGCCTGCTCGCGGTCCTCGATCCCCCGCTCCCCCTCGCAGGGCTGGTCTGTGCCACCGCGCTGCTGTGCGTCACGGTCGTGCTGTTCACGGCCGCGGGCCATGGGCGCGGCGACACCGTGCCCTACGGGCCGGCGTTGGTCGTCGGCGCCTTTGCCGCGCCGCTGGTCGGCTGAGCCCCGAGGCCGCAGACGTGGCGCGACGCGACCACCGGCCGAGCCGGCGTCTCCTGACCTGCAGAGCGTCCCTGCCGAGGTGCGGGAGGTCGAGACGAACCCGCCTGCGGTGTCGAGTCTGCCGCTGCGCTCGGAGCCGTGGCCCCGACCGATTGAGCCGCCGGTTCCTTCGCCGGAGATGCAGCTTGTGGTGTGGACGGAGTCACCACGAGCGGGGCGTCGAGATCGATGCCGGCGAAGCGGCCGCGGATCGCGGCGTCGGTGCGCCGGTCCACACCGCGCAGGTGCCGGACAACCGCCCGTGAGCTCAGCCGGCGCGGGTCGAGGTTCTCGACAAACGCGGCCAAGTCGACCCGACGCGGCAGCTTCGGCATCCGGACAGCTCGGTCCCGCACCGACCACGGCGCCAGCTCGCCCGCGGGCTGGGTCAGCAGGTGCTGACGCAGGGCGTTCGCCGTGGGCTCGTCGGGAACGACCGCGCCGACCGGCCCGATGCCCGGTACCCGTCCCACGACGGCCCATCCGCTGCGCCCCGTCGCTTCGAGCGACACCACATGCGCCTCGCGCGGTCCTCGCTCAACCATTTCGCTGGCGGCCTTGTACGTGGCCGCGTCGATCGGGCCGGGCAACTGACCGGACGGCGTCGTGACCCCGAGCGCGTTCTCGTAGGCCGTGCGGCCGCCCGCGATATCACGAAGAGCGGCGTCTCGCTCGGACCGGTGCCCGGCCCGGCGGTGCCGCGCGAGCGCCTCGGCGAGGAAGGTCGCGATGTGCGCCAGCTGATACAGCTCGTAGCTGGGCAACGTCATCAACGGATAGTCCGTGCTCATCGCTTCCATGCCTCTCCGAGTCGGGGCGCACGCCCAACCGGCCCGGGCGCTGCGTTCCGACGCGATGTCAGATCCGCCCGACGCGGCCGGGAGTGGGTCGGAAGCGCCTGTGCTGCGCGTTCGAATGCCGCCCGCCGGGCCGCCGACGCGCGATCCGGTTCAGGCAGGACGGAGCCCGCAAGGGCTTCGGCATCGACGAACGCGCGACGCATCGACGCGTACGCACCGATATCGCGAACGTCGAACACCACCCGCTCAAGCTGGACCCGCAACGAACACGGCAGGCCCGCAGGACGCAGCATCTGTCCCGACGACGGCGGTGCGTCACTCGCGTCAATCAGAACAGCCGTTTCCGCGCTGCCCCGACTGGTCTGCTGCACCGGCGGCACCCGCGGGCGGCCCGACTCCCTCGGCAACCGCATTGCATCCTTACCGAATCGACGCCACGTCGCCGCGAACACGCGCGCCGTCGGGCGGTCGTGGATGTAGAGCAACATGCGCCCCACCCGCACACTCACCGTCGCCTCCGCGGTGCCCGGATGGTGGGCGACGACCGCGAAGTCCTGAACGCCGTGCAGCGTGAGCACGACCCCCACGGACTGCCGCTCGTGCACCACTCTGCCTCCCCGCATCGCCCCGCCGGAGCTCAGACCCGCGGCTGACGCGAGCCTCGCTCCCGACCTGTCCGGGTCCGTGGCTCCCGCGCGCCTGGTGCGTGGTCAACGCCAGTCAGCTGCGACAACGGCGTCGAGAGGGTCGGGGGTGGCCATGCCGACGTCCAGTTGCGGACCGCTTCGCCTGAGGCTTCGGCTGCGGCTGCCTGGTGCACCCGCCCGCGCTCACGCTGCCAAGCTGCGATCTCCTGCAGCAGGGCAGCCAACGCGACCGCGAGCGCGACCCCAGCCGCGACCTCGTCCTGGCGCAACACCCTGCGGTGACGGATCAGTTGCCGAGCCGCCCACCGCAGGCCGGTGCTGGCCCCGCTCGGCTCCCCCACCCGCCGGTCCGGGATCCGCGCCGCCCGCTCGAACCGATCCGCGGCCGCGCCCAGATCACGGCCCGCGAGCTCGAACCCACACACGGCCATCAACACGTCCTGCGTGGCGTGCGCGATCTCATCGGCGTCCACGTCCAGCCGCCCATTCCGCGCGCCGGCGACCGCCCGGCGCCCGCGGTCCACGCCGTACCGCGCCTCCGCCAGGACATCCGCGGAGGCAGCCGCCGCGCCCGAGACTCCAGCCCACCGCTGCTGCAGGCGAGGCATCGACAGGTCGACCGCGAGCTTGCTGCCGGAGTAGTAGACGGGGTAGCCGGCAGCGGTCCGATCGCCGGGCCGGGCCACCTTGTACCCCAGCGCATCCCCCGACGGCCCGTACCGGACCTCCACCAGATACCCCGCCGAACGCAACGCCGCCTCGAACGAGGACACGTCATGAGCGGTGACCGCGGCCGCGGTCACCGCGCGCACCAGCTCCGGCCGCGCCGGGACCTGCCCGCGGCGCGCCGCCTTCTCCACCTCCCCACGGACCGGAGCACGGGCGGCGGTGCCGTCGGCGGCTGCCGTGAGCGTCAGGCCCAGCTGCTGCTCGATCTCCCGCGCGGCCGCCCGCAACTTCGGGTAGTCCCGGTGCGGCCAGAACCGCCGCCCCGTGTCCTGGCGCACCAGCACCACGGCGATGTGGATGTGATCATCCGCGTGCCGTATCGCCACCCACCGCGACCCGCCCTTGTCACCGCGGGACACGACGCCGGCGCCGTGCAGCAGGTCGCGCGCGACCTGCGCCCACTCGCTATCGGAGAGCACGCGATCCTGCGCGGCAACGCGGGCCGAGCAGTGCCATACGTACCCGCGCCGGCCCTGATCGTCGGCAGTGTCTGGGAGGCCCGCCGCGATTGCCGGTGCACGCAGCGCTCGGATCAGCGGGCCGAGCTCGAGATCCCACTCCCCTGGTCCCGTGGCCGACGGCTGCCACCCCGCATCCTGCCCGTCCCACGTGGCGACCACGCGTGGTCGACGATGCTCCTCCGCTCGACCCGGCCCCATCAGATAGGCGAGCAGCCCGCCGACCCGCCAACCGTGCACCACCTTCGTGATCACAACGACAACCGCGCCACCGCAACATCCACCAGTTCATCCAGCCGCGCCCGCGTCGCCGGCGCCTCACGCCCGTAGCGCAGCAAGACCCGCACCACATCCACCCACTCGACCGGCACCTCACCCACTTCACCTCGGGCGACCCGGCAGGCCAGCTCACCGATCCAGGCGCCCACAGCGAGCCCGTCACGCTCAGCCGCAGCAGCCACGACCGCAAGCTCGGACGGCGCGAACCGCACGACGAGCTGCGACGTGCGTGTGGCGTCGGCACGGGCGCGGCGACGGCGCGAACAGAATTCGGCAGGGCTGCTCACCGCGACCATGCTCAGCGCAGGCGTGGCCACAATGTGGCTCGACCGCACCGCGACATCAGCGCCAGGGAACGCCCCCGTTCCCGCCACCAGCACTTCCACCGAGAAGCATCGCTTCTCGCATATCTCGCTCCTACCGAAGCGTATTCGATCAGATGCGAGCTCGAGACGGTTTGCTACCTGGTTCTCAGCGCCGAAGCTGAACGCGTGCTGACCAGCAGCGACATGGTGCTTGTGCGGGCGATAGTGCCACATCGATCCGTTCCGCAGGCCCGTTGGGGCTACTCGTTCGGTTGGTTGACCTACTGCGATGTTGGCGTTCTCACGGCGTTGTGGCCCTCGGAACGAGCGCCGCGGGTCGGTCTGGTCCAGATCGACGCCCGCTTCGCCACCATCCACACCACGCTGGGGTGGGCAAAGGCCAGGACTTCCACTCGCTGCGCGGCTCCTACGTCACCCACCTGATCGAAGCCAGCTGGGCCCCGCTGTTCCGTCCAGCATCAGGTCGGACACGAACACGAATCCACCACCGCCATCTACACCTGCGTGTCCTCTGACCTCCGCACCCGAACCCTGCACCGCGCGCTCGACGCCACCCTCACCCACGCCACGAGCCAGACGGCCGCGGCTAGCCCCTGGCTAACCCGACGAGCGCGACTGGCCTGGTATAGAGCGCAGCGAGCGCAGTCGTCCCCGAGCTACGACCGGACGGGAACAGCCGATGACCCGCCGACGCGAGATCAGCTACCAGTGGCGGCTACGGGAGATCATGGCCACCTGCGGACTGTTCACCACCACCCACCTCTCGCCGCTGCTCGCCGAACGCGGCATCACGCTCGGCCTCCCAGATTCACCGGCTCACCCCCGAACGGTTGTCGCTGCCCGTCCTCGCCGCACTCTGCGACCTGCTCGAGGTCACCCCGCCGACCTCATCACCACCCGCGCCGAAGGAGACTCCACCCGCAAGGCCGCCGGCGCTCGCCGGACCAACCGCCGTCGCGGGCCGGGCCGAGCTGCGCCAGACCCGTGCCCAGCTGCGGCCCGAGCGGTGAACGGACCACCACAGCCTGGCCACGCATGACCACGACACCGCCCAGGGCGAGCACGACGTCCTCACCTGCGCCGCGCTCGAACCGGTGGATCTGAACACCTCGACAGGCGGAACAGCGCCGGAGTGGACCAGACCGTGGCGGCCGGCTCCTTCGCGGAGAGGCCCACCGCCACCCGGCGGAGCAGTGGCCGCATTCGAGGCCGAACACCTCCTCACAGCTTCGGCCGACCCCGGACACCTGGGCAGCCAAATCCCGGTCGGTCGCCTGGCGTGCCGGCGGTTGTTTCAGACTTCGGCCTCCACTGCGTGCGGATCGAACTCGGGCAGCTCACGCCGCGGGGTTATCAACCGTGCTGGCCGGAACCCGTTCAACAGTGCTGGCGGGATGCCGGTAACCAGCTCCTCCGCGGCCAGTCGGCTCGTGACAGCGGCTAGTGTGGCGCCGCTGTGCATAGTGATCAGGTACAGGTTCGGCACGTCGTTCCAGAACCCGACAACCGGAAGGCCGTCGAACGGATAGGGCCTTACGGCGATGCTGATCCGCTCGCTGCGGGTGCTGGTGGGATCGACGTCGGCGACGCCGTGGGCGGCACGCCGGATCAGATCCGTCACTGTCTCGTCGGGGAGCGTCCACGTGTCGGTGTCGAGGCTGCGATCGCCCCGCTCGGATCGGATGGCGAGCCGGCCTCCTGGGTCCGGCCGCACAGAGATGCCGGGCAGGTGCAGGAGCACGGACAAGGCGGAGGTGCCCGGCGCAGTGACGACGGTTGCGCCGGGCTCGCCGACGGTGGAGACCTCGACGCCGACCTCGCTCATCAGCGCACCGATCCGGCTTCCGGCGGCGACGACCACGCGGTCAGCGCGGACCTGGCTACCGTCGTCGAGCAAGACACCATTGACCTGACCCGATTCGACAAGTAGCCGATCCACCGTCGTGTGCGACCGCAGGATGGCCCCGTGGGCCACCGCGGCCCGCAGCAGTTCGTGGATGAGGAGAGGCAGGTCGAGCCAGCTCTCGCCGGGGTAGAACACGGCGCCTAGGTAGTCCTCGTGCACCCGCACCTGCGGGTCGTACCGGGGTAGATCCTTCGGGTCGAGCTCGATCGCGGCGTAGCCGTACTCGTGCAGACGCTTCGCCTTGGCATGGAGCGCGTGCGCCGACTCCTCGGTGGCGGCGACTTCGAGGTTGCCACCGCGCCGAAGCCAGTTGTCGGTGCCGAGCTCCCGCGCCACGGCGAGGTGCTCGGCCATCGAGATGACATTTAGGTCGTGGTAAGGACGCAGCTCCTTCGAGTTCGAGTTCAGCCACGCAAGGCTCGCCGCGCTCGCCTGTCCACCCGGCATCCCACTTTCAAAAAGTTCCACCTCGCAGCCCCGTTTGGCGAGCTGGAAAGCGGTGGAGGCGCCGAGAACGCCACCTCCGACGATAACGATCTTCATGTGAGCTGCCTTCCTCTTCTTGTCGATGATGTGAGTACGGGACGCATGGAGGGCGCATCGTCCGCTCCGTACGCGAGCAGGCCGGGCCGCCGTTCCGGTGGGCACCACGGGAACGGCCGGGATCGGATCTGCCGGTGACGGCGCCGTGCACAGCACGGCCGGCACCGCGGTCGTCGGGTTACTGCGGGTTGATCAGCGCGAGGCTGCTCCGTCGTCGGTCGCCTCGCCGCAGGATGTCCGCGCGACGAGCGTCGGTTCGAAGACAACCGTCCGCGGCTGCGCTGGGTTCTCGACGACGAACTCGGCGGCGCGCTGCCCCATGAGGTGGGCCGGCTGAGCCACCACGCTGATGCCGAGGGCGGACGCCCAGGCGAAGTCGTCCATCGTGATGAAGCCGATGTCGTCCGGGATCGTGACCCCCTGGGACAGCAGTGCGGCGTGGATCGCGACGGTGCGCCTCCCGGCGACACAGGCGACCGCGTCCGGCCGGCGCTGCAGAAGTGTCGCGACGGCATCCTCGGCGCCGTCGTCGCCGTCGACCGTCACGATGTCGTCAGCGGTGAGGGCGAGACCGGCCTCCGCGAGGCCGCGCCGCAGTCCCTCGGTGCGACCGAGCTGGGAGGGTCTAGGCCCTGAGGTGATCACGCCAACAGATCGCCGTCCGCACGACACGAGGTGTTCCGCCATCAGCCGGCCAGCCGCGATGTTGTCGAGGGCTACCGAGTGGAGCCGGGGCGGCGGGTCCTGCACTGTCCGCGCCACGACGACGCATGGGGTGCCCCCTGCCGCCATCCGATACGTCCGGTCGTCGGCCGACGCGGCGGATGTCACGATCAGGCCGCGAACCCGCTGCTCGTCCATGCTCTGGATCTGCATCGCCTCGCGACCGTCGTGCCGGAAGGTGTTGGCGAACATGACCAGGCTGCCGTTCGCGTCGGCCACCTCATCGATGCCCCGCATCAGATCCAGGTAGAACGGGCTGCGTAGATCGTCGATGACGACCCCGATGGTCTGGGACCGGCCGGCGAAGATGCTCTTGGTCAGCGCGTTGGGCGTGTACTGTAGCCGGTCGACCGCCTCCCGGACTCTCGCCGCCGTGGCCTCATTGACGGGGCCACCGTTCAGCACCCGGGACACCGTCGCCGACGACACTCCGGCTGCGGCAGCGACGGCGCCGATGGTCGTGCGCTTCACGATCCACACCTTCCACTACATCTTTCAGTTGACGACGCTAGCGCCGTCTCGGACGACCGGCGCACCGCCGATGAACACCGTGTCGACGCGCGTCAGGTCGGTCGGGTCGGTGAGTACGAGGTCGGCGATCGCACCGGGCACGACGCGGCCGCGCCGCGGCGCCAGGCCGGGGATGGCGTCCGCGACGTTGGCAGTGGCCATGGCGATCGCCGACTCGAGTCCGACGACACCTGCCTTGGTCGCGTGGTCGACGGCCAACAGGATCGAGTCGTGAAACCCGCCCGCGTAGTCGGTCGAGATCGTGTCGACCAGTCCGGCCTCCAGCATCGCGTAAAGCAGATCGGGGCCCCGCGTGAGCCGCTGCGCGCCGAAGGTGTCGAGCGTCGAGACGTCGACGACGGCGCCGAGTTCCTTGAGCTGCTCGGCGTGCCTGAGGGCTTCGCGGTGGTCGAAGCTGCTGTGGTTGGAGTGCCCGGCGATCAGTCGGACGTCCGTCCTGGCGATGGCCGCGACCTGGGACATCGACGCGGCCGCGTTGTGCACCAGTACCGGGACCCCGGCCTGGTCCGCGTACCGCGCGGCCTCCGTCAGCCCCTCGAGGGCGATGTCGAACGCGGGCAGGACGATGCCCGAGACGAGCTCACGGACCTCCTCGGCGGAGAGCTTGCCGGTGAGGTTGGCGGTTTCGAGCGCCTCCTCGACGGCGCCCTCGTCGTACGACGTCGCCGAGATGTGGCGGCCGAGCACGGCGACCTTCAGTGCGTCCGCCTGCCGCGCACTGATCGTCACGCCTGTGCGCTTGAGCACCTCGGCCGGGATGTACATATAGCTCGCTCCGCCGCCACCCAGGGTGTGCCCGGCACCGATCTCGCCGAGCGCGACAGCTCCCGCGTCGACCGCTTGGCGGGCCGTGAACGTGCGGTTCTGGTCGTCGAGCCCGCCGCCGTCGGCGATCGACGCGGCGGTCAGGCAGGCCGGGGTGTTGCAGGAGGCCAGTGTGATTGATATGGGGTGATCGTTGTTGACCTCGGCGATCGCGTCGGCGGTGACGAAGCCGTCCACGCACAGAACGGTGGTCGTGCCCTCCAGCAGGTGCCTGTCGAGGTTCGCCCGGACCTGCTCGTGCGGAAGCCCCTCGTGCCCGCTGGGGAACAGTGGGCCGTAGGCGGTGCCATGGGTGTGGTTGTTGATCAGGCCGGGGATGGCGAGCACCCCCGTGGCGTCGACGATCCGATCGACGCGTTCGTAGGACCGGGCGGGCCGGCTGGGTACGACCTCTCGGATCGTGTCGCCGTCAATCACGATGTCGACGTCGCGCCGGCGGGTGGCACCCGTTCCGTCGACGAGATCGCAGCCGTGCAGGACCGAGGTGGGCATGACGGGCCTTCCGTGTGGTTCGGTGCGGACAGGTTTTGCCGGGCCAGGGCTCGAGGCTTCACTCGGTCGATGCGAAAGCGCGCGCAGCCCCGGGGGGTACCTGGATCACCGCTCGGCTGCCGATCTTCGGCAGATCGTCGGGGCAAGGGTCGGGAACGGACACACGCACGGCGACGGACTCCCCGACGTCCACCACGACGGTGGCGAGGCTGCCTTCGTTGACGACCTCGGCGACCCGCCCGGTGATGCGGGCGTGACCGGGCGGGACCGCCTCGCCGAGGCGCAGCGCCTCGGGCCGCAGCAGTACGTCGACAGGCTGTCCTGCGGTGACGGGACCTGCTGGCCGCGCATCGACGGTGTGCGCCGTAACCAGGCGGATGGTGCAGTCGGAGGTGCCCGAGCTCGTGCAGACGCCCGGAACCAGGTTGGACTGGCCGATGAAGCCCGCAACGAACGTGGTCGCAGGTTCCCGATAGATCGCCTCGGGAGCGTCGATCTGCTCGACCCGACCGTCTCGCATCACCGCGATGCGGTCGCTCATGACCAGTGCCTCGGTCTGGTCGTGCGTCACGAAGATCGACGTGATTCCGAGTTCATGCTGCAGGTGCTTGATCTCCAGCCGGAGTTGTTCCCGCAGCTTGAGGTCGAGGTTGGAGAGGGGCTCGTCGAACAGCAGCACCTTCGGCTGCACCACGATCGCTCTCGCCAGTGCGACGCGCTGCTGCTGGCCACCGGAGAGCTGGCCGGGGAAGCGGTCCTCGCGACCGACCAGGCCCACCCGTTGCAGGGCGTCCGAGACGCGCGCCCGGATCTCCTCCCTCGGGCGCCTGCGCATCCGCAGCCCGTACCCAACGTTCTGCGACACCGTGAGGTGCGGGAACAGGGCGTACTGCTGGAACACCATCGCCGTGTCCCGTCGCTCCGGGGGGAGGCGTTGCACGTCCTTGCCATCGAGGAGGATGCGCCCGCTGTCCGGACGCAGGAACCCCGCGATCATGTTCAGGGTGGTCGTCTTCCCACACCCCGACGGACCGAGCAGGGTGAGGAACTCCCCCGGGCGCACGTCGAGATCGAGGTCCTCGACCGCAAGGGCCGAGCCGAACCTCTTCGAGATCCCGCGCAACGCGACAGCGGACCCGCTGGCGTCGCGGGGCGCGGCGTTGACGTCGGCGATGGGCGCGTCCACTGTCACTTCGTACCTCCGTGGATGAACTCCGTCAGCCGGGTGAACCGGCTCGCGACGGCGGCAACGATGCAGATCCCGGCCACGCTGGTGACCGCTACGCTGGCGAGCGTCGGCGAGTACTCGAACTCCATGAACTGCAGCAGTGCGATGGGCAGGGTGTTCGAGTCCCGCGCGGTCAGGAAGAGCGACAGCTCGACATTGTTGAACGACACTATGAAGGCGAAGAGGGCGCCGGCGAACATCCCGGATCGCATGATCGGAAGCGTCACCGTGGCGAATGCGCGCCACGGCGAGGCGCCGAGATCGCGGGCGGCGCGCTCCCACAACGGGTTGATGCCGTGCAGGCTCACGCCGACGGTGCGCAACACGAAGGGAATGCCGATCAACGTGTGGGCCGCGACCAGCAGCGCCGGGCCGATGAGCTCGCGCGCGGCCAGCATCGAGATTAGCTGGACGACCGAGAGGCTGATGACGATCTCCGGCAGCAGCAGGGGGCTCGTCAGGAACGCCTCCATCGCGGCCCGGCCCCGTACCCCCCGGGATAGCCCGTACGCCGCAGCCGTGCCCACCACCAGCGCGCACAGGGCCGAGCCCAGCGCGATCTGAGCGGACAGCGCCATCGGTAGCAACCACTCGGCCGTGAACGCGTCACTCCACCAGCGCAGCGAGAACCCCGATGGTGGGAAGGAGACGTAGGTGTCGGGCTGGATCGACGTCCAGAAGACGACGACCATCGGGACCGCGACGAACGCGAGGACGAGGATCAGCAGGGCCGCACGAACGGCGAGCCATGGGCTCTTCCGCATTCGTCAGACCTCCGTCCGCGACCGCTGCCCGGCCCACAGCAGGGCGAGCACCGTGCCGACACTCACGACGAGCAGGACCACCGCGATCGCCGCGGCTTGGCCCCATTCGAGGCTGACGACCATGCGGTCACGCACGAGCGTCGCGAGGGTCTGCACCCGCCCGCCACCCAGAACCGCTGCGGTGGCGTACGCGCCGAGGCTGATGGCGAAGGTCAGCATGAAGCCCGAGATGAGGCCCGGGCGGATCAGCGGCAGGGTCACCCGGAAGAACGTGCGCACCGGCCCGGCCCCGAGGTCGCGCGAGGCCCGCTCGAGGACGGGATCGACGCTCTGCACGCTGGAGACGGCGGTGAAGACGGCGAACGGGAGCAGCACGTGCACCAGCCCGGCGATGACACCGCCCCGGGAGCCGATGAAGGCGATCGGGTCCCGGATCGCCCCCGTCCAGACCAGGACCTGGTTGAACAGCCCGTCATCCTGCAGGAGCACCAGCCAGCCATAGGTCCGCACCACGACGCTGGAGACGAGGGGCGAGACAACCACGAGGAGGACGAGGGATCGCCACCGGGAGCCGGACCGGACGATGAAGTACGCGAGCAGCAGCCCCGCCGAGGTGCAAACGGCACCCACGACGATCGACATCCAGACGGTGTCCCAGAGCACCGACCAGAAGTACGCGTCCCGGAACAGCGCAGCGTAGTTCTCCGCCGTGACCGGACCGCCTACCCGGACACCGTCGTAGGTCAGGAAGCTGCTGGCGAGCAGGATGACGGTCGGCACGGCGAAGACGACCAGTACCCAGACCGTCGCCGGCAGCGGAAGCAAGGCGGAACCGCTGCGGTGCTGCGCCCGTGGCCGCCTGGTCTGCGCGAGGAGGGCGGTCACCGCACGGCCTCCGCCCACTTCCGGCTCCACTCGGTACGGTCCCGTGCCACGATCTCCGGATCGGCGATCTTGAGCTTGTCGATCTGCTCGGCCGTCGTGACGTGCTTGGCGGCGAACTCCGCGGGGAACTGCAGCCCCGTGACCGCCGGACCGACGTTGTAGGCCGTGGCCCACCGCTGCTGGACCTCCGGGCTGAGCCAGTAGTCCATGAACCTGTGGGCTGCGGCCTTGTGCGCTGCGCCCACGGGGATGCCCAGCGCTCCGAGGACCGCGTACGTGCCCTCCTGCGGCACAGTGAAATCGTAATCTGTCGTTTCCGCGTAGATGGCGGCTCGTCCGTCCTGGTACGGGAAGACCGTGGCCGTCCCCTTCTCCATGTACGGCACCGCCTCGGCCGAGGCCTGCGGCGTCGCGAGCGCCGACGTCGCCAGGTCGGCGATGCGCGCGAACCCGGGTGCCGCGTCGGTGATGCTGCCGCCGTCCAACTCGGCCGCGGAGAGGACCTGGTAGAAGCCCATGATGTTCGTCGGGTTGAAGACCAGGGCACCCGAGCGGTACTTCGGGTCCCACATCACGTTCCAGCTCGTGGGTGGAGTCGGGAACAGTGACCGCTTGTACATCAGCGCCACCTGCTGCACGTCGTGGATGACGCCGGCCCCGTATGTCGTGTCCCGGATCTTCTTCGAGACCTTGGCGAGGTTCGGCACCTGCTGCTCCGACACCGGGTCGAGGAGCCCGTCCTTGCTGCCCTGGAAGAGCTCGAGATTGGTCATCACCGCGACGTCGAAGCCCGGATCGCCGTGCGCGGCTCGGATGGCGGCGTAGTGCTCGGACGCCGCCCCGCTCGCGGAGTACTGCACCTGGATCCCGGTCTGCTCGGTGAACGGCGTCCCGATGTGCTCGTCGAACAACTGCTGGTACTCCGCGCCGTAGCCCTCTACGACGAGGACGTCCTCGCCGCTGCCTGCCCCCGTCGATGTGCACCCGCTCACAGCCAGCGCGACCGCGAGCGCAAGCCCTAGACCAGCGATCTTCTTCACGTCGACTCCAGTGTCGCCTGATGTAACTAGTTTCATGTCACTAGTTACACACCAGACCACAGCCGCACCTGGACGTCAACCCGCAGACCAGGGGTCGAATCTCGTCGGCAGCACCTGAACTTGCTCGTTCGAGCCAGGTCTCAGTACGGCGAGACAAGTTCACCGGCCACAACTGGTGATCCGGTCGGCGCACCGATGGCCTCAGCGGCGGCGGGCGAGATGTAGCGCCATCACCAATAACCCCCGCCGCTCCGCGAACCCTGCTCAACTGATCAACTCAGTTGGAAGATCGCAGCGTGCTGTCGTCGTCGGGGTGGGAGAGGTGAGTCATCTTGTGCCAGGCTGCGGTGTGCGCGTTGTCGATTACCGCCTCGACGGTCGGGATGACCATCTGCTCGCGTGGCTCCGTCGCGAGCTGCCATCAGCGGTGTCCGTGCGACTGCGGACTGGCTTCTTCACGACGGCCGGCCTGTCCAGCGTCGAGCCAGACCTTGAAGAACTGGTGGAACGCGGCGCCCGTCTCGAGGTGCTGATCGGCGGGAGCCCGCTGCAGTACGAGGTTCCCGCACTGCGCGCCCTGCTCGCCCTGTCGGAGGACTACCCGGGTCGGATCGAGGTGTTCGTCGTCATGGCGCCCGACTTCCAGAACGCGAAGACATACCTCCTTGGGCACGCCGACGGCCACTCCTCAGCCTGGGTGGGGTCGGCCAATCTGACCATGGGAGGACTGGGGTCGAATTTCGAGAACGCGGTAACGTTCGACTCCCGCGAGGATGGTGACGATCTCATTGGGCGATTGCACGAGGCGCATCTGACGGTTGTCGGCTCCCCGACAGTGCGGCGGCTCGATGAGCGACTGCTGCGGCAGATGCAGTTCGGCGCTCAGGCCGCTCGTTTCGGACTTGGGCGCACTGAAGTCCAGGTGCCGGAGGTTCTTGAGGAGCTCCTGCAGAGCACAGTTGACAAGCTCGACAAGGTCGCCTCGCATGGTCCGATCGGTGCCGGCGTGACGACCGGGTTCGAGGACCTTGATGCGACCCTGGGCTGCTTGATCCCCGGCTCTCTGACGGTGATCGCCTCGCGGCCCGGCGCCGGACGGACCACCCTCGCACTCGACATGCTGGGGGCCGCTGCTCTCAAGCAGAAGGTTCCTGCGGCAATCTTCACGTTCAAAATGTTGAAGGACGAGGTGGTCCACCGGATTCTGTCGGCCGAGGCGCGGATCCGACTCGCCGATATGCGGGCGGGCCGAATGACAGACAATGACTGGATTCGCATGGCGAAGAAGATGACAGAGATAGCGGAAGACCCGCTGTTCATCGAAGCCGGCCCGGCACCTGACCTAGACGCATTATCATCAGCGCTGATCAAGTGCGTGGGCGAGCATCGACTCGGCCTCGTTGTCGTCGACCCCCTGAACGCGATCGTGGCAAGGTCCTTCGCAGACAATCGGGAGCGGGAGGTCGCTGAGATCGCCCGCCGCCTCAAAGCCTTGGCGATGGAGCTCGAGATCCCGATCGTCGCGTGCGCGGACCTCGGCAGGCAGGCGGAGCAGCGCGTCGACCGGCGCCCTCTGATCGGCGACCTACGCGACGCCGACACCATCGCACAGGCTACCGACGTGCTGCTGTTGTTGCACCGGCCGGACTACTACGAGCGCGACGACCCGAGAGCCGGCGAGGCGGACCTGATCGTTGCGAAGAACCGCTATGGTCCAACGAGCACGGTGACCGTCGCGCACCAGCTGCACTACTCGCGATTCGCAACCCTCGCGAATCCATAAGCGGGGCGTCACTGAAACTCGCAACGTTGCAAGTTGCTAATGACCACCGGGAACAGTGTCGCCGATGAAAAGCGCATCATCGCCGGAGCCCGATCTTGGTATTCGTGAATCGTCCTGGGCGGTGGAGAGGCTCTGATCTAGCAAGGAGACTGGAGCTGTGTCTAGCCGCTGTCCGATGGCGCAATCGCCTGCCGTCCCACGCGCTGCGCCCTGCCCTCCTCGACGGCTGCCTGAAGCGCGGCCGAGAACCGACCCGGGCCCCAATATCGCGCTCCGACCATCCGCGCCAACTCGGTGCGCGGGATAGTGCCGTGTTCCTCGAGGGCCCGCGCGATGACGTCGATCTCGCGGTCGAGGGCGCGCTCGGCGGCGCCGTCGTAGCCGGATGATCCCCACAACCGCGCGCTCGCCAGTGCCGCGCTCGAGCCCGGACGCAGGCGTCCCAGGCCCGAGCGCCCACATGTCTGCCTGCGCTCGATCCGCTCCCGGATGCGCTGTTGCATCTCATGCTCGCGGCGAAGTCGCTGCCCGACCTCCGCGTCGCCGGTCCGGGCACCGATGTCGTCGGCGGCCTTGCGATGTTCGGCGGCGGTCACCCGGTGCTCGGCGGCGTCGGCCTGTTGTTCCGCGCGGGTGACCTGGCGCTCCGCGTCGCTTGCACCCTGCTCGTGGCGCGCGGCCCTCGCGGCCGCGGCCGCCGCCCGTGCCTCGTGCACGGCGGCGCGGGCCTCGTACAGACGGGCGCGGGCCCGGTGGACCTCGGGGCCGGCAGGCCTTTCGTCGGTGTCGTCCGGCTCACCGTGCTCGGCGGCGCGCTGCTCCTCCGCGGAGCGCCGTTGCTCGTCGATGGCCAGGGCGTGCTCCTGCGCGGCCTGTGCCCGATCAGCATGCTGAGCCGCGGTCGGCTCGTCGGCAGCTCCCAAGGCCTCCTGCCGCTCGGCGAGCGACCGGGCCCGCTGCTCTCCGGCCCGGGCCGCGAGCGCCGCGTCGTCCGCTCGGGCGGCCGCGAGCACGTCCCTGGCCTCCGCGATCTGCTCCAGCTCGGCGGCGCGCAGGTTCGCGATTTCGGCGAGTGTCTCCTCCGCGCGCATGCGATCGTCGCGGGAGCGGCCACCGCCGTCGCGGGCGCGCAGGTCCGCGGCCGTGGCACGGTGCTGTGCCGCGTCGGCCCTGACCTGTTCGGCCTGCCGGCGCAGCCGCTGCGCCTGGGTTTCCTCGTCCCCGTCCCCCTGGCCGCCGTCCTCGGCGTCGGCCGCGGTAAGGGGCTGTGCGATGTCTTCGAGCGAGGCGCGCTCGGCCCGCACCCCGAACAGGATCTCCGCGACGCCGCCGACCGCAACGACCGCACCGCTGACGAGGAACCCGATCGCGACCAGCTCCCGGTTCCCGGATTCGATGAACCCGCCGAACAGGAGAGGCCCGGTGATCCCGCCGATCGCGGTGCCCACCGCGTAGAAGAAGGCGATCGCCAGAGCCCTCGTCTCCATCGGGAAGATCTCGCTGACGGTGAGGTACGCCGCGCTGGCCCCGGCCGACGCGACGAAGAACGTGAGCACGAGCATCGCCAGGAAGAACCACGGACCGCCGAGCTGAGAGACGAACACCCAGGCCAGCGGCACGGTGAGCACCGCGGCACCCAGGTAAGAACCGGCGATCATCGGCTTGCGCCCCAGGGTGTCGAACAGCCGGCCCAGCGTCACCGGGCCGAGGAAGTTCCCCAGCCCATAGGCGACGAGGAACAGCGGCGCGAGCCCGGACGCGACCCCGTAGTAGGTGGAAACGAGCGTGCCCAGGTTGAAGGTAATGCCGTGCCTGCCCGACGAACAGCGCGAGGCACAGCACGGCGCGCCGCGGGTAGAGCGAGAACGCGGTCCGCGCGATCTCGCGGAACGGGATCGTCGTGCGCTGCCGGACGGTGATGCTCGCCTCGGGCTCGTCGAGGCCGTCGTCGGTCTCCCCAGCGACCTCCCGCTCGATTCCGTCGACGATCCGCTCGGCCTCCTCCTCGCGACCGTGGATGAACAACCACCGCGGGCTCTCCGGCACGTGCCGGCGCACGAAGAGGATCACCAACCCGAGCACGGCGCCGAGCCCGAAGGCCAGGCGCCAGCCGAGGTCGACGGCGAACACCGCGGTGGACAGGAAGACCACAGCAAGAGCCGAACCCGCCGCGGCCCCCAGCCAGTAGGAGCCGTTCACGACGAGGTCGACCCGTCCACGGACGCGCGCCGGGATCAGCTCGTCGATCGCGGAGTTGATCGCGGCGTACTCGCCGCCGATCCCCGCGCCGGTGAAGAACCGCGCCAGGTAGAAGTACCAGGGTGCGAACGAGAACGCTGTCGCCACCGTTGCCACGATGTAGACCACCAGCGTGAGCAGGAACAGCTTCTTGCGACCGAAGCGGTCGGTGAGCTGACCGAAGAACAGCGCCCCGGTGCAAGCGCCAACGATGTAGACCGCCGCGGCGAGCCCGATCTGGCCGACGCTGATCTCGATGCCGCTACCGGGTTCGGCGAGCCGCGCGGCCACCGACCCGACCATCGTGACCTCGAGCCCGTCGAGGATCCACACCGTGCCGAGCCCGATCAAGACTCGCCAGTGGAACCTCGACCACGGCAGCCGATCCAGCCGCGCCGGAACTTTGGTCTCGATTGTCGCCGTCTGCGTCCCGTTGCCCACGACCCTCGGCTACCCGCGGCATGGTTGGGGATGCGAACGGGTAGCTCCTGACATGCGCTGCACAATGTTCGGGCACCGCTTCCGGTTTCGCGCCGACGGACCGACCATGTCCTGGACGTGTGCGCGCGGATGCGGAGCATTGGGCAGCAAGACCTACGCGGATGCCGCGACTGCCTGCCGCTATGCCTCCGCATTCGACCGCGAGGACCGGACCGACCTCGGCAGGCGCGCACCCCTGATCGGGCTGCTGCCATTGCGGATCGCAGCGGCTGTGCGCAGGCGCAGGGCCGGACCGCTCCGCTGATCATTGGTGGGCGGTCGGCGAGGAAGAGCTGGCCAACTACGCCCAGGTAGGGCGGCCACCGGATGTAGCCCCGAACCGGCGTCCCTGGCGGACGTACGCGGGACGTAACTAGTCAGGTCATGAGAGTGCGGGCAGCCAGGGCCGTCCCTCGGCGAGCATGACGAGGGTGTCGAAGAAGTGCCTGCCGTGTTTGGCGGCGGTGGAGAGGTAGCTGCGTATCGCGCAGAATTGTTGGGCGCCGGTGAGGGTGCGCAGGCAACCGGACACCTTCTGCCGCAGCTTGATCATCCGTATGTCGCGTTCGGCGCCGTTGTTGTCGGCAGGGACGCGGGGGTCGTGGACGAACCGCAGGTAGTCGTCGTGGCGGGTGACCAGCCGTCGGGCCAGGGCGTGGTGTTTGGCCATGATCGGGGTGGAGCGGCCGCGGGTTTGCGCGGCCCCGATCAGGGCGGCGCAGCGGAAGGTGTGGATGTGGACGCCCAACGCTTCGGAGTCGAGCGGGTGGCCCGCGGTGGCGGCGTCGGTGACGAGTTTCTGGATGGCGGTGAGCGCGTCCTGGCCCTGGGTGGCCCAGTGCCAGCCGTTGCGGGTGGGTGCGGCTTCGGCGGCGGCGCGTAGTTCCCGCACCGCGTGCGCGCAGCACAACTGGTGGACAGCATCGAGGTAGGTGTCATACGGGGCCCAGGCGTCGTGCACCGCGATGCCGGCGAACCGGGGCAGGACTGCGGCGGCGGCGATACCGTCGCGGCCGCGTTTGGGGTGGCAGGTGATCAGCGTGTAGCGGTCGGTGCGGGCGCAGTGCACCCAGGCCAACCCGCCCGCAACGCGCAGCCCGGTCTCGTCGAACCCGACCACTTCCGCGTCGGCGAGGCGGTCGGCGACCGTGTCGAGGAAACCGGTCAGACCGTTCGCGGCGCGTCGGGTCATCGTCGCCACGGTGGCTTCCGAGACCACGGTGGCTTCCGAGACCGGGGTGCCGAACAACTCGGCCAACGCCTGGGCGGTGCGTTTGCGGGACAGGAACTGCCCGACGTAGAGGTAGACGGTGATCGCGGCGATCCGGGGCCCGTACTGCACCGGCGCCGTCGCCGTCTGCGGCGGCTTCGCGCAGGTGCTGGTTCCGCAGCCGCACCGCCGCGTGATCAGCTGGTGCTCGGTCACTCGCACCCGGATCGGGGGCAGGTCGAACACCTGCCGCCGTTCCACACCCACCTGCACGGCCCCGCTCAGATCAGCACCGCAGCCGCCGCACGGGCCCGGCTCATGACACACGACCTCGTCCGGGTCGCAGACCTGGGCCAACGTCGAACCGGGATGCCCGGACTGCCCACCAGGCTTGCGCCCGCTGCGGCGGCGCAACGATTTCGGGGCCGGTTTGATGAACGGCGAGTCCGACGACGGCGGCTTCGAGGAGTTCTGCGAGTCCTGCCCGAGCCGGCGCTTCAACTCCGCCACCTCGGCCCGCAACGCCGCGATCTCCGCGGCCTGGCTCGCGACCAGCGCGGCGAGCTCGTCGTAGGACGGACGCTCACCCCCGACCGGCACACCAGGATCGTCTCACATGTCGATCAAGCGGCCCCGCCGACCTGACCAGTTACCGCGGGACCAGGTCCTTGGTCATGGCCCAAATCTGGTTCCGGCGGGCTGTAGGGGCCCGGGGTCCAGCGGCGCCGAGCCGCCGCCTCCCCCCTTCTCCTCGACCCAGATCGTGACGGGCTCTCCTGGGAAGACCTGCGTTCCGGCGGCCGGTTGCTGGTCGACGACGACGCCGGACAGAGGAGGTGGCAAGTCCGGGTCCTCTGTAACAGTCACGACGCGGGCCGCAAGCGCCAGCGCTTGGGCGTCGACGATGTCAAGCCCGATCATCGCCGGGACCAGGACGTGCTCCTCGTCGGCCATGCGTCGAGCCTAACCACGGTCCGCCGCCACGATGAGCGCCGTCATGCTGTAGAGACGAGGCCCAACGCCGTCGAGTACCCACCCCGTCACCTTCTCTCGCTCCGAGACTCGGCGCCTCCGCGCCTCCTTCGCCCGGTACAGGCGACCTTGATCCGCTGATGGAACACACCGCCCGACTCGCAATGCTGGCGCTCGTACTGACCCGGTGGATCACAGCCGACGTGCGTGATGCATACCCACCCAGACCGTGACGCGGGTGCCGGAACGCCTCGGGCACGGCCCCGACGGCCGGCGGGGCGACGCGGCGCACGCCGCGGTGGGCGATGCAGCGGCTAGTTAACTGAACTCTCCTCGCAGTTTGACGTGAACTACGAGACGTCCTCGAGCACTTGCATCCGGTACCTAGGTACAGGCTTAGCGTGGGTGTCTGGCTCGATGGCGGGCCCCACGGGAGGCGAGTGCAGTGAGCGAGACCGCTGTGAGCGCGGTGGGTGAGACCAGCGACGCGAGGTTCGACCAGGAGGTGCTCGGCGCCGACGGGCCGATGCTGGTCGAGTTCTTCGCGATTTGGTGCGGGAGCTGCCGCCGCTTTGCTCCAATCCTCGAGGCGCTGGCGGCCGACTACGCAGGCCGGGTACCGGTCGTGAAAGTCAACGCCGACGAGAACCCGGAGCTGGTGCGTCGGTACGCGGTGTCGTCGACCCCGACGCTGATCCTGTTCACCGACCGCAAAGCGGTCGGTATGCTGACTGGAGCGCAGCCTGAGGACGCTGTACGTGAGCTGCTGGGCACGGCGGTCGAAGACCGCCCGGCAGACGAGTCCGTGCCGGTGCCGCTGGCGTGGGCTCCTGTCGACGCGTGCACGTTGCCGACGACGGAGCAGCCGCTGCGGGAGGCCGAGTTCGATGCGCTGTTCGCGGCAGCGCTGCGCAGCATGGAGCGGCCGGAACCGGAATTGCTGAGGCTGATTCTCGACGGCGACTCGGAGGTAGAGACGGTCGTTCGGGATCTGACCGTGCGAGAGTCCTCGTGCTGCTCGTTCTTCGACTTCCAGCTCATCGCGGGCGACGGCGGGCTGATGCTGGATGTGCGGGTGCCGGAGGCGCGGATCGAGGTGCTGGACGGGCTCGCCCGCCGGGCCGAAGCCGCCCGCTCCGGCGCGGGGACCGGTTCGAGGGCCGGTTCGAGGGCCGGTTCGGGGGCGATCGTGTGATCAGGGGGCTGCGGTCGGGGCAGCTGGCCAAGGCGGCGGGGGTGAACGTGCAAACGCTGCGCTACTACGAGCGCCGCGGCCTGCTCCCCGAACCGCAGCGCTCCCTGGGCGGGCACCGCGAGTACGGCCCCGAGGCGGTCACGGTGCTGCGGGCCATCCGTGGCCTGGCGCGTCTCGGGTTCACGCTCGACGAGATCTCCGAGCTGATCGAGGTCGGCTCGCACCGAGGGCCCCGCCCGGGGCTGCGCGGCGCCGCCACGAGGAAGCTGGCCGAGGTCGAAGCGAAGATCGCCGATCTGGACCAGGCCCGGGCCACGCTGACCGACGTGCTCAGCGCCGGGTGCAGAGATCTGACCGAGTGCTCCTGCACGCCAAGCTGCCCGATCCCGTTCGTCGACCTTGGCTGGAGCGCCGGACGCGAGCCGACCACACGGACGATGAGAAGGCTTGACGGTGCTCGAACTGATGACTGAGACCGAAGGCGATGTCATCGCCGTCCGTGCCCGGGGCGTACTGACCGAAGACGACTACAGGGACGTCCTCGTCCCGCAGCTGGCGAAGGCACTCAAGGGCGCCGAGCAGATCCGGGTGCTCTTCCTCTTGGAGCAGACGTTCCGCGGTTGGAACGCTCGTGCCGCCTGGCGCAATACCTGCCTGGACGTGCGCCACCGCCGCGACTTCGACAAGGTCGCGATCGTCGGCGCGCCCACCTGGGAGCAGTGGTGCGCCAAGCTGGCCAACCTCCTGATCACGGGCGAGATCAAAACCTTCGCCCACGACGAGTTGAGCACGGCATGGACCTGGCTGCGCGCTTGAGCCAAGTCCGTCCGGCAGTGCTCAGGGCACCCGCAGCCAGGCCGGATAGCGTCCGTGTATGACCGTGGCCCGCTCACTTGCGCTGTTCGTGCTGGCAGCCCTCGCCGAAATCGGCGGCGCCTGACTCGTGTGGCAAGGCGTGCGCGAGCAGCGCGGCCGGCTCTGGGTTGGCGCCGGGGTCCTCGCGCTCGGGACCTACGGGTTCGTCGCGACTCTGCAGCCTGATCCGCACTTCGGCCGCATCCTGGCCGCCTACGGCGGTGTGTTCGTCGCCGGTTCCCTGCTCCGGGGTGTCGTGCTCGACGGTTTCCGACCGCTACGGAATCATCGGTGCCCTCATCTGTCTGGCTGGCGTCGCCTTGATCATGTATGCCCCGAGAGCCACGTGAACAGCGCGAGCTCGTCGGGTTGATCGCCCGACTCGGCCGGGTGAGGACCGCACGCGCCTGACCTGGCACAGCGCCCGCATACGCCAAGTTGGCGCGATGAATGCCGGACAGCCCGCTGCGGATCTGACTGGCGGACCTGTCCCGGTGCCGCTCCACCGCGTCCCGTAGCCGCGGATCAGCTGGCTTCAGACGCGCCGCATGCCACCTGGGGATTCCCGCGGTTCGCGGATCCAGCCCCGGGTAGGCCGGTGTGCATGGCTTCCGCACCTGACAAATCCTGCTCGCATCGCTCCGGCCGGAGGACGGCCGGATCTATCGGCATCGGTGTCGCCGCCGGGGCAGCGGCTGCGGTCGGCGTGGTGTTCGGTCGCAAGGCCGCGACGGCCGCCAAGATCGGCAAGGGACACCCGCTCAAGCATCGCGCGCTCGACATGGCGGCCGGCGTCATGCAGTCGAAGTACCCGCTGGATGCGATGAGCACCTACCTCAACGGCTTCCACATGTACGCCGACGAACTGGGACGGCAGGTCGAGGCGACACACTTCTGCATCCACCTGCGCCACGACCTGCACCAGTGCGTGATCTTCGACCGAAATGCACCCGACGCCCGCCTGATCGGGATCGAATACATCACCAGCGAGGAGCGCTTCCGTAGCCTCCCTGACGACGAGAGGCGGCTCTGGCACAGCCACCACTACGAGGTCAGGTCCGGCAGCCTGGTCGCCCCGGGGATCCCCGATCTCGCGGAGCACGCCTATTTCGAAGACCTGGTGAGGACCTATGGGAAGACGTTCCACACCTGGCAGTACGACCGCGACGATTTCCCGTACGGGATCCCGCAGCTGATGATGGGCTTGACAGCGGACGGGCAGGTCCGCGAGGCACTGGTCCACGACCGGGACCGCAGGCTCGGCCTCTCCACGGCGGACAAGCGGCAGAGTCGGGCCGACATCCCGGAGCCGACGGTGGTGTCCGGCGCCAACTCGTGGGAGAGCGGTCGGACCGTGCAGACACGCCTGGAGCAGATGGAGTTCAAGCGATAGCCGCGCGGGCAGAGCAGGTCTGGCCCCGCCCGGCAGATGTCGAGGGAGCAGCCGTTGGGCGACGTGGGTGGGCCCACCTGACCACGGGCTGGTGGGCCTGGTCGCGTACGTCGCGACGATCTTCGCCGCCAACTGGTTCGTGGCCCACCCGCACCATTGTGGGAACCAGCACCCTGGTCGCGCTCGCGCTCGTGTGCGCCCGGCTCTTCGCGCCTGCCAGCAGCCGCCTACGGCTGCGGCCTCCGCCCAGCGCGCCGAACCACATGCAGCCGGCGATGTTGAAGAGCCCGACCAGACGACGTAGCCGCACATGAGCAGCACGAACCCGCGGTGCCGCAGCGCCCCGCCGATCGTGCCGCCGAGCGACCGGCACACGACGTCCTCGGGTACGGGCTCGAGGCGCCCGGACAGCCCGGCGGCGGGATCATCAGCGCCGCGGCGACGGCCAGGAACGGGTAGGCGTTCGCCCAGCCGTGCGAGTGCAGGAACACGTGGGTGACCGGCACGAGCAGGAACTGGCCCGCCGACCCCGCCGCTGTCCCTGGCCCCATCGCCAGCGACCGCGTCTCCGGCGGCACGGCCCGTGCCATCGCGGCAAGGACCACGGCGAAGCCCACATCATTCGGGACAGGTGGGCCTGCCCCGACACCCCGCACAACGAACGCCGCACGGGCGACTGTCGACCAGCACGATCATGCGCGTCGGCTCGGTCGCGAGCGTTTCATCGCGTCCTACCGTCGGATGTCGCGGCACTCCCGGATCAAGTTCCGCAGTTGCTCACGCTCGGCTTCGACACCCACGGTATCCACCGGGCGCAGTTCGAACTGGACACCTCGCACCCGGAACTTGACCGCGCCGGGGCAGTACTCGTCGACGTCCGTGATGTCGCCCGGGGACAATCTCGTTGTCGTGGCGTCGTCATCCGCGAGCATCTCCAACTCCCGGAGAACCTGCATGGCGTGCGGGCCAGCGGTCCACTCCACCACGCACCCACCGCCATACTTCTCCCAGATGTGCAGTCCGGTCACCGTCGTGGCGCTCGCCGCCGAGGTCTGCTCGAGCAGCAAGCTCAGGAACCGACCGAGGGTTTCATAGGGCCGCGCGGGGGCGACCAGGTTCTCCGTCACGGCGAGCACCCTGGCCGGAAACTCCGCGCTTCCCAGGTATCGACACTGGTGCTTGGCTCGGATCCACCGAGACGAGCGACCCGGGCGTCACCCCCAGCCCACAGCTGCTGTGAGCTCGATGGGCAGGAGGGCTTGGTAATACTGCCCGAACTACCCCACCTCCTCGACCTGGCGACTGCCACGGGTAGCTCATCGAGGCAGCGGCAGCGGAGCTTCGCGATCTGCTCGACAGCACCAGGACTGGACGCGGCCTTCACCAGCCGGCAACGCCTCCGCCACGCCAAGCACACAGCTCGCCTGTCGACCCATGAGCAAAGCGTGCGCAGGAAGCAGTCGTCGGGGAGTCACTGATACGAGGAGGCCGAGGCCTCAGGCGTGTCGTCTCGGGGAGAATCTGAAGTCTCTGATAGCTTCGCCGTAGGGAAGTTGAATCTAGGAGGCGCGCTGCATGGCCGACGTTGAAGGCGTCGCCTGGTCTCGGCAGATGTTTGGCGAGGCAGGCCCACATGTGCGCGCGGTCGCACCTCAGGTGCTCACCGCAGCTCACAATGCCCTCGCCGCTAAGCACATCGAGCTCGACCTGGGCACCGCTGCTGTCTACGGGCTGATGTGGCTGGCCGTGCCTCGCGCGCTGGTCCGCGAACTCGACAGGGTTGCGGGAGTGCGACCGCATCGTCCAAAGGGTGCGCCGTACGAGGTTCCGGTGATCAACGGGGTACCGCTGGTCGCATGGCGCTACGCCAAGGACCGCGCTACCGACATCGCCGACGTGCCGTTCGGGCACCCGGTCTCTGACACCCGGCGCTCGCTGTTCACCCCCGTGGACCTTCCCCTGGAGCTGGATCTCGAGCTCGGGGAGACCGGACTGGGCGAAGAGGTCGTTGCTGCGCTGGCCGACGAAGAGCAGCAGGAGCTCGGTGGCTATCTCGACGTGATCCGTACGTTGACGTCAGACGGACACCGGATTGCGGTGCTGGGCTATGCGAGCACCCCCGACGCCCTGCTGCGTGGTCATCTCGGCTATGCCGACCTCGGGGAAGACGACCGGCTGGTCTGGGCGTTCCGCGAGGAGCTGCAGCTCCCGGCCATCTCCGCTTCGGCGGTCGCGCCCCCCGCGGTTGCCGGGGTGCGGACCGCTTCCGCAGCGGTCGAGGATGCGTTCGACAGCGGGCTGGTTGCGCAGCCGATCCTGCGTCCTCGCCAGACCGGTAAGTCCGAGGCGCCGTGACCGACCAAAACCGAACGCACAACCGGAAGCCAGTAACCATCCAGCTCCGTCAGCCCTCGCTGTTCGAGTCCGTCGCCGCGGGTGCCGTCGCCGACGCCTTCGACCCGGCGCGCCTGACCCAGGCCCGGGTGCTCACAGGCAAGACCAAACAAGCCCTCGCCGAGGACCTACAGGTTTCCGCCGCCGCAGTGGGTCAGTACGAGGCCGGGATCATCACGCCCCGCGCAGATCACCTCGATGCATTGGCCCGAGTGCTCGGCGTCCCGGTGGCGTTCTTCGCCACCGGGCGGCCCCACGCCCGTCTCGATGCGTCGATGGCGCACTTTCGGAGCCTGCGCAGCACCCGAGTCGGGCAACGGGCAAAGGCCGCCGCTTTCGTCGAGCAGCTGTGGGAACTGGCCCACGCGCTCGAGATGCGCGTCGAACTGCCCCCGGTCGATCTCCCCGACCTCGACAGCCAGACCGGCGCGGTTTCCGTCGCACCCGAAGTTGCCGCCCAGCAGCTGCGGCGGCACTGGCACATCGGGCCGGGACCCCTTCGCCACCTCGTACGCACCATGGAGATGCACGGCATCATCGTCGCCCTGCTGCCCTTCGCCAGCAGCGACGAAGTTGCGCGCGTCGACGCCTTCTCCACCTCCCGGCTTCCGCGCCCGCTGGTGATCCTCACCCCCGATCGGGCAAACGACGTTTACCGCCACCGGTTCACCGCCGCCCACGAACTCGGGCACCTGCTCCTGCACACCGACGCCAACCCCGGCGACATCGAACAGGAACGCGAGGCCGACCGCTTCGCCGCCGAACTCCTCACTCCCGCGACCGAGATCGGCCCCGAGCTTCCCACACGCCTACGCGTCCCCGCGCTCGAACTCGTCTCCCGCCGGTGGGGCGTTGCGCTGGACTCCCTCGTCCGGCGTACTCGGGAGCTAGGGACCACCACCGACATCTCTGCACGCCGCGCCTATCAGCGAATTCAGCAACTCAAGACCGCCGGACTGCTGCGCCCGGAGTCCATCACCGCCTACCCGGGCGAAACGCCCACTCTGCTGCGCAGTGCGTTCGACCTCGCTGAACAACACGGCCTCACACTTGCGCAACTCGCCGACGAGCTGGCGTGGCCGATCAAGACACTGCGTTCGCGGCTCGGCCACATCGACGACCGCCCCATCCTCACACTGGTCCGCGACAGCTAGTCCCGTACCTACGGCCCGGTCGTCCCGCTGCCCCTGCGGCTGATCCGATCGGCGCGGTAGCCCGATAGCACGGCGCCGACGATGGCGCCCACGAGCAGGGCCGACACGATAATCTGCTGCTTGAACGCGCTCGCGTCCAGGTCCTCTCGTGATCAGCAACGCCCGCAGACCACCTTGGTTGAGCCGAATGCTGCCTCAGACGCTGAGTACGCCGACGATGGCGACATAGGTGATGATCAATGCGATGCCTTCGAATCCGACGCGGCCGGGCCCGCGGGTTTGGCGAACGAGGAGGCCTGCGACAACGATGACGGTCATGAGGGCGCTGGCCAAGGTGAGGAACAGCTCGTCGGGGCCGGCTTGGTGATAGAGCGACCCGCTGCGGTAGAAGGTGTCGCCGATCGCGACGTTGAGCGCATCGAACGAGTTCCCACCGAGGATCGCGCCAATGGCGAGGGTGAGGGCGCCGCGTCGGACGGCGGTGATCGCTGTGACGGTCTCGGGCAAGGCGTTGACGACCCCGAGCAGGATGGCGCCGACGAAGCCAGCGGTGAGGCCGGTCGCGTTGATGATTCCTTCGGAAGCGAGTGCGAGGGCCGCGCCGCCGGTGCTCACGCCCACACCGATGACGACGAACTGGGCCCAGACTACTCGAGTTGACGATCGGACCCCATCGTCACCAGCGGGTTCGTCGACCAGCGTGGCACGGGTGCGTACGGCTTCCCACATCGGTCGGGCGCCATTGCGCTGGATGAGCCACAGGCCGCCGACGTACACGGCGACGAGTACGACGGACATGGGATGGATGGCCCAGACGGTGACCGGGGGCAGGTACGCGGCGAGCACGATGAGCGTCAGTAGCGCGAGGAGCAGGCAGCCGAACAGGATGTTCGACAGGGACGCTGCGGCGTGCTCGAGGTTGCCCCGCCGGTAGAACAGGTCGGCGACGGCGACGGCGAGGGTTTGCGCCGCGATGCCACCGACGGCATTGCTGTATGCCAACGCCGCGTTGTCGCCGGCCGCAGCGACCGCGGTGATGACGATGCCGGACAGGGAGCTGGCGGCGCCGAAGAACACCGCCCCGAACAGGGCCTCGCCCCAGCCGGTGCGGTCGGCGAGCGTGTCCCCGAGAGACGCCATGCGGATCACACCTGTGACGGTCGCCATTGCCCCGACAACGAACACCACGACGCTGACCGTGATCGGCCACGGACCGAGCAGAACCTCCATCACGTCAAGCCCGCGGTCCAGTCGGGTATCACTGCGCGCGCGTCGGTCGGCGCCCGATCTCGAGGAGCTGTGCGTCGGTCGTGTCGATGCCTCACAGTGACCCCTATCCTCGCCAACACGCCATTGATCTCAGCTACGTCCGCGCTGCCCCTCTACCCGGCCCATGCGCCCTGACACGCGCCGCTCCTCCTGAGCGGTTCGGTGCCGGCCAGGTACTGGACTGTGGGACGACCGCGATGCTGCTCGTCGTCACCCTCCCGTCACTCGTCACCCGCCATGGGGCCGCGCGGGACCAGGTCACCGTCGCCTGATCAATCGCGGTCTTCAGCGGTGCGGTGGATCGGGACGACGATCGGCGGCCGGCCCGGAGCGGTGGCGACTGCTGTTCGCCGCGGGCCGCGCCCCCGGAAATTTGCACGACGGCGTCAGATCCAGCGGCGGAGCGGACGACGGGCGACACCTGACGATCAGGCACGCTCACGACGCATGCAGCGCCCGCCCGGAGAGCCGGGTTCCAGGCGAAGGATGCGGGGTACGCCGGAGTTGTGCGAGGAGATGTGATCCGCAGAGTCCTGGCCACAGTGGCCGGCACGGCCGCTGTGAACGCCGTGACGCACCTCGGCCGATCGTGACGAGCAGCGCCGCGGACGCCGTCGTCGTCGGCGGAGGGCACCACGGCCTCGTCGCGGCTGCTGTGCTGGCCGATGCCGGCTGGGACGTCTGTCTGCTCGAGGGCGCCGACACGGTCGGGGGCGCGGTCCGGTCCGCCGTGATCCACCCGGGCTTCACCGCCGACCTCTACAGCGCGTTCTACCCGCTCGCGCAGGCCTCCCCGATCCTGCGCGCGCTCGAGCTCGAGCGCCATGGCCTGCGCTGGACCCGGGCGCCGAGTGTGCTCGCCCACCCCCTGCGGCCCGACCATGCAGAGGCGGCCGTTCTGCACACGGACCGGGAACGCACCGCCGCCGGGCTGAGTGCTTCCCATCCGGCTGACGGGCCGGCGTGGCTGGAGCTGTGCCGCCAGTGGGACGACATCGAAGAGCCCCTCCTGCGATCGCTGTTCAGCGCGTTCCCACCCGTGCGCGGCCCGGTGCAGCTGCTGACGCGGATCGGGAGCCGGGCAGCGCTGCGGCTCGCCCGCTTCCTCACCCTCCCCGCGAAGCGGATGGGTGAGGAGCTCTTCAGCGGCGAGGCCGCCCGGCTGCTGCTCGCGGGGAACGCCGTGCACGCCGACGTGCCGATGACGTCTCCGGTCAGCGGCGCGTTCGGCTGGTTGCTCGCCATGCTCGGCCAGCGCTACGGCTTTCCCGTACCGGTCGGCGGCTCCGGTGAGCTGAGCGCCGCCCTTGAGCGGCGCGCCACGGCGGCGGGTGCGCAGATCTGCACCGGTCAACGCGTGGAACGTATCGACGTGCAGGACGGCCGAGCTGTCGCGGTCCGCACCGCGGGTGGCCGCACCGTGTACGCGCGGCGCGCCGTGCTCGCCGACGTCTCGGCGCCCAGCCTCTACGGGGAGCTGCTCCCCGACTCGGCCGTGCCCACACGGGTACGGGCCGACATGGCCCGGTTCGCCTGGGACACACCGATCGTCAAAGTCAACTGGGCCCTCGACGGGCCCGTGCCATGGCGCGCGCAGGACGTGGCCGGAGCCGGCACGGTGCATCTGGGGGCCGGGGAACTCGAGCTGGTGCGGTGGTCTGCCGACCTCGAGTCGCGCCGGCTGCCGGAATCACCGTTCCTGCTCCTCGGCCAGATGACCACGGCCGACGCGAGCCGGTCCCCTGCCGGGACCGAGAGCGCGTGGGCCTACACCCACCTACCCCGCGGGATGGCCGACGACGAGTCGGCGGACGAGCTGGCCCGGCGCGCGGAGCGGGTGCTCGAGGAGTTCGCGCCGGGGTTCGGCGACCGGGTGCTGCACCGCGACGTGCAGCGTCCGTCCGATCTGCAGGCGTCGGACCCTAACCTCGGGCAGGGCGCGGTCAACGGCGGCACCGCCCAGCTGTTCCAGCAGCTCGTCTTCCGCCCCGTCCCTGGACTCGGGCGCCCCGCAACTCCCATCGCGGGCCTGTACCTCGCCAGTGCGGCGGCGCACCCGGGCGGCGGGGTGCACGGGGTATGCGGCTGGCTTGCCGCCAGGTCCGCGCTCCGTGACCACGGCCTTTCGGGCATCGCGCGCCGGCGGCTGCTGAGCGGGGCGATGGCTGCCGTCCGTTGAGTCCGTCCCCACCGGCGGAGCCGACACCGCGGGCATCCCGGCCATCGCAGCCTTCTGCACCAGCTCGAACGAGGTCCACCCGGAGACCAGCAGCACCGCCCCCCGGCACGTGATCGTCGGGCGCCGGGACGCACCGCACCGGCAGGGTGAGCGCGGTGCGATGTGCGGGTTCGTCGACGACTTCGGCGGGGAACCAGGTGGCGTAGGACAGAACACCTGCAAGAAGGGCGATCTCCATGACGACGTCACGCTCGACCACTTCCCCCGGGGCCGACGGGCCGGGCGGCTCCGATGCGTCCAGCAACGAGCTGCTGCGCGCGCTCACGGACGACGTGCGCGCGCTAGTACAGCAGGAGTTGCGCAACGCACAGACGGAGCTGACCGGCAAGGCGCGCGTGGCTGCGAAGGGAGCGGCCATGCTCGGCGGCGCCGCCGTGTTCGGGGCGCTCGCCGCCGGCACGTCCGCTGCCGTTCTGACGCGGATGCTCGAGAAGGTCCTGCCGCCGACGATGGCCGCGGCGTTCGCGACCGCGCTCTACGGCGGCGCCGCCGGCATGCTGGCTGGGGCCGGCGTGGAGGAGCTCCGGCGGGCATTGCCGCTCGTGCCCGAGCAGGCCGTCGACGGGCTGCGCGCCGACGCGCGGGCCGCGACAACGGGCGCGACCTCGACTACCCCGACCCCGGGAACCGGGACCGCCGGCGCGGGCGCCGGGTGACCGCACCGACCGGGTGAGCAGAGCCGGAGCTGCTGTTCCGCAGCGACCGGTCGCGGAGGCGGCTGCGCTGGGCCCTGCTGCGCGCGCCGCCGAGCTGGTCCGGAGCCTCGTCGAAACGGCGGGCGGCAGATCCGGCGCGGGCGACCGCACAGCAGGACGCTCGCGACCAGTCAGCGGGTCCGCGTCCGCCGGGCCCGCACGTGTGCGGGGCCGGGGCTGCAGGAGCCGGGAACCTCCTGCGCGTCACACTCTCGTGAACGACCTCAGCTGACGTCGAGGCGGATGAGCGCGAGGCCCGTCTCCTCGTCGACCCGCTTGCGCAGGTGCGCGGGCGACTCGGTGACCACCACCTCGAGCGTCGGCCAGACGACGGCGCGGCGGACGTGACCGCCGACGGTGGAGCCGTCGCGCAGCCCCAGCACCGCGTGCACGTGCAAAGCCGGCTCGTCCTGCCCCGAACCCGACCGTCCCGGCTGCACAGCGATGTCGCCCAGCATCGACAGCACCTCTGCCTGTTCGGTCACCGGGATGTCCTGGTAGGTCATCTCCTCGCGGTCGAAGTACGCGAGCGTCGCCTCGCGGCACGCGCCCACCGCGGTGAGCCCGGCGCCGGTCACGGCGTTGTCGCGGGCGAACCGCGCGAGCTCCTCGGCGGCATCGTCGCCCTTGTCCATCACCACGACGAACGTGCGCAGCCCGGCCACCTCGTGCAGTAGTCTGCTCCTCATCGGTCCTCCCTGATCGGCGCCGGGCCTTCAGCCCTTGCGTCCGGGCAGCGCTTCCTGCAGCTTGGTCTTGATCCCTTGAGCGACGAGGTGGAACGCGTCCGGGTCACCCTTGAGCACCGCCTGCGCAGCCGATTTGGCCTGCTCGAACGTGGCGTGCGGCGGGATCGGCGGCACCTCGGGGTCGCAGTACACGTCCAGGACCGCCGGCCGGTCGGCGGCCAGCACCCGGTCCCAGGCCGGTCCGAGCTCGTCCGGGGACCTGACGGTGATCGCCTCGAAGCCGAGGCCGCGGGCGAAGTCGGCGTAGGAGACGTCAGGCAGGCTCTGCGACTCCTCGAACTTCGGAGCCCCGCCCATGGCCCGCAGCTCCCAGGTGACCTGGTTGAGGTCGTTGTTGTGCAGCACGCAGATGATGCACCGGCGGTCGGACCAGCGGTCGGCGTAGCGGGCGATCGTCAGCAGCTCGGCCATGCCGTTCATCTGCATCGCGCCATCGCCGGTGATCGCGATCGCCGGCCGGTCCGGGTGGGCGAACTTCGCCCCGATCGCGTACGGCACCGCCGGGCCCATCGTGGCGAGCGTCCCCGACAGCGATCCTCTGATGTCGCCGCGGATCCGCAGATGGCGGGCGTACCAGTTGGCCGCGGACCCCGAGTCCGAGGTGACGATCGCGTGGTGCGGGATACGCTCGGACAGCTCCCACACGATCCGCATCGGGTTCACCGGGTCCGCGTCGACCATCGCCTCGCGCTGCATGGTGTCCCACCAGCCGGTGACGTTCTCCTCGATCGTCTCCCGCCACGCGCGATCGGTCGGCCCGGAGAGGCGCGGCAGCAGCGCCTGCAGCGTCGCCTTCGCGTCGCCGACGAGGTTCACCTCGGTCGGATACCGCATGCCGATCAATGTGCCGTCGATGTCGATCTGCACCGCCCGCGCCTGCCCGAACTCCGGCATGAACTGCGTGTACGGGAAGTTGGATCCGACGATCAGCAGCGTGTCGCAGTCGCGCATCAGCTCGTAGCTGGGGCGGGTGCCGAGCAGACCGATCGACCCGGTGACGAACGGCAGGTCGTCGGGCAGCACATCCTTGCCCAGCAGGGCCTTGGCCACCCCGGCACCCAGCACGTCGGCGACCTGCTCGACCTCGGTGGCGGCCGTGCGGGCGCCCTGGCCGACCAGGATCGCCACCTTCTCCCCCGCGTTGAGCACCTCCGCCGCCCGGGCGATTTCGGCTTCCGCCGGCACCAGCGTCGGCGCCACCAGACCCGGCTCGCTGGAGGGCACCTGCTTGAAGGCGTGCTGCGGAGGCGAATAGGGCTGCGTCTGCAGGTCGCTCGGAATGATGATCGCCGTCGGCGCCCGGCGCGTCATCGCCGTGCGGAACGCGCGGTCGATCGCGTTGGGCAGTTGCTCAGAGACGTTGACCTCGACCAGGTACTCGCTGGCCACGTCCTTGAACAGCGACTGCAGGTCCACCTCCTGCTGGTAGGACCCGCCCATCGCGCTGCGCTCGGTCTGCCCCACGATGGCGACCACCGGAACGTGGTCGAGCTTCGCGTCGTAGAGGCCGTTGAGCAGGTGGATCGCGCCCGGGCCGGACGTCGCCATGCAGACGCCGACCTTCCCGGAGAACTTGGCGTAGCCGACGGCTTCGAACGCCGACATCTCCTCGTGCCGCGACTGGATGAACCGCGGTCGGTCGTCGGCCGCGCCGAACGACGACACGATGCCGTTGATCCCGTCGCCGGGGTAGGCGAAGACCTGTTCGACGCCCCACTCCCGCAACCGCCGCAGGACGTAGTCCCCCACTGAATCGGCCACGCGCACACGCCTCCCGCTGCTCGCAATCATCAACTCGTTCCGCTACCCGGCTACCCCGGACCCGCGGATCGACACCCCTCGCGCCTGACGAAGACCTGACGAGACCGCCGCGTGACGTTGCACGGGGACCGGCCGGGGTATGCCGATCGCGACGACATCCGCGCAGCTCAGCGTGGTTATCCGGATTCGCTCGGAAAGGATGCTGATGACTGTTTCGTCGCCCGCGTCGGAAGCGGCCAGGGACGTCGACGCCCTGGCGGACGCGCTGCGGGAGCGGGTGGACGGCGAGGTCCGGTTCGACGCCGGCAGCCGTGGCACCTACGCCACCGACGCGTCCAACTTCCGGCAGGTGCCGATCGGGGTCGTGGTGCCGCGCACGGTCGAGGCCGCGGTCGAGGCGGTGGCGGTCTGCCACGAGCACCGGGTCGCTGTGCTGTCCCGCGGTGGGGGGACCAGCCTGGGAGGCGAGTGCTGCAACGACGGGGTCGTGATCGACTGGTCGAAGTACTGCGACGCCCTGCTGTCGGTCGACGCCGACGAAAGCACCTGTGTCGTGGAGCCGGGGATCGTGCTCGATGTGCTCAACCGGGAGCTGCAGCCCTACGGATTGGAGTACGGGCCCGAGCCTGCGACCCACTACAACTGCACGATCGGCGGGATGATCGGCAACAACTCGTGCGGCGCGACCGCCCAGCGCACCGGCAAGGTGGTCGACAACCTCGTGCGTCTGGAGGTACTGCTCCACGACGGCACGCGGTTCTGGTGCGGGCGCACCTCCGACGAGGAGTACGCCGAGATCGTCACGGCGGGTGGGCGGCGCGCCGAGGTGTACCGCCGGCTCCGCGAGCTGCGCGACGAGTACCTGGCCCGCATCCGCACCGGCTACCCGCAGATCCCCCGACGGGTCTCCGGCTACAACCTCGACTCGCTGCTGCCCGAAAACGGCTTCGACGTCGCCGCCGCGCTGGTCGGCTCCGAGTCGACGCTCGTCACCGTGTTGCGCGCCGAGCTGCGGCTCGTCCCGGTCGTCGCGCACCGCACGCTGGTCCTGCTCGGCTACCCCTCGATCGACCGGGCGGCCGACGCCGTGCCCGACGTCGTCGCGCACGGGCCGATCGCCTTGGAGGGCCTGGACGACAAGCTCATCGGGTTCGAGCAGCGCAAGCACATGAACCCCGAGGCGCTCGAGTGGTTGCCCGAGGGCGGGGGGTGGCTGCTCGCGCAGTTCGGCGCCGATACCAAGGAGGAGTCCGATGCCGCCGCCCAGCGGCTGGTGGACGCCCTCGGCGACGGCAGTGACGCCCCATCCGCCACGACCTTCTGCGAATCCGAGCGGCAGGCGGAGCTGTGGGCCGTGAGGGAGTCGGGCCTCGGAGCCACCGCGCATGTACCCGGCGAGCCCGAGACGTTCCCCGGGTGGGAGGACTCGGCCGTCGCGCCGGAGCGGCTCGGCGACTACCTGCGGGACCTGGAGGCGCTCTACCGCGAGTTCGGCTACGAGATGGCGAGTGTGTACGGCCACTTCGGGCAGGGATGCGTGCACAGCCGGGTGCCCTTCGACCTCTACGACGCCGAGGGCGTCGCCGCCTACCGGGCCTTCCTCGAGCGCGCCGCCCGGATGATCAAGGACTACGGCGGGAGCCTGTCGGGCGAGCACGGCGACGGCCAGCAGCGCGGCGAGCTGCTCACCACGATGTTCGGCGACGAGCTCGTCACGGCGTTCCGCCGGTTCAAGGTCGCGTTCGACCCGGACGGGCTGATGAACCCGGGCAAGGTCGTCGACCCCTTCCCGCTGGACACGAACCTGCGCCTCGGTGCGGACTGGCACCCCCGGCCCTCGCACGACCTGCACTTCGCGTTCCCGCACGACGAGGGCTCGTTCGTGAAGGCGGCCAACCGCTGCGTCGGCGTGGGCAAGTGCCGCCAGCACTCCCATGAGGGCGGCACGGTCATGTGCCCGTCGTTCCAGGTGCTGCACGAGGAGGAGCACTCCACCCGGGGGCGGGCCCGGCTGCTGTTCGAGATGCTCGACGGCCACGGCGACGGGCCGATCACCGACGGCTGGCGCTCGGATGCCGTGTTCGAAGCCCTGGACCTGTGCCTGGCATGCAAGGGCTGCAAGAAGGACTGCCCGGTCGAGGTCGACATGGCGACCTACAAGGCGGAGTTCCTCTCGCACTACTGGAAGGGCAGGCTGCGGCCGCGTGCGGACTACGCGATGGGTTTCCTGCCCGTGCTCGCGCAGGCCGTGGGCCGGCTGCGGCTGGGTCGGGTGGTCAATGCGCTGACGCAGGCACCGGGGCTCTCCCGGGTGGCGACCTGGGTGGCCGGGGTGGAGCGGCGACGCTCGGTGCCGCTGTTCGCCGAGGAGACGCTGCAGCAGTGGTTCGCGGGCCGGCGCCCCCGCGGCGACGGGCATCGCGGTGAGGTGCTGCTGTGGCCCGACACGTTCACCGCGCACTTCCACCCGCACATCGCCCGGGCCGCCGTCGAGGTGCTCGAGGACGCCGGCTGGCGGGTTCGCATGCCCCGGCAGGCGCTGTGCTGCGGGCTCACCTGGATCTCCACCGGACAGCTGGACGTGGCCCGGCGGGTGCTGCGCCGCACCATCGACGCGCTCGCCGAACACGTGAGGGCGGGCGGCCTGGTCGTCGGGCTGGAACCGAGCTGCACGGCGGTGTTCCGGGCGGACATGGCCGAGCTGTTCCCCGACGACCACGACGCGTTGCGCCTGCGCGACCACACGGTGACCCTCGCCGAGCTGCTGCGCGAGCACACCGACGGTTGGACGCCGCCGCGGCTGGAGCGGGAGGTGCTTGCCCAGGCGCACTGCCACCACCACGCCGTCATGGGTTACGAGACGGACATGGCGCTGCTGCGCGACATGGGTGCCGACGCCGAGCACCTGGAGTCGGGCTGCTGCGGGCTCGCCGGGAACTTCGGGTTCCAGCCCGGGCACTTCGAGGTCAGCCGCGACTGCGCCGAGCAGGTGCTGCTGCCCCGTGTCCGGGACGCCGACAGCCGCTCCGTGGTGCTCGCGGACGGGTTCAGCTGCCGCACGCAGGTGGAGCAGCTGGACAGCGGCGGCAGGGGTGGCGTGCATCTGGCGGAGCTGCTCGCGGCGGCCGGGCGTGATGCACTGGGCGACGGCGGGACCGACCGCGTGACGCCGCCCGAGCACAGCATCGCACCCCGGCCGACGCCCCCGTCGGCCGTGGCGCGGGCCGCCGCCCTGGCCGGCGCCAGCGCGATCGCGGTGGCGGCCGCGTCGGGTGTGGCCGCCGTACTGGCCGGGGCGGCGCGGCGATGACCGAGCCTCAACGAGCAGATCATCAGCCGGCGATCGAGGACGTCGAGGTCGCTGCCTACACGTTCCCGACCGATGCACCCGAGTCGGACGGGACCCTGACCTGGGACTCGACCACGATGGTGCTGGTCCGCCTACAGGCTGGCGGCCGCACGGGGATCGGCTACACCTACGCCGGTGCGGCGGCGGCCGAGGTCGTGTCCGGGTCACTGGCCGACGTCGTCCGCGGCCGGGACGCGACGACCCCGGCCGCGACGTGGGCGGCGATGCACCACGCGGTGCGCAACCTGGGTCGCCCGGGCCTGGTCGCCGACGCGGTCTCGGCCGTGGACCTCGCGGCGTGGGACCTGCACGCCCGACTGCTCGGTGTGCCGCTGTGCACGGCCGTGGGTGCCGTGCACGAGGCGGTGCCGGTGTACGGGAGCGGCGGCTTCACCTCCTACGACGTCGACCGTCTGTGCGCGCAGCTCGCGGGGTGGGCCGACGCCGGGATCGACCAGGTGAAGATGAAGGTCGGGCGCGATCCGCGCGCCGACACCCGACGGGTGCGCGCGGCGCGGGACGCCCTCGGGGTGGGCCCCGCCCTGTTCGTCGACGCCAACGGCGCCTACTCCCGCAAGCAGGCGCTCGCCATGGCCGAGAGCTTCGCCACCTGCGGCGTCGGTTGGTTCGAGGAGCCGGTGAGCTCCGACGACCTCGAGGGCCTGCGGCTGGTGCGCGATCGCGCCCCCGCCGGGATGGACGTGGCTGCCGGCGAGTACGGCTACGACCTGCCCTACTTCCACCGCATGCTCGACGCTCAGGCCGTCGACTGCCTGCAGGCCGACGTCACCCGCTGCGGCGGGATCACCGCACTGGTGCGCGTGGCCGCCCTGTGCGACGCGCGCGGGCTCGACCTGTCGCTGCATTGCGCGCCGCAGGCGAGCGCACACGTGGCGACCGCGCTCTGGCACCTGCGGCACCTCGAGTACTTCCACGACCACGTGCGCATCGAACGCCTGGCATTCGACGGGGTGCTCGAGCCACAGCCGGGAGGTGTGCTCATCCCTGATCGCGACCGCCCGGGCCACGGACTGACCGTCCGGGACGCCGACATCGAGGAGCACCGCGTGCGTTGAACCGCAAGAGTCCTCCTCACTCCCGGTCCGGCTCGTCGCGCTGGCTCGCGGCCGGGGATCCCGCGGCGCGCGGTGTATCGGCGTCGTCGGGAAGCCCGGCAATCGGCTCCACGTCGAACGCACGCGCCACCGGCACATCGGACATGCTGTGGACCACGATCGACACCGCGATCGTCAGCGCCACGAGCTCGAACACCGTCTGGGCAGCCGCGATCCCGGACTGGACGGCGAGCAGCCCGTAGACCACCGACGCGAAACCCTTCGGGCCGAACCACGCCGCCGCGTAGCGCTCGCGCTTCGGCAATCCGGCACGCCACAGCGACACGAGCACCGACGCGGGCCGCACCACGAGCAGCGCGAGCAGCGCGACCGCCCATACGTCTACTTCTCGACCAGCACCGAGAACCGCATCGAGCGCATGCCGTTCGACGGGACGGCGTTCGGGCCGCGCGAGCTCCTCGTCACCGGCATCCCCAGCGCCGTCTACCACGACGGCGGCGCGCTCGAGTTCGGCCCCGACGGGATGCTCTACGCGGGCACCGGCGACGCCACCGACGGCCCGCTCGCGCAGGACCCCGCGTCGCTCGCCGGCAAGATCCTGCGGATGACCCCGGACGGGCGCCCTCCCGGCGACAACCCGTTCCCCGGCTCCCTCGTCTTCAGCCTCGGCCACCGCAATGTGCAGGGGCTCGCCTTCGACTCCCGCGACCGGCTCTGGGCGAGCGAGTACGGCGCGAACGCGTGGGACGAACTCAACCTCGTCCAGCCGGGCGGGAACCACGGCTGGCCCCAGGTTGAGGGCCGAGGCGGCGACGGGGAGTTCGTGCAACCCGCGGCGCAGTGGCCGGTGGAGGAGGCCTCCCCCAGCGGGATCGCGATCGTCGACGACGTCATCCACATGGCGGCCCTGCGCGGCGAGCGGCTCTGGCAGATCCCGATCAGCGGCGAGGGCGTCGGCGAGCCCGTCGCGACGCTCGAGGACGCGCACGGCAGGCTACGCACCCCCGAACCGGCGCCGGACGGCTCGCTGTGGGTCACCACGAGCAACCGGGACGGCCGGGGCGAGCCCGCGGCCGGCGACGATCGGATCCTGCGCGTCGCGCTCTCGTGACCTCCGCCATCAGGACCACCTCCTGCGACGTGTTCCCCGACCAGCCCGACCCGGCCTGGCTCACCGACGCCCACCCGTTCCACCCCCACCGCCACCGGTTCCCTTCGCAATGCGGCCGCGCTGGCGCAGCTCCGGCCCGGCTCGATACCGGGCCGGAACAGCACCCGACAGACGTCGGCGCCCCCGGAAAGCCCCGGGGCGCTGCTGACCGCCCGAGGCGGTACGCCTCGCGTCCTCGTCCGTCAGGCCCTGCCGAGCCGCTGCGCGAGCAGCTGCTTGGCCTGCTCGGCGCCCTTCTTGCTCTCGCTCTGCGCCCGCCGGAAGAACTCGACGAGCTCATTGTCGCCGTCGCGCTCCGCGTCCTGCGCGTAGTCCTCCATGCGCAGCGCATTGCTCAGGCTCGCCTCGGCGAACCAGATCAGGTTGTAGTCCTTGTCCTTGGTGCCGGTGACCTGTCCGGTCTCGGTCGACGCCACGGGATCCCCACCTCCATCACTTCATCGTCGTGATCGCGACGTCCCTCGGCTACCCGGCGAGCGCGCGCGTATCCCCGAGATTCCAGCGCGTTCCGACGGCGCCTCACCACGGCGCTCGGACTCGACGAAGGAGGCGGTGCGGCCGCCTGAGCAGTGCTCACGCTCCGTCCGGCCGCCCCGGGCCGCCGCGCGGGCGGATGCCCTCGTAGCCGATGCAGCGGCGGGGATGGACGCCAGCAGCGCGTCGAGGCGCTCACGGTCGTCGGCCACGCTCGGCTCGTCGAGCGCGCCGCGCAGCAGCATGAGGAACCCGTGGTGCAGAACCGCACTGCAACGCGTGCTCGGCCGCGAAGGCCTCCTGGCGCGGCCGAAGAACCGCGACCACTGCAGCTACCTCATCGGCACCGGCCTCCCCCGTCCCGGGTCGGCGGCAACTCGGTGCTCGCACTACGACCGGGCAATCGGACTCCGCTCCACCGGCGTGACCCTCTATCGGAACCGGCGACCCCCGATCCTCGACTCGTCCACGCGTTTCGGCATGCCTGCCGGGCACCCGACTCCGACCGACCGGATCCTCGCGGGCGACTGCGGCGCCTTGCAGCCGTCGACGCCCGGGTGTGCGAGCGATCTCGCGGGTAGCCGAGTCCCATGTCGAATCCTCAGATCCGTCCGAACCCGAACGACGAGCAGGATGACCCGGCGAACGCGACCGAGGCGCATCTCGCCGGCACCCACGAACCCGCCTTCCCGCAGGTCGATGACGACAGCAGCGAGGACGCCGACGACGAGTAGCCACCGAGCACGCCCGGTAGCCGATTCAGGCGTTCACGTCGGGCTCGCTCACCGGGGCCTCCTCGGCGCCGGGGCGTCGTCTGGCGGATGGGGAGGCTGTGTCGGATCGCGGGCACCGCCCGCTCGAGCACGCCGCTCGGCGCCGGTCTCCCCCGTCGAACCGAGGTCCTCACCTGCGACTCGACCGACGAAAGTGTCGTTCCTGCCGGTTCCCGTGGTGCCGGCGCTGTCGGCGTCGACGGTCCCGCCACCGCCGATCGCGCGGCTGCGTGCGACCTGCGGGTCGATGACGACATCGGACTCGCCCGTCCCCGCCGAGGCGCGCCGGCGTTCGAGCAACTTCCGGATCCGTCCGAGCATCATCCTGCCCTCAAGACGCAGCTGTCGAGTGCGCCTTCACTCACGCACCCACCGGTATCCGATCTCCGGGTACCCGAGCTCACCGCTGCCCATCCCTGAGCCACCGTCGGCATGCCGTGCCGGCCTCGTCGCGCGGTCGCGGCGGAGGCGCTCGCCCTCGCACGGGGCGCGGCGCGCCGTGTCGATCGGGCGTGCGCCGGGTATTCGGGCGGGCAATGCCAACTCGACGTCAGGACCCTCGACAGTGGTGCCCTGAATCGGACCGAGTAGGGGGAGGACGAGAAATGGGCGAACCGGAACGCCCGGATTACGACCGGGACGCTCCGCCGGCCGACGCCGCCATGGATCCCGAGCAGGTGGTGGACCAGCTGGAGGAGCGCGTGCTGGGTCGCCCCCTGAGCAGCCGGCGAGAGGACCAGGAAGAGGGTGACTCGCCCGCGTTCGAGCAGGACCTCGACGAAGGTCCACCCGAGCGAGGGCCCGGAGCGGAGCCGCCGTGACGCCTGCTCGGCGGCAGCGTCCCGGTCCTGCGGTCCCTCATGTGCGGGCCAGTTGGTCACTCTTGTCGCGGACCCCCTCGAGGAGCTGTTGGAAGGAGGCGGCGAACTTGTCCACCCCTTCACGTTCGAGGGTGGCGGTGACATCGTCATAGTCGACGCCCGCAGAGGCGAACCGGTCGAAGGTGCGGTGGGCGTCATCGAGGTCGTTCTCCAGGGTGTCCTCGACATGTCCGTGGTCGAGGAACGCGTCCACGGTGCCGGGCGGCATCGTGGTCACGGTCTGCGGACCGACGAGCTCCTCCACGTACCGCACGTCGCGGTACCCGGGGTCCTTCACCGATGTCGACGCCCACAGGCAGCGCTGCGCGGTACCGCCGGCAGCCGCCAGTCGATCCCACTCGGGCCCGCTGAACAGCTGGCGGTAGGACTGGTAAGCCAGCTTGGCGTTGGCGATCGCCAATGTGCCCTTGAGGTCCTCGGGACCGCCGAGCACGTCGAGTCGCCGGTCCGCCTCGGTGTCGACCCGGGAGACGAAGTACGACGCAACGGAGGCCACTGCAGCCAGGTCTCCCCCGGCGTCCTGCAAGCGGCGCAGCCCGCGGATGTAGGCCTGCGCCGCGGCGCGGTGGCGCTCCAGGGAGAACAGCAGCGTGACGTTGATCGGGATTCCGCGGGAGATGCACTCCTCGATCGCGGGCAGACCGGCCGCCGTGCCCGGGATCTTCACGAAGAGGTTGGGTCGATCGATGAGGCTGTGCAGCCTGGTCGCCTCCTCGATGGTGGCGGCCGTGTCGTCGGCCAGCTGCGGGTCCACCTCGAGAGACACCCACCCGCCGGCGGTGGCCTCCCCGCGGTCGAACACCGGTCTGAGCAAGTCGCACGCCGCCTGGATGTCCCGGCGAGCGAGCGCGAGGAAGATCTCCTTCGCGTCCGACTCGGCACGCAGAACCTCGCGCATCTGCTCGCTGTAGTCGTCGCTGTCCGCGATCGCACCCTGGAAGATGGTCGGGTTCGAGGTCACTCCGGCCAGACCCTGCCCGACCAGGCCGGCGAGCTCGCCGTCGGCGATGAAGGGGCGGGACAGGTAGTCGATCCAAGCGCTCTGACCGTGCTCGGCCAGCTCCTGCAACGGTGTCGGCACAACGACCTCCTTTCCTCCGTCCGCACCTGGCTACCCGGATCGCGCACCGCCCGACCATCCCGGATCCGGGCACCCGGCGAACGGCCGACGGGGCGGGGCACGGGATGCCCGATCAGCTGCCGCCGGTGTCGACCAGTCCGTAGCCGCGGGCCTGATCAGCGTCCAGGAGGCGCCCGTCGCGCATGTCGCGGCTGATGAGGTCGACAGGTCGTCGGCACGCGGCCGCGACGCACTCGTGCAGGCGCTGCAGCTGCCGGGCGTGCTGCCGCGCGTGTGCGGGCAGGTCGGCGACGACGTCGAGCCGGTCCGGCGGCGGATCGCACAGTCGCAGGATGGCGTGCGAACCGACGGCGCGATGATCCGCGACGGCGAGAACGGCGATCGCGGCCCCGGTGAGCGTTCCCACGCAGGTGGCATGCACCGGCGCGCGCATCTGCTCCAGGGTGTCCACCACGGTGAACGCGGCGTCCAGGTCGGCGCTCACGCCCGACAGCCACAGCGTGACCGGCTCGTCACCGATGCCGTCCAGACGCACCAGGGCGGCGGCGATGCGACTGGATGACTCGCGGTCCAGGACACCGGACACCGCCACCCGGCGGTGCTCCAGCATCCGCTCGTTCAGCCACTCCTGATCGGGATGCATCAGCCGCGGATCAGGGCTCCCGTGGCCCGCCCACCGGCTCCGGGACGCGGGAACGTACGAGGTCGCGGGCGGCGGACGCGATGGCCTCGGCGTCGATGCCGGCGGCGTGGAGCAGTTCGGCCGGGGAACCGGAGATCGGCATGTCGGCGACGGCAAGGATGCGGACCGGCGGGCGCCGCGGGCGGTCGGCGAGGGCGCTCAGCACGGCCTCGCCCAGCCCGCCCTCGGGCCGGTGGTCCTCGACGGTGACCAGACCCGCCGTCTGCTCGGCCGCCGCGGCGAGCGCGTCCACGTCGATCGGCTTGACCGAGTAGCAGTCCAGCACCCGGGCCTGGATGCCGTCGGCGTCCAGCATCTCGGCCGCTGTGTCCGCCTCCTCCACGGTGATCCCGCAGGCGACGAGGGTGACGTCGTCCCGGACGCTCGTGCGCACCACGCGGCTGCCGCCGATGAGCACGTCCTCCTCGGGCGGCGTCCGCACAGGCGTCTTCCCGCGGAGCGTGCGCAGGTAGGAGATACCGGACCGGTCGGCCATCTCGAACACCAGCCGGGCGGCCTGGTTGGCGTCGGAGGGGTGCAGCACCGCGCTGCCGTGCACGGCGCGCAGTGCCGCCATGTCCTCCAGCGCCATCTGGGACGGGCCGTCCTCACCGATCGACACCCCGGCGTGCGACCCGCACAGCCGCAGATCCGCGCGGGACACCGCGGCCATCCGGATGAAGTCGTAGGCCCGCGACAGGAACGCCCCGAACGTCGACGCGAACGCGACCCAGCCGCGAGCCTGGAAGCCCACGGCCGCGGCTATCATCTGTTGCTCGGCGATGAACATCTCGAAGTACCGCTCCGGGTGCTCGTGGGCGAACAGCTCCGACGAGGTGGAATTGGACACCTCGCCGTCGAGCGCGACAACGTCGCCGCGGGCGGCGCCGAGTGCGGCCAGCGCCTTCCCGTAGGCCTGCCGGGTCGCGACCTGCTCGCCGAGGTCCCACCGCGGCGGCCCACCATCCTGGTGCGGAGCCGGGCGCGGTTGCGGGCGATCCAGCGGCGTCCGCAGCTGCACCGACAGGCTGCGCGGGCCACCGAGCTCGGCGATCGCGGCGTCCGGGTCCTCGAGCGGCTTGCCGTGCTTGCCCGGCTGGTCCTCCACGGCGGCGACACCGCGGCCCTTGAGCGTGCGGGCCAGCACCACGGTGGGCCGCCCCACGGTGGCCTCGGCCTCGGCGAACGCGCCCTCGACGGCGTCCACGTCGTGGCCGTCCACCGTGATGGCGTGCCAGCCGAACGCACGGGCGCGGGCCGCGTAGCCATCCAGGTCCCAGCCCAGCATCGTCTCGCGGGTCTGTCCCAGGCGGTTGACGTCCACGATGGCGACGAGGTTGTCCAGCTCCGACCACGCGGCGTGCTGGAAGGCCTCCCAGATCGAGCCCTCGGCCATCTCCGAGTCGCCGCACAGGGCCCACACCCGGTACGGAACCCGGTCCAAGCGCTTGCCTGCCAGCGCGAGGCCGACCGCCACCGCGAGCCCCTGCCCGAGCGATCCGGTAGCGACGTCCGTAGGCGGGATGCGCGGGGTCGGGTGGCCTTCCAGGCGGCTGCCGAAACGGCGGAACGTCAGCAGCTCGTCGTCGTCGATCCCGCCGGCGGCCTTCAGCAGCGCGTAGTACAGCGGCGAGGCGTGGCCCTTCGAGAACACGAGATGGTCGTTACGCGGGTCGTCCGGATCGTCGATGTCCCACGCGAGATGTCCGTCGATCAGGACGGCCATCAAATCCGCGGCCGACATCGATGAGGTCGGATGCCCGGACCCGGCCGCGGCGCTGGCCCGGATCGAGTCGATCCGCAACTGCTGGGCGAGTTCCTGGCGGAAGGACGTGCGTGACATCAGGCAGGACCTTTCAGAGATCGGGGGCCGCCTGCTGGGCGTACCCCCTGGTCGCCGGGACGACCCATCCCAGGCAGGTGCGACAGGTCGAACTTGAGGTCCAGCCCGAGATCGAATATCCACTCCCGCAGCTCGGGCGAGTAGGCGAGGTTCCCGGGATGGCGATCACGCCGCAAGGAACCACGCTGGCGCTGACGACGTCGCCGGCTCTGCCTACGCGGTCAGCCAACCTGGCGGCCGGCCATCGCGAGGACCTCGGCCAGGTGCAGTGTGTCCCGGCCGGCGCCGTGGCGGATCTGGCTGCGGCAGCTGAACCCGTCGGCGAGCACGAGTGTGTCGGGTGCGGCGGCGCGCACGGCGGGCAGGATGACACGTTCGCCCGCGGCCATCGACACGTCGTACTGCTCGCCGGCCTCGTAGCCGAAACTGCCGGCCATGCCGCAGCATCCGGAGTCGGGCAGTTGCAGGTCGAGGCCCATCGCCCGCATCAGCTCGTGGTCGGCGGAGATGCCGATCGTGGCCGTCTGGTGGCAGTGCATCTGCACCAGTGCCGTGCGGTGCAGGGCTGGCGGGGTGTAGCCGTCGGTGCGGTCGAGAAGTTCGGCCAGTGTGACGCTCTGCTGTGACAGTCGGCGCGCGTCGGCGTCGGCCGGGAACAGGTTGGTCAGCTCGTCGCGGAACACCGCCAGGCAGCTCGGTTCGAGCCCGACCACGGGCACGCCTCGCGCGATGGGTTCGTGGAGCTCTCGCAGGATCTGCCGCATCCACCGCTTGGCCGTGGGCAGCATCCCGAAGTCGTAGAGCGGGCGTCCGCAGCACAGGGCCGTTGCCGGGATGCGCACGACGTAGCCCGCGGACTCCAGCACCTCGACGGCGGCGATCCCGACCTCGGGTGTGAAGTGGTTGGTGAAGGTGTCGGGCCACAACAGCACCTCCGGTCCTGATGGGCGGGGAGCGTGCTCGGCGAACCACGATCGGAACGTCCGCGCGGCGAACGGCGGCGCCTCCCGGCGGGGGTCGACACCGGCGATCTTGCGGGTCATCCGGCCGAGGCCGGGCGCGGCGAGGGCCGCGTTGGCCAGCCGCGGTACCCGGCTCGCCAGCCGGGCCCAGATCGGGATCAAACCCATCGCGTACGCCGCGGCCGGGCGCAGCCTGCGTGCGTAGTAGTGGGAGAGGAACTCCGCCTTGTAGGTGGCCATGTCGACCCCGACGGGGCAGTCACCCTTGCAACCCTTGCAGGCCAGGCACAGGTCGAGCGCGTCCTTGACGTGCTCGTCGCGCCAGCCCGAGCCGCGCCCGCTCCCGGACAGGTGCCCGCCCATCATCTCCAGCAGCAGCCGGGCCCGGCCGCGAGTGCTGTGCTCCTCCTCGTGCGTGACCATGTAGCTGGGGCACATCGTTCCGCCCGAGTCGTGTCGGCAGCGGCCGATGCCGAAGCAGCGGTTCACCGCATCGGCGAAGCCGAGCTGGTCGTCGGGGAACCGGAAGTGGGTATGTACCTCGCGCGGCTGGTAGCCGGTGCCCAGCCCAAGGTTCGCCGTGGGCGGATACGGGTGGACGATCTTGCCGGGGTTCATCCGGCCGTCAGGGTCGAAGATGGCCTTGAACTCGGCGAACACCTCCACCAGTTTCGGCCCGAACATCTTCACCAGCTGGTCGGCCCGCAGCTGGCCGTCGCCGTGCTCGCCCGACAGGGAGCCACCGAAGCGCACGACGAGGTCACCGGCCTCGCCGAGGAATCGCCGGAAGTTCTCGACGTCCGGTGCGGAGTCGAGGTGCAGGTCGAGCCGGTTGTGCACGCAACCCTGCCCGTAATGCCCGAACAGGACCGTGTGGTAGCCGTGGCGCTCCACCAGCCGGCAGTACTCCCGCAGGTAGTCCCCGAGCCGCTCGGGTGCCACCGCGGCGTCCTCCCAGCCGGCCAAGCCGGCGTGACGGCCCGGGATGCGGGTGAACTCGATCGTGCTGCGCCGCACCTCCCAAACCTGCGCCTGACCGGCGGCGTCGGCGAAGACCTTCGGCGCCCCCGGCGTGCCGCCCGTCCGGCTCTTCGCGTGCTCGACCTGGGCCTCGGCCTCCTCCCGGGTGTCGGCGCCGTACTCGACCAGCAGCCAGGCCGCGCCGGTCGGCAGCTCGTCCATGCCGGGGATGTGCGCCTTGTGCGCCTCCAGGTTGTCCAGCACTCCTGCGTCAAACGATTCCAGTGCGATCGCGCCAGTGCCGTCGAAGTCGGGGACGTGGTCGGCGGCGGTGAACGGGTCGGGATAGCCGACCACGAGCAGCGCGTGGTAGGTCGGGTCGGGCAGCAGCCGGACCGTTGCCTCCAGAACCAGCGCGCAGGTCGACTCGCTACCGACCAGCGCCCTCGCCACGTCGAAACCCTTCTCCGGCAGCAGGTCGGGGAGGTTGTAGCCCGACACCCGGCGCGGGATCTCGGGGAACCGGTCGCGGATCAGCCCGGCGTGGGTGTCGCGCAGCAGCCGCAGCCGGCGATGGATCTCCGCGCGCCGCCCGCCCTCGGCGAGGATCCGCTCGTAGGTCGCGTCGTCGGTGCGGCCGACGGTCATTCGGGTGCCGTCGTAGGTGACCACGTCCATCTCGATGACGTTGTCGACGGTCTTGCCGCCCCAGTACGAATGAGTACCACAGGAGTTGTTCCCGATCATGCCGCCGACCGTGTTGCGGTCGTGGGTGGCCGGGTCGACGGCGAACGTGAGCCCGTGCTCGCCCGCAGCGGCCCGGAGCTGGTCGCAGACCACGCCGGGCTGCACCCGCGCGATCCGGCGCTCCGGGTCGATGTGCACGATCTTCCGCATGTACTTCGAGAAGTCGATCAGAACGCCCGTGGTGGTGCTCTGGCCGGCCAGCCCCGTTCCACAGCCACGGGCCGCGATCGGCACCCCGTGAGTGCGGCAGATCGCCAGTGTGGCGAACACGTCGTCAGCGTGGCGGGGCAGCACCACCCCCAGCGGCAGCTCTCGGTAGATCGAGGCGTCGTTCGCGTACAGGGCGCGCGAGCCCTCGTCGAAGCGGGCCTCACCGTCCAGGGAGCGGGTGAGATCGCGCGCGAGCCTCCCGCGGTTCAGGGTTCCGCTGATCGTGACCGGCACTGCGCCCATCGCTCGTGACCCTCCCCTCGTCGGGACCGCTGGCCGCGGCCTACCCGGACGAGGACCCGGAAAACGAGCAGCCGGGTTTTGCCTCCCGGGCTCCGGTTACCCACGGGTCGCAGGCGACCGCGGGCGAACGGGAGTCCTCATGGCGAAGACCACCTCGGACCTGATCATCGAGCGGCTGCACGAGTGGGGGGTGGATACCTGCATCGGCATCTGCGGTGACCAGATCAACGGGTTCTTCGAATCGTTGCGCACGCACACCGACACGATGAATTTCATCCACGTCCGTCACGAGGAGGCGGCCGCGCTGGCCGCGGTGGGCTACGCGAAGTTCACTGGACGGATGGCCTGCGTCGTCGCCACTGCGGGCCCTGGCGCCCTGCACCTGATGAACGGCCTGTACGACGCGCGGATCGACGGTGTGCCGGTGCTGGCCATCACAGGAATGTCCTACCACGACACCATCGGCACCCATCTGATCCAGGACCTGCCCTCGGACCGCCTGTTCGCGCCCGTCTGTACCTACTCCGAGCGCGTCATGGGGCCGGCGCATGCGGTTCCGGTTACCGACCTCGCGGTGCGCAACGCCCTGGCGAACCGGGCACCGGTCCACCTCGCCATCCCGATCGACGTGCAATCGGCCACCGAGGACACGCACTCGCCGAAGAACCTCCCGGGGCACACCTCCCTGGCCGCGCAGCCCACCACGAGCAGCCCGCCCGAGGAGCAGCTGCACAAGGCCGCCGAGGTCCTCAATGCCTGCAGCAAGGTGGCGATCTGCGCCGGCGCAGGCGCCCGTGGCGCCGGAGACGTCCTCGAGCAGGTGGCCGAGCTGCTCGGCGCGCCGATCGTGAAAGCGGGGCTGGGCAAGGACTGTGTCCCCGACGACAGCCCTTACACCACCGGCGGAATGGGCCTGATCGGCACTCGCCCCTCCCACGAGGCCTTCGAGAACTGCGACGGCTTCCTGATCGTCGGCTCGTCCACTCCCTACGCCGAGTTCTGGCCCCAACCCGGGCAGGCACGCGCGGTCCAGATCGACCTGCACGGCGACCGCATCGCGCTGCGCTACCCGGTGGAGGTCGGGCTGGTCGGCGACGCCGCGACCACGCTGCGCGCGCTCGCGCCGCTGCTGGAGCGCGCGCAGGACCGCTCGTTCCTGGAACGCGCCCAGCAGGGCATGACCGAGTGGTGGGACCTGATGCGTCGGCAGGCCGAGAGCCCCGACACCCCGATGAAGCCCCAGGTGCTCACCTGGCAGCTCTCCGAGCTTCTGCCCGACGCCGCGATCGTGACCGGTGACGCGGGCACCGTCACGGCGTGGGGCGGGCGGATCAAGCTGCGCCGCGGCATGCAGTACTCGCTGTCCGGGACGCTGTGCTCGATGGGCTCCGCAGTGCCGTATGCGATTGGCGCCAAACTCGCCCACCCGGACCGCCCCGTGATCGCGTTCACCGGCGACGGCAGCATGTCGATGGGTATGGGAGAGCTCGCCACCCTCGCCCAGAACCGGCTGCCGATCACGATCGTGGTCCTCAACAACGGATCACTGGCCATGGAGGTGTTCGAGCAGAACGCCCTGCTGGGCAACCCGCAGTTCGCATGCCAGCTCTCCCCGATCAACTTCGCCGAGGTCGCCGAGGCCTGCGGAGTGCGCGGGTACCGGCTGGAGGACCCGGCCGAGGCTCCGAAGGTCATCGCCGACGCCCTCGACCACCACGGGCCGGCCCTGATCGACGCGGTGGTCACGGCCGACGAGTCGCCGATGGCCGACACGTTCAAGACCGGTCACGCCAAGAAGATGCTCACCGCCTTCGAACGGGGCGAACCCGCCCGGCAGCCGATTGCACGGAACCTGCTGGCCCCGGGTCTCGTCGAGATGTCCCCTGCCATCCAGGAGATCCAGAACGAGCTGGCGGAGTACTGACTCGAGGAGGCGATTAGCCGTGACCCAGGTCAGCGAGCACGAGGCGCGTCAGGTGGCCGAGGAGGCGCGTGAGTCGACGTGGCGCAAGCCGAGCTTCGGCAAGGAGCTGTTCCTCGGACGGTTCCGGCTCGATCTGATCCACCCGCATCCCGAGGGGAAGGTGGAGGCGCGGGAACGTGGCCAGGAGTTCCTGGCTCGACTGCGCGCGTTCTGCGAGCGCGAGGTCGACGCCGCGCTGATCGAGCGCGAAGGCCGGCTGCCCGACCGGGTCGTCGCGGGGCTCGCCGAGCTGGGCGCGCTCGGCATGAAGATCGACGTCGAGCACGGGGGCCTCGGCCTGTCACAGGTCGAGTACAACAAGGCGTTGATGCTGGCCGGGTCCGCGCATTCAGCGATCGCCACGCTGCTCTCCGCGCACCAGTCGATCGGAGTGCCACAGCCCGTAGCCCTGTTCGGTACCGATGACCAGAAGCGCCGGTTCCTCCCGCGCTGTGCGCGTACCGACATCAGCGCGTTCCTGCTGACCGAGCCCGATGTGGGCAGTGACCCAGCCCGGCTGCACACCGCGGCCACGCCGACCGACGACGGCTCCGCCTACCTGCTCGACGGGGTGAAGCTCTGGACGACCAACGGGGTCATCGCCGACTTGCTCGTCGTGATGGCCCGGGTCCCCGCCTCCGACGAGCGCCGCGGCGGCATCACCGCGTTCGTGGTGGAGGCCGACACCCCGGGGATCACGGTCGAGGCGCGCAATGCGTTCATGGGCCTGCGCGGGATCGAGAACGGTGTGACCCGGTTCGACCAGGTGCGGGTACCGGCGGAGAACCGGATCGGGGCCGAGGGCGAGGGCCTGAAGATCGCGCTGACGACGTTGAACACCGGTCGGCTGTCGCTGCCGGCGATCTGCGCGGGCTCGGCGAAGTGGTGCACCAAGATCGCCCGCGAGTGGTCTCGGGAACGGGTGCAGTGGGGACGCCCGATCGGTGAGCACGAGGCCGTCGCGGGCAAGGTCGCTTCCATCGCCGCGACCACATTCGCGCTCGAAGCGATGGTGGAGTTGTCGAGCGTGCTCGCCGACGAGGACCGCCACGACATCCGCATCGAAGCGGCGCTGGCCAAGCTGTACGGCTCGGAGATGGCCTGGCGCGTCGCCGACGACCTCGTACAGGTCCGCGGCGGCCGTGGCTTCGAGACCGCGGAATCCCTCGCCGCACGGGGCGAGCGCGGGGTGCCGGCCGAGCAGGTGCTGCGCGACCTGCGGATCAACCGCACGTTCGAGGGCTCGACCGAGATCATGCACCTGCTCATCGCGCGCGAGGCCGTCGACGCGCACCTCGCCGCGGCCGGGCAGCTGGTCGACCCGGAAAGTTCTCTCGCGGACAAGGTAGCCGCAGCGGGTCGGGCCGGCCGGTTCTACGCGCGCTGGCTTCCCGGCCTGATCGGCGGGCGGGACCGGATCCCGGGCACCTACGCCGAGTTCGGCCCGCTGGCACAGCACCTGCGGTTCGTCGAGCGAGCGAGCCGCCGCTTAGCCCGCCAGACCTTTTACGGCATGGCCCGGTGGCAGACCCGCCTGGAACACAGGCAACGCTTCCTCGGCCGCATCGTCGACATCGGTGCCGAACTGTTCGCGATGAGCGCCTGCTGCGTCCGCGTGCGGAAGCTCGCCGCCGAGGACCCCGATCACGCCGAGGACGCGCGGGAACTCGCCCACACCTTCTGCGGCCAGGCCCGACTGCGGGTGCAGGACCTGTTCACGCGGCTGTGGACCAACACCGACGCCATCGATCGCCGTACCACCCGTCGCGCGCTCGATGGGCAGTACACGTGGCTGGAGGAGGGGATCATCGACCCCTCCATCCCCGGGCCCTGGATCGCCGAGCAGGCCACCGGACCCTCGACCGTGCCCAACCTGCACCGCACGGTCCTGTGACCACTCCGAATCGTCCCGGACGCAATCAACGGCACCGGCCCCATTCGGCGTCGGGCACCCACCGCTCGTGGCGGACACGGGGAAACGACCCCTCGTCGACGTTCCGGCCAGCGTGTTTGCTACGTCCTCTTGTCTGTGGGCCAGCACTCACCCCTCCTCGGCGGCGGGGTCGTACTCGAGCCGCTCAGCCTCGTCACTGAGCTCGGCACGCTCCGCTCGCCGGGCGAGGTCGGGGTCGCTGGTTCTCCTGCCGTTCGTGCCAGCGTTCTGCTCGGATTTGACCGGCTCGGGGCCGGGAGACGTCTCCCGATCATTGCCGACCTTCGGCTCCTCGTTCATGTCGTGGTTCATCGGCCCTCCGTGGTCCTCTCGTTGATGTCGGGCACGAGCACGAAGGAAGCGACGTGCTCGGGGGTGGGCTCGGCGCGCTCGGCAATCGTCAGGCGTTCGTCACGCCGTGCTCGGGTGCCGGCACGAGCACGACCGGGCAGCTCGCGTGACGGGCGATGCGGAGGGCGACCGAGCCGAGCATTGCCCCGGCCAGTCCGCCACGACCGCGGTTGCCCACCACCAGGAGACCAGCGCGCACGGCGTGATCGAGCAGCACGGTGCTCGGGTCGCCCCGTTCGATGTGGGTGTGCACCGCCGACGCAGGTTCCCCGCTCTCCTCGATCGCACTGCCCAGCCAGGCCCGTGCCTCGTCCTCGAAGTCCTTCGGAGGCGTCCGGGCGAGGGCGTTGGCGCCGAACTGGAGTGGCTGATGCCAGACGGCGACTGCGTGGACCTCGCCGCCGGTGTCCTGAGCTTCTGCGACCGCCCACCGCAGAGCGGTGCGCGATGCCTCGGAGCCGTCGATCCCGACGACCATCCGCCGCTTGTGATCAGCGGAGCGCGCGGACCTCGGGGCCGCGGTGGCGCTCCCCTCTCCGCGGCTCCCGCTCCGCGAGTCCTCGGTCACCATGTCATCCACCGGGTCGTCGGGACGGACTGGCGACTCTTGAGGTGGCCCGGCCCGTTCGCTCTCCCGTTCAGTCATCTCAGGCGGGTACCCAAGCCTCGTCACCCCAAATACCGGAGCAACGCAGCCCGCAGGTGCGGGACGACACGCGTCGGTTCAACCCACGCAAGCGTTGATGATCGCTCCTGTCCGTCCGTCTGCGCGGGCGGAAGCGACGCCAGGTGCGCACCGACGCGGCGTACCCACACCGACGGGTCATGTCCTTGGACCCGTCGGACCGGAACTGGCGACGGCCGACGATGGCGACGGCATAGCGTCATTTCCTTCCGCCCGGCCGCGACGAGCAGTTGCCCGAGCGCCAACCCGCCGTCGCCGGGCGGAACGCGTTGGTGCCGGAGTACCGAGAAGCCCGCAGCTCGCAGTGCGCGGCACGCCACCCCCAACAAGAGCGCGTTCTGGAACACGCCCCCGGTGAGCGCGACGTCGTGCAGGTCGAGGTCCCGGCGGGCGCGGTCGGCCAGCGCCACGACCAGCGCCACGACGGCGGCATGGAACCGCGCACCGGCCGTCGCGGGAGTGACGCCCGCGCGCAGGTCGGCCACGACGGCGCGGATCACCGGCTCCGGGTCCGCGACGAGAGGCACGTTGGGCCCTCCGTCTCGGACGGCGAACATGTAGGCACGGTCGCCGAGGGGCACATTTCGGGACCGGCACTCCAGCTCGATCGCCGCCTGCGCCTCGAAGTCCACGATCTGGCGGATCCCCAGCAGCGCACTCACCGCGTCGAAGAGCCTGCCCATGCTGGACGTGGGTACGCAGCCCGTTCCGGTGGCGAGCTGGTGGGCGAGCACGCGCAGTTCTGCGGGCGGACACGCCGCGACCGGCGGCAGGTCGTCGTCCCAGTCCACGCCGGCCGCGCGCAGGTGCGCCAGCGCCATCCGGTACGGCCTCCGCACGGACGCGTCGCCGCCGGCCAGCGGCACGTAGCGCAGGTGCGCGAATCGGTGGAATCCGGCGTAGTCGGCGGCCAGGACCTCGCCGCCCCACACGGCCCCGTCGGTGCCGTAGCCGGTGCCGTCGAACGAGATGCCCACGACCGGACGCGATCCGTCCAAGCCGTGCTCGGCCATGACCGAGGCGACGTGAGCGTGGTGATGCTGCACGGTCGTGAGTGGGCGCCCGTCGGCGTGGCGCTCGGCCCAGGCACGCGACCGGTAACCCCGCGCCCCCTCGACCGGGGAACCGGCGGCCACGATCTCGAAGCAGAACCGAACGGCGCCCGGGACCACGCCCGACACCTTCCCGATCACGAGGTGGACAGCCGTCACCCGGGCGCACTCGGTGCGCTCCACGATCGTCTCGACGACGCTCTGGGTGATCGCCAGCTCGTGCATCGACGGCTCCACGGCGCTTCGGTAGCCACGGGCGGTGATGTGACCCGGGACGCAGCTGACGGTAGGGGCTCGGCGCCGCTGCTGCAGCGTCGACCGCGATCGGGTGCTCCACCGCGCTCCCGGGTACGCGGAGGAGAGGAGGAGATGCGCAATGCGATTCCGGGATCGAACCGACGCCGGACGCCAACTGGCCCGGCTGCTGACAGAACGCGACCTGCATGAGCCCGTCGTGCTGGCGTTGCCCCGGGGTGGTGTCCCCGTCGCCGCCGAGGTGGCATCGGCGCTGGCCGCGCCGCTGGAGGTGTTCGTCGCCCGCAAGCTCGGCGCCCCCGGCCAACCCGAGCTGGGCATCGGCGCGATCGCCGAGTGCGACGGGCTGGTCGTCGACCGCCACGCCCTCGACGCACTCGGCCTGTCCGACGACGACGTCGCCGCCCTGATCGGGCGCGAGCGCGAGGAGCTGGAACGACGCGTGCAGCACTACCGGTCCGGCCGCGACCTGCCGGATCTCAAGGGGCGCGACATCGTCCTGGTCGACGACGGGCTGGCCACCGGTGTCACCGCGGGCGCCGCGCTCCACGGGCTGCGGGGACACCGGCCGCGAACCATCGTGCTGGCAGTTCCCGCCTGCGCTCCGGCCACCATGGACCGGCTGAGCACGGAGGCCGACGACGTGGTGTGTGCGCTCACCCCGCAGGACTTCGCCGCCGTCGGCCAGTGGTACGAGAACTTCGACCAGACCACCGACGGCGAGGTCGTCGAGATCCTCCGACGGATGTCCGCGGCAGGCGCGGCCGGGGGCCGGGGAACGCCATGACCGAGCTCGCGACGCGGCCGATCCGCATCGACCAGTCCGATGGGGTCGTCGTCGACGGCGACCTGGGGGTTCCCGACGGGGCGGACGGCATCGTGGTGTTCGCCCACGGCAGCGGCAGCAGCCGGCACAGCAGCCGCAACCGCCAGGTGGCCGCCGCCCTGCAGCGGCGCGGTCTCGCCACCCTGCTCATGGACCTGCTCACCGCCGACGAGGAAGCGGTCGACGTCCGCACCGCCGAACTCCGGTTCGACATCGACCTGCTCGCCGGCCGGCTTGCCGGAGCCGCGGCCTGGGTCGCCGGCGAACCGGCCACCCGAGGCTTGCGAATCGGCTACTTCGGGGCCAGCACCGGCGCCGCTGCCGCACTGGCCGCCGCCGCCCGGGCGACCCGGACCGCCGGCCATGCCGACGACATCGCCGCCATCGTCTCCCGCGGCGGGCGCCCCGACCTGGCCGGCGGCGATGCACTGCGGTCGGTCCAGGCACCCACGCTGCTGCTCGTCGGCGGGCGTGACGAGACCGTCATCGAGCTCAATCAGCAGGCGCACGACCGCATGGACGTCGAACGCCGCCTCGTCGTCGTACCCGGCGCGACCCACCTGTTCGAGGAACCCGGCACGCTGGACCAGGTCGCCGACCTCGCCGGCGACTGGTTCGTCCGGCACCTGGCCGACCCGTCCGCGCCCGAGGAACGGCGCTCGTGAGGACCGAACGGCCCCCGGCGGTGTGGCCGGCGCGGGGTCGGGTAGCCCGCAGCGCAGAGGGAAGAACGGGCAGCACGATGGCGGGAGGACCAGGGGTGTCACAGGCGCAGCGCAGCGACGGCAAGCAGCAGCAGCTCGACGAGGTCCGGATCGACCCGGCCGAGACGGCCCTGACCACCCAGCAGGGGGTGCGGGTCGACCACACCGACGACTCGCTCACCGTCGGCGAACGCGGCCCGACACTGCTCGAGGACTTCCACGCCCGGGAGAAGGTCACCCACTTCGACCATGAGCGCATCCCGGAACGCGTCGTCCACGCCAGGGGCGCCGGCGCGTATGGCACGTTCACCCCGTTCGACGACTCGCTCGCCGAATACACGGTGGCGCGCTTCCTCACCGACCCATCGGTGTCCACGCCCGTGTTCGTCCGGTTCTCCACGGTCGCGGGCTCGCGCGGCAGCGCCGACACCGTCCGCGACGTTCGCGGGTTCGCCACGAAGTTCTACACAGAGCAGGGCAACTACGACCTGGTCGGCAACAACATGCCGGTCTTCTTCATCCATGACGGGATCAAGTTCCCCGACTTCGTGCATGCCGTGAAACCCGAACCGCACAACGAGATCCCCCAGGCCCAGTCCGCGCACGACACCCTCTGGGACTTCGTGTCGCTGCAGCCCGAGACCATGCACATGATGATGTGGCTGATGTCGGACCGGGCGATACCCCGGTCCTACCGGATGATGCAGGGCTTCGGGGTGCACACCTTCCGGCTCGTCAACGCGGCCGGCGAGGGGACCTTCGTGAAGTTCCACTGGAAGCCCGTGCTCGGCGTGCACTCGCTGGAGTGGGACGAGTGCCAGAAGATCGCCGGCAAGGATCCCGACTTCAACCGGCGTGACCTCTGGGAGTCGATCGAAACAGGCGCGTTTCCCGAGTACGAGCTCGGCGTGCAGCTCGTTCCCGAATCCGAGGAGCACGACTTCGATTTCGACCTGCTGGACGCCACTAAGATCATTCCTGAGGAGCAGGTGCCGGTGCAGCCGGTCGGGAGGATGGTGCTCGACCGCAACCCGGACAACTTCTTCGCCGAGACCGAGCAGGTCGCCTTCCACACCGCGAACGTGGTGCCGGGCATCGACTTCACCAACGATCCGCTGCTGCAGATGCGCAACTTCTCCTACCTGGACACGCAGCTGATCCGGCTCGGCGGCCCCAACTTCGCCCACCTGCCGGTCAACCGCCCGATCGCGGAGGTGAGCACCAACCAGCGCGACGGGTTCTCCCAGCACCGGATCCACCAGGGCCGCACCGCCTACCACAAGAACACGCTCGGCGGCGGCTGCCCGGCGATCGCCGACGAGGGCGTGTTCGCGCACTACCAGGAGAAGGTCGAGGGCCACAAGATCCGCGAGCGGGCGCCCAGTTTCCAGGATTACTACAGCCAGGCCACCTTGTTCTGGAACTCGATGTCGGACTGGGAGCGCGAGCACATCGTGGCCGCGTTCCGGTTCGAGTTGGGCAAGTGCGACCACATGCACGTCCGCGAGGCGGTGGTCGAGCAGCTCAACCACATCGACCACGGTCTGGCGACACAGGTCGCCGAGGGCATCGGTGTGAAGCCGCCCGCCGGGGAGGCCGAGCCGAACCATGGTCGCAGCTCCCCAGCCCTGTCTCAGGCGAACACGGCGAAGCACTCGATCGCCTCGCGCAAGGTGGCGGTGCTCGTCGCCGACGGGGTCGACGGGGGACCGGTCACCGCGCTCACCGACGCGCTGCGCGCCCAGGGCGCGCTCCCCGAGCTGCTGGGCCCGACCGACGGGTCCGTCACGACGGCCGCGGGCACGGACCTGCCCGTCGACCGAGCGCTGACCACGATGGCATCGGTGCTCTATGACGCGGTCGTCGTACCGGGTGGCGTCGAAGGCGTGAGTGCCCTGTCGGCCGACGGGTACGCGGTGCATTTCGTCGCGGAGGCCGTCAAGCACGCCAAGGCTGTCGCCGCGATCGGGGACGGCACCCGGCTGCTGGACCGTGTCGCCGTCGGCGCCGTCCGCGTCGCGGCGGACGGCGACGGTGTGGTGGTCGATCATGGTGTCGTGAGCGCGGCGAGCGGCACCGAGCAGCTCCCTGCCGGGTTGCTCGACGCGTTCACCGCGGCCATCGCCGAGCACCGGGCGTGGCAGCGGCCGCGCGCGGGCATTCCGGCCTGACCGCTACACGATTGGCAGTCCCGGGCGTGGGAATCCCGCCCCTATGAACGGTGTGAGGATCGTCCTCGGCGGATTCCGCGGACTCGTCGGCGCCATGAGCATGACGGGAGCCCGCACGCTCGCGTCGGAGTTCGGCCTCCTCACCAAGGGCACGCCGCCCGAGCGGGTTGCCGAGGAGGGCGTGCCCCAGATTCTGCGACCGGTCGCGCGGGACATGCGACCTGCCACAGTGGACCTGCTCCACCTCGGTTACGGGAGTGCGGGTGGCGCCGCCTACGGCATGTTGCCCCGCCGCTGGCGACGGCGCTGGTACACGGGCCCCCTGTTCGGGCTCGTGCTGTGGGTCGGCTACCTCACCGGGATCGCGCCGCTCCTCGGGCTGCGCCTCGAACGCCGTCGGGAGGTGCGCGAGTGGGCGGTGCTCGCCGCGGACCACGTGCTCTACGGCCTGGTGGTGTCCCGGCTGGGGCGGCCCGTCGACTGACGGAACGGACAGCGGTCGGTGCGTCACCCTTCCGTGACCTCCTGTACTGAATGACCCGCGGTGGTCGGGGAACGCGGAAAGCATGATCTCCCCGACCCGTTCCCCGGTGGGCGCCGCACGGCTCCCGATCCTGCTCACCGGCACCGTCCTGGCCGCAGTGGCCTGCGGCGGGCCCGAACCGGCCCCGCCGGCCCTGCCGGACGCACCCCTCGCCCCACCCACACCGACTGCGCCCCTCACCCAGCCCGCGCTCGCACAGGTCGAAGCCGAGGGCACCCTCGCCGCGCCCGAGCAGGCGCAGGACGCGTTCACCTATGACCCGGCGCAGGCGCCCGCCGGTGCGGAGCTCTCGGTCGAGGCCGAGGAGTCGAACGGAACCACGCAAGTGCAGCTCGACGTGGACGGCCTGTTGCCCGACCGCGGCTACGCCGCCCACGCGCACGCCCGCCCGTGCGGCCCCACCGGCGACGCCGCCGGCCCGCACTTCCAGAACGAGGTCGACCCCGCCGCTACCCCGGAACAGCCCTCCACCGACCCGGCCTACGCCAACCCCCAGAACGAGATCTGGCTCGACCTGCGCACCGACGGCGAGGGCGACGGCGAGGCGAGCACCGAGGTGCCGTTCGTGTTCCGCGACCGCGCACCCGCGTCGGTCGTCATCCACGAAGCCGAGTCCACCGCGACCGCTCCCGGTGAGGCGGGCTCCGCGGGTGGCCGATTGGCCTGCCTGAACGTGCCGTTCGACCAGGCCGCGAACGGGTAGCCGCCTCTTCCGGACCTACTCCCGCCGGCGGCCGGAGTCGCGGTCAGCGTCGATCAGGGCGACAGCCCGCGCGATCGTGTCCTCCTCGGACCGATCGGTCGGAAGGTCGTGGGCGCCGGGCCATGGGTCCTGGTCGGCGGCCATGGCCTCAGCGACCCGCTCGTCGGCGTCCGACGCCGAGCCGTCGCGGTTGCGCAGACGCTGCGCGCTCAGCTCCGCCGGCGTATGGCAGCGGATGGCCACCAGATCGCTGTGGCTGTGCTCAGCGAGCGCGCTCGCACGCTCGCGCTGGTCGGACGAGGTCCAGGACGCGTCGAGCACCACCGCTTCGCCCCGGCCCAGCAGGGCCTCGGCACGGCCGAGGAGCTCGGTGTACACCCGATCGGTCATCTCCGGTGAGTAGAGGCCGCTGCGGTACCGCTCCGCAGCCGGTGCCTCCGGGTCCAGACCGGCCAGCTCCTTGCGGATCCGGTCGCTGGACAGCACTGTCATGGCGAACTCATCGGCGAGCCTCCCGGCGACGGTCGACTTTCCGGTACCCGGCAACCCACCGACCAGGACGAGCCGGACCGCGGCGAGGTTCAAGTGCCCGCGCGCGATCTGCGCGTACCGGCGCGCTTCCTCCCCGGCCGGATCCGCCGCGCTGCCCTCCACCGGGCGGTCCCTGCCCTCGTCGGCTGTCTGCTCGGCGCGCATGCAGGCCACCCGCGCCCGGACCGCGGCCCGGTAGGCGGTGTAGTGGTGCCGGAGCGCGGCGGGCGCGGGGTCGGCGGCGAACTCCGCATATCGGTCGAGGAACTCGTCCGCGAGGTCGGGGCGGTCGTGGTACTCGAGGTCCATGGCGAGGAACGCGGCATCGTCGAGGCCGTCGACCCAGCGCAGCCGGTCGTCGAACTCGAGGCAGTCCAGAATCTGGGGCCCGGTGGGCAGGCAGAAGATGTCCTGCGCCAGGAGGTCGCCGTGCCCGTCGACGACCCGGCTCGCGTCGATCCGGTCGGTGAACAGCGCCTCCCGACCGGCCAGGAACCGCGTCGCCCCGTCCTCGATCGCCGTCACGGTGTCCCGGTCGAGCACTCCGTCCGCAGCTGAACGCAACCCGCCGAGCACGCCCTCCCACCGCTCCCGTACCGCGTCCCGTTCTCCCGCCGCCGCAATCTGCTCCGAGCGCTCCGCGCGTGCGTGGAAGGCCGCGACCGCGCGCGCCACCTGGCGCACCTCGTCCGCGCCCGAGGACTGGTCGCCCACGATCGTCGCGAGCCGATGCTCATCCGGCATCCGGGCCATCACCACCACGTGCTCCCACACGGAACCGTCCGGCACGCGCATCTCGCCCACCCCGAGGTAGGCGTCCGGGGCGAGCCGCCGGTTCAGCTCCACCTCGCGGTGGCAGGCGCGTTCGCGCTGCTCGGCGGTACTGAAGTCGAGGAAATCGGTGCGCACAGGCTTCTTGAACTTCCACGCGCGGTCGCCGAGCAGCACGACCACCCCGATGTGCGTCTCGTGCACCGACACGTCCACGTCAGGCTTCCTCGACGATCAGCGGCCGCAGGGCCCTCTGCGCGAGCCCGAGCCCGGCCTGCACCCGCTGCGACGTCCCCGCCCAGACCGGGTCCTCGTGCTCCACGGACACGACGCCGTCGAATCCGCCCTCGTAGAGCACGTCGACGAGTCGCCGCCAGTCCAGCCCACCGAGCCCGACCGCACGGTAGCGCCACCACTCCGCGTCCGCCGGATCCGCCCGGTGCACCGGCCCCAGGTAGCCGACGCGGTCACGGAGCTCCGGGAAGACCTCCACGTCGTTCGCCTGCACGTGTCGGACCCGGTCGACGTAGGGACGCAGCGCCGCCACCGGGTCGATCCCGACGCCCGGCAGGTGCGACGGGTCGAAGTTGAGGTCCAGCCCCAGGTCGAACATCCACTCCCACAGCTCCGGGGAGTAGGCGAGGTTGCCCGGGAGGCGGTCGGGGTGCCAGTCGGGCTTCGGGCAGTTCTCCACCATCAGCGGCACACCCAGCTCGCCGGCGCGCTCCACCAGCGGCGTGAGCGCTTCCTCCGCGAGGAGCAGGTTCTCCCCCACGGTCCGCGCCGGGTCCCGCCCGACGAACATGCCCACCGGGGCGACGCCCAGCAGCTGCGCGGCGTCGATGCAGGCCTCCAGGTGCCGGTGGACCTCGGCCCGGCGCACCGGGTCCGGGTGCAGCGGGTTCTCGTAATAGGTCAACGCGGACAGCGTCAGGCCGTGCCGGCCGAACAGTGCCCGCACCCGCTCGGCATCCCCGGGGCCGAACCCCACCGGGTCCAGGTGATCCGCCGCGCCCCCAACGGTGGCGCCCGCAGGCCAGGCAGCCACCTCCAGGGCCTCGAAACCAGCCGTTTCCGCCCACCGAGCCAGTTCCTCCAAGGGAAGGCCCGGCAACGCCGAGGTCAGCATGCCCAGTCGCACTCGCTACACCTCCACAGACCGACGCGGTCGGGGTACGAGCACCACTGGGCACCGCGCGCGCTGAGCGCAGCGTTGAGCCACCGAGCCCAGCAGAACCCCGGCCACCGCCCCGCGGCCGTGGTTGCCGAGCACCAGCAGATCTGCGTCACGGGCAAGGCCTAAGAGAACGGTGGCCGGGTCCCCCCGCTCGAGTCGGGTGTCCACCTCCGCCCCGGGTTCAGCGGCGCGCAGTTCGGGCAGCGCCGCGGTCAGCCATGCACGGGCCTCGGCCTCGAACTCCTCGGCCGGCAGCGGCACCCCGTCACCGAACTGCACCGGCTGGTCCCACACCGCGACCGCGCGCACCGCCGCTCCCGTGACCTGAGCGTGGCGGACTGCCCAGTGCACCGCCGCCTCGGCCTCGTCCGACCCGTCGATCCCGACCACCACCGTCGGTCGCCGGTTGTGCTCCTCGCGACCCGGGGTCGGTCCGGTCTTCTCGCCGCCCTGCAACGCCTCGGGCTGCAGGGCGTCGTCGACGTCGTGGGGGTGGAACGGCGACCCGGGCGGACGGACCGGGGTGACTGCGTTCTCGCGCTCCGGCATACCCCACGGGTACCCGATCACAGCGACCGAACCGGCGGGGTGGCCTTGTGCTGGTGACGTGCGGCGAGGACGGGGTACCCGGCCCGCATGGCGGCACAGGACAGCAGGACACCGCGCACCCGGCGCGCGTTCCCGATTCAGGCGCAGGACACCGTCGACGACCGGCGAGGCGGGACCCGACCGGGTCCTACGCCGATCCATGAAGCCGAGCGGTCGGGCAGCGACCCGGCGCCCCAGGTGGTCGTCGGGATCGACGGCTCGCCCGCGTCCCACGCCGCGCTGCAGTGGGCCGTCCGGCACGCGGACACGACAGGCGCCACCGTCCACGCCGTCGCTGCCTGGCACCGGCCTGCGCAGTTCGGCGCCAACGCCCTTGCCCAGACCCCCGAGAAGGACTTCGAGGCCGAAGCGCACGCCCGGCTCGTCGCCGCGGTTCCGCAACCCGCGCCGGACGAGCCCCACGCTCGCGTGCACACCCACACCGAGCAGGGCGACCCGACGGCCGTGCTGATCGACCACGCCCGCAGCGCCGAGCTGCTCGTGCTCGGCAACCGGAGGCACGGTGGGGTCGCCGGCGCCGTGCTCGGCTCGGTCGCCCTCGGCGCCGCTCACCACGCCCGGTGCCCGGTCGTCCTCGTCCACGCCCCGACGGCCACCGAGGGCGACGCGACAGATTGACAGCGCCGCAGCAGGGCCGCCGGCCCGATCACGAGCCCGCGGCAGTAGCCCGCCGTCCCACCAGTCAGCAATTCGAGGAGAGCGAGGAGCCCGTGCGTGTCACCAGCGTCATGGCCGTCGTCACCGTCGCGGATTTCGACGCCGGCCTCACATGGTACGAGCGGTTCTTCGGACGCGACCCCGACCGCCGACCGATGGACGGCCTCGCCGAATGGCGCCTCACCGACACGGGTGTCGTCCAGCTTCTCCACGATCCCGACCGGGCGGGGCGCGCGCTGCTGACCATCGGGGTGACGGACCTGGACGAGGAGGTCGCGCGCCTGGCCGAGCGCGAGATCGCGTCCGGCGACGTCGTCGAGGGCGTTATCGCGCGCATCGCGTCGATCTCCGACGCCGAGGGCAACACGATCACTCTCGCCCAGCCCGACGAGGCGGACTCCGATCCCGCCATCGGCCCCCGGATGGGGGAGTTCGAGGAGGAGATCGACGATTCGCGGCGGTCGTCCTCGCGGCCCCGGCCCGACGCCGGCACGGCCGGGGCAGGTTCGGCCTGATCCCCTGGATACACCGCATCCCCGACCGGGGCGGGGGTACCCCGTTGCCTATGAGCCTGACCATGGCCACGGGACCGTTGGCGGTCGGCGCCTCCGAGATGGTCAACTACCGGATCGAGGCGCCCGAGCACCGCCTGTTCTTCGACGCCTTCCCCCGCCGCATACGCGCCGTCTTCGCCGATCGGACGCTCGTGGACACGGTGCACGGAATGCTGCTGCACGAGACGGGTGAGCTGCCCCAGCTCCACGTCCCCGCCACCGACGTCCAGGGCCACCTCCTCGACCCCTCGGACCGCACCACCTCCTGCCCGTTCAAGGGCGATGCGCACTACTCCTCGGTGCGGGTCGGCGACCGGTTCGCCGAGGATGCCGTGTGGTCCTACCCGGAGCCGACCGCGCAGGCCGGATGGCTGCGTGGCTACCAGGCGATCGCCTTCGAGGCGATGGACGCCTGGTTCGACGAGGACGAGCAGGTGTTCGGGCACCTGCGCGATCCGTATCACCGCGTCGACACCCGCGGGACCAGCCGTCGCATCCGGGTCTCGTCGGGTGGACGTGTGCTCGCCGAGTCGACCCGTCCGGTCCTGCTGTCCGAGACCGGGCTGCCCAACCGGCTCTACATCCCGCCCGCCGACGTCCGGCCCGACACCCTGACGAGCAGCACGACCACGAGCGTCTGCCCGTACAAGGGCGTCGCCCGGTACTCCGACGCCGACGGCATCTCCGACGTGGCGTGGAGCTACCCCGAGCCGTACCCCGACGCGGTTCAGATCGCCGGGTACTGGTGCTTCGACGACAGCGTGGTGCTGGTGGAGTCCGACAGCCGCGCAGCGCCATCCGGGCGACGCCAGCAACGCCGCATCGCACCGCGCTGGCTCTGACGCGGGTCGCCCGACACCTCAGCCCCGAGCTGCGCCCGTGGGCACGTCCGGGCGGGCGCACGGCCATCGACCCTGCGTCAATCCCGGCGTTGCCGGTCGACATCCCGCTCGTCCGCGGCTCGTGCCTCGGCGCCGGTCCGGCCTGCATGGCCCGGGTCCTGACCGGCGGCACGACCCACGAAGAGCTCGTTGGGCCCCGTTCCCGTCGACGTCGGCGCGTCCCCGTCGGTGCGAGTCGGGCGACCGCCGTGCGCCCGGCTGTTCGCCACCCCCTCGTCGCGGTCGACGTCGGACTCCGACCGCGGCTCCGCCGGATCCGGGAGCCGCCGGTCGCGGCCGAACACGCGCCGCAGCACGTTCCGGATCATTCCCCGAATCACCAGGGCCCTCCGCGACGGTCCCGCTGTCCCGCCACGGCGGACAGCAATACTGCCAGCCCGAGCAGCGATGCGGTGACGAGCGCGATGCTCGCGAGTCCGAGCACGAGCAGAAGCACGGTCAGGACCACCAGAACGACGACCACGCGCACGAACCTGGGCCCTCGAGGGACATCGCGCAGCCGATCGGCGCGGAGGGCGAAGGTCGATGCGTAGCGCTCGTCGCTCCGCTCGAGCGCCTCCTCCATCTCCCGCAGCGTGCGCCGGTCCCGGTCGCTGAGCATCGGCGCCTCCTGGCAGTTCGGGCGGTCGTCGGTCTCGTGGCCGGGTGCTCGGTTCGTCCGTCCGGGATACCCGCGGGCGGAAGCCCGGAATCGTCGGCGGAGCGGGCACCTCCGCGCGTCCAGCGGCACTCCACCCACGGGCGTCGCGGGCGCCAGGGGCTACGCGGCGGACCAACCCTGATCCACGGGTCCGGTCAGAGTGGCTGCCGGGCGTCGTCCACCCAGTCGTCGATCCGCGCCTCCGCAAGCAAGCCGGGCGGGCTATGTAGCCGGCTCGACAGCGACCTTGACCCAGCCCGGTTCGTGCGCGTCGAAGGTCCGGTAGGCCTCGACCGCGTCGGTCATCGGTTCCTTCTCGGTGATCGCCCGCGCAGGGTCGAGCTGGCCCGCGGCCACGATGTCGATCAGCTCGGGCATCAGCGCCCGATGCGGGCAGTTGCCCATCTTCACCGTCAGGTTGCGGTTCATCGCCATCCCGATCGGCCAGCTCGCCGCCGTCTGCGGATACACACCGACGATGCCCACGGTGCCGGCCTTCGCCACCGCCTGCACCGCCCACTGCGATGCCTGCGACGGGGCGTCCCCGACGTTCCACGCGGTGTCCCCGCCCCCACTGACCTCCTCGAGCTCCTCAGTGCGGCGCTCCGGGTCACCGGCGCCAGGAGGGGCGTAGGCGTCCACCCCGACCGCGTCGATCACGCGGTCCGCGCCGATGCCGCCGGTCAGCTCGCGGATCGCGGCGACGGGGTCCTCCGAGGTGAAGTCGACCGGTTCCACGTGCTGGCGACGCGCCTTCTCCAGGCGGCCGGGCACGCCGTCGACGGCGAACACCCTGGTCGCACCGAGGTGCCGGGCGCTGGCGATCGCCAGCTGCCCCACCGGCCCGCAGCCGAACACCGCGACCGTGTCACCGGGACCGACTTCGGCCAACTGCGCACCGTAGAACCCGGTGGTGAACACGTCCGACAGGATGATTGCCTGCTCGTCGCTGACGGTGTCCGGCAGCGGAACCAGGTTCGCATCGGCCCGCGGCACGCGGGCGAACTGGGCCTGCAGACCGTCGAATGGCCCCGTCGGCTCGGGACCGCCGTAGAAGGCCGTCCCGGCCAGCGCACCGTTCGGGTTTGCGACATCGCACTGCGAGGTGTAGCCCGCCCGGCAGTAGGAGCACGCCCCGCAGCAGATCGTCGACGGGATCACCACCCGGTCGCCGGGCCGGAACGCCCGCACGCTGCCACCGACCTCCTCAACGACTCCGACGCCCTCGTGGCCGAGCACCGTTCCCGGTCGCATCCCCGGCATCGTCCCCCGGATCATGTGCAGGTCGGTACCGCAGATCGCGCTCATCGTCAGGCGCACGATCGCGTCGCCCCCGTCCTGCACCTGCGGGTCGGGCACCTCGCTCATGGCGATGTCGCCCGGTCCTTGCCAGATCACGGCCTTCACCGATCGCTCCTTCCGACGTTCGCGGTCCCCCCGAGCCGTACCCCGGTACCCGTACCGCAACCGTGGACCGGGACGCTCGTCGTCACGTGCGCCGGTCGTGCCTGCCCGGATGCCGGGTGACGTACGCACCCGGCCGGCCCCGCTTCGACGACGTAAACCTCGCGGTTCCGGCCGCAAGTCCGCACCGCACCCGTCGGCCCCTCGGATCCGGGAGGCGGCCCTGCTGCGGGCCGTCGGCGGGCTGCTCGACGCCGGAGATGCCGAGGTGGGCAGCCGGACGACCGGAGTTCTACGCGCGTGGGACCAGGTCCGCGCCGGGGACGGTGAGGTGCACGGCGCCGGCAGTCACCGACGCGACCTGGTCGGCGGGGACATAGGTGTCGCGGTCGAGCAGCCCCTTGCCGTCGACCTTGACGAAGCCGACGCGCATCAGCTGGGCCGCAAACTGGGCGGGCACCTGCGGCTCACCGCCGCCGAACGCCTCCTGCAGGTCCTCGACCAGCCCGCCCGGGGTGGACTGCCCTTGCCCGGTGACGGCCTCGGGGTCACCGACTTTCACCAGTTCCACGGTGCCCACGTCCGCTCCGGCGCTGTCGACGACGCGCATCCCCTCGTGCACGTCCGCGAGGGCGTCCTCTCCGGGGCGCAGAGCGTCGGAGCTCATGGTGGTCCTCCTCCGAACCGGATCTCGGTGATCCGTCGGGACCGTCAGCTGATCGCATGCTGCGCATCCGCTTCTCGGCCACCGGGGTCCTATGTGCCGGCGAGCAGGCGGCGGACCTCGGCGGCCGCCGGGTGGGTCGGCGCGGTCTCGAGGAAGCGCTGCAGGGTGCCGGGCGCCTCCGCCGCACCGAGGGCCCGCTGGGCCAGGCCGAGCACGAGCAGCCCTTCCGGGTGCGCGGGCCGGTCGACCAGGATCCGCCGCGCCGCGGACTCGGCTTCCGCGGGCTCCCCCGCCTTCAGCAGGACCAGGCCGAGCCGCACCTGGGCCCGCACGTCCTGGGGGCGCAGGTCCGCCGCCGTGCGGTAGGCGTCGGCCGACGGTCCGTACTTCCGCTCGGCCTCGAGGGCGGCGCCGCGCGCCAGCCACGCCTCCGGATCCGCGGCCGGCTCCGGTGCGGCCACGGCGGCGGCAACCGCCGGCGGCGGCGCGGGAGCGGCGGGGCTGTCGACCGTGAGCCACGCCGTGACACCGGCCGCCGCCACACCGAGGGCGGCCAGCGGCACCACCCATCGGACGCGTGGCGCGGGGACCCGTGGAACAGCGGCCTGCGCCGGGGCGCGTCGTCGGACGACGACGGCGGTGAGCGCGAGCCCGGCGCCGAGCAGCACCGCGGGAACGACCCACACGACCAGGCCCACGCCGGCCGCAGGCGGATCGAGCAGGACGGCCGGCCCGTACCGGTCGGCGAACCAGGCGCGGATCTGTTCCGGTGTGCGGCCTTCGTTCAGCTGGCCGCTGATCTCGGCGCGCATCGCCGTGGCGATCTCGCTGCGCGACATCGCCACCGACTGCGCCTCGCATGTCGGGCACCCCAGCTCCGCGGCGATCGCCTCGGTGCGCTGCTCGAGGGTCTCGGGCCGGTCCTGCCCGGCCCGCCACAGCCCGACACCCGCCAGCACGAGCACCGCGACGACGCCGACGACGGCCAGCACGCGCCGGGTCACGACGCGTCCACGAGTGGATCCACGTGACTGCGCACCCACTCCTGGTTGATCGGCCCGGGGTGGAAGGCCTGGATCGTGCCGCTGGGGTCGAGCAGGAACGTCTCGGGAACCCCGTGGGCGCCCCAGGACACGGCCAGCCTGCCGTCCGGGTCCAGGACGGTGGTGAGACCGGTGGCGCCGGTCTCGGCGAGCAGCGACCGCGCGGCGACCGGGCCGTCGCGGGTGTCGATCGTGACCACCCGCAGCCCGGCGGGCGCGAGCCGCTGCTCTGTCTTCGCGATCAGGGGAAGCTCGTCGCGGCACGGCCCGCACCACGAGGCCCACACGTTGACGAGCACGACCTGCCCGCGCAGCGCGCCGAGGTCGAACGACCCGCCGTCCAGGGTGGGCCCGGCCAGCGCCGGCGCCGCCCGGCCGACGAGCGCCGAGCGCACCGGTTGGCCGGACGCGCCGCCCAGCCCGCCGAGCAACGGGAGGACCACGATCCCCACGACGACGAGCGCGAGGACCGACCACCAGACCCGCCGGCCGGTCACGGGGCCACCGACTCGCTCTGCCGTTCGGGAACGGCGCCTCCCGCCCGCGGCCTTCGCCGGACGGGCCAGCCGGCGATCACCGCGCCGAGCACCATCAGCGCTCCCCCGGCCCAGATCCAGGTCACCAGGGGGTTGACCGCGATCCGCAGCAGGGCGGAGGTGGCCGGCTCGTCCACCTCGAGCAGCGTGACGTAGACGTCCTGGGTCGGGCCGCTGCGGATCGCGGGGTTGCTGACCGTCATGCCGTGCGCCGGGTAGTAGCTCAGCCGGGAGGTGAACCCGTCCGCGCCGCCGTCGATCCTCAGGTGAGCGGCGGTCGTCATCGCGCCCGAGCCGCGGGTGCGTTCGAGGTCGGCGAGCTGCACGGGTACGCCCTGGACGACGACCTCCTCGCCCGGTGCGAGCCGGTGCTCGGTCGCGGTCGTGTAGGAGGAGGACGCGGCGACCCCGACCGCGAGGACGGCCACCCCGAGGTGAGCCACGAGCGCGCCGTGGCGGCGACGCCCCCGGACGAGGTCGCGGGCGCTGCGCACGCCGATCCACTCCCCGACCACCGTGGTCGCCACGACGGCCGCGAGCCCGAAGGTGAGCAGGGCCGACACGCCCTCGACCCCGGCGATGCCCAGCACCCCCACCACGACCCCGCCGACGGCGAAGGCGGGTGCGGCCCGGCGCGCGGCCGCCACGAGGCTGTCGCCCGTCCAGCGCAGGAGCGGCCCGACGGCCATCAGCACCAGGAGCGCCAGCGCGATCGGCACGGCCATCCGGTCGAAGTACGGCGGCCCCACCGACAGCTCCGCTCCCGAGACGAGCTCGGCGACCAGCGGGAACAACGTACCGATCAGGACCGTGCCGGTGAGGCTGAGCAGCAGCAGGTTGTTGACCAGCAGCGCCGATCCCCGGGAGACCGGCGACCCCACCGGCCGGGGCGCACCCAGCCGGTCGGCCCGCCACACCAGCAGCACGGCGGTGACGGCGAGCAGCACGACGAGGAATCCCAGCAGCAGCGGGCCGATCGGGGACGCAGTGAACGAGTGCACGCTCGCCAGCACGTCGGACCGGGTGAGGAAGGTGCCGACGCAGACGAGCAGGAACCCGCTTGCCGCAAGCGCGACGTTCCAGGCCGGCAGCGCGGCGCGGCGCCGCTGCACGGTGGAGGAGTGCAGCAGCGCGGTCGCCGCCAGCCAGGGCAGCAGCGAGGCGTTCTCCACCGGGTCCCACGCCCAGTACCCGCCCCAGCCCAGCACAGCGTAGGACCACCAGGCACCGAGCACGATCCCCGCGGTGAGGCCGCACCAGGCGAGCAGCGTCCAGCTCCGGGTGGCGCGCAACCACCCCGCACCGGCCTCGCCGGTGATCAGCGCCGCCAGCGCGTACGCGAACGGCACGGCGAGCCCGACGAACCCGAGGTAGAGCAGCGGCGGGTGGATGGCCATCGCCGGGTGGTCGGCCAGCAACGGGTTCGGGCCGGGACCGTCCAGCGGCGCCGGGTCCACGACGTCGAAGGCGTGCCCCGCGAACAGCGACAGGCCGAAGAAGAACACGGCGATCCCGCAGAGCACGACCATCGCCCACGCATGCAGCGCCGCGGCCCCGCGCGGCACCCGACGGCCCAGCGCCAGCGCGTACCCGGCCAGCACGAGCAGCCACAGCAGCAGCGAGCCGTCCAGCGCCGACCACAGGCTCGTCGCCGTGTAGAACGCCGGCGTCGCCCGGCTGCCGTGCTCGGCCACGTACCGCACCGAGAAGTCGTCGGTGAGCAGCGCCCACTCCAGAGCACCGAACGCGGCGGCCGCGCCGAGCAGCATGAGCAGCAGCGCCTGCCGGGCGAGCCCGACGTCGTGCCCACGCCGCGCCACCCGCCACCACAGCACCGCCCCCGCGAGGGCCGCGAAGAACCCGCACCCGAGCGCGAAGGAGCCGACGTAGGCCGTCATGCGCGCGTCAGGAACCGGCCTCGGGCGCGCGGTACTCGTTCGAGTGCCGCACCATGACCTGGTCCGCGTGGAACACGCCGTCGGCGCCGAGCGTCCCCTCGACGACCGCGCCCTCGCCCTCGGTGAAGACCCGCGGCAGGGCGACGGTCGCCGCGACGAGCACGTCCTGCGTGCCGTCGGTGAGGACGAACTCGACCTGGTCCCCGGTGCCGCGCACCGTGCCGACCTCGACGAGCCCGCCCAGCCGCACGTGCTCGCCGGGATCGGAGCCGAGGATCTCGGTCGGGGTCAGGTAGTAGACGGTCGTGCCCTGCAGCCCGCTCATCGCGAGCACCCCGGTGCCCGCGACGGCGACGAGCACGACGACCAGCAGCCGCCAGCGGCTCGTCAGTGCCCGCCGGGTGCCACCGACCGTCACCGCCCGGCCCTGCCCGATCCCTTGATCGCCCAGGTGATGTACGCGGCCCACGTGCCGCCCGCGACGGCGTAGCCCGCCCAGACCCACGCCCATTCCGTCATGATTCGGACCTCTCGACGACGATCGGGCCGACCGGCACGGGAGCCGCGGGCTCCACCCGCGCGATGCGCAGCTGGGCCAGCCGGTGGAGGAAGAACCACGCTCCGGCGAGCGTGAACGCGAGGAACCCCGCGCCGAGGGCGGCGGCCATCCGCCCGTCGATCGGTGGGGACGTGTCCGGGGCGAGGATCGTGGGTTCCTGGTGCAGGGTGCGCCACCACAGCACCGAGAAGTGGACGATGGGCACCTGCACGAACCCGGCGATGCCGATCACCGCGGCGCGCCGGGCGTTGGTGTCGGGATCGTCGGAGAGACCCCGCACGCCGAGGTAGCCGAGGTAGATCAGCAGCAGGACGGCCGTGGTCACCAGCCGGGCGTCCCACGCCCACCACACACCCCAGACCGACCGGCCCCAGATGCTGCCGAGCGCGATCGCCAGCGCCGTCATCCCGGTGCCCAGCTCGGCGGCCGCCTGTGCCGCGGCGTCCCAGACCGGGCGTCGCCGCAGCAGGTAGGCGACGCTGGCCACCAGGACCACGGTGAAGGACGCGAAGGCGGTCCACGCCGCCGGGACGTGCACGTACATCAGCCGCTGCGGCTGCCCTTGCACCGCATCGGGCGGCGCGACCACGAGGCCGAGCGTCAGCGCCGCGGCAGCGGCGAGCACCGCGGCGGCGGCCAGCAGGCGCAGCCGACGCCCTGAGGGCGTGTCCGTCGTCGGCTGCGGCATGGAGCCTCCGATGAGGTGGTGGGTGCAGGGCGGTGCGATGTGGGCCTCTACCCGGCGACGGCGCACGCTACTCATCGAGCAGGACGGGGAACGTCGCCCACGCCGTCGTCACCGTGACCACGTCGTAGACGACCAGGAGCAGCAGCCAGGGCCAGGGGTCTTCGGTCACCGCGGTCTGGGTGCCCGCCAGCAACGCCGGGAGGCCGGCGGTGAGCACGAGCGTCGAGAGCAGCGCCGGCCGGCGGAGCCTGCCGAGCACGACGCCGAACAACACGATGTCGGCTGCCACCCCGAGCGTGCCCAGCGCCGCGGCGGCGAGCGCGGCCGGCGGCAGGCGCGCGTCCATCAGCACCGTCACCAGCAGCGCGCCGAACGTCCACGTGAGCGCCGCCTGGATCCACAGCGACGCGGTCTTGCCGAGGAACAGGGCCGCCGGCCGGGTCACCGCGCGCAGCAGGTCCCACGCGTCGTCGTCGAGCTCCGCGGCGGTGACGCCGCGGGCGAGCGGCACCGCCGCGGTGAGCACGAGCAGCCACACGAGACCAGGGGCGACGGCCGCCAGCACCGCGCGCTGCGGCCCGAAGCCGAGCCCGGCCAGCACCACGGCGACGAGTACGAACGAGGGCACGCTCGCCGCCGCGTCCCGGGTGGCAGCCTCGACGGCCAGGTCGCGGCGCAGGATGTGCACCGCCTGGGCGAGCAGCCCGGGCTCGGTCCGAGCGGTCCGGGGGCGCAGCGTGGGCCGGGTCACCGGTCCACCCCGACGGTCCCGCCGGCGATCCGCAGCCGGGCGTCGGGCTCCGGGGTGAGCTCGATGCGGTTCGGGGTCGCGACGAGGACCGCGCACCCGGCGTCGGCCAGGTCGCGGACCGCCGTCCACACGGCCGCCGCACCTGCGTCGTCGAGGTGGGCGGTCGGCTCGTCCAGGCAGGCGATGCCCGGCTGGGTGACCACTGCCAGCGCGACGAGCAGCCGGGCGCGCTGACCGGCCGACAGCGCGCCGACGCGCCGGTCCGCGAGATCGGCCAGCCCGGCCCGGGCCAGCGCCGACGCGACGCCTGCCGCCTCTCCCGTGGCGAGCACGGCCGCCGCGCGCACGGCGTCGGCCACCCGCTGTCGGGCGCGGGCCCCGCTGCCGGGGCGCAGGTACACCGCCCGCTCGCGGGCGTACCGGCTCCCCACCGAAGGGGACAGCAGGCCGGCCGCGACGCGCAGGAGCGTGGTCTTGCCGCTGCCGTTCGCGCCGTGCACCAGGCACACCGTGCCCCGGGCCACCCGGAGGCTGACCGGGTGCAGCACGAGCCGGGAACCGAACCGGCGGCCCGCGCCGGCGAGCTCGAGCACCGGCGAGTCGCTGTCCTCCACCGGGCAGATGATGGGGCCCGCGGCGATCTCCGGCGACCCGGGAGGGGGACGTCCCGCCCTGCGGGTGAGCGCACGTTGCCCCATCGTGATGTTCGATCGCGGTTGGCGGCTCCGGGCGGCGGCTACAGGAGCGGCAACGGCCGGCGCGAGGGGAGGGTCACCACGATGGTCCGGGACAGCTCCGAGCGGTTCCGGCCGTCCTGCTCGCACCGGCGCCTCCTCACCGGTCTCCTGATCGCCACCGGGCTCGGCGCGACCGCGGGGTGTGCCCGCTCGTTCCAGTCCACCCTCACGCCGGCCGGGCCGGCCGCCGAGCGGGTGGCCGGCCTGTGGTGGCTGCTGTTCTGGATCGCGGTCGCCGTGTCGGCCGTGGTCGTGGCGATGGTGGGCTGGGCGGTCCTGCGCCGTCGAGGGCCGCGGACGCGCGTCCGGCCGGCCGGCGGGCGCAGCTTCGTCCTCGTCCTCGGCGTCGCCGTGCCGGCGGTCGTGCTCACCTTCGTCTACGCCGTCGGCCTGTCGGACATGCGCGCGCTCGCCGAACCGCCACGCCCGCCGGAGTTCACGGTGGAGGTCGTGGGCCACATGTGGTGGTGGGAGGTGCGCTACCCCGACGCGGGCTTCACCACGGCCAACGAGATCCACATCCCGGTCGGGGAGCCGGTCGCGCTGCGCTTGACCACGGACGACGTCATCCACAGCTTCTGGGTTCCGGAGCTGATGCCCAAGATGGATCTCCTGCCCGAGCGGGTCAACGAGACCTGGTTCCTCGCGGACGAGCCCGGCACCTACCGCGGCCAGTGCGCCGAGTACTGCGGGCTGCAGCACTCGCACATGGCCTTCCAGGTGGTCGCCGAGCCGCGGGAGCGGTTCGACGCGTGGCTGGCGAAGCAGAGCCGGCCGGCGCAGGAGCCGGCCACCGAGCTCGCCGCACGCGGCCGCACGGTCCTCGAGACCACCGCGTGCGCCACCTGCCATACCGTCGCCGGAACCGGCGCGGACGGCGACGTGGGGCCCGATCTGACCCACGTCGGGAGCCGGGAGCGGCTGGCGGCCGGGGCGATCCCGAACGACGTTGGCCACTTGGCGGGCTGGGTCAGCAACTCCCAGACGGTCAAGCCCGGCAACCTCATGCCCCCGCAGCCGCTGTCCCCCGAGGACCTGCGGGCGGTCGTCGCCTACCTGCAGGGGCTGGAATGACCGTTCCCGAACGCCTCGCCGCCGAGGAGGCGGCCGGCCCCCGGCTGCACCCGATCTGGAGCGAGGAGCCCGGCCTGCGCGGCTGGCTCTCGACCGTCGACCACAAGAGGATCGGCCGCCGCTACATGGTCACCGCGGCCGTGTACTTCACGCTGGCCGGGCTCGACGCGCTGGTCCTGCGCACCCAGCTGGCGACGCCGGACAACGACGTGGTGAACCCCGACCAGTACAACCAGCTGTTCTCGCTGCACGGCACAGCGATGATCTTCCTGTTCGCCACCCCGATGCTCTTCGGGTTCGGCAACTTCCTCTTCCCGCTGATGCTCGGGACGCGGGACATGGCCTTCCCGAGGCTGAACGCGTTCGGCTACTGGGTCTTCGCGGCCGCGGGGCTGCTCATGTTCAGCAGCCTGCTGTTCGGGGCGGCGCCGAACGCCGGCTGGTTCTCCTACGTGCCGCTCGCGAGCGACCGCTACTCGCCCGGGCTCAACCTCGACGTCTACAGCCTCGGGCTGCTCTTCCTCGGCATCTCCACCACGGCGGGTGCGATCAACTTCATCGTGACGGCGTTCAAGCTGCGGGCGCCCGGCATGTCGATGAACCGGGTCCCGGTCTTCGTGTGGGCGCTCGTCGCCACCTCCTTCATGGTCATCTTCGCGCTGCCGCCGCTGAACCTCGCCAATGTGATGCTGTTCCTCGACCGGCGGTTCGGCACCAGCTTCTTCCGCCCCGAGACCGGCGGGGACGTCATCCTGTGGCAGCACCTGTTCTGGATCTTCGGACACCCCGACGTCTACATCATCGTGCTGCCCGCGCTCGGCATCATCTCCGCAGTGATCCCGACGTTCTCCCGGCGGCCGATCGCGGCGTACCCGCTCATCGTCATCGCCACCGTGGCCACGGCGATCCTCAGCTTCGGCGTCTGGGTGCACCACATGTTCGCCGTGGGGCTGCCGCAGCTGTCGCTGGCGTTCTTCTCGGCGGCGAGCATCGTCATCACGATCCCGGCGGGCATCCAGGTGTTCTCCTGGCTCGCGACGATGCTGTGGGGCCGGCTGGTTCTGGCGGCACCGATGCTGTTCGCGCTCGGGTTCCTCGTCTCGTTCGTCCTCGGCGGCGTCACCGGCGTGATGTTCGCCCTCGTGGCCTTCGACCAGCAGACGACCGACACCTACTTCGTGGTCGCTCACTTCCACTACGTGCTCTTCGGCGGCGCGGTCTTCCCGGTGCTGGCCGGGCTCTACTACTGGTGGCCCAAGTTCACCGGCCGGATGACGAGCGCACGGCTCGGCGTCTGGAGCTTCTGGATCATCTTCATCGGGTTCAACCTCACGTTCTTCCCGATGCACCTGTCGGGCCTGCTCGGCATGCCGCGCCGGATCTACACCTATCCGGCTGACGCGGGGTGGACGGTCTGGAACCTGCTGTCGACCGTCGGCGCGTACGTACTCACCGTCGGGCTGCTGCTCACCGTCGTCGCCTTCGCGCACAGCCTGCGCCGCGGCGCCCGCGCCCCCGACGACCCCTGGGGCGGCGACAGCCTGGAGTGGGCGACCGCCTCTCCCCCCGAGCACTACAACTTCCCGGTGCTGCCCACCGTGGCGACCCTGCACCCCATGTGGGACGAGCAGAGCCTGGCGACGCTCGAACACCACCGCGACGACGAGACCCGCGTGCTCGCCGACGGGCACCAGGTGCTGCGCAGCAGCGAGCTCGACGGCGAGCCCGAGCACCCCGTCGAGATGCCCGGCGACAGCCTCGTGCCGTTCGTCGTCGCCGCGGCGCTGCTGGTCGGGGTGCTCGGCCTGCTGCTCGGAGGGTACGTCGTGTCCGTGATCGCCGCGCTGGTCCTCGCGGGTGGGCTGGTGTGGTGGCTGTGGCCCCCGCCCGAACAGGAGAAGCGCCAGTGAGCCTTGACGTGCGCGGTGTGCGAAAGGCCGATCGGCCCGCCGCGGTCGCGATCGAACAGCCCGCCGGCCGGACCACGGCCTGGTGGGGCATGGTCATGTTCATCACGACCGAGGCGGCGTTCTTCGCCGTGCTGCTCGCCAGCTACTTCTACGTGCGCTTCTCCGGCGGCGGTCCCTGGCCGCCCGAGGGGATCGAGGACCCCAAGCTCACCAAACCCCTGATCATGACCGCACTGCTGCTCTCCAGCAGCGCCCCGATGGTCTGGGCCGACCGGCAGGTCCGCAAGGGCCGGATCGGTCGGACCGCGACCGGGGTCACCATGAGCCTGCTGCTCGGCGCGGCGTTCCTGGTGCTCCAGGCGGTGGAGTACTCCGAGAAGCTGCACATGTTCACCTGGACGACCAACGCCTACGGGTCGCTGTTCTACGGGATCACCGGCTTCCACGGCTTCCACGTAGCCGTCGGCCTGCTGATGATGGTGTTCGTACTGGCCGGCATGGCCCGCGGTCGCTACGACGCGCGGCGCAACGAGCGGGTCAAGCTCGTCGCCTTCTACTGGCACTTCGTCGACGGCGTGTGGATCGCGATCCTGTCCGCCCTCTACCTCAGCCCGCACCTGTGAACCCGGTCGCGGAGAACGGGCACCTGCCGCCGGCCGCGCGGCGGGTCGGGCCGTGGCTGATGTGGTTCGCGGTGCTCGGCGCCTCGGTCGCGTGGGCGTTGCACCTGTTCGTCGCCTGGGGCGTGGTCGAGCTCGCCTGCGCGAGCGGGCGCGACACGGTGCTGGGGCTGCCGCTGCGCGGCCTCGTCCTGGTAGCCACCGTCGTGCCGCTGCTGGTCGCGCTCGCCGCCACGTGGACCTCCTGGCGCCTGCGCCGGCGGATCGCCCAGTCGGACACCGACGACCGGCGCCTGCAGCGCGCGGGGTTCCTGGCCGGGGTCGGTCTGGCGCTGAGCCTGCTCGCGGTCGCGACCATCGTGTTCGGCGGCGCCGCGCTGCTGGTCCTGGAGCCGTGCGCCACATGACGGTCCTCGCCCACGACGTGCCCGCGCACCCGGCCGAGCAACTGTTGCTCGTGCCGGGGACGCTCCTCGCGCTGCTCGCCGTCGCCTGCTACGCACGCGGCACCTGGGTGATGCGCCGCCACCGGCGGGCGTGGCGCGCACAGCGGTGGCGGCTGCTGGCCGGCTGGGCCGGAATCGCCGTCACCGCCGCCGCAGTCGCCCCGCCGGTCGAGCGGTTCACCGACGACCAGCTCTTCACGCACATGCTCCAGCACATGACGCTGATCGTGATCGCGGCGCCGCTGCTCGCGCTGGCCCCCGGTCGGGCGGTGTGGATCGGCCTGCCGCGGGGGCTTCGCACCGGACCGGCCCGCTGGCTGCACCGCCCCGCGCCGACCGCGGTGCGCGACGTCCTGCTGCTGCCCGCCGTGGCGTGGAGCGTGCACGTCGGGGCACTGTGGGCATGGCACCTGCCGGCCGCCTACGACGCCGCCCTGCACTCGGCGGTGCTGCACGCCACCGAGCACGCCTTGTTCCTCGGCACCGCGTGGCTGTTCTGGTGGCACGCCCTCACCCCGTCCCGACGGCGATTGAGCCCACCGCTCGGTGCGCTGTACCTCGCCACGGCGATGCTGCCGATGGCAGCGCTCGGCGCCATCCTCACGTTCGCTCCCGAGCCCCTCTACCCCGCGCACGCGACCGGGCACGCGGGCGCCGACGCGCTGACCGACCAGCAACTGGCCGGACTGATCATGTGGATCCCCGCCGACGTCATCTACTTCGCCGTCGCCGTGGCGCTATTCCTGTCCTGGTTCATCCGCGGCAGCGCCACGGCCGGCCCGCTCCCGCTCGACGCGCGGGAGGACGCCGCGGCGGCCCCCGTCTCGGGAGGTGCGGACCGATGAGAGCCTCCGATCCGGAGTCGTGTTGCTCGCCGTGACGCTCGCGGCCGGCGCCGCGGCGATCGGCTGCGGGCAGCAGGCGAAGCTGCCGCCCGCCGAGGTGAGCGACGGCAACCCGGCGCGGGGTGCGCAGCTCATCACCGACTACGGCTGCGCGACCTGCCACACGGTGCCCGGCATGCGGGGCGCGAACGCGCTGGTCGGGCCCCCGCTGGACCACTTCGGCAACCGCAGCTACATCGCGGGAGCCCTCGTGAACACCGGTCCGAACCTGCAGCGCTGGATCCGCGACCCGCAGGGGGTCGAGCCGGGCACAGCCATGCCCGACCTCGACGTGACGCCGGCGGACGCCCGGGACATCGCCGCCTACCTGTTCACGCTGGAGTAGTCGATGGCTGCCCGCACACCACGCTCCCTGGCCGCCCTCCTCCTGCTCGCCGCCGTGCTGACCGGTGCCGCGCTCGTCCAGCTCGGCACCCGCGGCACCGCGGCGGCGGACAGCCCTCCGGTCGTGGCGGCGCAGCCCCCCGCCGATCCCGGCCGCGAGCTGTTCCTGCGCAACTGCGCCTGGTGCCACGGGCAGGACGGCGCCGGCAGCCAGTACGGACCGAGCCTCGTCGGGGTCGGCGAGGCGAGTGCTGACTTCCAGCTCGGCACGGGACGGATGCCGCTCGCGTCCGAGCAGGCCGACCCGCAGCGCGGCGAGCCGGCGTTCTCCCCCGCCGAGATCGACGCGCTCGTCGGTTACGTCGGGAGCCTCGGCGGCGGGCCGCCCGTGCCGCAGCTGGGGCCCGGTGACCCGGTCTCCGGGCGGGATCCGTACGTGCGCAACTGCGCGTCCTGCCACTCCTCCACCGGCACCGGATCCGTCCTGCCGGGTGGCCGGCACGCGCCTGACCTGTTCGCGGCCTCGCCGACCCAGGTCGCCGAGGCCGTTCGCGTCGGGCCCGGGCAGATGCCGCAGTTCTCGCAGCACGTGGTCGACGACCGGGAGCTCGACGACCTCGTCGCCTACGTGCAGCAGCTGGGCACCGAGCAGAACCGCGGCGGAGCCGCCCTGGAGCGCATCGGACCGGTCGCCGAGGGTTTCGTCGCGTTCTTCGTGGCGATCCCGCTGCTGCTGATCGTCATCCGCCTGCTCGGGAGGAAGGCCCCGTGACGGAACCGAAGGACGTGGCCCGGGGCGAGCGGCGCATCACCATCGCGCTCGCGGTGACGACGCTCGCCGCCGCCGGGTTCGCCGTCGGTTACGTCCTCGACGCCGGGACGCAGGTCCTGGGCATCGCACTGGCCGTCGCGTTCGCGGCGCTCGCCTACGCCTTCGCCGCGTGGGCGCTGCACCTCACGCCGCAGGAACAGCACGTCGAGGAGCGCGAGCCGTTGCCGTCGCCCCCCTCACAGGAGCGCGCGTTCCGGACGGCGCTCTCGCCTGCGCCGCTGAGCCGGGGGCGCATGGTGCGCGGGATGCTGGCCGTCGCGCTGGCCAGCCTCGGCGCCGCCCTGCTCTTCCCGGTCCGGTCGCTGCTGCCCACCGGCCCAACGCCGGGCCCCGCCCTCGCCCGCACGCCCTGGCGCGACGGCAGCCGGGTCGTCACCGCGGACGGGCAACGGGTGCGGCCCGAGGACCTCGACGTCGGCACCATCCTCACGGTGTTCCCCGAAGGGCACGAGGAGGCGGCGGACGCGCCCGCGGTGCTGATCCGGGTGGCCCCGCAGGACCTGCAGCTGCCGCCCGACCGCGCGGATTGGACGGTCGACGGCCTGATCGCCTACTCGAAGCTGTGCACGCACGCCGGCTGCCCCGTCGGGCTCTACGCGCAGACCCTCGCTCAGCTGTTCTGCCCGTGCCACCAGTCGGTGTTCACGGTGCTCGACGGCGCGGTCCCGATCGCCGGCCCCGCCGCGCGGCCGCTGCCGCAGCTGCCGATCGGCCTCGGGCCCGACGGTGCCCTGGTGGCGCGCGGCGGCTTCGCCGCGCCCGTCGGGCCCGGCTACTGGAGCCGCCCATGATCACCCGCTGGGTCGTCCGCCTACTGGACGAGCGGCTGCGCGTGTCCCGGCTCGGACGCAGCGCACTGGCGAAGGTCTTCCCCGACCACTGGTCGTTCATGCTCGGGGAGATCGCGCTCTACTCGTTCATGCTGTTGGTCGGGACGGGGGTGTTCCTCACCCTGTTCTTCGAGCCGACCACCGCCGAACGCCACTACACCGGCAGCTACGCACCGCTGCAGGGCCAGGAGGTGTCCGCGGCCTACGCGTCGAGCGTCGAGCTCAGCTGGGACGTCCCCGCAGGCCTGCTCATGCGCCAGGCCCACCACTGGGCCGCGCTCGTCTTCGTCGCCGCGATCGTCCTGCACCTGTGCCGGATCTTCTTCACCGGCGTGTTCCGCAAGCCGCGGGAGCTCAACTGGATCGTCGGGCTGACCCTGCTCCTGCTCGCGATCCTCAACGGTTTCCTGGGCTACTCGCTGCCCGACGACCTGCTCTCCGGTACCGGCCTGCGCATCGCCTACTCCGTGGTGCTCTCGCTACCGGTGGTCGGAGCATGGGTTGCGTTCCTGCTGTTCGGCGGCGAGTTCCCCGGCAACCAGCTCATCCCGCGCATGTACGCCGCGCACATCCTGCTCGTCCCCGCCCTCATCGCGGTGCTCATCAGCGTCCACCTGGCGATCCTGGTCCGTCAGAAACACACCCACTTCGCGGGCCGCGGCCGCAGCGACCGCAACGTGGTCGGCTCCCGGATGTGGCCGACGTACGCCTTCCGATCCCTCGGTTTGCTGTTCGCCGTCGCGGCCGTGATCTTCGCACTCGGCGGGCTCGCCCAGATCAACCCCGTGTGGGTCTGGGGTGCCTTCGACCCCGCGGCCGTCACGTCCCCGGCGCAACCGGACTGGTACGTCGGCTGGGTCGACGGCGCACTGCGGCTCTTCCCGCCCGTGGAGTTCACGGTGTTCGGCTACCTGGTCCCCAGCGTGTTCCTCCCCGCGGTGGTCGTTCCCGGCATCACATTCGTCGTGCTCTACGCGTGGCCACTGCTCGAGAAGTGGGTCACCGGGGACCGGGGCGCGCACCACGTCGCAGGTCGGCCGCGGGACTGGCCCGTCCGCACGGCCATCGGCGGCTGGGGGCTGGCGTTCTACGGGCTGCTCCTGCTCGGCGGTGCGGGCGACATCATCGCGAAGCGGCTCGACGTGCCGGTGGGCGACGTGGTCGCCGTGCTCCGGGGCGCCGTCCTCGTGGTGCCGTTCGTCGTCGGCGCGGTGGTGTATGTCCTCGCCCGCGCGCTGCGCGACAGCGGCGCGCCGGGCGTGATGCACCTCGCCTGGTCCGACCTCACCGCGGCGATGGGCCGACGGCGTCGACCGCAGCAGGAGCCGCCCGATGACGATGCACTCCAGGAGCCGGCCCCGCCGCAGCAGCGCGCCGATCGGGAGGCCGCACGATGATGACGCAACCGGAGGCGCAGCCGGGCCCGCACGTCCGGATCTGGCGCCAGCCCGACGGGCTGTGGCGATGGTGCTACGTCGATCCCGGGCGGGCCCACGAGAGCGAGGTCACCCTGACCGGGCACCGGGCCTACGAGTCAGTCACCGAGGCCCGCGACAGCGCCGTCGCCGCCTATCCCGGCATCGAACTGCAGTACGAGAGCCGGCCCGAGGCCGACGCGGCAGCTCCCGGGAGGGCGCCGCTCTGGCTCGTCGTCGCGGTGCTCGTGCTCATCCTCGTCGTCCGCCGCCGGATGCGGCGCGCCGAGCGACCGCACTTCTGACGGCATCCCCGGGAGGGCTCCTCCACTCGGCGATCTCAGCGGCCACCGCGCTGCCGCGACCGTCATCGCGCCGGTGGCGAGTCGGGTGGCCGAATTGGTCCCGCTCGCGAGGGCCGGGTCAGTGGTGCTGGACCGACTCGGTGCCCAGGAGATCCGCGTAGTCCGCGGGCAGCTGCGCGGCGAGGTTGTCGAACTCGTGCCCGGTCAGGCCGGCCTTGAATGCGGCGAAGGTGGCCCTCGCATGCTGCCTGGCCTGCTGCTCGGTGCAGCTCCCCCCTTCGACCTCAGCCACCCGGCGGTAGAACTCCTCCACCCCGAACCGCTCCCCCGGCCCCTCGGACGGCAACGCGGAGGCGAGCTCGGTGGGCAACTGGGCGGCGAGGTTGCGAGTCTGCCCGCCGGCGAGCCGGGCACCGAGCACCTGCACGGTCGAACGCACGGCGCGCTCGGCGTCCTGGTGGTCGGCGATCCCGGCAGTCGCGGCAACTGCTGCTGCGATCTCGTGCTGCTGCATGTCCGTCGGGTACCCGCCTTGCGACGGGTACACGTTCCGCCGGGATCTGGTCTCCTCGCGACGGCAGGGGGAGTTCCACCATGGTGTGATTGACAGGCGGAAACGGCTGCCGAAAGGTGGCCATGACGACCTTGATGAGCTGGGCGACGATGCCGCTGTCAGGGCTCGTGATCCACGTTTCGCCATGCCGAGCTGCACTCGACCTCCCCGTCCTCAGGGAGAGCACCGATGAGAGATCGTCCAGAGCGCGAGGTCACGATCGACGGCGAGGACGGGCGCCCGCTGGCGACCGCGCGGATCACCGTCATCGATGCATCGACTGCCTGGGCATGCCTGCACGTCGAGTCTGGCCACGTGCCGTGCGGCACCCGGAGCCGTCTCGTCGATGCCGTACTGGATCTTCCCGAAGTCGCGGCGTGCCAGCACCTGCGGGTCGCACTTCCCATCGGCGACACCGAGATCCTGGAGCGCATGCGGACACGGTGCAACTGCACCGCAGCACGCGCCGCTGGCAGCACGTGTCTCGTCGAGGCTGAAATCCTGACGCAGGCGGAACGATAGGCGAGCAGCGCGACGAGCACGGCGAAGGTTCCAACCACAACACGTCGACTCCTGCGCACGCGCAAGGCGGGCGCGCTCAGATATCGGTCGCACGAGTAGAGCAGCCGAACAGAACAACGAGCGGGTCGTCGTGTCAGCTCCCTGACCTGCCGGGCGCAGACAGCGCCTCGCTCATGCTGCCGCAGACGGTCACCGCACGTCCAATCCCTGTGATCTCGAACGGACGCAGCACACGACGGTTGTCCCCCGTCACCACCCGGAACGGCAGCCCGCGCCCCTCGGCGAACTCCCGCACATCCATCAACGCCACCAGCCCGGCCGAAGCCAGAAACGTCACCTGGCGCAGGTCCACCGCCAGCAGCGTGCATCGGCCGTCGGTCACGCAGTCGTCCACCGCGGGAAGCAGCCTTGGCGCGGTCAGCATGTCGACAACACCGGTCAGCGACACCACGACGGCATCTCCGACGTGTGTGCTCGACACAACCGGCGGCTGGGCACCGCCAGCAGTGCCACGATCCTCGTGGCTCACGAAGCCTGACGCTACGCGTCGATTCAACACACGCAAGCGCTGCTGATCGACGCTTGTCCAGCTGCGCGAGCAGGAGCGACGCCCCGCGCCTCGACGTTACCTACCACCGCACCAACGGGTCGTACCCTCCAACCGGGCTGAGCGATCGCCGACGATGGCGGTGGCACCGCGTCACCACTTGCCGCCGCGGCCGCGATGAGAAGTTGCCCGAGCGCCGGCCCGGCGTCGCCGGGTCTCAGCGGTTCGCCTCCGTCGCGCTGATATCGGCAAGCGCGGACCTCTCGTCGCGTTCGATGGCGAGGTCGCCGATGCTGACCACCCCCACGACGTGGTCGCCCTCGACGACCGGCAGCCGCCGGACCGCCTTCTCGCGCATCAGCTGCGCCGCCGCATCGATCGAGGTGTCGGGCGTGACCGTGGTGAGGTCCTGCCCGCTGCAGACCTCCCGCACCCCGGTCGAGGCAGCCCTGCCCTCGGCGACGACCCGCACCGCGATGTCCCGGTCGGTCAGGATCCCGACCAGCCGGTCGCTGTCGAGCACCACCACATCCCCGGTATCGGCGTCACGCATGCGCTGGGCGGCATCGCCGACCGTCGCGTCCGCCGTGACGGACTCCGGATCACGGGCCATGATCTGAGCCACCGTCGAAGCCATCAGGACTTCCCTTCGATCGCGAGCATGTTCGCGTGGGGCTACCCGCGGCGTCGCCCACCACACGAATCCGTCGTCACGCAGTGCCGCCGGCGCGCGCTGCGCCGCATCCAGTCCCGCGTCGCCGGGCAGCCCGGCGACCTCCTCCAGGCCGAGCACCGGCGACCGCAGCAGCAGGCTGGCCAGCCGCGACAGCGTCACCCGAACGCGACACTGAACACCAGCTCGAGCGCAGCCTCCCGATCTGCACCTCGCCACCGGTGGGCAGCGGCGGGAAACCACGCTCACGATCGCCGACGCGACCGGAGGTCCGATTGCACCAGCCGTGCCCGGGTACACCCAGAACGTCCTGAGAGGAGGCGTTCATGCCCGAGCCCGGAAGCCACCGCTACGACGTCGAGCGCACCAGGTTGCGGGCGCAGTACGACAACTCCGGCGTTCCCGACCAGCACGCGGACGACGCCGCCAACGCCGAGCTCCAGCGCGACAACCCACCCGTCCCGCTCGGCGACCCCGCACGTGCCGCGGGCCCGACTGGGCGCGGCGGCGACAGTCGCGGCGATCCCGGACTGGACGATCCGCAGGCGGCACCGAGCGGTGTCGTCCTGCGCAGCACGGCGTTCTCCGACCACACCCTGATCCCCGAGCAGTACGCGCAGGCAGGCGGGGACATCCCGCCGCCGCTGGAATGGGCGCAGGTGCCCGATGGCGTCGCCGAGTTCGCGCTGTACTGCGAGGACATCGACGCGAACGACTTCGTCCACTGGGTCGTCACCGGCATACCCGCGTCCACGAGCGGGCTCGGCGAGGACCGGCTGCCCGACGGCGCGATCCCCGGCCGGAACGACGACGGCGGGCTCGGCTGGAGCGGCCCGCACCCCCCGATCGGCGACGACCCGCACCGGTACCGGTTCCGGCTGCTGGTTCTCGACCAGCCACTGCACCTGGGCGAAGATGCCACCGTGGCCGACGTCCACGCCGCCGCCGGTGGGCACGAGTTCGCCCGCGGGACGCTGGTGGGCCGGTTCGGCCGCTGACCGCGGCGGCGCGGAGTACCTCTACTCGTCGCTTCCGCCGACGCCCGGTCGCCCTCACGACTCGACGCGCGCGGCCGGCCGGGCTTCCCGAGGAAGACACGCTCATGATTGAGGTGGGAGATGCCTGACAAGCACGAGCAGGCCGAACAGATGCGCGACGACGTGCCGTCGACGCTCGCCCGTTCCGACGACAAGGCCATTCGCACCTACAAGAAGACGCTCGAGTCGGCCGAGGAGACCTACGGCAACGGCGAACGCACCCACCGGGCCGCGTTCGCCTCCTTGAAGCACACCCACGAAAAGGTGGGCGACCACTGGGAGCCCAAGGACGCCAAGGGGCCTTCCGATCCGCAGGCGGAACAGGGCGCACCCCAGGCCCGCCGTGGTGACGACGACACCGCATCCGGAGTGGATGCCAACGCGTCCAAGGGCCACCTCGACAAGGTTGCAGGACAGCTGGGCGTCGAGCACCCGGAGGACATGCACAAGGCCGACCTCGTCGAGGGGATCGAGAAGGCCAACGCCCGCGAGACCCGCAAGGCCCGCGACCGGTAGAGGCGACGCGGATGCGGGCGCCGAAGCAGCGACCTCCGGGCCGATTGAAACCCCCACCTGCCCCGTTGCGCCAGGCTGGATTTCGGCCGAACGGAGCCGGATGAAGAGCAGGCCGGCGCGAGCGCGGCTACGACGCGATGCTGTTCACCTCGGTTCTCCAGTCCAACCCGACCGGCCGGCTCTACGCGAGCTCGGCTTCTCGATCGCAGGATGCGTGCCGGACGTCGTCGACGGCGAAGCCTGCTTGCTCCCTACTGAAGAAGGCTGGAGTGACGCGGTGCGCGGCACAACTTGCCCGCGTCGTGCCCTGGCCGTGGACGACGTGCTCACGCTTCGGCCCGCCTTGGTGTCCGCCTCGGCCGCGCCGCAGTCACAACGCATGTTCGGGAGGGAAGTCCTCGACCGATGTCACCCCGGTCATCCGGGAGCACGGCCCGCACGTGACCGGGCGCGGTTCTCGATAGATCTCGACGACGGTTCGATGGCACGCGGTCGTGAACGCGTGCGGCTCTGCCACCGCATGAGCCGGAGCTCTCAGGAGATGGATGAGCTCGTCCGAGTCCGCCTTCGCGGCGAAGAGCACGTTCGGCAACGGTTCGCGGTCCACTCTCGCCCTCCTGGTCTCAGCCCCGGCGACCAACCGCATCGGCGGAGCCCGGATGTTCGAGGAACCCCGCGGGTAGCCGAGTCGCATGCCGAAAGCCCTCAGGTCCCGCTGGAGGCGGACGGCTCCGTGAATCGATGGCAGCAGGGCACCGACCCCCATGGAACCACCTTCCCGCAGGTCGATGCCGACAGTAACGAGGATGCCGCCGACGAGTAGCGGTCGTGTCCTGCTTGCCGAGAGGCTAATGACCGGCCGGAGCAGTAGCGTGGTCGGCGGTGGGTGGTGGACGTCAGCAGCAGGTCGAGGAGTGGTTCGAGTGACGGACGACGGCCCGCTGCTACCGGACGCCCTGGAGCGGCACCGCGACACGTCCGCCGGCCGGATCCGCAGCCGCTCGGTGGGCGAGCCCGTCCGTGGCGTGCCCGAGGTCGTGCTGGTACAGGGCATGGCCGTGGCCGACTACCTGATGCCTGCGGTCGCCGAGCTGGGCCGGTGGACGCGGGCGCACCTGGTCGAGCTTCCCGGTTTCGCCGGCAGCGGAGAGCCCACTCGCAAGCTCGACGTGCCCGGATACGCGGGGGCGGTGGCCGAGTGGCTCGAGGCCGCAGACCTCGGGCCGGTCGTGCTCGCCGGGCATTCGAGCGGAACTCAGGTCGCCGCGCGGGCAGCGGTCCTGGCCCAGAACCTCGGCGTCGGGCGGGTCGTCGCCGTGGTGCTGGCAAGCCCCACGGTCGCCCCGATCGCCCGGCCGCTGCCTCGGATGCTGCTGCGCTGGCGCCTCGACGGACGGCACGAACCACCGGGCCTCACCGGCTTGCACCTGCGGGAATGGCGGCGGGCCGGCGTGCGCGGGCTGCTGCACCTCGTGCGGGTTCACCTGCGCGACCACATCGAGGAGCCCGTCTCCGCGCTGGCAGTTCCGCTGCTCGTGCTCCGCGGCGCGGACGACCGGCTGACCACTGCGGAGTGGGCTCGCGGACTGGCCGTAGCGACGCCGTCGGGCCGCTACCAGGAGCTGCCCGGAGCCCACACCTTCCTGTGGGGCGCCCCGGACTCGTGGAGCGCACCAGTGCGTCAGCTCGCACGCGAGGTGACATGATCGCCGACCGCGGGCGGGCGTCGCCGGTGACGACGGTGCTCGAGCGAACCGGACGGCCCCGAGCGTGGCAGGGGTTCTCCAGCTCCTGGGCCTGGGTGTACGGGCGGCGGGTGCACGCCAGGGTCGGAGGTCGGCTGGACGGGGCGCCCGTCGTGCTGGTGCACGGGCTGGGCGTGTCGAGCCGCTACATGCTCCCGCTCGCCCGGGAACTGGCACCGCACTTCCGGGTGCACGCGGTCGACCTGCCCGGCTTCGGCCACAGCGAGCCCGCACCCGTGGCGCTGGACGTACCCGGCCTGGCTGACGCCCTGCTGGGGTGGATCGACGCTGCTGGCTTGAGCACCCCGGCAGTGGTCGCGAACTCAATCGGCTGCCAGGTGGCGGCATCGGCGATGGTCCGCTCGCCGCACGCGATCGACCGGGCAGTGCTCGTCGGCCCGACGTTCGACCGACGTGGGCGCGGCCCGCTCGTGTCGGCCGGGCGTCTGCTGCGGACCGCGGTGCACGAACGACCCGGTCTGGCCGCCGTCATCGCGCGGGACTACGCCGCCTGCGGGTTGGGACGGGTGGCAGCGACCGCCCGCCACGCCCTCGCGCACCGCCTGGAGGACGATCTGCCCGCGGTCACGAGCCCGGTGCTCGTCGTCCGCGGCAGCCGCGACGCAGTGGTGCCGCAACGCTGGGCCGAGGAGGTGGTCGCGGACCTGCCGGACGGGAGGCTCGCCGTCGTGCCGCGCCACGGACACACGCTGAACTACTCCGCTCCCGGTCCGCTCACAACGGCGATCCGGCCGTTCCTGGGCGGCCCGCCCCCGGGACCGGACGCGCCCGGCACGCGGCCGGCGGACGCGAGCATCGCGCAGTTCGACTCCGCGACGACCTTCCTGCGCGGGACCGCAGCCGCCTTGCGGGGCGAGGACCTGCCCGCCCTCGGCGTGGTCCCGCGACCGCTGGCGCCGCTGGTGGAACGGCTCGTCCTGGCCGTCAACGCACTGCCCGTCGCGCTGCGCGAGCAGGCGTATCGGATCGGCAGCGGGAGCGAGGCGGCGCCGCCGGACGAGCTGCACACGGTCAGCGCCGAGGCACTCGCGCGCTGGATGGTGGCGCAGTACCCGCGGCGGCAGTTCCCCGCCGCGTTCATCGGGTCATCCAATGGGGCACTCGCGCACCTGGCCGCGGCACTTGGGGCCCCGTTCCTCCCGCAGACGTTCCTGCTTCCGGTGGCCCAGCCGCAGGTCGATCCGGACGACCCCCGCCACGGCCTCGAAGCGGGCGTCGGACCCGGGCGGATGCTGCTGGACGCGAACCCGGACATCGCACTGCACCACATGCACGACCCGAACCAGGACCGGTTGTCGCTGGCCCGCATGACCTACTTCCGCCTCAAGCGCCGCCGCCTCGGCCCCGCCTTCACCGACTTCCTCACCGAGTCGCTACCCCGCGGGGCGTCTCTGCTGGTCGCGGACTGCCGCCTGCGCTGGCCCGTCACCCGCCTCGGCGACCGGCACGTGTTCCAGTTCGGCGCACTGGGCGGGATGCCGGCGGAAGAGTTCCACACCGGCAGCGCGCGCGTGGCCGACTACCTGCGCCGCTACGGATCAGCACGCCGCAGCTGGGATCCACCGCCTGCCGACGACGACGCGCCGGAGGCGGAGTGGGGGTTCGACAACGCACTCTGGAACGACTTGCGCGAGGTCGCAGACGAGCAAGGCTGGCGGCTGCGCCGCGTCACCTTCGACGAACCGGAATCCCTGAGCCCGCTGGTCGCCGATCTGTACCGCTGGTGGTACCGCCGTCGCGGCCTGGTGGCGGACCGGTTGCTCGTCGAGTCCTTCGCACTGCTCGATCCCCACCTCGTCATCGCGACCGGATCCGTGCCGTACTGGTCGGACTTCGCCGTGGAGGCCTCTGCCGACGGGCTGGAGCGCTACCTCGACGGTGCCGACCCCTACGAGGAGATCCTGCTGACGCTGTTCCAGCACGGGACCGAGGGTGTCGGGGTCGCTCCGGCAGAACGCTGGCGCGAGCTGCTCGCCCGGGCCCGACGGCACGGCGCTTTCCTTGGGGTCGACCCTTGTCGCCACCCGCGCGATTTCGGCAGCTTCGGGCGGTTCCACCGCGAGCTCGCGGACCTGCCGCGGATCACCCCGCCTGCCCCGCTCACGCTCGAAGAGCTGGACCTCTTCCTCGCCCAGCGGCGCACCGACGCCGTCACATGGACCTGACCTGCGCAGTACGCGACAAGTGGACACATCCACGTGCTGATCCCGGGGGCCGCGACCGGTAACCGGGCGACGTGGAGCGACAGGTCCTCGGGGACCCACCGTCACAACTCGCCGTCGAGCGAAGTCCGCCGGCGTGACCGACCCGGTCCCCCTTTGCCAGGCCCGGCCAGTGCTGGTGCCGCGTTTCTCCGTATCGATGTCGGGTACTCGGGGCGGTGCGACCTCCGCCTACGCGTGCCGCAACGGGTCCGCTGCTCGTCCGGCCCAGCGCGAAGATCGTCATCGGACTACTCGCCGATCCCGATCTTCCCGAGCAAATCGCCGGGCATCTCGCCGACGTCCTTCCGAATGACCTGTCCACACATCTCAGCCGCGACGTCGACTGGACGGTCGAGACCGCCGACGATCCGTTCGAGGCGTCCACTCGACACGAGCGGATCATCGACAAAGCGCGCATGCGCGCCGAGGGCAAACACTGGGACATCGCCCTGTGCCTCACCGACATGCCGATCCAGAGACCGAGCGGCACCACCGTCGCCATGATCAACCTCCACGATCGAGTGGCGTTGATCTCGTTGCCGGCGCTGGGCGGAATCCGGCTGCGCCGGCGCGCCCGCGACTTGGCCATCACGCTGATCGATGAACTCACCACCCTGCCCAACGAGGAGAGATCGGACGCATCCATGCTGTCCCTCGCCCGGCGACGCTCCGCGGCATCCCGCCTGACGCGCCGAGCGACACCCACCGATCGAGATATCGATCTCGAGATGGTCATGCCAGCGCGACGCGGCCGGCTCCGCCTACTGGCAGGCATCGTCCGGGCCAATCGGCCCTGGCAACTGATTCTCGGGCTTTCGACAGCCCTCGCTGGCGCGGTCGCCGGCAGTGCCTTCGGCATCCTCTACTCGGTCATCTGGGTGATGGCGAACGTACTCGAGCCTTGGCGATTGACCGCGGCCACGGTCGGGGGGATCGCAGTATTGGCTGTCTGGCTCATCGTCGGCCACAGCCTGTGGGAACAGCGTCCGCAGCGCAAAACCCTGGGCCGGCTCGTCAACACCGCCACAGTTCTGACCATCGCGAACGGTGTGCTGGTCTTCTCCCTCGCCCTCTTCGCCATCAACATCATCGCAGCAGGCCTGATCATCCCCCCGCACTACATGGCCGAGGTCCTCGGCCACCCGGTCGACTTGACCAGCTACCTCCGAGTCGCGCTCATGGCAACCGTCCTGGGAACGATCGCCGGAGCCGTCGGTTCCGGCCTGGAGAACGACGAGACCGTCCGTCGCGCGGCTTACAGCACCCGCGAACAGGGACGCCGCCGCTTCATGCGACAGCAGCCCTGACATCACGACGTCTCGCATCGAGCAGATGCGGCCGTGCTCCCGCGCCCTGTTTGGTCCGGCCTCCCCCGGGCACACGGGGCATGCGCAACTGGAGGAGGAGTACAACATGACCAGCCGAGACGACGCACGGGTCAAGAAGGCGTTGCAGGGTGCGGACTTCCCGGCCGCACGGACCGCCCTACTGGACTTCGCGACTACCCGCGGCGCAGACGAGGAGACGCTTCAGGCGCTGCGCGCCGTGCCGGAGGGCCGCTACGGCAGCGTCGACGAGGTCGCCGATGCGGTGCCTCAGCAACCGGAGGGCCCGGGAACACCGGGCGGCACCCTGCGCTGACCAACAGGAGGAACGATGAGCGACGAGGACCTGCGTGAGCTACGGCAGCGCGCTCACGACGCCGGGATCCGAGGCAACTCGAAGATGGACGAGCAGCAACTTCGCGAGGCGCTGCGGCGTGTCGAGCACGGCGAGGACCCGATCGAGGCCAAGCGCGACGCCCACGGCTGGGACTGACCGGGATCGGTGGAGCGCACCACAACAGCTCGCTGCGCACGCACGGGCTCACCGCACGACCCAGACTACCCACAGTCCTCGCATGGTGATGGGCGGACATGGGCTGGCACCGCCCCCGGATCCTCGCCTCGGCGAGGCCTCGCACGAGTCTGTCGAGAAACTGACCCGACTTCCTCGGCGATGGCCCACCGCAGCTCGGCTGGATTGAACCTGGCGGTGCCGACGGCGCCTACCGCCAGGTAACCGGCGACATCGATCCCCCCAACGACATGGTCGTGCTCGACGGTTCCACGTCGGCTGTACGCGACCGGTCCGCGCGCACGAGCCGCTCCACCGAGATCCGCGTCTTGGTGCTCTGCTGGCCCGCCACGTCGATGCCGTGGGCACGGATGAGATCGCGGAATCGGGCAGCCGCCGAACAAGAGCGCGCCGGGTGGCACTTGGCGGACACCTCGACGATCCGTGAGCCGTCAGGCAGGACCCACCCTTCGACCCCGATGCGTTCCTTGGCAGATCCTGACCTCAGCCGCACGACCTGCACCGGTCCGAGAACGAGCAGATTGTCGACGTCGATCTCGTCTCCAGCGAGGGAGGCCAGGAGCGCACGCTGCCGCTTCCCGAGCAGGTGCCGAACGGGCCGGCGCCGCACAAGCGCGCGCTCAATCGTTCCCGAGCGCAGCCGCCGCCTCCTGGAAGCCGACCATGCCGTTTCCAGTGGCAAAGCATGCAGCTCGACAGCCAAACCGTTCGGGCAGCGAAGCCTTTCCGGAGCCGGGTGGCGAACCTTCACGGTGACATCCTCGCCACGGATGTCGGTGACCCGCGCCCGCACGATGACACCGCGCCGATGCAGCGCCAGATCGGGGGTGTCGAAGTAGTAGACGTGACGCATTCGCGGCCGACCGACCTTCGTGCCGAGCACCGACATGGCAGTTTCCAGGTCGCCGTCCACGATCGCCTTCAGCTCGACCCGATCGACCCGTCCGATCGCGCTCAGAACCGCCGGAAGCGACTCCCACAACTGCTCCTGATCGAGACCCTGTCGCCTCGTCATTCCACCCTTCAACACCACTCCCTTTCACCTGTCTGCCGCGTCTCGCGCTGCCCTGGACGGGACGGACGCGCTCGCGTGACAGGTGTGTATGTGCAGCAGTCGCACCGGCCCGCCACTGATCGCACCTGTGTCCGCCCTATCCCTCTACCCGGACGCATGCGTTCGGACACACCCTCGCCCCTGCTGCATGGTCGAGTCTCCCGCGTCACCGTCGTGCTGCCGTGCAACGCCGCGTGCGTTCGAGCCACGAACCGGACGATGCCCAGCAGGAGGCCGGCGAAACCAGCACGGGCGGACCGAGCGACCCCGACCTCGCCAGGAGGGCGGAACGCGCTTCACCCAGCGAGGAGGCTGTGAGGTTGGAGTACGATCCGGCCAACGAGGAGGGGTGAGAGCTTCCCGCTCCTCGCGCGGCGGACGCGGGGCGGCAGGCGTTCCATTCGTGGATCGATCGTGCTGAGATCGGTGGATGAACGAGGCAGACACGTGGTGGGAGATTGTGTCGGCTCTCGTCGGTGCCACGCACAGTGCGTCCGGTCTCGATCTCCCCCGCGTCGTGGATGATGCGGTCGCGCGGCTCGGGATGAGCGCTGAGCTCTACCTCGCCGACCGGGCCCAGCGCATCCTCACGCCGATCAGCGCCACCGGCAGCGTGGTCAGCATCGACGGCACTCTGCCCGGCCGGGCGTTCCAGTTGGTTCAGGTGATGATTTCGCCTGCCTCTGGTCACGACGGCGATGCCCTCTGGGTGCCCGTGGTCAACGGCACCGAACGGCTCGGCGTGCTCCGGCTGAGCCTCCCCCCGGACATCGACGCGCGCGACCTCGACCTGCAGCAGCGGTGCTCGCTGCTCGGCGGCCTGCTGGGACATGTCCTGGCGACCAAGTTCGCCTACGGGGACCGTCTGCACCGAGCCCGCCGCGCCGACGGGATGACCACCGCAGCCGAGTTGCTCTGGCAACTGCTGCCGCCGCTCACCTTCGCCTCGCGGGACCTCGTCGTCAGCGCCATCCTCGAGCCTCACGCGCGAGTGGGCGGCGACGCGTTCGACTACGCGATCGACCAGGGCAAGGCGTTCGTCGCGATCTTCGATGCGGTCGGACACGACATGCAGTCCGGCCTCACCACGTCAGTCGCGCTCGCCGCGATCCGCAATGCCCGCCGCAGCGGCGAGCACGACCTCAACGCGCTCGCCCGTTTCGCCGACAGCGAGATCGCGGAGAACCGGCGGGCCGACTACCGTTTCGTCGCAGCGGTCCTGGCCTGGCTCGACACCGACAGCGGCCTGCTCACCTACCTGATCGCCGGACACCCACCGCCACTCCTCCTGCGCGGCAACAAGACCGTCAAGGCTCTGCAGAACGGCCCCCGCGTGCCGTTGGGAGTCATCGGCGGCCCCGAGGTCGCCCTCGGCGAGGAACACCTGCAACCGGGCGACAGACTCCTGCTCTACACCGACGGAATCACCGAGGCCCGCAACGCCGAGGGCCGCGAGTTCGGGACATCCCGGCTGATCGAGTTCGCAGAACGCAGCTCCGCAGCCGCCCTGCCCATCCCGGAGACGCTCCGGCGGCTCTCACACGCAGTCCTCGACTACCAGGACGGCCGTATCCAGGACGATGCCACCCTGCTCATGCTCGACTGGCGACCACCGACGCAGAAGCGGGTACCGATCACCTCCGGCGGAACCTGAACGACCGGGGGCAAGGTGACCGTCAGCGTCCACGCGGGCGCCGACCGCGGCACGGGGCCCACCGGCGAAGCACGCGTCGCGCGCACAAACTCCTCAGCGGTCTGACGTGGGGAGTACACGTCGCAGCGCGCGAGCCGCACCGCTGACGGCCTCGGCCGGGCTCGGGAGATGCTGCAGCAGCTCGGTGAGCGGGCTGTGGCTCAGTGTGGGTCCGCCGTAACTCCCATGCACCTGCCCCGGCCCGTCCATCGGCGCGTCGAGGTTGTCCCTCCCGTTGTCCGGCCGATCGGCCTCCGGCCTCGCCACTCCGAACACCGGGATCGACATGAACACATCGGTCATCGCCGGCGAGAGCTGCTGAGCTGCGACGAGACCGAGCGCTGCGTCACCGATGACCACCTCGCGGCGCGGGCGCACAGCGGTGTACACGATGGCATCGGCGACGATCTCCGGGGCGTAGACCGGCGGCGGCGGCTTCGGCATCGCTCCCAACTTGCTCCGAGCGTGCTCGAAGAACGGCGTGTCGATCGCGGCCGGCAGGATCGTGCTCACCGCGATCGGGGCGCCTTCCTGAGCGAGCTCCATACGCAGCGCGTCGTAGAGCGCCCGCAACGCACACTTGCTGGCCGCGTACGGCGCTTGCAGCGGGAACGAGCGCAGCCCCTCCACCGACGACACACCGATGATCCCGCCGTCGCCCGCGCGACGCAGGGCCGGCAGAGCCGCATGCACCCCGTGCACATGACCGAGGAAGTTGACTCGCATCACCCGGTCGAACTCGTCGCCGGTGATGTCCTCGACCCGCCCGAACACGCTCACCGCGGCCACGTTGACCCAGGTGTCGATCCTGCCGAACCGGTCCTCGGCCCTCGTCGCGAGCGCGCGAACCGCGGCAGCGTCAGCGACATCGGTCGGCACCGCGATCGCATCGCCACCTGCGCCGGTGATCTCCTCGACGACAGTATCCAGGGCGCGCACACCCCGCGCGGCACAAACCACCATGGCGCCGCGTCGCGCGAAGGCGAGTGCGCTGGCCCGGCCGATCCCGCTCGATGCGCCGACGACGACGACAACCTGCTCGGCCAATGATCTCGGCATCGCCACCCCCGGCTCCAGCACGCGGATTACCCCGAGCTTCCCGCAGTAACCGAGGCGACTGCTGACCTCGCCCGATCCAGAGTCATAGACCACGCGTACGCCGGAGCCGGCGCGGACCTCGCCACGACTTGGTCGAAGCACAAGCCTGTGTTCCTTGCTGGCCGGGGCCGCGGCCGCCCCGACTGCGAGCTGCCCGAGGAATACCGCGCCCGACGAGGCCGAGCGCAGATTAGGCATCTCACACCAATGTCCGATGAGTCCTCGTCCGGCTGGCGCTGCTCCTGTTTGCGCCGCTCTCTCGTTCGGCCTATCGCTTCTTCGGCCCTCTGTCGACGTCGGAGCGCTGCTTACCCCGTTGGGTCTGCTGCCGCTCTTCCTCGTCCGCCTTGTGCGGAAGGTGCTCCCGCCCCTTCGATGCTCCCAGCGTGACTTGCGCCTGGCTCGCCGGCACCCCTTCGTCAGCTCGGGCCTCGCGGGCCTTCTGCCGACGCTGGATGTTGTCGCCTTCCATCTGCTTCCGCATTTCTTTCGGGTGCCCGGCAGCCGCCTCAGCTAACCTGCCGCATCCCGCACGGGCGTCCCCTGCACGATGTCCGTTCCTGCTGCTTCTCGCGGTGCTCGGGGCCTGTTCGAGCGTGTGGTGCTGCCGAACGGAAGCCGCGGCATCCCGTCCTGGCTCGCACCGTCGTTCACACCCACAAGGCCGTCCAGCGGACGACGTCGGGCAGCGGCAGGACGCAGATGCCGTGAACACCGCGCCGATCCGGCCACCAACACCGCGGTGAGAGCGAATCCGCTCCGCTTGCGCCAGCGTGGGGGTATCAGGTCGTGCGACCGCTAAGCTTGTCGCGCATCTTGTCGACCAGGCCCGCTCCCGGACCGAGGATCTTGTTGGCCGGTGGTGTGTTGGGCGCAGAAGGGTGCGGCCGGGTGGGTGCGATCTCCTTCGCCCGGACGATCTTCTCGCCCAGGTCGACCAGCTCTGCCTCGTCGCAGGCCGCCTGCAGGCGCGGGAAGAGGTCCGACTCCTCGTCCTGGACGTGGTGGCGGATCTCGCTCATCAGCGTGCCGAGCAGCTCGTCGAACCGCGGATCCGTCGGGTCGAGCCCGTCGAGGTCCTTCATCGTCTGCTCGGCCTCGGAGTGCTCGGACACCTCGTGGTCGGCGAGCTCGTCGCCGTCGGGGAGGGCCTTGCGGGCGGCCGGGTACAGGTACTGCTCCTCGGCCACCGAGTGCCTCACCAGCTCGGCGATCACGTGATCGGCAAGCGCGCGGCGGTGCTCGGGCGTGCCCTCGCGGCTCTCGAGTTCGCCGAACACGCGCTCGACCGCGCGGTGGTCGTCGACGAGCACTGTTACGACGTCCTTGCGGGTTTGGGTCATCTTCCGCTCTCGCTTTCGTGGTGGGGTGGTACGCACGACCGGGACGTCGGCGGCGTACCCCGTGCCGTCCGATCAACACGGCGCCTCGGGGCGAGAATGCCTCGCGCCGGAGGCGCATTCCGCTGCGGCACGCTCATCGGAAAGGCAGGCATGTTCGCGGCGGCGACGGTCGTATGGAAGCGATGGGCGACCACCCGCGCCCGGGCGGCGCGCAGCCCGGCGACGACCGGATCCTGCGCGCCACCGTGTCCTGATGACGTGTCTGCTCCAAGGCGCATAGTCGCGGTCCCCGGTGGGTACCAGGGCTGGGAGCACGATCTTCAGGAGGGGGCCGGATGGGACTGCGCACCTGGATCGAGGGCTGGCCCGCCTATCGGCAGATGACGTCGCGAGATCCGTTGGGGCGCGGCGCCGCAGCGAAGTCGCAGCGCAGCCGCGAGTTGCCCGTCCGCACCGCGAGCGCGGAGCGAACCGTCAAGTCCGTGTGTCCCTACTGCGCGGTGGGGTGCGGGCAGCAGGTGTACGTCTCCGACGGGCGGGTCACGCAGATCGAGGGCGACCCCGACTCGCCGGTCTCGCGGGGACGGCTGTGCCCGAAGGGCGCGGCGTCCAAGCAGCTGGTGACCGCGCCGACCCGGCAGACCAAGGTCCGCTACCGGCGCCCGCACGCCACCGAGTGGGAGGACCTCGACCTCGACCGGGCGATGGACATGATCGCCGACCGCGTCATCGAGACCCGACGGCGGACCTGGCAGGACACGGACGAGAACGGCATGGTGCTGCGCCGCACCCTCGGGTTCGCGAGCCTCGGTGGGGCGACCCTGGACAACGAAGAGAACTACCTGATGAAGAAGCTCTACACCGCCCTCGGCGCTGTGGAGATCGAGAACCAGGCCCGTATTTGACACTCCTCCACCGTCCCCGGTCTGGGGACCAGCTTCGGTCGCGGCGGCGCCACGACGTTCCAGCAGGACCTGCAGAACTCCGACTGCATTGTCATCCAGGGCTCGAACATGGCCGAGTGCCATCCGGTCGGGTTCCAGTGGGTGATGGCGGCCAAGGCGCGCGGGGCCACGATCATCCACGTCGACCCGCGGTTCACCCGCACCAGCGCGCTGGCCGACATCCACGTGCCGCTGCGTGCGGGTAGTGACATCGCGTTCCTCGGCGGATTGATCAACTACGCGCTGACGCACGACAAGTGGTTCCGCGAGTACGTCGTCGCCTACACGAACGCCCCGATGATCCTGCGGGAGGATTTCCAGGACACCGAGGATCTCGACGGCGTGTTCTCCGGTTTCGACGCCGACGGCCGGCACTACGACCCCGAGACCTGGCAGTACGAGGGTGCCGACGTGGCTGCGGCGGCCGGGCAGCGGGACCAGTGGGCCACACGGCAGCGCGACCAGCAGAAGTCCGGCGGTGACGGGAGCGAGCACGAGGGGGCACGCAACAAGGAGACCTCGCAGATGGAGACCTCTGGCGCCGGTGGCGGTGGCGCGTTCCACGGGGTTCCGAAGCGGGACGACAGCCTGCAGCACCCGCGCTGCGTCTTCCAGGTGCTCAAGCGGCACTTCTCGCGCTACACCCCCGACGAGGTCGCCGACATCTGCGGCGTCACGGAGCAGGAGTTCCTGCGCGTCGCCGAGGCGCTCACGAACAACTCCGGCCGCGACCGCACCAGCGCGTTCGCCTACGCCGTGGGCTGGACCCATCACACCGTCGGGGTGCAGTACATCCGCACGGCCGCGATCCTGCAGCTGCTGCTGGGCAACATCGGTCGGCCGGGCGGAGGGATCCTGGCGCTGCGTGGCCACGCCTCGATCCAGGGCTCCACCGACATCCCGACGCTGTTCAACATCCTCCCCGGCTACCTACCGATGCCACACGCCCACGAGCACCTCGACCTGCAGGGCTACGTCGCCACCGGCGCGGGCAGCAAGGGCTACTGGGGCAACATGGACGCCTACACCGTCAGCCTCCTCAAGGCATGGTGGGGCGACGCGGCCACCGCGGACAACGACTACTGCTTCGGCTACCTGCCGCGCCTGACCAGCGGTCACTCCAACTACGACACGGTGGCCAAGCAGGTCGAGGGGAAGTGCGAGGGGTACTTCATCGTCGGGGAGAATCCGGCTGTAGGCACGGCCAACTCGACGATGAACGTCGTGGGCCTGGCCAACCTGAAGTGGCTGGTGGTGCGCGACTTCAACATGATCGAGAGCGCCACCTTCTGGAAGTCGGGCCGGGAGATCGAGTCCGGCGAGCTGCGCACCGAGGACATCGGCACCGAGATCTTCTTCCTGCCGGCCGCGGCACATGTCGAGAAGGACGGCAGCTTCACCAACACTCAGCGCATGCTGCAGTGGCACCACAAGGCGGTGGAACCGCAGGGTGACCAGCGCAGCGAGCTGTGGTTCTACTACCACCTCGGCCGGATCATCCGGGAGAAGCTCGCCGGCTCCACCGACGAACGCGACCGGCCGTTGCTCGACCTCACGTGGGAGTACCCGACGGAAGGCCCGCTCGCCGAACCGGATGCCGAGGCCGTGCTCGCCGAGATCAACGGCTGGGACGCCGACGGGAACCCGCTCGCGGGCTACACCGCGCTGAAGGCGGACGGCTCCACGCGCTGCGGCTGCTGGATCTACTGCGGTTCCTACAAGGACGGGACAAACCAGCCCGCCCGCCGCAAGCCCGGTGGCGAGCAGAGCTGGGTGGCCCCGGAGTGGGGTTGGGCGTGGCCGATGAACCGCCGCCTCCTCTACAACCGCGCGTCCGCGGACCGGGACGGCACGCCGTGGAGCGAGCGCAAGGCCTACGTCTGGTGGGACGCCGAGCAGGAGAAATGGGTCGGGCACGACGTCCCGGACTTCCAGGCCACGAAGTCACCCGACTACCGGGCGCCGGAGGACGCTGAGCGCGAGGACGCGATCGGCGGCGCGGAGCCGTTCATCATGCAGGCCGACGGCCGGGGCTGGCTGTACGTGCCGGCCGGGCTCGCCGACGGGCCGATGCCCACGCACTACGAGCCGCAGGAGTCGCCGCTGCCCAACGCGCTCTACGGGCAGCAGGCCAACCCGGCGCGACGGGTGTTCCCGCACCGGCTCAACCGCTACGCCCCGAGCGGCGGCCAGCAGGGCGCGGAGGTGTTCCCGTACGTGTTCACCACCTACCGGCTCACCGAGCACCACACCGCCGGGGGGATGAGCCGGTGGCTGCCCTACCTCTCGGAGCTGCAACCGGAGTTCTTCTGCGAGGTCTCCCCCGCGCTCGCCGCCGAGCGCGGACTCGAGCACACCGGCTGGGCCACGATCGTCAGCCCACGCGGCGCGATCGAGGCCCGGGTGCTCGTGACCGAGCGGATGCGGCCGATCCGCGCGGGCGGGCGCACGATCCACCAGATCGGGTTGCCCTACCACTGGGGCGACAACGGGATCACGACCGGCGACTCGGCCAACGAGCTGCTGCCGATCGCGCTCGATCCGAACGTGCACATCCAGCCCACGAAGGCCGACACCTGCGACATCCGCCCCGGCAGGCGGCCCCGCGGGCCGGCGCGCAGCGCGCTCGTGGCGGAGTACCAGCAGCGGGCCGGGATCACGGCCGAGACCGGAACCGAAGCGATCAGCGACGGAGGGTCGTCGTCATGAGTTTCAGCCTCGATCAACGCCTGGCGGCCCCCCTCGCCGACCCGGCGGGCGAGGCGGGCTACGCCGAGCACCCGCCGCGCATGGGCTTCTTCACCGACACCTCGGTCTGTATCGGCTGCAAGGCGTGCGAGGTGGCGTGCAAGGAGTGGAACCTCGTCCCTCCGGCGAGCGAGAGCGAGCAATCGGACCCGATCGGCTCCCTCACCGGGATGTCCTACGACAACTCGGAAGGGCTGGGGGCCTCGACCTGGCGGCACGTGGCGTTCGTCGAGCAGACGACGGAGAAGTCGAACGCCGTCGACCTCGGCATGCCGTCGGTCCCGCAGGGCGCGCTCGAGGACGAGGGCGAGGTCCGCTGGCTCATGTCCTCCGACGTGTGCAAGCACTGCACCCACGCGGCCTGCCTGGACGTGTGCCCCACGGGCTCGCTGTTCCGGACGGAGTTCGGCACCGTCGTGGTGCAGGAGGACATCTGCAACGGCTGCGGCTACTGCGTGCCGGCCTGTCCGTACGGGGTGATCGACATCCGGCCCGAGGACGGACGGGCCTGGAAGTGCACCCTGTGCTACGACCGGCTCGGTGCGGGCCAGGAGCCGGCCTGCGCGAAGGCGTGCCCGACCGACTCCATCCAGTACGGCGAGCTCGACGAGCTGCGGGAGCGCGCTGCGCAGCGGGTGGACGCGCTGCACGAAGCCGGGGTGCCACAGGCGCGGCTCTACGGGCACGACCCGGCCGACGGGGTCGGCGGGGACGGCGCGTTCTTCCTACTGCTCGACGAGCCCGAGGTCTATGGGCTGCCGCCGGACCCGATCGTGACCACCCGAGACCTGCCGGCGATGTGGACACAGGCCGCCGTGGCGGCAGCGGGGGTGGTGGCCACCCTGGCCGCGGCGTTCCTGGGGGCCCGCCGGTGACCCACCACGACTACGCGGTCGCGCCCGCTCGCCGCGACGGGCGGCCACCGCGCAGGCGCGGGGGCGGGGGCGGCGAGGAGCCGGCAGTTCCGCCTGCCGACTTCCGGTCCTACTACGGCAAGCCGGTCCTCAAGCCCCCGACGTGGAAGGTCCCCGACGTCCCCGCCTACTTCTTCAGCGGGGGCCTGGCGGGGGCATCCGCGGTGATGGCCGAGCTCGCCGCAACCACCGGCCGTCCCGGTCTGGCCCGCACCGCACGCCTGGGCGCCGCGGGCGGTGCGCTCGCCGGCGTCGGCTTCCTGATCCACGACCTGCACCGGCCGGCCCGCTTCCTGAACATGCTCCGGATGATCAAAGTGACGTCCCCGCTCTCGGTCGGGACGTGGATCCTCTCGCCGTTCTCGGCGCTCACCGCTGCCGCGGCCGCGTCGGAGCTCACCGGCATCGCCCCGCGGCTCGGCCGGGCGGCCGGCATCGGCGCCGCCGCGCTCGGTGGCCCGATGACGACCTACACGGCCGTGCTGATCACGAATACGGCCGTGCCCGCGTGGCACGACGCCTATCGGGAGATGCCGGTGGTGTTCGGCGGCAGTGCCGTGTCCGCCGCGGGTGGGCTGGGCCTGGTCGGCTCTCCCGTCGACGAGAATCTGCCGGCCGCGCGGCTCGGTGCGGCCGGCGCGGCCGTGGAGCTCGCGGCGGGCGCGCTGATGGAGCGGCGTCTGGGCGAGATCGGCGAGAAGTACCGGACGGGCCGGGCCGGGCGCTTCATGCGGGCCGCCCGGGTGCTCTCCACTCTGGGCGCGGTGGGCGCGCTGGCCGGGCGGCGGCACCGCGGGGTCGCCGCGGCGTCCGGTGCGGCGCTGCTGGCCGGGTCGCTGGCCACCCGGTTCGGGGTCTTCCTCGCCGGCAAGGCCTCTGCGGCCGACCCACGAGACACCGTCGTCCCCCAGCGGCGCCGGCTGTCGGCGCAGGAGCGCTGAGGTGGGCCGCGTCACCGTGCGCAGGCCGGTGCTCACCTTGTCCGCCACCGGGGCGCGCCGCCGCTCCGACACCCTAGCCGGGGAGGAACCGCTCGAGCTGCGTGTGAACGGCACCTCGCTCGCCGTCACCATGCGCACCCCCGGCCACGACGTCGAGTTCGCCCACGGCTTCCTGCTCGGCGAGGGCGTGATCGGGGCCGCCACCGAGGTGCACTCCGCCCGCTTCTGCGACTCGGCGGGCGAGGACGGCCGCCGCACCTACAACGTGCTGGACGTCGCGCTCGCCGCCGGCGTGCCCCCGCCTGAGCCCGGCGTCGCCCGCTCGGTCTACACCACGTCGTCCTGCGGTCTGTGCGGCAAGGCCTCGCTCGACGCCGTGCGCCTGCAGACCCGGTTCCCGCCCGCCGCGGACCCGGTGACCGTCACGCCCGCCGTGCTGAGCACGCTGCCCGACACGCTGCGAGCGGCGCAGAAGGTCTTCGCGGCCACCGGGGGCCTGCACGCGGCGGGGCTGTTCACCGCGGACGGCGAGCTGCTCGTGGCCCGTGAGGACGTCGGGCGGCACAACGCGGTCGACAAGGTCCTCGGCCGGGCCCTGCTCGAGCGCCGCGTTCCGGCCTCGGGCTGCCTGCTCATGGTGTCCGGGCGGGCGTCGTTCGAGCTGGTGCAGAAGGCCGTGCTGGCCGGCGTTCCGGTGCTCGCGGCGGTGTCGGCCCCGTCGTCGCTCGCCGTGGAGCTCGCCGCCGACGCCGGCGTCACCCTCGTCGGCTTCCTCCGCGGCGAGTCGATGAACGTCTACACCGGCCAGCACCGGATCGACCGTGCCGGGCCGGACGCGCAGAGCTCCTGACGACGGTCAGCCTCCGAGCATCCCGCCGACCTGGTCGATGATCGTGAGCACCGACAGCACTCCGAAGAGGAGGAACGCCCACACCAGCACCGCGACGCGCCCCGTCGTGATGCCGATCTCGGCGGGCAACACCTTCCGGTTGAGCACGATGAGCAGTGCCGAGTAGATGACCATCATCGCGCCACCGACGCAGGCGGAGATCACCAGCAGCACGATCGGCTGGGAAATCCCTATGAGCAGCACGACACAGCCGATGAGCACGAGGCCCCAGACCAGCACGAAGTAGAGCGTGCTCTCCTTGGCCCGCCGCATGTAGGACGTCTTGAGCACGTCGGCGGCGAGCCTGCTCGTGTAATCGACGATGCCGAGCGCGGCGGCGAACAGCGCGAACGCGCCGATGAACCAGAAGAAGACACCGAACCAGGGCCCGACGGTCGCGCTGAGCTGCTCGCCTTGCACCTGGATGAAGCCGATGTCGTCCGGCAGGTCGGGCAGGCCGAAGACGGTCGAATACGACAGCAGCGAGGTGAACAGGATCGACACGAACGTGATGAGCACGAACGTGTACAGCTGCTCCCGGTTCGCGAAGCGCCACCACGAGCGCCAGCGGTTCAGGTTCTCCTCGCTCGTCTCGAAGACGAAACCAGTGCTCGGCGCCGCCTCCGGCTGACCGGTCACCGGGCTGGCGATCCGCGGGACGTAACGCCCCATCCCGAAGCCCTTGTCCCGGATCCAGTTGCTCTGCACCAGGTTCTGCCCGCCACCGGCACCGGCGAACGCCAGTGCACCGAGCAGCAGCGCGAAGCCGAGCTCGCTCACCGGCACCCCGGCGTCGGTGACGACCTGGGGCAGATCGCGCCACGCGTCGGCGGAGATCGCGAACAGCGCGCCGACGACCAGCAACACGAACACGGCCGCGACCTTCAGCATCTCGGCCCGCTCCAGGGCGACGTAGACGACCGGCGCGAGGGTGAGGATCAACGCGATCGCGACCAGCATCCCGATCGCGACCCACCGCACATCGCCGCCCCACAAGTACGTGACGAGCGTCGCCGAGCTGGTCGCCCAGCCCGGCCACAGGTTCGCGAAGTACGTCATCACCGCGAACACCAGACCCCAGTGCCGCCAGAACCGACTGAACCCGGTGAGCGCGGTCTCCCCGGTGGCCAGCGTGTAGCGCTCGATCTCCATATTGAGGAAGAACTGGGTGGCCAGGCCCACGAGCGCGGCCCAGACGAACACCAGGCCCACCTGCGAGGCGATGTAGGGGAACAGGACGAACTCTCCGGACGCGAGCCCGACCCCGGCCGCGATCACCCCGGGGCCAATGATCCGCCACGTCGAGCGCGGCGGCTCCGGGAGCGGCCGAACCTCCGGCCGCGCCAGGTGCTTGCTGGGGAACCGCTCGACCACGGCTCGACCGCCGTCACCGGATGTGGTCATGCCCGCCTCCTCATCGTCCCTGATCGAGAGGCGGTGCCCGGGGTCGCAGCGGTGCGAAACGTCCCGGCGGCGCCCGGCCCGGACCGTTGCCGAACCGCAAGGTCGGCACCGGCTGCAGCGAAGACCACCGATGTGAGCACGGCGTCCAGAAAGCGGCAACAGCCCGGTGCGAGCCCCGCCAGGGTGCGTCGACGCGCCCTGAGCCGAACGGGGACGAATCACCCGAGGCCGATTCCCGCCGCCCTACGCGGGTAGGCGAGTCATAGACGCGGCCGCAGACAAGAAGGTCGCGGGCAACCCGACGTCTTGGAGGCCTGCCCCATGAAGGCTGTGGTACGCGGACGGCTACCAGGCCCACAACGCCGCCGGGCAGTGGCGGCGTGAGCACCACTATGAGGCAGCCGACCGACGAGGCCGTCGGCGAGCTCGAGACGGTGCACACCTTCGACGAAGGACCGATGCCGACAGGGGTGAGCGTCTCCCGGTCCGGGCGGGTGTTCGTCAACTACCCGAAGTGGGGCGACGAGGTACCGGCCACCGTTGTCGAGCTGCGCGACGGCCGTCCGGTCCCGTTCCCCGACGAGGCGTGGAACTCCCCATCGGGCGACGACGACGCGAACGCGCTGGTGTCGGTGCAGAGCATCGTCGTCGACCCGGCCGACCGGCTGTGGATCCTCGACACCGGCAGCCCGATGATGCAGCCGACGAAGCCGGGCGGGCCGAAGCTCGTCCGCGTCGACCTGGACACGAACACTGTCGCGCAGACGATCGTTTTCGACCCGCACGTGGCACTCGACACCACGTACCTCAACGACGTGCGGTTCGACCTGCGCCGGGGCGAAGCCGGGGTCGCGTTCATCACCGACTCCTCGGACCAGGGACCGAACGGGATCATCGTAGTCGACCTGACCAGCGGTGAGGCATGGCGGCGGCTGCACGACCACCCGACCACGAAGGCCGAGCAGCCGCCGGACTTCATCCCCATCGTCGAGGGCCGGGTGTTCATGGAACGTCCACCCGACGGGCTGCCGCGGCCGGTCATGATGGGCGCAGACGGCATCGCGATCGCCGCCGACGGTTCGCGCCTCTACTACTGCGCGCTCGCGTCCCGGCGGTGGTACAGCGTGTCCGCCGCTGCGCTGGCCGACCGGTCGGTCCCCGACGAGGACGTCGCCGCGACGGTCGTCGACGAGGGCGACAAGGGTGCGTCCGGCGACGGGCTCGAGACCGACGACACCGGCCGCATCTACCTCACCGACGGCGAGCACAACGCCGTCATGCGGCGCACATCCGACGGCACTCTCGAGACCGTCGTGCACGACGCCCGCCTGCTCTGGCCGGACACCCTGTCGGTCGCCGACGGGTACCTGTACGTGACGGCCAACCAGCTCTACCGGCAGGCGAAGTACCAGGGCGGTGAGGATCTGCGGCGATACCCGTACTCGCTGTTCCGCGTCGCCATCGACGCCGGCCCGGTCCGGCTGCGGCGGGACTAGACGTTGCGCACCCCGGCCTGATTCCGGCGGCGAGCCAGGAAGGGATGACCAGCCTGGTTCCAGCTCCCGGCGTAGCGGGTCATGCTCACCCCCGGCAGGCGCCGGTCGACCACGAAGAGGCGCTGGGCGGCCTGCCCGACGGCGAGTTCCGAGTTCTCGAGCATCGGCGATGGCGTGGACGTCGTGGCGCGGCCGGAGGGCCGCCCGCGAACGGCCGGGCGACCGAGCGGCTCCGAGACGACGTCCGGCTAGCGCGGCGGGGCCGATTCCGGCCCCGCCGCCGACCACTCAGCTCAGTGCACTCCGGCCGGCGCTGTGAAGGCGGTCCGGAGGTGTTCGGCGGCCTCGCGTTGGGCCTGCTCGGCCTTGTCCAGCACCGCGGCTGCGCCTAAGAACTCGTGCATGACGCCGTCGTAGCGAGTTGCGGTGACCGGCACGCCGGCCTGCTCGAGGTGCCGGGCGAACTCCTCGCCCTGACTGCGCAGCACATCGCGCTCGTCGGTGATCACCAGGGTGGGCGGCATCCCGGCGAGCCGCTCGGAGGGCACCGACAGCAGGTCGGCGCGCGGATCAGAAGCGGCGCCGGGTACGCCCTCGAACGCGTGCATCGCCATCCAGGACAGCAGCGGCCGGTTCAGCGGGCGGGCATCGGCGGCATCGGCCATCGACTCGCCGAACTGCTCGCCGGTCGTCAGCGGGTAGACCAGGACCTGCGCGACGGGCAGCGACTCGGCGGCGCCCAGAAGCTGCAGGCAGGTCGCCGCGGCCATGTTCCCGCCGACGGACTCCCCGCCGATCCCGATCCGGGCTGGATCGCCGCCCAGACCCTCGGCGTTGTCACGGATCCAGCGGTAGGTCGCCAGCACATCGTCGTGGGCGGCGGGGAACACGTGCTCGGGCGCGCGACGGTACTCCGGAGACACCACGATCGCGCCGGTCTTGTTCGCGATCCCGCGGCAGGAGGCGTCGTAGGTGTCGACGGTGAACAGCACCCAACCACCGCCGTGGATCCACAGCACGACCGGCAGGGGGCCATCGCCTGCGTCGGCGGGCCAGTAGACACGTACGCCGAGCGAACCGGCGGGCACATCGATGCTCATGTCCTCGACCCTGCCGACGGGCTCCGGGTCGGTCGGCCTCCCGTCCTCCTGGAGGATCTTCATGACCGCGTCGACCGGGGTGGGCTGGCGGCGGGCTTGATCGGGCTCGAGGATCTCGAAGGGCTGCGGGCCGAGCGCGCCGAAGGTGTCCAGGATGCGCTGAGCCTGCGGATCGAGGCGGCCGGACGGATCGGTCGCCAGATGCTTCACCCGCCCGGAGGACATGTCCCGGACCTTGTCCACCGCCTTCGCGCCGGCATCGAGGAGCTTGTGCCCGGCGCCGCTGGACGGCGCATTCGGATGCGCGAAGGTCGGGGCGGCGCGCTTGGCGGCCAGGAACTCCTTACCCAGCGCTGCCATCCGCTCGGACCCCACCGCGGCGCGGAACGCCGGCAGGTTCTGCTGCTCCTCCTCCATCACGTGCTCGCGGATCGCGGGGATGAGCGTGCCCAGCGCCTGCTCGAACTCGGGGTCGCCCGGGTCGGCGTTGCTCAGCGTCACCAGGAGCTCCTTGGCCTCCTGGTGCTCGGCGCGCGCGTGCTCGGACTCGGCCGTTCTCGCCGGCTTCGGCCATCGCCGGGTAGAGCACGCGCTCCTCGGCGTCGGCATGCAGCGCGAGCTCGAAGGCCACCTGGTCGACGAGCACCCGGCGATCGCCATGACCGGCCTCCAGGTGCTGGAACTGGCGCTCGACGACCGCGTGGTCGTCGGCGATGAGGTGGTCGATGTCGCCGGGCAGGGTGGGATAACAACGGCACAGCATGCTCCTGTTGTGGGGTGCGGGTCGGCTCGTCGACGGGTTCCCCGACCGGAGCCGGATGATGCTGCGCTTCCGGTCGGAGTTCCGAGCCCGCGGTGCGGGCACGCAGAGGAGTAACCGGTCACGGGCTGGGAAGCCCGTGCCAATGAACCGATCACTCCTGGCCGGACTCGCCGCCGGAGCCGCCGGCACCACCGCATTGAATCTCGTCACCTACCTCGACATGGTCGTACGCGCCCGGCCCTCGAGCTCCACGCCCGAGGAGACGGTGCGCAAGACCGAGGAGTTGGCGCACAGCACCCTGTCCTCAGAGGGCCCGGACAGCCAGTCGGCGAGCAACCGCCGCTCGGGGCTCGGTGCGCTGATGGGGATCGCCGCGGGCCTCTGCACCGGGCTCGCGTACGGGCTGGTGCGCCCGCGACTCGACGGCGTCCCGCTGCCGGTGCTCGGCATCGGAGCCGGGCTGGCCGCGAACGTCGGCACCAGCGGCCCGATGGCCGCGCTGGGCATCTCCGATCCGCGCTCGTGGTCCGCGAGCTCATGGGTCTCCGACCTCATCCCGCACCTGGCCTTCGGGCTCACCACCGCCGCGGTGTGGGAACTCGCCCTCCCGAACCGAAGGTGACGACCTTCCGAGCAGCCAGCCCAGCAGCTGCACGAGGCGCTCCGCGAGGTCGGGGGCGCGGCACCCGGCGCGGCCAAGCGGGACGCCACCGGAGGCGAGGTGGCGTGCATGATCAGGGTTTCGGCGCGAGAACGGGCGATTCCGACCCGTGCTAAGTCCGACCCGAGGAGGCGCCGAAACTCCGATCATGAGGTGGGAGGGCTGCTGCTGGGCCTGCCCGGCGACGGCCTGGCCGACCAGCATGAGCAGGAACAGACCCAGGGCGGGCCGCCGTTGGCCGTGCGCACGATCATCGCCGTGCGGGCCCTGTGGTCAGGAGACGGCGGGCCCGGACTCCGACGAGCCGCTGAGATCCTTGAGGAACTCGTGGCACTGCGCCGCGCGCTCCGAATCCTCCTTCATCACCTTCCGGAAGAAGTCGGCGATGTCAGTGCGACCCGCGTTGTCCGCGTCCCGCACGTACTGGCCGTAGTCGTGCCCGGCCTTGAGCGAGTGGTATTGCACAGAGATCAGGTCGAAGCTCACGTCGTCGAAGCCGGTCTCACCGGTCGCCATCAGGGTCCTCCTCGCAAAGAGTTGCCGTTCGGGTCGTCGTGGTGAGCGGTACCCGTGCGACGAGTAGCGAACCCTCACACTCGGATCGCGATCAGCGAGCAACAACAGCGCTACTCGGTCGCGTGGGCATCCGGGTCATGTCGACGCTGAGGCCCTTGGGGCGGCAGTGGGTGCTCCAGCCCGGCCAGTACGCGCACGGCTGGCGCGATCGACCGACTCGACCGGGCAGCGGGCACCCGGTGCTTCCGTCGCCGCCGCCCTGGGCAACCGGGGCGGCGGGGTCGCTGCCCCGGTTGCCGTCTCCCACGCCGGCACGGACGCGGCGAGAACCTGCAAGCCGTCACCCGTGCTGCTGGCGTCGTTCGTCCTGGTCGACGTCGGTATCGATCACGTCCGGATTGTCCGCGCGTCCCTCAGGCTCCAGCTCCGACGCGCCGGCGTCGGGTCGCTCCTCGGGCGGCGCTGTCATAGTCGGTTCCGCATCCTGGTCGTGCTCGGCGGGATCGGCCTGGTGCTTGCTCATCCTTCCCACGTACCCGCGCTTCGTGATTCGAATGATCGGCATCTCGGGCTCCTCGCCACAGCCTTCAGCTCACCGCTTCCATGATGGCCATCGCCGCGGCGGTGGCCTCGGTGGCAGATCCCGCCGCCGTCTTGTTACTGGCCGCGCATCTCCCGGTTGGGTGTCTGCTGGGCCATGCCATGCCGTAGCGCAGCAGCGGCTTGTTCACCTGCGGCACGGCGAGCTCCGCGGGTGACTCGCCCCGGCGGTGGGGCGTGCTCGGGTTGCTCCCCGCGGGGAATCCCACCCGAGCGTGTGGCGTCGCCACCGATCGGACCGGAGTCACGGGGTGCGAAGCTGGATCTTTGCTACGTTCCCGACTCGCCATCGCGGGCCGTCGTCGATCCTCGTTCATCACGGATGAACCGGGACGGGTCGCCTGCCGCTCGGGCCCCGCTGTCAATCCAGCGTCGGAACCCAATCGGATCTCGCCGTTCGAGCTCATCAAGGTAACGGCAGCGGGCCTTTGCGATCTGCTCGATCACACTGGGACTGGACCCGGCTCGCACCAACAGATAGCTGTTCCGCCACGCCGAGCACAGCTCGTCGATCGGCATCGTCTCGATACGTGCAGGCGGTGACAGCGTTCCCGCTTCCGGCGCCGAGGCAGTTTCAGCCCGCCAGGCCGCAGTCTCGTGACCGTGCTCCCCCGCCCGCCAACGGCGCCGGGCAGCAACGGTCGCCGCAGCAACGACCACGAGTAGGAGGGCTGCCCCTCCGAACGCCGCCACGAGCCCGGCGATGACGTAGCAACCGACGACGGTGGCGGCAGCCACCCTTCCCGCCAAGCCGAGGCGAGTGCCCGCGGCGCGATCGACAATCCGGGGAAAAAGCGACGGCGCCGCGCAGCAGGCGACCAGGCCACTGATCAGACCCGATCCGAGCACGATCGGGATCGCTCTCGACGAGAGCACCAGCATCCCGAGCGCACCGAGCACGATGCCGAGGATTGCCCCGAGGGCACGGACCGCGATCACCATCATGTCCCCCAACACGCACCGATCCCTCAGCGGAGCCGACGCAGAGCCCGGAGAATTCCCCTATGCCGCTGGTCAACACCTCAGCTCCGACATTCCACCCGGTCGCTCCCTCGATCGGCCTGTCCGGTCACGCGCTGTCAACCCCCGCGCCTGTCGGTACCTGTCGCCGCGCCGGCCCCGCCGTCGGTACAAGCGTGGACCACCTGCTCTGCCGCGTCCATGGGCCCCACGTGACTCGCCCCGCATCACCCACCTCAGTGCGAGGACGTGACCGATCCATATCACAGGAACCGGAACGGCCTGGAGGGACCGGGCCACACCTTGCCGATGGGGGACACCAACGAGGGACGCGTCGCCCGGGGCTCGTTGAGACCGCGCCAGGGCGGGTAGCCGGGAACAACGCGACGAGCGGCAGGAGGAGAAGGAGCTGGAAGGATGTCGGGGCTCGAGGACGACCCGAGGTTCGCCGACCGACTCGATGCCGGGGCGCGCCTAGCAGGTCGACTTGCGGACATGCAGTGGTCAGATCCGGTCGTGCTTGGACTGGCGCGCGGCGGAGTGCCGATCGCGCGCAGCGTGGCCGAGACCCTCGATGCACCGCTCGAGGTTGCGGTGGCCCGCAAGATCGGTGCCCCGCGCCACCCCGAGTTCGGCGTCGGCGCGGTCACCGCCGACGGCCCGCCCTGCTACGACCAGACGTCCCTGGCCAGGCTCGGGCTGACGCCCGACGACCTCGGCGAGGACTGCGAGCGGGAGCGCGCCGAAGTCCGGCGCCAGTTGCAGCGCTACCGACAGGGCCGCGACCCGGTACCGCTCGCCGGGCGCGACGTGCTGCTCGTCGACGACGGGCTGGCCACCGGCGTCACCGCGCGCGCCGCACTCGGACAACTCCGCGCCGCCGGCCCGCGTCGCCTGGTGTTCGCCGCGCCGGTGTGCGCCCGCGACAGCCAGGCCGCGCTGCGAGCCGAGGCGGACGCCGACGAGGTGGTGTGCCTGTCCGCCCCGGCGGACTTCGGCGCGGTGGGGCTCTGGTATCACGACTTCGGCCAGACCTCGGACGAAGAGGTCCTCGCCGCCCTCGCCGACATGCCGAGGTCATGATGGTCGCGGACGTGCGAGACCGCAGCGCCGTCGCCTGGCACGACGCGTCGGCGTTGCCCACCGCCGTCCGCGCCACCGGATACGACGCCTCTTTGTGCTGCGATCAGACCGTTGCCTTGAGGCCCCTCGACCCGATCGCGCGCTCGGACGCCGGTTCCGGCTCTGGCCCTGCGGGCGATTGATGGACCAGCACCGCCCCCAAGCCCGCGCTTCGGCCTCCTGCGACACGGCCGATGACGCGGCCGGCACGGCGGCGGCGGATGACACCGCCCACCGCTGCCGCCCACCGCGCCGAGCCCAGGCCGGCACCGAGTACGTGTGTTGGTGCGGACGCCGTTGGCGTGCGGAGGACAGCATCACTGTCCGCGGCGGCACCATCGCCGAGCTCAGCCCGGATTGGCGGTTCGCCGGCTGGGTCCACCGCACCGATGAGGTCTAGTTGACGAGCGTCCTGTCCCGGGACGGGTCAGGTCCAGACCAGCGACAGCCCCGCCGGGGCCGGCGGGCTGTCGTCGCACGTGTCGCACCGCTCAGTGCAACGCGGCCTGGGACTCGTCGACCCCGACGACGACCCGTCCACGCACTCCGACATGTCCGATGGATACCCGGGATCCGCCGTCCAGATCCGCGCATACACGGCGAGCCGAGTCTCCTTCGAGGGACCCCCAGAGGTCCCCTGCGGCCGCTGCCACTCGCCCGGGTAGTTGGGGCGACCCGATGGCGTCGCTGTGCCCCCTCTCTGTCGTTGTACCTGCGGACGGACCGGGTCGACGAGATGGAAGGGTGCGATGATCGGGATTGCACATCGCAACCCGAGTCTCCAACGCTGCAATGGCTCGGTCATGAACGCGATCCTCATCTGTGACCGTCGACGAGCGGTTCGCGAGTGCCTGGCGCACGCGATCTCCGCAGTACCCGGCGTGAAGCGCATCGACGCAGTCCACGGCGACGAGCTGCTGTCCCGGTACGAGCTCCGACCAGCCGCGTTGGTCCTTATCGGCGTCCAGCGGGGCGAACCCGCCGGGGTCGAGAACACCCGGCGCTTCGTCGCCGCCTACCCGCACGCGAACACCCTCGTGTTCGGATCCGCCGACGACGGGCCCGGCCTGGCCGCAGCGATCGCAACCGGGGCGAGGGGGTGCCTGCGCTGGGATGCCTCGGATCCGGTGTCGGTGGCGCACGTACACACCCTCGCCGGCGACGCCGGACCGCTGCCCGGCGCGGACCGCCCGCAACTCACCGTTCGCGAGCTGCAGGTGCTGCGCGGCATGACTCAGGGCAAGAGCAATGCCGAGATCGGCCGGGAACTGCACCTGTCGGAAGACACGGTCAAGACCCACGCGCGTCGACTCTTCCGGAGACTCGGGGTACACGACCGCGCCGAGGCCGTCGCTCACGGGATCCGCCGACGGTTCGTCACCTGAGTCCAGCGCCAACCGCGGCCACCGGCAGCACATCCTCGGTCCACGTCAGAGGAATGCTGATCATATGGGCCGCCGCTCGAGGTGCGGTCTCCTCCTCGGGCCCGTCGCTGGGCAGGTCGTGCGCATCGGGCCAGGGCTCCTGATCGGCGGACATCGCCTCGGCGACGCGCTGGTCGGCAGACGACACCGGCATCGTGCGGTGACGCAAGCGCTGCGCGCTCACTCCGACGAGGTGCAGAGCAGTGGATCGGCACGAGGTCGGCGTGCCTGCGCTCGGCGAGCGCCGCAGAAGATGTCCTCAGCCAGCAGATCGCCGTGCCCGGCCAGAGTCGGTTCCTGACAAGTAGCCGGCCGAACTCTCGTTGTCGGCCCTGCCAAGTGGGTAGGTCTGGAGTCAGAGCCCGTCGGAGCGGGAAGGACATCCGTGTGGCATCGATGGTTAGGCCGATCATGAGAAGCGACCCGCAGGGGGTGTTCCGCGACGCCGCCGCAGGCGCCGTCCTGGGACGGATGCTCGCGGCCGAGATCGCAAACGTGAGCGCAACGGACGGCGAGCAGCTCCGCGCGACCGGACCGCGGCGCCTGGTGTTTGCCGCAACGGTGTGCGCCCCCGACCGCCGACCCGCTGGCGGCGATGTCCTCGCCGCCCTCCGCGGGAGCTGTGCGACGTGACCCGTCCCGATGACGTCCGTCTCGATGCGCTGCCGCTGCGGCACTCGGGCGACCTCGACCCGATCCTGGAACGCATCGGACCCGCCCGACTCGTGGGTATCGGCGAGGCCAGCCACGGCACCCACGAGTTCTACACATGGCGGGCCGAGCTCACCCGCCGCCTCATCGTCGAGAAGGGCTTCGCGTTCGTCGCCGTCGAGGGCGACTGGCCGGACTGCCACGCCGTGCACTGCAGCGTCGCGGCGGCGCCAGGCGCCCCCGAGTCCCGGGAGGTGCTGCAGGCCTTCGAGCGGTGGCCCACGTGGATGTGGGCCAACGAGGAGGTGCTCGCGTTCACCGGCTGGTTGCGCAAGCACAACGAGGCCCTCCCGCCCACCCAACGCATCGGGTTCCACGGCCTGGACGTCTACAGCCTGTTCACCTCGCTCCACGCCGTGCTGGACTACCTCGCCGAACACGAACCCGCACACCTACCGACCGCCCACCAGGCGCTGCGCTGCTTCGACCCCTACGGCGAGGACCCCCAGTCCTACGCGTTCGCAAGCCGACTGGCCCCACAGAGCTGCGAGGCCGAGGTCGTCGCCCTCCTGCGCGAGCTGCGCCGCCCCGACCACACACCGCCAGACGGCGGCGGTGTGCTGGACGACCGGTACGTCGCCGAGCTGAATGCGGCGGCCGCCGCCGGCGCAGAGCGGTACTACCGCGCAATGGTCCGCGGCGGACCCGAGTCATGGAACGTGCGCGACTGCCACATGGCTGACACCCTCGACCGCCTCCTGTCCCGCTACGGTGCCGCCGACGACGCCCCCGCCGCGAAAGCCGTGCTCTGGGAGCACAACACCCACATCGGCGACGCGCGGGCCACCGACATGGCCGCCGCGGGCCTGCTCAACGTGGGTCAGCTCATGCGCGAGCGACACGGGCGCGAGCAGGTTGTGCTGGTCGGGTTCGGCACGCACAGCGGCGATGTGATCGCTTCGCAGCGTTGGGGAGGACCGGTGCAGCGGATGCCGGTCTCATCGGCCCGGCCAGGCAGTCTGGAGGACCTGCTGCACGAGGCCACGGGCGGCACCGACGCCGCCTTCGTGCTCGGCTCCGGCGACGGCTCCTCGCGCTGGTCGCACGCCCGGCGACCGCACCGCGCGATCGGCGTGGTCTACCACCCTGAAGCCGAGCGACACGGCAACTACGTGCCCACCGTCCTCGACGAACGCTACGACGCCTTCCTCCACTGCGACCGCACCACGCCGCTGCGGCCGCTGCACCCGATCGAGTCCGCGGACGTTGAGCCCGAGACCTACCCCACCGGCGAGTGACGAGGTCAGACATGCGGGAGATGCAGGTCCTCGCGATCGGCTTGGATGTCCAGCGCGACGCGCCGGTGCTACTGCTGCAGGAGGCCGTGGAGAAGCGGCGGGTGCTGCCCGTGTGGATCGGGTTCCCCGAAGCTGCCGCGATCGAGAGCGAGCTTCGACGTGTCCCTGCTCCCCGGCCGACGTCTCATCATCTGATCGGCGACGTTGTCGCTGCCTGCGCGCGTCAGGTGGAGCAGGTGTGCGTCACGGGGTTGCATGACAGCGTCTTCCACGCCGAGGTCGTCCTCGACGGCGACATCCGGGTCTCCGCCCGGGTCAGCGACGCGGTCGTTCTCGCGGTGCACCTCGGCGTGCCGATCCAGGCCGAGAACACCGTCCTCGACGAGGCGGCGCTCCCGGAGGCAGTGATCTGCGACATCGACCAGGCCACCGGTCGGGCCCGCCGGGAGGACGGCGCCGCCGACGAGGTAGGCGAGATCGAGCGGTTCCGCCGCTTCATCGACACGGTCTCGCCAGCGGACTTCGAGCCATGAACCCCGTCCGATTCGTCATAAGGCGGCAACCGTGAGTGAACTCGCGAGTGGATCAATGTCAGCGCGTCTGCGCGAAGCGCCGGCCGAGCGTCGTCGAGGTACGCGATGAGCGGGCCGAGGTTCCATGGCTCCCGCTGGCCAACACAACGCCGTCGCATCTGAGCGTGAATGCGGCCGCGAGCAGGAGGAATGCGGACGACACGTAGGCCTGGCGTCAGATCATCCAGCGGACGCGACCGCCCGCTTGGCGGACCGTGATTGGCTCGACGGCCAGAGCGATGAACAGGGTCGCGATGATCTGCGCACACGTTGCGATGTCGGCGTGCTGTGAGAGGCTGAGGCTCGTCCGGCGGTGATGATCACTGCCTGGTGGATGCGGGCACTCCAGCGGGAACTGTCGATCACGATGCTGTTCGTGACCCACGACCAGCAGAAGGCGGTCGACCTCGCCGACGGCGGCGCGCTCATGCTCGACGGCCGGATCGAGGCCACCGGGACACCGACGAGCTACTTCAGCGACCCGGCCACGCTGGCGGCCGCACGGTTCTTCGGCGGCGTGAACGAGGTGCCCCCGCCGGGCTGGGGAATATCCCGCGGCAACCGCCCGGCCGCTCGTTTCGGCGGCGCGCTCCGAATCTGCTGGGCCGACGTACGGGACGCACCCGGCGGACGCCTGCCGCCCCCATGCTCGCGGGATCACTGCGCGTCATACTGACGGCTGCCGGCCCAGCAGCGGGCCGAGGCGCGACCGACGGGACCGCTATGACGACTGGCCAGGTATCGGAACCCGATCTACCTGTCGGGCCACCGGGCAGCGTCGACGATCTACTGGTCGCGCTCCGTGCCGCGCCATCCTCGCTCCAGCAGATGCGCGCTGAACTCACCCGTTGGCTAGCCGCGGCGGGCTGGCCCGAGGACGACGCCGAAGACATCGTGCTGGCAGCCAACGAGGCGATGTCCAACGTCGTCGATCATGCCTACCCCGCTCGCCGGCCAGGCCCAGTGCACGTGCACGCCTGGGTCAGCGCCAACCAAGCTGCGCGCACGCGGCACGTCACGGTCGCAGTGACAGATCACGGCGACTGGGCACATCAACACCGCAGCACCGAACTGGCCGGGTACCGCGGTCATGGGCTCACCGTCATGTCGGGATGCATGGCCGACGTGCACATCCAACGAAGCAGCGGAGGCACCACCGTCGTCCTCGTCGGCAACAACCTCCCCACCCACCCAGATCTGATCATCGCGCCGTGAAACCCCGCGACGACGCTGCCGTGCAACCTCACGGGTCGCGCCCAACCAGCGCGCCAGCCGCGAGGAACACCAGCGCCGTGGACAACACCGACCGCCCGGCCCGCCCGGACAGCGCGACCGTCACCAGCAGTACGACGCCGGAGGTCAGGACCAGGACCACGTCGCTCCCCTCGACGGACCGGCCGACCTCGGCACCGCGGACGAGCCCGTCCCCAGAGCGTGCGCCCAACTCGGGCGCGACCGGGTGTCCCCGCTCCGCCGGGAGTGGCCGCCCGACCGGCCCGCGCCTGCGATCGCACAGGGCGCGCCAGGAAGTCTAGTTGGACACGACCGTGCGGGACACCACGAAGGCGACGCGACCCGGATCGGAGCGATTCCAGGCGACACTGATCAGCTTGCTCCGGCCACGACGAGGTCGTTTACCAGCGCGACGGCGTGGGGAAAGGGTTCAAGTCCCCCCTCTGACACCACTACGTATCAGCCCTGCACCTTCCCACGTGCCACTGCTCGAGTGCCCTTGAACACGCTCCCGTCGCTTATGCTCCACCCGCAGAGTCTTCGGCAGAGATGTCGCCGATGGGTTCATGATCCTCCCGCGCCGACCAACAGTCGCTCCGGTATAGGCCTGGTCGAGAACGCTTTCACAACGGCGGCGGGCCGTCGCGTTGTCAGGATGAGCTGCAGAGGACGCTGCGGGACGTGACCCAGTCGTGCCCACATCTCGTGCGGCTCGGGCACGTCCGGTCGACTTGGCATTAATCTGACCGCACGCCGGGCTCGGACGCGGGGTGACATCCCGCGTTCACCCCACGCCCCTACGTTCGCCCTCGTGACCACTCCCCACCCAACCGGCTACAACCCGGACTTCCTCGGCATTCCCGCACTGATGCCCACCGCACCCGGCGTGACGACCGTGCCGCTCGTCTACACCCACTTCTCCACGCTGCACCGCCCGGACCGCCGACTCGCCGGGGCCACCGCCGTCGCGATCGACGGCGCGACCCTGCGTGACGTCGAACGTTCCGACGACTGGCGACTCGACGACCGGCTCCCACATCAGCTGCAGGCCGGCGACGAGATCTACGTCGACAACGACCTCGACCGCGGCCACCTGGTCCGACGTCGGGACCCGGTGTGGGGTGACCAGGCCGAGGCCGAGCGCGCCGAGGCAGAGACATTCTTCTACACCAATGCCGCGCCGCAGGCGTCCTCGTTCAACCAGGACCGCGAGCTCTGGCTCGGCCTCGAGGACTACCTACTCGACAACGCCGCAGACCACGACCGCAAGCTCGTCGTGTTCACCGGCCCCGTCCTCGCCGACGACGACCCGCAGTACCGCGGCCTCCAGATCCCACTGCAGTTCTGGAAGATCGGTGGCTTCACCACCGACGGCGCGCTCGGCACCACCGGCTACCTGCTCGATCAGACGCCCCAGCTCGGTGACCTGCAGCAGGAGGGCCAGCCACCGCCGCTCGGGGAGTTCCGAACCTTCCAGGTCCCCCTCGCCCGGATCGCCGAACTCACCGGTCTCGACCTCGGCCCACTCACGGCGGCCGACCGCATGCCCATCCCCGAGCCCGCGGCGGCCGCGATCTCCGACCATGCCATCCGACTCACGGCCTACACCGACATCCGCGGTCTGTAGCACCGCGACTACCCAGCCTGGATGCTCCTTTGCAGGAAGTCCGCGTGAGCGCGGCCGGCCGCCGCTCTTGGCGACTCGCCGTGATTCCACACTAGACTTTTCTGCGAGGCGCAGTAGCGCCGTTCCGCTGCACCATCTCTCCGACGCTGCCGAATTCGACCAGCTACGCCGCCCCTGAGGGGTATTGTCCCCCGCTCTGCCACCGCGGTCTGCTGAACGTCAGCCGATCGCGCTGTCCGACACCGGTCTTCGCCGAGGTAGTCCGGCAACGCGGTAGCCACGAATCGACCACGTTGCAACCACGACGCCGGCGCTGCTGGTGGCGCCGGGTGTCAAGGGCCAGTAGGAACTGCCCAGCGGCGGCCGTGAGACCTGCCCGGTGACGGTCACGAGATCTGCCCGATGATGGCCATGGGATCTGCCTGGTGCTGGCCATC
>NZ_NKYF01000025.1 GCF_002262885.1 Pseudonocardia sp. MH-G8 | reverse complement strand
GCGGTCACCCGGCAGATCGGGCGCAGGACACCACGGTCAGCGAGTCGGTGAGCCAGAACGACCGCTGCGGGGCTCCCCTACATCCTCACTGCGAGTCGGGGTCTGGGGTGCGCGTGTCGCGGGCTGGGCGCGGGGTCACCAGCCGTAGAAGACGCGTTCCACCACCGCTCGGGCGCGGCGGGTGGTGCGGCGGTACTCGTCGAGGAAGACGCCGGGGTCGCCGTCGGGCGGGTAGCCCAGCGCCGAGGCGACGGCGGCGAGCTCGCGGCCGGAGCGGGGCAGCTGGTCGCCGGGCTTGCCCTTGACCAGCATCACCGCGTTGCGGGCGCGGGTGGCCATGCGCCAGCCGGCGGCCAGCTCGTCGGCGTCCTCGGCGCCCAGCAGGCCCGCCTCGACGGCCGCCTGCAGCCCCTCCGACGTGGACGTGGTGCGCAGCTGCGGCAGCTCGCCCGCGTGCTGCAGCTGCAACAGCTGCACCGTCCACTCGACGTCGGCCAGCCCGCCGTGGCCGAGCTTGGTGTGGGTGCTGCGGTCGGCGCCGCGGGGCAGGCGTTCCTCGTCGACGCGGGCCTTGATCCGCCGGATCTCGGTGACGGTGGCGGTGTCGATCCCGTCAGCCGGGTACCGGATGGGGTCGATCATCTCCAGGAACCGCCGCCCGAGGTCCTCGTCGCCCGCGACCGTGCTCGCGCGCAGCACGGCCTGCGCCTCCCAGGGCTCCGACCAGCGCGCGTAGTAGGCCCGGTAGGACTCGAGCGTGCGCACCAGCGGCCCGGTCCGGCCCTCCGGCCGCAGGTCGGCGTCCACGACGAGCGCGGGGTCGGGGCTGGGTGCGGCGAGCCGCCGCCGGACGGTCTCGGCCACCGTCGTGGCGTACCGGACGGCCTCCTGGTCGCCCACCCCGTGGACCGGCTCGCAGACGAACATCACGTCGGCGTCGCTGCCGTAGCCCAGCTCCGCGCCGCCGAGCCGACCCATCCCGATGATGGCGAACCGGGCGGGCGGCGGGCCGTCGAACGTGCGCTCCACCGACTCCAGCGTTGCCTGCAGCACCGCCACCCACACCGAGCTGAGCGACGCGCACACCTGCTCGACGTCGACCAGGCCGAGCAGGTCGGCGCACGCCACCCGCAGCAGCTCGTGCCGGCGCAGGGAGCGGGCGGTGGCGGCGGCGCTGTCCGGGTCGGTCTGGCGAGCCACGGTGGTCCGCAGGGAGGAGGCGAACTCCTGCGGGTCGCGCCGCAGCTCGTCCTGCCCGGCGGTGGGCGTGGCGAGCAGCCGCAGCACTTCGGGCGCGCGCACGAGCAGGTCGGGCACCAGGGCGGACGTGCCGAGCAGCCGCATCAGCCGCTGCGCCACCTGCCCCTCGTCGCGCAGCAGCCGCAGGTACCAGGGCGTCTCGGCGAGCGCTTCCGACACGCGCCGGTAGGCGAGCAGCCCGCGGTCCGGGTCGGGGCTGTGCGCGAGGTCGTCGAGCAGCACCGGCAGCAGCGTCTGCTGGATCGAGGCGGCCCGCGACACCCCGGCCGTCAGCGCCCGCAGGTGGCCCAGCGCCCCCTCCGGGGATGCCCAACCGAGCGCGCCGAGCCGCGCGGCCGCCGCTTTCTCCGACAGCCGCGCCGTGTCGGCGGACAGCCGCGACACCGCGGTGAGCAGCGGCCGGTAGAACAGCTTCTCGTGCAGCCGACGCACGCGGCGCACGTTGCGCGACCACTCCGCGTCCAGCACGCCGACGACGTCGCGCCGCCCGTCCGGGCGCAGCCGGGCCGCGCGGGCCAGCCAGCGCTGCGCGCCGGTGTCGTCGGCGGCGGGCATGAGGTGCGTGCGCCGCATCCGTTGCAGCTGCAGCCGGTGCTCCAGCAACCGCAGGAAGCGGTAGGACGCGGCGAGGTTGGCGCCGTCGTCGCGGGCGATGTACCCGCCGCCGGCGAGAGCGGCCAGCGCTTCCAGCGTGGACGGCGAACGCAGCGCCTCGTCGGTGCGGCCGTGCACGAGCTGCAGCAGCTGCACCGCGAACTCGACGTCGCGCAGCCCGCCGGCACCGAGCTTGAGCTCGCGCTCCGCGTGGTCGGGCCGGATGTGTTCCTCCACCCGGCGGCGCATCGCCTGCACGTCGGCGACGAAGTCGGCACGCTCCGCCGCGTTCCACACCAGCGGCGCGACGGCCTCCGCGTAGGCCGCGCCGAGCTCTGCGTCCCCGGCCACGGGCCGAGCCTTGAGCAGCGCCTGGAACTCCCAGGTCTTCGCCCAGCGCCGGTAGTAGGACAGGTGCCCGTCCAGGGTGCGCACCAGCTCGCCGTGGCGCCCCTCCGGCCGCAGGTTGGCGTCCACCTGGAAGCAGGCGTCGCCCGCGACCCGCAGGACCCGGCCGGCCATCTTGGTGGTCTGCTGGTCGGCCGGCTCGGCCACGAACACGACGTCGACGTCGCTGACGTAGTTCAGCTCGCGCCCGCCGCACTTGCCCATCGCGATGACGGCCAGCCGCCCCTCACCCCCGACCTCGGCGACCGCGACGGCGACGGCCGCCTGCAGGGCCGCGTCGGCGAGCGCGGCGAGCTGGGCCGCGACGTCGGCGACGTCGAGCACGGGGAGCTCCGGCTCGCCGACGGCGGCGAGGTCGGCGGCCGCCAGCACGAGGACCTCGTCGTGGTAGGCCGTGCGCAGCGCCTCCACCGCGTCGGCGCCGGTGAGCGCCGCGGGCGCCATGCCGTCCGCGTCCGGATCGGCGCCCACCGCGCGCAGCAGCGCGGCGCACGCCCCGTCACCCGGGGGCGGGGCGTCGCCGGCGAGGCGGCGCCAGCGGTCGGTGTGGGTGATCAGGTGGTCGGCGAGCGCCGTGGAGCTGCCGAGCAGGGCGAACAGCCGCCCGCGCAGCACCGTGTCGGTGCGCAGCGCCGCGTCCAGCTCGCCGCGGTCGGGCGCCGCCTGGAGCAGGCGTTCCGCGGAACGCAGCGCCAGGTCCGGATCGGGGCTGCGAGCCAGCGCCCACATGATCGGCGCGGCGCCCTCGGCCGGCCGGTCCCCGGCCCACCACCCGAGCCCGGTCACCGTGGCTTCGGCCCACGGCTCGGTGAGCCCCAGGCGCGCGAGGGAAGTTCCGGTGCGCGTCACGACACCCGATCCTGCCGCATCCGCTCGCGCGCGGTGCTCACGAGTCCGCGACGGCCCTCGATCCCGCGCGGTCCACCACCGGGCGCGCACCCCATCGGGCCAGGGCGGCTGCCAGCCCGTCACCGTCGGACCCGGCCCACGCCACGTAGCCGTCCGGGCGCACCAGCGTCGCGGTCCGCGCACCCGGGGCGACGTGGGTGACGACGCCGTCCGCCCGCACGGCCGACCCGGGCGGTGTGACCAGGACGAAGCGCCCGTGGCGCAGGACCTCGTACAGCCTCGTCCCGTCGGCCGAGGTGACGTCGGGTGCCCGGGTGCCGACCAGCCGGTCCGCTCCGCGCGCTCGGCCGTAGGTGATGCCGAGGCCGCTCTGCCGCATCCGGACCTGCCTGCCGATCGCCGGCACGGCGAGCGCAGCGGGGAACAGCCGGTTGCGGACGGCGCGGGAGACCGGCGAACGCAGCAGCGCGGCCCGCAGCAGCCCACCGGACAGGCGCAGCACCATCCGCCCGACCGGGTGGCGCTCGTCCTGGTACGAGTCGAGCAGGTCCTCGTCGCCGCGCCCCTGCACGGCGGCGGCGAGCTTCCAGCCCAGGTTCGCCGCGTCCTGCAGCCCCGTGTTCATCCCCATGCCCCCCGCCGGGGAGTGCACGTGCGCCGCGTCGCCCGCGAGGAACACCCGCCCCTGCCGGTAGCGCTCGGCCTGCCGCTCGTCGCTGTGGAACCGCGACATCCAGCGCGGGTCGTGCATGCCGAAGTCGGTGCCGAACACGCGCCGGGCAACGCCCGCGATCTCCTCGAGCGCGACGGGCGCGTCGTCGGGCAGCTCGCAGCGGCGGTCCCGCGCGATGATCCGGTACCAGCCGTCGCCGAACGGGACGACGAAGCAGAACCCGTCGGTGTTGCCGTCCACCGTGAGCTGGTCGGTCGGCGGATCGGTCATCCGGACGTCGGCGAGGACCAGCGACCGCACCACCGATCGGCCGGCGAACTCCAGGCCGAGCTGGCTCCGGACCGTGCTGTGGTGCCCGTCCGTCCCGACGGCGTAGGCGGCCCGCACCGAGCGGTCGGTGCCGTCCGCATCGCGGTAGTCCACCTCGACGTGGTCGGACGCCTGCTGCACGCGCTGCACCGTCGCCCCGCGCACCAGCGTGGCGCCGGCCGCGAGCGCCCGCTCGACGAGCACCCGTTCCACCTCGTACTGCGGGGTGATCAGCATGAACGGGTACCGGCTCGGGAGCGGTGAGAGGTCGACCGAGACGCTGCCGAACAGCCGGAACCGATCGACCCTGGTGCCGCTCCCGAGGAGCCGGTCGGCCACCCCGCGAGCGTCGAGCTGCTCCAACGTCCGTGCGTGCACGACGAACGCCCGGGTCAGGTTCGACTCGTCGTGACGCCGCTCCAGCAGCGTCACGTCCACGCCGGCGGCGGCGAGGTCCCCGGCCAGGAGGAGCCCGGTCGGTCCGGCGCCGACCACGACCACGTCGGTCATCGCTGGACCTCCTCGGCCACCTCGGCGAGGACGGTGCGCGTGCCGGGGTCGGTGACCCCGGCGTCCCTCCACGCGGCGCGCAGCTCGGCGCTACCCATGTACTGGCGGGCCCGCGCCATGTCCTCGAACTCGAAGAGCACCACGACCTCGTGCGGGTCCTCCAGGTTCCGGAACACCGCGGCGCTGCGGCAGGTCGCCTCCGCGCGGGTCGGTGCGAGCCGGTCGAACACGGCCTTCCAGCGAGCGAACTCCTCGAACCGTTGCTGGACGAGCAGGTGAGGCATGATCTTCCCCTTCTTTGACAACGCTTGTTGGCCAACAACTGTAGGCGAGTCGCCGCAAGTTGACAACAGGCGTTGGCATAGAATCCGGGGATGGCGTTCACCGACCGCTCGCTCCCCGCCCGCGAGGCGATCCTCCGCGCCGCCCGGGTGCGCTTCGGCGACGACGGCTACGACCGGGCCACCGTGCGCTCGATCGCCGCCGACGCCGGTGTCGACCCGTCGATGGTGATGCGCTACTTCGGCAACAAGCGCCAGCTCTTCGCCCTCACCGCGGAGTTCGACCTCCGGCTGCCCGACCTCGCCGCGGCGCCGCGTGAGCAGGTCGGGCAGGTCCTCGCCGCCCACCTGCTCGACCGCTGGGACGACGACCACGCCCTGCAGATCCTGCTCCGCACCGCGACCACCGACGTCGACGCCGCCGATCGGATGCGCGCGATCTTCGCCGGCCAGCTGGGCCCGCAGATCGCGGCGCTCACCGGCGACCCCGCCGGCGCGGCCACCCGCGCCGGCATGGTCGCCACGCAGACCCTCGGCGTGGCGCTGTGCCGCTACGTCCTGCGGCTACCGCCGGTCGTCGCGATGTCCCCGGCGGAGATCGTCACGTGGATCGCGCCCACGTTGCAGCGCTACCTCGTCAGCACACCCTGAGCCGCGGCCGGTGTGCCGGTGCTACGCAGGTGAGCGGTTCCGCGGGTGAACGGAACACCAGGGCTCGCCGACCGTGCACGCAGGACCGTGGAGTTCCGCCCACCCGCAGCGACCGGCACCGCCGCCGCCGGGAGAGCCTCCGGCGCTGTTCGATCTTCCTGGAAGCGCGGCTCCTGCGGTCAGGTGCCGAACTCCCCTGCACGCACGCCCACCACGAACGCCCGCCACGCCTCGCCGGAGTGCTGGTGCGGCGCACGCCCCCGGTCCTTCGTGTCCCGGACGGCGATCCCCCCGTCGGGGAGGACGGCGACCTCGACGCAGCCGCCGCCGCTGCCGTTCCCGCCGCTGAAACTGCTCTTCCGCCAGGCGACGCCGGTCGGGATCGGGGCGGGCATCGAGCACCTCTTCACGTCACGATCTCAGAGCTGGGCGATCACCCGCTCGACGAGGGCGACGGACTCGGCCGGGCTCAGCGCCACGGAGCGCAGGTGGTCGAACACCACCCTAGCTCGCGCGACGTCCTCGTCGTTCTCGATGTGTACCGATCCCATCAGGTGCTCGACGTAGCCGATGTCCGGCTCACCCAGGCCGTCGAAGCTGAGCACGGTGAAGGCGCCGTCCACCCCAGGATGGGCGCCTACCACGGTCGGGAGCACCTGCAGCGTGACCGTGTCGACCTCGGCCACGGTCACGAGGTGCGCGAGCTGCGCCCGCATCACCGTGGGCCCGCCCACGGGCCGGCGCAGCACTGCCTCCTCGACCACCGCCAACAGCTCGAGCGGTTCCACCGCTGAAGTGAGCCGCTCCTGCCGGATGATCCGGACCGTCACGTCCCGCTCAAGGGTTGCTGGTGTCCGCCACCGCAACGAGTTCGCGAAGAGCGCCCGGGCATAGTCGGCGGTCTGCAGCAACCCGGGCACGTAGTTCACCGTGAAGTCGCGCACCCTGGTGGCTTCCGATTCCAGCGGCACGTAGCAGTGGTCGTCCAGCCCGTACGCCCGCCACCACCCCTTGGCATTGGCCTCCCGGGTGAGCTCGACGATCTCGCCCCACCGCTCCCCGCCGACCCCGAAGATGTCCATCATGGAGCGCACGGCATGGACGTCCACGCCCTGATGGGCGTTCTCGATCCGGCTGAGCTTGCTCGGTGAGAAGTCGAGCAGCGGCGCGGCGGTCTCGATCGTCATCCCGGCCTTCTGCCGCAGCTCGCGCAGGGTGCGGGCGAGCTGTCGCCGCCGGATCAGGGAACCGCTGCGCACGCTCCACACTCCCTGCTCTCCGCGCCCGCCCGGTGACAGATCGTGGGACAGATGGTGGCAGGTGGGAGGTGCCAGGTGAAAGATCCAGGCGGCACCGGCCACCCGGACCCTGCACCGCATGCAGATCGACGCAGGGGCACCGGACCGGATCACCGAGGCCGGCGCCGTCATCGCGAGCTGGACGCGGCTGTGGTCGCAGCTGCTCGTGCTGCACGTCGCCGGACCCGACGGGCGGTGTCGCGGCTGTCCGAGCAGCGCGCACGTCGCGCCGCGCTCGCCGTGCCGGCTCGCCGAGCTCGCCAGAGCCGCCCAGACCGCACACCGCGCGCAGAGCCGGCAGCACCCCGCCCCACCCGTGCACGCTCCGAGCTGCGATCGCCGGGGGTCAGGGCATCGGCCGGACCGTCACGAGTGCTGCCCGGTCTCCGTGGAGACCAGACCGGTGCGGTAGGCGAGCACGACGGCCTGGACGCGGTCGCGCAGGTCGAGCTTGGCCAGGATCCGCGACACGTAGGTCTTCACCGTCTCCGCCGCGAGCACCAGTTCGGCGGCGATCTCGGCGTTGGACAGCCCGGCCGCGATCAGGCGCAGCACCTCGAGCTCGCGCGGGGTGAGGGTGGCCAGCGCGCCCGAGGGCTGCCCGGTCGAGGTGGCCGGGCGCAGCCGCCCGGCGAAGCGGCCGATCAGCTCGCGGGTCACCGCCGGGGACAGCAGCGATTCGCCCGCGGCGACGGTGCGCACCCCCCTGACCAGCTCGGCGGGCGGAGCGTCCTTGAGCAGGAAGCCGCTCGCCCCGGCCCGGAGCGCCTCGTAGACGTACTCGTCGACGTTGAACGTGGTCACGACCAGCACTTTCATCGGATGCTCGACGTCGGGCCCCGCGAGCCGCCGGGTGGCCTCGATCCCGTCGAGCAGGGGCATCCGGATGTCCATGACGACCACGTCGGGGCGCAGCCGCTGCGCGAGGTCGACGGCCTCGTGGCCGTTCCCCGCCTCTCCGACCACCTCGAAGTCGGGCTGCGCGCCGAAGATCGTGACGTAGCCGGCGCGGACGAGTTCCTGGTCCTCGCAGACCAGGACGCGGATCGGGCGGGCCGCCGTCACGCGTGATCCCCGTGCGGGATCAGCGCGTGGACGCGGAAGCCGCCGCCCGGAACCGCACCGGCCACGAGCGACCCGTCGAGCAGGCGCACCCGCTCCCCCAGACCCGCCAGGCCACGTCCGCCGCTCCCGGTGCCGCTGACCTTCGCAACCTCCGGTCCCTCGGTGGTCACCTCGATCTCGATCGCGCCGTCCCCGTGGTCGACCCGCACGACGGTGCGCCTGCCGGCGGCGTGGCGCATCGCGTTCGTCAACGCCTCCTGCACCACGCGGTAGGCGGTCAGGCGGAGGTCGGCGGGCAGTGTGGCGGGCTCGCCGCGCTCGTCGAGCTCGATCGGCTGGCCCGCCGCGCGGGCGCGGTCGACCAGGTCCCGGAAGGCCTGCGGCCGGTACTCGCCGGTGGCCTCCAGGACGTCGAGCAGCGAGCGCAGCTCGGTCAGCGCGCTCCGCCCGGTGTCGCTGATCGCGGCGAGACCGCCTGCGGCGCGGCCGGGAGCCGAAGCCACGAGGTACTGCGCCGCGTCGGCCTGCACGACCATCGCGGTGACGTGGTGGGTCACCACGTCGTGCAGCTCGCGCGCGATCCGGCCCCGCTCCGATGCCGTGGCGCGCTCGGCGGCCAGGCGCCGGCGCTGCAGCTCCTGCGCCCGCCACTGCCGGACCGTCCCGCCCGCCGCGACGACCAGCGCGAGGACCAGGAAGAACGCGAGGAAGTCGAGCACGCCCAGCGGCGAGCCCAGACCGTGCAGGACGACCGCGAACCCGACGTAGACCGCGACGGCCACCACCGCGACCGGCACCCGCCACCGGTCCTGGTGCGCGCCTGCGGAGTACAGGGCCAGGTAGAGGCCGATCCCGGCGAACGACGTGGGGTAGCCGAGCACCTCGTGGGCCACGAACCCGGCGCCGACCGCGGCCAGGCACGCCGCGGGCAGGCGGCGGCGCACCACGATCGGCACGCACTGGGCCAGCACCAGCACGACGGCGACGGCGTCGAACGGGCGGACCGGCAGGTCCCCGATCTCCACGCCGATGACGGAGAGCGTGGGCACGAACGCGGCCGCCGTGAGCGCGGCGGCCAGGAGACCGTCCTGCACGAGGACCGAGCGCGGCTGCCACCAACCGGCCGACGAGCGCGCACGTGCGGCCCAGCTGGACACGACGCAGAGCCTACCGTCGGCATTGATCACGCGGCGGCGCGCGGTGGGCCGCACACCAGGGCCCTCAGCCACGGCAGGCCGCGCGGCGCCGGGTCGACGGGGTGCTCGCGCACCTCCAGTTCGATCACGCCGCCCGGATTCGCGCCACGCACCCCATCGACGCGTGGCGGCGGCGGCATGACCCGGTGAACGTCCGTGGCCGGCGGGCCCCGGACGGGCGGGCCGCCGTCCCCCGTGCGAGCTACCCGCGACTGCCCACCCGAGGGTGACGATCCACGGCGGACGCGCTCCTAGGTTCGGTTCGAGCTCGCGGCCCTCCCCCGCGACCGTGCCGGAAGGACGGAACCGATCTTGACCGCACCGATCGCCGGATCGAACAGGAACCCGCGTGGGGTGGTGCGCGTGGCCGCCCGCGTCGCCGTGCCGACCCTCGCCCTGCTCGCCGGCTACCTGACGAGCACCACGCTGCTGTCCCTGCTCGGGGTGCCGGCGCTGCCGACCGCGCTGCTCACCGCCGCGCTGCTGCTGGGTGTGTTCGCGCTCGTGGTCGGCTGGTGGGAGCAGCGGCCGGCCGTCGAGCTCGGGCGCTCCGGCGCCGGCCGGGAGCTGGTGGGCGGCCTCGCGCTGGGTGCGGCCCTGTGCGCGGTGACCGTCGGGATACTGGCGCTGCTGGGCGTCTACCACGTCGACGGGCTCAACCCGCTCGGCGTGCTGTGGCCCGCGGTCGCCAGCGCCGTGCTGGCCGGTGTGTTCGAGGAACTCCTCACCAGGGGCGTGTTGTTCCGGGTGCTGGAACGCGCGCAGGGCACCTGGGTCGCGCTGGCCGTCAGCGCCGCCGTGTTCGGCGCGTTGCACCTGGTCAACCCCGGCGCGACCGTGACCGGAGCCGCCGCGATCGCGGTGGAGGCGGGCCTGCTGCTCGGGCTCGCCTACGTCGCGACCGGGCGGCTCTGGCTGCCGATCGGGCTGCACATCGCCTGGAACGCCACGACAGTCGGGGTGTTCGGCTCCCCGGCCTCGGGCGTCCCGTTCGACGGGCTGCTGCAGGGCCGGCTCACCGGCCCCTCGCTGCTGTCCGGGGCAGGCTTCGGCGTCGACGGCTCGATCGTCACCGTGCTCGCCTGCCTGGGCGTTGCGGCGCTCCTGCTGCGATCGGCCCGACGCAACGGGCGGATCGTCGCGCGGAACGGCTCCCCTACTGCCCCGCGCCCGTGAAGAGGTCGCCGGTGTAGTACTCCGACGGCTCCACCGGCGCGTCGAGCTTGCCCGCCGCGACGAAGTAGTCGTTCATGCCGGCCAGCCACTTCGTCACCGTGCCGTCGGTGGTCAGCCGGTCGAGCTCGGCCACCGGCAGGACCTGCACGTTGCCCGCGTCCGCCTCCACCTGGGCGGCCTCGATGCCGAGCATCGCGGCCGTGGCCTCGATGGTGGGCCCGGGCTGGTCGGTGCGGTACTGCATGGCCTCGCGCAGCGCCGCGAGCACGCGCGTGGTCTTCTCGGCCTCGTTCGCGACGACGTCGTTGCCCGCCACGAAGGCGGTCGGGAACGCGACCGTGTCCTCGAAGTCGGTGTTCTGTGCGAGCTCGACGAGGTCGGGGACCTGCTGCTTCACCGTCGCGAGCGCGGGGTACCAGAAGCCGGCCGCGTCGACCTGCTTCGAGGACAGGGCCGCCACGATCGCCGCCGGCTCCATCGGGACGCGCTCGATGTCGTCGACGGTCATCCCCGCCTCCTCGAGCGCGAGGGTGAGGATCATGTCGCCCGACGTGCCCTCCGGCACCGCGACGGTCTTGCCGCGCAGGTCCTGCATGCTCGTGATGCCCGCCTGGGCGACCACCCGGTCCGCCTCGCCGAGCGTGTTGATCGCCACCACCTTGGCCTGGCCGGACGCCGGCAGCCACATGGCGCCCGGGCCGATGTAGCCGAAGTCGAGGTCCCCGGTGCCCAGCGCCTGGATCTGCAGCGGCCCGTTGGTGAAGACCTTCGGCGTGACGTCGAGGCCGTGCTTCTCCCAGATGCCCTCCTGCTCGGCCACCGCGAGCAGGCTCGTGCCGTTGAAGTCGCCGATGTAGCCGAACGTGACGTCGATCGTCTCGCCGCCCTCGCCGCTCCCACCGCCACCGCAGGCGGTGAGCGCGAGGGCTGATGCTGCGACGACGCCGAGCAGCTTCTTCCGAAAGTTCATCGCCCGTCCTTGGGGGAATTGGAGATCGGAGTGGTTTCCTGGTGGTAGACCGCGTGCCAGACCCGGTTGCGCAGCTCGGCGAAGGCAGGGCTGAGCCGCACCTCCTCGGTGCGCGGGTAGGGCAGGTCGACGTCGATGACGTCGAAGACGCGGCCGGGGCGCGCCGCCATCACGACCACGCGGTTCCCGAGGAACACGGCCTCGTCGACGTCGTGGGTGATGAACATGACCGTGCGCTTCTCCTGGCTCCACGTCGTGAGGAGCTGTTCCTGCAGCTTCACCCGGGTGAGGGCGTCGAGCGCGCCGAAGGGCTCGTCCATCAGCAGGATCGTCGGGTTCACCGCGTAGGCCCGCGCGATCGCGCACCGCTGCTTCATCCCGCCCGACAGCATCTTGGGCAGCGCGTCGGAGAACTGTTCGAGCCCGACCATCCGGATGAAGTACTCGGCGCGCTCGCGGCGCTCGGCCTTGCCGACCTTGGCGGTCCGCAGGCCGAACTCGACGTTCTGGCGGACCGTCAGCCACGGGAACAGCGCGTACTGCTGGAAGATCACCCCGCGCTCCGGACCGGGACCGGCGACGGGCTTGCCGTCCACCAGCGCCTCGCCCGCCGTCGGCTCCTCGAGCCCGGCGAGGATGTTCATCAGCGTGCTCTTGCCGCATCCGGACGGTCCGACGGCCGTCACGAACTCGTTGTCGGCGATGTCGAGCGAGACACCGTCGAGCGCCACGAAATCCTCGTTGCCCAGCGCGAAGGTCTTCCTGACGTCCCGCAACACGATCTTGGCCGCTGCGGTGTCCGTGGTCGTGGTCATCGGCGCTCCTGCCATCCGGTGAGCCTGGTCTCGGCGAAGAGCAGCAGGCGGTCCATGACCAGGCCGAGCACGCCGATCACGGCGATGCCGACGAAGATCGTGGGGAGGTCGTAGTAGATCTGCGCCGCCTGCATCCGGTACCCGATGCCCTGCTGCGCGGCGAGCAGTTCGGCCGCCACGAGGGTGGCCCACGAGGAGCCGAGCCCCACGCGCATCCCGACGAGGATGAAGGGGGTCGAGGCCGGGACGACCACCCGCAGGAAGATCGTGCCGTCCTTCGCCCCGAGCACCCGGGCCGCGTTGAGCAGCGTGCGGTCCACGCTCACCACGCCCTGGAACGTCGAGATCACGCAGGCGAGGAACGCGGCGAGGAAGATCACGAAGATCTTGGGCAGCTCGCCGATGCCCATCAGCACGAGGACGAGCGGCAGCAGCGCCAGCGGCGGGATCGTGCGGAAGAACTGGATCCACGGCTCGAACAGTCCGCGCCCGACCGGGTACCACCCCATCAGGAACCCGACCGGGATCGCGGCGGCCGAACCGAGCAGGAAGCCGGCGAGCACGCGCCCGAGGCTCGCCATGATGTCGGCCTGCAGGATGCCCTGCCCGAGCAGCGCCACCGCCTTCGTCACGACCTCGGGAGGCGTCGGCAGCTGCAGCCCGGTGCCCGAGAGCACCCACCAGATCGCGATACCCGCGATGATCGACACCGCGTTGAGCAGCAGGATGCCGGTACGTTTGCTGACGCGCCTGGCGCGCGGGCCGCCGGTACCCCGGTCGGCGCCCGCCACGTTGCGCTCGCTCACGACGGTCATGGCGAGGTCCTCTCGGGCCGGATCGCGGTCATCGGGTCGAACTCCTCGACGTGGGGGGCTGGTGGATCATGGGCGTCCCGGCCGGGTAGGCGGCCAGGATCGGGGACTGGCGGAACAGCGCGGCGATCGCGCCGACGGCGCCCGCGAAGTCGGTGCGCTCGGACGCCTTCACCGACGGCATGGCCTCGTCGACGGACGAGAGCTCGTAGCGCAGCGTCGCCGCGATGTGCTCCACGATCGCGGGCGCGACGCGGGTGATCTCGCCGCCGATGACGATGCTCGCGGGGTTCACGGCCATGGCGGCGGCGCCGAGCGCGCGCCCGACGGCGCCACCGGCCGCACGGAGCACCTCGTCGACGACCGGCTGGGAACGCGCGGCTTCGCGGCCGATGTCGTCGAGGGTCTCGACGTCGACGCCGCGCGCGCGGATCTCGGCGAGGATCGCGGGCACCGAGGCGACGGTCTCCACGCATCCCTGCTTGCCGCAGCGGCACCGGCGCCCGCCCGGCACGGCGGTGACGTGCCCGAACTCCCCGGCCAGCCCGGCCGCGCCGGTGACGAGCCGGCCGCCGACGACGAGCCCGCCGCCGACGCCGTCGGACAGGCGCACGTAGAGCAGGTCCTGCACGGCGGCACCGCTCGCGCTGATGGCCTCGGCGAGCGCGGCGAACCGGGTGTTGTTGTCGACGATCACCCGCGCGCCGAACCGGTCGGCGAACACCGCGTCGATGCCGCGCGCGGACTCCGCACGGCCCCAGCCCTCCCGCGGCCCGACGAGCGGCGTGGTCGGGTACGGGCCGATCACCCCGATGCCGATGCCCTGCAGCGCGCCCAGGTGCAGGCCGCCGCCGACCGTGACGCGCTCGATGAGGGTGAAGGCCGCGCCGAGCCGTTCGTCCCACGTGGACGGGTCGCCGTAGGCCTCGGAATCCGCGGCGATGACGTCGTGGGAGGCGTCGGCGACCGCGATCTGCACGCGCCGGTGCCCGAAGTCGATGCCCATGTACTGCCCGGAAGCGGGGTCCAGCGCGAGCCGCTCGGCGGGCCGGCCGCTGCCCTCCCGCGATGCGGCGTCCGTGTCGACGACGACGATCGCGCTGTGGGCGAGCAGGGTGCCGGTGATCTCGGAGATCGTGGTGCGGGACAGCCCGACGAGGTCGGCGATCTCGCCGCGGCTCAGCACGCCGTGTTCGCGCAGGGCCCCGAGGACGCGTTCCTCGTGGGTCCTGCGAACGAGACCGTGCACGCCGGCGTGCTTCACCCGGCCAGAATGGGAAGCCGCAATTTTTCCGTCAACAGCCCGGCGGAAAGATTCCGGTAATTCTCCGACTCCTGTGCAGAAGTGCGCGCGCGGGGCGCTCGGTGGCAGGCTCTGACCGTGTCCGCGCTGCTCGACGCGCCCCTGCTGAGCGGCCCCCTGCCGTGGGTCGTCACGGGGGCCGGTGTGGCGGGCGGGTTGTTCCTCCTCGCCGGCCGGCGGCGTCGATGGTGGACGCAGGCCGTGCCGGTCGCGCTCGTGGGTGCCGCGGCCGTGACGGCGCTCGTGGCCCTGCTGGTGGACCGGGTGTGGCGGCCGTTCCCGGACCCGGTGCCGCTGCCGGTGTTGCTGCTGTGCGGCGCCGTGCTCGCCGCGGCCGGCCTGGCCGTGCTCGGGATGCGGGCCCGACCGTGGCCGGGCCGCGTCGGCGCGGCACTGGCCGTGGTGCTGGTGCTCGCCGGCTGCGCGGAGGGGATGAACCTCGTCTACCGGGAGTACCCGACGCCGCGCACGGTGCTCGGGCTGCCCGCCGTCGACGAGATCCCGTTCACGCAGGTCCCGCTGCGCGAGCAGGTCATCGCGGCCCGGTCGGGACTGCCGCTCTCGGCGGTCTGGCGTCCGCCGGCGGGGATGCCGGACGCAGGCGTGGTCACCGAGGTCGCCATCCCCGCCCCGGAGTCGGGCTTCGCGGCGCGCCCGGCGTGGCTGTACCTGCCGCCTGCCTACCTGTCGCGGCCGCGGGCGCAGCTGCCGGTGCTGGTGCTCCTGTCCGGCCAGCCCGGCTCGCCGCGCGACTGGCTCGACGGCGGCGAACTCGCCCGGCGCATGGACGCCTTCGCCGCCGCGCACGACGGGCTCGCACCCGTGGTGGTCATGGCCGACCACCTCGGCGCGCCGCTGGCCAACCCGCTCTGCATGGACTCCCGCCTCGGCAACGTGGCCACCTACCTGTCCGTCGACGTCCCCGCGTGGATCCGGGACACCCTCCAGGTGGACCCGGATCCGGCGGGGTGGGCGATCGGCGGCTTCTCCGACGGCGGAACCTGCGCGCTGCAGATGGCCGTGACCGCGCCGCAGGTGTACCCCACCTTCGTGGACATCTCGGGCGAGGACGAGCCCACGCTCGGCGACCACGCCACCACCGTCCAGGCCGCGTTCGGCGGGGACGAGGCCGCGTTCACGGCCGTCAACCCGCTCGACGTGCTCGCGGTGCGGCAGTTCCCGGACACCGGCGGCTACCTCGTCGCCGGCCGCGACGACGCCGTGTACCGCCCGCAGGCGCAGCGGGTGTTCGTGGCGTGCCGGGCGGCGGGCATGGACGTCTCGTTGCACGTCCGCCCGGGCGGCCACACGTTCGAGGTGTGGGGGCCCGGCCTCCAGGAGGCCCTGCCGTGGCTCGCCACCCGACTCGGGATGACGCCGTGACCCGGCGCCTCGCCGGACTCGCCCGGGCCACCGCGCGGATGGTGCGGCGGGCGCCACTCGCCGTGGCCCTGGTCCTGCTGGTCTGGGCGTACGGGCTCGCGACCCGCAGCCTCCCTGCCGGGCCAGGACCGCGGCTGCTCGAGCGCGTGGGCACCGGCGTCGGGCCGCTCGCCGAAGGACGCTGGTGGACGCCGCTCTCGGCGATGCTCTGGTGGGGCAGCGTGGGCGCGGCGGTCGCGACGAGCGCGCTCGTGCTGCTCGGCGGTGCACTGGCCGAACACCGCATCGGGGCCGCGCGCACCGCGGCGCTGCTGGTCGGCACGCAGGTGCTCGGCACGCTCGCGGCGCTCGCCCTGGTCGCGGCCGGTGCCGCACTGGGTGGGGGGTGGCCCGCCGACCTGGCCGCGCAGGTGGTGGTGGGCGCCGCGCCCGGCGCCGTCGGGCTCGTCCTCGCCGCCAGCAGCGTGCTCTCGGCGCTGTGGCGACGCAGGCTGCGGCTGCTGGTGCTCGCCGCGCTGGTGATGCTGGTGGCCTACTCGGGCGAGCTGCCCGACGTCCTGATGCTGTGCGCCGGTCTGGTGGGGCTCGCCGCCGGACCGCTGCTGCCGGGACGCGCCGACCGGCAGCCGGGCCCGTCGAGCCGCACCGAGGTGCGGATGCTCGTGGCGCTGCTGGTGGCCGCCTCGGCGGTCGGCCCGCTCGTCGCCGCGATCGCCCGGGCACCGGTCGGGCCGCTCTCGGTGCTGCAGTTCGTGGTGCTCTCCCCGCCGCCGGACGCCGCGACCGTCCAGCAGATCTGCGCCACGGCGCCGGCCGACCAGTGCCGGTCGCTGCAGGCACAGCTGCGCCTCTCCGGCGTGGGCCCGGCGCTGGCCTCGGCGGTTCCGGTCCTGCTGCTGCTCGTCGTCGCCGACGGGCTGCGCCGCGGCCGGCGCGCCGCGCTCGTCGTCGGGATCGCGGTGAACCTCGTGCTCGCCGCGCTCGGCGCGCTGCTCGCCGTGCTCGTCGTGTCGACACCGGTCGAGCAGCTGCTCGTCTACCAGTCGGCGCCCGGCGCGCGCCGGATCCTCGCCCTGGCGCTGCCACCGCTGCTGCCGCTCGCCGTGGCCGTGCTGCTGTGGTGCACCCGGCGCCGGTTCGCGGTGCGCGCGCCCACCGGCACCTACCGCAGGCTGCTGGGCGTCGCGGCCGCCGTGCTCGCGGCCGTGAGCACGGCGTACGTGCTCCTCGGCGCCGCGGTGGCCCACCAGTTCGACCGGCCGCCCACCGCCGGGCAGCTGCTCGCCGACCTCCCGCTGCGCTTCCTGCCGCCCGGGTACCTCGGCGAGGTCGAACCGGACTTCCTGCCCCAGGGCCTGCTCGCCACGCTGCTGTTCGAGTGGACCGGCGTCGTGTTCTGGCTGGTCGTGGCCGCCGGGCTGCTGGTCACCTTCGGCCGCCCGCGCGCCGACCCCGGCGCCCGCGACGCCGAGCGGGCGCGGGAGCTGGCGCGCCGCGGCGGATCGGACCTCGCCTGGTTGACGACCTGGGCCGGCAACTCCTACTGGTTCGACGCCCGCGGCGAGGCGGCCGTCGCCCACCGCGTCATCGGGTCGGTCGCCGTCACCACCGCCGACCCGATCGGTGCGCCCACCGGCGACACCGTGGCCCAGTTCGCCCGGTACTGCCGCGAGCACGGCTGGACGCCGGCGCTCTACAGCGTCACCGACGACACCCGCGCCGCGTGCGACGCGCTGGGCTGGAGCTCGGTGCAGGTGGCCGAGGAGACCGTGCTGCCGCTGCCGGAGCTGGCGTTCACCGGGAAGAAGTGGCAGGACGTGCGCACCGCGCTGAACCGCGCCGCGAAGGCCGGGATCACCGCCGAGTGGACCCGCTACACCGATGCCCCTCCGGCGCTCACCGACCAGGTGCGCGCGATCAGCGAGGAGTGGGTGGCCGACAAGGGACTGCCCGAGATGGGCTTCACCCTCGGCGGCCTCGACGAGCTCGCCGACCCGGAGGTGCGCTGCCTGCTCGCCGTGGACGGCGACCGCACCGTGCACGGCGTCACCAGCTGGCTGCCGGTGCACCGCGACGGGCTGGTCGTGGGCTGGACCCTGGATTTCATGCGCCGCCGCGACAGCGGCTTCCGCGGGGTCATGGAGTTCCTCATCGCCTCGGCCGTGCAGCGCTTCCAGGCCGAGGACGCGCAGTTCCTCAGCCTCTCCGGCGCCCCGCTGGCCCGCCTGGACCGCGGCGAGCAGCCCGCCGCCCTGCAACGCCTGCTCGACGTGCTGGGCCGCACCCTCGAACCGGTGTACGGGTTCGGCTCGCTGCTGGCGTTCAAGGCGAAGTTCCAGCCGGAGTACCGGGCCCTGCACCTGTGCTACCCGGACCCGGCAGCCCTCCCCGCCATCGGCCTCGCGATCGGCAGGGCGTACCTGCCCGACCTGACGGCCCGCCAATCCGCGCGTCTGCTCGCCCGCCTGCGCTGAACGCGCCGCTCCACCTGCACCTTGGAGCCCATAGTGCTGTCAGGTGCCCCTCCTCCGACGCAGGTTGGCTCCAAGGTGCTGACTGCTCGGGCACTGGACACGCGCCTCCTGCAGATGTACATGTATGTACATGACCGAACAGGTAGCCCACTCGAAGCGGGCCCGGCTGGTGGAGGACCTGGCCGCGCACATCCGCACGGGTCGCCTCACCCGCGGCGACCGGCTACCCGGGGAGAACCAGCTGGCCGCCCGGTACAGCGTCTCCCGCGGCACGGTCCGCAGCGCCCTCGCCGAGCTGCAGCGCCGCGCCCTGATCACCACCGAGGGCGGCGTCGGCTCGTTCGTGACGTTCGACGGGGTGCCGCTGGACCAGGGCGTCGGCTGGGCCCGGGCCCTCTCCGACTCCGGCGCCGAGGTCACCACCGAGCTGCTGGGCATCGCGGCGGGCGGCGAGCCCGGCGTCGAGGAGCGGGAAGGGCCGCTGGTGACCGTCCGCCGCCTGCGCCGCTACCAGGGCCGCCCCGTCTCCGTCGAGACCTCCTCCCTGCCGGCCGTGGGCCTCCTCGCGGACCTGCCGGCCCGCGGCCTCGTCGACGGCTCCATCACCGCGACGCTGCGCGCGGCGGGCCTGCACGGCAACGGCGGCGAGCAGTGGATCTCGATGGAGCCGCTCGACGGCGCGGCCGCGGCGCTGCTCGAAAGGGAACCGGGAACGCCGTTCCTGCGGGCCGTGCGCGTGACGCGGAGCGCGGGCGGCGGCCTCGTCGAGCAGGTCGTCAGCCTGCTCGACCCCGCGCACTTCCGCTTCCACCTGACCTTCGGGGAGCAGGGGTGATCCGGGACCGCGCGCTCGGCGCCCTGTACGGCCTCGCGCTCGGCGACGCGCTGGGCATGCCGACGCAGTCGATGTCCCGGCCCGCGATCGCCGCGCGCTACGGCGTGGTGGACCGGCTCCTCGACGGCGCGCCCGACCAGCCCATCGCGCCCGGCCTGCCCGCGGGAACCGTCACCGACGACACCGAGCAGGCGTTGCTGCTGGCCCGGCTGCTGATCGAGGGCGAGGGCAGCGTCGACCCCCTCGCGTTCGCCACAGCGCTGGAGGACTGGGAGCAGGACATGATCCGGCGCGGGTCGCTGGACCTGCTCGGCCCCTCGACCCGGCGCGCGCTGACCCGCCTGCGCGACGGCGAGTCCCCGGACGAGACGGGGCGCGACGGCACCACCAACGGCGCCGCCATGCGCGTGGCACCGGTCGGCATCGCCGTCGCCGGGCCGCGCCTGCTCGACGCCGTCGTGGCGTCGAGCCGGGTCACCCACCACACCGGCCTCGGCATCGCGGCGGCGGCGGCCGTGGCGGCGGCGGTATCCGCGGGCATCGCCGGTGCGGGCCTGCCTGCCGCACTGGACGCCGCCGAGCGGGCCGCCGCGGCCGGGGCGACCCGCGGGCACTGGGTGGCGGGCGGCGACATCGCCGCGCGCCTGCGGTGGGTGCGGGGCTGGGTGCGCGGCATGTCCCGCGCGGAGCTCGCCGACGCGGTGGCCGAGGTCGTCGGCACCTCGGTGGCCGCGAACGAGTCGGTCGTCGCCGCGTTCGCGCTGGTCGAGGCCCTGGGTGCGGACCCGCGCGCCGCGCTGACCACCGCTGCCTCGCTGGGCGGCGACACCGACACCGTCGCCGCGATCTGCGGTGCCGTGCTGGGCGCCCACCACGGCGTCGCCGGGCTGCCCGCGGACCTGCTCCACCAGGTCCGCACGGTCAACCGGCTCGACCTCGACACGACCGTCGACGGGCTGCTCGCCCTCCGCTCCCACCTCAGCTGAAGGAGGCCGCGATGGCCACCGAGACCACGACCGACACCGCGTCCACCCTCGAGACACGGGGCATCGAACCCGTCCCGCCCGACGAGCGCCACGGCCGGCCCGGCCAGCTGTTCTGGGTGTGGTTCGCCGCCAACATCTCGATCCTCGGGCTCCCGCTCGGCGCCACGCTCGTCGCGATGGGCATGACGGTCTGGCAGGCGGTCATCGCGGCCGTGCTCGGCGCGGTCGGCTCGTTCGCGATCGTCGGCGCCATCTCCATCGCCGGCCGCCGCGGCGGCGCGCCGGGGCTCACCCTGTCCCGGGCGGTCTTCGGCGCACGCGGCAACATCGGCCCGACCCTGATCTCACTGCTCTCCCGGCTCGGCTGGGAGACCGTCAACACCACGACGGCCGCGTTCGCCCTGCTGTCGCTGGCCACGATCCTGCTCGGCACCAGCCCGCAGGCGAAGGACCACCCGGTGCTGACGATCGTGTGCATCGCGGTGTTCGAGGTGCTCACGGTGCTGGTGGCCGGTCTCGGGCATGCGTTCCTGGTGGCGGTGCAACGCGTCGCGACGTGGGTGTTCGGCGCGCTGAACATCGTGGTCGGCGGGTTCCTCGTGGCGACGGTCGACTGGGCCGCGATCGGCGCCGCCTCGCCCGCACCGGTCGGCGTCGTGGTCGCCGGGGTCGGCGTGATCGCGGCCGGCACGGGAATCGGCTGGGCCAACGCCTCGGCCGACGTCTCCCGCTACCAGGCGCCCGCCGTACGGGCGGGCTCGCTCGTGCTCTCGGCCGCGGCCGGCGCGGGCATCCCGCTGGTGCTGCTGATCTCGCTGGGCAGCATGCTCGCGGCGGGCGACCCGTCGCTCGCCGACGCCGGGGACCCGGTGGCCGCGATCCGCGCGATGCTGCCGACCTGGATGGCGGTGCCCTACCTCGTCGCCGCGTTCGGCGGGCTGCTCCTGTCCAACCACCTGTCGGTCTACTCCGCCGGGCTCACCACGCTGACGCTGGGCATCCGCGTGCGGCGGGTGTGGGCCGTGGTCGTCGACGTCGTGGTGACCTTTCTCGGCGCGATCTACTTCATGCTGGTCGCCGACGGCTTCTACACCCCGTTCATCGCCTTCATCAGCGCCCTCGCCGTGCCGATCACGGCCTGGGTGGCGGTCTTCGCGGTCGACATGCTGAAGCGGCACCACTACGACCCGGTCGCGCTGCTGGACACCTCGCGCACCAGCGCCTACTGGTACCGGTCCGGCGTGGAGCCGCGGGCCGTGGGCGCGTGGGCGACGGCGATCGTCGTGGGCTACCTGTTCGCGACGATCGGGCCGTCCGACGGCCCCTGGTTCACCGGGCCGCTGTCCGCCACCTGGCTGGGCGAGAACGGCCTGGCCTGGGTGATCACGTTCGTCGTCGGGGCGGGCGCCTACGCGGCGCTGGGCGGCGCGCGGGAGCCGCGGTCGTGAGCGGGCAATTGGTCCACACCGGGCAGGTCGTGATCGACCTGGTGATGCGGGTGCCCGCGCTCCCGCCGGTCGGCGGCGACGTCCTCGCCTCGAACACCGTCGAGCAGCCCGGCGGCGGGTTCAACGTCATGGCCGCGGCCGCCCGCGCCGGTGCCGACGTCGTCTACACGGGCGGGCACGGCAGCGGCCCGCGCGGCGACCTCGCCCGCGCCGCGCTGGCCGCCGAGGGGATCACCGTGGCCCTGCCGCCGACCCCGGACGCCGACACCGGCCTCTGCGTGGTGCTCGTCGACGACTCCGGCGAGCGCACGTTCGTCACGGGCAGCGGCGCCGAGACCGCGGTGGCCGGCACCCCGCCGCCCGTCGCCGCGGCGGACGTCGTCTACGTCAGCGGGTACAGCCTGCTCGTCCCGGAGAAGGCCGAGCAGATCCTCGCGCTGACCGGCGGTTCGGTGCTGGTGGATCCGGGACCGCTCGTGGCGGAGATCGACCCGGCGCTGTGGGCCCGCACCCTGGCGCGGACGTCGGTGCTGAGCTGCAACGCCCGCGAGGCCCGGCTCCTCTCCGGCCGGACCGACCCGGCCGACGCCGGGCGCGCGCTGGGCGCCGTGCTGCCCGACGGAGCCGTGGTGGTCATCCGCGACGGCGCCGCAGGCTGCCACGTGGTCCGCGACGGTGTGGCCGAGCACGTGCCGGGCGTGCCGGTGGACGCGGTGGACACCAACGGCGCCGGCGACGCCCACTGCGGCGTGCTGGCCGCCGAACTGCTCCGCGGGGCTGATCTGCGTGAGGCGGCGACCCGGGCGAACGCGGCCGCGGCGCTCGCCGTCACCCGCGCAGGCCCGGCCACCGCCCCGACCCGCGCCGAGGTGGACGCCCTGCTCGCCCGCCGCTGAAGCGCACCTCGAGATCGACACCATGGGGCTGCGCCACGTCTCTGAGCCCCATGAGGTCTACCTCGCGCGAGTTCTACGAAACGGCCACGCTGGCTCCGGGGCCGCTGCCATGCTCCGGACGTGGACGAGGTCGCCGGCTGGCCGAGAGCGTTCCGCGGGTCCAGCGCAGTTGCGGCCGGGCTCGTCACCTGGGACCTGCTTCAGGGCCCGCAGTTCCTGCGGCTGTTCCCCGACACCTACGTCACTCCGGAGCAGATGCCGCCGGACCTGACGCTGCGCTCGCACGCGGCGTTCCGCTACGTCGAAGGAATCGGCGTGCTGTCGGGTTACTCCGCGGCCGAGATCCTCGGGGCCTCGTGCGGCCCCTGGGACGCGCCGGCCGAGGTCACCGTGCCCCACCGCGGTCAGCGACCCGCCCCGGGGTTACTGGTGCACCGCACGCAGCTCGCGCACGGCGAGAGCACCGAGGTGCAGGGCGTCCGCGTCACCAGTCCGATGCGGACCGCCTATGACCTCGCCCGCCGCGGCGGGTTGGTCGAGCGGGTCGTCGCGGTGGACCGGCTCGCCAACGTGCACCACTTCTTCCCGGACGTGTTGCTGCACTTCGCCCCCCACAACCCCGGAGCGCGCGGCAACCGCGACATCGCACAGGTGCTCGCGCACGCCGATCGCCGCTCCGGTTCGCCGGCCGAGACGCGGCTGCGGATGCTGATCGTGCTGGCCGGGCTGCCCCGCCCCGAGGTGCAGTGGGTGGTGCAGGACGAACGCGACGGCACCGCGGTATGGCTCGACCTGGCCTGGCCCGAGCAGATGTTCGCTGTGGAGTACGAGGGCGCCGATCACACCACCCCTGACCGCGTGCTGCGCGACGTCGGCCGCTACACCCGTCTGGTCGACGACGGCTGGCGGATCTACCGGTACACGAAGTTCGAGATCCGTCGCCGGTCGGGCCTCATCATCGGCCAGCTCACGCGGGCCCTGGAACGCGCGAGATAGACCTCATGGGGCTCAGAACGCCCGCTACTCCCCATGAGGTCTACCTCGCGGAGCGGTCGGCCGACACTCCCCCGTCGCCGGATCGCCCGTCACGCCGCGTGTCGGTAGGCCGGGTAGTCGAGGTATCCGGTGTCGCCGCCCTGGTACCAGGTGGCCTGGTCGTCCTCGACGATCGGCAGCTGCGCGCGGAGGCGTTCGACCAGGTCGGGGTTGCTGATGAAGGCCCGCCCGAAGCTGATCAGGTCGGCGCCGAGGTCGAGCCAGTGGTCGGCGGAACTGCGGTCGGTGCGTTGCGGGCCCATCGGGAAGGCCGGGTTCACGATCAAGGGCCCGTCCCAGGCTTTGCGCAGCTCGAGCAGCGTGTCCGTGTCGGTGGTCGCCTCGAGGTGGATGTAGGCCAGGTCGAACCGGCTCAGCTCGGCCAGCAGGGCGGTGTAGAGCTCCGGCACATCGGACTCCTGCGCGCCCCACAGCCCGGCCCCCGGCGAGAGCCGGATGCCCGTGCGCCGTGCACCGATCGCGTCGACGGTCGCCTCGACCGCCTCCACCGCGAACCGGATGCGGCCCGCGATCGTGGCGCCGTAGGCGTCGGTGCGCAGGTTGGCGCTGGAGGACAGGAACTGGCCGATCAGGTAGCCGTTCGCGCCGTGCAGCTCGACCCCGTCGAACCCCGCGTCGACGCCGAGGCGGGCCGCGTCGGCGTAGGAACGGGCCTGCTCGGGGATCTCGGCGGTGGCCAGCGCGCGCGGGACGGGCGCAGGCCGCGGGCCGTTCGGGGTGAAGACATCGCCCGTGGCCGGCACGGCGGACGGACCGACGGGCTGCAGGCCGGTGGTGTCGGGATGCGAGACCCGGCCACCGTGCATGATCTGGGCGAAGATCCGGCCGCCGTTGACGTGCACGGCGTCGGTGACCGGCCGCCATGCGGCGACCTGCTCCGGCGTGACGAGCCCCGGGGTACCGGGGTTGGACTGGCCGATCCGGTTGGGCTGCACGCCCTCGCTGACGATGAGGCCTGCGGTGGCGCGCTGGGCGTAGTAGGCGGCCATCGACGGCGTCGCCCGACCGTCTGCGGTCGCGCGGACGCGGGTCATGGGCGCCATCACGACCCGGTTGGGGAGGGCCAGGTCGCCCAGCTGGTAGCGGTCGAACAGGGTGTTCACGGTCCGGCTCCTCGGTCCTCGGGATATCGATGCACGCGGTGGGCGAGCACCACGTACGCTAGGACCTGACACTGACGTCAGAGGCGAGGTTTTGCGTCGTGGATCACAGGAGGAGGTCGCCGTGCGGATCGGGGAACTCGCGGAGCGGGCCGGGGTGAGCGTCCGGTCGCTGCGCTACTACGAGGAGCAAGGCCTGCTGAGCAGCACCCGCAGCTCGGGCGGGCAACGCCACTACACCGAGGACGCGGTCGAGCGCGTGCGCTTCCTGCAGCGCCTCTACGCCGCCGGCCTGTCCAGCCGAACCATCGCCGAGCTGCTGCCCTGCGTCGACTCCCCCAGCTCCGAGACCATGGACTCCGCGTTCCACCGGATGATCGAGGAGCGCGACCAGCTCACCAGCCACATCGAAGGGCTGATCCACACCCGCGACGCCCTCGACCGCCTGATCGAGGCCAACCGCAGCCACTCCTCCCGCATGGCCCTCGCCGGAGGAGCGCCAGCCACGACGTGAGCGCGGCCGTACCGCGCCCCCGTCCCCCGCGAGTCGCGCCCCCCTCCCCGCGAGTCGGGGTCTCCTCCCCGCGAGTCGTGGCCTCACCCCCGCGAGTCGGGGTCTCCTCCCCGCGAGTCGTGGCCTCACCCCGCGAGTCGTGGCCTCACCCCCGCGAGTCGCGCCCCCTCCCCGCGAGTCGCGGCCCTCCCCGCCAGTCGCGCTGTCATCCCCGCCAGCCGCGCCACTCTCCCCGCCAGTCGCGCCGTCATCCCCGCGAGTCGCGCTGCCCCTCCAGTCGCGCCACCCTACCCGCCAGCCGCGCTGCCCTACCCGCCAGCCGCGCTGCCCTACCCGCCAGCCGCGCTGCCCTACCCGCCAGCCGCGCTGCCCTACCCGCGAGTCGCGTTGCCCTACCCCGCTAGCCGCGCCCCCCTCCCCACGAATCGCGCCGGCGTCTTAACCGCAGCCGCGTCGAGGCCGCGGTGCCGGCAGCACATTCGGGCGGCCTTCACCTCGCCATGATCGTTCCGGCAAGTTCGTGGCGGTCGTGCGCACCGCACTCAGGTACGTCTCGCGGGCGGTGATCGCTACGACCCGCACGTGAGCGTCGCCGGCGCAACCGCCAGGCACAGCTCGGTGCGATCACCGATCAAGCGGCCCGCAACCGTGGGGACGACCGACCGCGACCGGCTGGTTCGGGCTCGAGGGGGCCCGACTCGCGGGGGTGAGACCCCGAGTCGCGGGGGTGAGACCCCGAGTCGCGGGGGTTGGCCCCGACTCGCGAGGGTTGGCCCCGACTCGCGGGGGTTGGCCCCGACTCGCGCGGGCGGGGTCCCGACTCGCGGGGGTGGGGGTCCCGACTCGCGGGGGTGGGGTCCCGACTCGCGGGGAGGGGGCGCGACGGGTGTGCCGGGCCCGCTTCTGCCTGATTCTGTCAATATCTTGACAGAAGGCATGCCGCAATGTTGACGGAATGGCGCGCCGGCTTCCAGGCTGACCCGGTGCCCCAACGTCGGCGCGCCCACGAGGCGTGGCTCCTCGAGCACCTGCGCAGGCACGGTCGTGCCAGCCGGGCCGAGCTCGTCGACGCGACCGGGCTCTCCCGCGCGACGGTCTCGGCGCTGACGGCCGACCTGCTGGCCGCGGGGAAGGTGGTCGTGACCGAGACGCCCGATCCCGGACGCCTCGGGCGGACCCCGCAGAGCCTGGCGCTCAACCCCGCCGCCGGGCTCGTCCTCGGCCTCGACTTCGGCCACACCCGCGTCGGAGTCGTGGCCGCGGACGCCGCTCACGAGATCGTCGGCTCCGCCACCCGCCCCTACCCGCGCTCGACGCCGTGGGAGACGCGGTGCGCCATCGCCGTCCGGCTCGCCCGGAAGGTGCTCGGCGAGCAGCCGGACGCCGCCCTCGCGGCCGTCGGCATCGGGATCGCCGGCAGCATCAGCGACCGGCCCGCGGTCGTCGAGGCGATCCGCGAGGCGTTCACCGCCGCGTTCGGGGTGGCCGTCCGCACCGACAACAACGCGCGGCTCGCCGGGCTCGCCGAGTCCGTCTGGGGCGCGGCGCGCGGAACCCCCGACGTGCTGTACGTGCGGCTGTCCAGCGGCGTGGGCGGCGCGGTGATCCTCGACGGGCGCGTGCACCGGGGTCGTGGCGACACGGCGGGCGAGTTCGGCCACGTGTGCCTCGACCCCACCGGTCCGCTGTGCCGCTGCTCCAACCGCGGTTGCCTGGAGTGCTACGTGCGCGTGGAATCCGTCCTCGCGCACGGCGGCGTCACCACGGTCGCCGGGCTCGCGGAGGCGCTCGACCGCGACGAGCCTCGGGCCCGCGCCGCCGTGACGGAGGCGGGCCAGCGCATCGGGCTGGTCCTGGCCGGCGCCGGCAGCGTGCTCGACGTGGCGACGGTCGTGCTCGGCGGGGACCTCGCCGCGCTGCGCGAGCACCTCGTGCGGCCCGTCCGCCAGACCCTCGCCCGCCACCTGCACCCCGACAAGGTCGACGACGTCACCGTCCGCACGGCCGAGCTCGGTGATCTCGACGGTGCGCTGGGCGGCGTGGCCCTCGTGCTGCACGACCCGTCGATCGCGTTCACCGGCCCGCTCTCGCCACGACACCTCCCAGGATCGGCATGACACCCACGAACGTCCTGTTCTTCCTCACCGACCAGCACCGCACCGACACCCTGGGCGCCTACGGCAACCACGTCGTGCGCACGCCCGTGCTCGACGCCGTGGCCGCCGAAGGCACCACGTTCGACCGCTTCTACACGCCCACCGCCATCTGCACGCCGGCGCGCGCCAGCCTGCTGAGCGGCGCGGCCCCCTACCGCCACCAGCTGCTCGCGAACTACGAGCGCAACGTCGGGTACCGCGAGGAGCTGGCCGACGACCAGTACACGTTCGGCCAGGACCTGCGCGCCGCCGGCTACAACGTGGGGCTGATCGGCAAGTGGCACGTGGGCACCCGCCGCACCGCGGCCGACTACGGCTTCGACGGCCCGCACCTGCACGGCTGGCACAACCCCGTCGACGCCGCCGAGTACGAGGCCTACCTGGCCGAACACGACCTGCCCGGCTACGCCATCACCGACGAGATCCGCGGCACGTTCCCCAACGGCACCCCCGGCAACCTGCTGGCCGCGCGCCTGAAGCAGCCGGTGGAGGCCACGTTCGAGTACTTCCTCGCCGAGCGCGCGATCGCGATGCTGCGCCGCTACGCCGAGGAGCCGGGCCGGCCGTTCTTCCTGGCCACCCACTTCTTCGGCCCGCACCTGCCCTACATCGTGCCGAGCGAGTACTTCGACATGTACGACCCGGACGACGTCACGCTGCCCGCGTCGGTGGCCGAGACGTTCGAGGGCAAGCCGCCCGTGCAGGCCAACTACTCGGCGCACTGGACCTTCGACACGATCCCCGAAGACGTCTCCCGCAAGCTCGTGGCCGCGTACTGGGGCTACGTCACGCTGATCGACGAACAGATCGGCCGGGTGATCGACGTGGCGCGCGAGCTCGGGCTCTACGACGACGCCGCGGTGTTCTTCTCCGCCGACCACGGCGAGTTCACCGGCGCGCACCGGCTGCACGACAAGGGCCCGGCGATGTACGAGGACATCTACCGCGTGCCGGGGGTCGTCCGCCTGCCCGGCGGGGTGCCCGGGCAGCGCAGCGACCGGTTCGCCACCCTGATCGACCTCACCGCCACGATCCTCGACGTCGCCGGGCTCGACCCCGCGAAGGCCGTGGACGGGGCCTCACTGCGCCCGATCGCGCACGGTGACGACAGCGGGTGGCGCGAGGACCTGGTGCTCGAGTTCCACGGCCACCACTTCCCCTACCCGCAGCGCGCCCTGGTGACCGACCGGTACAAGCTCGTGGTCAACCCGGAGTCGGTCAACGAGCTCTACGACCTGCGCGACGACCCGGACGAGCTGCACAACCGCTACACCGATCCCGGGCACGAGGCCGTCCGTGGCGAGCTGCTCGCCAACCTCTACCGGCAGCTGCGCGACCGGGGCGACAACTTCTACCACTGGATGACGTCGATGTACCCGGTGGGCGGCAAGGACCACGACGCGTCGCTGAGCTCCTTCGAGACGGCCGGCACCTCGTGATCACCCGGCGCGGATTCCTCGCACTCGGCGCCGCGGCGGTGGGTGGCGCGCTCGCCGGCTGCTCGGCGACCATCGACGCGAACGCGGCGCGGGTGCCGGCGGCGGCGTTCCCGGGCGAGTACACCGGCCCGCCGCGGACGCTGCAGTTCTGGAACCCGTTCACCGGCGGCGACGGGCCGACGATGGCGAAGATCGTCGACGCCTTCAACGCCGCGCACCCGCAGATCACGGTCGAGATGACCTCGCTCAACGCCGACGACATGTACGCGAAGGTGCTGCCCGCCGTCGGCGCGGGCCACGGCCCGGACGTGGCGATCATGCACCTCGACCAGCTCTCGACGTTCGCGATCCGGGGCACGATCGTGGTGCTCGACGACCTCGTCGCGGGGCTCGAACTCGGGCGCGACGACTTCGTGCCCGCCGTCTGGGAGCAGGGCACCTACCAGGACCGCCGCTACGGCATCCCGCTCGACGTCTTCACGGGCGCCCAGTACTGGAACACCGAGGCGTTCGCCGCGGCCGGCATCAGCGGACCGCTGAGCGGCGACACCTTCGACGCCGCGATGGCCGCCCTGCAGGGGTCCGGGGTGGAGAACCCGTACTGGGTGGCGTCGGACCGCTGGCAACTGTTCGTGGGCCTGCTCGGCCAGTTCGGCGGCAGCCTGTTCGACGAGGCCGGGACACGGGCCACCTTCGCCTCGCAGGCGGGCGTCGAGGCGCTGACGTGGATGCGGGCGACGGTGGAGCGCGGGTACAGCCCGCAGGGGGTCACGAACGACCGCCCGCCGCTGAAGAACGGTTCCTCGGCGTTGCTCACCGATCTGCCCGCCACGATCCCGGACCTGCGTAAGACCGCACCCGACCTCGCCTGGGACGTCGCACCGCTGCCGCAGATCGGAACGCGCCCGGGTGCGTTCGCCAACTCGCACAACTTCGTGCTCACGCAGCAGTCGCAGGCCGACCCGGACGTGGCGCACGCCGCGCAGGTCTTCGTCGACTGGACCAGCCGCAACTCCACGACGTGGGTGGAGGCGGGCATGACCCCGGCCCGCAACCTGGCCCGCGACACCGACGAGTTCCGCGCCGCACCGCAGGCGAGGCTCGCCACCGCCGAGGTGTTCGACAACCTCTTCTTCCTCCCGCAGGTGCCCAGCTCGCGCGACATCGCGGGCAACAGCTACGAGCGTGCTGTCAGCGAGGCGATGCTCGGGCGCGCCGCACCGGCCGACGCGCTCGCGTTCGCCCAGGACACCGCGCAGCGCCAGCTCGACGACTTCCGCGAGCTCTACACGTCATGACCGACAACGCGACATGACCGACAACGCGATGACCGACCACCCGATCCCGAGGACGCCATGACCACCAGCACGATCGCGGCGCCGCGATCCGACGCGCCGACCGTCGCGCCGCCCCCGGCACGGGCGCTGCGCGGCAAGCCGTGGACGCCGTACGTGTTCCTCGCCCCGTTCTTCGTGCTGTTCGCGGTGTTCGTCCTGCTCCCGATCGGGCTCGGGCTCTGGGCGAGCCTGCACCGCTGGAGCCTCGGCCTGCCCCACCGGCCGTTCGTCGGTGTCGACAACTACGCCGACCTGGTCAGCGGCGAGAGCGTCCTGTCGGTGGAGTTCTGGAAGGGCATGCGGGCCACCGCGATCTTCACGGTCGCGAGCGCGCCGCTGCTCGTGGTGGTCCCGTTCGGCCTCGCGCTGCTGCTCAACCGCGCGTTCCCCGGCCGCACGTTCTTCCGGGCCGCGTTCTTCGCGCCGTACGTGCTCGGCGTCGCGGTGACCGGGCTGCTGTGGAACTACCTGCTCGACAGCCGGCTCGGCCCGGTCAACCAGATCCTCGGCGCCGTCGGGCTGCCCGACGACATCGCCTGGACGACGTCGCTGCCCGCGGGCTGGGTCGCGCTCGTGATCGCGACGCTCTGGTGGACGCTCGGCTTCAACACCGTCATCTACCTCGCGGCACTGGCCGACGTACCGGCCGAGCTCTACGACGCCGCGAAGGTCGACGGCGCGGGGGCGTGGCAGCGGTTGTGGGCGGTGACGCTGCCGGGGATCGCGCGGGTGCTGCAGTTCGTCGTGATGATCACGATCATCGCCTCGGCGAACATGTACGGCCAGTCCGCGCTGATCACCCGGGAACAACCGGGCAAGGCCACCCGCACGGCGATCGGCTTCATCGCCCACACCGGCATCGAGGGTTTCGACATCGGCTCGTCGTCGGCGATGAGCATGATCCTCGCCGTCTCGCTGATGGTCGTGAGCGCCATCGTGTTCCTGCTTTTCCGGAAGGTCGGTGACCAGGAATGACCACGACCACTCCCGCCGCGCCCACCCGCCGGCGCCGCAGGCCCCGCGTCGGGCTGGCGATCACGCTCATGGTGCTCACCGCGCTCATCGCGTTCCCGCTCGCGTTCATGCTCTCCACGTCGTTCAAGTCGCCGCAGGAGGCGAACGCGCTCGACTTCTCCCTCTGGCCGAACGACCCGACGATCTCGGCCTACGCGGAGATCCTCACCGACCCGCAGGTGCCGGTGCTGCGCTGGCTGGGCAACAGCCTGCTCACCGCGGTGCTGCACAGCGCGCTCGTCGTCGTGCTGGCCACCACGGCCGCCTACGCGCTCGCGCGCATGGAGTTCCGGTTCAAGCGCACGCTGTTCGTGCTGATCATCGCCACGATGTTCGTGCCCGGGATCATCTTCCTGATCCCGCACTTCCTCATCGTCAACCAGCTCGGCTGGCTCAACAGCTACGCGTCGCTGGTGGTGCCCTCGGCCGCCGGGGCGTTCGGGGTGTTCTTCCTGCGCCAGTTCTTCCTCGGCATCCACTCCTCGCTCGAGGAGGCCGCGATCGTCGACGGGTGCAACCAGTGGGGCGTCTTCTGGCGGATCATGGTCCCGCTGGCCGGCCCGGCGATCGCCACCCTTGCCGTGCTGTCGTTCCTCACCAGCTGGAACGACTTCCTGTGGCCGGTGTTCGTGCTGTTCAGCAACGACATGCTGACGCTGCCGGCCGGGCTCGACCAGCTGCAGAGCGACAACACCACCCGCTACGACCTGCTGATGGCCGGCGGCGTGATCGCCAGCGTCCCCGTGCTCATCGTGTACGTCCTCGCCCAGCGCTACATCATCGAGGGTGTCTCGCAGGGCGGCGTCAAGGGATGAACCACCTCCACGACCGAAAGGCACCATGACCGTCACGGCCACCATCTCGATCTCCCCGATCCCGAGCGCCGCGCCGATCGACCAGATGATCTACGGCCACTTCCTCGAGTCGGCGTTCTTCGGCAACATCGAGGGCGGGGTGTTCGACGAGGGCTCCCCGCTCTCGATCGCCGACGGCCCGCTGCGCGGCTGCCGCGCCGACGTGCTCGAGGCCTGCCGCGAGCTGGGCCTGCCGGTCCTGCGCTGGCCCGGCGGCAACTTCACCTCGCCGTACTGGTGGCAGGACGGCATCGGCCCGCGCGACGAGCGACCCCGCCGGCTGGAACTGGCGTGGGGCTCGGAGGAGACCAACCGGTTCGGCACGCCCGAGTTCCTGGCGTGGTGCGAGGCCGTCGGCACCCGGCCCTACCTCGCCCACCACGCCCGCGACGTCGACGACGCCGTGCGGTGGGTGGAGTACACCAACTACCCGGGCGACACCACGCTCGCCCGGCAGCGGGCGAAGGACGGCCACCCCGAGCCCTACGGCGTGCACTTCTGGGGCCTGGGCAACGAGGTGTACGGCCCGTGGCAGATGGGGCACCGGCCGGTGGCGGAGTACGTCCCCGCGGCCCGCGAGCACGCGAAGTTCATGAACCTCGTCGATCCGGGACTCTCCTTCATCGCCGTCGGCAGCACGCGCGACGACTGGACCGAGCCGGTCGTCGCCGGGCTGGGCGACCGCATCGACTACGTCTCGCTGCACCTCTACGGCGCCAGCTGCCACCTGACCGACCCGAGCCCGGCCGAGTTCGACGCCGTCGTGGCGCAGTCGCTCTACGTGGAGCAGGCGATCCAGGCGCAGGCCGAGACGATCCGGCGGGTGCAGGCCGCGCACGGGCGCAGCCGGCCGCTGGCCATCGCGATGGACGAGTGGAACATCCGCCACGTCGAGCCGGCCGCGTGGCCCGAGCCCGAGCCCGACGCCGACGGCGGCGTGGCACCGCGGGACACCTCGGCGAGCGGCGAGCAGCTGCGCGTCAACCGCTACAGCCCCCGCACGCTCGCCGACGCCCTCTACTACGCGGGCGTCTTCCACGCGATGCACCGCGCCTCGCAGCTCGACGTGCCGGTCGGCATGGCCAACACGGTCAACCTGGTCAACGCCAACGGCCTGCTCGCGGTCCGCCCGGACGGCCTGGTCAAGGCCGCGACCTACCACGTGTGGGACCTCTACCAGAACCACACCGGCCCGGTCCCGCTCGCCGCCACCGTGCAGGGGCCCGCCCGCACCGCGGCGCTGCGCCTGGGCGACGACCGCCACGCCGAGGGCGGGTTCCGCACCACCCCGAGCGTGGTCGGCCTGCTCGACGTCTCCCCGAGCCGCAGCGAGGACGGGCGCACGCTGCACCTCGCGGTGATCAACCGCTCGGCGACCGAGGCCGTCTCCGCGCGTCTCGACCTCGACGGCGCCGCGCTGCCGGCCACGGCGACCACCCGCACGATCGGCGCGGGCGTCGAGGACCTCTTCGCGTGGAACTCGATCGCCGAGCCCGACGCCGTCACGCTGAGCGCCCCGCAGCAGGTCGACCTGACCGGCTCCACCTACACCTTCCCGGCCCACTCGATCACGCTGCTCGACGTCGCGCTCGCCCCGTGAGGTGACGTCTGTCCACCCCATGATCACTTCGAGATCGAGCTCCGCGCCCTTGCGAGGGCGCTGAGGTCGACCTCGGATCGATCGATCGTTCCGAGGTCGCGCCTTTCGCCCCGGAGAGGGCGCTGAGGTCGATCTCGGAAGGATCATGCGGGCCGGAAGCGCAGCTCCACGGCATCGTGGACGGGGCGGTAGCCGACGACGTCCTGGCCGAGCTCACCGGAGAAGAAGCAGGTCGACCGGAGAACGGAGCACGGTCATGACCACGACGCACAGTGCGGTGCTGACCCTGCCGACGGACACGCAGATCCTCATGACGCGGGAGTTCGCGGCGCCCACGCACCTGGTCTATCGGGCGATGACCACGCCTGAGCTGATCAGGCGCTGGTGGAGCGGCGGCCGGGGCGAGGTCACGGTCGCCGAGGTCGACCTGCGGGTCGGCGGGCAGTGGCGCCACGTCCTCGTCACCGAGGACGGCTACGAGGTCGGCTTCCACGGCGAGTACCGCGAGATCGACCCGGCGAAGCGGATCGTCTGCACGGAGGCGTACGAGGGCGCGCCGGACGGCCCGCCCGCCGTGTGCACCTACACCTTCGAGGAGCGCGACGGGCGCACCACGCTGTCCGTCCTCACCGAGGTCGCCGACCGGCAGGTACGCGACGCGATCATCGAGACCGGCATGGAGGACGGGGCCCAGGACAGCTGGGACGCCCTCGAGCGGGTCGCCGTGTCGCTGGGCTGATCGCCGGGATCAGCCACTGCCCGGCGACGGATCGGCGTCGTCACGGGCACGCACGGCCGTCGGCCTGCGTGCCGACCGCGCGAAGAGCCACATGGCGAACCCGCCGAGGACGGCCCCACCCAGCACCGAGAGGAAGATGACCCACCCGGTGGGCAGACCGCCCGCCAACGGGCCGCCCTCGCTCGCGAGCCGGCCGCTCACGGTCGCCCCCGGCTCGTGTCCCAGGAACTCCCGCAACATCGCGGTGTCGGTGATGACGTTGAAGTTCTGCCCGAGGAACGGCACCGACATCTGGCTGCTGATGCCGTAGACCTCGCCGCGGGCGTTGACGGTGGGCCCGCCGGAGATGCCCTCCGCGAGGTCGGCGTTGACCTGGTACACGGCAACGCCGTTGCGGAACTGCCGGGCCGTGATCGTGCCGCTGGTGTTCACCGGCTGCAGGCGCGAGTCCTGCAGCACCTCGGCGGGGGTCTTGCCGCCGCTGTCGAGGGCGTCGAGGTTGATGCCGTCGGTCGCGTCGATGTTCAGCCCCGGGAAACCGATGGAGGTGACGGCCTCGCCCAGCCTCGGCGCGGTCGGGGCGATCGCCAGCGGCTTCGCCGGCGGCATGCCATGCATCTCGAGCTTCGCGGTGTCGCCTTCGTCCCCCGGCCGGAAGCTGTCCACCCGGACGACGATCGGCGACGTGATGACGGCTCCCGGCACCTCGCGCGGCTGGAAGGCGTAGACGACGCGCTCCGGCTCGGGCTGCACCGGCGGCGCCGGCAGCGGCTCACCGGTACCCGGGTCGACCCCCGAGCCGTTCTGGAGGTCGATGGCCAGCCGGCCCTGCTCGGGGTCGACGCAGTGGCCGGCGGTGGCGATCGTCGTCGGGCTGTCGAACCAGCCGGTGCAGATCGTGATGACCGGGGGCTCGACCACGGGCACCGTGGGACCCGCCGCTTCGGGGACCTCCCCCACGGCGAAGGGATCCTCGGGTTCCTCCCAGACGACGACCAGGCCGACGATCGACTGCTGGAGCGACTCCAGCAGGGCCGGCTCGATGAGGGTGTTGAGCGCCGGGCCGTCCGAGGACGCGCCCGGCGGATCGGGCTCCGGGGTGTCGGCCGCGGCCGAGGCGCCGGAGATCACCATCACCGCGCAGGCGACGACCGGTGCCAGCACCAGACCGGTCAGCCTGCGGCCCGGCGCCGTCGAAGCGAAGCCCACGCCCACGCCCCCTCACGGACTCGTGATCGTCGACATCGGGCCCGGCACTGGCGGAGACCGGGCGATCTTCCGTCGACGCCACCGAGTGTGCCGCGCGCCGGTCCGCGGCGCGAGGCCTACGCGACGACCGGTCCCGAGCGGGGCGGGCTCAGAGCACCGGCAGGTAGGTGGCCAGCTCGTAGGGGGTGACCTGGCGGCGGTAGCCGTCCCACTCGCTGCGCTTGTTGCGCAGGAAGAAGTCGAAGACGTGCTCGCCGAGGACCTCCGCCACGAGCTCCGAGTGCTCCATCGCCGAGAGCGCCTCGGTGAGGTTCTGCGGCAGCGACTCGTAGCCCAGTGCGCGGCGCTCGGTCTCGGTGAGCGACCAGACGTCGTCCTCGGTGGGAGCCGGCAGCTCGTACCCCTTCTGGACGCCGGTGAGCCCGGCCCCCAGGATCACGGCGAAGGCGAGGTAGGGGTTGCACGCGCTGTCGATCGTGCGGATCTCCACGCGCCGGGTGGACGACTTGCCCGGCGAGTACATCGGCACCCGGGCGAGCGCGGACCGGTTGGCGTGTCCCCACGAGACGGCCGTGGGCGCCTCGCCACCGGTGATGAGCCGCTTGTAGGAGTTCACCCACTGGTTGGTGACCGCGCTGATCTCCCGGGCGTGTCGCAGCACCCCGGCGACGAACGCCTTGCCGGTCTCCGACAGCTCGTACGGGTCGTTCGGGTCGTGGAAGGCGTTGCGGTCGCCCTCGAACAGCGAGAAGTGCGTGTGCATGGCCGAGCCGGGGTGCTCGGAGAACGGCTTGGGCATGAACGAGGCCCGCACGCCCTGCATGAGCGCGACCTCCTTCACGACGTACCGGAACGTCATGATGTTGTCGGCCATGGTCAGGGCGTCGGCGTAGCGCAGGTCGATCTCCTGCTGGCCCGGGCCGCCCTCGTGGTGGCTGAACTCCACGGAGATGCCCATCGACTCCAGCGTCTCGATCGCGTTGCGCCGGAAGTGCGGGGCGACGTCGTGGCTGGCCTGGTCGAAGTAGCCGCCGGAGTCGGCCGGCTCGGGCCGCGACCCGTCGGACGGCAGGCCGCGCAGCAGGTAGAACTCGATCTCGGGGTGCACGTAGCAGGTGAACCCGGCCTCCCCCGCCCGCGACAGCGCCCGCCGCAGGACGTGGCGCGGGTCGGCCCAGGACGGCGACCCGTCGGGCATGGCGATGTCGCAGAACATGCGCGCCGAGTAGTGCTCACCGGGGGAGGTCTCCCAGGGCAGCACCTGGAACGTCGACGGGTCGGGCTTGGCGACCATGTCCGACTCGTACACGCGCGCGAAGCCCTCGATGGCGGACCCGTCGAAGCCGATGCCCTCCGCGAACGCCCCCTCCAGCTCCGCGGGCGCCACGGCCACCGACTTGAGATAGCCCAGCACGTCGGTGAACCAGAGCCGCACGAAGCGGATGTCGCGTTCCTCGAGGGTGCGGAGCACGAACTCCTGCTGGCGGTCCATGGGCGCCGAGCCTAGGAACGTCGCGTTACGGGCATGTTTCCGGGGCGGCCGGCGGGTGCGACATCACTCCGCCCGACGCCCTACAGGGTGCAGCGGGCCCCTTCGGCCGGCAGTTGCAGGTCGATCAGGTAGGAGCTGACGATGTCGTCGACGCACTGGTTGCCCTGCAGCGCCGCGGTGTGCTGCGAGCCGTCGACGGACAGCAGGCCCCCGTTCAGGGCCTCCGCCAGGTCGACACCCGCCTGGTACGGCGTGGCCGGGTCGCCGGTCACCGAGATGGTCAGCGTCGGGGGCACGCCCTCCACCTGCGGCACGTGCGGCTCGCTGGTGGGCGGCGACGGCCAGAACGCGCACGGGTCGAGCGCGGCGACGACACCGCGGCCGTCGTCGCGGAAGGGCGCCGCCTCCGTCGAGCGACGGATCAACTCGCCCTGCTCGGCGCGGTCGGTGATCCGCTCCTCGTCGACGCAGCTGATGACGATGAACGCTTCGATGCTGTTGCCGTAGTGCCCGTCCTGGCCGCGGTCGTTGTACACGTCGGCCAGCCGCAGCAGGATCGTCCCGTCTCCGGCCGCCAGCGACGACAGCCCTCGCGAGAGCACCGGCCAGTATTCCGAGAGGTACAGGGCCTGGATCGTGCCCGTCACCGCGTCGGGGTAGGAGAGCGTGCGCGCTCCGCCCTCGGCGGCGGCGGGCTGGTCGATCAGCGGGCGGGTCAGCGCCTGGAAGTTCGCCGTGGCCTGGGCCGGGTCGGTGCCGAGCGGGCAGTTCGGCTGCGTGGCGCAGTCGGCCGCGTAGGCCTCGAACGCCTGCTGGAACCCGGCGTTCTGGTCGACGGTGCGCTGCACGGTGGTCTGCGTCGGGTCGAGCGCGCCGTCGAGCACGAGGGCCCGGACGTTCTGCGGGAACGCCTCGGCGTACGCGGACCCGATGCGGGTGCCGTAGGAGTAGCCCAGGTAGGTCAGCTTCTCGTCACCGAGCGCCTGGCGCAGGATGTCCATGTCCCGCACGACGTCGCGGGTGCCGACGTTCGCCAGCACCTCCGGGCCGCCGGAGCGCTCGGCGCACCGCTGCGCGTACTGCTGGTTCTCCGCCTCCGTCTGGTCCACGCCCGCCGGCGACGGGTCGACGTCGAGGTCGGCGCGTTCGGCCTCCCACTCGGCGTCGTTCAGGCAGTCGATGGTCGGTGTGCTCGCGCCGACGCCGCGCGGGTCGAACCCGACGAGGTCGAAGCGCTGGGCCAGCGGGCTCTCCGTCAGCCGGCCCGACAGCGAGGCCGCGAGGCTCATGCCCGATCCGCCCGGGCCTCCCGGGTTCATCAACAGCGACCCGACCCGCTCGCCGGTGGCCTTCTGGCGCAGCACGCCGATCTGGGCCGTCTCACCGTCGGGTGCCGCGTAGTCCAGCGGGACCTCCAGGCGCGCGCACTCGAGCGCCGGATTGGCGTAGGTCTGCTGGTCGGTCGCACTGACGGCGTACTCGCCGCACGGCCCCCAGCTCAGCTGCTGCTCGTAGAACCGGGCCAGACCGGGGTCCGGCTCGGGTGGACCGGGTGCGGCCGCACCCGGTGTGGACTGCGCGCACGCGGCCAGCACCAGCGCGAGGGAGCAGGAGGCGGCAGCGACGGCGACGGAGCGCAGGCGGACGAACACGGCACCAGCATGCCAGCGTCCTGCCCCGACTCCCCCGCACCACCCCGCGAGTCGCCCGCCCAACCCGCGAGTCGCGGCGCACAGGCGTGTGAACCTCGTCCCAGCCGCTGCTCGCCCCCGCGCCCCGGGTGTCACGCTGCTCCGGTCAGCACCTGACGACCCGGGGACCCGCACGGGCCTCGAGGGAGGACGGACGATGATGTCCCGACCGACGCACGCCCAGCCCGCGGACGCGCCCGAGAACCCGCCGTACCGCACCGGGCCCGCCACCGCCCCGCCACCGCGGCGCACCCGGATCCCGCACCTGCACGCGTTCAAGGAGCACGGGCAGCGGTGGGCGATGCTCACCGCCTACGACACCTACACCGCGGAGATCTTCGACGAGGCCGGCATCCCGGTGCTGCTCGTCGGCGACTCGGCCGCCAACAACGTCTACGGCTACGAGAACACGCTGCCGGTGACGGTCGAGGAGCTGCTTCCGCTGGTCAAGGCCGTCGTGCGGGGTGCGCGGTCCGCGCTCGTCGTGGCCGACCTCCCGTTCGGCAGCTACCAGGTGGGCCCCGAGCAGGCGCTGGGCACCGCGTTCCGGTTCCTCAAGGAGGGCGGCGCGCACGCCGTCAAGCTCGAAGGCGGTGCCCGCCTCGCTCCCCAGGTCGAGGCCCTCGCAGGCTCCGGCATCCCGGTGATGGCGCACCTGGGCTTCACGCCGCAGAGCGAGCACGCGCTCGGCGGGTACCGCGTGCAGGGCCGTGGCGCCGCGGGCGACCAGCTCGTCTCCGACGCCCTCGCGATGCAGGCCGCCGGCGCGTTCGCCGTCGTGTTGGAGATGGTGCCCGCCGACGTCGCCAAGCGGGTGACGGCCGAGATCGCCATCCCGACCATCGGCATCGGCGCCGGCCCGGACTGCGACGCCCAGGTCCTCGTGTGGTCGGACATGGCGGGCATGAACCGCGGCCGCAAGCCCCGGTTCGTCAAGCAGTACGCCGACCTCGGCGCCACCCTGCTCGACGCCGCGAGGCGCTTCGACGCCGACGTCCGCGGCGGCCACTACCCCGCCGACGAGCACTCCTACACCTGACACCCGCGCCCAGAGCGCGACACGGGCGCACGCAGACCGCGACTCGCGGGGGGCGTGCCCCCACACCCGCGAGTCGGGGTCTCGGCGCACGCATGTCGCGCGCTGCGCCTGTGTCGCGAGGCGCGCGGGAGTTCAGGGCTGCAGGCCGGCGACCGGCGTCCCCGCGCGGTACGCGGCGAGCATGGCCGCGGCCGGCGACTCGCGCCGCCGCCAGCGCCCACGCAGCCGTTCGAGCCGCGCGAGGTCGTCCGGGCGCCCGACCAGCGCCCGCGCCGCCGCGTCGAGCAGCTCGCCGGTGCCGGCGTGGACGGCCTCGTCGGCGAGCCCCGCGACGGCGACGTGCCGGTGCAGGGCCGCATCCGGTGTGGTGCGCCGACCGGGCAACGTCTCGTCCAGCACCAGGCCGGTGAGCAGGGACAACAGCTCGCCGTACAGATCGGGGTCCGGGCAGGAGTCGAACGCCTTGAACTCGATCCGCCCGACCTCCGCGGGCAGCCGCGCCACCTGCGTGAGCGAGGGGTCGGCGTCGACCTGCTCGTCGTCCGCGCCGAGGAAGACCAGCGCCGCGGGCCGCACGCCCGTGCGGACGGCGGTGCGCGCCGAGAGGCCGCCCCAGGGCGCCCCGTCCCGGAACGGCGAGGAGAAGGACAGCGGCACCAGCCACGGGCTGTAGTGGGTGAGCTTGCGGCCGACGTCGACGAGGGCGGTGGCGTCGAGATCCGCGCAGGACAGGTTCAGGTCCGGGCCGTAGGTCGACATGTGCAGGTGCGCCGTGCGCTCCTCGGGCGAGCCCTGGCGGTGGGTCTGCTCCCAGGCGTTCAGCGGCGGCTCGATGCGGTAGTCCGAGCGCACCGGGTTGAACGAGACCGTCGTGGCGCGCAGCCGGGTGCCGGCCAGCGCGGCGTCGAGCCGCTGCAGGTCGGCCCGCAGCGCGTCGACCGCTGCGTCCACCGCATCGTGGATGCGGGTGCGCACCTCGATGCCCTTGGGATCGCAGCGGGTGAGCTCACCGTGGCCGTCGAAGCGCTCGTAGCCCTCGACGTACCAGCGTTTGCGTTTGATCCCCTGATCACCGACCCGCAGGTCCGGGTAGTCCTTCGGGTCTTCGGGGAGCGCGTCGACCACGGACTGCAGCTCCTCGAAGGCGGTGTTCGTGTGGTCGGCGAAGCCGCCGTCGGCGAATACCATCGCGCACTCGTGCTCGATGCCGTAGCGGAACGCGCGCACGCGCACGGCCCACCTCCCCAGTTCTGCTCGGCGGACCGTCCGCCGCGACTGAGGGTAGCCTCACCACAACCCCGCGCGAACCCCGATCGAGATCATGATCATGCGGCGAACTCGATGCGCCCGGTCGCCGGATCCGCCTCCTGCAACCGCACGCGCACCACGGCACCGGCCGCGAGATCACCGGTGCACCGCGCCAGCACCGGCGGCTCCGGCACGTAGACCTCGCCCGCCTCCCCGTCCGCCTGCCCCGGACGCAGCACCACCGCGTCGAACTCCCGTCCCACGTGGGTGTGCAGGAGCGCGGCCTCGGTGCGGTCGACGCAGGCGCGGTCCACCCTCCCGGCCAGCGCGTCGGACGCGGCCATCGCCTCGGGCAGCGCCGGCAACGCGGTGCGCAACCACTCCGGCAGCTCCTGTCCCGCCACGACAGCCAGGCACACCTCGGTGCCGAAACGATCGATGAGACGCCGCAGCGGCGCCGTCACGTGCGCGTACGGGGCACCGATCCCGCCGTGCCCCGGGTCGTCGGGCGGCGGCGCGCCCGCGGCGCGGTCGAACGCCGCGTAACCGGCCCCGCGCAGCAACGTGGTGGCGGCACGGCGCAGCGCGAGGGCCGACGGGGTGTCGGCCGGCAGCCCCGCCAGCACCTCGGCCACCGAGGCGCCCTCCGGCCACGCGAAGCCCAGCTCGCGGGCCGCGCGCCGGAACGCCGCGAGCGCGTCGTCGTCCGGCGCCGGCAGCGTGCGGAGCAGGCCGACGCCCGCGTCGAGCATGATCCGCGCCGCCGCCATCCCGGTGAGCAGGGAGATCTCCGCGTTCCACGACTCGACGTCGAGCCGGCGGCGCACCTGGACCGTCCAGCCGCCCGCGCCGTCCGGCACGACCTCCTGCTCGGGCAGTTCCAGCTCGATCGCGCCGCGGCGCACCGCGTGGGCCCGCCGCAACGGCCCCAGCTCCGGAAGGCCGGCGATGCCCGGGTGCAGCGAGCCGGCAGCGATGTCCGCCTGCACGCCGGCGTAGTCCAGCCGGGCCCGCGACCGCACGAGCGCCCGCCCGACGTCGACCGCGACCACCTCGCCGTCGCCGTCCAGGTCGACCGTCCACAGCACCGCCGCCCGCGGCCCGTCCGGCAGCAGGCTCGCCGCGTCCTCGGACAGCACCGGCGGGTGCAGCGGCACCGCCCCGTCCGGCAGGTAGATCGTCTGGCCACGCCGCCGCACGTCCGTGTCGAGAGCGCCCCCGGGCACCACGACGGCACCGAGATCGGCGATCGCGTAGTGCACCCGGAAGCCGGCACCCCTGCGCACGACACCGACGGCCTGATCGAGATCCTTCGAGCCGGGAGGGTCGATCGTCACCAGCTCGACGTCCGTGGCGTCGCGGCGACCCGGCCCGGGGCCCGGCCGCTCCGCCGCCGCCTGCGTGGCCTCGGCCAACACGGCCGGTGGGAACGCGTCGGGGAGGGCGAACTCGGCACGGACGGCGGCGAAGTCCGGAACGGGACGCTGCGACGGCACGCCCGGGAGCCTCCCACGAGCGCAGCCAGGACGCGACGGGCCGCGAACCACCCCGCCCGCGAGCCGCGCCGCAACCTCCCGCGAGTCGCGCCGCAGTCCCCGCGAATCGCGACGTCCTACCCGCGAGCCGCGCCGCAGCCCCCGCGAATCGCGGCGCAGCCCCGCGAGTCGGCGCAGCCCCCGCGAACCGCGGCGCGTTGCACGCGAGTAGTGACGCAGCGGCCGCGAATCGCGGCGTCGTGCCCGCGAATCGTGGCGCAGGGGCTCGCGAAACGCGATGCGCCTCCCGGATCCGATTCGGCATGCAGCAAGACAGCGACTCGCGCAGCCCACACCCCAACTCGCGCAGCTGGTAGCCCAACTCGCGCGCCTGGCAACCCAACTCGCGTGGCTGGCAGCCCGACTCGCGCGGCCGGCACCCCGACCCGCGCGCCTGGCAACCCAACTCGCGCGGCCGGCACCCCGACTCGCGCGCCTGGCAACCCAACCCGCGCGACTGGCAGCCCAACTCGCGTGGCCGGCACCCCGACTCGCGTGGCTGGCAGCCTGACTCGCGGGTTCGGGGGTAGCGCCGGGCTCGCGCGCTCAGAGCCAGCGGGGTGGGATGAGGTGGGAGGGTCGCTTGCCGTCGGCGGTGCGCAGCTCGCGGCCCTTGCTCCGGCCGAGCAGCCACGCCGCGAGCTCCGGCGCCGACCCCCGGACCGTGAGGGCGGTGTCGGGGTCCCCGACCGACCACTGCGCGCCGTCGGCCGCGACGAGGTGCAGGGGCGGGCAGTCCGGCTTCTGCCCCATCATCGCGGTCACGTCGGCGAGGAGCTCGGTGACCATGGGAGCCGGCATGTCCGCGAAGGACGCGCCGACGTCGAGGTCGACGGCGTGGATCCACATCTCCCGCGCGCGCAGCCAGGGGATGTCGGTGGCTGTGAGATCGCGTCCCTGCGCGTTCTGCACCTGCGCCGACCACGCCGCCTTCGGCATCGCACGCACCACCTGCGCCAGGCGGTCGGACGACTCCACGACGTCGTCGCGGATCGCTGCCGGCGTGCGCATCGCCCCCGCCTCGATGTCCGCGTCGCGTTGCTCGCGCCCGGCGTAGGCGGGCGTGTGCACACCGGTGCGCGCCCAGGTCAGGAGGTTGATCAGCGCGTCCGCGTTGCGCGCGACGTGCGTGAGCACGTGCGCGCGGCTCCAGCCGGGCAGCGCGGACGGTGCCGCGAACGCCTCCTCGCCCATGCGCGTCATCAGGCCGCGCAGGTGGGCTGCGCCGTCGGCCGCCCAGGCGAGCGTGTGCGCGAGCGAGCGGTTGCCCGCTGGCGTCACGGTGCCGCCTCGAGGCGACAGGTGTTGCGGCACTCGCCGACGCCCGCAACGGTCGTGACCAGCTCGGCCCCGTCCGTCAGGTACCGCGGGGGCTTGCGCGCGTGACCGACGCCGCCGGGGGTGCCGGTGGCGATCACATCGCCCGGGTTGAGCGTGACGATCCCGGAGAGGTAGACGACCAGGTCGACCGCGTTGAACACGAGCTCGCTGGTGGTCGAGCGCTGCATCGTCTCCCCGTCGAGCACGGTGGAGACCTCCCAGCCGCCCTCGGGCAGCTCGTCGGGGGTGACCATCCAGGGCCCCAGCGGGGTGCTCTTCTCGAACGTCTTGCCCTGGAGGAACTGCTTCGTGCGGTACTGGAAATCGCGCACGCTCACGTCGTTGAGCACGGTGTAGCCGGCGATCGCCGCCTGGGCCTGCTCCGGCGTGGCGTGGCGGACCGAGCGCCCGATCACGACGGTGAGCTCGACCTCGTAGTCGATCGCCTGCGACGCGCGCGGCAGCACGATGTCGTCGTACGCGCCGACCAGGGCGGGGGCGAACTTGGCGAAGACGGTGGGGTAGTCGGGCAGCTGGTTGCCCATCTCGAGCACGTGGTCGCGGTAGTTCAGCCCGACGCAGATGATCTTCTCGGGCGACGGGACGAGCGGCGCGTAGTCCAGCCCGTCGAGCGGGTGCACCGGCCCGGCCGCCGCGGCGGCGTGCGCCGCCCAGTCCGGCCGCTCGAGCAGGGCGCGCACATCGACCTCGCCCGTCTCGACCGCGCCGTTCGCATCCACTCGCACCGCCCGGTGCCCCGTCGCCGTCCGGATCGTCGCCAGCTTCATCCCGTCTCCTCACCCATCAGACACCCGTCGGACACCTCGTCAGATGACTCGGTCGTCACGGCGGGCAGTCTCGCCCAGCGGGTTCCGGGACCCACGATCGGGGCCGGTCCGCCGGGACGGGCACTCGGTCGAACCGAGCGGAACGGGATGAATCGATCGAGCGGTGCGGTCACCACCCGAACGGGGCGCCCCGCCGCTCGCACGGCGGAGCGCCCGTCGGCGTCAGATGGTGGCCTCCGCCGCCCCGTCCTGGCTGCTGACCGGCAGCGTCGCGAACACGGCGGGCGGCTCGCGCCACGGGTCGGCGGCGCGACCGGCGCGACCGTCCTGCACCGCTCGCCATACCCGCTCGGGCGTGCAGGGCATGTCGACGTGGCGCACGCCGAACACGCTCAGCGCGTCGACCACGGCGTTCTGCACGGCCGGCGTGGACCCCACGGTGGCCGACTCGCCGATCCCCTTGGCGCCGAGCGGGTTCATGGGAGTGGGCGTCTCGGTGTTGGCCGTCTCGTAGTTGAACAGGTCGGCCGCGCTCGGCATCCGGTAGTCGGCCAGCGTGGCCGTGAGCGGCTGGCCGTCCGCGTCGTAGAGGACCTCCTCGTAGAGGGCCTGCGCGATCCCCTGCGCGAGCCCGCCGTGCTGCTGCCCCTGCACGAGCAGCGGGTTGAGGATGCGCCCGCAGTCGTCCACCGCGACGTGGCGCAGCGGTGTGACCCGCCCGGTGTCGGTGTCCACCTCCACCACCGAGACGTGCGACCCGAACGGGAACGTCGCGTCGTCCTGGTGGAAGTCGATCCCGGCGTGGAGTGGCGCGTCCTCGGCCTCGGCCCCGCTCGCGACCTGGGCCCACGTCAGGGTCACCGACGGCACGCCGGCCACGCCGAACGCGCCGTCCTCGGTGAGCTGCACGTCGTCGACGGACGCCTCCAGCATCGCCGCGGCGCGCTTGCGGGCCTGTTCCAGCACGTCGTCGGCCGCGCCCTGGACGGCGTTGCCGGCCATCTGCAGCGATCGCGACCCGCCGGTGCCCCCGCCGCGCGGCACCACGGCGGTGTCGGACTGCACGAAGCGGATCTTCTCCATCGGGATGCCGAGGCGGTCGCTGGCGAGCATCGCGAACGCCGTGGGGTGTCCCTGCCCGTGGCCGGAGGTGCCTGCCGAGACGGTGGCACTGCCGTCCGCGTGGACGGTGACCGAGCCGTACTCGTCACCGCCTCCCGCGGTGATCTCCACGTAGACGCTGATGCCGATGCCGAGCTGGACGGGGCCGCCCGCCTCGCGCCTGCTCGCCTGCTCCTCGCGGAGCTTGTCGTAGTCGACGAGTCGCAGTGCCTCGCGCAGCGGCAGGTCGTAGTCCCCGATGTCGTAGCGCACGCCCGACGGTGTGCGGTAGGGGAACTCCTCGGGCTGGATGAAGTTGCGCCTGCGGATCTCCGCCGGGTCGATGCCCAGCTCGGCGCCGGCCAGGTCGATCATCCGCTCGATGTGCGCGGTGGCCTCCGGGCGACCCGCGCCGCGGAACGCGCCCATCGGCGTGGTGTTGGTGAGCGCCACGGCGCCGTCGAACGCCAGCTTGGGGACCCGGTAGACGCCGGTGGCCATCGCCTGCGTCGAGGCGAACACCAGCCCGCCACCGAACCCGGCGTAGGCACCGCTGTCGGCCACGACCCGGGCCCGCAGCCCGGTGATCACGCCCTCGCGGGTGAGGCCGAGCTCGTAGTAGGCGACCTGGCCGCGACCCTGCGGCATCGACACGAGGTTCTCGGAGCGGGTCTCCACCCACGTGACCGGGCGTCCCAGCTTCCGCGCGACGCCGACGGCCGCCGTGTGCTCGGCGAGCATGCCCGCCTTGCCACCGAAGCCCCCGCCTACGTGCGGTGCGACCACCCGGACGCGCTCGGTCTCCAGACCGAACAGCGCCGCGGCCTGCGCGCGGAATCCGTGCGGCATCTGGGTGGACACCCAGATGGTGAGGTCGTGCTCCTGGTCCCCCGGCTGCACGGCGATCGCGTTGCCCTCCATGGGCATCACGGCCACGCGCTGGTTCACCAGCCGGGCCCGCACGACCACCTCGGCGTCGGCGAGCGCGTCCTCGTCCGTGGAGCGCTGCCCTGCGGCGAGGTTGCTGCCGAGCTCCGGGAACTGCAGCTCCGCGCCCGGCTCCAGGGCCGCCTCCATGTCGACGACGGCCGGCAGCGGGTCGTAGTCGACCTCCACGAGCTCGACGGCGTCGACGGCCGCGGCCTTCGTCTCCCCGACCACCACCGCGACGGGCTCGCCCACGAAGCGGACGCGGTCGGTGGCGAGCGGCGGGCGCGGGAGGTCGGGGTTCACGACCATCAGACCGTGGTGCGCAGGCAGGTCGAGATCACCCGCGGTGAGGACGGCGACCACACCCGGTGCCGCGGCCGCGCCGGCCACGTCGATCCCGGTGATCACCGCGTGCGCCATCGAGGAGCGCACGAAGGCGAGGTGCAGCACGCCCTCGAGGGCGAGGTTGCCGACATAGGTGGAGGCGCCGGTCATGAGGTCGCGATCCTCGACGCGGCGAACGGAGGTACCGAGAATCGATCCAGGCATGTCGATGACCCTACGGTCACCGACCCGGCCAGGCCCAGAAGTTGACGCACATCCGTCCGTCGGCGATGGTCTAGCGGAGGCTTTGCGCGCCGGCACGTCGCGACGCGCTCACCCCGGGAGGTCGGACTGGTCGGGGGCCGGTCCGGCCTCCCGACCCAAACTCCCCCGGGTTAGGTTTCTCCGGTGCCCGAGTTCCACCACACCGATGTGCTCCCCCTCGGCCCCGACGACACCGAGTACCGCCGCCTCGACCTCCCTGCCGGGGAGGTGATCGAGGCCGCCGGGCGGAGTTTCCTGGAAGTTCCGCCGGCCACGATCACCGCTCTCGTCCGCGAGTCCGTGCACGACATCCAGCACATGCTGCGGCCCTCGCACCTCGCGCAGCTGCGGGCGATCATCGACGATCCCGAGGCCTCCCCCAACGACCGTTTCGTGGCCACCGACCTGCTGCGCAACGCGTGTGTGTCCGCCGGGGGCGTGCTGCCCATGTGCCAGGACACCGGCACGGCGATCGTGGTCGGCAAGCGCACCGAGACCGTGCTCACCGGCGGCGACGACGAGCGCGCGATCTCCCAGGGGATCTTCGAGGCCTACGACGAGCTGAACCTGCGCTACTCCCAGATGGCGCCCACCTCGTTCTGGGACGAGCGCAACACCGGCACGAACCTCCCGGCGCAGGTGGAGCTCTACAGCGCGCCCGGGGCCACGCCGAAGTACGAGTTCCTCGTGATGGCCAAGGGCGGCGGATCGGCCAACAAGACCTTCCTGCACCAGGGGACGAAGGCGCTGCTCAATCCCAAGAAGCTCGCCACCTTCCTCGACGAGAAGCTGCGCGCGCTGGGCACCGCCGCCTGCCCGCCCTACCACCTCGCGATCGTCGTGGGCGGCATGTCGGCCGAGTACACGCTCAAGGTCGCGAAGCTCGCCTCGGCCCGTTACCTGGACAACCTGCCGTCCGAGGGCTCCGAGCTCGGCCACGCCTTCCGCGACCGCGATCTCGAGCAGCAGGTGCTCGAGCTGACGCGGCAGTTCGGCATCGGCGCGCAGTTCGGCGGCAAGTACTTCTGCCACGACGTGCGCGTGATCCGGCTGCCGCGCCACGGCGCCTCGCTGCCCGTCGGCATCGCGGTGTCCTGCTCCGCCGACCGGCAGGCCAAGGCCAAGATCACCCCGGACGGCGTGTTCCTGGAGCAGCTGGAGCGCGACCCGGCCCGGTTCCTGCCCGAGGCGACCTCGGAGAACCTCTCCGAGGAGGTCGTGCGGGTGGATCTGCACCGGCCGATGGCCGAGATCCGCGCGCAGCTCTCCTCCCTCCCGGTGAAGACGCGCGTGTCGCTGACCGGGCCGCTGGTGGTGGCCCGCGACATCGCCCACGCGAAGATCGCCGAGCGGTTGGAGGCCGGCGAGCCGATGCCGCAGTACCTGCGCGACCACCCCGTCTACTACGCGGGGCCGGCCAAGACGCCCGAGGGCTACGCCTCCGGCTCGTTCGGCCCCACGACCGCCGGCCGGATGGACTCCTACGTGGAGCAGTTCCAGGCTGCCGGTGGCTCGCTGGTCATGCTGGCCAAGGGCAACCGATCGGCCCAGGTGACCACCTCCTGCGCGGCGCACGGCGGCTTCTACCTCGGCTCGATCGGCGGGCCCGCCGCGCGGCTGGCCCAGGACTGCATCCGCAAGGTGGACGTGCTCGAGTACCCCGAGCTCGGCATGGAGGCGGTCTGGAAGATCGAGGTGGAGGACTTCCCGGCCTTCGTCGTGGTGGACGACAAGGGCAACGACTTCTTCGCAGGCGTCAGCCAGCCGACGCTGCAGGTCTCCTTCCGCCGCTGACCTCGCCCATCAGAAGGTGGGGCGTCAGCGCAGGCGGCGAGGGCCGCCTCGCTCCCTGCGGGTGGGGGGTGGGCCCAGCACGACGCGCGCGCCCGTGACGTAGGCGCCCTCTGGTGAGGTGAGGACCGGGTCGAGGCTGAGCGCGCGCACCTCCGGCAGATCCTCGGCGATGCGCCCCACGCGCAGCACCAGGTCTTCGCACGCGGCCAGGTCGACCGGCTCGGTGCCGCGGTAGCCGGCCAGCAACGGCGCGGCGCGGGGCGCGCGCACGAGCGCCGCGGCGTCCTGGTCGGACACCGGGACCACGCGGAACGCGCGGTCCCCGAGGAGCTCGGTGGCCATCCCGGACAGCCCGAACGACAGCAGCGAGCCGAACGACGGGTCCTCCACGATCTCCAGCACGCAGGAGACACCCTTGGGCGCCATCCGCTGCACGTACAGCTGGGACTCGCCGGTGAGCCGGGTGAGGTCGCCGTAGGCGCGCCGGACGGCGCCGGCGGCGCCGAGGTCGAGCCGGACGCCGACCAGGTCGGTGCGGTGCCGCCACCGGTCCCCGACCGCCTTGAGCGCCACCGGGTAACCGAGTTCGTCGGCCGCCGCCACCGCATCCTCGACACCGGACACCAGCCGGAACTCGGTGACCGGGATGCCGTAGCAGGCGAGCAGCTCCACCGCCTCGTCGTCGGTGAGCCGGCGCGCCTCGTCGGCGCCCAGGCGCGCGACGAGGGAACGCGCACGCTCGGTGTCGACCCCGCCCGGGGTGTCGAACTGCCCGACCGGGAGCGATCGCCACCGCGCGTAGCGGCTGACCCGTGCGAGCGCCGCCGCCGCACGCTCCGGGCTCGGGTAGCTGGGCACCGATCCCGGACCCGGCGACCCGTCCTCCCGCGCGACCGACAGCTCGGACGGCACGCCCTCGACGGCGAGGAACACCGCGATCACCGGCGTGTCGGCCCCGGCCACCGCCTCGCGCAGCGCCCGCGCGTACGCGGCGCCGGGAGTGGCGACGGGCGGGACGAAGACGGCGATGAGGGCATCGGCCCCGCCGTCGGGACCGCCGTCGGGATCGCCGTCGGACGCCTCGCCGCGCTCCGGGCCGGCGCCTGTTGCACCCTCCGCACCCGCGGCGCCGTGGCCACCCGGCGCGGCTCCGATGGCGCGGGCGACGGCCGCGGCGAACTCCTCCGGAGGTGCCGCCGTGCCCACGTCGACCGGCGGCCCGTGCAGTTCCAGGCCCTCGTCGAGCAGGGCGTCGGCGACCAGCACGCCCAGGGCGCTGGAGTTGCCCACGACCGCGACCCGCGGACCGGCCGGCAACGGCTGGTAGGCGAGCAGGAGCGCGGTGTCGAACAGCTGCGAGAGCGTCTCGACCCGGATCACCCCCGCCTGCTCGAACAGGGCGCGCACGCTGGCCTCGTCGATCGGCGCCGCGCTGGCCGCGAGCGCGGGGGTGGGCCCGGAGTGCCGGCCGCTCTTCACCGCCACGATCGGCTTGGTGCGGGCCAGCCTGCGGGCGAGCCGGGCGAACTTGCGCGGGTTGCCGAACGTCTCCAGGTACAGCAGGACGACGTCGGTGGCGGGGTCGGTCTGCCAGTACTGCAGCAGGTCATTGCCGGACAGATCGGCGCGGTTGCCGGCCGAGACGAACGTCGACAGCCCCAGCCCGCGGTCCTTCGCGGTGGCGAGGATGGCGATGCCGAGCGCTCCGGACTGCGAGAAGAACCCGACGCGCCCCACCCCGGGGACGTCGGGGGCCAGCGTGGCGTTGAGCCGGACGTCGGGATCGGTGTTGGCGACGCCGAGCGCGTTGGGGCCGATCACGCGCATGCCGTGCGCCCGCGCCTCGGCGACCAGGCGCCGTTCGGCGACGACCCCGCTGCCACCCGCGTCGGCGAACCCGGCGCTCACCACTACGAGCGCCTTGACCCCCTTGGCGAGGCAGGAATCCATGACCTCGTCGATGCCGGCGGCGGGTACGGCGACCACGGCGAGGTCGACCTCGTCGGGGATGTCGGTGACCGAGGCGTAGGCGCGCACGCCGCGCACCGACCGCGCATCGGGGTTCACCGGGAAGACCGGGCCGGTGAAGTTGCTGCGCAGGAGGTTGGCCAGCACGGCGTGCCCGATCTTCGACGGGTCGGTGGACGCCCCGATGACGGCGACCGACGCCGGGTGCAGCACGTTGTGCACGCTGCGCGCCTCGGCCCGCTGCTCGCGCGCGTCGCGCACGGCGAGCGAGCGCTCGGTGGGGTCGATGTCGAACTCCAGGTGCAGCACCCCTTCGGAGAAGGCCCTGCTGACCTGGTAACCCGCCTCCCGGAAGACCCGCACCATCTGGTGGTTCTCGACCAGCACCTCGGCCTCGAACCGGCGCAGGCCGTTCTCCCGGGCGGCGGCCGCGAGGTGTTCGAGCAGGATCGAGCCGAGCCCACGGCCCTGGTGGTCGTCCCGGGCCACGAACGCGACCTCGGCCGACTCGACCCCCGCCGGCCCGTCACCGGAACCGCCCGGCAGGCCTTCGTAGCGGCCCACGGCGAGGATCTCGTCGCCGAGGAGGCAGATGAAACCCACCCGCTTGCGGTGGTCGACGTGGGTGAAGCGCTCCAGGTCGCGTGGCGACATCCGCGGGTACGGACCGAAGTAGCGCAGGTAGCGGGTGCGGTCGGAGAGGCTCGCGTGGAACCGCAGCAGCGCGTCGGCGTCGCCGGGCAGGATCGGGCGCAGGTGCACGATGCCCCCGTCCGACGCCACCACGTCGGCCTCCCAGTGCCGCGGGTAGTCGGTGGCGGCATCGGCCGGTGGGGTGGGGCCGGTCGTGGGCTCGCTGGATGTCATGTCGGTCATGTCCCGTCAGTCCCGCGGGTCGTCCGGATCGAGGCCGTGCAGCGGGAACACGGCGCGCCGTGTCTCCAGCACCGCGGTGTCCACGCGGTCGGCGCCCTCGCTCCACGGCGTGTACCCGGTGTCGGCGCCGTCGGTCATCGAGATCGGCAACTGCTGGCCGGTGAGCCCTGCGGTGTGCGCCACCCAGCCGGCCGGGAGCGGCCGGTTCGGCTCGACGTCGCGGTCGAGGACCGTGGCGATCAGGTGGGTCCAGGAACGGGGAACCACGCGGAACAGGCCGTAGCCGCCGCCGCCGACGGCGAGCCAGCGGCCGCCGGCGGTGTGGGTGGCCAGCTCGCGCAGGGATCGGTAGATCGTGCGGTGCCCGTCGACCGACAGACCGAGGTCGGCCAGCGGGTCCTCGGCGTGGCTGTCGACCCCGCACTGCGTGACGAGGATCTGCGGCCGGAACTCCGCGACGAGCGACGGCACGACCGCGTGGAAGGCCCGCAACCAGCCGGAATCGGTGGTGCCGGGCGGCAGGGGCAGGTTGACCGCGGTACCGGCGGCCTCGCCCTCGCCGTACTCCCCCGGCCACCCGGTGCCCGGCCACAGCGTCATCGGGTGCTGGTGCAGCGAGATCGTGAGCACTCGGGGATCGGCGTAGAACGCGGCCTGCACGCCGTCGCCGTGGTGCACGTCGACGTCGACGTAGGCGATGCGGTCGAAGCCGTGGTCGAGCAGCCAGGAGATGGCCACCGTGCAGTCGTTGTAGACGCAGAAGCCCGACGCGCGGTCACGCATCGCGTGGTGCAGACCGCCGGCGATGTTGACCGCGCGGTCGGCGCGTCCCTCGGCGATCTCCTGCGCCGCCCGCAGGGACCCGCCGCACACGAGGGCACCTGCCTCGTGCATCCCGAAGAAGATCGGGTTGTCGTCGGTGCCGAGGCCGTGCCCGACGTCGAACGGGCTCTCCGGCGCGGACTTGACCGCGGTGAGGTAGCCGGGCACGTGGGCCCGCTGCACGTCCTCGTCCGACGCCGGCTCGGGCTCCACCGGCTCGATGCCCTCCAGCACGCCGAGGCCGGCGGCCAGGCGCATCGTCAGGTCGAGGCGGACCGGATCGAGCGGGTGGTCGTCCCCGAGGTCGTAGGAGAGGAAATCGGGGGTCCAGACGACCGCGGCGCGCGGGCTCATCCGTGTCGTCCCCTCGTCGGGGTCGATCCGGCCCTCACGGCGCGGCTCCGACGGCCACCGGCCGCTCGGGGTCGGCCGACCAGTTCGACCACGACCCCACGTACAGCCCGATCGGCCGCTCCGGGGGCCGCAGCCCTGCGTGCTCGGCCGCGAGGACCAGTGCCGCGGCCGTGGCCCCCGACCCGCAGTAGGCCCCGACCTCCCCCTCCTGCGGACCCATGAGCTCGGCGAGCCGCGCGGCGAGCGGCTCGGGCGCCAACCAGCGTCCGTCGGGCCCGAGGACGTCGGTGGCCGGGAGGTTGCGCGCGCTCGGGATGTGCCCCGCCTTCGGGTCGACCGGCTCGATCTCGCCGCGGTAGCGCTCCGGCGCCCGGGCGTCGAGCAGCGTGCCGCCACGCGCGAGCGCAGCCGCCTCGTCGGCGTCGAGCACGGGCATGCCACCGGGCCGGACGGTCACGTCACCGGTGCGAGGTCGCGACGGTTCGGCGGTGGTGGGCAGGCCCGCCTCCACCCAGCCTCGGAAGCCGCCGTCGAGCACCGCCACGCGACCTGCGGAGAACCCGGCCCATCGCAGCAGCCACCACGCACGAGCCGCCTGGACGCCCTGGGCGTCGTCGTGAACCACGACGAGCGATTCGTCGTGCACGCCCGCGCGCCGCAGCGCGGACTGCAGCCGCGCAGGCCCCGGCAGCGGGTGGCGACCCGCCCGGCCGGGTGGGTCCGCCAGGTCGGTGTCCATGTCGAGGAAGACCGCACCGGGCAGGTGTGCCGCGTCGTGATCGGGCCCCGCTGGTGGTCCGGTGAGCCGCCAGCGGACGTCGAGCACGACCGGCCGCCGCGCGGGATCGGCGGCGTCGAGCAGCTGCGCGAGGACTGTCGGGGCGATCAGGGGATCCATCAGTGCGACCACCGCGCCATCCTGCCCGGGATGGCGGGGAGTCGGCGAGCCGTCGCACCGATAGGATGGAGCCTTGACAGAAGGGCTGGGGGCGTGAACGAGCTCATCGATACCACGGAAATGTACCTCCGTACGATCTACGAGTTGGAGGAGGAGGGCGTCGTCCCGCTGCGCGCCCGGATCGCGGAGCGCCTCGGCCAGAGCGGGCCCACCGTGAGCCAGACCGTGGCCCGCATGGAACGCGACGGGCTCGTGGTGGTGGCAGGCGACCGCCACCTGGAGCTCACCCCCACCGGCCGGTCCCGCGCCGTGTCGGTGATGCGCAAGCACCGTCTCGCCGAGCGCCTGCTCATCGACGTGATCGGGCTCGAGTGGGAGTTCGTGCACGCCGAGGCCTGCCGCTGGGAGCACGTGATGAGCGAGGCCGTGGAGCGCAAGCTCGTGCGCCTGCTCGACAACCCGACGACGTCGCCGTACGGCAATCCGATCCCGGGTCTGGAGGAGCTCGCGACCACCCAGGATCCGGCCACGGCGCCGTCGAGCTCGGTGCCGCCGGTGCTGGAGGTCGGGCTGCAGCGGCTGGACGAGTTCGCGCGCCGCGGCGGCGGCCGGGTAGAGGTGCGTCGCATCGCCGAGCACGTGCAGATGGACGCCGAGCTGATGGCCGAGCTCAAGGACGCCGGCATCGTCCCGGGCCACGACGTGGAGGTGGACTCCATCTCCCGCTTCGGTGACGCCGTGCCGGTGGCCTGCAACGGCGGCGCCTCCTCGGTGGCGCCGCTGATCGCGCACGCTGTGCTGGTGCGCGCCCGCTGATTCCACCGCGACCGCGCCTCCCCCTCTCCGGATGGGGAGGCGCGGCGTGAGACGGTGGGCCGCGCCGACGTGCGGGGACCGGTCGCCGCGCGCCTTTCCTCGAGGAGGTCTGCAGTGAAGCTGCTCGTGACCGGTGGGGCCGGCTACGTCGGCAGCGTGTGCGCCGCACACCTGGTGGACGCGGGCAACGACGTGACCGTGCTGGACGACCTCTCCACGGGGCACAAGGACGCGGTGCCCGACGACGTCCGCTTCGTGGAGGCCGACCTCGCCGACGCCGCCGACGACGTGCTCGCCGAGGGATTCGACGGAGTGCTGCACTTCGCCGCCAAGTCGCTCGTCGGTGAGTCGGTGCAGCACCCGGAGCTCTACTGGGACGGCAACGTCGTGACGACGTTGCGGCTGCTCGAGGCCGTACGCCGGCACGCCACCCCGCGCCTGGTGTTCTCCTCGACCGCCGCCACCTACGGCGAGCCCGACCAGGTGCCGATCCGCGAGGACGCCCCCACCCGCCCCACCAACCCCTACGGGGCGAGCAAGCTCGCCATCGACCACGCGATCAGCTCCTACTCCGCGGCGCACGGCCTCGCCGCGGTGAGCCTGCGGTACTTCAACGTGGCGGGCGCCCACGGCCGGTTCGGCGAGCGGCACGCAGTGGAGACCCACCTCATCCCGCTCGTGCTGCAGGTGGCCTCGGGGACGAGGGACGCGGTGCAGGTGTACGGCGAGGACTGGCCCACCGCGGACGGCACCTGCGTGCGCGACTACATCCACGTGGACGACCTCGCCGACGCCCACCTGCTGGCTCTCGAACACGCCCGCGCCGGCCGGCACGCCATCTACAACCTCGGCTCCGGCACCGGCTTCTCGGTGCGCCAGGTGGTGGAGGCCTGCCGGGAGGTGACCGGGCACCCGATCCCCGCCCACTCCGCGCCGCGCCGCGCCGGCGACCCGGCGGTGTTGATCGCCTCGAGCGAGGCCGCGCAGGCCGAGCTGGGTTGGCGCCCGCGACGCACCGACCTCGCCACGATCGTGGGCGACGCCTGGCAGTTCGCGCGGAGCCGGACGCGCTGACCGGACCGCCCGCGCCTGCTCGGCCACAACGCGGGGCCGCGGGATGCTCACGCCGGCCGCCGCCGGGCGCGCCGTCCCGATCGCGGTGCCCCTACCGGTTGCACGCGCTCGGGCGCCAGGCCGGCACGCAGCCACTCCCGCACGTCCGACGGCCGTAGCCCGGCCTCGGCTGCCGACCGGACCACGCCCGAGAGCAGGTGACCCGGCCACGCGTGCTCGGCACGCTCGAGTGCGATGTTGGCCAGCGCTCCATCACCGCGCAGCAGCGCCGAGACCGCCAGGAGCACGGCCGGAACCGCCGCCTGCGGGGCGGGCGTCTCGCGCGTCAACGCCGCCCACAGCTGCTCGGTGGCCGCTGCCCGGGCGCCCGCGCTCCACTGCAGCGCGGTCTGCTGCACGGCGGGGATCGCGAGAGCGGTGGCCAACTCCACGACCCGCGAGTCGGGCAGGGCGAGCCTGCCGGCGGCGGCGTCGGCGACAGCGGCCTCGAGCGCGGCCTCGCCGGAAGTCACCTCGACGGCGAGGCCACCCCCGTCCGCCGCACCGGTGGTGCCCCCGCCCTCGTCACCCCGGATCAGCAGCTCCTCGCGGCGCCGGAGCGCGGCGGGATCGGTGGGTGCGACCAGACGCTCGAGCGCGTCGCGATCGGCGTGCACGACTCCGCCCTCCGCCACCGTGGCGACCACGAACTCGGTGACCGCGGGATCCGGGACCAGACCCCGGCAGGCGCACGCGTCGTAACAAGCCCAGTGCGCGCCGCCCGTGGTGCTCTCGGCCCACAGCAGCGTGTGCACGTCGACATCGTGTTCTGCCAGTGCCTGCGCGACGAGACCGGCGAGCCTCCGGTGCGGCAGGCACGACGGATCCCCGGTGCCGGGCGCGAGCACGACGGCGACGGCGCCCACGGGGTCGTCCAGGAGCAGGCCGCGGGCGGCGGACACCGCGACGACCTCGGCGTGCTCCGCGTACGCCGGGATCTCGGGCGGCGGCAGATCGATCCGCAGTGTGAGGCCGAGCCTGCGCCCCGAGCTGCCCCCGGTGGCCATCAGGACCAGCGAGTGGCGCGGGTGGAAGCCGAGCATCGCGGGAATGGCCGCGACCAGCTCACCCTGGTCACAGACGCGGACGACGGGCTGGTCGTCCGGCGCGGGCGAGGAGGAGCGGGAGCGGCGGGAACGGGTCATGTGGCGAGGGTGGACCGCGGAGCACGGGCGGCGCGCCCGTTCCGCCGTTCGGCTGTGGACGGGGCCGGCGGAACGGGCCGGAATCGGGCCGAGGTGGACGAGGCTGCACCTCGGGACGCGAGGACGGAGCGAGATGTCGTCGGCGAGTGTTAACCTCCCGCGCTTGCCGCGCGGCGTGCCTGCCGCGACGCTTGTGCGCGGTGCGCGGGTGGCTGTCCGGTCGCCCGTCGATGTGGGGAGGACCGTCGCGTGTACGACTACGACCTGCTCGTGATCGGGTCCGGCCCGGGGGGCCAGAAGGCGGCGATCGCGGCCGCGAAGCTGGGCAAGCGCGTCTGCGTCGCGGAGCGACGCGACATGATGGGCGGAGTCTGCGTCAACACCGGCACGATCCCGTCGAAGACGCTGCGGGAGGCGGTGCTCTACCTCACCGGGTTCGCGCAGCGGGACATGTACGGCGCGAGCTACCGCGTGAAGAGCGAGATCACCATCGCCGACCTGCTGGCACGCACGCAGCACGTCGTCGGCCGGGAGGTGGAGGTGATCCGCAACCAGCTGTTGCGCAACCACGTCGACCTCCTCGGGGGGACGGCCCGCTTCGAGGACGAGCACACCGTCACCGTCGAGGGCGACGCGCGCGGCGACCACAACACGGTCACCGCCGAGCACATCGTGATCGCCACCGGGACGAAACCGGCCCGGCCCCCGGAGGTCGAGTTCGACGACGAGCGGGTGCTCGACTCCGACGCCGTGCTGCAGATGCAGCGCGTGCCCGGCTCGATGGTGGTGGTCGGCGCGGGTGTGATCGGCATCGAGTACGCGTCCATGTTCGCGGCGCTCGGCACGCGCGTCACCGTGGTCGAGAAGCGCCCGCAGATGCTGGACTTCTGCGATCCGGAAGTGATCGAGTCGCTCAAGTTCCACCTGCGCGACCAGTCCGTCACCTTCCGGTTCGGGGAGGAGGTCGGCCGGGTCGAGGTCACCCCGAAGGGCACCGTCACGAGCCTGGCCAGCGGCAAGCGGATCGCCGCGGACATGGTGATGTACTCGGCGGGCCGTCAGGGTGTGACCGAGGAGCTGCACCTGGAGAAGGCGGGGCTCGCCGCCGACAAGCGGGGCCGCATCACCGTGGACAAGCAGTACCGCACCGAGGTGCCGCACATCTTCGCCGTCGGCGACGTGATCGGCTTCCCCGCGCTCGCGGCCACCAGCATGGACCAGGGCAGGCTCGCGGCCTACCACGCGTTCGGCGAGCCGGCCCGCGAGCTTCAGGAGCTGCAGCCCATCGGCATCTACACGGTGCCGGAGATCTCCTACTGCGGCCGCACCGAGGCCGAGCTGACGTCGGCGGCCGTGCCCTACGAGGTGGGGATGTCGCGCTACCGGGAGCTCGCCCGCGGCGCGATCGTCGGCGACTCCTACGGGATGCTCAAGCTCCTGGTCTCCACCGATGACCGCACGCTGCTGGGCGTGCACGTCTTCGGCACCGGCGCCACCGACCTCGTGCACATCGGGCAGGCGATCATGGGCTGCGGGGGCACCGTGGACTACCTGGTCGACACCGTCCTCAACTACCCGACGTTGTCCGAGGCGTACAAGGTGGCGGCGCTCGACGCGACGAACAAGATCCGCGCACTCGAGGCGTTCGACAACGGCTCGACCTGACCCGGCCGGCCCGCACGCTAGAAGCGCACCCCGTGCTCATCCAGCCACGGGCGCGGGTTGATCTTCTTGCCGCTCGCCGTGTGGACCTCGATGTGCAGGTGCGGGCCGGTGGAGCGGCCGCGGTTGCCCACCTCGGCGATCACCTCGCCGGCGGCCACCTCCTGCCCCTTCTTGACGTGGGAGCGGTTGATGTGGCCGTAGACGGTGACCATGCCGTCGGCGTGCCGCACGCGCACCCACTGGCCGAACCCGGAGGCGGGGCCGGAGTCGATCACCGTGCCGGCGAGCGGGACGTGGATGGGAGTGCCGATCGGGGCGGCGATGTCCAGACCCTGGTGCGCGCGGCCCCAGCGGGACCCGAACCCGGAGGTGACGCGGCCGGTGACCATCTGGACGGCGCCACCGGCGGTGGCCTTCGCCTGCTCGGCCACGCGGGCCTCCTCGGCGAGGCGGGCCTGCTCGGCGGCGCGCGCGGCCTCCGCGGCCGCCGCGGCGGCGGCCTCGGCGGCGGCGCGCTGCAGGTCGGCCGCCTTCACGAGTGACGCCGCGTCCGCCAGGGGGAGATCGGCCGAAGCGACGACCTCGGGCGCCACTGGCGCGACGGCGGGTGCGATGACGACGTCGGCCACGTCGGCGGGCGCACGCGGACCGATCATCTCCTCGACGGCGACCCGCAGCGCCGCGGTGTCCGCGGCAGCGGGGAGGGTCTCCGCGAGTGCGTGCTGGGCCGTGGCCGCGAGCGCACCGCCGGTGACGACGGTGGCCACGAACCGGGCCGGGAGCGATGAGGAGAGCTGCGGGACAGAGATCGACCGGTGGGCGCCACCGACCCCCGCTGCCGCCATGGCGGCGGACAGCGGGGGCCCGAGGTGCGCGCGCCGGCCCTGGGGGGAGCGGTGCCGAGCCACGACCTTTCCTTCCGGATCTCCTACCGACCCGGCCGGACGTCCCGCTCGGGGGGTGCGGGCGGACCGTCGGGGGGCGTTCGGTCCGTGTCCGGTCTGTGACCGGGTCGTTATCGATCCGAGGGCAACGCTAGCCACTGGTGGACGGTGGGCAAGCCCTCCCGCGTCCGGGCTGAGGCCGCCGGACCGGGCGGCGCGACGAGCGGCAGGATGCACCCCCACCTGCCGACACGCCGGTGGGCGGCTCGCCGTTCACCGCACGTCCACGTCCTGTCCCCCGCCGATGCACGCCCGGCGTGCCGATCGGACGGGCAACCACGCGGGCGGTACCGGCGAACGGAGCATCCGCAACCGTCGATCGTCGCAGCGGCTGCGGCGGGCGGACCTGCGGTGGTGATCAGGATCGGACGACGCGCCACCCGTCAAGAGCCCGACGGGCGCGATCACAGGGCCGCCGACAGGCCCTGCTCACCGAGGGCCGGTCCGGGTACGGTTGGTGCGCCGGCGCACGAGGGGAGCGAGGTGTTCCGCAGGTCCGACCGTGGAGGCGAGCTCCCCGACGAGCGCGTCCAGGCCGCGCGCAACGCGGCCACGCAGGGGTTCCTCGCCCTCGACGACGAGCAGCGCGCCGTTGCCGACGCAGTGCACGCGGCCACCGAGCTGGGCAGCGGCGACCGCCGGCTCGCCCGCGAGTGGGCCGAGGTCGCCGCCGCCGGGGACAGCGCCACGAACGCCTACCTGACCGCCACGCAGGAGCACCCCCTCGACGGGAGCGCGCCGGTCCGCGGCGCCCGCGAGGCCGATGAGAAGGCCCTGCGCGAGATCGAGCGGGCCCGGGAGGCGATCCGGCGGTTCCGAGCGGCGCACTCGCGCACCCTCGACGCGGCCGCGTACGCCCTCACGACGCTTCCGCGCACCGTGCAGGACGCCCGTACCGCCCTCGTCTCCGCCCGCGCCGCCGTCCAGGACGCCACCTCGTCCGGGGTCCGGTCCCGGCGGGCCGAGGACCGCCTCGCCGAGGCCGAGCGGAGCGCAGCCGGTCTCGAGGCCGCCGGAGCGGGGTTGCAAGAGCGTCGCAGCGCGGCGCAGCGCACCCTCGACCTCGCCCGCTCGGCCGCGTCGCTCGCCGCCGAGGCCCCGCAGACCGCCGCGCAGGTGCGGTCGGCCCTGAGCAGCATCGCGACGCGCCGCGCGGCCGCCACGACGAAGGCCGAGCGGATCGAACCCGCGATGTCGGCCCTGAGGCGCGAGTTCTCCGAACCCTGTTCGCGCGACCTGACCGGCGCCGAGGCCGCGGCCCGTGAGGCCATCGCGGCCGCGGAGGGCACGCTGGCCGATGCGCGGCGCCACGCCGACCACGGGGACTGGGACGCCGCGGCGGACGCGGTCACCGCCGCACGTTCCGCCCTCTCCCGCGCCGAGGACCGCCACGAGGCGGTCACGGACCGGCTCGCCTCGCTGCGCGACGTGCGTGCCGACCCCTCGCGGCACGCCGCCGACACCCGCTTCGTGCTGCGCGACGCGCAACGCCTGGTCGTGGACCGCGGCCTCGTCGACGAGTTCGGTCCCGTCCTCGACGCCCAGTCGGTGCGCCTGGACAACGCCCAGGACCGGTTGACCGGCGTGCATCCCGACTACTGGCTCTACCTCACCGAGCTGCGGGGCATCCGCGAGCGGGTGCGGGAGGTGGTGGCGCAGGCCCGCCGCCGCGCCTGACCGTGCGGTGCCCGCCCCCGACGGGCACCGCACGTCCGCGGTCAGGGCCGCGCGATCAGGGCCGCGCGGCCGCGCCGCACTCGGCCCCCGGCTCCGCCGGCTGCGCGGGCACGACGTGCACCCCTCGCTGCGGGACCCCCTCGACCCACCCACCGCGTTCGGCTTGCTCCCCACCGAGGACCCGCCCGGGTTCGGTGGGCAGCGCCCGAATCCGCTCCCGTTCCTCGTCGGTGGGCTCGCGGCGCACGATCTCGCCGTCCTCGCAGCGCACGATGACGACGTCGGCGCGCTCGCCGTCGCGGTCGCCGTCGGGCTCCCCCGCACTCGCCACGCCCGTCAGCGTGACCGACAGGGCCGCCGCCACCAGCACGGCGGCTCCGATACCCGCAATCCGCATGATCTCCTCCATTCGTCGGGAACGAGTGGAGCCTGCCGAGGCCGGGCTGAACCGGGGCTGAAGGAGCCCGAACGCGTCTTCAGGTTCACCTCAGGCCTGCGCGCGAGACTGCTCGCCGTGCGGATGCTGCTGGTGGAGGACGAGCGACGGCTGACCGACGTGCTCACGGGCGGACTCGCGGGTGAGGGGTTCGCCGTGGACGTCGCGCACGACGGGAGGGACGGCCTGTGGCTGGCCACCGAGAACACCTACGACGTGATCGTGCTCGACGTGATGCTGCCCCGACTGAACGGCTACGCCCTCTGCGCGGCGCTGCGAGCGGCGCAGAACTGGACGCCCATCCTGATGCTCACCGCCAAGGACGGCGTGCACGACGAGGCCGAGGCGCTCGACACCGGCGCCGACGACTACCTGTCCAAACCCTTCTCCTACGTGGTGCTCCTTGCCCGCCTGCGCGCGCTGGTGCGCCGCGGCGGCACGTCCCGACCGGTGTCGATCACGGTCGGTGACCTGTGCCTGGACCCGGCCGGGCTGCGCTGCCGGCGCGGCGACGTGGACATCACCCTGACGCCGAAGGAGTTCGCCGTGCTGCACGGCCTCGCCCGCCGTCCCGGCCAGGTCGTGTCCAAGCGCGAGCTGCTCGCGCAGGCATGGGATTTCGCCTACGACGGCGACCCGAACATCGTCGAGGTCTACGTGAGCGCGCTGCGTCGCAAGATCGACGCGCCGTTCGGCCGCACATCGTTGGTGACCGTCCGCGGCGCGGGCTACCGGCTGGAGGCCACGTCGTGACGCTGGGCGGGCGCTGGACGGCACGCCTGTCGGTCCGGCTCCGGGCCACGCTCGCGGCCACCGCGATCGTCGCCGCGGCGCTCGGTGTCGCCTCCGCCGTGCTCGTCGGCGTGCTGACCGCCAGCCTCGAGGAGAGCGCGGCCGCCGAGGCGCAGCGGCGCGCCACGGTGGCCGCCGACCTGCTCGACACCGCGGAGCCGCACTTCACGCGCGTCCTCGGCGAGGCGGTGTGGATCGGCAGGCTCGCCCCGGACGTCGTCGTCCGCTCGGCTCCGGCGGCGCCTGCGGACGCGGCCCCGATCGGCCCGATGGTGCCGGCCGCGCCGATGGCGGTGGGGACCGCGCGTCCCGAGTCGTTCACCGTGGCGACCCTGCCGGTGCGCACCGAGGGCGGGAACGTCGTGGTGCAGGCGAGGGCGTCGCGGCAACCGGCCGCCGCCGCACTCGCGACGCTGCGCTCGGTGCTGCTCCCCGGCGTCCCCGCCTTGCTCCTGCTGGTCGCGGGGCTCACCTGGCTCGCCGTCGGACGCGCGCTGGCCCCGGTGTCGGCGATCCGCCGCGAGCTCGCCGACATCACCGGCACCGACCTGCACCGCCGGGTCCCCGTCCCGCGGGCACGGGACGAGATCACCCGGCTCGCGCAGACGACGAACCGGACCCTCGATCGGCTCGAGCAGGCCGTGGGCCGCCACCGCAGGTTCGTGGCGGACGCCGCCCACGAGCTGCGCAGTCCCCTCGCGGTGCTGCGCACCCGCCTGGAGATCGCTCCGCCGCAGCCGCTCACCGCGGAGGCCCTGACCGACGTCGAGCGCATCCAACGCCTCACCGCGGACCTGCTGCTGCTCGCCCGGCTGGACGCGGGCGCGCCGCCCGAGCACGAGGAGGTGGAGCTCGGGCAGGTGGCCGCGGAGGAGGCCATGCGCACCCGGCCGCGCACCGACGTCCGCGTGGAGTTGCGGATCGAGCCCGGGATCGTCGTGCACGGGTGCGGTGAGCAGCTGCGGCGCCTCGTGGCCAACCTCGTGGACAACGCCGTGCGGCACGCCGGCACCGCCGTGGTCGTCGACCTGCGGGAGCGGGCCGGGGACGCCGTGCTGGAGATCGGCGACGACGGGCCGGGCATCCCGGACGAGCACCGCGACGCGGTCTTCGACCGGTTCACCCGCCTCGACGAGGCGCGGGCCCGCGACGCGGGTGGATCCGGGCTGGGGCTCCCCATCGCCCGCGACATCACCGCGCACCACGGAGGCACGCTGGTGGTGGCCGACACCACGCCCGGTGCGCTGCTGCGCGCGGTGATCCCGATGCCGCGCCGTTCCTGACGCCCACGGTCAGCCGGTGGTCAGCACCAGCTTGCCGGCCGTGCGCCCCAGTTCCCCGGCGCGGTGGGCGTGCGAGGCCCGTTCCAGGGGGAAGGTCTCGGACACGAGCACCCGCAACCGCCGGTCCTCCACGAGGCGGGCCAGCGCCTCGAGGCCGTCACCGTCGGGTTCGACCAGCATGGCGGTGGCCCGGACACCGCGTTCGGCCGCGGCCGCGAGCGCGTCGGCAGCGGCGGCCGACGGCAGGCACAGCAGCCGGCCCTCGGGGTGCAGGACGTCGAGCGAACGCACCGCGACATCGCCGCCGATGAGGTCGAGCACCAGGTCGACCGGCTCGATCGCCTTCTCGAACGCCTCCGCGCGGTAGTCGACCGCCTCGTCGATGCCGAGGTCGTGCAGGAGGTGGTGCTTGCCGACCGAGGCGGTGCCGACGACGAACGCGCCGCGTGCCTTGGCGATCTGCACGGCCAGGTGCCCCACGCCACCGGCGGCGGCGTGCACCAGCACCCGCTGCCCCGGTTGCACGGCGGCGATCTCGGTGAGGCACTGCCACGCCGTGAGCCCGGCCAGCGGCAACCCCGCCGCCTCGACCTCCGACAGCCCGGCCGGGCGGTGGGCGAAGTGGCGCGACGGTCCGGTGACGAACTCGGCGTAGCCTCCCGCCTGCCGGGGGAACCACGGCATGCCGAACACGGCGTCGCCCACGGCGAAGCGCGTGACGCCGGCGCCGACGGCGTCGACCGTGCCTGCGACGTCCCACCCCACGGTGAACGGCGGCGGCCCGAGCACCGCGGCCATCCCTGCGCCCGCCCGCGTCTTCCAGTCCACGGGGTTCACCCCGGCGGCCGCGACGCGGACCCGGATCTCGGTGGGCAGGGGTTGGGGGATCTCGGCCTCGCCGAGCTCGAGCACCTCCGGCCCGCCGGTCGACAGCTGCGTGATGACGCGCATCGTTCCCACGGCGCGATGCCTACACCGCCCGGACGCGCCCCGCGGCCCGGAAAGGCCGCTGCCCGCCCCTTGCGCGACGAACGGCATTCCCTCCGCGCCGGGCTTCCGCTACGGGCCTACGGCGCAGCGACCCGGCGCGCGGCGGCCCCGCCGATGACCCAGTCGTCGGCCCGCACGGGCACGACCGCGCCGTGCACGAGCCTGCGGTCGACGCCCAGCACGTCGACGACCAGGTCGGTGAGCGCGCCCAGCAGCCTGCGGCGCACGTCCGGCGGACGATCGGTGAACACCGCAGCGGTGAAGTACGGGGCCGACCGGCCGTCGGCCGGGATGCCGCCGGTGGCCCACAGCTCGGGCCGGTGCAGCGTGACGTACGCGCGGACGCGCTCCACCGGCACCCCCGTGACCTCCGCGTACCGGGTGCTCATCGCGACGAGCAGCTCCGCGTGCTGTGCGGGAGTGTGCATCCCCTGGACGAGGTGGACCCCGAGGACCGGCATGCGCACACCGTAGGGAGCGGCACACCGCCCGACAAGATCGGCGGATCCGCTACTCGCGCAGCGCGTCCACCACCACGGGCTGCCGGCGCTCCCACTCGAGGAACCGGTCGGTCTCGACGAGGAGGGCACCGCCGAGCCACAGCGCGACGACGGCGTCGTCCGCCAGGCCCAGCAGCGCGAGGAAGGCCTCGGGCACCAGGTCGACGGGCGAGACCAGGTACGCCAGCGCGAGCACGAGCATCCCGAGCCGCCCACGGGGCAACTCGGGGTAGCGCCCGGAGAGGGCGTCGCGCGCCATGCGTGGGATCGCGCGGAGGCGATCGCCCATGCCGGGCGCGCCCGGGTGGCGCGACTGCGAGATCGCCTGCCACAGGGCACGGAACGCCGCGATGCGGCGTGGTCCTGGCTTCGGCACGTACCGTTCAACGGCCCGGAGGCACGCCGTGTTCCGACCGGACCGACGACCGCGGCCCCGTCGTGCCCGGATCGGTCACGATCCCGACCGCTGCAACGGGTCCCACCGGAGCACGGGCTACTGTCGTCAGGCAGCGTCACGACCGTCTCCAGGAGAACTGCGATGAGCCCGATCCCGCGCATCTGCGCGCTCGCCGCTCTCGCGGTGCTGGCCGGTTGCGGCAGCTCCGTGGCCGATGCCGACTCCCCCGACCCGCGCCGGAGCACCGCCGCGGCCCCGAGCAGCTCGTTCTGCGCCGCGGCCCAGGCCAACCTGGAAGCGATCCGCCCGCTCAACGGCCTCGTCGCCCGCGGCCAGGTGCCGCCCGACGAGCTCGCCGACACAGTGGCGAACGTGCGGCGCGCGGGCGCCGACATGGCGTTGTCGGCGCCCCAGGACATCCGCGTCGACGTGGAGCGCACGGTGCAGGCGCTCGACCTGCAGCTCGACGCCCTGGTCGAGAGCGGCGGCGACGCCGCGGCGCTCACCCGCGACCCGCAGCTGATCGCCCGGCTCAACTCGCCCGAGTTCGCGGGCGCGAGCGAGCGGGTGCGCACCTACGTGGAGCGCACCTGCACCGCGGGCTCGGCCACCCGCCGCTGATCGGCGGCTATCCGCCGATCGACCGACGCGACCGGGACCTGACCGCCGAGTAGGCCGCCGCGCCGACGAACACCACGGCACCGATCACCAGTGCCCAGGTCAGGAACTCGAAAATCGCGCCGAGCACGGTGAACGCGAGCCACACCAGCACCGCGATCCCGAGGATCTTCAGGACCATCCGCCCCTCCTCCGTCTTCCCTCCGACGAGCGGGAGCCGCGAGTAGTTCCCCCGGCCGCACCCACGACCCGGCCCCGGGGAGCCGAGCGCACCCCCTTCGAGGCGTGCGTGTGACCGCCGGCGCAGAACGGACGCTTGCAGCAAGCACAGTCGCGATATATCGTGATGGCACACGAGCTAGTTGGTAGCTCACGATCAAGGAGACGAGATGAACGACGAGAACACCCACTGGGACGGCCCGCGCTTCGGGCCCCGCGGGCCGCGCGGTCGCAGGCCCTTCCCCCCGACGGTGCCGCCGTTCGCCGGCCCCGTCGACGACGAGGACGTCGAGCGCGGCGGGCACCGGCACCGCGGCCGCAGGCACCCGTTCGGACCGGGCTTCGGCCCGCCGTTCGGCCCCGGGATGCGCGGCTTCCCCGGCCCGCGCGGGCGGCGCGGGCGCCGCACGTCCCGCGGCGACATCCGTGCGGCGGTGCTCGCGCTCGTGGCGGAGCAGCCACGGCACGGGTACGAGATCATCCAGGAGATCGCGGAGCGCTCCGGTGGCGCGTGGCGGCCGAGCCCCGGCTCGGTCTACCCCACGCTGTCGCAGCTGGAGGACGAGGGCCTGGTCCGCGTCGAGCAGACCGACGGCCGCCGGGTCGTGCACCTCACCGAGGAGGGCACGCGCTACGTCGAGGAGCACCGCGAGGAGCTGGACGCCGTGTGGGCGTCGGTCGCCCGTGTGGCCGAGGACGAGGGCGCGGGCGAGATGTGGGAGCAGCTGGGCCAGCTGCACGCGGCGGCGGCGCAGGTGATGTCGGCCGGCTCGCCGGAGCAGATCGCGACCGCGACGACCACGCTCGCCGACGCCCGCAAGGCGATCTACCGCCTGCTGGCCGAATGAGACCTCGTGAGTGGATACGAGTGCTCCAGCACCCGTATCCACTCACGGGCGATCAGCAGTCGCGCAGCTCCGGGCTCTGGTTCAGGACCTGCCCGCGCGGGCTGATGAACTCGCGGTACACCGCGCCGTCCACGTCCGCCGGGGCGAACGCGGCCACGCGGTGGCAGTTCTGGAAGGCGAACACCACGCCGAAGTGGCGCTCGAGCGCACCGCGGATCGCGTTGCTCGCGAGTGCCCGCAGGAGCTCACCCCGCTCCTTCTCCGAGGGCGGCGGCACCTCGTGCTCGCCGAAGGGCGCCTCGGGACGGGCGGTGCGGTCGTCGGCGGCGGCGCTGACCACCTGCCAGGCGTACGGCAGGGAGTCACGCACCACCGCGACGAACTGGGCGTCGTCGATCTGACCGCGCTCTGCAGCCGAGAGCACGTGGGTGGGGACGTCGAGGGACACAGGGCCTCCTGGTAGTCGAACTACTGACGGACCGTGCTCGATCAGTTACGCACGGACGGTGGGCAGGGCGCCAGGTCCCGGCACGAAGTCGGGGTCGACCTGCGCGGCGAGGTCGGCGCCCACCGCCCGGTTGCCCCAGGCGGCAGCGTTGCGCAGGTGGAACTCGACGGTGCCGCGGTGGTAGGCGGCCCAGTCGCGCTGCCGCTCGTCGAGGGCGGCGAGCACGGCCTCGAGGACGGCGAGGTTGGCGGGCTCGAGCGCCCCGACGGGCGCGACGGCGCCGCGTTCGGCGGCCCGGACCCATGCCGACTGCCCGAACCAGCCCAGCAGGGCGTCGCCGACCTGCTCGCGCAGGTAGGTGACGTCGTCGGGGTCGGTGACCTTGTTGCCCAGCACCCGCAGCGCCACGCCGTGCCCGCGGGCGTGTTCGGCGTACTGCTGGTAGACCCCCACACCGCGCCGGGTCGGCTCGCTGACCAGCACGGTGAGGTCGAACCGGGTGAACAGGCCGGACGCGAAGGCGTCGGCGCCGGCGGTCATGTCCACGACCACGTACTCGCCGGGGCCGTCGACGAGGTGGTTGAGGTAGAGCTCCACGGCGCCGGTCTTGGAGTGGTAGCACGAGACGCCGATGTCGGCCTCGTCGAACTCACCGGTGACGAGGTGGCGCACGCCTCCCGCCACCGCCGAGTGGCGCCGGAGCAGTTCGCCCTCGGGGTCGAGGTCGAGCAGCCGGGAACCGGGGCCGGGGGGCGTGGTTTTGATCATCGAGGAGGCGCCCGCGATGCGCGGGTTGCTGCCGCGCAGGTGTTCCTTGAGCCAGGGCAGGTCGGCGCCGAGCGCGCGCGGCGGCGGTCCGTCGTGGCCGAGCGCCTGGCCGAGGTGCTGGTTGATGTCGGCGTCGATCGCCAGAACAGGTCTGCCCAACTCGGCGAGGTAGCGGCTGAACAGCGCCGCCGAGGTCGTCTTCCCACTGCCGCCCTTGCCGACGAACGCAATGCGCACGCCGCCTCCTCCCGTCGTCGAGATCCGAACGCGCAGATGATAATCATTGCCACTCACGGGTGACGGGTGCGACCCCGTCCATGACAGGACGTGGCGGCGGCGGAGTGGCTCAGCGCGTGCGCGTCGTGCCGCGGACCGTGCAGCGTGCCGCCAGCACCGCACGCAGCGACGGCACCACGACGCCCTCGGCCGCCATCTTGCGGCGGGCCCGTCTGCGGGCGACCAGGACGCCGACCAGCGCCGGACCCCAGATGGCGTACTGCACCACCCAAGCGGTGCGGAACCCCTCCGGTGTGTAGTCGTCCGGACCCCCGGCTGCACCGAGCAGCACGCCGACGGCGAGGGAGACGACCAGCGAGGCCAGGAACCCGGCGACGTTGACGATGCCGACCGCCGTGCCCTGGCGGTGCCCCGGGTTGAACGTCCGGGCGTAGTCGAACCCGACCATCGACGCCGGCCCCCCGAGCGCCAGCACGACCACGAGCAGCACCAGCAGCCAGCGCGGCGCGGGCGGCGGGACGAGGAGCACGGCCGTCCACACCGTGGCCGTCGCGCCGATCACCGCGAGCACGAGCCAGGAGCGGCGCAGCGGGTGCCGGGCGGTGAACTCGCCGAACAGGGGGCCGGCCACCAGCCCGACCGCGACGAGCAGCGTCAGCATCGCGCTCGCCGCGCCCGTCGAGAGCCCCTGGCCGGCCACGAGGTAGGGCACTCCCCAGAGCAGCGCGAACACCATGCCTGAGAACTGCGTGCCCATGTGCGACCAGAATCCCAGCCGGGTGCCCGGCTCCCGCCACGAGGAGAGGACGCCCTCGAGCACCTCCCGCGGGCTGGGAGCCGGTGGCGGGGCGGGCGCACCGGGCGGCCGGTTGCGCACGACGGCCAGTGCCGCGAGCCCGACGGCCACGCCGAGCGCCGCCGCGGAGACGAAGGCCGGGGTCCAGCCCGGACCGTGCAGGACGGCGGCCAGCGGCAGGGCCGAGAGCACCTGCCCGAGCTGCCCGATGAGTCCGGTCAGCTGCGTCATCAGCGGCACGCGCCGCGCCGGGAACCAGCTCGTGACGACCGACAGGACGCTGATGAACGTCAGCGCGTCGCCGATGCCGACCAGCACGCGCGCGAAGACCGCCCAGGCAATGCCACCGGCCAGGGCGAGGAGCAGCTGACCCGCGGCCATGGTCAGCGCGCCGGCGACGATCAGCCGCCGGGCGCCGAAGCGGTCGAGGAGCGCACCCACCGGGATCTGCAGGCTGGCGTAGACCAGCAGCTGCAGCACCACGAACCCGGCGAGCGCCGCGGGTGCCGCGTCGAACCGCGCCGCCGCGTCGAGCCCCGCCACCCCGAAGGAGGTGCGGTGCATGACGCCGACCAGGTAGGCGGCCAGACCGACGGACCAGACGACCCAGAGGCGGTGCTGCAGCTTCATCTCGGCCCCCATGGTGCGCCTCCGGGCGCGGGAACGGGATGCTGTGCGGGCAGACTCACGTTGCAGGGGTGGAGACGTGTGGCGGGCGGGGCCTTCGGGTCCCGTCGAGAGGCGGAGGTGTGCCGTGTTGGACCCGGAACAGCTGTACGAGGTGGCGCCCGACGCGCCCCAGCTGGACGAGCCCGTCCTGCTCGTGGCGTTGGACGGGTTCGTCGACGCGGGGGCGGCGGCCCGCATGGCCGTTGAGGCCTTGCACGAGGGGCGGGAGCCGCAGCTGGTGGCGCGCTTCGACGTCGACCAGCTCATCGACTACCGGTCCCGCCGCCCCCCGCTGCGCTTCGACACCGACCGCTGGGCCGACTACACGCGCCCCGAGCTGGACGTCGTCGCGCTCACCGACACCGGCGACACCGAGTACCTGCTGCTGGCAGGCCCGGAGCCGGACATGCAGTGGGAACGGTTCAGCGCGGCCGTCGAGCAGGTCGTGCGGCGGTTCGGCGTGCGTCTGGTGATCAACCTCACCGCGATCCCGATGGCCGTTCCGCACACCCGCCCGATCGGCGTCACGGTGCACGGCACGAACCCGGAACTCACCGAGGGCCACGAGGCGTGGTTCGCCACGGCCGAGGTGCCGGGCAGCGCGGTCGCGCTGATGGAGTACCGGTTCGGTGAGGCCGGGCTGGACGCGATGGGCTTTGCCGTGCACGTGCCCCACTACCTCGCGCGCGCCGAGTACCCGCAGGCCGCGCGGGTGCTGCTGGACCACGTCGGCCTCGCCGCCGGGCTCTACCTCCCCACCGAGTCCGTGTCGGCCGCGGCGGAGAAGACCGAGGCGGAGATCGCCGAGCAGGTGGCGGGATCCGACGAGGTGCGCCAGGTGGTCGAGGCGCTGGAGCGGCAGTACGACATGGTCGCCTCCGGCCGGGGCGAGCGCTCCAGCATGGGACTCGCGGGCGAGCTGCCCAGCGCCGACGAGCTCGCCGCCGAGGTCGAGCGTTTCCTCGCCGGCCAGGAGGACGACAAGGGGCGCGACGAGGGGCCCGGCACCGTCTGACCCCGGCGAGGGGCGCAGCCCTGCGTTCCACCCACCCGTGGCGCGGTCGACCGCGTCGTTGCGGCTTGCTCTGACGGGGCGAGCGGCGCGATCATGGCCGCCACCATCACCGCAGATGGAATGGCATATAACGACCAGGTCGCCGTCCGGCCCTCCGAGTTGACGCCGTAGCCCGGTGGAAGGAGGGTGTCGGCAGCCAGGAGCCACGGAAGGGGGAAGGCTCTGGATGCGTAGGTCCAGGGCCCAGACGGGATGACCGTTCATGAAACACCCAAGAGTGCCGAACCGGCACCCCCGGCAGAGCCGGGATCGCTGACAACCGCAGCCGAGGAGCGGCACCCCATCGACCGATGGGTCTTCGGGATCGCCGCAGGCCTGGTCATCGTCCTGATCATCTGGGGCGCCACCTCCACCGCGACCCTGAGCGCGGTGTCCAGCTCGGTACTCGCCGGCCTCATGCACGTCGGCGGGTGGGCGTTCGTCCTGATCGCCTCCGGCTTCGTGGTCTTCGCGCTGTGGCTCGCGTTCAGCAAGTACGGCAAGATCCCGCTCGGCAACGACGACGAGGGTCCGGAGTTCCGCACGGTCTCCTGGATCGCGATGATGTTCAGCGCCGGCATGGGCATCGGCCTCATGTTCTTCGGCGTCAACGAGCCGCTCACGCACTTCACCGATCCGCCACCGGGCACGGTGGCGCCGGCGTCGCCCGAGGCGCTCGACGTCGCGATGGCCACCACGCTGTTCCACTGGACCCTGCACCCGTGGGCGATCTACGCCGTGGTCGGGCTGGCGATCGCCTACAGCACCTTCCGCCGGGGCCGCCGACAGCTGATCAGCTCCGCCTTCGCGCCCCTGCTCGGTGAGCAGCACACCGAAGGGGTCTTCGGCAGGGTCGTCGACATCCTCGCGATCTTCGCCACCCTGTTCGGCTCGGCCGCGTCGCTCGGGCTCGGTGCCCTCCAGATCGGGGCCGGCCTGGAGGCCAACGGGCTGCCGCCGGCCACCACCGGCCTGCTGCTCGGCATCATCGCCGTGCTCACCCTCGCGTTCGTCGCCTCCGCGGTGTCCGGGGTGGCGAAGGGCATCCAGTGGCTGTCGAACATCAACATGGTGCTCGCCGGGATCCTGGCCCTCTTCGTATTCGTGGCCGGGCCCACCATCCTGATCCTCAACCTGGTCCCGACCGCCATCGGCGACTACTTCGGCAACCTGGCCCAGATGGCCGCCCGCACCGAGGCCTCCGGCGGCGACGCCACGGCCGAGTGGCTGTCGGGCTGGACCGTCTTCTACTGGGCCTGGTGGATCTCGTGGACGCCGTTCGTCGGCATGTTCATCGCCCGGATCAGCCGCGGCCGCACGATCAAGCAGTTCGTCGTCGGCGTGCTGCTCATCCCGAGCGGCGTCAGCCTGGTGTGGTTCGCGATCTTCGGTGGCGCCGCGATCCAGACGCAGCGCGACGGCACCGACCTCTCCTCGCTCAGCCAGGAGGGTCAGCTCTTCGGCCTGCTCCACTCGATGCCGCTCGGCGGGGTCCTCAGCGTCGTCGCCATGCTGCTCGTCGCGATCTTCTTCGTGTCGGGTGCCGACGCGGCCTCGGTCGTGACCGGCACGCTGTCGCAGCGGGGCTCGATCGAGCCCTCCCGCTGGGTGGTGATCTTCTGGGGCGTCGCGATGGGTGTGATCGCAGCGATCATGCTCGCCGTCGGGGCCGGTCAGGACGATGCCCTCACCGGCGTCCGGGACATCACGATCATCTCGGCGGCGCCGTTCGCCCTCGTGATGGTGGCGCTGTGCGTCGCGTTGGCGAAGGACCTGCACCACGACTCGTTGATGCGCCGGGATCGGCGGTCCATCGCAGCCGTCGAGCAGGCGGTCGACTTCGGCACGGAGAAGTACGGCGACGAGTTCGTCGTGGCCGTCAAGGCTGCGCCGGACACCCCGGAGTCGTCGGACACCGGCACGCAAGACCTCATCACCAAGGAAACCACCACGAAGAGCGGGGCGACGGCCACGTCACAGGCCGACCGCACCGACTGAGCGAGAGTTCACCCGCCTCCGGCGCGGCCTTCCGATCGGAAGGCCGCGCCGGAGTGCGTTGCGGGGGACGTCGGTCAGAGGCGTCCCTTCGCGGCATCACCGCCGGGCACCGGGGTCATCCGCGCGACGACCGGCGGCTTCTCGAGCAGCCCGGAGACCGCCTTGCCCAGCCGCGCGACCGGCTCACCGCTGCCGTGGGCGTCGAGCAGCTCGGCCGACTCCCACTTCTCGATCAGGACCAGGCTCCCGTCCGCCGCGTCGTGCAGGGCGTAGAGCTCGCACCCCGATTCGGCGTGGACGTCGGCGAGCGCGCCGAGGATCGCGGACCGGGCCTCCTCCTGACGTCCCTGCTGCGGGACGAAGACCGCCGTGACAACCACCGTGTCGGGCATGTGTGCTCCTGGGTTTCGGGGACGGGACATCAGATCCTGGCCGTGCTGGACCGCTCGAGGAACTCGGCGACCACGCGAACGCGCCGGGGTGCGGGGGGCAGCTTCTGCCGCATCCGTGCGTGCACCAGCTCCACCGAGTGCAGCGCGAGCATGTCGATCGGCTGGCGGACCACGGTGAGCGGCGGGCGGATCAGCTCGGTCCACGGGTTGTCGTCGAAGACCACCACCGAGAGGTCGTCCGGGATCGCGACACGGGCCTGGGCGAGCATCCGCAGCACGACGCGCACCTGCGCGGTGTTGGCCACGACGAGACCGGTCGGCGGGTCCTCGAGCGCGAGCATCTGGGCCACGACCTCGGCCCCGAGGTCGCCGCGGAACGGCGCGGGGCGCACGAGCGCGTCGTCGCGTGCCAGGCCGCGCTCACGCAGGGCCTGCTCGTAGCCCTGCACCCGCTCGACGCCCGTGCTCGTGTCGAGCGGACCGGAGACGATCCCGACCCTCGTGTGGCCGCGGTCGAGCAGGTGGCGCGTGGCGGTGGCGGCGGACCCGACGTTCTCGATGCTCACCACGTCCACCTGGGCGAGCTCGCCGACGGTGCGGTCGACGAAGACGACCGGGATGTCGAGGGCGGAGAGCTTCTCCCAGCGCTCCACGTTGTGCCCGGTGGGTGTGCCGATCATGCCGCCGACGGAGCGGTCGAGGAGCGTGTCGAGGGCCTGCCCCTCCAGGTGCGGGTCCTCCTGCGTGGTCATGACCAGGATCTGCAGGTCGCGCGAGCGCGCTTCGGCGACCACCCGGTCGGCCAGTCGCGCGAAGAACGGGTTGGTCAGGTCGGCGAGCAGCAGGCCGATGGTGTCGCTGTGACCGTGGCTGAGCTCGCGCGCCGCGGCGCGCGGGCGGTAGGCGAGGGCGTCGATGGCCTCGAGCACCTGGGCGCGCTTCGCCGGGGCGACCGCGCCCGTGCCGTTGAGCACGCGCGACACCACCGAGACGGAGACCCCCGCGTGGGCGGCGACGTCCCGGATGGTGGCCGCCTTCTTCATCCCGCTCCCTCCGCGCTGCGCCGGGCCATTCAACCCCAAGTCGATCGTTGACCGTGGCGAAACGTGCGTGGTACAAAACTGGAACCGGTACCACTCTAGCAGCCACAGGAGTCCCCGTGAACTTGCACGACCTGCTGCAGGCCCGTGAGCGCGACGGCGAACCGATCCGGGTGGGCCTCATCGGCGCCGGCCGGTTCGGCACGATGTTCCTCGCCCAGGCGCGCACGACCCCGGGGATCCACGTCGCGGCGATCGCCGACATCAACCTCGACCGGGCGCACCAGTCGCTGAAGCTCGTCGACTGGCCCGAGGACGCGGTCACCGACGACCTCGCCACCGCGCTCGCCGACGGCACCACCGCGGTGCTCCCGGACGCGTCGCCGCTGTTCACCGACCGCGTCGACGTTCTGGTGGAGGCCACCGGGAACCCGATCGTCGGCACGTCGCACGCCCTCGCCGCGTTCGACGCAGGCCAGCACGTGATCATGGTGACGGTCGAGGCGGACGCGGTGGTCGGGCCCGCCCTCGCCCGCCGTGCGGCCGACCGCGGGCTCGTGTACTCGATGGCCTACGGCGACCAGCCCGCGCTGATCATGGAGCTGGTCGACTGGGCCCGCACCAGCGGCTTCCACGTCGTGTGCGCGGGCAAGGGGGCCAAGTACCTCGAGCACTACCACGAGATGAACCCCGACAACGTGTGGGAGAACTGGGAGTTCTCCAAGGAGCTCACCGACTCCGGGCAGCTGAACCCCTACATGCACACGGCGTTCCGGGACGGCACGAAGGCGGCCATCGAGATGGCCGCGGTGGCCAACGCGGCCGGCCTGGCGCCCTCGGACGAAGGGCTGACCTTCACCCCGGGCGACGTCGAGCAGATCGCCACGATCTGCCGGCCCCGCGAGGTCGGCGGGGTCCTGGCGCACGAGGGGTCCGTCGACGTCATGTCGAGCGTCACCCGCGACGGCACCCCGATCCCGCACAACACGCAGGAGGGCGTCTTCGTGGTCGTGAAGGCGACCAACGACTACGTCTCCGGCTGCTTCTCCGAGTACGGCTGGCACGCCGACCCGACGAAGCAGTACGCCGCGCTCTTCCGCCCGTACCACTACATCGGCCTCGAGCTCGGCGTCTCGATCGCCAACGCCGTCCTGCGCGGCATCGCCACCGGTGCCCCGAAGGGGTTCTCCGCCGACGTGGTGGCCACCGCCAAGAAGGACCTCGCCGCCGGCGACGTGCTCGACGGCGAGGGCGGCTACACGGTCTGGGGGAAGCTGATCTCCGCGCGGGCGTCCGTCACGCGGCGCGCGCTCCCGATCGCGCTCGCCCACCACGTCGCGCTGCGGCGCGACGTCGCGAAGGGCGCGATCGTCACCTGGGACGACGTGCAGTTGGACGAGGCCGCGTTCGGCCGCGTGCTCGAACTGCGGCGCGAGACGGAGCGACTCCTCGAGCAGCCGTGACGACGCCCTCGCTCCTGGGCCTCGCTCCGATGGCCTGAGCCGGGCCGCCGTCCACGAGAGGAAGGGTCTGCAATGGTGCGTCCAGAGAATCCCGAGGCCGAGATGTCCCCGCAGCCGCCGCTCCTGCCGGAGGTGCCGCCCGAGCTGGCCCGCAAGCGACTGAGCCTGAAGACGATCCTGCTGTTCTTCGGGCCCGGCGCGATCATCGCCTCGCTCACCGTGGGCAGCGGCGAGACCGTCCTCGCCTCGCGGCTCGGGGCGGTCTTCGGGTACGCGATCCTGTGGCTCGTCGTGGTCGGCGCCGTCACGAAGGCCGCGATCATCTACGTCTCGAACCGCTACATCGTGCTGACCGGCGAGCACCCCATGAGCGGCCTGGCGCGGGCGATCCCGGGGCCCCGCGGCTGGTTCCCGGCGCTGGTCGGCGCGCTCGCGGTGCTCTCGTTCCCGTTCGTGGCCAGCGCGCTCGCCACCGGCATCGGCAGTTACCTGAACGTCGTGTTCGGCGGGCCCGCCGTGGCCTGGGGGCTGGTGCTCCTGGTGCTCGCCGCGGCGCTGGCCTGGTTCGGCTGGTACGCGCTGCTGGAACGGGCGCAGGTGGCCATCGTCTCGCTCAAGGTCGCCCTGGTGGTCGTGGCCGTGTTCGCCGCCCAGCCCCGGTGGCTGGACGTGCTGGCCGGCTTCGTCCCGCAGGGCTTCGGCTACGAGCCGTTCGTCTTCACCGACTACCCCGAGATCGCCGACCGCGCCGTCTGGGTCGAGGCGGTCGTGTTCATGGGCGGGCTCGGCGGTGGCATGTACGACTACATCGGCTACGCCGGCCTCATGCGCGAGAAGCGGTGGGGCGCGCTGGGCCTGCCGGGTCGCGACCGGTCCGTGGACGCGCCGCTCGCACTGGCCGACACCCCCCAGGAGCGCACGCGGGTGCGCGGCTGGTCGCGGGCGCCGCTGGGCGACGTGGTGCTCAGCTTCACGGCGATGGCTCTGACGGCGGTCGCGTTCGTGATCACCGGCAAGGAGATCCTCGGTGCGGCGCGCAACGTGCCCACCGGGCAGAACGTCCTCACCTACCAGGGCGACGTGCTCGGCGTGATCCATCCGGTGTTCCGGTACTTCTACGTCGTCGCGATCATCATGGTCTTCTTCGGCACCATGTACGCCATCTGGGAGGTCTACTCCCGGACCACCTACGAGTCGCTCTCCGCCGTCTCGGCGAAGGTGCGCACCCGCGGTCTCGGCGCGACGCGCAAGGTCGTCTACGTCTATGTGTTGCTGGGCGCCACCGCGCTGATCCTCACCGGCGCCGACCTCGTCGCGCTGATCACGCCGGCGAACATCGTCGGCGGCACGGTGGCGTGCGGCATCTACGGGCTGGGCCTGCTCGTGCTGGAGCGGCGTGTGTTCCCCGCGGGGCTGCGCACGAGGCCGGCCGCCCGCGCGCTCGTGGCCGTGTCGTCGGTGGTGCTGCTCGTCTCCGGGCTCGTCGCGCTCGGCCAGTACCTGGGGGTGCTGTCGTGACCGGGCTCCGCACGTCGCCGGGGCACCTGCTCGCGGCGGGCTGCTTCCTCGTCCTCGCCGGGCTGCGCGCGGCGGAGGGATCCTGGCTGTGGGCGGGCGTGTTCGGCCTCGCCGCGGTCGTCCAAGGTGTCGTCGGGTCGCGGATCGCGGGCCGTCCGGCGGCGCCACGCCCGGGGAGCGGTCCGCGCGAGGCCGCGACGTGGAAGATCCTCACCGTGTCGTCGTGCGCGCTGAGCGCGGGGCTGCTGCTCGTGCAGCCGGTGCTCGGGCTGGTCGCCGCGACCGTCGCCCTCTACTGCCTGCGGGCGGCCCGGGTCCACCGCCCGACCGGGTGAGCGGGAGCATGGCGACATGGCGATCAAGGGTGTGCTCTTCGACTTCTCCGGGACCCTCTTCCGCATCGAGAGCACGCAGCGCTGGCTCACCGCGGTGCTCGACGAGGCGGGGACAGTCCTCCCACCCGCCGACGTCGACCGACTGACGCAGGAGCTGGAGCGGGCCGGTGCCCTGCCCGGTGGGTCGGCCCCGCAAGCCGTTCCCACGCACCTGGACGAGCTCTGGGCCACCCGCGACGAGAGCGCCGAGCGCCACCGCGCCGCCTACACCGGGCTGGCCCGCCAGGTCGAGCTCCCGGACCCGCGCCTGTACGACGCCCTCTACGACCGCCACATGTCCCCGGCGGCGTGGCAGCCCTATCCCGACGCCGCCGACGTCCTGGCGGCGCTGCAGCAGCAGGGGATCCGGGTCGGGGTGATCAGCAACATCGGCTGGGACCTGCGGCCGGTGGTGCGGGCCCACGGGCTCGACGGCGCGGTGGACGCGTACGTCCTGTCCTACGAGCACGGCATCCAGAAGCCCGACCCGGCGCTGTTCCGGATCGCCTGCGACGCGCTCGGTACCGACCCGCACGACGTCCTGATGGTCGGCGACGACCGCACCGCCGACGCCGGTGCCGCCGCGATCGGCTGCGCGGTCCGGTTCGTGGACCACCTGCCGGCCGACCGCCGCCCCGACGGCCTCCGCCCGCTGCTCGCCCTGCTCGACCGGCCCGCGCCGCCGTCGGCATAGCGGGCCTGGGAGCATGGCGCCGATCCGAGGGGGACGCCATGGAGCTCGTCGTGCTGGACCTGCCGCAGCCGGGGACGATGCGCGGTCGGTGGGCGGCGTTCGCCGCGGTGTGCGCCGCCCGCGGCTGGGGCGACAGCTGCCACGCCGCAGGGCCCGTGTGGCACTTCGACGACGGCGGCGGCAACTGGGCCGACCTGCACCACCTCGGCGACGGGCGGGCCGTGCTCGTGGGGCACGACCACGAGTACTCCGACACCTACTGGTCCACCGCCGCGGAGTACTTCCAGGAACCGGAGACCGACCTGCTCGCGGGCGCCCCCGCCTGGTGGGAGCCGCCTGCCCGCGCGGCGCTGGACCGCGGGCTGTGGGTCGGTTTCGTCTACGGCTTCTCCGAAGGCACCTGGCGGCGTGCCGAGTACGAGCCCGACGACGGGTTCGCCTCGGTCGGCCTGCCCGCCACCGACGACGACCGGTGCCGCGAGCTCGTGGGCGAGTTCGTGCAGGACGCGCCGGGCCTGGCCGGGTCGGCCCCGGACCCGCGCGCCGTCGACGCGCTGCTCGCCGCGGATGCCGCCGTCGACGAGGCGCACGTCGTGGCCGTGATCGGCTCCACCGGGTGGGACCCGGCGGCGGGGGCCGCCGCCGCCCGCGAGTTCCTGCGGGTGTGACGGCCGGAGCCGGTCAGACGGGCACTCCGTCGTCGTAGCGCACGAGGCGCGGCGTGCTCGTCAGCTCGTCCACCAGGCCACAGAGCCCCTTGTCCATGCGTTCCTGGACGCGTTCGAGGCCGTCCAGCTCGCTGGCGAGGTCGACGGCGCGGTCGGCGGTGCCGGCGCCGTCGAGCGCCTCGTCCAGCTCCTCGCGCACGCGCTCGGCCCGTACGCGGCAGCGATCGGAGGCCTGGACGTGGGCGAGCAGGCGGGCGCGCTGGTCGGCGTCGATGTTGTCCGGTACGGACGTCACGAGCTGCTGCAGTCGGTGCGGATGCACGGCGGTCCCCCTCACGTGACGGGCATCACCGCCGACGGTACGGGCGAACCCTCGGGCAGGGGAAGGCCCGGGTCGCTACGCCCGACGAACGGCACTTCGTCCGCTGGTGTCCCGAACCGGAAGTCCGGTGCATGAATCGGCGGGGCCAGGTGCGCTGAGTGCGCCGGCGTCGTACCGGGCGCCGGTGTGCTCAGCGGAGGGCTGGGCCGTCGAGTTGTGTGGTGGGCTTCCGGTTCGGGACACCAGGTGCCGACGAGAGTGCCCTTCGTCGCATGGGTGCGCCGTCCGCAGCCCGGTAGGCTGCCCCCGTGACGGCGTGGGTGGACACCGGCCGGTTCGTCCGCGAGTTCGTGCGCGATCCTCTGCACACCGCCTCCGTGACGCCGAGTTCCGCCGCCCTCGCCGCGGCGATGGTGCGGCCGCTGCCCGCCGACGCCGCGCCGGTCGTGGTGGAGTTGGGCCCGGGCACCGGCGCGTTCACCCGCGCCATCCAGGAGCGCACCGGCGGCCGGGCGCGGCACGTGGCCGTCGAGCTGAACGCCCGCTGGGCCGAGCTGCTGGCCGAACGCCACCCCGAGGTCGACGTCGTGCGGGCCGACGCCCGCGAGCTGCCCCGCCTGCTGGCCGACCGCGGCATCGCGGCCGTCGACGCGGTGGTCAGCGGCCTGCCGTGGGTGGCCTACTCCCCCGGTGCCGACGGCCGCGGCCTGCACACCGTGATCACGCAGGTGCTCGCGCCCGACGGGGTGTTCACACAGTTCGGCTACACCTGGACCCGCTGGGCCCCGCCGGCCCGCCGCCAGCTGGCCGACCTGCGCGCCCACTTCGCCGAGGTGACGACGAGCCCGACGGTCTGGCGCAACCTGCCCCCGGCGATCGTCCACGAGGCCCGCGGCCCGCGCCGCTGAGCACTCGGGGACAGGCCTCTGGATCGACGCGACAGCCGTGATCCGTCCGAGCAGTACATCGCGGGGTGCGGGAACAGCACGCGCGTACGTCTCGCGACGATCACGGGACGAATACCGATCCGAACCGCACCTGACCGCTGCCGCGACCGCGCTGCTATGCGGCTCGGAGCGATCACCGCGCGTCCCGCCATCCGGTGCCGCTCACAGGTGCGGCTGCACCAGCTCCACGTAGCGCCGGGCCATCGTGGCGATCACCTGGTCCCCGGGCGCCGCCCAGACGTCGGCGTGGAAGATCTCCACCTCGACGTCGCCGGTGTAGCCGGTGGCGGCGACGGCGCGGGTGAAGGACGGGAAGTCCACGTGGCCGTCACCCATCATCCCGCGGGCGAGCAGGGAGTCGGCCGGCAGCGGGGTGATCCAGTCGCAGACCTGGTAGGACACGATCCGCTCCCCCGCCCGCGCGATCTGGGCGTGCACGCCCGGCTCCCACCACAGGTGGAAGGTGTCGACGACGACGCCGACCTCGTGCGGGGCGAAGTCCTCGGCGATGTCGAGGGCCTGCGCGAGGGTGGACACCACGCCGCGGTCGGCGGCGTAGATCGGGTTCATCGGCTCGATGCCCAGCGTGACGCCGCGCTCGACGGCGGCCGGCACGAGCGCCGCGATCGCCTCGGCCGCCCGGGCGCGGGCCCCTGCGAGGTCCTTGTCCCCCGCCGGCAGCCCACCGGGCACGAGCACGAGCGCCCGCGTGCCGAGGCCGGCGGCCTCGTCGAGGGCGTGCAGGTTGTCATCGTGGGCCCGAGCCCGCTCGGCCGGGTCGGAGGCGGTGAAGAACCCGCCGCGGCACAGCGACGAGACGCGCAACCCGGCGTCGTCGACGATCTGGCGGGCGACGTGGGTGCCGACCTCGGCCACCGGCTCGCGCCACAGCCCGATCGCCGGCAGCCCGGCGGCGACGGTCCCGTCCACCGCCTCCCGCAGGTTCCAGTTCGCGGTGGTGCGCTGGTTGAGCGAGAGCCGGGCCAGCCGGGGATCACCCGGCGGGGGCGTCGCCACCCGCGCCGGGGAGCCACTGGGGACGTCGACCGCGAGATCCGCCAAGGTCATCGCACGGCTCCGGCCACCGTGAGCAGGCTGCGCAGCTTCGCGGCCGCAGCCTCCGGGTCCGGCAGCAGGCGCGCGTCGTTGGCCAGCGCGAACACCTCGGACAGGTGCACCACCGACCGTGCCGACTGCAGCCCGCCGACCATCGTGAAGCCGGGCTGGTGCCCGGCGAGCCAGGACAGGAACGCGATGCCGGTCTTGTAGTAGAAGGTCGGCGCCGCGAACACCTTGCGCGACAGCTCCAGCGTGGGTGCGAACTCGGCGTCGTAGCGCTCGAGGTCGTCGGAGTCCAGCGCCGCCAGCGCGGCCGAGGCCGCCGGCGCGATCGCGGCGAACGCGCCGAGCAGCGCGTCCGAGTGGTGCGTGCCGTCGCCGCGGATCAGCTCCGGGTAGTGGAAGTCGTCGCCGGTGTAGAGGCGCACGCCCTCGGGCAGCTCGGCGCGCAGCCCGACCTCGTGCTCGGCCGAGAGCAGCGAGACCTTGACACCGTCGACCTTGCTTGCATGCGCCTCGACGAGCGACACGAAGGTGGCCGTGGCGTCGGCGACGTCCGCCGAGCCCCAGTAGCCCGCGAGCTGCGGGTCGAACGCCTCGCCGAGCCAGTGCAGGATCACCGGCTCGCGCACCTGGCGCAGCAGGGCCTCGTAGACGCGCAGGTAGTCGTCCGGGCCTGCGGCCACGGCGGCGAGCTGCCGCGACGCCATGAGGATCACCTGGGCACCGGTTCCCTCGACGAACTCGACCTGCTCGGTGTAGGCGGCGAGCACGTCGTCGACCGACGTCAGGTCCGTGCGGTGGTCGGTGCCCGCGCCTGCGGCGATGCGGGCTCCGTGCGCCTGGGCCTGCGCGGCGCTGCGGCGCACCAGCTCCTGCACGGCCGGCCAGTCCAGGCCCATGTTGCGCTGGGCGGTGTCCATGGCCTCGGCGACGCCCAGCCCGTAGGAGAACAGGTGGCGGCGGAACGCCAGCGTGGACTCCCAGTCGATCGCCGCCGGCGCCCCGGGCACGTTCTCGCCCCACGGGTCGGCCACGACGTGGGCGGCCGCGAACGCGACGCGGGTGCGGTAGGGCTGCGGGTGCGGCGTCCACACCCGCGGCGCGGCGAGCTCGATCGTGCGCCAGCCACCTCCCGCGGCGGGCACCTCTATGGACGTGTCGACGGCGGTCATCAGGCCTCCTTTCCAGGCCGTGAGTAGGGAACGAGTGCTAGCGAGTTGGTCAAGCCCTCGTATCCACTCACGGCCGCAGCTCCACGCGCACGCCTTCGGCGTTCGACCTCAGCGCCGCGTCCACCAGCTGCAGGCCGCGCACGCCGCTGGCGAAGTCGTACGGGTGCGGCCGCCCGGCGTCGACGTCGAGCAGGAACTGCTCCCACTGGGCGCGGAACCCGTTGCCGAACTCCTGGTTGTCGGGCACCTGCTCCCACTGCCCCCGGAAGTCCTGGTCGGTGGGCAGGTCCGGGTTCCAGACGGGCATGGGGGTGCGGACGCGCGGCTGGACGCGGCAGCCGAAGAGGCCCGCGACGGCCGAGCCGTGGGTGCCGTCCACCTGGAACTCCACGAGCTCCTTGCGGTCCACGCGCACCGCCCAGGACGAGTTGATCTGCGCGATCACGCCGTCGGCCAGCTCGAAGATGCCGTAGGCGGCGTCGTCGGCGGTGGCCTCGTAGGGCTCACCCTTCTCGTCCCACCGCTGCGGGATGTGCGTGACGGCCCTGGTCATCACACTGCGCACCCCACCGAACAGGTGCTCGAGCACGTAGTTCCAGTGGCAGTACATGTCCAGGACGATGCCGCCGCCGTCCTCGGCCCGGTAGTTCCAGCTGGGACGCTGGGCGGGCAGCATGTCGCCCTCGAAGACCCAGTAGCCGAACTCGCCGCGCACCGACAGGATCCGCCCGAAGAACCCGGAGTCGATCAGGCGCTTCAACTTGATCAGACCCGGCAGGTAGATCTTGTCGTGCACCACGCCGTTGATGATCCCGGCGGCCTGCGCGGCGTCGACCAGCTCCTGGCCCTCGGCCACCGACTCGGCGGTCGGCTTCTCGGTGTAGACGTGCTTGCCGGCGGCGATCGCCGCGAGGATCGTCTTCTTGCGCTCGCTCGTCACCAGCGAGTCGAAGTAGACCGGCGCGTCCTCGTCGGCGAGCGCGGTGTCGAGGTCGGTGTGCACGGTCTCGATGTCGTGCGTGCGGGCGATCTGCGTGAGCTTCTCCCGGTTGCGCCCCACGATCACCGGCTCGACCTGCAGCCGGGTGCCGTCGGGGCGCAGGACACCGCCGTCGTCGCGGATCGCGAGGATGGACCGCACGAGGTGCTGGCGGTAGCCCATCCTCCCGGTCACGCCGTTCATGACGATGCGCATGCGTACTACCTGCCTTCTCGTGAGACGGTGGGACGCCCGCCGAGGTAGAGCTCGGCGAGCTGCGGGTCGGCGAGGAGCTCCGGCGCGGGGCCGCTGATGTGCACGCGGCCGAGGTCCAGGACGCAGCCGAGGTCGGCGGTCTCCAGGGCGCGCCGGGCGTTCTGCTCGACGAGCAGGATCGCCAGTCCCGCCTCCCGCATGGCGACGACCTGCTCGAACACGACGGCGGTGGCCTTGGGGTCCAGGCCCATCGACGGCTCGTCGAGCAGCAGGACCTTGGGGTTCACCATCAGCGAGCGGGCGAATTCCACCTGCTTCTGCTGGCCGCCCGACAGCAGCCCGGCCAGCGAGCGCCAGCGCTCGCGCACGACCGGGAAGAGACCCTGCACGAACGCGACGCGCTCGGCGACTCGCTCCTTGTCGGCGAGCGTGTAGGCGCCGAGCGTGACGTTCTCGGCCACGGTCATCTCGGGGAACACGCTGTGGCCCTGCAGCACGTGCGCCAGGCCGGCGCCGAGCAGGCGCTGCGAGGACCACCCCGTCACGTCCTGGCCGTCGACGCGGACGGTGCCCGAGCGCGGGGCGAGGATCCCGCTCGCGACCTTCAGGACGGTGGACTTGCCGGCGCCGTTGGGGCCGACCAGGCAGACGACCGAACCGGCGGGCACGGTGACCGAGAGGCCGCGCAGCACGAGCGCCGCCCGTCCGTAGCCGGCCTCGATGTCGGTGAGTTCCAGCAGGGGTTCATCCGCCCGCATTTCTTCAGACACCGAGGTACGCCTCCAGCACGGCGGGGTCGGTCCGGACGCTGTCCGGCGGGCCCTGCGCGATCGGCCGCCCGCGGTCGAACACGACCACGTGGTCGGACAGGCTCATGACCAGCTCCATGTTGTGCTCGACGACGATGAAGGTGCGCCCCTCCGCGTTCAGCTCGCGCACCAGCGTGGCGATGCGGTCGATCAGCGCCGGGTTCACCCCGCCCGCCGGCTCGTCGAGCATGATCGTCTCCGGCTCGGCCATCAGCACCCCGGCGAGTTCGAGCAGCTTCTGCTGCCCGTAGGACAGGTCGCGGGCCTCGACGTCCTCCAGGTGGTCGATGCCCACGCGCCGCAGCCAGCCCTGCGCCCGCTCGACCTCGGCCGGGTCGTGCGCGGGGCGCAGCAGGCTCGCGAGCCCGCGCGGGCGGACGGCGGCGAGCACGTTCTCCCGCACCGTCATGCGCGGGAAGACCCGGCACAGCTGGAAGCTGCGCCCGATGCCGGCCGCCGCGATGCGGTGCGGTGCCCTGCCCGTGACGTCGTGGCCCCGGTAGCGCACGGTGCCCGAGTCGGGCTTGATCATCCCGGTGACGCAGTTGAAGAACGTCGTCTTCCCCGAGCCGTTCGGCCCGATCACCGCGTTGATCTTCCCGGGCCGGAACTCGACGCTCGCGTGGTCGACGGCGCACACGCCCCCGAACGTCTTGGTCAGCTCGACGGTGGCGAGCCCTTCAGCGGTCATCGCCGCACCTCCGCACGGTCCTTCCGGTCGGGAGCCTGCTCGGCGTCGGTCCGGTCCCGCTCGCGCAGTTGCGCCGCCGTCATCTCGCGGATCGAGCCCTGCTGCGGGCGGAACCGGGCGAGCAGCCCGGCGACCGCCGGGATCACGCCGTCGGGCATGAACAGCACGACGACCCCCAGCAGCAGCCCGGTGGCGATCAGGTGGAACTGGGTGTCGCCGTAGGAGACCTTGAAGTACTCGATCGCGGTGCCGACGACGAACGCGCCCAGCACGGGTCCGAACAGGTTGCGGACACCGCCGAGCAGCGCCATCAGCACCATGTAGGACCCGATCAGGATGGAGAACTGGAAGATCGGGTCGAGGTCGCCGAACCAGAGCGCGTACATGCCCCCGCCGAGCGCGGTGAAGATGGCGGAGACGACGAAGGCCACCAGCTTGTAGGCGAAGGTCGGCACACCGAGCGACTGCGCCTTGTCCTCGTCCTCGCGGATCGCCTTGAGGCCCAGCCCGAAGCGGGACCGGTCGATCGTCCACCAGGCCAGCAGGGCCACCGCCAGCAGCGCGGCGAACAGGTAGAAGAACACGACGTGGTGCTCGGGGCGCAGCAGGTCCGGGAACGGCCGGGGCACCACGAGCCCGTCCGAGCCGCCGGTGAACTCCCGCCAGCTCTGGAACACCAGCAGCAGCACCAGCACCAGCGCGATCGACACGATCACGAACGAGGCGCCGCGCACCCGCAGCGCGGCGATGCCGATCGGCACGGCCAGCACCGCCACGATGACGCCGGCCAGCCCGAGGGCGAGGAAGCTGGGCACGCCGGCCCGCGTGATCAGCAGGCCGGTGCCGTACGCGCCGAGGCCGAACCACGCCGCGTGGCCCAGCGACATGTAGCCGGTGAACCCGCCGACGAAGTTCCACGACGTCGACAGCACCGCGTAGGACAGCACGACGATGCCGGCCGAGGTGATGTAGGGGTTCGGGCTCCACATCGGGAACGAGAGCAGGGCGGCGGCGCCCACGAGGAGCGCGATCCACCGGAAGGCCGAGCTAGAAACGTTGCGCAAGGCGGCCTCCGAAGAAGCCCTGCGGGCGCACCAGCAGGGTGGCGAACAGCGCGAGGTAGAACACGGTCTGCGCCCAGGTCGTACCCAGCGGCAGCTGCAGCAGGCTCTGCATGACGCCGAGCACCATGGCCGCGATGGCCGCGCCCGGGATGCTGCCCAGCCCGCCGACCACGATGATCGCCATCAGCGGCCCGATCCAGTGCCAGTGCAGCGACGGGTAGATCGTCGAGTCGAGCGAGAGCGCGGTGCCGCCGATGGCGGCGGTGGCCAGGCCCAGCCCGAAGCCGTAGCCCGCCACCTTGTCGGTGTCGATGCCGATCAGCCGGGCCGCCTGCGGGTGCTGGATGGTGGCACGCAGCGCCTGGCCGAACCGGCTGCGCGTGAGCAGCAGGTACAGCGCCAGCAGCGACACCGCCGCCAGCCCGAACGCGATCAGTTTGACGACCGCGACCTGCGCACCGAACACCTCGATGCTCGCCGCGCTGTAGGACAGCTGCACGCGCCGCTGGGTGCCCGAGTAGAGGAAACCGAGCAGCCCCTCGATCATCAGCGCCACCGCGAACGTCAGCAGGACCGACATCATCGTCAGCGACGCCGGGCGCAGCCGGGAGATCAGCAGCCGCTGGAAGCCGACGCCGAGGGCGAAGAACAGCGGCACGGTGACGATCAGCGACAGCAACGGGTCGACGCCGAAGCGGTCGTTGACGTCCCAAGCCAGGTACGCGGCGAGCACGAGGAACGCAGCGTGGGCGATCATCACCACCCGCATCACGCCGAAGTACAGCGTGAGCCCGGCGGCCAGCAGGGCGTAGAGCCCGCCCAGCAGCACGCCGAGCACGAGGCTCTGGAAGAGCAGTGAGCCGCTCACCAGGGAGCCTTGGGGTAGGTGAACTCGGCCTCCGCCGTGTCCTGGGGCAGCACGATCCGGATCTCCCCGTCCACGTACTGCTGGATCAGGTGCGCGCTCTGCGGCCGGCCCTGGGCGTCCCAGGACAGCGGGCCGACCACCGTGTCGACGGTGTTGCCGCGCAGCCAGTCGATGAGCTGCTGCTGGCAGTCGCCCTGCTCGGCGCACCCCACGGCCTGCACCGCGGCGGCCACGACCTGCCCGGTGGTGTAGGCGTTGGCCTCGTCCTCCGAGGGCGGGTTGCCGTGCTCGGCGGTGTAGCGCTGCACGAACTCCTGGTTGGAGGGGTAGGGCGCCTCCGTTGTGTACCCGGTGGGCGAGAGGATGCCCTCGGTGCGGGCCCCGATCGCCGCCGAGAACTCGGGGTTGGTCGGCGCCGTGGAGAACGCCGCCAGCTTCGGCTGGTAGCCCAGCTGCTGCAGCGACACGATGAGGTTCACCGCGTCCTGGTACTGCGTGCCGCCCACCACGATGTCGGCCTGCGAGTCGGCGATCTGCGCGGCGATGGAGGAGAAGTCGGTGGTGTTGGGCGGGTAGACCTCATCCACCACCGTCTGGATCCCGGCCGCCTCGAGCTTCGCCTTGAGCCCGTAGGCGGTGCCCTGCGCGAAGGGGTCGTCCATCGCCGCGTAGGCGGCCGTCTGCGGGCGCTGCCCCTCCGGCATGGCGATGATCGTGTCGGCGAGGTGGTTGTAGTGGTCGTCCGCGATGGCGGGGGCGGCGTAGAAGAGGTTGTCGAAGCCCTGCTCGAACACCTCGGCCGCGGCGCCCGCCGGCTCGACGAACAGCATCCCGTACTCGCTCGCCACGCGCGCCGACGGCACGACCAGGCGGGTGGAGAACGGGCCGAACACCAGGTCGACCTGGTCCTGCGCGATCAGCGACTCGTAGTCGGCCACGACGCGGTCGGAGTTGGACTGGTCGTCGAGGATGCGCAGCTCGACCTGCCGACCGAGCAGGCCCCCCGAGTCGTTCACCGCCGCGGCCCACGCCTCGTAGCCGCGCTGGACGCCCTTGCCCGGCTCGGAGAAGTCGCCGGTCAGCGGCAGGGAGATCCCGATCGTGATCGGGTCGGTCGCGGAGTCGCCCCCGGACTCGGCCCCACCGCACGCGGTGAGGGCGAGCGCCGAGGCGCAGGCGACGCAGGCCAGTCGGAAGGCACTGCGGGCGTTCATCGTGGGGGTCCCCTCGTCGATGAGGCGGTTCGAGGCACGTAAGCGCTTCCGTAAGCGCTTGCGTAGAATAGGGTCGGCGCTCGCGGCGTGCAAGGGCCGTGAAGCAGCGAGGAGGCATCGATGCCGAAGTCCCGGTCCGCACCGCGTCTCGCGGACGTCGCCGCGCGTGCCGGTGTGTCGATCGCCACGGCCTCCCGGTCGCTGGCCGGGCGCGAGGGCGTGAGCGAGGCCGTCGCCGCGCACGTGCGCGAGGTGGCGCTGGGGATGGGCTACGTCGCCAACGTCCACGCGCGCACGCTGGCCGGCGGCGCGACGTCCACCGTCGGGTTGATCGTCCACGAGATCGGCGACCCTTACTTCGCCGAGATCGCGAGCGGTGTGATCGACGTCGCCGCGCAGCGTGGGCTCACCGTCCAGATCTGCCACTCCGCGCGCGACCCGCGTACCGAGCTGCACCAGATCCGCACGCTCATCGCCCACCGCACCGACGCGATCGTCGTCGCGGGATCCGGCTACACCGAACCCGAACTGCAGGCGGAGTCCAACGCCGTCCTGACGGCCTTCCAGGAGACCGGCGGGAGGGTGGCGGTGATCGGGCGCCACCACCTGACCGCCGACGCCGTGCGCCCGGACAACGAGGCCGCGGGCGCCGCCGTCACCGCACACCTGCTGGCGCTCGGTCACCGCCGGATCGGCGTGCTCGCCGGGCCCGCGGTCCTCACGACGGTGGCCGACCGCATCGCGGGCGTCGCCGCCGCGCTCGAGGCGCACGGGATGACGCTCGACGACGTGCCCGTCCTGCACACCGACTTCACCCGCAACGGCGGCCACGCGGGCACCGAGCAGCTGCTGGCCGAGCACCCCGACCTCACCGCGCTCATCGCGCTGAACGACGCGATGGCCATCGGCGTGCTGTCGGAGCTGCGCTCCCGCGGCGTGCCGGTGCCGGGGCGGATCTCGGTCGCGGGCGTGGACGACGTGGCGGTCGCGGCCGACCTCGCGCCCAGCCTCACCACCGTGCGGCTACCGATGACGGAGATGGGAGAGATGGCCCTCACGATGGCCCTCAAACCCCCCACGGCGCGCAGGCGGCGCAAGAACACGGGCCACGAACTGATCGTCCGCGACTCCACGGGCCCCGCCCCGGCCTGACCGCGACAAGCACACACCCAGCCCCCGACTCGCGCGCCTCACACCCCGACTCGCGCGCCTCAGACCCCGACTCGCGGGAGGGGCGGGCCCGCCACCTCCGCGAGTCGCGCCCCTGAACACGCGAATCGCGCCCCTCAGCACGCGGGTCGCGGTCCTGGGCGGCGGCGTCGTGCTGCCGTTCCGCTCAGTGCGAACGGGGCGTTACGCGAAGGCATCCCCCGCGTGAGCGATCTTCACCGCCCCCCTCGATCGGGAACGGGGACCACCTGCCAAGGTGGGCCGAGTGCGACTCGTGTTCGGCCCCGACGATCTGGAGGAGTACTCCGCCGTCCGTGACCGCCTCCGGCTGCACATCGTCGCGTGGGCCCGCAGGCGGGGCATCGCGGTGGAGCCGTCGCTGGTGGCAGCGGCGCTGGACCACAAGCACGGTGTGGACGGCAGACTCGGGCACTGGACCCGCCGGCACGTCGCCGACGCGCTGGCCGTCTGGTTCCCCCGCACGGTAGCGCTGCTGGAGGACGACCGCGAGGCCGTGCCCACCGCGCTGCACGCCTTGATCGGGTTCCTCGACGACCACGAATGGCTGGACTCGCGTTCCGCGCCGGCCGCGGAGCTGCACGCCCAGGTCCGCGACTCCACGCCGGCCCTGCACGACGCGCTGGACGACGAGCGCAACCACGACCTCGGCACCTTCTGGGCCGTCCAGATGCTGCGTCACGGCGTCGCCACCGCCGACCCGGCCGCCGTTGCCCGCTTCCTGCAGCAGGTGCACGCGGGCGAGCTCGTGATCGACCGGGCGGCCCTCGCGGAGATCCAGCGCCGGCAGGCCGACGAGCAACGCGAGCAGCCGCGCCGCGAGCTGGCCCCGGTGCTGCTGCCGGGCGCGGCGCAGATGCTCGCGGCCGCCGACTCGTCGGTGGCACTGGCCCGGCTGCGGGCGTTCACCCGCTGGGTGCGCGCGGGCCGCGCGCTGACCCGCGAGAAGCGGCTGCTGCTCTCCGACGCCCGTGCCGTGGCCGACGCCCTCGACCTCGACCACTTCTCCCGCGACCGGGCCCGCACCAGTGACGACCTGCCCGAGATCACCCTCCTGCTGCACTGGGCGCGGCAGGCCCGGCTGGTGCGGGTGGTGCACGGCCGGTTGGTCCAGGTGCGCAGTGCGGCGCCGCTGCTGTCGCGGCCGATCGAGCTGTGGCGGCGCGCGTTCGAGGCCATCGGGGGGATCGGCGAGCACTTCGGCGGCAGCAATGTGTTCGGGGCACCGTCGCTGTTCGGAATGGGCCTCGGCGAGGCCTACCCGATCCTGCTCTACCAGCTCTACGCCGCGGGCGGCGATCCGATCCCCGTCGAACGCTTCCACCGGGCGGTGCGCGATTCGGTGAACGAGCGCATGGGCTGCGTCGTCGACGACCTGGCGGGCGACACCGAGCACCGGTTGTGGCGCCGCGACGTCACGGCGCTGCTGGACGCCATGGAGCTGCTCGGGGCCGTCCACCTCTCGGAGAGCATCGGCGGCGAGGACGGCGAGGACATGTCCGAGCTGATCGAGCTGGCCGGGCGCGACGACCCGGACCCCACCCTCGTGGCGCTCACCCCGCTCGGGATCTGGGCCGTGCACGAGATGCTCGTCGAGCAGGGCGTGCACGCACCGCTGACCGGCGAGCTCGCCGACGAGGACATCGAGTACGTGTGCGTGCGCATGGCCGGCTTGCGCCGCGAGGTGGCCGAGTCCGAGCTGGAGGCCTGGGTGCAGGCCCGGACCGGGCGCGCGGCCAGCCACGAGATCATGCGCTACCTGCAGCGGGTCGAGGATCCCACGCACCGCGGGCTGGCGTTGTTCGCGCTGTCGCGGTGCGGGACGCCCGGCCGGGAGATGTCCCGCTGGCGCGCGCGGTTGAGCGCGGCGCTCCGGGCACCCACCACGGGTGCCCAACCCCGCGTCGAGTGCGACGCCCGCCTCGCCCGCCCGTGAGCGCGAGCCCACACCACTCGTTCGTGTGATACCGGTATCAGGGGCGTGACATCCCGGCTCACCACGACGAATACGGATGCGTGCAGCAGTTGCTGCGCTCCGGTCCGTACCGAGAGTGAGGAGCCTCCGTGGCGACGCCCGACCCCTACCAGTACTGGTCCGGGGCACCGAAGCACTGGGTGAACGTCCCGGCGCAGCGGCATTGCCCACCCGCGCCGGAGGAGCTCGACGCCGCCGCACGGCAGTGGCCGGGGTGGGAGGACCAGAGCTCGCGCGCGGAGTGGAGCGTCGCCGCGGTCGCCCTGGCCGTGGCGGTGGCCGCGTTCGTCCTCGCCGGGATCGGCAGCGCGATCACCGAGCGGGACGCCCCTCCCCCGAGCCCGGCAGACGGCACGTCCGTCCGGTAGAAGGCACGAGCGTGTAACGGGATCATCACGGGCGCGCGATGGACTCCGTAGGGCGGCGCTCGCCGCCCGGGGGAACCACCAACCGGGGGGTTGGTCAACATGCGCAAGATCATTCTACTTCTCAGCGCCGTCGCGGCGATGCTCCTGGTGCCGGGAGCGGCTGCCGCCGATCCGGGCACCTACGAGGTGAGCGACCAGTGGGCGCTCACCTACGTGGACGGGCGGCCGACCGTCGTGCCGGCCATGGAGGACGACACGGTGGAGGTCAGCTGCCGCGGCAACGACCAGATGACCGACTGGTCGGTGAACGACCAGGCACTCGTCGGCGGGTCGTGGGAGCACACCGCCGGCACCGGGATCTTCGTCCAGCCGGCGTTCACCGGGGAGACCGAGATCCTCGAGATCACAGTGGTGTGCGAGCGGGCCTGAGCTCCCACCAACCGGACGAACGGCACTCTCGTCGGTCTCTGGCCGACGAGAGTGCCGTTCGTTGCGGTGGTCAGGCGCGGGCGAGCTGCACCACGGCCCAGGACAGCGGCGGCAGGGTCAGCTGCGCGACGCCGTCGGCGACCGTCACGCCGTCCAGCGGGCGCAGGCCCACGCGGTCGGGGTGCTCCTCGTCGTTCGTCGTGTGGCGGTCCTGGCCCTCCGCCGCCGCGAGCACCGCCGCGTGCTGCACGCGCAGCTCGCCGAACCCGCGCACACCGACCTCGACGGAGGCCGCCTCGGCCTGGTCGCGGTTGGCCACGAACAGTGAGACCACGCCGGTCTCGGCGTCCCACGTGCCGGACGCGTCGACGAGGTCGACGTCACCGAAGCGGGGCGACTCGTAGCGGTCGCTGCGGGTCTGCACGGCGAGGATCTCGCCGGTCGCCCGGTGGCGGACCTGCTCGAACGGGTGCGCGATCGGCTGCTTCCACGCCGGGCCGCCCGGCTCGCTGCGCAGCAGGCCGATCACGTTCACCAGCTGCGCCTGGCAGGCCACGGTGACGCGGTCGCCGTGGCGCAGCAGCGAGTTGAGCAGGGTGCCGACGACCACGGCGTCGGTGATCGAGTACTCGTCCTCGATCACGCGCGGCGCCACCTCCCACTCGCTCTCGCCCTTCGCGATCGGGGACGCGCGGTGGCGCGCCTGGTACCACACGTTCCACTCGTCGAAGGAGATGTCGATGCGCTTGCGGTGCTTGCCGCGGGCGCGCACGGCGTCGGCGGTGGCGACGACCGACTCGATGAAGGTGTCCATGTCCCGGGCGCTGGCGAGGAAGTCGCCCGCGCTGTGCGGGCCGTCGTCGTGCTCCTGGTAGTAGGCGTGCGCGGAGATGTAGTCGACCTGGTCGTAGGTCTCCTCCAGCACCACCCGCTCCCACTCGCCGAACGTCGGCATGGCGTACTTCGAGCTGCCGCAGGCCACCAGCTCGATGCGCGGGTCGACCAGCCGCATGGCCCGGGCCGTCTCGGCGGCCAGCCGGCCGTACTCGGCGGCGGTCTTGTGGCCGACCTGCCACGGGCCGTCCATCTCGTTGCCCAGGCACCACAGCGTGATGTCGAACGGGTCGGCGTTGCCGTGGGCGCGGCGCAGGTCGGAGTACTTGGTGCCGCCGGGGTGGTTGGCGTACTCCAGGATGTCGCAGGCCTCCTGGACGCCGCGGGTGCCGAGGTTGACCGCCATCATCGGCTCGGTGCCGGCCGCCTTCGCCCAGCGGGCGAACTCGCCGAGGCCGAACTCGTTGGTCTCGATCGAGCGCCACGCCCGGTCCAGGCGGCGCGGGCGCTGCTCCTTCGGGCCGACACCATCCTCCCAGTCGTACCCGGAGACGAAGTTGCCGCCCGGGTAGCGCACGACGGTGGGGCCGAGCTCGCGCACCAGGTCCAGCACGTCCGTGCGCAGGCCGTCCGCGTCGGCCTTCGGGTGGCCGGGCTCGTAGATGCCGGTGTAGACGCAGCGGCCCATGTGCTCGACGAACGAGCCGAACAGGCGGCGGGGAACGGGGGCGATCGTGAAGTCGGGGTCGATGGTCAGGCGTGCGCGGGGCAAGGGGTTCCTCTCTCGGGTTTCACGTCCCGCCGAGGCCGGTGGTGGCGACCCCGCGGATGATCTGGCGCTGGAACAGCATGAACACGATGATCAGCGGCAGGCCTGCGAGCAGCGCCGAGGCCATCACCTGCGCGTAGCGCACTCCGAACGCGCTCTGCACCTGCACGAGCCCCACCGGGAGCGTCATCAGCCCGGGGTCGGAGGTGATGATGAACGGCCACAGGAAGTTGTTCCAGGCGTGGATGAACACGAAGATCGCGACGGCGGCGAGGATCGAGCGCGACAGCGGCAGCACGATCTGCAGGAAGATCCGCAACGAGCCGGCGCCGTCCACCCGGGCGGCCTCCTCCAGCTCGTGCGGGATGCCGTCGAAGAACTTCTTGAGGATGAACACCATCGCCGGCAGCACCAGCTGCGGCAGGATGATGCCCGCGTAGGTGTCGGCCAGGCCCATCGCCAGCATCTGCCGGTACAGCGGCACGATCAGGATCTGCGGCGGCACCATGATCCCGGCGATCGTCAGCGCGAACAGCACGCTCCGGCCGCGGAAGCGGGTGCGGGAGAAGCCGTACGCAGCGGCCGCCGACAGCGCCACCGTCAACACCGTGACCACGAGCGTGACCACCGTGCTGTTGACGAACCAGGTGACCAGGTTGCCGTTGGCGAGCACCGAGGCGTAGGCCTGCAGCGTGAACCCGCGCTCGGGGACGACCTCGAGCGGCACGGTGGTCGTGTCGGCCTCGTGCTTGAGCGAGGTGAGCAGCGCCCACACCAGCGGCGCCAACCAGAGCACCGCCACCACCAGCAGCGCGGTGATGATCCCGGCGCGGGCCAGTGGGGTGTAGCGCCGCACCTGCGCGGGGCCGTCATCGGAGCCTGAGCGGCGGGCCCGCGGCAGGAGGGGGGTCGTAACGGGGTTCGCGGTGTCGGGCGCGGTGGTCACGGTTCGCTCCTGCGGCTGAGCCGGGCCTGGACGAGGGCGATCAGGACGATCAGGACGAAGAACATGTAGGAGATGGCCGAGGCGTAGCCCAGGCGGTAGTCCACGAACCCGGTCTCGTAGACGTACTGCAGGATCGGCGTGGCCGACCCGCCCGGCCCCCCGCTGGCCTGGAACAGGATGTAGGCCTGGTCGAACAGCTTCAGCGAGGCGAGCACCTGCAGCACCACCACGAGGCCCGTCGTGCGGTTCAGCAGCGGCAGCGTGATCGAGAAGAGCCGCCGCCAGCCGCCGGCACCGTCGATCTCCGCGGCCTCGTACAGCGGGGCGGGGATCGCCTGCAGGGCGGCGAGGTAGAGCAGGAAGTTGAAGCCGATCGTCCACCAGACCGTGAGGATGACGACCGACCACAGGCCGATGTCCGGCTCGGTGAGCCACCCCACCGCCGGCAGGCCGAGCCCGGTCAGGACCCCGTTGAACAGGCCGTAGTCACCGGAGAACAGCCATTGCCAGATCAGGGCGACGGTGGCCACCGGCAGCAGGAACGGCGCGAAGTAGGCGAAGCGCCAGAACCACTGCCCGCGGACCCCGGTCTGCACCAGCAGCGCCATCACCAGCGCGATCGCCACCAGCGGGATCGTGCTGCCGATCGTGAAGAGCACCGTGACGCCCAGCGTGCGCCAGACCTCGGGGTCGGAGAACAGCCGCACGTAGTTGGCCAGCCCGACGAACTGCGACTCGTCGCGCACCAGGCTGGTGTCGAAGAAGCTCAGGCCCAGGCCGTAGACCAGCGGCCACAGCACGAACGCGGCGTAGACCAGCAGGAAGGGCAGGACGAACCAGATCCCGCCGCGGCCGCCGACGAGGCTCGGGCCCCCGCGGGCGGCGGTGCCCGGCGCCACGGGGCTCGCAGCCGCGACCGTCCCGGCGGTCACAGCGGGCTCCCGAAGGTGAGCTGAGCGTCGAGCCAGCCGATCAGGTCGTCGGCGCCCTGCTCCGGCGTCATCGCCCGGGTGGCCACCCCTTGCAGGCTCTGCCCGGCCCGCGACATCAGCGTCGACCCGGATCCGGAGAAGTAGGCCTCGGGATCGAACTCCACCACCTGCGCCGCCTCCCGATAGTTCGAAATCGGCTGCTCCGCCCGGTACTCCGGACTCGCTGCCACCGCGGACAGCGCCGGGATGTGCCCGCCGCCCGTCGCCCAGACGAGGCTGTTGCGCAACATCGACACCGCCATGTCGTACGCCGCCGCGCGGGCCGCGGGGTCGACGTGGGCCTGCGCCGGCAGCACGAAGCTGTGGCTGTCCGCCCGCACGTACGGCGTGGCCCCGAACAGCGCGGGGAATTGCGTCATCGAGAACGGGATCTCCGCCTCGCGGGCCGAGGTCACCTCCCACGGTCCGACGAACAGGAACCCGGCCTGCTCGCTCGCGAAGGCCGCCGGCGCCGACTGCCCGTCGAGCGTGGGCGAGCAGATCGTCCCGTCGCACATCTCCCGCAGGAACGCCATCGACCGGACCACCGCGTCCCGGTCCACCTCGGCCGGCCCGCCGTCGGGCAGCAGCATCTGCCCGCCGAGCTGGCGGAACAGCGACCAGAACAGCATCCACACGTGGGAGCTCTCGCCGATGCCGAGCGAGATCCCGATGGAGCCGGTGGCCTCGGCGGCGCGCCGGCCCGCGTCGAGCATCTGCTCGGCGTCGGCGATGGGTGCCAGCGTGCCGTCCGGGGCGAGCAGCCCGGCCCGCTCGCAGACGTCGGTGTTGTAGTAGAGGACGAGCGGGTGGGTGTCGAGCGGCAACGCCATCAGCCGGCCGTCGATCAGCACCCGGTCCAGGACGGGCTGCGGGAACTCCTCGACGCTGACGCCCCGGGCCGCGAGCTCGTCCAGGTCCCACTCGTCGAGCAGGTCGCGCCCGAACGTCGCCAGCCGGGAGGCGTGCAGCGTGGCCAGGTCGGGTGCCCGGCCGCCCGCGCACGCCATCGCCAGCTTCGTGTAGTAGGGCGGGCCCCAGTCGAGCGTGGTGTCGGTGACGCGGACACCGGGCGCCTCGGCCCGGAACTCGTTGACGAGCTCCACCATGAGCTCGCCGTCGCTGCCCCCGAAGAAGTTCCAGTACGCCAGGTCGACCGCGGCCCCCGACCCTCGCGCGCACGAGGACAGGAAGGCGGCGCCGCCGGCGGCGGCCGTCGCACGCAACAGGGTGCGACGCGACAGGCGGTGCGAGGTCGTCATCGACCACTCCCTCTCGCGTTTACATCGTGGTAAAACCCTCTCGGGAAGGCGCTTGCCTGTCAAGGGGAGACTGCAGACGTGGGGACGCAGCAACAACCGAGGCGACCGGTGACGATGCGCGACGTGGCGAGCGCCGCGGGCGTGTCGCCGAAGACCGTGTCCAACGTCGTGAACGACTACGTCCACGTCCGGCCCGAGACCCGCGCCCTCGTGCAGCAGTACGTGCAGGAGCTGGGGTACCGCCCGCAGGCCGTCGGCCGGCAACTGCGCCGCGGGCGCACCGGGGCGATCGTGCTCGCCGTGCCGCGCATCGACATGCCCTACTTCGCCGACCTCGCGGCCCTGCTGGTGAGCGCCGCGCGCGAACGCGGGCTCACCGTCGTCATCGAGCAGACCGACGGCGACATCGAGCGGGAACGCGCGGTGGCGGCAGGCTCACCGGTCCGCTACGCCGATGCGCTGATCTTCAGCCCGCTCTCGATGCCGCCGTCCGAGCTGGCCGCCCCCCGCCACGACACCCCGATGGTGCTGCTCGGCGAGCACAGCACCGCGGCCGAGGCCGACCGCGTCGGCATCGACAGCGTCGCGATCGGCACCACAGCCACCACCCACCTCGCCGGGACGGGCCGGCGGCGGATCGCGATGGTGGGCCACCAGCACAGCAGGTCGAAGTCGGCGATGGAGCAGCGGGTGCTCGGCTACACCCGGGGCCTCGAACAGGCAGGCCTGCCGGTGGACCGCACGCTCATCCGCACCGTGCGGGAGTGGGACCGGCAGAACGGCGCCGACGCCGTGGACGCCCTGCTCGCCGAGCACCCGGACGTCGACGCCGTCTTCGCCGCCAACGACGTGCTGGCCATCGGTGCGTTGCGCTCGCTGCACCGCAACGGCCGCCGCGTGCCCGACGACGTCGCCGTCGTGGGGGTCGACGACGTGCCGGAGTGCCGCTTCGCCACGCCCACCCTCACCACCGTGGCGATCGATCGGGCGTTCGTCGCGGAGTCGGCGCTGGAACTGGCCACCTCGCGGCTGGCCGATCCGGACCTCCCTCCGCGCAGCAAGACGACCCCCCACCACCTGGTGGTGCGCGAGAGCACGTGACGGCAACCGTCCTCAACCGTAAGGTTGACAACGGTCGACCGTGCCGATTTACTCAACCCCGTGGTTGAGGACGGGGATCGGCTGTCGCGGCTGTTCGCGGCGCTCGCCGATCCGACGCGACGGGACATCGTCGCCCGGTTGGCGTCGGGCGACGCCACTGTGGGCGAGCTGGCGCAGCCGTACGGCATCTCGATGCAGGCCGTCTCCAAGCACCTCAAGGTGCTCGAGGAGGCGAGGCTCGTGCGGCGCAGTCGCGACGCGCAGCGGCGGCCGGTCCACCTCGAGGCGGAGGTCTTCGACCTCATGACGAAGTGGCTCGAGCGTTACCGGCGGCAGGCCGAGGAGCGCTACCGCCGGTTGGACGCGGTGCTCGCCCGGATGGACGACGACGGCAGCGCCGAACGCGAGCGCACCGAAGCAGACGACATCGAACCCGAACGAGGAGCTGCAGGATGAGCACCACCACCGAGCACGAGACCCGGATCGAGGCCGACCCCGAGCTGCCGACGGTGCGGATCGTCCGCGAGTTCGACGCGCCGGCCGAGTTGGTCTTCCGCGCCCACGTCGACCCGAAGTGGGTCACGCAGTGGATGGGGCCGCGGTCGATCGACATGGACATCCAGGTCTGGGACATCCGGACCGGCGGCGAGTACCGCTACACCGCCCTGCGCGACGGCGCGGAGATCGCCCACTTCTACGGGTCGATCCACCGGGTGGAGGAGAACGCGAAGATCGTGCAGACGTTCGGGTTCGAGGAACAGCCCGACGCGGTCGCGCTCGAGACGCTGACGCTCACCGACATCGGCGGCGGCCGCACCCGGCTCGAGGCGTTGTCGCTGGTGTACTCGATGCAGGACCGCGACGCCATGCTCGCCAGCGGGATGGACGTCGGCGTCAGGGAGGGCTACGAGAAGCTCGACGAGCTACTGGCGGCCGGGTCGTGAGTGCCCTGAGCGAGCTGCCTCCCGCCGAGGAGCACTGGTACGTCGCCGGCCGGTTCCTCGACGTGGCGCAGCGGGCCCCGGCGCATCGGTGGGACGCGCCGGCGCCTGTCGGCGGGTGGACCGCCCGCGACGTGGTCGGGCATCTCGTCGAGTGGTTCCCGGGGTTCCTGGCCTCGGGAGCCGGCGTGGTGCTGCCGGAGGCACCCTCGGTCAAGGAGGACCCGGCCGCCGCCTGGGCCGCCCGCACCGGTGACGTGCAGCGGCTGATCGAGGACCCGGGCGAGCGGGTGCTGGAGAACCCGCACATCGGCAGGATCCCGCTCGCCGAGGCGATCGACCGGTTCTACAGCGTCGACGTCTTCATGCACACCTGGGATCTGGCCCGCGCGCTGGGACAGGAGCCCGACCTCGACCCCGCCCGGTGTGACGCGGTGGTCGCGGGGGCGCAGGAGCACGAGGAAGCGATGCGCGCCAGCGGTCAGTACGGGCCGCGGGTCGACGTCCCGGCCGACGCCCCGGCACAGGATCGGATGGTCGGCTTCATCGGCCGAGATCCAGACTGGCGACCGTCCCGGGAGCGGTGAGGACGCGGACCACCCGAGCCCGAGCAGCACACCTCGGCGCCTGACGCGGCACGGGCCTACGGTCCGAGCAGCGGCCGGCTCAGAGCCTCACCAGCACGACAGCGAGCAGGGCGGCGCGGCCGAGCTGGCCGCCCCGTGATCACCGGCTCCGGCCGCTGACTCGCGGGACGCCCAGCACGGCTCAGAGCGTCGCCAGCACGCTCGCCAGCAGCGCACCCCGCTCCGCCAGGCTCGCCGTCCGGATCTGCTCGTGCGCGGCGTGCGCGCCTGCACCCAGCGGGCCGAAGCCGTCCAGGGTGGGGATGCCGGCCGCGCCGGGGGTGTTGGTGTCCGCCGCGCCCGCCGCCGGCCGCCCGTCGACCCGCTGGCCGACGTCCGAGCCGGCCGCGGCCACCCGCGCGAGCAGCGCGGCGGCCGGCTCCGACCAGGCCGGCCTGCTGGTCAGCGTCCGCACCGTGACCTCGGCGCCGGGGCGCACGGGGGCGAGCGCGCCCAGGGCCGCGAGCACGCGGTCCTGGGTGGCGGTGTCGGCGAAGCGCAGGCCGATGTCGGCGGTGGCGCGGTCCGGCACGACGTTGGTCCGCCCGCCCCCGTCGATCGTGCCGACGTTGCACAGGACGGTGGGCTCGGCCGCGGTGATCTCGCGGACCGCGAGCAGCTGGTCCACCAGCTCGTCGACGGCGGACACGCCCGACTCCGGGTCGAGTGCCGCGTGCGCGGCCCGCCCGCCGACCTCGATGCGCACGCGGGTGCTGCCCAGCCGCGCCGACTTCAGCGCGCCGTCTGGGTGCGGCGACTCGCACCCGAGGACGGCCACCGCGCCGGCCGTCTCCGCCTCGACCACGGCACGGGCGGTGGGACTGCCGATCTCCTCGTCCGCGGCCACGACGAGCCGCACCGGACGGGCGGGCCGCATCCCGCACCGCTGCAGGACCGCCATCGCCAGCTCGACGACGACCAGCCCGCCCTTCATGTCGTAGACCCCCGGGCCGCGCAGGACGCCGCCCTCCTCGACGACCGGCATCGTCTCGCACGTGCCACACGGCCAGACGGTGTCGTGGTGGCCGATCAAGAGCACGTGCGGCTCGTCTCCGGTCCTCCCCCACCGGGCGACGAGGTGGTCCCCCGTGTCCCGCTCCACGCGCTCGGTGTCGGCGCCCAGCTCCCGGTAGCGCCGTTCCAGTACGTCGGCGAGGGCGTTCAGCGCCGTCGCGCCCCCGGTCGGCGTCTCGTGCCGGGCGTAGGAGCGCAGGCGCGCCAGCGCGTCGTCCGCGAGGGCGGCAGCGGCGCGGGACAGCTCGGATTCAGACACGGATACGAACTATATCTTTGCCATCTCGCTCACGCTGAGTCGTTGACAAGCTGGCACTACTGAGCGTAGGACGTACCCACCTCGTTCACATACGTTCGCTATCTGGAGCCTCATGTCCTCGCCCGCCGGGATCACCACCCGGTCACTGTCGACCACGGCCGAGCGGCTCGCCGCCGTGCGGCTCTACCGCGCGGTGTTCGACCTGGCCGACGACGACCCGGCGTTCACGCCGAAGCTGCTCTGCGCCCTGCAGCACAGCGGCGGCTCCGCCCTCGGGGCGTTCGACGAGCACGATCGGCTCGTCGGCTTCACCTACGGGTTCGCGGGGCTCGAGGGCGGCGCGCCCTTCCACTACTCGCAGACCGCCGCCGTCGACCCGAGCGTCCAGGGCCGCGGCGTGGGCCGGCAGCTCAAGCGGGCGCAGGCCGAGGTCGCCCGCCGGACCGGCGTGACGACGATGCGCTGGGCCTACGACCCGCTGCAGGCCCGCAACGCCCACTTCAACCTGGACGTGCTGGGCGCCACCGGGCGCTGGTTCCACCGCGACTACTACGGAATGCCCGACCACCACGGCCGCACCGACCGGGTCATCGTCGAGTGGCCGCTGGGCTCCCCGGTCCGCGCCGCCGTCCCCGACCTGCCCGCGGACGTCCCGGAGTGGGGCGCCTCGCGCACCGACGGCGACCTCACCTGGCTCGCCGTGCCGGCCGCAGGCGACGCGCTGCGCGCACTGGGCCCCGACCGTGCCCTCGCGCTGCGCGACCGCGTGGCCGACGAGCTCGACCGCCTCCTCGGCGACGGCCAGGGGCTGCGGTCCTGCCGCCGGGTCGACGAGCGCACCGCGCTGTACTGCGTGGGGGCGGCGTGACGCTCGAGAACCGGCAGCTCACGACCCCCGACGAGCGCTACGGCGCGCGCCTGCAGCGCCGCTCCACCGCCACCGCGCTGGTGGCGCAGGTGGTGGCCCAGGAGACCGCGAACCTCACCGCCACCCTCGAGCGCCTGCAGGCCGACGGCTCCCTCGAACAGGCCGCGCGCCGGATCGTGGCGGCGAAGCGGCGCTTCGTCACCGGGGGCTCCAAGTCCTGGTCCTACGCCTCCCTGCTGGCCACGGACCTGTCGGCCTCGATGGCCAACGTGACCCTGATCGACGGCACCGTGGTGCGCGCGGTCGACGTGCTCTCCGACGTGCGGGCGGGCGACGTGCTCGTCGCGTTCTCGCTGCGCCGCTACGCGCGCTCCACGGTCGTGATGGCCGAGGAGTTCGCGGCGGCAGGCGGCACGGTGATCGGCGTGACCGACCACGCGGACAGCGCGGTGGCCCGGGCGTCGGAGGTGGCGGTGGTCGTCAGCACGGACAGCGCCTCCTACGCCGACTCCCCCACGGCGGTCGCCGCCGTGGTGCACATCCTCGCCACGCTCGCCGCGGCCAGCGCCAAGGGCGCCCGGCGCAGGCTCGCGCGGCGCGACGCGCTCACCGCGCGTCTCGGCGTCTACGCGGAAGGGGACTGACGTGCGCGTCGACCACGTCGAACTGCTGGCGGTGCGGCTGCCGCTGGTGCGGGAGTTCGAGACCAGCTCGCACCGCAAGTCCTACCTCGAGCATGTGCTCGTGCGGGTGCAGGACGCGGACGGCGCCGTGGGCTGGGGCGAGATCGCCTCGCCGTCCGGGCCGTTCTTCGCCGCCGAGACCGTCGAGACCTGCTGGTCGATCGCCACCGCCCACCTGGTCCCGGCGTTGCTGGGCCGCGTGTGGGAGCACCCCGCGCAGGCCGCCGCGCTCTGGTCGCGGGTGCGGGGCAACGAGTTCGCCAAGGCGGGCCTCGACATGGCCTGCTGGGCACTCTGGTCCCAGACCCAGGGCGTACCGCTGGCCGGGGCGCTGGGCGGGGAGCGGCGCACCGTCGTCGCCGGCGTGAGCCTGGGCATCGAGGCGAGCGTGGACGCGCTGGTCGAGCAGGTGGCCCGGCACGTCGAGGCCGGCTACCCCCGGGTCAAGCTCAAGATCGCACCAGGCTGGGACGCCGAGCCCGTCGCCGCCGTGCGCGCCGCGTTCCCCGACCTGTCGCTGCACGTCGACGCCAACGGTGCCTACACCGAGAGCGACGAGCACCTCGCCGCCCTGCGCGGTCTCGACGGCGCGGGGCTGCTGATGATCGAGCAGCCCTTCGCCCCCCGCGACCTGCTGGCCGCCGCCCGCCTCCAGGCGAGCATCGAGACACCGATCTGCCTGGACGAGTCGATCGTCGACGGGCACGACCTGGCCACCGCGCTCGCGCTGGGATCGGGCCGGGTGCTGAACATCAAGGTGTCCCGGATGGGCGGGCTCACCGCCGCCGTGGCCGCCCACGACCTCGCCCGCGCCCACGACGTGCCGGTCTGGTGCGGCGGGATGCACGAGTTCGGCATCGGCCGCGCGGCCAACGTCGCGCTCTCCAGCCTGCCCGGCTTCGTCCTCCCGTCGGACGTCTCCGGGTCCGATAAGTACTACGCGCGCGACGTGGTGACCCCGCCGATCCGCGCCGACCGCGGCACCGTCCGCGTGCCGTGGGAGACCCCCGGCCTCGGACACGCCGTCGACGAGGAGTTCCTGCGGGCGCACGCCACCCGCACCAGCGAGCACAGAGGATCAGCATGACCGAACAGCCGCCGTCAGCGAAGACGGCGCCGGACGACCGCGCCAACGCCTACGAGCTGGAGCAGGGACGCGGTCGCCGCATCGTCACCACCGCGATCGCCGTCGTCGGCCTGGTGGTGTGCGCCATCGCCGGGACCGTCGCCGAAGCGCCCACGCTGTGGGGCATCCTGCCGATCGCGATGTACGCGGTGCTGTGCCTGCTCGGCATGGACCTGGTGATCGCCACCGTCGTCAGCCTCGTGGGCGGCGTGCTCATCGCGCGCCAGACGCCCGCCGAGTTCGGGGCCCTGCTCGGCGAGTCGATGGGCGACCTCGTCACCACGATCGGCGTCATCATCATGCTCGGCGCCGGCGTCGGGGAGGTCCTGCGCGTCACCGGCGTCGCCCACACGATCGTCCACTGGGTGCTGCGGGTGGCGGGCGACCGCAGCCAGCGGGCGGTGCTGCTCGGCGTGATGCTGTCCTGCCTGGTGCTCGTCACCAGCCTGGGCACGCTCGCCGGCGCGCTCGCGATCGCCGCCCCGATCCTGCTGCCGGTGGCGGCGCGCGTCGGCTTCACCCGCGCCGCCACGGCCGCGATGATGTTCGTGGGCGGCTGCGCCGGGCTCGCGCTCGCGCCGTTCGCCGGCTCGAACGTCGCGATCATGGAAGCGGCGGACGTCGACTACCTGACCTACCTGCAGTACGGCGCGGCGCCGATCGCGGTGCTGTCGATCCTGATGGCGATGTTCATCGTGCCCTGGATCCAGCGGCGCACCGCGCGGCGCGACGACTTCTACACCGACTCCGACCTGGAGACCGAGCAGACGGACGTGCCGGCCCACGCCGGGCGGGCCACCGCGGTGTTCCTGGTGCTGCTCGTGGCCACGGTCGCGTACGCGACGATCACCGCGGCCGGCACCTCGTTCCCGCTGCTCGCGCTGCCGCTGCTCGGGATCGCCACCGGCGTGGCCGCGCGGCTGCGGGCCACCGAGATCGCAGGCCACCTCTACCGCGGTGCGGCCCGGCTGGTGAGCATCTTCCTGCTGTTCTGGCTGCTGGCAGCGCTGTTCCTGGTGATCGACGGGCTGCAGCCCTACGACGTCGTGCTCGAGATGTTCGGGCCGCAGCTGCAGAACTCGTCGGGCCTGGGCTTCGCCGCCGCGATCGCGCTGCTGGGCTGGGTGGGCGTCCCGGGCGCCACCGCGGCCCAGGTGGTGCTGCTCGACGAGGTGTTCGGCGGGATCGCCAGCTCGGTCGGGCTCGGCGCGGGTGCGTGGGTGATCGTGCTGCTGTGGGCGTCGAAGGCCGACACCTACGGGCCGTTCCCGAACGCCAACATGATCGGCGCGATGGGGCTGGCCCGCTCCACGGACCTGCGGTCCCTGCTGTTCACCGGCTGGTTGGTGCTCATCCCGGCCTCCCTGCTCTACGTCGCGATCCTGGCGGTGCTGACATGAGTGACCTGGTCATCACGGGCGCAACCGTCCTGGACGGCACCGGCGCCCCACCGCGGACGGGCGACGTCGGCATCACGGCGGGCCGGATCGACGCGGTCGCCTCGACCGACGGAGCCACCCGGATCGACGCGCACGGGCTGGTGGTCTGCCCCGGCTTCATCGACCTGCACTCGCACGCCGACTTCAGCATCACCGGCCACCCGGGCGCCGACACCGCCGTCTCCCAGGGCGTCACCACGCTCGTCACGGGCAACTGCGGTTGGTCGCCCTTCCCGGTCGGTGACCTCGACACGCTGCGGGCGGCGTCGGCGTTCCTGTCCGGCGAGCTGGACTGGACGTGGAACGACGCGGCCGGGTACGCCGACGCCGTCGACGCCACCCGCCCCGCGGTGAACCTCGCGCTGCAGGTGGGGCACTCCGCGCTGCGGCTGGCCGTGCTGGGCGGGGCCGAGCGCGCCCCGGAGCCCGCCGAGCTGGAACGGATGGGCACGCTGCTGGCCGAGGCAGCCGTGCAAGGGGCCTGGGGCTTCTCCACCGGACTGATCTACGCCCCGGGCGCCTACGCCGACACCAGCGAGGTCACGGCGCTGGCGCGGGTCGCGGCGACCCACGGGCTGCTCTACTCCACCCACATGCGCAACGAGGCCGACGCCCTGCTCGACGCCGTGCGCGAGGCCGTCGCGACCGCGCGCGACACCGGCGTGCGGCTGGAGATCTCGCACCTCAAGGCGATGGGCCGCAGCAACCACGGCGCGGTCGCCGAGGCGCTGCGCATCGTCGACGAGGCACGCGCGGACGGCGTCGACGTCACCTGCGACGTCTACCCGTACACGGCGTCGTCCACGACGTTGACCTCCCGGCTGCCGGCGTGGGCGCTCGACGGCGGCGTGGCGCGGCTGCTGGAGCGCCTCGCCGACGGCCCCACCCGCGAGCGGGTGGCGAGCGGGCTGCGCGACCGGATGGCCCGCGACGTCGACCCCGAGGGCGTGGTGCTCGCCGACCTGCCCCCGGGCGCGTTCAGCGCGGCGCGCGGGCGCAGCATCGCCGACGTCGCGCGCGAACTCGGCACCGACCCCGCCGAGGCCGCGCTGCAGGTGCTCGCCGCGCACGACGGTGCGGTGTCGGTGGTCAACCACGCGATGGCCGCCGACGACGTGCGCACCGTGCTGCAGCACCCCGCGGTGAGCGTCGCGAGCGACGGCTGGGTCCTGCGACCCGAGGGCCCGGGCCGGCCGCACCCGCGCAGCTTCGGCACGTTCACCCGCGTCCTCGGGCCGTACGTGCGCGACGGTGACCTGCCGCTCGCGGCCGCCGTCCACAAGATGACCGGGCTGCCCGCCGCGCGGCTCGGGATGGCCGACCGCGGCGTGCTGCGCCCCGGCGCGGTCGCCGACGTCGCCGTCCTCGACCCGGCCACGGTCACCGACCGGTCGACCTTCGACGATCCGTGGCAGCTCTCCACCGGTGTGCAGCACGTGCTGGTCGCGGGCGAGCCGGTGCTGGCCGACGGCGCGCTCACCGGCGCCCGCCCGGGCCGGGTGCTGCGCCGCCGCACGGCCGACGCCCCGCGTCGGTAAAGCCACTTCGCTGACGCCACGCGTCAGCAAAGCCACCTTGCTGACGCTCCCGACGCTCCCCCGGAGGCTTCCGTGTCCTCGTCCACCAGCGTGTCGGACGCCAACATCTACACGCTCGACATGTCGCGGCGGCAGCAGATCGCCGCGGCCGCGCTGTACGCGGTGGCGCTGATCGCCAGCATCGCCGTCGCGATCCGCACCGACCAACCCGGGCTGTGGGGTCTCGTCCCGATCGTCGTCTACGCGGGGCTCGCGCTGCTCGGCGTCGACATGGTGCTGGCCACGCTCGGCGCGGTGATCTCCGCGGTCGTGCTGACCCGCTCCACACCCGCGGACCTCGGACCGGTCCTGATCGAGTCGATGGGCACGCTGATCGCCCTGCTCGGCGTGATCATCCTGCTCGGCGCGGGGCTCGGGGAGGTGCTGCGGCGCACCGGCGTGGCCGAGTTCCTCGTGATCGGGGTGGTCCGCCGGGTCGGGCTGACCACGCAGCTGCGCGCCCAGTTCGGCGTGATGCTGGCATGCACGATCCTGGCCGGGGCGCTGGGCACGCTCGCGGGGTCCGTCGCCATCGTCGCGCCGATCGTCATCCCGCTCCTCGCCGCGCTCGGGTTCTCCAGCCCCGCCACGGCGGCGATGTTCTTCTTCAGCGGGCTGGCCGGGCTCACCCTCAGCCCGTTCGCGCCGATCACCGCGAGCATCTACGGCGCGGCTCAGGTCAGCTGGGTCAGCTACGTCTTCACGGCGGGGCTGCCGACCGCGGTCGTGATGTTCGGTGTCGGGTTCCTCGTGGTCCGCTGGAACCAGCGGCGCACCGCCACCGCGTTCCCCTACCCGCCCGAGCGCGCGGTGGACCTGGACGCGTTGCAGGAGCCCGCCCCGGGTGCCGGGCGCGCGACGGTCGCGTTCCTGCTCACGTTCCTCGCACTCGTGGTCTACAGCGGGCTGACCGCGGCGGGCGCCACCTTCGTGCCGGTGGCGCTGGTCGTGCTCATCGCGGTCACCGGGATCGCGGCGCGGCTGCCGGTCGGCGCCCTGATGGGGGCCGTGTACGGCGGGGCGAGCCGGTTGCTCGGGATCTTCTTCCTGTTCTTCCTGCTCGCCGTGCTGTTCACCCTCGTCGACTCGATGGGCGCCTACGACGGTGTGGCCGAGCGGTTCGCGCTGTCCGAACTGGCGCCCTACCTGTTCTGCCTGGTCGTCATCCTGATCGGGTGGGTCGGCATCGCCGGGGCCGCCGCCGCGCAGGTGGTGCTGGTGAACCAGGTCTTCGGGCCGCTCGCGGTGGCCCTGGGCGTCCCGCCCGCCGCGTGGACGGTCGTGCTGCTCGCCGCCTCCCAGACCGACGGGCTCGGCCCCTTCCCCAACCCGGACATGATCGGGCAGATGGGCCTGGCCGAGTCGCGCTCGCTGCGCTGGCAACTGCTCTCGTCCTACCTGGTGCTGATACCGGTCGTCGCGCTGTACGCCGTGCTGCTCGGGATCTACGCATGAGCGCCGTCGACGCCCTGGCCGGCGTCCCCGACTTCGCGTCCGCGCAGGTCGCGGGCGAGGTGCTGGGCACCCCGCAGTACGGAGGACCTCCGCTGCGAGCCACGGGCGCGCGCCGCGGGGCCGTCCGGCTGCGCTGCGCGTCGGTGCTCAAGCCGCTGTTCGCCTGGGCCGCCGGGGCTGCACCCGCCGACGGCGAGCCCGCGGTCCGGCATTCCGACAACGCCGCCACGAACCGGATCTGGCACGGCGGCCCGCCGCAGCGGATCCTCGACCGCCTCGCCGACACGACCGGCGTGCGCTGGCACCCGCCGGGCGCGGACCGGACCTGGTTCGGCGGCATCGAGGTGAGCGCGGCCGAGGTCGTCACCGCCTACGGCGCCCTCGCCCGCGCGGCGGCGGGAGACCCGGCCGCCGCGCAGATCCTGGGCTGGATGCGGGCCGTGGCCCCGGAACAGGCTTTCGGCATCCCGGACGCGGTGGCGGACGCACTCGGCGTCGACTCGGCCGCGGTCGCGGTGAAGGCCGGGTGGTTCGGCCACGTCGACGAGACCGTCCTGCGCACGCACGTCGTCGCCGTCGTGGAGCGGGAGGGCGAGACCGTGGTCGTGGCCGCCCTGACCGCCCTCCCGGTGCCCGAGCCGGGGCGCGACCGCTACCGCGACGACGTGCACGCCGGCCGTCCGGTCCTCGACGTGCACGAGCGGCTGGCCGGCCCGCTGCTGCGGGAGCTGTTCGCCGCGACCTGCCGCGACCTGGCCCGCCTCGGCGACCGCCGGTGGTCTCCGACCTCATGATCGGCGAGTCGACGCGCGGATCTGCTCGAGCCACTCCGCGCCCAGCCGGCGCCCGTTCGGGAGCTGGTCGCCCCGATCCCAACGCCACGTCGTGATCATCGCCAGCACGAGGATCCGGCACTCGCGCAGCAGGTCCCGGTCGACATCCGGGTAGAACGCGCCGACGTCGTCGGGCGCGTGGGCGAGGTCGAACTCGACGGGTCCACGGCAACACGTCTCGAGGTCGACGAACAGGGGCCCGTTCGCCGTGGTGAGCACGTTGCCCGGGTGCGGCTCGCCGTGCAGCAACTGCCCGGCGCCGGCGCGCTCGCCGATCGCTCGTCGCAGGCGTCGTAACGTGTCGCCGAGCAGCTCCCGGTCCGCGTCGGCGAGCGCCGGGGTGTGCTCGCGGTTCGCCACGAGCCACTGCGCCTGCTCGACCCGATCCGTGAACAGCGGCGTCGGGACCTCGAGCTCGCGCATGCCGGCATGCAGCCGCTGCAGCGCGTCGGCGTAATCGGCCGGTGGGACCTCGCGAGGAGTCGCGGGTTCGTAGTAGGTCCACAACGTGACCTCGAAGCCGTCACGCTCGTGGACGCGTGGCTCCACCCGGGGGTCGAGGGCAGCCACCGGGCACCCGACCTCGGCGAGCCGCTGAGCGAGCTCGACCTCGAACCGCGCGGCCTGGTGCGCCACGGGCGCCACCCGGGCCAGTACGTCACACGGCAGCAGCCGCAGGGTGAGCCTGTTCGAGTCGTGGAGAACGACCGCGTCGTCGACCGCCAGGCCCAGTGACGAGGCGATCGACATCGCCGCGGCCACCGCTCGCGGGACCTCCGATGCCTGCACCGTCTCCCGGCCCCTCCCCAAGATCCGAGGTATCGGGTGCACATGGTCGTGGCGACAGCAATGCACAACCGATACCCCGGATCATGAGACCACGGCGCTCGCCGGTGTCGGTATCGCTCACGCCGGGCCGGGTGCGCTTCCCCCCACCACGGACGCGGACCTCGTCGGCAGCTGGTTGCCCGCCGACGGCCAGGCGGACGGCCGGGCCTTCGTCACACTGGCGGCCGACGGGCGCTGGACCGGTTCCGACGGCTGCAACAACACGAAGGGCACCTGGCGGAGCGGGCCCGAGGGCGAACTCACCGCGACGTCCGGCCCGAGCACCATGATCGGCTGCGAGAACGTCCCGATCGCCAGCTGGCTCACCGACGCCACCCGCGCCGGGTTCGACGGCGACACCCTGGTCCTGCGGGACGCGACCGGCGCCGAGACAGGCCGCCTGGTCCCACGCCTATGAGCGGCCCCTCGCTGCCGCACACACCGTCCGCGGTGCGTGCCGCTACGCCAGCGCCGCTCTCACCACCTCCTGCGCCTCCTGCTGGATCCGGGCGAGGTGTTCGGGGCCGTGGAAGCTCTCGGCGTAGACCTTGTAGACGTCCTCGGTGCCCGACGGGCGCGCGGCGAACCACCCCCCGTCGGTGACGACCTTGAGCCCGCCGAGCGCGGCGCCGTTGCCCGGGGCACTGGTGAGCCGGTCGGTGATCTTCTCGCCCGCCAGCTCGGTGGCGCTCACGTCGTCCACGGCCAGCTTGCCGAGCTTCGCCTTGTCCTCGGGGCTGCACGCGACGTCGGTGCGGGCGTAGGCGGGTTCCCCGAAGCGCGCGGTGAGCTCCTCGTAGCGCTCGCTCGGCGTCGCCCCGGTCACCGCGGTGATCTCGGAGGCGAGCAGCGCGAGGATGATCCCGTCCTTGTCGGTGGTCCACACGCTGCCGTCGGTGCGCAGGAACGACGCGCCCGCGCTCTCCTCGCCGCCGAAGCCGATCGTGCCGTCGAGCAGGCCCGGCACGAACCACTTGAACCCGACGGGCGTCTCCACCAGCTCCCGGCCCAGGTCGGCGGTCACCCGGTCGATCATCGACGAGCTGACGGCCGTCTTGCCGACCCCGGCGTCCGGCGACCAGCCGGGCCGGTGGCCGAAGAGGTAGCCGATGGCGACGGCGAGGAAGTGGTTGGGGTTCATCAGGCCGTCGGCCGTGACGATGCCGTGCCGGTCGGAGTCGGCGTCGTTGCCGGTGGCGATGCGGAACTCCCCGCGCCGCGCCACGAGCGAGGCCATGGCGTGCGGTGAGGAGCAGTCCATCCGGATCTTGCCGTCGCCGTCGAGGGTCATGAACCCGAACTGCGGGTCGACGTCGGGGTTCACCACGGTGAGGTCGAGCCCGTGGCGCTCGGCGATCGCGCCCCAGTACGCGACGCTCGCGCCGCCGAGCGGGTCGGCACCGATGCGCACGCCCGCCGACCGGATCGCCTCCAGGTCCACCACCGAGGGCAGGTCGGCGACGTACGCGCCGAGGAAGTCGTGGCGGTGCAGCCCGGCGCGGTCGAGCGACGTGCGCCGCACCCCGGCGAGACCGTCGGCCAGCAGCGCGTTGGCGCGGTCGGCGATCCAGGAGGTGGCGTCGGTGTCGGCCGGGCCGCCGTCGGGCGGGTTGTACTTGAAGCCCCCGTCGGCCGGTGGGTTGTGCGACGGCGTGACGACGACGCCGTCGGCTCGCCCACCCGTCCGCCCGCTGTTGTGGGTGAGGATCGCGTGCGAGACGGCCGGGGTGGGCGTGAACGCGTCGTCGGCGTCGGCGAGCACGTGCACGCCGTTGGCCTGGAACACCTCGATGGCCGTGACCCACGCAGGCTCCGACAACGCGTGCGTGTCCCGCCCGATGAACAGCGGGCCGCCGGTGCCCTGGTGGGCGCGGTACTCGCAGATGGCCTGGCTGGTGGCGGCGATGTGGTCGTCGTTGAACGTGGTGCGCAGCGACGAGCCGCGGTGCCCGGACGTCCCGAACGCCACCCGCTGCGCCGGCTCGCCCGCATCCGGGTGCCGGTCGTGGTAGGCGGCGAGCAGGGCGCCGACGTCGACGAGGTCCTCGGGGAGCGCAGGCGTTCCGGCGCGGGGGTGGGTCGGCATGCGCGCTCCCGGGGTGCGGCGGGCGGGACGTCGAACACCTTGCCACCGCCGCGCCGCCGCCGCCCGCTATCGGCCGGCGTCAAGATCGTTCCGAGATCGAACGTTGCGCCCCGACGAGGGCGCTCAGCTCGATCTCGGATCGATCGATCCTTCCGACATCGAGGTATTCGCCCTGGCGAGGGCGGTCACGTCGATCTCGGACGATCAGTCGCACTGGGGCCGACGAGCCGGCGAGATCGATCCGAAACGTGCACAAGCGTCGCTGCGACAGCGCTGGCGTACGTCTCGTGGCGATCACAACCGCATGCTCGTGGCGAGCCGTACGTGAGGACGGGTTCGGCAGCAACCTGGTGCGGGTCGGAACGATCTCATCGCGTCCGGGCACCTGCGGAACGCCGGGGCGCCCGCCGCCGCGGCCCGGCCGGCGGCACGCATGAGCGACCGGGCGAGTTGACTCGGCCGCGTGCTCAGCTCAGGCGCTGAGCGGGCTGCGCTGCTGCGGGATGCGCAGGTGCAGCGGGAGGTGACCGGTGCGGGCGGCCGTGTCGGTGGTGAGGTGGAAGTGGCCGCCGCGGGAGCGGCCGCAGAGGTAGGAGCGCAGCGGGCGGGCGCCGAGCGACTCCAGTTCACGGGCCGCGGCCTCGGCGTCCTGGCGCGTGGAGTAGACGACCTTGCCGTCGGTGCCCGAGCTCTGGCGGGGCAGCACGCGGCCCTCGATCTCGGCGCGGCTGGGGCGGCAGAAGATCGGGCGCCCGCTCTTCATCAACCGGGCGTGGCGGATCAGGACCTCGGCGCGGGCCTCGTCACGTACGCCCCGCTGCTCCGGCACCACCGGTCCCGTGGTGGCGTCGCTCCTGTCCGCGCTCAATGTGACCCCTCCTCCGCGTCCTGTAACCGGTGATCGCCCGGACCCCACCCTGCCGTTAACCGATCGCCGATGGGATACCACCATCGTGTCGTTTCGCCGGGCCGGTGACTGTGGGTAAAGGCGTGTGGATGGGGCTCGTCCGGCCGGTCGAGATCGTCGGTCCCCGGCGCTATCGGCCGGGTCCTCCACCGCACCGCGCCCCGCGCGGGGCGAACCAGCGCCACCGCCGCGCGCTCGGCGCGTCGATTACGAGCGCGGTGCGCCAGGGACCACACTGGTCACGCTTCGTGGTGTGTGGACAACTGCCCGCCCGCGTCCGCGACGGTCGGCGCCTCGTCCTAGCGTGTGTCGCACACGGCGGAAAGGGGGGACGGCGCATGTGGCACCTGCATCGGGCCGAACGGGCCGACGCGCTGGTCCGCGCGCTCGGCGAGCTGCTCGCCGAGCCCCTGGAGGATCCGTTCGCGAGCGAGGTCGTGGCGGTGCCGGCGCGGGGCGTGGAGCGGTGGCTGGCGCAGCAGCTGTCGCACCGGCTGGGCGCGGCGGGCGGCCGGGCCGACGGCGTCTGCGCCGGGGTGGCGTTCCCCTCCCCCACGGCGCTGGTCGCCGAGGTCGTTTCGGCGGCGGCGGGGGTCGGCGCCGACGAGGACCCGTGGCTGCCGGAGCGGGCGGTGTGGCCGCTGGTGGAGGTCATCGATGAGAGTGTCGGTGAGCCGTGGTGCGCCCCCCTCGGCGCGCATCTCGACTCCCGCACCGACAACACCGGGCAGGGACGCCGCTACGCCGTGGCGCGTCACCTGGCCGACCTCTTCGCCGCCTACGCCGCACACCGGCCTGCGATGCTCACGGCCTGGCTCGCCGGCGCCACCGTCGGGGAGTCGGCGGCCGACCTGAACTGGCAGCCGGAGCTGTACCGGCGGTTGCGGGCGCGGATCGACGCGCCGAGCCCCGCCGAACGCCTGGAGGTGGCGTGCGCCGCGCTGCGGGCGGATCCCGCGGTCGCGCCGCTGCCCGCGCGGCTGTCGGTCTTCGGCCCCACCCGGCTGCCTGCCGAGCACCTCGCCGTGCTCGCGGCGCTCGCCGAGCACCGCGAGGTGCACCTGTGGCTGCCCCACCCCTCCCCCGCGCTCTGGTCGGCGCTGCAACCGCCCCCGGCCGTCCCGCACCGGCGCACCGACCCCACCGCGGCCACGCCGCGCCACCCGTTGCTCGGTTCGCTGGGGCGCGACGCGCGCGAGCTGCAGCTGCGCCTGGCCGCCGCGGCGCCGCAGCGCGTCGACGTCCACCACCCGGTGCCCGAGCGGCCCGCCGCCACGCTGCTGGAGCACCTGCAGGCCGACCTGCGCCACGACCGCGCGCCCGACGGCGGGTTCGCACTGCGGCCCGACGACCGCAGCGTGCAGGTGCACTCCTGCCACGGGCCGGACCGGCAGGTGGAGGTCCTGCGGGAGGTGGTGCTCGGGCTCCTGCAGTCCGACCCCACCCTCGAGCCGCGCGACGTGCTGGTGATGTGCCCCGACGTCGAGACGTTCGCGCCGCTGGTGTCGGCGTGCTTCGGGCTTGCCGACGGGCCCGACGCCCACCCGGGCCAGCACCTGCAGGTCCGCCTGGCCGACCGCGCGCTGCGCCAGGTCAACCCCTTGCTCGACACCGTGGCGCAGCTGCTGGAGCTCGCCGACGCGCGGGTCACGGCGTCGCAGCTGCTGGACCTGCTGGCCACCGCACCCGTGCGCCGGCGCTTCGACCTCGACGAGGCCGACCTCGACCGGCTCCGCGAGCTGGTGCACCGCTCCGGCGTGCGCTGGGGGCTCGACGCCGCGCACCGGGCGCCGTTCCAGCTCGACGGGTTCCCGCAGAACACCTGGTCGGCCGGGCTCGACCGGTTGCTGCTGGGCGTCACGATGTCGGGCGCCGAGCACGACTGGCTCGGCACCGCGCTGCCGATGGACGAGGTCGAGTCCGGCGACGTGGCGCGCGTCGGGCGGCTGGCCGAGTTCGTCGACCGCGTCGCCGCCGTCCTCGCCGGGCTGGCCGGTGCGCAGCCGCTCGAGCGCTGGATCGCGCTGCTGGTGCACGGCCTGGACGTGCTCACGCTGGCCACCGGCACCGACGAGTGGCAGGGCTCGCAGGCCCGCGCCGAGCTCGCGGCGGCGGGGCGGGCGGCGGGCCCGCACGCCGCCACCGTGGCGCTCGGGCTCGCCGACGTCCGCGGCCTGCTCGCGGAGCGCCTGCGCGGGCGCCCCACCCGGGCCAACTTCCGCACCGGCACGCTCACCGTCGCCACGCTGGTGCCGATGCGCTCCGTGCCGCACCGCGTGATCTGCCTGCTCGGCATGGACGACGGCGTCTTCCCCCGCGCCGGCGTACCCGACGGCGACGACGTCCTGGCCCGCGAGCCGCTGGTGGGCGAGCGCGACCCGCGCAGCGAGGACCGCCAGCTGCTCCTCGACGCGATCTGCGCGGCCACCGAACACCTGGTGGTGGTGCACTCCGGCGCCGATGAGCGCAGCGGCGCGCGGCGCCCACCCGCGGTGCCGCTCGGGGAGCTCCTGGACACGGTGGCGGCCACGGCCGGGCCCGGGGCGCTGGAGCAGGTGGTGGTGCGCCACCCCCTGCAGCCCTTCGACCCCGCCAACTTCGGATCGTCCGTCCCGTTCAGCTTCGACCGCGCGGAGCTGGCCGGCGCCCGGGCCGCGGCCGGCAGCAAGAGCCCGCCCGCACCGTTCCTCGCCGAACCGCTCCCCCCGACCGAGGATCCGGGCGTGGTCTCCCTCGACGAGCTCGTCGCGTTCGTCGAGCACCCCACGAAGGAGTTCCTGCGCCAGCGCGTGGGTCTCTCGCTGTTCACCGCCGACGAGCAGCAGGCCGACGCGCTGCCGGTCGACCTCGACGGGCTCGCCACGTGGGCGGTGGGCGACCGGCTGCTGCGCGACCGGCTCGCCGGCCACCCGCTGGACCGCTGCCGCCAGGCCGAGTGGCGCCGCGGCGAGCTGCCGCCCGGTGCGCTGGGTGAGCGGGTACTGGCCGGTGTGCTCGACGACGTGGAGCCCCTCGTCAGTGCCGCGCTGCCGCACCGCGTCGGCGAGCCGCAGGACCGCGACGTCGACGTGGCCCTGCCCGACGGCACCCGCGTCGTGGGCACCGTCGGCGGGCTGCACGTCAGCGGCACGAACGGCAGCGGCACGAACAGCAGCGTGCTCCTGCGGGTGGAGTTCTCCCGGCTCGCAGCGAAGCAGCGGGTGCGGGCGTGGGTGCGGTTGCTCGCGCTCACGGCGGCCACCCGCGAGCCGTGGCGCGCGGTCACCATCGGTCGCGGCACGCGCTTCGGGCTCTCGATGGCCACCGCCGGTCCTCTCGACCCCGAGCGTGCCGCGGGTGTGCTCGCCGAGCTCGTCGCGCTGCGGCGCGCGGGGTTGCGGGAACCGCTGCCGCTGCCCACCGTGGCCGGCCACACCTACGCCACCACCCGCCGCGGCGGCGCCGACGCGGGCGCCGCCCTGGAGGAGGCGCTGCGCAAGTGGAGCACCGGCGCGGGCGCCGAGCGCAACGACGCCGCGCACGTGCGCGTGTGGGGGCCCGCGGCCGGGCCCGAGGTGCTGTCGGCCCCCGGCGCGCCCGGTGGCGAACCCACCCGGTTCGGAGCGCTCGCACTGCAGGTGTGGAACCCGCTGCTCGGCGCCGAGGACGTGGTGCGACTGTGACCGTCATCCCCTTCCCCACCCGCACCCGGGCGCGCTCGGCGTCGGTGCTCGCCCCCGCCGCGTTCGACGTGTGCGGCCCGCTGCCCACCGCCACCACCGTTCTCGAGGCCAGTGCCGGCACGGGCAAGACGTTCACGATCGCGGCGCTCGCCACCCGCTACGTCGCCGAGGGCCATGCCACGCTGCCCGAGCTGATGCTCGTCACGTTCGGGCGCGAGGCCACCCAGGAGCTGCGGGAACGGGTGCGGGAGCGGCTGGTGTCGGCGGAGCGCGGGCTCGCCGAGCCCGAAGCCGCCCGCAGCGGGGGCGACGACGTGCTCCGGCTGCTCGCCGACGCGCCGGACACCGAGGTCGCGGCCCGGCGCGCGCGCCTCGCCCGGGCCCTCACCCAGTTCGACGCGGCCACGATCGCCACCACCCACCAGTTCTGCCAGCAGATGCTCGCCGGCCTGGGCGTGGCCGGTGACGGCGACCGCGACGCGGTGTTCGTCGAGTCGATCGAGGACGTCATCACCGAGGTGGTCGACGACTTCTACGTCCGCAAGTACGGCGCGCGCAGCTCGGGCCCCTCGGCGTTCAGCCGGACCGAGGCCGTCGCGCTGGCCCGCCGGGCGGTGCACGACGGGCAGGCCCGGTTGGAGCCGCGCGACGCGGAGCCGGGCAGCACCGCCCAGGTGCGTCACCGGTTCGCGGCCGCGGTGCGGGCGGAGGTGGCGCGCCGCAAGCGGGTGCGTCGGATCTACACCTACGACGACATGCTCACCCGCCTCGCCGACGCGCTGGCCGACCCGGCGCGGGGCGCGGCCGCGCGGTTGCGCGCGCAGTTCCGGGTCGTGCTCGTGGACGAGTTCCAGGACACCGACCCGGTGCAGTGGCAGATCCTGCGCGAGGCGTTCCACGGCACCACCACCCTGGTGCTGATCGGCGACCCGAAGCAGGCCATCTACGCGTTCCGCGGCGCCGACGTCGTGAGCTACCTCGACGCCACCGAGGCCGCCGACCACCACGCCACCCTGGGGCGCAACTGGCGCAGTGACGCGCCGCTGCTCGCCGCCCTCGACACGGTGTTCGCCGGCGCGGCGCTCGGTGATCCGCGGATCACGGTCCACCCCGTGGAGTCCGCGCACCCGGGCAGCCGGCTGCGCGGCGCCCCGGTCGACACCCCGTTCCGGCTGCGGGTCGCCGCCCGCGCGGGCCTGCCACGCGCCCCGCGGCGCGACCTCGCCGTGGTCGGGCCCGCCCGCGAGCTCGTGGCCCGCGACACCGCGGCGGACATCGCGGCTCTGCTGGCGAGCCCGGCGTCCATCGACGGGCGGCCCGTCGCCCCCGGCGACGTCGCCGTGCTGGTGCGCACCAACGACCAGGGCGCGATGGTCCGCGCCGCCCTCGCCGCGGCGGACGTCCCCGCGGTGCTGTCCGGCACGGCCAGCGTGTTCGGCACCCCGGTCGCCGGTGAGTGGCTCACACTGCTGGAGGCGTTGGAGCAGCCGCGCGCGTTCCGGGTGCGGGCGGCAGCGCTCACCTGCTTCCTGGGCCGCACGGTCGGCGAGCTGTGCGGGCCCGCCGCCGAGGCGCTGCTCGACGAGCTCGGGGCCACGCTGCGCGGGTGGGCGGTGGTGCTGCGTGAGCGCGGTGTCGCCGCCCTTCTCGAGGCGATCACCACGGGCACCGGGTTGCCCGGGCGGGTGCTCGCGAGCACCGACGGCGAGCGGCTGCTCACCGACCTGCGCCACGTCGCCCAGGCGCTGCACGCCGCGGCGGTGGCCGAGCACCTCGGACCGGCCGCCCTGGTCGACTGGCTGCGCCACCGCATCGCCGACGCCGCCCAGGACGTGGTGGTCGAGCGCAGCAGGCGGCTGGAGTCCGACGCCGCGGCCGTCCAGATCATCACGATCCACCGCAGCAAGGGCCTGGAGTTCCCGGTGGTCTACGTGCCGTTCGCCTGGGACCGCAACGTCCGCGACCCGGACGTCCCGCTGCTGCACGACGGGTCCGGCGCCCGCGTGCTCGACGTGGGCGGCGAGACCGGCGAGGGGTGGAAGGAGCGGGTCGCCGCCCACCGGGCGGAGGAGGCCGGTGAGGATCTACGGCTGCTCTACGTCGCGCTCACCCGGGCGCAGTGCCAGGTGGTCACGTGGTGGGTGCCCGCCACCACCACCGCCACCTCGCCGCTGCACCGGCTGCTGGTCGGGCGCCCGGCGGTGGGCACCGATCCGGCCGAGGTCTACCGGGTGCCCTCGGATGCCACGGCCCTGGCCGGGCTGCGCGAGCTGGGTGGCGCGCGGATCTCGGTGGAGGAGGTCGGCCCCCGGGAGGCGCCCGCGTTCGCCGGTGGTGCCCGGTCCGCCGGCGGGCTGCGGGCCGCCGAGTTCTCCCGGCGTCTCGACGTCACGTGGCGCCGCACCTCCTACAGCGCCCTCACCGCCACCGCGCACGACGCGGGGCCGGGCAGCCGTCCCGGCGTCGGCAGCGAACCGGAGGAGCCGGGCGTCGACGACGAGGTGGCGGTCGAGGTGGCGGTCGAGGTGGCGGTCGAGGTGGCCGACGCCGCGGCCGCGGGCCCTGCGCAGGACGAGGGCGGTGCACCGGCCGTTGCGTCGCCGATGGCCGAGCAGCCCCTCGGGGCGGGGTTCGGCACGCTCGTCCACGCGATCTTCGAGGCCGCCGACCTCACCGCGCCCGACCTGCACGGCGAGCTCACCGCCCACGCCCGGGAGCAGCTGGAGCGCCACCCGGCACCGGGAGTGGAGGCCGCGCCGCTCGCGGCGGCGCTGCTGCCGGCCGCGCGCACCCCTCTCGGCCCGATGGCCGCCGGCCTGTGCCTCGCCGACATCGCACCGCGCGACCGGCTGGCCGAGCTGGACTTCGAGCTCCCGCTCGCCGGCGGCGACACCCCCGGCCCGCCGGCGGCCCTCGCCGCGATGGCGCCCCTGTTGCGACGCCACCTGCCCGAGAGCCACCCGCTGCACACCTACCCCGACGCGCTCGCCGAGCTCCCCGAGCAGCAGCTGCGCGGCTACCTCACCGGCAGCATCGACGCGGTGCTGCGGCTGCCCGGCTCGCGGTTCGCGGTGGTGGACTACAAGACCAACTGGCTCGGGCCGGTCGGGCCGGAGGGCCGCGAGCCCCTCACCTCCGCGCACTACACGCCGGCACGCCTGGCCGATGCGATGATCGGCGCGCACTACCCGCTGCAGGCGCTGCTCTACGCGGTGGCGCTGCACCGCTACCTGCGCTGGCGGTTGCCCGGCTACGCGCCCGAGCAGCACCTCGGAGGCACGTTGTACCTGTTCGTGCGGGGCATGTGCGGGCCGCAGACCCCGATCGTCGACGGGATGCCGTGCGGCGTGTTCGGCTGGTCCCCGCCGGCGGCGCTCGTGCGGGAGCTGTCGGACCTGCTGGACGGTGACCGGGCATGACCCTCGATCTCGGCGACGTCCGGCTGGCCCGCTCGGCCGAGGGTCTGCTCGGCGCGTTCAACACCGCAGGGGTGCTGGAGCCCGCCGACGTGCACGTGGCCACGCGCGTGGGGCGCCTCGGCGGGGAGACCGACGAGGAGGTCCTGCTCGCGGCGGCGTTGGCCGTGCGGGCGGTGCGGCTGGGGTCGGTCTGCGTCGACCTGGCGGCCGTGAGCCACACCGTGCTGGGCGAGGGCGACGAGCTCGTCGACGTCTCGGCGCTGCCCTGGCCCGACCCCCCGCGGTGGCTCGCGGCCTGCGCGGCGAGCGGCCTCGTGGCAACTGGGCCCGACGCCCCGCGCGGCCTGCCGTTGCGGCTGGTGGACGGGCTGCTCTACCTCGAGCGCTACTGGGGCGAGGAGGAGCTGGTGCGCCGCTCGCTCACCGAGCGGGCCGCCGTCGCGCCGCCGGAGGTGGACCTGCCGCAGCTGCGCCACGGCCTGGAGCGCCACTTCTCGGCGCCGGGGTCGGAACGCCAGCGCCTCGCCGCCGCGGTGAGCGTGCTGCGCCGGGTCACCGTGCTGGCGGGCGGCCCCGGCACCGGCAAGACCACCACCGTCGCGCGGCTGCTCGCCCTGCTGCACGAGCAGCCGGGTCCGCCGCCGCGGGTTGCGCTCGCCGCGCCCACCGGGAAGGCCGCCGCGCGGCTGCAGGAGGCCGTCGCCGCCGAGCTGCCCGAGGAGCTGCGCTCACGCACCCCGGACGCCGCCACCCTGCACCGGCTGCTCGGCTGGCGGCCGGGCGGCCGCTTCCGCTACGGGCGCGCCCAGCGGCTCCCGTTCGACGTCGTGGTGGTCGACGAGACCTCGATGGTGTCGCTCACGATGATGGCGCGGCTCCTGGACGCCGTACGCCCGCAGGCCCGGCTGGTGCTGGTGGGCGACCCCGACCAGCTGGCCTCGGTCGAGGCCGGGGCCGTGCTCGGCGACCTGGCCCGGGCGTCCGGGCGCCCGGAGCCCGCACTGGACGCCGCCCTGGAGTCGGCCGGGATTCCCGGGGGTCTCGTCGAGGGGTCTGTGATCAACGGCGTCGTCACGCTGCGGCACGTGTGGCGCTTCGGCGGCGCCATCGCCGAGTTCGCCCGCGCGGTGCAGGCCGGCGACGCCGATGCAGCGGTCGCCCTGCTCCGCGCCGGGCACGACGACCTCGGGTTCGTCGACACCGAGCCCACCGTGGGCGCGGGCGCCGAGCCGGGCGCAGGGGGCGTCCGCGCCGACGTGGTGGCCGCCGGCCGGGAGCTCACGGAGGCGGCCCTGCGGGGCGACGCGTCCGCCGCCCTCGCCGCCCTCGAGCGCCACCGGGTGCTGTGCGCCCACCGCCGCGGGCCCTTCGGCGTCACGCGCTGGAGCGCGGAGATCGAGCGCTGGTTGCGGGCCGCGCAGCCCGACGCAGCATCCGGCCCCTGGTACCCGGGCCGTCCGGTGCTCGTCACCGCCAACGACTACGACATCGGGCTGTTCAACGGCGACACCGGCGTGGTCGTCGCCCTCCCCGAGGGCCTGCGCGTCGCGTTCGCCCGCGGCGGCGTTCCCACGCTGCACCCGCCCGCGCGGCTGTCCGAGGTGGCCACGGTGCACGCGATGACCGTGCACCGCGGGCAGGGCAGCCAGTTCCGGCGGGTCACGGTGGTGCTCCCGCCCGCCGAGTCCCCGCTGCTCACCCGCGAACTGCTCTACACGGCCGTCACCCGCGCCGCCGAGTTCGTGCGGGTGGTCGGTACGGAGGAGGCAGTGCGCACCGCCGTGCAACGGCCGATCAGCCGCGCGAGCGGCCTGCGCCACCGGCTGGGCGGCGAGCTGCGATGAGCGAGCGCCGGCGAGAATCATCGGCACAGCACCCGCGCGCAGCGCCGCCCGTGAACGATCCGGCTGCACCGCGTGTGTTCACCGCGGACGAGGTACGGGCACGAGTGCCACCCCGGCGCGCCCGCCTGCTCGTCGAAGCCGCGCTCAGCGGCGGGTTCGACCCCGCCACCGACCCGCCCCGGGTCCATGCCCCGGCCGGCGCGGGCCACCTGCTGCTCATGCCGTCCACGCTGGGCGGGTGGAGCGGGGTGAAGGTGGCCTCGGTCGTCCCTGACAACCCGGCCGCCGGGCTGCCGCGCATCCAGGCCACCTACGTGCTGATGGACGCCGCGACCCTGACGCCTCGCGCGATCCTCGACGGTGCGAGCCTCACCGCGCTGCGCACGCCCGCCGTCTCGGCCGTCGCGGCCGACCACCTGGCCGCGCCCGACGCCGCCGAGCTGCTGGTCTTCGGCACCGGTCCGCAGGCCGTCGGGCACGTCGTGGCGCTGGCCGACATCCGGCCGTTCACACGCGTGCGGGTCGTCGGCCGGTCGCCTGCCAAGGTCGCCGACGTGATCGCGCAGGTGGGCGCGCGCGGCGTCACCGCCGTGGCCGGTTCGGTGGGCGACGTGGCCGGCGCCGACGTCGTGGCGTGCGCCACCGCGGCCGACGAGCCGCTATTCCACGGCGCGCTCGTGCGCGACGGCGCCTGCGTGGTGGCGATCGGCTCCCACGAGCCCGGCCGCCGCGAGCTCGACGCCGGGCTGATGGGCCGGGCGCTGGTGGTCGTGGAGGACCCGGGCACCGCGTTGCGCGAGGCCGGTGACGTCGTGCGCGCCGTCGAGGAGGGCGCCCTGGACCCAGCCGGTCTCGTCGGGCTGGGCGCCCTCGTGCGCGGCGAGGTCGCCCGCCGCGAGGATCGGCCGAACGTGTTCAAGGGCACCGGGATGGCCTGGCAGGACCTGGCGGTCGCCGCCGGCGTGGTCGGGGCGACTGAACGCTCACCGCTTCCCTGACACCGCGACACAAGTGCGGCCAGGCCCCAACTCGCGGGAGTGAGAGCCCGACTTGCGAGGCTGAGCGCCCGACTCGCGGGGGTGAGAGCGCGACTCGCGGGGTGAAGGGGTCAGCTCGGGTCGAAGTCCTCGGGGGAGGCGGAGTCGAGGAAGCGGCGGAAGCGCTCGACCTCCTCGCTCTCCTCGGGCGCCTCCTCGTCCTCGTCGGCGAGCGCCTCGGCGAGGCCGGCGACCTCGGCCACCGCGGCCTCGTCGAGCACGGCGTCCTCGGCCTCGATCGGCACGTCCACGTGCAGCGCGACGGCCACCGCGTCGCTCACCCGGGCCGACACGCGCGTTTCGGCGTCGAACACCAGCTCGGCGTGGAAGACGCTGTCGCGCAGCATCGTGATGCGCACCAGGTCCAGCCGCCGGTCGAAGGCTTCCACGATCTGCAGGAGCAGCTGGTGGGTCTGCGGCCGGGGCAGCTCGACGTGGCGGCGGGCCAGCTCGATGGCCGTGGCCTCGGGCACGCCCACCCACACCGGCAGCACCCGCCTGCGACCACCCGTCTCCTGCAGCAGCAGGACGGGCTGCACCGCCATCGGGTCCCTGCCGAGCGCGACCACCCGCATCTGCTGCACGATGTTCTCTGCCTCCGCTTCGCTTCGGCGGGCTCGCGGGCCCTCCAGGCGCCGTCCCGCTCGCTCTCTCCACGGTTCTCCGCCGCGCACTTGGCGTCAACCGGAACCGGCCACGAATCAGGCGGCCGCCGCCCGGCGCAGTGCGCGGTACAGCAGGTTCGGCTCCCCCAGCCGCCTGCGGAGCTCGCGCTCGAGGCCGGCGATCGGGTAGAGGTTCTGCGGCGCGCGGGAATCCTTGTACTCGGTGGAGGCGAACCGGGGCAACGTCACCTGGCTCCGGGAGGCCAGGGCCACCGCGTCGGCGGCGGAGAGCTCCGCGCTGCACTCCACGCGGACGATGCCGGCCCACGGCGCACCCGGGCGGCACGGCAGGCGCAGGTACCAGGTGTGGCGCTCCCAGGAGCTGCCGAGCCGGAACACCGGGGTGCGCTCCCCGGAGCGCAGCTCGGCGACCACGCCGCCGAGCGGGGGCGGGAGGTAGTCGCTGCGGTGGCTCTTGACGAAGCCGATGGCCCGCGGCAGGTGCTGGCGCCCGCGCAGCGGTCCGTCGACCACGAGCAGGTCGTCCTCGCCGCCGTGGCCGGTGCGGGCGACCGCGGCGGCGGTGAGTTCGGTGTCGCCCAGCTCCCGCTGCAGGGCGAGGCTCAGGACCTGGGCCGGGGCGATGTCCGGACGTCCCGCGGTGAGGGTGGCGCGGTAGGTACCCGCCGGGGTCACGACGTCGGCCGCCGATTCCGCGGTGGTGAACAGGCCGCGCCGGACGTCGGAGGTGAGCAGGTGCGCGCCGGACTCGCGGCAGCAGCACACCACGCCCGCGGCGTAGGAGGCGCACAGGGCGGGCGAGGCCGCCGCGTCGGTGCCGTCCTCCACCCAGACCTGGGCGTCGACCCGGCGCACGCCGTCCACGAACAGCACCGCCGCTGGGGCGACCGCGGCCGGATCGGGTGGGACCGGCTGCCACTCCGAGCCCGGGATCTCGACGTCGAGCGCCACCTGCGCGGCCGACTCGCCCAGCTCCGTGTCGAGGCTGGTGCCGTAGGAGGGGCTCCAGGGGTCGACCGCGAACCTCACAGGCTCTCCCGGACGACGCTGGACGTGCGCTGGTCGCGGCTCACCACGTACCGCACCGGCACGCGCTCGGCGAGCGCCGGCACGTGGGTGATCACGCCGACCATCCGGTCGCCGCGGGTGGCGAGGTTCTCGAGCGTGCTCGCGACGACGTCGAGGTTGTTCTCGTCGAGCGTGCCGAAGCCCTCGTCGAGGAAGATCGATTCCAGGTGCGCGGCGCCCTGCGCGGCCAGCCCCGACATCTGGGTCGACAGCGCGAGCGCGAGCGCGAGGCTGGCCTGGAACGTCTCGCCGCCCGACAGCGTCTTGACCGGGCGGCGCGCGTCGGCGTCGGCGTGGTCGACCACCAGGAACTCGCCGCCCTCGTGCGTGAGCGCGAACTGGCCGCCCGAGAGCTCCGCGAGGCTCTCCGACGCGTCCGCCACCAGCGCGTCCAGCGCGGAGGCCACCAGCCAGCGCGGGAAGCCGTCGGAGCGCAGGAGGCCACCGAGCAGCTTCGCGACCTGCTGCGCGGACTCCGCCTCGTCCCGGTCCGCGCGGATCTTCTCCGCGGCGGCGCGACGCTCGGCCACCCGCTCCTGGGCCGAGCGCGCCCGAGCCAACGCCCCGGCGACCGCGGCGGGCGCGGACTCCGCGATCGGTCCACGGGCAGGCACCTCGTGGGCGGCGAGATCGTGGGCGGCGAGATCGTCGGCGAGGCGCTGTTCGAGCCGGTCCCGGGCCTGCCGCGCCGACGCGGCCGCGGCGGCCGCCTCGTCCAGCCGGCCGGCGCGCGCCTGCGCCTCCTGCCGTGCCCATCCGGCGAGCTCCTCCCACGCGGCGAGCAGCGCCTCGCCTGCGAGGGCGGGCGCCCCGAGCGGCACGAGCGGATCGCGGGCGGCACGCAGCGCGGACCACCCGGCCGCGACCTCGCGCTCGACCTCGCCCGCGGTCTGCTCGGCGGCCCGCAGCGCCGTGCGCGCCGAGCGCAGCTGCGCGTCGGCCGTGCGGACGCCGGCCTCGAGCGCGTCGAGCTGCTCCAGCGCGGACGCCGCCTCCGCGTCGGGTGGCGCGTCCTGCAGCGCGGTGCGCAGCTGCGTGACGCGACGCTCCGCGACCTCGACGGCCGAACGCGCCTCCTGCTCGACGCGCGCGGCCGCCGTCTCGTCGCGGCGGCGTTCGGCGGCGGCCCGCTCGGCGGTGCGCCATGCCTGCTCTGCGGTGTCCCGCTCACGTTCGGCCTCGGTGAAGGCCGCGCGTGCGGCGGGGAGGTCGCGCTCGCGGGCAGCGGCCTCCGCACGGGCCCAGTCGACGAGGGCGGTCCAGCCGGCGAGGACGTCGGCACCGGCGGGCGCGGGCGCGCCGAACGGGACGAGCGGGTCGCGCGCGGCGCGCAGCCCTGCGGCGGCCGTGTCGAGCTCCGCGCGCAGCGCCTCGACCGCGGCTGCGGCCGAGTCACGGGCGCGGCGGGCGACCCGCACGGCGTCGGCGGCCTCCTCGGCCTCCCGGGCGAGCCGGTCGAGGCCGGCGAGCGCGGCCTCGATGCCTGCGGCGGTGGGCAGCTCGGCGGTGGCCGACGGGCCGGTGCCGGGCAGCACGCCCACCAGCGCGGACCGCAGCCGGGCCAGGGTGGTGTCCACCCGCTCGACCTCGCCACGGGCCCGTTCCCGCTCCGAGACTGCGGTGCTCTCCGCACGGTGTGCCTCGTCGTGGGCCCGCGTCGCCGCGGCGAGCTCCTGCTCCACGGCGGCGAGGCCGTGGTCGGCGCCGGAGGGCAGCGGCGGTGGCAGCGTGGCCACGGCCTGCGCGCACACCGGGCAGGGCTCCCCCGGGCTGAGCGCGGGGCGCAGCGACGCGGCGAGGTCGGCCCGCAGGGCGCGGTCGTGTCGTTCCCGGACGTGGTCGAGCCGGTGCCGTGCGTCGGCCAGGGTGGCGCCGGCGGCCTGCACGCCGCGCTCCGCCTCCGTGGCGCGCGCGGCCGCGGTGGCGTGCTCGGACTCGGTGCGGGTGAGCTCGTGGCGGTCGCGCAGGGCCTGCTCGAGCGGGCCGCGCGCCGGCGCGGCGGCGAGGGCGGTGCGCGCGGCCGCGTCGGTGGCCTCGGCGGTCTCGAGCGCGGCCACGGCACCGGCCAGGGTGTTGTCGGCCGCGGCCCGGCGCTGCGCCACCGCGTCGAGCCCGGCCGGCGGGGCGATCGCGGCGAGCGCGTGGCGCTCAGCGGCGAGGCGGCGCCCGTACTCCTCGCGCTCGGTGAGCCGCGCGGCGGCGGCGTCGCGGACGGCCCGGGCCTCCTCGACCCCGCCGTGCGCGTCGGCGGCGTCGTTCGCGGCCGTGGTGTAGGCGGCTGCGGCCTTCTCGTGCCGCTCGCGCGCTCCCGGCAGCTCGGCGGTGAGGGTCGCCAGCTCGGCGTGGTGGCGCCGCGCCTGCTCCAGCGGGCCGCGGGCGGGCGCGGCGGAGAGGCGCTCGCGTGCGGCGGTGTCGGCGGACTCGGCCACCGCGGCGGCCTCGGCCGCGGCGGCACGCCGTTCGGCGGCCTCGCGGTGCCGCGCGTCCAGGGCCGCGGGCCCGTCCGGCACGCGGACCGCCTCCAGCCGCTCCCGCTCGGTGCGCACCTGGGCGGCGGTGGCCTCGGCGCCCTCCAGCGCCGCGGCGGCGGCAGCCAGCTCCGGCACCGCCGCGCCGACGCGGTCGCTGAGCTCGGCCAACCGGGCCACCCGGGCGGCGGCGTCGAGCTCGGCCTCCTCGGTGGCGTCGGCGTACGCGCCGAGCTGCTCGCCGAGCACCTCCGCGCGCTGGCGTTGCGCGGCGGCCTCGCTGTTGGCCTCCCGGGCGATGACGTCGTAGACCCCGAGCCCCAGGATGCGCACCAGCTTCTCCTGGCGCTTGCGCGGCTCGGTGTGCAGGAACTCGGCGAACTCGCCCTGCGGCAGCACCACGCAGGTGCAGAAATCCCCGAACGGGAGCCCCAGCAGCTCCTCGACAGCCTTGGTGACGGGCCCGGCGCCGTCGGCGAGGGGGTCGCTCTCCTCGTCGACGCCTCCGGTGCCGGCCGGGTCGCGCAGCCGCTCCAGGCGCGCGCCGCGCACGGAGACACCGCCGCTCGCCGAGCGCCGCAGCTCCCGCGCGACGACGTGGCGGGCGCCGCCGACGTCGAACACCAGCCGCACGGTGCCCCGGTTGACGGTGGGCGCGAGGGCCAGCGCCACTGTGCGGGCGTTGTCCCAGCGGGGCACCGACCCGTACAGCGCGAACGTCAACGCGTCGATCACGGTGGACTTGCCGGCACCGGTGGGACCGACGAAGGCGAAGTAGTCGGCGCCGCGGAAGTCGACCGACGTGGGCTCGCGGAACGAGCCGAAGCCCGCCATCTCGAGCAGGACGGGACGCATCAGCTCCCCCCGGCGCCGCTGCTCGGGCCCGCGAGCGGCCCTTCGGTGACCCGGTCGTGCAGCCGCGCGAACAGTTGCTCCACCCGCGGATCGGCGACGTTGCGCGTGCCCAGGTACTCGCGGAACAGCTCCGAGGGTGTGCGCTCGGGCCCCGCGGCCGGGCGGGACCCGGCGACGGGCGCGGCGAACTCGGGGTCGATCCGCACTTCGAGGGCGTTGGGCAGCAACGCCACCACCTCCTCGCGCAGGCCCGCGCGGGCCGGCTCGCGCACCCAGACGCGCAGGAAGTCCTCGCCCACCTGCTCGGCGAGCGCGGCCAGCTCGGCGACGGTGCCGCGGAGCGTGCGCAACCTGCGCCCGGAGGTGATCGGGATGTCGGTGACCACCGCGGGCGTGCCCGGGGAGGCCTCCACCAGGCAGACGACGGAGGTGTTGTCCTGCTCCCCGAAGTCGATCGCGAGCGGGGCGCCGCAGTAGTGGACCGGGCAGGGAGCGTCGATGCGCTGGCGGCGGTGCAGGTGCCCGAGCGCGACGTAGTGCGACTCCACCGGGAACACCGTGGCGGGCACCGCGTACTCGAAGATCGATTGCGCCGCGCGCTCACCGCCGCCGAACACCCCGTTGAGCACGGTGAGGTGGGCCATCACCAGGTTCACCGAGTCGTCGCGGAAGCCCTCGGTGAGGGTGCCGAGGATGTCGCGCAGCTGCTGGTCGTAGGCGCCGGTGTTCTCCGCGGGTGTGTGGGCCACGAGCTCCGCGGCGCGCACGGCGTAGCGCTGCGACAGGAACGGCAGCACCGCCACCGTGGCCCGCTCCCCCGTGGACCTCGCCGTGAACTCGACGACGCCACCCCGAGCGGCCGTGCGCACCGTGCCGACCAGCGTGATGCCGGCCGCGTCGGCGAGCGGGCGGTAGGCGTCGATCGCGGCCGGGTGGTCGTGGTTGCCGGCGATCGCGATGACCTGCGTGCCGCCCTTGGCCAGCCCCATCAGCGTGCGGACCACCAGCTGCTGGGCCTGCGCGGAGGGCGCGGCCGTGTCGTACAGGTCGCCCGCCACGAGCACCGCGTCGACCTCGTGCTCGCGCGCGATGCCGACGATCTCGCGGAGCACCTGCTCCTGCTCGTCGAGCCGCGAACGGCCCTTCAGCGTCTTGCCGACGTGCCAGTCGGACGTGTGCAGCAGTCGCATCAGGCGGCAATCGTAGGCGCGGCGCCCCACCGATCCGGGGACGCGCGCCGTGGAACGCACACCCCTCGCGACGAACGGCACTCTCGTCGCTACCTAGCCGACGGGAGTGCCGTTCGTCGCGTCGCCGAGGGGTGTCAGACGCGACAGCATCAGGACCGCGACGTCGTCGGCGGCCTGGTCGGCGCCGAGCATCTCGGACATCACCTTGCCGCACACCGCGTCCGCCGGTCCGGGGTGCAGCGCCTGGCACAGCCGGTCGAGGCCGGCGTCGAGCACGAGGCCCCGCCGTTCGATGAGGCCGTCGGTGTAGAGGAACAGGCCGTGGCCGGGCGGTAGGGGCAACGGGGTGCTGCGGCGTGGGCGAGTGGCGTCGACGCCCACCGGCAGGTCGGGTGGCAGGTCCACGACCTCGGCAGGCGCGTCCGGCGAGAGGGACACCGGCGGCGGGTGGCCCGCGGTGGACAGCACGGCGCAGTCGTGCGACGGCGAGATGACGACGCACAGCACGGTGGCCATCGCCCCGCGCTCGAACTGCCGGACGTGCACGTCGAGGCGCTGGAGCAGGTCTGCGGGATCCTCGGTCTGCAGGGCGCAGGCGCGCAGGACCGTACGGATCGTGCCCATCGTGGCGGCCGCGGCGATCCCCCGGCCGACCACGTCCCCGACGACGACGCACACGTGCCCGGAAGGGAGCTCGAAGACGTCGTACCAGTCGCCCCCGACCTCACCCCCGCCACCGGGCACGTACCGGCTCGCGAACTCCAGGCCCGGCACGGCCGGCAGCGCGGCGGGCAACAGGCTGCGCTGGAGCGCACCCGCGGCCGCCCGCGTCGCCTGGACCTGGCGGGCCTGGACCGCGAGGGCCACGCGGTCGGCGGCCAGGCAGAGCAGCTCTTCCTCCTGCTGCGAGAAGCAGCGGGTCGACAGGCTCCCGACGTGCAGGACGCCGATCGCCTCCCCGCCCGACAGCAGGGGCACACCGAGCAGGGAACGGATCCCCTTCTCGCGCAGGATCGGGTTGAGGACGTTCGAGTGGTCGACGTGCTCGAGGGTCACCGGCTCGCGCTGCGCCGCGATCCGTCCGGCGAAGCCGCGGCCGAGCGGGATCCGCACACCCTGGCGGACCTCCTCCTCGATGCCGCGGGCCGCCGTCGCCACGAGGTACTGACCTGCCGGTTCCAGCAGGAGCACCGCAGCCGTGTCGACCTCGAGGAGCTCGCGCACCCGGTCGAGCAGCTCGACGAGCAGCTCCTCGACGCCGAGGTGACCGAGGGTCGTGTCGGTGACGGCCTCGATCCGGCGCAGCCGATCGTGCATCGGTTCGTCCGCCGTCATGGCCGGAGCCTAATGCCGCGGGCGGTGCGGTGAAGGGGTGACGCCACTAGCAGGCGCGGCGCCTCCGGAGTAGAAAGCGACCTCCTCAGGGTTCGCGCGGAAGGAGCGCAGAATGCGTGGCGTCGTGCACTTCGAGATCCCGGCCGACGACGTCGGGCGGGCGAAGGAGTTCTACAGCTCGGTCTTCGACTGGCGGCTGGAGGACCTGCCCGGGATGGACTACACGGCCGTCCACACCACGGAGGTCGACGGGCAGACGCAGATGCCGACCACGCCCGGAGTCATCAACGGCGGTCTGGTGCCCCGCAGCGGGGACACCCCGGCGCCGGTGCTCACGGTGGACGTGGAGTCGATCGACCAGGCCCTGAAGCAGGTCGAGGCCGCCGGCGGGCGCACCGTCCGGCCGCGGACCGAGATCCCCGGGATGGGCGCGTACGCCTACTTCACCGATCCCGAGGGCAACACCGTCGGCCTCTGGGAGAACCCCTGACCCCGTCAGAACGGCGCCTCGTCGTCCTCGTCGGAGGTTCCCGCCGGTAGCCGCGCGAACGGGTCGCGCGGTGCGTGCCCGTTCGTGCCGGCGCCGGCGCTCGCCGGCGGACCGGCCGACTCCGACAGCCGCGTCGCCCAGGCCGGGAACGGGAACTCGACGGCGAGCGGCACCGGGATCTCCGGCTGCGAGACGAACATGGTGCCCGGCTTGGCCAGGGTCGCGCGCTGACGTTGCGAGGGCGGCAGGAAGCCGTACTCCGGGCGTCCGGCCTCGGCCGGGTCCAGCCGCCCGACGACCTTGACCGACGAGTTGGAGACGATCCGGCGCTCCACCTCGCTGGCCGTCTGCTGCGCTCCGATGAGGATGATCCCCAGCGACCGGCCGCGCTCGGCGATGTCGAGCAGCACCTCCTTGATGGGGCTCCCGCCCTCGCGGGGTGCGTACTTGTTCAGCTCGTCGATCATGGTGAAGAGCAGGCCGCCCGGCCCGGCGGCCTCCTTCTTGCGGGTCTCGGCCGCCAGCACCACGCCGACGACGAAGCGCTGGGCGCGCTCGGGGAGGTTGTGCAGGTCGACCACGGTGACCTGGTGGGCGTCGGTGCTGACGCGCCGGCCCGGGGAGTCGGTGAGGTCGCCCCGCACGATCGAGCGCAGCGGGCGCAGGCTGGAGCGCATCCGCCGCAGGAACGCGTTGATCGTGCCGGTGCCGGTGACCGGTCCGGCCCAGTCGCGGCGCTCGTCCTCGTCGGTGAGCCGGTCGGACACGAACTCCACGAGGTCGTCGTAGGTGCGCAGCACCTGCCCGCCCACGGCGATCGCGCCGTCCCCGACCGGGGTGGCCTCCCGCTTCAGCCGCGCCGCAACCTGGTGGATCACCATCGTGTACTGGTTGCGCTCGTCCTCGGCGTCGGCGAAGACGTAAGGCAGCAGCTCTTCCGTGCAGAACTCGGCCAGCGTCCACCAGAACGCGCTGACACCGCTCGTGCGCCCGGTGACGTGCGGGCGGCCGGACAGGTCGTCCGGCGTCGGCGGGGCGAAGAACCCGGCCGACGAGAACGGCCCGGCCGGCAGGCCGACGGTCGCGTAGGCGGACACCAGGTTCTCGTCCAGCTTGGTGTTGGCGTGGTCGAGGAAGAGCAGGTCCTCACCCTTGACGCTGAAGACCAGCGCCTTCGCGTTCACCGAGCGGCGTCCGAGCACCCCGCTGCGGAAGATCGAGTAGAGCAGGAAGAGCGCGAAGCTGGTCTTCGTGGCGACGCCGGAGATGCCGCTGATCGAGACGTGGCCGCCGCGCGTGCCGTCGAGGAACTCCAGGTTGACGTAGATCGGGTGCCCGTCACGGCCCAGCCCGACCGGGACCTTGAGGTCCATCTTGTCGAAGTACAGCGCCTGCGCCCGCTCCTCGCCGGTGGCGCGGGTGGCCACCGCGCCGGGCGTCGGCGGCACGTAGCACTCCGGTTCGACCCGTGTGGTCGTGACCTCGGCGATCTCCTGCACCTGCGCGGGCAGTACGCCGTCGGCGATGAGGAAGACGTCCGAACCGAACGTGGCGCCCTCGTGCCGGGCCCGCACCTCGGTGACGACGCCCGCCGTCAGCACCGGCCCGATCCCGGGCACCGAACGGACGGTGACCACGACGTCGTCGAGCTGCAGGTACTGCTCGGGCGCGAGCGCCACGCTGAACTGCAGCGGGGTGGAGTCCTCCGTGCCGACGACGCGGCCGACAGGTGGAGCGGTTGAGTCGGACAGGGCTCCTCCTCTGACGACGGCGCCGCTCGACGATAGCGACCGGCCCGGCGACGGTCGCGCAGGGCGCCCGGCGCGGCGACGCCCGCCGTCACCCGTTCGTCGCAAGCACGGGTGCACTCGCCGCGACCGCTGACCCCCGAGTGGCGTCCGGCCGCGCCGCTGCGGCGGCGATCTGCGCAGGTCACGCCGCGGAAATGACCATGGCGCACGCCCTACCTCCGCACCGTCCGGTTGGGTAATCTTCCGGTCACCTGTCGTGAGGAGTGGGGATGTCGCAGGCCGGGCTCACCGGGCTCGTCACCCGGTTGCTGGAGTCGATGTGCCGGGCGCTGTGGGGCTTCGCCCCTCGGATGATCCCGCACATCGTCGCGCGCCTCGGACCGATCCGTGCCGTGCTGTGGTTCGGCGTGAACATGCCGCGGTTGCTGCGCACGATGCAGGTCCTCGGTCCGCTGCGCACCCACCTCGCCGCAGTGGCCATCTCGCTGCACAACAGCTGCACCTACTGCGCCTACGGCCACGCCTTCGCCCTCGAACTGATCTACCTGCGCGACCACGGCCGGCTGTTCCCCGTCGACGCCCACACGATCGCCGGCTGGCGCGACCTCGGGCCCCGCGAGCTCGGCCACCGGCTGCGCAGCGTGCTGCAGGAAGCCGGGCTGCACGTCGAGGCGCTCTGGGCCGATCGCACGCTCGCCCTCGCCTCCGGCGAACAGCGTCCCGTGGACGTCTACGAGGCCAGGATCGTCCACATGGTCGGCATGCTGGGGCGGATGAACCGCATCGCCGTCGAGGCGGGCGTCGAGCCGGACGAGGCCCAGAACCCGATCAACAAGGACATCGCGCTCAAGGCGCGCTACGCGCAGCTGCGCGCCGCCACCACCTGAGGCCGCCCTCCCGTCCGGGCTGCGCTCAGCTCTGCACGAGGCGCTCGAGGATCCGCTGGTAGACCCCCTCTGCCGACCAGCAACGGTGCCGCCTCCACAAGGTCTGCCACGAGCCGAACTCAGCGGGTAGGTCGCGCCAGGAGCAGCCCGTCCGGTAGCGCCAGAGGATGGCCTCCAGGGCCTGACGGTGATCCCGGCGCGGGCGTCCCCGGCGCCCGGCGTGGGAGGGGAGCTCGGGCTCGATGAGCTCCCAGAGCTCGTCGCTGATCACCCCGGGCCCGGGCGCGCTGTCGCGCACGGTGTCGGGAGCACGCTCCACCTCCCGGTGGAGGTCACCGCGCGGCGCGGCCTGCAACCGCTCACCGATCGCCATGAACTGCTCGAAGGTCATCGCGGTGGCCGGGAGCGCGGGGCCCTGGCGCGGGCGCAACCCGTCGAGGGCGATGGCCAGATGGCGTCGCCACGCGTCCGGCGCGACCTCCGCGGCGGCCGGGATCACCCGCTGCAGCGAGCACACGACGACCAGCACGTCGGTCAGCTCGACGTCGTTGCGGACGGCGCCCGCCCGCTGCGCGCGGTCGAGCAGGGTCTGCGCCAGCTGGATGCCCTGGAGGCACACCTCGTTGAGCGCGGGCGACTGCGGCATCCCCTGGGTGATCAGGTCGGCGAAGGCCCGGTCGTGGGCGAAGGCTGCGCAGGTCTCCTCGAGCCAGGACACCATCGCGTCCCACGGGTCCGGGACCTGCAGGACCCGCTCCCGGATCCGTTCCAGGTCGCTGCCGTACTCGGCGAAGATCGCCTCGCAGAGCACCTCACGGGTCGGGAAGTGCCGGTACAAGGTGGCGTTGCCCACCCCGGCCCGGCGCGCGATCTCGCCCAGCGAGGCCTCCAGCCCGTGTTCGCGCATGACCTCCCGGGCGGCCTCGAGCAACCGCCGGCGGTTGCGCCGGGCATCACTCCGCAATCGGGGGCTCACGACGGGGACGGACACGGGGCGTGATTGTATCTACAAAGCGAGGAGGGCTCCCCGGATAGGCCGGTGGACCCGGTCCCTCAGGCGCAGCGTCGCGCTCCATCGCCGCCCGGTGTCGAAGGGGAGCTCATGACCAAATCGCTGGACCGTGATCCTCCGCGCGATCGTCTGCGCGACGACACGGCCGAGCGTCCCCAGGCGTCGCGCCACCGGGCGGCGCCCCCTCCGGCACCACCCGCCACGCCCGCCGCGACGGGATGGGGCGTCCCGCTGGCCGTGCTGATCACCGGCATGTTCATGTCCGTCCTGGACCTCAGCATCATCAACGTCGCGATCCCCTCGATCCGCAAGGACCTGGGCGCCAGCATCGACAGCGTCCAGTGGATCAGCACGGCCTACAGCCTCACCGAGGGCGTCATGGTGCCGGCCAGCGCCTGGCTGGGCGCCCGGTTCGGGCTCAAGCGCCTCTACATCGCGCTGATCGTGCTCTTCACGATCGCGTCGCTCCTGTGCGCCCTGTCCACCGGGCTGAGCGGGCTGATCGGGTTCCGGATCCTGCAGGCGATCCCGGGGGGCGTCCTCCCGGTCACCTGCATGACGATCCTGTTCCGCATCGTGCCCAAGGAGAAGCTCGGCGCCGCCATGGGCATGTACGGGCTGGGCATCGTCGTCGCGCCGGGCATCGGCCCCACGCTGGGCGGCTACCTCGTCGAGCACACGAACTGGCGCATGATCTTCCTGATCAACGTGCCGGTCGGCATCCTCGGCGCGATCGCGGCCGTCCTCTGGCTGACGAAGTTCCCGGCCGAGAAGAGCAAGCCCTTCGACTACATCGGGTTCGGCTGCATCGCCGTCAGCCTGTTCTCCCTGCTGCTCGCGCTCGAGGAGGGCGACCACTGGGGCTGGACCGACTACCGCACCGTGATGCTGTTCCTGGCCGCGGCCGTGTTCATGGCGCTGTTCATCGTGGTCGAACTGCACGTCGAACACCCGGTTCTCGACGTGCGGGTGTTCAAGTACTGGCCGTTCGTCAACTCGCTCCTGCTGATCAGCGCGATGTCGATCGGCCTTTTCGCGGTGCTGTTCTACATCCCGTCGTTCCTGCAGGACGCGCAGGGCTGGACGCCGTTGAACACCGGCCTGACCCTGCTGCCGCAGGCCATCGCCATGGCGCTGATCATGCCGTTCGCCGGCCTGCTCTACGACAAGATCGGCGCGCGGTGGCCCGCCGTCGTCGGGCTCGCGCTGGTCGGTAGCGGGATCCTGCTGCTGTCCCGGATCAACGTCGACATCACCCGCGGGGAGCTCATCCTCGGGATGGTCGTCATGGCCACCGGTATGGCCCTGGGCATGATGCCGATCATGACCGGCGGCCTGTCCGTCCTCCCACCCGAGTTCTCCGCCAGCGGCAGCGCGTTCAACACCCTCATGCAGCGGGTGAGCTCCGCGCTCGGCCTCGCCATGATGACCGCGCTCGTCCAGGACAACAGCGCCTCGTTCATGGCCGACCGATCCACCATGCTGCAGTCCGGATCGAGCGCGCAGCTCACCGAGCTGGAACAGCAAGGGGCCTCCGGCATGCTGCCGCTGTACGAGGAGGTGTCCGGGCAGGTCCAGGCCGCGGCCTACAGCAGCGGGTTCTTCATCGCCGGCTCGCTCACGCTGGTCGGCGTGCTCCTGGCCCTGTTCCTGCGGTCCGGGAAGCCTTCCGATGATGGTGGGGACCGCCCGGTCGCGCACTAGTGGCTCGGCGGCCGAACGGTCACCGGGCGGATGCGGGTGGTGATCGCTTCGAGAAGCACCTGACGTCGCCGCGACAGCACCCACGCACTGCTCGCACCGATTCACCCGGCCACCTCGCCGACGGGCAGGGGCAGGGGGAGCCGGCCGACTGCGCGGAAGGCCAGGGCGGGGCGTGAGGCAGTGGTCGCGAGCCGGGAACGGCCTGCGAGACGTACGTGAGTGCGGTCGCGAGGGCCATGGCGTGCGGCTCGCACCGCTCGCCCCGCATGCTCAGAACAGGCGTCGTTCGTGGTCGACGCACAGGGCGCTACTGGTGCCACCCGCCGATCAGCAGACCGAGTCCGACGGCTTCGGGTTGGCCAGGCCGAACAGTGCCCGGGCGCGCAGCCCCACCCACGTGCCGGCCAGCGCGGCGACGGCCCAGACCCAGCCGGACAGGCTGCCGGACGCGATGCCGGCCAGGTACGCCCCGATGTTGCAGCCGCTCGCCAGCCGGGCGCCGATCCCCATGACGATCCCGCCGATCACCGCGGCCAGCGCAGTGCGCCACGGGATGGAGCGGTGCATCACCCAGGCACCGCCCGCGGTGGCCGCGACCGCCGCCCCGATCATGATCCCGATGTCGGTGAGCGACGTCTTGTCCGCCAGCACCGGGCCCGCGAGCGACTTCGCCTGCGCGGGCTGCTGCCAGTACGCCCAGGTCTCGGGCGCCAGGCCGATCGCCTGCAGCGCCTTGGCGCCCCACAGCGCGAACGCGCTCGTGATGCCCCACGCCCCGCCGGAGACCAGGAGCACGGCGCCGCCCAGCAGTGCCAGCGCGAGCGCGCCGACCCACAGCGGCCACGACCCGCGCAGGATCCTCGCCGCGCCCCGCGCCGTCGGCGGCACCCCGGCGGGCGGCGGGTTGCGGCGGGCCTGCACCGCGCGGCTGACCGCGACCACGACCAGCAGCGCCGCGATCGTCACGGCCCACGAGCCGAACCAGCCGATGTGCTCGGACAGCACCACCTCCGGCAGCGCAGGCAGGTCGTCGACGAGCGGGTAGGCCCACGTGTAGAGCACCGAGCCCGCCACGAACCCGAAGAGCGTGAGCACGATCGTGCCCTGCCCCGACCCGACGGCGAACAGGGTGCCCGAGGCGCACGCCCCGCCCAGCTGCATGCCCAACCCGAACAGGAATGCTCCGAGCAGCAGCCCGACGCCCAGCGGTCCGCCCGACGGCGCGGGCTCGGAGCCGAACAGGCCCGCGCCGGTGCCGATGATCAGCGCGAACAGGGTTGCCGTGGTGCCGAGCAGCACGGCGTGCGCGCGCAGCCCGGCCCCGTTGCCGACGGCGACGAGCTGGCGCCACGCGGAGGTGAAGCCGAAGCGGGAGTGGAACAGCGCGACACCGAGCCCGACGCCGAGCGCGAGCAGCACGGCCTGGCGGGCACCGTGCGCGAGGCCGACGTAGGCGATCAGCGCCGCTCCCAGCACGCCGATCGCGGCGAGCGGGCGCCACTGGACGGGCGCCGCCGGATCCGGGACGGGCGGCGCGGCGCAGGTGGGCGCGGGAGTGAAGACGGAACGGGAAGGGGCGGCGGTAGCCACAGGGAGAACCTCGAGGACGCAGGGAAGGACGGGCGGCGATCGTCAGGGACGACAGGCCGCCGCGCGCTGCGTGCAGTTGTCGACGTGACGCCGACGCGTGAGGTTCACCCGACGAGGCTAGCCCGCCGTCCCCCGCCCGCGCACCGTCCGAGCGGTCACACACCGACAGCTGTCCCCGCGCACCGACTGCAGTCGGTGTACGACGCCAGAAGTCGGTGTGCGAGCGCCGCGCGGCCGCTGCTCGGAGCTCAACCGACCGGCCGCGCCGCGTCCCGCGGTTCCTCCGAGCCACTCGGCTCGGGCTCCTGCGGGCTGCGACGCTGCTCCGGGATGGGGCGCGGGGCGTCGCCGCTGTCCAGCTCCCGCAGCTGGGCGCTGACCTCGGCGAACGCCGCCTCGACAGGCCCGATCGGCGGGTCGACCGTGCCCAGCAGGGCCGCGGCGCTCCACGTCCGGACCTCGCCCCGCTCGACGGCGTCGCGCAGCGCCCGCAGCGGGCCGGCCTCCGCGGCACCGACGGCCGCCCCGTCCGCCAGCAGGTAGAGCCGGCGACGAGCGGTCGCGACCGCCAGGCCGAACGCGCGCTGCCCGTCGTCGGGCACCTCGGTGCGGAGGTCGACCACCGCCGTCGCGAACTCCCGGCCCTGCAGCGCGTGAACGGTGTCCGCGGTGACGCCCATGACCAGGCCGTGGTCGCGGAAGGAGGCCAGCACGGCCTCCGCGCGTGCGGCGCACGGCGCCACGACGCCGACCGGCCCGTCGGGCGCGTGGAGCGCGGCGAGGGCGCGGGGCAGCGCGGTGACGAGTCCGTCCGCGGCGGGGACCGCAGCCGTGGCCACGTCGATCAGCACGACCTCGGTGCGCGGTGGCGCGTCGGCGTCGTGCAGTCGTTCGTAGAGCGCCTCGTTCGCCAGCCGGCGCAGCCCGGCGCCGAACCGGGACTGCTGGGTGAGCGCCACACACCCCTCGTGCGCGACGGCCTCGTCCGGTGTCCCGATCCCGACGTGGGAGAAGCAGGTGGCACCGATCCACCGCCGCAGCTCCGGGCCCGCGTCGTCGGGGAGCGCCGGGGCGAGCTGGAGGAGGTCGCCGACGAGGACCGCGGTGGTGGTGGCGCGGCACAGCACGAGGAGGACCTCCGCGAGCGGCACCGCGCCCGCGCCGTCGACGAGGACGGCGTCGAAGGTGGCGTGGCCGAGCGCGGGATGGCTGCGGGAGCGCGCCAGCGTCGTCGCGACGACACCGGCCTCCCCGAGGATCCGCGCCACGGCACCGGAGCGCAGCGCACGCGCCCGCTCCAGGAGCTCGCGGTGTTCGGCCGCGAGCTCCTCGCGCCGCGCGTCCGCACCCTCCATACGGCCGAGCAGTTCCTGCAGGCGCGCGTGCCGGGCGGGCAGCCCGCGCTCCTCGCTCTCGCTGACCAGGCGCCGGTCGTCGTCGGTGAGCGGGCCCCAGCCCTGCGCCTCCGCGACGGTGGCGCGCAGCTCGGCCAGCCGGTCGCGGGCCCGCCGGAACTCCTCGTCGGCTATGGCCATCGCGTTCTCGGCCCGCGCCACCCGCGCGTCCACCGCGTCGACGTCGGCCCGGCCGCGCTCGCCGAGGACCGCGCGCGCGCCCAGCTGCGCGTCCAGCCAGCGCCGGCGCCCCTCGGCGGCCGCGACGGTGAAGCGCCGCAACTCCGTGTCGGCGGCGTCCACGGCGCGCCGGCGCTGGCGCCGCCCGCGCCACCCGGCCGACCGTTCCTCGGCCTCGAGCGCCCTGAGCTGCAGGCGAAGGGCGTCCTGGCGCTGGGCGATGGCGGCGAGGCCTTCCACGGCGCGACGTTCCTGCTCGAGGGCGTCCCGCACCGGGTCGATCTCGGCGCGTGCGGCCAGCGCCGCCCGCAGCTCCGTCGCGGCGGTCATGGTGGCGCGGCGTGCGTCGTCCGCCTCGGCCTGCGCCTGCTCCACGCGCGTGCCGAGCCCGTCGAGCACGCGCTCGGCCTCGATGCGCGCGACGGCCGCCCGGTAGACGGGCTCGTCGTGCTCACCCAGCTCCACCCGGAGCCGCTCGACCTCCTCGGCCGCCTCCTCGATCTCCCGCAGCTCGGCGGCGATCGCGGCACGCTGCTCGTCGAGCTCCCGCGACGCGGGCGCCGCGAGCCGCTCCAGCGAGACGCCCGGGTCGCCCGCGATCTCCGCCCGCGCCGCGGCTCCGACCCGCACCGCGGTGCCCGCCGCCGGCGCCATCCGCGCGAGGGCGGCGTGCAGCACGTCGTCGACCGCGGAATCCGTGGTCGAGACGAGCAGCACCCGCTTGCCCGCGCCCACGAGCTCCTCCACCGCACGGGCCAGCACCTCGGTCGTCCCGGTGCCCGGCGGGCCCCAGACGAGGCGGACCCCCGGGCTCAGGCAGGCGCGCAACGCCTCGCCCTGCTCCCCGGACAAACCCTCGGTCCCCGGGTGGTCCGCCGGCGCCCCGGACAACCGACCCTCGGCCAGCGCCTGCGCCAGCGGCGCCGGCCCGGCGACGCGCAGGCCGTCCCGCAGCGCCTCGCGCAGGGACCGCGGCGACAGCGACCGCACCCACAGGTGCCTGCTGCGTTCCGGCAGCCCCTGCGGCGGCCGCAGGAGCAGCACGCCGACGTCGTCGCGCAGCTCGTCGACCGGATACGCCGGCTCGTGCTCGGGCCCCTGCGCACCCGCGAAGCACGCCTCGACGATCGCGCACTGCTCCCGGCCGCGCCGGTCGACGACGAGCTGCCCCTCACCACCCGGAACCGCCACGCCGAGATCGGACCACGCCGCCACCCGGCCCGGCCCGTCCTCCCGCGCGATCCACCGCTGCACCGCATCGATGGCATGCGCCAACCACTCCGCGGCCATCAGCCCCCCGCTCGCCGCTTCCCCCGACCCCGATTGAACCAAGGACGGGCGCGCGATCACGGGGCTGTCCGGGTGAGCTTCCCGACTCGGTCCGGCGGTGACGCCTGACCGCCGGATCCGGTAAGGGCACTAGGTGATGGAGGCCCGGAACTGGTAGCGGTCGCCCCGGTACGCCTGGTCCGTGATCTCCAGCGGGTGGCCGTGCTGGCTGTTGGTGAGCTGACGTGCCATCAGGACCGGAACGGACGTGCCTTCGAGGTCGAGGAGGCGGCGCTCCTCGCGGTTGGGGGGTCGCGCCTCCACCGCGTACTCGGCACGCCGCGGGATCTGCGGGGGGTCGGCGGTCAAGAGGGTGGCGTAGAGCGATGCCTGCGTGAAATCGGTGTCGGCGAGCGCCGGGCACAGGGCGAGCGGCAGCCGGTTGTGCTCGAGCACCACGACCATCCCGTTCAACGAGCGCAGCCGCCGCATCTCGAAGAGGTCCGCGCCGGGGGCGAGGCGCAACCGTTGTGCCTCCCGAACCGTGCACGGGCGGACGCGGGACAGCAGCACCTCGCTGCTGATCGGGATGCGATGTTTGCGGGCGTAGTCGGCGAAGCCCTCGACGTGCGAGGTGGCGGTCGCGGTCGCCACCTCACCGGCGACGAACCAGCCGCGGGAGGGTGCGGCCTGAACCGCGCCCCGCTCGGCGAGCAGCGACAGCGCCGAGCGCAGCGTCACCCGGGAGACCTCGTAGCGCTCGGTGAGGGTCCGCTCGGAGGGGAGGCGGTCACCGCTGCGGGCACCGCCGGCGCGAAGCTCCTCCCACAGCTGTTCGGCCACGCGCTCGTACCGGGGGACCGATTCCGGATCGAGCGCTCCGCGGGCGAGCTCCAAGGGGCGCAGGCCAGGCATACCGGTATGCTACCAGTATCGATCTGATTGCAGACCAGTTTTGGCGTGCTTACTGTCTCGCGACGTGCCCGAGGCCCGTATCCCCACCAGCCCACGTCCTGCGCAGGTGCTCCGCGACCACCTGATCCGGCACCGCTGCGGCGAGCCGGTCGGAGTCACGTCCGTCTGTTCGGCGCATCCGCTGGTCGTCGAAGCCGCCGCATCGCAGGCCAGGTCCGACGGAGGCCTGCTGCTGGTGGAGGCGACGTCCAACCAGGTGGACCAGTACGGCGGTTACACTGGCATGCAGCCCGACGACTTCGCCGCACTCGTGTACCGGATCGCCGACCAGGCGGAACTGCCCCGCGCCCAGGTGGTGCTCGGCGGAGACCACCTGGGGCCGAACAGGTGGCGCGACCTCGGGCCCGCCGAGGCGATGGACCGCGCCGACGCGCTGGTCACCGCCTACGTCCGCGCGGGCTTCGCCAAGATCCACCTCGACTGCAGCATGGTGTGCGCCGGCGACCCGGTCCCGCTGCCGGGCACCCTCGTCGCGGCACGCGCCGCCCGGCTGGCGCGCGTGGCCGAGAAGGCCGCCGGCGAGCTGGAGCAGCGCGCGGACCTCGTCTACGTGATCGGCACGGAGGTCCCGGTCCCCGGCGGCGCGCAGGAGACCATCGACGCACTCACCCCGACGGCGCCGGACGCCGCACGCACCACCGTGGCCGAGCACCGGGCCGCGTTCGCCGAAGCCGGCCTCGACGAGGCGTGGGAGCGGGTGATCGCGCTCGTGGTGCAGCCGGGCGTCGAGTTCGACCACCTCCGGGTCGTCGACTACGAGCCGGATGCCGCGCGGCAGCTGAGTGAGGTCGTCACCGAACACCCTGGTCTCGTGTTCGAGGCGCACTCCACCGACTACCAGACCCGGACCGCGCTGGCCGAACTGGTGCGCGACCACTGGGCGGTACTCAAGGTGGGTCCGGGGTTGACGTTCGCGCTGCGGGAGGCGCTGTTCGCGCTGGCCGCGATCGAGGACGAGCTCATCGGCGAGGCGGACCGTTCCGACCTGGTGAACGCCGTCGAGGCCGCCATGCTGGCCGACCCCACGTGGTGGGCGGGCTACTACGACGGGGATCCCGACCAGCAGCGGCTGGCGCGTCGCTACAGCTACAGCGACCGGTCGCGCTACTACTGGCCGCACCCGGCGGTGTTCTCCGCGGTGGAGCGCCTGTTCCTCAACCTCGACGACGCCGGGATCCCGCTCCCCGTGCTCAGCGAGCACCTGCCCGAGCAGTACCGCCGGGTCCGCACAGGCGAGCTGCCCGGCAACGCGCGCGCCCTCGTGGTCGACCACGTCCGCGACGTGCTGCGCGACTACGCGTACGCCTGTGGTGCGGAAGGAGCCTCCGCGTGACCCGCCGGAGCGTCGACGGCGCGGGCGGGCTGTGGACCGCGCGGGAGATCGCCCAGCAGCCGGTCGTGTGGCGCGAGCTCGCCGGATCCCTGAGCGCCCAGCGGCGGCAGATCGACGGCTTCCTCACGCCGCTGCTCGCCCGCGACGACCTGCGGATCGTGCTCACCGGTGCCGGCACGTCCGCGTTCGCGGGCCAGATCGTCGGCCCCGGGCTCACGCGGGCACTTCGTCGCCGCGTCGACGCCGTGGCCACCACCGACCTGGTGAGCAACCCCCGCGAGCACCTCGCCGAGGACGTGCCGACGCTGCTGGTCTCCTTCGCCCGCTCCGGCGACAGCCCCGAGTCGCTGGCCGCGGTCCGGCTCGCCGACGAGCTGGTGACCGACTGCCGGCACCTGGTCCTGACCTGCAACCCCGACGGCCGCCTGTACCGGAGCTTGAGCGGACCGGCCGGGCAGGGCAACCGTCGCAGCCTCGCGCTGCTGATGCCACCGGGCACCAACGACCAGGGCTTCGCGATGACCTCCAGCGTCACCAGCATGATGCTGGCCGCGCTGACTGTCCTGGGCGGGTGCCACGACGTCGCCCGGCTGGCGGACGCCGCCGCGGCCGCGCTGCCCGACCTCGAGAAGTGGGCCCGTGAGGTGGTCGACGAACGCCCCGACCGGTTCGTCTACCTCGGCAGCGGCGCCTTGACCGGCCTGGCCCGGGAGTCCGCGCTCAAGCTGCTCGAGCTGACCGCCGGGCGGGTCGTGAGCTTCGCCGACTCGTCGCTGGGGTTCCGGCACGGCCCCAAGTCGGTGCTCACCGACACCACGGTCGCGCTCGTCTACCTGTCCAACGACCCCTACACGCGCCGCTACGACCTCGACATCGTCCGTGAGCTGCAGCAGGCCATGCCCGCAGGGCGCGTGGTCTCCATCGGCTGCCGCGACGACGCCGAGGAGGAGACCTGGTCGTTCCCGGCGCTGGGCCACCTGCCCGACGCCACGGTGGCGCCGGTGCTCGTACTGGCGGCACAACACATCGCGCTGGCGCAGTCGCTCGCGCTGGGCCTCGATCCCGACAGCCCGTTCCCGGCGGGCGGGGTGAACCGGGTCGTGGAGGGAGTCACCATCCATGAGCTCGATCAGTGACCCGAGGGGCCCCGGCGTGTTCCTGGGCGTCGACGGCGGCGGCACCAAGACCGCGTTCGCGCTGCTGACCGGCGACGGCAGGCTCCTGGCCACCGCGCTGGCTCCCAGCTCCTACTACCTCGGACAGAGCATCGACCTCGTCGAGGACGTGCTGCGCAGCGGCATCGGTGCCGTCTGCGGCCACGCGGACGTGCCGCCGGAACAGATCAGCCACGCGTTCGTCGCGCTGCCCGGCTACGGCGAGGTCAGCAGCGACGTCGAGACGTTGGACGCGATCCCCGGCCGCGTCCTCGGCCACCAGCGCTACGGCTGCGACAACGACATGGTCGCCGCGTGGGCGGGGTCGCTGGGCGCCGTCGACGGCGTCAACGTGATCGCCGGCACCGGGTCCATGACCTACGGCGAGCACGACGGCCGTGGGCTGCGCGTCGGCGGCTGGGGCGAGCTGTTCGACGACGAGGGGTCGGCCTACTGGATCGCGATCCGCGGGCTGGGGGCGTTCGCGAAGATGTCCGACGGCCGGCTGCCCGCGGGCCCGTTGCGCGAGCGCATGGCCACCCACCTGCAGCTCGCCACCGACCTGGACCTCGTCGACGTCGTCGTGAACCGCTGGCGGGGCGACCGGGCACGGGTGGCAGCACTGGCGCACGTGATCACCGCGGCCGCCGCCGACGGCGACGACGCCTGTGCGCGCATCCTCCGCGAGGCCGGACGCGCGCTGGCCGACCTGGTGACGGCCACCGTCGCCCGGCTCGGCTACGCGCCCGGTGACGTCGTCCCCGTGTCGTGGTCGGGCGGGGTCTTCACGTCCGAGGAGGTGCGCGCCGCCTTCCGCGAGCACCTCCTCGACACGCCGGTCGACCTGCGCGACCCGCTCCTGCCCCCGGTCCTGGGCGCCGCGCTGTACGCGGCGCGGCTCGCCGGCCGCCCGCTGAGCCCCGAGGCCGTCGACGGGCTGCAGGCATACGCAACCACCGTGCTTCAAGGAGGAAGTCATGAGTGACCGCCGCTGGATCCCCTACGCCGGGCTCCTGGTGCTGTTCTGGGGCGTCTGGGGAGCGTTCTCGAGCGCGCCGACCACGCTGTACGACTACCCCGACGAGATGGTCTACATCCTGTGGGCGATCACCATGCTCATCCCCGCCTACTTCGCGATGCGCGGCCACAAGCTCGACCGGCGCCCGATCGCGGCCGGGTACGGCCTGATCGTCGGCCTCACGGGTGCCGGTGGCCAGCTCGTCTTGTTCCAGGCCCTCACGATCGGGCCGGCCTACCTGATCTTCCCGCTCATCGCGATCTCCCCCGCCATCACCGTGCTGATGGCCGTGCTCATCCTGCGCGAACGCATCCGCACACTGGCCACCGTCGGCGTGGTCGCCGCACTGGCGTCCATCGTCCTGTTCAGCGTCAGCAGCGGGTCCGGTGACACCGGGAGCGGCCCGTGGCTGATCCTGGCCCTGATCGTCATGATCGCCTGGGGTGTCCAGGCCTTCTTCATGAAGAAGGCCGCCACCGTCGGCGTGAACGACGCGACGACGTTCGCCTGGATGACGGTCAGCGGCCTGCTGCTCATCCCCGTCGCCTTGGTCATGATGGGTGGCTTCCCCGGCGACGCCCCCTGGCAGGCCCCCGCCCTGACGCTGGGCACCCAGCTGCTCAACGCCGTCGGCGCGCTGTTCCTCGTCATGGCGCTGTCCCGCGGCAAGGCCGCCATCGTCGCGCCGGTGACCAACGCGCTCGCACCCGTGCTCACCATCGTGCTGTCGCTCGCCGTGTACCAGACCCTGCCGTCGATCTACGGGTTCATCGGCATCGTCCTGGCCATCGGCGGCTCCACGCTCATGGTGTACGCCGACGAATCCGGCGGCGAATCCCCGACCGCGACGCCTCCTACCGTGGCTGCGGGGCCGCCGTCCTCCTGACCGCCCGCAGGCGCGTGAGGCCACCTACCTCGGATGTGAGCTACCCGGCAGGCAGGGCCTCGCGCATGGCGGCCGCGGTGCGAGCCGGGTCGTAGCCCTCGGGCACGCCGTCGACCACGATGATGTCGCCGTCGACGTGCCGCGAGCGCAGCGGCGCGATCTCCTGGTACTCGGGAGAGTTCCACCAGGCCTGCGCCTCGGCCGGCCCGGGGAAGCCGATCATCACGACGTTCCCGGGCCAGGCGCCCTCCTTCACCTCGTGCTGCGTGGCGTGCACGAGGAAGCGGCCGCCGTGCGGTGCGAACGTGGCGGTGATGCGCTCGATGTACTCGGCGACATCCGGGTGCGGGGCGGCATCCCGCAGGTGGGCGATGACGTAGGTGGGCATGGTGTCCCTTCCGGTCGTGCGGCTTCCGTACACCGACGATCATGACGCCCGGGCGTATCGGAGTCGATGACCTGGCAGGTAAGCGTTCGGGCGCACAGCCCCACTCCGGCGCACCGATGGCGAGGCCCGCCGGAGGACTGCGGCCGCGTCCACGGCTACGAGCTGTTCTGCGCGGCCACCGACCCGGGGCTCCCCCGCCACGCCGAAGCGCGTGCCGAGGTCGCGCGGATGTACGGCTTCGAGACCGTTCCCCCCGGCTTGTTGCTGCACATCACCGAGCGGATGCCCGTGACGTCCCGGGACGCGTGCGAGAACCACGCCTCCCCCGTCCTGCCAGCCGAGGGCAGCCCGATCAGCGGGATCACCGCCGGTCACGTGGAGCGTGCGCGACCGGCTGGGCACGCTGGGGCCACACGGCAGGGACCGGCGACCCACGCCGGAGGGGATCGCCTTCGCGCGCGCCGCCCTGCGCACCTGGCCCTGACCTCGCGCGGCGGCCGTCACCGCAGCGCGGGACGCTCGCGCAGCACGGTGAGGGTCAGGACCACGACCAACGCCAGCACCGCCGCGCCGTACCAGCCCACGGCGCCGAACGCCGCGGTGAACGCCGTGCGGGCGGCCTCGGCGAGCTCCGCCCCCGCGGGCGCGGGCAGCGACTCCGCGGCGAGGAGCGCCGGGGCCAACCCCTCCTGGGCCGCCGCCGGCACGCCCGCCGGCAGCTCCGCCGCGAGCCGGGCGCCGTACACGGCCGTCACCACGGATCCCGCGGCCGCCACCCCCAGCGCGACTCCCAGCTCGCCGGCCGTCTCCGACACCGCCGACGCCGAGCCGGCACGCTCGGGCGGCACCGATCCCAGGACCAGGTCCGTGCCCAGCACCCCGGTCGGCACGACGCCCAGGACCGTCACCGCCACCAGCCCGACCAGCACCGCGGGCGACACGTCCGCGCCGACCCGCGTGATCGCGATGCACCCCAGGAGCGACACGGCAGCGGCAGCGGCGAGCAGCCGGGTGCGCCCGACCCGCTGGGCCAGGCGCGGCGTCAGCAGCGAGCCCACCACGGTGGCCGCCGCGACGGGGAGCATCCACAGCCCCGCCTCCAGCGCGTCCACGCCGCTCACGAGTTGCAGGAACTGCGGGAGCAGGTAGAACAGCCCGTTGAGCGCCAGCAGCCCGAGCAGGATGAGGCTCACGGCCGCGACGAACTCGCGCCGGGCGAACAGCGCCACGTCGAGCATCGGGTCGGGCATCCGCCGCTGGCGACGCACGAACGCCCACCCCGCGCCCAGGCCCACCGCGACGGCCAGCGACGGCACGAACCCGAGCCCGTGCGCCGCGGTCTCCTTGACCCCGTACGCCAGCGGCAGCATCGCCGCGAGCGAGAGCGCGATGCTCGCCACGTCGACGCCGCGCACCCCCGCCGGGTCGCGGTGCTCGGGCAGCAGGACCGGCCCGAGCACGAGCAGCGCCAGCATCACCGGGACGCCGAGCAGGAACACCGATCCCCACCAGTAGTTGGCGAGCAGCAGCCCGCCCACGATCGGGCCGAGCGCCACCCCGGCGGAGAACATCGTCATCCAGACGGCGATCGCGGTGGTGCGCTGAGCGGGATCGCGGAACATCGTGCTGATCAGCGCCAGCGTCGAGGGCATGAGGGTGGCCCCGGCGATCCCCAGCAGCGCGCGGGCGGCGATCAGCGTCTCGGCGGTCGGCGCGTACGCCGCCACCACGGACGCGACGGCGAACGCCGCACCACCGATGAGCAGCAGCCTGCGACGCCCGATGCGGTCGCCGATCGACCCCATCGTGACCAGGAAGCCGGCGATGAGGAAGCCGTAGACGTCGAGGATCCAGAGCTGCTGCGTCGCGCTCGGTTGCAGGTCGGCCGTCAACGCGGGTGCAGCCAGGTACAGCACGCTCACGTCGAGCGCGAGGACCAGCAGGGGAAGCGCGAGCACGGCCAGGCCGAGCCACTGCCGCGCCCCCGCACGCGGAGGGCTCTGGGAATGCGTCATGACTCCAGCTTCCGAGTTCGACCCGGCTACAGGTCAAGTGCATTCGGCGGGCGCGATCGCGCCACCCGTCAGACGTACCGCGGCCGGCCGACGATCCAGCCCAGGACGATCTCGAGCAGCAACACCACGACCAGCATCCACAGGGAGACCGCCCAACCGCCGGTGGTGCCGTGCAGCACGCCGAACAGGAACGGACCGACCGAGCTGATCAGGTAGCCGATGCTCTGGGCCATCGCGGAGAGGCCTGCGGTGTCGGCGGCGGTGCGGGTGCGCAGCGCGATCACCCCGAGCCCCAGCGGGAACACCCCCATGCCGACGCCGAGCAGGAGCGTCCACGCCCATGGCGCCGCGGTCGGGGCGATGAGCAGCCCGAACACGCCCAGCAGACTGACGGTGGCCAGCCCGCTGATCCACCCCGACTGCGAGCGCCGGGCCAGCGCGATGGGCGGCAGGACCAGGCTGATCGGGATGCCGATGAGGCTGATCACCGCGAGCATCAGCCCGGCCTCGGTGCGGGCGATGCCTTCGCTGACGAAAAGCTCGGCCAACCAGCCCATCGTGACGTAGGCGAACAGCGCTTGAAGACCGAAGAACCCGGTGACGGCCCAGGCCAGCGGACTACGCATGAGGTTGCGACGAGGGGGCGGAGCATCCCCGACCGTCACCCCTGCCGGTTCGTGGCGCGCGGCGCGCCACCAGACCACCAGCGCGGCCAGCGACAGCACCGCCCACGCCGCCACTGCCGCCCGCCAGCCGCCGAACAGCTGCTCCAGCGGCGGCGTCAACGCGGCGCCGATCCCACCGCCGGCGGCCAGCGCCGCCGTGTAGATCCCGGTGACGCGCCCGACCTGCCCCGGGAACGACTCCTTGACCACCACCGGGATGAGCACGTTGCCGATGGCGATCCCGGCAGCGGCGATGAACGTGCCGCCGAGCACGACCCACGGCCCGTCCAGCACCCGCAGCAGCAGCCCGCCGGTGAGCACGACCAGCGACAGCCCGACCGCACGCGCCATGCCGAACCGGCGCCCGATCGCGGGCGCGGCGATCGCCGCCAGCCCGAAGCACAGCGTGGGGACGGCGGTGAGCGTGCTGGCCCAGATGGCCGACGCGCCGAGGTCCGCCCGCACCTCGCCGAGCATCGCGGCCATGCTGGTGACCGCGGGGCGCAGGTTCATGGCGGCCAGCGCGACGCCGACGACCAGCAGCGGCGTGCCGAGCAGGGCGGTGTGTCGGGCTCGCTGCACCGTCTCCGCAGCGCCGATATCGACCAAGGCCTCCGTGTCGGTGCGCGCCGACGTCACCCGCTCCATCCCCATTTCAGCTATGATCCCATACATAGGATGTTCGGATGATGGGATGCGTCGGTGCCTCTGATCACACCTCGCCGCGCCGGACTGGTCGAGCAGGCCATCGACCAGCTGCAGGCCACGATCGTGTCCGGGGAGTGGCCCGTCGGCGGCCGCATCCCGCCTGAGACGGAACTCGCCACGGCCCTCGACGTCGGCCGCAACACCGTCCGCGAGGCGGTGCGCGCGCTCGCCCACGCCGGCCTGCTGGAGGTCCGCCAGGGCGACGGCACGTTCGTGCGCGCCACCACCGAGCTCTCCGGGGCGCTGCGCAAGCTGTGCGGCAGCGAGCTCCGCGACGCGCTGGAGGTGCGCCGCGTGCTGGAGGTCGACGCCGCCCGCCTGGCCGCCGTCCGCCGCACCGCCGACGACCTCACCGCCCTGCACAACGCCCTCGCCGAGCGCAACGCCGCCGTACGGGACCAGGACGTGGAACGCGCCGTGCACACCGACACCGCCTTCCACCTCGTGGTGGTGCGCAGCGCCCACAACGACCTGCTGACCGAGCTCTACCGCGGGGTGGCCGAGGTGGTGGCCCGCAGCGTGGCCACCACCATGCCCGCCGGCCTGGACAAGCAGGACGAGATCTCCCACGACGGGCTGGTGGAGGCGATCGCGGCGCAGGACGTGGAGCGCGCAGCCCGGGAGGCGGGAGACTTCCTGACCCGCCTGCTCGACGAGAACTGACCACCCCCTCGAGGTCCCGGCCGTTGGTCCGGCCCGACGCGGTCAGTCCGGACCCGCGCCGTCGTCGTCGAAGATCCGGTCGAAGTCGCCGCCCAAGACGTTGAGCACGACCTCGCAGTCGCAGAAGCCGCCGTTCTCCTCCAGCTCGTGCCGCAACTGCGGCCAGCCGACCTCGGCACCCCGCGCCCATTCCTGGGCGACGCGCAGGGTGCCGTCACAGGAGCGCAGCGCCGACTCGAGCGCCTTGGCCAGGCCCACCAGCTGTTCCAGCGAGAGGCTCAGCCCGGGCTGCTCGCACTCGAGATCGTCCAGCTCGTCGTACTCGTGCCAGGGCAGGTCATCGAAGATGTTCGTCATACCGCCGACGGTGCTCCGGCACACCGACGGTGCCGGACGGTCCGGCGGGAGTTATCCACAAGCCGTGCGCCCCGGCGGCTGCCGAGCCACGGCGGCCCTGGCTGCTCACAGCCGCCCCCACAGCGCCGCGTTCTCGCCCTCCGTGCGGCGGTAGTGGTCCTCCATCAGCTTCAGCGACTCGCGGATCTTGAGCAGCTCGGCCTCCAGCGCCACCATCGCCGCGTACGGCCCGTCATGCGCGTCCATCACACGGGAGTTGTAGGCACCCACGACTTCGGCGCTCACGGGGTCGCCGAGCCACGGCTCCCGGATGTAGGCCTCCTGGCGCAGCCGAACCAGATGCCGGCTCAGCTCGGTGAGGGATTCGTCGAATGCTGCGCGGACCGCCGGAATCGCGGACGGCTCGATCCGCAGGGCGGCGGGCGGGAACTGTCCGGGCATGCACACTCCTCGGTCCGCGACGGCGTCAAGCCGACGTTAGGCCCGCTAAGGCGATTCAGGGGCCAGACGAGCACGAATGTGTGCGATCGTGAACGTCGCTGCTACTCGCGGAGCGTGTTCATGAGTTGAGCAAGGTCATCATCGCTGCTCCCGCGACGGTTTCCGCATCCCGGCACAGCTGCATCTGGGGGATCGGGGGCTGCTGACCGCCAGTCCCATACTGCACATCAAGGAGCTGGCCAGCCGCGACGTCCACGATCACAGTGCAGTAGTCCGTGAACCTCGTCGGCACCGCCACCACCGCGGGAAAACCCTGGACCGTCACCTGCTGGAGGTCTGTTGCCAATTCACCGGAGGTGAACCGCTCGATCCCCACGGACCCCACCAGGCTCACCCCGACCGTCACTGCGCGGGGCTCGAACCCGCGCACCGTGCACAGCGGAACCTCGGTCCCTTCGTACAGGCCCACCCGATCCCGTGTAGACACCGGCCGGCCGTCCAACCCCAGCTCCACCCGCTGCTGCTCCGTCAGCAACGAACACGGGTCCACCCCGTCCAGCCGCACCTCCCGCGGCCGCGCCGGCAGTTCGATCCCCCCGCCCGGCGAGCCTTCCGGCGCGGAAGGCGGCGACGGGGAGCCGCCGACGGCGCATGCGGATGTCAGCACAGCCAGCACCACGGCCAGCACCACGCCCCTCACCCCTCGCACGAGGAGCACGGTAGCGCCACGCTCACACTGCGGACATCGTTTCGCGGGACCTGTAGGCCGCCTCGCGCAGTCCCGGGGCCAAGGGCCGGTGGTCGCTCGCGACCTCGGCCCGCGATCCGCAGCGCACACCGAGCCGCCGGTGGTCCCCGCACGGGACCGCGGGCTGCAGCGCCAGGTGATCGCCGTTTCGGTGCGATTCCGACGCGATCGAGGGCAGCCGCGAGTCGGGCCGCAGATGCCAGACGGTGATCGCTGCGAGAGGCACCTGACGCCGTCGCGACAGCATCCACGCGCTTCTCGAACCGATCATCAGCCCTGATCACCCCGACAAGTACGCCACCGTCGCAGCGGCAGCACCCAGGTACTGATCAGATCGATCACCGCGCTCCGCGTCCCGCCCCGCAGCGGCGATCACGGGCGAAGTCGTGATCGACGATCGACCGCACCACCATGTGCCCGTGATCGATGCAGTGCCCGCGGTGCGGGCACGACCGCCGCGCTGCACCGAGCTGACGATCACAGCCGGCGGTGCTGCTCGCGACGGAGGAGCGCAGGCGCCGGCCTCGGCATTCGTTCAACCCCTGTGCTGGGAACACGACGCCTCGCGGCCGGCCGCAGCTGCGCCACCAGCTCCTGGCGCAATGGCACGGTGCGGGCCGCTCGGCTCCGCGAGTTCCAGCGCGGCGTGACAACCCGCCGGGAGCGCACCACACCGGCACGCGGTGGCGGTCTGCACCAGCCTGCGCTGCAGGTCCTTGGCCTTCTCGAGGTCCCCGACGCCGACCGCACAGAACTCCCTTCCGGCACAGAGTTCCGCTCCTGGTTCCCTGACGCGCTCCTGCGCGCGAGGATGGCGTTGTGGCTGATGACACCACGACGATCGAGCTCAGCACGTCCGAACTCCGGGACGTGGCCGGCTACGCCGTGGCGTGCGCCCGGCCGGCCCTGGTGATCTTCGAGGGTGAACGTCCCGACGACCGGCGCGCCCGGGACGCGATCGACGCGGCACAGGCTTTCGCCGACAGCGGCAGGCGCGTCAAGGCCATACGCGACAGCGCATGGGCCGCGCACCGGGCGGCGCAGGAGACCCGCGATGCAGGACAGGCTGCGGCGAGCGACGCGGCGCGAGCCGCCCTCGCCGCGGCCAGCGCCGCGTTCCTCCACCCGCTGGCGAAGGCGACCCAGGTGAAGCACATCCTCGGTTCCGCCGCTCATGCCGCGCGCGCGTTCGAGCTCTCCGCCGGGGGCGATCCTGCCGTCGGTGCCCACCACATCGCGCAGTCGCAGCTCCTCGCGCACGCCGTCGTGGTGGACGTCCTGAGGCGCTACCCCGACGCCCCGCGTGGCGGAGGCCGCGTCGGAGAACTGATCCGCCAGCTGGACGCGTCGCTGCGCTGAGGCGCCAACAGCCACAAAAACAAATGAGCCCCGCCAGAAGGCGGGGCTCATTTGAAATGTTAAATGTCGGCGGCGACCTACTCTCCCACACCCTAACGAGTGCAGTACCATCGGCGCTGGAG